>NZ_JAPEPM010000001.1:0-4800000 GCF_026340105.1 Streptomyces sp. NBC_01433 | reverse complement strand
AGGTGGTCGAAGAGGTCCGGGTTGCGCTCGATGACGGGCTCGACGGCCGTCTTCGCCTGCCGGATGACCTGCTGCACGGCGCCCTGGGCCGCCATGCCGAGCAGCGGCGACTGGAACGAGGCGACCTTGTCGGCCACGGCGTCGACCAGTTTGCGCAGTTCCTCGGCGGCGGAGCCGGGCGGCGGGCCGTACTCGGCCCGGCGGCGGGCCTTCTCGGCTGCCAGGTCCTCGGCGCAGGCATCGGCCCACGCGTCGCCGTCGGCGGGACGGTCGGTGGCTTCACTCATGGCGGACTCCTGCGACGCGGATTGTCGGCGACGGGCCGTACGGAACACGTACTACCGACGTTACCCGAACGGTGGTACGCCGTTCAGGAGGTGCGCGGCCAGAGGGCCGGGTCCGGGGTGAACCGGACACGCAGTACGCCGTCGCTGAGCGCCGCGCCCGCGACGGTGCAGCGCCGCAGTCCGGAGTCGAGGCGCAGGATCCGGTGGAACGGGCCGACGGTGAGCAGCAGTTCGTCGCCGCGGCGGACGAGCTTCAGATCGGTCTTGGCGGCTCCGGGCAGCGGCAGGCACCAGACGAGCGCCCGGTCGCCGTCGTTCCCGGCGGGGGCTTCCTCGATCCACCAGGGGTGCTCCGCCCGCCCCGGTGTTCGGTCGTCCGGCCCGGCGAGACCGAGAGCGGCGAGGTCGTCGAGGCCCCGCGGGTCGCGTCCGAGGTGGGGTGCCTCGCACACGGGGGTGCCGGGGGCCCAGTCGGCGCGCCAGTGGTCCAGGCACTTCTCCTGCTGGGCCGCGAGGTCGGCGAACCAGGGGTCGGACGAGTGCCGGGGCAGCACCCGGGCGGCCACCAGGGCGTCGGCGCGCAGTCCGTGCAGGGCGAGGCCGGTACGGGCGGCGCGCAGGGCGTCCTCGGCGGCGGGGCCCGGTTCGGCGACGAGGCGGACGGTCGTCGCGCGGTCCTCGATCAGCGCCTGGACCGCGGCCAGCTCGGCGTCCTTGCGGGCGGCCGCCTCGTACAGCCACTGGGCGGGCATCGGGACCCCGGCGAGCTGGGCGAGCATCGGGCGCAGCGCACGGGCGGCCTGCCGCTCCTGGGGAAGCAGGCGGCGCAGATAGCGGCGCAGCTGCTCGGGCAGGGCGAGGAGGGCGAGGGCCTCGCGCAGCGGTGGCAGGTCGACGACGAGGACGTCGTAGCCGCCTTCGGGTGATGCCCAGTCGCCCTCGGCCGCGCGGCGCAGGGTGTGCAGGAGGGCGAGCGGTGCGCTGCCGGGCAGCTCGGTGAGTTCCTCGCCGTCCAGCCGGTTGGCGCCGAGGAGGTCGAGGACGCCCGAGGCCCGGTCCTGGAGTTCGAGGAGTTCGCCGCGGAAGTGTGCGCCGGAGTCGACGCGGGCGCTGTGCAGGTGGTCGGTGACCTCGGTGGGTTCCGTACCGGAGGGGAAGGAGGGTATGGCGTCGGCGGAGATCAGGAGGGTGCGGCGGCCGCTGCGGGCGGCGGCCAGCGCGGTCGCCGCCGCGACGGTGGTACGGCCCGCGCCGCCGGGGCCGGTGACCAGGACCGTACGCACCGGGTCAGCCCTGCGGGACGGACTCGACGCGCTTCTTCAGACCGGCCAGGGCGCGGTCGATGATGACCTTCTCCGCCTTGCGCTTGATCATGCCGAGGAGCGGGATCTTGACGTCGACCGCGAGCCGGTAGGTGACTTCGGTGCGAACGCCGTCGCCGATGGGCGCCAGGGCGTACGTACCGTCCAGGGCACGCAGCATCTGGGACTTCACCAGGCTCCAGCTGACCTCGTTCTCACCGGTCCAGGTGTAGGCGAGGACATGGTCGTCCTTGATCGCTCCGGCGTCCAGGACCAGCCGGACCCGCTCGGCGCGGCCGCGGTCGTCGGTGGCCAGGACCTCGGCCTCCTTCACCTCGCCGGTCCATTCCGGGTAGCGGGCGAAGTCGGCGATCACACCCATGACGTCGGCCGGTGCCGCCTCGATCGTGATGCTCGAGCTGGTGTGTTCAGCCATCGCCGTGGCCCTCCAGTGCGGTGTACCGGTCGCGTTCGGCAGGAGCCTGCCGGTTGCAGGCTATCGCGTGCCCGCACCCGCCCGGTCCACGCCCCGGGCCGCCCGGTTCACGCCGCAGGCCGCCCGGCTCACCAGGTGAGGGCCCAGGGCTTTCCGGTCGAGGCGAAGTGCCCGACGTTGACGCACTCGGTGACACCGATCCGCATCCGGCGCACCAGGGGCTGGTGAACATGGCCGAAAAGAGCGTACCGGGGGCGGGTCCTGCGGATGGCGTCCAGGAGGGCCGGGCTGCCGCGTTCGAAGCGCCGCGCGACGGTGTCGTACGTCAGCTCCGGCACCTCGGGCGGGATGTGCGAGCAGAGCACGTCGACCGGGCCGAGTGCCTCGACCTTGGCGGCGTACTCCTCGTCGCTGATCTCGTACGGGGTGTTCATCGGGGTCTTCAGCCCGCCGCCGACGAAGCCGAAGACCCGGCCGCCGATCTCGACGCGCTCGCCGTCCAGGACGGTGGTGCCGGGGCCCGCGTACTCGGGCCAGAGGGCGGGTACGTCGACGTTGCCGTAGGTGGCGTACGTCGGCGTGGGGAAGGCCGCGAACAGGGCGGCGTACTGCTTGCGCACGGCTCCGAGGATCGCGGTGTTGCGGTCCCGTCCCGCCCAGAGCGCGCGGCCGAACTCGCGCGCCTCATCGAAGCGCCGCGCCGTGCGCAGCTCGACGATGCGGTCCGCGTTCTCCTTCCCGAAGAGGTCGGGGAAGATGCCTCGCGAATGATCGGCGTAGTCGAGGAAGAGGACCAGGTCACCCAGGCAGACCAAGGCGTCGGCACCGTCTCCGGCGCGGGCCAGCGCTTCGGTGTTGCCGTGCACATCACTCACCACGTGCACGCGCGTGGTGCGCCGCGCGTCCGTGCCCTGACCGTCCGGTTCGCTGCCTCGCATGCGAGCCACCCTAGGCCGCCCCCGGAGCCCTGGGTAGGGGCTGCCGGACCTGCGGTTACTTCCGAGTCGTGACACGGGTGGACTACTGTGCGCGAAAGGACCACCCATGTGTGTGACGCACAAGACATCTGGCCGGAACCCCCTATCGGGAACCACGTACCGATGGGTAACGTCCGGGCAGTCCAGTCGTGCTCACCCCACGGAGCACCGCCAGTCTTGGACCGCAGCCGGTGCGTCACACAGAGCCGTGGCACCGGAGCCCGATGAGGAGCAGCAGTCTTGCGCGAGTTCAGCCTTCCGGCCCTGTACGAGGTCCCTACGGACGGCAACCTGACGGATCTCATCCGCCGCAACGCCGCTCAGCATCCGGATGTCGCGGTGATGAGCCGCAAGGTGGCCGGCGCCTGGACGGATGTCACCGCCACCCGGTTCCTGGCCGAGGTGAGAGCCGCCGCCAAAGGACTGATCGCCTCGGGAGTGCAGCCTGGCGACCGGGTCGCCCTGATGTCGCGCACCCGCTACGAGTGGGTGCTGCTGGACTTCGCGATCTGGAGTGCGGGCGCGGTGACCGTGCCGGTGTACGAGACCAGCTCCGCCGAGCAGGTCCAGTGGATCCTCGGCGACTCCGGTGCGGTCGGGGTGCTCGTGGAGAGCGAAGCGCACGCCGGGGCCGTCGCGTCCGTACGGGACCGGCTGCCGGAGCTCTCGCACGTCTGGCAGATCGACAGGGGCGCGATCGACGAGCTGACCGCCCTCGGTGGCGGGGTCTCGGACGAGACCATGGATCTGCGCATGGTGAGCGCCAAGGCCGACGACCCGGCCACCATCGTCTACACCTCCGGCACCACGGGCCGCCCCAAGGGCTGTGTGCTGACGCACCGCAGCTTCTTCGCGGAGTGCGGCAATGTGGTGGAGCGGCTGAAGCCCCTCTTCCGTACCGGTGAGTGCTCGGTGCTGCTCTTCCTGCCCGCGGCCCATGTCTTCGGCCGGCTGGTCGAGGTGGCCTCGGTGATGGCCCCGATCAGGCTCGGCTGTGTGCCGGACATCAAGAACCTCACCGATGAGCTGGCCTCATTCCGGCCGACGCTGATCCTCGGTGTGCCCCGGGTCTTCGAGAAGGTCTACAACTCGGCGCGGGCCAAGGCGCAGGCCGACGGCAAGGGCCGGATCTTCGACCGGGCCGCCGACACCGCGATCGCCTACAGCCGTGCGCTGGGCACCCCGCAGGGCGCGTCGCTCGGGCTGCGGCTCAAGCACAAGGTCTTCGACAAGCTGGTCTACCGCAAGCTCCGCGCGGTGCTCGGGGGGCGCGGCGAGTTCGCGATCTCCGGCGGCGCTCCGCTGGGCGAGCGGCTCGGGCACTTCTACCGGGGCATCGGCTTCACGGTGCTGGAGGGCTACGGCCTCACGGAGAGCTGTGCGGCGACCGCGTTCAACCCGTGGGACCGACAGAAGATCGGTACGGTCGGCCAGCCGCTGCCCGGTTCGGTCGTCCGGATCGCCGACGACGGCGAGGTCCTGCTGCACGGCGAGCACCTGTTCACCGGGTACTGGAAGAACGACGCGGCGACGGCCGAGGCACTGGCCGACGGCTGGTTCCACACGGGCGACATCGGCACGCTCGACGAGGACGGCTATCTCGCGATCACCGGCCGCAAGAAGGAGATCATCGTCACCGCGGGCGGCAAGAACGTCGCCCCCGCCGTGATCGAGGACCGGATCCGCGCGCACGCCCTGGTCGCCGAGTGCATGGTGGTCGGCGACGGACGGCCGTTCGTCGGCGCGCTGATCACCATCGACGAGGAGTTCCTGGTGCGCTGGGCCGAGGAGCACGGCAAGCCCGTCGGCTCGACGGCCGTGACGCTGCGCGAGGACGCCGAGCTGCTGGCGGAGGTGCAGCGGGCGGTGGACGACGGCAACGCCGCGGTGTCCAAGGCGGAGTCCGTACGCAAGTTCCGCATCCTGCCGACGCAGTTCACCGAGGAGGCGGGCCACATCACGCCGTCGCTGAAGCTGAAGCGCAATGTGGTGGCGAAGGACTTCGCGGACGAGGTCGAGTCGATCTACCGCACCTGATGTACGTGCGCGAAAAGGGGCCCGCACGGTGTGTGCGGGCCCCTTTTCCGCGTAAGTACGGGCGGGACCGATCCGGTTTCTCGTCCGTACGGGTGAACCGATCGCCCGTACGCGGCTCAGAGCAGCGTCTTCAGCTTCTCGGCGAGCAGGTCCCAGCGCCACTTCTCCTCGACCCAGGCCCGGCCCCGCTCCCCCATGCGCCGCCGCAGCTCCGGGTCGCCGAGCAGCGTGACGATCCGGTCCGCCGACTCCTCGGCACTGCCGCCGCGCACCACCCACCCGGTCTCGCCGTCGAGCACCGCGTCCGGAGCGCCGCCCGAGTCGCCCGCCACCACCGGCAGCCCGGTCGCGGACGCCTCCAGGTAGACGATGCCGAGCCCCTCCACGTCCAGGCCGCCGCGCCGGGTGCGGCACGGCATGGCGAAGACGTCCCCCGCGCCGTAGTGCGCGGGCAGTTCCGCCCACGGCACCGGGCCGGTGAAGCGCACCGAGTCCAGCACACCCGTCTCGGCGGCCAGCCGCTTCAGCTCCTTGGCGTACGGGCCGCCGCCGACGATCAGGAGCACGGCGTCCGGCACCCGCGCCAGGATCGCGGGCATGGCGAGGATCAGCGTGTCCTGGCCCTTGCGCGGCACGAGCCGCGACACACAGACGACGACGGGCCGGTCGGAGAGGCCCAGGCGGGCCCTGACCCTGTCCCCGCCGGAGGCCGGGTGGAAGGTCTTCTCGTCGACGCCCGGCGGCAGCTGGACCATGCGCCCGGCCGCCTCGGGGGTGAGGGCGGCGGCGATCCGGGAGCGGGTGTACTCGCCGAGGTAGGTGAGGGTGTCCGTGCCCTCGCCGATCCGGCGCAGCAGTTGCCGGGACGCGGGCAGCTGGGCCCAGCCGGCCTCGTGGCCGTGGGTGGTGGCGACGATGCGGCGGGCACCGGCCCGGCGCAGGGCCGGTGCCATCAGGCCGAGCGGGGCGGCGGCCCCGAACCAGACGGAGGCGCAGCCGTGTTCGCGCAGCAGCCGCACCGCCTGCCGCGTGACCCGCGGGGTCGGCAGCAGCATCGTCGTACGGTCGCGCACGACGGTGAAGGGCTGCTCCGCGTCGAAGGCGGCGGTGGCCGCGACACCCTCGGCGCTCCGCTTCCAGGTGGAGGCGTAGACGACGAGCTGTCCGGGGTCCAAGCGCAGCGCCATGTTGTGCAGAAACGCCTGGATACCGCCGGGGCGGGGCGGAAAGTCGTTCGTCACGATCAAGGTCTTGTCCATCGCCGCCGACAGTACCGAACGGCCGCGCTTCATCGCTCCCGCACCGTCCCGCCCGGCATCATGGCTCCCCACGGACCACGAGCGGGACGCACCCGGGCAGGACGCACCCCCGGGCGGGACAGCCACCAGCGGGACGGGCGGGGCAACGGATGAGCGCAGCCACGACGGGGGCCATCGGCGCACGGCTGCTGCCGCTCGCGGTGTGGGCGCTGACCAGGGCGACACTGCTGCTGTGCGTGTTCAAGGTGTTCACCGTGCCGGGCCCGGACGTCACGGTGGACGTCTCGGTGATCTACCAGGGCTGGTACGACGTCCTGCGGACCGGCTCGTACCCGCTGGACGACGTCACCTGGCAGTACCCGCCCGCCGCCGCGCTGGCCGTGCTGTCCCCGGCGCTGCTGCCGTTCCTGGCGTACGCGACGGCGTTCTTCGTGCTGGTGCTGCTGTGCGACGCGCTGGTCCTCGGGCTGCTGCTGTACGCGGGGCGGCGGCCCGGTATGCGGGACGCGGGGGCGTGGCTGTGGGTGGCGGGGGTGCCGCTGCTCGGTCCCACCGCGTACGCCCGGTACGACCTGATGGTGACGGCGGTCGCGGTGGCGGCGCTGCTGGCCGGGGTGCGCCACCCCCGGGTGCTGGGGGCGCTGGCCGGATTCGGGGCGCTGCTGAAGGTGTGGCCTGTGCTGCTGCTGGTGGGGACCGGGCGCGGGCGGACGACACGCCGTGCCTGGGTCTCGGCGGCGGTGACGGGTGCGGTGGTGGCCGGGGCGTGCGCCGTGGCAGCGCCGGGCGCGTTCGCGTTCCTGGCCTTCCAGCGGGAGCGGGGCACCGAGATCGAGTCACTGGGGGCGCTGGTCTTCCATGTGGCGCGGCAGTTCGGCTGGGAGGGCCGGGTGGAGCTGCGCTACGGCTCGCTGGAGTTCCTCGGTCCGCAGGTGCCGGTGGTGTCCACGCTGGCCCTGGGGCTGAGCGTCGTGGCGTTCGGCTGGCTGCTGCTGTGGCGGGTGCGGGCCCGTGAGTTCTCGGTGCACACCCCGGCGGACGCGGCGTTCACGGCGGTGCTGCTGTTCACCACGACCAGCCGGGTGATCAGTCCGCAGTACCTCGTCTGGCTGGTCGGGCTGGCGGCGGTCTGCCTGGTGTTCCGGGCCGGCCGGATGGTGCTGCCCGCCGGTCTGGTGCTGGTGGCGACCGGGTTCACCCTGCTGGAGTTCCCGCTCGGGTTCGGGCATGTGGTGGCCAGTGACGCGACGGGCGTGAGCCTGCTGCTGGTGCGCAACGGTCTGCTGGTGGCCGCCTCGGTCGTCGCCGGGCGGCGGCTGTGGCGGGAGACGGTGCCGTCCGGCGGGACGGCGCACCGCGAGGAGGACCGTCCGGTGCGGAACGCGGCGGGCACCGCGCCCGGCACGGCCGCTCAGCCGAGCCGGGCGCTCAGGTAGTCCCGCCAGTACGCCGTGAAGTCCGGGGGCGTGGTGTCCAGGACCTCACCCATCGCCTGTTCCACCGCCCCGTCCCGTCCGGGATGGTCCCCCACGGCCTCGTAGAACGCGATCAGCTTCTCCTCGCCCCAGCGGTCGGCGATCAGCGCGCAGGCCAGCCAGCCACCCTCGTACGCCCGCGCGAGCTTCCCCGGGTCCCCGCCGAAGGCGAAGTCGTCGTCCACCGGCAGTTCGGCGGGCAGCTCGCCGCCCCGCACGGCCTCGGCGAGCTCGGGCGCGATCTCCGGGGCCGGGCGGCCCTCCTCGCGGTACGCCGTCCAGTCGGCGAAGCCTTCGGAGAGCCACATCGGGGTGGCCGCCGAGGTCCGGGGCCGGGTCGCGACATGGGTGGTCTCGTGGGTCAGGACGACCCGCTGCCCGAAGGTGCCGAGCATCGCGTACGCCTGCGGATTGATGATCACCCGGTCGGCCAGGGCCGGGCGCCTGCCGCTGCCGCCGACCTCGCCGGTGGTGACGGCCGCTATCCCCCGGTAGCTCGCCCCCGGTGAGCCCAGCAGCTTCGCCATGTCCTCGACGGAGTCCGGTACGAGCACCACGACCCGCCCCGCCCAGGGCTGCGGCCAGGCGGCGGAGACGGCCGGTACGGCGAGGTCCTCGGTGTCCGCGACCCGGCGCAGCTCCCCCGGGTCCCGGCCGACGCCCAGGACCAGGCTGTGCGCGCCGCGCACGACCTGGACGTCGCCCTGCTGCCAGAGCTGTTCCGCGGCGCCCTTGCCGGGCCGGTCGGAGACGATGTACCAGCGGTCACCGGCTCCGGACCGGGTCAGCTCCAGGGTGCGGCGGGTGGCGATCGGCGCGGTGTCGTAGCCGGCGATCCGGTAGCGCAGTTCGACGTCGGCGGTGGCCCTGTCGGCGCCGTGCTCCGTGACGGCCTTCACCTGGTACGTCCAGGACTTCAGGGGCACGTCCGCGAGGTTGGCCAGTTCGGTGCGCTGGGTGGCCCGCAGCTTCGTGGCACCGGGGGCGAGCGCGGCCAGGTAGGCGTCCGGGTCGTGGTCCAGGACGGCGTCGGCGCGGCGGTCCAGGACGGCGCCGACCTCCCGGGCCGTGGGGCCCGTGGCGGGGGCGTCGGGGGCCGCGCAGGCGGACGTCAGCAGCAGCCCGGCGAGCACGGCACCCGCCGTACGCCGCCCACGGGCTCTGCCCCGCCGCGTGTCACCCGTGAGAACCGCCACCCTGCCGATCGTACGGTCAGATACGGGTGACCGAGGAGACGGGCATCATGCCGACGGGGTCGTAGCGCACCCGGGCACCGGGGTAGGGGGCGTGGATGACCTGGCCGTTTCCCACGTACATCCCGATGTGGCCGGCGTCCGCCCGGTAGACGACCAGGTCTCCGGGCCGTGCCTGGGAGAGCGGCACCATCCGGCCCGCGTACCGCTGTGCCTGCGAGGTCCGCGGCAGGCCGACCCCGGCCTGTGCGTAGGCCCACCGCATCAGCCCGGAGCAGTCGAATCCGGAGGGCCCCTCGGCGCCCCACACGTACGGGCGGCCGAGTGCCTGCCGGGCCGCCGCCACGGCGGCCATCGCCCTCGCCGAACCCGGGACGACACCGGCGAGATCCGGTGCCACGTCGTCGCGGCCGGAACGGGAGGCCCGGTCGAAGGACGCGCGCTCCCCGGCGGGCAGCGCGTCCAGCAGCCGCTGGGCGCGGGCGAGCTTGGCCTCGACGGTGCGTTTGTGGCGGGTGACGGCGCTCCGGCTCGCTTCCAGTCCGGCCAGCGACCTGGCCGCCTCCGCGCGGGTCTGGGCGACGTCGCGCTGGGCCCGGCGGAGTTGGTCCAGGGCCAGCGACTGACGGATGTTCATCCGTTCCAGGGTGGCGGCCCGGTCGAGGTAGGTGTCGGGGTCCGAGGAGAGCAGCAGGGCGAGCGAGGGGTCGACGGAGCCGGAGCGGTACTGCGCCTGGGCGAGCGAACCGAGCGCCGTACGCATCCGGTTGATGCCCTCCTGGCCGCGCGCCGCCCTGTCCTGGGCCCGGTCCACCTCGCCGCGCAGCCCCTCGACCCGCTCCCCGGCCTCGTTGAACTGTTCGGTGGCCTTCTCCGCCTCGCGGTACAGCCGGTCGACCTCGGCCCGGCTCGCCTCGGGGCTGTGCTGCGGGTCGGCGCTCGCCGGGGCCCCCGTGAGTGTCGCGGCCGCGGTGGCCGCCGCGGCCGTGAGGACGGTGGCCCGGACGCTCCGGTTGAGGCCGGACTGTGTGGGACGGCGATGGGACACCACAGAAAGCCGCACTCCCTTCCGCTGACGCAGACGGTGGGCAGCCCCTGCCGCCCGGGGCGGGCGGACCGACGACCGGGAGCTGCCACAGCAGGCAGACAGTAATCGGATGGCTACGCGGCGGCCAAAGACCGCGCCGGAGGCGGGCGGGTGTCAAACACCTCCGCCCCGCCGGTGACCTTGGTCTCCGGCGGGGCGGGGCGTCAGCACCACGTGGCGTAATTCGCCCGTTCGGGTGTCAGGCGACGCGGACGCCGAACTGGAAGGTGCCCATGTAGTCCATCGACTCGTAGCGGACGTTGGCGCCCGGCTTCGGGGCGTGCAGGATCTGGTTGTTGCCCGCGTACAGGCCCACGTGCGAGGTGTTGTTGAAGAAGACCAGGTCGCCCGGCTTCAGCGCGCTGCGCCCGATCCGCTGGCCGTCGTTGACCTGCGTGTACGTGACGCGGGAGATCTGGACGTTGGCCTGGGCGTAGGCCCACTGCGTCAGCCCGGAGCAGTCGTAGGAGCTGGGGCCCGTGCCACCGCGGTAGTACGGCTTGCCGATCTGGGTCGCGGCGGCGCTGAGGGCGGCGGCACCACGTTCGGAGGCGGGGGCCTCGTTGCCCAGCTTGACCCGGTCGCCCGCGTCGCGGCTGGCGCGCTGCTCGTCGTCGGCCATCTTGGCGCGCTCGGCGGCGGTCAGGGTGTTGAGCAGCCGCTGGGCGTCGGCCAGCTTGGCCGAGGACTTCTTCTTGTTCTCGCCGAGCGTCTTGCGGACCTCGGCGAGGTCGCCCAGCTTCGCCTGTGCTTCCTTGCGCTGCTGCGCGAGGGTGCGCTGCTTGGACTGGATCTTCTGGAGCGACTCGGTCTGCTTGGCCGTCAGCTGGTCCAGCGCGGAGGCCTGGTCGAGGAAGTCGTCCGGGTCCGAGGCGAGGAAGAGCTGGACGGACGGGTCGATACCGCCGGAGCGGTACTGCGCGGTGGCGATCGAACCCAGCTCGCCGCGCAGGGTGTTGAGCTCCTCCTGGCCGCGGGCGACCTTGTCCTGGAGCGCGTTGGCCTGCTTCTTGAGCTTGTCCTGCTGCTCCTTGGCCCCGTTGAACTTCTCGGTGGCCGCTTCCGCCTCGTGGTAGAGCTTGTCGACCTTCGCCTTGACTTCGCTCTTGCTCGGCTTGGGATCGGCGTGAGCGGCCTGGGAAGTCAGGGCCACGGCCGCAGCGGCGGCCGCGGTGACCACGTTCACACGGGTGCGGCTCGGCTGCTTGGGACGACGGTGGGACGCCACGAAGGCGAGCTCCTTCTTCCTCGAGCCGCCTACCGGGCTGTGGGGGACATGAATCCCCGGCTCCGTGCATGTCACGGATTCGGCGGTGCCTTCGCCGTCACCCCGAATGAGTGATCAACCGTGCGAAGGTTCGAGGCTGACCTTAGTGACCATCTTGTGATCAGTTCAAATCCTCACAAGAAAAATCTCACCACTTCAGGCACTTCTTTGCCCACATCACACCGCGTGTAGCGGCGACTTGACGGTACGTTCCCGAAATTCCGGCATGTCACACATGTCGCGCATGTCGAACTAGCCGGTCATGTCCGGCCATGCGCCCTCAGACGCGGGAAACATGTGTCTCAGACGCGGGAAAGACGCTTCAGCAGCAGGGCGGACGCGACCGGCCGGGCCCCCGCCTTGGCGACCCCGTCCGCCACTTCGCGGTCGGTGGAAACCACCACGACGGGCCTGCCGGGCGGTTCCGCGCGGGCCAGTTGACGGATCAGCTCATCGGCCGTCACCCCTGCCTTGCTGAACAGGACCCGGACCCCGCGCGGCGGAGCGAGCAGCACCGGCGCGGCCAGTTCGGCCCCGTCGAACACACAGGTCATCTCGGCGCCGGTCTGCGCCGCGAGCACCGAGAGACCGCCCAGCAGCCGCAACCGCTGCTTCTCCAAAGGCATCTGCGGATAGCCGGTCTTGGTGACGTTGTAGCCGTCCACGATGAGATGCGCCTGCGGCAGCGCGAGCAACTGGTCCAGGAGCGCCGGGTCCGTCTCCGAAAGAGCCCTGGCGGCAATGTCCTTGGGCGACATCCGGCCCGGTTCCACCGCTTCGACACTGTCGGCGGGACGGATCGTCGAGGGCGGCAGCGCCAGTTCACGCCGCAGCCCGCGGGCCGCGTCCAGCACCGTGTCCAGCAGCAGCCGCAGCCGCATGTCCTCGACGGAGCGCCCTTCCCTGGCCGCCCGGCGACTCGCCTCGACGGACGCCTCCGCCTCGCCGAGCCGCGCCTTGAGCCGCCGCGACTCGCTCTCGGCGGCGGAGACCTGGGCGGCCGCCTCGGCCCGTACGGCATCGGTCTCGGCCGCGCTCCGGCGCACCGCGGCCTCGCCGCGCTTCACCTCGCTCAGGGCACTGCGCAGCTTGCGGTGAAGGGCTTCGGATTCCTTGCGGGCTGCGTCCAGTTCGGTACGCAGCCGCTCCGTCTCGCTCTTCGTCTGCCCCCGCGCCTGGGACAGCTCCTCGCGCAGCCGTTCCAGCTCGCGCCGGGCCTCCTCGTCGGCGCGTTCGGCGTCGGCGCGCTGGACTTCCTCGCCCGCGGCCTCGACCAGCTTGACCCAGCCGGCCGGGCGCAGCACATAGGCGGCCGCGGCCACATCGACGGGGTCGGCGGCGGCGGGCGGCGAGCCCGCCTCCAGCGCGCCGGCCAGCTCGGGCTGGGCCTGGCCGATCCGCTCACCGATACGCCGGCGGAAGAGCGGGTCGCTCTCCAGGGCGGCCGCCATCGCGTTCCCGGCGAACTTGGCGCGCCGGGTCGGGGTGAAACGGGCATACTGCCGCAGCTGGGCGGGCAGTTCGCCGACCGTCAGGCCGCCGAAGGCGTCCGAGACCAGCGCGACGACCCGCCGCCGTACGCCCTCGGGCAGCGGGCGGTCGAGCACCTCGTCGGAGCCGTCGGCCGTATCGGCCGGTTCGGCGCCGTTAGTCGGCTGCTCCACCATCCGTCACCCCAAATTGTCTGTCCGGGCGGCCCCCTCAGGAGTCGGCACCAGGCCTGTCCACCAGTTCGATCTGGTCCACCGCGTTGCACCAACGACAACGGACCGACTCGATGGTCTCACTGACCACCTCCCGCTCCTCGACACTCGACTCCCCGGCCAGGTCGAGATGGACGTACTCGACGACCTTGGAGGACCGCGTCACATCGAAGCGCGTGAGATTGCCGCAGAGCGTGCAGCGCCAGCGCGTCGTGTCGGTCGGCTGGGGAACCGTCGTCATCGTTGCGTCCTCTTTCGTCGTTCGTCGTCCACCGGGACCGCACCGGATTCCGGTGAGTCCCGTGCTGTCCTACGTCAAGGATCTCGCGGTGCGCCGTCGAACTGCGGAAGTCCTGGCGTAACCCTACGGCCTCGCGTATACCCATCGGCACGGCGAGGCGCTCTGTCCGCTTCTCCACCGGTGCGTCATGCTCTGTGCATGATCGATTGGCGGGAAGTCGATTGGCGGGGCAGGGCCGGGAGGTTCCGGGCCGCGGCCGCGGCGGGCGGGGCGCCGGTCACGTACGGGCTGATCGCGCTGTGCTGCGCCGTCTTCCTGATCAGCCCGCTGTCCGGCTTCAACCCGGCCTACGGCACCGCCGACACCCTGCTCGCCGCGCAGGCCGCGTACTTCGAACGGTGGGGGGTGATCCCCGCCGAGCTGTGGGACGGCTCCGCGCACGCGATGCTCACCCCGCTCACCGCCCTGTTCCTGCACGGCAGCTGGCTGCACCTGCTGGGCAACATGCTCTTTCTGTACGTGTTCGGCGCCATGACCGAGGAACGGATGGGCCACACCGAGTTCACCTTCTTCTATCTCGGCTGCGGATATCTGGCCCTGCTCTGCTACGCCGCGGCGCACGCCGATTCCGAGCAGACCCTGGTGGGCGCGTCGGGAGCGATCTCCGCGGTGCTCGGCGCGTTCCTCTACCTCTTCCCCAGGGCCCGGGTCACCAGCCTCTTCCCGTTCCTCTTCTTCCTGCCGCTGCGCTTCCCCGCCTGGATCGTGCTGATCTTCTGGTTCGTCCTGCAATGGCTGGCCGCCCACAGTGCGGGCAGCGGCCCCGGAGTGGCGTATCTGGCGCATGTCACGGGGTTCGCCGCCGGGTTCCTCTACGCCTGGGGGCGCTACCGGCGTGACGCTAGAGTGAGGACTCCAGCCACGGCCACCGAGGGAGACAGCCAGCCGTGATCACCGCGATCGTGCTCATCAAGACCAGCGTGGACCGGATTCCGGAGATCGCCGAGGCCATCGCCGCGCTGGACAGCGTCAGCGAGGTCTTCTCGGTCACCGGTACGTACGACCTGATCGCCATGGTCCGGGTGGCCAAGCACGACGATCTCGCCGATGTCATCCCCGGCCGGATCAGCAAGATCCCGGGCGTCGAGGGCACCGACACGCACGTGGCGTTCCGTACGTACTCCCAGCACGACCTGGAAGCGGCCTTCGCCATCGGCCTCGACGCGTAGCCAGGTACGGCTTCGGCCGGGTACGGGCGGCTGCCCGTACCCGGCCGAAGCCGTATCCGGTCCTCAGACCTGCGCCGCGCCGCGGTCCGGGACGCAGCGGCCGCCCTCGGTGCGGTACTTCCACTGGGCGCCCTCACGGACCAGCTCCTTGACCGCCCGTACGAAACGCTCGACGTGCTCGTCCGGCGTACCGGCACCGAAGCTGACCCGGATCGCGTTGAGCGAGCGCTCGCCCGGCTCCGCCTCCGGCGCGCCGCACTCCCCCGGGTCCTGCGGGTCGCTGCCCAGCAGGGTGCGGATCAGCGGGTGCGCGCAGAAGAGGCCGTCGCGGACCCCGATGCCGTACTCCGCGGAGAGCGCGGCCGCGAAGTGCGAGCTGTTCCAGCCCTCCACCACGAAGGAGATCACGCCGACCCTCGGGGCGTCGTCGCCGAACAGCGAGAGCACCCTGACCTCGGGGACCTCGGCGAGACCCGCGCGGACCTCGGCGACGAGCCGCTGCTCACGGGCGACCAGGTTGTCGAAGCCCGCCTCGGTCAGCGCCTTGCAGGCGGAGGCGATGGAGTAGACGCCGATGACGTTGGGCGAACCGGCCTCGTGGCGGGCGGCGGTGGTGTGCCAGTCCACGTCCACGCCGCCGTCGGCGCGCCGGGCGACCTTGCGGGAGGCGCCGCCGCCGGCCAGGTACGGCTCCGCTTCCTGGAGCCAGTCCGCGCGGCCCGCGAGGACGCCCGAGCCGAACGGCGCGTAGAGCTTGTGCCCGGAGAAGGCGACCCAGTCGACGTCCAGCTCGGCGATGTCGACGGGGTGGTGCGGGGCGAGCTGGGCGGCGTCCAGGACGATCCGGGCGCCGTGCGCGTGGGCGGCGGCGGCCAGTTCCCTCACCGGCCACAGTTCACCGGTGACGTTGGAGGCGCCGGTGACACAGACCAGGGCCGGGCCGTAGGGGTCACGGTCGGCGAGCGCCCGCTCCAGGGTCTCGACGGCCTGGGCCGGGGTGCGCGGCGCGTTGAGGTAGGTGACCCGGGCGTCGCGCCAGGGCAGCAGGGAGGCGTGGTGCTCGGTCTCGTACACGAACACCTGGCAGTCGGCGGGGAGCACGGCGGCCAGCAGGTTGAGCGAGTCCGTGGTCGAGCGGGTGAAGATCACCTGGTCCTCGGCACGGCAGCCGAGGAACTCCGCGACGACCGCGCGGCTGTTCTCGAACAGGTCGGTGGAGAGCTGCGAAAGGTATCCGGCGCCCCGGTGGACACTGCCGTAGTACGGGGCGTACGCGGCGACGTCGTCCCACACCCGCTGGAGCGCCGGGGCGCTCGCCGCGTAGTCGAGGGCGACATAGGTGACTTCTCCGCCCGTAACCAGCGGAACAGTGACGTCCTTACCCAGAACCGGCAGCGGTGCACAAATGGACTGGTCGGTGGCAGCGGTGGAGACAGACATGGCGAACTCCCGTAACAAGGCAGGCGAATTCCCCGCGCCGGCGGACACGCGGCAGCGCGGGAAAAGAAAGAGGGTGCGCGGAGGAGGGCCGGAGGCCCTACCGCATTCGCTTGCTCACAAGAGGCTCCCTAGGGACCAGGACCCCGGGGGTTGGCATTCAACGATGCCGAGGGGCCCGCGCTTGCCGCAGACCTCGCTGCCTACGGCCTGGTCTTCACCCGGGGCACCCCGCCACGGACGGAGGGTTGCCGGACAGCGGGCCGGGGCCGTAGTCGCTGTCACTCATGACCTGCGCAGCATCTTGCCATACGTACACACATGCGCAAGGGCGCAGTCCGTCATTCGGACTGCGCCCTTGCTCACAGCGAATGCCCCCTCGGGACAGCCCTCAGGCGTTGCTGGCCGCGACCCAGCGCTCCAGGGCCCGCTTGGCCGCCCCCGAGTCGATGGACTCGGCGGCCTCGGTGATCTTCGCCGCGATCCGTTCGTTCAGCGTGCCCGCGCCCGGGTCCAGCGCCACCAGGGCGGCGGCCGAGTTGAGCAGCACGGCGTCGCGCACGGGCCCCCGCTCGCCGTCCAGCAGCCGGCGGGCGACATCGGCGTTGTACGAGGCGTCGGCGCCGCGCAGCGCCTCGACGGGCACCAGCTCCAGGCCGACGTGACGCGGGTCGAACGCCTCCTCGCGCACCTGCCCGTCGCGGACCACCCAGACGCGGGAGGTGGCGGTGGTGGTCAGCTCGTCGAGACCGTCGTCACCGCGGAAGACCAGCGCGGAATTGCCCCGGTCGGCGAGCACGCCCGCGACGATGGGTGCCATGCGGGCATCGGCGACCCCGACGGCCTGGGCGCGTACCCGGGCCGGGTTGGTGAGCGGGCCCAGGATGTTGAAGGTGGTCTGCGCACCCAGTTCCTTGCGGGCCTTGGCCGCGTACCGCAGGGCGGGGT
This sequence comes from Streptomyces sp. NBC_01433, assembly GCF_026340105.1. NCBI lineage: Bacteria > Bacillati > Actinomycetota > Actinomycetes > Kitasatosporales > Streptomycetaceae > Streptomyces > Streptomyces sp. NBC_01433. The sequence goes on along the minus strand of NZ_JAPEPM010000001.1, from coordinate 4,783,123 downwards.
GGAACTTCACGGCGAAGCAGAAGGTGATGCCCGCCTCCTCGGCCACCTCGACGACCCGCTGCGGGGTGAGGTCGAGGTTGACGCCCAGCTTCTCCAGTACGTCGGAGGAGCCGCTCGCCGACGAGGCGGCGCGGTTGCCGTGCTTGACGACCTTGGCGCCGGTGCCCGCGATGACGATCGCCGACATGGTGGAGATGTTGACCGTCTTGGCGAGGTCGCCGCCGGTGCCGACGATGTCGACCGTGCGGCCCGGTACGTGAATGGTGTTGGCGTGCTCGTACATCGCCCGGACGAGCCCGGTGACCTCGTCCACGGTCTCGCCCTTGGCACGCAGCGCGACCGCGAAGCCGGCGATCTGCGCGTCGGTCGCCTCACCGCTCATGATGCGGTCCATGGCCCACGCGGTGTCGTCCGAGGTGAGGTCCTCACCACGCAGCAGGGGGTTCAGCACGCCGGGCCAGGAACGGTCCGCCACGCTGCCGCCGCCGCTCGGGGTCGCCACGTTCATGGTCCGCTCCTGGGGTCCACAGCCGGTAAGGGAATGGCTCCACCCTATCCAGCGCCGGAGACCGCGAAGAGCCCCGTCCATCGAATGGACGGGGCTCCTGCTGTGGCGATCAGTTCAGGCGATCAGTGGTGACCGTGGCCGCTGGTGATCTCCTTGTACTCCTCGGCGGTGGGCTTGGCGATCTGGCTTTCCTCGCCGTAGAAGCCCTTGCTGAGCTTGACGCGCAGTTTCTCCAGGGGAGAGACCTTGCGCTTGACACCGTTCTCGTCGACCAGCGGGCCGATCTCGGCCGGCTTGTACTGCTCGTGCGCGGTGAGCGTGTGCAGCTGGCCCTGGCTGAGCGGCTCGTGGATCTCGACGAACTCACCGTGCGGCAGGCGCTTGATGATGCCGGACTCGCGCCCGTGCAGCACCTTCTCCCTGTCCCGGCGCTGGAGGCCGAGGCAGATCCGCTTGGTGACGATGAACGCGATGACCGGTCCGGCGAAGAGGAAGATCCGGACGAACCACGAGATGGCGTTCAGCGACAGGTGGAAGTGCGTGGCCCACAGGTCGTTTCCACCGCCGACCAGACCGATGAAGTACGTCGTGATCCAGGCGACACCGAAGGCGGTACGGGTCGGGGCGTTGCGCGGGCGGTCCAGGATGTGGTGCTCGCGCTTGTCGCCGGTGATCCAGGACTCGATGAACGGCCAGACCGCGATGGCGGTGAGGACGACACCCAGGGCCACCAGGGGGATGAACACGCCCAGGACCAGCGTGTGACCCCAGAGGTTGACCTCCCAGCCCGGCATCACTCGGACCAGACCCTCGGCCATGCCCATGTACCAGTCGGGCTGGGCGCCGGTGGAGACCTGATCGATCCGGTACGGGCCGATGGCCCAGATCGGGTTGATCGAGGCGATGCCCGCGATGAGGGCGATGATGCCGAAGACCAGGAAGAAGAACCCTCCGGCCTTCGCCATGTACACCGGCAGCAGGGGCATGCCGACGACGTTCTTGTTGGTCCGGCCGGGACCCGCGAACTGCGTGTGCTTGTGGTAGAAGACCAGGATCAGGTGGCCGACCAGCAGACCGAGCATGATGCCCGGCAGCAGCAGGATGTGGATCGAGTAGAACCGGGCGACGAAGTCGCCGCCGGGGAACTCTCCGCCGAACAGGAACATCGAGATGTACGTGCCCACGATCGGCACGGACAGGATCGCGCCCTGGGTGAAGCGGACACCCGTACCGGAGAGCAGGTCGTCCGGGAGGGAGTAGCCGGTGAAGCCGGTGAACATGCCCAGCACGAACAGCAGGAAGCCGAACAGCCAGTTGATCTCACGCGGCTTGCGGAACGCACCCGTGAAGAACACGCGCATCATGTGCACGAACATGGCGGCGAGGAAGATCAGCGCGGCCCAGTGGTGGATCTGCCGCATGAGCAGACCACCGCGGACGTCGAAGCTGATGTCCAGTGTCGAGGCGTACGCCTCGGACATCCGGATGCCCTGCATCGGCTCGTACGAGCCGTGGTACACGACCTCGTTCATGCTCGGGTGGAAGAACAGCGTCAGATACACACCCGTGAGGATGATGATGATGAAGCTGTAGAGCGCGACCTCACCCAGCATGAAGGACCAGTGGTCCGGGAAGATCTTGCGCATGTTGGCCTTGGCCAGGCCGTAGATGCCCAGCCGGCCGTCCGCCCAGTCGGCCACCCGCTCGCCGGCGGGCGCCTTGCGCCGTGTGTCTGTCGAAGTACTCATCCGCGCTCCCAGAAGGCAGCACCGACGGGCTCTTCGAAGTCGCCGCGCGCCTCGAGGTTGCCCTCACTGTTCACACCGATCCGCAGCTGCGGAAGGGGGTGACCGGCCGGACCGAAGATGACGCGAGCGCCGTCGGAGAGGTCGAAAGTGGACTGGTGGCACGGGCAGAGCACGTGGTGCGTCTGCTGCTCGTACAGGCTGATCGGGCAGCCGACGTGGGTACAGATCTTCGAGAAGGCCACGATGCCCTCGTGGGCCCAGTCGCGCTCGCGCTTGTCCTTGATGTCGTCCGGCTCGATGCGGATGATCATCAGGGCCGCCTTGCCCATCTGCGTCTGGAAGTCGTGCGCGTCCTCCTTCAGGCCCTCGGGCATGGCGAAGGTCAACGAACCGACGATGATGTCCTCGGGACGCAGCGGCTGCATCGTGTTCATGTTGATGAGCTGCTTGCCCTTGGACCACAGGGTGTGGCGGAGCTTCTTCTCCGGCAGCGGACCGAGGTCACGCAGCAGCACCACACCGGAGAGCGGCACCAGGGCCAGCGCGCCGAACATGGTGTTACGGATCAGCTTGCGCCGCCCGAAGGCGGACTCCTCCGCACCGGCCCTGAAGTCGGCGAGAACCTTCGCCTTGACCTCGGGGGTCGCCTCGATGGCGTGCCGCTCGTCGGCGACCTCCACGTCGGACATCAGGGTGCGCGCCCAGTGGACGGCGCCCGCGCCGATGAAGAAGAGCGCCACGCCCAGGGTCACACCCAGGGAGAAGTTGAGCGCGCTCACCTTGCCGAAGGGCCAGATGTAGACGATCTGGTCCACCGGGAAGATGACGTAGGAGGCGATGAACGCCACCGTCGCCAGCATCGACAGCGTGAACATGAACGCGACGGCTCGCTCGGAGCGCTTCGCGGCACGTTCGTCGATGTCCTGGATGCGCGGCCTGTGGGCCGGCAGCCCCGGGTCGGCGAACGGGTCGTCCGTACCCTCTACCGCGCCGTGCGCGGTCTCCTGCTCTGCGGGCAGGGTCTCTTCTGGAATCTCTTGGCTACTCATGACTTCTTGGCCTTAGCGGTGTGGGCCGCGACCCAAACGGCAACTGCGATCAGTGCGCCCAGCCCGAAGATCCACGCGAACAGACCTTCGCTGACCGGTCCCAGACCACCGAGGGAAAGCCCTCCGGGGTTCTCGGCCTTGTCACCGTTCACGGTCTTGATGTACGCGATGATGTCCTTCTTCTGCTGCTCCGGCATCGTCGTGTCGGGGAAGGAGGGCATGCTCTGCGGGCCGGTCTGCATGGCCTCGTAGATGTGCTTCGGGCTCACGCCGTCAAGGGTCGGGGCGTACTTGCCGTGTGTCAGCGCGCCGCCCTCACCCGTGAAGTTGTGGCACTGGGCGCAGTTGGTACGGAACAGGTCGCCGCCCTTGGCGACGTCCGCGCCGGCCGGGTTGACCTGATTCTCGGTCGGCGTGATCGGACCGGCGCCGAGCGACGCGACGTACGCCGCCAGCTGGTCGATCTCGGCCTGGTTGTAAATGACCTTCTTCTTCGGTACCTGGGCGCCCGGCTGCTGTGCCGGCATACGGCCCGTACCGACCTGGAAGTCAACGGCGGCGGAGCCCACGCCGACAAGCTGCGGCCCGTCGGTGGTGCCCTGACCGCCGGCTCCGTGGCAGCTGGCGCAGCCGACGGAGTAGAGCTTCTTGCCCTCCTCGATGGCGAGGGACTGGGCGGTTTCGTCGGCCTGCGCCTTGCCCGCAGGCGCAAACGCGGCGTACAGCCCCCCGGTAGCCGCCAGCGCGAGGAGTAGTACGACGATCGCCGCCAGTGGATGGCGTCGTCGTGCGGAGAGCTTTTTCACGGATTACCCCGGTGTCAGGATCTTCTGCGTCGATGGTGGGTGGGTGCGAGCCCGGTTACTTGATCATGTAGATCGTGGCGAAGAGGCCGATCCACACGACATCGACGAAGTGCCAGTAGTAGGACACGACGATGGCGGCGGTTGCCTGTTCGTGGGTGAACCTCTTGGCCGCGTATGTTCTGCCGAGAACCAGCAGGAAGGCGATGAGACCGCCTGTCACATGCAGACCGTGGAAGCCGGTGGTCAGGTAGAACACCGAGCCGTACGGGTCGGACGACAGGGAGAGCCCCGCGTCCTTGACCAGCTCGGTGTACTCCAGGACCTGGCCGCCGATGAAGATCGCACCCATCACGAAGGTGATGATGAACCAGGTGCGGAGCTTCTTCACATCGCCCCGCTCCGCGGCGAAAACGCCGAGCTGGCAGGTGAGAGAGGAAAGCACCAGGATCGTGGTGTTCGTCGCGGAGAACGGGAAGTTCAGATGATGAGCCATCTCCTTCCAGTGATCCGGTCCCATCACCGATCGCAGGGTGAAGTACATCGCGAAGAGGGCCGCGAAGAACATCAGCTCGGAACTCAACCAGATGATGGTTCCGACGCTGGTGAGGTTCGGTCGATTGACCGACGGGTGCGCGTGCCCGGTTTCTACTGTCGTTGCTGTCGCCACGACCGACATTATGTCGGTCGCTTATCCCGCCCTCACTCCGGGGGGTGCCGTTCGGTGTGTCAGCGGCGTGTGTCCTCCCCGAACGGCCCATCGAATCGGTGTCATTACCGGTGCTGACAGGCTGTCGGTCGGAGTACGATCCGCGCATCGGTTCATGCCCCGAGAGCCCCGAAGACACAGATGTCACGGAGGAACAATGCAGCCGACCGCCACGGTCCTGGTCTACAGCGACGACGCCAACATCCGCGAGCAGGTGAGGCTGGCAGCCGGTCGCAGGCCTGCGGCGGACGTGCCACCGGTGGAGTTCCTGGAGTGCGCCACCCTGCCCGCCGTCCTCGCGGCGCTGGACCACGGTGGCATCGACGTCTGCGTGCTGGACGGCGAGACGGCCCCCGCGGGCGGCATGGGCGTCTGCCGGCAGATCAAGGACGAGATCTTCCGGTGCCCGCCGGTGCTGGTGCTGATCGGCCGCCCGCAGGACGCCTGGCTGGCCACCTGGAGCCGCGCGGACGCCGCGGTGACCCTGCCGGTCGATCCGGTCGAGTTCGCGGACGCGCTGGCCGCCCTGCTGCGCAGCAGGCTCTCCGTGGGGGCCTGAGGGCCCCCACAGGGCCTCTGACGGTCCTGCCGAGGGGCAGCGCACTCCCTGGCCGGGTCAGACCTGGGGACGCAGGCGCGCGGCCTGGACGGTGTTCCCGCTGTCCGGCGTGCCGTTCTGCAGCGCGCTGCCCTTCTGCCATTTCTCCCAGGACAGGTTCCAGTCGCCGAACCCGTTGTCGAACGGCGTCATCGTCTCGCCCACGCTGCCGACGACCTCGACGATGTCGCCCTCGCGCACGGTGTCGAAGAACCACTCGGCGTTGCCCGTGCTCATGCCCGTACAGCCGTGGCTGACGTTCGCGCTGCCCTGCGAGCCGGTCGACCAGGGGGCCGCGTGGACGTACTCGCCGCTCCAGGTGACCCGCGTCGCGTAGTAGACCGGCAGGTCGTACGAATCGGAGGAGCCGGACGAGATGCCGATGCTCTCCCCGCGCATGCGTACGTAGTACTCCTTGCCGAGCACCACTTTGACGCCGTTGCGGGTGGAGAAGCCGGGCTTGCCGGTGGTGACCGGAATGGTGTTGATCACTTCTCCGTTGCGCAGCACCGTCATCGAGTGGTCCGAGGCGTCGGTGACGGCCTCGACGCGGTCCCCGGTGGTGAGCTTCAGCGGCTTGGCGGGGGCCCCGTAGAGGGCGTTGGTCACCTTGATGCCCGTGAGGTTGCTGCGTACCTCGATGGTGGCCTTGGCGGGCCAGTAGTCCTTCGGACGGTAGTGCAGGATCTTGTCGTCCACCCAGTACCAGGAGCCGGTCACCGCGGGCGTGGAGCGGACCTTCAGGGCGCGCTCCACGGTGGCCCTGGAGGCCTTGTCGGTGACCGGAGCACTCAGTTCCGCCGTGATGGGCTGTCCGACGCCGTAGGTGCCCGCCTCCGGGCCGAAGGAGACCTTCAGCAGCTTCTTGGGCGAGGTGGTCCCGAAGGTGAGCGTACGGCTCCCCGGAGCGCCGTCACCGTCCTCGGTGGAGACCCTGACGGTGTATCCGGTGCCGGCCGCGAGCGGGGCGGTGGAGTGCCACCGCTTGCCGTCGGCGGCGAGCTCGCCCGCGAGATGGCGGCCGCCGGTGTCCACCGCCGACACGTCCGTGATGCGGACGTCTTCTTCCTTGACGGTGACTTCGAGGGGCTTGTCGGGGTCGGTCTTCTCACCTTCGGCGGGACCGTTGAAGGTGACCTGTTTCCCCGCGTCGTACGGCTTCGCGGACAGCGGATGGCCATCGGGCTCGCCACAGGCTGCCGCACCTGCGACGAAGGTCACGACCAGCAGAGTGCAGCTCACTACGGTGCGGATGCGCGGCGTGTGGTTCATGAACCCACGCTAAGAAGATTCATTCGTTCCAGCGCGTTCAATGACTGCAAACGAGCGAAGGGCCCGGACTGCTCGCGCTGAGCGGTCCGGGCCCTTCGTGGGTACTGCGGTGTTACGGGCGGTGCGGTGTCACTGGGTGCGGTTCTCACCGCGGTAGTACTCGAAGACCCAGCCGAAGAGTCCGATCAGCAGCATCGGGGCCGAGAAGTACAGCAGCCACCAGCCGAAGATGACGCCCATGAAGGCGAAGGCGCCGCCGATCGCCAGGGAGAGCGGCTGCCAGCTGTGCGGGGAGAAGAACCCCACCTCGCCGGCCTCGTCCGCGACATCGGCTTCCTTGTTGTCCTGGGCCATCTGGTCGACCCGGTTGGCCGTGAAGGCCAGGTAGAAGCCGATCATGATGCTCAGGCCGAAGGCCAGGACGAGCGCGGTGGTGCCGACCGGCTCCTTCGACCACACGCCGTACGTGACGGCCATGGCGAGGATGAAGACGCTCAGCCAGATGAACATCTTGCCTTGGATCTTCACTTGCCTGCCTCCTTGCCACCGGCGAGGGCCTTGTCGGCCTCGGAGTGGTGCTCCAGCTGTTCGAGCGCCGCGATCTCCGGGTGGTGCAGGTCGAACGCCGGGGATTCGGAACGGATCCGCGGCAGCGTGAGGAAGTTGTGCCGCGGCGGCGGGCAGGACGTGGCCCACTCCAGCGAACGGCCGTAACCCCACGGGTCGTCGACCTCGACCTTCTTGCCGTACTTGGCCGTCTTCCAGACGTTGTAGAAGAACGGCAGCATCGACAGGCCGAGCAGGAACGAGGAGATCGTCGAGATCGTGTTCAGCGCGGTGAAGCCGTCAGCGGCGAGGTAGTCCGCGTATCGACGCGGCATTCCCTCGGCACCGAGCCAGTGCTGCACCAGGAACGTGCCGTGGAAGCCCACGAACAGCGTCCAGAACGTGATCTTGCCGAGCCGCTCGTCCAGCATCTTGCCGGTGAACTTCGGCCACCAGAAGTGGAATCCGGAGAACATCGCGAAGACCACGGTGCCGAAGATGACGTAGTGGAAGTGCGCGACGACGAAGTACGAGTCGGAGACGTGGAAGTCCATCGGGGGCGAGGCCAGGATGACGCCGGTCAGACCACCGAAGGTGAAGGTGATCAGGAAGCCGACGGCCCAGAGCATCGGTGTCTCGAAGGACAACGACCCCTTCCACATCGTGCCGATCCAGTTGAAGAACTTCACACCGGTCGGTACCGCGATCAGGAAGGTCATGAACGAGAAGAACGGCAACAGCACACCGCCGGTGACGTACATGTGGTGGGCCCACACGGTCACCGAGAGACCCGCGATGGCGATCGTCGCGGAGATCAGACCGATGTAACCGAACATCGGCTTGCGGCTGAACACCGGGATCACTTCGGAAATGATTCCGAAGAATGGCAGGGCGATGATGTACACCTCTGGATGGCCGAAGAACCAGAAGAGGTGTTGCCAGAGCAATGCGCCGCCATTGGCCGCGTCGAAGATATGCGCACCGAATTTTCGGTCCGCCTCCAGCGCGAAGAGCGCGGCGGCGAGGACCGGGAAGGCCAGCAGGACCAGGACACCGGTCAGCAGGACGTTCCAGACGAAGATCGGCATGCGGAACATCGTCATGCCGGGTGCGCGCATGCAGATGATCGTGGTGATGAAGTTGACCGAACCGAGGATCGTGCCGAATCCGGAGAACGCCAGACCCATGATCCACATATCGGCGCCGATGCCCGGCGAGCGGACCGCGTCCGACAGCGGGGAGTAGGCGAACCAGCCGAAGTCGGCCGCACCCTGCGGGGTGAGGAAGCCGGCCACCGCGATGATCGAGCCGAAGAGGTACAGCCAGTACGCGAACATGTTCAGCCGCGGGAACGCCACATCGGGCGCGCCGATCTGGAGCGGCATGATCCAGTTCGCGAATCCGGCGAACAGCGGCGTCGCGAACATCAGCAGCATGATCGTGCCGTGCATCGTGAACGCCTGGTTGAACTGCTCGTTCGACATGATCTGCGTGCCGGGACGGGCCAGCTCGGCGCGCATGAAGAGCGCCATCAGTCCGCCGATGCAGAAGAACACGAACGACGTGACCAGGTAGAGCGTGCCGATCGTCTTGTGGTCAGTGGTGGTCAGCCACTTGATGACGACGTTTCCCGGCTGCTTGCGCCGTACCGGCAGCTCGTCCTCATACGAGTCGTCTGCTGCCGCGGCACCCTGAGGTTCGTTGAGGATGCTCACAGTTTGTTCGTCTCCGCATTCCTGGCCGGGTCCGTCTGCTCGATGCCTGCCGGCACGTAGCCCGTCTGACCCTTCTGCGCCAGCTCCTTGAGGTGCTGCTGGTAACGCTCCGGGGAGACGACCTTGACGTTGAAGAGCATCCGGGAGTGGTCGGCGCCGCAGAGCTCGGCGCACTTGCCCATGAAGGTGCCCTCCCGGTTGGGAGTGACCTCGAACGCGTTGGTGTGGCCCGGGATGACGTCCTGCTTCATGAGGAACGGCACCACCCAGAAGGAGTGGATGACGTCACGCGAAGTGAGGACGAAGCGGACCTTCTCACCCTTCGGCAGCCACAGGGTCGGACCCGGGTTGCCGTTCTGCGGGTTGCGGGTGCCGGGGATGCCCACGTCGTAGACGCCGCCGGCGTCCTTGGGGAAGTCCTTGCGGTACCGGTCGGGGATGGCGTTGAGCTCCTTGGGGAACTCGCTGCCGGCGGAGGGCTGGCCTTCCACCTTCTCGATGTAGTTGAAGCCCCAGCTCCACTGGTAGCCGACCACATTGATCGTGTGGGCCGGCTTGTCGGAGAGCTCCAGGAGCTTCGATTCATCACGCGCGGTGAAGTAGAAGAGCACCGAGACGATGATGAGGGGAACCACTGTGTACAACGCCTCAATGGGCATGTTGTACCTGGTCTGCGGGGGTACCTCCACCTTGGTCCGGCTACGCCGGTGGAAGATGACGCTCCAGATGATCAGCCCCCAGACAAGGACACCCGTGACGAGCGCTGCCGCCCACGAGCCTTGCCAGAGGGAGAGGATCCGAGGGGCCTCTTCCGTTACCGGGGTGGGCATACCAAGGCGGGGGAAATCCTCCCAGTTGTATGAACAACCGGAGGCCGTCGCCAGGACCAGGCCCGCAGTCAGCACCTGCGGCAGCTTCCGCCGCATCGGGCGCCGCGACGAGCGGTCGGAGCCGTTGGGACTCACGTAGCGCCTTCCCGAGAGTCTCGCCCGCACGGTCGGCGCGCCCGTCTCGCTGGTCGGTCGCCGGCCCTGACGCGGGCAGGGGTTTGGATGTTTATGCGGACCAAACCCTACTGGACGCTATTTGGGGTCGCGCGGGGAGGGTGCCCAACGCGCCGCCCGACTCCCCGAAGGGGTGGAATCCGGGCCTCCGGGCGCCATCTGACGCCCCCTCTCCCGGTCTCGGCGGGCAGCCGCCACCGGAGTGGAGCCGGGTGCGGGCTAGCGTGACGGCGTGCCCTACTTCGACGCCGCCTCCGCCGCCCCCCTGCATCCCGTCGCCCGCCAGGCGCTGCTTGCCTCGCTCGACGAGGGCTGGGCCGATCCCGCCAGGCTCTACCGGGAGGGGCGGCGCGCCCGGCTGCTGCTGGACGCGTCCCGGGAGGCCGCGGCGGAGTCCGTCGGCTGCCGGCCGGACGAGCTGGTGTTCACCTCTTCGGGGACGACGGCGGTGCACTCGGGAATTGCCGGGGCCCTTTCCGGGCGTCGGCGTGTCGGGCGTCATCTGGTCCACTCCGCGGTCGAACATTCGTCGGTACTTCATTCGGCGGCCGCTCACGAGGCGGGCGGCGGCTCGTTCACCGAGGTGCCGGTCGACCGGTCGGGGGCGGTGAGCCCGGCGGCGTACGCCGGGGTCCTGCGGGCGGACACCGCGCTGGCCTGCCTGCAGTCGGCCAACCATGAGGTGGGCACCGAGCAGCCGGTGGCCGAGGTGGCCGGAATCTGCGCCGCCGCCGGAGTGCCGCTGCTGGTGGACGCGGCCCAGTCGCTGGGGTGGGGTCCGGTGCCCGGTGGCTGGTCACTGCTGACCGCGAGCGCCCACAAGTGGGGCGGGCCCGCGGGGGTCGGGCTGCTGGCCGTACGCAAAGGGGTCCGCTTCTCCCCCCAAGGACCGTCCGGGGAAAGGGAGTCGGGGCGGGCGGCCGGGTTCGAGAACATCCCGGCGATCGTGGCCGCCGCGGCTTCGCTGCGGGCGGTACGTGCCGAGGCGGCGGCCGAATCGGTACGGCTGCGCGCCCTGGTCGACCTGATCCGGACGACGGTGGCCGGGCGGGTGCCCGATGTGGAGGTGGTGGGCGATCCGGAGCGGCGGCTGCCGCATCTGGTCACCTTCTCCTGTCTCTATGTCGACGGAGAGACGCTGCTGCACGCACTGGACCGGGCTGAATTCTCCGTATCGTCCGGTTCGTCCTGCACCAGCAGCACACTGACGCCGAGCCATGTGCTCAAGGCGATGGGGGTGCTGTCCGAGGGAAACGTCCGGTTGTCGCTCCCGACGGGCACCACCCGGGCCGATGTCGACCGCTTCCTTGAGGTGCTGCCGGGAGTGGTGGCCGGGGTGCGCGAGAAGCTGGGCGCCCCGGTATCGGCGCCTCCCTCCCCCACAGCCCCCTCCCCCTCTCCCGCCACGTCCCTCGTCGTCGACGCGCTGGGCAGGCGCTGCCCGATTCCGGTGATCGAGCTCGCGAAGGTGATCGGGGAGGTGCCCGTGGGCGGCACGGTGACGGTCCTGTCGGACGACGAGGCGGCGCGCCTGGACATCCCGGCGTGGTGCGAGATGCGCGGGCAGGAGTACGTGGGTGAGGAGCCGGCGGAGCAGGGCTCGGCCTATCTGGTCCGCCGGCTCGGCTGACTACGCCAGGTGGAGGCGCACCTCGGCGGCGGCCTCGTCGCCGTACGCCTTGGTGAAGCGGTCCATGAAGTCGGTGCGGCGCAGGGTGTACTCCTGGGTGCCGACCGTCTCGATGACCAGGGTGGCGAGCATGCAGCCGATCTGGGCGGCACGCTCCAGGCCGACACCCCAGGCCAGACCGGAGAGGAATCCGGCCCGGAAGGCGTCGCCGACGCCGGTCGGGTCGGCCTTGGTCTCCTCGTCCGGGCAGCCGACCTCGATCGTCGCCTCGCCGACGCGCTCGATGCGCACGCCCCGGGCGCCGAGTGTGGTGACCCGGTGGCCGACCTTGGACAGGATCTCCGCGTCGTTCCAGCCGGTCTTCGACTCGATGAGCCCCTTCTCGTACTCATTGGAGAAGAGGTACGTGGCACCGTCCAGCAGGATGCGGATCTCGTCGCCGTCCATGCGGGCGATCTGCTGCGAGAAGTCCGCGGCGAACGGGATGTTCCGGGAGCGGCACTCCTCGGTGTGCCGGAGCATCGCCTCCGGGTCGTCGGCTCCGATGGAAACCAGGTCGAGGCCGCCGACCCGGTCGGCGACCTTCTTCAGTTCGATCAGCCGGGCCTCGCTCATCGCGCCCGTGTAGAAGGAGCCGATCTGATTGTGGTCGGCGTCCGTCGTGCAGACGAAGCGGGCGGTGTGCAGTACCTCGGAGATCCGTACCGAACCGGTTTCGACACCGTGCCGGTCGAGCCAGGCGCGGTACTCGTCGAAGTCGGCACCTGCCGCGCCGACCAGGATCGGGCGGGTGCCGAGCAACCCCATGCCGAAGCAGATGTTGGCGGCGACACCGCCCCGGCGCACATCGAGGTTGTCGACCAGGAAGGAGAGGGAGACCGTATGCAGCTGATCCGCGACCAGCTGGTCGGCGAAACGGCCGGGGAAGGTCATGAGGTGATCGGTGGCGATGGAGCCGGTGACTGCAATACGCACGGGGAGGATTCTCCTCGACAGGCGAAGGGAACGCGGGAGCGCGCCCTCCGGGACGGCGTGACAGTTCACGCTACCGGGTCACCGCGACCGGCCCGAAAGGGGAAAACTACCCGATAGTAGGGCTTTCTACCTGAGTACGACCGTGCGTACGGTGCGGATATGTCGAAGCACACCGCACCTCGTGAGTCCGAAATGAGCCTGGCCGAGCTGCGCGGGGACTGCGCGCGCATGGCGCCACACTGGGTGGTGCCCGCGAAGACTGCCACGCCACCGGTGGCACCGTCCCTGATTCACGGGGTCTCGGTGCCGCCCGCGTCCGCCCGGCTGATCGACGCGACGGCCGAATACGGCGACTGAGTCCGGCCGCCGGTTGCGGCAGCGGCTCTTTCCGGCCTTTTCCCGCCGGTTCGGGGCCGGGCCGTGTGCGACGAGCGCGGTTTCCCGGCGTCCGCCGGTGGAACCGCGCGCTCCTCCGCTCCGTCCCACCGTTGTCTCCCGTCCGGGAGGCTCACGGTAGGTCACGTGACGGCGATGCAGTCGAAGGAGCGATCCGGTGAGCACCGAGCGACCCGACAACGACGTGACCGGCCCCCGGCGGCGGCGGCGTCCGCCGCTCGCGGTGGCCTCGGTGGCGGCAGCGGTGCTGCTGGCCGGGGGCGGCGGCGCGTACTGGGCCTCGACCGCTTCGGGCGGCGACGGCGGTACGGACAGCGGCTCCGCGGCCCGCGGCGACGGCGCCGCCCCCCTGCTGGCCCTGGACGAGTCCGGCGCCGGCCCCGCCGAGTCCGGGGACAGCCCCACGGCACCGCCCGAGGGCATCGCGCCGGGCGAACCGGATCCCAGCGGCGCGGGCATCACCTACCGCGCCTCCGGCGAGCTGCCCGACGGCCCGGACTCCGCGGCCGTCCACCGGGCGACGGGTACGGTCACGGCGGCCGAGGTGACCCGGCTGGCGAAGGCGCTCGGCGTGCCGGGCACCCCGCGCACCGAGGGCACCGCCTGGAAGATGGGCAGCGGCAAGGGCGGCTCCGGCCCGGTCCTGAGCGTCAGCAAGCAGGCTCCCGGCAGCTGGACGTTCGCCCGGTCCGGCTCAGGCGGCACCATCCCCTGCGAGTCCGCCACGGTGTGCGCGAACGGGAACGCGGTGCCGGGCCGGACGGACCCGGTGAGCGACAAGGCGGCGAAGGCGGCCGCCGCTCCCGTGCTCAAGGCGATCGGCCAGGACGACGCGACACTCGACGCGGGCCAGCTGATGGGCCCCGTACGGGTGGTGAACGCCGACCCGATGGTGGACGGGCTGCCCACGTACGGCTGGCAGACCGGGATCCAGGTGGGCCCCGGGGGTGACGTGATCGGCGGGAGTGGACACCTCAAGGCCCTGGAGAAGGGCGACACGTACCCGACGATCGGCGCGGACGAGGCGCTGAAGCGGCTGAACGCGTCGAACCGGAAGAGCGGCAGGCCGGACGTCGGCGGCTGCGCCACTCCCGTACCGCTGAAGGGCGAGCCGAAGCCCTCGCAGCCGCACTCCGCGCAGCCGCGGTGCGTGCCGTCGAACGGCAAGGAGGCACCGGTGACGATGACGGTCGGCAAGGCGGTGTTCGGGCTGGCCCTGAACTACGTGGACGGGCGGCAGACCCTCGTACCGTCCTGGCTCTTCTCGGTGCGGTCGGCGCCGGGCGGCCCGCGGAGCACCGTCACCCAGGTGGCCGTGGCCCCCGACTTCCTCGCGAAGTCGGACCCGCCGCAGGAGGCGGGCGACCGGAAGGTCAGCTCGTACAGCGCGGACGGCCGGACGCTGGAGGTGGCGTTCTGGGGCGGCGCGTGCAGCACGTACACGGCGAGCGCCGAGGAGAGCGCGGGCCAGGTGCGGGTGTCGGTGGCCGAGACCGAGCAGGAGAGCGGCAAGGTCTGCATCATGGTCGCCAAGGAACTGAAGCGGACGGTGACGCTGGACGCGCCGCTGGGCGACCGGAAGGTGATCGACGCGGTGTCCGGCAGCGGGGTGCCGCGCGGCTGAACACGCCGCGGAACACACGGCCGGGGCGGTGACGGCCGACGGCGGCGGCCCCCGGGGATCACTCCCCGGGGGCCGCCGCCGTCAGTCGTTGCCTCGGGACGCCTAGTTGAAGGAGTCACCGCAGGCGCAGGAACCCGTGGCGTTCGGGTTGTCGATCGTGAAGCCCTGCTTCTCGATGGTGTCGACGAAGTCGACGGAGGCGCCGCCCAGGTACGGGGCGCTCATCCGGTCGGTGACGACCTTGACGCCGTCGAAGTCCTTCACGACGTCGCCGTCGAGCGAACGCTCGTCGAAGAAGAGCTGGTAGCGCAGGCCCGAGCAGCCGCCGGGCTGAACGGCGACACGCAGCGCGAGGTCCTCACGGCCCTCCTGCTCCAGCAGGCCCTTGACCTTGGCTGCGGCGGCGTCCGAAAGGAGGATGCCGTCGTTCACGGTGGTGGTCTCGTCCGATACGGACATCTGCTTCTCTCCCGGGTTGTACGGACTGCTTGCCGACGTTTCAACCGTCAGGGCCGCGGATTCATTCCGGGCCAGGCGCGTGTCTGTTCCTTTTCATGCTCGCACACCGCACCGGTGGCGGGATGCGTCACATCGACGCTATCGGCATCGTCAAAGTGACACGAAGCGGTTATGATAGATAATGTCAAATAGACGAAAAGGCGAGTTCGCAGAGAAGAAAGGGTGCGTGACGTGACCACGGCCCAGCCCCTGGATGTACAGCCGACACCCCTCGCGCTGCTGCTGCTCGGCCGCGAGGCCGACCCGAAGAGCGAGCGCGGCGTCGAGTGTCCCGGCGACCTCCCCTCCCCTTCCGACCCGGACCTGGTGGAGCGTGCGCGTGCCGCGAAGGAGAAGCTCGGGAACAAGGTCTTCGTTCTCGGCCACCACTACCAGCGGGACGAGGTCATCCAGTTCGCGGACGTCACCGGCGACTCGTTCAAGCTCGCCCGGGACGCGGCCGCGCGTCCGGAGGCCGAGTACATCGTCTTCTGCGGCGTGCACTTCATGGCCGAGTCCGCGGACATCCTGACCGCGGACGACCAGAAGGTCGTCCTGCCCGACCTGGCGGCGGGCTGCTCGATGGCCGACATGGCCACCGCCGAGCAGGTCGCCGAGTGCTGGGACGTCCTGACCGACGCGGGCGTCGCCGAGCAGGTGGTGCCCGTCTCGTACATGAACTCCTCCGCCGACATCAAGGCGTTCACCGGCAGGCACGGCGGCACGATCTGCACCTCCTCCAACGCGAAGACGGCCCTGGAGTGGGCCTTCGAGCAGGGCGAGAAGGTGCTCTTCCTCCCCGACCAGCACCTCGGCCGGAACACCGCCGTACGGGACATGGGGATGACGCTGGAGGACTGCGTCCTCTACAACCCGCACAAGCCGGGCGGCGGCCTGACCACCGACGAACTGCGGAACGCCAAGATGATCCTGTGGCGCGGGCACTGCTCGGTGCACGGACGTTTCTCGGTCGATTCCGTCAACGACGTGCGCGCCCGCATACCCGGCGTCAACGTACTGGTGCACCCGGAGTGCAAGCACGAGGTCGTGACGGCTGCGGACTACGTCGGCTCGACCGAGTACATCATCAAGGCCCTGGAAGCGGCCCCGGCCGGCTCGAAGTGGGCGATCGGCACGGAGCTGAACCTGGTCCGCCGCCTCGCCGAGCGCTTCGCGCCCGAGGACAAGGAGATCGTCTTCCTCGACAAGACGGTCTGCTTCTGCTCGACGATGAACCGGATCGACCTCCCGCACCTCGTATGGACGCTGGAGTCGCTGGCCGAGGGCAACCTGGTCAACCGGATCGAGGTCGACCCGGAGACGGAGAAGTACGCGAAGCTCGCGCTGGAGCGGATGCTGGCGCTGGCGTAGCCGCGACAGACCCGGTCCCGGCCCCGCGGCCACGGCACCGACGTCGTCGTACGCCCTCGTATCCGCCGCATCCCGTCGTATCCGCTGTATCCGTCGTATCCACATGTGACCGGACAGGCTGAATTTTCTCCTGTCCGGCACATGGGCGCCCGTGCCGTGACTACGCTGCGGCGGGACCTCGCACCGGCCTCCGATACGACAGTGGAAGTTCTGATGACGATCGATCCAGCCACCAGCAGCGCCCTCGAACGCGACATCCTTCTGCTCGAACAGCCGGGCCGGCAGGCCGAATCCGCGCTGGTGAACCTGGTGAGACAGGCGGACCGTACGGCCGACCCGGACGCCCCGGACGCCCCGCCCGCCGAAGGGCCGGACAGCACACGCTTCCGCGCCAGACAGGCTCTTCGCACCTACGGGCATGCCGCCCCGGCCAACCGCGAGGCGCTGGACACGGTGTGGCAGGAGCAGTCCGGCGGACCGGTGCCCGATTGGCTGCCGCTCCCCGAAGCGACGCTCAAGACCGTCGCCGCCTGGCTCCTCAGCGCCACGTGGGCCGATTCGTACGCGTACTGGACGGATCACGCCGACACGCTGAGCTCACCGGACGCCCCGGTCGCGCTCGCCGAATACGCGCTCGTCTCCCCGGACTCCGCGCGGCAGCACCAGGCGCTCAGGGAACGCGTCCTGGCCGAGGGAGCGGACGTCGTCTTTCCCCGTCTGATGCTGGACGACCAGCTCGCGGAATGGCTCCGTTGCAACGGCTGGAAGGAGTCCCAGCAGTATCTGCGGGACCACCCCGACCTGCTGCGCACCACCGCTCCGCCCTCCGCGCCCCTCACCCACGACGCCCTCCTCCATGTCTCCCGCTCCGACGGGATCGCCGCCGCCTACCGGCTGATCCGTGACCGCGAGGCGCTCCAGAGCTATCTGCAGCGCGCCCTCGACGCCGGAGACGCCAACTCGCTGCTCCATGCCGCGGGCATCGAGGGCGAGGTCTTCGGCGACCGGCTCTCCTCCTTCGCGCATGCCCAGGTCGGCATGATCCTGGCGGGCGCCACCGACGGCATCACTCCGGAAGAGCTCGTGGATCTCGCCGCCGCGGCACCGGAAGAGGTCCGTGGCCGCCTGATCCGCGAGATCTCGGCGCTGAGCGTCCGCCACGCGGACCGGAGCCCCGACCTCTGGCTCCGGCTCGTCCGAGCCCTCGTGGAAGCCGGCTGACGCTCGCCCTCCCCTCGGGGGACGGCGGACAGCGCAAGGGGGCCTGCCCCACGCGGAGTGCGTGGGACAGGCCCCCTTCGTCATGAGCCGTCAGCCGTTCGGGACGGATGGGCGGATGGGCGGATCACACGCTCGAAGGCTCGCTCTCGCGGGCCTCGTCGGTGACCGTTTGAGCCGGGACGCCGGCCTTCTCCGCCCGCTTGGCCGCCTTCTTGCCGGCCCTGCGGTCCTTGCGCAGCTCGACCATCGCGTACAGCGTCGGGACGAGCAGCAGGGTCAGCAGCGTGGAGGTGATCAGACCACCGATCACCACGACCGCCAGCGGCTGCGAGATGAAGCCGCCCTCGCCGGTGACGCCGAGCGCCATCGGGAGCAGGGCGAAGATCGTCGCCAGAGCGGTCATCAGGATCGGGCGGAGCCGGTGACGGCCGCCCTCGACGACTGCTTCGACGACGCCCATGCCCTGCGACCTGTACTGGTTGATCAGGTCGATCAGCACGATCGCGTTGGTCACCACGATGCCGATCAGCATCAGCATGCCGATCATCGCCGGGACGCCCATCGGGGTGCCGGTGATGATGAGCAGGCCCAGGGCGCCGGTCGCCGCGAACGGGATGGAGACCAGCAGGATCAGCGGCTGGATCAGGGACCGGAAGGTCGCCACCAGCAGCATGAAGACGATCGCGATGGCCGCCAGCATGGCCAGGCCCAGCTTCATGAAGGCGTCGTTCTGGTCCTCGGAGACACCGCCGATCGTGGCGGTGGCACCCTCCGGCAGGTCCAGGGAGTCGATCTTCGACTGGAGCGAGGTGCTGACCGCACCGGTGTTGTCACCGGTGGGCTTGGCGGTGATCGTCGCGGAGCGCTGTCCGTCGATCCGGGTCATCGAGACCGGGCCGGGGACCAGCTTGACATCGGCGATCGCACCGAGCTTGACCGGGCCGAGGGGCAGGTCCTTCAGCTCGGCCATGGTGGTGGCCGGGTGGGACGACCTGACGATGATGTCCCGCTCGGTGTCGTCCAGGATCGCCTTGCCGGACGGGGTACCGCGCACCGCACCGGCGACGGCCGCGCCGAGCGTGGCCTCGTCGAATCCGGCGGCGGCCGCCTTGTCGTTGGCCTTGACCGAGATACGCGGGACGCTCTGCGAGAGGTCGCTCTGGACGTCGGTGACGTCCTTGAGCTTGCCGACCTCGGTGCGTACCGCTTCGGACGCCTTCTTCAGGGTGTCCCCGTCGGCGGCCTTGACCACCACGCTGAGGTCCTGGCTGCCGAAGCCGTCGCCCGCGGCGATGGTGGTGTCGCCGATGCCGTCGAGCTTGCCGAGGGCCTCGTCGATACGGTCCTGGGCGGCCTCGAAGTCGCCCGAGTCCTTCAGGGTGATCTGGTAGGACGCCTGGTTGGCGCCCGAACCGCCGCCGAAGGCCGCCATGAAGCCCGACGAGCCGACGGTGACCTGGTAGTCCTTGATGCCCTTGTCGTCGTTGAGGACCTTCTCGACCTTCTGGGCCGCCTCGTCGGCGGCCGCCAGGCTGGTGCCGGGGGTCAGCTCCTGCTTGATGGAGAGGACTTCCTGCTCACCCTGGTCGAAGAAGTTCGTCTTGAGCAGCGGCACCATGCCGAAGGTGCCGAAGAGCACCGCGACGGCGATGACGAGGCTGGTGATACGGCGCCGGGTGGCGAAGCGCAGCACCGGTACGTAGAGCCGCTGCAGCTTGCTGGCGGCTTCCTTCTCCTCGGCCTTGCGGCGTGCCTCGGCCGGGTTCTCGGCGGTGCCCTTGGGGGCGCGCAGGAACCAGAACGAGAGGACCGGGACCACGGTCAGCGAGACCACCAGGGAGGCCAGCAGGGCCGCGGTGACGGTGAGGGAGAACGAGCCGAAGAGCTGACCGACCATGCCGCCGACCAGACCGATCGGCAGGAAGACGGCGACCGTGGTGAGCGTCGACGCGGTGACCGCTCCGGCCACTTCCTTGACGGCCGCGATGATCGCCGGCTGGCGCTCCTCGCCGTAGCCGAGGTGGCGCTTGATGTTCTCCAGGACCACGATCGAGTCGTCGACGACGCGGCCGATCGCGATGGTCAGGGCGCCGAGCGTGAGCATGTTCAGCGAGAGGTCGCGGGTCCAGAGCACGATCAGCGCGAGGACCACGGAGAGCGGGATGGAGACCGCGGTGACCAGGGTCGAGCGCAGTGAGGCGAGGAAGACCAGGATCACGATGACCGCGAAGACGAGGCCGAGCGCGCCCTCCGTGGTCAGACCGGAGATCGCCTTGGAGACGGCGGGGCCCTGGTCGGAGACGACGGTCAGCTCGGCACCGGCGCCGAGGTCCTTGCGCAGGTCCGGGAGCTTGTCCTTGACGGCGTCCGAGATGGCGACGGCACTGCCGTCCTTGTCCATGGTCGCCATGACGGCGAGGCTCGGCTTGCCGTTCGTACGGGTGATGGAGACCGCGGTGGACGGCTCCTGCTTCACCGCGGCGACGTCACCGACGCGGACCGGCTCTCCGGGCCGGCCGGTCGCCGGGTCCTTGGCGGTGACCTGGAGGTTCTCGATCTGCTTCAGCGAGGTGAAGCCGCCGCCGACCTGGATGGTGCGGCTCTTGCCGGCCTCGGAGAACGAACCGGCCGGGACGGTGGCGCCGCCCGCCTGGAGCGCCTGGGCCAGCGATCCGGCGTTCAGACCGGCCTCGGCGAGCTTCTTGTCGTCGGGGACGACGGAGATCTGGAGCTCCTGGACACCGTCGACGGCGACCTGTCCGACACCCTCGATGTCCTCAAGGGCGGGGACGACCGTGCGGTCCAGCTGGTCGGCGAGCGCCTGCTGGTCCTTGTCGGAGGTGACGGCGAGGACCACGGTCGGGATGTCGTCGGTGGAACCGGCGATGACCTGCGGGTCGACGTCGTCGGGGAGCTGGATGCGGGCCCGGTTGACGGCCTGCTGGATGTCGGCGACGAGTTGCTTGGTGCCTTCGTCACCGAAGTCGAACGTCGCCATGATGACGGCGTTGCCCTCGCTGGCGGTCGAGGTGACGCCCTCGATGCCGTCGACGGCCTTGATCGAGTTCTCGAGCGGTTCGACGACCTGCTTCTCGACCACATCGGGGGACGCACCCGGGTAGGGGGCCAGCACCGACACCATCGGAAGTTCGATGGTGGGCAGCAGCTGCTGCTTGAGCTGCGGGATCGCGATAGCGCCGAAAACGAGCGCGACGATCGAGATCAGCCCTATCAGGGCCCGTTGCGCGAGGCTGAATCTGGACAGCCAGGACATGGGTGGGTCTCTCTTCTGTGGCTTACGCGGCAGATGGGCGGGAGAAACAGGGGACATCCCGCCATCTCTACGATCGCCGATCCCGGTTGCGGGAACGTCGGCCCCCGGGTTGCTTTCTTATGTCGCGCATACCGCAGGTGGAGTACGCCGGATCTCCACCCGTAGCCGCACTTGTCGCCCCTCCCGACGCTCCACCCGCCGCCTGCCCGGGACCGCACCCGCCGCTCGGCCACCGCTCGGCCGTCATTCCAGCCGCGCGCGCACCAGGCCCGATTCGTAGGCGATGACCACCAATTGGGCGCGGTCCCGGGCGCCGAGCTTCGCCATCGCCCTGTTCACGTGCGTCTTGACGGTGAGCGGGCTGACGGCGAGCCGTTCGGCGATCTCGTCATTGGAGTGTCCGCCCGCGACCAGCACCAGGACCTCGCGTTCGCGGACGGTGAGCGCGGCGAGCCGCTCGGAGTACGCGGCGGCGTCCGGGCCCTCCCCCGAACTCCCGCCCTGTGCGAGGAACGTGGCGATGAGTCCCTTGGTCGCCGCCGGGGAGAGCAGCGCCTCACCGCCCGCGGCGATACGGATGGCGTTGAGGAGTTCGTCCGGCTCCGCACCCTTTCCGAGGAAGCCCGAGGCTCCGGCGCGCAGCGACTGCACGACGTACTCGTCCACCTCGAACGTGGTGAGCATGACGACCCGCACCTCCGCCAGATCCGGATCGGCGCTGATCATGCGGGTGGCGGCGAGCCCGTCCGTACCCGGCATCCGGATGTCCATCAGCACCACGTCGGCGCGCGTCGAGCGGGCCAGTTCCACGGCCTGCGCACCGTCCGCCGCCTCGCCCACGACCTCCATGTCGGGCTCCGAGTCCACCAGCACACGGAACGCGCTGCGCAGGAGCGCCTGGTCATCGACGAGCAGCACCTTGATCGGTGTCACGCGCGTCCCCCCGTCCTGCCCGCCGTGCCCGGCCGTTCCGGTTCACCCGCGCGGGCCTTGACCGGCAGGATCGCATGCACCCGGAATCCGCCTCCGTACCGAGGGCCCGCGGTGAGGGTGCCGCCGAGGGCGGTGACGCGTTCGCGCATGCCGATGAGGCCGTGGCCGCCACCGTCGCGGTCCTCGCCCTGCGCGGCCGGGTACGCGTCACCGCCCCGGCCGTTGTCGAGCACCGTGACCTCGGCCGTGGCCCCGACCCGTATGACGCTCACTTCCGCCCTGGTGCCGGATCCCGCGTGTTTGCGGACGTTGGTCAGCGCCTCCTGGATGACCCGGTACGCGGCCAGGTCGACGGCCGCGGGCAGCGGGGGCTCGTGGTCGACGCAGGCCACCTCGACGGGGAGCCCGGCGTTGCGGAACGTCTCCACCAGCCCGCCGAGTACGGCCAGCCCGGGGGCCGGCTCGGTGGGCGCCTCGGGGTCGCCCGACTGCCGCAGCAGTCCGACCGTGGCCCGGAGTTCGTTGAGCGCGGAGCGGCTGGCGTCCCGGACATGGGCGAGCGCCTCCTTGGCCTGGTCCGGGCGCTTGTCCATGACGTGTGCGGCCACCCCGGCCTGCACGTTGACCAGGGCTATGTGATGGGCGACGACGTCGTGCAGGTCCCGGGCGATCCGCAGCCGCTCCTCGGCGACCCGGCGGCGGGCCTCCTCCTCACGGGTCCGCTCGGCCCGTTCGGCGCGCTCCCTGATCGCGTCGATGAACGCGCGCCTGCTGCGGACGGCGTCCCCGGCGGCACCGGCCAGCCCCAGCCAGGCGAAGACGCCGAGGTTCTCCTGGCTGTACCAGGGGGCCGAGCCGAAGGACATCGCGGTCACCGTCAGCACGGCCACGCTCAGCAGCCCGACCCGCCAGGTGGTGGGCCGGTCGGTGCGGGACGCGACGGTGTAGAGCGCGATGACCGCTCCCATCACCACCGGGGCCGGCGGGTCCATCGCCACGAACTCCACGACCGACAGGGACACGGTGAAGGCGAGCACCGCCACGGGGCGCCGCCGGCGCAGCACGAGCGCACACGCGCTGAGCACCATCACGAGCACGCTGAAGGCTTCGGGGGTACGGGTGCCGAAGCTCGGTCTCCCGTTCGCCGAGTTCGGGTCGGCGAACGACCCGCAGATCATGCTCAGGAGCACGAGGAGCGCGAGGGCCCCGTCGAACGCGAGGGCGTGGTCCCGCAGCCAGCGGCGGGCACGCACGAGCCCGGACGAGAGGGTGGTCACGTCGAGCAACGGTACGGCGTGTCGTACGCGGATCCGTCCGCGCGGTGTGCGAATACGGCCACAGCGCGGACGGGCCGCGGGCGGACAGCACGGTGCCCCGCGGCCGGCGGACCGGGCGGGGCACAGACGTGCGGGTACTGCGGGAGCGTGGGACCGGCCCGCGTACGGCGGCGGGAGTCAGCCGGGGATCAGCCCGTCGTCGCTGAGCATGGCGCGCACCTCTTCGAGGGTCGCGTCCGGCGACGGCAGGATCAGCCCGGACGGCTCCAGGGAGTCGTCCGGCACGGGCGTACCGAGCTCGCGCACCTTGTCCAGGAGCGCGTGGAGCGTCACGCGGAAGCCGGGGCCGTCGCCGCTCTCCACCTCCGCGAGCAGTACGTCGTCGAGCTCGTTGAGCTCGGTGACATGACTGTCGGCCAGCTTGACCTGGCCCTCCCCCATGATCCGTACGATCATGACGTTGCCCTTACTGCTTGTCGAACTTGTGCGGGGACTGCTGCGACTGCGGTGCGGCGTCCTGGGCACCGCCCTCGATGGCCTGCTGCGACGAGGAGGAGCCGCCGGCCAGTTCGGCCTTCATGCGCTGCAGCTCCAGCTCCACATCCGTACCACCGGAGAGCCGGTCCAGCTCGGCGGCGATGTCGTCCTTCGCCGTCCCGGTCGGGTCGTCCAGGGCGCCGGAGGCGAGCAGCTCGTCGATGGCGCCGGCCCGCGCCTGGAGCTGCTGCGTCTTGTCCTCGGCCCGCTGGATCGCCAGGCCGACGTCGCCCATCTCCTCGGAGATCCCGGAGAACGCCTCGCCGATCCGGGTCTGCGCCTGGGCCGCCGTGTAGGTCGCCTTGATCGTTTCCTTCTTCGTACGGAAGGCGTCGACCTTGGCCTGCAGCCGCTGGGCCGCCAGAGTGAGTTTCTCCTCCTCACCCTGCAGCGTGGTGTGCTGCGTCTCCAGGTCCGTGACCTGCTGCTGGAGGGCGGCACGCCGGGACAGCGCCTCGCGGGCCAGGTCCTCGCGACCGAGCGCGAGCGCCTTGCGTCCCTGGTCCTCCAGCTTGGACGACTGTCCCTGCAGCTGATTCAGCTGCAGCTCCAGCCGCTTGCGCGAGGTCGCCACATCGGCGACGCCGCGGCGTACCTTCTGAAGCAGCTCCAGCTGCTTCTGGTACGAGTAATCGAGGGTCTCGCGCGGATCCTCGGCCCGGTCAAGGGCCTTGTTTGCCTTCGCGCGGAAGATCATCCCCATACGCTTCATGACACCGCTCATGGGCTTCGCGCGCCCCCTTCTGACGGACTGAGCTCCAGCACTCCAACAGAACCCACAGTACGGGCCCTGTCTCTATTACCGCACTGTCAGGGAGCTGATGTGCTCCTCCCAAAGGACGACTGCCCCCGGTGACCGCTCCCGCCCAGGGAGTAGGTGACCTCAGGGAAACCGGTGGCATACGTCCGTTCTGCCCCTGTCAGGGCGCTTCTCGGGACGCAGGCCGTTGCCGGATCGTTCCCGCCCGGTCCGGACTCTCCATGGACGACCCCGTACCCTTGGGTTTTGTGTTCCGTAGCCGTGCCAAGGAAGAGAAGGTCCCCACGACGGACCTCTCCAAGACGTCCCGCGACCCGCAGGCTCCCAAGGGTCGCCCCACCCCCAAGCGCAGCGAGGCCCAGACGCAGCGCCGGCGTGCTTCCAGCACGCCGACCGATCGCAAGGAGGCCATGAAGCGCCAGCGCGAAGCGCGCCGCGTGGACCTGGCCAAGCAGCGTGAGGCGCTCGCCACCGGTGACGAGCGCTACCTCCCGGCGCGCGACAAGGGGCCGGTCCGGCGCTTTGTCCGTGACTTCGTGGACTCGCGCTTCTGCATCGCCGAGTACTTCCTGCCGCTCGCCGTGATCATCCTGATTCTCAGCGTGATCCAGATCCAGAACATCCAGAACATCTCGCTGCTGCTCTGGCTCGGCGTGATCGTGCTGATCGTGGTCGACTCCGTCGGCCTCGCGTTCCGGCTCAAGAAGCAGCTGCGGGAACGTTTCCCGGACACCCCGAAGCGCGGCGCCCTCGCGTACGGCCTGATGCGCACGCTCCAGATGCGTCGCCTGCGGCTCCCGAAGCCCCAGGTCAAGCGGGGAGAGCGGCCCTGAGTACGGAGACCACCGGTTTCACCGGGGTCTCTTCGGCGTGGCTGAAGGGTCTCGGCGGACTGCGCAACACGGTCCGCCAGGAACTCGTCGCCCGACAGCTGGACGAGCAGATAGCCGCGCGCTTCCCGGTGGGGCAGCGGCTGCGGGTGCTCGATGTGGGCATGGGCCAGGGCACCCAGGCGCTGCGGCTGGCCAGGGCGGGTCATTCGGTGACCGGTCTGGAGGCCGACGCGGACATGCTGCGGGCCGCCCGCGAGGCGCTGTCGGTGGAGCCCGAGGGCATCCGGGAACGGGTCAGGCTGATCGAGGGTGACGGCCGGGACACCGGCGTGCACTTCCTGCCCGGCAGCTTCGACCTGGTGCTCTGCCACGGTGTGCTGATGTATGTCCAGGAGCCGGACCCGATACTGGCGGGGCTGGCCCGGATGCTGGCGCCCGGCGGGCTGCTCTCCCTGCTCGTACGGAACGCGGACGCCCTCGCGATGCGCCCCGGGCACGCCGGGGACTTCGACGGCGCGCTGTCGGCGTTCGACACGGCCACGTACACCAACCGGCTCGGCGCCACCGTGCGGGCCGACCGGCTCGACGCCCTGACGGCCACGCTCGCCGGGATCGCGGCGCCGTTGCATGCCTGGTACGGGGTCCGGGTCTTCACGGACAACGTGGGCAACGACGTGGAGCTGCCCGCCGCCACGGAGCTGGAGCAGGTGCTGGCGGCGGAGGACCGGGCCGGGCGCACGGACCCGTACCGCCGGGTGGCGGCACTGCTGCACCTGTGCGGCGTCCGCGGCTGAGGGTCGGCCCCGGCGGGGCACGGGGACCGTTCCGGAGCGCCCGGCGCTCCGGCATCCGGGCCGGAGCGGCCCGTACGGCCCCGTTCGGCCCATCAGCGCAGGCCGCGGGCGGGGGTCAGACGTGAGACTCCGGACATGGATGCATCTCACTCCCGCAGCCGAGTGCGCCGGCTGTTGCTGCCGTTGACCGCAGGTGTCTGCGCGATCGCCCTGGTGGGCGGCTGCTCCGACGCCGACTCCACTTCCCGCTCCGCGGGCGAGTCCAGCCCGTCGGGCACGGTGCAGGGCTCGGCCTCCCGCGTCACCAATGACCTGCAGGACGACTACGAGGCCGTCATCAAGGATGTGCTGCCGTCGGTCGTACAGATCGATGCCTCCAACAGTCTGGGCTCGGGCATCGTGTATGACGACAAGGGCCATATCGTCACGAACGCCCATGTGGTCGGCTCGGAGAAGACCTTCAAGGTCAGCGTCGCCACCGGTGAGAAGGTGTTCAGCGCCTCGCTCGTCTCCTCGTATCCGGAACAGGACCTGGCCGTCATCAAGCTCGACAAGGTCCCCGACGGGCTGAAGGCCGCGAAGTTCGGTGACTCGACGAAGGTCGAGGTGGGGCAGATCGTGATGGCGATGGGCTCGCCGCTCGGTCTGTCCAGCAGCGTCACCCAGGGCATCGTCTCGGGCCTGGGCAGGACCGTGAGCGAGGGCCGTACGGGCGGGGGCACGGGGGCGACGATCGCCGACATGGTGCAGACGTCCGCGGCGATCAACCCGGGCAACAGCGGCGGCGCGCTGGTGAACCTCAACAGTGAGGTGATCGGCATTCCGACGCTCGCGGCGACGGACCCGCAGATGGGTGGCAGCGCGGCCCCCGGGATCGGGTTCGCGATCCCGGTGTCGATGGTGAAGACGGTCGCCGACCAGATCATCAAGAGCGGCAAGGTCACCGACTCGGGACGGGCCGCGCTGAACATCACCGGGCGCACGGTCGTCGACAGCAGCTACCAGCCCGCCGGTGTGGCGCTGGTCAGCGTGACGAAGGGCGGCGCCGCGGAGAAGGCGGGGCTGCGGGCCGGCGACATCATCACCAAGGTCGGCGGCAGCGCGGTCACGACGATCACGTCGCTCTCCGAGGTCCTGGCGGGCGACAAGCCCGGCCAGAAGGTCACGGTCACGTACACGCGCAGCGACGCGGAGAAGACGGCCGAGGTCACGCTGGGCGAGATCTGAGGGGTCCCGGGTCCGGGTCCTGGGCGGGTCCAGGTCCGGTCCGGGGTCCGGGGTCCGGGGGCCACGATCAGGACCGGCCGGCACGGTACGCGGAAGGGGCGGGCGGCAGCAGGGTTTCCCTGTGCCGTCCGCCCCTTTCCGTCGTACGGGAGCCGCGGGGTCGTACCCCGGTCAGGCCGTGTCGGCCGCCCCGGCCCGGTCGGCCTCGGGCTGGTCGGCCCGGTCGGACGCTTCGGGCTGTTCGGACTGTTCGGGCTGATCCGCGCGGAGACTCATCGGGCCGTAGATCTTGGTCGCGTCCTCGAAGAGCGTCACCTGCTCCGCTCCGCCCTCCACGAGCTCCTTCCAGAACTCACCGATCCAGGACTCCGCATCGCCCTGGGTCGTGAACTCGTCCGGCTGAAGAGCCGGCTCCGTCTCCGTACCGTCGGACTTCTCGAACCGCCACGTCCACGCCATGTCCGCCTCCTGGGTCACGTTGCTGCCCGAAGCCTAGCCGGGCGCGCACCCGGCGCGGGGACGCGGGAGGATCAGGACGTGGAACTGACTCTGCTCGGCACCGGAGCCCCCGACGGGCTGCCGCGGCCCGACTGCCCCTGCGCCGCCTGCGCGAGTGCCCGCGGCCCGCGGGCGCGGGCCGCGACCTCCCTGTTGATCGACGACGCGCTGCTGCTCGACCTCACCCCCGGGGCCGTGCTCGCGGCCGCCCGTGCGGGGCATTCGCTGAGCGCGGTGCGCCAGGTGCTGCTGACCCATCCCCATGACGGGCCCGCCGTCGAGCTGCCGGCCGTGCTGCCACCGGCCGGGCGGGTGCCGGACGGCCAGGTGCTGACGCTGATCAGCGGGCACCGGGTGCGGGCGGTGCCGATGGACGCGCCGGGGACCGGGTACGAGGTGACGGCGCCGGAGGGCGAGCGGCTGCTGTACCTGCCGCCCGGTGCCGCGCCCGCGGGACTCACCGGGCGGGTGGCGGCGCCGTACGACATGGTGGTCGGCGATGTGATCGCACGGCCCGACGCGGTGGCCCGGCTGCGGGCCGTCCACGCGGTCGGCCCGACCACCGAGGTCATCGCCGTCCATCTGGGCCATGACGCGCCGCCCGGCGCCGCGCTGGACCGGCAGCTCGCGGCCGCCGGAGCGCGCGCCGTTCCGGACGGGACGACGCTGGTGGTGGGCGAGTACCACGCGGTACCGGACGTGCCCCGGCGCACGCTGGTGACCGGCGGCGCACGGTCCGGGAAGTCGCTGGAGGCCGAGCAGCGCCTGGAGACCTTCCCCGAGGTGGTGTACGTGGCGACCGGCGGCCGCCGTGACGGCGACGCCGAGTGGGCGGAGCGGGTGGGTCTGCACCGGGAGCGCAGGCCCTCCGCGTGGCGCACCGAGGAGACCTGTGAGCTGGCGGGGCTGCTGACCCGGGACGGGCCACCGCTGCTGATCGACTGCCTCTCGCTGTGGCTGACGGACGCCATGGACCGGGTGGTGGCCTGGGACGACGCACGGTGGGCGGACGGTGGCGCGGAGGCGTTGCGGGAGCGGGTCGCGGAGCTGGTCCACGCGGTGCGCGGGACGCCGCGGAAGGTGGTGGCGGTGACCAACGAGGTGGGCTCGGGGGTCGTACCGTCGACGGCGGCCGGGCGGCGGTTCCGGGACGAGCTGGGGCGGTTGAACGCGGCGGTCGCGGCGGAGTGCGAGGAGGTTCTGCTGGTGGTGGCGGGGCAGGTACTGGTGCTGCGGGGGTGAGCCCGCCTCCGGCGGCACTTCCCGGGAGGGGGCACCGGTACTGTTCCCGGCAGGAGCCCGCCGCCGGGTTCCCGGCCCCCGACGTTACGACCCGCGAGGCAGACCTCCGTGAATCTGGACGACTTCTCCGATCTGATCGAACGCCCCGACGGCGGCGTACGGCGCGATGCCGAGGAACGCCGGGAGCGCCTGACCGTTCCGCCGGGCGCCCTCGGCCGCCTCGACGAACTGGGCGAGTGGCTCTCCGCCGCCCAGCAGTCCGTGCCGGTCAAGCCGGTCGAGCAGCCGCGCGTGGTGCTCTTCGCCGGTGACCACGGAGTGGCGGAGCTGGGCGTCTCCGGCCGCGCGGCCGGGAGTACGTACGACCTCGTCCGGGCCGCGCTGGACGGCGCGAGTCCCGTATCGGTGCTGGCCCGCCGCTTCTCCGTACCGCTGCGGATCGTCGACGCCGGTGTGGACTGCGACCCGGAGCTGCTCCCCGAGTCCGTCGTACGGCACCGGGTGCGGCGCGGCAGCGGGCGGATCGACATCGAGGACGCGCTGACGGCGGAGGAGGCCGAGCGGGCGGTACGTCTCGGTATGGCGATCGCCGACGAGGAGGCCGACTCCGGGACCGATCTGGTGGTGCTCGGCGATCTCAGTGTCGGCGGCACCACGGCCGCGGCCACGCTGATCGCCGCCCTGTGCGGTACGGACGCCTCGGTGGTGACGGGGCGCGGCGGTGCGGGCATCGACGATCTGGCGTGGATGCGCAAGTGTGCGGCGATCCGGGACGCGCTGCGCCGGGCGCGGCCGGTCCTCGGCGACCAGCTGGAACTGCTGGCCACGGTCGGGGGCGCGGATCTGGCGGCGACGACGGGTTTCCTGCTCCAGAGCGCGGTGCGCCGGATGCCGGTGATCCTGGACGGCGTCGTCTCGGCGGCCTGTGCGCTGGTGGCCCAGCGCGCGGCGTTCCGGGCACCGGACTGGTGGCTGGCGGGGCAGGTCAGCGGTGAGCCCGCGCAGACGAAGGCGCTGGACCGGATGGCGCTGACCCCGCTGCTCGACCACGGGATCACCGTGGGCGAGGGAAGCGGAGCGCTGCTCTCCCTGCCGCTCGTCCAGGCCGCGGCGGCGTTGGCCGCCGAACTGCCCGAGCGCGCGCCGGACGCGGAAACGGACACGGACGACGAAGCGGAGGGGGCGGCGGACACCGGCTCCGACGCCGAGACCGACGCCGAGCCCAAGTCCGAAGGCGAAGCCGGAGCCGACGACGCGAAGAACGGCGTCTGACCGGACCGGCTCCCCCAGGAGCTGCCCTCAGCAGCGCCCGGCCCTCCCGGGCCGCGGTCGACCGGACACCGGCCGCGGCCCCGCACCACCATGAACCGCGACGCCCCATATGATCGCTTTTCATGGGAGAGGTCCGATTGGCCAGTGAGGAAGCCGGGCGCAGCACCGCCCGGTCCCGGCGCAGCGCGGCGTTCGCCATCTGGTATCTGCGCATCGTCTCGTTCATCAACTTCCTGAGCGCCGTCTGGGTCAGCTTCGGCCAGGATCTGCGGCGCCACAACACCGAGAACTTCTTCACCCCCTATCTGCTCACCGCGGGCTTCTCGTCGGGGGTGGTCGCGCTGTTCCTGGCCGTCACGATGCGGCGGCGCAAGCGGGCCGCCTGGATCGTCAACATGGTGGCGGGCGGGCTCCTGCTGCTGCTCCTGGCCCTCGCGTTCTTCTTCCCGGAGATCCGGCAGCACGCTCAGAACTGGGTCTCGCTGGCCCTCACCGCGGCGTTCGTCCTGGCCCTGCTGCTGGGCCGGCGGGAGTTCTACGCGAAGGGCGACCGCGCCAACCCCCGGCTGGCTGCCGTGGTCGCGGTCGGCGGGCTGCTGATCGCCTCGCTGCTCGCCGCGGGCCTGGTCACCATCACCAACACCGCGCACGACGAGTACCGCTCGACGTTCCTGGACCGCTGGCGCTACGGGGCGCTGCGGCTGATCTCGGTCGCCGCCGACGACTCGCGCTTTCCCGGCATCACGTCGCCGGGCTGGGTCAACGTCGTCATCAACATCCTTTCCACCCTGCTGCTCATCGCCGTCGTGTACGCGGCGTTCCGCGCCCGCCGGGCCGTCGACGCGCTGACTCCCGAGGACGAGGCGAAGCTCCGCGCCCTCCTGGACGTGTACGGGGACCGCGACTCGCTCGGCTACTTCGCGCTGCGCCGCGAGAAGAGTGTCGTCTGGTCGCCGACCGGGAAGGCGGCCGTGGTCTACCGCGTGGTCGGCGGGGTGTCACTCGCCTCCGGTGACCCGATCGGCGACCTGGAGGCCTGGCCGGGTGCGATCGTGCCGTGGCTCACCGAGGCGCGGGAGCACGGCTGGCTCCCGGCGGTGATGGGCGCGAGCGAGGAGGCGGGCACCGTCTACGCCCGGCATGGCCTCGACGCGCTGGAACTGGGCGACGAGGCGATCGTGGAGACCTCCGAATTCACCCTCGACGGGCGGGCGATGCGCACCGTGCGCCAGGCGTACAACCGCGTCAAACGGGCCGGGTACGAGGTGACCGTCCGGCGGCACGAGGACATCCCCGAGGACGAGATGGCCCAGTTGCTGCGGCGCGCGGACGACTGGCGCGACGGGGCCACCGAGCGCGGCTTCTCGATGGCGCTGGGGCGCCTGGGCGACCCGGCGGACGGACAGTGCGTGATGCTGGAGTGCCGGGACGCCGCCCCGGAAAGCCAGGACGGTCAGGAAGGCCGGGACGGTCAGGAGGGCCGGGACGGTCAGGACAGGCGGCCGGGCGAGCTGCGCGCCGTGCTGAGCTTCGTACCCTGGGGCCCGCACGGTCTCTCGCTGGATCTGATGCGCCGCGACCGGGACGCGGAGAACGGCCTGATGGAGTTCATGGTCATCGAGCTGCTCCAGCGCTCCGAGGAGATCGGGATCACGCAGGTCTCGCTCAACTTCGCCATGTTCCGGTCCGTCTTCGAGAGGGGATCGCGCCTGGGTGCCGGACCGGTGCTGAGGCTGTGGCGCTCCCTGCTGAGCTTCTTCTCGCGCTGGTGGCAGATCGAGTCGCTCTACCGCGCCAACGCCAAGTACCGACCGATCTGGGAGCCCCGTTTCATGCTCTTCGAGAAGAGCGCCGATCTGCTGCGCATCGGCATCGCGGCGGGCCGCGCCGAAGGGTTCCTGGAGGCCCCCGGGCTGCCCAAGTGGCTGCACCGCTCGCATCTGGCCACCCGCAGATGACCCGCGTGGGCGCCCTGCGCGCGGCGGCCCGCCGGGAGTGGGGGCCGGCACTGGGAACCGTACGGCGGGCACTGACCGATCGTGGTGTGCGGGCCGTCCCGATGACGCTGACGGCGGTGTTCCTGACGGCGCTGATACAGGTGGTGCAGAACCAGTCCTGGGGCTTTCGGACCGTGCAGGACCTCGGCGCGGTGCAGGCGGAGGACCCGGTATGGCTCGCCCTGCTGCGTACCCCGCTCTCGCTGTTCGTCCCCGCTCTCGATCTGCCGGTGTGGGGCGCGCTGGCGCAGTTGCTGGTGATGTTCGGCATCGCCGAGATCTGTCTGGGGCGTTGGCGCACGCTCGGCATCGCGTATCTGGCGACGCTGGCCGGGACGCTGTACGCACGGGTCGGCATCGCGGTCGGCCCGGCGGGTTTCCTCGGGCTGCCGGCCTCCGACGCGCAGGTCGTGGACACGGGTCCGTCGGCGGCGGTGGTGGGGCTCGCGGTGTACGTCTGCCATGCCTACCGGGCGTGGTTCACCGGAGCGCTGGTGATCGTGACGATGGTGGTGGAGATCGTCTTCAAGGACAACCTGGCGGGCAAGGAGCATCTGGCCGCGATCGTCGTCGTGCTGGTGCTGTGCGCGGTGGTGGAGGTACGCGCGCGGCGGCGCGGTCAGGGCTCGCGGCCGGGCGGCAGCGGCACCCGGTCCGGCGCCCCTCCGATGAGGTCCTGAAATCTGCGGCGCGGCCCCGCCCAGCGCACATCGTGGTGGTACGCGCGCAGCACCGACCGGGCACGGGCGCGGTGCCTGCCCCGGTAGAACCGCTTCGCCCACGGCGAGGCCGGCCGGGCCAGCCGGATCGCGCCGGTCAGCGCGACGAACGGGACGAGGGTGCCGACCACCGCCATCCGCGCCTTGCCCTTGAACAGGGCGATCAGTACGAAGCAGAAGTTGACCGCGAAGGACACAACGAGGCTCAGCCTGCTCTGCTGTTCCGCACCGCTCACGTCGTTCACCCCCAGCGGCGAGAAGCCAGCCAGGACCAGCAGGACGAGCGAGGCGGTGAGGACGACGACCTCCACGCTCTGGCGCCCCTGCTCGGTCCAGTACACGTCGTTCAGGTGGAGGATCAGCGCGAACTCGTCCAGCACGAGCCCCGCCCCGATCCCGAAGATCACCGCGCAGGTCCCCGCGGTGGCCCCGTGCCGCCCGCTCGCGACCGCGCCGAATCCGCCGACCACGGTCAGCACGACGCCGGGCACCACGTGGTGGACATGCACCCCGCCCGGGGTGATGTTGCGGAACGGGCCCTTCCCGGCCCGGATCAGCCGGGTGATGGTGCGGGTGACGGCGAAGGTCAGCACAAAGGCGCTCAGCGCCAGGAGCAGCGGGAGCTTGCCCGGCTCGGTGATGTTGGTGTGCCACCAGTGACCCATGCCACCCACTCCCGATAAGTCACGTTGCATCGATTTTGATGCGTTTTGCCTAATCTATCGGCGAGATGAACCGGCTAGCCTGCCCGCGGTGACCTCCCTGAACAGCCACGGCATACGTTTCGCTTTCGGCACCCTGACCGCTCTCCCCGTCCGCGTCACCCGCTGGGACCGCGAGAGCGCGCGCGCCGGAATGCTCTGTGCCCCGCTCGCCGGCCTCGTCGTGGGTCTGCTCGCCGCCGCGCTCGGGTCCCTGTCGCTGCTGTTCGGGTCGGGGCCGCTGCTCGCGGCGGTCGCCTCCGTCGCGGTGCCCGCCGCCCTCACCCGGGGCCTGCATCTGGACGGCCTGGCGGACACCGCCGACGGCCTCGGCAGCGCGAAACCGGCGGAAGCGGCGCTGCGGATCATGAAGCAGTCGGACATTGGTCCGTTCGGTGTCATCGCGCTGCTCCTGGTCCTGCTGGCCCAGGTCGCGGTCCTCTTCGAGCTGTACGGGCAGGGCTGGGCGCACGGTGCGCTGGGAGCGGCCGTCGCCGCCGTCGCCGCCCGGCTCGCGCTCACGCTGGCGTCCCGTCAGGGGGTCCCGGCGGCCCGCCCGGAGGGCCTGGGCGCGGTGGTCGCCTCCACCGTTCCGGCCGGGGGCGCGCTGGCGGCCGGGGCTGTCACGGTGGCGGGCTGCGCGGCGGCGGGGGCACTCTTCGGCCCGTACGGGGCCCTGCACCACGCGCTCGCCGTGCTGGGCGCCCTCGTGGCCGCCGAGTTGCTGCTGCGGCACTGCGTGCGGCGCTTCGGCGGGGTGACCGGGGACGTGTTCGGCGCGCTGACGGAGACGGCGGCGACGGCGGCGCTGGTGATCCTGGCGCTGGGGTCCTGAGCCGGGGGGCTTGGCGGGGGGGCGGGAGGGGAGCCGGGGGGCTTGAGCCGGGGCCCCTAGTCCCGCTCTCGCGTCAGCACGCCTTCCGCCAGACTCCCAGTTCGTACTTCTTGAGCAGCGAGCTCAGCCCCAGCCGCCGGGAGTCGGGGCAGAAGCGTGCCACCGGCAGCTCGTACTCGACATGGAAGACGGCCTTGTCCGCCTCGATGAACGGGCTCAGTTCGGCGCATTCGCCGTACTGGGCGCACTGCTCGTTGACCGCGAAGTCGAAGTCCGCCACCAGCCGCGGGATCTGGTCCAGGTCGTTCTTCAGGCCCACGGCGAGCCCGTGGCGGTGGGCGATGCGGGCGATCAGCCGGTTGTAGCGCAGCTGGTCGTCGGCGGTGAGCGGGAAGCCGGTGCGGTTGCGGTAGCCGTCCATGTTGTCCGGCTCCACGGCGTCGAAGCCCTTCTTCGCGCACATGGCGATCCGGGCCTCCATCAGCGGCTCCAGGACGTCGACGGCGCGGATGTCGAGCCAGCGCTCGCCGTCCCAGCCGTTGCCCCGGCCGAGCACGGCGGCGGGGAACTTCCCGGCGTCCGGACGGAAGTCCTCCCAGGCACCGGTGGAGAGGTAGCAGATGACCTTGCGGCCCCTGTCGTGCAGATCGGCCACCGCCTCGGCGTCGTGGTCGAAGCCGTCGATGTCGTACACCGGGACGTCGACCGTGGGGTCGAGCCGGCCGGAGAGCTGCCACTGCCAGTCCAGGCCCGGCTCGGGACGCCAGTGGGAACCGGCGCGCGGCCCGGAGGGACCGGCGTGCGGCTGTCCGGGGTCGGATTCCGGCCGCCCCGGGGCGCAGCCGGACAACAGGACCAACAGAATCAGTACGGTGACGGGGACCGGCGACCACCGTCCCGTACCGACCGTCACACCGCTTCCTCGCACCGCTCCCCCGCTCTCTGTCCGTCCGGCGTTCCACCGGGAGCAACGACCCTACTGCCGGGCCGGATTCCCTGAAGACCCCGGCCGCCCGGAGGGCCACCGCACGGCCGGGCGGCGCCGGGAACGAACCGCCTCGGGACCGGGAACAGGACCGCCCCGGCACCGGGAACGGCCCGCCGCCGTGATCCAACAGGAAAGGCGCGCGTAGGCTCATTCCCGGCACATTGCGGCGGCGTCTACGATGCGCCGGGCACGGTCGGCCCACCCCTCGACCGACTCAGAACTCAACGGAAGCGAGATTTCACCACCGTGACTGCTCTCACTCTCAGCACTGCCGGCGCGGCGACGCTGCGCGCCGACGCACTCGTCGTCGGCGTCGCGAAGGGCGCCAAGGGCCCGGTCCTCGCACCGGGCGCCGAGGCCGTGGACAAGGCGTTCGACGGAAAGCTCGCCACCGTCCTGGAGACCCTGGGTGCCGCAGGTGCCGAGGGCGAAGTGACCAAGCTCCCCGCGCCGTCCGGCCTCAAGGCCCCGGTCATCATCGCGGTCGGGCTCGGTCCGGTCCCGGACAAGAACGACGCGTACGACACCGAGGCGCTGCGCCGGGCCGCGGGCAACGCCGCCCGCGCGCTGGCCGGTTCGAAGAAGGCCGGCTTCGCCCTGCCGGTCGAGTCCGTCGAGGACGCCGAGGCCGTCGCCGAAGGCGCGCTGCTCGGTGCGTACGCCTTCACCGCCTACCAGGGCGGCGAGGACAAGGTCGCCCCCAAGGGCAAGAAGGGCAACGGCCCGAAGCAGCCGCTCGCCGAGGTCGCCCTGCTCGGCGCCAAGCCGCGCGACAAGGCGTTCAAGGCCGCCGCCGAGCGCGCCGTCGCCGTCGCCGAGGAGATCAACCGCGCCCGCGACCTGATCAACACCCCGCCGAACGACCTGTACCCCGAGTCCTTCGCCGCCGTGGCCACCGCCGCCGGCAAGGAGCACGGCATCAAGGTGCAGGTCCTCGACGAGAAGGCGCTCGTCAAGGGCGGCTTCGGCGGCCTGCTGGGTGTCGGCCAGGGCTCGACCCACGGCCCGCGCCTGGTGAAGCTCGCCTACACGCACCCGAAGGCGGAGAAGACCCTGGCCCTCGTGGGCAAGGGCATCACCTACGACTCGGGCGGCATCTCGCTGAAGCCGGCCGGTCACAACGAGACGATGAAGTGCGACATGAGCGGCGCCGCCGCCGTGTTCGCCGCCGTCGTCGCGGCCTCCCGCCTCGGCCTCCAGGTCAATGTCACCGGCTGGCTGGCGCTCGCCGAGAACATGCCGTCCGGCAACGCCACCCGCCCGGGTGACGTGCTGCGCATGTACAGCGGCAAGACCGTCGAGGTCCTCAACACCGACGCCGAGGGCCGTCTCGTCCTCGCCGACGCGCTGACCCGCGCCTCGGAGGAGCAGCCGGACGCGATCGTCGACGTGGCGACCCTGACCGGCGCGATGGTGCTGGCGCTCGGCAACCGCACGTTCGGCATCATGGCGAACGACGACGCCTTCCGTACCTCCATCCACGAGATCGCCGAGGAGGTCGGCGAGGCTTCCTGGCCGATGCCGCTCCCCGCCGACCTGCGCAAGGGCATGGACTCCCCGACCGCCGACATCGCCAACATGGGCGAGCGGATGGGCGGCGGCCTGGTGGCCGGTCTGTTCCTCCAGGAGTTCGTGGGCGAGGGCATCGCCTGGGCGCACCTGGACATCGCGGGCCCGGCCTTCCACGAGGGCGCGCCGTACGGCTACACGCCCAAGGGCGGCACCGGCTCCTCGGTCCGCACCCTGGTGAAGCTGGCGGAGCGCACCGCCGCCGGAGACCTCGGCTGAGATCGCTGACGTTGTACGGCCCCGGGCATATGTCCGGGGCCGTATGTGTTCCTTTGTCGACATCGCCGCGCGGTTGCGGCGGGTTTCGCTCTCAACGAAATCCGTACGTCTCTACGCAGCGGTAACCGTCCGGGACGGGCGACCATCCGTCTCAGACCCGGGCCCCGCGTCCCGCCCACCGTCAACAAGTGCGAAGATGGGTTCTCGGCAGGACAGGGCCCCCACCACAGGGCCGAATAACAAAAGCGGCCGAACACCAGCCGACCGGCCGGTCACACCCCAGCGACGGGGCCCGGCGTACGGCGCACATGCATGGAGGACGTGACGTGGCGAACGACGCCAGCACCGTTTTCGACCTAGTGATCCTCGGCGGTGGCAGCGGCGGTTATGCCGCGGCCCTGCGTGGAGCTCAGCTGGGCCTGGACGTCGCCCTGATCGAGAAGGGCAAGGTCGGCGGTACCTGCCTGCACAACGGCTGCATTCCCACGAAGGCGCTGCTGCACGCCGGCGAGATCGCCGACCAGGCTCGCGAGGCCGGCCAGTTCGGCGTCAAGGCGACCTTCGAGGGCATCGACATCGAGGCCGTCCACAAGTACAAGGACGAAGTGATCACGGGCCTGTACAAGGGTCTGCAGGGTCTCATCGCCTCGCGCAAGGTCCACTACATCGAGGGTGAGGGCCGGCTCTCGTCCGCCACCTCGGTCGACGTGAACGGCCAGCGCGTCGAGGGCCGCCACGTGCTGCTCGCGACCGGCTCCGTGCCGAAGTCGCTGCCGGGCCTGGAGATCGACGGCAACCGGATCATCTCCTCGGACCACGCGCTGAAGCTGGACCGCGTACCGAAGTCCGCGATCGTGCTGGGCGGCGGCGTGATCGGCGTCGAGTTCGCCTCGGCGTGGAAGTCCTTCGGCACCGACATCACCATCGTCGAGGGCCTCAAGCACCTGGTCCCGGTCGAGGACGAGAACAGCTCGAAGCTTCTTGAGCGCGCGTTCCGCAAGCGCGGCATCAAGTTCAACCTCGGTACGTTCTTCGACAAGGCCGAGTACACGCAGGACGGCGTCCGCGTGACGCTCGCCGACGGCAAGACCTTCGAGGCGGAGCTGCTCCTGGTCGCCATCGGCCGCGGCCCGGTCTCGCAGGGCCTGGGCTACGAGGAGGCGGGTGTCGCGATGGACCGCGGCTACGTCCTCGTCGACGAGTACATGCAGACCAACGTCCCGACCATCTCGGCCGTCGGCGACCTGGCCCCGACCCTCCAGCTCGCCCACGTCGGCTTCGCCGAGGGCATCCTGGTGGCGGAGCGGCTGGCCGGTCTCAAGACCGTCCCGATCGACTACGACGGCGTGCCGAAGGTGACGTACTGCCACCCCGAGGTCGCCTCCGTCGGGATCACCGAGGCCAAGGCCAAGGAGATCTACGGCGCGGACAAGGTCGTCGCCCTCAAGTACAACCTCGCGGGCAACGGCAAGAGCAAGATCCTGAAGACCGCGGGCGAGATCAAGCTCGTCCAGGTCAAGGACGGTGCCGTGGTCGGCGTCCACATGGTCGGTGACCGTATGGGCGAGCAGGTCGGCGAAGCTCAGCTGATCTACAACTGGGAGGCGCTGCCCTCCGAGGTCGCGCAGCTCATCCACGCCCACCCGACCCAGAACGAGGCCATGGGCGAGGCCCACCTGGCTCTGGCCGGCAAGCCTCTCCACTCCCACGACTGATCTTCAGTCCCGGGCGCGACGACCGACCACTTCCGCATTTTCGTAAGGAGCAACTGAAACCATGTCGGTTTCCGTAACCCTTCCGGCGCTCGGCGAGAGCGTCACCGAGGGCACTGTCACCCGCTGGCTGAAGGCCGAGGGCGAGCGCGTCGAGGCCGACGAGCCGCTGCTGGAGGTCTCGACCGACAAGGTCGACACCGAGATCCCGGCCCCCGCGTCCGGCATCCTGGCGTCCATCAAGGTCGCCGAGGACGAGACCGTCGAGGTCGGCGCCGAGCTGGCCGTCATCGACGACGGCACCGGCGCCCCGGCCCCGGCCGCCGCTCCGGCCGCCGAGGCACCCGCGGCCCCCGCACCCGCACCCGCCGCCGAGGCTCCGGCCCCGGTCGCCGAGGCACCCGCCGCTCCGGCCCCCGTGGCCGAGGCTCCGGCCGCCGCCCCGGCCGGTGCCGCCACCGGTACCGATGTCACCCTCCCCGCGCTCGGCGAGAGCGTCACCGAGGGCACCGTCACCCGCTGGCTGAAGGAGGTCGGCGAGGAGGTCACGGAGGACGAGCCCCTCCTTGAGGTCTCCACGGACAAGGTCGACACCGAGATCCCCGCCCCGGTTTCCGGTGTGCTGCTGGAGATCGTGGTCGCCGAGGACGAGACCGCCGAGGTCGGCGCCAAGCTCGCCGTCATCGGTGCCGCCGGTTCCGCTCCGGCTCCGGCCGCCCCGGCGCCCGCCGCCGCCCCGGCTCCGGCTCCGGTCGCCGCTCCGGCAGCCGTCACCCCGGCTCCGGCTGCTCCGGCTCCGGCTCCGGTCGCCGCCCCGGCACCCGCTGCCCCGGCCCCGGTGGCTCCCGCCGCCCCGGTGGCCGCTCCGGCTCCGGTCGCCGCTCCGGCAGCCGTCACCCCGGCTCCGGCCGCTCCGGCCGCGCCCTCCGGTGACGACGGCGCGTACGTCACGCCGCTGGTCCGCAAGCTCGCCGCCGAGAACGGCGTCGACCTCGGAGCCGTCAAGGGCACCGGCGTCGGTGGCCGCATCCGCAAGCAGGACGTCGTCGCCGCCGCGGAGGCCGCCAAGGCCGCCGCTGCCGCTCCGGCTCCGGCCGCCGCTCCGGCTCCGGCCGCGGCGAAGGCGCCCAAGCTTGAGGTGTCCCCGCTGCGCGGTCAGACGGTCAAGATGACCCGCATGCGCAAGGTCATCGGCGACAACATGATGAAGGCGCTGCACTCGCAGGCCCAGCTGACCTCGGTCGTCGAGGTCGACATCACCAAGCTGATGAAGCTGCGCAACCAGGCGAAGGCCTCCTTCGCCGCCCGTGAGGGCGTCAAGCTGTCCCCGATGCCGTTCTTCGTGAAGGCGGCGGCCCAGGCGCTGAAGGCCCACCCGGTCGTCAACGCCCGGATCAACGAGGCCGACGGCACCATCACGTACTTCGACTCGGAGAACATCGGCATCGCCGTGGACGCCGAGAAGGGTCTGATGACCCCGGTCATCAAGGGTGCGGGCGACCTGAACATCGCCGGTATCTCGAAGAAGACCGCCGAGCTGGCCGGCAAGGCCCGCGGTGGCGGCCTGACCCCGGACGACATGTCCGGTGCCACCTTCACGGTCAGCAACACCGGTTCGCGCGGTGCCCTGTTCGACACCGTCATCGTGCCCCCGAACCAGGCAGCCATCCTGGGCATCGGTGCCACGGTCCGCCGTCCGGTGGTCATCGACCACCCGGACCTCGGCGAGACGATCGCGGTACGCGACATGACGTACCTGGCCCTCTCCTACGACCACCGTCTGGTGGACGGCGCGGACGCCGCCCGTTACCTGACCACGGTCAAGGCGATCCTGGAAGCCGGTGAGTTCGAGGTCGAGCTCGGCCTCTGAACCACGCGCTTGTAACCAGCCTCACCAGCGGCGCCCCCGTCCGGGACACTTCCGGACGGGGGCGCCGCCGTATTGTCTAGACACCACCGGTCACCCTGCCGCCGTGATGGTGGAGGCAGCACCGGTTTGCCAGAAGGAGCACCTCATGACCCCGCCCGTCGTCCACTCGCTGCGCGAGCAGATCCGCGAGCACATCGTGGACGGGATCGTCAGCGGGCGCTGGAAGCCGGGCGAGCGGATCGTGGAGCGGCGCATCGCCACCGAGCTGGAGGTCAGCCAGACGCCCGTACGCGAGGCGCTGCGCGAGCTGGAGACGCTGCGGCTGATCGAGTCGGCGCCCAACAAGGGCGTCCGGGTCCGCAATCTCACCGCGGCCGACCTGGAGGAGAGCTATCCCGTACGGGCCGGTCTGGAGCAGATCGCGGCGGAGCTGGCGGCCGGGGTGCTGGCCGAGGACTGCTCGGCGCTGACGCCGCATGTGGCGGCCCTGTACGAGGCGGACCGGCTGGCCGACGGAGAGGCCCAGGTGCGGCACACGGTGGCGTTCCACCGGGAGATGGTGCGGGCCGCCGGGAACGCCGTTCTGCTGCACACCTGGGAGGGGCTGGGCATCGAGGTGTTCACGGCCCTGTCGATCCGCTGGCTGGGCACGGTGCAGAAGTCGTACGCGGAGGAGCACGAGGCGCTCATCGACGCGTTCCTCCGGCAGGACCCGCAGATCGGAGTGCTGGTCAAGGCACATGTCCTGGGCTGCGCGCCGCGCGCATGACCCCTTCGATCATCTGCGGTGACGAGCGCTCGACTGTGCGGCCGGCCGCCCCTTATGCGCACTTTGCCCCGTCACTCCGTGCCCCGATTCGCGGCACCCCATGCCACTTTTCTTCAGATCGAGAAGTTTTGCCTTCAATCCTTTGATCGATCATCGATCAGCGACTTACAGTTCACTCCGCGGGCCCACCGGCCCCATCGCCCTGTCCTGCCAGCCAGGGCCTTCTCCACCCCCCTCCTCTCCGGAAGGCGGCGATCATGACCGACCCCGTAGGAAAGCTTCCGAGCGAGCTCGACCAGCTCCCGGACCGCGACCCCGAGGAGACCGCCGAATGGGCGGCCTCCCTGGACGCCGTCACCAAGGCCGCGGGCCCGCACCGCGCCGCGTACCTGATGCGGCGTTCGCTGCAGCACGCCGAGGGCGCCGGTCTCGCGCTGCCCAAGCTGCTGGAGACCGATTACGTCAACTCCATCCCGACCGCCGCCGAGCCCGCGTTCGACGGTGACCTGGAGCTGGAGTCCAGGATCACCGCCTGGAACCGCTGGAACGCGGCCGCGATGGTCACCCGCGGCTCCCGGCTCGGCGTCGGCGGCCACATCGCCACCTTCGCCTCGGCCGCCTGGCTGTACGAGACGGGCTTCAACCACTTCTTCCGCGGCAAGGAGGGGGACGGCTCCGGCGACCAGCTCTACATCCAGGGCCACGCCTCCCCCGGCATCTACGCCCGCGCCTTCCTCGACGGCCGGCTCAGCGAGCAGCAGCTGGACAACTTCCGCCAGGAGGCGGGCGGCGAGGGTCTGCCGTCCTACCCGCACCCGCGGCGGCTGCCCTGGCTGTGGGAGTTCCCCACCGTGTCGATGGGACTCGGCCCGCTCTCGGCCATCTACCAGGCGCGCTTCAACCGCTATCTGACCAACCGCAGCATCAAGGACACGTCGAACTCGCACGTCTGGGCCTTCCTCGGCGACGGCGAGATGGACGAGCCCGAGTCGACCGCCGCCCTCGCCCTCGCGGCCCGTGAGCAGCTCGACAACCTGACCTTCGTCATCAACTGCAACCTGCAGCGCCTCGACGGCCCCGTCCGCGCCAACTTCCGCGTGGTCCAGGAGCTGGAGGGCGCCTTCCGCGGGGCCGGCTGGAACGTCATCAAGACGCTCTGGGGCAGTGCCTGGGACGAGCTGTTCCAGCTGGACACCACCGGTGCGCTGGTCCGCCGGCTCCGGGCGGTCCCGGACGCGCAGTTCCAGACGTACGCCACCCGCGACATCGCGTACATCCGTGAGCACTTCTTCGGCGCCGAGCCCGCGCTCGTCGAGCTGGCGAGGCTGCTCCCCGACGCGAAGATCGCCGAGTGTTTCTACACCTCCCGCGGTGGCCACGAGGCCCGCAAGGTGTACGCGGCGTACCGCGCGGCCGTCGAGCACAAGGGCGCGCCGACCGTGATCCTCGCCCAGACGGTGAAGGGCCACACGCTCGGCAAGGGCTTCGAGTCCAAGAACGCCAACCACCAGATGAAGAAGCTGTCGATCGACGAGTTCAAGAGCATGCGCGAGCTGCTCGGACTCCCGATCCCGGACAGCGCCTTCGAGGA
This sequence comes from Streptomyces sp. NBC_01433, assembly GCF_026340105.1. Taxonomy (NCBI): domain Bacteria; kingdom Bacillati; phylum Actinomycetota; class Actinomycetes; order Kitasatosporales; family Streptomycetaceae; genus Streptomyces; species Streptomyces sp. NBC_01433. The sequence continues at coordinate 4,739,839 of NZ_JAPEPM010000001.1, read as the reverse complement.
CGGGCTGGTGCCGTACGGCCACCCGGGCGCCGACTCCCCCGAGGTGCGTTACCTCCAGGAGCGCCGTGCCGCCCTCGGTGGCCCCGCCCCGGCCCGCCGGGTGCACGCCGCGGCCCTGCCGCAGCCGGAGGAGCGCGCGTTCAAGGCGCTGTACAAGGGTTCCGGCAAGCAGGAGATGGCCACCACCATGGCGTTCGTGCGCCTGGTCAAGGACCTGATGCGGGACAAGGAGACCGGCAGGCGCTGGGTGCCGATCGTCCCGGACGAGGCCCGTACCTTCGGTATGGAGTCGCTGTTCCCGTCGGCCGGTATCTACTCCCCGCTGGGCCAGACGTACGACCCGGTCGACCGCGACCAGCTGATGTATTACAAGGAAGCCAAGGACGGCCAGATCCTCAACGAGGGGATCACCGAGGCCGGGGCCATGGCCGACTTCATCGCCGCCTCCACGTCGTACGCGACGCACGGCGAGACGATGATCCCCTTCTACATCTTCTACTCGATGTTCGGCTGGCAGCGGACCGGCGACCAGATGTGGCAGCTCGCCGACCAACTCGGCAAGGGCTTCATCGTCGGCGCCACGGCGGGCCGTACGACGCTCACGGGTGAGGGTCTCCAGCACGCGGACGGCCACTCGCACCTGATCGCGGCCACGAACCCGGCCTCGCTCAACTACGACCCGGCGTTCGCGTACGAGATCGCGGTGATCGTCAAGGACGGTCTGCGCCGGATGTACGGCCCCGAGGCCGAGAACGTCTTCTACTACCTGACGGTCTACAACGAGCCGAAGCCCCAGCCCGCGATGCCGGAAGGCGTCGAGGAGGGCATCATCAAGGGCCTGTACCGCTTCAAGGAGGGCACGCCCGCGAAGGCGGACGCGCCGCGCCTCCAGCTGCTGGCCTCCGGTACGGCGATCCACTGGGCCCTGAGGGCCCAGGAGCTGCTGGCCGCCGACTGGGGTGTCACGGCCGATGTCTGGTCCGCCACCTCGTGGGGCGAGCTGCGCCGCGACGCGCTGGATGCCGACGAGGCGCTGCTCCGCGGCGAGCAGCGGGTGCCGTACGTGACCCAGGCGCTCTCCGGTGCGCCGGGCCCGGTGCTCGCGGTCAGCGACTGGATGCGTCAGGTCCCGGACCAGATCAGCCAGTGGGTGGACCAGGACTGGTCCTCGCTCGGCACGGACGGCTTCGGTCTCTCCGACACCCGTGACGCGGCCCGCCGCCACTTCGGCGTCGACGCCGAGTCGATCACGGTCGCGGCCCTGGCCCAGCTGGCCCGGCGCGGCGAGGTCCCCGCGTCCGTGGTCAAGGAGGCCCGGGAGCGGTACGGGCTCTGATCCCTCGATGGCCCCCGGATCGCCGGCGGGTGTGCTGGTCACGCCCGCCCGGCGATCCGGGGGCTTCGTCGTACGCGCCCGCGCCCGCGCCGTGGCCGTGCGGCGACAATGGGGCCCATGCGTGCTGCCCGCCTGATCAAAATGGTGCTGCTCCTCCAGTCCCGCCCCACCATGACCGCCGCCGAACTGGCCAGGGAGCTGGAGGTCTCGGAGCGGACCGTCACCCGCGACGCGCAGGCGCTCTCGGAGGCGGGTGTCCCGGTGTACGCGGACCGGGGCCGGGCCGGCGGCTACCGGCTCATCGGCGGTTACCGCACCCGTCTCACCGGCCTCGCCCGTAACGAGGCCGAGGCCCTCTTCCTGTCCGGGCTCCCCTCCGCGCTGCGCGAGATGGGCCTGGACGACGCCGCGTCCGCCGCCCGGCTGAAGGTGTCGGCGGCCCTGCTGCCCTCGTTGCGGGACGCCTCCGACTCCGCCACCCAGCGCTTCCATCTGGACGCCCCGGGCTGGTACCAGGAACCGGCCACCCCCGAGCTGCTGCCCGCCGTGGCCGAGGCCGTCTGGGACGACCGCCCCGTCCGGGCCCGCTACCGCAGGGGCGGCCGGGACGGGACGGAGGTGGAGCGGGAACTGGCTCCGTACGGTCTCGTCCTCAAGGCAGGGGTCTGGTACCTGTGCGCCCGGGTGGCGGACGACTTCCGGGTGTATCGGATCGACCGTTTCACCGGGGTGGACCTGGCGGACGGGCACTTCGAGCGGGACGAGGGGTTCGACCTCCCCGGCTTCTGGGCCGAGCGGGCGGCCCAGTTCGCCCGGTCCCTGCTGCATACCGAGGTGACCGTACGGGTGTCGCGGGCCGGTGCCCGGCAACTGGCGTACGCGGGCGACCGGGCCGCCGCCCAGGAAGCGCTGGCCGCCGCCGGGCCCCCTGACACGGACGGGTGGCGCACGGTCACCCTGCCGGTCGAGTCGCTCGACGTGGCGTACGACCAGCTGCTGGCGCTGGGACCCGAGTTGGAGATCCTGGAGCCGCCCGGCCTGCGCGACCGCTTCACGGAGGCCGCCGAACGCCTGCGCGACCTCTATCGCTGAAAGGCTGCATTTCGGTGTCTCCGCGTGCATCGCCCGCCGCCAAGCACGATGCTGTACCCGTGATGGACGAGACGGAATTCTGGGAGATCATCGACAGCACCCGCGAGGCCGCCGAGGGCGACCCCGAGGACCACGCCGACCTGCTCGTCGAACGGCTGGTGCAGCTCGATCCCGATTCCGTGCTGGACTTCGCCAGGCACTTCGAGGCCCGCTACAACCGCGCGTACCGCTGGGATCTGTGGGGCGCCGCCTCGCTGCTCCTCGGCGGGGCGAGCGACGACGCGTTCGACTACTTCCGGTGCTGGCTGATCGGCCAGGGCCGGGAGGTCTTCGAGGGAGCCGTGCACGATCCGGACAGCCTCGCCGAACTTCTCGACGACTTCGACGAGGAGCTCGACGGGGACGCCGAGGACCTGGGCTACGCCGCGGACGAGGCGTACGAACAGCTCACCGGAGTGGTCGCCCCGGACCTGGGACTTCCGCCCCAGGCCACGGATCCCGAGGGCACCCCGGTGGACTTCGAGGACGAAGCGGCCCTGGCGGCACGTTTCCCCATGCTGTGGGACCGCTTCGGCGCCGCCTGAGCCGCGGGCCGCTTCCGGCCTGGGCCGCCGGCCTCCGGCCCGAGCCGCTGGCCGTCGGCCGTCGGCCGTCGGCCGTCGGCCGTCGGCCGTCGGCCGTCGGCCGTCGGCCGTCGGCCGTCGGCCGTCGGCCGTTGAAGAGACTTCCTCCTCAGAAGTGGGTTCCGCCGTCGATACGGATCTCCGTACCGGTGATGAACGCCCCGTCCTCGGAACCGAGCATCGCGACGACGCCCGCCACGGTGTCCGGGCTCGCGAAACCCTCTCCGAGGGCCGGGGAGAGCTTCATGAAGAGCGACATGTCGGCATCGGCGGGCAGGCCGGGACCGTTGCCGCTCGTCATGTCGGAGGAGATCGAGCCCGGAGCGACGGCGACGAACCGCACCCCCTGCTTGCTGTACTCGCTCGCCAGGGCGTGGGTCATCGACTGGATGCCGCCCTTGCTCGCGGCGTAGGCCGCCATGTACGGGTGCGCGAAGCTCGCCGAGGTGGACGAGAAGTTCACGACGACCGGGCCCTCGCCCGCCAGCAGGGCCGGTATCGCCTCACGGACCATCAGGAACGTGCCGGTGAGGTTGACCGCGATGATCTTGTTGAAGAACTCCAGCGTGGTCTTGTGCGTGTGTTCGGAGCGCAGGATCCCGGCCGCGTTCACCAGGACGTCGAGGCCGCCGAGCGTGTCGACCGCCGAGGCGACACCGGCGCGTACCGCCGCCTCGTCGGAGATGTCCAGGGTCATGGTGGTGAGGCGGTCCGCGGTGCCGTTGGCCACGGCCGTGTCGTACGTGCCCTTGAGTCCCGCCTCGCTGACGTCTGCGGCGACGACGCGCCCGCCCTCGGCCAGGACGCGGTGGACGGTGGCCCGGCCGATGCCCGAGCCGCCGCCGGTGATGAGGGCGCGGCGGCCTTCGTAGCGGTTCATGTGGTGTCTCCCGATTCCGGACCGATCCGACGGTGGGTCCCCGCCGGATGCTCCGATGAACGTCCCGATGAATGTCACGGTGGATATCCGGATGGATATCCCGATGCGTGTCCACCGTACGTCTAGATGGCACGTTTTGCCACAACGGCATTTCGCGCATCACTGTTCCGTCCGCACCGCTGCCGCCGGGTAATCTGCAGGGAATGAGCACTCAGCAGCCGTCCCTCACCGAACGCCGCAAGGCCGCGACCCAGCTGGACATCGCACGGGCGGCCGCGGCCCTCTTCACCGAGCGCGGGCCCGACGGCACCACGGCCGAGGACATCGCCCACCGCGCGGGCGTGGCGCTGCGCACCTTCTACCGGTACTTCCGCTCCAAGCAGGACGCGGTGGGCCCGCTGCTGTCCGGCGGCGCCGAGCGCTGGCGGGCCCTGCTCGAAGCAGCGGAGCCGGGCTCCCCGTTCGCCGAGGTCCTGGAGCGCGCCGTCACCGAGGCGCTGGCCGCGCCGGACGCGTCAGCCGCCGAGCAGCTCGTCTGGACGCGCGGCCTGCTCCGGGCGGCCGACGGCGATCCGGCGCTGCGCGCCGTCTGGTACCGGGTCAATCAGGATTCCGAGGAGCGGCTGCTTCCGGTACTGGCCCGGCTGGCGGGCCGGGGCGCGGACCCCCTGGAGGTACGGCTCGCCGCCGCGGCCGCCACGGCCGCGGTGCGGGTGGCTCTTGAGGCATGGGCCCGGACCGACGCACCGGCGACCGGCCTCGGCTCGCCCGCCGCGCTCGCGGTGCGCTGCCTGCATGAACTCATGGGCGGAACACGGCTGTTCAAGGGGTGAGCGAGCGCCCCATCAGGACGTCGTCGACGTAGCGCCCGTTCAGGAAGAACTCCCCGCTCAGCACGCCCTCCACGACGAAGCCCTCCGACGCGTACAGGGCGCGGGCGGGGGCGTTGTGCCCGAGCACGCGCAGCGTGATCCGGTTGGCACCCTGGCGCCGCGCCTCGGCGAACGCGGCCCGCAGCAGGGTCCGCGCGACGCCGTTGCCGCGCGCCCAGTCGGCGACGGCGAGGCCCTGTATCTGCCGTACGTGCGCGTTGCAGGCCAGCGGGGTCGGCGGCACGAGCCGGATGTACCCGGCGATGCGAAGCCCCTCGGAATCGCTCGCCGCCGCCTCCACCTCCGCCTTCGTCCCTGCCTCTGCCTCTGCCCCTGCCTCTGCCTCCACCTTCGCCTTCGCCTCCGCCTCCGCCACGAGAAAGTCCTCGGGCCGGTGCCGCTCGTCGTAGAAGGCGTCGTACGGCGGCTGCGCCTGCGGCTGTACGGCGTGCAGCGTCGACCAGGTGGCCCGGTCGAGCTCCCCCAGCTCCTCGTTGTCGGCGAGCAGGGCGTGACGGACGGGGAGAAGGGAGAACGAGGCCATGGCATCACTGTGCCACGCGGCATTTTCGTGTGACCCATGGGGCAGGATGGGACCATGCCGCGCTCCCGTATCGCCGTCAGCGGATCGACCGGACTCATCGGAGCGGCGCTGGTGCGCTCGCTGCGGGCCGACGGGCACGAGGTCGCCCGCCTGGTGCGGCGGCCTGCCGCCGCCGACGACGAGGTGGAGTGGGATCCCCACCGGGGCTACGTCGATGTGGCGGGCCTGGTCGGCTGCGGCGCCGTCGTCCACCTCGCCGGCGCCGGGGTCGGCGACCACCGCTGGACCGAGGCGTACAAACGCGAGATCCGCGACAGCCGGGTGCTGGGAACGGCCGCGATCGCCGAGGCCGTGGCCTCGCTCGACACTCCGCCCGAACTCCTGCTGTCCGGGTCCGCCATCGGCTTCTACGGCGATACCGGGGACCGCGCGGTGGACGAGAGCGCGCCGCCCGGCGACGGTTTCCTGCCGTCCGTGTGCGAGGAGTGGGAGGCGGCCACCGCCGCCGCCGAGGAGGCGGGCGTACGGACGGTGCACGCGCGCACCGGGCTGGTGGTCGCCCGTCAGGGCGGGGCCTGGGGAAAGCTCTTCCCGCTGTTCAAGGCCGGGCTGGGCGGGCGGATGGGCGACGGCCGCCAGTACTGGAGCTTCATCGCGCTGCACGACCATGTCGCGGCCCTGCGCCACATCCTCGACACCCGCACGCTGTCCGGACCGCTGAACCTGACCGGGCCCGACCCCGTCACCAACGCCGAGGTGACCGCCGCGATGGGCCGGGTGCTGCGCCGCCCGACCCTCTTCACCGCCCCCGCGCCCGCGCTGCGCCTGGCCCTCGGGGACTTCGCGGAGGACGTGCTGGGCAGCCAGCGCGTGCTGCCGGGCCGGCTCCTCGACTCGGGATTCACCTTCGCCTTCCCCGGAATCGACGCCGCCATCCGCGCGGCTCTGCGCTGACGGTCTCCCGGCGGCGGGAGGCGGCGCGGGCGTGTGCGACCCCGTGCACCCGTTGCCGGCCGCGCGTGACTGTACCCGTATCGGCCATCCTCCTACCCTCGACCCGAACTCCGGCATTCCGGGGGCCTGTTGGGGGCAAGAGCCTCCCACCAGTCGCGCCGACTCGGGGAGGGTCCTGTGCTCAGCACGGCACATCACGCGGACGTGGTCATCATCGGGGCCGGGATAGCCGGCCTGTCAGCGGCTCATCAGCTGACCAGCGCGGGGGTCAGCGTCAGTGTCCTGGAGGCCGCCCCCGATGTCGGCGGCCGGATGGTCACCCACGAAGTGGACGGATTCCGGCTCGACCACATCGGTCCCCTGCTCAGCACCGCGTATCCGGAGCTGCGCCTCACCCCCGGACTCGACGCACTGGTGCTGCGGGAGTTCTCGCCCGGAGTGCTCGTCCACAGCGAGGGCCACCGCTACCGCACCGGCGACATAAGAAGCGCGAGGGGCGCACTCCGGGCGGTGCGCATCCGGTCGAGCGCCTCCCGTACGCCGCAGGGGGCGCACCGGGGTGACTCGCGGGGCGGCGCGATGGCGGGGGCGATGGCAGGGGCGATCGACCGGGCCAGGCTCGGCGGGGCGCTGTCCCGGCTGGCCACCGTCCCGGCCGGCCGGCTCCTGACCCGGCCGGAACGGACCGCGCTGGCCGCCCTGCCGACGCACGGCCTCCCCACCCGTACGGTCGACGGCTTTCTGCGCCCCCTGCTCTCGGCGCTGCTCAGCGATCCGGCGCTCACCACGTCGAGCCGCTGCGCCGACCTCGCCCTGCGCAGCTACGCGCAGGGCGGGCTCTGCGTACCCGAGGGCGGCTCGGCGGCGCTCCCCGAACTGCTGGCGGCCGCCCTGCCGCCGGGCACCGTACGGACGGGAGTCCAGGTCACCGCCGCCGACATCACCTCGGTGCGCACCGAGGAACACGGTGAACTGGGCTGCCGCTCCCTGCTGCTGGCCACCGGGGCGGGTGCCGCCGCCGAGCTGCTGCCGGGGCTGCGGACGCCGTCCTTCCATCCGGTGACGGTCCTTCACCACACGGCGCCCGCTCCCCCGCCGACGGGCCGCTCGCTGCTGCTGGACGCCGATCGTTCGGGTCCGGTCGCGTACACCGCCGTGATGAGCGAGGTCGACCCCTCGCGCGCACCCCGGGGCCGGACGCTGATCAGCTCGACGGTGCTCGGCACCCCGCCGCCGGACCTCGATCGCTCGGTCCGTACCCATCTCGCGGCGCTGTACGGCAGCCCGACGGACGACTGGGAGCTGCTGGCCGTCCATCACGACCCGGAGGCGGTCCCGGCGATGGCGCCCCCGCACGACATGCGCCGCCCGGTACGGCTGCTCGCCGGGCTGTACGTGTGCGGCGACCACCGCGACACGAGCACGGTCCAGGGCGCGCTGCAGTCGGGGCGCCGCGCGGCTTCGGCGATCCTCACCGACCTGGGCATACGGAGGGAGTACGGCGCCGGGGCCACGCTGCCCGAGGCGGCGTAAGCCCTGCCACGCGCACCGGGGCGGGCGCGGGTCCGGCCCGCCTCACCGGCTCCGTGCGAACGCGACCGCGACTGCCACCGCACCCGCGACCGCCGCTCACGGCCGGGTCAGCCGAGGGTGGCGACCCGGTCGCGGTATCCCCGTACGGCGGCGGCGTCCCGGTACGGCTCCAGGCGGCGCTCGAATTCCCGGACGTACTCCGTCGCGCGGGCCGAGCGCATCTCGGACGCCTGCTGGGCCGCCTCGGCGCCCAGCAGGCAGGCCTGGTCCAGTTCGCCGAGCCCGAGCCGCGCGGTGGCGAGCACCACGCGGCAGAACAGCCTGCTGCGGGCGTACGCGGGGGCGCGCAGCTGGAGCGAGCGCTCCGCGTGCTGCGCGGCGGCCCGGTACTGCTGGAGATCCCGGTGGCAGTGCCCGAACTCGTCGGCGAGCTGGGCCTCGTCGAAGAACCGGGCCCAGTGCGGCAACTCGTCACCGGGGCGCGAGGATTCCAGGGCGCGCTCGGCGCGGGCCAGCGCGGCGACGCACGCCCGCGCCTCACCGAGCACCCCGTGGCCGCGCGCCTCCACCGAGTGCAGCAGCGCCTGGGCGACGGGCGGCGCGGAGGAGCCGATGCCCTGCTGGGCGACGCGCGCGAGCTGGACGGCTTCCCGCCCGTGCCCGAGGTAGACCGCCTGCCGGCTCATGGTGATCAGCACGTAGGCGCCGTAGCCCCGGTCTCCGGCGGCCTGCGCGAGCCGCAGGGCCTGGACGAAGTAGCGCTGGGCGAGGCCGTGCGCGGTGATGTCGTACGAGGTCCAGCCCGCCAGCCGGGTCAGGTCGGCGGCCGCCGAGAACAGCCGGCGGCCCGTGGTCTCGCCGTAGCTCCCCCGGAGCATCGGCTCGGCCTCGTGTTCCAGATACCGCACCAGCGCCTGCCGGGCGTGTCCGCCGCCGTAGGCGTTGTCGAGGGTGCGGAAGAGCTCACCGACCGAGCGGAGGGCGGCGACGTCCCCGTTGCCGACCCGTTGGCCCGGTTCGCGGTCGATGGAGCGCTGCCGGGGCACGACGGGCGGCGGCGGGGGTGCGGGAGGGCGCACGTATCCGGGCCCCGTCGTACCGCCGCCGCGTGCGCGCTGCCCACCCACGAAAGTGGAGCGGTGGAGCCCGGCGCCCGGCGCGGCCGCGCCCATCGGGCCGGAGAGTCCGCCAACTCCCCCGGCCCCGGTCCCGGCCGTCCTGCGGGGTACTCCCGGCGGCGCCATGACCGGTGCCGCCGCACCGGGCACGGGCGCGCCCTGATCCGGCGCTTCGTCGTTCCCCACCCACTCGTCGGCCCGCCCGATCAGCCAGTCCCGGCTGGGCACGACCAGGCCGGCCGGGGTGAAGGCGATCTTGCGCAGCTCCGCGTGGCTGCCCGAGTCCTTGCGCCAGAGACCGCTGACGATGTCGACCGCCTCGGCCGGGGTGGCCGCGAACTCCAGTCCCGCGTAGACGGGCGCGCACGCGTCGAGGCCCAGATCCTGCGTGGAGAGCCGACGCCCCAGCCGCCGGGTGAACACCTCGGCGATCAGCGCGGGCGTGGTTCCCCGCGGCTGCTGGCCCCGCAGCCAACGGGTCACCGAGGTCTTGTCGTACCGCAGGTCGAGGCCGTGTTCGAGGCCGAGTTGATCGACCCGGCGGGCCAGGCCGGCGTGGGAGAACCCGGCTTCCGCGATGAGCGAGGCGAGTCGGCGGTTGGGGGTGCGCTGCGGGGGTCGTTCCGACATCAGCTGTACGGTCTCCTGCCTTCGGGGCCCGGCGGGCAGCCCTTATGGAACGGCGCGAATTTAGCGGCCCCCCGGGCAATGACAGCCGCATTTGCTCCACATTCATCCGATCGTGTGAGGATTGCGGGCAGAGCTGACGGGAACGACCTGCCGGATCGCTCGTTCCGGAGCGGCCGTACAGTGGCTCGGGGCGCGATCAGTGCAGGGTGAACGTGACTCCGGGGACACCCCCTGGCTCCCGGCACCACGACTAGGAAGGCATCCCCGTGAGTGAGCTGCGGTTCGTCCGTCTGGGATTCGGCGAGGAAGCGGTCGAGTACCAGGCGGCCTGGCAGAAGCAGCGCGAGGTGCACGCGGCCCGGTTCGAGGACACGGTCCCCGACACCTGCCTGCTCCTTGAGCACCCGCCCGTCTACACGGCGGGGCGGCGCACCGCCGATTGCGAGCGCCCGCTGGACGGCACTCCGGTGATCGACGTGGACCGCGGCGGCAAGATCACCTGGCACGGCCCGGGGCAGCTCGTGGGCTACCCCATCCAGAAACTGCCGCGCCCGGTCGACGTCGTCGCGCATGTCCGCCGCCTGGAGGACGCGCTGATCCGTACGGCCGCCGATTTCGGCCTGGAGACCTCCCGGATCGAGGGCCGCAGCGGCGTCTGGGTGCTGGGCGACCCGGTCGAGGAGCGCCGGTCCGCCGGTGGGCTCTCGCTCGATTTCGACCCGAGGCTCCAGGACGAGGAGTTCGACCCCCGGCTGAACGGCCCCGAGTACGCCCCGTCCAACGCGGGCCAGCGCCGCGAGGACCGCAAGCTCGCCGCGATCGGGATCCGGGTCGCCAAGGGCGTGACCATGCACGGTTTCGCCCTCAACGTGAACCCGGACAACACCTGGTTCGACCGGATCGTGCCCTGCGGCATCCGGGACGCGGGGGTCACCTCGCTCAGTGACGAACTGGGCCGCGAGATCACCATCGCCCAGGTGCTCCCGGTCGCCGAGAAGCACCTCAGGGACGTCCTGGAGAACGCTGACCTCGCCCCCCGGCTGATCGAGCCTCCGAGGGCCGTAGCCCCGGCGTAGGCCGTTCGGGGGAATAGGCCCCGCCGGCCACAGGTTGGCCAGGCGTAAGACCGTTTGAACTACGGGCGTACCCTGGTGTTCGCCGAAGAATCGAATGCAGCGAGAGCAAAGGGGAGTGCCGGAGTGTCCGCTGTCGCACCCGACGGGCGCAAGATGCTGCGCCTGGAGGTCCGGAACAGCCAGACCCCCATCGAGCGCAAGCCCGAGTGGATCAAAACCCGGGCGAAGATGGGCCCCGAGTACAACCAGTTGCAGAAGCTCGTGAAGAGCGAGGGGCTGCACACGGTCTGCCAGGAGGCGGGCTGTCCCAACATCTTCGAATGCTGGGAGGACCGCGAAGCCACCTTCCTCATCGGTGGCGACCAGTGCACCCGGCGCTGTGACTTCTGCCAGATCGACACGGGCAAGCCGCAGGCGCTGGACCGCGACGAGCCCCGCCGCGTCGGCGAGTCGGTCGTCACGATGGACCTGAACTACGCCACCATCACCGGCGTCGCCCGCGACGACCTGGAGGACGGCGGCGCCTGGCTGTACGCCGAGACCGTGCGCCAGATCCACGCGCTGACGGCGGAGCGGGAGGCGGGCGCGACCAAGGTCGAGCTGCTGATCCCCGACTTCAACGCGGAGCCCGAGCAGCTCGCCGAGGTCTTCTCCTCGCGCCCCGAGGTGCTCGCGCACAACGTGGAGACGGTGCCGCGGATCTTCAAGCGGATCCGCCCCGGATTCCGTTACGAGCGTTCCCTGGAAGTCATCACGCGGGCCCGTGAGGCCGGTCTGGTGACCAAGTCCAACCTGATCCTCGGCATGGGCGAGACCCGTGAGGAAGTCAGCGAGGCGCTCCAGGACCTGTACGACGCGGGTTGCGAGCTCATCACGATCACGCAGTACCTGCGGCCGTCCGTACGGCACCACCCGGTCGAGCGCTGGGTGAAGCCGCACGAGTTCGTGGAGCTGAAGGACGAGGCCGACGCGATCGGCTACTCCGGTGTGATGTCGGGGCCGCTGGTGCGTTCCTCGTACCGCGCCGGGCGTCTTTTCCAGCAGGCGATGGAGGCGCGCGGCGCCGCCAACGGGGCCCCCGCGGCCGCACCCGCCGTGTGAATCCGCGCACAAGAGGCTACTGATCGGTAATAGATCGTTCGGCGCGGTCCGTACGCTCCCCGCAGGTCGGGGACGCGTATGGGCCGCGCCAACGTGCGTAGCCCCGGAATCAAGGTTTCATTGGTGTTTGACCGACCGGTCACGCACTGGTAACACCGAGCAGTGACCCTAGGCAGAAGCGGCAGCAGCTCTCGCGGCGGCCGCCGTCACTGTTCGCCGCACGTCGCTCCGCCCACATTCCGCGCATCCGCTCCGAGGGGAACACCACGATGCAGGCCGCGCCGGTCCGTGCCCACGCCATCCCGTCCGTCACCGATGCCCTTCGCGCCGTCGAGTCGCTGCTGCTGAGCAGCGGCCAGCGCACGGCCCGCCGCAACGCCTGGACCGCGGTCCTGGAGGACCGCCGCCGGGCCAAGGACCGGGTCGAGGCCCTGCACGTACTGGAGGCCGTGGCCGACCAGCGTTCCTAGGCCACGTAAACTTCTGCGCATGGCGAGGAAGGCAAACACTGAAGGCGCGGACAGCGCCGAGAACGCGGGGCGGCTCAAGCAGATCGCCCTGACCTACAAGATGACCAGGCGGACCGACTCCAAGATCGGTCTCGTCGTCGCTGGTGTGGGAATCGTCACCTTCGGTGTCCTCCTCGCCATCGGCTTCGTGGTCGGGCATCCGATCTATCTGGGCATCCTGGGCTTCGTAATGGCCCTCCTCGCGATGGCGATCGTCTTCGGGCGGCGTGCCGAGCGGGCGGCCTTCGGGCAGATGGAGGGGCAGCCCGGTGCGGCGGCGGCCGTACTGGACCGGGTGGGCCGTGGCTGGACCACGACGCCCGCGGTCGCGATGAACCGCAGCCAGGACGTCGTGCACCGTGCCGTCGGCAAGGCCGGCATCGTGCTGGTGGCCGAGGGCAACCCGAACCGGGTGAAGGCACTCCTGGCGGCCGAGAAGAAGAAGATGGCCCGCATCGTGATCGACGTACCGGTGCACGACATCATCGTCGGTGACGGCGAGGGCCAGGTGCCGCTGAAGAAGGTGCGCGCCAAGATGCTGAAGCTGCCCCGCGTCCTGTCCGGCCCGCAGGTGACCGCGGCCAACGACCGGCTGCGCGCGATGGGCGACCTGATGAGCAACATGCCGCTGCCGAAGGGGCCGATGCCGAAGGGCATGCGGATGCCGCGCGGCGGAAAGATGCGCTGACCGCACCACACACGCGAGAAGGCGGCCCCGGTATCCGATCGAGTCGATCGGATACCGGGGCCGCCTTCTCGTCCCCGTACGGCTGGCGTTCGCGTGCCGACCCGGCTACGAAACCGACCCGCGTGCGTCCTGGCTCAGCTGCGGACCTGAACGGCGCGGGCCAGCCGGTCGTGCAGTCCGCGCCCGTCGCGGTCCCAGACCAGGGCGGGAATCACCAGGAGGAGCAGGACGCTCCGCAGGATCACGCGCCCGAAGCCGATCCGGCCACCGCCCTCGGCGACGACCCGCAGCCCGAGGATGCGCTTGCCGGGCGTGGAACCGATGGTTCCGACGGTCAGCACGCTCAGCACGAGGAAGACGCCGAGCGCCCAGTTGCCCGCCGCCTGCTGGTCACCGCGAGCGAGCAGCCCGTATGCGATCAGCATGCAGAGCGACCAGTCGATGAAGAGAGCGCCGAAGCGGCGGCCGAGCGGGGCCACGGCCCCCGGTCCCTCCTCGGGCAGACCGAGCCTCTTGCCCCGGTAGCCGAAGTCGGCACCCATCTCCTCGGCGGCCGCACGCGGCCCGGAGAGCCACGATCCGATTGCTTGCCTGTTGTCCACCCGTCCACGGTACTGCGCCCCCTTCCGCCCCCGGCCGGGCGGGGCACCGATACACGTCGCCGAGGTGCTGCCCACACCCGCCCCGGTTAACTTGGGCGAAACAAATGGGTCATGCTTGAGAAATCCCGCCTGCCTATGGTCGGGTCCAGCGTGTGCCACCGCACTGGCCGCACAACAAGCTGCAACCCCGTCCCGCCCGGGCCGGGAGTAGGAGGAGTTGGATGTTCCAGAACGCCGACGAAGTGCAGAAGTACGTCGCGGACAACGACGTCAAGTTCATCGACGTCCGCTTCTGCGACCTGCCCGGGGTGATGCAGCACTTCACGATCCCGGCAGCGTCCTTCGACCCGGCCGAGGAACTCGCCTTCGACGGTTCGTCGATCCGCGGCTTCCAGGCCATCCACGAGTCCGACATGGCCCTCCGCGCGGACCTGTCGACGGCTCGGGTGGACCCGTTCCGCCGCGACAAGACGGTCAACGTCAACTTCTTCATCCACGACCCGATCACCGGCGAGCAGTACAGCCGTGACCCGCGCAACGTGGCCAAGAAGGCCGAGGCGTACCTCACCTCCACCGGCATCGCCGACACCGCGTACTTCGGCCCCGAGGCCGAGTTCTACGTCTTCGACAACGTCCGCTTCCAGACGTCGGCGAACGAGAGCTTCTACCACATCGATTCCGAGGCAGGCGCCTGGAACACCGGTGCGACGGAGAACAACCGCGGTTACAAGGTCCGTTACAAGGGCGGCTACTTCCCGACCCCGCCGGTCGACCACTTCGCCGACCTGCGTGCCGAGATCTCCCTGGAGCTGGACAAGAACGGCCTCCAGGTCGAGCGCCAGCACCACGAGGTCGGCACCGCCGGCCAGGCCGAGATCAACTACAAGTTCAACACTCTGCTGGCCGCGGCCGACGACCTGATGCTCTTCAAGTACATCGTGAAGAACGTCGCCTGGCGCAACGGCAAGACCGCGACCTTCATGCCGAAGCCGATCTTCGGCGACAACGGCTCGGGCATGCACGTCCACCAGTCCCTGTGGGCGGGCGGCGACCCGCTGTTCTACGACGAGCAGGGTTACGCGGGCCTGTCGGACATGGCGCGCTACTACATCGGCGGCATCCTCAAGCACGCCCCGTCGCTGCTGGCCTTCACCAACCCGACGGTGAACTCGTACCACCGCCTGGTCCCCGGCTTCGAGGCCCCGGTCAACATGGTCTACTCGCAGCGCAACCGCTCCGCCGCGATGCGCATCCCGATCACGGGCTCGAACCCGAAGGCGAAGCGCGTCGAGTTCCGCGCCCCGGACCCGTCCTCGAACCCGTACCTCGCCTTCTCGGCGCTGCTGATGGCGGGCCTCGACGGCGTGAAGAACAAGATCGAGCCGGCCGAGCCGATCGACAAGGACCTCTACGAGCTGGCTCCCGAGGAGCACGCCAACGTCCAGCAGGTCCCGACGTCGCTCCCGGCCGTCCTTGAGGCGCTGGAGGCGGACAACGAGTACCTCCAGGCCGGCGGCGTCTTCACGCCCGACCTGATCGAGACGTGGATCGACTACAAGCGCACGCACGAGATCGCCCCGATCCAGCTGCGCCCGCACCCGCACGAGTTCGAGCTGTACTTCGACCTCTAGGCGACAGGGTCGGGCGACCCATCCCTGTGCGCCGAGTGTGCACCGCCCGGCCGATTCACTGACGTGATGCCAAAAACGTCGGCCGAGGGCCGCTACCCCATAACCGGGGTGGCGGCCCTCGCTGCTCTGCCGCGGCTCCGTGTGCGACGGGCAGCCTTCTGATGACCGGGGAGATCTCGCCATGCCAAGCGAAGAAGTCGCCGACCCTGCCGCAATTGCGTGGAGGGTTCGGTTCGGCGACTGCGGCAGGTAGCGGTGAGATCGAGTTCGTCCCAGGTCAAGGGACGCGCCCAGCAGTGAACGTTGGACCGCTCAGGATCACCGGGAAACTGCACACCGCCACGCGTCAGTGATCACGTGTTGCCACGCCCCCTGGAATTCGCCCTGCGCGGCGGCCCACAGCCGTTGCGGCCCGCCCCGAGCGCTCGGTGCCGAAACCGGTGATCCAGACGTTTTGGTGACAGCCGACGGCAAAGGGTGGAAAGCTCGCAGGGTGGTCACCTCATCATCCGGCCGGGACGGTTCATCACGAGGCTCCGAGGGGGCGGGCGGCGGCAGGAACAAGGGCGCCGCACCATGGAGAGACTGGTTCGACGATCCGAACCTGCGGGCCGCACCCGGAGCGGGCTCTCCGGGAAACACCGCTGCCGGCGATGACCTCGACCTGCATCTTGGATGGGACCGCTTCGAACGGTTCATGCTGGCGATCTCCCGCGACGTCCTGGGACTTCGCGGCGTCAGATTCCGACGGTACGGGGTTCTCGGGCAGTCGCAGCACGGTATCGACTTGGCCGGCCGCGAACCCGACAGCCGTTACACCGTCGTCCAGTGCAAGGACTACAAGGTCTTCAGCGTGGCTGCTCTGCGCGCGGCAGTCGGGAAATTCACCCGGGGCAAGCGGCCGTTCCAGGCCTACCGACTCATCGTGGCCACCTCCGCGTCCACCGAGGCGACCGGCTTCGCCGAAGAGCTGGCGCGGCTCCAGGACGCCCATCCCGACGTGGAGCTGGATCTCTGGGGCAGCGAACAGATCAACGAACAGCTCCGCTTCCGCGGAGACATCGTCGCCCGGTTCTGGACAAGGGAGACCGCGAATGTGTTCTGTACAGGAGCCCCCTTGCCGGGGGTACCCGCACCGCCTCCCGACCTGCGCACCCTCGCGGAGCGAACCCTCATCGGCCCGCTGGCCACCGACGACGTCGTGCACATCCTGCGGGAGGCCGACGCCAAGCGCGGTGAGGCACCTGAGGAGGCGGCCCGGCTGTACGAGGGCCTCGCCGTTCGGTTGGACGAGGCAGGGTTCCGCGGCCATGCCATCGCTTTGAGGAACAGGCAACTCGATGCGCTCCAGGAGGCCGGACTCTTCGACGACGCGGCCGACCTGGCGGCACGCCTCGCCGCCGTAGCACTCATGTACGGCGACAGGCTGGAACCGCGAAAGCTCACCCGGCTCCTGGACAAGGTCGCGAAGGCCGCAGAGGCGGAGGGAACGGAACGGTCCGCGACAACCCGGCGCCATGCGAGGCTCATCAACACCGCTGTCACCGCCGTCCTCCACCCGCTCGGCTCTCCGGATGCGCTCCTGACCGCCTTGAGCGACACGGCGACCGAGGATCTGGAGTACTGGCCTTTGCTGGTTCTTCTGCTGGCCGAGGATCTGCTCGCCACGCAACCCCACCGGCTGGAAGAGCTGGACGCTCTGATCGAGGCAGCCGTCGGCCGAGCGGCCAGGACCCGCGTCGAGGGTGGCGGGGAAGACATCGTCATCCGACTGCGACTCACGCGTGCCGAGTCGCACGCTTCCGAGCGCGCAACTCTCCTGCGGATGGCGCGGGGGCATCGGGTGCCGGCGCGGCACGCCGCGCTGATCAGTGCTCGTGAGGCGCGGCGCTGCTGTCTCGAAGGCCGTGCGGAGGAAGCGACCGAAGCCTGGCGGGACGCTGTTCACGAAGCGATCCATGCCAGGCTGCCAGAGGACGCGGCGGACTGGCTCTATGCGATCCGCGCCGCGAACGTCCTGTTCGGACCGTGGACCACGGCCATCGACGAGGAGCACCGGCTCGCCCAGACGGTGCGGGCGACCGGCACGGGCCAACTGCTGAGTCGTATCCGCTCTCCTCGTGCACAGGCCATGGCGGCCCTGGTCGGCAAAAAGCCGGTCGAAGCGGTGCTGTCGGCCCGGCGCTGGCTGATCGACAGTGTTCTGACGGGGAGTTGGGCCGAGGAGACGGAGGCACTGACCTTTCTCGCAGATCTGTACCGCGACAACGGTGAACCCGGGTTGGCGGCAACTCTCTATCAGCGTGCGGGCGAACGGAAGAAGCTCAGTGAACTGACTGCCGCGTCGGGCGATCGTCTGCTGCCGACGGGTTCGTTCGACGACGCCCCGTGGTGGGTGCTGCGCGCACGGGCGACCTGTGTCGCCGAGCAGGAGGATCTCCTGGAGGACAGCACCGCCGTCGTACTCCTCGACGACTTGATCAGTCTGGCCACCCGCGGCCGAGCCGGCGAGCTGATCGACTCGCCGACGTACGCCCTGTCGCTCGGTGCCACGAAAGCAGCCTGCTCACTCGCGGCCAGGGGCACCCCGGCGCAGGCAGTCGCCCTTCTGGATCTCCTCGCCTCCGATGTTCCGCGCTCATCAGGTCAGTACCTGCATACCGACGACGAGCACGCCTCCGCAACCGTCGCCATCGCTCGCGCCCACCCGGATCTGGCCATGCCCGCGCTCACCAGACTGTTCGATCTGGCTGATCAGAACGTCGACGCGGCTCTGCGACTCCTGGTGGACCACCAGCTATGGGAACTGCTCGCGTCCCGGCCCGGGGCCGCGGTCGAAGGGGACGGGGGCAGCGGACGGAACCCACTGACCGAGCCGGAACGCCTCACTCTGCGGCACCGGTTGTCCGGATTGGCCGATGCCGGGAGCCGCCTGGCCGATGCCGCTCTTCTGGAGCTGGAGCCGGACCGTCCGAGTACCCGGTTCCGGGCGGAAGCCGCCCGGAACCGGGTACTCGGACGGCCTGAGCCCGTGCCTGGACGTATCAGCATCGGCAGCACGCTCGTCACCGACTCCTGCCTCATCAGCAGCCTCGGCCCCGAGGATCTACAAGCCTGTGCCTCGAAGCTGCTGGCCCTCGCCGATGACCCCCGGGAAGCCGCGTCGACCAGGCAGGATGCGCTGATCGGCGTGCGCAACATCGTCCTGGGCAGTCCGCGGACAGCCACGCACGAAGTGTTCACCGCCGCCCAGGCCTTCGTCCTCGGCACGTACGACAGCGGTCGCTATGACGAGCTCATGGGATCGAGTCATCCGCTCAGCGCATTCAAGATCAACTTGGGATCCAGCTCACTTCGCGCAGCAGGCCTGCGACTGGCCGGGTCCTCGGCGATCACCACCGAGGACCATGCCTGGTCGCGGGACCGAGCGGTCGGGATGCTGCGCAGCGACGAACCCTCCGAGGTCAACGCGGCAGCACTGACCCTCAACGAGTTGCCCCAGGAGATCACGGACACGATCGACGCCGATCTCCTCGCAGCCCATGAGCACCGCTCCGTCCGTCAGCTCAGCGCCGTACTGAGCATGCGAAGCCCCGGTCGCTACCGCGAAACAGCGCTGCGCCTCTGTCTGGACAGCGATTTCCGGGTCCGTCACACACTGGCGGAAGCCGCGGCAGGTGTTGCGTCCGAGGCATCCGACGTGGTCGAGGAAGTCCTCCGGTTACTCGCCCGGGATCCCCGGCACAGTGTCCGTGCGGCCACCACGGCCCGAGCCCGCACCCCGGGCTGAGGTCACCCGGCCCGGGGTGCGGCCGCGCGCGGCCCGTCAGTCCGCGGACGGCGCGTCCGGCCCTTCCTCCTGCTCGCTGTCCATCACCGGAGCCTGTTGCGAGAAGGCGGTAGCGAGCGGCAGGACGTACTCACACGCCATCCGTGCCAGGTGCAGGGGCAGCGGGCGTGCCAGGGGCGGGTAGTCGTCGTGGAAGCGAAGCTGGTGCACGAGGGTGGCCCACTCGGCGGGCCGGTCGGCCGGGCGGTCCGTCCTTCCGGCGTCGGCCAGGGCCTTCTCCGACAGACAGCCGAGCACCGTCAGTTCCAGGTGGACAGGGTTCCATGCGCTCTTGCCCGGAGCGGTACGGCCTGCGGCGGTGGGGACCAGCTTCATGAGCCCCTTGGGCAGCGTCGCCGTGTGCGGTACGTCCGCCGTACTGGCGAAGACGCGGTTCTCCGGGTCGGGCGTGCCCCACACCCCCTTCGCGAAGCCCGCCTTGCCCTCGCCGTCGTGCGCGTACCACTCGGGGACCTCGTCACGGCCGTTGGCGTCCCGGGCGAGGACGACTCGCAGGTCGGGGCCGTACACCGCGAGCCGTTGAGCTTCGGACGCACCGAAACCCAGCATGTCCCGCGCCAGCGCTCCGTTACGGAGTCGGGGCCAGCACTGACGCAGGTTTCCGCTGCTTGCCATGAGCAGCGTGGGGCGGTCGCGCAGCTGGAAGAGCAGCGCCCGGATCTGTCGTTCGGCCTCCTGCTGCCCGTCCTCGGTGACCGTTCCGCTCCGGGCGGGGACGGGACCGGTGACCGCCGCGTTCCCGGACAGGGAGAGAAGAAGGTCCGGGTAGGGCACCCACGCCGCGCGTTCGGAGTCCCAGCCGTGGATGACGCCGTGGCCTTCGTCGGGGCGGACGCGTACCGCGACCAGTCGGCGCGCGGGACACCGTGTGGGCCCCTTCTTCGTGTAGCGCACCAGCCAGAGGGCGGCGTACTGCACGTCCTGCGGGATGCCCGCCCCTACCCGGTGCGCGGGAGGTGTGGTTGCCCCGAGCTGGCGGAAGGCGTCGAGCCACGCCGAGCGCGCCCGGTGCGGGAGTGTGTCTTCGGCGTCCCCGGGAAGACCGATGAACTGGCTGAGCCGTCCCCGGCTCGCGAAGCCGAGACGCAGCGCGTGCTTCGGATCGGAGTCGAGGGCCCGGAAGTGGTCCTTTCCCCCGAGCTCGATGATCGCCATCCCCCGTACGTCCCTCGGCCGTTCGACACGGTCGGCGATGATTGCACCCCGGTCGGCGATGGCCTCCGCGAGGCGGACGGCACGATGCCGTTTGCGGTCGCCCGGGAGTTCCAGCGGTGTGGCCAGTGCTCCGGCATGGCTGGTCCGGACCCGGATGTCGAGACCGTCGGCCTGCCAGTGCCAGGTCGCCTCCGTCCGGCCGCTGTCCTGTCGGCCGGGCGGCAGTCCGATCAGGTCCGGGAGGGCGGCGAGCAGTTCCGCCCGTGTCTCGGGCGACTGCCAGAGGATGTCGATCTCCAGCGGGCTGCCGTCCAGGGCATTCGCCAGCGCCTTGCGGCGGGCGGTCGCCTGGCGTGCCTCACGTGATTCGGCATCGCCTACGGGACCGGACCTGGGCAGGAGCGCGGGAGTGTTGTGCCGGGTGACCCTGGTCAGGTCCGGAACGCGCCGGAGCATGGGCCGCAGTCCTTCCTCGGCCCAGGCGTCCAGCTCCGCGCGCTCCTTGGGCATCAGTCCGGGACCCACGCTGTGGGAGCCGAGGGCCGGCCGGTAGACGATTCCTGCGGCGATGTCCTGGCGCCCGTTGATCCACTTCTCCGGGTCGGTGAGCAGATCTCCCGGTTCCGGGTAGCTGTGCACGATGTCCAGGTCCGGCAGGATCAGAGCAGGGCTGTGGTTGCGCCACGCCAGGCGTCCGCGGCTGCGGTCGTAGGCGAACGCGTTCTCGATCAGCCGCTCCCTCAGATCGGGAATGTCCGGCCAGGGAAGCGGCGCGTCCAGCAGCACGGTGGCCCCTCGCAGGTCCTGGGACCGGGCCTCCAGGCGGGTGGCCCACCGGCGGATACTGGTCGAGACATGGATCCGGAAGCGGTCGGCGAACGGCACGGTGTGGACGGTGACACCGACCAGGGCCGAGTAGTACCAGGTCCGTTTGCGGTGCTCGTACCGCTGGGGCGGCCAGGAGACCAGTTCCGCACCGTTCTCGCGGCTCACGACGCGGAAGCGGAGTTCGGCCCCTCCGGTACGGAACGGGTGGGCTGCCAGGCGAAAGGCGATCCACTCCGGGAGCAGGCTGTACAACCGCTGGGCCGGCTCGGCCGTGCCGCCCGCCGAGACGATCGTCTCAGTGAGGTCGATCGGTGCGGACTGCCATCGGGGCAGGTCTTCCAGGGCCGCGTCGAGGCCCCGGAACAGTTCGTCCTCCCTGCTCGCGAGATCGATTGTCTCGTCCTCGTCCTCCCGTACCCGTGCCTGTGACAGGTCGGCCGCCCAGGTGCTGATCAGTGGTGCGATCACCTCTCGTGGCACGGGCTCACGCCCGTACAGCCACGGGAGCCGGGAATCCGCACCCGCGTTGCGGGCGGTGGCCACCACCCCGGGGGCCAGGGCGCGCAGGAGGGAGTTGAGCCCGCGTACCGGCAGCGGGCCGTCACCGGAACGGCGCGTGCGGGCGTACAGGGAGGTGAGCTCCGCGTGCAGTTCCTCGCCGAACGGCATCACGTACGGGGATTCGAGCCACGGCCCGTACGCCGGGTCGGGCTCGTAGGCCGCTGTCCTGATCACGTGGTACATGGGGTGCCCCCTGACTCGTCGGCCGTGCGGCCGCGTTCTTCGGGTTCATCGGTACGCGGGGCCGGGTGCAGACAGCGGTTCAGCATCAGCCACAGCGGTCCGTAGAGTGCCTCGGTGATGAACCTGTCGTGCCCCGACTTCTCGCCGGTGTCGGTGAAATAGGGCCGTAGGACGTCCAGCACGCTGTGCAGAAGGCTGGATTCCGGCGTGTCCGGCCGTGAAGGTGTGGTGGACCCGTACGGCGCGAAGGCAGCGTCCACGAAGACCACGCGGGCAGGCACGCCACCTCGCACGAGGCGTCCGATCACCTGCCACATCAGGACGAGCATGTCCCAGGTGACTTGTTCGCGGTCGTCCCCGAGCCGGCTCCAGGCCATGCTGCGCTGAAGTACCCGGTACCAGCGCGAGCGCGCTTGTCGCCGGACCTCATCGGCGCCTTCCTCCACAGTCGCGCCGCTGCGGACCCAGGTGGCGAACTTGCCGTCGCCCATCGCCCGGACGATCCAGTCGTTGATGGCGTGGACGGCGAGCGCGAGGTCGTCGGGGTGCGGATTCGGGCGGGCGAGGAAGTAGACCGTACCGATGGCTGCCACGGATTCGTCGTTGAGGATGTTGTGCCCTCGCTCGACCGCGAGGAGAGGGGCTACGAGAATGTCCGCCCCGCAGTCCTTCAGATGCTCCACATCGCCTCGGCGCAGCACCCGGGCGTGGTGGTCACTGTCCCCCTCGCTGCCGTCCTCGATGTCCTCGTCGTCCGAGACCAGTCGCAGGACCCTGTTCTTCCAGCGGGAGTTGAGGGTGTGCAGGGCGTCCGCCGCTACCCGTGCCTCTTCGTAGCTTCCCACCAGGAGCAGGATCTGATCGCGTCCGGCAGGGAGCGACAGCAGTTCCACTTCCAGGGGGCCGCCGTCCTCCTTGTCCTCGTCGACGCTCGCTCCGAGCCGGGTCACGATGCGGCGCAGCATCTCCGGCCGGTCCTCCGGTGCGGTTCCCGAGATCCGCAGGGCCACACCGTCCTCGGTGATGAACTCGATCCGCATCTCGCTCTCTATGGCGATGCGGCGGGTCACTTCCGGCCGTGGCTCGATGACCACTCCCACGTCCACCGGAATGTGATATCGGCTGGACCGGCCGGCCCAACTGCTGCCGGACATGAGAAGGACATGGGCGCCCGGCCTGCCGTCCACGGCCGCCAGATCGGGCATCGCCCGAAGCAGTTCGCGCCCGACGCCGCTGCACCGGAAGAAGGAAAGCTCGCCAGTGCGGACTCCGCCCTCGTCCGGTCCTTTGACGTGAAACTGGAAGCCCAGGACATTTCCCATCGGTGCTTCGGGCACCATCGGCCCGTAGTCGGCCGGGCGGCGGTACATGGAGTTGTAGCCCAGCCTGAGGGCAGCCTCGACCCGCGGCCACATCGTGTTGATCAGCGCGAGTCTCGGTTCGAGCGCACACAGCAGAAGAGTGAATTCGAATTTCCTGGCAAACTCCGACTTCCAGATTTCCGGGCTCTGCGGCGGCCGGGGCTTCTTCCTCTTGCGCGGGCCGTCCTCCCACTTCTTCAGCTTTCCCTTCCAGATGGCCAGCTCATCCTCGTACCGAGCCTTCCGTGCGGCCATGAAGGGTTCGTCCAGGCGGAAGACTTCCTCCATCACGGTCACGAGGCGCCGCCTCGTATGCTCGGGACTACTGGTGTGCAGAACCTCGTTCAACAGACCGGTGAGTTCGGCGAAGTCCTCCTTGGTCAAGCGGAAGCGGTCACCGAACGGGTTGTCCCTGAAGGCGTCCAGTCTGGTGCCCAGTGCCTCCCGGACGGCGGTGTCCGGACCGGCCTGCCCGCTCCGGTCGTCGTCGTCATCGGGTAGCGGATAGCGCTCGTCGAGCAGTCCGAGCTGAAGCGTCCAGGCGCTGAAGTAGCCGGTCCTGACCCACGTACGCAGTTCGTGACTGCCGACCAGCATGGCGTACAGGCGGTCGGTCGCCGCCGCCGCCGTGTTCAGCGCCGCCGAGAAGTTCTCCACGTCCCGATCGGAGAGCTGGGTCCTGCCGCCGACGGAGAACTCACGTGTCTTGTGCCCGCTCAGCTTGTCGATGAAGCCGTCCTTGTCACCGCCCGCGAGCAACACGGCCGGGGCGAATGCCTGGTCCCACTGCATCTGGACACGGTCCGCCTCGTCCACGATCACGAGGTCGCTGCGTCGGCAGGCCAGCTCCAGATACCGGATACGTTCGCCGTTCTGCGGACGCGGCGGGCGGGCATCGATGAGACCGGCCTGCGTGGTCACCCAGATGTCGGCGTCCACGAGTTCGCGGGCCGCGTGATGGCGGGGGCAGGCCGACCAGTACGGGCAGCTGACCGTCTGCTTCTGCCAGCGCACCGCCCCCTGTCCGTCCGTGGGTTCGGGGCGGCGGGAATTGGGCTGAAGGCGATTGCAGGGCGCCTCTCCGAAGCCGAGCGGCCCCTCGCCCGGCGTGCCACGGCGCAGGACGTTCAACGCACAGGAGGTGCCGAGATAGTCGAAGGAGGAGTCGTCGTGGGCGAGCAGTCGGTGTTCGCCCCGCCCGGCCAGTCGTCGGTGCAGACGCTGGGCATGCCGCTCCCTGCCCGCCGCCCCGAGAATGGGAGCGGCCGCGCTCCGGGTATGGACGTTGTAGAGCTTGACGAGCTTGAGCACTTCGGTGACATCGCCGACCACAACAGTGACGCGTTTGGGAACGGGCAAGGTGGCGAGGTGAACGGCGATGATGTCGCGCAGGGTGCTCTTGCCCGCCCCGACGATGCCGAGAAGGTGCTGGATCCGGCTGACGGTGAACGTGGTGGACGGCCCGAAGCCGTCGCCCTGTCTGGTCGAGAGGTTGAAGGCTCGCAACCTGCCGACCCAGTCCTGCCCGCACTGCCGGGCATCCATCCGGGCCGCGGTCCGTTCCAGTTCGGCAAGGCTGAAGTTCAGCGGCTCGCCCCCGCCGGGTGGCAGCATGTCCACGTCGTGTGCGACCAGAGGCGTGCTGGGTACGGACGGCAGGTCGACCACCGCCATGTTGCGGCCGACCGGAAACGCGTGCGGTCCGGGCCCCGCCGACCTGAGCCGTTTACCCGTCAGCGGCGGCGCGAGCCGCAGTAGTTCGTCGTACACCTGACCGCGCCCGTGTGCGACGGACGTCTCGCACGCTTCGGCCGGCAGGCCGGGGTCGGGCACGTCGAAGACGCGCAGCGGACGTGCGAACCGCTGGTACCGCTCCAGCGCCTCGCGCCAGGCCCGTCCCCGGCGCAAGGTCCACAGGGAATACCGTCCGACGTGGAGCATGGTCTCGGCGTCCGCCGGCATCGGGGCACCCCACGTGGTGGCGAAGGGGTACCCGCTGAACAGCACCCACGCGTGCGCTGCGGGGCTGTCGGGCATCAGCCTCCTCTGCAGGTGCAGACCTAGCTCGACCTGGCACAGGGCCTCAAGTGCCGGCCTGCGCACGGTCGGACCGGCGAACGCCGAGAGCTCGACGAACACCTCCCTGAGCGGCTCGTTCAGGCTACGCATGGTCCGCCTCCGTTCCTTTCGTAGCGGTGGGCCTTGCCCGTACGTCGTGGACCAGGTCCTCGGGGGTCGTGAGCACCGGCCGTCCGCGAGGGCCGGTGTCCACCGCCCTCGCGAAGGCCGTCCGGTAGGCGGGGTCGCCCGCCTGCCTCCGCGGGACCACGACGAGCGTCACCGCAGAGGGACCGGCGGCGGATTCGTTGATCCTGGAGGCGAGCAGAACGGGCTGTTGCCGGTCGTACACCCGCATCAGCTGGTCCGGGGTACCGGCTCGGCGGATCCGGTAGGAGCCGAGGCCGGCCGAGCTGAACTCGTGTCCAACCTTCGCGCGGGTCAGTTCGGCCAGTGCCGCCCGCTCGGTCGGGCCCGCCAGGACGAGGAAAATCCGCAGGCTCCGCCGCAACAGGAGGGTGTGGCCGGGATCGCGGACGAGCCGAAGGGGAACCCCCGGCGGACAGTCCTCCTTCTCGCACCAGGTACCCGACCGGCCGGCCCGCTCATCGTCCTTCCGGGCGGGAAGTCCGCAGGTCCCGCACAGAACGAGCAGCCGCCCGCGCCGCAGATACTCCGGTACGGGTCCGTACAAGCCCTTGACCCGGTCCCAGACCGCCTTGTTCCAGCGTCCGCGCCCGTGCATCCGGTCCGCCTGGCTGATCAGGGGCCGGCCCATCAGGAAACTCCGGCAGCGGCGATACTCCACGGGGGAGCCACATCGCGCCGCCAGCCCCGCCATGAGGCTGAGCGCCTCCTGCTCGATCTCCCCCCGGGGACCGGCGGAAGCCAGCTCAAGACATGTTCTGGTGGGCATCGCCCCATCGGGGTGGATCAGTGTGGCGTCCGGGGACACCTGATCCGGTGGCACCTGGAACAACGGGTCGCCCGCGGTGGTCCGCCGGCACCAGGACAGCAGCTCCGGAACACTCCTGGGCGGTGTACGTCCCCGGCCGAGGCAGTACAGCACCATGCGGTCGAGCGCGAGCTGGGCGTCGCGCGGATAGGGCAACGAGAATGACCGCAGCCGCTCCTGGGAAGCGGCCGCGGCCACGACGCGTGACAACTCGGCGAAGAGCTCCGCCCCCTCGTGGCTCCCTGTCGGCGAGCCCGCCCGCGGCGCCGGTACCCCGGGCCTCATGCCGCCACGCCTTCCTCGGTGCCCGACGGGCACCAGCGCGCCACCTCGCACCGGGCGCAGTGGGAACCGGGCTTGGCGGTATAGGTGTCGTCCCGGTGCCAGTTGGCCGCCAGGCTGCTCAGCACCTCCTCGGCAGCCCCCCGGACGGCTCGGTCGAAGGGGTCGATGATCTCCAGATCCGCTCCGCCGGGGCGGAGTACCTCGATCTCGATCCGCGCGCGCGACGGTGAGCCACCCATGGTGCCGTCGGCGATGAGCGGAACCGCGAGCGCCAACTGGGGATAGCTGTCGAGAAGCCGGCCGGGTTTCCGGCGCTCACCGGCCGACGTCTTGGTCTCGCGCCACACCCAGGAGTCACCGTCCCGGTAGAGCAGATCCGGTGCGGCGATCACGACGGCGTTCCCCGTGGCGTCGTACCGCACCACCCGCGGCTCCGCACGTAGGTCGCTTCTGTCCCGCACGCACAACAGCGGGCAGACCGCCGCGTGCCGACGGAGCAGGAGCACACCCAGTTCGCGTTCCTCCTCCGGCAGCGCGAAACCTTCGGGAACCCACCGGTCGGGCACATTCACCGTGCACGGCCGGAGGGAGCCGTGGCCGTGGCGCTCCGCGAGGTAGGCGTGCACAGCACGGCCGCGCTCGGCGGCAGGGCCCCGCTCCACGGCGTCCAAGGTGGGCAGGTTCAGCCTGCGCAGATGATCGCGGGCCGGACACTCCCGGTAGTTGCGTCCGTTGGTGACCGACCAGGTGCGGCGTGGCCTCCCTGGCGTGTCGACCCCCAGAAGACCCGGCGCTTTGCGCAGGGCCGGGCAGACGGCGAGGTACGCGCAGCCTCCGCATGCGGAGCCGGGCCGGTACTCGTGGTTGTCCAGCAGACGGGCCAGAGCAGCTGCACCGTGGGTCCGGTACCGCTCGACGGCTTCCGCCCGGGTGCCGTCGAACAGCGTGCGCACCGCGCCGTCGAGGAGGGCGAACTCTACGACGCGAACGCGTGCGGGCGGCGGGCCCGGGGTGCCCTCGGCCAGCACCAACGCGGCTGCGGCGGCATGTGCCTCGTCCGGCGCCCTGTTGCTCAACCGGTTGACCGGCAGCCGAAGTTCGCGCCGGGTCCCGTCGGCCGACTGCAGGCAGCGACCCCAGGCGGTGATGCGGTACTGGCGTGCGCCCCGGCCGTCCGGGACGGACAGCTGGTGCCGGTAGGCCCAGGGCTCCGGAGCTTCTGCAAGGAGATCATCCGGATCCGGCGGGAACGCGGCTCGGTACATGGACACGGCGTGCGCGGTCCACTGCCGCAGGCCGTCATGAACCGCAGGCGTCGGGCGTCCGGCACCGGAGTCATCCGCACTGTCCGAAGCCGCCCCTCCTACTGCTCCGTCATCCGCCGCACCGCGGTCGAGCGCGGCCATCATGGGGCCGAAGGGGAACTGTTCCAGCACTTCCTGGCCCCGCGGGGAGAAGCGCTGAGGGCGATAGCCTCGTGCCTTCAGCGCGTCGGCGGCCGGGCAACGGTAAGCGTGGCTCTTGAACATGCCCAAGGACACGTTGATGACATCGGACTTCCGGTACAACCCGTCGGGGGGTGTCCAGGATTCCGTCATGATGACTCCCTTTCTCAGTCGATTCCGGCCGTACGCAGGGTGCGGCAGAATTCGGAGGTAGCTCGGTGACGCCGGTGAAGAAGATGGTTCTGGGGCGCTATGAGTTGATGGAAATGGTGGGCAGCGGGGGCCAGGGAGAACTCTTCGCGGGCTGGGACGTCGCGACCGATCAGAAAGTCGCCATCAAGCTCCAGAAGCCACGCCAGTTCGAATCGACGGGGCATTACGGGGAGATCGCCGACGAGCTCGCCGACGAGGGCGGTCGCACGAAGTACCTCGCGGGAATCGAAGGAATCCCCAGGTTCATCGAATGCGGCCAGTATCAGAACCGGTACTGCATCGTCCTGGAATTTGTGGAGGGAGCAGTTCTGTACGACAGGATGATCTCCGCCAGGCCGGTGAAAGAGATGTCCACTGCGGCTGCGATCATCGGCCAGCTGTGCGAAATCCTGCATCAGGTGCACACGCGTCGGGTCGTCCATCGTGATGTGAAACCGGAGAACATCATCCTGGAGCCGGACGGACGGGTGCGGCTGATCGACATGGGTCTGGCCATCGAGATCGGCGAACACACCGAACGAGGCTGCGGAACGGTCGGTTACGCGCCCCCCGAGCAGTACGACGAGAATCCCGACGGCGTGACCCCACGGGCGGATGTCTTCGCCCTCGGCTGCATGCTGCTGGAGATGACGGTCATGCGGCTGCCCTATGCCGGTACGGAGAAAAGGCCCGAGCCCGAATGCCCGGTCCTGCCGCCCGATCGTCTGCGACTGGTGCCGGAACAGATCCGGTCCCTCGCGCTGCGGATGGTGGACCGCGAGCCCGCGAACCGCCCGACGGACGTGCTGGAGGTTTTCGACCTCCTTCGCCCGCTCCTCCACTGCCCCGGCTCGAAGCCTCCGAGCAAGCCGCTGGACCCCGATCCGACCGAGTTCTACCGGACCGGGCGTTCGGCCCTGTGGTCCCTCGGCGACATGGTCCGGTGACGGCCAACTCGGTCGCCCCGATCACCGCCATCGCCCCGGTCGCCCCGGTCACCCGAGATTCCCCAGCAGGTTCTGCACTTCGCGCAGCCCTTCGCCGCCCATCGACTCCAGCAGCTCGACGACGCGCTCCAGAGCCTCCACGGCGTCGGGCACCCGCCCCGCGGCCGTCAGCACATCGGCGTAACGGCGCAGCGTGCGGGCCTCGTTGGGCCAGTAGCCCAGGTCGCGGTAGATACCGATGGCCCGCTGGTACACGAGCAGCGCCTCGTCCCGCTCGGACCGGGACAGGTGGATCTTTCCGAGCGTGACCAGCACATTGGCCATCCCGTTCAGGTCCGTTGTCGTCTCGAAGATCCGCAGAGCGTCACCGCAGTCGCGCAGGGCGGCGTCGTACTCGCTGTGGTCGTGGCGGAGGGTGCCGAGCCCGTTCAGCGCCGCTGCCTCACCCACGGGGTCGCGCAGGTCCCGGAACATGTCCAGCGCCCTTCGGTAGTCCTCCTCCGCAGCGGCCAGGTCGTCCTGACGGCGCAGGGCGATGGCCCGCATGTGCAGGGACCTGGCGAGGCTCAGACGTCCGGCGTCGCCTGCTTCCCGCTCACTCAGACGGATGGCCTGGCCCAAGCGCCACACGACCTGCCGGTCCGATCCCATCCTCATCTCGCTGCCGGCCAGCATCCGGTGGACCATGGCCTGGTCACCGGGTGAGGCGTCTTCCCGGCATGCATCCGCCGCGGGCATGAGGTTGTGGTACGCGGCGGCATGGTGGTTGCGCCGCCACTGGTAGGTGACCAGAGCCATGGGCAGGAGCCAGATGTAGTGATTCAGCCCCTTCTGAACGGCCAGCTCGGTGCACCGCATGGCCGCCTCGTACTCCTCTGTCAGACGCAACATCGCGACTTTTTTGTCACGAGAACCGGCCATCCTCCTTATGGCCTCGGACAGATTGATGGGTAGCGTCCTGCCCGGATCAATCACCTGGTCATGGGCCCACACGTACTGGAGTTGGTAATCGAGTACCCGGCGCACCGTCGCTTCCTCCAGTTGCCTACGCGGCCCACCTGCCGACGGGTCCAGCTCGTGCCGGGCATAGGCCCGCACCAGGTCGTGCAGGCGGTAGCGGTCGGACGACCGTTGCACGAGGTTGGCTCGCACCAGTTCCTCGATGGCCCGGCCCACATCGCCGCCCGCGCCCACGCTCCCCAGGTCGACCGCGGCGGACCAGCTGATGCCCGGCCCCGGATGGACGGCGAGCTGCCAGAGAAGGCATCGCGCCTCCGGGGAGAGAACGCGCGCCGAGCAGTCCAGCGCCAGCCTGACGGAGAGGTCGTGCCCGGACAGGTGGAGTGCGTCCAGCTTCCGTCGCTCTTCACGAAGTTGCGTGACGAGCGCACGGATCCCGTCCGAAGTGCGCCCTTCGATGCGCTTCGAGACAACCGTGAGTGCCAGGGGCAGACTCCCACAAAGTTCCGCGAGTTCACTGATCAGATGCCCGACCCTGCGGAGGACTCCCGAATCGACCGCCTCGTTCAGAATGCCTTCCGCGGTCTCGCTGTCCAACGGCTCGATCGGCCTCATGTTCACCTCCTTTCGGGCCCGCAGATCCGCCAGGCTGTCCCTGCTGGTGACGATCACGGCACAGGCACCGCCGCCCGGAAGGAGGGGGAGGACCTGTTCGGCGTCGGCCGCGTCGTCCAGGACGATGAGCACGGAGCGAGTGGTCAGCGCCGTGCGGAACGCCGCACTCTTCCGTTCGAGCCCGGTCGCGTTCGTACACACGCTCAGATCTGCCAGGAACCGGTCCAGAACCTGTTCCGGGTCCGCCGCGGCCATCGTGCCATCGGCGACGCCGTGCAGGTCGGCCCAGAGAACGCCATCGGGGTAGTCCCGTTGGACGAGTTCACCCAAGCGGAGCGCCAGGGCGCTTTTCCCCACCCCCGGCATGCCCGTCAGCGCGATCAGCGCGCTGCTGACCTGTTCCCGTCGCTCGTCGAGGAATTCACGCAGCGAGGTCAGATGGCCGTCCCGGCCGAGCACCGGTCGGCCGGACGCGGGCAGCTGCTGGGGGATGGAGCGCAGGGGTCCGGCCCGACGCGATCGCCTACCGAGTGCGCCCCCGCACAGATCCGCGATCGTCTCGATCAGCTCCGGATTTCTCGGAGCGCCGTACTGCTCATTGCGCTGCTTGACCAGCCCCCGCAGAGCTCCGCGCCCGAGCCTCGAACTCTGCCCGATCAGGTGGTACCGGAAAATCCGCTCGTCCCGCGGAAAACGCCGGCCCAGGTCGGCGGCCTCCTCTCGAAGCCACTCGTCCAAGTCGGCCTGGTATGCGGCGTCCAGGCGCATGATGGCCGCCCGTAGCCATTCCATCCGCAGTTCGGAACGCCTCGCCTCGAACGCGCCCGGAATCCCTTGAAGGGCCTCCCCATGCGGCCACCCAGTCATTACCAGGTCCAGCGTGTCGAAGCGCTGCTGCCCACACAGCGTAGCCGCGTACAGGACGCCGTCACGGAACTGGAAGAGATCCAGGCCGCCCCGGGGCAAGTTAATCGAACATTCGCGCAACCTCATGCGTGGCACACCGGGAACCACGTCCCGGACAAGCTTCAACCACTGGCTGACGGCGTTGTCGCTGACAGCCTTGTCCGACCGAAGGACATGCTTGATCTCTTCGACCGTGGCCCGGCATTCGTCCGCGGTGGCCAGGAGAGCGAACAGGGCAGACATCTTGTCGGCGCCTTTCACAACGCGGTCACCAGCGACAAAGACCTCGACCGCCCCGAGCACACGTGCGCGCACCACCTTCCCCTCGTGCACCTCGGCCGCACCGTCCGCCGCCCCCAGCAGCATGTTCCGCCCCCTCAGCACCCTGACTCCTCACGCACCCGTCCTCATCGCCCCTTTCGCATCGCCCTCAGATTCGCCTCAGAACACGCAGCCCTTCCGTCCGTGGAACTCGGGCACGATGCCGTCATCACTCGAAGCGCCGCAGAACCGAGTAACCCGAACCGAATCGCTATCCGCCAACTGCCTTACGCCGAAGCCACTTTGGACCGAGTGATCACGACGCAACTCCACTACGCCGAGGAGAGACCGATGACCAACCGCCGCCGTCCCCGCCGCGGAACCCGCGCCCTGCGTTCCTCGTCGATCCCGTCGACCAGGCGGCTGATCGACAAGGCCAAGCCGCAGAGCCCGGAGGCTCCGCCGGCGGCCACCCCCACCACCCCGGAGTCCGAGCAGGCGTAGCCGCACCCTCCCTCCAGCGGCCGACGCATCAGGGTGCCCGCCGGCGGGCGGGCACCCGCACCTTCCACGCCAATCTGCCCACAGGGTCGGCAGGTTCTCCTGCGGCCCTACCACTCGCCTGCACACCTCGACGCGCCGCTTCAGCACTCACGCGTACAAATCTGTGACGTGTGGGGCTGGTGACCGATTTATCCAGTCGCCATCCGCGGCTGAGCTGTCCCAGAGAGCACGCCCTCAAGGATCCGGATTCCCGGCACCCATGGTGCCGAGGGAGGACATGTCATGACATTGCTCCACCCGGGCGGAGTGTTCGCCGCCGTCAAGTCCCACTTCGCCGATCCTCAGAACGTCGAAGATATTCGTCTGGCCGTCGGCTCGGAGCAGGAGCCGCTGCTGCTCTCGCCCTCGGAGGCGCACGGGGCATTGCACGGGTCCGACGCGGACCCGGTGCTGAGTGCGGCAATCTGGCGGGAAGTGATCCGCGCCGCGCAGAGCGAGGCGGATCCACGTGGTAAGTGGCAACTACTGCTGGTCTGGTTGCTCCTGCCCCGTCTCGGCGGCACGGTGTACCGGGTCTCCACACGACTGCGGACGAACCGGGCCGACCTGGAGTCGGAAATGGTGCTCGCGCTGCTGGAGGCGCTGGAGGGGCAGGACCCCGAATTTCCGGGCGTGGCGGACGCCTTGATCGCTTCGGCCCGGGGCAGCGCGTGGCGTTATGCACGCTCCGCACGCCGTGCCGTCCCGGTCGGCCACATCGAGAGCATCACGCGGGATGACCGGCACCCGGGAGCCGCCGACGAGGACGAGTCGGAGGACTCCGTCCCGTTCGACTGGGAACTGGAGGTCTCGCCCCCGGACAGGCCCGACGGATTCAGTGCCCCCTTGCGAATCACCCTCACGGCTGCGCAGGTGGAGGAAGCGCGTCTCGGGGCTCTGGCCCACCGCTTCGGTCTCCCCGATGCCGTCCTCCGGACGCAGGGAACAAGGCGCAGGCGCCGTATCGGCCGTGTTTCCCTGCGGCCCGACGGGCGGCGGCGATGAGCATGCCACCACGCACGCCGCTGTCCTTCACCGAAGTGTTCGAGCTTCCGGTGGCGGTGGACATGCGCACGGCGGCCAGGGCCCTGGGAATCTGCACCGGGACCGCCTATCAACTGGTCCGACGGGGCGCCTTCCCCTGCCCGGTCCTGCGGATCGGCGGTATCTACCGAGTTCCCACCACACCTCTGATGCGCATGCTCGGCATCGAGGAGAGGCCGTTGTACGCGGTCGACCTGGAGGCCGACCAGGAATCCGATGACGGCACCGACACGTTTTGAACCGTACGGCCGCTGACACGGGATCGAGGGCCGTCACCCCGTTGGTTTCGGGGTGGCGGCCCTCGGGCGTTGGTGGTCGGGCGGGGTGGTCAGTGGCGCAGGGCCGTGGCTACCTCTGCCTTCACGTCTCCGTCGAGCTTGCGGTTGCTGCGGGCCGTGGCGTCCTTGGGTTTGGCGGGCTGGGCGTCGTCGACCGTGACGACCGTGGTGTCGAGCAGGTTGCCGCCCTTGTCGCGGAAGTTGATCTGCACGACGTAGGACTTGGCCGAGTCGGTGCCGTTGGTCACGGTGAACTTCGCCGTGGAGCGGCCGTCGCTGTCCTTGCCCACCGTGCCGAGCTTGACCTCGCCCTTGGCGTCGACGCCGTCCTTGAATTCGTTCAGCTTGTCCTGTGCGGCGGCCGTGGCGGAGGCGACCACGTCGGAGCCCCTGGATGCCACCGAGGCGGCTGCCGACGCGGCCTTGGAGACCGCGCCGGAGGGGCTGTTCCCTTCGTCCGAACAGCCGGCGGCGGCCGATGCCACGGACGCGGCCAGCAGCACGGCCCGTACGCCTCGTACGCCTGGCCCGGTCATATGCGCCTCCCAGCAATCGCGATGGTCCCAGTCAAGGCCGCCGGGACCGGGGCCGCATGCCGGGTACGCCGACCGGGGCATGGCTGTGCCCCCGGTCTCCCGGGGGCACAGGTCCGGGTGGGTCAGCGGCCGTAGCGGATCAGGGTGCGGACCATGCGGCACGTGGTGTCGGACGGCGGGTGGATGCCGAGGTGTTCGGCGGTGGTACGTATCTTGTGGTTGCTGGCGCTCGCCGGCTGGTACACGCCCGTGTCGAGCAGGGCGATCGCCAGGCGCATCGCCTTGAGCCGGCGGTTGTGGGAGACGTACCACTCGCGGGGGCGGCCCGCGGGGAGCCTCTTCTTCTGCAGAGGCTTCGGCAGCGGCGGGTGGAAGGGCATGGCGAGCTGAGTGTCGAGCGGCTTGGTCGTGACTGCGGCAACGGCCATCGGCAACCTCCTGGCACGGTCGTGGATCCCTCACGAACTACCCCCATTTTACTGCCCCCCACTGACAATCGCCCCTGGCCAGAGGGCATTTCGGTAACCCCTCCCGTAACCTGGGCCCCATGGAGATCTGGATCAATCCCGCCTGTTCCAAGTGCCGCAGTGCGGTGGACCTGCTCGACGCGGAAGGGGCCGATTACACCGTCCGGCGCTACCTGGAGGACGTGCCCTCGCCCGAGGAGATCCGGGCCGTGCTGGACCGGCTGGGGCTGGAGCCGTGGGACATCACGCGCACCCAGGAGGCGGCCGCCAAGGAGCTGGGGATCAAGGAGTGGCCGCGGGAGGACGGTTCGCGGGAGCGGTGGATCGCGGCGCTCGCCGGGCACCCGAAGCTGATCCAGCGGCCGATCATCACCGCCGACGACGGCAGCGCCGTCGTGGCGCGTACGGACGAGGCGGTCCGGGAAGCGCTCCGGCGTTGAGATCCGGCCGGCTCGACGGTACGGAGGGGTCCCGCACGAGCGCGCCCGACGCGGCGGACCGGCCGGCAGCACATACCCGACGGCTCGTCAGTTCCGGCGTCTCCGGAGGTTCCGACGGGGAACGGGGCCGGTGGACCGCGCCGGCCCGTGAGCATCTGCCCGCGGTCCGGGACGCGAAGCTGCGGGCCGAGTTGGAGAGCTGGCTGGAGCTGCGGGCCCGGCTGATGTGACCGGCGGCCGGAGCCGTTCAGCGTTCGTCCGTGCCCGCCCGCTTGGCGGTGGCCAGTGCGATCCGGTTCCAGGTGTTGATGGTGAGGATCAGCGCGAGCAGCTGGGCCAGTTCCGGCTCGTCGAAGTGCGTCGCGGCCCGCTCGTACACCTCGTCGGGCACCCCGCCGTCCGCGACCCGGGTGACCGCGTCGGTGAGGGCGAGGGCCGCCTGCTCCTTCTCCGTGAAGAAGTGGGCCGCCTCCTGCCACACGGCGACCATGTGCAGCCGCTCCTCGCTCTCGCCCGCCTTACGGGCGCCGGTGGTGTGCATGTGGAGGCAGTACGCGCAGTGGTTGAGGTGCGAGGAACGGATCTGCACCAGCTCCACCAGGGTGGGGTCCAGACCCTCGCGGGCCGCCGCGTCGAGGCCGATCACGGCCCGGAAGACCTTCGGGGCGGCCTTGGCGAAATTGAGCCGGACGGTGGTGGCGGCGGTGGCGATGCGGTCGTTCGTCTTGATCTCTGTCGTCGTCATGGGTACGAATCTATGAGCACGGGCGACCGGATATGAGGTGCATTTACATGGCAGATTCATGGGTCAATTCCGCTGAGGTCCTCGGCAGCGATCTGCCGCTGGAGCTGTCCGGCACGGGCAACCGGCGGGCCGTCCTGATGCGGGCGCTGCGCGAGGCGATCCGCTCCGGCCGGCTCGCCCCCGGCGCCCGGCTGCCGCCGTACCGTTCGCTCGCCGCCGATCTGGGGCTGGCCCGCAACACGGTCGCCGACGCGTACGCGGAGCTCGTCGCCGAGGGGTGGCTCGCCGCCCGGCAGGGCTCGGGCACCCGGGTCGCCGAGCGTGCCGCGCCCCGCGCCCCGGTACGCCGGCCGCGCACCCCGGAGCGGTCCGCCCGGCCGGTCCACGATCTGGTCCAGGGCAAACCGGACCCGTCGGTCTTCCCCCGCACCGCGTGGCTGGCTTCGGCGCGCCGCGCGCTCACCCGGGCACCGCACGACGCCTTCGGGCCCGGAGATCCGCACGGGCGGCCCGAGCTGCGGCGGGCCCTGGCCGGCTATCTCGCCCGGGTGCGCGGGGTACGGGCCTCCCCCGAGCAGATCGTGCTCTGTTCAGGAGCCGCCCATGGGCTGCGCCTGCTGGCGGAGGTGCTGGGCGGGCCGTGGGCGGCGGAGGAGTACGGGCTGCCGTTCCATCGCGAACTGCTCGCCGGGCACGGGGTCGGCACCCGGCCGCTGACCGTCGACGAACACGGCGCCCGGGTGGCCGAGCTGGGGCGGACGGACCGGGCCGTGCTGCTCACCCCGGCGCACCAGTTCCCCACCGGCGGGCCGCTGCGTCCCGAGCGGCGGGCCGCCGTGGTCGACTGGGCGCGGGCCTCGGGAGCGCTGGTCGTGGAGGACGACTACGACGGCGAGTTCCGCTACGACAGGCAACCGGTGGGCGCGGTTCAAGGGCTCGATCCCGAGCATGTGGTGCTGCTGGGGTCGGTGAGCAAGAGCCTCTCGACCACCCTGCGGATCGGCTGGCTGGTGCTGCCCGAGCGGCTGGTGGAGGCGGTGGTCGCGGCCAAGGGTGAGCGCGAGCAGTGGTCGAGTGCCACGGAACAGCTGACCCTCGCGGACTTCGTCGAGTCGGGGGCGTACGACCGTCAGGTCCGCCGGATGCGCCAGCGTCACCGGCGCCGCCGTGACCAGCTCGTGGCGGCGCTGGAGCGGCGGGCGCCGCACGTCCGGGTCACCGGGATCTCGGCGGGCCTGCACGCGGTGCTGGAACTGCCGCCCGGCACGGAGCACTCGGTGGTCCGGGCGGCCGCCTGGCAGGGGCTGGCCGTCGAGGGCCTCGCCGACTATCTGCACCCGAGTGCCCCGGCTGCTCGCGGCGGCGGCCGGGACGGGCTGGTCGTGGGGTACGCGACACCGTCCGAGCACGCGTATCCGGAGGCGCTGGAGGCCCTGTGCCGCGCCCTGCCTCCCGTTCTCGGCTAAGGGCTGTGCCACACAGACACGGAACGGGCCCGCTGGAACGAAGTCGGCCGGGAATCACGTGCGTTGTCGTACGGGTGTTTCGCTTCGACCCTTCTATTGGATCGCGTCATGCGATCCCGTAGATCGAAATAATCAGCTTGACTCGTGTCAATCCAATTGTTGATAGTTTCCCCCAACGGCTGTCCGGTGCTATCGACCGGGTGAAGCTGAGGGGGAATGATATGCGGACGCCGGAACCATCCGTTCGCCGGAGCCGCCTGCCGTCATTGACGGGAATGCGATTCATCGCGGCCTTCGCCGTGGTGATCTCTCACCTCTCCGGGCAGATCGTCGGCACGGAACTCCCCGGTCTGCTGGATCTGATCACTACTCTCGGGCCGGTCGGGGTGGCTTTCTTCTTCGTGCTCAGCGGTTTTACTCTCGCCTGGGTCGCCGACCCGGGCGACACCGCGAGACTGTTCTGGCGTCGCCGTGCGGCCAAGATCTATCCGAACCATCTGACGACCTTCGCGGCCACCCTGGTGCTGATGGTCATCGCCGGTGTGCCGGTCATGCTGATCAACACGATTCCCCCGCTGCTGCTGATCGAGCCGTGGATTCCCAACTTCGATGCCCTCGGCGGGCTGACCGGGATCAATGTGCCGAGCTGGACCCTCGGCTGCGAGATGGTCTTCTACCTCGCATTCCCTTGGCTGATCATTTTCATCGGGCGTATCCGGCCGCCCCGGTTGTGGCCGTGGGCGGCGATTGTCGCCGCGGCGATCATCGCCGTACCGTTTGCCGCACTGCTGCTGCCGGAGCAGCCGGCCACCTCGTGGGACCCGGCGGTTCCGCAGTGGCAGTCCTGGTTCGCCTACAGCTTTCCCTTCACCAGGATGCTCGAATTCGTTCTCGGCATTCTTATGGCACGCATCGTGATCTCGGGGAAATGGATTCGGCTGGGCATGGCACCGGCGTTTCTTCTCACCGTCATCTGTGTGGTGGTCCAGTCCGGCCTGCCCGGCATCTTCCGCCTCTGCGCCGGTCCGACCGCGTTCGCGCTCGCCCTGGTGATCGCGGCGGGCGCCAGTGCCGACGTACGCGCCGTGCGTACGCCGTTCAGCGGCCGGATCATGGTGTGGCTCGGGGAGATCTCGTTCGCCCTGTATCTCGTGCACTACCTCGTCATCCAGTACGGACCGATCGGCGGGGTGCACGCGACGGGCGGGGCGGTGACCGCCTCCCTGCCGACGAGACTGGTCCAGATTCTGCTGACCGTCGTGATCAGCGTCGCGCTCGCGGCGGCCCTCTACACCGTGGTCGAACGTCCCGCCGTCCGGCGCTTCAGCCGCCCGGCCGCCAAGCGCGGGAAGCCGGTCGCGGTCCCCGAGGCGGTGGACAGACCGTAGCCGCCGTCCCCGGCACGGTGCGCTGTGTGTCCTTCCCGTCAGGCTGGAGGCCCGCCCCCATGACGAACACCCCTCCCACTTCCGGTACCCACGCTCCCGGCTTTCCCGCCACCAGGCCGGATTCCTGCCCCTTCGACCCCGACGAGAGCTACACCCGGCTGCGCGCCGAGGCGCCCGTGGCACCGGTGCGCTGCCCTGCCGGGATGGACGCGTGGCTGGTCAGCCGGTACGAGGACATCCGGGGCGTGCTCACGGACCCGCGGCTGAGCTCACGCGGCGCGGGGTCGATGCACATGCTGCCGGCCTACGACGGGCGCGACCCGTTGCCCGGCTCGATGATCCAGCTGGACGGCGAGGAGCACGCGCGGCTCCGGCGGCTGCTGATCGGCGAGTTCACCGGGCGGCGCATGGAGGCCATGCGGCCGTACATCCAGCGGATCGCGGACGAGCACATCGACGCGATGCTCGCCGGGTCGAGCGCCGACCTGGTGCGCGACTTCTCCCTGCCGATCCCGTCACTGGTGATCTTCGAGATGCTCGGTGTGCCATACGAGGACCATGAGGCGTTCCAGCGCGAAAGCGAGGTGCTGATGGGCTTCGACGCGGACGAAACCGCTCGTGACGCGGCCAGTGGGAAGCTGGAGGGCTACCTCGCCGAGCTGGTCGGGCAACGGCTCACCGAGCCCCGGGACGACCTGCTCAGCCGGCTGATCTCCCGCGGCAACCGGACCGAACGCCCGCTTGCCGTCGGCGAGTTGGCCACACTCGCCGTGCTGCTGCTGGTCGCCGGACATGAGACGACCGCCAGCATGATCGCGCTGAGCACGCTGGTGCTGCTGGAGGATCCGGAGCGGATGGCCGCGTTCCTTGCCGCACCGGACGCGGTCGGCACCGCCGTGGATGAGCTGCTGCGCTACCTGTCGGTGATCCAGTTCGGGCTGCTGCGCTACGCCACCGAGGACGTCACCGTCGGCGGCACCGCCGTGAAGGCGGGCGAGTGGCTGGTCGCCGGGGTCCCGTCCGGCAACCGGGACGAGAGCGTGTTCCCGGCCCCGGACACCGTGGATCTCGGCCGACAGGCCCGTACACACTTGTCGTTCGGCTTCGGCGCGCACCAGTGCATCGGCCGCCAGTTGGCCCGGATCGAGCTGGAGGTCGCGCTGACCACCCTGCTGCGCCGCGTCCCCGGGCTCAGACCGGCGACGCCACTGCCACGGAGCGAATTCAAGCTCAACGACATCGTCTTCGGCCTGCGGAGCATGCCGGTCGTCTGGTGAGGGGCTCCCCCCGATCCGCGATATCCCGCCGCACGGGTGTGCCCGCTACGCCCCGTCGTGAGCTCCCAGCCCCGCCTCGGCCCGCGCGAGCAGTTCGGTGAGCCGCAGCCCGAACCGTACGTCGCAGGGGTGCGGCACTCCGGTACGTACCGCTTCGGCCAGTGCGTCCACCGCCGCCCGGAACGGATCCACCGCGCCGTCCCACCCCGGCAGGGTGACCGTCCCGTGTTCGCCCCTCAGCTCGATCTCGGTGCCCGCCGCGCCCAGGGGTGCGCTCAGCCCGAGCGTCACGGTGCTGGAGGCGCCGGAGGTGTGGCGGAGCACCATGTGCACGGTGTCGGCCGGGCCACGGGCCGAGGTCACCTCCGTCACATCGCCGAGGACCGGGATCAGGACCGAGAGCACATGCGGGCCGACGTCCCAGAGTCCGCCCTTGTCGCGGCGCCACGGGGAGGCGGCGTACTCGCTCGTGGAGTCCGGCCCGTAGAGCGCGCCGAGCCACTGGGCGCGGGCGGTGAACCAGCCGTCCACCGCGGCCTGTTCGGCGATCCAGTCGGACGTCGCGGTGGCGAAGCGCAGGGTGCAGAAGACGACGGAGGCGACTCCCGCCTTCGCCGCTGCGTCCGCCACCTCGCGCGCCCCCGCCACGGTGGTCGCGACCGGCTTGTCCATCAGGAGGTGGCATCCGGCGGCCGCCGCCCGCGCGGCCAGCGGGGCCTGGACGTCCGGCGGCAGGGCGAAGGCGACGGCGTCGCTCGCGGCGAGCAGCGCGTCGATGCCCGCGTCGTCCGTGTACGCCCGCGTCCCGTGGGCGGCGGCGAGTTCTTCGGCCGCTTCGGGGCGGCGGCCCCAGATCCCGCTCAGTTCGACGTCCGGGTGGGCGGCGAGGGCGGGGGCCTGGGTGTTGCGGGCCCAGGGGCCCGTGCCGAGGAGGCCGATGCGCAGGGGGGCGGTGGGTGTCGTCATACGGGCCAGTGTGCCCGGTCCGCTAATGAGGTGGCGGCGCGCGGAGGTGGGCGGATACGTTTCTCCGGCCGGCCGCGGGACTTCGG
Source organism: Streptomyces sp. NBC_01433 (assembly GCF_026340105.1). Classification (NCBI taxonomy): domain Bacteria; kingdom Bacillati; phylum Actinomycetota; class Actinomycetes; order Kitasatosporales; family Streptomycetaceae; genus Streptomyces; species Streptomyces sp. NBC_01433. Next base: position 4,698,852 of record NZ_JAPEPM010000001.1, on the reverse strand, counting down.
CTGCGACTTCCGGGACTTGCCTATGAAGCAGTGATTTCGCTGTTCGCGCCTCCATTCCCCGGCCGGCTCCTCGGTATCCGTACGGGCCGGTGAAGCAGCACGGGGGAATCCATGACCGCAGCAGACGCCGTTCCCGGGACCGCGGACGCCACTTCCGGGACCGTTGACGCCGTTCCCGGGGCCGCGGAAGCCGTTCCCGAGACCTTGGCCGACCTCGTCGCCGCCGAGGACGTCCTGCTCTTCGTCAATGCGGCGATCACCGCGACCGGGCAGCGCGAGTTCCACTCGCAGGCGTATGAGCAGCAGCTGTCGCTGGACTTCCTGCACGAGTACGTTCGGGTCAACTACCGCCGGGTGTACGCCTCTTCGCTCGCCCTCGACATCAACGACCACAATGCCGCGCTCATCGTGCGGGGCCTGCTGGAGACCGCCGCCGACGCGAGTGCCGAGGAGCGGCGCACCGAGGGGCGGCTGATCGCGGCGCGGCTGGCGGTGCTGCCGCCGCAGCGCGTCTACCGGCTGTTCGGTGCGCTGCGCCGGGCCAAGGTCAACAACCGGCGGACGCGCGCGATCATGCGCGACTGGCTGGCCGCCCGGCCGGACGTGGCCCACGACGCGGTGAAGTACCGCAGCGGGCTGAAGACGGCCGCCCGCCACATCCATCTGCGCTGCCCGGAGGGTGACGGGCCGCTGGGCGAGGTGGGTGCGTTCCTGTTCCGGCCGGGGAAGCAGCCGCGCTACCGGCACGGGCTGCTGGACGCCTGGCGCCGGGCCCACTACGAGCAGGGTGCCGTCCATGAACTGCCGTTCACCGTCGCCGAGGGGTTCGCCGCCCGGCACGGGATGAAGCGTGAGGTGTTCCTGGAGCGGGCGGCGCCCGGGATGACGCGGCTGGAGCGGCTGCGCACCCAGGGCCAGCGGTCCACCGGCAAGGAGCCGCGGCGGCCCTCGGACGTCGATCTGACCGTGATGCCGCTGACCCGGCTCGCCCTGTACGTGCTGTCGCTCGGCTTCGATGTGCGCGCGGCCGAGCGTGCGGAGCTGACCGGCGCGCTGCGTGCCGCGGCCCGCCGGGCGGCGGGTCCGTACGCCGGGAGCTGGGGGCGGGTGGCCGCCGTGCTCGACGACAGTTTCTCCTCGTCCGGGTCGGGCCAGAAGCGGCGCCGTCCGCTCGCGGTGGCGCTGGCCTGCCATTTCCTGCTGGAGGCGCTGGCCGCGCCCGGCGCGTACCGCCCGCTGTGGACTTCGGGCTCCACCGATCCGCTGCTCGTACGCCCCTGGGGGCCGACCCCGCTGGGGATGCGTGTCCTGGACGCGCTGGAGCCCGGTTCCGGGGGCGCGCCCGACCGGCTGATCATCGTGTCGGACGGCTGGGACAACGCGCCGCCCGGACTCGCGGGCGAGGTGCTGCGGGTGTGGCGGACGCGGCTGGATCCCGGGCGGCGGACGGCGGCCGTGCACCTGAACCCCGTATACGACGCGGACGGTTTCGATGTCCGCAGGCTGGCACCGAGTGTGCCGACGGCCGGGGTCCGGGACGCGGAGGATCTGCCGTCGCTGGTGGAGATCGCGCAGTTCGCGGAGGGGCGTACGGGGCTCGCGGAGCTGCACGCGTACCTGGACCGGCAGGTGGCGCGCTTCCTGGACGGCGGCGCGGGCAACGAGGAGCGGACGGAGGGGACGGCGCGGTGAACAGGCTGGATCTGGGCGGCCTTTCGGTCCGGCCCGCGCAGGTGTGGGGCGGCGTCCGGCTGGTCCCGCTGGTGCGCGAGGAGCCGGTCGAGGGCCTTCGGCTGCACCGGGAGGTCTACGAGGGTTTCGGCGCGGGCCTGGTGGAGGCCGGCCCGCGCACGCACTACACCTCGTACATCCCGCACGGTCTCGTCGCCGACTGGTCGGGCGAGGGGGCGCAGTCGGCGGCCTACGGTACGCAGCTCGACGACGGCACCCCGGCGCGCACGGTCCGGCTGCCGAAGTACCGCCATCACCGGATGGCCAAGCGGCGGCCCGGCGACCGGCTGCGCTTCCTGCCGCTGCACCTGGCCCTGGAGGGCTATCTCGCCCTGCACTTCGGCGGCCCCTCGGTCGCCTGGGAGGAGTGGTCGCGCCAGGCGCTGCGCGACGGTCTTTCGCCGCGCGCGGAGGACGCCTACCTCGGCTGGTCGGTGCGCGGGCTCGGCGACGCGCTGCGGATCTTCGAGATCCATCCCGGCCAGTGCGGCGTCATGGTGTACGTCTCCGACGCGCTCGCCGCCGCGTTCGTGCTGCCGCACCCGGAGGACTACCGGCTGCTGCACGCCACGCTGGTGGAGGACCTGTTCGGGGAGCTGGTGCACCAGTACGCGATGTACGGGGCGCCGGTGGCGGAGTTCGGGGCGCGGATCCGGGACGGCGCCGGCCTGCGGACGCTGGCTGATCTGCGGGCGGCCGCGCGGGCGCAGGAGCGGGCGTGGACGGAGGCGCACGACACCCTGTTCGCGCGGGAGCTGCTGGATTCGTCGTACGGGTTCGACCGGGTGTACCGGATGGGTTCGTTCACCCTGTGGCGGTTCCTGCCGCCGTTCGTGCGGGACGGGAGCGGTCAGCACATCGGGGAGACGATCACCGACCACCGCGGGCAGGTCGCCTATCTGAAGACGTTCCGGCTCTCCGATGCCCAGGTCAGGCGGGGGTATCTGCTGCGCACGCTGTTCGACGCGGACTGGTCGCTGTCCCGGGCCGCCGTGACGCTGGGGACGAGCGAGGAGGAACTGGCGCGGCGGCTCCGGGCCGCCGGGTTCTCCTCGCTGCTCAAGGGCCATGTGTAGGGCCGTCCGGCACATGGGAGGGTGGTCGGGTCCGACGCTCGGGGACCGGGCGTCACGGGGGACGCCTCGGTAACACGGGGTTCACCTGCGGGCAACGGACGGGAAATCGCGTCTTGCGAAGCTGCGCGGTAGAGACCGCAGCACCCGCAAAGGATGGCGTCCGTGACGTTCAAGGCTGAGTACATCTGGATCGACGGCACCGAGCCGACCGCCAAGCTTCGTTCGAAGACGAAGATCATGGCCGGGTCCCCCGCGCGGGACGTGGCGGAGCTGCCCATCTGGGGCTTCGACGGTTCGAGCACCAACCAGGCGGAGGGCCACGCCTCCGACCGGGTGCTGAAGCCGGTCTTCACCTGTCCGGACCCGATCCGCGGCGGCGACGACATCCTCGTCCTGTGCGAGGTCTTCGACATCGACATGACGCCGCACGAGTCCAACACCCGTGCCGCGCTGCGTCCGTTCGCCGAGCGGTTCGCGGGCCAGGAGCCGATCTTCGGCATCGAGCAGGAGTACACCTTCTTCGACGGCCACCGGCCGCTCGGCTTCCCCGAGGGCGGTTTCCCGGCCGCGCAGGGCGGCTACTACTGCGGTGTCGGCGCCGACGAGATCTTCGGCCGTGACATCGTGGAGAAGCACCTGGACAACTGCCTGCGGGCGGGGCTGGGCATCTCCGGCATCAACGCCGAGGTCATGCCGGGCCAGTGGGAGTTCCAGGTGGGCCCGCTGTCCCCGCTGGAGGTCTCCGACCAGCTGTGGATCGCCCGCTGGCTGCTGTACCGCACCGCCGAGGACTTCAACGTCTCCGCGACCCTGGACCCGAAGCCGGTCAAGGGCGACTGGAACGGCGCGGGCGCGCACACCAACTTCTCGACCAAGGCGATGCGCGAGGGCTACGACGCGATCATCACCGCGTGCGAGTCGCTGGGCGAGGGCTCCAAGCCGCTGGACCACGTCAAGAACTACGGCGCGGGCATCGACGACCGGCTGACCGGTCTGCACGAGACCGCCCCGTGGAACGAGTACAGCTACGGCGTCTCCGACCGCGGCGCCTCGGTCCGCATCCCGTGGCAGGTCGAGCAGGACCGCAAGGGCTACATCGAGGACCGCCGTCCGAACGCCAACGTCGACCCGTACGTCGTCACGCGGCTGATCGTCGACACCTGCTGCACCGCGCTGGAGAAGGCCGACCAGGTCTGATCCCGCGCTGTCGCGCGTACGCGAAGGGGCCGCCCACCGCCTGTCCGGTGGGCGGCCCCTCGCCGTGGTCGGGCGCCGGCCCGTTGTCAGTGGCGCGTGCCAGGCTGGAGCCATGCTTGAGATCAAGGTGGAAACCGAGAACCACGAGACGCACACGCGCATTTCCTCCGACGCGCTGAGCGCTCTGGTGCACCGCGTCGGGGGTCGCAAGGACCGCTTCCTGGTGGTGCAGCGCGTTCCGGACCGCCCCGGATTCTTTGTGCAGGTCTGGCACGAGGAGGGCGCGGACTACCAGCTGGAGTACCGCGCGGGCGGCCCCCGGGACCACTTCCGCGCGCAGATCGGCTCCCCGGACCGGGTGGCCGACGCGATGGTGCGGTGGGCGCGCCAGGATTCCGCGTGGGACGCGGGCATCGACTGGGCGGACGCCGAGATGCCCGCCGCCGATCCGGTGCCCGAGCTCGCCCCGGAGATCCGGGAGCAGTTGGAGGACCGGATACGGCTGTCGCTGCGCGGCGGTTACGGCACGGTGGACTCGCTCACCGAAACGGCCGAGGACCATCTCGTCAAGGACGGGGTCCACCCGGTCACCAGGGCGCAGGCCCGCCGGCTCGTGGAACGGCTGTGGCTGGAGCGGGTCGACGAGCAGACCCGGTGGACGGATGTCACCGACGCGGACCGGCTGGAGCGGGCGTTCGCCGCGCTGGAGGGGCGCGGGATAACGGCCCGCGAGCACTTCACCTGCTGCCGCTCCTGCGGGCTGAGCGAGATCCACGCGGAGAACGAGCAGGCGCGCGGCTTCGTCTTCTTCCACACGCAGAACACCGACGGCGTCGCCTCGGGGCACGGCCTCTCGCTGTACTACGGCGGGTTCGACGGGTCCGAGGGGACCACCACGGACGTGGGGCAGGAGGTCGCGGCGGCCCTGCGTGAGGAGGGGCTGACGGTGAGGTGGGACGGTTCGCCGGACAACGCGATCGATGTGGACGCTCTCGACTGGCGCAAGCGGCTGATCGGTTGAGCGGGTGAGCGGCTGAGCGGCACCGAAAGTACGGCCCCGTGAGCACGGAGCGTACGCGGCGGTGAGCAGGGGGCGTACGGGAGCGGTGAGGCAGGTAACACCAAGGGTCCGTATCGACGGGTGAGAGGACCCTCCTGCCCTGCCGCAATCTCTGCTTCAATGGGGACATGGCCAGCTTCCAGCACATCGCGTCGGGTCCCAGCGACCTAGAGCCGTTCTGGCCTTCCCGTCAGCATCATGACTTCGACCGGGTGTGTTGCCGCGCGTGGAACGCGCAGGCCCTCTAAAGCCGCTCACCCGGCCTTCGGTCCGCGCGCACGACGCAAGTCCGTCCTTGACGACTCCTCGCGCGAAAGAGCTGACCCTCCATGGCGAACACCCGTACCTTCTCCGCCGCTTCCGCCGCCACCGCGGCATCCGCGGCGCCCGCCGCGGCCACCACCGCCCGGCCCCCCTCCCCCAACCGGCACCGGCTGCGCGCCGTCGACCGTGACGAGGTCGTCCGGATCTCCGACGTGGCCGACTTCCTGCCGCCGGGTGCCACCTGGCTGCCCGCACCTCAGCACACCCTCCCCGCACTGCCCGGCCACCCGCCGATGATCGGCTACCTGGTGCTCGTACCGGCCGATCAGCAGCCGGCCATCGCCGGTGCGGTCGCCGCGTCGCAGCACCGGCAGGCCGACCGGCCGGGGGAGCGGCAGTTCGACCGGGCGGGCCAGTTGCCGGCCGCCCAGCACTTCGTACCGGAGGCGGTCGACTCGGCCCATCCGGCCGGGCCCGTCCGGATCGACGCCACCCGGCGTACCGCCGCGGTGGACGACAGGACGCTGGATCTGACGTACCTGGAGTTCGAGCTGCTGGCCCATCTGGTGGCGCATCCGCACCGGGTGCACACCCGCGATCAGCTGGTGACCACGGTCTGGGGCTACGGGCACGTGGGCGACGGGCGCACCGTCGACGTCCATGTGGCCCGGCTGCGCCGCAAGCTGGGCGCCGAGTACCGCCGCTCCATCCAGACGGTCCGGCGGGTGGGCTACAAGTACGCCCCCTGACGGGCCCGGTCCGGCCGATGTGGCCCCGGCCTCCGGTCCCCGGTCCGTACCGGGGACCGGGGCCGGGGCCACATCGCCGCGTGCGGGGTCAGCCGCGCGTTCCGGCTCCCACCGTGACGCCGGTCCCGTCCGGTCCCCCGCCCGGTGCCGGGTCGTCGTGCTCCAGGCTCGGCAGCCGGGACAGGCCGCGCGGGGTGCGCCAGTTCCGCTCGCCGAGCAGCAGCATGACGGAGGGCAGCAGGACCATCCGTACGACCGTGGCGTCCAGCAGCACCGCCACCGCGAGGCCGACGCCCATCTGCTGCATGTCCTGCATGGACAGGGTCCCGAAGACCGCGAACACCGCCACCATGATCGCCGCGGCACCGGTCACCGCACCGGCCGTGTGCCGGATGCCCGTGTCGATCGCGGTCCGGTTGTCCGCGCCGCCGAGACGGGCCTCACGGATCCGGGAGACCACGAACACGTGGTAGTCCATGGACAGTCCGAAGAGGACCACCAGGACGAACAGCGGCATCCAGGACTCGATGGCGCCGACGCCTTCGGAGCCGATCAGCGAAGCACCCCAGCCGTGCTGGAAGACGGCGACCATCACCCCGTAGGCGGCGCCCACGGAGAGCAGGTTGAGCAGGATCGAGGTCACCGCGATGACGTACGAGCGGAAGCAGAACAGCATCAGCAGGAAGGTCACCACCGTGATGAACGCGAAGACCGGGACCATGCCGCGCTTCAGCTGATCGTTGAAGTCGACGGAGTTCGCGAGTTCCCCGGTCACATACGCCTCGGCTCCCGTGCCGTCGAAGGCGGCCGGTACCCGTTCCTCGCGCAGTTCGGCCAGATCCGCCTTGCCGCCCGGCAGCGGTACCTCGATCTCCGCGACGTTCTGTGCGGCGTGGACGGTCACCTTGTCGAAGGAGCCGAGCGCCTCACGGAGTTCCGGCGTGCCGATGTCGTGCGCCGAGACCACGACGAGGGCCGGGGCGGGGCCGCCGGGGAAGCTGTCGGTGATGCGCTGGTGGGCGACCGCGAGCGCGGAGTCCGAGCCGAACTGCTTCTCCAGTCCGAGCGCCTCGGTCTTCATGCCGACGGCGGGTGCCGCCAGGGCGAGCAGGACGAGGACGGCGCTGACGGCGAAGACCTTGGGCCGGGCCAGGACCGGCCCCAGCACGGTGCCGGCGATGCCTCCGGCGGGCCGCACGCCCCGCTTGCCACGCCGGTTCAGCAGCGGAACGCGTCCCGCGTCGATCCGGTCGCCGAGCCAGGACAGCAGGGCAGGCAGCACCGTCACGGAGCCCAGCATCGCGATGAACACGACGATGATCGTGGCGAGCGCGAACCCCTTGAACAGCAGCAGTCCCGACAGGAACATGCCGCCCATGGCCACCATCACGGTCACGCCGGAGACGAGCACGGCCCGGCCGCTGGTCGCCGCCGCGATCCGCAGGGCCGTCTCGGCGTCCCGGCCCGCGGCCCGCTCGTCACGTTCGCGGCGCAGATAGAACAGGCAGTAGTCGACGCCGACGGCGAAGCCCATCAGGAACATCACGGAGTACGTGGTCTGGAACAGGTGCAGCTGGTGGCTGGCGAGCGAGAGCAGACCGAAGGCGGCCATGCACGCGGTCAGCGCGAGCCCCACCGGGAGCAGGGCGGCCACCACGGCGCCGAAGGCCACGAGCAGGATGCCCAGCGCCAGCGGTACGGCGGTGAACTCGGCCTTCTTGAAGTCCTCGGCGAGCAGGTCGCCGAGCCACTTGCCCGCGCTGGCCTCGCCGAACTGGTGGATCTCGACGCCCCCGTGCTCCTTCCCGACCGCGGCGACCGCGTCCAGCACCGGCTGCACCCGGTCGGCGGCGGTCGCCGCGTCGCCCTTCATCTCGAAGGTGATCAGGGCGTCCTTGCCGTTCTCGGAGGGGACGGGCTCCGCGAGGTTGCGTACCTCGCCGGTCTTCCGCACGGCGGCGGAGACGTCCCGGGCGGCCGCCTTCCACTCCCCGGCAGCGGACGCGGACACCATGACCAGCTCGCCCGCGGGCTTGTCGAGCCCGGCGTCGGAGAGGATCCGCTCCGCGCGGACCGAGTCGCCCGCGCCGTTCTCCGCGTCGGTCATCTCGACCATGCCGGACGCTCCGCCGATGCCCGTGGCGAGCACGACGAAGAGCAACCAGCCGAGAATGGCCGTTTTACGGTGGTGCGCGCTCCACACACCGATGCGTGCCGCGAGGTTGCGCCTCATGCGGTTTTCGCCCCCAGAAAGTAAACGTCGGACAAGACGCTGACGAATCTAGGGACGGCGGGCCGCCCTCCCCAGCCGTCGAAGCACCCACTGCCCGAGCCGTAGGGCGAGGTCAGGGGGTGGTGCCAGGTACACCCCCGCGCGGGTGGCGAACCGGCTCACGCCCGCGGCGCCCCCCGGGTGAGACTGTCCTCGGACCGGGACCTGCTCGGGTCCCGTGAGGGGAGATACCACCATGAACGCGATGTTGGAGCGGATACGGCCGCCGATGCGGGCGGCGGGACGCGGTTTCGCGCTCTCGTTCGTCGGTCTGGTGGGGTCGATCACCCTGTTCGTGCTGTCGGTGCTCTCCATCTCCTTCATCGTGCTGGGCATCGGGCTCGTCACCACTCCCCCGGTGCTCGAAGCGGTGCGAAAGCACGCCAATCAGCGCCGGCTGTGGGCGGTCACCTGGTCGGACGTCCGTATTCCGGTGCCGTACCGGCCCTTTCCGCCGGATGTGCGCCCGGGTTTCACCGGCCAGGTGGAGCGCACGATGCTGATGCTGAAGGACCCGGCGACCTGGCGCGACCTCCAATGGCTGCTGGTCGACATGACGGCCGGATACGTCGTGTCGGTCCTGTCCGCCGTGCTGATGATCTACCCGCTGGAGTCGCTCGTCCTGGCGGCGGGGCTGTGGCGGGTGTTCCGGGACGACGCGTACTGGTACGGATTCGTGCCGGTGGACAGCCAGGCGTCCGCGCTGGCCGCCGTCGCCCTGGGCATCGCGCTGTTCGCCATCGGGCTGAGGGTGAGCGAACCGCTGCTGCGTCTGCACTTCGTGCTCGCCCGCTCGGTCCTCGCTCCCACCCATGAACAGGAGCTGGCGCAGCGCATCGACCGGCTCACCGAGACCCGTCACGAGGCGGTGGACACGGCGGCGTCCGAACTGCGGCGCATCGAGCGGGATCTGCACGACGGCGCCCAGGCCCGGTTGGTCGCCATGGGCATGAACCTGGGCACCATCGAGGCGCTCGTCGAGAAGGACCCGGCCCAGGCGAAGAAGCTGCTGGCGATGGCCCGCGCGTCCTCCGCCGAGGCCCTCACCGAGCTGCGCGATCTGGTCCGGGGCATCCATCCGCCGGTACTGGCCGAGCGGGGGCTCGGCGACGCGGTGAAGGCGCTGGCCCTGCGGCTGCCGACCGAGTCCGAGGTGCATGTCGAGCTGACCGGGCGGGCCGGGGCACCGGTGGAGTCGGCGGCGTACTTCGCGGTCAGCGAGATCCTGACGAACGCGGTGAAGCACTCGGGCGCCGACCGGCTCTGGGTGGACCTGCATCACGCCGACGGGATGCTGCGCGTCTCCGTGACGGACAACGGCAGGGGCGGTGCGGCGATCGGTTCCGGCTCGGGGCTGAGCGGAGTCGAACGCCGACTCGGTACATTCGACGGCGTACTGGCCGTCAGCAGCCCAGCGGGCGGTCCCACCATGGTGACCATGGAGATCCCTTGCGAGTTGTCCTAGCCGAAGATCTCTTCCTGTTGCGCGACGGTCTGGTGCGCATGCTGGAAGCCTACGATTTCGAGATCGCCGCGGCTGTGGAGACCGGTCCCGAACTGACCCGGGCCCTGGCCGAGTTGAAGCCGGACGTCGCCGTTGTCGACGTCCGGCTTCCGCCGTCCCACACGGACGAGGGCCTCCAGTGCGCGCTGGCCGCCCGGCGGGCGCGGCCCGGACTTCCGGTGCTGGTGCTGTCGCAGCACGTGGAGCAGTTGTACGCGCGTGAGCTGCTGGCGGACGGCAACGGCGGCATCGGCTATCTGCTCAAGGACCGGGTCTTCGACGCGGACCAGTTCATCGACGGGGTCCGCCGGGTCGCGGCGGGCGGTACGGCGATGGATCCGCAGGTCATCTCGCAGCTGCTGTCACGCCGCTCGCAGGACAAGCCGATGGGCGGTCTCACCCCGCGCGAGCGCGAGGTGATGGAGCAGATGGCCCAGGGCCGTTCGAACGCGGCGATCGCCTCGCACATGGTGATCACGGAGCGGGCGGTGGCCAAGCACACCTCGAACATCTTCGGGAAGCTCGGGCTGCCGCCGTCGGACGACGACAATCGCCGCGTTCTCGCGGTGCTCGCCTACCTCGACCGGGGCGGCTCCTGAGGGGCCGTGGCGCCGAGAGTGCCGGCCGTCGCACCGGGACCGCGGGCGGTCGCGCCGAGACCGGGGGCTGTCGCGCCCAGGTGGAGGGTGGTCGCGCCGAGGTGCGGTGCGGCCCGGGACGCGAGGACCCTCACCCGTACCGCCGTCGCGGTGACCGGTGCGGGCAGGGGCAGGATGCGCCGGTGGCCGATCGTGGTGCCCTCGGCGATCCGCTGCCAGGACCCGTCGATCCGGGCCTCCACGGCGAACCGTTCCACCCGCTGTCCGCGCCGGATGTCCTCGCGGACGGCGACGCGGTCGAAGGTGTACGGCCCCGGCCCCCGCTTGCGTACGTCGGTGCCGTACGTGGTGCGCACCGCCTTGCCGAAGGCCGTGAGCGAGGCGACGTCCGCGTCGGCTATCCGGCCGTCCGGGGCGGGCGGCACGTTCAGCAGGAGCGAGGCGTTGCGGCCGACGCTCTTCTCGTACAGGTTCATCAACTGCGCCGGGGTCTTGGGCTGTTGCTCGGGGTGGTAGAACCAGCCGGGGCGGTTGGACACGTCGGCCTCGGCCGGGTACCACTGGAGGTACTTGGTGGTGGGGGCCAGGATCCGGTCGCGGGAGCCGATGTCCGGGTCGGTGGAGTCGTTGGGCAGGCTGCCGAGTCCGGTCCAGGGGTCGGTGGTGTGCGGGGTGACGCTCCACTCGGTCTCACGGGCGACGCCGTTCTCGTTGCCGACCCAGCGCACGCCCTGCGGGCCCTGGAAGACGACGGTGTTCGGCGAGAGGGCCTTGATGGTGTCGAACCACTGCTTGACGTCGTACTTCTGGGTGATGCCGGAGCCGGACCAGGGGTTGGCGCCGTCCAGCCACAGTTCCTCGATCGGCCCGTACTCGGTGAAGAGCTCATAGACCTGGTTGAGGTAGTACGCGTCGTAGTCGTCGGCCCGCACCGTGAAGGTGGGCAGCTTGCCGCGCCTGACGGCGTCGGCGCGGTCGTCGCCCGGGACCAGGGTGGGGATGGTGCGCTCGGTGACGGCGCTGCCGTTGCCGAAGCGGCCCTCGCCTGCCGGGGCGCGGTCGCCGTCCTCCAGGGCGACGCGTTCGGGCAGGCTCAGCGGCTTGCCCTCGGCCTGCTTCTCGCGGATCGTCTCGACCCACTGGGCGTGCCAGGCGTGCGGGAGTTCGGCGCCGTCGGAGGGCGAGAGGTACAGGCCGACCTTGAGCCCCGCCCGGCGGGCGGCCTTGACGTAGGCGCCGACGACGTCGGGGCTGCCGGGGCTGAGCGCCACCGAGTGGTCGGTGTAGCGGCTGGGGTAGAGGACGAAGCCGTCGTGGTGCTTGGCGGTGAGCATGACCTGCTCGGCACCGGCCGCCTTGTAGGCGCGCATCCACTGGTCGACATCGATGTCGCCGGGGGCGAAGAGCTTCTCGTCCTCGGTGCCGGAGCCCCACTCTCGCCCGGTGAAGGTGTTCATCCCGAAGTGGGTGAAGGCGGTGATCTCCCGCTGCTGCCAGGCGAGCTGACCGCGGGTGGGGACGATGTTCGCGGCCTTCTCGATGATCCGTTCCGGGCTGTCGCACGCCTCGACGGCGAGCTGCGAGGCGGGTTTCACGGGCGCGGTGCAGGGTCCGGCCGGCGGTGCGGAGCGCTGCGCCTGCGCCGGTCCGGCCGGCCGCCCGGCCGCCTGTGCGCTTGCCTGTGCGGTTGCCTGTACGGGGATGAGCGCGGTCGCCGCCGCCAGTGCGAGCGCGCTGAGCACACGGGTGCGTCGTGCCATGGTTCCCTCCCATTCCCGACCAGGATTGGTCGGATCTCTCGGGTACCGACATGCGCATGCTGCCGCATGGAGGGGCACACGGGAAGGGTGCCCACCACAGAGATCCCACCTATCGGCTCCGCAGCCCCCGGTCGGCCCGGTGACGCCCGGGAGTCCCCCGGCGGCTCAGTGCCGCGCCACGGCCAGACTGACCACGTACGTCTCCTCCACGGTGCCGTCCGGGAAGACGCCCGCCAGCAGCTCGCGCTCCCGGGCGAGGAAGCCCCGTACCTCCTCCTGGTCGGCGACCAGGAAGTCGGAGTAGCTGCCGAGGTTGGCAAGGTGCACTTCGAGCGGTACCCGACGGGTCCAGGGCAGCCGACGGGTGCCGAACCCGATCCCGTCCGGCAGGCCGCGGAACCGGGCCCGCTCGTCGTACCGGGTCTCGGCCGCCCCGAAGAACTCCCGCAGCCGGGCGTCCTGTTCGCCGATCCACGGCACGGTCGGGTCGGAGTCGTTCCACCACAGGGCGAGCGCCCCGCCGGGCCGCAGGACCCGGCGGACCTCCGGGACCGAACGGTCCGGATCGGTCCAGTGCCAGGACTGGGCATAGGTGAGCAGGTCGACGGAGCCCGACCGCAGCGGCAGGTGGTTGCCGTCGCCCCGGACGACCGGCACCTCGGGGAGCCTGCGGCGGAACTCCTCGGCCATCCCGTCACCGGGCTCCACGGCCACCGCCCGGCTCCCGCGCGCGTGCAGGAGCGCGGTGCCCAGCCCGGTGCCCGCGCCGATGTCCGCGACCCGCGCACCGGCCAGCGCGAACCCGGCCAACTCCTCTACGGCGTCCAGGAGTACGGGTGGGTACGAGGGCCTGCTCGCGGCGTAGGCGGCGGCCGCCGCGTCGAAGGAACGCGCACGCGAAGTATTCGTCATACGGTCATCATCACCCAGCGGCCCCGTCCGGCGGAGGCCCAGGTACGGACCGCCCGGGACCCCGTACACGAAAATTCCCCGCACGCCCCTGTTCCCCCCGCATACCCGTCAGTACATTGACAGTATGTCTAACACGCAGCCAGCGGCGGTCGCGTCGGAACGGACGCCGCTCAAGGCCCGCCCGGTCTCGTTCACCTGGGACCGGACTCCCCTCCACTGGGTGCCGGGCGACCCGTTCACCACGCACACCATCAATGTGCTCCATCTGCTGCTCCCTGCCGGGGAGCGCTGGTTCATCCGGGTGTACCGGCAGATCCTCCCGTACATCCAGGACGAGCAACTGCGCCAGGACGTCATCGGGTTCATCGGCCAGGAGGCCGTGCACTCGCAGGCCCACGACGATGTGCTGCCCCATCTGAAGCGGCTGGGCCTGGACCCCACCCCGTACACCGCCCAGGTCGACTGGTTCTTCGAGAAGCTGCTCGGCGACCGGACGCTGCCGCCCGGCCGGGCCTCGAAGTGGTGGCTGATGGAGCGGGTGGCGACGATCGCCGCGATCGAGCACTACACCGCGTTCCTCGGCGACTGGATCCTCAACGCCGAGGCCCTGGACCGGCGGGGCGCCGACCCGACGATGCTGGACCTGCTGCGCTGGCACGGTGCCGAGGAGGTCGAGCACCGGTCCGTGGCCTTCGACGTGTTCATGCATGTCGACGGCGGCTACCGGCGGCGGCTGCGGACCTGGGCGACGGCGTTCTCCGCACTGATCTTCCTGTGGCAGCGCGGCGTCCGCTTCTTCATGGAGAACGACCCGAGTCTGCTCGACGGCAAAGCCTCCTTCAAGGCGTACCACGCCAGCGGCAAGCAGGGCACGCTGCCCGGCACGGGGGCCATACTGCGGTCCGTCCCCAGCTATCTGAGCCGCTCCTACCACCCCTCGCAGGAGGGCAGCACGGCCCAGGCCGTCGACTATCTCGCCCAATCGCCCGCGGCGCTGGCCGCCGAGGCCCGTACGACGGGAACCCCCTGACCCATGGCCCTGCCCCGCCTGCGCACCGTCGTCCTGGCCACCGGCGCCGCCCTGCTCGCCCGGCGGGCCCTGCGGCACCGCATCGCGAAGTCCCCGCTCTGGCCCATGCCCGCCCTGGCGGAACCGGTATCGGGCCGCTCAGGGCGCCGTTCCACCGTCACCCGGCGGCTGCTGGTCACCGAGCGGACCATGGCCGCCGACGGCGTCGTCCAGCTCCGGCTGGAGGGCCCCGACCTGCCGCGCTGGGAGCCCGGCGCGCATCTGGACCTGGTGCTGCCGTCCGGCCTGGTGCGGCAGTACTCCCTCTGCGGCGACCCGGCCGACCCCGGTACGTACACGGTCGCGACCCGGCTGGTCGAAGGCGGCCGGGGCGGCTCGCAGGAGGTGCACGCCCAGCTCCACGAGGGCGAGGAGGTCGAGATCCGCGGCCCCCGAAACCGCTTCCCGCTGGCCGACGCGCCCGCGTACGTGTTCGTCGCGGGCGGCATCGGAATCACCCCCGTCCTGCCGATGCTGCGCGCCGTCGCCGCCTCCGGTGCCCCGTGGCGGCTGCTGTACGGCGGCCGGTCCCGCGCCTCGATGCCGTTCCTGGACGAGATCGAGAAGCTCGGCGCGGACGGCGACCGGGTGAGCGTCGTCGCGCGGGACGAGGCGGGCCACCCGGACGCCGCCGCGTTCCTGGCGGGGACGGCACCCGGCACCGCGGTCCACTGCTGCGGACCCGAGCCCCTGATGGACGCGGTCACCGCCGCGCTCCCGGACGGCTGCACCCTGCACCTGGAGCGCTTCGCCCCGGCGGCGTCCGGCGCGGCGGGCAGCGGCTCCTTCGAGGTGGAACTGCACCGCTCGGGCCGCACCGTGCGGGTCGCCGCCGGTCAGTCGGTGCTCGCCGCCGTGCGCGAGGAACTGCCGTCCGTCTCGTACTCCTGCGAACAGGGCTTCTGCGGAACGTGCCAACAGCGCGTTCTGGAGGGCGAGGTCGAGCATCGCGACGAGCTTCTGACGGACGCCGAGCGCGACGACTCGATGCTGATCTGCGTCTCCCGCTGCCGCGGCGAGCGTCTGGTACTGGACCTGTAGGGCCCCGGTCCATGGACAGGCCCCGGCGATCTCCGCGGCCCGCCCCGGATAGGCTGGTGACATGACGACCGGGGTGCGGCGCCGGATGGGCGTCGATGAGCGCAGGCAGCAGTTGATCGGCGTCGCGCTGGAGTTGTTCAGCCACCGCTCCCCCGACGACGTGTCGATCGACGAGATCGCCGCCGCCGCGGGCATCTCGCGGCCACTGGTGTACCACTACTTCCCCGGGAAGCAGAGCCTGTACGAGGCGGCGCTGCGGCGGGCCGCCGACGAGCTGGCGGCCCGCTTCCTGGAGCCACTGGAAGGCCCCCTGGGCGCACGGCTGTTGCGGGTGATGGGCCGGTTCTTCGACTTCGTGGACGAGCACGGGCCGGGATTCTGGGCGCTGATGCGCGGCGGGCCCGCGGTCGGCTCCTCGACGGCGAACGCCATGATCGACGGGGTGCGGCAGGCCGCCTACGAGCAGATCATCGCCCATCTGGGCGTCGAAGTGCCGCCCGCACGACTGGAGTTGGTCGTACGGTCCTGGGTGTCACTGGCCGAGGCGACGGCATTGATCTGGCTCGACGGCCGCCGGGTTCCGCGGGCCGAGCTGGAGATGCAGCTGGTGCACGACTTCGCGGCGCTGGCCGCCGTCAGTGCCGCGTACGACCAGGAGATGGCGGGCATCGTGCTGCGGGTCCTCGCCCAGGAGCCGGCGGACGGCCCGTTCGGCGAGCTGCTGGTTCGGCTCTCCGCCCTGGCGCCCGCCGCGCCCGCCGTACTCGCCGCGCCCGCCGTGCCCCCGCAGCGACTGCCGTAGCGCGACACGCGGGTCAGCTCTTGCGGTAGGACGGGTCGAGGTCGCGGGTCTCGGCGGAGGTGTGCAGGGCGAGCCCTTCGGTGGGCTTCACATAGCCGCTCAGCAGATCGAGCACGGACGCGGTCAGCCGGCTCTTGATCTCCGGGGTGCGGCCCGCCAGCATGCCGATGGAGACATGGACGATGACGTCACCGGTCGGGGCGTCGCCCACCACGGAGTCCTCGACCCGGCGGAATCTGGTCTTGCAGTTGGGGATCTTCGTGGTGACCGTCTCGGCGACCAGCGGGTGCAGGGCGAGTGCGAAGCCGCGGCGGTCGAAGGCGTCGTCGAGCTCGGCGGAGTAGTCGACGGTGATCTGCGGCATCAAGCGCTCCTGAGGTGCGGGGGGCAGTGGGTGGCGGGGCCGGTCCTGCCGGTTGTCGGAATCCACCTTTACGTTGATCGTCGGGCCCGCACAAGGGGCGGCCCACCCGTCGGATCAACGGCGCGTTCGCGTCAGGTCAGCGGCCCGCTCCCACCGTGTCAGCGGCGCGCTCCCGTCAGGTCAGCCCCGCCCCCCCTCAGGTCAGCAGCTCGCTCTGGAGGGCGGAGGCCAGTCCGACCTCCGCGTTGTCCGTCTCCCCCCGCTCGAACGCGCGCTGGTAGGCGGCGTCACCCACAGCCTCACGCGCCTGCCGCTCGCAGGTCTCGCGGACCGGACCGAGCTCCGGTGTGCCGCGCTGCGGGTGGCCGACCATCCGCCAGTACGCCTGCCCGGTGCCGTAGATCCTGGCCGCCTGGGCACCCGCGCCCTGGGCCGCGACGGCGGCGGCGAGGATGTCCAGACCGAGGGCGACGCCGAAGCTGTCGCCGAGCCGGTGCTTGCCCGCGAGCATCGACCGGGCGTGCTTGGCGGATTCCCCGGGGCGGCCCTGGAACAGGGCGATCAGGGCGAGTTGGTAGTCGACGTAGGACCGGATCCAGTACTCGTCCTGCGCCTGGCAGAGGGTCCGCAGGCGTGCGGCGCCTTCCGCGGCCTCGGCGAGCCTGCCCAGGGCCGTCAGGGCGAAGACGGTGATGAGGCGGCAGCGCAGCCGGTAGGCGGATTCGGCGGGGGCCGCCCCGGTGTGCCGGAGCACCCGCCCGACCTCGTCCAGGGCCGCCCTGGGCTGTCCGATCATGAGGTGGTTCAGGCCGGACAGATAGGTGGCGCTGAGCAGGCCCTCGTCGTCCCGGTCGCGCGTGGCCTCGGCCACGCAGTGCCTGCCCAGCCGCTCGGCGGTCGCGAAGTCGCCCTGGAGCAGGGCCGCGACCCCGTGCACCCATTGCAGCCTCGTCCGGTCGGGACCAACGGCCGGGCCCGCCGCCAGGGCCCTCTCGGCGTAGGCGCGGGCCTCGGACAGGTGCCCGCAGCAGCTCCAGAAGAAGCCGACCCGGCCGGTCATCTCCTGGGCCGCACGGATGTCGTGGGCGAGCAGATGGTCGAGTGCGGCGCACAGGTCGAGGTGCGTGTCGGCGATCCGGTGGTACCAGGAGACCTGCTCGGGACCGGTCCAGCCGGCGTGGGCGCGGCGGGCGAGGCCGAGGAAGCAGGCGGCGTGCCGGTCGGCGGCGGCCCGCTCCTCACCGAGTTCGGCGAGCCACATCCGCCCGTACTCGCGCAGGGTGTCCAGCATCTGGTGGCGCTCCCCGTCCTGCTTCACGACGGACTTGGCGACCAGACCCCGCAGTGCCTCGCCGACGCCGTCCGGGGTGAGCGGTCCCGCCGCGCAGACCTCGCGGGCGACCTCCTCGTCGAAGGCCGTGCGCAGCGGGGTCAGACGCGCCCACAGGAGGCGTTCCAGCGGGGTGCAGAGTTCGTGGCTCCAGCCGATGGTGGTGCGCAGGGCGCGGTGGCGGCGCGGCCGCGGCGAGTCGTCGCTGAGGGTGTCCAGGCGGGAGCCGATACGGGCGGCGATCTGCTCGACGCTCTGCGCGGCGGTGCCCGCCGCGGCCAGTTCGATGGCGAGCGGGATGCCTTCGAGGCGGCGGCAGATCTCGGCGACGGCCGCGGCCTCGCCCGGTGCGTCGAAGGTGGCCCCGGGGTCGACGGCCCGCACCCGGTCCTCGAAGAGACGCAGGGCGTCGGGGGCTCCGTCGACCGGCAGCGGGGGTACGTCCAGCAGGAATTCGCCCCGGGTGCCCAGCGGCTGCCTGCTGGTGATCAGGACGGTCAGGCCGGGCGAGGTGGTGAGGACCTCGCCCAGCAGATGGCCGCACGCGGCGCGCAGGTGTTCGCAGGAGTCGAGGACGAGCAGCAGCCGCTTGTCGACGAGCCATTCGCACAGTGCGTCGACGGGCATCCTCAGCGTGTGGTCGGCGATCCCGACCGCGTCCGAGACGGTGGGGATCAGCAGCCTGTCGTCGTAGAGCGGGGAGAGGTCGGCCCACCAGGCGCCGTCGGGGTAGCGGTCCGCCGCGAGCCGGGCACCCCGGACGGCGAGCCGGGTCTTGCCGACGCCGCCGGGGCCGGTGAGGGTGGTCAGCCGGTGGGTGGCCAGGGCCCGTTCCAGCCGGGCGAGTTCGGCCTTCCGCCCGACGAAGCTGCTCGTCTCCTCGGGAAGGTTTCCCGCCATGGTCCTCATCACCCTCCGGCGCGCTGGGGCAGGGTCCGCCGGTGAGGCAGCGGATGCCCGGCAGCGCCCTCGCTGCCCGCTCCGGCCGGTCCCGGCCCCGTTCCCCGAGCGGGGGCGGAACCGGGACCGGCCGGAGCGGCAGGGCCGGATGCGCACGGTGTCCAGCTGTTTCGCGGCTCCTTCGCCGACGTATGCCGTCACCGTAGACCTGTCGGGGTCAGCGCGTCGAAAAGACGGCGACCGTCCTTCCTGGGACGGTGAAGCTGCCCGATTTCTCTTCGTACGTGGCCTTCTTGACGGTAGAGTCCGCGCCCGTCGCCTGGACGGGGTGCAGGGCGTAGGCGGTGCCGGCGAGGGCGGGGAGGTGCTGGCTCGCGGCGGCGGGGGTGGCGTTGAGGACGACCACGAGTGTGCCTAGGCGCATCGTGATCACGCCGGGTGTCTCGTCCTTGCCGGAGAGCGGGAAGGACAGTGCCGCCTGGACCCGCTCGGTGCTGGTGAGACCGAACTCCTTCTCGGTGGCCCGGATGGTGACCAGGTCCCGGTACGCGGCGGAGGCGCCGTCGATCTGCGCGCAGCCCGGGGTGAGGGCGGCGGAGGTCAGCAGGGGCTTCGCGTACGACCACTTGTCCTTGTTGTCGGCGGCGGGTGGCAGGCCCCGTCCGAAGCCGTTGCCGTCCCGGCAGTCCCAGTGGAGGGCGTTGAACCAGTCGCCGCTGTCGTAGGAGTTGCGGTCCAGGGACTTGGAGCGCAGCAGGTCGGTGCCCGCCTGGGAGAGGGAGGGCCCCTGCGAGAGGGTGGACGCCGCCATCGCCAGGACCTGCATCCTGGCGCGGTCCGCCGCCGAGGTGCCGGCCGGGAGCTTGAAGGCGAGCGTGTCGTAGAGCGTCTCGTTGTCGTGGGCGTCGGAGTAGGCGAGGGCGTCGCCGGGTTCGGCGGCGTATCCGGCGGGCGCCCCGTTGTAGTCGACGGCCGAGCCCTTGACCGTACGGCCGGTGCTGTCGGTGAAGGTGTAGTCGGCGAGGCTGCCGGTGAGGCCGACCTTGATCAGGTCCTGGTAGTGCAGCAGCCGGGCCTTCTGCTCGGCGGTGGTGCCGTTGGCCGGGGAGGTGTTGGGGTCGGTGTAGAGACCGCTGGCGAAGCCCTGGACGCCGGGGTCCTCGTCGAAGGGGCTGCCGCCGCGGACGGCGTCGCGGGCCCGGTCGGAGAAGGTGGCGATGCCGGTCGTGGCCATGTTCTTCTGGGTGGCCTGGACGAAGCGGGCGTCGTCCGCGATCTCGCCGAAGTTCCAGCCCTCGCCGTACAGGATGATCTTCTTGCCGTCGACGCCGTCCCTGGCAGGGGTCAGCTTGTCCAGCGCCTTGCGCACGGCCAGGATGTTGGCCTTGGGGTGGTGTCCCATCAGGTCGAAGCGGAAGCCGTCGACCTTGTACTCCTTGGCCCAGGTGACGACCGAGTCGACGACGAGCTTGCCCATCATGGTGTTCTCGGGCGCGGTGTTGGCGCAGCAGGTCGAGGTGGCGACGGTGCCGTCCTCCAGGAGCCGCTGGTAGTAGCCGGGCACGATGCGGTCGAGGACGGATTTGTCGTCCTGGCCGGAGGCGACGGTGTGGTTGTAGACCACGTCCATGACGGTGCGCAGTCCGGAGCCGTTGAGGCCCTGCACCATCCGGCGGAATTCGACGGTGCGCTTCGTGCCGTCGGGGTCGGAGGCGTACGAGCCCTCGGGGACGGTGTAGTGCAGCGGGTCGTAGCCCCAGTTGAAGGCGTCCTTACCGGCGCTCTTCGCGACGCACTCCTGCTGTTCCTCGGAGTCGGGGGCGTACACGGACAGGTCGCAGGCGGGTGCCCGCTGGTCCGACTTCTTCTCCGGGATCGTCCCGATGTCGAAGGCGGGCAGCAGGTGCACATAACTGGTGCCCGCGTCGGCGAGCCGCCGCAGGTGCTTCATGCCGTTCGACCGGGTGTCGGTGAAGGCGAGGTACTCGCCGGGGTGCTTGGAGGTGCGGTCCGCGATCGAGAAGTCGCGGATGTGCAGCTCCTGGATCTGGGCGTCGCGCAGCGGTACGGCGGCGGGCTTCTTCAGGCCGGACCAGCCGCGCGGGGCCAGCTTCGGGTCGGCGAGGTCGACGACGAGGCTGCGGGCGGAGTCGGTGGTCAGGGCGGTGGAGTAGGGGTCGGTGACCTTGTTGGTGACGGTCTTGCGCACCGTGGGCGCCCAGACCCGCACGGCGTACCGGTAGGGCTTGCCGTTCCAGCTCTTCTTGCCGGTGACCGACCAGACGCCGGTGCGGTCGTCGCGCCGCATCGGGACGGTGCGGCCGTCGAGTTCGAGGGAGACGGTACGGGCGGTGGGTGCCCACAGCGACAGGGTGGGCGTGCCGTGCCGGAAGACCGGCCCGAGGGCGGCGCCGCTCGCGTTCTTCCCGTACAGGTCGTCCAGGACACCGGCGGTCTGCACTCCGGTGGCGGCGAGCAGGGCGCCGTTCGCGGCCCGCTGGGTGGCGATGAGCTGGCCGCGCAGGGATGCGCGGACCCGGTCCCGGTCGCGGGCGTCGACGGTGAACGCCGGGTAGTCCTTGAGGTGCGGGTACTTCGCCTTCTGGGCGTCGGTGAGGGTGGCGGTACGCAGGCGCAGCCACCGGCCCTCGTCGGAGAGGGCGCCGTCGACGACGGAGATCGGGGCGTCCGCGGCGTACACGAGCTGCTGGCTGGTGGCGCCGGTGGCCTTCACCTTCCAGACGACGGTGCCGGAGTCGATCCACTGAGCTTCGGCCTTGGTGAGGTCGGGGGTGGGGACGCCGCCGGCCTGCGGCAGCAGATAGCCGGGCTGCCCGCCGAGCATCCAGACCTCACGCCCGTGGGTGGCGATGTCCAGTGACTGGTCGCTGGGGAGGTCCTTCTCGTCACCCTTGTGCAGGATGTAGCTGAGCGAGGTGGCGCCGTCGGTGAGCGGGACCTCGAAGGTGACGCCGTAGGCGTTCTTCTTCACCGGCTGGAGCGGCTTGGACCAGTCGGTGGGGTTCTTGGCCCCGGTCCAGGTGTGCAGCCCCCAGCCGTCGTAGTCGCCGTCGGCCCGGTGGTAGTTGAGGACGGCCTTGGTGGTGTCCTGACCGGGTGCTTCGGGTGCCTCGGTGCTCTGGCCGTCCTTGCCCTGCTCGATCCAGACCTGTCCGGTCCTCGCGAGGTCGACGGTGCGCGGCGGGCCGTCCGCGGTTCCGGCCTTCTCGACGGTGTACGGGAGGGAGGAGGTGCCCTCGGCGAGCTTGATCCAGGCGAACGCGCCGTAGGCGTCGCGTCCGACGAAGTCGGCGGAGGTGTCGCCGGACTTCAGCTGCCAGCCCTCGTAGTCGCCGTCCGCGCGCTTGTAGTGGACGACGGCGTAGTCGCGTTCGACGGCGACGGGTTTCTCGGCGGGCGGTGCCTGGCCCGCGGTGGTCGAGGCGAGCGCACTGGCCGTGCGCCCGGCGCGGTCCACGACGACGGCCTTGTACCGCAGCGTCGTCCCGGCCTTCACGGAGGCGTCCAGGTGCTGGGTGACCTTGTACGGGGCGTGGTCGGCGGAGCCGAGGGTGCGCCACTTGCCGTCGCCGGTCTGGGCGGCGAAGACGACCCGGTCGAGCTGTCCGCCGCCGGTGCCCGCGGTCAGTTCGACGGTGCCGGTGGCTCCGGCTGCGGGCGCCTTCAGGGTGATCGTGGGCCGGGCGTCCGGGGAGCCGAGGGGCTTGTCGGCGCGCAGCACGACGCTGGAGAGCGCGGGCACGGTGACGGTGATCCTCTTGTCGCCGCCGCTGCGGACCGTGCCGGAACCGCCGTACAGCGTACGGAAGTTCATGTGCGCGGACTCGGTGGCCAGCTCGACGGTCCGCGGTCCGGTGCCGTTGTTGGTGGCGACGACGTACTCGTTGGGCCGCTCGGTGTCGGTGCGCGAGAAGGCGTGGACGGAGCCTTCCGCGTAGCGCTCGGTCTGTACGCCGTCGCGCAGCGCCGGGTGTTCCTCGGTGAGCCGGGAGAGCTGGGCGATGGAGCGGTAGATCGGGTGGCCGGTGTCGTACGCGTCCGTGGCGTGCGTGCGGTCGGTGCCGATCTGATCGTCGTCGAGGTAGTCGGCGGCCTTCGAGGCGAAGAGGGGCTGGCGGGAGTCCTTGTCGCCGCCCGCGCCGGTGAAGCCCTGTTCGTCGCCGGAGTAGATGACGGGGTTGCCGCGCGCGAGGAACATCACCTCGTTGGCGAGTCGGGCCCGCTTGAGCAGTTCGGCGTCGTCGGCCTTCGGGTTGTCCTGCTTGAGGAAGGTGCCGATGCGGCCCATGTCGTGGTTGCCGAGGAAGGTCACCTGCTCGTAGGCGTTGGCCTTGTCGGTGGTGTAGCGGTAGTCGTCGCGGTACACGGCGGCGAGCTTCGAGGCCGGGGCGCCCTGGGAGGCGTACTGCCTGGCGGCCTCCTGGAACGGGAAGTCGAGCGTCGCGTCGAGCCGCCCCCGGGTGACGTAGGGCGAGGTGATCGCGGTGTCGGAGGAGTACACCTCGCCGAACATGAAGAAGTCGTCCCGGCCCCGCTCGGCCGCGTAGGTGTCCAGCGCGGTGGCCCACTGGGTCCAGAAGTCCAGGTCGACGTGTTTGACGGTGTCGATGCGGAAGCCGTCGATGTCGAAGTCGCGGACCCACTTCTCGTAGATCTCCGCCATGCCGGTGACGACCTCGGGCCGCTCGGTCCACAGGTCGTCGAGCCCGGAGAAGTCGCCGTACTCGGCCGACTCACCGGCGAAGGTCGAGTCGCCCCGGTTGTGGTACATCGTGGGGTCGTTGAGCCAGGACGGCTTCTTGGTACCGGCGTTCGCCGTGGTCTTCGGGGTGTACGGGAACGCGTCCTGGTCGACCTTCGCCATCTTCCGGCTGTCGTCGAACGGGCGGCCGTTCCTGTCGAGGTAGGGGTAGGCGCCCTTGGGCTTGTAGCCGTACTCCTTCTCGGCGTAGTCGACGGTGTCGGCCGTGTGGTTGGTGATGACGTCGAAGAAGACCTTCATGCCCTTGGCATGGGCCTTGTCGATCAGCTTCTCCAGTTCGGCGTTGGTCCCGAAGTGCGGGTCGACCTGGGTGAAGTCGGTGATCCAGTAGCCGTGGTAGCCGGCCGACGCGTCCTTGCCGGTGCCCTGGACGGGCCGGTTCTTGAAGATCGGGGCGAGCCAGATGGCGGTGGTGCCGAGGCCCTTGATGTAGTCGAGCTTCCCGGTGAGGCCCTTGAGGTCGCCGCCCTGGTAGAACCCCTTGTCGGTGGGGTCGTAGCCGGTGTCCAGGCGTGAACCGGTGAGCCCGCCGCGGTCGTTGGAGGAGTCGCCGTTGGCGAAGCGGTCGGGCAGCACGAAGTAGAACTGCTCGCGGGTCAGGTCGTGCCGGGCGGGCTCCCTGGCCAGCGCGGCGTCCGAGGGCGGGGCCGGTGGCCGGGGCGACGCGGCCGCGGAGGCCGCCGGGACGACGGGCAGCAGCGCCGCGCAGAGTGCGGCGACGGCCCCCCGCCGGAGGGTTGTTCGGGACACGGGGCGGGTACTCCTCGAATTCGCACGGGGTGGGAACGGGGTGGGCGGGTACCGAGGGGCGGGGCGGGGGTGCACCGCGGTGCGCCCCCGGCCCGCCCCGACACGGCCGAGGTGTGGTCAGCCGCGCCAGACGTCGCCGGTCAGCGCGGACCTGCCGGAGGCCGGGACGGTGGCGGTGCGGTTGGCGCCGCTCTCCCAGGTGACGTTGCCGCCCGCGTCCTTGCGGAGGTACTTGTACGCGAAGGAGGTACCGGCGGGCAGGCTCACATCGAGCTTCCAGACGGGGTACGTGGCCGGGTCGAGCTTCAGCGCCTTGGCGGGGTCCCAGGAGCCGAGGGCCTGCTGGTCGCCCGCGACGTAGATGTTCTGTCCGGGCTGGGTGGTGGCGTTGACGCCGAACGAGGCGCCGGACTGGCCCGTACCGGGGTCGGTCGGACCGGTGCCGCCAGTGCAGGTGCGGGCGCCCGCGTGCAGCGCGACGGCGGTGTTGGCGCCGAGTGTGGCGGTGAACTGGCCCGACCCGTTGACGGTGACGCCGTTGCCGGACTGGATGTCGCAGTAGTCACCGGCGGGCAGCGACGTCTGGAACGTACGGGTCAGGGCGGAGCTTTCGTGGTTGATGGCGACGTACGCCTTCGAGCCGCGTCCGAAAGCGATCCGGTCCGCGCCGTTGTCCCACCAGTCGGTGACCGACTGGCCGCGGGCGGCGTTGCGGAAGCCGACCATGGAGGAGATCTCGCGCCAGGCGTGCTGGCACTTCCAGCCGTCGCTGTAACAGGCGTTGACCTGGCCGCCGTTGGGAGGCCCGGCGTCCTTGTCGGACCACTCGTATCCGGAGTGGACGTCCGGGGAGCCGTAGGGCCAGGCGAGCATGAAGACATTGGCGAGGGTGTAGTCGGCGCCGTTCTTGTAGGTCAGCGTCTCGCCGTTGCGCTCGGTGTCGTGGTTGTCGACGAAGACCGCCGACTTGCCCGACTCCATGAAGCCCCAGCCCTCGCCGTAGTTCTTCAGGTTGGCGAGGTTCTCGTTGAGGAAGGTCTGCTTGAGGCCGCGGGCGTAGCGGAATTCCTGGACGTCGCCGGTGCCGAGGTACTCGGAGGGCGAGACGGCCTCGCCGGCGCCGTAGATGGCCTCCTGCTTC
Organism: Streptomyces sp. NBC_01433; assembly: GCF_026340105.1. Taxonomy (NCBI): domain Bacteria; kingdom Bacillati; phylum Actinomycetota; class Actinomycetes; order Kitasatosporales; family Streptomycetaceae; genus Streptomyces; species Streptomyces sp. NBC_01433. Next base: position 4,673,548 of record NZ_JAPEPM010000001.1, on the reverse strand, counting down.
CAGTAGACACCGGGGTTGCTCAGCCGGGACTTGATGGCGGCGAGGTCACCGGCGGGCATGTGCTTGGCCGCGTCGATCCGGAAGCCGTCGACGCCGAGGGAGAGCAGGTCGTTGAGGTACCCGGCGATCCGGCCGCGTACGTAGTCCTCGCCGGTGTCCAGGTCGGCCAGGCCGACGAGTTCGCAGTTCTGTACGTTGCCGCGGTCGCCGTAGTTGGTGATCGGCGACTGGCAGTCGTTCATGTCGTTGACCGAGTAGATGCCCGGGTAGTCGTACTTGCCGTAGGCGGAGCCGCCGGTGCCGGTGCCCGAGCCGGCCGACATGTGGTTGATGACGGCGTCGGCGACGACCTTGACGCCCGCCCCGTGACACGTGTTCACCATGGCGGCGAAGGCGTTCCGGTCGCCGAGCCGGCCGGCTATCCGGTAACTGACGGGCTGGTAGGAGGTCCACCACTGGCCGCCCTGGATGTGCTCCTGGGGCGGCGAGACCTGGACGAAGCCGTAGCCCGCCGGACCGAGGGTGTCCTTGCACGCCTTGGCTATGGAGTCGAACTTCCACTCGAACATCACGGCGGTGACGTCCTTGTCGCCCGGCGCGGCGGCCTGTGCGGTGTCCGCCGCGCCGAGTTGGGCGGGGACGGCGAGGACAGCGACGCCTGCCACGAGTGCGAGCGCGGCAGAGAGGGATCTGCGTGCCATGTCTTTCCTCCTGCGGTGGGGGAAACGCGGGTGACGGTGCAGCCTCACGTGGCAACGCGCCGTGCCCTCAAGGCTCCTGAAGGTTCTTGCTGCAAGAATGCAAACCTTGCTGCGGAGCAGACCGTACGAGCCCACTCCGCCCTGGTCAACCCTTTGGACATCTCCCGCTCACATCCGCGAAATCAGGCAGTTTCCTACCTGCAAAGTCTTTCGCAAGTTATTGCGGGAAGGTAAAGTTCATCCGGACTCCGGCCCGGTCGGCCGGGGGTCCCGGCCGCTTCGGCGCCGGGCCCCACGCGCCCGGCCGGCCGGGCCGGTCACGGACAAGAGAGGCACCCGGAGTCGCGCAACTCCCCCGCCGGCCCATCCTGGGCCGACTCCCGGTGCCTCTCCTGTACGCCCGGTGCCTTTCCGGTACGTCCGATGCCCCACCTGTACGTGAGGTGGCTCTCCGGATACGTCGGGTGCCTCTCCCGTACGTCGGGCGGTCCCGCCCTCGGTCAGACGGCGCGCACTACCGCCGCCGTCGACCCCCGTACCACCAGCTCCGGCTGGAACACGTACTCCGTGCGCTGCACCGGGCTGCCGCCGATCTCCTCCAGCAGGGCGCCCACCGCCGCCGCCGCCATCGCCTGCACGGGCTGGCGCACCGTGGTCAGCGGCGGGTCGGTGAACGCGATCAGCTGCGAGTCGTCGAAGCCGACGACCGAGACATCACGGGGAACGTCGAGCCCCCGGCCCCTGGCCGCCCGCACCACACCGAGCGCCATCAGGTCGCTCCCGCAGACGATGCCGGTACAGCCCAGGTCGAGCAGCGCGCCCGCCGCGACCTGGCCGCCCTCCACGCTGAACAGCGTTGAGCACACCAGGAGTTCGGCCTCGGCCCGGGACAGGCCGAGCACCGAGACCGACGCGTCGAGAAAGCCGTCGCGCTTGCGGCGGGAGGGAACGTAGCGCTGCGGCCCGATCGCCAGACCGATCCTGCGGTGGCCCAGGTCCGCCAGATGCCCCACGGCCATCCGCACGGCGGCGGTGTCGTCGGGCGAGACGAACGGCGCGCTGATCCGTTCGTTGTAGCCGTTGATCAGGACGAACGGCACGCCGCGCTCGGTGAGCGCGGCATACCGTGCCGGGTCGGCCGACAGGTCGGCGTGCAGCCCGGACAGGAACACGATGCCGCCGACGCCCCGTTCGACGAGCTGCTCGACGAGCTCGTCCTCGGTGGCGCCGCCCGGCAGCTGGGTGCAGAGCACCGGGGTGTAGCCGTGCCCGGCCAGGACCTGTTCGACGGACTGCGCGAAGGCCGGGAAGATCGGGTTGGTGAGTTCGGGTGTCACCAGCCCGATCAGTCCGGCGCTGCGCTGCCGCAGCCGCACGGGCCGTTCGTAGCCGAGGATGTCGAGCGCCGCGAGCACCCGCTGACGCGTGGTGTCCGCGACGCCCGGCTTCCCGTTGAGCACCCGGCTGACGGTCGCCTCGCTGACCTCGGCCTGTCCGGCGATGTCGGAGAGCCGGGGGGCCGCACCGGTCCTGGGTGCGGGCAGCGTCACACCGTCCACCACACGGTGCTGTCCGCGGGCAGCACGGCCTCGGCGCCGTCGACGGTCACCGGGGCGCTGGCCAGCAGCACGTTGCCGCGGGTGGGCATCCGCACCGGGGCGCCGGTCGTGTTGACGGTGCAGACGAAGCCGGGCCGGCCGAAGACCAGGACGCCCTCGGGGGCGTCCAGCCACTCGACCGCGGTGCCCGCGCCGAGCCCCGGGTGCTCGCGCCGGGCGGCGATGGCGGCCCGGTACAGCTCCAGCGTGGAGCCCTCGGTCCCGGTCTGCGCCTCGATGGAGAGGTCGCCCCAGCCGGCCGGCTGCGGGAGCCAGCTGCCGCCGCTGCCGAAGCCGTACGAGCTGCCCTCACGGGTCCACGGGATCGGCACCCGGCACCCGTCGCGGAAGCCGTCCTGGCCCTCGGCGCGGAAGAACGACGGGTCCTGGCGGGCCTCGTCGGGCAGGTCGGTGACGTCGGGCAGGCCGAGCTCCTCGCCCTGGTAGACGTAGGCGGAGCCGGGCAGGGCCAGCATCAGCAGCGTCGCCGCGCGGGCCCGGCGCAGGCCGAGTTCGCGGTCTCCCGCGGTACGGATCTGGGTGCCGAGACCGGGCGGGTTGGCGAAGCGGGTGGAGTGCCGGGTGACGTCGTGGTTGGAGAGCACCCAGGTGGTGGGGGCGCCGACCGGCCGCATCGCGTCGAGGGAGGTGTCGATGACCTCGCGCAGCGCGGCGGCGTCCCAGGCGGTGGACAGGTACTGGAAGTTGAACGCCTGGTGCATCTCGTCGGGGCGCACATAGTTCGCGGTGCGCTCGACGGTGGGGGTCCAGGCCTCGGCGACGGCGATCCGCTCGCCCGGGTACTCGTCGAGGATGGTGCGCCAGCTGCGGTAGATCTCGTGCACGCCGTCCTGGTCGAAGAACGGCATGACGTCGTTGCCGAGCAGCTTGAGCTGGTCGTGGCCGCCGAGGTCGGGCAGGCCCTCGGCCTTGACGAGACCGTGGGCGACATCCACCCGGAAGCCGTCGACGCCCATGTCGAGCCAGAAGCGCAGGATCGAGCGGAACTCGTCGGCGACGGCCGGGTGCTCCCAGTTGAAGTCGGGCTGCTCCGGGGCGAACAGGTGGAGGTACCAGTCGCCGGGGGTGCCGTCGGGACCGGTGGTCCGGGTCCAGGCCGGGCCGCCGAAGATGGACTCCCAGTCGTTGGGCGGGAGTTCGCCGTCCGCGCCCTTGCCGGGGCGGAAGTGGTAGCGGTCGCGCAGGGCGGAGCCGGGGCCCTCGGCCAGGGCGCGCTTGAACCACTCGTGCTGGTCGGAGGAGTGGTTGGGCACCAGGTCCACGATGATGCGCAGGCCCAGGTCGTGGGCGTCGCGGATCAGGGCGTCGGCGTCCAGGAGGCTGCCGAACATCGGGTCGATGGCCCGGTAGTCGGCGACGTCGTAGCCCGCGTCGGCCTGCGGCGAGGAGTAGAAGGGGCTGAGCCAGACGGCGTCGACGCCGAGGTCCCTGAGGTACGGGAGCCGGGCGGTGACGCCTGCCAGATCGCCCATGCCGTCGCCGTTGCCGTCGGCGAAGCTGCGCGGATAGACCTGGTAGATCACCGCGTCCTGCCACCAGCCGGTGCGGTGGCCCGGGGCGTCGTCGGACGTGCCGGTGGAGGGGGCAGCGAGGTGCTGGGTCATGTCGTCCCTGGGGTGTCTGGGTGGGGAGCGGCGCCGGGACCGGGTCGGGGATCCGGCGCCGCCGTGACGGATGCGGTGGTGCGGGTCGTGCGGGTGGCGGGAAGGGGGCCGAAGACCATCGGTCCCCTTCCGGTCAGCCCTTGACGGCTCCGGCGGACATACCGGTGACCAGGTGCTTCTGCGCGAGGAGGAAGACCAGGGCCGCCGGGATCGCGATGAGCACGGAGGCCGCGGTCATCGGGCCCCACTGGGCCCCGTACTGGTTGACGAACTTCTGCAGTCCGCCGGCGAGCGTGAGGTTCTCGTCACCGACCATGAAGGCGGAGGCGTACGCCACTTCGCCCCAGGCGGTGATGAAGGAGTAGAACGCGGTGACCGCGAGGCCGGGCTTGGCCAGCGGCATGACGAGCCGCCAGAACGTGCCGAACGGGGTGAGTCCGTCGACCTGACCGGATTCGTCGATCTCCCGCGGGATGGTGTCGAAGAACCCCTTCATCATCCAGGCGCAGAACGGCACCGAGATGGTGAGGTAGGTGATGACGAGACCGGCGGGCTGATTGAGCAGGCCGATGTTCGACATGATGTTGTAGATCGGCACGATGAGGACCGCGACCGGGAACATCTGCGTGATCAGCAGCGTCCACATCAGCCCGCGCTTGCCGGGGAAGCGGAAGCGGCTGACGGCGTAGCCGGTGGTGGCGGAGACGAACACACCGATGACGGTGGAGAGCCCCGCGATGATCACGGAGTTGCCGAACCAGCTCAGGAACTCGGTGTCCCTGATCAGGTTCGTGTAGTTGACGAACGTGGTCTCGCGGAAGAAGTCCGTCGTCGTGGCGTACTTGGCGGGCTTCAGCGAGGTCAGCAGGACCCACAGCACCGGGAAGACCGCGACGACGGACGCGATGATCAGGGTGAGGTGCAGGGCCACGGAGGCGACCGGCGAACGGTCGCCGCGCAGGCGCGGCTTGCGGACGGCGTTGCCGGGGTGCTCGGTAACGGTGGTCACCAGTTGTCTCCCTGGGTGCGCAGGACTCGCCGGTAGATCACGGCGAAGAGCATCAGGAGTACGAGGATCAGCACGCCCCACGTGGAGGACTGCGCGAAGTCGCGCGGGCTGATCTCGAAGGAGAACTTGTACGCCTGGGTGACGAGGATCTGGGTGGCCTCGCCGGGTCCGCCGCGGGTCAGCAGGAAGATCACCGGGAACATGTTGAAGGTCCAGATGGTGGAGAGCAGGACCACGGTGGTGGAGACCGGGCGCAGTCCGGGGAGCGTGATGTGCCGGAAGCGCTGCCAGGCGGTGGCGCCGTCCATCTCGGCCGCCTCGTACTGCTCCGAGGGTATGGACTGCAGTCCGCCGAGCAGGGCGACCATCATGAACGGGATGCCGAGCCAGACGTTGACCGCGATGACGGAGAACTTGGCCCAGGTGGGGTCGTTCAGCCACGGCACCCCGTCGATGCCCGCACCGCCGAGGATCTTGTTGAGCAGCCCGCGGTCCTCGTTGTAGAGGAAGCGCCAGGCGAAGACCGAGACGAAGCCGGGGATGGCCCAGGGCAGGATGAGGGCCATCCGGTAGGCGGAGCGTCCGGCGATACGGCGGTTGAGGATGTTGGCCAGCGCCATGCCGAGGCAGAACGTGATGCCCACGCAGGAGACCGTCCACACCAGCGTCCAGCCGAGCGTGCCGAGGAACTGGGTACCCGTCAGGGCGTCGACGTAGTTGTCCGCACCCACGAACTTGTAGGTGGCGGGCAGTTCGTTGACCCCGATGGACCGCGCGACGTTGCGCTCGTTGGCGTCGGTCAGCGACAGGTAGATGCCGCGGACCAGCGGGTAGCCGATGATCACGCCGATCACGAGGACGACCGGGGCGACCATGACCCAGGCGTACCAGTGGGTCGACATGGCCCGCCGGAGCGGGCCCGGCGGCGGGGGGTTACCAGTACCGCGGCTGGGGCCGCGGACGACGTCGTCGTCCGCGGCCTTCGCCACCGACTGGCTGGTGTGGACAGCCATCAGTCGGCCAACCTTCCTGTTACTTCCAGCCCTTGAGGAGCTTGCGGTACGAGTCGCCGGTCGCGGAGGCCGCCTTCTCCGGGGTGGTCTGGCCGGTGAGGACCTTGGTGTACTCGGTGACGAGCGGGGCGAAGAGGCTGCCGGTCTCCGGGATCCAGGGGCGCTCGACGGCGGTCTCGACGACCGGCTTGAAGAAGCCGACGATCTCGCTGTCCACCGCCTCCTGCTTGGCGTACGCGGAGGTACGGGTCGGCAGCAGGTTCAGCTCACCGGCCGTCGTGGCCTGGCTCTGCACCGACGTCATGTACTCGACGAAGGCGTAGGAGGCGTCGAGGTTCTTGGAGCCCGCGTACACGGCGAGGTTGTGGCCGCCCTGCGGGGCGCCCTGAGCGGCGGCACCGGCCGGGACCGGGGCGATGCCCAGGTTGTCCTTGTCCTTGAACTCATTGCCCGCGAGGGTGTCGGCGACGGCCCACGGGCCGTTGATCATCATCGCGACCTTGCCGTCCTTGAACGACGACTGCATGTTCTCCCAGCCGTCCGTGGCGTCGGTCTTGGCCGCACCGGACTCGACGAGGTCCTCGACGACCTTGAACGCCTTGACGCCCTCGGGCTGGTCGACGGTGACGGACTTGCTGCCCGCGTCGACCAGGTCGCCGCCCTCGCCGTACAGGAAGGACAGGAACCAGTACGCGTCGTCGCCGCGGAGGTAGAGGCCGGTCTTGCCGGTCTTGTCCTTGATCTTCTTGGAGACGGTCTTCAGGTCGTCGATGGTCGTGGGGACATCGACACCGGCCTCCTTGAAGATCTTCTTGTTGTAGAAGATGCCCATGGAGTCGATGACCTGCGGGACGGCGTACGTCTTGTCCTTGTACTTGGTGGACGCGGCGGCCTGCTTGAGGAAGTCGTCCTGGTCCTTCAGGGCGGAGGTGCCGTCCAGCGGGGCCAGGTAGCCGAGGTCCGCGAACTCGGGGGTCCAGGCGACCTCGGAGCGGATCACGTCGGGGGCGCCGGCGCCGGCCTGCGCGGCGTTCTTGAACTTGTTCTGCGCCTCGCCGAAGGGGACGTTGACGTACTTGACGTCGACCTTCGGGTGCTCCTTCTCGAAGCCCTCGGCGAGCTTCTTGAAGACCTTGTCCTCGCTGCCGACGGTCGAGGTGTCCCACCAGGTCACCGTGCCGGAGAGCTCGCCCGAGCCCTTGCTCCCGCCGGACTCGTCGTCGCTGCCGCAGGCGGTCGCCGCGAGCGCCAGGGCCGCGACCAGGGCGGTGGCCGTTATGCCACGTCGCATCTGAACTCCTTCAACTGCCGTACCGCTCCGTCGCGGCGCCGGGTCGACGTGAACGTAACAAGGATGAAAGACGACCGAAAGACCTTGCGGAAGATTTCTGCAAGGTCCGGCGATCGTTACATTCGCGTGTCCTCAAGGTTGCCGTCAACCCTCTTGACGGGAGCCCCTACCCCCTGCCACCGCAGGCCACACCCGGTGTACCCGTAGTGCGACGATCCGATCGCAGCCCGCATCGGCCGCCCGCAAGAGCTTGCAAGATGTTGCTACGGACGTCCGTGCGAGCACTGTCGTCACCGGGCAGGAAGGGGCCTCGCGCCCGAATCCCGCGCACAGTGGGCAATCCGACACGGGCCCGGTACAGTCGCCTTCCATGACCGCACGGCTTGCCGATATCGCAACTCAGGCGGGGGTCAGCGAAGCCACGGTCAGCCGAGTCCTGAACGGCAAGCCCGGTGTAGCGGCGGCCACCCGTGAATCCGTCCTCGCGGCGCTCGACGTCCTCGGCTACGAACGTCCCGTACGGCTGCGCAGGCGCAGCGCGGGGCTGGTCGGCCTGATCACGCCCGAGCTGGAGAACCCCATCTTCCCGGCGCTGGCCCAGGTCATCGGCCAGGCACTGACCCGGCAGGGCTACACACCGGTGCTGGCGACCCAGAGTCCGGGCGGATCCACCGAGGACGAGCTGACGGAGATGCTCGTCGACCGCGGCGTCGCCGGCATCATCTTCGTCTCCGGACTGCACGCGGACACCTCCGCCGATATGCAGCGCTATGAGCAACTGCGGGCCAAGGGCGTCCCCTTCGTCCTGGTCAACGGCTTCTCGACCAAGGTGCGGGCGCCGTTCATCTCCCCCGACGACCGGGCGGCGATGCGGCTCGCGGTGACGCACCTGGTCGCGCTCGGACACCAGCGGATCGGGCTCGCGGTCGGACCGAAGCGCTTCGTCCCGGTGCTCCGCAAGATCGAGGGGTTCCACGCCACGATGCGGGAGCAGCTCGGCCTCGCCCCGGACGAGGTGGAGGAGCTGATCGAGCACTCTCTGTACACGCTGGAGGGCGGTCAGGCCGCCGCGTCGGCGCTGTTGGAGCGCGGGTGCACGGCGGTGGTGTGCGCGAGCGACATGATGGCTCTGGGCGCGATCCGGGCGGCCCGCCGGCTGTCGCGTCAGGTGCCGCGCGATCTATCGGTGGTGGGGTACGACGATTCGCCGCTCATAGCGTTCACCGATCCGCCGCTGACCACCATCCGGCAGCCGGTGACGGCGATGGGCCAGGCGGCCGTGCGCACCCTCCTGGAGGAGATCGGTGGAACCCCGGCTCCGCACAGCGAGTTCGTCTTCATGCCTGAGCTGGTGGTTCGCGGTTCAACCGCGTCGGGACCCGGAGCCCTCTCAGGGTCCCACGCTCGTCCTTGAGGCGCAGGACACTCGTGCTTGAGGTGCAGGATGTGCGACCGGAACCCGACCGGAGGATGATCGGGCGGAGGGGGACGTATCTGGCAGACTCTGTGCCTATGGGTGAATCGCGAGTGAAAATACAGGAAGGCCGGTCGGCGGACACCCCGTCACCCATCGTGGACGAGGCGTCCCCCGAGGCCGAGCGTAAGGGCATGCTGGCGAAGTTCCGCGCACTGCGGTCTCCGCGCCGTCCACGTCTTTGGTTCGAAATCCTGCTGATCGCGGTCAGTTACTGGCTGTATTCGCTGGTGCGCAACGCCGTGCCCGAGCAGAAGGCCGCGGCACTGAGCAACGCGGACTGGATCTGGTCGGTGGAGAAGTCGTTGGGCATCGCCTTCGAGCAGACCGTCAACCACGCGGTCAATTCGGTGACATGGCTGATCGTGTCGATGAACTACTACTACGCGACGCTGCACTTCATCGTCACCATCAGTGTGCTCATCTGGCTGTTCCGCCGTCATCCCGGCCGCTACGCGGCGGCCCGGCTGGCGCTCTTCGCGACCACGGCCGTCGCCCTGCTCGGTTACTACCTGTACCCGCTTGCGCCGCCCCGTCTGATGAACGGCGGGAACTTCATCGACACGGTGATGCTGCACGAGACCTGGGGCTCGATGGCCTCGGGCAACTTCAAGAACATGTCGAACCAGTACGCGGCGATGCCGTCCATGCACATCGGCTGGTCGCTCTGGTGCGGTCTGACGATCTTCGCGCTGGCCTCCGCGCCCTGGGCGCGCATCCTGGGCCTGCTCTACCCGGCGGCCACCCTGGTCGTGATCGTGGCGACCGCCAACCACTTCTGGCTGGACGCGGTGGGCGGCATGGTCTGCCTGGCCTTCGGCTTCACGGTCTCGTACGTCTGGTACGGATCGCTGCCGCACCGGCTGCCGAAGCTGGTGCCGTCCGGCGGGGGGCACCTGACGGGATTGACGTCGATTGCGGCCGCACGGGACCGGCGACCGGTGCCGGAGCCCTCGGGCCGCCGCTGAGGGCATCCCGCCGCACGCGCCCTCGGCCCGGCGTACGCCGGGGCCGGGGACTACCGCTCGGCGTACGCCGGGCTGCTGGCTCACCCGTCACACCCCGCAGCCCCCGTCACGCGGCCCCCTAGAACCCGTCACGCGGCCCCGTAGAACCGCTCCTCCACCACCGCCCGCGCCCGGCGCGTGATCCGCCGGTAGTCGTCCAGCATGTCGCCGACGTGTCCGGGCTCGTACCCCAGGTAGCGCCCCACCGCCGTCATCTCCCGCCCGTCGGACGGAAACGTGTCGCCGGGCCGCCCCCGTACCAGCATCACCGCGTTGCGCACCCGGGTCGCCAGCACCCACGCGTCGTCCAGGGTCCGGGCCTCCTCGGCCGGGATCAGCTCCGCCGCGCACGCCGCGGCCAGCGCCTCACGGGTACGGGTCGTGCGCAGTCCGGGCACCGCCCGGCCGTGCTGCATCTGAAGCAGCTGTACCGTCCACTCGACATCGCTCAGCCCGCCGCGCCCCAGTTTGGTGTGGAGCGTCGGGTCGGCGCCGCGCGGCATGCGCTCGGACTCCATCCGGGCCTTGAGACGGCGGATCTCCCGGACCGCGTCCTCCCCCAGGCCCTCCATCGGATACCGCAGCGGATCGATCAGTTCGACGAAGCTGCGCCCCAGCTCCTCGTCGCCCGCCATCGGCTCGGCCCGCAGCAGGGCCTGGCTCTCCCAGACCAGCCCCCAGCGCCGGTAGTACGCCTCGTACGACTTCAGGGTGCGCACCAGCGGACCGCTCTTGCCCTCGGGCCGCAGATCCGCGTCGATCAGGAGCGGCGGGTCCGCCGTGGGCAGCTGGAGCAGTCTGCGCATCTCGGTGATCACCGTGTTGGCCGCCCGGCTCGCCTCCTCGTCGCCGACGCCCTCGCGCGGCGCGTGGACGAACAGGACGTCCGCGTCGGAGCCGTAGCTCAGCTCGTGACCGCCGAAGCGGCCCATCCCGATGACCGCGAACCGGGTCGGCAGGGTGTCGCCCCACCGTTCGCGTACGGCGGCGCGGAGCGCGCCGGAGAGCGTGGCGGCGTTCAGATCCGTGACCGCGGAGCCGACCCGGTCGACGAGGGCCCCGTGGTCCGGCTCTGCGGGGCTCTCCTCCGTGCCGTAGGAGCCGATGATGTCCGCCGCCGTCGTACGGAACAGCTCCCGCCGCCGTACGCCGCGGACCACGGCCACCGCCGACTCGGCGCCCCCGGCCCGCCCGACCGCGGCCAGCACCTCCTGCTCCAGGTTGTTGCGGGTGCGCGGCTTCAGCCCGTGCGGGTCGCCGAGGATCGAGACGGCTTCCGGGGCCCGCAGCAGCAGGTCGGGCGCGAGGCGGCCGGCCGACAGGACCCGGGCGAGATTCTCCGCCGCCGCCCCCTCGTCGCGCAGGAGCCGCAGATACCAGGGGGTCTTGCCGAGCGCGTCGGACACCTTGCGGAAGCCGAGGAGTCCGGCGTCCGGGTCGGCGGAGTCCGCGAACCAGGCGAGCAGCACCGGCAGCAGCGTGCGCTGGATGGCCGCCTTGCGCGACACCCCGGACGACAGCGCTTCCAGGTGCCGCAGCGCGGCGGCCGGGTCCGCGTACCCGAGGGCTTCGAGGCGGGTTCCGGCCGCCTTCGCGCTGAGCCGGGACTCGCCGGGCGCCAGCTGGGCGACGGCGTCCAGCAGCGGCCGGTAGAACAGCTTCTCGTGCAGCCGCCGTACGACGGAGGCGTGCCGCTTCCACGCCTTGTTCAGCTCGGCCACCGGGTCCGTGCGCATCCCCAGGGAGCGGCCGAGCCGCCGCAGGTCCGCCGGGTCCTCGGGGACCAGGTGGGTACGGCGCAGCCGGTAGAGCTGGATGCGGTGTTCCATGGAGCGCAGGAAGCGGTACGCCTCGTCGAGCTGCGCGGCGTCCGCGCGGCCCACGTACCCGCCCTCGGCGAGCGCCCGCAGCGCCTCCAGCGTCGTACCGCTGTGCAGGCCGGCGTCGTTGCGTCCGTGCACCAGCTGGAGCAGCTGCACGGCGAACTCCACGTCCCGCAGTCCGCCGGGACCGAGCTTGAGCTCCCGCTCCACCCGGTCGGCGGGGATGTTGTCCACGACGCGGCGGCGCATCTTCTGTACGTCGGGGACGAAGTTCTCCCGGTCCGCGGCCTGCCACACGAGCGGGGAGACGGCCTCGACGTACTCCGCGCCGAGCTCCGGGTCACCGGCGACGGGCCGGGCCTTCAGCAGCGCCTGGAACTCCCAGGTCTTGGCCCAGCGCTGGTAGTACGCGAGGTGCGAGGACACGGTCCGCACCAGCGGCCCGTTGCGGCCCTCGGGGCGGAGGTTGGCGTCGACGGGCCAGATGGTGCCCTCGACGGTGGTGTCGGAGCAGATCCGCATCAGGTGGGCGGCGAGCCGGACGGCGGCCTGCACGGCCCCGTTCTCCTCGGCCCCGTCGACCGGCTCCGCCACGAAGATCACGTCGACGTCGGAGACGTAGTTCAGTTCGTGTCCGCCGCATTTGCCCATCGCGATGACGGCGAGCCGGCACTGCGCGGCGTCGGCGGGCGCGGACGTACGCGCGATGGCGAGCGCCGCCCGCAGTGTCGCGGTCGCCAGGTCGGCCAGCTCGGCGGCGGTCTCGGCCAGGTCCGTCGTCCCGCACACGTCGCGGGCCGCTATCCCCAGCAGGCACCTGCGGTAGGCGACGCGCAGCGAGTCCGGGTCGACGGCGTCGGCGAGCCCCTGCTCGAACTCGGCGACCCCGGGGTGCAGATCCACGGCCTCGTAGGTGACGAGTGCCTGCCAGTCCCGCGGATGCCGCGCCAGATGGTCCCCGAGCGCCTCGGAGGCGCCGAGAACGCCGAGCAGCCGGTCCCGCAGGGGTTTGGCGGTGACCAGGGTGTCGAGCAGGACCTGCCGTTCGTCGGCCTCCTCCGCCTCGGCCAGCCGGACGAGGCCGCGCAGCGCGAGATCGGGGTCGGCGGTCGCGCCGAGCGCTTCCAGCAGGACCGGATCGGACCGTACGGCGGAGAGGGCATCCAGGTCCAGCAGCTGTTCGGCGGCGGACGGGTCGGTGAATCCGTGCCGCAGCAGTCGGGTGAACGTACTGCTTCTGCGCCCCGGCACCGTTGACATCCGCGCTCTCCTGCCCGCCGACCCTGAGAATCACACCGGTTCGAGCCTAAGGGTTGTCCCGCACCGATGAATCCGGAGCCGGGGCGGAGTCCGCATACCGAGGAAGAAATATGGGAGGAACCATGCCGTCGAACACCCCGGTGACCGAGCTGGACGCCCGGTTCAGCAGTGAGGGAGCCACGGCCCGTCCCTGGCGGGAGGGCGTGGCCGTGCTGGACGCGGCGCGGCTGTACTGGCTGTCCACGGTCCGCCCGGACGGCCGCCCGCACGTCACACCGCTGATCGGGGTCTGGTGGGACGGTGCGCTGCACTTCTGTACGGGTCCCACCGAGCGCAAGGCGCGCAATCTGCTCGCCAATCCGGAGGTCGTGCTGACGACCGGCGCCAACACGCTGGACACCGGCTTCGACGTGGTCGTCGAGGGCCGGGCGGGGCGGGTGACGGACGAGACCAGGCTGGCCCGGCTGGCCGAGGCGTGGGAGGCGAAGTACGGCGGTGACTGGCACTTCGAGGTGAGCGACGGCGCGTTCGTCAACGGGGCGTCCGGCCGCGCGGACGTGTTCGCGGTGACCCCGCGCACGGCCTTCGGCTTCGGCAAGGGCGATCCGTTCAGCCAGACGCGGTGGCAGTTCGCCTGACACCCGCGCACTCCGCTGCCCTGCTCCGCTCTGCCCGGGTGGGGGCCCTCCCCTGCCCGGGTGCGGGCCTGGCCCTCCCCCGGGCAGGGTCCCGGTTCACCCGGGCAGGGTCCCGATGACGACGGTGGCGTACAGCTCCTCGGAGGTCACCAGGCGCGGGATCAGTCCGCTGCCGCCCACGGTCTCCGCCGCCCGCGCCGCCTGTCGCTCGCTCGTCTCGACCAGCAGACTGCCGCCGGGGGCCAGCCAGCGCGGCGCCTCGGCCGCCACCCGGCGCATGACGTCGAGTCCGTCCCCGCCACCGTCGAGCGCGACGCGCGGCTCGTGGATGCGCGCCTCGGCGGGCAGCAGTTCGACGTCGTCCGTCGGTACGTAGGGGACGTTGGCGACCAGGATGTCGACGCGGCCCCGCAGCGAGCCGGGCAGCGGGGCGAAGAGGTCACCCTCGTAGACCTGGCCGAGGCCGCCCACATTGCGCCGGGCGCAGCGTACTGCCGCGGGTTCGACATCGGCGGCGTGCAGTTCGACCCGGTCCAGCGTCGCGGCCAGCGCGGTGCCGAGCGCGCCCGATCCGCAGCAGAGGTCGACGACGACCGCCTGTGCGGGGGCGAGGCCCGCGGCCTGCCGGACCAGGAATTCGGTACGGCGGCGGGGCACGAAGACACCCAGGTCCACGGCGATGCGCTGACCGCAGAACTCGGCCCAGCCCAGGACGTGTTCGAGAGGAAGTCCGCCGACGCGGCGTTCGACCATCGCGGCGAGGGCGGCCGGTGATTCGGCGGTGGAGACGAGGAGTTCGGCCTCGTCCTCGGCGAAGACACAGCCGGCGGCACGGAGCGTGGTGGCGATCGAGGAGAGTGAGGACGGCGAAGAGAAGACCGACATGAAGCGGAGCCTTTCGGGAAAGCCGATGGGCGCTCCGCGATCGCCTATGCCGGTGGGACGACGCGATCGTGAGAGGTGAGCACCCAGCCTGATCCAGCGGTAATGGGTCTCACCTCCTTGGTCGGCCCCCTTGTCGGGGCGGTCCCCGTGCGGGGATGGGTCACACTACCTCAGTCGAGCAGGTGTTCTCGCGGCTCGCCGGAGCCATGCGCGAGGTCTCCGGCGCAGGTCACCGGCCCTTGTCAGGGGCATCTGCCATCGGCCCCTGTCACCGCCGTGTCTCTGTCACCGGTGTGTCTCGCGGCCACCGTCGAAGAACCGGTTGTGGACCGACGCCGAGTGATTGGCCGCCTTGATGTGCCGGATTCCCTCCCGGTGCTGACGCTCGATCTCCAGGCCGTCGAGATTTTCCGTACGGCGCCGGGACCTGACGAGCAGCTTCACGATCAGCACGACGACCAATGTCATCAACCCGCCGAAAAGCACCAGCAGTTCAGTCATGAATGATCCCCCCCCCGTTCCCCACACCCCACGTGGCGACATTGTCGCCCGCGCCCCGGCGCCCGGCAAGGTCATGAAGTCGCCGGCGGCCGGTCCCGCCGGCCGCGGTCATGGCTGTGCCCCGCGCCTCGACGGCACAGGGCACAGCCACAAAGACCCCGCGTCACGGGGATTTCGGGGCTACAGATCCACGCTGTCGCGCAGCTTCGTGGAGGTCAGGAACAGGGACGCCACCACGCCGATCACCGCGATGGCCGCCGAGATCAGGAAGATGTGGCCGGTCGCGTCACCGTACGCGGCGCGTACGACCTCCTGGACCTGCGGCGGCATGGCCGCCACGTTCAGGGTCGAGCCGCCCGACCCGGAGGCCGCCGGGTCGATGCCCAGCTCCTTCAGGCCGTGGGTGATCTTCGTGGCGACCTGGTTGGCGAGCACCGCGCCCAGCACCGAGACGCCCATGGTGCCGCCGAGCGAGCGGAAGAAGGTGATCGCACCGCTGGCCGCGCCGAGTTCGCTGAGCGGGACCGTGTTCTGGAGGACCAGGACCAGGTTCTGCATCGACATGCCGACACCGATGCCGACGGCAAGCATCCCGAACGACACGAGGACCAGGTTGGTTTCGTGGTCGATCGTGGACAGCCCCAGGAAGCCGAGGGTGAGCACGACGACACCGGTGATGATGTAGGGCTTGACCTTGCCGGTCTTGGAGACCATGCGTCCGGCGACGGTCGAGGAGACGAGCACTCCGGCCATCAGCGGGATGGTGAGCAGTCCGGCCTCGGTCGGCGAGTAGCCGCGGCCGATCTGGAAGTACTGGCCGAGGAAGACCGCGCCGCCGAACATCGCCATACCGACCGCGAGGCTCGCGACGATGGCGAGGGCGGGGTCCCGGCGGCGTACGACATGGAGCGGCACGACCGGCTCCTTGACCCGGGCCTCGACGAGGACGGCCGCGCCCAGGATCACGACGCTCGCGCCGACCATGACGGCGGTCTGCCAGGAGAGCCAGTCGAAGTCGTTGCCGACGAAGGTGACCCAGAGCAGCAGGAGGCTGACCCCGGCGGCGATGAGGGTGGCGCCGAGGTAGTCGACCTTGGTCTCGGGGCGGCGCACCTCGGCGAGGTGCAGGGTGCGGCCGAGCATCACGGACGCGAGGAGCGTGAACGGCACCGCGACGAAGAAGCACCAGCGCCAGCCCAGCCAGGACGCGTCGGTGATGAAGCCGCCCAGCAGCGGCCCGCCGACGGTGGCGACGGCCATGACGCCGCCGAGGTAGCCGTTGTAACGGCCGCGCTCCTTGGGGCTGATCATCGCGGCGATGATCACCTGGACGAGCACCTGCAGGGCGCCCATGCCGAGGCCCTGGAGGGCGCGGAAGGCGATCAGCTGCTCGGTGGACTGAGCGAAACCGCAGGCGATCGACGAGACGACGAAGATGCCGATGGATATCTGGAGCAGCATTTTCTTGCTGAACAGATCGGCGAGCTTGCCCCAGATCGGGGTGGAGGCCGTCGAGGCGAGCAGGGTCGCGGTGACGACCCAGGTGTACTGCGACTGCGTGCCGTTGAGCGAGCCGATGATCTGCGGGAGCGCGACCGAGACCACCGTGCTGCTGATCATCGCCACGAACAGCACGATGAGCAGACCGCTCAGGGCCCGCAGTACGTGGCGGTGATCCATCGGCGCGACGTCGGTCGGCGCGGCCGTTTGTGCGCTCACGCGCAACCTCCGGAGGGTCTGGGCAGGAAAGGGAAGGCTTCACCATACATGCACAGTGGGCAATTTTGCTCACTGCGCAAAAATGCCCAGCAGGTAGATACTGGCCGCATGGAGAGTTCTGTGGGACTGCGGGAACGCAAGAAGGAAGCCACCCGGCAGGCCGTGCACGAGGCGACACTGCGCCTGACCGTCGAGCACGGCTTCGACCACGTGACGGTGGAGGCGGTCGCCGACGCGGCCGGGATCTCCCGCAGAACGTTCTCCAACTACTTCACGAACAAGGAGGACGCCCTCCTGTACCGGGAGGAGCAGCAGATAAAAGGACTGGTCCAGGCCGTGCGCGAGCGCCCCGCCGATGAGCCCGCCTGGACCGCGTTGCGGGCGGCGATGGCCCGGTTCACGGAGGGGGTGGCCCCGCCGGAGCGCGAGTGGGCGGTACGCACCCGACTGGCCATGCGCCACCCGTCCCTCCTCGCCCGCCAGTTGGCCAACCACGCCGCGATGGAACGGGACCTGGCCGACGCGGTGGCCGCCCGCCCGGGCCCCCCGGACGGACCGGTGCGGCCGATGGTCCTCGCCGCGGCCTTTCTGTCCTCGATGCGGATCGCGATGCGCATGTGGATCGAGGAGGACCGGGCCCGCCAGCCGGCCGAGGTGATCGAGGAGATCCTGGACGAGATGGCCCGCGGGTTCGCGTGAGGGCGGGTTTCCAGGGGCGAGCGCTCGGGGCCCTTGACCTCTTCCCCAAGGACTCAGTGGCTCGCCGATGCGTCGCGCAGTCCGCTTCCCGGACACCCGGGGAGCGCCTGGCACAACGACTCGACCCGTGAGCGGACCGAACCGTCGCGGTACGCCACAGGTAATTGGGCCCCTGCGTTGACGGCGAGGTCGGCCGCCCCGGCCGGATCGCCATCCGTCCGGACACAGGCCGCACCGTCGACGGCGATCAACACGCGGATCATGATGGATGGCTGACGGCCGCGGCCAGGGCAGCGGCAGCGCTCGGGGACCGGTCGGCCTCGTTCGGGGTACGACCGGCCATCGCTGTGGCGGCGTTCGGAGCACCGTAAGTGAGCGGCACCATCGCGTGTCGGCTCAGCACCCGGGCAAGCCTGTGCCGGTCACCGGATTCGCGCGCCGCCTGTTCGGCCGTGGCGAACCAGCGTCAGACCGACCGCTTCCCGGATTCCTCTCAGCAGTACGCCAGATGCCTTCCGGTGCCATCGTGCCCGCACTCCAAGCTTCTGAAAGTTCCGTTCGGATTCCGGCCCCCGAAGCGGTTTGTCGACGCGCACCACCATGTCGGTGGCGATCAGCCGCCGAAGGCTGCGCGACCTCATCAGCACGTGGCATGTGCCGCAGAACGACGACAGCGAAATGGCCATGACCGCCGCAGACACCGGACGGGGCCGACTGTTGATCGAAGTCCACGACTCACGAACCGCACAGGGGCACCCTGGAAACCGCCCGCACGACATCAGCCGCTTCGCGACACAGCGCAGTGATCAACGTCGTGCCCTTCACGCCCAGGGCGGGGGCTGCGCTTGCGCCTTCCTTTAGCCCGGCAGGGTAAAGAGTAAGTAAATTCTCGACACACCCACCCCCACGCTCCGCCCACCTCAGCCCCTCCCGCCATGGAAATCCTCAAGGAAACCTCAGCCGCGCCCCGGCAGCACCTATACCAAAAGGTGCATAAGTGTACACCAAAACAATACAAATGGAATTACACATTCCGCTTGATTCAAAAACGCCCCCGCCCGATCTGATGACACGGGTAAATTTGTGCTTAGATTTACCGGAATCGAGCTATCCATGAGCGAAACGGAATGAGAGATTATGCCTGCTTCTCAAGTGAGAAGATTTCGAGGGCCTTTTGCCCAATCAGCGTGTGCCGTCGTCGTAATGGCTGGCTGTTTGACAGTGGTTCCAGTAGCTGTTGCCCCCGCGGACGCTTCAGCCGAGGAATGCAAGTCGAGCGTGGCAACTTACGTGGTGGGCCCCGTCGGCTCCGGGGGGATGCTGAAACGGTCGATCCGGAAGTATGTGGATTGGGATCCGCAGGGTGGTGGTACCGCAGCCCCGCTCACTGAATCTCCGAATGCAGTCGGGGAAATACCCATGTTCAGTAAAGTATTCACCGCCGGTAACGGCTTGATATACGAGACGACCAATGACGGCAAGTTG
This sequence comes from Streptomyces sp. NBC_01433, assembly GCF_026340105.1. Taxonomy (NCBI): domain Bacteria; kingdom Bacillati; phylum Actinomycetota; class Actinomycetes; order Kitasatosporales; family Streptomycetaceae; genus Streptomyces; species Streptomyces sp. NBC_01433. The sequence continues at coordinate 4,654,820 of NZ_JAPEPM010000001.1, read as the reverse complement.
AACGTCTACAAGGATCAGACAGATTCTGGCGGACCTCTGCTCAAGCTCGTAAAAACTCACGCAGTTCCATGGAAACGGCCCAAGCAGATCTGGTCCAATGGCCCGTTGATCCATGTGCTGAACAACCAAGGAGGGATCGACCGATATTCACAGAGCGATCCAGTAAATGGCACGGGCACAATCACAAAAATCCACATAACAATTCCCCCCACTGCGGAAACAATAAATGAAATCTCCTCGGCCGACGATGTCTGGTCGGTCGGGAATTCAATCTATGCACTGAAAAATGGAACCGTACGCCAATGGCGTAGCTACAGCGCCGGGTTGATGGCGGTGAAAGTCGTCGCAACCGGCCTGACGGGAGCTCTTCAGGGCTGGAGTCCCGGTCCCGGAACCTTCTACACAATGAGTAACGACGAAGAGAGTGAGGGAGTAGTCAAGAGTTATACCGAGTCTCCTTTCATACAGGTCAACGATGAAGTCAGAACCGGAATTTCTGGGCACGTAATGGCAGATGTGGCCTCCTGTCTCGCACCTGCCGACCCCAGCGCCAAGCCGTTCTCCAGCATTCCCGAAGATCCCGATGTGCCGGCGGCACCCGCGGAAAGCGCTGAGCCCCTGCCCTCGACCGGCCCATCCGTCTTCTCCGGCAAGTTCACCTTGGGCAACGGCGCTCCCGCAAGCGGCCTTCCCGTTCTGCTGGAAGCCACCGATGTAGTGCCGGAGAACGGATCGGCGATCACGCTTCCCACCCTCGGCCAAACAGTGACCGCCGCGGATGGAACCTGGTCGATACCGCTCCCGTCCGCGCTGCCCGGCAATGTCGAGCAAGCAGCCGCAGAAAACGGCGGGGTGGTCAACGCGGTCGCCACAGTGGCCGGGCAGACCAGCAGCGGTATCCAGATGACTGGAGTCTCGCATCTCTCCGCCGCCCCCGTTGCCGCCGCACCCGAGGTGAAGGCCCAGGTCGCTGACGCCGAGGTGGTACCTGCGGCGTTGCAGCCGACATCGAGCAGCAGCGGTTCCGACGAGCCGACGTCCCTGGCCGACAGCACGGCCAACCCACGCGACGCCCAGTACGCCCAGAGCTGGGGATCGAAGCTGGACGCCAGTCTGGCTGACAGGAACGGTGACTCGCCACTGCCGAAGTGGCAGAGCGCCACGGGGGACATACCCACTGAAGATCCCTACGTCATCAATGGTGTGAATACCGCCTCGATGCCCATCGAGGCGAAGGACGGCGGCTGCGACAGGACAAAGTCGGAAGTTATCGATAAAAAGATCTACTACACCACGGTCGGCGAAGCCCACGCATTTTGGGATGCAAAAGCATCTTTCGACTACGACAACAAAGTTTCATCCACGGTGGAAACAGCTGCAAAGGTCGGTTCGAAATGGACCGTCACAGGATCAGTGACCCTCGGGTCCGCCATCGGAAGCTCCACCGGCTACACGAACAAGGGTTCCTACTACGCGAAGCAGTGGAAGATCCCTCTCCTGTACACGAAGATCAAGGAAACATGGCGATGCGGGGGCGGTGGCCCAATGTTGCGCTACGTGATCAAGCCGGGGAAATACACTGTTCCCGCAGGCGGGGCAACCGGAAAGTACGGCAAGGACGTCAGGCATCTCGACGGGAGTAAGTTCTTCGATTCCCCGAAAAAGCACCGGGCCTACGTTCCTGCTGGATCCTACTTCCAGATCAGCAGGAACAAGAGCGTCAAGTGGTCTGGTGCCGTCAGCGCCTTCGGCGTCTCCCTCGGAGGCTCCACCAGCTATGACAAGGACCATCGTCAGCGGATTACCGCAGGCAACGCCAAGAACGCGAAGCACTATATTTGGGGGGCGAAGGACAATGTCTCGGGCAAGCCTGGTGTCTTCTACTCGTATTAGGAATACACTTCTCTTGGCTGTGGTCATTTCTCTTTCGGCATGCATGCCGCAGAGTGTCCCCCAGAGCAAGGATCGAGTCAGCCCGGGGAGCGCTCTCGAAGAATCTGGCAATCAGTCGAGCGGTACGGTCGGAAACGAAAACGCGAAAGTTGGGCAGGTCTGGTGGTTCGCCCTCCCCATTCCTCTGAACACCAGTGACCGGGACATCGAAATAACCGATGTCTCCGTGGTCAAACCTGCCGAAGGGGTGAAAATCCTCGAATACGGGGCCTATAATCTGGAGGATACCGAAGGCCTCCCGCTCATGGCTCTCGAAGGAGCCGAGGACGCTCCTGAATTCAAAAAACTGAAAAACTATGCGACCGAGCCGGTCGTGGTAAAGGCCAACGAAGAGAGCGAGATATTTTTCGTGGCCCGGATGAAGATAAATTCTTCTCCGAAGGGGACGAGTCGGTACTGCCGGTTCGACTACAAGCAAGAACAGCTCTCGTACAGTCAGACCCTGGACTGCGAACTCGACCTCCAGACAAACTGACAGCCGAGACTCATTTGCGCGCCGCAGGCACCCCACCGGTCGTCGCGAGTGCGGCCCGGCGCGCGAAAACGGCTCCGGGCCGACGGTACGAAACAAACCGTCGGCCCGGAGCCGATCGCGCGAGGCGGGGTCACAGCACCGGCAGCAGGTTCTTCAGCTCGAAGGCCGTGACCTCGCTGCGGTACTCCTCCCACTCCTGCTTCTTGTTGCGCAGGAAGAAGTCGAAGACGTGCTCGCCCAGGGTCTCGGCGACCAGTTCGCTCTTCTCCATCAGCGAGATCGCCTCGCCGAGGTTCTGCGGGAGCGGCTCGATGCCCATCGCGCGGCGCTCCGCGTCGGACAGCGCCCACACGTCGTCGTCGGCGCCCGCCGGGAGTTCGTAGCCCTCCTCGATGCCCTTGAGGCCCGCGGCGAGGAGCACCGCGTACGTCAGGTAGGGGTTGGCGCCGGAGTCGATGGAGCGGACCTCGACGCGGGCCGAGCCGGTCTTGCCGGGCTTGTACATCGGGACCCGGATCAGGGCGGAGCGGTTGTTGTGGCCCCAGCAGATGTATGAGGGGGCCTCGCCGCCCGCGCCCGCGCTGCGGGCCGAGCCGCCCCAGATGCGCTTGTAGGAGTTGACCCACTGGTTCGTCACGGCGGAGATCTCCGCGGCGTGCTTGAGCAGGCCCGCGATGAAGGAGCGACCGACCTTGGAGAGCTGGTACTCGGCGCCCGACTCGTAGAACGCGTTGCGGTCGCCCTCGAAGAGGGAGAGGTGGGTGTGCATGCCCGAGCCCGGGTACTCCGAGAACGGCTTCGGCATGAAGGTGGCCTGCACGCCCTGCTCCAGCGCGACCTGCTTCATGACGAGGCGGAAGGTCATGATGTTGTCGGCGGTGGAGAGCGCGTCCGCGTACCGCAGGTCGATCTCCTGCTGGCCGGGGGCGCCCTCGTGGTGGCTGAACTCGACCGAGATGCCCATGGATTCGAGCATGGTGATCGCCTGGCGGCGGAAGTCCATGCCGACGTTCTGCGGGGTGTGGTCGAAGTAGCCGGAGCTGTCGGCCGGGGTCGGGCGGGTGCCGTTGACCGGCTTGTCCTTCAGCAGGAAGAACTCGATCTCCGGGTGGGTGTAGAAGGTGAAGCCCAGGTCGGAGGTCTTGGCGAGGATGCGCTTGAGCACGTAGCGCGGGTCCGCGAAGGACGGCGAACCGTCGGGCATCAGGATGTCGCAGAACATCCGGGCCGTGCCCGGGGCCTCCGCGCGCCACGGCAGGATCTGGAACGTACCGGGGTCCGGCTTGGCGATCATGTCCGACTCGTACACCCGGGCGAAACCTTCGATGGCCGAGCCGTCGAAGCCGATGCCTTCGTCGAACGCCTGCTCCAGCTCGGCGGGCGCCACGGCAACGGACTTCAGGAACCCGAGGACGTCGGTGAACCACAGCCGCACGAAGCGGATGTCGCGCTCCTCAAGGGTCCTGAGGACGAATTCCTGCTGCTTGTCCATAGCCACATCCTTGCAGTTCAGACGGTCTGTGCACCACCGCCCGGGGTAGGGGAGGAACTCCAGTATCACGACCCGGGATTTCACCCAGATTACGCACACGGTGTGAGAGGGAGCACTTGGCCACCCACTACGATCGGCGCCCATGGTGTGCGCGGGTCGCGGCGGCCTCGCGGCCGGCCCGTACGCACCGGTCCTCGGACCGCTTCCCTCTCTTCCAGCCCCTTCGCAGAAGGACTAGACGACATGAGCTTCGACCGCAGGCCCCTCATGGAGCAGACGAGCAACGACGACCGCGCGAGCGACGGCCGTACCCGGACCGTCGCGATAGTCCTGAGTGCCGTCGTCGTGGCCGGTCTGGTGGGTTTCGGCTCCTACATGCTGCTGGAGAAGTCCGAGGCGAAGGAGAAGAAGGAGGACGGCCTGGCGCAGGACGCCAAGCAGACCGAGAAGGACGACAAGGCGCCGGCGGCCGAGCCGGTCAAGGACGAGAAGACCTGGGACGCCAAGAAGCTGACCCGTAACCATGTGGCCGGTGCGGTGGACTACCCCATGAAGCCTCCGGTGGGCGGCGACCACAACCAGGCGTGGATGAACTGCGACGGCGACGTATACGAAAAGGCCCTCCGCGACGTGAACGCCGTGCACTCCCTGGAGCACGGCTCGGTCTGGGTGACGTACAACGACAAGGCGTCCGACGCGGATGTGAAGAAGCTCGCCGGGCGGGTCGCCTCCACTCCGTACTCGCTGATGAGCCCGTACGAGGGCCAGGCCGGGGCGATCATGCTCAGCGCCTGGGGCAAGCAGGTCACCGTGGACAGCGCGGAGGACCGGCGGGTGGGGCAGTTCTTCGCGAAATACGTCCAGGGTCCGCAAACGCCGGAGCCGGGCGCGCCCTGCACCGGCGGGCTGGCGGCGCCCCAGTGACCCCGGAGCCCGGCGACGGCGGCGGCGGCGAACGGCGTACGCGGCGTACGCAGTGGGTTGCGGGCTCCGCCGTGGTGCTCGCGCTGCTCTTCGCGGGGGCGGCGACGGTCGCCTCCGCACGCGGCGACGGGCCGGACCGGACGGGGGCCGAGCGGATCACCGTGCCGTCGGCCGAGTCCGCCGACGCGGGCTTCGCACGGGACATGGCCGTCCACCACCAGCAGGCCGTGGAGATGTCCTTCATCGTGCGCGACCGCACGAAGGACGAGGACGTGCGCCGGCTCGCCTACGACATCGCCCAGACGCAGGCCAACCAGCGCGGCATGCTGCTCGGCTGGCTGGACCTGTGGGAGCTGCCGAAGGTGGCCCCGGAAGGGCAGCGCCCCATGGGGTGGATGTCCTCGGACGGCGGCGGGCACACGGGCCACGACATGGCGGGGATGCCCGGGGGCGGGGCTCTCATGCCCGGCATGGCAACCAAGGCCGAGCTGGAGCGGCTGAACACGCTCGACGGACGGCGGGCGGAGGTCTTCTTCCTCCAGCTGATGACCGACCACCACAAGGGCGGCGTCGCCATGGCCGAGGGGTGCGCCGAGCTGTGCGCCGTACCGGCGGAGCGGCGGCTCGCGCGGGGCATGGTCGAGGCCCAGCGGTCCGAGCTGGACCTGATGGCCGACATGCTGGCCGCGCGGGGGGCGAAGCCGCGCCCCTGAGAAGCCGCGCCCTGAGGCGCCGCGGCACTCCCCGTACGCACCCGAACGGGTGATAGCGGTCGCGCGCTCCGGGCGGGCCCATGACGATGGGTTCGCTCGGGGCCGTACGGCAGTGCCCATCGGCACGCAGGAGGAACCCCATGACGACCGCCAAAGACATCATGCACGCCGGGGCCCGGTGGATCCCGGCCCACGAGACGCTGGACCGTGCCGCGCAGCTGATGCGCGAGCACAACGTGGGCGCGCTGCCCATCTCCGCCAACGGCGAGCAGGACCGGATGGTCGGCATCCTCACGGACCGGGACATCGTGGTCGGCTGTGTGGCGAAGGGCCACGATCCGTCGAAGGTGACCGCGGGCGACCTCGCCCAGGGCACGCCGCGCTGGATCGACGCGGGCGCGGGTGTGGACGCGGTGCTTGAGGAGATGCAGGACCATCGGATCCGCCGGCTCCCGGTGGTCGAGAACAAGATGCTGATCGGCATGATCAGCGAGGCCGACCTGGCGCAGCATCTCTCCGACGAGCAGATCGCGAGCTGGGCGGCGAAGGTCTACTCGCGCGGCTGAGCCGCTGTCCCCGGAGCGTGCGGTGGCCCGGTCCCCCCTTCGGGTGAAGGGCAGACCGGGGCCTCCGCTTGCCCGTATACCCGGTAGGGGTAGGGTGCGAGGCATGGCCGGTCAGGGGAAGAGGCATGCGACGTACGGGCAGCTGATGCTGTTCGCCGCGCTGCTCTTCGGGATCGTGACCATGCACACGATCGGGCATCCCGCCGAGCACGGCGCCCCGTCCGGGCCGTCGGCGGCACATGGACCGCACGCGGTGCCCGCGGATGTCCCGGCGCGTGCGGATGCCCTGGTGCCCGCGGATGCCCCGGTGCGTGCCAATGCCCTGGTGCCTGCCGATGTCCCGGCGCGTGCGGATGTCCCGGCGCGTGCGGATGCGGTGGTGCACCCGCCCACCGACGCCGCCCCGGACGACGCGTCTCGTGCCGACGCCGCCCCCGGCGGTCCCGCTCTCGAAGTGCGCTCCCCCGGCGGTGCGCCGATGAGCGGCATGGATCCGCTGTCGGTCTGTCTCGCCGTGCTCGGCGCCTGGGGCCTGGCCCTGCTCGGCTCCTGGCTGCTCGGGGTGCGGTCCGCGGACCTCCCGCTCGGCGTGGCGGCCGGTGCGCGGCCGTTGCGGGCCCTGTGGCCGAACCCCCCGCCCCGCAAGGCCGTGCTCGCCCGGTTGTCGGTGCTGCGTATTTAGGAGTGGGCGTTCATCTCCGCCCTTCTCCCCCAGCACACGACTTCATCCCGAGGTGCACTCAGTCATGTCCACGCAGCCCACCCGACGCGCCGTGCTCGGCGCCACCCTCGCCGTCGCCGCCGGCGGTGCCCTGGCCGCCTGTGCCGGCGACGCGTCGACCGGTACGTCCTCCGGCGCGAACGCCGGTGACCTCTACGTCTCGCCCGACGGCAAGGAGGTCGCGGCGGCCGAGGCCGAGCGGGGCTCCGGCCCCGTACGGAAGGTCTCGCTCACCGCCACCACGGCCCGCCTCGACCTGGGCGGCGGACGCACCGTCAGCTCATGGGCGTACGGGGACCGGCTGCCCGGCCGCGAGGTCCGGGTCACCGCGGGCGACACGCTCGCTCTCACCCTCGCCAACCATCTGCCGCAGCCGACCTCGCTGCACTGGCACGGTCTGGCCCTGCGCAACGACATGGACGGGGTCCCCGGACTCACCCAGCGGGACATCGCGCCGGGTGCGAAATTCACCTATCGGTTCGCGGTGCCGCACCCGGGGACGTACTGGTTCCACCCGCATTCGGGCGTCCAGCAGGACCGCGGGCTGTACGCGCCGCTGATCGTGGAGGACCCGAAGGAGCCGCTCGCGTACGACAAGGAATGGGTGCTCGTCCTCGACGACTGGGTCGACGGGGTGGACGGCTCCACCCCCGACGCGGTCCTCGCCGAGCTGCGCAAGGGCATGAGCGGCCACGACACCGGCGACGGCGGCGGTGACAGCGGCGCGGGCCACGGCGGTATGGATCACGGCGGCGGGCAGGACATGTCCTCCACGCCGCCCGGCGGCAAGGGCGGCGGGCCCTCGCGGACGATGATGGGCGCCACCAGCACGCTGCTCGGCGGCGACGCGGGCGATGTCGCCTACCCGCACTATCTGATCAACGGGCGCACCGCGCAGGACCCGTCGTCCTTCACCGCCCGGCCCGGCGACCGGATCCGGCTGCGGATCATCAACGCGGGCGGCGACACCGCGTTCCGCGTCGCGCTCGGCGGACACCGGATGACCGTGACGCACACCGACGGTTTCCCGGTCCGGCACACCACCGGCGACGTGCTGCTGCTCGGGATGGGCGAGCGCTACGACGTGCTGGTCACCGCCGGGGACGGGGTGTTCCCGCTGACCGCGCTCGCCGAGGGCAAGAAGGCGTCGGCGCTGGCGTTGCTGCGGACCGGCACGGGCGCCGCGCCCGCCGCCTCCGTACGGCCCCGGGAACTGGACGGGAAGCCGGTGGAGGCGGGCCGGCTGGTGCCGGACGAGTCCGTGGCCCTGCCCGCCCGCGCACCCGACCGGACCCTCAAGTACCGGCTCACCGGCGGCATGGCCGCGTACGACTGGGCCTTCGACGGGAAGCCGTACAGCGCCGGTCAGCGGCGTCCGGTCGAGGCCGGGGAACGGGTCCGGCTGGTGTTCGACAACGCGACGGCGATGTGGCACCCGCTGCATCTGCACGGCCACACCTTCGCGATGGGCGGCAACGCGGCCGGGGCCCGCAAGGACACCGCGATCATCCTGCCGCACCGCTCGCTGACCGTGGACTTCGACGCGGACAACCCTGGCCTGTGGATGCTGCACTGCCACAACGTCTACCACGCGGAGGCGGGCATGATGACGGTCCTCGGCTACCGCCGCTGAGCGACGTTCCCGGCGGGCCCCGACGATTCTTCGCGGGCCCGCCAGGACATCGCGTCAGAAAGACGATTACACTGGGCCGCGTGCCTCAACTACGCCTCGCACTGAATCAGATCGACTCGACCGTCGGGGACCTCGCCGGCAACGCCGAGGCGATCGTCCACTGGACCCGGCACGCCGCCGAGCAGGGCGCCCACCTGGTGGCGTTCCCCGAGATGGTGCTGACCGGATACCCCGTCGAGGACCTGGCCCTGCGGTCGTCCTTCGTCGAGGCGTCCCGGGACGCGCTGCGCGCGCTCGCCGCCCGCCTCGACGCGGAGGGCTTCGGCGAGCTGCCGGTCGTCGTCGGTTACCTCGACCGGTCGGAGTCGGCCGCGCCGCGCTTCGGCCAGCCCTCCGGTTCCCCGCGCAACGCCGCCGCGGTGCTGCACCGCGGGGGGATCGCGCTGAACTTCGCCAAGCACCACCTGCCCAACTACGGCGTCTTCGACGAGTTCCGGTACTTCGTACGGGGCGACTCGATGCCCGTCGTACGGGTCCACGGCGTCGATGTGGCCCTCGCGATCTGCGAGGACCTCTGGCAGGACGGCGGCCGCGTCCCGGCAGCCCGGTCCGCCGGGGCCGGGCTGCTGCTGTCGATCAACGCCTCGCCGTACGAGCGGGACAAGGACGACACCCGCCTCGACCTGGTCCGCAAGCGGGCCCAGGAGGCCGGCTGCACCACCGCCTATCTGGCGATGATCGGCGGACAGGACGAGCTGGTCTTCGACGGTGACTCGATCGTCGTCGACAAGCAGGGCGAAGTGATCGCCCGCGCACCGCAGTTCGCCGAGGGCAGCGTGATCCTCGATCTGGATCTGCCGGCCGCGGCGGCCGAGGCGCCGTCCGGGGTCGTGGACGACGGGCTGCGAATCGACCATGTCGTGCTCTCCGAGGAGCCCCTCGCACCGTACGAGCCGGAGCTGGCCGGCGGGTATGCCGAGCGGCTCGACGCCGACGAGGAGATCTACTCGGCGCTGGTCGTGGGGCTGCGCGCGTACGCCGCGAAGAACGGGTTCAGCAGTGTGCTGATCGGGCTCTCCGGCGGGATCGACTCGGCGCTGGTCGCGGCCATCGCCTGCGACGCGCTGGGCGCGCCGAACGTGTACGGCGTCTCGATGCCGTCGAAGTACTCCTCGGACCACTCCAAGGGCGACGCGGCCGAGCTGGCCCGCCGTACCGGGCTGAACTTCCGCACCGTACCGATCGAGCCGATGTTCGACGCGTACATGGCGTCGCTGGAGCTGACCGGCCTGGCCGAGGAGAACCTCCAGGCACGGCTGCGCGGCACGATGCTGATGGCGCTCTCCAACCAGGAGGGCCAGATCGTGCTCGCGCCGGGCAACAAGTCCGAGCTGGCGGTGGGGTACTCGACGCTGTACGGCGACGCCGTGGGCGCGTACGGGCCGATCAAGGACGTGTACAAGTCGTCCGTCTTCCGGCTCGCGAAGTGGCGCAACCGGGCCGCCGAGGAGCGCGGGCAGACCCCGCCGATCCCGGAGGCGTCGATCACCAAGCCGCCCAGTGCCGAGCTGCGGCCGGGCCAGGTCGACTCGGACTCACTGCCCGACTACGACGTACTGGACCGGATCCTGGAGCTGTACGTCGACCGGGACCAGGGTCTGGACGCGATCGTGGCGGCCGGGTTCGATCCGGAGCTGGTGGCGAAGACGCTGCGGATGGTGGACACCGCGGAGTACAAGCGGCGGCAGTACCCGCCGGGCACGAAGATCTCCCCCAAGGGCTTCGGCAAGGACCGGCGGCTGCCGATCACCAACCGGTGGCGCGAGACGCGGTGAGGCGGGACTGACGGACGCGGCGACCGCCGTCCGGGGCTGACGGACGGGGCGACCGCCGTCCGGGCCGGGCCCGGACGGCGGTCGCCCCCTTCTCAGTCGCCGGACGGGCTCGCGACGCGCGCCCCGGGCTCCGCGTCGCGCCGGGAGCGCGGGTCCGCGCCCGCCACGATCCGGGAGGCCCCCGCCGTACGGTCGCGGTCCAGCACGCCCGCCGTGACCGCCACCGCCAGCCCGATCACTGCCAGGACCGCGCCGACCAGGGCGGGGGACGTCCAGCCCCAGCCCGCCGCGATGGCCACACCGCCGAGCCACGCGCCACCCGCGTTGGCGAGGTTGAAGGCGGAGTGGTTGGAGGCGGAGGCGAGGGTCGGGGCGTCCTTGGCCTTGTTCATCACCAGCATCTGGAGCGGAGTGGTCGTCATGAACCCGACCCCGCCCAGCAGCACCACCAGCACCAGCGCCGCCCACCGCACATGGACGACGAAGGGGAAGACGGCCAGGACCACGGCGAGCGCGCCCAGCGATCCGTAGAGCGTGGGGCGCAGCGCCCGGTCCGTCAGCGGTCCGGCCGCCAACGCGCCCAGGGTCATGCCGATGCCGAAGAGGGCGAGCACCAGGGTGACCGAGGACTCGCCGAAGCCCATCGCCTTCGTCGTCATGGCCGAGAGGTAGGAGTAGACGGCGAAGACTCCCGCGAAGCCGAAGACCGCGGTGAGCAGCCCGAGGAGCACCTGGCGGTTTCCGAGGGCGCGCAGTTCGTGGCGGACGTTCTGGTGCGCCTCGACCGGGATGTGCGGGACGAGCCGGGCCAGCGCGGCCATCGCGCACAGTCCGATCACCGCGACGACCAGGAAGGTCGCCCGCCAGCCGAGGTGCTGGCCGAGCAGGGTGGCGGCGGGGACGCCGACGATGTTGGCGACGGTGAGGCCGAGGAACATCGTCGCGACGGCCCGCGCCTGACGCCCTTCGGAGACCAGCCGGGCGGCGACGACCGCGCCGACGCCGAAGAACGCGCCGTGCGGCAGCCCGGCGAGGAACCGTCCGGCGAGCAGCCAGCCGAAGTCCGGGGCCAGCGCCGAGGCCAGGTTGCCGACGGTGAACAGGGCCATCAGGAGCAGGAGCATCCGCTTGCGCGGGATCCGGGAGCCGAGGCCGGTGAGCAGCGGGGCGCCCAGGACGACGCCGATCGCGTACGCCGATACGAGGTAACCGGCGGTGGGCACGGACGTTCCCAGGTCGTCGGCCACATTGGGCAGGAGGCCCATCATGACGAACTCGGTCGTGCCTATGCCGAAGGCGCTCACGGCCAGGGCGAGCAGGGCCACGGGCATGGGGGAGGAACCTTTCACAGCGGTACGGGGGCGGAGTTCACCGCGGTACGGGGGGCGGAGTGCACTGCGGTACGGGGCCGCGAGCAGGGAGCCGTTGCCCCGGGCACACACGGTGCCGGGCAACGGCTCGGGCTTCGCCGACGGTCTCACCGGCGGCGTTGCGGGCGAGAACTTGGGGACCGGGGCCGTCCCGTCATCCCTGGCGGAGCAGCCCTCGGACCTTATGTAAGTATCCGGAACAAATTCTCGCAGACGTTTTATGCCGCGAGGTGAACGGACCGTTGCGTCAGAGTTCGACGCGGGCGGCGATCGGGAGATGGTCGCTGTCGGTTGCCGAGAGCGTCCACGAGGACAGTGGCTCGACGCCCTTCACCATGATCTGGTCGATCCGCGCCATCGGGAACGAGGCGGGCCAGCTGAACCCGAAGCCGTTGCCCGCGGCGCCCTGGGTGGAGCGCATCTGCGCGGTGACGGCGTTCAGTGAGCGGTCGTTCATCGTGCCGTTGAGGTCGCCGAGCAGCACCACCCGGTCGAGCGGCTCGTCGGCGATCGCCTCGCCGAGGGCGTCGGCGCTGTCGTCGCGCTGGTTGGCGGTGAATCCGGCGTGCAGCTTCACGCGCACGGACGGCAGGTGGGCCACGTACACCGCGACCTTGCCGCTCGGCGCGGTGACGGTGGAGCGCATCGCGCGGGTCCAGCCCATCTTGATGTCGACGGGGCGGGTGTCGCTCAGCGGGTACTTGCTCCACAGCCCGACGGTGCCCTGCACCGAGTGGTACGGATAGCGGTCGGCGAGCGACTTCTCGTACGTCGCCACCTGCCCGCCCGGCAGCTCCTGGAGGGCCACGACGTCCGCCCCGGAACCCGCGACCTGCTGCGCGGTGCCCGCGGGGTCGGGGTTGTCCGCGTTGACGTTGTGGGTGGCGACCGTGAGATCGCCGCCGGTGCCCGCCTTGTCGGTGAGCAGGCCGCCGAACAGGTTGAGCCACACCACGACTGGCAGGAGCAGGGCGATCAGCGCGGTCGCCGAGCGTCGCACCACGCCCAGGACCAGCAGGACCGGGACGAAGAGCGCGATCCAGGGCAGGAAGGTCTCGATGAGACTGCCGAGGTTGCCGACGGCGTTCGGCATCTGCGCGTGGAAGATCATCAGCAGGGTAATGAGGACCGAGCAGACCGCCAGCACGATCCCGCGCCGCCACATCCCGCGATCCGCCGACCAACGCTCACGCAGATCCCGGAAGCGGGACCCGGTGCGCCGTGGTTCCGCGCTGTCGTTACCGGTGTCCGTTCCGTACGCCTGCACCATCGCGCTGTCCTCACTGCATTGCCGTGCCCATTGCCGCGCTCTTGACCCTAGGCGATGTGCGGCGTCTTTCCCGCCGCCGACGGCGGCCGTACGGAGGTCAGGACGAACGGAGCGGGACCGCAGGTTCCGGTATGGGCCCGGCCGTGCGGGCTTGTGACAGAACACTCACACTCGCACCGGCCCTCGGCGCGTCATCCGTGACCTGCGGCTTCGGGGGCCAGGCCCTGGAGCAGCACCCGGATGACGCTGTCCGCGAGGTCCTCGGGCAGCGCCGCGTCGGGGCGGTGGACGGTGCGTACGAGCATGGGGCCGACGAAAAGGTCGTCGATCAGTTCCACGTCGATGTCGTCCCGGAGCTCGCCCGCGTCCACCGCCCGCCGCACCGCCGCCAGCATCGCGACCCGGCGCGGCGCGATCACCGTGCACTGGTACTCGGACCACAGCTTGGGGTGGCTCTTCATCTGCGCGAAGACGTTGTGCAGGAGGACGGAGGAGCGCTGCGCGAGGCCGCGGGTGCGCAACGACTCCAGGAGCAGCCGCAGATCGGCGAGTCCCGCGGTGCCGGAGACGGCGGGGTCGGCGGGCTCCATGTCGCGCAGGACGTCGACGAAGAGCTCCTCCTTGCCGCTCCAGCGCCGGTAGATGGTGGCCTTGCCGACACCCGCGGTGCGGGCGATGCGCTCGATGGACAGGCCGGCCAGGGGCTCCCCGGCCTCCAGGAGTCCGATGACGGCGTCCAGGATGGCCCGTTCGGCCGCGGCGCTGCGGGGGCGGCCGCGCCGGGGCTCCGGCTCCGGCTCCGGCGAGGAGTCCGGCTCCGGCGCGGGGTCCGGGCCGTCCGCGTCGTCACGCTGCCGCGCCCGACCCGCGTCGTCACGGAGCCGCGCGTCGTCCGCGTGATCCTGTTCCCGCACCTGCATCCGCCTCTCGCCGCGCCGTCCGGCCGTGCTGCTTTGCTGCCGTGCTGCCGTGCTGCCGTGCTGCCGTCGCCACGATTCTCGCCGACCCGGAGCGTGCCGGACGACGTTCGGCCGGGGGCCACCCCGTCGGGGGACCCCCGGCCGGGGGTGACGGGACTACCGGCCGGCGGCCTTTCCTTCCAGTACGGGCTCGTCGCCCGCGCCGCCGCGGGCCGTCGCCCCGTCCACGTGGACCGGGAGCCGTCCCGGGAGGAACAGGCCGACGACCACGGCGCCGATCAGGGCGACGGCCGCCGAGCTGAGGGCGGTGACGTGCATGGCGCCGATGAACGCGTCGTTCGCCGCCGCGACCAGCGGCTTGCCCGCCGGGCCCAGCTTGGCGGCGACCCCCAGGGTGGCCTCGATCGACTCCCCCGCGACGTCCCTGGCCCCGGCCGGGACCCCGGACAGGTGTCCCTCGATGTCGCCCCGGTAGACGGTGGACAGCACCGAGCCGAGCACGGCGACGCCGAGCGCTCCGCCGACCTGGCGGAAGGTGTTGTTGATGGCCGAGCCGGAGCCCGCCTTCTCCCGGGGCAGCGCCTGCATCACGGCGACGGTGACCGGCGGCATGATGTGCGCCATACCGGTGCCCTGGACGAAGAAGACCAGGCACATCACCCAGACCGGCGTACCGGCGTCGAACAGGCCGAACGCCGCGAGCCCGCCCGCGACCAGCAGCATGCCCACGGTGCACACGGCGCGGGCGCCGAACCGGTCGACGACCAGCCGGGCGCGCGGCGCGAAGATCATCTGGGCGGCGGCCAGCGGCACGATCAGCAGCCCGGACTCCAGCGCGCTGTAGCCGCGCACGCTCTGCAGATAGAAGGCGGAGAAGAAGGTCACGCCCATCAGCGCGAAGAAGACCAGGGCGATGGCGGCCACGGCGGCGGAGAAGGCGGGCTTCTTGAAGTACGAGATGTCGATGGCCGGGTGGCTGCTGCGCTTCTCGTGCCAGACGAACCCGGCGAGCACGACGAGGCCGCCGATGGTCGAGACGAGCACGGTGGTGTCGGTGAAGTCGGCGAGCTCGCCGCCGCGGATGATGCCGTACACGAGCAGGACGAGGCCGACGATGGAGAGCACGACACCCAGCGGGTCGACCTTGCCGGGCTTCGGGTCCCGGGAGTCCGGTACCAGGATTGCCATCGCGACCAGTGCGACGATCACCACGGGAACGTTGACCAGGAAGATCGAGCCCCACCAGAAGTGCTCCAGGAGCAGCCCGCCGGTGATGGGTCCGATGGCGATGCCGAGGCCGACGCTGCCCGCCCAGATGCCGATGGCCTTGGGCTGCTCGTCACGCTCGAAGACGTTCATCAGGACGGCGAGGGTGGCGGGCATCACGAACGCCGCGCCGAAGCCCATCAGCGCGCGCCAGGTGATGAGTTCGCCCGGCGAGGAGGAGAGCGCGGCCAGGGCGGAGCCGATGCCGAAGACCAGGATGCCGAAGAGGAGGACCTTCTTGCGGCCGATACGGTCGCCGAGCAGGCCCGCGGTGAAGAGCAGCCCCGCGAAGACGAGCGTGTAGGAGTTGATCGCCCACTCCAGCTCGCTCTGGGTGGCGCCGATGCCGGTCGGGGCGGGGCTGGCGATCGTCTTGACCGCGACGTTGAGGATCGAGTTGTCCAGCACCACGATGAGCAGGCTGAACATGAGAACGGTGAGGATCGCCCAGCGGCGGCGGTGGATCGCTTCCGGGACACGGGGCACGGCGACGGGAGCGCCGGACGGTATGGACATGGGCCCGACCCTAACCCACTTACGATACGGGACCGTCTCGTATTAATAAGTCTTTACCCTCCTCGATGACTCGTGCGGGCCCACTTCCCGGTGGCCGCGCGGGGATGCCACCATGGAGGGGATCCGGGGACGCCGTCAGGGCGCCTCGAGATGACGAAGGAGCCGTTGGCCATGTCGCTTCAGGCTGCGCAGAATCAATCAGCCCCATCCCCCGCCGGTCCCACCACCGACAGCAGCAAGGCGCTGTACGGAGGCAAGGGCACCCGCCGCATCACCGTCCACGACATCGCCGCCGCCACCGAGCGCGGCGAGAAGTGGCCCATGCTCACCGCCTACGACGCGATGACCGCGTCCGTCTTCGACGAGGCCGGTATCCCGGTCATGCTCGTCGGGGACTCCATGGGCAACTGTCACCTCGGCTACGAGACCACCGTGCCCGTCACGATGGACGAGATCGCCATGCTGTCCGCCGCCGTCGTCCGGGGCACCACGCGCGCCCTCATCGTCGCCGACCTCCCCTTCGGGTCGTACCAGGAGGGCCCCGTCCAGGCCCTGCGCAACGCCACCCGGCTGGTCAAAGGATCCGGGGTCGGCGCGGTGAAGCTGGAGGGCGGCGAACGCTCCCACGAGCAGATCCGGCTGCTGGTCGAGGCGGGCATCCCGGTCATGGCCCACATCGGCCTGACCCCGCAGTCCGTCAACGCGATGGGCTACCGGGTGCAGGGCCGCGGCGAGGAGGCCGCCCAGCAACTGCTGCGCGACGCGAAGGCGGTGCAGGACGCGGGCGCGTTCGCCGTCGTCCTGGAGCTCGTACCGGCCGAACTGGCCGCCGAGGCCACCCGCACCCTGCACATCCCGACCGTCGGCATCGGCGCCGGACCCGACACCGACGCCCAGGTGCTGGTCTACACCGACATGGTCGGCCTGACCGGCGGCAAGGTGCCGCGCTTCACCAAGCAGTACGCCAACCTGCGCCAGGTACTCGGCGACGCGGCGAAGGAGTTCGCCGACGAGGTCGTGGGCGGCTCGTTCCCGGCTCCCGAGCACACGTTCCACTGACCCACCGCGGACCATTTCCCGCATCACCGACAGCCCGCCGACATCCCCCATCGGCGGGCTGTCGCCCGCCTGTCGGGGGAATGTCGGCGGGCTGTCGGTGGCGGTTGGTCCCATGAGGACATGACACGAACCGACAAGAACCCCAGGCGCGGCGCGAACGCCGTCGAGGTACGGGGGCTGGTCAAGCACTACGGCTCGACCAAAGCGCTGGACGGCGTGGACCTCGATGTGAGCCAGGGCACCGTGCTCGGTGTGCTCGGCCCCAACGGCGCGGGCAAGACCACGCTCGTACGCTGCCTGTCCACCCTGATCCTCCCCGACGCGGGACACGCCGTCGTCGCGGGCTACGACGTGGTGAAGCAGCCCCGGCAACTGCGCCGGACCATCGGCCTGACCGGCCAGTACGCCTCGGTCGACGAGAAGCTCTCCGGCTGGGAGAACCTCTACATGGTCGGGCGCCTGCTCGACCTGTCCCGCAAGCGGGCCCGGTCCCGCGCCGACGAACTCCTGGAGCGGTTCTCGCTCACCGCCGCCGCCCGGCGCCCGGCGATGGACTACTCCGGCGGCATGCGGCGCCGGCTCGACCTGGCCGCCTCCATGATCGGCAGCCCGGCCGTCCTGTATCTGGACGAGCCGACGACGGGGCTCGACCCCCGTACCCGTAACGAGGTCTGGGACGAGGTGCAGCGGATGGTCGAGGAGGGGGCGACCGTGCTGCTCACCACCCAGTACATGGAGGAGGCCGAGCAGCTCGCCGACGAGCTGACGGTCATCGACCAGGGGAAGATCATCGCGAGCGGCGGGGTGGACGAGCTCAAGGCGAAGGTCGGCGGCCGCACCCTCCAGATCCGGCCCTCGGACCCGGCGCAGCTGGCCGCGATGGCCCAGGCGCTCAGGGAGGCCGGACTCGACGGGATCGCGGGCGCGCAGGCCGTACCGGACGAGGGGCTGCTGCTCGTGCCGATCCTCAGCGACGAGCAACTCACCGCCGTCATAGGGCTGCTGGGCACCCGGGGTTTCTCCCTCGCCCATGTGGCCACCGCACTGCCCAGCCTGGACGAGGTGTTCCTCGCCATCACCGGTGAGAAGTCCCCGTCCGTGACCGACACGATCCCCGAGGAGGTCGCGGCATGAGCACGGCGACTCTGACGCCCACGCCCACCGGGTCCGTACAGCCGAAGGCGCTTCCCGGCGAGGGCCGAATCGGCCTGCGGGCCAACCTGCGGCACATCGGGGCCCTGGTGCGGCGCAATCTGCTCCAGATCAAGAAGGACCCCGAGTCGATGTTCGACGCGGTCCTGATGCCCATCATCTTCACGCTGCTCTTCGTGTACGTCTTCGGCGGCTCGGTCGGCGGCAGCCTGGGCGGCGACCGGCAGGACTACCTGAACTACCTGATCCCCGGCCTGATGGCGATGATGGGCATGAACATCGCCTCCGCGGTCGGCTCCGGTGTCAACGACGACTTCCGCAAGGGCGTCATGGACCGGTTCCGGACGATGCCGATCGCCCGCTCCTCGGTCCTCATAGCGAAGATCGTGGTCGAGCTCGGCCGGATGATGGTCGCCACGTTCATCCTGCTGGCCATGGGCTTCGCGCTCGGCATGGAGCTCAAGTCCTCGGTGCTCGGGCTGATCGAGGCGATCGCCCTGTCGGCGGTGTTCGGCGCCGCCATCATGTGGATCTTCATCCTGCTCGGACTGTCCATGAAGACGACCCAGGCGGTTCAGGGAACGGGGATGCTCGTGCTGATGCCCCTCCAGTTCGGCTCCTCGATCTTCGCCCCGACACAGACGATGCCCGGCTGGCTCCAGACCTTCACCGAGTACAACCCGCTGTCCAACCTGGCGGACGCCGCGCGCGGTCTGATGATGGGCGGGCCCGTCGCCCACTCGGTGTGGGTGACGCTGGGCTGGGCGGCGGTGATCACGCTGGTGGTTGCACCCGTCGCGGTGTCCAAGTTCCGCAAGAAGACCTGATCCCGCGGCATCCCCGGCGTCAACCCGGGCCCGCGCCCGCCCGGCAGCCGCGCCGCCGGGCGGGACGCCACCGGGCAGCCGCGCGCACGGGGCGGGACGCCACCGGGCAGCCGCTACACGTACCTGCCCGCCAGGGCGGTGACCTCCTCCAGCGTGAGGCCGCCGCCCTCGGCGTACGCCCGCGCGTAGGCGGCGTCACCGAGCACGGCGCGGGTGATCTCCTCGGCGCGGGCCAGATTCCGCCGCTCCGTCGTCCTCGGCACATGCCCCTCGGGCAGCCTCGCCGCCCGCAGGCCGAGCACCCGCGCCGCGTCCCTGCCGCCCCGCTCGCCACCGATCCCGCCGAGCGCCCAGGCCACGGCGATCAGATGGACGGCGGTCATCTGCGGCGCCACCATCTGCGACAACCGGTCCTGCGCCCGCTCCAGGGCCAGCAGGGCCCGCCGCAACGCCGTGGTGTGGTCTCCTTCGAGGTTGTCCAGCCAGGCCAGCACCCCGAGCACGAACCCGCCGAAGATCGCCACCGTCTCCGAATCGAACTCATCGCTCAGCAGGGCCAGTTGCTCCCTGGCCTCGTCGATACGGCCGTCCTGGCCCAGCCACAGGCCCAGATGCATCCGGGCGGCCGGGGTCGCTTCGCTCCCCGAATACCGTCCCCCGTCGATGACTTCGCGCAGGATGGCCTCCGCCTCCTCGCCCCGGCCGGTCTCCGTGAGGATGGCCGCGTACCGGGCCCGCAACAGCCCGACCTGGGCCTGGGCGCCCAGTTGTCCCGCGTAGCCGACAGCGGCCAGGAAGTCCTCGGCGGCAGCGGCGAAGTGCCCGGCCTGCTCATGGGCCTCGCCCCGGGAGGAGAGCGCCTCGGCGGCGCCCCACGCATCGCCGAGCCGGACGAAGATCTCCAGGCTCTCCTCGGCGTCCGCCCGCGCCCGGTCGGCCGATTCGGCATGGTTGGCCAGGAAGTTGGCACGGTTCTGGAGTGCGGCGGCCAGCTCCCATTCGTAGCCGAACTCCCGGCAGGCCCGGACGGTCTCGTCCAACACCTCGTGCAGCTGACCGGCCTCGCCGGTCAGCATGACGGCGTACATCCAGAGATTGCCCGGGTCACGGCAGGTCTGCGGCTGGCCCGGCCGGTAGGTCTGCGTGATCACCCGCAGCCGCTCCAGGTTGTCCCCCTTCATCCACAGGTCCATCGCGTGGTCCATGCTGGCCAGTTGGACGAGGGCGACCCCCCGCCGCGCCTCCTGGAGCAGCTCGGGCTCCATCGGCGGCGGCGAGTCGATGGCCTGCCGCCGGAGCGAGGGGGCCGAGGTGCCCGGCGGGGCGAACGGGTCGGGGCCCAGGGCGGCGACCGCGTCGGCCCAGTGTCGGCCCTCGGTGCGCAGATCGCGCATCAGCCAGTACCAGGCCAGCGAGAGCACGAGGCAGAGCGCCTCGTGCTCGTCCCGTGCGGCCACCGCACGGCGCAGCGCGACGCGCAGATTCTCGTACTCGCGCTGGAGACGTTCGATGGCGGCCCGCTGTCCGCCACCGCGGAGTTCCGGGGCGGTGGTCCGGGCGAGCTCCCGGAAGTACACCAGGTGGCGGCCCTCGACGGCGCCCCGCTCGGCCGCCTCGTCAAGGCGCTCGGAGGCGTACTCGCCGACGGTCTCCAGGAGCCGGTAGCGCATCTCACCGTCACCGCCCGGAGCGGCGACGACGAGGGACTTGTCGACAAGGGAACCCAGGAGCGCGGCGACGTCCCGGGAGTCGACCAGGTCGAGGGCCCCGCCTTCCCCCGCGGGGTCCGCTCCGGCGGGCAGGGCGCAGACCTCCTCGGCCGCGGCGAGCGCACAGCCGCCCGCGAACACCGACAGCCGGCGCAGCACGGCGCGCTCGGCACGGTCCAGCAGGTCCCACGACCAGTCGACCACGGCGCGCAGGGTCTGCTGGCGGGGCAGCACGGTGCGGCTGCCGTTGGTCAGCAGCCGGAAGCGGTCGTCCAGCCGGTCGGCGATCTGGCGCGGGCTGAGCATCCGCAGCCGGGCCGCGGCCAGTTCGATGGCGAGCGGCAGCCCGTCGAGCCGGTGACAGATCTCCGCGGCGGCCGCCGCGGTCTCCTCGTCCGCGTCGATCCGGAAGCCGGGACTGGCGGCGTTCCCCCGGTCGGCGAGCAGCCGCAGCGCCATCGGGTCCGGCAGCGGGTCGACGGGACGGACGAATTCGCCCGGTACGCCGAGGGGTTCGCGGCTGGTCGCCAGGACGGTGAGCTGCGGGCAGTGGGAGAGGAGGTGGTCGGTGAGCGCGGCGGCGGCCTCGATGACGTGTTCGCAGTTGTCCAGGAGCAGCAGCATGCGCCGCCGGGAGCAGTGCTCGGTGAGGCGTACGAGCGGGTCACCGGCACCGCGCTCGGCGGCCCGCAACTCCTCCGCACCGGCACCGCGCAGCACGGTCTCGCGGGCACCGAGCGCGGTCAGTACGGCCTCGGGTACGGCGTCCGGGTCGTCGACGGGTGCCAGTTCCGCCATCCAGACACCGTCCGGCCACGCGGCGGCGACCGTCTCCGCCGCCTCCTGGGAGAGCCGGGTCTTGCCCGCGCCGCCGGGGCCGAGCAGCGTGATCAGGCGGCTGCGGGTGAGGTCCTCGCGCAGGGCGGCGATGTCCGTCTCCCGGCCGACGAAGCTGGTGAGCCTGGCCCGCAGATTCCCGGCCGGGGGTGACGGGGGCGCGGGTGCGGAGTGCTTCCGTGGAGCCGTATGGGCAGGGTGAACCGGGTGGGACGGGTGGGCCGAGTTCGACGGATTCGTCCGGTTCGCAGCGTTCGCCGGTGGTGCGGCTGCCGCTGTCTGGTGCAGCAGTTCGTCGTACAGGGCGCGCAGTCCGGGCCCCGGGTCGGCGCCGAGCCGGTCCGCGAGTATGGAGCGCGTCCCCTCGTACGCCGCCAGCGCCTGCGCCGTGCGGCCCGCGTCACGCAGGGCCCTGATCCGCAGGGCCTGGAGCGGTTCGTCGAGCGGGTGGGCGTCGCAGAGCGCGGCCAGTTCGGGCAGGGCCTCGTCCGCCCGGCCCAGGGCGAGGGCCGCGGCGAACCCGGTCCGCCGGGCATCGAGCCTGCGGGCCTCCCAGCGGGACGCGGCGGCGGCCCGGTCCGGCAGATCGGCGAGGGCCGGTCCGCGCCACAGGCCGAGGGCCTCCTCCAGCAGCGCGGCGGCCCCGGCGGCGTCCCCCCGCTCCAGGGCCCGGGTCCCCTCCCCCGCGAGCCGCTCGAAACGGTGCAGGTCCACGGCGTCCGGCTCGGCGGTGAGCCGGTAGCCGCCGTCCGCCGACGCGACGGCCGCCCGGCCGAGCGCGCGCCGCAGCCGGCCCACGAGCGCCTGGAGGGCACCCGCCGCGTCGGCGGGCGGATCACCGTCCCACACCTCGTCGACGAGCACCCCGGCCGGGACCGTACGGCCGGGGCGCAGCGCGAGAACGGTGAGCAGGGCGCGCAGCCGCGCCCCGCCGAGGGCGACGGCCGTGCCGTCGTCGCGGAGTGCCCGGGTGGTGCCGAGGATGCAGTAGCGCACGGGCCCATTGTCCGCGACGGACCCCGCGAAGAGCACGCCGCCCGGGCCGCGTGTGCGGAACTACCGCCCCGGCTCACGACGTTCCCGTCGTGCCGCCCGTACTGTCCGTACCGCCCGTACTGTCGAAGGCCCCGCCCAGTCACCAGGAGTTGTGTGCCGATGACCACCGCAGCCAAGCGCAGCGACCGGAGGATCAGCCCGGTCTTCCTCGGGATCGTCGCCGTCACCGCGGTCTCGGGCTGGGCGGTGTGGACGGACTTCGCCGAGCAGACCGGTTTCGCGGTCTTCCTCTTCGTCACCGGGGCCTGGATCGTCTCGCTCTGTCTGCACGAGTACGCGCACGCCCGCACCGCGCTGCACAGCGGGGACCTCTCGGTCGCGGACAAGGGGTACCTGACCCTGAACCCGCTCAAGTACACCCATGCCCTGCTGAGCATCGTGCTGCCGGTGCTCTTCGTGATCATGGGTGGGATCGGGCTGCCCGGTGGCGCGGTCTACATCGAGCGGGGCCGTATCAGCGGCCGTTGGAAGCACAGTCTGATCTCCGCGGCGGGCCCCCTGACGAACGTGCTGTTCGCGGTCGTCTGCACGGCGCCGTTCTGGCTGGACGCACTGGACGGTGTCCCGCCCGCCTTCCAGTACGCGCTGGCGTTCCTCGCGATGCTCCAGGTCACCGCGGCGATCCTGAACTCGGTACCGATTCCGGGGCTGGACGGCTACGGCGTGATCGAGCCCTGGCTCTCGTACCGGATCCGCCGCCAGGTCGAGCCGATCGCGCCGTTCGGGCTGATCGCCGTGTTCGGCATCCTGTGGATCCCCGAGGTGAACATCGCGTTCTTCGACGCGATCGACGCGCTGCTGCGGAGCCTGGGCGTCAGCGAATTCTCGACGCGCTGCGGGCTCGACACGTACCGCTTCTGGCAGGAGTTCTGGGACGAGCAGGACCCGCGCTGCGCGGTCGCGGGCTAGGGGCCGGGCCGGGCCCGGCTCTCAGGCGGCGTCCGCCGCCCGCATCCGGTGCCTGCGCACGTAGAACCAGGTCATGTTCGACGAGAGCCCGGCCACCAGTACCCAGAGGATCCCGAGCAGGCTGCCCTGGGCGAAGGAGACCACGGCTGCGACGACGGCGAGAACGCAGACGACGAGGGCGTAGATGGCGAGGCGGGGCATGGGGAGTGGCTCCTGTGTCCGGGATGATGCGCGGTCCCGTCCAGTGTCCCTCATGCCCCGTTCCGCTCTCGGCGCGGTCCGGCTCAGACGTCGGTGGCGCGCAGTCCCGCGTGTGCCTTGTAGCGGCGGTTGACCGAGATCAGGTTCGCCACCAGCGACTCGACCTGGTGGGCGTTGCGCAGCCGGCCCGCGAAGATGCCGCGCATCCCGGGGATGCGGCCCGCGAGCGCCTGCACGATGTCGGTGTCGGCGCGCGCCTCGCCGAGCACCAGCACATCGGTGTCGATCTCCTCGATCGCCTCGTCCTGGAGCAGGACGGCCGAGAGGTGGTGGAAGGCCGCCGTCACCCGGGAGTCCGGCAGCAGGGCCGCGGCCTGCTCGGCGGCGCTGCCCTCCTCCGGCTTCAGGGCGTAGGCGCCCTTCTTGTCGAAGCCGAGCGGATTGACGCAGTCGATCACGAGCTTGCCCGTGAGCTCCTCGCGCAGCGATTCCAGCGTCTTGGCGTGGCCGTCCCACGGAACCGCGACGATCACGATGTCGCTGCGCCGCGCGCAGTCGGCGTTGTCCGCGCCCTCGACGCCGAATCCCAGCTCGGCGGCGGCCGCGGCGGCCCGTCCGGCGTCGCGTGAGCCGATGGTCACCCGCTGCCCGGCGCGGGCGAGGCGGTAGGCGAGGCCGCGGCCCTGCGGACCGGTCCCGCCGAGCACGCCGACGGTGAGTGCGGATACGTCGGGCAGGTCCCAGGGGTCCTTGGCGGGGGGCTTGGGAGCGCTGCCGCTGTCATGGGTAGTCATGAGGGCGACCCTACTGCCAGGTAGTACGGGGAATCCCGCGCCGACGGACGTACGGCCCCCTCGTTCCGCGTCTGCCCCTTTCGGGTGGGGCGGCGCCAACCGACAGCGGGGCGACCGGTCTTGGGGCATGATGCCGGGCCATGGATGCCGTACGTGTCGCCCTGCTCCGTGACGTACTCGCCGGGACCGAGTGGCCCGCGGCGACCCGGCGGTTCGCGGGGGCGCTGCGCTCGTCCGTCGGGCCGCAGGGCGGCGGACTGCTGCTGGTGGGGACCGAGGTGTACGAGCCGTGGCATCTGGCGGCGCATCTGGTCGACGAGTCCGCCTGGTCGGGGCTGCCGGAGCTGCGCCCCACGCTCGTACGCCACCGGGTGGAGCCGGGCGATCCCGCGCATCTGGCGGTCGGCCTCGGCCGGATCGAGGCGGCCGGGCAGGGCGAGACCCTGCTGATGGTGGCGCCGGAGCGGCCGGACGGCGGGCTGCTGGAGCGGGTACACGACGCGCGGCGGGCCGGGGCGAGGGTGCTCACGCTGGACGGCGGGGACCCGGAGGTGCGGGGCCTGGCCCATGAGGCGCTCGTGGTCCGCGGCGGTGACGATGTCGACCTCGACACCGTGCAGCACCTGGTGAGCGCGGCCGCCGGGGAGAACGGCCGGGCGGCGCCGCGTGGTCGGCGGACGTTCCGGGACCGGCTCTCCCGGCTGGCCGACCGGCTGACGGAGCCGCCGCCCGCCCGCTGGTAAACCGGTTTGCGCAGAACATCCAAAGGGCCGAGCATGACCCTCTGTGACTTCAGCTACTCCCCCGGCCGACGCGGACGCCCCGGCCGACCCGCACGATCCCCCCGGCCCGGACGCCCCGGACGCCCCGGACGCCCCGGACGCTTCGGATACCCCCGCCGCCGCCCCGGCTTCCCCGCTCCCGGCCAGGCTCCTGGCGCTGTTGCCCGACCTCTCGCCCTGGCGTTCCTCGGCCGATTTCCGGCTGCTGTGGGTCCAGGGTCTGATCACCTTCTTCGGCAGCTTCATGGCCCTGATCGCGCTGCCGCTCCAGATCAAGGAGATGACCGGGTCGCCGCTGGCGGTCGGGGCGATGGGCGCGGTGGAACTGGTTCCACTGGTCGTCTTCGGCCTGTACGGCGGGGCGCTCGCCGACGCCGTGGACCGGCGCAAGGTCATTCTGCTCACCGAGGCGGGGCTCGGGGTGCTCGCCGGCATCCTGCTGGTGAACGCCCTGCTGCCGGACCCGCTGCTCTGGCCGCTGTACGTGGTGGCCGGCGGGGTCTCCGCGCTGGCCGGGCTCCAGCGGCCCGCGCTGGACTCCCTGATGGCCCGGATCGTGCCGCACCACCAGCAGACCGCCGCCGCCGCGCTGAACTCGCTGCGCTGGCAGGTCGGCGCCATCGCCGGTCCCGCGCTGGCGGGTCTGGTGGTGGCCTATGCCGGACACGCCACGGCGTACGTGGTCACGGTCGTCACGTTCGCCGTCTCCGTCCTGCTCTGTCTGCGCCTGGCACCCGCGCCGCCCGCCCACGACGCGCCAAAGCCGTCGCTGCGCGGGATCGCGGAGGGGGCGCGGTACGCCTGGAGCCGGCCGGTACTGCTGGGGACGTACGCGATCGACCTCGCGGCGATGCTCTTCGCCTTCCCGAACACGATCTTCCCGTTCCTGGCGGACGAGCTGGACGCGGAGTGGTCGCTGGGCCTGATGTACGCGGCGGGGTCGGTCGGCTCGCTGGTGCTGGGGCTGACCAGCGGCTGGACCTCACGGGTGCGCAGGCACGGGCTGTTCGTGGTGTTCGGTGCCGCGGCGTGGGGGCTGGCCATCGCGGCGGCGGGCTGGTTCAGCAACATCTGGCTGGTGCTGGTCTGCCTGGGGGTGGCGGGCGCGGGCGACATGCTGAGCGGGCTGGGCCGCGCCACGATCTGGAACCAGACCGTTCCGGAGGAGCTGCGCGGACGGCTCGCGGGCATCGAGGTGCTCTCGTACAGCGTCGGTCCGCAGCTCGGTCAGGTCAGGGCCGGGGCGATGGCCGGCTGGACCGGGACGCGGTCGGCCATCTGGACGGGCGGGGTGGCCTGCGTCGCCTCGGTCGCGCTGCTGGCGGCGGCGCTGCCGAAGCTGATCAAGTACGACTCCGAGACGGACGAGGACGCCATACGGCGGCGGGCGGCGGGCGTGACGTCGTAACCAGGGGCACCGTGACCAGGAACGTCGCGACCGGGGACGTCGTGACCCGGGCACTGTGCACCCGGGCGTCGTAACCCGAACGTCGTGACCCGGGGCGGATCCGCCCGCCCCGGGGGCTGCCCAAGGGGCTCCCTCGGGCCGGAGCGGATCAGTTCGGCGGGGCCGACGGGCCGTCCGTGCGGTCGTGCCACTTGGGGTCGGTCTCCCACTCCAGGTTCCGCTCCTGCGCCGTGTCCATCGCGCGCTGTGCCTCCTCACGGGAGGCGTAGGGGCCGAACCGGTCCTTCGCCGGGCATTCGGGGCCTTCCTCGACCTTCTTGTGCACCAGGCAGTAGTACCACTCGCCCGGTTTGCCGACGGTGCGCTTCTTGAACAGGGCCATCAGAGGCTCCTTTCCTCGGTGCCATGCTGCCCCAAGGACGCTGGTTAGACTCGCTGGCATGTCTGGCCAGTCGCTGCTTGTACCAGGGGAGCTCACTCCCGTCCGTTCCGTACCCGGAAACATCCGGCGCCCCGAATACGTGGGCAAGCCGGCTCCTACGCCGTACACCGGCCCGGAGATCCAGGACGCCGACACCGTGGAGCGGATGCGGATCGCGGGACGCATCGCCGCGCAGGCAATGGAGGAGGCCGCCAAGCACATCGCCCCCGGCGTGACCACGGACGAACTCGACCGCGTCGCCCATGACTTCATGGTCGACCACGGCGCGTACCCGTCGACGCTCGGTTACCGCGGCTTCCCGAAGTCGCTCTGCTCCTCGCTCAACGAGGTCATCTGTCACGGCATCCCGGACTCCACGGTGCTGCGCGACGGCGACATCGTGAACCTGGACGTCACCGCGTACATCAACGGAGTGCACGGCGACAACAACGCCACCTATCTCTGCGGCGACGTGGACGAGGAGTCCCGGCTGCTCGTGGAGCGCACCCGGGAGTCGCTGAACCGTGCGATCAAGGCGGTCCGCCCGGGGCGCCAGATCAATGTGATCGGGCGGGTCATCGAGTCGTACGCGAAGCGGTTCGGGTACGGGGTGGTGCGGGACTTCACGGGGCACGGGATCAATTCCTCGTTCCACTCCGGTCTGATCGTGCCGCACTACGACAGCCCGCACGCGACCACGGTCATGCGGCCCGGAATGACGTTCACGATCGAGCCGATGCTGACGCTGGGTTCCCATGAGTACGACATGTGGGACGACGGCTGGACCGTGGTGACCAAGGACCGCAAGCGGACCGCGCAGTTCGAGCACACGCTGGTCGTGACGGAGACCGGGGCGGAGATTCTTACCCTTCCGTAACGTCCCGTCCGGTTCGTTCCGGGGGTACGCTTTTTACCGACAGGCAGTCGGGAACCAGTTGACTTAGGTAAGCCTAAGTAGGAGGATCGGCGTATCGGCAAGCGCTGCCCGCACGCGTTGCGGCGGCGACTGCCGGTATTTTCCGTCTGTCATCGGACTTCCCGTCCCCTCGGTCCCCGGAGGCCCGCCTTGGACGCAACCGCCACCGCCACCCCCTTCTCGACGCTCATCCGCACCGCGTCTCACGAGCAGCACGTCGAGGCGGAGACCTCGACCTTCATGAGCGACATGCTCGGCGGACGGCTCGGAGTGGACGCGTACACGCGCTACACCGAGCAGCTGTGGTTCGTCTACCGCGCGCTGGAGGAGGGCGCGGAGGCGCTCCGCGCCGACCCGGTCACCGGCCCGTTCATACAGTCCGAGCTGATGCGCCGTGCGGAGCTGGAGCGGGATCTGGCGCATCTGGCGGGCCCCGGCTGGCGCGAGGGCCTGGAGCCGCTGCCGGCGACCGCCGCGTACGCCGACCGGGTCGCCGAGTGCGCCCGTACCTGGCCCGCGGGCTACATCGCGCACCACTACACCCGGTACCTCGGTGACCTCTCGGGCGGCCAGATCATCCGTGACACGGCGGAGAAGACCTGGGGCTTCGCGCGCAAGGGTGACGGCGTGCGGTTCTACGTCTTCGAGGAGATCCCCAACCCGGCCGCGTTCAAGCGGGGTTACCGCGAGCTGCTGGACGCGGTGAACGCGGACGACCTGGAGAAGCAGCGCATCATCGACGAGTGCAAGCGCGCCTTCGCGCTGAACACCGCGGTGTTCCAGGAGCTGGGCGAGGTCTTCCCGCTCAGCGCGTAGATCCTCGCGCTCGGGCGCGGAGCAGGACCCGTGGCTCAGCCGCGAACGGCCAGCAGGACGCGGCCCCCGATCTCCACCGTGCCGTCCGGCGCGGGTGCTGTGAGGATCTGGGAGCCGCGTCCTTGTCTGATGTTCAGCGCCCGGCCGAGCCGCGCGCTGAGCAGCAGGGCCGCCGCCCCGGTTGCCTCGTCCTCCACGATCCCGTCGCCGCGGCGCGGGAACGCCCTCGCCCGGACCCGGCCCGCCGCCTCGTCCTCCCAGGCCCACACGTAGACCCAGCCCTCGCCGGGCGGCGGTCCGGTCAGCGCCTCGACCTCGGCGGCGGATCCGTACCGCTCCAGGATGCGCGGCGGTGCCCATGCGGGGCGGGCGGTGATCCAGGTGAACTCACCGTCCTGCCGGGCGAACACGTCCCCGACCGCCAGTTCCAGGACCTCCAGGTCCAGCAGCCAGGCGGTGCCGACCAGCGGGTGTCCGGCGAACGGCAACCGCAGCCCCGGCGTGTAGATCTCGACGCGCCCGCGCTCCGGATCATCGACGAACACGGTCTCGCTGAAGCCGAGCCGCCGGGCCAGTTCCTGCCGGGACGCCTCGTCGGGATGACCGCTCCCGTCCCGTACGACGCCGAGGGCGTTGCCGTGCCGGCCGTCCGGGCCGCAGAACACCCGTAGTACGTCGATGCCCGCGGGTACGTCGAAGTCGTTCACGTGCGCATTCAAGCACCGTGCGGGCGCCCTCGACCCCGCCAGGGCCGTACCGGTGGCGTATCGCCGGTACGGCCCTGACGGGGCTGGGACGTGTGCTGGACGGATCAGACGGTACGGCGGCGGCGCGACGCGATCACGACTCCGGCACCGGCCGCCACGACGACGCCCGCGGCGGCGAACAGGGCGCCGGTCGGGAGGTCGGAGCCGGTGGAGGCCAGCGCTCCCGCGCCGCCCACCGTGCCGCCGCCACCGACCGCGCCGCCGGTGGTGGAGGAACCGGTGTCGGAGCCGCCGGTGGTGGAGGAGCCCGTACCACCGGCGTAGCCCGAACCGGCCGCGCCGCCCGAGCCGCCCGGCAGCTGGGCGTTCTTGTCGAGGGCGACCGCGACGGTCAGTGCGTCGAGCCGCTCGCCCTTGGCGTACATGCCGCCGAATGCCTTGGTGCCGTCGGCGGTGAGGGTCGCCGGGATGCCCGAGAGGTTCACGACGCCGTCCTTCGCGGTGAGGGCACCGGCGGGCAGCTTCAGGTCGGCGACGGACAGATCGGTGTACCGAGTGACCTTCTTGGTCTCCCGGTCCTTGGTCGAGACATCGGCGATCAGCTTGCCGGAGGTCCCGTTCGCCCGGATCTCCAGGTTGGCGAGCGAGAGGTCGAGCGTGTAGGCGTCGCCCTCCTTGTGGCCCAGGAAGCGGACCTTGCCGTCGAACTCGGCGTCGAGCGTCTTCTTGCCGGCGTCGAAGCGTCCGGTGGCGCCGCCGAAGCGGTACCCGTCGCCGGAGGCGGTGGCGCCGCCGCTCGTCTCGGCCTTGCCGTGCGCGATCGGGCCGGTGACGTACGTGCGGAAGGACTTCTTGACGCCCCAGTTCAGGGTTCCGTCGAGGACCGCGCCCGGGTTCGTGACCGGCGCGGTGGCGGTGGAGGACGGCTTCGCCGTCGGCTTCCCGGTCGGCGGCGTGGTGGGCTTCCCGGTCGGCTTTTCGGTGGGCTTCCCGGTGGGCTGCTCCGTGGGCTTCCCGGTCGGCTTCCCCGTCGGCGGGACGGTGGGCTTCCCGGTCGGCGGCGCGGCGACCGCCTTCACCGTGAGCGTGGCCGGGTCGAGGGCGTCACCCTCCTTGTACTGGCCGTTGAACGCCTCGGAGCCCGCCTTCGTCAGCGTGGCCGGGATGTCCTTGAAGACCATCGCACCGCCCGCGCCCTGCCCCGGCCGCACGGCCGACAGGTCCAGGGCGGCGACGGCGACGTCGTTCTTGGTGCCCTCGGGGGTCTTCACATCGGCGGTGATCGCGCCGCCCTTGCCGGCCGTGGAGAGCTTCACGTCCGAGAGCGTGATGTCCAGGGCGCCCTTGTGGGCGTAGAAGTTGACCCCGCCCTCGAAGGCCGTGTCGGTGCCGTGGGTGGTCATGTCGTAGGTGCCCTTGCCGTTGACAAAGGTGAACACACCGTTGCCCGCGGCCTGCTCGGCGCCGCCCGTGACCGTGATCCTGCCCCCCGAGAACGGGGAGGCGAGGTACTTGCGGAAGGACTCCTTGAAGCCCCAGTCCAGCGTGCCGTCCTTCAGTTCCATCGTCGGGGCCGCGGCTGCGGCGGCCCCGTCCTTGGCCGCGGTGCTGTCGGCGGCGAGCGCGGGGAGGGCGAAGGTCGCGCCCAGGGCGGCTGCCGTGGCGACGGCGGCGGCGAGGGCTATGGGGCGGCGGGTGGCTGCCATGGTGGTGGGTCTCCTTGGTCGGGAAGGGGGTGCGGGAGAACGGGGAGAGGGGAGAAAAGGGAGGAAGGGGGGCGGGGGTGACCTGCGGGGGCCACGAGGCCGTAAAGGTCCTACGGAGCTACGGACTTCGGAGCTACGGGGCGGTGAGAGCTATGGGGACTGTGTGAGCGGCGGAGGCTGCGGGACCGTGAAAGGTGCGGGGCCGCGGGGACCGGGAGGAGGAGCGGGGACCAGGAGAGGTGCGGGGGCTAGGAGGTCCGGCCGGATCGGCGGCGGCCGACCGCGTACAGCACACCGGCCGCCGCGACGAGCACCGCGCCGCCGCCGATGGCGAGATACGTTCCGGTGCCCGTGCCCGGGTCCGCTGCGGCTGCCACCGGCGCGGTGGAGGCCGCGGCCTTCTTCGCGGGCCCTGCGGAGGGCTTCGCCTCGCTGCCCAGGTCGGGCAGGGCGGGCAGTTGTGCCTTCTCGTCGACGGCGACGGCGAGCGACACCGGGTCCATCGCGGTACCCGCCTTGTACATGCCGCCGAACGCCTCGGCACCGTCCGCGGTGAGGGTCGCGGGCGCCTCGGTGAGGGCGGCGAGCCCGTTCTTCGGCGCGAAGTCCCCGGCGGTGAAGGTGATCAGCGGGACGTCCTCGCGGGTGGTGCCCCCGCTCGTGACATCCGCCGAGAGCGTGCCCTTGCCCGAGGCCACCTCGACGGCGATCCCGGCCAGCTTCAGGTCGAGTTCATGTGCGCCGGTGAAGCGGACGCTGCCCGTGAACCCGGCGTCCAGGGTCTGCTTCTTCGCGTCGTACGTGCCCTTGCCCGCCGGGAAACGGAACAACGCCCCGCCGTCCCGGGCACCGTCGGCCAGGGACCACTTCCCCTGGCCGATGTCCCCGGTGACGTACTCGCGGAAGGTACGGCGTACGCCCCAGTCGACGGCGGCGTCCTCGAAGCGGCCCGCCTTCTCCCTCTTGTCGGCCGGCTTCTTCGGGGACGACGGCGTGGAGGACTTCGGGTCGTCCCGCTTCGCGGCGGGACCGGTCGTGTCGACGGAGAGGCTGATCGGGTCGAGGGGTGTACCGGCCGTGTAGTAACCGGCGAACGCCTTGGCGCCCCGCGAAGTCAGCGTCGCCGGGACGTTGTTGAGGGCGATGGGGGTGGAGCCGCCCTTCATGTCGATCCCGGAGAGCCCGAGCGTGGCGAGCGGGACCTGGGCGGCGGAGGTGACCCGGCCGCTCCCCCGCTCCTTGCTGACCATGTCGGCGTAGACGGTGCCGCCGCCCCCGCTGATCCTGACGGTGGGCCGGCTGATGGTGAGGTCGAGCTCGTTACCGCCGCCGGCCTTCTTGTGGCCGGTGAAGTGCACCCCGCCCGAGAAGCCGGAGCTGAGGGCGCCGCTCGACGGGTCGTAGGAACCAGTGGCGGAGTGGAAGCGGAACTGACTTCCGCCGACCGTGGCGGCGCCTCCGGTCAGGCTCCAACTACCGCCCGCGATGGGCCCGGTGACGTAGCTCTGGAAGGAGGACTTGATGCCCCAGTCCAGTCGGCCGCCCTGCACCGTGCGGCTCGCCGCTTGCGCGGAGGAGGCCGGGAGCAGCGCTCCGGGCAACACCGCGAGGAGCGCTACGGCGAGCGCACGGGCAGATCGGGACGGCAGCATGAGGACCCCTCCGAGGTCTAGCGAGTGAGGTAAGGCTAACCTAAGCTAAGTTCAGCTGATGCCGGAACCCCTTCCTCCGCATAGTTCGCAGGACCTCATGAAGAACCATCAACCGCACACCTCGGAACGACAGGACGGTGCCCCGTGCGCTTCTCGCAGGACTACGCCCCGAGGGGACCTCGCGGGCACGCCCCCGGCCGGGTGGGCGCCGCCCTCACCGCCGTCGTGGCCCTCGCGCTGGTCCTGACCGGCTGCGTCGGTACGGCAGGGCCCGCCGGCGGAGCCTCCGCCGGGGCTGCCGGGTCCGGCACCCCTGCCGCGACCGTCGACCGGGTCGAGCCCCTCGCGACCGCGCCCGCACCACGGATGCCGGTGACGGTGCGGTCGGCGGACGGTGCCGATGTCACCCTCACCTCCACCGACCGGATCGTGCCGCTGACCGGCTCCCTGAGCGAGATCGTCTTCACGCTCGGGTTCGGCGAACAGGTGGTGGCCCGCGACATCACCGCCACGTTCGAACAGGCCGAGAAGCTGCCCGTGGTGACGCGCGCCCATGACGTCTCGGCGGAGAGCGTGCTCTCGCTGAGGCCCACCGTGGTCCTCGCGGACACCACGACGGGACCGAGCGAGGCGATCGGCCAGATCCGTGACGCCGGTATCCCGCTGGTGGTCGTCGACGCGGCCAAGGAACTCGCCGATGTCGGCCGCCGGATCGACACCGTGGCCGCCGCGCTGGGTGTGCCCTCCTCGGGTACCGAACTGAGGACACGCACCCAGGCCCGTATCGACGCCGTGCAGAAGTCCGTCCCCGCCCACGAGGACGGAAAGAAGCCCCGGGTCGCGTTCCTCTATCTGCGGGGATCGGCCTCCGTCTATCTGCTGGGCGGCCGGGAGTCGGGAGCGAGTTCGCTGCTGGAGGCGGCGGGCGCCGTCGACGCCGGGAAGGCGTCCGGGCTGGAGAAGGACTTCACCGCCATCACCAGTGAGGCGCTCGCCAAAGCCGCGCCCGACGCGATCCTGGTGATGAGCAAGGGACTCACGTCGGTCGGCGGGGTCGACGGGCTGGTGAAGATCCCCGGCGTCGCCGAGACCCCGGCCGGACTGGACCGCCGGATCGTCTCGATCGACGACGGCGTCCTGCTGAACTACGGGCCCCGCACGGACCGGGTGCTCGCCGAACTCGTGGAGCAGCTCTACCCGAAGGGCGGGAAGGGCAAGTGACCACCTCGTACGGAGAACGCGCCGAAGCCACCGCGGCGCACGACACCCCGGCCGCGCCCCCGCCCCCGGACGCACGCCGAGCCCCGGCCGCACCTGGGACCCCAACCGCTCCACCGGCCCCGAAGGGCGGCGCCAGGGCCACGCGCGGCAACGCGTTCACGCTCACCGTCGGGCTGTCGCTCGCCCTGCTCGCCGGTGCTCTGCTCTCCGCCGGACTCGGCGCGTACAGCATTCCCCTCGACGATGTCCTCGCCTCCGTCCAGCACCGGATCGGGCTCGGCGGCCACGCGCTGGACCGGGTCGGCGAGAGCGTCCTGTGGAACGTACGGCTGCCCCGGGTCGTCCTCGCCCTGCTCGTCGGCGCGTCCCTCGGCTGCGCGGGCGCGCTGATGCAGGGCGTGTTCGGCAACCCGCTCGCCGAGCCCGGAGTGATCGGGATCTCCGCGGGCGCGGCGGTCGGCGCGGTCGCCTCGATCTCGCTGGGCCTCAGCTTCTTCGGCAACTGGACCATCACCGTCTGCGCGTTCGTCGCCGGGCTCGTGACCGTCCTGCTCGTGTACGCGCTGTCGCGCTCCGGCGGCCGGACCGAGGTCGTGACGCTGATCCTCACCGGGATCGCAGTCAACGCCTTCGCGGGCGCGCTGATCGGCCTGTTCATCTTCTTCGCGGACAACGCGCAGGTCAGCCAGATCACCTTCTGGCAGCTCGGCTCGCTGGCCCAGGCCACCTGGCCCAAGGTGCTCGCCGTACTGCCGTGTGCGGCGCTCGGCCTGATCGTCGCGCCGTTCTACGCCCGCAAACTGGATCTGCTCGCGCTCGGCGAACGGCCCGCCCGGCACCTGGGGGTGGATGTCGAGCGGCTGCGGGTCGTCCTGGTCCTCGTCGTGGCGCTGCTGACCGCCGCCGCGGTCGCCGTCGCCGGGATCATCTCCTTCGTCGGCCTGCTCGTGCCGCATCTGCTGCGGATGGCGAACGGCCCCGGGCACCGCTTCCTCGTACCGGGCAGCGCGCTGGGCGGTGCGCTGGTGCTGGTGGTGGGCGATCTCGCGGCCCGGACCGTGGCCGCCCCCGCCGAGCTGCCGCTCGGTGTGCTGACCGCGCTCTTCGGCAGCCCGTTCTTCTTCTGGCTGCTGCGCAGGACCCGTCGTAAGCAAGGTGGTTGGGCATGAGGATGCCGAGAAATCCGTTCGCGGTACGCGGCCGTCGGCTGCCCGTCCCCGTCGCCCCCGGTTCGCCGGTCGCCGAAGCCGTCGCCCTGTCCGTCCGGCTGGGGCAGCGGCCGGTGCTCGACTCCATCGATCTGACCGCCCACGCGGGCGAGGTGGTGGCACTCGTCGGTCCGAACGGCGCCGGCAAGTCGACGCTGCTGGCGGCCCTGGCCGCCGATCTGCCCGCCGGGACCGGCGAGGTCCGCGTCGACGGCCGCCCGGTCACCGAGTGGTCGGCGCCCGAACTGGCCCTGCGCCGCTCGGTGCTGCCGCAGTCCGCCGTGCTGTCCTTCCCCTTCCCGGTCGAGGACGTCGTACGGATGGGGCGGGCGCCCTGGGCGGGCACGGACCGGGAGGACGAGGACGACGCGGCGGTGGCGGCGGCGATGGCGGCCACCGAGGTCACCGGGTTCGCCGGCCGCCCGTTCTCCGCGCTGTCGGGCGGTGAGCGGGCCCGGGTCGCGCTGGCCCGGGTGCTGGCCCAGCGGGCCCCGCTGCTGCTGCTCGACGAGCCGACCGCCGCGCTCGATCTGCGCCACCAGGAACTGGTGCTGCGGATCTGCCGCGAGCGGGCCGCCGCGGGGGACGCGGTCGTCGTCGTGCTGCACGACCTGGGGCTCGCCGCGGCGTACGCGGACCGGGCCGCGGTGCTGCGCGAGGGGCGGATCGCGGTGACCGGTCCACCGGCCGGGATCTTCACGGGCGAGCTGCTCGGCGAGGTCTACCGGCAGCCGGTGGAGGTGTTCCCGCACCCCCGGACCGGGGTGCCCCTCGTCGTACCGGAACGGACCTCTTGACCAGCACTTGACCTGCGCGTGGGTCGTTCGAGGGTCACCTGTGACCGGCCCGTTCTCCCCCGCGAAGGGTGAGAGCTGAATCACTGCACAGCGGGGTATCGGTCAGGTAAGGCTCGGTTAAGTTAGGTCCGCCTCACCCGACTTTGTCCGGCCCTTTCCTTCCCGTTCTCCTTCCTCTCCGTGGAGCCCGCATGCGAGCCGTTCGTTTCTCCGTCGTCACCGCTGCCGCGACCGTGGCCGCTCTGACCGCCGTCACGGGCTGCGCCGAGAAGAGCGACGGCAAGGCCGACGACGCCGTCCGGGTCGTCGCCAAGGACGACGCCTGCGAGGTCTCGAAGACGAAGCTCCCCGCCGGTCATGTCGAACTGGCCGTGGAGAACAAGGGGTCCAAGGTCACCGAGGTCTATGTGCTCTTCCCGGACGACCGCATCGTGACCGAGCGGGAGAACATCGGCCCCGGCACCAAGGCGAAGATCACCGCCGAGGTGAAGGCCGGTTCGTACGAGATCGCCTGCAAGCCCGGCATGAAGGGCGACGGCATCCGGCAGAAGATCGAGGTCACCGGCGGCACCGCGGCCAAGCGCAGCCCGGAGATGGACAAGGCCGTCGCCGGATACCGCACCTATGTGCAGGCGCAGGCCGACGAGACGCTGCCGAAGGTCAAGGTCTTCACGGACGCGGTGGCCGCGGGCGACATCGAGGCCGCGAAGAAGGCGTACGCCGACTCCCGTATCGGCTGGGAGCGCACCGAGCCGGTCGCCGAGTCGTTCGGCGACATCGACCCGAAGGTCGACGTCCGCGAGGACGGCCTGGAGGACGGCCAGAAGTGGACCGGCTGGCACCGCCTGGAGAAGGCGCTGTGGCAGGACAAGAAGCTGGGCGCCGAGGAGAAGGCGCTGGCCCCGGTCCTCCACAAGGACCTGGTCGACTGGCAGAACCGGGTCGGCAAGGCCGAGATCACCCCGACCTCGATGGCCAACGGCGCCAAGGAGCTCCTCGACGAGGTCGCCACCGGCAAGGTCACCGGTGAGGAGGAGCGCTACAGCCACACCGACCTCGTCGACTTCAAGGCGAACGTCGAGGGCGCGGAGAAGTCGTACGAGCTGCTGAAGCCGATCGCCGCCAAGAACGACGCGGCGCTGACCGCCTCGCTGGACAAGCAGTTCGCGGCGCTGAACACGCTGCTGGACAAGTACCGCGCGGACAAGACGTCCTACGAGTTCACCTCGTACGAGAAGGTCGGCAAGGCGGACCGCAAGGAGCTCTCGGACGCGGTCAACGCGCTCGCCGAGCCGCTGTCCAAGCTGGCCGCCGCGGTCACGAAGTAACCGAGGGTTCGAGGAGGCTCCCGCCATGTCCGAGGACACCCAGAGCACCCCTGAGCCCCGGAGCACCCCTGAGCCGGAGAGCGTCAGCCCCTCCCGCCGCGCCCTGCTGGGCTGGGGCGGTGCCGGGCTGGCGCTCGGCGCCGTCGCGGCGGGCGGCGCGGTCGCCGCGGTGCGCTCCGGCGGGGGCGGCGAGCCCGCCGCGGAGAGCGGGGCCGCGGTGCCGTTCCACGGGGCGCACCAGGCCGGTATCGCCACCGCCGTACAGGACAGGCTGCATTTCGCCGCGTTCGACGTGACGACGAAGGACCCGGCCGAGCTGGCCGCGCTGCTCAAGGAGTGGACGCGGGCCGCGGAGCGGATGACGGCCGGGCGGCCGGTCGGTGACGGGGCGTACGGCGGGCTCGCCGAGGCCCCGCCGGACGACACGGGCGAGGCGCTGGGGCTCCAGCCGTCCCGGCTGACGCTCACCATCGGTTTCGGGCCCTCGCTGTTCGCCGCGGGCCGGTTCGGTCTGGAGGACAAGCGGCCAGAGGCGCTCGTGGATCTGCCCGCGTTCCCCGGGGACAACCTGGACGCCGCCCGCAGCGGCGGCGACCTGTGCGTCCAGGCGTGCGCGGACGACCCGCAGGTCGCGGTGCACGCCATCCGCAACCTCGCCAGGATCGGCATGGGCCGCACCGCGATCCGCTGGTCGCAGCTGGGCTTCGGCAAGACGTCCTCGACGACGCCGGACGCGCAGACCCCGCGCAACATGATGGGGTTCAAGGACGGCACCCGGAACATCTCCGGCACCGACTCCGCCGCGCTGGACAAGCATGTGTGGGTCGGCCCGAAGGACAACGCCGGGTGGATGACGGGCGGTTCGTATCTCGTCGCCCGGCGCATCCGGATGCACATCGAGACCTGGGACCGCGCCCCGCTCCAGGAGCAGGAGGACATCTTCGGCCGGGACAAGGGCGAGGGCGCCCCGGTCGGCAGGTCGAAGGAACGCGACGAGCCGTTCCTGAAGGCGATGCTGCCGAGCGCGCATGTACGCCTGGCCCACCCGGACACGAACGGCGGGGCGACGATCCTGCGCCGCGGCTACTCCTTCACCGACGGTACGGACGGTCTGGGCAGGCTGGACGCCGGTCTGTTCTTCCTCGCCTACCAGCGCGACGTCCGCACGGGTTTCCTTCCGGTGCAGCGCGGCCTCGCGGCGCACGACGCGCTCAACGAGTACATCCAGCACGTGGGTTCGGCGCACTTCGCCGTCCCGCCGGGCGTCCGCGACAAGGACGACTGGTGGGGCCGGGCACTTTTCTCCTGACCGGCGCACGTGACTGACACAGTGGAAGGACCGGCATGTTCGGCAACTATCTGATCGGCCTGCGCGAGGGGCTCGAAGCCAGCCTCGTCGTGTGCATCCTGGTCGCCTACCTCGTCAAGACGGACCGCAGGGACGCGCTGCGCCCGGTGTGGGGAGGCATCGGGATCGCCGTGGCGATCTCGCTGGCCTTCGGCGCCGCGCTGGAGTTCGGCTCGCAGGAGATGACGTTCGAGGCGCAGGAGCTGCTCGGCGGCTCCCTGTCGATCGTCGCCGTCGGCCTGGTGACCTGGATGGTGTTCTGGATGCGGCGCACCGCGCGGCATCTGAAGAAGGAACTGCACGGCAAGCTCGACGCGGCGCTCGCGATGGGCACCGGCGCGCTGGTCGCCACCGCGTTCCTGGCGGTGGGCCGCGAGGGCCTGGAGACCGCCCTGTTCGTGTGGGCGTCGGTGCGGGCCAGTGGCGAGGGGTCCTCCGAGCCGCTGATCGGGGTGCTGTTGGGGATCGCCACCGCCATCGTGCTGGGCTGGCTGTTCTACCGGGGTGCGCTGCGGATCAACCTGGCGAAGTTCTTCACCTGGACCGGCGGGATGCTGGTCGTGGTGGCGGCGGGCGTGCTCGCGTACGGCGTTCATGACCTCCAGGAGGCCGAGTTCCTGGGCGGGCTGCGGAACAAGGCGTTCGACATCAGCGCCACGATTCCGCCGGACAGCTGGTACGGCACGCTGCTGAAGGGCGTGTTCAACTTCCAGCCCGATCCGACCGTGCTTCAGGTCACGGTGTGGGCGCTGTATCTCATCCCCACCCTCGCGCTGTTCCTCGCCCCGGTAGGGTTCGGACGGTCAGTGCGGGCGACGGATCAGAAGGCGCAGAAGGCAACGGATGAGAAGGCTGGGGCGACTGGCGACGGGGCTCGCGACAGCGACGGTGCTGAGCGTGGGCGCGAGCGGCTGCGTGACGGTGCACGGCGAGCTGGAAGTGCTGCCGGGAGCGACGAAGTCTGAGGCCGCACAGGCACTCAAGGACTTCACGGACGCCTACAACAAGGCGGACAAGGCGTACGATCCGGCGCTGGACGCGGACCGGGTGACGGGTTCGCTCGGCGCGATCAATCAGGCGGGCCTGAAGGCGCGGCAGAAGAACAATCCGGACGGCAACACGCATCACTCGCCGCTGGAGCTGACGGATGCCGCGTACACGATCCCGAAGAAGGCCGGCTGGCCGCGCTGGTTCCTCGCGGACACCGATTCCAACCGTGACCGGGACACCGGGAAGCTGGACACCCGCTGGCTCGTGGTGTTCGTGAAGACGGGCCCCGACGCGCTGTGGAAGGCGTCCTATCTGGCGGTCGTCGCTCCGTCCCAGGTCCCGGAGTTCCGCCTGGACGCGGACGGCTTCGCGTCGCCCGCGCAGTCGGGCGACAACGAACTGGCCGTCGCGCCCGAGGACTTGAGCACGACGTACACGGGCTATCTGAAGGACGGCGAGCCGGATGTCTTCGCCCCCGGGTCGACGACCTCGGGCTGGCGGGAGACGCGCAGGACCACGCGCCGGGCGGGTTTCTCGTACCAGTACGTCGACCGGGCGCTGGACAGCGGGACGTACGCACCGCTCGGTCTGGCCACCGAGGACGGCGGGGCCCTGGTCTTCTTCAGCAGCAAGCACTTCGAGCGGCAGACCGCGGCGAAGGGGCTGCGGCCGGAGGTCAACTCGGACGTGGAGGCGCTGCTGACCGGTGAGGTGAGGAGCAGCCTCACCAAGGAGCGGGTCTCCAGCCAGCTGGTGTACGTCCCCCAGCGCGGCGGCGGGGACTCCGGCGGCAAGGTGCGCGTGCTGAACCGGCTGCCGGGTCTGACGTCGGCGCAGGGTTCGTAACGGCCACGAGCGCCGATCCGGCCGCCGATCCGCCCGCCGGTCCGACGGCGGGCGGCCGTGCCACGGCGCTCAGCGGCTCAGCGGCCAGGCCACCGAATCGTGGTCGAGGTCGCTCTGCTCGGCGCTGTGCGCGTAGCTCGCGCAGGCGTCGGTCAGCGTCTCCAGCAGGGTCAGCGGGTCGGGGAGCTCGTGCTCCGGGCCCCGTACCCAGTGCACGTCCAGCTCACCGGGGAGCCGGGCGGGCGGCAGGAGCACATAGCTGCCGCGGCAGTGCCAGCGCAGCCCGGGGTGCTCGTCCATCGTCTCGGGGTGGCAGTCCAGCTCGCAGGGCCACCACTCGTCCTCGTCCGCCGGGGTACCCCGGGTGGCGGTGAAGAAGAGCATCCGGTCCTCACCGGACTGGGCGACGGGGCCGACGTCGATGCCCGCGGCGAGGAGACGCTCCAGAGCTTCCCGGCCGGCGGTCAGCGGGACGTCCAGGACGTCGTGGATCATGCCGGTCGCGGTGATGAAGTTGGCCAGCGGCTGGCTGTCGGCCCAGCGCTCGATCTGTGCGCGGTCGGTGGTCGACTGCGTCTGCCAGGCGAAGGAGATGGGGTGCCGGGCGGGGGTGGGACAGCCGACGCGTTCGCACGAACATCGGTATCCATTGGGATGGGCGGCGGGCGAGATCGGCATGCCCGCCTCGGCGACGGCGAGGAGCAGCGCCACCCGGTCCGTGTCGTCGGCTTCGGCCCGCTGCGGTTTGGGTCGTCGCCGCAGCCACTGGGAGATCCTGCTCTCTGTGCCGCGATAGCGGCCGGAATCGGCGCCCATCTATCCCCTCACCTCAGCGTTACTCATCCATGGTCCCACCATCCTGCGCCTCGGGTGGCCAGAGTTCACCAGCGGGGCCGGGGACCACTGCACCGAGTGAGCACCATCACGCCCGATGTCACCACATACCGGATATCGATCAAGCGTCCGAGGACAGTCCCCGCAGGGCGTGGTCGACGACCGAATCGGCGTAGTCGTGGGTGAGCGGAAGGTAGCTGAGCAGCCAGCGGTGGGCCAGCGGGGCGATCAGCAGCTCCACGGCGACCCGGGGATCGACGTCGGCGCGCACGTGGCCCGCCCGCTGCGCGGCCCGCAGCCGTGTGACATAGAGCCCGATCTGCGGTTCGAGCAGCTTCTCGGCGAATTCGGCGCCCAGCACCGGATCGACGATGCCCTCGGCGGCGAGTGCCCGGGTGGGCGCCTCGGTCACCGGGTCGTTCAGCTCGTCGACGGTGGCCCGCAGTACGGCCTTGAGGTCGGCGGCCAGGTCGCCGGTGTCAGGAATCCCGTACGGCGCCTCGCCCGCCTGTCCCGAAGCCCGCTCCCCCGCCTGGCCCGCCTGGCCCGCCTCGTGTTCGGAAGCCTGCCCGGAAGCCTGCTCCGACAGCCGGTTCTGGAGGTCGAGGTACGCCTCCAGCAGGACGGCCGCCTTGGAGGGCCACCAGCGGTAGATCGTCTGCTTGCCCACTCCGGCGCGGGCGGCGATACCTTCGATGGTCGTCTTCCCGTAGCCGATCTCCCCGACGAGCGCGAGAGCGGCGTCGTGGATCGCCCGGCGGGAGCGGTCGCTGCGGCGACTGGAGTCGGGAGCCTTGTGGGATGCCATCCGGCCAATCTATCGCTCGCAAGTCGATACGTATCGTCTTGTCCGTCCACAGGGCTGTCCCGCGATCCCCGGGTGAACCACCCGATCGGTCAGCTGCGGGATCGGCCCGGCACGGCGCACCATGGGCTCACGCGCAGACCGTGCGTATCCCACCGTTCCGCGGCCCCGGCCGCCGTTCGTGAGGAGCCCCAGTTGAACCGTGACGCCACCCCTCGTCGCTACCTGATGTGCGCCCCTTCCCACTTCAGGGTCACGTACTCCATCAACCCGTGGATGGACCCCTCGAAACCCGTCGACCTGCCGCTGGCGCAGACCCAGTGGGAGGACCTGCGCGACCGCTACCGCGCGCTCGGCCACACCGTCGAGCTGCTCACCCCGCGCCCCGACCTGCCCGACATGGTCTTCGCCGCCAACGGCGCCACCGTGATCGACGGGCGGGTGCTCGGCGCCCTGTTCGCCTACCGGGAGCGGTTCGCGGAGGCCGAGGCCCACCGCGACTGGTTCCGGGAGCACGGCTTCACCGAGATCCTGGAACCGGACCATGTCAACGAGGGCGAGGGCGACTTCGCGGTCACCTCCACGTACCTCCTGGCCGGGCGCGGTTTCCGGTCCAGCCCGCTCTCGCACGACGAGGCCCAGGAGTTCTTCGGGCGGCCGGTCATCGGCCTCGATCTGGTGGACCCGCGCTACTACCACCTGGATACGGCCCTGTGCGTGCTCGACGAGGCGGGCGACGAGATCATGTACTACCCGGGTGCCTTCTCGCCCGGCAGCCGGTCCGTGCTGGCCCGGCTCTTCCCGGACGCGCTGATCGCCCGGGAGGCGGACGCGGCGGCGTTCGGGCTGAACGCGGTCAGCGACGGGCGTCATGTGCTGCTGCCGCAGGCCGCGACGGGGCTGCTGGACCCGCTGCGGGAGCGGGGCTTCGAGCCGGTCCCGATGGACCTGGGCGAGCTGCTCAAGGGCGGCGGCAGCGTGAAGTGCTGCACACAGGAGCTGCGGGGCTGAGGGACTACTCCGTGTCGGCCGGCGGCCAGGCGTCGCCCCAGGCGATGTCCCTGGCCGCCCGGTACAGCTCCCCGTGCCGCTTGGTGACCGTGGAGCGGGCCAGGCCCTCGTCCCGCGTGCACAGCTCCAGCAGCACCTGGCCCTTGCGGATCTGCGGCTTGCGGATGACCCGTGCGGCGACCGGCAGGACGGGGAAACGCGTCGCGACGACGTAGCTGAACTTCTCGTCCTCGTGACTCAGCGAGCCGCCCTTCACCCGCCGGTGCAGCGAGGAGCGGCTGACCCGCGCCGAGAAGTGGCACCAGTCCGTGCCCGGCTCGATGGGGCAGGCGGCGCTGTGCGGGCAGGGTGCCGCCACGGTCAGCCCGGCCGCGATCAGCCGGTCGCGGGCCTCGATGATCCGGGCGTAGCCGTCGGGTGTGCCGGGTTCCACGATCACCACGGCCTGTGCGGCGGCCGCCGCCACGTCGACGAGTTCGGTCCTGGCCAGCTCGGTGAGCTCCTTGAGCACGTAGGAGACGGTCACCAGGTCCGTGGGGGCCAGCTCCAGCGCCGCGCCGATCCTGGCCTTCTCCCAACGGGCGCCGCGCAGCGCCGGGACGCCCGACAGTCCCGCCAGCTCGCGGCCCAGCTCCAGCGCGGGCTCGGCCCAGTCCAGGACGGTCGTCGCCGGCCCCTCCCAGGCCCCGGCGACCGCCCAGCTCGCCGCGCCCGTACCGCCCCCGATGTCGGTGTGGGTGGCGGGCACCCACTCCGGTGCCGCGTCGCACAGCGCGGCGAGGGCGGACCGTACCGCTTCGAAGGTGGCGGGCATCCGGTACGCGGCGTACGCGGCGACGTCCGAGCGGTCACGCAGGACCGGGGCGTCGGTGGGC
Source organism: Streptomyces sp. NBC_01433 (assembly GCF_026340105.1). NCBI lineage: Bacteria > Bacillati > Actinomycetota > Actinomycetes > Kitasatosporales > Streptomycetaceae > Streptomyces > Streptomyces sp. NBC_01433. Next base: position 4,610,951 of record NZ_JAPEPM010000001.1, on the reverse strand, counting down.
GTGGTGCCGCGGTAACTGGCGATCAGCCGGTCGACGGCCTGCGCGGCCTGCTTGGGCGGCAGCCCGTCGAGCAGCCCGGCCAGGGCCGAGCGCAGGGATTCCGCGGTGGGGAGGGTGACGTTCACCGGCGAATTGTAGGCGGATGTGGCGGCCCGGCCGTATTCCGCTTCGCCTCCACGGAACCGGTACACAACAGCGACCCGGCCGAACTCCTCATCGTTCCGAGGCTGTTGCTACGCTGACCCGCGCGAGATCAGGATTGTCCATCGGGAGAGCCATGAGACAACGGATTGTGCGGCTGGCCCTGGTCGGTGGGGTGTTCTTTTTCGCCCTGCTGCTCCTGCTGGCGACCTGCGGCGGCGGCAAGAGCGACAAGGACGGAGCCAAGAGCGGCGCCAAGCCGAAGAGATCCGTCCTGCCGAGCGCGGGTCCGGTGACCCGGCTCACCGCCCCGCCCGATTACACGACCGACCGCGGCTGGGAGATCATCGGTTCCTCGCCCGACGTCGCGGTCTCCTACGCGACGGGCCGGCTCGCCTACCTGGAGAAGTCCGCCGAGAACCGCTACCGGCTGCGCACCGTCGACACGGCGACCGGTGAACTGGGGTGGCGCGGCCAGGCCTGGCGACCGCCGGACCCCCTGCACTACCCGAATCTGCTGACCGTCACCAAGAACGACCGGCAGTACTTCGTGACCTGGTCCTACGGGAAGGTCGGCGACGGGCTCTCGCCCTCCGACACCTTCGTCTCCATGGATGTGTACGCGGTGACGGACGGCACCCGGCGGCGTATCGAGGTGCCGTGGTCCGGTTCTCCGGACATCACCGCCACCGGCCCGGACATCGTGATCAGTGACGGCAAGGCGAACAGCGCGCTCGTCGACCCGATCACGGGCACGGTGACGAAGGTCCCCGCCGCGGAGCTGAAGTATCCGAAGGACTGCAAGACCTGCAAGCAGCTCACGGAGGTACGGGGCCAGACCACGCAGGGCCTGCTGGTGAGCGGCGTACGGGAGTTCTGGACGCGCGACGGCTGGTTCAGCCGGAATGTCGCGCCCAAGGGTGTCGACAGGCTCAGCGGTGTTCCGACGTCCGTGACGCCGGGCCAGGTGCTGGCGAAGTGGACGCTCGACAAGAAGTCGAAGCGGGCGGCCACGCACGAGCTGTGGACGGTGCACGACTCGCTGACCGGGAAGCCGCTGGTCTCGGTGGAGTGCCACAAGCCCGCCATAAAGCCCGGCCGTTATCCGCAGGCCGTCCTGTCCCCCTCGGGCGGCTATCTGATCGCCGGGAACCTCGCGTTCGACCTGGAGGCGAAGAAGGGGTTCTGCTTCGAGGACGACGACGGTTCGAGCCATCTGACCCTCGCCACGGTGACGGACGACGGCATCGCCTACGGGGCGACCAACGCGCGTGACGCGTCGGACGCGCTGGCCGGGGGCGGGCTGCCGGTCTCGATGGACTTCACGACCTGGACGACCGACTCGCTGTCGCGCAACGCGCGGCTGCCGGTGGTCGAGACGACCGGGGTCGGGGTGTTCCGCTGGACGGACCGGCAGGAGCGGATCCATCTGATCGGCTACCCGCGCGGGGACTGACGCACGGCGACCGACGCACGGCCGCTGATACACGGCGATACACGGCGACCGATGCACGGAAACCCGGCCCGGGAGCTCCCCGGGCCGGGTTCCGCTTTCCCCCGGGCCGGGGTTCCGCTCTCGCGGGGACCGCTCGCCCTGCGGGCTGTCTCAGAGGCCACCCGCCTCGCGGCCCTGCCGCTGCCACGGCCGGCACAGGCCGAGGAAGCAGGTCACGGCCGCCACCGCGCACACCACCTGCACGACCGCCATCGGAACGGCCGTCCGCTCGCCCGCGATGCCGACCAGGGGCGAGGCGATGGCACCGATCAGGAACGAGGACGTACCGAGCAGCGCGGAGGCGGAACCCGCCGCGTGCTTGGTGCGCATCAGGGCCTGGGCGTTGGTGTTCGGCATCGCGAGGCCCATCGCCGACATCAGTACGAAGAGCCCGGCCGCGATCGGCACGAGGCCCACCTCGCCGAAGACGCCGGTCGTCATGAGCAGCAGCGCCACGGCGGACAGCACGATGACGACGAGGCCGAAGCCGAGCACCTTGTCCAGGCTGATCCGGCCCACCAGCACCTTGCCGTTGATCTGGCCGACGATGATCAGGCCGATCGAGTTGAGCCCGAAGAGCAGGCTGAAGGTCTGCGGGGAGGCCCCGTAGATCTCCTGCACGACGAACGGGGACGCCGAGATGTAGGCGAAGAGGACCGCGAAGGCGAGACCTCCCGTGACCATGTAGCCGGTGAAGACCCGGTCGGCGAGCAGCCCGCGCATGGTGCGCAGCGCGTCGGCCACTCCACCGGTGTGGCGCTCGGCGGGCGGCAGCGTCTCGTGGAGCCACTTCCAGACGACGAGGGTGAGCAGGACACCGACGACGGTGAGCACGACGAAGATGCCGCGCCAGTCGGTGATCCGCAGGACCTGCCCGCCGATCAGCGGGGCGATGATCGGGGCGACCCCGGAGATCAGCATCAGGGTGGAGAAGAACCGGGCCATCTCCACGCCGTCGTAGAGGTCCCGCACCACCGCCCTGGCGATCACGATACCGGCCGCGCCCGCCAGGCCCTGGAGGAGGCGGAAGCCGATGAGGAGTTCCGCGGTGGGTGCCAGCGCGCAGATCGCGGTGGCGAAAACGTAGATGACCATGCCGAGGAGCAGCGGCCTGCGCCGTCCCCAGCGGTCGCTCATCGGTCCGACGACGAGCTGGCCGAGCGCCATGCCGGCCAGGCACGCGGTCAGCGTGAGCTGGACGGTCGCGGCGGGGGCGTGCAGGGCGTCGGTGACCTCGGGCAGGGCCGGGAGGTACATGTCCATGGAGAGGGGCGGCAGCGCGGTGAGCCCGCCGAGGACCATGGTGACCAGCAGCCCGGTTCGCCGGGTCGCTGTGGCCCCGGGGACCGGGGCGGTGGGAAGGGGACCTGGACCGGTTTCGGCTCCGGTCCGGGTCATGGGTATGTGCTCTTGCTGGGCCCGGCTTCCGCCGCTGTCCGGCATTCTCATCTCCACATCGTTGAATCCGCATCTATGCTCTCAGCTCAACCGGAGTGGTCGATACCTTTTTCTGTGGGGGCGGGCATGAGCAGGACTGTGCGATGGGGCGTACTGGCGACGGGCGGCATCGCCGCGAGCTTCACGGCGGATGTCCAGGCGATGCCGGACGCGGAAGTGGTCGCGGTGGCCTCCCGTACGGACGCCTCGGCGAAGGCGTTCGCCGAACGGTTCGGGATCGAGCGGGCCTACGGCAGCTGGGCGGAGCTGGTCGCCGACGACGGCGTCGACATCGTGTACGTGGCCACCCCGCACTCCGCGCACCGGGAGGCGGCCGGGCTCGCCCTGGAGGCCGGGAAGCACGTGCTGTGCGAGAAGGCGTTCACGCTCAACACCCCGCAGGCCGAGGAGCTCGTCGCGCTGGCCCGGGAGCGCGGGCTGTTCCTGATGGAAGCCATGTGGACGTACTGCAACCCGGTGATCCGGCGGATGACCGAGCTGGTGCGGGACGGTGCCATCGGTGAGATCCGCACGGTGCAGGCCGACTTCGGGTTCGCGGGCGACTTCGGTCCCGGGCACCGGCTGCGGGATCCGGCGCTGGGCGGGGGCGCGCTGCTGGACCTGGGGGTCTACCCGGTGTCGTTCGCGCAGCTGCTGCTGGGCGAGCCGGACCGGGTGCGGGCCGACGCGCTGCTGTCCCCGGAGGGCGTCGATCTGAACACCGGGATGCTGCTGGGCTGGGACTCGGGGGCCACCGCCCTGCTCGCCTGCTCGATCGTCGGGCACCACCCGACGGCGGCCACCGTCATCGGCACGGCCGGGCGGATCGACTTCCCGGACAGCTTCTTCTACCCGAGCCGCTTCGTGCTGCACCGGGCGGGCGCGGAACCCGAGGAGATCACCACGGGGCCGGGGCCGCAGGGCCTGACCGGTCTGCAGTACGAGGCGGCCGAGGTGATGCGCGCGGTGCGGGCGGGCGAGACCGAGTCGCCGCTGGTGCCGCTGGACGGTTCGCTGGCCGTGATGCGGACGCTCGACGCGGTACGTGACCGCATCGGCGTCCGCTATCCGGCGGACGCGCATCCGGCGGACGCGCGGAACTGACCCCGTACCGCTCGCGGGGCCGCTCCGCGCCGCCCTGTTCGCCGGGAGGCCGGTGACCGGCCGGACAAGAAGCCGTACGCCTTACGCGGGCGTGAGCCCCGGGTTCCCTGCCTCGGTGACGAAGGAGCCCGCGGTGGTGAGGGGCGCCCCGGGGGTGGTGACGGCCGACACCGTACGGAAGTCGGCGCGTGCCGCCTTCGTGCCGAGGGTAATGCGCGCGTAGCCGCGGCGCCCGTTGTAGAACTTCATGTGCGGGTTGGCCCGCGTCTGGTTGTTCCAGTTGGCCGGCTTGTCCGAGCCGTCCTTGCCGCTGGCGATGGACGTGGCGACGATCTCCGTGCCGATGGTGCGGGAGGACGGGTCGTCGAAGTCCTGCTTGAGATCGAAGCCGTAGCCGACGTGCACATCGCCGGTCAGCACCATCAGGTTGTCGACCCCGGCGGCCGCCGCGCCGTTCAGGAGCCGCTGCCGGGAGGCCGGATAGCCGTCCCACGAGTCCATGGACAGCTTGAAGGCGTCGGTCGGAACGTCGCGTCGCCGCGCGAAGGTGACCTGCTGCGGTACGACGTTCCAGGTGGCCCGCGAGGCGTGCCAGCCGTCGATCAGCCAACGTTCCTGGGCGGCGCCCGTCATGGTGCGGGTGGGATCCTCGGACTCCGGTCCGGGGACCTTCCAGCCGTCCCCGTACGCCTGGTTGCTGCGGTACTGGCGGGTGTCGAGGATGTCGAACTGGGCGAGCCGGCCGAACTGCAGGCGGCGGTAGAGCCGCATGTCGGGACCGGTGGGCCGCTGCGGGGAGCGCAGCGGCTGATTCTCCCAGTACGCGCGGTAGGCGGCGGCCCTGCGCAGCAGGAACTCCTCCGGCGGGACGTCGTTCTCCGGGGTCCCGCCCGCGTAGTTGTTCTCGGTCTCGTGGTCGTCCCAGGTGACGACGAAGGGGTGCGCGGCGTGGGCGGCCCGCAGGTCGGGGTCGGACTTGTAGAGGGCGTACCGCAGCCGGTAGTCCTCCAGCGTGACCGTCTCGCGGTTGTAGTGCGCCGGGAGCTTGCGGTCGGTGTAGTCGCGGGCGCCGCCGGTCGCGGTGACCGCGTACTCGTAGAGGTAGTCGCCGAGGTGGAAGACCACGTCGACGTCCTCCTGGGCGAGGTGCTTGTACGCGGTGAAGTAGCCGTCGTGGTACGCCTGGCAGGAGACCGCGGCCAGGGTCAGCGAGCTGTTGCGGGCGGTGCGGGCGGGTGCGGTGCGGGTCCGGCCGACCGGGCTGATCCAGCCGCCGGCCCGGAAGCGGTAGTAGAGGGTGCGGTCGGAGGCGAGGCCCTTGATGTCCGCGCGGACGCTGTGGGCGAACTCCGGGTGGGCGGTGACCGAGCCGCGCCTGACGATGCGGCGGAAGCGTTCGTCGCGGGCCACTTCCCACATGACCTGGACGCGGACGGCGGGCAGTCCGCCGCCGGGCTCGTAGGGGCGCGGCGCGAGTCTCGTCCAGAGCAGGACGGAGTCGGGCAGCGGGTCGCCGGAGCCGACGCCGAGGGTGAAGGGGTCCTCGGTGATGCGCCGTGCGTCGAGTTCGGCGGCGCTCGCGACGCCCGCGGAGGGCAGGTTCACCGCGAAGGCGAGCGCGGCGGCGGCGCCGGTGGCGGTGAGGAGGCGACGACGGCCGACGCCCTCCTTGAGGTGGCGGGCCGCGGCGCGGAGTTCCGCGGAATGGCTCTGCTGACCGGGCGCGGTACTGAACGGTGCGGGTGTCATGTGCCCCTCCCCTGACGGCTGTTGTCAGAATCATTGGAGTGCGGGGGGACGACCTGTCGTTGTCGGGTACACAACATTCTCATGGCGGCTCGATGAGCACCGCGTGCCACCTGCGACTACACCTCCCGTACGCTGCCGGGCCATGAACACTGAGCGGAGAGTTGCCGTCGTCACGGGTGCGGGTTCGGGTATCGGACGGGCCGTCGCGCTCGCCCTGGCGGGGGCGGGCTGGTCGGTCGCACTGGCGGGGAGGCGGCCGGAGCCGCTGGCGCGGACGGCGGAGGCCACCGCTTCGCAGGACGTGCTGAGCGTACGCACCGATGTGACCGACCCGGACGACGTCGGCGCGCTCTTCACCTCGGTTCGGGAGCAATTCGGCCGTCTGGACCTGCTCTTCAACAACGCGGGCACCTTCGGACCGGCGTCGGTCCCGGTCGAGGACCTCGCGTACGAGGACTGGCGCGCGGTGGTGGAGGTGAATCTGACCGGGGCGTTCCTGTGCGCGCAGGCGGCGTACCGGCAGATGAAGGAGCAGGACCCGCAGGGCGGCCGGATCATCAACAACGGGTCGATCTCCGCCCACGCGCCGCGCCCGCACTCGATCGCGTACACCGCGACCAAGCACGCGATGACGGGTCTGACGAAGGCGCTGTCGCTGGACGGGCGTCCGTACCGGATCGCCTGCGGGCAGATCGACATCGGCAACGCGGCGACGGAGATGACCGAGCGGATGCGGACCGGCATTCTCCAGGCCAACGGGGAACTGGCGGTGGAACCGGTGATGGCGGCGGCGGACGTGGCCCGGACGGTGCTGCACATGGCCGAACTGCCGCTGGAGGCCAACGTGCAGTTCGCCACGGTGCTGGCGACGACGATGCCGTACGTCGGACGGGGCTGACGCCGCGCTCTCGCGGGGGCGGCGCCCGGCCGGGTGGCCGGAACTCGCCGCGAAATGGCAGGTTTTACGGATATCACGCGTTCTCGTGTGACCGGACGCGGGTAACCCGTATGCTCGCAACCCTTACGCCTTCACCGTTCCTACACGTAAGGACCACACAGCATGCGCATACGCACCGCTGCGCCTCTCGCCCTGGCCGCCGCCACCGCTCTGGCCGGCTCGCTCCTCGCCACGGCACCGGCCTCGGCGGCCGCCCATCAGGGCGGGCTGCACCTCGGCAAGATCCAGTACGACAGCCCCGGCAAGGACACCCGGTCGAACAAGTCCCTCAACGCCGAGTGGGTGGACATCCACAACAACGGCAAGAAGAAGCTCCAGCTCAAGGGCTACAAGCTGAAGGACAACACCGGCTACACCTACACCTTCGGCAGCTACACCGTCGGCGCGGGCAAGACCGTCAAGGTCCGCACCGGCAAGGGCAAGAACGCCTCCGGCAGCGTGTACTGGAACCGCGGCTCGTACGTCTGGAACAACACCGGTGACAAGGCCCGGCTGATCAAGCCGAACGGCAAGCTCCAGGACTCCTGCTCCTTCAAGAAGTCGAGCAAGGGCGTCAAGAACTGCCACTGACCCGTCGTCGGTCAGCCTTGATCCGGCCGTCGCGGTCCCTAACGGGGACCGCGACGGCCGTCGACTGCCTCCGGCGGCTCCCGGCGGCACGGCTCCCGACTCGTCCCGGCGCGTCTGGCGTTCCCGCCGGGAATGCCCCGCCGGGCGGCACGGTTGAGCTGCCACATGAGCGACAGCCAGAGCCGGAACCAGCGCCGGGCCCAAAGCCAGGACCAGGACCGAAGCCAGGACGGACACCCGGCCCCCGGGATCGACGTCCTCCGCTACACCGCCTTCTCCGCCGACCCGGACGGCGGCAATCCCGCCGGAGTCGTCCTGGACGCGTCCGGCCTCGACGACGCGGTGATGCTGGCCGCCGCCGCGGAGCTCGGCTACAGCGAATCGGCGTTCCTCACGGAGCGGACCGGCGACGCGGCCTACACGATCCGCTACTTCAGCCCGAAGGCCGAAGTGCCCTTCTGCGGCCATGCCACGGTCGCGACCGCCATCGCGCTCGCGGAACGCGACGGCCCCGACGACCTGGTGTTCGCCACCCGGGCGGGTACCGTCCCGGTCACCGTCACCCGTCACGGCGACGAGCTGCGCGCCGTCCTGACCAGCGTCGAGCCGGGGGTCATGGACATCGGCCCGGCCGACCTGACGGAGGCCCTGGCCGCGCTGGACTGGCCCGCCGCCGACCTCGACCCCGCCCTGCCGCCCCGGATCGCCTACGCGGGCGCCCGGCACCTGGTGCTGGCCGCCGCGACCCGTGAGCGGCTGGCGGACCTCGACTACGACTTCGCGCGGCTCGAAGCGCTGATGCACCGGCTCGACCTGACGACGCTCCAGCTGGTGTGGCGCGAGTCCGGGAACGTCTTCCACGTCCGGGACCCCTTCCCCGTCGGCGGAGTGGTCGAGGACCCGGCGACCGGAGCGGCGGCGGCCGCCTTCGGCGCGTACGCACGCGACCGCGGCCTCGTCCCGGACACCGCCGTACTCACCCTGCACCAGGGCGCGGACATGGGCCGCCCCGGCACACTCACCGTCGAACTGCGCGCCGGCGACGCCCGGATCAGGGTCGGCGGGACCGGTGCCCGGATCGACTGAGCGTCAGCCGGCGTCGGCGTCGGCGTCGGCCGGGGAGACGTGCGCGAACCATCGCGCCGTCTCCTGCGGATCGAGAACGCGTTCCAGTACGGCGTCGCCGCGCATGCCGGGGAAGAACCGCCCCGCGGGCCAGGAACGCTCGTACGACGGCCCGGCGAGCACCAGCAGCCGGGCACCGTCCACGACGGGGATGTCGGCCGGGGTCCCCTCGTTCCGGAGCCGGCTGCCGTCCGGTGCCGCCAGGTCGAACGAGCCCACGGTGTCGACCTGCCCGGGAGTGTCGCGGCAGACAGCGGCCTCCTGCGCGGACGGAGCGCGCCCCGGAAGATGCCCGCCGCCGATGAGCGCGTCGGCGAGCAGGGTGTGCAGCTGAAAGGTGTCGCCGATGCCGCTGAGCCGCAGGGCGTAGCCGGTGCCGGTCTCCCGGTGGAGGGCGATCAGCGGTTCGTCGTCCTGGACCAGCAGCGCGTAGGAGAGGCACGTGAACCGTCGGCCGGACGCCTTCTCCACCACGTCGAGCAGACGCAGCAGCTCGTCCCGTTCGACCGGTCCGCGCCGTACGGCCGGGTGGTTGAGCATCGCCACGGCGGCCATCTCCCACTGCGGCAGCGTCCACCAGCCGACGGCCGCCTCGAAGCCGGTCCGCTCGACCATCTCCTCGCCCGGTTCACCGCCGTCCGGGTCGGGGAAGTCGCCTCCCCCGGTCGAGGCCCACGCCTCGGCGAACCGCCCGGCGTCCGCCAGCGCGGTACGCAGTCCGGCGAGGACTCCGGGGGCGCAGCGCTCGGCGTCCGCACCGCGTTCCACGCAGGCCCCGGCGAGCACGGCCACGACGGCCCGCGGTCCGGGCGGCACCTCGCCCAGCACGGCGGCGAGCCGCGGCCCGCCGTCCAGCAGCTCCGCTTCGCGCGCCTGCCCGAACGTCTCCTGGAGGCGGGCGAACGCCTTGGCCGACCGCTTGGTGTCCTGGGCCGCCAGCGCGGCCTCGAAATCCGCTACGGCGCTCTCGAACCGGGCTTTCCCGAATATCATTCCGGTACTTTATCGACATGCTTACGCGGCGCCTCCGCCGCCCGGTGGACCCGTACCGCGCCCTCCGCACGAACCCCGCGCCCGCCCCGAACAGCCCCCGCCCGGACGCGCCGCGCACGGCTCACCGCTCACCGCTCACGCCCGTACGAACACTCCCGCCCGCGCCGCCACGGCGGCGGCTTCGGCGGCTCGGTCGGCGGCGGCCTCGTCGAGGGTGCCGCCACTGGCCAGCAGCCGGTAGTAGAGCGGCGCCGAGACGGCCAGGATCACCTCGCCCGCGTCCGTTCCGGCGGGCAGTTCCCCGCGCTCGACCGCGGCTTCGACACAGCCGGCCCACTCCTTGATCCGTACCGCGTAGAAGCGGTGCAGCGCCTCGGCCGTGCGCGGGTCGCAGGTGGCCGCGGCGATCACCGACGCGAAGAGTGCCCCCTGACGCGGATCGGTCAGTGTGCGGACCACCAGCCGGGCGTTCGCCCTGAGGTCCTCGGTCAGCGAGCCGGTGTCCGCGCGCGGCACGGACTGTTCCGCCATGTCCGTGAGGAGGTCGGCGACCAGTCCGGCGGGGGTGGACCAGCGCCGGTAGACGGTCGTCTTGCCGACCTCCGCACGGCGGGCGACCTCGGCCAGGTCGAGCCGGTCGAAGCCGTGCTCGGCCAGCGCGTCACCCGCGGCCCGCAGGACCGACTCCCGCACCCGGGCGGTACGGCCGCCGGGCCGGACGGTGCCCGGCTCGCCATCCTCAGCATCCATAACGGGTCTCCAGTTCCATTAGTAGTCCTTCCCCTGTTACGGTGACTCACCTTAACGGAACCGCAGAACCATTAAAGCGGTCGGCCTCAGGAAGGGCACGCCATGTCCGCGTCCCGTACGACATCCCTCACCCCTGCCCCGAGCCCCGCCCCCACCGGCGCGCCGCAGTCCCCCCTCCGCATGACGGGCCGCCAGAAGCTCGTGCTCGCCCTCCTTCTCGGCGCGCAGTTCATGATCGCCGTGGACTTCTCGATCCTGAACGTGGCCCTGCCGGTCGTCGGCGAGGGGCTCGGCTTCTCGCTCTCCCACCTCCAGTGGATCGCCACCTCCTTCGCGCTCGCCGCGGCCGGATTCACCCTCCTGTTCGGCCGCATCGCCGATCTCGTCGGCCGCAAACGCCTGTTCATCGGCGGCATGGTCGTCCTCGGCCTCTCCTCCGCACTCGGCGGACTCGCCCACTCGCCCGAAGTCCTGCTCACCGCACGGGTGCTACAGGGCCTGGCCACCGCCGCCGTCACCCCGGCCGGTTTCGCCCTGCTCACCACCGCGTTCAAGGAGGGCCCGCTGCGCGAACGCGCGCTCGGCCTCAACGGCGCGCTGATGTCCGCCGGGTTCACCGCCGGGGCCATCCTCGGCGGCCTGCTGACCGACCTGCTCTCCTGGCGCTGGGCCTTCTTCGTCAACGTCCCCGTCGCCGCCCTCGTCGTCGTCCTCGCGCCGTCCGTGATCGCCGACTCCCGGCCCGCCGGACGCCCCAAGCTCGACGTACCCGGAGCGATGACCGTCACCGGCGGGCTGCTGCTCCTGGTGTTCGGCCTCACCCAGGCCGGTGAAACCGGCTGGACCACACCCACCACACTGGCCGCCCTGCTCGCCGGAGCCGTTCTGCTCGTCGCGTTCGTCCTCGTCGAGAAGCGGGCCGCCGCGCCGCTGGTCCCCATACACATCCTGAAGCGGCGCAGTGTCATCTGGGGCAACACCGCCGGGCTGATCGCCTTCGTCACCGAGACCTCGCTGGTCTTCCTGCTCACCCTCTATCTCCAGGAGGTCCTCGGCTACTCACCGCTCGCCACCGGTCTCGCCTTCGGAGTGCTGGGCATCGGCACCGTCCTGGGCGGCACCCTCGGCGGCCGTGCGGTGGGCCGGTTCGGCAACTGGCGCACCATCGTGTCCGGCGGCATCGTGCAGGCGGCCGCCACACTCTCCCTGGTGGCGCTGGGCACGTCCGGGGCCTGGGTCTGGCTGCTGCTGGCCGCCACGTTCATCGGCGGTGTCGGCAACATGCTGATGATCGTGGGCTTCATGGTCACCGCCACCTCGGGTCTGCCGGACGAGGAGCAGGGCCTTGCCACCGGTCTGGCGACGATGACCCAGCAGGTCGGCATCGCCCTGGGCATCCCGGTCATGAGCGCGGTCGTCACCGTCCGGATGGGAGCGGCCACCGGGCCGGACGCCGTCCTGTCCGGGGTCTCGGCCGCGATCCTGGTCAATTCCGCGCTCGTCCTGGCCGGTGCCCTGCTCGCCGGTGCCTTCCTCGCCCGGCGCGGCCCGCGCCCGTCCGCCGGATGAACCGGCCCGCGGGCCGGTTCATCCGGCGGACGGGGTGAAGCACGACAGGACACGGAACGGCGCACAGGTGACCGGTCACCGTCCACGGGCTGAACAACGAGAGGTTACGATCACGGGCACCGCGTCCGGGGCGCTGCCCGCGCCGCCATCGAGCCGCAGCCGCACCGCAGCCCCGCCGCAGTCGAGCCGCAGCCGAGCCCAGGAGTACCGATCTTGTCCGCACCACGTATCGGCGTATCCATCGTGACCATGGGAGACCGTCCGCAGGCGGTCGAGGCGCTGCTGGCGTCGGTGGCCATGCAGGACGTCCGTCCCACCCGGCTCGTGATCATCGGCAACGGCACGAAGCTCCCGGACTACAGCTCCTTCCCCGGCCTGACCGGCCTGGCGGGCGGGGTGACCACCATCGAGCTGGACGAGAACCTCGGCTGCCCCGGCGGCCGCAATGTCGGCCTGCGCAGGCTCGCCGAACTCGGCGACGTGGATGTCGTCATCGAGCTGGACGACGACGGGCTGCTGGTCGACAAGGGAGTGTTCCGCAAGGTCCAGGAGCTGTTCGCCGCGGACCCGCGCCTGGGCATCGTCGGCTTCCGGATCGCCGACGAGCTCGGCGAGACCCAGCGCCGTCACATCCCGCGGCTGCGGGCGGGCGACCCGATGCGGCGCGGACCGGTCACCGCGTTCCTCGGCGGCGGCCACGCCCTCTCCATGGAGATGCTGGCCGGGACCGGCCACTGGCCCGCGGAGTTCTTCTTCACCCACGAGGAGACGGACCTGTCCTGGCGAGCGCTCGACGCGGGCTGGAAGATCCTGTACGAACCCGACCTGCTGCTCCAGCACCCCAAGACCTCCCCGGCCCGGCACGCGGTCTACTACCGGATGACGGCCCGCAACCGGGTCTGGCTCGCCCGCCGCAACCTTCCGCTCCCCCTGATCCCGGCCTACCTGGGCACCTGGACCCTGCTGACCGTGGCCCGCACCCGCTCGGCGAAGGGCCTGCGCGCCTGGGCGGGCGGCTTCGCCGAAGGGGTACGCACCCCGTGCGGCGACCGGCGCCCGATGCGCTGGTCCACGGTGTGGCGGATGACGCGGCTCGGGCGGCCGCCGGTCATCTGACGGCCGGCCGGTCGCGTCAGCCCCGCGCCACCCAGCGGTACAGCACGTCCGGCTCCTTCTCCTCGTTGCGGCTGCCGTCGTCGAACGCGACCGCGGTGAAGCCGTGCCGCTCGTAGAAGGCCCGTGCGCCGGTGTTGCGCTGGAACGTGTAGAGGGTCAGCCGCTCGGGAGACGCCTCCTTGACCTGCTCCAGCAGCCGCGTGCCGATTCCGCGGCGCAGCGCGTCGGGGCGCAGGTAGAGGTGGTCGAGTTCGGCCCCTTCGAGGGAGGCGAAGCCCAGCACCTCCACCGCGCCGATGGCGTCGTCCCCGCTCTCCGCGACCCAGACGGTGCTGTCGGGCAGCACGACATGGGTGATCCACGCGAGGGTGTCCTCGTCGCTGTGGACGCGGGGCAGATAGGGCATGGCCGCGGCCCGCGAGGCCAGGAACACCCGCGTGACGGCCTCCGCGTCCTCGGCGGCGGCCCTGCGCAGCCGTATCGCGCCCCGGCTGTCGGCGCCTGATCCGTTCTCGGCCATGTCCATCGCTCCACGTTCCCGGTCGGAGCTCCGCGCCCCGTGCCGTCGCTCGTCACGTCTTCGGTGACCCACCGCGGTTCGTACCGGAGTTCATGCCGATCCGGCGGGCCGAGTGTATGTGCCGGCCGGTCGGCGGGACCGGCCCGGCCGTCCTCCCCGTTGGATACGGTAGGGATGTCCGTTCATGTCATATAGCCCTCCAGAAGGGTTGCTTCACCGCTTGAGATGCGATAGATCGACCATGTGCCGCGTGCCGCGTGCCGCGTGCCGCGTGCCGCGTGCCGCGTGCCGCGTGCCGCGTGCCGCGTGCCGCGTGCCGCGTGCCGTCAGACTCGGCGTAGCTTCCTGGGGTGGCCATGCACGCTAGGCAGCCCCTTCGCGTTCCCGTCGGGCGGGAAGCCCTGCGCTGGAGCACCTTTCGCGGTGAGAAGACGCTGGTCGTAGCGGCCCGCACCGTCACATCGACCGCACGGGTCCTCGAATGCCTGCCCGCGCTGCTGCGCGGCGACAGCCGGGTGACCGTCGTCTTCGCCCATGACCCCACGTCCGCGTTCAGCGACGGCGTGCTCGATCTGCTCCATGACGAGGGCTGCCGGGTGATCCCGTGGGGGCATGTGGCCGCCGCCGCTCCCGATCTCATCGTCTCCGCGAGTGAGAACATCGACGTACCGGAAGGGGACTGCCCCGTTCTGGTGCTGCCCCATGGCATCGGCTTTCAGAAGCACGTGCCGGATTCGCGGGCGCCGCGCAGCCGCTTGTCCGGCGTCGTGCCGGACCGCCTCCTGGAGTCCGGCCGGGCCTGGCTCGCCATTTCGCACCCGGACCAGGAAGAACAGTTGCTCGCCACGCATCCGAAGGCGGCCGGGCGCACTCTGCTCATCGGCGACCCGTGCTTCGACGAGATGCTCCTCAGCGCGGATCGGGCCGGGGCGTACCGGGCCGCGTTGGGCGTCCCCGACGGGCAGCGCCTCGTGGTGCTCAGTTCCACCTGGGGCCCCACGTCCCTGCTCGGGCAGGATCCCGGCCTCCCGGCCCGCGTGCTGGCCGCGCTGCCGTACGACGAGTTCCGGGTCGCCGCGATCATCCATCCCAACGTCTGGTCGGGGCACGGCTCCTGGCAGATCCGCACCACTCTGGCAGCCGCGCTGGACGCGGGGCTGATCCTCGTTCCCCCCGTCCACGCCTGGAGGTCGGCGCTGGTCGCGGCGGACGTGGTCGTCGGCGACCACGGTTCGGTGACCCTGTACGGCGCGGCACTGGGCAAGCCGGTGCTGCTCGCCGCGTTCGGGAGCGATGCCGTGCCGGGTACGGCCGCGGACAGTCTCGGACGGGCCGCGCCCCGGCTCGATCCGCTGGGCGACGTCTTCCGGCAGATCACGGCGGCTGTCGGCGAGCACACGCCGGAGCGCTACAGCGCGATCGCCGAGCAGGCGTTCGCGGAGCCGGGGCAGGCGCTCTCCCACCTGCGTACCGCGCTGTACCGCCTGCTGGGTCTGCCCGAGCCGGCGCCGGCCGGCCCGCCCGGTCTGATGCTGCCCGCGCCGGAAGAGGCGGTGTCGCCCGTCTCCGCCTGGACCGTGGCCACCGCGGCCTCCCGCCACGACGGACAGTCGGCCGTCACCGTACGGCGCCGTCCCGCGGCTGTGTCCGGTGCGGATCAGGAGACCGCGGAGACGTTCACCCACCTGGCCTGTGACGAGGGGGAACGGGACCGGCGCCTGATCGAGAGCGCGTCGGTGCTGGTCCGGCGACGCGCCCTCCCGACGACCGCCGCGGCGCTCCGCTGGGTCGAGGAGACCCTCGGCCGGTTCCCCGGCTGTCGTCTCGCGGCGGTCGCTCCGGCCGGGGGCGGCTTCCTGGTGGGGCTGCGTGACGGGCGCGTCGTCGAGGCGTCCGTCACCGGCCCCACGGCGGATCCCGGCCTGGTGGCCGCGACCGTCTACACCCTCCTGCGTACGGGAACACCGCTGGACGACGTCATGGTGACGTTGCGCATCGGAGGCGTACGCGACGAGGACGTCTCCCTTCGGCTGCGCCCGCGCCGCCCGTCAACCGATTCGGCCTGGTGAGGGCGTTCCCGGCCCGCCGTCGGTATCACCCATCACCCTCACCATCGCTGTCGCTGTCGCTGTCGCCCAACGCTTCGATCCGTCGCCGGAGTGCGTCGGCCTGCGGACTGCCGCCCGCCTCATGGATCTCCAGGGCTCGTGCCAGGTCGGCCCGTACCTCTGCGGGATCGGCGGCCGAGCGCTCCTTCAGTCCGGCCAGGGCCACCAGGGCCTGGGCCTCGTAGTGCGTCGCCCGCTGCTCGCGCAGGGCCTGGGCGGCCTCGCTCAGCGTACGGATCGCCTCGTCGTCCTCCCCGAGGTGTTCGTGGGCGAGGCCCATGGCGGCCAGGACCCGTGCGGCCATCCGCGGATCATTCCGCGCGGTCAGGTCGTCATGCGCCCCGCGCAGCGTGGCGAGAGCCCCCCGGTGGTCACCATCGGCGTCCTGCGCACAGCCGAGGAAGTAGGCGGCAATGGCGGCGCCACGCCCCTCCTTCGCCTCGGTGCTGAGTTCGAGGGCGCTCCGGTAGGCGTCCATGGCTCGGGAGAGATCGACACGTTCCCAGTACCGGCCCGCGAATTCCTGTACGGAGGCGCGCACCACGAGGTGTCCCGAGACCTCGGCACAGGCCACGGCGGTATCCAGTTCCCGTCGCGCCGCGTCGTACTCGCCGAGGTCCATCAGAGGGCGTGACAAGAGGCTGCGCAGCCGCGCTTCGGCGGCCGGTTCCAGGGCCGCCGCCGCGGCCGCCGCTCCCAGTTCGAGCGATTCCCGCCAGTCGCCGAGATGCCGGTGGTGGAAGAACAGCACGGTGAACGCCTCGGACAGCTGCCACACCTCGGTGTGGAATGCCTCCTCGCGAGCGGCGGCCCTCAGCACGTCGAGGATGTTGCGGTGTTCCGCCTCCAGCCAGTCCAGGGCCGCCGGACCGCCCTCGGCCGCGAAGGGGTCGGGTGCCTCGACCAGCAGGGCCGTGAGATCGGCGATACGCAGCCGGTCCTGCCTGATCGAACGGTCCGCGAGCGCGGTGAGAGCCAGATAGTGCGTCGCCACCCGCCGCATCACCGCGAGCCGTTCGCCCTCCGGTTCCTCCTCGGCGGCCCGTGCCCCGGCATGCAGGCGTACCAGATCATGGAAGCGGTAGCGGTCGTCCCCGGCCGCCTCCAGAAGGCTCGCCGATTCCAGCGTCCGCAGCATGACCCCGGTACGCGACGTGTCGCGGGCGGCGGCCACCGCCGCGACGCCCGCGTCGAACGTGCTGCCCGGCAACCAGCCCAGGAGCCGGTACAGCCGGGCCGTTTCCGGGTCGAGCTCCCGGTAGCCGAGATCGAGCACAGCGGACACCGACCGCTCCCCTCCGAGGGACATCCCGGCCAGCCGGGAGGACTCTTCGGCCAGTTCTCCCACCAGCCGGGCCATCGTGAGCCGGGAGTCGGTCAGGAGCCGGGCCGCCACGATGTGCAGCGCCACCGGCAGACCGCCGCACAGCTCCACCAACCGTTCGGCCGACTCCTGGTCCGCGGCGACGGCTTCCGTACCGCAGCGTTCGGCCAGCAACTCCAGCCCACTGCCCGGGTCCAGGGGTTCCACCGGCATCATCCGCGCTCCGTCCAGCGCCAGTTCACCGAGCAGCCCGCCGCTGGTGACCAGCAGGGCACTGCCTTCGCCCTTGGGGATCAGCGAGGCCGCCTGGGCGGGCTGGCTCACGTTGTCCAGGACCACCAGGAGCCGCCGGTCGGACGAGCGTGACCGGAACAGCCGGGTGCGGTCGGCGAGCGACGCGGGGATACACGACTCGTCGACTCCCAGAGATCTGAGGCACCGTCGAGCGGCCTCGGAGACGTCCCCGCCCTCCTCCTCCCGCAGCGCGGCGAAGTCGACGTAGATCTGCCCGTCGGGGAACAGCTCCCGCTCCCGCTCCGCCCAGCGCGACACCAGCGCGGTCTTGCCGACACCGGACATCCCGTACAGGGCTCCGAACCCGACCTTCACCGTCCCCGAGCGGCCCGCTCCCAGCCAGCCGTCGAGCACGGCGAGACTTTTCGTACGGTTGACGAACCCGAAGGTCAGCGGGGGAATCTCGTCCGGCCTGACATCCGTCCCCACCGGGGGCTGCGCCTGGACGTTGAAGGTGATTCCGCCATGGATCCGCTGGGCCTGGACGCTCGGCCCGTACACGTGCCCGGACAGGTCGTTCCTGATGTAGGAGGATTCCGCGCGGGCACCGGGCTCGTCGCTCGTCATACCGCCCCCGGTCCCCGCACGGGCGGAGTCGCGCCCGAACCGTAAAGGGTCATGCCGCCGGAGAAGCTCTGGCCCTGGACGAACGGGGCGTTCTGGGTGCCCCCGCTGACGTTGTTGTTGAGGATGACGGTGGGCACACCCGCGGTGCGAGGGACGAGGTCATCGATCAGTGCCCGCAGCTCCTGCGCGGCCGCCGGGTCCGCCCGCAGCGCTCGGCGCAGCCTGAGCCGCCATTCCTCCTCGACATCCGCCGCGACGTCCGGATCAGCACCGTCGCGGGCCGCGATGAGTTCCTCCCGCGACGTTTCGAGTTCGTCGTCCACGGCCCCGGTGTCCTCGCCCCGCGCGAGGAATCGTGCCACGCGCTCCCGCGTCGTCGTCCAGACGTCCGAGACCATGAGCCCCACCAAGGTCGTCGCACCCGTCGCCGCCAGCGTCGCCAACTCGGCTTCCACGGTCCCCCCTTGTATCCCCGTCGCGCTACCGCGCATGTGTGAAGTTGCTTCTGGCCACGGTAGAGAGCGGACGGGCCCCGCGGAAGCACAATCGGGAGCGCGGCGCGACAAAGAGCGGACCGTGGGAGCGGTGCGGACGGTTCCCGCGAGCATCGCGGCGGCGGCGTACGGGGAGGAAGAACGTCCGGGCCACCGGCGGCGAGAAGCCCCGACGCACGCTTTCGGGATCTTGGCGTCCATGTCACCAACATCCGCGGAGCCGGGCGGCGCCACCACGACACCGAGGATGGCAACGTCGAGACAGTTGTTTCCGCCGTTGCTCAACTCATGCTTCGACCACTCAGCATGGGTCAGGTCGACGTTGCTCCTCACCCGATCAGCGCTCCTTGGCTTGGTGGGTGTAGAGAACCACTCAAGGGGTGAGACCAACACTCAGGGCGCCCCCTTGACGGTGGGACGCCCTCAGCGTGCAGCTCCTCTAGAGCGGCGTGTCCTCGCCCGTAACTCCGTCAACGAAGGCGTGCCATGCGGCGGCCCGGAAGAGGCAGGTTCCGCGCTGGGGGTCCTTGGAGTCCCGAACGGCCATGGTTGCCCCTGCGAGCCGGGCACCCTCGACGCATTGGCCTTCCTGGATCAAGTCGGCGCCCTCGCCGCCCTCCAGAAGGAGGGGAAGATCGCCCATGTCGGACTGTCCAAGGTCAGCCCGGCACAGATCGATCTCGCTGCAACGATCGTCACGGTCGCGGCCGTGCAGAACAAGCTGAACGAGGCCCAGCCGAGCGACGCCCGCACCGCCGCCCACTGCCGGACCCAGGGGATTCCCTACATCGAGAGCCGTCCTCCGCGACCGGGGATTCCTGGGTGGGGTCCTGGGGCTACTTGGCAGCGCCCTTGGCCTTCCCCGCCGCCTTCTGCCCAGTGTTCCCCTGGGTGGCCTTCCGCTCGGCGTCGGGCTTGGTCACAGGGTCCGTCTTGGTGCCTGCGGACTGGGTCTCTATCCCCTTCTCGTCGGCCGACGTCGCTCTTTTGGCCTTGCGGTAGACCGGGCCGTTCGCGAGCACGACTTCGCGGGTGTCGACAGTGACGGTTCCGTCTTCGTGGATCCGGACCTTGGCATCGTCGCCGTAGGCCAGGGCGTAGGCGTCGGCCTCGCTCAGGCCCTGTCGCATGCTCTCCTTGACGATCGCCTTGCGCTGTTCGTCGGTGAAGGGGACCCCTGCGACACCACCGGCCCCGTCGAAGAGGGTCTTTCGCTCGGCCTCAGCGGGGTCGTCGGTGTAGATGTCTCCCGTCAGGACCGCGACGGTCGCCGGGCTGCGCTCGGTCGCCACGGTGTGAAACGTGGTTCCTGCGGCCAGAGAGAACGCCAGGCCCCCATAGCCGAGGAGCGCCGCGCTTTGCGGCCCTTCTCACCCTTGGCAGGGACGGCCAGGACTCTGGCGACTCTCCTGCCCGGTCTCCGGTGTGCTCGCTGGGCCATGGGGTGATCACCTGATTCCGGTCCACTGCATCTGTACGCCGAAGCGATTAGAGTTATGGGAACACATGTTCGAACACCATCGATCGAGGGTGCTTCTGGTCACCTCTCGGAATGGATGTTCGAGCACCCCCTTGAGGGGCCTCAAACGGCGCTTTCGCCGCCACTTCATCGCCACACGATCGCCACACCACACTGAAAAACAGCCCGAAGAAACGGACAAACAGGGAGAAACTTTGGGCGGCTCGATCGTGAGATGAGAAACCCCCCTGACCCACAAACATGCAGGTCAGAGGGGGTCCCACCCCCTCAGAAGAGGGGATGGACAGACGAGTCCAAGCTATACGCCGGGGAAAGTCTCCGTACCGCTATGACCTGCATAGACGTCCGAATAGGGCGCTTGCGTGGCTACCTAAATGGCTACGTACGGCAATCCGTCCCCCGAACGGTGCCACGAGACTTCGTCGCACCGGGGCGGGCGCAGACGGTCTGCCCTACGAAGACGTCCGCTCCACCACCGCTCCTCGGCCGACAGGTCGACTCGGCTCCAGCGGAGCCGTGCTTCTGGCCCATGGATGGTCACCGCCAGACCGACGTTCCGTCGCGCAGGTACACCGGCCGCCCCTCGTCGAGGACCTGGCACCGCGGCCAGCCTGTCCCTCACCCGCCGTTCCATCAGCTCTCGCGCTTCATCCGGCGTCCCGGGCGGGACGCGGGGGTCGGCCGCGTCCAACATATGGACATCGCGCGTGGCGTGCATCACACCGACTTAGTAACGGGCGCCGCGCGCGCATTTCCGGGAGTAGGTCGCATCCGGAATTCGGTGGCCCGAGCTGCGCTGGAGCGAATTCCTGTTGCGGGCGAGCTGCCGTCGACGTCGGCTTGCATCGGCCGGTCAGGTCGGATCTGTTTCCGTTCCGCCCGGCGGCGGGTGAGGGCGGGCCTTTCGCGGCGAGTTCACGCGGGCTGCCCGGCTCCAGCTTCTACACCGACGGGCGGTAGTGAAGAACTGCGGTTCACACTTACCAGAAGGGGAAGCGGGCGGAATTTCGGGCCTTTGCAGAATCTTGAGTTTCCGGCCGAACCGACCTTCGGACACCTCCCGCAGGGTTGGCGCACAGCGACGTTAGACCTCTCCGACCGGATGCTTCGTGCATTACCTCAACCGGGTACACGGACGCCCGCCCATGGCCCGGTGACGAACGGAGCACCACATGCAGCCCGCCGCCCTCCAGGTCCTCGACGCCTGGGAGCAGCACTGGAACGAGACGCAGGCCGCGGCCGTCGTCGCGCTGAAGGCCGCCTTCCCGCACCTCCACGACCACCCGCGGTACGTCGGCTGTGACGACATCCGCCTGGAGTACGAGAAGGACGGGCTCGGGGGTGGGCTGGTCTGCCTCGACGACGAGGGCCGCGCCAACGTCGAGTTCAACCAGGTGCCCAACGAGGTGATCGCGTGTGCTGCCGACGAGATGCGGTTCCCCTACCTCGATCACGCCGACGGACCGTTGAGCGAGGCGCCGCCGGGCACGTACATATACGAGTGCGAGGGGTCAGGCGCCCAGTTCGAGTTCGTTCTCGGCCGGGCGGGTCACGGCCGGGTGCTCCTCTCGTCCGCCACCGTGCCGGACGCTGCGGCAGTGCTTGACGCGCTGAACACGTGCGCCGGGCTGAGTTTTGCGGCAACGACCTGACCTGCCGCTGGGGACGCCGGTCACCCCCCGTCGCAACCGATGCCGTCGCTGTCTGCGTCGAGCCAGGGTGCGTATCCTCGTTGCCCCTTCCTAACGGGGGCGCCTCCCTCGGCTCGTGCTTCGGTGCAGTTTTCGTACGCCCCGGGCCATCTTTCTCCTGGCGGCACCCAGGGTTCGCCCTTCTCCTCCTCGGGGTTAACCGCGATGAGTTGGGTGCCGGTCACGGTCTCGGGGGCCTGTTTCAACTTCACGGACCATGTCACGCTGTCGGTTCCAACGTATTTGCCGTTGGCTTTGTAGGTCAGAGTCCCGTCCTGTGCCACTGTCGCCGTGCCGTGTTTGGGAGGCTTGGCGATCTTCACTGTCGCGCCACTGGCTTCGAAGTTGCTGTCCCAATCGCCTATGAGCGCAGCCCCATCGGGATCATTCGCGTCCTCGACGTACACCTCTCGGAGCACGTCGATCTCTACCTGTCCCCCGCTGGTTGATTCGCTGGCCGTCTCGACATCCCACTCCCGGCCGCGCAGGTGCCATTCGTGCCGCACTTCCTCCCCGCGAGCCCAGTTGTCGAACCAGCTGTATGCCGCGGTGGCCCCCCACCACAGCCCTCCCCCCAACAGGCACAACATCGCAATTCCGAGCAAAAAGGCGATTACGTTGTAAATCACCTTGTCTTTCACTAGCCCCCCAGCCTCGGCATCCGCCCGGATGCCGTCTGATGCACACGTTGCCAGACGCCTGCTGCCTACGGCTGAGAACGGCTTGGGCGAGACCGCTCTCTCTGGTGGTCCCAACCCGCGGAAATTTCGAGTACGACACCCGAGGGGTGGAGCTGTCCGTGCCCCGGTTCACCCTTCTGCTGGAGTGCCTGCCCGCCCATCAGCATCAGGTCATCGACGAGCACTGGGCTGAGCCGTGCCCGGGGTGTGCCGCGGCCGGGTGGCGGCCGCCACCGCGACGTAAGGCGTAACGGCCGTCCACTCTCCCGTCACTCGCCCCGTCGCCTCACTGTGGCCGCACTCGCGCGGCCCGGCGGCGGGGCAGGACGGAGGCCCGCTCGTGGCCCGACGACGCACCGGCCCGACGGACACGGTTCGCGACCTCGTCTATCAGCGCGACGGGGGGTGCTGCGTCCGTTGTGGCTCTCTGCACCGGCTGACGATCCACCACCGCGTCAACAGGGGCATGGGCGGCGCCCGCGAGCCTTTCATCAACCAGCCTCACAACCTGCTGCTGGCGTGCGAGCTCTGCAACGGCTGGTTCGAGGACAATCCGAAGCCCTCGTACGAGGCGGGGTGGAAGGTCAGGCGTCCGCAGCTCCCCGACATGGTCGAGGTCCGCTACACCGATGGGCGGGTGTACCGGCTCAGTCCGGACGGCGCGCGTACCGCAGCCGTGGGGGCGGCCAGGTGAGGCGGCTGACCGGGCTCGGCGTACTGCGCCACGGCGCCCTCCGGCGCACAGCGGTCGGCCGCATCGCGCTCACCGGCGCCCCGCATACCCGCGATCCAGGTGCGACGGCGGATGTCGAAGGACCGGTGATCTTGCTCGGCCGGTTCGGGTTTGCCCTGCTCAGGAGGGGGAGGAGGCGGTCACCATGACACGTTTACGCCCCGCGCTGTACTATTTCGGGGTTCGTCGGCATGGGGTTGCCCCAGCCTTCGCCGGCACCAAGACGGTGCCTTACCAGACGGAGGCCAGTATGCCCGCTGTGCACCACACGCTCGAAGTCCCCGACCACAAGAAGCTGCGCGCCCAGGCCACTGAGGAAGTCAGTAAGGAGCTGGGCGAGCTGGCCCGCCCCGACGACCGCTTCAAGAGGGCCTGCGAGATCGTGCAGCAGGCAGACCTGGAGATCACGGCGCACGTCGAGGACCGGAACGAGGCCGCCCTGTCGCTGTGGTTCTACGACGGCGTCCGCGGCCTGGACAAGGTCCTCGGCATCCTCCCCAACGCCTACTCCGAGATGCGCCGCTTCGCCCTCACTGGCGACAAGAAGGCACCGATCAATCCCGGCGGTGATCTCCACAACCGCATGAGCGCAGAGGAGCGCATCGCAGCCGCGGAGAGGGCCGGCGTGAAGCGTCTCGACGCCGACGAGGCCGCGGAACGGTTGCCGTCCCTCTCCGCCACTGTGTCGGTGGCCGCCGCCCGCAGGAAGGCCGCGATGCCGTTCCTGCAGAACGCCGCGCTCGCGCTCACCGAGGACCCGTACGACTGGTCCACGGAGCGCATCGGGCAACTGGGCAACGTCACCCCGAAGTACGTACGCGACGTGAAGAACACGGCAGCGAAGCGCCGCGGCCACTGACCCAGCCCCTGACCCGGCCCTGAGCAGTACCGGGGCCGGGTTTTCAGTTTCCGGTTCCGGTTCCGGGGCCTGAAAATCCGGCGCCGGAAGAACCGGCTTCCGGTCGTCCGGGTCCCGGTGAACCGGGTCCCGGCAGGTCAGGCGCCTTTAGTAAGAACATCAAGCAAGACCATTAAGTAGTTACGGTGCCATCGCTTCGCTCAGGCACCGTCGGCGTGTGGTGGTCTCGCCTCGCTGAGCCCGAGCTGCCTGCCGCGAGCGCCGCCTGATCCGACTCTTCGTCAGCCGTTCCCCTCAACTCGTCGCCATCTCGCCGAGATTGCCTTACTCTCATGAAAGTTGGACTTCTCTTCGAGGGGGATTCTTGTGCCTGACAACGAGGTGCCGCGCGTTCTGCGCCTGACGTTCGAGTTCACGGTGCCGAAGGGGCTCCGCGTGAACATCCGCAACACCCGCCGGATGGCTGCCGTGAAGGCGCTCGTAGCGGCGATGGAAGCCCTGGGCGCGCGGGAGTTCCCGTGGGCGCAGACGATGACTGTTCGGCACGAGTGGATGTACGCCTGGCACGACGAGACGGAGGAACGGGAACTGCCTCCGTCCGCGCAGAACGGCGGGTTCGCCGCCCTTGGTCAAGATGATCTCGGGCTCGCCGAGGAGGACGGGCCGTGGACCCATGCCCAGTTGCAACGCCTCGGGGCCAAGGAACTGCGGGCTGTCGCCTCGGACGTGGCTTTTGGCCGGGCGGGGCTCGATGACGACCCGGAGACTCACGCGTTGATCGCCGTCTACGCGGACGACGGAGAATAGTCTCGCGCGTTGCATCCGATGGGGGCTGGCCATCGGAACCCTGAAAGGGCGCTGGCCAGCTCCTTCGTCTCCTACTGGTGATCCGCTCTTGTCGCGAGGCGCGAACTGCGTCGTCAGGCCAACTTGTCGGAACGGTTCGCCTTGTCGTTCGGACGTCCGACCCGGCGCAGGGTGCACCCTTGGGTGGCTTGTTCCGTGTCAAGGTCGACCGCGCCAGCCATCCTTCCGAAGGCCAGGAGGGGCTTGCCGTCGAACGCCGCGTTGGACTGTCGGCCGGGGTGCTCAGAGGTGTTGGGTCTGGCTACCGAGCGGTTCCCTTAACCGGCTGACCCCGCGGCTCGCTGCTGCAAGAATCTGTTGATGAGCACAACGGAACTGCCCTGGCCCATCCCTGACGAGCGCTTCCGCCATTGGGCCACCCAGTTCGGTGACATGCACGACATAGTTCGTGACCTGGCCTTACCGCCCGGCCTGCCCCAGGCAGCCGAGAGCGTGCTGACCACAGCTCGTGAACTCATTCGCATGAGCTACTACCGGTATGAGTTCCTGATGATCGGCGCGGCCACATCCGTCATCGCCGTCGAGCCAGCTCTGACCGATCGCTACGGCAAGGGCAGTCTCGCCGACCACCTCAAGAAGGCTCGGGCTGACGGGCTTCTCAGCGACGAGCAGTACGACCTCCTCGACGGCACCGGCCGCCAGATCCGCAACAGGTACGCCCACGGGAAGACGACCCATGCCGCCCTGACCCCGCCCATGGCCGTCGGGATCGTCCGCACCTCGCTCAGGATCCTCACAGAGCTGCACGCGGCGCCCATCACGAGCGGGAGTGTCACCGAATCGGACGAGGCGACGTTCCCCTCGGTATGACGACCATGCCCCAGCCGGTGCCCCTGGCCCGGCACTACTACGAAGCCCGTCGCGAGGTCTTGGCCGCATGCGGCACACAGTCCACGCCTTGGTACCGACTGACTCCCGACGAGCGGTCAGTTGCCGTGGCTGAGGCCGCCATCATTCTGGAAGCTCTGCGCCGGGTGGACGAGGAGCACGCGGTGCTCGTCGAGGCCATAACCAACCGTCAGGACGTTCTCGGGGATCGACCAGGGATCGCGGAGCCGGGTGTAACAAGATCGGCCCTTCCGGCGTACTAGTAGGTGCTGAGGCCCGCGCGTCCCCCACCCCCCCAGTCGCGCGGGCCTTGAGCAAGACTTCCGGCGCAATGCGATTCAGCTCAGGGTCGTTGTAGTCACACACCGCGCCGGGACCAGCGGTCTGGTCGGGTGTCTGGGCATGGGCCCCGGCCAGACCGCGACATAAACCAGGCCGAAGCGGCACGGTCCGCCTCATGTCCCGCATGGAGCCTGGCCAGCCGACACGCGCTCGCGTGGCTCCCTCGGCGGCCAAGCTGCAACACGCCCGGCCCGGCGTCATCTCCCGCGAGGCCGCCAGCGTCGCCGACCTTCTGCTCCGGATGCCGCCCATCGAGCGCCGGAACGCGTTCAAGCAGCACTTCACCCCGCGGGAACGCGCTGCGGTTATGACGGAGGTCGAGCGGGCCACGGGGTCCCTGTACGGCTTGTGGCGGGACACCCCCTCCGGGTTCGTCGAAGACGTCCTCGGCGAGTCCCTGTGGAGCAAGCAGCGTGCTGTCCTCGACGCTCTGGTCGACCATAAGCGCGTTGCCGTTCCCGCCGGATTTGGCGTGGGCAAGACCCATCTCGCGGCCCGCGCCGCGGTCTGGTTCACCAACGTGTTTCCCGTCGGCACCGCCTTGTGCATCACGACGGCGACGCGTTTCCGCCAGGTACAGCGACAGCTCTGGCCGCACATTCGCAAGGTGGTGCCGCGTGCCGGCCTGCCGGGCTACTGCGACACCGTCCAGTACAAGATGCCCGATCCGTACGGCAACGACTTCGTTGCTGCCTACGGTTTCACCGCTCCCGCCAACGACGAGTCAGCGATGCAGGGGATCCATATGCCCCACCTGCTGCTGATCGTCGACGAAGCAGGCGGTATTGCCCCGATGATCGGCCATGGCACCAACAACCTGCTGACCGGCGGGCACTCGGCGATGCTGGCCATCGGTAATCCGGCGATGGATGATCCGGCTAGCTGGTTCGAGGAGCTGTGTTTGGAGGGCGACGACGTCGGCGAGCCGATGACCGTCACCATCCCCATCTCCTCGCTCGACTCTCCGGCCATCACCAGCGAGAGGGTGCCGTTCTGCACGGACTGCCCCGAGAACCCCAACGACATCCACACCCTGTCCCGGCACATGCCGGACCAGGACTGGGTGGACCGCACCATCAGGTCCTATGGGGAAGACCACCCCTACGTGATCGCGAAGGTCTTCGCGCGGTTCCCCAAGGGCGGCGGCGGCATCGTCATCCCGCCGAGCTGGGTCGAGGCCGCCACCTCGTACGAGGACCCCACTGGGGACGGTTGGCACCGCCTGTGCGACCTCGGCCTGGACGGTGAGACCGCCGAGCACACTGTCCGCGAAGGGTCCTGGGTCCGCCTCGGCGTCGACATTGCGGCGGACGGTGGCGATGAATTCACCGTGTATCGCTCGGTCGGCGACGCGATCGAGTTCCGGCACGCGTCGGCGGGCGCCGCGAACGACTCCCAGGTGACAGTCGCCGAAGTAGTCCTGGAGGAGATCCACGCGGCGCAGCGCCTGGCCGACGCCCTTGGGTCTCGGCACCCCGTACGGGTCAAGGTCGACCAGAACGGCATCGGCCACGGTGTGGTCAGCATGTTGCAGCGGTGGGCGGAGACCGGGCGGCACCAAGCGCAGATCGTCGGCGTCATGGTGTCGGAATCCCCGAGTCAGGACGACCCCGGCGCCGTGATGCGGCCGTGGCTCAAGAGGGACGAGATGTGGCTCGCGACCAGGAGTCTCCTCCAACCGGACCCGTCCACCGGCCGTGGCCGGCTACGCCTCCACGTCGACAAGAAGGCCGCCACGCAGCTCTCTACGCCGAAGCTGCTGTCGAGAACGAACGGTTACACCCAGGTCGAGTCGAAGCGAGCCATGAAGGCGCGCGGCATGAAGTCACCGGACAGGGCAGAGGCTGTACTGCTCGCCCTGTACGAGCCAGAGCCACTGCACAAGCCGCGCCGACGCGGCCTGCTGAACTGAGGTTCTGGGGGCGCCGCTGGGGGAATCCGTGCGACGCTCCAATGCCGGCCGCCGCCACGGCGGCCTCCGGCACCTGACTCAAGAGAGGGAGTCCGCGTGGGAATCGAAGCCGACGAGAACGGCACCGAGGACACCGGCCGTTTGCTGGCCTATCCGGAACCTGACGCCGAGCCACAGTGCTGGACCCATCACAGCAACTCGTGCGGCTGTGGACCGGAGGAGTGGGAGCAGAACCTCGACGCGGGCGGACACCGGTATTCCACGGAGCCGCCGTTCCCGCCTGGTCGTCGCCCGGTGACCGACGCTGACGTTCTATCGGAGCCGTCCACCTGGTGAACGGCGCCCGGCCCTGCATTGCGGCCGTTGCGCCGGATGCTGGGAGGGGCACCCTCGCGGGCAGCCAGCCGGGGCGTTTCTACCAGCGGCTCGGGCGCTCCAGATGTTGATTCACCTCACCCCTGTGGGGTCTATCGGCCATCCGGTCGAACCACCGGTACGGACGCCCAGGTGGCGAAGCCGCCCCCGTCCCCGCGGTATTGCCCCAGGTCTTCTGCGAGTCCGCGTACGAGGTAAAGGCCGGGCTCCTCTTCGGGCGTGGGCAAGGTGCTGTGCATGTTCCCCACCGACACGGTGACGTGCGTGCCGTCGAAGACGACGCTTCCGAAAACATCCGTGCTGTGACGGTCCCGGGCGGTGATGTCGACGAGCTCCGTGACCACTGCGAGCACATCGCGGCCGACCACGTCGGCGGTCGGCGTGCCCTCCAGAAGCATGGGCAATGTCCGCCGGACGAACGCGGTGGCGCGTACGTGAGCGTCTGCGGGCTTGACCTCTGGGCCGACGGCGAAGGTGATCGTGCGATCCATGTTGAGCTGCTGCCACAGGTGCGACGTCGTTTCCTGACGCCGATCGGTGGGGGAAAGCCTCACGTATCCATCCCGTCGCTTGAGCACCTATGCGAGTGATAGCTCGATTCGCCCACCGTCACGGACGGGCGCCTGCTTGCGCAGCGCGCACCGCCTGCACCCGAGGCAGAGCGAGCAATCTGAGTTGCTACTGTAAGCGGAACATTAGCTTCCGTGTACGTGATGATGAACTCAGATGAACAACGAAGGGGGAGTCGCCGTGACCCATGCCCACGGGACGCAGACTCCAGAAGAGGGCCCCGCGGGGGGCAGCTTCGCGGAGCAACTCGACTTCCTGTGCAAACACGACCCGCGAGGGCCGTTCACCAACCCGCAGGTCGTACGAATGCTGGAGGAGCAGGGCCTGCCCGCCTTCTCCGCCACCTACATGTGGCAATTGCGCAACGGCCGGGCCGACAACCCGACGAAGAAGCACATGGAAGGGCTCGCAGACTTTTTCGCGGTGCCGAGGGACTACTGGTCAAACCAGGCCACCGAGCGATCAATGAACGCCGTGATCACCCGGCTCAACAACTTCAAGGAAAACGGGGCCACCCCAGATCAGTTGCACCAGCAGCTCAAGAAGATCACGGAGCGGATGAGCGAGGGCGTCACATCCGAGGCCCTGATCGGACAGCTCGAAGAACTGGCCCGGTTGCAAAAGGCAGGAGTCACCGCAGCTACCCTGAAACGGCTGCAAAACTCGCGGGTCACCGCAATCGCCATGCGCGCGGCCGACCTCTCAGACGAAGGTCTATCCGCCGCGGCGGCCATGATCGAACAGGTACGCCGGCTCGAAGGTCTCCCTCCCGAGCACAACGCCTCGTCCGAAAGCAGCCCAGAGGAAACCTGACGATCATCGCGAGGAGCGATCCATGAGGCGCCGCTCACGCCGCACCGCCCGTGCCGAGCCACCGACCTTGGCGGACCCGGTACTGGAGGAGTGCCGTAGCTTCGTCCGCTCCCTGAATCTCCCTCGCGTGAAGAGTGTGCGCGAGATGCGCGGCTTCATCGAGGAGCTGATCAGCGAGCCGATCATCATCACGCCGGGGAAGACCACTGGCGGCAGCACCCCGTGCGGCATGGTGATCAAGAGCGGCGGGATCAACTACATCGGGTACGACCCCGACACCAGCCCCGCCCACCAAGATTTCATCATCGGCCACGAGTACGGCCACCTCCTCAAGGGCCACCGTGGCATCGCCACAGCCGTGACCCCGGACAACGGGATCATTCTCGGCGACATCGAAACGGACCTGTGGGCCACTGTCCTGGGCCGTACGAACTACTCCGAGACGATCGAGCGGGAAGCGGAAGGCATCGGCTCCTTCCTCCAAGCACACGTCATAACCAGCCGCCCCGCTCCTCAGAGCGAGTCGGCTGACCGCATCACGCGCACGCTCATGCGTCGCGATGACTGACCTCAGATAAGAACCGTGAAAGACATACTTCACCCGCTGTGCCTGTTCATCGCAGGCACCGGCTTCCTGCTGCTCCTGCGCGATCTACGCACGGGCTGGCGGAACCCCGATCAGCGGGATCCCGCCCTGATCGCCCTCGCCTTCACGTACCTCTGCTCAGCTCTCAGCTACGTGATCTCCATGACCCCGGTATGGGTCCGCATTGACGGCGTATTCGGGGTGACCAATATCGCCGTCCCTTTGGCGCAAAGCTTCGTGGTGCTCGTCTTCGGCCTACAAGCATCAGTCCTGGCATTCTGGACAAAACCGCCAGCAGACGCGGCGCGGCGCACCCGCTGGCTTCTCGCCGGATCCTTCTCGGTCATCGTGATGATGGCGGCCCTCTTCGCCATGCTCACCCCCGTTTCGCAGCGGCCCACGGATTTCACGCTCTACTACGCCCACGACCCCGCCTTCCAGGCGTACCTGCTGCTGTACATGGGGACCTACACGGTCGCCGAGATCTACCTCGCTCGCGTGTGTTGGAAATACGCCGGAGAGATCACCGACCGGTGGATCAGCCGCGGCCTGCGCCTGATCGCCGTCGGGGCCGTCATCACCCTCGGGTACAGCGGCATCCGGCTCAGCGCGATCCTCGGGGCCGAGATCGGGTTCAGCGTGCGCCCCCTGGAGCCCTACGCCTGGATCTGCGGCGACGTGGGCGCAACCTTGACGCAAATCGGGTACTTCATACCGATTGTCGCGAGTACGTTTCTCGTCGCCCGGCGCAGTCGTGACGAGCGCCAGCAGCACCAGGAGCTGGAGTCACTGTGGCGGACGGTCTCTGCCGTCGAACCGGGCATCGTCCTCGTCGAGCCCACGCACAACGTCAGCGACCTCTCCTTCGACCTGTACCGCCGAGTCGTAGAGATCCGTGACGCCCAGATCGCGCTGCGCCCCTACCTCGACCCCGATGTCCGAGCCAGCGCCGAGATGCAGCGCGCCGCCTGGTGGCGGCCAAGGAAGCACCGCCTAGCCGCCGTCACCGCCGACCAGATCCGCGCCGCCCTCTTGCAACGCCACCACGGACCGGTGGAGCACCCGGCCTCCTACGCCGATGCGGCCCTGAACACCCCGACGACGCAAGAAGACCTCCGCCACCTCGTACGAGTCGCCCGCTACTTCACGGCCCCCTCGACGATGCCCAAGGCCGAAACCGCATCAGGAGCCCGTACGTGAACCGCAGAACTCTCCTCGCCACGGCCGCCGGCACCGTGGCCGCTGCCTCCCTGCCGAAGGCCGCCTTCGCGGCCACTGGCACCGCAGAAGCCAAGGACGTCATGAACAGCACCGCCCCGTACCGCTCCCCCGCACGCGCCCAGCTCGCCGCCCTGCGGCACGGCCGCATAACCGCCCGGGGCCTCCTGGACCAGGTCCTCGCCCACCACGGCAAGATCAACCCCGGCCTCAACGCCGTGGTGACCCTGGACGCGGCCAGCGCCCGCGCCTCCGCCGATGAGGCTGATGAGTATCTGGCCACGACCGGCCGCACCCTGGGGCCGCTCCACGGCCTGCCCATCACGGTCAAGGACGCGCTGGAGACCCGCGGCCTGCGAACCACCTGCGGCAGCCCCGACCTGAGCGGGCACGTCCCCAGCACGGACGCCGACGCCGTGGCTCTGCTCCGACAGGCCGGAGCCATCATCATCGGCAAGACGAACACACCGGCCATGTGCCAGGACATCCAGACGTCGAACACCCTCTTCGGGAAGACGAACAACCCCCACTCCCCCAAGCACACCGCCGGCGGCTCCTCCGGCGGCCCGGCCGTCGCCGTCGCCACCGGACTCAGCGCTCTCGAAATCGGATCCGACCTGGCCGGGTCGCTTCGCCTGCCTGCCGCCTACTGCGGCGTGTACGCGCTGCGGACCTCTCGCGGGGCCTCGCCGATCGTCCCCACCCGCGGTCACATCCCCCGCCCGCCCGGCTGGCTCACCAGCTCGGACATGCTCACCCTCGGCCCGATCGCGCGGACCGCCGACGACCTGGACCTGCTCCTGGACGTCCTCGCCGCGCCGTCCCCGGCCGACGGCGCCGCCTGGAGCATCGACCTGCCCGCCCCGACGAAGACCACCCTGGGCCGGTTTCGCGTGGGCCTGTGGGCGGATGACCCGTTCTGCCGGGTTGACGCCGCCACCCGCACCCTCATGGATCAGGTCGCCAAGGCCGTACGCGCGGCCGGGGCCAGCCTCGACGACTCCGCCCGCCCCGTGGACTTCGCCGAGAGCAACGGCCTCTTCGAGCGCCTGATGTACGCCACCTCCGCGGCCACCTCCAGCGACGAAGCGTTCGCCGGTGAAGTGAAGGCGGCCGACGCCGTCGCTGACGACGCCCCCTCCGCCCTGTACCTGAAATCGCGCACCATGCGGCACCGGGACTGGGCCCGCGCCGACGAGGACCGGCACGCGCTCCGCGCGAAGTGGGCCGGGTACTTCACCACGCACGACGTGCTGATCACTCCTGCCGCACCGACCGCCGCTGTCCTCGACCAGACCTCCGTCCCCTCCCAGGACCGGTACATCACCGTGGACGGAGAGAAGCGCAGCTTCTTCGACCAGACGAGCTGGGTGAATCTCAGCTCGCCCGTCGGCCTGCCCTCGGTGGTCATGCCTACTGGGCAGACGAGTGACGGTCTGCCGCTCGCCATCCAGATCATCGGCCCCTACCTGTCCGACCGGACCGTCATCGGTGTGGCGAAGCTCCTGGCCAAGGTGCTCCCCGCCGCGCCGGTCGCTCCCGCCCTCACGGCCTGACCTCTCCGGGCGCGCCCTGCCTTCGCGGGGGTGAGGCGGAGCGCGCCCGCGCAGCAGGTTCGACACGAGGACCCCGGCACACGTCCGTGCCGGGGTCCTCGTTCATCGCCGTGGCTTGCGGCATTTCCAGGTGGCGCGGCCTACGGGCCGGGCGTGAGCGGCGGCTGCTCCACCAGGTCCGCGAGCGCGGTCCGCTCACTCGGCCACGGCCCGCGTTCGGTGTCCCGGGACGGGTCGGCCGGCAGCGCCCACCACTGCTGCGGAGCGCGACGTACGAGGCGGAAGCGCAGCCCGGCCCATCGAGGATCGCGAGGCAGAGCCATCCAGGCGTTGCGGCCGAGAGTCCAATCCGGGCTGCCGATGTCCTTCGCAATCTGCGCCAGCAGGTCTCGGCGCCGGATGTGCGCGAAGACGAGCCCGGAGTCCGGATGGGTGCTCAGGTGCTGCACCCATGACGCGTACGCATCCGGGGACAGGTGGTCCATGTACGGTCGCGCGGTCCACTTCGGGGCGCTGGACCGGTAGTAGTGGTGCACCACCAGAACCACCCCGTCGATGTCGGCGTACTCCACCTCGCGGTACTGCTTCTCCTGCGTCGGCTGCCCGGTCATCGGATCGGTGTAGCCCAGGCGGATTTTGTCGGTCCTCTGCATTTCAGTCCCTTCGGTCCCTCCGTGGCCATGGTGCCGGGCGGCACTGACACCGCCCGCCCGGCCTCCAGCACTGGCTGCTTCCGAGAGCAGCTGCCCCCACCGGTCACCACAGACCGGTTTGCCCGGCGTCTTCGATGGCCTGCCGCTCCGCGGCTGCCCTCTCGGCCTTCACCTGCTGGTGCAGCATCGCGACGAGCGGGGCCTGCCGCGCCGCCTCGGCGCGCTTGCGGGCCTGCAACTCCTGCGACGTCGCCCACCGCACCACGATCTCGTGGTCCCCGAGGCCAGGGGCATCGTCCGTGACGGTGCACTTCACGTACGGCCGCTCCAGGCGGTACCGCATCTGCGCCAGGGTCATGAACCAGTCCGGGCCGTAGGCGCCCGCGATAACGACCAGGGCTCCGTTCTCGTCCAGGTGCTGCCGTACGGCGAACCCGTCGCTCTCGTGCCGGCCGGGCCGTCCTTCCTTCTGCTCGGCCTCGGACAGGTGGAGGTTCGGCAGGCCAACGGCCGCGAGGTGTCCGGCGATGGTGTGCTGACGGGTGGTGCGGGACATGGGGGGGCTCCGTTCGGGTCTGGGGCCGGTTGCTCTCCGGCCGGGGGTGGTGCGGGCGGCGGTCAGGCCGCGAGGCCGAGACGGGTGTGGTCGACGCGAGCGAGGTAGCGGCGGGTGGCCTTCTTGCCGACGTAGCGGGACAGGGCCGTGCCGCGCGGCGGACGGCGCAGCTCCCCGTGCTCGGCGTCCAGCGCCTTGGCCCGCTCGACGATCGTCCGCATGGACAGGCCGTTCTTGAAGTCGGCGCCGACCTTCTTCTCGACCGCGATGTACTGGGCGGCCTTCTGCGGGCGCAGCCGGGCGGCGAGGACGGCGTCAGCCTCGCACCCGAGGACGCAGAAGGAGCAGGACAGGCGGCTCAGGCCCCAGTCGTACGCCTCGTGGTACGGCAGGCCGGAGCGGGCGATCTCCTTCCAGACCTCCGCGTCCGTCCACCCGTGGATCGGCCTCCACGTCGTGATGTGCCTCCTGCCATTGCTGGCCGGGCGGTCGATCTCGACGGCGGCGAGCTTCGCCCGCGGCGCCGATTCGGCGGCCCGCTGGCCCAGGCAGTTCAAGAGGCGCGCCGGTCGCCCCAGGTCGCCTAGTTCGGCGACGAGACGCGTCATCAGCTTCCGGATCGGGCCTCGCTTCAAATCCGATGTACACCATCTAGCTGCGGAAGAAGGCCAGGCCGGGGCGATCTTTACGGTGCCCGGGTCGGTGCCCTGCTCGCGAGCTTCCCTCTCCGCCTTCGCCTTCAGCGTGAAGAACCGGGCGACGGTGCGCGCCAGAAGGTCACCGCCCTCGGCCTTGACCACCTCGAAGCGGACACCGAGGAGACGTGCTTGTTCCTCGGCGAGCTTCCGGGTATCCGTCCACTCGATGTCCCCGAGGTCGGAGTGGACGATGACGACACGGTGCAGCAGCCCGAGCTTGGCGGCCAGGGCACAGACGTGTGAGGCCATGGCCTGGCTGTCCTTTCCGCCGCTGGAGTTCAGGAGGATCCAGTCGGCGAGACGGAGCAGCGCGGTCGGGATGGTGGTGGCTGGCGCATCCGGGACGGAGGAGTGGATACGGCGGGTGCGCTTCGGCTTCGGCACGGGGGCCGGGGAAATCTCGAACAGGTCGAGCTGGGCGGCGATGGGCATAAGGTTCCTCGGCACAGAAAGAGCTGGGCAGGGGGTGCCGGGGCGCGGTGACGCGCCCCGGCCGGGGTGGAGCTAGGAGGGGTTCTCGACAAACCACTCCGTGCGCTCGTTGCCCTGGACCTCCCAGACGTCGTACCGGTCGGTCACCCAGCCCTCTCCGGGCTGGTACTTCCGCGTGCGCAGGAAGGACGCGGGCACCGGGCCCCCCGCGCGTACCTCGTCGAGGTTCAGGACAGTGCCGGTCCACACGTAAGCGGTGCGGCCGGTCAGACCCGGCAGCTTGCGGGACAGTCCGCTGTCGAGTCGGACGCGCATCCCCAGGGTGCGCACGATGTCGCCTGCGGCGAGTTCGCTGGTGTTCTTGATCGTGACGGGCGTGGAGGACGTGACGGTGTTCATGGCTACCTCGTGGTGTGTCGGCAGGATGGGGAGGATGGGGCCGGGCGACGGTCTGCGTCGCCCGGCAGGATGGTCAGGCGGAGAGTGCGGCGCGGGCGTCGGTGTCCCAGGCGGGTACGGGCAGGCCGAGTTCGGCGTAGCGGGCGGCGCGCTTCGCGGCCTTGCCGGGGCCGGAGTACGGACACCCCTTGTGGCGGCGGGGCGGGGCGGGGTGGGCGCCTTTGCGCTCCCGCATGTGGCTGTAGAAGACCTCGATGTCCTGGCCGCACAACAGGTCGGTCAGTCCCCACCGGTGTTCGCTGCCCGGGTAGCCGTTGTGGACGCCTGCGCAGCGGGTACGGGTGCAGCCCTCGGGTTCGGTGACGGTGCGGGGGGCGTAGCCGAGTTCGAGCATCCGGAGCCACGCGGCGGCGAGGCCGTCACGGTTGCGGCGGACGTCGGGCAGGAACGAGGACAGGTACGGCGTGCTCATGGTGCGGGTGCCTTTCGAGGGCGAAGTGGAGGGAAGAGGGCCGGGGCGGCTGGTGCCCCCGGCGGGGCGGTCAGGCCGCCAGGTCGAGCAGGGGAACGGCGCTGTCCTGCCGCCAGTCGGTCAGGGAGGACAGGAGGCGGTTTCGCCAGGCGACCGCGTACTTCGGGCAGTTCGAGCACGTCTTGTGTGTGCAGCCGGGCAGCGGGGCGTGGCGGCGGGCGTTGAACGACCACGCCAGGTAGTCGGAGCTGTAGAGCAGGTGGTGAACCTCGCGCAGGCCGGTCACCTTGAAGCCGAATCCGTGCAGGCGGATGCCGAGCCCGTGCAGCCGCTCCACGATCCGTACGGCTTCCTTCGTGGACTGCCGTCGGCACACCGAGCCGAGACCGACCAGCGGCTCAAGGGTGAGATCGACGCCCATCGCGGCGTACATGTCGACGCACCGGAGGTAGTCGTCGAGTGTCCAGCCCTGGAGGACGGGCATCCAGGGGAGTTCGTCGTCGAGCCACATCAGGTTCAGGTACGAGGCGACGGTGCGGCACTGGTGGTCGTAGACCGTCCTGCCGGTCTTGGCGAGAATCTGCGGCTCGCACATCTCGTCCTGGATCGCCGCGCGCTCCAGTTCCCCGATCTCGTCGGTGTACCGGCGTACGGCGGCGGCGTACTGGGCCGGGGGGACCGTCCACCGGCCGTACAGGCTCAGCTCCGTGAACCCTCCCGAGTCCAACATCCACGAGGTGACGGCGCGGGGGAGGCTGCGGCGCCCGGCGAGACGGCGGTGTGAGACGCACAGCGGCACGGCCATGCTCCCGCCGAACTCGGGCCGCTCCAGCCATGACGGCTGATGTGTGCCCAGGTAGGACCAGCGGTCGGTCTCGCCGTACTGGAGGTAGGTGCGGCCGGGGTCGACGGGGCCGGGCGGCAGTATGGGGGTGGTCACCGCGGATGCGGGTACGTCGAAGAGTGCGCAGGACTGCACGAGGCGTCCCTTTCGGTTCGGGTCTGTGTTGGCGGTTGCTCTCCGCCAACAACCCAAATATTACAGCACGCGTCGCCACGGGTCTACTTGGCCCACGAATTCAGGCAGACAGCTCTACCGCCAACGCGCGCTGTGCTTTCCCCAGCGAGCGCACCGGCACCGGCCCCACGGTGCGGTCCTGCTGCCGCACGACGAGCGGGCGGACGGGCTCCCACCGTGTCCCCGCCAGGCCCGTCACCTGCGTCCACTTCGCCTCGAACCCGGCGTCCGGTCTCTTCGCCGTGCGCTGCTTGTCCTCGACCCCCACCGGGGCCGCCACCAGGTACGCATCGGCCGAGGGGTACCCCTCTCCGGCCTCCAGGTAGTGGACCCGCCGAATCATCGACTCCCCTGTGCGCAGCCGGGCGCCAGCTTCACGCCCCCATCGCAGCAGGGTCACTCCCGCGTCGAACCGGGAGCCTTCCCACACCGTTCGCACCGACCGCCACGCCTGGCCCTTCGCCTGCTCGCCCCGGCACGCCGGATCGCTTCCGCCGCACTCCGGCGCGTGCCCGCCTCCCCTGTGGCGGCGCCGGCACACCGTGGTCGGCTTCGTGCGGCACCACCACCGCGGCGACGAGCACCGCTTGCCGTGCTGGTTCCGGCAGTCCTTCGTCCGACCCGGCAGGTACAGGCGCCGCACCTCGTACAGCGCGAACGGCACGGCGTCCAGAGCTTCCTCGAATCGGGTCAGGACTTCATCGTTCCGCGCGTCCTCGGTGAGCTGCTGGTACAGCGACCGCTCCCCGTACAGCGCCACCTTCTCGTTCAGGGCCTGCGAGGTGTACTCCATCATCAGCACCGCCGAGCCGATCGCCGGGTGGTCCCTCAGCCTCTCCTCGTGCCGGTCCCTGGCCGCACAGGTCAAACTGAACGGGCACTGTGCGCAGTAGGACTTGCGGATGCGCTCGCCTA
This sequence comes from Streptomyces sp. NBC_01433, assembly GCF_026340105.1. Classification (NCBI taxonomy): domain Bacteria; kingdom Bacillati; phylum Actinomycetota; class Actinomycetes; order Kitasatosporales; family Streptomycetaceae; genus Streptomyces; species Streptomyces sp. NBC_01433. The sequence goes on along the minus strand of NZ_JAPEPM010000001.1, from coordinate 4,572,984 downwards.
GCCTGGCGTGAACGTACGTTTCGACCGCGGCCCGGTCCATGCCGTCGGTGTCGATCAGCGGGTAGTACGGCTCGTACACGACACGACCCGCCTCGGCGTTGATCCGCTCCTGGATCTGCGTGTCCTTCTCCGCCCGGTCGCGCTCCCCGGCGTGGTAGCCGATGACCCGCCGGAACGACGAAGCGCCGAACTCGTAGAAGGCCCAGGCGTCAAGCACCCACCCCTTGAAGCGAATGGAGCACGTCCGCCGCCCCGAAGCCATCTGGGGCACGGTGCCGGCCGCGCACAGCTCCTCCGACAGCCGCCATGGGCCTGCCTCCCAGATGTGCCCCGGCGTACGCGTGTCGTCGAGAATCAGCACGCCGTCGGAATCCCGGCGACCGCCCCGCGATAGCTGGACCGTGCGTACCTTGCGGGCCGCGAGCAGCGGCAGGACCAGGCGGCGCACGTACGAGAGCGAGTCCGGCCACTCATCACCGGTCACCGCGTGCACGACGATCAGGTCGGACAGGTCCGGTTCCAGGCCGTACGCCTCCGGGTCGGCCAGGAACTTCAACAAGATCGCCGTCGAGTCCGCGCCGAGCCCGTACGAGAGGACCGTGGGCCGCTTACCGACCCGCACGGGTACGGGGGCTGGAGCGGGGGGTGTGGGCAGGGTGAACAACGCGGTCTGGGCCATGGCGGACACAGGGAAGGGCCTTTCAGTTCGGGTCTGGTCGGCGGTTGCTCTCCGCCGGGACAGGGGGGCCGGGGCGCGCGGTGCGCCCCGGCTACGGGATGGAACGGCTACGGGCGGCCGGGGCGGCCGAGGTGGCGGGCGGTGCCCGTCCGCTCCTCCCGGGGGAGCATGGAGCGGTCGACGAGCGGGCGGGGGACGGGGCGACCGTAGGCCCCGCTGCGCCAGGCGGTCGCGCCATTCATGCCGGACTCCCGGATAGCGGCTTCCTCAACGCTCTCGCTCCACTCCCCACGCAGCGCCGTCGTGCGCAGGTAGGGGAACCGGCGGCGGATGCCCGAGCTGCGCGTACGGGCCAGGCGGACACGAGCGGCCCTGGCCGGCCCACCCGCCCTGGACGGCACAGGCAAACCACCCCGGACCCGACGAGGCGCAGGGCGCAGCTCATCCACGGGCACGTCCTGCTGAAACTCGGACCAGTGGCGCCAATACCGCAACTGCACGCGTACCGTGCCGTCAGCCATCGGCCACCCCGTGATCCGCACAGGAGCGTCCGGCTGCCCTGCCCGCCTCCACAGACCCCATATGCCCACCGGGAGCCTCAGGGTGAACGCCGGGGCCCGGAGCGGCATCCCCACAAGTTTCCGGCCGCGCGTAGTGATGTAGGGCGCGCCATTGGTCTTCCAACAGTCGGTGGCTCCCACGAGCTGTCCGGCGGGATCCCGGAAGACGATCAGGCCGTCACGCAGGAGGCCGCGTCCCGCCGCGTAGTCCAGCCCGGACACACTTCCCGTCTCCGGGTCGGCGTGCTTCAGTGCATGGAACCGGTCGAGCGGCAGAAGCGCCGCCCACCCGATGTCGGTGAGCCACCGCAGCCCCGTCCCGGGGTCGGTACGTATCCAGTCCTGCGGGAACGAGTCGAGGACTCGTCGGGAGGTGCCGGCGGGCAGGCGGCCTCCGGTGTCGATGGCGGCGAGCATGGCTCTGCGCTGCCCTTTCGTCATCTTCTGGGGGGCCAAACACAGCAGGCTTTCAGGCAGCACGGGGAGGGCCTTTCGCTTCGGGGCTGCGGCGGTTGCTCTCCGCCGCGATGGAAGCCGGGGCACGGCGCACGGCCGCGCCCCGGCCGGAGGGTCAGCGAGCGGAACGGTTGAGGTAGTCGGCGATGACTTCGGCGGCAGCCACCGAGTCCGCATCGCAGTCCACCAAGCCGCCGTCGCCGCTGACGAACAGCGGGTCGCCGACGGGCTCCCCGTCCTCCCCGTGCGCGAACAGCGACCAGCCGGTGTGCGCGGCCGGAACGTGCTCCACCGAGCCGTTGCGGTCACCAATGGACAGGTGCGGGCGGATGCGAATGCCCGCTGCGGGAGCCGCCGGGTCCATGGAGATGGCGTAGGTCATGCCGTTGTGGTCGTCGTACGAGGTGATGCCGTACTGGGTGAGCGCGGCGAGCAGCACGGCTCCGGCGGAGGGCCGGGGGTCGGTGAACCACTGGGCGACGGCCTGCGCGCATCGGGTGATGTCGTCCTCGGGCACGTCGTACACGGTGATGTCGGCGAAGTCCGGGGTGCCGTCCGGCTCGTAGGCGATGGCGCTCCACCCCGGCACCATGCTGTCGGGCGGGGTCAGCACGACGTGTTCCCCCGACAGGGCCCTTTCCTGGGAGACGTCGGCGGGGTGCGCGATGAGCAGCCCCTCTTCCGTGTCGAAGTAGCCGGGGACACCGACGGCGGCAAGTGCTTCCAGGGCAGTGGTGGGGAACATGGGGCTTCCTTTTCGCTTCGGGCCTGATTGGCGGTTGCTCTCCGCCAACAACTCAAATACTACAGCGCGCGTCACCCGTATGCCAGGCGGGCGCCTACAGGTCGCCGGGCGCGTCGGGGTGCTCGGGGCACGGCCCGTACTGGCCGGTGCGGGTGCGGGGGTGGACGTGGAGGCGGCCGGAGAGGCTGCACCCGGACTGCGGGCCTTCGTCGCAGTTGATGACGCAGGTGCACGAGTCCTCGTCCACGACGGGGTGCGGCGCCGGGGCAGTGAGGGCGGGGACGTTCTTGACAGCCCTCCGCGCCAGCCATCGCACGTACCGGATGCCGACGTGCCGCGTCAGGTCCTTGACCAGGTCCTCACCGAAAATGGCCAGCTCGGGCCAGTCCGCGACCACCTTGGCGTACTGCTCGTCGGTGAGCGGCGGAACCCGCCACGCTTCCGGCCGGGAGACGCCGAGGTTTCCGGTCATCGTGCCGTCGATCACCTGCCACGCCTCGAACATCTTCCTGGCGATGCCGTCGCGCTCGTCCGAGCGGTCGATGTGCCAGCCCAAGGTCTCCGTGGTGCCGGCTGCGCGCGCCAGGTCGGCGTTCGCCTGCCAGGCGGCGGCCTGCTCACGGGCGACGGTGAGCGCGGTGTCTATGTCGCGGGGGTTCATCGTTGATGTCTCCATTCTGTGTACGGGGCCGCGCCGCCGGGTCGGGGCGGCGCGGCCCTTGTGGGGTGTCAGGCGGTGCGGTGAGCCTGCGGGAAGCCCGTGATCAGGCGGCGGCCGAGCTCGGTCACGTAGGGGGCGCGGGCCGCACGGCGGATCTCGACCAGGCCGTCACGGTGCAGGGCCTTCACCGTCGGCCTCAAGGTGCCCTCGGGCAGGCACCCGTCCGGCCCCGCGCCTCGGAGCGCGGCGTCTTCTGCTTCGGTGAGGAGCGCCCGGCGGCCACGGCTGTTGATGACCAGGAAGGTTGGGCCGTCGTATCCGAGGAGCCGTGCGCCCCATGCGGCGCGGTCATTATTGGTGACCTCGGTGACCCAGCGGGCGCCATGGATAGCGTCCAGGACTCGGCCGTTGGTGCCCTCGGGAACGCGGCCCTTGTTGTTGGCGAGAGCGGCAAGCAGCGCGCGGCGGTGTGCAGGGGTGGGGATCTTGCGTACGGCCGGGGTCTCGGCTGCGGTCGTCATGTTGATGGCCCTTCGGCGCTTGAGGGGCGGGGCGCAGAACGGGGTACCGTCCTGCGCCCCCGGGGAGAGGATTAGAGGACGTCGGTCTCGTCGTAGAAGGTCGTCATGCCGCCGGTGAATCGCTCGCGCGCCATGGGGAGCGTCGGCGCGGTGTACTCGGCACGCACCTGTCGCTCGTACTCGGCGTCCGAGACCAGGCGAACGGTGTGGTCGACGGTGCGGAAGCCGACGACGCTCCACTTCTCGATGCCGTACCGCGTGGCGTGGGTGACGGGGTCGATGTACTCGACGAGCCGGATGATCAGGACGGGTCCTGCTTCGCCGTTGATGACGGACTCGCGGAGCGTCTTGCCGCCCAGGATTTCGAAGGAGTACACCTCGTTGTGCTCCGGCGCGATGTCGACGGGGCCGAAGTCGGCGAGGACGGTGCGGAGCGGACCGCACATGGCGGTGAGGTCTTTTACCGTGGGCAGGGTCAGGGTGATGGACACGTTGGTCCCTTTCGGTTCGGGTCTGCGTCGGCGGTTGCTCTCCGCCAACAACTCGAATACTACAGCGTGCGTTGCATTGGGTCTAGTCGCCCTTGCGAAACCTAGCCATTCACCATCATCGCGCCGCGCGCTGTGGCGAAACGGCCCGTCTGACTAGTTGGTCCGCATGTTGGTCAGGTGCGGCCCGACGTACCCGACGACCAGGCGGCCGGCACCTTCGCCTCGCGTCCCCTTCACCTCGTCCAGGAAGTACACCCTCGGCGCGATCCGGCCCCGGGCGTTGATTTTCAGGTGCGCCTGCATCTCCACGAACTCCCCATCGGGGAGCGGGAACAGCCGCTCATGCCCGTACTTTTCCATCGTCGGCCCGCTCTCCGTCATCGCGACCTGTCGGACCGGGTACGGCTTCGCGCCTGCCGGAGGAGTCTTGCAGAAGTGGTAGAAGCTGCCGTTGAACCCGTCCTTCACCGCCGCTGCGTAGGAGTCGAGCGCTACCAGCGCCGTCCAGCCCTTCGCCGCCCACGTACGCGACATGGGATGTTCGTCCAGCCCGACCGCGATCCGCTGGTCTGCGGTCACCGTCAGGTGCTCCAGCTCCCCCAGGCGTTCCCACACCTCCTCGAACGAGGCAGGCATCGGCAGCCCTTCGGCCACCTCGACTGCCTCCTCGAAACGGCCCTGGCGCAGCAGCAGAAGCCGGAGCCGGTCCGCCTCGACGCGCGCCTGCTGCAACGACTCCAGGGTTGTCAGGTGGTCTTCGACCTCGTTGTCCCGTTCGGCGATGACGGCCTGGAGCTGTTCCTGCATCGACGTCGTCGTGCGCCCGGCCAGCGCCGCGGTCCGGTTGAGTTCCGACAGCTCCTTGTCCGCCTGCTCCAGCAACCCGTTCAACAGGGTCACCTCGGCGCGCAGCTCCTCGTCGTGCTCGCCCGCCCTCTGTGCGGGTACCGCGGTGAGGAGTCGCGCCTTGTCCATGGTTTCGCGGCGCTCCTGCCGGTGCTGCTCGGCGACGCGATCGGGGAACGCAACGGTGGAGAGCTGCCGGGGCAACGGGCGCTCCAGTGCGAGGGCGTGCACGCGGCGGGCGACACCGCGCCACATCTGGTCCGCCGGGTCGGTCCATCGGGCGGGGCCCATCAGCCGATGCCGGGCCGCATCCGGTGCCCACGCCGGATCGACATCCGGGAGGAAGGTGCGCAGCGTGCCGGGGCCGACTCGGTGGTCATGGCCCGTCGCCTCCCGGAACGCGTCGACTGCGGCAAGGTCCCACAGCAGGTAGGTCGATGCGTCCCCGGCCACATCCCGCATAGTGCCGGCCACACGGTCCGACCACAGCCGGTTCGGCTGCGTGGGCCGCGCCGCCACAAGGGTGGGCATCTGCCGTTCTGGGTCGCACAGCACGTCGACGAGGGAGTGCACGCGGTCGTGGGTCACGCGCAATGCGTTGACGCTCAGCCGCGACAGGCCGTCGTACGGTTCCAGCTCCGCCACCAGGTCCCGGATAAGGCCCGGCTTGCCGGTGCGGATGGGCTGCGTGGTGTTCGGGAAGCACTCCAGATCGACGCTCACCGTGCCGCCGACGTCGGTGGTGGAACGGACGGCGGTCACGGTGGTCCGCCACGTCGCCTCCGCCTTGTCCTCGCGGAGTTGGATGCGGGTGGCGTACTCGGTGCCCCCGTCGTCGTAGGCGGCCTGCGACAGCAGTAGCGATGACTCGTCGAGCGCCTGCTGTCCGGTGCCCAGCTGCACGGCAGTGTGCGGGAACTTCTTCTTCAGCCACGCCCCGGACACCCATCGGACGGTGTCGAGGAGGGCGCCCGCATCGGGGACGGCGAACACGGAGCGGTGGGCAAGAGTGCTGGCAGGTGTACTCACTGAAACCTCAACCTGGGGCAGGGCCTGGTACGTGACCAGACCGCTCGGATGGCCCCGCACGCAGGTCAGAGAGCCTATGGGCGGGCTGCGCCTGCGTGCGGGGGGAACGGGGCAAGGTGGCCGAGTGTCGACCTTCGGAGAGAGGGCCGGGCCGAGTGACGGATCCCCCGCCTGGAGTGGCGCCCACCGAAGGACGGGCGCCCGGGGTGGTCACGAACCGAAGTGGCTTCGCCCGTCGTGGTGCAGGTGGATGCCGTTGACCAGCTGTAGGTGCTGGGTGGCGTCGTAGTCCTTCCAGGTGTGCGCGGCCGTGTCCCAGCCGGACGTCCCGACGATCCAGCCGTAGAAGTAGCCGGTGCCGTACCGCTCGTACTGGCCAAGGCCCTGCTGGTCGGGGTGCGCGGCAAGGACTGCCTCGAACATCGCCCGGATCGCGTGCGTCTCGTACGTGTCGGGGCCGAAGCGGCGGGACTCGAAGTGGCCGTAGCCGTAGTCCCTCACCTCCGCATGGGAGGAGACAGTCAGCCGTGCGGCGACATCGTCAGGCAGGACCGCGACGGGCCGGTCCCACCGATCGAGCGTGACGGTGACCTGTGTCGGGGTCAGGTTGGTGGCGGTGCTCGGAAGAGTCATCAGAACGGGTCCTTAAGGAGGGAGAGCGGAGGGGATTTCGCGAGTTTTGAGGGCCCTCTATGCGCGCGCACGCGTAAGAGCGCGCTGTTTCACGTTGTTGGGGCTGGTGTGGCGGGGGTGGCCCATGTGGTGGTGAATTCGTGGATGGTCTGCCAGCCCTCAGCGATGTAGGGCGTGGGGTTGGGCACGAGCGTGCGGACGCGAAGCAGTGCGACGCCGTCGGCGTTCCAGAACCACTCGAAGTAGAAGGGGCGGCCGTTGATGTAGAGCGTGTGATTGGCCTGACCGCCGCCGCGGCTGTCGGTGAAGTGCTGGGGGTGGATGCGCTTGCTGATGGTGAAGGGCTGCGTGGACATGGGAGTCCTCCTGCTGGTGGTGGGAGTTGTGCCGTACCGGGCCATCGGTAGGACCGGGGCACCGCCCGCCGCGAGGCGTCGGGCGGTGCTGGTCCGTCAGCGCTTTAGGGCGTTTACGGCGTCGACGGCATCGATTGCGACGACGACACGCACCGACAGGTTGTGAGTCCAGTACGCGTCGAAGGCCAGACGCTCACGCTCGTCCTCGGTAGCCGGGGTGAGGAGAACGCCGTGCACGCGTCCGTCCTGTACGAGGACGGTGAAGGAGCGGGGTGTGTTTTCCGGGGAGACGGACATGGGTGTGCCTTTCGGTTCGGGTCTGCGCCCGGTTGCTCTCCGGGCTGTCGGCGGGCGCCCCGCCAACACCTAAATAGTACAGCGCACGTTATCCAGATGGCAAGCAGCCCCCCGAGTGGCGCAGTTACCGCACAAAGACGGAGCGATCACGACCCCTGATGACGTGCGCTGTACTTTTCTTCGTGGGATGTGTAGCGTTCCGATCGCACCACCGGCCCGGAGAGCAACCGGGCCAACAGACCCGAATCGAAAGGCACTTCCCATGCGCAAGCTGCGCTCTGCCGTCCGCAACTCCCACCCCGCGGCACTCCTTGCCGCCGGGCTGGCCACGGCCGCCCTCGGGCTCGTCGGAGTCGTCTCCAACGCGGACGGCGCCGGGGCGGCCGGCACCGATCGCCCCGCCCCCACGACGACCGTCACCGCCTACGACATCCGGACCGGCGGGGCGGCCGAGCCGCGCGGGGACGACAACCGCGACGGCCGGATCGACGAGGACGAGAGCGGCTGGAACTGCCACACCATGGGCAATGAGGTCTGCGGCCCCCGCAGCGTCCCCGCCGAGTGCGAGGGCGCAGGCTCCGCCGCCGGGCTGTGCGTGACGGTAGCCCTCCGCCCGGCGTACGCCTGGACGAACCCGGACGGCTCCCACGTCAGCATCCCCGACGGGCGCGCCCAGCTCCGCGACCTGGACGAGACGCCCGGCACCCCGCCGTTCACGGCCGCGCTGCGCGCCCTGGACACCGAGTGGCGCGCCCACCACTGACCACCCACCGTCGGGGCGCAGCCGCGCCGCTGCGCCCCGGCCCCACCTTGAAGGGGACTCCCATGCCCGCGTTCTTCGACCTTGACCCGACGGTGCGCCCGGTGCGCCTGACCGCCCGCCCGGCTGACGCCCACCCGTACGACTTCGATCCGGCTGCCGTTCGCATCGTCCGTGTCGACCGGGTGCAGCACGGTGACGTGGTGCTCGGAGAGGTCTACGACCACGCCCCCGGCCACGCGGCCGAGGTCAGCTACCTGCCGTACGGCTGCATCCCGTACGCCGCCCGGCCCCGCCCCGTCGATCCGGCCTGCCCGTGCGAGCTGTGCAGACAGCACCGCACCGACCCGTTCACCTACCTCACCGACCCGATCGCGCTCACCGTCTGGCCGCGCGGGGAGCTGGGCTTGGACCCGGTGTGCCAGCTCAACAACGCCGACGAACTTCTCCTCGTCGTGCCCGCTCGCGGGCTCCCCGCCCACACCGCTTCCTGATCGCCCCCGCCCCCGCCCCCGCCCCCGAAAGGTTCCCCATGCGCACCCTGATCTCTGCCGGCTCCGAGACCCTGACCATCTCCGACCGGCCGACCAGCTCCTACTTCACGCCCCTGCCCCACGGCCTCGCCCTGGACGACGTTGTTGCCGTCCGCGCCCATGAGGTGAAGGCCGGTGACCTCGTGGTTGCTCTGTTCTCCGACGGGACCGGGGTCCGCCCGGCCGTGCACGTTCCCGAGGCTTTTCCGGCCGACCCGCACGCCTTCGCCGACTGCTCGTGCCGGGGGTGCCAGGAGTGCGATGACATGGACTCCTGGACGTTCGTCGACGACAGCCGCGTGGCGGACGTTGGTTGGAGGTTCGTGTGCCTGGCCCCCGCCGAGGACGACGAGCCGTGCGTCCTCGTGCTGCGCAACCGGCCCATCGCCGTCATCCCTGCCGACATCGTGGCGCGTGCCGAGCAAGCCGCCGCCCCGGCGGCCGAGGAGCGTGCCGAGCAAGCCGCCGCCCCGGCGGAGGGCGGGCGCACCTACACCGTCGGGTGGTTCTCCGAGTTCGAGGTGTCCACGCCCAGGGAGGCCGCCGAAGCGGCACAGGCGCAGATGGAGGGGTACGGCACGGCCAATTCGTGGGCGCCGGTCCTGGAGGTGATCGGCCCCGACGGCGAAACGGTCGTGATCGACCTGGAGGACGGCCAGGAGACACCCGCCGAAGGGGGGAGCAGCGCGGGCGGCAGCCGGGTGTTGCTGACCCTGGACGCCGACGACAGGAAGCTGATCGCCCGCCTGCTCGAAAACGCCGCCCTGGGTGGCGCGCTGCCGAACGGCAGCCACGCGCGTGCCGAGCGGCTGATCCGCCGCTTCCAGCACCAGCGCATGTCCTGACCCGCTCCTCCCGGCCGGGGCGCAGCCGCGCCCCGGCCCTCCCCCGCACTGCCCCAAGACAGGAGAGACCCGTGTCCAGCAGCTCTACCCCCGCCGTGACGAATGGCTCATCGTGCAGGACGAGCCGAACCGTTTCCACGCTCCTGCCCACCCGTACAGCGAGACGGCCGAGCGGTTGCTACGGGAGGCCGGGCGCCGCTTCCGCCGCGTGGAGGCCGCCAGCGCGGACGCGGCGGACCAGATGGCCCAGGGAGCGGACTGGACCACCATGCGGCGCGCCGACTTCGACAGGCGTGCGCCCGTCGCCTTGATCGAGGCCGCATCCGTGGCCCGGCCTGTGCCGGCCACTCCGGACGCGTACGGCACGGCGCCCTTGTTCGGTAGCGAGGTGCCCGCCCGACCGGCCGCGCCGCGCCGCCGGGCACACACCGACGAGATACAGGCCGACACACTGTTCGACGTCTGAGATTCAGTACAGCGCACGTCACAAAGCGATCAGGCGCGCGGCGACCGATGGGCGATCACCCCTTGCCATGCGAGGCAGATTGGGCACTTCTGGCGTCCACCCCTGATCCAGACTGGACCCCACGCGACGCATGCTGTAGTATTTTTCTTGTTGGCGGAGAGCAACCGCCAGCCAGACCCGAACCGAAAGGCCCGCCCCATGGCTTCCGCCGACTCCCGCCGCGCCGCTGCCCTCCTCCGCAACCGCACCCGCATCAACCGCGCCGAGTCCCGCGCACGCCGCGCCGCCGCCACCGCCGCCCGCCGCATCCGCACCGGCCCCCGCTCCCTGGCCACCCACATCATCGCCACCGGCGCACCGCTCGCCGTCGTGGCCGGGGCCGCCGACGCACTCCGCACTCAGGCCCGCAAGGCAGGCATCCGGGGCCGCGCCGCCCGTATCCGCCGCACCCTCAAGGGCCGCGCCCGCCGGGTCGTGACCGTGTACCGCTACACCGCCGAACAGGTCGCCCGGATCGCCGCGAACTACAAGCCGCGCAAGGCCGAATACAAGGCCATCCGCCTCGCCCTCGTCGCCGCCTGACCAACCACACCCCCGCCGGGGCGCGCCGCCGCGCCCCGGCCCCACCCCCGGGAGACCACCACCATGAACACCACCACCGCACACAACCCCACCCCCGGCGCCACCGAGACCACGATCGACCTCACCGGAGTCACCCCGTACACGGTCGGCATCATCCGCCTCGCCGAAGCCAAGGGACTGCACCCCACCTGGCAGCAGCCGTACGGCAACTCCCGGCGCATCGTCCTCAACGCCGTCGGCCCTCACGCAACGTTCGGCTCCATCACCATCGGTCGGACCAGCGGCAAGGTTCTCCGCGCCGAAGTGATCCACGGCAACGGCGCCAAGCCCCGCCGCGCCAAGGGCACCAACGCCGTCCGAGAACTGCTCAACGGCGTGCAACGCACGAACTGTTCGCTGAACTGCGCAGACCCTTCCTCCTGCCGCCCCTGAGCCCCTGACCGCCGGGCGCTGCCTCCCCCGCCGCGCCCGGCCCCACCTCTCATCCCGTACACGAACCCGGAGACACCCATGTCCTACGCCGCCACCTCTGCCCACCGCGCCACCACCATCGCCACCATCGCCCGGACCCGCGCCGCTTCCCCGGCACCCATCCCGACCGCCGACGGCCGCGCCGCCCTCCTGACGATCGCCGATCTCCTGGACACCGCCGCCGATGCCTTCCGGGCCTCCACCCCCGCCGTCATCAACGGCAACACCATGAACGAGATCCCGTCGGATGCCTGGTACGCCCTCACGCAAGCAGAGGGCATCGCGGCCAACACCCCCGCCACCGGCTTCCCGGCCACCGTGTGCCAGTACGTCACCCGCCGCCTGAACTACGACCTCCCCCCGAACCTCCGGCCCGACAACGCTGTAGCGGCTGCCCGGGAAGGCAACTTGCTCGCCCGGATCCGCATTCTCAACACCGAACTCACGACGGCGGTCGTCCCGGAGACCGTCACCTCACTGCTCGAAAACGCCTTCCGACTCCTGTGGAAGCACGCCCTGCTGGCCGAAGTGTTCGCCGCCGACGCGAACCGCCCCTGCAACCGGCCCGCCATCCCCGCCGTGGCCAAGAAGATCCGGACCCCGGACACCACCATGGCGCTGCGCCGCGCCCACGACGAGCACGGCCCGACCCTCGCCTACGGACTCAAGGACAGGCGCCTTGCCTGCCACTCCGGCGACCACTGGCTCACCGCCAACTGGATGGTCTCCCACCTCGGCGCGGCCGTCCCCTCGTGCGACGAGCACCTGCACACCGCCGTCCTCGCTGCACGGGAGCTGCACACCTCGATGGGCTGACCCCCGTCGGGCGGACGTCACGCATCGCGTCCGCCCGACGTACTACCGGCGCGAGCACGCCGGGACCGACCACACCCGAAGAGAACGTCCCTCAGCAACGCCTGACCCACCCCCGCCACGCCCCGGCCGCGACCTTGGCCGGGGCCCCAGCCCGGAGAGCAACCGGGCACAGACCCAAACCGAAAGGGCCCCCTCGTGACCACCAAGCTGTACTCCCGCGCCGATATCCGCACAGCCGTCTCCGACGGTCTGGACCTGGCCGCCGACGAAGCGAACATGTCCGAGTACGACGACCGCTTCGCCTGGGCCGCCACCTCCGTGATGACGCTCCTCGACGAGCCGTCCGCGCAATGGGCCGACGTGAAGAACCACCACTACCGGACGGCACCCGCTGAGGCGCCCACCGACGACGCGCCGCTGTTCACCCGCAAGCAGGTCGCACAAGCCATCGCCAAGGGCGTCGACTTGGCCGCCCAGCACCAGGGCGGGCGGCACGCCCCCGACGACCTGGACAACCTGGTTGTCAATGCGGCCCTCACGCTCCTCGATGACCCCGATGCCGACTTCCACACGATCGCCATCGAGAGCTACGACGAAAGCCCCCGTCGCGTCCGGTCCTGGCTCTGACCCCCGCCGGAGTGCGCCCCCTTTTCCCGGCGCACCCCGCCCTGCCCCGCTTCCGGCAGGGGGCGACGCAAGCCGCCCCCTGCCGGTCCACTCCCCGGCAAGAGCAACGTCGGAAGACCCGAAGGAAAGCCCCTCATGGCCACAGCCACCGCCCCCGCGACCGCCGCGCCGGCACTCGCCCACCGCGTCGCCGCGCGCCTGCCGCACCGCGACGGCAACGCCTGGACGGTCACCCCGTACGCACCGTGGTGGACCACTCGCCCCGCCGCGCGCCTCACCCAGACCGGGCGGCCCGGCGCGCTGATCCTCGCCGAGCACCCGTGGCGCACCGATGTCGCGTGGCAGCTCGACGACCGGGAGCCGTACGAGCCGGACCTGAGATTGGACCGGATCGCGGCGGAACCCGTGGTGCGCGAGGCCCTGCGCCTCGTCCTGCCGCGCTGGGACGACGCTGCCGCTCTCTCGTACGCGAACCACCCGGCTGAGGCGCAGCAGGCCCGGCTCCGGCACCTGGACCTGGTCGGCAGCGCGGTCCGTGCCCACGGGGCGTCGCCGGTCACCCGGACCGGTGCCCGGCCGAACAGCCACCTTGTGGAGTGGAGCAGCCAGGGTGTGCGGTACACGGTGACGCTCGTCGGCGCGAACCCCGCGTGCGACCTGTCCGTCACTGGGCCGGTCACCACCGTGGAGCAGATGCTGCCGCTGTTCCTGCCGGAGGCCGCCGACCGAACCCCTCGGATGCGGCTGCGCCACCTCAGCACCCGCCTGGCTCGTCGCCTGGCCGCGCACCTGATGCAGTACACGCCCGTCGACCAGCTCGAAGACGGCGGGATCACCTTCGGCGCCGCGACCGGGCCGTTCGGCTACATCTCCCCGCCCGCCGATCCGGCCGCCCGGGTCCGCGACACCACGCCCGTGGCCGCCGAGCTGCACGGCGTCGGCATCGACCACCTGGTCTACCTCGCGGCGGCCCTCACCCGCTGACCGCACCCACCCCCTTGGTGCGCCCGGCCCCATCGCCGGGCGCACCGTACGAGCTGGAACAGGCCAATACCCAAGAACACTGCCGCCTCTCCTGGGTGCTGTTCTGTTCTCGATGGCTCAGAACGGGACCTGGACAGAGAAGGACTCCGGTCGGCCCTTCCGGGCGGTAACCGCCGAAGCCCTTTTTCTAACTTCATCGTGACTCTGGTCGTAGATCAGACTTAGTGCATGATCGAGGAATTCGACCCCATCCAATACGTCGCGGATCCGAAGGACATCATCGTGACTCCCAACGTTGCCGATCCACTTGGCTGCCAAGATTAGGTCGGCAGCTTCCGAGTGTTGCGGGCGTTCCTTTTTGAATACCGAAATGCGACGGTCAAGAGTAAGGATGGCCACCTTCCCCTTTCGGTCGAGAGTTTTCCGAGTGATTCCTTGATCGTCCATCAGTGCTTCGGCCGTCGCGCGGATCCGGTTCGCGGCTGCATTGGGATCAAGCCAAAGGATCGCCGCCGCAGCGTCTACGCGCCTCTTGATCTCACGCGGGCATAGATCGTGACTTTCGATCATGGGAAGCGCCGGAAGGAAGATGGTCGGCCTGTATACCCGCTCATACTGGTCGCGGATTTTTCCCGACTCGACGACGCTGGTCTCCCCCATGACACGAACGAGATCGCAGGATGTCCGCCTGCACTTGAGGAGGCAATGGAACCCTCCCTGAATCCAGTCGGGGTACCACTCGGGATGCTGATACATGGACAGGCTTGTCGCCGATTCCTCCTGAACGAGGGAGTCGGGAACGGGGAACAAGCCACCTCTTCCACAGGTGGGGCAGGGAATGTGAGGCCATTCATTTAGATCGTGGGGCAGCCCACGAGCGATCGTCCGTAGATCCCTGATCAACAAGTTCGCCATAGCGTGACAGTTTGCCAGCGGCGGGGGCGCCGCAGGGGGGATCGTCGCAACTAGTACGGGAAAGGACTCGCACCGCAGGGGCCACGGCGATTACTCGGTGGACGCGCCGCCTCGTCGAACGGGCCCAACCCTTGCCCGCGCGTCGTTGGCTGCCGGGCGTGACTGACCTCACGCCCGGCAGCGGCGTTCCCGGCGGACAGAAGGCGCTGCTGGCCGGCACCCTTCCGGCTCCTCGTGTGCCTGGCCTAGCCGGGCCGCCCCCTCTCCGCGAAGGAGCCCCCGTTTGAACCCCCGCGCCCCTGAGCGCGCCGCCCGCCCCCGCATCCCGCCCGACCCCCGTATCGGCTCCTTGTGCAGCGGATACGGAGGTCTGGACATCGCGGTCCAGGACCTGCTCGGCGGAGAGGTCCTATGGCACTGCCAGTACGACCCCGACGACCCCAACCAGCACGCTGCGCGCATCCTCGCCCACCACTGGCCGCACGTTCCGAACTACGGCGACATCACGCGCGTCGACTGGAGCACCGTCCCACCCATCGACGTCCTGACAGCCGGTTTCCCGTGCACGGACGTCAGCCTCGCGGGACAGCTCGCGGGTATCGCCCCCGGCACCCGCTCCGGCATCTGGGCCCACGTTGCCCGCGCCATCCGCACCCTCCACCCGAAATTGGTAGTGATCGAAAATGTCCGAGGTCTTCTGTCCGCACCGGCCACTCGCAGCGTGGGACCAGGAGACGGGGCAGTGGATGTCCAGCAGCGAGCCGGGTCTCTTCGAGGTCTCGGTGCGGTACTCGGAGATTTGGCCAGCCTCGGGTTCGATGCGGAGTGGAAGGTGCACCGCGCCTCGGACGCCGGAGCCCCGCATCGTCGGGAACGCGTGTTCGTCCTCGCCTGGCCGACGGCATAGGTCGGTCGCGCCGGGCGTGACCTATCGGCGGGCGACGGCGGCGCGTACCGCAGGGCGGCCACCGGTACGGAAGCACCCGGCCCCAGCCGGGCCGAACGGCGACTGCCCCTCAGCCCCTCTGCTCAAGACGCCGACGTCGCAACTCGCGGTGAACGGTGGTTCGCAGCATCCGGACAAGAGACGTCAGGGCGGTCACGGGCCGACCCTTGCGGACGAGGTCGAGCACCTGGTGCCGGGGGCCGCTCACTACGTCGAGACGCCTGCGGAGCGTCCGGAGGCAGCCGGGGATGAACTCCAGCTCGCCGTGCCGTTCACCGCGCCCTCACGCGGTACGTGCGACACCCGCGTGCCCGCCCCAGGTGAAGCCGTATGGGGGCGGTACGCGCAGACCATCGCTCGTTGGGAGAGGTGTCTGGACCGGGCCGCTCCTGCGGCGATCGACGACCGCGGCCGTCTCGCCGCACCGTTCGTCGAGTGGATGATGGGGCTGGCACCGGGCTGGGTCACCGCAGTGCCCGGACTGCCTCGTGCGGCGCAGTTCGCGGCGCTGGGGAACGGGGTGGTCCCCGCACAGGCGACAGGTGCGCTGCGCCTGCTTCTCGACCGTGCCCGTGGGGGCGGCGGCGCGTAGAGCTGAGATCGGGCCGTGCTCTGACCCCGTGCGGGTCGGGGCACGGCCATTTTTGGTTGGCCGAGTGAGCACAAAACAGAGCAGCTTACGTCTCACGGAACACTCTGAGCTGAACAAATGGACCCATGATGACGTGTGCTGTAATATTTGAGGTGTTGGTGGAGAGCAACCGCCAACCAGACCCGAACTGAAAGAGCCCGCCCCGTGCCTGAGCTGACCGCAGCCGAACAGAGCGTCATCACCACCGCCCTCTCCTACAAGGAGACCGGCACCCCGATCTCCCCGCACATCGTGGCCGAACTCGACGAGATCGCCGCGCCATGGCCCGGCCGCTGGCTGCTCCCGTGGCAGGAAGGCGAGCCGGAACGTGTGATCGAGCTGTGCGCAGGTCCGGGCGGTTGGGGGGAAGGGCTGAAGACGGTCCTGGGCATCTCCCGCTTCGACGTCGTCGGCGTCGACATGGACGAGGACGCCTGCGAGACCGCCCGCGCCGCCGGCCACGCCCGCATATGCGCAGACATCACCAAGCTCGACCCCGAACACCCGGCCGTGCGCTGCACGCGCGGTGTCATCATCAGCCCCCCGTGCCCCAGCTTCTCCACGGCAGGCAAGCGCGCCGGGCTGCTGGACACCAACCTCGACATCCTCTGCGAGACGATCGCGTACGTCGGCGAAGCCGCCGGGTTCATCCGTCTCGACGAGGTCTGTTGCGACGAGCTGTTCCCCGACCTCGAAGGCGACTGCCCGCTGTGCGCGGATCTCGGCTACCACGAGGGCTACGCCCCGCGCTCCGGCGCCACCTGGGCCGAAGTCCGCGCCATGCTCGACGGACTCACCGACCCGCGCATCGGCCTGATGGCCGAAGTCGTCATCTGGCCGCTCGGCCTCCAGGCGGCAGGCGCACCGGTCGCGTGGATGGCCATGGAGCAGTCCAGCAACCTGCCTGAGCGCGTCCTTGATGACCTCTCGATCGAGTTTGGGGGCGCTGACTGGTTCCGTACCTCCTGGGCCGTCCTGGAGGCCGCAGACCTCGGTGTCGCCTCCCGCCGGAAGCGCACCTTCATGATCGCCTCCCGGCACAAGTGGGTCGACATCACCCCGCCCGCCGAAGCCCTGCCGGTCACGACCATGGCCGAAGCGCTCGGATGGGAGGAGGGGGAGCGGGTCAACACCAGAGGGCAGCGCCCCGTCGACCCGGCCACCGGCCGCGCCAAGGGCGGCAACTGCTTCACCGCCGACAAGCCGTCATGGTGCCTGACCGGCAAGACCCGCACCTGGGTCCGCGAAAGCGACGGGCTGCGCCTGACCCCGGCCGAGGCCGGAGCCCTGGTCTCCTTCCGCGCCACATACCCGTGGCAGGGCTCCCGCTCCAGCCAGTTCCAGCAGGCCGGAGACGTCGTCTGCCCCGCCGTCGCCGCGTACGTCCTCGCCGTGCTCCACGGCATCAACTGGGAACCACGGGTCCGTGACTACCTCACCGGCCTCTACCACTACGGCGACCTATGGGAGAGCTACGACCTGACCGCGTAGTCC
Organism: Streptomyces sp. NBC_01433; assembly: GCF_026340105.1. Classification (NCBI taxonomy): domain Bacteria; kingdom Bacillati; phylum Actinomycetota; class Actinomycetes; order Kitasatosporales; family Streptomycetaceae; genus Streptomyces; species Streptomyces sp. NBC_01433. The sequence goes on along the minus strand of NZ_JAPEPM010000001.1, from coordinate 4,555,640 downwards.
TGCTCTTGGCCCGGTCTCCCCCGGAGGCCGGGCCAAGGGCTTGTCAGTGGCGCACGTTAGCGTCGGCTCCGTGGCGATTGAACTGGACTGGGACGACGAAGATCCCGAAATGTGCCGGGTATGCGATGAGTCGGTATACGCGGACGAGCGGAAGTACGGCCGTGACGTATGCCTCGACTGCGGCCCAGGCGTACGTCAGGCGAGGCGATTCGGGCTCCCCGTCGAGCGGGTCAACGCCATCCTGAGAATCCAGAATGACTACTGCCCGCTCTGCGACGACAACCCGGGGGACAGCGCTGCGGAGGGGCCGATCTGGTGGCAGGTCGACCACGATCACAACTGCTGTACAGGCTGCCCGCGTTGCGTTCGAGGGCTCCTCTGCAAGCCCTGCAATACGGACCTTGGCCGCTATGAGAAGCGTCTGCGGCAAGGTCGCCTGCGATGGCCCAACCCAAGGGTGGACGCCTATCTGGCAGCCCCTCCAGCCCGAAGCGCTCACGCGCGCAAACTCCACCCGGATGATCTGGGATGGACGAGGGTCAGGTACACCAGCCTTACTTTTCGCACGCTCACCTGGAACCGCGACGAGTGAGCCTCGGCGTCCTGCGCGGGCGGTCCTTGCGCATCCCGGCTTCTCCGTGCACCTGACGGTGACGACTTCGTACGGCGAGGCATGCTCTGGTGTCTAGCTCAGACTCCAGCTGGAAAGACGGTCGCGGGGAGCTGGAGCAGGCTTTAACCCCGTGCTCCGCCGGGCCAGGCGGCCATATGATCAGCGCCCATGAACGTGATGAGCCAATGTGGCTGGTGCGGCGTTAATGCCGTCATGCTGCACGTCGGCACCGACCCGAGTCTCGCCGACCCCTTCGGCCGTGACCGCTGGGGCGATACCAGAGCCGACGTGTGGGAGCTGTACGTCTGCCCCGGCTGCAACCGCCCCAGCCTTGCCCACCGCCAGGCCAGCATCGTCTACGGCGGAGACATCGAGAACGCCACCGAGATCCTACGCTGGTGGCCCGCTCGCCCTCCGCACAAGGAATACCCGCCCTACGTGCCGGAAGAGATAGCCCAGGTTGCCTCGGAGGCATACGCCTGCGCCGATGCCAAGGCCCACCGCGGCGCCATCATCCTCGCCCGCTCCGTGGTCGAGGCCACTGCCAAGGACAAGGGCATCACGACCGGCGGCATCGCGAAAAAGATCGAACAACTCTTTGAGCGCGGCCTGATCTACGAACACGTCCGCAACGCCGCCCATGAGATCCGCCACGCCGGCAACGAGATCGCCCACGCAGACCTCGCCGAGCTGACCGTGGATGAAGGCGACGCCGAAGCTCTCCTGGAGCTGATGGACATGGTCCTGGACGGCGTGTACATCGCCCCCGGCAAAGCCGCCGCCCAAGCCCACCGTCGCGAGGAGCGCAAGACCGCTCGGGCGCTCGCCAAGGACAAACCCGTGTGACCTCTGCCGTGAACGGGATGAACTCAAGAGCGCCCCGGGCGGTCGTCGAAGCTGCAAGGTAGTGCTGAGCGACCACATCGCCGATCGTGCAGACGAATCCTTCACTTCACTGGTCACGACCGTCGGCAGGTGTAACCCCCAGCCGCACCGGACACCCCGCGCTGAGCGGTAGACCGCGAGGGCGAGGGTAGCCGGGACCGAGCGCACGACGGTCTCGTCGTCTCCGGGAGCGCGCGACGCAAGCCCCGGCGGATCCGCACGATACGTGGCCCCTGACCACCATCTGGAAGGCCCGTTCGTGACCACCCTCTCCGCCCGGTTTCGCTCGCTGCGTCTCCTCTCCGCTGGCACCGCCACCGCCACCGCCACCGCGCTGCTCCTGACCGGCTGCTCCGGCGACACCCCCAGCACACCCGCCTGCCGCACCGTGCACTCCAAGGCAGGAGACCTCGTCCCGCCCGGCGTCCGTCCGTGCGTCGTCTACGGCAGCGGCACCCGCCCGGCCGACGGAGGTACCGCAGGACACAACGTCCCAGCGGGGAGCAGCGGCAGCCGTACCCCCGCGACGACGAAGCCACCCGCCACGCCCAAGGCCCCGACTATGCCGAAGGCGCCCGCCGTCAAGGCCCCGGCGGTCAAGGCGCCGTCGCTGGCGAAGGTTCGCTAACCAAGCTCCAGTCAGGCGCGCGGGCCTGGGAAGGCCGCTGAACAGACCAGGCCCCAGCAGCAGCGTACGCCGCGGCACTTCCGAGCAGGCCATCGGGCAGCAGCCGGGCCGGGCCCGCTACCCTTCCTGCTCATGGCGGACCCGTTCCTGGCAGCTCTCGACCAGGCCACCCGAACCGTCGTCGCGCGTGTCCGCGGCGAACTTCCGGCCGCGCCCCTCGCGGCGGTGGCGATCACGCACTACTACTGCTGCAACCCGGACCGGGCGTTGTGCGGGCTCGACTTGAGCGGTATGCCGCCGGCCGGGGCCGGGGAACAGGACTGCGTCGTTTGCGTGGACCTCGACGCGGACTGCCCCAGGTGCGCAAGCGGGCAGAGCGCGGCTTGAAGCCCCTCCGCGGTTGTCTAGGGCTCACCGCCGCCGCCCGCCCCGAACATGTGAAAGGGCCGCCGGAACTGGAGTTCCGGCGGCCCTTCCCGTCTGTCAGGCGACCGGGTACGAACCGGTTACGGTGATGATCTCTGCCTCCTGCGCACCCTCCGCATCGCCGTAGAGATGGTCGATCTTGACCACGGCCGCTCCGTTCGACGTACCGGTCACACGCAGCCGGTCGATCTTCGAGCCGTCCGAGCCTGCATAGATCGCGGCCTCGCCGGTCCACATGCCGTTGTCGGCGTCCCGGCCGTCGAGGCTCAGGCTGAACACGTAGCGGACTCCGGACGCCGCCGGGACCGGCAGGGTCAGGCCGAACCCGGCGCTGGAGGCCGCAGAAGTCTGCTTGCGCGCCGAGATCATCGCGGTGAAGGTACAGACGCCGTCCGATACGGCGTACCGGCCCGAGCCGGTGGTGCCGTCCGTGCCCTTCACGTTTGTCAGCTTGGGGGTCCACTGGGTCATAGGGAAAGGTCCTCCTGGATCGCGGGAACCTGCCAGACGTGGCAGGCCCGCGCACTGTGGTGGATCTCGCCGCCTAGTGTCGCCCGGTGCCCCGGGGCGGCGGATGCTCGACGAGACAAGCAACGACTGAGGGGCCCCAGCCGGGCCCCTCAGTTACTTCTTCTCGTCTGCCTGGCGCTGCTCAGTGCGCCGGAGTCCCGCCGCGTACCCGCGGCCCCACACGTCTTTCAACTCCCGGAGCGGCGCCGATATGAGCCAGGGCACCAGTGCCTCGGCGAGGTGCTGATACTCCGCGGCTCGGCCAGGGTCCTCCCGCTCTGTTTCCTCGAATCCGGCGCCCAGCTCCATGGTGCGGCTGATGTAATCGGTGAGGGTGTCCACCCTTGCGTCGGCCCCCGGGCCTTCTGGTGGAGGCACGGACAGCAGTACCTGTGCGAGGTCCGGGTGCCGGTCGGAGGGGCCAACCTCATGAAGACGGCCGTGGAGTTCCACGTTGAGCCAGCCCTCCAGTTCCCCCGTGAATTGGCCCCGGAGCCCCAGCGGCCGGATCTCTCCGCTCAGATGGCGCATGGCATCTCCATGGTCTCGTTGATGATCGTCTCGGCCTTGCTCCGGCACTCCTGGCACGTACTGCCGTAGCCGCCGCATATGGCGGCCGTGAGGGCGTCCAGGGCACCGGCCGACGCGATGTCCAGCAGCATCGGGGCCTTGCGCGCGCACGAAACGCAGCCCTGGGTTTTACCCTCCCGGCACCCGCAGGCGATCAGTGCGATCTTCGCCAGCAGAGTCGTGACCGGTTCGGTGGTGGTCATGCCGCGCAGCCTCCGAGTGGAGGCGGTACTGCCCACAGGGGCCGCACCGTGCGGTCCGGGCCGGGTTGGGGCAGCGTCTCGGGCACCTGGGCGGCCGGCTCTGGTACGGGCTCGGGCTGGCCTCGCAGCGCACGCAGGCACGCTGGGCACATCTGGTCCTCGGCAACCGGCCCGAGCCAGGACCGTACGCCCGGCGCCGACTCGGCGTCCGGGCAGCACTCCACCGGCACGGTGAACATCGCCATCGAGGGCACCTTCACGCCCCGGACGGCAACGTGCAGGGCCATCCGGCCAGCGGCGCGCACGATGACCCGCCCGCCCCATAGGGGGGTCGTCACCTTCACTGCCAGTGCGGTCATGCCTGGCTCTCCTTCCACAGGAACGGCAGCGGCGGCTCCATCACGAAGACGTGCTGACGCCAACAGGTCGCCCCGGCGATCAGCGCACGGTTCTCCAGGCGCCACCACCGGGATACCCGGCCGCGGCCGCACGCCGGGCAGGGCACCTCGGCGCGAACCCGGATCGTGGTGTTCGGCAGCGGGGGCGGGTAGATCGGGAATCCGGCGGAAAGCGCCAGCGTCTCCGCCGCCTGGGGCTGGAGCCGTATGTAGACCCGCTGCCACTCCTCGGCAGGGACGGCGGTCTCCGCCATCCAGTCTGCGAACGTGCGGACCATCAGCTCTCCCGTGCGGCCGGCACGCTGATGTACGGGCGGGCCCCGGCCGGGGGAGGTACGTCGTCCGTGCGCAGCCGGAACGGCCACAGCCCCTCGGCGTTCGGGTCCTGCCCGCGCTTGTAGCGGACGGTGCCGTGCCCCGGCTGCTCCGTGTCGCCCCAGGTGATCGGCAGCGGCACGTACGCGGGCGGGCCCGCAATCCAGCCGCCGCCGACCATCAGGTGGCCCAGGGGGTCGTCAGCCTTCGGGTACGCCTCCGCCGGGCCGACGAGCGCCATCTCGACCCCGCGGTAGGGACCGTCGACGAAGACCACCGGGTATTGCTCCTTCGGACCTCGAACCGCGTCGGCGTAGACGGCGCGCTGCCGGTCCTGCCAGTCCATGACCTCACGGGCGGTGGGCGTCGGGGAGTACCCGAGGACAGCACGCAACGCCGCTACGGTGGAGAGCAGTTCGTGGAACGCGGCGTGCGGGAAGTCGTCGCGGAAGCGGTCCCGCAGTAGCGAGCCGGATGCCTTGTCGGCGATCTCGGCCAGGCACACGTCGAGGACTTCCGGGCCGATGTACTCGCCGCCGCGTGCGAACGCTCCGACAGCCTTCTCGACAGATTCGGGCACAGCAGAGGTGGTGCTCATGGGAGGGGCATCTCCAATGGGGGAGGGAAGTTCGTTACTTAGGGGTCGGGACGGGCGTGTCGGGACGCACCAGCAGGCGCGACAGCGGCCGGTCCTCACGCACGGCGTTCCACGCGTACACGAGGTAGGCCAGGTGGCGCGCCCACTCGATCCGGCCCTCCTTGGCGCGCTCGGACGTGACGCGGGAGCGCAGGGCGAGGATCGGGTGGCCACTGGACAGGCCGACGCCGTCACCGATGCGCTGGAAGAACCACGCGCACTCGTCGGGGGAGATCGCGTTGAAGAGGTGGTGTGCGGTTCCCAGAGCCGACTGGGGGATGTGGGGGAACGCGACCCGTGTGCGGTTCGCGACCTCCGCCGAGCGCCGGATCTCCGGGTGCTTGTGCAGCAGGGCCGTGCACTCCGCGGTGGTGGACTTCACGCGGCGAGTGAACTTCCGGTCCCCCTGCTCCCAGGCCCAGACCCTGCGCAGAACGGACGCGACCGTGGTGGCGTTCGACTCGTCTGCCAAGGACAGGGCGTCCGACGTCGTCCTCTTCAGGCCGGAGTCCATCGTGGCCTGCGTCTCCGCGGGCAGACCGCCGACTATGAAGGTGGTGACCGCCATGTCGGCCTTCACAACGGCGTGCAGCCGGTGCTGTCCGTCGAGAACGTTGCCGTTCACGTCGAGCTTGATGGCCTCGCCGTTGAGCGGCCAACAGTCTGCCTGGATGTCGCGCACGTAAGCGTCAATGGCGGCGGCGCGCAGGTTGCGGTTGTGGGTGTTGCGGCGCAGGAGCCGAGCGGCCATCACGGGCCGGAGGATGATGATGCGGGCGCTGGGGGCACCGCCGTTCGACAGCAGGGCGTCGAGCTGCTTGAGCGTCGTCGGGCTGTCGTAGTTGACGCCGGGCAGCGTGAGGGCAGTAGACATGGGAGGGGCATCTCCTTGTACGGGTGCTGATGTGGACGGACCCGTTCCGGACCCGCACGCATAAGTACGACGCCCCGGAAAATTTGTTACACCTGCGGGAAAAGCGCAGGTCAGAGCCCCTTCTTCACGATCTCGACTACGACGAGGGACATACGGGCGCCGCCGGTCGGCACGGGCGGACCCATCTCCGGGTACGGGCCGGCCAGGTGGGCGGAATGGTCGTCCGGGAGAAGCCCGGCATCGACCAGGCCGTCCACGTACGCCTTGGCGCTGGGTGCCCAGTTGCCCGGATCACGCTTCCGCTGCACGGGCCTGGGGTGCAGCACGTAGTACACGGCGGCCCGCTCCAGGCGCGGCAGGCGCCGCGCGCGCGTGGTCAGCTCCGCCTCCTGGCGTAGCCGCTTCTTCGTCCGGTACTCGGCCATGTGATGCAGGCGGTCATTGCTGCTGAGCAGTTCCCCGTACGGCATCAGCAGCGTCCACGACCGCCCGGCGCCTGGCAGGGCGGCGATGGTCGCGCTCAGGTCGGGGGGCTCCGGTAGCGAAGGCATCCCGAGCGGCACCCTGGCGCGGCCGTTCCTCGTCTTCCTGTCCTTCGGCCTCACAGAACCCGCGCGTCCCACCGCGGCCCGAGCCCGCAGAGCCGCGTACTCGCCCCTGTACGTATGGGAATCCACAGTTCTGCCTACCGCGTCGGTGCCGTCTAGGACGGACACCATCACCACGGATGCCGCCTACGGTCGCGGGCTGGCGGTTCGGTGACCTCTGCTAAGCCTGCCGGACGGCGGTCACGAGCAGGGTGTCCGCGCTGCGCGGCGCGTCGGTGGTCGACGGCAGTCTGTCAAGGCTGATTCGGGTGAACCCGGCCTCGTCGAGCACCTTCGTCCAGACCTGTTCCTGGAGTACCCAGCGGCGCATCGTGGTCGCCTCCCCGTCAGGGGTCTTTGCCGGGACGCCGGCGGGCACGACGTCCGCTGCCGCAGGTGCGCCGCCGAGGTAGTGGGCGAGCGTGGAGAACACCAGCCGGCCGCCGGGACGCAGTGCTGTAGCCACGGACGGCAGCAGTTCGTGCGGATCGGTGAAGTCGACGGCGCCGAAGATGCTGTACAGCACGTCGTATGAGTCGGGTGCCGTCCGTGCATGCTTCACGGCATCGGACCCGATGATGCGCAGGCGCGGCGCGAGGTGGCCGAACAGGTCGGTGGCCATGGCGTACTGCGCGGGTGAGGCATCGATGGCGTCAACTCGGGCGGGGGAATGATGGGTCGCGAGGTGGGCGGCCTGCCGGGCAGTGCCTGCGCCGAGGTCTCCGACGACCTTGCCCGTCAGGTCGCCCAACAGCTCGGGGCCGGGGCCACTGTCTTGGCTCCAGATCCAGTGGAAGGTGTCGGGGACTGCGCGGTTGTGCTCGGCATGGTTGCGGCCGTAGTGATGCCAGAGGTCTGTGGTGGTCACCCGCATCATCCTGGCGGGTGTCGCCCGCCGCCGGGCCAGCTCTGGGGAATCTCACCCACGCGTGAGCCCGGCCCCGGCCAGAATCGGCGCGGGGCCCGGCGGAGCGTTCAGCCCAAGGTGCGTCAGTGCGAGTCGTTGCCGGGGTGGCAGGGGCCGCAGTCGGCGGCGTCCGCCCACAGCGGCAGGTCGACCTCCCAGCCGTCAGCCGCGATCAGGTCCGCCGTCCGCAGCACGGACCCGTCGATCTTGAAGTCGACGTCCGGAACGTGGTGCAGGAAGTGTCCGCCGTTGAAGCGTTCGCACAGCGTGGCGTACGCCACGGTGTCCAGGATGATCATGTGCACACCGATGTCGACGATCTTGCTGGGCGCGAGTCCCAGCGCCTGGCCCCGGTGGTTCATCGCGGTCAGCAGGTAGGCGTAGCCCTGTCCGAGGACCCGGGCCGCCATGACCGAGTCGTAGGGGTAGTCGCGCATGAGGAGCCCGACCTGCTTGTCCCACAGGTCGGCCGGCACGACCTCCCGCCCAGAGCGGATCGGGCCGGTCGTCGGGTCGGTGACCAGAGGGGGTGCAACAGCCGTTGCCATGATGCCTCCGATGGACGAGGCCCCGCGGGCCGGGGCGCTGCACCCAGGACACCGCGTCGACCTGCCCAGCGGGGCCCAACGGTCCCGTCGTGCAAGGGCTTTGCACGTTGTGCAAGTGGTCTCGACGGGCCCGTCTGCCGACCGTACGGTGGGGGCCCCGGTCGTGCGGCGTGGGAGGGGACCTGTGCCTGTTGACCTTTGGAACACTCCCATGGCGCGCGAGTTAGCCGCGCAGCGGCGCCCCGGCGCGCTCATCCGTCTCGGCCGTGAACACCGCGCCTGGACTCTCGCCGCCCTCGGTGACCGCATCGGCTGCTCAGCCGCCACGGTGTCCCGGTTGGAGCGCCGCAACAGGGTGGCCGATCTGGCCTTGGTGCACCGCGCAGCACTGGAAGTCGGAGTCCCACGACACGTCTTGGTGCATTCCCTGGCGCCACCCACCCCGACCGCGTCGGCGGCCACTAGAGTGACGGCCATTCCGTACGCCGAGGAGGACCCGATGCGCCGCCGCACGCTGATCACCGCCACGGCGGCTGCCGGACCAGCCGCCCTGCTGATGGGGTTGGACGAAGCCCTGGCCGACACCCCCAGCCCCACCGGCGGCGGTTCGCTCGACGCCCGGCTGGCCACCGCCCGCGAGTTGTACGACAAGGGAGCGCACGGGCGTCTCCTCACCGCGCTGCCCGGCCTCATCGGTGATGGACACGCCGCCGCGTCGTCCCGCCGGGAGCTCGATCAGGCCCGGCTCTCGTCCGTCTACAGTCTGACCGCCTCGGTGCTGAGCAAGCTCGGCTCGTACGAGCAGGCCCGGCTCACCGCGGACCGCGCCCGCACCTGGGCCGAGGTATCCGGCTCGCCTCTCGCGTCCGCAGCCGCAGCCCGAGAGCTGGCGATCGTGCTGCGCCACCAGGACCGCTCCGAGGAGGCCCAGCGCCTCATGAGGGCGGCGGCCACCGGAGTGGAGGCCACGGGCCTACGTACCGACGCTTCGGCGTCCGCGTACGCGCAGATGCTCTGCACTCTGGCGTACACCGCCGCTCGTGGAGGGCACCGGACGGACGCGTTGGCAATGACCGAAGAGGCCCGCCGCGCCGCCCGCCGGCTGCCGCCGAACGCCCCTGCCGGCCGCCTGTTCCCCATCACCCCCGCCGCCGTTGACCTGTACGCCGTCGGCGTCCACTGGGCGCTCGGTGACGCCGGGGCCGCGCTGGAGGCTGGAAAAGACCTGCGCCCTGAGCAGTTCCCGACGGCTGAGCGGAAGGCACGGTTGGGCACCGATATGGCTCGGGCCTGGTGGGCGTGGCAGCGTCCCGCGCAGACCGCGCAGGCGCTGCTGACCGCATACCGCTCCAGCCCGGGAGAAGTCCGAGACCGGCCTGCCATCCGCCGCATCGTTGCCGAACTGGCAGAGCGGCATCCGCGCACGGCCGGGGTCCGGGAATTGCATGCCGCCGTATCACTGCGGTCTCTTTAACGGGCGCAGTCTGGGGGCCGCACCCCGTGGTGCGCGTACGCTCGTTCGAGTACGAGACGGTAGATACCCCGCGCGGTGGCTTCGCGCGGGGCATCAATCGCTCAGTGTTGCGGGTCAGGCGGCCGAGGCGGTGAACGCTAGGCCGCTTTCTAGTTAGTGCTCGGCTGAACCGGATTCGACGTCACCGGAGCGCATCAGCCCGACGAACGAGGTCCAGGCGGCGGCCGGCACGACGAGTGCAGGACCGATCTTGTCCTTCGAGTCGCGGATACCGACATGGTTCGTCAGATTGGCGATCTCGACGCAGGCACCTCCGGTGTCGTTGCTGTACGAGGACTTGAACCAAGCGGACTCAGGGGCCACATCAGGGGCCGTGAATTTTGTATTGATGGCTACTTCCACTCTCGTGCTAGTTGTTGCAGGAACCCAGCCGTTCGGGCCGGGGGCAGGGCACTGTCGCGCATGGCGTCGAAGCGACGGACGTTCCGTTGCACTTCCTGGCGTTCGTCGGTGACGCTGATCGTGTTGGACATGTCGATCTGCACGACAGGGTCAAGGGTCTCGGAGAAGTCCAGCAAGATGAAGTTGCCTTCCGAGCGATACGTGACGACGTCGTGGGGCAAGATCTGGATCGTCACGTGGTCCAACTCCCCCAACGCAACGATCTCCTCGAACTGGGCAGCCATCACCTCGGGGCCGCCCACTATCCGACGGACCGCCGTCTCGTCCATGATGACCCGCAGTTCCAGCGGATCAACCGAGCGGGTGATCATCTCCTTCCGCTCCAGCCGGAGCCGGACGTTCTGCTCGATGTACTCGCTCGTGGTCTCGTCGACAGGCTTGGCGATCTGGTACAGCGCTCTCGCATAGCTCTCCGTCTGGAAGAGGCCGAAGACGAACGCAGGTTGCCAAGCACGCATAACAGTGGCGTCCTGCTCCAGGCCACGGTAGGTCGGCATCTTCGACGGCATGTACGCCTTGTACGGCGTCCACGGCTCCTTGCTCAAGGACTCCCGATGCAACTGGAGCAGAGTCTCCCAGTCCTCCTTGGGGAGTTCAGGATCAAGGTGATGGATCAGGCTCTCCAGGTCACCCACCCGCGGAAGGTCGTTTTCTCCAATCTCGACCCGCGCGAGCTTCGTGTGGGAGAAGCCGAGAGCCTTGGCCACCTCTTGAAGCGTCTCCCCCTTCTTGTCCCGGAGCTTCCGCAGCTCCTTTCCCAACTCCCTGCGTCGGAACGTCGCCCCGCGCTTAGGTGCCACTGAGTAATCCTCTCCCCATCCCTGTGGGTACCCAACACGCCCTGTGCCGGGTTCCGTGCGAGCCCTGCCCCTGAGTGTGCCAGCCACTGCACCCCCTTGAGCAACCCCTTGCCTGTGTTCGGGCATGTGCCAATTTCAAAGCAGCGGCGATTGCCCTTGCACAGTAAATCGCACATGCAGCACGGTAGTTGAGCGCACAGGTCGGCATGACCGTTCACGCAGATCCGTGTGGGCGTGTGCCCTCGTAAGCGTGTACGGGCCCGACCTCCGGGGCCAGAGGCCCCAGGAGACCAGGGGCCGGCAGCGCCAGCACCATCACCTCCCCTAAGAAGCCGAGGCCAGCAATGCGCCAGAGCACCGCCCGCAGGACCCAGAGCTGGATGGACCGGGAACGTGCGGACCACGCGCGGTTGTACCCCCATGAGGTCCGTATCGAAGTCGACCCGTACGGGCCCATAGGGGCTGCGCGGCGCGAGAACGTGGATCGGGTCGTCGCGCAGGTCCGCAAAAAAGGCAGGAACCCGCGGGTGTGCCTGTACGCGCCCTCCTTCGACGGGCAGGTGCCTCGGGCCTCCTTGGACTCGGCGGCGAACTACGCGGAACGCCAGTCCTGGCAGGTGGGGCCTCAGCAGTTCTACACGGACCCCAGCGGTGCAACCACCCCCCAGGACCGTCCGGGCTGGAGCCTCGTACGGCAGCAGGTCCGAGCCGGCTTCGCCGACGGTGTCGTGGTGATCACCGCCGACGTTGTCAGCCGCCAAGCCGCGGAGTACCGAGAAGAGCTTGACTGGTTCGAGGAGCACCACGGGTTCATTGCCCTGGTGGTCTCGGAGCCTGTCAGGGGGCTGGCGTGAGCACCGCGGCGCCCGTCACAGGGCGGGCACCGATGAGCCCTTCCTGCGCCGTCGAGCCGCCCTTTGGAGCGGCCCGGCCACAGGGGAGTTACGCCTTCGAGGTGGCCGTCGTTCCGGAGCCGCATCGCGTCGCCCAGTTACGGCTGATTACCAAGACGTTCCTGCGGTACCGGGCCGTGCCCGCCCCACTGGCGCAGGACGTGGTGGTCGTCGTCTCCGAGCTGGTCACCAACGCGATCGAGCATGGTCACGGAACGGTCAGCTTGCGAGTTCGGCACATCGGCGGAGACCTCTTCGTCGAGACCACCGATGAGAACCCAGCTCCCGCCCGGCTGCGCCCCCCTACTCCCGACGACGAGCACGGTCGCGGCCTCTTCCTCGTTTCGTGTCTCTCGGAGAGCTGGGGCGTCAGCGACGACGGCCGAACGACCTGGGCCTCTTTCCACGCTTCCTCGGGGAGGCCGTGATGTGGGTGGTCGAGGATGTTGCCACTGCCGGCCCCTCGGCAATGCCCGTCACCCCTGATGATGTCCTGAAACGCCAGGTGGCCTTCCACCTGACCCGCTCGCTCGTCGCGGAGGGCATCAGTGACGACCTGATCGCCACCATAGAAGAGGTCTTGAGCGACCGGCCCGGCCCCTCGGCCCGCACCCCGCTGCTCGACAAGCTGTTGGTCGGCTGCGGCTTGCCCCTTCGCCGACAGCGGCAGCCCGACATCGCGCCGCTGAGCGACCAAGACGCGGCGCGGATCACCGACCGCTTCCGCCGGGCCACCCGCCAGCTCATGCAGGTCGTGCCGCACCGCGTCGCGATGTACCCCACCGAGGAGCTGCGCCTCCTGATCGCCCTGCGCGACGAGGAGGCACCGCCCGGCGAGGCTCTGCCGTATTTGCGCCGGTACGCACTGGCGATCCTCGCCCTTCTCGAACTGATGGGGGACGACGAATGACACGCGTCCCCTTCGCAGACGTCGGGCCCACTCCCCCCGGGGCCCGGCCTCCCGCCCGGTGCTGGGAGAGCTTCGCTGCTCGCGTTCCCCCCGAGAAGCCGAAGCGCCCCAGCACCGGGCGGACTCCCCGCCAGCTCATCCTCGCCCTGTTCGAGGCGTTCGCCTCCTCGGTTATGCGGCGCACGGACCGTCACCGACGGCGAGCACCCGTCATGCACCGCCTGGTGTCCGCCGACGAGCAGCGGTTCACCGAGCTGTGCCAGCAGTTCACCGGTACTACCTCGTCGAGGAGTTAGACAGTGACGACCACGACCATCGCCGCCGGGCCCACCTCTGAGAAGGAGAGCGCCGGGCCGGCTCAGCCAACGTATAGACAACTTCGCGGAATGCTGGCGGACTTCGAGAAGGCGACGGAGTCCATCAACGTGGGCGCCAACAAGGCGGATGACCGCGAGACAATCTGGCAGCTCGCCGCGCCGCTGCTGCCGCTGGCTGAGAAGAGGCTCAGCGAAGCGGACGGTTCCCCTTCGTACCAGGCACATTGGCAAGAGATCATCGCGGGCGTCCAGCGTCCGCCCGCCGACGCGGAAACCGTCCCCGACGTTGGCACGCTGCATCACAGCGCATGGTGGCTGTTGTGCGCCCTACTGGCGGCCGCCGCACGGGGCCCGAGCGTCCACGAGATCACCGACCGGGTGCGCGAATTGATCACCAACGGCACGTACCCGCCGGGCACCCGGATCGGCATCGGGCGGATCGCCGCCGAGGTGGAGTGCCCGTTGGCTTCGACCCGACGCGTACGTCTCGCGGTGGCCGACTTGGAGGCCGAAGGGCTAGTCACCTTCACTCCGGCCGACCGTGTCCGTGTCACAGACACCAGGGAAGTAGCCGACCGGCCCACGCAGATCGCTGCCTGGCTGCGCGTTCTGATCCAGGCAGGTGTCTACCCGCCCGGCTCGAACCTGCCGCCCAGGCCGGACCTGGCCCGCGGACTGGTGTCCCCACCGCCGTTCGTCACCCGCGCGCTGCACCTGCTGGACGACGAGAGCGTCGTCGCCTCCAGTCGCAGCCGCGGAGTGCGCCCGACCGTACAGACCACACTGCCCTTCCCCGTCGTGCCCCCGCCCGACCTGGACAGCCTGCTCCCCAGGCTGCTGACCTTGGCGCTGCCCGATGCCGACATCAGCCACACCGGCGTCCGGCAGATGTGCAACCGCTCCCACACCTGGTGGCGCAGCCGCCTCACCCCACACCCCGAGATGCTGCGCCACACACACCGGGCGCTCACCGCCGCCGCCGAGTTCCTGATCCCGCTGGCCCAGAGCCGACACCCGAACAACCCGGACGTATACGCCACCCTGCGACGCACCGCGGTCACCGCGCTCGCTGACGCCCCGACGGACTCCGGCGGCCAGACCTGGCGCACCGCCTGCCTGGGCGCCGCCGTCCTGGAGGTCCTGAACCTCGCAGGTGAGGACGTATGAACGCCGACCGCCGATCAGACGACTCGGAGCGGAGCATCATGGCGGGCGAACCACAGCGTCCGGACCTCGCACAGGAACTGATCAGGCGCGCGGCGGAGGTCAGCGAGCGTTGGGCGTACCTGACGCGCGGGCAGCTCTCCGTCCAGGACCTCAACCGAGGCAGGCTGACCGACCAGGCCAACGCCGGCGTAATGCAGCGGATCTTCGCTGGCCACGGCTGGCCTGGGTGGAGCCTCGTCGGCGAGGACGGGGCGACCGCCGCGTGGCAGATCGCCCTGCACGCGGATCACTCCCCCTTCCAACGACTTGCTGCCCGGCTGATGCACCAGGCCGTTCAGGCAAACGATGCGTCCCCGCGCCAGTGGGCGCACCTGCACGACCGCTGTCTCGTCCATTCCGGGGCCGGGCAGGAGTACGGCACGCAATACCGTCCCGGCCCCGCCGGTCCGGAGCGCCTGGCCGTGCATGACCCGCAGTCGCTCGACGAGCGCCGCGCAAGGGTGGGGCTCCCCCCAGCCGCTGTGTCCCTGGAGATCCTGCGCCGCCGCAGGGCACAAACGCCCCGCCTTGGCCCCGTCATCGAGATACCCGCCGACGAGCCGTCGGCCGAGCTGATGAGCGCTGCGTGATAACCGTCCGGTCCCCGCCCCGCTCAAGCCCCCCTCCTCCTGATGGGCAGCCGATGGCCCCCGCGGTTCCCGACGAGATCCTGGCGGACCTCGACACGGTACTCGCCTGGGACCTGACGAACCCCGCCCTCCCGACCATGGACGTCGCGCTGAACATGCTCGACGAACTCACCTCCCACGGCCGGATCATCGCCAGAGACCTCAGCGCCCTGAGCCTGTCCCTCCCCTCGAATTCCGAGGCCGGGATCACGGCGCAAGCCACTCTCGGCGAAGCGTCCCGTCGGTTGAACATCTCACCCCCGGCTGGCACGCCAAGGGCAACCGCAGGCCGAGCCCAGAACGTAGCCCGCCTCTTCCGAGCGCTCCTCCGCGCAGTCGCCGCGGTCAGAGCAGAACAGGCGCAGATCGCGCGCCGGTAACCACAGCACCTCACACCGAAAGGCACCGCCAGATGAAGACCTCGCCCGGTCTCGCTGCTCTCGCTGTCATCGGAGCCGTCCACCTCGTACAGAAGGAGCGGCACCACCGGCAGCAGAAGAATGTGGCCCTCGCCGACTTGCAGGACCGCTGGCTGACCCTCCTGACCACGAACCCCGACCTCGCGGCGCAGTGGATGCCCAAGGACATGAAGGCCGACGAGTTCGTGACGCTGCTGAACGCGAACCAACAGCTTTGTGCCCTCACTTTGCGGTACCGGCTGGGCCTCATCAGCAAGGACCGGCTGCGCTTCGTCGCCAAGTGGCTGATGAGCCGGGAAGCCGTCCGGCGGTACTGGGAGGAGTTCGGTTCCTTCCGTGAGGAGGAGACGCTGGGCGACAAGCGGGCCACGGACGTCAACGAGGTCATGGCAGACGCGTACGACGCCTTCATCCGCCGAGTGAAGCAGGCCGCAGGCGTCTGATCCAGACGTCTGCCCGCGCGTCGATGTCGGCGCGCGGCATCGAGACCCGGGGCTTCCTCTCGGTTCCTTCGACCTCAGTGCCCGTGCGCTGCGGTACATGAAGTCAGCCCAGGGAGGAAGTGGCGCCTGACCGCGCCCCGGCCGCACTCCGTGGGGGTGTCGCGGCCGGCCCGCCTACCCCCGTCACCGCACGCGATCACGTGTATTCGAATCGGAGGAAATCCATGGACGCCAGCACCGTCGACGTCGCCGTCTGGAACATCGAGGCGGACGGCGGCCGGAACGGCGAACGCCGTGACTTCGCGCTGGATATCCTCGCCGCGCTGAAGCCCGACGTCGTACTCCAGCAGGAGGCGAAGCACAGCCGGGAGAGGGGCGGGCGGCTTCTGCACTCGGCAGAGAAGCGCCTCAACCTCCGGGGATTCCTGTCCGCGCCCAACCCTGACGTGGACGCCGACATCGCGACCGCTGTTTACCTGCGGCCTGACATGTTCCACATCGCCGAGCAGAAGCCGCGCGCCAAGCCGTGGTGGCTGCACCCGTGCCACGTAAAGACGCAGCTCGGCGACTGCCCCGTGCCGCTCAACTTCGTGTCGTTCCACATGTGCTTCTTCGACGCCGACCAGCGGCTCACGGAAGCCAGGTGGCTGACCACACTGGCACAGGACGCCACCATCGGGGCAGGGGACACCAACAGCTTTCCTCGGTGCTCCGAGCGGATCGCCCTGCCGAACTGGGCGACGGTCTCCGACCGGGCACACATGGTGCACCGCACGTACGTCGACTCCCAGGGTGGCCGGCACAGCGACACCCGGCCCGACGGTGCGCTCATCGACGCCGGATATGTCGACCTCGCCCGCCACGCCGCCGACCACCTCGGGTCGAACGGCAAGAAGGCTCTCGACGCCACGGCCAGCTTCACCAATGCACGCCAAGGCGGGCCTCAGCGCATCGACCGCGGATACGCCGCCGGAGGCTTGGAGGCTGCCCTGGAGCACGTCGAGGTCATCGACAACGAGGACACCCGCGCTGCCTCTGACCACGCACTGCTGCTCTTCCGATTCAACCGCGGCCGGCTGGAGCGGTTGCTTACTCCGGGTGATGAGGCTGCCCGCCTGCGGGTGGGTGCAACACCCGGCAACCGGGCCTGAAGAAGGCCCGGTTGCCGGATGACGCGTGGGGAGGGGCCGTTCCCCACCCCGAAGCCCCTCCCCACGCACTACCGCCCAGGCCAGCGCCCTCGACGACCACCGTCGTCGATACCCAGTGGAAGACGAATCCCCAGGAGAGACGACGTGTCGTGCAAAGACTCGCCCCCGCGACCGGAGGACTGGACTACGCGACCAGCCGTCTCGCGGATCGACAACTATCTGTTGGGCGGTTCGGAGAACTACCCACCCGACCGGGAGCTGGCGTTGCAACTCCTGGACGCGGCACCCTGGCTGCCGCAGATGGTGCGGATCAACGGCAGTCACCGCCCACGCGTCGTCCACACCCTCGCCCGCGACCTCGACATCAGCCAGTTCGTAGACCTCGGATGTGGCCTGCCTCCCCGCTGGAAGGGGCAACGCAAGGGCTACGACCCGGGAGCACCCGTCTACGATGCCGCGCGTCTCGCCCATAACGCCCCCCGGGTCGTGTACGTCGACAACGACCAGACGGTGTGTGCGCACGCCCGCACCACGTTGGACGAGCACCCGACGACCACGGCCGTGTACGGCGATATCCGCGAGATCGCCAATCTGCTCGATCACCCCAAGATCGCGAGCCTGGACCGCGGTAGGCCGATCGCCATGCTCCTCCACGACCTGCTGCCCTGGGTGCCCGACGCCGCGGCTCACCAGGTGATGGCCGAACTGCGCGAGTGGCTGCCGACGGGCAGCGCCATCTCTCTCACCCACGCCACCACCGACTGGGTACCGGAGGTGATGAAGGATCTCGTCGCCCTTTACGCCGAAGTCGGCATCTCGTACCAGCCCCGCTCCCTCGACGAGATCAGCGCCCTATTGGCCCCGTGGGAGGTCCTGCCGCCGGGGATCGTCCCGACCGGTCAATGGCGGGGAGCCAGCGGTCCCGGCGACGCCGTCTGGGAGCATCCGAACGCCTACGCCGCCGTCGTGACCAGGGACGGTCAGGACACAGACGAGCTGGCGGCCGACGATGCCTCCAGCCTGGGCGACCGCGTACCCGCCGCCTGATCGCACTGACGGCTGTGGGCGTCATTCGCCTCGCCGCTGAAAACAGCCGGACCCGCAACTGCGCGTGCACAACCTGCAAGCCGTGTGCATGACCTGACCGCCGATCGCCGATCGCAACGGCCAGGTGGTGCCCTCGTACAGGTCGACCCGGAAGAAGGAGGACCCCGATGTCCCTACCCGCCACAAGCGCCCTGGACCTCGACGTCGTACGGCTACCCATGCCGAGCCTGGTGGCCGACTACGCGGCCGAGCGCATCACGACCGCAACCCGCATCCTGTGGCCGACCGCGATCATGAAGCCCGGTCCCGTCGTTCCGAGTGTCACCAGCCACGTCCAGCAGATCCACGTCGACGGCCGCCTGCTGTACGCGAAGGTTGAACTGCTCGGTATGTCGCTGGTCTCGGTGATCCGTGGACGCGGTGGCGATTGGCCCACCGTCAAGGCCGCTCAGGTCGCCTACCTCGCCAGGCCCGGCACCCTCCTCGAACGAGAGGCCATCCAGCTCCAGGCCCTCGCCAACGCGGGCCTGAGCGTACCGGCCGTCGCCGGGCACCGCCCCGGTGTGCTGTTCACCGAGCACGCCCGGGGGGTCACGCTCGCTGAGCTGGTGGCACAGAACCCGGCCTGTACCGCAGACCTCCTGCGCCTCGTCCGTCAAGAACTCGACCCGGCCTTGGGCGAGCCCGCCCTCACCGCAGAGGTGGACCGTGCACCGATCACGGAGCGATCAATCACCGGGACGTTCATGCGCAAGTTCAACGGGTTAAGCGGCCCCACCTATCTGAACCGGACACCTCACGGAGAAGCGCTCCGGGCTGTCGTCTTCCGCCTGCGTACCGCCTACGCCGGCACGACCGTGCTGGCACGGCCGGTCATCTTCGGCGACCTCAAGCCGGAGCACGTCCTGTTCCCGCCGGACGGCGGACGCCCCGTGTTCATCGACCCGGGCCTTATGCGTGGCCCGCTCTGCGCCGACCTCGCCAAGTTGTTGTCGCGGCTCCTGCTCGACCTGGTCGCACGCCCGCCCGGAGAGGACGACGTCCGCAGGGTCCTGGAAGGCATCGCGGCGTATACCGCCGACGTGACGACACCCCTGAAGGCCGCCGACGCGAGCCTATGGCTGCGGCAGCTCATGGTCCTGTGGCTGATGGACACCACGAACATCCTGTCCACGTACCTCACCAACCCACCGGACCTGCCCATGTCCCCGCAGGGTGCAGCCGTAGCCGCCCGGGCCGAGGACGTCTGCCGGATGCTCGACCTCTGCACCACCGCACTGACACCCCGACGCTCTTCCCGCGACACGTGGAGCCTCTGCCTGGCCCACGCCGCCCAGGCGATGACCCGGTGAAGACCGTCGGCGTCATCGGAGCCGGAGCCGTCGGGCAGGCCGTGAGCACACTTCTGGTCAACTCACCGTGGTGCGAGACCGTCATGATTTCCTCCCTGCACGGTCGCAGCGCCGACGGACTGGTCACCGATCTGGAGGACATGAGCCTCGTCAGCGCCTCCCCCGTTCGAGCGCACCGCGCCGACCTGGCGCAGATGCGGTCCTGTGACGCGATCGTGGTCTGCCCCCGCGCCCAGTTCACCAACACGCACACGACGGATATCCGCATGGCCGGTCTTACCGCCAACGGGGCCACCATCCACCGCTTGGCCCGAGAACTGGCCGGGTTCGCCGGGCCGGTGGTCGTGGTGACCAACCCCGTGGACGTGATGACCCGCTTGTACGCGGAGGTGTCCGGCTGCACACGGGTGTGGGGAATCGGGTCGAGCACGGACACCGCCCGCTACCGGCTCATCCTGGCCCGCATGGTGGGGGTACCGGCTCATGCGGTCGACGGGCACGTGATCGGTGAGCATGGCGACCGGGCGGTCATCTGCGCCTCCTCCACCACCATCTACGGTCGGCCCGCCCACTTCCCCCTCCATCTGGTTCGGGAGGAACTGACCGCTCGGCCGGGCCGGATCGCTGCCGGTATCGGACGGGTCCGCTCCGGCCCCGCCGGCGCCACGGTCGCCGCCCTCGCGCACGTCCTCGGGGTGACAGACGGAGTCGTCGAGCTGTCAGCCCCCAGGAACGGGGCCTACCTCGGAATCCCGTTGCGGTTCAACGCCGGGCACCCCACCGTGTGCCTCCCGCCCCTGGACCCCGCAGAGACCCAGGACCTCGCGGCGGCCGAATCCAAGCTCAACGCCGCCTACGACCAACTCCGTTCGACACTCAAGGAGACGACATCCTCATGACCCACGCGACCCGCATCACGACCGGCGACGACCAGTCCGTCACCGTCATCAGCCAGACTCAGGCCATCACCGACTGGACGACCCGCTACCTCGGCCTCTGGTGGACGTCCGCGGACATCGCCCCCGACACCGCGACCGGGCCGGTGATCCGCGCGGACGTCGACGTGGAACAGCACGCCGCTCTGGCCGCGTCCGTGACCGCCGGGCAGCCGGAGGAGGTCACCTACGCCACCACCCCGATGCTGGTCATCCGTGACGAGACCGGGCTCGTCACGGCCACCCAGCCGGACGACGGCCTGTCCTACGTGTGGGATCCGGCCACCCATCTCCTGCGTCTCGTCGGCGTTGACGAGACGGCCGTCGCGACCGCCACGGCCCGCCTCGCCCGTGAGATCGTGCGCGGGCAGCTCCTCACCGACGGCTGGCAGATCCTTCACTCGTCGGCCGTGACCCGGCCCGACGACGGGGCAACGATCCTCTCCTTGGGCGGCAAAGGGGCGGGCAAGACGACCACCGGGTTCCTCCTGTCCCGTGCCGGTCTCCACCTGCTGGCCAACGACCGCGTGTTCACCCGCGTGGACGGCGACACCATCCGAGTTCTGCCCTGGCCGAGCGCGGCAGCCATCGGATTCGGCCTGCTCGACGCCCTCGGCTGGTTCGAGCCGGTACGCGCACGCGTGGCGGCCGGCGAGCTGATGCACCCGACGCAGAAGCAGAAGGTGACCGATGCGCTCCTCGCCGGTGACCGCACCCCGCTGTGGAAGGCGGCGGGAACGGAGATGAAGCCGCAGTTCTTCCCTGACCAGCTGCAGACCTGGCTGGGGCTGACGCTGGCAACCGAAGGACACGTGGCCGGCATCCTCTTCCCCACCATCGTCCCGGACGCCGAACCCGCGCTGACCAACGAAGTCCGCGGCCTGCATGACGCCGACTTCTTCAGCGCGGCCACCGAGGACCGGTACCCGGACGTCTTCGGGCTCCTGCCCCCGGAGGCACCCACCGATCACCTCGCCGACCGTCTGGCGCAGCTCCCCCACCAGGCGCTCACCATGAACCACGACCCCGAGGCCAGCACCGCGGCGCTGGTGAAGGCCGCCGGGCACATCTTCTGACCCTCCCGTCGGGTCCTCCCGCAGTGACCGCCCTCTGAACGCTGTTGAGCAGGGGTGCGCCGCAGTCCTTCGGAATGCGAGAGGCTACGGCGCACCATCAGCACAACTTGAGGAGAACTTCATGACCGGCGTCCTGACAACCGATCACCCTGCCTGGCCCGAGGCGTCAGTTGGAGGCCGCGTACGGGCTGTACGTACCGCTTCCGGCGTCTGGGTCCTGTCCTGGGACCGCGACGGTCTGCATATGAGTTGTGCGGTGGGCACGGAGGACGCGAAGCCCGTGGTGGTCACGGCCGACCCGGCGTGCCTGCCGGAGGCGGTGCCCGCCGGTCTCAGGGCTGGCTTGCTCGGTCTGGGATCGGTTCAGCGCCTGGCCAACCCGTGGCTGTGGGACTCGATCACTACGGCGATTCTCCGCCAGGTCGTCCGTGCCGGGCAGGCCCGCAAGCTCTACCGGGCATGGTGCACGAGGTACGGCACCACTATCGACACCCCGCACGGTCCGCTGGCCGTCGCACCGTCCACCGAGCAGGTGCTCGCTCTTGACGAAGCGCAGTTCGCAGAGGTGGGCGCCCGGTTCCACCGCTCCGCGTTGCTGGCCGCAGCCAAGTCGTACGAGCAGCACTGCGTGCACTGGCAGCAGATGAACGCCGCCGACCTGGTGGACGCGCTGGTCACCATCCCGCGGATCGGCCCGTGGACCGCATCCGCCGCAGCCGCGGACTTCACCGGGGATTTCAGCGTCTACCCGCACGACGACCTCGCCGTGCGCACCTGGGCTGCGCAGATCGCGCCCGATCACGACTGGCCGGACAAGAAGGACAAGGCGTTCGGCCCGATGTGGACCGGCTGGACCGGCTCCGACCACACCGCCCTGCACACCCTGACCCTCTCCACCCTCGCTTGGGGCTCACACGCCCGATGACCAGGAGGAACAATGTCACGGTTACCGCTGATCACAGGGGCTGACCCGGCCCACTCTCTCGACGCCTTGTTCGTCAACGCACCGCTGCGCGACTACGACCAACGGCCCCGCACCAACGACTACACCCTCCCCGTGCTCGGCATGGCCTACATCGCCACCTACGCACAACGCGCCGGCTTCAACGTAGGCGTCCTCGACGCCGAAGCGCTCGGGCTAGGCATCACGGAAACAGCGAAGATCGTCAACACCGCCGCCCCCCGCTGGGCAGCGATGAACCTCCTGGCCCCCACCTACGAGATGTCCGCACGGATCGCCGCACAGCTCGATCCGGACATCGCCCTGATGGTCGGTGGCCACCACGCCAAAGCAATGCCCGACAGGGTCCTCGCAGACCCGCGCATGGCCAACCTGCGCGCTCTCGTCCTCGGCGAGGGAGAGCTGCGCGTCGCCGCGCTCCTGGAGGACGAGCAGCGCCGCCGAGAGCTCCCCGGCGTCCTGTGGAGGGACCGACTGCTCGGCACCCGGGCGACCGGCATCCCGCGTGACGCGAAACTCACCGCCGGCATGCTCGGCCCGGACATCAACGCCCTGCCGTACGTCGACCGCCGCTTCCTCCCGCAGGACCCCTACCGGGCCGCACCGACGGAGACCGATCGACGGCTGGCGGCGAGCCGCGGCACAGCGCTGCTTGGAGAAGCGGCCCGGAGCGGGCACATGGAGGCGAACATCGTCGGAAGCCGCGGCTGCCCCTACAACTGCACGTTCTGCGGCGCCGCCGTCACCGCCAACCCGGACCTGACGATCCGCGTTCGCGCCCCCGAGAACATCATCGGGGAACTCGACGCTCTCCACGACGAGTACGGAGTCACCGCGTTCCGGTTCGTGGACGACCTGTTCCTCGGCGTCGGCCGCGTCATCGAAGAACAGATGGCAGCGTTCACCCGGCACCGGATCGGCGAGCGGTACGTGTGGGATGCCACCGGCCGCATCAACGTCCTCGACCGGGTCACCGACGCCGAACTCGACCGCCTCGTGCACAACGGGCTGCGCGAAGTCGCTCTCGGTATCGAGTCCGGCAGCGACCGCATTCTCAAGGCCATGGACAAGCGGATCAACGCCGAGATGACCGAACGCGTCGCCCGGCGCCTGGTCGAGCACGGCATCGGCGTAAAGGCGTACTTCATCCTCGGCTTCCCCGGCGAGTCCCACAACGACCTCCAGGCCACCGTCCGCCATATCCACAACCTGTGGGCCATCGCCGACACGAACCCCGGGGACATACGGGCCAGCGTGTTCGAGTTCCGTCCCTACCCCGGCACCCCCGTGTGGACGACCCTCATCGACGCCGGCCACAACCCTGACGCCCTCCTCGCGTACGGCGACGTCGACCTGACCGAGGACGGCGCCGACGAGTCGATGCGCGCCCGCGACGAATTCAACTTCTCTGTCGGCATCCAGTTCGGAGACGTCCCCCTCACCAAGATCCGCTCCACACTGGCCACGCTCACCCGCGAGCAGCACCAACGCACCCGGACGCCCCTGGGAGATGCGGCATGACGCGACGAGGCCGGTTCATCAGCGTCGACGGCCCCAGCGGCGTCGGGAAATCCACCACCATCCAGGCCCTGCACGACGAACTCCTCGACCGAAGCATCAACGTCTACCGGACCGTGGAGCCCACCACCACGGACCTCGGCCGCTTCATCAGCGGCCACTTCGCCGAGATTCGTGGCTA
Source organism: Streptomyces sp. NBC_01433 (assembly GCF_026340105.1). Taxonomy (NCBI): domain Bacteria; kingdom Bacillati; phylum Actinomycetota; class Actinomycetes; order Kitasatosporales; family Streptomycetaceae; genus Streptomyces; species Streptomyces sp. NBC_01433. The sequence goes on along the minus strand of NZ_JAPEPM010000001.1, from coordinate 4,531,765 downwards.
CGCTCTGGCCTGCCTGGTAGCGGCCGACCGGTACGAGCACGTCCAGCGCGAGATCGAGCCGCGGTTGTGTGCCGGCGACACCGTCATCACCGATCGGTACCTCGCCTCGACGCTCGTTATGCAGCGGCTCGACGGCGTGCCGCTCGACTACCTGCTGGCCCTGAACGCGCCCGTCCTTCGCCCGGATCTGTCCGTCATCCTCACCGCGGACCCCGGGCTCATCGCCGACCGGATCGCCGCGCGCGGCCCTCACAACCGGTTCCACCGTGATCCGACCGCGCCGGGCCGAGAGGTCCTGTACTACAGGGAGACGGCTCAGATTCTGGCGGCGGACAATGTGAAGGTGCTGGTTGTGGATACCGGGAGTTGCACCCCATCGGAGGTAGCAACGGCGATCGCCGACACGATCCCCGATTCGTCGGTAGCGTCGACTGTCCCATCGCAGTCGACAACCTCTCAGGGACCATGACACCGGAACTCGCGACACCCGTCATCGACACCCACGTCATCCTGCGCGCAGGGGACAAGATCCTTTTCTCCCAGCGCGGTGGACCGTACGGGCACGGCCGCTGGCACATGCCCTCCGGCAAGCTCGACCGTGGCGAGCCCCTGCGAGCAGGGGCGGCCCGTGAGCTGCTGGAGGAGACAGGTGTGACGGTCGATCCTGAGCACCTGCGGTTGGTGCACACCGTGCACCACCAGCAAGGCGGTGGCGTCGAGCGGATCGGGTTCTTCTTCGAGGCCACCCTGTGGGACGGCGAACCGGAGAACCGGGAACCGGACAAGTGTCTCGGTCTGGCATGGTTCACCGTCCACGAGCTGCCCGAAGACATCATCGAGTATCCCGAAAAGGGGCTCCTCGGCTACTTGGACGGCGACGGCGCGCTGACGGAGCAGGGCTGGGGATAGCCCAGCGGCGTTGTTCCTGCTCTGTCCACCTGACGGCTGTGCCCCGGACCGGCGAGGGTTCGGGGCACAGCCGCATGGGCAGTCCGCGCCAAGTCGCAGCACGTCTGCACTGCGCCAGCGTCGGCTCCGCGTTCCGATGCGCAAGGTCCGCCAGCTCCTCGCCGTGTGCTGACTCTCACTTCCGGGCCTGAGTCAGGGAAGTCCCGGCAGCACATCACGCAGAAGCCGGAGGCCGTGATGCGCGAGCTGGTGCTCATCGTTCCGGAAGGCGGGACGGTGCTGGACCCCTTCGCCGGTTCCGGCACCACGGGTGTCGCCGCACTGCTGGAGGGCCGAGCGTTCATCGGCATCGAGCAGTCCATCACCTACGCAGACGGAGCGCGGGAGCGGCTGTCTACCGCCGCTGCGCTGGCAGCCTGAAACCAGAACCGCGAATCCATTTCAATGCATTGCATTGCAATACGTTTCGCGGTGGGGCGGTACCCAAGTACCATCGCTCTTAACACAAAACAAAAGGGCCCCACTCCTGCCAGAGCGGGACCCTTCGTCGCAGTTCACGAGCCCGGTCGCTCTCTTGGAGACCGGGCTCGCTGCGTGTGCGAGAGGGCCGGTCGCGCCGGGGGTCGTGCGTGAGCGCTCAGCGATGCTGAGTGACTGCTACCTCACGAGAGCGATGATCGCCACCAGGATGCCCATCGCCGCCAACCAGATCTGCACCGTCTCAGCGCTCGTCCACTTCCGGCGGGGCTTCTCCAGATCGGATCTCACCACTCGCGCCTCCCATTCGTTCGTCGGCATCGTTACGACACCGAACCGGCACCCTTGCGGCACCGGATCCTGCGAACAAGCCCCACGCAAGGGCAAGTTCAGGTGAACTCCTGGATGGCGAGAGCAAGTCTACGTGCACGGGTGTGACAACAATGGGCACCCGCCACAAGTTCCACAAGGGCGCAGCCCTGACCTGCGAGAAGACATCTTTAGCTCAGATGCATTGCCCCCTCGAAAGGGGTCCACCTGGGGCTCCTTCGCTCAATTGATCGTCGACCGTTCTCGCGGAGTACCAGAAAGGGCCGAGATCGACGCACGCTCCGGTGTTCCCAGAGACGGGCCCTGCACGTTCCTTCCTCTGCACATGATGAGACGACTGACGGGCGTCTTGTGAGAAACCCCAGCGCAGCGAAGCGAGAGTCAGCAGTCCGCGCCACGTCGCAGCACGGCAGCACTGCACCAGCGCCAGCTCCGCGTTCCGATGCGCAAGGTCCGCCAGTTCCTTGCCGTGAGGGCTTGAGGTGTAACAGATCGGCCGTACATGACGTTCCGCGCTGAGGAAGAGTTGACCCCTTCTGTCAACCTGTGGACAGCACGGCGCGGAGGAATGAGTGACAACGGCTACTGCTCCCCTCTCACCGACAGCAGGCCGGGCCTTCTGGCAGGAGAGCCTGTTCCTGCCGAACCCCGCGTCGGCAGAGCTGCCGGTGGTGCAGACGAAGATAGCGCCCCCTGCACCACCGGCCGACCCCGTCGAGGCACCCAAAGACCTCTCTCATACCTGGGTCGTGGCCGCCGAGATCGAGGTAGAGCCGAGGATCGCGAGCATCGCGGACTTCCGTGGCTCCTTCAAGACGTACGAAGGGCAGCGCGTCGACGCGCTGGAGGTGTACTGCAGAGGCTGTCGCCGTCCGTACGACGAGGTGAAGGGCAAGGACTGCGACGAAAAGGTCGACAACCGCCATCTGATCGGTGGTGACCAGTCCATCAGGAAGAAGCGGAAGCTGCCGCCCCCGCCCAAGGGCGCGGCAATCATCCCGGGCGGCACCATTCAGCGGCGCGGCATCAACGCCTACATGGCGGGGGTGACCCGGCCTCGGTAATGGGCTCATGAAGGAGCACGCGACACTAACCGGTCGTCGCGCCCATCGTCCGCGCCGTGAGCACACCGCCTGAGACACCCACGCCGCGCATCCTCCTCCGTGACCTCGCCGGGCTATTCCTTGTTCTTGCCGGCGCCACCACGGCCCTCATAGCGCTGGGCGCCATCCATCCCCTGCTCAGCGCCCATGCGACTGCTGCCGTGGTCATTGCAACGCGGGTCTGGGCGCCACCGAAGAAGCGCTTCACGCGCGCCCTGACGGACACGGCCGGGGCCCTCTGCATCGGGTCCGCCCTCTTCTGTGCTTTCAACACCTACGTGCCCTTGGGGTGGCTCGAAGTCGCGGCCATGGTCATCGCAGTAGGCGCGTGGCTGGCCAGTGAGGGGGCCTGATGCCGCGCCAGTTCTTGCCCGGCCTCCGCCGTCTCCTCGTCCCTCGGACACCGTCTCCTATCGAAGAGAAGTCTGCCGGGCCGACAGGCGGCTCGTACGTCTCGATGACCATCGCGGGCACCACCACCATGTGGGGCACCGAGAACCGCGCCGCCGGATGGGACCTCGACCGGGTCATTCAGGAGGGGTACGAGCGCTCGATCTGGACGTTCAAGGCCATCGAGGCGATCTCCAAGCACCCTGCTGCGCTCGCCGTCGAAATAGGCCGTGGTGGAGACGAGCGCCAATTCGCCGAAACCCTCACCGACCACCCGCTCCTGCACGTCCTGAACGTCCAGGCCAACCCGCTGGAGCGGGCCGCGGTCTTCAAGAAGCGTCTGTCTGCACAGTTCCTGTTGTCGAAGAAGGGCGCGTTCGTCGAGATCACACGCAGCCGTGCAGGAACAATCACCCGACTCGACCTGCTGCCGCCCAACCGGGTCGAGCCGATACCCGACCCGAAGGGTGACTACCTCTCCCACTACGAGTTCACGACGTACGACGGGCGGATCCGCGAGCTGGACCCGAACCGGGTCGTGTGGCTGCGTGACCCCCACCCGACTGATCCCTTCTGTGGTGTCACCCCGCTGGAGGCAGCCGGTCTGAGCGTGGACCTGGACGTGAAAGCCAGGGTCTACAACATCGCGTTCATCGACAACGATGCGCGGCCGTCGGGGATCGTGGGCATCGACGTCGACGGGCTCGATCAGCGCGAGATCGACCGTATCCAGCAGCGTCTGGCACCCGGTGCCCATCATGCCGGGGAAACCGTCGTCGTCGGCAGCGGCCCCGGCGGTCTCGACTACGTCGACACCAGCACACGGCCGCGCGACATGAACTACGAGTCGCTGGCGAAAACGTCCAAGGACGAGATTTTGTCCGCGTTCGGCGTCCCGGAAAGCATCGTCGGCAACGCCAGCGAACGCACGTATTCGAACGCTGACCGAGAAGAGTGGAACTTCTGGCAGCACACCGAGCTGCCCCACCTCCGGTTGGTCGCCTCCGCCTTCGACCTGGACCTGGACGACGGATGGTCGCTCCGCTTCAACACGTCCACCGTCCAGGCGCTTGAATACCCTCGCCGCCAGCGCAGGGAGGAGGCCAGGCAGGAGTGGACCGACGGCCTGATCACGATCGACGAGTACCGCGAGGTCGCCGGGCGTCGCCCCTTCAACCTTCCCCACACCCGGGCACTGTGGATTAGCCCGCAGAAGGCGCCCGTCCCGGTCAACGAGCAGGATGCAGCCGCGCTCGGTGTCGCCCAGGACCCGGCCTCGGGTGGCATGCCCGCCCTGCCCGCCGCCGGTTCGCCCCCGGCTATCGCACCGTCCGCACCCGCAGGTGACTCGGCAGCCGACGCGGTCGCCGAGGCACATGGCCAAGACCCGCAGGGCCCCGCCTCCGCGGACGTAGCCGCCGCCCGTGGCACAACCACCGGACCGGTAGCCGGGGGCACGGCCGCCGCCGATGTCGACCAGGCCCGCAGCAACGCCCCCCTCGCCTTGCCCGGAGACGCCGCCGACGACGTGACGGCCGCGCGATCCGCCGGCACGCGGCCGGGCGCCAACGGGGACGCCGCAGCCGATGTCACTGCCGCCCGCTCCCGCCTCGAACGCAAGGGGCTGCCTGCCGTAACCGGATTCGAGGTCACCGACAACGACTTCGACACGGCCGCCGCCGCCGTCACAGCCGCGCTCACCGCTCTCCTCGCCCGGCAGGAGGGCGTCATCACAGCCCGCCTGCACGCTCCCAAGACCCGGAAGCACACCCGGTACTGGCAGCCGGACGGGGAGAGCGACCTACGCGGCGGTGAAGAACCGATCGACGGTGCGCGCGTCGTCGGCGCGGCACGTTGGGAGGAGGAGACGGCCAGCACCCTGAGCACGATCCTCCAGCAGGCCGCGGCGAACATCGCGGCGTCCCTCAGCAAGAGCTTGACCGGCGCAGCCACCGTGCCGCCGAGCGCGGCAGCCGCGGCGCTCACCGCGGCGACCATGGCCGGGAGCGCGGTGGCCGCTCTGCTGTCCGAATTGGCTGATGCCCTCACCGCAGTACAACGCGAGCCCGGAACACTCGACGACCTCACGGACGCGGTCACCGTGTTCTACCGCGACCGCGCTGTGAAGTTCATCGGCCTGCTCGCCGAGTCCTGCGCTGTCGCGACCGTCAACGGAGCGGCCGATGCCGCGGCTGAGAGCACCGGCCCTGCCGTCCTGCGCACCTGGGTCACCCGTGGTGATACGCGAGTTCGGGCCGCCCATCAGGCGCTGAGCGGCACCACCCTGCCCGCCGGGACCCCGTACACGATCAGCGGCTCCACGTTGCGCTACCCCGGCGACCCGTTCGCGCCCGCCGATCTCACCATCAACTGCCGATGCCGGCTGCGATACCGCAGCGGCCCCACTCCCGAGGAGTTCTTTTGATGTGGCCCGCCATCTGGATCGTCTGGTCATGCCTGTTCGCCGTCTTCGAGACGATCGCCCTGGTCAACAAGCGTGAGGGAGACACATTGAGCGAGAACTTCCGCCGCCTGTTCCGCACTCGTACGTCAAAGGCCGGACGTGCCGCGTTCGCGGTCAGTTGGTGCGGCTTCTCCGCCTGGTTCGCTCTCCATATCCTCACCGAGACCATGTAGGAGCCGGGCACCGGGCGGTTTGCCCAATTGGGCAAGAACGATCTTGGTCAGGTGTGGTCGGCGCTCAGCACGCGACGCTAAGTACCTGCGGTGTGCATGGTCCGCGCCATGCTGAATCGCTTCGCTTCCTCGGTCGGCCTGAGTCGCGCCCTTGAGATCAAGGCCGTACGACGGCCGTGGAACCCTGCCCTGCACCCCAGGGACTCCAAGGGGAGATTCATCGAGACCGGCGGCGTCGCGCGTCTTTGGTCGGGGCATCTCGCCCGCGTCGTCCGTGCCTTGCCCCGGAACCGTGTTCTCGTCCAGGACCGTGCCAACGACGGTACGTACACCGGGCGCCGGCACACCACCAGCGCCCGCTGGATCACCATGGTGGCGCGCCCGGACGGCACCGCACCCACCAAGAACCAGGACAAGGTGGAGGCCGAGGACGCCCGCCGCGAGGTGGACGACCGGCGCGGGCTGGGCCTGTCCCGCGATGACGTGGGCGACCCGGACACCCCTGACGAACCGCACGACGTCGACGACGAGGGCGACGGCATCGGCGACGACGAGGGCGACGCCCCGGAGAACGACGACCAGGACGAACCCGAGGACGGGGACCACGAGGTCGACACCGCGGCCCTGCCGAACCGCGCGGCCCGGAGCGGGGCCCGGTTCAAGGACACCGCGGCGGTACGGCAGCACTTCCTCGACCTGGCAGAGCAGCCCGGTGCGAACGCTTCGGCTCTGCGGCGCCTGGCCGGGGATGAGGATCTTCAGGTCACCCAGTCCGGGGGGTTGGTCACTACCCGCGATGACGCCACGGGGCGCTGGTACCTCACCTCCACCGGCACCGGCGGGTACCTCGACATCGGGGACTTCACCACCCACGCCGAGGCCGCAGCAGCCGCCGACTACATCGGCGAGCACGTGCGCAACGGGCACATCATGCCCGCCGAGTTCAACCAGCCGATCGACTTCTCGGACCCGGCCATCGCCACCTGGTTCCTGACGTGGCGATCCACCAAGGGCGAGGACGCCGCGCAGGCCATCCGCCGGGCCGTGCAGGACTTCCATGCCGCCCGTAAGAACAGCGGCGCCCCGAAGGCTCCCGGGCCCACGAAGCAGCCTGCCCACGCTCGCGGCCGGTTCGCCACGCTTCCGCAGGCACGCGCCAACTGGACCCAGAAGGCGGAGGCCCTGCGTGCCACCGGCAGCGAGCAGGACCGCCGCACCGCCCAGGACCTTGACCTTTTGGTGAAGGAGCAGCGGCTCAAGCTCGTCGGCGACGGCCAGTTCGTCACCCGGCGCGTCGAAGACGACTGGTACCTCCACGCCACCGGCAACGGCCAGCAGATGGCGTGGTGGTTCGACCGGCAGGGTGACGCCCAGAAGTTCGCCGAGCACATCGTCGGTGCCCTCAAGGACAAAGACGGCAATGCCCTCGACTTCTCCGACCCCGACTTCGCCGAGTACCGGACCTCCTGGCGTTCCCCGAAGGGCCGCGACTACCACCAGGAGTGGACGGCTGCCCGCGCCCTGTGGGACCAGCAGCACCCGCCGAAGCACAGCATCGCCACCGACCGGCTCGCCGAGACGCTACGCCGCAGCCCCTTCGGCGACAACGAGAACCAGGCCCCGAAGTCCGAGTCTCCTGCCGAGACAACCCCCGTGCCCGACACCGCCGAGCCGACCGAGCCGAAGCCCGACGAGCGCCCCCAGGCCCAGGCCCCGTCGGATGAGGAAACGGCCCCGGTGCCGGAAGGCCAGCCTGCGGCCGACGTCCCGCCGCAGGAAACACCGGAGGATGCCGCCGACGGACGGCCGGCAGGTGTGCCGGAAGATGCCGAACCCGTCAACGGTGTGGACGGCTACTGGAGCACCTGGTCGTCCGGGAACGTCACCGTGTACGCCCCCGACGGCAAGCAGATCGGCCGGGTGGTCGGCAGCTACGGCGACCGGCACGCAACGGTCGGCGGCGTTCACATCCCGATCGGCGACAGCCTCACCCAGGCGGACCAGATCATGGCTCGCCACCACCTGGCCAGCGTCGATCCGGCTAAGGCCGACCATGTGCACTTTGCGTGGACCACCCACAAGGGCAAGCGCATCATCGCCATCCGCGGGACGATCAAGGACGATCCGCGGGACGACAGGGCCGTAGGCGCAGCGGGAAAGCTGGCGTGGTCGCCCATCCAGAAGGCCCGGGTCACGGGCACCCAGTGGAAGCCGGAGACCCGCGACCGCAAGGCCGCGCAGATCCTCGCCGCGTTCGCGAAGCAGGGGCGCAACGTCAGGATCACGGACGAGGACGCCGCCACAGCTACCGCTGACGCCCCCGCGCAGCTCGACGAGGACACCAAGAAGCTCCGCGCCACGCATGATGCGGACCTGCGCGGGCAGCGCGACAACCTCAAGATGCACGTCCGGATCGCCGACACCCCCGCCCGGAAGCAGCGAGCGCGCGCCGCTCTGCAGAAGGTGGAAGCCGAACTCGACCGGCGCCGCATCGCCCAGAGCAACGAGAGCGACCGGGACCAGCCCGAGGACCAGCTGAGTCCGCAGGACCGCGCGGCGGCGATGAGCGACACCGAGCTCGCCGAGGCGGTCAGCCGCTCCGAACGGGACCGGGGCACCTACGGCTCCAGGCGCGGTGACCGGCTCACCGCCGACGAGCGTGTCCTGTACGCGGACCGCCGCCGTCGCACCACGGAGCAGGTTGCCCAGGCCGGCAACCCGCAGGACCTGAGCGACGAAGACCTCGCCGCGCACATCAAGGGCTTGGAGGCCCGCGAGCGTGCGCACAAGCCGTCTGGGCTCATCCATGAGGAGGACGATCTCGCCCCGGAGCGCGACCTGTGGAACGACCTGACCGGCCGTGTCGCGGAAGCCGAGACCGAGCAGCAGGTCCGGGCGCTCCGCGACATCCAGCAGCGTCCTCCAGTTCAGGACCTCGACGATGACGCCCTGGAGCAGGAGTTCCTGCACCTGCCCGCCCGCCTGCGCCGCCTCAACGAGGACCAGAACAAGGTCCTGGCCGCACGCCGGAGTGCCGTGCACGAGGAGCGGCAGGACCGCAAGGCGGCAGTGTGGCGCAACGGCCCTGACCCCGCAGGTCTCACCGATGAGGACCTGAGCCAGTCGTTCAAGGACTTGTACAAGGCCCGGACGCTCACCAGCGGGCGGGAGCGGGAGGCACTGGATGAGCGCCTGAAAGCCCTCTTCGACGAGCAGAACCGCCGCGGCGCCGAAGGCCGTGAGCAGACGGTGCGGCGGGCCGACACTCGCGGGGACGCCCTTTTCAGCACGTACGGCGTCTCCGTCGCGGTCGACGGGAACGACTACGGCAAGATCACCTTTCACGAGCGTGACTCCCCGTACGGGGCGCACAAGGCCGGATGGAACGCGCAGCGCCAGAGTCACGGGCGTGGCCTGGGCGCGTTCCCGAGCATGACCGAGGCCCTGGCCGCGATCGTCGACAGCTACGACACCGACCCCGCGAGCGAGCCGGTGCGCCTGTACGGCTCCGTGCGCCGCGTGTGGGTGCCGAAGATGTTCTTCGAGCTGTACCAGTCCTCCCGCCGTGCCGACTCCTTCCCCTCAGCGAGCAAGGAGCGCCAGACCCTCTATGCCCTGTTCAAGGGCCACGGCTACGGCGGGTCCGATGGCACCAACCCGATCACGGGGAAGATCGGCAAGGGCGCCAACTTGGACGTGCCCGAGGGGCTGTTCGCCGAGTTCCAGCGCGTGACGGAGGAACTGTCCCGCGAGATGATGCTGCGGGCCAACGACCGTGACTTTGACTCGTCGGACCGGTCCAAGGCCCGTACCCGGCTGGCCTCCATCAACGCAGCCCTGCACGGCATCAATGCGCAGCGCACAGCAATAAGTAAGGATGGCGGGGACGACGACCGCAAGGTCATCTCCCGCGAGGAGATCGAGGCGCAGCAGGCAGCCCTGCGTGCGGCTCTTGGAACGAATGAAGGGGCTGATGGTGAGCATCTACAGCCAGACAGCCAGGAACCACTGGACGAAGCACCGTCCGCGGGAGCTGGCGGCGATGGACGACCCGGAGCGGTTCTTCCTGAACAAGGGCCGGGAGATCGAGACGGCGATTCTGGTGGCCGAGGAGGCGCTGGAGCAGGCCGTGCCGGCGGCGACGGAGTACGAGGACCGGGCCGGTCAGATCAAGCAGATCAGGGCGAGCGCGACGGATCAGGTCCTGCGCGACCTGCTGCCGGAGCCGGAGCCGGAGGCCGAGGAGCAGCCGACGCTCAGCCCGGAGATGCGGGATCTTCTGGCGCTGAAGGACTCGGTGTACGACATGTAGCACCGCGCTTCCGGCCGAACCCGGCCGATGCCGCAACCAAGGGCCCCATCCAGCGAGCCGCCGCGAACGTCGAGGCGATCCGGGTCCTGAAGCGGCTCCAGAAGGAGAATCGCCAGGCCACCGACCGGGAGAAGGTCACCCTCGCCCGCTGGACCGGGTGGGGCTCGGTGCCGGTGATGTTCGCGGCGGAACCGAACGAGAAGGAACCGCGCTACCAGCAGGGCGGCGCCCGGCACGGGAAGTTCTCGCAGGATCACGCCCGTTGGGCGGAGTACCGCGAACTGCGCACCATGCTCTCTGCCGAGCTGACGCCAGTGGAGTGGCGGCAGGCTTCCCGCGGCACCCTGTCCATGCACTACACGCCGCAGCCCATCGCCGAGGCAATGTGGCACGGCTTGAAGGCTCTCGGGTTCCAGCGCGGTGACGTCCTGGAAGCCGGGTCCGGCTCCGGTACGTTCTTCGGCGTCTCCCCGGCGGGCGCCCGCCTCACCGGCGTCGAGCTGGACCCGACCACCGCGAAGATCGCGCAGGCGCTCTACCCGGACGCCAACGTTCTCAACGAGAACTTCGCCGAAACCGACGCCCATCCAGGCACGTTCGACGCAAGCATCGGCAACGTCCCGTTCGCGTCTGTGCCCTTCGGCGACAAGCGTTACCCCGCCGAGAGCCTGCACAACGGGTTCATCACCAAGGACCTGGCCCTCACCCGGCCGGGCGGCATCACCCTCCTCATCACCTCCCGGCACACCCTCGACTCCAAGGGCGACAAGGCCCGGAAGCAGATCGCCAAGTACGGCGATCTCATCGGCGCCGTCCGCCTGCCAAGTGGCGTCTTCAACGACGCCGGCACCAGCGTCGTCACGGACGTGCTCGTGCTGCGGCGCCGAGCCGACGGCGACGAGCCTGGCGACACGGCATGGCTCAACGCCCCCGAGCGGAAGATCGGGGACGTCCGCGAGCACGTCAACGCGTACTTCACCGAGCACCCCGAGCACATCCTCGGTGAGCTGACCACCGAGTCCTCCCCGTACGGTCCGCGCCTGACCGTCAAGGGCAACCCCGCTGAGGCAGCCGATCAACTCCGTGACGCCCTGGAGAAGATCGCCGCCAAGGCCGTGGCGGACGGCAACGGCTACGAGCCGCACCCGGACGGCGACAACCGGCCCCCGGTGTTCCTGCAGACCGCACGGGAGAAGCACGCCAACGACTGGACTGGCCGCCTCTACGAGGGCGACGACGGCAAGCTCTACCAGCACGTCAACGGCGGGAACCCCGTCACGGTCGAGCCGTCCGACGACCGTACGGACCAGCTCCGTGCCCTGATGCAGCTCCGCGACGTCGCCGCCGAGCTGCGCGTCCTGGACCGCAAGAACGACGAGGACGAGCGCGCCGAGAAGCTGCGCGCCGAACTCCGGGACCTGCATTCCGCGTACGTGGAGAAGTTCGGGCCGCTGTCCAAGCCCGGCCAGTTCCGCAGCATGAAGACCGGCGCCCGGCCGGACGGTACGGAGGAGCGCACTCCGACCGCGTGGGGCTACTTCCGGTCCGACCCGGACGCTGGATCGGTCCTCGCGCTGGAGCGGTGGGACGCGGACAAGCAGGAGCCCGTCCTCTCCCGGGTCTTCACCGAGCGGGCTGCCGCCCGCCGGCAGCCGCTCTCCCGCACCGATGACCCGAAGGCGGCACTGGCCGCGGTGGTCGCCGCGAACGGGGAGGTCGACCTCGGCGAAGTTGCCCGGCTGCTCGACATGGACCCGCAGGACGCGGTTCGTGCACTGGGCACGGAGGTCTTCACCGATCCCTCCACCGGTCGTCTGGAGCTGGCCGGCGCGTACCTGTCCGGCCCGGTGCGCGACAAGCTCGCAGCCGCGCGCCGCGCCGCCGAGAAGGATCCGGCCTTCGCCGTCAACGTCTCCGCGCTCGAAGCGGTTCAGCCGACCGAGCGCACCATCGGCGAGTTCACCCCGGAGATGGGCGCGCACTGGACGCCGCCCGAGCTGCTTCAAGGGTTCCTGCGCGAGTACCTGGGCGACCGCACGCTGCGCGTCGCTCATGACGACCGCTACGGCTGGTTGCTCTACACGGGCAAGGTCCCGCAGGCCAACAACGTCTTGTACGGCGTCCCGGCCAACGAGGAGAAGGGGACCAAGGGAAAGACCGCGGTCGAGATCGCCCGCTCCATCCTCGGGCACGGCACGCTGACGATCTACCGCGACGACAAGCGTCGGCACGTCGATGAGGGCACGTCCCGCCTGGTCCGGCAGAAGGCCGACCAGATGCGGTCGGACTTCGCGAAGTACGCGACCGCCAACGCCGACCGGCTCACGCGGCTGACCGACTCGTACAACACGATCATGAACGGGCACGTCGTCCGTTCGTACGACGGCATGAGCCCGTCTCTGGATGGCTTCACCCCGGGCCGGACTCCCCACGCGTGGCAGTTGAGCGGCGCGGCCCGCATGCAGTTCGAGCGGTCGGTGGTCCTGGCCCACGAAGTGGGACTGGGTAAGACGGGCACGCTCGTCATGGGCACCCAGGCGCTCAAGGCCAGCGGGCAGATCGAGAAGCCGTTCGCCGTCGTCCCGGACCACCTCGCACAGCAGTGGTACGACGAGGCCCGGTTCCTGTACCCAAACGCCGAGATCCACCTGATCACAAGCGGGGACCTGGCCGACGGCCGCCGCGACAGCACGCTGGAATGGCTGCGCGCGAACAAGCCCGACTTGGTGATCTTCACCGAGCCCGCGTTCGGGTCGATCAAGATGTCGCCCGAGGCGCAGGACGAGTACGAGTTCCGTGAGCTGGAGGCTCTGCGGGAACAGCTTGACCGGCAGTACGAGGACGCGGACAACCCCAACCACCCGTTCATCGTCGCCAAGATCGAGCAGCGCATCGCGACGGTCCAGAACCGGATCAGCAAAAACGCGGCGCCCATGCGCACGCCTGGCGAGACCTACTGGGACGACCTGGGATACGACTACGCGGTCGTCGATGAGGCCCACCGGTACAAGGGCGTCGGTTTCCGCTCCCGTGAGGGTGGCGGTGACCCGGCGACCATCCGCGGCATCGACCTGCACCAGAAGCTGACCGACCTGCACCGTCGCCGCGACGGTCGCGCCACGGTCACCCTGGCCACCGGCACACCGCTGTCGAACTCGATCACCGAGCAGTACACGATGCTCGCCCTGGCCGCCCCGTGGGTGCTGGACGCCTACAAGGCCGGTGCCCCGGACCTGTGGGCTGCGACCTTCGGCCGCAAGACGCTCCGTGTCGAGAACGCCCCCGACGGCAGCGGTTTGCGGATCGTGGAACGGTTCGCCGAGTTCCACAACCGGCGTGCGATGAAGACGATGTGGGGTCTCATCGCCGACACCAAGCGCGCGGACGACGTCGGTATTCCCCGCCCCAAGATCAAGGGCGGCGGCCCGAACCTGATCCTGGTCGACTCGACGAAGGACCAGGCCGCCCGGCTGAAGAAGCATGTCGCCCGTGGCCGCGCCATTCACATGGGCGAGCCCCAGCAGATCCGCAACCGCAAGGGCGCGCTGGTCGACGACAACATGCTCACGGTGTCCAACGAGGGCACCTCCGTCGCCCTCGACCCTCGGCTCGTCGACCCGAAGGCGCCGGCGGGCAACAAGCTCCGCACTGTCGCCGCCAAGCACGTCGAGCGCTACCACCGGCACAAGGACCGCGTCTACAAGACGCACTACTCGCCCGACGGGGCAGCCCCGGACCACCCCACCCCCGGCGCCTTGCAGATGATCTTCCTGAACGAGGGAGTGCCGGGCGGTGACAACCGGGGCAGCTTCGACGCATACGCCGAGCTCCGCGACCTCATGGTTCAGGGCGGCATCCCCGCCGAAAAGATCGCCTTCGTCCAGGACCACAAGAAGTCCGGCAAGCCCGAGGAAATCGCCGAGTTGTTCCGCCGGGCCCGCGACGGCGAGATAGCCGTTCTCATCGGGTCCAGCAGCGTCGCCGGCACCGGCATGAATGCCCAGAACCGCATGGTGTCGCTGACCCACGTCGACCTCGACTGGGGCGCCGCGCAGATGGAGCAGCGCAACGGGCGCATCCTGCGCTACGGCAACCAGAACGCGGAAGTCGAAGTCGACATCTTCGCGACCAAGGGCAGCCTCGACGGCTGGAAGGCGGGTTTCGTCGCCTCCAAGGCGGAGGGCCTGATCGACATCCAGCGCCCGGAGATGTCCGACAGCGACACCCGCGACACCGTCACCGAACTCGACGTCGATTACCCCGACTACGAGACCATGGAAGCCGAGATCGGCGGCAACCCCTACATGAGCCAGCTCATGAAGGCCCGCCGTCTGCTGCGTGACCTGGAGATCGACCAGCACAACGAAGCCGCCGAACGCGTCCGTCGGCAAGAAGCGCTGGCCGACCTTCACCAGGAAATCGCTACGACCCGCGACGGCATCGCCCGCCGCGAGGAGGCCCTGCCCCGCATCCGCGTGCGGGACTCCTTCGCCATGAACCTTGGCGGCCTGTCGTACACCGACCGCGCCGACGGCGCAGCGGCCCTGCACCGGCAGGTCACCACGCAACTCCTGGAACACGACCGCGACGGCATGAGCCCGTGGAAGGTCCTGGGCCAGTTCAGTGGGCTCGACATCGGCGTGCGTACGGAGAAGCGGGCAGACGGCAAGCTGGTCGCGCACGTCGGGTTCCCCGACCTGGCGCGTTCTGCCTTCGAGCGAGGCCCGGACGACCTGAAGAAGAAGGGCGCCGGGTCGGGCATGATCACCCGGCTCACCAACGCCCTGGAGAAGGCTCCCGCCCTCCAGCAGGCGGACCAGGCCCAGCTACCCAAACTCGACGAGCAGATAGCGCTCTTGCAGTCGGCACAGGTCGCTGCCGACTTCACTCCGCAGATCGAGCACGCGCGGGCCCGCACGAATCTCCTGGACGAGGTGGTCGGCAAGATCGCCGACCTCGACAAGGTCCCGGAGATCGACGAGAACGAACTCGACAAGAAGCTGACCAAGGCCCAGCGCCGAAAGGTCGTCGAGGAGCGGCAGGAGACCCGGGTCCCGCTCCAGGGCGCCGTCGACGCCGCGATCCTCACGCTCGACGAGTTCGACCGCAAATTCCCCCAGCCCGAGCGTGCCGAGAGCCCGGATGCACCAGACCAGCGGGAGCCGGAGCAAGACCCGGTGCGTCTCTCCGCCGAGGAGGTCTCCCAGACCCTCGACCAGCTCCGCCCCGAGGGGTCCAGCACCGACGAGACCGCCGACGAGCCGAGCACCGCAACGGACACGGGAGACCACGACGACCGTGACCGCACCGTCCCGGCGCCGCCCACGGCCCCCGCCGACGAGGCCCCGGAGGAAGACGGCACCGTACTGCCGGCACCCGACCGGAGCGGCGCCGTGGCCCAGCCGGGCACTCCGGCCAGCGAAGTCGATGACTCCGCGAACGAGTCCCCGGCCGACGTCGAGCCCGGCGACACGGTCACCCTCGACCGGGACGAGGTCGCCCAGCAGCTCGACGCCATCCGCCCCGCAGGCTCCAAGGCGCCGTCGGCCATGAGCGAGCAGGAGGTCGCCGACGAGATCGTGGCCCTGATGGAGCGGGAGATGGCCGACGGTGAACTGTCGGGCGCCGACCGCACCCGCATGGCCGTACTGGAAGCAGAGAACGACCGCCGCGCGGGGCGCACACCGAAGTCGGAGCCGAAGAAGCCTGCACCCGCTGAGCCAGAAGGCGGCCTCTTCGACATCGACGAGCCGGAGCCGCGGGCCCCCATAACCGCCGATCCGAACAACCCGCTCGACCGGCCCGACGACATGTTCGGCACACCGGACCTCTTCGCCGATCACGAGGGACGCGACACCAGCCGCCTCCGCCCCGTCCAGATGCGCAACCCCAGCGACCTGACCGAAGGCGACCGGTACACCGACCCGAACGGCCGCACGCACACAGTCGCGGAACCGCCGCAGCACACCGGCCGGGGACGTGTCCGGATCGTCACCAGCGACGGCCACGAGCGGTTCTACAACCGGGATGCGGAGCTTCGGCTGCGGTACCCGGACGAGGAAATCAACGACGAGCCGTCGCCGGAGCCCCGCGACGCCGACACGGCAGACGACCGTGAAAGCACCGCCCTGGCGGCCCCGCAGAGCGACAACGACACCACCCCGGAAGGGACCTCGGACTCCGGCGAGGAGGACGAGCAGCAGCCGACGGACGACGAGCAGGCCCAGGGCGGAGAGGAGGCCCGCGACGACCAGACGGAGAACCGGGACGACGACAAGCGCCGCCGCGACCGGGCGTCGGACACGGACGGTGCCGCACCGGACGGGGCTCCCGAAGGCGCCGGGGGCGGCCCCCAGCTCCCCGGCCTCGACCGCGACCAGGACGACGACAGCGACGCAGAAGATGCGGAGCCGGCCACCGACGACGACCGCGAGCGTCGCCGCCGCCGTCGTCGGGGGGAACGAGGAACCGATGGCGGCCCCGACGGGCCAGGAGGCCCTGGCCTGCCCCGGCCGAATGGCCTGCCCCACCTGTCCAACACCCCGGCCGGCAGCCCCAGCGCGGACGATGGCGCAGAGCCCAACGGTGCCGGGCCCAACCGTATGCCGCCCCGCACCGTTGCCGACCTCCGCAATGCATGGCAGCGCGGTGACAGGCTGACCGAGCAGGAGAACACCTCCGAGCGGCGCACGTTCCTCGCCCAGCTCGCTGAGAACCCCGCCCTCACCCTCTCCTCCAGCGGCGGGTTGGTCACATGGACCGATGACACCGCCCCGGACGGGATGAGGCGCTGGCAGTTCGCGCAGGCGCGCAACGGCGGCCGCTTCGGCAAGATCACGCTCCTCGCGGCCAACGCTGATGACGCCCGCGACTTGGCCGACCTGTTCGAGATGACCACCGACGCGAACGGCCAGCCGATCGACTGGCACCAGCCGCTCACGCCGGAGATCATCGACCAGTGGCGCGACCGCCAGGACCGCACGCTGCCCGAAGCCCTGCGCACGCTGCGCGACCTGTTCCAGGACGGTGAGGAGCCGGACAACAGCTCCCCGGGGCCGACGCCCGCCACGCTCCCGGGCGACCTGACCGACCTGAGTGACGACGACCTCGCCGCAGCCTGGGGACAGGGCCTCTCCGACACCGATCAGATGCGTGTGGCCGCTGAGATGGACCGGCGCGACAACGCCGACCAGCGCGTGCGGGACGCCATCCCCTCGACGCCGGCAGCAGACGCAGAAGAAGTCCGAAGCCGCGGCAAGGCGATGGATGCCGCGCTCGGCTTCGGCACCACCGACGTCACCCAGCGCCCGCGGACCCGAGAGGAGCGTCTGCAACAGGAGTTCCAGGAAGTCGACGAGGCCCGCTACTCCGCCGCGCTCGCCGTCACCAACGGTTACTTCTTCAGCAACACGAGCAAGCGCCTCCCGCGCGTCGGCGAGCGAGAGCTGTTCTCCAGCGGCAACCTCTCCCGGTTCGGCAGGTGGCGGGACTACGCGAGCGAGGAACTTATCGAGTGGTACGACAGCAACGGCGGACGCCTGACCTACAACCAGTGGAAGCAGAAGCGCCGCACCGACGAGAAGATCGAACGCCAGGAGTACGAGGAGGAACAGCGGCGCGCGGCTGCCACAGCTGACGCGTCCACGCCCGAAGGTGGCGGTGACGCCACCGTGCCTAGCATCGACGACATCGACCTGCCGTCGTTCACCCTGCCCCTGGAGGCCGAAGAGGACGCCAACCGCCGCTTCGGCGGAGCCGACCAGGTGCGCACCCTCACCGAGCGCGCAGATCTCCGCCCGACCGCGAACACCGGCACGTACGACGTCTGGATGAACGGCCGCCGAGTCGGCACCGTGCGCCACGCCAACCAGGACTCCGACAGCGAGCCGATGTGGGACGCGACACCGCTGCTCACCATCAACCACGACCACAACAGCCGGTCCGCCAGCCGAGACCTGGCCGTCGCCAACCTCGTCGTGCGATCCCAACAGAACCCCACCACCGCCACAACCCCCGACGAAGACAGCTGGAACGCGGTGAACGCCCACCTCGCGGGCCGTAACCCGGAGCTGCCGGGACTACCCGGCGGCCTCAGCGACGACCCGGAGGCCAAGGAGCGGTACGAGCGGATCGTCCGCCTCGTCGAGTCGTTCCGGGCACAGCAGTCTCCGAGCGGCGACCTCGCGCAGGACCTGGCGCACGCCCGCGACGAGTTCGAGTGGCTGCGCCGCACCCTGGCCACCTCCCAGGGCCCGCAGCAGGACCAGGACGCGCTCAACGATCTGGAGCGCCGATCCATCTGGGCAGAGCGTCTGCGTACCGGGTTCGGCCAGGACGGAAGCAGCACCGTTGACGCGTCCGGCCGGGAGCCGAACGCTGATGCCCCGACCGTGCCCTCCACGCCCCCGGGTGGGTCCTCGGACTCGTCTACGGGTGCGGGGGACCAGGCGGGCCCCGCGGGCAGTACCCCGGACGCCCCAGACGCTAGACGTTCTACCAGCGTCCCGCGCACCGAGGGCGCTTCCGAAGCCGACCACGACGACTCGGCGACCGCCCGCACCCCCGCCGCAGACACGCCCGCCCCGGATGCCGGCCCGACCCGCGAACCCCGGCCTGCGCCGGAGCCAGTGCGCAGGCCCGAGGGCGCCGGAGAAGACGTGTCCGAGCCCCAGCCCCGCCCGGAGCCGGAACCCATCGGCGGACAGCCCGCACACTGGGCCAGCGTTGACCAGCTCCAGCCCGGCGACACGGCGCGTATTGACGGAACGACCCGCCG
The DNA here is from genome assembly GCF_026340105.1 of Streptomyces sp. NBC_01433. Taxonomy (NCBI): domain Bacteria; kingdom Bacillati; phylum Actinomycetota; class Actinomycetes; order Kitasatosporales; family Streptomycetaceae; genus Streptomyces; species Streptomyces sp. NBC_01433. Next base: position 4,512,831 of record NZ_JAPEPM010000001.1, on the reverse strand, counting down.
CGGCCGGGCGGTTACCCGCGTCGGCTACGTCCTCGACGTCGCCAAGCGTGTGGCCGTGACCCGCCGGGGTCGCACCGAGGACATGCTGCGCACGCTGATCGGTGAGCGCCCCGACGGCCGAACAGGCAGCCGCAACACCGTCTACACACCGCTCAACGCCAGTGCTGCCCGCGCCCAGGCACCAGATGGCAACGCTCCTGGCGCCCCGATCAGCGGCGCCCAGGGCGACGTCGTCAGCGGCGACCTGCCCGACACCATCGCCACCGATACCCGCGGCCTCGGCCTGTTCCCCGGCACCCACGTCACCGGCAGCGGCGATCGCGAAGGCACCGTCACCGGCGTCACCGACACCACTGTCTCCGTGCGCTGGTCCGACGGCGACACCGACCATGGCGTGGCACCGAGTTCTCTCACCGCCGTTGATACGGAGGACCAGCGCCCAGCGGGCTGGACCTCCTTCGGGCAGCGGGTCCGTCCCGGCCACGTCGTCTCCGACGAGAGCGGTGCGTTCCTCGGCCCGGTCAGCGAGGCCAACGGCGACCGCATCACGGTCGCTACCACTGAGGGCATCGTCACCCGCGACGTCACGGGGCTGCGAGTTACCGGCGTCGTCCGCGACGACGCCCCCGAAACCACCCCCGTCACCAACATCAGCAAGGCAAACGCCGACGAGATCAACCAGGGCGACATCGTCGTGCTCGACCTCGACGGTGCACCGACCACCGTGGAAGTCCTGGACACCAACCGCGAAGGCGACCGCGTCACCCTGGACTACGTCGACACCACGACGGGCGAACTCGGCACCATCGACATGGACGCCACCGCCGTCATCCACAAGCTCGAAGGTCCCAACGGCACCAACCCGGGCCTTGGCCCGGACGACGCACCGGCCGCCACCGATGAACTCACGGTGCACGAGCCGCTGCCCACGCTTGACCCCGTCACCGGGCCCACGGTCGACCCGGACCTCACCCCGGCCGACCGCGACGCCATCGCCGACCACGGCAGCAGCCCGGAGGACGACCCCAACGTCCAGCAGGCCGCCGTCCGGATCGGGGCTGACCTCCCCGTCACACCCGAGCAGGCCACCGCACTCGCAGCCCAGCTCCGGGCGAACGCGGACCCGGCGACCACCGAGGGACGAGCCGCGCTGCGCGCCGCCGACCACCTCGACCGCGCCGCCAGCCACAACGCGCCGGAAGGACTCGACCGCCCCCGCCCGTCCAACGCCGCGCAGATCGGTGAGGGCGACATCGTCGCCATGCCCGACGAACGCCGCGGCGATGAAATCCACGTCTACCGCGTGATCGACGTGGAGGAAGGTCCCGGCGGGGTGCGGAGCCTCCTCTTGGAGGACGAGAACCGGCAGTGGAAGCGTCGTCTCGTCCACGCCGCAATGCCTGTGTGGCAGCTCCCCGAGTGGCAGCCCGACGAGTCGCCCTCACCCGGCGGCACACCCCCGGCCGCCCCGGCGGACACGCCAGCCGCCCCGACGGTGCCCATCGCCCGAGTCCGCCCCGGAAACCTCCGCGTCGGCGACGTGATCGACGCGCCGGTCTCCCGGGCCGGGTACACGCTCAACGAGCACCGTCGGCTGACTATCACCAGCCCGCCACAGCACAACGGGTGGTGGATGCAGCTCACGGGCGTGGCCGATGACGGCACCGTGCACGACTTCGGGCTGCACAACGCACGCGCCGTCGACGTGTACGAGCGGAATCGGACCACCCCGGCCCTCCCGCCGTCCGGTACGCCCCGTGACCCCAACCCGAGCCCGCAGGCAGTCGTCGACCGGATCGTTGCTGATCAGCACCGGGTGGTCGCCGCCCGGGTCATCGATGAGGCCGTAGCCGGCACCGAGCCTCCCGGCGACATCCACGCGCTGCGTGAGCAGATCGCGCAGCGCCTGACACCGGAGGCCCTGCAAGGAGCCCGTGAAGCCGCCCGCCAGGACGCGAACGCCGCCCTGGACGCCGCGGGTATCACCGGCCGCGACCGCGCCGCCGCGCAGCAGGCCCTTCGCCAGGCCCGCGCGAAGGCCCACAAGCGGACCGTCCGAGCCGCGTTGCGAACGATCAACGATCTCGAACCCCTGCCTGGCGAATCCAACGAGGACCTGGCACAGAGAGGGGCTGATCTGTTGCGGCTCATCCCGGACCAGTCGAGTGCCCCCGTCCCGTCGCATCCCCACGGCACCCCGGAGGGTGGCGGCTCCATCGACGCCTCCGCCCACGTCGGAGACGCGGTGACCGCACTCGTGCGGCAGCTCGAAGAGGCTGGGGTGGACCCTGCCGATACGGAGGAGCTGACCCGGCTCCTGACGGCACAGCTCGACGGCACCCGGCAGGCCACCGCCCGGCGTATCGTCCGCCGTGGCGCCACGTCTCCGGGCACTGCCCGACAGCCCGGCATCCTCGCGCATGTGCTCGCTCTGCTGGGGCGCATGGCCCGTCGTCTTGTCGAGCTGGTGAAGGCCGCCGCCCGGAAGATCGCCGAGATGTGGCGCAACAACCGTGACCGGCTGTCCCGCATGAAGGCGTTTCTGGGCCGTCTGGTGGGCCGGGTACGCAACTGGCCGGAGTCCCGCCGCCTGGCTCAACTGCACGCCGCTCTCAACCTTCCGAGCGTTGAAGGGGAGACGCTGGCCTCTCGGGTCGCCCAGTGGGCCAACCTGCTGCCGGAGCACAGCCGGTTCGGGCAGGTATCCCGTCGCGTCTCCTGGTGGAGGCCGACGACGTGGGCGCAGCTCGCCGCCGGCAGTCTCCCCGGCCGGACCGGGGGCACCCGGTGGGTGCCGGACCGTGCCTCCGACGGAGGCCCCGGCCTCACCGCGCTGCGGCACATGGCAGCCCTGCGGGCAGCCGGCGCGGACGTCGACCAGGACGTCACACGCCGCCTGGCCAACACGCTCGGTGCCGACTTCGGCGGGGAACCGCACGCCACCTTGCGGCACGCAGACGACTACGTGGCCGCCACGGAGCGGCGCCTGCTCAACCTCCAGGCCGCGCGGAGCAGCAGCACCATCCAGGACCAGGACGTCGAAGTGGAGATCGCAGCCGCCCGCATGGAGGCTGCCGCCGCCCGCCGCGAGTGGCTGGAGCTGCGCACCCAGTACGCCGCGGCGGTGCCCGCCGCGGTGGGGGCGGCTCTGGCCGATGTTCGCGACCTCGGCCCCCAGGGCAATGCGGGCGTCGTGTTCGGCCCGGACACCACACCGGGCGCCGAGCGTGCCGTACGTACCGTGCAGCGCCACGTCCCCAGGGACTGGCTGGCCAATGCGGACGTGCGCCGCCTTACCGCTGTTGACGGGGAAGTCGGCCGGTACGAGGCCGAAGCCCGCCGTGCGACGGTCGCCGACCTGGACGATGCCGGAGTAGGCACTGCCGCACACGCCCTGGCGCAGCACCTGGCCGGGCATCTGCCGGACCTCGACAGCGCGCAGCGCGCCTTCTGGTACACGCGTACGCACACCGGCAGGCCCGGCGCCCGCACGCTCGACCACACGGCCTTGGGCAGGCTCTTGGCGCAGCAGCAGACGCAGATGGACACGGGTGACAGCCTCGCTCGGTCGATGCAGAGCATGTTCACCGGTGACTGGTACGAGGACGACGACTTGAGGGCGTTCCTCCTCGGCCTGCTCGCCACTCGATGAAGGAGAAGACGATGCCGCAGACTGTCACCGGCCGGTTCGACGACGGGTCCGCCTACCAGGTGCAGGTCACTGGAGATGCGGACCGGCCGGTGGTCGGCTCCGCCCGCGCGGTGGCACTCGTCGCCCTGCACACCGGCGAGTCGATTCCGCTGACGCCGACGGGCCCTCTGCGGGTCGTGGCTGGGGACGACGAAGAGGCCGTCCTCGCAGTGCTGCGTCGATACACCGACGTCGTCGAGAAGGGCACGGAAGCAGCCCGGCTGACGCAGACGCCCGAGACATAAGGAACCGAGTCCACATCAACCCCCTGGTCCGGGGTCGGGGGAAAGGGCGTAAGCTTCGCGCCACTCCCTCATAAACTTATCAACAGACTTAGCGTTCCCCTGCGACAGACTCCTGTATAGATCCACCAGACGGTCCATTGTTTCACTGGACCCCATCGGGGATGAAGTCGGGATTCTAAGTTCATCCCCATTTGGCAGTCGGCGCATGAAAATCCCAATGACGTTGTCAGACGTCACAGGGTGCACTACTTCGTCAACGAAGGTGCGCCAGTCAACCAAGTAGACGCCCTTCTTCCTCCCTCGGTCGGAAGCCAGGTAGAAATCGTCTAGACGCAAACCCGAGTGCCCCGATCCGTCGAAGCGGGGAACGAGAACGTGCGAATGGACGATCGCGTGACAGAGAAGCAGGACAGGCAACTGGTCGGAGCGCGCCGCCTCGATGTCGTAAAATCTTTCGATGTGATGCTGGTCTGTAACACCAGGATAGAAACCTTTGCGCACAGGCAGAAAAGTTACGTTGATAGGGAGTTCTTGCACTTCAACGGAAAGTTTCCCGGCCTCAATGAGCTTCCGTACACCGAGACCGACCCGGAAAAGTGTGTCCTCAAAACGGACTTGCCAGTACGTGCCCCAGTCGGCAGTGGCACGTGAAGGAGGCCAAGGCCACTCCCGGAGGTCGAGTTCGAATCGCTTCACTGCTCTCTGCAGCAGGAGTTTGTATGCCGGACCATCATCAATCATCCGCTCATCGTAGTTTGACGGGAACGCCGGCGGGGCGGCTTTAATTGCCACCTCGCAAGAAGACAGCCGCGACCAACACACCTCGGGGGCTGGTCGTGCCATTGGCGGCGGATGAGCAGAGCATGGCTAGTGCGGCGAGACACAAGCGTGGCCGCAGGGTCAGACTCCGCCGATGACCAGATACGGAATCGCCATCAAGGCACTCCCCAAGGGCGGCGCACCGTTCGGGGACGACGACGAGGACCAGGAGCAGGGCCCCGAGATCGGCGCGGAGTCGGGCGCCGCCGACCTGGGCGCGGACCCTGCGGCTTCTCCTGATGAGGAGGCCCCTTCGGAGGCGGGGGGTGAGGAGGAGATCTCCGAGAACGGCGTGCCGGAGGAGGCCGCGCCACCCGGCGGCAGCGAGGCCCCGGAGGACGTGGTCGGCTCCGACCCAGTGACCGGCCCGGAGGACGACGCGAGACCGTGGTCCGGCGACATGTACGACGAGGGGGACGAGACCGACCCCGCCGCCGCGTTCGCCGCCTACCAGGGCACCGACGGCGAAGAGGCGTGGCTCGATCAGGCCCCCGACGGCACCCTGACCGGGTGGATTCGCGATGCCACTGGACAGGTGTGGCGGTATACCGACCCGGACGTGTGGGCTATCGACGTCGACGATGCCCAGATGTCCCGCACACATAGCCGGGCCAGCGGCGATGATGGTGGAAGCGCGGAAACCGAACATGGTGGACAGGACTCCTTGTTCCCGCCGCAGCAGAGTTAGGAGCGGAAACGGTGGCAATGGACCGCCAGAGGTATCTGGCCCTTCTTAAGGAAGGCAAGGCCGCGTTCGCGGAGGGGAACCCCTCCGACGCCTGCCCCTACGACCAGTACAGCGCCGTGCAGGAGCAGCAGTTCGGCGCGCGTTACTGGACGCAGGGGTGGGTAGCGGCCCGGACTGCTGCGGAGGCGCGGAACCCCGAGGCGGAGGTCAGCGCGTAGACGTCAGCCGTCAGGCTTACGTGGTGGTGAACGCTGCGCCGCCATCGGTGCGGCGGAGTTCGCCCTTATCGAGCACCAGGTGAGCTAGCGGCCCGGCACGGGGTGAGCGCAGGACAGTAATCCGGTAGGCACGGCACGGTCCCGGCGGCCAACTGTCCATCCGCCGGAGGTCCCTCCCCGTGCCACCCGCCCCCACGTCCCGAGCACCTGCATCCCGCAAGGGCATCTGCCGGGCGATCTTCGCCGTCACGGGTGTCGTTGACGAAGTCGCGGACCTGATCGTTCCCGGCGCGTTCGCCCACACCCTGGCGACCAGACCCGTCAAGACCGTCTGGCACCACGAGTGGAAGGAGCCCATCGGCGTCGTCCTGGAGATCGCCGAGTGGCTTCCCGGCGACCCACGGTTCGCCAGCATCCCTGACTGGCCTGCCGGCGCCGGGGCGCTCGTCGCGACCGTCCAGTTCAACCTCCGCACGTCCAGGGGTCGCGACGTGTACGAGCAGGTGCGTCAGTGGCACGAGCACGACGAAGCCCAGTTTTCCATCGGCTACCGCGTTCCGCCGAGCGGAGCGGCGAAGCGCGCCGACGGCGTCCGCGTGATCCACAAGCTGGACTTGTACGAGGTCTCCCCCGTCCTGCACGGCGCGCACCCCATGACGAGGTCTTTGGAAGTCAAGGCCGACCCGGGCACGGCCGAGCTGGAGCACAAGGCCACCGCGTCCAGCGGTCGCCTCGACGTCAAGGGCGCCGAGCAGCAGACCGGGCGAGGCGCCATGGTCGCGCTCTACGTTCCCGCCGGCATCGCCGGGAAGATCGCCCACCACGACGGCACGGCCCCGCACGATCTGCACGTCACCCTGGCCTACCTCGGCGATGCCGACCAGCTTCCGGGCCACCCTGACGACCTCGCCGACATCGTTGCCGCAGTCCTCAACGGCGCCTCCCCGCTCACCGGGAGGATCGGCGGCATCGGTCGGTTCCCTGACACGGGGGACGGCGAGCCGGTGTTCGTCCCCGTTGACGTGCCCGGCCTGAGCGAACTCCGCGAGCGAGTCGTCGGCACGCTCGCCAGGTCTCCCCTGTCCGAAGCGCTGCGCACCGACCACGGGTTCACCCCGCATATCACTCTCGGATACGGCCTCCCAGCGGACACACCCGCCGTGCCACCGCTTCCCGTGGCCTTCGACACCGTGCACGTCGTACGCGGCCGGGACGCCATCCCCATCCGCCTCGCCGGTCCGGCCGCTGATGACGCGCCGGTCCCGGAGACCGGGCGGGCCAGGGTTGAGGTGAAGACCGCGCGTGCCGCTGTGCTGGAGGCCAAGGCCGCCAGCAGCCTCTTCAAGGGCCGCAGTGGTTCCGGGAGCAGGAGCGCCCGCATCACCGTTCTCGAAGCCAAATCCCGTGTCATCCCAGGAGCCACCGTGTCACCGATCCAGCCGTTGCCCGCCTCGTACGAGGAGATCCGGGACCGTATCGACACCGCCGTCCGCCGTCTGCTCGCCGCTGAGGAAGGTATCTGGACGTGCGTCGAGGCCACCTACCCCGGCCGCGTCATCGTCTCCGTCCACCAGGACGGCACCGGCCCCGTCCACTACGCGGTGCCGTACGACAGCACCGGCCCCGAGATATCCCTCGGCACCCCGCAGCCCGTCGAGCTGACCACCGTGGTGATCCCCGAACAAGGTCCGGCACGCGCTGCTGACCACAGTGAAACCGCAGACAGCCGAGTCGTCCGGCCAACCCTGCGCGCCCTTGCGGACGCCACGGCCCGTATCCAGGCCGCCGACGACGCCGAACACCTGGAGCCGGTACGGGCCACCGTCGGTGAACTCCTCGCCGCACTCTCCGCGAAGGGCCTGGACGTCAGCCCGGACGAGGACGACGGCCGGGAGCAGCCCGCAGCCCCACCCTCTCCGATGGCCGGCAGCGGCATCGATCTGTGGGACGACGACCCGTACGACGAACCCCACGACCCGGCGCCCGCCCCTGCCCCGAACCCGAGTGGTGAGCCGGATGGAGATGAGGCCGACAAGGACACCGTCCGGCTCAGCCCTGCGGAGGTGAAGGCGCGACTCGCTGCGATCCAGGGGTAGCGGTAGCAGGCGCGATCCAGCCTCTTCCTCTGCTGACGCATCGGCCGACCACCCCAGGTGGAATTCACCCACCGACATAGCAAAACAGCAGGTCAAGTCCCATGTGCTGCCGTCCTCCTCCTGTGTGAGGACGGCAGCACGCGACGTTAGGCACCCCCGCTCTCTCAAATGCCCGGCGTTGTCGGGTCGTCCCGGTGCTGGCCGGGCGAGCGACGCACGTCAACCGCACCCCAGCATCTTTGAGAGAGCTAACCGTGAGCACCCCCGTCATCTCGGAAAGCAAGAGTTTCATCAAGGGCCTCAAGGTCCGGCTCGCCGAGAAGTCTGCCGAAGCCGAACGGATTTCCCAGACCTTCAAGGTCGAGGACAACGGCGGTTTCGTCGTCAGCACCGACCAGGCCAACGCCTTCAAGAAGGTCTCCGCGGAGGCCATGGAACTCAAGCAGCTCATCACCGACGCCGAAGGCATGGGCCAGGTCAAGCAGTACCTGTCCGAGCCCGACTCCATACCTGCCGCTGGCCAGCACTACGGGCAGAAGCCGCAGGGCGCCATGGAGGGCAAGAGCCTCGGTGACCTGTTCGTCGAGAGCAACGCCTTCAAGAACGCCTCCGAGGCGGGTTTCCGTGACCGTCCGTACATCCGCGCGGAGATGGAGGGCAAGTCCATCTTCAGCCTCTCCGCCGGCTCCGTCACCCACCAGACCCTCGGCTCCGCGCAGAACCTGGGGATCGCCGAACGCGAGTACCGTAAGTTCCACATTCGCGACTTGTTTCCCAAAAGCTCGACCAAGCAGGCCGTGCTCTACGGCGCGAGGGAAACGGGCTGGACCAACAACGCGAAGCAGGTGAAGGAACGTTACGGCGCCGACGGCAGCAGCCCGGCGACCGGTGCGGATACCGACACTTGGGGACGTGCACCCCGAAGTAAGCTGTCGCTTACGCCCGTTATGTATCCGGTTTGTGAAATTGCGCATCTACTCGATGCCCACAAGAACATTTTGTCGGATGAGCCCAGGCTCAAGACCTTCATCAACTCCCGGATGATCGAAGGCGTGAAGTACCAGGAAGACTGGGACTTGCTGCACAGCGTCGGTGACGGCCAGTCCCTCACCGGCATCTTCAACACCCCCGGGGTTCAGCAGTACCGAGGGCTGGACTCCGACCAGTACAGCGTCCAGATTCGGCGCAGCATCACCCGGGCACTGCTCGCCGAGTACGACCCCACCGGAATCGTGCTGAGTCCGACCATGTGGGAGCACGTGGAGGTCGAGGAGGACAAGACCGGTGCGTTCCGCGTCGCCCTCCAGATCGCCGTTGGCGCCACCAAGCGGGTCTGGCGCTTGGACGTCGTCGAGACGACCGCGATGGCCGATGAGAACTTCCTGATCGGCGCCTTCGGACTCGGCGCGCAGCTCCACGACAGGCAGTCGGTTTCCGTCACTGTCAGCACCGAAAACGGGACGAACGTAGAAAACGGTCTGATTACGTTCCGTGGCGACGAGCGCGTGGCTCTGGAGATCCCGCGCCCGGAGTCGTTCGTGATCGGTAGCTGGACCGAGCCTGCCCCCGCCTGATCCCGATGTGGGGAGGCGTCGCCCGTCGTGGTGGCGTCTCCCCGCCGTGTGCAGCGGGCGACCCAAGCGCTCCTCAGCGCGCATCCTCCCCCGACCAGCACTTACGGAGGAAGGACACCATGGGCCTGTATCGCCAGGACGGCACCCGCATCACGAGGGCAGGCTTCCCCGCCGCCACGCTCGACGACCCGCCCGTGCGGGTCACCGAGGACGTCTATGTCACCGAGCCGTACGGGCGCGGTGACGGACGGCCCGAGGGGTCCAAGCGCTTCCTGCTCTACCAGGCCGGGACCGTCACCCTGCGCTCCACCATTGACCGCCTGTTCACCGCGGCAACCGTCGCCACGATCAGCCCCGCCACGGGCCCGGCCGAAGGCGGAAGCATCATCACGATTAACGGCGCCCACCTCGACGGGGTCTCCGCCGTCACCTTCGGCGGTGCCGCCGGCACCGATCTCCAGGTCCGATCGGCCACCGAACTCACCGTGAAGTCACCACCGGGGCAGGCCGGAGCCGTGACCGTCGAACTCGCCGACGACAGCGACCCCATCACCCTCGCGGACGGCTTCACCTACGAGGCACCGGCCGGAGGCTGACCCGAAACGGCAAGGGCGCCCAGCACCAGGCGGGCGCCCACCGTTGGGCCACACCGCACCGCGCGACACAAACCGACCCCCTTGTGCAGGGTGCGCGCGTTCGGACTGACACCGCTTGAGGAGCCACCCATGGCCACCGCCCGCACCCGCAAGACCGCCGCCAAGCCGGCCGCCGAGGAGGCGCCGACCGAGGCGACCACTTCCGAGGCCGACACAGCCCCCGCTCCTCCGGACGCTGCGCCGCTGGAGCCGCCGCACATCGACGAGGCCCCGGAACCCCCGGCGCCGAACCCGTACGTCATGCCGACCGAGGTCATCCCCGACGAGGAGAACCTGTCCGACGTCATCCTCGACGACGGCACCAGCCGGCCGCCCACGGACATCGACGCCGTGTTCGTGCCGCTCACCCCGTTCGGTTCATCTCTCCAGTGCACCGTCCGCCTCGTCGAGCGCACCTTCCTCGGGCCGCACCGCAACCCCGTCACCCGGCTTCTCCAGCCCAAGGGAGCCGTGGTCTCCGAGAGCATCGCTGCCCGCATCCGCGAACGCCTCAACGCGCAGAGCGCGCGCACCGGCAGCCACCAGTAAGGGGGACAAGGGTGTCGGTCTACGATCACAAGCCCATCTGGGCCGGGGCGCATCTGGACCCGGCCCCGGCCGGCGGCGAGGTGACCCGCCTCGACCTGTACGCCTCCCCCGACCGGGACGGGCCGGTAGTCGCATCGGCCGCACCCGCCTCCCGTCTCCAGGCCGGGCTGTACCGGTTCGACCTGCCCGCCGTCCCACCGGGCCGGTACTGGGGCACGGTCACCCTCACCCCCCACGGAACCGCGCAGCCGGTCACGGACACTTCCGTGCGCCTCGACCTCCCCACGGGGCAGGGCCTGGTCGCCTCCCCCGAAGCAGTCGCCGATGCTCTCGGCGTTCCGCTTCCCCTCACGTCCGTTCAGCGCGCCGCCTACGAGGAGGAGATCCGAGGCGCACAAGACGACGTCGCCACGTACCTCAACCGGCCCCTGGTCCCGGCCGTGACCACCGCGCGCGGCCTCACGCCCCTCTGGACGGATGCGCTCGACGACATAGACGCCTGGCCCGTCCAGTTCGACGACTTCGCCGACGTGATCGCCCACCGGCCGAACCCCGACGGGACGTACGACGTGGACCTCCTTATCGGCCTGAATGGCGCCCAGGAGAAATCGGTCGTGCGGTACGTCGTCGCGCACGCCGCCGAGTCCATCCGGCAGCGGCCCGGCCAGAACACGGGGCCCGGCCGTCGAGTCTCCTCGGTGAGCGCCGAAGGCCAGTCGGTCTCCTACGACTCCGCTCCCACCACCGGACAGGCGGGCGCCCTCCCCACGATCGACAGCCTCAAGCGGTTGAAGCGCCTCGTCTTCCAGCCCCTGTCCCGTCCGCCACGCGCCCCATGGCCGTACTCATCCAGCCGCTCTCAGCGCTGGCGCTGACCGGAGGCCACGCCCATGTCCGTCATCCTCGCCAACCGACAGTTGACCCTGTCCGCGCTCGCGCACCCGTGGGCCCGGGACGCGAACGGCGTCCCCGTCCCACCGGCCCCGGACCAACGGCCCGAGCCGCGCGGTACCTGGCCCGGCTCCGCACTGGAACAGCCGGACGGCACGTGGTCGCTGCGCCTGGACCCGGCTGCCTGGCCGGTGGAGCCCGGGGATGTCGTCGCGGACGAGACCGGCATGACGTGGACCTTGACCACCGCTCGTCTGCACCAGGTGCCCGGCTGCCCGGACGTCGATTACGTCCAGGCAGCCGCCACCCGCAATCCGCCGAAGGTGCCGTGATGGCGAAGTTCACCGCGAACCCCGCGCTGGAGACGCAGTTGGCGCGGATGATCGCCCCGCACGTCCGGCGGATCGCCCACCAGGTCGAGGTCGAGGCGAAGCGCCTCGCCCCGCCCACGAAGCGATGGGTCACCGTGGCCGACGACAGAGTCCGGCCCACACACGTGCAGGCCCAGGGCCAGGTGGTACCCGGAAACTTGCGCTTCAAGGTCAACAGCATGGACTGGGACCGCCGTCACCGCGGCGTCGGCCCGAACACGTACATGCTCCAGCCCCGCGACCAGTCATCCCGAGCAGTCGCGAACCTCAAGAACTGCCGCTGCACCACGTCGATCGACCCGGACGGCATCGCCCGGAACATCAGCACCGGCCAGCCGATCATCACCGGCAAGAAGGTCACCGTCACGGTCACCACCCGAGCCCCGATGGTCGTTGAGGCCGAAGTGGGCACCGTCTACCCCGGCAACCTGACGGCTGACGGCGTCCACTTCATGGCCCGCGCCGCCGCGATCGTGGCCGCTCGACGTTGAGGGGCGGCCGGACTCCTCGCCGGGGCGTCGGAAGCAATGCATCATGAGCGTGGCCATGGCGTGGAGAGCGACGGCGGCGGTGGTGCCGAGCGTGGCGGGCCCCTCCGGAACGTATCCGGCGACCGTCGCCACGAGGAACCCGGACGTTACGAGTCCGGTGATCTCCAGCAGCTTAGGCCAGCGCCACTGCCAGGAGATCGAGGTCGTTCGCCATCCGGCGTCGCGGGCGTCGAGAGGGGTTTGCTGCGTACTGCTCATTTCGTGGCCTCCAGGTCCGAGGTACCGGATCTCCGGCACGACGACCACTTTGATGGAGCCACGAGCATGAGCAGAGGGCGTTTCCGCAGGTCAGACGGTATGTCGTCTTAACGACAGCGGATAAGCTCGCGGCGGGGGGTCCTTTTCCGCCGCTGCAAGGATATCTGGTGGCGTCAAGGCGCCAGACCGTCTGATCCCTTTTTGCGCCTATTAAATGGCTTGATCTATAGGTTATTTGGCGTGAAATATAAAAAGAAGAGGCGGCTCCACTCAGCGACGAGGAGCCCCAGCACATGTTGGCCGTACGCCACCTTGCGAGTGCACGCGACACAAGCGGACCATGCCGCCCACAGTGCCCGGCATGACTACGAAGAACCTCATCAAGACCGCCGCGCCGGAGGCCCCGGCCGACGAGGTCAAGACCGTCCGTGTCACCTCTGCGCTGGGTTCAGGGGTTGAGACCATCACCCTGTCGCACCACCTCAACATTGAGGGCGTTAGCTACCTCCCGGGCACCAAGATCCGCGTGCCCTCGGACTATGCCCGCCGCCTGCATCGGCAGGGCTACGTCGCCCGAACCTGATGACCACGACGTACGAGTTCGCCGACACCGATCCGGTATCGGCACTCCTCACCTGGCTCCAGCAGCACCCGCACGTGGCCGAGGCGCTGGGTGGGCCCGGCCGCGTGTCCGGTATCTCCGAGGCACCATGGCCACACCTTCGAGTCACCCACGGCCCCGGCGGGGACATGCGCACCCTGACGTGGGCAACAGAGCCCGAGGTGACCTTGGAGCTGCACGGCGACCCCGGCGGGTGGCCAGGGCAGGCCGAGTTGCGGCGGATCCTCTTGGTCTGCGCGACCGCCGCCACCGAGCTGCCCAACGCTCCGCACGTGCCAGGTCAGCCCGTCATCAGCGGCGTCCGCCCCTCCGGCACGCTTCTGTGGTCCCCGCTCGTCAATGGGCAACCGCGCTGGCTCCTCGGCCTGCTGGTCGCCCTGCATCCGTAGGCGAGGACCCGACCCTGAACATCGACCACGAGGGGGTGCGCCTGCACCTCGTTCCCCTGCGGCAGAAGCAGGCGAAGGAGTTCGTCGCCACGGGGCACAGGCACCACCGCCCGCCGCCCGGCGCCGTCTTCACCGTCGGTGCCGCTGATCAGCACGGCATGCTGCGGGCCGTCGCGATCGTCGGGCGCCCCGTTGCCCGCCACCTCGACAACGGCGAAACGCTGGAGGTCACCCGCACGGCGACGGACGGCGTCCGTAACGCCAACAGCTTGCTCTACAGGGCTTGTTGGCGGGCGGCACAGGCTCTGGGCTATTCCCGACTGATCACGTACACGCAGGACGGCGAGTCCGGCGCGAGCCTGCGCGGAGCCGGGTGGCGCACCATCGCGCAGCGCTCGCCCCGAGGCGGTTGGCACTGCGCGAGCCGCCCCCGTACGCCGCGAGGAACCGAGCACGTAGCGCGGACCCTCTGGGAAGCGCCGTAGCGCTCCGGCCAGCGCGCGACGTTAACCCCCTGCTCTCCCCAAGGTTCCCGGGCCCGATCACCGGACCCCAAGGGAGAGCCCGTCATGGCTGGCGAATCCGCCAACAACAACGAAATCGTCGTCCCTTCACTCACCCGTGTATGGCTGGGTGTGGTGGGCACCGCCGCGCCGGCTGATGCCGCCGTCGCGATGCCCGAGGGCTGGCGCGCCGTCGGCCTCACCACCGAAGACAGCCTGAAATTCAACAACGAACCCAGCTTCGAACAGGTCCGCAGCGCCCAGAGCAGCTACCCGACCCGGACCTTCCAGACCCAGGACGCTTCGACCATCGAGGTCGATCTCCAGCAGTGGTCCGGCGAGAATTTCCGGGCCGTGTACGGCGGTGGCCAGATCGACGAGGTCACGGCCGCGGACAACAAGAAGCACTACAAGTTCACGCCCCCGAGGATCGGTTCGCGTACCGAGATCGCCGCGTGCATCGAGGTGATCGACGGCGGCAAGAGCTACCGGTACATGGTCCCGCGCTCCATGCAGATGGAGGGCGTGAACACCGAACTCGCCAAGACGAAGGAAGCCGTCTTGCCCCTGCGCCTGGCCGTGCAGGGCGGCGATGATTCCGACGCCTGGTACGTGATCACCAACGACCCCGCTTTCGCCCCGGCCGTCGCCCCTCCGGCGGCTGTCTGACTTCTCGCCGCGGCAGCGCGCGACACAAGCCTCACCGGCTTGCCAGTGTCCGCGCGCTGCCGCACCACCGCGGCGACTCAGCCCGTACGAGAGAGGTCACACCCTCATGGCTTCCACCGCCACCTACGTCATCGACCTGGACGCCGGACGCCGCGAGGCAACTCACCCCGACGGAATCCCGGTGCTGTTCAACAAGGACTTGCTCGTCTTCCCGGCAGAGCTGCCCGCCGATGCGCTGGACCCGCTCCTCGCCGACGAGCTAGGTCTCGTCGCTCTCCTCGGTGAGGTCATCGACGCCGCCGACGGCGACGCCGGACTCAGCGACGTGATGAACGCCCTGTTCCGACGCCCGCAGTTGCCGCGCAAGTTCATGGCAGCGGTCAAGGAGTCGTACGCCATCCTCCTCGACGCCGAGTACGACGACGCCCACCGTCTCCAGGACGGCCCGTTCAAGGACTTCCTCGCGGCGAAGCCCTCCCTTGGCGACTACGTGCGCCTGACGATGGGCCTCACCCGGGTCTACGGGGTGGAACTGGGAAAGCTCTTTCGGTCGGACGACTCCTCCGAGAACAATTCGGCGACGTCGAATCCGACCTCAGCCGGTTCCACGGACTCGACGCCCGACGCATCTGGCTCCGCCCCGGGCAGCAAGGATTCATCGGCCTCCGACGGCTGATCTCCCTCATCGACGGCCTGCCGGACGACTCCCGGGTCCGCTCCGCCCCCCTCGGAGGCTGGACGAAGGTCCTCGAACTCCTGGCCTTGATCGTCGATGAAGTCGGGCTCCTCGCTGCGGACAAGCGGCGTGAGGAGCCGACCCACGTCATTCGCCCCACTCGCTCCGATGGGCACGCCACGCGCCGCCGCGACAGCACCACGGCGCGGCAGCAGAACGCCCCGGAGCAGCAAGAACCCCGCATGACCGGCCACCGCCAGATGCTCATGGCCGCCATGCAGAGAGGAATGGTCCGCAGTGTCTGAGGGCCTGCAGGCCGGCCGCCTCGACGTCCCGGTCGTCGCGGACCTCGCCGGTTTCGCCGGGAGACTGCGCACGGCAGTCGAGACGGCCGCCGAGGGCCTGGCCGCCAAGATCAAGGTCGAAGTCGATTCCAAGGGTCTCAAGCGGCGCCTCAAGGAGGTGGTCAAAGAGGCGTCGAAGGGCGTCGCGGCCAAGGTCCGCGTCGAGATCGACGAGGACCGGTTCCGGGCCACTCTCGACGGCATCCGACGCCGTATCGACGACGCCGACGTCCGGGTACCGGTACGACCGGACGCCGATGGTGACGGCGGAGGAAGCGGGAACGGTCTCCTGGGGGCTCTCCGGGGGCTCATCTCCGGGGCCCAAGGCGAAGCAGACCGCAACCCGGTCACCGTTCCGATACGCATGCGCCTGCCCGGCCGCGGTCGGGGAGCACTGCGGATGCTCGGCGTTGGGGCAATCGTCTCGCTCCTGCAACCCGCCGTCGCGCTCATCGGCCAGTACGGCGCCGGCCTTACCGCCCTGGTGTCCGCGGGGGCACCCGCTGTCGGGGTTCTGGGGGCGATACCTGGGCTGATCGCCGCAGCAGGTACCGCGGTGATCGGCACCAAGCTGGCGTTCAGTGGCTTCGGCGACGCGCTCAAGGAGTCGAACGCGGCTCAGAAGATGCTCGCCGCGGACGGCAAGGTCTCCGAGGAGCAGCAGAAGAAGCTGAAGGAGGCCCTGGACAAGCTCTCGCCGTCAGCTCGGAAGACGGTCTCTGCGGTCTCCGCTCTGCAACCGGCGTGGGCTAAGGTCCGGGCGTCGATCGGTGAGCGGTTCTTCTCCAAGGTCGCCGACGACATCGAACCGCTCGCCAAGTCGGTGCTCCCGCTCCTGCGGGACTCCCTCGGCGACTCAGCGTCGCAGATGGGCACGCTCGCGCAGCGTGGGGCCCGGTTCATGCAGAGCGGGGTGTTCCGCAAGGACTTCAAGACCATCGCGAGCACAAACTCGCGGGTCCTCGGGACCATGACTTCCGGGCTGGGCAACCTCGGCCGAGCCTCCCTTGACTACCTGGTCGCTAGCGGCCCGTTCGTCGAACGGGTCGGCTCCGCCACGGAGCGCCTGACCCAGCACATCCGGGCCTCTGCCAAGGCAGGCAGGGAGACGGGCAGCCTGGCCAAGTTCTTGGACCACGCCGGGGACAAGGCCGGGCAGCTTGGACGTACCAGCGTGTCCCTCATCAAGGGACTCGGCGGCGTCGGCTCGGCCGCCATGGACACGGGCAACGCCCTGCTCAACGGGCTTGAGGGCAGCATGCTGCGCTTCGAGCGCTGGGCCAACTCCGGGCGCGGGCGGAAGGCGATGGAGCAGTATTTCTCCGACGCCGCGCCCGCCTTCCACGAGGTCAACCTCCTCTTCGGTGACCTCATGCGAGGGCTCGGCCGGTCCATGCGGGACGGCGGGGTCACCGACCTTGTCCGGCAGATCCGCATGGAGCTGATGCCCGCACTCGGCGCATTTTTCAATGCGCTCGGCCAGAGCATCGGCCCGGCGGTCATCTCTGTCATCTCGAACATCGCCACGGCGATCGGGAACCTCGCGGCGGCCGGCTCGGGCCTCGGTGTACTCCTGGTCGCCTTCAGCGGCCTGCTTCAAATCTTCAACACTTTGCTGAACGTCGTCCCCGGGGCGAGCACTGCCCTGACGATCTTCCTGGGCATCATGCTGGGCCTCAAGGTGGTCACCGCTGTCACCTCCATGCTGCGCGGCTTCGGTACCTCCGTGGTGGCTGCCGGTGCTTCGGCACGGACGCTGGGAACTACGCTGCGGGGCACCACAGCCGCGGGCGGAACACAGGTCAGCCTCTGGCGGCAGATGGGGCAGGCGTACTCCGGCGCCGCAGTACAGGGCAACCGGCTGTCGGGAAGCCTCCGCGGGATCGGCGCCGCCAACCGCCTGGCCAGCAGTGCCATCGGCGGCATCACTTCCGCTCTCGGCGGGCCGCTCGGTATCGCCTTGGCCGGTCTCACCATCGGACTCGGGCTGTACGCCTCCAGCCAGGAAAAGGCCGCCCGTGCCGCGCAGGCTCACCAACAGCGGGTGAAGTCCCTGACGGATGCGCTGATCGCGTCCGGTGGGGTGATCGACGCGAACGTTCGGGCTGCGGCTGCGCAGACCCTCCAGGACACGAAGCTCGCCGACGGCAAGGGCAAGTTGGTCGATGTCATGAGGGATGCCGGTATCAAGCTCGGCCCTCTCACGGATGCCTACCTCAATCAGGGCAAGTCCCTGGAAAGTCTCCAGCAGGAGTTGCAGGCGACTGTTGACGCCCACACCAGGGTGGCCATCGTCGGCGGACAGTCCATTCAGAAGACCGACGACCAGGGCCTGGCGGCGATGCGAGCGAAGAAGGCTCTGGGCTCGCTGCGCGGCGAACTTGAGGACAGCATCAAGGGCCAGCTGGAACTCGGGGAGGCGATGAACGGTTCCGGTAAGACCGGGACCACGGCGTACGACCGTCTCCAGGCAGCCGTGGGCCAGTTCTCCGACAAGACCGCATCGGCGGACACACGGGTCGATGCCCTCAAACGGGCGTTGGATGCCCTGAACGGGAACACGCAGTCTTTCCACGATGCGCAGACCCAGCTCAACGCGGTGATGCTCCAGGTCGACGACACCATGAAGTCGAACATTGACCAGGCCGATGGGTGGGGCAAGGCTCTCGTGGCGAACGACGGGCTAGTCGACACCTCCACCCGCAACGGTCAGACCCTGAACAGTCAGCTCACGGAGCTGCGGGACTCGATGCTCGGCGTCGCCACGCGCGCGCAGGAGGCGGCGGAGCAGGGTCTCATGCCCATGTCCGAGGCGATGACCATGAGCCAGGGAGCCATGCAGGGGGCCCGCGAGAAGGCCATCGCCTTGGCTCGGGATATGGGCATTCCGAAGGACCAGGCGAAGGCTCTCGCCGACCAGATGGGGCTGGTGCCGGCCACCGTCACCACCCTCCTCACCGCGAAGGGCATCCCCGAGGCGACAGCCGAGGTGCTGGGCCTGCAGGGGAAGCTCGCCAGCATCAAGCCGGGCAAGAGCATTCAGATCACGGCGCCCACAGCCAACGCTCGCAGCCAGATCGAAGCCCTCGGCTTCAAGGTCCAGGCCATTCCCGGCAGCAAGAACGTCTCGGTCACCGCTCCGACCGGTACGGCCCGGGTCAACATCTCTGCCCTCGCGCAGGACATCGCAAATGCACCGAACAAGAAGAACGTCACCGTCCAGGCGATCATCAAGCAGGCGACAGGCGACCTGCAGAACGTCCAGGCCAAGGTCGCGGGCCTCCCCAAGGGCAAGTCAATCGACGTCAAGGCACCGACGGCCGTCGCTCAGGCCGCGCTGAAGGACCTCGGCTACAAGATCAAGACGGTCGACGGGTCGAACGGAAAGACGGTCCGGATCACTGCCCCGACGGGCACGCCGATATCCCAAGTGCAGGCGATCCAGGGCAAGATCAATGGACTTACGGGCAAGACCGTGCACGTCACCATCAAGTACGACTACCAGGGCCGCCAGTCCATCACGCCCAAGGCCGATGGCGGCATTATCCAGTACGCCAACGGTGGCATCCACCGTGCGGCCGGCCGCGTGAAAGCCTTCGCCAACGGAGCGGAGCGACACATCGCACAGATAGCGAAGGCGGGCGAGATGCGGCTGTGGGCGGAGCCGGAGACACAGGGCGAGGCGTACATCCCCTTCGCCCCGTCCAAGCGGAGGCGCAGCGAGCAGATCCTCAGCACCGTTGCCGACATGTTCGGCGGGACCGTCGTCTATCCCGGCCGTGGCGGCTTGAGCAGCTACGCAGGCGGCGGGGTCCGAACCACTACATCGGCCGCTGCTTCCCGTCGCCAGGGGAGCGCTGCCCCCGCCTCCACCGCGCTCGTCGGAGGCGACCTGAATTTGACCATGACCAGCGCACCGATGACCCCGAGCCAGGCGCTGAGCGACGCCATGTTCGAGCTACGCAGGATGCGCCTGGGAGGTGCCTATGTCTCCGGCTGAGGCCGAGTGGAAGCTGAGCTACGGCACGAACGGGGTGCATCCCGGTGCCAGTTTCACGTTCGGGACCGTGCGCACGGGCTACTACCTGATCAGGCCGTTCGCGATCAAGGACACCGACATCGCCAACGGCGATACACCGCTGCCCAGGGAGGACGGGGTACGGCACGGTCAGGACTTCACCGCAGGCGCCACTCTGACATTCGAGGTCGGCGTGGACACCGTCGACGCCGGCGACACCCGGCTGGCCCGGCACGGCGCGAACCTGGACGCGGTGTCGGCCATGCGGCAGGCGTGGGACGCGCGGGCGGTCCGATCCCGCATGTCCACCCCTGCGGTGCTGTCCACGACACAGGGCGGCCGGGCGCGCCGCTGGTACGGGCGGCCCCGTCAGTGCGAGGCTGCCGACTCGCCCCTCACTCGCCACGGGTACACCCCGGTCGTCGCGAACTTCGCGGCTGTGCACACCGGGAGCTTCGACGAGGTCGAGCAGAGCGTGCGGGTGGACATGGCTCCGCCACCCCACCGTGGCATCAAGGGGCCGCTGAAAGCGCCTCTGATGATGGTCGGGGAAGGTACGGCGCGGAACCCCGGGGAGGTCCTTGTGCGTGGGAACCGGGCGACGTGGCCGGTCATCACGATCACCGGGCCCATCTCCCAGCCGGTGTGCGAGTTGGTCGGCCGCTGGAAGGTGCAACTCAACTTGACGCTCGGGGCCGGAGAGAAGGTCGTCATTGACCCTCGCCCGTGGACCCGGACGGTGCTCAAGGGCAGGGCAAGCGTCGCCGGTCTACTCACCCGCTCGTCTCCCCTCTTGGAGAACCTGCTCATCCCCACCGGCCGGCAGGACTTCGTACTGCGCGGCACCGACGCCACCGCCACGGCGTCCATGACCGTGGCCTGGCGCGACGCGTACGCCTACTTGTAGGCGAAGAGGGCGCGACGTAAGGCGCCCCGGCCCGTGATCCTCCGCTGCTTCACCAGGAGAGCAGCAGCAGGAGGAACACGATGGTGTCGGCATGGGACAGCGTTCCCTGGTTCACTGAAGGAAGCGCAGAGCACAGCAGTGAAGTGGCCCGGCTGTTGGCCTACGCCGCTTTTGGTGGCGCTCAGGGCGTGGTCGGCTCAGGGGACCTGGCGGTCAGGGCGCTGTCCTCGCCCGCAGCCCAGATCCAGGTGCGTCCTGGCGCCTGCGCGATCCTCAACCGTGCGGCGGGGGCGACGTACCAGGCGTACGCGGGCCGGCTCCCGACGTCGGACCCAATCAACATCGCGGCCACCGGCTCGTCGGCCCGCTCGGACCTGATTGTCGCCCGTGTGGAGAACCCGTACTCGTACGGGGAAACGTGGGCCAATCCGTCCAACCCCGTGGTCGGGCCGTACATCTTCACTCGCGTGATTTCCGGCGTGACGAAGACGACGACGGATGTGAGGCAGGTACGACCCAACGATTCGGCGCTCACGTTGGCCCGCATCGACATCCCCGCGAACACTTCGGCGATCACGCAGGCGTACATCAAGGACCTGCGGAAGATGGTCAGCCCTCGCCGGGACAGGGTCCTCTACACGTCGTTTCCTGGCGACCTGTCCACGCTCTCGTATTCGGATGCCAAGTGGCGCAACTGGCCCGGTGCAGCGAGCTGGAGCATCGACGTGCCGTCATGGGCGACCCGGGCCAAGGTCGTGATCACCTTCGCCGGATTCCGCATGACGAGGGCCGATGTCTTCGCGCGAATGCAGACGAAGTTCGGGCCGTACCTGGGTCAGGACACGGGCATCGACGATGACACCGGCAGCCAGACTCGACGCTCGACCATTGTCCTCGCCGACAACTGGAACATCAGCAGCGCCCTGCGCGGTACGACGCAGACGTTGTCCGTGCAGACGTGGATGTCCAAGACCGAGACGGGCGACGTGCACGTGGACTCGAACACGTCGATCGTCGCCGACGTCGAGTTCGTCGAGAGCCCTGACGAAGAGGAGCTGTAGCCGTGCCGGCCGGATGGCGATTCATCGCCACCGAAGCGCTCACCGAGGATGTCCTGGACTGGCAGGTGCCGTTCACTTTGTCCTCGAACCCCAAGCGGGACCTGTCCGGGCCGGGCGCGATGGCGGGCACAGTCGAGCCGGAGTACGCCCGCCTGCTGGGGCCGGACGGCGACCCCCTCTTGCAGGAGTGGGGCACCAAGCTCTACCTGGAAGTGGACGGAGCGATCCGTTGGGGCGGCCTGGTCACGAAGACCTCGTACGACGGGGAGCGGGCCATGGTGTCCTGCGAAGGGTTCTCGACGTACCCGCACGGCATCCCGTTCGAGGACTACATCATCTCCGGGAAGAAAATCACCCCAAAAGATCCAAATGCAGGCAAGGACAAAAATCATGACGGATACCTAGACGGGTCAAAACCGAAGCGGAAGGTGCCCGCTGCGCCGAAGCCGTACGGCGGCCCCCGCCTCGACGTTTACGACGCAGTCCGCAAGGTCTGGTCACACGTCCAGTCGAAGCCGCACGGCAACGTCGGTCTCGTGCTCGACACGCACGACAAGGGCGAGCTGCTGGGGGCATCGGACGGAAGCGACCCCTGGGAGCTGGCGTGGTGGGACGCCCCGGACTGCGGATCGACGCTGGACACCCTCGTCAATCAATTCCAGTTCGACTGGATGGAGACGCACGCCTGGAAGGACTCGACGAGCAACACAATCACTCACCGGCTGCGCCTGGGGACTCCTCGCCTCGGCCGCAAGCGCGAAGATCTCCGCTTCGCGCAGGGCGAGAACATCGTCGCCATTGCCCGGCCGGAGGGGATGGGCGACGAGTACGCCGACGAAGTCGTGGTTCTGGGCCGGGGCGAGGGCCAGAAGATGCTGCGCTCCCACGTGGCAACACTGGGCAAGTGGCCGCGCCGCCTGCGCCGGGTGGCGACGATCACGGACAAGACCCTGTCCTCCGGCTCCGCACTGAGAAAGCGTGGACAACAGGAGCTCCAGGGCCGTACTGCTGCGCTCCAAATCCCCGCGATTCAGATCGTCGACCATGCCAACGCCAGGTTCGGAGCGTGGTCTCTCGGCGACGACGTCCGTGTACAGGTCCATGTGCCGTGGGTCGGGGACGTCGACGTGTGGCACCGCATCGTCTCGGACGAGATCAGCGCCGACGGGCTCATGACTCTCACCCTGAAACGCTCGGACAGCTTCCACTACTGACCAGGCCGCGACACTAAGCCCGTGATCGCTGACCATGCCGCGCCATGGTCACCTTCCTGGACTCCCAGACGGACGCGAAGCGTTTCGCGGCGCTGCTGGCGGACTACGAACGGCGGCTGCAAGCCCTCGAACGGACGTCGAAAGCGGCCTTCACCTCCATCGAGGGCGGCACCCTCGACATCTACACCGAGGACGGGCAACTCGCCGGGTCGGTAGGTGTGCAGCCGGACGGCGGGATCGCGCTCGTCCCGGAAACCGCGGCTGCCCTTCCCCCGCCCACCCCTGGCATCCCCGTCGTCACCTCCTCCCTCTCCGGACTGGTCGTGACGTGGGACGGCTGGTGGGACGACTCCAACGCCCCGCCGACGGACTTCTCCGCGATGCAGGTGCACGTTGGACCGACCGCCGACTTCACCCCCGACGTCACGACCCTGACCGCAGCCATCACCGACGTCAGTGGCGGAAGCGTCACCGTTGCGCTGGACGGCTACGCAGAGCGCTGGGTGCGCCTCCTCGCCCTCAGCACAGCCGGTCTCACCAGCACTCCCTCGGCAGCCGCAGCGGGCACCCCCCGGCAGGCCGTGGAGCAGGACCTGATCGACGGGATCGTCAGCGAGGTCAAGCTCGCCGAGAACGCCGTCACCGAAGCGAAGATCGCTGTCGGCGCCGTGGGGACCACAGCCCTCGCCGACGGCGCGGTCCTGGCGGACAAGCTCGCCAAGGCCGCCGTCACCCTCAACGCCATCGCCGACGGCGCGGTGCACATGAACGCCGTCGGCGGGGCTCTGGCCGACGGTGTCACCCAACGGTGGATCGACGCTATGGGCGATCCCACCCAGTGGCAGGTGCTCAACAGGGCGGCCGGGGCAACGTGGGAGCACCTGGCCGGGATCCCGGACGCCCCGACTGGGCAGAGCATCGCCCGCGCGAGTGGGTACGTCGTCGCCCGCGGCCTGGTCCACGTTCCCTACGACCCCGATGCCCTGTACCGGATCTCCGGCCGGGTGCGGACCACCGCGGCGTCGGCTGCCGGCCGCGACGGCGTGTACGTCGGGGCGCTCGGTGTGGCGGCCGACGGCGTCACCCTCGTCAGCCGCGGCGGGGTGGACACGTACTCCTCCGCCCACTACGTGGCCGCGAGTAATGCCTCCCAGCCCCCTGAAAGCGGGTGGGTGACTTACGTCGGCTATCTCCGGGGCCGCGCCGCTGCCGGGGGTACTGGCACCGGATCGCAGGCACCTGACCCCAGGTCACCCGGCGTGATGCACGAGGCAACCCGCTTCGTGTCCCCGATCCTCTACCTGAACTACGCCTCCGAACCGGCCGGGGCCACCAGTACCAGCGGCGTCATGGAAGTGGATGCCGTCACGATCGAGGTCCTGAAAACGGGCATCGTCGACTCCACCAACCTCGTGGTGGGCTCGGTCACCACCGCGGCGCTCGCCGCGGACTCCGTGACCGTGGGCAAGGTCGCAGCGGGTGCGATCGGGACCCGCGAACTGCAGGCCAACAGCGTCACCGCCAACGAGTTGTCGGCGGGCAGCGTCACCACGGACAAGCTCACCGTGGCCGGCGGCCTCAACTTGCTGCCGGACCCGTCTTTCGAAGGCGGGAACACCGCGCTCCTCGTCGCGGGAAACACGCACTGGGCGCAGGTCTCCGGCGGTCACGGCACGGCTTACGCGCTGCGGGTGACGTGCACTTCTGCAACGGCGACGAGCCGGAATTTGCGGCTGACCACCGTGCCGATCCTCGCCGGGGAACAGCTCTACCTCGCCGTGGACTACGCGGTCTCTGCCGACTGGGTCGGCGCGGATGTCCGCTACTTCGCCCGCTGGTACGACGGGGCGGGCGTGCACCTGTCCACCACGTCCGTCACGCAGGTACCTACGGCGAAGGGCGCGTGGGGCCAACGGGCCTCCGGCACGATCACGGCCCCGGACGGGACGGTGCAGGCACAGCTCTGGATCGAGGCGAACCAGTCCACGGTCGGCGCGGTGCTGTGGGACAACGCCATTGCCCGGCCCTTGGTACCTGGAGTGCAGATCGCGGACGGTGCGATCACCGCGCCGAAGATCGTCGCCGGGGCGATCACCACGGACAAGTTGAACGCCTTGTCCGTCACCGCTCAGAAGATCGTCGCCGGGGCGATCACCACGGACAAATTGAACGCCTTGTCCGTCACCACCGACAAACTCGCCGTGAACAGCGTGACCGCGACGAAGATCGCAGCGGGGACGATCGACGCCACGCACATCAAGGCCGGGGCCATCGACGCCGAGCGCTTGGCCCTGGGCGTGGACGGCAACGTGGTCGCGGACCCCAGCTTCGAGGGGGAGACGTCAGTCGCCCGTGCGGCCACGTCCTCGTACTTCTCGATCGCCTCGCCCGGATTCGACTCCCCGAAGTGCATGAAGATCGACTGCACGAGCGGCACGAAGGTCAGCCGCGTGATTTCGCTGGGCCGCATCCCGGCCGTCGTCGGCACGAAGGTGTTCCTCAGCCTCGACTACAAGACCAGTGCGGACTGGGACGGCACGAACGTGTCCATCTACGTGCGGTGGGAGAACTCGTCGGGTGGGTTGCTCGGGTACAGCGTGGTCTACAGCACCGACATCGGGCTGGCGAACACGAACGGGGAATGGCGTCGGATCTCGGGTGTACCCGTGGACGGCGCGCCCGCGCAGGCCGTTCGCGGCGCGCTTAGTGCGACATCGAACACGGCGTCTGTCGGGGCGGTGTGGATGGACAACGCGGTCATCCGACCGATCTTGTCCCACGGCTCGGAAGGAGCGCGCGCGGAGCTGTCCCCCCTCGGTCTTCAGCTTTTTGACGCGACCGGCGAGGAAGCGGTCGCGCTGTTGACCGGCCGCCCCAATTACCTGACCTTCGCGACCGACAAGATACCCGTTGCCACGATCGACCAGGAGGGAAAGGCGGGCTTTCAGGCACTTGCCGTAGAGGAGTCCCTGACCGTCAAGGGGCAGACTTTCGAAGAGATCCTAGACCTGCGTTCGCGCGGCGTCGTCGCCTATGGGGTTCCCACCACCACTGGTATAGCCACCGGCACCGAGATGGGGTTCTTTGAACTGCCTTTCACCGCGGAAGCCGGACGTATGTACCGGGTGAAGTTCTCGGCCACCGCGGATTTCGATTATGCCAGCGATGGCGAGGCCCTGATCAGGCTCCGTGACGGCGGAACGGCGAAGCCGACGATTAACTCCACCCAGCGGCACGTGACTAACCGTTTCCCTTCCGCGGTCGGTGCGTACTGGACCGCCGAACTGGAGTGGATAACCTCGACCAGCCAGATCGGGTCCGGTCTTCATCGGCTCCTGATCACGTTCCAGAATCTGAACGGTTCCAGCGGCCAGACGATGGAAATGGGGTTGTCCACCACCGGCCGGATTCCTTACATGTTCGTCGAGGACGTGGGCCCGGAGGTTCCGAAGACGGGTGGCGCCAACAGCGGGGGTGGGTCCGTCGCCGAACCGGATCCGATCCAGCAGTACACCAAGACCTACTCGGCGACCTGGTCCGGCTCCTACAGTTCCCGCGGCTCGCACAACTCGTACTACGGGAACTCGTGTTACCAGGGATATTACTCGTCCACCAATGGAATGCAGGCTTCTCTCATCGGCTTCCCGTCATCCCTTGCCAGCGACTTGTCAGGCGCAAAAATCCAGTCCGCACAAATCTATTTGTACTTTGACCACTGGTACGCAAACAGCGGCGGAAAGGCTGTGATCAGGGCGCATTCACACGCCTCACGTCCGGCCTCGTTCTCCTGTGATTCCGAATCCAAGACAGTCACTTGGGCGAAAAACGCAGGAAAATGGGTCGACATCACCAGCGTTTTCGACTCCACGAAATGGAGGGGCATCGCACTGGATCCGAATACCTCCGGACTGACGTACTACGGCCGCGCTCGCGGCTACGGCCAGTCCAACCCTCCGAAACTCAAAGTCGTCTACACCAAGTGAGGAGCATTCCTATGCCTGCTCTCCCCATACCCCTTTCCGCGATGTGCGCTTTGGCTTGCGCCCCCACCTTTCTCCCCCGCGTGCGCATGGCCATCGCGGTCGTCGCCCAGGAAGTTTTCCGTGAGCCGCCAGATACCCCGGGCTACCCGATGCGCTGGAACTTGGCGAAGACCGTTATCAGCCCGACCGAGGCACAGGCCGCGTCCATGACGGTCGGCCTGGTCGTCTCCCCCGCCCTACTCACCGCGGCGGCAGCCGTCGGGACGACAGACCCAACCGTCATGGCGGCCGCCATCAGTGACGCACAGCTCCTCGCCGCAGTCCGCTTGGGCTGGGACTCCGTCGCGGGCGTTAGCCCCACCGCAGCGGCCGAAACGCAGGCGGCGACGTAAGACCCATTCGTGGTGCAGCTTTCACATTGCGGGGAGCCGCGGGCCCTACCGGCTCCGGCTCCCGCGCACCTCCGACCAACGACCAACCGAGGGAGCACCCGTGGATGGGCTCGTCACGCTGGCCCCCGTCCTCGCACCCCTCTTCGCGATGCTCGGCGCGCTGGGCGGCGCGTGGCTGGTGTACCGGCAGAACAAGAAGACCTCCGAGGCGACCGCCGTCAAGAACCTCACCGACGGCTTCACCAACCTCCTGGAACAGCAACGGGCATCTACGAACCAGACCCTGGAGCGGATGGCCACCCTCGAAGCGAAGTACGACACCTTGGAACGCCGCGTCGAACACCTCCAGGAGGAGCAGCGGCAGTGGCGGCGGTGGAAGGCAGCAGCCGTCGAGTACATCCATGACCTACGGGATCTCGTACGAGACGTCCTCCAGCGCCCGGCGCCCGAGCCACCCGCCGAGATCGCCGACGACGTCGACCGGCGCGAACCCCCGTAGAGGCAGCGCACGACACAAGGCTGCCAACCGAGCCACCCTCTGCCCTCCACGTCACCCAACCGAAAGGGCAGAAGCCTCTATGTCGACCCTCGACTCCATCACCACCGGTGCCCAGGTCGGCGCCGTTCTTCCGCTGCTCACCGCGATCGTTCAGCGCCCCGCCTGGTCGGTGGAGGTGAAGAAGGTGGTAGCCGTCATCGTCTCGCTGGTCGCGGGCGTCGCCACCGTCGCGGTGTCCGGCGGCTGGGAGCAGTTCCAGCACGGCACCCTCACCTTCGCCACGGTCGGCGCCGTCCTTGTCGGCTCCCAGGCCACGTACGACCTGGTATGGAAGCCGAGCAAGGTCGCCCCGGTGATCGAGTCGGTGACCAGCCCGAAGCGCCCGGGACAGACCCAGTAGCACAACAGTCAGTAATGCCGTCGGCACCCCGGCAGGTATCATCCGCATCAAGGTGGCCGCTTCGCCGCCGAACCCACTGCGTTGAGGGTGGGCTGCTGGTTCCGGGAGTTTGGGCTTTCCCTTTCCTCCTGGGTCTGGCCGGCAGCCAACAGCCCGAGTATCTGCGCGCGTGTAGAGCGCCCAGGGCCGGGGAGCGGTTGCTCCTGCGATGAACCGGCACACGGAGTGGGTTCGGTTGCGAGGCGGCCACTGCCACGACACGCCAGCCGCCACAGGCGGCTCTGCGGCGTGAGAGCAGCGATCAGGAGGAACCGCGGGATGGCCGACGCGCAGCCGCCTGCCGAGCAGGTCACGGCAGAGGTCAAACGCCTGAAACAGATGCCTCACCAGGTGTTCTTCGAGGCGTGGATCACGTACGTACAGGGCGGTAGTGACAGGCGGTCCCCGCGCGAGGTTCAGGGGGCCGCGTTCCGGGCGCCAGACCTGGCCAGCCGCACTCTCACCGCAGCCGACCGCGCCGCCTCCGAGTTCAAGAAGGTGATCGTTCGTGGGGAGGGTGAGTCGAAGCGGGACTACCAGGCGCGCGTCACCCTCTTCCGCCAGCAGCTCCGGGACGCGCGCGAACCCGTCGTAGCCGCAGTGGAAGACCTCGCTGCGGACGAGGCTGAGTTCCTGGCCCAGCTCGACGGTGAGGCGTTCGCCCAGGAGTGGGCGGCGTTCGTGCAGCAAGTCGCCGGCGCCGCTCGGTCCGGCCGCGACCACGTTCAGGGCCTGGCGTTCCGCTCCCTGGAGGTGGCCCCTCGTACGAGGGTGGTGGCGGAGCGGATGATGCGGGACACGGGAGACTTCTTGCCCAAGGTCGAGGGGGAGTCCGAGAAGGCGCGTCACGCGCGCATCACGCAGCTCCGCTCAAGGCTGGAGGCGGAGCTGCGGTTCCTCCAGTACGCGTTGAACTATGACGTGGCGCGATGGGGCAGGATGCCGACCGCGCCGAACCACCGGCTTCAAGCGATGCGTCTGCTCGCCGAAACGCACCCGGAGGAGTTCTCCCAGTTGCTCAACGCGGTGCGCAAGGACGCGCGGGAGGCGCGAGAGGAAGTGCGCCAACAGCGGCGCGCCGAGCGTCGCCTGCGGGCGGGTTCCCCGAACTGACGATGCACCTGCATCTGGGGCGCGCCCGCACCGGGCGCGCCCATTTTCATGGCCGCGCGTATAGATACCCGTGGCGCGCCACCGTGGCGCGCGATGTCTCCCGGACAGTGCCATGCCCGCGCGCCCAGTCCCTCGTGGCGCGCGGGAGCCGACCGGTGCGCAACGTCGCAGTTCGCCACCGCCCGGCCGGGGCGCGCCTGTGGCAAACAACCGTCTGGATCGTAGAACCGGGCGCGTCTGGGCAGCGCGCTCCCCGCACATTCCCGCAGGTGAGACTGTGGCGCGCCACCTAGTAGGGCCGGTTCGGGCGCGGGGTATGTCTTGAGGTGGCGCGCCACCAGGATGCTGGCGCACCGTAGTGGGCGCGCCGAGCTGGACGGGCGCGCCACCGGGGAGCGTGGTAGCGCGGGGTCCCGTCGCCGGGGCCGGCGCACCGCGCCACCGGAGCGGCCAGTGGCGCGGGTAGTGCCTTCGGTGATGCGGGCGCGCGTGCCTCTGCTGTTCGGGCGCGCTGCTGTTGCGCCGACGGGGCGCGCCTGGATACGACGATGGCGCGCCCGATGGGGTGTGGGGTCGCGCGGGCGCGCCTTCGGCTGGGACGTGATGCGACGGCAGCGCCTCGGCCCGACGGCGGAGCGGCGCGCCCAGAGGCGTCAGCTCATGACGGTGGTGAGGTCGGTGTAGAGCGTCGCGAACATCTCGCCGATCTTCAGCTCTGGCTTTCCGGCGAGTCGGTAGGCGTTGGCGATGTCCCGTTCGCCGCGCTCCTCCAGGAGGTTGATCACTGCGGGGCGGTGCTCGATGACGTACGTACGCAGCTTCGTCATCGTCGGCGGCGTGCCTTCGTCGGGGCCGGAGATCGGTTCCAGGTGTTCCTGCATCGTCATGCCCAGGGTGCGGGCCTGGATCTCCGCCTCGGTGAGCAGCACGGCCATCACCTTGTTCGCCTTGTTCCCCCTGGCGGTCCGAGGCCGGGGCTTGGGAAGGTCCTGCGGCTCCTCGGCTTCGCTGACTTCCTCGGGCTGCTCGGGCTCGGGCGGGTTCTCAACCGGGTCCGGCGGGGGCGGTGTGCCCTCCCCGCTCGGCTCAGGCTCGTCCGTGCCTGTCGGCACGTTCTCTTCGCCGCCGATCGCTCGCTCTTCGTTGGGGGTCTGGTCGTCGCCCCCAACGCCCGCCTGTGCCTCTTCGGCCTTCTCCTTGAGGTGGTCGAGTGACTTGGTGATCAGGTCGTCAGCGCTCATCACACCCCATCCGGTCTCGGTCTTCACGGCCCGGAGCGTGCGGAGGCCGTACTCCGTCCGCACTGCGCACAGGGCATCTTCCGGGTTGGCGGGGTGCATGAGGGCATCGCGGATCAACTTGGCCGCCTGCTCGCCGGTCAGGCCCGGGGCCTCTCGGGTGGGTGCCTGGTGCTGGACGGACTGCTGCGGTTGCTGGCCGTACTCCTGCAACTCGGCGTCGGGGCGCAGTTCGGAGGTGGAACGCGTCTCGACGGCATCCTCCAACCCGAGGCGGCGAAGCAGAGCGTCCACGGTGAAGTCGTGGAACCGCTGGGTTTCACCGGGCTTGATCTCCATGTGGAGGCTGCGTACGCCGGTGAGCCAGGCGTCTTGGATGCCGTGGAGGTCCACGATCGCGTCGACGGCTGCGGGGAGGTTCTTCTCGGCCTTCACTTTGCGGGTGGTGTTGCGGGTCGGCTTGTCGTGCTCGAAGGCCGTGACGATCTCCGTGCGTGCGAGCAGCAGGCACGGGCCATGGTGGCGCCTCAAGAGCCACAGCACCTCGCCCCAGCGGTCTTTGGCCCTGTTCCACAAGTCGGAGTCGATGACGACAGGGTCGTCGAGGGTGGGAAGGCGGGACTGGTTGCGCTGCGCCTTGCGGATCGCGCGGTTGCGCGCGTACATGGCGATCTCGTCGCTGAGCATGTCCCACAGGGAGGTCATCGAGTCGATGACCAGCATGTTCGGTTTGTTGTCCACGCGGGGTTGGTGGTTCACCCAGCGGATCGCGTCGAGGATGTCCTGGTACGAGCCGTCGTGCGGGACGATCTCGTAACGGGCGCCCTTGATCCGACCGTAGTAGTCGGCGGTGCCCTCGGTGCCGCCGATCTCGATCCAGTACGTCATGCCGATCAGGTCGGAGCCGGATCCGAGTGCGGCCTCGTACGACTTGCCGGTCTTTTCCGGGCCGGTGAGCAGGATGATCGGGGGGTTGGGCTTGCCGGTGGGCTTTCGGCTCTTGCGGGTGCGCTGGGGCATGGTGATGCCAGCCACTGAACGGGCCTTTCACTTCGGGTCTTTCCGGGTTGCTCTCCCGGATGTTGCGGCGCGAAGGGCCTTAGCCTCTCGCCCTGACGCGCGCTGTACTATTTTAGCGCGTCTGAGCGTGGAATCAATCCCGTTGCAACAGCTCAGAGGCGGGTTTCTCCACGGGCGGATCAGTGTCCTCTCGGTGTCGCAGGTACCAGGTATCCAGGTCCCGGGCGTCGTCCACCGCCACCTGGCGCTCAGCCGGCCCAGCCCGCCACTCCCTGACCGCTTCCTCGTACTCCGCTTGGACTGTCCCGGCGCCCAAGCGGCGCAGGGCGCGGGTGATCTCCTCCCATGACGCCCCGCCCAGTGCCTCGCTGAGCACGACCAGGTCGACGAGTTCGTTGACCAGCACCCGAAGCCGTCGCGCCGCCTCGATCCGCTCACCTACCCCTGGGCCAGAGCTGATGCTGCCCACGCCCTGCCGAGCCAGGTCGGACAGATCACGGTGTGCGCGGGTGGCCGCAAGGCGGGCCAGGGTCTCAGGGTCCATGGGGAGGTCCGATCGTGCCAGCGGCGGGCGCCCCTATTCGGGGTGCGCCCGCCGCGAAGTCGTGCAGGTGCCGACCGTCAGAATGCCCGAACGGTCTCGCTATCGGCCGCAAGGTCGTCCATGTCTACACCGTCACCGCGTTCCTTCTGGTTCTCCGCGAGGTAGCGGGAGTCGAAGCGCGGGCCGACGTTCTTCCGGCCGTTCTGCGGGCTCTGCCCGAGACGGCGGCCGAGCTGGCTGGGATTCAGGTCTCCCCGCACACCGAACCGGTGTATCTCGCCTGCATCCCTGGCCTCCTTGTAGAGGACGTACAGATCCTCTTCGGTCAGGACATGCACCGGCTCGATGTCCGGGTCCTCCTCCGGCTCCTCCTCCGCCGGCCCTGACTCCTCGGCCCCCGGGTCCAGCGCGGAGGTCTCACCCGGCTCTTCCGAAACAGCAGCCTCGAACTTCTCGCTTTCCTCCTGCGATACCGCGGTGATGGGATCTTCGGCGTCGAGTAGTGCGCCGGTTCCCTTCTCGTCGACCCAGTCGGAGCCTGCGCCGCGCGCCCGGACGAACCCGGAGATGTGCAGCCCGAAGCTGCCGCCGAGCGGCACCATCGCTGCCACGGCGCTGCCGACCGCGTACACGTATACCGGGTTCTCCGCCATCACGGACGGGGCGCTGCCGGTACTGAACCACTCGGACAGCGCGACCATGGCGTGCCCGACGTTCGCGGCGATCGAGATGCACAGCAGGAAGGCGAAGATGCACCACAGCGACCAGTAGTAGCCGCCTTCGGCGCCTCGCTCGGTGCGCTTTCGGATCGAGGTAACGGCTCCGGCGTTGAACGCGAGGAGCAGTTCGAGCGAACCGGCCATCGCGGCGGCTGCGAGGGTGGGAAAGCCGATGAGCGTTCCGGCCCAGTGGAGTTGGTAGAGGGAGGCGAGCATCATTCCGAAGCCTGCGGCTGCGGCTCCAACTCGGAGGTTGCGGTGCCAATCCCGCAAATCCCGCTCACCCTGGGTAATAGCACGAATATCGGGCATCTTCGGCAAGACGCGTCCCTTTCATTCGGGTCTTCCCGAGGGCCTATGCTCGTCGGCTCTCGGTTGTCCCAAACGATATAGGGTCTGCGCCTAGCACGCTGCTCTTGATTCGTACGACTCCCTCTCTGCTACCAGTCCAGCGCCTTGCGGGGGGTGCGCCGGTCCGGTCCAACGACCTTCGCCAGGTAGGCCCGGTCCTCGATCCGCGACAGCAGCCGCTCTCCGAGGATCGCCTTGATTCCGTCGCGCCGCAGGTTCGTCGAGAAGGCGGTGGGCCTGCCCGACGCCAGGCGGGAACCGACGAGGTCGGTGGTCTCCCGGCGTACGAAGTCCGTTTGCACACCGTCCATCTCGCCGCACAGCTCGTCGAGGATGAGCAGGTCCGGGTCCTGGACGTGACGCCTGCGGATCTCGTACTTGCTCATGTTGTCGGGTCCGCCGTCGGGGCGGCGCCAGGCGAGATAGGTGGAGTGCTGCACCAGCCGGACGAGCAGACCCCGTTCGCTGGCCTCGTTGCCGAGCGCTGCCACCATGGTGGTCTTCCCCGAGCCGATGTTTCCGGACACGATGAAGTGCATCGCGCTGGGACGCGCCTGCGTCCTCTTGGCCTCCACGACCGAGCTCAGCCAGCCGCTGAGGGCCTGGGGCTGCTGGTTGTCGTCGAGGTCGGAGAACCGCCACTTCAAGTAGTCGTCGTGGTCAGCCGCGAGCATGCTGTTCCGCCAGGCGAGGGTCCGGGCGTTGGCCTGCGGGACGGAGACGTCATCCCACAGCACGGTGTCGGAGTCCTCGGGCGGAGCGGGTACGCCGAGCTGTGCAAGGTCCGCGCCGCCTCGCTTGAGGGCCGCGATCGTGCGCTCCGTGATGGTGAACAGCCGCTTCGGCTCACGCTCGGGGACGAAGCGTTCGGCTGCGAGGACGCTCATTGGTCCTGGTCCTTTCACATCAGGCGGGGACGATGCCGAACACGGCTTCGTCGAGGTCGTCGGAGTTGGACGGGGTCGGCAGTTCGCCTATGCCGTCGGTCCCCCAGGTCGCGGCGTCGCTGTAGGGGGCGGGGCGGCTGCCGTACTGCGACGGCATCGGCTTGTTGTTCCGCTCGTCGCTCAACGCGCGCTGGAACTGGTACGCCGTGGGGAAGTGGACGCCGGTGCGCTGGAGCGCCTTGGCCACCTGCTTCTGCGTGTACTCGGCGTCAAGGGCCTGCTGGCTGAGCTTGACGAGCCCGAAGTACCACCGGGATTTCTGCTTGCCCGCATACGGGCCAAGGTGTTGCGCGGCGTGGTCGTAGTACCAGGTGGCGACCTCCTGGGCCGGTGTCTTCTCCTTCACCTCGCTGGCCGCCTTGTC
Source organism: Streptomyces sp. NBC_01433 (assembly GCF_026340105.1). Classification (NCBI taxonomy): domain Bacteria; kingdom Bacillati; phylum Actinomycetota; class Actinomycetes; order Kitasatosporales; family Streptomycetaceae; genus Streptomyces; species Streptomyces sp. NBC_01433. The sequence continues at coordinate 4,478,293 of NZ_JAPEPM010000001.1, read as the reverse complement.
CGAATCTTCTGGGCTGCTGGGCTGCTGGGCCTTCTTCGCTGCGGCGCGTGCGGCGGCCGGCGGGGTGCGGCGCTGCCTCGGCTTCGGCTCTCGTACCGGCTCGGTCTCTACAGAGACGTTCGGTTGGGCAGCGTCGGGGCCGGGCGTGAAGCCGTCCGGACGGAGGCTGCCGTCGGGGTAGCGGACGTGGAAGGAGCCGTCCTCCTGCTCGACGACCGGCACGTCCAGCTTCTTGTTGAAGGTGAGGTAGTCACGCGCCCACTGCTCGACGGGGTACCGGCTGATGGCAGCACCCATGGCCGTTGTGCCGTCGAGGAAGCGCCGCCGCTCCAGGCGGTAGTAGCCGTGCGCGGCCAGTTCGTGCAGGGCCTTGCGGACGGCGTCGCGGCCTTCGCGCCCCTCGCCACGCGCGAGCTGTTCGGAGCGGACTTGCCAACTGTCGGCCTGGTCATGGCAGTACGTGAGCAGGCCGAGCGCTCGGTAGCTGAGGCGGGTGTCGCGGACTGTGGTGGATTCGAGCGTCACCCAGTTGGCACGTTGGTTGTGGCGTACTCCGCTGCGCTTGCTCACGCCGCTGCCCTGCTCGTCGTCAGCCGGAAGTGGGTGTGCCACGTCTTACGTCCGCGGACGCCCATCTCGTACACGCGCCGCGACTCGACCATGCCCGCTTCGCGGAGTCCTGCGAGGGGTTCACGGGCCTGGTGGTTGGTCAGGTTGCACGCGTCGGCGGCGTCCTGCACGGTGACCCACTCACCATCGCTCTGAAGGACGAGGTAGCAGTACAGCCTGAACGAGCGGTCGGATATGCCTCCGGCAAGTGCCGGGGCTATGGCGATGTCGGTGGACAAGGCGAAGGTCCTTCGGGGAGGGGGCCCGGCCGCAGGGGGAAGGGGGCGGCCGGGCCGTCGTTCGACGGTGCGGACTACTGCTCGGAGCCGCGCTCGGGCGCGACGGGGAGCATCGGCACGCCGTGCAGCAGGCCGCGGAGCTGTCCGCTGTGGAACGCCTCCATGAGGGCTTCCTGGCCCTCGTCCTTCCACGTCGTGGTGATGGAGCCGGTCGGCCTGCCGCCGGGGGTGCGGATGAGGCCGGGGATCACTTCGCCGGTGAGCTTGTCGACGATGGCGCCCGTCGCTTTGTCGTACGTCGCGCGCTTGAGCACCGCGTCACGGAACGCGGGGCGGGCCTGGATGATGACCTCGGCCTCGCCCTTTTCCTCGGCCCACTCGTTGAACGCCTCCGGGTCGCCGACCTTGTACTTGTCCTTGGAGATGGCCACCGTGTGCGTGGCGACAGCGACACCGTTGACCTTGGCGTCGACGGACTTGGTGCTGCTGCCCGGGTCGTCGTAGGCGGTGAGGAGCGGCTGCTTCACCGCAGCGATCCTCTCGTCGATCGCGGGGACGATGGAGTCCTTGAACAGCCTGGCGAAGACCGACAGGAGTGCGGCGTCTCCCAGGGACAGGGCGGGCTCCGGCGTCGGGGCAGCGTTGTCGTGCGGCATGGCAGGTCCTTTCTCACCCAAGGCGTAGCCCAGGGCTTTTCGGGTCTGTCCCGGGCGGGGTGCAGTGGGTGCCGCCAGTAAGTACGTCGGCTGGCGGATTTTGTGACACCTGGGCCCGGGTAGCTGGGTCGCTCTCCCAGCCACAGAAATAGTACAGCACGCGTCATCTCGTGTGTGCATCTCCCGCCCCTACGCCCCGAGAAGGCACAGCCCGCACGCGTCAGCACCCCTGACGCCGGGACATAAACCAGCCTGTCCCCCTACCTTCCGCACGGCTCTCCCGCCCTGGTGACGTCACCAGCGGTGGGTGCGCCCCGGCGCCGCCTGATCCGGAACGAGGGCGGCGCCGGCCCGGCGGCGGACACGGCCCGGCCAGGACGGCATCGCCCTGCTTGCGAGGCGGGGCGCCGCGGTTGGAGTCCGCGGGCTCGCAGACCGCGTTCGCCGCCGGCACCACCCCCAGCCGGAAGGAACACCGTGACCGAGACCGTGCCGGCACCGCGCCGCATCACCTACCTACCGCTCACCGACCTGCCACCCGCACCTCGTAACCCGAAGCGGCACAGCCTTGAGCTGATCATCGACTCCATCCGCATGCACGGCTTGGTCGAAGTCCCGGCCGTTGACGAGCGAACGCAACGAACTCTCCACGGGCACGGCCGCCGTGAAGCCCTGATCGAGATGCAGGGGCGGGGCATGCCGACGCCCGGCGGTGTCTTGGTCGACGAGGACGGCGGATGGCTCATCCCGGTGCTGCGCGGCTGGTCCTCCGCCAGCGATGCGGAGGCCGAGGCCCTGGCCATCAAGCTCAACCGCCTTCCCGCTCAGGGTGGATGGGATCCGCGTGAATTCGCCGCCACCCTGGAGGACCTGGTCACGGGCGACACCGAGTTGTACGAGTCGCTGGCCATCTCCGAGGACGAGTTGGACAAGCTGCTGCGCCAGGTCGATCCCGAGACGCTGCCCGGCGCCATCCACGAAGACCAGGCACCTGTGCTGCACCTTCCGGACGACGGTGGTGACCCTCTGGGTGGCGACGGCCTCAGCCCGGACGACGAGGGACGTACACGTCTGGCCACGTGCCCGTCCTGCGGCCACGCGTTCCCGCCCGGCTGCTGAGGAGCCACCCATGTCCAACCGCCGTAAGGACCGCCGCCCCGGCCCCGGGCGTCCCACCCTCCTCTCCGCAGAGGTCGAGGCCCGCATCATCACCGCATCCCGTACCGGCATCGCGGTGGAGCTCGCCGCCGAGGCCGCCGGGATCTCCGGCGCCACCTACCACCGGTGGATGGCCCGTGGCCGCGGTGAACTTGCCTCCCGCGAGGCCGGGCAGCCCCCGGACCGGGATGAGGACCTGTACGTCGAGCTGTTCGAGAAGGTACGTACCGCTCGCGCGATGGCGGGCGCCCGCGCCATGGCCAACATCAGGCGCGTTGCCGATGGCGGGATCGTCACGAAAGTCTCAACGAGGAAGTTCCGCGACCCCGAGACCGGTCAGATCGTCGAAGAGGTCACTGAGGACCGCACGGCTCCGGACTGGAGAGCCGACGCCTGGTACCTGGAGCGGCAGCATCGCAACCACTACGGCAAGGACGCTGCGCTCGCCGTTGAGATCACGGGCCTGGACAGCGGCGAACCCGTCGGGGAGGAACGCGTCGACCTAAGTGCCCTCGCCGAACGGCTGAACCAGACCCTGTTCGCCGTGCAATACCCGGATCCGCCGGAGCTGGAAGACGGCAGCGTGGTGGACGCCGAGGTGATCGAGCCCGAAGACGCCCCCGAAGGCAGCGCGCGACACTAACCCGCGCCGACGGTCACGGTGCCTCCTCCTGCTCACCAGCACCAGAGGAAGCAACCGTGACCGTCAACTTCTACCCCGGCGCCAGCCGCGCGTACGACTACTCATCCCGCTACCAGGGCGACGTGATCAAGCCGAACTGTGGCGTCATCCACACCACCGAGGGCACGTCGCTGCCCTCCTACGGTCAAGGCGCCGCCGCCCCGAACATCACCGCGCGGCCGAACTTCGCGAAGAAGCGCCTGGACTTCTACCAGCACTACGCCTTCAACCGGTCGGCCCGCGCGCTGGTCAACCTGGCCGGTGGAGTCGAGACGAACACCTGCAACTGCGTGCAGATCGAACTCGTCGGAACGTGCGACCCCAAGCACAAGAAGACGTGGAACGGCGCGAAGGCGGGCAAGGACTACGTCTACTGGCCGGACGCCCCGGAGTGGGCCCTGGACGGCCTCGCCACGTTCATGGCCTGGCAGTACAAGAACAACGGCATCCCGCTCACCGGGCCCTCGACGTGGCTGGCCTACCCGTCCTCGTATGGCAAGACGAAGGCCCGGATGTCGTTCGCTGCGTGGAATGCCTTCCGAGGCTGGTGCGGTCACGCCCATGTCCCGGAGAACGTCCATGGCGACCCCGGCGACATCGACTTCGCCAAGCTGCTCTCCCTCGCCAAGACGAAGGCGAAGGTGTCTTCCGGCGGGGCCGGCAAGCCGAAGCCGAAGCCGCCGTTCCCCGGCGTCTCGTACTTCGGGCCGGGCAAGAACAACGCCCACATCACGCTGCTGGGCCAGCAGCTCGTTAAGAAGGGCTTCGGCCGGCACTACGCCTCGGGGCCTGGCCCGAAGTGGAGCGACGCCGACCGGAAGAACGTCGCCGCCTTCCAGCGCTCCCGCAAGGAGCTGGCTGGTGACCCCGACGGCCTTCCCGGACCGCTCACCTGGCGAATTCTCTTCTCCTGATCCGCTCTCCATGGTCGGCTCGCCATCATGGCGGGCCGACCCCGTACGTGAAAGGCCCGCTCTGTGGCAGGCGAGACCGTCATCACCTTGATCGGCAACCTGGTCGACGACCCCGAGCTGCGCTTCACCCCGTCGGGCGCCGCCGTAGCGAAGTTCCGTGTCGCGTCCACCCCCCGCATCTTCGACCGCCAGGCGAATGAGTGGAAGGACGGCGAAAGCATGTTCCTGACCTGTGCCGTGTGGCGCCATGCCGCGGAGAACGTAGCCGAGTCCCTTGCTCGCGGCACCCGGGTCATCGTGCAGGGACGCCTCAAGCAGCGGTCCTACGAGGACCGTGAGGGCGTCAGGCGAACCGTGTACGAACTCGACGTCGAAGATGTCGGCGTGAGCCTGAAGAACGCGACCGCGAAGGTCATCAAGACCGGCGGACAGCGCCCGGCCGCCACCCCGCCTGCGCGCCCGATGGCTGATGACCAGTGGGCTACTGAGCCACCGTTCTGATCCGTCCTGGCACAGCAACGCGCCGCGCAGGTGATCTCCGGCGCGGCGCGTCGTGCTACGCGGCCGTGGCGATCCAGGCTGGCGGAAGTGCCGTCAGCTCACCGTCTCCCTCGTCCTGGTCGTCGTTCTGCTCAGGTTTCGGCCGGTCCGTTACCGGCGGTTCGTCGGCGGCATCGGAGCCGGGCGGCTGTGTCCCGGTCTGGTTCGGCTCCTCGGTAGGAGGTCGTGCCTCGGTCTGGTCCGGCTCCTGCGGCTCGTCTGGTGTCTCGTTGACCGGTGGCGTCGGATCGGCCGGGACCGGTGCAGGGTCGGCGGGGTCAGGGGCCGGAGCGGTCGGCGCAGGAGGGGCTGGGTCCGTGGGCTGCTCGGGCTCCGGAGACGGCGCGGGGGCCACGGGCTTCTCCGGCTCCGACGTCTTCTGTGCCTCCGGCTTCGTACTCGGAGTCGGGTCGGGCGGCTCCGACTCCTCGTACGTGTCGTCGTCCTCCGGAGGCTCGGCTACCGGGTCGGTGGCGGGCAAGGTGATGGGCGTGCCCGACCCGTCCCTGTACGGGGGCACCTCCAGTCCCGCTGCGAGGGCCACGATGTCTTCTTCGCCCGGCTCTACGGCTGAAGTCGTCCCGTCCTGCACCCCCAAGACGGCGCGGGCCGCCATAAGTGTCGGCGCGTCGACCGGTGCGTCCTGCGGGTCGAAGAGGATCGTGTGGACCTCGGACTCGTTGAGCCCCAGCGTGCCAAAGGCCAGGGCCGCGAGACGGGGTGGCAGCGGCTCTGCTACGCCCATCACGTAGACGTTGGCGGAGGACTGGACAGGTGTGGGCCCCGGTGCAGCGACCAGCAGGTTTTCGTACTCAAGCAGCCGGGCCTCGTCCGTGCCCCAAAGTACGTATCGGCCCGAACGGACCATGTTGGGATACAACTCTCGGGAGCCGTCCTGCTGCGTCCACGTCCGGGCGTACTCGGCAGTCCCGAAGACACGCAATCCGATACGTTCCGACCCGTACGAGAAAGTGAAGATGGTGCTGTCCGGCCCTGTTGCGGCCTTGGTTGCCATCACCATCCCGTCAGCGTCAGTGCACTCCGCTTCCAGATTGTCGATGGGGCTGCAGTGGATCTTCCCCACGGTGGAGAAGTCCAGGAAGTCAGGGTTGGTGAACGGTTCCGGCCCCAGGTTCTGGTTATCGCTGACCGGCCGGTCGGACTCGGTTTCCAGGGCTGCGTCGGGCGCGCTCGTCGCGGACGAAGCCGGAGTGGCACCCATGCCGTGCCCCAGCGCCCACGTTCCAGCAAACGCCGGCAGCAGGGCCGCGGCGATGGCCCATTTCTTCGTACGTCCACGTGATCGCACGGGAGTGGGCGGTTCCTGCGGAAGCGGCGGCAGGTCGACGAGGGGAGCGTGCTCGACGGGTGGCGCCAGCAACTCGTCGAAGTCCTTGAACTCGCAGTGGTCACGCACTAGGCGCTCGACCTGCTCGCCGGTCAGGTCTGGCATGGCGATCTTGATTTGCCGGACGGCCGAGTAGAAGGACTGCGGAGCGAGGAAGAGGTGGCGCTCACCATCGATATTGACCACCCCCACGTCGGTGAGCGGGACCTCGTCGTCCTGCTCGTCCGAGTGGAGAAAGTGAATCTTGATAGGCGGCAGGGCGGAGGTCACGGCCGCTCCTGCGAGGTCAGGCCGCCTCGTATGGCGCTGCTCACTTCAGCCGGTCCTTATCTTCACTGCTCTGGAGGATGCGCGCGATGCGGGCCGCTGTCTTCTCAGCTCGCTCGGGGGTGATGGTCTCGATGTCAGTGAGGACCAGTGAGCCGCCGCCGGGTAGCTCGACTTCTTCGCGGTGGATCTCCGTGTCGTCCAAGCCGTCGCCCGTCCCAGCGTCCTCGCGGGCCTCCTGGGGGTTCTGCATACGCTCATACTCGCGGAGCATCGCCTCCTTGGCGGACTGCACCCGTGCCGGGCTCCGCCGGGATCCGGGCCGCAGGGTGCCCGCAGCGGCCAGCAACAGGCGGGTTTCCTCATCGTGAGGGGTGGGTCCGCCGTCCAGCGCCCGCTCCAGGCGCTCACTCTGGTCAGCGCGTCGCGGCATGCGCCTTCACCTCTCGTGTCTCAACCCGTGTACCGACAACTCTGTCCCTGTCTACCGCTGCCGTCAGCAGCTCTTCGATCAACTGGGACGACGACTCGCCGGCAGGCATGACCTCGGCGAGCTTGCGCAGTGACCGCACCGTCAACGTACGGACGGCGCCGTCCGTCTTTCCCATGATCTCAGCCGCACGCCCTGGACTCTCCCCGTCGAAGAATCGCAGGACCAAGACCTGCTGCTGTTCGGGCCGCAGTTTGTGCAGCTGAGCTTCGACCGCTTGAGCCAGTGCGCGCCTTTCGGCGTACTCCTCTGTGCTCTGGCCGACGCGCGGCCGGTCGACCTCCAGGTGATCGGCGTACAGCACCTCGGAAGGGCGCCGCTGCACGGATCGTAGGTAGTCGAGCGCGGTGTTCTTCGTGATCGTGCGGAGCCAGGCTTTCAAGCTCGTACCTGGCCGGTACTTGCCGACGTTCTGGGAGACTTTCAGCCAGACCTCTTGGCTCAGGTCCTCAGCGACATGCCCGTCCCGGATGTAGTACCGCGTCCAGTTGTAAACGGTGTCGTTGAGTTCGTCATACAACGCTGCGAGGGCGGCGTGTCCATCTTGCCCGCCTGCCGCTGCGCGTACGACCAGGCCCTCCACAATATCGCTCACTGCGTGAGATCCCCCCTAGAGCCGGTGCTGTCCTAGTCCCCTACAGCGCCGCCTACGGCCCTTTGACCACCTCTCTAGGCGGAGGGATACATTCCGGTACGACGCTGAGGCAGCATAACCGGCCATTTACGGAATCCGTCGGACGGGTGGGGGAGCCTCACGCCGTCGCCTGTGGTATATCGTTCGCTCAGCGCTGGGAGAGCAACCCGGCGCGCAGACCCGAAGTGGAAGGCCCACGGCCATGCCCCCGCTCGTACACCCCACCGACCGCACGCTGATGCTCCTCCCGCTCGACGAATGGATCTCCGTCGGCGCAGCCGCGACACGCGCCGAACTCGACGAGGACGTCGTCGCCAGCGTCGTGCGGGCAGGCCGACGACGCGGCGTCCTACGCACCCACGGCAAGGGAGCGACCCAACAGATCATGCGCATCTACCCCGGCCCCCGCCGTCCGAGCCCTCACCCGACGCAGCCGTAACGGCCAGAACCCATGGGCCACACGAGACGCCTCGCATCGCCCCGGGTGTAACAAATTCCGACGATCCACGTACTTGTCGGTGCCGGACTGAACTCAACCGGCTCCATCCGGCTGGAACGGTCCGCCGGGGGACACCTACGTGCGAACAGGGAAGCAAATGCCTCGCGGTGGCTCCAATGCATTGCTGAGTTTCGAGACGATTGCCGAGCGGATGGAAGTCCCCAAGCGCACCGTGCTCGACAACTACAGGAACTGGGACATCCCCATCGTGCGCGTAAGCGACCGCATCCTCCGGGTCCGAGAGCGCGATTTCGAAGCTTGGGTTGACGCGCGCACGGAGTAAATCCCGCGCGCCAACGTAGGCACGTTCCCGCGAATTGAGGGCCCGGCGACGACCGTTCCGCCGCCCGATCGTCGGCTTGACCAGCCATGGATGCTCCTACGTACAGTCCAACTTCCCTGGCCAGGGAGTCATCTGAGCTTCGACCGAGATCGCGAAAGGCGTCCCGTGGCACGCAAGCCCACTGTCTACAAGCGGTGCGACTGCCCCGACCAGAACAGGCCCAAGAAGGGCGGATGTAGCCATAGTTGGGCCTACAACCGCACAAGTAACGAGGGCAAGCGCACGCGAGCGACGATTCCCGAGTCCGTCGGCCTAACGCAGGCCCAGGCTCAGGCAGTCCTCGACGGGATGACCCCGGGCGTGGACCCAGAACCCGTGGAGACGAACCTGGCCTTCCGGCAGTGGGCTGCTGACTGGCTCAGCAGACGTCGGGTGAAGGAAACCAGCCTGGAGAAGTACGAGATAGCCATCCGCGTGCACCTCAATCCACGCTGGGGCCGGCAGCGTCTCAGATCAATCAAGAAGGCCCAAGTCGAAGCGTGGGTCCAGGAGATGGAGGACAACGAGAGCGTCGCCAACTCCACGGGAGAGGGTCACTGGAAGGTTTTCCAGATGATCATGAAGGACGCTCAACAGAACGGGAAGATCGCCTCCAACCCGACCTACGAGGTCGACGGCCCCTACGTAGGCGAAACGACGTCGTACGTCTTCAGCCCGGACGAGTGCTGGGCGATCTACGACACGTTCCCTGAGCGCTACCGCTTGATCCCCATGATCGGCTTCGCCTGTGGCGCCCGGCAGGCGGAAGTGTTCGGCGTGTGCGATGACGTCTTCGACTTGAGCCGAAGCGTCCTCACTGTGCGACGGCAGGTCCTCAAGACCAAGGAAACCCGCCACAGACGCCTCCTGGTGGACCGCTTGAAGACGAGCCCCCGCATCAGCACGAAAGAGGTGCCGATGCCTTCCTACCTAGTGGAGGCGATGGTGGAGCACACGGAGCGCTTCCCACCTCGGGTCACGGAGACCGTGCTGTGGGAACACAGGAAGAAGATCGACGACTGTAAGCGCGGCTCGGCACGAGCACTGTTCTGGACGCCGCGCGACAACCTGATGTGCCGCAACTACTTCAACGACGACCTGTGGAAGCCCGTACTGCGGAAGCTGGGCATCAAGGACGAGAAGGGGAACCTACCGACCTTCCACGACCTTCGGCACACCTTCATCAGCACGTGCCTCCAGAACGGGATACCGGAGCACACCGTGGCCGCGTGGGTGGGCGACTCCGTCGACGAGCTTCGGCGCACGTACAGCCACCTCCTGAAAGACCACGCCGACACGCACGGGGCCGTAGCCGCCGGCCTGACGGCGCGGCCGAAGCTGACCCTCGTGAGCAACGCTGCATGACGATCACCACTTCTCCCACTGCCGCTCCCTCGTAGAGGCGACGGCGGACGACGAACCTCAGCGGGGCTGAGGCCGACAACCGGCCTCAGCCCCGCTGCCGCTTTGGGCCCCCATAGCCGCGCCGCGCCGTCTCGGGACCGCCGGCATCGGCACTCGTCGGTGGGGCTCAGGCAGCTGAGCCGGGCTGCCACTGGTTGGTTGGGGCCTCTGCCTAGCGGAGCAGAGCTATCTGAGAGGTACAGACTGGAAGCGGCTTGACGGCGTGCTCGCCCCCGGCCGGTAGGTCACCCAAACGGCCCAGGACAGAGGCTGTCTACCCAGCCCCGACCGCGCCGCCGCTCATCTCCGGCCTCACTTCTCATGGCTACTTTCATGGCTACGTACGTAGCCACACGGACCCGTTTCAGCCGGTACGTACCGGGGTGTGCAGCGGCCACCGTCTAGACATACAAAAGGGCCTCTGACCAAGGAAACTCCCTGGTCAGAGGCCCTATGCACGGCCCCCCGCCCCCTTGCGGGGACGAGGGCGAGAGACGAGTCGACCTGTACGCCGGGTTCTGTCACCCGGTCGCCTCGCGGCGGCCGGGGAGACGGCCATCCATCTAGGACCGGCATTGCTGCCGGTCTCGTGCGGTCTACCCGCAAACTCGGGCGAGCAGCCCTCGAACGTTCGCGCAGGCCGTCTTGCGACGGCCCCTCTTGACCTTGCTCCGGGTGGGGTTTACCTAGCCGCCTGAGTCACCTCAGGCGCTGGTGGTCTCTTACACCACCGTTTCACCCTTACCCGGGACCGAGGTCCCGGGCGGTCTGTTTTCTGTGGCACTGTCCCGCGGGTCACCCCGGGTGGCCGTTAGCCACCACCCTGCCCTGTGGAGCCCGGACGTTCCTCGGGAGAATCCGAAGATCCCCACGCGGCCGTCCGCCCGGCTCGTCTGCCGTGGTGACCATGCTACCGGGCCGGACGGACGGGTCGGACGGCAGACGGGTCGGACGACGGACGCCCGGACGGAGACCGCTCGGAAATCACTGGAAATCGCTCGGAGGCCGCTCGGAGATCACTCAGGCGAAGGCCGCGATGCCGGTGGTCCAGGCCGCCGCGAGGTCGGCCCCCGACGGAAAGCGGCCGTTGAGTTCCAGGACGACCATGCCGTGCGCGAAGGCCCAGGCCGCCCTGGCCCGGCTCTCGTCACCGCCGACGGCCCGCAGGAGCGGGGCCGCCGCGGCGGCCTCCGCCCCCGTGGCGATGGCGGCGCGGTCCGGTCGGCGGCCGGTGGCGAGGAGATAGAGGTGGGGGTGGGCCAGGGCGTAGGTCCGGTACGCGTCGGCGAGTACCGGAAAGGAGCCGGGCGTCGCCTTCTCCGCGGCCTCCAGGACGTCGGCCGTCTCCTGGAGCATCTCGCCCGCCAGAGCGGTCACCACACAGGACTTGTCGGGGAAGTGCTTGTACAGGGAAGGCGCCTTGATCCCCACCCGGTCGGCCAGCCGCCGCATCGTGAGGGCTTCGGGGCCCTCCTCCTCCAGGAGCGCACGGGCGGCGGCGATGATCTGCCGGGGTCGGCCGATCGCGGGTCCGGTGGCGAGGTCAGTCACGCGGTAAGCCTTCCTTGGTACGCAGTCCGTAGCCGAAGGCGCGATCGTACGAGATATGAGCGGGCCGACCGCACCGGGCCGCCGGAATCGGCGCCCGCCGGGTCAGCGGCACGAAGGGGTACGCCACCAGCGGCGCGAGCGGGATCAGGGGCCGGTGCACGGTGTTGCCGTACGGCACGGCGCGGGCCTGGAGCTGACCGCGGGAGTCGCCGCGGGCGTCACCGGCGAGCATCGTCAGATCGGAGGCGATGAAGACGGCCGACGGGAAGATGCCTGCGGTCCCGCCGCGGTTGACGACCGGCACACATGGCTAACATCGTTAGCCCGCCACGTCCGGGCGCTTGACCTTGCCGCAGCGTCGGGGTTTCTACTGGCCCCATGCGCATCGGAGAGTTCGCCGCGCTCGTCGGAGTCACCTCCCGGGCCGTCCGGCACTACCACCACATCGGCCTGCTGCCGGAGCCCGCACGCCGGGCCAACGGCTACCGCGCCTACAGCGTCCGTGACGCCGTACGGCTGGCCAGGATCCGTCGGCTCACCGAGCTGGGGCTCGCTCTGGACGAGGTGCGCGACGTCCTCGCCGACGACGCCGGACGCGAACTCTCCGAGGTACTCGGCGAACTGGACGCCGAGCCGGCCCGTCAGGAACGCGCGATCCAGGAGCGCCGCCACCGGCTGGCGGCACTCCTCGACGGGCCCCCCGGCGAGCACGCCTCGCTCGCGCTCGCCGGGTTCCTCGGCGACGCGTCCCCCGTTGGCTCCCCCGCCGCCGCCAGGGACCGTGAACACCTCGCCCTGCTGGACGCGGCAGGCGTTGGGGACGAGGTGTACGCGGCACTTCGGCCGCTCACCGGGGACCCTGCCGTCCTCGCGTTGTACGAGCGGCTGGACGAGTTGACGGAGGCCGCCCCGGACGATCCCCGGATCGCCCCGTTGGCCGCGGGTCTGGCCGCCGCCGTACCGGACGAAGTGCTGGCAGCGGTCCCCTGCGAGGGGCCGGTCGCGCCCGGATTCGGCCAGGCACTCCTGGCCGCATACCCGCCCGCGCGGGCCGAGGTGGTGCGCCGGGTGATGACGGCACTGGTGGCCAGCGCGAACGGACGGACGCCATGAACCCGCGGGCCGCCGGGACCGCCGCCTGTGCAGCGCTTCCGGCCGAGCTGGCTCTTCTGGTCTGCTGGGTGGCCGGGGTCCGCTTACCGCTCCCGCTCCTCCTCGCGGGCGAGGTTCTGATGCTCACCGCGCTCACCCTGGAGTTCTGTGTCCTGTACCGGCTCTACGCCGCCGCGCGCCGGACGGGTTCCGGTCGCCGGGACGCCCTGCGCGACGCGCTCCGCGCCGCCGTGCCCGTCGTCGTACGTCGCCTCCTCGCCCATGAGGTCCGGGCCCTGCACAGTCTCGGTATGTGGGTCCTGCGGCGCCGCCACCAGGTGCCCGAAGGCGCACTCGCCGTCCGGTACACCGGGCCGCAGACGGCGACGCTGTGCGGGCTGGCCCTCGTCTCCCTGGTCGAGACCGCACTGTTGGCCCTGGTGATCCCCTGGCCCCTCGTGCACGCCGTCCTGCTCGTCCTGGGCGTCTACGGCGTGCTGCTGGTCCTCGGCCTCCACGCGGCCTGCGTGACCCGGCCGCACGTGGTGGACCCCGACGGGTCGCTGCGCGTGCGCTACGGAGGGCTGTTCGACCTCCGGGTTCCCGCCGCCACGGTCGCCGCCGCTCGGATCGAGCGACGCCACTGCGAAGGCCGACCGGTCCAACTGCACCCGGACGGAGCGCTCGACATCGGGGTCGGCGGTCAGACGACGGTGACGGTGGAGCTGACGCAACCCACGGGGTTCGTGCGGCCGCTCGGTGGGCGGGGCCTCGTCCGCACGCTCCGCTTCCACGCCGACGACCCGCGTACCGCGGTCGCCGCCCTCACGCGGGGGCGAACAGGACCTTCGCCGAGCCCGGGTCCGCCTGGGTGAGCCGGACGCGCAGGCGTTCCCCCAGCGGGAGGCTTGCGGTGCCGCCCTCGATGCGGGCCACGATCGCCGGGTCGTCGATGTGGACGGTGCCGACGGCCGGTTCGTGGTCCTTCACGTCGATGACGTACGCCTCGAAGATCTGGCCGATCCGGTCCTTGAGCAGCGCCGCCTCGACCAGGTCGACGCAGCCGCGTTCCACGGTGTTGGCGCGGCGCGTGCCGTCGGCCATCTCCTTCGGGAGGGCGGGGAGTGCCTCCCGTACCCAGTCCGGCGGCTCGTGTCCCTCGACCGCCGCCAGGCAGAGTTCGGCCGCGTACCGGTCGACGAGCCGGCGCAGGGGCGCGGTGCAGTGGGTGTAGAGCTCGGCGACGGCGGCGTGGACGGCGGGCGTGGGCAGTTCGCCGTGCTCGAAGACCGAGTATCCGGCGCCACGCAGCAGCGTGGTGCACTCCTGGAGGAACGCGGCGTGGTTGCCCTTCCTCGGGTCGAGGGAGCGGACGACCTCGGCGTACGGAACGTGATGCGGCCAGTCGATGCGCAGCGCCTGGGCGGACAGCCGCAGCCGGGCCACGGCACCGTCCGGGGCGACCGGCAGCGTGCGGAGGATGCCGGTGCCCGCCTCGGTCATGAGCCGGGCGGCGGCCATGCCGGTGAGCAGGGAGATCTGGGCGTTCCAGCCGTCGGCGGGCAGCGGAACGCGGTACTTGAGGCCGTAGCTTCCCGCGTGCTCGACGATCTCCTGCTCGGGCACATTGAGCGAGATGCCGCCGCGTGCGATCTCCCGCTCCTCGCGCAGCCGCCCGATGTCCTTGAGCAGGGCGAGGGGTTCCTCGGCCGTGCCCCGGTCGATCTGTCGCTGGGCTTCCTCGTAGTCGAGCTTGACCCGGCTGCGTACGAGAGCCCGGCGCACCTCCGTGCCGACGGCGCGCCCCTCCGTGTCGAGGTCGATCCGCCAGAGCACGGCGGGGCGGGTCTCCCCCGGCAGGAGGCTCGCGGCGCCCTCCGAGAGCGGCGTGGGGTGCAACGGCACCTTGCCGTCGGGGAAGTAGAGCGTCGTCACCCGGCGGTGGGCCTCGGCATCCAGCGCGCCGCCGGGCCGGACGAACGCGGCGACGTCCGCGATGGCGTAGTGCACCCGGAAGCCGTGCTTGCGGCGTTCCAGGTACATCGCCTGGTCGAGGTCGGCGGACGTGGGCGGGTCGATCGTGAGGAACGGCAGGTCCGTCGCGTCCTCGTGCGCCGACACATCCGGGTCCTTCGCCACCCGCCCGGCCTCGGCCAGCACATCGGCGGGGAACTTCCCGGGGACGCCGAGCTCGGTGCGCAGGGCACGCAGAGCGGTCCCCAGCGCGGTGTCGGCCGCTCCGGTCATATGGAGATGGCGGCGGGGCATGGACCGAGCGTATGGCGGGGCGGGACAACCGGCATCCCGGAGGTACGGCGGAGCCCGCGGCCGGAGGTTCCCGAGGCGCGAGGGCGGTCGTCGTTCCGTGTCCCCGTGGGCGTGGCCGCGCCCCGTACCCTTGCCGAGGGCCCTGCGCGCAGGCCGGGGTCCTCTGCTTGCGTACGAAGGAGAACCGCCGTGCTCGTGCTGTTGCCGCCCTCCGAAGGAAAGGCCGCCTCGGGGCGCGGAGCACCCCTGAAGCCGGAGTCCCTGTCGCTGCCGGGCCTGGCCGACGCGCGGGCGGCGGTCCTCGACGAGCTGGTCGAGCTGTGCCTGGCGGACGAGGAGAAGGCCCGTGAGGTGCTCGGGCTGAGCGAGGGGCTGCGGGGCGAGATCGCGAAGAACGTGGAGCTGCGTACGGCCGGCACCCGTCCGGCCGGGCAGGTCTACACGGGCGTGCTGTACGACGCGCTCGACCTGGCGTCGCTGGACGCGGCGGCCCGGCGGCGGGCCGGAAAGTCGCTGCTGGTCTTCTCCGGGCTGTGGGGCGCGGTGCGGGTGGGCGACCGGATTCCCTCGTACCGCTGCTCGATGGGAGTGAAGCTGCCGGGCCTCGGCGCTCTCGGCGGGTTCTGGCGCGCTCCGATGGACGCGGTCATGCCGGAGGCCGCCGGGGACGGGCTCGTCCTGGATCTGCGGTCGTCCGCGTACACCGCCGCGTGGAAGCCGAAGGGCGAGGTAGCCGCGCGCACGGCGAGCGTGCGGGTGCTCCACTCCCAGCTGGTGAACGGGGTCGAGAAGCGGTCCGTGGTCAGCCACTTCAACAAGGCGACCAAGGGCCGTATCGTCCGCGACCTGCTCGTGGCGGGCGCGCGGCCGAAGGGCCCGGCCCAACTGGTGGAGGTGCTGCGGGATCTCGGGTACGTCGTCGAGGCCGCGGCCCCCGCTCGGGCCGGGCAGGCGTGGGCGCTCGACGTCGTGGTGACGGAGATTCACTGACCGCCCCCAGGACCATGCCATGAGAACCATGTCGTTGCATCATGCGCAACGCTCGTTGCATAGAACGCTGGGTGCGCGCAGGATGACCCCATGACCTCCTCCGCGCCCTCCGCCGCCCCCGCCGCCCCGTCCGCCTCCGTGCTGGACCTCGCACCTGTCGTGCCCGTCGTCGTCCTCGACGACGCCGCCGACGCGGTGCCGCTGGCGCGGGCCCTGGTCGCGGGCGGGCTCCCGGCCATCGAGGTGACGCTGCGGACGGCCGCCGCGCTCGACGCGATCCGGGCCATCGCCGCGGAGGTCCCGGGGGCGGTCGTGGGCGCGGGCACGGTGATCTCCGCGCGCAACGTGACCGACACGGTCGCCGCCGGGGCCCGCTTCCTGGTCAGCCCGGGGTGGACGGACGCGCTGCTGGACGCGATGAAGGCGTCGGGGCTGCCGTTCCTGCCGGGCGTCTCCACGACCTCCGAGGTCGTCGCACTGCTGGAGCGCGGGGTCACGGAGATGAAGTTCTTCCCGGCCGAGGCGGCGGGCGGCACGGCCTATCTGAAGGCCCTGTCCGCACCGCTCCCCCAGGCCCGCTTCTGCCCCACCGGCGGGATCTCCCTCGCCTCCGCCCCCACCTATCTGGCCCTGCCCAACGTCGGCTGCGTGGGCGGCAGTTGGATGGTCCCCGGCGACGCGGTGGCGGCGAAGGACTGGGCCCGGGTGGAGCGGCTGGCGGCCGAGGCGGCGGCCCTGCGCGGCTGAGGACGCAACCCCGTACGGCTGAGCGCGGCGGCGCCGCGCGGCTGAGCGCCCAGGCGGCGCTGCACCCGGGCGACGCTGCGCGGCTGAGGCCGCGGCCCTCGCGGCTGAACGCCGGGGACAGCCCTCAGCGCAGGTGCGAGGTGTCGTTGAGCAGGCGTACGGACGCGTTGCCGTCCCCGTAGTAGGCCACCGTCGAGATCGACGCCGCCGAGAGCTCCATGCGGAACATGGACCGCGGCGGGGCCTCCAGGGCCAGCCTGATCAGGGTCTTGATCGGGGTGACATGGGTGACGGCGAGCACCGTACGGCCCGCGTAGCGGGCGATCAGGCCGTCGCGCGCGGCCGCGACCCGCTCGGCGACCTCGACGAAGCTCTCGCCACCGCCGGTCGGGGCCGCTTCCGGCGAGGTCAGCCAGGTGGTGAGGTCCTCGCCGTGGCGCTCACGTACCTCGGCGAACGTCAGACCCTCCCAGGCGCCGAAGTCCGTCTCGCGCAGACCGTCCTCGACCCGGACCTCCAGGCCGAGGCGGGCGGCGACCGCCGCGGCGGTCTCGCGGCAGCGGCGCAGGGGTGAGCTGACGATCTCCTGGATCGTGCCCCGTGCGGCGAAGTGCTCGGCGGCACGGGCAGCCTGGTCCCGGCCGGTGGCGGAGAGCTCGGGGTCGGTGCCGCCGCTGCCGGAGAACCGCTTCTCGGGGGTGAGGGCGGTCTCACCGTGCCGCAGCAGGACGAACGTGGCGGGCTCGCCCAGGTCGGGGGCGACGCCCCAGCCGACCTGCGGCGTGGCGGCGGGGTCCCGTGCGGAGGCCGTGGCCGCCGGGAGTTGAGCTGCCCCGTTGCGGGCCGCCGCTGCCGGGGGCTGTGCCGCCCCGTTGCGGACCGTGGCCGCCGGGGCCTGGGCGCGGGCCCCGGCCAGGGCCGCGCGGGCCTTCGCCGCACCGGCCGCCGCGTCGCCGGGCGGGCCCGACGCCGCGGGCAGGTCGAGCGGGTCACGGGAACGGGGGGTGTCCAGGTCCGCCGTCGAGGACGACGGCTCCCACCGCTCGCCCCGTCTGCCCGCGTCCATCGCCTCGTTGGCGAGCCGGTCCGCGTGCTTGTTCCGCGCGCGCGGGATCCACTCGTACGTGACGGAGGAGGCCGGAAGGATCCCGGCGGCCCGCGCCGCGAGCGGCTTCATGTCGGGGTGCTTGATCTTCCAGCGCCCCGACATCTGCTCGACCACCAGCTTGGAGTCCATCCGGACCGCCACCTGGACGGAGCCGTCCGGCGCGTCCGGGAACAGCGCCTTCGCTGCCTCCAGACCGGCGATCAGGCCCCGGTACTCGGCGACGTTGTTCGTCGCGACGCCGATGTACTCGGCGGCCTCGGCGAGCGTCTCGCCGGTCACCGGGTCGATGACGACGGCACCGTAACCGGCGGGCCCCGGGTTGCCCCGGGAACCGCCGTCGGCCTCCATGACAAGCCGGCGGACAGCGGTCATTACAGGCCCGACTCCGAGGTGCGCACCAGGATGCGGTGGCAGTTCTCGCAGCGCAGCACCGTGTCGGGCGACGCGGCCTTCACGTCGTTGACCTCGGTGATGTTCAGTTCGAGACGGCAGCCCTCGCAGCGGCGCTGGTAGAGCCGGGCGGCGCCGACCCCGCCCTGCTGGGCGCGGAGCTTGTCGTACAGCTTCAGCAGGTCGGCGGGGATGATCTCGGCGACGACCTCGCGGTCCTTGGCGATACCGGCCGCCTCGTCGTCCAGCTCCTTCGTCGCGGCGTCCCGGCGGGCGGTCGCGTCGTCGACCTTGGCCTGGACGGCCGAGACCCGCGCGGTCAGCTCGGTGACCCGCTCCTGGGCGGACTCGCGGCGCTCCATGATTTCGAGCACGACGTCCTCCAGGTCGCCCTGGCGCTTGGCCAGCGAGGTGAGCTCCCGCTGGAGGCTCTCCAGGTCCTTGGGCGAGGACACCGCGCCGGAGTCCAGCCGCTGCTGGTCGCGGACGGCGCGCTGGCGCACCTGGTCCACGTCCTGCTCCGCCTTGGTCTGCTCGCGGGTGGTGTCGCTCTCCTCGGTCTGGGAGGCGACCAGCAGGTCACGCAGCTGGGCGAGGTCGCTGCTGAGCGACTCGATCTCGGCGTGCTCGGGCAGCGACCTGCTCTTGTGGGCGAGCTGGGAGAGACGTACGTCGAGGGCCTGGACGTCGAGAAGTCGGATCTGGTCGGCGGGCGCGGCGTTCAGTTGGGGGCTCCAGAGGAATGGTGGGTGGTCCAGGGGTCGGTGACCTGCTTCGAGACATGGACCCGCAGGTCCCATCCGTGGCGGTCGGAAATCGCGTCGAGCTGCGCGGCGGCCTGCTCGCACCAGGGCCATTCGGTGGCCCAGTGCGCGGCGTCGACCAGGCCGAGCGGTGAGTGCTGGACGGCCTCGGAGGCCGGGTGGTGGCGCAGGTCGGCGGTCAGGTAGGCGTCGACGCCCGCGGCGCGGACCGCGTCGAAGAGGCTGTCGCCGGAGCCGCCGCTGACCGCGACGGTGCGGACGAGCGCCTCCGGGTCGCCGGCCAGCCGGATGCCCTGCGCGGTGGCGGGCAGCCGGGCGGCGGCGCGGGCGGCGAAGGCGCCGAGGGTCTCGGGGTGGTCGAGTTCACAGATCCGGCCGAGCCCGCGGCGGCCCTCGGGGTCGGCCGGGTCCGGTACGAGGGGGCCCGTGACGCGCAGGTCGAGGGCGCCGGCCAGGGCGTCGGAGACGCCGGGGTCGGCGGTGTCCGCGTTGGTGTGCGCGACGTGCAGCGCGATGTCGTGCTTGATGAGGGTGTGCACGACCCGGCCCTTGAAGGTATCGGCGGCGACCGTCGTCGTACCCCGCAGATAGAGCGGGTGATGGGTGACGATCAGCTGGGCGCCGAGGGTCAGGGCCTCGTCGGCGATCTCCCGCACCGGGTCGACGGCGAACAGCACCCGGTCGACCTCCGCCGCCGGATCGCCGCAGACCGTTCCGACCGCGTCCCATCCCTCGGCCCGCTCGGGGGGCCAGAGGGCGTCGAGTGCGGCGATGACTTCAGACAGACGGGGCACGGGGGAAAGGCTACCTGTCCCCCGTGCCCCGGCGTCCATGGCCGCCGGACCTGTGCACCAGGACCGGCGACCGGACACGCGTCGTTACGTCACGTCGTTACGTCACGTCGTTACGTCACATCGCTCCGCGGCCGGTTACTTGACGAGGTCGGCGCGCAGGTCGTCGAGGACCAGGTTCGCCGAGGTGACGCCGAGGCCGAGGTACCAGGTCTCGTCGGAGACGTCCTTGGCCTGTCCGGCCTTGACCGCCTTGAGGTTCTTCCACAGCGGGTTGGACTGGGCGGTGTCGCGCTTGGTGGCCTTCACGTCCCCGTACACACCGGTGAAGATCCAGTCCGCGTCCGCCTCGTCGATCTTCTCCGGGCTGATCTCCGCGGCGAGGTCGTCGATCTGCTGGTTCTTGGGCCGCGGCAGGCCGGTGTCCTCAAGGATCGTGCCGATGAAGGACGCCTTGGCGTACAGCCGGATCTTGTCCGGCAGGTAGCGGACCATGGAGATGGTCGGCTTGTTCGGGCCGATGTCCGTGCCGAGCTTCTTGGCCTTCGCCTCGTAGGCGGCCAGCTCGGTCTTCGCCTGCGCGGTCCGGTCCAGCGCCTCGGCGTTGAGGAGGTAGTTCTCCTTCCAGGTGAAGCCCGGACGGATGGAGAACACGGTCGGCGCGATCTTGGACAACTCGTCGTACTTGTCCGCGGCGCGCAGCTGGCTGCCGAGGATCAGGTCCGGCTTGAGGCCCGCGATGGCCTCAAGGTTGAGGTTGTTGATCGTGCCGACGTTCTTGGGGCTGCCCGCGTCCTTCTTCAGGTACGACGGGATGGCCGCGTCGCCCTCGGAGGGGGCGAAACCGACCGGCTTCACACCGAGCGAGACCACGTTGTCGAACTCGCCGACGTCCAGGACGACGACGCGCTTCGGGGCGGACTTGAGCTCCGTCTTGCCCATGGCGTGGGTGAGGGTACGGGGGAACTCTCCGGCCTTGGCGTCCGTCCCGTACTCCGCCGTCTTCTTCGCCGCGTCGCCGAAGTCCTTGCCGCCGGTGGCGACGGCCGCCTTCTTGTCGCCACCGGCGTCGGTCTTGGCCGAGTCGCTCGAACCGGCGTCGCCGCTCCCGCAGGCGGAGAGGGAGAGGGCGGCGGCCACTGCCAGGCCGACTGCGGCGGTGCCGCGGCGTCGAAGGGACATCACTTGCTCCAGTTGTGGGTCATACAGGTGCTGCTTAGGGATGCCTAACCTTAGCCACGGCCACCTCCCGAAGCACAACCACCCCCTCTTTCTCAGGCGAATCCGGGCATCGCCACCCTTATGTGTGAAGTGCGCGGTCTGGTGTTGTTCGGCAGGAAGTGCGAAAACTACCTTCGGTTGCCGGAGGTGACGAGTCCATGACTGCCTGTGCCATCGAAGGCGAGACCGCCGGGGCCGCCGCGACGGTGGAACCTGTACCCGAGGAGTCCGGAGAGCCGGAAGAACCCGGTGCGCCGACGGCGGCGCTCGGTGAACCGGAAACGCGCGACGCGTACGAGGGGCTCGGCGCGTGCGACGGGCTCGGTGGGTACGACGGGCTCGGCGCGTCCGACGCCTTCGGTGCGGCCGACGCGTCCGGCGCCTTCGTCCTCACCGCCGACGCCTCGTACGCCGCCCGGCTCACCGCCGCACCGGGGCACCCCGCCGAGCGCGCCTGGTACCCCGAGCGCTGGACGCTCGACGGGCCCGAGCCCTACGCGGTGCCCCTCCCGCTCGACCAGCCCGAGGAGCCGGACTCCCAGGTGGTGCCGCTCGCCGACGGGCGGGTGCTGATCCGGCGGCGGGTGGCGGACCTCCAGGCGTTCTCGCTGCTCTACCCGACCGGGCCCGGAACCGGCGAACTCCCGCTGGGAGCCGTCGAATGCGCGGATCTCACGCTGCTGCCGCCCTCGCCCGACGGCCGGAGCGTGTACGCCCTGGCTGCCGGTGAGCGCTCCACCGCCCTCTGGCTGGTGGCGGGCGGCGCCTTCGGGCCGGAGAGGATCACGGATGTGCCGGGCCACTGCTCCGGCGGGGTCTGGCTGGACCGGGCGGGCCGGATGCTCGCCCTGGACCGGCAGCCGCCGGACGGCGGGCCGGTGAAGGCGGTCGCCCTGGACCTGGGACGGGGCGGTGAGGTGACGCCGCTGCTCCAGATCACGCCGGACAGCGACGACCGGCTGCTGCTCGCCGACACGGACAGCGGGCTGCTGCTGCTCCGGTCGGACGCGCCGGGGCACGACCGGCTCGGCTGGGGTGTGCTCGGCAGCTGCCTGCCCGTCCGGTTCCCGGAGTGCCTGCGTCCGGCGGATGTCGCGGTGACCCCGTTCGCCGTTCAGCCGGGGCAGATGCTGATGCCGGAGAGCTGCGCCGTGGGGCTGCGGATCGATGGGGCGGCGGGCAGCTGGGTGGGGGTCTGGCGCCCGGCGGGCCGTCGGCTGCACCAGTTCGCCGCACCGCGGGGCTGGCTGGCCGGGGCGGGGTTCTGGAGCCGGGACGGCATGCTGCACCTGCCCTGCGCGGAGCCCGGGACCCGGTGCGCCGTGGCGTTGCTGGAGGCTCCGTCGGACGAGGAGCCGTGCCTCGCGCCTACGGACCCGGCGGCCGGGAACGGGGCGGGACCCGGAACCGGGGACCCGACCGGAACGCAACCATCCGCGGCGATTGCCGGTCCTGTGATGTGCAGGCCGGTTCCCCTGGGGCAGGCGCCTCTCAAGGGGCGTACCGCATCGGTCTAAACTCGCAGCCTGGGCTACGCAGCCGCACCGGGCGGGTGCCGACGGTGACCGTGTCGGTGGCGGGGGCGGGGCTTGTGACAACAAGTAAGTGCGATCACAACGGGGTGACTTCCCACATGTCTGAAGCCCGAACAGACACGACCCAGACGCGTCCGCCGGGGGCGGACTCGGACCGGGACGAAACCGGCGGCTCCGGAAAGCACCGAGGGGGTACGTCGATGGAGAACACGGCCGCGCAGCCGCACGGCCGCCACCGCCGTCCCTCCGAAGGGGGGAGCAGAGCGGCCTGAGGCCGCGCTGCGCGACAAGCCGCGAGCGACGAGAGATGTGCGGGGCCCGTACCGGCCGTCCGGCCGGTGCGGGCCCCGTTCGTCGTCCGGGCCCGCCTATCCCCGCTTGAGACCCAGTACCTCGGCCGCCGCGAACGTCTCGTTCGGGGGGCGGTCCTCGTAGTACGGGGTGATCAGCCCGTCCAGCTCGTCGAAGGTGAACGTCTCCTTCGCCGCGTCGAACTTCGCCGCCACCTTCGGGCGCTCGACGATCGCGACCATGCCGCCGTGGACCACGAGCAGCTGCCCGTTGACCTTGGCGGCCGCCGGGGAGGCCAGATAGCCGACGAGCGGCGAGACATGCTCGGGCGCCAGGGCGTCGAGCGTGCCGTCGGCCGGTTCCTGGAAGCCCGCGAAGACGTCCTCGGTCATCCGCGTACGGGCGCGCGGGCAGATGGCGTTGGCGGTGACGCCGTACTTCGCCAGGGCCAGGGCCGTGGAGGTGGTGAGGCCGACGATGCCGCCCTTGGCCGCCGCGTAGTTCGGCTGCCCGGCCGAGCCCGCGAGGAACGCCTCCGACGAGGTGTTGACGATCCGCCCGTAGACGGGGCCGCCGGACTCCTTGGAGCGGGTGCGCCAGTGGGCGGCGGCGAAGTGCGTGGTGTTGAAGTGGCCCTTGAGGTGGACCCGGACGACCGAGTCCCATTCGTCCTCGGTCATCGAGAAGATCATCCGGTCGCGCAGGATGCCCGCGTTGTTGACCAGGACGTCGAGCTTCCCGTAGGTGGACACGGCCAGGTCCACCAGGGCGCGGGCCTGTTCGTGGTCGGAGACGTCGCCGAGGTGGGCGACCGCACGGCCGCCCGCCGCCCGGATCTCGGCGGCGACCTCCTCGGCGGGGGCCGCCGAGGCCTCGCCGGAGCCGTCGCGGCCCGGCTGTCCGTAGTCGTTGACGACGACGGCCGCGCCGAGCCGGGCCAGCTCCAGGGCTTCGGCGCGTCCGAGGCCCCGGCCCGCGCCGGTGACGATGGCGGAGAGTCCGTCCAGGGGTAGTGACATCGCGGTCCTCAAGGTCGTTGAGTGGCTCGATAAGGTCGTTGAGTGGCTCGACCGGTGGGAGCGGGGGCGGACGTCAGAGTTCGACGCAGGTACGCAGCGACTCGCCGGTCCTCATCTGGTCCAGGGCGTCGTTGATCCCTTCCAGCCGCACCCGGTGAGTGATCATCGAGGCGAGGTCGATCCGGCCCGCCCGCCAGAGCGCGATGGCCCGCTCGTAGGAGCGCAGCACGTCCCCGCCCCCGTACATGGAGGGCAGAATCCGCTTCTCGTCGAAGAACAGCTCGAACATGTTGACCTGGAAGTTGTCGTCCATCGCTCCGGCGCCGACGACGCAGAGCGTGCCGCCGCGCCGGGTGGTCTCGTACGCCGTGCGGGCGGTGGCGGACTTGCCCACGACCTCGAAGACGTAGTCGAAGCCCTCGCCGCCGGTGATCCGCTGTTTGGCGTCGGCGAGTTCGTCCGGGGACACCGCCTCGGTCGCGCCGAAGTTCAGCGCGGCCTCGCGCCGGGAGGCGACCGGGTCGACGGCGACGATCTGGGCGGCGCCCTGGACCCGCGCGCCCTGGATCGTGGAGATGCCGACGCCGCCGCAGCCGATCACGGCGACCGAGGAACCGGCCTCCACCCGGGCGGTGTTGATGGCGGCGCCGAGGCCGGTGGTGACCCCGCAGCCGATCAGCGCGGCGATCTCGTAGGGCACGTCGTCGGGGATCGGCACCGCGCAGCCCGCGCCGACGACGACCTCCTCGGTGAAGGTGCCGGTGCCCGCGAAGCCGAAGACATCGCCGCCGGGGCGCTTGAAGTTGGGGGTGCCCGCGTTCATGAAGCCGGCCAGACAGAGCTGGGTCTGGCCGCGCCGGCACGACGGGCAGGCGCCGCAGGCGGGCAGCCAGCAGACCAGGACCCGGTCCCCCTGACTCAGCCCGGTGACACCGTCGCCGACGTCGAGGACCTCGCCCGCGCCCTCGTGGCCGGGGATGAACGGAGCGGGCTGCGGGAGGACGCCGCTCATCGCGGAGACGTCGGAGTGACACAGTCCGGTGGCCCGGATGCGGAGCTTGACCTTGCCGGGGCCGAAGCCCACCGCCTCGACGTCGTCGAGGACTTCCAGTTTGTCCTGGCCTATCTCGTGCAGTACGGCTGCGCGCATGGTGCGGCTCCCCTCAAATCATGGCGTTTTCAGGAGTGTTCGATGAGCGTGTCCACGAGCACCGGCGCGTCGTCCCGTTCGACGGCGCTCACCGCGACCTGGATCCGGCCGTCCCCGGCCCACATCCGGATGCGGAGGGTCTCGCCGGGGAAGACCACTCCGGCGAAGCGGGTGCTGTACGCGCCGATGCGGGTCACATCGCCGTCGAGCAGCGTGTCGGTGACGGCTTTGAGCGTCATGCCGTAGGTGCACAGCCCATGCAGGATGGGCCGGTCGAAGCCGGCCAGCTCGGCGAACGCGGGGTCGGCGTGCAGCGGGTTCCAGTCCCCGGAGAGCCGGTAGAGCAGCGCCTGGTCCTCGCGGATCGCCCGCTCCGCCGTGCGGTCGGGGGCCCGGTCCGGCGGGGTCGGCCGGGCGGAGGGCCCGCGTTCACCGCCGAAGCCGCCCTCGCCGCGGACGAAGATCTGGGAGTCGTTGGTCCACAGCGGGCCGTCGTCGTCGGATGCCTCGGTACGCAGCACGAGGACGGCCGCCTTGCCCTTGTCGTACACCGCGGCGACCTTCGAGGTCTGTACGGCGCGTCCGCGCACCGGGATGGGCCGGTGCACCCGTACGGTCTGGCCGCCGTGCAGGACGGCGGCCAGGTCCACATCGACGCCGGGCGAGGAGAGGCCGCCGGTCATGCCGGTGCCCGCCCCCGCGACGGTGGCGAAGCTGGGCAGTACCTGGAGCCGGGACTCCAGGGTGTAGCGCAGCTCATCGGGGTCGGTGGCGGGGCTGCCCGCGCCGAGGCCGAGATGGTAGAGCTGGATGTCCTTGTGGTCCCAGCCGATCTCGGCTCGGCGGGGTTCGGCGGCGACGGCCGCTACGGCATCAATGGGCATGGGAAAGCTGCTCCTTGATGGTGGGAAGACCTCGGCGCGACCGTCCGCACCGTCGGCCGCACCGAGGTCGTGCGGGACCGGCAGGCACGCCCGTTCTAGAACGCGTTCTAGCCGATGGCCCATGTATAACGCAGCCTCCGGGCGTTGTGAAGACTGCTGACGCCATGTCAGATACCTTGGCCGCAAAGGCTCCGGGCGCACGTTCGGGCCATGACATTTGTCATCGCGGAGTCCGTACACGGGGCTCTGCCGGACACCCCCCTGTGCTCCGTAGCGTCATGGTCATGAAGCAGACGACGGGGACAGCGGAGCGAGGGCCCGCGGTGGTCTTCACCGGGACGGTCAAGACATTCGGCCGGGCGGAGGCGGCGGTACGCGCCGTCGACGGCATCGATCTGGAGATCGGGCGCGGCGAGACGGTGGCCCTGCTCGGCCGCAACGGGGCGGGCAAGTCGACCACCATCAGCCTGCTGCTCGGCCTGAACGACCCGGACTCCGGGACGGTACGGCTGCTGGGCCGCTCCCCCGACGAGGCGGTACGCGCCGGGCTGGTGGGCGCGATGCTCCAGGACGGGCGGCCCATCCCCCGGGTGACGGTCCGCGAACTGGTCCGGTTCGTCGCCTCCACCTACCCGCACCCGATGCCGGTCGGGGACGCGCTCGCTCTCGCGGGTGTCACCGCATACGCGGACCGGCGCGTCGACAAACTCTCCGGCGGCCAGACCCAGCGCGTCCGCTTCGCCGTCGCGCTGGCGGGCGATCCGGAACTGGTCGTGCTGGACGAGCCGACCGCCGCCCTGGACGTGGAGGCGCGGCGCACGTTCTGGCGGTCGATGCGGTCCTTCGCGGGGCGCGGCAACACCGTCCTGTTCTCCACCCACTATCTGGAGGAGGCCGACGAGAACGCCGACCGGATCGTCGTCATCGACCGGGGCCGGATCGTCGCGGACGGCAGCGGCGACCGGATCAGGGGCGCGGCCGGCGGGAGCCTCGTCTCCTTCGACCTGGCCGGAGCGCCGTCGGACGGCCTTGAGCTGCTGCCCGGTGTCGTCGGTGTCGAGGTGCGCGCGGACCGGGCACTGCTGCGGACGGACGACTCGGACGCGACCGTCGTCGAGCTGGCCCGGATCGGCGCCGTCCGTGGGCTGAGCGTGTCGCGGGCCACGCTGGAGGACGCCTTCCTGGCGCTGACCGCACCGGCCGACTCCCCCTCCCGCCCCGTCGGTTCCGGCTCCGCTTCCCACCCCGCCGCTCGCTCCGAGGAGACCCTGTGATGCTGCTCTACATCGTGCTCGAAATCCGGCGGACCCTGCGCGACAGCGTCTTCCTGATCTTCGGAACAGGGATGCCGGTGATGATGTACCTGCTCTTCACCAATCTGGGCGGCGGCGCCGACTACGGCGACTGGAAGGCCGCCTCCATGGTCGGCATGGCCGCGTACGGAGCACTCGGTTCCGCCATGGCCATCGGCACCGGGATCGCCTCCGACAAGTCCCTCGGCTGGCTCCAGCAGCTGCGGATCACCCCGCTCTCGCCGTCCCGGGCCGTCGCGGGCCGGGCGATCAGCGGTTCGGTGACCGTGCTGCCGACCATCGTGACGGTCCTGCTGGCCGGTGCCCTGGTCAACGGGGTGCGGCTGGCGGCCTGGCAGTGGACCGCGCTGGTGCTGCTGCTGTGGATCGGGGCGCTGCCGTTCACCCTGCTCGGCATCGGCAACGGCTACCGGCTGACCCCGCAGGGCACCGGTGTGGTCAACGTAGCCTGTCTGATGGGCTTCGCGGTCGTCGGCGGACTGTGGTTCCCGCTCGCGGAGTTCCCGGCGTGGCTGCGCTCCATCGGCGAGTACAGCCCCGCCCACGGCTTCGCCGGGCTCGGGCAGGCGGCGATCGCGGGGCACGCGCCGGGCGCCGGGTCGGTCGCGCTGCTCACCGGGTGGCTGCTGCTCTTCGGCGGATACGCGGTGCTCTCGTACCGTCGGTCCGCGAGAACCGTGTGACGGGAGCGAACATGTCCAAGGCCGGTACCGAGTTCGTGAAGGCCCGAGCCGGGCGATGGCGGGAGGCCCGCGCGAAGCGGCGTGCGTGCCGGCGCCCCGGACCGCCGGGACCGTACACGCTGCTGCCCTGGCTGCTGCTGGGGCTCGGCGCGTTCTCCAACCTCTGGCAGGGCGAGACGCCCAACCCGTGGATCGGCGGCCTCGGACTGCTGACCTTCAACTCCCTTTACGTCTCGGTGGTGTTCAGAGGGTTCAATGAACGGACGCGGGAGAGCGCGACCTCGTACCGGCTGCTCGCCGCGATGGCCGCGATCACCTTCGCGCTGGCGATCGGCTACGGCGGCAGCTGGCTGCTGTTCTTCCCGCTGCTGTCGCTGGCCTGCGGCACGATCCTGCGCGGCCGTCGGCTCGCGATCGGCCTGATCACCCTCTCCGGTGCCGCGGTCGTGGTGTCCGTGTGGCGCGGCGACCATGCCTCGGAGCCGTGGACCATCGGGTACGGGACGTTCCTCTCCGGTGCGGTGACGGCCGCGCTCCTCACCCTGTCGGAGACGGTGATGGCGCTGCGTGCCACCCGGCAGGAGCTGGCCCGCGGGGCGGTGGAGCGGGAGCGGCTGCGCTTCTCCCGCGATCTGCACGATCTGCTGGGGCACACGATGTCGGTGATCGTGGTCAAGTCGGAGGCGGCCCGGCGGCTCGCGCCGCACGATCTGGACGCCGCGCTCTCGCAGGTCGCCGACATCGAGTCGGTGGGCAGGCAGGCGCTGACCGAGATCCGGGAGGCGGTGACCGGCTACCGCGAGGGGAGCCTCGCCACCGAGCTGGACCGGGCCAGGTCCGCGCTGACGGCCGCCGGGATCGAACCGGTGGTACGCCGCACGGGTCCGCCGCTCGCGCCGCAGACGGAGGCGCTGCTGGGCTGGGTGGCCCGGGAGGCGGTCACCAACGCCGTACGCCACAGTGGCGCGACGCGCTGCGAGTTCGTCGTCGACTCCACGCCCGAGCGGGTCCGGCTGACCGTCACGGACGACGGCCGCGGCCCGGCCCCGGACGGCAGCGCCCGCACCGCCGGTGCCGCCCGCCCGGTGGGCGGCACCGGGCTGAAGGGGCTCACCGAACGTCTCGCCGTCGCGGGCGGCCGGCTGGAGTCGGGTCCGGGGTCGCGGGGCGGCTTCGTGGTGCGGGCGGAACTCCCGGTGGAGGCGCCCGACGAGGATGCCGGAGCCGAGGATGCCGGGGACGCGGGTGCCGGGGACGGGAATGCCGGGGACGGGAATGCCGGAGGCGAGTAACGGCCGCCTCGGCCTCAGCTCTTCGCGGGCCGGGACCGGGTCCGCTGTCCCGGAAGCCACAGCAGCATCATCAGGACCCCGCCCACCAGCACCGCCGCGGCCGTGCGGAAGGCCAGGGCGTATCCGGCCGTGACCTCGGCCGCGCCCGTGGCACCGCCGGTGCGGGCGGCGGCGACCGTGGAGAGCACCGCGAGGCCGAGCGCACCGCCCATGGTGCGGGAGGTGTTGACCAGCCCGGAGACCAGTCCCGCGTCGCCGGGTGCCGCGCCCGAGGTGGCGAGGGCGGCCAGCGGCGTGGAGGCGAGTCCCGATCCGGCCATCATCAGGATGCCGGGGATGAGGATGCCGGTGACGTACGGGCCGTCGGCGGTCATGGTCGACTGCCAGCCGAAGCCCGCCGCGGTGACCAGCACACCGATCACCGCCAGCCGCTTCGCGCCGATGCGCGCCATGAGGCGGGGGGCGGCCTTCGAGCCGATGACGACGGCCACCGACGTGGGCAGCAGCGCGATCCCGGCCAGCCAGGGCGTGTACCCCAGCACGTTCTGCGCGTACACGGTCATGAAGTACCACATGGCGAAGGTGGCGGACCCGATCAGGAACATCGCCACGTTCGCCGAGGACACCGCCCGTACGCCGAACACCCGCAGCGGCATCAGCGGGGCCGCCGCCCGGGCCTCCGCCAGGACGAAGGCGGCGAGCAGCGACAGCCCGCCGAGCAGGGGGACCAGGGTGGCCGGGGACGTCCACCCCTCCGCCTCGGTCTGCACGATCCCGTACGCGACGGAGGCCAGGCCCGCCGTGACGAGGACGGCGCCCAGCAGGTCGACGCGGCGCCGGTCGCCCGCCCGGCCCTCGGCCAGCCAGAGGGCGGCCCCGACCAGGACGAGGGCGCCGATCGGCACATTGATGAGCAGGACCCAGCGCCAGGAGAGGGCGTCGGTGAGCACCCCGCCGATCAGACCGCCGGCCGCGCCGCCGCCCGCCCCGACCGCCATCCAGGTCCCGATCGCCTTGGTGCGGGCGGGTCCTTCGGGGACGGCTGCGGTGAGGATGGTGAGGGTGGCGGGCGCGAGCACGGCGGCGCCGAGCCCCTGGGCGGCGCGGGCGGCGAGCAGCTGCCAGCCCTCCTGGGCGAGGCCGCCCGCGAGCGACGCGGCGGTGAACAGGCCGAGCCCGATCAGGAACATCCGCTTGCGGCCGTAGATGTCCGCGGCCCGGCCGCCGAGCAGCATGAATCCGGCGAACGCGATCGAGTAGGCGTTGACGACCCACTGGAGTGCGGGGGCGCTCAGCCCCAGGTCGGTCCGCATGGACGGCAGGGCCACATTGACGACCGCCACGTCGAGGATGACCAGGAACTGACCGGTGCAGGCCGCGAGCACGACGGCCCAGGTGCGGGGTCTTATTCGGGTGGGGGTGCGGGTGGGTACGGGTGTGGAGACGTCAGCCATGGAGGTCATGGTCCCAGGCACCCGGCGCTCGGTACATCGGGATGGAGGTCATGGTCCCAGGCACCCGGCGCTCGGTACATCGGGTTTGCCGCTGGTCCGGGCACCGGTGTGCACCGCAGCTCCGGTACACACCGGGGCGCCCGGCACCACGCCCCGGCACCACGCCCCGGCACCACGCCTCGGGGTCAGCGGCGCAGCAGGGTCACCACCGCCGCTCCGCCGAGCCCGATGTTGTGCGCGAGGCCGGTGCGCGCGCCCGGTACCTGGCGGGCCCCGGCCTCGCCCCGCAACTGCCAGGTCAGCTCGGTGGCCTGGGCGATTCCGGTGGCGCCCAGCGGGTGGCCCTTGGAGATCAGCCCGCCGGACGGGTTGACGACCCAGCGGCCGCCGTAGGTGGTGGCACCGGATTCCACGAGCTTTCCGGACTCGCCCTCCTCGCACAGTCCGAGGGCCTCGTAGGTGAGGAGTTCGTTGATGGAGAAGCAGTCGTGCAGCTCGATCACGTCGAGGTCGTCGGCCGAGAGCCCCGAGGCCGCGTAGACCTGCTGCGCGGCCGCCCGCGTCATGGGCGCCCCGACGGCGTCGACGCAGGTGCCGGAGGCGAAGGACGCGCCGGTGTCGGTCGTCATGGCCTGGGCGGCGATCTCCACCGCCCGGTCGCCGAGACCGTGCTGGTCGACGAAGCGCTCCGAGACGACGACGGCGGCGGCCGAGCCGTCGGAGGTGGGTGAGCACTGGAGCTTGGTCAGCGGCCGGTGGACGGTCCGGGCGGCGAGGATCTCCTCGACCGTGTAGGGGTCCTGGAACTGGGCGTACGGGTTGTTCACCGAGTGCCGGTGGTTCTTGGCGCCGACCGCCGCGAGCTGCGCCGCCGTCGTCCCGTACCGCTCCATGTGCTCGCGGGCCGCGTTGCCGAAGATCTGGGCGGTGGGCGGCGACATCTCGAAGCCGTGGGCGGCGGCCATGATCCCGTAGTGCCGGGCGACGGGCGAGGTCTTGAAGTCCGCCGCGCCGCCGTCCGCGCCGCCGCCCCCGAGGGAGCCGCGCGCCATCTTCTCGAAGCCGAGGGCGAGTACGCAGTCGCTGATCCCGCCCGCGACGAACTGCCGGGCCATCATGAGCGCCGTCGAGCCGGTGGCGCAGTTGTTGTTGACGTTGTAGACGGGGACGCCGGTCAGTCCGAGTTCGTAGACGGCCCGCTGTCCGGCCGTGGAGGGCTGGAAGCAGTAGCCGACGGGCACCTGTTCGACCTGGTCGTACCGGATTCCGGCGTCGTCCAGTGCCTTGGTGCCCGCTTCCTTCGCCATGTCCCAGTACTGCCAGTCGCGGGTCTCGGGCTTCTCGAACTTCGTCATCCCGACGCCGACGATGTACGCCTTCATCATGTGTGCCCTTCAGTCCTTGGGGAGGCCGAGGATGCGCTCGGCGACGACATTGAGCTGGACCTGTGTGGTGCCGCCCGCGATGGTCAGACAGCGCGACATGAGGAATCCGTGCACGGCCCGTTCCGCGCCGTCCTCGGCGGTGGCGCCCGCCGGGCCGAGCAGTTCGAGGGTGAGTTCGGCGACCTTCTGCTGGTGGGTGGTCTGGACGAGTTTGCGTACGGAGGCTCCGGCGTCCGGCTCCTGTCCCGCGACCTGCTGGAGCGTGGTGCGCAGACCGATGCAGGCCAGCGCGTGGGCCTCCGCGGCGAGCGCGCCGACGCGGGCCCGGCCCGCCCCGTCGAGCTCGGCCGAGCGGGCGATCAGCGCTTCGAGTCCGGTGTCGAAGGT
The DNA here is from genome assembly GCF_026340105.1 of Streptomyces sp. NBC_01433. NCBI lineage: Bacteria > Bacillati > Actinomycetota > Actinomycetes > Kitasatosporales > Streptomycetaceae > Streptomyces > Streptomyces sp. NBC_01433. The sequence goes on along the minus strand of NZ_JAPEPM010000001.1, from coordinate 4,446,216 downwards.
CATCTGGTCGGCCATGTGGACGCGTTCGTTGCCCAGGGTGTTGCGGGCGACGCGCCAGCCGTCGTCGACCTCCCCGACGACCGCGTCGGCGGGGAGCAGGACGTCGTCGAAGTACACCTCGTTGAACAGGGCGTCCCCGGTGATCTCCTTCAGTGGCCGGATGTCGATGCCCCGGGCGTTCTTCATGTCCACCAGGAAGTAGGTGAGGCCCCGGTGCTTGGGGGCGTCCGGGTCGGTCCGGGCCAGCAGGATGCCGTGGTGGGCCCACTGGGCGGCGCTCGTCCAGACCTTCTGTCCGGTGATGCGCCAGCCCTCGTCGGTCCGTACGGCCCTGGTGCGCAGCGCGGCGAGGTCGGACCCGGCGCCCGGTTCGGAAAAGAGCTGGCACCACAGGAGTTCGCCGCTCAGTGTGGGCGGCAGGTAGCGCTCCTGCTGCTCCCGCGTCCCGTACGCGATGAGGGAGGGCACCACCCAGGTGGCGATGCCGAGGTCGCTGAGCGTGATGCCTTGTTCCTTCAACTCCTGTTGCAGGGAGAGTTGTTGTACGGGGCCGGCGGCCAGGCCGTACGGGGCGGGCAGATGCGGGGCGGCGTATCCGGTGGGGGCGAGGGCGCGGCGGGCGTCACGGGGGGCGAGGCCCTGGGCGGCCGCCAGGTGTGCGCGCGCCTCGGCCCGGTGGCGGGCTGCCTCGGGGGGCAGTTCCAGGGCGAGTTCGCGGCGGGCACCGCCTTCGGCGAGCCGGACGGCCCGCAGCCGGTGGGTGTCCCCGGACCCGAGCAGCTGCCGGGCGACCACCGCGCGGCGCAGCTGGAGGTGGGCGTCGTGCTCCCAGGTGAAGCCGATGCCGCCGAGGATCTGGATGCAGTCCTTGGCGCAGCTGTACGCGGCGTCGAGCGCGGTGGCCGCGGCGAGGGCGGCGGCCAGTCCCCGTGCGCCGGGGCTCTCCCCGGCGGCGCGGGCGGCGTCCCAGGTCAGGGCGCGGGCCTGTTCGAGGCGGACGAGCATGTCGGCGCAGAGGTGCTTGACGCCCTGGAACTGGCCGATGGGGCGGCCGAACTGTTCGCGGACCTTGGCGTGTTCGGCGGCGGTCGCCAGGGACCGGGCGGCGCTTCCGCAGGCGTCGGCGGCGAACAGGACGGCGGCGAGGTCGCGGACGAGCGCGGAGTCGGCGGGCACGGAGCGGTGCGCCGGGACGCGTACGGCCTCGGCCCGGATCCCGGCGGTGGTGCGGGTCGGGTCGACGCCCCGGTGCGGGCGTACGGTCAGTCCGTCCGTGGCGGCGTCGACGGCGAACCAGCGGATGCCGTCGGCGGTGGTGGCGGGGAGCAGCAGCAGATCGGCCTCGGCGCCGGAGAGTACGGGCGGTGCCGTGCCGTCGAGGAGGTGGCCGTCCCCGTCCGCGACGGCGGTGAGGGTGCCGGGGGTGAGGGCGAGCGCGCCGACGCGGGTGCCGGTGGCGAGGGCGCGCACGAGTTCCCGCACCGATTCCGGCGCCGCCGAACCGCCGGACTCCTCCCCGGACTCCTCCTGCGGCTCCTCCCCCGCCCGCTCTCCCGCCCGCTCCCGCGCCTCGGGCACCTCTGCGGACGCCACCTGATCCCCCGCCCCGGGCGCCACCCCGGGCACCGCATCGCGCACCGCCCCGAACAGCACCGCGGACGTCAGCGCGCTCGCCAGGTACGGCCCCGGCAGGGAGCCGTGGGCGGCCTCTTCGAGGACGACGGCGAGGTCGAGGAGTCCGCCTCCCCCACCCCCGTACTCCTCGGGCAGATGGACGCCGGGGAGGCCCTGTTCGACGAGCCTCGCCCAGTGGGCCGGGCGTGCGCCGGGGACCGGAGGGGCTCCCTCGTCGAGGATCTTGCGGATCTCCCCGGGCGGCACGGCACGGGCCAGCCACCCCCGTACGGCCTGCGCCAAGGCGTGATGTTCTTCGGTGATTCCGATGCCCATTGCGGATCCTCGCCGGTCGCAGCCACTGGAACGGCGCAAGAGTAGAACACGTTCCAATATGACGGAAGGTCAGAACACCGGCCGTTTCGAGCCGTGTCCCGTTCGCGCCCCGTTCACCGGAATACCGCGCCCGTACGAAAGCGTTCAAGATGCACACACTTGGGGGGAGCCCGGGTGAAGGATGCTGCCCGGAGGCCACACGAATGCGACGGACGACGAACGAACAGCACGCCGGGGAACTCCCCGATCCAGGCAAGGAGCGTGCGGGCGGCATCGTCCCCGTACTCGCGTTCGCCGGTATCACCGTCGCGGTGATGCAGACCCTGCTCGTCCCCGTCATCAAGGACCTGCCCGTCCTGCTGGACACCGACCCGTCCAACGCCACCTGGGTGATGACGGCGACGCTCCTCGCGGGAGCCGTCTCCACCCCGATCATGGGCCGGCTCGGCGACCTCTACGGCAAGCGCCGGATGCTGCTGGTCAGCCTCGCCGTCATGGTGATCGGCTCCCTCATATGCGCCTCCACCGACGACCTCGTCGTGATGATCGTCGGACGCGCCCTCCAGGGCTTCGCGATGGGCGCCATCCCGCTCGGCATCGGCATCATGCGCGACGAGCTGCCGCGTGAGCGGCTCGGCTCGGCGATGGCGCTGATGAGCTCCTCGGTCGGGGTGGGCGGCGGACTCGCCCTGCCCGCCTCCGCGCTCGTCGCCCAGCACGCCGACTGGCACGCCCTGTTCCTCGGCGCGGCCGGACTCGGGGTGCTCGCCATGGCGCTCACCGTCCGCTTCGTGCCCGAGCCCCCGCTGCGCGCCCCCGGACGCTTCGACCACATCGGCGCGCTCGGGCTCTCGCTCGGGCTCGTCTGCCTCCTGCTGCCCATCACCAAGGGCAGCGACTGGGGCTGGACCTCGGGCCCCACGCTCGGACTGATCGCCACGTCCCTGGTGATCCTGTTGCTGTGGGGCCTGTTCGAGCTGCGCAGCCCCGCGCCACTGGTCGATCTGCGGACCACCGCACGGCGCGAGGTGCTGCTCACCAACCTCGCCTCGATCATGGTCGGCGTCGCCTTCTACGCGGTCTCGCTCGTCCTGCCGCAGCTGCTCCAGCTGCCCGCGTCGACCGGCTACGGGCTGGGGCAGTCGATGGTCGTCGCCGGGCTGTGCGTGGCACCGCTGGGTCTGACGATGATGTTCGTCGCCCCGCTGTACGCGCGGCTGTCCGCCCGCCGCGGCCCCAAGGTGTCCCTGATGCTCGGCATGCTGATCATCGCGATCGGCTACGGCGCCGGGCTCGGCCTGATGAGTGCCGCCTGGCAGACCGTGGTGATCTCGGTGATGCTCGGGGCCGGGATCGGGCTCGCCTACTCCTCGCTGCCCGCGCTGATCATCGGGGCCGTCGACCCGTCCGAGACGGGCGCGGCCAACGGTCTGAACACCCTGATGCGCTCGATCGGCACCTCGGTGTCGAGTGCGGTGATCGGCATGGTGCTGGCGAACACGTCGGTACGGATGGGCCCGGCGGAAGTCCCCTCCATGGAGGGCTTCCGGATCTCGTTCCTGATCGCCACGGGTGCCGTGCTGATCGGTCTGGTGCTGGCCGCGTTCCTGCCCTCGCAGCGGGCGGCGACACGTCCGGTGCTGCTGGCGAGCAGCGCGGACGACGCGCAGACCGCACAGCCCGCACCCGCCTCGCACGCCACCGCCGGACCGGCCGCGACGACCGGCTCCGCTCCGGCCCCCGGCCCGGCCTCGGTGCTCGTCGCCGGTTCGGGCGGCTTCCACGGCCGGGTGCTGGGCACGGACGGGGCGCCGGTGGTGCGCGCCAATGTGACGCTGATCGACACCAGGGGCCGGCAGGCCGGGCTCACCGTCGCGGACGACGAGGGCAGGTACGCCCTGGCTGCCGAGCCCGGTGGCCGCTATGTGCTGGCGGCCACGGCCACCGGGTACGCGCCGCGCGCCTGCCCGGTGGCGTCCCCGGCGACCGGCCGCCCCGAGAAGACCGATCTCGTCCTGAGCGCGGTCAGCGCACCGGAGCGTCGAACCGCGGCGCTGTCGTGAGCAGCCGGGACACGTCGGACCCCGGCAGGAGCTCCTGAGGCTCGGCAGCGCGGGTGAACAGCCGGGCGGGGCGGGCGCCCTGGACATGGGCCCGGCGCCCGTCGACGCGGAGCCAGGAACCCTCGCGCAGCCCGAGCACGGGTACGTCGTTCTCCTCCAGGAATTCGGTGAGCCGCTCCTCGCGGGTCTCGCCCTTGTGGGTGCTGGCCGGGTCCGGGTCCAGATAGTGCGGGTTGATCTGGAACGGGACCAGGCCCAGCGTCTCGAAGGACGGCGGCTGCACGATGGGCATGTCGTTGGACGTGCGCAGGGTCGGGGCGGCCATGTTGGTCCCGGCGCTGGCGCCCATGTACGGCAGCCCGCCCCGTACCGCGTCGCGCACGGCCTCGCGCAGACCGGTGCGGTAGAGGACGCTGAGCAGCCGGAAGGAGTTGCCGCCGCCGATGAACACGGCGTCGGACGCGGCGAGTTCGGCGCCCGGGTCGGCGTTCTCGTGGACGCCGCGCACGATGATGCCGGACGGCTCCAGGGCCTCGCGGACCCGGGCGGTGTACGCGGTGTAGTCGGCGAGCGCGTACGGGACGAAGGCGAGTCGCGCGTTCGTGGGGAGGAACGCGGTGACGGTGTCCAGGGCGTGTTCCAGGTAACCGCAGCCGTACTGGGTGGAGTTGGAGAGCAGAAGCAGATTCACGGGGTTCCTCGGGTACGTCGGGCACATCGGGTCGGTCAGGTGGTGCGGGGCCGCCGGGCGCGGGACTTCGGCCGCTGCGGCGGGTGGGTGAGGCGTTGCTCCAGCAGCTGGGCCGCGTGGCGCAGCGCGTCGAGCCGGTCCTCGGGCGCCCCCTGGAACCGGTCCTCCCCGCCACCGAGACTGAGACTCCCGTACGGCTCGCGCCCCAGGAACACCGGTACGGCGACGGTGGCGATCCCGGTGTCGTACTCGCCGACCGTCCAGGCGTAGCCCTGGGCCCGGATCTTCATGAACTCCTTTTCCAGCAGTTCCGGTTCGGTGACCGTGCGGTCCGTGAAGCGTGCCATGGGACGGCCCCGGAAGAGCCGGTGGCGCTGCTCGTCGGGCAGATAGGCGTAGTACGACTTGCTGGTCGCCCCCGCGTGCGCCGGGTAGAGCTCGCCGACCAGCGGGTAGTAGCGCAGCGGCCCGGTCTCGCCCTCCTCGGCGGCCACGCAGCGCATGTGGAAGCTGTCCGGAAGGCAGAACAGGACCGTGTCGCCGGTGGTCCGGCGCAGTTCCTCCAGGACCGGACCGGCCAGCAGCTCCAGTGAGCCCGAGCGCTCCCAGAGCCGGCCGAGCCGCAGTACGGCGGGGCCGATGCGGTAGCGGCGGGTGGCCGGGTCGGAGACCAGGAAGCCCCGGCCCGCCAGGGTGGCGAGCAGCCGCTGGGCGACGGAGGTGTCCCAGCCGAACTCCTCGGCGACCTCGGTGACGCCCCAGTCGGGTCTGGTGCGCTCGAAGGCGAGCAGCACCAGGAGTGCCCGGTCGACGGTTTGCAGCGCCCCGGCGGGCTTACGCCGGTCCAGATCGAATTCGGCCATCGTCATCTCACCATTCAGACCGGAATTGCAAATAACGGGAAACAGTTGCGCTCAACGCTATCCGATCCCGAATGTTGCCTCACCACCCCGCCCCGCGCTCTCCCCCGTCGAGCGTCGGGCGGGTGTCAGGATCAGGAGAAAGGCCCCCCATGTTGAAGTACGTACTGGACATCGTCGAGCTTCTGGACGATCCCCAGGTCAATGGCAAGACGGTCGTCGAATACCTCGACGCCGCAGCGGGGGCCGAGGGCTCGTCCGCACAGGTCACCACCGTCACGGGTGACCAGGGCTCGACGGACTTCGTGCTCGTCCGCATCCCCGGCTCCCGCGGCCGGACGTCGGGCGGCAGCGCCCGCACCCTCGGTGTGGTGGGCCGGCTCGGCGGTATCGGCGCCCGGCCCGAGGTGACCGGTCTGGTCTCCGACGCCGACGGCGCGGCCGCCGCCATCGCCACGGCGGCCAAGCTGCTCGACATGCGCCGTCGCGGCGACGCGCTGCCCGGTGACGTGATCGTCGCCACCCACATCTGCCCGAACGCGCCGACCGAGCCGCACGACCCGGTGCCGTTCATGGGCTCGCCCGTGGACATCGCCACGATGAACCGGCACGAGGTGACCGCCGACATGGAGGCCGTGCTCTCCATCGACACCACCAAGGGCAACCGGATCATCAACCACAAGGGCCTGGCCCTGTCGCCCACCGTCAAGGAGGGCTGGGTGCTCCGGGTCAGCGAGCAGCTCGGCGAGCTGCTGGCCGTGGTGACCGGTGAGCCGTTGGTCACATACCCGGTGACCACGCAGGACATCACGCCGTACGGTAACGGTGCACACCACATCAATTCGATTCTCCAGCCCGCCACCGCGACCGCCGCTCCGGTCGTCGGTCTCGCGGTCACCTCGGCCGCCGCGGTACCGGGCTGCCAGACGGGCGCGAGTCACGAGAGCGACATCGCGTCCGCCGCCCGCTACGCCGTGGAAGTCGCCAAGGGCTTCGGCGCCGGGAACCTGGACTTCCACGACGCGGTGGAGTTCGACAACCTCGTCAACCGCTACGGGTCGCTGGCTCACCTCCAGACCCTCGGCCGCATCCCCCAGGAGTCCTGATGGCATCCGCCCCCCAGGCCGGCGCCACGGCCCCCGAGGCCAAGAGCATCGGCAGCGACGACTACTCGCTCTCGCGGGTCCCGCGCGACAAGCGCTTCGGCTTCTGGTCCATGCTCCTGCAGTGGCTGGCCCAGTCCGGCTCGATCTCCCAGTTCACGCTGGGCGCCACCATCGGCGTCGGCATGACCTTCGGGGATGCCTTCCTCGCCTTCACGCTCGGCGCGGTGATCCTGGAGATCGTGATCTTCGCGATCGGTCTGGCCGGCATGCGCGAGGGTCTGGCGACCCCGATGCTCACCCGTTGGGCGGGCTTCGGCCGCAACGGTTCGGCACTGGTCAGCTTCGTCATCGCGGTCAGCCTCGTCGGCTGGTTCGGCGTCCAGAACACGATCTTCGGCAACAGCGTCTCGGCGCTGGTCGGCGGACCGTCCTGGATGTGGTGCGTGATCGCGGGCGTCGCCATCACGGCCCTGGTGATCTTCGGCTTCAAGTACATGGCCCTGTTCGCCAAGATCGTCACCCCGCTGTTCTTCGGGATGGTCGCCTGGTCGATCATCACGACGCTCAACGACCACTCGATCAGCGACCTGATCAACTCGCCGCCGCCCGGCGAAACGATTCCTCTCGCCGTCGCCGCCACCGCCATCGCGGGCGGCTACATGACCGGCGCCATCGTCTCCCCGGAGATGACCCGCTACAACCGCAAGGGCTCGCACGTCTTCGTGCAGAGCGCCTCCTCGATGATCCTCTCCGAGTACATCGTGGGCATGGTCGGTGTGCTGCTCGGCCATCTGGTGAAGTCCAGCGACGTGTCGCACATCGTGCTCTCCACCTCGGGCGCCTTCGGTGTGATCGTGGTCCTGATGTCCACCGCGAAGATCAACGACTGGAACCTGTACGGCTCCTCGCTCGGCGTCGTCAACTTCTTCCAGGTCGTCTTCCGCAAGCGGCTGCACCGCGGCGCCGTCACCATCGTCCTCGGCATCGTCGGCACGCTCCTGTCCGCGGTCGGCATCATGACCCACTTCACGGAGTTCCTCTCCCTGCTGGGCGTGATGATCCCGCCGATCGGCGGCATCATCGTCGCCGAGTACTGGGTCGTGAAGCGGATGCGCAAGCCGCTGGACGACACCCGCGAGGCCGAGACCCTGCCGCGCACCTCGCCCACCTGGGTGCCGATGTCCCTGGTCATCTGGGTCGTGGCGTTCTGTGTCGGCAAGTTCTACGACGGCGGCATCCCGGCCCTCAACTCGCTGGCCACCGCCTTCCTGCTCTACTGCGTCCTCGGCCTGCTGGGCTGGGTCAAGCCGTACGGCACCTCCACCCTGGACGACGAGGACGGCAGCAGCCCCGCCCCCGCAGCCCGTGAGACCACTGCGGCAGGAGCAGCATGACCCTCACCCCCGCCTCCGAGCAGGCCCAGACCGAGGTCGTGGACCTCTGCGCCGAACTGATCCGGTTCGACACCTCCAACCCGACCAGCGACGAGCGCGCCGCCGCCGACTGGGTGGTGGGCCGCCTCGCCGAGGTGGGCATCGCATCCGAACTGGTCGAGTCCGCCCCGGGCCGGGCCAGCGTCATCGCCCGGATCGCCGGGGGCGACCCCACCCGCGGCGCCCTGCTGGTCCACGGCCACCTGGACGTCGTACCCGCCGACGCCTCCGAGTGGCAGGTGCCGCCGTTCTCGGGCGAGATCCGCGACGGCTACCTCTGGGGCCGGGGCGCGATCGACATGAAGGACACGGTGGCGGTCATGCTCGCCACCGCCCGGCACTTCGCCCGCACCGGCACGAAGCCGGCCCGCGACGTGGTGCTCGCCTTCCTCGCCGACGAGGAGGCGGGCGGCAAGTTCGGCGCCCACTGGCTGGTCGAGCACCGCCCGGACCTCTTCTCCGGGGTCACCGAGGCGATCGGCGAGGGCGGCGGCTTCTCCTTCGCCATCGACGACACGCGCCGGCTGTACCCGATCGAGAACGCCCAGCGCGGCATGGCCTGGATGGAGCTCACCGCGAACGGCCGGGCCGGCCACGGCTCGTCGCCCAACGACGAGAACGCGGTCACCGACCTCGCCGAGTCCCTCACCCGGATCGGCCGCGAGACCTTCCCGATCCGGCTGATCGAACCGGTCCGCGCCCTGCTGGAGGAGGCCGCCCGGCTCTACGGCGTCGAGTTCGACGAGAACGACATCGAGTCCGGCCTGGCCAGGCTGGGCCCGGTCGCGGACTTCATGCAGGTGGTGCTCCGCAACTCGGCGAACCCCACCATGTTCAACGCCGGCTACCAGACCAATGTCGTCCCCGGGAAGGCCACCGCCCGCGTCGACGGCCGCTTCCTCCCCGGTCACGAGCAGGAACTGATCGACACGATCGACAGGCTCCTGCTGCCCTCCGTCAGCCGTGAGTGGGTCAACCACGACATCGCGATGGAGACGACGTTCGACGGCCCGCTGGTCGACGCGATGTGTGACGCCGTCCGCGCCGAGGACCCGGACGGCCACCCCGTCCCGTACTGCAACCCGGGGGGCACCGACGCCAAGGCGTTCACCCACCTGGGCATCCGCTGCTTCGGCTTCAAGGGCCTGAAGCTCCCGCACGACCTGGACTACGGCCGCCTCTTCCACGGCGTGGACGAGCGCGTCCCGCTGGAGGGCCTGCGCTTCGGCGTCCGCGTCATGACCCGACTCTGGCAGAGCTGCTGACCCGAGCACGCAGCTCCGCCGGGGGCCGCCCGGACCCGGGCTCACCCCACGTACGCCCCCGCCGATCCCTTCGGCGGGGGCGTACGGCACGATGGGGCGCCGTTCCGCACCCCGCCGTCCCCCCAGGAGGAACCCGTGGCCGCCGAGTCCGCAGCCGGGCCCAAGCCGGAGATTCTCGCCGCGTTCGAGGCCGCCAAGGGCTTCATGCCGGTACACGAGGGGCTCGCCCTGTACGCGGCCGCCGCCGAGGCCGCCGCGCTCGGGCTGCCGCTGCTGGAGGTCGGGACGTACTGCGGGCGGTCCACGATCCTGCTCGCCGACGCCGCCCGCGCGGCCGGTGTGACGGCGCTCACCGTCGACCATCACCGCGGCAGCGAGGAGCAGCAGCCCGGCTGGGAGTACCACGATCCGACCGTGGTGGACCCGGAGGTCGGGCGGATGGACACCCTGCCGGCCTTCCGGCGCACCCTGCACCGGGCCGGTCTCGAGGAGCACGTGGTGGCGCTCGTGGGGCGCTCCCCGCAGGTCGCGGCCGTCTGGGGCGGAAAGCTCGGCCTCGTCTTCATCGACGGCGGGCACACCGACGAGCACGCGAGCGGCGACTACGAGGGCTGGGCCCCGCATGTCGCGCCGGGCGGGCTGCTCGTCATCCACGACGTGTTCCCCGACCCGGCCGACGGCGGACAGGCCCCGTACCGGATCCATCAGCGGGCACTGGCCTCCGGGGCGTTCGCCGAGGTGTCGGTGACGGACTCGCTCCGTGTCCTGCGGCGCACCGGAACGGGGATCTGAGCCGCCCCGATAGCATCGCCCGCGTGCCGTACGACGACAGCGTTCCCCCCACCCGCCGCGCCCGGCCCCTGCTCGCCGCCGCCGCGCTGGCCTCCCTCTGCCTGACCCTCGCCGGATGCGGAGGAGGTGGCGGAGGCGACGACGGGGCGGCCCCCGCGCAGCCGCGTCCGGGCTCCGGCGCCGACACGTCCGCACCGCTCTCCCCGTCCGCCCCGGTGTCGCCGTCCGCGTCGAAGAGCCCCAAGCCGAAGCCGGCCACGTCCTCGGCGTCCGCGAAGCCCCTGCCGAAGGGGCCGCTCACCGGCCGGACCGTGGTGATCGACCCGGGGCACAATCCGCGCAACCGCGAGCACACCCGGGAGATCGGCCGCCAGGTGAACATCGGCACCGGCACCAAGGAGTGCGACACCACCGGCACCTCCACCAACGCGGGTTACGCGGAAGCCCTGTTCACCCTCGATGTGTCGCACCGGCTGCGCGACCTGCTCGAAGCGCGGGGGGCGAAGGTGGAACTCACGTACGACAACGACCGCCCGTTCGGCCCGTGCGTCGACGAACGGGCCCGGATCGGCAACGAGGCCGGGGCCGACGCGGTGGTCTCGGTGCACGCCGACGGTTCGGCGGTGGGCAATCGCGGCTTCCATGTGATTCTTCCGGCCCTTGTCCGGGGCGGCGCGGCGGACACCTCGAAGATCGTCGAACATTCGGCCGATCTCGGCGCCCGGATCGCGGGCAACTTCCTCCGGACCACCGGAACTGCGCCTTCCAATTACATCGGCGGCAATACCGGCCTGGACACCCGTAAGGATCTCGGCGGACTGAATTTGTCGACCGTGCCCAAAGTCTTCATCGAATGCGGCAATATGCGTGATCCGAAGGACGCCGCCCTGCTCACCAGCGGCAGTTGGCGCCAGAAGGCCGCCCAGGGCCTGGCCGACGGCATCACCGGCTACCTCAAGGGGTAGTCCTGGGGGGAATTTGGGGGGATAGCCGACCAGGCTCCGGTCCGGGGCACAACCGGGCCGGGCAGACGATAGATTCATCCGTACGATGGGGAGCCGCCCCCGAGCTTCGTGCCGTACCCGCCGCAACGGCGGCAGCGACGACCGCCCCGACGAGACGACCGACTAAGGACCTTCACGTGAATATCCGCTCCCTCACTCGAGGCGACGGCGTGGTGATCGGAGCAGCGGTCGTGCTGTTCATCGCCTCATTCCTCGACCTCTCCGGCTACGACTGCCCGCGGGGCGTCGACTGCTCCCAGTACAGCGCGAACGCCTGGGACTCGCTCTCGCTCCTGATGAGCATCTTCCTGGCCGGTGTCATCGGTGCGGCGCTGCTGATCGTCGGTCGCGCCACTCCGGGCCGCAAGGTCGCGGGTCTCGATCTGGCCCCGTTCGGTGCCGCGTTCTGCGTCTTCGCGCTGTGGAGCGCGTTCTGGACGACCATCGACGCCAATGACGCGGGTGCGGGCATGATCCTCGGGCTGCTGGCGGCCATCGTGCTGGCGGCCGGTGCGGTCGCCGGTCCGCTCGTCCCCGCGCTCAAGGCGCCGCTCGCCGGTGCGCCGCGTCCCGCGCAGGCCGTCCAGTCGCCGTACGGTGCCCAGCCCGGCCAGGGTTACGGCTACCCCGGTGCCCAGCAGCCGCCGTACGGCGCGCAGCCGGGTCAGCCCCAGCCGTACGGTGCGCAGCCGCAGCCCGGTCAGCCCGACGCGGCCCAGCCGCAGGCCGCGCAGGCGCAGCAGGCTCCGCAGGGCGGCGGCGGTCCGGCCGCCGACTTCACCCCGTTCTGGTTCGCCGTTCCGGTGGCCCGTCCGCTGTACGGCGAGGACGGTTCGCCGAACCCGATCGCCGAACTGGCTCCGGGCACCTGGTACCTCGCGGTGGAGCAGCGCGGTCCGGGCCTGATCGCCCAGACGCAGGACGGCCGTCGTGGCGTCCTCCAGGACACCACGGGCATCCAGCGCGGCTGACGTCCGCGCACGACCCCGCGGCCCCTCGCCCTTCCGGGCGGGGGGCCGTTGTCGTACAGTCCCTCAGGCGCCAACAATCTGACGCATCGTCACATACCGTCGGAGGGACCGGAATGCGGCTCGGACTCGCTCTCGGATACTGGGGCCGCGGCCCGGATCCCGGCCATCTCGCCCTGGTCCGGGAGGCCGAGGATCTCGGCTACGACTCGGTGTGGACGGCGGAGGCGTGGGGTTCGGACGCCTTCACCCCGCTGACCTGGATCGCCGCCCACACCTCCCGTATCCGGCTGGGCACGGCCATCGCGCAGATGGCGGCCCGCACGCCCACCGCGACCGCCATGCACGCGCTGACCCTGGACCACCTCTCCGGCGGCCGGATGATGCTCGGGCTCGGGCTCTCGGGGCCGCAGGTGGTGGAGGGGTGGTACGGCCGCCCGTTCCCGAAGAGCCCGCTGACGGCCACCCGCGAGTACGTCGATGTGATCCGCCAGGTCCTGGCGCGCGAGGCCCCCGTCGAACTCGACGGGCGCTTCCACTCCCACCCGTACACCGGGCCGGACGGCACCGGACTCGGCAGACCGCTGAAGCCGATCACCCATCCGCTGCGCGCCTCCCTGCCCGTACTGCTCGGCGCGGAGGGGCCGAGGAACATCGCCCAGACGACCCAGATCGCGGACGGCTGGCTGCCGCTGTACTGGTCACCGCTGCGCACCGACGTGTACGCGGCCTCGCTGACCGGGCTCCGCGACGACTTCATGATCGCGCCGATGGCGCGGGCGCGGCTCTGCGACGACGTCGCGGAGGGGCTGCTGCCGGTGAAGGCAATGCTCGGCTTCTACATCGGCGGGATGGGGCACGCGGCGCGCAACTTCCATGCCGACCTGATGGCCCGGATGGGCTTCGAGGAGGAGGCCCGGCACATCCAGCACCTGTTCCTCCAGGGCCGCAGGCAGGAGGCGGTCGCCGCGGTGCCCGACGCCTTCGCCGATGAGATCTCGCTCGTCGGGCCGCGCCAACGCATCAAAGAACGGCTGGAGTTGTGGCGCAAGGGGCCGGTCACCGACCTCCTGGTCACGGCTCCGGACCCGGCCACCCTGCGCGTGCTGGCCGAACTCAACGGCTGAGCGCCCCCGCACGGCTCATCCGAACGATGAGCGCTCCAGCCAGAAGTCCAGCAGTTCCGCGTCTCCCAACACTCAGAACTAGACGTTCTGGAGTGTCGGCATGATGGCATCAACGCTGGTCAGGGACGGTAGCGGGAACCCTTCGCTCTCCCCTGGGGGTATGGACACAACCCCGCAGCACCGAAACCCCCTCGCGGGCACGGTCTACACCGAGACCCTTCGGGGCGTGCGGTGTGTCCGTCTGTCCGTCCTGACCGACGAGACCACCAGCCCGGAGCGTCAGCGCGGGGCCGACGACAGGGTGGCGGCAGAACTCAACATCGACTTTGGGTCCGGTGACGCGCTCCGCGAGGCCGTAGACCTTGATGTGAGCGCGTCCACGTTCGGCCCGTTCGACCGTCCGCAGCTCGGCGGGTGGCTCGCCCGACCCGACGAGTACGACGCGCTTGTCCGGTGGCGCTTTGACCGCGCTATCCGGTCGATGGCGCACATGCACGAGCTTGCGAAGTGGGCCCGTGACCACCGAAAGATGTTGGTCTTTGCCGAGGGCATCGGCGGGGGCAAGTTGGTCTTTGACTTCCGCAACCCCATGGACCCCATGGCCGAGTTCCAAATGATGATGCTCGCCTTTGCGGCACAGGTGGAGTCGCAGAGCATCAAGGACCGTGTTACCGGGGCCATGGCAGCCATCCGCCGAATGCCGCTCCGGTGGCGTGGTGGCGGTCGCCCCCCGTACGGCTACATGCCCGCCCCCATGCCCGCAGAGTTCGGCGGTGTCGGCTGGACGCTCGTACCCGACCCGGACGCCGTAACGATCATCGAGCGCATCGTACGAGAGCTGTTGGAAGGCAAGACCGTCTCAGCAATCGCCGCGGGGCTCAACGTGGACCAGAAGGCGAGCCCACGCGATCACTTGGCCGTGAAGATGCAGCGCACCAAGGGCGGTAAGACCGGCGGGGCCAAGGGGGCGCCTACCGCGTGTGAGGTCTTCAAATGGACCCCCTCTGTCATCAGGCAGATACTCCGGAACGAAACGCTCATCGGTTGGAAGATGCATCAAGCCAGGCCCGTCAGGGACGCACAGGGCAACCCCATCATGCACACGGAACAGCCCATCATGACCCGCGAGGAGTTTGACAGCATCGGCGCAACTCTCGACTCCCGCAGCGTCGCAAACCCGGACCGGAAGGACACAAACGCTCTGTTGTTGCGAGTGATCCACTGCGGCTCGTGTGGGGGCCGTATGTACCTGAACAAGGGGCCGCACAAGCAGGCACCCGTCTACAAGTGCAGCGCTCACAGCCGGGGCGAGATCTGCGAGGCTCCCGCGAACATCCGGGGGGACTGGGTTGATGAGTACGTATCCGTCGAGTTCCTGCGGCTGGTCGGGCCCGTCCAAACGACGCACGTTGTCGAGATTCCGGGCTATGACCCCGAGCCCGAGCTACGCGCCACGCTCGCCGAGTTCAACGAGCACCAGCAACAGAAGGGGCGGCAGAAGTCCCGGCACGCTGCCGCTGCGTGGCAGGAACGCGCGGATGCGCTGGATAACCGGATAGCCGACCTGGAGTCCCGCGAGAAGCGCGACGCACAACGCATCGTCACCCCGACCGGCCGCACGTTCGCGCATGAGTGGGCCGAGAAGGACACGGCAGGTCGGCGAGCGATGCTGAATGAAGCGGGGGTACGTCTCGACGTGCGGCGCGGTGTCCGTGGCGGGTGGCGCAAGCTCGACGTCCGGCGCGTCACGTTCACCATGTCCGGTGAGCTGGACCCCGCCGCGGAAGCCCTCGCAGGAGAGGCAACGGCGCTTGAGTCGGTAGCGCGCGGAGACGAGCCGACCGAGGGCGCGAGCGTGCGCCTAGTCGAGCCCGTCAAGGCTGCCGAGCCGGTCCGCGAGCTGGTGACCGCGTAGGGCCCCGATAGGCTCACTGGACCCCTTACCGACATGGAGAGTGCGGGGTAGGGCTGGTGCCTTACAGGCTCGTCCTGGGATGGAGTACGACCAGACCGACCGGCCCCGGTAGTCCCTCACGGACCGCCGGGGCTTTCTGCTGCCCGCACACGGACGCATGGACCTCTCGCCGGCTCGCCCTCGGGCGGGGCTGCCCCACAGCGGAGAGCGAAGGGTGTTGAGAGTGACGACTTTCAGCATTTTTTGGAACCCATAGAAAAAGTAGTAGAGAAGAGAAACCGGGGTCACAGCCGACACCGCAACACCGGTATGGCCACGGGCAACCCTCGCTCTCCCTTACAGCTCGGAAGGGGGACCGGAGACGGCCCCGCACAGCCCCGCGGGGCTCGGGAAACCTCTGCTCTCCCTTCCATTCCGAGAGAGGAACGGTCACCCGCTCGCCCACGGGGCGGACGGGAAACCACCGCTCTCCCTTAAGACCGAGAGCGAGAACAGCCCGACCGTCTGAAAGGGCGCGGGAAACGTCCGCTCTCCCGATGATTCCGAGAGCGGGACTACCGCGCACCCACCCAACGGGGCATCGGGCGGACAGAGTGCCCGTTCTCGGAACAAGCGTTGCCCGTGCACCACGCACCCCGGAAGGGGTGGCCGCAGGAGTCGTGAGGCAACGCTAAACCGGGGACCGCACCGCCCACCAGTAACCGCCCTGACGGGGCGCTGACCGGGGTTGTAAGCGCGTGCGGTCCCCAAGTCGTCCGGACTCATCTATGAGCGCCAGGACGACACCATGCCCGCTGACCCAACGGCTAGAGGTGCGCCGTAACCAATCGGCAGAGTTCCCCGGTTCGAGTCCGGGGGCGGGCACGCCTAGTTGGTAGCGCGCGGCAACTGGCTTCTTGCGGCCATCGCCAGCGCGACAATCCACCCGATAACAGTCCACCCGAGTAGCAGATTGATCACGAGAACCGATCCGCGATTCGGTACGTTCCGGGTGAAAGCGACAATCGCTGGTATGAAATAGGCGATAACTAGAAGTATGCCAACGACTATTGCAATGGGCCCCGCACCATCACCAAACACTGTCGCCTCCATAAGGCGCTGAGTTTCCAATAGTTCCGGATGACACATCATCTCGAATTTTCGCCAGGTGTACAGATGCTGCCCAACGGCTAGAGGTGCGCCGTACCCAATCGGCAGAGTTCCGGGGTTCGAGTCCTCGGGCGGGCGCAGACCAACCGGAGCCTGATCCGGATGATGACTTCCTTGAACGTCGTGGTCTTCGGACGGTTCCACCTGCCGACATCGAGCGCCAGGACGACGAGCAACCTCATGCCCTTGGGCACGCTGCCCATGGGTCCAGGCATGTTGCCTATCAGGATGCTCGCCCTCGGACCAGGCCGACAACAACACAAGGGGACGCACATGCGCTGTATCGACTGCACCGAGCCCGCCACACAGCGCGGACGCTGCACCACACACCACGCGCAGTACGAGGGACGGGCCAGTGTCCGTACCCGCCGTGCACGGAGCCGCGGACGGGCGAACCGGTCCGATGCTGCTGCCCGACTCCGGCGGACCGTGCAGGAACGGGGCTCGGCGTGGTGCGACTGGTGCTTGAACGACTTCCCCGCGGACGGGGTGGACGTGGACCATGTGCGTCCGCTGTCCCGTGGCGGTGAGGACGTGGACGGGAATGTGCAGGTGCTGTGCCACGGGTGCCACGGGCTCAAGACCGCAACCGAGTTCGGCGGTGCCCGTGTGGTGGCTTAGCGAGGCGTACGACCACGGCCCCGAGGACATGGAACGGCTCGCCGCTGTAGCTGCTGTTCTTGCTGCTGCACCGCTCCGCAACATGCTGGCGGTGAGTACGGCCGAGGACCCACCGACATTCCCTTGGGGAAGGACGACAGGTCGTAATTCGTCCCATGCAGCCGCTGTCACCGGGACGTGAGCCACGCGGCAAGGCCGCTTCCTGTGGCCGTGGCAAGGGCAGCCACCAGCCAGCCGGGGACGCGCTGGATCGTCAAGTGCAGCCCGCCGCAGCGGAGTTCGAACTGTGGGGGGCGATGTTCAATGCGTGTCGCTCGACTCATGACAGCAGTTCAGCACGTTTTGCGCAGCGCACGCCATGAAAGCCCACCAAGCCCACCAAGCGCAGCAGGTATTCCGAACTGGGTTATTGACAACTCGACACCTGGGAACCAGCTCGCTCATTCGAGCACGTGGAGGTGTCCTAGTGCCCCGCCGACCCCGCCCCCCCGTGCTCTGTCCCTGGGCGCCCCGAGCTGAACACGGGTGGCCACTGTTCCGTCCATCAGTGGGGAGCGACGACACCTGAAGGTGGCGAGAGGGCACTACTGCTGCACTGGCGCCCTTCCAGAACTCCATGTGGGTGTCGAGAGGTCCCATGCGGGTATCGAAAGGCCCCATGCGGGCGCTAAGAAGGCCCTTCAATTCGACTATTTGCGTACCCAGGAGGTGTCCGCTAGTTTCTCAACCATGGAGCTATCGACCGGCGTTCCGGCGACTGGAATCTTAGCTGTAATTGCGGCCGTGATGATAACGGCCGTTGCGCATCCGAATCCAGAAATAGGACTGCGGGCATTAATGGCCTTGCGTGCGATGTTTGGAGGTGGAAGCGGGTAATTTCCTCCATGCAATTTTGAGCCCCGGTTATGGAAGCCGGGGCTTTTTCATGCAAGTTCCCAAAAGGTGACCCCCGTGCCCCGTAGACCCCGCCCCCCTTGCAGCATCCCCGGATGCCCCGAGCTGACAGCAGCCGGTGGACGTTGCCCGAAGCACACCAGGGAAGCGAACGCGGATCGGGCGTCGCGTGGCGGTGCTGTCTACACCACGCGTTGGCAGCGCATCCGTAAGGCGTACCTGTACGCGAACCCTTGGTGTGTGCTGTGCGGTCGCGCGGCGAACGTGGCGGACCATTTCCCGTTGAGTCGCCGTGAGTTGATCTCGCGGGCGATCCGAATCCGGATGCGGCGAAGCATCTTCGTCCGCTGTGCGTCGCGTGCCACAACGGCGAGACCGCACGCAATCAGCCGGGCGGGTTCGCTGCGGAAGCTCGTTCACGCCGTGAATCGGCCGAGCGTCCGCCGTTCTGACCAGGGGGCGACCCCCTTCCCCTCTCGCTGCTGAGCGGCAGGGAGGCAAAAAGATCGCGCCGCAGCTACCGCCCTTTGCGCGGGGCTCTGCGCTGCCCACAAACCGCCTTACGACCCATGGGAGGGGTGAGGGAATGGCAGACCCGACGCGTAAGACACCGCCGTTGCAGGTGATCCGCGAGGGGAACCCCGGCAAGCGCCCCGGCACGGTCTTGGCGCTGGTCGCATGACCGCCACTGATAGCCGGCGACGACGTTTCGTGGACGGCTACGACGAACGCCAGGACGCTGCCGCTGTGGCCTTCCGGCTCGCTCCTGTGCTTGTCCGTGCTCGCCTCGCGGGGCGGTTCGGAGTGTCCGTGCACCGCATCCCCGTGTCCCGCAGTAGCCAGGGGTGGGGCGTGTACCTGACGGACCGCGAGCCCGACCAGGACCCGCCCGCCGTGATCAGCTTCAGTGCCCTTGCGCGCCCCGAGTCGCACCACCGGGCAGCGTGACCAGCAGCCCCGCCATGTCTCCTGTCCGGGAGCATGGCGGGGCTACTTCCGTTTCCCCTCTTCGCTAAGGAACGACCCCTTGGGTCGTACCCTGGAGCCATGACTGATGCGGGGAAGAAAGTCAAGCAGGCCCGCAAGCTAAGCGGGCTCACGCAAAGAGAGTTGGCCGATCACTCCGGGGTTTCGGTCTCTACGATCCGAAAGCTCGAACAAGGGGAGCGTAACGGGGCGCGCATGGAGACGCTGCGGGCCCTCGCGCTGGTGCTACGGGTCCCCACCATGTCCCTTGTTGCGGAACCTTCCGAGGACGGGCCGACTCCCGGCACGCAGGAAGTATGGAGCCCCGTGCGGGAGGCGCTGACGCGCCCACTCGCCGTAGACAGTGAAGAAGCCCCCACGCTGGAAGGCGTCGCCGACTCCGTGGCCGCGGCGATCCCCTTGTACCGCGCGCATCGCTTCGGTGAACTCGCAACTGTGCTGCCACATCTGATCTGCGACTCGGAAGCGCTCGGTTCCGAAGGACGAGCCGAACGCCTCCGCGTGCTGCAACTGACTGCCGGTGCTCTGACGCATACACGGCAGTTCGACATGGCGGAGACTGTCTTGCGGCGCGCGCTGGACGATGCGACGGACCGAATGGTGACCGCCGCGACGATCAATACGCTGTGCTGGCTCCTCATGCGGCAAGGCCGACTCGATGAAGCCTTGCGCACGGCTGTGCACTGGGCGGACGAGCTAGAACCGCGTATTAGCCGCGCGACTCCTGCCGAGCTGTCAGCCTGGGGCCTGCTTCTGCTGAACGTTTCCGCCGCAGCGATCAGAAACAACCAGCCCGGCGCTGCAACCGACGCTCTGAAATTCGCTGCCAGTGCAGCAACGGCCCTCGGTAGGGAGACCCGCCCCGAGCACGAGCAGATGCGAACGTTCGGGCCCATCTCTGTACGGATGAAGACCGTAGAAGACGCGTTGGTCCGAGACCAGCCTGACCGTGCGTTGCGTCTCGCGGCGTCGCTGTCCAAGACGCCGAGGTCTACTACGGTCCCTTCCGCGAGTGTCCGCGCTCGGCATGGGCTCGATGTGGCAAGCGCGTACGCGCGGCTTGGGCAGTTCACCGAAGCATTTGGGAAACTGGCTGAGATCCAAGTTGCGTCGCCTGAGTGGTTCCCCAATCAGAGCCCGGCTCGGGACGTACTCCGAACGGTGGTAGCGGGACGCCGAACGTTGACACCGGAGATGCGCAGCATGGCTCAAACGCTGCAACTCGTGGTCTAGCGGGGGTACTTCGGAACTTCGAGTAGTTAAAGTGCCACAGACAGCTTTGGCGGCTCGGTTCTAGCGTCGATGCATGACCCGTCGAAGCCCGGCCGATCGTGCCCGGCGACGCGCACTAGTGGATGCCGCCGCCGGTCTGTGGCCTACCTCTCCGTACCCCTACAACACCCTTGGGCACCTCCCCGGAAGTGTGCCTGAGACCTCCGCCCCCAAATGCGGGGTATGCAGTGACTGAGTCCCCGCAAGTTGGTGCGTTGCTGGTGGACACCAGCCGCAAAGACCGCGTCGGCGAGTTCTGCGGGGTTGCCGGCCCGTACTGGGCGCTGCGCCCGGTCCGGGGCGGGACCGAGTGGGATGCCAAGCCCGAGCATGTCCGTCCCGCGAACCGCATAGAGCGGCTGCGGGCCGAGACCGCGCGGTGCAACGCCCGGAGTGAGGGGCGGATTCTGTGACCACCCCTCCCGCACTCTTGCCCATGCGCCCCATCCTGCGGCAACGCGGAGCGGACCCCGCGCCCCGTCAGCCTGACGTTCCCTACGTTGCGGAGATCACCGCGACGACCGGACGGAAAGCGGTCTCGCTCGGCGGGGTCACGGTTTCTACTCGCCGCCTCGCACTCCGTTGGCTCCGCAGGCAGGCACTACGCCTCGCGGACAGCCACGGCTACGACGTACCCCCCGAGGCCGCTTGGCTCTGTGCAAAACATGCCCGATCAGTGGCCTTTCACAGCTCTGACGCCCCGGAAGCACTCCGGGCATGGGCAGACGACCAGGCCCGACAAGACCAGTCAATAGCGCGGCTGGAAGCCGGATATACCGACGTGCTCACCGTGGCCGACCCTGCCGTTGGTCTGCGGGTGACGCTCACCGTGTGGCCCGTCCGGTCAAGCCGCGCCGTGGGCGACTAGCCCCCTAAAGCCCCCGCCCCGGTCGCGTGACAAGTGGTCCCCCACGGGGCGACCGGGGCGGGCTCCACACGCACACAAGACTCACGAGGACGCACCTTGCCGATCACACCCACTCCCGCTTGCACGGGAATTCAGGACTGCCCGCACTGCAACCTCTGTGACGGCACCAAGCCCGGCTGCCCGTACGCGCCGAAAGCGGTCCCGCCCGTTGAGAGCGTCCGTCCGGCGCGCGGGTCCCTGTCGCCGCAGTAACCCCCAAGCCCCCGCCCGGCTGTCCCTTGTCGTGGGGACGGTGGCAGCCGGGCGGGCCCACCACACATCCAAGGAACACACAGTTGCTCCGTCGCTCAAGATCCGAAGTAAAGGCCGCACGGGTTGTGGTGCTGCTGCACTGGGACGACGTGGTCCAGGCATACCGCAATGGTGCGTCGATGCGGAATCTGTGCCGCACGTGGCAGGTGACACCGGTCTGGCTTGGCAAGCTCTTCGACGACCGGGGAGAGCCCCGCCGCGATGCGTCGGCCGCTGACGCCATTGCCCGTAGCCGACGCTTCCCTCCGACCCGTTCCTGACCGCGAGACCGCCCCTAAGACTTCCGCCCCGCTGCATAGGTCCGGTGTAGACGGACCGTGACTCGCTCTGCGGCGGGGTGGAGCCCCGCGCCGGTCGGCTGCCTTATTCAGAGAGGGGGCAGTCGGCCGGTCCACACCACTCCGACAAGAGCCCCGTATAGGGGAGGAGACTTCACCAGTGCCCACTACGACCGCCACGGGCCACCCGGTCACGGCCTACGCACTGATCACCGATCCGGACGAACGGCTGCTGACAGTCCGCAGCAAGCAGGCCGCAAAGTGGCACCTGCCTGGCGGCATTGTGGAATCGGGCGAGTCGCCCCGTGAGGCAGCGTGCCGAGAAGTCCGCGAAGAGCTGGGCTTGACCGCCGACATTCGCGAAACCGATCTCTTCGCAGTGGAGTGGATAGAGGCCCGGACTCCGGGAGCACGCGCACGACTCGTGTTCCTGTTCGCGGGGCCCGTGCTGGATGGCGACGACTCGGCACGTATCGCGCTACAGCGCACAGAGCTGGACGCGTGGCGCTGGACGCAGCGGGAGGAGTTCCCGACCTTGCTGCACCCCGCCGTAGCCCGGCGGATCGTGAACCCGTTACAGCTTCCCGGAGGGTCTACCTACCGGGAACACCGAAACGAAGGGACAACATCACGGTGACAGCGTTTCCTGATCGTGTGATGCGCATCGGCACCCGAAGCTCACCGATGGCCCGTGCACAGACGGACCAGGTTGCCGAACTGCTCCGGAAACATGAGCCCGAACTGAAAGTTGAAGTCGTGCCCGTCACGACCGAGGCGGACACGTGGCAAGGAGATCTTGCAGCCCTCGGGGGCAAAGGACTGTTCACGAAACAGATCGACATCATGTTGCAGCGCGGCGAAGTCGATATGGCCGTGCACTGCGTCAAGGATGTGCCCGGTGACGTGCCCCTGCCCGAGGGGTTGATCTTCGCCGCCTACCTGCCGCGTGACGACGTGCACGACGTGCTGTTGTTCCCCGAGGGCGACGCACGCCAGACACTTGCCGACTTGCCCCCTGGTGCCTCCGTAGCAACGTCCGCGGTCCGACGCAAGGCACAGATCCTGTGTGTGCGCCCTGATCTGAATGTGATCCGAATCCGGGGCATGGTCGGCACGCGCGTGGACAAGCTCGACGGCAAGAAGCCGATGGATGCCAAGCTGGACGCCATGGTTCTGGCATCGTCCGGACTCGCGCGTATCGGACTCAGCCACCGCGCCCGCCAAAGGTTCTCCGCTACCGAGATCCTTCCTGCCGTGGGGGCCGGTGTTCTCGGGCTTCAGTGTCGGCGAGACGACCACGAGGTAGCGGCACTTGTCGAACGGCTGAACGACGAGAAGACCATGCGGGAAGTCACCGCAGAACGCGTGATGCTTCATGGTCTGCGCGGGCACTGCAATTCGCCGATTGCGGGGTACTGCATCACCGAGCCGGACGGGCAACTCAGCTTGCGCGGAATGGTCTTCTCGCGAGACGGCAGCAAGTTCGTGCACTCGCAGTTCTGGGGCGAGAGCCGGAATGACCCCGCCGTGCTTGGGTCGCGGGTGTGTGCCGAGCTGTTGCGTCAAGGGGCGCGCGACATCATCGCGGGGATTCCGCACTGACACGCCGTGCGTGATCATCGCGACCGATAGACCCCGTCCGCGTATTCGGTCCCTGAATCCGGATGCGCGGACGGCTCCCCCGACCGGGACAGCCGGAGCCACGTGCCCCCGCCGGCCCGGTCCGCCCGCAAGGCATCAGCCACTTGGTTGGAAGGCTGCTGTCTTCAGGGGTGCCGTGCCCCCGCACGGTGAGGGAACCGCCCCGCCCGGACCACCCGTTCGGGCGGGGCTTCGCACTGCCCCCACGACCAAGAGGGAACGACCGTGCTGCAATGCACCAGCTTTGCCCACGTGCCCGAGATAGACGCGCTCGTAGCGCTCACCACCTTGCCCGGAGGGCCGACAGACCCGCCGGAAGCCTTCGCCGAACACAAACGCGCGCTCTGCGAGCTGGGTGAGCACTCCGAATATGACGAGCACGCCGCACGCCTCTGGCCGGTCGACACCGAAAGCCGCGGCGACTTGTGGTTCTTCTGGGCACCAGGCCGCTACCGCTTCACCGCGCTGCCCCCTTGCTCCGCACTCTCCGGACACGGCCCGGTATCAAAGATCAAGGGATGCACGCTCCATCTCATGCACGCCGGTGGGCACTCGTGGGCAGTGACTGACCCCCTCGGGGACCTCCTGGACGCGATAGCCCGCCGCGAAGTGCGACGGATTTTGCGAGACAACCCGCATACGGACTAGCGCCCCGGTACTCGCCCCCCGACCGGAGACCCAACCGTGCACCGCTGCAACACGACTACCTACGCACCCTGGTTCGCGGACGCGCGAGCACATCACCAAGATGGCACGCACGGGCTGCCCTACCGGCTTGTCTGTGAGCTGGTCAGGGGGCACACCGACGCGCACGGTGACCACCTAGAGAACATGGGGCGGGGCACGTTCGACGTATGGGCACGCTGGGACAGAGACACGTTCACGTACGTCACTGCCGCACCGTGCGAAATGGTCGACCCCACCGCTACCCACCAACAGCAACAGGCGTGCTCACTGTCCGTAGATCACGCGCCGGGGCACTCCTGGGAGTTTGAAGACTTCTTGCACGGCTAGGCCCCTACGCGTCGCCCTGGTGCTCATCCTCGCCCGCCGGCTCCGGGCCCACTACGAACGTCCCCTTACCCCACTCGGTTCGGACGAGCCCACGTTCCCGGAGCACTCCCACGGCGCGGCGGGCAGTCATCCGAGCCACGTCGAAGCGCCGGACCAGCTCAGCGTCACTCGGGATCTTCTCGCCCGGCTTGTACTTCCCGGCTTTGATCTCCGCCGCGAGCGCGTCAAGAACAGTCATGTACGGCGCGTGCGGTGCGTGCGGGTTCTGTGGCTGCTCGGGCATGACCCGAAGCGTAGACAAGGGGACCGATTCACGGCGACTTAGACCGGTGGACTTCTTGGATCAGATAGACCAGTTAGACCAGTTGCTTTACCGTCAGGAGAAGTACCACGAAAAACGCCCCGGACAACCGCTTAGGACCGGTCGCCGGGGCTCCGCCGCAACAGCTACGAGAGAGCTGAACCGACATGCGCGATCTTATCGCCCGCACCCTCGCATGGGTGCTCTCTGCCTTCGCCCCCGCCGCCCCGGACGCCACACAGCAACCCCCGCGCGGACCCCCGAGCCCGTCCCCGTGTCGCCCTGGTCCCGCCCCTGGTCCAGTCCCACCAAGGAAGAAGCCCAAGCGCTCTTCCGGCAGCAAGCCGAAATGACCATGCAACTCGGTGTGATCCGGGAACGCCGCACTGCTGCCGTCCTCGCAACGCTCGGCGTGGACTACCCATACAGCTATCCCGGAGACCACTTCGAAACCGCCGCGTACGCCGCTGCGGGAGTGTCGGCATGACGCGCGACTGGCTGACCGCTGACCCGGTCATCACGATGGCGCTCTGCGTCCGCTGCAAGACCGTCACCTATGCCCCGATCCCGATCCGCTACATACAGAGCACCAGCGGCCCCGGAACCACCCTCTACGCCTGCCCCGCACACGCCGTGGCCCTGATCACCGGCCCCGTTCCCGGAGAGCTTGAGCCGGACATGTAGCCCCGCGCAGACAGCAAAATGCCCCGTTCGGCCAAGTGCCGTGCGGGGCTCTGTCGTTGGTGCTGACGTGCGCGTATGCTCAGAACTGGTAGTCAGGAGTGTTGGGGTCGCCGAGCACCTCGACCCGGTCGCTGCCGGGTTCCAGCCTGCGGTTGAAGACGAGCATCAGATCGGTGAGCGGTCCGCGCAGGGCGACGGTGGCCTTTTCGTGGGCCCGCCGCCAGGTGAAGCCGTCCTCGCCGAACTCGATCAGCCACTCGGCGCCCGGCACGTCCGTGGCGTGCAGATGCAACGAGCGCCCGGCGCCGCGCAGTTCGGCTGCCTCCGGGTCCTCGCCCCCGTCCTGGACGAAGGAGACGATCCGGAGACATTCGTCGATGGTGTCGGCGGCCACCTCGGGCGCCACCGCGAAACCGGTCCCGGCCGCCAGCGCGGCGTCGGCGCGGTGGACGACCGTCTCGTGCGTCATGCGCCGCACCCAGAAGTCCGTCCGGCGCTCCCAGGCCCACGTCCAGACCTCCGTACCGGGCCCGGCCTCGCGCAGGGCCGCGACCGCCGACGAGGCACCCGCGGCGAGCCAGGTGTCGAGGGCGGCCGGGTCGTCCCCCTCGGGACCGGCGAATCCCGGAATCCGTTCGTCGGGTATGTCCTCACCGGCCCGGCTCCGCACGATCTCGCCGACCCAGCGGTGTGCGCCGCCGACGTGGACGGCGAGTTCCCGAAGGCTCCAGTCCGGGCAGCTGGGGACGGTCGCCGTCAGGTCGGCGCCCTTGAGGACCGCCCTCAGTTCGTCGGTCTGGTGGAGGATCTCGTCGCAGTAACGGTCGTACGGGAGAGGCGTCATGGCCGCACCCTAAGCGCTGCCACCACGCCGCCCCACCGCATTATCCGCTCAGCTGTGCGGTGGAGGGGACCTTGTCCTTCACCTCGGCGCCCGCGCTCTTCCCGGCGTCCTTGATGTTGTTGATGACGTTCTCGAAGGCGCCGATGTCGCCGCCGCCCGCCTCGCCCTTGCGGAGTTTGGTGGCCATCCCCTTGAGCGATTCGATACCGGCCGTCAGCGGGGCGACGGCCTTCGCCAGCAGCGGGTCGCCCTTGGCGTTGTCCGCCGCCGCCTTGAGCCGGTTGTACGCGAAGGTGCCCGCCAGCCCCGCCTTGACGACGGCGAAGGTCCGGCCGTCGGCGCCCTTCTTGAACGTGCCCGCGCGGTAGGGCTTCACGATCCACTGGTACGTCGCTCCGGCCGCCAGGCCCGCGTTGGCCACGAACCTGGTCTTGGCGAGCTTCTGCCGCTCGGCGGAGGCCGAGCCGCTGGGCGTCGCCGCGCTGTTCATCGTGTTGCCGCTGCCGCTGCCGCCGCACGCGGTGGTGCCCATCAGCACGGCACAGGACATCAGCAGCGCCACGAGGAGACGGCGAAGCGGCGTGGAACGGGGCACGGCGGGCCTCCCTGACCGGGCACTTTCGCGCTGAGCGCCGGAGATCGGCACTCCTGGTCAGGCTGGCCCGCACGGACCCGGGCCGCCACTCGTGCCACCCGTCCGGGTTTCACCCGGCGCGGAGCGGCAACCCGGAGTCCATGTCTCACAGAACAGGCAAGGGAAGCGTCACCGCGGCACGAGTCATCGCCGTCGTGGCCGACATCATGGCCTTCATCATCGGCCTGTGGATCCTGATGTATCTGCTCGACGCCAACCGGAGCAACGACCTGGTGCAGTTCGTCCAGGACTCCGCCAGGTGGCTGGCCGGCTGGTCGTACGACCTGTTCACCTTCGACGAGGCGTGGGCGCGGGTCGTCTCCGGCTACGGTCTCGCGGCCGTGGTCTACCTCGCCGTGGGCCACGCCGTCGCGGGCCGGGTCGGCCGCTCCTGACCGCCCCGGCCGTTCAGTTCAACGGCAGCAGTCCGGCTCCAGGCCGGACGGCAGCCGTTCACCGCTGAAGACCGCGGTGGTCGCCTCGTCTCCGCCGAGCGCGGCCACCGCGAGCAGCAGGGACCCGGCGGTCCAGGTCGTGAGCTCCTCGGGC
This sequence comes from Streptomyces sp. NBC_01433, assembly GCF_026340105.1. Taxonomy (NCBI): domain Bacteria; kingdom Bacillati; phylum Actinomycetota; class Actinomycetes; order Kitasatosporales; family Streptomycetaceae; genus Streptomyces; species Streptomyces sp. NBC_01433. The sequence goes on along the minus strand of NZ_JAPEPM010000001.1, from coordinate 4,418,994 downwards.
CAGAAGGCCCGGTTGCCCTCGAAGACGTATCCGGTCCAGTACAGGCCGCCCTCGGCGCGCAGGTGCTGGATGGACTGGAGGACCTCCAGGGCCCGGTCGGACTCCCCCGTCACCCAGAGCGCCAGGGCGAGTTCGCAGCTCTCGCCGCCCGTCACCCAGGGGTTGGGCAGCACACAGCGGACCCCGAGGCCGGGGACCACGAAACGGTCCCAGCCGTCCTGGATACGGCGGGTGGCGTCGGCTCCGGTGAGCGCGCCGCCGAGGACCGGGTAGTACCAGTCCATCGAGTAGTGGCTCTTGTCCAGGAAGCGTTCCGGGTGGCTACGGATCGCGTGGGCGAGCGCACCGGTCGCCAACTCCCAGTCGGGCTGCGGCTCCTCCCGCCGTTCCGCGAGGGCCAGCGCACAGCGCAGGGCCTGGTGGACGGAGGAGGAGCCGGTCAGCAGGGCGTCGGTGACCGGGGTGCCGTCGGCCTCGCGCTTCCAGCCGATCTGGCCGCCCGGCTGCTGGAGCCCCAGGACGAATTCGACCGCGGCGTAGACGGTCGGCCACATCCGGTCGACGAACGCGTCGTCGCCCGTGGCGAGGTAGTGGTGCCAGACCCCGACGGCGGCATAGGCGCAGAAGTTGCTCTCCCGGCTCCGGTCGGTCGGCTGCCGCGGATCGCCGTCGTGGTAGGCGGCGTACCAGGAGCCGTCGGCGTTCTGGTTGCGGGCGAGCCAGTCGTAGGCGCGCTCCGCCGCCGCGTGCTCGCCGGACGCGTCCAGCGCCATGGCGGCCTCGGTGTGGTCCCACGGGTCGAGGTGGTGGCCGCGGAACCAGGGCAGCGCCCCGTCCTCGCACTGCGCCGCCACCAGCGCGGCCACCGTCTCGGCGGCCTGCTCGGCGGTGAGGACGCCCGGCAGGACGAGGTGTTCGGTCTGCTCGGGGGTGCTCACGCCTCGGCCTTGGTGAGGTGCGGCTTGGTGGCGTACGCGACGAAGCTCTTGCCGACGACCGGGTTGAGCAGCTGCTCGGCGACCCGGGTGGCCCGGGGCTTCTTCATGATGTCCCAGACCAGCAGCTTGTGGTATGCACGCACCGGCAGGGCCTTCTCATTGTCCACGCCGAAGGCGCACTTCAGCCACCAGTAGGGGCTGTGCAGCGCATGGGCGTAGTGGGTGCCGTACGGTTTCAGCCCCGCCTCGCGGATCCGGCCGAGCAGTTCGTCGGCCTTGTAGATACGGATGTGGCCGCCCTCGACCTCGTGGTACGCGTCGGAGAGCGTCCAGCAGACCTTCTCGGGGCCGTAGCGCGGCACGGTGATCGCGATCCGTCCGCCGGGCCTGAGGACCCGGACCATCTCGGCGAGCACGCCCTTGTCGTCGGGGATGTGCTCCATGACCTCGGAGATGATCACGACGTCGAAGGAGTTGTCGGGGAACGGCAGATTGAGCGCGTCGCCCTCCATCGCGGTGGCGGTGGCGCCCCGGGGTGCCTCCCCGGCCTCCTTCATCGCGGCGAACCACTTCGCGACCTCGCGGATCTCCTCGCCGTTGCGGTCGAGGGCCACCACCTGGGCGCCGCGCCGGTAACACTCGAAGGCGTGCCGGCCGGCACCGCAGCCCAGGTCGAGCACTCGGTCGCCTGCGGCGAGCGGGAAGCGGGTGAAGTCGACGGTCAGCACAAGGGCCTGCCTTCGAGGTCGGAGGTACGGGTTCCGGGGGGGGGTGGGTCGGGGAGCGCCGGGGCGGTCAGGGGGCGCCGGGGGCGGTCACCTGCGGGCTCCGCAGGCCGCGATCGCCTGACGGTACAGCTCGGCGGTGCCGACGGCCGCCCTGGCCCAGGTGAAGTTGGCCAGAACCCGGTCACGGCCGGCCGCGCCGAGGCGGGCCCGCAGCTCCGGGTCGCCCAGCAGCCGGGCCAGCGCCGCGGCCAGCGCGTCCGCGTCGCCGGGCGGCACGGCGAGGCAGGTCTCCCCGTCCCGGCCGGTGACCTCGGGGATGGCGCCCCCCGTGGTGGCGACCAGCGGGGTGGCGGTGGCCATGGCCTCGGCGGCGGGCAGCGAGAAACCCTCGTACAGCGAGGGCACACAGGAGATCTCGGCGCTGCGCACGAGGTCGACCAGCTCGGCGTCGCTGATGCCCTTGACGAACTCGACGGCGTCCTGGAGCCCGTACCGCTCGATGGCCTGCGCGACCGGCCCGTCCTCGGCCCGCTTGCCGACGACCACGAGGTGCGCGTGCGGGTTCTCGGTGCGGAGCTTGGCGAGCGCCTCGACGAGGTGGACCAGGCCCTTGAGCGGGACGTCGGCGCTGGAGGTGGTGACGATCCGGCCGGGCACCTCGGCGACCGAGGGGTCGGGCGACCAGAGGTCGGTGTCGGCGCCGATGTGCACCACCCGGATGCGGTCCTCGCGTACGCCGAGGTGGTCGACGATCTCCTGCCGGGAGGAACCGGAGACGGTGAGCACGGAGGGCAGCCGGCGGGCGACCCGCTTCTGCATACGGGTGAAGCCGTACCAGCGGCGTACGGAGGCGCGGCGGCGGCGGTTCTCGGCGGCGTCCAGATCGAGCTGCCGGTCCACGGTGATGGGGTGGTGGATCGTGGTCACCAGGGGGGCGCCGAGGTCGGCGAGCAGACCGTAGCCCAGGGTCTGGTTGTCGTGAACGATGTCGAACTCGCCCCGGCGGGCGGCGAGATGGCGCCGGACCCGCAGGCTGAAGGTGAGGGGTTCGGGGAAGCCGCCGGTCCACATGGTGGCGACCTCGGCGAGGTCGATCCAGTCGCGGTACTCGCTGCGGGCCGGGGTGCGGAACGGGTCGGGCTGCCGGTAGAGATCCAGGCTCGGCAGCTCGGTGAGCGCGACGCCCTCGTCCAGCACCGGGTAGGGCTGGGCGCCTATCACCTCGACGCTGTGGCCCAGGCGCGCCAGCTCGCGGCCGAGGTGGCGCACATAGACGCCCTGGCCGCCGCAGAAGGGGTTGCCCTTGTAGGTGAGGAGTGCGATGCGCAACGGCCGGTCGCCGGTACTGCCGGACGTGCCGACGCCCGTGCGGGGGCCCGTATCTATGGCCTCAGCGGTCACACTCGGCCCCCTTCTCACTGCGTGTTCGCCGGAGCGTAACCGCTCGCGCTAATCTAGAACAAGTTTCAGACTGGATCGTTCAATAGGCGTCGAATCTACCGGCAGGTAGCGTCGATGGGAGGGCCGGATCAGGTGATTCGCGCCACGGCAGGCACCCTGGCATGCTGTGCGCGCCCGGAAGCTCGCGCGACCGCTCTCGGATGCGGACGAAAGCCATGGATGGGGAGTCATGACCGCGGAAGCCAGACCGGCAGCGCCTCCGCTGACCGAACGCCAGGAGGCCCGCCGCCGCCGCATCCTGCACGCCAGTGCCCAGCTCGCCAGCCGCGGCGGATTCGAGGCCGTGCAGATGCGCGAGGTGGCCGAGGCCGCCGGGGTCGCCCTGGGCACGCTCTACCGCTACTTCCCCTCCAAGGTCCATCTGCTGGTCGCCACCATGCAGGACCAGCTCCAGCACATGCACACCACGCTCCGCAAGCGCCCGCCCGCCGGGAACGACGCCGCCCAGCGGGTCGCCGAGACCCTGATGCGCGCCTTCCGCGCCCTTCAGCGTGAACCCCATCTGGCGGACGCGATGGTACGGGCGCTGACCTTCGCGGACCGCAGCGTGAGCCCCGAGGTGGACACCGTCTCGCGGCTCACGACGGCGATCATCCTGGACTCGATGGGGCTGGAGCACCCGACGCCGGAACAGCTCTCCGCGGTACGGGTCATCGAGCACACCTGGCACTCGGCGCTGATCACCTGGCTGTCGGGCCGGGCCTCGATCGCCCAGGTGAAGATAGACATCGAGACGGTGTGCCGCCTCATCGACCTGACGGCGGAGCCCGGTACGCCGTAGGGCGCGCGGCAACCCCGGCGGCCGGGCGGCCGGTGAGCGTAGGGCTCCCGGCGTCCTCGCGGTGCCGTCAGCCGCCCGACAACACATGCAGCCGCAGGGCGAGTTGCAGTTCCAGGGCCCGGTCCGGGTCGTTCCAGTCGCGGCCCAGCAGGATCTGGATGCGGTCGAGCCGCTGCACCACCGTGTTGACGTGCACGTGCAGTTCGTCCTTCGCCCGGATCAGGCTGCCGCCCGCGCCGAAGTACGCGGCGAGCGTACGCACCAGCTGCGTTCCGCGCCGCTCGTCGTAGCGCAGCAGCGGACCCAGCGTGGCGGCGACGAAGCCGTCGACGTCCCGCGCGTCGCCCAACACCACGCCGAGGAACCCGAGTTCGTCGACGCACGCCCCTTCGCCCGTACGTCCCAGCGCCCGCATGGCCCGCAGACAGCGCGCCGCCTCCCGGCAGGCGGCGGCCAGCTCGCGCGGACCCCGGGCCGGCCCGGTGGCGGCGACGGTGACGGGGGCCTGGGCCAACTGGCCGAGCTGCGCCGCCGCGGCCCGCGCCGCCTCCCCGGCGCCCGTTCCGTCCTCCTCGCACGCGACCAACAGGACGACCGTTCCGGCGTGTTCGGCACTCACCCCGTGGATGTCGCCGCCGAACAGATAGCGCATGGCGGCGGAGGCGAGCCGCTCGCGGGCCCCGGCCTCGGCGACCAGCACCAGATGGGGCCGGTCCAGGTCGATGCCGAGGCGCCGGCCGCGTTCGGCCAGACCGGCCGGGTCACGTTCCGCGTCGCTCAGCAGATCGCCGATCAGCTCGCCCCTGACCCGGTTCTCGGTCTCGGCCACGGTGCGTCTGATCAGCAGAAGCAGACCCGTGACCACCGAAGCCCGCTCGAAGAGCCGCCGGTCGGAGTCGTCGAGCCGGTCGCGCCGGTGCAGCACGAGACCGGCCAGCAGCTCCTGCCCGGCCAGCACCGCGCAGATCACCCGCCCGTCGCGGTGGACGGCGCGCGCCCCGGCACGGGACTCCTCGGCCGTCTCGGCCAGCCACCCGGCGTCCATGCTGTCGGCGGTGAAATCCGCACCGTCGGGACGGACGGCGGCCAGTGGCCGCCCGCCCGGGTCGTGGATGGTCAGCGGGCTGTCCAGCAGCCCGGCGACGGCCGCCGCGACGTCCTTGACGTCACGGCCGCGCAGCACCAGGTCCGTGAGCCGGTCGTGGGACTCCTCGGCGCGCCGCATGGCCGCCGAGTGCTCCCGTACCGCCGCGTTCGCCGCGGCCAGCTCCGCGTTGGCCGCGGCGAGTTCGTCGAGCGCGGAGCGGGTGTCGGCGAGCGCGCGGGCGGTGTCGATGGCGATCGCGGCGTGTGCGGCCAGTGAGCACAGCAGGGCGACCTCGTCCGGGCTGAAGACGCGGGGGGCGCGGTCGGCGGCGAAGAGGACGCCGATGACCTTTCCCGTACCGCCCCGGCTGGAGCCGAGCAGCAGGGGCACGCCCAGGATGGCGACGAGCCCTTCCGCGAGCACTCCGGCGTTGATGTCGCGGGTGTGGCGGAAGCGGTCGTCGGTGCCGTAGTCGGGGGTCGCGTACGGGCTCGCCGTCTGGGCCACCAGGCCACCGAGTCCTTCGCCGAGTTCGAGGCGCAGACGCTGGAAGACCACGGACACGGACCCGTCGGTCACCCGCATGTAGGTGTCCCCGGCCTCCTCGTCGGGGAGCGTGAGGTAGGCGGTGTCGGTGCCGAGCAGCATCCTGGCCCGCCGCACGATCGCCTTGAGCACATCGTCCAGGTCTCGGGAGGCGGCCAGGTCCCCCGCGGTGTCGAAGAGGGCGGTGAGCTGGAGTTCCCGGCGCCGGTGCTGACGCAGGGCGCCCCTGATCCGCAGGGCGGTGGAGGCCGCCTTCTCCACCTCGGCCAGTTCGCCCGCCGGTACCCCGGCCGCCCGTGCCTCCGAGGAGACGGCACCCAGTGCCTCGGCGGGCGCGTCGTCGGCCAGCAGGTCGAGCAGGCTGCCCAGGAAGGGCGCGGCGGAGGGGGAAGAGGAGGGTGCAGACATGGGCGCCAGCGTTCTCGGGAGGCGGGGCGGGGGACGGGGGCCGGTCGGACGGACGGTCGGACGGTCGGCGGACGGAGAGCCGGTCGTCAGCGGCCGGGCACAAGTGCCTTATCGAGAGGGTCAGTTGGCGGTCCAGCCGCCGTCCATCGAGAGCGAGGTGCCGGTGATGTGACCGGTACGCGGCCCGCACAGCCACAGCACGGCCTCGGCGACCTCGGCGGGCTCGATCAGGCGCTTGATCGCGCTGCGTTCCAGCATCACCCGGCCCACCACTTCCTCCTCGGTGATGCCGTGGGTGCGGGCCTGCGACGCGATCTGGTTCTCGACCAGGGGCGTGCGTACGTAGCCGGGGCTCACGCAGTTGCTCGTCACCCCGTGCTCCGCCGCTTCGAGCGCGACCACCTTGCTGAGTCCTTCCAGTGCGTGCTTGGCCGACACATAGGCCGACTTGAAGGGGCTGGCGCGCAGTCCGTGGACGGACGAGATGTTCACGACGCGCCCCCAGCCGCGTTCGTACATGCCGGGCAGGGTGCGGCGCAAGATGCGGAACGGTGTTTCCACCATCACGCGGTGGATCAGCGCGAAACGCTCCGGCGGGAACTCGTGCACCGGCGCCACGTGCTGGAGGCCCGCGTTGTTGACCACGATGTCCGGGTCGGCGGGCAGGGTGTCCACGACCCCGGGCACCGCGAGGTCGACCACCCAGGCCGTGCCCCCGATCCGTTCGGCCAGGGCCTTCGCGGGCCCGGCTGCCTTGTCCACCACGTGCACCCGGGCACCCGCGGCGGCCAGCGCCTCGGCGCACGCCCGTCCGATGCCGCTCGCCCCGCCCGTCACCAGGGCGGTCCGCCCGGCCAGGAACCGGTAGGCGGCAAAGGACGGGGCGGGGGCCCGGTCGGAACTCGGGGAAGTCTGCATGGCGTCAGGGTAAGGACGCCGCGGCCCGCATCACACGGGGCCGGTACACACACCCTCGTACGTGGGCATGGTGGCGGCGCACATGGTGCGGGGCCAGCCCCCGGGCGACGGCGCGGCCTTCGCCCGGGGGCGCACAAGGGCAGCGCCTCACACACCCGGGCGCCGGCCACGTACTTCCTGTGCGCCATCTGTTCGACGTACCGCACGGGTTCGGCGTACCGCACGGGTCAGTGCACCCGGGCCGCCCGAGCGCGTCAGAGGGTGTCCTGGAAGTCGCCCTTGATCTCCTCGGGCAGCTCGCAGCCGTCCTTCACCGCGGTGAGGGACACGGGCTGTTCGGTGCCGAAGCCGTTCATCGCGTAGTGCCGGGCGTACACCTTCCACCCCCGCTTGGTGAGGGTACGGAAGGTGACGTCCTGCTCGGCGTGGCTCGTGGTGAGCTTCCAGCCCCGCTTCCGCAGGGTCTTGACCGTCGCGGCGAAGGCGTCGGCCGCTTCCGCCGCGGGGGCGTCGGCCATCCACGGTGCCACGCACCTCTGCCAGTCCCCCTCGGGCATTCCGGCCGTGGAGTCGTCGCCGGGCGGCAGCCCCGAGGCGTCCGCCGCGGCGCCGACCTCGTTGGCCACCGCGTCCTTGGTGAACGGCGCGGTGGGCGACGGGGGCGGCTTCGGGGCGCTCCGGGCACCCTGGTCCCCGAGGCCGCAGCCCGCGACGCCGATCAGTATCGCGCTCATCACGGCAGCCGGTGCCGCCGCTCTTGTCCTACGCACAGGTGCTTCCCCGCCCGGTCGTTCGCTCCCGGGCGGGCGCCCGTGCGATCTTTTCCGGAGTTTCGCACGCGCCCTGACCTGGCGGGAAGCCCTTACCGCCCGTACCTTTTACCGGCCGTACCGTGCGGGCGGCCCTCAGTCCTCGGGCGGGAACACCACCTCGCCCGAGCCGAGCAGGGTCAGCGTGATGGCCTCGACGGGACAGCCCTCCGCCGCCGCCAGGACCTTCTCGTTGGCGTCGCTCGACGCTTCGGCGGGGTGGGACTGCCGGGCGGAGTCCAGCCGGAAGCCCTCCGGGGCGTGGTTGACGCACATACCGGAGCCGATGCAGACGCTCCGGTCGACCTCCACGTGCCAGCGGTCTCCCATCACGCCCCCTGGTATCCGGCCGGCAGGTGGATCATCTTGTGCTCGAAGTACTCGCCGTACCCCTCGGGCCCGAACTCCCGCCCCAGACCCGAGTTCTTGTAGCCGCCGAACGGGCCGAGCATGTCGAGGCTGAAGGTGTTCACGCTGTACGTGCCCGTCCTGATCCGGCGGGCGATGTCGATGCCACGTTCGGTATCGGCGGTCCATACGCTGCCGCTGAGCCCGTACTCGGAGTCGTCGGCGATGCGTACCGCCTCCTCCTCGTCCCCGTACGGGAGCAGGCAGATGACCGGGCCGAAGATCTCCTCGCGGGCGATGCGCATGGAGTTGTCGACATCGCCGAACAGGGTCGGTTCGACGTACCAGCCGCGTTCCTGGGCGGCCGGGCGGCTGCCGCCGGTCAGGATCTTGGCGCCTTCCTCCTGGCCGATGCGGATGTAGTCGAGGGAGCGCCGCTGCTGGCGTTGCGCCACCAGCGGGCCGATTTCGGTCGCCGGGTCGAGCGGGTCGCCGATCTTGAGCGCTCCGGCCGCCGCCGCGAACGCCTCGGCGATCTCCTCGTAGCGGGAGCGCGGGGCGAGGATGCGGGTCTGGGCCACGCACGCCTGGCCGTTGATCATCCAGGCGAAGGGGACGATGCCCGCGACGGCGGCGTCCAGATCCGCGTCCGGGAGGATCACGGCGGCGGACTTGCCGCCCAGTTCCAGGGTGACGCGGGTCAGGTTGCGGGAGGCGACCTCCATGACCCGGCGTCCGGCGGCGACCGAGCCGGTGAAGGAGACCTTGTCGACGCCGGGGTGCCCGACCAGGTACTCGCTGACCTCGCGGTCGGCGGGCAGGATCGACAGGACGCCCTCCGGCAGCCCCGCCCCGGCGGCGATCTCGGCCAGGATGTAGGCGTCCAGGGGCGTTTCGGGCGAGACCTTGAGCACGGCGGAGCAGCCCGCGAGCAGGGCGGGCGCGAGTTTGGCGGCTGCGGTGAACTGCGGGACGTTCCACGGCACGACCGCCGCGACCACCCCGACCGGTTCGCGGCGCACGAGCAGCGGTCCGAGGGCTCCGTCGCGCCGTTCCTCGTACGGGAAGGAACGGGCGACCGTGAGTGCCGAGTCCCAGACCATCATCGCGGCGAGCGCCTGCACCATGACGCTGGAGCTGTAGGGGGTGCCGTTCTGCGAGCTGATGACGCGGGCGAACTCCTCGTAACGTACGGCGAAGGCGTCCTTGATCCGCGTGATCACCTCGATCCGCTCGTCCACGGTCATCCGCGGCCAGGGCCCCTCGTCGAAGGCCCGGCGGGCGGCGGCGACGGCGCGGTCCACATCGGCCTCGCACGCGTGCGGGACGCGGCCGATGACCTGTTCCGTGTGCGGCGAGATCACCTCGATGACGTCGCTGCCGAGCGGATCGGTCAACTCCCCGCCGATGAACAGTTTTCCGTGTTCCACGAACTCCGTCATGGCTGCTGCCTCCCGCGACCGGCACGTACCTGACTGCGCATCCGACCAGCGCATCTGACTAGGTGTCAGAACTGATACCAGTTACCGTTCCAGGAGTCCACGGCTGCAACAAGTTCTCGTTACAGTGAGTCCGGCGCACACCGGGGGATCACCGAGTCGTCCGGAGACATCCCCGACGTCCGGACGGACGGCGGGGACAGAGATTTGGGGGAGCCCATGACGCAGGTGACCGACCACGGCGGAGGCGTCCACAGCATCAAGGTGCCGATCCCGGACAATCCCCTCGGCCACACCCTCGTGCACCTCGTCGACACCGACCGGGGCCCGGTCCTGGTCGACACCGGCTGGGACGACCCGGCGGCCTGGGACACCCTCGTCGCGGGGCTCGCCGCGCTCGGTGTCGCCGTCGCCGACATCCACGGCATCGTCATCACCCACCACCACCCCGACCACCACGGGCTCTCCGGCCAGGTCCGCGAGGCGTCCGGGGCCTGGATCGCGATGCACGCGGCGGACACCGAGATCGTCCGCCGCACCCGCGCGACGCAACCCGCCGCCTGGCTGGCGTACCTCACGGAGAAGCTCGCCGCGGTCGGCGCCCCCGAGGAGCACCTCGCCCCGCTGCGCGCCGCCCGCGAGAGGGGCCGGATGCGCACGCTGCCCGGCCTGGGTGCCGCGCTGCCGGACCGGGAGATCGTGCCGGGCGAGCTGCTGGACCTCGCGGGGCGCCGGGTGCGGGCGATCTGGACCCCGGGGCACACCCCCGGCCATGTCTGCCTGCACCTGGAGGAGGACCACCCTGCGGGTCTGCCCGGCCGGGGACGGCTGTTCTCCGGTGACCATCTGCTGCCCGGGATCAGCCCGCACATCGGGCTGTACGAGGACCCGGACGACACCACGGTCACCGACCCGCTCGGCGACTACCTCGACTCGCTGGAACGGATCGGCCGGCTCGGGGTCGCCGAGGTGCTGCCCGCGCACCAGTACGCGTTCACGGACGCCGCGGGGCGCGTACGGGAGCTGCTGGAGCACCACGAGGACCGGCTGACCGGGCTGCTGGCGCTGCTCGCCGTGCCGCTCACCCCGTGGCAGCTGGCCGAGCGGATGGAGTGGAACCGGCCCTGGGCGCAGATCCCGCACACCTCGCGGTCCATCGCCGTCTCCGAGGCCGAGTCCCATCTGCGGCGCCTGGTGAAGCTGGGGCGTGCGGAGGCGGTGGTGGGCGGCGACCCGGTGACGTACGTCGCGGTGTGACGGAGCCCTCCGGCCCGGCCGCGAGGGAGGTCCCGCGCGCCCCGGTAGAGTGAGCAGGTCGTCATCATGCCCGTACAGGGGGAAGCCGGTGCGAATCCGGCGCTGACCGCGCAACCGTGAGCCGCCGCACCGGCGGTGAGCCGGACCACCCTGCCGGAGCGTGACCGGCTCGTGCCACCGGGACCCCGGTGGCCGGCACCGTCGAGGTATACGGGGCCGGAGCCCGGTGCCTCGGTGTGCCCGTGCCCGGCCCTCGCAGGAGAGGCCCAGCCAGCCATGACCGTACGACGCAGCGTCAGCGCGCTCGTGACCACCGCCGTACTCCTGGCCGCCGCCGCCCCCGCCGCGGTCGCCGCGCCGAGCCCTTCGCCGTCCGCGAAGGCCGATCTCCCGCCGGGCCTGTACGGCACCGGGGACCCGACGTACGACGGGGTCTGGCGGCAGTCGCTGGCCTTCCTCGCCCAGAAGGTCGAGTACGTCACGCCGGCCACGCAGTCGGTGGAGTGGCTGGTGGGCCAACAGTGCGACAGCGGTGCCTTCCCCGCGTACCGGGACGCCGGCAAGCCGTGCGACGCGTCGACCGTGATGGACACCAACGCCACCGCCGCCGCCGTCCAGGCGCTCGTCGAGCTCGCCGTGCACCGTGAGGCCGTCGACAACGGCGTCACCTGGCTGAAGTCGGTCCAGAACGAGGACGGCGGGTGGGGCTACAACGCGGGCAGCCCGAGCGACGCCAACTCCACCGCCGTCGTGATCGGTGCCCTCGCACGGGCGGGCCTCCTGCTGGGCGACGTCACCACCGACGGCGGCCGCACCCCCTACGCCGCACTCCAGAGCTTCGCCATCCCGTGCGGCGGCAAGGACGGCGGCGCGTTCGCCTACCAGCCCGGCAAGGACGGCAAGCTCACCGCCAACGCGGACGCCACGGCCGCCGGGGTGCTCGGCGCGATGGGCAAGGGCCTCGCCGTCGGGAACTCCAACGCGGTGAAGGACCCCGTCTGCACGAAGGGCACCGGCCTCACCCCGGAGCAGACCGCGCAGAACGGGGCCCACTACCTCGCGGGCGCCCTCGGCGCATCGCCCCACCTGAACCTGCCGCCGATGCCGGGCGCCGACGACACGGCACCGAAGCCCGACTTCGGCAACACCGCGGACGCGGTCGCCGCCCTGGCCGCCTCCGGTCACAAGGACAAGGCGGCCGCCTCGGTCCAGTGGCTGGAGAAGAACGCGAAGAGCTGGGCGCGGGAGGGCGGACCCGCCGCGACCGCCCAGCTGATCCTCGCCGCGCACGCGACCGGCACGGACGCCCGTGACTTCGGCGGTGTCGACCTCGTCAAGCAGCTCAACGCGACCGGCCCGGCTCCCGCCGCCACCGCCGCCCCCTCACCGACCGCGAGCGGCCAGCAGCCGAAGGGCGACACCAGCAGCGACGACGGCGCGCTCGGCGTCTGGTGGCTGGTCGGCATCGGCCTCGTCGTCGGCGTCGGCATCGGTTTCCTGATCAGCCGGCGTGGGAAGAACGCGCGGCTGTGAGGCGCGCGCGGGGCGGATCACCGCTCCGGACACCGACCACCGCTCCGACCACCGCTCCGACTGTCGCGGGGGCTGTTGTGCGGGCTGTTGTGCGGGCCTGCGCACCGGCCGTCACGCGCGTCGGCGCGCTGACCGCCGCTCTGGTGCTCGCCGTCGCCGCGACCGTGTCGATGCTGCTGGGTGCCGGGACGGCGCACGCGGCCGGATACCGCTACTGGTCGTTCTGGGAGGGCAACGGCAAGACCTGGGAGTACGCCACCCAGGGGCCGTCCCTGGTCCGCCCGGACGACGGCACGGTGCAGGGCTTCCGGTTCTCCGTGAGCCAGGACTCCCAGGACGCGGCCCGGCCGCGCCGGGCCCCCGACTTCGGGGCGATCTGTGCGGGCACCCCCGCCGAGGACGGCACCAAGCGGGTCGCGCTGGTGATCGACTCCGGTACGGCGGCGGACGCCCCCGACGGGGAGACGCCGCCCGCGCCGCGTACCGCGTGTGCGCGGGTCGGACCGGACGCGAGCACCGCGGAGGCGCTCGCCTCGGTGGCGAAGCCGCTGCGGTACAGCGGTGACGCGCTGCTCTGCGCGATCTCCGGCTATCCGGCATCGGGCTGCGGGGACCAGGTCTCCGGCGACAGCGACGGTGACGGAAGCGGTGACGGCGGCAAGAAGTCGACCGCGCCCGGGGATTCGACCCCGGACTCGGCGTCCGCCGCCGCCGGGAACGACGCCGACGGGAACGGCGGCAGCCTGCCCTCGGCCGGTGTGCTGGTCGGTGTCGGCGCCGTACTGCTGCTCGGGATCGCCGCCGTCCTCCAGGCCCGCCGCCGCCGATGACCCGCCCCACCGGCACGGCCCGGCTCCACCGTTCGCTGCGGGCGCCCGAGGCCGACCGCGGCAACGCGCTGCCCGCCGGGGCGTGGTGGCTGTGGGCGCTGGGACTGGCCACGGCGGCTTCGCGGACCACCAACCCGCTGCTGCTCGGACTGCTGGTCGGCGTGGCGGGCTATGTGGTGGCGGCGCGCCGTACGGACGCGCCGTGGGCCCGTTCGTACGGGGCGTTCATCAAGCTCGGACTCTTCGTCGTCGGGGTGCGGCTGCTGTTCTCGGTGTTCCTCGGTTCGCCGATCCCGGGGACGCACACCGTGTTCACCCTGCCCGAAGTGCCCCTGCCCGACTGGGCGAAGGGGGTCAGGATCGGTGGCCGGGTCACCGCCGAGCAGCTGCTCTTCGCGCTGTACGACGGGGCCAAGCTGGCGACCCTGCTGATCTGTGTCGGCGCGGCGAACTCACTGGCCAACCCGGCCCGGCTGCTGAAGTCGCTGCCGGGCGCGCTGTATGAGGTGGGGGTCGCCGTCGTCGTCGCGATGACCTTCGCGCCGAACATGGTGGCCGACGTGGTGCGGCTGCGCACCGCGCGGCGGCTGCGGGGCAGGCCCGCCGGGGGCATCGGGGCCGTCGCGCAGATCGGCCTGCCGGTGCTGGAGGGCGCGCTGGAGCGTTCGGTCGCGGTGGCGGCGTCGATGGACGCGCGCGGCTACGGGCGCAGCGCCCAGGTACCGCCCGCAGTCCGGCACACCACGAATGTCCTCACCCTGGGCGGTCTGCTCGGGGTGTGCGCGGGCACGTACGGGCTGTTGGCCTCGCAAGGGGCGGTGTACGGGCTGCCGTTGCTGCTCGCCGGGCTGGTCGCGGCGATGGCCGGGCTGCGGCTCGGCGGGCGCCGTTCGGTACGGACCCGCTACCGCCCGGACCGGTGGGGGGCGCGGGCCTGGCTGGTGGCGGGCTCGGGTGCGGTGGTCGCGGCCGCGATGATCTGGGCGGGCGGCGTGGACGCGGAGGCGCTGCACCCCGGCGTCGTACCCCTGGCGGCCCCGGTGCTGCCGCTGTGGCCCGCGGCCGCGACGCTGATCGGGCTGCTGCCCGCGCTGGTCGCGCCGGTACCGCCGTCCCCCAACGGCTCCAAGGAGCAGGCGTGATCAGGTTCGAGCAGGTTTCCGTACGGTACGAGGGGACGGGCTCGCCCACCTTGTCGGGGGTCGATCTCACCGTGCCCGAGGGCGAGTTGGTGCTGCTCGTCGGCCCGTCCGGGGTCGGCAAGTCGACGCTGCTCAGTGCCGTGTCCGGCCTCGTTCCGCACTTCACCGGCGGGGTGCTGACCGGCCGGGTCACGGTCGGCGGCCGGGACACCCGTACCCACAAGCCCCGTGAACTGGCCGATCTGGTCGGCACGGTGGGCCAGGACCCCCTGGCCCATTTCGTCACCGACACGGTCGAGGACGAGCTGGCGTACGGCATGGAGTCGCTGGGTCTGGCCCCCGAGGTGATGCGGCGCCGGGTCGAGGAGACGCTCGATCTGCTGGGCCTGGCCGGGCTGCGCGACCGGCCGATCGCCACGCTGTCGGGCGGCCAGCAGCAGCGGGTAGCGATCGGTTCGGTGCTCACACCGCACCCGAAGGTGCTGGTGCTGGACGAGCCGACGTCCGCGCTGGACCCGGCGGCGGCCGAGGAGGTCCTGGCCGTGCTCCAGCGGCTGGTGCACGACCTGGGCACGACGGTCCTGATGGCCGAGCACCGGCTGGAGCGGGTGGTCCAGTACGCGGACCAGGTCGTCCTGCTGCCGTCCCCCGGCGCCACGCCGGTGATGGGCGCGCCCGCGGACATGATGGCGGTGTCGCCCGTCCGGCCACCGGTGGCCGAACTGGGGCTGCTGGCGGGCTGGGACCCGCTGCCGCTGTCGGTGCGCGATGCCAGGCGCCGGGCATCGGGACTCCGGGACCGGCTGGCATCGGTCCGGCCCCCCACGGTGTCGGCCGGGTCGGCGGGCGGTCCGGTAGGCGGATCGGTGGGCGGATCGGTGGGCGGTCCGGTGGGTGCTCCGGTGGGCACGGCAGACGGTCCCGTGGATGCCGCCCCGGCACCGGCCACCGGTGCGGTACGCCGCGGGCCGCTCGCCCGGCTGCTGGGGCGCGGGAGCGCCGCCACCGCGCGGGACGCCGTCGCCGACCCCGTCACCCGGGTCGACGGCCTCGGGGTCCGGCGGGGCAGGGTCGAGGCGCTGCGCCGGGTCTCGCTCACCCTCGCCCCCGGCGAGACGGTGGCGCTGATGGGCCGCAACGGTGCGGGCAAGTCCACGCTGCTCGCCACCCTCGTCGGCATGATCGAGCCCACCTCCGGCACCGTCCTCGTCGGCGGGCTGGCCCCGTCCCGTACGCATCCGCGCGAGATGGTGCGCCGGATCGGGCTGGTCCCACAGGAACCGCGCGACCTGCTGTACGCGGACACGGTGGCCGCCGAGTGCGCCGCCGCCGACTCCGACGCGGGCGCCCCGGCGGGCAGCTGCCGGGCCCTGGTCTCGGAGCTGCTGCCCGGCGTACCGGACGGCATCCACCCCCGCGACCTCTCCGAGGGCCAGCGGCTCGCGCTGGCCCTGGCCGTCGTCCTCACCGCGCGTCCCCCGCTCCTGCTCCTGGACGAGCCGACCCGCGGCCTCGACTACGCGGCCAAGGCCCGGCTGGTGGGCGTGCTCCGCGGGCTGGCCGAGGAGGGGCACGCCATCGTCCTGGCGACGCACGACGTGGAGCTCGCGGCCGAGGTGGCCCACCGGGTGGTGATCCTCGCCGACGGGGAGGTCGTCGCGGACGGCCCGACCGGGCAGGTGGTGGTCTCCTCGCCCGCGTTCGCCCCGCAGACCGCGAAGGTGCTGGCCCCGCAGGAGTGGCTGACCGTGACACAGGTACGTACGGCGCTGGAGGGCACGGCATGACGGGCACGGCTCTGGAGGGCACCGCATGACGGGCACAGCGGATCGATCCGGGACGGACGGGGCCGGTGTGACGGATGGGACCGGCAGGACCGGCGGGACGGACGGGACGGGGGCGCCGCACGGGACCGGGGCGACGGGTACGGACGTGCCGACCGGCCGACGGGCGCGGCCGGTGCGGCTCGGGCCGCGCGCGATCGCCGCGCTCGTCCTGATCAGCGCGATCGGTGTGGGCGCCTTCGGCTGGCCGCTGCTCGCCGCCGAGGAATCCGGCCTCGCGCACTCGCAGGACGCGCCGTGGCTGTTCGGGGCGCTGCTGCCACTGCTCGTCGGGGTGGTCGTGGCGATGATCGCCGACTCCGGCCTGGACGCGAAGGCGGTCGCGATGCTGGGCGTGCTGGCGGCGGTCGGTGCCGCGCTGCGCCCGCTGGGGGCGGGGACTGCGGGCCTGGAGCCGATGTTCTTCCTGATGGTGCTGAGCGGCCGGGTGCTGGGGCCGGGCTTCGGCTTCGTGCTCGGCGCGGTGACGATGTTCGCGTCCGCGCTGCTCACGGGCGGGGTGGGCCCGTGGATGCCGTTCCAGATGCTGTCGATGAGCTGGTTCACGATGGGCGCGGGGCTGCTGCCGGGCCCGGACCGGCTGCGCGGCCGGGCGGAGCTGCTGATGCTGGCGGCCTACGGCTGCGTGGCGGCGTTCGCGTACGGCACGGTGATGAACCTGTACGGCTGGACGCTGGTGACGGGGCTGAGCTCGGGCATCTCGTTCGCGGCGGGCGACCCGCTGTCCGAGAACCTGGTCCGCTTCCTGGCGTACTGCGCGGCGACCTCGCTCGGCTGGGACCTGGGCCGGGCGGTGCTCACGGTGGCCCTGACACTCACGGTCGGACCCACGCTGCTGAGGGCCCTGCGCCGGGCCACCCGCCGCGCCGCCTTCGAGGCCCAGGTCACATTCGAGGTCCCGAAGGGGTGAAGGAGCCCACAGGACCTTGGTCCCCCACTACCGGGGGCAGTAGATCCCGAACCCCATCATTCGCCCCCGCTGAACCCGTGTCGACCTGGCCCGATGCGCTTCCTCCCGCTCAGGGACCTTGGTCCCGAGGTGCGAGGCGAGGTCGTACCGGGGGTCGTTGCGCCGGCCGGACGGCGCCGCTAACCATGGATCACGTCGCCGAGCACCACCGGGTCCGCACAGACGGACCGAGTTACACGAGTGCGGAGCGCCGGTCACCGGATTTCGGTCATCGACCGCCGTACGGTCCCGACCGGCCGCGACTCCCCCGTCCCCGACGTTAGGTCTGTCTCTCGTGTCGTTCGCCCGTCGCATCCTCGCCCAGCCCCGCACCGCCCGCCGCAGGAGCGTCGTCACCGGCGCCGCCGTGCTGCTCGGCGCTTCCGGTCTGGCCCTGGGCGTCACCCCGGCGATGGCCGCCGCCCCGGCCGCCGCTCCGACGTCCGTCACAGGCGCGCAGGCCACGGCGAAGAAGATGATCAGCGACAGCTCCCAGTACCAGTGCTTCCACAAGATCGTGGAGCACGAGAGCGGCTGGGACGTGAACGCCTCCAACGCCTCCTCCGGCGCCTACGGCCTGGTCCAGGCCCTCCCCGGCTCCAAGATGGCCTCGGCCGGCGCCGACTGGCAGACCAACCCCAAGACCCAGATCAAGTGGGGCGTGGACTACATGCAGGACCGTTACGGCAGCCCGTGCGGCGCCTGGGACTTCTGGCAGTCCAACGGCTGGTACTGAGCCGCCGACCGCACCACCGCGTGACGTACGAAGCTGTGCCCCCGCGAAACCGTGCGACGTACGAAGCCCCGACCGGATGACCGGCCGGGGTTTCGTACGTCGCACGGTTTCGCGCGCGTCTACAGCCGTTGAATGATCGTGCCGGTCGCCAGCGCCCCGCCCGCGCACATCGTGATGAGCGCGAACTCCTTGTCCTGGCGCTCCAGTTCATGCAGGGCCGTGGTGATCAGCCGGGCCCCGGTGGCGCCGACCGGGTGGCCGAGAGCGATCGCTCCCCCGTTGACGTTGACCTTCGCCAGCCCGTCGAGGTCCCCGTCGAATTCCCGCGCCCAGCTCAGCACCACCGAGGCGAAAGCCTCGTTGATCTCGACGATGTCGATGTCCTTGAGCGACATGCCCGCCTTGCCGAGCACCGCGCGGGTCGCGTCGATGGGCCCGTCGAGGTGGAAGTGCGGGTCGGAACCGACCAGCGCCTGCGCGACGATCCGGGCCCTCGGCTTGAGCTTGAGGGCCCGCGCCATCCGCTTGGACGCCCACATGATGGCGCAGGCGCCGTCCGATATCTGCGAGGAGTTGCCCGCGGTGTGGACGGCGGTGGGCATGACCGGCTTGAGGCCGCCGAGCCCCTCCAACGTGGTGTCCCGCAGCCCTTCGTCGCGGTCGACGAGCCGCCACATGCCCTGCCCGGCCGCCTGCTCCTCCTCGGTGGTCGGCACCTGGACGGCGTACGTCTCGCGTTTGAAGCGCTCCTCGGCCCAGGCGGCGGCGGCCCGTTCCTGCGAGAGCAGGCCGAGCGCGTCGACGTCCTCCCGGGTCAGGCCGCGCCTGCGGGCGATGCGCTCGGCGGCCTCGAACTGGTTGGGCAGATCGATGTTCCACTCGTCCGGCCAGGGCTTTCCCGGACCGTGCTTGGAGCCGCTGCCCAGCGGTACGCGTGACATCGCCTCCACGCCGCAGCTGATGCCGACGTCGATGACCCCGGCCGCGACCATGTTGGCGACCATGTGGGAAGCCTGTTGCGAGGAACCGCACTGGCAGTCCACGGTGGTGGCGGCGGTCTCGTACGGGAGGCCCACGGCCAGCCAGGCGTTGCGGGCCGGATTCATGGACTGCTCACCGGCATGGGTGACCGTGCCGCCGACGATCTGTTCGACGCAGTCGGCCTGGATGCCGGTGCGGCCGAGAAGTTCTCTGTAGGTCTCGCCCAGCAGGTAGGCGGGGTGCAGATTGGCGAGCGCACCCTGGCGCTTGCCGATGGGGGTGCGAACGGCTTCGACGATGACGGGTTCCGCGGCCATGAGCTCGTCCTCTCCTCGCACTTCCGCTGGGGCGTCCCGGCACCCGCGGAAGGAACTAGTACGCGTTCTAGTTCTGCAAGCAGTCTCATGACGCTTACCCCCGGTACGCAAGGGGCGTGCACGCACCTTTCGCGTACCTCGCACGCACCTGACACGCGTCCTGTGCGCCGTACGAGCCTCCAATGGACCCTTGACGAACGGGCGACAGGCCCGGTGGGACCGTAGCGGGCAACGGATCCAGCCACGCCTCTTGCCACTTGTAGAACTCGTTACTACCTTTCGGGCAACATCTGATGGGTCGTCAGAGAGTTCGCCGCCAGACCTGGAGTGGAGAGGTGCCCATGCGCTGCCCCCATCTGCCCGACGGTTTCGACTTCACCGATCCGGACCTGCTCCAAGCCCGGGTTCCCCACCCGGAGTTCACCCTGATGCGGCAGACCGCACCCGTCTGGTGGTGCACCCAGCCCGCCGGTATCTCCGGCTTCGACGACGAGGGCTACTGGGCCGTCACCCGCCACGAGGACGTCAAGTACGTCTCCACCCACCCGGAGCTCTTCTCCTCCAGCACCAACACCGCGGTCATCCGCTTCAACGAGACGATCAGCCGCGACCAGATCGAGGTCCAGAAGCTGATCATGCTGAACATGGACCCGCCGGAACACACCCGGGTCCGCCAGATCGTCCAGCGCGGCTTCACTCCCCGCGCCATCCGGTCGCTGGAAAAGGCCCTGCGCAGCCGGGCCCGCTCCATCGTCGAGACGGCCCTCGCCTCCGCCGACGACGACGGCTCCTTCGACTTCGTCACCAACATCGCCGTGGAACTCCCGCTCCAGGCCATCGCCGAACTCATCGGCGTACCCCAGGAGGACCGGTCCAAGATCTTCGACTGGTCCAACAAGATGGCGGCGTACGACGATCCGGAGTACGCGATCACCGAAGAGGTCGGCACGGAGGCGGCCATGGAGATCGTCTCGTACGCGATGAATCTGGCGGCCGCCCGCAAGGAATGTCCGGCCAAGGACATCGTCTCCCAGCTGGTGGCGGCGGAGGGGACGGGCAACCTCTCCTCCGACGAGTTCGGTTTCTTCGTGATCCTGCTGGCGGTGGCCGGCAACGAGACCACCCGTAACGCCATCAGCCACGGCATGCACGCGTTCCTGACCCACCCCGACCAGTGGGAGCTCTACAAGCGCGAGCGCCCGGAGACGACGGCCGAGGAGATCGTCCGCTGGGCCACCCCCGTGGTCTCCTTCCAGCGGACCGCCACCCAGGACCTGGAGTTGGGCGGTCAGCGGATCAAGAAGGGCGACCGGGTCGGGCTGTTCTACTCCTCCGCCAACAACGACCCGGAGGTGTTCGACGCCCCGGAGACCTTCGACATCTCCCGCGACCCCAACCCGCATCTCGGCTTCGGCGGCGGCGGCCCGCACTTCTGCCTCGGCAAGTCCCTGGCCGTCATGGAGATCAACCTGATCTTCAACGCCATCGCGGACGTACTGCCCGATCTGCGGCTGCTGGAGGATCCGCGGCGGCTTCGCTCCGCCTGGCTCAATGGCATCAAGCAGCTACAGGTCGGCACGGCGGCCACCGGCTGACGGCGGCCAACTGCCAGCTGCCACCGTCCAGCTACCAACCACCGTCCAGCGCCTGACGGCTGACGGCTGACGGCTGACGGCTGCCAACCACCGGCCGCCGACTGACGGATGCCCGCCGCGGGAGGCGCCGGGGCTGCGGGGATCATGAGGTCCATGCATGCCCTGCTCTCCGGCTTCGCCCCCATCTGGACGCTCACCGCGATCGGTTACGCCGTCGCGCGCGGCGGGCTGCTCGGGCCGGCGGCGGAGGACGTGCTCGGGCGGTTCGTCTTCCATGTGGCCATGCCCGCCGCCCTGTTCATGATGGTCTCCCGCGCCCGCCTCGGCTCGTTCGTGAACCCGTCGATGCTCGCCTTCGCCGCGGGCACGGCCCTCGCCTCCGGAGTCGGCTTCGTCGTGGCCCGGCGCTCCTTCGGACGCGGGACGGCGGAGCAGGCGATCAGCAGCATGGCGTCCGGCTATGTGAACTCCGCCAACCTCGGCATCCCGGTGGCGGTCCAGGTGCTGGGCGACGCGTCGTTCGTCGCGCAGATCATCCTGTTCCAGGTGCTGTTCGTCTCCCCGGTGATCCTCACGCTCCTGGACCGCGGCGCGGACCCGTCGAACACGCACTGGAAGGCCGGGTTCCGCCGCATGCCGACCATGCCGGTGCGCAACCCGATCATCATGGCCTCGCTGCTCGGCCTGCTGGTCTCGGCCACCGGTGTACGGCCGCCCCTCGCCCTGGCCCACTCTCTGGACCTGCTCGGCGCCGCCGCCGTACCCACCGCGCTGATCACCCTCGGGCTGTCGCTGCACGGCCGCCCGGACACGGCGGCGGCCGAGGAAAGGTCGGGGGTGCCGGGGAGCCGGTCGGAGGTCGCGACGGTGGTCGCCCTCAAGACCCTGCTGCAACCGCTGATCGCCTTCGCCGTGGGCGGACCGCTGCTGCTGGACCTGCCGGAGCCCCAGCTCCTCGCCGTGGTCCTCTGCTCCGCGCTGCCGACCGCCCAGAACGCCTTCATCTACGCCCGTCAGTACGGCCTGGACACCACGCTCGCCCGCAACGCCGTGGTGGCCTCCACGGTGGTGTCGATGGCCACGCTGTCCTTCGCGACGTGGGCCCTCGGACCGTCGCGGGGGTGATGCGTACGAAGGTCGAGCAGTGCGTGGCGGCCGGGGGCGGGTCACGGCTTGCCGCCCGCCCCGGCCCGCGTGCTACTACTTGCCGCCCGCCATTTCGCCGACCGCCTTTTCGCCGGCGCCCCTCTTGGCGCCTTCCGTCTCGCCGTCCGCCGCGTCTTCCGCTCCCGCGTCGGCCTCCGAGTCGGCCCTCGCGTGCTGCTTCACGTCGGCCTTCGCGTGCGGCTCCGCGTGCTGTTTCACGTCGGCCTTCGCGTGCGGCTCCGCGTTCCCCGACGCCGTCACCGGTTGCAGTGCCCTGCGCCCCGACAGCAGATACGTCAGCCCGAAGCCCATCGACACGACCAGCGCGCCGCCGACCGCGTCCAGCACCCAGTGGTTGCCCGTCGCCACGATCGCGGAGACCGTGAAGAGCGGGTGCAGCAGGCCCAGCGCCTTCATCCACATCTTCGGCGCCAGCACCACGATCACCACGCCGCACCACAGCGACCAGCCGAAGTGCAGCGACGGCATCGCCGCGTACTGGTTGGTCAGCGTCGTCAGCGTCCCGTAGTCCGGCTTCGCGAAGTCCTGCACCCCGTGGACCGTGTCGATGAAGCCGAGGCCCGGCATGAGGCGCGGCGGGGCCAGCGGGTAGAGCCAGAAGCCGACGAGCGCGAGGAGCGTGGCGAAACCGATGGAGCTGCGGGCCCAGCGGTAGTCGGCGGGGCGGCGCGCGTACAGCACCCCCAGGATGGTCAGCGGCACGATGAAGTGGAACGTGGAGTAGTAGTAGTCGAAGAACTCACGCAGCCAGTTGATCTCCACGACCGCGTGGTTGGCCCAGTGCTCGATGTCGATGTGGAGCCACTGTTCGATGGAGTGGATCTGACGGCCGTGCTCCTCGGCGGTGGCCCGGCCCGCGGTCGCCGCCAGCCGGACCTGCGCGTACGCGGAGTAGACGACCCGGATGAGCAGAAGTTCCAGCAGCAGGTTCGGGCGGCTGAACACGCGGCGCCAGAACGGCAGGAGCGGCACGCGTCTCCAGCGTGACGCGACGGGCTGCGCGTACACGGTGGGGACCGGCTGCTGCCAGTACGCCGAGGTGCGCGACAGGAACGGCGCCGCGCAGGCCGCCCCGAGCGCCGCGAGGAGCAGGACGTTGTCGCGTACGGGGAGGAGGGCCCCGATGTTCGGCAGCAGCATCTTTCCGGGCAGCGTGATCACCAGCACCACGACGGCCGGCCAGACCAGCCGGTCGGCGGACCGCTTTCCGACCCGGCCGACCACCGCGAGGAGCACCCACAGCAACTGGTGCTGCCAGGCGGTCGGCGAGACGGCGACGACGACACAGCCGGTCACGGCGACGGCGAGGAGCAGTTGGCCGTCCCGCGCGTAGCGCACCGCACGCCGCAGTCCGAGGAGGACGACGGCGGCGGCCAGGGCGAGGAAGAGGACGATCTCCACCGGGCCTTCCAGGCCGAACCGGAGCAGCGCACCGTGCAGCGACTGGTTGGCGAGGCTGTCCGGCCGCTCGCCGAGCCCGGCGCCCGCGACATGGTGCACCCAGTAGGTCCAGGAGTCGTGCGGCATGGCGGCCCAGGCCACGGCGGTACCGACGGCGAAGGTCGCCCCGCCCGCCACGGCCGCCTTGCGCCGGCCGGTCAGCCAGAGCAGGGCCGCGAACAGCAGGACGGTCGGCTGGAGGGCGGCCGCGATGCCGATCAGGATGCCGGACACCCGTTCGCCCCGGGCCACGAAACAGCCGAGCAGGACGAGCAGGACGGGCAGGATGCTGGTCTGGCCGAGGTACAGCGCGTTGCGGACCGGCAGCGACAGCATGAGCAGGCTGATCGCCACGGGAGCGGCGAGGAGAGTCGTACGGCGGCTGACGGGTGCGGGCAGGGCGCGCGCCGCGACGATGCCGAGGGCGGCGACGAGCAGCAGGGAACCGAACGTCCACGCGACACCCAGTGCCTGTTCGGCCGAGGCGGTGAGCGGCTTCAGGACCAGCCCGGCGAAGGGCGTCCCGGTGAACCGGTCGGAGTCGTACAGGGATCCCGGCATATGCAGGACCCCGTTCTCGCCGATCCATGTCTCCAGGTCGGTGAGGCGTTCGCCCGGTGGTTGCCGGAGCACCACCGTCATCTGCCGTATCGCCAGCACAGCCACGACCAGCCAGAGCACGACCCGGGTTATCCCGGTCCTCGCCTCCGCGTCCGTGACCGCGTTCCCGCGCACACTGTGATCCGCATTCGCCACGCTGCGCCGTCCCTCCCACCGTTCCATGCACTGTCCCCTCGACTCGGGGACGTGCGGATGAAGCCTCGCATTGCCCTATGAGGTAGACACAATCAACCCCCTCTTCGCCTGACTGTCACCGGGCTTTTGTCCGAAAGAATGCTCGAACGACATGATCCACGCGGAACGGACAGGCGTGGGACCGGCGGGAGCGGACGGACGGGCGGGGCGGACGGGCGGAGCGGACGCGCGGCAGGCCGACGGCCGGATCACCTGGAACTCCGGGTCAGTCCCCAGGGGCCGTTGTCCCCTGCCGGGCGGGGAACAGCGGAACCTCTCGCCCGGCGCACGCCGAGCGCGGGAAGCTGTTCGGTGACCTGAACAGTCATACGCAGGGTGAGGCGAGGGACTCCGATGGTCACCGGGTCGGCTCCGGTGCGGTGCCCGACTCCCGGGGCGCCCGGCCCGCGGGCAGCACCTCGGCGGCACCCGCTCCCGGCTCCTCCAAGACGTAATCCGTTCGTTATCCGATCATGTGCAAGTCAGAATGAGCCACATGACGTGGATCGTGACCCCTGAACGCTTCGACTCCCCCGACGCTGCCGTGCTGCGCCGGGACTATTACGACGAGGTGGCCAGCCGCTACTGGCAGCGGCCCGCCACCGCCGCGGAGATCGACGAGGGGCTCACCGACGACGGCGCCGACCGGCTCGTACCGCCGACCGGGCAGTTCGTCGTCGGCCGCTACGGGGGCAGGCCCGCGAGCTGCGCCGGGCTCGTGGTGACGGAACCGGACGCGGGGACGGCGGAGCTGACCCGGGTGTTCGTACGCCCCGAGTTCCGGGGCACCGGGGGCGGCGGGCAGCTGCTGGCGGCGATCGAGAGCGCGGCGCGCGCGTTCGGACTGCGGCAGCTCCGGCTCGACACCCGCAACGATCTGGTCGAGGCGCGCGGTCTGTACGCGAAGCACGGCTATCAGGAGGTCCCGGCGTTCCACCACCGCAACCAGTACGCGGAGCACTGGTTCGCCAAGGAGCTGTGACACGGGACGGGGTTCACGGGGCGAATTCCTGAAGCGGAGCGGGTCCACCGGAAACGGGCCGGTTCACGGGAGCGACGACGGTCCCGCGGAGCGTCACCCGTCGTCCGCCACCTGCTCACCCGCCGCCCGTCACCCGCCGCCGGCTCACCCGTCCCCCGCCCGTCAGGCCGCGTGGTCGCGGCGCGGTTCCGGCATGTGCGGCCGCTCCTTGCTCGACCCGCTCACCTCGGTGGTCAGCTCGGTGACCAGCCTGACCAGATCGGTGGGCCGTTCCGGTCCCCACCAGTCGCCCAGCAGCTCGGCGAGCGAGTCCTCGCGGGCCTGGGCGAGCCGGACCACGGCCTCCGCCCCCTGGTCGGTGAGGACCATCTGCACTCCCTCGCGCCGGGCCAGACCGCGCTCCTCCACCTGGCGTGCCGCCTCGCTGATCACCCTGAGGGGTACGGGGGCGACATCGGCGAGCCGGGCGGGTTCGACGGTGCCGTGCCGCTTGATCCGGAGCAGCAGCCAGCTGGCCGCGGGCAACAGGTCGTAGCCCGCCTTCCGGGTGATCTCCACATAGATGTCGCGGCGCCCTTCGCGGGTGGCGAGCACCGACAGGGCGCGGGCGCATTCGTCGTACGAGGAACGCTCCACCGGGTTCGACGCCAGGGTCTGGGTGGTGTCGGGGGCGGTCACCGAACCGCGCAGCTTGTCCTCCTTGAGGAACCAGGTGAAGCCGAAGGCGACCAGGACGACGGGGGCCGCGTACAGGAAGACATCCGTGATCGAGCTGGAGTACGCGTTGAGGACCAGGGGGCGCAGATCGCCGGGAAGCTGGCTGACGGCCCGCGGGTCGGCGCCCAGCCGGTCCGCGCTGACCCCCGGCGGCAGCGAACGGCCCTGGAGGGCGTCGGCCAGTCTGGCGGTGAGCCGGCTGGTGAAGATGGCTCCGAAGATGGCCACGCCGAACGAGGCGCCGATGGAGCGGAAGAAGGTCGCGCCCGAGGTGGCGACGCCCAGATCCTCGTAGGTCACGGCGTTCTGCACGACCAGCACGAGGACCTGCATCACCAGGCCGAGCCCGGCGCCGAAGACGAAGAAGTAGACGCTCATCTCCAAGGTGGAGCTGGACGCGTCGAGGCGGTGGAGCAGCAGCAGACCGGCCGCGGTGAGGGCGGTGCCGACGACGGGGAAGATCTTCCAGCGGCCGGTGTGGCTGACGAGCTGGCCGGAGCCGGTCGAGGTGATCAGCAGGCCGAACACCATGGGCAGCATGTGCACACCCGACATGGTCGGCGTGATGCCGTGGACCACTTGGAGGAACGTCGGCAGATAGGTCATCGCGCCGAACATCGCGAAGCCGACGACGAAGCTGATGACGGCGACGAGGCTGAAGGTCCTGATCCGGAAGAGCTTCAGGGGCAGTACGGGCTCCGCGGCGCGCCGCTCCACCACGATGAAGGCGATGAGCAGCAGCACGGACAGCACGGCGAGGGAGATGATCTGCGCCGAGCCCCAGGCCCAGGTGTTCCCGCCGAGGGAGGCGACGAGGACCAGGCAGGTGGCGACCGAAGCGATGAGGAAGGTTCCGGAGTAGTCGATGGTGTGCTTGGCCTGACGGACCGGGATGTGCAGGACGGCCGCGATGGTGACCAGCGCGACGACACCGATCGGCAGATTGATGTAGAAGACCCAGCGCCAGCTGAGCTGTTGGGTGAAGAAGCCGCCCAGCAGCGGCCCGAGGACACTCGTCACCCCGAAGACCGCACCGAACAGGCCCTGGTACTTGCCGCGTTCGCGCGGCGGGACGATGTCGCCGACGATCGCCATGGACAGCACCATCAGGCCGCCGCCGCCGAGCCCCTGGAGGGCCCGGAAGCCGATCAGCTGGGGCATGTTCTGGGCAACGCCGCAGAGGGCGGAGCCGATGAGGAAGATGACGATGGCCGTCTGGAACAGCTTCTTGCGCCCGTACTGGTCGCCGAGCTTGCCCCAGAGCGGGGTCGCCGCGGTCGCCGCCAGCAGGTAGGCGGTGACGACCCAGGACAGATGGTCCAGGCCGCCGAGCTCGCTGACGATCGTCGGCAGTGCCGTGGAGACGATGGTCTGATCGAGTGCGGCGAGCAGCATGCCGAGCAGCAGTGCGCCGATGGCGACCAGGACGGTTCGCCTGGACCGTCCTTCGCCGGGAGCAAGGGGCGGCGGGCTCAACTGCTGGGCCATGAGCATCTCCTCGGATCCGATACACCCCTATCCTTGCCGTTCTGTCCGTTTACGGCCTGCCGAGCGGCCGCAAGGCGTTGGGCTGCGCGGCGGCGGCCTGCATAATCGCAGGCAGTTCTAGGGGAGGGGACCCACTATGACCGGACATACGTGCCCGGAGTGCGGCAGAGGACTCGACAGACAGCAGCCGGTCACGGGGCAGGCGCCGCGAGCCCCGCGCGGCGGACCCGGCGGCTGCGTGTGCGGGGCGGGGGCCGCACGGCTCACCGGGGAGGAGCGGCGGGCCGCGCGCGCCGCGGAGACCGCCGCGGCCGAGGACTTCGATCCGCTGCGGATCAGGCCGTACGTGAAGCTGAGCGGCGACGGCACGGCCCCCGGCCGCCGGGGCTCCGGTACGGCCCGCGACGGCGGCCGGGACCAGGGTCGCGGCGAGGTCCATGACGCGGTCACCGGCCCCGGGCCCGATCCCGATCCCGGCTCCGGCTCCGATCCCGGCTCCGGCTCCGGCTCCGACGACGCCCGCCGTTACGGCGCGGGGCTCGGCCCGGTCCACGGCCATGTCGCACCCGACGCCGCGGACACCACGATGCCGCTGTTCCCGGGCGGCACGGCGATGGAGGGGACGACGGAGGGGGCGGCCGACGCGGCGGGACGCGGAGCAGCGTACGGGGCCATGGGCGCGACGGCGGGGCAACCTCCGTACGCCGGGGAGCCGACCGGGGTCAACCGGCGCACCGCCACCTTCGGCGCCGTTCCCGGCCCGGACACCGACCCGGACACCGACCCGGTCCAGCCCCGCCGTCGAGGACCGTTCGCCGTCCTTGCCGTGGGGGTGGCCGTGGCCGCCGTGGTCGGCACCGCGGCGTTCGCCGGGGGGCTGTTCAACGGGGACGACGGCCGGGACGAAGCCCTGCCGGAGACGGCGACGAGCTCCCCGTACGCGGGCGGCGGACCGGCTACTTCCGTTTCGGAGTCGGCCGGCGCGTCACCCTCGCCGTCCCGCTCGGCCCCCGCGTCGCCCTCCGCGTCGGCCACCGGGTCCGCGTCACCGTCGGGGAGCACGGAGCCGACCCGTACCGCCTCCGCGTCGGCCTCGGCGACCACGCCCGCCCCGTCCCCCTCGGCAGCCACGAAGGCACCGGGCGCACCGTCGGCGGCCCCACCCGCACAGCTGACCGGCCCCACGCTGCGGCCCGGTGACCACGGCCCCGAGGTGACCGAGCTCCAGAACCGCCTGAAGGAGGTCTGGCTCTACCAGGGGCCTTCGAACGCCGACTACACGGACCGGGTCGAGGCCGCCGTAGAGGTCTACCAGTCGTACAAGGCCATTCAGGGCGACCCCGCGGGCGTGTACGGGCCGAACACGCGGCGCGCGCTGGAGGCGGAGACGGACGGGCGCGGCGGGCGCTGACGTACGGAGAGGGGCGGCGGGGGACGGGATTCGCATTCCGGGGCAGCTTTTTGTATCGTGATGGAACAAAGTGGCCTCCGCTCGCACTCCCTGACCGGCGGGCGGGGCCGCTCTTGTACGTCACCCGCTGTACGCCACCGGCGTCGCCTCTCACCGGGGTGCACGCGAATCCCCCGCGCTCAGGAGCCAGCCGATGTCGGCCACCGTCCTCACCGCACGCGCCCTCCTTCTGGACATGGACGGCACCCTCGTGAACTCCGATGCCGTGGTGGAACGCTGCTGGCATCGCTGGGCGCTGAAGCAGGGCCTCGACCCGGTGTCCGTACTCAAGGTGGTCCACGGCCGGCAGGGGTACGCCACGATGGCCGTCCTGCTCCCGGACCGCCCCATGGAGCAGAACTACGCGGAGAACCGGGTCATGCTCGCCGAGGAGACCGCCGACGTCGACGGCGTCGTCCCGATCGGTGGCGCGCCCGCCTTCATGACAGCGATCTCCGCCCTCCCGCACGCGCTCGTGACCTCGGCCGACGAGGCGCTCGCCCGCGCCCGGATGACGGCGGCGGCCCTGCCGATGCCCACCGCGCGCGTCACGGCCGAGCAGGTCGGCGCCAGCAAGCCGGACCCCGAGGGCTTCCTGAAGGGCGCGGCCGAGCTGGGCTTCGACGCGGCCGACTGCATCGTGTTCGAGGACTCGGAGGCGGGCATCGCGGCCGGTCGGGCGGCCGGCATGCGCGTCGTGGGCGTCGGTCCGCGCGCCGCCGCGCTCTCCCCGGACGCCCATGTCGAGGACCTGACGCAGATCCGGGTGGAAGCCGCGGCCGACGGCTCGATACGCCTGCACATCAGCGCCGGCTGACGACCGCCGCACCCCCGCGCGCCCCCTCTC
The DNA here is from genome assembly GCF_026340105.1 of Streptomyces sp. NBC_01433. Classification (NCBI taxonomy): domain Bacteria; kingdom Bacillati; phylum Actinomycetota; class Actinomycetes; order Kitasatosporales; family Streptomycetaceae; genus Streptomyces; species Streptomyces sp. NBC_01433. The sequence goes on along the minus strand of NZ_JAPEPM010000001.1, from coordinate 4,389,461 downwards.
CCCCTCCGCCTCCGCCTCCCCGGAGTCAGTCCCGGTGCAGCCACCCGCGCGCCACCAGCTCCAGCACCAGCGCGACGGCCACCACCTGCACCGCCATCAACGCCACGAGCACGAACAGCTGCACGGCGCCCGCCGCCACAGGTGAGGCGCCGCCCAGCAGCATGCCCACGAACGCCCCGGGCAGGGTGACGAGCCCCACCGTCCGGGTCTGATCGAGCCCCGGCAGCAACGCGTCCGCCGCCGCGGGCCTGGCGATCTCCAGCCGGGCGTCCCGGTCCAGCAGCCCGAGTGCCATCCCCGCCTCCACCTCCCCGCGCCGGGTCCCGAGCTCGTCCAGCGCGCGCCGGCCACCGAGCACCGTGGCGGTGAGCGCGCCCCCGATGAGGATGCCCGTGACGGGGATCAGGGCGATGCCCCGGACCTGCACCAGCCCGGTGAGCAGCAGGACACCCACCACCGGCAGCACCCCGGCACCGATCGGCACGGCCGCCCAACGCCAGCTGCGATTGCCGGTGATCCGGTGCCCTGCCGTCCACACCGCCACCACGAACATCAGCGCCACGAAGCCGAGCAGGGGCGCCAGGGAGTGGATGACCCAGCCGATGATCAGGGAGACCACGCCGAGTTGAGCCGCGGCCCGCAGCCCGGCGATGACGATCTCGCGCGAACGGCCCAGCGAGGCCCACGCGGCGACGGCGGCCGCGAACGCCAGGAGCAGGGCGAGGACGACCCCGAGCGTGATGGAGACCGGTAGCAGCACGCGGCCACCCTAAGGCCGCCCCGCAGGACCGGCCCACCGGCGAACCGTCAGGATCAGCGGATCGACGGGACGGCACAACCACCACCAAGGCGACGCGAACCGCCGGACCGTCACCAAGGCGACGCGAACCGCCGGACCGTCGGTCAACGGATCATCAACTCCCATACCCACCAAGACCCCATGCCGATCAGCACAAACTTCGGAGTGAACGTCAGACCGAACCGCATGACCCCTTGATGTGACGTGCGCATGTCGCCACCCTGTTACCTGGCGCCCCCCTCACAGAAACCTGGCGCCGCCACGATGGCCGGGCTTCACCGGCCGCCCGTCCAAGGTCCCCCCACATCAAGGGAGTTCGCATGTCTGGTGTCTACGCGCGTCGTATCGCCGTCGCCGCTGCATCCGCCGCACTCGCCGCCACCTCCGCACTGCTCACCGCGCCGACCGCGCAGGCCGCCATGCCCACCCCGGTCAGCGCCGCCACCGCCCGCACCTACCTCGGCGAACTCACCGTCGGGGCGGAGGGCTCGTCCAGCGGCTACAGCCGTGACAAGTTCCCGCACTGGATCACCCAGTCGGGCGCCTGCAACACCCGCGAAGTCGTCCTGAAGCGCGACGGCTCGAACGTCCAGCAGGACTCCAGCTGCGCGGCGGTCAGCGGCAGTTGGTACTCGGAGTACGACGGGGCCACCTGGACCGCCGCCTCCGACCTGGACATCGACCACATGGTCCCGCTCGCCGAGGCCTGGCGTTCCGGCGCGAGCAGCTGGACCACGGCCCAGCGACAGTCCTTCGCCAACGACCTGACGCGCCCCCAGCTCATCGCGGTCACGGACAACGTCAACCAGGCCAAGAGCGACAAGGACCCGGGTGAGTGGCTGCCGTCGCGCAGCGCGTACCTGTGCACGTACGTGCGCGCCTGGGTGCACGTGAAGCACTACTACGACCTGAGCGTCGACTCGACGGAGAAGGGCGCGCTCCAGTCCGTCCTGAACAACTGCTGACCCACCGGATAAGGCCGCCGGCACCGGCACCACAGGCCCGGTAGCCCTTCCGCCCGCCCGGCCGCCCGGCCGCCCGGCCGCCCGCCCGCCCGGTTTCCCGCACGGTGATCCGCCCCGCCCGGCGGCGGATCACCGCGCGGAACCGTTACGCCCTCGATCGGCGTTCCGTACCGTACGGGCCATCCGTCACGGGGCCCGCCCGCGACCGGGTCACCCGTCACGGCGGTACGAGGAGGGCACCACATGGCCGGGCTGCGCCTGGGACCAATGCTGCGGTACGTCGACTGGGAGTCCGGCTCCAGCGCGACCGTCTGGGTCGAGACCGACCGCCCCTGCACCGTCGAAGTCCGGTGCGCGGACGGGGCGTCGGGCTCGTCCCCGACGTTCGCGGTCGGCGGCCACCACTACGCCCTGGTGGTCGTGACGCGACTGACGCCCGGCTCGACGACGGCGTACGAGGTACTGCTCGGCACCCGGCGGGTATGGCCGCCCGAGGAGTCCCGTTTCCCCGCGAGCACGATCACCACCCCCTCCATCGAGGGCGGGGCCACAGACGGGGCCGGAGCGGGGGCAGGCACCGGGGCCGGGACAAGGACCGGGTCCGGGTCCGGGTCCGGGTCCGGGTCCGGGCAGCGAAACGTCCGGATCTCCTTCGGCTCCTGCCGCTGGGCGGCCGCCCCCGCGGGTGAGCGTGACCCCGTGGGCCCGGACGCCCTCGACACCCTGGCCGCGCACCTCGCCGCCGACCCCGACGCCGTACGCCCCGATGTCCTGCTGCTCCTCGGCGATCAGGTGTACGCCGACGAGACGTCCCCGGCGACCCGACGCCGCATCGCGGCGCGCCGCGATCTGAACGAGCCACCGGGCGCGGAGGTGGCCGACTACGAGGAATACACGTACCTGTACGACGAGTCCTGGCGGGACCCCGAGGTGCGCTGGCTGCTCTCCACGGTCCCCAGTTGCGCGATCTTCGACGACCACGATGTCGTTGATGACTGGAATACGAGCGCCGCCTGGCAGGCGGACATCCGGGCCACACCCTGGTGGCACGAGCGGATCGTCAGCGGGCTGATGTCGTACTGGGTCTACCAGCACCTGGGCAACCTCTCCCCCGCCGAGCTGGCCCGGGACCCGTTGTACGCGGCGGTCCGGGCCACACCGGACGGGACCGAACCGCTGCGGCTCTTCGCCGCCGGGACGGACGCCGACCCCGCCCTCACGCGCTGGAGCTACCGACGTGTTTTCGGCCGAGTACGACTGCTGATGGTGGACACCCGGGCGGCCCGTGTTCTCGACGAGGGGCGGCGGGCGATGCTCGACGCCGACGAGGCCCGCTGGCTGCGGGAGGAGGCCCTCGCCGACCCCGGTTCGTACGACCATCTCCTGATCGGCAGCTCGCTGCCGTGGCTGCTGCCGCCGCTCATCCATGACGCCGAGAGCTGGAACGCCGCGCTGTGCCGCGGCGAGCGGGGCGAGCGCTGGGCGCGCCTCGGCGAGAAGCTGCGCCGGGCGTCCGACCTGGAACACTGGGCGGCATTCCCGGAATCCTTCCGCCAGTTGACGGAGCTTCTGCGGGAGGCGGGGAGCGGCCCGGACGCGCCTGCGACGATTTGCGTGCTCTCGGGCGATGTGCACCATGCGTACGTCACCGAGCCCGAGTGGCCCGCGTCCACCCCGGGCGGCCCCCCGGACGCCCGCGTCCTGCAGCTGACCTGCTCTCCCGTCCACAACTCGATTCCCGCCACGATCAGGGCGGGCTTCCGTTTCGGCTGGAGCCGGGCAGGCCGGCGGCTCGGCCGGGTGCTGGCACGGCACGGACGCACGGGCACGCCGCCGGTGCGCTGGCGGAAGTCGGGCGGCCCCTGGTTCGGTAACCAGTTGATGACGCTCACGTTGCATGGCCGGAAAGCTGCGCTGACATTGGTTCAGGCCAGAGAGAACACCACAGGTTCCCAGCTGGAGACGGTTCTGGAGCGATCACTCACCACCGAGGAATAGGCGATTTTCAGACAGTCGACAGAATGTTGAACTTGCAAGCACTGGTGAGGTTTCCCTAACCTGGGGTGCTCAATCGGTTCACGTCCCCACCAGACCGAAGGAGCCCTCCCCCCATGCTCGAATCGCTCAACCGGGCCCAGCCCTACTCGATCGGCCTCTTCCGCTTCGTCGTCGGCTTCCTCTTCGCCTGCCACGGCGCCGCCTCACTCTTCGGAGTGCTCGGCGGTGCCGTGGGAGGCGGCGGGGCCCTGACGGTCGGCACCTGGCCGAGCTGGTACGCGGCCCTGATCCAACTGGTCTGCGGCACCCTGGTCGCACTCGGCCTCGGCACCCGCGCGGCCTCCTTCCTCGCCTCCGGCTCCATGGCGTACGCGTACTTCACGGTGCACCAGCCGAACGCGCTGCTCCCCCTGCAGAACGGCGGCGAAACGGTGGTCTTCTTCTGCTGGGCGTTCCTTCTGCTGGTCTTCACGGGCCCCGGCGCCGTGGCCCTGGACCGGCTGCTCTCCGCACGGTCCGAGCGCGTCCACAACGGCGAGCACCCACGCGAGCACGCACCGGCCGTCACGGCCTGACCCCCCGCCCCCCAACGCGGCGCCCGGCTCCTCCGCGACGGCGAGGAGGAGCCGGGCGCCGCACCGGGCCACCCGCCCTGCCCCCACCGGGCCGGGCGGTCAGCCTTGACCGCGAGTACGCCTCACACCCGCCCGTGGGACCCGAACGGCACGGTGAAGCAGGCGACCCGCTCCCCCGCGCCGCCCGACACGTCGTGAATGATCACCGACCTCGCCCCGCCCTCCCGGAAGCCCCAGCCGTGCCGGGCCCACGCCGAGCCGTTGCCGTGCCGGTCCGTCCGGAAGTCGAGCCAGACCTCGTTGTCCGGGTCCGCGGTCGCCGAGGCACGGTGCTGGTAGTGCGGGCCCGCCGCCTTCGGATCGGCGCCGCAGGGTGCGGTGTGCACATGCATCCCGTAGACACGGTTCGGGACGAGCCCGCGCAGCCACGTCGCGACCCGGGTCCCGGAGTGGTCCGACCGCTGCTCGACGCTGATCCAGGCCGCCGCCGGGACGAGCTCCGTGTCATAGGTGACGGCGCTGGAGGGAACGAACGCGTTCGGCGGGGAGAAACGCGCCTCGATCCGCATGTCGAACCCTCGCCCGCCGACACCGCCACTGCCACTGCCAATGCCACCGCCACTGCCCGGACCGGCGCCGAGCGCCCCATCGACGTCGGCCTGCTGGCCACCACCGGGCGCTTCGACCCCTCCGGCACCACCGGCACCACTGGGCCCTCCGACACCACCGGCCCCTTCGGCCCCGCTGACACCGCCGGTCAACATCACCAGGACCGCGGCTGCCGCCAGCACCCCTGATCCCGGTCGCCCCACCCGTACCGCCGCTCGTACCGTCATCCGCTGCTCCTCGCTTCGCTCTCGCCGGGCCGTTTCCTCCGGCCCTAACGACGGCGCACTCCCAAGGTGTACGTGAGCTGCACAACATCACCCGCACTTGGTGATGGCCGGGTAAACAGCGGGCGTACGCTGTACAGCTGACCCTGCCGCCCCTGCCGCTCCCCTGCGACGTCGCGGCGTCGACACGAATCGGGGAGTAGTAGGTGCTTGAGAGTGTGGGCGCGCTGACCAGCAGCCCATGGATCTACGCGGTGGTCGCCCTCTCGGTGCTCCTGGACGTCTTCGTACCCCTCCTGCCCAGTGGTGTCCTGGTGATCACGGCCGCCACGGCCGCCGCCGCGGGCTCCACGACGGTCAACGGCGCCGCCGGTGAGGCGACCCAGCAGGTGCCGTCCCTGCTCGTACTGACCCTGAGCGCGGCCACCGCATCGGTGCTCGGCGACCTCGTCGCGTACCGCCTCGCCTGGCGCGGCGGCGACCGGCTGGACCGGGCCATCGCCCGCTCACGCCGCCTCACCACGGCGCAGGAACGTCTCGGAGCGGCACTCAGCCGCGGCGGCGGCGCGCTCGTCGTCATCGCCCGTTTCGCCCCGGCGGGCCGTTCCGTGGTCTCTCTGGGCGCGGGCGCCGCCCACCGCAAGGCGAAGGAATTCCTGCCGTGGTCGGCCCTGGCGGGCGTGGCGTGGGCCGGTTACAGCGTGGGGCTCGGCTACTTCGGCGGCCAGTGGCTGGGGGCGACCTGGTTCGGGACGGCTGTCTCGGTGCTGGCCCTGTTCGTGGCGGGCGCACTGGCGGCGCTCATCATGCGGCGCCCGGCAGCAGCCGCGGCCGCAGCGGCAGCCGCGGTGGTGACCGTACCCGCCCAGGGACCGGCCACCATGCCCGCACCCGAACCGGCACCCGCCGCTTCCTGACGAAGCACCCGCCCCGCCCCTTGCCTCCCCGACTTCCTGCCCGACCGATCACCCTCTGGCGGCGCCCCTGACCTCCAGGCCGTCGAGCAGCTTCATCGTGGCTGCCGTGATCTCGTCGACGGCTCGGTCGAAGACTTCCCGGTTGTGCGCGGCGGGCGCACGGAACCCGGACACCTTGCGCACGTACTGAAGGGCAGCGGCGCGCATGTCCTCCTCGGTGGCCTCTTCGGGGATGGCTGGCGGACGAAGGGTCTTGATACTGCGGCACATACCTCCATTGTGTACCGCGTCACTGACAACGCCCCGGCCCCGCATCACCGCCCTCCCACTGCCGCGCGCGACCGGTCACGGAGCGCTGACGGTGACGATGTGGCCCTGGGCGTCGACCGTGAGGGCAACGCGCTCGACGCGATTCGTGACGGCCACGCCCAGCCACACGATGCCCCACATGAGGCAGGAGAAGACGGTCAGGATGGCGTGCAGCACATGGTTCACCGGCTGCCCGCGCACGAGCACCACCTGTGCCCCGGACCGCGACTCCACCCGCCACCCGCTCGCGATGCGCTGATTGACCACCCAGTCGAGGATGAGACCGCGCTGTACGTCGTCGGGCGGCTCACCGACGTAATAGCCAGGAGGCGGCTCGATCGAGACCCACCCCCGCGGCACACGACGAGGCTTCACGCGGCTCACCTCCAGGTTTCGAGGTCGCCGCCTCGCCATTCGATCAAGTGCGGCTGGTCCAGCTCCACGACCCGATCCACACCCGACGCCAGCCCCGCCTCCCGCAGAAGCGCGGCCACATCACCCCGCCCGTGCGCCAGCCCCACGATCTGACCGCGCACGGTCACCCGCCGCCCACCGGTAGGCGAGGGCGGATGAACGATCACAGGCGGATGTCCGTCCATGCCTCCACGGTGCCCCGCCCACAGCCGGACCGCATCCCGGCGGGACGACCCGGCCGTGGTCCCGTCGACCGTGGCGGCAACGTGTCGACGGGACCAGAATCACCGGCTCTCACGGGCGGAGTACGCGGGGCTGCCCCAGCCGTAGGGCCGGCTGAGCCGGATGCACCCTCCATTGCTGGACCTGTGACAATGAGGATCGATCCATTGCTACCGAAGTTTGGCCGCCAATGAACTGCCGTATGGTCCAGGGTGCTTTTGCCGTCGGCTCGATCGGAGTCCTGATCAACATCGTGGACGTGATCGAGTCGGGGCGTCTGGAGCCGTACCACGCCTTCCCCGCGCTGGTCGCGCTCGGTGCGGGTGCCGAGCTGCTCAAGGACCGGCGGCCCGGGGCTGCGCGGGCACTGCGCGTCGTCGCGTCGGTGTTGCTGGTGGTTGCCGGATCCGTCGCGGGGTACGGGGCATGGTCCGCACTCTTCCAGGGCGCGGCCTATGACTGGCTCGACCTCGTGCTCGGAGTGTCGGTCGCGCTCTTCGTCGTCGTCGGCGGCGCTGGTCGACTGCTCGCCCGCAGGTCCGGCAGGACACCAAAGTCCGGTGCGAACGCCGACATGATCAGCGGCTAGCACCGCCGCGAAGGCCCACGCCCGGCGATGCGGCGTCCCGCCCAGATCCGGCGCGTACTTTCGATGGTCCCCGCACTGCGGGATTGCCCCCTTCGTCTTCCGGCGGAGGGGCTGTTTCGTGTGCCCGGACCTGGTCGGAGGAGGCCAAGCCCGGTCGGCGACAATGCCCAGGTGAAGACCTGGACGGACAACCTCCCGCAGATATCTTTCTCCTGCTGCGACCTCCCGGAGGGCGGCGAGTGGATGACTCAGGAGGAGGCCGCGTCCTCTCTGGGTATCGGCCCGATCCATCTCAACGCGCTGACGCACATCACTCACCGGATCGACCTGGTCCGCACCACCGGCAAGGACCTGGCTGTCACCCGCGCCAGCGTGGAAGCGGAGAAGCACTGGCGTGCCACCGCTCCCCGCTGGCGCAAGGCCCTGCGCCTGCTCAAGGACATCGTTCTCTCGTTCTGAGGGCCCCGATCGAGGCCAGGCTGCTGGTCGCCGGTCGAGCGGTCAAGATCGCCTGTCAAGGGGAAGTCGTGTCCTCGCCGGTAGCATCCGAGTCAGCGGAAGTCACCTATTTTCGCGGGTTCGGTACACAAAGCCGCAGGTCACGAACTATGTTCCCCGTACGCGCGGGGATGGTCCCGGGTAAGCCTGTACGACCGCGGGCAGGCCGTTATGTTCCCCGTACGCGCGGGGATGGTCCCGCTGTTATCGGTTTCGTCGCTGCTCCTCGGCGATGTTCCCCGGACGCGCGGGGATGGTCCCACCGGGCACCGCGCCGGAGTCGCCGAGCTGGGATGGTCCCGTACGCGCGGGGTTGGTCCCATGTTCTTCACTGGCGAGAGCTACGTATGTGGATGGTCCCCGCACTGCGGGGTTGCCCCTTTCACCTTCGGGTGGAGGGGGCCCTTCGTATGCCCGCACCCGGTCAGAGGAGGCCGACGGAGGGCGGTCGAGCAGACACCGTGACCATGGGCCCCTCGGCGCGGACGCGAACTCCGCACCAGGACATCGTCACACCGCACCCGCTCCCACGGCACGCGCCCCCATTACCTGCGAGGTAATCGACACGCCCCACCCTCCGAGGCAGCCTTACGTAACCGGTTCCTGGGCGGTGCACCCCACCTTGGGCCGTTCGCACATGACCTCGACTTCGACCTTGACGGAAGCTGATCACCATGTCCGCCGCTCTGCTCACCGGGCTGTCCCGCACCACCGACGCGACGGCCATGCTGCGTCGCTTCCTCGCCCTCGACGCCATCGCTACCGGCGTCAACGGACTGGCGTACGCCATGGCGTCCGGCCCGATCGGGCGGCTGCTCGGAGTCGACGACCGGGTCCTCCTCCCGCTGGGTGTCCTCCTTGTGCTCTACGGGGTGAGCGTGGGCGCTCTCGCCGCCCGACCGGAGCCGCCCGCCGCGCTCGTGAAGCTCGTCATCGACTCGAATCTGCTGTGGGCGGCCCTCAGCGTCACATCGCTCGCGCTCTGGATCGACCCCGAGCCCGCCGGCGCCGTGTGGATTCCGTCGCAGGCACTGATCGGCATCGCTTTCGCGACTCTCCAGTGGTCGGCACTTAGACGCAAGACACCTTGACGGTGGTCGTCGTGTATTCACCGCACGTGAGGGTGCCGGTCTGGACCTTGGTGGCCTGAGGCACACGGGCCGCGGTCGCCACGGTGAGGCGGCCTTCCTGCTGCTCGGCCCAGGCCGCGCGCTCCAGTGCGATCAGGTCGTCGGTGAGTTCGATATTCGCCACCAGCGGATCGTACGGCCCCGACCAGGCAGCCGCTGGGACCGGCACACAGAAAGGGCCTTGCCCCATACCCTGACAGTGACGAGCTGTTCAGAGAGGGGCAAGGCCATGCCGAATGATGCTACCCCGGACCCGTACACCGACCCGATGGGATTCGGTCAGCGCATGCAAATTCTCCGCACCCGACGCGGGCTGAGCCGTCCGGTTATTGCCGGGCTGCTCGGTATGTCGCCCTCGTGGGTGAAGCAGGTGGAGACAGGGCAGCTCCAGATGCCGAAGTTGCCGATCGTGCTGCGTATCGCCGAGCTGCTGCGTGTCCGCGACCTGTCCGACCTGACGGGCGACCAGTCCACGCCGACAGAACTGTTCATCGGTCCGGGCCACCCCAGGCTCGGAGCGGTCCGGGCTGCAGTGAACACGCTGACGCTGGGCAGCGACCGGCAGGCGCCGTCGACCGAGCATCTGGCGGCCCGGCTGGCGACGGCCTGGGCAGCACGCCACCAGGCGGCGAACCACCGAGAGGTCATCGGTGAGCTGCTGCCTGGCCTGATCCGAGACGCCCAGCTGGCCGTACGTCAAACGGACACGGCAGCTGAGCGGCGGGCAGCTCAGGCGGTCCTGTCCGAGGTCTACTCGCTGTCGCAGTTCTTCGTCGCCTACCAGCCCGACAGTGCCCTGCTGTGGCGTGTGGCCGAGCGAGGCATGGTCGCGGCGCAGGAGTCCGAGGACCCGCACGCAATCGGAGTGGCTGCGTGGCTGGCCGCGCAGGCGCACCGGGATACCGGGCCGTCCCACTTCGACGCGGCGGACGCCATGACGATGGAGGCACTCGGCTACCTCGACCGGTTCCTCCCCGACGCCGACGACCGCACGGTAGCCATCACCGGCGCCCTCCAGTTCGAGGCCGGGTACACAGCTGCTCGCCGTGGGCAGTCCGGCGTCGCCTGGGGATGGTGGGACAAGGCAAAGGCCACATCCCGCCGCCTGGATCCGACGTACTACCACCCGATCAGCAGCTTCTCGCAGGCCATCATGGGCGCCCACGCGGTCACAGTCGCGGTGGAGCTCCGCGCTGGCGGCGAGTCGGTGCGGCAGGCCGTGGCCGCAGACGCCACCACGATTCCTTCCCGGCCGCGTCTGGCCCGGCACCGGATCGAGGAAGCCCGCGCGTACCAGCTCGACGGGCAGCAGGAGACCGCGCTCGCGACGCTGGAGCGCGCGTACCGGGCCGCCCCAGAGACCATTCGGTACAACGGGTACGCGAGGCGCATCGTGCTGGAAGAGACGGAGTCGAAGGTCCCGGCCCGGCGGCAGCGCGCGGCTCAACTGGCTGAACAACTCGGGTTGCTGGCAGCGTAGTTCGAACCTCTGAGCGAGGGGCAGGAATCCTGCCCCTCGTTTGCTGTGGCCGCTCTTACGGTCTGAGGACGTCCCCCCGACGACTCAGGAGGCCCCCATGGCGGTGACGCACCTACCGGCGGTCAGTGGTCTGACCGAGCAGCAGCAGCGCGGTTGGCATTGCGTGTGGTGCCGGTCACCACTCGGCACTGACCTGGGCGTCGACCTCGGCGAACAGCGCGTCACCCCCGCCACCGGCGCCGCATACTCCTGGTTCCCCCGTGAATGCGTGGACGCCCTTGCGTGCTCGGGGCGGAGGGCGGCCCGGTGATGGCATCGACGCAGCAGCGGACCGCAGTCCCGCCCCCGGAGCTTGCGTATCTGGCGTATCTCGGGCACACCCTCGCGTGCGACGCCTGCCGAACAGGCGCGCAGTGCGCGACCGTCATACAGCTCGGCCGCGCATGGAAGAAGGCACGCCGATGAACACGCCCATCGGGTACGGGTACTGCTGGGCCGAGAACCCCGGCACCTACGCCCGATGCACCCAGCAACCCGGCCACACCGGTCCCCACTACGACTGGCGTGCCCCCAGCGAGCACAGGGAATGGCCGAACACCCCGGACAGCGCCCGGAGGGACGACGAGTGAAGTGCCACCACAGCGGCGGTGTCCACGACTTCGCGATCGAGACCGACGGCATGGCCTGCTGCCCCGAACACGGGGTCACCCTCCTGTGGCACGGCCAACCGATCACGAACACCGAGCTGGCCGAGGCCGCGGCTTCCGGGGCCCGGCTCGATGACGTGCTGGGCCTGGCCGAGCAGCTCCGCGGCGACACGCACAGCACCTCCTGCCGCGCAGCACAGCAACCCCACCTGGCCGACGGCCACGACCACTGCCGGCGTCCTGACTGCGCCTGCCCCTGCCACACCACCTGAACGGAACCACCATGCACAGCGCGACGCTTCCCACCCCGACCGCGAACGACGAAGGCGGGCAGGGCTGCTCCGGATGCGGCACCACGAAAGGGGCGTGCCACGACCCGAACCGGCACGGACTCCGGTGACCGGCCGGGCTACTTCCGGACGAAGTCGGCGAGATCTGTGCCCAGGGCTTCGGCAATGAGGATGAGGCTGTCGATCAGCGCGGCCGAGTGGCCCATCTCGATCCGGTTGTACGTGGCCCGGTCCATCCCGATGTTCAGGGCTACCTGCTCCTGCGTCAGGCCGGCGGTGAGCCGGGCTGCGCGGATGCGGTCTCCGATGGCCCGGCGGCGGGTGAGTACCCAGTCGGGTGGTGGAACGGAGCGCGGCACACAGTCACGCTCGCCCGACCATGATCGAATGTATGTAGGGCAGAACCTACATCTTGCGGCACATGCCAGAGGCACGTAACCCTGAGCGGCCGACCCGAAAGGGCCCGGCATCGAATGCGGCGCCTGGTGTACGCGTCTCCGCCAGATTCCGCCGCATGGCGCTATGACTCGGTCATAGCGCCCCGCCCCGCACCTAAACAGGTGCGGGGCGGTCTACGTTGGACAGCAGAAGGCCCCCACCGACATAACCGGTGGGGGCCTTGCTTCTGTGGGACCGGCCTCCCCGCCGGTACACCACAGACTTTCGGGAGGCGCGTCTCAGGCGCGCGTGGGGAGACGTGCCTGCCCCTCCCTGCCCAGCAGCCTACGTGCCGGGGGCACGGAATCCATCACTCGAACGGGTGGCGAATCATGGCGCTTCCCGTGGGGATGTGGACTCTTAGTGGACTTTGGCCACGAGAAGGCCCCCCAGCCGATCATGGTTGGGGGGCCAAAAACAGGCTCTCACCTGCTACTTATCCCTGGTGGGCGCGGACGGTTTCGAACCGCCGACATCTGCTTTGTAAGAGCAGCGCTCTACCCCTGAGCTACGCACCCGTGGATGAGGCAACAGCGTACATGGCTCAGGGCCCCCGCTCACAAACCGGTTCCGCGGCTCCGGTCCCGGCCGTTCGGTGGGGGTAGGTCGTGGGGGTGGATGGGGGGATATCCCCACCCCGGAGACGGTAGCCGTCCGGATTCTCGTCGGTGGCGCGGGTGCATACGGTGAAGCCGCACCGGCCACGAGGGACGTACCGGAAAGCCGCACCGGCCGCGAAGGACGTACCCGCCGCAGCGAGCGGCACCATCCGACAGCACCACCTGGGGGACCGATCACCGTGGAATTCCGTATACGTGCTCACCGCGCTACCAGTGGCATCAGCGGCACCTGTGAGGGCGGTGCGCCCTTCCGGGATCGTGGGGCCGGACGGGGCCGGGCGTTTCTCGTCGGTGGTGGGGCCGTCCTGCTCGCCGTGGCGCTCAGTGGCTGTGGGACCGATGTCGACAGTGCCCCGGTCGAGCGCAAGGCGTTCGGCATCGAGGGGCGGACGCTGACCATCGTGTCCGAGAACTCCACCATCGAACTCGTACCCGCCGACGTGGAGCGGGTCGAGGTGGAGCGGCAGGTCGACGGCTGGGTGGTGCTGGGCAGCGGGCCCGATGCCACCTGGAGGATGGTGGACGACACCTTGACGCTCAAGGTGACGTGCGACGCCCTGAGCAGCAACTGCGACTCCGTGCACCGGGTGAAGGTGCCGCGCGGGGTGACCGTGAAGGCGGGCTCGGACAACGGGCGGGTCAGCGCCACCGGGTTCGACACCCCGCTCGACCTCTCCTCCGACAACGGCGGCGTCGTCGTACGGGACTCGCGCGGGCCCCTGAAGCTGGTGAGCGACAACGGTTCCGTCGTCGCGGAAAGGATCTCCGGCAAGTCCGTGATCGCCCGGTCGGACAGCGGGTCGGTCCGGCTGGGGTTCAGCGCCGTGCCGGATCTGGTGGACTCCGTCAGCGACAACGGGGGCATCACCATCGACCTGCCGCCGGGGAAACGGGCGTACGCCGTGAACGCCTCGGCCGACAACGGCGACGTCTCCGTGGAGGTGGCCCGCAGCGACAGCAGCACGCACGTGGTGAAGGCCCGCAGCGACAATGGACAAGTCACCGTGCGAAGCGCGAACTAACCGACCCGTGTGTTCGTCCTTACCTGGTGGGAGAATGTACCGGGCAGGGCGAAACAGCACGGGAGAGGGATGTGACGGCGACACACGCGCGGCCGCAGGCAAGAGCGGGTGGGAGTTCCGCCGTCCAGGGGGTCCGGGACGTGCTGGCGCTGATGCTGCTGCCGGTGCCCCTCCTCGTCGCCGCGCTGCCCGCCTCCTTCGCCGGTGGCGGTACGCGCCGCTGGTTCGGCGGGCGCGGGGAGAACCAGCGCGCCGACGCGCAGGCGGCGAAGGACGCCGCCGCCGAAGCCTTCTACGAGCTGGACACCGCTCAGCGCGACCTGCGGATCTCCATCGAGACGATCACCGCGGTCGACAGTTCCTCGCGCGGCCGCAGGGCGGCGGACGACTTCGCCGCGCTCGGGCGGCGCATCGACGAGGTCAGCCACGCGTACATCACGGCCGTCGACGCGCACGACCTCGACCGGGACGATCTGGAACCGTCCGTCGCCACCCACGCCCGGACCGAGCTGACCCGGGCCAAGGACGATCTCGTACGGGTCAGGGGCGAGCTGGACCGGTTCGCGCAGGGGCTCGGCCCGCTGCTCGGCAGTGCCGAGACCCAGCTCGCCCGGCTCGTGCCCGCCGTGGAGCGGGCCCGGCAGGCGCTGCTCGGTGCGAGCAACGCTCTCGACGCGGTACGGGCGTCCGGGCTGCGGGCGGACGATCTCGCGGCACGGCTGGCGGCCCTCGCCCCGGAGCTGACCAAGCTCAATCAGGGCGCCGGCCGGCACGGGGTGGCGGAGACGCTCCAGCGGGCCGACACGGTGCTGCGGGACGCCGAGGCGGTACGGGCCGAGGCCGAACGGCTGCCGGAGCGGGCCGCCGAGATCGACCGGCGGCTGGTGTCGCTGCGCACCCGTGCCCAGGCCCTGACGACGCGCGCGGGGTCGGTCGAGCCGGTGCTCAGCGAGCTGCGGCGGCGGTTCTCGGCCGCCTGCTGGCAAGACCTCCAGCCCGTCCCGAAGCAGGCGTCGGTGAACATCCGGCAGGCCGAGGAGAAGCTCGCCGAGGCCGCCAAGGCCCGGGACGAGCAGCGCTGGCCCGACGCCATCTCCCGGCTGAGCACGGTCCGGGCCCTGCTGAACGCGACCGATGAGGCGGTGTCCGCCGCCGGTGACCGGTTGCGGCGGCTGGACGCCGTGGCGAAGGACCCGGAGCAGGAGATCCAGCGGACCCGGTTCGCCATCCGGGACGCCCAGCGGCTGGCCATGGCCGGACGCAACACGCCCGATCCGCGCCATGCCCGGCCACTGGACGACGCCGTGGCACGGCTGGATCGTGCCATCAGCGGCCTTGAGGGGCGGCACCCCGACTACTGGCACTTCCTGACCGAGACCGAGGCCGTGCGGCAGACCGCGGCGCGGGTGGTCTCCGAGATCCGTGAGGAGCGCGGGGCCGGAGCCTGAGACGGGGCCGGGGGGGCCGGAGCCTGGGCCCGAGCCGCCGCGTCTGATTTGTCCCGTTGTCGTGGGTGGTCGATCCTGGAAGTACGCGGCTTCACAGGAGGCCAAGGAGTCCGACATGGCCATTCACGCACGGCATGAACCTCGCGCACCCCTCGCGCCTCGCCCGGTGCGGCCGCGTCCCCTTCGGCGGCGCACCGGCATCCGGCTCGACGAACACCTCCCGGTCGACCACCGGCTCAGCCAGGTCTACCGGATCGGAGCCGGGCTGACCGGACTGGTGCTGCTCGCCTTCGGTGTCCTCGGGCTGATCGACAAGGTCGGCTTCTTCGACACCGGTGGCGCCACGGTCGCGGGCCTCAACACCAACGGCGCCCTCAGCGTGCTGTCCATCTGCGTCGGGCTGCTGCTCTTCGCCGGAATGGTCGTCGGCGGCAACTTCGCCTCGACGCTCAACATGGTCCTGGGCATCGCCTTCATCCTCAGCGGCTTCGTGAATCTCGCGATCCTGGACACCGGTATGAACTTCCTCGCCTTCCAGATCCAGAACGTCCTGTTCAGCTTTGTGGTCGGCCTGATGCTGATGTTCTTCGGGATGTACGGGAGGGTCAGTGGCGGCCTGCCGCACGACAACCCCTACTGGCGCGCCCGCCACCCGGAACAGGCCGCCCACGAGACCCGCCGCGGGCGGCCGCCCCTCACCATGCCGGACGCCCGCGGGTAGGCCGCCCGGTGCGAGCGGGTCGGAGGACCGAGCCCACACCTTCGGGCGTAGCCCCGTACCGGCGTTGGCTCTAGCCTGGGGCCATGCCTCGCTATGAATTCCGCTGCCGCACCTGCGGAGACACGTTCGAACTCAGCCGCCCGATGGCGGAGTCCTCCGACCCCGCCGCCTGCCCCGCCGGGCACGACGACACCGTGAAGCTGCTCTCCGCCGTGGCCGTGGGCGGATCGGCCGCGTCCGCACCCGCCCCGTCCGGCGGCGGAGGCGGAGGTGGTGGCTGCTGCGGCGGCGGTTGCTGCGGCTGAGACCCGAGCGACGAACGCCTCAGAGCCGACAGACGGACGGGCGGGCGGCGGGCCGGCGCTACTTCTTACGGGAGAGCGTCAGCCCGTCCGCGACCGTCAGCAGCACGCTGTCCATCCGGGCGTCGGCGCCGACATGGTCGTTGAACTCCTTGATCGCCGCCGCTCCCCCGGTCGCCTCCGGGTCCGTGACACCGCCGTGGAACAGCACGTTGTCCGTGGCGATGACGCCGCCGGGGCGCATCCGGGGCACCAACTCCTCCCAGTACGGGATGTAGTTGCCCTTGTCCGCGTCCAGGTAGGCGAAGTCCATGTGCGGCTCGGGCGGCATCGCCCGCAGGGTGTCGAGGGCGGGCGCGATGCGCAGGTCGATGCGGTCGGCGACGCCCGCCTTCGCCCATGCCTCCCGGCCGTACGCCGTCCACTCCTCCGAGATGTCGCACGCGATCAGCACCCCGCCCGCCGGAAGCGCCTGGGCCATAGCCAGGGCGCTGAAGCCGGTGAACGTGCCGACCTCCACGATGTGCCTGGCCCCCGTCAGCCGGACGAGGAACGCGAGCAGCGGGCCCTGTTCCGCGGCCGACTGCATCCCGGCGTGGCGGGGAAACCGCGCGTAGGTGGTCTCCACCAGCTCGCGCTGGACCGCGTCCAGCGGCGGGTTGTGCGCCAGCATGTACGCGTACAGCTCGTCCGTGATCCTGGTTTCGTTGCCCTTGGTCATCGCGCGTCGCTCCTTCGTGCGGTCGGTCTCTCGTACGCAGCTTGACCAGCGCAGGGCCGCCACGCCCGGAAGCCCGGCCCTACGCCGTGTCCGCGCCCAGGAACCGGCGCAGGATCTCCTCGCCCGCCGCTATCCCGCTCTCGCTCAGCGCCTCGACGTGGGGAGCGCTCCAGCCGCTGTCGGCGAGCTCTCCGTGGCCGGGGCGCCAGCCGCGGTCGGCGGCCAGCAGCAGGTCGGCGTCGAGGAGCGAGTCACCGGCGGCGAGGGTGCGGGTGGCGCCGCAGCGGCGGGCCACCTCCCGCATCGCGGCGCTCTTGGTGAGCGGCCTGGGCACGGCGTAGATCTTCCGGCCCTGGAGCGAGACGGTCCAGCCACGGCCGTCCGTCCACTCCGCCAGCTCCTTCACCCAGTCCTCGGGCAGCAGCGCGCGTTCGACGACGAGGTAGGCGAAGAGGTCCTCGGCGACCCGTTCCTTGAGCAGCCACGCCGGGTCGGCGGCGGCGACGAGGTGGGCCCGGACCTCGGCGAGCGAGGCGCATTCGTCGGCGAGCCGGGTCGCCACCTGTGCCTGCCAGTCCGGGTCGGAGACCCCGTCGACCAGGAGGTGTCCGCCGTTGGCGCAGATGGCGTAGCGGGGGGCCGGGCCGGGGAGGTGGATGCGGTGGTACTGCTCGCGGGTACGGGTGGTGGCCGGTACGAAGACCGTCGAACGGGCCACGTCCCGCAGGAGTCCGGCCGCCGTCTCCGTCACGTACGAGAGCGGCTTGTGGTCGTACACCTCCACGCAGAGCAGCCGGGGGGCCTCTGCGTCCGGCACGGTGAGGTGGAGCGCCCCGGAGGAGTAGATGAGGGTGCGGTCGAGGTCGCTGGCGACCATGGTCACCGCACCATCCACGGCGGAGGCCCCGATGGAGATCCCGGTCGACGTCTCGGTGGAGGTCTCGGTGGAGGTCACTTTTCCGTCACCGCCTTGCCGTCCGCGCCCGTCGCACCCCTGGTGAACCGCGGGTGGATCAGGCCCACGCAGGTGTACGGGAGTTCGTCGACCTCCTCGACCGGGACCCCGCGCTGAGCTGCCAGCAGCCGGATGTGCTCAAGGTCCGCGCCCGCGCCCCGCTGGGCGAGGATCTTCCACGGGACCCGGCGCAGCAGTACGCGCGTGGTCTCGCCGACACCCGGCTTGACCAGGTTGACGTCATGGATGCCGTACTCCTCGCTGATCCGCTCGACGGCGGCCCAGCCCTCCCAGGTGGGTGCCCGGTCGGCCGCCAGCAGCTCCTTGACCTCGGCGTCGACGTCGTCCACGACCTCGTCGAAGCGGGCGGCGACCGTGTCGAGGAAGTGGCCGGACACATCGGCGCCGGCCAGCTCCCGGTAGAACTTCGCGCCGTGGAAGTCCTCGGGGCCGACCAGGTCGGCGCGCAGGACCGTACGGGAGATCAGGCCGGAGACCGTGGAGTTGAGGCACGCGGACGGAATGAGGAAGTCCTCGCGCGTGCCGTACGTACGCACGCAGCCGCCCGGGTCGGCCAGGACCGCGATCTCGGGGTTGAAGCCCTCGAACTCGGCGAGTGCCACCGCCAGTTCGCGGGTGATGGCACCCTTGCCGGTCCAGCCGTCGACGAACACGACGTCGGCCGGGTCGTGGTGGGCGGCCAGCCAGCGCAGGGCGTTGGCGTCGATGCCGCGCCCGCGCACGATGGAGACGGCGTAGTGCGGCAGGTCGAGGCCGTGCCGGTGCTGGGCCCAGCGGCGCATCAGTACGCCGACGGGGGTACCGGCACGGGCCAGGGAGACCAGCACCGGGCGCGGGCCGCGCTCGGCGAGGACGGTTTCGGTGACGGTCCCGACGGCTCGGGCGATGCGTGCGGCCGAGGTGTCCAGGGCCGCTTCGAACAGGGCCTGGTACTCGGCGCTGGGCTGGTATTCCACGGGCAGCGACTCGGCGTAGTGCGCGCCACCGCTCTGTATCGCCTCCTCGCGCTCCTCGGTGGGCGCTTCCAGCTCCGTGTCCGAGAGGTCCTGGAGCAGCCAGCCGACATCGGTGGCCGCGTAGGAGGAGAAGTCGGGGCCGCGGAGGGGCTCGGGCAGCATGCGGGGTTCCTGCCGGTCGGAGGCGTGCGAGGGGGCGGGCAACGAGGCGCCCGAGGGAGTGGGGGCGGAAGCGGGGGCGGGCGCCGGGGTGTACGAGGGGACGACCGCGAGCAGGACCCGGCCGGTGTGCGCTGCGAGCCCGGCCAGCAGGCCGTCCGGGGCGTGCAGCTCGGGGGTGTCGGCGGTGGAGTCGACGACGGCCACGACCGCGTCGAAACCGGCGCCCGCCACGTTGTAGGCGTACCGGTCGCCGGGGCCGTCGGCCGGGTTGTCATGGGCCGGGAAGACCAGTCGGCTGCGTATCGCGTAGCCGGGGTCGTCGACGGCCAGGACGGGTGAGCGGGTCGTGGTCGAATACCGCACGTCGGCGTCGGTGAGGGCCTCCAGCGCGGTGCCGAGGCGCAGCGGCGCGTACATCAGCTCCTCGAAGCCGAGGACCAGTACGCGGCGGGCGTCGCCCAGCGCGTCGGCGATCCGGGCGGCCATGCCCGGCAGTGCCGGTTCCAGGAGCGCCCGGTGGGCGGGGGTGAAGCCGTGCCGGCCGCCGTCGGGGACGCCGGTGGGCCAGGCCAGCGGAATCCGGGTGAGGGTGGCCGCCGGTGCGCTCGGGGACGCCGTGGTCTTCCGGGACGTCCGCCCCCGCTCCGCCTGCTCCTCCCTCTCCTGCGCGGCGACCAGTGCCTGGCCCCGCTCCAGGACGCCGTCCGGCAGGCCGACCGTCCCCGAGCCGCGCGCCACCAGGTCGACGCGGGCACCGATCTCGGCGGCGAACTCGGCCAGTCGGCCGCGGTCCCGCTCCGATCGCATGTCCACCAGCGCCACGACGACGTACCGCTCGCGGGGATACAGCTCATGGAGCATGCGGATGGTGTTGAGCACGGTGTCGCCGGTGGAGAACTCGTCGTCCACCAGGACCAGCGGCGCGGGGGCACCGTCGGCACCGGGGCCCGCCAGCAGTGCCCCGTCCTCCGGCAGCAGCAGGTGCGACGTGGCGTGCGAGTGGGACTCCTCGAAACCGCCCGCCCTGGCGACGCCCTCCACCGGGCGTCGCGTCGAGTGCAGATACGGGGCCGTCCCGAGCCCGTCCGCGACGGCGTGGCCGAGGCCGGTGGCCGTTTCGGCGTAGCCGAGGACGACCGCGCGGGCGGCCTCGGTGTCACCCAGGAGCGCCCGCACCCGCTCGCCCAGTTCGAACCCGGCGCCGTACACCACCGAGGGCCGCTGCGGCACATGCTTGCCGAGCACGTTCGACACGAGCAGATGCGCCCGCTTGGGGTTGCGGCGCAGGGCGAGGCCCAGCATTTCCTGGAGCTCCCCGTCGCCGATCAGCTCGACTCCCAGTCGCTCGGCAACCCAGCTGCCCGACCACACCACGTCCACGGTCTCTTCTCTCGTCGCGCGCTCGCTCATCGACGCGCGCTCAGTTCGCCAGGCCGGCGGCCAGCAGTTCCACGAAGCCGACGTCTTCCCTCGCCACACCGAAGACCTCGGCCCGCAGGAGCGTGCGCTCGGCCCAGGCCCGGTGGGGCTTCACTTCGTTCATCTTGTTCGTATACGCGGAACGCAGTACACCGCCGCCGTCGCGTTCCGGCCGCAGGATGTCCTGGGCGTCGCTGAACTCTTCGTGACTGACCACCGACAGTGCGTGCACGGGGGCCACGTGCGACGGGTGGATGCAGGTCTTGCCGAGCAGCCCGTTGGCCCGGTCGAGCCCGATCTCCCGCAGCAGGCCGTCCAGGTCGTGCGCGATGAGTGCGGTACGCAGTTCCTCCGCCCGGCCCTCCAGGAAGGGGCTGCGGCGCAGCTGCGGTTTGAACATGCGTTCCTGGAGGCGGAAGTACTCCCACACCGGTCCGGTGATCGTGAAGCCCGTCCCGTCCGCCCTGCCCAGGACGTTGACGACATCGCCGATGACGGCACCGACGATCTGGACGTCGTACGCCGTCATGTCGGGCGCCCGGCGCAGACCGTAGGCCGAGCAGAAGTCGGTGACGCCGAGCCGCAGCGCGAGGACGCGGTCGCGGTACTTGTCCACGGAGCGGGCGATTCCGTGCAGGGTTTCGCTCCGGGTCTCCAGATGGAGGAGCTCCGGCGATTCGAGAACCGGCATGGCGAACAGCCTTTGCCCACAGGCCGCTTCCGCTTCGGCGAGCGCTTCCAGGAAGAGCGTGCCCCGCTCCTCCGTGAATTTCGGTAGTACGAATCCGGACAACATCCGGACCGCGGGGCCGAGCCGGTCGACCAGGTCGATGATCTGGCCGGGCTCGCGGACCCGGATGAAGAGCAGCGGGACCTCGTCGGGCCGCGTGGCGAGCTCCGTGAACTGTCTGACCAGGTTCGCCTCGGCCTCGACCACCTCGGCGTCGTTGATCGAGTCCTCCAGGCAGAGCACCATGGAGACGACGCCGAGCCCCGCCTGTTTGATCACGTCTTCGGCGAGGTTCGGCCGGGTGGCCGGAGAATAGAGGGTGGCTCCCAGGGCGACCGACAGCAGCCGGGCGGACGAGCTCGCGTTGAATTCGCACGGCTCCTGGAAGAACAGGCCCTCCCGGGCAGCGGGCGAGATATGCCCGAAATGACGCATGAGTTTCCCCCGAACTGCCTGACCGGCTGGACAAACGTATGGCCGGTAATAGTACGTACGGGCGGGTGTCAACAGTTCCCCATGTGCATGAATTTCCGGTTACCCGCCCATTGCCCACTCCCTCCGCACGGTATTGTCACGCCTCCCCCGGGCTCCGCCGGGCCCATCCGTTGTGCCCCCCGCGTTGTCCGCACGGGCGGCCAGCAGGCAGGATGACGGGCATGACGCACGCGATGCTGAAGGGCTCGAACGTCCCCCTCGACGCCATGGCCGTACGGGCCGTGCTGCGCTGGACCCCGGGGGCCGGCGTTCCGGATGTGGATGCCTCCGCCCTGTTGCTGGGCGCCTCCGGCCGTGTGCGCTCCGATGAGGACTTCGTCTTCTACAACCAGCCCCGGCACCCCTCCGGTCTGGTGCGGCGGCTGCCGAAGCGCAGCGTCGCCGAAGGGCTGACCGACACGATCGAGGCGGATCTGGCCGCGCTCGATCCCTCGGTGGACCAGGTGGTCATCGCCGCGTCCTCCGACGGCGCGCCCTTCGAGCAGGTCCGGGATCTGCGGATACTGCTGTTCGACGCCGCGCTCGCGGACGGTGAGCCGATGGCCGTCTTCGATATCAGGGCGGAGACCGGTGAGGAGACCGCCATCATCTGCGGGGAGCTCTACCGGCGCGGGGAGGGCTGGAAGTTCCGGGCGGTCGGACAGGGCTATCCGACGGGTCTGATCGGGCTCGCCACCGCCTTCGGGATCTCGGTCGACGAGTCGGAGGCGGAAGCGCGGGCGGAAGCTCAGGCTCAGGAGGAAGCCGCCCAGGGGCCGCTCCCGGCTCATCCGCTCGCCACGGACTCGCAGGCCACGGTCCAGCACCAGCAGCCCGCGTACGGCTATCCGCAGCCCGCCTCGCCGCCCCCCGCCTACGGCTATCCGCAGCCGACATCGGCGCCGCCCGCGTACGGCTACCCGCAACCCGTCTCCGCGCCGCCCACGTACGGCTACCCGCAGCCCGCCGCGGCCGCCGCCTTCGCACCCGACCCGAACTTCGTGCTGCCCCCGCAGGGCCCGCAGTTCGTTCGTTCCTGAGCCGCCGGGCCCCGGGGTGCCAGGGCCGGCCGCTGGGCACCGGCGCTCAGGCCCGGGTTTTGTAGCCGCGCCCCCACTGCATCCCGAAGCCGTACATCCGGTCCAGCTCCGACTGGAAGCCGTAGACGAATTTCACCTCGCGCCGCACGATGAGCTCGTCCTTGATGTTCTCCACGGTGAACACGGCGCAGGAGCGGGCCTGCGGGGCGCGCTCGTCCAGCTCGATCTCGATGCGCGGGCCGTTGCCCGGGTAGAGCGTCACCTTGGCGTGCGTACGGTCGAACGCCGGCGTCTGGTCGTAGATGTAGCAGAAGAACAGCAGCCGCTTGATCTGGTCGCGCTGGTCGAGATTGACGTAGACCGTCTCCCCCGACGGTGCGCCGAAGCGGTCGTCGCCGCTGAGCCGGATGTACGGCGGGCCGTTCAGATCGCCGATCAGGTTGCCCAGCGGCTGCACGACTCCCTTGGTGCCGTCCTGGAGTTCGTACATGCAGCCGAGGTCCAGGTCGACGTTGACCATGCCCTGGGTGTGCGCCTGGACCACCTCGGGCTTGAAGAGCTTGAACGGGCGCAGGAGCGAGCCGCTCCCGCGCGACCCGCCCGAGATGTCCGAGCTCCGCATCCGCCAGGACAGATTGACCCGGAGGTTGCCGGAGAGCGCGCCCTGTTTGTTCAGCGAGACCGTGGCGTTCCGTTTGGAGAGCACGATCGAACTCGTCGCGGAATTGCCCGACTCGAACTGCGCCGCGCGCCCCGGCCACAGGCCGTCGAAGAAGCCCATCCCAACCCCCACCTGTTTCGCGACCGGTATCCCGACCCCACCCGCATGTACCGCGCTGTCCCGCGCATCGGCACGGGACACATCACTGCGGGGCGGCCACCGGGCCGGGTCCGGGTCCTACCGGAGAGCCGTCGCCGTGTGGGCCGCCCCGCAGAGAGCGTTCCTCAATACCTACCGGGTCACACCCCGGAGGAGACTTCCGCCTTGGATCCCGGGCTGTCGCCCCCGTCGCCGCCCGCCGCGGCGATCGCCTTGTTGCGGCGCACCGAGGACCAGAAGGACCAGCCGATCAGTACGACGCCGACGAGGCCGGTGATGAGCTCGTTGATCTGGTACTGGATGGTGATGAGCAGGATGACGGCCAGCGCGCCGATCGCGTAGTGGGCGCCGTGCTCCAGGTAGACGTAGTCGTCCAGCGTGCCCTGGCGGACCAGGTAGACGGTGAGCGAACGGACGTACATGGCACCGATACCGAGGCCGAGGGCCATCAGCACGATCTCGTTGGTGATGGCGAAGGCGCCGATGACACCGTCGAAGGAGAAGGACGCGTCCAGGACCTCCAGGTAGAGGAACATGAAGAACGCGGCCTTGCCCGCGAGGGCGACGGCGGAGACGGGCTTGCCCGCCTTCTTGGCCTCTTCCTCGGCCTCGTGCTCCCGCTCTTCCTCCTCTTCGAGTTTGTTCTCGAAGAATCCGGAGAGCCCGCCGACCACGAGGTACGTGATCAGACCCGCGATACCGGAGAGCATGACGGTCGATGCCTTGTCCGCGTGCCCGCCGCCGTGCTGGTGGGCCTGGGTCGCGAACGTCATGGCCGAGATCATCAGAACGATCAGCGCGACGCAGACCGACAGCATGTCGACCTTGCCGAGCTTGGCGAGCGGACGCTCGATCCAGCGCAGCCACTGGATGTCACGGTCCTCGAAGATGAAGTCGAGGAAGATCATCAACAGGAACATGCCACCGAAGGCGGCGATCGACGGATGTGCGTCCGTGACCAGTTCCTTGTACCTGTCAGGGTCGTTGAACGAAAGGTCGATGGCCTCGATCGGCCCGAGTTTGGCACCGATGGCCACGATCACGACGGGGAAGACCAGCCGCATACCGAAGACCGCGATGAGCACGCCCACCGTGAGGAAGATCTTCTGCCAGAAGGCATTCATCTTCTTCAGGATTCCGGCGTTGATCACCGCGTTGTCGAAGGACAGCGAGATCTCCAGGACGGACAGGATCGCCACCACCCCGAATGCCTGCCACCCCCCGTAGAACACCGCTGCGACCAGACCGAGCGCGGTGACCGCGAACGACCAGCCGAAGGTTTTCAGAACCACTGGCTACCCCATCGTGTTATGTAAGGGTCTCCCCCGGTGAGTACGGGGCTCCCCCGCGCCGTGCGCGGCTTTACGAAACGTTGACCCCGAAGTCTAGAGCGATACCTCGCAGCCCCGACGCGTACCCCTGCCCCACTGCACGGAATTTCCACTCGCCGTTGTACCGGTAGAGCTCGCCGAAGATCATCGCGGTCTCCGTCGAGGCGTCCTCGCTGAGGTCGTAGCGCGCCAGTTCCTGGCCGTCCGCCTGATTCACCACGCGGATGAAGGCGTTGCTGACCTGGCCGAACGTCTGCCCGCGATTGTCCGCTTCATGGATCGAGACGGGGAAGAGAATCTTGTCGCAGTGGGCGGGCACCTGGTCGAGGTGCACGATGACCGACTCGTCGTCGCCGTCACCCTCACCCGTGAGGTTGTCACCGGTGTGCTCCACGGAGCCGTCCGGGCTGGTGAGGTTGTTGTAGAACACGAACCACTCGTCACCGAGCACCCGGCCCGACTGGCACAGCAGGGCGCTGGCGTCGAGGTCGAAGTCGGCTCCGGTGGTGGATCGTGCGTCCCAGCCGAGCCCGACCAGCACCTGGGTGAGGTTGGGAGCGGCCTTGGAGAGGGAGACATTGCCTCCCTTGGCGAGCGTGACGCCCATGTGTGTCCTCCCCGAGTCGTTGGACGATGTCGCCGGACGCTCGGACGCCCGGACGCAGGCGCGTGAGCGCCCTGGTGAGCGCGTCCGGCGCCGCACGGGGTGCGGCGCCGGACGGGGACGTGCGGGTGCGGCTCAGCGCCTCGGCGGAGCCGTCACCGGGTGCCGGGTCAGACGTTGACGCCGAAGTCCTGCGCGATACCGCGCAGACCCGAGGCGTACCCCTGACCGATGGCGCGGAACTTCCACTCCGCACCGTTGCGGTACAGCTCGCCGAAGACCATGGCGGTCTCCGTCGAGGCGTCCTCGCTCAGGTCGTAGCGCGCGAGCTCGGTGTTGTCCGCCTGGTTGACCACGCGGATGTACGCGTTGCGCACCTGGCCGAAGCTCTGCTGGCGGCTCTCGGCCTCGTAGATCGAGACCGGGAAGACGATCTTCTCCACGTCGGCGGGAACGCCCGCCAGGTTCACCTTGACGACCTCGTCGTCACCCTCGCCCTCACCGGTGGTGTTGTCACCGGTGTGCTCGACGGAACCGTCGGGGCTCTTGAGGTTGTTGAAGAAAACGAAATTCCCGTCGTTTCCGACCTTGCCCTCGGCGTTCGTCAGCAGCGCGCTGGCGTCGAGGTCGAAGTCACCACCGGTGGTGGTACGGGCATCCCAGCCCAGACCGACGATGACCGCGGTCAGGTTGGGCGCGGCCTTGGTCAGCGAGACGTTGCCGCCCTTGCTGAGGCTGACTCCCACGAGTCCTCCCATAGGTTTTCAGGGGCCGGCAGACACCAGCGTCCCCGTAGTGCGTTGGCATCGGATCAACGAATGGATCCTAGTGACCGGTTCCCGGCCAAAAC
Organism: Streptomyces sp. NBC_01433; assembly: GCF_026340105.1. Taxonomy (NCBI): domain Bacteria; kingdom Bacillati; phylum Actinomycetota; class Actinomycetes; order Kitasatosporales; family Streptomycetaceae; genus Streptomyces; species Streptomyces sp. NBC_01433. The sequence continues at coordinate 4,363,161 of NZ_JAPEPM010000001.1, read as the reverse complement.
AGGCTTTTGGCCGGGCGGTGCGAATCCGGGGATCAGATCGCCGCGAGCGCCGCGATGTAGTCCTTCAGGTCGCGCGCGTCGGGCAGACCGTTGACGACGGTCCAGCGGACGACGCCCTCCTTGTCGATGATGAAGGTGCCGCGCACCGCGCAGCCCTTGTCCTCGTCGAAGACGCCGTACGCCCGCGAGGTCGCGCCGTGCGGCCAGAAGTCGGAGACCAGCGGGTACTCCAGGCCCTCCTGCTCGGCGAAGACCCGCAGGGTGTGGATGGAGTCGTTGGAGACGGCGAGCAGCTGGGTGTCGTCGTTCTCGAACCGCGGCAGCTCGTCACGGAGCGCGCACAGCTCGCCCGTGCAGACGCCGGTGAAGGCGAACGGGTAGAACAGCAGCACCACGTTCTTCTCGCCCCGGAAGTCCGAGAGCCTCACGGTGCGGCCGTGGTTGTCCTTGAGCTCGAATTCCGGAGCCTGGGTGCCGACCTCGATCGCCATGGAAACGCGTCCCTTCGCTACTTCACCGCTTCACCCGGACTGGTCCGTCCGGGTGGTCACCACCCTACGCATGGGCGGTGCGCCGGCACGTACGAAGGCCCCCGGCGGCGTACTGCCGTCGGGGGCCCCGGGTGGTGAGAGAGAGGGTTCAGCGCTTGGCCTTGGCCCCCTTGGGGGTGACCAGACGGCTACCCGTCCAGTCCTTGCCCGCGCTGATGCTCTTGGTCTGGGCGAGACCGGCTGTCTGGGCAGCCTCATTGATGTCACTCGGTTCGACGTATCCGTCACGGCCGGTCTTCGGCGTCATCAGCCAGACCGTACCGCCGTCCTCGAGCAGACCAATGGCATCCACCAGCGCGTCCGTAAGGTCGCCGTCCTCGTCACGGAACCAGAGCAGGACGACGTCGGCGACGTCCTCGTAGTCCTCGTCGACGAGATCCTGGCCGGTAGTGGCCTCAATGCCCTCACGGAGCTCCAGCTCGACGTCTTCGTCGTAGCCGATCTCCTGGACCACCTGTCCGGGTTCGAACCCCAGGCGTGCTGCCGGGTTGGTCCGTTCCTCCGCGTGGTCCGCGGTCGCGCTCACGGGATGCCTCCTGATCATGTTTCGGAAAATGCTTCAGCCACGCGCGTGCGCGGGGCATTGGCCGTAGTCCACACGGGCTCGGCGAATCGCGCAAGTACCCAGCGTGCGAGACCGCCTAAACGGTGACGTTCCCTGCCACGTCGCCGCCACGTCCGGCGGGTCTCCCGCAGGGCCTTCGATGCCGCCCAGTCCGTATACGTCCTTCCTCAGCTTATGCCGTTTCGATCCGCCAATAGGAGTCGAACAGCCTTTGGGAACGCTTGGACGGCTTGGGCGTATGGTTGCGGTTTGGCCCGACCCGTACGCGTACCGCCCCCGCGCGTGCACCGGACGTGAGATTTCACCACCTGGCGGTTACCCCGCGGTAGAGGTGACGTTTACGCCCTCGCGGTACACGATGGAGGCGGCGCGCAGCAGGCGTCCCGGGGGTACGTTCCCCGTAACCAGGCCCCGTAGAGCAGCACCGAACAGCGAAGGAACAGCGTGGCTTCCGGATCCGATCGCAACCCGATCATCATTGGCGGCCTTCCGAGCCAGGTCCCGGACTTCGATCCCGAGGAAACCCAGGAATGGCTCGACTCCCTCGACGCCGCCGTCGACGAGCGAGGCCGTGAGCGGGCCCGCTATCTGATGCTCCGGCTCATCGAGCGCGCGCGCGAGAAGCGCGTCGCCGTGCCGGAGATGCGCAGCACGGACTACGTGAACACGATCGCCACGAAGGACGAGCCGTTCTTCCCGGGCGACGAGGAGATCGAGCGCAAGGTCCTGAACGCGACCCGCTGGAACGCGGCCGTGATGGTGTCGCGCGCCCAGCGTCCCGGGATCGGGGTCGGCGGTCACATCGCCACCTTCGCCTCCTCCGCCTCGCTGTACGACGTGGGCTTCAACCACTTCTTCCGCGGCAAGGACGGGGGCGACGGCGGCGACCAGATCTTCTTCCAGGGGCACGCGTCCCCCGGTATCTACGCCCGCGCGTTCCTGCTCGACCGGCTGAGCGAGACGCAGCTCGACGCCTTCCGCCAGGAGAAGTCGAAGGCGCCGAACGGCCTGTCCAGCTACCCGCACCCGCGGCTGATGCCGGACTTCTGGGAGTTCCCGACCGTCTCCATGGGCCTGGGCCCGCTCGGTGCGATCTACCAGGCGCGGATGAACCGCTACATGGAGGCGCGCGGCATCGCCGACACCTCCGACTCGCACGTCTGGGCCTATCTGGGTGACGGCGAGATGGACGAGCCCGAGTCGCTCGGCCAGCTCTCCATCGCCGCCCGTGAGGGCCTGGACAACCTGACCTTCGTCGTGAACTGCAACCTCCAGCGGCTCGACGGGCCGGTACGCGGCAACGGCAAGATCATCCAGGAGCTGGAGTCGCAGTTCCGCGGGGCCGGCTGGAACGTCATCAAGCTCGTCTGGGACCGCTCCTGGGACCCGCTGCTCGCGCAGGACCGCACGGGCATCCTGGTCAACAAGCTGAACACCACGCCGGACGGACAGTTCCAGACGTACGCCACCGAGACCGGCGCGTACATCCGTGATCACTTCTTCGGTGACGACCCGCGGCTGCGCGACATGGTCAAGGACATGTCGGACCAGCAGATCCTGCACCTCGGGCGCGGCGGCCACGACCACCGGAAGGTCTTCGCGGCGTACGCGGCGGCCAAGGCCCACAAGGGCCAGCCGACCGTGATCCTCGCGCAGACGGTCAAGGGCTGGACGCTGGGGCCGAACTTCGAGGGCCGCAACGCGACCCACCAGATGAAGAAGCTCACGGTCGAGGACCTCAAGCGCTTCCGTGACCGGCTGCACATCCCGATCACGGACAAGCAGCTGGACGAGGGCTACCCGCCGTACTACCACCCGGGCCGCGACTCGGAAGAGATCCAGTACATGCACGACCGCCGCAAGAGTCTGGGCGGTTATGTCCCGACGCGTGTCGTGCGGGCGAAGCCGCTGGTCCTGCCCGAGGACAAGACGTACGCGAACGCGAAGAAGGGTTCGGGTCAGCAGTCGATCGCCACGACCATGGCGTTCGTCCGCATCCTGAAGGACCTCATGCGGGACAAGGAGATCGGCAAGCGTTTCGTGCTGATCGCGCCCGACGAGTACCGTACCTTCGGCATGGACGCGTTCTTCCCGAGCGCGAAGATCTATAACCCGCTCGGTCAGCAGTACGAGGCGGTGGACCGCGATCTGCTGCTCGCGTACAAGGAGTCGCCGACCGGGCAGATGCTGCACGACGGCATCTCCGAGGCGGGCTGTACGGCGTCGCTGATCGCCGCGGGTTCGGCGTACGCCACGCACGGCGAGCCGCTGATCCCGGTGTACGTCTTCTACTCGATGTTCGGTTTCCAGCGCACCGGTGACCAGTTCTGGCAGATGGCCGACCAGCTCGCGCGCGGCTTCGTGCTGGGCGCCACCGCCGGTCGTACGACGCTGACCGGTGAGGGTCTCCAGCACGCGGACGGCCACTCGCAGCTGCTCGCCTCTACGAACCCGGGCTGTGTCGCGTACGACCCGGCCTTCGGGTACGAGATCGCGCACATCGTCAAGGACGGTCTGCGGCGGATGTACGGCGGGACGCCCGAGGAGAACGAGGACGTCTTCTACTACCTGACCGTGTACAACGAGCCGATCCAGCACCCGGCCGAGCCCGAGAACGTGGATGCCGAAGGCATCCTCAAGGGCGTGTACCGCTACCGGAGCGGCGAGAAGGGCCAGATCCCGGCCCAGATCATGGCGTCCGGTGTGGCGGTCCCGTGGGCGGTCGAGGCGCAGCGGATCCTCGCCGACGAGTGGAACGTCAGGGCGGACGTCTGGTCGGCGACCTCCTGGAACGAGCTGCGCCGCGAGGCCGTGGACGTGGAGCGGTACAACCTGCTGCACCCGGAGGAGGAGCAGCGCGTCCCGTACGTGACGCGGAAGCTCTCCGGCTCCGAGGGGCCGTTCGTGGCGGTGTCGGACTGGATGCGTTCGGTGCCGGACCAGATCGCGCGCTGGGTGCCCGGCGCGTACCAGTCGCTGGGTGCGGACGGTTTCGGCTTCGCCGACACCCGTGGGGCGGCGCGCAGGTTCTTCCACATCGACGCGCAGTCGATCGTTCTCGCGGTGCTCACCGAGCTGGCGAAGGACGGGAAGGTCGACCGTTCGGCGCTGAAGACGGCGATCGACCGCTACGAGCTCCTGGATGTGGCCTCGGCCGATCCGGGTGCGGCGGGCGGCGACGCGTAAGCGCAAGCGCGAGGAAGGGCGGCGGGGCCGGTGGCCCCGCCGCCCTTCTTGCGTGTCCGGCCGCCCCTCGCGTCAGTTCTCCCAGATCTTGAAGGCCCTGACCTGGTACGGGGAGCGGGGCACCCAGGTGCCGCCGCCGGGGTACGTCTCGAACTCGGCCGTCTCCGCGCACTCCGCCGACTGGTAGGTCGTGACGGGGCGCCCGGTGCGGTTGGCGAGCGCCTGGGCGTCGCTGCCCGGGGGCAGCGGGACGCAGCTCTCGATGTCGACGGAGGACAGTTCATGGGTCTGCCGGGCGCCGGTGAAGTCGGGCTTCTTCCAGAGGCAGAGCTGACCCGCCCCGCAGGTGCCGAGCCGGACTCCGGCGGCCTTCGGTGCGGAGCCGGTCCCGGGTGCCGCTCCGGTCCCGGCCGGGATCAGGGCGGCGGCCTGTGGGACGAGTGCGGTGACGGCCAGGGCCGCGGCGGCGAAAACGGTCGTACGCGTCGTACGCATGGTGGATCAACCCCCGTTGTCGTGCGGATCTTCTGATCGCACCCTGACCTGCGGAGCAAGGCCCGGGGAAGGGGGCCGGGGCCGGATCACCCTGATAGGCGACAGCCCCGCCGGAGGGTCCGGCGGGGCTGTCGTTCGCACTGTGTTGACGCTCGCGCGCCGTCGGGGACGCTCGCGCGCCGTCGGGGGTGGGTGCGGGGTCAGATGTGGCCGACTCCGGCGCCCGCCTCGGCGTTCGCACCGCGCTTGGTGAGCGTGGCGACCAGCGCCGCGATCACCGCGACGATGCCCGAGACCATGAACGCGGTGCTCATGCCCGACACGAACGTGTCATGGGCGACGCCCGCGATCTTCGCCGCGACCTCCGGCGGGGTGCCCGGCGCGATCGGCGGCATGCCGACCTCGACGGCCGAGGACGCCTGATCCAGCTTCTCGCCGGAGACCGGCGGAAGTTCCGCCGCCGCCCAGTTGTCGGCGAGCTTGGAGTCGACCTGGGAGGCCATGACGGCGCCCAGCACCGCCGTACCGAGGCTGCCGCCGACCTGCATGCCGGCCTGCTGGAGACCGCCCGCGACACCGGAGAGCTCCATCGGGGCGTTGCCCACGATGACCTCGGTGGCGCCGACCATGACCGGCGCGAGGCCGAGGCCGAGCAGGGCGAACCAGATCGACATGGTCAGCGTGCCGGTACCGACGGTCAGCTGGGACATCCCGAAGCAGGCGATCGCGGTGCACACCATGCCGCCGACGAGCGGGACCCGCGGGCCGAACTTGGTGATCAGGGCACCGGCGACGGGCGACGCGACGATCATCATCGCGGTCAGCGGCAGCAGGTGCAGCCCGCTGTCGACCGGGCTCATGCCGTGCACGTTCTGGAGGTAGAAGGTGACGAAGAACAGCCCGCCCATGAAGGAGAAGGCCATCAGCACCATGAGGACCACGCCCGCGGACAGCGGGAGGGACTTGAACATCGCCAGCGGTATCAGCGGTTCGCGCACATTCTTCTGGGAGAGCGCGAAGACGAAGAACAGGACCACGGCGGCGCCGAGGAAGCCGAGCGTCTTGTAGTCGCCCCAGCCCCACTCCGCGCCCTTGATCAGGGCCCAGATCAGACAGAACATCGCCTGGGACAGCAGGACGATGCCACCGATGTCGAACGAGCGCGGGGCGTTCTCGGCGCGGTGGTCCCTGAGGATCACGATGCCGAGGACGACGGCGATCACACCGACCGGCACGTTGATGAAGAAGACGGACTGCCAGCTGACGTGCTCCACGAGCACGCCGCCGATGATCGGGCCGCCCGCGGTCGAGGCGCCGATCACCATGCCCCAGATGCCGATCGCCATGTTCAGCTTCTCGGCCGGGAAGGTGGCGCGCAGCAGGCCGAGCGCGGCCGGCATCAGCAGGGCTCCGAAGAGACCCTGGAGCACCCGGAACACGATCACCAGGGCCACGCTGTCGGAGAGGCCGATGGCCCCGGATGCCGCGGCGAAGCCCACGACACCTATGAGGAAGGTCTGGCGGTGGCCGAACCGGTCACCGAGTTTGCCCGCGGTGATCAGGGAGACCGCGAGGGCGAGCATGTATCCGTTGGTGATCCACTGGACGTCGGCGAGCGAGGCGCCGAGGTCCTTCTGGATGGCGGGGTTGGCGATCGCGACGATCGTGCCGTCGAGCGCGACCATCATCACGCCGATGGCCACGGCGAAGAGCGTCAGCCAGGGATGGCCGCGCAGCCCCTTGGCCGGTGCGGGAACGAGCGTGTCTTCCGGCTCCCGCGAAGCCTTCTCGACGGTGGTCTGACTAGTCATACGGGGAGACTAGTGACAGTCACTGACAGTTGACAAACCATTTCACAAGACAGTAACTGTCACGTAGCTCACAGGTAAGCTGAGCTGGACAAAGCGGCGAAAAGAGGACCGGTAAGTGACCGACGGGCAGCGCGGCGAGCACCTGACAGGGCTGCGTGAACGCAAGAAGCAGCGCACCCGCGACGCCCTGTTGCACGCCGCCCTCGATCTTTTCATCACCCAGGGGTACGAGCGGACCACCGTCGACGAGATCGTCGACGCGGTGGAGGTCTCCCAGCGCACCTTCTTCCGCCACTTCGCGAGCAAGGAGGACACCGCCTTCGCCGTCCAGGAGATGGTGGAGTCCCGCTTCCTGTCGGAACTGCGTCAACGCCCGGCCACGGAGGCCCCTTTCGAGGCAATGCGCCGGGCCGTGCTGTGCGCCTGGAACAGTATCGGCGAGTGCATGGAGGAAGTCGTCACGGTCGACCTCCATGTGCGGATCTACCAGTTGATCGAGTCGACCCCGACCCTGCTCGCCGCCCATATGCGGCGGGGCATCGCCCTGGAGGAGCAGGTCGCCCGCCTGATCGCGGACCGGGAAGGGCTCGACCTGGCGACCGACCCGCGGCCGCGGGTCGCCGTGGCGGCGTTCTGCGGGGTGATGCGGGTGGCCGGACAGCTGTGGGGCCAGGGCCAGGACCAGGACCCGAGCCTGAACTCCCTGCGCTCGCTGACCGAGGTGCACCTGGACCAGCTCGGCCCCGCCCTCGCGGACGACTGGCGCCGGGAAGCACCCATCGGCCCGCCGGACGCCGTCCCGTCCTGAGGCGCCATCCCGTCCCGAGCCGCAGGTCCATCTGCCTGCGGGCGCGCCCACCCGCGCACGCCCGGTCGGGCCGTCTGTGCCGCAGCTCTCAGCCTCCGCCGTGGCGGACCTCACACCCACTCACACGCCGGTGCGCGAATCGGACACCAGCGCGGGTCGACGGGCCCCGGAGCGCGCCGGAGCGTACCCGGGTTGCCTACGGAGCGTCAGGAATCCGGCACCGATTCCTCGCGGCCCAGTGATGTCCGTCACCCTCGTAACGGCCGTCGTCACCCGTCTCCTAATGTGTGGGGCAGTGACTTCCTTCGACTCCTCCCCCACGTTGACCGCATGGCGCGCGCTGCTCGCCATCGCGGTCGTGTTCGTGATGCTGGCGACCACGGGCTGGACCGCCGTACGCCAGCAACGCTCCGACGAGCCGCGCGAGATCGCCCTCGCCTCGTGGGCGCGGGACCGCATAGCGGGTCACGCGCTGCCGGACGTCACCGCGCCGTCCTACCGGCTGGCCCACTTCTTCGCCACGCTGACCACCGGACAACAGGTCGCGCTCGCGGACAAGTACCCCCTGGTCGTGGGAAACCTGAACGGCGCCCCGGTCACCCTGCGCTACCGCGCCAACCGGCTGTCCCTGAAGCAGGCGCAGTCCGTGGAGGCCGCCCGGACCCACGACACCACGCTCTCCCCGGACGGTCGGGGCGAGGCGGTGCACCGACTGGAACGCTTCCGGTCGATGCTCGCGAAGGACCGGCAGATCCTGTCCTTCGATCCGTCCGGAAAGGGTCGTGCCGCCGAGGTCTTCGGCGATCTCGACCGGGCCTCCCGGGTCTCCGTCGTGGTGCCGGGCGTCGACACCAATCTGCTGACGCTGGAGCGGTCCGCCGCACGTACGAACTCGGCACCGGTCGGCATGGCGCGGTCGTTGTACGGGGCCGAGCGCGCCGCCCGCCCCGGCACCCGTACCGCCGTCATCGCCTGGGCCGACTACACCGCGCCCGCGGGCATCGGCATGGACGCCGCCCTCGGCCGGCTCGCGGCGGACGGGGCGGTCCGGCTCAACGCCATGGTGAGCGCGCTGCCGGGCACCTCGGCCGTCTCGCTCTTCTGCCACAGCTACGGCTCCGTGCTGTGCGGGGTCGCCGCCCACAAAGTGCCCGCCAGGGTGTCCGACATCGCGGTCGCGGGCAGCCCCGGCATGCGGGCCGACAGCGCCGAGCAGCTGAACACCGACGCCAGGGTGTGGGCGATGCGGGACCGCGACGACTGGATCCAGGACGTGCCGTACCTGGCGGTCGGCGGGATCGGTCACGGGGCCGACCCGGTCGACCCGGACTTCGGGGCGCGGATCGTGTCGGCGGGCGACGCGATCGGCCACAGCGGCTATTTCGAGCCGGGCACCGAAAGCCTCAGCAACTTCGCCGCGATCGGCGTGGGCGCATACGGTTCGGTCAGCTGTGCGGGAGCCGACAGGGCCTGCCACAGCGGTATTTCCGGCGAGCGGGACACCTGACGCGCGTAGAGCGCGGTGGCTGTCCCATTGAATGCGGTGGCTGTCCGATGAATTGCGACTTACGCCGAGGGGGGACGTACGGGCCTGTGCCACATACGATGAGGCACATGGGTGATGTGCTGGCCGGAATTCATGCCACCTGGGAGTTCGACACCGACTCCGTGCTCATCCGCTTCGAACGGGGTATCCGCACGCCGAAGCTCTTCCAGAGCCTGCGTGAACGCCGCATCCCGTATGCGGCGTTGGCGTCGGTGACGCTTACCCCCGGCAAGCGGGGCACGGTAGTTCTTCGCGCGGTGCCGAGACCGGGTGCCGATCCACTTCTTGAGGCTGCCGCGGGGCAGCTGAAGGACGGGTGCGACCCGTACCGCCTGGTGCTTCCGGCGGAGCGCGAGGTGCTCGCCGAGTACTACGCGGACGAGCTGCGCACCCTGCTCGGACCCGATGACGGCATACCCGCCGACCGGTTCCTGGTCACCGCCCCCGAGGCGCCGATGCACTTCAAGGCGTACGACGGCAGGGCCAGCTTCGACGGGGAGCGGATCTCCTTCCGGTGGTCGTGGACCGGTGCCTCCAGCGCCAAGTGGAAGGCGGGCGACCAGACGTTCCCGGTGGCCGAACTGTGCGGGGTCGAATGGCGTTCGCCCGAGGCACTCGAAGGCTATCTGCGCCTCGTGCCCCGTACGGCGGTGGCGGTGACCGGCGGCGCCTGCGGCCGTCCCGGCGACCCGCACGGACCGGCCGGACCCGTCGCCCCGGCGGCCTCGGCGCCCGGAGCGGCCCGCCCCGACGCCGGACACCCGGCGCGGGCGGACCAGGACCCGGCGGCGGTGCTCTTCGGCCTCGGCTACGGGCCGGTGCACGAGTCGCTGCCCTTCGCCGCCGCCGTACTGGAATCCGTGCGCAGGACCCAGCCCGCGCCGGTCGGGCCCACCCCGGTCCTGGTGGGCGCCGGGCGGCGCGATCCGGCGGACATCGCCGAGCGGATACGGCACCTCGGGGAGCTGCATCAGGCCGGTCTGGTGACGGACCACGAGTACAGCGCGAAGAAGGCGCAACTACTGGCGGAGCTGTAGGGGTACGGGGGCTACGGGGGGCGAGGTCCCACCGGCACCCCGCCCCCGCCCCGCACCGGCACCCCCGTCCCCGTACCGGCTCCCTCGCACCCCCACCCCGTACTCGGGTATGAGTCGCGGCGGGCAGTTCGACACCCCGGTATGACGCCGTGGGGCAGCCGTCCTGCCTAGGCTGATCAGGCCATGTCCACTTCCCCCGCCGGGCCGCCGCCGCCCGCCGATGGTCTGCTGAGCGCCGCCCGCCGCAATCTGCGCGAGCTCGCCCACGGGCTGTCCCACGTGTCCCATCCGCCCACGCCACTCCTGGCCGGTGCCCCGAAACGGTGGCAGCGGCTGCTTCCGTACGCGGTGGTGATCGCGCTCGTCTCCACCTTCGTCCCGGTCACCATCAACGTCCTGACCACGCAGTACGGTCTGGCGGGAGGCGTGGCCGGGGCCCTGGCCGTCGCCCAGGCCGCCCCGCTGCTGATGCTGGCGCACCGGCCCCTGCAGGCCTGGTGGATCATCTTTCCCGCCGACATCCTCGGCGCGCTCGTCCTCCTGTCGGAGCCGGTCGAGAAGTACGACATCTGGCCGTGGACCCCGCCGGTGATCGTCGCCTACCTGTTCCTGCTGCTGGCGATCGGTCTGCGCGAGACCCGGCGGACCGTGATCTGCGTCTGGCTGCTGACGGGCACCGCCGGTCTGGTGCTGCATCTGGTCGCGCCCGAGCGCAGCAACGGCAGCGCGCTGTTGCTGTTCATCCTCGGCGCGGTGGTGCTGGTGATCGGGGCCGCGGTACGGGAACGGGGCGTGGCGCAGCGCCGGCTCGCCGAGCAGGAGACCATCAGCGAGGCCGAGCGGGCGCAGCGCACGCTGCTGGAGGAACGGACCCGGATCGCGCGCGAGCTGCACGACGTGGTCGCGCACCACATGTCGGTGATCACGGTGCAGGCCGACTCCGCCCCGTACCGGATCAGCGGTCTGTCGGACGAGGCGCGCGAGGAGTTCACCGCAATCGCGGCCAGTGCGCGGGAGTCGCTGGGCGAGATGCGGCGGCTGCTGTCGGTGCTGCGCAGCGACGGCACGGAGGGCGACCGGGCGCCGCAGCCCGGCATCGACCGTGTGCAGCAGCTGGTGGAGGCGACGGTACGGGCGGGGGTACCGGCCGAACTGTCGCTGGCGGCGGATCTCGGCGATGTGCCGTCGGCGGTGGATCTGTCGGCGTACCGCATCGTGCAGGAGGCGCTGGCCAATGTGATCCGGCACGCGCCGGGGGCGCGGACCCAGGTGTCCATCACAGCGGGCGCGGGCCATCTGACGGTGCTGGTCGTCAACAGCCCGGCGAATCTGTCCCGTTCACCGCTGGAGACGACGGGGACCGGGCACGGGCTGGTCGGGATGCGCGAGCGCGTACGGTTGACCGGCGGATCCCTGGACACGGGCCCGCTGCCCGACGGAGGTTTCCGGGTGGCCGCCCGGATGCCGCTGCCACCGGCCAAAGCTCCCTCGGCCCCCTCGGCCCCATCGGCCCGACCGGCTCCGGCCGCCCGACCGGCTTCGTCCGCCCACCCGACTTCGGAGGACTCTTGACCATCCGCGTGATCATCGTCGACGACCAGGCCATGGTGCGGGCAGGGTTCGCGGCGCTGCTGTCGGCGCAGAGCGACATCGACGTGGTGGGCGAGGCGCCGGACGGGCGCCGGGGCGTCGAGGTCAGCCGGAACCAGCATCCCGATGTGGTGCTGATGGATGTCCGGATGCCCGAGATGGACGGACTGGCGGCGGCCCGTGAGCTGTTGAACCCGCCGGTGGGCGTGGTGCACCGGCCGAAGGTGCTGATGCTCACCACCTTCGACGTGGACGACTACGTGTACGAGGCGCTGCGCGCCGGGGCGTCCGGGTTCCTGCTGAAGGACGCCCCGCCGGCGGACCTGATCTCGGCGGTACGGGTGGTGGCGGCGGGGGACGCGTTGCTGGCGCCGTCCGTGACCCGGCGCCTGATCGCCGACTTCGCGGCTCAGCGGCCGTCCGGGGCAGCCAGGAGCGGGCCCGCGCTGCGGCTGAACGGGCTCACGCCGCGCGAGAGCGAGGTGCTGGAGCTGATCGCGCGGGGGCTGTCCAACCAGGAGATCGCGGGGCGGCTGGTGCTGGCCGAGCAGACGGTGAAGACGCACATCGGCCGGGTGCTGGCCAAGCTGGATCTGCGGGACCGGGCGCAGGCGGTGATCTTCGCGTACGAGTCGGGGCTGGTGGCGCCGGGGGACACGGGGGCGTAGCGGCCAGGTCGCACATCCGCTGGAATGTGCCGGGGCACGCGGGGGCGTAGCGGCCCAGGTCATGCACCTCCTGCACCCCCTAACACCCCGTACACCCCCTACCCCGGTATCACCTCGCAGTTGGCTCCCCGGTGTGACGCTCTTCCACCCGTCCTCTTCCTACCTTCCTCTCCGTCGCGCCGATCGGCGTACGACAGCCGGAGAGGGAGGGCGAGATGCGTCGATACGCGAGGACCCTGGTCGCGGTCGCACTGGCGACCACTGTGGTGGCCGGGACCGCGGGGTGGGTGTCGGGGGACGCGCAGCCCGCGCTGACCGGGCCACCGCCGGGCAGCGCCTCCTGGCGGGCGGACCATGCGCTGGGGCGGACGCTGCCCGATCCGGGGCGGGCCACTCCGGCCGAAGTGGCCGATTTCTTCCGGGGGTTGAGCGCCGAGCAGCAGCAGACGCTGGTGGTGCGCCACCCACTGGTCGTCGGCAATCTCGACGGCGCTCCGGTCGAGCTGCGCTACCGCGCCAACGCCCTTTCCCTGAAGGCCGGTCACGAACCCCGGTACCGGAGCCTCGCCGCGCCGGGGCGGCGGATCCTCGCGTTCGACCCGCGCGGCCGGGGTCAGGTCGCCGAGGTGTTCGGGGACCTGAGGTCCGCGCGCCGGGTGTCCGTCGTGGTCCCCGGTTCGGACATCGACGCCGGGACCTTCGACCGGAGAGACGATGTGTACGGCACTCCGGCCGGCATGGCGAAGTCGCTGTACGCGCAGAGCGGTCCGGGCGGCGCGGTCATCGCCTGGGCCGGTTACACCACCCCCGTGGGCGTCGGTCTCGACGCCGCGACCGGTGATCTGGCCGAGGCCGGGGCGGACCGGCTGGCCCGGTTCACGGAGGGGCTGACGGCCGACGCCCTGCCCGAGCCCGCGGTGTTCTGCCACAGCTACGGCTCCGTCGTCTGCGGCCTCGCCGCGCCCCGCCTGCGCGCCACCGACCTGGTGGTACTCGGCTCCCCCGGCATGCGCGCCGACAGCGTCGGCGATCTGCACACCCGGGCCCGGGTCTGGGCGGCGAAGGACGCCACCGACTGGATCGACGAGGTGCCGAACGTGCGGTTCGCCGGTCTGGGGCACGGCAACGACCCGGCCGATCCGCACTTCGGGGCCCGCCGCGTCCCCGCGCGGGAGGCCGAGGGACACACCGGCTACTTCGTGCCCGGGACGGACTCGCTCCGCGCCTTCGCCGCCATCGCGGAAGGGGCCGGACGATGAGCGTCAAGCAGCTCGCGGCGCGGATCGACGCCCGTACCCCCGCCCATCGCGACCGGGCCGTCGACGGGCTGCGGGCCCTGGCCCTGCTCGCCGTCCCGACCGGCCACTGGCTGCTCGGCGGCTTCACGCTCGACGGCGGCGGCGCCCTGCACAACGCGAGCCCGCTCTCCGCCTTCGGGTTCTTCGCCCCGATCAGCTGGGTGCTCCAGATGCTCGGCATCTTCTTCCTGGTCGGCGGGTACGCCTCGGTGCTCTCCTACCGCCGCCGGAAGTCCACGACCGGTGCCTGGCTGCGCGGCAGGCTGGCCCGGCTGGGCAGGCCGGTGCTGGGGGTGACCGCCGTCTGGGCAGTGCTGATCCCGGTGCTGTACGCGCTGGGCGTGCCCGGCGACACGCTGCGTACGGGGTCGACGCTGGTGATCCAGCCGCTCTGGTTCGTCGGGGTGTACACCGTGGTCACGGCCCTCACCCCGCTGTGCATAAGGATCGCGAGGAAGCTGGGCGGCTGGGCCGCCGTGCCGCTGCTGGTGTCGGTCGCCGTCGTGGACTTCCTGCGTTACGGGCCGTTCGCGGAGGCCGTCCCGCCCTGGCTGAGCGTGCTGAACATCCTGCCGGGCTGGCTCTTCGCGTATCAGCTCGGTGTCTCGTGGGGCGAGGGCCGGATAGGGAAGCGGGGCGCGCGCGTCCTGCTCGTCGGCGGCAGCGTGCTGTTCGCCGCGCTGCTGCTCGTCTTCCACTACCCGGCGTCGATGGTCGGCGTACCGGGTGAGGCGCGCACCAACTCGCATCCGCCGTCGCTGCTGGTCCTGGCGCTGGCCGCCGCGCAGAGCGGTGCGGCGGTCCTGCTGCGCGACCGGATCGGCCGGCTGCTGCGCAAGCCGCTGGTGTGGGCGCCGGTCGTCGTGATCAATCTGTCGGCGATGACAATCCTGTGCTGGCACCAGACGGCGATGCTCGCCGCGGCCGTCCCGGCGTCGTTCGCCGGTGCCGTACCGGGGCTGACGACCGGTCCCGACTCGCTCGGCTGGATTCTGGCCCGGCTGGCCTGGATGCCGCTGTTCGCCGGGCTGCTGGTGCTGATCGCCCGGTACGCGCGCCGCTTCGAGGAGCCGTGGAAGGCGGGCACCCGCGCCGCGAACGCCCGCCGCGCGCTGGCGGGGCTGCTCGCGGCGGGGTTCGCGGTGTTCGCGCTGGGACTGGCGTGAGGGCGGGTCGGGGTGGGAAAACGAGCCGCCGACGTGCTGGCCCGCGAGCCGCTGACGACTGCTCGCGTGCTGCCGACGTGCTACTCGCGTGCCGCCGACGTGCTGCTCATGTCCGGGTAGCGGTCCCCCGCCACCTGCCCCGCGATCGGCTCCAGCTCGGCCAGCTCCTCGGGCGTCAGGGTGAGCCGGGTCGCCTCGACGTTCTCCAGCAGGCGGCTGCGCTTACGGGTCCCCGGGATCGGGACCACGCTCAGGCCGTACACCCCGGCGCGCCGCTGCACCCAGGCCAGGGCCACCTGCGCGGCCGTCGCCCCGCGCGCCGCGGCGATCCTGCGCACGGGCTCCAGCAGCGCGGCGTTCGTCCGGGCGTTCTCGCCGGTGAAGCGCGGCTGATCCTTACGGAAGTCGCTCGCGGAGAGGTCCTTGCCCGCGTCGGTGAACGCCCCGGTCAGGAAGCCGCGGCCGAGCGGCGAGTAGGGCACGACGGTCACCCCGAGCTCGACCGCCGCTCCGACCGCGCTGTTCTCCACGTCCCTGCTGAAGATCGACCACTCGGACTGGAGGGCGGCGATCGGGTGCACGGCGTGCGCCTCACGCAGCTCCGCGCCGGTCACCTCGCTCAGGCCCAGCTGCTTGACCTTGCCCTGGCGGACCAGCTCGGCCATCGCCCCGACCGATTCGGCCAGTGGCACGAGCGGGTCGCGGCGGTGCATGTAGTAGAGGTCGATGACGTCGGTGTTCAGCCTGCGGAGGCTGCCCTCGACGGCCTGCCGGATGTACGCGGGGTCGTTGCGCACCCCGCGGAAGTCCGCGTCGTCGCTCCGCTCGATGGCGAACTTGGTGGCCAGGGTGATCTCGTCGCGGTGCGCGCCGACGAACGGTGCGAGGAATTCCTCGTTGGCCCCGCGCCCGTACGCGTCGGCGGTGTCGAAGAGGGTGACGCCCGCCTCCAGCGCCGCTTCCAGGGTGTCCCGGGCGGCGGTCTCGTCGGTGTCCCCGTAGAACTCGCTGATGCCCATGCAGCCGAGTCCCTGCACACCGACCTGCGGCCCGCCCTTGCCCAGCTCCGTGGTGGCGATCTTGTTGTCAGTCATCAGGCCCATGCCTTTCCGGCGCCCGACGGGCGCCCGCATAGAAGTCGATCTTGTGATCGAGGACGGCGAGCGTGTCCTGGAGTTCCGCGATCCGCGTCTTCACATCGCGGCGGGTCGACTCCAGCAGTTCCTGCCGCTCCTCGAAGGTGTGCTCGCCCTCGCGCAGCAGCTCCGCGTACCGGACCATGTCGGCGACCGGCATCCCCGTCAGCCGCAGCTTGCCGACGAAGGCCAGCCAGTCCAGATCACGGTTGCTGAACCGGCGCTGCCCCGTGTGCGAACGGTCGACGTCCGACATCAGACCGATCCGCTCGTACCAGCGCAGGGTGTGCGCGGTGAGTCCGGTGAACGCGACGACCTCGCTGATGGTGTAGCGGTCCTGCCCCTCGGGGCGCGGATGCGCCCGTGGAGCAGCCGTGCAGGCGTCCGTCCGTACGGAAGTGCTCTCCATCACCGTCATGACCTCCACGCTAGAACCTTGGAGTGCACTCCAAGCAAGCGGAATCCGCGAAGAAGCCGCGCGCCGTCGTCCGGGGGCCGGAGTTCCGACGCCGGACATGAAGGAATCTTCATCCTGACTTCATGTCCGCGATGTGCCCGGTAGGCAGGATGGACGCATGGCTTTCTCCCCTCGTCTGGCGGCCCTGGCGGCCGTTGTCGCCGTACCGCTCGGCATCGCGGCCACCAGCTACGCCATGACGGACACCCCCGAGGCACCCAAGGTGCCCCCGATCGTGCAGTTGGACGACACCACACCCAGCGGCACGCCCGGGAGCGCGCCGGACAGCACCCCGGGCACCCTGCCCAGCACCCCCGGCCCCGGTCCGTCGGACACCCGCTCCCCGGGCGGGAAGCCGGGGGATGCCGTCGTACCGGGCCCCTCGGCCGCCGACGGTGACGATGACGACGACGACCTCGGTGATGACGGTTGACGTTCCCAGGGTCTCCGCCCGCGTACGGATCCTGCTGTGGCTGCTGGTGGTGATGGCGGTCGCGCTGGGTGGCGTGGCCGTCACGGTACGGGCGATCCTCCAGCGTGACGTGGATGAACGCATCAGCCAGCTGCTCACGCAGGAGACCGGGGAGTTCGCGAACTTCGTCTCCCAGGGCGTGGACCCGGAGACCGGCAGCCGCTTCGGGGACCCGGACCGGCTGCTCCGTGTCTATCTGCAACGGCAGTACGCGGACCCCGACGAGGAACTGCTGGGGCTGACCCGGCCCGGCACCGGCGAACCGGACGTCATCCGGCAGCGCCGCGACATCCCCGCGGACATCGCCCTGTGGACGGACGGTGCGGCACTCACCCGGATCTTCGCCTCCGATCGCGCCTTCGGCACCCTGCACCGTTCCCAGGGGGAGCTGCGCTGGGCCAAGGTCGCCATCCGGCCCGTCCGTGACGGACCGCCCGGCGCCTTCGTCGTGGCCTTCCACGCCGACCGTGAACGCGCTGTCGCCGACCAGACCTTCTGGACCCTGCTGGGCCTGTCGGGAGTGGCGCTGCTGATGACGACCGGTATCGGCTGGGCCGTCGCCGGCCGTATCCTCGCGCCCGTCCGTGTCGTACGGATGACGGCGGCGGAGTTGACGGAGCAGGACCTCACCCGGCGGATACCCGTGGCGGGCCGGGACGACATCGCGGCACTCGCCGAGACGTTCAACGCGATGCTGGACCGGCTGGAGCGGGCGTTCGCCGCGCAGCGGGTCTTCGTCGACGACGCCGGACACGAACTGCGCACCCCCATCACCATCGTGCGGGGCCATCTGGAGCTGATGGGCGACGATCCGGCCGACCGGGAGGAGAC
Organism: Streptomyces sp. NBC_01433; assembly: GCF_026340105.1. Lineage (NCBI taxonomy): Bacteria > Bacillati > Actinomycetota > Actinomycetes > Kitasatosporales > Streptomycetaceae > Streptomyces > Streptomyces sp. NBC_01433. The sequence goes on along the minus strand of NZ_JAPEPM010000001.1, from coordinate 4,345,544 downwards.
CGTGCGGCTGGTCACGGACGAACTCGACCGGATGAGCCGCATAGTCGAGGATCTGCTCCTGCTCGCCGGGGCCGAGAGACCCGACTTCGTGCGCCCGGAACCGGTCCAGCTCGCGGAGCTGACCGCCGACGTCTTCGTGAAGGCGCGGACGCTCGGCGACCGTGACTGGCAGCTCGACGGCGTCGCGGACCAGGAGGTGCGGCTGGACGAGCAGCGGATCACCCAGGCGATGGTCCAGCTCGCGCAGAACGCCGTCCAGCACACCGTGCCGGGCCAGCGCATCCGGATCGGATCGCGGGCCCTCGGCGAGCGGATCGAGCTGTACGTCGCCGACAGCGGACCCGGGATTCCGCCGCAGGACGCCGCGGTGATCTTCGAGAGGTTCCGGCGCGGCACCTCCCGGCGCGGTGCCCGTACCAGCGGTGCCGGGCTCGGACTCGCGATAGTGAAGGCCATCGCGGAGGGCCATCACGGCCGGGTCGAACTACGCCCCACCGACGGTGGCGGTGCCACCTTCGTACTCACGCTGGAGACGGACTCATGAACCGCATTCTGATCGCCGAGGACGAGGAGCGCATCGCTTCCTTCGTGCAGAAGGGACTCCGCGCCAACGGCTTCACCACCGTCGTCGCCGAGGACGGCGACTCCGCGCTGCACCAGGCGATGGTCGGCGGCTTCGACCTGATGCTGCTCGACATCGGCCTGCCGGGGCGGGACGGCTTCACCGTCCTGCGGGAGCTGCGCGAGGCGCGCGTCACGCTGCCCGTCATCGTGCTCACGGCGCGGGACTCCGTACGGGACACGGTGGCCGGACTCGAAGGCGGCGCCGACGACTGGATGACGAAGCCGTTCCGCTTCGAGGAGCTGCTGGCGAGGATACGGCTCCGGCAGCGCACCGCGGCCCGCACCCCCGAGGTCACCATGCTGCGCAGCGGCAGCCTCAGCCTGGACCTGCGGACACGCCGCGCCCGCGCGGACAACCGCACCGTCGATCTGACAGCCCGTGAGTTCGTCCTGCTCGAATTCTTCCTGCGCCACCCCGGCCGGGTCCTCTCGCGCGAGCAGATCCTCTCCCATGTGTGGGGCTACGACTTCGACCCCGGCTCCAACATCGTGGACGTCTATGTCCGTGCCCTGCGCCGGAAGCTGGGTGCGGAGCGGCTGGAGACGATCCGGGGCATGGGCTACCGCATGCCCTGAGGACCGGGCGGTAAGGCCGGACCCGGACCCCGGCCCGGCCCCCGAAAACCAGGCCCGGACCCGTACCCGAAGCCCCGGCCCCGACCCGGACTCCGCGCCGGATGAAGAGGCTTTCACCGAGCGCTCATGGAGCGCTCACCGCCCGTCCCAAGGATGGGTGGCGTGCCTCTCTCACTCCGGCAGACCGCCTGCCTCTGCGCCGTCCTCGGGCTCTGCGCACTCCTCGCCCTCCCCGGCGCCCTCCCCGGCCTCGGCACCGACGGGAAGCTCACGCTCGCCGTCTTCGTGCTCGCCACCTGTGCCTGGATCGCGACGCCGGTGGACGACACCTACATCGCGCTCGGCGCCGGACTGGCCCTGACCGTGACCGGGGTGATCAGCAGCGAGACGCTGTTCGCCACGCTCGGCCACGAGACGGTGTGGCTGCTGATCTGCGCCTTCGTGCTGGCCGCCGCCGTGGCCAGGACCGGGCTCGCCGGGCGGGCCGCCGTCTTCCTGGTCGGCGGGGCCGTCACCGTACGGCAGTTGGTGCATCTGACCACGGCCGGGCTCGTCGTGACCGCCTTCGCCGTCCCGGCGACCTCGGGGCGCGCCGCCCTCGCCCTTCCGGTCTTCCTGGCACTGGCCGCGGCGCTCGCCGACCGCGCCCGGCTGGTGGTGATGCTGGCCCTCCTGTTCCCGACGGTCATCCTGCTCTCCGCCGTCGCCACCCTGATCGGCGCGGGCGCGCACCTGATCACCGTCGGGGTGCTCCGGGAACAGACCGGGGAGCAGCTGAGTTTCGTGACCTGGCTGCTCCTCGGACTGCCGCTCGCCGTGGTCTCCTCCCATCTCGCGGCGGAGCTGGTGCTCATGTCGACGACGCGGCGGGCCGACCGCACGGGTCCGGTCAGGATCACCGCGGCACACATCCAGGAACACTCCGGCACCCCTGTCCAGGGGCCGCTCTCCCCGTCGGAGTCCCGGTGCCTCCTGCTGCTCGCGACGGTGGTGCTGCTGTGGTGCAGCGAGCCGTTGCACGGGGTGTCGCCGGCCGTGGTCGCCCTCATCGGCGCCGTCGTCGCCACCTCACCGGCGCTGGGAACCGTCCGGTTCAAGGACGGTCTGAGCGCGGTGCCGTGGCCGATGCTCCTGTTCATGGCCACCACCATGGCCATGGGGGTGGCCCTCTCCGACTCGGGAGCGGCGGGCTGGCTGGTCGGCTGGATACCGGGGGCGGCCTCGACGCCGCCCTGGTTGTTCCTCACCGGCGTGGTCGTGATCAGTACGGCGGCCCATCTGGTGCTCCAGTCCCGCTCCGCCCGGTCCTCCGTGCTGGTGCCGCTGGTCGTCGCCGCGGCCATCGGCGCCGGGGTCAACCCGGTCGCCGCCGCGCTCGCCTCGACCGCCGCCGCCGGTTTCTGTCACACCCTGCCCGCGTCGGCGAAGCCGGTCGCCCTCTTCGCCGACCTGCCCGGCACACCGACGTACACCCCGCGCGATCTCCTGCGGCTCTCCGCCGTGCTCGCGCCGCTCACCGCAGCCCTCGTGCTCTTCTTCGCCCTCGCCGTCTGGCCCCTGCTCGGCGTGCCCGTCCACTTGGAGACCCAGCCATGAGCCACCGCATCGCCATCGCCCCCAGCGGGTTCAAGGAGTCCCTCTCCGCCGCACGGGTGGCCGAGTCCATCGCCGTGGGCGTGCGACGGGTGTTCCCCGGCGCCGGCCTCGATCTCATCCCGCTGGTGGACGGCGGCGAGGGCACCGCCGAGGCGCTGGCCCTCGCCACGGGCGGCCGGCTGATCCCGTACGCCGCGACCGGCCCGGTCGGTGAGCCGGTCGACTCGCACTTCGCCCTGCTGGGGCGGGACGCGCCCGGCCCCCTGACCGCCGTCGTGGAGATGGCGGCCGTGGCCGGTCTCGCGCTGGTACCGCCCGACCGGCGCGACCCGGGCACCACCACGACCCACGGCGTGGGCGAACTGATCCTGGCCGCACTGGACCGGGGCGCCCGGCGGATACTCGTCGGCTGCGGCGACTCCGGTACGTCGGACGGGGGCGCCGGGGCCCTCCAGGCGCTCGGCGCCCGGCTGACCGACCGCCGGGGCCGCGAACTTCCGCGCGGCGGCGGGGCGCTCCGTTCGCTGCACCGCGTCGACCCGTCCGGGCTCGACCCCCGGCTCGCCACCACCGAACTCCTCGTGGCCTGCAACCCGTTCAATGTGCTGTGCGGCCCCCAGGGGGTGGCCCGCGTGTTCGGGCCGCAGAAGGGCGCGAGCCCCGCGGAGGTGGATGTGCTGTCCGCCGCCCTGGAGCGCTGGGCGGCGGTCCTCACCCGGGACCTCGCCCCCGCCGGGGACCTGCGTACGGCCCCCGGTACCGGCGCCTCGGGAGGTCTGGGGGCCGGGCTGGCCGCCCTGGGGGGACGTCTTCTCCCCCGCTTCGACGTCCTGCTCGACCGGCTCGACCTCGACGCCAGGCTGGCGCGGGCCGATCTCGTGATCACCGCGGAGGGCTCGCTCGACCACCAGACCGTACGGGGAAAGATCCCGGCGGAGGTCGCCCGCCGGGCCCACGCCGCAGGTGTGCCGGTGCTGGTGCTGGCCGGAACCATCGGACCGGGCGCGCATGAGGTACGGGCGGTCGGGGTGGACGCGTACAACGCGATCCTGCCCGCCCCCATGACGCTGCCCGAAGCGATCCACGGGAGCAGCGAATTCCTCGCCGACGCCGCGGAACGCTCGCTGCGCATCATGGCCCTGGGCACCCGGCTCGCACTGGGCACCCGTTTCGCACCCCTGGCGGCCTGACGGTTCCGGGCGCGGTACCGGCCGGTACCGGGTGGCGGTCGGGCTCAAAGCCAAGGCGGTTAGGCTCGGGAGCTATGGAGAGCCTGCGGAGCATCGACACCTGGCCGGTCCCCACGGCGGCGGCGGCCGTCGTACGGGCGGACGGCACCGTCCTCGGTACGCACGGCCCCACCGCGCACCGTTTCCCCCTCGCCTCGGTCACCAAGCCGCTCGCGGCCTACGCGGCGCTCGTGGCGTACGAGGAGGGGGCGGTCGAACTGGACGAACCGGCCGGGCCCGAGGGGTCCACGGTGCGCCACCTCCTCGCGCACACCAGTGGCCTCGCCTTCGACGAGCACCGGGTGACGGCGCCTCCCGGCACCCGTCGGCTGTACTCCAACGCGGGGTTCGAGGTGCTCGGGGACCACATCGCCAAGGCGTCCGGCATCCCGTTCCCGGAGTATCTGCGCCAGGCGGTCCTGGAGCCGCTGGGCATGACGTCGACCACGCTGGACGGCTCGCCCGCCCGTGACGGTGTCTCGACCGTGGACGACCTGGTCCGGTTCGCCGCCGAGGTCCAGGCCCCCCGCCTCCTCGACCCCCGTACGGTCCTCGAAGCCCAGACCGTGGTGCACCCGGGCCTCAAGGGCGTACTGCCCGGCTACGGTCACCAGAACCCGAACGACTGGGGCCTCGGTTTCGAGATCCGGGACGCCAAGTCCCCGCACTGGACGGGCACTTCCTCGTCCCCGGCCACCTTCGGACACTTCGGCCAGTCCGGTACGTTCCTGTGGATCGACCCGGTCGCGGGCGCGGCCTGTGTCGCGCTGACCGACCGGCCCTTCGGACCGTGGGCGGCCGAGGCGTGGACGCCGTTCACGGACGCGGTGCTGAGGGAGCTCGCGGCGTAACCGGGGGGCGGGCGGCCCCCGGCGCGGCGGACACGCACTCGAACCACACCGTCTTGCCGCGGCCGTCCCGCCGTGTCTCCACACCCCACTTGTCGGTGACGGCGTCGACCAGGACCAGCCCGCGCCCGCCCTCGGCGAGCACGTCGCCTTCAACGGCGAGGGGCACGTGCGGGTCGGCGTCCGCCACCTCCACGCGCACACCGTCACCGTCCGGCAGCCGGAAGACGAAGGTCTGACAACGACGCCCCGGTACGTGCCGGACGACATTGGCGATCAGCTCGGTGAGCGCGAGTTCCGCCGCGTCGGCGACGTCGAGCAGCGCCCAGCCGGTGAGGTACGTGCGCAGGATGCGGCGCAGATGCCGGGCCGAGTGCTCACCCATCGCGAATTCGGCGCGGTACGCGGGCTCTCCGGGGTCGGGCCGGGGAGCAGTTACGTGATTCATGTCACCATCGTGCGACCGACTGGCTACGCTCGGCTACGTACGGAAACGAACGCCACCAGGCGTTGAACGCCGGAGGTCCCCCGCAGTGGCCAACATCCAGTCCCTCGATCCCAGCGCCTCCCCCCTGGACTACTACGGCTGGGAGTTGCGCCGCCAACGCGAGGCTGCCGGCCTGAGACAGGGCCAGTTGGGCGCGCTCATCTTCTGCACGGGTTCACTGATCGGCCAGATCGAGACGACGAAGAAGGTCCCCACCCGTGACTTCTCCGAGCGCCTGGACGCCGCACTCGGTACGGACGGGGTGTTCTCGCGGCTGATCGGCCTGGTCCTGCGCAGCCAACTGCCGACCTGGTTCCAGCCGTACGCGGACATGGAGGCGAAGGCCGCGTACATCTCGACGTACCAGGCACAGTTGGTGTACGGGCTGTTGCAGACGGAGGAGTACGCGAGAGCGGTGCTCGCCACCGGAATGCCGGACGATCTGGAAGGTCTGCTGGCGGGCCGCATGGAGCGCCAGCGCATCCTGGATCGGGAGAAGCCGCCGATGGCGTGGGCGATCCTCGACGAGGCCGTGCTGCACCGGCCGATCGGCGGCCACGAGGTCATGCGAGGGCAACTCCGCAGGCTGTTGGAGTTCTCCGCGCACCGCTGGATGCGGATTCAGGTGCTGCCCTTCGCGGCTGGTGAACATGCAAGTCTGGATGGGGCGTTCACCACCATGCGCTTCGATGACGACCCGGACATCATCTATACCGAGGACCTCATCTCCGGCCATATGACCGCCAGTCCCGACACGGTCAGGGAGGCCTCGCTCCGATACGCTCATCTCCAGGCCACCGCACTCTCCGTGGAGGATTCGGTGGCGCTGATCGCCCGCGTGATGGAGGAGCGTTATGGAGACCGGCCCCGATCTGAAGTGCGCGCAGTGGCGTAAGTCCAGCTACAGCGGGAACACCGGCGGCGACTGCGTCGAGTGCACCGTCACCGGCGGCGCGGCCTGGCAGAAGTCGTCCTACAGCGGAAGCACCGGCGGAGAGTGCGTCGAGATGGCCGACGCCTCCTGCGGCTCCGTCCCCGTCCGCGACAGCAAGAATCCGGACGGCTCCGTCATCGTCCTCGGCGCCGACGCCTGGCGGGCGTTCATGGACGGGCTGCGCTGAACGACGGCGCGCGCTCGCCGTCCGCGGGCCCCGAGGTTAGCTTGGCTCTACTGCACAGTCGAGGACTCCCGACGGGAGGAGTGGTCCGTGCGCAGAGCAGACGCACCCCCCGATGGTGTCGAGGAGCCGCTGGGTCCGCGCTACAAATGGATCGCCCTCTCGAACACCACGCTGGGCGTGCTGATCGCGACGATCAACCTGTCGATCATCCTGATCGCGCTGCCGGACATCTTCCGCGGTATCGGAGTGGACCCGTTGCAGCCGGGCAACACGAGCCTGCTGCTCTGGCTGATCATGAGCTACATGGTCGTCACCGCGGTGCTGGTGGTGAGCTTCGGCCGACTGGGTGACATGTACGGCCGGGTGCGGATGTACAACCTGGGCTTCGCGATCTTCACCGTGTTCTCCGTCCTGCTCTCGGTGACCTGGCTGCACGGCACCGCGGGGGCGCTGTGGCTGATCGGGATGCGGGTGCTCCAGGGCGTGGGCGGGGCGATGCTGATGGCGAACTCGAACGCCATCCTCACCGACGCCTTTCCGGCCCGGCAACGCGGTCTCGCCCTGGGCCTCAACCAGGTCGCGGCCATCGCCGGGTCGTTCATCGGCCTCGTGCTGGGCGGGCTGCTCGGTCCCGTCGACTGGCACCTGGTGTTCCTGGTCTCCGTGCCGTTCGGGCTGTTCGGCACCGTCTGGGCGTATCTGAAGCTGCGAGACACCGGGGTCCGCACCCCGGCGCGGCTCGACTGGTGGGGCAATCTCACCTTCGCGATCGGACTCATCTCCGTACTGTCCGGCATCACGTACGGCATTCAGCCCTACGGCGGCGACACGATGGGATGGGCCAATCCCTGGGTGATCGCCGCGATCGCGGGCGGGCTGGCGCTGCTGGCCCTCTTCTGCCTGATCGAGACCCGTGTGGCACAGCCGATGTTCCATCTGGCGCTGTTCCGTATCCGCGCCTTCACGGCGGGGAACGTGGCGAGTCTCCTGGCGTCCCTGGGTCGTGGCGGGCTGATGTTCATCCTGATCATCTGGCTCCAGGGCATCTGGCTGCCGCGGCACGGTTACGGCTTCGAGCAGACCCCGCTGTGGGCGGGCATCTACATGCTGCCGCTGACCATCGGATTCCTGATCGCCGGGCCCCTCTCCGGGTGGGCCTCCGACCGCTTGGGCGCCCGGCTCTTCACCACCGGCGGGATGCTGCTGGCCGCCGCCACCTTCGTGGCCCTGAAAGAGCTGCCGGTCGACTTCGACTACTGGGTCTTCGCCCTGATCCTGCTCGTCAACGGGCTGGCCATGGGGCTGTTCGCCTCACCCAACCGGGCGGCGATCATGAACAGCCTTCCGCCGGACCAGCGCGGTGTGGGTGCGGGGATCAGCACCACGTTCCAGAACTCGGCCACGGTCCTGTCGATCGGCATCTTCTTTTCCCTGATGATCGCCGGTCTGGCCAGTTCCCTGCCGGACACGCTCACCCACGGCCTCGTCCAGGAGGGCGTGCCGGCCGCCGACGCGGCTCGGGTGGCGGCGCTGCCGCCGGTCGGTGTGCTCTTCGCCGCGCTCCTGGGGTACAACCCGATCCGCAGCCTGCTCGACCCGCAGACGCTGGCGCATCTGCCCGCCGGTCACGCCGACTACCTCACCGGGCGGAAGTTCTTCCCGACACTGATCTCCGAGCCGTTCGAGCAGGGGCTCTCCATCGCCTTCGACTTCGCCATCGCGGCGTGCCTGGTGGCCGCGTTCGCCTCACTGCTGCGCGGTGGCCGCTACATCCATGGCGAGAGCGAGAAGACGACGAAGGCATGAGCCCGATGAGCACGCATCGGGGGCCGAGCGATCCCCCGTAGCGCGCTCTCAGTCGGACAGCTCCCAGATCAGCAGCTCCGCCGGGCCCGTCGCGACCGCCTCCAGCCCTTCGGCCGCCGTGATCCGCGCCGCGTCACCGGGCCCCAACTCCTGCCCGCCCAGGGCGACCCGGCCCCGTACCACGTGCACGTACAGACGTACCGCGTCCGGCACCGCGGCCCGTTCGCCGTCGCCGAGCCTGTGCACCCGGAGCGTCGCCCCGGCGCCGGACACCTCGTACGGGGTGGAGTCGGCGAGGCCCGGGACGACGGTGTACGCGGGTTCGCCGCCCGGCTCCAGCGGGGCCAGCCACACCTGAAGGAACGTCAACGGGGCGTCCGCGTCGTTGCGTTCGACATGGCGCACACCCGCGGCGGCGCTCAGGTGCTGGAGGTCCCCGGCTCGGACGACCGTGGAGCGGCCCGTCGAATCGCGGTGGGTCAGTTCGCCCTCGATCACCCAGGTGACGATCTCGGTGTGGCTGTGCGGATGCTCGTCGAAGCCCGCGCCGGGGGCGAGGCGCTCCTCGTTGCACGCCAGGAGCGCGCCGAAGCGGAGGTTGTCGGGGTCGTAGAAACGTCCGAACGAGAAGGCGTGCAGGGACTCGATCCCGGCCGCCGCGTCCCCGCCCGCGTAGCGGCTGTCCGACCTGTGTACGGAAATCACCGGACCACGGTAGCCCGGCCCCCCGACCACCTGCCCCGATAAGGCAGTCTTGGGTACGTGCCCCGACCCGATCCTGAGCAGCCCGCTGCGAACGACGCCCACCTGCATGCCGCGACCCTGAAGCGCCTGGAGCAGTCCTCCGGCCGGCTGGCCGCGAACGCCATCGCCCGCATGGACGAGACGCTGCCGTGGTACCGGGCGATGCCCCCGGAGAACCGGTCCTGGATCGGCCTGGTCGCCCAGGCCGGTATCGCCGCGTTCACCGAGTGGTTCCGGCATCCGGAGGCCCCGCAGGCCATCTCCACCGATGTGTTCGGTACGGCTCCGCGCGAGCTGACCCGGGCGATCACCCTGCGGCAGACCGTGGAGATGGTGCGGACGACGATCGAGGTCATGGAGGCCGCGATCGAGGAGGTCGCCGCGCCCGGCGACGAATCGGTGCTGCGTGAGGCGCTGCTCGTCTACGCCCGGGAGATCGCCTTCGCGACCGCCCAGGTGTACGCCCAGGCCGCCGAGGCCCGGGGCGCGTGGGACGCCCGGCTCGAATCGCTCGTGGTGAACGCGGTGCTCTCCGGGGAGGCGGACGAGGGTGCCGTGTCCCGGGCCGCCGCGCTCGGCTGGAACTCCCCCGAGCACGTCTGCGTGATCCTGGGCACCGCGCCCGACGGGGACAGCGAGCTGACCGTGGAGGCGATCCGGCGGGCCGCCCGGCACGCCAAGCTCCAGGTCCTGACCGGCGTACTGGGCACCCGCCTCGTCGTCATCGCGGGCGGCAGCGACAACCCGCTCCAGGTCGCGAAGGGCCTGATCGGCCCGTACGCGGCGGGGCCGGTGGTCGCCGGGCCGGTGGTGCCCGACCTGCTCGCCGCCACCCGGTCCGCACAGGCCGCGGCGGCCGGGCTGAAGGCCTGCTCCGCGTGGCAGGACGCACCGCGCCCGGTGCTGGCGGACGATCTCCTTCCGGAGCGCGCGATGGCGGGCGACCCCGCCGCGCGGGACCAGTTGGTGGAGGAGATCTACAGACCGCTGGAGGAGGCGGGCTCGGCGCTCCTGGAGACTCTGAGTGTCTATCTGGAGCAGGCGAGCAGCCTCGAAGGTGCCGCCAGGATGCTCTTCGTCCACCCCAACACCGTGCGCTACCGGCTACGACGTGTGACCGACGTCACCGGCTGGTCACCGTCCGACGTGCGCTCGGCGTTCACCCTGCGAATCGCCCTCATCCTGGGGCGCTTGGCCGCGGCGGATCCTCAGTCCTAGACTTTTGTCGGACTTCAACAATTCCCCCGACGGTTCTTCGTCCCTGTCCCCACGGGCGTACCGGGCCGTCCACAAGAGAGAGTGTGAGGGTGCTCGTACTCGTCGCTCCCGGCCAAGGCGCTCAGACGCCCGGCTTCCTGACTCCCTGGCTCGACCTCCCCGGTGCCACCGACCGCATCGCGGCCTGGTCCGACGCCATCGGGCTCGACCTTGCCCACTACGGCACGAAGGCCGACGCGGACGAGATCCGCGACACTGCGGTGGCCCAGCCGCTGCTCGTCGCCGCGGGTCTGCTGTCGGCCGCCGCACTCGACGCCTCCCCCGGTGTCGTCGCGGGCCACAGCGTCGGTGAGATCACCGCCGCCGCACTCGCCGGTGTCATCGACGACGAGGCCGCGCTCCGTCTCGTACGCACCCGGGGGCTCGGCATGGCCGAGGCCGCCGCGGTCACCGAGACCGGCATGGCGGCGCTGCTCGGCGGCGACCTCGACGTCTCGGTCGCCCACCTGGAGAAGCTGGGCCTGACCCCGGCCAACATCAACGGTGGCGGCCAGATCGTCGCGGCGGGCACGGCCGCGCAGATCGCCGCACTGGTCGAGGACAAGCCCGAGGGCGTACGCCGCGTGGTGCCGCTCAAGGTGGCCGGCGCGTTCCACACGCACCACATGGCCCCGGCCGTGGAGAAGCTGCGCGTGGCGGCCGCGGACCTCAAGGTCTCCGAGCCGACCGTGACGTACGTCTCCAACAGCGACGGCGCCACGGTCTCCACCGGCGCCGAGATCATCTCCCGGCTCGTCGGACAGGTCGCCAATCCGGTCCGCTGGGACCTGTGCATGGAGACCTTCCAGGCACTCGGGGTCACCGCACTCATCGAAGCCTGCCCCGGCGGCACCCTCACCGGGCTGGCCAAGCGGGCGCTGCCCGGAGTGCAGACCCTCGCGCTCAAGACACCCGACGACCTCGAAGCGGCCCGCGCGCTCATCTCCGAGCACGCGGGTGCCTAAGGAGCCCGAGAGCATGTCGAAGATCAGGCCCAGCCAGGGCGCCGCGTACGCGCGCATCATGGGTGTCGGCGGCTACCGCCCCACCCGTGTCGTGCCGAACGAGGTGATCCTCGAAACGATCGACTCGTCCGACGAGTGGATCCGCTCGCGTTCCGGCATCGTCACCCGCCACTGGGCCTCCGACGAGGAGACCGTGTCCGCGATGTCCGTCGAGGCATCGGGCAAGGCGATCGCCGATGCCGGGATCACGCCCGAGCAGATCGGCGCGGTCATCGTCTCCACCGTCTCGCACTTCAAGCAGACCCCGGCCATCGCGACCGAGATCGCCCACAAGATCGGCGCGGGCAGGCCCGCCGCCTTCGACATCTCCGCCGGCTGCGCGGGTTTCGGCTACGGCCTGACCCTCGCCAAGGGCATGGTCGTCGAAGGTTCGGCGGAGTACGTCCTGGTGATCGGCGTGGAGCGGCTCAGTGACCTCACCGACCTGGAGGACCGTGCGACGGCCTTCCTGTTCGGCGACGGCGCGGGCGCGGTCGTCGTCGGTCCCTCGAAGGAGCCGGCCATCGGCCCCACCGTCTGGGGTTCCGAGGGCGACAAGTCCGAGACCATCAAGCAGACCGTGGCCTGGGACGAGTTCCACGCGACGCGTCCGGAGAAGTTCCCGGCCATCACGCAGGAGGGCCAGGCGGTCTTCCGCTGGGCCGTCTTCGAGATGGCGAAGGTCGCCCAGCAGGCGCTGGACGCGGCCGGGATCGCCCCGGAAGACCTGGACGTCTTCATTCCGCACCAGGCCAACATGCGGATCATCGACTCGATGGTGAAGACCCTGAAGCTGCCGGAGCACGTCACGGTCGCCCGTGACGTGGAAACCACCGGCAACACGTCCGCCGCCTCGATTCCGCTCGCAATGGAGCGGCTCCTGGCGACCGGTCAAGCGAAGAGCGGCGACACCGCGCTCGTCATCGGCTTCGGGGCGGGTCTCGTCTACGCCGCGACGGTCGTTACCCTCCCCTAGGCACACCGGACCTTTTGGTCCGGCACACCCGAACCCTGAAGAAAACCACCGAAGGAGCGCCAACATGGCCGCCACCCAGGAAGAGATCGTCACCGGTCTCGCCGAGATCGTCAACGAGATCGCCGGAATCCCGGTCGAGGACGTCAAGCTGGACAAGTCCTTCACCGACGACCTGGACGTCGACTCGCTGTCCATGGTCGAGGTCGTCGTCGCCGCCGAAGAGCGCTTCGACGTCAAGATCCCCGACGAGGACGTCAAGAACCTCAAGACGGTCGGCGACGCCGCCGACTACATCCTGAAGCACCAGGGCTGATCCAGCCCCGGCTCGTGTGTCGCCACCCGGCGGTGGCGCCGCTGATTCACGACCCTCTACACGTGGAGAAGATTTTCCAGTGATCCCGACCAATCGCACCGTGGTCGTCACCGGTATCGGCGCAACCACTCCGCTGGGTGGCGACTCCGCATCGACCTGGGAAGGGCTGATGGCCGGTCGCTCCGGCGTCAGGCCCCTCGAAGGTGAGCGCTTCGCCGAACTGCCCGTCCGGATCGCCGCCCTCGCGGCCGTCGACCCGGGCGAGGTTCTGCCGCGCCCGCTCGCCCGCAAGCTGGACCGCTCGGCGCAGTTCGCGCTGATCGCGGCCCGTGAGGCGTGGACGGACGCGGGCTTCACCGGCAAGGCCGGTGAGGACGAGAAGATCCGCCCCGAGCGTCTGGGCACGGTCATCGCCTCCGGCATCGGCGGCGTGATCACCCTGCTCGACCAGTACGACGTGCTGAAGGAGAAGGGCGTACGCCGCGTCTCCCCGCACACCGTTCCGATGCTCATGCCCAACGGTCCGGCCGCCAACGTCGGCCTGGAGGTCAACGCCCAGGCCGGTGTCCACACCCCGGTCTCCGCCTGCGCCTCCGGCGCCGAGGCCATCGGGTACGCCGTCGAGATGATCCGCACCGGCCGTGCCGACGTCGTCGTCGCCGGTGGCACGGAGGCGGCGATCCACCCGCTGCCGATCGCCGCGTTCGCCAACATGATGGCGATGTCCAAGAGCAACGACGAGCCCGAGAAGGCGTCTCGTCCCTATGACACGGCCCGGGACGGTTTCGTCCTCGGCGAGGGCGCCGGTGTCGTCGTCCTGGAGTCCGCCGAGCACGCCGCCGCACGTGGCGCCAGGGTCTACTGCGAGGTGCTGGGCCAGGGTCTTTCCGCTGACGCCCACCACATCGCGCAGCCCGAGCCCACCGGGCGCGGAATCGCCGCCGCGATGCGGAACCTGCTCGACTCGACGGACCTCAAGCCGTCCGAGGTGGTTCACCTCAACGCGCACGCCACGTCGACCCCGCAGGGTGACATCGCCGAGATCAAGGCCCTGCGCAAGGTCCTGGGCGACGATCTCGACCACGTCGCGATCTCCGCGACCAAGTCGATGACCGGTCACCTGCTCGGCGGCGCGGGCGGTATCGAGACCGTCGCGACGGTCCTGGCTCTGTACAACCGGATGGCGCCGCCGACCATCAACATCGAGCACCTCGACGACGCGGTGGAGGCGGACGTCGTCCGTGACAAGCCGCGCCCGCTGCCCGAGGGGCCGATCTCCGCGATCAACAACTCGTTCGGTTTCGGCGGCCACAACGTGGTGCTGGCGTTCCGTTCGGTCTGACGTAGGCCCTGATACGGCTGTGGCCCGCCTCCCCCGGTTCGGGGGAGGCGGGCCACAGCCGTATCAGGAGCCGTTTTTCACCCCATCAGGGGCTTTTCCCACCCCATCAGGGGCCTTTCTCACACCACCTGGTGCAGCCAGCGGACCGGTGCGCCCTCGCCCGCGTGCCGGAAGGACTCCAGTTCGTCGTCCCACGGCTTGCCGAGAAGCTTGGCGATCTCCGCCTCCAGGTCGCTCTCACCGCGCACGGAGCGGGCCAGCGCGGCCCGCAGCCGGTCCTCGGGGATCAGGATGTCGCCGTGCATACCGGTGACGGCGTGAAAGATCCCCAGCTCGGGGGTGGAGCTGTAGCGCTCGCCCTCGGCGGTGGGGCAGGGCTCGGCGGTCACCTCGAAGCGCAGCAGATCCCAGCCCCGGAGCGCCGAGGCGAGCTGTGAGGCGGTGCCGGGCCTGCCCTTCCAGGAAAACTCGGACCGCCAGGTGCCGGGAGCGGCCGGCTGTCTGATCCAGTCCAGCTGAACCCGCACACCGAGGACACCCGCTACCGCCCATTCGACATGTGGGCACAGCGCGCGCGGTGCGGAGTGAACGTACAGGACTCCACGTGTCGTCACCGGGACCTCCAGTGTGGGACGAGGTACGCCTTCCCCAGCGGCCTCGCGCTCGTACCGTCTCTTTTCGGCCAGTTCCCGAGGTTGTCATCAGTAAACAGCATCGGGAGTTAATCTCCTGAAAAGGGACAGTATGTGACGTGAAGTAATGTGCCGGAGCCCCCCACGCATACGCGGGTGGATGAGGCGCCACTGGTTCCACGGGGAGAAACTACCGTGCCCCGGGGGTGGGTGTGTGACGTACCGTCGGTCGCGGGCCCATGATTCGTCCAGCTTTCACCCTGCGGGGCGCGCACGCCCGTGACCTGGGGCGGCGGGGCTTGCCGGGGGCATTACCAGAGGCATAAACCAGTGAATGACCGGAGGGATCAGGGATGCCGGAGCGCGCGGGACGCCCTCGTTCACGTACCGCTGTCGCCATGCTGACAGCGGTTTCGTTTCTCGGTGCCACCGTCGCGCTGGCGGGCTGCACCAGTGGGCCGAATGAGACCGCCCGCAGCGCGTCGGGGTCGTCGCGCGGCGCCTCGCCGTCCCCCTCCCCCACCCCCGACTGGGACCGCCGTCCGTCCTCGGTCGCGGCCGTCGGGGATTCCATCACCCGGGGGTTCGACGCCTGCTCGGTGCTGACCGACTGCCCCGAGGTGTCCTGGGCGACGGGTACGGACGGCGAGGTGCGCAGCCTCGCGGTGCGGCTGCTCGGCACGACGAACGCGGCAGCGCGCAGCTGGAACCACGCCGTGTCGGGGGCCCGGATAGCCCAGCTGCCGGAGCAGATGGCGCTGGCGGCGAAGGAGAAGCCGGAGCTGGTGACGGTGATGATCGGCGCCAATGACGCCTGCCGGGACTCGGTCGCCATCATGACTCCGGTGGCGGACTTCCGGGCCTCGTTCGAGGCGTCGATGCGTCAGCTGCGCGGTACGGCGCCCAAGGCACAGGTCTATGTGTCGAGCGTGCCGGATCTGAAGCGGCTCTGGTCCACGGGGCGCGAGAACGAGCTGGGCAAGCAGATCTGGAAGCTCGGGATCTGCAAGTCGATGCTGGGCGACGCGGACGACATGGGCCCGGCGGCCGTGGCCCGGCGGGACGCGGTGCGGGACCGGGTGGTCGCGTACAACGAGGTGCTGCGCGAGGTGTGCGCGAAGGACCGGCGCTGCCGGTACGACGGCGGGGCGGTCTTCGACTACCGGTTCACCGGTACGCAGCTCAGCCAGTGGGACTGGTTCCATCCCGGACGCGACGGACAGGCCCGGCTGGCAGAGATCGCGTACCGCAACGTTACGGCGGAGCGGCCCCCGGCGTAGGGTCCGGGATCATGACGACGGGCGGGCCCACGGCCATACGTACGGAAGACTTCGGCACTCTCGCGGACGGTACCGGTGTCCAGCGCTGGACCCTGGAGCGGGACGGGACGCTGGTGCGGGTGCTGACCTACGGCGCGATCGTGCAGTCGGTCGAGGTACCGGCGCGGGACGGCACACGGACCGGGGTGGCGCTGGGGCTGCCGGACGTCGCGGGCTACGAGAAGTACCCGGGTCCGTATTTCGGGGCGGTGGTCGGGCGGTACGCGAACCGGATCGCGGGCGCCTCGTTCGTCCTGGACGGCACCGGGCACCGGGTGACGCGCAACGAGGGCCGCAACCATGTGCACGGCGGGACGCGCGGCTTCGACAAGCGGGTGTGGCAGGCGCGGGAGGTCCCGGACGGAGTCCGCCTCTCGCTGGTCGCGCAGGACGGCGAGGAGGGCTTTCCCGGGCGGCTCGCGTTCTCGGTGACGTACAGCCTGGACGCGGGCGGGGCGCTGCGGATCGGGTACCGGGCGACGACGGACGCGCCGACGGTGCTGAATCCGACGAACCACACGTACTGGAACCTGGCGGGCGCCGACAGCGGCAGCGCGCTCGGGCAGCAGCTGCGGATCGCGGCCGGGCGGATCACCCCGGTGGACGGCGAGGCGGTGCCGACGGGTGAGCCGGCGCCGGTGGCGGGGACCCGGTTCGACTTCCGGGGGACGAGGGCGGTCGGTGCGGGGTACGACCACAACTTCGTGCTGGACGCCCCCGACGGGGACGCCGTCGCCGCGGAGCTGTACGACGCCTGGTCGGGGCGGGTGCTGACGGTGCGCACGACGGAGCCGGGGCTTCAGCTGTACACCGCCGACCACTTCGACGGGCCGCCGTACGGGCCGTGCGCCGGGATCGCGCTGGAGACCCAGCACTTCCCGGACTCCCCGAACCGGCCGGAGTTCCCGAGCACGGTGCTCCGGCCGGGCGAGGAGTTCGTGTCGAGCACCGTGTACGGGTTCTCGGTGCGTTGACGGGGCTGCACGGGGTGCCGGTGCGCCGACGGGTATACGGGTTCCCGGTGCGCTGACGGGTATGACGGATTCCCGGTGCGCTGACGGCTTCCCGGCGCGGGTGGCTATTCCTTGATCTCCACCGTGGCGCTCGCCCGGACATCGCCCAGCGAGTGGGCGGCCTGGACCTCGTAGGTGCCGGGGATCAGCCTCCAGCCGCCCGCGGTCTCGTCCCAGATCTCGTACGAGCGCCGCTCCAGCGGGACGGTGACCTCGACGCTCTCGCCGGGTGCCGCCTCCACCCGGGCGAAGCCTGCCAGCCAGCGGGCCGGACGCGGGGCGTCGGTGCCCGGCGTCCGCGGGGCCAGGTAGATCTGGACGGTCTCGCCGCCGGGGCGCGGGCCCGTGTTGCGGACGCGGACCGTGACCGATTCGGCGGTGGCTTCGGCGCTGTCGTACGCCCAGGTCGTGTAGCCGAGCCCGTGGCCGAAGGGGTACGCGGGCGTCGTGCCGGTCCGCTCCCAGGCGCGGTAGCCGATGAAGACTCCCTCGTCGTAGTGGAGTTTCCCGTCGGTGGGGGTGGTGCCGGAGACCGGGACGTCGGCCAGGGTCACCGGCCACGTGGTGGGGAGCCGGCCGCCCGGTTCGGCGGCACCGAGCAGGACGTCGGCCAGCGCGTGGCCCGCCTCCTGTCCCGGGAACCAGCTGAGCAGGACGGCGGCCACCTCGTCGCGCCACGGAAGCTCCACCGGAGAACCGGAGTTGACGACGACGACGGTACGCGGGTTGGCGGCGGCGACCGCCCGGACCAGGTCGTCCTGGCGGCCGGGGAGCCGCAGGTCCGTGCGGTCGAAGCCCTCGGACTCGACGCGTTCGGTGGTGCCGACGACCACGATCGCGGTGTCCGCCGCGCGGGCCGCCTCGACGGCCTCTGCGATCATGTCGTCCGCGTCGCGCTGCGGGCCGAGGTGGGCGAGCGAGAAGGACACCGCCTGGATCGGGGCGGCCGTGACCGGCTCGACGACGTGGTGCAGCGAGACCTCGACGGGTTCGCCCGCGGTGAGGGGGACCCGGCCGCGCTCGACCGGTGCGCCGAAGAACGCCTCGATCGGGTCGGCGCCCGGGGCCGGGTGGTGGGTGCCGTCGTACAGGACGCGGCCCGCGACCGTGAGGGTGAAGGCGCCGGTGCCCCGGGTGCCGAAGGTGTGCTCGCCGCTCTCGCGCGGGGTGAACGTCCCGGTGATCTCGATGCTGTGGAGCGTGTCGTGGGTGACGCCGTCGGGAAGGTCGGCGCCGATCCACTGGATCTGTCCGTTGTGCAGCGCGGCGGTGCCCAGCGTCGCGCCGGACGCGTCGCGGCACTCGGCCGAGAGGTCGAATCCCCCTTCGGCGGTGGCGAGTTCATCGCTCGGGTCGGCGCCGACGACGTAGCGGAGGGTCCCTTCGGGGAGCGCGGCGGTGAGGCCGTCGAGCGGCGGGACGATGTGGTCGGGGAAGACCTGCGCCGAGCCGCCGCCCAGCACCCGGGCGTCCCGGGCCAGGGCGCCGATGAGGGCGACGGTGCGGTCCGGGGCCGGGGAGAGCGGCAGGGTGTCCCGCTCGTTGCGGACGAGGACGAAGGAGCGCCGGGCCACCTCGCGGGCCAGCGCCGCGCCGTCGATCCCGGCGGGGACGTCGGCGGGGGCGACGGCGGGCGGGGCGCCTTCGAGGGCGCCGGTCCGGGCGGCGAGCAGCAGGATGTTGCGTACGGCGGTGTCGACGGCCGCCTCCTGGACCTCACCGGCCCGGACGGCGGCGGCGAGCGCTTCGCCGTACACGGTCCGGGGGCCGGGCATCGCGGCGTCGAGTCCCCCGGTGAGCGCGCCGGTGGTGGAGCGGGCGGCCAGCCAGTCGGAGACGATGAAGCCGTCGAAGCCCCATTCGCCGCGCAGCACCTCGTTCTGGAGGTAGCGGTGCTCGGTCATCGTGGAGCCGTTGACCTGGTTGTACGCGGACATGATGCCCCACGGGTGGGCGTTCTTGACGATCCGTTCGAACGGGGCGAGGTAGAGCTCGCGCAGTGGCCGCGGGGCGACGATGTTGTCGACGGTGAAGCGGTCGGTCTCGGCGTCGTTGGCGACGAAGTGCTTGACGGTGGTGCCGACTCCGCCGTCCTGTACCCCGCGCACATAGCCGGTGCCGATCTCGCCGGTGAGGTACGGGTCCTCGCTGTACGCCTCGAAGTGGCGGCCGCCCAGCGGGGAGCGGTGCAGATTGACGGTCGGGGCCAGCAGGACGTGCACGCCCTTGCGGCGGGCCTCCTGGGCGAGCAGCCGGCCGGCCCGGCGGGCGAGGGCGGGGTCCCAGGTCGCGGCGAGCGCGGTGGGCGAGGGCAGGGCGACGGAGGGGTCGGCGGCGGTCCAGCGGACGCCCCGGACGCCGACGGGGCCGTCCGACATGACGAGCGGGCGGAGGCCCACGGCGGGCATGGCGGGCAGGGACCACATGTCCTGGCCGGCCAGCAGGCGCGCCTTGTCGTCGAGGCCGAGCGCGGCGAGCGCCGCTTCGACCGCGGCCCCACGGACCGCCTCGGGGTTGCTGGGTGTGGACGCGGCTGCCACGGCCGTACCTCCTCGTCGAGTTCCTGCGAAGGTCTCCATGGTGACTCGGAACCAGTAGATCAGTAGGGTTTGTTATCTATTTGTTATCATCGGGCCGGATGGATTCCTTCATGACGTACGGTCCTGCTGACAGCGCCGGGCAGTACGGAGAGGGGCCGACGATGGCACGGGCCAGGAGCGAGGAGCGGCGGGCCGAGATCCTGAGCGCCGCCCTCGAAGTGATCGCCGAGCGCGGCTACCGGGGCGCCTCGCTGAACGCGGTGGCCGAGCGGGTGGGTCTGACCCAGCAAGGACTTCTGCACTACTTCCCGACGAAAGAGGCACTGCTCGTCGCGGTGCTGGAGGACCGGGACCGCTGGGACACCGGTGGCGCACCGGGCGACGGGTCCTGGCGGCCGGAGCTGCTGAGCTCGCTGGTGGAGTACAACGCGATGCGTCCCGGCATCGTCCAGACCTTCTCGGCACTGCTCGGCGAGAGCGTCACGGAGGACCACCCGGCGCGGGAGTTCTTCACCCGGCGCTACACGCAGGTCCGTGCCCGGATGGCGGCGATGCTCCGGGCCGAGTACGGCGACCGGCTGCCGGGCGGGCAGAGCCCGGAGCAGGCTGCGGTGCTGTTGGTGGCGGTGCTGGACGGCCTGCAGTACCAGTGGCTGCTGGACCCGGAGTCGGTGGACATGCCGGGTGCGTTCCAGGATTTCCTGCGGCTGCTGCGACAGAACCCTCCACCGGCCCCTGACACGCGGAGTGACCAGGGATGACGCCATAGCAAGAAAGATCGACAACGGTCTCCTGCGGGTGATCTTCGGCGGCTGAGGCGCTTTTTGCCCGGGGACGCCGCGCGCCGGCCTCAGGGTGATCCTTATGCCTAACTCCTTGACGGATTACTCCACTTCTGACTCTTCTTCCGCCAACTCCTCATCGGAGAAGCCTTCTCGGCGTCAGGTGGTCGCCGGGGCGGCCGCCGGTGCCGCCGCCCTGACCGCGACCGCCGCGGGCGCCCCGCCCGCCGGTGCGGCGCCGGCCGGTGCCGTCACCGCCGCGGTGTCCGGGTCCGACTGGAACACCTGCCTCACCGTGGCCCGCGCCATCCTGGTGCGGGACGAGAACGACGAGCCGCTGGTGCCCCGCTACCGGGAGGTGCTGCTGGGCGCGGGCCTGCCCCGGTCCGGCGGCGCCCCCAAGAAGGTCCTGGTCATCGGTGCCGGACCGGCCGGGCTGACCGCGGCCCATCTGCTGCGCTCCGCCGGGCACACCGTCACCGTCATCGAGGCCAACGGCAACCGGGTCGGCGGCCGGATCAAGACCTTCCGGTCCGGCGGCCACGAGAAGTCCGAGGCGCCCTTCGCGGACCCGAAGCAGTACGCCGAGGCCGGGGCGATGCGCATCCCGGACAGCCACCCGTTGGTCACCGGGCTGATCGACAGTTTCGACCTGAAGCGCCGCCGCTTCCACCTCGTCGATGTGGACGGCGGCGGCCGGGCGGCCAACCGCACCTGGATCCAGGTCAACGGCGTCCGGGTCCGGCGCGCCGATTACGCGAAGAAGCCCCGGGCGGTCAACCGCTCCTTCGGCGTGCCCGCGACGTACGAGAACACACCCGCGTCCCAGATCGTGCGGGACGCCTTCGCCCCCGTACGGAAGAAGATCGACGGCAAGGAGGGGGCGGACCTCGTCAAGGGCTGGGCGGAGGTGATCCAGGAGTACGGGCACTGGTCGATGTACCGCTTCCTGACCGAGGCCGCCAAGCTCGACGTGCGCACCGTCGACCTCATCGGCACGGTCGAGAACATGACCTCGCGGCTCCATCTCGCCTTCGTACACAGCTTCATCGGGGCCTCGCTGATCAGCCCGGACACCGCGTTCTTCGAACTGCCCGCCGGTACCGCCACGTTGGTCGACGCCATGTACGGACGGGTCAAGGACCTGGTGCGGCTGGACCGCCGGGTCACCCGGATCAGCCACGGGGCGGACGGGGTCAGTGTCGAGACGGTCTCCGAGGGACGCGGCGGGTCGGTCGAGCGGGAGACGTTCACCGGTGACCGGGCGATCGTCACCGTGCCGTTCTCCGGGCTGCGGCACATCCCGGTCCGGCCCGCGATGTCGTACGGCAAGCGCCGCGCGGTCACCGAGATCCACTACGACGCGGCGACCAAGGTCCTCCTCGAATTCAACCTGCGCTGGTGGGAGTTCGAGGAGAAGGACTGGAAGGAGCAGCTGGACCGGGTCCGCCCGGGGCTCTACGACGCCTACCGGCTCGGCCGGGCGCCCGCCGACGGTTCACTGCTCGGCGCCCACCCTGCCGTACCGCCCGGCCATGTCCCGGACGGCCAGCGGGCGCACTACGCGGCCTGCCGGGCCATCGCCCGCAACCAGCCCGAGGCGGCCCATGTCTTCGGCGGCGGCTCGGTGACGGACAACCCCAACCGCTTCATGTTCCAGCCCTCCTACCCGGTCGGCGGCAGCCCCGGCGGCGTCGTCCTCGCCTCCTACAGCTGGGCCGACGACGCCCTGAAGTGGGATTCTCTGGAGGACGACGAGCGTTACCCGCGCGCCCTGGCCGGGATGCAGGAGGTCTACGGGCAGCGCATCGAGGTCTTCTACACGGGCATCGGCCGCACCCAGTCGTGGATGCGTGACCCGTACGCGTACGGCGAGGCGTCCGTACTCCTGCCCGGCCAGCACACCGAGCTGTTCCCCGATGTCCGCACGCCCGAGGGGCCGTTGCACTTCGCGGGCTGCCACACCTCGGTCAAGCCCGCCTGGATCGAGGGGGCGCTGGAGTCGGCGGTCCGCACGGCGCTGGAGGTCCACAGCGCCTGACCGGCTCCCGGACCGTGGGGCCCGATCGTCGCTCAGGCGCCGTCGACCGGGTACGGGTGGGGCGCCGGGGCCGTCGCCGGGGCGGCGTTCGTCGCATAGCCACCGTCGGCACTGTCGGCCCCGTCGGCCCTGCCTGCCGCGCCTGCCCCACCGGCGCCTTCGGGCGCGACCAGGTCACGGACCATCAGGGTGGCTCCGGCGACGGCGCCCGGCATCAGGAACACGGCGACGAACGGGACCAGGAACGCGAGTGTCAGCGGAACGCCGAAGCCGAGCACCAGCATCCGGCGTCCGCGCAGCAGAACCAGCCGGTCCTTCAGAACCATGCCGCGGCGCTGGAGTGCCACAGCGGTGAGCTCTTCGGACAGGAAATAGCCGGAGACGCAGAAGCCGATGGCGGGGACGACGGTCTGTCCGAGGACCGGGATGAATCCGAGGCCGAAGAGGATGATTCCGTACAGGGCGACGCGCAGCAGGATGCGGAGGGAGTCGCGGGCGGAGATCCACAGTTCGCGCCAGAGCGGCAGCCCGGACTCGGGGACCTCGCCGCCCTCGCTGCGGTCGACCTCCTCGGAGAGCGACTCGTAGAACGGCTGGCCGACCAGCAGGGTCACGGCGGTGAAGGTGATGACCGCCAGGAACAGGCCGAAGACGAAGACGAGGACGACGAGGGTGTTGCGCAGCAGGCCCAGCCAGGGCGAGGACCAGTCGTCGGCGAACGGGGTGGCCCAGGCGACGAAGTCGTCGGCTCCGTAACCGAGTCCGATCAGCGCGCCCGCGTACACGATCAGGGTGACGAGTCCGGGCAGCAGCCCGAATCCGAACCATCGTCCGTGCCGGACAGCCCAGCGCTGCCCCTTCATCAAATAGCCGAAGCCCGCCCCGAGATCACTCATGGGCGTCAGGGTACTTGCGCTCCGGCACGGACGAGGGCCGCACCCCCGGTGACGGGGATGCGGCCCTCGGGCGAGCGGCCGGGTGGGGTCGCGTCGGGTGTGGTGGCGTCGGGTCAGGTCAGGCGACCGACAGCTCGACCTTGATGTTGCCGCGGGTCGCGTTCGAGTACGGGCAGACCTGGTGGGCCTTCTCGATGAGCGACTGGGCGGTGGCCTTGTCGACGTTCGGGATGGAGGCGGAGATCGCGACCTCCAGGCCGAAGCCACCGGCCTCGTTCTTGCCGATGCCGACCGACGCGGTCACGGTCGAGCCGGAGATGTCGGCCTTCTCCTGGCGGGCGACGACACCGAGCGCGCCCTGGAAGCAGGCACTGTATCCGGCCGCGAAGAGCTGCTCCGGGTTTGTGCCGCTGCCGCTGCCGCCCATGGACTTCGGCGGGTTGACGATGACGTCGAGCTTGCCGTCGTCGGAGGAGACGCGGCCGTCACGGCCGTTCTCCGCGGTGGCGACGGCGGTGTAGACGACGGCGATGTTCTGGATGCTCATGCTGAGGATTCCTCCTGCTGATGCGCCGCGACTCGCGCCCACGATCGCGACGGCCTGGGATGAGACTAACGGGTGTGCCGGGCGGACCGGATGCCGGTCACGCGACGGACACGATCATCTTGCCGGTGTTCTCGCCGCGCAGCAGGCCGAGGAAGGCGTCGAAGCCGTGCTCGATGCCCTCGACGACCGTCTCGTTGTACTTCAGCTCGCCCGAGGCCAGCCAGCCGGCGACCTCCTTGACGAACTGGGGCTGAAGCGCGGCGTGATCGTTGACGAGCATGCCCTGGAGACGCAGCCGCTTGCCGATGATCAGCGCCATGTTGCGCGGGCCGGGGACCGGCTCGGTGGCGTTGTACTGGGCGATCATTCCGCAGATGGTGGCGCGGCCGTGCACGTTGAACGAGGCG
This sequence comes from Streptomyces sp. NBC_01433, assembly GCF_026340105.1. NCBI lineage: Bacteria > Bacillati > Actinomycetota > Actinomycetes > Kitasatosporales > Streptomycetaceae > Streptomyces > Streptomyces sp. NBC_01433. The sequence goes on along the minus strand of NZ_JAPEPM010000001.1, from coordinate 4,321,444 downwards.
AGCGCGGCTTCCAGGTGCTCGCCGCCGACGTTGTCGAAGTAGACGTCGATGCCGTCGGGAGCGGCGGCCTCGAGCTGGTCCCGGACCGGGCCGCTCTTGTAGTTGAACGCGGCGTCGAAGCCGTACTCCTCGACCAGGAGCCTTACCTTCTCGTCGGAGCCCGCCGAGCCGATGACCCGCGAGGCGCCCTTGAGTTTCGCCAGCTGGCCGACCTGGCTGCCCACCGCACCCGCGGCGCCGGAGACGAAGACGGCGTCGCCCTCCTTGAAGGAGGCGACCTCGAACAGGCCCGCGTAGGCGGTCATGCCGGTCATGCCGAGCACGCCGAGGTAGGCGGAGAGCGGGGCCAGGTCCGGGTCGACCTTCAGGGCGTGCTCGGCGGGCACGTCGGAGTACTCGCGCCAGCCGAGGCCGTGCAGGACGTGGTCGCCGACGGCGATGCCCTCGGCGTTCGAGGCGATGACCTCGCCCACCGCGCCGCCCTCCATGGGGTGGTCGAGCTTGAAGGGCGGGGCGTACGACTTCACGTCGTTCATCCGGCCGCGCATGTACGGGTCGACCGAGAAGTACTTGTTGCGGACGAGGACTCGGCCCTCGGCCGGGGCGACGACCGAGACCTCACGCAGCGCGAAGTCCTCGGCCTTGGGCCAGCCGTGCGGGCGGGCGACAAGGTGCCATTCACGGCTGGACGTGGGAAGAGCTGCAGACATGGGCTCGGGGTCTCCTCTGTGTCGTGTCTCTGTGTCGTGTCTATGTCGTACGGAAGTGCCTCACGGACGGGAAGCTCCCGCCGGGCAAAAAAGCTTCATGACGTGAAACAACCATGCTCCTGAATATTTCATGTTGTCAAGTAAATGGGTACGCTGGGTGTCATGGCCACCCGCACAGACCCCCTGACCCTTGAGGTCGTCGAGCTCATCGGCACCGTAGTGGCGCGCTACTACGAGGAGTACGACCGCGCCGCGGCGGCGCACTCGCTCACCGGGGCGCAGGCACGGGTCCTCGGGCTGCTCTCCCTGGAGCCGATGCCGATGCGGAAGATCGCCCAGAAGCTGAAGTGCGAGCCGTCGAACGTGACGGGGATCATCGACCGGCTGGAGTCCCGGGAGCTGGTGGAGCGCAGGCCCGACCCGGCCGACCGGCGGGTGAAGCTGGCGGCTCCGACGGAGAAGGGCGCCCGCACGGCTCGGGAGCTGCGTGATTCGCTGCACTTCGCCCGGGAGCCGCTGGCCGGGCTCTCGGACGCGGAGCGCACGGTGCTGCGGGACCTCCTGCGCCGGATGCTGGGCGAGGACCTGTAGGGCGATCCCGCGACCCCGTAGCGGTACGGCTTCTTCCGGGGCTACGGGGCAGCCCTCAGGTGCACCACCACAGGAAGCGGACGCAGGTCTCGGTCGGTTCCGGGTCGGGCTCCGGGGGCTCCGTCGGGGCGGGCCCCGTCGGCTCGTCGCCGGGCTCCTCGGGGCCCGGCGGGTCGGCCGGTGAGCCGGACTCCCCGGGGCCCGGCGGTGCGGAGGACGGAGTGGAGTCCTGCGGCGGTCCCGAGGCGTCGGAGTCCTCCGGGCCGGGCCCGCCGCCCGTTCCGGAGCCGGCCGGGTGGCTGTCCGCCACCGGGACCACGGTGGGGCCTGTAGGGCCTGTGCGGTCGGAGGGTGTGGTGTCCGGCGGACCGGGCCGCTCGGGCCGGACGCTCGACGAGGGCTCCGGGGCGGGTTCGGTGCGGGTGGCGGTGGATTCCCGTACGTAGTCCGCCGCACCGTCGTCGTGCCTCGGCTCGACGGCCAGCTCGGCCAGGCTCAGCGCCCCGGCGGCGAGGACGAGCCCGAGGACCGTGAGCAGGGCCGTCCGGCCGCGCCTGCGGTGCCCGCGAGAATCGCCGCCGCGCTGCTTCCCACGGCCGCCGCCGCTCTTTCCGTCGCCGCCCCTCTTCCCGCCATCGGCCGGCTCCGGCTCACGCCCGCTTCGTCGCGGGGCCCGTCCGGCCGCGACGCGGGCACGGCGACGCTGCCCCCCGGAGGCGGGCGGCACGGGAGGCACGGGGGGCTCGTCCGGCGGTTCCGGTTCGTGGCCGGTGTACGCGGGGGCGGCATAGGGGCCCAGCGCCTCGACGGGGGTTCCGCACCCGGCACAGGCCAGGGCGCCGTTGAGATGCCGTTGGCACGGGTGGCAGTAATCCATTGCGCCCGCAGAGTAGACGCGTACAGAACAACGGCGGAAGCCGCGGACGTGAGGATCGTGTGAGGAAGCTCAGTTTCCCCTGCGCGCCGGTCCGATACGTCCGGCACACGGGAGGATGGGCGGCATGACCGCTCCCGCCCCGTTCGGGCCCCTCCAGTTCCAGCTCGTCCTGCTGCGCCGGATGGCCGACCACCAGCCCGGTCTGGTCGAGGAGGCCCGACTGGAACTGAGCGCCTCGCTCGCCGACATGCGGGAGGCGAACCGCCACTGGCAGGCCATGGTGCGCGCCCCTCGGGGCGGCAGGTCCAAGGGGGCCCTGCGCCGCTACCGCTCCGTGCTCGGCGAGCCCGAGCTGACCCTGCCCCGGAAGGTCGGCGACCTGGAGTGCGAGGCGCTGCTGTGGCCGGTGCCGCTCTGGCCCGACCTGCGGTTCGAGGTGATGGCCGCGCCGGGCGGAGCCGTATGGAACGAGTGGCTCGTGCGCGCCCCGGGGACGGCAGGCCCCGAACTGCGCACCGCCGCGGACCTGCGCCCGTGGTCGTGCACCGTGGACGAGGTCGCGCGGGCCTTCGCCCCGGCCCGGCCGATGGAGGGCAGCGCGCCGACCCGATGGGCGCTCGCGATCACCGAGCCGGACAGCGGGCGGCCCTTCGTCGCCGAGTTCACCTGGGGGCTGTTCCAGCGGCTGCTCCCCGGCCGACCCGGCTGACCCGGCACGGCGCCGCACCGGCCCGCACTCACACGGCGCTCACCTGGCGCTCCGTCAGCTCCGTTCCCTCTTACGGCTCATCCCAGCGCGCGCCGGGACTCCGGGCGCGTCACGATGCGAAGAGAACCGGCTGCCGCCGGTGCCCCACATCAGCGCTCTCGGGAGAACCTGCCGTGACCGTCAGCCTTGAGCAGTTGCGCCGTTGCCATATCGCCGTCGATCTCGGGGCCGCGAGGACCCGTGTGTACGTCAAAGGGCTCGGCCTCGTCGTCGACGAGCCGAGCGTCGCCGCCGTGAACACCCGTACCGGATCACTCATCGCCGTCGGCGCGCTCGCCGAGCAGATGACCGGCCGCACACCCGAATACATCCGGGTGGTCCGCCCCGTCTCCGGCGGCACCGTCGTCGACATCGAGATGGCCCAGCGCATGCTGCGCCATCTGCTCGGCGAGAAGCTCCGCCGCCAGCTGCGCCGCAAGCCCCGGCTGCGCGCCGCCGCCTGCACCCCGCACGACAGCGATCCGCTGGCCCAGCGCGCCGCCGTGGAGACCCTGGTCGGGCTCGGCGCCCGGCGGGTGGAACTGGTCGACACCCTGATCGCGGCGGCCGTCGGCTGCGGACTGCCGGTCGAGCAGCCGACCGCCACCATGATCATGGTGTGCGGGGCCGCCACCACCCAGATCGCGGTGCTCTCGCTCGGCTCGATCGTGACCGCCGTCCGGATCCCGATCGGTGGCGACGCCATCGACCACGCGGTGATCCAGCATCTGCGCCAGCACCACGAGTTGATGCTGCCGAGCCAGTCCGTGCGCCCCTTGCAGCTGGCGCTCAGCGGCAACGGCCTCACCCCCGGGGGCCCCGCCCTGACCGAGATCCACGGCCGTGACGTGGCCACCGGCCTGGCCCGCTCCGTGCAGGTGGACACCGCCGCCGTCCGGCAGGCCATCCACACCCCGCTCACCGCGGTGCTCGACGGCCTGGGCAAGGTGCTCCGCGACTGCCCGCCCGACCTGGTGGCCGACCTCGCGGACCGGGGGATCATGATGGTGGGCGGCAGCGCACTGCTGCCCGGCCTGGACCAGATGCTGCGTGACGCGACCGGAATGCCGGTGCAGATCGCCGAACGGCCGGACGTCTGCTCCGTGCTCGGTCTGGGAGCCATGCTGGACGGCAAGATCCAGCCGCTGGTCCTCAACCCGCTGGCGGGCTGAGCGGCCCAGGGGGCGATGCGCATGACCGAGGAGCACGGACCGGCCGGAGCGGGCGGAGCGGCGGACTCCGCCGGGGAGCCCGGAGCGGGCGGAGAAGCCGGGGCGGGCGGAGCGGGCGTCGGGGGGACAGCCACGCGGCGGTCGGCGAAGCCCCGGCTCCCGATGCTGCTGGAGGCGGTCCTCAGCGTCGGCAGCGATCTCGAACTGCGCACCACGCTCCAGCAGATCGCGGAGACCGCCACCGCGCTGACCGAGGCGCGCTACGGCGCACTCGGCGTCCTGGACCCCGAAGAGGGCCGGATCACCGAGCTGTACACCGCCGGGATGAGCGACGAGGAACGGCAGCACATCGCGGGCTTCCCGGACGGCCGCTCGGGCATCCTCGGCGTACTGATCGAGGACCCGCAGCCCCTGCGTTCCGACGACCTGACCGCCGACCCGCGCGCGGCGGGCCTGCCGCCGGGGCACCCTCCGATGCGCTCCTTCCTCGGCGCGCCGATCCGGGTACACACCCAGGTGTTCGGCAACCTCTATCTCGCCGAGAAGCGCTCCGGGCACTTCACCGACACGGACATGGCGCTGCTGCGGGTCCTCGCCGCCCAGGCCGGGATCGCGATCGGCAACGCCCGGCTCTACGAGACCGCCCGGCAGCGGGAACGCTGGATCGAGGGGGCCGCCGCCGTCACCACGGCCCTGCTGACCGGCACGAACGCCTCCGACGCCCTGATGACCGTCGCCGAACGGGCCAGGGTGCTCGCCGGCGCGTCGGCCGGAGTGGTCCTCCAGCCGACCGACGAGGGCGGGATGGAGATCGTGGCCGCCTCCACGCTGGACGATCCGGCGGGCATCGTGGGGACGACCATCGCGCCCGGCTCCCCCGTCCTGGTGCAGCTGCTGGGCGGCGAACCGGTCTTCATCACCGACTCGGCGACCGATCCCCGGATGACCACCGAGGTACGGTCCCGGTTCGGGCCCAGCATGATGCTGCCGTTGCAGAGCGGCGGCCGGCTCATCGGCACGCTGGCGCTGCCCCGGCGGCGCGGCGAGCGCCCGTACTCGGCCGTGGACCGGCTGCTGGCCTCGCAGTTCGCCTCACAGGCGGCGCTGGCCCTGGTGATGGCGGACGCGCAGCACAACCGGGAGCAGCTCGCGGTGTACGAGGACCGCGACCGGATCGCCCGGGATCTGCACGATCTGGTCGTCCAGCGGCTCTTCGCGACCGAGATGATGCTGGAGTCGACCCGCCGCCGGGCCGCCTCCGGGGAGACCGACGAGCTGCTCGGCAAGGCCGTGGACGAGCTGGACTCCACCATTCAGGAGGTCCGGACGACGATCTTCGCCCTCCAGCAGCCGCCCGCCGAGGTCCCCGCCACCTTCCGCGGCCGGGTGCTGCGGGAGACCGGTGGAGCGGCGGCCGTGCTCGGCTTCCAGCCCTCGGTGCACTTCACGGGCGCGGTGGACGCGCTCGTGGGCGAACCCGCGGACCAGGAGCTGCTGACCGCCCTGCGCGGTGCGCTGGCCGCCGCGCACCGCAGGGCCGGGGTGTCGGCCATCGAGGTGGAGGTGGACGCGACGGCCCGGCTGCCCGACGGGCGGAGCGCGGTGCGGCTGGTGGTCGCGGACGACGGGCGCGACGAGGACGGCAGCCGGTCGACGACGGTGACCTGGCAGGCACCGCTCTGAGACCCGGCGGCGAGGGGCCGGGTGCCGGGACACGGTGGGGGGCCGGAGGCCGGGTACCGGGTACCGGAACGGCTGCGGGGACAGCGGGGCCGGGTGGCGGGACGGCTGCGGGGACAGCGGGGCCGGGACGGCCAGGGACGGCTAGTGGGACGGTGCCGCTCTCAGCGCGATCCTGGTGTTGGAGTGCGCCACTCCCGCGTCCCGTTTGAGCCGCCGCAGCAGCGCGTCCAGGGCGCCGGCGTCGGCCGCCGTGGCGCGTACGAGGTAGTCGTGCCCGCCCGTCACATGCACCACCTCGGTGATGCCGGGAAGCATCAGCACGGAGCGCTCGAACTCCTCGTTCGTCGTGTCGAGGCGCAGGCTCACGTCGATGAAGACGACCAGGCCGGAGCGGGTGTCGGCGGCCGGGTCGACGATGACGGTGAAGCCGCGGATGACTCCGTCGCGGCGCATGCGGCGTACCCGGTCGCCCGCGGCGTTGGCGCTGAGCCCGACGCGTACGCCCAGATCGCGGTACGAGATCCGCGCGTCTTCCTGGAGAATGCCGAGGATTTCCCTGTCCAGCCGGTCCATGCCGCGATTCTCGCAGCCCGCGCCGATCGGCGACGGGGCTCGTGGAGCCCGCAGGGCCCTCGGTGCCGGTGGGGGCGGTGGCGCGCACGGGTCCGGAACGGCGGCGGTCGTGGGGCCATTGGGGTGTCCGGTGCGGCGTGCGCCCCGCATGGAGCAACCCAGCGGGCCCGGGGTTCCCCCGCGTCCTTGACTTGACCCGTGGATACAGCCGTCAAGCAGTCCCCCGTACCGGCCGGCCGGCAGTCCTCGGCCGCGTACCGCAATCTGGCCGTGGCCACGATCGGTTTCGCGCTGACCTTCTGGGCGTGGAACCTGATCGCGCCGATGTCCGGTGACTACAAGGAACGGCTCGGGCTCAGCTCGTTCCAGCAGTCGTTCCTGGTGGCCGTGCCGGTGATCGTCGGTTCGCTCGGGCGTATCCCGGTGGGTGCGCTCACCGACAAGTACGGCGCCAGGCTGATGTTCCCCGTCGTCTCGGCGCTCACGATCGTGCCCGTGCTGCTGCTGATCCCGGCGAAGAACTCGTACGGGGCGATGCTCGCCGTCGGCTTTCTGCTGGGGCTCGGCGGCACCACGTTCGCGATCGGCATTCCGCTGGTCAACTCGTGGTTCCCGCCCGCCGACCGGGGCCTGGCGCTCGGTGTGTTCGGAATGGGCATGGGCGGCGTGGCGCTGTCGGGCTACTTCACACCGCGCATCGCCGAGCACGGGGACAACCTGCCGTTCCTCGTCGTCGCGGCGGCACTGGCGGTGTACGCGATTCTCGCCGCCGTCCTGGTCAGCGACCGGCCCGACCGGCAGATCCCGACCGACACACTGGCCCACCGGCTCGGCGAGGCCGGGCGGCTGCGGGTCACCTGGGAGCTGTCGGCGCTGTACGCGATCGGCTTCGGCGGCATCGTGGCCTTCGGGGTGTATCTGCCGACGTATCTGAAGACCTGGTACGACATGTCGCCGACCGAGGCGGGCACCAAGGCGGCCGGGTTCGCGCTCGTCACCGTCATCTTCCGGCCGATCGGCGGCTGGCTCTCGGACCGGATCCACCCGGCGCTGGTCACCTCGGTGGCGCTGCTGGTCGCCGCCCTGATGGCGATCGTCCAGGCGTTCGACCCGGAGCTGATGCCGGTCGGCACGATCGCGCTGCTCGTCATGGCGGCCGGGCTCGGCACGTCGAGCGGCAGTATCTTCGCCCTGGTCTCGCAGGTGACGCCCCAGCCGAAGGTGGGCAGCGTGACCGGCATCGTCGGCGCGATGGGCGGTCTGGGCGGCTTCGTACCGCCGCTGGTCATGGGCGCGATCTTCACCGCCAAGGATTCGTACTCGATCGGATTCATGCTGCTGTCCGATCTGGCGCTGGCGGGCAGTGTGTACGCGTACGGCCGGATGCGGAACATCAAACGGGACGGCTGAGTCCGCACCCGTGTGGGCTAAGACGTGCGAGTAAAGACGTGCGAGTAAAAGAACGGCAGCGTCCCCGCCGGGACGCTGCCGTTCGTCGTGGGGCGGTCAGCGTGCGGCGGGAGTCGCCGCGCGCCGCTGCGTGAACTGCTTCACCCAGTAGGCCGTCCGGTCCAGGTAGGCCGTCTCGGCGGCTGCCCCGGTCTTTCCGTACGCGCCGTCGAAGGTCTGGTAGCCGTGTCCGGCGGGCGGGGTGCTCGACGCCGGTTCGATCGAGCTGCCCTCGTGCCACTCGTTGAAGGAGGTGACGGAGACCCAGGTGGGCGATCCGCCGATGGCCGGGTCGAGCGCGTTGCTCCATTCCAGGTCGTAGGAGGCACCCTTCTCCCGGCCCAGGGTGGGTGTGGTGTTGCCGGGCACGGCCCGGTCGTCGACGTACCCGGGGGCCACCGAGGGCGCCCAGACCAGCCCATTGGCCTTGGCGTAGTCCCCCGCCTGCTTCCAGCCGGGGGCCGTGGCACCGGCGATGCCGTCGTAGGTGTAGATCCCGCCGAAGTGGGCGACCTTGGTGGTGTCGGTGGTCTGGGCGAGGACGACGGCGCTGTCGCGGACGGCGTCCAGGGCCGACCAGTCCTGGATCTTCAGGCTCTCGAAGATGTAGAACGCCGGGCGGTTCCCGTGCGCGGCGTCCCGGTAGTAGGCGGGATGGCTGCCGTACTTCCCGTTCAGATAGGCGATGTCGTCGACCACGGAGGCCGCCGTCCTGCCGCTGTACGGCTCGATGTGCCAGGCGACCTCGATCCCGTGGCGGGCCGCGGCGTCCAGTACCCGCCCGGCGAGCGAGTCCTCGTAACCCCCCTGTCCCCACCAGCTGTAGACGAGGACACCGGCGCCCGACCGCTCGATCCACTTCATGTGCTGCTCGACGGCCCCGGCGACATCACCGGAGTCGTACGGGCCGAGCTTCGGGTAGAGGTCGGCGCCGATGCTTTCCGGCGGGGTCCGACCGCCCTGCTGCCAGTGGCGCCAGCTGCCGTACGTGCCGGGGTTGCCGTACCAGGGGTAGTAGAAGAGGTGCACATCGGACGAGCCCTTCACCTTCGGCGCCTCGGTGCCCAGGGTGAAGTAGTCGACGTCGAAGAGGGCGCCCGCTCCTCCGGTGAACCTCAGGAACAGGGGGCCCGAGCCGGTGGCGGTGAGGGAGGCGGTCACCTCCGTGAAGGTCTCCCAGCCGCCGGTCGGGGCGACGGCCACCGATCCGAGCAGCGGCCCGGTGGCCGACCCGGAGCGCACCTCGACGGTGCCGCCCGCCCCGGCCGAGGAGACCCTCGCGGTGAAGGAGGTGGCCCCGGCCGTGCCGACCGAGGCGTAGCCCGCCCAGTCACCGTGGTCGATGTACCCGAGCGTGGCACCGCCGCCCGCCCCGGCGTGCCCGGCGCTCTGCACACCGGACGCGGAGGTGTACGACTCCGCTTCCACGGTCCGGCCCCCGGGGTCCGGGGTGCCGGAGCCGCAGTCGGCCGGCACCGCTCCGGCGGCGTACTGGATGCCGCCGAGCAGCAGTTGGCGGAAGGACGGGTCGCTGTAGGACTCGGCGGTGTGGCCGAGACCGGTGTAGAAGGACCGGCCCTGCTGCTGCGGGTGGCACCAGGTGATGGGGTGGTCGCCGCCCATCTCGCCGCCGGTGTAGCTGCTTTCGTCCAGGCTCTGCAGCACATGGACGTCCTGGCGGGGATTGGTGCGGTAGTTGTACCACTCGTCGGTCCGGGTCCAGACGTCCTGGAGGTGCGCGGTCGCCGGGTGGGCGCGGTCCTCGGTGACGACTTTCGCCTGCTGGATCGCCGGGTGGCTCTTGAACCGGGCGCCGACGAGCTTCTCGTACGCCGGCCAGTCGTACTCCGTGTCGGCGGCGGCGTGGACGCCGACGAATCCGCCGCCGCCCTCGACGTAGGCCGACAGCGCGTCCTGCTGCGCGGTGTTCAGGACGTCGCCGGTGGTACTGAGGAAGACCACCGCCTCGTACCCGGCGAGATTCTGCGGGGTGAAGGCACCGGCGTCCTCGGTGGCCCGGACGGTGAAGCCGTCCGCCGCGCCGAGCTGCTGGATCGCGGTGATGCCTGCCGGGATCGAGTCGTGCCGGAATCCGGCGGTCTTGGAGAAGACCAGCACGTCGTACGGGTCGGCGGCCGGGGCGGGTGCGGCCTCGGCGGCTCCCGCCGGGGCGGGGGCCAGGAGCGCGGCGCCGACGACCAGGGTGGCGGCGCAGGCGATCCGGCGTGCGTGGCGGGCCAGTTGGCGTCTCATGAGTCGGTCACCCTTCCGTCGCGAAGGTGAAGGCATCGACGTCGAACAGGTTCCCCTGGCCCGTGACGCCCTTGAAGACGAGGAAGAGTTTCGTGGATCCGGCGGGCGCGTTCTTCACGTCCGCCGAGACGTCCTTGAACGTCTCCCAGCCGCCGGTGGGTGTGACGGCGAGGGTGGAGAGCAGCGTGCCGGTGGCCGAGCCCGCGCGCAGTTCGATCGTGCCGCCGGGTCCCGCCGACGAGACCCTGGCCGAGACACGCTTCGCGTTGCCCAGGGCGTACGGCTCGAAGGAGACCCAGTCACCGTTGTCGGTGAAGCCGACGGTGGCGCCGCCCTCGGCGGGTCCGTGCTGGGCGACCTCGGTGCCGGACTGGGCCGCGAAGTGCTCGGCCTGCCGGTGGCGGGGCTGGAGGATGCTGTCGCTGTGGGTGGTCAGTCCGCCCGCGTCGGTGTATTCGGCGTCGAAGACCCCGTAGATGTTGGCGGCGCTGTCGTGCTCACCGTCGACGGGCACGTCGATGGTGCCGGAGCAGCCGTTCTTCGAGGTGATCTGGTGGCGGTGGCTGTCGTGGCCGAGGAGATAGGTGACCTTGACCTTCGCGCAGTCGACGGTGCCGTCCTCCGGGTCGGTGGCCGTGACGGTGAAGGGCACGGAGTCGCCGAAGGAGAAGAGCGCGCCGTCCACGGGGGTCTTCAGGGTGACGGTGGGGGCGGTGTTGCCCGCCGACACGACGAGGCTGGCCGTCGCGGTGAGCCCTTCCGGGTCGGTGACGGTCAGGGTCGGGCGGTAGGTTCCGGCGGTGGTGTAGGTGTGGTGCGGTGCGGCCTCGGTCGAGGTGGCTCCGTCACCGAAGTCCCAGGCGTGGCGCAGTGCTCCGCCCTCGGGGTCCGTGCTCCCGGCCGCCGTGAAGGCGACGGCCAGCGGGAGGGGCCCGGAGGTGCGGTCCGCGGCGGCCTTGGCGACCGGTGAACGGTTGCTGCCGGCCAGGTACTCGACGCGGTACAGCGCCTGATTGCCCGATCCGGTGCCGTAGTCCAGGACGTACAGCGCACCGTCCGGGCCGAACGCGGAGTCCATGACCTGGGTCCCGGTCCAGGGGAAGGTCTCGATCACCCCGGGCGATCCGTCGGACTTCACCTCGATCGGCTTGATCCATTTGCGGCCGTACTCGGCGGCGAAGAAGCGGCCGTCGAGCGAGGCGGGGAACTTCACGGACGAGTCGAGGTTCGCGTCGTAGCGGTAGACGGGACCCGCCATCGGCGATTCGGAGCCGCCGCCGAACTCCGGCGGGGAGCCCGCGTCACCGCCGTACTTGATCCAGGCGGGCTTCACGGCGGGGAGCTTGGGCAGTCCGGTGTTGCGGAAGGAGTTGTTGGCCGGGCCGCCCGCGCAGTCGTACTTCGCACCGGCCGGGCCGCTGGGGAAGGTGTACTCGCCGTACGTCTCCGAGGCCGTGTTCGTACCCGTGCAGTAGGGCCAGCCGAAGTTGCCGGGGCCGGTGACGCGGTCGAACTCCACCTGGCCGCTGGGGCCGCGGGCGGCGTCGGTGGTGCCCGCGTCAGGTCCGTAGTCCCCGATGTACACGGTGCCGGTGGGCTTGTCGACGGACATCCGGAACGGGTTGCGGAAGCCCATGGCGTAGATCTCCGGCCGGGTCCGCGCGGTGCCGGGGGCGAAGAGGTTGCCCGCCGGGACGGTGTAGCCGCCCGCGGCGGTGGGCTTGATCCGCAGGAGCTTCCCGCGCAGGTCGTTGGTGTTCCCGGAGGAGCGCTGGGCGTCGAACTGCGGGTTGCGTGCGGCGCGTTCGTCGATCGGCGCGTATCCGGCGGACTCGAACGGGTTGGTGTCGTCGCCGGTGGTCAGATAGAGGTTCCCGGTGGCGTCGAAGTCGATGTCGCCGCCGACGTGGCAGCACTGGCCCCGGTCGTTGGGGACTTCGAGGACGACCTTCTCGCCGGCCTTGTCCAGCGTGCCGTCGGTCTTCAGCGTGAACCGGGAGAGGTTGAGGTGGCCCTTCCACGGTTCGAAGTCGGCGGCGGTTCCGGTGACGGGGGCGTCGCCCGCCGGCGTGCTCAGCTTGGGTGAGTAGTACAGGTACAGGTAGCGGTTGTTCGCGAAGTCCGGGTCGGCCGCGACTCCTTGCAGCCCTTCCTCGTCGTGCGTGTAGACATCGAGCTTGGCGGCGGTCTTCGTGGCTCCGGAGGCGTCGGTCAGCCGGACCGTGCCGTCCCGGGCGGTGTGCACGACGGACTTGTCCGGGAGGACGGCGAGGGACATGGCCTCACCCAGTTCGTCGGGTCCCAGGGCCAGTTGGACCTGCTGGTAGTCGGCGGCGGGGATGTCGGCCGGGGCCTGGATCGCGGTGGGGGCGGCGGGCTCGGCCATCGCGGTACCGGCGGCGAGGCCGCCGGTGGCCACCAGGGTGAGGGCGATGACCGCTCTGGACCACAGCGAGGGGGACAAAGACATGAACGCTTTCCTTCCTGACGGTGCGTGGGGTTGTCAGGCAAGGCGCTGTCGCGCTTTGCGACGTGCGGGTGCGGCCGGGCGGCGGGGAGCAACGGACAGGATTTTTCTGTCTGTCCGCAACGAGATGCTCGACCGAAGTGAACTTTTTGCATGCTGGCAACGTGGAATTAATTTGTCAATGCTGTATCCAAATCTCCGCCGGATGCCCCGTGCAGCCATCCGCGCGCCGGTTCGGAGCCCTTGGAGGGTGGTACGAGGGTGTTTTCGGGAGACGGAAGCGCTTCACGCCTGACCAGGGCCGCCCCGTCACCCCTGGTCCGCCCGCTGGACGCGCTCGGACGGCAGCGGTCCGCCTGCCGGACGCGCCCCTACGTTCGGCGGTCCGCCCGCCGGACGCGCCCATACGTTTGGACCGTGCGGCGAGGCGCCGTAGTTGTCGTCGCGCGCCCGCCGGGGACGACCGGACAGCCCTTAGGGTTCGCAGGGTGATGTCACTTCTTCCCGCACTCCAGGACGCGTCCGGCCCGCACGCCGCGCGCGAAGCCGTCCGGTTCGACGAAGACTCCCTGTCCTACGCGCAGTTGACCGCGGCCGCCGACGCGCTCGCGGCCCGGATCACCGGCGCGGGCCGGATCGCGGTATGGGCCACACCCACCGCGCGGACCGCGGTCGCGGTGGTGGCCGCCCTGCGGGCGGGGGTGCCCGCGGTACCGCTGAACCCGAGGACGGGCGAACGGGAGCTGGCGCACATCATCGCCGACAGCGCGCCCTCGATGGTGCTGGCCTCGGCCGCCGACGTACTGCCGCCCGCGCTGGCCGCACTGGAGCGGGTGGATGTGAGCACGGACGCGGGTCCGGCCGGCTCCGCGTTCCCCGAGCCCTCCCCCGAGTCCCCCGCGCTGATCGTCTACACCTCCGGCACCACGGGCCCGCCCAAGGGCGCGATCCTCCCCCGGCGGGCGATCGCCGCCTCGCTGGACGCGCTGGAGGACGCCTGGCAGTGGACCGCCGACGACGTTCTCGTACACGCCCTGCCCCTGTTCCATGTGCACGGTCTGATCCTGGGCGTCCTCGGCCCGCTGCGCCGGGGCGGTTCGGTACGCCACCTCGGCCGGTTCTCCACCGAGGGCGTGACCCGGGAGCTGTCCGCCGGGGGCACGATGCTGTTCGGCGTACCGACGATGTACCACCGGCTGGCGGAAGCGCTTGCCGATCCGTCCTCGTCCGGCGGCCTCGCGCGGGCGCTCGCGAACGCCCGGCTGCTGGTGTCCGGTTCGGCCGCGCTGCCGGTCCATGACCACGAGCGGATCGCGGCCGCGACCGGCCGCCGGGTGATCGAGCGGTACGGCATGACGGAGACCCTGATGAACACGGGTGTCCGGGCGGACGGCGAACCGCGCCCCGGCACGGTCGGCCCGCCACTGCCCGGCGTCGAACTCCGGCTGGTCGAGGAGGACGGCACCGTGCTCGACGACCCCGCGGCCATCGGCGAGATCCAGGTCCGCGGCCCGAACCTCTTCAGCGGCTATCTCAACCGCCCCGACGCCACGGCCTCCGCGCACACCGAGGACGGCTGGTTCCGTACGGGCGACGTGGCCACCCTGGACCCGGACGGCTATGTCCGGATCGTCGGCCGCAAGGGCAGCGACCTGATCAAGAGCGGCGGCTACAAGATCGGCGCGGGCGAGATCGAGAACGCCCTGCTGGAACACCCGGGCGTCCGCGAGGCCGCCGTCACCGGCGAACCGGACGCGGACCTCGGTGAGCGGATCGTCGCCTGGGTGGTGCCGTCCGACCCCGGATCACCCCCGTCGGAACAGGAGTTGGCGGACCATGTGGCCGCCCAGCTGGCCCCGCACAAGCGCCCGCGCACCGTGCGCTACCTGGACGCCCTGCCCCGCAACGACCTGGGCAAGATCATGAAGAGGTCGCTCCATGTCTAGCCGCATGACGGCCCGCGAGGCCATCGCCGCCGTCACCGCCGGCTTCGACGAGCACCCGCCTCCCGGGCGCCCCGCCCCGGCCGACGGGCCGCTCGCCTGGACCGGGTACGGGCAGGCACGGGCCCGCGCCGCCGCGCGTACCGGCGAGGAGGAGTCCGTCGTATACGGCACCGGCGCGGTCGGCGGACGGCCGTGCGCGCTGATCTCCTTCGAATTCGGCTTCCTGGGCGGCTCGTTGGGGCAGTCCACCGGGGACCGGCTGGAGGCCGCGTACGCGCTGGCGCTGGAGCGGCGCGTCCCGCTGGTCGCCCTCGTCGCGACGGGCGGCAGCCGGATGCAGGAGGGCATGGTCGCGCTGACCCAGCTCCAGCGGGTGGCCCGCGCCTCGGCCCGGCTGCGCGCCGCCGGACTGCCGCAGATCGCGGTGCTGCGCGATCCCACGACCGGCGGCGGCTGGGCCACGGTGGGCGCGGGCGCCGATGTGGTGCTGGCGCTGCCGGGCGCGCAGGTCGGGTTCGCCGGGTCCCGGGTGCGGCCCGCCGACGCGGACCCGTACGCGTACACCGCCGAGGGTCAGCTGGCCGCGGGCCAGATCGACGCGGTCGTCGCGCCGGGCGAGCTGGCCGGGACGGTGGCCCGCTGGCTGCTCGCGCTCGGGCCGCACGACGCCCTGCCCGCCGCGCCGGTGCCGCGCGCGCTCTCGGCAACCGGCCTCCCGGAGACCGGCCGGGACGCCGTGGAGCAGGCCCGCGCGACGGGGCGGCCGCACGCCGCGGCGTATCTGGACGACTACTTCGACCATCTGCTGCCGCTCGTCGGTGACCGGTGCGGCGGCACGGACGCGGGGCTGCTGTGCGGCTTCGGGCTGCGCGGGGACCGGCCGGTCGCGTACGTCGCCCAGTGCGGCACCGCGACCCGTCCGGCCGGGTACCGCACGGCGGCCCGGGTGATCCGGCTCGCGGACCGGCTCGGCGTACCCGTCCTCACCCTGATCGACACCCCCGGAGCGGCGAACGACGCCGAGGCGGAACGGGCGGGCGCGGGTGCGGCCATCGCCGACACCTTCGCGGCGATCGCGGAGGCCCGGGTGCCGGTGACCACCCTGCTGATCGGCGAGGGCGGCTCGGGCGGCGCGCTGGCCCTCGCGGCGCCGGACAACACCCATGTCACACCGGACAGTTACTTCTCCGTCATCGCCCCCGAGCTGGCGGCGGCGATCCTGAAGCGCCCGGCGGCCGAGACCGGCGCCACGGCCGACCAGCTGCGGCTGCGTCCGCAGGACCTGGTCGAACTGGGCATCGCGCGCTCGATCGTGGGCGAGGAGGAGACGGCGTGACCATGGCATAACGGCCGCACGCCATGCCTCCGCCTTCTGCTCGTCGACTGGCTCGTCGACCGCATGGCCGAGGACCCGCGCCCCATAGACGAGCGCTCCCGCCGCGTGTACGCGCACGCCTACGCCGACGCGTACCAGGCGATCCACGCCGGGAACGCCTGGTACCGGACGTTCAACCGCGACATCGCCGACCAGAAGAGCTACGGCCCGGTGACCACCCCGCTCCTCGTCCTCGCGGGCGGCGCCGAGACCTACGCGCGCCTGAGCGAACTCATGCCGGCCAAGGGGCTGGACACCCGGGTCGTGCGGATCGACGACTGCGGGCACTACATCCCTGAGGAGCAACCGCAGGCCGTCGTCAACGAATTGACCGCATTTCTCGGCTGACCGCCGCCATCCCTGCCCCGTCCCCTCCGCTAGGGCTGCGGGTCCCGCGCGTCGTAGCGGAGGAACCCGCGCCACCGCAGCGCCAGCAGGGAGACCGCGACCACACAGGCGACACCGCCGCCGGTGACGGCCACGGCCGGGGAGGTCAGATCGGCGACCGACCCGGCCAGGAAGTCCCCGAGCCGCGGCCCGCCCGCCACGACGACGATGAAGACGCCCTGGAGGCGCCCGCGCATCTCGTCCGGCACCGCCGCCTGGAGCATGGTGCTGCGGAAGACCATGGAGATCGTGTCGGCGCACCCGGCGAGCGCGAGGAGGACCAGCCCGAGCCAGAGCTGCCGGGTCAGCCCGAAGACGGCGATGGCAGAGCCCCAGCAGGCGACGGCGACCACGACCGCGAGCCCGTGCCGCCTGATCCGCCCGAGCCAGCCGGAGAACACGCCGCCCAGCAGCGCCCCGAACGCCGGAGCGGCGACCAGCAGCCCGGTGGTCTTCGCGTCGCCGCCGTACCAGACCACGGCGACCACCGGGAAGAGCGCCCGCGGGTGGGCGAGCACCATGGCGCACAGGTCGGTGAAGAACGTCATCCGCAGATTGGGCCGGGTCCCGAGGAAGCGCAGCCCGTCCAGCACGGAGGCCCGCTTCTTCACCGCCCCTTCGTCCTCCTCGCCCCGGTCCGGGAGCATCGAGGGCAGCCGCCACATCGCGTACAGGGAGGCGGTGAAGGTGACGGCGTCGACGGTGTACGCGGCCCGGTAGCCCCACCAGCCGACGATCAGCCCGCCCAGCATCGGGCCGACGAGCGCCCCGGTCGTGCTGGTCATGGAGCTGAGCGCGTTGGCGGCAGGCAGCTGCTCGGCCGGGAGCAGCCGGGCGATCATCGAGGTGCGGGCCGGTGAGTTGAGCGCGAAGCAGACGGCCTGGAGGGCGACGACCGCGTACAGCAGCTCCACCCGCTCCACCCCGGCGACCGTCACGGCCATCAGCCCCACGGACAGCAGGAACGACCCGGAGGCGCTGAAGAGCCCGAGTCTGCGCCGGTCGACGGTGTCGGCGACGGCCCCGCCGTACAGCCCGAACACGACGAGCGGCACGAGCGAACAGAACCCGATGAGCCCGACCGAGAAGGCGGACCCGGTGATGTCGTAGACCTGGAGCGACACGGCGAGTGCCGTCATGCCCTGCCCGATCCAGGACACCGTGTTCCCGAACCACAGCCGCCGGTAGTCGGGCGAGGTACGCAGCGGGGTCAGGTCGGCGAATATGCGCGTGCGGTATACAGGTTGTTCGGTCGATTCGGTCACGGGCGATGATAGCGAGCACCCCACCGCCGGCCGCCCCGCTTCAGGCCATCCCGCCGCGGCCCCCACGGCGAAGGCCCCCACAGCGAAGACCGAGGCAGCGAAGGCCGGAGGCAGCCCTCCGCCGAGCGGCGATCGGCGTTCCGACGACCCCCTCTCGGCAAGGGCTTGCCACCACTGTCGTGTTTACGCAAACATACGGTGGCAGCCTTTTCCGCCGAAGCGCGCCGCACCACCCGCGCGTCCTCTTCAGCACAGGAGCACCAGCAGATGTCCGTTCTTCAGATCGACGACGGCGGATTCCGACTCGACGGCGAACCCTTCCGGCTCCTGTCCGGCGGAGTGCACTACTTCCGGGTCCACCCCGCGCAGTGGGCCGACCGGCTGCACAAGGCCCGCCTGATGGGGCTCAACACCGTCGAGACATACGTCCCCTGGAACCTCCACCAGCCGCGACCGGACCGCTTCCGCATGGACGGCGAACTCGATCTGCCCGCCTTCCTCGACCTCGCGGCGGCCGAGGGCCTCCACGTCCTGCTCCGCCCCGGTCCCTACATCTGCGCCGAGTGGGAGGGCGGCGGCATTCCCTCCTGGCTGCTGGCCGACCCCGACATCCGGCTGCGCAGCCGCGACCCCCGCTTCCTCGCCGCGGCCGACGACTACTTCACCCGGCTGCTCACCCCGCTCCGGCCCTATCTCTCCACGCGGGGCGGACCGGTACTCGCGGTGCAGGTGGAGAACGAGTACGGGGCGTACGGCGACGACACCGCCTACCTGGAGCACCTCGCCGGCTCGCTCCGCCGGTGCGGCGTCGACGTACCGCTGTTCACCTGCGACCAGCCCTCCGACCTGGAGCGCGGCGCGCTGCCCGGGGTCCTCGCGACGGCCAACTTCGGCAGCCGCTCCGCCCAGAACCTCGCTTCCCTGCGCGCGCACCAGGAGACCGGCCCGCTGCTGTCCACGGAGTTCTGGATCGGCTGGTTCGACCGCTGGGGCGGTCACCACGTGGTCCGTGACCCGGACCGGGCGGCGCAGGAGCTGGACCAGGTACTGGCCTCGGGCGCCTCGGTCAACTTCTACATGTTCCACGGCGGTACGAACTTCGGTTTCACCAACGGCGCGAACGACAAGGGCACCTACCGGCCGACCGTCACCTCCTACGACTACGACGCGCCGCTCGACGAAGCGGGCGACCCCACCGAGAAGTTCGCCGCCTTCCGCGAGGTCATCGCCAAGTACGCGACGGTCCCGGCGGAGCCCGTTCCCGCGCGCGCGGACAAACTCTCGCCGGCCACCGTGGCGTTGCAGGAGAGTGTCGGCCTGTTCGCGTGCGCTCCGGTCCTCGGCGACGCCGTCGAGTCCCGGACTCCGCTGACCATGGAGCAGCTCGGTCAGGACTTCGGGTTCGTCCTCTACGAAACGGTGCTGCCGGCCGCCGGACCGGTTCTTCTCGAACTGGAGCGGGTCCGCGACCGTGCCCAGGTCTGCCTCGACGGCCGGCCGGTCGGCGTCCTGGAGCGGGAGAACCACGAGCACGCCCTCGCCTTCACGGTGCCCCGCGCGGGCTCCGTCCTCAGCCTGCTCGTCGAGAATCAGGGGCGCGTCAACTACGGCACCGGCATCCACGACCGCAAGGGCCTGCCCGGCAGGGTCACCCTGGACGGCGAGGAACTCGTCGGCTGGACCAACCGGCCGCTGCCGCTCGCCTCGCTCGACGCCCTGGACTTCGCTCCCACCACGACCGCGCC
Source organism: Streptomyces sp. NBC_01433 (assembly GCF_026340105.1). Classification (NCBI taxonomy): domain Bacteria; kingdom Bacillati; phylum Actinomycetota; class Actinomycetes; order Kitasatosporales; family Streptomycetaceae; genus Streptomyces; species Streptomyces sp. NBC_01433. The sequence continues at coordinate 4,302,203 of NZ_JAPEPM010000001.1, read as the reverse complement.
GACAGGTCCGGCCTTCCACCGCGGCACCTTCGAACTCACCGGGACGGCGGACACCTTCCTCCACCTCGACGGCTGGACCAAGGGCAACGTGTGGATCAACGGATTCGCGCTCGGCCGGTACTGGTCCCGAGGTCCCCAGCGGTCCTTGTACGTCCCCGCCCCCGCGCTGCGCCAGGGCACCAACGACATCGTCGTACTCGAACTCCACGCCGCGCACCGAGCCCGTACCGTCGACTTCCGGGAGACGCACGACCTCGGCCCCACCGAGGAGTAGGAGTAGCACCGGCGTCCGGCACGAGTACCGGAAGATGGCCGGGCACCAGCAAACGGCCGGGCACCGACCCGGAGTCGATGCCCGGCCGTTCGGTGTCATCCCCGCTTGAGCCGCCGGTTCGTACCGCCGTCGCAGCTGTACTGGAGCACGGCCGCGCCGTCGGCGGTCGAGCCGCCGCCCGCGTCCTGGCACTTCCCGCCGTGCCGGAGTGCCGACGGCTTCCCGGTGTCGGCGGCGGCACCGGGGAAGGTCCAGGACTGGTTGCCGCCCGTCGTGGGCCGGTACACCCCGACGGGAGCTCCGTCATGCGTGGCGGCTCCGGTGACGTCGAGGAGTTCGCCGGTGGCCCTGTTGATCAGGGTGGTGTGGCCGTCGCCCGTGGTGGAGCGGATCCACTGCTGCCGGGTGGCGGACCCGGGGGCCGCGAAGGCGAGGGCGCCCCCCGCTGCCGAGAGCGCCTTGCCGGTCTTGACGTTGGTGACACGGTACGCGGCGGTGTTGCCCCAGTCGGCCGAGGCGGACTTGGTGAAGGTCCACCGCTGAGCGGCGTCGGCGGGGTCGGACGTCTTCTGCACCGGCGTGCTCGTCCCGTCGACCGTGGCGGCCGTGAGCGCCATACCGCTGTTGTCGTTGACCAGTTGGCGCGGTGCGCCGGTGGGGGCCGTGGTGGCGGCGGTGTTCACGCCGGTGGCTCCCGGCAGGACGAACGTCGTGACGGAACCGGCCCCGACGGTCGCCTTCAAGGTCTTGCCCGTCGCCGTCAGGTCGCTCCCGCGCCGGAGGTTCCTGGTGGCGTCGGTGGTGTAGCGCTCGACGGGGGCCCCGCCGACGGTCCGGAATCCGCTCAGGTCGAGGGTGAGGTCCTGGTCCGCGCCGGTGGTGTTGGTGTGGACGACGACGGTGCCTTGTCCCGACGGGCGCAGTGCGGCCAGTGTGTGGGTGTCGTCGGTGTTGATGACGCGGGCGCCCGGGCGGACGAAGCGGCTGTAGTTGGCCATCGCCCAGTACTTCTTGTTCTTGCGCAGCGGCTCGGTCGCCGCGTCGGCCGGAGTGAAGTCCGTCTGGATCAGGCCCCAGTTGGAGTTCTCGTGGGCCGGAGTCATGTTCTCGTAGTCCTCGACGGCCTGCCACAGCACCCAGGCCCGGGGTTCCAGCTCCCTGATGTCGTCGCTGATGCGGCCGGCCAGGTCCAGGGCGGGGCTCATGTCGGTGAAGCTCTGCGGGACGCTGCCGCCGAGGTCCACTTCGGACATCCACAGCGGAGTGGCCTCGCCCTTGGCGATGTCCCGCACCCCGGTGCGGCCGTTCGTCCCGTACGTGTGAGTGTTGAGCCGGCCGACGGAGTCCCGGACGTCGGGGGCGTACGCCTCCCAGTTCGTACGGAACAGCCCCGGGTTCGTCTCGTCCATCGCCGCGATCCGGGTGGTCGCCCCCTTCGCGTCGAGGGCCGTACGGAGTGCGGAGATCATGCGGGCCTGCGAGTCCGGGCCCCAGTGCGAGCCCTCCTGACCACCACCGGCGCGCCAGTAGCCGGTGTTCGGCTCGTTGACCGGCGAGACGGAGTCGAACTTCACGCCGGTGGCGTCCTGGGCGCGCTGGAGGGCGCCCGACAGATAGGCGGCGAACCTGTCGTACTGGTCCGAGCGGAGATTGTCCTGCGAGCCGTCCGCGGCGCCGGAGACGAGCCCGCTGTTGGTCATGAAGTACGGCGCGGAGTTGGAGAACGCCTCGAAGGTCCGGGCGCCGCGTGCCTTGGCCGCGGTGAGCCACCAGCGCTGGTTGGCGTCGGCCTTCGGGTTCCAGTGGCCGGCGTCGGCCGGGTCCCACCAGTCGGGGGTCTCCGGTCCCGGCCGGTTCCAGTACCCGGGTATCGCCGCTCCGGCGCGCATATAGGGAGTGGTCTCGGGACTGTCGCCGCCGCCGATGTTGTAGCGGGCGATGGTGAAGCCGAGCCCGTTCGCGCCGTAGAGGTCGTCCGCCAGCCGGTTCCGCTGGGCTTCGGGCCATCCGCCGGTGACGTTGGCGAACCAGGCGAGGGCGGTGCCCCATCCCTCGAAGGCGGGCTGCTGGTAACTGGGGTCGAGGCGGATCGTCAGCGATCCGGCCGAGGTGTCGGCCGCCGTTGCCTGAGGTGCGGTGAGACCGGCCACGACGAGGACGGCCACGGCGCCGGTGGAGGCGAGGAGCACAGCGGGGCGGCGGGCGCCGGAGCGGTGGCGAGGGCGGGGTGCGGAGGGCGTACGAGTGGAACTCACGTAGTGCTCCCTGGTGATGGGGGGCGTGAAGTGCGGTGGTCCGACCGATCGCGGGGTACGGGACGCCGTGCTGCCGGGATGGACGACGGCGGCCCCCGCGCGCGGCCGGCTGCGTGGCACGCCGATGACGTGCCACGCGGGGGTCCGGCTCCGGTCAGACGGCCGAGCGGCTCCACTTCTGGTTGTCGCCGTTGTTGCAGGTCCACTGCTCCAGGGCGGTGCCGTCGGCGGTCGACTGGTTCACCACGTCCAGGCACTTGCCGCTGTGGCGGGCGACGATCCGGACGTGGCCCGCGGTGTCCGTCGACTGGATCGTCCACTGCTGGGACGTCCGGCCGTCACAGGTGTTCTGCACGGCGAACGCGCCGTCCGCGGCCGAAGCACCCTTGATGTCGAGGCACTTGCCGCTGTGCCTGGCCATGATCTGGACATGGCCGGTGCCGAGCTTCTTGAACCAGAAGTTCTGGTTGACGCCCCAGCCGCAGCCCCACTGGACCAGCTGCGCCGCGTCACCCATGTCGAAGTTGGCCACATCGGCGCACTTGCCGCTGTTGCGGGCCGTCAGCGTCTCCCAGGCCACCTTCATGCCGTCGACGGTCCCGGTCGCGGTGTCCACGGTGATGGTCGGGGAGTAGTCCATGGTCATGGTGGTGCTGGTGGGGAACTTCAGCGGCAGCCAGACGTACTGGGAATCGTTGACCGTACCGCCCATGGAGTTGCCCCAGCGGTCACCCATGTAGAGGTAGCTCGTGCCCTTGGTTCCCTGGACCGGGAGCACGAAGGCGGTCTGGGTGCGGTAGGTGGAGGAATCCCCGATGTCCGTCAGACCGCTCCACGTACCCGTGACGCTGGTGGCGGTCCCGTACTTCTGCTGGTTCGGCGACCACCCCGTAGCACCGGAAGTCAGCAGGAAGTAGACGCCGTTGCGCTTGAACATGGCCGGTGCCTCGCGCCACTGGCCCGCCCAGAGCTTCTGGACCTGGGACTCCACGGCCGTGTAGTCCGGAGTCAGCTTGTACACGTGCAGGTCCGCGTTCTCGTTCGCCGCCGAGATCATGTATCCCGAGCCGTCGGTGTCCACGAAGGTGGTGATGTCACGGGACATGTGGCCGAGCGGGCGGAAACTGCCGCGCCACGTGTAGTCGCCGTCCACCGTGGAGGAGACGGCGACCGCGGCACGGGCCTCGGAGTAGTCGGTGGCGCTTTCCTTGTGCATCCACATCACGAACTGGCCGGTGGCGCTGTTGTACATGACCTTGGGGCGCTCGATGTTGGCGGACCGGAGCTCCGGGTCGGTGGCCTGGGTCAGGACGTGGTTGCGGAACTCCCACGTCCTGAGGTCGGTGGAACGGTAGGCGGAGACGTACCGGAAGGTGTTGTCGGCGTTCCGGTCCTCACCGAACCAGTAGTAGTACTGGCCCACCTTGACGACCCCGCCACCGTGGGCGTGCACGGGGTTGCCGTTCGGATCGCTGAACTGGGTGGCGTTGGTGATGGCGACCGGGGCCGCTTGAGCGGTGCCGATCCCGCTGAGGAGGGCCAGCAGGAGGGCGGACAGGACGGTGAGGATTCTCGCCGTACCAGGGAATTGGCGTCGCATGATGACGTACCTCTTGACTGTCTGCGGACAGGGGGGAGTTCGCGCATGGGGCGCGGACATGGCCAATCGGTGGTGAGGCGCGCAGTCGTGCCGTGCCCCGCGCCGGGAGCGGCCCGGGTGGAGCGGGTCCGGGTGGAGCGGGTCCGGTACGCGTCGGAGGATGCACGGCGTGTTAAGGCAGCGAATCACTCCCGTTATGTTTGCGTTAACACCTGCGCTTCGGTGAGAGTGTGGAAGCACCCCGGGGGCCTGTCAAGGATTCGGACAGGAACTCCCACCGGTTTGACCGTCAGTCGTGTTTGCGCCAACATGCACATGCGGTCATACGCCGCTATATGTGCGCCCTTCCAGGGCTTCCGGGGTTCGAGGACGGCTGCATGACGACGGAGAAGAAGACCCGGTCGCCACGCTCCCGGCCGCCCAGGCAATGGCCTTCCATGGCGGACGTCGCGGCGTTGGCCGGAGTGTCCTCGCAGACCGTCTCACGCGTGGCCAACCACCGGGCGAACGTCGACGCGACCACCCGCGAGAAGGTGCTGGCCGCGATGCGGACCCTCGGATACCGCCCCAACACCGCGGCCCGCGCGCTGGTGACGGGCAGATTCGGCGCCCTGGGTGTCGTCAGCTTCGACATGGGCGCGCACGGCAACGCACGGACGCTCGGCGCCATCGCCGACGCCGCGCGCGAGGCCGACTTCTCCGTGAACTTCATGGGCGTACGGGCTCAGACCGAGGCCGCGGTGCAGCAGGCGTTCCAGCATCTGATGCTTCAGTCCGTCGACGGCATCGTGCTGGTCGAGTCGCAGATGCTCGACACCCCCTCGCTGCATCTGCCGCCCACGATGCCGGTCGTCGTCGCCGACGGCGACGCCGGGCACCGCTATCCGAACGTCGACTTCGACCAGGCGCTCGGCGCCCGCAGCGCGGTCACCCACCTGCTGGAACTCGGCCACCGTACTGTCTGGCACCTGGCCGGCCCCGGCGACTCCTTCGCCGCCCGCCGCCGGGCCGAGTCCTGGCGGTCCACGCTCCAGGCCGTCGGCGCACCGGTACCGCCGGTGCGGCACGGGGACTGGACGGCGGAGTCCGGGTACCGGGCCGGTCGCGAGCTGGCCGGACGCCCGGACGTGACCGCGGTCTTCGCGGCCAACGACCAGATGGCGCTCGGGCTCATGCGCGCGCTGCACGAAGCCGGTCGTGACGTGCCCGGGGAGGTCAGCGTGGTCGGCTTCGACGACATCGCCGAGTCGGCGTTCTTCGAGCCGCCCCTGACCACGGTGCACCAGGACTTCGACCTGGTGGGCCGGCACTGCGTCACCCTCCTGCTGGACCAGATCGACGGCAGGGCCGAGGGGCCGCGCCGACTGGCCGTGGAACCCGCTCTCACCGTTCGCTCCAGTACCGCGCCACCCGGAGCCGGTCGCATGGTCTGACCGGGGGGCACCTGCCCGACTCCTGGTGACCGGGCTCAGTGGGCCGGGACGGCCCGGGTCCGGTGTGCCGGACCCGTATCCGTGTCCGTGTCCGTGTCCGTGTCCGTGTCCGTGTCCGTGTCCGCAACGTTCCGCCCGGCCCGCCGCGCCCTTCGGGCGTACGGCGGAGCTTCGCGGACACGGCCTCGGCCACCTCCGGCCCGCGACTCCCCCGTCCCTCGACGCGTGCGGTTCCTCGACGCGTTCGATCGCTCAACACGTCCGGTTCCTCAACGCGTGCGGTTCCTCAACGCGTGCGATCGCTCGACACGTCCGGTCCCTCAACGCGTCCGGGCCGCTTCCGACGGGCACGGCCCGGTGCTCGCGCGGACGACGAGCCGGGTCGGCACGAGCTGCGCGCCGCCCTCGACGCTCTCGCCGCGCAGCTCCCTCAGGATGGCGTCGACGCACAGCTCCCCCACCCTGGCGAAGTCCTGATGCACCGTGGTCAGCGGCGGGATGAACGCGGCGCTCTCGGCGATGTCGTCGAAGCCGACGACGCTCACCTCCTCGGGCACCCGGCGTCCGCGCTCGTGGAGGGCCCGCAGCACGCCGAGAGCCATCTGATCGTTCGCCACGAAGACCGCGGTGCAACCGGGCTCGTCCGCCAGCCGAAGACCCGCCCGATAACCGGATTCGGGGGCCCAGTCGCCCCGCAACAAGGCCGGCACCTCGCGCCCCTCCTCGCGCAGCGCCGCCTCCCACGCGTCCGCGCGGCGGCCCGCGGCGAACGACTCCTCGGGGCCCGCCACGTGCCATACCGTGCGGTGGCCGAGTTCCAGGAGGTGCCGCACGGCCGTACGGGCACCCTGGTGCTGATCCGTATCCACCACATGGAACCGGTCACCGGCGTCCGAGTCCACGACGACGACCTTCACGTGGGGCGGCAGTGTCAGCGATGCCGCGTCCAGCAGGTGAACTTCCATGATCAGGACGACCGCGTCGACCGCGAGCTCGTCGAGCCGCGTGAAGGCCCCCTTGACGTTGTCCTGCGTCGGGGCGTCGAGCGGGATCAGCGTGACCGCGTACCCCGCGCCCGACGCGTACTTCGCGATGGCCTCCAGGGTCCGCACATTGCCCGTACTGGAGAGGCTCATGGTGATGACGCCGATGGTCCGGAAGTCGCCGCGCTTGAGCGCGCGGGCAGCGCTGTTGGGCCGGTAGCCCAGTTCCCGCATGGCATCCAGCACCTTCTGCCGGGTCTTCTCGATGACGGCCGGGTCCCCGTTGGACACCCGGGAGACCGTCTGCGACGAGACGCCCGCGGCGCTCGCGACGTCGGCCATCGATACGCGGGCCCGCCTGCCTGCGGCGGCTTGCCGACCCTTGCCGCCGAGTGTCCGCGCGCGACCTGCGGTGTCCTTCTCCGTCACCGAATTCCCTTCCATTGACTGCCACTCCGTGCTTGACGACCCCCAGCGAGAGTGTCACCATCACGCTACCGATGATTACGTAAACATTTCTTGTCGGCCCCGCCCCGACACAGCCGCCTCCGGCCTTCGGGCGCCCTCTCCTCGTCACACAGACCGGCCGGTCACCGACCCAAGGAACCCCCATCATGACGCTCCTGCAGACGCCGGCGAAGGCAGTTGCACCACCCCGCCCACGAGCCTCCCTCCGCCTCCGCAGGGAAGCGCTCATGGGGTGGGGATTCGCCGGTCCGTTCGTCGCGGTCTTCGGGCTCGTCTTCCTCGCTCCGATCGGGTACGCGCTCTACCTCAGCCTCTTCCACGACCGGCTCATCGGCGGGAACTCCTTCGTCGGACTGGCCAACTACCGCCAGGCGCTGACCGATCCGCAATTCTGGGAGGGCCTGGCCAGGGTCGGGCTCTTCCTGGCCGTCCAGGTGCCGGTCATGCTGGGCATCGCCCTCCTCGTGGCACTCGCCATCGACAGCGGCCGGCTCTACGGCAGGGCCTTCTTCCGCGTCGCGATCTTCCTGCCGTACGCCGTCCCCGCCGTGGTCGCCAGCCTGATGTGGGGCTTCATCTACGGAACCCGGTTCGGTCTGGTCGGCAATATCAACGACGCCTTGGGCGTCACCCTTCCCGACCCGCTCTCCCCGTCCCTCGTGCTCGCCTCCATCGGCAACATCGTCACCTGGGAGTTCGTCGGGTACAACATGCTGATCTTCTACTCGGCGCTGAAGGTCGTACCCCGCTCGCTCTACGAAGCGGCCTCGATCGACGGCGCCGGGGAGTGGCGGATCATCACCGCGGTCAAACTGCCCGCCATCCGGGGCGCCCTGGTCATCGCGACGATCTTCTCGGTCATCGGCAGCTTCCAGCTCTTCAACGAGCCGAGCATCCTGCAGAAGCTCGCCCCGAACGCGATCACGAGCGACTTCACCCCCAACCTGTACACCTACTCGCTGTCCTTCGCGGGCCAGCAGCACAACTACGCGGCGACCGTGGCGATCGTGATGGGCGTCATCACCGCGATCATCGCCTACACCGTCCAACTGCGCGGCATGCGGAAGGCCTGAGCCATGACCACGAACCTCGCCGATGTCCCCTCGAACGCCGCTGACCCCGCGCACCGAACACCCTCCGCGCACGCGTCCCGCACCACCCGCACCACCCGCGCGCCCCGCACCACCCGCGCGCCCGGCCTGCGAACGCCCCGCCGCCCCCACACTCCGCTCAGCCCCCGTCGCAGCATCCCGCTGACGCTTCTGACCGGGCTGGCCCTCGTCTACGCGCTGCTTCCTCTCATCTGGCTCGTCATCAACGCGACCAAGGACGAGAAGGGCCTGCTCGACTCCTTCGGCCTGTGGTTCGGCGAGGACTTCAACCTCTGGGACAACATCTCCCGCACCCTGACCTACGACGACGGCGTCTTCGTCCGCTGGCTGCTCAACACCCTGTTGTACGTCGCCGCGGGCGCGGGCGGCGCCACACTCCTCGCCGTCCTGGGCGGATACGCGCTCGCCAAGTTCAGCTTCCCCGGCCGCCGCGCCGTGTTCGCGGTCGTCATCGGAGCCGCGGCCGTGCCCGGTACGGCCCTCGCGGTGCCGACGTTCCTGATGTTCAGCAACCTGGGGCTGACCAACACCCCGTGGGCCGTCATCATCCCGTCCCTCATCTCGCCGTTCGGGCTCTATCTGATGTGGGTGTTCGCCTCCGAGGCGGTACCCGCCGAACTCCTCGAAGCGGCCCGCATCGACGGCTCCGGCGAACTGCGCACCTTCTTCCGTATCGCGCTGCCGCTCCTCATGCCGGGAATCGTCACCGTACTGATCTTCTCCATGGTCGCGACCTGGAACAACTACTTCCTGCCCCTGATCATGATCAAGGACCCGGACTGGTATCCGCTCACCCTCGGGCTGAACGCGTGGAACTCCCAGGCCCAGACCGCCGGCGGCGACGCGGTCTTCGACCTCATCATCACCGGCTCCCTGCTCACGATCGTGCCGATCGTGGTGATCTTCCTCCTGCTCCAGCGGTACTGGCAGTCCGGCCTGGCCGCGGGCAGCGTCAAGGAATGACCGCCCCACGCCTCCCCACGCCTCCCGTCTCCCCCCACCCCCACTCCTGCCCTCCTCTTCCTCGAACACCGAACCAGGAGCACCACGCATGAGGACGAACAGCACCCTGCGGCTTCTCGCCGCCGCCGCCATGGCCTGTGCCATCACGGTCGGCGCGACCGCCTGTGGCTCTTCCGACCCGGCCGCCGACGGCGGCGGAGGGAAGAAGGACGTCAAGTCCGCGCTGGAGAAGGGCGGCAAAGTGACGGTGTGGGCCTGGGAACCCACTCTGAAGAAGGTGGCCGCCGACTTCGAGAAGAAGTACCCCCAGGTCGACATCGAGATCGTCAACGCGGGCACCGGTGACAAGCAGTACACCGCTCTGCAGAACGCCATCGCCGCAGGCTCCGGGGCCCCCGACGTGGCCCAGATCGAGTACTACGCCGTCGGCCAGTTCGCCATCGGCAAGTCCATCGAGGACCTGGCCCCCTACGGCGCCGCCGACCACGACAAGAGCTTCACCACCGGCCCCTGGAGCGCGGTGAAGTACGACAAGGCCGTCTACGCCCTCCCCATGGACTCCGGCCCCATGGCGCTGTTCTACAACAAGAAGGTCTTCGACAAGCACGGCATCGCTGTCCCCACCACGTGGGACGAGTACGTCGAGGCGGCGCGCACCCTGCACAAGGCCGACCCCAAGATCTTCATCGCCAACGACACCGGCGACGCGGGAGCGACCACCAGCCTCATCTGGCAGGCCGGAGGCCGCCCCTACAGGACCGAGAACACCGACGTCACGATCGACTTCTCGGACGCCGGCACCAAGACCTACACCGACACCTGGCAGAAGCTGCTCGACGAGGACCTCCTCTCGCCGGTCAGCTCCTGGAGCGACGAGTGGTACAAGGGCCTCGCCGACGGCTCCATCGCCACCCTGGCCATCGGCGCGTGGATGCCCGCCAACTTCACCTCGGGTGTGGCCTCCGCGTCCGGTGACTGGCGGGCGGCCCCGCTGCCGCAGTGGGCCAAGGGCGAGACGGCGAGCGCCGAGAACGGCGGCAGCTCCCTCGCCGTACCGAAGGCGGCCAAGAACAAGGAACTGGCCTATGCCTTCACGGAGTACGCGACCACAGGCGACGGCGCCACGTCCCGGATCGCCGAGGGCGCATTCCCCGCGACCCGCGCCGACCTGGAGTCGAAGGCGTTCCTGGAGGCCCAGTTCCCGTACTTCGGCGGTCAGCGGGCCAACAAGATCTTCGCCGACTCGGCCCGCGACGTCGGCACGGACTGGTCGTACCTGCCCTACCAGGTGTACGCGAACTCCGTCTTCAACGACACCGTCGGCAAGGCGTACGTCTCCTCGACCACCCTGTCCCAGGGCCTGGACGCCTGGCAGAAGTCGAGCGTCAAGTACGGCACCGACCAGGGCTTCAGCGTCAACAAGTAGCCACCGGCCCTCGGACCCGCACGCAGTGCACGCTTCCGCCGCCGCGGGTGGCGGAAGCGGCCACGTGAACGGTGACGGCACCACCATGCCGTCCGAGCGACGAAATATGCGGACTTCCCTTCGCTATGCGCAATATTCCCGACCTCACTAGATTTCGCCTGCTCTGATACGTAACGCGCTTGATGTCCCCACACGCTGACCGGGCGCTCCCCCATCGGCGGTCGCCCTCCGTACAAAGGAGATCCAGATGTCCCGCACGTCCCGCCGTCGCATAGCCGCCGCCACCGGTCTGCTGCTCACGCTCGGCCTGAGCACCGCGTGTTCCTCGGGCCAGGAGGCCGCCGGAGACGACCCGGTCACCGAGGTGGACGGCAGGATCTCCCTCACCTACCTGCAGAAGCAGGGGGATCAGGAGTACTTCGTGGGCGAGGCCGCCGGTGCCAAGGCCAAGGCCGACGAGCTCGGCATCGATCTCAAGGTGGTCAACCTCGGCAACGACGCCAACAAGACGGTCGGCGAAGTACAGTCCGCCATCGCCCAGAAGACCAACGGCATCATCATCGTCGTCCCCGACCCCGCCGTGGGCCCCCAGGTCGTCCGGACCGCCAAGGACGGCAAGGTCGCACTGCTCACGTCCGACGACCAGATCTGCACCACCGGCCCCGACGTGGACGACTGTGCCAAGGGCGACCTCGTGCCCCGGATCGGCTTCAGCGGGGAGCAGATGGGCACGGAGGTCGGCAAGCGCGCGGCCGAGGAGTTCCTGACGGCGGGCTGGAAGGCGGCGGACACCCGGATCATCTCCGCCTGGAAGCAGGACGTCACCGTCTGCGGCGACCGGGTCGAGGCCGCCAAGAAGTCCTTCGACGCCGAAGCCCCCGGCGTCGAGCTGATCGACGTGCCCACCGACAACACACCGACGGGCGCCCAGGACAAGGTGGCCGCGACGATCACCGCCCACCCGAAGGTGAAGAACTGGGTGGTGTGGGGCTGCAACGACGAGAACGTCATGGGCGGCGTGACCGCGCTGGAGAACGCCGGAGTGAAGCCGCGGAACGTCATCGGGGTCGGACTCGGCGCCTACCTGGCGTGCAAGGAGTGGAGCACGGACGAGCCCACCGGCATGCGGGCCGCCCTGTTCATCAACGGCAAGGACGTCGGCGCGCTGGCCGTGCAGACCATGTACGACAAGCTCAAGAAGGGCAAGGACTTCCCCGCCGAGGGCTTCGCCCCGACCACCATGGTCGACCGCGCCACCTGGAAGTCGTCCGGCGTCACCTGCGGCTGACGCGCTCCGGCCGGTGGGTGCCGCACAGCCGGCACCCACCGGCCTCGCGAGCCGTCGGCCACCCCTACCCCACGCCTTCGAGGTGAAGCGACCCATGACCCACGTGCCCAGCCCCACCGCCGAGCCAGGCCCCTCGGGCGAGCACCATGAACCCGCGGCCACGACCGGCTCCGTCGGCGTACACGGAATCACCAAGCGATTCGGCGCGGTACGGGCTCTCGGTGGAGTCACCCTCGACTTCCCCGCGGGCCGGGTAACCGCCCTGATGGGTGAGAACGGTGCCGGAAAGTCCACCCTGCTGAAGATCCTCACCGGTGACCATCCGCCGAGCGAGGGACACATCTCCATCGACGGCGAACGCGCCGAGTTCGGTTCACCCGGGGCCGCGCGCTCGGCGGGCATCCGGATCATCCCGCAGGAACCGGAGGTCATTCCGCATGTCTCCGTCGCCGAGAACGTCTACGCGGGAGCACTCCCGCGCAAGCGCGGCCGGGTACTGGACCGGGCGGAACTGGACCGCCGGATCGAGGCGGACCTGGAGCGGCTCGGCTTCGCCGACGTCCTCGACCCCCGCCTCCTCGGCTCCCAGCTCACACCCGCGCAGCGCCAACTGGTGGAGATCATGCGGGCCCTGACCGGTGAGGTACGGGCAAAGGTGATCGCGTTCGACGAGCCGACCTCGTCCCTCGCCGAGCACGAGGCGGAAGCTCTCTTCGCCCTCATCCGGCGCCTTCGCGACGCGGGCATCGCCATCGTCTACGTCTCCCACCGCATGCGGGAGATCTTTCAACTGGCGGACCGGATCGCGGTGTTGCGTGACGGCGCCCTGGTCGGGGTCCAGGCGGCGCACGCGACGAGCGAGGGCGAACTCGTCCGTCTCATGGTCGGCCGGGACCTGTCCAGCATGTTCGTCCGCGACCGCGTGGCCACCGACCGGCTGGTGCTGGACATCAGGAACGTCACCACCGACGACGTGCGGGACATCTCGCTGCAGGTCCACGCCGGCGAAATCGTCGGTCTCGCCGGGCTCATCGGGGCCGGGCGCTCCGAACTCGCCCTCGCCCTCGCCGGTGACCGTCCGGTTCGCAGCGGCAGCGTCACGCTCGACGGGGCGCTTCTGCGCAGTGGACGTCCCGGCGACGTGATCCGGGCCGGGCTCGGACTCGCGCCCGAGGAACGCAAGGCCCAGGCGCTTTTTCTGCGACGGTCCGTCAGGGACAACATCTCCCTCGTGGTGCTGAACCGTTTGCGTCGCTTCCGTTTCATTCGGCGGTCCGCCGAGCGTGAGCTGGCCCAGCGGTACACCGACCGGCTCCGGGTGCGCACGCCGTCGATCAGCCACGAAGTGGGCACGCTGTCGGGCGGCAACCAGCAAAAGGTCGTACTGGCACGGTGGCTGGCCCGTAAACCGAAGCTGCTGATCCTGGACGAACCGACGCGCGGTATCGATGTCGGTGCCAAGTCGGAGATCTACCGGATCATCGCCGAACTGGCCGAGGACGGCGTCGCCCTGCTGGTGATCTCCTCCGAACTCCCCGAACTGCTCGGCCTCGCGGACCGTGTCGTCGTCATGCAGGGCGGCCGGATCACCGGCGAACTCAGCCACGACGACGCCGACGAAGAGTCCATTCTCACCCTCGCCATGGCCGACGACATCGTCGGCGCCGCCCCGGGAGCCACGTCATGACCTTCACCAGCACTCCTTCCCCCGCCGTACAGGAACCGGCGGGTGACGGCCGCAGGTCCGCCGGGCCGAGGCTCGTCGCCGGCCTCGGCGGCCAGAACATCAGCCTCATCGGCGCCCTCGTAGCCGTACTGGCCCTGTTCGGCGCCCTGAACGAGAACTACCTGAGCCTGTCCAACATGCAGGTCATCGCCGAGGCGGCGACCATCACCGGGCTGCTCGCGATCGTCCAGACCGTGGTCATCATCTGCGGCGGACTGGACATATCCGTGGGTTCGCAGGTCGGTGTCGCCTCTGTGGTGAGCGCGATGGCCTTCACCGGTTCCGGGTCCAACGCGTACATCGGCATGGCCGCCGCGGTGGGCGTCGGCGTCCTGGTCGGACTGCTCAACGGTCTGGTCATCGTCTACGGCCGGGTCAACCCCACCATCGCCACCCTGGCGGGTCTCGCCGCCTACAAGGGCCTCGCCCAACTGCTGTCCGACGGCCGGGCCCAGGGCTACGTCCTCAACAACGAGGTGTTCGTCTTCCTGGGCCGCGGCAAGATCACCGGCCTGCCGGTCATGGTCTGGATCCTGATCGTCGTCGCCCTCGCCGTGCACGTGCTCCTCACGTACACGGACATCGGACGCAACATCTACGCCATCGGCGGCAACGACACCGCGGCCCGCCTCGCGGGCATCAACATCAACAAGTACCTCGTCGCCGTCTACGCCCTCATCGGCGTGGTCGCCGCCGTCGCCGGCATCCTGCTCACCGCCCGCACCGGCTCCGGTCAGCCCACCTCCGGCAGCGAGGGCCTGGAACTCAAGGCCATCACCGCCGCCGCACTCGGCGGCTGCGCCCTGAAGGGCGGCAAGGGCGGCATCGGCGGCACCCTGCTGGCAGTCGCCCTGCTCGGCGCCCTGGAGAACGGCCTCACCGTCGAGGGCATCAACACGTTCTGGCAGAACGTCGCCCAGGGCGCCCTGCTCGTAGTGGCGGTCGTCATCCAGCAGCGCCGCAACGGCGCACGGGCCGTCGGGCTGCCCCACTGACCGGTTCCGCGTACGCGGAACCGACCGCAAGATTCTCTCGATGGCGGCACCACCGGTGCGCCCCGGGGACCCGATGCCGGATTCGTACCGGCCGTCCCAGGTCCAGGCGTGGCCCTGTTCGCCGCCGCCATCACAGGTTCCGGTGTCTCACTGATTGTCCATCAGGTGGACGCCGCGCGGCGCGTGCTTGGGACGCTTTGCACCGCTGTCCCGCCCCTGCACATCGGTCAGCGCGGCGGCCGCCGCCCGAAGCCGGTGCCCGCGCTACGCCTCCACGTAGCCCTCGGTCCACTCGTCCTCGTCGAGGACGGACTCCTGGATGTAGAAGCAGTTGGGTTCGTCGGCGAACCCGGGGAGCCGGCGGGCTCGTTCGATACGCCCGCGCGCGGCTTCGCGGCTCGAATAGGTGCCGAGGTGTTTGACGTCGTCACCGGCCTCCTCATCGGACCAGAAGTCGTCAGGTTCGGTGAAGTGGCTTGTCGCGCCGTTCTCTTCGGCGAGGTGGTGCACATGCCACAGCAGGTAGACCGTGGTGATTCCAGTCATCCTTTTGACGCCTTTCGTTCTGTTGTCACGTGTGAGGGGGACCCGGTCCCCCTCACACGTGACGAACGATACGGAGAGGGCCCGGGCCCCTGGTCGGCCGGTTGGGTCTGCGGAACTCAGAGCCGGCGGCGGTCGAGCGTCGTCAGTTCCGGGACAGGTACTTCCGCACCTTGTGGTAGATCGATCCCGGCCCCTTCTTGTACGGCGGGCGGTATCCGCCGTGCTTCATCACCCGGTCCGTCGCGCGGTCCAGCGACTCACCGGAGTGCCTGCGCTGGCCCTTCGCGAAGTCAGGGACGTCGTTGCCCTTGGCCTTGCCGGATTTCCTGGCCTCCCGCCACGGGGTTTTGACCTTGCGAATGGCCCAGGCCTTCCCGTACCACCAGATGAGTCCGATGATGGCGAGCGCCGTTCCGGCGCTCACTCCGAGTCCGGCGGCGCCCACGAGGGCCAGTGCGGCCATCCGCCCATCGAGGTCGACCATGTTGACAAGGTCGCCGCACACGTAGTCGTAGGCGTTGCAGCTGCCGCCCGTCACCGGGTCCGTCTGAAGGAAACGGCCGGTGGCCGGGTCGTACAGGCGGGCGTCCATGAGAGTGAGGCCGGTGAGGGTCTCGCTGGAACGCTGCTCCTCGCCGAGCCATCCGTAACGCGATGGCGCCTGTCCGGCACGCGGGTTTCCGTACTCGTCCGCGTCCAGCACGGTCGGAGCCTGGGAGGTGTCGGCCGGCAGGGCGAGGGTGATATCGCCGTGCGGGTTGGCCAACAGCAGGACCGTGCCGCCGGACTTGGCGGTGGTGGCGGCGGGATTGCCGTCGAGGCCGCTCACGTTGCGGGTGAGGGCTCCACCGGCGTTGTTCTCGACGATCCACCGCGGGCTGTCGGAGTCGGAGTCGTAGTGGTTGGTCTTCGCCTCGGTCTGGCTCCACGTGCCCGCGTTGTTGGTCTCCTTCGTCCAGGACCGGAACCGCATGTTGGAGTCCAGTGACCAGGTCTGGCGCTGGTTTCCGGCGGTCTGCTGCTGGGCGAGGTCGTTCGCGAAGTACGCGAGTGAGGACCCGGGCAGGGCGGTGGTGCGGCCGAAGGCGTCGTAGGTGTGACCGGAGTTCACCTGGCGGTCGGCGCTGCCGTAGCTGTAGGAGGTGGTGGTACCGCCGGTGGTGGTGCAGTCGGCGTTGACCGCCGCGGTGGCGGAGGCCAGCGTCTTGCGGTTGGAGTTCTTGTCGAAGGTGTAGGAGCGGGTCGCGCAGACGGCGTCGGTGCTCGTGTCCTGCACCCGGGTCAGCCGACCGGCCTTGTCGTAGGCGTAGGACTGGGAAGCCGTGACACCGGGGGTACCGGCGTGACCGGCGACCTGTCCCTGGACCGTGGATGTGACGCTGTCGGACACCAGTACGGTGCCGTCGCTGTCACGCGTGTAGGTGCGGGTGACGGGAATTCCCGCCGGATCCTGCTCCTGCCTCATGGTGAAGCCGCCCGGCAGACCCTGGCTGACCATGGTGCCGTCGGCGTCGTAGCGCGCGGTGAGCGTGCCCGCGACCGAGTCCGCGACCGACGTGGCAAGGCCCCGGGGGTCGACGGCTGTGTCGTAGGTGTAGGTGGTGGTCGACGGCACGCTGTCGGTGACCTTGGCGGGCCGGTCCAGCGCATCGTACTGGGTCGAGGGCATCCCTCCCGACCGGCCGAGCAGGTGGTGGCGGTCCGCAGGGATGCCTGATGCGGCTCTCAGTCGTCCCAGGGGTACGCCCCCTCCTCAGCGAGGCGCTCTTCCTCCCTGTCGTGCAGGAAGCGCGCGTGCGGGACACCCACGAGAGACGTGTCGCTGATCGGGCATCGGACGAAGTCCCCCCGCAGCAACCTGACGAGGAATCCGACCATTCCGCAGTTGTACGCGGTCCAGGCCGCGTCACCTCGCGCCCACACGGCGAGGGGCCAGGCGTCGGGATCGGGCCCGGAGGTGATCCAGCCGAGCACGTCGGAGCTGTCCGTCTCCCCCCACACCAGGATCCGATCGAGCCCGTGAGCCTCTGCGCGGGGCTCGGTCCACCGCTGGTGGTCCGGGTCGGACTTCAGCGGGTCGGACAGCGGAGCGACCCGTCTGACCATCGGGTCGGAGGTCACGACCGGGATCAAGGTGGCGATGCGCCCTTCGATGGTTCCGCAGCCGAAGAGACGCACGAACTCCTTGTAGTCCGAGGGGAATTCCGTCCCGTAGGCGGATTCAACCGTCGCCCAGTCCACCACATCTCCGGCCCCTCCCTCGAAGGGGGCCATCAGGCTCGACAGTTCCGCAATTCCCTCTGTCATTTCACATACCCTTCCGGAACCGCTCGGCCGAGGTTCTGAAAACGACCACTCGTCACGCCGTACATGGCCCGGCCGCCGCGTCCGGGGCGAACGTCAGCGGCGCCTCCGTGGACCTGGTCTGCCAGCCCGGGCCCTCGCCTCTCCCGCTCATGGTGCGTGGACCGGCGTCCTCGGCGGGCACGAGGGAGGAGTCGGTCTTCTGCCATGTTCCTTTCCTGGTACGGAAGTTGACCGGCTCGTTGTAGAAGCGGTGGTGTAGGTCCCGTCGTCGTCGAGGAAGGTGGCCTCGCGCTCCTTGCGCGCGCTCTCCACCTCGACACTGCGTTCGGCATCGAATCCGGCGGGGGCCACCGGGTCGGGCGGGTCCACCTCCACCACCGGCCCCGGGTCGGGCAGCACCACTTCGCGTTCTTCCGGCCGCCGCTCGACCGGACCTCCGTCGAGAGGAAGTTCACCCGGTGCGGCCACGGGCTCGCCGCGCCCGCCGGCGTCCGTGGCGTCGGTGGGGGCCCGGTGGCTGCGCCCGTCGGCTGAGCCCCATTCCTGGTCAGGGGCCTCCCCCGTGGGGACGCGCACAGCATCCGTGTGGTCGAACGCGACCGCGGAGTGCTCCGTGCCCACCAGCCCCGTCAGCACCAGAGCAACAGCGAAAACGACCGGACGCAACGCACGCACAGAGAACTCCCCCGCAGACCACCAGAACATGAGAGTTCTACGAGAAGGGGTTCCGCTTGAACAAGATCTTCGAGTTTTTTGTGATGATCGTGTGATCATTGGACATTTTCTAGGAGTTGCGTTCTGCGACCCCGTCCGTGATCCGGTCGAGCCCGTAGAGGTCGGCGACACACCCGCCGGGCCAGTACCGGCGCCCGCCTTCGCTGAACGGCTCCAGCATCTGGCTGATCACCAGGCGCTCGTACGGCAGGACCCGCCTCCCGGCCTCCGCCCCCTCGTGCAGTGGGGTCGGGACGTCGCGGCCGATCTGAACGCCACCCCCGAGGGGGAGATCCCGCGACGGGCAGACACCTATTTCGCCCGGGAGATGAAGTGAGGATCGCCGCTCGGGACTTCGTCTCCGCCCACGCCGAGATGTTCGACATCAAGCGGATATGTCGGGTGCTGGAAGCCTCCCGATCGGGCTACTACCGGTGGATCGCCGACGCCCACGCGCCGGCCGTCCGACGCCGAGGACGCCCTGGTCGAGGAGATCCGCGAAATCCATGCCGAACACCTCGGGAGCTACGGCGCGCTGCGAGTCCGCGCCGAACTGCGCGGCTTCGGCCACACGGTCAACCGCAAGCGGGTGGCCAGGCTGATGCGCAAGCACGGCATCATCGGCCGCCACCTACGGAAGGAGAAGCGCACCACGATCCTGGACGTATGGCGCCGCCGGTGGCGGACCTGATCCAGCGGGACTTCACCGCCGGCGCTCTGGACGAGAAGTGGTGCGGCATCCGCAGGAGCATGGGCCGGGTCGGCTCGAGCTTCGACAACGCCCTGGCCGAGAGCTTCCGGCAGGGCCGGAACCGAGAAACGATGTACGGGAAACTGTTCGTGACGATGCGACATGCGAGGCTGGGGATCTTCCGGTGGCTCACCTACTACAACGCCCGCCGACGCCACAGCGCACTCGTCCGCCTCTCCCCCGATGGAGTTCGAACAGAAGCACCGCAAGACAGCTGAGTTCACACTCGCAGCATGAACCCCTGTGTCCACACTCCGGGGGACACCTCACTCGCCGCCGCCACCTGCGCCGCGCTCACCGCCCACCTGCCGGAACTTGCCCCGCGCGCTGCCGACATCATCGACTACCTCGCCCAGTACTACGGCGTAGAAATCTGACAGCCCCCACACCCTTGGTCCCTCCGGCGAAGTCGACGTCACCGTGCTGACGGCCCCGCCGTACGCCGCCGAAATACAGGAGGATCGGCTCGCCGAACTGATAGGCCCCGCCCGTGCCCCTCGATCTGTACGACCTTACGAGTTGGTCGCCGTTGGTTGCCGCCGGCTTAAGTAGGTTGATCCACGGGACGACCGACGGGACAGCAGAGCATGCGGACAGTCATGTACGGGAATCGCCCCTGTGTGAGCGGAGGGCAGAGGAACGCCGTCGGCAGGCCGGGGTCGGACGCAAGCACGCGCTGGTGCTCACCGATCGTGTGCCCATCCCGCCTAATCCATCTGCGCACGGCGTACTCGCCGAACCGTACGGTTTAGACCCTTCCACCGTTACCGAGGCCATCGGCGAGGTCCGTGGGCGGCATCGATGCTACTCAGACAGGGCCGCCCGCCTGAGCAGCCGCGGGAGCACTCATAACCCTCCCACAGACACGGCTCCACCAAACAGCCCAGGTCAGGGCTCGTCTTCGATGTGCGGGGACCAGCGTTCGCCGCACCCCCGTGCAGCGTCCGCTGCACGGAAAGCGCCCCCAGAGAACGCGTTTCCCCAGGTCAGAACGATTCTGCCTGGGGACGCTCGGTGGGGCGGGTGGGACTCGAACCCACGGCCGACGGATTATGAGTCCGCTGCTCTAACCGGCTGAGCTACCGCCCCGTTTCGGCGTGGCGCGTACATGTGTGCGCACCGTCTGCCGCAGCATAGCCGGTCATACGATCTCTCGCTTCGGATGGTCGACTTCGCCTGATCATGAGGACCGCGCTGCGTGCTGCCCGGTTCCAGGTGAGGCGAAGCAGACCCGAAAGTGTCACTTCCGGGTCCCGCGAGCGCCGGGTGCGGGCACACGAAAAAGGACCCCGAGGGGTCCTCTTCCGTTCCGCTCCCCCGACTGGACTCGAACCAGTAACCCTCCGGTTAACAGCCGAATGCTCTGCCAATTGAGCTACAGGGGATCGCGCTCCCCCGACTGGACTCGAACCAGTAACCTGCCGGTTAACAGCCGGCTGCTCTGCCAATTGAGCTACAGGGGATTGCTGCGTTGCCTCGAATCGTACCTACCTGGCGGCTGCCGGGCGGCGCGCGTTCGCTGCGACACATACATTAGCGCAAGCAGGGGGGTGCTCCGCCAATCGGTATCGCCCCGGGTGATCTCGGGTGCGCGCGGGTAGGCGGCCTGCACACGTCGCACGGAGCGAAGGAAGGGTGGCAGCCATGCGGTACCGGCTCACGTTCATCGCCGGACTGGCCCTCGGTTACGTGCTCGGCACGCGAGCCGGGCGCGAGCGTTATGAGCAGTTGAAGAAGTCCGCACGTCAGTTCGCCGAGAACCCCGCGGTGCGGAACGCCGCCGAGTCCGCGGCGAGCAGCGGCCGGGACTTCGCGGGCAAGGCGTACCACTCGGTGAGCGAGAAGGTCGGGGACAGGGTGCCCGCGTCGGTGGCCGAGCGGGTCAGGTCACTGCGGGAGCGCAGCGGCCTGAACGGCGCGGAGGACGACTGGGGCACCACCAACACCTGAAGATCCGGGGCCTGGACCGGTGCCGGTCGGCGCCGGTTGCGGGAAAGGTCCCGGGGTGCGGCAGAATCTGCGTATGGGCATAGTCGCCGGCTTGGACAGTTCTTCCGCCTTCACTCACATCGTCGTCTGTGACACGGACACGGGCGCCGTGCTGCGGCAGGGGTACGCCGCGCATCCGGTCGAGGCGAAAGCCTCCGAGGTCGATCCGCAGGCATGGCTGCTCTCACTCGGTGAGGCGGCCTCCGGCGGTCTGCTCGAAGGGGTGCAGGCCATCGGCGTGTCCGCGCAGCAGCACGGGCTCGTCCCCCTGGACCACCAGGGCAATCTCGTCCGTCCGGCGCTGCTCGGCAACGACCGGCGGGCGCAGGTCGCCGCGGCCGATCTGATCGACGGGCTCGGCGGGCGGCAGGCCTGGGCCGAGGCGGTCGGGGCCGTACCGCAGGCCGCTCAACCGGTGGCGAAGCTGCGCTGGCTGGCGCGGGCCGAGCCGGAGAACGCCCAGCGCGTCGCCGCCGTCGCGCAGCCGCACGACTGGCTGGTGTGGCAGCTGCTGGGCCGGCCGGCCCGGCGAACCACCGACCGGGGCGCCGCGTCCGGGACCGGCTACTGGTCGGCGGGGACCGGTTCGTACCGGCCCGATCTGGTCGAGCTGGCGCTGGGACATCAGGCGGCGCTCCCCGAGGTGCTCGGCCCCGCCGACTCCGCCGGGACCACACCGGAGGGGCTGCTGATCTCGGCGGGGACCGGCGAGACGATGGCCGCGGCGTTCGGGCTCGGGGTCGCGGTGGGCGATGCGGTGGTGTCGCTGGGGGCCTCCGGGTCCGTGATGGCGGTGCACCACGAGGCGCTGGCCGACCCGACCGGGATGATCACGTCGTTCGCCGATGCCACCGGGATGCATCTGCCGGTGGTGCACACCTCGAACGCGGTACGCGCGCTGCGCGGGACCGCGGAGATGCTGGGTGTGGACGGGCTGGAGGAGCTGTCGGCGCTGGCGCTGAAGTCGACTCCGGGAGCCTCGGGGCTGGTGCTGCTGCCGTATCTGGAGGGTGAGCGCACCCCGCAGCTGCCGCACACCGCGGGGACGCTGTCCGGGCTGCGGCGCGAGGCGATGAAGCCGGAGCATCTGGCGCGGGCGGCGTTCGAGGGGATGCTGTGCTCGCTGGCCGACGCGCTGGACGTGCTGCGCGGGCGCGGTGTGGAGGTACGGCGGGTGTTCCTGCTGGGGGCGGCCGCCGAGCTGCCCGCCGTGCGGGCGCTGGCGCCCGCGGTGTTCGGTACCCAGGTGGTCGTCCCGCAGCCCGCCGAGTACGCGGCACTGGGTGCGGCGCGGCAGGCGGCGTGGGCGCTCGGGGTCTCCCAGGGGACCCTCGATCCGCGCACTCCCCCGGCCTGGCAGGGTGCGGCGGCGCAGGTGCTGGAGCCGGGCGAGGAACTGGCGGAGGGCCGGGCGGTACGTCAGCAGTACGCGGCGACGCGCGATCAGATTCATCCCGGGGCGTTCGGGACCGGGGCCTCCGGAACCGGAGCGTCCGGGGCTGGAGCGTCCGGGGCCGGAGCGTCCGGGGCCGGAGCGTCCGGGGCCGACGCCGGTACGGGGGCCTGAGCGGGCCCCCGTCGGGCGCGGCAGGATTTTGACCCGGCCTTGAGAAAAAGTGTTCGCGGTCTGCGTACGGCGTACCGGAAAATGGGGCGACCCCTGCCGTTCGCCGACTCCGAGAGATACGCGTGCTCATAAAACTCCTGCGGGCCTATCTCGGCCCGTACAGAAAACCCATCGCGCTGCTGGTGTTCCTCCAGCTGTTGCAGACCTGCGCCACCCTCTATCTGCCCAGCCTCAACGCCGACATCATCGACAACGGTGTCGTGAAGGGGGACACGGGCTACATCCTGGAGTTCGGCGGCGTCATGATCGCCGTCAGCGTCCTGCAGGTGCTCTGCAACATCGGCGCCGTCTACTACGGCGCGCGCACCGCGTCCGCTCTCGGGCGCGACGTCCGGGCCTCGGTCTTCGACCGGGTGCAGGCGTTCTCGGCACGTGAGTTGGGGCGCTTCGGCGCACCCTCGCTGATCACCCGGACGACCAATGACGTCCAGCAGATCCAGATGCTGGTGCTGATGGCGTTCACGCTGATGGTGTCGGCGCCGATCATGTGTATCGGCGGCATCATCATGGCGCTCGGCCAGGACGTGCCGCTGTCCGCGGTCCTGCTGGCGGTGGTGCCGATCCTCGGTATCTCGGTGAGCCTCATCGTGAAGAAGATGCGGCCGCTGTTCCGCACGATGCAGGAGCGGCTCGACACGGTGAACCGGGTCCTGCGCGAGCAGATCACCGGCAACCGCGTCATCCGCGCCTTCGTGCGCGACGGGTACGAGGAGGAGCGGTTCCGGGGAGCGAACAACGACCTGACCGCTGTGTCGGTGTCGACCGGCCGGCTCATGGCGTTCATGTTCCCGACCGTGATGACGGTGGTGAACCTGTCGTCCATCGCGGTGGTCTGGTTCGGTGCGCACCGCATCGACAGCGGCGGGATGCAGATCGGCGCGCTGACCGCGTTCCTCGCCTATCTGATGCAGATCGTGATGTCGGTGATGATGGCCACCTTCATGTTCATGATGGTGCCGCGCGCCGAGGTCTGTGCCGAACGCGTCCAGGAGGTCCTGGAGACCGATTCGAGCGTCGTTCCTCCGCTCGCCCCGGTCACGGAGCTGACCAGGCACGGTCATCTGGAGGTGCGGGGCGCGGAGTTCCGGTACCCGGGTGCCGAGGAGCCGGTGCTGCGGACCGTGGATCTGGTGGCGCGCCCCGGTGAGACGACCGCGATCATCGGGTCGACGGGCAGCGGGAAGTCGACGCTGCTCGGCCTCGTACCGCGACTGTTCGACGTGACGGACGGCGAGGTGCTGGTCGACGGTACGGACGTACGGACGCTGGACCCGGTCCTGCTGGCGAAGACCGTGAGCCTGGTGCCGCAGAAGCCGTACCTCTTCTCGGGGACGGTCGCGACGAATCTGCGGTACGGGAATCCGGACGCGAGCGACGAGGAACTGTGGCACGCGCTGGAGGTCGCCCAGGCCAAGGAGTTCGTGGAGCGGCTGGAGCACGGGCTGAACGCGCCGATCGCGCAGGGCGGCACCAATGTCTCCGGTGGTCAGCGGCAGCGTCTGGCGATCGCCAGGACACTGGTGCAGCAGCCGGAGATCTATCTCTTCGACGACTCGTTCTCGGCGCTGGACTACGCGACGGACGCGGCGCTGCGCGCGGCGCTGACCCGCGAGACGGCCGAGGCGACCGTGGTGATCGTGGCGCAGCGGGTGTCCACCATCCGTGACGCCGACCGGATTCTGGTGCTGGACGAGGGGCGGGTCGTCGGGAGCGGCACCCATCGCGAACTGATGGACGGCAATGAAACATACCGGGAGATCGTGCTCTCCCAGCTGACGGAAGCGGAGGCCGCGTAATGGCCGGGCCGGGCGGACGGATGATGGCCGGAGGGCCCACCGAGCGGTCCATGGACTTCAAGGGGTCCGGGAAGCGGCTGCTGAAGAGGTTCAGCCGGGAGAAGTCCTCGCTGTATCTGATGCTGGGCGCCGGGGTGCTGAGCGTGGCCTTCTCGGTGGTCGGCCCGAAGATCCTCGGCCGGGCGACCGACCTGATCTTCGCGGGCGTGATCGGCCGGGAGATGCCGGAGGGCGCCACCAAGGCGCAGGCCATCGAGGGGCTGCGCGCGAAGGGCAGCGGCGGACTGGCCGACATGCTGTCCGGGGTGGACTTCACTCCGGGCGTCGGCATCGACTTCGGCGCCGTGGGGAACGTCCTGCTGATGGCGCTGGTGGTCTATGTCGGCGCCGGGCTGCTGATGTTCGTGTCGACCCGGATCTCGATCCGGGTGATCAACCGGATCGTGTTCCAGCTGCGCGAGGACATCCAGACGAAGATGGCGCGGCTGCCGCTGTCGTACTTCGACCGGGCCAAGCGCGGTGAAGTGCTCAGCCGGGCGACGAACGACATCGACAACATCTCGCAGACGATGCAGCAGACGATGGGCCAGCTGGTCAACTCCCTGCTGACCATCGTCGGCGTAATGATCATGATGTTCTGGATCTCGCCGCTGCTGGCGCTGGTCGCGCTGGTGACGATCCCGCTGTCGGTGCTCGTGGCGGCCCGGGTGGGCAAGCGCTCGCAGCCGCAGTTCGTGCAGCAGTGGAAGGTGACGGGCAAGCTCAACGCCCACATCGAGGAGATGTACACCGGGCACACCCTGGTGAAGGTCTTCGGGCGGCAGGAGGAGTCCGCGAGGGACTTCGCCGAGCAGAACGACGCGTTGTACGAGGCGGGCTTCAAGGCCCAGTTCAACAGCGGGATCATGCAGCCGCTGATGATGTTCGTGTCGAACCTGAACTATGTGCTCGTCGCCGTCGTCGGCGGGCTGCGGGTCGCCTCCGGTGCGCTGTCGATCGGTGATGTGCAGGCGTTCATCCAGTACTCGCGGCAGTTCTCGATGCCGCTGACCCAGGTCGCCTCGATGGCGAACCTGGTGCAGTCGGGCGTCGCGTCGGCCGAGCGGATCTTCGAGCTGCTGGACGCGGAGGAGCAGGGCGCGGACCCGGAGGACGGGGAGCGTCCCAAGGAGCTGCTCGGCAGGGTCTCGCTGGAGAAGGTGTCGTTCCGCTACGACCCGGAGAAGCCGCTCATCGAGGATCTGTCGCTGAGCGTCGAGCCGGGCCAGACGGTCGCGATCGTCGGCCCGACGGGTGCGGGCAAGACGACGCTGGTCAATCTGCTGATGCGGTTCTACGAGGTGACGGGCGGCAGGATCGCCCTGGACGGCGTCGATGTGGCGAAGATGTCGCGCGACGACCTGCGGTCCGGGATCGGCATGGTCCTCCAGGACACCTGGCTGTTCGGCGGATCGATCGCGGACAACATCGCGTACGGCGCTTCGCGCGAGGTCGGCCGGGAGGAGATCGAGGAGGCGGCGCGGGCGGCCCACGCCGACCGCTTCATCCGTACCCTGCCGGACGGCTACGACACGGTGATCGACGACGAGGGCTCCGGGGTCAGCGCGGGCGAGAAGCAGCTGATCACCATCGCGCGGGCGTTCCTGTCCGACCCGGTGATCCTGGTGCTCGACGAGGCGACCAGCTCGGTGGACACCCGTACCGAGGTGCTGATCCAGAAGGCGATGGCACGCCTCGCGCACGGCCGGACCAGCTTCGTGATCGCGCACCGGCTCTCCACGATCCGGGACGCCGATGTCATCCTCGTGATGGAGAACGGGTCGATCGTCGAGCAGGGCTCGCACGACGGTCTGCTGGCGGCCAAGGGCGCGTACGCCCGGCTGTACGCGGCACAGTTCGCGGAGGCGCTCGCCGAGGTGGACTGAGACCGGACCGGCACACGGGGGCGCGACGCCGCCCCCATGTGCCGGTCGGTCCGAGACCGACCGGTGCCATGACCGGATGCGTTGCCGGACGGGCCGGGTTTCGGGCCCGTCCGCCAACGGACGGGCCGGGGATCGCGGCCCGTCCGGGTGGGCTCCTCAGTCGAGGTAGCCGCGGAGCTGGTCGGCGAAGGCGTGGTCCCGCAGCTTGCTGAGGGTCTTGGACTCGATCTGGCGGATGCGTTCGCGGGTCACGCCGAAGATGCGGCCGATCTCCTCAAGGGTGCGGGGCCGCCCGTCGGCCAGCCCGTAGCGCAGCTGAACCACCTTGCGTTCCCGCTCGCCCAGCGTGGAGAGCACCGCCTCCAGGTGTTCGCGCAGCAGCAGGAACGCGGCGGACTCGACCGGTGAGGCCGCGTCGCCGTCCTCGATGAGGTCGCCGAAGGACACATCGTCCTCCTCGCCGACGGGGGCGTGCAGCGAGACGGGTTCCTGGGCGAGGCGCCGGACCTCGACGACCCGTTCCGGGGTCAGGTCGAGCTGGGCGGCCACCTCTTCGGCGGTCGGCTCGTAGCCGCGTTCCTGGAGCATCCGGCGCTGGACCCGTACGACGCGGTTGATCAGCTCGACGACATGGACCGGGACCCGGATGGTCCTCGCCTGGTCCGCGAGCGCGCGGGACATGGCCTGGCGTATCCACCAGGTCGCGTACGTGGAGAACTTGTAGCCCCGGGCGTAGTCGAACTTCTCGACCGCCCTGATCAGTCCGAGGTTCCCCTCCTGGACGAGGTCGAGCATCGTCAGGCCGCGGCCCACGTACCGCTTGGCGACGGAGACGACGAGGCGCAGATTGGCCTCGATGAGCCGGCGCTTCGCCATCCGCCCCATGACGACGAGACGGTCCAGGTCGACGGCGAGCCGGGAGTCGGGGTCGGGGGTGCTCGCGAGCCGTTCCTCGGCGAAGAGTCCGGCTTCGACGCGGCGGGCGAGGTCCACCTCGTCGGCCGCGGTGAGCAGCGGTATCCGGCCGATCTCCCGCAGATACTGCCGGAAGAGGTCGGAGGACGGACCACCGGCGTCCGGTCTGCTCCGCGGCTCCGGGGGCTCGGGCACCTCCGACGACTCCTCCATGACCGCGTCGGGTTCCGGCGGCGGGTCCACCGCGGTCTCCGGGTGGTGCATGGCCCGGTTCTGCGCCGGAATGGCCGGCACATGCTCGGTCGTCGTCGTCACGGTCCGGGTCTGCACGGGGGCGACCTCCAGGTGATCGCTGCGCGGATCGCGGGGGATGGGGGTCCGCCTTCGTGGACCGTTCGCGCTCCGATGACTCAGGCACCGCTACCCAGTGTGGGGCACGACACATGGCTCCCACGAGGGGCGTGCGGTGACTTTTTGCGTCCGGTGCGTGACCGGGCGATTACGGGATGCTGGGGGCGGTCCGTTTCGGGACGCCGTTACGGTCCCGGGCCGGGGCGGGCGCGTGGGGGCGCTTGTCACCGGGCGGGTGGGCGCGCGGGTCACCGGGCAGGCGGGGCGCGGGTCGCCGGGTGCGTGGGGGCGCGGGTCAGAGCGCGTCGGCGCCGTTGGCGCGGAGGGACTGGGCGTACTGCTGGAGCACCCAGACCTCGTTCTGCGCGGCCGCCAGGTCCTCCGGCGCCACATTGCTCCCGAGGCGGGCGAGGCTGCCCTGGACGTCGTTGATCCGGCGGTCCACGGCGCGCAGCCGGACCTGGACGAGCTGCATGCCCGCGTAGGTCTCGTCGATGGACTTGCCGTGGAAGACCTCGACGGCGAGCTCGGTGACGAGGTTGCGCACGGTGTCGTTGGGCGCGGTGTCCAGGACGGCGACCAGATACTCGCGGGTCTCGGCCAGGCCCTGTTCGGCGCCGCCCGCGTCCGCGATGCACTGACGTACGGCGGCGTACGGCGGGGCCGTGAACTCGTCGATCCCGTAGGCGTCGAACGCCGGGGCCACCAGGGCGGGCTTCTGCAGGGCGAGTTTGAGCAGCTCGCGCTCGGTGCGGTGGGCGGGGCTGCGGAGGTTGAGTGCGGGGCCCGCGGGCGCGGTGGGTGCCTGGACGGACTGCTGCGCGGCGGAGCCTCGGGAGGGACCGCTCGCCGCGGAGCCCCGCTCGCCGCGGTTGTTCCGGTCCTTGCGGGCCCAGTGGGCGAGCTGCGCGACCCGGTGCACGACGAATTCCTGGTCGAGGATGCCCACGAAACCGGCGAGCTGGACAGCCACCTCGCGCTGCACACTGCTGGTCTTGATCTTGGCGACGACGGCGGCGGCCTCGTCGAGCGCCGCGGCGCGGCCCGCGGGTGTCTCCAGGTCGTAGCGCCGGACGATCTGGCGCAGCGCGAACTCGAAGAGCGGGGTGCGGGGTTCGACCAGATCGCGGACGGACTCGTCGCCCTTGGCCAGGCGCAGGTCGCAGGGATCCATGTTGTCCGGGGCGATCGCGATGTACGTCTCCGCGGCGAACTTCTGGTCGTCCTCGAAGGCCCGCAGGGCGGCCTTCTGACCGGCCGCGTCGCCGTCGAAGGTGAAGATCACCCGGGCGCTGCCATTGTCCATCAGGAGGCGGCGCAGGATCTTGATGTGGTCGTTGCCGAAGGCGGTGCCGCAGGTGGCGATGGCGGTGGTGACCCCGGCCAGATGGCAGGCCATGACGTCGGTGTAGCCCTCGACGACGACGGCGCGGCTGGCCTTGGCGATGTCCTTCTTGGCCAGATCGATGCCGTACAGCACCTGGGACTTCTTGTAGATCGAGGTCTCGGGGGTGTTGAGGTACTTCGGCCCGTTGTCGTCGTCGCGCAGCTTGCGGGCGCCGAAGCCGACGATCTCGCCCGAGGTGTCGCTGATCGGCCACATCAGGCGGCCCCGGAAGCGGTCGATGGGGCCGCGGCGGCCGTCCTGGGACAGGCCGGAGGTGATCAGCTCCTTGTCGCTGAAGCCCTTGCCGCGCAGATAGCGGGTGAGGTGGTCCCAGCCCGCGGGGCTGTAGCCGACGCCGAAGTGAGCTGCTGCGGCCTGGTCGAAGCCGCGTCCGGCGAGGAACTTGCGGCCGATCTCGGCCTCGGGGCCGTCCAGCTGCTCCACGTAGAACTGGGCGGCGGCCTTGTGCGCCTCGATCAGCCTGATGCGTTCGCCGCGCTGGTGGGAGGGGTTGTAGCCGCCCTCCTCGTACCGCAGGGTGATGCCCGCCTTGGCGGCGAGGCGCTCGACCGTCTCCGAGAACGTGAGGTGGTCGATCTTCATCACGAAGGCGAGGGTGTCGCCGCCCTCCTGGCAGCCGAAGCAGTGGAAGAGCCCCTTGCTGGGGCTGACCTGGAAGGAGGGTGACTTCTCGTCGTGGAAGGGGCAGAGCCCCTTGAGGTTTCCGCCGCCCGCGTTACGGAGCTGGAGGTATTCGGACACGACGGAGTCGATCGGGACAGCGTCCCGTACCGCCTTCACGTCGTCGTCATTGATCCTGCCAGCCACGGGTGAAGTCTACGGGTGAGGTCGGACAACCGGACGCGGGCCGGACCCGGAAGGGACCCGGAAGGGACCCGACGGGCAGGTCCGGGGGCAGGGCCCGGGGTGCCGGACGTGCGGTGTGGGTACGGCACCCCTGGTCGCGTCCGCCCACGGCCGGGCCCGGGCGGACGCGGCAGCGTTCAGAGGAGGGATCCCAGCGGGACCGAGGGGTCGCCCAGCGCCTCCGGGTCGAGCTGCTGTCCGGCCCGGATCAGCTCCTGGACGGTGTCGGTGACATCCCACACGTTGACGTTCATCCCGGCCAGCACCCGGCGGTCCTTCAGCCAGAAGGCGATGAACTCCCGCTTGCCCGCGTCCCCCCGGATGACGACCTGGTCGTAGCTGCCGGGCGATGCCCAACCCGAGTATTCGAGTCCGAGGTCGTACTGGTCGGAGAAGAAGTACGGCACCCGGTCGTAGCTGACTTCCTGGCCGAGCATGGCTCGCGCCGCGGCCGGTCCGCTGTTGAGCGCGTTCGCCCAGTGCTCGACCCGGAGCCGGGTGCCGAGCAGCGGATGGTCCACCGCGGCGACGTCCCCGGCGGCGTAGATGTGCGGGTCGGAGGTGCGCAGGGAGGCGTCGACGGCGATCCCGCCGCCGCGCGACCGGGCGGCGAGTTCGAGTCCGGCGGCCTCGGCGAGCGCGGTGCGCGGGGCAGCGCCGATCGCGGCCAGCACGTCGTGGGCCGGGTGCTCCTCCCCGTCGTCGGTGCGGGCGGCGAAGACCAGGCCGTCCTGGCCGGTGATCTCGGTGAGGCGGGCGCCGAAGTGGAAGCGGACGCCGCGCTCGCTGTGCAGCTCGGTGAAGATCTGACCCAGTTCGGGGCCGATGACCTGGTACAGCGGGGTCGCTTCCGATTCGACGACGGTGACCTCGGCGCCGTAACTCCGGGCCGCCGCCGCGACCTCCAGGCCGATCCAGCCGGCTCCCGCGATCACCAAGTGGCCGTTGTCGCGGCCGAGCGCGGACAGGACGTTGCGCAGCCGGTCGGCGTGGGCGAGGCGGCGCAGATGGTGGACGCCGACCAGGTCCGTACCCGGGATGTCGAGGCGGCGCGGTTCGGCACCGGTGGCGAGCAGCAGCTTGTCGTAGTGGATGACGGTGTTGTCGCCGAGCTGTACGGAGCGGGCATAGCGGTCGATGGCGGTGACGGGCTGGCCGAGGTGCAGCTCGATGTCGGCGCCCGCGTACCAGGCCGTCTCGTGGACGAAGACGCTGTCGCGCTCCTCCTTGCCGGACAGGTACCCCTTGGACAGGGGAGGCCGTTCGTACGGATGGTCGCGCTCATCGCCGATGAGGATCACCCGGCCGCTGAAACCCTCCGCCCGGAGTGTTTCGGCCGCCTTCGCTCCCGCGAGTCCTCCGCCGATGATGACGAACGTCCGATGTGCGTCGACCACTTGATGCCTCCTCAGTGCAGTGCTGCGCGGCGCCACCACCTGCGAGCGTCCCGCACGCAGCGTGATGACGAAAGAGGGTGTACCCCGATCAGGTCACACCCAGTGGTCATGGGCCGGTCTGCCGACCCGTGTCGGCACCATGCGGAGCAGGGTCCCCCCGCCCCCGTACGGAGCCGGAGTCCCCGCGCGCGGCGCGGTACGTGCGCCCAGCACACCACCTGCCCCACCGCTGACGGCCGTCGCCGCGCCCCAGCGCCGCGGGACACGCCCGAGCGGGGCGGAGCGGACAGGGCTGCCGGGACCCGTGCCCGTGCCGGGACCACGGCCGATCCCCCGTATCCGGCCCCCGCCGCCGTTCAGCGGTGGCGGGCCGTGAGGGCGGCGTGCAGGGAGCGGGCCGAGGCGTCGGTGAGGGCGGCGATCTGGTCGACCAGGACCCGTTTGCGGGCGTGGTCGTCGGGCGCCTCGTCGTACAGGGACCGGAACTGCGGCTCCAGGCCCTCCGGGGCGCGGGCGGTGAGAGCGGCGGCCAGCTCCGCGATGACGATCCGCTGGTCGGCGCGGATGGCCTCCTGCTCGGCGCGCTGCATCACATAGCGGTCGGCGACCGCCTTGAGCACCGCGCACTCGTTGCGGACCTCGCGCGGGAGCACCAGTTCCGCCCCGTACCGGCCGAGCCTGCCCGGCCCGTACACCTCGCGCGTCGCGGTCTCGGCCTCCTGGCAGAAGCGGCCGATGAGCTGGCTCGTGGCGTCCTTCAGCCGGGCCTGGGCCACGGCGGAGCCGTCGTAGCCGTGCGGCCACCAGTCCTGTTCGAGCAGCCGGTCCAGGGCGTCCGAGAGCTCCTGCGGGTCGGTGTCCGCCGGTACGTAGCGCCCGACGGCGACGACCCAGATCTCGCGCCGCTCCGGCTCGGCGTGCAGGCAGTTGGGGTCGATGTGCCCGGCGTGCAGCCCGTCCTCGAAGTCGTGCACCGAATACGCGACGTCGTCGGACCAGTCCATGACCTGGGCCTCGAAGCACTTGCGGTCCTGCGAGGCGCCCTCGCGGGCCCATTCGAAGACCGGCAGGTCGTCCTCGTAGACCCCGAACTTCGGTGAGCCGGGGTCGGTGGGGTGGGCGCCGCGCGGCCAGGGGTACTTGGTGGCGGCGTCCAGGGCGGCGCGGGTCAGATTGAGCCCGACGCTGGCCAGCTCCCCGGTCCGGGTGTCGCGGACGAAACGCTTCGGTTCGAGGCGGGTCAGCAGGCGCAGCGACTGGGCGTTGCCCTCGAAACCGCCGCAGTCGGACGCGAAGTCGTTGAGCGCCTGTTCGCCGTTGTGGCCGAACGGGGGGTGACCCATGTCGTGGGCGAGGCAGGCCGTTTCCACGAGATCGGGATCGCAGCCGAGTGCGGCGCCGAGCTCACGGCCGACCTGGGCGCACTCCAGGGAGTGCGTGAGCCGGGTCCTGGGGCTGGCGTCCCAGGCGCTGGAGCGGGTGCCGGGCGTCACCACCTGGGTCTTCCCGGCGAGCCTGCGCAGCGCGGCGGAGTGCAGCACCCGGGCCCGGTCGCGCTGGAAGGCGGTACGGCCGGGCCGTTTGTCCGGCTCGGTGTCCCAGCGCTCGGTGTCACCCGGCCCGTAAGGGCTGGTTCTGATGTCCTGTGCGGTGTGTGTGCCGTATGCCCCGCGTGCGCCCTGTGTCCCGTCCATGGTCCCGACAGTAGCGACCGGGGCGGACAACGCGCCGGGCGCGGGCCCCCGGGGTCAGGCCGAGGCCCGCATCCGTTCGCACGCCGGGGCGCCGCCGGGGCAGGTCGTGCCTGACGTGGTGGCCGCGGCCGGGCAGCAGCGACGACGGGGGCGGTTCCGGGACGGTGGAGCACCGGTTTCCCAGGTCGGCGAACCTTTTGGCCGTTTTGCTCGTCCGATCAGATGGGACCGCACAACAGATCGACAGGGGGGCTCCGATGCGACTCACTCGACCGAAGTGGCCGACGTGGCGGACGTGGCGGACGTGGCCGAAGCCGCTGGAACGGCTGCGGCGACCGCGGCCACCGGAAGCGCTCGGGCGGTCCGGGACGGCGCCGCGGCTGCCGCTGCCCCGTACCCGGCGCGCGCAGCGGCGGGTGGCGCAGGGGCTGATGCTCGCCTGCGTGATGGGGATCGCGCCCGCGACCTGGATGCACACCACCGCCGACGCCCGGGTCCGGACCACGGCCGACGCGCCGGCCGGGGACGTCGCCGTGGTGTTCGGGGCCGGGCTGTGGAAGGGGAGACCCTCGCCCTACCTCGCGCACCGGCTGGACGCCGCGGCCGAGCTCTACCGGACCGGCAAGGTGAAGGTCGTGCTGGTCACCGGGGACAACGGCCGGGTGGAGTACGACGAGCCGGACGCGATGCGCACGTATCTCGCCGCGCACGGGGTGCCCGACGCGCGGATCGTGAGCGACTTCGCCGGGTTCGACACCTGGGACTCGTGTGTACGGGCCAAGAAGATCTTCGGGGTCGACCGGGCCGTCCTGGTGAGCCAGGGCTTCCACATCCGGCGGGCGATCGCCCTGTGCCGGTCCGCCGGGATCGACGCGTACGGGGTCGGGGTCGACGCGAAGCGCGATGCGACCTGGTACTACGGCGGGGCACGGGAGATGTTCGCGGCGGGGAAGGCGGCCGTGGACGCCGTGTTCAAACCCGATCCGCACTTCCTGGGGCCCGAGGAGCCGGGCGTGACGGAGGCGCTCGCCGCCGGAAAACGGTGAGCGGGGTCAGGGGTAAGCAGGGCAGGGGTAAGCGCGGGCAGGGGTAAGCGGGGCAGGGGTAAGCGGGGCAGGGGTGAGCGCGGGCAGGGGTGAGCGGTGCCACGGATGCCGGAGTTCAGGGTGTGCGCGCTCCGGGCGGCGGCCGCCCGGTGGTCCACCGCCCGCCGGGGATGAGAGTGCCGCCGGTGTGCAGCGAGCGGGTGACGGCCGCCGCCGCCAGATAGACCCAGGCGTGCACCGGCCCATCGGGCGCCGGGCCCACTGACTCCAGTGCTTCGGGCGCCGGACCGTGCACCGGCACTTCGGGCGCCGGGACCTCGATCTTCCGGATCACCCGCTCGTACAGGTTGCGCGGGTGCCCCGGCCCCAGGTACTCCTCCAGATGGTCGAGCAGCCCCAGCAGTTCCCCGTACACCCCCGGCACCGCCCTGATCAGGGTGCCGTGGACCGTGCCGTGGCCCTCGATGGCGTACGGGTATCCGGGGCCGTCGTACAGCAGGGCGCCCGGCAGCGCGGCCCGCCACTCCCCGGTCGTACGCCCCCGCAGGAAGAGGTCGTGATTGGGTTCGCCGGGGAGCAGCGTGCCGTACACGAAGAACGGCAGCTCGGCGGCGGATCCGGACTCCGGCGGGGCGGCGCTCACGCTCGCCGTCACAGGGCGGTTTCGGGCGCCGTCTCCGCCGTCACCCAGCCGAGGTAACGGGCGCTGCCGCGGACCACCGGGATCGCGATGATCTCCGGGATGTCGTAGTCGTGCGCCGCCCGGATGTGGTCCTCCAGTTCGTCGTAGCGCTCGGCCGTCGTCTTCAGGAGGACCTGCCACTCCTCGTTGGTCTCGATGGCGTTCTGCCACCGGTAGACCGAGGAGACGGGCGCGGAGATCTGGGCGCAGGCGGCGAGCCGTGCCTCCACCGCGCCCCGCGCCAGGGCGTGGGCCTTGTCCTCGCTGTCCGTCGTGGTCAGTACGGTCAGCCATGCCGGCGCTGTCATCGTCGGTCTCCTCGGGGTACGGGGGGCTCCTGCCCCCTCTCGGCCTCCCCCAATTGTCGGCCCGAACGGGCTCAGGCGCCGTACGGACGCCTCGCCTTGGCCTCGCGCAGGGCGTGTCCCCACCAGACCAGCTGGTCGAGCAGCGTCTTCGCCGCCGCGTCGGGGGCCGTGGGGTCCTTGTGCCGGCCCTCGTCGTCGAAGAGCGCGCCCGCGTTGTGGAAGGAGACGGTGTCGCGTACGGAGACGGTGTGCAGTTCGGCGAAGACCTGGCGGAGGTGTTCGACGGCCCGCAGCCCTCCGGAGATTCCGCCGTACGAGACGAAGGCGACGGGTTTGGCCTGCCATTCGGCGTGGTGCCAGTCGATGAGGTTCTTCAGTGGGGCGGGGAAGGAGTGGTTGTACTCGGGGGTGAGGACGACGAAGGCATCGGCCTGCGCCAACCGGGGTGTGACCTTGGCGAGTTGGGACAGCGTCGCGGCGTCCGGGCGGAAGGAGAGGGAGTACGGCAGGTCGAGTTCGGCGATGTCGACCAGGTCGGTCTCGATGTCCGGACGATCCGCCGCGTGGGCGAGGAACCAGTCGGCGACGACCGGTCCGAAGCGCCCGTCGCGGGTGCTGGCGAGGATGACGGCCACCTTCAGCGGGGCGGCGGTCGTGAGGGGTGACGCAGGCGTGTCGAGGTCCATGCCGGAGAGGCTCGCGCCTCAACCGTGGTTGAGGTCAAGCCTCGCCGCCGGGAAGTGCCTCGGCATACGGTGGACCGCATGACAACTCCCGCACCGGCGCTGTACATCGAGGTCAATGGACACCCGGCCACCGAGGAGGATCTACGGATCCCCGCCTTCTTCGACTACGGCCATTTCACGGCCATGCAGATCAGGGACGGAAGGGTGCGCGGCCTCGCCCTCCACCTCGACCGGCTGGACCGCGCGAACCGCGAACTGTTCACGCTCGCGCTGGACGGGGACCATGTACGGGAGCTGATCCGGCACGCCCTGGACGGCGCCGGAGTCCGGGACGCCTCCACCCGGGTGCACGGCTTCCTCCCGCCGGGCGACACGGAGACGACGCTCATGGTCACGGTGCGGGACCCCGCGCGGATGGCCACCGCCGCGAAGAGCCTGATGTCGGTGCCGTACGCACGGGCGGTGCCGCACATCAAGCGCCCCGGCGAGTTCGGGCAGACCTATTACGGCCGGCTGGCCGAGCGTGCGGGCTTCGACGAGGCACTGCTGACCGCGCCCGGCGGCGTGGTGACCGAGGGCTCGATCACCAACGTCGGCTTCTGGGACGGTACGTCGGTGGTGTGGCCGCAGGCACCCTCGCTGACCGGCATCACCATGGCCCTGCTGGAGAGCGGACTGGCCGAAGCGGGCCGGCCGTCGGTACGGCGCCCGGTGACATTGGACGGCCTCGGCGCGTACCGGGCGGCCTTCGTCACCAACTCGCAGGGCTTCGCTCCGGTCCGGCGGATCGACGACATGGAGTTCGCGGTCGACGAGGAGCTGATGGGTCAGTTGACGAAGGTGTACGAGGACGCCCCCTGGGACACCGTCTGAGCCGAGGCGTACGGCGCCGGGGCGGCGCGGCACCGGGGCGGCGCGGCACCGGGGCGACAGGACCCATGGACGCCGGGGTGCACGCCGGAGCGACAGGACATGTGGGGGCGGGGACGCCGGGGCCGCCCGGCCGCCGGGCCGGTGCAGGAGCATGGGGGTATGCAGATCCATATCGAAGCCTCCGATCTCCCGGGCCGCACCTGCGGCCCCGACACCGACTTCCCCGGTTTCGACAACATCCACGTCGGCGTGCAGCGCAAGGACAGGCCCGGCGAGCTGCTCGGCCCCTACCCGGGCGACGCCCCGTCCGCCATCTGGACGCTGGACTGCACGACGACGGCC
This sequence comes from Streptomyces sp. NBC_01433, assembly GCF_026340105.1. Taxonomy (NCBI): domain Bacteria; kingdom Bacillati; phylum Actinomycetota; class Actinomycetes; order Kitasatosporales; family Streptomycetaceae; genus Streptomyces; species Streptomyces sp. NBC_01433. The sequence goes on along the minus strand of NZ_JAPEPM010000001.1, from coordinate 4,265,477 downwards.
ACGGCGGACGGCATCGAGGTCACCGGGCCGTACGTCCAGAACCGGCTGGGCGGGCGCTTCGTCTATCTGTCCTGGGGGACGGTGGACGGCACCGGCCTGTTCAGCATGTTCCGGCGCGCCAAACTGATGTTCAGCGACATCGATCCGGCCGTCCTCGAAGCCGCCGCCCGGACCGGGCACCTCACCGCGCGACTGCGGCTCACCGACGCCAAGGGGCAGCCCTTGTGCGCCCGGGTACGCCCGCCGCACATCACCTGGACCGCCACGAACGGCACCTGACACCCGGACGGCAAGAAACCGCCCTCACCGGGCCCAGGGGGGGTGGGGCCGGTGAAGGCGGTTGCCGTGGGGGCGGCGGTTGGAATCCGTCCCGTGGGGGGTGTCAGACGTTTGCCCGGCACCACTGGAGCCATTCCTGTGACGTACGTCATATTTCAGGTGCACGTCTCACTCGATCGGCACCACACATCGGCAGGCGGACCGTACGGCCCAGCCGCACCGCCACGACCTGCGTGGACTCCCTCCGGCAAGGGTGCCGCGCCGGGCCGTACGGGTGAAAGCTGATCGGACGTCAGAAGGCAGGGGTGGCGGGCCGCCCGTTATCTCGGAAGCAGGACACACCCGCTCGCGCCGTCTGCACGGAGGATCCCCATGCGCAGTCCTGCCCGCCTCGTGACCGGCACCGCTTCCGCCGCGCTCACCGTCATGGCGCTCGGCCTGACCACCGCCGCCCCGTCCGCGTACGCGGGAGAGCTCGGCCGGCTGGAGATCACCCCGGCGTCCGCCGCGCCGGGCGCCACGGTCACCGTGAGCACCACCGCCTGCGGCCCCGAGGGATCGGGCATCGGCGACGCGAACTCCCTGGACGCCGGGGACTTCGAGGTGCGCCGCGGCACCCACAAGGAGTCCGCGGTCGGCCAGTTCACGGTCCCGCACGACAGCGTGCCCGGCACGTACGAGATCGGCGTCTCCTGCGACAACGGCAAGGAGGCCGCGGGTGACCTCGAAGTGACCGCCGGGGGCAAGCACAACCCTGCGGAATCCAAGCCCGGCCACGACCGGCCGTCCGAGAACGACCAGCCCTCCGAACACGACCGCCCCGCCGAGAACGACCGGCCCTCCGAACACGACCAGTCCTCCGAGCACGACCGCCCCTCCGGGCACGTGAAGACCGGCGTCGGCGGCAGCGTCCGGCCCGACACCACGCAGATCGCGGCGGGCGTCGGCGTTCTCGGCGCGGCGACCGCCGGCGGGGTGTGGCTGATGCGCCGCCGCTCCGACGGCACCCAGGGCGGCTGATCCGGGGAGCGGGGCTCCGTCGCCCGGGGGCCGACACGATCCCGGGCCGGCCCGCGCCCGCTCCCCCTCAACCGCACGGCACGGCACGGCACGACACGACCAAGGACGACGACGTGTCCCAGAAGGCGCAGAAGGCCAAGGGCTGGCTGGTGGGCATCGCCGCACTGAGCGGTATCTGGCTCGTCCAGAACGGCTCCGACACCCAGCTGATCCCGCCCCAGCCGTCCACCGCCCAGGCTTTCGCCGCCGGGCCCCAGCTCCAGCCGGGCTCCCCGGTCGCCGAACCGCTGCGACCCTCCGCGCCGGTCCGCATCCGCATCCCGAGCATCGACGTGGACGCGCCGATGATGCGGCTGGGCCTGGGCGCCGACGGGAGCCTCGACGTGCCGCCGGCCGGGAACCGCAACATCGCCGGCTGGTACAAGGACGGCGTCCCGCCCGGCGCCAAGGGCACCGCGATCGTCGCCGGGCATGTGGACAACGCGCGGGGGCCCTCCGTCTTCTACGCGCTGGGGGCGCTGAAGAAGGGCACCGCGGTCGAGGTCGTCCGCGAGGACGGCCGCACGGCCGTCTTCTCGATCGACGCGATCGAGGTGTACGAGAGCGAGGACTTCCCGGACCAGCGGGTCTACGGCGACTCGCCGCACGCCTCGCTGCGGCTGATCACCTGCGGCGGCGGCTTCAACAAGGAGACCGGCTACCAGGGCAACGTGGTGGCGTACGCGCACCTCACCGAGGTGCGCTGAAAGGGGTACTCCTGAACCGGCACGCACCGGGCACGCGACGGGCACCCGGCCGGCACGCACCAGCACGCGGCGGCTCGGGGCTACGCCGTCCACTGGTCGAAGCCGAGCTTGGCGACCAGCCCGAACACCACCACCAGCAGCACCCCGCGGACGAAGTCGCTGCCCTTGCGCAGGGCCATGCGCGCGCCGATCATGCCGCCCGCCAGGTTGAACACGGCCATCACGGCGGCCAGTTGCCACAGCACGGTGCCCTGGTAGGCGAACATCGCCAGCGCCCCGCCGTTCGTGCACACATTGACGATCTTGGCGGTGGCGGAGGCGGTCACCAGATCCAGATGGAGCACCGCGGTCAGCGCCAGCACCAGGAAGGTGCCCGTACCCGGCCCGAACAGCCCGTCGTAAAAGCCGATGCCACCGCCGACCAGGACGATCGCGGTGACCGTACGAGCCCGGGTGACCTTCTCGCCCGTACCGTCGCCCGCCACCGCCGTACCGAACGACGGCCGCAGCATCACGAAGGCCGCGACCCCGAGCAGCACCACCATGATCACCGGGCGCAGCACCTCGCTGCTGATCCCGGCGGCGAAGAACGCCCCGGCCATCGACCCGGCCAGGGCCATCAGCCCGATCCGGACGGCCGTCCCCACCTGGACCGGCGCCTTGCGCACGTACGTCACGGCGGCGCCCGAGGTGCCGACGATCGCGACCGCCTTGTTGGTGCCGAGGATCTGGGCGGCCGGGACGTGCGGCAGGCCGAGCAGCAACGCGGGCAGGAGCAGCAGCCCGCCACCGCCGACCACCGCGTCGATCCAGCCCGCCACGGCGGCGGCGAGGCAGAGCAGTACCAGGGTGGTCAGTGTGATCTCGGGCATGTACTCGACACTAAGCGACGCCTCCGCGACGCCCTCACACGGCCCGGCGGGCACCGTCACACGGCCCGTTTCGCGTGCGCGCGAACGTGCCCGGCCAGGACCTGCCCGACGACGAGATCCTCGTACCGGTTCTCCGCGTACCCGTGGAGCCCGAACGGACTGTCCCCATCCGCGAGCCGTTCACCGGTTATTGACGCACCGTCAACCCGCTCGCTCTACTGTCCTGACGCGCGACTCGCCGGGCCGACCGGACCGGCGGGCCCTCCCGTCATTCGTGGAGTGATCGTGGAACGTCGGACCTTCTTGCGCACAGCCGTGATCGGCAGCTCGGCGGCGGCCTTCGGCGGCACCCTGTGGCGGGGTGCCGCCTTCGCCGACCCGGCCCAGCCCGGCACCGGCCCGTACGGAGCGCCGCAGGCGGCCAACGGCAACGGCATCCAGCTGCCGAGCGGCTTCAGCAGCCGGATCGTCGCCCGTTCGGGGCAGACCGTGACCGGGACCTCGTACAGCTGGCACAGCGCTCCCGACGGCGGGGCGACGTACGCCGACGGCACCGGCTGGATCTATGTGTCCAACGCCGAGGTGTCCTCGGGCAGCGGCGGCGGGGCGAGCGCCGTGCGCTTCGACTCCTCGGGCACCGTCACCGCCGCGTACCGGATCCTGTCCGGCACCAACAACAACTGCGCGGGCGGGAAGACCCCGTGGAACACCTGGCTGTCCTGCGAGGAGGTCACCCGGGGGTACGTCTACGAGACCGACCCGTGGGGCGTGAAGGCGGCGGTGCAGCGGCCCGCGCTGGGCCGTTTCAAGCACGAGGCCGCGGCGTCCGATCCGGACCACGGGTACGTCTACCTCACCGAGGACGAGTCCGACGGGCGCTTCTACCGCTTCCGGCCCACGACGTGGGGCAACCTCGCGAGCGGCACGCTCCAGGTGCTGGTGGCCGGCACCGGCACCTCGGGCCCGGTGACGTGGGAAACCGTCCCCGACCCGGACGGCTCCCCCACCCAGACCCGCTACCAGGTCTCCGGCGCCAAGGTCTTCAACGGCGGCGAGGGCTGCTTCTACGCGGCGGGCACCTGCTGGTTCACCACCAAGGGCGACAACCGGGTGTGGGCGTACGACGCCGGCGCCTCGTCCCTGTCGCTCGCCTACGACGACTCCCTGGTCAGCGGCAGCGCTCCGCTGACCGGTGTGGACAACGTGACCCGGTCCGCCTCGGGCGACCTCTATGTCGCGGAGGACGGCGGCAACATGGAGATCTGCCTGATCACCCCGGACGACACCGTCGCCCCGTTCCTGCGGATCACCGGCCAGTCCGGCTCGGAGATCACCGGACCCTCGTTCTCGCCGGACGGCACACGGCTCTACTTCTCCTCGCAGCGCGGCACCAGCGGGAGTTCGTCGGGCGGCATCACGTACGAGGTGAAGGGCCCGTTCCGCACCTGATACGGCCGAGGCGCCCGATACGACTGAGGCGCCCGATACGACTGACGCGGTGTTCCGGGGTGAGACATCCGGAGCACCGCGGCGGGAGCCCCGATGGATCAGCCCTCGCCCACGACGGCCTCCGGGTCCATCCACATGATTTCCCAGAGGTGGTGGTCGGGGTCCTGGAAGGAGCGTCCGTACATATAGCCCTCATCCATGGGTTCGTTGGCCGGGAACCCTCCGGCGGCGAGCGCGGCGTCGGCGACTTCGTCGACCTTGGCGCGGCTTTCGGCGCTCAGACAGAGGATGACCTCCGTCGACTTCGCGGAGTCGGCTATGTCCTTCTTGGTGAACTCCTTGAAGCGCGACTCGGTGATGAGCATGAAGAAGATCGTGTCGCTGATGACCAGGCAGGCCGCTGTTTCGTCGGTGAACTGCGGGTTGAAGTCGTACCCGAGCTTTCCGAAGAAGTTCTTCGACGTCTCCAGGTCCTTCACCGGCAGGTTCACGAAGATCATCTGAGGCATGACTGTCTCGCTTCTCGTTTCGGTGGCGCCATGACCCCCCGCGCCATGCGCTATGTGGCACTTCGTCCCGTTCCACGTTACCCAGTAGCGCTTCATCGGGCTTCGCCAGTGCTTCATGGGGGGCTTCGGTCTGCGGAGCCACGCACCCGAGGACCGGCTGTCCCGCAGGTCAGGAAAGGGCGAGCGGAGCGCCGCCCCTGAGCAGCGAACCGCCCAGCGGGGTGAGCGTGTGCAGGACCGAGCTGCCGTGGCGCAGGGTGAGGACCAGACCCGCCTCGCGCAGTACGGAGGCGTGCTGACTGGCCGACGCCAGGGAGACCCCCGCCCTGCGGGCCAGCTCGCTCGTCGTACAGCCGTTGCCGATGGCCTGGAGGACGGCGGAGCGGGTGTGCCCGACGAGCCGGCCGAGCCACGGACCGGGTTCGGCGAAGAACGGGGCACCGTGATGGGTCACCGGATAGACGAGGACGGGCGGGAGACTGGGGTCGCGGTAGACGACCGGGGTGCCCCGGCAGAAGAACGACGGCTGGAGCAGTAACCCCCGCCCGTTCAGGTGCAGTTCACGGTCGACGGGATAGTCCGCCTCCAGTACGGGTGAGCGCCACCGGATCATGGGCGGCAGGGTGGCCAGCAGTCCGTCCGCGCCCCCGTCCAGCAGGGCGCGGCCCCGGACGGCCCGGTCGGCCTCGATGCTCGCCCGGATGTGCGGCCAGTACGGCTCGACGGCGGCGCGGTGGTAGCTGCGCAGGGCACCTATGAGACGGCCGAGCGGTTCGGTGCGGCCCGCGGAGAGCGCCTCCAGCAGGGCTTCGGGGGAGCGGCCGGGGGCACCGTGGGCCCGCTCGCCCGGCGGCCGTCCACCTCGTTGCCGCCCGGCGGCCAGCAGGGCCAGTTCCTGGTGGAGCCGGTCGGCGGGGGTGTCACGGAGGGCTTCTATTCCGACATCGAGGCCGAATGGCTCGTTGCCTTCCCGGGAAGGCGTCAGGAAATCCGGGAAATAGCCGCGCGGTGGAACTACCGCGGCCAGCAGATGTACTTCACCATTCAACCGGGCTCGGGATTCCGTACGCCATTTCCCGAACACCGTGGAAGCGCGCCGATCTCTCAGCCTATGAAAACTGAGAATTGTTTCCCACAATGCGTCCGGCCTGGTGGCCATCCGCACCTTGGAAAGGTCCGACCCGGACACATGGATACGCAGCACCGTTCCCCCACCTGTTGCACCGCAATCGCCCCCCACCAAAGGGTATGCGGGCCGTCACAGGAGGTCACCACGGGGTTTCGGCCACAGTTGAAACGTCTCGCCCCGTTCCGCTTCACCCGAAAGGCTGTACGGCGTCGGGTACGAATCCGGCGCCACCGGAAGAACGCGTGAAGGCCGTGGGGGGCTTTGTGTGTTCGGCGGCGGTAGGCGACGGTGCGGCTCCGTGCCCGGCGGGGGTAAGCCGGGTGCGGTCCATGGGTGGGGATCCATGGGCCGCACCCCGGTCCCTAACCTCTTCTTTCTTTGCGCGCTAAACGAAGCAAGGGGAGCGGAACGGGGCGGAGACGGCCGGGGCGGATTCAGCGGCGGGCCCCGAAGCGCCGGAGCGAATATACGTAGGAGGTCTGCGGCGCGAGACGGCGCGAGTCCCCTTCGTCCGGACACACCCGCACCCCGGCGGACGGGGACTCCAGAACCCACGCCTCACCGCGCCGCAGACACCACACAGCACCTCTACGCAGACACCACACCAACACCGCAGGCACCGCGCCGCAGACACCGCGCCGCACCGCGCCGCACGAGCGAAACGGCGGCACCCCCGCACAGGGTGCCGCCGCTTCTCGGTGATGGTCCTCGGCGCCGCGTCAGCGGCCCTCGCCGCTCGGGCGGCCCCGCGTCAGCGGCTGTCGCTGCCCCTCGAATCCGCGGCGGCCCTGCCCGCCTCCAGACGTGCCACCGGGATACGGAACGGCGAGCAGGAGACGTAGTCCAGGCCCACCTCGTGGAAGAAGTGCACCGACTCCGGGTCCCCGCCGTGCTCGCCGCAGACGCCGAGCTTGAGGTCGGGGCGGGTCGCCCGGCCCGCCTCGACGGCGCTGCGCACCAGCGCGCCGACCCCGTCCTTGTCGATCGTCTCGAACGGCGACACCCCGAAAATGCCCTTCTCCAGGTACGCGGTGAAGAACGATGCCTCCACGTCGTCGCGGGAGAAGCCCCACACCGTCTGGGTCAGGTCGTTCGTGCCGAACGAGAAGAACTGGGCCGCCTCGGCGATCTGGCCCGCGGTCAGCGCGGCGCGCGGCAGCTCGATCATGGTGCCGATGGTCAGCTTCAGGTTGGTGCCGGTGGCCGCCTGGACCTCGGTGATGACCCGGTCGGCCTCCTCGCGGACGATCTCCAGCTCCTGGACCGTGCCGACGAGCGGAATCATGATCTCGGGGCGCGGATCGCCCTTGGCGTTCTTGCGCTGGGCGGCGGCCTCGGCGATGGCGCGCACCTGCATCGCGAACAGACCTGGGATGACCAGACCCAGACGTACTCCGCGCAGGCCCAGCATCGGGTTCTGCTCGTGCAGCTTGTGGACCGCCTGGAGCAGGCGCAGATCGTTCTCGTTGGCGTCGTTGCGGGACTCGGCGAGCGCGACCCGTACCGAGAGCTCGGTGATGTCGGGCAGGAACTCGTGCAGCGGCGGGTCGAGCAGCCGTACGGTGACGGGCAGCCCGTCCATCGACTCGAACAGCTCGATGAAGTCGGCCTTCTGCAACGGCAGCAGCGTGGCCAGGGCGGCCTCGCGCTCGGCGTCGGTGTCCGCCAGGATCAGCTTCTCGACCATCTCGCGGCGCTCGCCGAGGAACATGTGCTCGGTGCGGCACAGGCCGATGCCCTGGGCCCCGAAGCGCCGGGCCCGCAGGGCGTCCTCGGCGTTGTCCGCGTTGGCCCGTACGCGCAGCCGGCGCACCCGGTCCGCGTACGCCATGATCCGGTGCACGGCGACGACCAGTTCGTCGGCGTCATCGGCGCCCGCGTGCATCCGGCCCTCGAAGTACTCGACGACCGGGGACGGTACGACGGGTACCTCACCGAGGTACACCTTGCCGTTGGAGCCGTCGACGGAGACGACGTCGCCCTCCTCGATCACCCGGCCGCCCACGGTCATCCGGCGCCGCTTGGTGTCGACCTCCAGGTCCTCGGCGCCGCAGACACAGGTCTTGCCCATGCCCCGGGCGACGACCGCGGCGTGCGAGGTCTTGCCGCCGCGCGAGGTCAGGATGCCCTCGGCGGCGATCATGCCGTCGAGGTCGTCCGGGTTGGTCTCGCGGCGGATGAGGATGACCTTCTCGCCGGACCGGGACCACTTGATGGCCGTGTACGAGTCGAAGACCGCCTTGCCGACCGCGGCGCCCGGGGACGCGGCGATCCCGCGGCCGAGCAGCTCGGTCGTGGCCTCGTCGTCGAAGCGGGGGAACATCAGCTGCGCGAGCTGGGCCCCGTTGACGCGCTGGAGTGCCTCCGCCTCGTCGATCAGGCCCTGGTCGACGAGCTGGGTGGCGATCCGGAAGGCGGCACCCGCGGTGCGCTTGCCGACCCGGGTCTGGAGCATCCACAACTGGCCGCGCTCGATGGTGAATTCGATGTCGCAGAGATCCTTGTAGTGGGTCTCCAGCTTCTCCATGATCTGCATCAGCCGGTCGTACGACGTCTTGTCGATCGACTCCAGCTCGGCGAGCGCCACGGTGTTGCGGATACCGGCGACGACGTCCTCACCCTGCGCGTTCTGCAGGTAGTCGCCGTAGACGCCCTGCTGGCCGCTGGCCGGGTCACGGGTGAAGGCGACGCCCGTACCGGAGTCGGAGCCGAGGTTGCCGAAGACCATCGAGCACACGTTGACGGCCGTGCCGAGGTCGCCGGGGATGCGCTCCTGGCGGCGGTAGAGCTTGGCGCGGTCGGTGTTCCACGAGTGGAAGACCGCGTTTATGGCGAGGTCCATCTGCTCCCGCGGGTCCTGCGGGAAGTCACGTCCGGCCTCCGCCCCGACGATCTTCTTGAACTTCTCGACCAGCTTCTTCAGGTCGGCCGCGGCGAGGTCCGTGTCGACGCTGACCTTCTTGGCCGTCTTCGCCGCCTCCAGAGCCTCCTCGAAGAGGTCGCCGTCGACCCCGAGGACGGTCTTGCCGAACATCTGGATGAGGCGGCGGTAGGAGTCCCACGCGAAGCGCTCGTCGCCGGCCTGGGCGGCGAGACCGATGACGGAGGCGTCGGAGAGGCCGATGTTGAGGACGGTGTCCATCATGCCGGGCATCGAGAACTTGGCGCCGGAGCGGACGGAGACCAGCAGCGGGTCGTCGGCCTGGCCGAGCTTCTTGCCCATCCGCGCTTCGAGCGCCGCGAGGTGCGCGCTCACCTCTTCGCGCAGCGCCGTGGGCGCCTCGCCGCTGTCGAGGTAGACCTTGCACGCCTCGGTGGTGATGGTGAAGCCCGGAGGGACGGGCAGCCCGAGGTTGGTCATCTCGGCGAGGTTGGCGCCCTTGCCGCCCAGGAGGTCCTTCAGATCCTTGTTGCCCTCGGTGAAGTCGTAGACGAACTTCTGGGGATCTTTGTTTTCCGACACGGGTCTCGACTCCTCGAGGACGCGGTGGCTGCCCTGACGGCGAGGAACATACCCAGATCGAAGGTGTCTGGGTACGTCCACTTGCGCGTCATGCGGTCTCAACCACCCGTCCGCCAGCAGATCGAAAGTGACGGCGATGTTCCGCTGACCGAACCACTGCCTTCACTTCTCGAATGAATAGGCACACACAGCAAGCGATTTCACTCGATCCATCCACGGTGCGCAGTGAAGGCGTCGACCGATCAAGTCAAAGCCCCCTGGCACCGAGTGCCATCATTTGAGAAGTACACCTCCTCATTCGCCGCTCATCTGAGCCATCACCCCCTCAGGAGTGGCGCGAATCACGCTACCGGTGATGCGCAGATGTCACCATCCGGACGCCCCTGTGACGCCACTGGGTCACGCCGGAAGCACCAAGAGCGACCTGCGGAGGGATATCGGGGCCGCACGGCGCCCCAGGGCGGTCGGACACCGGCGATTTCGCGCCGAACCTTGCCGAACTTCGCCGAACCTCGCCGCATTTACCGCTCAAACGAGCAAGGGCAGGCGGCAGGCACCGGGTGCCTGCCGCCTGCCCTCCGGGCACAGCGTGTGACGGGCTCAGCCGCCCGAGGTGTCCAGCTCCGCGTCGGCGCTCACGCCCGCGCAGTCATAGGGGTCCTTCAGCCAGCCGTCCGGCAGGACGACCCGGTTGTTGCCCGAGGTGCGCCCGCGCGGCCCGTCCGCACCGTCCGGCCAGGGCTGGTCCAGGTCCAGTTCGCGCAGCTGGCCGCCCAGCTCCTCCAGCGAGGAGGTGATCGCCAGCTTCTTGCGCATCTCGGAGCCGACGGAGAAGCCCTTGAGGTACCAGGCCACGTGCTTGCGGAAGTCGATCACGCCACGGGTCTCGTCGCCGATCCACTCCCCCAACAGCGTCGCGTGACGCAGCATGACGTCCGCGACCTCGCGCAGCCCCGGCGCCTGCCGCGTCGGGGTCCCCTCGAAGGCGCTCACCAGGTCGCCGAAGAGCCAGGGGCGCCCCAGGCAGCCCCGGCCGACGACCACGCCGTCGCAGCCCGTCTCGCGCATCATCCGGCGCGCGTCGTCCGCGCACCAGATGTCGCCGTTGCCGAGGACCGGGATCTCCGGGACATGCTCCTTGAGGCGCGCGATGGCGTCCCAGTCGGCGGTGCCGCCGTAGTGCTGGGCCGCGGTCCTGCCGTGCAGGGCGACGGCCGTGACGCCCTCCTCGACGGCGATGCGGCCCGCGTCGAGGTAGGTGATGTGGTCGTCGTCGATGCCCTTGCGCATCTTGATGGTGACCGGAAGCGCGCCCGCGTTGGAGACGGCCTGGTGCAGGATGGCCCGCAGCAGGGGCCGCTTGTACGGGAGCGCGGAGCCGCCGCCCTTGCGGGTGACCTTGGGGACCGGGCAGCCGAAGTTCAGGTCGATGTGATCGGCGAGGTTCTCGTCGACGATCATCCGGACCGCCTTGCCGACGGTGACCGGGTCCACTCCGTACAGCTGGATGGAGCGCGGGGTCTCGCTCGCGTCGAAGTGGATGAGCTGCATGGTCTTCTCGTTGCGCTCGACCAGCGCCCGCGTCGTGATCATCTCGCTGACGAACAGCCCCTTGCCGCCGGAGAACTCCCGGCACAGGGTGCGGAACGGGGCGTTGGTGATACCGGCCATGGGGGCGAGCACCACCGGCGGCTGCACGGTGTGCGGGCCGATGCGGAGCTGCGGGAGCGCGGGGGCGAGCGTGGTCATTCCCCCATTGTCCCGTACCGCCGGAAACCACTGTGCCCGGCGTCGGCCGCGCCTGGGTCCCGGGCCGGTCCCGGGCCGGTCCCGGGGCGGTCCCGGGGCGGTCACCGGTGGCGGCACACGGTCGTCATGCGCCGAGCGGGGCCCGGCCGTGCCACGGCCGCCAGGTTCGGCCCCTCGGCCACCTCGGCCACCAGGTCCGGCCACCTCGGCTGCTTCAGCCGCTTCAGCCCCGACAGCCGCGACGCCGGGACGGGCTTCCGTATCGCCGATGCCGCACGGGCACCGGCCGACCCCACCTCGACGCCGGCGATGACGGCGCTCAGCCACGTCCGGGTCAGCTGCGGTGCCGACGGGATTCGAACCTGCGGACAGACAGGAGCGGACCCCTTCTCAAGCCCCCCGTTTTACGCTCAACGCATGAGAGATTCTTGTCCGATTGAACCGCCGAATACGTTCGTCACGGAGCGCGATAGCCGCTGGTACGGGCGGTTCCGGTTGCGCATTCCCCAGGTGTCGCCGTGGCCTGACCCGTATCGGACGTTCACTCGCGTGCGCCCCGGGTGGCGGTCCATGGTCGAGGAGACACTCTCGGTGGTGACCGCCGAGCTGCCTCGGCAGGTCTGGCCCGTCCAACTGCGCAACCAGGGGGTCCACGGGCGGGGATGGGAGTTCGATCTGGGCCCGCCGGAGGCTGACTACCTTTGCTGGGACCAGCTGCCGGACGTCTGCTACATCGATATTCGCAACCTCCACCGGCTCATCGACCTGCTGGCCCCAGCTGTGGAGGACGCGCGTTTCTTCGTCTACTCGATGGGCGATGGGCTCGACCAGTGGGTCGACGAAGTGCGCATCTGCGACGGACGTTGCAGCTTTGCCAGATGGACCGTCGAGGGCGAGGCCTGGGTTGATTTTCCTCAGCTGTGCGCGGAGTTCGCCGACAATCGCGCTGAGGACGAGGCCTTCGGTCGCTTCGTCACCGTCCTGAGCGATCGGTGAGCCCAGCCACGAACCCGATCGCTGATGGCGGGACGCGGGGTTCGACCTGGGCAAAGCGGCCCGCGATCCGGCCCGTCAAGGCTTCGGCCACGTCCCGCCAACGGGCGGGATCCATGCGATGACCCTCCGGCCACCGTCTCTTCGTCAGTCCACACAACTCACGATGATCACCGATGGTCGCACCCATGACCGCACCGGTGGTGCTGATTGCTCCAGTTGGCCACTGAGCAGTTCAGGTGGCCGTTCCGGGGTGCGCAGCAGTCATCTGCGTCGTCGCGATCAGAGAACGAGGACGCCTTGCCCGCGACCGAGGCTACTCAGGCCACGCCCCCTCGCACATGAGGACTCTGCCGCGCAGTTCCGGCTCGCCGCGCCAGGCGAGCACCCGCTCGATCATGGCCATGGGCGCCGGTCAGGCCCAGCGCCTCCGACAGTGTTGACAGTAGGCCGCCAACACGGGGCGAAGTGAAGTACCTCCCAGCCCAGTTGGTACGACTGGACGGACTCGGCGTACGACATGAGCCGGCCGCCGGGGCAGCACGAAGCCCCACCATCCACGGCACGATGGGGCGACGCCGAACCGGTTGGTCAGACGGTGCCGAACTCTCCGGCCTTGACACCCGCCACGAACGAGGCGAACGCACCGGCCGGGAAGTCCAGAGCGGGGCCGCACAGATCCTTGGAGTCACGGACGGGAACCACGCCGCGCGAGGCGATCAGATCGGCGGCGACCTCGACGCACTGGCCACCGTTGGAGCTGTAGGAGGACTTGAACCAGCGGAGCGAATCGGTTGTCACAGGATGCCCTTCTCACCTGACTGATCGTAGCTCCCCTGAGACCTCCGCTCCCTCCGCCGCCCAGGCCCCCACATACGTGGGCCCGGAACACCTGAGGTGTTCCGGGCCCACGGTCGTACGGGAACTCATACGGGAAATCGTCCGGGAATCCTTACCGGAACCCCCAGCGGAGCTGAGTGCGCGTCAGCTCGCGTCGGACGATGATGCCGACTCGTCCCGGCCCGACTGGTCGGTCTGGCCGGCTCCGGCGCGCTCGCGCATCTTGCGCAGCAGCTCCTGCTTCTTCTCCTCGGCCGTCTCGCGGTCGGCGTTGCGCGCGGGACCCGCGCCCTGCTGTTCGGCGCGGGACAGCTTCTTGCGCTGTCCGCCCACACCGAGGAGGTTGTTGCGGCTCTTTGCCACGGCGTTCTCCCATTCGTGGTGAGAAGTGAGGAATGAACTGATCTGGATCGATCCGGTGGGCGGCGGGTGGTCGAGCCCGCCGCGCTCTCACTCGTAGATCTGGAAGAACGAAGACATGGGGGAACCGTACCGCGACCGGGGTGGAGCCACGTACTCGATTTTCTGCCCCGTGGGCGGGACCGGCCGCGCGCTCAGACCGTCGGGTCGACCGTCGCCCGATGCTCCTCGGCCAGGTGCTCCTCGGCCTTCAGCCAGGGCAGGAACTGCGCCTCGATGTGCCACCCGCAGGTGTCGCAGGTCAGCCGGCGCCGCGTCCCCGACTTCCTTACCTGGACGGTGTGTTCACTGCCGTGCTGGTCCCATCTGGTGACCTTGCTCGTGGTCATGGACGGCATGCGTGCCTCCTGAAGGGGAGCGTGGGCCCCAGTGTGCAACGAAGCCCCCGGCTCCGTACACGGAACCGGGGGCTTCGCCGCTGTGCGGGTGCGGGGCGTCAGCAGCCGAGCAGACGGGCGCCCAGGTAGGCCTGGATCTGGTCCAGGGAGACGCGCTCCTGCTGCATGGTGTCGCGCTCACGCACGGTCACCGCGTTGTCGTCGAGGGTGTCGAAGTCGACGGTGACGCAGAACGGCGTACCGATCTCGTCCTGGCGACGGTAACGGCGGCCGATGGCGCCCGCGTCGTCGAACTCGATGTTCCAGTTCTTGCGCAGGTCGGTGGCCAGGCCCTTGGCCTTCGGCGAGAGCTGCGGGTTGCGGGACAGCGGCAGGACCGCGACCTTGACCGGTGCCAGGCGCGGGTCGAGGCGCATCACGGTGCGCTTCTCCATGACGCCCTTGGCGTTGGGCGCCTCGTCCTCGATGTACGCGTCCAGCAGGAAGGCCAGCAGCGAGCGGCCGACACCGGCGGCGGGCTCGATGACGTACGGGGTCCAGCGCTCGCCGGCCTCCTGGTCGAAGTACGACAGGTCCGTGCCCGAGGCCTTGGAGTGCGCCTTGAGGTCGTAGTCCGTACGGTTGGCGACGCCTTCCAGCTCGCCCCACTCGCTGCCGCCGAAGCGGAAGCGGTACTCGATGTCAGCGGTGCGCTTGGAGTAGTGCGAGAGCTTCTCCGCCGGGTGCTCGAACCAGCGCATGTTCTCCTCGCGCATGCCCAGGCCGGTGTACCAGTTCCAGCGCTGTTCCATCCAGTATTCCTGCCACTGCTCGTCCTCGCCCGGCTTGACGAAGAACTCCATCTCCATCTGCTCGAACTCGCGGGTGCGGAAGATGAAGTTGCCCGGCGTGATCTCGTTCCGGAAGGACTTGCCCATCTGGGCGATGCCGAACGGCGGCTTCTTGCGCGAAGTCTGCTGGACCTGGCCGAAGTTGGTGAAGATGCCCTGGGCGGTCTCGGGGCGCAGGTAGGCGACCGAGCCGGAGTCCTGGGTCGGGCCGAGGTGCGTGGAGAGGAGGCCCGAGAACTGCTTGGGCTCGGTGAACGTGCCCTTGTTGCCGCAGTTGGGGCAGTTGAGGTCGGCGAGCCCGTTGACCGGGGGCTTGCCGTGCTTCTCCTCGTACGCCTCTTCCAGGTGGTCGGCGCGGTAACGCTTGTGACACGAGGTGCACTCGGTGAGCGGGTCCGAGAAGGTGGCGACATGGCCGGAGGCGACCCAGACCTCGGGGGCCAGGATGACCGACGAGTCGAGACCGACCACGTCCTCGCGCGAGGTGACCATGTAACGCCACCACTGACGCTTGAGGTTCTCCTTCATCTCCACGCCCAGCGGCCCGTAGTCCCAGGCGGCCTTCTGGCCGCCGTAGATCTCACTGCAGGGGTAGACGAAGCCACGGCGCTTGCTCAGGCTGACGATGGTGTCGATCTTGTCGGCGGCCACGGTGCTCTCTTCATTACGACGGTGAAATTGGACAGGGGCGGCGCGGAGCGCCTCGGTGGGGGGTGGTGATCGGGTGACGAGCGGGCGAATGCTTCAGATTACCGGCGGGCGCACCCCCCGGATCAAATCGGTGGGGAGTCAAGCGATCTTCGGGTGTCCTTCCGGGCATCTCATCAGTCTTGTTGACAATCGTTTCCACTTTTGTTGAAAATGACTGTCATGAACGTACGCCGCCTCATACCCACCGCAGCCGTCGCCGGATCAGTCGCGCTCGGCCTCACCGCGCTGTCCGCCTGTTCCGGCCCCGACGCCGCCGAACACGAGAGCGGCGGGAAGCTGATCGTGGTGGCGTCCTTCTATCCCATGCAGTTCCTCGCCGAGGAGATCGGCGGGAAGCACGTCGATGTGACCACCCTGACCAAGCCGGGTGTCGAGCCGCACGACCTGGAGCTCACCCCGAGGCAGATAGGCGGCCTGAGCGACGCCGACTACGTCCTCTACCTCAAGGGCATCCAGCCCGCCGTCGACGACGCGATCGCCCAGTCCGGGGTCAGGGACAGCGTCGACGCGGCGAAGCTCACCACGCTGGAGGACCACGGCGCCGAGGTCGGAGGCCACGAGGGCGAGGAGCACGGCCACGAGCACGAGGGCGGGGAAGCCGGCGCCGACCCGCACATCTGGCTGGACCCGGTGAAGTACGCCGAGGTCGCCAAGGGCGTCGGGAAGTCCCTTCAGAAGGCGGACCCCGACCACGCCGCGGACTACGCGAAGAACACGACCGCCCTGGTCGACAGGCTGGACGCGCTGAACACGTCGTTCGAGACCGGTCTGAAGGACACCGCCACCAAGACCTTCATCACCACCCACTCCGCCTTCGGATACCTGGCCGAGCGCTACGGGCTCACCCAGGAGGGCATCGCCGGGATCGACCCCGAGGCCGAGCCCAGCCCGGCGCGGATCCAGGAGATCCACACCGTCGCGGAGAAGAGCAGGGCCACCACCGTCTTCTTCGAGACGCTGGCCAGCGACAAGACCGCCAAGACCCTCGCGAAGGACACCGGCCTCAGGACCGACGTCCTGGACCCGCTGGAGGGAATCACCGGCGCGTCCAAGGGCGCTGACTACATCGAGGTCATGGAGTCCAACCTGGCCGCGCTGCAGAAGGCACTCGGCGCGAAGTGACCTACGTAACACCCGCCCCACCCGCAGCAGCATCGGAGGCGCTCATGCCCGAGCCCGGGAGTACCGCACCAGAAGCCGTGATCAGCCTGCGCGGCGCCACGGCCACCCTCGGCGCACGCCCCGTGCTGCGCGGTGTCGACCTCACCGTCCACCGCGGTGAGGTCGTGGCCCTGCTCGGCGCCAACGGTTCCGGCAAGTCCACCGCCGTCCGCTCCGTCATCGGCCAGGTCCCGCTCACCGGCGGCACCGTCGAACTGTTCGGCACCGAGCTGCGCCGCTTCCGCCAGTGGGGGCGCGTCGGCTACGTACCGCAGCGCACCACGGCGGCGGGCGGCGTCCCGGCCACGATCCGCGAGGTCGTGGCCTCCGGGCGGCTGTCCCGCACGAAGCTGCGGCTGCCCGGCCGGGCGGACCGGGCGGCCGTCGACCGGGCCATAGAGCTCGTCGGCCTCACCGACCGCGCCAAGGACTCCGTGAGCGCCCTGTCCGGCGGCCAGCACCAGCGGGTCCTGATCGCCCGCGCCCTCGCCGCCGAACCGGAACTGCTGATCATGGACGAGCCGATGGCCGGGGTCGACCTCGCCAGCCAGGAGATCCTCGCCACGACCCTGCGCGAGCAGGTGGCCGCCGGCATCTCCGTCCTGCTCGTCCTGCACGAGCTCGGACCGCTGGAGCCCCTGATCGACCGGGCGATCGTGCTGCGCGAGGGCTGCGTGACACACGACGGACCGCCCCCCGAGGCCCTGGGCCAGCACGCCCTCCCCGGCCACGACCACGTACACCCCCACGCGGCTTCCGAGCCCGTCCGGACGGGACTGCTGACCTGATCATGCTGGAATTCCTGAATCCCCCCTTCATGCAGCGGGCCCTGATCGCGGCCGTCCTGGTCGGCATCACCGCCCCCGCCATCGGTATCTACCTGGTCCAGCGCCGCCAGGCCCTGATGGGCGACGGCATCGGCCACATCGCGATGACCGGGGTCGGCCTCGGCTTCCTGCTCTCCACCAGCCCCGTCTGGATGGCCACGGCCGTCGCCGTGGCCGGTGCGGTCGTCATGGAACTGATCCGCTGGTACGGACACACCCGCGGCGACATCGCCCTGGCCATGCTCTTCTACGGCGGCATGGCGGGCGGCGTCATGCTGATCAACATGTCCGACACCGGCTCCAACGCGAACCTGATGTCGTACCTCTTCGGCTCGCTGTCCACCGTCTCCGAGGCCGACGTCACCGCGATCTGCGTCCTGGCGGCCTTCGTCATGCTGGTGACCGTGGGGCTGCGCAGGCAGCTGTTCGCGGTCAGCCAGGACGAGGAGTTCGCCCGCGTCACCGGGCTGCCGGTGCGCGCGCTGAACCTGCTGGTCGCGGTGACGGCCGCGGTGACGGTCACCGTCGCGATGCGCGTCGTCGGGCTGCTGCTGGTCAGCGCGCTGATGGTGGTGCCCGTCGCGGCGGCGCAGCAGATCTCGAAGTCGTTCAAGGTGACGTTCGTCCTGGCCGTCGTCATCGGCACCGTCGTCACCCTCGCGGGTACGGTGACGACGTACTACCAGGACGTGCCCCCCGGCGCCACGATCGTGCTGATGGCCATCGCCGCGTTCATCCTGCTGACCGCGCTCGCCACGCCCCTCGCGAAACGGCGCGCCCGTGCGGGCGCGGCGGACCGGGACGGGTGCACCCTGGAGGTACCGGCCGCCCGCCAGGTCACGGAGGACGTGCGGGCTTGACCGGGTCACCGGGGCGGGCTGGCACAATGGCCCGACAGATGAACGGGCGACACGAGGAGGCACCAGTGGCCACGGCGCCGATCAGTGGCACGAACGCAGCCCCGGTACGCGGCCGGTCCACCCGGCAGCGCGCGGCGGTCGCGGCGGCGCTCGACGGGGTGGACGAGTTCCGCAGCGCGCAGGAGCTGCACGACGTGCTCAAACACCGCGGCGACTCGGTGGGGCTGACCACGGTCTACCGCACCCTTCAGTCCCTCGCCGACGCGGGCGAGGTGGACGTGCTGCGCACGACCGAGGGCGAGTCGGTGTACCGGCGGTGCTCGACCGGCGACCACCACCACCATCTGGTGTGCCGGATCTGCGGCAAGGCCGTCGAGGTCGAAGGACCCGCGGTGGAGCAGTGGGCCGAGACGATCGCCGCCCAGCACGGCTATGTGAACGTCGCGCACACCGTGGAGATCTTCGGGACCTGCGCGGAGTGCGCGCGGACGAAGAGCTGAGGCCCGGGCCCGCGAACGCCCCCGGGCCCGCGAACGATCCGGGGGCCTGCGAACGCGAACCGGGACCTGCGAACCGGGGCCGGAGAACCGGCCCCGCCCCGCTCAGCCCTGCTGGACCGCCGCCTCCTCGGCCCCGCCGAAGCGGCGGTCCCGCTGTGCGTACTCCAGGCAGGCGCGCCACAGGTCACGGCGGTCGAAGTCCGGCCACAGGACGTCCTGGAAGACCATCTCGGCGTACGCGCTCTGCCAGATCAGGTAGTTGGAGGTGCGCTGCTCGCCGCTGGGGCGCACGAAGAGGTCCACGTCCGGCATGTCCGGGTAGTAGAGGTACTTCGCGAACGTCTTCTCGTTGACCTTCGACGGGTCGAGCTTCCCGTCCGCCACATCCTGCGCGATGCGCTGCGTGGCGTCGGCGATCTCGGCGCGGCCACCGTAGTTGACGCAGAAGTACAGCGTCATCCGGTCGTTGTCCTTGGTCTGCTCCTGGGCGACCTGGAGCTCCTGGACGACGGACTTCCACAGCTTCGGCATCCGGCCCACCCAGCGGATGCGGATGCCCAGTTCGTCCATCTCGTCGCGGCGGCGGCGGATGACGTCCCGGTTGAAGTTCATCAGGAACTTCACCTCGTCCGGCGAGCGCTTCCAGTTCTCGGTGGAAAAGGCGTACAGCGAGAGGTTCTTGACGCCCATCTCGATACAGCCCTTGAGAACGTCCATGACGACGCCCTCACCGACCTTGTGGCCCTCCGTGCGCGGGAGACCCCGCTCCTTGGCCCAGCGGCCGTTACCGTCCATCACGACGGCGACGTGCTTGGGCACGAGCTCGCCGGGGATCTTCGGAGGCGTCGCGCCGGAGGGGTGCGGCTCGGGGGTCTTGAACGTGCGCCGGTTACGGCCGCCGAGGATCCCGCGTACTGCCATGAGCTTCTCAGTCTCCCTGTGTCACTTCTCTACGTACCGCAGCGAGCGCAGTCCGCGCTCCAGATGCCAGTGCAGATAGGCGGACACCAGTCCGCTCCCCTCCCTGACATGACGCGCCTCGCACGCGTCCGCCGTCTCCCAGTCACCGGTGAGCAGCGCACTCAGCAGTACGAGGGCCTCCGCCGAGGGTACGACGCTCCCGGGCACCCGGCAGTCGCCGCATACGACACCGCCCGACGCGACGGAGAAGAACCGGTTCGGTCCGGGCATTCCGCACTTCGCGCAGTCCTCGAAACTGGGGGCGTAGCCGTTGACCGCGAGGGAACGCAGCAGGAACGCGTCGAGGATGAGATGCGGTGCGTGCTCCCCCCGGGCGAGGGTGCGCAGTCCGCCGACGAGCAACAGGTACTGCTGGACCGCGGGCTCGCCCTCGTGGTCGGTGAACCGCTCGGCGGTCTCCAGCATCGCGGTGCCCGCGGTGTAGCGGGCGTAGTCGGCGACGATGCCGCCACCGTACGGAGCGATCGTCTCGCTCTGGGTGCAGAGCGGAAGGCCGCGGCCGATCAGCTCGCTGCCGCGGGCGAAGAACTGCACGTCCACATGGGAGAACGGTTCGAGGCGGGCGCCGAATTTGGACTTGGTGCGGCGCACCCCGCGGGCGACCGCGCGCACCCGGCCGTGGCCGCGGGTCAGGATCGTGATGATCCGGTCGGCCTCGCCCAGTTTCTGCGTACGCAGCACGACGCCGTCGTCCCGGAACAAGCTCATGCACCCATTGTCGCCCACCGGGCGGCCGGGCCGTCGGCGACGGTTACGAGGGTGTGCGGGCGGCCGCCGCGAGGAGGCGGGCGGTGTCGTCGGCGCAGAGCTGGAGCGCGCTGCCGACCGTGGTCAGCACCTCACGCTCCGCCGGGCTGTACGGGCCGTCGGCCAGCGCGATCCTGGCGCCCTGGAGCAGCACCGACTCGCGTCCCGCGGTGGCCAGGTGCGGCGCGAGGGGGCCCAGGACCTCGTGCAGCTCGATGGCGAGGGTCGCCCCGCACGCCTCGGCCGCGGGGTCGGCGCCGGGGCCGTGCCCGGTGTCGGCGGCGAGCACCTCGACGATGGTGAAGAGCTGTTCCCGGGTGCAGTCGTCGAGCCCGGCGTCGCGCACGGTGGCGACCGCGGTGTCCAGGACCGTGCGGGAGGTGGTGCCGCCGGCCGCGAGGACGCCGAGCGTGACCGTGTGCACGGCCTCCCGGAGCATCGTGGAGAACCGGGTGGTGGTGGGGTGGTCGAGGGTGTCGGTGGCGAAGTGCGCCCGGCAGACGGCGCATTCGACGACGGGCCCCGCGCTGCCGCGCCGCAGCAGCGGCACGCCGAGCACCGTGAAGCGCCGACGCCCGGTGAGGCGGCGGTAGTTGCGGTCGCCGCCGCAGCCGGGGCAGAAGAACTCGCCGTCACCGACGGTGTTCCAGACGGTGCGGATGCCGTAGATGACCGGCTTCAGAGCGCGTTGTCCCTTGGCTGACCGCACGTCGTGCACCTCCGTAACGCTCCGGCAACATTGCCGCGTGTTGGACGTGATGTTAGCCACATGCGTGAGGCGGCGTCAGTATCCCGGAGGTCACAACCCCCGGATATGGCCGAACCCCGCCCACCGCGAGCGGGTGGACGGGGTTCTCGGACCGTATCGTTCCGGGGTCAACCGGACTCCCGTACGAAGGGGTCCGGCCGCGGCGTCAGCGGGTCGCGCGGTTGACCGCGGAGACGACCGCCTTGAGCGAGGCGCGCGTGGTGTTGGCGTCGATGCCGATGCCCCACAGCACCTTGCCGTCGATCGCGCACTCGATGTACGAGGCGGCCTGGGCGCTGGCACCCTCGCTCATCGTGTGCTCGGTGTAGTCCAGCAGGCGGGCGTCGATGCCGATGGCCTGCAGCGCTTCGAAGAACGCGGAGATCGGGCCGTTGCCGGTACCGGTCAGTACGGTGTCCGTGCCGTCGACGGTGGCCTCGACGGTCAGGGTGTCCTTGCCGTCGGTGTCGGTCGTGGTCTGACCGGAGCGGATCTGTACGCGCCCCCAGGCGTTCCGCGGGTTCGGCAGGTACTCGTCCTGGAAGGTGGACCAGATCTGGGCCGGGGTGACCTCGCCGCCCTCGGCGTCGGTCTTGGCCTGAATGATCCGGGAGAACTCGATCTGCATCCGGCGCGGCAGGTCCAGCTTGTGGTCGTTCTTCAGGACGTAGGCGATTCCGCCCTTGCCGGACTGCGAGTTGACCCGGATGACGGCCTCGTAGGAGCGGCCGACGTCCTTCGGGTCGATCGGCAGGTACGGCACCGCCCACTCGATGTCGTCGACGGTCGTGCCCCGGGCGGCCGCGTCGGCCTCCATGGCATCGAAGCCCTTCTTGATGGCGTCCTGGTGGGAGCCGGAGAAGGCGGTGTAGACCAGGTCGCCCGCGTAGGGGTGGCGCGGGTGGACCTCCATCTGGTTGCAGTACTCGCTGGTGCGGCGGATCTCGTCGATCTGCGAGAAGTCGATCTGCGGGTCGACGCCCTGCGAGAACAGGTTCATGCCCAGGGTGACCAGGTCGACGTTGCCGGTGCGCTCGCCCTGGCCGAACAGGCAGCCCTCGATCCGGTCCGCACCGGCCATGATGGCCAGCTCGGCGGCGGCGACGGCGGTGCCGCGGTCGTTGTGCGGGTGGACCGACAGGCAGACGAACTCGCGGCGGGACAGATTGCGCGACATCCACTCGAACCGGTCCGCGTGCGTGGACGGCGTCGAACGCTCCACGGTGGCGGGCAGGTTCAGGATGATCTCGCGGCCCTCCTCGGGCTGCCAGACGTCGCAGACGGCCTCGCAGACCTCCAGGGCGAAGTCCAGCTCGGTGTCGGTGAAGATCTCCGGGCTGTACTGGTAGCCGAAGACCGTCTCCGGGCCCAGGATCTTCTCGGCGTACTCCATGACCAGCCGGGTGCCGTCCACGGCGATCTGCTTGACCTGCTCCTTCGTGCCGCGGAAGACCACGCGGCGGAAGGTGGGGGCGGTGGCGTTGTACAGGTGGACGGTGGCGCGACGGGCACCGACCAGTGACTCGACGGTCCGCTCGATCAGCTCTTCGCGGGCCTGCGTCAGGACGGAGATCGTCACGTCCTCGGGGATCGCGCCTTCTTCGATGATGGAGCGCACGAACGCGAAGTCGGTCTCGCCGGAGGACGGGAAGCCGACCTCGATCTCCTTGTAGCCCATGCTCACGAGCAGATCGAACATCTCGCGCTTGCGGGCCGGGGACATCGGGTCGATCAGCGCCTGGTTGCCGTCGCGCAGATCGGTGGACAGCCAGCGGGGCGCCACGGTGATCCGGCTGTCGGGCCAGGTGCGGTCGGGGATGTCCACGGCGTCGTAACCGCGGTACTTGTGGACCGGCATCCCGGACGGCTTCTGCAGCTGCGTCGCGTTGGTGACCGGCGTGGGGCGGCCGACGGAATCACCGGAATCAGAAGGACCGGAAATGTTCGTGGCAGTCATGGCGTAGGGCTCCTCGGGGGTCCGGCAAGGGGAACGGCCGACTGTGTCGCTGCAGCACCAGACTCCGCGGGGAGGGGGTCGGCCTACGACTACAGGCCCTCGCCGCGGCAGCTAAGGAGAAGCAGCCCGAAACGCATGATGCGACGAGAGTAACCGAGAGACACCCGGGGCGTCGGCCCGTATCAGTATGCGGGACCGGACATCCATGAAGGGTAAACAGTGACTCATCACTCCATTTCGTCAATCATCGTCGCAACCAGTGACAGCACGATGACGGAGTGCCACAGTCGATGTATGCAGCCCCGAACCGACGACGGGTTCCGCCCCGTCTTCTGCACCATCGTGCCGCCCCATCTCCTCGACAAGCTGTCGCAGTCCGACGACCCGCTCCTCGCCGATCCGGCGCGCCGCACCCTGGCCGCCGACGGCACCCGGCGCACCCGGCGCCGGATGACCGCCCTGGCCGGCTCCCCCGCCGCCCCGCCCACCGCGGGCGCCGTGCCCACCAAGCCGCACCGCACCCTGTACGACTGCCGCCACGGCACGAACCTGCCGGGCCACCGGGTCCGCGCCGAGGGCGAGGAGCCCACCGGGGACGCCAGCGTCAACCGCGCGTACGCGGGCCTCGGCGCCACGTTCGAACTGCTGCTCACGGCGTACGGGCGCAGCTCGATCGACGGCAAGGGTCTGCCGCTGATCGGCTCCGTGCACTACGACAAGAAGTACAACAACGCGTTCTTCGACGGCGAGCAGATGGTCTTCGGGGACGGTGACGGGGTGATCTTCCTGGACTTCACCGTCGCCGTGGACGTGATCGCCCACGAGCTGGCCCACGGGCTGACCCAGTACACGGCCAATCTGACGTACGAGGGCCAGGCCGGTGCGCTCAACGAGTCGGTCTCCGACGTCTTCGGCTCACTGGTCAAGCAGTACTCCCTGGGCCAGACAGCCGAGCAGGCCGACTGGCTGATCGGCGCGGGACTCCTCGCGCCCCGGGTCAACGGGGTGGCGCTGCGCTCGATGAAGGCTCCGGGCACGGCGTACGACGACGACGCGCTCGGCAAGGACCCGCAGCCCGCGTCGATGGACGACTACATCGAGACGGACGAGGACAACGGCGGGGTGCACCTCAACTCCGGCATCCCCAACCGCGCCTTCTACCTGCTGGCCACCGCGCTCGGCGGCAGCGCGTGGGAGCGGGCGGGCCAGATCTGGTTCGACGTGCTGACCGGCGGTGAGCTGACGGCGAACGCGGACTTCGCCGAATTCGCCCGGCTGACCGTGGCCGCCGCGCGCGAACGCTTCGGGGAGGGCGACGAGCGCGAGGCGGTCCTGAAGGCATGGTCGGAGGTGGGTGTACCGACCGCTTGAGTCCCGCCCGTCGGGACTCGACGGCTGAAGTCCCGCCCCCATCAGGACTCGACCGCTTGAGTCCCTTCCCCACCCCGGCTAGACAGGACCCATGCGTATTCAGGTGAGTCGGACCGGCGGTTTCGCGGGCATCGCACGCCACCGTGAGGTGGACACCTCGGGGCGGCCGGACACGGCCGAGTGGGAGACCCTCGCGAAGGAGGCACTCACGGCCGGCCGGGACAGCCCGCCGGCCGGGGTGCCGGACGGGTTCCGGTACCGCCTCACGATCGGCGACCGGACCGTGTACTGCGCTGACCCCGATCTGACCGGGGCGCAGCGCACGCTGATCTCACGCATCCTCAAGGAGGGTGCGTGAGATCGGCCCTGTGAGGTTGTTGCGGGAACGGCCGGACGGGCCGTTCCCGCAGCGGTCAGAATCCGAGCTTCCGCAGCTGCTTGGGATCGCGCTGCCAGTCCTTGGCGACCTTCACATGCAGGTCCAGGAAGACCGGCGTACCGAGCAGCGCCTCGATGTGCTTGCGCGACTTGGTGCCGACCTCCTTCAGCCGCTTGCCCTTCGGGCCGATGATGATGCCCTTCTGGCTGGGGCGCTCGATGTAGACGTTCGCGTGGATGTCCAGCAACGGCTTGTCCGCCGGGCGGTCCTCGCGCGGCAGCATCTCCTCGACGACGACCGCGATGGAGTGCGGCAGCTCGTCGCGTACGCCTTCCAGCGCGGCCTCACGGATCAGCTCCGCGACCATGACCATCTCGGGCTCGTCGGTGAGATCGCCCTCGGGGTAGAGCGGAGGGCTCTCCGGCAGGAGCGGGGCGATCAGGTCGGCGAGCAGGCTGACCTGCTGGTCCTTGACCGCGGAGACCGGGACGATCTCGGCCCACTCGAAGCCGAGCTCCTCACCGAGGCGGGAGACGGCGAGCAGCTGCTCGGCGAGCGCCTTGGAGTCGACCAGGTCGGTCTTGGTGATGATCGCGATCTTCGGGGTCTTCTTGATCCCCGCGAGTTCCTTGATGATGAACTTGTCGCCGGGGCCGAGCTTCTGGTCGGCGGGCAGGCAGAAACCGATGACGTCGACCTCCGCCCAGGTGGTCCGCACGACATCGTTCAGCCGCTCACCGAGCAGCGTGCGCGGCTTGTGGAGGCCGGGGGTGTCGACCAGGATCAGCTGGGCGTCGTCGCGGTGCACGATGCCGCGCACCGTGTGCCGGGTGGTCTGGGGGCGGTTGGAGGTGATCGCCACCTTCTGACCGACCAGAGCGTTCGTGAGGGTGGACTTGCCCGCGTTGGGGCGGCCCACGAAGCAGGCGAAGCCGGCCCGGTGGGGGGCGTTGTTCTCCGCCTGCTGCGCAGCAGCTTCTGGGTTCGGTCGAGCGCTCATGGCGACCATTCTCCCCGATCCCGGCGGCTGCGCCGCACAGCGGCCCGCACCGGGGCTTGTCGCGGACGCCTCAGGAGGTGCGCGCACGGCTCCGGCGGGCCCGTATCCACAGCCCCGTACCCGTCGCGACGATCACCCCCAAAGCCGCCGCGACCAGCCAGGGCAGCGCGATGTACGAGGCGGTCGCGGACTCGCGGGTGTCCCGGGCCGTGGCGGTGAGACGGATCTCGCCCCATTCCAGCTGGGGCGCTCCGGCCCAGGTTTCCGTCAGCCGCACCTGCTGGCGGGGCAGCAGCTCGGAGGGGATCTTCTTGAGGTCGCGGGCGAGCAGGGTGCGGCCGAAGAGGCCCTCGGCCCGGAGGGCGACCTCGGGGTTGAGCGTGACGTTGCCGCGGTTGCGCAGGGTGTACGAGATGACGGCCCGGCTCTTCCCGGTGCCGGGGACCAGGGGGCGGCTGTGCTCGACACGGATGTCGTCGACGGAGAGCGCGGGCATGGTGGGCCCGTTCACCCGCAGATAGATCCGGGCGCCGACGGCCTTGCGGACGCCGAGGGCGACGGCGCCCTGTTCCGCGTCCTCGACGCGTTCGTCGAGGGCGATGAGGGCGCCCGGGTGGTCACCGGGTTCGGCGTCCTCGGGGACGGTGATGGTGACCGGGACCGTGACCGAGCCGCGCGCCTTCACGGTGACCCGGTCGCGGCCGGTTCGCGCCCAGGCGCCGATGGAGCGCTGCTTCTCGTCCTGCGCGCGGACCGCGAACCCGCCGTCGCGCGCGGTGTTGTACGCGTCGGCCGCGTACAGCCGGAAGGTGAGCGGCCGGGCGGTCTTGTTGGTGACGGTGACCCGGTCGGTGAGCGTGGCGCCGGGGTCGGCGGAGAGGTAGAAGTACGGCCGCGCGGCGGACCGGGCGGCGGCCGGGTAGACGGACCAGCTGCCGTTGTCGGCGGCGTGGGCGGCGGGCGGCGCGATCAGCAGCAGGGCGCCGGTCAGGAGGAGTACGGAGAGCTTGCGCACGGTGCGGGACCCCCAGGGAGCTTGCGGAGCTTGTCCGGACGGAGCGGGCGGGCGGGCAGGGTGCGCGCCGGGTGCGCGCCCGGCCCGCGGGCGGATCAGGGCCGCGCCGTCAGGTGAGCGTGAGCGTCAGCACTCCGGAGTACGCGCCGGTGGCGGTGTACGCCGGTACGTCCAGCGCGAGCCGGGCGTCGACGCGGAACTCACCGCCGGTGGACGCGCCGTCGGGGGTGGAGGCCAGGGTGGCGCCCGCACTGCCGACCCCGCCCGCGGAACCGGCCGCGCACGTGCTCGGGCTGCCGGGCTTCGTCGCGCAGACCGGGGTCCAGCGCAGCGCGCCCGCGCCGATCCTCGCGTCGCCGGGTCCCTGGAAGTCGGTGACCCTGCCGGTGAGGGACCAGCCCGCCGGACCACCGCGGTAGTCCTCGACCGTCACCGTCCGCAGGGAGCCGCGGGAGGCGCCGCCCCTGCCGAAGTCGACCGCCGACATCTCGACGGCGTCCCCGTCCTGGACCATGGAGAGCGTGCCCGCCCGTACGGACGCGGTGAGCCGCTGGCTGCCGTCGGGGGTCTGGCCGCCGCCGTCCGTCGCGACGATCGTCCGTGCGACGGGGGCGGGGGGGTCCGTCACCGTGCACGGGGTGTCCAGCTCCATGAGGTAGCTGGTGTGGATGTTGTAGTCGCCGGGCGACAGGGTGATCTCGCCGGGCGCGGTGACCGTGAACGTGCCCGTCATCGAGAACGACGGGAACGCGCCCTTGCCGGGGACCGGCTCGTTCTTCCTCGGACCGGCGACCGTGACCTCGGCGGACTGGGCACCGGCCACGGCGACCTTCCCGGTCGGCGTCATGATGTCGGCGGGCAGCGCCAGATCGACGGGGTTGCTCGCGGCGGGCTCGATCACGGTGTACGTCACCGTGACGGTGTCGCCTACCTTCGGGGCCGCGTTGTCGACGGTGATCTCGGCGGTGGTGGGACCGTCGATGGGCGGGATTCCGGCGATGGGCGGCGGGACGCAGTGGGTGGGGAAGTCCACCGCGACGGAGTCCGTCGCCCTGGCCAGGGCCGGACCGCCGCCGAGCACTCCCGAACCGGCGACGACGAGTGCGGTGACGCCCATCGCGGCGGCCCGGCGGTGCCACGGGCCGGGGGATCTTCGCATGGTTGCTCGCATGAACGGGTGCCCCTCCTGCGGGATGGCGGCACAGCGGCTCCTCTGCGCCGACGGGGGGCCATTGACGGCCTCGGCCCGGAAGAAGTCAAGGGAGACGAATCGCGGTGACTGATGGCCCATCAGGCGCTGTCATGATCCCGTGCCGCCACCACGCCGGACGCCCCGCACCATGGAGGTGCGGGGCGTCGGTGAAGGCGGTGCGGCGCGTCGCGGAAGGGCGGTGCGGCGCGTCGTACGGGGCTTGGGCGGAGCCGACGGGCGTGCGTCGCGGGCGCCGGTGCCGGGTATCAGCCCGCCGTCACCCTGACCCGTACGGTGCCGTCGGGCCCGGCGAGCAGCACCGGGGTGTCCGGCCCGCCCAGGTCCCGTACCGCCGCCCGGTCCGCGTCCGAAGGGGTCTCGGCCGCGGAGACGACCGCGGCGGCCTCCAGCGAGGTGGCACCGCTGGCCACCGCCATCGCGACGGCGGTCTGCAGGGCACTCAGCTTCAGCGACTCCAGCGCCACCGTGCCCGCGACATACGTACGCCCCGTCTCGTCCCGTACGGCCGCGCCCTCCGGTACCCCGTTGCGGGCGCGGGCGCTGCGTGCCAGCGTGACGATCTTGCGGTCCTCGGGGGCGAGGTCGGTGGTCTCAGTCATGGCACGAGCATACGAAGCGATCGGACCCGTACGCGGCGACGGGGTGCCTCACCCCGGCACCGGGTACATCGAACCGCGCCGGCCCTCCGGTGAGGCCAGCCACTGGAGCTTGCTCTCCGTGCCGGTGTCCGGCAGCGGTGTGTGCAGCACGATCGCCAGGTCGGGCCGGGCAGGCACCCGGAGCTGGGTGGACTCCACGGACAGGGTGCCCACCACCGGGTGGTGCAGCTCCTTGCGGACCTGGCCTCCCGGGGCGACGTCGCGCCGCTGCCACAGTTCGGCGAACTCGGCGCTCGCCCCCTTCGCCTCGTCGATGACGGCCCGGAAGCCCTCGTCGTCCGGGCACTCCGAGCAGGCGGCCCGGAACTGCGCCACGACCTGCGGGGCGAGCGCGGACCAGCGGGTCCCGGACCGGGAGCGGTAGACCGGATCGGTGAAGAAGGCGATCAGGCAGTTCTGCACGATGCCGGGGCGCATGCCCAGCACCATCGAGGCCGCGTCGTTGTACAGCACGGTGTTCCAGTAGCGGTCCATGATGTGGGCCGGGAACGGCATCCAGGCGTCTATCAGCCGGGTCAGCCCCTCGCACATGTCCGCGTGGGCCGGGTCGACCTCGGCCGGGGGCGGGTTCAGCCCGGCCAGGGCGTAGAGGTGGCGGCGTTCGGCGCTGCTGAGCCGCAGCACCCGGGCGACCGCGTCCAGGACCTGCGGGGAGACGGTGATGTCGCGGCCCTGCTCCAGCCACTGGTACCAGGAGACGCCCACCCCGGCGAGGACGGCGACCTCCTCGCGGCGCAGCCCGGGGGTGCGGCGACGGGCGCCGCCGTCGGGCAGACCCGCCTCGGCCGGGGTGACCCGGGCCCGTCGGCTCATCAGGAACTCGCGCAGTTCGGCGAGCCGGTGCGCCTTGACGCCGTCCGTCGCGTGCTGGGCCGGTGTGGCCACGTACTCCCCCTGGTGTCCGTGCGCGCTCCTGCCTGGTGGTGCGAGCAACAGGATAAGTTCCCGCTCCCCACGGATATTCCTGTCGCCGCAGGGTGGGGGCCATGGCGATCGACACTCCCCCTTCCCCGGCCTCCCATGCTTCCCCGGCCCCCCGCACCTCGGCACCGGCCGACGCCCCGGAACGGCTCTCCGGCCGGGCCCGGCTGGTCCTCTTCGTGCTGTGCGCCGCCCAGTTCATGGTGGCGCTCGACTTCTCCGTACTGAATGTGGCGCTGCCGGTACTCGGCAAGGACCTGGGCCTGAGCACGTCCGGGCTGCAATGGGCGGTCACCGCCTTCGCCCTGCCGTCCGGCGGATTCCTGCTGCTGTTCGGCCGGATCGCCGATCTGTACGGCAGGCGCAGGCTGTTTCTCGCCGGGCTCGTCGTGTTCGGGGCTTCCTCGCTGCTGGCGACACTGGCCTGGGACCCGGCCTCGTTCCTGGCCGGGCGGGCGTTGCAGGGGCTCGGCGCGGCCGTGATCGTGCCGACCGGGATGTCGCTGCTCACCACCACGTTCCCGGAGGGCCCGCTGCGGGACCGGGCGCTGGGGATCAGCGGGACCCTGCTCTCGCTCGGCTTCACGGTGGGCATGGTGGCGGGCGGCGTACTGACCGACACGCTGGGCTGGCGTTCCACGATGGGGCTGCTGAGCATCGCCGCCGCCGTGGTGCTGGTGCTGGCTCCCAAGGTGCTCGGCGAGTCGCGTACGACGGACCGGCCGAAGCTCGACGTGCCGGGCGCGGTGAGTGTGACCGGTGGTCTGCTGGCCCTGATCTACTCCCTGTCGACGGCGGCCGAGCGCGGGTTCGGCGGCGCGGACGTCCTGATCACACTGGTGCTGGGCGTGGCCCTGCTGATCGCCTTCGTGGTCGTGGAGTCCCGCTCGGCGGCACCGCTGGTCTCGCTCCCGATGCTGAGGCGGCGGACGGTGGCCTTCGGGAATCTGGGCGGTCTGATCACCTTCTCGATGATGAGCACCGTCGTGTTCGTCCTGACCCTGTACCTCCAGGAGGTCCTGGACCTGTCCGCCCTCGGCACGGGGCTGGTCTTCGGGGTGCAGGGAGTGTTCTCGGTGGTGGCGGGGACGTACGCCCCGAAGCTCATCGGCCGCATCGGCGCCCGCCGGACGCTGGCGCTGTCGCTGCTCGGCCAGGGCGTGTTCATCGGCGCGCTGCTGGGACTCGGCGAGGACTCGGGCGTTCTGACGGCGACCGTGGCCGTCTCGCTGGCGAGCATGTGCCACCTGGGCGCGATCATCTCGTACGGCCTGGTGGTGACGTCGGGCGTCCCGGACGAGGAGCAGGGCCTGGCGACGGGGCTGGTCACCACGACCCAGCAGGTCGGCATCACCATCGGCATCCCGCTGCTGGGGGTGCTGGCGACGACGCAGGACGTGCTGTTCGACGGCGTACGGACGGTGGTGGCGGTGGCCGCGGCGATCCTGCTGGTGGCCGGTGCGGCGGTGGCGGCGGGGCTGCGCCGCGGATGAACCGGCGTTACGGGCCCGCTCCACGACCGGTCACGCCGTGGAGCGGGCCCGTAGGGCCGTTCAAGGACCGTGGGTGAGGCGCGCTACGGCCGTTCAAGGGCCGTACGGGCTGCGGGCTGCGGCTGACGGGCTATGACCGGTCCAGCCGCAGGCGTTCCGCTTTCGGCAGGCCCGCCACCACCAGGTCGTACGAGTCCTCGATCAGCTCGCGCAGCTTCCGGTCCGGCACCCCGGAGACCGTCACCGTGTTCCAGTGGCGCTTGTTCATGTGCCAGCCGGGGATGATCGCGGCGTGCTCCTCCCGGAGCCGTACCGCCTCGTCCGGGTCGCACTTCAGATTGACCGTCAGCGGCCGTGCGTCCAGCGCGCTGAGCGCGAACATCTTGCCGAGCACCTTGAAGACCGAGGTCTCCGGACCGAACGGGAACTCCTCCACGCTCGCGTTGAACTCCAGGCAGAACGCCCTCAGCCGCTCCGGTGTCATTCCGCTTGTGCCCCTTCCGGCTCCACCAGCACCGTGACGATCTTGTTCCGGCGGCCCGCCGGGGACTCCGCGGTCAGCCTGAGCTTCCTGCTGTCGGGCAGGTCGACCACCGCGGAGGCACCGGCGATCGGGACCCGGCCGAGCGCCTTCGCGAGAAGTCCGCCGACCGTCTCCACGTCCTCGTCGTCGTACTCGTCGATCCCGAACAGCTCGCCGAGGTCGCCGATGTCGAGGCGTGCGGTCACCCGGTAGCAGCCGTTCTCCAGCTCCTGGACCGGCGGGAGTTCGCGGTCGTACTCGTCGGTGATCTCGCCGACGATCTCCTCCAGGATGTCCTCGATCGTGACGATGCCCGCCGTGCCGCCGTACTCGTCGATGACGACCGCGACATGGCTGCGGTCCTGCTGCATCTCCCGCAGCAGGTCCCCGGCGTTCTTCGTGTCCGGCACGAACGCCGCGGGCCGCATCGCCGTGGAGACCAGATCGGCCTCCGACTCCCGGTTGATGTGCGTCTTGCGGACCAGGTCCTTGAGATAGACGATGCCGACTATGTCGTCCTCGTTCTCCCCGGTGACCGGGATCCGCGAGAAACCGGAGCGCAGGGCGAGCGTCAGGGCCTGACGGATCGTCTTGTAGCGCTCGATGCAGACCAGGTCGGTGCGCGGCACCATCACTTCGCGTACGAGCGTGTCACCCAGCTCGAAGACCGAGTGCACCATGCGGCGCTCGTCGTCCTCGATCAGCGACTCCGCCTCCGCGAGGTCGACCATCGCCCGCAGCTCCGCCTCGCTGGCGAACGGGCCCTTGCGGAACCCCTTGCCGGGCGTCAGCGCGTTGCCGAGGAGGATCAGCAGCTGGGGGATCGGGCCCATGATCCTGGCCAGCGGCAGCAGGACGTACGCCGCCGCCGTCGCGGTGTTCAGCGGGTGCTGGCGGCCGATGGTGCGCGGGGAGACGCCGATGGCGACATAGCTGACGAGGACCATCACCCCCATGGCGACGGCCAGGGCCTCCCAGGTCTCGGGGAACTCCTTCAGGCAGGCGTACGTGACGAGTACCCCGGCGGACATCTCGCAGGCGACCCGCACCAGCAGGGCGACATTGAGGTAGCGGGTCGGGTCGGCCGCGATCTGCGCCAGCTTCGCGCTGCCGCGCCGCCCCGCCCGTACCGCCTCCGCCGCCCGGAAGCTCGACGTGCGGGCGATGCCCGTCTCCGCGCAGGCCGCCAGCCAGCCGACGACGACCAGCAGGACGGCACCGGTGATGAGCGGGAGGCTCACGAGACGGTGGGGGCGGGCGACGCGCCGGTGAGTCCGTGCTCGCCGCGCCAGCCGTCGACGATGGCCGCCTGAAGGCCGAACATCTCGGCCTTCTCGTCCGGCTCCTCGTGGTCGTAGCCCAGCAGATGCAGCACTCCATGGACGGTGAGGAGCTGAAGCTCCTCGTCCATGGAGTGCTGGGTCTCCGCCTCTTCACCCTGCTTCTTCGCGACCTCCGGGCAGAGCACGATGTCACCGAGGAGCCCCTGCGGGGGCTCCTCCTCGTCCTTGGAGGG
This sequence comes from Streptomyces sp. NBC_01433, assembly GCF_026340105.1. Taxonomy (NCBI): domain Bacteria; kingdom Bacillati; phylum Actinomycetota; class Actinomycetes; order Kitasatosporales; family Streptomycetaceae; genus Streptomyces; species Streptomyces sp. NBC_01433. The sequence continues at coordinate 4,232,258 of NZ_JAPEPM010000001.1, read as the reverse complement.
CGGACGCAGTTCGTCCATCGGGAAGGACATGACATCCGTCGGACCGGGGAGGTCCATCCACTGGATGTGGAGCTGCTCCATGGCGTCGGTGTCCACCACGATCACCGAGAGTTCGGACAGCGGGTGGATCCGCATCCGGGCGAGCGCGTAGCGGGCGATGTCGAGGATCGCCTGCTCGTCGACCTCGGTTCCGGACTCGTTGTTGACGTCGATCGACATGGTGCGCTGCGACTACTTCCCGTTGTGGCTGTCTCGGCTGTCGTACTTCTCGTACGCGTCGACGATACGGCCGACCAGCTTGTGCCGGACGACATCCTGGGAGGTGAGCCGGGAGAAGTGCACGTCCTGGACACCCTCCAGGATCTCCTGGACCTGCCGCAGACCACTCTTCGTGCCGCTCGGCAGGTCGACCTGGGTGACGTCACCGGTGACGACGATCTTCGAGTCGAAACCGAGCCGGGTGAGGAACATCTTCATCTGCTCGGCGCTGGTGTTCTGCGCCTCGTCGAGAATGATGAAGGCGTCATTCAGGGTGTTGTGCGTCAGCAGATAGTCCTGGGTGACGTAGAGCGAATCCTCGGCCGCCACCTGAATGCAAACGGCCTCCTCACGGCCCGTCGGCTCGATGCTGTCGATGAAGCGCATGGGACGTCCGCCGCCCCCGGCAGCGTGGTACGTGTCCGCCTTGCGGGCGAGACGGAAGGGCTCGATGCCCTCGGGAAGACGGATATCGATGACGTGGGCGTCGTAACGGTGGTGCACCTCCCGCCCCTGGGCGAAGCCGGGTGCCCGCCCTTCGGCGGCGCGGCGGCGCGTGTACGCGACGCCTCCCAGCGACCGCACGAGGGCGATCACATCGTCCCGCAGGGCGATCGACGACGTCGAGTACTGGATACGGCAGGCGCGGTCCGCCTGCGTGACCGGACCGCCGTCGGAGTCGAGGAGCCCCTGCAGCACTCCGAGGCGTACTTCGGCGGAGTTGAGGAGATAGTCGTCCGGGACGAACTTGGAGTGCGACCGGGTCCCCAGCAGGTCCAGCCGACGCAGAATGCCGGTGACCGGGTTCTCCAGGGTGACCACGTCGCCCGGCGCCTTGATCCGGTTCAGTACGTAGTCCTGCCCGCCCCGGTGCCGCAGGGTGACGCCCATGAGGGCTCCCTCCAGTGCCTCGGCCAGCTCCGGGTCGGCCGTGGCGTACGACGGCGTGGTGGAGCCGGTGAGGCATCGGTCGCCGAGCAGGAGCCCCAGCGCGTACGGGTCCATGGGAACGTCACGCTCGGGATGGCTCACCGGCGCGGTCAGCATCGGCAGCTCGTAACGGCGGGCGTGCCCCGCGCGGAGGTCGCCGATCATCTCCTGGGTCTCCAGGACCCGCCACGGCTTGTCACGGCGGCGGTCGGAGGCCGTGCGAACGGTCCACAGGTGCTCGCCGCAGCACAGCGTCCAGGAGCCGTCCTGTGCGCTGACGCGGTAGATGTCCTTCTCGCCCTGCGGGTAGACGCCCAGCACCGGGGTCGGCTCGCCGTTCGACCCGATGACGAGGTCACCGACCCGGAGATCGCCGATGGGGCACCAGCCGTCCGGCGTCAGGACGTTCGTGAAGACCGGTTGCGCCCGGCCACGCATATAAGCCAGCGGCGCCACCTCGATCGTGCCCGCCGCCATCAGCCGCGGGATCGAGTCGGGGTCGAGCATGTCGTGCAGGGCGTCGTAGAGCGGGCGCAGATACGGGTCGATCTTGTCGAAGAGCGTGCCCGGCAGGAAGCCGAGCCGCTCCCCCGCCTCGACGGCGGGCCGGGTCAGGATGATCCGGCTGACCTGCTTGGACTGGAGGGCCTGGACCGCCTTCGCCATGGCGAGGTAGGTCTTGCCCGTACCGGCGGGTCCGATGCCGAAGACGATCGTGTGCTTGTCGATCGCGTCGACGTACCGCTTCTGGTTGAGGGTCTTGGGGCGGATGGTGCGGCCGCGGCTGGAGAGGATGTTCTGTGTGAGCACCTCGGCGGGTGTCTCGCCGTGCGGGTCCCCCTGCCCGTTGCCGCTCGCCCGGAGCATGGCGATCGACCGTTCCACTGCGTCCTCCGTCATCGGCTGCCCGGTGCGGAGCACCAGCATCATCTCGTCGAACAAGCGCTGGATCAGGGCGACATCGGCTGCCTCGCCCGTGGCACTGATCTCGTTGCCCCGGACATGGATGTCGGCCGCCGGGAAAGCCGTTTCGATCACGCGCAGCAGCGAGTCGCCCGATCCCAGGAGCATCACCATGGGGTGTGCGGCCGGAATCCTGATCTGGGCACGCGCCTGCGGCTGTGTGGGTGTCTGAGTCATGGGCCGGCCCTCGGGCCTGCGCATACCTCCCGTTGCAGGGTTCTCGCTGCTCGACAACCTCTGGATTACCAAGCCTACGACTCACCACCGACAACACCGAGAGGTTTTACCGGGCACGTGTTCACCGGTTCACCGGCTCACTGACGGAAGCCGATCGTCGGCACCGCGCGGCGCAGCGGCCATGGGCGGGCGGCGGCGGGCAGCAGTTCCTGGAGGAACGCGTACCGCTCCAGCGCGGCCGGATCCTGATCGGCGCAGGTGCGCACCTGCTGCCACCAGGCGGCGATCTCCGCCCAGCCGGGCGCGGACAGCGAGCCGCCGAACTCCTGCACCGAGAGGGCCGCGGTCAGCCCGGCGAAGGCCAGCCGGTCGGACAGCGGCCAGTTGGCGAGGGTCCCGGTGACGAACCCGGCGACGAAGACATCACCGGCCCCGGTCGGATCGAGTGCCGCCACGGCGATGGCGGGCACCTCGGCCGTGGCGCCGGTCCGCCCGTCGGCCGCGTACGCGCCTTCCGCGCCCAGGGTGACCACGGCGAGGGGTACGCGGTCGGCGAGCGCGTGGGCGGCGGCTCGCGGGCAGTCGGTGCGGGTGTAGCGCATCGCCTCCTCGGCGTTGGGCAGGAACGCCTCGCAGTGCGCCAGGTCCGGCAGCCCGTCCAGGTCCCAGCGGCCGGTCTCGTCCCAGCCGACGTCGGCGAAGATCCGGGCGCCGTGCCGGGCGGCGGAGGCCACCCAGGGTTCGCTGCGGCCCGGGACGAGTGAGGCGACGGCGGCCCGTGCGCGCGGCGGGCAGTGCGGGAACGTCGGGCCGGGCACGGTGGCCATGGCGGGGGCCGGCGCCTCGTGGCCGTGGGAGACCATCGTCCGCTCGCCCTCGTAGGCCATGGAGACCGTGACCGGCGAGTGCCAGCCCGGGACGGTGTGGGACATCGACAGGTCGATGCCTTCGCCCTGTTCGAGGGCGTCCCAGCAGTACTCCCCGTAGTGGTCGTCGCCGAAGGCCGCGGCCAGTGAGGTGTGCAGGCCGAGCCGGGCGAGGGCGGTGGCCATGTTGGCGACGCCGCCGGGGCTGGAGCCCATGCCCCGCGCCCAGGACTCGGTGCCGCGCACCGGGGCGCTGTCCAGCCCGGTGAAGACGATGTCGAGGAAGACCGTGCCGGTCAGGAAGACGTCGCACGCGGGATCCTGCGGGGCGCGCAGCGCCAGCAGCGGGTCGATGCCTGGAATGTCTGTGCTCACCGTGCGCTCCCCGGCCGTGGCGGATCTGGTCCGCGCGTTCCCTGCGCGATCCGGCCAGTGTGCCCGATTCGCGTCGCCGGAGGGGGCGTTCACGCCGTGCCGCTGAGACCGACCTGACCTGCATAAACATGCGCTGTTACCCGGCTCTGGAGTGCATAAACGCATAAGTGACCTAGATCACACTTGAGCGGCTTTCGATCGACTGGGAGCACTTGATACAAATTGGCCCGCGAGCACCGTTGGGGGCTGTTACCGACGAGTGCCCCATCTCCCCTCATTTTCCGCTTTTCCCCCTTGCCCCACCCCTGTCTTCACCCCCCTGTCTTCACCCTCCCCGCCTTGCCACCCCCTGCCTTCTCAGGCATGTCTTCAGGAACGCCCATGTCCTCGCGCCCTCGCGCCGCGTGGCCCTTGGTTGCCGTGTTCACCGCCGGTTACCTCGCCGCCTATCTGCTCCCCACCATCGTCGGCCGGCTCAGCCTCTATCTGGGCCTCAGCGCGGCCCAGGCGGGCCTGGTCGGCAGTGCTCTTCTGCTGAGTTCGGCCTGTGCCGGTTTCACTCTGGCGGGCCGCGTCGAGCGCTGGGGGGCGCGGCGACCGGCACGTATCGGACTGACACTGGCGATACTGGGCTACGGCTGTGCCGCGCTGGCCGGGTCCGTTCCGCTGGTGGTCCTGGGCTCGATGATCGGTGGCCTCGGTTCCGGTACGGCGACCGCCGTCGCCGCGGCCGGGATCGCCGCCCAGCGCGACCCGCACCGGACGTCGTCGCTCGGGCTGCTCACCGTCTCCGCGACCGCGGGCGCCCTCTATCTGACGATCCCGCACCTGGGCGGCGGCCACCGGCTGCCGTTCGCGTCGATCGCGCTGGTCGCCCTGCTCGTCTGGCCCGCCACCGCACGGCTCGGCACCGCCACGGCGGCGCAGAGCCCGGCGCAGGTCTCCGGGCGGCTGCCGCACCGCCGCTCCGGTCTGGTGCTGGCGGCCGGGATGCTCATCTGGTCCATGGCGCAGAACGCGCTGTGGGGTGTGAGCAGCCGCATCGGTGTCGTGCAGGTGGGGCTCTCCGAGGTCACCATCGGCGCGGTGTTCGCCGCCGCGCTCGGCGCCGGGCTGCTCGGCGTGATGGGTGCCGGGATGCTGGGCGCGCGGCTCGGCAGGGCGGTGCCGATCGGTCTCGGCACGATGATCATCGCGGTGAGCATCGTGCTCAGTTCCTCGGCGCGGGACCTCGGTTCGTTCGCGACCGGCGAGATCCTGTGGAACACCGTCTACCCGGTGGTCCTGTCGTATCTGATCGGCCTCGCCGCCTCGCTGGACATACGCGGTCGCTGGGCGGTCCTCGCGGGTTCGGCCTCGTCCGTCGGGGTGGCCTGCGGTCCGCTCCTGGGCAGTGTGCTCTCCGAGCAGGCCGGTTACCGGGCGATGGGCCTGGTCCTGGGAGCGGTCACGCTGCTGGTGGCGGCGCCGGTCACCGCCGTCGCGCTGCACGCCGGTGGCCGTCCGCTGGTGCCCGGTTCGGTCCGCCGTCGCGGTGGTGCCCCGGCCGCGCTGCTCGCCGCGACCACCGGTGGCCTGCCCGGCGCCGTGCCCAAGCTCGGTTCGCCGGAACAGGCCGTCACGGAACTCGCGGTGCCCGCGCTGCGCCGCAGGCGCCTGGGCCGGAACGCGTTCCGGACGGCCGGTCCGGCGGACGGGTCCGGTCAGTCGAACGCGTACGCCTCGACCTCGGAGAGGTAGCGCGCCCTGCGCTCCTCGTCGTGGTCGAGGAAGGCCGCCTCGAAGGAGTTGCGGGCCAGCGTGCGCAGCTGTTCGTGGTCCAGGGCGAGCGCCTCGTGGACCGCGTGGAAGGTGTCTCCGACGTACCCGCCGAAGTAGGCGGGGTCGTCGGAGTTCACCGTGCAGAGCAGCCCGGCGGCCATCATCTCCCGCAGGGGGTGATCCTCCAGGATGTCGATGGCGCGCAGCCGTACGTTGGACAGCGGGCAGAGCGTGAGCGGGATCCGGTCCGCGACCAGCCGCCGTACCAGGCCGGGGTCCTCCATGCAGCGCAGTCCGTGGTCGACGCGCTCGACGCCCAGGACGTCCAGGGCCTCGCGGATGTACTCCGGCGGGCCCTCCTCCCCCGCGTGGGCGACCTTGCGCAGCCCGAGCGCCCCGGCCGCCTCGTACACCTCGCGGAACTTGGCGGGCGGGTGGCCGACCTCCGCCGAGTCCAGGCCGACGGCGCTGATCCGGTGCAGATACGGCTTCGCCGCCTCCAGGGTCTCCAGCGCCGATGCGGCCGACCGGTCGCGCAGGAAGCACAGGATCAGCTGGGTGGAGATGCCGTGCGTCTCCTCGCTGCGCTCCAGCGCCCTGCCGAGTCCCTCGATCACGCTGCCGATCGGGACGCCGCGCGCGGTGTGCGCCTGCGGGTCGAAGAAGATCTCCGCGTGCCGTACGCCCTGGGCGGCGGCGCGGGTGAGGTAGGCGTCGGCGAGTTCGGTGAAGTCGTCCTCGGTCCGCAGCACCGCCATCAGCGCGTAGTACAGGTCGAGGAAGGTCTGGAGGTCGTCGAAGAGGTAGGCGGTGCGCAGCTCCTCGGTGGTGGCGTACGGCAGCTTCACCCCGTTGCGTCTCGCGAGCGCGAAGGCCAGCTCGGGTTCGAGGGTGCCTTCGATGTGGAGGTGGAGTTCTGCCTTGGGGAGGTGCACGTCGTCTCGCTCACAAATGGTGGTGCTGGTGTGTTCCGGGTACTGCCGTGGTTCGGGTGCTGCCGCGGTGTTTCGGGTGCTGCCGTGATTCAGAGGTGCCTGGTGGGCAGCGGTACCCGGATCAGGTCCTGGGCGACGGTGAGGCCGCCCTCGAACCCTGCGGCGCGGGCCTGGGTCTCGAAGAGCCCCGGGTCGTTGTACCGCTGCGAGAAGTGGGTCAGCACGAGGTGCCGTACGCCCGCTTCCCTCGCCACCCGGGCCGCCTGTCCGGCGGTCAGGTGCCCGTGGTCGGTGGCCAGCCGTTCGTCCTCGTCGAGGAACGTCGACTCGATGACCAGCATGTCGCAGCCCTCGGCGAGCGCGTACACGCCGTCGCAGAGCCTGGTGTCCATGATGAACGCGAACCGCTGTCCGCGCCGGTGCTCGGAGACCTCGTCGAGCGTGATCGCGCCGAGCGCTCCCTCGCGCTGGATCCGGCCGACGTCCGGGCCCCGGATACCGTGCTCGGCGAGCTTGGCGGGCAGCATGCGCCGGGTGTCGGGTTCGGTCAGCCGGTAGCCGTACGACTCGACGGGGTGCGAGAGCCGGTGGGTGTCGAGGGTGTACGTGTCCGTGGTGGCCAGCACCCCGTCGGCGGCGATGGGCGCCTGGATCAGCTCGACGGACTCGCGGTAGGCGGTCGCGTACCGCAGCCGCTCGAAGAAGTGCTGCCCGCTCGCCGGGTAGTGCGCGGTGACGGGGTGCGGCACCTGGTCCAGGTTGATCCGCTGGATCACTCCGGCCAGGCCCAGCGAGTGGTCGCCGTGGAAGTGCGTGACGCAGATCCGGTTGATGTCGTGCGCGGCGACGCCGGCCCGGAGCATCTGGCGCTGGGTCCCCTCGCCGGGATCGAAGAGGATGCCCTCACCGTCCCAGCGCAGGAGATAGCCGTTGTGGTTGCGGTGCCGGGTGGGGACCTGGCTGGCGGTGCCGAGCACCACCAGTTCTCGTACGGACATGGGTGGGTGCGCCCGCTATCCGGGGGGCCACTGGAGGCCGCGGCCTCCCAGTACATGGGCGTGGGCGTGGAAGACGGTCTGGCCGGCGCCGGAGCCGGTGTTGAGGACCAGCCGGTAGCCGCTCCCGTCGAGCTTCTCGTCGGCGGCGACCTGACCGGCCTCGCGCAGCATGTCCGCGGCGATCTGCGGTTCGGCGGCGGCGAGCGAGGCGGCGTCCGGGTAGTGCGCCTTGGGGATGACCAGGACGTGCGTCGGGGCCTGCGGGTTGATGTCGCGGAAGGCGACGGTCGTCTCGCTCTCGCGGACGATGGTCGCCGGGATGTCTCCCGAGACGATCTTGCAGAACAGGCAGTCGGTCTGCGGCTCTCCCGCCATGGCCGGGTCTCCTCGGTCGTCGGTGATCAGTACACGGGCATGCTATCCGGGCCGGTCCGGATCACTTCTTGCGCGGCCGGTCGAACCAGATCGTCAGCAGGACCGGTATCAGGCCCGTCCAGAACAGCACCTGAGGGATGCCGCGTTCGCTCCACGGCACGAGGGCGATCACGACCGCCAGCAGCGTCCCCCACACCGCCTGCGCGAGCACCAGTCTCGCCCAGAACATCCGGCTCAGCAGGGACCGGAGGGTGAGCCGGATCCCGTTGCGCAGCCGGCGGTAGCGGAGCAGGGCGCCGAGACCCCAGGCCACGGCCATCAGCGCGATCGCGTACAGCCGGGTGCCGAGCGACAGGGGCAGCTCCCTGGGTGCCTCGCCCTCGGCCGGGAAGAGGTCAATCGACACGCCCGCGATACAGAGGCTGAGCACCGCGAGCCAGCGGGTGCCGCGCAGCATCCGGAACACGGTCAGGTCCAGCTTGGCGCGCAGCAGCGCGGAGCCCGGATCCGCGGTGAGCGCGTCGGCGTACGCCGACGCCTTCGCCGGAAGCCGGACGTCCTTCGCGGCGCTCTGCGCGTTCGCGAACTCCTCCAGCGCCCACGCGTCCTCCGGATCCAGCCGCAGGGTCTGCCGTACCGCGAAATCGCGGGCGTCGGCCCGGCCCACCACCAGCGACGCCTTCCAGAGTCCGTAGTACGCCCCGGTGTACTCGGGGCCGAGCCGGACCGCCTGCTCGGCCACCGCGAACGCCTCGGGCCAGCGCTCCTGCCAGGCCATGACCGCCTCGGACAGCGCGACGTGCGCCGACGACGACTCGGGGGCGAGCCGGACGGCTTCCTGGGCGGCGGCCAGTGCCTCGTCGCGGCGGCTCGTGCGGCGCAGCCCGTAGGTGCGCACGATCAGCGCGTCCCAGTCCTCCGGATCGGCCCGCAGCGCCTCGCCGGTGGTGGTGATGACCTCCGCGTACTCCCGCAGGCTCAGATGGCAGCGGGCGAGCTGGACCCAGGCCCGGCCGTCGTCGGGGTCCTCCGCGAGCCGGCGCGCCAGCAGCGCCTTGGCCTCGTCGTACCGGCCCAGCGAATGGAGGGCGTACGCCTGCTCGGTGAGGGGGTGCGAAGTGGTCACAGTCGGCGCTTCTTCTTCAGGTGGGCCAGCAGGTCGTCGTAGCTGCCACCGTCGTTGGCGAACATCGCGACGTTGCGGGCTGTCGCGAACCACGGTTCGGTGGAGGGCCGTACGGTCTTCGCCGCCGCCAGCAGGTCCTTCATGTTGATCAGCCGGACCGTGCCGGTGCGGGCCGAGTCGAGCAGGGCGGTCTCGGACGCGGACTCGCAGAGATGGGCGAGGTCGGCGCCGGAGAAGTCCTCGGTGGCCCTGGCCAGTTTGCCCAGGTCCACCGATTCGATGGGCCGCTCGCGCAGGTGGTAGCGGAGGATCGCCTCGCGTGCGGCGGCGTCGGGCGGCAGGACGAGCAGGGTGCGGTCGAGGCGGCCCGGCCTGCGCAGCGCGATGTCCACGTCCCAGGGGACATTGGTGGCGGCGAGCACGAACACGCCCTCGTTGGCGCCGTCGACCCCGTCGAGTTCGGTGAGGAGCTGGTTGACCGTGTTGCGCATGCCGCCGCTCGCGGTACGGCTGCGCTTGGCGCCCAGCGCGTCCAGTTCGTCCAGGAACACCACACAGGGCGCCTGGCGGCGGGCGGTCTCGAAGACCTCGTGCATGTTGCGTTCGGAATTGCCGACCCACATGTCGAGGACGTCGTCGACCGAGACGGAGAGGAACCGGGCACCGAGTTCGCCCGCGACGGCGCGGGCGATGAACGTCTTGCCGCAGCCGGGCGGGCCGTACAGCAGGAGGCCGCCGCGCAGGCTCTTGCCGTACAGCTTGCGCAGTTCGGGGTTGCGCATCGGGGCGAGGAAGGCCGCTTCGAGGCGGTCCTTGACCTCGTACATGCCGCCGACGTCGTCGAGCCGCAGGGTGGGTGCCTCCGTGTCCCAGGCCGAGGCGTCATCTCCGCCGCCGTCCCCGGCGAGCGGCGCCTCCAGGGGGCCTCCGGGCTGCCGCGCCTCGGGCGGCAACGGCAGCGGCGTCACGAAGCGCGGCGGAACGGCGTCCTTGATCTCGTTCTCCGCGGCTTTCCAGTCGAAGTCCGGGGCGGGGGCCGGTACCGGTGCTGGTTCCGGTGCCGCTGTCCCGAGATCGGACCGCGGCGCCGACCGCGGCTGCGGCTGTTCCTCCGCCTTCGGCCGCGGCATCCCCATCGCGCGCATCATCAGCCCGCGCGCCGCCTCGTCCCCCGGTGCGTGCTGGAGCGCCACGGCGGCCTGGGCGACCGCGGCCTCGGACTGCCCCTCGCCCAGCAGCAGTTCGGCCAGATGCAGCCGCAGGGGTACGTCGCCCGGCGCCGCGTCGACCGCGGTGCGCAGGCTCATGATCAGAGGCGACTCGTTGGACATGACCTCACCCTACGTAACGGGTCTGACAGTCCGTCGCCCGGTCGGAGTCGGGGCCTGCCCGGTCAGGGTCGGAACAGCCCGGTCCGGTTCGGGACACGCCCGGTCACGGGGCGGAACATGCCGGTCCGGCTCGGAACCTGCCGGTCCAGGTCGCAACAGCCCCCGAAGCACCCGGACTTCGCCCTTCCGGCCCCTCAGCCCCAGCGTCCGGTGCGCCCCAGCAGCAGGGCGGCGGCGGCCGTCCCCGCCGTGGAGGTGCGCAGCACGCTGCGGCCCAGCCGGTAGGGCCGCGCGCCCGCCTCGGCGAAGGCGGCGAGTTCCTGCGGGGAGACGCCGCCCTCCGGGCCGACGACGAGCACGATCTCGCCGCGCGCCGGGAGTTCGGCGGTGGCGAGCGGCTCGCTGTCGCAGTCCCGGTCCTCGTGCAGCACGCCCGCGAAGTCCGCCGCGGCCAGCAGGGCGGCGACCTGCTTGGTCGTCATCGCCTCCGTGATCTCGGGGAACCGCACCCGGCGCGACTGCTTTCCCGCCTCCCTGGCCGTAGCGCGCCACTTCGCCAGGGACTTGAGGCCGCGGTCGCCCTTCCACTGCGTGATGCAGCGCGCGGCCTGCCACGGGACAACGGCGTCGATGCCCGTCTCCGTCATCGTCTCCACCGCGACCTCGCCGCGGTCACCCTTGGGCAGGGCCTGGACGACGGTGATACGGGGGGTGGGTGCGGACTCCTCGTGAACGGTCGTGAGGTCCGTGATCACCAGCCGGTCCTTGCCCTCGGCGGCCCGTACGACGCCCTCCGCCCACCGGCCCAGACCGTCCGTCAGGACGACGTCCTCACCGGCGTGCAGCCGCCGCACGGAGACGGCGTGCCGCCCTTCGGGGCCGTCCAGGACGAACTCGGGCCCGCTGGGCATCCGTTCGACGACGAAGACCGGTGCCGTCACTGGGCACTCCTTCCGCTCAACGCCACCCGGGCGGCTTCCAGTTCGGTGGCGAGCAGGTCGATCAGCTCTCCGGCGGGCAGCTCGCGTGCCATCCGGTGCCCTTGTCCGGCCCACAGTGCCATGCCCTGGGCGTCCCCGGTGCGGGCGGCCGCCTTGCGCAGCCCGCTCGTCACATAGTGCACCTGCGGGTAGGCGGCGGGGGCGTACGGGCCGTGCTCGGTCACGAAGCGGTTGACCAGGCCGCGGGCCGGGCGGCCGGAGAACGCCCGGGTCAGCGCCGTGCGGACGAACAGGGGGTTGGTCAGGGCCTGCTTGTGCAGCGGATGCGCCCCGGACTCCGGGCAGGCCAGGAACGCCGTGCCGAGCTGGGCCGCGTCCGCGCCCGCCGCGAGCACCCCGGCGATCTGGGAGCCGCGCATCAGCCCGCCCGCCGCGATGACGGGCAGCTGGACCGTCTCGCGGACCTGGGCGACGAGGGAGAGCAGCCCGATGCCGGTGTTGTCCGCCTGCGGGTCGTCGCGGTGCGTGGACTGGTGGCCGCCCGCCTCGACGCCCTGGACGCAGACGGCGTCGGCGCCCGCCCGCTGGGCGCCCTGCGCCTCCTCGGCGGTGGTGACCGTCACGACGGTGTACGTGCCCGCCTTGGCGAAGGCGTCCAGTGTGTCGCGGGTGGGGCAGCCGAAGGTGAAGGAGACCGCGGGGACCGGGTCCTCCAGGAGGATCGCGACCTTGGCCTCGTAGCCGTCGTCGCCGCTGGTGTCCGGGTCGCCGAGCGGGGTCTCGTACCAGACGGCCTCACCGGCGAGCTGATGGCAGTAGACCTCGACGGCGCTCGGATCGGCGAGGGCGGGCTGCGGCATGAAGAGGTTGACGCCGAACGGCCCGCCGGTCAGCCTGCGCACCTGCTTGATCTCGTTGTACATGCCGTCCGTCGTCTTGTACCCGGCGGCGAGGAACCCGAGCCCGCCGGCGTCGGCGACGGCCCCGACGAGCTCCGGGGACGAGACACCGCCCGCCATCGGGGCCTGCACGATCGGATACCGGCAGAGATCGGTCAACTCGGAGGACATGACCGCATCGTGCCATGTCCGGCACACAGGGCCGAATCAGCCATGAGACGGCATGACCGGTATACCGCTGTACGCAGCACCGCCCGCCGGTACGAGACCGACGGGCGGTGCGGTGACAGGCCGAGACCGGTTCAGCGGCCGTTGAAAGCGTCCTTCAGCCGGGAGAACAGCCCTTGCTGACCTGGCTGAAACTGGCCGATGGGCCGTTCCTCGCCGCGCAGCTTCGCCAGCTCGCGCAGCAGTCGCTCCTGCTCCGAGTCCAGCTTGGACGGGGTCAGTACTTCGACATGCACGATCAGGTCGCCCCGGCCACCGCCGCGCAGATGCGTGATCCCGCGCCCGTGCAGCGGCACCGACTGACCGGACTGGGTGCCCGGCCTGATATCGATCTCCTCCAGGCCGTCGAGCGTCTCCAGCGGCACCTTGGTGCCGAGCGAGGCGGCCGTCATCGGGATGGTGACCGTGCAGTGCAGATCGTCGCCACGCCGCTGGAACACCGCGTGCGAGAGCTCGTGGATCTCGACGTACAGATCGCCGGCCGGTCCGCCGCCGGGGCCGACCTCGCCCTCGCCCGCGAGCTGGATGCGGGTGCCGTTGTCGACGCCCGCGGGGATCTTCACGGTGAGCGTGCGCCGCGAGCGGATGCGGCCGTCACCGGCGCACTCCGGGCAGGGCGTCGGCACGACCGTACCGAAGCCCTGGCACTGCGGGCAGGGCCGCGAGGTCATGACCTGGCCCAGGAAGGACCGGGTGACCTGGGAGACCTCGCCGCGACCGCGGCACATGTCACAGGTCTGGGCGGAGGTGCCGGGGGCCGCGCCCTCGCCACTGCACGTCGTACAGACGACCGCCGTGTCGACCTGGATGTCCTTGGTGGTGCCGAAGGCGGCCTCGGAGAGGTCGATCTCCAGCCGGATCATCGCGTCCTGGCCGCGCCGGGTGCGCGAACGGGGTCCGCGCTGCGATGCCGTACCGAAGAACGCGTCCATGATGTCGGAGAAGTTGCCGAAGCCACCTTGTCCGAATCCGCCCGCGCCACCTCCGCCGGAGGCGGACAGCGGGTCGCCGCCGAGGTCGTAGACCTGCTTCTTCTGCGGATCCGACAACACCTCGTAAGCGGCGTTGATCTCCTTGAACCGCTCCTGGGTCTTCGGATCCGGGTTGACATCCGGGTGCAGCTCGCGGGCGAGCCGCCGGAATGCCTTCTTGATCTCGTCCTGAGATGCGTCGCGGCGCACGCCTAGTACGGCGTAGTAGTCCGTGGCCACTTACGAATCCGCCAGGATCTGTCCGACGTAACGTGCCACTGCGCGTACCGCTCCCATCGTTCCGGGGTAGTCCATGCGGGTCGGTCCGACCACGCCGAGTTTGGCGACTGCCTCGTCGCCCGAACCGTAGCCGACCGCGACGACGGACGTGGAGTTGAGCCCCTCATGGGCGTTCTCGTGCCCGATACGTACGGTCATGCCCGAGTCCGTTGCCTCACCGAGCAGCTTCAGCAGCACGACCTGCTCCTCCAGTGCTTCCAGCACCGGCCGGATCATCACCGGGAAGTCGTGCCCGAAGCGGGTGAGGTTGGAGGTGCCGCCGATCATCAGCCGCTCCTCCGTCTCCTCGACCAGCGTTTCGAGAAGGACGGAGAGCACCGTGGAGACGGTGCCCCGGTCCTCGCTGTCGAAGGATTCCGGCAGCTCCTGCACCAGTTGCGGAACATCCGCGAAGCGGCGTCCCACGACCCGGCTGTTGAGCCGGGCCCGCAGATCGGCGAGAGAGGTCTCACCGAACGGCGCGGGGCAGTCGATCATACGCTGTTCGACCCGGCCGGTGTCGGTGATCAGGACCAGCATCAGCCGGGCGGGGGCCAGCGCCAGCAGCTCCACGTGCCGCACCGTCGAGCGGGTCAGCGAGGGGTACTGCACGACGGCGACCTGCCGGGTCAGCTGCGCGAGCAGCCGTACGGTGCGGCCCACGACATCGTCGAGGTCGACCGCGCCGTCGAGGAAATTCTGAATGGCGCGGCGCTCCGGCGAGGACAGCGGCTTGACGCCCGCCAGCCGGTCGACGAAGAGCCGGTAGCCCTTGTCCGTCGGGATGCGCCCCGCGCTCGTGTGCGGCTGGGCGATGAAGCCCTCGTCCTCCAGCACGGCCATGTCGTTGCGGATGGTGGCCGGGGAGACCCCGAGCTTGTGCCGCTCCGTGAGCGCCTTGGAGCCGACGGGCTCCTCGGTGCCGACATAGTCCTGGACGATGGCGCGCAGCACTTCGAGTCTGCGTTCGCTGAGCATCGCGCACACCTCCAGCTGTCGTCTCCGGTGTCTGCCTGGCACTCTGTGCGTTCGAGTGCCAGCAATCCCCCCGGCCAGTGTACGGGGGCGGGGTGCCCCCCAGGCAAGGGCGACCGGCCACGCTACCGCGAGACTGCGCAGGTCGTTGCCGATAGCGTCGCCGCATGGACGTCTCTTGGGAAGAGTTCGGCTGGGAGCGGTTGGGCAACGGTGTGGGCCGGCGGCGGCTTCCCGGGTGGGATGCGACGGTCGCGCTGGTGGCCGGAGCGGGCGGGGCGCTGCTCTACGACACCGGGTCGACGCTGCGTGAGGGCGTCGGGCTGCGGACGCAGGCGGAGGCGTTGCTCGGCCGCAGGGTGACACATGTCGCACTGAGCCACCCGCATTTCGATCACGTGCTGGGCACCGCGGCGTTCGCCGGGGTCCAGGTATACGGGGCGGCCGGCATCTCCGGTCTCCTCGACCGCGAGGCGGACGGTCTGCGCGCCTCCGCGGTACGCCACGGGGTGCCCGAGGAGCTGGCCGCGCAGGCGGTGGATGTCCTGGTGGCTCCGCACCACGAGGTGTGCGGGGAGTGGACGCTCGACCTCGGGGGCGGCCGGCGGGTACTGCTGGCCGATGTCGGTCCGGCGCACAGCGGCCACGATCTGGCGGCGCTGGTGCCGGGGTCGGACGGGGAGCCGGCGGTGGTGCTCTGCGGCGACCTGGTCGAGGAGTCCGGCGAACCGCAGGCGGGCCCGGACGCGGTCACCTCCCGCTGGCCGGCCGCGCTGGACAGGCTGCTGGCGCTGGGCGGCGAGGACGCGCTGTACGTACCGGGTCACGGGGCGGTGGTGGACGCGGCGTTCGTACGGGCGCAGCGGGACCGGCTGGCGGAGCGCTTCGGCGTGTCGTGAGAGGCCGCCCACGGTGCCGGTCGGTCTTATCGTCGTGCCATGCGCAGCTATCAGCCGGACCTGACCCCGCCGTGGAAGAAGTCCGCCCCCGCCCCCGAGGTCCCCGCCGAGCCCGATCTGGTCGTGGAGGAGGTCGCCACCGGCTTCTGCGGTGCGGTGATCCGCTGCGAGAAGACGGCCCAGGGCCCGACGGTCACCCTGGAGGACCGCTTCGGCAAGCACCGGGTGTTCCCGATGGAGCCGCGCGGCTTCCTGCTGGAGGGCCGGGTCGTCACGCTCGTACGCCCGTCGGCCGCCGGTCCCGTCCGGCCCGCCCGTACGGCCTCGGGTTCGGTGGCGGTGCCCGGCGCGCGGGCGCGGGTGGCGCGGGCCGGGCGGATCTATGTGGAGGGCCGGCACGACGCGGAGCTGGTCGAGCGGGTGTGGGGCGACGACCTGCGGATCGAGGGCGTGGTGGTCGAGTACCTGGAGGGCATCGACGACCTCCCGGCGATCGTGCGCGAGTTCTCGCCGGGGCCGGACGCCCGGCTGGGGGTGCTGGTGGACCATCTGGTGCCGGGTTCCAAGGAGTCCCGGATCGCCGGTCAGGTGTCGGACGCGAACGTGCTGGTGGTGGGCCACCCGTACATCGATGTCTGGGAGGCGGTGAAGCCCTCGTCGGTGGGGATCGCGGGCTGGCCGGTGGTGCCGCGCGGCCAGGACTGGAAGACAGGGGTGTGCCGGTCGCTGGGCTGGCCGGAGAACACCGGGGCGGCCTGGCAGCACATCCTCTCCAAGGTCCACTCCTACCGCGACCTCGAACCACAACTCCTGGGCCGGGTCGAGGAGTTGATCGACTTCGTCACGCTTCCTGCCTGAAATCCGGCCCCCGTTGAAGAGAATCCGGTACCGATCCCGCTGAACGCCTGCGCCACACACGCACCATCGGTTATTGAGGGGTGAAGGGGCTCGGCGGGCGACGGGAAGGCACGGGGGCCATATGACACGCGAGGTGTGGCAGGACAGTGCGGAGAACGAGGCGGCTTCGGCCGTCTTCCACCTCATGCAGCAGCTGATCGACCAGTACAAGGTCAACCGGCCGGTGATGCCACTGGTCGTCGCACAGGCGGCCGACGCCGACGTGGGCTCCGAGATCGACGCGCGCGTCGAGCAGATCGTGCTCCAGATCCACCGGGCCAATCAGCTCCGCCGGGTCCCGGTGAAGCTGCTCGACGGCGACGGCCGGACCCCGTACGACGCGGCGCTCGACATGGTGCGCAGGCTGAGCGAGGAGCCCTGGGAGACCCGGGAGAGTTCGCAGTACAAGCCGTTCTCCTTCCCCCGCTCACGCCTCCTCGGCGCCATCGAGCAGGCCACCACGACGGTGCTCGCGCAGCCCGGCGGGCGGTCGGCGCGCGGACGTGAGGAAAGGATTCTTGAGCAGCTGGGCAGGCTGCGCTGGCGGGCCAGCCGGTCGGGGACCAACAACTGGTGGGACTCGCTGCGGGCCTCGGTGCGGCCGGAGACCTTCATGGGTGCCGTCTTCATCGCCGTGCTCAGCGTGCTGCTCGGCGAGATCGGCTGGCTCCTGACCGCCCTGGTGGCGGCCGTCGCACTGCTCGGCCTGGCCGTCGTACGGCTGCTGAGCAGCGCCGCGCCCCCGCTGCTGTGGCTGCGCCGGGCCAGCCGGTGGTTCGCGACCACCTCCTCGCTGGCCGCTTCCAGTACGGGGTACCCCTCGGACGGCTGGTCCCGGTTCTCGCCGAGCGGTTCCTGGCGGGTGATCCGGGCCCGCGCGGCGGCGGTCGCCGAGCGGGTGGCCGACGCGCGGGCGGGCGACGAGCACGCGCGCCAGTTCCATCTGGAGCTGCGGGTCCAGGCCCTGCTGGAGGACCTGCTGCACAACTACCGGCCGCACACGCTGGACTGGCGGCGCAGCAAGCGGACGGTCCCGCCGGTGGTGTTCCTGCCCACGGCCACCCAGGACAACGGCGGCATCCTGCTGATCAACGCGATGAACAACGTACGTTCCCGGCGCAGCGAGGTGGACCCGCTGCTGCTGCTGGCGTCCCTGCCCGCCGCCGGGATCATGCGGCACACCCCGCCGCTGCCCGCGGACCGGCCGCCCGCGAGCGGGCCCAGCGTCTCCGCGGCGGCGCGGGCCCGTTACGAGCGCTGGGTCGATGATCTGAGCCTGGGCCAGTCCCCGGTCGCGGCCGCGACGCTGGCCTGGGTGCTCCGGCTGCCGCTGTCCACCGGCAAGCTGACCCATGAGCACGCGCACGCGGAACTCGTCACCTATCGGGTCCGGCGGACCTGGGCATGGTGGGTGATGTCCAGGGCGGCCGTCGCGCTCGTCCTCGTCGGGAGTCTGCTGGGGACCTTCCTGTGGAGCGAGCACTGGCGGAAGGAGTACTGCCACGGCCCGCTGACCGACCGCAACACGGACGCGATCTGGAGCGGATCCGGGAAGGACAAGGAGTGCGTCGGGGTGGCCACGTCCCCCGAGGTGCTCTTCGCCAAGGGCAACAAGCTGACACTGAACGGTGCGGGCAAGGGCATCAGCTTCGAACGTGTCGAGAAGGCGATCCGCGACGAGAACGCGGGCATCGGGCCGAACGAGAACTACGTCACCATCGTCTACGCGGGGCCGCTCACCGCGCGGAACGGCGATGACAAGCTCACCCGCAAGGGGCTGGAGGAGCTCACCGGCGTCTATCTCCACCAGCGTTCGGTGAACGAGACGTTGCACCGGCCCGTCAAGCTGCGGGTCCTCACGGCCAACGGCGGTCAGGACATGCTCCATCAGCTGACCGCCGTGGACAAGATCATAAAGGTGGCGGAGCGGGACCCGACCGTGGTCGGCGTGGTCGGCTTCGGCCGTAATACGCAGGAGAGCGCGGCGGCCACCGGCCGGCTCCGGAAGGCCGGTCTGCCGCTGGTCGACACCACCAATTCGAGCAGCGACCTGCCCCGGGACTACCCGAACTACTTCGGTCTCGCCGCGACCGACGAGGAGCAGGCGTACGCCCTCGGCCTGGTCGCCCGGCAGATCGCCGAGAAGCTCAAGGGCGGGAGGACCGCCCCGAGCGCGATCGTGCTTTCCAGGGAGCTGCGCAACGGCGACAAGGACCGGTACACGGCCGAGCAGCGCGAGGCGGGCCGGTCGATGCTCCGCAAGGCGGGGTTCGGCGTGGGCGACGACATCACGTACAAGCTCTCCGGCGGTGCCAGCCTCAACACCCCGGTGACCACGATCTGCAAGCTGGACCCGGTGCCCGACGCGCTGTACTTCGCCGGCCGGGTCGAGGACGTCCCGAACCTGATGAGCGGCCTCTCGCAGGGGCTCTGTTCCAAGAAGCCCCTGACGGTGTTCACGGGGGACGATCTGACGAAGGGCACCTTCGAGGCCAGCACGTCCATCGCCGCGAACGTGACGCTCTACCACAGCTCACTGGCCCCGCTGGACAAGGGCGGCAACCTCGGCTTCTACAGCGATGCCCGCAGCGCGCTGGCCGACCTGCACCCCGACGGGGAGCTGACGGCTCTGTCGGCGGGCACACCCGCCTATGAGGACGAGCTGTTCGCCAGCGGTCAGACCATACTTTCCTACAGCGCGACGGCCGCGCTGTACGACGCCGCCGCCCGCGGGGACACCCGGCGAAGCGCGGCGGAGACCTGGGCGACGCTGCACACGGTGGACCTCAACAGCATGCCCACGGGGACGATCACCTTCAGCAGGGACAAGGCGTCCCCCGCCGAGAACATGCACGGCATCAACATCATCAAGGTGGTCCGCCCCGGGCCGGACGCCGAGCGGACCGTCCTGTGCGGCAAACCGGCGGGCATACCGAAGCCGCTGGCCCGCGAGGACTGCAAGCCGTAGCGGGGCGGCGGGAGGGGTGGTCGTCTCAGTCCACCAGGTCCCGCACCACCGCGTCGGCCAGCAGCCGCCCCCGCAGGGTGAGGACCGCACGCCCCTCCTCGTACGGACCGGCCTGAAGCAGCCCGTCCGCGAGGGCCCGTCGCGAGGCCGCGAGGCCGTCCGGCCTGAGCAGCGACAACGGGCACCCTTCGAGCAGCCGCAGCTCCAGCAGGATCCGCTCGACCCGGCGGTCCTCGGCGGCGAGGATCTCGCGCCCGGCCCCGGGCGAGCGGCCCTCGGCGAGCGCCTGTGCGTACGCCCCCGGGTGCTTCACGTTCCACCAGCGCACCCCGCCCACGTGGCTGTGCGCGCCGGGCCCGGCGCCCCACCAGTCGGCGCCGCGCCAGTACAGCTCGTTGTGCAGGCACCGGCCCTCGGGCGTCCGGGCCCAGTTGGACACCTCGTACCAGGAGAAGCCCGCGGCGGCCATCGCCTCGTCCGCGATCAGGTACCGGTCGGCGTGCGCGTCGTCGTCGGTCATCGGGATCTCGCCGCGCCGGATGCGCCGGGCGAGCTGGGTGCCCTCCTCGACGATCAGGGCGTAGGCCGACACATGGTCGGGGCCCGCGCCGATGGCCGCGTCCAGGGAGGCCCGCCAGTCATCGTCGGACTCGCCGGGGGTGCCGTAGATCAGGTCGAGGTTGACGTGGTCGAAGCCCGCCGCCCTGGCCTCGGCGACACAGGCTTCGGGGCGCCCGGGGGTGTGCGTACGGTCCAGGATCTTCAGGACGTGCTGCCGGGCGCTCTGCATGCCGAAGGAGACCCGGTTGAAGCCGCCTTCGCGCAGGGCCGCCAGATAGGCCGGGTCGACGGACTCCGGGTTGGCCTCGGTGGTGATCTCGGCATCGGCCGCGAGCCCGAACTCGTCGCGGATCGCCCCCAGCATCCGTACGAGATCGGCGGCGGGCAGCAGCGTGGGGGTGCCACCGCCGACGAAGACGGTCCGGACCGGCCGGGGGTCGTCGCCCAGGACCTTGCGGGCCTGGCGGACCTCCTCGATCAGGTGCGCGGCGTAGTTGTCGCGGGAGGCCAGGGCGCCGCCGGAGCCGCGCAGCTCGGTGGCGGTGTAGGTGTTGAAGTCGCAGTAGCCGCAGCGGGTGGCGCAGTAGGGCACATGCAGGTAGAAGCCGAGCGGTCGGTCGGCGGCGCCTTCCAGGGCATGGCGGGGCAGCGCCCCGTCGTCGGGCACGGGCTCACCATCGGGCAGTACGGAAGGCATACCGTCCATTGTCACTCGCCGCCGGAGCGGCCCCGACCCGCTGCGGGCCGGGGCGGTCCCTCCGTACGCCATCCATCCGCCCTCAGTCGGCCCGGAGCACCATCAGGGCCACGTCGTCGTCCGGCGGCAGCTCGGCGAACTCGTGGACGGCCCGCTTGATCCGGTCGGCGATCGTCTCCGCGGACAGCCCGGCGCATCCGGAGAGCACCCGTGCGAGCCCGTCCCCGTCGTCGAACAGGAGCCGCCCCGAACGCCGCTCGGTCACCCCGTCGGTGACGCAGAGCAGGGCGTCGCCGGGTGCCAGGTCGAAGCTCTGGCTCTCGTACGCCACGTCCTCGACGACGCCGAGCAGCACCTGGGGATCGGCCGCGGGACGTACGGAGCCGTCGGGCCGCAGCAGCAGGGGCAGCGGGTGGCCCGCGCTGGCCACGGTGCAGCGCACCCCGCCGTCCGGGAGCGGGACGATCTCCCCGTACAGCAGGGAGAGGAACCGGGACTGGGAGCCGTCCTGGAGCTGCTGCCCGCCCGCCGCGGCGACCATCAGGGCGGCGGCCTCCGCGGCCTCCATGGCGTCGTCGAGGAGGAGCCGGTTGAGCCGGTCCAGGACCTCACCGACGCCGAAGCCCTCCCGGGACAGGAGCCGCAGCCAGGGGCGGGCCAGTCCGGTGACGACGGCGGCCTCGGGGCCACTGCCCTGGACGTCGCCGAGCACGAAGCACCAGCGGTCGCCGGGGCACGGGAAGATGTCGTAGAAGTCACCCCCGACCACACCGTCGTCGCTCGGCTCGTACACCAGGGCACTGGTGACTCCGGGGATCTCCGCGACCTTGCTGGGCAGCAGTCCGCGCTGGAGGATGCGGCTGATCGTGGCCTGCCGGGTGTAGGCGCGGGCCGCACCGACGGCGAGGCCGAGGCGACGGACGAAGTCCTCGATCAGCGCGGCCACCTCGTCGGGCACCCGGGCGACGCCCTCCCGCCCGACCAGGACGGCGCCGAGAGAGCGGCCGCCCGCGGTGATCCGGTAGGCGAGGGCGGCTCCGTCACGGCCGCCGGGCCGCGCGTCCGGTTCCCCCTCGGGAGCGCCGCCGTCCGGCCGCCCGTGCCGCTCGTCGGCCCCCGCGCCGCCGTCCGGTGATCCGTGCCGCTCGTCGGACTCCGCACCGCCGTCCGTGGGCCAGGGCATGGGTACGGGCCCGGAGCCGGCGCTGCCGGGCAGCCGGAGGGGTTCCTTCTCCAGCACCGTGCGCAGCGCCTCGGTCCCCGTCTCGTCGTGGTGCCAGACGCGGGCGAGCCGGGGTGCCGCCGCGGGCCCGCCGCCCTCGCTCTCCAGCCAGATCGCGCACCAGTCCGCGAGCCTGGGCACCAGCAGCTGTCCCGCTATGGCCGCCACGAGGTCCTCGTCGAGCTGGCCCGCCAGCAGGTCGGACGCCTCGGCGAGGAAGGAGAGCGCGCCCCGGTTGTCCCAGCCCGCGTCGTCGCGTTCGGCGCGCCGGACGGTGGGGGCGAGGATCTCGGCGGCCCGCAGGCCGCACCGCAGGGTGTCCTCCTCGGACGGTCCCGGCGGCGCGCTCCACTCGTCGACGGAGAGGCGGGCCCAGACGGTCTTGAGGCCGGTGCGGTAGGTGATGCCCCAGGATTCGGCGAGGGTGGCGACGAGCTGGAGGCCGCGGCCGTACTCGGCGGGGTCGGGCCGCTCCGTCGGCGGGCCGGCCGCGGCGCCGGACCGCTCGCCGCTCACCGGGCGGGCCGGGTGGTGGTCGGTGACCTCCAGCACGAGGGCGGCGGGCGTCTCGTCGGCCGCTTCCTCCAGGCGGAAGAGCAGGTCGACGGCCGTCCCGGCGTGCACGACCGCGTTGGTGACCAGCTCATTGGCGACGGTCACCGCGTCGTCGGCCAGCCGGTCGCTGAAGCCCACGGCCGCGGGCACCCCGATCCCGGCCCACTCCGCGAGCGCGGCGCGTACGAACTTGCGCGCCGCGGACGGGGCGAGCGGTATTCCGGGCAGGCTGGTACGGCTGACCAGGCGCGGGTCGTCGAACTGACCGGCACCGCCGGTGACGGGACGGTGCACGATGTCCCGCTGCAAGGGAATGGGCCCCACGTGCGGCTCCTACCGGTCTCACGAAACGCCGCCGACAACAACGACAGAGTGACAGACCGGCCGCGCGCATAAGCACCGAGTTACCGAAGTGGGCAGAAATTCGAGCGGGTTCGAACGCGATGCGGCAGGAAGCGGAACACGGGTGGGCAGGTAGAAGCGGAACGCGGCGGGTGCGGTAGATGCGTACACATCTGCCGCACCCGCCCGCGCCACGTGCGTCCCGCAGGGCGCGTACGTTGCTCGACCTGCGGCACACGCTTCACCGCGCGCTTCGGTACACGCTTCGGCGCGCTCCCCTGCCCGCTCCCTTGCCCGCTCTCCTGTCCGGCCTCCGGCGCGTCTGATGTGCCCCCGTGCCCGAACCGGCCGTTACGCCTCGCGCGAGCCCGCGTACATGTCCTCGATGAGCTGCTTGTACTCGCGCTCGACGACCGGCCGCTTCAGCTTGAGGCTGGGGGTCAGCTCGCCGTGCTCGATATCGAGGTCGCGCGGCAGCAGGCGGAACTTCTTGATGGTCTGCCAGCGCTGGAGGCCCTCGTTGAGGCGCTTCACGTAGCCCTCGATGAGTTCGACCGTCGCGGGCGCCGCCACCACCTCGGCGTACGACTTGCCCTCCAGGCCGTTCTCGGCGGCCCAGCCGAGGATGGTGGGACCGTCGAGCGCGATGAGGGCGGAGCAGAAGTTACGGTCCGCGCCGTGCACCAGGATGTTGGAGACGAACGGGCACACCGCCTTGAACTGACCCTCGACCTCCGCCGGGGCGACGTACTTGCCGCCGGACGTCTTGATCAGGTCCTTCTTGCGGTCGGTGATCCGGAGGTAACCGTCCACGGACAGCTCACCGATGTCGCCGGTGTGCAGCCAGCCGTCCGACTCCAGCACCTCGGCGGTCTTGTCGGCCTGCCGGTGGTAGCCCTGCATGATGCCGGGGCTGCGCAGCAGGACCTCGCCGTCGTCCGCGATCCGCACCTCGGTGCCGGGGAGCGGCTTGCCGACGGTGCCGGTGCGGTATGCCTCGCCCGGGTTGCAGAAGGACGCGGCGCTGCTCTCGGTCAGGCCGTAGCCCTCCAGGATGTGGACCCCGGCCCCGGCGAAGAAGTAGCCGATGTCGGGGGCGAGTGCCGCGGAGCCGGAGACACAGGCCCGCAGTCGGCCGCCGAACGCCTCGCGGATCTTGGCGAAGACGAGCGTGTCGGCGACCTTGTGCTTGGCGCCGAGCGCGAAGGGTACGGAAGCCGTGCCGGTACGCCGGAAGTTGTCCTGGGAGACCTTCGCGTACTCCCGGGCCACCCCGGCGGCCCACAGAAAGATCTTGTACTTGGCGCCGCCACCGGCCCGCGCCTTGGCGGCGACCCCGTTGTAGACCTTCTCGAAGATCCGGGGGACGGCGGCCATGTAGGTCGGCTGGACGACCGGCAGATTCTCGATGATCTTGTCGATGCGGCCGTCGACCGCGGTGACGTGACCGACCTCGATCTGCCCGGAGGTGAGGACCTTGCCGAAGACGTGCGCGAGGGGCAGCCAGAGGTACTGAACGTCGTCCGCGGTGATCAGGCCGGTCGCCACGGTGGCCTTGGCCATGTACGACCAGTTGTCGTGCGGCAGCCGGACGCCCTTGGGACGGCCGGTGGTGCCCGAGGTGTAGATCAGGGTGGCCAGTTGGTCGGCCGTGATGGCGGAGACCCGGTCCGTGACCGCGTCCGGGTGCTTCGCCAGGTGCTCGGCGCCCCGCGCCTCCAGGTCGGCGAGGGTGAGGAGCCAGCCCTCCGGGTCGCCCTCGACGGGCTCGGCGCCGGCCGGGTCGATGACGACGACATGGGCGAGGTTCGGCAGCTCGGCGCGGGCCTCACGGGCCTTCGCCAGTTGCGCGGCGTCCTCGGCGATCAGGACCCGGCTCTCGGAGTCGGCCAGTATGAAGGCGGACTCCTCGGTGTTCGTGGAGGGGTAGATCGTGGTGGTCGCGCCGCCCGCGCACATCACACCGAGGTCGATGAGGATCCACTCCACACGGGTGGCGGAGGCGAGCGCGACGCGCTCCTCCGGCTCCACCCCGAGCGCGATCAGTCCGGCGGCGATCGCGTAGACCCGCTCGGCGGCCTGCCCCCAGCTCAGCGACTTCCACTCGTCGGGGCCCTGGCCCGAGACGGCGGGCACCGGATAGCGGTAGGCCTCCCCGTCCGGGGTGGCCGCCACGCGGTCGATGAAGAGAGTCGCCACAGAGGGCGGTCGGTTATCGATCAAGGTCTGTGTGTCGCTCACGACGCGTCCTCCGGGCCTGCGGCATTGCTTCGACCGGCTTCTTGATACTGCGGCTGCTTCTGCTGATCCTGCTCGTCGTTCTCGCTCGTCGTTCTCGTGCGTTGTTCTTGCTCGTCGTTCTTGCTCGACGCTCTCGCTCGTTGCCGTTGGATCACGCTTGTTTAACTGGTGAGTAACCAGCGGGTCGTGATCAGAGTAGAGCGCGCGGGAGCGCCATGTAAGAGGCAATCGGCCGCCGCTTCATAACGAACGGCCCCCGTGCCGCAAGGTTCTGCGGCACGGGGGCCTGTCGCGCTACTCATCGGTACGGATGACCGGGGCTTCTCCGCGTCGGGCTACTTCTTGCCCTTGGCCTCGCCGGCCGACTCGTCCGTCGACAGTACGGAGATGAAGGCGTCCTGAGGAACCTCCACGTTGCCGACCATCTTCATCCGCTTCTTGCCCTCCTTCTGCTTCTCCAGCAGCTTCCGCTTACGGGAGATGTCACCGCCGTAGCACTTGGCGAGGACGTCCTTGCGGATGGCGCGGACGGTCTCACGGGCGATGACCCGGGAGCCGATGGCCGCCTGGATGGGCACCTCGAAGTTCTGCCGCGGGATGAGCTTCTGCAGCTTGGCCACGAGCCGCACGCCGTACGCGTACGCCTTGTCCTTGTGCGTGACCGCGGAGAACGCGTCGACCTTGTCGCCGTGCAGCAGGATGTCGACCTTGACGAGCTGCGCGGACTGCTCGCCGGTGGGCTCGTAGTCGAGCGAGGCGTAGCCGCGGGTCTTGGACTTCAGCTGGTCGAAGAAGTCGAAGACGATCTCGGCGAGCGGCAGCGTGTAGCGGATCTCGACCCGGTCCTCGGACAGATAGTCCATGCCGAGCAGGGTGCCGCGCCGGTTCTGGCAGAGCTCCATGATCGCGCCGATGAACTCGCTCGGAGCCAGGACCGTGGCGCGCACGACGGGCTCGTGCACCTTGTCGATCTTGCCCTCGGGGAACTCGCTCGGGTTGGTGACGATGTGCTCGGTGCCGTCCTCCATCTCGACGCGGTAGACCACGTTCGGGGCGGTGGCGATGAGGTCGAGACCGAACTCGCGCTCCAGGCGTTCACGGACCACGTCGAGGTGGAGCAGGCCGAGGAAGCCGACGCGGAAGCCGAAGCCCAGCGCCGCGGAGGTCTCCGGCTCGTACACCAGGGCGGCATCGTTGAGCTGGAGCTTGTCCAGTGCCTCGCGCAGGTCCGGGTAGTCCGAGCCGTCCAGCGGGTACAGCCCCGAGAACACCATCGGCTTGGGGTCCTTGTAACCGCCGAGCGCCTCGGTGGCACCGTTGCTGAGGGAGGTGATCGTGTCACCGACCTTGGACTGCCGGACGTCCTTCACACCGGTGATGATGTAGCCCACCTCGCCCACGCCGATGCCGTCGGCCGGGGTCATCTCCGGGGAGGAGACACCGATCTCCAGCAGCTCGTGGGTGGCGCCCGTGGACATCATCCGGATGCGCTCGCGCTTGCTGAGCTGGCCGTCGACGACACGGACATAGGTGACGACACCGCGGTAGGAGTCGTAGACCGAGTCGAAGATCATCGCTCGGGCGGGGGCGTCGGCCTTGCCGACCGGGGCGGGCACGTCCCGGACCACCCGGTCGAGCAGGGCGTCCACGCCGACACCGGTCTTCGCGGAGACCTTGAGGACGTCCTCCGGCTGGCAGCCGATGAGGTTGGCCAGCTCCTCGGAGAACTTCTCGGGCTGCGCGGCGGGCAGGTCGATCTTGTTGAGCACGGGGACGATGGTGAGGTCGTTCTCCATCGCCAGATAGAGGTTCGCGAGCGTCTGGGCCTCGATGCCCTGCGCGGCGTCGACCAGCAGGACCGTGCCCTCGCAGGCGGCGAGCGAACGGGAGACCTCGTAGGTGAAGTCCACGTGGCCCGGCGTATCGATCATGTTGAGGATGTGGGTGCTGCCCTTGCCGTCTACGGTGTTGGGCGCCCAGGGCAGACGTACCGCCTGGGACTTGATCGTGATGCCGCGCTCGCGCTCGATGTCCATCCGGTCGAGGTACTGAGCGCGCATCTGCCGCTGGTCGACCACGCCCGTCAGCTGAAGCATCCGGTCGGCAAGGGTCGACTTGCCGTGGTCGATGTGCGCGATGATGCAGAAATTGCGGATCAGCGCCGGGTCGGTACGGCTCGGCTCGGGCACGTGGATAGGAGTCGCGGGCACGCAGGGTCCTGATTCTTGAGACGCCGAACGCCGTGTCTCGGGTCGATGTCGGGTCGGTCGGATCAATACGTAGCTTCCATCGTCCCATGGCTGCGGGGCAGCGACCGGTTTAGGCCGGTCGGAGAGTGACTGGTACCGTGGGCAGCTGTGCCTCGTGGCTCTCACGAGCGGCGTGGCGCACATCGAAGATCCAACGAACCTGAAAAGGCTCTGTCGTGGCGAACATCAAGTCCCAGATCAAGCGGAACAAGACCAACGAGAAGGCGCGCCTGCGCAACAAGGCCGTCAAGTCGTCGCTCAAGACCGCGGTCCGCAAGGCCCGAGAGGCCGCCGCTGCCGGTGACGTCGAGAAGGCCACCACGGCCGTCCGCGACGCCTCCCGTCAGCTCGACAAGGCTGTCTCGAAGGGTGTCATCCACAAGAACGCCGCCGCCAACAAGAAGTCGGCGCTGGCCTCCAAGGTTGCCGCTCTCCAGGCCTGACCCTTCTGATGTGATCGCCGGTACGGACTCAGCGGGCCCTCTCTCCCGCTCCTGACCGGCACCCCGCGCCGCACACCGAACCTGCGTTCGCCACGCGGGTGCGGCGCACAAGACGCTTGAACCGACAGCCCCGGCAGCTCGTCCTCCCCAGGACGGCAACCGGGGCTTTCGCGTACCCGGCCCCCTTTACGCGCCCCCGTACGCGGATGGGATGGCTACGGGCTACGGGCTACGGGCTACGGGCTACGGGCTACGGGCTACGGGCTACGGGCTACGGGCTACGGGCTACGGGCTACGGGCTACGGGCTACGGGAAGAGTCGGGCATAGGTGCCGCTCGGCGCCACCCCCGGCTACCGCCCCAAGCGCGCAGCCCGGGCGATGGCGACGACGGCCTTCTCCAGGGCGTACTCCGGATCGTCCCCGCCGCCTTTGACCCCCGCGTCGGCCGCCGCCACCGCCCGCAGCGCCACCGCGACCCCGTCCGGCGTCCAGCCCCGCATCTGCTGCCGCACCCGGTCGATCTTCCACGGCGGCATGCCCAGCTCGCGAGCGAGGTCCGCGGGCCGGCCGCCCCGGGCCGAGGAGAGCTTGCCGATCGCCCGCACGCCCTGTGCCAGCGCGCTGGTGATCAGGACGGGCGCGACCCCGGTCGACAGCGACCAGCGCAGCGCCTCCAGCGCCTCGGCGGCCCGCCCCTCGACCGCCCGGTCGGCGACGGTGAACGAGGACGCCTCGGCGCGGCCCGTGTAATAGCGCCCGACGATCGCTTCGTCGATCGTGCCCTCGACATCGGCGACCAGCTGGGACGCCGCGCTGGCCAGCTCCCGCAGATCGCTGCCGATGGAGTCGACCAGCGCCTGGCACGCCTCCGGCGTCGCGGAACGCCCCAGCGCACGGAACTCGGACCGTACGAAGGACAGCCGCTCGGCCGCCTTGGTCGTCTTGGGGCAGGCGACCTCACGCGCCCCGGCCTTGCGCGCCGCGTCCAGCAGCCCCTTGCCCTTGGCTCCCCCGGCGTGCAGCAGAACGAGGGTGATCTCCTCGACCGGCGCGGAGACATACGCCTTGACGTCCTTGACCGTGTCGGCGGAGAGGTCGTGCGCATTGCGCACGATCACCACCTTGCGCTCGGCGAAGAGCGAGGGGCTGGTCAGCTCGGCGAGCGTGCCTGGCTGCAACTGGTCGGAGCTGAGGTCGCGGACATCCGTATCGGCGTCGGCGGCACGGGCTGCCGCCACCACCTGCTGCACGGCACGGTCCAGGAGGAGGTCCTCCTGGCCCACGGCGAGCGTGACGGGGGCGAGCGGATCGTCGGCAGAATTCTTCCTGGTGGCCATCGCGTTCCAGCATCCCACGCCCCACTGACAGCCCGGGGCGGCCCCACCCGCCCCGGGGCACCCGCCCCCCGTGGGCACCCGCCCGATGCCCGAGAATGGGCGGGTGAGCGATGTGAGACATGTACTGGTGCTGCCCGACCGCGACACCGCGGAGGAGGTGGCCGGGGAGCTGGCCGACCGTTTCGGCGTGGCCGAGGAGCCGCAGCTCGTACGGGACGCGCTGGCGGGTGAGGACGACGCCGAGGACGCCCAGTGGCTGGTGATCGTCGAGGACCCGGCCGGGCGGCTGGACCCGGCCTCGCTCGACGCGTTCGCCGCGGAGTACGAGGGGTGGCTGGAGGTGCCCTGACCAGCTCGCGCACGGTTGGCCGGGCGTGCGCCGACTCAGCCCTTGGGAACGATCTGAATGTCCAGGTCGATGAAGATGCTGGAGCCGACCGCGGCGATGCCGCGGGCCAGCATCGTCTGCCAGGTGAGGGTGAAGTCCTCCCGGTGCAGTTCGGTGGTGGCACGGCAGGCGGCGCGGACCTCACCCTCCAGGCCGTTGCCCAGACCGAGGTACTGCGTGTCCAGCGTCACCGTACGGCTGACCCCGTGCAGCGTGAGCGCACCGGTGACGCCCCAGCGGCTGCCGCCGCGGTGGACGAAGCGGTCACTGTAGAACTCCAGCGTCGGGTAGCGCCCGACGTCGAGGAAGTCACCGGAGCGCAGGTGGTCGTCGCGCATCTGCACGTTGGTGTCGATCGAGGCGGCGTCGATGATCACATGCATGGCGGAGTCCTCCATGCGGTCGGCTATCCGTACCGCACCGGCGAAGGTGTTGAACCTGCCGTGGATACGGGCCATGCCGATGTGGCGGGCGGTGAAGCCGATCTGCGAGTGGTTCGGCTCGACCTCCCACTCGCCGGGGTCGGGCAGTTGCGGGGGCTGCGACATCTGAAGCGTCACATCGCCGAGGCTCGCGTGGCCGTTCTCGGAGACGACGGCCGCTCCGTGGAACGGGGTGAAGCCGTCCGCCGTGACCGCCAGCCGGTAATCGCCCGCCGGGACGGTGGCAAGGACGCTGCCGAAGGGGTCGGTCTCACCGCCGACGACCTTGCGGCCCGCGCTGTCGGTCACCACGTACTCGGCCTGCCGCACCGGCTCGTTGACCGGGTCCAGCACCCGACAGCTGAGCACACCGGCGGAATGGGGCACCGCCAATCCGGCGAAGGCGCCCTGGTGCGCGGCGCCCGTCCGACTCCTGCTTCCCAGCCAACGGCCGAACATCTCTTACGCACTCCCAGTGGCGATCTCACACTTCGGGGCCTCTGACGGCAGGACGTCGTTGTCGGAGCAGTGGCCCACCGACGAGCATGCATTCGACCACTGATGCGACGTTCGAGGCAAACGGAGTGCTCGGAGGGGGTTGTGGCGAGGTATCACCGAAGGTCCGAATTGACTGTTCCGTTCCCTGCCGGTCACTCATGCGGGGATGTCGCGGCCCGCATGGACTTCGGGCAGCCGGGAGAGCCGCAGACCGAAGTGGTCGCGATAGGCGGCGAGCACCTCTGTGTCCGTGGCCTGCTCCGTGCTGTGCCGCTCGCCCCGGACGGTCGTGACCAGCGAACGGCCGCTCAGTGTCACCCGACCCGTGTCGGTGACCCGTGAGCAGACGAGGGACCGGGTGAAGTGGGAGTCGGGTGACGTGCGGTGGTACCAGGCCCCGGCCCGGAAGTCCGCCAGCACCCGAGGCCGCAGATCGAGGCGGAACTGGCGCGAGTTGTCCCGCAACAGATCGAGATCGCCCTGCGGCACCGCCCGGAACCTGAACACACCGCGCGGATCCTCCTGCCCGGCACGGTCGTCCAGCGCGAGCGGCCGCAGGGCGTGGTCGCCGAAGCCCACGTCCGCCAGCCACGGCCCCGTACCGTCTTCGGTCTCCACCCGCAGCGCCATGTGGTCGTACGGAATACCGAGGCGCCCACCGTCGCCGAAGACCCGGGCCTGGAGCAGCGCCACACGGAAGCCGAGGGACCTCAGCAGCACGGCGAAGGCACCGTTCAGCTCGTAACAGAAGCCGCCCCGCCCACGGTTCACCACCTTGTCCAGGAGCGCCTGCTCCTCCAGCACGATCTCCTCGCCGAGATGGATCGAGAGGTTCTCGAAGGGCACGGCCATGAGATGCCTGAGCTGCAACGCGTGCAACGCCTCGGCATCGGCCCGCGCGGGGCGTTCGGCACCGATGCGGTCGAGGTACGCCGCGACCACCTCCGGTCCGGCGGAGCCGGAGGCCGGGGAAGACCGGGAGGCCGGGGTGTCGTGGGCTGCGGAGGAGCCTGGTGCTGCGGCATCGGCGGCCTGCGGCGGTTGCGGATTCATGACCGAAGTCTGTCCCAGTGCGCGCTCCCACGCCATGAGCCACAGGTCCTAGGACCGTCGACCGGGGCTGGGTATCCGCTGCGGTGTCCGTGGTCAAGACCGCCCCACCGCCCGCAGTTGCTTCCCGGTTCCGGTCACCGCGATGGCGCCGTCCGTGTCCGTACGCAGCACCTTCGCTCCCCCGGTTCTGAGCGCGTCGACGGTGCGGGCCGACGGGTGGCCGTACGGGTTGTCCGTGCCGCAGGAGATGAGAGCCAGTCTCGGCCGTGTGCTGTGCAGGAGCGCGGCATCCTGGAAGGCGGAACCGTGGTGAGCCACCTTGAGAACATCCACCTGCGGCATTGACGGATACGTACGTAACAGCGCCTGCTGGGAAGGGGGTTCGAGGTCACCCAGGAGCAATAGCGTCAGCCCTCCCGCTGCCCGTACGTAGAGGGTGACGCTGGAGTCGTTCGGCTCCTCCGTGCCAAGGCGTGCCCCCGCTCGTCCTGCCGGTGCGCGCCCTGTTCCGTCGCCCGGCCAGAGGACACGCCAGTCGAGCGGGCCGATACGGCGTCGCTCCTCCGGCACCGCCCGCACCAGCGGAATCCCCGCGGCGGCTGCCGTCCTCCGCACGAACACGGCCTGCTCCGCCGGTTCGTCGAGGCTCGTCGTCTGGATCGCGCCCACCGCTCTGCCGCGCAACGCACCGGGCAGGCCCCGGACATGGTCGGCGTGGAAGTGAGTGAGGAGCAGTAGCGGCACCCGGGTGACTCCAAGGTCTCGGAGGCACCGGTCCATCAACCGGGGGTCGGGCCCGGTGTCGATGACCACCCCGGCCCCCTCCCCCGCAGCGAGCACCATGGCGTCGCCCTGCCCGACGTCACACAGCGCGAACGCCCAGCCAGGAGGAGGCCAACCCGTCAGGATCCGGGTCAGCGGCACCGGCCGCAGCAGCGCAAGGACCAAGAGCAACGCGGCAGCCGAGCAGACCCACGGGTGCCGGGCCAGACGGCGGGCGAACAGCACCAACAGGCCCGTGAGTCCGGCGAGCAACGCCGCCCCGGCCCATCCTCCCGGCCACTCGACCTCCGCCCCGGGCAGGCCCGCCCCGGTACGGGCCACCGACGCGATCCACCCGACCGGCCAGCCCGCGACCCTGGCCAGCACCTCGGCAGCCGGCATGGCCACCGGGGCCACCGCGAGCGCGGCGAACCCGAGAACCGTCGCGGGCGCCACCGCGAATTCGGCCAGCAGATTGCAGGGGATCGCCACAAGGCTGACCCGCGAGGCGAGGACCACGACCACGGGCGCGCACACCGCCTGGGCGGCAGCGGCCGCGCCCAGCACCTCGGCGAGCCGGGGAGGAACCCGTCGCCGTTGCAGCGCCGCGCTCCACCGCGGCGCGAGCGTGAGCAACGCACCGGTGGCCAGCACGGAGAGCAGGAATCCGTAACTACGGGCCAGCCACGGGTCGTACAGCACCAGAAGCAGAACAGCCGCCGCCAGTGCGGGAATCAGGGATCTGCGGCGGCCTGTTCCGATGGCGAGCAGAGTGATCAGCCCGCAAACAGCCGCGCGAAGGACGCTCGGCTCGGGTCGGCAGACGACGACGAACGCGAGAGTGAGCGCACCTCCGATCAGGGCGGTCACCCGCAGGGAGATCCCCAACCGGGGCGCCAGCCCCCGCCGTTCTGCCCTCAGGGCGCTGCCCGGCGGCCCGACGAGCAGAAAGAGCAGGATCGACAGATTGGCGCCCGATACGGCCAGCAGGTGTGTGAGGTCGGTGGCTTTGAAGGCGTCGTGCAGTTCGGGCGGGATCCTGGAGGTGTCGCCGACCACGAGGCCCGGCAGCAGAGCCCGTGCGTCCGCGTCGAGCCCGTCGGTCGCCTCGCGCAGCCCGGAACGCAGATCCCCCGCCGTGCGCTGGAGGAGCGACGGGGGCCCGGCGATCCGCGGTGGCCCCTCGCCCTCCACCCGCAGTACGGCGGCAATACGTTCCCCTTCGTGCGTCGGAGGCGCGAGGCGGCCGGTCAGATGGAGACGGGTGGACGGCATCAGCCGCTCCCAGGGCGCCGCGGCGCCGCCGGGCGAGACCATGACGCGCACCGGCGTACGGATCCGGGTGACGGCACCGCCAGGCGCGATCACCCGGGTGACCTCGGCGTCGAGCAGCAGGGTGGCGGGCATGCTGTGGTCACCGCGGACCTGCGGCCGGGCCTGCCGTGGATCCGAGGTGACGGTCACCTCCGCGTCGATCCGCGCGTACGACTGCGCCAGAGCGGGTACGGGCCCTCGCCGGACATCGGCGCCGTGCAGCCCGGCAGTCGCCGCCCCGGCCGCCGCACAGAGCAGGACCGCTCCTGCGGCGGTGGCCCCGATACGCCTCCTGCTGTCCGCCGAGGCCGACAGGCGCGACGAGGCCAGGAGCCCCAGAGCCAGACCGGCACAGACCACGGCCCCCCAGACCGCCCACCACCCCGGTAATCCGAGACCGAGCGCCGCGGCCCCCCAGGCCGCGAGAGCGGGCGGGACGAGCCGCAGGTCTGCCGCCCCCTCCTGCCGCGGATCCGGCACGCCGAGACGCCGCCCCGAGGCCCTGTGAATGTCGACGCTGTCGGCGCTGCCGCCTGCGCTGCCCCGAGGATTGGCCTCGGGGCTCGTCCCGGGGCTGATCATGGCCGGACCAGGGGCTGAAGGTCCGCGAACCGGCGGTCGCCGATCCCGTTGACCTCACGGAGTTCATCGACGGAGCGATAACCACCGTGTTCCGCGCGGTAGTCGACGATGTGCTGCGCCAGGACGGGTCCGACCCCGGGAAGGGTTTCGAGCTGATCCACGGTCGCCGTGTTCAGGCTCACCGGCGTAGACGGCGGCCCCGCTGCGGGACCACCGCCGCCCGTTGTCCCGGAGCCGGACGGGACTGCGACCGGCCCCACCACGACCTGTTCGCCGTCCATGAGGACCCGCGCCCTGTTGATGCCGGTGATATCCGTGCCCTCACGCACGCCTCCGGCCGCCCGCAACGCATCGGCGACCCGCGAACCGGCCGGCAGCCGCCGGATACCCGGCATACGCACCTTGCCGCTCACATCGACGACGATCTGGCCTGCGGGGTCAGCTGCGGGTGGCTGCCCGGCGGACGGGCCCGGCGGCGCCGCCGGGCTTCCCGGACGCGGCGCGGGTTCCCGAGCGGCCGCCGGGGCCGCCTCTCCCGCTCTCACCGGCTCAGGAGCACGTACCGACTGCGGGCGGACGGACCAGAAGTGCACCGCGGCAAGGACAGCGGCTCCAACGAGAACAACGGCGAGCGCGGCAAGCGTCTTCGGTTCCAGACCGCACCGGAGCTGCAACCAGAGCGGCAGCCTCTCGCGGAGGGCGAGTACCAGCCGCCGACGCCGCCGTGACAGGCCCGTGCCCTGTGCGCCGACGGACGTCGTGAGAGCCGATGCCGTAATCGGGACCGGAGCGGAGGCCGAAGCCGGTACCGAACCCGAACCCGAAGGCAGAGTTGACGCCGAAGCCGAAGGTAACGACGGGAGCGGGCCCGGCTCCGTCGCAGCCGAGCCGGGCAACTCGTCGGGGGCGCTCGTCATCAGCGCATCCGCCCGCCGACGCGAAGCCGCCGCAACAGTTGCGGTTTGTCCACGTGAGGGACGCCGCCGTCCATGGCGAGCTCCGGGGCCGGTGCCCGCCCCACCACTGGGGCCGCGGCCGGGCCCATGTCGCGCGCGGCCGCCCGGCGCTGGACCAGGATCAGGACCGGGACCAGCAGCGCGACCACGGTCGAGGTCAGAACCGGTACCGAGGGCAGACCCGGTACCGAGGTCGGGAGCGCGTGCCGGAACAGGGGTCGAAGCCGGTGCGTGAACGGGTGTCCGAAGTGATCGAAGGGCCATGCCTCACGACATTAGGCACATCCGCCCGAACCCGCCGAGCGGCTTCGATTCCCGTGGATAACCGCCCAGTTGTGGATAACCTCGCCACCCTCCCGGGTGTACCGCAAGGGCGCGCCCACCGCAGCGCACTCACCAAGGCGGCCTCACCACAGCGGCCTCACCACAGCCACTTCGGCCACTTCGCCACAGCCACCTCAGCGCGGCGAGATCACCACGCCCAGCAGTCCCGGCCCGGTGTGCGCCCCGATCACCGCGCCCACCTCGCTGACGTGGAGGTCGCCCAGTCCCGGAATCCGCTCGCGCAGCCGCTCGGCCAGCCGCTCGGCACGGTCGGGCGCGGCAAGGTGGTGTACGGCGATGTCCACCGGACCCACACCCGCTCGCTCGGCGACGATCTCTTCCAAGCGCGCGATGGCTTTGGACGCCGTCCGCACCTTCTCCAGCAAATCGATCCTGCCGCCGTCCAGCTGAAGGATCGGCTTCACCGCGAGCGCGGAACCCAGCAGCGCCTGTGCCGCGCCGATACGGCCGCCTCGGCGCAGATAGTCCAGCGTGTCGACATAGAAATACGCGGACGTTCCTGCCGCCCGCTTCTCGGCGGCCGCCACCGCATCGTCCAGGCTGCCGCCCGTCTCCGCCGTCTCCGCCGCCGCCAGCGCGCAGAACCCCAGCGCCATGGCGACCATTCCGGTGTCCACCACCCGCACGGGCACCGGCGCGTCCTTGGCCGCGAGCAGCGCGGCGTCGTACGTGCCCGAGAGCTCGGCCGACAGATGCAGGGACACGATGGCGGTCGCCCCCGCCTCGGCCGCCGCCCGGTACGCCGCGGCGAAGACCTCGGGGCTGGGCCGGGACGTGGTCACGGAGTGGCGTTTCTGCAACGCGAGAGCCAGCGAGCGGGCCGAGATCTCCGTGCCCTCTTCCAGTGCCTGATCGCCCAGGACGACGGTCAACGGCACTGAGGTGATGCCGTGCCGTTCCATCGCCTGGCGCGGCAGGTGGGCCGTTGAATCGGTGACGATCGCGACATGGCGGGACATGAGCCGGAGGTTACCTTCCGGGGCTGGGGGACGGGAGCCCGCCCCCGGCCCGCTGATCATTCGCGGTCGCTTCGCCACGCATCCTGCCACCCTCGTTCACACGGGACGGCGCGCACCCCGCCGCCCGTACGGGGCGCTGCCCAGGCGTCAGTTCGTCGTCTCCGGCCTGGCCGACTTCTGCCACGGATAGCTGGTCCGAAGCCGCGGGTCCGAAGCCGTGATCGCCTGCGGCACCTCTTCGTCGGCGGGGCCCGTCCAGCTCGCTTCGGCCGTGCTGCTGCTCCCGGCATCCGTGGACGGCTCCGGCCACTCCACTCCCGGGTCGCGCCCCCGCGCCGTATCCGACCTCGATCCGGTGCCCGCCGCTCCCGCCGTAGATACCGCACCCGCTCCGGGCGCCTGCGGCTGTGACCGCGGGTCCTCCACCGTCCAGTGCCGCAGCGCCCCCGCCTCGATGTCGATCTGCGCGTTCAGCGCGTCCAGATCGTCCTCGCTGAACCGCTGTGCCCGGTCCCGCGCCGCCCAGCGCAGCGAGTCCGCCGAATGCGTGATCCGCTCCGTACGCTCCTTGAGCTTCGGCAGCAGCGCGGCGACCGTCGCCCGGTCCGGCTCGCGCTCCAGCCGCTTCAGCTCGTCGTCGAGCTCGCGTCCATGGACGCTCAGCCGCTCGAACAGGCCCAGCGACTCCGAGAGCGAGGCGTCCTCCGCCACGCCCGCGTGCAACGCGTCCTGGGTGGTCCGCATGGACGTACGCAGGCCGAGCCGCAGTTGCGCGAGCTCGCCCGCGACACCCATCTGTCCGTAGCTCTTCGCCCGGAGTGTGGTGTCCTCCACGGTGCGGCGCGCCTGCGTGATCGTGCGGTCCACGCCCCGTTTGGCCGCGCGGACCGCCTTGACGCCGGCGTACACACCCAGCGCGACGAACGCGACGAAGAGAAGCGCCAGGATCGTGATCGCGGCTTCCATGGACGCCCCTCGGTTGGTCGATGCGGCTGCCGGTACCGGTGCCCCTTCCACCGTAAACGGAACGGGCAGGCCAAGGGTTCCATCGGAACCCCCAACCTGCCCGTAGGGGAATGCCCTGACGAAAACCTAACCGCGCACGGCAGGCATCACGCGGGGACGATATTGACCAGCTTGGGCGCCCGCACGATCACCTTGCGGATCCCGGCCCCGCCCAGCGCGGCCACGACACCGGCGTCGGCCAGCGCCAGCGCCTCCAGCTCCTCGTCCGTGATGGACGGGGGGATCTCCAGTCGGGCCTTGACCTTGCCCTTGATCTGCACGACACAGGTCACGGTCTCGTCCACGACGTACGCCGGGTCCGCGACCGGGAAGTCCTGGTGCACCACGGACTCGGTGTGGCCCAGGCGCCGCCACAGCTCCTCCGCGACGTGCGGTGCCAGCGGTGCCACCAGCAGGACCAGCCGCTCGGCCACGGACCTCGACAGCGGGCCGCCGGCCTTGGTCAGGTGGTTGTTCAGCTCGGTGACCTTGGCGATGGCCGTGTTGAAGCGCATCCCGGCCATGTCCTGGCCGACCCCGTCGATGGCCTTGTGCAGGGCCCGCAGCGTGTCCTCGCCGGGCTCCGTGTCCACGACGGTGACCTCACCGGTCTCCTCGTCGACGATGTTGCGCCACAGCCGCTGCAACAGCCGGTACTGGCCGACCACGGCGCGCGTGTCCCACGGCCGCGACACGTCCAGGGGTCCCATCGCCATCTCGTACAGGCGCAGCGTGTCGGCGCCGTACTCGCCGCAGATCTCGTCCGGCGTGACGGCGTTCTTCAGGGACTTGCCCATCTTGCCCAGGACGCGGCTGACCTTCTCGCCCTCGTAGTAGAAGGCTCCGTCGCGCTCCTCGACCTCGGCAGCCGGCACCGCGATGCCACGGCTGTCGCGGTAGACGAACGCCTGGATCATGCCCTGGTTGTACAGCTTGTGGAACGGTTCGGTGGACGAGATGTGGCCCAGGTCGTGCAGCACCTTGGACCAGAAGCGGGCGTACAGCAGGTGCAGTACGGCGTGCTCGGCGCCGCCGATGTACAGGTCGACACCACCCTTGGGCTGTCCCTCGCGCGGTCCCATCCAGTACTGCTCGATGGCCGGGTCGACCAGCTGCCGGTCGTTGTTCGGGTCCAGGTAACGCAGCTCGTACCAGCAGGAACCCGCCCAGTTGGGCATGGTGTTGGTCTCACGCCGGTACTTCTTCGGGCCGTTTCCGTCGCCCAGGTCCAGCGTGACGTTGACCCAGTCGGCGTTCCGGGACAGCGGAGGCTCGGGCTTGGTGTCCGCGTCCTCCGGGTCGAAGGTGCGAGGCGAGTAGTCGTCGACCTCCGGCAGCTCCAGGGGCAGCATCGACTCGGGCAGCGGGTGGGCGATGCCTTCCTCGTCGTACACGATCGGGAAGGGCTCGCCCCAGTAGCGCTGACGGCTGAACAGCCAGTCGCGCAGCCGGAAGTTGACGGTTCCCTCGCCTACGCCGTGCGCCTTCAGCCACTCGGTGATCTTCGCCTTGGCGTCGACGACACCCAGGCCGTCCAGCGAGATCTCATCGTTCGCGGAGTTGACCAGCTTCGCGTCGTACGAGCCGAAGGCGTCCTCCCAGGTGGAGGCATCCGTGCCACGGTCGTCCGACGGCTCGACGACACAGCGCATCGGCAGCTCGAAGGCGCGCGCGAACGCGAAGTCGCGCGCGTCGTGCGCCGGCACGGCCATGATCGCGCCGGTGCCATAGCCCATCAGGACATAGTCGGCGATGAATACGGGCACCTTCTCGCCGCTGACCGGGTTGGTCGCGTACGCGCCGGTGAAGACGCCGGTCTTGTCCTTGGCCTCGGCCTGCCGCTCGACTTCGGACTTGGCCGCGGCCTGCTTGCGGTACGCGGTGACGGCCTCGGCCGGGGTCGCGTGGCCGCCGGTCCACACCGGATGGGTGCCCTCGGGCCAGGCGGCCGGGATGATCCGCTCGATCAGGTCGTGCTCGGGGGCCAGCACCATGTAGGTCGCGCCGAACAGGGTGTCCTGGCGCGTGGTGAAGACGGTGATGCTTCCCGCGCCGTCGACCGGGAAGTCCACGCGCGCGCCCTCGGACCGCCCGATCCAGTTGCGCTGCTGCATCTTGATGGCCTCGGGCCAGTCCAGCGGATCCAGGTCGTCCAGCAGTCGGTCGGCGTAGGCGGTGATACGCATGTTCCACTGGCGCAGCTTGGCCTTGAACACGGGGAAGTTGCCGCGCTCGGAACGGCCGTCGGCGGTGACCTCTTCGTTGGCCAGTACGGTGCCCAGGCCCGGCGACCAGTTGACGGGCGCGTCCGAGGCGTACGCCAGGCGGTACTCGCCCAGGACCTCGGCGCGCTCGGCGGCGCTCAGCGCGCTCCAGTCACGGCCGTCGGGGGTCGCACGCGACCCGCTCTCGAACTGCGCGACCAGGTCGGCGATCGGCCGCGCCTTGTCGGCGTCGGTGTCGTACCAGGAGTTGAAGATCTGCAGGAAGATCCACTGGGTCCACTTGTAGTACTCGGCGTCGATCGTCGCGAACGAGCGGCGCTTGTCATGACCCAGACCCAGCCGGCGCAGCTGGAACTTCATGTTCGCCATGTTGGCCTCGGTGGAGACCCGCGGGTGCGTGCCGGTCTGCACGGCGTACTGCTCCGCGGGCAGCCCGAAGGCGTCGAAGCCCAGGGTGTGCAGGACGTTGTGGCCGGTCATCCGCTGGTGGCGGGCGAAGACGTCGGTGGCGATATAACCCAGCGGGTGACCGACATGCAGGCCCGCACCCGAGGGGTACGGGAACATGTCCATGATGAACTTCTTCGGCTTAGCGGCCAGCTCGGGGTCGCCCGCCAGATCACCGGTGGGGTTCGGCGCCTCGTAGGTCCCCTCGGCGTCCCAGAAGTCCTGCCAGCGTGCCTCGATGTCGGCGGCCATCGCCGCCGTGTAGCGGTGCGGCGCAGCTGTCTCGGCTGCGGAATTCGTCTCGCTCATGATCCTCAAAGCTCCATCGATCGTCATCTGCCGGCGCCCATGTCTACGGACACGCGTCTACCGAAACGAAAAATCCCCTCGCACAGGAGGGGACGCCGCGCCGATTCCGACCAGGCATTCTCACCGGTCGGGACTGATCAGCGCGGCTCGCTAAGCAGAAGTCGTACGGCACGCATGGCGTCAGGGTACCGCACGGACCCGGAACCGGGCCGGGAGTAACCGGCCTGTGGACAACCGGCCTCCGACGGATCGTCCGGAAAGCGGGGGCGCTCCGCGAACACGGACGCAAGAGGACGCAAGCAAACATGGTGGTCACGGTGGACACGAGCGAACACGGTGATACGCGGCGGGCGCGGTCGCACACGGTCGGACAACGAGAAAGCGGGCCATCCGATTCGGATGACCCGCTTCTCCACTGTGGAGCTAAGGAGAATTGAACTCCTGACCTCCTGCATGCCATGCAGGCGCTCTACCAACTGAGCTATAGCCCCTCGCTGCGCGCCGCCCGGTCTCCCTTGGCGACATCGAGAACATTACACGGTCCCCCCGGCCCTCCACCAAATCGTTTCCCATCTGAACCGGTATGCCCGAATATCGGCTACGTCACCACGTCCACGTCGTCACGACGTCACGCCGTCGCGAAGGAGTAGAAGCGCTTGAGGGTGCAGTGCTCCTCCAGGAGCCGCCCGTAGATCGGCTCCCCCTCCAGCTCGCGGTAGGTCTCGATGGGGTCGCCTTTTATGATCAGCGCCCGCGCGCACTCCTCGCACCAGTATTGGTACTCCGGATTGATCGGGTCCATATCCCTGACGATGGGCGTACCGCTGCCGCACCAGTCACACTTCCGCCTGTGCGCACCCATCAGTCAGCTCCAGCTGTGGCCGCAGGCCGTACACGCGTATGAGACCCCGCCGTTGCCACCCGGCGCTTGAGCCACGGGGGACGAACCGCAGGACGGGCAGCCGAGACGGGATCGATCTTCGGGAGTTACGGAACCGGGGGGCGAGACGGGAACAAGGGGCAGGTCGGGGACCTGCTCGCGACTCGCAGGCATCGCGCTCCCTCCCGATCGGTCCATCGCCCCCTCCGGCGCTCCGATTCTGCCATGACCCCGCAAGGGGGTCAGCCCGCGAACCGGCAGAGGCCACGCAGGACGCACAGAACGCGGCAGAACGCGGCAGGACAGCGCGGAGGGGATACGCAAAGATCCCGCCCCTGAAAGGGACGGGATCTTGATTGTGGAGCTAAGGAGAATTGAACTCCTGACCTCCTGCATGCCATGCAGGCGCTCTACCAACTGAGCTATAGCCCCGCTGCCCGCTGTGTTTCCCTGCGTTTCCGCGCTGCGAACAAGAAGAACTTTAGCCTGTGACCAGCCAGAAAGTGAAATCCGGCCGAGGCCGCCCGGAGACGGCCCGCGGGCACTGCCTAATCGTCGTCGCCGAGCACAGGTTCGGGGAGCGTCCCCGCATTGTGCTCCAGCAGGCGCCAGCCGCGCGCACCCTCGCCCAGCACGGACCAGCAGCAGTTGGTGAGCCCGCCCAGCCCTTCCCAGTGGTGCGCTTCCAGGCCCAGCAGGCGGCCGATGGTCGTCC
Organism: Streptomyces sp. NBC_01433; assembly: GCF_026340105.1. Lineage (NCBI taxonomy): Bacteria > Bacillati > Actinomycetota > Actinomycetes > Kitasatosporales > Streptomycetaceae > Streptomyces > Streptomyces sp. NBC_01433. The sequence goes on along the minus strand of NZ_JAPEPM010000001.1, from coordinate 4,190,598 downwards.
TGATCGTGCCTCCGTGGCTGACCACGACGAGCGTGCCCGCGTCGGGCAGTTTCGCGGCGTGCTCCAGGACGACCGGGGCGGCCCGGTCGGCCACCTCGGTCTCCAGCTCGCCGCCGCCCCGGCGCACGGGCTCACCGCGCTTCCAGGCCGCGTACTGGTCGCCGTACTGCCCGATGATCTCTTCGTGCGTAAGGCCCTGCCAGGCGCCCGCGTACGTCTCGCGCAGCGCGGAGTCGTGGGCGACTCCGAGGCCCGTGACAGCAGCGAGCTCGGCAGCCGTGGCCGCCGCCCGACGCAGGTCGGAGGCGACGATCGCGTCCGGCTTCAACGAGGCGAGCAGCCGGGCGGCCCGGCGGGCCTGCCCGACGCCGGCATCGGTGAGCTCGATGTCCGTGGAGCCCTGGAAACGGCGCTCCAGATTCCACGCCGTCTGGCCGTGCCGCCAGAGGACGATCCTGCGGCCCCTGCCGCTGCTGCTGCCGTTCAGCTCAGGTCACCTTCCGTGCCACCGTTGAGCTGGGCGTGCTCCTCGGCCTTGCCGCGGGTCTTGATCGCGTCGTCGGGGAGCGCGATCTCGGGGCAGTCCTTCCACAGGCGCTCAAGCGCGTAGAAGACGCGCTCCTCGCTGTGCTGAACGTGGATCACGATGTCGACATAGTCGAGGAGGATCCAGCGGGCGTCGCGGTCGCCCTCACGGCGCACCGGCTTGGCGCCGAGCTCCTTCTGGAGCCGCTCCTCGATCTCGTCGACGATCGACTTGACCTGGCGGTCGTTGGGGGCCGAGGCCAGCAGGAAGGCGTCGGTGATCGACAGCACATCACTGACGTCGTAGGCGATGATGTCGTGCGCGAGCCGGTCGGCGGCCGCCTGAGCGGCGGCGTTGATGAGCTCGATGGAGCGGTCCGTGGCGGTCACATGCAGGCTTTCGTCGGCGGTCAGATCAACCTCTAGGGTCTCACGGACCGCCGACAGCCCTTACTGCGATGCTCCACGGCCTTACTGCGGTGCTCCACGGCGCTCTCCGGCGGCCGGCGCAGGGCGCCACCGCGCACTATTTGATCTTGTAGTTCTGACCGAGCACGACCGATACATCGGCGTTCGCGGCGGGCTTGCCCTGCTTCACGTCCTCCGCCGGCAGTCCCAGCGTCTTGGCGACCTCGGTCGCCTTCGCCTTGTCCTCGGCGGTCCGGTACAGCACCTCCGACGATGCCTGGGTGCCCACCTTCCCACTGTCGACGTAGGCGTAACCGCCATTGACCAGTTGGACCCGGGCCGTCTCGCCGGCCTCCGCGTTCCCGGTGGCGTTCCTGACACCGACGCGGACGGCCGCGTCCTGGTCCGGGGCCTTCACCGTGCCGCCCAGGATGTCCTTGACGACGCTCTCCGTGGCCTTGTCGGTGAGGGTGCCGTCGTCCTGGACCGGCAGCAGCGCCGTCTTGTAGTCGCCGACCTTGGCGTGCCCGGCCAGCTTGGCCAGCGAGACCCCCAGGTCCTGCTCGGGCAGTGACGGGTCGAGGATCTGGGCCAGCGTCTCCACGGTGACGGTGGCGGCCTTCGGGTCCTCCGAGAGCTTCCGCAGGACACCCCGCATGACCTGCCCGAAGCGCAGCAACTGCTTCGCCTCGGGCTCGCCCTCACCGCGATACGTGGCGTAGGCCACGGCCATCGGACCGCTCAGCGTCTGGGACTCGCCCTTGTTCACGAGGGGCGCGGCGCCCTTCTTGGCATCGGGCACATCGGTATCGGTGTCGACCTCGATGTTGCCGACCAGCTCGACAAGGTTCTCCAGGTACGGAGTGTCCAGTCGCCACGTACCGCTGATCTTGGTGCCCAGAAGGGTGTCGATCGACTCACGGGTGCCGGTGCTGCCGTCGTCATCGACGGACTTGCCGAGCGTCGTGGTGGTGCCGTCGTCGGAAGCGATGGCGAGTGAGTTGGGGAGCAGGATGGTGGTGCCCTGCTTGGTGGTGGTGTTGTCGACGAGCAGCGCCGTGGAGGTGCCGCCCTTCTTGGTGTTGTGCAGATGGACCACGATGACGTCCCGCTGCTGCGGACCGGCGACGGTGCTGTTCTTCTCGTCCGGGCCGGAGAGGCCGGGGATCTTGTCGGCGGACCAGAGGTAGCCGACCCCGCCGACCACGACGAGCGCGACGACGACTATGAGCGCGACCATCCGGTTGCGGCCCTTGCGCCGTGCTTCCTCGCGCCGTTCGCTGCGGCTTTCGGTGAACTTCAGCCAGTCGATGACGTCTTCGGAGTCCTCGTCGGGCTCCTCGATGAACGAGAACTGCTCGGTGCCGTAGTCGGCGGCGGGACGCCGCTGCCCCGGAACGAGGGGTTCCTGATCCGCGGGCGACTCGGGTTCCCTGACGGGCTCCGCGGCGGGTCGGCCGGGCTCCTCGACAGGCTGGGCCGGAGCGGGGGCGGAGCCCTGGTGCGGGATGTCCCACTGCTGGGCTGTGTCGACCGCGGCGGGCTGCTGCCCGGTGTCGTAACCGTAGTTGGCGTAGTTCCCGTAGCCGTACCCCTGATCGGAGCCCTGGCCCTGCTGGGGCTGTTCCGCGTACGGGTCGTACTGCTGCGGGTACTGAGCTTGCTCAGGTTGCTGCGGGTACTGCGGGTGCTGGGTCTGCTGCTGGGCGTACGCGTCGTACCCGTACCCCTGGTCCGGAGACTGGCCCTGGCCCTGCTGAACCTGCTGGCCCTGCTGCCCTTGCTGAATCTGCTGGCCTTGCGGAACCTGCTGGCTCTGCTGAGGCGCGTAGGGGTCGTACTGCTGCTGCCCCTGCTGTTGGTACACCGGTTGCCCGTACTCGTCGTAGCCGATGATCTGCGGCTGCTGGTAGTACGGGTCGTACGGGTTCTGTCGGTCGTTCACCGGTGCCCCTCTCCGTGGCTCATTCGCCGCGGTACAGCTGGCGCTTGTCGATGTAGCGGACCACACCGTCCGGCACCAAGTACCAGACCGGATCCCCCTGCGCGACCCTCCCGCGGCAGTCCGTGGACGAGATCGCCAGCGCCGGAACCTCCACGAGTGAGACCCCGCCCTCCGGCAGCCCGTCGTCCGTGAGCACGTGACCCGGCCGGGTCACACCGATGAAGTGGGAGAGCGAGAACAGCTCCTCCGCGTCCCGCCAGGTGAGGATCTGGGACAACGCGTCGGCGCCGGTGATGAAGAAGAGGTCCGCGTCGCCATGAACCTCGCGCAGGTCCCGCAGCGTATCGATCGTGTACGTCGGTCCGCCACGGTCGATGTCGCTGCGGCTGACCGAGAACTGCGGGTTGGACGCCGTGGCGATGACCGTCATCAGATAGCGGTCCTCGGCCGGGGAGACCTGCTTGTGGCTTTTCTGCCACGGCTGCCCGGTCGGAACGAAAATGACCTCATCGAGGTGGAACTGGGCGGCCACTTCACTGGCCGCCACCAGGTGTCCATGATGAATCGGGTCAAAAGTCCCGCCCATCACGCCGAGTCGGCGCTTGCCGGGGCCAGTAGGCACTTTCTGCTCTCCCATGCGTGCAGAGCCTACTGGCACGGTTGTACGCCTCCGCCTCAGCGGTCGCGGTTGAAACGGGTGGTGACCCAGAGCAGGAACATCAGCGCGAGGAAAGCGCCACCACCGGTCAGGTAAGGGCTGAGGCTTTCGTGGTTGCCGCCCCCGCCGCCCTCGGAGGCGAGAGTGACCAGCTGGTGGGCGGTGCTCGTGAGGCTCATCTTCAGCAGGACCTATCTCGGGAGTCGGAAGGAAGACGTCGGGCACATCGTATGCGGGCGCCCCGGGCACGCTCACGCCGACTCAGTCGTTGTTGTCATCGTTGCGGTATCCGCGCAGCAGGAACCAGGCGAGCAGAGCGGCTCCGACGATCGACACGAGCAGCACGATCCGGAGGGTATTGCCCGGCCCCTGCTCCTCGGATGCGGCGGCGAGCAGTGCGACGGTGTGCGGCATTTCGGGCGCTCCTCAAAGTTATCCACAGCCCCCCGCACACCGTAGCGCCAGCACATACGCTGGAAATTGTCAGGGGGACGAGCGACGTCTCGTACGAACAGGGGGCCATCCATGACCGACAACAGTCACGAGAACGTGCCGAGCAGGCAGCGCAAGCGATTCCCGGGTATTTCTTCCCGGGCGTACGAACACCCGGCGGACCGTTCGGCCCTGGTTGCCCTGCGCAAGCTGACCGGCTTCGACACCGTGTTCAAGGCGCTCAGCGGGCTGCTCCCGGAGCGCAGTCTGCGACTTCTCTTCCTGTCCGACTCCGTCCGGGTGAGCGACGCGCAGTTCACACACCTCAACGACATGCTGCGGGACGCCTGTTACATCCTGGACCTGGAGAAGGTCCCGCCGATGTATGTCAACCAGGACCCGCAGCCCAACGCCATGTGTATCGGCCTCGACGAGCCGATCATCGTGGTGACGACAGGCCTGGTGGAGCTGCTCGACGAGGAGGAGATGCGGGCGGTGGTGGGCCACGAGGTGGGCCACGCCCTCTCCGGGCACGCGGTGTACCGCACGATATTGCTCTTCCTCACCAATCTGGCCCTGAAGGTGGCCTGGATCCCGCTCGGCAATGTCGCGATCATGGCGATCGTGACGGCGCTGCGCGAGTGGTTCCGCAAGTCCGAGCTGTCCGCCGACCGGGCCGGACTGCTGGTCGGCCAGGACCTCAATGCGTCGATGCGCGGTCTGATGAAGATCGCCGGTGGTAATCACCTCCACGAGATGAATGTCGACGCCTTCCTCGCACAGGCCGACGAGTACGAGAAGGGCGGCGATCTGCGCGACTCCGTGCTCAAGATCCTCAATGTGCTGCCCCGGACTCATCCCTTCACCACGGTGCGGGCCGCCGAGCTGAAGAAGTGGTCGGAGACCCGCGACTACCAGCGGATCATGGACGGCCACTACCCGCGGCGCGACGAGGACAAGAACACCTCGGTGACCGACTCGTTCCGGGAGTCCGCCTCGCATTACGCCGACACGGTGCGTACCAGCAAGGACCCGCTGATGAAGCTCGTCGGTGACATCGCCGGCGGCGCTGGAGACCTGGGCGGCAAGCTGCGCGACAAGTTCACCGGCGGGGGCAGTGGCGGCGGGGCCGCCAAGGCCGGCGACCGGGCCGCCGACGACGGCTCCGCTACGGGCCGGTCCGAGGGGCCTGACCGGCCCCAGGACCCTGAGGAGGGTTCGGGGACGAAGGGGAGCTGACGGCCAGCGTTCCGCACATCGCCGCGGTGGGCCGGCCCATGGCGTACGGGTCGGTCCCGGCCGGGCCCCGGTTGTCCGCCCGTTCCCCGGCGAGCAGGGGGCGCAGTGCGCCGGCCACCTCTGCCGAGCAGGACTGCGGCCCGGCCTGCACGTAGGCCGTGCGCAGCTCCGCCCGGTGCAGCCTCAGGTCCTCGCGGTCGAACCGGAAGTGCAGCTCGCGCCGCACGGTGAACAGGGAGGCGTCGCCCGGCTCGCCGGGTCTCGTGGCCGCGGGGCGCAGCGTGTACGTGAAGGTGTGGTCCGACACCACTTCCAGGGTGCCGGACTCCGTCTCGGCGTAGGAGAGCGTGCCTTGGACCCGGATCTGCGGATCCGCCAGCTCCGCGGCGGCCGGGTCGAAGCGCACCAGCCATCCTGTCGCCTCGTGCCGTCCGTCGTCGGCGGGGGCCCTCATGCTGCGTTCGAACTGGGCCGTCTGATCAGGGTCGAGCAGATGCTCGACGGGGCGCAGGGCATGGCCGCCCAGGACATCGGGATTCAGTGAGGACTCCACCAGGTAGTCCTTGGCGATGGCCAGGCCCGCCGTCACCTGACTGTCCGAGAAGTTCTTCGTACGGCGGACCGAAGGGAAGTTGATGCCGTCGGCGCCGGTCGGGTATTCCGCGGCCGGGCTCGTCGCGTACAGGTTCGTGGGGGTCCCGCCCGGCACGGCGCCCCGGGGGGCGAGGGGGACCACGGTGGACCGCAGGGCTTCGGCGCGTCTGACGGCGGGCTGGGGGTACGGGTGGCGGAATCCGATGTAGACGGCCATGGCGAAGGCCAGGGCGATGAGCACCACCAGCGCTATGGCGGCTCTGGAGCCGCTGCGCGAAGCGCGTCCCGGGAGGGAGCGGACCGCGCGGGCGTGCTCGCCCATCCGCTCCTGGGCGGAGAATTCCTGTAGCCGGGCAGCCCGGATGAACGACTCGTCGAAGACGAGGGAGCGGTACTCGTCCTCGCCGCCCGGGGGGTTCTCGGGCGGGCCTTCGGGTGGTTCTCCACGGCCTGTCATCCACTTCTCCCGATCTCCACACCACCGGCCGACGGTCGGTGCGTAACGGTCTGCTTCGGCCTGGAGGCTGATGGCAGTGAGAAGCCCCCTCGAAGAGGGGTCACATCTTCAGGGTAGGTCGAATGCCCCGGACGTAAACGCGGAGGCGGGTGAGAACTGTGCGGGAGGCCGGGAAGCCGGTCGGCGTGGTGCGCGTGGGGACGGTGCGAGAACGGTGCGAGGAGGCGCACGGAGACGGTGCGGTTGACGGTTCGAGGGTGCGTGGGACGACCGGAAACGGTGCCGTAGGCGACCGGATGAGGGCAGTGGGCCAAGCGGGTGGATCAGGGGGTGCGTGGGATCGCGGAGACCGCCGGGCGGGAGCGGGAGTAGTCGGCCGGGGCGGACGGGGCTGCACCGGGCCTGTCGAAGCCACGCGTATCAGCACCGCGCTGATCGGCACCGTGCTGATCGGTACCGGGCGTATCGGCACCGTGCTGATCGGTACCGGGCTGATCAGCGCCGGGCTTGCCGACCCCGCTCGTCACCTGCGGCGGCGCCTGCTCGCCCCGGCCTGCCGAGCCACCCCGGTAGACGGCGGTGAAGGCCAGCGCGACCATGCCGACGCCCATCACGAGGGCGAGCAGCCAGGCCACCGGGCGGTGCCAGCGTGCGGCACCGCGGTAGGGACGCAGGGAGCCGCCGTGGCGCCCGTAGGGGCCTCTGCCGGCCTCGTCGTCGTAGTCGGGGTCCAGCGGGTCCCCATACGCCCTCTCGTGGCCGTACGCGCCGTCCCGGCCGTAGTCGCCGTAGAGGTCCTCGTCCATGGGGCCGCCGCGGCGGCCCCGGGCGGCGTCGGCCTCGGCACGGGCCTGGGCGGCGGCGAGCAGTCGCTCCACGGCGGTGGGTTCATGGACCGGTGCGGCCCGTACGAAGTCCTCGTCGAACACCACGGCGGCGAAGTCCTCGTCCGCGCCCCCGCGGTCGTCGTCGGGCTCCCAGCCGTCCGGGAACGGCCTGCCCCCCACGTCGTCCGGCACAGCTTCAGCGTAGCCCTGAAGGGGCGGTTTGGGCAGGGACCCCCGCAAACTCACCCGACCCGCCCACCCCACCCGCCACACGACCCTCCGCGGACCCATCCGGCCCGCCGCATGGCGCCGTGCGGCGGGCGGACATGCCGCACGCCGACCTGCCGCACGCCGACCTGCCGCACGGCGGGCGACATGCCGCACGTCGGCAGGCGCCCGGACGGGTGCCTACCTGATGTGGCCGTCGCCGGTGACGATGTACTTCGTCGATGTCAGCTCCGGCAGCCCCATCGGGCCGCGTGCGTGCAGCTTCTGCGTGGAGATGCCGATCTCGGCACCGAATCCGAACTGTCCGCCGTCCGTGAAGCGGGTGGACGCGTTCACCGCGACCGTCGTCGAATCCACCAGTTGGGTGAAACGGCGGGCCGCGGCCTGCGAGGTGGTCACGATCGCCTCGGTGTGGCCGGAGGACCAGAGGCGGATGTGCGCCACGGCCGCGTCCAGCGAATCCACGACCGCCACCGCGATGTCGTACGAGAGGTACTCGGTCTCCCAGTCCTCCGCCGTCGCCGCCACCACCGTGGCCTTGGACCCCTGCGCGTGGGCGAGCACCCGCTCGTCGGCGTGCACGGTCACGCCCGCCTCGGCCAGCGCGTCCAGGGCGAGCGGCAGGAATTCGGCGGCGATGTCCTTGTGGACCAGCAGGGTCTCGGCCGAGTTGCAGACACTCGGGCGCTGCGCCTTGGAGTTGATCAGGATGTCGACGGCCATGGCCAGGTCCGTCCGCGCGTCGACGTAGACGTGGCAGTTGCCGGTGCCGGTCTCGATGACGGGGACCGTGGACTCCTCGACGACCGTGCGGATCAGGGAGGCGCCGCCGCGCGGGATGAGGACGTCGACCAGGCCGCGGGCCCGCATCAGTTCCCGTACCGAGTCGCGGCTCTCCCCCGGCACCAGTTGCACCGCGTCGGCCGGCAGACCCGAGCCGCCGACCGCGTCGCGCAGCACCCGTACGAGGGCGGTGTTGGAGGCGTACGCGGACGACGAGCCGCGCAGCAGCACGGCGTTGCCGGACTTCAGGCACAGGGCCGCCGCGTCCACCGTCACGTTGGGCCGGGCCTCGTAGATGATCCCGACCACGCCGAGCGGCACCCGGACCTGGCGCAGGTCGATGCCGTTGGGCAGGGTCGAGCCGCGTACGACCTCGCCCACGGGGTCGGGCAGTGCCGCCACGTCCCGTACGTCGGCGGCGATGGCGCGGATCCGTTCGGGGGTGAGGGTGAGCCGGTCGATGATGCCCTCGCTCGTCCCGGCCTCGCGGGCGCGGTCGACATCCTCGGCGTTGGCCGCGACGATCTCGCTCGTGCGCACTTCGAGTGCGTCCGCGATCGCCAGCAGCGCGTCGTCCTTGGCGGAGCGCGGAAGTGGCGCGATGTCGGCGGCGGCAGCGCGTGCCCGGTAGGCGGCCTGCGCGACCGGGGACATGTTGTCGTACGGCGAAAGCGTGGTCATGCCCGCAGAGTAGTGCGCACACTGCGGGCATCCGTCACGTATCCCGTGATGCGAGACGACCGCCCCGAGGGGTGGTCGTCCCAGTACGGCTGCACACCGATCAGTACGGCTGCACCCCGATCGGTACGGCTGCACCCCGATCAGTACAAGGGCACACCGATCAGTAGCGGGTGCGTCCCGATCAGTACGGGTGCACCCCGACCGGTGCCGCGGGCGGCGGCCCGTACCCCTCGGCGATGCGCTGGTGGTACGTCTCCCGATCGATCACTTCCAGCCCGACGATCTTCCAGGGCGGGAGCTGGGCACTGGAGCGGTGCTCACCCCACAGCCGCAGGGCCACCGCCGCCGCGTCGTGCAGGTCGCGGGCCTCTTCCCAATAGCGGATCTCCGCATGGTCGTTGGCGTAGCGGCTGGTCAGCAGGAAGGGGTGGTCGTGCGCCAGCTGTTCCAGGCCGCGTCTGACCTCCTTCAGCGGAGTCTCGGTTCCCGAGACGCAGAGGGTGATGTGCCACAGCTTCGACTGGGTGTGTTCCTCCTTCGCCGTCACCGGCTCCTGCTCGGTGGTGCGGTCCGCGGGCACACTCCTGTCGAAGTCGGCCCCCGCTCCGACGCTGGTCAGGGCGCGGCTGCCCGATCCGCGGGGCGGCGCCCCCGGGCGCGCTCGTCTCACCGGCGGCCTCCTGTGAATGTGTTGCTGTGCTGTGTACCCCTGGTGTCCCCGCTACAAAGTTGACCAGTCCGAGGCCGGGCGTGGGGCGGTTTTGGGGAAGCTCTCTGCCCTGAGGCCGGACTTTCAGCCGATTCAGGGGGCGAGGCGGGGCGTGAGAACGACCAGATCGTCCCTGTGTACGACCTCGCGCTCATAGGCGGGGCCCAGCTCTCTGGCCAGGTCGCGGGTGGAGCGGCCGAGCAGCTGGGGGATCTCCTTGGCATCGAAGTTGACGAGTCCGCGGGCGACGGGCCGGCCGCGGAGGTCGCGCAGCTCCACCGGGTCGCCAGCGGTGAACTCGCCCTCGACGGCGGAGATTCCGGCGGGCAGCAGCGAGGTCCGGCGCTCCACCACGGCCCGTACGGCTCCGTCGTCGAGGGTCAGGGCGCCCCGCGGGGTGGAGGCGTGGGCCAGCCAGAGCAGCCGGTCGGCGGAGCGGCGTCCGGTGCGGTGGAAGTACGTACCGGTGTCGCGGCCCGCGAGGGCGTCGGCGGCCCGGCTCGCGGAGGTGAGGACGACCGGGATACCGGCGGCGGTGGCGATCCTGGCCGCCTCGACCTTGGTGACCATGCCTCCGGTGCCGACGCCCGCCTTCCCGGCTTTGCCGATCGTGACGTCGGCCAGGTCCTCGGGGCCGCAGACCTCGGCGACGCGGGTGGTGCCCGGGGTGCTCGGGTCCCCGTCGTAGAGGCCGTCCACATCGGAGAGGAGGACCAGCAGGTCGGCGTGGACGAGGTGGGCGACGAGCGCGGCGAGCCGGTCGTTGTCGCCGAACCGGATCTCCTCGGTGGCCACGGTGTCGTTCTCGTTGACGACGGGGAGGGCGCCCATGTCCAGGAGCTGGTCGAGGGTGCGGTAGGCGTTGCGGTAGTGGGCGCGGCGGCTGGTGTCGTCGGCGGTGAGGAGCACCTGGCCGACGCGTACGCCGTAGCGCGCGAACGAGGCGGTGTAGCGGGCCACGAGCAGTCCCTGCCCGACGCTGGCCGCGGCCTGCTGGCGGGCCAGGTCCTTGGGCCTGCGGACCAGGCCGAGCGGGGCGAGTCCGGCGGCGATGGCACCGCTGGAGACGAGGACGACCTCCCGCTCGCCGCCGCTCCTGACCTTGGCCAGTACGTCGACGAGGGCGTCGACCCGGTCGGCGTCGATGCCGCCCGCCGCCGTGGTGAGCGAGGAGGAGCCGACCTTGACGACGATCCGGCGGGCTTCGGTCACTCCCGGCCTTGCAGCTGACACGTGCTTCCTCGCTCTGGCTCGCCCGGTGGATCCGTGGGGCCGGCCGTGGGCGCCGTGAGGTGGTGGTGATGCCGGGGCCCGCCCCGGCTCAGCACAGTACGCGAGCGGCCACGCCCCGCGCCCGCCCATTCCGTCCGGTGGACAGCGGCGGACGACGGGAACGGCGGGCAGCGGGAACGGCGGGCGACGGGACCGGCGGGCACCGGGGCGGCGGGAGCGGCGGGCGGACGCGGGGCGGGAAGCGGCGAGGCCGCTCCTCAGCCGTCGTTGACCGTCAGCATGCGGTCGACGACCCGGGCGGCGGCCCGGCCGTCGGACGGTTCGCAGAAGTCCACCCGGAACTGGGCGTACTTCTCCTTGTACTCCTCCGTCACCGCGCCGATGTTCCGGATCGCGGAGACGAGGTCCTCCGACGTCTTGATCAGCGGGCCCGGGGCGCGCGAGGTGAAGTCGAAGTAGAAGCCGCGCAGGGTGTCGCGGTAGTGCTCCAGGTCGTACGTGAAGAACAGCATCGGCCGCCCGGAGTGCGCGAAGTCGAACAGCACCGAGGAGTAGTCCGTGATCAGCACGTCGGCGATCAGGTAGAGGTCGGCGATGTCCGGGTAGTACGTGACGTCCCAGACGAAGCCCTGTCCGGCGCCGGGGATGCTGTCGAGGACCTTGTGGTGCTTGCGGTACAGCAGCACGTGGTCCTCGCCGAGCTCCCGCTGGGCCGCGTCGACGTCGATCTGGTTGTCCAGCTTGAAGCGGCGGCCACCGTAGCGCTGGTCGTCGCGCCAGGTCGGCGCGTACAGGACGACCTTCTTGCCCGCGGGGATGCCGAGCTTCTCCCGTACCGCCGATGCCCGCTTCACCCGGTCCGGGGCGTGGAAGACGTCGTTGCGCGGGTAGCCCGCCTCCAGCACCTCGCACTCCAGCCGGAAGGAGTTGGTCATGATCGGGGTGGTGAAGGAGTTGGGCGTGATGAACAGGCTGTACTGGCGGGAGCGTTGCGGCAGGCTCGCGATGTAGGCCAGGTTCGCCTTCGGAGTGCCGAGGAGGTCGGCGCCGATGCGCTTGAGCGGGGTGCCGTGCCAGGTCTGGACGACGACCTGGCCCTCGCGGCGGACGAACCACTCGCGGATGCCGCCGTTGGTGACGACGTAACGGCTGCGGGCCAGCGCCTCGTACCACTCCTTGCTGCCCCACTCCACGCCGCGTACCCCGGGCGGCAGGACGACCTGCTGGTCGTGGACCATCGCGATGTGCTCGACCTCGGTCCCGCGGCGCACCAGTTCCTCGTAGACGGCACGCGGCGAGTCGGAGAACTGCTTGCCGCCGAAGCTGTTGTAGAGCACGGCTTCGCGCAGCGGCAGCGCGCGCTGCTCGGGGGTGTACACGTCGCGCATCAGCCGCTGGCGGTAGGCGCCGCGCAGTTCGGGGTCGAGGACCGGCCCGGACTCCACGAAGATCCGGTCGAAGTCCAGCCGCTCCACGGTGTACGTCCGGTGGGCGCCGCGGTGGGTCAGCGGCACGGTGTCGACGAGGTCGGGGCGGATCGTGACGGGGATGTCGCGGGTGTGGTCCCATTCGGCGCGGGCGCGCAGGAAGGGCAGCCAGCGCCCGGCCCGCAGGGGCAGGGTGCCCTCGTACGCGGGCATGCTGTCCGGTGTGACGCGGGCGGTGAACCGGCCGTCCTCGAACTCCGCGGGGAGCGGCCGGTCCTCGTTGCGGCCGGTGTGGCGCAGGATCAGCTTCATCGCCCCGGCGGGGCCGGTGTACGTACCGGAGAGCACCAGTTCGCCGTCGGCCGACCACTCGACGCGGTCGACGACCGGCTGGGTGGACCGCAGCTGCGGGGTGAAGTTGCCCGCTCCGTCGGTGAGGACGGCGAACTCCAGTCCGCCGGGGAGCGGGTGCACACCGGTGGCCGGCCGCTGTCCGATGGTGGCGCGGCGGGTGGTGCCGTCCTCGAACACGATGAGCGCGCGGTACTTCCTGGCCCGGCCGGGGGTGACCCCGTCGACGGGGAGGTCCGCGAAGGACAGGCGGGCGGTGTGGCGGACCCAGCCGTCGGCGCCGGTGTCGCCCTTCTCCAGCGGGAGGTCGGTGGCGTACCCGCTGGCCTCGTGGTCGATGCGCAGCGCGGTGGGCTTCTTGCCCGTGGCGCGGGAGCGGAGCGTCACGGTGAGGGTGTCGGCGTCCGCTTCCTGGGCCTCGACCTCGGCGGGGACGACGTCCACGGTGAGCTTCAGCCGGTTGCGGTCGAAGCCCGCGACGAGCCGTACGCCGTCGTCGAGCACGTGGACCTGGCTGTGGCCCGCGGCGCCCGCGTTGTTCTTGGTCACGCTGCCGACGGACATGCCGCCGGGGCGCGGGATGCCGACGCCCAGGCGCCAGGTGCCCGGCTGCCACTGGCCGCGGGTGCGCAGGCGGGCCGGGTCGATGCCGATCTCGAAGCCGGACCAGTCGTAGTTGTGCAGGGCGCCCTTGGCCTCGGCGGTCGCCCTGGGCTCCTGGACGGTGCGCACGCGCAGCGGGAGGGTGCTCCGGCTGCCCTGGCGCCGCAGGACGGCGACCCGCAGCGAGCGCTTGCCGGTCGCGGAGGGGACGTTGGGGATGTACGCGTACCCGTGGACGACCAGCCGGCCGTCCTTCCAGGTCAGGTCCAGCAGCTTGCCGCGTACGGGCAGCTCGCTGCGGTTGAAGTTGCGCACGGTCGGCGGCAGCGAGGAGTTCTCCAGGCCGGGCAGCTCGATCCGGGCCCGCCGCAGGCCCCTGACGGAGAAGGCGCCGGGGTTCTCGCGCTCGTAGTGGAGCAGGCCCTCAAGCTCGTCCCCGCGCCCGCTGGCCGCCAGGTGCCACTTGACCCGGGCCATCGGCGAGAACTTGCGGACGAGCTTGGGCGCGGCCTGTGCCAGGAAGTCCTTGGCCGCGCTGTGGAAGGCGGGACGTTCCTCGACCGGGGTCTCCGGAAAGTACTTCATGAGCCGACTGAGCTCTTCGGGAATCGCTTCGAGGGACGCCACGGCGGGAGGGCCTTTCCGGGGGGACGTACAGAGGTGAACCCCAGGAAGACGGGGCGTAAATGAGACGCCTACAACGGTCTCATGGTTGCCCCACAGTATGACGTGACACCAGTCACAGGATCGACCCGCCCCCGGCACTTACGGGACGGGCCTCCGGTGGTGGACCGCCGTACCGCGCGCGAGCGCGAACCCGCCGCACCGCGCCCGGAGTTGAGCGCGGTGCGGCGACTGTCAGGCGCGGCGGGCCCGCGGTGCGCGCAGGGCCGCCAGCACCGTACGGCGGGCCTTGCGGACCACGCGCCGGGCGAAGGACACAGCGGGCCGCGGCTCCGGCGGCAGGATCCGCTCGCCGCCGACCCACTCGGTCACGGTCACCGCGTACGCCTCGTCGGGCAGTCCGGAGCCGTCCCCGAAGTGCGGATACGCCAGGTAGAGCCGGGCCGGGTCCGCCCTGCGGACGAGTTCCGGGTCCTCCTTGGCCCGCAGGAAGCGCAGGACGTCGAGCAGCAGGTCGAGCCGGCCCTTCGCCACGCAGACCAGCCGGAGCCGCTCGTGGACCTTGAGGCGGTGCGCGAGCCCCGGTGTCCAGTAGGACTCCATCAGCGGGGCCGCGAGCGCCATCTTCTTCCGGTGGACCGCGGCCGTCTGCTTCAGCATTCTGGGGCCGAACTGCGGCAGCAGGGTGATGACGAACGGCCGGACCATCAGGGCGTCGCGGCGGGGCCCGGCGGGCACATGGGTGGCGATGAGCCCCATCAGCGCCCTGGCCGAGTCGAACCGCAGGACGTAACCGCCGCTCTTGGTCACGTGCTTGCCGTCGTCACGGCCCACCAGGTAATAGCAGGTGTAGTCGGCGACGACGGAGACACCGTTGCCCCGCAGGTACGCCTCCATGGTGAAGAGCGCGTCCTCACCGGTCTTCAATTCCTCGTCGAATCTCATCCCGAGCCGCACGAGAAGCTCGCGCCGGAACAGCTTCTGGGCGCTCAAGGTGAATTTGATGTTGGAGGAATACAGGTCGGCACGCTCGACCGTCTCCTTCCACATCGACTTGGCCGCGCCGCGATTGACGCCGACGATCTTGCCGAGCACCACATCCGTACCGGCCCGGTCGCCCATCGCGACCATGCGTTCCAGGGCTTCCTCACCGAAGTAGTCGTCGGCGTCGAGGAAGAAGACGTACCGGCCGCGGGCGAGCCCGAGGCCGACGTTACGGGGCCCACTGGGCCCGCCGGAATTGGCCTGCCGGATCACTCTCATGGGGATGTCGGTCCGGGCGGCGAACTTCTCCAGGTACTCCCCCGTACCGTCCGTGGAGCCGTCGTCGATCGCGACGATCTCCATGCGCCCGGCGCCGAGCGTCTGCGCTTCGACGGACTCCAGACAGCGGACCAGGTAGGGCATCGCTTCGTAGGCGCCGATGATCACGCTGACATCGGGCTCGCTGTTCTTGGTCGGCATTTCGGCCATGCTGCACACCTGTCGATTTGATCATGATTGAGGACCAATTGTCCGACTATCACACTTGATGTGCATCAACATGCCGAACGGCCCGTACGTCTCTCCGGAGAGAGAGACGTACGGGCCGTTGCGGTGGTTGCTCTATTTTCGGCCAGTTTTGACCGTCTTTGCCAGCTGGTGAACGGAATCGACCGGGTCGGTCTGAACAACCCGGTCGGCCCAGTCGGCCGTGGGGCAGTCGGCCGTGGGGCAGTCGGCCGTGGGGCAGTCGGCGCACGGCCGCGGTGCGGTCAGCGCACCACTGTGGGGACGGTCAGCGCACCGTCGTGGGCCCTGCGGCGATCGGGGCGTCGCCGCCGGGCGCGCCCACCGCGTCCGCGTCGGCCGTGGTCGCGGCCTCCGCGAGGATCTCCGCCTCACCGGTCCCGGCGCCGCTGGAGACGGCCTCCCGGTCGGGCTGTGCGACGACCTGCTCGGAGACGCGCTGCGCGACGCCCGCGTTGCGCGCCTCGGCCTTCGCCGCGAGGGCCACCACCGCGGCGTTGAACTGCTCCATGGAGGTCGGCTCGTCCGGGCCCAGGAGGTAGCTCTTCAGCTCGCGGCGGGCGTCGGCCAGCGCGTCGGCCGCCGGATCGGTGACCGCTTCCAGCAGCTCGCCGATCTCCTCGGCACTGTTGGACAGGATGACCGCGGCCCGCACGGCGGTGTTCTGCCGCTTGAACTCCTCGGCACCGAGCCGGGCGGAGTCGGTGACCGCGTACGGCTTGCCGCTCGCGATGAAGTCGGAGACCACGCTGGAGATATCCGAAACCATCGCGTCGGACTCGTTGAAGCAGTCGTACAGCTTCGGCTGGGCGCCGGACACGGTCCGGTGCTCCCACCAGCCGAACGAACGCCAGTAGGCGTCGTCCCACTCGGCCCGCAGGGCGGCCGTCTCGGCCTCTTGCGCGGGGTCGGCGAGCGAGACCCGCGACTCCTCCGCGTCGTCGCCGCCGGACCGGCCGGGCGCCGAGAGCGCGGTGAGGCGGGCTTCGATCCGGGCCAGCTCGGCCTTGGCCGCGCTCTGCCCGGCGGCGGCCGAGGCCGCCTCCTTCGCCCAGCGGGGTTCGGCGGCACGCTCGGCCGCCGCCTGGTCCAGCATCGCCTTGATCCGCGCGTTGACGGCCTTGGCCTTGGCGCTGCGAATACCGGTGAAGGGGTGCGGCTTGTAGATGATCCGGACCGGACGGTCGGCGGCCAGCAGCCGCCGCACGATGTTCTCGCCCGCCAGCAGCAGGGAGGTGTTGCCCGGGTTGTCGTCCCAGCCCTCCCAGGTGGGGGCGTACAGCACGGTCGGTACGGCGTTCTTCGTGGTGCCGGTCCAGCTCTCGATGGGCGCCAGCTGCGGGCGTCCGACCTCGACGATGTCCTCGTCGCGGATGCCCACATCGGCCAGGGCGTACCGGTCGCGGCCGGCCCGGCCCGCGGTCCACACCTCGTCGTACACCTTGGAGTACGGGTTGACGCTGGCCAGCTTGTCGCTGTCGCCGTGGCCGATGAAGACGTGCTTCATGGTCGGGACCCGCAGCATGTGGATGTTCTTGCCGACATTGGCGGGGTAGAGGCAGACCCGCACGGTGGAGAGGTCCAGGTTCATCAGGTGGGTGCCCGCGGGGACACAGATCACCGGTACACCGGTCTCGGCCAGCTGCGGCACCAGACCGCGCTCACGCATGATGATCAGCGGGCGGCCCTCGACGCGCGCCATCGTGTCGAGCCACATGTTGCCCTGGTACGCCGACTCGTTGGAGCCGGAGAAGTAGAGCACGACGGTCGGCTGGTACTCACGCAGCCAGGTGTCCACGGCCTTGAGCACGGCGGGGGCCGGCGGGACCAGCCGGCCGCGACGCAGGTACGGGACGAGCACCGCGTTGTACAGAACGGCCAGCACCAGCGTGATCGCGGCGCCCACGTAGCCGATGACGTCCTTGCCGGTCTCGGCGGCGATCAGTATCCCCACGACGGCCGGGATGTCGAGGTGGAGCATCTTCTCGGCGGGGCGGTGCAGCAGCACGTTCGGCGGGGCGTCGGGGATGCGGACGGCGTGCAGGTCCACGTTGCGGGTGACGACCGGCATCGTGCGGCGCATCCGGATCAGGGTGGTCAGGGCGCCGTGCGGGGCCTGAAGTCCGTAGAAGATCAGGAAGCAGGCGACCGCCGTGTAGAAGAGCGGCTCCTCCGCGAGATCCAGCCGGGCCAGCAGCAGGATGACCATCAGCTGGCGGAGCAGGAAGCGGATGGGCAGTCCGGCCCGCACCTTGCCGAGCCGGTTGACCAGATAACTCCCCCGCTGGTGCAGGTACCAGTCCGCGACATACGTGAGCGCCCCGGCCGCCGCGAAGAACCAGATATTGGGGAGAAGAGCGGCGACCATGACGCAGGGATATCCCAGCCCCATCAACATTGCTGCCGCCAGTTCCGACCTGCTGCCCACACGGGCCAGGCGAATGGCTGTCGAAATCACGAAGAACCTGCTCCAGGGGGGTGCCGGTTGATTCACCTATTGAGGGAAATGTGAAGGTGCGGCTTCACGCATTCGGGCCTCTGCGATCGCGCTAAGCGATCACAGAGGCCCGGAAAAGCACAATTTTCAAGAATTATTACACATCTTCTTGACGATCAAGCACCGAGGCCAGTGCCTGCTCGAACCCGGAGGATTCGGCGGCCTCGCGCGTCGGGTCCTGCTGCCGTACGTCGATGACATGGCCGGTCAGCGCGGAGAGGAGCACGTCCAGCGAGGTACGCGCCACCGCCTCCGAGGAGAGCAGCGAGCCCTCGGGCTCCTGGCCGAACGCCTTGGTGCGCATCGGCGTCGCGGTGCGCTCCGGGTTGACGCAGTTGACGCGGATGCCCTCGCCCGCCCACTCGTCGGCCAGCGCCTGGGTGAGGTTCACCATCGCGGCCTTGGTGGAGGAGTAGAGGCTGTACTCGGCACGGCCCCGGGTGTAGCTGCTGGAGGTGTAGAGCAGCAGCTGGCCCTTGGTCTCCGCCAGATACTTGTACGAGGCGCGGGCGATCTGGACGGGCGCCAGGTAGTTGACGTTCAGCGCTTCCTGGATCGTCGTGTTGTCGGTCTCGGCCAGCTTGCCGATGCGCAGCACGCCCGCGGTGTTGATGACGTAGTCGACGCGGCCGGTCTCCGCGTACGCCTTGGAGAGCGCGTCGTCGACGTGCTCCGGGTTCTCGACGTGCGTACCGGTGGTGGAGCGGCCCAGCGCGTACACGCTCGCGCCGTACTGCTCGGCCAGCTTGGCGATGTCGGCGCCGATGCCGTACGAACCGCCGAAGACGACGAGGGTCTTGCCGGAGAGCAGCTCACGGTAGGCGGCCTCGTCGGCCTGGCGCGGGGCGGCGGTGGAGGCCAGCTGGAAGAGCTTGTCGGTGATGAAGACGTCGACCGGCTGGGTCACCTTCATGTTGTACTCGTCGCCCGCGACCACATAGATCGGCACGTCGGGGAGGTACTTGAGAACCACCGAACAGTCGTCGGTGGCCTGGAAGTTGGGGTCTCCCGCCGCGATCCGGTACGCCTTGCGGATCGTGGAGAGCTTGAACGCCTGCGGGGTCTGCCCCCGGCGCAGCCGGGACCTGTCGGGCACGTCGGTGATGAACTCGCCGTCCCCGCCGTGGGTGCGGGTCACGATGATCGTGTCCGCGGAGGGGATGGCGACATCGACGGCCTCGTAGCGGCCGAGTGCGTCGACGCAGTCCTTGATGACGCGCTGTGACAGGAGAGGCCGGACCGCGTCATGGAAGAGGACGTTGCGGTCCTCGCCCTCGGCGAGGCCCTCGCCGAGCGCCGCGATGGCACGCTCGGTGGTCTCGTTCCGGGTGCTGCCGCCCTCGATGATCCTGGTGACCTTGGTGAGCCCGGCCTTGGCGACGATCTTCTCGACCTCGGGCACGAACCCCGGCGCCATCAGCACGATCACATCGTCGATGCCCTCGGCGTTCTCGAAGATGGTCAGCGTGTGCTCGATGACTGCCTTGCCGGCGATCTTCAGCAGCTGCTTGGGGATCGACAGTCCCACGCGCTGACCGGTACCACCGGCGAGCACGACTGCTGTGGTCCGGGGCTTGGCTTCATGCGGCACAGACACAGACGACCTACCTTGCTATGACGAGGGAACAGTGTGATGGTCGCACTCTCCGTGACCGTCTCGCAAGGCGGACGTCGATCGTCGCATGCCCTGCGGATACCCGCAGTTCACGGCCTGGCCAGGGAGGTTGGGCTTCACAGGGCCGGTACGCGAGGTGACCGAGCCCACAGAGGTGTTGCGTAATCCGCACATCTACCGCACGGATACCGGCCGTCACCAGGCAATTCCCGGTGCGGTACGGGCCAATGGGCGCCGCACGGCGGGCGGGACTCCTTCACGGACCGGTCGGACCGGGGCCGGACCGGACAGAACAGGTCCGTACCGACGAGCGGATCCGTACCGATGACGAGCCGGTCCCACACGGCGGACCCGTACCGATGACGAACCGACCGCGCACGGCAGACCCGGGCCCGGACCGGCCGGGCCCCGCCGCACGATGCCTCTCGCGGCGGGGCCCGGCCGGTCGCTCCGGCCTAGAAGGGGTCGAACTCGTCGTACTCCTTCTGCGCGTCGTCCCGCTCGGAGTCCCGGTCCCGGCGGCGCTGCGCGGCGGGCCGCGGCTCCTCCAGGCGGTGGTCCTCGCCGCGGCGGCCCAGCATCTCGGCGCCGGCCGTCACGGTCGGCTCCCAGTCGAACACGACCGCGTTCTCCTCGGGGCCGATGGCGACGCCGTCACCGGCGCGGGCGCCCGCCTTCATCAGGGCGTCCTCGACGCCGAGGCGGTTGAGCCGGTCCGCGAGGTAGCCGACGGCCTCGTCGTTGTTGAAGTCGGTCTGCCGGACCCAGCGCTCGGGCTTCTCGCCGCGCACGCGGTAGATGCCCTCGTCGTCCACGGCCACCTGGAAGCCCGCGTCGTCGACGGCCTTCGGGCGGATGACGACCCGGGTCGCCTCCTCCTTCGGCTTGGCGGCGCGTGCCTCGGCGATGATGCCCGCGAGCGCGTACGAGAGGTCCTTGAGGCCCTTGTGCGCGATGGCCGAGACCTCGAAGACGCGGTAACCGCGGTCCTCCAGCTCCGGGCGGATCATGTCGGCGAGGTCCTGGCCGTCGGGGATGTCGACCTTGTTCAGGACGATGACGCGCGGCCGGTCGTCGAGACCGCCGTACTGCCGCAGCTCCTCCTCGATGATGTCGAGGTCGGAGACGGGGTCGCGGTCCGACTCCAGCGTCGCGGTGTCCAGGACGTGCACGAGCACCGAGCAGCGCTCCACATGGCGCAGGAACTCCAGGCCGAGGCCCTTGCCCTGGCTGGCGCCCGGGATGAGCCCGGGGACGTCCGCGATGGTGTAGACGGTCCCGCCCGCGGTCACGACACCGAGGTTCGGTACGAGGGTGGTGAACGGGTAGTCCGCGATCTTCGGCTTCGCCGCGGAGAGCACGGAGATCAGCGAGGACTTGCCCGCGCTCGGGTAGCCGACGAGCGCGACGTCGGCGACGGTCTTCAGCTCCAGGACGATGTCCCGGTCCTCGCCCGGCTCACCGAGCAGCGCGAAACCGGGCGCCTTGCGGCGGGCCGAGGCCAGCGCCGCGTTGCCGAGGCCGCCGCGGCCGCCCTGACCGGCGATGAAGGTGGTGCCCTGGCCGACCAGGTCGGCGAGCACATTGCCCGCCTTGTCGAGGACGACGGTGCCGTCGGGAACCGGCAGGACCAGGTCCTGGCCGTCCTTGCCGGAGCGGTTGTCACCCGCACCGGGCTGGCCGTTGGTGGCCTTGCGGTGGGGGCTGTGGTGGTAGTCCAGCAGCGTGGTCACGGCCTGCTCGACGACGAGGATCACATCGCCGCCGCGCCCGCCGTTGCCCCCGTCGGGGCCGCCCAACGGCTTGAACTTCTCACGGTGGACGGAGGCGCAGCCGTGGCCTCCGTTACCCGCGGCGGCATGCAGCTCGACGCGGTCCACGAAGGTGGTCATGGTTGGTGCCTCCAGGTACTGCGGAAAAATACGGGATTGTCTCTGTCGTAACACGCCGAGGGCGGACCCGCTTCCCCGTTTACCGGGAAAGCTGAGATCCGCCCTCGGAAGGTGCTGTGTGTCGCTCTGCGTGCGCCGAAAAAAGATCAGACGGCGAGCGGAACGATGTTCACGACCTTGCGGCCACGGTGCGTACCGAACTCCACCGCACCGGCGGTCAGCGCGAACAGCGTGTCGTCGCCGCCACGGCCGACGCCCGTGCCCGGGTGGAAGTGGGTGCCGCGCTGGCGGACCAGGATCTCACCGGCGTTGACGGCCTGACCGCCGAAGCGCTTCACGCCGAGCCGCTGAGCATTGGAATCGCGCCCGTTCCGAGTGGACGATGCGCCCTTCTTATGTGCCATGTCTCCTCAGTCCCTTACTTCGCAGCCGCGGGGATACCGGTGACCTTGATCGCCGTGTACTGCTGGCGGTGACCCTGGCGACGGCGGTAGCCGGTCTTGTTCTTGTAGCGAAGGATGTCGATCTTCGCGCCCTTGTGGTGGTCCACGATCTCGGCCTGAACCTTGATCCCGGCCAGGACCCACGGGTCACTGGTGACGGCGTCGCCGTCGACCACGAGCAGCGTAGAGAGCTCTACGGTGTCGCCGACCTGGGCGGTGGGAATCTTGTCAACCTCAACGATGTCGCCGACAGCTACCTTGTGCTGGCGACCACCGCTGCGCACGATGGCGTACACGCGGATCTCTCTCTCGCTCGGAACGGATCCCCTGATGCCAGCCGCTCGCACGGGCCGGAGCCCGGGACGATCCGGAAGGATGAGCGGCCTCTCCCGTGACGGACGGCGCGAACGCCGGCCGGGTCCGGAAGGGATGTGCTCAGGGGTAGGTGCGTACAGAAACACACCGAGGGTCAAGGTTACGGGGCGGGGTACGGGGGGGTCAAACCGGGCCGGGACCGCCGGGCGACGCCCCGCGCGGGCCGGGCGTGGGGCGGGCGCGGCCCGCTCGGCGGCGGACGGCGGAGCGACCGCCACAGCAGTCACCGTACGTGTTCACCTCGTCGCGACCGTGGCGTCGCGGGCCCTCCCGCGGCCTCCGCCCTCAACAACGGCGGCGTCGCGGTGAAGCGCGAAGCGGCCAAGGCCCTGGACGCGAACACCAAGGAAGCGCTGGAGACCGTCCTCACCACGACGCGGTACACCGCGCAGCAGGAGGACGACCGGGTGGCGGTCTTCACCATCCTCGGCCCCGCGTCGCCCGAGGTGAAGAAGTACGCGGAGCGCGCCCTGGAGGACGGGTCCCCCGAGGCGATCCGGCTGTTCCCGTCCTGCGGCCAGTACATCGCCCGTGCTCGCGACGAGGAGACCGCGACCATCGAGCAACTGGTCGAGATCGTGGAGCAGGAGGGCAAACGCGCCCCGCGGACGACGGACAAGGCCGTCGCCTTCTCCGAGCGCGCGAAGGAACCCGCCGAGAAGGCCAAGGCCGCCGCGCTCAAGGCCGCGGAAGAGGCCAAGGCCGCCCAGAACGACGTCCGTAAGTCGGCCAACGCGGCGAATTCACCAGCACCGGTACCGGCATCAAGGCACCCGTACTGCACTGGTCCGGCAGCGTGATCCGACCGTATGCCCTCACGCCTTCCGGGGAATGGAGGATCGTATGCTCTGCGGCATATCCGCTCTCCGGAAGGCGCACAGTACGTGAACTACAGGATCCAGCCCACCGCCCAGGTCGATGAGACCGCCGAGATCGGCAACGGCAGCAGCGTGTGGGAGCTCGCCCAGATTCGCGAAGGCGCCAAGCTGGGTGAAGGATGCGTGATCGGCCGCGGCGCCTACGTGGGTACGGGCGTGCAGATCGGCAACAACGTCAAGCTTCAGAACTACGCCTTGGTCTACGAGCCCGCCGAGCTCGGCGACGGCGTCTTCGTCGGTCCCGCCGTCGTCCTCACCAACGACCACAACCCGCGCTCCGTCGATCCCGACGGCAAGCAGAAGCGCGGGGGCGACTGGGAGGCCGTCGGCGTGAAGGTGGCCGAGGGCGCGTCGCTCGGTGCGCGTTCCGTCTGCGTCGCCCCGGTGCGGATCGGACGCTGGGCGATGGTGGCCGCAGGTGCGGTGGTCACCAAGGACGTGGCGGACTTCGCCCTGGTCGTGGGTGTACCGGCCCGGCGGATCGGCTGGGTGGGCCGCAGCGGGGTGCGTCTCGTCGAGCGAGCGGGTGAGCCCGGCGTATGGGAGTGCCCGCAGAGCGGTGCGGCTTACCAGGAGACGGACGGAACGCTCACCGAGCTGTGATCGTCATTCCCGCTGTGTGAGTGGTCACCCGAATCGTCGGGCGGCCCAATATGCCCTGGCCCTGGACGTCGGTGTATCAATCGAAAGACAGGCGACCGGCAAACCCACCGCTGCCCAAGCTCAGCACAATATGGGCTACCGCTCGGGTAAGCTCACCATCACCGCACCTTCAGGAAAGGTCCCACATCCCATGCCGCCTGGTCAACGTGAACGCCCGCTGCGCGTTCTCTACCTCGCGTATTTCTTCCCGCCCAGCCGCGCGAGTGGTGTTTTCCGGGCCAGGGCGACAGCAAATCATTTTGCTCAGGCCGGCTGGGACGTATCCGTCTACACGGCTCCGCGAGAATTCTTTGAGACATATCTCGGGAATGCCTGCGACCCTTCGCTCGAAGAAACGGTCGACCCTCGCATCAACGTGACCCGCCCTCCCATGTCCTACTACGGCTGGGAAAAGGATATCCGTCAGTACGGCAAGCTGCGCCGAAACTTCCCGACGGTGTCCGCGAGTCTCTACAAGATGTTCCAGGGCAAGGCGATTCCCGAACACTACGCGACCTGGATTCCTGGAGTCATCTCCAGCGCCATGAAGGCACACTTCAGGAAGAAATTCGACCTCATCATAGCCACGGGAAACCCTTTTGCGTCCTTTGTGGCCGCACAAGCATTGGGGCGCCTGCTCAAGGTACCTTATGCGGTGGATTATCGGGATTCCTGGACTTTCAACCAGTTCACCGAGACGCTGAAATTCGCGGAGGGCAGCAAGGCGTTCGAGTGGGAGGCCAAGGTCCTTCGCGACGCCGCCGAGATCCTCTATGTGAACGACGGAATGCGGCAGTGGCATGCCGATCGCTATCCGTTCGCGTCCGATCGCATGACCGTGGTTCCGAATGGCTGGGAGCCTGAACTCCTCGGCGTGAGCGAATACGTGCCGCCGAGCGAGAACCGCCCGTTGCGCTTCGGCTACCTGGGCACAGTGACCTCCTATCTGCCGCTTGAGGAGCTATTCGACGGATGGCGCCTCGCCCGCAGCCACCCGCTGCTGCAGGATGCCGAACTCGACATTCATGGCCACCTCGGATTCTTCCCCGGCGATGCGACTCCCCTGATGGAGCGGATTCCTTTGGAGGAGGACCTCGGCGTGCGCTACCACGGCGCCTTCGAGAAAACCGACGGAAAGGCGCTCTACGCGCAGACCGACGCGCTGGTGTTCTGTGTTCCCGGCGCGCGTTATGTCACTTCCGGAAAAATCTTCGAGTACATGGCATCGGGCAAGCCGATCGTCTCGGTGCATCAGCCCGATATCGCGGCCGCTGAAGTCCTGGAGGGCTACCCTCTCTGGTTTTGCGGAAAAGAACTGACGGCGGAAGATGTCGCCCAGTCGTTCATCGCGGCGGCCAAGGCCGCGCGTGCGGTGGACCGCTCCCAGTACGCGCTCGCTGTGAAGCACGCCCACTCGTACACCCGCGCTGCCACGCTGGGGCCATGGGAAGAACGCATGCGTCAGCTGGTGGAGGAAACCCGATGAGCGCGAGCACACACGTCCTTTATCTGGCGCTCGGCGAATCTCGCGTACGGGCCACGCGCGCGCATGTCGAGAGCCTGACGGCCCAAGGCCGCGATGTCGTTCTGGTCATCGCCGATCGCGAGGAATGGAACGACCTGCCCGAGAATCCCCGTGTACGGGTGATCCGGGCCTCGCGGAACAGAAAGGGGGCCGCCTGGCGCGCCGCACGCGGCATCATCACCTCCAGGAACGGACCCCTGCGGCACGCGGACCTCCTCGTCGCAGGTGACGCACAGGCGCTTCCGGCGGCGTGGGCCGCCCTGCGACGGCGTCCGGACCTCGACTTCCGCCTGGAGCCGTACGCGGAGTCCGGCCGGCCCACCGAGCCGGCCGACCTGGCGGTCGTCACACCCTGGTACCCGTCGCCGAACAATCCCTTCGCCGGGGCGTTCGTGCAGGCGGCCGTCAAGGCCGTGGCGGGCGACTACGAGCGCATCTCGGTCCTGCACACCGAGGACTGGGCCGGCAAGGCCGACCCGGCGCTCGAGGACGCCATCAAGATCACCTCGGACCGGCTCCGGGATCAGCATGCCCTGATTCCGGTGCTCGACACTCCGGAGGGTGCCGTCACCCGGGTCCCCGTACCGTTGACCACCCGCCGCCGCTACGCGAATTGGGCCGGAGCTCAGACCGCCGCGCTCCGCCGGGCGCTGCCGACCGGCCGGATCGAAGCCCCCGTCATCCACGCTCACACCGGGATCTACGGCGGAGTGCTGGCCATGCGCCTGGCCCGGCCCGACGCGCGCATCGTGGTGACCGAGCATTCGAGCTTCCTGGCGAAGGTCTTCAAGCAGTCGGCCAGTCGCAAGCTGTACGACCAGGTGCTGCACCGAGCCGATGAGTTCCTGTGCGTCAGCACCTATCTGCGCGACCAGATCGTGCAGGAGTTCCCGCATCACGTCGGCAAGATCCGCATCGTGCCGAATGTCATCAACTTCGAGCAGTTCACACCCGAGGCCAAGCCCTCCGAGAAGCTGCTCAAGTGGCTGTATCTCGGCCGGCTGATCCCGACCAAGGGCGTGAGCACGCTCCTCGAAGCCTTCGCGGAGGTCGCCGGGTCCGAGCCGGAGGCCACGCTGACCATGGTCGGCACCGGCAGCCTGCGGGAGGACCTGATCGCCCGGGGCCATGAACTCGGGCTGGGAGACCGGTTCCGGGTCCTGGCGCCGGTACCTCCCGAGGAGGTCAACAAGCTGATGCACCAGTACGACCTCCTGGTGCACCCCAGCCACTTCGAGACCTTCGGCATGACCGTCGTCGAGGCCAACGCGGCGGGCCTGCCCGTTCTGGTGACGCGCAGCCACGGACCCGAAGACTCCCTGGAAGGCATCGAGGAGCTCGCGGGCGCGTTGATGGACGTGGACGAGGACCCGAGCATTATCGTCACTGCTTACTGGGGCCTGCGTGAACGCTACTCCGGCCTCGACCTCGCGAAGGCGCGCGCGACTCTGGTCGGGAAGTACAGCCGCGAGGTCATCGGCCATCAGCTCGTGGAGCTCTACGAGGGCCGGGCGCCGGCCATCGAGCCCGCCGTCGAGGAAGTGAGCCGCAACGCCGGGCCCGCGGTGGCGTCCGGCGCCAAGGCGGCGTCCCTCCCGGCGAAGACCGGGACGAGCGCCGTCGTGGCGGACGCCGTTCCCGGCCGGGTGGTCCTGCTTGCCTTCACACCCGCCCGTGCGCAGGCCATCGCCGAGTTCGCCAACTTCCTTGCTGCCAGGGGCGTCCAGATCGACCTGGTGACCGCGCGGAAGGGCACCCTGGCCCGTGCCGCACTCGACAGTCGTGTACGCCTCGTCGACGTGGAGCCCGCCGAACGTCGGCTGGTGATCCCCCGCGGAGAACGGTTCGTCGTCTACCGGGTGCCGCGCGCGGTTCTCAAACGAGCCGACCGACTGGCCAAGAAGCACCAGGACAAGCTCGCACCGGAACTGGCCGTGAAGGCCGCCAAGCGCGCTCACAGCAGGATGGCGGACGGCTTCCACAAGAAGGTGTTCCAGCCCAGCTACAGGACGATACGTCCCCGCGTCTTCGCCAAGATCGCACAGCGTAACGCCCTGGAGCAGCTGGAGCTCGACCAGACGGACCATGTGTTCGTCTGCGACACGAACGCGACGCTGACGGGGTGGCGGATAGCACGGGCTCACCCCCATCTGAACGTCACCACCCATTTGTCCCACGCCTTGTTCGAGCACCTTCCGGTCCTCGACAAGCCCTGACGCCCGTACCCGTAAAAACATCAGGCGGGCGGCCCCTTCCCGTGGGAAGGGGCCGCCCGCCTGATGTTTTTCGAGAATCCGCTCGGCCGGGCTCAGCCGCCGATGACGACGCGTCGAACGCCTTCCCAGTTCGCCGGGTCCGTCGTCCGGCGCCCGTCGACCAGGACGCGTACGTCCGGCAGGTCGGCGGCGGCCAGCTCGCGGTACTCGGCGTGGTCGGCCTGGAGGACGGCCGCGGTGACGGTCTGTCCCTCGTGCGGCACGAGGCCGTGCGCGATCAGTTCCTCGGGCGTGTACATCGGGTCCGAGACGAACGGCATCGCGCCGCGTGCCTTCAGCGCCTCGACGACTCCGAAGACACCGGAGAACGCGGTCTCCTTGACCCCGCCGCGGTAGGC
This sequence comes from Streptomyces sp. NBC_01433, assembly GCF_026340105.1. Lineage (NCBI taxonomy): Bacteria > Bacillati > Actinomycetota > Actinomycetes > Kitasatosporales > Streptomycetaceae > Streptomyces > Streptomyces sp. NBC_01433. The sequence goes on along the minus strand of NZ_JAPEPM010000001.1, from coordinate 4,162,884 downwards.
GGCACCCAGCACCAGCACGCCGGCACCGTCCAGGTCGCCGTAGGCGGCGGCCAGCAGGTCCACGGCGTACTCGGGCATCGCGGCGTTGGCCTCGCGGGCCGAGCGCACGACGGTCGCCTCCGGGTCGTTCCACAGGTACATCCGCGGGTAGATCGGGATGCAGTGGCCGCCGACGGCGATGCCGGGCTGGTGGATGTGGCTGTAGGGCTGGCTGTTGCAGGCCTCGATGACCTTCTTGACGTCGATGCCGGTCCGGTCGGCGAACCGGGCGAACTGGTTGGCCAGGCCGATGTTGACGTCGCGGTAGGTGGTCTCGGCGAGCTTGGCGAGCTCGGACGCCTCCGCCGTACCGAGGTCCCAGACGCCGTTGGAGCGCGGCAGGTCCTCGCGGTCGTCGAAGTCGAGCACGGCCTCGTAGAACTCGACGCCGCGCCGGGCGGACGCCTCGTCGATGCCTCCGACGAGCTTGGGGTAACGGCGCAGGTCGGCGAAGACCCGGCCGGTCAGCACGCGCTCCGGGGAGAAGACCAGGTGGAAGTCCTCGCCCGGGGTGAGACCGGAGCCCTCGGCGAGCATCGGCGCCCAGCGGGTGCGGGTGGTGCCGACCGGCAGCGTGGTCTCGTAGCTGACCAGGGTTCCCGGCTTCAGCCCCGCGGCGATCGCCTTGGTGGCATTGTCCATCCAGCCGAAGTCCGGGGTGCCCTCGGCATCCACGAAGAGCGGGACGACGACCACGACGGCGTCGGACGCGGCGACCGCGGCTGTGGTGTCCGTCGTCGCGGAGAGCAGCCCGGCGCCCACCGTCTCCTTGAGCTTGACGTCCAGGTCGTGCTCGCCGGGGAACGGCTCGGTGGCCGCGTTGACCAGCTCTACGACCTTCTCGTTGACGTCCGCGCCGATGACCGTGTGGCCCTTGGCGGCGAACTGCACGGCGAGCGGAAGCCCGATCTTGCCGAGCGCGACTACGCAGATGTTCATCGGTGTTACTTCCTCTTCCGACCGGACAGCTTGCGGCGCAGCCGCGCCAGCGTCCCGGACTTGGTCTCCCACAGCGGGGCCGTCGTGATCACGAGCCGGCCCTTGGTGTTCGGATTCGCGGCGACGCGATACGGGACGACTCGGCCCCATCTGCGTGCCAGCGGCATCGGCAGCCCGTCGGTGCGTACGGGGATCTCGTACGTCGAGCCCGCCACGTCGGCGTAGACCCGGACTCCCCGCTTGGCCTTGACGGGCCGGATCGGGATGCGGGCGCTCAGCAGGGTCCCGCGGTCGTCGCCCACGGTCTCCCTGACGAACTCGCCGACCGCCTCGGGGCGTCGGGCGTCCTTGGACATCCGCAGCGCTCCCGGTTTGTCCGCGCTCTTGGGCATCGCGCCCTGGGCCAGCGCGACCACGGCCGAGGACGTGTCGCCGATGATGCCGAGCCGCACCTTCAGGGCGAGTGACAGCTCCGCCCCGTCCTGCTCCCACGCGGCCGACTCCAGCTCCGTCCCCTTGGAGAGCCTGCCCGGCACCGCCTCGCCCAGCACCTCGTAGAAGCGGTCGGCCAGGCCGACGGCGTCGTCCCGGAAGCCGGGGTAGGAGGCGAAGGCCCGGTCGCCCTCCAGGAAGAAGGGCGGTGCGCCGTGCTCGGTCTCCTCCGCGATGGCGCGGCTGAGCTCGTCGACGGCACCGCGCTGGGCGAGGCCGAAGCGCACCCGTCGCGTCACTCCCGTACCGTCACGCAGTCCGTCGGTGTAGTACGCGTCCACCAGGGCGGCCAGACCCTCGCACACCAGGCGCTTGGTGCCGGTGTCGAGGGCGGGGAAGTCCTTCTGCAGAAGCTTGGACAGCTCCCAGTCGAAGTGCCGCTTGAAGACGGCGTCGCGCTGCGGTCCGGGCTCGATGAGACCGGCCGTGTGCTTCATGATCTTCGTGGTGCACCGGAGCCGGGCCAGATGATCGGCCCGGTAGGTGATATTGCTCGCGTCGCCGCGCTTGACCGCGTAGTAGTACGTGTAGTCGGAGAGCACGGAGATCTTGCGGGCCCGGACGCACGCCTCGATCGTGAACGGCTGGTCGCTGCCGACCGGCAGGTCCTCCGGGAAACGGAGCCCGTGCTTCTCCACCAGTTCGCGGCGGAAGAGCTTGGTGTTGGCCAGCGTGTACGGAAGAGCCGACTCATAGAGGCTGATATCCGGATTGTTCCCGGAATACAGCTTCTGGTGGACATAGCGGCCGTTCGTGCCGACCATCTTGCCGATAACCACATCGGATTCATGCTCGTCGGCGCAGGACACCATCCGTTCCAACGCCTCTTCACCGAGATAGTCGTCGGAACCGATGAAGTAGACATAACGTCCGGTGGCGATCTCCAGGGCCCGATTACTGGGAGCGGCCGGCCCGCCGGAATTCTCCTGGTGAATGACCTTGACCGTGTCCGGGTAAAGCGCCGCGAAACGGTCCAGTTCCTGCCCGCTGTCGTCGGTGGACCCATCGTCCACCGCGATCACTTCGAGCCGTTCCCGTCCGATGCTCTGCCCCACGAGCGAATTCAGGCACTCGGTGAGATACGGCATGGTGTTGTAGACGGCTACGACGACGGTGACAGCCGGTTCGGTCAACTGGCCACACCCTCAAGCGGTGCGTCCAGGGCCTTCAGCGATACCGCGAGTCCGGTCGACGCCGATTCGAGCACGGCGGCGGCCACCTCGACGGTACGCAGGCCCTGACGCAAGGTGCAGATGTCGGACGGCTTGCCCTGCACGGCGTCCCGGAAAAGCTCGTGCTCGACGAGCAGCGGCTCACGCTTCGGGATGGCGTAGCGGATCATGTCGCCCTCGGAGACCCCGCGGAACGCGCGCAGCGCCTCCCACTCGGTGGTCACCGACGCGTTCGAGTGGAACGTGAGGTCGGCGGTGAGGGTGTCGGCGATGAAGCAGCCGCGCTCACCGGTGACCGAGGTGAACCGCTCCTTGAGCGGGCTCAGCCAGTTGACCAGGTGGTTGACCATCGTGCCGTCGGAGAGCTGGCCCACGGCGGAGACCATGTCCTCGTGCGGGCGGCCGGACTTCGACACGGTGTGGGCCGCGATCGAGTTGTACGTCTGACCGGTCACCCACCCCGTCAGGTCGATGTCGTGGGTGGCGAGGTCCTTGACCACGCCGACGTCGGCGATCCGGTGCGGGAAGGGTCCCTGGCGCCGGGTCACGACCTGGTACACATCGCCGAGCTCACCGGCCTCCAGCCGGGTGCGCAGCGAGCGCAGGGCCGGGTTGCAGCGCTCGATGTGGCCGACACCGGCCACCAGGTCACGCGACTCGAAGGCCTCGACGAGGCGGCGGGCACCGTCGACGGTGTCCGCCAGCGGCTTCTCGATCAGCGCGCAGACACCGGCGTCGGCCAGTTGCAGGCCGACTTCCTCGTGCAGTCCGGTGGGACAGGCCACGACCGCGTAGTCGATGCCGAGGCCGATGAGTTCCTCGACGGTCGACAGGACGGGTGCGCCCTGCGCCCAGCCGTTCTTGTCCCCCATCGGGTCGACGACGCCGACCAGGTCCACGCCCTCCAGGCCGGCGAGCACCCGGGCGTGGTGGCGGCCCATGGAACCGAGGCCGACGAGCCCGGCCTTCAGTACGGCGGTCACAGGTTCTCCCCCAGCGCGTTCACGGCGGCGGCGATGCGCTCCAGGTCGCTCTCGCCGAGCGACGGGTGGACGGGCAGCGAGACGACCTCGGCGGCGGCGCGCTCGGTCTCCGGAAGGTCCCAGGTGCGGCCGGCCTTCTGGTCCGGCTCCCAGTACGGCTTCAGCCGGTGGATCGGCGTCGGGTAGTAGACCGCGTTGCCGATGCCCGCCTCGGTGAGCTTCGCCATCGCGGCGTCCCGGTCGCCCAGCACCCGGATCGTGTACTGGTGGTAGACGTGCCGGGCGCCCTCGGCCACCGGCGGGGTCACCACGTTCGGGGCGGTGATGTGCGCGTCGAGGTACGCCGCGTTGGCCCGGCGCCGCTCGGTCCAGCCGTCGAGCTTGGTCAGCTGTACGCGGCCGACGGCGGCGGCCACGTCCGTCATACGCATGTTGGCGCCGACGATCTCGTTGGCGTACCGCTGCTCCATGCCCTGGTTGCGCAGGAGGCGCAGGGTGCGGGCGATCTCGGCGTCGCCCGTGGTGACCATGCCGCCTTCGAGCGAGTGCATGTTCTTGGTCGGGTAGAAGCTGAAGGTGCCGCCCGCGCCGAACGCGCCGACCGGGGTTCCGTTCAGCGCCGCGGCGTGCGCCTGGCAGGCGTCCTCGACGACGGCGAGCTTGTGCTTGTCGGCGATGGGCATGAGCTTGTCCATGGCCGCCGGGTGACCGTAGAGGTGCACCGGCATGATCGCGGCGGTGCGCGGCGTGATCGCGGCCTCGACCGCGGCCGGGTCGAGGCCGAAGCTGCCCGGCTCGATGTCGGCGAACACGACATCCGCGCCGACCAGGCGGACCGCGTTCGCGGATGCCGCGAAGGAGAAGGAGGGGACGATCACCTCGTCGCCCGGACCGATGCCCAGGGCGAGCAGCAGCAGGTGAAGTGCCGATGTGCCGGAGTTCACGGCGACACAGTGCCGGCCGTCGACCAGGTCCGAGAAGCCTTCTTCGAAGGCCGCGACCTCGGGCCCCTGGACGACGCGGCCGCTGCGCAGCACGCGCACCGCGGCCTCGATCTCGTCTTCCCCGATGACGGGGCGGGCAGCAGGAATCGGCTGCTCGTTGATGCTCGTCATGGACGTCCTCCTTGAACACCGCAAGAGCTCTTGACAGGCAGAGGTCTGGGGTGCGGGGACGTCTCACGAGGCCGCGCCCAACCCCACCGGCGCAATGCCGACGCCCTGCCGAGGATTCTGGGTCCGGTCTGTCCATCACCGGGCCGGTCACCGATTGTAGTTTCTGTTAAGAACAGATTCAGGACAGCGACCGCCGTCACATTATCAGGGATTTCTCGGCCGATTTCGGGCCTGTTAACCCGTGCCTGCATCAGTTCTGAAACAAAACCCGTGTCCCGCCCCAAAGCGATCGGGGCGGGACACGGGAGATGAACTACCGGTTACGGATTCGTCAGCTGTCGGACGGCGCGCCCTTCGCGGACGGCGCCGAAGCGGTCACGGAAGGCGACGACTGCTCTGCGGCAACCGTCTTCTTCGTGGCCTTCTTCGTGGTCGTCTTCTTCGCGGCGGTCTTCTTGGCGACCGTCTTCTTCGCAGCCGTCTTCGTGGCGGTGGCCTTCTTGGCCGTCGCCTTCTTGGCGGTCTTGCGCGCCGTCTTCTTCGCCGGGGCTTCCGGGGCCTCCGGGGCTTCCGCCTCGGTCCGCGCGCCGTCGGCCGGAGCCTCGGACTCGGGCGTGGTCGTCACGACGACGACCGCCGGCTCGTCGGCACCCGCGGGCGAGCCCGCCGGGGCGGTGGCCTTACGGGTCGCCCGGCGCCGGGCACGCGGCGGGGCTGCCGGGGTCTCGGTGACCTCGGCCGCGGGGGCCTCGGAGACCGGAGCCGCGGCGGCCGGCGCCTCGACGACCGGGTCCTCGACGGCGACCGGGTCCGTGGTGGGCTCGGCCGGCTGGACCGGCTCCGCCGCCTCGGCCTGCTTCGGCGAACCCGCCGGGGCGGACGCCTTGCGAGTCGCGCGGCGACGCGTCCGGCCCTGCGGAGCCGCCTCGGCCTCGGGGGCCGGAGCGGCCTCCGGGGTCTCGACGACCGGCTCGGGCTCGGGCCGCTCCTCGGCGACCGGGACACTCTCGGTCACCGGGGCGGGGGCGGCGGCCTTCGGGGCACCGGCCGGGGCCGTCGCCTTACGGGTCGCACGCCGACGGCCGCGGCCGCGCGTGGCGGCCGCCTCGGCCTCGGCCGGGCTGCTGTACAGCTCCTCGTCCGGGACGAACTCCGGCTCGGGCAGCGCCACCGGGGCGGCGACCTCGGCAGCCAGCTCGGCCTCGGTCTCGGCCGCGTGCTCCGCCTCGTGCTCGGCGTGCTCGGTGAACTGACCGCTCTCGTGGTCGTGCTCCTGGCCCGAGCCGCCGCGGCGCTTCTTGGAACGCTTGCCACCGCCGCCGCCACCGACGGACGTCGGCTGCTCCATGTGCACGATCACGCCGCGTCCGTTGCAGTGGACACAGGTCTCGGAGAAGGACTCCAGCAGACCCTGGCCCACCCGCTTGCGGGTCATCTGGACCAGGCCCAGCGAGGTGACCTCGGCGACCTGGTGCTTCGTACGGTCCCGGCCCAGGCACTCCAGCAGTCGCCGCAGCACCAGGTCCCGGTTGGACTCCAGCACCATGTCGATGAAGTCGACGACGACGATGCCGCCGAGGTCGCGCAGCCGCAGCTGACGCACGATCTCCTCGGCCGCCTCCAGGTTGTTCTTGGTGACGGTCTCTTCCAGGTTGCCGCCCTGGCCGGTGAACTTGCCGGTGTTGACGTCGACGACGACCATCGCCTCGGTCTTGTCGATCACCAGCGAGCCCCCGCTCGGCAGATAGACCTTGCGGTCCAGCGCCTTCATCAGCTGCTCGTCGATCCGGTACGTCGCGAAGACGTCGACCTCGGAGGTCCACCGCGACAGGCGGTCCGTCAGATCCGGGGCCACGTGCGAGACATAGCCGTGGATGGTCTCCCACGCGTCGTCACCGCTGACGATGACCTTCGAGAAGTCCTCGTTGAAGATGTCGCGGACGACCCGGACGGTCATGTCCGGCTCGCCGTAGAGCAGCGTCGGCGCGTTGGAGCTGCCGCTGTTCTTCGACTTCTTCTGGATCTCTTCCCACTGCTCCTGGAGCCGCTCGACATCGCGGCGCAGCTCGTCCTCGCTCGCGCCCTCGGCGGCGGTGCGCACGATGACGCCCGCGTCCTCGGGGACGATCTTCTTGAGGATGGACTTCAGCCGGGACCGCTCGGTGTCGGGCAGCTTGCGGCTGATCCCGGTCATCGAGCCCTCGGGCACGTACACCAGGTAGCGGCCGGGCAGCGAGACCTGGCTGGTCAGGCGGGCGCCCTTGTGGCCGATCGGGTCCTTCGTCACCTGGACGAGGACCGACTGGCCGGACTTCAGCGCGGTCTCGATACGGCGCGGCCCGTGGGCCATGCCGAGCGCCTCGAAGTTGACCTCACCGGCGTACAGGACGGCGTTGCGGCCCTTGCCGATGTCCACGAAGGCGGCCTCCATGGACGGCAGAACGTTCTGCACCTTGCCCAGGTAGACGTTGCCGACGTAGCTGGTGGCCTGCTCCTTGTTGACGTAGTGCTCGACGAGCACGTTGTCCTCAAGGACGCCGATCTGGGTGCGCTCGCCGTTCTGGCGGACGACCATCACCCGCTCGACGGCCTCGCGGCGGGCCAGGAACTCGGCCTCCGTGATGATCGGGACGCGACGGCGGCCCTGCTCACGGCCTTCGCGGCGGCGCTGCTTCTTCGCCTCCATACGGGTCGAGCCCTTGATGGACTGGACCTCGTCGAAGCCGGTGCCGGGCTCGCGCTCCTCCTTCTTGCGGGGCTCGCGGACCTTGACGACCGTACGCTCCGGGTCGTCCTGGCCGTTCTCGGCCTCGGGGCCGGCGTCACCGCTGCGACGGCGGCGACGGCGACGGCGGCGACTGCTGCTCGAACCGGCGGCCGAGGAGTCGTTGTCCTCGTCGTCCTCCGCCTCGTCGGCGTACTGCCCCTGCTCGTCCTCGGAACGGTCGGAGCGGTCAGAACGGTCGGAGCGGTCGGCATGCGTCTCGTCGCTGTGCTGCTCGGCGTCGTCCGCGTCGTTGATCTCACCGCGGCGACGACGGCGGCCACCGCGACGGCGGCGGCGCGAGGGCCGGTCACCGTACTCGTCGGAGTCCTCGCCGTCGCCCTCGTGCTCGGCGTCCGTCGCGCCCTCGGGCTCGTCCTGCTCGTTGCCGGGCTGCTCGACGGGCTCCTCGACCGGGGCGGCGGGCGCGGCGGTCTGCTCGGGCTCGGCGTTCTCACCGCGACGGCGGCGACGGCGGCGCGAGCCGCCCTGCGACGCGGCCTCGGCGGGTTCGGCCTCGGCGGGCGCGGCCTGCTGGGCGGGCTCGGCCTCGGCCGTCAGCTGCTCCTCGGCCTCGTCGCTCTCGTCGTACGACGCGACGGGACCGGCCGCGGCAGCGGCGGCAGCGGCGGTCTCGGGGGTCTGGAACATCGGCTCGGCGAAGACCGGCGCCTGGAAGACGGCCACGGCGGGGCGCGCCGCACGGCGGCCCTTGCGGGTGGGCTCCTCGATCTTGCCGGTGAACTCCGGGCGGCCCGCGGCGGCGGTGGCCCGACGGCGCTGACGGCCACGCGGCGCGGCGTCCTCGACCTCTTCGGTCTCGGTTGCCAGTTCCTCGGCGACGGCCTCGGGAAGGCTCTCGCCGGTCTCGGCCGCCAGTTCCTCGGAGGCCGCTTCGGTGACCTGCGGGGCTCCGGCGGGGGAGGTCGCCTTGCGGGACGCACGACGACGGCCACGGGGAGCCTGCGGCTCCTCGACAACCTCGACGGGCTCCACGACGGCCTCGACCACGGGCTCCACGATCTCGACGGCGCTCTCCGCCGCGGCGGCCTGCGGCGCTCCGGCCGGGGCCGACGCGCGGCGCCGGGCACGGGCGCGGGGTGCTGCCGGGGCTGCCTGCGGTTCCTCGACGGCTTCGGCGGGCTCCGCGACGGTCTCGGGCTCGGCGGCCGCGGCCGGCTCGGCCACGACGGCGGCCTCGGCGGTCTGCGGGGCACCGGCGGGGGAGGTCGCCTTGCGGGACGCACGACGACGGCCACGGGGAGCCTGCGGCTCCTCGACAACCTCGACGGGCTCCACGACGGCCTCGACCACGGGCTCCACGATCTCGGCGGCGCTCTCCGCGGCCTCGGGGGTCTGCGGGGCTCCGGCCGGGGCGGTCGCCTTACGGACCGCACGGCGGCGGGCACGCGGCGCGGGGGCCTCAGCGGGCTCGGGCTCGGCCGGGGCCACTGCCTCCACGGGCGCGGGCTCGGCGGCGCTCTCCACGGTCTCGGCGGTCTGCGGGGCTCCCGCCGGGGCGGTCGCCTTACGGACGGCACGGCGGCGGGTGCGCGCCGGGGGCGCGGCCTCGTCCGGCGCGGTGTCCGCGGCTTCGGCGGCCGGTATGGCCGGCGTCACGTCTTCGGCGCCCGTGCCCGGTGCGCCCGCCGTCGGCGGGCCCGCGGGGCGGGATGCCGCGCGGCGCCTGCGGCGCGGCGGCAGCTTGTCGCCGGGGGTGTCGTCTTCGCTGTTTCCGGTCGTACCGGGTTCGTTCGACTCAAGCATGCGGGCGGTTCTCCCGTCACGCTCCCGGGCGCCGCGTCTGATTCCGGTCCGTCACGGTCCGCATGTGGTGCGATACCGCCGTCCGGGGCGCGGGCGCCGCACAGGAGCTGATGTCTGGCTCGCCGGTTCCGTACGCGTTGTACGCACGGCCTGGCGAAAGTCTTCTGGTCAGTGCGCGGCCCGACCCAGGTGGCTCCCGAGTCCAAGGGCTGCGCTTCAACGACCGCCTTACGCGGAACCTGTACCTTCCGGCGCTGTCGCGACGGCAGCCTGTGCGACCGCTGATTGAGCGGTCGGGGCTGCCTCGCGGTCAGGCGCGAGCGGGTCGGTCACCGTGCCGGACTCCTCGTCGAAGAGCCCCTGCGCCAGCCTGGTCACCGCTGCGGGGACCGGCGGCGCGAGGTCGGCCACAGCTCGGAGACCGGACAGGACGTCGTCGGGTCGGACGGCAGGTGTCACGTGCCGAACAACCAGCCGCAGTATCGCACAGGGCTTGTCCCCGGGCCTATCAGGCTGTGGATCAAGAGCCTGCAGGTCGGCGACGGCGGCACGGGCGTCGAAGGTCCGCATCCCGTTCTTCGCGCGGCGCTGGACCTCGACGGTCTCGGCGTCGTTGAAGGCGGAAACGGCCTTGCGGGCGTCCTCGGACGTGACTCCGTCGAGACGCATCTCCCAGACGGAGGCGGTCAGCCGGTCGGCGAGACCCGGGGTCCGGGCCTCCACCGCGTCGGTGACATCGAGGCCGTCCGGCAGCGACTCGTTGAGCAGGTCGCGCAGCACGTCGGGATCACGCGCCTCGGTGAGGGCGATCTCCAGGAACTCGGCCTCGCTGCCCGTGCCGGTGGGGGCGGCATTGGCGTACGACACCTTGGGGTGGGGGGTGAAGCCCGCCGAGTACGCCATCGGCACCTCGGAGCGGCGCAGTGCCCGCTCGAAAGCCCGCTGGAAGTCTCGGTGGCTGGTGAACCGGAGGCGGCCGCGCTTGGTGTAGCGCAGGCGGATGCGCTGCACTGCCGGTGCGGGCGGCGGGCCTTCGGGCTGTCGCTTGCCCAGTGGTTCTTCTCCTCGGTGCGGGGCGGGCGCGGTGGCGCGCCGCCCACGAAATACGGGTGGCCCCGGGGTGCCCGTACCGGCTCACCCCCGCTTGGTGAATCCTTCTCCGAGCGGGGAGATCTCTGGTGCCTGCGCCGCGCTGGGGACAGTCGTTGTTTGTTGCGCACCACCCAGCGTACGCGCAGCGACCACGCCCTGTTCCCCGGCCCGGGGGTCCGGCCCTCCCCCGACCAGTGCCCGCCAGGCGTCCCGCCGGGCCTGCCGGACGCTCTCGCGGGCCGCGCGCAGGGCCCCGCGCATGGCCTGGCCCGTCTCCACGGCGGCCCGTTTGGCGGGGGCCCAGACCGCGTCGCGTACGAAATGTCCGACCGGGGTGCACACGGTGCGGTAGGCCCAGGTCACCGGCGCGCCGACCAGATGCCACGCCAGCCAGGCCAGGGCCCGGCCGACCGCCCGGGAGAGGTACCCGGCGACGCGCCAGGCGACCCCGATCGCGGTGCCGATCTCGCGGCAGACCGGGACGAGGACGCGCATGTACACCCAGGAGACGGGCACGACGAGCAGATTGCGGATCAGCCACACGCACGTCATCGCGAGGCCGTTCCCGACGGCGGCGAGGCCCCGTCCCAGCAGGCCGAGCAGCCACGAGACGCCGTGTCCGACCGGGGTGAGGACGGCCTCGTACAGCCACACCACGGGTACGACGAGCCCGTACCGGACCACCGGCACCACCACGTACCGCCACAGGCCCACCACCGGCCGGACGAACACCGCGCCCAGCAGCCATCCCAGCGCGGTGCCGATGCCCCGCCCGGCCGGGGCCAGCAGGGAGCGGTACAGCCAGGAGAGCCCGTGGCCAAGTGGAGTGAGGACCGCCTCGTACAGCCACACCAGCGGTACGGCGAGCCCGTACCGGACCACCGGCACCACCAGGTAGCGCCACAGGCCGATCCAGGGCCAGACGAACAGGGCGGTGGCCAGCCACAGCAGGGCGTGGCCGAGCGGGGTGAGGACCGTGCGGTACAGCCAGACCGACGGGATCACGACGAGTACGTCGAACAGCCACGCCAGGGCCCGGCCGAGGGGGTGCAGCAGTACCCGTTCGGCGGCGTGCCAGGTGGCGGCGAGCACGTCCCAGACCATGCGTACGGGCAGCACGATCACCAGGACCACGATCCGTACCGGAATCCTGATCACGGTGGTCAGACAGCCCTCGCCGGGCTCGTACCGCGCGGGCGCCTGGTGCTTGCCGTAGTCCATGCCGTACATGACGCGATGGCCCGGTCCGGGGTTTCCCGGACCGGGCCATCGTCACCGAGCTGTCACTCGCGCGGCCGCGGGCGGATACGCGCCGCGCGGCCGCCGAGCCCCGTGGAGTCGGGTGGAGCGCCGTGGAGCTACTTCACGACCGTGAGCGGAAGCAGCTTCTTGCCGGTCGGGCCGATCTGGATGCTGGTGTCCATCTGCGGGCAGACGCCGCAGTCGAAGCACGGGGTCCAGCGGCAGTCCTCGACCTCGGTCTCGTCGAGCGAGTCCTGCCAGTCCTCCCAGAGCCAGTCCTTGTCGAGGCCGGAGTCCAGGTGGTCCCAGGGCAGGACCTCCTCGTACGTCCGCTCCCGGGTGGTGTACCAGTCGACGTCCACGCCGAAGCCGGGCAGCGTCTTCTCGGCGCTGGCCATCCAGAGGTCGTAGCTGAAGTGCTCGCGCCAGCCGTCGAAACGGCCGCCGGCCTCGTAGACGGCGCGGATGACGGAGCCCACCCGGCGGTCGCCGCGCGAGAGCAGTCCCTCGACGATGCCGGGCTTGCCGTCGTGGTAGCGGAAGCCGATGGAGCGGCCGTACTTCTTGTCGCCGCGGATCTTGTCGCGGAGCTTCGTCAGCCGGGCGTCGGTCTCCTCGGCGCTGAGCTGCGGGGCCCACTGGAAGGGCGTGTGCGGCTTGGGTACGAAGCCTCCGATGGAGACGGTGCAGCGGATGTCGTTCTGGCCGGAGACCTCGCGGCCCTTGGCGATCACCTTGACCGCCATGTCACCGATCTGGAGGACGTCCTCGTCGGTCTCGGTGGGCAGGCCGCACATGAAGTACAGCTTCACCTGGCGCCAGCCGTTGCCGTACGCGGTGGAGACCGTACGGATCAGGTCCTCCTCCGAGACCATCTTGTTGATGACCTTGCGCAGGCGCTCGGAGCCGCCCTCGGGGGCGAAGGTGAGACCGGAGCGGCGGCCGTTGCGGGTCAGCTCGTTGGCCAGGTCCACGTTGAACGCGTCGACGCGGGTGGAGGGCAGCGAGAGGCCGATCTTGTCCTCGGTGTACCGGTCGGCGAGGCCCTTGGCGATCTCACCGATCTCGCTGTGGTCGGCGGAGGAGAGGGACAGCAGGCCGACCTCCTCGAAGCCGGTGGCCTTGAGACCCTTCTCGACCATCTCGCCGATGCCGGTGATGCTTCGCTCCCGCACGGGGCGCGTGATCATGCCTGCCTGGCAGAAACGGCAGCCGCGGGTACAGCCGCGGAAGATCTCGACGGACATCCGCTCGTGGACGGTCTCGGCGAGCGGGACCAGCGGCTGCTTGGGGTAGGGCCATTCGTCGAGGTCCATGACGGTGTGCTTGGACACCCGCCACGGCACGCCGGACCTGTTGGGCACGACCCGGCCGATGCGGCCGTCGGGGAGGTACTCGACGTCGTAGAAGCGCGGGACGTAGACGCCGCCCGTCTTCGACAGCCGGAACAGCACCTCGTCACGGCCACCTGGACGGCCTTCGGCCTTCCAGGCCCGGACGATCTCGGTGATCTCCAGGACGGCCTGCTCGCCGTCGCCGATGACCGCGCAGTCGATGAACCCCGCGATCGGCTCGGGGTTGAACGCCGCGTGGCCGCCCGCGAGCACGATCGGGTCGTCGACCGTACGGTCCGCGGCCTCCAGCGGGATGCCCGCGAGGTCCAGGGCGGTGAGCATGTTGGTGTAGCCCAGCTCGGTGGAGAAGCTGAGGCCGAAGACGTCGAAGGCGCCGACGGGCCGGTGGCTGTCCACGGTGAACTGGGGGACCCGGTGCTCACGCATCAGCGCTTCGAGGTCGGGCCAGACGCTGTACGTGCGCTCGGCGAGGACCCCTTCGCGCTCGTTGAGCACCTCGTAAAGGATCATGACTCCCTGGTTGGGGAGTCCGACCTCGTAGGCGTCGGGGTACATGAGGGCCCAGCGGACGTCGCAGCTGTCCCACTCCTTGACGGTGGAGTTCAGCTCACCGCCGACGTACTGGATGGGCTTCTGCACATGCGGGAGCAGAGCTTCGAGCTGTGGGAAGACCGACTCGGCAGACATCTCGCGAACCTTCGTGAGCTGGCAGGGGTGACCATCCAGCCTACCCCGCGGCTCAGCCCTTCAGATCCGCGCGCAACCCCGGTCCCGACGCCCTCGCCCAGGTCTCCGGCAGCTCGCGTTCGCGGGCCGCCGCCCGCGCCGCCTCCTGCCCGTGCAGCAGCCCCCAGGTGAAGGCGGACTCCCCCGCCGCGTGGGCCTGGATCGCGAGGTCGCGCAGGGCGTCGCGGGCGACCACGCTGTCCTGGTGGTCGCCGAGGAGCTTCTGTACGTCCTTCATCCGACGGGCGAACCGCTTGGCGGGCCCGCCGAGCGCGGGCCGGGCCGCCTCGCCCGCGTACCGGGCGCGCTTGGCCGCCTTGCGGGCCTCGTGCAGGGCCAGGTCCCGCTCGTGGCCCGGCGGGTGCGCGAGCGCGTGGTCGATGCGGGCGGCGAGGCGGTCGTGGTCCTTCAGCACCGCGCGGGACAGGGCCTTGCCGGGTGGCCGGGCGGCGGCGGGCAGCAGGGGCGGGTCGGCGAGGAGCGCGTCGAGGGAGTCCAGCAGGGCGAGGTAGCGCTGTCCGTCGAGTACGGCGACTGTCCTGCGGCGGGAGCCCGCGCGACGGGCCGTCGACCAGATGCGCAGTCGGCCCCTGACCGGGCCGAGGCGCAGGGTGCGGGGCAGCGCGGCGATCGCGGCGCTCAGCCGTTCGTCGAGGACTTCCTGGTCGCGGTCGACGCCCAGCTCCGCGGCCAGCCACTTCAGTTCCTCACCCACCGGGTCGGTGAGCGTGCGGTCCAGGATCCCGCGGTACGTCCTGAAGGCGCTGCGCAGCCGGCGCGTGGCGACGCGCATCCGGTGCACGGAGTCGGGGAGGTCACGGCGTACGGCGGGGTCGAGGGTGATGATCGCCTCGGTCTGTTCGCGTACGTAGGCCAGGACGTGGTCGCCCGCGGTGGCCCTCGCGGGGCTGTTCGCGGGGGCCTTCCCGGAGGCCTTCCGACGGTCGTTCTTGTGCTTGCTCTTGTGGTGCCCGGTCCCCGGGGCCGTCTCGTCGAGGGCTCTGGCCAGCTTGGAGGAGGACGCCGAGGGCCGTACCCCGGCCTTGCGCAGCCGCCGCTCGACCACGTCCAGGAAGGCGGGGTCGCCGCCGTCGGCCAGTTCGACCTCGATCTCGGTCCATGCGGCGGTGGCGCCGCCGCCGTCCTCGGTGAGCCGTTCGGCGCGGACCGCGTCGATGCTGAGCTCGGCGAGGAGGGCGCCGTCGGCGTCGAGCAGATGGTGGACGTCGCGGGCGGAGCGCAGCCGGACGACGGGGGCGAGCGCGGCACGGCGGACCCGGGAGCGCAGCAGCGCGGCGAGGCCGTCCGGCAGGGTGTCGGCGAGCGGGGCCCCGATCTCGTCCCGGATGCCGGAGGCGACGGGGAACTTCAGGTGCCAGCCCTCGTCGTCGCCGCCGGTCCTGCGTCGCAGGGTGAGGGAGGCGGCGGCGAGGCGGAGGTCGTCGGTGTCGTAGTAGACGGCGTCGAGTTCGCGGACGCCCCGGTGGGCGACCTCGAAGACCCCGGCCGCGCGGGTCAGGTCGGGCAGCCGGGTCTCGGGAGTCGCTTCGTACTTCCGCTCGATCTCACGCTTCGAGTCCGCCATGTACCGAATCTAGACGCGTTGTCCGCAGATGGGGAGGGGCGTGGCGGAAATCCGCACGGCTCAGGCCGTTATCGGCCGCTGCACCCTGATCGACTGCAACAGCCCGATCGCCACCCAGACGGCGAACATCGACGACCCTCCGTACGACACGAACGGCAGCGGCAGACCCGCCACCGGCATGATGCCGAGCGTCATCCCGATGTTCTCGAACGCCTGGAAGGCGAACCAGGCGATGATGCCCGCGGCCACGATCGTGCCGTACAGCTCGGTGGTCTCGCGGGCGATCCGGCAGGCGCGCCACAGGACGACACCGAGCAGGACGAGGATCAGTCCGGCGCCGAGGAAGCCCAGTTCCTCACCGGCGACGGTGAAGACGAAGTCGGTCTGCTGCTCGGGGACGAACTGGCCGGTGGTCTGCGTGCCTTCGAACAGCCCGGTGCCGGTGAGGCCGCCGGAGCCGATCGCGATGCGGGCCTGGTTCGTGTTGTAGCCGACGCCCGCCGGGTCCAGCGCCGGGTTGGCGAAGGCCGCGAAGCGGGCGATCTGGTAGTCGTCGAGCAGACCGAGCTGCCAGATGGAGACGGCGCCCGCGGTGCCCGCGCCGAGCAGTCCGAAGACCCAGCGGTTGGACGCCCCGGAGGCCAGCAGCACGCCGAGCACGATGACGGCCATGACCATCACCGATCCGAGGTCCGGCATCAGCATCACGACGGCCATCGGGATGACCGCCAGGCCGAGGGCCTTGGCGACCGTCCGGTGGTCGGGGTGCAGCTGGTCGCCCGCGTCGACGCGGGCGGCGAGCAGCATCGCCATGCCAAGAATGATGGTGATCTTGGTGAACTCGGAGGGCTGGAGGGAGAATCCGCCGCCGATGATGATCCACGCGTGGGCGCCGTTGACCGTGGCGCCCAGCGGGGTGAGGACGGACAGGACCAGGAGCACCGAGAGCCCGTACAGGATCGGGACGGCCCCGCGCAGGGTGCGGTGGCCGAGCCAGATCGTGCCGATCATCAGCGCGAGGCCGATGCCGGTGTTCAGGGCGTGCCGGAAGAAGAAGTAGTACGGGTCGCCGTGGGTGAGCGTGTCGCGGTTGCGGGTGGCGGACCAGACGAGCAGTGAGCCGATGAAGGAGAGCGCGAGCGCCGAGCCGAGCAGTGGCCAGTCCAGCCGCCGCACGACGGAGTCACGGGCGGTGAGCTTGGCCCAGGAGCCGCGCTCGGGGGCGTACCGCGAGACGGAGAAGCCGCCGGCCATCAGTCCCGCCTTCCCGGTGCACCGGCGAGCGCCTGCTGTCCCTCTTGGACCGGCGGCTCGGGGGTGTACGGCTTGATGTTCGGGGAGTCGATCGAGCCGTCGGGCTGGATCTTCGGGAGCGCCTTCTGCGGCTTGGGCAGGAGGGCCTTCTTCGGGTCCTGCTTGCCCGCGGCGTCGAGACCGTAGAGGGCGTTGTAGATGTTGCGCACGGCGGGCCCGGAGGCACCGGAGCCGGTGCCGCCCTGGGAGATCGTCATGACGATCGAGTAGTCCTTGGTGTACGTGGCGAACCAGGAGGTCGTCTGCTTGCCGTAGACCTCGGCGGTGCCGGTCTTGGCGTGCATCGGGATCTTGTCCTGGGGCCAGCCGCCGAATCGCCATGCGGCCGAGCCCCGGGTCGCGACACCCGCGAGGGCTTGGTCTATTTTGTTGCGCGTGTCTCCGGTGAAGGGGAGCTTGCCGTGCGACTCGGGCTTGATCTCCTGGACGGTCCGGCCGTCGCCGCTGACGATCGCCTTGCCGACGGTCGGGTTGTACAGGGTGCCGCCGTTGGAGATGGCGCCGTAGATGGTCGCCATCTGGATCGGGGTGACGAGGGTGTCGCCCTGGCCGATCGAGTAGTTGACGGAGTCACCGGCGCGCATCTTGTTGCCTTCGAGGCAGTTCTCGTACGCGATCTGCTCGACGTACGTGCCGCCCTTCTTGCCCTGCTTGCACCAGGCGTCCTTGTTCGCCTTGAAGAAGTCCTGCTTCCACTTGCGGTCGGGGACCCGGCCGGTGACCTCGTTGGGGAGGTCGATGCCGGTCTCCTTGCCGAGGCCGAACTGGTGGGCGGTCTTGTAGAACCAGTCGTGGGCGTTCTTCTTCGGCTGGGTGCCGCCGTCCTTCTGCCACTCCCTGTGAGCGAGGCCGTAGTAGACGGTGTCGCAGGAGACCTCCAGGGCGCGGCCGATGCTGATGCTGCCGTAGCCCTGGGACTCGAAGTTCTTGAAGGTCTGGCCGCCGATGGAGTACGAGCTGGGGCAGGGGTAGTTGCCGTCGAAGTCGTAGCCCGCGTTGACCGCGGCGGTGGAGGAGATCACCTTGAAGATCGAGCCGGGGGCGGCCTGCCCCTGGATGGCCCGGTTCAGCAACGGGAAGTTGGACTTCTTGCTGGTGAGCTTGGTGTAGTCCTTGCCGGAGATGCCGCCGACCCAGGAGTTCGGGTCGTAGGTGGGCAGGGACGCCATCGACACGATGCGGCCGGTCTTGGCCTCCATGACGACGACGGCGCCGGAGTCGGCCTTGTAGTTCACACCGGTGTTGCGGTCGAGTTCCTTGCGGGCCGTCTCCATGGCCTTGTTGAGCTCGTACTCGGCGACCCCCTGGACGCGGGCGTCGATGGAGGTGACGACGCTCGCGCCGGGCTCCGCCTTGTCGTTCGCCGCCTGGCCGATGACCCGGCCGAGGTTGTCGACCTCGTAGCGGGTGACGCCCGCCTTGCCGCGCAGCGCCTTGTCGTAGGTGCGCTCCAGGCCGGAGCGGCCGACCTGGTCGGAGCGGAGGTAGGGCGACTCGGTGTCCTGGGCCTTGGTGATCTCTTCGTCGGTGACCGGTGAGAGGTAGCCGAGGACCTGAGCGGTGTTGGCCTTGCCGGGTGCGGCGTAGCGGCGTACGGCGGTGGGTTCGGCGGTGATGCCGGGGAAGTCCTCGGCGCGCTCGCGGATCTGGAGGGCCTGCTGGGTGGTGGCCTCATCGGTGACCGGGATCGGCTGGTACGGCGATCCGTTCCAGCAGGGCTGCGGGGTCTTCGCGTCGCAGAGCCGGACCTTGTCGAGGACGTCCTTGGGCTTCATGTCCAGGACCTCGGCGAGCCGGGTGAGGACGCTGTTGCCCCTGTCGTCCATCTTCATCAGCTCGGTGCGGCTGGCGGAGACGACGAGGCGGGTCTCGTTGTCGGCGAGCGGTACGCCGCGGGCGTCGAGAATGGAGCCGCGGACGGCGGGCTGGACGACCTGCTGGACGTGGTTGTTCTTGGCCTCGTCGGTGTATTCCTGGCCGTTGCGGATCTGGAGGTACCAGAGGCGGCCGCCGAGGGTGAGCAGCAGGGAGAAGACGAGGACCTGAATGACGATGAGCCGGATCTGGACCCGCTGGGTCCGGCCGGTCTCGGGGATGTTGCTCACGGGGCGCCCCCGGTGGTGGTCCGGGGGGTGTCCCCCGGGAAGTGCGGCCTCACAGGCGCTTGACCCCCTTGATCCTTCCCGCGCGTGCGGCGCGGTTGCGGGCCGCCTTGACGCGCAGCCCGCCGCGCTGGCTGCCGATCCGCAGCCCGGTGCCCGAGGCGAGCCACCCGGCGGCGACGTCGCCGCCGGAGGAGGACTCGGCGAGCGGATCGTTCTCGGTACGTCTGGCGAGGGCCATGATCAGCGGCACGGTGAACGGTGCCAGCAGCAGGTCGTAGATCGCGGCGGTGAACAGCAGGCTGCCCAGGCCCACATGGCGGGCGGCCGTGTCACCGACGAGGGCGCCGACTCCGGCGTAGAGCAGGGTCGAGCCGATGGCCGCGGCGACCACGACGGCCATCGGGGCGAACGCCGACTTGAGCTGTCCGTTCTCCGGCCGGGCCAGGCCCGCGAGGTAGCCGATGACGCACAGCACCAGGGCGTAGCGCCCGGCGGCGTGGTCGGCCGGCGGTGCCAGGTCGGCGAGGAGGCCCGCGCCGAAACCGATGAGGGCGCCGCTGACGTGCCCGTACACGAAGGCGAGTCCGAGGACGGTGAGCAGCAGCAGGTCGGGGACGGCGCCGGGGAGCTGGAGCCGGGCGAGCACGGAGACCTGGACGACGAGGGCGACCACGACCAGCGTGACGGAGAGCAGAGTCCGGTTGAAGCGCATGGGAATCAACTACTCCTGGTCGTTTGCCGCGTTGTCGGGATTACCGGTGCCGTCGGGATCGGCCGCGTTGTCGGCGTTCCCGGTGGCATTTCCGGCGGGATCTCCCGCGGCGTTTCCGGTGTTCCGCGCCGGGTTGTCCGTGGCGTTCCCGGTGTTCCCCGCCGGATTGTCCGTGGCGTTCCCGGTGGGCTTCGTGCCGGGCTTCTCGTTGATGTTCCCGACGACCTTTCCACCGGGGCCGACGAGATCGCCGTTCGGCTGGACGGTGACGGTGACCGTGGGGGTGGGCTTCGGCTTGGCGGGCTTCTTCGGCAGGACCATGTCGCGGGGGTCCTCGCGCGGGGCCTGGACGACGATGCCGACGATGTCGAGCTTGGTGAAGCCGACGTACGGCTTCACATAGACGGTCCGGGTCAGATCGCCGCCGGACGGGTCGACGCGGACGACCTCGCCGACCGGGACGCCGGGCACGAAGGGCTTGTCCTTGCTGGAGCCGAAGGTGACCAGGCGGTCGCCCTTCTTCACCTTGGCCTTGCCGTTGAGGAACTGGACCGACAGCGGCCGCGAGCCCTGGCCGGTGGCGAAGCCGAGCTCGTCGGTCTTCTCCATCCGGGTGCCGACGGTGAAGTCGGGGTCGTTGGCGAGCAGGACGGTCGCCGTGTTCGGGCCGACGGTGGTGACCCGGCCGACCAGTCCCTGGCCGTTGAGCACCGTCATGTCCCGCTTGACGCCGTCGTTGCTTCCGGCGTCGATGGTGATCGTCCAGGAGAAGCCCTGGGCCGCTCCTATGGCGATGACCTCGGCGCCCTTGATGCCGTACTGGCCGGCGCCCGCGTCCTTCATCATGGCGTCGAGCTGGCGGACCCGGCTGTTGTTGCGGTCGTCGCTGCCGAGCCTGGCCTTCAGCGCGGCGTTCTCCCGCTCCAGGACGGCGATCCGGTCGTGCCGGTCGCCGGAGTCCCGTACGGCGCCGATGGCGTTGCCCACGGGGTCGACGGCTGCCGCCACCCCGTTCTCGACCGGTCCGAAGACCGTCGCGGCGGCCTGCCGGGCGCCGTCCACCGGTGACTCCTCGCCGCCGCGGATATCCACCGTAATCAAAGCGAATGCGATGGCGATCAGCAGCACCAGGAGCAGCCGGCTCTCTCGTGTGTCCCTCACGTGCGGCGGCCGTGCCTTCCTCGTCGGAATGTTCGTGCCTGTATATCAACGATCCGACGTACGGAGCGGCAGCGTCCGCACGTCGGATCGTGGAGTTTCTACCGTCGGGGCTGGGCGTCCAGCACCTGCTGGAGCGCCTCGAACTCCTCGACGCACTTGCCCGATCCGAGGGCCACCGAGTCCAGCGGGTCCTCGGCGATGTGGATCGGCATGCCCGTCTCGTGGCGCAGCCGCTCGTCGAGTCCGCGCAGGAGCGCGCCGCCGCCGGTGAGGACGATGCCGCGGTCCATGACGTCGCCGGAGAGCTCCGGCGGGCACTTGTCGAGCGTCGTCTTCACCGCGTCGACGATCGCGTTGACCGGCTCCTCGATGGCCTTGCGGACCTCGGTCGCGGAGATCACGACGGTCTTGGGCAGCCCTGAGACCAGGTCCCGGCCGCGGATCTCGGTGTGCTCGTCCTTCTCCAGCTCGAACGCGGAACCGATCGTGATCTTGATCTGTTCGGCGGTCCGCTCACCGAGGAGGAGTGAGTACTCCTTCTTGATGTGCTGGATGATCGCGTTGTCCAGCTCGTCCCCGGCCACCCGGATCGACTGGGCAGTGACGATTCCGCCGAGCGAGATCACGGCGACCTCGGTGGTGCCGCCACCGATGTCGACGACCATGTTCCCGGTGGCCTCGTGGACCGGCAGACCGGAGCCGATGGCCGCGGCCATGGGCTCCTCGATGATGTGCACCTGGCGCGCGCCGGCCTGCGTCGATGCCTCGATGACGGCGCGTCGCTCGACCCCGGTGATACCGGAGGGCACACAGACGACGACCCGCGGGCGGGCCAGGTAGCGGCGCTTGTGGATCTTGAGGATGAAGTAGCGGAGCATCCGCTCCGTGATCTCGAAGTCGGCGATCACGCCGTCCTTCAGTGGCCGTACGGCAACGATGTTGCCCGGCGTACGGCCGATCATCTTCTTGGCCTCGGAGCCGACCGCCAGGATGCCGCCGGTGTTGGTGTTGATGGCCACGACGGACGGCTCGTTCAGAACGATGCCGCGCCCCCTGACGTACACCAGCGTGTTGGCAGTCCCGAGGTCGATAGCCATGTCACGGCCGATGAACGACATTGAGTTCCCCTTGTTCCCCATGAGGATGCGTCGGGCCTTCCCAAGAAGCGATAGTGGCTTGTTTTGGTAGGCGAGGTTGGCGCTGCGGGCGTGGAAGCTTCCATCGTAGTGCCGTATGCACGGACACAGCGCGAGGGTCCTTCGCCATTGTGAGCGGAACGGGTTCCCGTTCTACCCATGGTGACGTTACGTCGGAGGAATGCGTTCCCGCGATCTCGAACCCTATGCCGAAGGGCGACCGAATTACTTCGGTCGCCCCAGGTCATGAGCGCTGTTTGGCGGATCCCAGGTCAGGAAAGTCCCGGAAAGAAGAGCTTCAGTTCTCGCTCCGCGGACTCCTCGGAGTCCGAGGCGTGGATGAGGTTCTCCCTGGTGATCGTGCCGAAGTCGCCACGGATCGAGCCGGGCGCGGCGGCGATCGGGTCGGTGGGGCCGGCCAGGGCACGGACACCCTCGATGACCCGTTCGCCTTCGGCCACAAGGGCGACGACGGGGCCGGATGCCATGAACTCCACGAGCGGCTCGTAGAACGGGCGGCCCTTGTGCTCGCCGTAGTGCTGCTCCAGCGTGTCCCCGTCGAGCGTACGCAGCTCCAGCGCGGTGATCTGCCAGCCGGCCTTGCGCTCGATACGGCCGACGATCTCGCCGATCAGCCCGCGCCTGACGGCGTCCGGCTTGAGAAGGACGAGGGTGCGCTGAGTCATGTACGGCTCCTTGCAGGCATACGGGTGCGGTGAGGCGAGATTACAGGGGTACGGGAACGGGCCGACGGCCGGGTTACGCAGCGTCATCCCCAGGCCCACGACCGGGCCTTCCGGAGCCCCGCACCCGGGCGGGCCGGGCCGGGCTCAGGCCGGGGCCTCGGTGGTCTCCTGCGCCGCCCACCGGGCCTTCGCCTCGTCGATCTTCCGGCCGTAGTGCACCGAGGCCCACCACAGGCCGCCGAAGGCCAGACCGAGGATGAACATCATCGGGACCACGAAACCGCTCAGCACCAGCGCGATCTGGAGCGCCCAGCCGAGCTGTACGCCGCCGGGGCGGGTGATCACGCCGCACAGCAGCACGGACAGCACCATGCCGATGCCGCAGACCGTCCAGACCGTGGCCGCCGTCAGGTCGTCGGACTTCATCGCGACGAGTCCCGCGAAGCCGATCACGAAGAACTCACCGATCAGCGTGGACGCGCAGAGAGTACGCACGGCTCAGCCCCTTCCCAGCAGCAGCCGGGCCTCGCCGACCGTGATCACGGATCCGGTCACCAGGACCCCGGCGCCCGCGTACTCCTCGTGCTCCTCGGCGAGGGTGATCGCCGCCTCCAGCGCGTCGTCCAGACGCGGCTCGACCTGGACCCGGTCGTTGCCGAAGACCTCGACGGCGATACCGGCCAGCTCGTCCGCGTCCATCGAGCGGGCGCTGGAATTCTGGGTGATCACGACCTCGGCGAAGATCGGCTCGAAGGCTTCGAGCAGCCCCCGCACGTCCTTGTCGCCGCTCGCCCCGACCACACCGATCAGCCGGGAGAAGCTGAACGCCTCGGAGATGCCGTCCGCCGCGGCGGACGCACCGGCGGGGTTGTGGGCGGCGTCCAGGACGACGGTCGGGCTGGAGCGGACCACTTCGAGACGGCCCGGCGACAGCACCGAGGCGAAGGCCTTGCGGACCGCGTCGATGTCGAGCGTCCGGGCCTGCTCGGCGCCGATGCCGAAGAACGCCTCGACGGCGGCGAGCGCCACCGCGGCGTTGTGCGCCTGGTGGGCCCCGTACAGCGGGAGGAAGATCTGGTCGTACTCGCCGCCGAGACCGCGCAGCGTCAGCAGCTGGCCGCCGACCGCGATCTCCCGGGAGCCGACACCGAACTCCATGCCCTCGCGCGCGACGGTGGCGTCCACCTCGACGGCCTTCTTCAGCATCACCTGCGCGGCGTCCACCGGCTGCTGCGCCAGGATGACCGTGGCGCCCTGCTTGATGACCCCGGACTTCTCCCCGGCGATCTCGGCGGGCGTGTCGCCGAGCCGGTCGGTGTGGTCCAGCGAGATCGGGGTGACGACGGCGACCGTCGCGTCGATGACGTTCGTCGCGTCCCAGGTGCCGCCCATGCCGACCTCGACCACCGCGACGTCGACCGGGGCGTCGGCGAAGGCCGCGTACGCCATGCCGGTCAGCACCTCGAAGAACGACAGGCGGTAGGGCTGCTGGGCGTCGACCATCTCGACGTACGGCTTGACGTCCTCGTACGTCTCGATGAAGCGCGCAGCCTCGATCGGGGCGCCGTCCAGGCTGATCCGCTCGGTGATCGACTGGACGTGCGGCGAGGTGTACCGGCCGGTGCGCAGCTCGAAGGCGTTCAGCAGGGCCTCGATCATGCGGGCCGTGCTGGTCTTGCCGTTGGTACCGGTGATGTGGATGGAGGGGTACGCGCGCTGCGGCTCACCGAGCACGTCCATCAGTGCCGCGATACGCGTCACCGAAGGTTCGAGCTTGGTCTCGCCCCAGCGGCCTGCGAGCTCCTGCTCCACGGCGTGCAGTGCCCTGTCGGTCTCGGGATCGGCCGGGCGGGTGGGGACGGTGTCGCCCAGGGGCGGTCCGGACCGGGTGCGCAGGGTGCGGCTCCCGGCCTCGATCACCGCCAGGTCGGGGTCGCGCTGGGTCGCTTCGTCGACGATCTCCTCGAAGGTGTCGTCGGACTCTGACGCGTCGTGCCGGTCTGAAGGGCGGGGCTCACTCACGGGGCCAGTCTACGGATGGGCACGGACATCGCGCGCAGCGCCCGGCGGCCGGGGCGGATCGGCCGTTCGGAGGGAGCGCGCGGTGCGAAGCCGCGGGGTGCCGCATGGTGGAGGAGTGCGACCCATCCCGCTGATCCTGATCGCGGCCCCGGACGGATTCCATCCGGGGCTCGTCGGCGTGACCTCGGGCGAGGGCTACGAAACCCTGGTCGTGCACAGCGGCGAGAGCGCTCTGCGTGCCCTGTACAAGCATCGGCCTGACCTGCTGATCCTGAGCCTGCGCCTCGGCGGGCTCAGCCCCTGGGAGGTACTGAGCCGGGTACGGGACATGAGCGATCTGCCGATCGCGGTCGTGGACGCTTCCTTCCATGTACGGGACGCCGTACGGGCACTGAATTCCGGGGCCGACGACTATGTGACCGCGGAGGTGCCGCAGGCACTGTACGAGCCGATGCTGCGGGCCCGGCTGCGGCGGGCGACGGGCGGGGCGCCCGAGGTGATGTCCCTGGTGGAGGACGGCCGGCTCACGCTGGACCTCAGGGCGCACGAGGCGGTGCTGGACGGACAGTGGCTCGATCTGACCCCGATCGAGTTCGCCCTGCTGACGGCGCTCGCCCGGCACTCCGGTCAGGTGCTCTCCGCCGATCAGCTGCTGCACATGGTGTGGGACGTACCGCCCGGCAGCGATCCGGCGCGGGTGAAGTACACCGTGCTGCGGCTGCGCCGGAAGATCGCCCGGACGACGGGGCGGCCCGCGCCGGTCGAGACGGTGCGGGGCCTGGGCTACCGCTATCCGGCTCCGGGGACTTCTGAGGCTCCGGAGGCTCCGGAGGGGACGTCCACCGGGCCGTTGGACCCGGCCGGACCGCCCCCGGCCGGGCCATAGGTCCCGGGACCAACTTCCCCATCCGCGCGCACCGGCGTCGCGCAACGCCGCCGCACCCCCCGTACACCCGCTGTGCAACCTGCGCCGCCGAGCCTGGGACGCCCCCGGCCGGGAACGGCGAAAGGAACGGCCCTCCATGTCCCCCGAACTCCCCGAGCTGCCCGCGCGCTCCGTCGCCGTCGTCCTGGGCACCCGGCCCGAACTGGTCAAGCTCGCACCCGTCATCCACCGCCTCGGTTCCTCGGCCCGGCTCATCCACACCGGTCAGCACGGGGACGAGGCCATGTCGGGCCGGTTCGTCGCGGAACTGGGTCTGCCCGCACCGGAGCTCCTGCGCAGTGTCGGCGGCACCTCGCGCGCCGTCCAGATCGCCCGTTCGCTGGAGCAGCTCGACGCGCTGTTCGGTGAGCACCCGCCCGCGGCCGTCGTCGTGCAGGGCGACACGAACGCCACGCTCGCGGGCGCCCTGGCCGCCAACGCGCGGAGCATCCCCCTCGTCCACGTCGAAGCCGGACTGCGCAGCCACGACCCGGCGATGCCCGAGGAACACAACCGCGTCCTCGTCGACTCGATCGCCGACGTCCTGTGCGCCGCCACCCCGGAGAACCGGGCGAACCTGCTGGCCGAGGGCACCGACCCGGCGCGCATCACCCTGACCGGCAACACCGTCGTCGAGGCGGTACAGCGCCATCTGCCCCCGGCCGAACGGCGCGAAGCCCTGCTGACGCACCACGGCCTGGAGCCGGACCACTACATCCTGGCGACCCTGCACCGGCCCGAGAACACCGACGACACCGCGACCCTGCGCACCGTCCTCACGGAACTGGCCGCGCTGGCCACCGACGACCTGCCGGTGCTGCTCCCCCTGCACCCGCGCACCCGCGCCCGTATCGAGGAAGCCGACCTGGGCGGGCTGCTGGACGGCGTCACGGTGCTGGCCCCGCTGGGGTACGGGGAGTTCCTCGCCCTGGCCCGGCACGCGGCGCTGCTGATCTCCGACTCCGGCGGCATCCAGGAGGAGTGCACCGTCCTGGGCCGGCCGCTGATCGTGGTCCGCCGGTCGACCGAGCGCCCGGAGTCGATGGCCCACTTCGCCCACCTCGTGCCGCCGGGACCGCGGATCGGCCGGCTGGCCCGCCATCGCCTCGCCCAGGGCGCCCACGGGCTGCGCCTGCTGGAGCGGACCCCCAGCCCGTACGGCGACGGCCGCGCCGCCCAGCGGATCGCGGCGCTCGTCACCGCGCTCGTGCGGCCCGCCGCCCGCGACGCGGCGGCACTCGCCGCCTGAGAGCTGTCCCGCGATCCCCGGCGGGACAGCCCTCAGTCCGTCCCCGCTTCCGTCCGACTCCCCCGGAGCCTTGTCGTGCCTGCCCCACTGACCACCGCTCTCCACGTCTATCCGTTCGCCCTCCTGCTCGGCTTCCTCCTCTACTGGGCGGGATCACGCCGGGCATACCTGCGCCGCCGCCCCACCGCCCCCGGTGACCCGGCGCTGTTCGACTGGCACTTCTTCGTCCCCTGCCGGGACGAGGAGGCCGTGGTGGGCACGACCGTGGCGCGACTGCGCGCGGACTTCCCCGGCGCGGACGTCTGGGTGATCGACGACGACAGCGACGACGCGACCGGCGAGATCGTCGCCGCGCTCGCCGCGGGCGATCCACGGGTACATCTCGTCCAGCGCCGCCGCCCGGACGCCAGGACCGGAAAGGGGGCCGCGCTCAACACCGCGTACGAGCGGCTCGGGGCGTTCCTCCCGGCGGGCACCGACCGCTCCCGGGTGATCGTCTGCGTGATCGACGCGGACGGACAGCTCGATCCCGGGGCCCTGGTCCCCGTCTCGGGCCCCGAGGCGTTGGGCGACCCGGAGACCGGCGGCGTGCAGGTGTCCGTACGGATGCGGAACGCGGGCGAGCGCCGGCCGTTCCCGGAGCGTGGCCGCGCCGCCAACGCGCTGGGGCGGGTCCTCGTACGGGTGCAGGACATGGAGTTCGCCGTGTCGAACACGGGGATGCAGCTGATGCGCAACCGCACCGGTTCGACGGGGCTCGGCGGCAACGGCCAGTTCACCCGGCTGAGTGCCCTGGACCGGATCGCGACCGCCGAACGCCGTCCCTGGCAGCACGGCGCGCTGCTGGAGGACTACGAGCTGGGCCTCCACATGCTGCTCGCGGGATACCGCACCACGCATGTCGCCGACGCCCACGTCACCCAGGAGGCGCTGCCGAGCGGCCGTCGGCTGCTCGCGCAGCGGACCCGCTGGGCACAGGGCAATCTCCAGTGCGTGCGCTACGCGTCGCGGATAGTCTCCTCCCGGCACATCCGGGGGCGCGGGGTGATGGAGACGCTCTACACCTTCGTCCAGCCGCTGGCACATCTGCTGACGCTGGCCCTCACGGTGGTGATCCTCGCGTCGCCGGCCGTCGGGGCGGTGCGGGGCGACGGCGGGCACGAGCTGGACCGTCTGCTGGTCCACTGGCCCGTGATGGTCGTCCTGGCCGTGGTGTCGGTGACGCCGTTCATCCTGTGGGGGCCGCTCTACCGCCGCGATCACGTGCCCGACGCGTCGTTCCTGAAGTCACTGGTGTGGGGCGTGGCGCTGTGGCTCTACGCGTACCACCTGTTCATCGTCTCGGCCCGGGGCTTCGTCCGGATGCTCCGGGGGCGCAACGGCTGGGCGAAGACCCGGCGCAACGCGGAGCCGCTGATGGTCGGACCGGCCGCGCGGGAGACGTGAGGGGCGCGCCGGGTACGGCGAAGCCCCCGCGCTCCCGGTCGGTCGGGCGTGCGGGGGCTTCGTACTCAGGTCATCATCCCTGCGGCAGGCTCGCCAGCTGGGCGGTGATCCGCTCGATGTCGGCCTCGGCCTTGGCCAGGCGGCCGCGGATCTTGTCGACCACGTTGTCCGGGGCCTTGGCCAGGAACGCCTCGTTGCCGAGCTTCCCGTTGGCCTGGGCCTTCTCCTTCCCGGCCGCCTCCAGGTCCTTCGTGAGGCGCTTGCGCTCGGCCGGGATGTCGATCGTGCCGGAGAGGTCGAGGGCGACCGTGGCCCCCGCGACGGGCAGGGTCGCGGTGGCGTGGAAGCCGTCCTCGGCGGGCTGGAGCCTCAGCAGCTGACGGATGGCCGCCTCGTGCGGGGCAAGCGCAGTACCGGTCAGGGTGAGCCGGGCCGGGACCTTCTGGCCGGGCTGGAGGCCCTGGTCCGAGCGGAAGCGGCGGACCTCGGTGACGACCTGCTGGACGAGCTCGATCTCCCTCTCGGCCTCGGCGTCGCGGAAACCGGAGTCGGCGGGCCAGTCGGCGATCACGACGGATTCCCGGGCGGTGAGCGCGGTCCAGAGCGTCTCGGTGACGAACGGGACGATGGGGTGCAGCAGTCGCAGCATCACGTCGAGGACCTCACCGAGGACCCGGCCGGAGACCTCGGCCTGCCTGCCGCCCGCGAAGAACGTGGTCTTGGACAGCTCGACGTACCAGTCGAAGACCTCGTCCCACGCGAAGTGCCGCAGCGTCTCGCTGAGTTTGGCGAACTGGTAGTCGTCGTAGAACGCGTCGACTTCGGCGACGGTCTTGTTGAGCCGGGACAGGATCCAGCGGTCGGTCACCGACATCTCGTCGGCGGACGGCAGATCGCCCTCGATCGTGGCCCCGTTCATCAGCGCGAAGCGGGTGGCGTTCCAGATCTTGTTGGCGAACTTCGCCGAGCCCTGGACCCACTCCTCACCGATGGGGACGTCGGTGCCCGGGTTGGCGCCGCGCGCCAGCGTGAAGCGCAGGGCGTCGGAGCCGTACTTGTCCATCCAGTCCAGCGGGTTGACCACATTGCCGAAGGACTTCGACATCTTCTTGCCGTGCTCGTCGCGGACCATGCCGTGCAGGACGATGGTCCCGAACGGCGGGACGCCGTCGTTGACGTACAGGCCGAACATCATCATCCGGGCGACCCAGAAGAAGAGGATGTCGTAGCCGGTGACCAGGACTGAGTTCGGATAGAACTTCGCGAGGCTGTCGGTCTGCTCCGGCCAGCCGAGCGTGGAGAACGGCCACAGGCCGGAGGAGAACCAGGTGTCCAGGACATCGCTGTCCTGGGTCCAGCCCTCGCCCGTGGGCGCCTCGTCGTCCGGTCCGACGCAGACGACCTCGCCGTTCGGGCCGTACCAGACGGGGATGCGGTGGCCCCACCAGAGCTGGCGCGAGATCGTCCAGTCGTGGAGGTTGTCGACCCAGTCGAAGTACCGCTTCTCCATCTCCTGCGGGTGGATCTTGACGCTGCCGTCGCGGACGGCGTCACCGGCCGCCTTGGCGAGCGGGGCGACCTTGACCCACCACTGGAGGGAGAGGCGCGGCTCGATGGTGGTCTTGCAGCGCGAGCAGTGACCGACCGAGTGGACGTACGGCCGCTTCTCGGCGACGATCCGGCCCTCGGCGCGCAGCGCGGCGACGATGGCGGACCGGGCCTCCAGGCGGTCGAGGCCCTGGAAGGGGCCGGGGACCGTGATGACGGCGCGCTCGTCCATGACCGTGAGGAACGGCAGGTCGTGGCGCTTGCCGATCTCGAAGTCGTTCGGGTCGTGCGCGGGGGTCACCTTGACGGCGCCGGTACCGAACTCGGGGTCGACGTGGTGGTCGGCGACGACCGGGATCGTACGGTCGGTGAGCGGCAGCTTGATCTGCTTGCCGACCAGGTGCCGGTAGCGCTCGTCGTCGGGGTGGACGGCGACGGCGGTGTCACCGAGCATCGTCTCGGCGCGGGTGGTGGCGACGACGATGGTCTCCTCGCCCTCGCCGTACTTCATGGAGACGAGCTCGCCGTCGTCGTCCTGGTACTCGACCTCGATGTCGGAGATCGCGGTCAGACAGCGGGGGCACCAGTTGATGATGCGCTCGGCGCGGTAGATCAGGCCGTCGTCGTACATCCGCTTGAAGACGGTCTGGACGGCCTTGGACAGGCCCTCGTCCATGGTGAAGCGCTCACGGGACCAGGCGACGCCCTCGCCGAGGCGGCGCATCTGTCCCGCGATCTGGCCGCCGGACTCGTTCTTCCACTTCCAGACGCGCTCGACGAAGGCTTCGCGGCCCAGGTCGTGGCGGGACTTGCCCTCCTTGCCGAGCTCACGCTCGACGACGTTCTGGGTGGCGATTCCGGCGTGGTCCATGCCGGGCTGGTACAGCGCCTCGAAGCCCTGCATGCGCTTGCGGCGGACGAGGGCGTCGATCAGGGTGTGCTCGAAGGCGTGCCCCAGGTGGAGACTTCCGGTGACGTTCGGCGGCGGGATGACGATGCTGTAGGGCGGCTTGTCGCTGTGTTCGTCCGCTTCGAAGTACCCGCGTTCTACCCAGCGCTCATACAGCTTCCCCTCTACATCGGCCGGCGCGTACTGGGTCGGCAGTTCGGGGTTGCTGGCTGGCTGCTGCTGAGCGTTCTCGGTCACGGGAGACAGTTTAGGGCCGTCACAGTCCCGTACTGAAACGGGATTGTTCAGTAACGGTGTGATCCACGATGCCCCACGCCTGCGCCGCTTCCGCCAGGATGTTCGGAACGCATAAGCATTCTGGAGGGGACAGCGCAATGAGCTACAACCAGCCGGGCCCGTACGGTGGGCAGCCGCCGCAGGGCCAGCCCGGACCGTACGGACAGCAGCCGGGCCCGTACGGCGGCCAGCCGCCCCAGGGCCCGCCGCAGGGTCAGCCCCAGGGCCAGCCCGGCTACGGGTACCCGCAGCAGGCCCCCCAGGGCGTTCCCCCGCAGCAGCCCCCGCAGGGCTACGGCTACCCGCAGGCCCAGCAGCCGGGCCCGTACGGCCAGCAGCCGCCCACTCCCCCCTACGGCGGCCAGCAGGCCTACGGCGGGCAGCCCCCGTTCCCCCCGGCGGCACCGAAGAAGAAGACCGGCCTGATCATCGGCGTGGCCGTCGTCGCGCTGGCGGTCATCGCGGGCGGGGTGTACTTCCTCACCTCGGACGGCAGCTCCAGCAACAGTGACGTGGCGGACTCGACCAAGGGCTACAAGGTGACGCCCCCGGACTCGGTGGACGACTACAAGAAGAACAACGAGCAGTCGGCGCCGTCCAGCCCTCTCACGGGCACGGAGAAGACCGAGGCCGAGGCCATGGGGATCAAGAACCCCCAGAAGGCGGTCACCAGTTACGCCAGCGGGAGCAAGGACAACCCGCTGGCACAGAAGGCGCTCTCCTTCCAGGGCATGTGGGGCGAGGTCAGCGATCCCGCGAAGGTCGTCGACGGCTCCTTCAGGAACGCCGAGAAGGAGATGAAGCAGGGGGACAACGGCTCGACGTTCTCCCTGGTCGGCAGTCCCGAGAACGTCACGCCGGCCGGCTTCAAGGGCGCGCTGATGAAGTGCCAGAGCATGAAGATGCTCAACGCCAAGGGTGACGGCACGCCCGCCAACGGCCCGAAGGAAATGGTCATGCCGGTCTGCATCTGGGCCGACTACAGCACCATCGGGATCGTTGTGGGCTTCGACGTCGGCGCGTCCGTGACCGGCAAGGCCATGCCGCAGGAGGACGTCGCCGCCCTCACCGCCAAGCTCTACAACACCTCGCGCACCAAGATTTGACCCCGCGTCACCACCCGGCACCGCACAACAACGAAGGGGCGCCCGCCGGTTGACCGGCCGGGCGCCCCTTCGGCGTACGTAGTGCCGCTGTGCCGCTACGCGGACTTCTCGTGGCGGCCGCCGCCGTCGTTCTTGCCGATCGTGCGCGGCTCGCGCGGGACCAGCGTGGGATTGACGTTGTTGCGGACGACGTCCGGGGTGATGACGACGCGGGCGACGTCCTTGCGGGACGGGACCTCGTACATCACGGACTGGAGGACTTCCTCCATGATCGCGCGCAGACCGCGCGCGCCCGTCTGGCGCAGGATCGCCTGGTCGGCGATGGCCTCCAGGGCCTCGCGCTCGAAGTCCAGCTCCACACCGTCGAGTTCGAACAGCCTTTGGTACTGCTTCACCAGGGCGTTACGCGGCTCGACCAGGATCTGGAGCAGTGCCTCGCGGTCCAGGTTGTGCACCGAGGTCAGCACGGGAAGGCGGCCGATGAACTCGGGGATCATCCCGAACTTCACCAGGTCCTCCGGCATGACCTCCTGGAACTGGTCGCTCGCCTGGATCTCCAGCTTGGAACGGATCGTCGCGCCGAAGCCGATGCCCTTGGCGCCGGCCCGCGACTCGATGATCTTCTCCAGACCGGAGAAGGCACCGCCCACGATGAACAGCACGTTCGTCGTGTCGATCTGGATGAACTCCTGGTGCGGGTGCTTGCGTCCGCCCTGCGGCGGTACGGAGGCGGTGGTGCCCTCCAGGATCTTCAGCAGGGCCTGCTGGACGCCCTCGCCCGAGACATCACGCGTGATCGACGGGTTCTCGCTCTTGCGGGCGACCTTGTCGATCTCGTCGATGTAGATGATCCCGGTCTCGGCCTTCTTGACGTCGTAGTCCGCCGCCTGGATCAGCTTGAGCAGGATGTTCTCGACGTCCTCGCCGACATAGCCGGCCTCCGTCAGCGCCGTCGCGTCCGCGATGGCGAACGGGACGTTGAGCATCCGGGCCAGTGTCTGCGCGAGGAGCGTCTTGCCGGAACCGGTGGGGCCCAGCAGCAGGATGTTGGACTTGGCGAGCTCGATCGCGTCCTCGCGATTGGCGCCGCCGCCGTTCTCCCCGGCCTGGACCCGCTTGTAGTGGTTGTACACCGCGACCGAGAGGGCCTTCTTCGCGGGCTCCTGCCCGACGACGTACCCCTCAAGGAACTCGTAGATCTCGCGAGGCTTGGGAAGCTCTTCCCAACGGACCTCGGAGGTCTCCGCGAGCTCCTCCTCGATGATCTCGTTGCAGAGATCGATGCACTCGTCGCAGATGTACACACCGGGTCCCGCGATGAGCTTCTTCACCTGCTTCTGGCTCTTTCCGCAGAACGAGCACTTGAGCAGGTCGCCGCCATCACCGATGCGTGCCACGAGGTGCTTCCCCTTCGCCTGGGAGACGCCTGGTTCAGCGACTCCTGGTGCCTCTATCCGACGGTACCTTGCCTAGCCCCCCGTTCGGGCCCCCCTTGGCACGGTTCACACGGTCCGGACCGTGTGATCGTCATGTGCCAAGGGGAAAAACCGACGTCAGACGGCCGCGCCGGCCGTGGTCTTACGGGTGGAGACGATCTGGTCCACCAGACCGTACGCGAGGGCGTCATCGGCGGTCAGGATCTTGTCGCGCTCGATGTCCTCGCTGATCTTCTCCAGCGGGGTGGTGGAGTGCTTGGCCAGCATCTCCTCCAGCTGCGAACGCATCCGCAGGATCTCGTTGGCCGCGATCTCCAGGTCGGAGAGCTGCTCACGGCCGGTCTGCGAGGACGGCTGGTGGATGAGCACCCGGGCGTGCGGGAGCGCCATGCGCTTGCCCGGCGTGCCCGCGGCCAGCAGGACGGCGGCGGCGGAGGCCGCCTGGCCCATGCAGACCGTCTGGATGTCCGGCTTCACGAACTGCATCGTGTCGTAGATCGCGGTGAGCGCGGTGAACGAGCCGCCGGGGCTGTTGATGTAGATCGAGATGTCGCGGTCCGGGTCCATCGACTCCAGGCACAGCAGCTGCGCCATGACGTCGTTGGCCGAGGCGTCGTCGATCTGGACGCCGAGGAAGATCACGCGCTCCTCGAAGAGCTTCGCGTACGGGTCGTACTCACGCACACCCTGCGAGGTGCGCTCCACGAAGCGCGGGACGACGTAGCGGTTGTCCACCTGCGGGCCGGTGTAGAGGCCGCTCGCGGAGGCGCCGGGGAAGTTGTTCATGTGGGTGTTCACCATCCTGGTGGCGTTCTGTGGGCTGGGGATCTCGGCGTACGAGAGGTGCGCGGAAGGTGCTGCCGGTCCGGTGGAGGCCGGATCAGGCACCGGTGCCGCCGCCGCCCGGGATGCCCGACGCGAACGTGATGATCTCGTCGATGAGGCCGTACTCCTTGGCCTCCTCCGCGGTGTACCAGCGGTCGCGGTCGCCGTCGCGGATGATCGTTTCCACGGTCTGGCCGGAGTGGTGGGCGGTGATCTCCGCCATCCGCTTCTTGGTGCGGAGCAGGTACTCGGCCTGGATCTTGATGTCCGAGGCGGTACCGCCGATGCCGGCCGAACCCTGGTGCATGAGGATGTCGGTGTTCGGAAGCGCGAAGCGCTTGCCCGTGGAGCCGCCGGTGAGCAGGAACTGGCCCATCGAGGCCGCCATGCCCATGCCGATGGTGACCACGTCGTTCGGGATGTACTGCATGGTGTCGTAGACCGCCATGCCGGCCGTCACCGAACCGCCGGGGCTGTTGATGTAGAGGTAGATGTCCTTGTCCGGGTCGGCGGCAAGGAGGAGAAGCTGTGCGGTGATCTTGTTGGCGATGTCATCGTCGACCTGCTGACCGAGGAAGATGATGCGCTCGCCGAGCAGTCGGCTGTAGACCTGGTCACCGAGGCCTCCACCGAGGGACGGCTCTCCGGCGGCGTAGGGCATCAGATTCGTCACGTATCCACCTGCTCGTCTCTGACGGCTCCGGCCGTCTCAGCGTCTTCGTACCGGGTGGGCGGGGACTCCCCCACCCTTCCTATTCATGGACCCTAACGCGCAGGTAGGACAACGCCATCCCGCTTCCCCAACTGTTCGCTGGGAGCGCAAGGTCCGCAGTGGGCACAAGGGTTCCGGTGGTCGCACGGCGATACGACGACGGGCCCCGGACGCGATGCGTCCGGAGCCCGTCGTACGGACCGGTCCGTGCGGATCAGCCGGAGCCGATCAGCGCGGGACTCAGGCCTCGGTCTTCTCCGTGGACTGCTCCTCGGCGGCGGCCTCGGTGGTCTCCTCGGCCGCGGCCTCGGTGGCCTCGTCCTCGTCGTCCTCGAGGTCGACGACCTCACCGTTGGTGTCGACGACCTTGGCGGCCTCGACGACCACGGCCAGCGCCTTGCCGCGGGCGACCTCGCCGACGAGCATCGGCACCTGGCCGCCTTCGACGACGGCCTGGGCGAACTGGTCGGGGCTCATGCCGGAGGAAGCGGCACGCCGCATGAGGTGCTCGGTGAGCTCCTCCTGGTTGACGTTCAGCTTCTCCTTGTTGACGAGCTCGTCAAGGATGAACTGGGTCTTGATGCCCTTGATCGCCTGCTCGGCGGTCTCGGCCTCGAACTCCTCAAGGGTCTTGCCCTGGATCTCCAGGTACTTCTCCAGGTCGAGACCCATCTGGCCGAGCTGGTGGTGCTCCAGGTTGTGCTTGCGGGTCTGGACCTCGTCCGCGAGAAGCTTCTCGGGGATCGGGACCTCGGCGAGCTTCAGCAGCTCGTCCAGGACGCGCTCCTGGGCCTGGGTGGCCTGGTCGTACTGCTTGGTGTTCTCCAGGCGCTTGCGGCTGTCCGCCTTCAGCTCGTCGAGCGTGTCGAACTCGCTCGCCATCTGGGCGAAGTCGTCGTCCAGCTCGGGAAGCTCACGGGCGGCGACGGCGGTGACCTTGACGGTGACCTCCGCGGCCTTGCCCTCGGCGGAGCCGCCCTTCAGCTCGGAGGTGAAGGTGGTCTCGCCACCGGCCTCCAGGCCGGTCACGGCCTCGTCGATGCCGTCGAGGAGCTCGCCGGAACCGATGGTGTACGAGACACCGGCGGCCACGCCGTCCTCCAGGACCTCTCCGTCGACCTTGGCCTCCAGGTCGATCGTCACGACGTCGCCCTCGGCGGCGGCGCGCTCGACCGGGTTGGTGGTGGCGAAGCGCTCGCGGAGCTGCTCCACGGCCTTCTCGACGTCCTCATCGGTGACCTCAAGGGCGTCCACGGTGACCTCGATGCCGGAGTAGTCCGGGATCTCGATCTCGGGGCGTACGTCAACCTCGGCGGTGAAGGCCAGCAGTTCGCCGTCCTTCAGCTCGGTGATGTCGACCTCGGGCTGGCCGAGGACGTTCAGCTCACCCTCGTTGACGGCCTCGGTGTAGAACTTCGGGAGGGCGTCGTT
This sequence comes from Streptomyces sp. NBC_01433, assembly GCF_026340105.1. Lineage (NCBI taxonomy): Bacteria > Bacillati > Actinomycetota > Actinomycetes > Kitasatosporales > Streptomycetaceae > Streptomyces > Streptomyces sp. NBC_01433. The sequence goes on along the minus strand of NZ_JAPEPM010000001.1, from coordinate 4,126,613 downwards.
GACGGCCTCCTCCAGCACAGCACCACGGCCGAACCGCTGGTCGATGACCCGGGCAGGGATCTTGCCCTTGCGGAAGCCCTTCACCGTGACCTGCTGGTTGATCTTCTTGTACGCCGCGTCGAGGCTGTCCTTGAGCTCCTCGAAGGGCACCTCAATGCTGAGCCGAACCCGGGTCGGGTTCAGGGTCTCCACGGCGCTCTTCACGGTTCGGTCTCCTTGGTGGCTGACTTCTTGGGGTTCTGCTGGGCCGCCGAGAGGCGGCTTCGCGGACCGAGCCCGGTACATCAGACACACGGGCACGCAATTTGCATAGTAACGGCAAGGAGGATGACTCCCACAATGCGATCTTGCTGGTGGTCGGGGTGGCCGGATTCGAACCGACGACCTTCCGCTCCCAAAGCGGACGCGCTACCAAGCTGCGCCACACCCCGTCGGTGCGACACGTAGGGTACATGCAGAAGGGCAGTGCTTCCGCCGCTTTACCCGGCGGCCCGCTACCCGGCCGCCCGCCGGCCGGCACAACGGGTGTGCGGACCGGTCCGGCGACCCGCTACGATGCTCTTCGTGCCGCGGTCGCAGTGACCTGCGGTGCGGTGCTTGCGGGCGTAGCTCAATGGTAGAGCCCTAGTCTTCCAAACTAGCTACGCGGGTTCGATTCCCGTCGCCCGCTCCATGCGTGGGCCCGGTCCGGCGATCCGATCGCCGTACCGGGCTTTTTCGCGTGCCGCTCGTGGTGCCGCGTGCCCCGTGCGCGCCCCCGTAGCGGGGCGCGGGACGGGTCGCGGGTCAGAAGCTGATCTGGTTGATGGTGTCCGCTATCGAGTTCATGAACCTGTTGATCGACGGCGCCATGCCGGTCGATGCCAGGAAGAAGCCGAACAGCACTGCCACGATCGCGGGCCCGGCCTTGATGGATCCACCACGGATCAGCACCACCAGGATGACCGCGAACAGCAGCACCATAGACAGTGAAATAGCCACGTCTGATCACACCCTCGGTCGGTCCGCCTTGCCGGCCCGGAAGCGCACACCAGAGCGCGCCCCGTTGCGTCCATCGTGCCACCAACTCCCCTGTGGTTGCTGCCGCCTGATGAATCGACCTGACCGGATTCCGCCAACCTCACGGCCGGGAGCCGACGAACCCGGGCCGCCGCGGGGCGAGTCGGAGCGCGAGGGGAGCGGGCTCGGGCCGTACTGACGGGGCTTCACCTGCAGCTGTGCGCGGGCTGTGGGTGAACTGTGAGTGCGCCGTCGAGGACACGGGGCCGAATATGAATCACGGTGATCGTTTCCGTATCCCCACAGTTCGTTCACAGGCTTTTGCGGGTGAGACATGCGACGTAATTCACTTGGTCCAACTGGTCGCCGATATGCCCTATTTAAGCAGGATCAATGGTGCCATAACGGTCGGTGTTTGGTAGTTTCACTTTCGAATGGGCGGGAACACGTGATAACTCGCGGCCGTTTTACGAATGCCAATCGACGGGTCTAAGGTGCCTTAGATGTTCCAAGCTCCGAGCGTATTTCAGAGGGCCCCGCTCCCCCCAGCGACCCGGGAGTCGGAGCCCAGACACGAGCAGACCATGACGGCCACCAGGACTCCCCCCACCTCGGCGCCGGTCACCCCGCCGGGCACGACGTCGGCGGCCTCGCCGGCGAGGAAACGCGACCCCTACTTCGACAATGTGAAGTATCTGGCCATCGTGCTCGTCGCGGTGGCGCACGCCTGGGAACCGGTGATGGACGGCAGCCGCGCCACCCGGGCCCTGTATCTCGTCGTATATACGTTCCACATGCCGGCCTTCATCCTTATCTCCGGCTATTTCTCCCGCTCGTTCGACATGACGCCCGCCAAGGTGAAGCGCCTGGTCACCGGCGTGGCCGTGCCGTATGTCCTGTTCGAGACCGCGTACGCGCTGTTCAAGCGGTACGCGGGCGGCTCGGCCGACGAACCGGTCAGCCTGCTCGATCCGCTGTTCCTGACCTGGTTCCTGGTCGCCCTCTTCATCTGGCGGGTCACCACACCGATGTGGCGCGCGCTGCGCCATCCGCTGCCGGTCGCGCTCGCGATCGCCGTGCTCGCCTCCGTGTCGCCGGACATCGGCGACGACCTCGATCTCCAGCGGGTCCTGCAGTTCCTGCCGTTCTTCGTGCTGGGCCTGATCATGAAGCCCCAGCACTTCGACATGGTCAGGCGGCGCGAGGTGCGGCTGCTGTCCCTGCCGCTGTTCGCGGGGGCCCTGCTGTTCGCCTACTGGGCCGCCCCCCGTATGCAGCTCGGCTGGTTCTACCGCAGCAACAGCGCGCAGGAACTGGACGCTCCGTGGTGGTCGGGCGCGGTGATGTCACTGGCGATGTTCGGGTGCGCGCTGGTGCTGACCGCCGGATTCCTGGCCTGGGTGCCGCGCCGCCACATGTGGTTCACGGTGCTGGGTGCCGGGACCATCTGCGGCTATCTGCTGCACGGTTTCCTGATCAAGGGCGCCGGATACGCCGGTCTCTTCGACCGCTACGAATGGCTCGCCGATCCGGCCGGGCTGATCGTCGTCTCGGTCGTCGCCGCCGGAGCGGTGACGCTCCTGTGCACTCCGCCGGTGCGCCGCGCGCTGCGGTTCGCCACGGAGCCGGACATGAAGTGGGCGTTCCGACGGAACGCCGCCGAACGCTGAACCGCCGCACCGGTACGACGTACGGGCCCTGCCGGGCTGTCCGGCAGGGCCCGTACGCGGTCTGTATCGGTGCGGCGGTCCGTACGGAGCTGCCCGTACGGCTGTCAGTGCGTCGCCGGGTTGGCTTGATCCCGTTGGTCGGTGGGTGATTCGGCCCCCGTGAGACCCAACAAGCCGCGTACCTGCGCATATTTCGCTGTCAGCCGGGTACGCGTCGCCGGTTCCAGGACCGCGAGGCGGGCCGGGTCGGCGTTGTGGGCCAGATCCGACTCCTTGATCAGCAGGGCGCCGGGGATGGCCAGGATCCGTCCGGTGTACGCGGCCAGGTCCTCGCCGGCCCGTTTGGTGACGGCGAGGACCATGTCCTTGACCTGCTGCGGCAGCGCCGCCCCGGCCAGCCATCCGGCCGTGAGCGCGTCGTCCTCGATCGCGTCGTGGAGCCAGGCGGCGGCGATCTGTTCGTCGCTGCCGCCGCGGACCCGTACCCCCTCGGCGACCGCCGCGAGGTGTTCGGTGTACGGGCGTCCCGCCTTGTCCTTCTGGGTCGCGTGGGCCGTGCGGGCGATCGCCTCGATCTCGGCCAGGGTCAGGTACGGGGTGGACACGGCCCCGACTGTACGGCGGGCGGCGGCTCAGCGCAGGGCCGCCCGAGCGGGTATGGCGGTCGCGCCGAGCCCGAGGATCACCGTCGCCGCGGCGAACGAGCCGTACAGCATCGGCGGGATGTACGGGGCCTCGCCCGTCAGGCCCTTCATCATCGGGATGAGCGTGGCCAGGGCGATGCCCGTACCGAGGACGATGCCCGCGCCCGTGACCAGCAGGGCCTCCCAGCGGATCATGCCCATGACCTGACGCCGGGTGGAGCCGACCAGGCGGAGCACGGTGAGTTCGCGGCGGCGGTCCAGGACCGTCATGACCAGGGTGTTGACGGCCGCGACCGCGGCGAATCCGCCGAGAACCGCCGCCATGACGGTGTTGGCCCAGGCGCTGAGCTCACGCTGCTGGTTCTGGGTGGCGGCGTAGCCGGAGGAGTCGGTGACGGTGCCCAGCGCGGTGAGTTCGCTCGCCGCGGCCGGGGTGGCGCGGACCAGGACGTCCGAGGCGTACGGCGAGGTCACATGGCCCTTGAGGTCGGCGGCGGGCAGCGTGACGAGTGAGATGCCGAGGCCGCGGCCGTAGACGGCGACCACCTTCGGGGACGCCTTGGTGCCGTCCGGGAGGTGCAGCGCGAGCCGGTCCCCGGTGGTGACCTTCGCCGACGCCGCGAGGGTGGTGTCGATGGCGACCGTGCCGGGGCGGAGGGCGTCGAGTGTGCCCGTACGGACATCGAGGTCCTGGACCCGCCCGAGGTCGGCGGCCGAACCGATGACTCCCTGGGCGGATGCGGTGGCCAGGTACCTCTCGGAGGAGCTGCCGCTGGGCACCAGGACGGAACTGCGGACCAGGCCGACCGCGGTGGAGACCCCGGGGGTCGCGGCGGCGCGCGCGGTGGCGTCGGAGGCCAGTCCCGCCGGGTCGGAGACGATGTGATCGGCGGTGATGCCGTCGCGCTGCTGGTGCTCGACGGCCCGGTTCTCGCTCGTGTGCATGAAGACGAGGGTCGAGGAGAAGGCCATGGCGAGCACGATCGGGGTGATCGCGGAGGCCAGTCGGCGGGCATTCGTACGGGAGTTGGCGGCGGCCAGTGATCCGGAGGCGCCCGCGGCGCGCAGCGGGAGGCCGAGGACGCTCGCACAGACACGGGCGATCACCGGGCCGAGCAGGGCGACGGCCATCATGAAGAGCATGACCACGCCGAGTGCGGCGTTGGCGGCGTCCTCGCCGGTCTGGGAGGCGGCGACGCCCGCGAAGACACCACCGCCGACGAGGGCGATGACACCCAGCGGCGTACGGATCCGGCCGAACGGGGAGCCCTCCACCGCGGTCTGGGCGAGGGCCAGGCCGGGCTTGGTCTTCGCGGGACGGCGGGCGGCCAGGTATCCGGCGAGCAGCGCGGTGAGCACCGTGGCGGCGACGGCGACGGCCGGCGGCAGCCACCCGATGTCGAGCCGTACCGCGTCGGGGATCGCCCCCTTGTCCTTCAGCCGGCCGAACCACCAGTTCGCCAGGGCGATTCCGGGCAGCGTGCCGAGTGCTCCGGCGAGCGGGGCGACGAGCAGGGATTCGGTGGCGATGGTGCGGCGCAGCTGACGCGGGGTGGCTCCGATCGCGCGCAGCAGGGCGAACTCGCGGCCACGCTGGCCGACGGAGAGCGCGACCGTACCGGCGGCGGTGAAGACGGCGACCATGGCGGCGATGCCGCCGAAGGAGCCGCCGAGTCCGACGAGGAGTTCCTCGGCGCTCGCGAGGCCGGGGTCCTCGACTCCGCCCCGGTCGTCGCCGGTGTGGACCTGGGCGGCGTGCTCGGTGCCCATGGCCCGGCCGACCTGGGCGGCGAGGGTGTCGGTGGTGGTGCCGGGGGCGGCGAGTACGGCGATGGCGTCGACCCGGCCGGGGTGGCCGGAGACGCTGCCCGCCTGCTGGTCGGTGAACCAGAGGGTGGCGCCGGTGTCCGTGGTGCCCGAGACGCGGAACGCGTGGGCGCCCGCCGGGGTGTCCAGGGTGATGGTGTCGCCGACCCGGCCCTCGATACCGCTGCCGATGACGACTTCGCCGGTCTCCGGCGCGTCACCGGTGACCAGTTCCGTACCGGTGAAGGCGGTGGATCCCCAGCCGTGGGCGGTGAGGGGGGTCCGGTCCTGGTGCACGGGGAAGGTGAGGTCCCCGATCGCGGCGGCCGCGCCCGGGGCGTCCGCGGCCTTCTTCACGAGGGATTCGGGCAGCCGTGCGGTGTCCGGGAGCACGGTGGTCGATTCGTACGCCTCGTCGCCGCTGCCGGAGGTCACGCTGACCTGCTGGTCGGCGGCGACGAGCACGGGTGCCCCGGCGTACCGGTCGGCGGGGACGGAGGCGGTGAGGCCCGTCTGGAGCAGGATGCCGCAGGCGGAGACGATCGCGGCGGCCATCAGCAGCGCGACGAAGGTCCCGACGAACGAGGAGGGCCGGAAGCGGACTGCCGCGCGGGCCAGGCCGTTCGGGAGGTGCGGGGTGAACATCAGGCTGCCGCTCCCGCGTATGCGTGGGCGGGGGCGGTGAGTGCCGTCATCCGGGCGGCGATCCGCTCGGCGGTGGCGTGCGGCAGGCTGTCCGCGATCTCCCCGTCGGCGAGGAAGAGCACGCGGTCGGCCCAGGCGGCGGCCGCCGGGTCGTGGGTGACCATGACGACGGTCGCGCCGAGGCTGTCCACGGCGTGCCGGAGCAGGGCGAGGATCTCGACGGCTGTGGTGGTGTCGAGGGCGCCGGTCGGTTCGTCGGCGAAGATCACATCGGGTTCGGTGACCAGGGCGCGGGCGATGGCGACGCGTTGCTGCTGGCCGCCGGAGAGCTGGCCGGGACGGCGGTCGCCCTTGCCTGCGAGGCCGACCCTGGTGAGCATGTCGGCGGCGCTGCGGCGGGCGGCCGAGCCGGTGCCCCGGCCGGCCAGCCGCATGGGCAGGATGATGTTCTGCTCGACCGTCAGGGACGGCAGCAGGTTGAACGCCTGGAAGACGAAGCCGAGTCGGCTGCGGCGCAGCTCGGTGAGCTTGTTCTCGCTCATGCCGGTGATCTCGGTGCCGCCGAGGCGTACGGACCCTTCGGTCGGCCGGTCGAGTCCGGCCGCGCACTGGAGGAAGGTCGACTTCCCGGATCCGGAGGGGCCCATCACGGCGGTGAAGCTGCCGCGCGGGAGGGTCAGGTCGATGCCGCGCAGGGCGTGGACGGTGGCGGAGCCGCGGCCGTACCGCCGCTGGACGCCCCGCAGTTCGACGGCCGCGTCGGCGTGACCGTGCTGCCCGTGGGCGCCCTGCGGGTCCCGTGCGACCTGCGAGCTCCGCGCGTTCCGCGAGCTCTGCGCGGTGCGCCTCGTGCGTCGCAGCCCCATGGTGTTCCGTCCTTCCGTTGCCCTGCTTGATCGATACCTCGAACGTACGGATCACGGGGTGTCCCGGGCCATGGCGGCTACTGGTGGATCGGGGGTGGGGATTGCCCCACCCTCGACGGATTCGGCAGGGGCCCCGGACGGATCCGACTGGTGGCCCGGGGGGCGGATCCGGCACGGCCCGGGGGGCGGATCCGGCACGGCCCGGGGGGCGGATCCGGCACGGCCCGGGGACGGATGCACCGGGGGGCATAGTTGCGACGTCAATCGTTCGGTAAACTAATTACTGACGATTTCTTGACGCCCCCTTGACCTACTGAAGGACCAAGCTCATCGGACACGCAGACACGCTCATCGCCATGGGCGGCGCCTTCCTGGCCGCCGCCGTCCTCGCCCGCGTCGGCGGCCGTATCGGACTGCCGACCATCCCCCTGTTCATCCTGGCCGGAATCATGCTCGGCCCGCACACCCCCGGCATCGTTCTCGTCTCCGACCCGCACGAGCTGGAGATGCTCTCCGCACTCGGTCTCGTGCTGCTGCTCTTCTATCTGGGACTTGAGTTCCACCTCGACGACCTCAAGACGGGCGGGCGCAAGATGGCGCTCGCCGGAGGCGCCTATCTCGCGCTGAACGTCGGCGCGGGGCTCGGCTTCGGCTTCGCGCTGGGCTGGGGCACCTCGGAGGCACTGGTCCTCGCCGGGGTCCTCGGCATCTCGTCGTCGGCCATCGTCACCAAGGTCCTGGTCGACCTCGGACGCATCGGCAATCCGGAGACCAAGCCGATCCTCGGCATCATCGTCGTCGAGGACGTCTTCCTCGCCCTGTACCTGGCCGCTCTCCAGCCGATCCTGTCCGGTGCGGACAGCCTCTCCGCCGCGGTCGTCGACGGCGGAAAGGCGTTCGGCTTCCTGCTGCTGCTCGCCCTGGTGGCCCGCTTCGGCACCAAGGTGATCTCCAGGCTGATCAACACCAAGGACGACGAACTCCTCGTCATCTCCTTCCTCGGTGCCGCGGTCTTCGTCGCCGGGGTCTCCGAGTGGTTCGGTGTGGCCGACGCGATCGGCGCCTTCATGGTCGGCCTGATGCTCGGCAGCACGACGTCGGGCGGCCGCATCCTCAAGCTGGTCCACCCGCTGCGGGACGCGTTCGGGGCGATCTTCTTCTTCGCCTTCGGTCTCTCCATCAACCCGGGCGACCTGCCGAGCGTGGTGTGGCCGGTCCTCGCGGCCGTCGCGGTGACCATGGCGATGAACGTGTTCGCGGGTCTCGCCGCGGCCAAGGTGTACACCTTCGGGCCGCAGGCCACGGCGAACATCTCCACCACACTGCTGGCCCGCGGCGAGTTCGCGCTGATCCTGGCCACGATGGCGGCGGGCGCCGGTCTGGACGAACGGCTTTCCCCGTTCATCGCGGGCTATGTACTCGTCCTCGCCGTCCTCGCACCGCTGGCGGCCGGACGCTCGCACTGGCTCGCCCGGATTCTGCCCGGCGGCCGGACAGAACGCGGGGACGGAGACGGAGACGGGAACGGAGATCCGAATCCGGGCAAGATTCCGGTGACGGTCTGAGGCGGTGGCGCGGGGCGCCCCGGTTCCGCACCTTTCGGTGACGGGGCGCCCCCGCGTTGACGTCCGCGCGATATCGCCGGGTTGTGTACGGTTCGCGAATCGGCGTCGTCGTCGGTGCGCGACTCAGGCGCGGCGGGACAGCAGCAGCAGCGCGCGGTCGTCGTTGACGTCCTTCGCGCAGGCCTCGATCAGGTGCCAGGCGGCGCCCTCGAAGCCGGTGGCGACATAGCGGTCGGCCTCACCGGTCAGCCGGTCGATGCCCTCGGCCATGTCCCGGTCGGACGCCTCCACCAGGCCGTCCGTGAACAGCATCAGCACGTCCCCGGGCGCCAGTCGGCCCTTCACCGCGTCGAACTGCGCCCCGTCGTAGACCCCGAGCAGCGGCCCCTCCCCGGACTTCTCCTCCCAGTGGCCGCTGCCCGCGTGCAGCTGGAGGGCGGGCGGATGACCGGCCGAGAGGATCTCGTAGTCGCCCGACTCCAGGTCCAGGACCAGGTGGATCGAGGTCGCGAAGCCCTCGTCCCAGTCCTGGCGCAGCAGATAGCCGTTGGCCGCGGGCAGGAAGCCGTGCGGGGGCAGCGAGCCGAGGAGCCCGCCGAAGGCGCCGGACAGCAGCAGGGCGCGGGAACCCGCGTCCATGCCCTTGCCGGAGACATCGGTGAGTACGGCCTCCAGGGTGCGCCCGCCGTTGGTCCGGGCCGCGACGACGAAGTCGCCGGAGAAGGACTGGCCGCCCGCGGGGCGCAGCGCCATCTCGCGGTGCCAGCCCTTCGGCAGCGGGGGCAGGGCGCTCTGGACCCGGATGCGTTCGCGCAGGTCGAAGAGCATCGTGCCGCCGCGTCGCCACGGGACCCCGACGCGGGCCCGGAACTGCGCGAGGACCAGCCCGAAGAACCCGCAGGCCGCGACCACCAGGACGGTGCCCGGGGTGACCCGGGCCGGGCCGTCCGCGTACGGGCCGAGCGTGAGGGCCTCGACGATCAGCGCGACGGCCGCCGTCGCGTACAGGCCCAGCAGGCTGGCGGGCCGCAGCAGCAGACCGCCCGCGACGATCGGCAGGACGAGGGCGGCCGGGGCGCACCACACGGGGTTCAGCACCGTGGCGCAGGTGATGGCCGGGACGGTCAGCAACAGGCCGACGAGGGCGATCCAGTCGGAGCCGTCACCGCGGAAGTAGTCGACCCCGGATTTGCGCAGCGCGATGCGCGCCCGGTGCGCCGACTTCCGCCAGCGGGCCGGGTACGCGTCCACTCCTCCGCGACGGTCCATTGCGGGGACTTTATCCACCCCGCCGCCTCCGGTGCAGGGGGACCCCGGTGACAATGTGTTCGAAAACGGGTCGCTTGCCCGCCGACACCCTGGTAGGGATGGCATATGACAACAGAACTCCGGGTTCTCCGGCCCTCCGAATGGGACAACTGGCTCAGCTGTCTGGAGCGTGGCTTCGGCGCGGTGCCCAGCTCTCCGGAGGCGCGGGAGCTCTGGCTCGCCCTCGCCGAGTACGAGCGGTTCCTCGGGCTGTGGGACGGCGCCGAATGCGTGGGGACGACGGGGGCGTACAGCTTCCGGCTGACGGTGCCCGGCGGAGCCGCCGTGCCCGCCGCCGGGGTGACCATGGTGAGCGTCGCCGCGACGCACCGCAGGCGCGGAGCGCTCACCGGGATGATGCGGCGCCAGCTCGACGACGTCCGCTCCTGGGGTGAACCGCTGGCCGTGCTGACGGCTTCGGAACCGGCGATCTACGGACGCTTCGGCTATGGAGCCGCCGCCCGGGAGATGCATCTGGACATCGACACCGACCGCGTGCGGCTCGCCCGGCCGGCCGGTTCGGACGAGGTCCGGCTGCGGTACGCGGATCCGGTGGAGGCCCTGGCCGCCTGCGAGGCGGTGTACGCGCGGCTGGCGCCGGGTCGCCCGGGGACCCCCGTGCGCAGGCCGAACTGGGACCGTGCGGCGGTGATCGACCCCGAGCGGGACCGGTCGGGCTCCTCTCCGTTGCAGTGCGTGCTCGCGGAACGGGACGGGGAGGTCGTCGGGTACGCCACCTTCCGCACCAAGCCCGAATGGGACCTGACCAGGCCCCGCGGCACGGTGTCGCTGCGGGATCTCGGGGCGCTCGATCCCGCCTCGTACGCCTCGCTGTGGCAGTTCCTCTTCGACATCGACCTGATGTCGACGGTCGAGTGCGACAACCGGCCGGCGGACGACGCGCTCCTGCACCTCGTCTCCGACGTGCGGCGCTGCGACGTGCGCGTGCGGGACGGGCTGTACGTCCGGCTGGTGGAGGTGGGCGCGGCCCTGGAGGCGCGGACCTACCGGACGCCGGTGGATGTGGTGCTGGAGGTCGAGGACGCGTTCTGCCCCTGGAACGCGGGGCGTTGGCGGCTCACCGCGGACGCGAAGGGCGTGGCCTCGTGCCGGCGGACGGAGGACGACGCGGATCTGGAGCTCTCGGTACGGGAGTTGGGGTCGGCGTATCTCGGCGGGGTGTCACTGGCCTCGCTGGCGTCGGCCGGGCGGGTGCGGGAACTGCGCACGGGAGCGCTGGCGGAGGCCGGGGCGGCGTTCTCCTGGGACGTGGAGCCGTGGCTGCCGCACGGATTCTGAGCCGCGGCTTCCGAGCCTGCCGGTTCTGAGCCCGCCGGGCCCGAGCGGCCCGGCGGGTTCAGCCGGGCCGCTGGTCGCGTTCTGCGGGCGGCTGGTCACGTTCAGACGAGCGTTCAGCCGAGCGGCCGGGCAGGCTCAGCGCGGCGGCTGGCAGGTGGGGCACCAGAAGAGGTTGCGGGCCGCCAGCGGGGCCGTACGGATCTCGGTGTGGCAGATGTGGCAGGGCTGGTGCGTGCGCCGGTACACGTAGACCTCGCCGCCGTGGTCGTCCACGCGGGGCGCGCGCCCCATGGCCTCGGGCAGGTGCTCGGGGCGGACCGTGTCGATCCGGTTGTTCCGTACGCCCTCGCGCATCAGCATCACGAGGTCGGCCCAGATCGCGTCCCACTCGCGGCGGGTGAGGTCCTTGCCGGGGCGGTACGGGTCGATGCCGTGCCGGAACAGGACCTCGGCGCGGTAGACGTTGCCGACGCCCGCGATGACCTTCTGGTCCATCAGGAGGGCCGCGACGGTGATCCGGCTGCGGGAGATCCGCGACCAGGCCCGTTCGCCGTTCTCGTCGGTGCGCAGGGGGTCCGGGCCGAGGCGGTCGTGTATCGCGCGCTTCTCCGGCTCGGTGATCAGGGCGCAGGTGGTGGGCCCGCGCAGATCGGCGTGGTGGTCCCCGTTCGCCAGGCGCAGCCGCACGGTGTCGGTGGGCGGCGGCGCCGGGGCCGTACCGAAGCCGAGCTTGCCGAACAGGCCGAGGTGGATATGGACCCAGCCGGTGCCCCCGAAGCCGAGGAAGAGGTGCTTGCCGTGGGCGTCCACCGCGTCCAGCACCTGGCCGTCGAGCAGGGCCGCGCTGTCGGCGAACTTGCCCTGCGGGCTGCTCACCCGTACCGGCCGCCCGGCGAATCTGTCCCGGTGGTCCGCGGCGAGGCGGTGGATGGTGTGTCCCTCGGGCACGGCCGACTCCCTGTGCGATGCGATGCGGGGTGATGCGGTGGTCATGGTGCGCGGTGATGGCATGACCGTGCCGCCGGGCGGGCCCGGCGGCACGGTGAAGCGGTGCGGGCCTGCTCAGCCCTGCTGCGGGTGGTGGGCCGGGATCGGGGGGAGGACGCCCGTCGCCTCGTACGCCGACAGCATCTCGATGCGGCGCGTGTGACGCTCCTCGTTCGAGTACGGCGTGCTGAGGAAGATCTCGACGAACTTGGTGGACTCCTCCACCGTGTGCATCCGGCCGCCGATGGCGACCACGTTGGCGTTGTTGTGCTCGCGGCCGAGCGCGGCGGTCTGCTCGCTCCAGGCCAGTGCGGCGCGGACGCCCTTGACCTTGTTGGCGGCGATCTGCTCGCCGTTGCCGGAGCCACCGATCACGATGCCCAGGCTCTCCGGGTCCGCGGCCGTCCTCTCGGCGGCACGCAGGCAGAACGGCGGGTAGTCGTCCTGGGCGTCATAGATGTGGGGGCCGCAGTCGACGGCCTCGTGGCCGTGGGCCTGGAGCCACTCGACGAGGTGGTTCTTGAGTTCGTAACCGGCATGGTCCGATCCGAGGTACACGCGCATGTGCCGAAGTGTGGCACGAACATCGCGGGGTAGCCGTCAGCGGGGTCGGGACCCTCCACGACGTCCGTGTGGGCAACACCACTCGGGCAACGATCCGGTCAACGATCCGGAACGGGGGGTTCCATTCCCAGCGGATGCCGGGCTTGAATGCGTGGCCCTGCCTTCGCACCACCACGCGGAGTCGGAGCCGACCCGCGTGCCCGTAAACGTAAGGATCCGTTCCATGACGTCGCAGACGACGCTGGCGAAGTCGGGCCAGGGGCCCGGTGAGCCGGAAAAGCCGGTCTCCCCGGACGGGCTCCAGGCCGGTCTGAAGAACCGCCACCTCTCGATGATCGCGATCGGCGGTGTGATCGGTGCGGGCCTCTTCGTGGGGTCCAGCGCGGGCATCGCCGCCGCGGGACCGGCCATTCTCCTGTCGTACGCGCTCGTCGGCCTGATGGTCGTGTTCGTGATGCGGATGCTGGGCGAGATGGCCGTCGCCCGGCCGAGCTCCGGCTCCTTCTCCGCCTATGCCGACCAGGCGCTGGGCCGCTGGGCGGGCTTCTCCATCGGCTGGCTGTACTGGTTCTTCTGGGTCGTGGTGCTGGCCGTCGAGGCGACCGCCGGTGCCAAGATCCTGGAGGGCTGGATCCCGGGCGTGCCGCAGTGGGCCTGGGCCCTGATCGTGATGATCGTGCTCACCGCGACGAACCTGGTCTCGGTCGGTTCGTACGGGGAGTTCGAGTTCTGGTTCGCCGGGATCAAGGTCGTGGCGATCGGCGCCTTCGTGGTCATCGGTCTGCTCGCCGTCTTCGGACTGCTGCCGGGGTCGGACAACCCCGGTTCCGGGCTCGCGCATCTCACCGACAGCGGAGGGTTCTTCCCCGAGGGGCCGGGCGCCATCCTCACCGGTGTGCTGATGGTCGTCTTCTCGTTCATGGGCAGCGAGATCGTGACCCTGGCGGCCGGTGAGTCCGAGGACCCGCAGCGTGCCGTGTCCAAGGCGACCAACAGCGTGATCTGGCGGATCGCGGTCTTCTACCTGGGCTCGATCTTCGTCGTCCTGACCCTGCTGCCGTGGAACGACCCGTCGATCCTCAAGGAGGGTTCGTACGTCGCCGCGCTCAACTCCATCGGCATCCCGCACGCGGGCCAGGTCATGGATGTCATCGTGCTGACGGCCGTGCTGTCCTGTCTGAACTCCGGCCTCTACACGGCCTCCCGGATGGCGTTCTCCCTCGGCGGCCGGGGAGACGCGCCGAGTGCCTTCGCCCGGGTGAACAAGCGCGGGGTGCCGCAGACGGCGATCCTGTCCTCCGTGGTGTTCGGCTTCGTCGCGGTGTTCTTCAACTACCAGTGGCCCGACACCGTCTTCCAGTTCCTGCTGAACTCCTCGGGCGCCGTCGCCCTGTTCGTCTGGCTGGTCATCTGCTTCACCCAGCTGCGGATGCGCGGGATCATCCTGCGCGAATCCCCGGAGAAGCTCGTCGTACGGATGTGGCTGTTCCCGTATCTGACCTGGGCGACGATCGCGATGATCTCCTTCGTCCTGGTCTACATGCTGACCGACGACGCCGGACGTGAGCAGGTGCTGCTCTCGTTGCTGGTCGCGGCGCTGGTGGTGGCGATCTCGCTGGTACGTGAGGCGCGCGGCCGCAAGGCCGCCAAGGCACCGGCCACCGAGGCGCAGGCCGACGAGGCGCAGGCCGACGAGGCGCAGGCCGACGAGGCGCAGGCCGACGAGGCGCAGGCCGACGAGTGAACTGATACCTGACGGCCGATGTCAGGTTTACCGGGGAGGCTCTCCCCCGCGACGCCCACCGGGTGCGTCGCGGGCGAATGGAGAGCCTCCCCTCATGACGTACGCGCCTGACACCTTCCAGACCGGCTTCCCGATCCGTCCCGACCGCGTCGTCGAGGCCACCGGCGCCGATGACGTGCGCGCCGCCGTGGCGTACGCCGCCGGGCGCGGGCTGCGGATCGCGGTCCACGCCACCGGGCACGGGCTGCCCGGCCCCGTCGAGGGCGGCGTACTGATCAGCACCCGCCGGATGGACTCCGTACGGATCGATCCGGGGCGCCGCACCGCCCTGCTCGGGGCGGGCGCCACCTGGGGGCAGGTGATCGCGGCCGCCGCCCCGCACGGGCTCGCCCCGCTGAACGGCTCGGCCCCGTCCGTGGGCGCCGTCTCCTACACGCTCGGCGGCGGGCTGGGCCTGCTGGCCCGGGAGTTCGGGTACGCCGCCGACCATGTGCGCTCCCTCGACGTGGTGACCGCCGACGGGGTGGCGCGCCGGGTCACCGCGGACAGCGAGCCCGAGCTGTTCTGGGGCCTGCGCGGCGGCGGGCACCGCCTGGGGGTGGTGACGGGCCTGGAGATCGGCCTGGTGGCGGTGGACCGGCTGTACGGCGGCTCGGTCGCCTTCGACGGGGCGGGGGCCGACGAGGTGCTGGGCCGGTATCTGGAGTGGACCCGGACGGTTCCGCGGAGCCTCAACTCCTCGCTCGCGGCGATCCAGTACCCCGACGCCCCGCAGCTGCCCGAGCCGCTGCGGGGGCGGTACGTGGTCTCGGTGCGGGTGGCGTTCACGGGCGGTACGGCCGAGGGCGAGCGGCTGGTCGCGCCGCTGCGCGCGATCGGGCCCGCGCTCGCGGATTCGCTACGGGAGATGCCGTACACCGACAGCCACACCATTCACAGCGACCCGCCGTTCCCGCACGCCTACTACGGAGACAGCGCGCTGCTCGGGGAGCTGGACGCGGGGCGGGCGGGGCGGGTGCTGGAGCTGACCGGGCCGAAGGCGCCGATGATGACGGTGGTTCAGCTCAACCACCTGGGCGGGGCGCTGGCCGAACGGCCCGGGGTGGACAACGCGGTGCCGTACCGCGAGGCGGGCTTCCTGCTGCGGCTGCTGTCCCCGCTGGACGGTACGGACGTCGCGGCGGTACGGGAGCTGTACGGGCGGGTGTCCGGGGTGCTGGCCCCGGACGTCCTGGGCCGGTCGCTGAACTTCTCCTTCGGCGGCGGCGACCGCACCGAGGACTTCCACGACCCCCGGACACGCGAAAGGCTCGCCGGTCTGGTCTCCCAGTACGATCCGGCGAGCCTCCTGCGAGGGCCCTACGGCATCAGCCGCGGCGCCCGATGAGCTTCCAGGACGCGGGCAGCGCACCCATGGCCAGCGCCGCCTTGAGGGCGTCGCCGATCAGGAACGGCACCAGACCGGCCGCGACGGCCGCGCCCATCGACATCCCGGTGGAGAACGCGAGGTACGGCACGCCGACCGCGTAGATCACCGCGGAGCCGACCGCCATCGTGCCCGCGGTGCGCAGTACGGAGCGGTCGCCGCCGCGGCGGGCGAGAGAGCCGACCACGGTGGCGGCGAGCAGCATGCCGAGCACATAGCCGAACGAGGCGCCGCCCGCACCGGAGGAGCCCTCGGAGAACCACGGCATGCCGGCCATGCCGACGAGCGCGTACAGGGCGAGCGAGAGGAAGCCGCGGCGGGCGCCCAGCGCGGTGCCGATGAGGAGCGCGGCGAAGGTCTGGCCCGTGACGGGGACCGGGGAGCCGGGGACCGGGACGGCGATCTGGGCCGCGATGCCGGTGAGGGCGGCGCCGCCCATGACCAGGGCCGTGTCGACGGCGTAACGGTGCCGGGCTGCGGGCAGCAGGTCGGCGAGGACCGCTCCGGAACGGACGGGTGCGACAGCAGTGCTCATCGGGACTCCGCGGGTGAGGGCAGGCAGGGTGGGTGCGAGCACGGTGGGTGCAGGCGGGCTGGGGACATCCGGTGGGAACAGTCGGTTGGGACATCCGGTGGGAACAGCCGGGTGGAGACGGACTGGAGTTGACGTTAGCCCACGGGTTAACGCTCGATCACCGTCAGCCGCCCACAAAGCGGTGACGGAGGGGATGGTGGGGTTCGCACAAAGACCGGCCCGCAATCATCCGCGGGCGTGACGCTCGTCACTGAGCCTGGGGCGGAGCGGGTGCCTTCTGCCGGGAGGGGACTCGCGGCGTGAGACTGTAGGTTCCCCATAAGACCGGTCGGTCCGAATGAGCCGAGAGTGACCCGCACCCCATGCACGACGCGCCTCCCCCCACGCACTCCCCCGTACCGGCCGAGCCGCTCTCCCACGGCCTGAAACAGCGGCATCTGACGATGCTCGGCCTGGGCGGGGTGATCGGGGCCGGGCTGTTCGTCGGGTCGGGCGCCGGGATCGCGGTGGCGGGCCCGGCCATCGTCGTCTCGTACCTGATCGCGGGAACGCTCGCGATGCTGGTGATGCGGATGCTCGGCGAGATGTCGGCCGCCATGCCGGCCTCCGGTTCGTTCTCCGTGCACGCGGAGCGGGCGCTCGGCCGCTGGGCCGGGTTCAGCGCCGGGTGGCTCTACTGGTTCCTGCTGGTGGTGGTGCTCGCCGTGGAGGCGACGGCCGCCGCGCAGATCGCCCACGGCTGGGTGCCGGGGATGGAACCGTGGGCCTGGGTGCTGGTCTTCATGGTGGTGTTCACGGTGGCCAACCTGACCGCCGTGAAGAACTTCGGGGAGTTCGAGTTCTGGTTCGCCGCGCTCAAGGTCGGCGCGATCGTGGCGTTCCTGGTGCTGGGGCTGCTGGCGGTCTTCGGTCTGCTCCCGGACACCGATCCGGTCGGGATGACCAACCTCACCGGGCAGGGCGGCTTCCTGCCGAACGGCTGGGACGGGGTGGTCTCCGGCGTACTGACCGTGGTCTTCGCCTTCGGCGGCCTGGAGGTCGTCACCATCGCGGCGGCCGAGACCGACGATCCGGCGCGGGCGGTGGGGCGCGCGGTGCGCAGCGCGGTGGTGCGCATCCTCTTCTTCTACGTCGGTTCGATGCTGGTCATCGTGACCGTGCTGCCGTGGACCGCGCAGCAGGCCGGGCTCAGCCCGTATGTGAAGGTGCTGGACTCCATCGGGGTGCCGTCCGCCGGGCAGATCATGAACATCGTGGTGTTCGTGGCGCTGCTCTCCGCGCTCAACGCCAATCTGTACGGCTCCTCGCGGATGATCTTCTCGCTGGCCGAGCGCGGCGAGGCGCCGCGCGGACTGCTGAAGGTGTCGGGCGGCGGCGGACGCAAACGCGGAGCCGAGGACGACGGCGGTACGGGAGACGGCGGTGACGACAGCGGTACGGAAGGCGGCGGCACGGCAGGGGGCAGCGGCGGTACGGGAGGCGGTGTGCCGCGGCGGGCGGTGCTCGCGTCGGTGGCCTTCGGCTTCGTCTCCGTCCTGCTCAATCTGCGGTGGCCGGACACGGTCTTCCTCTACCTGCTCAACTCGGTCGGCGCGGTGCTGCTGTTCGTCTGGGCCCTGATCGCCGCCTCGCAGCTGCGGCTGCGCGCCCGGATCGAGCGCGAGGCACCCGAGGCGCTGACCCTGCGGATGTGGTGTTTCCCGTATCTGACCTGGCTGACGCTGGCCGGTCTGTTCGGGGTGCTGCTGCTGATGCTGAGCGATGACGCGGCCCGCCCGCAGGTGCTGTGGTCGGCCGGGGCGACGGCGCTGGTGCTGCTGGTATCGGTGGTGCGGGAGTTCCGGACCCGGCCGGGAGCTACTCGGGAGTAGGCGCGTGCGCACCTTGTGTGAGCCTCGTGACCGTATAGCGGACAGCTGTTCCTTGTGAGCGGGGGCCGTGCCCAGACTGTGGGCTCGTCCCCGTCTCACCTACCGAACTGAGCTCGTCCATGCCTCGGACCTCCGCGTCTCCCCCCACCGCTGACTCCGCAGCCACCGGCACCGTCACGGCCGACTCCGCTCTCACCCACGGCCTCAAGCAGCGCCACCTCTCGATGATCGCCCTGGGCGGCGTCATCGGGGCCGGGCTGTTCGTCGGTTCGGGCGCGGGCATCGCCGCCGCCGGGCCCTCGATCGTCATCGCCTACGGGATTTCCGGGCTGCTGGTCATGTTCGTGATGCGCATGCTCGGCGAGATGTCCGCCGCGAATCCGGCCTCCGGTTCCTTCTCCGTCCACGCGGAACGCGCGATCGGCCCCTGGGCGGGCTTCACCGCCGGATGGGCGTTCTGGGTGCTCCTGTGCGTCGCCGTCGGCCTGGAGGGCATCGGCGCCGCGAAGATCGTCACCGGCTGGCTGCCCGGCACCCCGGAGTGGGCCTGGGTCGCGCTGTTCATGGTGATGTTCCTCGGGACGAATCTCGCCGCCGTGAAGAAGTTCGGCGAGTTCGAGTTCTGGTTCGCCGCGCTGAAGGTGGTCGCGATCACGCTCTTCCTCGTCCTGGGTGTGCTGGCGATCCTCGGCGTGCTGCCCGGCACGGACGCGCCCGGCGCCTCCAACCTCACGGGTGACGGCGGCTTCCTGCCCAACGGCTCCGACGGCTTCATCATCGGACTGCTCGCCTCCGTCTTCGCCTACGGCGGTCTGGAGACCGTCACCATCGCAGCCGCCGAGTCCGAGGACCCGGTGCGGGGCGTCGCGAAGGCGGTCCGGACGGCGATGTGGCGCATCGCGGTGTTCTACGTCGGCTCGATGGCGGTCATCGTCGCGCTGGTGCCGTGGGACGACCCGAAGGTCGTCGAGGTCGGCCCGTTCTACGCGGCACTGGACCACCTCGGCATCAGCGGCGCGGCGGAGATCATGAACGTGGTCATCCTGATCGCGCTGCTCTCCGCGATGAACGCCAACATCTACGGCGCCTCGCGCATGGCCTGCTCGCTCGTCGCACGGGGCCAGGGCCCGAAGCGGCTGGGCCGGATCACCTCCGGGGTGCCGCGCACGGCCGTTCTCGTCTCCTCCGTCTTCGGCTTCCTGTGCGTGCTGCTCAGCTACTGGCGGCCGGACGACGTCTTCCCGTGGCTGCTCAACATGATCGGCGCGGTGATCCTGGTGGTGTGGGTCTTCATCGCCGCCTCGCAGCTGATCCTGCGCGGCCGGATGGAGCGGGAGGCGCCGGAGAAGCTGGTGGTGCGGATGTGGCTGTTCCCGGTGGGCACCGTGCTCGCGCTGGCGGCGATGGCCGGCATCTTCCTGCTGATGCTGCGGCAGCCCGGCACGCGCGATCAGCTGTTGGCCACGGGGGCGCTGACCGCGGTGCTGATCGTCGTGGGGCTGCTGCGGCAGCGCCGGGGCGCCACCGCGGAGTGACCGCCGCGCCCTCGGGCCCGTCCGCGCCGGCAGCGACGCCTCAGGCGCCGGACGGGCCCGAGTCGTACGGGCCCGAGTCGCCGGACGGGCCCGGGTCGTCGCACGGCACGTTCAGGGAGAGCAGCGCCCCACCCCCGCCACCCTCGCCCGACAGGCGGATCTCGCTCACCGCCGCGTTCCGCAGCCGCGGGAAGACCCTGCGGTAGGAGCCCAGGGGGATGCCCAGCAGTTCGCACAGGACCAGGCGCAGCAGCGTGTTGTGCGCGACGACCAGGATCCGCCCGCCCGGTCCGCCCGCGGCGATGCGGCGCAGGGCCGCCGTCCCCCGGGCCGCCGCCGCCCGGGGGTCCTCGGCGCCCGGGAACGGGTTGGCCACCGGGTCGGCCCGGAACGCCTGTGCCCGCTCCGGGTCCTCGGCGGCGAACTCGGCGAGGGTGCGCCCCTCCACCACCCCGAAGTCGCACTCGCGCAGCCCGTGTTCACGCATCGGTACGAGGCCGAGCGCCCGGCAGGCCGGGTCGGCGGTCTCCATGGCGCGGGGGACGGTGGAGGTCCAGATCGCGTCGACCGGGTGCCGGGCCGCCCACCGCCCCAGTCGCTCCGCCTGACGCCTCCCCTCGTCCGTGAGGGCGACATCGCTCACTCCGGCGTAGCGGTTCTCCGCGTGCCAGACGGTCTGCCCGTGGCGGGCGAGCAGCAGCGTGGTGGGAGGCGGACTCGCGGTCATGGGTGCTCCGTTCGGGTGCGGGCGTGCGCGGCGACGGTGCCCGGGAGCCAGCCGCGCCGTTCCAGTTCGTCCACCAGCGTGCGGTACGGCTGAAGATGGCGGGCGGTACGCGCCGGGTCCGGGTGCAGGGTCTGCCGCAGCCGCACCATCCGGCCCGCGGCCTCCTGCACGGTGTCCGCGGCCCCCGCCCCGTACGCGGCGAGGACGGCCATGCCGAGGGCGGGTTCGCTGTGCTGCGGGAGGTGGACGGTCCGGCCGAGGATGTCGGCGCGCAGCCGGTTCCAGTGGTCGCTGCGGACGGCGCCGCCGGTGAACGTGAGCGGGCCGCGCACGGGCGCGCCGAGCAGGTCGAGGTAGTCGAGGCAGAGCCGTTCGACCAGTCCGACGCCCGTCAGGAGCGCCGCCCAGTGCTCGGCGTCCGACGCGGGTTCGCCGAGCAGGAAGCCGGTGGCGTCGGGGGCGAGGAAGGGGAAGCGCTCGCCTCGCGCCACCAGCGGGTACGCCACCACGTCCGACGGCCCGAGCCGGGCGGCCAGCGCGTCCAGCCGGGCCGGGTCCGCCTCCGGGAAGGCGGCGGTCAGCGCCCCGCCGCCGGTCCCGGACGCGCCGCCGGGCAGCCAGCTCCCGTCGGGGGCGCGGTGGTTGTAGACGACCCCGGTCCGGTCGGTGACCGGTGCGTCGGTGACCCCCTTGAGCACCAGGGTCGTGCCGAGCACCGCGTTCCAGGAGCCGACGGTCAGCGCGCCCGAGGCGATCTGTGCCGCGCAGCCGTCCGTCATCCCGGCCACCACGGGCGTGCCCGCCGGAATGCCGGTCTCCTCGGCCGCCGCGCGCCCCACCTCGCCGATCCGCCGACCGGGCCGCACCACCTGGGGGAACAGCCCCTCGGGCAGGCCGAGTCCGGCGAATTCCGCGTGCGGCCAGTCGTCGTCCGCCAGCACGTAGCCGGTCTTGAGGGCATGGCTGGAGTCGGTGGGCAGCGGGTGCCCGGCGAGCCGCGCCAGGACGAAATCGGCCTGGTGCGTCACGCGGACGCCGTCGCTCCCTCCCCCGTACTCCCTCAGCAGCCACATCACCTTGGGCAGCGCCCAGGTCGGTGGTGTCCCGGCCCTGGCCGCCTCCGCTCCGGCGCGCCCGTCGTCGTACATCAGTGCGGGGGTGAGCGGCCGTCCGGTGCGGTCGGCGAGCAGGACCGTGCCGGAGGTGGAGCAGACCGCGAGCGCCCGGGGCGCGGGACCCTCGCGCAGCGCCTGCCGGGTCGCCGCGCACACCGCCGTCCACCAGTGGTCCGGCAGCTGTTCGTGGCGTGCGCCGTCGCGCCTGCCGCCGAGCGGGGCCGACCCGCTGCCGAGGATCTTCCCGCGGTCGGAGGCGAGGACCGCGCGGACGCTCTGCGTTCCGAGATCGATGCCCATCCACATATCGGCTCCCTCTGTGAACTTCTCACTGTGCACTGAGAATTTCACTTGTGCGAGGGATTGACGGGCAACTTGTGTTGTTCCAAGCTCTGTTAACCAATCAGCACATTGTGTGATCAGCATCTCCGGCCGGACCGTGGAGGTCACGGATGGACAGGCACGGGCACGACCGGCGCCGCTTAGTCGCTCTCGGCGCGGCAGCCGCAGCATCCGCAGCTCCGCTGCTGTCCGCCTGCGGGGCGGGCTTCGGCGGTGACACCTCCGGCGGGGGCGGCTCCGCGGCCGACGATGTCACCGGCGCCTTCGACTGGAAGCGGGCCGAGGGCAAGACCGTCAAGGCGCTGCTCAACAAACACCCGTACACCGACGCCCTGATCGCCGATCTGAAGGCGTTCACCGAGAAGACGGGCATCAAGGTCGAGTACGACGTCTTCCCCGAGGACAACTACTTCGACAAGCTCACCGTCGACCTCTCCAGCGGGCGTGCCTCGTACGACGTGTTCATGCTCGGCGCGTACATGGTGTGGCAGTACGGTCCGCCCGGCTGGCTGGAGGACCTCGGGCCGTGGATGCGCAACTCCTCGGCGACCGGGTCCGCATGGGACCAGGCGGACTTCTACCCGAATCTGCTCCAGGCCGGCCAGTGGTCCCTGAAGGCGGGCGCCCCGCTCGGACAGGGCGGGCAGTACGCGCTGCCGTGGGGCTGGGAGACGAACGTCGTCGCGTACAACACCGAGGTGTTCAAGAAGCTCGGGCTGAAACCCGCCGAGTCCTTCGACGAGCTGCGCGAGCTGGCCGGGACCATCACCCGCAAGGCACCGGGCGCGGGATTCGACGGGATGTACGGGGTCGCGGTGCGCGGGTCGCGCAGCTGGGCCACGATCCACCCCGGCTTCATGACGATGTACGCGCGCAACGGGCTGAAGGACTTCACCGTCGCGGGCGGGAAGGTGAAGCCCGCGATGAACTCCCCGGAGGCCATCGCGTTCACCGGGGACTGGGCGGAGATGGTCAGGAAGGGCGGGCCGCCGTCCTGGACCTCGTACACCTGGTACCAGTGCTCCAGCGACCTCGGCGCGAAGAAGGCCGGGATGCTGTTCGACGCGGACACCGCCGCGTACTTCCAGGCGGTGGAGGGGGCCTCCCCGGCCTCCGGGAAGATCGCCTTCCACCCCGGTCCGAAGGGGCCGGGCGGCTCGCTCGCGACGAACATGTGGATCTGGTCGCTGGGCATGAACGCCAGGAGCCGCAACAAGCCGGCGGCCTGGCTGTTCCTCCAGTGGGCGACCGGCAAGGAGCATCTGCTCAAGGGCGCGGTCCAGGACAACCACATCGATCCGGTCCGCAGGTCGGTGAGCGAGGCCGCCGCGTACCGGGACAAGATGGGGGCGATCCCCGGCTTCATCGAGACGTTCGAGGCGGTCGTCGACCAGACGAAGATCCAGTTCACCCCGCAGGAGCAGTTCTTCGACGCGACGACGAGCTGGGCCTCGGCGCTCCAGGAGATCTACGGCGGGAAGAACGCCTCGTCCGTGCTGAACGGACTCGCGGGCGATCTGGCGTCGAAGATCGGCTGACCGGTGGCCCTGACGACGCCTCCGGCGCCCTCGGAACGCACGGCCGTCCATGGCGAGGAGACCGCGCCGGCACGGCCGGTGCCTAGGTGGCGCCGCTCGCTGCGGCCGTATCTCCTGATCGTCCCGGCGCTGCTGCTGACCGGCGGCATCCTCTATCCGTTCGGTCTGGGCCTCTACTACACGCTGTTCGACTTCGCGGCGAGCAAGCCGCGGCCGGACCTGGTGGGGTTCGAGAACTACCGGCGGATCTTCTCCCAGTCCTCGTTCTGGGAGTCGGCCCGGGTGACCGTGCTGTACGCGGTGGGCGCGGCGGCGGTCGAGACGGTGCTCGGGGTGTCGGTGGCGCTGCTGCTGCACCGGGCGAGCAGGGTCGGGCGGGTGCTGGAGAAGATCCTCATCCTGCCGCTGATGATCGCGCCGGTGATCGCCGCGATCATGTGGAAGCTGATGCTCCAGCCCTCGGTCGGGGTGATCAACCATCTGCTGGAGCCGGTCGGTCTGGGCGGGGTGCAGTGGACCGACACCCCGACCGGGGCGCTGCTGTCGTCGATCGCCGTCGATGTGTGGGTGTACACGCCGTTCGTCGCGATCCTCGCGCTGGCCGGGCTGCGCTCGCTGCCCGTGTCGCCGTTCGAGGCGGCGGCGGTGGACGGGGCGGGCTGGTGGTTCACCTTCCGGCGGCTCACGCTGCCGATGCTCTGGCCGTACGTCCTGGTGGCGGTGATCTTCCGGTTCATGGACTCGCTGAAGGTCTTCGACATCATCTACGCGCTGACCGAGGGCGGCCCCGGCGACTCGACGGTGGTGCTCCAGATCCGGGCGTATCTGGAGGCGATCCGCTTCCAGCGCTACTCGTTCGGCATCAGCTACATGATCGTGCTGTGGGCGGTGGTCTACCTGGTCACGATGGTGCTGGTGCGCTATCTGGGCCGGATCCAGAACCGTGCGGCGGAGGTGCCGAAGTGAGGCGGGAACCGCGGGACGGGTACGGGGCCGGGGACGGCGGGGCGGCGAAACCGCGGGCCGGGTACGGGGCCGGGGACGGCGGGGCGGCGAAACCGCGGGCCGGGGCCGGGGCCGGGGACGGCGGGGCGGCGAAACCGCGGGCCGGGGCCGGGGACGGCGGGGCGGCGAAACCGCGGGCCGGGGCCGGAGACGGCAGGACAGCGAAACCGCGGGCCGGGGACGGCGGGCGAAGGCTGTTGTCGGTGGCCGCCGACGGGGCGCTGATCCTCTACTTCGTCTTCGCGCTGTTCCCCGTCGTCTGGATGGTGATCCTGTCGCTGAAGCCGACGAACGAGCTGTTCAGCACGTACTTCTCGTTCACCCCGACCCTCGACGCGTACCGCACGGTGCTCGGCGCCGGGAACGACCAGGGCGTGCCGTTCCCGCGCTTCTTCGTCAACAGCCTGATCGTGTCGGTGGGGGCGGTGGCCCTGTCACTGGTGATCGGGCTGCCCGCCGCGTACGCCGCCGCCCGGTGGCGGTTCCGCGGCTCGGAGAACCTGATGTTCACGCTGCTCTCGTTCCGCTTCGCCCCCGAACTGACCGTGATCATCCCGCTGTTCGTGCTCTACCAGAAGCTCGGGCTCTTCGACACCTACGTCGGCATGGTGTGGGTGCTCCAGCTGGTGACGCTGCCGCTGATCGTCTGGATCATGCGCTCGTACTTCTCCGATCTGTCACCGGAGCTGGAGCAGGCGGCGCTGCTGGACGGCTACACCCGTAAGCAGGCGTTCTTCAGGGTCGTGCTGCCGCTGGTGAAACCCGGCATCGCGGCCGTCTCGCTGCTGGCGTTCATCTTCGCGTGGAACAACTTCGTCTTCCCGCTCATCCTGACCTCGTCGAACGCCCAGACGGTGACGGTCGGCGCGCTGTCCTTCCTGGGCGGTGACCGGCCCAAGTACAACCTCACGGCGGCCGCCGCGCTGATCTCGGCCGTCCCGCCGCTGCTGCTGGCCCTGACCATCCAGCGGTATCTGGTGCGGGGCCTGTCGTTCGGGGCGGTGAAGTCATGACCGCCCCGGCCGCCATCGCGCTGCGCTCCGTGCACCTGCGCTACGGCGGGAACGTCGCGCTGGACGGGCTGGACCTGGAGGTGGCGGAGGGCGAGTTCTACTGTCTGCTCGGCCCGTCGGGCGCGGGCAAGACGACCACGCTGAAGACCGTCGCGGGCCTGGTGGAGCCGCAGTCCGGGTCGGTGGAGCTGGGCGGGGCGGACATGACGGGCGTCGAGCCGTACGACCGGGGCGTGGCCATGTGCTTCGAGTCGTACGCGCTGTACCCGCACCGCACGGCGTACGACAATCTGGCCTCCCCGCTCCGTTCGCCCCGCCACCGCCTCCCCGCGGACCAGGTGCGGGCCCGGATCGGGGAGACCGCCGAACTCCTCGGGATCAGCGCCCTGCTGGACCGGCCGGTGGGCGCCCTGTCGAACGGGCAGCGCCAGCGCGTCGCGCTCGGCCGGGTGCTGGTCCGTCCGGCGCGGGCCTTCCTCCTCGACGAGCCGCTGTCGCACCTGGACGCCAAGCTGCGCCAGGCGATGCGCGCCGAGCTGCGGGCGATCGGCGAGGTACGGCGCACGACCACGCTGTACGTCACGCACGACGCGGTGGAGGCGCTGGCGCTCGGCGACCGGATCGGGGTGATCAGGGACGGCCGCCTGGTGCAGAGCGGCACCCGCGAGGAGCTGTGGCACCACCCGTACGACACCTTCGTCGCCCGTTCCTTCGGTCGGCCCCGGATCAATCTGCTGCCGGGCACGGTGACGTCCGAGGGCCGGTTCCGGGCGGCGGACGACTCGTACGAACTGCCGCTGACGGTGCCCGCGGCGCCGGGCACGGCCGTTCAACTGGGGCTGCGGCCCCGGGACATCGGGCTCCGGGAAGGCCGGGTGAGCGACGTCGGCGGGGCGTCCGGCGGCGGGCCCGACAGCGGACCCGGGGTCGCGTTCACGGGCTCCGTCTACATCACCGAGGTGCTGGGCCGGGCGACCGAGGTCACCGTCCGGATCGGCGAACAGCAGCTGTCCCTCGTCGTCCCGCGCGCCGAGGCCGCGGGCCTGCGTCCCGACGATCCGGTGCGCCTCCACACGGCGCGGACGAGACTGCTGTTGTTCGAGGCCGACCGGCCGGAGAGACCAGGACGAAGGATCAGCCCATGAGCAGTCTTCAGCAGCGCGGACCCGCCCCCCGTCAGGCGTCCATCGCCGAGTACGTCCTCGCCGAGGGCGAGGTCAGCGCCGCCGAGCTGGCCGAGCGATTCGACGTCAGTCTGATGACCATCCACCGCGACCTCGACGAGCTGGAGCGGCAGGGCATCGTCCGTAAGTTCCGCGGTGGGGTGACGGCCCAGCCGTCCGGCGTCTTCGAGTCGAACGTCGCCTACCGGCTGAAGACCATGCGCGCCGAGAAGGCCGCCGTCGCCGAGCGGGCGGTGCGGCTCATCGAGCCGGGCATGGCGGTGATGCTGGACGATTCGACCTCGACCCTGGAGATCGCGCGGCGGCTGCGGGCCATCACCCCCCTCACCGTCGTCACCAACTTCCTCGAAGCGATAACCGTGTTGTCGCAGGAGCGGGGCATCCATCTGATGGGCCTGGGCGGCGACTACGACCCGCTGCACTCCTCCTTCCTCGGGGTCTCCTGCGTGGAGGCCGTGCAGTCCCTCCAGGTCGATGTCTGCTTCACCTCGACGTCCGCGGTGTCCGGCGGCTTCGCCTACCACCAGGAGCAGCACATCGTGTCCGTGAAGCGGGCGATGCTCGACTCGGCCGCCCGTAACGTCCTGCTGCTCGACCACTCCAAGCTGGGTCGCGTCGCCCTGCACCGGCTCGCCCCGCTCAGCCGGTTCGATCTGGTGCTGGTGGACGACGGGGCGTCCGCCGAGGCACTGCGCGATCTGGACGAGCACAAGGTCCCCTACGAGGTCTGCGCGACCGGCACAAGCGTCGGCGTAGGCGTCGGCACGGCATCGGGAGGTGGCGGTGAACGGTGACTGAACTGGCCCTGCGCGCCCTGCGCAAGACGTACACCGGGCGGGGCCGGGCGGCGGACGTCGAGGCGGTGCGGTCCATCGACGTCGAGCTGCGGTCCGGGGAACTGCTGGGCCTGCTGGGCCCGTCCGGCTGCGGCAAGTCCACGACGCTGCGGATGATCGCCGGTCTGGAGACCGTCACCGGCGGCGACATCCTCATCGGCGGCTCCTCGGTCGTGCCGCTCCCGGCACAGCGGCGCAATATCGGGGTCGCGTTCGAGAACTACGCGCTGTATCCGCCGCTGACGGTCGCGGAGAACCTCGGATTCGGCCTGTCGGCGCGGCGACGCCACGGCCGGGCCGAGATTCGCGGCAGAGTGGCGGCCATGGCCGAACGTCTCGGGATCACCGACCTGCTCGGATCCCGCCCGGCCGCGCTCTCCAGCGGGCAGAAGCAGCGGGTGGCGCTGGCCCGCGCGCTGATCCGCGAGCCCGACGTACTGCTGCTCGACGAACCGCTCTCGCATCTGGACGCCGCCCAGCGGGACGCCACACGGCGTGAGCTGAAACGCATCCAGCGGGACTCCGGACACACCGCGATCCTCGTGACGCACGACCAGGAGGAGGCCCTGTCGCTCGCCGACCGGATCGCGGTCATGCGGGACGGCGAGATCCAGCAGCTCGGCACGCCCGAGGAGATCTATGACGCCCCGGCGAATCTGTTCGTCGCGGACTTCGTCGGGGAACCGGCGGTCAATCTGCTTCCGGGCGTCATGGACGGCGGGGGCGTACGGCTCTCGGACACCGTGGCCTTCCCGGTACCGCACCGCTCCACCGCGCCGGGCCGCTCGGTGGTCCTGGGCATCCGGCCCGAGGACCTCACCCTGGGCGATACGGGCGTACCGGCCCGGGTCGCCGCCCATGAGCCCCTCCTCGAAACGGGCATCGCCACGCTCGCCCTGGACGGGGTGGCCGGGCCCGTCGTCGTCCTGACCGGACCCGGAGTACGGCTCGGCCGGGGCGACACCGTACGGATCGCCGCCGACCCGCGGCACATCCATGTCTTCGACGCCGAAACAGGAGACGCACTTCGATGAACCGCCCCCCGATGAGGATTCTGGCAGCCGGTGACCATTTCGTCCGCGCCTCGCTGATCACCGAGGCCCTGCGCCGGACGGTGGCGGGCGACGCGGACATCACGGAACTCACCCTCCCCTGGCCCCTGGAGCCGTTCGGCAGGGTCGCCGAGGTCGACGAGGCCAGCGACGCCGAGGACGCCCTGATCCAGGCCCTGGACGGGATCGAGGTGTGCGTGACGCAGATGGGGCCGTTCACCGAGCGCGTTCTCGCCGCCGCGCCCCTGCTGCGGCTCGTCGTCGTCTGCCGGGGCGGCCCGGTCAATGTGAACGCGGCGGCCGCCCGTGCCCGGGGCGTACGGGTGTGCTTCGCCCCCGGGCGCAACGCGGCGGCGACCGCGGAGTTCACCGTGGGCCTGCTGCTGGCCGCCCTGCGGCGCATCCCCGAGGCCCACGAGACCCTGCGCACCCAGGGCCGTTGGGACGCCTCGCACTTCCTGTACGAGCAGGCTGGCCTCGAACTGGAGGACGTCCCGGTCGGCCTGATCGGCTACGGGGCGGTCGGCAGCCGGGTGGCCCGGGTGCTCGGCGCGTTCGGCGCCGAGGTCGAGGTGTACGACCCCTATGTGCGCGGCGACGTGCACGGGATGCGCGCCGTCTCGCTCGACGCGCTGCTCGCCCGCTCCCGGGTCCTGACCCTGCACGCCCGGCTGACCCCGGAGACCCGGCATCTGATCGGCGCCCGCGAGCTGGCCCTGCTGCCGCGGGGGGCGGTGCTGGTGAACGCGGCACGGGGCGGCCTGCTGGACACCGACGCGCTCTGCGACGCGCTGGATTCGGGCCAGTTGGGGGCCGCTGCGCTCGACACGTACGAGCAGGAGCCGCCGCCCGCGTCCTCCCGGCTGTTCCGGACCCCGCATCTGCTGATGACCCCGCATGTGGCGGGGGCCAGCCGTGCCGTCGCCGAGAAGGCGGCCCGGATCGCCGCGGACGAGGTGGCCCGCTATGCGCGGGGCGAGCCGTTGGCCCACGTCCTGTGACCGCGCGACACCGCCCGCACTCCCTCGAATTCCTCTGACCGGAGGCCATGCGCCGTGACCAGGTACGTCGGGATCGATGTCGGCACCTCGCTGGTGAAGGCGGCCGCCTTCGACGAACGGGGCCGCACCCTGGCCGTGGAGTCCCGCCCCGTCGGGCTGGACATCCACGGCGGCCGTGTCGAACAGGACATGGACGAGGTGTACGGGGCGGTCCGCGAGGTCCTTGCCGCGCTGGGCCCGGACGGGGTGGCGTTCGCCGGTCTCACCGGGCAGGGCGACGGGGTCTGGCTGGTGGACGCGGCGGGCCGCCCGGTCCGCAGGGCGATCTCCTGGATGGACGGCCGGGCCCATGAGGTGGTCGACGGCTGGCTGGCGTCGGGGGTCTTCGATGAGGTCTACCGGGCCACCGGCAGCGCGATGTTCCCGGGCTGCCCCGGTCCGGTGCTGGCCTGGCTCGACCACCATGAACCGGCCGCCCTGGACGCGGCGGCCACCGCGCTGTACTGCAAGGACATGGTGTTCCAGCGGCTGACGGGAGTCCGGGCCACCGATGTCTCCGACGCGTCGATGCCGTTCCTGGACCCGGTGACCCGGGCGTACTCCCCCGACGTCCTGGCCGCGCTCGGCCTCACCCGCCGGGCCGGGCTGCTGCCTCCGGTGAGCGACCCGGTGGCGACCGCCCGGCTGCCCAGCGGGGTGCCGGTGTCCAACGGCCCGTACGACCTGCCGGCCTCCGCGCTCGGCGCGGGTGTCACCCGCCCCGGCGACGGTCTGCTGATCGTCGGCACCTGTCTGGCCGCGCTGGTAGCCACCGACCGCCTCGATCTGTCCGGCGAACCGGCCGGGCTGCACATCTCCACCGACCGTCCCGGCCACTGGCTGCGCGCCATGCCCGCGATGGTGGGCACGGCGGCGCTGGACTGGATCCTGGCCACCACCGGCGTACGCCACCGGCAGCTCGACGCCCTCCTCGACGCGACTGTGCCCGGCGCGCACGGCGTGCGGGTGCTGCCGTACTTCGCGCCGTCCGGCGAGCGCGCCCCGTTCGTCGAGCCCCGGCTGCGGGCCGAACTCACCGGCGTATCCCTGGAGTCGACCCCGGCGGACCTGATCCGCGCGGTCTGCGAGGGCATCGGCTTCGCCGCCCGGCACTGCCTGGAGGCCGCGGGGCTGACCGGCACCCTGGCCCTGTGCGGCGGCGGCACCCGCTCCCCCGCCTGGATGCGCCTGTTCGCCGATGTGCTGGGCAGGCCGGTCCGGATCGTGGAGGGGGAGGTGGGGGCGCGGGGTGCGGTGCTCGCGGCGGCGGAGCGCTTCGGGGCGGAGCTGGACACGGCGTCCTGGACGGCACCCACGGCGGTGGTGACACCGGATCCGCGGCGGGCGGCCTTCTACGCGACGGCGTACGAGGACCACCTGGCACGCCTCGCCGAGGCCCGTACGCGGGCCCGCACCACCGGGAGCCCGTCGGTGGCGCTTTAGCGGAGCCCGCCGACGCCCGCGCCCGGCACCGACGGCGGTGTTGTCCATGCCCTTACGCGGGCCGGTACGCGGGGCCCGTACGCGGGGCGGTACGCGGGGCCCGTACGCGGGCCGGTACGCGAGCCCGTACCCACGGCCGTACATGACCCGGCAAGCCGCCGTCCGCCGGGCCGTAACCCCCCATCGCTTTGGTGGTCCTACCGCCCACCACCCGAGGAGATCCCCATGTCCCCTTCCCCCGGCCGACGTTCGATCCTTCTGGCCACCGCCGCGGTGACAGCGGCGGCGGCGACCACGCCCGCTTCCGCCGCGGACCGCCGTCCGCACCGCCCCCGGGGCCCCGTGGTCATCGGCCACCGCGGCGCGGCGGGCTGGCGCCCCGAACACACGGCAGCCGCCTACACCTTCGGTGTGCGGTCCGGCGCGGACTGGATCGAGCCGGACCTCGTACCGACGAAGGACCATGTCCTGGTCGTGCGCCACGAGAACGAGATCTCCGGGACGACGGATGTCGCCCGCCACCCGGAGTTCGCCGGCCGCCGCACCACGAAGACCATCGACGGGAAGGCCGTCACCGGCTGGTTCACCGAGGACTTCACGCTCAAGGAGCTGAAGACGCTGCGGGCGGTGGAGCGGCTGCCGCTGATCCGCAACCGCAACACGGTCTTCGACGGCCGCCAGCAGGTCATGACGTTCCAGGAGGTCGTCGATCTGGCCCGCGCCCTGTCGAAGGAGTACGGCCGCCGGATCGCGGTCTTCCCCGAGACGAAGCACCCCACGTACTTCCGCTCGATCGGTCTGCCGCTGGAGCCGGAGCTGATCCGGGTGATCCGCCGCAACCGCCTCACCGCCCGGGAGTGTGTCGTCCAGTCCTTCGAACCGTCCAGCCTGCACCGGGTGGCCGAGGCCCGGCTCGGCCTGCCGCTCTGGCAGGCGCTGGGCACGAGCGGGCGCCCGTACGGCCACGGGAGCACCTACAAGGAGATGATGACTCCGGCCGGGCTGCGCGAGATCGCCTCGTACGCGGACTGGATCGGCCCGGACAAGTCCTCGCTCGTCCCGCCGCTCACCCTGCTGGCCGACGCGCACGCGGCGGGCCTGAAGGTCGGTGCGTACACCTTCCGCGCCGAGAACCAGTACCTCCCGGCGCACTACCGCCGGGGCACCGCACCGAACGACTTCGGTGACGCCTTCGCCGAGTACGCCTTCCACTACGCGCAGGGCGTGGACGCGGTGGTGACGGACTTTCCGGACATCGCGGCGGCGGCGCGGGAGGACCTGCGGCCGTAGCTCCGCCCTCGCGCGGTCACCGACCACCGACCACCGACCCTCGGTCGCCGGTCGCCGGTCGCCGGTCCGATCGCCCGCCATCGGACCTAGGCCGAAGGGCTGATCACGGACGAACCCTCCTGCTGTTAGCCTGCTCCTGCATATAGGTTGCAATAACAACTGGACGGCATTCCCAGCAGTCGGAGGGTTCGCATCATGGCCACGTACACGCTCCCGGAGCTCCCTTACGATTACGCGGCGCTCGAACCGGTCATCAATCCCCAGATCGTCGAGCTGCACCACGACAAGCACCACGCCGCGTACGTGAAGGGTGCGAACGACACCCTGGAGCAGCTGGAAGAGGCCCGCGACAAGGGAGCCTGGGGCGCCATCAACGGCCTTCAGAAGAACCTCGCGTTTCACCTTTCCGGCCACATCCTGCACTCGATCTACTGGCACAACATGACCGGCGACGGCGGCGGCGAGCCCCTCGCGGCGGACGGCGTCGGCGACCTGGCCGACGCGATCACCGAGTCGTTCGGCTCGTACGCGGGCTTCAAGTCCCAGCTGACGAAGGCCGCGGCCACCACCCAGGGCTCCGGCTGGGGCGTCCTCGCGTACGAGCCCGTCAGCGGCAAGCTGATCGTGGAGCAGGTCTACGACCACCAGGGCAACGTGGGCCAAGGTTCGGTCCCGGTCCTGGTCTTCGACGCCTGGGAGCACGCCTTCTACCTGCAGTACAAGAACCAGAAGGTCGACTTCATCGAGGCGATGTGGCGCGTCGTCAACTGGCAGGACGTGGCGAAGCGGTACGCCGCCGCGAAGGAGCGCGCGGACGTGCTCCTGCTCGCCCCCTGACGATCCCCCAGGCGTCCTGCCTCGTGATCGTCTTCTCAACCTTCACTCGGGCAGGCGGATGAACGAAGAGCCCCCGCGAGGACATGACTCGCGGGGGCTCTTCCATGCCCAAGTTCCCCGCGCCCACCTGGCTCGTTAGCCATTTAGCTCATATGCTAAACATGGGCCATGGAGAATCCTTCCGCCGACGAGGCAAGCGCGTTCCGCGCTCTCGCCGACCCGACGAGGCGCCAGATCCTGGAGGACCTGCGGGGCGGTGAGCTGGCCGCCGGTGAGATCGCGGGCCGGTTCCCGATCAGCGCACCGTCCGTCTCGCGCCACCTGGGCGTACTCAAGGGCGCCGGGCTCGTCACCGAGCGCCGCGACGCCAACCGCATCCTCTACTCGCTCGCGGAGGAACGGCTCGCGATGTGCGTGGGACGGTTCCTCAGCGCCGTCTGCCCCGAACAGATCGTGCTCCGCCGCACCGCGTGGCGTCAGGGCCCGAAGGGTGATGCCTCATGACCGGACCCCGGCTCTCCAGCGTCATCGAACGCCGCCTCCTGGTGAACTACCGCGTGGACCCGGACATCGCGGCCGGTCTGCTGCCCGCCCCCCTGCGCCCCCAGCTCGTGCGCGGCAGTGCGGTCGCCGGGATCTGCCTGCTGCGCGTCGGGGGCGTACGCCCCGGCTGGAGTCCGGCCGCCGTCGGACTGCGCAGCGAGAACGCCGCGCACCGGATCTCCGTGGAGTGGGACGGCCCCGAGGGCGTGGAGAGCGGCGTCTACATCCCGCGCCGCGACAGCGCGTCCCGGCTCAACGTCCTCGCGGGCGGCCGGATCTTCCCGGGCGCGCACGGGCACGCCGACTTCACGGTGCGCGAGGACGCCGCCGAGGTGCGCGTGGCCTTCGCGACCCGGGACGGAGAGGTCCGGGTGGACGCCTCGGTGCAACCCACGGACGAACTGCGCGGCAGCGAGCTGTTCATGGACCTGGCCGAGGCGTCGGCGTTCTTCCGCGCGGGGGCCAGGGGCCTGTCCCCCCACGCCTCCGGCCGCCACCTGGATGTCCTCGAAATGAGCACCGACGCCTGGCGGGTGACGGCCGGGCGGGCCCGGTCCGTGCGGTCCTCGTTCTTCGAGGACCCGGACCGCTTCCCGCCGGGGAGCGCCGCGCTGGACAGCGTGCTGGTCATGCGGGGCGTCCCGGCCCGCTGGTCGCCGCGCGCGCCCTTCCCTCTCACCGCCCCGGCTGCTCGCCCCCGGTGACGAGCACGACCATCAGGCCGTCGTATCCCTTGTCCCCCACGGTCTGGAGCGCGGTGGCGCTCAGTGTCGGGTCAGCCGCGACGAGTTCGGTGAACCGGCGCACCCCCCGCACCTTCGGGTCGGTGCTGTCGGCGTCGACGACTTCCCCGTCGCGTACGACGTTGTCGGCGACTATCAGGCTGCCGGGCCGGGTCAGCTCGACGGACCAGGCGAGATAGTCGGGGTTGCTGGGCTTGTCGGCGTCGATGAACACGACGTCGAACGGCCCGTACCCCTCGGCGGCCAGCACGGGCAGCGTCTCCAGCGCCGGCCCGACCCGGACCTCTACGACATCGGCGAGCCCGGCGCGCGCGATGTTGGCGCGGGCGACCTCGGCGTACGCCGGATCGGCCTCCAGCGTCACGAGCCTGCCGTCCGCCGGGAGCGCCCGCGCCAGCCAGATGGTGCTGTACCCGCCCAGGGTGCCGATCTCCAGGATGGTCCGCGCCCCCTGGAGCCGGGCCAGCATGCTCAGCAGCTTGCCCTGATTGGGGGCGACCTGGATCGCGGGCAGACCCGCCGCCTCGCTCGCCCCGACGGCGGCGTCCAGGGCCGCGTCGGGCCCCACCAGCAAGCCGTTGAAGTAGTTGTCGACCGCGGTCCACTGTGCCTGAGTCATGCGTTCTCCCTGCTCACCGAGTCAGTTCCCTTGAGGAACTTACTAGGGTCGGCAAGAAAATGCACGTCGTCGCCGGTCGATGGCTGCCACGATGGGCCTGCCCCTGCCGACCGATCACCTGGAAGCGACCCCTGTGCCCACGACCCCCGTTCCCGCCGATCCCACCGTTCTGCACCCGCTGCCCGGTCAGCCACGGGTGGTGCGGCTGAAGCCGCTGGTGACCTCTCCGCTGATCGAGGTCGGGGAGTACTCGTACTACGACGACCCGGAGCACGCGGAGGAGTTCGAGACCCGCAATGTGCTGTACCACTACGGGCCCGAGCGGCTCGTCATCGGGAAGTTCTGCTCGCTGGGCACCGGGGTGCGGTTCATCATGAACGGCGCCAACCACCGTATGGACGGCCCGTCCACCTTCCCCTTCCCCTCCATGGACGGCGCCTGGTCCGACCACTTCGATCTGCTGACCGGTCTGCCCGGACGGGGCGACACCGTGGTGGGCAACGACGTCTGGTTCGGCTACGAGGCCATGGTGATGCCCGGCGTCCGCATCGGGCACGGCGCGATCATCGGCTCGCGGGCGGTCGTCGTCTCGGACGTACCGGACTACGGCATCGTCGGCGGAAACCCGGCGAAGCTGATCCGCACCCGGTACGAGGAGAAGGACGTCGCGCGCCTGCTGGCCGTCGCCTGGTGGGACTGGCCCACCGAGCACGTCACGAAGCACATCCGCACGATCATGTCCGGCAGCGTCGAGGAACTGGAGGCCGCGGCCCCCGAAGCCCGAGCCGCGGCCCCCGGCGCGTGAGCGGGGCGGCCGGGGCCTGAGCGGAGGGCGCCCGGCCGTGGCCGGGCGCCCCTGTTCACAGCGCGAGCAGCGCCCGTACGGGGATACGGGTGTCCGTCAGCGGTCGCAGCGCGAGCCGCATCAGTGCCAGCGGATTGTCGTCGCCCGCGATGCGGTTGGCGCTGAGTTCGTCGCACCTCAGGCAGTGGTGGATGACCGTCCACTCACCGTCCTCGCGCACCGACAGGCTCAGCGCCGCCATGCGTCCGCCGCAGCCCGCCGCCCGGTCGCCCGGTATCCGCCGGTCGACGTGCAGGCTGGCCAGACAGTGCGGGCAGTGATTGCGGTGGGCGGTGCCCGGCGCCACCAGCGGCACGTCGAGCCGGCAGCCGGCACACCGGAACGCGTCGCCACGCGCCCCGGCCGGTCCGTGGAGTACGTCCTTGGGCCGCTGGGGGCGGTGACTGCCGTCCCGCCGGGGTCTACGTCGCGGCACGGTCGCCTCCTCCCGCCTTCCTCCGGAGTCCTCGGGCCCGCTTCACAGGTCACCGAACGCTTCGAGCGGGAAGGGCGGTTGGGCCAGGGGGCGCACGGCCATCCGCATCAGGATCAGCTGGTTGTCGTCCCCGCAGACCGGATTCGAGGTCAGCTCGTCGCAGCGGGTGCAGCGATGGACGACCATCCAGTCGCCGGTGCGCAGCACCGCGATGGAGATCGGGGTCATCCGGCCCTCGCAGTCGGAGGGCCCGCCCTCGATGTGGTCGATCAGGTGCTTGGAGTGCAGACAGCTGGGGCAGTGGTTGCGGCGGCTGCCGTCGGGCGCGTGCGCGGCGACGGTCAGTCCGCAGCGCACGCAGGCGAAGGTGTCGATGAAGGACATGGCTGAGCGGTGCTGGGGGTTGTCGTGTGACACCCGGATACTCCTTGCCGAAGGTGCGGAACAAAGCAGCAGGGAAGTACCGAGCAGCCCTCGGCGCACGGCGTCACGGGGCAGGGGTCACGGGCCGAACGGCATGGTGTGTCAGCGAGGAGCGGCGAACAGTCGCATGCGGGCAGGTCCCGTCTCCCCGGCGCGGGAGGCGCGGCGAGGGAAGCTCGGAATCACTGGCCGGGGCATACATCAGCTGCTTTCCGGGGCATACGCCCAGAGGTCACCCGCGGTCGGTCCCGCGTGGAGGGTGCGAGCACCGTAACAACGGGGCGGGAACGGATCCACCGGATTACGCCCCCGCTCCGGCGGACCCGCCCTCCCCCCTCCGCTCAGCCGGAGACGCAGAACTCGTTGCCCGCCGGATCTCCCAACACTCAGAACTAGACGTTCTGGAGTGTCGGCATGGTGGCATCGGCCCTGGTCAAGCGCGGTAGCGGGAACCCTTCGCTCTCCCCTGGGGGCATGGAGAACAAAGCAGGCGGGGCGGCCTCGGTCCCTACAGATCCCATGGAACAGACCGCACGTAGGACTCCTCCGCTCCTTACAGAGAGCATGGAGAGTGAGCAGGGGACAGGCAGGGTCGGGCAACCTTCGCTCCCCACAGAAAGTGTGAACACAAACTCCCCGAATCCCCTCGCAGGCACGGTCTACACCGAGACCCTTCGGGGTGTGCGGTGTGTCCGCCTGTCCGTACTGACCGACGAGACGACCAGCCCGGAGCGGCAGCGCGAGGCCGACGACAAGGTTGCCGCCGAACTCGGCATCAGCTTCGGCGAGGGTGACGGGCTCCGCGAAGCCGTGGACCTCGATGTGAGCGCGTCCAAGGTTGCCCCGTTCGACCGTCCCGCCCTTGGTCAGTGGCTCGCCCGCCCTGACGAGTACGAGGCCCTTATCTGGTGGAGATTCGATAGGGCCATCCGGTCCATGAGCAACATGCACGACCTTGCGAAGTGGGCGAAGCAGCACCGCAAGATGCTGGTCTTTGCCGAGGGTATAGGCGGGGGCAAGCTCGTCTTTGACTTCCGCAACCCCATGGACCCCATGGCGGAATTCCAAATGACGATGCTCGCCTTTGCGGCACAGGTGGAAGCGCAAAGCATCAAGGATCGTGTCATGGGTGCCATGGCAGCTATCCGGAAGATGCCGCTTCGGTGGCGTGGTGGCCGTCCGCCGTACGGCTACATGCCCGCCCCCATGCCCAAGGAACACGGCGGTATCGGCTGGACGCTCATACCGGACCTGGATGCGGTCAAGGTCATTGAACGGATCGTCCGCGAGATGTTCGACGGCAAGACCGTTTCGGCTGTCGCCGCGGGTCTCAACGCAGACAGCATTCCGAGTCCGCGCGACCACTGGTCAGTGAAGAAGGGCCGCGAAAAAGGCGGGCGAACCGGCGGAGCCAAGGGGCTCGTCAAGGACGCATTCCTGTGGAACCCCGCAGTCATTACGCGGATGCTGCGTAACGAAACGCTGCTCGGCTGGAAGATGCACAAGGGAAAGCCCGTCCGGGACGCCGAGGGCAACCCGATCATGCAGACCGAACAGCCGATCATGACACGTGAGGAATTCGACCGCATCGGCGTGGTTCTCGAAGAACGGAGCATTGACAACAGCGACCGGAAGGACACGGATGCACTCCTGTTGCGGATCATTCACTGTGACTCTTGCAGTGGGCGTATGTACCTGAACAAGCAAGAGAGCAAGAAGAACCAGCACCCCACGTACAAGTGCAACCCGTACTCGCGCGGGTTCAAGTGCGAGAAGTCCGCGCACATCCGGGGCGATTGGGCGGACGAGTACGTTGAAGCCGAGTTCCTGCGACTGGTCGGCCCCATCCAGACAACCCACGTTGTGACCATTCCCGGATACGACCCCGGCCCGGAACTACAGGCCACGCTCGCCGAGTTCAACGAGCACCAGCAACAGAAGGGGCGGCAGAAGTCACGGCACGCTGCCGCTGCCTGGCAGGAACGCGCCGATGCGCTCGACAACCGGATAGCCGACCTGGAGTCCCGCGAGAAGCGCGAGCCGCAGCGCATCATCACGAACACGGGCCGGACGTTCGCGGACGAGTGGGCGGCGGCGGACACGGCGGGACGGCGCGCCATGCTCATCGAAGCGGGGGTGCGCCTCGATGTACGGCGCGGTGTCCGTGGCGGGTGGCGGACCCTGGACACGCGCCGTGTCACGTTCACCATGTCCGGTGAGCTGGACCCCGCCGCGGAAGCCCTCGCAGGAGAGGCGACGGCGCTTGAGTCGGTAGCGCGCGGAGACGAGCCGACCGAGGGCGCAAGTGTGCGCCTGGTCGAGCCCGTCCACCAACTGGTGGCCGCGTAGGCCCCAGCGCGCCCCTACGCCCCTCAAGAGCCCCGGACGGGCCCGTTCCCGCCGGGACTTTGGCGTGCCCGCAGACAGGCGCACAGGGACTCTCGCCGACTCGCCCTCGGCGGTGAACCGCCGGTCAGCGAGAGGCGAAAAGGTGTTGAGGGTGTCGAACTTCGACTGTTTTTGGGGAAGCCAAGAAAAACCTAGAGAGAAGAGAGATTGGGGTCTCTGCCGTCACCCCAACACGCTTCACCGCTCCCTGTCCGCTGTGCGGTCGGTGCCGACGATTCCGAGGCAGTGAAGTGTTGCGTGCATCACACTTACTGTCCGGTTTGCCTGTATTGAATAAGTTTGCGGGCAACCGCCGGTCCCTATTACTCGGGAACCAGAAAGCGGCCCACACGCGCGGACCGCCGACGCCGGGGCGCTGGAAACCTCCGCTCCCCCTTAACTACCGAGAGAGCTTGTACGGCCCTCTCCCTGCACCAGTGAGGAACGATGGACACCACACGACACATTGAGGTCTGCGCGCTGCTGCGACGCGCTGAGAGCGCCGCACGGGACGCACTGAACGGTGACCAGGCCGCCGCGCGCACAACACTTGCCCTTGTGGCCGATGCACGGCAGCGCGCGGAGGACACGGGTTCCGGGCTGTGCGGGCATCCGGACTGCCGCAACGAACTTCATTACGTGGGGCGGGGTCGGCGGCCCCTTTACTGTTCCGCGGTCTGCCGCACGGACGTGTACCAGGCCACGCAGATGGCTGCGCGTGCGCTGATCAAGGCCCCGGAATCCGTACCCGCGCAGACCTGACCCTCACGCAGCGGGGCAATGCCCTGACACTCGTTCCTCCCCTGACGTCATGCACGCAGGGGTTTTTTCATGCCCGAACACGCAGATGGAGTGAGTCATGAATGAAACCAATGACCGGGATGCGGTGCAGCGGACCACCGAGACGGTCCCTAATCCGCACGCTGGCAGCCCCGCAGCCGAAAGTGAGGGTTCTTCCCCGGAGGGTGCCAGTAAGGCGCTGACAGAGGCGCACAGTCGCTTGGAGGCTGCGCGGAAGCGCATTGACGAACTGTTGATGCGGGAAGTCGAGCACCAGGCAGCGAAGCGTCTCGATGTTCCCTCCGATCTCTTTGTTCTGGGGAATCACGCGCTTTCCGATCTGCTCAACGAAGGCGGAGAAATCGACACGGGGAAGGTCACTTCCGCCATCGATTCACTGCTGAATTCCCGCCCCGCCCTGGCGGCGCGCCGAATCGGCTGGGGAGAAGTGGGGGCGGGGATGCATGAAAGCCTCGCCGACGACACGCCCGACTGGAACACTGCCCTTCACGGACAGCACCGGTGACACGCCAAACCGCATAACCCGACACGACGACGAGAACAGAGGAACGTATGTCTATCTACACGAACACGCCCGGTGCGCAGAGCATTCTTCCCGACGAATACGGGGCGCTGGTTGAAAAGCCCGTCAAGGAACTCTCCCTCGCGATGAAGATCGGCACGATCGTCAACACGGCGAGCAACGTATACCGCATTCCCCTTCTCGCTGAGGATGTCACCGTGGGTGCGGTCGCCGAAGGAGCCGAGATTACCCCTTCCGATGTGAAGCTCGATGAGCAGAAGATCCGGCCCGCCAAGTTTGCCGGGCTCACGGTCATCAGCCGGGAAATGGCGGAAGACAGCTCGCCGTCCGCTGGTGAACAGGTCGGACGTTCCATCGCGCGTCAGATATCGAACAGCGTGGACAATGCGTTCCTGAACGCGCTGTCCGAGCCGAACCCTGCCGGGCTAGGTTCTCTCAAGGGGATTTCCAAGGTGAATGCCCCGGTGGTCTACACGAATCTCGACCCTTTCGAGGAGGCTATTTCTATCTCGGAAGGTGCGGGCGGCAACATTACGGCCTGGGTGATGACTGCCTCAACGGCACTCGATATCGCCAAGCTCAAGGACCAGAGCAATTCGAATCGCGGTCTTCTCAACACGGATATGACGATGGAGGGGCGGCGGCAGATCCTCGGCCGTCCCGTATTCGTGTCGCCATTCGTGCAGCCGGATACCGTGTACGGCGTGAGCCGTGATGATCTCCTGACCATTGTGCGCACCGGTACGCGACTGGATGTTGACAAGTCCGTGTACTTCACCAGCGACCGTGTGGCCGTCAAGGGCACTATGCGTGTCGCGTTCGGCTTCCCTGTGGAAGCGGCGCACGTCCGAATTCAGAATGCAGCTGAGTAACCCCCATGCCGCGTAAGCCCCGCCCCCCTTGTTCAGTCCCCGGATGCCCCGAACTGACCACGGGCGGGCACTGCCGGACAGTACTCCGCCCCAGTACGGGCTATTCAAAAGCTCGCACCGGGGCGGAACCTTCACCTGCCGCTGTTATTCGGTGACGAACTTCACCGAAGAGAATTCGGTGCGACCCTGTTCCTCTCCGGGGGGAAACGCGTCCACCTCATCGCGGCACCCTCCGCGGTCATAGACGACGGCTGTGGCGTCGGTGTAATTGATCAGACCTTTGGATTCCCCCAGATTGTAACAACGGCCATTCTGGGGGTTCTCCAAAACTACAAAACCTTGCTGCTTTCCGTAGTAGAATACTCCTTGCGCAGCGTGAGCGCTGGTTGAGATTCCGAACAGCAAGGTGGCAGCTGCACCGACAGAGATCAGTGCCTGTCCAAGGGTTTTCATTGTCTTTCTCCTTTTAGGTCTGGGCGTGGCGCTCTCAGTCTGACCACTTGAATGAACCGATATTCATTAGTTCACCCGCATGGCCCCTGGAGAAACGATCCCCCCTCACCTATTTGGAGGTGCCCCCATGCCGCGTAAGCCCCGCCCCCCTTGTTCAGTCCCCGGATGCCCCGAACTGACCACGGGCGGGCGCTGTGCAGCCCATGAGCGGGGGGCGAACAAACAGCGCGCGACACCAGGGACGAGCGCGTACGGGCCCGTGTGGCCGCGCATTCGCCGTGCGTACCTGTACGCGAATCCGTGGTGTGTGCTGTGTGGTCGGGCGGCGAATGTCGCGGACCATTTCCCCGCGAGCCGGCGGGAGCTTATCGCACGAGGTGAGAGGAATCCGGATGCCGCAAAGCATCTGCGTCCATTGTGTGTGAGGTGCCATAACGGGGAGACGGCGCGTAATCAGCCGGGTGGGTTCGCTGCGGAGTTCCGTTCGCGTCGTGATTCGGGTGAACGACCGCCGTTCTGACCAGGGGGGTACTCCCGAGCCTCCCCGTAGTTGCACGGCAGGGAGGCAATTAACTCGCGCTGGAGCTGCGGTTGTTTTTGGAGAGCCCCGTTACCAGGAAGTGAGAATGCATGGCTGACAGATATAGACCCAAATCCGCTATCCAGCGCGCACGCGAGGGAAATGTGTCACATTCCAAGATTCGAGAGGGTGTGATCGTGCCACGTGCGATTCTCGCCGAGCCGGATTGGTCAGGAGTTTTCCCGCCCTCATTCGATCCCGCTGTTGAACCGGCGAACGCCCGTTGCCGGGAAATCGCATCCGAGGAATGGCGACGCGTCGTCCCCATCCTGGAAGTCGCGGCCGGTATCGGCGAAGTGGACCACACCACGGTCAAGGATCTATGCGTGTGCGTCGCCCGCATCGACCAGGCCGAGCGGGACCTATCAGAACGGGGGCTTCTAGTGACAGCCGAGCGGGGAACGGTGAAGAACGGGGCGGCGACCATCGCAGCGCAGTACCGCACTCAACTCGCCCGCTACATACGCGAGTTGGGACTCTCGCCGAGTGCGCGGACCGCCATCACAGCCCCCGATGTCGAGGATGACGACAGCAACATCTGGGACTAGCGCCGACACACCTTCCGCCGTAGCCCCCGGTGACTACACGCCCCGCCATGCCCTGTCCGGGTGTGGCGGGGCTTCCGTCGTTCCAGGAAACAGCAACGCCCCACCATGCCGGGCACGATGGGGCTCCGCTGAGTCGGCCTCGCCGGTCGGTCAGATGCTGCCGAACTCTCCGGCCTTGACGCCCGCCACGAACGTGGCGAACGAACCAGCAGGGAAGGACAGCACGGGGCCGCTCGGGCGCTTGGAGTCACGGACGGGGACGACACCGGTAAAGGATGCGTGTGCCGGTGCCCACTCGACACACGTGCCGCCGTTGCCGCTGTACGAGGATTTGACCCAACGGGGTTGGAGAGGCTGAGAGTCGGTCGTCACGGGGTGCCCTTTCGTGCCTGCGTGATCATGTCCACGGATGCCGCTTGGGAGAGCGCGGGTGCCTGCATCTGATGGTAGGCCCTAAGCAAGGGCGCCACGGAGCCGATATCGCGGTCCAGATGCCCGTGCGTCTGTGACTCGACGTAAGAGATCACGGAGCGATCAGGCAGGGTCAGTAGATTGACCGCGCGGTTGAACGGCCTCTCCTCGCCACCAGCGAACGGGGCGATCTGGAGCATGGTGTTCGTCTCCTCCGCAAACCCGATCAAGCGCTCCAACTGTCGATCCATGACCGTCCGCCCCCCGATCGGTCGGCGGATGCAGCTCTCATCCAGCACCACGAACAATAAGGGCGGCAGCGATCGCACCAAGGCGGCTTGGCGTTCTATCAGGGACGTGACCCGTTCCTCTGCTTGTTCGGCCGTGATGGAGCCTCGCTTGACGTTGCTAACCTCCAGCGCCTGCGCGTACTCCGGTGTCTGGAGCAGACCAGGGATCAGGCCCGACTCGAACAGCCGGATCTCCACTGCCCGCCCCTCGTGCACCAAGTACTCAGGGAAGCCCTCCAGCAGGCTGCCGTGCCTGATCTCCCGCCATTCACGCTCGAATGAATCTGCGGTGTTCAATGTGCCTAGCGCCAGGTCAACCTTGCGGCTAAAGGGCAGGGTTGGGGACTTCCGGGCAGTTTCGAGCGCCGAGATGTGCCTCCCCGTACAGCCGACCAGCGTTGCGAAGTGGTCCTGGGTCCAGCCGCGAGCCTCACGGAACCTGCGCATACGTGCGCCGAAGGCCGCAAGTGGGCCCGCTTCGGGGTTCAGTTCCTTGCGGTTTACCAATGTGTCCTCCCGAAGAGCGACGTTGCAGATAGCGCGACTGTAGGTCAATGCTGGGCCGCCCTGGTAGTGGAATCGCTACGGAGAGGAACGGCCCGTGCCTGCAAAGAGCGGTGCCCCGCCCGGACAGGAAGCATCCCTCACCTCTGGCCCAGGCGCGCACGCGCAGAATGTAAGTCGTTCTGATGACTGGGCAATTCGCGATTTCAAGGTGTGCCGCCAGCTCGCCTTGCCTCTGGCCGCAGTGGCGGAGCGGAGCCGTCAGCGCTGGGAGGACACCCCGCAGGAGTCGTGGTTCTCCCCGTGGTCGCCGTTGCCGTGCGGTGTCCGCCGCGGACCGTACGCGAAGCCGACGCGGGACATCCTCACCGCTGTGCGGGACGGGCTGCAAAGGCGGGTGGGGCCATGACCCCTGGCAAGGATGACCCGGATGGGGATGATCCACCGATCCGTTCGGTGTTCGAGTGGCCCCGGTGCGCGTGCGGTTCCCCCCGTTGCCCGGACACAGCAGAGGACGGCGAGACGGCCGGCGAACGGACCGATGACCGGTCGCAGAGCGAGGCCATACAGCGCATCCGTCCCCGCGTCCGGTTCGAGAACGAACGAAGCCGTTGGAGGATTCGA
This sequence comes from Streptomyces sp. NBC_01433, assembly GCF_026340105.1. Lineage (NCBI taxonomy): Bacteria > Bacillati > Actinomycetota > Actinomycetes > Kitasatosporales > Streptomycetaceae > Streptomyces > Streptomyces sp. NBC_01433. The sequence goes on along the minus strand of NZ_JAPEPM010000001.1, from coordinate 4,082,125 downwards.
TGAAGTGCGACAAGTGCACTGCTCTGCGCGCTGAGTTGGCGCGGGCGGTCAAGGCTGGCGACCGCTCGAAGGAAACGGACTGCCGCATCCTCCTGAACCGGCACCCCGAACACGGAACATCCCCGGCCGCCAAAAGGTGGCCCCGTGGTTCTCGGCGCGTCTGACATGGCCGCTATGAGATCGAAACCGCCCCGTACGGCAGGCGCGGCGAATGTGCCGAAGACGCCCGTACAGCGTGCCGCGCAACTCCCGAGTCCGGTGCGGCCGTTCCGATCGGCCGATGAGATCAAGGCCGGTCAGGTCGTGTTCGACAAGGACAAGAACATGCCCTGCACCGTGATCTCTGTGCGGTACGGAATGGTGCAGGTGATACGCCCCGCGGGCGCGCCGTGGGAGACGCACTACAAGAGGCTGCTGCCCGGTACCGCCTACCACTGCCGTCAGCTGGACGCGCTGGCCGCACTCAACGCCACACGGGCGCGCGGAAGACAGCCGGGCGCATCCGCCCAACGGCTATGAGATTCCTCTACCGCTTCGGCTGGCCCGTGTTCGTCTCCGCTGTCACCGGACTTTCCCTTCTGATCCCCGTACTCGCCGTGACCGGCAAGCTCTGAAAGAGAACCGCATGGACTACCGCCCCGTGGGCCCTTCCCACTTCGACGAGGACGACCACACCGAAGCCAAGGAAGTCGGGGCCGACTTCGTGAACGCCTTACGGCGGGTGCGGGTCAGCTTCGAAGCTATCGGCATCGATCACCCGTGCGACACGTGCCAACAGGTCGAACACCGCATCTCGCTGGGCTGGATCAGCCTCAAAGAGGCCCGGACGATGACCGCCACGGTCAACGCCGCCATGGACGAACTGGACCGGTACCGCCAGGCCGGACGGGCCCCGCGCCTTCCCTGACCGCACGTCCCTGCCGGACGCAACCCGCCATGGCTCCCCGCCCGATGCGGAATCCCGGCAGGGACGTGCCCCAACCTCAACGGTTCCCGGAGCGGGGCCTACTCGCCGCTCTGGCGCTGATCCCCTGAAACGGGCTCGGCAACGTAAGTCCCACGGCCGGGCACGGTGAAGACCAGCCCCTGTTCGCGAAGTACAGCGAGTGCCGACCGGGCGGTATTACGTGCGACTCCGTATAGCTCCGTCAGTTCCTTTTCGGACGGAAGCGGCCTGCCCGGAGCCAAGTCGCCTCGCCCGATTTCCGCGATCAGGTCGGCAGCAATCTGCCGGTATGGGGGTTCCGGTGCCCGTGGGTCGATTTCGTGCGCTGCCATGAGGTGAAGCGTAGACACCCCGCACAGCAAGGCGCGATCTAGACCGACCTGAACGCAGCTAGACGGACCTATACAGGTTGGCTTAACGTCGGGCATGAAAACGCCCCGGAAGACCGCTCCACACGGTCCGCCGGGGCTCCGCCGCAACAGCTTTCGAGGAGCTGAAACGACATGCGCGATCTTATCGCCCGCATCCTGGCGTACATCCTGACATTCGTACTTCCGGGCAGGGGGCGCCACGCAGCAGACCCCGCCCCCTCACCCGTCCCCGTGTCGCCCTGGTCCCGCCCGTGGTCCAGCCCCACCAAGGAAGAAGCCCAAGCGCTCTTCCGGAAGCAAGCAGAAGTGACCATGCGACTCGGTGTGATCCGGGAACGCCGCACTGCTGCCGTCCTCGCAACGCTCGGCGTGGACTACCCGTACAGCTATCCCGGAGACCACTTCGAAACCGCCGCGTACGCCGCTGCGGGAGTGTCGGCATGACGCGCGACTGGCTGACCGCTGACCCGGTCATCACGATGGCGCTCTGCGTCCGCTGCAAGACCGTCACCTATGCCCCGGTCCCGATCCGCTACATGCAGAGCACCAGCGGCCCCGGAACCACCCTGTACGCCTGCCCCGCACACGCCGTGGCCCTGGTCACCGGCCCCGTTCCCGGAGAGCTTGAGCCTGGCATGTAGCCCCTCACAGACAGCAAAATGCCCCGTTCGGCCAAGTGCCGGGCGGGGCTCTGTCGTTGGTCCTGACGTGCGCGTATGCTCAGAACTGGTAGTCAGGAGTGTTGGGGTCCTGAAGGGTCGTCCAGGCCAGCCCCGGCATGGTGTGCTCACCGACGACGACGGCGCCCAGCCCCACCAGCCGCTCCACGTCTGCGGCCCGGTCCTCGGAGGAGAAGTCGACGTGGACCCGGTTCTTGCCGGCCTTCGGCTCGGGCACCTGCTGGAAGCCCAGCACCAGCGGCTGGGCCGCCAGGATGACGAACTCCCCGTGGTCCTGCGCCACTTCCACCCCGAGCGCACCGGCCCACCAGTCGGCCAGCGCACGCGCGTCCGCACAGTCGATCGTGATCATCTCCGCAGCCATTCTCATGCCCCTCACCGTACGGCGAGGCACTGACAACGGGCCGGGGACACTCTGCGTGCGTGCGGGTGCGGGTGCGGCTGCGGGCGCGGCCGGGGCTCAGCGCAGGGCGACCTCCAGCAGTGGCAGCTCGCGGCCCGGGATCGAGCCGGACGGGATGGCGCCGATGCGGACGGCGCCCATCGCCACGTAGAACGGCTCCGCGTTCGGATCGGCGTCGATCGTCAGGCGGGTGAAGCCGAGGCGGCGGGCCTCGTCCACGGTGTGGGCGAACAGCAGGCGCCCGATGCCCCGGCCCATCGCGTCCGGGTCGACGAACATCATGCCGAGCGCCCCCTCGGGCGGGTCCCCGTCCAGGGTGGTGAAGCCCAGCACGCGGCCGTGCTCCTCCGCGACCGCGGTCCGTCGGAGGCCCACGTCGGCCGGGCGGAGGGTCAGCTCCTGGCGGCAGGCGGCCAGGAAGTCCTCGTCGTAGTCCCAGTGGCCCTTCGAGCGCAGGGCCAGTTCGGTCAGTTCCGCGGCTTCCGCCGCCTCGCCCGCGCGCACGCGCATGGCCGGTCCCCTTCCGTTCGGCGAGGAGACGCGGGAACGGGCGGGTGGTGCGGGGTTCCGGCCGGAACCCCGCACCACCCGCCCGCCACGCCTCGGGGTACGTCAGTCGAAGCGGGGTACGTCAGTCGAAGATCGGGCCCTGGGTCCGGGTCCGCTTGATCTCGTAGAAGCCCGGAATGGACGCCACCAGCAGGGTGCCGTCCCACAGCTTCGCCGCTTCCTCGCCCTTGGGGGCCGGGGTGACGACGGGACCGAAGAAGGCGATCTGCTCGCCGTCGGCGCCCGGGACGGCGATGACCGGGGTGCCGACCTCCTGCCCGACCTTGTCGATGCCCTCCTTGTGGGAGGCGCGCAGCTCGGTGTCGTACGCGTCGGAATCGGCGTACTCCGCGAGCTCGGCCGGCAGGCCGACGTCCGTGAGGGCGCCGATGACCGCCTCGCGGGTCGGGCCCTCGCCCTTGTTGTGGAACCGGGTTCCGAGCGCGGTGTACAGGGGGCCGACGACCTTGTCGCCGTGCTTCTGCTGGGCGGCGACGACGACCCGGACCGGGCCCCACGCCTTGTTCTCCAGGAGGTCGCGGTACTCGTCGGGCAGGTCGTCGAGCTTGTCCTCGTTCAGGACGGCCAGGCTCATCACATGCCAGTGGACCTCGACGTCCCGGACCTTCTCCACCTCCAGCATCCAGCGGGAGGTCATCCACGCCCAGGGGCAGAGCGGGTCGAACCAGAAATCGACCGGAGTCCTGCCGTTGGCCGTGCTGTTCTCAGACATGTCTCTCCTCAAGGGCGTATCCCACCTGTCCGGCAGAACACCGCAGGGCGGTCCCCCCATTCCCGGATTCCGGCGTCCCGAGCCACATGGGAGGATCAAAGGTGTTCGAACACGACACAAAACGCGCGTCACGAAGGAGTGCCCGTGCCCGGTGAAAACCTGTCCCGCGACGAGGCCCATGAGCGGGCCGAGCTGCTGACCGTCGACGGATACGAGGTCGCCCTCGACCTGCGTTCCGCCGTCGGGGAGCCAGGCGGGGGCGACGGGGAGGCCGACAGCACCGGTCCGCGTACCTTCCGCTCGCTGACCACCATCCGCTTCCGCGCGGCCCGCGGCGGGGCGTCGTTCGCCGATCTGGTGGCGCCGCGGGTGAACGCGGTGACGCTGAACGGCACGGCCCTGGACCCGGCGGCCGTCTTCGACGGAACCCGGGTGGCGCTGGATTCCCTCGCCGAGGGCGAGAACGTCCTGGTGGTCGACGCGCAGTGCGCGTACAGCCGGACCGGCGAGGGCATGCACCGGTTCGTCGACCCGGAGGACGGCGAGGTCTACCTCTATACGCAGTACGAGCCGGCCGATGCCCGGCGCGTCTTCGCGAACTTCGAGCAGCCCGACCTGAAGGCGCCCTTCCGCTTCCAGGTGACGGCGCCCGAGGGCTGGCGGGTCTGGAGCAACGGAGCCGAGGAGTCCCACGAGGGCGAGGTGTGGCGGTTCGCCGAGACGAAGCCGATCTCCACCTACATCACCGCGGTCGTCGCCGGTCCGTACCACTACGAGACCGACCACTACACCCGCACCTTCGACGACGGCTCCAAGCTGGAGATCCCGCTCGGCGCGATGTGCCGCAAGGGGCTCGCCCGGCACTTCGACGCGGACGGCATCTTCCTCGTCACCAAGCAGGGCCTGGACTTCTTCCACGACCACTTCGACTACCCGTACCCCTTCGGGAAGTACGACCAGGCGTTCGTGCCCGAGTACAACATCGGCGCCATGGAGAACCCGGGCTGCGTCACCTTCCGCGAGGAGTACATCTACCGCGGCAAGGTCACCTCGGCGTCCTACGAGCGCCGGGCCAACGTCATCCTGCACGAGATGGCGCACATGTGGTTCGGCGACCTGGTCACCATGCAGTGGTGGGACGACCTGTGGCTGAAGGAGTCGTTCGCCGACTTCATGGGCACCTTCTCCATGGTGGAGGCGACCCGCTTCACCAACGGCTGGATCACCTTCGCCAACAAGCGCAAGGCGTGGGCCTACCGCGCCGACCAGCTGCCCTCCACGCATCCGGTCACGGCCGACATCCGTGACCTGGAGGACGCCAAGCTGAACTTCGACGGCATCACGTACGCCAAGGGCGCCTCCGTGCTGAAGCAGCTGGTGGCGTACGTCGGACAGGACGCGTTCATGGAGGGCGCCCGGCGCTACTTCAAGCAGCACGCGTACGGCAACACCCAGCTGGGCGACCTGCTCTCGGTGCTGGCCGAGACGTCCGGCCGCGACATGACCGCCTGGTCGCGCTCCTGGCTCCAGACGGCGGGCGTCAATGTGCTCACCCCCGTCGCCACGTACGACGCGGCCGGGCGGATCACCGAACTGGCCGTGGTCCAGGAGGCAGCCGAGTCGCACCCGGAGCTGCGCCCGCACCGCGTCGCGGTGGGCCTGTACCGGCGCAACCCGGACGGCGACCTGGTGCGCTACGCGCGCGCCGAGGTGGACGTCGCCGGGCCGCGCACGGTGGTCGGGGAGCTGGCCGGGGCCGAGCGGCCCGAGCTGATCCTGGTCAACGACGACGACCTGACGTACTGCAAGGTCCGCTTCGACGAGGTGTCCCTGGCCACCCTGCGCGAGCACCTGGGCGACATCACCGACCCGCTCGCACGGGCGCTGTGCTGGTCGGCCCTGTGGAGCCTGACGCGCGACGGTCTGCTGCCCGCCCGCGACTTCGTCCACCTGGTGCTGGCCTTCTCCGGCCGGGAGACGGACATCGGCGTGCTCCAGATGCTGCACGCCTGGACGCAGTCGGCACTCACGCACTACGCCGCGCCCGCCTGGCGCGAGGAGGGCGGCCAGGCCGTGGCCGAGGGCGCGCTGCACGAGCTGCGCCTCGCCGAGCCGGGCAGCCAGCACCAGCTGACCTGGACCCGGTTCTTCGCGGCGGTCGCCACCTCGGAGGCTGACTTCCAGCTGCTGACCGGGCTGCTCGACGGCACCGCCCGGATCGACGGCCTGGACGTCGACCAGGAGCTGCGCTGGGCGTTCCTGTCCCCGCTGGCCTCGCACGGGGTCGCCGACGAGTCGGTGATCGACGCCGAACTGGCCCGCGACGACACGGCGTCCGGGAAGCGGCACCAGGTGCGCTGCCTGGCCTCGCGCCCCTCGGCGGCGGTCAAGGCGCAGGCGTGGGCGGTGGTCGTGGAGTCGGACAAGCTGTCCAACGCCCTGGTCGGGGCGACGATCGCGGGCTTCGTGCAGTCCTCGCAGCGCGAGCTGCTGGCGCCGTACACGACCGCGTACTTCGACGCGATCGAGCGGGTGTGGGCCGAGCGCTCCATCCAGATCGGCATGGACGTCGTCTCGGGGCTGTTCCCGGGGCTCCAGGACGACCCGGCCACGCTCGCGGCGACGGACGCGTGGCTGACCGCGCACCCGGACGCGGCCCCGGCGCTGCGCCGGCTGGTCCTGGAGGCCCGCGACGACCTGGCGCGGGCGCTGCGCGCCCAGGAGTGCGACCGGAGGGCGTGAGCCGCGGGTGTGCGAGCCGAGGGATGTGAGCCGGGGGATGTGAGCCGGGGGTGTGCGAGCGGCGCGGAAGCGGCGCTCGCACACCCGTCCATGGCGCCCCCGCACAATCCCCGCGTGACGGCGCTTTTCGGATCTCGAACGCCCGTACTTTAGGACGGCGTTGTCCTGGATTGTCGACGGGCGTGTAACAGGGGTTAGCGCCCCGTGGGCGAGCGGGAAACCCCGGGGCATGACCCAGAACACCCCGCTCTCCCCCTGCCCCCTGAGTCACCTCCACGAGGTGCGGCAACGCGTGCTGTCCGCCGCCCAGTTACGGGTGCGGGGCGTGTCCGCCGCGCAGGCCGCCGCGCGGTGTCTGCGCGGTGGCCCCTGGCAGCAACTGCTGCCGGGGGTGTACCTGCTGCGGCCGGGTCCGCCCTCCGGTGCGGAACGGCTGCACGGCGCCCTGCTGTACGCGGGCCGCCCGCCGGTCTCCGGGCGGCGGACCCCGGCGCCCGCGCACGGCGGGGCGGAGTACGGGGAGGCGATGGTCACGGGGCTCGCGGCGCTCACGCTGCACGGGTTCGCGTCCGCGCCGCACCTGATGTCGCTGCACCGGATCGATGTGCTCGTGCCGCGCTCCCGGCGGCTGCGTTCGACCCGGTTCGTCCAGGTGCTCCGGTCCGCCGGGCTGCCGGAGCCCACGCGCGTCGCCGGGCTGCCGGTCGCGCCGGTGGAGCGGGCGGTGGCCGACGCGGTGGCGGAGCTCACGGACGCGGGGGCCGTGCGCCGGCTGCTGACCGAGGCGGTCCGGGACGGGCACGGCGAGAGCGGCGCGCTCGTACGGGAGCTGAGCACGGCGAAGCTGCTGGGCCGGGCACCGGTGGTGGAGGCCGTGGAGTCGCTGCTGGCCGAGGGGCGGGCCGAGGCGGAGCTGCGGCTGTACGAGATGGTGCGCGCGCACGGGCTGCCGGAACCGCTGTGGAACGTGGAGCTGCGGCTGCCGGGCGGCCCGCCGCTGGGCGGGGTCGACGCCTACTGGCCCGATGAGGCCGTCGCGCTCGGGCTGGACATCCGCGCCCCCGGGCGCGGCGCGACGGCCGACGGGCATCAGGAGGAGCATGACGCGCGAGGGTCCGCGTACGCCGCCCAGCGGGAACATCTGGAGCAGCTCGGGATCACCGTCGTCCAGGTCACGCCGAGAAAACTGCGCGAGTCGGCGGAGCGGCAGGCCACCGTGGTGCGTACGGCGCTGATGGCGGCGGGTGACCGCGAACCGGCCGCGTATGTGATGGTCCTGCCCCGATGAGGGCCCCCGCGGGCCCCTGTGGGGCCTTTTTGACCCCATTCATCACTCGTGACGCATCCGACCCACTGGCGGATCTACGCCATGTCCATTTCTCGTCTCCGTCAACTCTCCACAAACCCCTGTCATTTACGACAGGGTGAGCGGTCATCCGGTACCGAATTCCGGACTCTCTCTTTCAGATACAGGGATGCTGATGACCAAGGAATCCCCCAGCTCCATACCCGGGGCGAGACGCGCGGCCCGTATCGCGGCCGCCGCCGGTCTGGTGGCCGCGCTGGCCGCCTCCGGTGCCGCCCCGGTTTTCGCCGCCGACGACCCGGCCACCGCGCCCGTCAAGCCCTCCGCCACGAGCGAGAAGGGCGACAAGCTCGGCAAGGCCGACGCCGACGTGCTGTCCAAGGCCGAGGCCAAGGGCGAGAAGAACATCACGATGATGGTCGCCACCACTCCGGGGGCGACCGAGCAGGTCACCAAGCAGTTGGACGCCGTCAAGGGGTCCGTGCTGGGGCAGACGTACGACAAGCTCGGCTATGTCCGCGCGACCGTACCGACCGCCGCGGCCGAGTCGACGATCAAGGCGGCTTCCAAGCTGTCGTCCGTCCTCGGCATCGACCTCAAGCAGGAGATCAAGCTGGACGACCCGACGCCCGAGGGCGACCGGGCCGCCGGGGCGAAGAGGGCGAAGTCCACGGGCAGTCACCCGGCCCCGGGCAGGAAGACGCCGGCGAAGAACCCGTACAACCCGTCCTTCGAGACGGGCGCGGTCGACTTCGTCAAGCAGCACCCGAAGGCCGACGGCCGCGGGATCACCATCGGTGTCCTGGACTCCGGGGTCGACCTCGGTCACCCGGCCCTCCAGAAGACCACCACCGGCGAGCGCAAGATCGTCGACTGGGTGACCGCCACCGACCCGGTCGGCGACAGTGACGGCACCTGGCTGCGGATGACGGAGGCCGTGACCGGCCCGACGTTCACGGCCCAGGGCAAGACGTACTCGGCGCCCGCGGGCTCGTACCGCTTCAGCCTGTTCAAGGAGTCCGCCACGCTCGGGGGCGACATGGCGGGCGACCTCAACCGTGACGGTGACACCACCGACACGTGGGGCGTGCTGTACGACCCGGTCACCGGCACCACGCGCGTCGACCTGAACGGCAACGCGAACTTCGCCGACGACACCGTCCTGAAGCCCTACAAGGACAAGCACCAGGTCTCCTACTTCGGCAAGGACGACCCGCGCACCGATGTCGTGGAGCGCATCCCGTTCGTCGTCGAGACCCGTAAGAACGTCGTCTACAACGCCGCGGGCGCCAAGGCCGACTTCGTCAGCATCGGTGTCATCGAGAGCGAGCACGGTACGCACGTCGCGGGCATCACCGCGGCCAACGGCCTGTTCGGCGGCAAGATGAACGGCGCGGCGCCCGGCGCCAAGATCGTCTCCTCGCGTGCCTGCACCTGGACCGGCGGCTGCACCAACATCGCGCTCACCGAGGGCATGATCGACCTCGTCGTGAACCGCGGTGTCGACGTCGTGAACATGTCGATCGGCGGCCTGCCGCCGCTGAACGACGGCAACAACGCGCGCGCCGAGCTCTACAAGCGGCTCATCGACATCTACGGCGTCCAGCTGGTCATCTCGGCCGGCAACGACGGCCCCGGTGTCAACACCATCGGTGACCCCGGTCTCGCCGACCACGTCATCTCGGTGGGCGCGTCCATCTCCAAGGAGACCTGGGCCGCCAACTACGGCTCGAAGGTCACCAAGAAGTACGACATGCTGCCCTTCTCCTCGCGCGGTCCGCGTGAGGACGGCGGCTTCGCGCCGATCCTGACGGCGCCGGGTGCGTCCATCAACACCACCCAGACCTGGCTCCCGGGCGGACCGGTCAAGGAGGCGGGTTACAGCCTGCCGGCCGGTTACTCCATGCTCCAGGGCACCTCGATGGCCTCGCCGCAGGCCGCCGGTGCGACCGCGCTGCTGCTGTCCGCCGCGAAGCAGAAGAACATCGAGCTGCCGCCCGCCGATCTGCGCACCGCGCTGACCAGCACCGCCACCCACATCAAGGGAGTGCCCGCGCACGCCCAGGGTGCCGGTCTCATCGACATCGTCGGTGCCTGGAAGGCCATCGGAAAGGGCGCCACCGCGCACGAGTACACGGTGAAGGCCCCGGTCGACACCGCGATCGACTTCGCGCTCAAGGACCCGGGCTTCGGCACGGGCCTGTACGACCGTGAGGGCGGCCTGAAGGCCGGCCAGAAGAAGTCGTACGACGTCACCGTCACCCGCACCACGGGTCCGGACCGCAACGTCAAGCACACGCTGTCGTGGAAGAACAACGACGGCACCTTCAAGCTGACCGGTCCGAGCACCATCTCGCTGCCGCTCGGCAAGCCGGTGACCGTCAAGGTCCAGGCGAAGCCCGGCAGCGCCGGTGTGCACAGCGCGATCCTCAAGGTCGATGACAAGAAGACCGTCGGCGTGGACCACCAGATTCTCACCACCGTCGTCGTCGCCACCGACCTCAAGAAGCCGGGTTACGCGTTCAAGGCGTCCGGCTCGGTGCAGCGCAACAGCAGCACGTCGTACTTCCTGAACGTGCCGGAGGGCGCCAAGACCCTTGAGGTCGCCCTCAGCGCCCTGCGTTCGGGCAGCCAGACGCGGTTCATCTCCGTGCACCCCTACGGGGTCGCGGTGGAGGACAGCGCCACGATCTACTGCTACCCGAACTACGAGAACCCGGCCAACACCTGCCGCCCGGACGTGCGTTCCTACAAGGACCCGCAGCCCGGCGTCTGGGAGGTCGAGGTCGAGTCGCGTCGTACGTCGCCGCTGCTGGACAACCCGTTCAAGCTGGATGTCAGCCTGCTCGGCGCGTCCTTCGACCCGGCCGTGCAGACCATCGCCGAGGCGAAGATCGGCAGCCCGGCCGCGGTGGACTGGAAGGTCACCAACAGCGCCGCCGCCCTGGAGGGCAAGCTCAAGGGCGGTTCGCTGGGTTCGGCCAAGGTCGACCGCCTGTCGATCTCCACGGGTGGAAGCTACGAGACCACGGTCACCATCGGTGAGGGCGTCGAGAAGCTGGACGTCGCCATCGGCGGCACCTCGGACGCCAACGCGGACATCGACCTGCTCGTCTTCAAGGGCGACAAGGAGGTCGGCAGGTCGACCACCGCGGGCTCCGAGGAGTCGGTCAGCCTGCTCAAGCCCGCCGCCGGTACGTACACCGTCGTCGTCGACGGCTACTCGGTCCCGGCCGGGACCACCGAGTTCGACTACCGCGACGTGTTCTACTCGCCGTCGCTCGGCACGATCAAGGTCGACACGTCGAAGGCCGTGAACCTGGCCAACGGTGCCTCGGCCCAGGTCGGCGCCGAGGTCCTGGTCGCCGGAGCGGCCCCCGAGGGCCGGCAGTTCTTCGGTGAGGTCCAGCTGGTCAACCCCCGCGGCACCGCGGCGGGCACCGGCAGCGTCGTGATCGAGAAGGTCACACCGTAATGACCGGTCCGGCGACTCGGTGAGCCGTCGGACCGGTGGGTCACCGCACCGGTGACCCACTGAACGACCAGCGGGGCGGGCGCTCTCCCGGGAGCTCCCGCCCCGCCGCACGTCCCGTGCCGGTGCTCCGGGTCCGGACCGTCGGCCGGGGTCAGGGCTGTCACCCCGCTCCGGGCCGTCAGCCGGGTCCGGCCCGTCAGCCGAGTCCGGTCCGTCACCCGGGTCCTGGCCGTCACCCGGGCCCGGAGCACTCCAGGTCCCGGGAGCCCGGCAGCGCGGCCGACATCCACTCCCAGGCCGCCGCCCGGTCCGCCGCCGCCGTGTAGAAGTCGACCCCCTCGCCGGGGAAGCGGGACACGCTGACGACCATGCGGGCGCCGGGCGGGTAGTGGTCCGCGTCCTTGCCCGGCACGAGGAACGCGGCCTCGCGCGGGCCGCGCTCCGGCTTGAGCCGGCGCTCGACGTCCAGCAACACGCGCACGCCGGGCGCGACCCGCTCGGTACGGGTCACCGTGCCTTCCACGACGAGGCGGGCGCAGGCCATGATCCCCTCGTGGGTCAGCTTGGCGTCGCCGGGCCCGCCGTCCGAGGGCCGCGCCACCGACCACATGATCCCGGTGCCCGCCAGCGCGGCGGCGACCACCAGCGACGCGGCCGGCGCGAACACCCGCCACCGGGACCGCCGGGCGGCGGGGTGCGGGGCCGCGGGCTCCGGGACAGCCGACTCCGGGGCCGGGGTCGCGGCCAGGGTGTCCCCGATCAGCCGGAGCTGCGTACCGAGCACCGCGAGGTCCCGCTCCGCCGCCGCGTAGCGGGCCGCGGTGCCGCTCTCCCCGTCCCGAGGCGCCGGCTCCCCCAGCAGCACGGCCATCAGCTCGTCCGATCCGTACGGCTCGCCCGTGTTCATCGTCACACCACCTCGTCCGTGCGCAGCAGCGCCATCCGCTCGCGCATCGCCCCGGCCGCCGCGTACAGGCGGCTCTTGACCGTGCCTTCCGGAATCCCCAGCTCGGCGGCGATCCGCGGTACGGAGAGGTCCGCGTAGAACCGCAGCACCAGGGCCTGGCGCTGCGGTCCGGGCAGCTCGTCGAGCCCGGCGGCGACCGTGAGGGCCAGCAGCCGCGCCTCCTGGCCGCCCTCGGCCGCGCCGTCCGGCGGGGTCAGCGCGGCGAGCCGGGCGCCGATCCGCTCCTGTCGGCCGCGCCCGCGGTGCCAGTCGGCCGCCAGGTTCGAGGCGACCACGGCCGCCCAGGCGCCGACGTCGCGCGGGGCCTCCTTGCCGCTCGCCGCGCGCTCCAGCAGGCGCAGCCGTATCTGCTGCACACCGTCCTGGAGATCGGCGTACGGCACACCGCCGAGGGACAGCACGGCCCTGACCCTGTCCACCTGCGCCGGGGCCAGCGGATCCTCCCCCGCACCCGACGCCTTCCTTCTCAGCAAGGACTGCCTCCCCCTGAAGATGTTTCCCCTCAGACGCCGGAACGCGGCAGAACGTTCGGTCCGGGAGCCAGGAGTCCGCAGGCCGGACAATGGATTGGACAAGGCGGGCAGGGACATACGCATCATGGAGCGGCAAGCGGGCCGCACAAACGTACAGAGGAGATCCTGTGAAGGTCGGAATCGTCGGCGCCACCGGTCAGGTCGGCACAGTCATGCGCGGGATCCTGGCCGAGCGGAAGTTCCCGGTCGCCGGGCTGCGGCTCTTCGCCTCCGCGCGCTCGGCGGGCTCCACGATCGAGTGGCAGGGCGCGGACATCACCGTCGAGGACGCCTCCACGGCCGACTACACGGGCCTGGACATCGTGCTCTTCTCCGCCGGTGGCGCGACCTCGAAGGCGCTGGCGGAGAAGGTCGCCGCCCAGGGTGCCGTCGTGATCGACAACTCCTCCGCCTGGCGCATGGACCCCGAGGTCCCGCTGGTCGTCTCCGAGGTCAATCCGCACGCGGCGCTGGTCCGCCCCAAGGGGATCATCGCCAACCCGAACTGCACCACCATGGCCGCGATGCCCGTGCTGCGCCCGCTGCACGCCGAGGCCGGTCTCGAAACGCTGACCGTGGCCACGTACCAGGCGGTGTCCGGCTCCGGTGTCGCGGGTGTCGCCGAGCTGCACGGCCAGGCGTCCAAGGTCGTCGCCGAGGCCGACAAGCTGGCCCACGACGGCGAGGCCGTGGACTTCCCCGAGCCTGCTGTCTACAAGCGTCCGATCGCCTTCAATGTGCTGCCGCTGGCGGGCTCCATCGTGGACGACGGTTCGTTCGAGACGGACGAGGAGCAGAAGCTCCGCAACGAGTCCCGCAAGATCCTGGAGATCCCCGGCCTCAAGGTGTCCGGCACCTGTGTCCGGGTCCCGGTCTTCTCCGGCCACTCGCTCCAGGTCAACGCCCGTTTCGCCCGGCCGATCAGCGTCGAGCGCGCCTATGAGCTGCTGAAGGACGCGGAGGGCGTCGAGCTCTCGGAGATCCCCACCCCGCTCCAGGCGGCCGGCAAGGACGCCTCGTTCGTGGGCCGTATCCGGGTCGACGAGACCGTCGAGCACGGCCTCGCGCTCTTCGTCTCCAACGACAACCTCCGCAAGGGCGCGGCGCTGAACGCCGTGCAGATCGCGGAGCTGGTGGCGGCCGAGCTGAAGGGCTGACCCGCGGCCGTACGCGTACGGGAACGGGCGGCCACCGGCACACGGTGGCCGCCCGTCGGCATGAGGGGACCGGCGGAAAGACCGGCGGAGGCACCGCGGGCCGGACCGGTGGAGGCACCGGCGGTCCCGGCCCGGTGGCGGGATCAGCCGCGCCGCACCTCGAACTGGAAGCACCCGTACTCCACGGCCCGCACATGCACCAGCTCCACCGCCGGATCGGCGAACGCCTCGTCGAAGGCCGTGTCGAACCCGCGGTCGTGGTCCGCGGGGATCTCCATCAGCCGCCCTCCCACGATCCGCCCCTCCGCGTCGTAGCGCCGGACGGTCCGCAGCGCCCCGGTCCGCGCGAACGGGTAGCCCGCCCGCTCCGGGGCGGGCCCCCCGCACTCCTCGGCGTGGATGAAGACCGGCCCCTGCTCGTCGTACGCCCCCGGCCTGGCCCACGCCGCGGCCGCCCAGCGGCGCAGCGGCGCGTAGGAGACCAGGGCGATGCGCTCCCCCGGCTCGTTGCCGCGCAGACAGCAGCGCAGCGGGCTGCCGCTCCCCTCGGCGGTGTACGGGACGCAGGGGTACCCCGCGTCGTCGGTGTCGCGGAGCTCCTTGAGGGCGGTGGGTTCGATGGGACGTGCCTCGTATCCGGTCATGGTTCGAGGGTCGCGCCGCCCGCCGTCCCCGTCCGGCGGAAAACGGACATCGCGCTGTGTGCGTGCCGCGTGGAAGGATGGCCGGAAACGCCGCATGGCAAGATCGACCGCCCCATGTGCCGGTCGGTCCAAGTAGCACATCAAGGAGATGACCGCGTGCCTGGCACGAATCTGACCCGCGAAGAGGCACAGGAGCGGGCGCGCCTGCTGACCGTGGACGCGTACGAGGTCGATCTCGACCTCTCCGGAGCGCAGGAGGGCGGCACCTACAGGTCCGTCACCACCGTGCGCTTCGACTCCGCCGAAGCCGGTGCCGAGTCCTTCATCGACCTGGTGGCCCCGGCGGTGCACGATGTCGAGCTGAACGGGAAGTCGCTCGATGTCGCCGCCGTCTTCCGTGACTCGCGGATCGCGCTGCCGCATCTGCTGGCGGGCGCCAATGAGCTGAAGGTCGTCGCCGACTGCGCCTACACCAACACGGGCGAGGGTCTGCACCGCTTCGTCGACCCGGTCGACGAGCAGGCTTACCTGTACACGCAGTTCGAGGTGCCGGACGCGCGCCGGGTGTTCGCGAGCTTCGAGCAGCCCGATCTGAAGGCGACGTTCCAGTTCACGGTGAAGGCGCCGGAGGGCTGGACCGTCATCTCGAACTCGGCGACCCCGGAGCCGAAGGACCACGTCTGGTCCTTCGAGCCGACGCCGCGTATCTCGACGTACATCACGGCCCTCATCGTGGGCCCGTACCACTCGGTGCACAGCAGCTACGAGAAGGACGGCCAGTCCGTTCCCCTCGGCATCTACTGCCGCCCGTCGCTGGCCGAGTACCTGGACGCGGACGAGATCTTCGCGGTCACGCGGCAGGGCTTCGACTGGTTCCAGGAGAAGTTCGACTACGCGTACCCCTTCGCCAAGTACGACCAGCTCTTCGTCCCGGAGTTCAACGCGGGCGCCATGGAGAACGCGGGCGCGGTCACGATCCGCGACCAGTACGTGTTCCGCTCGAAGGTGACGGACGCCGCGTACGAGGTGCGGGCCGAGACCATCCTGCACGAGCTGGCCCACATGTGGTTCGGCGACCTGGTCACCATGGAGTGGTGGAACGACCTGTGGCTGAACGAGTCGTTCGCCACGTACACCTCGATCGCCTGCCAGGCGTACGCCGAGGGCTCGAAGTGGCCGCACTCCTGGACCACGTTCGCCAACTCCATGAAGACCTGGGCGTACCGGCAGGACCAGCTGCCCTCGACGCACCCGATCATGGCGGAGATCAACGATCTCGACGACGTCCTGGTGAACTTCGACGGGATCACGTACGCGAAGGGCGCCTCGGTCCTGAAGCAGCTCGTGGCGTACGTCGGCATGGACGAGTTCTTCCAGGGCGTGCAGGCGTACTTCAAGGCGCACGCCTTCGGCAACACGCGTCTGTCGGACCTGCTGGGCGCGCTGGAGAAGACCTCAGGCCGTGACCTGAAGACCTGGTCGAAGGCGTGGCTGGAGACGGCGGGGATCAACATCCTGCGCCCGGAGATCGAGACGGACGTGCACGGTCACGTCACGTCCTTCGCGGTCCTCCAGGAGGCTCCCGCCCTTCCCGCCGGTGCGAAGGGCGAGCCGACGCTGCGCCCGCACCGCATCGCGATCGGCTGCTACGACCTCGACGGGGCGGGCAAGCTGGTCCGTACGAAGCGGATCGAGCTGGACGTCGACGGCGAGCGCACGGCCGTCCCGTTCCCGGCGGACACGGCACGCCCGGCGGTCATCCTGCTCAACGACGACGACCTCTCGTACGCGAAGGTCCGTCTCGACGAGGAGTCGCTGCGGGTCGTCACCGAGCACCTCGGCGACTTCACCGAGTCCCTGCCGCGCGCCCTGTGCTGGGCCTCGGCCTGGGACATGACCCGCGACGGCGAGCTGGCGACGCGGGACTACCTCTCGCTCGTGCTGTCCGGCATCGGCAAGGAGTCGGACATCGGCGTCGTCCAGTCGCTGCACCGTCAGGTGAAGCTGGCGCTGGACCTGTACGCGGCGCCGGCGTCCCGCGAGACATTCCTGAACCAGTGGACGGACGCGACGCTGGCCCATCTGCACGCGGCGGAGCCGGGCAGCGACCACCAGCTGGCGTGGGCCCGCGCCTTCGCGACGACGGCCCGCAACCCGCAGCAGCTGGCCCTGCTCCAGGAGCTGCTGGACGGCACGGAGACCATCGAGGGCCTGGCGGTCGACACCGAGCTGCGCTGGGCGTTCGTGCAGCGGCTGGCCGCGACCGGTCTGCTGGACGAGGAGGAGATCGCCGCCGAGTACGAGCGTGACAGGACGGCGGCGGGCGAGCGCCACGCGGCGTCCGCCCGCGCCGCCCAGCCCACGGCGGAGGCGAAGGCCGCGGCGTGGGCCTCGGTCGTCGAGTCCGACAAGCTCCCGAACTCCCTCCAGGAGGCGGTGATCGGCGGCTTCGTCCAGACCGATCAGGGCGAGCTGCTGGCCCCGTACACGGAGAAGTTCTTCGCCGCGGTGAAGGACGTCTGGGACTCGCGCAGCCATGAGATGGCTCAGCAGATCGCGGTGGGCCTCTACCCGGCCCTCCAGGTCTCGGAGGCCACCCTGGACGCCACCGACGCCTGGCTCGCCTCGGCGGAGCCGAGCGCGGCCCTGCGCCGTCTGATGTCGGAGTCCCGGTCGGGCGTGGAGCGTGCTCTGAAGGCCCGGACCGCGGACGCGGAGGCGGCGACCGCGTAGGCGGCGCACCACCGCACGCGTGAGGGGCGCCTCCTTCGGGGGCGCCCCTTTCTTCGTTTCTCGGCTACTCGGGCGGCGGCGCCAGGATGAGCGGCCAGTTCTCGCCGGACCGGGCCTCCGCCACGACCTGTTCGGCCGGTCTCCCGGCGGGTGCCGTCAGTACGGCGGTGCTGTCCTGGGCCCGTTCGTACATGCCGGGGCTGACGTGGGCGCTCACGCGCAGGAGCCGCAGCGCCGCCGGGTCGGCCGAGGACCGTTCGGGGAACAGCTCCGCGTCGGCCTCCAGCCCTTTGAGTACGACGGGGTAGGCCACGATGTCCACGGTCAGCAGCTCACCGTCCAGCCGCCGCTCGGCCCAGCCGTCCGTCTGCACGAAGTAGAGGCAGCCGTCGCCTTCGTATCCGTACACCCCGAGCCGCGCGACGGCGCGCTCGTCCTCGGACGCTTCCTCCGCCACGACCACGACGAGCGTCACGGAGTCCGGTTCGTCCGGATCCAGTCCGGTGCACAGCACGAGCTCTGCCATCTGCCATCCCCACGGGAGCGAAGCAACGGGACCGACGGCAGACTAGCCCCTCCCGCGCGGCCTCTTCCCGGGCGTCCCCCTCGGCCGTCCGGAGCGTGGAATCCGCCCGGCGGGCAGGCGCACGAGCGCAGCCGTCCGCCGGGCGGAAGCAGGGTGGGGCGTGGGCGCCCTGACCTGTTTTCAGGCGCCCGACTCCTCGTAACGGCGGGCCAGTTCGGCCGTGCCGGTCTCCGTGAGCGTGCCGTGCAGGCGCATCCGGGCCACTCCGCCGTCGGGGAAGGTGTCGAGGCGGACATGGGTGACCACCGCCTGGGCGCGCAGGACGAAGCGGTGGAGGGTGTCCGGCTGGAGCCGGGTGCGGGGGATGATCTCGAACCATTCGCCCGTCTCGCCGTTACGGCCCTGGAGAGCGATCCAGCCGGCCGCGTTGCCCTTGAGGTAGGCGGTGTCGATCTCGACCGCGCGGACGGCACCCTGGGCGGGCAGCCGGAAGCGGACCCAGTCGTTGGTGTCGCGGACCCGGCGACGGCGGTTCTCCCAGCCGTCGTCCATCTTGCGGGAGGTGCCGGGCAGGATGATCTGGGTGGGCGAGGAGTAGAAGCGGTCCGAGGCGTCCTCGTACGTGCCGCCGTTCAGGACCGAGATCAGGTCGACGGTGCCGAGTGCGGCGAGCCACGCCGGGTCGGGGATCACCTCGCCGTGCACGCGGAGGCGGGCGATGCCGCCGTCGGGGTGCTGGCGGAGACGGATGTGGGTGTAGCGGCGGCCGCCGGTGATCTCGAAGGCGTTGGCGGCGTGGCCGCGTACGGGCGTCGGCGCGACGATCTCCTCCCACTTCACGTCGTCGGCCAGCAGCTCGTCCGGGCCGGGTGCGCCATCCACCGCGGTCGCCTGGACCGATACGCGCTGCGGGTAGTTGCCGCGGAAGTGGGCGGTGTCCACGACGATGCCGCGGATGATGCCGGGGGCACCGAGCCGGACGATGGCCCAGTCGTGTTCCCCGGGGGCCGGGAAGGGGTGGGCCGCGTCGGCGCCGCGGCGACGGCGGGTCTCCCAGCCGTCCATGATCTTGCCCTTGTGCCCGAAGCGCTCGGGGTCGAAGACGGCGCGCTCGCGGATCAGGAGGTTCTCGCGCTCGGCGAAGAACTCGTCGTTGGCGGCGATCACGCCCGCGCCGAGGCGGCGGTCGGCGAGGTCGACGAGTTCGGTGAAGGAGAGGTCGTCGGCGGTGCGGTAGTCGGCGTACGGGTCGCCGCCGCCGTAGGGGGCCGCGTCATTGGCGTGCGGGTCGGTGTCCTGGAATGTGGTCTCGCTCGCGTCGAAGGTCATGCGACGACTGTCCTACGCCCACACCCATCAGGTCCATCGAAAGTTTTCGCAGATGATATTCAGTTCAGCTGAACGATTCGGCGGCCCGGGTGAGCGCCTTCAGGACGCGCGCCACGGCCGGGCCCCGCTCCGCCCCCTGCCGCACCGCCGCCACCACATGCCGTCGCGGCTGGTCCGCGTCCAGGACCCGCATCACCACGCCCTCGCTGCGCTCCCTCGACGCCATCCGGGGAACCAGCGCGATGCCCATGCCCGCCTCGACCATGGAAAGGATCGCCGTCCACCCGGCGGCGCTGTGGGCCTGCTCGGGTACGAAGCCCGCGGCCTCGCACGCGGCCGTGGTGATCTGCGACCAGGGGCCCGAGCCGCCGAAGATCCAGGGGTCACGGGCCAGGTCCGCCAGGCGGAGGGCGGGGGTGTGCGCCAGCCGGTGGTCCGCCGGGAGCGCCACGTCCAGGGGATCGGCCAGCAGCGGCAGCAGGGTGAAGCGCGGGTCGCGGGCCGTCGGGGCGTGCGCGGCGAGGGAGAGCGCCAGGTCCACATCGCCGGAGGTGAGCAGTTCGTACGCCTGTGCAGCCTCGGCCTCCCGTACGCGTACGTCGGGACCCGGCCGGCCCTCGGCGCGCAGGAGCCGGACCGCGGGTACGACGAGGGCGGACACCGCGGTGGAGAACGCGCCGACCCGCACCTCACCCGCCTCACCGCGCAGATAGCCGGCCAGTTCGGCGTCGGCGCGCTCCAGCTGGGCGAAGACCACCTCGGCGTGGCGGAGTACGAGGTGCGCGGCGTCGGTGAGGCGGACCCGGCGGCCCTGGGCTTCGAGGAGCGGCACCCCGAGCTGTCTGGCCAGATTGGTGAGCTGCTGGGAGACCGCGGACGGGGTCATCGACAGCGCCTCGGCGGTCGAGGTCACGGTGCCCCGGTCGCGCAGGGTGCGCAGGATACGGAGCTTCTTGACGTCCCACTCGGTCATGGGCGCAACCTACCGGGCGGACACGCGCGCATGGACCGCCGAGCGGTCCGGGGCTTCGGCGTACGCGCAGGCGGGCGCGTGGGCCACCGCACCGTACGGGCACCTGGGCCGGGACACGCGAATGCGCCGCGCGGTACCTCGTACCGCGCGGCGCACCCGTCAAGAGCGTGTGGCTAGGCCTGCTTCTTGGACTTGTCCAGGACCATGACCAGGCCCGTGATCACCAAGAACAGGGCGATGGGCGCCACGACATAGAGACCGATGGTCTCCATCGCGCTCAGGCCCGGCCCCGGGTCGTCACCGTCGTCGCGGGTCAGCGCGAGCGCCGGGGACGACATGAGCAGCATCATCAGCGTCGTACCGGCCGCGACGGCGCCGGCGCGCATAGCGTTCTTCTTGTCCACGGTGCAAACGTAGCGAACGACTAGGAGCGACGCGCGCCCGGGGGTGCCGTATGACCCTTTCGGGGTCTCAGGACGTCCATCAGGCCGTGCAGTCGGGACGAGACGGCCAGCTCCTCCAGGGTGACGGGGTGTCCCTCGGCGTCGGCGACGGGCAGGCGCCAGTTGGGGTACTGGTCCCAGGTGCCGGGGAGGTTCTGCGGGCGGCGGTCGCCCACCGTGTCCGGGAGCCAGACGCCGACCATGCGGGCGGGGGTGTCCATCAGGAACCGGTGGACGGCCCGGACCGCCGCCTCCTCGTCACCGTCGCCCTCGGGGAGCATCCGGAGCCGGGCCAGGCAGGCCAGCCACTCGGCGGTGTCGGTGGCGTCCTCGGTCAGCTCCTGCTCCAGGGGCCGGGTGAGCAGGCCGAGCCGGTGGCGCAGCGTCACATGGTCGCCGGTCAGCCGGGCCGCGGTGGACGGCAGGTCGTGCGTGGTGGCCGTGGCCAGACAGTCCCGGCGCCAGTTCCGCGGCGGCAGCGGGCGGCCGGTGCCGTCCCAGTCGCGCTCGAACCAGAGCACGGAGGTGCCGAGCACGCCCCGCCGGGCGAGCGCCTCGCGTACGCCCGGTTCGACGGTGCCGAGGTCCTCCCCCACGACGACCGCCCCGGCCCGGTGCGCCTCCAGGACGAGCACGGCGAGCATCGCCTCGCCGTCCTGGGCGACGTAGGTCCCCTCGGTGGGCGGCCTGCCCTCGGGCACCCACCAGAGCCGGAAGAGGCCCATCACGTGGTCGATGCGCAGGGCGCCCGCGTGGCCGAACAGCCCGCGCAGGAGGCCGCGGTAGGGGGCGTAGCCGGTCGCGGCGAGGACGTCGGGGCGCCACGGGGGCAGCCCCCAGTCCTGGCCGCGCGCGTTGAAGGCGTCCGGGGGCGCGCCGATGGACATCCCCTGCGCGAAGGCGTCCCGCTGGGCCCAGGTGTCGGCGCCCGTGGGGTGCACGCCGACGGCCAGGTCGTGGACGATCCCGATCTCCATCCCGGCGTCCTCGGCGGCGCGCTGGGCGTCGGCGAGCTGAGTGGCGGTCAGCCAGGCGAGCCGGGAGTGGAAGTCGACCCGGTCCAGGAGCCCGGCGCGGGCGCGGGCGGTCTCCGCGGAGCGGGGGTCACGCAGGGCGGCGGGCCAGGCGTGCCAGTCGGAGCCGTGCACCTCGGCGAGGGCGCACCACAGGGCGTGGTCCTCCAGGGCCTGCCCCCGCTCGGCCAGGAAGTCGCAGTACGCGGCGCGCCGGCCGGGGGTCAGCGGCACCTCGTGGATGAGCTCCAGGGCCTGCCGCTTGAGCTCCCAGACGGCGTCCCGGTCGATGAGCGCGCCCTTGTTCAGTACGGCTTCGCGCAGGGACGCGGCGTCCTGTCGGAGGTCGTCCAGGGTGGCCCGGTCCTGGACGTGCCCGTACTCGGGGATCGACTCGACCCGCAGATGTACGGGGTCGGGGAAGCGGCGCGAGGAGGGGCGGTAGGGGGACGGGTCGGTGGGTCTGCCCGGTACGGCGGCGTGGAGCGGGTTGACCTGGACGAATCCGGATCCGAGCGTCCGCCCGGACCAGGCGGCGAGGTCGGCCAGGTCGCCGAGGTCGCCCATGCCCCAGGAGCGGCCGGAGAGCAGGGAGTAGAGCTGGACCAGGAAGCCGTGGGTGCGGGCGGGCGGCTGCGGGACGCGGGGCGGGGCGACGACGAGTGTGACGGTGGCGCTGCTGCGGTCCGGGGTGCGGACGGCGAGGCGGTGGACACCGTGGGGCGGGCCGGTCCACCAGGAGGGGACGGGTGAACCCTCGGTCCCGGCGGCGGGTGCGCCCTGCGCGGGAAATCCCGAGGCCCCTTCCCGTACCGCTGACGGCCGCTCCGGCGCCGTCGACGGCGCCTCCAGCCCCTCCAGTACCGAGGGCAGTCCCGTCGGCCGCTCCGTCACCCGCATCCGCAGCGGCCGCGGTGCCCGTCCGCTCCCCTGGCCCGGTTCGGGCTCCGGGGTGAGGGTCAGCGTCGTGCCGGGGGGCAGCGCGGTCAGGGCGGGCGGCAGCGCCTCGCCGGACCAGACCACCACCGTCGGCGGAAGCAGGCGCGAAACCGCCGCCGATTCGGCGGCCGCCAGTGATTTCCGTACGGCCTCGGGGGTGCCGACGTCCACGCCCAGCGCGGCGAGCACGGCCGTGACCGTGTCGTCGGGGACGGACACCGTGACACCCGCGGACGGGGAGTAGGAGGTGGCGACGCCATGCAGTGCGGCGAGCCGGGACAAGCCCATTCAGACTCCAGGGAACTCCATGCCCCCTGCGGTGCCGGGGGCGGTCGGCTCGCTGGTCAGAGGGGCGACGGCGGCGAGCGGTGGCTCGCTCGTGAGCGGGGTGGCGTCGGCGAGCGGGGGCTCGCTGGTCAGGGGGGCGGCGTCGGCGAACGAGGATTCACCGATCAGGGAGGAGACGTCGGCGAGCGGCAGCTCGCTGATCAGCGGTGCGACCTGCGCCAGGGGAGGCTCACTGGTCAGTGGGGCCGAGCCGGCCTGGTCCGGTACCTGTTTGGAGAGGGCGGAGAGCAGAAGCTGCGCGGAAGCGGGCATGGTGGCCTCCTGGCCATGGAGAACAGGACACAGCAGACCTACCCAGCCCTGGCGGACGCAGACGTGGACGAGACATAGGCGTTATGACAACGAGCCCAACGTGCCGTAGGTCACATTCCGTTCCCCCGTACGGCAGGTATGAGGCGTTTTCGGCCACCCCAATGCCCCTCTTACGGCCCATCAGGGACCGTACCCGCCAACACATCCGGCATATCCGACAGACCGGCCACGCGCATTGACACCCTCGGTCCCGGGTGGTGGGCTCGGAGCCCACCGGTGGGACGAGGGGAGAGCGACGTGCGGTTCGGGCGCAGAAAGCACGCGACGGCTGTCGCCGTCGCCGTGATCGGCGGACTGCTCGGGGCCGTCGCACCGGCCGCGACGGCCGCCCCCGTCGTACCCGGCCAGCCGGCCGCCACCTCTCCCGACCACGCCGACAGCGCGCGGCTGCCGTCCGTCTGGCCCCGGCCGCAGAGCATCAAGGCCGCAGGGCAGGCCGTGCCACTGGGCACCGAGGTCACCGTCGTCGCCGCCGCGGACGCCGATCCGTACGCCGTCGACGCACTGCGCGCCGTGCTGCGCGAGGCGGGCGTACGGACCCTGCACGAGGGCCTGCCCGGCCGCGGCCCGGTCGTCCGGATCGGCGGCACGGGTGCCCAGGACGCGCTGCGGACCCTGCGCGCGCCCGAGCGCGCCGACCTGCCCGCGGGCGGCTACCGGATCGCCGTCGGCCAGATCGCCGGGCGCTCCACCGTCGCCCTGGACGGCATCGGCGAGGACGGCCTCTTCCACGGCGTCCAGACGCTGCGTCAGCTGGTGAGCGACGGCTCCGTGGCCGGGGTCGTGGTGCGCGACTGGCCGGGCACGGCCGTGCGCGGGATGGCCGAGGGGTTCTACGGGCAGCCGTGGACCCGCGAGGAACGGCTCGCGCAGATCGCGTTCATGGGGCGCACGAAGCAGAACCGGTATCTGTACGCGGCGGGCGACGACCCCTATCGGCTGGCCCGCTGGCGCGACCCGTACCCGGCCGAGCGGCGCGCCGACTTCCGGGCGCTCGCCGAGAAGGCCCGCGCCGAGCATGTGACGCTCGGCTGGGCCGTCTCCCCCGGCCAGGCGATGTGCATGGCGTCGGACGCCGACGTCAAGGCGCTCACCCGCAAGGTCGACGCCATGTGGGCGCTGGGCGTGCGGGTGTTCCAGTTGCAGTTCCAGGACGTCAGCTACAGCGAATGGCACTGCGACCAGGACGCGGACACCTTCGGCAGCGGCCCACGGGCGGCGGCCAGGGCGCAGGCCCGGGTGGCCGGCGCGCTCGCCCAGCACCTGGCGGACCGTCACCCCGGCGCGGCCCCGCTGTCGGTGCTGCCGACCGAGTTCTACCAGGACGGTGCCACCGACTACCGCACGGCGCTCGCCGCCGAGCTGGACGACCGGGTGCAGGTGGCCTGGACCGGGGTCGGGGTCGTACCGAAGACCATCACCGGGGGCGAACTGGCCGGGGCCCGCGCCGCGTTCCGGCACCCGCTGGTCACCATGGACAACTATCCGGTCAACGACTACGCGCAGGACCGGATCTTCCTGGGCCCGTACACCGGCCGGGATCCGGCGGTGGCGAGCGGTTCGGCCGCGCTGCTCGCCAACGCGATGGAGCAGGCGTCCGCCTCCCGCATCCCGCTGTTCACCGCCGCCGACTTCGCCTGGAACCCGAAGGGGTACCGGCCGCAGGAGTCCTGGCACGCGGCGATCGACGACCTGGCGGGCGGGGACGCCCGTACCCGGGCCGCGCTGCGGGCGCTCGCGGGCAACAGCGCGACCTCCGTGCTCGGCGGCGACGAGTCCGCCTATCTCCAGCCGCTGCTCACCGCGTTCTGGAAGTCCCGGGCGGCGGACGCGACGGTCCGGGACGGTGCCGCGCGCGATCTGCGGGCGGCGTTCTCCGTGATGCGGGAGGCCCCCGAACGGCTGAAGACCCCGGCGGAGGGACGGCTGGACGAGGAAGTGCGGCCGTGGACCGAGCAGCTGGCCCGGTACGGCGAGGCGGGCGAGCTGACCGTCGATCTGCTCCAGGCCCAGGCGCGCGGGGACGGGGCGGCGGCCTGGCAGGCGCAGCTGGCCCTGGAGCCGCTGCGCAAGGACATCGCGGCGAGCGGCGCGACGGTCGGCAAGGGCGTGCTGGGCCCGTTCCTGGACCGGGCCCGCAAGGCGGCCGACAGCTGGAACGGCACCGACCGCACCGCCGGAACGGTCACCCGCGACGCGGACAGCTACACCGTCCGGCTGAACCGGGCCCGCCCCGTGGAGTCCGTGACGGCGATGACGGAACCGGGCGGCGGATTCGCCGGCGCGGTCCTGGAGGGCCATGTGCCGGGCGAGGGCTGGCGGACGCTGGGCCGACTCTCGGCGAGCGGCTGGACCCAGACGGCGGCGAGGGGGCTGCGGGCGGACGCGATCCGCGTCCGCCTGCCGGAGGGCGCCGGGACCACTCCCCCGTCCTTCATGAGCCCCGCCCTGCCCGCCGCTCCCCTGGTGGACCGGAGCGCGCTGAAGGTGCGGGACCTGATCCCGTGGTTCGGTGACGAGCCCGCGGCCAAGCTCGATCTCGTACGCGGGGTGACGGACGCGGAGATCGGCGGCGGCACCCAGCGCGTGGCGGCCCGGCTGGCCGCGCGGCGCCCCGCCGAGGTACGGGGCGAGCTCACCGCCAAGGCGCCCAAGGGCATCGAGGTGAAGGTCCCGAAGCGGACGACGGTGCCGCGCGGCTCGCGTACCGATGTCCCCGTGGACATCACGGTCCCGGCGGACACCCCGGCAGGCGAGTACGAGGTGCCGTTCGCCTTCGGGGGCGAGGAGAGCACCCTGACCGTCCGGGCGTTCCCGCGTACGGCGGGCCCCGATCTGGCGCGTACGGCCAGGGCGTCCTCGTCCGGCGACGAGACCCCGGACTTCCCCGCCTCGGCGGCCTCCGACGGCGATCCCGCCACCCGCTGGTCCTCACCGGTCGAGGACGGCGCCTGGTGGCAGACGGAACTGGCGGAGCCCGTACGGCTCGGGCAGGTGGTGCTGCGCTGGCAGGACGCGTACGCCTCCCGCTACCGCGTACAGGTCTCCGCGGACGGCCGCACCTGGCGTACGGCGGCGACCGTGCGGGAAGGCAGGGGCGGGCGCGAATCGGTGCGGATGGACGCGAAGGACACCCGTTTCCTCAGGGTCCAGGGCGACGGCCGGGCGACCGAGTACGGCTACTCCCTCTGGTCGGTGGAGGCGTACGCCGTCGCCCCGTAGAGGTGCGCGTCGCCCGTAGAGGCACGCCGTAGCCCGTAGAGGTGCGCCGTCGCCCGCGGGCGTGCGCCGTGGCTCCGCGGTGGCGACGCCCGGGACGACGAAGGCCCGGGGCTCAGGCGGAAACGCCGTCGATCCGGGCCATCACGTCGTCCGCGCCGAACGGTTGCAAATACGGCAGCCAGCGCGGGTCGCGGTGTCCGGTCCCGATGATCCGCCAGGCCAGCCCGGTCGGCGGGGCGGGCTGATGGCGCAGCCGCCAGCCCAGCTCGGGCAGATGCCGGTCGGCCTTGACGTGGTTGCAGCGGCGGCAGGCCGCCACCACGTTGTCCCAGGCGTGCTGTCCACCGCGGCTTCGCGGAATGACATGGTCGACGCTGGTCGCGGCGGCTCCGCAGTACATGCAGCGCCCGCCGTCCCTGGCGAACAGCGCGCGGCGCGTCAGGGGAACGGGCCCCCGGTAGGGGACCCGTACGAATCGCTTGAGGCGGACGACGCTGGGCGCCGGCAGAGCACGGGTGGCGCTGTGCAGGAAGGAGCCGGACTCCTCCAGGCAGATCGCCTTGTTCTCCAGCACGAGGACGAGCGCGCGACGGAGCGGTACGACGCCGAGCGGCTCGTACGACGCGTTGAGAACCAGGACGTGCGGCACGGTGGATGCCTCCTTGTACGCCGGCGGCGCGTGGCTCGCGCCGGGACGATCCGATCTCAGTCTCTCCTCCTGCCTGGTCAAAGCGCCACCACGTGCGGGTAACGGGCCGGGAGGATTTTTCTCACCACCCGCCCGGAGGCGCGCCACGGCCCACCGGAACAGGTGCTTCACCAGGGTGGCCGCCCGCACTGTGCGATCGGCCACACCCACTCCGTTCCCAGGTGAGACGTGTCTCTCCCCCGAGAGCGGCAACGATCCACTCCACCGGCTTCGTTAGTGTGGTTGGTCAGCCGTCGCCCCCCGTTGGAGGTTCCCACCGTGTCCCTGTCCGTCCTCTTGGCCGTAGCCCCGTCACCCGAGCCGGGCGGCTCGCTGGACGAAGCCGCCAAGCAGGCCGGCAACGCCGCGGGCTGGGTCGAGGAGAACTGGTCCACCTGGCTGAACACCGGTCTGCGCATTCTGCTCATCGCGGCGATCGCGATCGTGCTGCGCTACGTGATCCGCCGGGCCCTGACCAACCTGATCGAGCGGATGAACCGCAGCGCCCAGGCGGTGGAGGGCACCGCGCTGGGCGGCCTGCTGGTCAACGCGGAGCGCCGCCGTCAGCGCTCGGAGGCCATCGGCTCCGTCCTGCGCTCGGTGACCTCGTTCCTGATTCTGGGCACGGCCGCCCTGATGATCCTGGGCGCGTTCCAGATCAATCTGGCGCCGTTGCTGGCCTCCGCCGGTGTCGCCGGAGTCGCGCTGGGCTTCGGCGCGCGCAATCTCGTCACCGACTTCCTGTCCGGGGTGTTCATGATCCTGGAGGACCAGTACGGCGTCGGCGACACGGTCGACGCGGGCGTCGCCTCCGGTGAGGTCATCGAGGTGGGCCTGCGGGTCACCAAGCTGCGCGGCGACAACGGTGAGATCTGGTACGTCCGCAACGGCGAGGTGAAGCGGATAGGCAACCTCAGCCAGGGCTGGTCCACCGCCGGGGTCGATGTGACGGTGCGTCCCACGGAGAACCTGGACCGGGTCCGCGAGGCGATCACCGCCGCCGCGGAGACCATGGCCAAGGAGGACCCGTGGGCGGAGCGGCTGTGGGGCCCGGTGGAGGTCCTCGGCCTGGACGCCGTCCTGCTGGACTCCATGACGGTCCGGGTCACCGCGAAGACGATGCCGGGCAAGGCGCTGGGCGTGGAGCGGGAGCTGCGCTGGCGGATCAAGCAGGCGCTGGACGAGGCGGGCATCCGGATGGTCGGGACCGTGCCGGTCCAGGCGGACGGCGTGTCGGCCCCGGACCCGACGGCCGGAATGGCCGCCCCGTCCGCGTACGCCTCGTCGACCTCGCCGCAGTCGATGGCCGCGACCCCGATAGCGCCACCGAGCATCACGAAGTAACACCTGCCCGTCATAACCGTAATAACGGTCCAGGGGCGCCCCGCGGCGGTTCGCGGGGCGCCCCTGGACCGTTCGGCGGGTGCGGTCACCGTTCCAGGTAACGCTTTGGTTGCCACAGGGGTGTGAACCATTGACGGTCCGGTGACCTGCGCCATACCGTCCTCTCACCGAATAGGAAAGTTTCCTAACAGAGGGCGGTGCATCGATCATGGCGGGAACCACACCGGGTACGCCACGCGTCCTGCGCGCCATGAACGACCGGGCCGCCCTCGACCTGCTCCTGGAACACGGCCCGCTCTCCCGGACGAAGATCGGGAAGCTGACCGGGCTGTCCAAGCCCACCGCCTCCCAGCTGCTGGCCCGGCTGGAGGCGGCCGGTCTGGTCGTGGCCACCGGGACCAGCGAGGGGCGCCCCGGGCCCAACGCGCAGCTGTACACCGTGAACGCGCGGGCCGCCCATGTCGCCGGGCTCGATGTGAACGCCCAGCGGATCGTCGCCGCGGTCGCCGATGTGACCGGTGGAACCGTCGGCGAGTTCGAGCTGCGCACCCCCGGCCGCCGCGCCGACAGCGTGGTGCGCCAGGTGACCGAAGCGCTGGACGGCGCGGTCAAGGACGCCGGGCTCACCCGCTCCGACGTGCACCGCGTGGTCATCGGCACGCCGGGCGCCTTCGACCCCGGTACCGGCCGCCTGCGGTACGCCTCGCACCTGCCCGGCTGGCACTCCACCACGCTGCTGGACGAGCTGGCCGCGTTCCTGCCCATGCCGGTGGAGTACGAGAACGATGTGAATCTGGTCGCCGTGGCCGAGCAGCGGCTCGGCGCGGCCCGCGGCAACGAGGACTTCGTCCTGCTGTGGAACGAGGAGGGCCTCGGCGCCGCCCTCGTCATCAACGGACGGCTGCACCGCGGCTTCACCGGCGGCGCGGGCGAGGTCGGCTTCCTTCCGGTGCCGGGCACTCCGCTCGTACGCCAGGTGGTGAAGGCCAACAGCGGCGGCTTCCAGGAGCTGGCGGGCGCCCAGGCGCTGCCGCGGCTCGCGAGGTCGCTCGGCATCGACACCCCTCAGACGCCCTACCCCGAGGTCGCCGCCGCCCTGCTGGTACGGGCCACCGCCGCGTACGAGCGGGACGAGCCGCTGACCGAGCTGCTGCGCCAGTACGCCCAGCGGCTCGCCACCGGTCTCGCCTCCGTCACCGCCGTGCTCGACCCCGGGCTGATCGTGCTCTCCGGTGAGCTGGTCTCCGCGGGCGGCGAACTCCTGCGGTCCCTGATCCAGTCCGAGCTCGCCGAACTCGCCGCCTCCCGGCCCCGTCTCGTCCTCGGCGAGATCGACCGGCATCCGGTCCTGCGGGGTGCCCTGGAAAGGGCCCTCTCCGATACCCGCGACGAAGTGTTCGACACCTCGCGCTGATCCGCCGCACCGCCTTCCCCTCTTCTTTCTCCTCTTCTTTCTCCTCTTTCTTTTCCTCGCTCGTCCCCTGCTTCCATCCCCTGTCCCTGTCCCTGGGAGTCCCGTCATGCGCAAAAGCCGTCTGACCACCACCGCCGCTGTCGCCGTCGCCGCGATCTCGGTTCTTGCCACCGCGTGTACCGGCCAGTCCGAGACCGCCGCGAACGACGATCCGAACGCGAAGACCACGATCAACTTCTGGCACGGCTGGAGCGCGCCCGCCGAGGTCAAGGCGGTCCAGGACAACGTCGACCGGTTCGAGAAGGCCCACCCGAACATCGAGGTCCACGTCATCGGGAACATCAATGACGACAAGCTGAACCAGTCGCTGCGCGCGGGCGGTTCGAAGGGCCCCGACGTGGTGTCGTCCTTCACCACGTCCAATGTCGGCAAGTTCTGCTCGTCCGGCGCGTTCGCCGATCTGACGCCCTTCATCGAGAAGTCGAAGCTCGACCTGGAGAAGACCTTCCCGAAGGTTCTGCTGGACTACACCCAGTTCGAGGGCAAGCGCTGCGCCCTGCCG
Source organism: Streptomyces sp. NBC_01433 (assembly GCF_026340105.1). Taxonomy (NCBI): domain Bacteria; kingdom Bacillati; phylum Actinomycetota; class Actinomycetes; order Kitasatosporales; family Streptomycetaceae; genus Streptomyces; species Streptomyces sp. NBC_01433. The sequence continues at coordinate 4,051,794 of NZ_JAPEPM010000001.1, read as the reverse complement.
CTGCTCGCCGACGCGTACGGGCTGTACTACAACAAGGACGCCTTCGAGAAGGCCGGGATCACCGCGCCGCCGAAGACGATGTCCGAGCTGGCGAGCGTCGCGAAGCGGCTGACCGTCGAGAAGGGCGACAGCTACCAGCAGCTCGGCTTCATGCCGACCTTCCACGGCTACGAGACGGTCGCCGACCACTACATGTCCTCGTGGGACCACAAGTACTTCGACGAGAACGGCAAGTCCAACATCGCCAAGGACCCGTCCTTCGCGAAGATGTTCACGTACCAGAAGAAGCTGGTCGCCGACCTCGGCGGCTACGACAAGCTGGAGAAGTACCGCGGCACCTTCGGTGACGAGTGGGGCTCCAAGCACCCGTTCCAGACCGGTCAGGTCGCCATGCAGCTGGACGGCGAGTGGCGGCTGGGCATGGCCGAGGACGCCAAGGTGCCGTTCGAGATCGGCGTCGCGCCGATGCCCGTCGCCGACGACGAGGCCGACAGCTACGGCAAGGGCTTCCTGTCCGGCACGATCATGGGCATCGCCCCGGCCAGCAAGAAGCAGAACGCCGCCTGGGAGCTGGTCAAGTTCATGACCAGCGACACCAAGGCCGTCGTCGACTTCGCCAACGGCATCCGCAACGTGCCCTCCACCTTCGAGGCGCTGAAGTCGCCCGACCTGAAGTTCGACCCGCGCTTCAAGACCTTCCTGGACATCGCCCAGCACCCCAAGTCCAACACCCCGGACGGGGCCATCAACGGCGCGACGTACCAGCAGACCATCCAGGACTTCGGCTACCAGTACGAGAAGGGCGCGGTGAAGGACCTCAAGGCCGGCCTGGAGAAGACCGCGAAGCAGATCGACACCGACATCGCCAAGGCTAAGTAGCAGCACGATGACAACGCACACGCTCCGCTCCAAGCGCCGCAGGTCGGCCCTTCGGACAGCGGCCTTCATGTCGCCGTGGCTGATCGGGTTCACCGTCTTCTTCGCGTACCCGATGATCTCGACCGTCTACTTCTCCTTCATGGACTACGACGGTTTCGGGGCCCCGGTCTTCAACGGCCTCACGAACTGGAGGTATGTCTTCGAGGACTACCCCATGTTCTGGCCGTCACTGCGCAACACGCTCTGGCTGGTCCTGGTCATGGTCACCTGCCGGGTCATCTTCGGCCTCGGCATCGGCATGCTGATCACCAAGATCAAGTCGGGTACGGGCGTCTTCCGCACCCTGTTCTACCTGCCGTACCTGGCGCCGCCGGTCGCCGCGACGCTGGCCTTCGTCTTCCTGCTCAACCCCGGGACGGGGCCGGTCAACTCGATCCTCGGCGACCTGGGGCTGCCGACGCCCGGGTGGTTCAACGACGCCTCCTGGTCCAAGCCGGCGCTCACCATGCTCGCGGTGTGGGGCATCGGCGACCTGATGGTCATCTTCATGGCCGCGCTGCTGGACGTGCCGACGGAGCAGTACGAGGCCGCCGAGCTGGACGGCGCCTCGCCCTGGCAGAAGTTCCGCTTCGTCACGCTGCCGAACATCTCGCCGATCGTGCTGTTCGCGGTGGTCACCGGAGTGATCCAGGCGATGCAGTACTACACACAGCCACTGGTCGCGGGGAAGGTCGCCTCCGGCATCATCGGCGGCTCCGGCCAGGCCTTCGAACCGGGCTATCCCGACAAGTCGACACTGACACTTCCGCAGCTCGTCTACAACCTCGGCTTCCAGCGCTTCGACTACGGCTCCGCCTGTGTCGTCGCCCTCGTCCTGTTCGCCCTGGCCATGACCTTCACCGCGCTGCTGATGCGCGGCCGCAACAACCTTCTCCAGGCCGGTGACTGAGTCATGACCCAACTCCTCGACAAGCCCGCCGCCCGGGTGACCGACGGCCCCACGCCCGCCGCGCGCACCGCGCGCCGCAAGGCACTGCTGCACTGGATCGCCGTGCACTCGCTCGGGGTCGCGGCCGCGCTCTTCTTCGTGCTGCCGTTCGTCTTCGTGGTCCTGACCTCGCTGATGACCGACCAGCAGGCGCTGACCCGCGACCTCACCCCGAACACCTGGGAGTGGGGCAACTACAAGCAGGTCTTCGACACCCCGGGCTTCCTGACCTGGTGGCGCAACACCCTGCTGTACGCGGGGGTCGGCACCGTGCTGACGGTGGTGTCGTCCGTGCCCGTGGCGTACGCGCTCGCCAAGTTCCGTTTCCGCGGCCGCAAGCTGTCGCTGATGCTGGTCATCTCGATGATGATGCTGCCGCCGCAGGTCGTCATCATCCCGATGTACCTGTTCTGGGCCAAGCAGCTGGACCTGTCCGGCACCCTCTGGCCGCTGATCATCCCGATGGCCTTCGGTGACGCGTTCTCCATCTTCCTGCTGCGGCAGTTCCTCCTGACCATCCCCAACGAGTACCTCGACGCGGCCAAGGTCGACGGCTGCGGTGAATTCCGCACGCTGATCAGGGTCGTTCTGCCGATGGCCAAGCCCGGCATCGCGGCGATCGCGCTGTTCCAGTTCTTCGCCGCCTGGAACGACTACTTCGGCCCACAGATCTACGCCTCCGAGAACCCGGCCGCCTGGACGCTCAGTTACGGCCTCGAATCCTTCAAGGGCGCACACCACACAAACTGGAATCTGACCATGGCCGCGACCGTACTGGTCATGGCCCCCGTGATCGCCGTCTTCTTCTTTGCCCAGAAGGCATTCGTCGAGGGCGTCACACTGACCGGAGTAAAGGGCTGACCATGAAGCTCGCAGTAGTTGGTGGCGGGTCCACCTACACACCTGAACTGATCGACGGCTTCGCGCGGCTGCGCGACACCCTGCCGGTCGAGGAGCTCGTGCTCGTCGACCCGGCGGCCGACCGGCTGGAGCTGGTCGGCGGCCTGGCCCGGCGGATCTTCGCCAAGCAGGGCCACCCGGGGAAGATCACCACCACCTCCGACCTGGACGCGGGCGTCGCCGACGCCGACGCGGTCCTGCTCCAGCTGCGCGTCGGCGGACAGGCCGCCCGCAACAAGGACGAGACCTGGCCGCTGGAGTGCGGCTGCGTCGGCCAGGAGACCACCGGCGCCGGTGGCCTCGCCAAGGCGATGCGCACGGTGCCCGTCGTCCTCGACATCGCCGAGCGGGTCCGCCGCTCGAACCCGAACGCCTGGATCATCGACTTCACCAACCCCGTCGGCATCGTCACCCGGGCGCTCCTCCAGGCCGGGCACAAGGCCGTCGGCCTGTGCAACGTGGCGATCGGCTTCCAGCGGAAGTTCGCCGCGCTGCTCGACGTCACCCCCGGCGAGGTCCACCTGGACCACGTCGGACTGAACCACCTGACCTGGGAGCTCGGGGTGCGCCTGGGCGGCCCCGAGGGCGAGAACGTCCTGCCGAAGCTGCTGGCCGAGCACGGCGACGCCATCGCCGACGATCTGCACATGCCGCGCGCCATCGTGGACCGGCTGGGCGTCGTCCCCTCGTACTACCTGCGGTACTTCTACGCGCACGACGAGGTCGTCCGGGAGCTCGGCACCAAGCCGTCCCGGGCCGCCGAGGTCGCGGCGATGGAGAAGGAACTCCTGGAGATGTACGGCGACCCGACCCTGGACGAGAAGCCGGCCCTGCTCGGCAAGCGCGGCGGCGCCTTCTACTCGGAGGCGGCCGTGGACCTGGCGGCCTCGCTGCTCGGCGGCGGCGGTTCCGCGGTGCAGGTGGTCAACACGTACAACAACGGGACGCTGCCGTTCCTGGCGGACGACGCGGTGATCGAGGTGCAGGCCCGGGTCGACGGCACGGGCGCGACCCCGCTCGCCGTCCCGGCGCTGGACCCGCTGTACGCCGGTCTGATCGGTCATGTCACGGCGTACGAGGACCTCGCCCTGGAAGCCGCGCTGCGCGGCGGCCGGGACCGGGTCTTCAAGGCGCTGCTCGCGCATCCGCTGGTCGGCCAGTACGAGTACGCCGAGGGCCTCACCGACCGGCTGATCGCGCACAACCGGGAGCACTTCGCGTGGGCGTGAATGTCTCGGTCGTCGCCATCGACGCGGGGAACAGCAAGACCGATGTGGCTCTGATCGGCGAGGACGGAAGCGTGCTGTCCACGGCCCGGGGCGGCGGTTTCCAGCCGCCCGCCGTCGGGGTGGCGGCGGCCGTGGACGTCCTGTCCTCGATCCTGGACCGGGCGGTCGCCGCCGTCGGTGGGCCCATCGGGAACATCGGGCATGTGTCCGCGTGTCTGGCCAACGCCGATCTCCCGGTCGAGGAGGCGGAGCTGACCGAGGCTCTGCTCGCCCGTGGCTGGGCCGGCACGGTGGAGGTGCGCAACGACACCTTCGCGATACTGCGGGCCGGGGTGGACGAGCCGCGGGGCGTCGCGGTGGTCTGCGGCGCCGGGATCAACTGCGTCGGCATGGTGCCGGACGGGCGCACCGCCCGCTTCCCCGCGATCGGCCGCATATCCGGTGACTGGGGCGGCGGTTCGGGGCTGGCGGAGGAGGCCCTGTGGCTGGCCGCGCGGGCCGAGGACGGCCGCGGCGGGCCGACGGAACTGGTCCGTACGCTGCCCGGCCACTTCGGGCTCGACTCGATGTACGCGCTGATCGAGGCGCTGCACCGGGGGGGGATCCCGTACGAGCGGCGCCATGAGCTCACCCCGGTGCTGTTCGCCACGAGTGCGGCCGGTGACCCGCTGGCGGGCTCCGTGGTGGACCGGCTGGCGGAGGAGGTCGTCGCGATGGCCTCGGTCGCGCTGACCCGCCTCGGTCTGCTGGACGAGGAGGCGCCGGTGCTCCTGGGCGGCAGTGTGCTGGCCGCACGCCACCCGCAGCTGGACTCCAGGATCGCCGAACTCCTCGCGGACCGGGCCCCGAAGGCGGTGGTCCGGGTGGTGTCGCAGCCGCCGGTCCTGGGGGCCGCGCTGCTCGGCCTGGACCACGTGGGTGCGGCGCCCGAGGTGCACCGGAGGCTGCGCGCCCAGTACACCTGACACACTGGACACTCCCGTGGGGCGTCTCACAGCGTTCGCGCCGTGAGGCGCCCCTGGGCGTAGGGGAACCGATCAGTGGTCCCGAACGTGTTCCTGGTGGGGATTCTGTCCGCTTCGGGGATGCTTCGGCAGCGCTGACGGGGATGTTTCAGGGCTTGTTACGGCGATCGTCTTGATCGACTGCGCTCGCCCTGATCGAATGCGTGGACCGATACAGGATCCAGGCGTTCTCCGTATGGACTCCGTTCCCTGCGGCCATACTTCTGGCCGGGTACCAGTCCTCCGATCGGCCGGGGGGCCGGACCGCCGTCAGTGACCGAGGGGGAGGTCAAGTGACATACCCGCCGATCGGGGGCTCGCAGGCGGAGCAGGCTCAGCCGTCCGCGCCCGGCGAGCTGTCCGCGCCCGCCCGGACGTCCGGGCCCGTACCCGCGCAGCGCCGCGGTGCCTGGACCGGGCGGACGGAGCGGCTGCGGGACGCGGCGACGACCGAGCCCGGACGGCTCCAGATCATCGGAGCCGTACTGGCGCTGCTGGTCGTGGCGTTCGGAGCGGTGACGGCCCTGGAGATCTCGGGCCGGGCCTCCGCGGCCGATGACGTGGTCAGCCGCAGTCAACCGCTGAGCGCGGACGCGGCGGACATCTACCGCTCGCTCGCCGACGCGGACACGATGGCGGCGAGCGGCTTCCTGGCGGGCGCCCAGGAGCCCAGGGATGTGCACGAGCAGTACGAGAAGGACATCAAGGACACCTCGCGGCTGCTGGTGAAGGCCGCCGCGAACACGGACGCCACGACCACGTCCGGGCACGAGATCACCACGCTGAACGAACTGCTCCCGGTCTACACCGGACTGATCGAGCGGGCCCGCGCGAACAACCGGCAGGGTCTGCCGCTGGGCGGGGCCTATCTCCGGTACGCGAACCAGAAGATGACCGACGAACTGCTGCCCGCCGCCGAGCGGCTGTACGTCGCGGAGACGGGGCGGCTCGGCCGCGACTCCGCCGACGCCCGGCGGTTTCCGTACTTCTCGCTGCTGACCGGGATCGTGGCGCTGGGCGCGCTGGTGTGGACGCAGCGGCGCAACTACCGTCGTACGAACAGGGTCTTCAACCACGGCCTGCTGGCGGCGACGGCCGCGACGACCGTGCTGCTGCTGTGGCTGGCGGTGGGGCATACGGTGGCGCGTACCGAACTGCGTGCCGCGATGGTCCACGGGCAGGAGTCACTCGATGTCCTCAACAACGCGCGGATCAACTCCCTGAAGGCGCGCGCCAATGAGAACCTCACCCTGGTCGCCCGCGGTGCCGTACTGACCGCGGACGGCACCGGCGACCAGTACGAGACCGACTACACCACGGGCATGAAGGCCCTCGACGCGCAGTTGAAGAGGGCCGAGAAGCTCGCCGACGACTTCCGGGGGAGCGAGCCGGTGGCGAAGGCCATCACCAGTGCGTCCGAGTGGCAGGACCGCCACCGCAAGGCCCGTGCGACCGACGACCAGGGCGACTACGAGGGTGCGCTGGTGCAGATCATCGGCACGAAGGACTCCACGGGCCAGTCGTTCCGGCGAGTGGACATGGCGCTCGAAAAGGCACTCGCTCTTGAGCAGGGCGATTTCACCCGGTCGGCGACCGACGGACGCGGGGCGCTGGGCGGGCTGCCGATCGGGGCCGGTGCCCTGGCCGTGTTGGGCGCGGCCGCCGCCGCCCTCGGGGTCAACCGCAGGCTCTCGGAATACCGGTGAGAGGGGCAGCGATGACCGGGGTGAAGGACCGGGCGGCGCGCGGCAGGCTGCGTGGCTGGGGCGGGGTGACGGGCATGGCCGTGGCCTGTGCCGTCACGGCCTCGCTCACCCTGCTGCCGCTCTCCCACGGCGGAGCCGACCCCTTCGGCGTGAACACCGCGGGCCCGGGGACGGCGTCGGCGGTGCCCGCTCGGGCCGAGGCGTGCACCGACCCGGAGGCGAGTCTGCCGCCGTCGAGCGCGGGCGGGCCGAGCATCGAGAAGATCCGCAAGCGCGGCAAGCTGATCGCCGGTGTCGACCAGAACAGCTTCCGGTGGGGCTATCGCAACCCGGACACCGGCACGCTCGAAGGCTTCGACATCGACCTGGTGCGGGCCATCGCGGGGAACATCCTGGGCGACCCCGACGCGGTGATCTTCCGGGCCATTCCCACCAACCAGCGCATAGCGGCCCTGGAGCACGACCGGGTCGACGTCGTCGTGCGGACGATGACGATCAACTGCAAGCGGCTGGACCAGGTCTCCTTCTCCACGGCCTACTTCCAGGCCGGGCAGCAGGTGCTCGCCCCGAAGAAATCGACGATCACGGGGTACGACTCCTCCCTGAAGGGGAAGCGGGTCTGCACCGCCGAGGGCTCCACCGCGTACGAGGCGCTGGAGAAGCAGTCCTACGGTGCGGTCTTCAAGGACGAGTCCGACGGCACCGGGCGGGACAAGGACCAGCTGACCGTGCCCAATCAGCTGGACTGCCTGGTCCGTCTCCAGCTCGGCGAGGTCGACGCCGTCGTCACGGACAACGCCCTGGCGGCCGGTCAGGCCGCGCAGGATCCGGCGGTGGTCCTCAAGGGCGCCCCGTTCACCACCGAGTACTACGGCGTGGCGACGAAGAAGGGCGCGAACGACCTGGTGGCCCGCGTCAACGCCGTGCTGGACGACTATCGCCGGGGCGGGAAGGACAGCGACTGGATGGTGTCGTACCGCACGTGGCTGGCGACCGGACTGCCCGGGATCAAGGCACCGCCGGAGCCCAAGTACCGGAGCAACTGATCCCGTCCGGGCCCACGGCCCGGCGGGGAGAGCGGAGAGATGATCGATGGGCGTGGCGGGATCCTTCCCCGGCTTCGCGGGGAAGCCCCCCGGCCCGGTCATGGACCGGGACGAGGCGGACCGTGCGCTGGCCCGGCTCGGTGCGGAGCACGAGGCGATCGAGACCTCGCTCCTCGCCCTGCAGGACCATGCCGGGCGCCGGCTCCTGGAGGGCGCCGAGCTGACCGGGGTGACCCGGGACCGCTGGGCCACGACCGACCGGTCGATCACGCTGCTGTGGGGCTATTTCGACGCCTACGCGGGGGCGCTCGCCCAGGCCCGCGAGGTGCGGGCCCGCAGGCGCTACCCGAACCGGGACGACCTGGTCGCCCTGACCGGGCTGCTGCGCGGCGACGACATCACCGTGGCGAACACCGCGGCGGTGACCGATCCCTCGATCACCGGTCCGGCCCGGCTCTCCGAGCGGTTCACGCTGGAGGAGCTGGTGAGCCGGATGAACGAGCTGTACGCGCGTTCGCTGGACATGGTCGTCGCCTCGGACTCCGTATGGTCCGCGCTGCCCGCCCGGATAGATCTGCTCGCCGCCGAACTGCACCGGACACGCTCGCTGGCGCACTCGGTGGGGGTGCGTCCCGGTGAGCATCCGGCGGGCGACGACCTGGCGGAGATCACCCAGGAGCTGACCACGCTGCGGACGCAGGTGATCTCCGACCCGCTGGCGTTCTGGCTGCCGGGCCCCGGCAGCGCGGCGCCCGGCGGCGGCCGTCCCGACACCATCCGCTACGACCGGGCGGCCCGTGCCCTGGAGGACGTGCGCCGGGAGATCGAGGCGGTGCTCGCGGTCCGGCAGGACGCCGAACAGCGCCTGGTCCAGCTGCGGGACGTCCTCTCGCGGGCGGACCGCACCCTGGCCGAGGCGCGCTCGGCGCGCGGTGAGGTGCTGGCGAAGATCGCCGCGTCCGAGGTGCCCGCGGTCAGCGGCCCGCCGACGGCGTTGCAGGAGCGGCTCGCGGCCGCGTCCGACTACCGCAGGTACGCGCAGTGGCACCGGCTCTCACCGCTCCTGGAGTCACTGGAGCGGGAGGCCGAGGACGAGTTGATGCGGGCCCGAGAGTCACTGACGTCCGTCACGGCGCCGCTCGCGGTCCGTGCGGAGCTGCGCGGACGGCTCGACGCGTACAAGGCGAAGGTCGCCCGGCACGGTCTCGCGGAGGACCCGGTGCTGATCGAGCGGTACGACGCCGCGCGCCGGATGCTGTGGAGCGCCCCGTGCGATCTGCGGGTCGCCGGGCAGGCGGTGCTGCGCTATCAGCAGGCGGCCGCGGAACTGCTGACACCGCAGCGGCCGTCCTCACCGGAGGACCGGCGGGGCGAACAGGGGGATACACGATGAGTACGCAGTGCCAGCGCCCCGCGTGCGAGGGCGTTTACGAGGACATGGGCGGCGGTGAGCTGTACTGCGACACCTGCGGTCTGGCGCCGGTCGTCCCACCGGCGGGGTCTCCCCCGTCCGGGCACAACCGGGAATCCGGCGACGGGATGGTCGCCTCGCCGCCCACCGGCATCGCGGGCGGCGGCCGGGCCGGCAGCCGCAGCACGTCACAGCGGTCGAGTTCGCGCGCCTCGTCCCGCTCGTCGACCTCGCGGCGTTCCGTCTCCGGGCGGCTGTCGCGCTCGCTGTCCGGTGCCTCGACGTCCCGTTCGGTGTCGGTGCGCTCCTCGGGGACCGCGTCCGGCTCCTCCGGCCGGGGCAGGCTGGGCGTGGGCCTGGTGCAGGTCCCGGACGTGCCGCGCCCCGATCCGCGTACCGCCGTGATGGAGAATCCCGAGGTCCCCGAGCGCAAGCGGTTCTGTTCGCGCTCCGACTGCGGGGCCCCGGTGGGCCGCGCGCGCGGCGAACGGGCGGGCCGCACCGAGGGGTTCTGCACCAAGTGCGGCCACCCCTACTCCTTCGTACCGAAGCTGCGCGGCGGTGACATCGTGCACGGGCAGTACGAGGTCGCGGGCTGTCTGGCGCACGGCGGGCTCGGCTGGGTCTACCTCGCGGTGGACCGTGCCGTCTCCGACCGCTGGGTGGTCCTCAAGGGCCTGCTGGACACCGGGGACCAGGACGCGATGGCGGCGGCCATATCGGAGCGCCGCTTCCTCGCGGAGATCGAGCACTCCAACATCGTCCGCATCTACAACTTCGTCGAGCACCTGGACCAGCGGACCGGCTCGCTCGACGGCTACATCGTGATGGAGTACGTCGGCGGCAAGGCGCTCAAGGAGATCGCGAACGAGCGCCGCACCCCGGCCGGAAAGCGCGACCCGCTGCCGGTCGAACAGGCGTGCGCGTACGGGATCGAGGCCCTGGAGGCGCTCGGTCATCTGCACAGCCGGAATCTGCTGTACTGCGACTTCAAGGTCGACAACGCGATCCAGACCGAGGACCAGCTCAAGCTGATCGACATGGGCGCGGTGCGCCGGATGGACGACGAGGAGTCGGCCATCTACGGCACCGTGGGCTACCAGGCGCCCGAGGTCGCGGAGGTCGGCCCGTCGGTCGCCTCCGACCTGTACACGGTCGCGCGGACGCTCGCGGTGCTCACGTTCGACTTCCAGGGGTACACGAACGTCTTCGTGGACTCGCTGCCGGACCCGGACAACATCGAGGTGTTCCGGACGTACGAGTCGTTCTACCGGCTGCTGGTGCGGGCCACCGACCCGGATCCGGCGCGGCGGTTCGCCTCGGCGACGGAGATGGCCGAGCAGCTGACGGGGGTGCTGCGCGAGGTCGTGTCGCTCCAGACGGGGCGGCCGAGGCCGGCCCTGTCGACGCTCTTCGGTACGGAACTGCGGGTGACGGACACGGAGCTGTTCTCCGAGCTGACGCAGGATGTGTCGCGCCTGGGTGTGCGGGCCGATCCGGCGGGCGGCGGGCGACCAAACCGGCGCAAGCGCCGTGCGGGTGCGACGGCCGGTGCCGCGATGCCCCTCGCCCCGGGGGCGGCCGTGACGGCGGTGGCGAGCGCCCTGCCTGTGGGCGCCCAGCCCGCGGGCCCGCCCGCGCCCGGGTACCACGCTCCGGGCGGCGCTCCGCTGTCGGCGCCGGGCACCCATGTACAGGGCGGCCAGGTCGGCGGCCCGGGGAGCGGCGCCGGAGGCGGGGGCGGTGCCGCGCTCGCGTACGCGCAGCCGCAGGCCGTGATTCCGGCGCCCCGGACGGCTCTCGCCGCACCGGCCGGTCCGCCGGGCACGTCCGCCGGGCGCGGCCTGCGGCTCCCCGGGCTCGACGCGCGGGGCACCTCGCTCGCGCTGCCGGTGCCCCGGGTCGACGCCGACGATCCGAACGCCGGTTTCCTCGCCGGGGTGATCGCGTCCGCGCCCGCCGAACTGATCGCCGCGCTGCACGCCGTGCCCGCCGCCTCCCTGGAGACGCGGCTGCGGGAGCTGCGGGCCCGGCTGGAGATGAGCGAACCGGACGCCGCGGCACGGGCCCTGAGCACGCTGGAGGGGCAGCACCCGGACGACTGGCGGGTCGTCTGGTACCGGGGCATCACCTCGCTGGTGACCGGGGACAACGAGGTCGCCGCGCTGTCCTTCGACGCGATCTACGACGCGTTTCCCGGGGAGCCCGCGCCCAAGCTGGCGCTGGGCATCTGTGCCGAGGTGCTGGGGCAGCTGGACAACGCCGCGGAGTACTACCGGCTGGTGTGGACGACCGACCCGAGTTTCGTGAGCGCCGCGTTCGGACTGGCCCGGGTGCAGATCGCCGCCGGAGACCGGGCCGGGGCGGTCCGCACCCTGGAGTCGGTGCCGGAGGCGTCGATCCACTACACGGCGGCACGGGTCGCCGCCGTGCGGGCGCGGCTGCGTGAACGGGACCCCGACGAGCCGCTGCTGACGGACCTGACGGCCGCCGCGGTCCAGGTGGCGGAGCTGGCCGGGTTCGGCCTGGACGCGGTGCGCCGCGAACAGTTGTCGACCGAGGTACTGGGCAAGGCACTGGACTGGGTACTCTCCGGTAGTCCCGGTGCGCCCTTGCCGGGCGGGTCGTCCGCCGGAGCTCCGGGTACGCGGAAACTGCTCGGCGCCGAACTGGACGAGCGGGGACTGCGGTTCGGGCTCGAACGCTCGTACCGGATGCTCGCCCGGCTGGCACAGCGTGGCGACGAGAGGATCGAACTGGTGGAGCGGGCCAACCGTTTCCGCCCCCGGACGTGGGTGTGAAGATGTCACAGATCCACCAGCAGGCCTCCTTGTCGAGGTGCCCCGGCTGCGAGGAGCCGCTGGAGTCGGGCGACCTGTTCTGCGGTGCGTGCGGGTACGACCTGTCGGCCGTGCCCGCGCCGCCGGACGACCGGCCGACGATGCCCATCGCCGTGCCCGTCGCCGGTGCGCCCGCTCCCCCGGCCGGTGCGCCCGCGCCTCCGGCCGGTACCGCCGGGCCCGTCGGTGCCGTTCCGGGTGCGAGTGCGGGTGCGGGTGCGGTGGAGTGGCCGCCCGCGTCCGAGGTCGACAGCTCCGATCTGCCCGCGCCCACGCACCGTCCGGCCGACCTGCCCGGCACGGACTCGGGCGGCAAGCCGCTGCCCACCGCGGCCGCGGACCCGGTCCGGTACGACGACCGGGCCACCCCGGACGGACCGGCGGGAACAGAGTCCTCGGGCGACTTCGCGCTCGCGGCGCCCGACCCACGTACGGCGGAACACACCTCCACCCCGGCGGCGGGCACCAAGCTCTGTGTGGCCTGCCGTTCGGGCCGGGTGGACCCCGACGGCTACTGCGAGAACTGCGGCCACGCCCAGCCCCGCGAGCGCGACCACATGGAGCGGGAACTGGGCTCGGTGGCCGCGGTCAGCGACCGGGGTCTGCGCCACCACCGCAACGAGGACTCCTTCGCGGTGTCCTCGACCGCCCTGCCGGACGGCTCGGCGGCCGTCGTCGCGATCGTCTGCGACGGCGTCTCCTCCGCGAGCCGACCCGACGAGGCGTCGGCGGCCGCCGCGAGTTGCGCGAACGAGGCGCTGTTGGAGTCCCTGCCGCGCGGTACGCACCCGCAGCAGGCGATGCACGACGCGATCATCGCCGCGTCCGAGGCGGTCAACGCGCTGGCCCAGGAGCCGGGCCGGGCGACGGAGCACGACACCCACCGCCATCAGAACGCCCCGGCCTGCACGCTGGTCGGCGCGATCATGGCGGGCGGCCTGCTGGTCATCGGCTGGGTCGGCGACAGCCGGGTCTACTGGGTGCCGGACGACCGCACCGTCCCGCCCGCCCGGCTCACCGAGGACGACTCCTGGGCCGCGCAGATGGTGGCCGCCGGCCTGATGAACGAGGCCGAGGCGTACGCGGACGAGCGCGCCCACGCCATCACGGGCTGGCTCGGCGCCGACAGCTACGAGCTGGAGCCGCATACCGCCTCGTTCAAACCGGACCGGCCGGGTCTGGTGGTGGTCTGCACGGACGGGCTGTGGAACTACGCGGAATCCGCCGTGGAGATGGCCGCGGCCGTGCCGCCGGACGCGTACGAACGACCGCTGCACGGCGCCCAGGTGCTGGTGGGTCACGCGCTCGACGGCGGCGGCCACGACAACGTCACCGTGGCTCTTCTGCCGTTCGCCGTACCGCCGCAAGGGACAGGATCGGCCGGCGACACCGCCTGACCCGGCGCGTTTCCCGGTCCCTGTCCGCTCCCTGCCTCCCAGTCCTCCGGCTGCGACCCAGTCCTCCGGCTGTTTCCCGCTTCAAGGAGCCGATCAGATGGCCAACTTCTCCAAGTCGAATGTGCCGCAGTTCTCCGTCGAGGTGTACCAGAACGCCTACCTGCCCGACGGCGGACGCGAGGTCAACGCGATCGTCACCGTCACCTCGACCGGCGGCGGCACCACCGGCGGCGTGCCGCTGACCGGGGCGTCCCTGTCGCCCTCGCACCTTCCGGGGCGGGCGCCGAACGCCGCCGTGGTGATCATGGTCGACTGTTCCGGGTCGATGGACTACCCGCCGACGAAGATGCGCAACGCGCGCGACGCGACGGCCGCGGCCATCGACACGCTGCGCGAGGGCACACAGTTCGCGGTGGTAGCCGGTACGCATGTGGCCAAGGACATCTATCCGGGCAACGGGCGGCTCGCGACCGCCGACGCGCAGACCAAGGCCCAGGCGAAGGACGCGCTGCGGCGTCTGAGCGCGGGCGGCGGCACAGCGATCGGCACCTGGCTGCGGCTGGCCGACCGGCTGCTCGCCGCCGCCGACGTGGACATCCGGCACGGCATCGTGCTGACCGACGGCCGCAACGAGCACGAGGTCCCGGAGGATCTGCGGGCCGCGCTCGACTCCTGCGCGGGCCGCTTCACCTGTGACGCGCGTGGTGTCGGCACCGACTGGGAGGTGAAGGAGGTCACCGCCATCGCCTCCGCGCTGCTCGGGACCGCCGACATCGTCGCCGACCCGGCGGGCCTGGCGGCGGACTTCACACAGATGATGGAGAACGCGATGGGCAAGGAGGTCGCGGACGTGGCGCTGCGGCTCTGGACGCCCGTCGGGGTCGAGATCAGATTCGTGAAGCAGGTGGCGCCCACGGTCGCCGACCTGACCGACCGGCGCACCGAGGCGGGACCGCGTGCCGGGGACTACCCCACGGGTTCGTGGGGCGACGAGTCCCGCGACTATCACGTGTGCGTCCAGGTCCCCCAGGCCGGAATCGGCCAGGAGATGCTGGCGGCCCGGGTCTCGCTGATCCTGCCCGCCCCGTCCGGCGGCGGCGCTCCGCAGACCCTGTCGCAGGGTCTCGTACGGGCGGTGTGGACGGACGACATGGCAGCGTCCACATCGATCAATCCGCAGGTCGCGCACTACACAGGTCAGGCGGAACTGGCACAAGTCATCCAGCAGGGGCTCGACGCACGCAAGTCGGGCGACTTCGACGGCGCGACCGCGAAACTGGGCCGTGCGGTGCAGCTCGCGTCGGCCTCGGGGAACGAGGACACTGCGAAACTGCTTTCGAAGGTGGTCGACGTCGTCGACGCGGCGACGGGTACTGTGCGACTGAAGGCGAAGGTCGCGGAGGCGGACGAGATGACCCTCGAAACGCGCTCCACCAAGACCGTTCGCGTCAAGAAGTAGCGTCAAGACAGCACACCGCAACCGAACGAGCATGACGGCCCCCTGGGCCGGACGAGGAGAGGGGGAAGCGCCGACATGCCGACCTGCCCGAACGGACACCAGTCGGGTTCCGAGGACTGGTGCGAGGTCTGCGGACACCGCATGGCCGGGGCGGGCGCGCCCGCGGGCGCGGTTCCCCCGCCCCCTCCCCCGCCGCCCGCACCCGGTTACGGCTACCCGCAGGGCCCCGGCCCCGGTTCGCAGCCGACCATGCAGGCGGAGCTCTGCCCGCAGTGCCGCACCCCGCGTGAGGCGATGGCGCCGTTCTGCGAGGAGTGCCGCTGGAACTTCCTCACGAACACGGCGACCTCCTACACCCCGCTCGCCCCGTCGCACGGTGGCCCCGGCGGTCCGGTGCCGGGTCTCAGCCTGCCGCCGGGCTTCCAGGCCCAGCCGCCCGCGCCGCCTCAGCAGCAGCAGTCGCAGCAACAGCCGCCGCGCGACCCGTTCGAGTACCAGGGCTCGCGGCCTTCGCAGGTGAACCGTCCGGCCGAGACGCTCGCGCCCGAGCAGGCCGGACCGGGCGGCCACGGTAGTCAGCCCGGACCGGGTGGACCGGGCGGCCAGGGTGGTCATGCCGGGCCGCCGCCGTCGTTCCAGCAGCAGTCGGCGCCGTCTCCGTCGCCGTTCGCCCAGCAGCCGCCGTCGCCGTTCCCGCCGCACCAGCAGCAGTCGGCGCCGCCCGCGCCGCCGCAGCCGCAGGCCCCGCAGACCGGCGCGGACGACTGGATGCTGTCGCCGCCCTCGCAGGCGCAGGCACCCCAGTCGCATCAGGCACCCCCGCCGCCGCCCGCCCCGCAGCTGCCGCAGGGCTACCAGCAGCAGGGGCCGCAGGGAACACCGCAGTTCCCGGGTCAGGGACATGACCAGGGGCACGGCCTCGGACCGGGCCAGGGGCATGACCAGGGCCAGGGGCAGCAGCAGCCCGTCTCCACCACCTGGACCGCCGTGATCGCCCCGGACCGTGAGTACTTCCTGGCGATGATGCAGCGCAGCGGACCCGAGGCGACCGGGCTCAACCTGCCCGCGTACTCCCCGGAGCAGCGCCTCCCGCTCACCGGCAACCAGATCACCATCGGGCGCCGTCGGCACAGCACCGGTGAGTCCCCCGATGTCGATCTGTCGGTGCCGCCGGAGGACCCGGGTGTCTCGCACCAGCACGCGGTGCTGGTGCAGCAGCCCGACGGCAGCTGGGCCGTGGTCGACCAGAACTCCACCAACGGCACCACGCTCAACGGTGCCGAGGACCCGATCCAGCCCTATGTCCCCGTCCCGCTCCAGGACGGCGACCAGGTGCATGTCGGCGCCTGGACGACGATCACGGTCCGCCGGGACTAGGTCGTTCCGAGCGTCGCTGGCCGGGCAGCACAGCCCTCAGGGCCCGGCGAGCGGCCAGGCGTACGGCCCCTGCGGGTCGTCCAGCCAGGCCCACTGCCGGTCCGGCCCGACCGTGATCCCGTACCTCTCCCGCTGGGGGCGCCGCTCGCGCTCCCAGAGGGAGAGTGCCTCGTGCGGATCGAGGGTGCCCGCGGTCAAGGTCAGCAGGAAGCGGAAGAGTTCGTCGTCGATCACGCGCCTCGGCAGTCCGGCGAGGGGCTGGAGCTGGGCGGGCAGCGGCAGCGCACCGCGCAGGGGCACGAAGTACGCCGGGGTGGGCAGGAACCGCCCCTCCGCGCTCCGGCCGTGCGCCGTGTCGCGTACCCGCAGGGAGATCAGCCCGGTGGCGAACGGGGCCAGAATCCGTGCGCCGTCCCGGCACTGCGCCGGCCAGGCCCACGGTACGGAGGGCAGGGTGCAGGTCGCGATGATCCGGTCGTAGGGGGCCCGCGCCGGGCAGCCGCGTGCGCCGTCCCCCGTGATCACCGCCGGGCGGTATCCGGCAGCGGCGAGATGACGGCGGGCCGACTCCGTGATCTCCGGGTCCAGATCGACGGTGGTCACCGCCCGGTCGCCGAGCCGGTGGCAGAGCAGCGCCGCGTTGTAGCCGGTGCCCGCGCCGATCTCCAGGACGGTGTGCCCGTCCCGTACGTCCAGTTCGTCGAGCATCAGGGCCATCAGCGAGGGCTGGCTGCTGGACGAGATGAGTTCGCCGTCCCTGATCCGGGTGGCCAGCGGCAC
Organism: Streptomyces sp. NBC_01433; assembly: GCF_026340105.1. Lineage (NCBI taxonomy): Bacteria > Bacillati > Actinomycetota > Actinomycetes > Kitasatosporales > Streptomycetaceae > Streptomyces > Streptomyces sp. NBC_01433. The sequence continues at coordinate 4,034,778 of NZ_JAPEPM010000001.1, read as the reverse complement.
GTCCGCGTACGCCTCGCGCAGCCAGCGTCCGCGGCGTACCGGGTCGGGGTCCTCGCCCCACAGCCGTTCGTAGCCGCGGATCCCGCCCACGGAGAAGTACGGCACGAACAGATGGCGCGGTACGTCCTCGAACGCGGCGCGCCAGGCGGGGTCCGTCAGGCCGCCGCGCGCCGCGACGGCCCGTGCCATGGACCACCGTGCCTCGTCGGCGTCGGCCGCGAACCGTTCCTGGTGTCCGCCCATGTCCCCACTGTCCTGCGGCGGCGGCCCGGCGGCCAGTGTGCGGGGCGAGTGGCCGAGCGGGGTCCCGGACAGGCGTGCGGGACGAAGGACCTAGGACCCGGGACCTCGGCCGGTGCGTCTGCGACCATGGACGGGTGACAGAGATTCCGCACGGCACGCTTCAGGAGCAGACCTTCTACGAGCAGGTCGGCGGCGAGGCGACCTTCCGGCGCCTGGTCCACCGCTTCTACGAGGGGGTCGCGGGCGACGAACTGCTGCGGCCGATGTACCCGGAGGAGGATCTGGGCCCGGCCGAGGAGCGGTTCACGCTGTTCCTGATCCAGTACTGGGGCGGCCCGAGGACCTACAGCGACCAGCGCGGACACCCTCGGCTGCGGATGCGGCACGTCCCGTTCCGGGTGGACCGGGCCGCTCATGACGCCTGGCTCGGTCATATGCGGGTCGCTCTCGACGAGCTCGGCCTGGCACCGGAACATGAGCAGCAGTTGTGGAAATACCTGACATATGCCGCCGCGTCGATGATCAATACCGACGGCTGATATCCGGAATACGGTACTCCACCCCCGAATAACGGTCACGATCGCATCAAGGTGCCCCCGTAAGCGGTTTCCAGAACCCTGTGCCCTCTGAAAGCATCACGGGGACGTCGGGGGGCGTGCGGGTTCAGGGGTTCTGGGGGAGTAAGTGACGGGGTTCGTCTTTCTGCGGGTGAGGGCGCATCGGCTCCTTCTCGCCGCGGCTCTCCTGGCCGTGCTGCTCACCACATCGGTACTGGCCGCGCTCACCGCGTTCTCCGGTTCCGTCGGGGATGCCGCGCTGCGGCACACGCTCACCCACCGGTCGGCGGCCTCCGCCTCCCTGTTCGTCTCGGCGCAAGTGGACCGGGAGCAGCGCGGCGACGCGGAGAAGGCCACCCGCAAGGCGGCCCACGACACCTTCGACGGGCTGCCCGTCACCGTACGGAAGCTGGAGAGTTCGGGGCCGTACGCACTGCCGCGCGACCTCCAGTCCCCGGCCGCCCGGCGCGGCGAACCCGACCTCACCCACTTCGCCGCGCTCGACCGCAGCCGCGTCCGGCTCACCGAAGGCCGTCTCCCGGCGGGCGCGAACGGTGACGGGCCCCTACAGGTGGCCCTGCCCGGTGCCGCCGCCGAGGTCCTGAAGCTGAAGCCGGGCTCCCGGCTCACCCTCACCGACCGGCTGAGCGGCAAGCCGCAGCGGATCGTGATCACCGGCCTGTACAAGGCGTCCGACCAGGCCGACACGTACTGGCAGCTGGACACGCTCGGCGGGCGCGGCGTCCGCAAGGTCGTCTTCACCACCTACGGTCCCCTGCTCACCGACCCCTCCGTCCTCGGCTCCGGCCGGATCAGCCCCGGCGAGACGTCCTGGCTGGCCACGGCCGACTTCACCAGCGTGACCACCGGCTCGATGGACGCGCTGCACAAGGCGTCGACGGACGGGCCGAAGGCCCTGCTGGCCACCCCGGTGTTCAAGGACGGCGCCAACGCGCGGACCTCGCTGCCCACCGTGCTCGACCAGATCGACCGGGCGCTCCTGGTCTCCCGCTCGACGCTGATGATCGTCGCGGTGCAGCTGGTGCTGCTCGCGGCGTACGCGCTGCTGCTCGTGGCCCGGCTGCTGAGCAGCGAACGCGGCGGCGAGACCGAGCTGTTGCGGGCCCGCGGCGGTTCACGGGGCCGGATCACCTCGTTCGCGGCGATCGAGGCGCTGATGCTCGCGGTACCCGCCGCCGTCATCGCCCCGCTGCTCGCGGGGCCGCTGACCCGGCTGCTCGCGGAGCGCAGCGTGCTCTCCCGGATCGGGCTGCGGTTCGAGGAGGCTTCGACCGGCACGGTGTGGCTGGTCGCCGCCACCGTCGCGCTGGCCTGCGCGCTCGCCGTGGTGGCGCCCGCGCTGGCCGCCAGCGCGGGCGGTGGCCGCCGGGCGCGGGCCACCGCGCTCCCCGGTCCGGTGCGCGCCGGTGCCGATGTCGGACTGCTCCTGATCGCCGCCGTGGCGTACTGGCAGCTGGACCGGCAGACCGGCGGTTCCGGCAACGGGGCACTCAGCGGTGACCGGGAGGGCGACCTCGGCATCGATCCGCTGCTGGTGGCCGCGCCCGCGCTGGCGCTGCTCGCGGGCACCGTACTGACACTGAGGCTGCTGCCCCCGGCGGCGAAGCTCGCGGAGCGCCGCGCGGCGGGTGGCCGCGGGCTGCCCGCGGCGCTGGCCGGCTGGCAGTTCAGCCGACGGCCGCTGCGCGGTGCCGGACCGGTGCTGCTGCTGGTCCTCTCGGTCGCGATGGGCATGCTGGCGATCGGTCAGAGCGCGTCCTGGAACCGCTCGCAGGGCGACCAGGCGGACTTCAGGTCCGGTGCGTCGGTCCGCATGGTGGGCGGACTCAGCGGCGATCCGGCGAAGGCGGGCGCGTATGTGGGACTTCCGGGGGTACGGGAGGCGGCGCCCGCCTACCGCACGGGCGTGGAACTCTCCGGTGACCGCACGGCCCAGGTCATCGCCCTGGACACCGCGCACGCCGACGAGGGCATGCTGATGCGCCCGGACCTCGGCGAGGAGACGCCGCAGCAGCTGTTCGACGCGATCGCACCGGCGAAGACGGCCCGTACCGGGCTGCTGCTGCCCAAGGGCAGCGAGCGGCTGACGTTCGACGCGCGGATCAGCGGCCCGTCGAAGAAGTCCCGCGACGGGCAGCCGGACTCCTGGGCCCCGGACCGGGTGCCTGTGGTGACCGTCCTGCTGGAGGACCGTTACGGCATCCCGTACCGGACTCTCGCCGGGCCCGTGCCGGCCGACGGCCGGCCGCACACCCTCTCGATCGCGGTGGCCGCCGCGGGCGAACTGGCCGTGACCGGCTTCGAGGTGGACGACCGGCTGCCCGCCGAGGCACAGCAGCGCCGGTTCTCCGTGAGCGGACTCGATGGGGTGACCGCCGACGGCGGCCGGCTCCCGGTGCGCGCCCAGAAGGGGCTGCGCTGGGTGGGCGCCACCATGCTCACGGAATTCGGCGAGGAGCAGCCGGGCGAGACTCCGGTCCAGAAGAACGAGCCCGGCGGCGCCCCGGACTTCAGCTACAGCACCGGGTTCTCCGAGGACGCCGTGTCGGACTACGCGACCTCGAACGGTTCGCTGCGCATCACCACCGCCCGCGCGAAGGCCGCACCGGTCAAGGCCGTGGTGACGGACGCGTATCTGAAGGCCTCCGGCGCGAAGCTGGGCCAGCAGGTCGACCTCATGCTGGCCGGGAACACGGTCCGGGTGACCCTGGTGAAGTCCGTGCGCCAGCTGCCCACGACCGGACCCGGCGCCCTCACGGAGTCCCGGGATTCGCTGACCCGGACCAAGGACGGCGGGGCCCTGCTGCTCGACCTCCGGTCCGTCACCGACCTGCTCGCCCACCGGCCGGGCGCCACCATCGCCGCCACCGAGTGGTGGCTGAGCACCGGACCGGGCGACGCCTCGAAGGTCGCCGCCGCGCTGCGCAAGCTGCCCGACACCGACCCGGCACAGGTCGAGGTGCGCGACGAGACCGCCCGCGAGCTGATCAACGACCCGCTGGGGGCGGGACCGCAGTCCGCGCTGCTCGCCGTGGCCGTGGTGGCCGCCGCGCTGGCGGCGGTCGGCTTCGCGGTCAGCGTCGTCGGCTCGCAGCGCGAACGGTCCGCCGAATTCGCCGTACTGCGGGCGCTGGGGGCACCGCGCCGCAAGCTGGCCCGGATGATCGCCGCCGAGCAGGGCGTGCTGATCGCCATCGCGCTGCTCGTCGGCCTGGCCCTCGGGGCCGTACTGACCAGGGCCGTCGTGCCACTCATCGTGCTGACCGGACAGGCGACCCAGCCGGTGCCCGAGGTGCTGGTGCACCTGCCGGCCGGACAGGTCGCCGCGCTGCTGGCCGGGGTCGCCGCGCTGCCACTGCTGATCGTCGCGGCGATCGCGCTGCGCCGCGCCGACCCGGCGGTATCGCTGCGCCACCAGGGGGACAACTGACATGAGCGCCGACCAGAACCAGAACACCGGCGCGCCCGGCGGACCGGAGAAGACCCCGGCCGCCACCGGTGGCCCCGGCACGGCCGCGGCCGTCGCCCGGCGTGCGGCCGCCTGCGCCCCGTGGGTCCGCACCCGGCTGCGTACCGCCCCCGGCGCCGCGGCGGCACTCGCGGGTCTCGTCCTGCTGACCGCGTTCCTCGCCGCGGCGTTCCCGCGGTCCGTGGAGTCGTACGAGACGGACGGGCTGCGGCACGACATCGCCTCGGCCTCGCCCAGCCGGAGCGTCCTCGAAGTGACGTCACCGCCGCCCGACCTGGAACTGCGGCCGGAGGTCCAGGACGCCGCGGTGCGGAGCCCCGGGATGTCCAGGGTCGACGCCGCGCTGATGAAGTCGCTGCCGAAACCGGTACGGCCCGACGCCGCGCGCTCGTCCTACGGGGTGCACACCACGGCCCCCGCCGTCGCGTTCGAGCCGTGGCTGCCCCGGCCGGACGGCCTCGCCCCGCAGTTCACCTACGCCACCCCGGCGGCGCTCGACAAGCACAGCACCCTGCGCTCCGGGCAGTGGCCGACGGTCCGCGGCGAGGTCGCCACGGACAGCCGGGAGGTGGAGGCCGCGGTAACCGCCGAGACGGCGTCCGCCCTGAAGATGAAGGTCGGCTCCACGCTCTCGGTGCCCACCCGGACCGGTGCCCCGCTGACCGTCCGTATCACCGGCATCGTCACTCCCCTGCGCCCCACCGAGAGCTTCTGGTCCGTCGAGCCGCTGTTCAGGGGACCGGCCCTGATCCCGGAGCGCGGGAGTTCGGAACCGAAGAACTACTGGACGGCCGCCCTGCTGCTGCCCCCGGACGCCGCGCCCGCCCTGCTGGCCACGATGAACGAACCGGAGCTGTTCTGGCGGATCGCCCCGGACGCCGCTCACCTCACCGGGCTCGACGTGTCCGGGCTGCGGTCCGCCGTCGCCTCGTTGGAGAGCGGCCCCGAGCTGCTGAAGCTGCGCGACATCGCCGGGCCCACCGCGACGCTCACCACCGATCTGGACGAGATCGTCCTCGCCCACACCCGGATGCGGTCGGCGATCAGTCCCGTAGTGACGGTCGCCGCGGTCGGGATCGGAGCGGTCGCCGCCGTCGTCCTGCTGATGACGGGCGGGCTGATCGGCGCCCGCCGCCACCACGAACTGGCCCTGCTGCGCTCGCGCGGCGGCTCCCTGCGGGGCATCGGCCGCCGCCTGTTCGCGGAGACCGCGGTGACCGTGCTGCCCGCGGCGGCGCTCGGGCTGCTGCTCGCCGTACTGACCGTCGGGCAGGCCCGGCTGTGGCCCGCTGTCGCCGCCGCCGCGGCCGTGACCGTACTGGTCTGCGCCGCGCTGCCGCTCCGTACGACCCTGCGGCACATCCGGCCGCAACTGCACGGCGCCCGCGACGACATGATGAACGCCCGGCCCTCGCGCCGACGCACCGTCGCCGAACTGACCCTGCTCGTCCTGGCGATCGGCGCGGTCGCCGCACTGCGCCGCCGGGGCACGGACGCGGACGGCGGCACCGACCTGCTGGTCAGCTCGGCGCCCGTGCTGGTCGGGCTGATCGCGGCCCTCGTCCTCGTACGGCTCTATCCGCTGCCCCTGCGGCTGGCCTCGCGTCCCGTCGCCCGGCTGCGCGGGGCCATCGGCTTCCTGTCGCTGGCCCGCGCCGGGCGCGCCTCCTCCAGCGGCACGCTGCCGCTGCTCGCGCTGCTGATCGCGCTGACCACCGCGGCGTTCGGCGGTTCGGTGCTCGCCGGGGTCGGGGACGCCCGCGGCGACGCGGCGCTGAAGGCCGTCGGGGCGGATGCCCGGATCAGCGGTCCGGGCGATCGCAGCACGCTGCCGGACGGCTTCGCCGACCGGGTGCGCGCGGTGCGCGGAGTCGATGACGTGGCGCCCGTCCAGATCGACTACGGCGTGCTGCTGCCGCCCGCCGCGAACGGCATCGAGGACGCGAAGGGCGCCACCCTGGTGGGCGTCGAACCCGAGTCGTACGCGCGGCTGGCGCGCGCGACCGGTCTGAAGGCATTCCCCGCCGACCGGCTGAAGGCCACCGGCTCGGCCGCCCCGGTCCCGAAGGGGACCTTCCCGTCACTTGACCGGGTGCTGCCCGTGATCGCCTCGCCCTCGGTCGCCGAGCGGCTCGGCGACCAGCCGCAGGACATCGAGTCGCTGGCCGGGGACTTCAAGGTGCGGGTCGTGGGCGTCCAGCCGCGCACCTCGGCGGTGGCGGACTCCGACTTCATGATCGTCAACACCGCGTCGCTCTCCGAAGGGCATCCCACCACGCTGCTCGTCACGGGCGCGGGTCCGGACGCGAAGGGGCTGCGCGCCGCCGCGCACGACACGGGCAAGGACTTCGCCGTACAGCTGCGGTCCGAGGAACTCGACGCGTTCGTCGACACCCCGATGCAGGCGGGCGCCGAGCGGATCTACGCGGCGGCGATCGCGGCGGGCGCCGGTTACGCGCTGCTGGCCGTGCTGCTGTCGCTGCTCCAGACCGCCCCGGAGCGCACCACGCTGCTGGCCCGGCTGCGCACGATGGGACTCACCACCGGGCAGGGCAGGCGGCTCCTCGCGTTCGAGGCGATGCCGCAGGCGCTGCTGGCCGCCGTCGGCGGCCTGCTCGTCGGCTGGGCGACCATCGTCCTGCTGGCACCCGGGGTGAACCTGGTCACGCTGGCCCTGGCCGGCGCCTCCACGACCGCCCAGCACACCGTTTCGCTGCGGGCCGACCCCTGGTCGCTGGTGCTTCCGGCGCTCGGGGTCGTCGTTCTCGCCGCCGCCGTGGCCGGCGTCCAGGCCTGGTGGGCGAGCCGCCGCGGCTCGATCACCGAACTCAGGGCAGGAGACACCCGATGACGTCGACCACCGAGACCACTCTGGCGGAACTCGAACAGCGGGCCACCGCGCGCCGGGACCGCCCTTCGTACGGGCATGACGCGCTGATCGCCTGCGACCGGCTGGTACGCATCTTCACCACGGACGGAGTGGAGGTGCAGGCCCTCCAGGGCCTCGATCTGCTGGTCACCGAGGGCGAGTTGATGGCCCTGGTCGGCGCGTCCGGCAGCGGCAAGTCGACGCTGATGAACATCCTGGCGGGCCTGGACGTGCCCACGGCCGGGTCGGCGAAGGTCGCGGGCTGCGATCTGCTGTCGATGGGGCCCAAGGAACGGCTCCGCTACCGCCGTGACGTGGTCGGGTTCGTCTGGCAGCAGACCGCGCGCAACCTGCTGCCGTATCTCACCGCGATCCAGAACATCACGCTGCCGATGCAGCTGCGCGGCGGCGGACGCAATCGCGAACGGGCCGCCCGCGCCGAGTCGTTGCTCCGGATGCTGGACATCGACGACTGCCGGGACCGGCGGCCGCAGCAGCTGTCCGGCGGGCAGCAGCAGCGGGTGGCGATTGCGGTGGCCCTCGCCAACAACCCGTCGGTACTGCTCGCCGACGAGCCGACCGGTGAGCTGGACTCGGCCACCGGCGAGCAGGTCTTCGCCGCGTTCCGCCGCGCCAACGAGGAGCTCGGCACGTCCATCGTGATCGTCACGCACGACCAGGCGGTGGCCAGCGAGGTGCGCCGTACGGTCGCCATCCGGGACGGCCGTACGTCCTCCGAGGTGCTGCGCCGCACGGAGGTCGACGCGGCGACGGGCCAGGAGTCCCAGGTGGCCCGGGAGTACGCGATGCTCGACCGCGCCGGTCGCCTCCAGCTCCCCGCCGACTACACGCAGGCGCTGGGCATGGAGCACCGGGTGATGCTGGAGCTGGAACAGGACCACATCGGGGTGTGGCCGGACGCCCCGGAGGAGCCGGGCAAGTAAAGCGGCGGGCCGGGGAGCGGGCGGGGCCGGGCCGGGAGCACCCGCACGTCAAGCGCGAGCACCGAGCGCGGCACGTCACGCGCGGGTACGGCAAGTAGGGCTGGCACCAGGGCAGTTCGAGGGGCTGTCCCGATGGTGGCGGCACCATGTGCGCTCGTAGCGTCGGTCAGGTCATTCCACCTGTTCCGAGGAGCACCATGCGCGTCGCCCCCCTGTCCTTCGTCGGCCTGGGACTGGCCGGTCTGCTCGCGGGTGCGGTGCCCGCGACCGCGGCCTCTCCGTTACCCGCCCCCGCGACCGCCCTCTCCCCCGCGCACCAACGCCTCGACTGGGGGCCCTGCCCGGACCGGTACGAGGATCTGAACGCGGCGGGCGCGCAGTGCGCCGATGTCACCGTGCCCCTCGACCACGCCGATCCCGGCGGCCGGACGATCCAGGTCGCCATCTCCCGTATCAAGGCCGCGGAACCCTCCCGGCGTCGCGGCATCCTGCTCTCCAACCCGGGCGGACCGGGCGGGACCGGGCTGGACAGCACCCTTCGCCTGCGACCGGCGCTCGGGGACGTGGCGGACCGCTACGACCTGATCGGCTTCGATCCGCGCTTCCTCGGCGACTCCACCCCGGTCGGCTGCGCCCCGGCGGCACCGGCCGTGCCGCCCGGACCCGTCACCTCCGCGCGCCAGGACTTCGACAGATCGGTCCGCTCGGCCCGTGACACCGCGCGGCGCTGCGGCCGGTACGGGGACAACGCCACGCTGCTCCCGCACGCCTCCTCGCGCAATGTCGCCCGTGACATGGACGCGATCCGGGCGGCGCTGGGCGAGCGCGGGCTCTCGTACTACGGCATCTCGTACGGGGCCGATCTGGGCGCCGTCTACACCCAGTTGTTCCCGCGGCGGGCGGACCGGATGGTGATCGACTCCAGCACCGATCCGACGGCCACCCAGTACGAACTGTTCCGGTCGGCCGGGAAGCCGCTCGAAGAGGCCCTGGACGCCTGGGCCGGCTGGACCGCCCGGCACCACGGCACCTACGCGCTGGGCCGCACGGCCGCCGAGGTGCGGTCCCGCGTGCAGCGGCTCCTCGACGGGGCGGAGAGGCGCCCGGTGCCCGTCGCCGGGGTCCGGCTCGACGCCCCCGTCCTGCGGCTGGTGCTCCGGCAGCTGATCCAGCACGAGGAGTACGACGCGGCGCTCGCCGGTACCGTACGGGACCTGGTGGACGCCGCCGCCGGAAAGCCGGTCGAGCCCGGTCCGGAACTGGCCGCGATGCTGGAGCTGCTCACCTCCCCCGAGCTGGCGGACAGCATGCTGGGCGGTGCGGTGTTCATGTGCGGGGACGGCGGCTGGCCGTCCGGCGGATGGCCGCCGGACCCGGAGACGTACTGGAAGAACTCCCAGCGCAGCCGGGCCGAGCAGCCCGTCTTCGGTCCGTTCGTGAACGGGATGACGGCCCCGTGCGCCTTCTGGGAGCCGGAACCGGCCGAGCCCGGTACGACGATCGGCAACGACGTACCCGTCCTGATGCTCCAGGCCCGCCGCGACAACAACGTTCCGTACGAAGGGGCGTTGGCCCTGCACCGCAGGCTGACCGGTTCGCGGCTGGTGACGGCGGACATCCGCTCGCACGGTGTCTACGGACGCGGAATCGACGGGCTGCGGCCGGTGCCCTGCGCCGACCGGGCCGTCAACGACTATCTGCGCGACGGCACCCTGCCCGCGCACGACCTCACCTGCCCCGCGACCGGGAGGTCCGAGCGATGATCAGCAGGCGTACGGGCCTCACGGCCGCCGCGGCGGCGCTGCTGGCAGGCGCGGCCGGACCGGCGGCGGCAGCCACCCGCCCGGCCCCCGCCCCCGCGGCGGCCACCCGTGCGGCGCGGCCCACGAACCCGGCGGCGCGGCACCGCCTGCGGACCGACGCGGACGCGATCGTCGCGACCGGGGCCACCGGGGTGGTCGCCGAGGTCCAGAGTGCGCGCGGCAGCAGGACGGCGAGCTCCGGATCGGCCGACCTGTCGGACCCGGGCACCCCGGTCCCCCGGAACGCCTCGTACCGGATCGGGAGCGACACCAAGACCTTCACCGCCGTCCTCGCCCTGCAACTGATCGGCGAGGGCCGGCTCGCGCTGGAGGACACGGTCGAACGGTGGCTGCCGGGAATGGTGCGGGGCAACGGCAACGACGGCACCCGGATCACCGTGCGCGATCTGCTCGGCCAGACCAGCGGGCTCAACGACTACCTCGCGGTGTCGCCCGACGCCGCGGAGGCGTTCACCCCGGAGGGCTATCACCGCTCACGGTTCCGCTCGCAGACCGCCCGCGAGCAGGTGGCGGCCGCCCTGAGCCGGCCTCCCCAGTGGCTTCCGGACCCCGTCGACTCGCCCGGCGGAAAACGGCGTTGGGGCTACTCCAACACCAACTACACGCTCATGGGCCTGGTGATCGAGGAGGTGACGGGGCACCCCTGGGCGCAGGAGATCCACGACCGGATCATCGAACCTCTCGGCCTGCGCCACACCTTCTCACCGGGCACCTCCCCCTACGTCCCGGCCCCGACCGCCATCGCGTACACCAGGTTTCCCGGCGAGGACGGCTTCACGGACACGACGCTGGCGTACGGGGGCGGCGCAGACGGCTGCCTGATCAGCGACACCCACGACCATGGCCGCTTCCTGCGCGCGCTGATGGGCGGCCGGCTGCTGCGCCCGGCCCAACTGGCGGCGATGAAGGAGACGGTGGCCGCCGACGACTGGATCGACGCGCCCGGGGTGCGCTACGGGCTGGGGATCGCCTGGCGGCCGGTGGCGGGGAGCCGCGGGGGCGTCTGGTTCCACGGGGGCACGCATCTGGGCGTCGTCTCGGAGAGCGGGGTGACACCGGACGGTGAACGGGCCGCGACCAGCGCCACGTTCACGCTGCGCGTGGGCGGCGCGGGCCAGGACGCCCAGGACCGGGCGGCCCGCGGACTGGTGGACCGGGCGCTGACGGGCCGGTGGTGACGGGCCCTCGCGACGGGGGTGCCGGGCGCGGGGCTTCGGGTCAGCGGGGGCCGACGGTGAAGGGCAGGGCGCCGAGCCCGCCGCTCGTCGCGCGGCGCAGGGCGATCGAGCCGTACGGGGTCCGCAGCCGGAGCCACGTTCCCGAGGACAGCAGCGATACGGGGAAGTGCGGGTCGGCCCGGAGGAAGCCGAGGGACTGGGCCGCGTGGACGGCCCGGAGCGGTAGTTCCGTGGTGCCGACGGGGCGGGACCAGATCTCCCGGCCGATGCGGTCGCGCTCGGCCCGGGTGCGGTGCTCGTCGGGCAGCGCCTCGTCGCGGGTGCGGAATTCCGCGACCGCGGCGGTGAGCGCGACGCGCAGGGCGTCCGGACCCGGCAGACCGGGCAGCTCCCGCCAGGGGCCGCGGGGCGGCAGGACACCGGTCCAGGGCGGCCCGGTGACGGGCCCCGGCAGCGCTCCGGAACCGAAACCGCCACCGCCGCCCGCATCGGCGCCCGCACCCGCGTCGGCCGGCTCCTCGACATCCAGCGATTCGAGGAGTTCCCCGGCCGACACCGTGATGTCGAACGTCTCGGGGTGGGCGAGCCGCGCCGTACGGATCGCGAGGACCTCGAACGACGGCGGCCGGCCGAAGACGGCCAGTGCGTCGCCGCCGCCCGCCTGCAGCCGGACCGCCGCGGCCCGGTCGTAGTGGAGCAGCCGGCCGAGGAAGGCGGCGAGATCCGCCGCCTCCCTCGCGTCGGCGAACTGCGGCGACCGCACGGGCACCGTCATGCTGCGGCGGGCTCCTCTGCCAGGTACTGCTGGAGGAAGAGCTTCTCCTCCGCGGAGATCCGCCGGGGTCGCGCCGCGGCCAGGTCGTACGGCACGACGACGGTCGAGGCGCGCACGTACACCTGCTCGGGGTCCTTGATCTCGTACGAGATCGTCAGCGACGCGGCACCGATCTTCGTGACCCACGACTCGACGGTCACCGGGGCGTGCCGGTGCACCAGCGGCCGTACGTAGTCGATCTCGTGCCGGGCCACCACGGACCCGCCGGAGAACGACGGCGAGCCGTCCCCGGGCGCCAGCCGGAACATGAAGTCGATGCGCGCCTCCTCCAGGTAGCGGAGGAAGACCACGTTGTTGACGTGGCCGAAGGCGTCCATGTCCGACCAGCGCAGCGGGCAGCTGTAGATATGACGAGCCAAGACGATCAGCCTCGCGTGAGCTTCTTGTACGTGGCGCGGTGCGGACGGGCCGCGTCCGCACCGAGGCGCTCGATCTTGTTCTTCTCGTACGACTCGAAGTTGCCCTCGAACCAGTACCACTTGGAGTCGCCCTCGTACGCCAGGATGTGCGTGGCGACGCGGTCCAGGAACCAGCGGTCGTGGGAGATGACCACCGCGGCGCCGGGGAACTCCAGCAGGGCGTTCTCCAGCGAGGACAGGGTCTCGACGTCGAGGTCGTTGGTGGGCTCGTCGAGGAGCAGCAGGTTGCCGCCCTCCTTGAGCGTCAGCGCCAGGTTGAGGCGGTTGCGCTCACCACCGGACAGGACGCCCGCGGGCTTCTGCTGGTCCGGGCCCTTGAAGCCGAACGCGGAGACGTAGGCGCGCGAGGGCATCTCGACCTGGCCGACGTTGATGTAGTCCAGCTCGTCCGACACGACGGCCCAGAGGGTCTTCTTGGGGTCGATGTTGGCGCGGGACTGGTCGACGTAGGAGATCTTGACCGTGTCGCCGACCTTGATGGAGCCGGTGTCCGGCGTCTCCAGGCCCTGGATCATCTTGAACAGCGTGGTCTTGCCCGCACCGTTCGGACCGATGACGCCGACGATGCCGTTGCGCGGCAGCGTGAACGACAGGTCGTCGATGAGGACCTTGTCGCCGAAGGCCTTCGAGAGGTTCTCGACCTCGACGACGATGGAACCGAGCCGCGGGCCCGGCGGGATCTGGATCTCCTCGAAGTCCAGCTTCCGCATCTTGTCCGCCTCGGCCGCCATCTCCTCGTAACGGGCGAGACGGGCCTTGGACTTGGTCTGGCGGCCCTTGGCGTTGGAGCGGACCCACTCCAGCTCTTCCTTGAGCCGCTTCTGGCGCTTCTCGTCCTTGCGGCCCTCGACCTTGAGGCGGGCCTGCTTCTTCTCCAGGTACGTGGAGTAGTTGCCCTCGTACGCGATGGCGCGGCCGCGGTCGAGCTCAAGGATCCACTCGGCGACGTTGTTCAGGAAGTACCGGTCGTGGGTGACGGCGATGACGCAGCCCGCGTACTTCGAGAGGTGCTGCTCCAGCCAGTTCACCGACTCGGCGTCGAGGTGGTTGGTGGGCTCGTCGAGGAGGAGCAGGTCCGGGGCCTCGATGAGGAGCTTGCACAGCGCCACGCGGCGCTTCTCGCCACCGGAGAGGTTGGTGACCGGCCAGTCGCCGGGCGGGCAGCCCAGGGCGTCCATGGCCTGCTCCAGCTGGGCGTCCAGGTCCCACGCGTTGGCGTGGTCCAGGTCCTCCTGGAGCTTGCCCATCTCATCCATGAGCGCGTCGGAGTAGTCCGTCGCCATGAGCTCGGCGACCTCGTTGAAGCGCTGGAGCTTGCCCATGATCTCGGCGGCGCCGGCCTGGACGTTCTCCAGGACGGTCTTCGTCTCGTCGAGCTTCGGCTCCTGCATGAGGATGCCGACGCTGAAACCGGGCGACAGGTACGCCTCACCGTTGGACGGCTGCTCCAGGCCCGCCATGATCTTCAGCACCGTGGACTTACCGGCGCCGTTGGGCCCCACGACACCGATCTTCGCGCCGGGCAGGAAGTTCAAGGTGACGTCATCAAGGATCACCTTGTCGCCGTGCGCCTTGCGCGTCTTGCGCATGGTGTAGATGAACTCAGCCAAGAGAAACCGTCCGGCAGCAATAGAGGTGTGGGCAGATACACCCCATCTTGCCTGACGTCCATCCCCGGACGGAAACCCGTCTCATCGGGGGCCCGTGACCTGCCCTTTCGCCAACCCCCGCTCGCAGTCGACCGGTCACTGCCTGTCGTAGGCGACCGCTGCCGGGCGTCCTCGGGCGGTGGGAATCCCGTAAACGATCTCGCGCAGGGCGGCGGGTGGTGGCCGGGACCGGCCACCACCCGCGCTGCTCACTGCCCGTACGCGACCAGCAGGTCGCTGGCCGGAACCACCACGAGCCCGCCACCCGCTCCGAGCCCGGTCAGCGGCTGGGACGCGTTGTGCTCGTCGGGCTCGTTGATCGGCGCGCCGACGTCGGTGGACCAGACGGACTGACCGGTGGCGCCGTTGAGTGCCCACAGCTGACCGGTTCGGGAGCCGACGTAGACGTATCCGTTGACGACGATCGGCGCGGTACTGATCAGGCCGTCGCCCTCGAACTTCCAGCGGGTGGCCAGGGTGCGGCTGTGCCGCTCCTGAAGGACACCGTCATCGACGAAGTAGCCCTGGCGGCCGTCGAAGGCCGGTGCGGGCGCGTTGCCGGTGGCCCCGTAGGTGCTGCGGACCTTCCCGTCGGCGGCGTTGAGGGCGATGCCGCCGTCGTCGCGAATCCAGACACCGCCGTCGGCGAGAACAGGGGTGCGGCCCCCGCCACCGGAGCAGTCCGTCCGGTGGTGCCAGACCGGGTCGCCCGGCTTGGGGTCGAAGGCGTAGGTCTGCGCGCAGGCGTAGGAGACGTAGACCCCGTTGGCCGTGACGGCGGGCGAGCTGTTGCCCCCGTTCGCGACGGGCTGGGTCCAGAGCACCCCACCGTCGGCTGCGTTCACCGCGTACAAGGTGCCGCCCGAGCCGGCGCCGCCCGTGTACACCACGCCACCGGCGAACGTGGGCGGCGAGGTGAAGGAGGACTGCCCGGGCAGTGTGACGGTCCAGATCTCCTTCCCGGTGGCCGGGCTGAACGCTGTCAGCACACCGTCGTAGTTCTGGGCGTAGAGCCGACCGCCCCCGTAGGCGAGCGCGGACCACCAGGAGGTGCCACCGAGGTCAACGGGCTCCCAGGCGTTCTCGCCCGTGGCCGCGTCGATGGCGTAGAGGGTGGTGCCGTACCCGTCCGGCGAGGCGGCGGTGGCGAAGACGCGCCCACCGGCCACGATGGGGTAGGAGACGCTCCCGCCCAGGTCGCGGGACCACTTCCGGCTGAGCGGCGGCGCGCCCACAGCGGTATCGACGAGACTGCCG
Source organism: Streptomyces sp. NBC_01433 (assembly GCF_026340105.1). Lineage (NCBI taxonomy): Bacteria > Bacillati > Actinomycetota > Actinomycetes > Kitasatosporales > Streptomycetaceae > Streptomyces > Streptomyces sp. NBC_01433. The sequence continues at coordinate 4,019,514 of NZ_JAPEPM010000001.1, read as the reverse complement.
TCGTGCCGTGCGTTGATCTGGTAGGTGGTCGAGGCTCCGGTCTGCGTCGACTGCGCGCCGACCGGCGTCACGAGCATGACGAGCGACAGTGCCGCACCGAACAGGACCGCGGTGGTTCTTCGCAGGTTCACTGAGGTATCCCCCATCATCCGGCATCGCCGCGGCGATGCGCGCAGGGCGGACCGGCCGCCAGGTTCAGTGGCCCGCCTCCAGGCCCCATAGTCCCCCCGATGACGTACCAACCGCCTTCTGTTTTTGCCTAGTTGGACATGCCCGAGGACCGTGTTACGCGATCCGGGGCAGGGCTCGTGGCGCTCTGTCGCACCGTCCTGCGGGCACCCCGGAGTGAACCGCGGCGTCGAGCCGGCCGCGTTGCCCGGTACGTGTCGAGCCCGGTACGTGTCGAGCCCGGTACACGGCGGCCCCGGTACGCCGAGGCGCGCCGGGGCCGCTGATCAGCGCACTGGCACAGTGCGCGCATTCTCACTCACCGTCGGTGTGCGGCTTCTTCCGGCGCAGGACGAAGATCGCGCCGCCGCCGACGGCGACCAGGACGATGGCGATGCCCGCGATCATCGGGGTGGCGCTGGAGCCGCCGGTCGCGGCGAGGTCGCCCTCGATCCCCGTCGAGCTGGTGCCGGTGGTGGCCGGGACGGGCTGCTTGGCGCTCTGGATGTCGATGCCGCCGTCACTGTCCTTGGTGCTGCCGCTGGTGGCACAGTCCAGGACGCCCTTGAAGTTCTTGGCGAACCCTCCCGGTCCGGTGATGGTGAAGTCGTAGCCCTGGTCCTCGGCCACCGGGATCGTGACCGTCCTGGTGGTTCCGGCGGCGATGGTGTGCTCGAAACCGGCCAGCTCGAAGGTGAACGGCGCGTCCCCCTTGTTGGCCGCGGTGATGTCCACCCCGCCCTTGGCGCAGTTCTTCCCGGCGGTGAGGGCGGGCACGGCGCCCGTCTCGCCCCAGGTGGCGGTGGCCCGTGCGGAGACCGTGGACTCGCTGGACCCGGCGAGGATCTGGGTCTGGCTCCTGGTCACCCCGGCGAAGGTGCGGCCCACCGGTACGGAGGTGGTGGCCTGGACGGTCAGCGCCGCGGAGCCGTCGGCCGTGTCCTTCGGTATGTCGAAGTAGAGGCGGGCCCCGTCGGCCGCGGCGGTGACGGGCCTGCCTGCCTTGTCGGTGACCTTGATGCCGCTGGCCGCGGCATCGGCGGGCGGCGCCACCGAGACCTGGTCCGCGTCGGTACGGACGGTGACCGGGCCGAGCCGCTCCCCGGCCCGGCCGGAGACCGCGGCGGGCTCCAGCGTCAGGGACGCCTTGGGTTCGCCGACGTTCCTGGCGCGCCGCTCCAGCCAGTCGGCGAGCTTCTCGGCCTGCTTGTCGGAGGCGTTGACGTCGGCGTCGTCCGAGTAGCGCCAGATGGCGACCTGGGTGCCCGCGGCGGCGGTCCGCTCGGTGAGCGGTCCGGTGCCGGCCTCCTCGGCGAGCGCCGCGAGGTCGTCGACCTGCGGGTAGGAGTGCTGGAGGATCCACCGGATCTTGCCGGCGTTCCGGTTGGCCCCGAGCGAGGTCTGGGCCCAGGGGGTCTCCAGATACTTCGCCTGTTCCTGCGTGGGGTTGTGGAGGTCGATGCAGTACGTCTTGAGCTTGCCTCCGCCGTCGACGGTCATCTCGAAGAGCCCGGCGGGCAGCTGCTGCGTCCGGTCCGGCTCACCGCCCCGGCCCTTTGTATGGAGCACGGCGCTGTCGAAGGTCTTCAGCCCGTCCAGCACCGCGGCCGCGCCGCCCTGGTGCTGGGGCGCTTCCTCGGCGGCCGCCCCGCCCGCACCGGCGAGGGTGCCGGCCACGAGGAGACCGGAGACCAACGTCACAGCGCCCAGCCGGGTGAGCCCCGAGCCACGCGTTCTCCCCCCGGCTCTGCCGCGGACGGAGTGCACCACCGTCGCGTCGGACGGCAAGGCGGACGCTGAAGACGCAGAAAACACAGAATTCCCCTCCGGGCGGGCCCTCGCGCATGGTGCGCGTGTGGGGAATGCCCCGCCAGCAGACTCAAGTGCCCCGTGAGTACTGAGGAATCCTAAGGACCGCGACGACGCGCGGTCCCCCGTCTCAGCCTCGGACAACCATTCCGAATCGGAATCGTTATCGCCGGTACAGGCCGCTCACCTGCCATTTCAGGACACCGCCGCCAACTCTGTGGCCTGTTCCGGGCTCTTCCGCGACAGCGCCGGACCTTCCCCAGCGGCACCCTCGCCGCGTGCCGAACTCCCGCCCGGGTCGCCCCCGCCGCGTGCCGGACCGGCCGTCAGCGAGGGCTCCGCCCGCACCACTCGGCGGAAGGCGGCGGTCCCCCGCGTCAGGTCGTGTCCCACCGCCACCGCCTCGATGTCCACGAAGGTCCGCCGCTGACCGTCCCGTTCCTCCTCGCGCACCTTCAACCGGCCGTGCACGACCAGTGGTTCTCCGACCGACACGGATCCGGCGAGATTCGACGCGAGCGTCCGCCATGCCCAGACCGTGTAGAAACTGGTGTGCCCGTCCGCCCAGTGCTGTTTCTCCCGGTCCCAGCGGCGCGGTGTCACAGCGAACCGGAATCGTGCCATCGGGCCGGTGGCCGTCTCCCGGAACTCCACGCCCGTGGCCGCGTTTCCCACCACCGTCACCAAGGTCTCGTTCATTTCCGTCCCCCTCGTCCGTCTTCGTCCCGCCCGTCCTGACTGCTGACTTCATGGTGGACGGAAGAGGGGAATCGCGTCGGAGCCTGTGGACTACCGGCCGGTTGTGGAAAACTCCGTCACCGCCACGTACCGCTCCCGCACCTCGCGGTAGCGCACCAGTTCCGCCGCCACCGGATCCAGGACCCGGGCCCGGCCGCAACCGGCCGCCGCGTCACGCAGCCGCCGCTCCGCCTCCTGCCCGTACCGTCGTGCCGGTCCCCTGGCGGCGGCCGCGCACGACCACTCCACCAACGGCCCGCCGACGACTCCGGCCAGCATGACCAGCGCGGGGGTGACCAGGCCCGGTTCCAGGACTCCGACGATCTGGCCGAGCAGCCACAGCCCGCCGAAGATCTGGAGCAGGGTCATCGACGCCTGGGCCAGCACGGCGGCGGGCCACCACTTCGGGCGCGGCGGCCGCATGCCCCGCCCACCGAGCGGGAGCCCAGTGGGCGCCCCGGTCCGTGCCTCCTTGCCCGCCCCGGTCCGTGCCGCTCTGCCCGCACCGCCGGACGTCTCCGGGCCGCCCTCCTTCGCGGTCCGGCTCCCCGCGCCGGCTCCCGCCTTCACCGCCAGCTCGTCCAGCGCCTCCGAGAGCCCCTTCGCCCCGCTCACCGCCGCCTCGCGCACGGCCTGCGCCCACGGGGCGGGCAGCCCGTCGGCGGCGTCGTCCGCGACGGTCCGTACCGCCTGCTCCACCCGCTGCCTGGCGGTCAGCTCCTCCTCCGGCGGGGCCAGGGCCTGCGCCATCCGGTCCAGGCTGCCCGGCTGCCGGGACGATTCGTACCAGCGCCACAGCCGCAGCCACGGAGTCCCGCAAGCCCGCCCGGCGTTCCTGCGCCACTCGCGTTCCGCCGCCTGTCCGGCGGCGGCCGCTCCGACGGCCTCCGCGAGCCGGTCGGTGAACTCCTCACGGGCCCGCTCGCCGAGGTCGGGCCGCCCCTCCGCGACGTACACCGGCCTCAGCCGTGCCGCCGCGGCGTCCACATCGGCGGAGAGCCTGCGGGCGGCGGCCGTGCGTTCCTGGACGAACCGGCCGAGCATCTCGCGCAGTTCGACCACCCCGTCACCGGTGAGCGCGGACAGGGACATGACGGTGGCGCCGGGTTCGCCGTGCTCGCCCAGCGCCATGCCGTCCTCGTCCAGCAGCCGCCGCAGATCGTCCAGAACCAGATCGGCGGCCTCGCCGGGCAGCCTGTCGATCTGGTTGAGGACGACGAAGGTGACCTCCGCGTGCCCGGCCAGCGGGCGCAGATAGCGTTCGTGCAGGGCGGCGTCGGCGTACTTCTCCGGGTCGACGACCCAGATCACCGCGTCGACCAGCGCCAGCACCCGGTCCACCTGTTCGCGGTGGCCGCTCGCCGCCGAGTCGTGGTCGGGCAGGTCCACCAGGACGAGCCCCTGAAGCGCCTCGTCCGCCTCCGTGCCCCCCTGTTGGGGCCTGCGCCGCAGCCGCCCGGGAATCGCGAGCCGGTCCAGCAGTCCGGCGGCGCCGTCGGTCCAGCTGCACGCGATCGGCGAGGCGGTGGTCGGCCTGCGCAGCCCGGTGTCGGAGATCTGGACGCCCGCGAGCGCGTTGAACAGGGTCGACTTCCCGCTGCCGGTGGCTCCGGCGATGGCCACGACGGTGTGCCGGGAGGAGAGCCGCTGCCGGGCGGCGGCCTCGTCCAGCACCCGCCCCGCCTCGGCGAGCGTCCCCTGATCGAGCCGGGCCCTGGAGAGCCCGACCAGTTCGCGCAGGGCGTCGAGTCGCGTACGCAGGGGGCTGCCGGACCCCACGTACGCCTCGACCTGCGGGCGTACGTCGTCGTCCGGCGCGCTCTCCGGCTCGGTGTCCTCGCGGATGACCACCGCCGCGCGCCGGGCGATGAGCCCGTCGTCCCAGCGCCCGTCCACCGCCTGCGCCCCCCGCGCCCCCTTGCCCGCGCCCGTGCCCTGGCCTGCTTCCTGGCCCCGGCCCGAATCCTGCCCCTCGTCCTGCCCCGGGCCCCGCCCGTGGTCCTGGTCCTGGCCCTGGCCCTGGTCCTGTCCCGTGACGGCGGTCATCGCTGCCACCTCTCCTTCTGCAGTACGGAAAGCGCGGCAATCAGTTCGGCCTGTGGTTCCGGGGCGACGTCGAGCGCGTCGAGCGGGGCGAGCCGCCGGTCGCGTTCGCCGTTCAGCACCTGGTCGAGATAGCCGGTCAGCAGCGCGCCGCCCTTGTCGCGGAGCCGCAACGCGCCCTGCGCACCGATGCGTTCGGCGAGCTGCTCCCCCGCGGTACGGGCCCGGCGCCCGCCGAGCAGGGCGGCCGCCAGCAGCGCGGCCACGGTCTCGGGATCGGGTGCGGCGTTGCGTTCCAGCAGCCGTACCTCTTCCTCCGCCAGCTCTTCGAGTACCCGCCGCCACCGTCGTACGGCCATGGAGATCCGTCCCTCGATGTCCTCGGCGGGCCCCCATCCCCCGGCTTCCCGGCCGGCGCTCTCGAAGCGGAAGAGACCGGCGGACGGATCGCGCTGCCAGGTCGTACGGATCTGCTCGTCGGCGGCGGCCACGGCGCACTGGAGGAGCGCCACCAGGCTGTCCACCAGCGCTTCGATGAGTTCCCCGGCGGAGCTGTCCAGCGGATAGCCGCGCCACCGGGTCCGCGCGCCCCCGGCCAGTACGGCGCCGCTCTGGAGCCTCCGGCGGATCCGGGACTCCTCCTTCCGGTACGCCTCCTCGACCACCCCGGTCAGCCGTACCGCCGCCGCGTACTGTGCGGCGACGGCCCCGGCCAGCCCGGGGACGCGTACGTTCAGCGACTCGATGACCCCGGCCGCCGTGCGCCCCACGGCCTGCTGGCGGGCGGCCGGATCCTGGACGCGGTGGGTGAGCCAGGCGCGCAGCGGGGCGACGGCGGTGGTGGGCAGCAGCCCGCTGCCGCCGCCCGCGGACTCGGGCAGCTCGGGGATGGTGAAGCGCGGCACCTCCCCCAGGCCCGCCCGGGTGAGCAGCGCCGCGTACTGGCGGGACACCTCGGCGATCACCTGGTGCGGCACCCGGTCGAGCACGGTGACGAGGGAGGCGTCGTACTCCTTCGCGGTGCGCAGCAGGTGCCAGGGCACGGCGTCGGCGTACCGCGACGCGGTGGTCACCATCACCCATACGTCGGCGGCGCAGATGAGCTCCGCGGCGAGGACCCGGTTGCGTACGACGAGGGAGTCGATGTCGGGGGCGTCCAGCAGCGCGAGTCCGCGCGGCAGCGTGGCCGCGGTCTCCACCCGCAGGGCGGTTCCCTCCTCGTCCCCGGCCGCCGCGAGGTCGTCGAGCCCGTCCGGGTCCGGGGCCCGACCCGGCGGCAGCCAGATCCGGGTCAGCTGCGGGAGCACCCGTACCCCGGCGAACCAGTGGTGGTCGTCCGGGTGGCAGACGAGCACCGGTGTCCGTGTGGTCGGCCGCAGCACGCCCGCCTCGCTGACCCGGCATCCCACGAGTGAATTGACGAGCGTCGACTTCCCGGCCCCGGTGGACCCTCCGATGACCGCGAGCAGCGGCGCTTCGGGGTCCTTGAGCCGTGGCACCAGGTAGTCGTCGAGCTGTGCGAGCAGTTCCACCCTGGTCTGCCGGGCCCGCGCGGCCCCGGGAAGCGGGAGTGGAAGACGCACGGCGGCGACACGGTCGCGCAGGGCGGAAAGTGCGTCGATGAGCTGAGGCCGTACGTCCATGGTCACCACATGCGAAGAATGCCCAATTTTGGCGCCTTTTTGAAGCGTATAGGCACCTCTGCGCGGCGGTTCCACCCTCCGGACAGAGGGGACGAGTGGGGCGCAGGCATAACGAGTGCACAACACCCGTGGCGTCAGAGGCCAAAAGCGGTGCATAAATCGCACCTACCTGCGATTATCGGTTCGCTTCACCGAACCTCCACATCGTGCCACGCAGGTGAAGCAACCGGGTCGAGGGGATCGGAGCCCTATCCTTGTCCCGGCAAGGCCACGGACCCACCCGATCACGGGCTCCGGGCCGACGAGGCCACCACCCGGCCCCCGTAGCTCAGTGGATAGAGCAGGCGCCTTCTAAGCGCTTGGCCGCAGGTTCGAGTCCTGCCGGGGGCGCTTCGCGCCACAGCTGGTCCGGCCCTCCTTCGGGAGGGCCTTTTTGCTGGTCCGGGGCACGCTAGCGAGTGCGGCGTAGCGTGGGCGTAAGCGTTGGCTGTGCCATCGGCGGGACGATCGAGGCCCCGGCGCCGTCGCAACCGGTCGTCGCGAACCGGTCGCCGCGAGGCGGAGTTCAGCGCGGGCCGCGGCTTCGCTCCGCGCAGTCGACCAGTACCGGCAGCGCCTTCTCCAGATTGCCGTGCCGGTCGGCGAAGGGCAGCCGCAGGTGGTGGCGGAACCCGTCGACCGCCGAGAAGGCGGGACCGGGAACGATCAGGACGCCCGCACGGCGGGCGAGTTGGGCGGTGGCCTCGGCGTCCGCGCCGGGGATCTCCGCCCAGAGCGCGGAGCCGCCCGCGGGGCGCTCCCAACGCCAGCCGGGGGCATGGGCGTGGAGGAGCCGTTCGGTCTCCGTGAGGCGCTCGCGCAGCTGGGAGCGGCGGTGGGCGCGGGCTTCGGGCAGCTGCCCGAGCAGTCGCACGGCCAGCATCTGGTCCACCACCGGACAGGACAGGTCGACGGACTTCTTGATGTCCGCGAGACGGTGGACGACGGTGGTGGAGGCGCGGATCCACCCCACCCTCAGGCCGCCCCAGAAGAGCTTGGACAGGGTGCCGATGGTCGCGGTGGCGGCGGGTGGCAGCCGGGACGCCAGGGAGACGGGCGCGGTGTCGTGGCCCAGGGCCAGTTCCGCGTAGGCGTTGTCCTCCACCGCGTACACGCCGTGTTCGGCCAGTGCGGCCGCCCAGCGCAGCCGGGTGTGCTCGTCCATGCCGCGCCCGGTGGGGTTGTGCACGGACGGCTGGAGATAGACGAGGCGCGGGCGGATGTGGCCGGCCAGCCGGTCCAGCGCCGCCGGTCCGTCGCCATGGGAGGACGCGGCGGGCAGCGGGACCAGCCGGGCGCCCCGCGAACGCAGTGCTTCGAGCGCCCCGCGGTACGTCGGGTCCTCGACGACCACCGTGTCCCCGGGCTCGACCAGCCCCTGGGTGATCAGCCAGACGGCCTGCTGGGACCCCGCGGTGACCAGGATCTGTTCCGGTGACGTCGGCAGCCCCGCGGACCGGTGGTACTCGGCGATCGCCTCCCGGAGCTCCGGCAGCCCGTACGGAAGGTAGCCGTCACCGGCCAGCGCGGTGGTGAGGTCCCCGGCGGTCAGGGCGCCGACCGCCGCCGCGACCGCGGGCAGGCCGTCCAGTGCCCCGCTGGACAGGTCGATGCCGCTCTCCCTGGCCCCGAAACTGGCCAGGCGGCCCTCGGACGCGGGTTCGCCCACCACCCCGGACCGCCGCAGCCGGGACCCGCTGCCGTGCCGGCTCTCCAGCCGTCCCTCGGCTTCCAGCATCCCGTAGGCGGCCGTCACCGTACTGCGGCTGACGCCGAGCGCCGCCGCGAGGGCGCGCTGCGAGGGGAGCACCGTGCCGGGGGCCACGTCGCCGCGCTGGGCCAGTTCGCGCAGCGCGTCGGCCAGCAGCCGCGGCATCGCTCCCGTACCCCCTTCGGACCAGCCGGTGAGCAGACGTGACAGGCGGGTGGGAGGAATCCGGTCCATCCGCCCATCATCCCGCGCCGCAGGCCAATTGCCCTCAAGTGGTGTGGGCGGGCCGCGGGTGCCGGGCGCAGGATCGAGGAACCGTTCGTTCAAGGGAGAAAGAACATGGCGACCGTGGTGCTGGTCGGGACTCTGGACACCAAGGGTGCGGAGTACGCGTGGCTCGCGACGCGGCTGCGCGCGTCCGGCTGCGATGTCGTGACCGTCGATGTGGGGGTGATGCCGCTGCCGGACGGTGCGCCCGCCGGTGACATCGAGGCGGCCGTTGTCGCCCGCCGCGCCGGGCACGACCTTCAGGCGCTGCGTGCCGCCGGGGACCGTGGCGCGGCCGTGGCGGCCATGGCCGAGGGCGTCGAGCGGGTCGTCGGTGATCTGCACCGCGAGGGACGGCTGCACGCGGTCCTGGCGGTGGCCGGCAGCGGGGGCTCGTTCATCGCCGCCCGTGCCATGCGGGCGCTGCCCGTCGGGGTGCCGAAGCTGCTGGTGTCCACCATGGCCGGCGGGAATGTGGCCCCGTACGTGGGCAGCAGCGACATCACCATGATGTACAGCGTGGTCGATGTGGCGGGCATCAACTCGGTGTCGTCCCTGATCCTGGGCAACGCGGTGGCCGCCGCCGCCGGGATGGCCGCCCACCACGAGCGGATGCTCGCCCGACCGCGGTCCGAGGGCCGCGAGCTGATCGGTGCCAGCATGTTCGGCGTCACCACACCGGCCGTCGACGCCGCCCGTCGGCGCCTGGACGAACTCGGTTACGAGGTCCTGGTCTTCCATGCCACAGGAGCGGGCGGGCAGGCCCTGGAGAAGCTCGCGGCGGGCGGGTTCCTGGCCGGGGTCCTGGACCTGACCACCACCGAACTCGCGGACGAGCTGGTCGGCGGTGTGCTGAGCGCGGGGCCCGACCGGCTCACCGCGGCGGGCCGGGCGGGCATCCCGCAGGTGGTCGCCCCGGGCGCGCTGGACTTGGTCAACTTCGGCGCTGCGGAGACCGTTCCGGAGCGTTTCGCCGGACGCCACCTGCTCGTGCACAACCCCACTGTCACCCTGATGCGCACCACGGCCGACGAGATGGCGCTGCTCGGCACCGCCGTCGGAGACAAACTGGCCGCGGCGGGCGGCCCGGCGGCGGTCTTCTGGCCGTTGGGCGGCGTCTCCGCGGTGGACGCCCCCGGCGGTCCCTTCCACGACCCCGCCGCCGACGCGGCCGGGCTGGCGTCCCTGCGCTCGGCCCTGAAGGACAGCACCGTCGAACTCCACGAGTTCGACGCCCATCTGAACGATCCGGCTTTCGCCGTCGCCGCCGCCGACCACCTCCACCGGCTGATCACCGCCCACGCCCGCACGGCCGCGGACGCCTGAGTCCCCGTCCGCTCATCCGGTCCGCCCGCCTGCGGCGTACCCGACGAATCACCTCGACCGAACAGGAGCCCCTCGTGGACCGCAAGCTAGCACTGGGCCGCCTGACCGCCCAGGTCAGCGCCGGTAGAGCCGTCATCGGAGCCGGTGCCGGAACCGGCCTGACCGCCAAGTGCGCGGAGGCCGGCGGCGTCGATCTGCTGATCATCTACAACTCCGGCCGCTACCGGATGGCCGGCCGCGGCTCGCTGGCGGGCCTGCTGCCGTACGGCGACGCCAACGCGATCGTGCTGGAGATGGCCGGTGAGGTCCTTCCGGTCGTACGGGACGTGCCGGTGCTCGCCGGGGTGTGCGGCACCGATCCCTTCCGGATCATGGGCAACTTCCTCGACCAGCTGAAGGCCGTCGGCTTCACCGGCGTACAGAACTTCCCCACGGTCGGGCTGTACGACGGCACGTTCCGGGAGAACCTGGAAGAGACCGGTATGGGCTTCGGCCTGGAGGTCGACATGATCCGCCAGGCCCATGAGCGCGACCTGCTGACCGCCCCGTACGTCTTCGACCCGGACCAGGCCGCGGCCATGGCCCGAGCCGGTGCGGACGTGCTCGTACCCCACGTCGGGCTGACCACCAAGGGCGCCATCGGTGCCACCACCGCGCTCACCCTGGACCAGGCCGCGACGGCCGTGCAGGACATGCACGACGCCGCCAAGCGCGTCAATCCGGACATCATCGTGCTCTGCCACGGCGGGCCGATCGCCGAACCCGAGGACGCGCGCTACGTCCTGGACCACACCTCGGGAATCGCCGGATTCTTCGGCGCCTCCTCCATGGAACGGCTCCCCACCGAGCGTGCCGTCACCGAGCAGGCGCGCGCCTTCAAGGCCCTCTCGCTGGACTGAGTGCTGAGTGCTGAGAACTGAGTACTCCAGGACTCCTCACCCCTGGATCCGTCGGTTCCGGATGTTTCCCCGCCGCCCGGCCGCCCTTCGTGGGCGGCCGGGCGGAATCGTTTCCCGAAGAGAATATCCGGGCGCGTATCCGGGCGCGTATCCGGGCGCGTATACGAGATTTCCTCAACTCCCTCTGTTTTGACGCGAACTAGAGAGGTGACTCGGGTAAGCATTCAGCCGTACCCGCCAGTAGAGAAAGCCTCTCCCGCAACACAAATCATTTCTCCACCACTTGCACCCCGGAATGGGATTTCGCCACTCCCGCAGAACACGTCAACCACATCAAAGATCTGGTCGAGTTCCGTCGCGCCGCCGTGCGGAATCCCGGGCCCCGTACCGATCCTCCCTGCCTGGTCACCCCCGCTTCACCGCCTCTTCTCAACGTTGGGGTTGACACCGCAAGTTGGTCTAGTCCAACTTAGTGACACACACGTTCGGCGGGGTGAAGGCCGGGGGACGGACCCTCGCCGTACGAAAGAAGCAGCAGGCCAGCAGTGTGAGTTGACCCTGCGTGTGTCGACGACGAGGTCGATCGTGCGCGTTGACGACGGGTCGGCTCCGCAGGTGCCTGTCCTTGCCGACGATCTGCGCCGGGCGCCAAGAACGAGGAGGGGGAGGGCTCCGGTTCAGCCTGTGCGGCGAACCGTCACCGCACTGCGGGACAGCCTCGTACGACTCCCGTCCCCGGACGGCTCATCGTCGTCGCGCAAGTGGCGGAACGAGGCCGGAAATCCGCCCCGCACCGGGGCGGACCGAGGAAGAACACCTGCCGGACGGCATTCCGTCCCGACGGCCGACCCCACCCGCAGCGAGTGAATCAACGGCAGCCGGCCGTGCGTTCACTGCGCCCTGAAGCGGTCGTGTGAGCCGTTCTCCACTCAGACCATTTCGCTCCACCGAATCCACCGAAGCCGCATTTTCGAGCCGAATCCCGTTCTCCGCGCCGATTCCGTCCTCCGTACCGAATCCGGTGATGCTCCGCGCCAACGGCGCGAGCCGACGGGGAGCGGTCGATCCACTCATCCACAGCACTTTCGAGTCTTGGAGTGATTGCATGCCGACGCCTGACCAATATCTGCATCGAGCCTCCTCGGACATCCCGTACTTCAGCGCGGACACCGAGACCTACCTGGCGCAGACACCGCTGCGTGATCTACGGAAGTCACGTCCGCTCCGGGTCCTGTCCGAGGAGGACTTCGCCTTCTGGCAGACCTATGGATATGTCGTTGTCGAGCAGGCGATACCCGCCGACGCGGCGAAGCGCCTGCTCGATTTCACCTGGGACTTCCAGGGGCTCGACCCGGCCCGCCCGGAAACCTGGTACTCCGACCGGGAGTTCCGGTCGGACCTGGACAGAGAGCTGCACATCTACGGATTTGTCGAGGCGTACCACCACCAGCTCATCTGGGACAGCCGCCAGAGCCGGCGCGTCTACGACGCGTTCGTCGATGTGTGGGACTGCGAAGAGCTGTGGGTGACCCTGGACCGGCTCAATCTCAACCCGCCGAACATCAAGGACCGTGACCGCGCGCATATCGCGCCCACGGACGAGGGGTTCGACATCGAGCTCCACTGGGATATCGACACCACACTCGGTGTGCTGCCGCAGCGGGTCCAGGGGATCATCGCGCTGAGCGACACACAGCCGGAAGAGGGCGGTTTCCAGTGCTCGCCCGAGCTGTTCCGTCGCTTCGAGCAGTGGAAGGCCGTTCAGCCGGAGGACCGGGATCCCATCAGGCCCGCTGCCGACCGGGCGGAGTTCCCCGTGGTCCGGCCCGCGCTCAAGGCCGGTGACCTGCTGATCTGGAACGGTCTGCTCGCCCATGGCGTGGCGCGCAACACCTCGGAGCAGGGCGTGCGGGCGGTCCAGTACCTCTCCATGATGCCCGCGCTGGAGTCGGACCAGGAGCTGACCCGGTCCCGGGTGGATTCCTGGCGTCATCTCAGTACGCCGGACTGGAACAAGACGCTGGTCGGCGACGCGGCGAAGCATGAATCCCTCAGATACGGCACTGCCGAGCTGAACGATCTCGGCGCGAAACTGCTGGGGCTCGAATCCTGGAGTGGGAAAGAAGCCGACACCGCACCGTCGACGGGAGAGCCGGCATGCGCAAAGTCTGTCTGACCCTTCCCACGAACAGGCCCTGCACGGCCACGATTTCCGCGATCGGCGAGGAAGCGGCCTACGCGGCGGAGCGTTTCGGGGTCGAGGTGCATCTGCTGATCCTCGACTCCTCCGACGCGCCCACGCGTGCCGAACACGGCCGGGCCGTGGCCGGGCTGCCCCGCACGGCGAACGTGATCACGCACCATCTCGGTGAGGCGGAGCAGCGGGACTTCCTTCGGCGCGTGATCGACCGCGCCGACGTCCCCAAGCCCGACCTGATACGCGATCTCATGCTGCCCGACGACGTGTCCTACGGCGCCTGCACCAATCGCGCGTTCCTGATCGCCTCCGCGCTCGGCTGCCTGTCGGTTCACCGCCGGGACTCGGACAGCACCTATCAGGTCCTGAACGGCGCGACCGTGTTCCCCATTCACCACGAGCTGATGTCTCTGGGGAAGCGGGCGGCCGACGCGGCTCAGGGAGTGTCCGAGACCACCCTGGATCCGGAACAGGCCCACCGACCGGTGGCGATGGTGGGCAGTTCGTTCGTGGGTGAACTGTCCGTGGACATCGGTGAGATCCAGCAGCTCGACCGCGAGATCTATCACGATGTGGTCAGCCTGTGGGCCCCCGCCGAGTGGCCGGACGAGAAGAAGCGGCAGCTGGTCGACGAATCCTTCCGGGGCGCCGGAACGGAACCGTTCGACGGCGATCACTCGATCCTGACCACGGTCGACCCCATGCGGGTGGACATGTGCAACATCAGTTTCCACCACGAGGTGTACGAGCGCATGCCGCTGCCGCCCGCGACCAATACCATCGGCAGCGATTACTTCCTCATGCACGTGGTTCATGACGCGCGATTGCCCGGCGTCCTGCACAACCGCAACATCGTGAATTTCTATACCGCCGAGCGGAGAACCGACTCCGGGTTCATCGCTTATCAGATGCGGCTGACGAAATTCTTCCTGTCGATGCTCTACTTCAATTTCATCTACGACAGGATGACGGAAGCGGGCGAGAATCTGCTCGACGGCCAGGACCACGTCCGCGCTGCCACGCTGGTGGACATCATCAGGGAAAGCACCGGGCTGGCCAGGGACGAGAACGTGGAGCGGCTCAGCAGCCTCGGACAGTCCTACGGGAAACTGGGCGGCAGATATGCCGCGTTCGCCGAGATCCTGGCCGCGAGCGGCCCGCGGCTGCTCGACGAGGCCCAGGCCGACATCGATGACTTCGCCCTCCTGACCGAGGCATGGGGACCGCTGACGCACGCGAGCAGGTCCACCGGCCTTGACCGAATTCCCCGGTAGACGGACCGGTTTATCACTCATGCATGCACACACGCATATGCGCGCCGCTCTGGCTGCCGCCACCGAGGACCAGATCATCTTCGATCTCGCCGGGATCGAGGACCGATACGCAACGCTGTTAAGCGAATTGCCCGACATCTCCGTCCGGTTCGCCATGAAGGCATGTCCGGTGGACGAGGTGCTAACCACCCTGGCGAACAAGGGCGCCGGCTTCGACGCGGCAAGCCCCGAAGAGATCGCACAGGCGGTCAGGACCGGCGTACCACTCGACACCATCCACTACGGCAACACCATAAAGTCCGACCGGAACATCATCGACGCCCACCGTCTCGGCATCCGGGACTTCGCGACCGACAGCCTTCAGGACGTGGCCGCGGTGGCCGTGCACGCGCCCGGTGCGCGCGTCTTCTGCAGGCTCGCCACCAGCGGGGACGGGGCTCTCTGGGGCCTCAGCAAGAAATTCGGATGCTCGGGTGCGGACGCGGTGCTCGTGATGGAAGAGGCGCGATCGCTCGGCCTGACCCCGGCCGGTCTGTCCGTCCACGTCGGCTCGCAGCAGATGACGGCCGAAGCCTGGCAGAGCGCTTTCGAGACGCTTGCCGACGTGCTCGCGGACCTGAACCGGCGCGGAATCCAGCTTGATCACATCAATCTCGGTGGTGGTCTGCCCGCCCTCGGATATCGCGACAGGCGCGGGATGCAACTGGATCCCCCGATGGACAAGATATTCGCCGTGCTCCGGGAAGGCATGGAGCACCTCAGGTCGGTTTCGGAATCCCCGCTGGATTTCGTCATGGAGCCGGGGCGCTATCTGGTCGCCGACCACGGGGCCATCAGGGCACACGTCTCCCGGATGTCGTCGCGGCAGCAGCTGGACGGTGAACGCCAGAACTGGCTTTATCTGAGCTGCGGGAAGTTCAACGGCCTTTACGAGATGGACGAGTTGCAGTACCGGCTGGAATTCCCTTCCCACGGCGAGGCGGAATACGTTCCCGCGGTCGTCGCGGGCCCCACCTGTGACAGCGACGACGCCTATGCCTTCACGGACAGCCTTGTCCAGGTGCCCGGGGCGGTGGCATCAGGGGACGCTGTCTGGATTCTCTCCTGCGGGGCCTATGTCACCAGCTACATGACCCAGGGGTTCAACGGTTTCCCTCCACTTCCGTACACGTGGATACGCGGCGAGGACCACGGTCGGAAGGGTCTGGAGTAGATGGTCGACGACATGCGCGTACGGCACATCCGTGACAGCGACTGGGACGGCATCGTCGCCCTGGAAGCCGGTGCCTACACCGACAGTTCACTGTCGGAGGGACGTGCCGCGCTGGAGTCCAGGGCGTGGGCTTCGCCGGCCACCTGTTTCGTTCTGGAGGGCGGGCTTCCGGAGGGTGAGCGGCGGATAGCGGGCTATGTGCTGGCGCTGCCCTATCCGATGTACCAGTACCCGGATCTGGCGCGGAGCGAGGACGTCATCTTCCGCTCGCGCAATCTGCATCTGCACGATCTCGTCATCGCCGAGGAATTCCGCGGCAGGGGGCTGGCGAAGCGTCTGCTCCGGCCGCTCACGGAGTCGGCCAGGTCGATGTCGTACGAGCGGATCTCCTTGATCGCCGTCGAGGGCAACGAGAGCTTCTGGTCGGCAAACGGCTACCACCCCCATCCGCACGTCACGCTGCCCGGGACCTACGGCACGGACGCCGTGTACATGTCCAGGACATTGCACGGCGGGCGGGCCGAGAAGTCACCGTTCACCGACGATCCGCCGCCCGGGTCGCCATCGCAAGACGAAGTAGGTTGATTCACATGTTTCGCGTTCGCGATCCATTCCGCCAAGCACAGCTGGCGATCGCAGCGTTGTTCTGTCTGCTCGGGTTCCAGTACGCCACCTGGGCATCACGGCTTCCCACGCTCAAGACACAACTCGACCTGAGCGACGCGGAACTGGGCCTGTTGCTGATGGCCTGCGGTGCGGGCGCGGCGGCGTCCTTCCCGCTGGTGACCGTGTTGATGCAGCGCATGGGCTCCCGGCAGCTGGCGTTTCTGTCGTCCCTCTGTCTGGGCGCGCTCCTGCTGGCGTTGGCCGCGGCACCGAACTATCCGGTCGCTCTGCTGATCATCTGCTGCGACGGTGTCGCTGTCGGCTGCCTGAACGTCGCCATGAACGCGCAGGGCGCTGCGCTCGAAGTGGAGTACCAGCGCACCACCATGTCCAAATTGCATGCGACGTTCAGTGCCGGGTCGTTGCTGGCCGCGCTCCTCGCGTCCGGTATGCACCTGGTGACCTCGGACCTGGCGGCACATTTCGGGGTGGCCGCCGTGCTGGTTCTGCTCCTGGTCGGGTTCGCACGGCCGGGACTGCTGCGGACGGACCAGCAGCCCGCGAAGAAGGACACCGATCCCGGTCGCCGCCGGAAACTGACCATGCCGGCGCGCGTGACGCTGTGGATGGGGTGCGCGATGGCGTTCGGCACCGTGACCGAAGGCGCCATGAACGACTGGTCGGCGCTCTATATGAAGGACGTCGTGAACGCGGCGGCCGAACTCGCGCCCATGGGCATCGCCGTCGTCTCGGTCATGATGGTGCTGGCCCGCGTCTTCGCCGACGGCTGGCGTACCCGCTGGGGTGACGGGCCCATCGTCCGGGCGGGCAGCGTGCTGGCCGGTGCCGGGCTGACGCTCGCCCTGCTGGTGGGGGGCGTGGTGCCGACGCTGATCGGGTTCGCCTGTGTCGGGCTGGGCATCGCGGCCGTGACCCCGTGCATCTATGTGGCGGCGGCGAAGAAGGGCCCGGACGCGTTGGCCCTGGTCGCCGCCATGGGTACGACCGGTCTGCTGGCCGGGCCCGCGGCGATCGGCTTCATAGCGAGTGCCAGCAGCCTGGTGTGGGGCATGGGCGCCGTGGCCGCCGCGGCGCTGCTCGTGGCCCTGTGCGCCACGCAGATCCGCTGGACGGCGTTGTCCGAGAGCTGACTCCCGCGGTCCTGGGGCCGCAGGACAGGGGCATCACCCCTGTCCTGCGGCCCTTTTGGCGTCCGGCCCACCGCGGCGCCGCCCGCCTCCCGGCCGATTCCCCGCCCGCTTCCCCGCCCGCTTCCCGCTTTCCGCTTCCCGGCCGATTCGCTGCCGTCTCCCTCCCCAATCGCCGCCCGTCTTCCCCGCCGCCCGCCGCCGAAACCGGAGCATTTTCGCCGGAACAAGACACAAGGAGGCGCGCCGAACGGCTCTGCGAACGGCTGAAATCACTCCCCCGTGCGGCATGGAACGTGAAGCACCGGTGAATCCGTCTTCGTGTTCGATCATTGAGATCCGGCTGACCACGCGGAACACGCCTCGTCAGATATTCACGGCCGCATTTCTCGGGATGACCGAATCACCTCCTTGACCATCTCTTGGTACAAGACGGAAACTCACAGAGGCACTCATGCATCAGGAGCCACAAGCGCATGTGCATGCGAATGGCCCTGCGAGACATAGATCGCACGGGGTGTGCGGCGGGGGAAGCAGCGAAGATCGTATGTCCGTGACGGCATGACCCGCGGGCAATTCCTTCACCTCCTCTCCTCATCTCTTGGTGCGCGAAGGGAATGGAGGGGGAATGCCGACCCACATGGGCTATCCCGGCGTTTACATCGAGGAACTCCCCAGCAGCGTACGGACCATCGCCTCGGTCACCACATCGGTGACCGCTTTTGTGGGGCACACCCGCCGCGGACCGCTCAACCAACCGGTGCGCGTGACCAGCTTCGCCGACTTCGAGCGACGCTTCGGCGGACTCACGTCGCAGAGCGCGGTCGGCTACGCCGTGCACCAGTTCTTCGGCAACGGCGGGACGGTCGCGGTCGTCGTCCGGGTGGCCAAGGCCGGCACCGGCGAGGAAGCCTGCGTCACCCTGGAGTCCACCGAGGGACGCAGCGCGTGCCCCGTACTGGAAGTGCGCGCCAAGGAACCGGGCGTATGGGGGTCGGGACTGCGGGTGGCGGTCGACCATGACACGTCCGCCCCGGACAAGACCTTCAACCTGCATGTCCTGGACGCCCGCGGTGGCGCCCGCGAGTCCTTCACCGGCCTGTCGATGCACTCCGGTCACGGCCGCTTCGTCGAGACGGTCGTCGGCGCCGGCTCCTCGCTCGTCCGCGTCAAGGTTCTCGACGAGGACCGGCCGGACCCGTCCGGCACGGTCTCCAAGCCGTTCGCCGCGAAGCTGCCCGCCCTGGGCGTCGAGCTGAAGGTCAAGATCGGTGACGTGGAGCGGGAGTTCACGCTCTTCGAGCCCGACCGCGACGGCGAGCCGCCGCACACGGTGACCGAGCTGGCACTCCTGCTGGAACGCAAGCTGCGCGCCCTGCCCGACGCCCCCGGCAAGCACGCCTTCGCCGGTGCCGAGGTCATCGCCTTCGGCCGCCGCCTCCAGGTCGTCGCCGGATCCGTCGACCCGGACGACGTCGTGCGGTTCGTCGGCGAGTGCGCCAACGACCTCGGTCTCGAAGCCTCGGTGAACCCGCCCGTCTTCCCGCTGGAGGGCGGCAAGGACGGCGACGCGCCGGGACCGCTCGACCTCATCGGCAGCGAGGCCCGCAAGACCGGGGTGCACGCGCTGCGCGACGTGGACGACGTCAACCTGCTGGCGCTGCCCGAGCTTTCGGCGTACGCGTCCACCGAGGACATGGTCACCGTGCTGTCGGCGGCCGAGCAGCTGTGCCGGGAGCTCCGGATCTTCCTGCTCGTCGACTCGCCGTCCACCTGGGGAAGCGTCGACGCGGCGCGGGCCGGGATCGGCGCGTTCGAAGCCGTACGCAGTGACCACGCCGGCCTGTACTTCCCGCACCTCCAGCTCACCGACCCGCTGACCGGGCGGCTGCGGTCGTTCCCGCCGTCGGGTGCGGTGGCCGGCGTCATCGCCCGTACGGACGGTGAGCGCGGCGTCTGGAAGGCCCCGGCGGGCACCGAGGCGCGGCTGGCCGGAGTGCGTTCCCTGACGGTCCGGCTGACCGACCGGGACAACGGACTGCTCAATCCGCTGGGCGTCAACTGCCTGCGGACCTTCCCGGTGGTGGGACCGCTCGTCTGGGGTGCCAGGACGCTGCGGGGCGCGGACGCCCTGGAGAGCGAGTGGAAGTACGTTCCGGTGCGCCGGCTCGCCCTGCATGTCGAGGAGAGCCTGTATCGGGGACTCCAGTGGGTGGTCTTCGAGCCGAACGACGAGCAGTTGTGGCAGCAGATCCGGCTGAATGCCTCGGCCTATCTGAATGATCTGTTCCGCCAGGGCGCCTTCAAGGGCGGCACACCCCGTGAGGCGTACTTCGTGAAGTGCGACAAGGACACGACCACGGAAGCCGACATCGAACACGGTGTGGTGAATGTGCTGATCGGGATCGCGCCGGTCAGGCCCGCCGAGTTCGTGATCGTCAAGATCCAGCAGATTGCCGGTCAGTTCGACCTCTCGTAAACCACGGACCCGAGGTAAAGGAACACGAAGGAAACCGATGGCTGAGTTCCAAGTAAACGCCCATCGCTTTGACCCCTACAAGAATTTCAAGTTCCTGGTCCTGTGGGACGGTCGAACGGTCGCGGGCATCAGCAAGATCAGTCCACTGAAGCGGACCACGGAAGTGGTCAAGCACCGGCACGGCGGCGACCCCAGTTCACCGCGGAAGTCGCCGGGCCGCTCCGAATTCGAGGGGGTCACGCTCGAACGCGGGGTGACCCACGATCCGGAGTTCGACCGCTGGGCCAACAAGGTCTGGCAGGTCGGCGCCGGTCTCGGCTCCGAGGTGTCGCTGCGCGACTTCCGCAAGGACATCATCATCCAGGTCCTCAACGAGGCCGGGCAGGTCGCCGTCTCGCACAAGCTCTACCGGGCCTGGGTCAGCGAGTACCAGGTCATGGGCGAACTCGACGCGAACGCCAACGCCGTCGCCATCCAGAGCGTGAAGCTGGAATGCGAGGGCTGGGAGCGGGACTACGAGGTTCCGGAACCGGTCGAGCCGTCGTTCACCCACCCGGCCTGAGTCGCGTCGTACGTGCACGGAGGAAAGACGATGGCTCGTCGTCGTAGTCCGGCGGGGGTCGGGACGTGATCCCGCGAGCGGCCCCGGCGGAGTCCGGTACGGCCCCGGCAGCGCCCGGTGCGGGTCCGGTCGTGCCCGGTACGGATCCGGTCGTGCCCCGTACGGCCCCGGTGGGTCCCGCCGAGCTGCTGGCCGCCTGGGAGGCCGGGCTGGCTCTGGGCGCGGCGGAGAGGTCGCTGCTGCTGCACCGGGCCGCCCGCCCGGGGGCCGGTGCCGACGCCTTGCTGTCGGTGCCGGTCGGTGAGCGGGAGGCGGACCTGTTCGCGCTGCGCCGCTCGCTGTTCGGTGAGCGGATGCAGGTACGGATCGAGTGCGGTGCCTGCGGCGAGGCCATGGAGTTCGACCTCGACGCGGGTGCCCTGGGTGCGCGCGGGCCGGTCGCGGACCAGCCGCTGCGGGTGGCGGAGGGCGGGTGGGTGGTCGAGTTCCGGCTGCCCACCGTCGCCGCCCTGGCGGCGGCCGGGGCTGCTTCCTCCCCCGCCGAGGCCCGTCGGCTGCTCGTGACGGGCTGCACGGTACGGGCCCTGCGGGACGGGGAGCCCGTCGCCGCCGAGCAGCTGGCCGAGCTGCTCCCGGAACGGGTGGAACGGCTCATCGCCGAAAAGGCCGCGGAGGCGGACCCGACGGCCGAAGTGACGCTGAACGTGGCGTGTCCCGAATGCGGCGAGGCCACCTTGGCCGAGCTGGACATCTCCTCCTACTTGTGGACCGAACTGGACACCTGGGCCAGGGACTTGCTCCTCGATGTCCATGTGCTCGCCACCGCCTACGGGTGGAGCGAGCCGGAGATTCTGGCGCTCAGCCCCCTTCGGCGTCGTTACTACCTGGAGCTGTGCACCGATGCCTGACTACTTCGACCGGCTCCTCGCCCGGTACGCGCCGGTGGCCACGGCGGACGACACCGGCGGCTCCGGCGCGCGGGTACACGTACGGCCGCGGCTGCCCGGACCGTTCGAGCGGGCCGAGGCGGTGCGGCAGGGGCAGCCCGAGCCGGACGAACCGGCCGCGCTGATCCCCTCCGCTCCCCCGCCCGCCTCCGGCCCGCCCCGTCCGTGGCGGCCGGAGCGGGAAGTGCACACCGAACGGCACACGGTCGTCCGCACCGAACAGGCCCCGCCGCCCGGCGAGAGCGACCGGCCGGTCCGGCCCCCGGCACCGGCACCGACTCCGCTGCTGCGGCCGTCGGCCGCCGCGTCGCCGCTGCT
Organism: Streptomyces sp. NBC_01433; assembly: GCF_026340105.1. Taxonomy (NCBI): domain Bacteria; kingdom Bacillati; phylum Actinomycetota; class Actinomycetes; order Kitasatosporales; family Streptomycetaceae; genus Streptomyces; species Streptomyces sp. NBC_01433. The sequence continues at coordinate 3,998,127 of NZ_JAPEPM010000001.1, read as the reverse complement.
CCGGCCCGGTACGGCGGAGGCCGCGCGGGCGGCGCGACGGGGAGATCCGTCCGCGTCCGACGCCCCGGCGCCCGCTCCGGCCGTGGCGACCTCACGGGCCCCGGTGGCCGCCGAGTTCGCCCGTACGTCCGCGCCGGTGGAGCCGCGCGGCTCCGACACCGCCGCCGCGCGCGGTGCGGCGCCCGGTTCGGTGGGGCGGCGCGCGCCGCGTCCGGCCGACCGGGTCGTGCATGTGCGGATCGGGCGGCTGGAGGTCAGCGCGGCAGCGCCGCCCGGTGCGAGCGGTTCGCCGGGCGGGCGCACCGCACAGCAGACCGGCCGACCGGCCCCCGTACTGACTCTGGACGACTACCTGTCGCGCGGCGGGAAGAGGGATTGACGACATGAGCAACGCACTCGCCGTCGCCACGGTCACCCAGGCGCTCGCCCTGCTGATCGAGAGCAACCTGGGCCCCGAGATGGATATCGCGGTCAAGGTGGAGACCCGTAAGCCTCCGTCGGAGCCGCCGAGCGAGCCGACCATCACGGTGTTCCTCTACCAGGTGACTCCGAACGCCGCGATGCGCAACAACGACCTGCCGACGCGCGCCGCCGACGGCACCCTGCGCAACCGCGCCGCCGCGCCGCTGGATCTGCACTACGTGATCAGCGCGTACGGGGAGGAGGCGGAACTCGTCGGGCAGCGGCTGCTGGGCTGCGTGATCCGCACCCTGCACGAAATCCCCGTACTTCCCAAGGAGTTGATCGAACTGGCCGCCGAGCGGCCGTATCTGGCGGGCAGCGACCTGGCCGACTCGATCCAGAAGGTGCGCTTCACGCCGACGGTCATGGACGTCGACGAGACGTCCAAGCTCTGGGGAATGCTGCACCAGACCCCGTACACCCTGTCGGTGGCCTACCAGGCATCGCTGGTGGTCATCGAGGGCCGCGAGAAGCCGGTCCCGGCGAAGCCGGTGAAGGAACGGACGGTACGGGTGCTGCCGTTCGGGGCACCCGGGGCGCCGGTGCCGCCCGGGGCGGATACGGAGACCTCCGCTCCGGGCATGGATGCCTCCCGTCCGGACACGGAACCGGCTGTTCCGCAGGCGGCGGAGCGGGCGGCAGGGGCTGAGGCCCCGACCAAGAGGACGGCGGCGAAGAAGACCACGCCCGCCGCCACGAAGACCGCCGCGAAGGCGCCGGCCGAAGCGCCCGCCCCCAAGTCCACGAAGGCCCCTGCGCGGCGTTCGGCCCCGCCCCGCCCCCGCAAGACCGCCGAGAGCGATTCGCCCACGCCGGACGACAAGGGCTGAGTCGACGTGCGGAACACGGGGGGTGAGGACATGGGTACGTACGAGGGAACCGGTCGGGGCGAGGGCGAAGGCGAGGCCGAGGGCGCCCGCGCGAGCGAAGGCGCGGGCCGGGGGCGGGACGCGGCGGCACAGGGAAGGGCGCTCTCGGCGGCCGTCCACGCCGTCCTCGCCCGGGTGGACGCCCATGCCGGACGCGCCGGGCGTGCAGGGCGCGCCGGACACGCCGGAGCCGCCCGCCGCCCGGAAGCGGAAACGGAATCGGAAGCGCGCCCGGACGCGGAATCGGGCTCGGACGCGGAATCGGGCTCGACGACGGCAACGGCCACGGCCGATTCCACCCGGCCCGGGAGCGCTGTGGACGTAGGTGCCCCGCCCCGCGGTGGCGGCCGAACCGGCACCGCCCTCGCCTCCCCCACCGCGCCCGTGTCCCCCGCCGCCCTGGACGCGCTCGTCGCCTGCTTCGGCCTGAGTGCCTTCGAGCGCGAGGTCGTCCTGCTGACCGCGGCGGCCGAACTGGAACCCACCACGGCCGCCCGCTGCGCCGCGGCCTGCGGGGATCCGGAGCGCGCGTACCCCACCTTCTCGCTCGCCCTCGCCGCGCTCGGCGACCCGCACTGGAGCGCCCTCACCCCGGTCGCCCCGCTGCGCCGCTGGCGGATCGTCGAGCTGGACGACGAGTCCCGGCTGACCACGTCCCGGCTCCGGCTCGACGAGCGGATCCTGCACTTCCTCGCCGGTTCGCCCTACCTGGACGCCCGGCTGCACGGGCTGCTGCGCCGGACCACCGTGCCGGACGTGCTGCCCGCCTCGTACGACCTGGCGGCGAACCGGGTCGCGGCGGGCTGGGCGGGGGCGGGGCGCGGGGCGCCGCTCCGGGTCGAGCTGGTCGGCGGCGATCTGCGGACGAGAGCGGACATCGCGGCGGCCGCGGCCCGCCGCTCGGGGCTCGGCCTCTACGAGATGTCGGCCGCCGACGTTCCGAACGCCCCGGCCGCGCGCGATCTGTTGGCGCGCCTGTGGCAGCGCGAGGCGATCCTGCTGCCCGCGGCGCTGCTGGTGGAGATCGGCGACCTGGACCGCGAACAGGCAGCCGCCACCGACGCGTTCGTGGAGAGCGCCGCCGTACCGCTGGTCGTATCGAGTCCCGACCCCCGGCAGACGGCGCGCCCCCGCGGTGAGCGCGTCACCGTTCCGCCGTTGGACGCGGATGAGCAGCTCGGGGTGTGGACCGACGCGTTCGCCGGCGTACCGGAGGTGTCGCAGGGCGATCTGCGCGACCTCGTGGCCCAGTTCGCGCTGCCGCCGCACCTGGTCCGTTCGGCGGGTGCCGCCGTGGCCCGGGATCTGCCGGGCGAGGGCGTGCTGGACGCCACCGCGCTGGCCTGGCAGGCGGGACTCACCGAGGCCCGGATGGGCATGGACGAGCTGGGCCGGCGGATCGAGCCGCAGGCGGGCTGGGGCGATCTGGTCCTGGCTGAAAGGCAGTTGAAGGTGCTGCGGGAGATCGTCGCGCATGTGCGGCAGCGGCCGACCGTGTACCAGGAATGGGGCTTCGCCGAGACGCTGCGCCGGGGTCTCGGCGTCACCGCGCTGTTCGCGGGCGGCTCCGGTACGGGCAAGACGCTGGCCGCCGAGGTGATGGCGCGGGAGCTGGGTCTGGATCTGTTCGTCATCGATCTGTCGCAGGTGGTCAGCAAGTACATCGGCGAGACCGAGAAGAACCTCCGCAAGGTGTTCGACGCCGCCGAGCAGGGCGGGGCGCTGCTGCTGTTCGACGAGGCCGACGCGCTGTTCGGCAAGCGCAGCGAGGTCAAGGACAGCCACGACCGGTACGCCAACCTCGAAGTCAGCTATCTGCTGATGCGGATGGAGGCGTACCGGGGGCTCGCGATCCTCACGACGAACATGAAGCAGGCGCTGGACACGGCGTTCATGCGCCGCATCCGGTTCGTCGTCGACTTCCCGTTCCCGAGCGAGAGCGAGCGGGCCGAGATCTGGCGCCGGGTGCTGCCCGCGCGGGCCCCGATGAAGGGCGTCGAACCGGAACTGCTGGCCCGGCTGACCGTGGCGGGCGGCTCCATCCGCAACATCGCGCTGTCGGGCGCGTTCCTCGCGGCGGAGGAGGGCGACCGCCTCCAGATGCGCCACATGCTGGAGGCCGCCCGTACCGAGTACCTCAAGCTCGACCGTTCCCTGACGCCCTCGGAGGTGCACGGATGGGTCTGAACGAGCAGCAGCGCACGGTACGGGTCGACATCGGCGAGCTGGTCCTCGACGGCTTCGGCCGGGTGGACCCGGAGCGCGTGTCGGAGGCGTTCCAGGCGGAGTTGGGCCGACTCGTACGGGAACGGGGCGTACCGCTGGCCGCGGACGGCGGGCAGGCGCTGGACGCCCTGGCGGGACTGCCCCCACTGCCCGCGACGGTCTCCGCGCGGCGCTTGGGCCAGGAGCTGGCCCGCGCGGTGCACACGGGGCTCTCGGGCGGGGGTGAGGCGACGCGATGAGTACGTCCCACTCGCAGGAGACGCGCTCGGACCAGTCCGCCAAGCGCCGCAAGCGCAAGGAGCGCGCCGCCTCGCGCGCGCCCGAGCCGAAGAACATCGTCAGCGGTGCGGGCCAGCCGCTCGACCTGAGCGTACGGCGGGAGCTGGAGGAACAGCTCGGCCACGACTTCGGCCGGGTGCGGCTGCACACCGATCCGGACGCGGGCGCGCTCACCGAGATGCTCGGCGCGGACGCGGTCGCGGTCGGCCAGGACATCTTCTTCCGCGAGGGGACGTACCGCCCCGGCACGGTCGACGGACAGCGGCTGCTCGCGCACGAGTTGCTGCACACGGTGCAGAACCCGCACGGTCTCGGCACCCTGCGCGCCGGGCGTGACCTGGGCGCGGTGAGCCTGCCGCAGCAGGCGATGGAGCGCGAGGCGGAGGCGGCGGCGCAGGAGTCCGTACGGGACGGGGAGCCCGAAACCCGGGTCGAGGAGGGGCAGGTGACGCCGGGCTGGCTGCGGTACGCGACCGTGGACGCGGACCGGAACCGGATGGAGCAGATCGATCCGGCGACGCTCGTGGAGCGGCTGGCGAACTCCGTCGTACGCTCGCTGCGCGGCGACCCGGAGGACCGGTCCAAGCGCACCCGCAGGCAACTTGCCCTGCTGCCGGATGAGTTGCAGGACAACGTTCTGGAGCGGCTGGAGACCAGGCTGCTCAGTTCGGAGCACGAGCGGGTACTGGACCTCGTCGACGAGGTCGAGGCGTACGACGACCTGGAGCGCGACTCGCTCGAAGCGCCCACCGTCGAGAGCGATCCGGCCCAGGAGCTGTGGTACGAGCGCGAGACCGCGCGGCGGGAGTCCGAGGAGGAGCGGGCGGAGACGGAGGAGCCCACTGCCGCACCGGGTCCGGAGAAGGAACGGGACGAGGCGGAGGGCGCCCCCGGCAGCACGCCGGAGAACACCCGGGGTCCGAAGGACGTGGAGCGGGAGCAGGAGCAGGAGCGGAACCAGGGCTCGGGCGCCGGTCCTGGAAGTGGTGTCGGTACGGCGCCGGAGGGCGGGCAGCCGGACGCGGCGGCAGCACCGGCTGCGGCGCCGCAGCCGCAGCCGTCGTCCTCTTCTTCTCCCGCTGCCGCGTCCTCGGGCGGCGCGAAGCAGCCCTCCGACGCGGCCGCGGGCGGCCGGGAGGGCCAGGAAGGGCAGGAGGGCCAGGACCAGCAGGGCGCCCCGGCCGCGGGCAAGGAGGAGTCCGCGGCCAAGAACCGCCCCGGGGCGGTCGATGCGCTCGTGGCGGGGCAGCAGCTGAAGCAGGAGGACAAGCGCGGCTCGGACAAGCCCACGGGTTCGCCGGCCGTCTCCGGCAAGGACACCCAGTTGCCCGCTGCGTTCAGCCGACTGGAGGGTGTACGCAACCAGGACCTCGACGGCCCGGAGGCGCGGGCGGACGAGGACCCGCTCGCCTCCGGCAGCGGGTCGGAGGTCGAGGTCGGCGGCGGGGAGAAGAGCGCCTGGGACGTCAAGCTCCAGCCGGAGGACTTCCTTCCGGCGCAGGACCTCGATGTGTCCGCCGTACCGACCGCGGACAAGCTTGACCCGTCCTCGTCCGGCGCGACGGCCGCTCCGTCGTTCCCCGCTCCCCCCGTGACGAAGGCCGAGCAGGTGCAGGCCGAGCGGGAGGCGGAGGACGCCGAGGACGCGGCGGCGGAGACGGAGCCCCAGGAGGGCGGCGCCGGTTCGTCCGACGGCACGGAGCTGTCGGCCGAGGCGGACGGGGCCGGTCCGGGAGGCGCGCAGTCCGACGGTCTCGCCCTGGAGCAGGCGGCCGAGGCGCGGCCGGTGACAACGTCGAAGGACCCGAAGAGCGGTGACGACCCGAAGGCCGGGCCGGTCGCCGCGCAGACGGCGGTGCAGGAGGCGCCGGGCGGGACGGAGTCCGGGAGCGACGCCAAGGAGGCGGCGGCCAAGGAGGAGAAGGGCACTCCGGCCGGGGGCGAGACGCAGGCGGGTGCTCAGGAGAAGGCATCGCCGCAGGCGGTGGCGGGCAACGCGGCGGCGCCGGAGCCCGCGGCCAGGGAGGAGCAGAAGAAGACGGACGCGGCTCTGGCGGGCCGCAGCGAACCGGCGGCGGACGCACAGTCCCCCTCGCCCGCGCGGGACACTCATGTCTCCGGCGGGTCCAACGTGGATACGTCGGGGGGTGCGCCGAACGAGTCGGCGGACGGGCCCTCGTCGAAGAGTGAACCCGCATCCCGTACGGAGAGCGCGGCACCGAAGGCGCCCGCCGCCCCGGAACCCACGAAGCCCGCCGACGCCCCCACCTCGGCGAAGGCCGCACCGGAGGCCAGGGCCGCGGCGTCCAAGCCCGCACCGGCGGCCAAGGGGTCGCCCGGCGGTGGTGGCGGCGGTGGTGGCGGTGGCGGTGGCGGAGGCGCCAAGGCTGCCGCACCGGGGAAGGGCAAGGGCAAGAAGGATTCGGGAGCCGCACCGAACCTTTCCGGGGTGGCTCCGGAGGCGGGCCTGTCCACCGCCTCGAAGCTCAAGCCGCACAAGGCACTTCAGGCGATGAGCGGCGTGAGCGGCTCCGTGGACCGCACGGTCGGCGACGAGCACAAGTCCCTCGCGGCGGCGCCGCCCTCGATGCAGCGTCCGGCCGGTGCGCCGCAGACGCTCCAGGGCAAGCCGAAGGCCGACGCACCGGCGCAGTACTCCCAGGATCCGGCGGCGAAGTCCGAGGCCCCGAAGGACGAGAAGGCCGAGGTCAAGGGCACCAAGGAGCCCGGGGGCCAGATCGAGGCGGAGAAGGCGGAGGAGCCGGGCGGCTGGGACACGTTCAAGATGGCTCTGGGCTTCATCGGCGGCAAGATCGTGAACGGAATCGCGAGCGCCTTCGGAGCCGACAAACCCGTGGTGGACCCGCAGGAACTGGCCGCCAAGTTCGCCGGGCTGCCGACCAAGGACGAGGCGCTGAAGAAGGCCCAGGCGGGCAACGCGCCGGGCGTGGAGATGGAGGGCGCCGCCGAGCAGACGGCGGGCGAGCAGGGCACGGCCGTCGACACCAAGGGCCAGGAGACGGTCGCGACGGGCAGGGACGACGCCGGGCGCCCAATGGGCGAGAACCAGGTCTACCCCAACGCTCCCAAGGAGCAGATGACCGCGAAGGTCCCGGGTGGCCAGGGCGGGAAGGGCGCCGCGCCGGACGGTGGCGCGGGCACCGGAGCCGTACCCCCCGAGGCGGCCTCCGAGGTGGCGGAGCACGAGCGGGGGCCGGAGTTCCAGGCCGCGTTCAGCGACGGCCAGAAGGGGATGTCCGAGGGCCGGCAGACCAAGGACAAGGACTTCCGCGACTCCCAGCAGAAGCACAAGGCGAAGGTCGACGCCGAGATCGCGACCAACACGAGGAGTCAGGCGGGCGAGCGCGAGAAGGCCCTGAGCGAGGTCACCGCCAAGCGGGCCGACTGGCGCACGGATCAGGACGCGGAGCTCAAGACCCTCGGCACCAAGAAGACCGAGCGGCACCAGAAGGTCCGCACGGACGTCAAGGAAAAGGAGAAGAAGACCGACGAGGACGTCGGCAAGGAGAAGGAGGACGGCGACAAGAAGATCCAGGACGAGAACACCAAGGCTGAGAAGGACGCGGAGAAGGAGCGCGACGACAGCGCCAAGGACTCACGCAACTGGGTCAGCAAGGCCTTCGACTGGATCAAGAAGAAGGTCATCGAGATCAAGGACGCGATCGTCCGCGTCATCAGAGCGGCACGTAACGCGGTCATCGGCTTCATCAAGAAATTCAAGGAGACGGTCGAGCGCTGGATCAATGAGGCCCGCAAGTTCATCGTCGAAACAATCAAGACCCTGATCAACGACCTGATCGAGTTCGCGAAGGCCATGGTGCGGGCCATCGTCGAACTGGCCAACAGCATCCGGAAGTTCATCACCGGTCTGATCGCGGCCGCGATCGCCCTGGTCAACAGGCTCGCGACGATGCTGAAGCAGATCGTCACGGATCTGCTGGACGCCATCGGCAAGTTGCTGAGCGGCATCCTGGACTTCCTCAAGAAGATGCTCGACGCCGTGGTCAAGGCGGTCATGGACGCCGTGAAGGCGGTCCTGGACTTCGCCTCGAAGCTGCTGAGCGCGCTCGGCGACTGGATGCTCATCGCGGTCGACTTCCTCTCCGACCCCGGCGGCTGGCTGGGCGGCGCGAAGAACTCTGCGGTGGACGGCGCGAAGAACCACCTCTTCCGCGAGGTCAAGGCCGCGGTCAAGCAGTGGTTCAACGACAAGATCCAGGAGATCATCGGCGTCCCGAAGGCCATCTTGGACAAGCTGCTCAAGGGCGGCATCAAGATGGAGGAGATCGTCAAGGAGGCGTGGGACGCCGTGGTCCCCCAACTCCCTTTGATCATCGGCGAACTGGTCATGACGAAGATCGTCGCCAAGCTGATTCCGGGCGCGGGCTGGGTGATGGCCGTCATCGACGCCATCCGCACGGCGTGGGGCGCGCTGAGCGCGATCCTGAGCGCGCTGGGCATGGTGCTGGACTGGCTGAAGGCTGTACGCAGCGGGGGCGCGGGAATCCTCTTCGCCAAGGCGGTCGCGGCGGGGGTCGTCGCCCTGCTGGAGGTCCTGTACCAGGCGCTGCTGACTGGCATCGGCAAGTACGTGTCGAAGGTGGGCAGGCGCCTCAAGGGAGTCGCGGCCAAGCTCGGCAAGGGCGACAAGGGCAACGACAAGGGCCCGGGTGCCGCCGGTTCGGACGACAAGGGCAAGGGCGACGACAAGAAGGCCCAGGACCAGCACCCGAAGTCCACGGCCCCGAACGCCCGCCCGACTACGACGAAGCCCACGACACCGGGCCCGAACGGCAAGCCGAAGACGGGCCCGGGAGACGGCAAGAAGCCCACGACGACGCCCACGTCCACGTCCAAGGACAAGAACGGCCGGCCGCATACCAAGGACGACGACAAGCCGAACACCCGCCCGACCCCGTCCCCGAAGCCCAAGCCAAAAGCGGATCCCCCACCGAAGCCGAAGGTCGAGCCGGACACGAAGCCGAAGCCGAGGGACGACACCCCGGGCAAGCCGAAGGACAACGACAAGGACTCCACGAAGCCGAAGGACGACAGGGACACCCCGGCCAAACCGAAGGACCAAGACCAGACAAAGCCCAAGGACAAGCCCGGCGACAAGGACGCCCCGGGCAAGCCCACCAAGCCGAAGGACAAGGACGGGGACAGCAAGAAGCCCAAGGACAAGGACGACGGCAAGGACCCGAAGAAGCCGAGGCCGGACAAGCGCAAGGACAAGGACGGAAAGCCGAAGGACAGGGACCCGGCCAAGGAGAAGCAGGACAAGAAGGATCAGCGCAAGAAGGACGAGGACTCGAAGGAGTCCAAGGACGATCGGCTGCGCAAGATCGTGGCGCGCATACGCCCGAAGCTGTACGACGGGATGCGCAACGGTGTTCCCCGCGTGCCCTTCCTCGGCCTCCTGAAGTCGACGCGTCTCTACTACCGGCTCACGGGGCTCGCACCTGCTGGAGGCGATCCGTTCACTGTCGTAGCGACGCTGAATCCGTCAATGCCCGTTCTGGGTGGAGTCTATTCGGGGCCCTCGTCCGGGCCGTCGGCCTTCCCCAGTCCGCCCGGGGCACCGGCGACCGCCTTGCCGAAGCCGAAACTCCCCGATTTCCACAGCAGCAGGGCCAGTACGATCAGCGCCGAGTTCCTCAGCGCACCGCGCGCCACAAAGGGCAGCCCGCCCCGCAGTAGTCCGCCCGGCTGGGGCTATATCACGCACCCCACGCGCAAACTCCAGCAAGGCGGAGCCTGGGTCAGGGCACACCTCCTCCCGGAGCGCCTCGGCGGCAGGGGAACCGAGAACAATCTCGTGCCGGCCCGCCGCGGGGTGAACAAGGACCTCGAACTCGGCGTGGAAGAGCCAGCTTGGGACCTCTTCAATAACGACCCCCCGATCTGGTATGAGTCCAGGGTGAAGTTCGGCAACACAGGGGCCGTCTCGGATATCCCGACGTATATACGCTCCACCTTCGGGCAGTACCGCCACCTCAGGGGAACAGGTTCGCAGCGGGGTGACTGGCAGCGGAAGGGTCTCCACAAGTCTTTCGGCCTCGATCTCGAACCACCACAGCTCAACGAGAAGAGAAAGCTCTGGATCAATACCTACGGGCCCACACAGATCCGCAAATGGCTCAAGGTCCCGATGTCGGTGGGAGAGCACATTGCGCAGCAACGCTCTGATCAGCCCGGTCGCCAGTTCACCACAGTGCGGGATTTCGAGACGGCGATGCGCAAGCGGCGAGCCAGCGGAGGGCCGGGAATGCTACTCAAACTGGATGACGCGATCGCCCAGTTGAAGAAGCTCCAGAATGCAGGGAAGGTCGGATGGGACCCACTGCACAAAGAAAAATGAGGATCACATGTTTCCATATGACGATCGCTTGTCCCGGACCATCTGCGAGGTACGCAAATCGCCGTTCTTCGACGTCATGTACGAGGAAGTGGGTCCGGGTGGCCCAGGGAAGGATCCGTCAGCAATCTTCGAACTGATGGCTGAGGAAGGATTTCCGCTCACCGAAAGACTCAAGGAAGCGTACTTCCCCTACCGGTACAAGGCCCTGCACTGGTGTACCACAGATCCCAATGTGCCACTTTTCGGCGAATTCAACGTCATGAACATCGATGCCAGCAGCGAAGTCAGGCTTCCAGTGAAAGACTTCGCCTGGGAAGAGAGCGATGAGAAATTGCTCTCGGAGCTCTCCATTCTCGATGACATCTCACGAGGAGGAGGGGGACAACTGGCCACCATGAGGTTCCTGCCAAACGTATCGAGTCCGGATATCTGGTTCCTCGACAGGTTCCACACCTTCGTCAAACTCGACCTGGACTATCGCGAATATCTAGATAACCTCTTCGTTACGAAGGGCGTGACCGGCTGGCAGTACCTATTCGCCGATGTGCCGCTTGGCGCCAGAGAGTACGACTCCATCCGGGAAAGCCTGAAGACGATGCTTCAGGTCCTCCCCGAGCACTTTCCGAATTACGAATACGCACCTTTGGCCGCCCGCCTGGAGGCCCGCCTGTGACCCGCTACGCAGACATCCCCAAGCCCATCCGCTCCGGCATAGTCGTCGTCGACCCCGAGCGCGGTACCCCCCAGCGCATCATCGTTCTCCAGTTCAATCCCGACACCCTCGAACGCTCCCTCGCGCCCCAGTCCGCCGGCGGTAGCGGGGACTCCGGCGGAGGGGGCAGCGGGGGTGGGGACCGGAATGAGGCTCTGCGGCTCAAGGGGCCCGCTCAGGAGACCTGGAAGTTCACCGCCGAGATCGATGCCACCGATCAGTTCGAGGTGGCCGCACCCGACGGGATTCATCCGGAGCTGGCCACCCTCGAAATGCTCGTGCATCCGACCACCGCCCAGTTGCGGGAGGCCAGTCGGCTTTCCAAGAAGGGGACCATCGAGATCAGCCCGATCGAGATGCCGTTGACCCTCTTCACGTGGGGCAGCAAGCGCGTCATGCCCGTGCGGCTCACCGAACTGTCCATCAACGAGTCCGCGTTCGACGTGAATCTCAATCCGATCCGGGCCGCGCTGAGCATCGGCATGAAGGTGCTCAGTGTCAGCGATCTGCCCGCCGGGCACCGCGGGGCCGATCTGTACATGGCGCATCTCGCGCAGAAGGAGCGGCTCGCCGCGTTGGGGCTTGCCGGGCGGGATGCCGGGCTGGGGAGGGGCTGAGCCGAGATCATGGCCGACATCGAACCGTACGAGAACGCGCTGGACACCATTCCCGGCGCGCACCCCTACCCGCGCTCCAGCCGGTACCACGACGCCGAGATCGGGGTGCACCGGATGGCGGACGGGACCGAAGTCCGTTACACCAAACGGCGGTTGCTGCCACCGATCGAGGACGTCACGGACGACGAGACCGCGCCGCACACCGTCAGCAGCGGGGAGCGGCCCGATCTGCTGGCCCAGCGGTATCTCGGCGACCCCGGCCAGTGGTGGCAGATCGCCGACGCGAATCCCGTGCTGGACCCGCAGGAGCTGACTCAGGAGGCGGGCCGCGTCATCGCGATCCCGCACGCCGGGGGCTTCCCCGGGGCGGGGGCGGGTGCGCGGTATGTCTGACCAGCCCGTGGGGGGCGGGCCCATCCACATCACCCTGGAGACGGGGCCGAAGCTGACCCGGCCCGTGCCGCCCGAGGTCGTGGAGGCGCTGCTGTCGGCCCAGATCACCGCTACCGCGGGTGAACGCAGCGGATTCCAGCTGGCGTTCGACCTGACCAAGCAGGGCGCGCTGTCCCGGCGGCTGCTGCCCGAAGGGTTCTTCGACCCGAAGACCCGGGTGATTCTCAGCGTGAGCGTGAAGGGCACCGCCTGGGTGCTGCTCGACGGGCTCATCGTGCGGCAGGAGGTCGGTGCCAGCAATCAGCCGGGGCACTCCACCCTCACGGTGACCGGCGAGGACCTCACCCTCCTGATGGACCTGGAGGAGCGCACCGACCGCTATCCCAATCTGCGGCCCTCCGGACGCGTCGCGCGCATCCTGTCCCGGTACGCCGACTACGGCATCGAGCCATATGTCTTCCAGGAGCAGATCGAACAGCCCCCGCGCGAGCAGCTCCGGGTCGACTACCAGTCGGGCACCGACCTGAGTTACGTGAACGAGCTGGCGCGCGCCAACGGGTACACCTTCTATCTCGAACCCGGCCCGCGCCCCGGCCACTCGGTCGCCGTGTGGGGCCCGGAGGCCCGGCTCGGGCAGCGTCAGCAGGCACTCAACGTGAACATGGACGTCAACTCCACGGTGGACCAGCTGACATTCGCGTACGACGGGACGGCCCGCGAGGAGCCGCAGGCCCGGGTGCAGGACCCGGCCACCCGCGACAGCCGGCTGCTGCCGCAGCCCGACATCGGGCCGCTGCGACCGCCGTTGGGCCGCCGGGCCACTCCCGCGCTGAAGCGCCGCACCCTGTCCGGCACGGCGAAGAGGGAGTCGGCGCAGGCGCAGGCGGAGCTGCTGGCGCGGGCCGCGCTGTCGGCCGACGCCATCTCCGGCTCCGGGTCGCTGGACGTGAACCGGCACGGGTACATCCTGCGGCCGCGCGAGCTGGTCGGGGTCCGTGGCGCCGGGGTGACGTACGACGGCGACTACTTCGTCAAGTCCGTCACGCACAACATCAGGCCCGGCTCGTACCAGCAGAACTTCACGCTGTCGCGCGAGGGCCTGATCGCCCGGAGCGACACCGTACGACCGTAGCGCCGCAACCGCGGAAATGGACCAGGAGAGCTTCGCATGGCTGCAGGACCGAACAACCGGTTTCTCGGCAAGTTCCGGGGGCGGGTGGTGAGCAATGACGATCCGCTGAGGATCGGGCGGGTCACGGTCAAGGTGCCGGACGTCCTGGGCGACGAGACGTCCACCTGGGCCATGCCCTGCCTGCCGTTCACCGGGCCGCAGTCGGGCCAGTACGTGGTACCGGCCGCCGGGGCGGGGGTGTGGGTGGAGTTCGAGCAGGGTGAGGTCAGTTTCCCCATCTGGACCGGGTGTTGGTACGGGGACAGCTCCGAGGTACCGCCCGACGCCCTGACCGGCTCTCCGGCGCACCAGAACGTGGTGATCCAGACGTCGGACCGGCACAAGTTAGTGATGGGTGACGTACCGGGCGGGGGCCAGGGCATCCGGCTCCAGGCCGCGAGCGGGGCGTACATCCAGCTCGACGAGAAGGGCGTGACGATCGCCAACGGTCAGGGCGCCTCGGTCGTGCTGAACGGCGGCGAGGTCAACATCAACGACGGCCGGCTGATCGTGGCCAAGAAGCAGTAGGGGCAGAGGGGCGGAGCCGCGGTTGCAGGAGGGGGAGGAGCAGGAGGAGGAGCTGGAGGAGGAGCAGGAGCAGTTCGCGGAAGCAGTAGCCGACAGCGACACACAGAGATCTACGGGGAGAGGACTCTTGTCCACACGCTCAGGGACCATCGTCAGCGCCGCCGCCACGCTCACCTGCCCGCACGGCGGCCGGGCATCCGCCACCTCCGGGCGACCGGCCGCCGTGCGGGTGGACGGGCTGCCCGTGCACACGGCGTCCGACGTCTTCGCGGTGACCGGGTGCCCGCACCTCGTCGACGGGGTGCCGCATCCGTGCACCACCGTCCGGTGGACCCCGCAGCCGGGCGGCGTGCTCGTCGACGGCGCGGCCGCCCTGCTGCACACGAGTGCGGCGCAGTGCTTCAGCGCGGCGCTCGTGCCGCAGGGGCCGCCGGTCGTCGCGACGGCGCTGCGGGGGGTGGTCTGCGGATGAGGGCGAGGACCGTACGCGGCGACATCGCGTTCCCGTTCCGTATCGACCGGCGTGGGCGCAGCGCCCACGCCCCGTACGACGACCATGTGCGGGATCTGGTGGAGCAGTTGCTGTTCACCAGCCCGGGCGAGCGGGTGATGCGGCCCGACTTCGGCTGCGGGCTGCTGGATCTGGTCTTCACACCGAACAGTCCCGAGCTGGCTTCGGCCCTGGAGCTGTCGGTGCAGGCCGCGCTCCAGCGCTGGCTGGGCGAGCTGATCGATGTGGAGTCCCTGGACGTGGTGAGCGAGGAGAACGTGGTCCGGGTGTATCTGCGCTATGTGGTGCGCTCCACCGGGAGCCGGCGCGACGAGGTGTTCGAAGGGAGCGGGCCCGCATGAGCAGCCCGAGCAGGGAGTTGGTCTGCCGCGTGGACGGCAGGCGGGGCAAGGTGCGTGCGGCGCGGCTCGGTGGCGTGGACGCGGTGGAGTGCGGCGACGACGGTCTGACGCTGACGGTGACGTTCCTCGGCAAGGCGCCGCACGGGCTGTGCCCGGAGAACATCCGGATCGACGGCGGCCGCCGGATCACCGGGATCGAGGCGGTCGAGGTGGCCGTGGAGCGCGAGGAGGACCCGGAGCTGGACGACCGGCTGCTCGTGACGGTCGACCGGACCGGGGACACCTCGCGCTACCGGCTCTCGGTGGTGGACTCCGATCCGTACGGGCGGCCGGGTACGGAGCCGTTCCGGGGGTTCGATCAGCGGTACTTCGGGGCGGAGTTCACGTTCCGGCCGGACTGTCCGACGCCCTTCGACTGCGTGGACGGGGCGGCGGGCGACGACCCCGGTCCCCGGCGCGAGGCGCCCGTCATCGATTACACGGCGCGCGACTACGACTCCGTGCGCCGGCTCATCCTGGACCGGCTGGCGCTGACCACGCCCGGCTGGGTGGAGCGCAACCCGGCCGATCTCGGTGTCGCGCTCGTGGAGCTGCTGGCGCACACGGCGGACCGGATCGGCTACCAGCAGGACGCGGTGGCCACCGAGGCGTATCTGGACACCGCCCGCAGGCGGGTGTCGGTGCGGCGGCACGTGCGGCTGATCGACTATCCGATGCACGACGGGTGCAACGCCCGGACGCTGGTCACCGTCGAGGTGACGAAGCGGCTGACGCTGCGGCCGGGCACGTTCCGGTTCGCCGCGGTCGACGTCCGTACGCTGGGGCCGCGCGACCGGCCGGAGATCGGCGCGGTCGTGGAGGACCGCGAGCTGGCGGTGCTGGCCGAGCGCGGTTCGGTGGAGGTCTTCGAGCCGGTGGTGGCCGGGGAGCCGGTCGAGCTGCGGCCCGCGCACAACACCGTCCGGTTCTGGACCTGGGGCGACGAGGTGTGTGCCCTGCCGAGGGGCGCGGTCTCGGCGACGCTGCGGGACGAGTGGGCCGACAAGAAGCGCTCGGTGCGGACGCTGGCTCTGTCACCGGGTGATCTGCTGGTGTTCGAGGAGGTGCGCGGGGCGCGTTCGGGTACGCCGGGCGACGCGGACCCGGCCCATCGGCACGCCGTACGACTGACCTCTCTCACCCCGGGCGTGGACCGGCTCTCCGGGCAGCCCGTGCTGGAGGTCACCTGGGGTCGCGAGGACGCGTTGGCGTTCCCGCTGTGTCTGTCGACGCGCGGCGGCCCCGGCTGTGAGCCCGTGGCGGATGTGAGCGTCGCGCGGGGCAATGTGGTCCTCGTCGATCACGGCAGGTCACTGACGTTCGGCGGGGCGCTGCCGGAGACGGTGACCGTGCCGCCGGAGCCCGCCGTGCTCGGTTCCTGCGAACCGTCCGGCTTCGGGTGCGGGGACCCGGACGCGGGCAACGCCACGGCGCGGCTCGTCGTGGCCCGCCTGGAACAGACCCGGCACGGGCAGCTGTTGACCGCCCGTCAGGTGCGGGAGCTGTCCGTCCTGGTCGGCGACGAGGAGGTGACACGCGCCGGGATCGGGCTGGAGCTGGCCGGACGGCGGCGCGAGAAGGTGGTGCCGGGCACGGCGTACGAGCAGGCCGAGGCGCTGGCGACGCTGCTGGCGCAGGTGGTCTATCCCGGCATCCGGCCCCGGTTCCGGCCGGTGCTCCAGCGCTCCCCCGTGGTGTGGGCGGCGCCGTTCCCGCTGTCGGAGCATGTGTCGGCCGGGCAGGCCGACCGGCTGGCCGCCGTGCCCGGACGGGTACGGGAGCGGCTGGTGGAGCTGTGGCGCAGCGCCCGTGACCACGACGGGCTCGCCGAGGCGGAGATCGATGAGCTGACCGTGCTCTTCGGTCTGCGGGTGCTGGAACATCTGGAGCTGCACCTCCACCCGGTGCGGGCGCTGCGGGAGCTGCTGCACCGCAGCCCGCGGCTGCTGGCGCGGAAGCTGCGCAGGCTCGACGTGCTGACGGCGCGGGCGCGGGCGGGCGCGGTGCTGGACGCGGGCATCGCCTGGGAAATCGCCCGGAGTTGGGGACGCGGTTACGCGACCGGGCTGCGTCCGGACGATCCGGTCCTGCGGGGTCCGGCGGCGGCGCTGGTCCAGGATCCGCGGGCCGCTCTGCCCGCCGTGACGGCTGTGACAGCCGTGGGCGCGGTGACGGCCATGGACAGTGGGACGGCCGTGACAGCCGTGACAGCCGTGGACACGGTGACGGACGCGCACGGCGAGACGGGCACGACGGGTGTGACGGACGCGGAGGGCGTGACGGCCGTGGACGGCTCGGCGGTGTGGACGGCTCGGCGGGATCTGCTCGGCAGCGGGCACCGGGACCGGCATCTGGTCGGTGAGCTGGAGGACGACGGGCGGGTGGCGCTGCGCTTCGGCGACGGGCGTCACGGTGCCCGCCCGCCCGCCGGGGCCCGGCTCGCTCTGCACTACCGGCTCGGCGGCGGCACGGCGGGCAATGTCGGCGCGGAGGCCGTCAGCCATCTGGTGCTGTGCCGGGACCCGGAGGCCGAGGACGCCGGTGACGCGCTGCCGGTCGCGGGGGTCCGCAATCCGCTGCCCGCGATGGGCGGCACCGACCCCGAACCGACGGACCAGGTACGTCAGTTGGTGCCGCTCGACCTGAAGCGCACCCGGCAGCGGGCGGTGACCGCCGAGGACTACGCGGCGCTGGCGTCCGCGCTGCCGGGGGTGCAGCGCGCGGCGGCGGAGATCCGCTGGACGGGCAGCGTGCAGGAGGCCCATGTCGCCGTCGACGCGCTGGGGGCCGGGGAGCCGGACCCCGAACTGCTGGACTCGGTGGCGTACGCGCTGGAGAGCTACCGGCGTATCGGCCACGACCTGGTGGTCGGCCCCGCCAGGAACGTACCGCTGGACATCGCCCTGTCGGTGTGCGCGGCACCCGGTCATCAGCACGGGCAGATCCTGGCCGAGCTGTACCGGCTGCTGGGCGCCGGACGGCTGCGGGGCGGGCGGCTCGGGTTCTTCCATCCCGATGCCCTGGTGTTCGGCGAACCGGTGCGGCTCAGCGCCCTGGTGGCCGCGGCGGCCGGGGTGCGGGGCGTGGAGGACGTGACGGTGACGCGGCTGCGGCGGCTCTTCGACAACGGCCTGGACGATCCCGCCCTGGAGACGGGCGTACTGCGGCTCGGTCCGCTGGAGATCGCCCGTTGCGACAACGACCCCGACCGGCCCGAGAACGGCCGGCTGACCATCGAGCTCGCCGGAGGTACGCGATGAGCGGCGCGGACGGCTGCGGTTGCGGTTGCGGCGGACATGATGAGCGGCGGGCGCCCGATGCCCTCTACAACCCGCCGGGGCGCACGGCCCTCGACTACCGGGTCGGTGACTACGGCTCGTTCCTGGCGGCCATGGTGGACCGGCTCGCCTCCCCCGCCTACCCGGCACTGCGCGGGCTGACGGTCCGCACCCCGGACGATCCGGCGATCGGGCTGCTGGACTCCTGGGCCGTCGTCGGTGATCTGCTCACCTTCCACTCCGAGCGGATCGTGGACGAGGCGTATCTGCGCACCGCGAACGAGCACCGCTCGCTGGCGCTGCTCGGGCGTCTGGTGGGTCACCGGCCGAGGCCGGGGATCGCCGCCGACACCCATCTCGCGTACACCCTGGACCGGGATCCGCGCGACGAGGACGTGGAGGTGGTCATCCCGCGTGGGGCGCGCAGCAACAGCGTTCCGCTCACCTCCGAGGACGAGTCGCAGGTCTTCGAGACGTCCGCCGATCTCGCGGCCCGCGCGTCGTGGAACGAGCTGGCGGTGCGCGGGCGCAGGCCCTCGCTGCTGACCGAGGAGGATCTGAGCGGCCGCTCCGAGATCCAGGTCGCGGGCACGGCGACGGGGCTGACGACCGGGGACCGGCTGCTGTTCGTCTTCAAGAGCCGTCAGGGCACGAAGGACGGACAGGGTGGGGACGGACAGGGTGGGGACGGGCAAGGCAGGTCGGACGGGCAGGGCGCGGGCGCCCAGGGCACGTCGGGCGCCCAGGACACGGACAGCCAGGAGCCGGGGCAGCGGCTGCTGCGTACCGTCGCCCGGCTCCGGGTCGACCGTGAGGAGGACGTGACGGGGATCGGGCTCCAGCAGTCCGCCCCGCCGTCCCTGGCCGAGCTGGTGGCCCTGTTGCGCGAGTGGATCACGGAGGACGAGCGGGCGGTCGAGGACGGCGAGCCCACGCCCGACAACCCCAATCCGCGTCCCGTCAGCCGGTACATCGAGGAGTTCGACACCCAGGTGCTGGCCCCGCTGCGGGCCGACCTGGACACCATCGCCTCGCCCGCCCGCCTCGCGGCGCGGCTGGCCGAGCCGCACGAGCGGCTGGCCGAGGCACAGGCGGTGGCCGGTGCGCACGAGGAGGTCGCTTCGTGGTTCGAGCAGTTGGAGGCGATGGTCGGTGAGGTGATCGCCCAGGCCGCGGACCTGGAGCCGTCCCGGCCCGCGCCCGAGCTGCTCCGCAAGGGCCTGCCGGAGGGTTCGGCGGCGCTGCGGGCGCTGGGCGCGGTGCTTCCGGCGCTGCGCGGCGGGGTCGTACGCCCCGGTGCACGCCCTGGTGTACGCCCCGGTGCACGCGCCGCGGCACGCGCCGGGTCGTCGGGCACCGGTACGCGACGGCTGTCGGCGCCCGGATCGGACCTGGGGGCACGGCAGTTGTCGGCGCCGGGCTCGGACCTGGGGGCGCGGCTGCTGGCGGCGCTCGACCCGCGGATCACGGACGGGATGTATCCGGCGTGGCGGCAGTCCGCCCCGACCGCGCCCCCGCTGCTCCACGAGGTGCAGGCGCTGCGGGTGACATCGGCGCCGTTCGGGGCGATGGCGCCGCTGCGGCCGGTGCAGGACGAGCGGGGGCGGGTGATCAGGCAGGCCGACTGGCCGCTGAGCGGTTCGGCCCTGACGACGATGCGCGTCGTGTTCGACACGGCGGGCAGGGTCCCGGTGCGTGCGGAGTTCCAGTACACGGAGACGGGTTCGTCGGTCCAGCAGTCGGAGAATCTGTCGGCGGAGACGACGTTCGAGCTCGGGCCGGGCCGGGTCACGGTGATGGCGCGGGCCGGCCAGGACCACGATCTGAGCTGGCTCGGCAGGCGGCCCTCCGACTCCCAGGAGCCGGGGGTCACCGCCCGGCTGCACGAGGGCCTGCCCGAGCGGACGCTGTTCGTCTCCCGTCCCGGTGAGGACGGCCTGGTCCATGTCGTCGTGCACAACGGCGAGTCCAAGAGCTGGCGGCTGGCGCCGGGCGATCACGAGCAGGTCCGGCACGACGGCTACGAGCTGACCGTCCGCTACACGGTGGGCGGCGAACCGGCGAACGTGGTGATCGGCATCGCGTCGGTGCCGGAGCCCGCCAACCGGCGGGTCATCGCGCTCGACTCGGTGCAGGACTCGGTCACGGTCGGCAGCTGGGTCGCGATCGAGCGCCCCCGCAAGGGCGCCGAGGGACCGGACGGCATCCCCGGCGACCCGGACCTCCGGTTCGTCACCACCAGGGTCACCGCCGTACGCACCGCCGTGTACACCGACTTCGGCATCACGGGCCGCGGTACGGAGCTGACGCTCGCGGACCCGTGGCTCGACGAGCACGACGTGCTGCTCTCCACGATCCGGGACACCGCCGTGCACGCGGGCGGTCAGCCGCTGCGGCTCGCCCAGGAGCCGCTCGGCGAGGACGTGCACGGCAACCAGCTGGAGCTGGCCGAGCTGTACGACGGGCTGCGCCCGGGACGGCAGTTGATCGTGTCCGGGGAGCGTACGGACGTGCCCGCGGTGACGGGCACCGAACTGGTGACGGTCGCGGACGTCGAGCAGGTACTGGACCCCATGGTGCCCGGCGACCATGTGCACACCCGGCTGACGCTGACGACGGACCTGGTGCACCGCTACCGGCGGGCCACCGTGCGGGTACGGGGCAATGTGGTGGCGGCCACGCACGGCGAGAGCCGCGAGGAGCCGATCGGCAGCGGGGACGCGGACCGGATCAACCAGACGTTCGCGCTGTGGCAGTCACCGCTGACCTGGCTGCCCGCCGACAACCCGCTGGGGGCCACCCCGGCCCTCGAAGTGCGGGTCGACGGGCTGCTGTGGCACGAGGTGGACAGCCTCGCCGGGCGCGGCCCGCGCGAGCGGGTGTACGTCGGCGGGGTGGCGGGCGGCCGGACGACGGTGACCTTCGGCGACGGGGTGCACGGGGCACGGCTGCCCAGCGGCCACGAGAACGTCCGGGCCCGCTACCGCTTCGGTACCGGCCGGGCCGCCAATGTCCGGGCGGACCGGATCACCCAGGCGGTCACCCGGCCGCTGGGCGTCACCGGGGTCACCAATCCGCGGCCCGCGACGGGCGGCGCGGACGCGGACGGCCCCGGCCTGACCCGGTCCACGATCCCGCTCGCCGTGTCGGCCCTGGACCGGCTGGTGTCGGTCGCCGACTACGAGGACTTCGCCCGCTCACGCGCCGGGATCGGCCGGGCGGCGGCGCGCGAGATCTTCGACGGCAGGCGGCGGTTGCTGCATGTGACGGTCGCCGGGGTCGCGGACATCCCCGTCGCCGAGGACTCCGATGTGCTCACCGCGCTGCGTTCCTCGCTCGCCCGGTACGGCGACTCCCGGCTGCCGGTCCGGGTGCAGGTGCGCGAACTGGTGCTGCTGCTCCTCGCGGCGAAGGTGCAGGTGGCCCGCGACCACAGCTGGGAGCTGGTCGAACCACGGCTGCGCCAGGCCCTGTTGGCCCGGTTCGGCCCCGAGCGGCGCGAGCTGGGCAGCCCGGCGCGGCTGTCGGACGTGCTGGCCACGGCCCACTCGGTGCCCGGTGTCGGCCATGTGGACGTGGACGTCTTCGACGGGGTGCCCGCCTCCCTCACCCCCGAGGATCTGCTCGCGCTCGCCGAGCGGGAGGCCGGACCGCGGGCGACGGTTCCGGTGCGGCTCGGCGCGTACGACGAGGACGTGCACCGGGTCACCGCTCCGGAGGGCGAGACGCTCACCTCGGTCGCCGCCCGGTACGGCATCGGGCTCGGCGAACTGCTGCGTCTCAACCCGGACATCACCGACACCCGGCGCCTGGCGAAGGGCCGCGCGGTGTTCGTCTTCCGCGGCATCCGGCCCGCCCAGCTCGCCCTGCTGTCACCGGACGTCCCGGACACGCTGATTCTCACGGAGGTCACCTCATGAACACCCAGGAAGGGAGCGCCGCATGAGCAGGGAACCGGACGGTCTCGCGGAGCTGCTCCCGCAGTGGCACCGGCTGCGGGACGCCGAGGGCGGTGAGCCGCTGCGCGCGTTGCTCGCGGTGATCGCCGAGCAGGTGGACCGGGTGCGTGACGGGGTCGAGCAGAGTTACGAGGACCTGTTCGTGGAGACGGCGTCGCCCTGGGTGCTGCCGTATCTCGGCGATCTGGTGGGCTACCGGCCGCTGCCCGGATACGAGCGGGTACGGACGGCCGGCCTGGGCGGGGACGGCAGCAGCGGCAACGGCAACGGCGATGACGAGGCCCGTACGCGGCTCGCCGAGGCGCTGGCGCCGCGCCGCGATGTGGCGGCGACGGTCGCCAACCGCCGCCGCAAGGGCACTCTCGCCCTGCTGGAGGAGCTGTCCCAGGAGGTCGCCGGGTGGCCGGCCAGGGCGGTGGAGTTCTCCCGGCTGGTCTCCCAGCAGCAGCCGGTGAAGCTGTACGGGACGGGGGCGCCGGCCGCCGACGTACGCAGGCTGTCCCGGGGGCGGCTCGCCGATGTCCGGCAGGGTGCGCGACTGGACCTGGCGGGCGGGCCGTTCGACACGACGGCACGGTCCGTGGACGTACGCAGGGCGGGTTCGGCGCGCCGGGCGGGGGGCCATTCCCCCGCCGGGGTCGGGCTGTTCGTGTGGCGGCTGAAGCCGTACTCGGTCACCCGGGCACCGGCGTACTGCATCGACCGGGCGCGCAGCCTGTACACGTTCTCGATCCTGGGCAACGACAGTCCGCTGGTGACGAAGCCGGTGCCGGAGCCCTCGGCCACGCATATCGCGACGGTCGACAACGTGCCCGCGTTCATCAGGCGGCGGCAGCTCTCCGACCGGCTCGCGGACTACTACGGGCCGGGCAAGAGCTTCACCGTCTGGCGGGACGGGCAGGACGAGCCGGTGCCGATGTCGGACATCGTCGTGGCGGACCTGTCGGGCTGGCGCTACCGGCCCAAGCTCGGTCAGGTGGCCGTGGACCCGGTGCTGGGGCGGCTCGCCTTCGGGTCGCGTTCGGCGCCCCGGCAAGGGGTCTGGGTCACCTACCACTACGCCGCGGGTGACGACATCGGCGGCGGCGAGTACCCGCGCGAGCGCGTCACGCCGCCCGCCGCCCGCTTCTACCGGGTGGGTCCGGGCCAGGCGTTCCAGCGGATCATGGACGCGTACGAGCAGTGGCGCGCGGACCGGCGGGCGGGCCACTGCGGGGCCGAGGGCATCATCGAGATCACGCACAGCGGCGCCTACCAGGAGCAGCTCGACTTCGACCTCGACCGCGGCGACCGGCTGGAGCTGCGGGCGGCCGAGGGCTGCCGTCCGGTGATCCGGCTGCTCGACTGGTACAGCAACCGGCCGGACGCCCTCAACATCCGGGCGCGGGAGCGCGAAGGGATCCAGGTGAGCGACGGGCCCCAGGAGGGCGAAGGGACCGAGGGCGGCGGGTCGCCCACCGGCGGGTCGGCCACCGGCGGTGGCGGTGGCGGGGACGCGCCGCGCATCGTGCTGGACGGTCTGCTGGTCACCGGGCGCGGGCTGCATGTCAGCGGGCCCGTGGGCGCGGTCGTGCTGCGGCACTGCACCCTGGTGCCCGGTTGGTCGCTGGAGCCGGAGTGCGACCCGCACTCCCCCGAGGAGCCGAGCCTGGTCCTTGACCGGACCACCGCCTGTGTCTCCGTCGACCACAGCATCATCGGCACGATCGAGGTGATCGGCGACGAGGTGAGCCACGACCCGCCGGCGATCCACCTCCGCGACAGCGTCCTGGACGCCACCGGCCACGACCGGGCCGCGCTGTCCGCCCCGGACTGCCGTCACGCCCATGCCGTACTGCACGCCCACCGCACCACGGTCATCGGCGAGGTGCACACGCACGCGGTGGAGATCGCGGAGAACAGCGTCTTCACCGGGCAGCTGCGGGTGGTGCGGCGCGGCGTCGGCTGCCTGCGCTTCTCGTACGTGCCGCCCGGCTCCCGCACCCCGCGCCGCCACCGCTGCCAGCCCGACCTCGTGGGCGCCGAACGGGCACAGGAGGTGCGTCCGCTGTTCAGCGGCGAGCGGTACGGCACCCCCGCGTACGGGCGGCTCGTGGACGGCGGTCCGTGGCAGATCCGCCGGGGCGCCGACGACGGCTCGGAGATGGGCGTCTTCCACAACCTGTACGAACCGCAGCGCGAGGACAGCCTGCGTGCCCGGCTCGCCGAGTACACCCCGGCCGGTACGGACGCCGGGATCATCCCCGTCACCTGACCCGGCCACCCGTCCAGCCACCCCTCCAGTCAGCCACCCGTCCAGCCACCCGTCCAGTCGGCCGCCCGGCCCGGCCCGGACACGACACGGCGACCGGCCCGGTCGCCCCACCCGACTTCTTCCGACTGCCGAACTTCCAAGGGGGACCCCTTCCCATGCACGCAGATCTCTCCCGCGACACCTTCCGGCCGGACCGGCACTACTCGGCGGTGCTCGCCCAGCAGGGCCGCGTCCAACTGGACGCGGACACCAACGAGCAGGCCGCGATCCAGCTGCACCGGGCCCGTACCACCGCGGCCGACCTGATCGGACGGCACGGCGGCCCGCGCGGCGCGACCGGCTTCGAGGTGAAGTTCCTGGGCGGCAGCCGGGAGCTGGACGACCTCTCCCTCGGCGGCGGCCGCTACTACGTGGACGGCATCCCGCTGGACGCGACCCGGCCCGAACCGGGCGTCCCGGCCGAGGACGACGCCACCGCGCCCGACGACGAGGCCCCGGCCAACGCCCCCGCGACCTGGACGTACTGGGACCAGCCGGACGGCTACCGGGACCCGGAGCGCCCCGGCGACCGGCTGCCCACCCAATTCCCTTATCTGGCCTGCCTGAAGGTGTGGGAGCGGGTGGTCACCGCGGCCGAGGACCCGCTGCTGCGCGAGGTGGCGCTGGGCACCGCGATGCCCGACACGGCGGCCCGGGTCAAGGTGGTGTGGCAGGTCGTGCCGCTGCCCGGTGCGGAGCTGGATCTCGTGGACGGCGCGACGAAGGACCAGGTGCGGGAGGCGTTCGACACCTGGTCGGCGGCGCAGGCGCCGACGGCCCGGCTGGCGGCCCGCAGCGAACGCCCGGACCGGGCGGACGAGGACCCGTGCCTGGTCCGGCCGGACGCCCGCTACCGGGGGCCGGAGAACCAGCTGTACCGGGTGGAGATCCATCAGGGCGGCGCGGCACAGGACGCCACGTTCAAGTGGTCCAGGGAGAACGGTTCGGTGACCTTCGCGGTCGAGGAACTGGACGGTACGTGGGTCGAGTTGGCCTCGCTCGGCAACGACGACAAGCTCGACCTGAACGTCGGTGACCTGGTCGAGTTCGTCGACACCGCCTACACGAGCCGCCGTGAACCGCTGCCCCTGCTGCGGGTGGAGGAAGTCGATCTGCCGGGGCGCCGCGTGCGGCTCTCGGGCGAGCCGGAGCCCTTCGTGGGCCGGCGCCCCGAGTTGAACCCGTACCTGCGTCGCTGGGACCACCGCCCGGCGACCCGCAGGACCAAGGGCGCCGCGAAGGTGCGCGACGGTGCGCTGCGGATCGAGGAGGGGGCCTGGCTGCCGCTGGAGGACGGTGTGTTCGTGTACTTCGAGCCGGGCAGGACGTACCGCTCCGGCGACTACTGGACCGTGCCCGCCCGGACGGCGACGGGCGGCGTCGAGTGGCCGACGGACGCGGCCCGGCGTCCGCTGCTGCGCTCGCCGCGCGGTGTGCGGGTCCACCACGCGCCGCTGGCCTGGATTCTCGGCGAGGGGTCGGTGGCCGATCTTCGCCAGGAGTTCGGACCGCTGGCCGCGCCGATCCCGGCCGCGGACGAGGAGGCCCTGGCGGCGGAGGCACGGGCCGAGGAGGAGGCGGTGGCCGCCGAACGTGTGGCGGACAGCGGTTCGACTCCCCCCGTTACCGGGCAAAACGATCAGGAGACGAACGAGAGCTGACGCACTATTGAGTGCGTCGAACCACCGCACCACCTGGGAAGGAGCACCACGATGGCAACGCCTCTGTCGGCCGACAAGCTGCTCAAAGCCCTTCGTGACGAGGGCCTGCGTGTCGTCGAGCACCGGAGCTGGCGTACACACAACCGCAACCACAAGGGCCCGTGGGGCCCGGTGAACGGGGTGATGATCCATCACACCGTGACGTCCGGAACGCAGAGTTCGGTGGAGCTCTGCTACAACGGCCACTCCAGCCTCCCCGGCCCGCTCTGCCACGGGGTGATAGCCAAGGACGGGACGGTGCATCTCGTCGGCAACGGGCGGGCCAACCACGCCGGGCTCGGCGACGACGACGTCCTGCGGGCCGTGGTCAGCGAGTCGGCCTCACTGCCCTCCGACAACGAGGCCAACACCGACGGCAACCGGCACTTCTACGGCTTCGAGTGCGTCAACCTCGGCGATGGGAAGGACCCCTGGCCGGCGGCGCAGCTGCTCGCGATCGAGAAGGTGTCCGCCGCCATCTGCCGGGCGCACCACTGGTCGCAGCGCTCGGTGATCGGGCACAAGGAGTGGCAGCCGGGAAAGGTCGACCCGCGCGGGTTCACGATGGACTCGATGCGCGGCCGGATCAAGTCCCGGCTCGGCGGCAAGCCGGACGGCCCGTCGAAACCGCCCGCACCGCCGAAGTACGAGCCGTTCCCCGGTGCGGCGTTCTTCAAGTCGGGCAGACGCAGCGCGATCGTCACCGCGATGGGCAAGCGGCTCGTGGCGGAGGGCTGCGGGCGTTACGAGGTGGGTCCCGGACCGGCCTGGTCGGACGCCGACAAGAAGTCGTACGCCGCCTGGCAGCGCAAGCTCGGCTTCTCCGGCAGCGGGGCGGACGGCATTCCGGGCAAGGCGAGCTGGACGAAGCTCAAGGTTCCGAACGTCTGATCCGCGGAGCCCGGTCCCGAACGTCTGGTCCGCGGAGCCCGGTCCCGAACGCTGTACGGGCGCCAGGCCCTGTCGGGGCGCCGGGCCCTGTCGGGTGTCTCTCGACAGGGCCCGGCTCCCGTACGCCGTCAGCGGTTGAACGAGCTGCCCAGGGCGGCCTTCGCCGCCACCGTGCCCAGCGTCCCGTGACCGAAGCTGAAGGACCCCTTGGCGCCGAGGCCGGAGGCGGTGGCCGGGAAGAACCAGAGCGAGCCCGCGTCCTCGCCCTCGCCGGGCGCGCCGACGGCCAGGTCTGCGCGGCCGTCCTTGTTGACGTCCGCGAAGGCGGCGGCGCCGGCGAACAGGTCACCCTTCTCCGCCGTGCCGGGGACATCCGGTGTGGACTGGTTGAAGCCGAAACTGCCGGTGCCCGTCGGGCCCGTGGCCTTACCGGGCAGGATCACGATGCCGCCCGCCCGCTGGACCGTGCCGAGTGCCTCCCTCGGGACGCCGATGGCGATCTCGCCGAAGCCGTCGCCGTTCGTGTCGCCGATCGCGACGGACGAGCCGAAGCCGTCGGATGCCTCCGCCGCGCCCGGGACGCCCGCCGAATCCTGGTTGAAGACCTTGGCCTTGGTGCCCTGCGGTCCGGTGGCGCTGCCCGGTACGTAGGTGAGCATCCCGCCCTTGGAGAGCGGCAGGCCGAGGTCGCTGTCGTAGCCGTCGATCGCGCGTCCGACGGCGAGGTCGGCGTACTTGTCTCCGTTGACGTTGCCGACGGCGAGGCGTTCGCCGCCCTCCAGGGAGTAGCCGTCGCCGCCCTTCACCTGGGTGTACTCGCCCGGTCCCGCGGGGCTGCCGTTGCTGATGAGGATGCTGCGGTCGTCGAACTCGTCGCCGCTGTGGACGACGGCGGCGAGGTCGTCGCGCCCGTCCCCGTTGACGTCGCCCGCCGCCAGGTCCAGGTAGCGCTTGTCGTCCATGTCGGGCAGCTCGGTGGTGGCGGACGCGCGGCCGTCGCGGGTGAACGGGCCCAGGAGACTCTGGAGATCGTGGTCGCGGACGGTCGCGAGGTCGGGGGCGCCGTCCCCGTTGAAGTCGCCCGCGGCGAGATGGGTGCCGACACCGTCGTACTGCTCCCCGTTCAGAACGGTCGCGCCGCCCGCGAGTCCGCCCGCGCCGCCCCAGATGACGGTGAGCGAGCCCGCGGCGTCGCCGGTGCCGACCTTCTCGCCCGAGGAGCCGACCACCAGATCCGCGTAGCCGTCCCGGTCGAGGTCGGCGGAGACCACCGAGCTGCCGAAGGCGTCCTTCGCCTCCGGGGTGCCGGGGATGTCGGCCGTGCTCTGGGTGAAGACCTTCTTGGCGGAGTTCTTGATCCCGGTACTGGAGCCGTACGCGACGCCGACGTATCCGGCGCCCGCGAAGCCCTTGACCGTGGCACCGGGGGCGGCGAACGCGATGTCGGGGTATCCGTCGCCGTTGAAGTCGGAGTGGAGACCGGCCGGGGCGGCCGCCCGCTCGGGTGCGGCCGGGGCTGCCGGGGCGGCCTGGGCGGTGGGCAGGGCGAGGGCGGCGGAGGCGACCGTGATGGCCAGGACCACACCGGTACCGAGTGCTCGGGGTGCCACAGGAACTCCTTCTGCTGACGTGTACGGAGAACGTTCTCGGGTGTTCGTGAAACATTCCGCCGAGGTCTGCTGAACGGGGGTGGCAGTGACGGCTGGTACCCGGTGAGACGGGCGGACCGGCCCGACGGTTGCACGCCGATCCGTACAAGTACGCCTGTCTTGTTCCCTGTTCCCGCCCTCTGCCGAAGGAGTGACCCGGTGACCTCACAGGTCCGGCTCGTGACGGGTGAGGAGCTGACCGGCCACGCCGAGGGCATCCGCACCGTGTACGCGGAGGCGTTCTCCGCCCCGCCGTGGAACGAGGACCCCGCGGAGGCGGACAGGTATGCCGAACGTCTCGCCGAGGACGCGGCGCGGCCGGGATTCACGGCGGCGGTGGCCCTGGACGGGAAGGCCGTGACCGGCTTCGCCACGGCCTGGACCACGCCGGAGGTCTTCCCCGGTGACCGCAGTTACGGTCAGGTCGCCCATGCGCTGGGACCGGAGTGTACAACAGCCTTGCTGTGCGGGGCACTTGAGGTCGACGAGCTGGCCGTCAGCCCCCGGGCGCACGGCACGGGGCTGGGCACGGCACTGCTGGCGGCGGTGAACAGCCCGGCCACGGACGGCCGTTGCCGGCTGCTGACCTCGGCACGGGCGGGGGCCGCGCTGCGGCTGTACGAGCGCGCGGGCTGGCATCGCGTCGCCACACCGGTACCGGGCAGGGCCGGGCTGGTCGTGTTCCCCGGCCCCGGACACCCGGGCGCCCGCGAAGCGCGTACGTGAACGAAGCGCCGCCGCGAACGGGGCGCGTACGCAGCCGAAGCGCGGGCGCACACCCACGCGATCCCGCTCGCCGCCAACGACCCCAACGCGGTGTGCGGCCCGCTCAAGCAGGCCATGAAGAGGGACATGGAACTGGTGAAGGTCGCGATCGACCGGTTCGACTTCTGCGGGCTCCCACGGCTCCGGCGCGGCGGTCGACGGTCGGCGGGCCCGACGGCTACAGCGCGGCCGTCAGCAGGGCGCAGGCGGCGAGGGAGAAGACGGTGCGGACCCGGTGGAGGGCGTTCCAGCGGGACTCGAACGCCGTGCGGGCCGCGCTGTCGTCACCGCCCTCGGAGTCCGCGAGCGCCTTGTTCAGCGGGATGTTCCCGGCGATCGTGATCAGATGCCCGATCACGGCGCAGGCCAGCCCCGCCACGACGACGGGCAGCCGCGACTCCCCGCCGACGCCGGAGACCAGCGCCGCGACCGGAAGGGCGACCACTCCGAGGAACAGGACGAGGAAGACCGGCCCCGGCACCTTCTCGTTGAAGCGGCGCATCGCGGCCGTGAACTGTTCGTCCGGCAGCGCCGCGAGTCCGGGCATGATCGCGATGAGGAACGTGAGCATGAAGCCCGCGTAGAGGCCGTTGACGATCGCGGAGAGCACCAGGAACAGGGAGGTCATGGTGCACATCATGACGCGGGACGGCGGGCGGCACAGCCCCAATTCCCCACGGCCTTAAGCACCGTACGCACCCGCCTGCCCTTCCCGCCGAAACCCGCCTGAGCCCGCCGAAGCCCGCCTGAGCCGCGGCCGGGCCCCTCCGAAGCGCGGCCTGAGCCCGGCCGGAGGCCGCCGAAGCCCACCGGGACCGTCCAAAGCCCGGCTGGGCTCGGCCGATCCCGCCGGGGCTCAGCCGATCTCGCCCTCGGCCGCGCCGCCCTCCTTCGGACCGTCGCCGCCCTTGAGCCGGTCGGCATGGCGGATCGCCGTCGCCAGCTTCCGTACCGAACTGTCCTCGGTCACGCCCGCCAACTTCGACGCACGGGAGGCGAGTTCGGCGAGTCCGGGCATGCCCGGCAGCTCCCCGCCGCGCAGTGTTTCGGCGAAGTACGCGGCAACCGCCGCCACTTGGAGCCGCTCACCGGTGTCGCCCCACAGCGAGCCGTCGATCGACCCGCTCCGAACGGAGCCGGTCTCCTCGTGCGCCTCACGGGTCCTGGGGTCGAGCCAGCGCACCGTGGCCGTCGCCACCCGGCCGGACGCGCCCTCCCGCAGCCGTACGGCATAGAGCGCGGTCACCGTGTGGCCGGGGCCGACCTCGCCGCCGTCGACGCTGTCGTCGCGGAAGTCCTCGTCGGCGACCTTGCGGTTCTCGTAGCCGATGAGCCGGAACTGCTTGACGTTCTCGCGGTCGAAGGCGACCTGGGCCTTGGCGTCGCGCGCCCGCAGTTCCACATGGGCGGGCAGCTGATCGACGAAGACCTTGCGCGCCTGGGTCTCGTCGGCGATGTACGTGGTGTCGCCGTCGCCCTTGTTGGTGAGGCGCTCCATCAGCGCGTCGCCGTAGTCGCTGCCGACCCCGACGCCGAAGAGCGTGATGCCGTGCTCGCGGCGTGCTTCACCGATGCGTTCGAGGATCGCGTCGGCCCGGGTCTCGCCGGTGTTGGCGAGGGCGTCGGAGAGCAGCACGACGCGGTTGGTGGCGCCCTCGCGGTGACCCTCGACCGCCTCCTCGTAGCCGCGCACGATGCCGGCCTCGACGTTGGTGGAGTCGGTCGGTTCCATCTCCTCGACCGCGTCGCGGATCGCGGTCCGGTTGCCCCGGAGCCGGGTCATCGGCAGCCGGGTCTCGGCCTCGTCGCTGAAGGTGACCAGGGAGACCGCGTCGTCGTCGCGCAGTTCGTCGGTGAGGATCGTCAGGGACTTCTTCGCCAGGTCGAGACGGCCCGGCTCGGCCATGGACCCGGAGATGTCGACGACGAACGTCAGGGCGGCGGGCGGGCGTTCACCGCTGGGCGCGGCAGCCCTGGTGGCCAGGCCGACCCGGACGAGCGACCAGTCACCGGCCCCCTTTCCTGAGCCGTCCCCTGAGCCGTCCCCGGAGCCGCGCCCGGAGCTGCCCCCTGAGCCGTCCCCTGAGCCGTCCCCGGACTCCCCGTCGGCCCGCGCCCCGTCGACGGTCACCGAGAAGCCGTTGCCCTTCGGCCGCTCGTAGCCCTGGCGGAAGCTGTTGACGAACTCCTCGGGCCGTACGGTCCCGGGCTCCGGCAGCCTGCCGTCGCCCAGGGTGCGGCGCGCGTAGCCGTAGCTGGCGGTGTCCACGTCCAGGGCGAACGTGGACAGATAGTCGGGCGGCGCGACGTCCCGCTGCTTCCCGGCCGCCCCGTCACCCTTCGCGGCGCCGTCGGGCGCCGCGAAGGGGTCGGGCGCCGCGGAGGGGGCGGCCGGAGCAGGCTGCCCGCCGCCGGTCGACCCCGGTTCCTTCCGGGCGGTGGACTGGCGGTCGGCGGACGAGGCTCCGTCCATTCCACCGCCGCAGCCGGTGATCAGCACTCCGCCCGCCAGCAGCAGTGCGGCTGCCCGTGTCCGGTGTTTCATCGGTACCCCCACGTCGTCGACATCTGTGAATGTGACGTACGAGGTGGCCGAAGGGAGCCGATGAACGCATTGCGGAACAGTCTCGAAGCGGCAACGGCGGACGGCTGAGCGAGCCCGGACCCGCGGAATATCAGGTTCAGGACACG
Source organism: Streptomyces sp. NBC_01433 (assembly GCF_026340105.1). Lineage (NCBI taxonomy): Bacteria > Bacillati > Actinomycetota > Actinomycetes > Kitasatosporales > Streptomycetaceae > Streptomyces > Streptomyces sp. NBC_01433. Next base: position 3,966,371 of record NZ_JAPEPM010000001.1, on the reverse strand, counting down.
ATGTCCTTACGACTGAACCCCCGGAAGGCCAACGCGAACAGAATCAGGGCATACGTCACCGAGACCGCCGCGCCCTTCACCATCCCGCCCCACTCCAGCTCCGGCTGGAGCGCGTCCGCCCACGCGAACTGCCAGTGCGCGGGCAGGAATTCGCGCCAGGAGCCGAGCGCGGTGACGGCGTCCAGCACATTGCCGACGATGGTCAGACCGACCGCGCCGCCGACCGCGCCGAGCGGGGCGTCCGTCTTCGTCGACAGCCAGAACGCCAGGGCGGCGGTGACCAGTTGGGAAACGAAGACGAACGCCACGACGAGCGCGAGACGCGGCACCGTGTCACCGGTCGCGAGCGCTCCCCCGGTGGGCAGTTCGAGCGGCCCCCAGCCGTACGCCGCGGCCCCCGCCGCCAGCGCGACGACCGGCAGCAGCACCATCGCGGCCAGGCTGAAACCGAGCGCGACGACGAGCTTGCTCCACAGCAGCCGCATCCGGGGCACGGGCGCGGCGAGCAGATAGCGCAGTGAGGACCAGCTGGCCTCGGAGGCGACGGTGTCCCCGCAGAACAGGGCGACCGGCACCACCAGCAGGAACCCGGCCGAGACGAACAGGCAGGTCGCGGCGAAGTTCGCGGCGGACGCGGTCGCGGTGTCCATCAGGGTGAGCCGGCCGCCGCCGTCGGGTCCGCCGTCCGGTGTGCCGCCGATCGCGAAGGCGATGATCAGGATGAACGGCAGCGCGGCCAGCACCCCGCCCATCAGCAGGGTGCGGCGCCTGCGCAGTTGCCGCATCGCCTCAACGCGCAGCGGCAGGGTGTGCCGGGCGCGGTAGCCAGGGGCCTCGACGGCCTCGGCCGCCTCCCGGACGTCGGCTGCGGAGCTCATGCGGTTCCTCCGGAGATGAGGGTGAGGAAGGCGTCCTCCAGGCGGCGGTGCGGCCCGACGCCCGTGACCGGGACGTCCAGCCGGACGAGTTCGGTGACGAGCCGGGAGGCGGTGGCGCCGTCGAGCCGGACGAGCAGCCCGCGCCCGTCATCGGTCCGGACGGCGGAGCCGATGCCGGGCAGCGCGGAGACCTTCTCCACGAGCGACTCGGCCACGTCCTCGGCGGTGGTGACGAGCAGCATGTCGCCGGAGCCGGTGATCTCGGCGACCGGGCCGGCCTGGACGAGCCGTCCCCGGTCCATGACGACGAGGTGAGTACAGGACTGTTCGACCTCGGACAGGAGGTGGCTGGAGACGATGACGGTCCGTCCTCCGGCCGCGTACCGGATCATCACGTCCCGCATCTCCCGGATCTGGGGCGGGTCGAGGCCGTTGGTCGGCTCGTCCAGGATGAGCAGGTCCGGCATCCCGAGCATGGCCTGGGCGATGGCGAGCCGCTGCCGCATGCCCTGCGAGTAGGTGCGCACGGCGCGGGCCAGGGCGTCGCCGAGCCCGGCGATCTCCAGGGCGTCGTCGATGTGCGAGTCCTCGGCGGGGCGGCCGGTGGCCTGCCAGTACAGCTCCAGGTTGGCGCGCCCGGACAGATGCGGCAGGAAGCCCGCCCCTTCGACGAACGCCCCGACGCGGGACAGCACGGGTGCGCCGGGCCGGATGGCCTGGCCGAAGACGCGGATCTCGCCCTCGTCGGGTGCGATGAGCCCCATCAGCATGCGCAGGGTGGTGGTCTTGCCCGCGCCGTTCGGCCCGAGGAGTCCGAGCACCTGCCCCTTCTCCACCCGGAAGGACAGCTCGCGGACGGCGTACCGGTCGGCGGACTTGGCGTACTTCTTGGACAGGCCGGTGATCTGGAGCGGTACGTCGGTGAGTGCCGGGTCGGGTGCCGGGGTCGCGGTGCGGCGGCGTGCGGTGAGCAGCAGCGCGGCGGCGATGACGAGCGCGGCGGCCGGGAGCCCCCAGGTCCACCACGGGAGGGCGGAGGACGCGGTCTTCACGGCGGGCGCGGTGGGGACGATCAGCGGTCCGTCCACGCTCACGGTGTACGTCGTCGGCTCGGCCGGTGAGGCGTAACCGAGGTCGGTCGCCGACAGGACGAGGCGCAGCCGGTGCCCGGAGTCGACTTCGTGGTCGACGGCGGGCAGGGTCAGCTCGACCGGCCTGCCCTGCTGTGCGGGGGTGATCCGGTAGGGGGCGACGAGCTGGGAGGGCAGTACCTGCTGCTTGCCGTCCGGCGACACGTCGTAGACCTTGCCGAACAGCACGGCGTCGCTGCCCTCTCCGGCCTTGACGTTCACCCGCACCGTGGGTGTTCCGGTGACCCGCACGGAGGTGTCGAGCGGGGCCGAGTCGAAGCGTGCGTGCTGGCCCGGGAAGTCGATCGACAGCCCGACGCCGAGCGAGGAGAGCTGGGAGAGCCCGCCGCCCACGCCGGGCACGGCGGAGATGGCGGGCGGACTGGCCCCGGCAGGATTACGGAACGTCTGCGTCCGCCCGTCGAGTCCGAATTCCCGGCCGCCGCTGCGCAGCCCCGGGTAGGTGTCGCCGCTCGCCCCGCGCTGGAGTGCGGCGCCGTCGGTGGAGTCGATTCCTCCGGTACGGGTGACCCGGAAGGCGGGCCCGGTGCCGGCGCCCTTGTCGTCCTTGAGATAGCGGTCGAACCAGTCGCCGACCCGGTTCTGGATCCGGTCGCCCTCCCGGTCGCCGCCGTCGTGCCCGCCCGCGATCCAGTCGACGGACACGGGGGCGCCGTTGGCCTTGATCGCCTTCGCCATGGCGTCGGCCTGGCCGAGTGGGAAGAGGGAGTCGCTCTGCCCCTGCACGACGAGCGAGGGCACGTCGATGCGGTCGGCGACGGCGACCGGTGACCGCGCGGTCAGCAGTTCGCGCGCGGCCGCGTCCGGCTTCCCGCTGACGGCGACCCGCTCGTACATCTCGCAGAGCTGCTTCTCGAACTTCTCGCAGCCTCCCCCCGAGGTGACGAAGATCCCGGCCCAGAGCTTCTTGAACACCCCGTCGGGGAAGAGCGCTTCGGCGAGGTTCCAGTAGGTGATGACGGGGGCGATGGCGTCGACGCGCCGGTCGTACCCGGCGGCGAGCAGCGAGACGGCCCCGCCGTAGGAGGACCCGGTGACTCCGACGCGGGGGTCGCCCCTGCCGTCGAGTTCGACCTCGGGCCGGGCGCCGAGCCAGTCGATGAGCCCGGAGACGTCCTTGACCTCGCGGTCGGGGGCGTTCAGCGAGATCTCCCCGCCGGACTTCCCGAACCCGCGGGCGGACCAGGTCAGCACGGCGTACCCGTCGCCCGCCAGCTTCTCGGCCTGGGCCCGCACATCGGCCTTGCTGCCGCCGAAGCCGTGCCCGATGAGCACGGCGGGACGGCGCTGCGAGCCGCCGGACGTGAAGTACGACGTGTCGATGGACACCCCGTTCATCCGCATCATCCGGTCCTCGCGGTGCACGGCCGGCGCACTGTCGTCGGCGACCGCGGTCCAGGTACCGGCACCCGCGAGCACGACGAGCGCGGCGACGACCGCGGCCCACCGGCCACGTTTGCGGGGCAGTCGGCGCCGCCATCGAGAAGTAGGGGTCTCCATGTCTACGACCCTAAACGGACGGTGCCACCGCTCACCCTGCCGCCGGGGGGAGGTACCGGGCCTCCCTGAGAGGTACGGGGCGGGGGCGTCGTACTCCGGACGCGGTACACGGAGCCGTATCCGGCCTCTCCCGACACCTCCTCCCTTCTGCCCGCCCGAAGCACCGGACAACCCTGTGGCGAAGGCCCGCGGCGGCCTGGCACCCTGCCTCCATGGATCACCCCGAGGTACTTCTCATCGGCGGCCGCGCGGGCGCCGGAAAGACGACGGTGGGCTGGGAGGTCTCCGACCGGCTGCGCGCCGCCGGAACCGCGCACGCGGTCATCGAGGGCGACTGCCTGGGCCAGGTCCATCCGGCTCCGGCCGGGGACCCGCGCCGCTCGTCGCTCACGGAGGCCAACCTGACGGCCGTGTGGCGGAACTACGCGACGCTCGGCTATCGCCGCCTGATCTACACGAACACGGTGAGCGTGCTGGCGGACGCGGAGGGGATGTTCGTCCGCGCCCTCGGCCCCGGCGTACGAATCGTCCGGGTCCTGCTCACCGCCACCGACGCGACGGTGCACGGGCGTCTGTCGGCCCGGGAGATCGGCTCGGGCCTGGACCGGGAACTCGCGGGCAGCGCCCGCAAGTCCCGCCTCCTGGACGACCAGGCTCCGCCCGACACGGTACGGGTCCCGACGGACGGCCGGCCGGTCCCGGAGATCGCGGCCGAGATACTGGCGGTCACGGGCTGGTCCGCGGCTCCGGACGGGGCGCGCTGAACCCCACGAGCGGCGTCTCCTCCGGCAGCAGCCCGGCCGCCCTGTCCTGCTCCCCCGCCCGGAGAAGCCCGTGGATCTCGCGCGCGAGCGGGGTCACGTCCCTGACGGCCACGATCCACTCATCGGCGTACCGCCCCGCCGCCTCACCGCTCAGACCCAGTTGGAGGGAGCGGTACGGGAGCGGATTGAGGTGCAGGTCGCGCTCGGGGTCCCACTGCACCCGCGCGGGCGCACGCCGCAGGCTCCGCCGCCAGGTGGCCTGATCGGGGTGAACGCCCCTTACGTAGTGCGAGAGTTCGGCGTTCTCCAGCGCCCACGCGAAGCCGTCGCGGGTGATCTCGACGGCGAGAACGGTCTCCTGCCCCTCCTTCGCGCCCCAGCCGCAGCGGTACATCATCCACAGGAAACTGGGCTTGGTCAGTTGACTGCACTAGCTCAGGCCACGGCTCGACTCCGGGACCTTGGTTCAAGAGCATGCGGGGGTGCATGAAGCTCCTTCGATTCATCGAGATCTGATTGACGGCCGGGTACGGCTGCCCCGGATGGGGGCGGTGGTGGACGGCGAGTCGCCTTCGTTGCCGTGGCGGGTGGTGGATGCTGCTGGTCGGGAGATCGAGCCGGTCAGCAGTTACCTCCGGGACCGGATGCTGGGCGATGTCAGCCCGCTGACATGTCGCAGCTACGGCTTTGACCTGTTGCGCTGGTACCGAGTGCTCTGGGCACTGGATGTGGGCTGGGAGCAGGCCACCGAGGCGGAGACCGCCGCGTTGGTGGGCTGGCTCCGTTCGGCTCGCAATCCACAGCGCCAGCGCCGGGCCGGTGGCCACCGGGCCGGGACGGTGAACCCGAAGACGGGCAAGCCGACGCTTCGGGCCGGGTACGCGCCGGCGACCATCGCTCACAACCTGTCGGCAGTTCATGGGTTCTACGCCTTTCACCTGCATTTCGGTCGGGGTCCGGTGGTAAACCCGGTGCCCGAGAACAGGGCACGCCGTGCTGCGCTCACGCATCTGTCGCCCATCGAGGCCCGCGCCGCGTATCGGCGCGGCCGGCTGCGGCCGAAGGTGCCTGCCAGGCAACCGCGGGCACTGCCCGATCACCAGTGGGACGAACTGTTCACGCAGATGAAGTGCGCACGGGACCGGGCATTGCTGTCCTGCTACGTCTCGTCTGGCGCCAGAGCCTCCGAACTGCTCGGGGTGGAACTCGGAGACGTCGACTGGACCAAGGGCCAGTTGTGGGTGATCTCCAAAGGCAGCCGGGCCCGACAACCGGTTCCGGTATCGCCCGAGGCCCTCGCCCACCTCGCCGCCTACCTGGAGGATGCCGGGCTCCCACCCGACGGCATGCCGCTCTGGCGCACCCGCCGCGGCCAGCCGAGACCGCTGACCTACTGGGCGGCCCGCCGCATCATCCAGCGCGCAGACGAAGCGATCGGGGCGAACTGGATGCTGCACGACCTGCGGCACACCGCCGCGACCCGACTCGCCCGCGACCCGGAGCTGACGCTGGTAGAGGTGCAGACAATCCTGCGACATGCCCATATCAGCACCACGGCCCTCTACACCGTGGTCGGACTGGACGACCTGGTGGACAAGCTCGCAGAGCACTACGCACGGCCGGTCCAGCCGGCCACGTGGCCGCAGCGATACGAGGCGAGCGACATCGAGGCGGTGTTCGGTGCCGGGCGCTAAAGTCGGCGACAGCCTGCGGCTTCAAGGCCCGACGACCAACCGGGTCCGCCGCCATGAGAGCGCCGAAGGCCGGGTGTCGACCGGAAACTTCGAGCCCACTGCCATCATTCCCGCCCCTCCGCCATGCCCGATGCGGCCGCCTCGCTCGCTTGGGGACTTCGCGACGGCCTCGGTCGAGGAGATCACCGAGGTGGTCATCGGACACTTCCTGCCCGCCGGCTCCAAGACGTGGCGAGCACGTCAAGAAATGCAGGAGTTCCTCGGCTACCTGACCGGATTTCCCGGGGATACCTGGCAGGAGCGCTGGGAAGCGGCCGGCCACGATGCGGGCATTCCCGTCGGCCGGGTCGCTGGGGACGACCGTGCCCTGAGTCGTCGGCTGAGCGCGGCGGCGGGCCGTTGCTTCGCCATGCGGTTGATCCGACCCACGCTGCTGGGCCTGCGCTCCAACACCTTCACCCGCTACACCCCGTGGTTCCGCAGCATCGCGAATGATCCGTGGCTGGAGGAGTTCTGCGAGCGTGTCGATCAGCTGCCCGTCGGCTCCTCCCGTCGTGGCCGGGCGAAATCCGACGTCTGCTACGCGTTGACGGTCTTCGGGATCGACCTGGACGGGCTCACGCCCGAGGCCCTGCTGCACTACGCCGTCGAATGCCGAGCCCATGCTCTGGCCGGGGAAGACGCCGAGTCGGGCACCTTCTCCGGCACACTGGCTTGGCCGGTGTTGCACGACATGGGGCAGTTTCCGCGCTCCGCTCCGCGAACTCTGCGGGCTGCTGTCACCCGGGGGCAGTTGTCGATCGAAGAAGCCGTAGACCGCCATCAGCTGCGCAACCGCGAGGTGCGGGACCTGTTGGTGGAGTACGTACGCCGCCGCTCCGCCGAGCTGGACTACTCGACCCTGCGGCACCTGATCACCCGCCTGGTCAAGACGTTCTGGAAGGTGATCGAGGAGATCAATCCCGAGCAGGCCGACCTGCGGCTGTCGGAGGAGACCTTCACACAGTGGAAGGAGAAGCTGCTGGTCCTGCCCGGCGGCAAGCCGCGCCTGGACATGGACGGCCCGCTGCTGGCGGTCCGGTCCCTCTACCTCGACCTTCACACCTGGTCCGTCGCCGAGCCCGAGCGGTGGTCGAAATGGGTCGCGCCCTGCCCGGTCCGGGACGCCGACCTGCGCCACTTCCAGCTGCGCCGGCGCCGCCTGAACGAACGGATCGCCAACCGCACGCGAGTCCGTCAGCCGCTGCTGCCGATCCTCTCCCAGCACGTCAACGACACCTGGCACCAGCGCAGAGAGCTGCTCAAGGCCGCGCAGAGCGTGAACCCCGGCGAAGAGTTCGTTCACGACGGCACCACGTGGCTTCGGGTGTCCTGCAACGAGCGTCACAACCGGCCCCCGGTCCGTGTGGTCAACCGCACCACCGGCGACCTCGTACGCGTCTCCCAGGACGAGAACGCCGCGTTTTGGCAATGGGCCGTCGTGGAGACACTCCGGCTGGCCGGCCTGCGCGCCGAGGAACTCACCGAACTGAGCCACCTCAGCGTCCGGCAGTACCAGCGCCCGAACGGCGAGGTCGTCGCGCTCCTGGTCGTCAGCCCGTCCAAGAGCGACCGTGAACGCGTCATCCCCATGTCGGCCGAGCTGTTCCACGTCATCGCCCAGGTCATCCGCCGCCACCGCGAGGAACACGGCACCGTCCCGGTCTGCGCCCGATACGACCTGCATGAGAAGGTTTGGAGTGAGGAGCTGCCCTACCTCTTCCAGACCGTCCACAGCAGCAGCCAGCGCGGTATGTCCAGCACGACGGTGTGGCGCATCGTGCGACGTGCGTGCAATGAGCTGGCCGCCACGCACCCGGAGTTCGCCAACGTGCACTTCGCCCCGCACGACTTCCGACGGCTGTTCGCCACCGAGCTGGTGAACAACGGTCTGCCCATTCACATCGGCGCCGCCCTGCTCGGGCACCTCGACATCCGCACCACCCGCGGCTACGTCGCGGTCTTCGACGAGGACGTCATCAGCCACTACCACCAGTTCCTCGCCCGACGCCGAGGCACGCGACCGGTCGAGGAGTACCGGGAGCCCACCCGCGACGAGTGGGAGGACTTCCAGGAGCACTTCGACAAGCGCCGGGTCGAACTCGGCTCCTGCGGCCGTCCCTACGGCACCCCGTGCGCGCACGAACATGCCTGCATTCGCTGCCCGATGCTCAGCATCAACCCGAAGATGCTGCCCCGCCTCAACGAGCTGGAGGAGGACCTCCTCGCCCGCCGCAAACGAGCCGTCGAAGAGGACTGGCGAGGTGAGATCGAAGGCCTCGATCTGACGCTCACCTTCTTGCGGAGCAAGCGCGAGCAGGCCCGCCGCTTCCAGCGCAACGATCCTGTCTCCCTCGGAATGCCTCCGATCCCGCATCAGAAACCCCAGGCCACAGAGAGGTAAGCAGCACTGCGAACACCAGAAACGCGGCCTGGTTCAGAATCAGGCGCATGGATGTTCCCAAGCTGCTGGAAGCCGCTTCCCTGCTCGTCCCCGAGGAAATGGCCACCGAGAACGACATCACGGTGGCCGACGTCTGGGAGTACCTCACCCACGACGAGTGGGAGGTGGCCCTTGACCTGCTGGAGGAACTCGGAGACGTCCAACCGCTTCCCCTGAGTTTCTGGGAAACCCTGGCCACCGCTGCCGAACAGATGCGGCTGGAGACGAGCGCGGCCTGGTGCCACTGGCGCTGCTACGAAACCCGCAACGGCATCATCCGGGCCGACCTCACCCTCCGCCCGGCCGCCGAGGCCCGACGGCAGACGCCCATCTCCGGCGCCGGCGTCCTGCGACCGATGTGGAACATCGGAAACCGAACCCCGACCGGCGAACCGGCCCTCAACATCGCCATGCTCTGGGTTGAGCGCACGCCCTTCCTCGAACCTGGCGGGCGAGCCTCGGTGCGACTCGCGCCCCTTGACCCTCAGCAGTGGCAGCACCTTGAGCCCGGCCAAGTGATCACCATGCACGAGGACCGATCCGTGGCCGGGACGGCAGTCGTCCTGGAGGTTCAGCGACCCTGCGGCCACGCCCACGGCATAGAGTCGAACGATCAGTAACGACCGCGGGAGGGGAACATGGCGGAGCGGAGTTGGGAGCTCAGACAGGGTGAGCGGCTGGTGGGAACCTTGGCCCTCGAAAGCGGCGACATGTTCTGGTCCGACTGTCGCTTCGAACCCGGCCCAGCCTGGGAAGGGCTTGCTCCCCTGTTCGCCGCTTCCCGTGATGCCTGGCGCCGTGGTGACGAGGATGCGGCCTTGGCCGCAGACGAAACGATCTACGCCCAGAACCTCGTCCTCGTTCCAGACAGCGGCGGAGCCCCGATCACGGAGTTCCTGATTCGGATCGAGGGGGAGGTCGCCCGATTCCGTCACTGATCCGGCGCAGTCACGCTCCTTCGGACTTCTAACGCCCGCGTTGGTGCAGAGAAGATCCACGTCATACGGTCCCGCTTCCAGCCCACGGGAAACCGCCCGTACCGCGCGGCGGGCAGCCCGATGGAGGGCCGGTACGCCTGGTAGACGGTGACGGTGGAGGCGGTGTGCCGGGCGCGGATCTCGTATCGGGGTGTCGCGTTCATGGCGCCCAGGGTGCGCGAGCCAGGCGCCGGCCCGCACCTCGTTTTCCCCCGCCCACGGGCGCCGTCATCCGAGGTGTGGCGACGGACGGGCCGGGTTTGCGACATGTTGCAGCGCTGGGCGAGCCGGGTTTGAGTCCGCCCGGCTCGCCGTCGCATTGCCTTCAGGGTTTTGTGCCAGATCAGCTCTGGACTCCCCCAACTGTCGAGGATCAAGCGCCAATGCCCCGCACACACGCCCCAAAGGGCACCGACTCGGCCACGGCCATGCGTTGATACTCGATGAACGGTTCCGCGTCGCCCTCGTACACTTCGCGGCTGGTCTGGCGACCATCGGGCTCATAGTTCATGAGCACCACTTCAGCCCGGTCGAACATCCAGAATTCCTGGACCCCGGCCAAGGGATTCGTCCGCTCCGTCCATGACCGTACGAGAGGTGCCGGTCGTCGTCCACGCGGCGTCGCCCGTATGCGCGTTGTCGCATAGAACCGGCCCCGTCGGCCGTGGTCGACGGGGCCGGAAGGCCGGGCCTCAGTGGTTGCGGGGGAAGCCCAGGTCCACGCCCGAGGGGGCGTCCGCCGGGTCGGGCCAGCGGGTGGTGACGACCTTGCCGCGGGTGTAGAAGTGCACGCCGTCGTTGCCGTAGATGTGGTGGTCGCCGAAGAGCGAGTCCTTCCAGCCGCCGAAGGAGTGGTAGCCCACCGGCACCGGGATCGGCACATTGACGCCGACCATGCCGGCCTCGATCTCCAGCTGGAAGCGGCGGGCCGCTCCGCCGTCGCGGGTGAAGATCGCGGTGCCGTTGCCGAACGGCGAGGCGTTCATCAGGGCCACGCCCTCGTCGTACGAGTCCACGCGCAGGACACACAGGACCGGGCCGAAGATCTCGTCCTTGTACGCGTCGGAGTCGGTGGAGACGTTGTCCAGGAGCGAGAGGCCGATCCAGTGGCCGTCCTCGAAGCCCTCCACCGTGTGGCCGGTGCCGTCGAGGACCACGTCGGCGCCCTGGGCGGCGGCGCCCGTGACGTAGGAGGCGACCTTGTCGCGGTGGGCGGCGGTGATCAGGGGGCCCATCTCGGACGCGGGGTCGTTGCCGGGGCCGATCTTGATCTTCTCGGCGCGCTCGCGGATCTTGGCCACCAGTTCGTCGCCGATCGCGCCGACCGCGACGACCGCCGAGATCGCCATGCAGCGCTCGCCCGCGGAGCCGTACGCGGCCGAGACCGCCGCGTCGGCCGCGGCGTCCAGGTCGGCGTCCGGCAGGACGAGCATGTGGTTCTTCGCGCCGCCGAGCGCCTGGACGCGCTTGCCGTTGGTGGAGGCCGTGGCGTGGATGTAGCGGGCGATCGGGGTGGAGCCGACGAAGGAGACCGCGGCCACGTCCGGGTGGGCCAGCAGGCCGTCGACCGCGATCTTGTCGCCGTGCAGGACGTTCAGGACGCCGTCGGGCAGGCCCGCCTCGGCGGCCAGCTCGGCCAGCAGGTTGGCGGCCGACGGGTCCTTCTCGCTGGGCTTCAGCACGAAGGTGTTGCCGCACGCGATGGCCAGCGGGAACATCCACATCGGCACCATGGCAGGGAAGTTGAACGGCGTGATGCCCGCGACGACGCCGATCGACTGGCGGATCGAGGAGACGTCGACCCGGCTGGAGACCTGGGTGGACAGCTCGCCCTTGAGCTGGGTGGTGATGCCGCAGGCCAGCTCGACGATCTCCAGGCCGCGGGCGACCTCGCCCAGCGCGTCGGAGTGCACCTTGCCGTGCTCGGCGGTGATCAGCGCGGCGATGTCGTCGCGGTGGGCGTCCAGCAGCGCGCGGTAGCGGAACAGGATCGTGGTGCGGGTGGAGAGCGAGGACGTGCCCCACGTCTCGTACGCGGCCTTCGCGGCGGCGACGGCGGCGTCCACCTCTTCGATCGAGGCCAGCGCGACCCGGGTGGTGACGGCACCGGTGGCCGGGTCGGTGACCGGGCCGTAGTTGCCCGACGTGCCCTCGACGGTCTTGCCACCGATCCAGTGGTCGACGGTCTTCGTCATTGCGTACTCCTTCATGCCTTCAGAGGTGGCGGCGTCGGGCTGCGACGTGGCGGTCGTACTCTTCGCGGGCCTTGACCGCGGACGAGCGGGTCGCGGTCTCGGCTACCGGAACATCCCACCACGCCTGTGCCGGAGGGGGGCCCGACACTGTGTCGGGCGTTTCGGTCTCGACGTAGACACAAGTGGGGCGGTCCGAGTCGCGGGCCTCCGCGAGCGCTTCCCGCAGGTCGTCCACGGTGGCGGCGCGCAGCACCCGCATCCCGAGGGAGGCCGCGTTGGCCGCGAGATCGACGGGCAGCGGGGCCCCGGTGAAGCCGCCTTCGGCGTCCCGTTGGCGGTAGGCCGTGCCGAGGCGTTCACCGCCGACGGACTCGGAGAGCCCGCCGATGGAGGCGTAACCGTGGTTCTGGAGGATGACGACCTTGATGGGCAGGCCCAGCTGTACGGCGGTGACGATTTCGGTGGGGTTCATCAGATACGTACCGTCGCCGACGAGCGCCCAGACCGGGCGGCCGGGGGCGGCGAGCTGCACGCCGATCGCGGCCGGGATCTCGTAGCCCATGCAGGAGTAGCCGTACTCGACGTGGTACTGGTCGCGGGAGCGGGTGCGCCAGAGCTTGTGCAGGTCGCCGGGGAGCGAACCGGCCGCGTTGATCAGGATGTCGTCCTCGGTGACCAGGGCGTCGAGCAGGCCAAGGACCTGGGCCTGCGTGGGGCGCGCACCGGGGGCGGGGGTGGCGAGGGCGGCGTCCACCCGGTGCTCCCAGTGCTCCTTGGCGTCGGTGTACGCGGTCTCGTACGCCGGGTCGACCCGGTATCCGCGTCCGGCGAGGGCCTCGCCGAGCGCTTCGAGGGAGGTGCGGGCGTCGGCCACGAGGGGCAGCGCGGCCAGTTTGTGGGCGTCGAAGCCCGTGATGTTGAGGTTGAGGAAGCGGACCGCCGGGTTGGCGAAGAGCGTGCCGGAGGCGGTCGTGAAGTCGGAGTAGCGGGTGCCGATCCCGATCACCAGGTCCGCGGCGCGGGCCAGTTCGTCGGCGGTGGCGGTGCCGGTGTGGCCGATGCCGCCGACATCGGCCGGGTGGTCGTGGCGCAGGGTCCCCTTGCCCGCCTGGGTGGAGGCGACCGGGATACGGGTGGACGCGGCGAAGGCGGCGAGGGTCTCCTCGGCGGCGCTGTGGCGGACGCCGCCGCCCGCGACGACGAGGGGGCGGCGGGCGGTGCGCACCGCCCGTACCGCCTGCTCCAGTTCGTACGCGTCGGGTGCGGGCCTGCGCACGTGCCAGACCCGCTCCGCGAAGAACTCCCCCGGCCAGTCGTACGCCTGCGCCTGCACGTCCTGCGGCAGCGCGAGGGTGACCGCCCCCGCCGTGGCCGGGTCGGTGAGGGTCCGCATCGCCTGGAGGGCGGCGGGGATCAGCGCCTCGGGGCGGGTGATGCGGTCGAAGTAGCGCGAGACGGGGCGCAGGCAGTCGTTGACCGAGACGTCGCCCGCCTGCGGGACTTCGAGCTGCTGGAGTACGGGGTCGGCGGGCCGGGTCGCGAAGGTGTCACCGGGGAGGAGGAGCACGGGCAGGTGGTTGACGGTGGCCAGCGCGGCGCCGGTGACGAGGTTGGTGGCGCCGGGGCCGATGGACGTGGTGACGGCGTGCGTGGAGAGCCGGCCGGACTGGCGGGCGTACCCGACGGCGGCGTGCACCATGGCCTGCTCATTGCGCCCCTGGAGGTACGGCATCCGGGAACCGGTCTCCAGCAGTGCCTGGCCGATTCCGGCGACATTGCCGTGGCCGAAGATGCCCCAGGTGGCGCCGATCAGCCGCTGTCGCCGGCCGTCGCGCTCGGTGTACTGGCGGGCCAGGAACGCGACCAGGGCCTGAGCCGTGGTCAGCCTGCGGGTGCTGCGGTCGCTCCGTGACGTCACTGGGCATCCTCCGGGCCGTAGAGCGGGAGTCGGGGGTCCACGGGCTGGTCCGGCCAGGTGTCCCGGATCCAGCCGTGGTCGGGATGGTCGCGGATCAGCCACTCGCGCTGCTGCCCCGGACCCGCCATCACGTTCAGGTAGTACAGGGTGCGGCCGGGGGGCGCGATGGACGGGCCGTGCCAGCCGTCGGGGATGAGGACCGCGTCGCCGCCGCGGACCTCGGCCAGGACATCCGTACCGCCCTCGCGGGACGGGGACACCCGGTGGTAGCCGAGCCCGTCCTTCTCCACCTCGAAGTAGTAGATCTCCTCCAGCACCGACTCCACGCCCGGCCGGTGCTCGTCGTGCTTGTGGGGCGGGTACGAGGACCAGTTGCCGCCGGGTGTGAGGACTTCGACGGCGATGAGCCGGTCGCAGTCGAACGTGTCGGCCGCGGCGAAGTTGTTGACCTGGCGCGAGCAGTTCCCGGTGCCGCGCAGTTCGACGGGTACCTCCGACGCGGGGCCGTAGCGAGCGGGGAGTCGTCGCTCGCACTTCGCTCCTGCCAGGGCGAAGCGGCCTCCCGCGCCGGAGGCGATCTGTGCGTGGGCGTCACGCGGTAGATACGCGAAATCGGTCACACCACTGAACACGCTTTCCCGGCCCAGCAGTTCAAAGATCTCACCTGTCGTCTGCACCGTACAGCCACCGGCCAACGGCAGAACGATCCATTCGCTCTCCCCGGTGACAAGCGTGTGAACACCTCCGGGCTCCAGTTCAAGGACCCGCAGACTCGACCAGCCCCAGCCGGCGCTCTCCGGGCCGATGTCGAGGGCGTAGGGGCCGCTCGCCGCGCTGCCGGCCCGCACATGAAGGTCGTGCACATGACCGGCTTGCGTCCGAGGGTCATTCACCTGGGGGTCGTCCACCTGAGGGCCGTTCACCTGGCCGTCGTGCACTTGGGGGTCGTGGTGCCGGTCGCGGTCGCGGTGCGTCGTCGTCATGCCCGGTTCCTACCCTTCGGCACCCGTCTACAGCAGCGATACGGCCGTGTCGACGGCCGCTGCCACATCGCCGTCGACCGGGTAGAGCAGTGAACGCCCCACCACCAGCCCCTGCACGGTCGGCAGCCGCAGCGCCGTGCGCCACTTCCCGTACGCCCCGTCGAGGTCGTCGCCGACCTCACCGCCGAGCAGGACGGCGGGCAGCGTCGAGGTCTCCATCACCCGGGCCATGTCGTCGGGGTTCTCGGTGACCGGGACCTTGAGCCAGGTGTACGCGGAGGTGCCCGCGAGCCCGGAGGCGATGGCGATGGAGGTGGTGACGGCGGCGGCGCCGAGGTCGGTACGCAGCCTGCCGTCGACGCGGCGGCAGAGGAACGGTTCGACGAAGACGGGCAGCCGGTGCGCGGCCATCGCGTCGATGGTGCGGGCGGCGGTGTGGAGGGTGTCGAGGGAGCCGGGGTCGTCGTGGTCGATGCGCAGCAGCAGTTTGCCCGCGTCGAATCCCTGCCGTGCCAGGTCGATGGGGCGGTGGCCGGTGAAACGGTCGTCCAGCTCGAAGGCGGCGCCCGCCAGCCCGCCCCGGTTCATGGAGCCGATGACGACCTTGTCCTCCAGGGCGCCGAGCAGGAGCAGGTCGTCAAGGACATCGGCGGAGGCGAGGACCCCGTCGACCCCGGGCCGGGAGAGCGCGAGGCAGAGCCGTTCGAGGAGCTCGAAGCGGTTGGCCATGGCGAGTTCGCGGTCACCGACGGCGAGGGCGCCGCGCGCCGGATGGTCCGCCGCGATGATCATCAGCCGTCCGCCGGTACGGATGAGGGGGCGCCGCAGCCGCCGGGCGGCGGCCTCGGCAATCGCCTCGGGGTGGTGCGCCCGCAGCCGCACGAGGTCGGAGACGGAGGTGGCGGACGCGGCGGGAGTGGCGGGGACGGGGACGGCGGGAGTGGCGGGGGTGGCGGGGGTTCGGGGCGGCGGCGTCATGGGGTGGCTCCGGTGGGGGGTGCGCCGGTGGAGGGCGCGCCGGTGGGAGGTGCGCCGGTGGAGGGCGGTTCGGTCGGAGGCACGCCGGGTGCTCCGACCGCGCCGTCGGCCAGGGCCTGTTCCACCTCGTACGGGTACGGCATCGCGGACGAGCAGGCGAGGCGGGAGGCGACGATGGCCCCGGCGGCGTTGGCGTACCGCATGATGCGCTCGATCTCCCACCCGGCGAGCAGCCCGTGGCACAGCGCCCCGCCGAACGCGTCCCCGGCACCGAGTCCGTTGACGACCCGTACGGGGAGGGGCGGGACATCGGCGGTGGTCCCGTCGCGGTGCACGGCGAGGACACCCTTCGGGCCCTGCTTGACGACGGCGAGTTCCACCCCGGCCGCGAGCAGGGCGCGGGCCGCCGCGTACGGCTCGCGCTCGCCCGTCGCGATGGCGCACTCGTCGAGGTTGCCGACGGCCACGGTGGCGTGGGCGAGCGCCTCGCGGTAGCGGGCGGGCGCGACGGAACTGTGGTCGCCGCCGTCCCAGAACATGGGGCGCCAGTCGAGGTCGAAGACGGTGGCCGTACGGGAACGGGAGGCGGAGGCAGGGGCAGAAGGGGAGGCGGGTGCGCTGCGGGCCCGTAGCGCGGCGAGGGTCGAGGCGCGGCTCGGTTCGGCGCTGAGCCCGGTGCCGGTCATCCAGAAGATCCGGGCGTCGCGCACCGCGTCCAGGTCGAGTTCCGGTTCCCGGATCTCCAGATCGGGCGCCTTGGGCTGCCGGTAGAAATAGAGCGGGAAGTGGTCCGGCGGGAAGATCTCGCAGAACGTGACCGGGGTCGGGTACTCCTCGACGGCGCTCACCCATCGGTCGTCGACGCCGAACTCCCGCAGCTGATGGTGGAGATACTCGCCGAAGGCGTCCTGTCCGGTACGGGTGATCACGGCCGTGCGGCGGCCCAGGCGCGCGCCCGCCACCGCGACATTGGTCGGGGAGCCGCCGAGGAACTTCCCGAAGGTGTCGACCCGCGCGAGTGGAACGCCGGTCTGCAACGGGTAGATGTCCACCCCGATCCGCCCCATGGTGATCACGTCGTACGGCTCAGGCATACGTATCCCTTCGGCCCGCTGCACTCGCTGCACCCGCTCCGACCGCACCCGCCCCGTCCCGCCGCCGTCCGGCCGCGACCGGACGGCTGGTCCCAGGTCTAGCCCTCCCCCGGAGCCCTGTCAACATTTTGTCCGGACATTCGGACGAACTCTTGACACCCTCGCGCGAGGGCCGGAGGGTGGGCGATATGACCGCCTCCGCACCGCCTCCGGCCCGCATCCGTATCGGCTCGGCACCCGATTCCTGGGGAGTGTGGTTCCCCGAGGACCCGCGGCAAGTGCCCTGGCACCGCTTCCTCGACGAGGTCTCCGAGGCCGGTTACGAGTGGATCGAGCTCGGACCGTACGGCTATCTGCCCACCGATCCGGCCCGGTTGGCGGACGAGACCCGCAGCCGCGGGCTCACGGTTTCGGCGGGCACCGTCTTCACCGGATTGCACCACGGGCCGGACGTCTGGGACCGGACCTGGGCGCATGTCGCGGACATCGCGGCGCTCACCCGGGCCATGGGCGCGGAGCATCTGGTGGTCATCCCGTCCTTCTGGCGCGACGACCGGACGGGCGAGGTGCTGGAGGACCGCACCCTCACCGCGGCCCAGTGGCGCGACCTCACCACCCAGACCGAACGGCTGGGCCGCGAGGTGCGGGAACGCTACGGGCTGCGGATCGTCGTGCACCCGCACGCGGACACCCATATCGACGGCGAGGAGAACGTGAACCGCTTCCTCGACGCCACCGACCCCGATCGGGTCTCGCTCTGCCTGGACACGGGGCATTACGCGTACTGCGGCGGGGACAGCGTCAAGCTCATCGAGACGTACGGGGAGCGCATCGGCTACCTCCACCTCAAGCAGGTCGACCCCGCGATCCTGGCCGGGGTCGTGGCGGACGAGGTGCCGTTCGGCCCGGCCGTGGCACGCGGCGTGATGTGCGAGCCGCCGGGCGGGGTGCCCGCGCTGGGGCCGGTCCTGGAGGCCGCCCGCGCGCTGGACGCCGAGCTGTTCGCGATCGTCGAGCAGGACATGTATCCGTGCCCGCCGGACAAGCCGTTCCCGATCGCGCGCCGCACCCGTGAATACCTCCGCTCCTGCGGGACGCCCCGGCGCCCCCTCTGACACCTCGTCGGTAGAGCCACAGCCTGCGGTCGTGGGGCCGCTTCCGAGGGCCGTCGGGCCCCTTCGGGGGCCGTGGGAGCCGCTTCCGGAGCGATCAGACCCCGGTGCGGCCGTCGATGCGCTCGCGGACGAGGTCGGCGTGGCCGCAGTGGCGGGCGTACTCACCGATCATGTGGGTGTAGATCCAGCGCAGCGTGACCCGCCCGCCCATGAACGGGCTGGTGTCTTCGAGCGCACGGACGGCGCAGTTCTCCCGGGCACGCCCGATCTCGGCCTGCCACACGGACAACGCCCCTTCATAGGTGGCCCCTTCGTCGAGAGCGAAACCCCCGTCCGCACCCTCCGCGTCACCTTCGGCGTCCTCTTCCGCTCCGGCGCCGGGATCGGCTTCCGACGTGAAGATCGGCGGCGCGTCCTCCTCGGCCAGGACCCGGCGGAACCAGTTCCGCTCGACCTCCGCCATGTGATGGACGAGGCCGAGCAACGTGATCGGAGAGGGCGCCGTGGACGCTTCCCGCAGCCGCTCCTCGTCCAGTCCGTCGCACTTCTGGGCGAGCGTGGTGCGGTAGAAGTCGAGCCAGCTTTCCAGGGAGACCCGCTCATCGGCATCCATGGGGGGCATGGGGCGTTCGGTTGTCCTCATGGTCATCAGCGTGGCACGCGGGTCTGACAATGCGCTCTGACCAGGGTCGTCCGGGGAGTCCGCGCCGTTCCGTCACGGGAATCCCCATTCGTCATACATATCTCCGTTACGTGGGTGTTTGGTCACAAGTGCTCAACAGACCCACCCCACCGGCCGCTCAACGGCGTTCAACGGGCCACAGGCTTCGAAAGAGCACGGGGGCGGCACCGAGAAGCGCGGAGCAGTACAGAGAAGGGCAGAGAGGCGTCACTGATGGCGGACAGAACACTGTGGTCCTACAAGGACATTGCCGGGCACATCCAGGTCCGGCCGGACACCGTTCGCTCGTATCGCAAGCACGGCCTCCTTCCCCCGCCCGATCACGTGCGGAACGGCAAGCCCTTCTGGTACGGGGACACCGTCTACGCCTGGATCGCCGCCCGTCCCCGCAACCGGAGCCGCTGACGTCGGGCCGCTTCGGTACAGTTCCGGCCGCTTCAGGATGCTTCCGGCTACTTCGCGCAAGTTCTGGCTACTTCTGGGCGCCCCTGCGGAACAGGGCCGTCCAGAGGAAGGGCTCGCCGAAGGACGGGAACTCCGGCGGTTCGTCGCGCATGCGGCGCAGTTCGACCTCCTCCAGATCCGAGAAGATCCAGCGCAACGACTCCGGGGTGTAGGCGATACCGCCGTGCGGCCGGGCCTGGTGGTAAGGGTCCGCGTCGGAGAGTTCGGAGCCCATCGCGCGCGGCCCGGCGCGATCAGGCCCCGGCCCAGGTACGACACCAGGTTCTCGTCGGGCTTCGACACGAAGAACGGCACCGGCTTGGAGCGGTCCTCGTAGAAGCCGTCCCACCAGGAGGACGCGCCGGCCGTCCACCGGTCGGCCTCCGGCGCGAACAACCCGTCCATGAGTCTCAGTCCTTCCGCCCTCCCGCCGGGCCCCGCGGGAGGGCGGAAGAGCACCAGAGGCTCCACATGCCCGACAGCAGAAGGAGTCCTAGGATTTGGGGACCTTAGTCACCTTTTACAGGGAGTTGGCGTGAACTGGATCGCATCCGATTCCCCGCAGCCTTCTCAGCCCTCTCAGTCCCCCCGGCCCACCCGGCCCCCGCAAGGGCTCCCCGAGCCGCCGCAGCCGCGTCCCGGCCTCTGGAAACGCTGCCTGTGGGGCGGCATCGCGCTCTGGATCCTCACCGCGATCGTCACGTACACCACCCAGAACACCACGCTGCTGCCGACTCTCATCCTGCTCGGCAGCTTCCTGGTTCCCGCCGTCTTCGTCCTCTGGGCCTACGAGCGCCACGGCCTCGACCTCGGCGCCGGAATCATCCTCGGCTGCTTCCTGACCGGCGGAATCCTGGGCGTACTCGGCGCGTCGGTCATGGAGTACTACCTCCTGCACCCCTCGGTGTGGATGTTTCTGGGCGTGGGACTGATCGAGGAGGCGGTGAAGCTCCTGGCCCTGATGTTCATCCTGCGGCGCTACCCGCACATCCACGGCATGCGGGCGGGCCTGGTGCTCGGCGCCACGGTCGGCTTCGGCTTCGCCGCGTTCGAGAGCGCGGGCTACGCCTTCAACGCGGCCGTCACCATGAAGGGCATCGACCTCCGCGCCCTGCTGGAGACCGAGGTGCTGCGCGGTGTGCTCGCCCCGTTCGGGCACGGCCTGTGGACCGCCATCGCCGGTGGCGTCCTGCTGTCGTTCCGTAAGCCGAACGGTCACTTCCACTTCGCCGCGCCCGTCATCGGCACCTACCTGGGCGTCGCCGTGCTGCACTGCCTCTGGGACTCGATGCACGGCATCTCGATCTGGCTGGTCGCCCGCATCACCGACACCGGCCTGAGCCGCGCACTCTTCTCCCAGGGCTACATGCCGCACCCCACCGATCAGCAGCAGCATCTCTTCACCCTGTTCAACGTGAGCGGCATGGTGGCGATCACCGTGGTCGCCCTGGTCTGGCTGCGCTCACTGGCACGGAGTTCACGCCGGGGGCGTGAGGCTCGCATTTATACCCCCTAGGGGTATAGTGTGCATCCATATGAGGCACGCCGGGCCTCCCGGCGGCCCCCCATGTCACGTCTTTTGTGTTTACCGAAGAGGAGAACGTCATGTCTGCCGAGACCCAGACCCCCCAGGCCACCGGCTCCTGCTGCACGCCCGCCGGGACCTGCAACGACGCAACGTCCGACGTTCAGGTCGGTGCGGTCACCGCCGTGTACCAGGTGAAGGGCATGACCTGCGGCCACTGCGAGGGCTCCATCGCCGAGGAGATCTCCGGTATCGAGGGTGTCACCTCGGTGAAGGCCGTCGCCTCCACCGGCCGGGTGACCGTCTCCTCCCTGGCCCCGTTGGCCGAGGACGCCGTCCGCGCCGCCGTGGACGAGGCGGGCTACGAGCTGGTCGGCACGGCCGCCTGAGACCGGCGCCGCAGGGCACGTCCCGCGGCGCCCACCACCGCTTTGCCGTCGGGCCGGGCCCACCAGCACATACTGGTGGGGTACGGCCCGACCTGCGTTACCCAGGAGTTCGGACATGGCCAGCACCACAGCCCCCCAGGCCGCGACCCCGGAAGACTCCGAGGCCGAGCTCACGATCGGCGGAATGACCTGCGCGTCCTGCGCGGCCCGCGTCGAGAAGAAGCTCAACCGGATGGACGGCGTCACCGCCACGGTCAACTACGCGACCGAGAAGGCGCGTGTCACCTTCGGCGAGGGGACGGAGGTGGCGGACCTCGTCGCCACGGTCGAGAAGACCGGCTACACCGCCCTCCCGACCCGGACTGCGGCCCCCGCCCCTGCCCCGGGCCCGTCACCATCGGCCACACCTCATGCCGAAGAGGCCGAGGAGTCCGGAGAGACGGGCGGGGCCGGAGATGAGGCGGGAGAGTCCGACGGCGCCGCGGACGCCCCGGACACCACCGATGCGGCGGACGCCGCCCTCGCCTCACTCCGTCAGCGCCTCGTCGTCTCCGCCGTCCTCGCCCTCCCCGTCGTCCTGCTCGCCATGGTCCCCGGCCTCCAGTTCGACAACTGGCAGTGGCTCTCCCTCACGCTCGCCGCCCCCGTCGTCATCTGGGGCGGGCTCCCCTTCCACCGCGCCACCTGGACCAACCTGCGGCACGGCGCGGCCACCATGGACACCCTGGTCTCCGTCGGCACCCTCGCCGCCTTCGGCTGGTCGCTGTGGGCACTGTTCTTCGGCACGGCGGGCATGCCCGGCATGCGGCACGGCTTCGACTTCACCGTCGCGCGCGCCGACGCGTCCTCGACGATCTACCTGGAGGTCGCGGCCGGGGTCATCACGTTCATCCTGCTGGGCCGCTATCTGGAGGCGCGCTCCAAGCGGAAGGCCGGTTCGGCGCTGCGGGCGCTGATGCACCTGGGCGCCAAGGATGTCGCGGTGTTCAGGGACGGTACGGAGGTACGTGTCCCGGTCGGCAGGCTCGTCGTCGGGGACCGTTTCGTCGTCCGCCCCGGCGAGAAGATCGCCACCGACGGCATCGTGGTCGACGGCCGGTCCGCCGTGGACGCCGCCATGCTCACCGGCGAGTCCGTCCCCGTCGACGTGGCCGTCGGCGACTCCGTCACCGGAGCCACGCTCAACGCGGGCGGCCGGCTCGTCGTGGAAGCGACCCGGGTCGGCGCCGACACCCAGCTGGCCCGGATGGCGAAGCTGGTCGAGGACGCCCAGAACGGCAAGGCCGCGGCCCAGCGCCTCGCCGACCGGATCTCCGCCGTCTTCGTCCCCATCGTGATCGCCCTCGCGCTCGGCACCCTCGGCTTCTGGCTCGGCAACGGGGCGGGACTCACCGCCGCGTTCACCGCCGCCGTCGCCGTACTGATCATCGCCTGCCCCTGCGCCCTCGGACTCGCCACCCCCACCGCCCTCATGGTCGGCACCGGACGCGGCGCCCAGCTCGGCATCCTCATCAAGGGCCCCGAAGTCCTGGAAACCACCCGCCGCGTCGACACGATCGTGCTCGACAAGACCGGCACCGTCACCACCGGCAAAATGACCCTCCTCACCGTCCACACCGCCGAAGGCACCACCCAAGCCGACGTCCTGCGCCTCGCCGGAGCCCTGGAACACGCCTCCGAACACCCCATCGCCCAGGCCGTCGCCGCCGGAGCCACCGCAGAGATCGGCGAACTCCCCACCCCCGAGGACTTCACCAACATCCCCGGCCTGGGCGTACGCGGCACCGTCCAGGGCCGTTCCGTCCTCGTCGGCCGCCCGAAACTGCTCGCCGAGGCCGGTATCGCCGGGATCACCCTCCCGCCGGATCTGTCCGCCGCGCTGACGGACGCCGCGGAGCGGGGACGTACCGCCATCGCCGTCGCCTGGGACGGGGAGGCGCGGGGCGTGCTCACGATCGCCGACGCGGTCAAGGCCGGCAGCGCGGCCGCCGTCGCCGAGCTGCGCGGACTGGGCCTCAGACCCGTTCTGCTGACCGGCGACAACCGGGCCGTGGCCGACGCGGTGGCGCGTGAGGTCGGGATCGACGAGGTCTACGCTGAGGTACTCCCCGAGGGCAAGGTGGACGTCGTCAGGCGGCTCCAGGCCGAGGGCCGTTCGGTCGCGATGGTCGGCGACGGCGTCAACGACGCCGCGGCGCTGGCCACCGCGGACCTGGGGCTGGCGATGGGAACAGGCACCGACGCGGCGATCGAGGCGAGCGACCTCACGCTGGTTCGTGGAGATCTCAAGGTGACGGCTGACGCAATCAGGCTGTCCAGGCGTACGCTGACCACCATCAGGGGCAACCTCTTCTGGGCCTTCGGGTATAACGTCGCTGCGTTGCCGCTGGCTGCATTTGGCCTGCTCAACCCTATGATCGCGGGAGCCGCCATGGCGCTTTCGTCCGTGTTCGTCGTTACCAACAGCCTGAGGTTGCGCTCCTTCACGTAACTTCCACAAAGAGATCTAGATCACACCTCTTCTGGGGTAACCATCCGGTGGGTTCGCGAGTCTTAGAGTGCGATGCCAAGGATGTCTTGGGGGACGTCCGATGGAGTGTCTTGGGGGACGCTCCTGGCAAGCGTTGGCCGGGGCGCGTGCACCGGGGAGCTTTGAGCGGCCCTCCCGTGCGTACGTTCCCCGGCAGACCGCCGCACAACAACGGGAGCTTCGGCTCCCTGCAGACGCCCGGCCGGATCCCGTGGGGGGAATCCGCTCCGGGATATGGGAAGCGCCCCGTTTCGTCGACCCGTGGGGGGATCGGCGGCGGGGCGTTTCTCGCACCATCTGCCGGACGGACCGCTTCCCCCTGCCGGACGGACCGCTTCCCGCACTCCCCGGAACGCTTCCCTCCGGACCGGGCCCCGGAACACGGACATCCGCCCCCGGAACGCCGAATCGCCCCGGACACCGCGCTCTGTGCGAAAGCGCGGTACGCGGGGCGAAGGCAGTCGGCCGAAGAGGCCGGGTACTACGGAGTCCCGTGGTGAACGTCCGCCACGAGAGGGAAAACGGGTCCTACGAAAAGCGTGAACCGCGACGGCGGCTCGGTGAGGCCGGGGTTCGGCTTCAGCGGCCCTCGACCGGGACGAAGTCGCGCAGGACCTCGCCGGTGTAGATCTGGCGCGGGCGGCCGATGCGGGATCCCGGCTCCTTGATCATCTCGTGCCACTGGGCGATCCAGCCCGGAAGCCGGCCGATCGCGAAGAGCACGGTGAACATCTCGCTGGGGAAGCCCATGGCCCGGTAGATCAGACCCGTGTAGAAGTCCACGTTGGGGTAGAGGTTGCGCGAGACGAAGTACTCGTCGGAGAGCGCGTGCTCCTCCAGCTTGAGCGCGATGTCGAGCAGCTCGTCGGACTTGCCGAGCGAGGACAGCACATCGTGCGCAGCGGCCTTGATGATCTTGGCTCGCGGGTCGAAGGACTTGTACACCCGGTGGCCGAAGCCCATCAGGCGGACGCCGTCCTCCTTGTTCTTCACCTTGTTGATGAAGGAGTCGACGTCGCCACCGTTGGCCTGGATGCCTTCCAGCATCTCCAGCACCGACTGGTTGGCGCCACCGTGCAGGGGGCCCCACAGCGCCGAGATGCCGGCGGAGATCGAGGCGAACATGTTCGCCTGCGAGGAGCCGACCAGACGCACGGTGGAGGTCGAACAGTTCTGCTCGTGGTCCGCGTGCAGGATGAGCAGCTTGTCCAGGGCCGAGACGACGACCGGGTCCAGCTCGTACTCCTGGGCGGGGACCGAGAAGGTCATGCGCAGGAAGTTCTCGACGTACCCGAGGTCGTTGCGCGGGTAGACGAAGGGGTGACCGATCGACTTCTTGTAGGCGTACGCCGCGATCGTCGGGAGCTTGGCCAGCAGCCGGATCGTCGAGAGGTGGCGCTGCTCCTCGTCGAACGGGTTGTGGCTGTCCTGATAGAACGTGGACAGCGCGCTGACGACCGAGGACAGCATGGCCATCGGGTGGGCGTCGCGCGGGAAGCCGTCGAAGAACCGCTTGACGTCCTCGTGCAGCAGCGTGTGCTGGGTGATCTCGTTCTTGAAGGTCGACAGCTCGTCGACCTTGGGAAGCTCACCGTTGATCAGCGTGTACGCGACCTCAAGGAACGTCGAGCGCTCGGCGAGCTGCTCGATCGGGTATCCGCGGTAGCGCAGAATGCCCTGCTCGCCGTCGAGGTACGTGATGGCGGATTTATAGGCGGCGGTGTTGCCGTATCCGCTGTCCAGCGTCACCAGGCCGGTATTGGCCCGGAGCTTCCCGATGTCGAAGCCCTTGTCGCCGACGGTGCTGTCGATCACCGGGTAGGTGTACTCGTCATCGCCGTACCGCAGTACTACAGCGTTGTTGGTGTGCTCGCTCACGTCATCCCTCACCGACGTAGTGCCTCTTCTTCGAGGTGCCCTGACTGTCTCCACCCTCCCCCATTTGGCTCAGGAGAGTGCACTCGGGGTCGTCCATTGGACCTACTGGCGGCACTGAGTGCCGCCAACTTACTCATCCTGCCCCCTTGAATCCGGTTCCGGAAGACCTCCGTGATGTTTCCCACCGATTTGATCGATCATTTTTGTACGAGGCTCACGCGAAGTCTTCGCCATCGGCGCCCCTGAGCCGGAAATCCAGTGCCGTACAGCGTCTGCCTGCGGAAACCGTGCGTACCGCCTGGCCGATGGCCTTGCGCGACCCGACCAGTACGACGAGCTTCTTGGCCCGCGTCACCGCCGTGTACAGCAGGTTCCGCTGGAGCATCATCCAGGCGCTGGTGGTGACCGGAACGACGACGGCCGGATACTCGCTGCCCTGGGAGCGGTGGATCGTCATGGCGTACGCGTGGGACAGCTCGTCCAGCTCGTCGAAGTCGTAGCCGATCTCCTCGTCCTCGTCGGTGCGGACGGTCAGCTTCTGTTCGTCCACGTCGAGGGCGGTGACGACGCCGACCGTGCCGTTGAAGACGCCGTTCTCGCCCTTGTCGTAGTTGTTGCGGATCTGCGTGACCTTGTCGCCGACGCGGAAGACCCGGCCGCCGAAACGCTTCTCGGGCAGGTCGGGGCGGCCGGGGGTGATGGCCTGCTGGAGCAGGCCGTTGAGATGGCCGGCACCGGCCGGGCCCCGGTGCATCGGGGCGAGAACCTGCACGTCACGGCGGGGGTTGAGGCCGAACTTCGCCGGGATGCGGCGGGCCGCGACATCCACGGCGAGCACGCCCGCGTCCTCGGTCTCGTCCTCCACGAAGAGGAAGAAGTCGCTCATGCCCTCGGTCAGGGGCGGCTGCCCCGCGTTGATCCGGTGGGCGTTGGTGACGACGCCGGACTGCTGGGCCTGGCGGAAGATCCGGGTCAGCCGGACGGCCGGGACGGGGCCGCCGTCCGCGAGCAGATCGCGCAGCACCTCGCCCGCACCCACGGAGGGAAGCTGGTCGACATCGCCCACGAGCAGGAGGTGGGCACCGGGTGCCACCGCCTTCACGAGCTTGTTGGCGAGGAGCAGATCGAGCATCGACGCCTCGTCCACGACGACGAGGTCGGCGTCCAGCGGACGGTCCCGGTCGTACGCCGCGTCCCCGCCCGGCTTCAGCTCCAGCAGCCGGTGCACGGTGGACGCCTCGGCCCCGGTCAGCTCGGACAGCCGCTTGGCGGCCCGCCCGGTCGGTGCGGCCAGCACCACCTTGGCGCGCTTGGCGCGGGCCAGTTCGACGATGGAGCGGACCGTGAACGACTTTCCGCAGCCGGGTCCGCCGGTCAGGACGGCGACCTTCCGGGTGAGCGCCAGCCGTACCGCCGCCTCCTGCTCGGGCGCCAGCGTCGCCCCCGTACGCGTCGCGAGCCAGGCCAGCGCCTTGTCCCAGGCCACGTCCCGGAAGGCCGGCATCCGGTCCTCCGGGGTGTGCAGCAGCCGCCGGACCTGCGCGGCCAGCGAGATCTCGGCGCGGTGGAAGGGCACCAGGTACACCGCCGTGACCGGCTCCCCGCCCTCCGGCGACGGCACCTTCTCCCGTACGACGCCCTCCGGGTCGGCGGCCAGAGCGGCCAGGCAGTCGATGACCAGGCCCGTGTCCACCTGGAGGAGCTTGACCCCGTCCGCGATGAGCCGTTCCTCGGGGAGGAAGCAGTGCCCCTGGTCGGAGGACTGGGACAGGGCGTACTGGAGTCCCGCCTTGACCCGCTCCGGGCTGTCGTGCGGAATGCCGACCGCCTGCGCGATCCGGTCGGCGGTGAGGAAGCCGATGCCCCAGACGTCGGCGGCCAGCCGGTAGGGCTGGTTCTTCACGACGGAGATGGAGGCGTCCTCGTACTTCTTGTAGATACGGACGGCGATGGAGGTGGAGACGCCGACGCCCTGGAGGAAGACCATGACCTCCTTGATCGCCTTCTGTTCCTCCCACGCGGCGGCGATCATCTTCGTCCGTTTCGGCCCGAGGCCGGGGACCTCCACGAGGCGCTTCGGCTCCTGCTCGATGATGTCGAGGGTGTCGACGCCGAAATGCGTGGTGATCCGGTCGGCCATGACGGGGCCGATGCCCTTGATCAGACCGGAGCCGAGATAGCGGCGGATGCCCTGGATGGTGGCGGGCAGGACCGTCGTGTAGTTCTCGACGGTGAACTGCTTGCCGTACTGGGAGTGCGACCCCCAACGGCCCTCCATCCGCAGCGACTCGCCGACCTGCGCGCCGAGCAGCGCACCGACCACCGTGAGGAGATCGTTGGCACCGCGCCCGGTGTCGACGCGGGCGACCGTGTACCCGTTCTCCTCGTTGGCGTACGTGATCCGCTCCAGGACCCCAGTCACTTCACAAACGCCTTGACGGCTCGACTGGTCCACGTCACCACCCCCTCGCGACCTGAGTCACGTTTGGTTGGTGATGTGGGATCCGCTCCAGGACCCCTTTGAGGACGGCCATGTTGGACATGTGCCGACGCTACCGGGTCCTGCTGACAAGCGGTCCGGCCCGGCCCGGTCCGGGTACGACTCCGACGGCCCCGGACCGGACCGCACGCCTCCTCCTACGGGCGGGGTCCTACGGCCGCAGGCCCTTCGTATCCACCACCGCGCGTTCGAGGACGGCCGAGGTGGACAGCACCTGGCCCGCCTCGATGCTGTCGGTGGCCTTCGTGGCGACGCTGCGGCTGCCGATGAACTCCAGGGTCTTCCTGTCGAAGATCAACTCATCGCGCAGGCCCGGGTTGTACGCGTCGTAGCGGGCGACGGCCACGCCGTGCTTCCCGGCGGCGTTCACCGCGTCGGGCACCACCACCACCCCCGGGATCTTCGCGGTGGCGCGGAAGAGCGCGGCGCCGACGTCCGGCGGCATCAGCGATTCGTCGAGGAGACCCCCGGCGACCACGAACGCGTCCTGGTCGGGATTCCGCTCCTCGTTCCCCTCTTCCCCCAGGGAACGCAGCCACTTGAGCATCGCGTCCGGGGTGGTGGGCAGGGTCTGGAGGTGGCGGTAGCTGGTGCTCTGCTCGTAGCCGGGCTCGCCGGGAGCGGGGGCGCGCTCCAGCTCCTCCCCGTCGGAGACGGCGCCCGGTTCGCGGAGCAGCCCCGAGCGGCTCCCGTCGACGGACAGCCACACCTCCCGCCGGTGCAGGGCGGCGAGCTTCGTCTCGATGCCCTCGCCCACCGTCGCGGCGGCCACCCTGCTGCGGATGTAGACGAACTGGTCGTCGCGGATGGTGTCACCCGCCGGAGACCGTGCCGCGACCGTCGCGATGCGGTCGAGCAGTTCGGCCGCGCCACCGGTGGTGTCGCCGTTCACCCGGGGGGCGAAGGCGTAGGTGGCCTTGCCGTCGCTGCCGACCGGGGTGGTGGAACTGTCGGCTCCGGTGACCGCGATCCCCGCGATGACCGCGAGGGTCAGCGCTCCCGCGAGGGCCGGACCGGCGACGACGGGGCGCAGCCACCTCCTGCGGCGGGTCGTTCTCCCGTACCGGACGGGGGGCTGCGGGGACTGCGAGGGCTGCGGGGACTGCCTCACGTCCCGGACGGGGTTCTGCCGGATCTCTCGCATCAGGTGCTCCTTGAGATGGCGGTGACGGCCCGGCGGAAGGTCCCGCTCGGGGAGCGACGCGTTGTCGTTCATCGGTTTCCCTCCTGTAGGGGCTGGGCCGCTTGTGTGCGGCCATCTCTCACCTGTCGCGGGCGGCGGGGTGGTTCCCGGTTCTCGGTGGCGGCGGCGAGTTTCTTCCGGGCCCGGGACAGCCGGGAGCGGACCGTGCCGACAGGAATCCCGAGCGCCTCGGCGGCCGACCCGTAGTCGAGCCCCGACCACACGCATAGCGCGAGCACCTCGCGTTCGTTACGTCGCAGGGTGGCCAGGGCCAGCCGTACGGCGCCCAGCAGTTCGGCGTCGTCGATACGGCTCGCGACCTCGTCCGCGAAGTCGCTCACCGGGCTCCCCGGGGGCAGCCGGGACATCGCCGCGGCGTGCCTGCCCGCGGCGCGTCTGGTGTTGCGTACGACGTTGGTCGCGATCCCCAGCAACCAGGGGCGCAGCGACCCGCCTTCGGCGTCGACCCGGGCGCTCAGCCGCCAGGCTTCGAGGAACGTCAGCGAGACGATGTCCTCGGCGCACGACCAGTCCCCCGTCAGCCGGAACGCGTGGTTGTACACGGAGCGTGCATACCTGTCGAACAACTCCGCGAAGGCGTCGTCGTCCCCGTCCCGTATCCGGGCCCGCAGTTGTGTCTCCATACCTTTTGGCCTGTCCGGGGCCTCGGGGGCGGTTCCCGTGACCCCCGTCACAGCCCGGCCCCGAGAGGCCGACCCCTCCCCGAGAAAGTACTTTCCTTTAGGGAAAGTAGATGCCAGTATGAACGAGCAGATCATGCACACGACTGACGAGAGGTCCGGGAAACACGATGTCCCCGCAGGACAACACCCCCACCCGCTCAGGCGGTACAGCCGTATCCGCCGACCGCGCGACGGAAGCCCTGCGGAGCGTCGAATCGGCCAGGGAGGCCGCCCGGCTCCGGGCCGGACTGTCCCCCTCCTGGTACGGCCCCGCGGCTGCGGCGGCGCTGATCGTTCCCGCCCTCGGACAAGCGTGGGCCGAGGAGCGCGGCGGCTGGGGAGTGCCCCTCGCGCTGGTGATCCCGCTCGCGGGCCTGGCCGTGGTACTCGTGCTCGTCAACGCCGCCGGGCGGCGGGCGGAAGTGACGGTGACCAGGTCCCTCTCCGCGCGGCTGCGCCGGGCGGCGGTTCCCCTGTCCACCCTCCTCGCCGCAGGGCTCGCGACATGGGGACTGTGCCACCTGTTCGGGGCCGATCGCGCCGTCACCAAGATCGCTCTGTTCACCGTCCTGGGACTCGGCACCTGGGCGGTGTTCGCCACCCGGAACGCGTCGATCGGGCGGAAGCTCCAGGACATCGGATGACCGCAGCCCACACACCTGAACAGCCGGCGATCGACGCGGCGATCAACCACCCCACCCGGCTGGCGGTCGTCGCCTTTCTCTCCGCGTGCGACGAGGCCGATTTCGCCTCCGTACGCGACAGTTGCCAGGTTTCCGACTCGATGCTGAGCAAGATCGCCTCCGCCCTGGAGGGGATCGGATACCTCGCCGTCCGCAAGGGCTACGTCGGCAAGCGCCCCCGGACCTGGCTGTCCCTCACGCCCGAGGGCAGGCGGGCACTGGCGCTGCACATCGCCGCACTCCAGGGCATCGCCGCCACGGCCCGGCAGGCGGGCGCGGAAGCGGGGACCGCCCCACCGCCGCACTGACCCGACCCCGGGCCCTGCGCCGGACCCGGACACTGGCCCAACTAATCAAATTTTACTACTCTGCGGGCATGACCGAGAAGACCATCCCGCTCCTCCCCTGCCAGACACGGCTGATCAAGCCGGTGGTCGACTTCTACACGGCCCTGGGCTTCGACACGACGTACCTCCAGACCAGCCCGTACGCCTACGCCGTCGTCGAACGCGGGGCGATCGAGCTGCAGTTCTACGGCATGAAGGAGTACGACCCCGCCGCCTCGCACTCCGGCTGTTATGTCCTCACCGAGGACGTCGACGGCCTGCACGCCGCGTTCCGGGCGGGACTCAAGGCCGCGTACGGCAGGATTCCCACGCGCGGGCTGCCCCGCATAGGGCCGCTCAAGGACATGTCGTACGGGGTACGGCAGTTCCTGATGACCGACCCGACCGGCAACACGATCCGCATCGGCCGGCCGACCAGCGACGACCCGGCGCACCGGCCCGCTCCCCGCGAGACCTTCGCCCGTGCGCTGCACATGGCGGACCTCTTCGCGGACTCCAAGCAGGACCTGCCGGGGGCTGCCCGGATCATCGACCGGGTACTGAACCTGACCGACGAGCGCCCCACTCCCGTACAGCGGCTGCGGCTGCTGGTGCTGCGCGGGGACATCGCGCAACGGCTCGGCGACGCGGAACCGGCACGGGTTCTGCTGGAACAGGCGGCGGCGGTGGAACTGGACGACGAGGAGAGGCAGTCGGTGGGCGACGATCTGACCCGGCTCCATGAGCTGCTGGGCTGACCGGCGCCCCCTGGCAGACTCGACCGCGTGAGACCTGATCTGACACAAATGCGCGAACTGGTACAAGTGTCACCGGAGTTCGGCCTCAGGCCCCCCGCCGTCGTACCGGAGGCGGCGATCCGCGACGCCGAGGCACGCATCGGCTGCCCGTTGCCGCCGTCGTACCGGTGGTGGCTGGCCGAGTTCGGGCACGGCCGGGTCGGTGGCGCGCACATCGCGACGGTCGCGCCGGGCGGGCCGGGCGGGCCAGGCGGGCCGGGCGGGCCAGGGGCGCTGGGCGGCTTCGCCGACGATGCGTACGAGGACGTCACCGCCGGGTGGCGGAAGGACGGCGCCCGGCTGTGTTTCGGTGTCGAGCCCGACTGCGGTGACACCTACTCCTTCGCCCTCGACCGGAGCGGCGAGTGCGGGGACGGCGAGTACCCGGTGGTGTGCCGTGACGGTCTCGACGGCGACGAGCGGCAGGTGGCGGAGTCCTTCGCCGGGTTCCTCGCCGTCCGGGCCGCGCGCCTGCGGGGGCTCGGGGACGGACCCGGCCCCGATGTCGCCCGCCTGTGGCGGTCCACGCCGGGCGCACTGCTCGACAACGGCATCCTGGTCTACGGACCGCACGACATCGAGGAGCGGAACAAGACCTTCGAGGTGGCCCACTACGCGCCCGAGTGGGTGCTGGTCGGGGACGACAGTGGGGGCGGCGGGCTGCTCATGCGACGTCACGGCCACGACCGGACCCGCGTGTTCCACCTCGATCTGGGTGCGATCGGCCCGGATGTCGAAGCGGACGGCGAACTGTTGACGGACGACCTGCTCGGCTGGCTCAGGTCGTCGGCCGGTCAACCGGGTTCTCCGATCTGACTCGGACGGGGCGGGACGCAGGGGGCACACCGACCCCGTCCGGCGCACCGAGCGATCATGGGAACCGCCGACATCCGCCGTGCCGTCGGAAACAGCAGCGGAGTGTTCCGTGACTGAGCGGAGGCGGCGGCATGCGCACGGGGGACGACAGCGGGAACGACGGCTGGGACGACGGCACGCACGACATCGGCCTGAAGGAAAGAACGGATCCGCTGCCGGACGCTCCGCGCACGTGGCCGTCCGCCCAGCAGTGGCTGGTGATTCTGGGAACTCCCGCCGTTCTCCTCGGCGTTCTGTGGCTCTTCGCCGACTCGCACGTCCAGGAACTGCGCGACGGACAGACCGCGACCGTCATCGGCGCCGGAGGGTGCCACGAGGGCGGAGGCCACACGGGACCGCCTCCCTCCTGCCACGCGACATGGCAATTCCTCGACGGTCACACCAGCAGCGGCACCGTCCCGAGCTCGTCGGTCACGGAGGGGGACACCGTCTTCGCCGGTGAGGGCTGGGCCTACCCCTCGGCCGCGCCCGTATGGCAACTCGTGGGAATCTTCAGCTTCATCGCGGCTTCGGTGCTGGTGGTGAACGTGGCGATCTGGGTCGTGGAATTCCGGCAGGACCGACAACGCCGCACTTACGAACTGCGGTACGGGCATGAGTACTTGCCCGAGCCGGAAGGCACCTCCGACCCCGCCGGTTCCGCCGCCTGACGTGGCGTCGGCTTCGCCGAGCCGGGGCAACCCCAGTCGCGGGTACCGGCGTTACGCGCCCCTACGGCCAGTACAGCTTCACGTCGTCCGTGGCCGGGCGCGCGGCAGGAATGGTCGGCTCCGTCACCGTGTACCCCAGCTGACGCAGCACTCGGGCAGCCGCGTCGGGGGCGTCCCGCACCGCCGTTTTGAGCTGCGTGGTCCGCCAGCTGCGGAGGTGCTTCTCGATCACCGCCTTCCAGCCCGGTGCGGTGTCGATCGCGAACTCGCGCTGGAGGAAGAGCAGCACGTCCTCCAGCGAGGGGCGCATCCGGTGACCGCCCACCGGGAAGTGCATCTCCGACAGCCGGGGCAGCTTGTCCCGCCTCATTCCCTGCTTCGGCCGCCCCCGGTCCGCCAGGCGCAGGAGATACGCCATCTCGTCCCGGTGCGCGTGCACCTGTACGTGGGCGCCCGGCGGCTCCTTGCTGTTGCGCACGTACTCGTAACGCAGGAGGGGATCCGGGACCCCCTCGTAGAAGACATGGACGTCCGCCTGGTCCGTCGCCATGAACGTACTCGAACCGTCCCAGCAGCAGTAGAAGCGGGCCATGAGGCTGAGCCGGGGCTCGCCGCCGATGCTGACCGGGATCCGCTGCATGACCTCGTTGTCGCGTATGGGCGAGACCCTGATCTTGGAACCCATGTTGATCGCGTGGAAACGCGGGGTGTCCGCACCGAGGACGCCCCGCGTCAGGTCAGTCAGTTCGTCGGCGAACCCGGCCGCCAGCTCATCAAGGGCCTTGGCCTCTTCAGCTGTCACCTTCGAGAAGGTAGTCGAGACCCTCGATGGTGTGCCACACGTCCAACTCGTCCATGCTGAGGCTGTACATGGCGGCGCGATCGGCGAGCTGGTCATAGCTCATGTTCACGTCGGCCAGCAGCTGTGCGCGCTGAGTCTCAAGCTGATCACGCGTCTTGTGGATCACAGTCGGCATAACTCGCTCCCCGGTATCGATGGCCTCAGTGAAGCAGGGCCCACTGACAATGGTGTTGCCGCCCCAGCGAAATGTCACCCTCATGGGGCCCAACAACTCGCTACCCGTAACCGGCCGCACGAACCCGGGGATACCGGCGTGGCCGCGCGCACCGGGGTCGTTTCGCGCTGCCGCTCATGTGTGCCGGGAGGCCGTCCGGCCTCCGGAGCGAGAGACTGTCCCTATGGCGAACCGGTCTGCTCTCCGTGCGGGGAGCGGCCGTCCTCATGCGGCGGAAGGCGGCACAGGTGACGGGCGTGAGAGGACCGGCGCGATGACCGTGCCCCCTGGCGGCGGGCACGCCCCGTTGCGACGCAGCCGACAGGCTCGGGCCGGAGCCGTACAGCTGTTGTGCGCCCTCTCGGGGGTGGCCCTGGGCCTGTTCGTTCCGAGGATCACCGGTGGTCCGGACATGCCCGCGCGCCAGGCGGCCGATCTGCTGCTGACTCTGGGTTTCGGCGTGCTCGGCACGACGGCCGTGATCTTCTCGCTGCTGTTCCTGGTGGTGCAGTGGGCGCACACCAGCTTCACCCCCCGCCTGACACTGTTCCGTCGGTCCCCGATCGTCTGGCGGACCTTCGCCTTCGCGATCGGCCTGGCGGTCTTCTGCGTCACGGCCGCGCTGACGATCGGCGACAGCTCGGAGGTGACGGTAGCCGTTCCGGTCGTCACCGCGATTCTGCTGCTGGCGATGCTGACCCTGTTGCGGACCCTGCTGCTGCGGGCTCTCGCCTCGATCCAGCTCGCCCCGGTCCTGCACTCGATCATTGAGCGGGGGGCCACCGCCCTGGACACGCTCTACCCCTCGGGAGCCACTCCGGCGGCCTCGGATCGCCCTGTGACCGAGGGGCCACCGGCTGCCACCCTCAGCTGGCCGAGGCCCACGGCAGTCCTTCAGCAGATCGACGTAAAAGAGCTGCGGAAGACGGCCCGGGAAGCGGGCGCGATCATCGTGCTGGACAAGGCTCCGGGCGCCACCCTGCACCGAGGGGCGAAGATCGCCGACGTGTACGGCGCCGCCGTGGTGGACGCCAAGATCCTGGGAGCGCTGGCCACCGGACTGGAGCCGACGTTCGAGCAGGACCCGATGCTTGCCTTTCGCCTGCTGGCCGACATCGCGCTCAGGGCCCTCTCCTCCAGCATCAACGACCCCGCGACCGCCGTGCAGGCCCTGGACGGTGTGGAGGATCTGCTCAGCGGTTCCGCCGCGAGCCGTGCGAGGGACGCCGGCCCTTTGCGGGTCACCGGCCCCGACGGTGTGGTGCGGGTCGTGATCCCGCGGTCCACGTGGGAGGACTTCCTGCGTACGGGCGTCGACGACGTCATCGTGGCCGCGCTGAACTCCCCTCTGGTCCTCACCCGCCTCCGCACCCTGCTGACGGATCTGGAGCCCGGCGCCCACCCTCACGGCCGGGACCTGCTGAACCGGCGACGCGCGTGGGTGGAGCGCGAGATGGCCGACCGGTTCCCCGTGCTGTGGCGGGAAACCTCACCGGAGCCGCCCGGCAGGACCTGAACCGGCCCCGTGCCCGGAGATGGGCGGGAGCCGGTAGCAGCCCGGGGACTCGTCAGGCCGTCGGCCGACTCACCGGTTCTCGACGTCCGGTTCCCGACGCCCCGGTGGGCCGCTGTCCGCACCGGAGCCGATCGCGCTCAGCCGCGAACCCCGACTCTCCGCGACACGTTTGACCTCTTCCAGCGACTCGCTCAGTCGGCTGGCGAGGAAGTGGAGCTCCGCTCCGGTGACCCTCTGGTCCGCCAGCAGATCAGCGGCGTGCCCGAGCAGGTTGTCCGCCATGTCGAGTTGTACGTGCTCCATGTCGTCCGCCATCCGTGACACACAGCCGGTGCCATCGCCCAGGACGTAACTCGGCTTGCCCTCCGCCTCTGTCCGGGGCAGCAGCCTGAACGTGTGGTGTACGTCCTGCTCCCTCTCCCTGGTCACGCGGCGGCCTCGGCTCGGTGAAGGGGCTGGGGCTGGGGCTGGGGCTGGGGCTGGGGCTGGGGCTGGGGCTCGATGTCCACACCGCGTACGGCGACCAGCACTCCCCCGCGACGGACGCGCTGCCGTCGCCGCTCAGCCGCCAGCTCTTCGGCCTGCTCCCTCTCGTACGCGACGAAGTACGGGCGTACCAGCGGGCTGTCCTCCCCGCGCGGAGGGCGCTCGCCGGTGCGGTAGGCGGTCGGCCCGCCGACGTAGTCGCAGGAGTAGGGGTGGACGTACACGTAGGTGTCCAGCGGGTGCCGTTGGTGCCGTACGGGGATCAGCAATCGCAGCACCGGCTCCAGGAACCGGGCGATAGCGTGCTTCATGTCAGCCTGCTCTCTCGGGATGACCAAGCCCCCGGACCGGTTGCGTCGGTCGCGGGGGTCTCTTCGTGCGTCGGCGTCGCTTCTTTCCGTAGCCAACCCATCACAGAGTGAGGTCACGAGTCGCTACGATTCCAGGGGGTCGGGGATGACAGCACGCTGGTCAAGTCAGGGAGTTGGGTGCACATGAAGGCGAACGGCAGGCCGCGTACGGTACGGGAGAAGTACGGCGAGGAGCTGAAGCTTCGGCGGCTTGCCGCAGGGCTGACGCAGGAGGCGCTGGCCGAGCAGGTCGTCTGCTCGCCGACTCTCATCAGCCATTGGGAGGCGGGGCGGCGGCTGCCGAGCCCGGACGACGCGCGGCGGATCGATCGGGCACTGGGCACGGACGGGTTTTTCGCACGGTGGCTGGAGGATCTGGACCCGTTTTTCGCCCACTACTTTGGGCTGGTCGCCGAGTGGGAGCAGCAGACCACGGAGATCCGTCACTACGGGTCTTCACTGATTCCAGGCCTGCTCCAGACGAAGGCGTACTCGCGTGCCGTATTCCAGGCGTACAGCCCGAATTACTGCGCGGAGGAGCTTGACGAACTCGTTGTCAGCCGCAGCAAACGAAGTCTGATCCTCGACAAGCCGTCAGCGCCCGTAACGTGGATACTGCTCGACGAGAGCGCCCTCAGGCGCCGCGTGGGAGGACCGCAGGTGATGGCGGAGCAACTGCACAAGGTGGCAGACATGGCCGACTCCGGTCGCCTGCGCCTGCATGTGCTGACTCTCGCATCCGGAGCGCACGCGCTTCTGGAAGGCATGCTCTATCTGTTGTCCTTCACGGACTCGGCCCCTCTGGCTTATGTCGAAGGAGTTCACAACGGCCGCCTGTTGGATGATCCGGCGGTAGTTGAGGCCTGCCACACCTCTTACACTCTCGCCCTGAGTGACGCGGCTCCGCGGCAAGAGTCGGTGGCGCTAGTCAGAAACATCGCGGAGGAGCACGAGCATGCACACCACCGAGCCCACCACCACTGACGGCGTGTCCTTCACCGCGTGGCGCAAGTCCAGCTACAGCGGCGGCGCCAACGGCGATTGCCTTGAGGTCGCGGACGGCCACCCCTCCGTCCCCGTCCGCGACAGCAAGACCCCCGCCGGCCCAGCCGTCGCCTTCTCCCCCGACGGCTGGTCAACCTTCCTCGCAGCGCTCAAGAACGGCCACCTCACCGCCTGACCCACACCCGAATCCCCGTACGCCGGGGCGACGTCATGCCCGTGCCAGGAAGGCCGCACGCAAGGCCCGGTCGCGGAGGAGGCCCAAGGTCTCCTCCTCGCCGTCGAAGAGCAGGTCCGCCGCCGGGTGGCCCGACTGGTGGAACATCGCGGCCAGTACATCGGCGAGCGGGCGGTCCCACGCGACGCTGACGATCTTCGCCGCCTTGTCGTGCCGGCCCCGGTCCGTGGCGATGCTCCAGAGCTCGACGGATTGCTTGGCGGTTTCGTACGCCGTCCTGCGGCCGTCGACGAGGACCCCGCGCGAGTTGAGGCCGAACACCTCTATGCACGCGTCGCCCCGGGCCGTCAGGCCCTTGTACGTACAGAGCGGCAGCACCAGTCTCAGGTGGGCCAGCGGGTTTTGAAGTGTGGGGTCCAGGAGGAGCGGGCTCCCGTCCTCCTCGGACCGGGGGAACTTGTTCCGCTTCTGGTTGCTGTTGCAGTACGAGCAGGCCAGCAGGTGGTTGAGCCACTCGAAGGTCCGCAGTGGAGCAAGGCTCTTCGGCTCGAAGTGGTCGATGTCCGTGCCCTGACCGTCGCCGCAGTACATGCAGCGCTGGTGGCCGGGGGCCATGTCCGCCAGGGCGGCGAGGAGACCTTCCCGCACTCGCCTCCGTACGGTCGAATGGGCCCACAGGTCCGCCGCCTTCGCCTTGCGTTTCGACTCGGCGGTCCGCTCGATCTCCTGGGTGTACGTCTTCAGGTGCGCTGCCGCGTCCGGGGGCAGGTCGGCACGTGCCAGCCGGATCACTCCGCCTCGCCCGCCTCTCCGTTCTCGATCTCCTCCGCGATGCGGTGGAGTTGAGCGGACATCTCGTGCACGCGCGCCGCGGGAGAGCTGGTGAGCAGGTCCTTCAGTTCCTTGTAGCGCGCGACGGTGCCCGGTGAGGTGTCGCCCTCGTACACCTTGGACTCCAGGGCGACGAACTCGGCCCGGAAGTGTTCGGCGCGCTCCGAGTAGGGGGTGTCGAGCCCGAAGAGGTCGGAGAGGACCGCGTCGTCACCGCTGCCGTAGACCACTCGCTCGTAGAGGTCCTCCGGTACGACCTCGGGTGCCGCGTTCTCCCTCACACCCGGCAGCCGGATCAGGCCGCCGGGGTCGGCCGCCTGGCAGATGTACGGGCTGTGGGTCGTCACGATGAACTGGATGTGGGGGAAGTGCGAGGTCAGCCAGGGGCCGATGCGGCGCTGCCAGGAGACGTGGAGGTGGGCGTCGATCTCGTCGATGATCACGACGCCGGGCACCTGGAGGGGGCCGGGTCCGCCCTCGTTCCCCTCTCCGGCGAACACCTCGTCGCCGAAGGTGTCGTGGATCTGCTTCAGCAGGTCGACGACGAGCGCCGCCACGGTACGGAAGCCGTCGCTCATCTCCCGCAGCGGATACCGGTGTCCGTCGCGCGTGACCCACAGTCCCTCGGAGTCGACGTCCTCCACCCGGTAGCCATCGGGAAGCAGTTCATGGCCCAGGATGGAAAGCGCTGCCTTCTTGAGCGCTGCGGCACCCTCCCGGCCTTCGAGCGCGCGCAGATGCTGCTCGATCAGCCAGGCGACGCCTTCGGCCAGCGAGGCGTCCTCGTGGAACAGACTCGCCTGCCTGGCCACCGGGCCGGAGGCCAGCATCAGCCGCTGCACCTCCCCCGAGCCCCCGGCCATGCGCCGGAACGGGCCGTAGGCGGCACAGAACCAGCCCACCGGGTTGTCGGCCCAGGGGCCGCGCTGGGCGGGAGTGGCGCTCTTGGCGTCGGGGTTCTGTCTGATCCCCTCCAGCGAGGGCTGGGCACTTTTGCGTCCGCCCCCGCCCCCGCCCTCGACCGGGGCCGTCCACCGCAGGCCCGCCCAGAAGTTGGTCTGGGTGCGCCCGGACGCGGAGAACCTGTCGAAGGCCGCGTCCCTGACGATCTTCGCCTGCACCTCGCCGACGGCCGTCCCGCGCGACATCCAGTTCTCGAACCCCTGGACCAGGCCCCGTGCCGCCACCGGTCCGCTCAGGGCCAGGGCCAGCGCCCGGAGCAGCGTCGTCTTTCCCGCGCCGTTCCGTCCCGCGAGGACGGTCCAGCCCGCGTGCGAGCCGTCCGGGCGGGTCAGTGTCAGGTCGACGACGCGCGGACCGTGGAACGACTTGATGTTCTCGACGTACACGCGGGAGACGTACATGGGTGGCTGTTCCGTCCATGTGGGAGGGGCGGGGCGGAAGTCGCTGCGCAGCGGCCGGCCCTCGAAGCGCTCCTCGACCACCGTACGGTACGGAGGGCTCTCGATCCGGTGCGGACGGGCCGGGGAAGGCCGCCCCCGTATAAGCGGAATGGGGCCCGGCCTCGCGGCCGGACCCCCCTCGCTTTCCCCTCCCGTCGGGCTTCCCGATCCCCCCGGACCCCTCCCCGGAAGTCCCGACGCCATGTGTGACCCGGCAGGGTACGCAAAGGTTGCACCCCTTTACGATCTCTTTACCTTGGGTCGTTCACAGGGCTCTCAACAGGCATGTTCCAGGTAACGGGCCGCGACTTCGGCGAGGACTTCGGCGCCGTCGCGGGCCCACAGGCCCTCGTTGAAGATCTCCACCTCTACTGGTCCCTCGAAGCCCGCCGCCTCGACCAGGCGTCGCCAGGCGCGGAAGTCCACGCTGCCGTCGCCCAGTTGGCCACGGCCCACCAGAACGCCCGCCGGAAGCGGGGTGATCCAGTCCGCCAGCTGGAAGGAGTGGATACGGCCGCCCTCCCCCGCCCGTGCGATCTGCGCGGGCGCCTGGTCGTCCCACCAGATGTGGTACGTGTCGACGACGACCCCGACCTGGTCGGCGGGGAAGCGTTCCGCGATGTCGAGGGCCTGGCCGAGCGTGGAGACCACGCAGCGGTCCGAGGCGAACATCGGGTGCAGCGGTTCGATCGCGAGACGTACGCCGCGCTCGGCCGCGTACGGGCCCAGTTCGGCGAGGGCGTCCGCGATGCGTTCTCGGGCGCCGTACAGGTCGCGGCTGCCCGGCGGGAGGCCGCCCGAGACGAGGACCAGGGTGTCGGTGGACAGGGCCGCCGCCTCGTCCACCGCCGCCCGGTTGTCGTCCAGGGCGCGGGCCCGTTCCGCCGGGTCGAGCGCGGTGAAGAAGCCGCCCCGGCACAGGCTGGTGACGGAGATCCCCGCGTCCTTGAGCAGGCTCGCCGTGCGCTCGACGCCGTACTCCTGGACCGGCGCGCGCCAGAGGCCGACCTTGCCGATGCCCGCCTTGACGCAGCCCTCCGTCAGCTCGGGCAGCGACCACTGCTTGATGGTCTCCTGGTTGAGGGAGAGGCGGGTGAGGTCGTCGCTCATCGGGTTCCTCCGTGGACCGCGAGCAGGGCCCGCATCCGGGACTCGGCCAGCTCGGGGTCGGGGAACAGGCCGAGCCGGTCGGCCAGTTCGTACGCCTTCGCCAGGTGCGGCAGCGAGCGGGCGGACTGGAGGCCGCCGACCATCGTGAAGTGCTCCTGGTGGCCCGCCAGCCAGGCGAGGAAGACCACGCCCGTCTTGTAGAAGCGGGTGGGGGTCCGGAACAGGTGGCGCGAGAGCTCGACCGTGGGATCCAGGAGATCCCGGAAGCCCTCGGTGTCGCCGGTGTCCAGCACCCGTACCGCGTGCGCCGCCAGCGGGCCGAGCGGGTCGAAGATGCCGAGCAGCGCGTGGCTGAAGCCCCGGTCGTCGCCCGCGATCAGTTCCGGGTAGTTGAAGTCGTCGCCGGTGTAGCAGCGGACCCCGCCGGGAAGGCGGCGGCGGACGTCGATCTCGCGCTCCGCGTCCAGGAGGGAGATCTTGATGCCGTCCACCTTGTCCGGGTGCTCGGCGATGACCTTCAGGAACGTGTCGGTCGCGGCGTCGAGGTCCGCGCTGCCCCAGTAGCCGTCCAGCGCGGGGTCGAACATCGGGCCGAGCCAGTGCAGGACGACCGGTTCGACTGCCTGGCGCAGCAGGTGTGCGTACGTCTCCAGGTAGTCCTCGGGACCCTTCGCCGCCGCCGCGAGCGCGCGGGAGGCCATCAGGATGGCCTGGGCCCCGCTCTCCTCGACCAGGGCGAGCTGCTCCTCGTACGCCGCGCGCACCTCGGCGAGCGTGGCCGGGCCGGCCGGGAGCTGGTCGGTGCCGACACCGCAGGCGATACGGCCCCCGACCGCCTTCGCCTCGGCGGCCGAGCGGCGGATCA
The DNA here is from genome assembly GCF_026340105.1 of Streptomyces sp. NBC_01433. Taxonomy (NCBI): domain Bacteria; kingdom Bacillati; phylum Actinomycetota; class Actinomycetes; order Kitasatosporales; family Streptomycetaceae; genus Streptomyces; species Streptomyces sp. NBC_01433. The sequence goes on along the minus strand of NZ_JAPEPM010000001.1, from coordinate 3,924,739 downwards.
GTTCGGCCGCGCCCGCCCAGTCCAGGCCCATGCCGCGCTGGGCGGTGTCCATCGCCTCGGCGACGCCCAGGCCGTGCGACCACAGGTGGCGGCGGAAGGCGAGGGTGGCGTCCCAGTCGACGGCCGCCGGGTCGTCGGCGCTGATGTCCGCGTGCGGGTCGGCGACGACATGGGCGGCGGAGAAGACCGTACGGGAGGCGAGCGGGGCCTTGCCCGGGGCCAGGTCGAGGGGGGTGGCGCGGGGTTCGTAGGGGCCCTGCGGGAGGTGGATGGTGCTCATGGGGTCAGCTCCGGGTGCGGAGTGCGGGTCGTCACGGCACCGGCTGCGGCTCCGGCGTCGGCTCCGGCTCCGGCTCCGGCTCCGGAACGGCGGAACGCCCGGTACGGATCGCGGGTCGTCACAGCGTCAGCTCCGGGACGTCGAAGCGACGACCCTCCGCCGACGACTTGAGGCCCAGCTCGGCCAGCTGCACGCCGCGCGCGCCGGCCATCAGGTCCCAGGTGTAGGGCTCGTCCAGCGCGACGTGGCGCAGGAACAGCTCCCACTGGGCCTTGAAGCCGTTGTCGAAGACCGCGTTGTCGGGGACTTCCTGCCACTGGTCGCGGAACGACTCGGTGACCGGGAGGTCGGGGTTCCAGACCGGCTTGGGCGTGGCCGAGCGGTGCTGGACCCGGCAGTTGCGGAGTCCGGCGACGGCGGAGCCGTGGGTTCCGTCGACCTGGAACTCGACCAGCTCGTCGCGGTTGACGCGTACCGTCCAGGAGGAGTTGATCTGCGCGACGGCGCCGCCCGCCAGCTGGAAGATGCCGTACGCGGCGTCGTCGGCGGTCGCGGCGTAGGGCTTGCCCTGCTCGTCCCAGCGCTGCGGAAGGTGCGTCTGGACGTGCGCCTGGACCGTGGTGACCTGGCCGAACAGCTCGTGGAGCACGTACTCCCAGTGCGGGAACATGTCGACGACGATGCCGCCGCCGTCCTCGGCGCGGTAGTTCCACGACGGGCGCTGGGCCTCCTGCCAGTCGCCCTCGAAGACCCAGTAGCCGAACTCGCCGCGCACCGAGAGGATCTCGCCGAAGAAGCCGCCGTCGATGAGGCGCTTCAGCTTCAGCAGGCCCGGCAGGAAGATCTTGTCCTGGACGACACCGTGCTTGATCCCGGCGTCACGGGCCAGCCGGGCCAGCTCCAGGGCGCCTTCGACGTCCGTGGCGGTGGGCTTCTCGGTGTAGATGTGCTTGCCCGCCGCGATCGCCTTCTTGATCGCCTCGACGCGCGCCGAGGTGACCTGGGCGTCGAAGTAGATGTCGATGGTGTCGTCGGCCAGCACCGCGTCCAGGTCGGTCGACCACTCGGTCAGACCGTGCCGCTCGGCGAGCTCCCGCAGCGCGTGGGCCCTGCGGCCGACGAGCACGGGCTCGGGCCACAGCACCTCGCCGTCGCCGAGGTCGAGGCCGCCCTGCTCGCGGATCGCGAGGATCGAGCGCACCAGGTGCTGCCGGTATCCCATGCGACCCGTGACGCCGTTCATGGCGATGCGCACTGTCCTGCGTGTCACGAAGTTCCCTCCATACAGCCGTAGCAAGCGCTTTCTATCGAGGATGACGCTAGCCTGCCGACAGCGGCCCGGACAAGAGGGGACGCGCCGATAACTCCTCGGTATCTCCCCGTGACCTCTCGGAGGACAGTGATGACAGTCACCCTGGCGGACGTGGCGGCCCGCGCCCGGGTGTCCCCGGCCACGGTCTCCCGCGTGCTGAACGGGAACTACCCGGTGGCCGCGTCGACGCGGGAGCGGGTCCTGCGCGCCGTGGACGACCTGGACTACGTGCTCAACGGGCCGGCCAGCTCGCTCGCGGCGGCCACCTCGGATCTGGTCGGCATCCTGGTGAACGACATCGCCGACCCGTTCTTCGGGATCATGGCGGGGGCCGCCCAGACCGAGATCGGCGGGCCCGGCGACGGCTCGGGCCGCGCGGGCGGCGAGAAGCTGGCCGTCGTCTGCAACACCGGCGGCTCCCCGGAACGCGAACTCACCTACCTCACCCTGCTCCAGCGCCAGCGCGCCGCCGCCGTCGTCCTCACCGGCGGCGCGGTGGAGAGCCCGGCCCACCGGGCCGCGATGTCCGCGAAGCTGGCCAAGCTCGCGGACGCGGGCACCCGGATCGTGTTCTGCGGGCGGCCCCCGCTGCCGGACAGCGACGCGGTGCTGGCGGCCCTCGCCTTCGACAACCGGGGCGGCGGGCGGCGGCTGACCGAGCACCTGATCTCGCTCGGCCACCGGCGGATCGGCTATGTCGCGGGCCCCCTGGAGCGGACCACCACCCGCCACCGCCTGGAAGGCCACCGGGACGCGATGCGCGAGGCCGGGCTGACCGGCGACGAGGACCGCCTCACCGTCCACGGCCCGTACGACCGGCGCTCCGGCTACGAGGCCACGCTCGAACTCCTGCGCCGCGAACCGGAGGTGACCGCGATCGTGGCCGCGAACGACACGGTGGCGCTGGGTGCCAGCGCGGCGGTACGGGACCGGGGGCAGCGCATCCCCCAGGACGTCTCGGTGGCGGGCTTCGACGACCTGCCGTTCTCGGTGGACGCCGTGCCGGCCCTGACGACCGTACGGCTGCCGCTCTTCGAGGCGGGCGCCCGTGCGGGCCGGCTCGCGATGGGCAAGGAGACCCCGCCGCCCGGCGGCGTCGCGACGATCGCGGCCGAACTGATGGTGCGGGGGTCGACGGCACCGCCTCGGACGTGACCCCACGCGCCGCCAGGAACGCCGGGCCGCGCTGCCGCCCCGCCGCACTGCCGCCCCGCCGCACTGCCGCACTGCCGCACTGCCGCACTGCCGCACTGCCGCACTGCTCCAATGGGGTCGCCACGTGCGTCGGCTTCCTGAGCAGGGGTAGGTGTACGGGACACCCCGGGCCGATGATGTGGGCGTCGCCGCTCGCGTCGCCCGGGGCGGTGGCACGTACCGATGTGGAAGGAACACGCACGTGAAGCTCGCTTTCTCGACCCTCGGAGTGCCGGGGATGCCGATAGCCGAGGTCATCCGGCTCGCCAACGAGCACGGGTACCAGGGGGTGGAGCTGCGCACCCACCCGGAGGAGCCGGTGCACCCGGGGCTCTCGCTGCTCGAACGCGCCGATGTGGTCGAGGAGTTCAAGGCGGGCGGGGTCGAGATCCTGACCCTGGCCGGATACGTACGGGTGGCGTCCGAAGGTGACGACGAGCCGGTCCTGGCCGAGCTGGCCGAGCTGCTGAAGCTCGCCCGCGACCTGGGCGCGAAGAACGTCCGGGTCTTCCCCGGCGGCGGCGGCCAGGACCAGGACGTGGCCGACGCGACCGCCGCCCGCAGGCTGGGGGCCGCCGCGCCGGACGCCGCGGACATGGGCGTACGGATCCTGCTGGAGACCCATGACTCGCACCGGGCGGGCGTCGACGTGGCCCGGGTCGTCGGTACGGTCGGACACCCGCAGATCGGTGCGCTCTGGGACATCATGCACACGTGGCTGGCGGGCGAGGAGCCGGTCGCGAGCCATGCGGTCCTGGCCCCCCACCTGGGCTACGTCCAGGTGAAGGACGTCGCGTCGGCGGAGGACATCGCGCCGCTGGGCCTGGGCGCCGGGGTGCTGCCGCTGCGCGCGTGCCTGGACACGCTGGACCCGGACAGCTGGGTGTGCTGGGAGTACGAGAAGCGCTGGCACCCGGATGCGCCGGAGCTGGCGGGGCTGCTGAGCGCGGGGCGCGAGCACCTGCTGCGGCTCGGAGCGCCGAAGCAGTAAGGAGGCGCGGGTGACCGGTGACCTACCGGGCACCCAGCGCGTCCGGTTTCCGTTCCGGCTGCTCCGCGCGCTCCGGCTGCTGCCCCTTCGGCGCCTTCGGCGCCTTCGGCGCCATCGGAGCGGTCGGAGCGGTGGGAGCGACCGGAGCGGTCGAAACAGCCGCATCGGCCTGAGCGGTCGGCGGGCGGCGGGCGCCCGCCAGTGAGGTGAGCGCCACCCCGCCGACCAGCAGCGCCGCCGCGCACCAGCGCAGCGGGCCGACCGGTTCGCCGAGCAGCAGCGCGGCCGAGGACATCCCGAAGACCGGGACGAGCAGCGTGAACGGGGCTACGGACGAGGCCGGGTACCGGCCGAGCAGGAAGCTCCAGGCGCCGAAGCCGAACACCGTGGTGATCCAGGCGACGTAGAGGATGATCCCGGCGCCGCTCCGGTCGAGCGCGGCCAGCGCCTCGGCGTCGCGGTCCCACCCCTCGAAGAGCAGGGACAGGCCGAGCAGCGGGAGCACGGGCACGGCCGAGACCCAGACCATGAAGTTGAGGGAGTCGGGCGGGGCGGCCCTGCGGGTCAGCACGTTCGACACGCCCCAGCAGGCGGCAGCCGCGATCACGAGGACGAAGGCGAGCACCGGACCGCTCGCGCCCTCGTCGACCGCGGCCACCCCGATGCCCACGAGGGCGACACCCATCCCCAACACCTTTGTCCTTCCCGGCCGTTCACCGAGCGCCTGGGCCGCGAACAGGGCGGTGAAGACCGCCTGGACCTGGAGGACGAGGGAGGAGAGCCCGGCGGGCATCCCGCGGTCCATGCCGAGGAAGAGCAGGCCGAACTTCCCCACTCCGAGGACGAGCCCGACCCCCACGATCCACTTCCAGGCGACCTTGGGACGGCCGACGAAGAAGACCGCCGGGAGCGCGGCCGCCAGGAAACGCAGGGCGGAGAAGAGCAGCGGCGGGAAGTGGTCGAGACCGATCTCGATGACGACGAAGTTCACACCCCAGACGGCGGCGACGAGCACGGCCAGGGCGATGTGGAGGGGACGCATGGATCGAGCATCGGCCGCGAGGACCATGTAGCACCAGCGCGGACTTCTTCATGGTGGAATTGAGCATCGCTAATGATTCCGACCGGTTCCCGCGAGGTCACGATGCTCGATCTGTCCCGGCTGCGCGCCCTGCACGCCGTCTCCGTCCATGGCTCCGTCGCGGGCGCCGCCGCCGCGCTCGGCTACACCCCGTCGGCGATCTCGCAGCAGATCACCAAGCTGGAGCGGGAAACCCGGACCACCCTGCTGGAACGGCGCGGGCGCGGTGTCTCGCTGACCGAGGAGGCCCTCCATCTGGTCACCGCGGCCCAGCAGTTGCTCGCGATCGTCGAGCGGGCCGAGACGACGCTGGCGGAGCGCAGGGGGCTGCCCACGGGGCGGTTGTCGATCGGCGCCTTCGCCTCCGCGGCGCGCGGCCTGCTGCCGGGCGTGCTGGCGGAGCTGGACCGGGACCACCCCGCGCTGGAGGTCCGGATGAGCGAGGTCGACCCGCATCTCTCGGTCGATCTGGTGGCCAAGGGCGTCATCGATCTGGCGGTCGCGCACGACTGGGACATCGCGCCGCTGCCCGCCCCCGAGGGGGTGGCACAGGCGGTGATCGGGGACGACCGGTGCGATCTCCTGGTGCCCGAGCGGCACGCCCTCGCCGGTCGGGACGCGGTGCGGCGCGAGGAGTTGGCGAAGGAGCGGTGGATCTGCCAGCCGCCGGGGACGGTCTGCCACGACTGGCTCGTACGGACGCTGCGGGCGGCGGGCTACGAGCCGGACATCCGGCACCGGGCCGAGGAGAACCACACCCAGCTCGCCCTGGTCGCGGCCGGGCTCGGGGTCGCGATGATCCCCCGGCTGGGGCGGGGGCCGCTGCCCGCCGGGGTGGTGGCGGTGCCTCTCGATCCCGTACCGGTACGGCGGCTGTACGCGCTGTGGCGTACGGAGGCGGCCCGTCGGCCCGCGATCACCGCCGCGGTCTCGGCTCTCCAGGCGCACGGGGTGGCGGCGGGGCTGGTCCGAGCCCCCGCGCGTACCGGCACATGACGGTTTGCCCCTCAATCGGCACCCTCAGCCGAAGGTGGCCGGGCGGGGCCCCTTGACCGGTAGTTACTTTCCATATATCCGTACCTTCTTGGAAGTTTCTTTCAGTCCCAGGAAGGAGCCCACGTGCACCACCGCACCTCCCGGCGCACTCTTCTCACCGCTACCGCGGCCACCGCGGCCGCGGCCGCCACCGGCGTCGTCGCCGTCCCCACCGCCGCCGCGCAGTCCGCGAGCGCCTCCACCGACCGCCGCCTCAAGCGGCTCATCAGTCGGATGAGCCTGGAGGAGAAGATCGGCCAGCTCTTCGTGATGCGGGTGTACGGGCACTCCGCCACCGACCCGGACCAGGCGGACATCGACGCGAACCTCAAGGAGATCGGGGTCCGTACCGCCGCCGAGCTGATCGACAAGTACCACGTCGGCGGCATCATCTACTTCGTCTGGACGCACAACACCCGCGACCCGCACCAGATCGCCGACCTCTCCAACGGCATCCAGCGCGCCGGGCTCGCCGGCCCCAACTCCGTACCGCTCCTGATCTCCACCGACCAGGAACACGGCATCGTCTGCCGCGTCGGCGAGCCCGCCACGCTGCTGCCGGGCGCGATGGCGCTCGGCGCGGGCGGCTCGCACTCCGACACCCGCCGGGCCGCCCGGATCGCGGGCGACGAACTGGCCGCCCTGGGCATCGTGCAGAACTACGCGCCGAACGCCGACGTGAACGTCAATCCGGCCAACCCGGTGATCGGCGTACGCTCCTTCGGCTCCGACCCGCAGTCGGTGGCCGGGATGGCCACCGCCCAGGTGAAGGGGTACCAGGGCGCCGGGATCGCCGCCACGGCCAAGCACTTCCCCGGCCACGGCGACACCAACACCGACAGCCACAGCGGGCTGCCGTTCATCCACCACACCCGGGAGCAGTGGGCCGAGCTGGACGCCCCGCCCTTCCGCGCCGCGATCGCCGCGGGCATCGACTCGATCATGACCGCGCACATCGTGGTCCCCGCGCTCGACGCCGCCGAGGACCCCGCCACGCTGTCCCGGCCCATCCTCACCGGCGTACTGCGCGAGGAGCTGGGCTACGACGGGGTCGTGGTCACCGACGCGCTCGACATGAAGGGCGTACGGGAGAAGTACGGCGACGACCGCGTCCCGGTCCTCGCACTCCAGGCGGGCGTCGACCAGCTGCTGAACCCGCCGAACCTCGCCGTCGCCTGGAACGCCGTGCTGGCGGCCGTCAGGAGCGGGGAGATCAGCGAGGCCCGGATCGAGGAATCGATCCTGCGCATCCTGCGGCTGAAGTCGAAACTGGGCCTGTTCCGCGACCCGTTCGTCAGCCACCGGGGCGTCGACCGCACCGTCGGCACCCGCGCGCACCTGGCCGCCGCCGACGGCATCGCCGAGCGTACGACCACGCTGCTCACCAACTCCGGGTCGCTGCTGCCGCTGTCCCGCCGCTCCCACCGCAAGCTCCTCGTGGTCGGCGCCGATCCGGCCTCGCCGTCCGGCACGACGGGCCCGCCGACCACCACGCTCGCCGGGGCCTTCGGCGAGCTGGGGTACACGGCGACCGCCCTGTCCACCGGCACGGCCCCGGACCCGGCGAAGATCGCGGAGGCGGTGGCCGCCGCGCGGGGCAAGGACGCGGTGATCGTCGGGACGTACAACCTCTCGGCGACCAGCAGCCAACTCGCCCTGGTCAAGGCCCTCGTGGCGACCGGCGTCCCGGTCGTCACCGTGGCGATCCGGAACCCGTACGACATCGCCCAGCTGACCGGTACGGGCGTCGCGGCGAGCCTGGCCGCGTACTCCTGGACGGACGTCGAACTGCGGGCGGCGGCACGGGTGATCGCGGGCCGCGCCGAGCCGGAGGGCAGGCTCCCGGTCCCGGTGCAGCGCGCGGACGACCCGGCCCGGGTGCTGTACCCGGTCGGCTACGGGCTGTCCTACTAGGCGTACGCCGCACGACGACAGGGCTGTGGGCCGTGCCCGCCGGATCCGAGGTACGGAACCGGCGGGCACGGCCCACTGTTTCGGTGATCAGCCGCGGTTACGGGCGCAGGGTGCCCTGACCGCGCTCGACCTCACCGTTGCGCTGGTCGAGCCGCGCGTCGAACTTCGCGAGCGGCTTGGCCTTCGCCGGGTCCGCGTCGACGGCCGCCGGGGCGACCCCCGCCCAGCGCAGGATGGCGGCGGTGGCCTTCGCCTTCTCGTCGGCGACGAGACCGGAGACCTTGGAACCGTGGTTGCCGCCCGGCACCGTGTAGACGTAGCTGTCACGGGCGCCGTGGCCGAGGCGGAAGGGCTCCGCACCCCACGGGTCGTTCTGCCCGTAGACGTACATCATCCGCTTGGCGTTGTGCTTCACCCACGTGTCCACGTCCCGCATCACCGACGGCTGGAACTTCATCGGGATGGTGCGCGGCACGAAGTTACGGGGCGGCTGGTAGCCGTAGCGGCTCAGGTTGCCGAGCCACGGCTGCTTGATGTCGGGCGAGCCGAGCTGCGTACCCGCCTGGTAGTAGTACGGCGTGTACGTCTCCAGGCCCTCGTCGGCGTAGGCCGAGAAGCCGGAGATCCCGTCGATCGAGTCCCAGATCGCCTGGTCGGTGGCGTTCTTGGCGTCGGCGGGGATGTCGGCGCAGTCGGCGAGCAGGCTGTACTGCCAGAACGCCCAGATGTAGTCCATGACGACGGCCTCGTACGCACGGTCGAGCGAGCCGACCGTGTTGAAGGTGAGGCCGTTCGCGGCGGCGTACTCCTTGTACTTCTTCTCCAGCGGCCCGCGGCGGATCAGCGCCTCGCGCTGGACCCCGCTCAGCTTGTCGCGGCACTCCTTGGTGCCGACGTTCGCCAGGAACCGGTCGTACGCCGAGTCCTCCTTGTTGACCACGTCGTTGGGCGCGACGTACGCGACGACGCCGTCCATGTCCTTCGGGTAGAAGCGCTCGAAGTACGTGGCGGTCATGCCGCCCTTGGAGCCACCGGTGGTCAGCCAGTTCTTCGAGTAGAGCTTCTTCAGCGCCTTGAACACCCGGTGCTGGTCGCTGGCGGCCTGCCAGATGTCGAGCTTGGACCAGTCGGCGGGCGCCGGGCGGGACGGGGTGAAGAAGCGGTACTCCAGGGAGACCTGGTTGCCGTCGATGATCTGCGTCGGCTCACTGCGGCTGGGGTTGGTCGAGACGTTGTAGCCGCTGGTGAAGAAGACCGTCGGGCGGCTCGTGTCCTTGTGCAGCAGGGTGATGCGCTGCTGGAACGTGCCCTTGGACGGGTGCCGGTGGTCGACCGGCTGGGTGTAATTGAGGACGAAGAAGCGGTAACCGGGGTACGGCTTCTCCTCGATCAGACTCATTCCCGGGATGGCCAGGATGCGGTCCTTGATGTCCTCGCTGCTGGACTCACCGCTTCCGGCAACACTGCTGCCCTGCTTCGCGGTCGGCTCCGCGGCGGTGGCCGCACCGGCCGAGGCCCCCGTCGCGCTCACTGTGCCTATGAGCACCGCGAGCGACAGAAACCCTCTGAGCGCCTTGCGCATGCACCCTCCCCATGATTCACAATATTCGCCGTGAACCTAGCGGGGGCAACACGCGCCACGCCAGACCCCATTGACCACATACTTCACGGGATCCTCGCGGAACGTCAGCAGAGGATCCATCCGGTGGAGGCCGATGAGCCCCCTATCGAGCCGGTCGCCCGGACGCAGCGGTTCAGCGCATGGACCGTCACCGGGCCCGCCAATTTGGTGTATTTGCCGCTGTCGGTCACCGCCCGGCCGCCGCGCGGCTGGAGCGAGACGCTCATCGCCCGCCGCTTGCCCGGCTTCTTGGCGACGGTGACGGCGCAGGCGTACGCGCGGCTCTTGTAGACGCGCAGTTCCGCCGTGGCGAACGCCACCGTCTTCGCCGGGCGTCCGGAGCAGGACGAGGCGGCGTGGACGGCGGGGGCCACCGGGGTGCCGAGCACCAGGCCCACGGCCGCGAGGATCGGCAGGACGAGCAGTCGCGCCAGCATCGGCCCACTCATCCGTCCGGACGGCTTCCACGTACTCAGCGGTCTCACCATCCGATCGAACATACGTATCCCCAACCGCCACATGCGCGTATATGCGTACGACGCGGGAGACCGTCCAACGGTTGCACGCGGCGCGCTGCGTGACGGGCTACGCGCCGCGTGACGGGCGGTTGTGTTCGCCTCGGCCCTGAGACCCGCCTCAGACCTCGGCCCTCAGGCCCCGGCCCTCAGACTCCCGCCGGTTCGTCCTCGCCGATGAACGTGCGCCACAGCCGGGCGTACTGCCCGTCCATGGCCAGCAGCTCGTCGTGCGTGCCGTCCTCGACGACCCGGCCGTGGTCCATCACCACGACCCGGTCGGCGCGGGCGGCCGTGGTCAGCCGGTGGGCCACGACCAGCGTCGTGCGGCGGCCGGTGAGCCGGTCGGTGGCCTGGTTGACCAGGGCCTCGGTCGCGAGGTCCAGGGCCGCGGTGGCCTCGTCGAGCAGCAGGACGTCCGGGTCGACCAGTTCGGCGCGGGCGAGCGCGACGAGCTGGCGCTGGCCGGCCGAGAGGTTGCGGCCCCGCTCGGCGACCTCGTGCAGATAGCCGCCGTCCAGCGTGGCGATCATGTCGTGCGCGCCGACCGCTCTGGCCGCCGCCTCCACCTGCGCGTCGGTGGCGTCGGGCAGCCCGTAGGCGATGGCGTCGCGGACCGTACCGGCGAAGAGGTACGCCTCCTGCGGTACGACGCCGAGGCGGTGCCGGTAGGCGGTCATGTCGAGCTTGCGCAGATCGGTGCCGTCGGCGGTGACCCGGCCGCCCGTGGGGTCGTAGAACCGGGCGACGAGCTTGACGAGGGTCGACTTGCCCGCGCCCGTCTCCCCGACGAAGGCCACCGTCTGACCCGCCGGAATGCGCAGGTCGACACCGGTCAGGGCCTCCTCCTCACCGCCGTACGCGAAGGACACGTCCTCGAACGCGATCTCGCCGCGCAGCGACAGCACGTCCATCGGCTCGTCGGGGTCCTCGGTCGAGGTGGCCTCCTGGAGCAGCTCCTGGATGCGGCCGAGCGACACGGTGGCCTGCTGGTAGCCGTCGAAGACCTGGGAGAGCTGCTGCACGGGGGCGAAGAACAGCTCGATGTAGAGGAGGTACGCGACCAGCGCACCGGTGGTCAGCGTGCCGTTGTCGACCCGGCCCGCACCGACGATCAGCACGGCCGCCACGGCGACCGACGACAGCAGCTGGACGAACGGGAAGTAGATGGATATCAGCCACTGGCCGCGCACGCGGGCCTCGCGGTAGTGGTCGCTGTGCTCGGCGTACCGCCGGACACCGCTCCGCTCGCGGCCGAACGCCTGCACGATCCGCAGTCCGGAGACGGACTCCTGGAGGTCGCCGTTGACGGCGCTGATGCGCTCACGGGCCAGTTCGTACGCCTGGACGCTCTTGCGGCGGAAGAAGACGGTTCCGATGACGAGCACCGGCAGCGTCGCGAAGACGACCAGGGCCAGCTGGATGTCGAGGACCAGCAGCGCGACCATGATGCCGAAGAAGGTGACGACGGAGACGAAGGCGGTGACCAGGCCGGTCTGGAGGAACGTGGACAGCGCGTCCACGTCCGTCGTCATCCGGGTCATGATCTTGCCGGTCAGTTCGCGCTCGTAGTAGTCGAGGCCGAGCCGCTGGAGCTGCGCGAAGATCTTCAGGCGCAGGGAGTAGAGCACCCGCTCGCCGGTGCGGCCCGTCATCCGGGTCTCGCCGACCTGGGCCACCCACTGCGCGAGTACGGCGATCAGCGCGATCGCGGAGGCCGCCCAGACCGCGCCGAGCGCGAGCCGGTTGACGCCCTCGTCGATGCCGTGCCGGATCAGTACGGGCAGCAGCAGACCCATGCCCGCGTCGACGGCGACGAGCGCCAGGCTGACGAGCAGCGGAAGGCCGAAGCCGCGCAGCAGGCGGCGCAGCCCGTAGGACTCCTCCGCCTGCACGGCGCGTGCCTCGTCGATGGCGGGGGTGTCCGTGGCGGGCGGCAGCGCGTCGACCTGGGCGAGCAGTTCGGGGGTGGCGGGCATGCCGGCCGGCGCCGTGTCGCGCGGTGCTTCCTTGCGGATCCACAGGTCGGGGGTGATGCCCCGCTCGGCGTCGAACTCGGCGTCCAGCTCCTCCTGGAACGCGCGGTCGTCCTCGGCCGTCGCGCCGGTGTCCACGGGCAGGTGGCCCGGCGAGGTGCCGCCCAGCTCGCCCGGGTCGGTGAGCAGGCGGCGGTAGAGGGCGGAGCGCTGTTCCAGCTCCTCGTGCGTACCGATGTCGGCGAGCCGTCCGCCGTCGAGGACGGCGATCCGGTCGGCGAGGCCGAGGGTGGAGCGGCGGTGGGCGATGAGCAGGGTGGTGCGGCCCGCCATCACCTGCTTGAGCGCTTCGTGGATCTCGTGCTCGACGCGGGCGTCGACGGCGGAGGTGGCGTCGTCCAGGAGGAGCAGCCGGGGGTCGGTGAGGATGGCGCGGGCGAGTGCGACGCGCTGGCGCTGGCCGCCGGAGAGGGTGAGCCCGTGCTCGCCGACCGTGGTGTCGTAGCCGAGGGGCAGCTCGGCGATGAACCGGTCGGCCTGGGCGGCGCGGGCGGCCTGCTCGATCTGTTCCTGGGTGGCGTCCGGGGCGCCGTAGGCGATGTTGGCGCGGATGGTGTCGGAGAACAGGAAGCTGTCCTCCGGTACGAGACCGATGGCGGCCCGGAGCGATGCCTGGGTGAGTTCGCGGACGTCGTGGCCGCCGACCAGGACGGCGCCGTGCGTCACGTCGTAGAAGCGGGGCAGCAGGAGCGAGACGGTGGACTTGCCGCTGCCGGACGCGCCGACGAGGGCGACGGTCTCGCCGGGCTCGATGGTGAGCGAGAAGCCGTCGAGGACGGGCCGCTCGTGGTCGTAGCCGAACCGTACGTCGTCGAACTCGATGCTCGCCGGGGCGTCGGCCGGGAGCTCCTTCGTACCGTCGTCGATCGTCGGCTCGGTGTCGATCAGCTCCAGGACCCGCTCCACACCGGCCCGTGCCTGCTGGCCGACGGTGAGGACCATGGCGAGCATCCGGACCGGGCCGACGAGCTGGGCGAGGTAGGTGGAGAAGGCGACGAACGTACCGAGGGTGATCTCGCCCCTCGTCGCCAGCCAGCCGCCGAGGGCCAGCATCGCGACCTGGCCGAGCGCGGGCACGGCCTGGAGGGCGGGGGTGTAGCGCGAATTCAGCCGGACGGTGCGCAGCCGCGCGGCGAAGAGCCTGCGCCCGACCTCGCGGAGTTTGCCGGTCTCCTGCTCCTCCTGCCCGAACCCCTTGACGACCCGGACGCCGGAGACGGCGCCGTCGACCACTCCGGCGACGGCCGCGGCCTGGCTCTGGGCGTACCAGGTGGCGGGGAAGAGGCGGGTGCGGGAGCGGCGGGCGATGAGCCAGAGCGCGGGGGCGACGGCGAGGGCGACGAGCGTCAGCAGCGGCGACAGCCACGCCATGATCCCCAGGGAGATGAGGAAGAGCAGGACGTTCCCGATGGTCATCGGGAGCATGAAGAGCAGGCTCTGGATCAGCTGGAGGTCGCTGGTGGCGCGCCCGACGACCTGGCCGGTGGACAGTTCGTCCTGCCGCCTTCCGTCCAGGCGGGTGATCGTCGCGTACATCTCCGTACGCAGATCGTGCTGTACGTCGAGGGCGAGGCGACCGCCGTAGTACCGCCGGATGTACGTGGCGATGTAGACGAGGACCGCCGCGGCTATGAGGAGGCCGGTCCAGACGGCCAGGGAGCGGGTGTGGTCCGTGACGACGTCGTCGATGATCACCTTGGTGATCAGCGGAACGAGCGCCATCACGGCCATTCCGGCGAGCGAGGAGCCGAGCGCGAGTACGACATTTCGCCGGTACCGCCACGTGTACCCGGTCAGCCGCCGGCCCCACCCCTGTTGGTCTGCGCCCGTCACCGATGCCTCCCGTTCGACCCCACGTCCGCCTGATCTACCGGAAGGCACCAACGCCGCGAGCAGTGGATTTCATCCCGCCGCAACAAAAGGGGGCCCATGGCGGAGGCCGAACGGGGCGGATCGGGCAGGACCCGCGGACGCATCCAGGACCCGCGATGTACGGGTAGGTCCCGGGGACCGGGCCCGGTGGGCGGCAGGTCCTACGACTGCGGCTTCGCCGTGAGCATCGGTACGGCGGGTGCCTCGGGCACCGCGGGGACGGCTTCCTGCGGGGCCATGGGCAGGGTCGAGGAGCGCCAGGACTTGGCGGTCGGGTTCAGGTCGCGGTGGACGGCGCGGGCGACGGCCTGGATGGTGTTGATGCCGTCGTTCATCGTCTTGTTGTCGTGGGTGAGCACGGTGAGGGCGTAGTCGTGGCCCTTCCCCGTGAAGGCCCCGATGCTGTGCACCCGCCAGCCGTGCGTGGCGCGCGGCAGCCAGCCGTTCTTGACCTGGACGGCCGCTCCGGCCGGGGCCCCGGCGGGAGTTCCCCAGCGCTGCGAGGCGACGACCTTGCGCATCAGGCCGAGCTCGTAGCCGCGGGAGGCGTCGGTGAGCACCTTGTTCTTGGTGGTCAGCAGGGTCAGCAGCCGCAGCTCGTCCTGTGCGGTGATCCGGGTCAGACCCCAGTAGCCGCCGGAGCCGGGCACGGTGCGGGTCATCCCGGCCGCCTTGAGGAACCCCTTGACCTTGGTGGCGCCGAGCTGCTTCCACAGGGCGGTGGTCGCGGTGTTGTCGGACTTGGTGATCATGGACGTGGCGAGGCTCTTCTCACGCTTGGTCAGCGAGCGGTCCTTCTTCTGGCTGTCCCAGAGCAGGGTCGCCAGGACCGTCGCCTTCACGACGCTCGCGGAGTCGTACGTCTGTGTGCCGCGCAGGGTGCAGGACGTCTTCGTGGTCCGGTCGTAGAGCGCCACGGCCGCCGTAGATTTGCGCCCCTTGAGCGCGGCGGTGATGTCCCTCGTCAGATTGGCGGCCAGCCGCGTCTTGCCGGAGGTGCAGCTCACCGCGGGTGTGGCGGCCGCGGCGGGAGCGGCGGCGACGGCCATGGGTGCGAGCACGGCGGTGGCGAGCGCGGCGGAGAGTATGCCCCGGGACATCCGGATGCGGTGTGCGGTCATGAGATTTCCCGTTCCTGCGTGATACGTAGGGATGCGCCCCCCGGCACATCCAGAACAGTTGACCGCCGATCGGCCGAATGGTTGTACGGAGCCCGGCGAGGTGTTCCGGAACGGAGACAACGGGAACGGAATCGAGACACCGGAGCGGGACAACGGCACGGAGACAACAGGGCGGGACAACGGCACGGGGTCGAGGAGGTCCGCTTCGTTCGTGGGGCCTCGCGACGTCACCCGGCGGTCGGGTTCTCCCGCCGCCACATCCACTGCCGGAGCGCGTCGGCCCGGTGGTCGTGCTCGAAGCCGGCGTCGAGAGGCCCCACCCGCTCGATCGCCTCGGCCGTGCGCGGATCGTCGCGCAGGAGGAGGCCATGGGCGGCCTCCAGGCGCACGAGCTGGCTGCCGTCGTCGAGCAACGCCGCCAGGGCATCGGCTACGGCAGGCGTACGGTCCCCGGATTCGGCCAGGAGCGTCGCCGCCGCTCCCCGCCGGCCGGACTCCGTGTCCTCGGCCAGCAGGATCAGCGCCTGGATGATCTCCGGGAGGAGCTCCTCGTCCCGGAGACTCGCCGTGCACGCGCTGATCCGCACCGCGGCGTCCGGGTCGCGCGTGAGGGCGAGGATCGCGGCCCTGGCCGCAGGGGAGCGGGCGACCTCGTACCTGGTGAGGGCGTAGGGCACTTCGCGACGTACGCGGGCGTCGGGATGGCCGGCGTGCCGGAGCCCGATGGCCTCCTGGCCGGGATGCTCGTACTCGGTGAAGACGTCGAGCACCCTCGCGAGGGTCTCGCCATCCGTCTCCTCGGCCGCCCAGGCAGCAAGGACCTCGCTCTCCTTCTTCTTGTAGTAGCCGGAGCCGACACCTGTCAGCGACCGCGTCCGCAGGTAGTCCAGCACGAACCGGCGGTGTGCCGGGGCGGGGTGGTGGCGATGGGCCACCACGGCCGACCAGGTCTCGAAGCTACGACGCCGACTGAGAATCCAGCAGACCGTCGACCAGTTCACATGCTCCTCGGCGAAAGGGGCCTCGGCAGCCGGGTCCTGGGTGACACGGTCCACGACGGCACGGTCCTCGGGAGGCTGCCCGACAGCACGGGCGATGAGTTCGTCGACGGGCGTCAGGATGCGGAAGGCCCACTCCAGCGAGGTCAGGATGGCGCCGTGCCCGGCCCGCACGACGAGTCCGCCGAGCGAGACCTGATCGACGTGGTTGTACTCGCCGTCCTGGACAAGGACCGTCGCGGCGGAATCCCGCCCGGCGCGATCCGGCGCCCCTGTCCTGCGCCGCAGCTCCTCGGCCGCGCCCGTCCCGTACCATCCCCGGGCCAGGGCGAGGAGGCGTTCACGGTCGGCTTCCGACAGCCGCAGTCGGGGCTCGTCGCCCAGCACCGCCGAGAAAACCGCCGGGGAGCCGCCGTCAACGGCACGCCACAGGGGCGTGGTCCCGTCCGGCAGGACCCGGTCGGGGTCCGCCCCGCCCTCCACCAGTGCCGCGGCGACCGGTTCGTCGTACGCCGCCACGGCCACGCACAGCACCGGCAGCCCGTCCGCGTCCGCTCCGTCTGCCGTGTTCGCGGTGTTCGCGTCCGCGCCCTGCTCCAGCAGGGCCCGTACCGTCTCCGCGTCCCCCGCCCGGACCGCCGACATGAGTGAACCTTCGAGTCCGTTCCCGCCCATGTCCGCCCCCCCTCTTCCGGCCTTGACCGACCGTATCCGCATGACACCGCCGACCGGCCGGTTCCGTATGACATCGCCGACCGGCCGAAAGTACCGCCCCGGGCCGGCTACAGGTGCGTCGGCTCGAACATTCTCAGCAGGGCCGGAAGCACGACGACCGACGGGCCGGGGGCGGCCAGGGCCTTCGCCAGGTCCGCGGCCAGTGAATCCGGCGTCGTACGGACGGCGGGGACGCCGAAGGACTCGGCCAGCGCGACGAAGTCCGGACGGGCCAGTTCCGTCGCCGTGGCCTCGCCGAAGGCTCCCGTCATGTACTCGCGCAGGATGCCGTAGCCGCCGTCGTCGACGATCAGCCAGGTGACGGGCAGGCCGTACTGGCGGGCGGTGGCGAGTTCGGCGATCGAGTACATCGCACCGCCGTCACCGGAGACCGCGAGCACCGGCCGCGTGGGGTCGGCCGCCGCCGCGCCGATGGCCGCCGGGAAGCCGTAGCCGAGGCCGCCCGCGCCCTGGGCCGAGTGCATCGTGTTCGGGTGGCGGGCGTCGAAGGCGGACCAGGCCCAGTAGGCCAGGATCGTCATGTCCCAGAAGCTGGGCGCGGTGTCGGGCAGCGCCTCGCGGACCGAGGCGAGGACCCGCTGCTCCAGGGTGAGGTCCTGGGCGTCGATCCGGGCCCGGACCTTCTCCAGCACCGTTCGGACCCGTTCGGGCGCGGTGGCGTCCGCGCGGGCGTCGACCGCTTCCAGGAGGTCGGCGAGCGCCTCTCGGGCGTCGGAGTGAATGCCGAGCGCGGGATGGTTGGACTCCAGCTTCCCGGCGTCGGCCTCGATCTGGATGATCCGGCCGCGCGGGGCGAACGTGTGGTAGTTCGAGGAGAGTTCGCCGAGTCCCGAGCCCACGACGAGCAGCACATCGGCGGACTCCAGGAAGTCCGTGGTGTGCCGGTCCTCCAGCCAGGACCGCAGCGAGAGCGGGTGCTCCCACGGGAACGCGCCCTTGCCGCCGAACGTGGTGACGACCGGGGCGCTGATCCGCTCCGCGAGCGCGCGCAGCTTGCCGGTCGCGTCGGAACGTACGACTCCGCCGCCCGCGATGATCGCCGGGCGCTCGGCGTTCGACAGCAGATGGGCGGCGGCCACGATCAGTTCGGGGCGCGGGTACAGCTCTCGCGGGGTGGCGTCCATCGCGCTGACGACCGGCAGCACGGTCTCGGCCAGCAGCACGTCCTGCGGGATCTCCACCCAGACCGGGCCGTGCGGGGCGGTCAGCGCGGACTCCCAGGCGGCGGCGATCGCGGACGGGATCTGCGACGCCGTACGCACGGTGTGCACGGACTTCACGATGCCGCGGAACGACGCCTGCTGATCGCGGAGTTCATGCAGATAGCCGTGCCGGCCGCCGCCCAGACCGGCCGTCGGGATCTGGCTGGAGATCGCGAGCACCGGGGCGGACGCGGCGGCCGCCTCCTGGAGCGCGGCGAGGGAGGTGAGCGCGCCGGGGCCGGTGGAGAGCAGCAGGGGCGCCACTTCCCCGGTGATCCGGCCGTAGGCGTCGGCGGCGAAGCCCGCGTTGTTCTCGACGCGCAGGCCGACGTACGAGAGGGAGGAGCGGCGCAGCGCGTCGAACATGCCGAGCGCGTGCTGGCCGGGCAGCCCGAAGACGGTGGTCGCACCGAGGCCCTGGAGGGACTCGACTACCAGGTCGCCGCCGTTGCGGCCCGGCGGGGGGTTCAGAGCGGCCTCGGCCTGGGCGGGCGTGAGCTGAGGCCGGTCGTCGTGGTCGTGGCTCACTTGGCGTCGGCCCCGTTCGCCGTCCTGGCCGCCGCGATCTGGCGGGACATGATCGTGGTCAGCTCGTACGCCGTGTGGGAGGCGGCGACGGAGGTGATCTCGGCGTGGTCGTACGCGGGCGCGACCTCGACCAGGTCGGCGGAGACCAGGTGGCAGGAGGCGAGGCCGCGCAGGATCTCCAGCAGCTCGCGGGAGGTGAGGCCACCGGCCTCGGGGGTTCCGGTACCGGGGGCGTGCGCCGGGTCCAGGACGTCGATGTCGATGGAGATGTACAGCGGCCGGTCCCCGATGCGCTGGCGGAGCTGGTCGGCGATCTCGTCGACGCCGCGCCGCATGACGTCGGCGGAGGTGACGATGCCGAAGCCCATCTTCTCGTCGTCGGTCAGGTCCTGCTTGCCGTACAGCGGGCCGCGGGTGCCGACGTGGGAGAGGGCGGAGGTGTCGAGAATGCCCTCCTCGACGGCCCGCCGGAACGGGGTCCCGTGGGTGTACTCGGCGCCGAAGTAGGTGTCCCAGGTGTCCAGGTGGGCGTCGAAGTGGAGCAGCGCGACCGGGCCGTGCTTCTTGGCGACGGACCGCAGCAGGGGCAGCGCGATGGTGTGGTCGCCGCCGAGCGTCATCAGCCGGGCGCCGGTGCCGAGCAGCTCGTCGGCAGCGGCCTCGACCGTCTCGACGGCCTCGTTGATGTTGAACGGGTTGGCGGCGATGTCACCGGCGTCGGCGACCTGCGCGAGAGCGAACGGCGAGGCGTCCTGCGCCGGGTTGTACGGGCGCAGGAGGCGGGACGCCTCACGGATCGCGTTGCCGCCGAAGCGGGCGCCGGGCCGGTAGGAGACCCCGCTGTCGAAGGGCACGCCGACGACGGCGACATCGGCGCTGCCGACCTCGTCGAGCCGGGGCAGCCGGGCGAACGTCGCGGGCCCGGCGTACCGCGGGACGCGGGAGGAGTCGACGGGGCCGCGCGGCGATTCGTTGCTGCTCATGGGTGGAGTGCCTTTCCTTCGGGTGGTGCGCGCTTTGTGGGCGTTAGTACGTTATTCAGTGTGCGGGCTGCGAGGGGGGCCGGGGTCGCCCGGCAGCCGCTTCCTGTCCTCAATCGCCGGACGGGCTGGGTCATGACGCCCACGGGCGCCGCGGAGGCAGCGGCCCCCTCCGCACCGGTTCCGTCCTCAAACGCCGGACGGGCTGGTCAAGCTCAGGGGGGCAAATCAAGCCCGTCCGGCGATTGAGGACATCTTTGGAGCTCCTACGTGGTGGCCGGTTCGCGCGACGGGGCGTCCGGCTCACCGGCCCCCCGCCCCGCCACCCGCTCCCGCCACGCACTCAGCACCGCCGCATCCGTAGGCTTCGTCGCCAGCGAGACGATCACGTACACCGCGAACGAGGCCAGCAGTCCGTAAAGGACCGGCTCGTTCGCGAGGATTCCGTAGCCCGCCATCAGCCCGATCACCGCGACCCCGCCCACCGACACCGCCGCCAGCGCCCCGGCCGCCGTACCGCGACGCCACAGCAGGCCGCCCAGGATCGGCACCAGCAGCCCGCCGACCAGCAGGTTGTACGCGACGGTCAGGGCCTCGACGACGTTGTTCAGCGCGATGGCGATGAGGATGACGGCGCTGCCCATGATCAGGATGAACACCCGGTTGCCCCGGACCTCGTCCCGCTCCTCAGCATCTCCGCCCCCACCCCCGGCCCCGCCCCCGGCAACCGCTCCCCGCAGCCGCGACCAGATGTCGTTGTTGGCGACGGTGGCGCAGGCGATCAGCGCACCGGAGGACGTCGACATCACGGCGGCGAGTGCCGCGGCGAGCACCAGCCCGCGTACCCCCACCGGCAGCTCGTCCTTGACGATGGTCGCGAACGCGGCGTCCGCGCTCGGCAGCTTCGGATACATCACCTTGGCCGCGGTGCCGATGACGGCTCCGGCTATCGCGTAGACCAGACAGTACGTACCGGCGACCGTCCCGCCCCAGCGCGCCGTCCGGTCGCTGCGCGCGGTGAACACCCGCTGCCAGATGTCCTGGCCGATGAGCATGCCGAAGGTGTAGATCAGCACATACGTGAAGATCGTCTCGCCGCCGATGCCCAGCGGGTCGAAGTACTCGGTGGACAGCTGGGCCTTCATCTCGCTGAAGCCACCGGCCTTGACGACCGCGATGGGCAGCAGGAGCAGCAGCACCCCGATGGTCTTCACGACGAACTGCACCATGTCCGTGAGCGTGATCGACCACATGCCGCCGAGCGTCGAGTACGCGACGACGATGGCACCGCCCAGGACGATCGCGACGGTCCGGTTCATATCGAAGAGGACGTCGAAGATGGTGGCGTACGCGATGGTCGAGGTGACGGCGAGCATCAGCGTGTAGGCCCACATGACGACGCCCGAGATGAGCCCGGCCCGGCCGCCGTAGCGCAGGTCGAGCATCTCGGAGACGGTGTAGACCTTCAGCCGGGCGATCCGCGCGGAGAAGAAGACGGACAGCGCGAGCAGGCCGAGGCCGATGGTGAAGACCATCCAGGCGCCGGAGAGCCCGTACTGGTAGCCCAGGCCGACGCCCCCGATGGTGGAGGCGCCGCCGAGGACGATGGCGGCCATGGTGCCGGAGTACATCCAGGGGCCGAGGCGGCGGCCCGCGACCAGGAACTCGCTCTTGGACTTGGCGCGGCGCATGCCCCACCAGCCCATGGCGAGCATGCCGGCCAGGTAGACGACGATCACGGCGTAGTCGACAGCCATGGGCTTCCCTCCGTCTCGTACAGCGGGTTCGGATTCGGGTTCGGGTTCGGGGTTCGGGTTCGGGGTTCGGGTTCCTGCGTGGTGAAGACGGTAGGTGGCCGGGAAGCGGCGCTGAAGTGTACGTTTCATCCATTCTTGACGCGCTGACTGGATGGACCATCCATGCCGGACTCCCCCGCCGGGCCGCCCACCCCGCCCATCCCCCTGTCGGAGCTCCTCGCCAGGGCGGAACTGGGGCTGCGCCGGATCGCCGGCCCGGACCACGCGGACCTGCTGTGGGTGCACACCTCGGAGATGGCCGACCCGTACCCGTATCTGCTCGGCGGTGAGCTGCTGCTGAGTGCCGGGGTGCTGCTCACGAACCCGGAGCGCTACGTCGCCCGGCTGGTGGAGGCGGGGGCCGCGGCGCTGGGCTTCGGGGTGCGGCCGGTGCACGAGACGGTGCCGCAGGCGTTGGTCGAGGCGTGCGACCGGCACGGTCTGCCGCTGCTGGAGGTGCCGCCGGACACACCGTTCACCGCGATCGCGCGGGCGGTGTGGCGCCTGATGGCCGAGGCGCGGCACCGCGAGCTGCGTCGGGTGACCCGCGCCCAGCAGGCGCTGGCGACGGCGGCGGCCCGCCCGGACCCGGTGCCCGCGGTGCTGCACCAGCTGGCCGCACAGCTCGCGGGCCGGGCCACGCTGCTGACGGCGGAGGGCGAGGTCCTGCACACGGCGGGGCGCCGCCCGGCCCCGGAGGCGGGGGAGGCGCTGACGCGGCTGGCCAGGGTGGTCGCCCCGGGAAAACCGGCCACCCCGCACTCTCCCTCCTCGCCCCCGTCCGTTCCCCTGTCCCCGGCTCCCACCTCGGCGACGGACACGTGCGGCGACGCGCAGCTGTCCGCGTACGCGCTCGGCGGCGGTCAGGGGCTGGTCCTCACCCTCGCGACCCGGCAGCGCGAGGCGGGCGACCGGACCGTGGCCGGAATCGCGGTCGTCCTGCTGTCGCTGCTGGCCGCCCCGCACCAGGGCGCCGACGCGGCGGGCCGTTCGGCGGCGCTCGTACGGATGCTGCTGGGCGCGACTCCGCACGACGTGGCCCCGCTCCTGGGCGGCGAGGGCCCATGGACCGTGGTGCACGCCCGCCGCGGCGACGGCGCCACCGCCGACCCGCTCACCGCCGGGGCCCTGGGCGCGTCCCTCGGCTCGGCCCTGGTCGACGCGGGGAAGGGCCGCGACGCGGTACGGGTCCTGCTCACCGGCCCCACCCCGCTCACCCCGCAACCGGGCTGGACCCTGGGCGCCTCCGACCCCGTACCCGTCACGGACCTCGACACCGCCGACACCCGGGCGGCCCGCGCCCTGTGCCACGCCGAGGCGACCCGCACCCCGCTGAAGGTCCACTCCCCCGCCTCGGGCCTCGCCGCCCTGATCCCCCCGGACCGGGCCGCCGCCCACGCCCGCACCCTCCTCGCTCCGCTCACCGCACCCCTGGCCGACACCCTGCGCTGCTGGCTGTCCCTGCACGGCAGCTGGGACCGTACGGCGGTGGCCCTGTCCGTCCACCGCAACACCGTCCGCCAACGCATCGGGCGGTGCGCGGAGTTGCTGGCCATGGACCTGGACGACATGGACGTACGAACGGAGTTGTGGTTCGCACTGCGGCGGACGTGAGACCAGGGGCGCGGAATCGGCCGGATCCGCCCTGCTCGGGCGACCCTGAGGTGTACCCCGCACCACCCCATGGCCTATGTTGCAGTGGCAAAGGGGGAGCGCATGGCACGGGATTACGACAGTCAACTGCTGGAGTCGGTCGGCGTACGCCGACGCAGGATGCGAGACGCCCTGCTGTTCGGTGCGCAACGCGCTCGGCGGACGGCGGACGAACGGCTCGGGAAGGTATTCGCGGGCATCGCGATCACCGCTGTCCTCTGCGCCGGCTGCGTCGGCTGGTCCTTCCTCCAGCACACTCTGGACAAACAGAAGGCTGAGCAGCAGAAACAGCAGCGGCAGGCCCAGCAGTACGAACAGCCGACGAATTCGTCCGGCACGGACAAGCAGCCATAATCCGGTGCGGGCGACGGGGCGGCCGGGAATTCACGGGCTCCGTTGCGGGCAAGATATCGCCTGATATGACCTGCTCCAGGAATTCGGAAAGAACACCCGGTTCACTTTTGCCCAATTGGCCCGAAATTTCGGAAAGTCGCGATGATAGGTTTCCGTAAGTGGTGAGCACAGCAATGACTTCCCGGGCGGAACTGAGCCGCGTGACCCTGGTCGGGGAGCGACGCCGGGCCGACATCGTTCTTCCCTCCGACACTCCCATCGGTCAACTCCTTCCGGACATCCTCCAATTGCTGGACGACCGGGCCGCATCCCGCCCGCTGACCCGGCAATTGATCACCTCCGACGGTTCGGCGCTGCCCCACGACAGCACGCTGGCATCGGCGGGCATCAGCGACGGGGCGGTGCTCCGGCTGGTCAGGACTCACGCCGCGCCTCCCGCCCCGGTGGTCCACGACGTCACGGATCAGGTGGCCGACAACCTCGGCCTGCGGGCCTGGCGCTGGCGTCCGGCGGCACGGCGGGTCGGTGCGGGGGCGACAGCCGTGGTCTTCGCAGTGATCACGGCGCTGCTGGCCCGCCGTGAGTTTCCGCTCGCCGCACTGGCCGGCGCCCTGGCGGCTGTCACCACCGTCCTCCTGGTGGCCGGAGCACTCGTCGCCCGGCTCGGGCAAAGCAACCGCGGGCTGGCGACCGCCCTGTTGATCATCTCCGGTGCGCTCGGCGTCCTGACGGCCTGGACCGCCGCCGACGCGCACGACTGGTCCGGACCCGTGCGGCTCGCCGCCGTGGCCGCGGCGGTGGCCCTGTCGATGACACTGCTCGGCTTCTTCTCCCCGCTCGGCCGCGGCGGCCTCATCGGCGCCGTGGCCACGGCCGCCGTCACCGCGGTGTGGGAGGGCGTCGCCGCTGTCGAGTCGGAACCGGCCCGGCTCGGTGCCGTCATGGCCGTGTTCTCCGTGGTCCTGCTCGGGATGCTGCCCCGGCTCGCCCTGATGGCGTCGGGGCTCACGGCACTCGACGACCGCCGCTCGGGCGGGGTGTCGGTCAGCCGTCACGACGTGGGCAACGCGCTGGCCGGCACGCACCGCGGTCTCGCCCTCGCGACGCTCGTCACGTCGGTGTCGGCGGCCGCGGCGGGCTGGCTGCTCACCCTGGCCGCACGCCCGACCGTGTGGACCGTCCTGCTGCCGTCGCTGGTCGCGGTGGTGCTCCTGTCGAGGGCACGCGCGTTCCCGCTGGTGGCCGAGGTGGGGGCGCTGTTCGCCGCCGCAGCGGTTCTCCTCGTCCGGCTCGTGACGCTCTGGATGGAACAGGCCGGTGGCGCCGGACCCATCACCGTGCTCTGCGCGGCGGCGCTGCTGCCCCTGCTCGCCCTGACGGTGGAGCCGCCCGAGCACGTACGGGTACGGCTGCGGCGGACCGCCGATCTGATCGAGTCCATCGGCATGGTGGGGCTCTTCCCGCTCGCCATCGGCGTGTTCGGCATCTACGGACAACTGCTCAACAAGTTCTGAGATCTCTGACATCACATGCGCGGGCGCTCCGGGCGGGGCATCGAAGCGGAGAAGAAGGGCAGACATGCCGCACGCGGACAACTGGCAGGGCGATGTACTGCGCGACCTGAGGGGCGCGCCCCCGCAGAACGCGGTGGGCCACGGCGAGCAGGCGTCAACAACGCCCACCCGGACGGGGGTTCACGAACAGGTGGCGCACGCACAGACACAGGCGCACTCACAGGGGCAGGGGCAAACGCCGGCCCCAGCACAGCCACAACCCCCGGCATCCGCCCCAGCACCGGAACCGGAGCAGGCATCGGCCGCTCCCTCGCCCCCGCCCGCCACGCGCCCCCCGATCACCCGGCCTTCCCAGACCCCCGATTCACGGGCCGTGGTGGACAGTGCGCTGGCCGGCGCGGTCCGCCGCCCGCGGCACGGTGAACCGCTCGCCGCACGTGCCTCGCGCGCGCTGCGCCGCGTCGTCGCCTCGTCGGCGGCGCGCGAGGTCGCCGAGATCACCCGGACCGCCGAGATGCTCCAGCAACCGGTGACGACCGGCCGACAGATCGCCGTCACGTCCATCCGGGGCGGCGCGGGCAAGACGACCGTGGCCGCCCTGCTCGGCACGGCCTACGCGCACTACCGCCAGGACCCGGTCCTCCTCGTGGAGGCCGACCCGGCGCTCGGATCGCTGCCCCTGCGGCTGGGCGCCGAGACCCTGCGGTGGACCACGGCCGATCTGGCGGACATCGTGGAGCCGCAGATGTCCCTGCTCGACGTCACCGGCTATCTCGTCCAGCTGCCCGGCAACGCCTGGCTGCTGCCCGGCAGTCGGGGCCAGATCGGGGCGATGCTGGACACGGCGACGTACGGACGGGTGATGGTGGCGCTGCGCCGCTACTTCGGTGTGACCGTGGTCGACTGCGAGACGCTGCCCGCCGAGGTCGCCCGGGTCGCGCTCTCCGCCGCCCAGGCCCGGGTGCTGGCCGCCCCCGCCACGCTGGACGGCGTCACGAGCACCTACGCCGTTCTGCAATGGATGCGGGGACTGCCCCAGCACATGATCGCCGGTACGGTCGTCGTCCTTTCCAGCATGATGGCGCGCCCCGGGATCGACGTGGAAGCGGCGGCCGAGACGCTCAGGTCCACCGGAGCGGGCGTCCATGTCCTGCCCTACGACCGGCACCTGGCAGCCGGTGGGGCGCTGCGCACCGAGTTGCTCGCCCGGCCGACTCGCCTGGCTGCCGCCCGGCTCGCCGCCGACGTGTTCCAGCTCTCCCAGAAGCGCCGGTGATCCGGATGCCTCCCCAGCAGAACGAGCAGCACCAGCCGCACCAGCCGCACGTGAACGACGGGCGACGCCGATGAGCACCCGACTGATCCACCGCCCCGCCCGGACCACCCGCCCACCCGCCACGTCCGCGCCCCGCACCATCGAGGCCCCGCCGAACCTCCCCGAGGGGAAGGCGGGCAACATCGCGATGTCCTTGCTGCCCGTCGCCGGGGTCATGTCGTCCGTCGTGATGATGACGGTCGTCCGCAACAGCCAGTTCGCGGCACTCGGCGCGATCATCCTCGTGGTCACGATCATCGGCTCCGTGGCCCTGCTCTTCTCGCAGCGCGGCAAGGCCCAGCGCACCCGGCGCACCCAGCGCGAGGCATACCTCGCCTACGTGGAGGACCTGCGGGAGGAACTGTCGTCCGAGGAGCGGGAGCGGCGCGAGCGCGCCGACGTGCTCAACCCCTCGCCGTACGCGCTGTACGACATCGTGCGCGATCCGGCCCGGCTCTGGGAGCGCCGTCGGGCGGACGACGACTTCCTGCGGGTGCGGGTCGGCACCGGCGAGATGCCCGTACGGGACCTGCGGGTCGCCGAGCAGGGGTCATCGGTCCTCACGCCGCCCGACCTCTTCATGCTCAACGAGGCGTCGGCACTCATGAACCGCTTCCGCAACGGGACCGAGCTGCCCCTCACCGTCCCGCTCGACCGGGTCGGCAACATCAGTGTGATCGGTCCGCGTGCCGACTGTCTGCGGCTGGCCCGCGCCCTGCTGGTCCAGGCCGCCGCCCTGCACGCTCCCGACGACGTGGCCCTCGCCGTCGCGGCGCCGGGTGACCGGATCGCGGACTGGGAATGGGCCAAGTGGCTGCCGCATCTGCTCGATCCGGAGCGGTTCGACGGTCCGGTCGCCGCCCGCCGCATCGCCCCGTCCGCACCCCAGCTGGCCCGGCAGCTCGGCGCCGAGCTGCGCCGCCGGGCGTCCTACGCGGCCGAGGTCCGGCGCGGCCTGGCCGGCAAGGACGCGCTGTCGATGAACTCCCGGCTGCTGGTGGTCACCGACGGACACGGCGAGGACGCCGTCGACCTGCCGCGCCCCGACGACGCGGTCGGTCTGCGGGAGATGGGCGTCACCGTCCTTCATCTGCTCGAACAGCGGGTGCAGGAGCCGGGGCACGTCAACGTACGCATCACCGTCGACGGCACCGATGTGACCATCGAGGACCTGCGGGCCGGGGAGCCCATAGAGGCCCGCGGCACCGTGGACGAGGTCGGCATTCCGTTCGCCGAGGGTCTGGCACGGATGCTCGCGCCACTGCGGCTGTCCGCCGAGTCCCTGGTCGACGCCCCGCTGTCCGGTCCGGTCGAGTTCGCCTCGATGCTCGGCATCCACGACGTGGCACAGCTCGATCTGCCGCAGCTGTGGGCACCGCGCGGCGAGCGGGCGTTCCTGCGTGTCCCGATCGGTATCAGCGACTCGCACGAGCCTGTGCTCCTGGACCTCAAGGAGTCCTCGGAACTGGGGATGGGCCCGCACGGCCTGTGTGTCGGCGCCACCGGTTCCGGAAAGTCGGAGCTGCTGCGGACCCTCGTCCTCGCCCTGGTGGCCACGCATCCGCCCGAGGACCTCGCGCTGGTCCTGGTCGACTACAAGGGCGGTGCGACCTTCGCCCCGTTCGCGGACCTGCCGCACGTGGCGGGCGTCATCACCAACCTGGAGAACCAGGCGGGCCTCGTCGAGCGCGTCCACTCCTCCCTCGCCGGTGAGGTCAAGCGCCGCCAGCAGGCGCTGAAGGACGCGGGCAACGTCGCCGACATCGGGGACTACGCGGCCCTGCGCGCCGAGAAGCGGCCGGACCTGGACCCGCTGCCGCATCTCTTCGTGGTGATCGACGAGTTCGGTGAACTGCTCACCGCCAAGCCTGACTTCATCGACCTGTTCCTGTCCATCGGCCGGATCGGGCGCTCCATCGGTGTCCATCTGCTGCTCTCCAGCCAGCGCATCGAGGGCGGCAAGCTCAAGGGCCTGGACACCTACCTCTCCTACCGGCTCGGTCTGCGGACCTTCTCCGCCGACGAGTCGCGCACGGTGCTGGACACCACGGACGCGTTCCACCTGCCGCCGCTGCCCGGCTTCAGCTACCTCAAGGTCGACACGAGCCATTACACCCGGTTCAAGGCGGGCTATGTGTCCGGCGGCTACCGCGGCCCCGTGCGGCGTTCCGAGGACGAGGAGACCGGGCCCCTCGCGCTGGCGTACGAGGCGTTCAACACCCTGGCCGGTCCGGACACGGCTCAGCCGCGGGAACCCACCTCCCGGCGCCGCGAGACCGGGCCGACCGAACTCGGCGTCATGGTCGCGCAGCTGACCGGTGCCGCCCCGCCGGTACGCGGCATCTGGCTGCCCCCGCTGCCCGCGGCCACCGCCCTGGACACGGTGGCCGGTCCGCTGGACATCGGCCCGCACGGCATGCGGCTCGCCGGGGCGCGTGCGGAGGGCGGGCGAGCCGGTGCCCGTCGGCAGGGCCCCCTCCTCGTACCGCTCGGTCTGCTGGACGACCCGGCCAAGCAGTGGCAGGGCCGGTGGTTCCTGGACCTCACGGTGGCCGGGGGCCACGCGGCCGTGATCGGCGGCCCGCAGTCCGGCAAGACGACACTCCTGCGCACCCTCGTCCTCTCCCTCGCGCTGACCCACACCCCGCAGGAGGTCGGCGTCTACGGGCTCGACCTGGTCGGCGGCGGCCTGCAGGCGCTGTCGGACCTGCCGCACGTCGGCGGCATCGCGGTGCGCGCCGACCGGGAGCGGGCGGCGCGCACCGTCGAGGAGGTCCGGACCATGCTCGCGCTGCGCGAGGACCTCTTCCGCGAGTACGGGATCGACTCGGTCGAGCAGTTGCGCACCCTTCACGCGGCAGGCCGACTGCCGCAGCTCGCCTCGGCCGAGATCCTGCTCGTCATCGACGGCTTCGGTGCGCTGCGCGATGACTTCGAGGAACTGGACGACGCGATCGGTGACATCCTCAAACGCGGCGGCGGCTACGGC
Source organism: Streptomyces sp. NBC_01433 (assembly GCF_026340105.1). Lineage (NCBI taxonomy): Bacteria > Bacillati > Actinomycetota > Actinomycetes > Kitasatosporales > Streptomycetaceae > Streptomyces > Streptomyces sp. NBC_01433. The sequence goes on along the minus strand of NZ_JAPEPM010000001.1, from coordinate 3,895,703 downwards.
ATCCACGTCGTCGCGGGCATGCTGCGCTGGAACGACGTCCGCATCGCCGTCCAGTCGAACTTCGGCACTCGTATGGAGCTTCGCCTGAACGATTCCGGTGAGTCGAGCATCGACCGCAAGCTCGCCGGGACGCTGTCGCCCGAGGAGCCCGGCCGGGTCCTCACCGACGGGAAGCTCTTCGCCCAGGTGGCCCTTCCCCGTACGGACGGGGTGACCGACACGGCGGACCTGGGTGCGGTCCTGGAGCGCACCGCCCGAACGCTCCGTGCCACGTGGAACGGTGAAGTCGCCCAGCCGGTACGGGTGCTGCCGCACATCCTGGAGCCGCATCTGCTGCCGGGACCGGCCGCCGAGCCCCGGCGGGTGCCCATCGGGCTCGACCAGAGCGCGCTGGCGCCCGTCCTGCTCGACCTGTTCCACCACGACCAGCATCTGCTGGTGATGGGGGACAGCGAGTGCGGCAAGACGAACCTGCTGCGGACGGTCGCGCACGGTCTCATCGACCGCTACGGCGAGGACGATCTGGTGTTCGCCGTGATGGACCCCCGGCGCTCTCTGCGCGGGGCGGTTCCGGAGAAGTTCAACGGGGGCTACGCGTACAACTCCAAGCTGTGCGCGGGGCTTTCCGCCGGGATCGCCACCGAGCTGGAGAAGCGGCTGCCCGACGAGAACGCGCGCCTGGAGGACCTGGAACCGGGCAGCTGGGGCAAGGGGCCGCGCATCGTGGTGCTGGTCGACGACTACGACGTACTGACGACCGCGGGCCAGTCGCCGCTGGCCGCGTTCCTCCCGTACATCCCCTCGGCGGTCGACATCGGCCTCCACTTCGTGCTGACGCGGCGCGTGGCGGGTGCCTCGCGCGGCATGTACGAGCCGCTGGTGCAGGGGCTGCGGGAATCGGGGGCATCGGCGCTGCTGATGGCGGGCGACCGCAGCGAGGGCCAGCTGTTCCCGGGGGTGTACGCGTCGCAACAGGCGCCCGGCCGGGGCGTGTTCATCCGCAGGGGTCAGCCGAACCGGCTGATCCAGACCGTGCGCTCACCGGGGTGAAGCACCCGATGAGCCACCGACGCCGAACGACGAAGGACCGGACGACCCCATGACCAAGGACGTCATCGCGCTCACCACCCGCATGCCCGATCCGTGGAGCGTGCTCGCGGGTCTGCTCTCCGGCGGCCCGGACAAGCTGGTCGGCACACGGGGCGAAGGGGCCGTGGTGCAGCTCTGCGACGCGCAGGGGCGCCCGCTCGTCTCCGTCGAGGCACCGCTGCTGGTGGCCGTGGAGGGCGAGGCGGAACGGCTGCTCGGGGCCACGCCGCCGCCGGTGCCGTACTGGTGGACGGAGGCCCGCGCCACCACCGGGGTCGCGGAGGCGGAACAGCTCGCGGGCACGTTCGCGGCGCGGCTCGCGGCGCTCGTGGGCGGCTCCGCCTGGCCCGCGGACGCCGCGGACTCGCTCGCCGTGGTGAAGACCGACGGGGTGAGCGTGGCCCCGTCGCCCGCCGCCGCGCAGCCCGCCATCGACGTACTCACCGAAAAGGTCGCCGTCGTCATCCAGGACCGCCCGGTGGTCGCGATGACGGCCTGGCTCTCCGACGCGTTCCGGGCGGCGGCCGGGGCGGGGCTGGGGCTCCAGATCGTCAGCCCGGCGGGCACCACGCTCTCCCCCGCCGTACGCGACAGCCTCGGCGGCCCGCCGTCGCGGTGGATCGTGCAGGACGAGCGGGACGGGTACTACGACGGCCTGACGGGTGCCGTACTGCGCTGGCAGGACGGCATGTTCGCGCCGGTCGCCTCCCCGTCGGCGACGGACGACGACCCGCACACCCCGGTGGCGGCCGCCTACCAGGAGGCCGCGGACACGGGCGAGCGTCAGCTCGCCCTGACCTTCCGGATGGTGCACCCGGCGGACGAGCGGCTGGTTCTGGGCGGCGGGCTGGAGTCGGTATGGCGGGAGCTGACCGGGAAGCCGCCGGCCGGATGGGGCACGGCCGAGCCGGCGAACCTGCCGTGGTCACTGCGCCGGCTGACCGACCTCGCGTACGGAAGGGCTCCGGAGCCCACCTGGCTGGTCGTGGTCGGCAACGGCGACCGGCCGGGCATCGCCACGGTACGCGTCACCCGTACGAAGGCGGGCGTGGAGGAGCACGTCACGCTGGCGTTCGGCTACGGAAGCGGCGAGGAACCTCCGGTGGAGGCCCTGACCGGGGTTGCCGAGACGCTTGCCACCCGGCACCGCCTTCAGTCGATGCTCGTACAAGTTCGCAAAGCCCGACGCGATGTGGCCGTACCCGCGCGCTTCGAGGGCCCGGGAGTTCCGCTGGCCTTCGTGCTCGGCCCGGAGGAGGTGCGCGGGATGCCCGGCGACCGGGCACGCCGCACGCCGCTGTCCGAACCGCCCGTCCCGCTCGGCCCGAAGTCCCGGCCCGCCCTGTACTACCCGTTGCCGGGGGACCCTTCGGACTTGTCGGGCTGGCAGGACTTCGAACTCTTGATGCGCCATCTCAAAGGCGCCTAGCGGTCTCGGTCGGATGTCATGAGTCAGCCCATAGGCAAGTCTGGCCGATTGCAGATTGCAGTAGCGATGCGGAGGTTGATAGATATGAACGTGCAGACGATCTTTCGACGTGGCGGGGGAAACTGATGAAGTTCGACATGGGGGCGTCGGTCCTCTCGAACCTGTTGTCGCAGTCGCAGGGAGCGAGTACCGACCTCGGCGTCCTGATCCGGCAGCTGATCGCAGCCGCGGAGCCGCTGGAGGGCAAGTTCAACGGCGCGGGCAAGGTGGCGTTCGACGACTTCAAGAATCGCTCGGACGAGATCACGGCGGCGTTGAACGCTTCGCTCTCCGGGATCCTGGGCGGTCAGTCGGGGATGGACGCGGCGTTCGGTTCGGGTGACCAGGAACAGGGCGAGAACGCGCGGACGCAGATGGCGTCCGCGAATTTCGACGCGGCGCGTTTCTCGGGCCGCTGACACCGGCCGGTCTGCGGGTTTTCGTTTTCTCACGGGGAGTGATGGTTGATGGCGGGCAACAGTGACCGGCGTTCGTACGACACGGGTGCGTCGACCGAGGTGCAGGGCAACATCCAAGTGGTGATCGCACAGTTGGAGCAGGTGATCACCGCGCGGGACACCCAGGTGAAGGCGGCGATGAACGACTTCGCGGCCGATGGCGTGGCGGATGAGTACCACGGCAAGGAACTGCGCTGGAACGCGACCTCGCAGGAGGTCAGGAACATCATCCAGCTGCTGAGGACGACGCTGGAGAAGAACGACGGCACCGCCCAGCAGACGCTGGCGCGGGCGAAGGCAGCGGTGGACGGCATCGGCTGAGTTCGCGCTCCGCGGGTCGTGATGTGTTGGTTCGGGTGTTCAGGGGGGCGGGGCTTCGATGGTGGCGTGGGATATCAAGCCGCAGGGTGTTCAGGGTCAGTTGAAGGTGGTCGGCGGGCATGCCGGTGACCTGGAGAAGGCGTTGAACGCGATGGTCAAGGCCATGTCGGAGGCAGCGCAGGCCGCGGGTACGGCGGTGCCGGGCACGGCGGCCAGCACCCCCCTGCAGGGCCCGGTGGCCCCGGGGCAGGAACTCCTTTCCCGAACGGCGATGGGCCCGGTGGCCGCGGCGCTGGGTGAGTACCTCAAGGAGCGTCAGCCGCAGCTGACGTCGGTTGCGGAGCGGATTCAGGCCGCCGTGCTGGGCGCGGCCACGGCGACGAACGAGTACGTGGAAGGCGACCTGGACACGGCCAAGCAGGCCCAGGACGCGGCGAAGTCCGTCCGGCTGGATCTGTTGAAGGATCTGGGGGGCCGCAAGTGAGCGAGAACGATCCGGTCGCCCTGGAAGGGATCCCGGTCTTCACTGGGAACCTCGCCCTGCTCGACACGCAGGTGACCGCCCTGACGAAGAGCGGGGCGACGATCTCCACGACCGCCGGTGACGTCCACAGCAGCTTCGGCGGCCTGCAGGCCTTCTACCGGGCTCCCGAGGCGGAGCAGTTGTTCGCGACGACGAAGCCGATCGCGGATACCGGGCTTTCCCTGAAGTCGGACCTGAGCACCATCGCGAACGCGCTGAGCACGTATTCGGACGACGCCTACCCGCTGGTCGAAAAGCTCAAGGAACTGAAGCGCGACGCCGGGGCCTTCCTCGTCAAGGCCAACGCGGACGACAAGTGGCGCGAGGACGGCGATCTGGTCGAGGAGAACAACAACCGCCACAACGAGATCGCCGAGACCTGGGCCGCGTTCCAGACGGTGGAGAGGGCCTGCCACGCCAAGATCGTGGCCCTGGTGGGCGGCACCCCACTCAAGACCGACGACGGCTCCGGCAAGGAGGGCACGTACGGCTACGACGCCGAGGCCCTCAAGCACGCCAAGGGCCTGCCCTGGGGCGACCCGGTCGAGGAGTCCAAGCCGTGGTGGCACCTGGGCGAGCACCTCTGGGACTTCACCAAGGGCGTCTTCGTCGACGGCGTGTGGGGCACGATCAAGGGCCTGGGCACCCTGTTCGGCACCGACGGCTGGGACGCGGCGAAGCAGGCGTGGAGCGGACTGCAGGACCTCACCACCGGCGTCATCCTCACCATCGCCGCGCCCGGCCTGCTCTGGGCCACCCCGGAGGACCGCCTGCCGGGGTTCGCCCGCGACTCGCGCCGGGCGATGAAGGAAACGGGCAAGGCGCTCCTGGCGTGGGACCAGTGGGGGGAGAACCCCTCGCGGGCGGCGGGTGCGGTGACATTCAACGTCCTGACGACCGTCTTCACCGGCGGAGCCGGCGGCGGAGTGTCCGGCGTGGGCAAGGCGGCCGTCGCGGCGAAGGCGCTGTCCTTCGCGGGCAAGGCGGGCCGGATCATCGACCCGATGACGTACGTCTTCAAGGGCGCGGGCGCGGGCCTGACAAAGATCAGCGACGTCATGGCCGGCCTCAAGGGCTCGGGCGCCGTGGAGATCCCGAAGATCGACGAGGGTGCGTTCAGTCTGCCCGAGGGCTCCCTCACACGGCCGGACGGAACGATTCAGCTGCCCAAGGACACCCCCGTCCCGGCCGGGGCGACCGAACTCGTCGATGGCGCCATCAAGCTCCCCGAGGGCACGGTCACCCTGCCCCCGAACACCGTCAAGTGGCCTTTCGATGACGGACCCGCGAAGTACGCCGACATCGAGGGCAACCTCTACAAGGAGGACGGCACCCTCTTCCAGCGGGCCGACAAGGCCAAGGTCGAAAAGGCCCCGGACACGGCCCTGGACACGGAACAGCCGAAGGTGGAGGTTCCGGTCCGCCAAGAGGCACCGGTCCTGGCCGGCGTCGGTGCCCGCGGAGGCGACGACGCCGTTCGACTCGGCAGCGAGATCTCCGACCCGGTCCGTACTGGGGACAATGGCGTTCACGTCACGGGGGGATTCGACAACACCCCTGGGGGCCGGGGCGGCGACCACAGCGAGCCGCGCGGCCACGTCGGCGGCAACCTCCCACGCAACGACGTGACCGACACCCCTCGCGGCGGCCCGTCCCGCCCCAGCGACACCCCGCTCGCTACGGGACCCCGTCCGGACGCCCCCGGCCCCGGCGCGCGCCACACCGACGGCCCCGCCCCGGGAAGTCACGGCTCCGAAGGCTCCGGCTCGGGCGGCGGCCGCGGCGCGGACGACGCCGTTATCCCGGGCGCCCGCTCGGACGACGCCATGGGCACCAGCACGCACAACAGCGACCAGGAGCTGACCCCGGAGCGGCGCAAGGAGCTCCAGCAGAGGCACGTCGAGCTGGCGAACGCCGACAAGGCCTGGCGACTGGAGCGCTACAACAAGCTTGGTCGCCGTAGGCGGATCGTCAATCTGGAGGACGGTGTCGAGCTACCGCAGTTGACCTTGGACGCCAACGGCAAGTGGATCGCCATCCACGACCTGCCGACCGGACCGCGCGAGACGAGACTCAGCCCCACATCACTGGGCACCAGCTCGGTCCCCGATGGAGTGCTGCCCGAGCTGAACAAGGTCTCCGGTGACCGCCGAGTGTCCGTCGACCTCAACAACGCAGAACTGAAGCTGAAAGAGGAGGGCACGTCAGCACGCCTCGACGCCGTCAAGCTGGCACGAGCGGCCTACGACACCCGGCTTCCCGGTGTTCCCAACAACAGCAAGATTTCAGAGGCGTTGGGCAACCGGGCCGCAGTGCTCCACGTCATCCCGCACGAATTTCCCCCGGCAAAGGTGATCGACCTCCCAAAGACGCCCAACGGCGCGAACATGTTCGATGGGGCGTACGAGCTTCCCAACAATGAGCGCCTGATCGTGGAGGAGAAAGCTCCGTCCAACGATCCCGACTGGCGCCAAGGCAAGGCCGACCCCGACCCGCACAACCTGAGCGACCACGGCGGTGCCCAGGGCATGCGAGTGCAGCAGGGCACCAAGCCATACATTCGAACGATCCTGGCCGAGATGACATCCCGTGGTGGAAAGGAGGCCGAGATCGCCGCGGATCTCCGCGCCGCACTGAAAGCGGGCAAGCTGAGGTACGTCCTGGTCAAGGCAAAGGAGGACATCAACGGCCTCTACGCTGGAGCAGTGATAGAGCAATTCAAGATCTAACTGGAGGAGAGCAGATGGCAACGCGCATTCCCCGCCATGACTTCCGCACGGACAACGCCGCGGAGGCCATGAAGCCTGTCATCGCGGCCGCACAGGAGGCCATCGCGGGCATCGAGACGTCCGAGGACGACCGCTACGACGCCCTGACGTTCTCACTGGGGGCGGCGAAGTGGCACTGCCTTCCGGACCCCACAGCGGGCGAACTCGACACATGGGAGTCATGGGTCCTGGCCATGCAGGTCGGCTCCGCGCTCTTCCTCGCCGGTACCACGCAGGAGAGTACGGTGGCCTGCCGCGTCGGAACCCTTGACGAGGTGCGCACACTCCCCCGGACCGGCCCACAGGACTACCTGCACGCTGGGAACTGGCTTACCTCCTTCTACCTGGCGGTAATCTGCCGCGAGAACGACCGGGTGAGCCAGCTGGCTCAGGTTCCGGTGTCATTCCTGCGTGCTTCAGGTGCGGAGTTCGATGAGTACGTCTATGCGTGGATCGAGACACTCCAGCACCTCTGGTTCGGCCGCGCGCAGGTCTGGGACTCCCTGGTCATCGCCGTCCAGGGCACCGCGCCGGAGCAGGCACGGATCGCCGACACCGAACTGATGCTGAAGATCCTCTACCCGCCACTTGAGCTCTTCCAGCTATACCTGCGCAGGGAGAACCAGGCATTCACCGAGTCCCTGGTGGGGGCTCTGATGTGGCACAAGGAGTACTGGACAGCAGACGAGGCCCGCTCGTTGAGCGGCGACGGCCTTGTCGCCCTGGGCCCGTTGGCCATCGCCTGTATGGCGCAGGACGCGGGCATGCCGGTCGAGGTCGAGTCCGAGTACCTTCCAAAGCACCTCCTCCAGCGCAGCTGGATCGGCGAATTCCCCACCTGAGGACACACCGAGTTACGCGCCCCCGGTGGTTCGTTGTTGCGTTTTGGAATGTATACGTAGCTCTGCCATAGGTCGACCCAATGAGTGCCTACTGGATCGAACCTCGCATCTCAAAATCTTCGCGGGTGAGAGCCCGTGACCACAGCCATTCCACGTCACACCGTCTCCCGGTAGCATCCGCCTGGGCGAGAACAACCAATTTCCGATCACACACTGCATATGCTGGAAAGAGTCAACAAAGCGTCATTCGCCCTGGAAAGGGTGAACCGAATTCATTGATCGACACGACATGATGCGGCCAGACCCCGAGCCGTACGCAAGACGACCGGGCCAATACTTGGCCGATCGGGTGGATGTTCTCGAAGAGTCAGGCGAGTACAGGGCAGACTCTTCTGGCTGGACCGGCTGCAAAAGGGGCACGATAGTGGACTGATCCCCTCAGCGGCGCTCACGGAACTCCGACAAGTACCGAGCGGCACCATCGCCGAACGCATTACCGGAACCGCACCTACGGTGAAAAGTCAATTCTGGGTACTGCGCCAGTTGGTATCCGAATAACCCGGGGAAACGGTCAGACACCCTCTGGGTGGCCATTGATCTCGCGGTGTCGAGGGAGGCTTCGGTTCGGGCTTGGCGTGCTGGCGTCGACTGCAGGACGGGAACGGGTTAGGTGTCGCGAGTGGTGGTCGGCTCCAGCCGCGTGCGCGTCATGACAGAGGGAGCCAGGCAGACCCGAGATCCATCGAACATGGCCGGGTCACATCGAAACACCACCTGATCACCGATAGACGCGGCGACGAAGGGACTGAATCCCAATGAAAAATCAGACCGCGACCTCTCTGGTAGAGAGAATCTCCGCCATCGATTGGCAAGCTGGCGAGTGTGACTTCACCCACGGTGCATCACGATCCCGCCTGATGCGCGAGTACCTCCATCGAGCCGCACTCTGGGTTCAGGAATTCCAAAAACATGCCGATCGTTCGATTTTCGATGTAAGTCATTCAGAGCGATGGCCTTTCTTTGATATGGCACGAAGTGTAGATCCTTCCGCACGCCCGGATCCAGACACCACAGCCCGCCTTGATGCCTTTCTGTTCGATCAAGCAAGCGGCCCACTGGTCGGGAAAATCTGTCATGCCGCCTTGAACTGGACTTCACTATCGACCGCTTCACTTTCAAAGTATCCAAATCTACCTGCCCCATTCGAACCATTGATCGTCCTTTTTGAAAGAGGTGGCGCGTTCTGGGTCGAGAATGGTTTCACTGATTTCATCACCCATCGCGTCCGCTTGACGACGCGGGAGGACCACATCGATAGCGAGCCGCTGAGCTCACTGGACAACGAAAACCTCGACTCACTGGACGAAGATCAATAACTCTGATTCCATTCGACCTGTGATCAACATTAGCCCCGGCGGCAGTGCACGAACTTCACTGAGCCCACCGGCTCCTGGCCAGCGGTGGCTAATGAATGAGTTCTGGATTCTGTGCAGATCGGCACCCGAATAACCCGGAAAAACGGGCAGACATGCCCTGGATGCCAATTGATCTTGCAGTGTCGAGTGGGACTTCGGCTCGGCCATGGCGTGCTGGCGCCGACCGCGGGACGGGCACGGGCAGATATCGCGAGTCACGGTCAACTCCAGGCACCCGGCGATTCGACATCAGCAAGGGTCCTCTTCCGTGACCACTACCATCGCCCGGCATAATCTGCCCGCAGGGCGCGATGCCGAACAGCTCTCGGAGGGGCTCAGCGAAGACCTGGCAGAGGGAGTCGATCGCCCTGAGGGAACAACGGTGCTGATCGATTCCACGTTCAGCTCTGCTGTCATGTCCCTGCGTGCCAGGTGCGGTATCGACCCCGGTCGGCAGCTGTTGAGCCGTGGGAGGCCACGGTCAACGCGATGCAAGTGGGCTCGGCACTGTTCGCCGCAACCGGTGTGAGTGAGGGGACTGTCGAATGCCGGATCAACCGGAAGCTGCGAACCATCCCGGCGACCGGCCCGATGTCGGCAGCCGACGCGGCTACCTGGCTGACAGCGTTCTGGCTGGCTGTCAGCTGCCATGACCAGGAGCGCATGACGCAGCTCAGTGAGATCCCGCTGGAACGGTTGCGTTCCCCGGAAGGGCAGTACGACGAGTACATCTACCACTGGGTGGACGTACTGCAGGGCTGGTGGCTCCGGCAACCCGGGCTTGCGGACAAGCTCATCGCCACGATCGAGGCATCCGACCCGGCGGTGGCCCGCATCACTCCGGAGGACCTGTTGCAGGGCCTGCTCTACCCGCCGATCAACCTCTTCTACCACTACGTCCGCAGGCACCAGGTCGGCTTCGCCCCGCCCTCATCGACGCGCTGGAGCTCCGCAGAACTTACTGGACACTCAACACCGTCCGAAGACGCATCACCTACGTACTCGGCGAGCGTCCAGCAATTCTTGCGTGGCAGGTCCGGCAGCGACCCGAGCACCAGCGCACCCTTGCCCGGCGCCGCGGATCCACCCGAACCAACCACCCCGCGAAACGGCACATCAGTAACTCGAACATGTCCTGCCACCGGGCTGGACCCATGCTGTGCTCTACGGCCACCGTCGGCTCATGTCGCCAGACACCGGTGATCATCGGTGGCCGCACCCTCTCCGGGACCAGGCCCGGCCAGCAAGACATGGCCCCGCCCAGCCATTCTCGTGGGGCTCCCGTCAGGTTGCCGATGGGAACTCATCAGTAGCGCATCGCGGTGAAATCGATGGGCCTGGGCCTAAGCATCTGGACGCGGGCCGTCAGTTGCTTCATTCGCGTGGTCATCTCCCGGGCGGGGAGCCGCTTGCGGTCGCCGTGTCCCGGCAGGAGCCACTCGAAGTGCAGCCGGTCGGCGGTTCGCACCAAGGAAGCGCCCAGCTCCTCGATGGAGTACCAGGTGACGCTCTCGGCTACTTCCAGATCGGCCGTCGTACGCGACCAGTACAGGCTGTCGCCGCTGAAGCAGTACCGCTCGTCGGCGATATAGAGCACGCTGCCCCGGGTGTGACCCGGGAGCGGGTGCGCTGTCACGCCCTCACCGATCTCGACCGGATCCGTGCCGCGCAGGACATGGTCGGCGTCGGGTGCGGCGTCGAGATCATCCGCGTGAATCCACAGCCGGGCGCCGAAGCGATCGGCGTAGCGGCGGCCGTGCGCGGCGTGGTCCCGATGAGTGAGCAGGACATCGGTGACGGAACCCAGTTCCTCGTACCGCGTGGCCAGCGTGCTGCTCCAGCGGGGCGTATCGATCATCATCACGGTGCCGGACGGCCGGCGCAGCAGGTAGGAATTGGCCCCGGCCGTGCGAGGGGAGTTGTGCCCGCACAGGTGAACATCGTCGTCCAGGGCCAGGGGGAAGGGATCCAGGGCATCGTCGAGTCGTCGGCCGGAAGGGCGGATCGACCGGACGGGACAGGCGAACGCGGCAGCGTGCAACCGCCGCGCCTCCGCCCCGTTCCGCGGCTGTCGGATCATCTCGGAGCGGCCCGCGGTCTCGCGTATGAGTTCAGGGGCAAGCTGACGCGCGACGTCGCAGTTCGTACAGCGGGTGTCGACATACCAGCCGCTCTCCCCCGCGCTCAGCTTTTCCGCTTCGGTGACTGCGCCCTGGTCTCTCGTTGATTCGGGTAACAGATCGTCGTTCATGGTGACTCCGTCCCTGGGTTGCGCAGGCTGTACGTCTCCTCAAGAGGTATCCCGCCCCGAAGGAAAAGAGGAAGAGGGGCCGGTGCTTGTGCTTCTCGGAGGAGCCCGCTCTGTGAGCGAGTGCAGGAATTACCGAAAAGCACCAAATTTCCCTGAAAGTACTTCCTGGACTTGGCCGGGTGTTGACCCTTTAGACTCCGGCGGCAACGGCCAGATTCCACTGGTACGGGACAGTCGCCAGCTAGATCACGTTCTACAGCTGGAGTACTGGACGAGTTCATGAAGGGCGTTCTCCAAGCTGTGAGCCAAGGGGCTGAGACCGAAGTGAGCGCCGAACCGTCACGTGCCGTGCTGGACCGGTTGCGCGCCATGGACTGGGCTGACGACTCTGCGGCTTTCGGCCATACCCATTCGCGTGCTCTGCTCATGCGCGAGTACCTGCGACGGGCAGCTCTGTGGGCCCTGGCGTACGAGGCCGAGCGGTCCTGGCCGTTCCTCGACATCGCCGAGCATGTCGACGCCGGAATCGTGGCCTCGCCCGATGTCTCCGACGAGGTGGAGGAGCTTCTCAAGGATCTCGCCCCGGCATCCCTGAGGACCACCTGTCGAGGAGCTGTCCGGTGGGCTGCTCTACGGGATGTCCACCATGCCCTGCCGACGGATCCGCCGGACCCGTACGAGCCGCCGCTGCTCATGTACGAGCGTGGCGGCGGCTACTACCTGGAGGAGTACCTCGACCTCAACGGCGTGATGATCCCGCTGCGGGACGTGGAGAGCAACGCCTCGGCCACCCCCTTCCTCACACTCGCCCCGGCCACCCTCGACGCGCTGGACGCCGAGGGTGAGATGACGTATTACGCGAAGATCAGCGACGGGTATCCCCGGCACAGCCCGCGCGGCACCGTCCGGCGGCGCGTCGACGACGACCGGACGTACGACGAGGCTTTCACCCGCAATCTCTGCTGGGAGCCGACCGAATACCTCAGGCTGTACGACCTCGGACACCACGACATCGACCGCGTCCGGATCGCCGAGATCGAGGCGGCCACGTTCATCGAAACCCTGACGGAGAAGCTCACCGGCTCCGCGTAGACCCGGCCTTCCCCTCACGCGTAGGCGACGGCCTCGGCGGCCGGCCGCCACACGGACGCTGGGTGAGCACGCACGCAGTCGAAGGGAATTGAGCTGACGTGATCGATGACCGAGGCGACCGGACGGCTTCCGGCATGTTGGAGAGGCTCCGCGCGGGCGAGTGGGACGGGGATTGGGACGACGCTTTCGCGCACGTGATGTCGCGTCAGCTGTTGATGCGGGAGTACCTGAGACGGGCCGCCTTGTGGGCCGAGGCGTTTCCCGCGAAGAGTTCGTGGCCGTTCTTCGACATCACAAGGTACGTGGACCCGAACTTCCAGCTGTCGCCGGACATCGCCCACGAGCTGGACGCATTCCTGCGCACCCGGTTGAGCGGGCTCGTCAAGACCACCTGTGCCGGTGCCGTACGCCTGGCGGAACTCCGGGTGCAACACCCGGCGGTCGGGGCTGATGGCCTCCCCGACCTCTACGAGCCGTTGATCCTGATGTACGAGCGGGGCGGCGAGTTCATGCGGGACAACGCAGGCGCCCTCGATCTGAGAGGCGTCTCATTCCGCGCCGGGAAACTTGAGGACAACGCGGGAAGCGCCCCCTTATCTCGCTGAGCAACGCCGTACTCGAAGCGCCCCGGAGGACGGGCCAGGACTGAATCCGCTCCATCCTGAGTACGTCCGGCTTCCAACGCGGCTCATAAGTGGTCGCCGGTATCGCCCGTCAGTGGACGCGCGCGCAGACTCCGTTCGATCTGTCGAGGACATGTACTGACCTAATTCCGGCCTACGGTCGGCCCATGACCACTTCCACGGACAGTCCGGCCACGTTTCCCCCCGGCGAGCGCGGTGAGTTGCTGCGCGCTCTTGCCGAGCAGCGGGAGCTGCTGCTCATCACCGTGCGCGGCATCACCGACGCACAGGCCATGCGCCGCACCACCGTCAGCGAACTCACGCTGGGCGGAATCGTCAAGCACCTGGCCAGTGGCGAGCGGGTGTGGGCACAGATCCTGGCCAGGGGGGACGGGGAACTGCCGGACGGGATGCTCGACATGGAGCAGTACCGCATGGCGGAGGGGGAAACGCTCCCGGGGCTGCTGGAGCTGTACACGGAGGCGACGCGGGCGATCGAAGGGGCCGTGAGGGCTCAGCCGGACATGGACAGGAGCGTGCCCCTGCCCAGGACTCCCTGGTCCCCGCCGGAGACGGTCCACTGGCCGGCGCGCCGGATTCTGCTGCACCTGATCAGGGAGACGGCCCAGCACGCCGGGCACGCGGACATCATCCGGGAAGCGCTGGACGGGGCCGGCACCACCGCTCAACGGTGATCGCGTCGGGGTACCTCGTGGCGCATTCGCCCCTGCGCGTCGTCCATGTGGTGCGCAGGTGTCACCATTCCCGGGCGGAGATCAGCTCTTCCCCGTCCGCGTCCTCGAAGCCGTACGCCATCGCGATGAACCAGAACGCCTCGCCTATCTCCTCGCGGGCGACCGTCTCGATGTCGCTGCCCGCCGCTTCGAACTCCGCCTCCAGGTCGTTGAACGCCTCGGTCGCCACCTCGGTCAGCATGTACAACGCCGCCAGGTCCGCGGGGTGTTCGGCCTCGATCCGCTCGCACAGGTGCAGCAGGACGGCCTTGCCCTTGTCGAGCACGTGGTCCGGGTAGTAGTCGTCCTCGTACAGCGGGACCAGGAATTTGTGCGCCGCCACCTGCTCGTTCGTGATCGCCACGGCGATCCCCCCTTGCTCGCTCGAAGGCCCGAAGACCGCAGGCCCGAAGATCCGATGCCCCGATCCTCCACCACACCACTGACAGTGCCGGGTCCGGGGTGTGTGCGTGCCGAGTATCACCCTGGACAGGCCCCGTGACTGCCGGGTAACTTCAATGGGTGGCTGAGCAAGCGCTTAGCCATGCGGACGAAGCCGAAAGCTGACAGCCACCAAGGAGGCACCCGTGCGCCGTACGGTATTCAACGAGGACCACGAGGCGTTCCGGGAGACCATCCGCGCCTTCATCGCGGCCGAGGTCGTACCCGTCTACGACGAGTGGTTCGCCGCCGGCCAGGTGCCGCGCGAGTTCTACCACAAGCTCGGTGAGCTGGGCATCTTCGGTATCGAGGTCGCCGAGGAGTACGGCGGCGCGGGCATCGACTCGCACAAGTACGAGGCCGTCATCTATGAGGAGACCGCCCGCGTGGGTGTCTCCTTCGGTGGCTCCGGCGTGCACACGCTGCTCGGCCTGCCGTACATCAAGATGCTCGCCACCGACGAGCAGAAGAAGCGCTGGCTGCCGAAGTTCACCACCGGCGAGGAGATGTGGGCCCTCGCGATGACCGAGCCGGGCACCGGCTCCGACGTCGCGGGTATGAAGACCTCCGCGAAGCTCTCCGAGGATGGCAAGCACTACGTCCTCAACGGCTCGAAGACGTTCATCACCGGTGGCGTGCACGCCGACCGTGTGATCGTCTGCGCCCGTACCTCCGCCCCGCGCGAGGACGACCGCCGCTTCGGCATCTCCCTCTTCGCCGTCGACACCAAGTCCGCGGGCTACTCGATCGGCCGCAAGCTCGACAAGCTCGGCCTGCGCACGTCCGACACCGCCGAGCTGGCGTTCGTCGACGTCAAGGTTCCGGCCGAGGACCTGCTCGGCGAGGAGAACAAGGGCTTCGGCTACCTCGGCACCAACCTGGCCTCCGAGCGCTGGGGCATCGCCTTCGGCGCGTACGCGCAGGCCGCGGCGGCCGTCGGCTTCGCCAAGCAGTACGTGCAGGAGCGCACCGTCTTCGGCAAGACGGTCGCCTCGTTCCAGAACACCAAGTTCGAGCTGGCCGCCTGCCAGGCCGAGGTGGACGCGGCCCAGGCCGTCGCCGACCGCGCGCTGGAGGCGCTGGACGCCGGAGAGCTGACGGCGGCGGAGGCCGCGTCCGCGAAGCTGTTCTGCACCGAGGTCGCGCACCGGGTGATCGACCGCTGCCTCCAGCTGCACGGCGGCTACGGCTTCATGAACGAGTACCCGATCGCCCGCCTGTACGCGGACAACCGGGTCAACCGCATCTACGGCGGCACCAGCGAGGTCATGAAATCGATCATCGCCAAGTCCATGGGTCTGTAAGAGCGGCTACGTTCCCTTCATGAGCGCACCACTGGACTCCCTGCTCGATCTGCTCGACCTGGAGCGGATCGAGCGGGACATCTTCCGGGGCCTGAGCCGCAGCGCGGTCGTGCCCCGGGTCTTCGGCGGCCAGGTCGCGGCCCAGGCGCTGGTCGCCGCGGGCCGCACCGTCCCGGACGACCGGGGGGCCCACTCCCTGCACGCGTACTTCCTGCGTGCCGGGGACCCGGGCGCGCCGATCGTCTACAGCGTCGACCGGATCCGCGACGGTAAGTCCTTCACCACGCGCCGGGTCGTCGCCGTCCAGCACGGGCAGCCGATCTTCCACCTCTCGGCGTCCTTCCAGACGTACGAGGACGGGCTGGAGCACCAGGCGGCCATGCCGGCCGCCCCGGATCCGGAGACGCTGCCCACGGCCGCCCAGATGCTGCCCCGGTACGCGGACCGGTTCAGCGACCCGGGTGTCGTGGACCGGCTGATCGAGGCGCGGGCCGCCGTCGACCTGCGGTACGTGGACGCCCCGCCGTTCGGCACCGTCGGGGAGCCGCGCGAGCCCCGCTCCCAGGTGTGGTTCAGGACGAACGGCAAGCTCGCGGACGACCCGCTGCTGCACGTCTGCATGGCGACGTACGTCTCCGACATGACGCTGCTCGACTCGGTGCTGCTCGCCCACGGGCGCGGCGGCTGGGCGGTCGGGGACGTGGTGGGCGCCAGCCTGGACCACGCGATGTGGTTCCACCGGCCCTTCCGGGCCGACGAGTGGCTGCTGTACGACCAGGAGTCGCCCTCGGCGTCCGGCGGGCGCGGTCTCGGCCAGGCCCGCATCTACACGCAGGACGGGCAGCTGGCGATCACCGTCATCCAGGAGGGCGTGGTCCGGGTCCCCCGGGACTGAACGGGCCGCGGTTCATCGGGGCCGAACGGGCCGCGGGTCATCGGGGCCGAACAGGCCGCGGTCCGCCGATTCGGACATACTCCCCACCATGAGTGACGAGAAATCCGGTGGTGGGGAGTCCACGTTCACCGTCATCGTCGCGGCGGTCGCCAATCTCGGCATCGCCGTGGCGAAGGCCGTCGCGGGACTGATCAGCGGGTCGAGCGCGATGCTCTCCGAGGCCGCGCACTCGGTCGCCGACACCGTCACCGAGGTCATGCTCCTCACCGCGCTCAAGCGGAGCGAGAAGCCCGCCGACGAGGACCATCCCCTCGGCTACGGCCCCGAGCGGTACATCTGGGCGATGCTCGCCTCCATCGCGACGTTCGTCGGCGGCGCCGTCTTCTCCGTCTACGACGGCGTCCACACGCTCGTCGAGGGCGAGGAGCTGGGCGATCCGCTCATCTCGTACATCGTGCTCGGGGTGGCCTTCCTGCTGGAGGGCTACTCCCTGCGCACGGGCGTCAGACAGGTGCGGCGCGAGGCGGCGAAGCTGCGCGTTCCGGACGCGTACTACTTCCGCCACACCCCCGACACCGCGGTCAAGGCCGTCGTGATGGAGGACTCGGCGGCCCTGGTCGGTCTGCTGCTGGCCGCGGGCGGGCTGCTCGGCGGGCAGCTCTCCGGCTCCGGGGTGTGGGACGGCATCGCCTCGATCCTGATCGGTGTGCTGCTCGTGTACGTGGCCTGGGTGCTCGGCCGGTCCAACGCCCAGCTCCTGATCGGCCGCCCGCTGCCGAAGGCGATGCGGGCGGGGGTGCGCGAGGAGCTGCTGTCGGTCCCGCACATCGTGGACGTACTGGAGCTGACCACGCTCATCCAGGGGCCGACCGAGCTCCTGATCGCCGCGAAGATCGACTTCCGGGACATGGCCAGCGCCGAGCAGGTCGAGTGGGCCTGCGAGGAGGCGGAGGCGCAGTTGCGGGAACGCTTTCCGTCCATCCGCCGCGTCTATCTCGATCCGACGCCGGGGCCCGAACAGCGCCGGGCCCGCGAGGCGCGCACGTCCGAGTGACCGCTTCCGAGTGACCACGTCCGAGTGGCCACGTCCGAGTGACCACGTCCGAGTGACCGGTCCGGTCGGCCGCGTCCGATCGCGTGCGTCACGGGCGATTCACCCCGGGGCGCGGCACGGCGCGCCCGCCGGGTGTCCGGACGGGTGTCCTGGCGTCCCTGCCGGTTCGGGCGTGTGCGCGGCTCGGGCAGCCCGCAGGCGCGCGCCTGCGGGCTCAGAGCAGGCCCGCCGCGTCCAGGAGGTAGTCGGTCATCGGGTCGTAGAAGCGCGGGTCGGTGACGTGGTCGTCCAGGGGGACGGTGACCTGGAGGGTGCCCTCGGACTCGCCGAGGAACAGGGCCGGGTCGTTGCAGTCCGCGTAACCGATCGAGTCGAGGCCGCGCTGCCCCGCGCAGCCCGCCCAGCCGTGGTCGGCGACGACCAGGTCGGGCAGCGGCCGGCCCTGCTGCTCCATGGCGTCCAGGATGGCCGCCATCGGGGCCGGGGAGTGCGTGTGCCACAGGGTCGCCCCACGCTCCAGCACGGCGACGTCCGCGAACTGGAAGACCATGCCCTCGTCCGCCATCAGCCCGGACGGGATCCGGACGATCTCGCAGCCCGCCCGGCGCAGCGCGTCCGCGGTCTGGCGGTGCACGTCCAGCAGGCCGCCCGGGTGGCCGGTGGCGAACAGGACGCGCTCGGAGCCCGCGGCCGCCTTGCGCAGCCGGGCCGCCATCCGCTCCAGGCCGTCGACGGTCAGCTCCGGGTCGATGGTGTCCTGGCCCTGCCGGTGCGCGGGGTCGTCGTTGACGCCGCACCGCTCGGCCATGACGGCGAGGACGTCCTGCTCGTCGGTCCAGCGGTCGCCGAGCTCCAGGCCCAGCCAGTAGTGGCGGTCGCCGTTGGCGAGCTTGCGGTAGTGGGAGAGGTTGTTGTCGCGGGGTGTGGCGACATCCCCGGCGATACGCGTACGGACGAGGTGGTCGACGAGGGCGGCGCGGCTGGGTATCGGCATGGACCCATTGTGCCGTCCGGTGTGCGCCGCGTGCCGGATGTCCTGTCCACCGGGCGGGACGGGAGGTCGCAGGGCCGGACGGGATGGTCGCGGGGCCGGACGTCGGACGGTCACCGAGCGGCGCCGGGCGGTCACGGGCCGGGCGCCGGGCAGTCACGGGCCGGGCGCCGGGCAGTCGCGGTCGCGGGGCTGGACGTCGGACGGAAACCGGGCGGGCACCCGGCGGTCACGGTCCGGGCTTCGGCAGCTCGTCTGTCCCGGCTTCGGCCGCTCGCCGGCCCGGATTCGGCCGCTCGTCGGCCCGTGGCGGAAGTCTTCCCGGACTGTTCACCCCCGCGTGACCTGCTCCTTCGCAGGCCGGACGGGCCCGGCCGCTCGAATGGATACACACAGAGGTCTGGACCACCGGAGTCACGCCAATTCCGTGTCCGATTCCGCCAGTTCCCGCACTCCCGGAGAAGTGGTCTATACCTTTGGTACTAGGGTGGGCCACCTGAAACTGCCACATACGCAGCCGTGGGGGGCTTTATGAGCGTGTGTCATCTTCCGCAACCACCGTCCGACGACGAGCTCTACTGGTACTTCGGTCCACAACGCCGTTGGGTCCTGGTCAGCAGTTCGCTCGCCTTCGTGTTCACGGCGGCGACGATGTTCACCTTCGCGTTGCGGACACCCGCCCTGTGGGCGTTCCTCGCGGTCCTCGGGCTGAATGTCGTGGCCCTGCTGCTCTCCTCGCTGAACAGCCTGCGTCAGCGCCGGCTGACCCGGCGGTCGCACGACGTACTCGTACACGCCTGGCGGCCCGCCGCGCTGCCCGGCGTCGACCTCTACCTGCCGACCTGCGGCGAACCGCTGCCCGTGCTGGCCAACGCCTACCGTGCCGTCGCCGCCGTGGACTGGCCAGGTGCGCTGACCGTCTGGGTGCTGGACGACGCCGACCGGCCCGAGGTCGCCGCGCTGGCGGCCGAGCACGGCTACACCTACGTCGTACGTCCCGACCGGGGGCACCTGAAGAAGGCGGGCAACCTCAACCACGCGCTCACCCTGAGCGGTTCCGAGTTCATCGCGATCCTGGACGCCGACTTCGCGCCCCGGCCGGACTTCCTGCGCCACCTCGTCCCGTATCTGGCCGACCCCGGCGTCGGCATCGTGCAGAGCCCGCAGTGCTTCGACACCGACGAGGGCATGGGATGGATCCAGCGCGCCGCCGGATCGGCGCAGGAATGGTTCTTCCGCTGGATCCAGCCGTCGCGCGACGCGAGCGACGCCGCCATCTGCTGCGGCAGCAACGCCGTCTACCGGCGCAGCGCGATCGACCTGGCGGGCGGCTTCGCCCGGCTCGACCACAGCGAGGACCTGTACACCGGACTCGCCCTGTACGAACAGGGGTTCCGCACCCAGTACGTACCGGTGCTGGTGGCCAAGGGCACCTCCCCCGACCACCTCACCGCCTTCGTCAACCAGCAGTACCGCTGGGCCATGGGCAATCTGCATCTGCTCGGGACGCCCGTGCTGCGGCGGATGCGGGCGCCCTGGCGGATGCGGCTGTGCTTCTACGAAGGCGTCGTCGGATACCTGACCGCGGCGGTGAACACCTTCGCGGCACCGCTGCCGCCGCTGGTCATGATGTTCCTGTACCCGGACCACATCCGCCCCTGGCACGTGCTGCCGCTCCTCGCGCCGCTCTGGCTCTGGCACGTACTGCTGCCGCGCGTCAGCCGTACCCGCTGGCGGGTGGAGGTGATCCGCGCCAACGTCCTGACGAGCGTGGCCGCCGCGACCGCCTTCGTGCACACGCTGCGGGGGCGCAGCGCCGCCTGGGTGCCCACCGGCGCCCGCGGTACCGGGGCCTCCGGGGGGATGGCCCGGCGGGTGGTGGGCGTCTCGCTGGTCTGGCTCGTCGTGTCCAACGGGGCCGCCGCCGCGGGGCTCGCGCTGGCTGTCGCCCGTAACGGCTGGGAGCCCAACTGGGGCCTGGTCCTGTACCTCCTGGTGCAGTGCCAGATCAACGTGCCGCTGATCCGCGACCTGCTGGCCGAACTGCGCCCGAAGGCACACGCGAAGGCGAAGACGGACGCGAACGCGGACGCGAAGACCAAGGCAACGGCAACGGCAACGGCAACGGCAACGGCAACGGCAACGGCAACCGTGAAGACCAAGGCCGCCGCACGCGCTGCCGCCCTTCAGCCCGCCGGTCGCACCGGGCCCGTCCGCAATCCGGTCACGGGCCTCGTCACCGGCCTCCGCGCCCGGACCCGCATGCTGCCCCGGCGCTGGCCCGAGACCCTGGCCGCCTCCGCCGTCCTCCTGCTGACCGGCCTGCTCGCCTCCGGGCTCGTCAACCCGATGCTCCCCTGGCTGAGTTGAGCTGACGTGAAAGGCACCATCCTCATGCCCTTCCTCATGACCCCGCGCCGACGCCGGAAGGCCGCCGCGCCCGCGACCGGCTCCGGCGGCGAATCCGGGCCGAGCCCGCACCGGTCCGCGTTCCGGCCCGACATCGAAGGTCTGCGCGCGGTGGCCGTTCTCGCGGTCCTCGCCTTCCACGCCGGGATACCCGGCCTGGCGGGCGGGTTCGTCGGGGTCGACATCTTCTTCGTCATCTCCGGCTACCTGATCACCGGACTGCTGGTCCGGGAGGCCGTCACCACCGGCCGCATCCGGCTCGGCGACTTCTTCTCCCGCCGCGCCCGGCGGCTGCTGCCCTCGGCCGCCGTGGTGCTCGGCGCCGTGGCGGTGGCCGGTGCCTGGCTGACCGTACCGCTGCGGCGCACCGACCTGGAGTACGACGTCGTGGCGGCGGCGCTGTCCGTCGCCAACTGGCGGTTCGTCTCGCAGCGGACCGACTATCTCGCCGCCGGGCACGACCAGAGCCCGTTGCTGCACTTCTGGTCCCTCGCGGTGGAGGAGCAGTTCTATCTGTTCTGGGCCCCGCTGCTCGCGGTGATCGTCACCGTCGCGGCCCGCGCGGTCCGCCGGGGACGGGCGGTGCGCGGCGCCGTGGCCCTGGTCACGGCCGTGCTGGCCCTCGGGTCGCTCGCCCTGTCCCTGTACTGGACGGACTCCTCCGTATCGCTGGCGTACCTCGGAACGCCCTCGCGCGTCTGGCAGTTCGGTGCCGGGGCGCTGCTCGCCCTGCTGCCCTGGCATCTGATGCGCGGGCCGCGTCCGCTGCGCCTGCTGTGCGGCTGGGCCGGAGCGGCGGCGATCGTCTGGTGCGTCCTGTCGTACGACGCGAGCACCCCGTACCCCGGTTACGCCGCGCTCGTACCGACGCTGGGCACGGCGGCCGTCATCCTGGCCGCGATCCCCGGCAGGGGCGAGCGGTACGTGGAAGGGGCGTACGGGGTCGGGCGGCTGCTGGCCGGGCGGGCACCGCGTGCGATCGGGCGGCTCTCCTACAACCTCTACCTCTGGCACTGGCCCGTCCTCGTGCTGGCCGAGGCCCGGTTCGGGGCGCTCGGCTGGCCCGCGCGGACCGCCCTGACGGTGGCGTCCACGCTGCCCGCCCTGGCCACCATGCGCTGGGTGGAGCAGCCGCTGCGCCGCAGCCGGACCGTCTCCGAACTCCCCCGGCGCGGACTGGCGGTGGGTGTCTCGGCGATCATCCTGCCGGTCGTGCTGGCGCTGGTGGTGGGCACCACGACGCTGCGGCTGCTGGGCCCGGCCACCCCGGTCGATCTCCAGGGGCTCGCACCGGGTGCCGCCGCCGGGCCCTCGCTCCTGGACCGGAGCACCGGTGCGCGGCTCGCGGACGGGCCCGTGGTGCCCAACCCCGTACAGGCGCGCAAGGACTTCCCGCCGGACGGTGAGTGCGAGGTCGCGCCGACCGTGACCCGCAGCCCCGCGTGCCTGTTCGGCGCGACGGACAGCCCGGACCGGATCGTGCTGCTCGGCGACTCGCACGCCGGTCAGTGGTTCTCGCCCATGCTCGCGCTGGCGGCCGAACGCGGCTGGGCGCTCCAGGAGTTGGTGAAGCAGGGCTGCCCACTGCCCCAACTTGCCGTGAACAGCCCGCAGTTGGGCCGTATCTATCGAGAGTGCGACACCTGGCGGGCGGACGCCCTGGAGCGGCTGCGCAAGCAGCCGAAGCCCAGGCTCATCGTGATCGCCTCGCTCAACCGCTACACCGCCGACCCGGCACTCCTCGCCCAGGGCTGGGAGAAGACGCTGAAGCCCCTGCGCGCGCTCGGGGTGCCGATCGTCTACATCGAGGACACCCCCGTACCCGGTACGGACATCCCCGCGTGCGTCTCCGGCCGCCCCGAGGACCCCGGGGCCTGCGCGTTCGCCCGGAAGGACGCCGTACCGGCCGATCCGCTGGCCCGGCGGATCGCGTCCGGCGCGCTGCCCGGTGTACGGAGCATCAGCGTGAACCCCGTCCTGTGCCCGGGGGACGGACCGGTCTGCCCCGCCGTACGGGACCGGGTCCTGCTCTACCGGGACGACGCCCATCTGACCAACGTGGCCGCCGTCGTCCTGACCCCCCGGCTGGAGCGGCTGCTCGGCGAATCCGGCGCACTGCCCGCGCCCGGCGTACCCGCAACTCCCGCACCGCCCGCACCGAGCCGCCCCGGAACGCCCGGGGCCGACGGGTGGACCGAGCTGTTGCGGGACGACTTCGAGGGCCCGGCGGGCAGCCGCCCGTCCGCCGCGCACTGGCGGTACGACCTCGGCACCTGCTACCCGGGCTGCCCCGCGCCGCAGTGGGGCACGGGCGAGATCGAGACCATGACCGACTCGACGGACAACGTCCGCCTCGACGGGAAGGGCGCGCTGGAGATCGTCCCCACCAGGAAGGCGGGCGAATGGAGTTCGGGCCGCATCGAGACCCGGCGCTCCGACTTCGCGCCGCCGCCCGGCGGGATGCTGCGGATCGAGGCGTCGATCGCGCTGCCGGACGTCGCGGGGGCCGGGGCGGCGGGCTACTGGCCGGCCTTCTGGACCCTGGGGGCGCCGCTGCGTGACGGGTACACGGGCTGGCCGGGCGTCGGGGAGCTGGACATCATGGAGTCCGTCAACGGCCGGGACACCGTGTTCGGCAGCATGCACTGCGGCGTCCTGGAGGGCGGCCCCTGCGAGGAGCCGGTGGGCCTGACCTCCGGGCCGCAGCCGTGCCCCGGTTGCCGTACGGCGTTCCACTCGTACGCCGTCGAGGTCGACCTCTCCCCCGGCGCGGAGCAGGTGCGCTGGTATCTGGACGGGCGCCTGTACCACCGGGTGACGGCCGCCGCGATGGACGGCCCGACCTGGAAGCGGGCGGTGGACCACGGGGTGTTCCTGATCCTGAACGTGGCCGTCGGCGGCAAGCTCCCGCTCGCCGACGGAGCGAGTCCGGGCCCCGCCACCGAGCCCGGCCACCCGATGCGGGTCGACCGCGTCACCGTCTCGGCCCGGGAGGCGGCAGCCGCGCGGGAAGGGGCCGCCGCCGCCCGGTAGGCCGCCGCCGCGCGGCAGGCGTTACGCGGGAGGTGGGGCCGGTCCTCGGCGGGGCCGGCCCCACAGCGTTGCCGTGCGCAGCAGCCACTCCACCGGGCCGAGCCGGTGGCGCCGCATCAGCAGGGCGGAGAAGGCGAGTTGGCATCCGTAGAAGAGCAGCGCCCCGCCCAGGGCGGTGGCCGCGCCCACCCGGCCGTACAGCGCGGCACCGTAGCCCGTGAAGACCAGGGCCATGACGAGCGACTGCGTCAGGTAGTTGGTCAGGGCCATGCGGCCCGCCGGGGCCAGCCGGGCGGCGAGGGCGGCGCCGCGCGGTGTGGTGAACCAGAGCAGCAGGCCGCTCGCGTAGGCGGCGCTCAGTGCCGGGGCGGTGATCATGCCGACGACGAACAACAGGATCTCCCAGCGGACGGACAGCGGTCCGACCGCGCCCGCCGCCATGAGCGCCCCGCCGGGCAGGCCCACGAGAAGCCCGCCCACGAGGATCCGGCGCAGCCGGTCGACGCGGCCGACGATGCCGGTGAGCAGGTCACGCCGGCCCGCCACGTATCCGGCCAGGAAGGCGGCGACGACCATGCCGCCCATCATGAGGAAACCGGCCAGGATGTCCGGCCAGGCTCCGATGTTCGCGCGGATCACGTCACCCGCGCCGCCCCGGTAGGCGGCGGTCAGTTCGGCGGTCTGCCGGGCGAGGCCGGCCGCGTCGCCGTCGTCGGCCGGGTCCAGCAGGGTGACGGCCGCCGCGAAGAACAGGTAGAGGGCGGCGACGGTTCCGTACACCCAGAGGGCGGCTCGCCACATCCGGGCCGGGGCGGCGTCGCGGGCGGCGAAGAGGATCAGGCCGAGCAGGGCGTAGATGGTGAGGATGTCACCGGTGTACAGCAGCGCGGCGTGCAGGAGGCCGAGGACGAACAGGGCGAGGAGCCGGCGCAGCATCCGCGGTGCGAAGCGGGCCCCGTCGCGTGCGGCCGAGGACATCTGAAGCGTGAAGCTGTAGCCGAAGAGGAACGAGAACAGCAGGTAGAACTTGGTCTGCACGAACATCGTGACCAGCCACAGCGCGGCGTAGTCCACGCCGCCGGTGAGCGGGCCACCGCCGCGACGGCCCTCGATCCCGGCCATGACCAGCACGTTGGCGAGGAAGATGCCGCCGAGCGCGAAGCCGCGCAGGGCGTCGACCTCCACGATCCGGTGCCGCCGGGGCCCGGTCGGTATACCCGGAGGCACGGCGGCCGTCCCGGCGGCGGCGGAGCGGGGCGGGGGCGGGAGGTGCGTCATGCGTGATTCCCCAGGAACAGGGTGCCCATGAGCACCAGGATGCCGAACGAGAACACCGCGCCGTAGCCGGGGTTGGCGCGGCGGATCAGGGACCGGCCGAGCATCACCAGGGCCGGGAGCCAGCCCACCGCGTAGCTGATCCACGCGAGGTCCGCGAGGCGGTCGGTGGACGCCAGGTCCCCGGCCAGGAACAGTGCCCAGGCCGCCAGGACGAAGAGCGCCGGTGAGGCCCACAGGTTCCGCTCGACCGTTTCCCGGCGCGAGGGCCGGGGCGAGGGCCCGGACGTTGCGCCGAGCCGCGCTTCCCGCGTTTCGCCAAGTCGTGCTTCCCCCGCCGCGCCGAGCCGCGCTTCCCCCGTTTCGCCGGACGTCTCCCGGAGCTGCGCCCCTCGCGGCGTTGCGCCCGGCGTCTCCCGGGGCGGCTCACCGGACGTCTCGGGAGGCGATGCCCCGGATATCTCCCGGAGCGGTTCATGGTGGTGCGGCACTCGTCCCTCGCACATCGTGATGGTGCCGCCCCTCCGGCCGGAGAGGCGGCTTCGGTCATGCCCTGTTGCCGGGTCGGCCCGGAATCAGCCCGTCGCGGTGATCACGGTGACCGCGGTGACGGCCGTGATCACCGCCTGGACGTTGCGGATCGCTTCCCGGACGCTGTCGCCCGCCCACTGCCCGTCGGCGATCTCCGCCATGCGCGGGGCGACCCGCTTGCGCGGCAGGTCGGGGAATGCCTGGCGGTGCATGTTCGCGGCGTGCAGCAGCGCGACCAGTCCGCTGGTACGGCCGTCCGGTTCCGCGCCGTCCAGCACGACGGCGCTCAGCCGGTCCCGCAGCTCCCGCTCCACGGAGCCGTCCGCTTCGGGGTAGCGCCGCGTCGGGAACAGGCCCAGCGCCCGGTGCCGTTCCTCGGTCACCAGGCCGCGTTCGCACAGACGGTCCACCGCCGCGCGCACGCCCTTGCTCTGGTCCTTCGTGAGCCAGTCGGCCGCCTTGCGCCTGCCCGAGCCCTTCGTCCAGGCGGCGATCCGTTCCAGACCTCCGTCGAGCAGCACGTCACCGGTCGGCGCCGCGTCGGTCACCTCGATCCGGCCGCCGGTCACCGTGACCCGGCCCGCCATGGCGAGCTCCAGCAGAATGCCGCCCGCCACGCCCCAGCCCGCGGCCGTCCGCCCCTTCGCCGCACCGCTTTCGTCGTCAAGCGACAGCAACATGATCTCTTCAGCCAGCGTGACCGTCATCCGTCGTATCCCCCTCGTACGTTCGTCCCGCGTGCCCTGGACGTCCCGCGTGCACTGGACGTCCAATCTCATCCGGGACGTCCTGTCGCGTCCCGTCGCGTCCTGGGTCTCCTGCCCGTCCTGGGAGGAGAGACGCCCTCACACGCCCCTGAGGTTGCCGGACCTCACGAACCGGCCGCCGCGTCGAACGCCCCCCGCGCCAGCCGGTGCAGCAGCGCCGCCGTCGCCGTACGGCCGGGGAGCGCCTCGGGGCGGGCCAGGTGCGGGGTGGAGTTCAGCAGGCCGAAGACGGCGTGGACGGTGACGCGGGCCTCGTCCTCGGCCAGGTCCGGATAGAGCTCGCGGACGACGCCGACCCAGACCTCGACGTACTGGCGCTGGAGCTGGCGCACCCGCTTGCGGTCCGTGTCGCGCAGCCGGTCCAGCTCGCGGTCGTGGAGGGTGATCAGGGGGCGGTCGTCCAGGGCGAAGTCGATGTGGCCCTCGATGAGCGCGTCGAGCAGGGCGCGCGGGGAGCCGTCCCCGTCGGCCGCGTCCTGCGACACGCGGAGCCGGCCGCCCGCCAGCAGGCGTTCGCTGATGCCCACCAGCAGCTCGGCGAGCATCGCGTCCTTCCCGGGGAAGTGGCGGTAGAGGCCGGGGCCGCTGATACCGACGGCGGCCCCTATCTCATCGACGCCGACGCCGTGGAAGCCGCGCTCGGCGAAGAGGCGGGCGGCCTCCCGGAGGATCTGCTCGCGGCGGGTGGGAGCCGCGACGCGGGCGGCGGCATGGGTGCTCATGGGGATTCATTCTAGACAGGGCCGTTAGCGCTCGTTAACCTGAACGCAATGCGTTAACGCTCATTAACAATCGCGGTACGGGCAAGGGGGCTCGACACGATGCAGCAGGCACCGGTCCTGACGAGCGCGGCCGATCCCGCCTCGGAGGCCTGGCAGGCCAACGAGGCGGCGCATCACGCGCTCGCCGAGGAGCTGCGCACGCGGCTCAGCACGGCACGGCTCGGCGGGGGTGAGAAGGCCCGCGCCCGGCATGTGGCACGCGGCAAGCTGCTGCCCCGGGAGCGGGTGGACACCCTGCTCGATCCGGGTTCGCCCTTCCTGGAGCTGGCCCCGCTGGCGGCCGAGGGGCTGTACGGGGGCGCCGCCCCGGCGGCCGGGGTGATCGCCGGAATCGGGCGGGTCAGCGGCCGGGAGTGCGTGATCGTCGCCAATGACGCCACGGTCAAGGGCGGCACGTACTACCCGATGACCGTGAAGAAGCATCTGCGCGCCCAGGAGGTGGCGCTGGAGAACCGGCTGCCGTGCCTGTATCTGGTCGACTCGGGCGGGGCCTTCCTGCCCCTGCAGGACGAGGTGTTCCCCGACCGGGACCACTTCGGGCGGATCTTCTACAACCAGGCCCGGATGTCGGGGGCCGGTATCCCGCAGATCGCGGCGGTGCTGGGGTCCTGCACGGCGGGCGGGGCGTACGTCCCCGCGATGAGCGACGAGGCCGTCATCGTCCGCAACCAGGGGACGATCTTCCTCGGCGGTCCGCCGCTGGTGAAGGCCGCGACCGGTGAGGTCGTCACGGCCGAGGAGCTGGGCGGCGGCGAGGTCCACTCCCGTACGTCGGGGGTCACCGACCATCTCGCGGAGGACGACGCGCACGCGCTGCGCATCGTCCGGAACATCGTGGCCACGCTGCCGGAGCGCGGCGCGCTCCCCTGGTCGGTCCGGCCGGCCGAGGAGCCGAAGGTCGACCCCGCCGGTCTGTACGGGGCGGTGCCGGTCGATTCCCGCACCCCGTACGACGTACGCGAGGTGATCGCGCGGGTGGTGGACGGCTCGCGGTTCCAGGAGTTCAAGGCGGAGTACGGGACGACGCTGATCACCGGCTTCGCCCGTATCCACGGGCACCCGGTCGGCATCGTCGCCAACAACGGCATCCTGTTCTCCGAGTCCGCCCAGAAGGGCGCGCATTTCATCGAGCTGTGCGACCAGCGCGGCATCCCGCTCGTCTTCCTGCAGAACATCTCCGGCTTCATGGTCGGCCGCGACTACGAGGCCGGTGGCATCGCCAAGCACGGCGCGAAGATGGTCACGGCGGTCGCCTGCACGCGGGTGCCGAAGCTGACCGTGGTCGTCGGCGGTTCGTACGGGGCGGGCAACTACTCGATGTGCGGCCGGGCCTACAGCCCCCGCTTCCTGTGGATGTGGCCCAACGCCAAGATCTCCGTGATGGGCGGCGAGCAGGCCGCCTCCGTGCTGGCCACCGTCAAGCGCGACCAGCTCGGCGACGACTGGAGCGCCGAGGACGAGGACGCCTTCAAGGCCCCGATCCGCGCCCAGTACGAGACCCAGGGCAACGCGTACTACGCCACCGCCCGGCTCTGGGACGACGGGGTGATCGACCCGCTGGACACCCGGCAGGTGCTGGGTCTCGCCCTGACCGCCTGCGCCAACGCCCCGCTGCCCCAGAAGGACCCGGCCGGGCCCGGCTTCGGCGTCTTCAGGATGTGAGGAACAGATGACGATGTTCGACACCGTTCTGGTCGCCAACCGCGGCGAGATCGCCGTCCGGGTGATCCGGACCCTTCGGGAGATGGGGGTGCGCTCCGTCGCCGTCTTCAGCGACGCGGACGCGGACGCCCGGCATGTACGGGAGGCGGACACGGCGGTCCGGATCGGCCCGGCGCCCGCCGCGCTGAGCTACCTCAGCGTGGACGCCCTGCTGGACGCGGCCCGCCGCACCGGTGCGCAGGCCGTGCACCCGGGGTACGGGTTCCTCGCCGAGAACGCGGGCTTCGCGCGGGCGTGCGCGGACGCGGGGCTGGTCTTCATCGGGCCGCCCGCCCCGGCGATCTCCCTGATGGGCGACAAGATCCGGGCCAAGGAGACCGTCTCGGCGGCCGGGGTGCCGGTGGTGCCCGGTTCCTCGGGCAGCGGGCTCACCGACGCCCAACTGGCCGCCGCCGCGCGCGAGATCGCCATGCCGGTACTGCTGAAGCCCTCGGCGGGCGGCGGCGGCAAGGGCATGCGGCTGGTCCGCGACGAGGCGCTGCTGGCCGACGAGATCGCGGCGGCCCGGCGCGAGGCCCGTGCCTCGTTCGGCGACGACACGCTGCTGGTGGAGCGGTGGATCGACCGGCCTCGCCACATCGAGATCCAGGTGCTGGCCGACGCGCACGGCCATGTGGTGCATCTCGGCGAGCGCGAGTGCTCGCTCCAGCGCCGCCACCAGAAGATCATCGAGGAGGCGCCGTCCGTCCTGCTGGACGAGGAGACCCGGGCGGCGATGGGTGAGGCGGCCGTCCAGGCGGCCCGCTCCTGCGGGTATGTGGGCGCGGGCACGGTGGAGTTCATCGTCCCGGGCAACGACCCCGCCGCGTACTGCTTCATGGAGATGAACACCCGTCTCCAGGTCGAGCACCCGGTCACCGAGCTGGTCACCGGCCTCGACCTGGTGGAGTGGCAGCTGAGGGTCGCGGCGGGCGAACACCTCCCGTACGCCCAGGGCGACATCACCCTGACCGGGCACGCGATCGAGGCCCGGGTCTGCGCCGAGGACCCGGCGCGCGGCTTCCTCCCCTCCGGCGGCACGGTGCTGGCCCTGCGCGAGCCGCAGGGCCACGGGGTGCGGACGGACTCCGGGCTCAGCGAGGGCGTGCCGGTCGGCAGCCTGTACGACCCGATGCTGTCGAAGGTCATCGCGTACGGCCCCGACCGCGCCACCGCCGTACGCAAGCTGCGCGCGGCCCTCGCGGACACCGTGATCCTGGGCGTCCCGACCAACGCGGGCTTCCTGCGCCGTCTGCTGGCCCACCCGGCGGTGGTGGCGGGCGAGCTGGACACCGGCCTGGTGGAGCGCGAGGCGGACGGGCTGGTCCCGGACGGGGTGCCGGACGAGGTGTACGCGGCGGCTGCCGCGCTGCGGCGTGACGCGCTGGATCCCCGGCCGGACGCGGGCGGCTGGACGGACCCCTTCTCCGTACCGAACGGCTGGCGCACGGGCGGCGCACCGGCCCCGCTCGTCTTCCCGCTGCGAGTGCCGGGAGGTGAACCAGCGACGCACGCCGCCCCCCGCGAAGCGACGGTCACCCCGGACGGCGTGACCGTCGAACTCGACGGCGTCACCCACCACTTCCACCGCGGCGGCCACTGGCTGGGCCGCGACGGCGACACCTGGCACGTCCAGGACCACGACCCGGTCGAGGCGTCCCTGAGCGGCGCCGCCCGCGCCGGGGCCGACACGCTGGCCGCGCCGATGCCCGGGACGGTCACGGTGGTGAAGGTGGCCGTCGGGGACGAGGTCGAGGCCGGGCAGAGCCTGCTGGTGGTCGAGGCGATGAAGATGGAGCACGTCATCTCCGCGCCGCACGCCGGCACCGTCACCGAACTGGACGTCACCGCCGGAGCCACGGTCGCCATGGACCAGGTCCTGGCCGTGGTGGCGCCCGTAGCCGCAGCCGGGGAGGAATCATGACCGCACGACCGCACGGGCTGCCCATGGAGGTGCCCGCCCCGGACCTGCCGCCCCGGGTCCGCATCCACGAGGTCGGGGCCCGCGACGGCCTCCAGAACGAGAAGGCGGTCGTCCCGACGGAGGTGAAGGCGGAGTTCATCCGCCGACTCGCCGTCGCCGGGCTCACGACGATCGAGGCGACGAGTTTCGTCCACCCCAAGTGGGTGCCCCAACTGGCCGACGCGGAACAGCTGTTCCCCATGCTCGGCGACATCGCGGACGTCGGGGACGTGGCGCTGCCGGTCCTCGTGCCGAACGAGCGCGGTCTGGACCGGGCGCTGGCGCTCGGGGCCCGCCGGATCGCCGTGTTCGGCTCGGCGACCGAGACGTTCGCCGCCCGCAATCTGAACCGGACCGTCGACGAGTCGCTCGCCATGTTCGAGCCGGTCGTGGCCCGCGCCAAGGCGGACAAGGTGCATGTGCGCGGCTATCTGTCGATGTGCTTCGGCGACCCGTGGGAGGGGCCCGTCCCCGTCCACCAGGTCGTCCGGGTCGCCAGGGCGCTGATGGACCTGGGCTGCGACGAGCTGTCCCTCGGCGACACGATCGGCGTCGCCACCCCCGGCCACGTACGGGCGCTGCTCTCCGAGCTGAACGAGGGGGGCGTGCGCACCGACACCATCGGGGTGCACTTCCACGACACGTACGGCCAGGCGCTGTCCAACACCCTCGCCGCGCTCCAGCACGGGGTGAGCACCGTGGACTCCTCCGCGGGCGGCCTCGGCGGCTGCCCGTACGCGAAGAGCGCGACGGGCAATCTCGCCACCGAGGACCTCGTGTGGATGCTCGACGGCCTCGGCATCGACACCGGGGTCGACCTCGGCGCGCTCACCGCCACCAGCGTGTGGCTCGCCGAACAGCTGGGCCGCCCCAGCCCCTCCCGTACCGTCCGCGCGCTCTCCCACAAGGAGTGAGACACCACATGTCCCTGGATCACCGGCTGACCGCCGAGCACGAGGAACTGCGCCGCACCGTGGAGCAGTTCGCGCACGACGTGATCGCCCCGAAGATCGGCGACCTCTACGAGCGCCATGAGTTCCCGTACGAGATCGTGCGCGAGATGGGGCGGATGGGACTGTTCGGGCTGCCGTTCCCGGAGGAGTACGGCGGCATGGGCGGCGACTACCTCGCCCTCGGGATCGCCCTCGAAGAGCTGGCCCGGGTCGACTCGTCGGTGGCGATCACCCTGGAGGCCGGGGTCTCGCTGGGCGCGATGCCCGTCTACCGCTTCGGCACCGAGGAGCAGAAGCGGCAGTGGCTGCCGAGGCTCTGCTCGGGCGAGGCGCTGGGCGCGTTCGGCCTGACCGAGCCGGACGGCGGTTCGGACGCGGGCGGTACGCGCACGACGGCGGTGCTCGACGAGGCGAGCGGCGAGTGGGTGATCAACGGATCCAAGTGCTTCATCACCAACTCCGGTACGGACATCACGGAGCTGGTGACGGTGACGGCGGTGACCGGCCGCAAGGAGAACGGCGCCCCGCGCATCTCCTCGATCATCGTGCCCTCCGGCACCCCCGGCTTCACGGTCGCCGCCCCGTACTCCAAGGTCGGCTGGAACTCCTCGGACACCCGCGAGCTGTCCTTCACCGACGTCCGGGTCCCGGCGGCGAACCTGCTGGGCGAGGAGGGCCGCGGGTACGCGCAGTTCCTGCGGATCCTGGACGAGGGCCGGATCGCGATCTCCGCCCTGTCGACGGGCCTGGCGCAGGGCTGTGTGGACGAGTCGGTGAAGTACGCCGCCGAGCGGCACGCGTTCGGCAGGCCGATCGGTACGAACCAGGCCATCCAGTTCAAGATCGCCGACATGGAGATGCGCGCGCACATGGCCCGCATCGGCTGGCGCGACGCGGCGTCCCGGCTGCTGGCGGGCGAGCCGTTCAAGAAGGAGGCGGCGATCGCCAAGCTGTACTCCTCGACGGTCGCGGTGGACAACGCGCGTGAGGCGACCCAGATCCACGGCGGCTACGGCTTCATGAACGAGTACCCGGTGGCCCGGATGTGGCGCGACTCGAAGATCCTGGAGATCGGCGAGGGCACGAGCGAGGTCCAGCGGATGCTGATCGCCCGGGAGCTGGGGCTGCCCGCCTGAGCGGTGACCACGGCTCGGGGAAAGCCGCTGTGCGTCCGGATGCGGGGCGCACGGCGGCTTTCTGTTTGAGCGGTCATCCGGTCACCCGGTCTGAAGGCTTGTGGTGGCATGGCCTGGCACCATCCGGTGCCACGCGGCGCCGTCCAGCGCCATCCGGTGCCATTCCGCGCCCCCGGAAGCGTTCACGCATGCATGGCGCCACACTTTCCCAGACCGGTGCCACCACATCTCCGCAGGTCAGAGCGATTTCAGCTACAACCGACCCAAGAATGTCACCACATGGCTTGCACATGGAGCCATTGTGGTGCCACTATTGCGTCATGGACCTCACCCCGTACGTCGACACCCTCCGCCGCGAACTCGCGGTGGCCGCCGCGGCCGGCGGCGACGAAGCTCGCGAGCTGGCAGAGAGGCTCACCGCTCCCCTGGAGTCGGCGACCCGGCTGGCCATGCTGAATGTGCTCTCCGCCGCGACGGACGAGATCACCCGCGAACTCGCCCCGGGCTCGGTCGACGTACGGCTGCGTGGCCTCGACCCCGACTTCGTGGTGGTGCTGCCGCCCACCGAGGGGGACGCCCCCGCGGAGCCCGCAGCACCCCTCGAACCGCTCAGGGCCCCGGCCCCGGCCGACGGCGAGGAGGGCGGCCCCGCCCGCGTCAATCTGCGGCTGCCCGCCCACCTCAAGGCGCGTGCCGAGGAGGCCGCGAACCGCGAGGGCCTGTCGGTCAACGCGTGGCTGGTGCGGGCCGTGTCGGCCGCGGTCGACGGCGGCTCCCGGCCGCGTACGACGGAGAAGGCGCAGACCGTCGGACAGAACTTCACGGGCTGGGTGCGCTAGCCGCACCCCCGCCCGCACCACTTCACCCACACCACGTCCCACCAGCGGGGACGCCACGAGGACCCAAGAGGACGGGACAGCCATGCCTTCTTTCGACACTCCCCAGCCGATCTCGGTCAACGCCCGTGTGGACGCGGGTTCCATCCAGTTCGCCGCGGCCGACCGCCCCGACACGGTTGTCGAGGTGCGGCCCCGTGACCCGAAGAAGGACAAGGACGTACGGGCCGCCGAGCAGACCGAGGTCACCTTCGCGGGTGGTGTCCTGACCCTCAGGACACCCAAGCAGCGCTACCTCGTCGGGCCCACCGGCAGCGTCGACGTGACGGTCGACCTGCCCACGGGCTCACGCGTCGACATGACCGGCTCCTGGACCCAGGTGCTCGGCGCGGGCCGGCTCGGCGACGTCCGCGTGAAGACGTCCTCCGGTGACGTCCGCCTCGACACGACCGGCCCGCTCCACCTGACCGCCTCCCACGGCTCGATCACCGTCGACCGGGTCGAGGGCCCGGCCGAGATCACCACCAGCTCCGGCAGCCTGCGCGTCGGCCTGGTCGACGGCACCGCCGTCCTGAAGAACTCGCACGGCACCACGACCGTCGGCGCCGCGACCGGCGACCTGCGGGTCAGCGGCGCCAACGGCGACATCGACATCGAACGCGCCGAGGGCTCCGTCACCGCCACCACCGCCCACGGCACCCTGCGCGTCACCGAAGTCGCCCGCGGCACCGTCCAGCTGGAGACCTCCTACGGCGCCATCGACATCGGCATCCGCGAGGGCACCGCCGCCTGGCTCGACGTCAGCTCCGGCCGCGGACAGGTACGCAACACACTCACCGCCTCCGAGACCCCGGACAAGACC
The DNA here is from genome assembly GCF_026340105.1 of Streptomyces sp. NBC_01433. Classification (NCBI taxonomy): domain Bacteria; kingdom Bacillati; phylum Actinomycetota; class Actinomycetes; order Kitasatosporales; family Streptomycetaceae; genus Streptomyces; species Streptomyces sp. NBC_01433. Next base: position 3,861,186 of record NZ_JAPEPM010000001.1, on the reverse strand, counting down.
GAGGACACCGTCGAGGTCCGCGCCCGGACCCGCTGGGGCAACATCGACATCCGCCGCGCCAAGTCCTGACCCCGGCACGACTAGCACCACCGGCACCACTGGCCTCACCGGCCTCACCTCACTTCAGCTACCCCCCAGCCACTTCAGCCTCCGATTGGGAGGGCTCCATGCCTTTTTCTGTCATGCCCATGTCCACATCTGGGCAGGGTGACAGTCACTCGTCACCGGCCGCCGTCTCCGCCGTCGGTCTGCGCAAGTCGTACGGCGACAAGACCGTCCTCGACGGCATCGATCTGTCCATCCCGGCCGGGTCCGTGTTCGCCCTGCTCGGCCCGAACGGCGCCGGCAAGACCACCGCCGTGAAGATCCTCTCCACGCTCATCACCGCCGACGGCGGACAGGCCCAGGTCGCGGGCCACGACGTCACCACGTCACCGGACGGGGTGCGGGCCGCGATCGGTGTCACCGGGCAGTTCTCCGCCGTCGACGGGCTGATCACCGGTGAGGAGAACATGTTCCTCATGGCAGACCTGCACCACCTGTCCAGGGCCGAGGGGCGGCGGGTCACCGCCGAACTGCTGGAGCGCTTCGACCTGACGGAGGCCGCGAAGAAGCCCGCCTCCACCTACTCCGGCGGCATGAAGCGCCGCCTGGACATCGCCATGACCCTGGTCGGCAACCCGCGGATCATCTTCCTCGACGAGCCCACCACCGGCCTCGACCCCCGCTCCCGCCACAACATGTGGGGCATCATCCGCGAGCTGGTCTCCGACGGCGTCACCGTCTTCCTCACCACCCAGTACCTCGAAGAGGCCGACGAACTCGCCGACCGCATCGCCGTCCTCAACGACGGAAAGATCGCCGCGGAGGGAAGCGCCGACGAGCTCAAGCGCCTCATCCCCGGCGGACACGTACGGCTCCGCTTCACCGACCCGGCCACGTACCAGTCCGCCGCCTCCGCGCTGGACGAGGTCACCCGCGACGACGAGGCGCTCTCGTTGCAGATCCCCAGCGACGGCAGCCAGCGCGAACTCCGCTCCCTCCTCGACTGGCTCGACACCGTCGGCATCGAGGCCGACGAACTGACCGTCCACACCCCCGACCTCGACGACGTCTTCTTCGCCCTCACCGCCAGGACCAACGTCCCCAACCAGCCCAAGGAGAACGTCCGATGAGCTCCCTCTCCCTCGCCGTACGCGACTCCAACACCATGCTGCGCCGCAACCTCCTGCACGCACGGCGCTACCCGTCCATGACGCTGAACCTGCTGCTCACCCCGATCATGATGCTGCTGCTCTTCGTCTACATCTTCGGAGACGTGATGAGCGCGGGCATCGGCGGCGGCGGTGCCGACCGCGCCGACTACATCGCCTACATCGTCCCCGGGCTCGTGCTGATGACCATCGGCAGCACCACCATCGGCACCGCGGTCTCCGTCTCCAACGACATGACCGAAGGCATCATCGCCCGCTTCCGCACCATGGCCATCCACCGCGGCTCCGTGCTCGTCGGACACGTCGTCGGCAGCGTCCTGCAATGCGTGATCAGCGTGATCCTCGTCGGAGCCGTCGGCGTGGCCATCGGCTTCCGCTCCACCGACGCCACCGCCCTGGAATGGCTCGCGGCATTCGGACTGCTCGTCCTCTTCGCCACGGCACTCACCTGGATCGCCGTCGGCATGGGCCTGATCAGCCCGAACGCCGAAGCCGCCAGCAACAACGCCCTGCCCCTGATCCTGCTCCCGCTCCTCTCCAGCGCCTTCATCCCCGTCGACACCATGCCGGGCTGGTTCCAGCCGATCGCCGAATACCAGCCCTTCACCCCCGCCATCGAAACCCTGCGCGGCCTGCTCCTCGGCACCGAGATCGGCAACAGCGGATGGCTCGCCATCGCCTGGTGCGTCGGCCTCACCGTGCTCGGCTACTTCTGGTCGACCGCCAAGTTCAACAGCGACCCCAAGTAACCACCACCCGCGACCCGAAGTAGCCACCGCCCGCAGCCCCACCCGCCCCCGGGGCGGCGCACCCCGACACCACGTCGGGGTACGCCGCCCCGTCGGCGTTCCCCGAAACTCGCTCGACACCGCTCGCCCCGCCCCGGCAGAGTCCCGTCATGACACCCCGACACTGGCCCCTGTACGGGCTCCGCGTCCGTACCCCCCGTCTCGAACTGCGCCTTCCCGGCCCCGATCTGCTCGACGCGCTCGCGTCGGTCGCCGCCGACGGGGTGCACGCGCCGGACAGCATGCCGTTCACCGTGCCGTGGACCGAGGGGGCGCCCGACGAGGTCGGACGGGCCGTGTACCAGCATGTGCTGGCCACGGTGGCGAACTGGTCGGTGCGGGACTGGACGCTCAGTCTGGCCGTGCTCCACGAGGGCGAGGTCGTCGGGCGGCAGGACGTGTCGGGGCGGGAGTTCGGCGTGACCCGGGAGGTCGCGACCGGCTCGTGGCTGGGGCTCGCGCACCAGGGCAGGGGCATCGGCACCGAGATGCGGGCCGCCGTGCTGCATCTGGCCTTCGCCGGACTCGGCGCCCGGTACGCCACGTCGGGTGCGGTGAACGGCAACACCCGTTCGCTCGGCGTCTCGCGCCGCCTCGGCTACGTACCGGACGGGCTGGACGTCGAAGCCGTACGCGGCGAGAGCGTCACCGTGCGGCGGCTGCGGCTGGACCGGGCCCGCTGGGAGGAGCACCGGAGCGTCGAGGTCACCGTCGAGGGGCTCGACGCCTGCCGGGCGAACTTCGGCGGATGACCCGTACCCACGTACAACCCTTGGCCACCGACAGCGGTCTTCGCTGTGCCGCACGGCCGTGACCCGCTGACGCGCACGGCCCTGTTCCACCGGTTCGCCCGGTCCTCATCCGCAGGAGAAACAGCCCTTCATGCAGCAGTCCCCTCGCTCCCCCCGTGCCCGCACGGCCCTCGCCGTCGCCGCCGTGCTCGCCGCCGGGCTGACTCCGCTCACCCTCGCCCCGCCCGCCTCGGCCGCCGCCGCGAAGAACTACGACGACTTCAACGGGGACGGCTACCGCGACCTGGCCGCCTCCTACGCGTACACCAGCATTCACGACGGCTCGCTCGACTTCACCGGTGGCGCGGTCCAGGTCACGTTCGGCGGGCCCAAGGGGCTGACGGCCCGTACGCAGCTCATCCACCAGGACTCCGCCGGTGTCCCCGGTGCCGGGGAGGCGAACGACCAGTTCGGCACCGCGCTGGCTCATGCCGATCTGAACCGGGACGGATACGCCGACCTCGTCGTGGGCAACCCCGCGGAGGAGTCCGGCAAGACCCCCGTCGGCTCGGTCACCATCCTGTGGGGCTCGTCCAAGGGGCTGAAGGGCGGCACCGCACTGCCCCGGAAGGGCGGCGGAGCGTACGGGTCCTTCGGCAGCGACCTGGCCACGGGCGACTTCAACGGGGACGGCAAGCCCGACATAGCCACGCTCAACGCCAGTGACACCTACCTCTACCGAGGCGGCTTCACCAAGTCCGGCGGCCTCGGCAAGGTCACCAAGTACGACAAGGCCAACGGTAGTTGGTACAGCGAGAGCCTGGCCGCCGGCAAGGTCAACGGGGACGGGAAGACCGATCTGGTCATCATCGGCGTGCACGGGACCGACAAGTTCTTCCGCACCGAAGCCTGGTTCCTGAAGGGCGCGTCCGGCGGGCTGACGTCGGGCCCGACCAAGGTCATCGACAGCAAGAAGCCGCACTCGGGCCTGGACGCCGCGATCGGCGACTTCGACCGGAACGGCTACGGGGACATCGCCATCGGCAACCACTACGAGAACGGCGGACGCGGCTCGGTGACCCTCTGGTACGGCACAGCGAGCGGCCCCGGTTCCAGGAGCGGGAAGCTCAGCCAGTCGACCGCCGGTGTCGCGGGCGCCTCGGAGCCGGACGACTCCTTCGGCCAGGCCCTCTCGGCCGGCGACGCCGACGGCGACGGGTACGCCGATCTGGCCGTCGGCGTTCCGTGGGAAGCGGCCGGGAAGAAGAACTCCGTCGGCGGGGCGTACCTGTTCCTCGGCGGCTCCGGCGGGCTCAAGGGATCGCGTTCCCAGGTGATCGGCAAGACGCTGCCCGGAGTCGCCGGAGGGACGGTGGAGGGCGACGGCTTCGGCTACGACCTGCGCCTCCGGGACCTGAACCGGGACGGCAGGGCCGATCTGGCCGTGGCGGTGCCCGGCGAGAACACGGTGCGCGTGCTGCCGGGAGCCAAGGGCGGGGTGACCGGCACCGGTTCGTACGTCGTCAAGGAGACCGGAACGGCACTGCCCGACTAGCGGGCACGAAACGGCGGAACGCCGGAATGGCGGGAAGGCGGGAAGGCGGGAAGGGGCCGGGCGGGGCCGGTGGCCGCGCCCCGCCCCATTCCGTCCGGCGACCCATTCCACAGACACAAAGGTTAGGCTAACCTTCCTTTGGATTGCCGTTGCCGGGGCCGGGCCGTCCGCCCGCGGGCCCCGCCCGTACCGGAGGAACTCCCGTATGACGACTGCTCCCGCACCCGCCATCACCCCCTTCCGGTTCTTCGGCCTGACCGTGCTCCGGACCCGACGGCTGAGCCCCACGATGCACCGGATCACCTTCGGCGGCTCGGGGCTCGACGGATTCGCCGCCGGGGGCCGTGACCAGAGCCTGTCGCTGTTCCTGCCGCACCCGGGGCAGTCCGGGCCGGTACTGCCCACCGGCGAGGACTGGTTCGCCGAGTGGCGGGCACTGCCGGAGGACGTGCGGGCGGTGATGCGCTCGTACACGGTGCGCGCGCAGCGACGTACGGCCGATGGATCCACCGAGGTCGACATCGACTTCGCGCTGTACGCGGACAGCGGTCCCGCCGGCCGCTGGGCGATGGCGTCCGCCCCGGGGCAGTCGCTCAAGGCGCTCGGCCCGGCCGCCGAGGACAACACGGCCGTCCGCTTCCGGCCGCCCCAGGACACCGACTGGGTGCTGATCTGGGCCGACGAGACGGCGCTGCCCGCCGCGTCCGCCGCCCTGGAGTGGCTGCCCGCCGGGCTGACCGCGCGGGTGTGGCTGGAGGTGCCGCACACCAAGGACCGGCAGGCCCTCAACACGGCGGCCAGGGCCAGGATCAGCTGGCTCGTACGGGGCGAGGGCGCCCCCTCGGCCGTGGACACCGTCCGGGCCGCGGAACTGCCCGGGGGCACCCCGTACGCCTGGATCGCGGGCGAGTCGTCCGGGGTACGGGCGCTGCGCCGCCATCTCACCCAGGAGCGGCGGTTCGACCGCGAGCGGGTGACCTTCGTCGACTACTGGCGCCGCGGGCTCAGCGAGGAGCAGCTGCGGGCGGAAGCGGCCACCGAAGACGCCTGAGCCGGACCGAAAACGCCTGAGCCCGGACGAAGGACGCACGGCCCGGAGGACGTGAGACGCACGACCCGGAGGACGGAAGTCGCCCGAGCCGGACGGCATCCGCGCCTCCCGCCGGACGGCATCCGCATCTCCGCCCGACGGCGTCCGTACGCACCTCTCGGGGCCGAGGAATCACCCCGCCGGAAGTCAAGTTAGGCTAACCTAACTTAGGCATCGCACCCTCGTCCCCCGCTTTCCCTGTCCGGAGGGCGGCGATGACGTTCCCCTCACCCGGGAGGACCCCTCATGCGTTCGCACCTGCTCAACCACACGACCGCGGAGCAGTACCGGCGCACCGTCACCGCAGGAGTGGAACGGGTCGCGGCCGGACTCGCCGCCGCCGACCGCCCCTTCAGCGGGGTCGGCGTCGATGAACTCTCCCCCGTCGTCGGCGCCATCGACCTGGACCGGCCGCTGGGCGATGTCTCGGCCGCCCTCGACGAGCTGAGCGGGGTCTATCTCCGTGACTCCGTCCACTTCCACCACCCGCGCTATCTGGGCCATCTCCACTGCCCCGTGGTGATCCCCGCCGTGCTGGGCGAGGCCGTGCTCTCGGCCGTCAACTCCTCGCTGGACAGCTGGGACCGGAGCGCCGGTGGCACGCTCATCGAGCGCCGGCTGATCGACTGGACCGCCGAACGCATCGGGCTGGGCCCGGCCGCCGACGGCATCTTCACCAGCGGCGGAACGCAGTCCACCCTCCAGGCCCTGCTGCTCGCCCGCGAAGAGGTGGCGTCCCGGCCCGAGCACTTCGCCCGGCTGCGCGTCCTCACCTCCGAGTGCGGCCACATCGGGGTGCGGAAGGCCGCCAAGATCCTCGGCCTGGGGCCCGACTCGGTCATTTCCCTGCCCGTCGACCGCGACAAGCGCGTGCAGACCGTGGCCCTGGCCCGCGCGCTGGAGCGGTGCGCCGCCGAGGGCACCGTCCCGATGGCCGTCGTCGCCACCGCGGGCACCACGGACTTCGGCTCCATCGACCCGCTGCCGGAGATCGCCGCGCTCTGCGAGCAGTTCTCCGTCTGGATGCACGTCGATGCCGCGTACGGCTGCGGACTGCTGGCCTCCCGCGGGCGCCGCGGGCTGCTCGAAGGCATCGAGCGCGCCGACTCGGTCACCGTGGACTACCACAAGTCCTTCTTCCAGCCGGTGAGTTCCTCCGCCGTACTGGTCCGGGACCGGGCGACGCTGCGCCACGTCACGTACCACGCGGAGTATCCGGACCCGCGGCGGATGACCGGGGAGCGCAGCCCCGACCAGGTCGACAAGTCCCTCCAGACGACCCGCAGATTCGATGCGCTGAAGCTGTGGATGACCCTGCGCGTCATGGGCGCGGACGGCATCGGCGAGCTGTTCGACGAGGTCTGCGACCGGGCCGCCGAGGGCTGGCGGCTGCTGGCCGCCGACCCGCGCTTCGAGGTGGTCGTCCGGCCGCGGCTCTCCACACTGGTGTTCCGCTTCATCCCGTCCGGCGTCACCTCGCCCGCCGAGATCGACCGCGCCAACCTCTACGCCCGCAAGGCGCTCTTCGCCTCGGGCGAAGCGGTCGTCGCCGGTACGAAGGTCGGCGGGCGCCAGTACCTGAAGTTCACCCTGCTCAACCCGGAGACGACCGCGCGGGACATCTCCGCGGTGCTCGATCTGATCTCCGGCCACGCGGAGAAGTACCTCGGCGAGTCCCTTGTCCGCGCTTCCTGAGCCGCACGGCTTCACGTCCGCCGTGATCACCACCGTGATGGAGGCGCTGTTCGCCGACCCGTCGGTACGCCGGGGGCTCGTCGGCCCCGAGGGGCGTGACGACGCCGTGCACGCGCCGCACGGGCCAATGGGTTTCGAGGTGATCCGGGAGATCGCCGGACCGGGGAGGAGCGCCCTGCTCGGCGCCCGCGCGCGGGAACGGTTCCAGGCCAACACCACCGGAGGTTCCCGCTGTTGACCACCCTCCGTGCCGACTGCGTCGCCCACCTCCCCCGGAGCGCTGGACCACCACAAACAGACTGCTCGTCCGCAAAGCCCTCGCAAAATTCAGCCACGCGCGGCTTCTCCCGTTGAACGCACGGGACTTCTTCACCGACCTGCGTTCCACGCCCGGACCCACGGCGCGGGCCCTGCCGGTCAACCCGGAGGCGGTCTCCTCCACCCTGGCCGGAACCGCGTACCGGCCGGCCGGAGAACCGGCCACCTCCGCCGAACGCGTCACCGCCGGATTCCGTACCGTCCCGGCGGACCCGGCGGCGACGGCGGCGGCAAGCAGCAGCGGCAGCGGCGCCCCAGCCGCTCAGCACGCCGAAGAAGCCGAAGTGCCCGATCGCCGCGTAGCGACGGGCCCATGAACGGGTGAGCGCCCGGAGACGGTCCTCCGGGCGCTCACCTTCTCGTACGTACCGGGCGTCAGCCCGTCACTGTCCGGCCCACGGCACCTGCGGCGACCGGTAGAAGTCGATGCCGAGCGCGGTCAGCCGCGGCCCCTGGGCGGCCAGCCGCACCTTGTACGTCTCCCAGTCGTGCGTCGCCGCGGGAGACCAGCCGAGCTCCGCCACTCCCGGCAGCCGGGGGAAGGCCATCTGCTCGATCTCCGTGCTGTCGGTCAGCGTCTCCGTCCAGAGCGGCGCCTCGACGCCGAGGACGGAGCCCTCCGGCGCGCCTTCCAGGTACGTCGCCGGGTTCCAGTCGTAGGACCGCTGGACCTCGACGAGCCCGGCCCAGGACAGCCCCAGCTTGGTGTCCTTGGTGTACTTCATGTCGAGGTAGGACCGGTCGGCCGGGGACAGGATCAGCTTCGTACCGCTCTTCGCGGCGTCCACCACCTGCTGCCGCTCGGCGGCGCCCGTCCGGTCGTAGCCCCAGTACTGCGCCACGGCCCCTTCGACCGGCTTCGCCCCGGTCAGCTGGTGCCAGCCCATCACGGTCTTGCCGTACTTCCCGACGGTCGCCTGCGCCTTCTCCATGAACGCCACGAAGTCCTCGTGGCTGGTGGAGTGCGCCTCGTCGCCGCCGATGTGGAGGTACTTGCCGGGGGTGAGCGCGGCCAGTTCGCGGACGACGTCATCCACGAAGTCGTACGTCACGGCCTTCGGGACGCACAGCGAGCTGAAGCCGACGGTGGTGCCGGTGTAGAGGGGCGGCGCGATGCCGTCGCAGTTCAGCTCGGCGTAGGAGGCGAGTGCCGCGTTGGTGTGGCCGGGCAGGTCGATCTCCGGGACGACCTCCAGATAGCGGGAGGCGGCGTACCGGACGATCTCCTTGTAGTCGCTCTTGGTGTAGTACCCGCCGGGCCCGCCGCCGACCTCGGTGGAGCCTCCGTACGTGGCCAGCCGGGGCCAGGAGTCGATGGCGATGCGCCAGCCCTGGTCGTCGGAGAGGTGCAGATGCAGCTTGTTCAGCTTGTAGAGGGCGAGTTGGTCGATGTACCGCTTCACCTCGGCGACCGAGAAGAAGTGCCGCGAGACGTCGAGCATCGCGCTCCGGTAGGCGTAGCGCGGGGAGTCGGTGACGGTGCCGCCCGCGACCTGCCATGGCCCTGCCTGGCGGGTGTCCCGCTCCACCCGGTCCGGAAGCAGCTGACGCAGCGTCTGGACGCCGTGGAAGAGCCCGGCGGGCTCTCGGGCGGTGATGGTGACGGCGCCCTTGGCGGACCGCAGCCGGTAGCCCTCCGCGCCGAGACCTGGGTCGCCGTCGCCGAGCTCCAGCCGGATGCCGTCGCGGCCGTCGCGGCCGGTGACCGGCAGCGCGTAGCCGGTGGAGGGGCGCAGCAGGCCCGCCAGATAGGCGCCGATCTCGCGGACCTCGCGGGTGCCGTCGGCGACCCTGATTTTGGTCGACGGGGTGATGGCGTACGGGGATCCGCCCGGCATCACCTCGGCGGGGACGGGCACGAGCTGCCCGAGCGGCCGAGGCGCGTCCGCCCGTGCCGGGGCGGCGCCGCCGGGGGCGGATGTGGCTCCGATGCCCGCGAAACCGGCCGCCACGACGAGCAGCAGCGAGCCGAACAGACGGGGAAACGTTCTGTGCTGTGTCACAAGCCGGTCCCTTTCGACGGGGTCACCTTTGGTTCTCCTGTGCGACCGAACGGTTACCATCCGTATCGCGCAAGTCATGCACCCGTCAAGGACTAGACCTCTTCCGGCACAGGTGGCTGGCAGAATCACCGGCATGGCGGAAATCATCCAGCGCGACGGAACGTGGACCTTCGACGGCGAAACGGTACGGATCGTGCCGGGCGGCAAGGCCCATCCGGTACGGCAGGACCTGGGCGAACTCGCCGTCCCCGTACAGGCGCTGGCGGGCATCTCGTTCGAACCGGACCGCAAGGGCGGCCGGCTCCGGCTGCGGCTGCGCGGCGGGGCGTGCCCGGTGCTGCTCGCCGCGGACGGCCGGCTCAAGGACGGCGCGGACCCCTATGTACTCACGGTGGAGAAGGACCGCACGGGCGTCGCCGAGTACTTCGTCGACGAGGTGCGCAACGCCCTGCTGATCGAGCAGGTGCCCGAGTGCCCGGTGGACCGCTTCCTGCTGCCGGGACCGGCCCTCCCGGTCTCCGGCGGCGGCGGGGACGGCACGGCCTCGTTCGACGGGGAGACCGTCCGGCTCACCTGGAACTGGAAGGCCGAGGAGTCGAAGACCGCGGGCGGCACGGTCTCCTTCCCGGTGTCGTCCGTCACGGGGGTGCGCTGGCTGCCCGCCATGGGCCTGGAGAACGGGCATCTGCGCTTCGAGCTGGGGGGCGGACCGGTCACGGCGCCGCCGAAGTTCGATCCGCACTCGCTGGACCTGTGGGGTCTGTCGAAGAAGGAGTACACGGCGGTCCTGGTCGCGGCGGCGGTGCTGACGCGGCTGCCGGGAGCGCGGAAGGCCCTGGAGAAGTCCGGGGCGGCCGACGCGGCCCCGGCGGCCATCGCCCCCGCCGCCGCACCCGCGCCCGCGCCCGCCGCCGACGATCACGACGTGCTCCTGCGCAGGCTGCGGGAGCTCGGCGAGCTGCATCGGGCCGGAGTGCTCACCGACGAGGAGTTCAGCACGGCGAAACAGGCCGTACTGAAGCGCCTCTGACCCGATCGGCGGCCTCCCCGACGACCCCTTGCCCGATATCGGGCAGATTTCTTGCATAACACCTCGACGCCGCGCAATATCGACGAGTGCTCGAACGCCGCTCGTCGCACGACGACCTCATCGACCACCTCGTACGCTCCAGCGCGCTCCAGCGCGGCGAAGCGGCCCGGGTGATCCTCGACGTGCTCGCGTACTTCGACGAGACGACGGACGACTTCGTCCGGCGCCGCCACCGGGAACTGCGGTCCGGCGGCCTGGTCAATACGGAGATCTTCGAACGCATCGCGGCCGAGCTGCCGCACCGCGCGGTGGCGCCGCCGGAGCTCTCGCTCCGCCAGCTGCGCCGCATCGTCTACGGCTGAGCACGGTCCGGTCTTGTGCGTGGTGCACGTCTTGTGAGTGGTGCACGTCTTGTACGTGGTGAATGACTTGTACGTCGATGGAGGGGCAGAGACTCTATGTGCGGAATCGTCGGTTATATCGGAAAGCGTGATGTCGCCCCGCTGCTGCTGGAGGGCCTGCAGCGGCTGGAGTACCGGGGTTACGACTCCGCGGGCATCGTCATCACGGGCAAGGCGGCGGCCGGCAAGCCCGGCGCCCTGAAGACGGTCAAGGCCAAGGGCCGGGTCCGCGAGCTGGAGGCCCGGGTCCCCAAGCGGTTCGCCGGGACCACCGGGATCGCCCACACCCGCTGGGCCACCCACGGCGCCCCGAGCGACGAGAACGCCCACCCCCACCTGGACGCCGACAACAAGGTCGCCCTCGTCCACAACGGCATCATCGACAACGCCTCCGAGCTCCGTGCGAAGCTCGTCGCCGACGGTGTCGTCTTCCTCTCCGAGACCGACACCGAGGTGCTGGTCCACCTGATCTCCCGGTCGCAGGCCAGCACCCTGGAGGAGAAGGTCCGCGAGGCGCTGAAGTCCGTCGAGGGCACGTACGGCATCGCCGTCCTGCACGCCGACTTCAACGACCGCATCGTCGTCGCCCGCAACGGCTCCCCGGTCGTCCTCGGCATCGGCGAGAAGGAGATGTTCGTCGCCTCCGACGTCGCCGCGCTGGTCGCCCACACCCGCCAGATCGTCACCCTGGACGACGGCGAGATGGCCACCCTCAAGGCCGACGACTTCCGTACGTACACCACCGAGGGCTCGACCACGACGGCCACGCCCACCACGGTGGAGTGGGAGGCCGAGTCGTACGACATGGGTGGCCACGACACGTACATGCACAAGGAGATCTCCGAGCAGGCCGACGCCGTGGACCGGGTGCTGCGCGGCCGGATCGACGACCGCTTCTCCACCGTGCACCTGGGCGGTCTCAATCTGGACGCCCGCGAGGCGCGGGGCGTGCGCCGGATCAAGATCCTCGGCTGCGGCACCTCGTACCACGCGGGTCTGATCGGCGCCGGCCTCATCGAGGAGCTGGCCCGCATCCCCGCGGACGCCGAGCCCGCCTCCGAGTTCCGCTACCGCAACCCGGTCGTGGACCCCGACACCCTGTACGTCGCGGTCTCCCAGTCCGGCGAGACGTACGACGTGCTGGCCGCCGTCCAGGAGCTCAAGCGCAAGGGCGCACGCGTCCTGGGCGTCGTGAACGTCGTCGGCTCCGCCATCGCCCGCGAGGCCGACGGCGGCATGTACGTCCACGCGGGCCCCGAGGTCTGTGTCGTCTCCACCAAGTGCTTCACCAACACCGTCGTCGCGTTCGCGCTGCTCGCCCTGCACCTGGGCCGCATCCGCGACCTGTCCGTCTCCGACGGCAGGCGGATCATCGAAGGCCTGCGCAAGCTGCCCGAGCAGATCGGCGAGATCCTCGAAGCGGAGGACGACATCAAGAAGCTCGCCGAGGAGTACGCCGGTGCGCGGTCGATGATGTTCATCGGCCGGGTACGGGGATACCCCGTCGCGCTGGAGGCCTCCCTGAAGCTCAAGGAGATCTCGTACATCCACGCCGAGGCGTACCCCGCCTCCGAGCTGAAGCACGGCCCCCTGGCGCTCATCGAGCCGGAGCTCCCCACCGTCGCGATCGTCCCGGACGACGACCTGCTGGAGAAGAACCGCGCGGCGCTGGAGGAGATCAAGGCCCGCAGCGGACGCATCCTCGCCGTCGCCCACCGCGAGCAGGAGAAGGCCGACCACACCATCGTCGTACCGAAGAACGAGAACGAGCTGGACCCGATCCTGATGGGCATCCCGCTCCAGCTCTTCGCCTACCACACGGCACTGGCCATGGGCCGTGACATCGACAAGCCGCGCAACCTGGCGAAGTCGGTCACGGTCGAGTAGTCAGTTCCGCGGACGCCGCCCTCGGAGCCGTCCCGCCCCCTGCCACGGGGTGCGGGGCGGCTCTCGCCGTTCACACTCCAGGCGCACGCTCCGGGCGCGGCGCTTCACACGCAACGGTGAACTCGGGAACCCCAGGCGCCCCCTGACGCCCCGTCCGAGACTGGACCGACACCAGACCGACACCTGCCCCCGGCACCGGGGATTCCGAGGGCCAGGGAATTCAGGGGGTCAGGGGATGACGATCACCGGGCGCTGTGCGCGACGGGCGAGGCGCCCCGCCACCGAGCCGAAGATCCGGCCGACGATGCCGTGCGTGGAGCCGACGACGATGGCGTCCGCCGAATACTCGCGGCCGACCTCCTCCAGCTCATGGCAGATGTCGCCGCCGCGCTCGACCAGCACCCAGGGCACCTCGGAGAGGTAGTCGGCGCAGGCCAGTTCGAGCCCGAGGACCTCGGTCCGGTGATCGGGGACATCGACGAAGACGGGGGGCTCGCAGCCCGCCCAGACGGTGGTCGGCAGCCGGTTGGCGACATGCACGATGATCAGACCGGAGCCGGATCTGCAAGCCATGCCGACGGCGTACGCGAGGGCCCGTTCACTGGACGTGGAGCCGTCGAAACCGACCACCACACCGTGCCGGAACGCGGGATCGCAGGAATGACGTGTTTCTTCGACCGTCTGCGGTTCCGACCGGGGGTCGGCTACCTGCTTGCGGTCTGCGGGTTCAGGGATTTCGTGACCGGCCATCGGTGTCTCGGCGAAGAGAGTCCTCGTGAGGAGGGAGCGGCTTGCGAAGGTGCTTCAGCGGGTGGTGCGGCTGTCCGGGAATCATCTTCCCAACCCCCTACCCGCAAGGGTACGGCGCCACTCCTCCACTGCCCAGACCCCCGCAAAAGCGCGCACGACGTTGGAGGGAGCATGCCCGAGGCGGCCCCGTATGGCAATGCCGGTTGTGCACTACACCGAGCGCCACGCCGCCGGAGGAGTCCGATCGTCCTGTTTTCCGCACCCCGGGAAAGCGGACGGAAGGGAATCGGAGTACCGGGGAGTGACCCCTTCGAACGGTCCCCGTTAGCCACATCGTCACACCGTGCCACCAGGCCGCCACCTCAAGGAGCAGAGCCGTGCCCACCCCGCCGGGACCCTCGTCCGAGCCGAGCCCCGAAACCGCGCCCGACCGGGCGAGCGACGGGGCGGGCGACGGGGTCCGCTGGGTGGTCTTCAGCTGCCTGCTCGTACCGGCGGTTCTGGTGGTGTACGGCTCATCGGTCGGTAATGCCACCGTCTCCGCCCTCGGGCTCGCCTCCGTCACGGCAGTCTGCCGGCTGCTGCTGTGCCGGTCCGAACGCGCCACCGCCCGAGGGGCCGAAGGAGCGCACCGGAGCGGTCGCCAGGCGGGCAGTTGTGCGCCGGGCGTGACCGGATCCAGCACGCACAACCATTAGTTTTCAGCCAACTTCACATCTGCGCCGAATCCTTGGCGATATGGCCGACCAACCCACTTGCCACCAGGCAGGAAGAGACCGCGCGGTACGCTTTCACCCAACGCGGACGGGCCATGATCGCGAGGCGCACTTCCCTGCGCGGCCCGCGAGTGGAACGCTTCGTGATCGAATGCTTCGCGCCAAGTTGCCTTGTCGACATAGTGCCGACGGGGGAACGTGTCACGTCGGGACTGCGGGACACAGTAGATTCGATCATGGGGATCGAAGGCTGGGGACCCGTGCAATACCGAGGGGAAACGTGCAGGAGCGACAGGCCCGTAAGGACCAGGGAGACGCGAACACCGAGGGGGGCTTAGCGTCATGAGCCAGGACTCCGCCACCGCAACGGAGGCCGCACGAAAGCTGACCGGGCGGCGACGCCGTGAAGTCGTAGCCGTGCTGCTGTTCAGTGGTGGCCCTATCTTCGAGAGCTCCATCCCGCTCTCCGTTTTCGGAATCGACCGGCAGGACGCGGGAGTTCCCCGCTATCGCCTGCTGGTCTGCGGCGGCGAGGAAGGGCCGCTGCGTACGACGGGTGGACTCGAACTCACCGCGCCGTACGGCCTGGAGGCGATCAGCAGGGCCGGCACCGTCGTGGTGCCCGCCTGGCGCTCGATCACCTCGCCGCCGCCCGCGGAGGCACTGGACGCGCTGCGCCGCGCCCATGAGGAGGGCGCCCGCATCGTCGGACTGTGCACCGGGGCCTTCGTGCTCGCGGCGGCCGGTCTGCTGGACGGCCGCCCGGCGACCACCCACTGGATGTACGCACCGACGCTGGCCAAGCGCTATCCGTCGGTGCATGTCGATCCGCGTGAGCTCTTCGTCGACGACGGCGATGTGCTCACCTCGGCCGGGACGGCTGCCGGGATCGATCTCTGTCTGCACATAGTGCGTACGGACCACGGCACGGAAGCCGCCGGGGCGCTGGCCCGTCGGCTCGTCGTGCCGCCGCGGCGCAGTGGCGGCCAGGAGCGCTACCTCGACAGGTCTCTGCCTGAAGAGATCGGCTCCGACCCGCTCGCCGAGGTCGTGGCCTGGGCCCTGGAGCATCTCCACGAACAGTTCGACGTGGAGACGTTGGCCGCGCGCGCCTATATGAGCAGGCGGACCTTCGACCGGAGGTTCCGCTCACTCACCGGCAGCGCACCGCTCCAGTGGCTGATCACCCAGCGGGTGCTGCAGGCGCAGCGGCTGCTGGAGACCTCCGACTACTCGGTCGACGAGGTCGCGGGCCGCTGCGGCTTCCGCTCCCCGGTCGCGCTGCGCGGGCATTTCCGCCGCCAGCTCGGCTCCTCCCCCGCCGCGTACCGGGCCGCCTATCGGGCCCGTCGTCCGCAGGGAGGGATGGTGGAGAGCACCGCCACGGTGATCGACACGGTCGTGCCCATCCAGGGTTCGCCGTCCGGCCGCCGGAGCCCGGCGGTGTCGGTCGCGGCCTCGGGGGGCTCCTCGGAGCACTCCCTACCGGGTCCGGACGCGTACGCTCCCGGTCGCCCGGCCCTGCCGGGACAGCGGAGCGCCCCGTAGGGTGGGGCGCATGAACGACCGCATGGTGTGGATCGACTGCGAGATGACCGGGCTCTCGTTGGCGGACGACGCACTCATCGAGGTGGCCGCACTGGTCACCGACTCGGAGCTGAACGTGCTCGGCGAAGGGGTGGACATCGTGATCCGCCCGCCGGACGCGGCCCTGGAGACCATGCCCGAGGTGGTGCGGCGGATGCACACCACCTCGGGTCTCCTCGACGAGCTGGCCGGGGGAACCACCCTGGCCGACGCCGAGGAGCGGGTCCTGGCATACGTACGCGAACACGTGAAGGAGCCGGCCAAGGCCCCCCTCTGCGGGAACTCGGTCGGCACCGACCGCGGCTTCCTGGCGCGGGACATGCAGACGCTGGAGGGCTACCTCCACTACCGGATCGTCGATGTGTCCTCCATCAAGGAGCTGGCCCGCCGCTGGTACCCGCGGGCGTATTTCAACAGCCCGGCCAAGAGCGGCAACCACCGGGCACTGGCGGACATCCGCGAATCCATCGCGGAACTGCGCTACTACCGGGAGGCGGTCTTCGTACCGCAGCCCGGCCCGGACTCGGAGCGCGCCAAGGAGATCGCGGCGCGCCACGTGCTGCCGCCCGAGTAGCACGACAAGCCCAGGTCACGGGCCCTTCGGGGCCCGTGGACCGGGCAAAAACAACCGGGGCGCGAGCACCCTCCCGGACCCTGTACACTTTTTCTCGGCCGGTCGGAAAAACGACCGGGCGACATGGTGGGTATAGCTCAGCTGGCAGAGCACCTGGTTGTGGTCCAGGATGTCGCGGGTTCAAGTCCCGTTACTCACCCTGAATGATCAGCCCCTGACCTGGGAAAACGGGTCAGGGGCTGATCTGTTCCCAAACCCTTCCCAGCGCGGGCCCAACGGGGCCCCGATTCGGGCCTATCGTCCTTTCACTGGTCCCCGTACGCGGGGATGGTCCCCGGATCACGTCGCGCTGGACGTCACACACAGCGTGGTCCCCGCGTTGCGGGGTTGCCCCCTTCGCCTGAGGCGACGGGGGCTGTTTCGTGCGTCTGGGGTCAGACGTCGGCTGGGGGCTCGAAATGCCGGACCGGCTTCTCCAGCGCCGTCTCGACCTGGTACCGATCCTGCCCGGTGGCCGTCGCATGGTCGGTGATGGCCTGCTGCACACGGGCTGCGATTGCCACGGTGAGGCGGCCTTCCTGCTGCTCGGCCCACGTCGCGCGCTCCAGCTCGATCAAGGATTCGCTTCGTTCGATATTCGCCACGGGCGGAGCGTAGGCCGCGCACCGGACCCCGCATTGGCCTGGCCGCAGCCCCGTCGGCAGGGTCATCTTCACCCGTTCTACGATCGCCCCATGATTCGCGCAGTCGTTTTCGACGTCGGTGAGTGCCTGGTGGACGAGACCAGGGAGTACGGCACCTGGGCCGACTGGCTGGGCGTCCCTCGCCATACCTTCGCCGCCATGTTCGGTGCTGTGATCGCCCGGGGTCGGGATTACAGGGACGTGTTCCAGGAGTTCCGGCCCGGCTTCGACCTGGACAAGCAGCGCCAAGCGCGCGCGGACGCGGGCCAGCCCGAGCACTTCGACGAGTCGGACCTTTACCCGGACGTCCGGCCGGCCCTTGCCCAGCTCCGCGCCGATGGGCTGTGGCTCGGCATCGCAGGCAACCAGACCGTCCGCGCGGGCGGAATCCTCCGCACGCTGTTCACCGACGATGTCGACCTGATCGGCACCTCGGACGACTGGGGCGCCTCGAAGCCCGACCCTGAGTTCTTCGTCCGCGTCGCCGAGGTCGTCCCTGCGGAGCCCAGCGAGATCCTGTACGTCGGCGACCGGGTCGACAACGACCTCCGCCCCGCAGTGTCCGCAGGGATGCAGACTGCACTGATCCGCCGCGGGCCCTGGGGCACCATCCAGTGGCAGACCGCAGAGGCCGGGGACCTGCCGACGTTCCGTATCGAGTCCCTCGCTGAGCTGCCGGAGCGGATCAAGAAGTTCAACGAGCGAGCGCGCTGACTGTGGTTGTCCATCCGTACAGCCGCTCGTCCAGGTCCCGTACGCACGGCTGGTGCTGGTGCGGGGCCAGTGCGCGCCGCACCTCACGCACCCGGTCCATGCCGGTGGCGTACCAGGTCCGCTCCAGCTGATCGAGCGCTTCCAGAGCGTGTTCGCAGGCCGCTTCGGGGGCACCTGCGGCGACCTCCACGGCTGCCAGATCACCGAAGATCACCGACCGCTGCTTCTCCTCCGCCGACCCCAGGTCTTCGAGGGCTCCGAGGAGAGTGGTGCGCGCTTGGGGCAGATGCCCGGCCCGCAGCTGCGTGTTGCCCTTAAAGGCGGCAAGGCGGACGGGCGAGAACCAGTCCAGCCACTCGGGAATGGCTTCCTCTCTCTGGCCGGCGAGGAGGTCCTCGGCGTGGCCGATCAGGTGTAGCGCGGTCCGCGTGCGGTTGGACCGGGTCTCGCATTCGGCCTCGACAGCGTCCAGCCAGGCCATGAGCAGCGCGGGTGCAGGTCCTCGCCGGGCGTAGGTTCGGGCGGCGACGAGCCTCTCGGTTGCCGCTTCTCGGTCGCTGGACCAGCCGGGGATGAACGCAGTGTGGCCGAGTACGGCGGCTCCAAGGAGCGGTTCGTCGGCTTCGCCTGCCGCCTGGAGCGCCCGCAGCCATGTGGCCGCTGCGCGGTCCGGTTCCCTGAGGTCGAAGAATTCGATTCGCCCGGCAAGTAGGCAGGTCTCCGCCAGCGCGGCGGCGACGGCGCGACGGGTCTGACCGGCTGTCTCCGGGAGCAGTGCGCAGCCGAGAGCGGCGTGTGCAATGGCCGCCCGGTGCAGCGTGGCCGGAGCCACTGACCAGTACAGCCGTCGATGTGAGCGGGTCACGGCCTCGAAGTCGGGCGCGACCGAGGCCGGTTGTGCGGCAGTCGCGGATTGCGGGGGCACGACGGCAAGGCCGACGGCCGCAACCGTCGCCCCGACCAACTGCCGGCGCACGGGGTCCGGCCCACGGTCCCGTCCGTGGGGAGGCGTGAAGCCCAACGATTCCAGGTCCTGGCCCAGCACGCGCGTGAGAGCCTGCTGCAGGTCAGGGTGAGGCCACGGAGGCGCCTCCGACTCCCACCGCCTCACCTGCCGGACGCCGACCCCAAGCGCAATCGCCAGAGCCTGTTGCGAGCGGTAGCCCGCAGTCAGGCGGGCTGCCTTCAGTCGTGTGTTGCTCCGGGCTTGGGACACGCGGTCACCTCCGTGATGGGTACTCGGGGCCAGTGTCACAGCAAGTCCTGTATCAGACCATCACTCACCCGGTCAGCGGCAAAAAAGCCCTCATCCAGCCCTGAAAAGCCCTCCGAAAGCCCTTGAACTGTCGCTTTGGCGGGACGACGCTGGACGAACCAATTGGCACCGCCCGAGGAGCTGACCGTGACGACGCCTGTAGTGCCATCAGCGGTGCCTCCCTGAGGTAGCCGCGACCACGCCCCTCCCGGCGGTCAAAGATCTGACCGACGCTCAGCAGCGCGGCGCGGCGTGTGTGTGGTGCGCGGCGCCGCTCGGCAAGGACCTGGGTGTCGACCTCGGCGAGCAGCGGGTCACCCCCGCCACCGGTGCCGCGTACTCCCGGTTCCCCCGCGAGTGCCTCGACGCGCACGAGTGCGCGGGCCGGAGGGCGGCCCAGTGATGGCGTCGACGCGGCAGCGGACTGCCTACCAGCCCCCGGACGAGGCGTATGTCACGTACCTGGGGCACACCCTGACGTACGACGTCTGCCGGGCGGGAACGTTCTGCGCGACGTTCATACGGCTCGGCCGCGCGTGGAAGAGGGCGCGCCGATGAACACGCCCATCGGGTACGGGTACTGCTGGGCGGAGCGCCCCGGTTCGTACGCCCGCTGCACCCAGCCCCCCGGCCACACAGGGCCCCACTACGACTGGCGCGCCCCCAGCGACCACAGGGAACGGCCCAACACCCAGGCCACTTCCCCGGACCGCGCGGGGAGGGAAGCCGAGTGAAGTGCCACCACGCCGACGGCTCCCACGAATTCCCCGTCGAGACCGAGGACATGGCCTGGTGCCCGGAGCATGAGGTCACGCTCCTGTGGCACGGCGAACCGATCACGGACGCCGAGCTGAAGACCGCGGCAGCCGTGGAGTCCCGGATGGACGAGGCACTCGCCCTGGCCGAGGAAGCACGCGCCGACACCCAAAGCGCCCATTGCCGGGCCGCCGCCGGCCAACCGCACCTGCCCGACGGCCATGTCGCCTGCTGGCGCCCCGGCTGCGCATGCCCCTGCCACACCTGAACCCCACCTGAACCCCACCTGATCGGAACCACCATGAACAGCACGTCGATTCCCACCCCGCCCTCGAACGAGGAAGGCGGGCAGGGCTGCAACGGGTGCGGCACCACGAAGGGCGTCTGCCACGACCCGAACCGGCACGGACTCAGGTGACGGACTCGGCGGGAGCGGCTTCTCCCTGCCCCGCTTCCGCCCGGCCTCGGTGTTTCCCGCCCGGCCGGGGCGGCAGTCGCGCAGAGTACTCCGTATGACGACACCCGCTGAACTGCTCCGCTCCTTCGCCCGCACCCGCGCCTCGCTCGACGGCGAGGAGGTCACGTACTGGTGGTCGGGAGATGTGTACTCCTGGGCTCCCGACGAGCCCTACCAGCGCGTCTTCGGCTTCGAAGGGCTCAATGTCTCCCGCCTCGTCCAGGACGCCGATGCCGGCCCGGACGCCTACCAACTGCTCACCCGCGAGGCCGCCTTCTACCTGGACCCCCTCACCCGCGAGATCCTGGAGACCTGGCAGGGCCTGCCGGTGGTGCACGTCTGGAACGACCCGGCGAACCAGAAGTGGCGCCCCTTCCCGATCCCCACGACCGAGCTCGGCGGACAGGTCTGCTTCAGTCTGGAGATCCCGCTGGCCTACCCCTCGCCGCTGCCGGTGGCCCAGTACCCCGTCCACTCGGCCGACGACACGTACAAGGCACTGGAGCTCTTCCAGTTCTTCGCCGACCGCACCGACCTGGCCGGCCCGGCGCCCAGCGTCCCGGCCACCATGTCGTGGACCCGGATGTCCCCGTGGCTCCCGTGGATGGCCCGCGGCCAAGCGCCCGGCGGCCTCACCTTCCACTGCCGGGGCCGCAAGCTCGGCTCGTACGCCGAGGTCCCCGAGCGCACTCGCGCCTACATCGCCGACCGCCACCCGGAGTTCGCCCACGCCCCGGAGAAGTGGAGCGAGCCGAACGAGACCAGCTGGACGTACTTCCGCAAGCTCAACCCGCCGACGTAGCCGCCGGCGGGTCCTGAGCGACTGATAGTCCTCGCATGTGCGGCTTCGGCCTCGGAAAGAGAAGGGGCTTTCATCGTGCCCGGGGTTTACCGTCCGGGAGTACCGTGGCCCCATACCTTCTGGCGGGGGTCCACATGAACACCAGCGTCGACGACCGCATCCGTGCGCTGCGAGAGTTCCGTGACATCACCCAAGACGAACTTGCCCGGCTCCGGTGTGTCTGTCGACACCATCCGAAAGTTGGAGCAGGGCGTACGGGAATCAGCGCGGATCAATACCCTGCGCGGTCTCGCTCGGTCGCTGGACGTCCAGCTTGAGCGTCTCGTGGGACAGCCCACCGTGACCCAGCAACTTACCGATGACGGCGGCCTCTTGGCGCTGCGCGACGCGATTCAGGACCCCGGTTCCCTCCCTGGCGTCCTGGGCGATATCGACCTTGAGGACCCGCCCGGACCGACCGAGTGGGCGGCGCAGGTGCAGGCCGCTACGGCGACGTACTGGACCGGTGGCTACTCAGAGCTCGCCGGCACACTGCCCGGCCTGCTCCGCGACGGCCGCGCCGCCGCACGTCAGCACGACACCGAGAGCGTGTGGACCGACCTCGCCCTCGCCTACCAGCTGGCCGCGTCCCTCTCCACCCAGTCCGGCCACCCGGACTGGGCCTACACCGCGGTGGAGAAGCAGCTCGCCGCCGCCGAGCGGGCATCGGACCCGCTGCTTGAGGGCATGGGCGTATCGACCCTGTCATGGGTACTCCTGCGCCAGGGCCGATGGGAGCAGGCCCGGGACATCGCCGAGCGGAAAGCGGACCAGCTCGAACCGCCGCGCCGCCGCGCGACGGCGGACCAGCTCGCCGTCTACGGGAACCTGCTCATCGCGGCCGCGACGCCGGCCGCCCGCGCCGACCAGCATGACGACGCCATGCAGTTGCTCACGCTGGCCGAGTCCGCCGCTGTGCAGTCCGGCCCTGTCCGGGCGTACGGCAGCGTCTTCAGCCCGGTCGACGTCCGTACACAACAGGTGAACGTCGCGCTGGCCGGGAGCGAGGGCCGGCCGGACGCCGCGCTGGACGCCGCGGCCTCCGTCGACCTGGGGGCGATCAGCCGCCCAGTGCACTCGGCGTCGTACCGGGTCGACGTCGCGCAGGCTCGTTACCAGACTGGCGACCGCGCGGGCGCCCTGGAGCTGCTGTTGGAGGTGGAGGCCGACCAGCCGGAATGGATCAAGTTTCAGTCGTTGGCCGCCGCGACGGTGCGGGAGATGCTCAAGGCCGAGCGCCGACGGAACGGCACGCTGCGCGGCCTCGCTGCGCGGCTCGGCGTGGACCCGGCACTGTGAGGTAAGGCGCTACGTCCTACCTCACAGGGACCCGGCTGCTTGACTGGTGGGGTACGCCCCTGGGTTGTGACCGTGCGGGCACTTAGCGTGATCCCCATGACCGTGGCGCCGGTCCTCCCGCCAGGATCGACCGGCTCCGCACCCATTCCGCAGGGGGTGAGCATGAGCGCCGAGACCAGAGCCGCAACGGGCGACGCGGCGTACGGCGCGTGGGTAGGCCACACAGTGACGTGCGACGCGTGCAAAAAGGGATCGGGCTGCGATACCGAGCCCAAGCTCAAAATGGCGTGGCGCGAGGAGCGGCAGAGCATGCCCCCGCGGATCACCCGGCCGCCGCTGGGCGGTCACGGACGAAGGGCAGACGCATGAGCACTGCCCGCAGCGGGCCAGCGACGGTAAGCACGGCGGCGCCCCCTCGGACAAGCCGTGGACACCAGATCCGTCTCCGGCGCCGTCTCCGGACGGCAGCGGCCCCCAGAAGCACGCCGGGCAGTCGTGAGCACCGCACAGCGGCAGGCCCCCACCTGCCAGAAGTTGGTCCAGGACCTCGTCGACCGAGGGCTGCTCGACAGCAACTGGCGGCAGGCGTGGGAGGCAGTGCCGCGGATGCATTTCATTCCGGAGACCGCCTGGCGTCAGCTCCCCGACCGGTGCGAGCCGGTCGGCGGCACGGACGGCCGGCTGGCCCTGGTCCATTCGGACGAGCCAGTCGTCACCCAGCTCGACGACGGAGCCGAGGGCGGGCCCGGCATCGCGACATCCTCCAACTCCCAGCCGTCGATGGTCGCCCGAATGCTCGGGCTGCTCCAGGTCGAGGACGGGCACCGGGCGCTGGAGATCGGCACCGGGACCGGGCACGTCGCCGCCCTGCTCTCCGAGCGGCTCGGTGACGAGCAGGTCTACAGCATCGAACTGGACCCCGTCCTCGCACGGCAGGCCGCGGACGCCATCGCGGGCGCCGGCTATCGGCCGCACCTGCGCATCGGGGACGGCGAGCAGCCCTGGCCCGGCCTGGGTCCGGTCGACCGGCTGATCGCGACGTGCGCTCTCCGGCACATCCCGCATGCCCTGGTCCGGCAGGTCCGGCCGGGCGGGATCATCGTCGCCCCGCTCACTCGCGACTTCTGGTCCGGCGCCCTGGTCCGGCTCCACGTCAAGGAGGACAGCACCGCGGTCGGCATGTTCGCCGGCGGCGCGTCGTACATGCCGATGCGATCTCACCGCCCGACCGCCCACCAGGTCGAGGGCAAGGGACGGCCCCGCTCTGCGGGGCCGGATCCCGCGCAGATCCTGGACCTCGGCTTCGCGCTGTACGCCGGGGCACGGCTGCCCGGCGTCCGAGTCACCCACAAGGACACCCCTGACGGCGCTCAGGTGTGGGTGAGCCGCGAGAACGGGGCCGCCGCGATCGCGGTCACCGGGGAGGACGTCTGGCAGTACGGTCCGGGGCTCCTGTGGGAGGAGATCGAGCAGGCATGGTGGGAGTACGAGCGGCTCGGCCGGCCGGGGCCCGACCGGTTCGGGATGACCGTGACCGACCGGGCCCAGCAGGTCTGGCTGCGTGATCCGCATACGGTCATCGAGCCCACGAGGGCGTAGGTGCAGCGGGGTCCCGGCCGTGCGCACGGCCGGGACCCGACTCACGGACGAACCCCGTGAGCGGGACGCCGATCGGGTACGGGTACTGCTGGGCGGAGTGCCCCGGCGCCTTGCCCGATACACCCAGCCCCGTGGCCGCACGGGTCGCCAATACGTCCGGCGTGCCGCCCGAGACGACAGGGAATGGCCGAACGCCCGGGCCACCACCCCGGAGCACGCCGAGAGGGGGTCCGAGTGAAGTGCCACCACGGCGGCGGCGTCCACGAGTTCCCCGTCGAGACCGAGCACATGGCCCGGTACCCCGGACACGGGGTCACACTCCTGTGGCGGGGCGGGCCGAACTGCCTTCTCACGCGGGGGTGCCGTCCGACTGGGCCGCCAGCGCGGGGGGTGTGACCGTCGCCGGCACCAGTGCCGCGGCACACGCCCGGCGGATCAAGGAAGCTTTCATGTATTTGATCTTGTCCCGGCATGCGCATCGAGCGCAGTCACCCATGCGTGTGAATGACCTGCACAGCGGGACCAACGGGTGTTCTCGGTGAGCGGTCGGCCGCATGCCCGCCCGGCTCACCCGTCTCACCCGGCCCACCGGGCAGCACGCGCAGCATCTCTGTCGGACCGTCAGCCGCGTTACGTACACCGCGCCTTCACGACGAGTCCCGTACCACCAGTTCCGTCGGCAGCACGATCCTCGGGCGTTCTTCCGAGCGGCCCGCGATCTCGTCCAGGAGGACCCTGGCCATCGTGCGGCCCATCTCCTCGATCGGCTGGCGGACGCTGGTGAGGGCCGGGTCCATGTGGCGGGCGATGACCGAGTCGTCGAAGCCGATCAGGGCCACGTCGTCGGGGATGCGGCGGCCGGCCTCGCGCAGGACCTGGCGGGCGCCCGCGGCCATCACGTCGGAGCCGGCGAAGACCGCGTCGAGGTCGGGGCGGCGGGCCAGGAGTTCGCGCATCGCGCGGGCGCCGCCCTCCTCGGTGAAGTCGGCGGGGGCGATGAGGCGTTCGTCGGGGGCCAGGCCCGCCGCGGCGACGGCCGTGCGGTAGCCGTCCAGGCGGCGTTGGGCGCCGTAGACCTCCAGGCGTCCGGTGATGGTGGCGACGGAACGGCGGCCCCGGGAGACCAGGTGGCCGACGGCGGCCCTCGCACCCCCGAAGTTGTCGGAGTCCACCGAGGCGAGAGGTTCGGCGGCACTTCTGCGGCCGCTGATCACGGAGGGCATCCCGAGCTGTTCGAGCAGGTCGGGCAGCGGGTCGTCGGCGTGCACGGAGACCAGCAGGACCCCGTCGACGCGGTGGGCGGTCAGGTACTGGGCGAGCCGGCGGCGTTCCCGGTCGTTGCCCACGAGGGTGAGCAGCAGTTGCATCTCGGTGTCGGCGAGCGCGGCGCCGACACCGCGCACGATGTCGGAGAAGTACGGCTCGGCGAAGAAGCGGGTCTCGGGTTCGGGGACGACCAGGGCGATGGCGTCGGTGCGGTTGCCCGCGAGGGCCCTGGCGGCCCGGTTGGGTACGTAGCCCAGCTCCGCGACCGCCGCCTGGACCGCCTCGCGGGTCTGCGCGCTGACCCGCGGCGAGCCGTTGATGACGCGGGAGGCGGTGCCCCGGCCTACTCCCGCCCGTGCCGCCACTTCTTCGAGCGTGGGCCGCCCACCGCTCCGTACTCGCGCTGCCGCCATGGCTGCCTCCCCGTTCCCGGTCAATTTCTCACAGCCGCAAAGTCAATCCAAGTCTCGGAGGTTTCGTCCCGGCGGGGGCCGGACCGTGCCGCTTGGGAGCGCTCCCAGACGTGCCGAGTCTACGGGCAGGAGACCGGGAACGGTGATCGTCGCCGGGTTCCGTAAGCGCGCGAAAGCCGGGAGACCCCGTCCGGTGGTGCGGGGTCTCCCGGCTTCGTGGTGCCGCGGCGGTCAGGCGTGCGCGTCCGGCACCGGGGGCAGCGCGTGGCGGCGGATCACGTCGGCGTACCAGTGGGCGCTCGCCTTGGGGGTGCGCAGCTGGGACGCGTAGTCGACGTACACCGCGCCGAAGCGCTTCGAGTACCCGTACGCCCACTCGAAGTTGTCCATCAGCGACCAGAGGAAGTAGCCCCGTACGTCCGCCCCGTCGGCCACGGCCCGCTGTACGGCGTCCAGATGGCCGCGCAGGTAGGCGATCCGCTCGGGGTCCTCGACCGTGCCCTCGGGGGTCACGTGGTCGTCGAACGCGGCGCCGTTCTCCGTGACCATCAGGGGCAGGCCCGGGTGGTCACGGGTGACGTCGAGGAGCAGGTCGTACAGTCCGTCGGGGTCCACCGACCAGTTCATCGCCGTACGCGGCCTGCCCTCGGCGAGGTGGAAGGCGACGTGCTCGGAGCCGGGCCACGGGGAGTGGTCGCTGTTGCCGTGGCCGTCGTTGCGGGTGTCACCCGCGCCGGAGGCGGGCGTGGAGACGATCGTCGGTGTGTAGTAGTTGACGCCGAGTACGTCGACGGGGCGGGAGATCGTCGGCAGGTCGCTGTCCCGGACGAGCGTGGACCAGTCGACCAGGTGCGCGGTGTCGGCGATCAGGTCCTCGGGGTACTCGCCCCGCAGCATCGGGCCGGTGAAGACCCGGTTGCCCACCGCGTCGATCCGGCGGGCGGCGTCCGCGTCCTCGGCGCTCGCGGTCAGCGGGCGGACCTGGTGGAGGTTGAGGGTGACCGAGATCTGCGCGGCGGCGGGGAGCCGGTCGCGCAGGATCCCGGCCGCCCGGCCGTGGGCGAGGTTGAGGTGGTGGGCGGCCCGCAGCGCGGCGGCCGGTTCGGTGCGGCCGGGGGCGTGCACTCCGGAGCCGTAACCGAGGAAGGCCGAGCACCAGGGCTCGTTGAGCGTGGTCCACATGCCGACCCGGTCACCGAGCGCACCGGCCATGATGGCGGCGTAGTCGGCGAAGCGTTCGGCGGTGGCGCGCTCGGGCCAGCCGCCCGCGTCCTCCAGCTCCTGCGGGAGGTCCCAGTGGTAGAGCGTGGCGACGGGAGTGATGCCCGCCGCCAGCAGCTCGTCGACGAGCTTGCGGTAGAAGTCCAGGCCGCGCTCGACGGCGGGGCCGCGGCCGGTGGGCTGGACGCGGGACCAGGAGACGGAGAAGCGGTACGCCTTGAGCCCGAGCCGCTTCATCAGCGCGACGTCGTCGCCGTAGCGGTGGTAGTGGTCGGCGGCGATGTCGCCGGTGTCGCCGTTGCGGACCTTGCCCGGTGTGTGGCTGAAGGTGTCCCAGATGGAGGGGGTGCGGCCGTCCTCGGCGGCGGCGCCCTCCACCTGGTAGGCGGCGGTCGCGGCGCCCCAGACGAAGCCCGCCGGGAAGAGGGGCGCCGCGGGTTCCCCGTACGGGACGGTGGCGGTGGTGGGCGTGAGGGTGGCGTCAGGTCGTACGACAGTCATTCGGGAGCGCTCCCATGAGTGGGTGGGGCAGGGGGCTGGGGCAGGGGGCAGGGGCAGGGGAAGGAGAAAGGGAAGGACGGTGGTGGGCGGGTGTCACCCCTTGACCGCGCCGGACATGATCCCTCCGACGATCTTCTTCCCGAAGAGGACGAACACCACGAGCAGCGGCAGCGTGCTGATCAGCGCGCCCGCCATGACGATGCTCTGGTCAGGGGTGTAGGAGGCGCTGAGCTGCCCCAGCGCGACCTGGAGGGTCGGGTTCTGCTGGTTCAGCGCGAGGTAGGGCCAGAAGAAGTCGTTCCACGCCTGGACGAACGTGAGCATGCCCAGCACCATCATCGCCGGGCGGGCCACCGGGAGCACCACGCTCACCACGATGCGCAGGTTGTTCGCTCCGTCGATCCTGGCCGCCTCGATGAGTTCGTACGGCAGCGCCTCGATCAGGTACTGACGCATGAAGAAGACGCCGAAGGCGCTCACCAGGGTCGGGAAGATCACCGACTCCAGCTGCCCGCCCCAGCCGAGGCCGGACATCATCATGAACAGCGGGACGACGCTGAGCTGCGGCGGGATCGTCAGCGTGGCGATGACCGCGGTCATCAGCCAGCCGCGGCCGCGGAAGCGCATCTTGGCGAAGGCGTAACCGGCCAGCGTGCAGAAGAACAGCGTCGCCGCGGTGATCGACGCGGAGACGACGATGCTGTTGACGATCGCCTTGCCGAGGTTCGCCTGTTCCCAGGCCGTCCGCAGGTTGTCGAACAGCCGCCCGCCCGGCAGGAACGGCGGGGTGCCGGCGAGGACTTCGTCCTGGGTGCGGGACGCCGCCACGAGCGTCCAGTAGAGCGGCAGCAGCGAACCGATACCGACGACGATCAGCGCGGCGTAGGCGAACGGGCCGCCCTTCATCTGCTGGCCCGCGCCCATCCGGAAGCGGTTCGTGCGCCGCGGTGTCCGGCGTTCGGGCTTCGGCGGGAGGGCCCGCGGGGCTTGGGTGGGGCTGGTCATGGTCATGGAATTCGCTCCCGGTCAGGCCGCTGAGGTGCGTGTGAAGCGGCCGATGAGCCAGTTGACCGCGGCGATGATGAGCAGGAGGGCGAGCATCGCCCAGGCCACGGCGGCGGCCGGGCCCAGATGCCCGAGATTCCAGCCGTAGTTGTAGAGGTAGACGCTGAGCGTCTCGTACTGATTCTCGTTGCCGCCGGTGGCGCCGAGCGAGCCGCCCTCCAGGAGCAGGGGCTCGGCGAACAACTGCATCGAACCGATGGTCGAGATGACGATCGTGAAGAGGATCGTCGGCCGCAGCGAGGGGATGGTCACCTTGCGGAACTGCTGCCAGCGCGACGCGCCGTCGAGCGAGGCGGCCTCGTACAGGTCGTTCGGTACCGCCTGCATGGCGGCCAGGTAGATCAGGGCGTTGTACCCCGTCCAGCGCCAGATCACGATCACGGAGATGGCGATCTTCGACGTCCAGTGCCCGTTGACCCAGTTGGTGTCACCGAAGCCGACGAAGTGGAGCACCCAGTTCAGCAGACCGCCGTCGGCGCGGAAGACCAGCGCGAAGACGAGGGTGGCCGAGGCCACCGAAGTGGCGTACGGGGTCAGGATGATGGTGCGCCAGAACGTGCTGGCCCGCAGCTTGTAGTTCAGCAGATGGGCCAGGCCCAGCGCGACGAGCAGCTGCGGAACGGTCGAGATGACCCCGATCAGAAAGGTGTTGCTGACCGCCGTCCAGAACTCGGAGTCGTGCAGGATCCGGTCGAAGTTCCCCCAGCCGACCCACTCCATGTGGTCCAGGCCGGTCATCTCCACCCGGTGCAGGGCTATCCAGCCGGTGTAGATGAGCGGGTAGAGCCCGAAGGCGGCGAAGACGAGGAAGAACGGCGCGATGTACGCGTACGGGGACGCCTTGTCGTCGAACCGCCACAGCCGGCTCCGCCACAACTGGCGTCGGGCGGCCCGGTGTTCGCGCTGGGGGTCACCGGGTGGCGGGGCGTACGCGTCCCGGGTCGGGGTCGAGGTTGCCACGGGTGGGAGTCCTTCCCTGGGGTGCGCCGGCAGGACGACGCGGTGAGCGGCCGGACCGGAGACGGGGGTGGGGATGAGGGCGGTTTCGCCCGAGGCGCCGGTGCGGGCGGCGGACGGCCGCCCGCACCGGCGGCGGTTCAGCCGATCGCCTTGTCGATGGCCTTGGTCGCCGCGTCCCAGGCGTCGTCGGGGCTGGTCCCGCGCTGCTCCATGTTGTTGATCTGGGTGGAGATGGAGTCCTTGATCACGCCGTCCTTCGGGCCGATGACCGCCTCGGGGATGGACGTCGCCTCATCCGCGTAGATCTGGCCGATCGGGGCGTTGTTGAAGTACGGGAGGGTCGCGTTCTTCACGTCGGGCAGCTCGTACGCGCCCTTGTTGGACGGGAACACACCGATCGCCTTGAAGACGGCGGCCTGCTGCTCGGGGGCGGTCAGCCACTTGACGAGCTTCATGGCCTCGTCCACGTTCTTGCCGGACTTCGGTACGGAGAGGAAGGAGCCGCCCCAGTTGGCGGCGGTCGCACCGGGGGCGGTGGTGATGTCCCACTTGCCCTTGTTGGCGTCACCGGCGTAGGTCGAGATCTGACCGGCCATCCACGCGGGGCACACCACCGTCGCGATGGTGCCCTTGCGCAGGGCGGCCTGCCACGGGTCCTCGAACTGCGCGAGGCCCTGGGTCAGCTTCTTCGACGCGGCCTCGGCGGCCAGGCCCCAGCCCTGCTTGACGCTGGGGCTGTCCTGGTAGACCGGCTTGCCGCTCTCGTCGTAGTACTGCTTCGCGTTCGAGCTGACCACGGCGTTGAACATCGCGCTCGCGGAGTCCATGAAGTACGTGCCCTTGGGCGCCTTCTTCTTGAACTCCTCACCGAGCGCGAGGAAGTCCTCCCAGCCCCCGGCGGTCCGCTCGGCGACCTCGGTGCGGTCCGTCGGCAGACCGGCCTTCGCGAAGAGCTCGGTGTTGTAGCAGAGGGACATCGGGCCGATGTCCGTGCCCGCGCCGATCACGGCGCCGCTGGGAGCCGTGGCCTGCTTCTCCTTCCACAACACCCACTCGTCGACGTCTATCACCTTGCCGAGGTCGGCGAACGCGTCCGCCTTGGTGTCGACGATCTCCTTGATCCGGCCGACCTCGATCCCCTGGACATCCGCCAGCCCACTGCCCGAGTTCAGCTGCTGAAGCAGCTTGGGGTAGTAGTTCTTCTCCTCGGCGGTGGTGTCCTCCTTGACGGTGATCTTCGGGTTGAGCTCGTGGTACTTCTCGAAGAGCCCGGCCTCCTTGTACCCGAACTGCCCGAAGTCGGCGACGGTCAGCGTGATGTTCCCGTCGGCGTCGGCTCCGCCGCCGGAGTCCGAGGAGCCGCCGCACGCGGTGAGCAAGAGGGCGGAGACCGTCAGGCCCGTGGTGGCCACGATCGCGGTTCTACGGCGTCGACCGGCAACGCTGCGGGTGATGCGCATTCCACTACTCCTTGTTCCAGGGTGGGACTGGCGTCGCTCCGCGGGGCCCCGGGGAGCGGCGCGGACGACGGCAGGTGGTACTGGGGGAGGCACGGGCAGTGCCATGCGCACGAGGTTCGCGTGCGATGTGGGAGCGCTCCCATGCGTCGATGTCGGAAGGTTGCTGCCTCAAGGGGGTGAGTGTCAAGAGTTGAAGACGTTTCCGTTGCCCGAGCGTGTCCATCACGTCACGCGAACGTGCCCGCGCGACACCTTGCGCCCCTGCCGGGGCTTCTGATCGCCCGTCCGTCCCATGGGTTCATGCGCGTAGGTCAGGCGCCCGTGCGGCGGCGAGGTCCGCCTCCGGCGGCGGCGGGGATCATCCCCGCGCACCCCGGCCGCCCGACTCCCCGGCGTACCCCGACGGGGAGCCGGGTATCGCGGCCCGGCCGCCGGAAGGTGAACGGGCCATGGCATCGAGCGCCCCGACCGGGCCGGTTCCGCGTTCTTTCCCGAAGGCCCGCCCTCTCGACCCACCCCTCGGCCGCCCCCGGCCCACCCCTCGGTTACGCCGCGACCCACCCCTCGGCCAACTCCCGGCCATCCCCGACCAGGCCCTCGACCAGCCCCCCGGCCACCCGAGGAAGACCCGCGAGCGCGGGGTCCGCGCAGTGAAGCATCTCCGTGCCCAACTGCTGCTAATTTCACCCTTATGCCCTTTTTGATCACCGACTCCCCGCTGGGCGGGTGAGGCGCGATGGGTGTCATCCGTGACCATCCCGAACTGGCGCTCTTCCTCTGCCTTGCCGCCGGATACCTGGTCGGCAAGCTCCGCGTCGGCCCGATCACGCTCGGCGGCATCTGCGGGACGCTGATCGTCTCGCTGCTGCTCGGCACCCGGCACATCAGCGTCAACGACGACGTCAAGACCGTCTTCTTCGCACTGTTCATCTTCTCGCTCGGCTACATGGCGGGCCCTCAGTTCTTCGCCAACCTCAACCGCAAGAGCCTGCGCTTCTTCGCGCTCTGCCTGATCGAGCTGGTCTGTGTCCTCGGCATCGCCTACGGCCTGGCCAAGGCGTTCGACCTGGACGTCGGCACCGCCGCCGGCATCCTGGCGGGCGCGGCCACCGAGTCCGCGGTCGTGGGTACGGCCACCGAGGCCATCGGCAAGCTCAGCGATCTGACCGCCGGCCAGATCTCCCAGTACCAGGGGCATGTCGCCACCGCGTACACGGTCTGCTATCTGTTCGGCCTGATCACCATCGTGCTCTTCACCAGTCAGATCATGCCGATGCTGCTGCGGATCAACCTGGCGGACGCCTCGCGCGAACTCTGGGAGAAGATGCGCGGCGGCGCGGCCGGGCTGGAGTCCGACGAGCGCGAGGCACTGCCCGGCATGGTCGGCCGCACCTATCTTGTGACCCTGGCCGACGGGCGCACCATCGGTGAGCTGGAGACCGCGCTCGGCGGCCAGGTCACGGTCGAGGGCGTCAAGCGCGGCAGCAAGCTGCTGACGCCCGCCGCCGACCTGGAACTGACGCTCAGCGACCTGATCCAGGTCGTCGGGCGACGCACGGCCATCATCGAGGCGGGCCGGGAGATCGGCCCCGAGACACCCGCCATTCCGGGCCTCGACACCCCGCTGGCCACCAAGCAGGTCGCCGTCACCGAGAAGGCCACCCACGGCCGGACCATCGACCAGCTGGAGCAGGCCCATCCCGAATTCCGCGCGGACGGGGTCTACATCACCGAGGTCGTGCGCAACGACCAGCAGTTGCCCGCCTCGGGCCGCACCACGCTCTACCGCGGTGACGTGCTGACCCTGGTCGGTGCGCGCGGCGGGCTGAACAAGCTGGTCGCGAAGATCGGCGCCGTGGTCAAGAACGACACGACCGACTTCATCTACATCGGGTTCGGCATCGTGGCGGGCTCCCTGCTGGGCCAGATCGTCATCAACGCCGGTGACATCCCCATGTCGCTCGGCACCGGTGGCGGCTGTCTGATCTCCGGCCTGATCTTCGGCTGGTTCCGCTCCCGCAAGCAGACCTTCGGCGCCTTCCCGCCGCAGGCCGCGAGCACGCTCAAGGACCTGGGCCTGGCGGTCTTCATCGCCTGTACGGGGCTGACCGCCGGGCCGCAGGCCTGGCCGCTGCTCAAGGAGTACGGGGCGCTGCTGCCGTTCGCGGGCATCGCCATGGTGCTGGTCCCGGCGACGATCTCGCTGATCGTCGGCCGCAAGCTGCTGAAGATCGAGAAACCGCTGCTCATCGGCGCCATCGCCGGACAGCAGTGCTCCACCCCCGCGATCACCTCCATCACCCAGGTGGCCCAGAGTTCCGTACCGCTGCTCGGCTACACGATCACGTACACGCTCTCGAACTTCCTGCTGCCGCTCACCGGGCCGATCCTCGTCGGTGTCCTGGGAGCCTGAGGTGATCGATTTCCTCGGCCGGAGCATCTTCCGGCCCCCACCCGGGCCGCTCGTCCTCGGGGCGGTCGCCACCGTCGTACCGCTGATCGTCATCCCCCACCACTGAAACGCACGGGAGCGGAGACCACCATGCCCAAGACCACCCTCAGCCGCGAAGAGATCCGTTCCTTCGCCCGGCTCAGCCCGTTCGAGCTGAAGGACAAATTCATCGCGATCGCCCAGTCGGCGCAGAGCGACAAGCCCGGCCAGAAGGGCAAGACGACGCGGGCCATGCTCAACGCGGGCCGCGGCAACCCGAACTGGGTGGCCACCGGCCCCCGCGAGGCGTACCACGCGCTGGGCTACTTCGCGATCTCCGAGTCCCGCCGGGTGTGGACGGCCGACAACCTGGGGGGCATGCCGGAGGAGGTCGGCTGCGCGGAGCGCTTCGAGCACTTCATCCGTACCCACCCGGAGCTGCCCGGCATCGAACTGCTCAGGGCGAGCGTGGATCTGGCGGTGAAGCGGTTCGGCTTCGACCCCGACGCCTTCGTCCATGAGCTGACGGACTCCTCGATCGGCGACAACTACCCGGTGCCCGGCCGGATTCTGCGTCACACCGAGCAGATCGTGCGCGGGTACGTCGCGGACGAGATGTTCGACCACCGTCCGCCCGCCGGGCAGAACCTGAGCCTGTTCGCCACCGAGGGCGGCACGGCGGCGATGTGCTACATCTTCGACTCGCTGCTGAAGAACGGGATCTTGAAGAAGGGTGACCGGATCGCCCTGATGGTCCCGGTGTTCACCCCGTACCTGGAGATCCCGGAGCTGGACACGTACGGCTTCGACGTGGTCCGTGTCGAGGCCAGTCTGTTCACGGAGACCGGGGTGCGGCAGTGGCGCTACCCGCCGGAGGAGATCGCCAAGCTCGCCGATCCGACGGTGAAGATGGTCTGCTGCGTCAACCCCAGCAACCCGCCCTCGCTGGCGCTCTCCCCGACGGTCTCCGAGCAGATCGTGTCGATCGTCGCCGAGCGGAACCCGAATCTGATCATCGTGACCGACGATGTGTACGGCACCTTCGTGGAGGACTTCCGCTCGCTCGCCGCCGATCTGCCGCGCAACACGATCCTCGTGTACTCCTACTCCAAGCACTACGGCGCCACGGGCTGGCGGCTCGGGGTGATCGGGCTGCACGACGACAACGTGATCGACGCGATGCTGGCGGCGCAGGGTCCGGAGGAGAAGGCCCGGCTGAACAAGCGGTACGGGACGCTGTCGCTGGAGCCGGAGAAGATCGCGTTCATCGACCGGCTGGTCGCGGACTCCCGGCAGGTGGCGCTGAACCACACCGCCGGGCTGTCGCTCCCCCACCAGGTGATGATGTCGCTCTTCTCGCTCTTCGACATGCTGGACGAGGGCCAGGCGTACAAGCACCGCATCCGCGCCATCGTGCGGCAGCGCCTGGAACTCCTGCTGGAGGGCGTGCACATGAAGGTCTCCGAGGACCCCAAGCGGGCCGCGTACTACATCGAACTGGACCTGCTCGCGGAGGCCGAACGCGTCCACGGGAAGCCGTTCGCCGACTTCCTGGAGAAGAACTACGAACCGGTCGACCCGCTGTTCCGGCTGGCCGAGCAGACCTCGGTGGTGCTGCTGAACGGTGGCGGCTTCGACGGACCGGAGTGGTCGGTACGGGTGTCGCTGGCCAACCTGGACGACCTGGACTACCTGAAGATCGGCCACCATCTGCGGGCGATCTTCGACGAGTACGCGCAGGAGTGGCAGGCGCGGTAGGCCCCCGGTCCAGGTGCCGCGGGGCGCCGGGTCAGGCGCCCCGCAGCATGCCGAGCGTGGCCTCCAGCTCGGCCCTGGCGGTCCGGGCCGCCTCCTGCGCGTCGCCCGCGACAACGGCCCGGACGAGGGCGGCGTGGGTGTCCTCACCGTGGCCGGGATGGGCGGTGCGCAGGTCCAGCAGGTCGACGAGGTCGATCAGGCCCTGGCGCAGGGCGGGGGCGAACTCCGCGAACAGATCGGTGAGTACGGGGTTGTGTGCGGCGGCCACGACCGCCCGGTGCAGCGCGATGTCCGCGTCGACGAACTCCGCGTCCCCCCAGCCGCTCGCCGCCCGGCGGGCCGCCATCGCCCCGTCCAGGGCGACGAGGTCGTCCTCGGTACGGCGCTCGGCGGCGAGCCGGGCCGCCTCGACCTCGACGATCATCCGGACCTCGTAGACATCGGTGACCGCGGCCCGGCGCAGCCGCGTGGGCCAGTCCTCGTGCGGGCGATCGGCGATGACGAAGACCCCGGCGCCCTGCCGGGCCCGGACCAGCCCGGTCGCGGCCAGGGCGCGCACGGCCTCGCGGACCGTGGAGCGGCCGACCCCGAGGGTCTTGGCCAGGGTGGTCTCGCCGGGAATCTTCGTGCCGACCGGCCACTGTCCGCCGGTGATCTGCTCGCGCAGGTGGTCCGTGGCCTGCTCGACGAGGGGACTGGGGCGGAGCGGGCCGAGGGGTCGGCCGAGCGGACCGGGCGAGGACACGAGTTTCACCTGTCAGGTTGTCTGAGGACTTGTTCGGTGGCTACTGTACCGGCATGACGCTCAGCGGTCTCCTTCTTCTCGGCTGCCGCGGCGGGGCCTGAAGCGACCGGCACCCCGCCGGGGTGCCGTGCCGTGCCGGTCGCGTCCGGCGACCCGAGAAGAGACCGTTTCCATGTCCGACGTCATGCCCGGCTTTCTGCCCGACTCCACCTCCGACGTCATGCCCGGCCCCACCTCCGGCTCCACGTCCACGACGCACGGCTTCCCCACCCTCCGTACGCCGCGCGGCCCCGTCCCGGCCGGTGCGCCCGCCTGGAATCCGCAGCGCGCCAGCGAGATGCCCTCGCACCGCTACCGCTCCGCCTTCGACCGCGTCGAACTGCCGCTGACCGGCCGTCGCTGGCCCGACGCCCGGATCGAGCGGGCACCCCTCTGGGTGCCGGTCGACCTGCGGGACGGCAACCAGGCGCTGGCCGAACCGATGGACACCCCGCGCAAGCGCCGGATGTTCGACCTGCTGGTGACGATGGGGTTCAAGGAGATCGAGGTCGGCTACCCCTCCGCGAGCCGGACGGACTTCGACTTCGTACGGCATCTGGTGGAGAGCGGGGCGGTGCCCGGCGACGTCACCCCCGTCGTCTTCACCCCGGCCAGGGCCGACCTGATCGAGCGGACCTTCGCGTCCGTGGCGGGGATGGACCGCGCGGTCGTCCACCTGTACATCCCGACGGCGCCGGTCTGGCGCGAGGTGGTGCTGGGCCGCAGCCGGGCCGAGGTGCACGGGGTGATCCGGGAGGCGGCGACACAGATGGCGCGGCTCGCGGCGGCGGCGCCGGACACGGACATCCGGTTCGAGTTCTCCCCCGAGGTCTTCATCCTCACCGAGCCGGACTTCATCCTGGAGATCTGCGACAGCCTGACCGAACTGTGGGACGCCTCCCCCGACCGGCCGGTGATCCACAACCTCCCGGCCACGGTGGAGATCGCGACGCCGAACGTGTACGCGGACCAGATCGAGTACATGCACCGGAACCTGGCCCGGCGGGACTCGGTGATCCTCTCGGTGCACCCGCACCACGACCGCGGTACGGGGGTGGCCTGCGCCGAACTGGCCGTGCTGGCGGGCGCCCAGCGCGTGGAGGGCTGCCTGTTCGGCAACGGGGAGCGCACGGGCAACGTGGACCTGGTGAACCTCGCGCTGAACCTGCACGCCCAGGGGGTCGACCCGATGATCGACTTCTCCGACATCGACGAGATCCGCCGCACGGTCGAGCACTGCAACCGGCTGCCGGTGCCGCCGCGCCACCCGTACGGCGGCGACCTCGTCTACACCGCGTTCTCCGGTACCCACCAGGACGCCATCAGCAAGGGCCTGGCCCACCAGGAGACGAGCGGTTCCGCGCTCTGGTCGGTGCCGTACCTGCCGATCGACCCGGCCGACGTGGGCCGTAGCTACGAGGCGGTCATCCGGGTCAACAGCCAGTCCGGCAAGGGCGGCATCGCCCATCTGCTGCACAGCAGCTACGGCGTGGACCTGCCGGCCGCGATGCGGGCCGACTTCTCCCGTACGGTGCAGACGGCCACGGACGACAGCGGGCTGGAGGCCACCCCGAAGGACCTGTGGGAGCTGTTCGAGGCGACGTATCTGAGGCCGGGACGGGACGGCGCGGTCGCCCTCACCTCCTGGACGGCGGACCGCGGCCCGACAGGTGAGCACCGCTTCGTCTGCACGCTCCGGACGGACGACGGCCTGCGCGAGGGCGAGTACGAAGGCACGGGCAACGGCCCGGTGTCGGCGTTCACGCACGCGCTGGCGGGTGTGGGGATCGAGGTCGAGATCCTCACCTACACGCAGCACGCGACGGGGCGGGGCCAGGGCAGCCCCGCGATGGCGTACGTGGAGTGCCTGGTCGGCGGGCGGCGGTGCTGGGGTGCGGGCCAGGACACGTCCGTGCTGGCCGCCTCGGTGACGGCCGTGCTCTCGGCGGTGAACCGGGCGGCCTGAGCCGGGAGGCGCCTGAGCCGGGGCCATCGGAGGCGCGCGCCGGCCGGGGTGGGGCGCGCGCCCCGGCCGGGGTGGGGGGGATGGGGACCGGCCGGGGCGCGCGGGGGGTGGGTGGCTACGTGCAGGCGCCGACCCCGAGGGCCACACCCTGCCGGGTCAGGCCCTCGGGCATCACCGGGAAGGTGGGGCCGAATTCGAGGCCCCGGTCGGACCGGGCCTTGCCGGTGACGTACTGCCCGGTGTGTCCGCTGTTCCGGCCGCCGGTCCTGGTGTACGTCGCGCCGACCGCCCCGGTGCGGGTGCTCGCCGTTCGGCGGTGCGTGCCGGTGCCCATCGAGTGCCTGCCTCTGTCCTGCGGAAGTGAGGGATTCGGGAGCACGCTAGCGGCATCGATTCCGGCAAAGGGGGTGATTCGGTCCGGAGTCGAGGTTCTTAGGGCGGGCTTAAGGAACCCATCGGCGCGGGTTAATGGTGCGGGTCGGCGGCGGCCTGTGGTGCGGGTAGGCGGCGGCCTGTGGTGCGGGTCTTCGCGGACCAGCGAGTCGGATCAGCGGGTCAGGTTGGTGGGTCGGGTCAGCGGGTCGGGCCCGCGCCGCCGGTGCCCCGGGCTTCCGCGTTCCGGCGGATCTTTCCGCGCCGCTGACGGCCCACCCGTCGCCCGTGTCCTCGGCCGCCCCGCTCCGGCCGGCTCCCGTGCAGCCCGATCCAGATCCGGACCTCCGTACCGCCGAGCACCGAACGGCCGATGCGCAGGTCGCCGCCGGTGGCCTCGGCGACCCGGCGCACGATGTCCAGACCGAGCCCGGTCGAGCCCACCGCGCCCGCCGCGCCGCCCCGGCCGCTGGAACCCCGGGCCAGGGCCGCCTCCGGATCGGCGATCCCGGGACCCGCGTCCGAGACCAGCACGATCACCGCGTCGCCGCTGTGGTGCACATCGACCGCGAAGGCGGTGCCCTCGGGGGTGTGCCGGAAGACATTGCCGAGCAACGCGTCGAGGGCGGCGGCCAGTTCGGGCCGGGCGACCGGGATGCGTACCGTACGGTCCACTCCCGCGAGGCGCACCTCGCGCCCCTCGTCCTCGGCGAGCGCCGACCAGAAGCCCATCCGCTCCCGGATCACCTCGGAGGCGTCGCAGCCGGCCCCCGCGCCCTTCTGCACGCCCTGGGTCTGCGGGCGTTGTTCGCGGGCGGTACGGATGATCGTGTCGACCTCGTGCTCCAACTGCTCGACCGCGGCCCGGGTCTGCTCGGCGGCCGGCCCCTCGCCCAGCGAGGCGGCGTTGAGCCGGAGCACGGTGAGCGGGGTGCGCAGCCGGTGCGAGAGGTCGGCGGCCAGTTCGCGTTCGTTGGCCAGGAGCTGGACGACCTGGTCGGCCATCGAGTTGAACGCCACCGCGGCGGACCGCAGTTCGGTGGGCCCCTCCTCCGGGACCCTGGTCCCGAGCCTGCCCTCGCCCAGGTCCTGGGCGGCGCCCGCGAGCCGCTGGGCGGGCTCCACCATGCGTACGCCGAGCCGGTCGGCGACCGCCACCGAGCCGACGATCAGCGCGATGCCGACACCCGCCAGCATCAGCCAGGCGGTGGCCACCCCGTGGGAGACCTCGCCCTCGGGCACGAACACCTCGACGACGGCGATGTCCCCGGAGCCCAGGGCGATGGGCGTGAGCAGTGCGGAGCCGCCCCGCACCGCGGTGATGGAGGCGCGCCCGTCCTTCCGTGCGGTCTCCACGTCCTCGCGCGGAGCGCGCCGGGTGCCGATCTCCAGCGCCCGGCGCCCCGGCTCGTCGGCGGCCGGGACATGGACGGCGAGCCGCCCCTCGTCGCCCGGTTCGGTGGACAGGACGGCCCGGGTCAGCTCCTTGCGGTCGGTGGTGATGGAGAGGGTCGGGCCGATCGTGGCGGCCTGCCGTTCCGCGTCGGAGAAGGCCCGGTCGCTGGCCATCTCCTTGACGACGAGCGCGAGCGGTACGGCGAACGCGATCGCGACCATGGCGGTGACCGCCAGACAGACCTTGGCCAGGGCCCATCTCATGCGGGCGGTTCCACGGCCGGTGGCTGGAGCTTCACGCCGACGCCGCGCAGGGTGTGCAGATAGCGCGGGCGGGCCGCGGTCTCGCCCAGCTTGCGGCGCAGCCACGACAGATGGACGTCGATGGTCTGGTCGTCGCCGTAGGACTGCTGCCAGACCTCGGCCAGCAGCTCCTTGCGCGGGACGACGACGCCCGGCCGTCCGGCGAGGAAGGTCAGCAGGTCGAATTCGCGGCGGGTCAGATCGATGGCCGCGCCGTCCAGTTCGGCCTGGCGGCGCAGCGGGTCGATGGCGAGCCCGCCGACCCTGATGATCCTGGGCGGCGACGCCTCACCGCCCGAGGCGCGCGAGCGGCGCAGCACGGCGGCCATCCGCGCCGAGAGGTGTTCGACCGAGAACGGCTTGGTCAGATAGTCGTCCGCGCCGTCGTTGAGCAGCCGCACGATCTCGCTCTCGTCGTCCCGCGCGGTGGCGATGATCACCGGTACGTCGGTGATGGACCGGAGCATCTTCAGTGCCTCGGCGCCGTCGAGATCGGGCAGTCCGAGGTCGAGGACGACCACGTCGAAGCCGTGGTGCGCGACCTCGCGCAGCGCTTCGAGCGCGGTCCCCACACTCCGTACCGTATGAGCGGCCTCACTGAGGTGCCGGATGAGGGCGGAACGTACGAACTGGTCGTCCTCGACCACGAGCACACTTGCCATGGGCGGCACCGTACGCCATTCAACGGCCCCCGGTCCCGCCGCCGGAGGTACGGGGACAGCACGGGCCCGGGTGGTGCAGGATGTCCCGGATGCAACGAGGACTCGTACACGCGATCGCGTGGTCGCTCGCCACCGGGGCGGCGGTCACGCTGTCGTGGTGGGGCGTGCACACGGTGATGGCGGGGACGGCGTACGACCCTCCGCGCGCCGTTCCGATCGCGGTGGGCTCGCGGGCTCCCGAGGGGCCCGAAGAGGCCGACCGGGAGCCGGTGTCGTCCTCGACACACCGGGCCGCCCCTCCCCCGTCGCCGCGCACCTCCGGCCCGGAGACCTCGGGCCCGGACGCCACGTCGTCGCCGTCGTCCGCCCGGCCGTCCCGGCAGCCGTCCGGCACCCCGGCGAGGAGGTCGGCGCCCGCGGGCGAGGTGAAGGGGTACCGCACGGACGGGGGCCGGGTCGTCTTCGAGCTGGGGAGCGACGCGGCGAAACTGGTCTCGGCGACCCCGGAGCCGGGCTGGTCGATGCAGGTCTGGACGAACGCGGCCTGGATCCGGGTGAACTTCAGTGACGGGGGCGAGGCGACGTACTCGGTGTTCTGCACCTGGAACGGTCATCCGCCGACGGTGCAGATCGTCGACCCGTAGGCGGGTGCGCGGGGATGCCGGGCGGGGTGCGCGGGGATGCCGGGCCGGGTCGTGCGTACGCGTCCCCTGGCGCTATGTGAAGGCCGAGGGCGGCGGTGCCGGGGACGGTTTGGCGGCCTCGTCCGTGACGACGGCGGCGCCTCCGGTGAAGTCCGCGAGCGCCCGCCCGTGTTCGACGCGGCCGGGGTGCGGATCGCTCGCGACCCGGCGGGTCAGTTCGGCGACCGCGAGCGGCAGGTCCGAGGCGAGCAGCACCGCGTTGCCGAAGCGACGGCCGCGCCACACGGTCGGGTCGGCGGCGAGCGCCAGTTCCGGGAAGGCGGTGGCGGCGGTGGCGATCTGGCCGCGCAGGTGGGCCAGCGGCGGCCCGTCGGCGAGATTGGCGACGTACTGTCCACCCGGCTTCAGGACCCGGCGCACCTCGGCGAGGAATTCGGCTGAGGTGAGATGGGCGGGGGTACGGGCCCCGCTGAACACATCGGCGATGACGAGGTCGGCCCAGCCGTCCTGGATCTTGCCGAGCCCGGCGCGGGCGTCCGTGGAGCGGACCCTGATCCGGGCCTGCGGGTCCAGCGGGAGTTCCCTGCGCACCAGTTGGACGAGGGCGGCGTCGACCTCGACGATCTGCTGGGTGGAGCGGGGGCGGGTCGCCGCGACGTAACGGGCGAGGGTGAAGGCGCCGCCGCCCAGATGAAGGACGTGCAGCGGCTGCTGCGCGGGGGCGGCGAGGTCGATGATGTGGCCGATCCTGCGCTGGTACTCGAAGGAGAGGTACGTGGGGTCGTCGAGATCCACGTGCGACTGGGGTGCGCCGTCCAGCAGCAGGGTCCAGCCGTGCGGCCGTTCCCGGTCGGGTATCAGCTCGGCGAGGCCGCCGTCCACCGCCTCGGACGTCTCGGACGTCTCGGCCCGCTCTCCCTTGCCGGTCCGGCGCTCCTGCTTGCGCGCGGAACCCTTCCGTGCGCCCGCGCCCCCGGCCGGCGCTCCTCGACGTGCCACGTTCGCTGATCCTCGCTGATGGGGGCCCGGGGTACCGGCAACGGCGGCAGATCCGCCCGTCCGGCCATTATGGGCTCAGCTGCAGTTGTCGGCCGCTTCGATCACCCGGGCCGCCTGGTCGAGCGCGGCCCGGAGCGCGGCCGGGTCGGTGACCGGGGCGTCGTCAGCGGGCGGCAGCAGCCAGCCGGAACCGGAGACGGGCGGCTCGGCGGGGATGCGCAGCCCGCGGCCGT
Organism: Streptomyces sp. NBC_01433; assembly: GCF_026340105.1. Lineage (NCBI taxonomy): Bacteria > Bacillati > Actinomycetota > Actinomycetes > Kitasatosporales > Streptomycetaceae > Streptomyces > Streptomyces sp. NBC_01433. The sequence goes on along the minus strand of NZ_JAPEPM010000001.1, from coordinate 3,818,810 downwards.
TCGTGGACGTACAGGCACTGCCCGGTACGTCCCATGCCTCGGCGGTGCCCGGCGGCACCAGGAATCCCAGGGTGTCGCAGGCCCCGTCGTGCAGCACCGGGCCGACCGGCTCCTGGTCGGCGCCGCGGCGCAGGATGTCCACGGCCTCCAGGCCCTGGCGGGACGGGACGGTGACCAGGTCGCAGGGTTCCTCGGCGGATCCGGCCTCGGGGGTCGGCGAAGCCGCCACCTGACCCGTGGGATGGGTTGTCGGACCTGCGGGGTGCGTTGCCGGGCCTGCGGGATGCGTCGTCGGAACTGCGGGATGCGTCGTTGTTGCCGCCGGATCGGCCGCCACGGCCGTCGGGTTCGCCGCCACGGCCATCGGATTCGTCGTCGTGCCCGTCGAGTTCGTCGCGGTCGTACGTGAGCCGGTCTCCGAGCCGAGATGCAGCAAGGGAACCCCTCCTCTCATCGCCGAACGGAGCCACACTCCGTCTCCATGTGGACCAACGCGCAGACAGCGTCAAGGGCTACGGCGCCACGCCGCCGCAAAGGGTGGCAGTTCATGGCGGATCAGGGGGGAGTTATCCCTTTTGTAGGGAAACTCTGTGTATGTGGTTCGTCACACCAGGTACGTTCTTGCCCCGCCGGGACACCTGAACACAGGAGCCCGGCCGCACCGGAGAGGGCCAGCCATGGTGTCGACAGGGGCAGTTCCCAACGTCGTCTTCCGCCAACTGCGCGGCCGGCGTTCGGCGGGGGAGTTCGCGGCGGCCGTCCGCAGGGCCGCCCGCGAGATCGGCGAACACGTCGCGTGCGATGCCCGGTACATCGGGCGCGTGGAGTCCGGCGAGATCCGCTGTCCCAACTACGCGTACGAACGGGTCTTCCTGCACATGTTCCCCGGGTCGTCCCTGGCCGACCTGGGGTTCTCGGCCCGCGAGGCCGTACGCGGGAGGGGGGCGCGCGACACGGTCCCGGCGCCCTCGCCCTCTCCACCCCCGCCCCTTCCCCCGCCCGCCACGGGCCGCGGCGACATCGACATCGACGAGGAGAGCGACGTGCTGCGTCGCGTGTTCATGACGAGCGGTACCGCCACGGTGGCGGCCGCGTCCCTGAGCTTCGACGGCACCCGCGCGGCTGCCGCCCCGGTCCTCCTGCCCGCGCAGCGCCGGGTCGGCGAGGCGGAGGTGGCCGCCGTCGAGAAGGCGGTGCGGCAGATCCGGCTGCTGGACGACCGGCACGGCGGCGACGGACTCTACCGGCGGGCGGGCCGGCCGCTGCGTGCGGCTTACGCGCTGCTGGACTCCGGGACCACGACGCGGCGTGCCACCGCGGACCGGCTGCACGCGGGCGCGGGTGAGCTGGCGATCTCGGTGGGGTGGCTGGCGCACGACTCGGGCCGGTTCGACGACGCGCGCTCGCACTACGCGGAGGCGCTCGCCATGGCCCGGCTGGCCGGTGACGCGGCGCTGGAGGCGCACGCGTTCTGCAACGCGTCGTTCCTGGCGCGGGACACCGGGCGGCCCCGGGAGGCGGTGCGTGCGGCGGAGGCCGGACAGCGGGCCGCCCGCGCGCTCGGCTCGCCCCGGCTGCTGGCGCTGCTCGCACTGCGGGAGGCGGGGGGCCGGGCGGGGCTCGGCGACCGGACGGGGTGCGACCGGGCGATCGGCCGCGCCCGTGCCGCGTTCGAGCGGGGGCCGGCCGCCGCCGATCCGGAGTGGATGACCTTCTTCCGGGACGCGGAGCTGGAACTGCTGGAGGCGCAGTGCTGGTCGGCACTGGGCGACTGGTCCCGGGCGGCCCGGCACGGGCGGCGTGCGGTGGCGCTCCAGGACGCGCACTTCACCAGGAACCTGGCGCTGTACCGGGCCCAGCTGACGGGTGACCTGGCACGGGCGGGCCTGGCCGACGAGGCGGCGTCGACGGGCCACCAGGCGCTGGACCTGCTGGACCGGGTCCGTTCCTCCCGGATCCGCGGAATGCTGGCGGGGGCGGCCCGGGTGCTGGAGCCGCGGGGTGGGGCGGCGGGGGTAGCCACGTTCCTGACCCGCCACGCAGACCGCGACCGCCACTGAGACGTTCCGGGCGCACCCATCTCAGCCCGTCCGGCGTCCGGGGGCCCCTACATTCCGGGCGCGCACCCATTCCAGCCCGTCCGGCGATTGAGGACGGAACCGGTAAGCACGTCCCCGGGTACGAAATCAGGCCGCCCGGCGTCCGGGGCCCCCTACATTCCGGGCGCGCACCCATTCCAGCCCGTCCGGCGATTGAGGACGGAACCGGTGAGCACGTCCCCGGGTACGAAATCAGGCCGCCCGGCCCCGCAGGACCGCGAAGGTGCGCCACCCCCGGCACAAGGGTTCCGTCCTCAATCGCCGGACGGGCTGAGTAGGTACGCCCCGCCCCCACACAAGGGTCCCGTCCTCAAACGCCGGACGGGCCGAGTAGGTACGCCCCGCCCCCACACAAGGGTCCCGTCCTCAAACGCCGGACGGGCCGAGTAGGTACGCCCCGCCCCCACACAAAGGTTCCGTCCTCAAACGCCGGACCGGCTGAGTAGGTGCGCCCTGCCCCCGCGCAAGCGGACGGGCCAAAGGCAGGCGCCGCGCAGCTACTGGTGCAGGTGGCCCGTGTCGTTCCAGCGTTCCACCGCCGGCATCCCGTACGCCCACCCCAGCACCGACAGCGACGTCGGATCCAGCCTGATCCTGGCCCCGAAGGACACGTCCTCGCCCAGCCACCGCGCCCCCAGCGCCCGCAGGATGTGCCCGTGGGCGAAGACCAGGACGTCCCGGTCCGCCGAGCGCGCCCAGTCGACGATCTCGTCGGCGCGGGCGGAGATCTCCGCCGTCGTCTCCCCCTCCGGCACACCGTCGCGCCAGATCAGCCAGTCCGGCCGGTCCGCCCGGATCTGCGCCGGGGTCAGCCCCTCGTACGCCCCGTAGTCCCACTCCATCAGCGCGTCCCACGGCTCGGCACGCTCCCCGAACCCGGCGATCTCGCAGGTCTCGGCGGCCCGGACGAGCGGGCTGGTCCGCACCTCCACCCCGGGGAGCCCCGCCCAGGGCTCCTCGTGCAGCCGCGCGCCGAGCAGCTTCGCGCCCGCACGGCCGAAGTCGAGGAGCGGGATGTCCGTCCTGCCGGTGTGATTGCCCTGGACGGACCACTGGGTCTGGCCATGCCGGGCGAGCAGGATTCGCGGTGCCATGACGGCTCTCCCTGAAACGGTGGAACGGTGAACAGGTCCCGGACTGCGGTGGCCGGGACGGCTACGGAGGGACGGCGACACGGCTCCGGGCTCGGTCGAGGACGGAGCCGATTCGTCCCGCTCCATCATCTCTCACGTGCCCGGCAGGCAACCTCCGGGGCCGTAACCGCGTCCCACCCTGAGCAGTCCCGTGCCTCGGTCCGACCACGACGGGAACCGCGTGTGTACGGGGCGTCCGAAAGGGACCCCCCGGGGGGAACGGCGGCTCACGACCACCGTACGGTTGAACGCCCGCCGTCGGCCGCATGAACATGGGGAGAGCTACCGGATGCCGCACGCCACTGCCGCGCCCGTGCCCGGCCACCGGCCCCGCTGGTGGACGGAACTGCCACTGATAGCGGTGGTGTACGCGCTGTACTCGGCGGGACGGCTCGTGGTCCGCGGCGATGTGTCGACGGCGGTCGACCACGGCCTGGCCATCCTCCGCCTGGAGCAGGCGCTCCACATCAACGCCGAGCACCCGCTCAACCGGCTGCTGACCGACACCCCGTCGCTCGGGATACCCGCCGACTTCGCGTACGCCTCCCTGCACTACCTGGTCACCCCGGCCGTCCTCATATGGATGTTCCGGCGCAGGTCGGCCGCCTACCGGGCGGCCAGGACCTGGCTGATGACCTCGACCCTGCTGGGCATGATCGGCTTCACGCTGATGCCGACCTGCCCGCCCCGGCTGCTGGACGCCGGATACGGGTTCGTCGACACGATGGCCCAGTACAGCTCGTACGGCTGGTGGGGCACCGGCGCGAGCGCGCCGCGCGGGCTCAGCGGAATGACCAACCAGTACGCGGCGATGCCCAGTCTGCACGTGGGCTGGGCCGTGTGGTGCGGGGTCCTGCTGTGGCGCCACGGCCGTCACCCCCTCATACGGGCCGCGGGTATCGCCTACCCGCTGCTGACCACTTTCGTGGTGATGGGCACCGCCAACCACTATTTCCTCGACGCCGTCGCGGGTGCCGCCGTGATGGGCCTCGGAGCACTGCTGACCAGGCCGGTGATGCGGCTGGCGGACCGGGTCAAGGACCGGTTCCGGGCGGCTTCCGCCCCTGTCGCCGCGGCCTCCCGGGCGACGAAGTCCCCGATTGTCAGTGCCGGATGCAAGACTTCCGCGGGTGAGCGAATCCCCGGCCAGCGGACCACCTCCGCAGATTCCACCGACGCGACACGAAGCGACGCCGGACGAAGCGACGCGGCAGCGATCGACGCCGCACGGAGCGACGCGGCGGAGAGCGACGACGCTCCGGCAGCGGCTCGCTGAACTGCGCGGCCCGTCCGTCGCACCGCACCCGCTCGACGCCCGCGCGCTGGCCGCCCTCGCCGCCAACCCCGGCTGCAAACGCCGGGCGCTGCTCGACGGCGCCGGGGTGGACAAGGCCGTGCTCGCCACCGCTCTCGGCTCCCCCGCCCCGTTCGGCCAGTCCCAGTTCGCCTTCATGCGGGGCAACGCGTTCGAGGCGAAGGTCAAGGCCGACGGCGGTACGGAGCTGCTGCGCCTGCTGCACGAACGCCTCGGCGGCGGTGCCGAGGCGCCGGCCGAGGTGCGGGTGCCCGATCTGGCGGCGGCCGGACCCGAGGGCCGCGCGGCGCGCACCGCGCTCGCCCTGCGGGAGGCGACGACGGCGGGCGGCTGGACCCTGCTGGACCACCCGATGCTGGCCCTGGAGGTGGCGGGATCGCCCGCCTATCTGGAGCCGGACGCGGTGGTGGTGCACCCCGACGGCCGGTGGACGGTCGTCGAGATCAAGTCCTTCCCCATGATCGACGGTTCCGCCGATGCCGCGAAGGTCGGCGCGGCGGCCCGCCAGTCCGCCGTCTATGTGCTGGCCCTGGAGCGGGTCGCGGCGCTGACCGAGGGCGCCGAGGTCGGGCACCGGGTGCTGCTGGTCTGCCCGAAGGACTTCTCCAACCTGCCGACCGCCTCGGTCGTGGACGTACGCAAGCAGCGCGCCGTCACCCGCCGCCAGCTGACCCGGCTGACCCGCATCGAGGACATCGCGGCGACGCTGCCCGAGGGGACGACGTTCGACCCGGAGTGCTCCCCGCGGGAGCTCGACGCCGCGGTCGAATCGGTCACCGCGGCGTACGCCCCGGAATGCCTGGCCGCGTGCGAGCTGGCCTTCCACTGCCGGGCGAAGTCCCGTGCCGAGGGCGCGGTGGAGTCGCTGGGCCGGAGCGTACGGGGTGAGCTGGGCGGGCTGACGACGGTGGCCGGGGTCCTGGCCGCCGCGGCGGGCAAGGAGGGCGACCCGGCCGACCCCACGGTCGCCGCGCTGCGCAGGGCCGCGGCCCTGCGCGCGGAGGCACTGGAGGGCGCGGCCGCATGTCGCTGATCAACACGCTGGCCCGGCTGGAGGCCGTGGAGAGCGGCCGTGCGCAGCCGATGGCCACCGTCCGCCACCGCCATCTCACCGCCGCGCCCCTGGTGCTGGTGCCGCTGACCACCGCCGGTGAGGCGGGCGCCCCGCTGGGGGCGCTGGTCGGGACGGACCGCGAGGCGCCCCGGCTGCTGGCCGTCGCCCAGCCGCGCGACCGGGACCTGCGGTTCGCCTTCCTGGCGGAGCTGGCCGAGTCGATCCTGCCGCACATCGAGGGGTACGCGGACGTCGTCGAGCCGGCCGAGCGCAGCGAGGTCGACCCCGAGACCGGCAAGAAGGTCAAGGTCGAGGTCGAACTGTGCGCGGACGCGGCCCAGTTGATCGTGCCGAGCCGCGCGGGCATCGAGTTCGTCCGGCTGCTGGGGCGGTCGATGCGTTTCCGGCGGACCGCCGAGGACGATCCCGGCACCCCCTATCCGGCGCCCCCACGGGTGCCCCTGCTCGGCCGCTGGCTGACGCACTACGGGGAGCGCGCCCGGGTGCCGGGCTCCTCGCTGCTGCTCGCCACCACCGATCTGCTGAACCGGCACTGGGCGACCGGGCAGAGCAGTCTGGAGGACCAGCATCTGGGGGCGCTGCTCGCCTGGATCGACCCGTCGGCGGGCGAGTCGGGGGCGGAGGCGGCGCTCCGTGCGGAGCTGGCGCGGGACGGGGAGGGCCAGTTGCTGTGTCCGCCCGCCGGACCGGCCACCGACCCGGCGTTCGACAACCGGCTGCTGGCGCCCGCGATCGAGAAGTACGACCGGGCGCGCACCTCGCTGGCCGCCGCCGAGGACGGGCTCGCGGCGGATGCCCGGCTGGGTGAGCTGAGTTCCGCCGAGCGGGAGATCCGTTCGCTGCTGGCCGGGGTGCTGCTGCCCACCTGGGACGCCGTGTGGCGGGGGCTCGATCTGCTGCGGGAGCTGCCCGAGGGGGCCAGGGCCGAGGACCGGTGGACCCGGGACCGCTGGTCGTTCACCGGCCACCGGGACCGGGTGCGCTCCGGTGAGCCGCCGCAGCCGCGCCGGGACGACGCGGTGACGGCGGCGCAGAAGCTGGCCTCGCGGGAGACGGCCCAGGCGCAGTTGGACGCGCAGGAGGCGCTGGACGATCCGTTGGTGCTCGCCGGACGGCGGCTGTCGGGCGAGGCGTTCCTCGCGGAGGTGACCGAGGTGGAGATGGCGTACAGCGAGTCGAAGCGGCCCTCACCGCGCCCCCTGGTCACGGTCCGTACGGCCGAGCGCCCGCACCTGGGCGAGCGGACCAAGGTGTACCGCTCGCTGGACGGCAAGCCGCAGACCGCGGAGTTCGCGGGGTACGCCACCGGGGCTGCCGGGGCTGCCGGGGCTGCCGGGGACGGCGGGGATGGCGGGGATGGCGGGGATGGCGGGGATGGCGGGAACGACGGAAACGCCGTAGACACCGCGGACGGTGCCGGGGGCGACGGGACGGACGAGGCGGGCGAGATCCTGCTGGTGCTGCGGATCCTGGACCGGATGGGGCGGGGCAGGGAACCGGCACCCGGTTCGGTGCCGGAGCCGGGCGACCGGATCGCCTGGACGCTGTTCGAGCACGATCAGCGTGGCGGCCCGAAGCTGCCGGACCCGGAGGAGACCCCGTGGACCCATGGCGGCCCGCCGGGCGCGGCCGACGACCTGCGTGAGCATCCCGACCCCGTGACCCCCGAGGACCTGCTGTGACGGCCACGTTCGACCCGGGCGCCGAGGCGGCGCGGGCGACCGACGCGATTCTCGGCGACACCCTGCGCGGCACGTCGCGCGGCATCGTCGTGGATTCGCCGCCGGGCGCCGGAAAGTCGACCCTCGTGGTCCGCGCCGCGCTCGAACTGGCCGCCGCGGGACGCCCGTTGATGGTGATCGCGCAGACCAACGCACAGGTCGACGATCTCGTGGTGCGGCTGGCGGAGAAGGACCCGGGGCTGCCGGTGGGCCGGTTGCACAGCAACGACTCCGACCCGTACGACAAGGTGCTGGACGGCCTGGCCAACGTACGGAAGTCGGCGAAGGCGGCGGATCTGGCCGGGCTCGACGTGGTCATCTCGACGGCCGCCAAGTGGGCGCACGTGAAGAACGTGGAGCCGTGGGGGCACGCGATCGTGGACGAGGCGTACCAGATGCGTTCGGACGCGCTGCTGGCCGTCGCCGGGCTCTTCGAGCGGGCGCTGTTCGTCGGCGACCCCGGCCAGTTGGACCCGTTCTCGATCGTCGGCGCGGACCAGTGGGCGGGGCTGAGCTACGACCCCTCGGCGAGCGCGGTCTCCACGCTGCTCGCGCACAATCCGCGGCTGCCGCAGCACCGGCTGCCGGTGTCCTGGCGGCTGCCCGCGTCGGCCGCGCCGCTGGTCTCGGACGCGTTCTACCCGTACACCCCGTTCCGCAGCGGTACGGGCCACGGGGACCGGCGGCTCTCGTTCGGGGTGGCGTCGGACGGTTCGGGCCCGGACCGGGTGCTGGACGAGGCGGCGGAGTCCGGCTGGGCGCTGCTGGAACTGCCGGCCAGACACACCCCGCGCACCGACCCGGAGGCGGTACGGGCGGTGGCCCGAGTGGTGCGCCGGATGCTGGACCGGGGCGGCGTCGCGACGAGCGAGCGGTCCGAGGACCCGGTCCCGGTGACGCCGGACCGGGTCGCGGTCGGCACGGCCCACCGCGATCAGGCGGCGGCGGTCCGGGCGGCGCTCGCGGAGCTGGGCGTCACGGGGGTGTCGGTGGACACGGCGAACCGGCTCCAGGGCCGCGAGTTCGATGTGACGGTGGTCCTGCATCCGCTGTCCGGGCGCCCGGACGCGACCGCCTTCCACCTGGAGACGGGCCGGCTGTGCGTGCTGGCCTCACGCCACCGGCACGCCTGTGTCGTGGTGTGCCGCGAGGGCGTGGCGGACCTGCTGGACGAGCACCCGTCGACGGAGCCGGTGCAGCTGGGGGTCACGGTGAAGTTCCCGGACGGATGGGAGGCGAATCACGCGGTGCTGGCCCATCTGGCGGAGCACCGGGTCCGGTGGCGGCCCTGACGGACGGCGTACGCACGCGCCTCGGGCACCGGGGCGGGAAGCCCCCTTGCGCGGGGTTGGACAATGGAGGGTGGCCGTCCGGCCGCCCGAAGGAGGGACATCCCATGGCACAGCCCGAGCGGAACGAGCGGCAGAGGCTGCGTCCCGCGCCGCTGCTCTTCGAGCCGTCGGAGGCGGCAGCCGATCCCGAGCACTTCTTCGACCTGGAGTCGTTGGAGGACCCGAAGGACCTGCTGGCCCGCGCGACCGAGCTGACGCACGCCTTCCGGGCGGCGGCCGACCGGGCGGTCGAGTTCCAGGCGATGGCCGCCGCCCAGCTGGCCGACCCGCGCCGGTTCGACCGGCTGACGGTGACGGATGTCGCGGAGCGCGCGGAGTGGACCGAGGACTATGCCAAGAAGATGATCGAGTTCGGCCGGTCCCTGCTGAACACCCCGAGGCCGTGACGGACATCGCGAGGCCCTGACCGGACACCGCGACGCCCTGACCGGACACACGGCGGCCCTGGCTGATGCTCCGTGGCCCCCACCGGCCTGCGGACCCGGTGGTTTTCGTTGACTTCGGGTACGACCCCTGGCATATGCCGCCGGGCAAGATACTCCCTCGTCTCCCATCGTGTCCCGGTTTTGGCAACTCTCGGAATCGATCCCGTCACTCCCGGTAGACCTGAGCCCATGAGCGCTTGGCTGAAAGACGAAACGACCCTGCAGGCCGGTGCCGCCCCGCACCACGGCGTCGACATCTTCGCCCTGCTGCGGGACCAGGCCACCCATCAGGCCGCACAGGTCACCGCGGCCGGCGCCGCGTGGCTGGCCGGGGCCACGGCCTATCCGCGCAGCACGCTCTCCCAGTGGGAAGCCCGTCCCGGCTCGCCCGGCGTACTGCCGTGCGGCTCCGCGTTCGACGTGGTGAACGTCCCCGCGCTGTTCGGCCGCCGGATGCTGGAGCGGCTCTGGGCCGAGGGTCCGGGCTCCGGCCCGGTCGCCACGCACCGGGGCCGGATGATGCTGTTCGCGGCCCCCGGAACCGCCCAGCGGCTGCCCTCGCTCCTGGCCTGGGAGGAGTGGGGCACCGGAGGGCCCGAGCAGCGGCGGGGACAGGAGAGGGCCGTCCCCCCGCTCCTCTGTCACGGCACCGGCGACGCGGTGACCGTCCCGCCCCTGACCTGCGCTTCCACCAGCTCCGGCCCCCGCTGGGTGGTCGCCCCCGACACCCGTAGTCCGTGGCTTCCCGGACCCGACGTCATGCTCTGGGCCTGCGTACGGGTGGGCAGGTCGGCACCCCTGGCGGCCGACGGGAGTTCGATTTTTCCTCCGGCCGATCCGGATGCTAATGTCTACGACGTCACCAGGCGCCGTTAGCTCAGTTGGTTAGAGCAGCTGACTCTTAATCAGCGGGTCCGGGGTTCGAGTCCCTGACGGCGCACAGACGGAAGAAGCCCCCTCGCTCAAGCGAGGGGGCTTCTTCGTGTGCTCGGCGGAAACCGCACGGAAGTCATGCGGAAGCCAGGCGCAAGCCGCGCGGCCCGGGAGGGGCAGCCCTCACGCTCCGGTGGCGATCCGGACCGTCCAGGAGCCCGACGGGGTGCGGTCGGCGACCTCGATCCTGGTCCGCTCGCCGGGCACGGTGAACGTCTCGCCGACCCCGAGCGGGGCGTCGGCGAGCGGCGGGTAGACCGACCGGTCCCAGCAGGACTGGGTGTCGGGGTGGGTGTCGATCACCTCGACCGGGCCGCCGCCGGACGGCGTCTCGTTGCGGATCCGGTAGATCAGGACGCCCTCCGAACAGGTCGCGCTGTCGTTGCCGACGGCGCTGCGGGCCTCGATGGCCAGCGCGCTGCCCTCGCCCGTCCTGACGACGGCGAGCCGGGTCCCGATGGACCCGCCGGGCACGGGGGCGGCGGCGATGGGTTCCAGGGTGAGATCGGCCGTTCCCTGGACGCAGACCACCTGGCGCCGGTCGAGCCAGCCGAGCTTCCACTTGTGCCAGCCGAACAGGTCCGGTGCCAGTCCGAACTGGCTGCCCATGACGTCCCAGTCGCCGACGTAGGTGTCCCAGTCTCCCTTGCCGTCCGTGGGCCGGTGGTAGAGGTCGGCGAGGTCGAAGACGTGCCCGGTCTCGTGCGCGAGGACGTTGCGGTCCGGCGGGTGCTGCTCGAAGACGGTGACGACGCGCTTGATGTCCGTACCGTCGGCGCGCAGCGGACGGTCGAAGTTGACGACCTTGGTGGCGTCGGAGTCGACACCGGGAGCGTCCGGATCGGCCACCAGATAGACGATGTCGTACGCGGAGAAGTCGACCTCGCTGTCGGCGGCGGCGATCGCGTCACGCAGGTAGGCGGTGCGCCGCCCCGAGTCCCAGTCACGCTCTATCCCGTAATGGGCGGAGGGGTGCGGCATCCGCGTCCAGCGCCGCTGCGGGTGCGGGCGGAGGGTGAAGGTGCCGTAGCTGGCGCGCTCGAAGAAGTGCGTGGTCGCGGGGAAGTGGTCGGCGGCCAGCATCTCCGGGGTGACGGTGGGCTCGGAGTCCGGGAACGAGAGGAAGATCATGACCGCGTCGAGGCCGCGGTCGGGGCGCGGGTAGGAGCCGTTCCAGCTGTCCAGGCCCAGCGAGTGGTGCGCCGCCGTCCGGGGCAGGGCGCACGGGCCCGCGCCGCCCGTGGCGGCGTGCGCGGGGCCCGCGACCAGGGACGTGGCGGCAAGCGCCATGAGAGAGGTCAGAGCGGCCGCCACACTGCGCAGACTCGGCCTTTCCACTCCCCCGGGTCTGTGCTGACGCGGCACATCTACCTCCGGATGGGGAAATGCGGGACACCTCGACCACCCTGTGCCGGTTCGGAGCCGTACGCCCAGTTGTGCTGCCCCACTCGGGTCAGGGTCGGCTCACCGCCGCCCTTCACAGACAGTCACCTTTGATCAATTCGCTGACGTGAAATAACAGATCCGCACAGAAGAGATCACGAGCGGACAAACTGGATCGACGCCGAACGATGGAACGCCCTGCGGACACGGAGCCCGCCACGGTGGACTGGCTGGAACGGCCGCCGCGCCACCCTCTATGCTTCACCACGTTTTCCCGCGTGGTTTCCGCCCCTCACCCAGGCGCTCCACCCGGCGCTCTGTCCGACCCACCTGTTCACGACGACCTTCACAGCGGGAGCGAGCGGTGAGCGGAACCTCCGAAGGGCCGAGGCCCACGGCAGGCCCAGCATCCCCCGACAGCACGCCCCTTTCTGTCACGGAGCGTGACCCGGCGGCACCCACGGGCCCGGAGGCGGTGGCACCCACAGCCTCCGAGTTGCGCGACTACCGGGCCGCGTTCCGGGTCGCCGCGATGCCCATGGCCGTGGTCGACGCGCGGGGCCAGGTCGTCAGCGCCAACGACGCGCTGGGCGGACTGCTGGGCACCGACCCGTCGGCCCTCGCCGCACGGCCGGCGGCCGACCTGGTCGACCTCGCCGCGGACGGCCACACCTGGCACGCGTACCGCGAGGTGCTGCTCGGCCGGCGCTCCCGGTTCCGCTGCACCCGCCGGCTCAAACATCCCGACGGGCGCTCGCTGTGGGCCGAGATCACCTTCGTACCGATGCGCGGGGCGGAGAGCCCGGACGCGGCGGAAAGTTCGTACGGGACGGAGACCTCGGACGGCTCGGAGAGGCCGGATGGGGCGGAGAGGCCGGATGGGGCGGAGAGGCCGGATGGGGCGGAGAGGCCGGATGGGGCGGAGAGGCCGGATGGGGCGGAGAGGCCGGATGGGGCGGAGAGGCCGGATGGGGCGGAGAGGCCGGATGGGGCGGAGAGGCCGTACGGCGCGGCCGTCGGCCGGATGCTGATGTCGGTCGCGGACATCAGCGACCGGCACGAGCTCCAGAAGCGGCTGCGCCACCTCCAGATGCACGACCCGGTGACCCGGCTGCCCAACCGGACGCTGTTCTTCGAGCGGCTCTCGACGGCCCTGGAGACCCCGTACCAGGACGACACGCTGCCCCGGCACGGCCGTATCGGACTCTGCTACCTGGACCTGGACGGGTTCAAGGCGGTCAACGACACCCTGGGCCACCGGATAGGCGACCGGCTGCTCGCGGCCGTCGCCGGGCGGCTCACCGACTGCGCCGGGAGCGAGACCCGCCACCGCGGCGGCAGCCATCTGGTGGCCCGTCTGGGCGGTGACGAGTTCGCGATCCTGGTGGAGGACTCCTCGGGCACGCAACAGCTCACCGATCTCGCCCACGCGCTGCTCACCGCGATCCAGCGGCCCTTCGACCTGGCCGGGCAGCGGCTCTCCGTCTCCGCGTCGATCGGGGTGGTGGAACGGGCCTCGGCCGGTACCTCGCCCACCGGTCTGATGCAGGCCGCCGACACCACGCTGTACTGGGCCAAGGCGGACGGCAAGGCCCGCTGGACCCTCTTCGACCCCGAGCGCAACGCCCACCGCATGACCCGCCAGGCGCTCACCTCGACACTCCGGCCCGCCGTGGAGCGCGGTGAGTTCACGCTGGAGTACCAGCCGCTGGTCGGCATGGCCGACGGGGTCGTCCACGGGGTGGAGGCCCTGATCCGGTGGAACCACCCGCAGTTCGGGGTGCTGGCGCCGAACCGGTTCATCGGGATCGCCGAGGAGGACGGCTCGATCGTCCAGCTCGGCCGGTGGGTGCTGCGCACCGCGTGCCGGCAGGCGCGGCGCTGGCAGCTGGACCACCCGGACGCGCAGCCGCTGTTCATCAGCGTCAACGTGGCCGTACGGCAGGTCTGGGACTCCGATCTGGCCGCCGATGTGGCGGAGATCCTGGCCGACACCGGCCTGGAGCCGGGGCTGCTGCAACTGGAGCTGACCGAGTCCGCGGTGATGGGCTCGGCGGGCCGGCCGTTGCAGGCCCTCCGGGAACTGAGCGACATGGGCGTACGGATCGCCATCGACGACTTCGGCACCGGCTATTCGAACCTGGCCTATCTGAGCCGGCTGCCCGTCTCCGTGCTGAAGCTGGACGGTTCCTTCGTCCGGGGCTTCCGTTACGACGGCGGCGCCCACCCCAGCCCCGCCGACGAGACGATCGTCGAGGCGATGGTGCAGCTGGCGCACCGGCTGGGGCTGACCGTCACCGCGGAGTGCGTGGAGACGGCGGGGCAGGCGGAGCGGCTGCGCAGGATCGGCTGCGACACCGGGCAGGGGTGGCTGTACTCGCGGGCGGTCGCGCCGGAACAGATCGCCGGGCTGATCGGTGCGCGGCCCCTGCCGTGAGGCCCGTACGCGACCGGACCGTCCCGGTCGCGTACGTATCCGCGTCTGCGTACGTGTCTGTGGCTGCGTACGTGTCTGTGACTGCGGCTGTGCCCCGGATCAGGCGGGCAGCCCGTACGCGTCCGCGATCAGGTCGTAGCTGCGCAGCCGGGCGTCTCCGCCGTGGGCGTTGGCGGTGATCATCAGCTCGTCGGCGCCGGTGCGCTTGGCCAGGTCGTCCAGGCCGGTGCGGACCTCGTCCGCGGTGCCGTGGATGACGTTGGAGAGCCAGCTGTCGACGAACTCCCGCTCCATTGAGCTGAAGGAGTACGCCTCCGCCTCCTCAGGGCTCGGGATGAGGCCCGGCCGGCCGGTGCGCAGCCGCACCATCGACAGGGCGCCGGTGAGCACCTGGCGGCGGGCCTCGCGCTCGTCGTCGGCGGCCAGCGCCGAGACACCGATGAGGGCGTACGGGGCGTCGAGCACGGCGGACGGCTTGAAGGACTCCCGGTAGAGGTCCAGGGCGGGCACGGTGTTCTGGGCCGAGAAGTGGTGGGCGAAGGCGAACGGCAGCCCGAGGACCCCGGCCAGCCGGGCGCTGAAGCCGGAGGAGCCCAGCAGCCACACGGGCGGGCGGGCGGCGGACTGCACCCCGCCGGGGGCGGTGGCCTGGACCGGGCCGGGCACGGCGTGGATCCGGGCGTACGGATGGCCGTCGGGGAAGTCGTCGTCGAGGAACCTGATCAGCTCGGCCAGCTGCTGCGGGAAATCGTCGGCGCCCTCGCCGAGCCGCTCGGTGCGGCGCAGCGCGGCGGCGGTCGCGCCGTCCGTGCCGGGGGCGCGGCCCAGGCCCAGGTCGACGCGGCCGGGGGCCATGGCCTCCAGCGTGCCGAACTGTTCGGCGATGACGAGCGGGGCGTGGTTGGGCAGCATCACGCCGCCGGAGCCGAGCCGGATGCGCTCGGTGTGGGCGGCGAGGTGCGCCAGGATCACGGCCGGGGACGACGAGGCGACGCCCGGCATGGAGTGGTGCTCGGCGACCCAGAAGCGGTGGAAGCCGCGGCGCTCGGTCAGCTTGGCGATCTCCACGCTGGTGCGCAGGGCCTGGGTCGCGGTGCGGCCCTGCCCCACGGTCACCAGGTCGAGCACGGACAGGGGCACGGAGGCCGTTCCGCCTGCGGTGCCGCGAATCTCGTCGCCTCGGATCTCGTCCACGTGTCGGCCTCTCCCGGTGGTGCTGATGTGTATGCGGAAGAATGCAACAGGAGGATGGCTCCGCTTATTCCTCGGGGACCGCGCTGCCACCCCTCGGCCCGGCGCCCGGACCTGGGGACGGGACCTGGGGACAGGGCCGGGGAACGGGTCCGGCCGGGGAACGGCGTCCTACTCCCGGACCTCGATCCCCCTCTGGTCCCACGTCCCCGGCGGGGGTACGCGGGTGGCGAAGAGCGTGCCGAGCGCCGGGGACCAGGCCCGGCGGTCCGCCAGCCGCAGCCCTTCCCAGACCGTCACCTGGCTCGCCGTGAGGACCGGTTTGCCGAGGAGTTCCTCCAGCTCGGGAATGTACGCGGCGGTGTGCAGGGCCGTGTCCGGGAACAGCACCACCTCCGCGTCCGGGTGGTCCCCGGCCACGGCCAGCCGCTTCACCAGCTCCGCGTCCTCGCCGCCCGGCCCGTCGGCGGCCGGGATGCCGCCGCCCCGGCCGCCGACCACCTCGACGCCCCCGGCCTTCAGGAAGCCGGTGAAGAGGGCGGCGATGTCCTCGGGGTAGGTCGCGGCCACCGCGACCCGCCCGGCGCCCAGCTCCCGTACCGCGTGGACGAAGCCGAAGGAGGTGCTGGAGGCGGGCAGACCCGCGGCGCGGGCGAGGGTGGCGGTCTGTTCGTGGGCGCCCTCCCAGCCGTACACGAAGCTTCCGCCGGTGCAGGCCCAGACGAGCGCTTCGGCACCCGCCAGGCGCAGCTCCTCCACCCCGGCGTCGAGCCGGTCCGGTGCGCCCATGTCCCGCAGGCGGTCGACACGCCGGGTGTCCTCGCCGGTGTCGGTGTGGAACAGCGGCAGTCTGATGTCGCTGTCGAGCATGATCTCGATGCGCGGGAAGTCGTCCTCGGCAAAGTGGCCCGGGTAGAGAAGTCCTACGGTCGTCATGTCCACCCTTCCTTTTCGTCCCGGAACGCGCGACCGGTCACGGGTGCCCCGGCCTCTTCCCAGTATTCCCCCGGTACGGGATCGAGGCTGCCGTACCGGGTCTGACCAGCGCGAACCCGATAGGCCCTGTTGACGGCGGCAGGTTCGGATGCGAGCGTGGTCAATCCGCACATCTCAGACGTTGCGAAGCGGCTGCCCACTGATGCCAGAGCCCGTGCTTCTCGTTCTCGACTCCGCCCCGTCCCCGCGCCTCGGCCGGCTGACCGGCCGGGTCGGCGTCCGGTACGCGAACGAGCGGAGCCTGGCCGCGCAGCTCCCCCTCGCCGACGTGCTGCTGGTCTGGGACTTCACCTCCGACGCCGTCCGGGCCGCCTGGCCGGGCGAGGGGCCGCGGCCCCGCTGGGTGCATACGGCGAGCGCGGGCGTGGACCGGCTGCTGTGCCCGGAACTGTCCGCGTCCGACACCGTGGTCACCAATGCACGGGGCATCTTCGAGCGGCCGATCGCCGAGTACGTGGCGGGGCTGGTGCTCGCCTTCGCCAAGGACCTCCCCGGCACGCTGGATCTCCAGCGGCGGCGGCGCTGGCACCACCGGGAGGGGCAGCGGATCGCCGGATCGCGGGCGGTCGTGGTGGGCGCCGGGCCGATCGGGCGGGAGATCACGAAGCTGCTGCACGGTCTCGGTGTGCGGGTCGCGCTGGTGGGGCGTACGGCGCGGCGCACGATCCACGGCCTGGAGGACCTGGACCGGCTGGCCGCCCGTGCGGACTGGGTGATCTGCGCGGCACCGCTGACGGAGTCGACGCGCGGGATGTTCGGCGCGCGCTTCTTCGGGCTGATGCAGCCGTCGGCTCGGTTCATCAACGTGGGTCGCGGTCCGATGGTCGTCGAGGGCGAGCTGACGGACGCGCTGCGCAAGCGGTGGATCGCGGGTGCGGCGCTGGATGTGTTCCAGGAGGAGCCGCTGGGGCCGGACAGTCCGCTGTGGGACGTACCGGAGTTGCTGATCTCCCCGCACATGAGCGGGGACACGGTCGGCTGGCGGGACCGGCTGGGTGAGCAGTTCGTGCGGATGTACGAGCTGTGGGCGGACGGGCAGCCGCTGCCGAACGTGGTGGACAAGAAGCGCGGTTACGTCCCCTCCCCCGACCTGAACGAGGGCGACGTCACCGGGTGAACCGGACGGACCGGCCGACCGTCACCGACCGGCCGCTCCATGACAGTCAGTCATGAACCCTGCCCCTCCAGGGGATACGCCCCGCACACCCCTCGTCGCCCTCCGCCCCCAACAGGGCACGGGAAGGTCACCCTCCGGCCACTTTTCGGTTACATGCGACTTCTCCCTGCATAGACGTACGGGATCGGGCAGGCGCTCACCCTGTCCGGACTGTCCGACCGCTCCAGGAGATTGCGAACCATGGCTGACTTCCCGAACCTTTCCCGCCGGGGCTTTCTCCACCGATCGGCGGCCGTGGGCGGACTGCTCGTCGTGCCCGGCCTGCTGGCCGCGTGCAGCAAGACCGACGCCGGGGCCACGGACGGCAAGGGTGCGCTCGACAAGCTCCGCAAGCAGGGTTTCGTCCGGGTCGCGTACGCCAATGAGGCGCCGTACGGCTATCTGGAGGGCAAGGAGCTCAAGGGCGAGGCGCCCACCCTGCACCGGGAGATCTTCAAGGCGCTCGGCGTCGACGAGCTGAAGCCGACCCTCTCCGAGTGGGACGGCCTGATACCCGGACTCCAGGCGGGGAAGTACGACGTGGTCAGCGCGGGCATGGCCATCACCCCGGAGCGCTGCGCGAACGCCCTCTTCTCCGAGCCGGAGTTCATCTCCCCGACCGCGCTGATGGTCAGGAAGGGCAATCCGAAGAAGATCACCGACCTGGCCTCCGCGAAGGCCGCCGGGATCACCGTCGGGGTGATGTCGGGCGCGGTCGAGGGCTCGTACGCCAAGGGCGCGGGCATCGCCGAGGGCAGGATCAAGTCGGTCCAGAAGCCGCAGGACGGGGCCGACGCCGTCAAGGGCGGCCGGATCGACGCCTTCCTGCTGACCGGCATCTCCCTGCGCTGGCTGGCGAAGACCAACCCCGCCACCGAGGTCACCGAGGCGTTCGTCCCGGAGCTGGACGGCAAGCGGCAGTTCTCACCGGGCGGCGCGGTGTTCCGTCAGGGCAACGAGGATCTGCGGGACGCCTTCAACCGTGAGCTGAAGAAGATCGTCGCGGACAAGTCCCGCTATGTGAGCCTGCTCCAGGAGTACGGATTCGGGGCGACCGAGATCCCTCCGGCCACGTTGAAGACCGCGGATCTGTGCAAGGGCTGACGGGGCGGACCACTGCATGAGTGACTTCTTCTCCACTCTCGTCGATGAGTTCCCGCAGGTCCGCGCGGGTCTGTGGGTGACCCTCCAGGCCACCGTGCTGGGCTCCTTGCTGGCTCTCGCCCTGTCCTTCCTGCTCGGTCTGATGGCGGGCAGCCGGCTCCTCCTGGTACGCGGCACCTCCCGCGTCGTCGTGGAGTTCTTCCGCGGCACCTCCCTCTACATCCAGCTGTTCTGGCTCTACTACGCGATGCCGCCACTGACCGGATACGAGCTGACACCGCTGCTCTGCGGGGTCGTCGCCTTCGGCCTGAACTACGGGGCCTACGGCTCCGAGATCGTGCGCGGCGCCATCAACTCCGTACCGCGCGGGCAGTACGAGGCGGCCCTCGCGCTCAACCTCAGCCCGGCCCGGCGGATGCGGAAGGTGATTCTGCCGCAGGCGTGGGTGCAGATGATCCCGTCCTTCACCAATCTGCTGATCCAGCTGCTGAAGTGCACCCCGCTGCTGTGGCTGATCTCCGCGGCCGACCTGATGACCGTGATCCAGCAGCTGCGCGACCGCACCGGTGAGACCCTCACCGCGTATCTGACCCTGCTCGCCGCCTACTTCGTCCTGGCCTATGCGCTGACCCTGCTGATGAACCTGCTGGAGCGGACCGCCAAGCGGCGGCTCGGGCTCCTGACGGACGCGGACAGCCTGCTCAAGAGCCGCAGCGCGACCACCACCGCCGTCGGAGGTGCCCGGTGAACGGCTTCGACTGGAACGCCGCCATGGACGTCCTCCCCCTGGTGCTCGAAGGTTTCCAGGTCACCCTGCTCGCGACCGTGCTCGGCACACTCGTCGCGGCGGTCCTGGGACTGGCCGTCGCGGTGGCCGGACGGGCCCCGAGCAAGCTCGTGACGGTCCCGGTACGGATCGTCATGGAGTTCGTCCGCTCCACCCCGCTGCTCGTCCAACTGGTGGGCGCCGCGGCCCTGTTCACCTCGGTGGAGCCGCTGACCATCGGGATCGTGGTGCTGGGCGTCCACTACGCCGCGTACACCTCCGAGGTGTACCGGGCCGGGATCGACGGCGTACCCAAGGGCCAGTGGGAGGCCTGCCGGGCGCTGTCGCTGTCGCCGCGGCGGACCTGGCAGGCCGTGGTCCTGCCGCAGGCGGTGCGCAATGTGCTGCCGGCCCTCGGCAACTACGCGATCTCGATGTTCAAGGAGACCCCGTTCCTCGCCGTGATCATGGTGCAGGAAATGGTCTTCGAGGCCCGTAAGTACGGGGCCGACCACTTCGCGTACACCGAGGCGTTCACGCTCGCGGGCCTGGTCTTCCTGGTCGCGAGCTACCCCACGTCGCTGTTGATGAGAAAGCTGGAGAAGCGCCTTGGCCACTGAACCTCTCCCCACCGAACCGCTCCCCCTGGCCCCTCTCCCCGTACAGAAGACCGCGGCCACGGTCCCCGAGGTCACCGCACCGGTGATCGCGGGCCCCGCGCATCCGCTGGTCCGCTTCGACAACGTCGTGAAGCGGTACGGCGACCATGTGGTCCTGGACCGGCTGGACTTCACCGTGGAGCGCGGCGAGCACGTCACCCTGATCGGACCCAGCGGCTCCGGCAAGACGACGATCCTGCGGCTGCTGATGACGCTGGAGAAGGTCAGCGACGGGGTGATCTGGGTGGACGGCTCCCCGCTGTCGCACGTCCGCGCCCCGGACGGTTCGCTGCGGCCGGCCGGTGAGAAGCAGCTGCGCGAGTCCCGCAGGAAGATCGGGATGGTCTTCCAGCAGTTCAACCTCTTCCCGAACATGAAGGTGCTCCAGAACATCACCGAGGCGCCCATCAGCGTGCTGGGCAAGGACCGCGACGAGGCGGAGGCCCGCGCCCGCGAGCTGCTCGACCTGGTCGGACTGTCCGGGAAGACCGACGCGCACCCCTCCCAGCTCTCCGGCGGGCAGCAGCAGCGGGTGGCCATCGCGCGGGCGCTGGCGATGGAGCCGGAGATCCTGCTGCTCGACGAGGTGACCTCGGCGCTCGACCCGGAGCTGGTGGCCGGGGTGCTGGAGCTGCTGGGCGACATCGCCAGGAACACCGACATCACCATGGTCTGTGTGACCCACGAGATGAATTTCGCCCGGGATGTCTCAAAGAAGGTGCTGATGTTCGACGCCGGCCGGGTGGTGGAGGCCGGTTCACCGGAAAAAATCTTCACCGCTCCGGAGCACGAACGTACGCGCGAGTTCCTCAACGCGGTGCTGTGACCTCGCCATTGAGGCACAGATCATGACTCTGGCATATGCCGGACGGGTGCGCCCCAGCTGACAGCGCCGGGGCGCACCCGGGAACTCGTCAACGGCCGCCCATCAAGGGCTTCTTGGCCGCTATCGTGGGGCGAAAGCTTGCGGTCACAACCTGGTAGGGGGAAACCGTGGCGTTGAAGCCCGAGCCGACCGCACCGTTCCACTCGGTGCAGTACGCCCTGCGTGTGCTCGAAACGGTCTCCAAGCACGGCGACGGTGTGACCGACGCCCAGATCGCCCGCGAGACGGCGCTGTCCGCCGGGCACCTCGCCTCGCTGCTCCTGACGCTGCGCCGCGAGGGGTACGTCGAGCAGATCGCGGACGGCGCCTATGTCGTCGGCGCCGCACTGCTGCTGCTCGGCTCCGGGGCGGCCCGCCGCCAGGCACTGGAGACCAAGCTCCAGGAGACCCTGATGCAGCTGCGCGACTCGGTCGGCGCGGCGGTCTACTTCAGCAGGTACGTCGACGGGGAGATCCGGGTCACCCAGGTGGCCGACGGTCCCCTGACGCCCGCGGTCAACGAGTGGGTGGACTTCCGCTCCTCGGCGCACGCCAGCGCGGTCGGCAAATGCCTGCTGGCCCAGCTCGACCAGAACGGCCGCCGCGATCACATCTCCCGGCACCGGACGCCCCGGCTGACCTCGCGGACGATCACCAGCGAGAAGGTCCTCTTCTCCAAGCTGGACGCCCAGCCGGCGACGGTCCCGGTGCTGGACCTCCAGGAGTACGCGGTGGGCACGGTCTGCGCGGCGGTGCCGCTGACGGCCGGGTCGTCGGCGGGCTGTCTGGCACTGTCCCTGCCGGTCGAGGACGCCCACCGGCTGCGGTCGGCGGCGGAGACGCTGAACCGGCGGGCGGCACCGGTACTGCTGTCGATGGCGCTGTAGGCGACCTCGCCGCGGCAGGACGGGAGACGCCCGGTGGCGTACGGCCCCGTCGACGCCGGCTCCGCGGGGCCGGCGGGTGCGTGTCATCAGCACCCCTGGAGAGCGGGTATTATTTTCGAGTCAGCAGGCGCCGTTAGCTCAGTTGGTTAGAGCAGCTGACTCTTAATCAGCGGGTCCGGGGTTCGAGTCCCTGACGGCGCACAGACACCACACTGGGTGCTCTCCGTATCACGGGGAGCACCCAGTGTGTTTTTCGTGGTCGGCAGGTCCGTCAGGAGTACCGCCCGCGCGGCAGCGTAGGCACCCCTCACGGCCCCGCACAGTAACCGGTCAGGCGTCAGAACTTGACGTCCGAGCAGGAGTAGAACGCGTTGGTGGTGTCCGCGACGTTCCAGACGGCGAGGATGATGTGCTTGCCGGTCTTCTGGGTGGGGATCGTGCCCTGGTGGGTCAGCGTCGCCGGAGGCTGCTGGTTCCCGTACGGCACGGTCATGAACGGCTGCGATTCCAGGGCGGCCCGGGTGAGGGGCTTCGTGGAGTCCCAGCCGTTCTTGGTGATGTAGTAACGGAAGTCGCTCGTCGAGTGACGGGCGGTGAACTGCCAGCGGAAGCTGTAACCCTGCCCGCCGGTGACCTGGGTGGCGGGCCAGTTGCCACCACGCGGGTCGTCCAGCTGGGAGAAGGGGCCGTTGCCACCCGAACAGATCTTGCCGTCAGCGGGACCCGACGCCGGGAAGCCCTTGGGCCCCTCGACACTCTGCGGCTCCCACTGGATGTTGCCGCAGCCGGTGACCGTGCCATTGGCACAGAGCTTCTGACGGCTGATGGGGGAATCCGTGTAGCCATGGCTGCTGGCGCTGCTGGTAGCGAGCACCGAAGCACCCGCGATCGCCAGGCCGACCACGGCCGCGCTTGCCCTTTTCCGCATTGCTGTCGCTCCTCAAGAACGTGGGGGAGGTTCCATGAGCACTGCTCGACTGCTGCGCGCGTGTCGTGCGGTCTAGACCAAGTCCTAGATTATTGACGCGACGTGAACATGTCCAGACCAATGAGCGTCGGATTCCGAATCGCCGTCCCGACGGTGTCCCGAGCCCCTCAGGCCCCGTCCCCACCGCCTCGGCCGGTGTAGAAAGCCACCGTCAGATCCTTGACCAGCGCCTTCCGTTCGTAGTCGTCGAGCTCCACGATGCCCCGTGAGGTCAGCCGGTTGACCGTGTCGTCGACCGCGTCCACGACCGAGGTCAGCACACTGTCGCGGTGCTTCGCGTCGATCGCGGCCACCCGGCGCCGCTGCATCGCCGCCGCGACCTCGGGGGCGTACTCGATCCCGGTCGGCTGCGCGGAGTAGACCTCGATGCCCACGGGCTCGCAGTCCGCCTTCAGCATCCGGGTCAGCGCGTCGCCCACCGCCTCCGCGTCGCGCAGGGTCGGGGCGTCCTCCTGGAACGCGTCGGCCGGCAGCTGCGAGAGGACCCGGGCCATGGCGGCCTCGACCTGCTCGCGCAGATACACCTCGTGGTCCGCGACCCCGAGGGCGGCCCGCACGGTGTCCTTGATCCGCCAGACGACCAGGACGACGACGCGCAGCGCCGTACCGTTCGCGTCCACGGCGCGCAGCGACTCGCTGCGCCAGTGCCGCAGCCGTACGTCGACGCGGCGGCGCAGCAGCAGCGGGGAGACCCAGAGCAGGCCGGTGCGCCGGACGCTCCCCCGGTAGTCGCCGAAGAGGGTCAGTACCCAGGCGTACCCGACGCGACCGCGGCCGAGACCGCCGAGCGCGAAGAGCACGACGGTCACCAGGAGGGCGAGCACCGCCCAGGCTCCGATGCCGATCCCGTGGTACGGACGGGAGCCGAGGCCGAGCCGGGCGAGCGCGGCGGCGGGCAGCGCTCCCACCCACCACAGGGTGGCAAGGCCCGCGGCGAGCCCGGCGGCCCCGGTGAGCAGCGCGGCCCAGCCGGGCAGCACCGGACCGGGGCGCTCGGCGAGCCGGGGGTCGCCGAGCGGGGAGGGCCGGGTCGGCGCCTGCACCTGGGCCCGCGCCTGCACCTGGGCCCGCGCGTGCGCCGGGGCCCGCGGTGCACGCGGCTCGGGCGGACGCCGCACACCGGGGGTCCGCTCCGGGCGGGACGGGCGCCCGGCCACTGCCACCGGGAGCGTGGCGGCGTCGGCGTGCTCCCGGTCGTCGCGGAAGAGCAGGTGTACGGGGATGGAGGCGGTGGTCTCGTTGGCGATGACCGAGTGCCGTCTGCCGGTCTCCCGGCGGGAGTCGCCGCCGGGGGCGGCGGGCAGGGGCACGGGAGTGATCCCGGTGTCCGACTCCCCGCCGCCGAGGCCGAACGGTCCGTCAGCACCCCGTACCGGTACGGAGACCGTGGCCGACACGGCCCCGAGGCCGGACGCGACGGCCTTTCCGGGCGCCACGCTCTTCCCGAGCGCCATGGCTTCCCCGGGCGCCATCGCCGCCCCGGGCACGACGGTGCCTCCGTGGACGACGGCACCTCCGGCGGCGACGGACGCTCCGGGGGCGAGGTTCAGCACGAGGTCCAGGCCCGGGTCGGAGCCGTCGTCGCGGTCGGAGCCGTCGGAGCGGGTGGCGCGGGTGGCGTCGCGGTCGGAGCCGTCAGAGCCGTCAGAGCCGTCGGCGCGGGCGGGGGCCGTGGGGGACGCCTGCCCCTCGGCGGGCCATGGGGCCGCCGCCCCCCAGGAGGCCGTCCCCGGACGCGGCGCGGACCGGGGCGGCCCGGACCGTTCCGGCTGCCCGGAGGGGCGGGCTGGCCGCGGGTGGTTCTCGTCTGCGTTCACCGGTTCCCGTTCCTTTCCGTTCTCCGGGGGCCCGGAGCTGTCCGACACCGTGGGTCGCATTCCCGCCTCCGTCATGTCCGTTCCGTCATGTCCGATCCGTCACGCGGAGGGATCCGTCACGCGAAGAGCCGGCGCCAGGTCTCCGGCCCGGGGTATCCGTCGGCCGCGCCGCCGCGCCAGCCCTGGGCCCGCTGGAACGCCTCGACGTTGCGGCGGTCCGCCTCGCCCCAGCGCGATCCCGGTCCCGACACGTAGTGCTTGCCGTAGCCCTTCTTCACCAACTGTTTGCCGAGCCGGTCGACATGGCTGCTGGACTGACCCGGCTTGAAATAGCCGCGCCCGGGAAACGGGGCGGCCGTATTCGCGCTGCCGCCCGCGCCCGCGGCGGGGATGTCGCGCCCGGTGCCGTTCACCAGGAGGCGCCAGGTGTGTGCGCCGGGGAGGCCGTCCGCCTCCTTGCCCTTCCAGCCCTGGGCCTTCTGGAACGCCTGGGTCGCCCGCTTGTCCGCGTCGCCCCAGCCGGGCCCCGGACCCGCCTTGTAGAAGCGCTTCCCACCCCGCCCGACCAGCATCTTCCCGAGCTGGGTGACGTACTTGTTGCTGGCGCCGGGGCCGAATTTCCCGGCGCCGGGGAAGCTCGTGGACGATCCGCTGCCGCTCGTCCCACCGGTGATCCCCTTGTACCGGTAGGCCACGTACTTGGATGAGTTGTTCCAGTACGCCATGGGGGTCGACTGCTTGCGCGTGCTCGGGCGCGCCTGCTCGTAGGCGATGTAGTGGCTGTGGGTGTGGTCGGTCCAGCCACCGAAGATCGTGACGTGGGAGCCCTTGCTCGGGTCGGCCGGGTTGTGGAAGAGCAGCATGTCGCCGGGCTGGAGCTCCGAGCGGGAGATCCGTGTCCCGTAGGCCGCGAGACTGCCGGTCCATTCGTTGCCGCCGAGGTTCCAGGCCATCGACACGAAGCCGGAGCAGTCCTGGCGGTACCCGTCCGACCAGTACTTCCCCATGCTGTACGGGACCTTCGCGGACACCCACTTCTTGGCCCGGTTGATGATGTCGGCCCGGGTGGTCTTGCGCAGGCCCGACGTCGAGGACGGTGGACCGGATGCCCCGGAACCGTTCAGTGGTCCCGTCTCGCCCTGCGGGGTGGCCGGTTCGGGATCGGCCTTCTCGTCCGTCCGGGCGGCTCCGGCGGCGTGCTCGGCCGCGACCGCCGCCTCGACGGCCCCGCTGGACAGGCACACACCGGCGGCCGTGACCAGGACCAGCGCACGGCGCGCGCCGTGCGCGGCCGGGTGGCCGCCGTGCCGCACCGGCAGGGCCCTGGCGGCGGTGCGCCGCTGCAGGGCACACCCCGCACAGATGCAGTCGATGGTGGGTTCGTACTCCTCGAAGACCGGCACAGTCATGCGATTCCCCTCCGCACTCGTCAAGATCTTTGGGCGCATGTGCAACGGGCGTCAGTGTCTCAACTCTCCTGACATATCGCATTTTGACGGACCAATGAGAAAAAACGACCATCCGACAGGGCGTGGCGGCCGGGAAATGGTCCGGAGCACGCGTCGGGGTCGGGTAGAGTTCTCCAGGTCAGCAGGCGCCGTTAGCTCAGTTGGTTAGAGCAGCTGACTCTTAATCAGCGGGTCCGGGGTTCGAGTCCCTGACGGCGCACGCACAGTCGAAGCCCCCTCACCGAGCGTGAGGGGGCTTCGGCCGTTTCGGGCCACTCGCGACCGGCCGACCCGGGGCGCGGCGCGCGTCCGGCGCACACACACCCCCTTCACAGGATTCGAACCGTCACCGGGCAGTAACCGGACGGTCGCAGTGCGCTCATGAGCGCCTCCACACACCCCCTCCACAAGGACTACCCAAATCGCGCATATGAACGACAAACAGCTTGTTTCACCCTTGCGATCGTGCCCCAGGTCGGCCACCCTGTCTGGGTGCCGTCGGCTTCGGGGGGAGCCGCGAGAGGGGTATCCGCAGCGCTTCAAGGGAGCTGCCGTTCCATGCAGTTGGGACAGCAGAGCGTGACATTCCGGTTGCGTGCGCCGCGGGGTGGGGGTCCCGCTCGGGTACGGATGCCGAGAGGGCATCATGCAACCGGAAGGCCGCGTTTCCATGTCCATGGAGAAACGGCGGCCCACCAGATGTGTGTGCGCGGTGAACAGGGGGCGCCCGCCGTGCACCAAGTGACCGACCAATCACGCACCAGCATGCGTGCGGGGGGAATGACCCATGACGTCGACGCCGCCGGGCGACCGACAGGACAACGACCCTTCCCGGACCACGCAGCTACGGATACCGCCGCAGCTGCGGGCCGGGGGGCAGCGGCGACGCGCGAAGAAGCCGCTGCCGCGTTACGACTACGAGCACTACAGCCGGCTCGCCGGGCCACTGACCCAGCCCGATCCGGCCAAGCCGTACACCGTGCGGTACCGATCACTGCTCTCCCAGGAGCCGCACCGTTTCCGGGCGGCCCTGCTGCTGGGCGCGGCTCCGCTCGTCTCGCTCGGCCTCTTCGCCTGGCTGATGCAGCCGGGGCACTGGACCGACCGCGACCCGAACCTCAAGAACGACACCCTGCTGGTCCTCGACATCGTCATGCTGGTCTCGATCGGTCTGATCGAGCTCTTCCGCACGCTGAACGTCCTGTCGAACGCGCACGCCACGCTCGTCGCCCGGGACCCGGTCCCGGTCGTGCCCGAGTCCGGCACCAGGGTCGCCTTCCTCACCTCCTTCGTGCCGGGCAAGGAGCCCCTGGAGATGGTGACGAAGACCCTGGAGGCGGCGGTGCGCATCCGGCACCGCGGGCTGATGCACGTCTGGCTGCTGGACGAGGGCGACGACCCCGCGGTCAAGGAGGTCTGCGCCCGGCTCGGTGTGCACCACTTCTCCCGCAAGGGCGTCGCGCACTGGAACCAGGCCAAGGGACCGCACCGCGCCAAGACCAAGCACGGCAACTACAACGCCTGGCTCGACGCGCACGGCGGCGACTACGACTTCTTCGCCTCCGTCGACACCGACCACGTACCGCTGCCCAACTACCTGGAGCGGATGCTCGGCTACTTCCGCGACCCGGACATCGGCTTCGTCATCGGCCCGCAGGTGTACGGGAACTACGACACGTTCGTCACGAAGGCGGCCGAGTCCCAGCAGTTCCTCTTCCACGCCCTGATCCAGCGCGCGGGCAACCGCTACGGCGCCCCGATGTTCGTCGGCACGAGCAACGCCGTACGGATCACCGCCCTCAAGCAGATCGGCGGCCTGTACGACTCGATCACCGAGGACATGGCCACCGGCTTCGAGATCCACCGCCACCGCAACCCGGTCACCGGCCGCAAGTGGCGCTCGGTCTACACCCCGGACGTGCTGGCCGTCGGCGAGGGCCCGACCGCGTGGACGGACTTCTTCACCCAGCAGCTGCGCTGGTCGCGCGGGACGTACGAGACGATCCTCAAGCAGTTCTGGAGAGGCTTCGGCACCATGCCCGCGGGCAAGCTCTTCAACTACACGATGATGATCATCTTCTATCCGATGTCGGCCATGAACTGGATTCTCGCGGCGCTGAGTTGCGCGCTGTTCCTGGGCATGGGCGCCTCCGGTGTGCAGATCGACCCGACGATCTGGATGATGCTGTACGGCAACGCGTCCGCGCTCCAGATCGGGCTGTACATCTGGAACCGCCGCCACAACGTCTCGCCGCACGAGCCCGAGGGCTCCGGCGGACTGGCCGGCATGGTGATGTCCGCGCTCTCCGCCCCGATCTACGCCCGCTCCCTGATGGACGCGGTACTGCGCCGCAAGAGCTCGTTCGTGGTGACGCCCAAGGGTGACTCGTCCAGCCCGGACACCCTCTTCGGCACCTTCCGTATCCACCTGTTCTTCATCCTGGTCTTCGCCGGGTCCATCACCGCCTCGTTCTTCCTCGGCCACAGCCATCCCGCGATGCTGACCTGGGCGTCCCTGGCGCTGCTGATCACCGCGGCCCCGATCTTCGGCTGGCGGTACACGGTCCGCGCCGAGAAGAAGAAGCGCCGCAGCGGATCCCACCGCGGCGGCGGGCCGACGGCCCCGCGGCCGGAGCCGGCCGTTCCGGCGCAGACCGGTTTCCCCGGCAACGACCAGACCATGCAGATCGCCCTTGGGGGACGTAAGAAATGAAGTACCGTCCGAGCCGCCGTACGCGCCGCATGGCGATCAGTACGGCGGTGGTTCTCGCGCTCGCGGGAGCGAACGGGCCGTGGCTGTACCGCTTCAGCACCGAGCGCTACCACGAGTACGCGATCAACAAGCCGGAGTACAAGGCGGCCAACGGTCACTGGGACTTCCTGGACATCCCGTCCGAGTTCCGGATCAACACGATCCACGCGGCCCTGCTGCACACCGGCAAGGTGCTGCTCGTCGCGGGCTCCGGGAACAACCAGAAGAACTTCGACGCGAAGAGCTTCCGCTCGGTGCTGTGGGACCCGAAGACCAACGCCTTCAAGAACATACCCACGCCCAAGGACATGTTCTGTTCCGGTCACACCCAACTGCCGGACGGAAAGCTCCTCATAGCCGGCGGCACCAAGCGGTACGAGAAGCTCAAGGGCGACGTCACCAAGGCCGGCGGCCTGATGATCGTCCACAACGAGGACCCGGACAAGCCGGTCACCCTGCCCGCGGGCACCCGGTTCACCGGCAAGGACAACGGCAAGACGTTCGTCTCCAAGGACCCGGTGCTGATCGAGAAGGCCACCAAGGTCTTCGACAAGAACACCGGCGCCTTCCTGCGCAACGACCCCGGCCTCGGCCGGATCTACGTCGAGGCCCAGAAGTCCGGGACGAAGTACGAGACGGGCACCGAGGACAACTACCGGATCGCGGGCCTGTCCGGCTCCGACACCCGCAACCTCTACGGGATCGCCCAGAAACTCGCCCTGGACAAGAAGGACTTCCAGGGCATCAGGGAAGCCTTCGAGTTCGACCCGGTCGCGGAGAAGTACATCACCGTCGACCCGATGAACGAGGCCCGCTGGTACCCGACACTGACCACGCTCAAGGACGGCAAGGTCCTCGCCCTCTCCGGTCTGGACGAGATCGGGCAGATCGTGCCCGGCAAGGACGAGGTCTACGACCCGGAGACGAAGACGTGGGAGTACACCGGCATCGTCCGGAAGTTCCCCACCTACCCCGCGGTCTTCCTCCTCAACGACGGCAAGCTCTTCTACTCCGGCTCCAACGCCGGATACGGTCCGGCGGACGTCGGCCGCGCTCCCGGCGTCTGGGACCTGGCGACCAACAAGTTCGCGAAGATCCCCGGGCTCAGCGACCCGGACAAGCTGGAGACCTCGGCGACCGTACGGCTTCCCCCGGCCCAGGACGAGAAGTTCATGGTGATCGGCGGCGGCGGGGTGGGCGAGTCCGAGAAGTCCAGCGAGAAGTCCCGGCTGGTCGACCTCGGGCAGAAGAAACCGGAGTTCACCGACGGCGCGTCACTGGCCGAGGGCACCCGCTACCCCAGCGCCTCCCTGCTGCCCGACGACTCCCTGCTGGTCACCGGCGGCTCCAACGACTATCGCGGGCGCGGCGGTTCGGATGTGCTCCAGGCCCGGCTGTACGACGCGAAGTCCGACTCGTACGAGCGGGTCGCGGACCCGGCGGTGGGGCGCAACTACCACTCCGGCTCGGTGCTGCTGCCGGACGGCCGGGTCATGATCTTCGGCTCGGACTCGCTCTACTCGGACAAGGCCAACACCCGTCCCGGCACGTTCGAGCAGCGCATCGAGATCTACACCCCGCCCTACCTGTACCGCGACTCGCGGCCGGAGCTGACGGCGGGGCCTGCGAGCATCGAGCGCGGCGGCAAGGGGCTGTTCACCACCCGGAACGCCTCCTCGATCACCTCGGCGAAGCTGATGAGGCCCAGCGCGGTCACCCATGTCACGGACACGGATCAGCGGTCGGTGGCGCTGGACCTGGAGAAGTCGGCGGACGGGATCACGGTGAAGGTGCCGAAGAACCGGGCGCTCGTGCCGTCGGGCTGGTACATGCTGTTCGTCACCGACGACAAGGGCACCCCGTCCGAGGGGACGTGGGTGGAGGTACCGAACTGAGCCCCCGAGTTGCGGGCCTGGATTACGGGCTTGAGTTACGGGCCTTGGTTACGGGCTTGAGTTACGGGCCAGGCCCAAGGCGTACTCCGGCCACCAGGCCCCCGCCTTCGGGCCCCCCTTGCAGTCGCCGTCCGACTCCCCCGGCCGCTTGATCCAGAGGTAGGCGTCGACCAGGTCGTCGCCGGTCCGTGTGGTCGGGGGCTCGCCCAGCGCGCGGCCCGGCGGGTTGCACCAGCTCTCCGCGGGGTCGCCGCCGCCGTAGGGGCCGTTGCCGTTGCGGCTGGTGTCGATGACGAACGGCTTGTTGCCGACCTTCGCCGAGAGCCGCTTGCCGAAGTCGGTGCTGGCGGCAGTCGTCTGGTAGTTGGAGACGTTGACCGCGAAGCCGTCGGCTTCCGCGACGCCCGCGCGCTGGAGCGGCTGGAACAGCGCGTCGGGGGACTGCCAGCCCGCGTTGCCCGCGTCCACGTAGACCGTGGTGCCGGGCTGCCGCTTCAGCCGCTGGACCGCCCCCTTCAGCAGGTCGTACCGCTCCTCGTGGAACTGCTGGGGCGTGCAGCCGTCGACCAGGTGCAGCAGGGCGTCGGGCTCCAGGATCACCGTGGCCCGGCGGTCGCCGATGCCCTTGGCGACGCTGTCCAGCCAGGCGCGGTACGCGTTGCCGTCGGCGGCGCCGCCCTTGGAGAACTGGCCGCAGTCGCGGTGCGGGATGTTGTAGAGGAC
Source organism: Streptomyces sp. NBC_01433 (assembly GCF_026340105.1). Classification (NCBI taxonomy): domain Bacteria; kingdom Bacillati; phylum Actinomycetota; class Actinomycetes; order Kitasatosporales; family Streptomycetaceae; genus Streptomyces; species Streptomyces sp. NBC_01433. The sequence continues at coordinate 3,787,690 of NZ_JAPEPM010000001.1, read as the reverse complement.
CAGCAGGGCGTCCCGGTCGGCCTTCGTGGCCGCCTCGGTGAAGCCCTTCGCCTCGCCCTCGGGATTGTCCGTACCGATCCACTCGCCGACCGGCTGCCGCGCGATCCTCTTGATCAGCCCGGCCTTCTCGCTGTCGCCGTCCTCGGTGTAGTCGGCCACCTGCCGGGCCGCGTTCCCGTCGGGGTTGACCCAGAACGGGTCCTTGTCCTTGGGCTGCTGCTCGACGGCCGCCGGGCCGCCCTTGTCGCCGTCGTCGGACGTCGAGCATCCCGCCAGCAGCAGGACGGCGCCGACCGCGGCGGCCGTACCGGTCCGCAGGCCCGTTCGCGCGCGAGCGCCCGTCCCGGACCGGCCGGTGTAACTGCCGTACATCCACTCCCCCTTGGGCGCACTGCCTGCACTGTTCTCACTGCCCGCACCGATGTACTGCCGGTCCGATCCATCCTGACACAGCGGTCCGGGCCCTCACGAGGCCGCCTGCCGGACGCGGTCGCCCGCTCCGGCCCTCGCCCCGGCCCCTTCCCCGGCCTTCACCCCGGCCCCTTCCCCGGCCTTCGCGACGGCCTTCGCCCCGGCCTTCTCACCGGTCAGGTAGGCGGAGACCACCACGTTCGCCGTGTACGAGCGCGTCCGGTGGTCGTACGTGCCCCCGCAGGTGATCAGCCGGAGCTCCGCCCGGCCGTTCTCGCGCGGTCCGTACGCCTTCTGCGCGTCGAAGCGTTCCCGGGTGAAGACCTGGACGTCGTCGATGGTGAACTCGGCGATCGTGCCGTCGGTCCTGGTCACCCGGACCTTCTCCCCCGGGCGGGCGGCGCTGAGCCCGTAGAAGACGGCCGGCTTCGTCTCGGTGTCGACATGGCCGACGAAGAGCGCGGCACCCTTGGTGCCGGGCTCGGTGCCGCTGCCGTACCAGCCGACGGTCTGCGGCATCTCGAACGGGGGCGGGTCGATCGCCCCCGCCTTGTCCAGGCCGCGCGGGACGACGGGTGCGTCGATCCCCACGGACGGGATCTCCACGCTCCGCGGCGGCGCCCCGTCGAGCGGGTCGTGCGCCGGGGGCAGCGGGACGCCCAGGGGGCGCCCGACAGCGGCGACATCGCCGGTCGTCGGGGCCGAGTTGCCGCCGGGTCCGTCCCCGGCCTCGCGGCCCCAGAGCCAGAGGCCGAGCAGCAGGACGGCCCAGGCCACTCCGGTGAGCAACCGCCCGGTGCCTGCCGGGCGGTCCGAGGCGGACACCTCAGTCCGCGGCCGGGCGGCGGCGGCGCACGCTGCGGAAGGCGACGGCGACGGCCGCGACGGCGGCGAGCACCAGCCCGGTCACCGCGTGCCGGGTGCCCGGTCCGTCCGACTGGGCGGCCTGGTCGGCGAGGGTCGCGGTGCCACCGCCACCGGCCCTGACGGGCGCGACGGGCGAGGGGCGGCTGTGGTGCATGACGGTGAGGCTTCCGGTGGCCTTGCCCTTGCCGTCCTTGCAGGTCACCCAGACGTCGTACGAGCGGGGCTCGGCGTCGGAGCGGATCCGGGCCTCGGCGAGGATGCCCTTCCCGTCGGCGGGGGTGAAGCGGGCCTCCGAGACGAAGGCGTCGGAGTTGCCCTTGGCCGACCTGCCCTTGCCGCAGACGTCGGTCCAGAGTTCCACCTCCCCGCCCGGGGCGATCGTGGACGGGGTCACCGAGACCGAACCTCGGTCGTCGTTACCGGCCGGGGCGGCCGGGATGGCGTGGGCGGCCAGAGCGACGGGCGCGGGCAGGGCTATCGCCGCGACCGCCGCTGCGGCACAGAACGTGAGGGGCAGTGAACGCATCGTGAACCTCCTTCTGGAAGGTTCACGCGTGCGGCCGCTTTCCGCATCCGCACGCGCCCGGTCGGGCGACGGCGGACCGGTGTCAGCGCAGGTCGACGAGGTCGACCAGATCGGCGATGGAGTCGACGACGGTGGACGGCCGGAAGGGGTAGCGGTCGATGTCGGTGAGGGAGGTGAGGCCGGTGAGGACCAGGAAGGTCTGCATGCCCGCCTCCAGACCCGCCAGGACATCGGTGTCCATCCGGTCGCCGATCATGGCGCTGGTCTCGGAGTGGGCGCCGATGGCGTTCAGGCCGGTCCGCATCATCAGCGGGTTGGGCTTGCCCGCGAAGTACGGGTCCTTGCCGGTGGCCTTGGTGATGAGGGCGGCGACGGAGCCGGTGGCGGGCAGCGGGCCCTCGGCGGACGGGCCGGTCTCGTCCGGGTTGGTGCAGATGAAGCGGGCGCCCCCGTTGATCAGCCGGATCGCCTTGGTCAGCGCCTCGAAGCTGTACGTACGGGTCTCGCCGAGCACCACGTAGTCCGGGTCGTGGTCGGTGAGGACGTATCCGATGTCGTGCAGCGCCGTGGTGAGCCCCGCCTCGCCGATGACGTACGCGGTACCGCCGGGGCGCTGGTCGTCGAGGAACTGGGCGGTGGCCAGGGCGGAGGTCCAGATGTTCTGCACCGGTACGTCCAGGCCCATGCGCTTCAGCCGGGCGTGCAGGTCGCGCGCGGTGTAGATGGAGTTGTTGGTGAGGACGAGGAAGGGCAGCCCGGAATCCCGCAGCCGCTTGATGAAGGCGTCCGCACCGGGGATCGGCGTGCCCTCGTGGATGAGGACCCCGTCCATGTCGGTGAGCCAGGATTCGATCGGCTTGCGCTCTGCCATGTGACGGGACTCCTGCCGTACGTACGCTGTGCACACGAGGTGCCGGGACGCCGGCGGCACCGCGTTGTGCAGCGCCGACGTACCCGATTTTAGAGGGGTACCGGTCCGCGGTCCGCCCGGCGGGCGCGGCCGGGGGCGCGGACCGCCGTACGGTCGGCGGGAGCGCTCAACTCCCCGCCCGCGGGCAGGGAGTTGAGTGAGGGTCCAGACCCGTTACCTTTTCGTGACAATCCACTGCCGGTCCGCGCCGCTCCAGTGGGCCGTCGGACTGTGCCCGGTGTCGCGGGACGGCGGTCAGCTGCCCGTGGCCGACTTCCAGGCGTCCACGTAGCCGTCCAGCTTGGCGCCGATGTCCGACCAGTCCGGCTCGAAGATCTCCACGCCCTCCATGAGCTTGGTCAGCTCGATGGCGTTGGCGTCGGTCGCCTCGATGTCCTTGCGGGCGGCGAATCCGCCGCCGACCGCGCTGACGTCCTTCTGGGCCTGCTCGGAGAGCATGAAGTCGAGCAGCTTCTTGCCGTTGGCGCTGTGCGGGGCCTTGTCGACCAGACCCGCCGCGTACGGGAGGGCGAAGCTGGTGGGCTTGCCGTCGCCCTTCGCCGGGAACCAGATGCCGAGGTTGGGCATGTCCTTGGACTGGGCGAAGTTCATCTGGACGTCGCCGTTGGCGGCGAGGAGTTCGCCCTTGTCCACCTTGGGGGCGAGTTTGCCGGTGGAGGCGGACGGGCCGACGTTGTTGGACTGGAGCTTCTTCAGGTACGCCATCGCCGGCTCCTGGCCGCCGAAGTCGTGCATCGCCTTGATGAGGACGGCCGTGCCGTCACCCGCGACGCCCGGGGTGGAGTACTGGACCTTCTCCTTGAACTTTCCGTCCAGCAGCTCCTCCCAGCTCTTCGGCGGGGTCTTCAGCTCCTTCTTGTTGTAGATGAAGCCGAAGTAGTTGTTGACGACGGAGGTCCACTTGTTGTCGGCCGCCTTGTCGGCGCCGCCGACCTGGTCGGCGCCGGCCGGCGCGTACGCCGTCAGCAGCCCCTTGGAGTCGGCCTGCTGGATGAAGGGCGGCAGCGTGACGAGCACATCGGCCTGGGTGTTGGACTTCTCGCGGACGGCGCGCTGCACCATCTCGCCGGAGCCGCCCTCCACGTACTTGACCTTGATGCCGGTCTTCTTCTCGAAGTCCTTGAAGACCTTGTCGTACCAGCCGTCGCCGTTCTCGCCCTTGAGGCCGTCGGCGCTGTAGACGGTGACGACCTTCTCGTCGGAGGCGGACGAGGAGCCGCCGCAGGCGGAGAGGGTGACGGCGAGGGCGAGCGCGCCGGATACGGCGGCGATCGGCTTGAGGTGGCGCTTGCGCATGGGTGTGGTTCTCCTGGGAAAAGTCGTTGCGTACGAGGAGGGCCGCGGATCAGCGGTACGAGGCCCTGGTGCGGATGCGGGAGACGCCGAGCAGTACGAGCAGCGTCGTCCCCATCAGGACCACGGCGACCGCCGCACCGGTGAAGAGCGAGCCACGGTCGGTGGCCGCGAAGATCTGCACCGGCAGCGGTGTCCAGTCGGGCGGGTAGAGCATCATCGTGGCGCTCAGCTCGCCCATGGACAGGGCGAAGCAGAGCCCCGCAGCCGCCGTCAGGGACGGCAGCAGGAGCGGCAGCCTGATCCGCCACAGGACGTACGAGGGGCGGGCGCCGAGACTGGCCGCCGCCTGCTCGTACATCGGGTCAAGACGCACTATGGCGGCCGAAACCGACTGATAGGCAAACGCAGTGACAAGAACGGTGTGCGCGAGGATCACGATCCAGCGCGTTCCGTTGAGCAGGACCGGCGGCCGGCTGAACGCGACGAGCACCGCGAGGCCCACGACGACGGACGGCACGGCGACCGGCAGCATGAACAGTGCGTCCAGGAACCGCTTCCCCCGCTTGCGCAGCGAGGCGGCGGCCAGCGCGGCCCAGCTGCCGATGAGCAGGGCGAGGAGGCTGGCGGTGAGGGCGGTGACCAGGCTGGTGGTGAGCGCCTGGAGGGAGTCGCCGCTGGTGGCGGCGGCATAGTGCTTGGCGGTGGGCCCGGAGGGGAAGGCGCCGGACCAGTTCGTGGTGAACGACGCGGCGACGATGACCAGCAGCGGCACCGCGAAGAGCGGGACGAAGAGCAGGAAGAAGACGGCCCAGGTGGCCCACTTCCCGGTTCGGCTATGCACCAACACGGCGGCTCACCATCCGATACAGGCTGTAGAGGCCGACGGAGATCGCGATGTTGACGACGGCGACGACACAGGCGGCCGGGTAGTCGGACTCCAGGATCGCCTTGCCGTAGACGAGCATCGGCAGCGTCGTGACGCCCTTCGCCCCGGTGAACAGCACGATCCCGAATTCGTTGAGGCACATCACCAGGACGAGGCTGCCGCCCGCGGCGAGCGCCGGGAGCGCCTCGGGGAGGATCACCTGCCGCACGATCCGGGCCGGTCCGGCGCCGAGCGAGGAGGCGACCTCCAGCTGGGCGGTGTCCATCTGCGAGAACGCGGCGAGCAGGGGCCGCATCACGAAGGGCGTGAAGAAGGTGATCTCGGCGAGCAGGACGCCCCAGGGCGTGGTGAGGAAGTGGAAGGGGCCGTCCGCGGTGCCGGTGACATCCGTCCAGATGCCGTTGGCCATGCCGACGCTGCCGTAGATGAACAGCAGGGCGAGCGTGATCAGGAACGACGGGAAGGAGAGGAACACGTCGATGAACTTGGCGACCGCCTTGCCGCCGGGAAACGGCACGAAGGCGATGACCAGCGCGAGCACGAAACCGAGGACGAGGCATCCGACGGTCGAGCCGACCGCGAGCCACACCGTGGTGGTGAGCGCGTCGCGGAAGGACCGGGAGGCGAATACGTCGGCGTACGGGGTGAGGGAGGTACCGCCCTCGTCGGGGGAGAAGGACTGCTGGACCACGAGGGCCAGCGGGTAGAGGAAGACGAGCGCGAGGACGATGACGGGCGGCAGCGCCCACAGCATGCCCGTCCGGCGCTCGCGGACGACGCGGCTGCCGGGCGAGCCCCGGCGGACGTCCTGTGCGGCGACGCTAGCCATGGACCCCTCCGGATATCGTCGCGCCCTCGGCCGCCGGACGGCCGTCCTGGGGTTCGGCCGTCGGAGGGTTCCGGGGTCCGGCCGTCGGAGGGTTCCGTGGTCCGGCCGTCGCACCGACCGGCAGCAGTACCGCGTCCTCGGCGGCGAAGTGCAGGGTGACCTTGTCGCCGAGTGCCGGGGTCTCGCGCAGTTCGCGCACGTCGGCCTTGACCCGGTGGCCGTCGACGTCGACGTACAGCCGGTGGGTGGAGCCGCGCCACTGGACCTCGGTGATGGCCCCGGTCAGGGCGTTGGGCCCGTCGCCGAGACCGACCAGGTGGGGCCGGACGCAGAGGGTGGCGGTGACGCCGCTCGCGACCTCGCCGGTGGGTACGGCGAGGTGGTGACCGGCGAAGTCGACGCGGTCGGTGGTCCCGGTGACGGTGACCGGCAGCAGGTTGGCGTTGCCGACGAACGAGGCGGTGAACTCGGTGCGCGGGCGGCGGTACAGCTCCTGCGGGGTGCCGCAGTCCTGGAGCCGGGCCCGGTCCATGACGGCGATCCGGTCGGCGAGGGTGAGCGCCTCGACCTGGTCATGGGTGACGTACAGGATGGTGACGTCCGGCAACTCCCGGTGCAGCCGCGCCAGTTCGGTGAGCATGCCGGAGCGGAGCTGCGCGTCGAGCGCGGAGAGCGGTTCGTCGAGCAGCAGGACATCGGGGCGGATGGCGAGCGCGCGGGCGATGGCGACGCGCTGCTGCTGGCCGCCGGACAGTTCGCGCGGGTAGCGCGTGGCGTACGCGGCCATGCCGACGAGTTCGAGGGCCTCGGCGACCCGCTCGGGGATCTCGGACTTCGCCGCCTTGCGGGCCTTGAGCCCGAAGGCGACGTTGTCCTGGACCCGCATGTGCGGGAACAGCGCGTACTGCTGGACGACCATGCCGATGCCCCGCTTGTGCGGGGGCAGCCCGGTGACGTCGCGGTCGCCGAGGTACACCCGCCCGGAGGCCGGCCGGACGAATCCGGCGACGGCGCGCAGGGCGGTGGTCTTCCCGGAGCCGGAGGGGCCCAGGAGCGCCATGACCTCGCCGGGTTCAACGGTCAGGTCGAGCTGGTCGAGGACGACGTTCCCGCCGTACGCGACGCTGACCCGGTCGAACCTGATGCCGCCGCGCACGGCGTCCGCCCCGCCCGTCATGCCTCGGCCCGCGCGATCAGGTCCGGCAGCTCGGCGACCGACCCGAGGACGTGGGTGGCTCCGTGGCGGGTCAGCTGGTCCCTGTCGTGGGCGCCGGTGAGGACACCCGCGACGATCCCGGCGCCGGAGCGGACCCCGCTGAGCATGTCGTACGAGGTGTCCCCCGCGACGACGAGGCTCGCGACGTCGTCCACCGCGCCGGTGCGCAGGAACGCGGCGAGGACCATGTCCGGGTAGGGGCGGCCGCGGCCGCCCGCGTCGGCGGGGCAGAGGGTCAGCGCGACGAGGTCCTGCCAGCCGAGGGCGGCGAGGATCGCGTCCTGGGTGGTGCGGGCGAAGCCGGTGGACAGCACCACGGTCCGGCCCTCGGACGTGAGCCGCTCGATCGCCTCGCGGGCGCCGGGGACGGGGGCGATACGGCCGCCGTCCACGAGTTCGCCGTACGCCTCCTCGAAGGCGAGGTTGGCCTGCTGGGCCTTGTCCTCGTCGCCGAAGAGGTGGCGGAAGACGGAGATCTTGGACTCGCCCATGGTGGCGCGGACGTAGTCGAGCTTGGCCGCGTGGTCGGCGGAGCCGGGGATCACGCCGAGGCGCCCGGCGGCGGTGGCGAATGCCTGCTCGACCAGGCCGCCGTCGATGACGGTGGTGCCGGCCATGTCGAGGACGACGAGGTTCAGGGGGGCCAGGGGGGGCAGGGGGCTCTTCGTGCGCTGCGGGGTCTGCGTGTTCTGCGGGGCCTGCGGGCCCTGGGGGTTGTGCGTGGTCATCGTGTTCACCAGCCCAGTTCGTTGGCGGTCGTTTCGGCGATGGCGGGCGAGCAGGTCATGCCGCGCCCGCCGGGCCCGGTGACCAGCCAGACGCCGTCGCGCACCTGCTGGCGGTGGACGACGCGGCTGGTGTCGGTGCACTGGGCGTAGACCCCGGCCCAGCGGTGCCGGACGCGCGGCAGCGGGCGGCCGAGGAAGGACTCGACGACCCGGGTGAGGTGCTCGTAGGGCTCCTCGACCGTGTCGAAGGCGAAGGGGTGCTCGTACTCGTGGGTGTCGCCGATGGTCAGTCCGCCGTCGCGGCGCTGCACCATCAGCAGCTGCATCCGGTGCTCGGCGGCGGTCGGCTCCTGGGCCTGTCCGGCGTTGAGCGCGTCCAGCGCCTCGCTCCGGTACGCCGGGTAGTAGCGGAAGCTGTCGGCGTCGGCGACGGAGGTGGTGAGCGCCTCGCCGAGCGGGTCGGTCTGCATCATCTGGAGGCGGACACGGCGCACGGGGAGGGCGGGTCCGGCCAGCTCGCGGACGAGGCCGCCGAGCCAGGCGCCGGTGGCCAGGATGACGGCGTCACCGGTGTGGATGTCACCGTGGTCGTCGCGCACGGAGGCGGTACCGACCACCTCGCGGACCTCGCGGCCCCCCAGGAACGTATAGCGGCCGGAGGCCAGCAGGGCTTCCTTCAGGGCGAGTTGGGCGGTGCGCGGCTCGACGGCCGCGTCGCGCTCGCACCACAGGGCGGCGGTGAAGGTGCCGCGCAGGGCGGGGTTGACCGCGCGCGCCTCGGCGGCGGTGAGCAGCTTGTAGCCGCGGGCCGCCGCGTCGGGCCGGGCGACGGCCGCCTCGGCGACGGCGGTCTCCAGCTCGTTGCGGAGGGGGGTGAGCGAGCCGCAGGCCCGGAAACCCAGGTCCGGAACCCGCTCCCCGATCTCCTGCCACAGCTCACGGGCGCGGAGCGCGGTCTCCAGCTCCTCGCCACCGGCCCGGCCGCTGACCCATATCTGTCCGAAATTACGGAGCGACGCTCCGCGTGCCTCACTCTCGCGCTCGATCTGTACGACCTCGTGGCCGCGGTTCACTGCGTGCCAGGCGTGCATGGTTCCCACCACGCCGGCTCCTACGACGATGACTCTCACAACGGCAACGCTCCTCGGAGCGGGTGGCCCGCACGGATCCGTACGGCAACGGGACGGTGAACGACCACCCAAGCTTGGCCTAGACCCGTTACGTTCCCGTTATCGATGTGAGTCGATCGCGTCGATCGCCGCTCGCGTGCGGCAGTTCAGCCGCGGCGGCCCAGGTGGGCGGTGAAGGAGAACCGGTCGCCGCGGAACAGGGTCCGCACCCGCTCCAGGGGGCGGCCGTCCGTGTCCCGCGAGAGCCGGTGGAGCAGCAGCATCGGCAGGGCGGGCGGCGTACCGATCAGCAGCGCCTCGCGCGGGGTCGCCAGCACCGTCTCGATCCGCTCGTCCGCGTCCCCGAAGGAGACCCCGAGCCGGTCGTGGAGGTAGGCGTAGAAGGAGGAGTCCGGGTCGAACCCCGTGTCCAGTTCCGGGGCGCGGGCGACGGAGACGTACGTGCTCTCCAGGCCGACCCGCTCGTCGTCGGCGAGCAGCACGCGCTCCAGGTGCCAGACGGGTTCGCCGCGCGGGACCCCGATCTCGGCCGCTATGGCCTCGGGGCAGGGGAAGCGGTCGAGGCCGATGAGGTGACGGCCGGGCTGCCGTCCCTGGCGGCGGACGCCCTCGGTGTAGCTGGCCAGCGAGAGGGGCTGCTCCAGCTTGGGACCGGCGACGACGGTGCCCCGGCCCTGCCGTCGCAGCCGCCCCTCCAGCAGGAGTTCGCGCAGCGCCTGACGCACGGTCTCGCGCGACACCTCGTGGCGCAGGGCGAGTTCCCGCTCCGTGGGCAGCAGGCCGCCCTCGCCCAACTCGTCCACCAGGAGGGAGATATGAGCCTTGACGGCGTAGTACTTGGGGATACGGCCGTGCTCCGGAATGCCGGAACGGATCGGTGCGCCAGGTGCCTGGTCGTTCAGGTAGTCCACGGCCCGATGGTGGCAGACACAGATGAACATCTCGGTGCCGGACCGCGCGCGGCGCGGGCTGTGGACCTGCGGATGTGTGGATGCACGGACCTGCGGACGCGGGGGTACGCGGCGCGGCGCCGTACGTCCTCAGCTCTGGTCGCGGCGCAGCCGGCGGACCCGGACGACCATGGCCGACCCGCCGACGAACAGCGCACCGGCGGTGATCCCGGCCCAGGCCGTCAGGTCCTGCCCGGTGCGGGCGAGCTCGGGCAGGGGGTTCCCGGCGGCGTCACGCAGCGGGGCGTCGGTGCCGGTCTCCGGGTCCGTACCCGTACCGGTACCGGTGCCCGCGTCGGCGTCCACGTCCACGTCCCCGTCCCCGTCCCCGCCGGAGTCTCGCGGTTCGCCGCCGTCGAGGTCGCCCTCGACGATGCGGAAGGGGTAGTCCTCCGACTCCCCCACCCAGCCCCCGTCGCCCTTGTCCCTGCCCGCGCCCTTGCCGGTGACCTTGCCCGTATGGCGCTGGACGACGGCGGCGTTGGCGGTGACCCTGCCGGGCCGGGTGTCGGAGGTGAAGGCCATCCGGACCTGGACGGTGACGGTACGTCCGGCGGGGACGGTGAAGCCGACGAACGCCTCGTCCGACTCACCGCCGCCGAAGACCCCGATCTGCTCGTCCCGGTCCGTGGTCTCCCAGGTGACCCGGTGTTCCGTGCCGGGGCCGGTGCCCTCGGAGAACTCCAGCTGGATCTGGTCCGCGGTCAGTTTCCGGTCCTGGTCGGTGAGGACCAGGACCGGGTGGATGGCGCGGCACGACTCGGAGGTGGTGTTGGTGAGATCGAGGTACCAGGTGCCGTAGCCGCCGCCGGAGGCGTAGGTGTCGGGGCCGCCGTGGATCCGGGTGTCGATGGGGAAGTCCTTGGCGTCCGGCGCGCCGCAGGTGGGCTGCTGGTCGGCGGCGAAGGCCGGGACGGCGGCGGGGGCGGTGACGGGCGCGGTGACTGGGACGGCCGCCGGGACCGGCTGGGCGGCGGCCGGAGTGCCGCCGAGGAGGGCGGCGGGCACGGCGAGACCCGCGGCCAGTCCGAAGGTGGTGAAGGCGCGGCCGTCGCGCAGCCGTGCGGGGGGATTGGGGGGCATAGGGGGACACCCTTTGCTGCTCGCGAACGACCGGGGCGGGGGCCACCGGCTGTGGACGGCGACGTTGCCACGCGCGCGCGGATGGTAGGGCGGCGACATGCCGGGCCGTCGCCCGTACGGCCCCGTGGCGGTCAGGCGAAGGCCGGGTCGGCGAGATCGAGGATGAGCAGGTTGCACCAGTCGTTGGTGAAGACGGCGGTCGTCCCTTCGTGGCGCACGCCGATGAAGGGGTTGGAACTCCACATGACGGCCACCCACCGCAAGGAGCGGTCGGCGTCGAGACGGGCGAGGTAGCCGACGTTGCCCATCCCGCTGCCACCGCCGGACAGCCATCCCGATCCGTCCGGCAACGGGCTCTCGAAGTAGGGGTCCGCCTCGGTGATGCCCTCCTCCTCGATGACCCGCGCCAGGTCGACCGGCTCCCCGAGGCGAAAGGGGATCGGCTGCCCGGCGTCCGGGTGGTAGGCGCCGGGACCCTCCACACGCACCTCCAGGGCGGTGTCGTCCGGCCGGTACAGCGCGTCGCCGTACGGCATCTCCCCGGCCGCCCACAGCCGCTCGATCACTCCCACAACCCCACCCCTCGGCCCGCTGTCGCTTCCGTCGTCCGTCATACGCCGTCCATCGGTCATCGGCCATCGGTCACCGGTCCGGTGACCGGTCGTCCGTCATGCGTCGCGCGTCCCGGACAGGTCCTGGCCGCCGGACGCCGGACCCATTCTCCCCACCCGCCCGAACAGCGGCGCGAGCACCAGTTGGGCGGCGCCCTCCGCGACCGGCCGGTCGCCTCCCCCGGCGACGGTGACCGGTACGGGCCGCCCGGTCCCCTCGCGCCGGGCGCGCTCCTCGATCACGGCACGCACCCCCCGTACGTACGCGTCCTCGTCGGCGGCCACGATGCGCCCGCCCAGCACCACCCGGTCGATGTCGAGCAGCCCGACCAGATTGGCGGCGCCGGTCCCCAGCACCCGTACGGCCTCCGCCCGGTCGCCCCGGGCCTCGGCGGCGAGGCAGAGCACCTCGACGCAGCCGCGCCCCCCGCAGCCGCACACGGGCCCGTCGAGCTGGAGGGTCTGGTGCCCGAACTCCCCTGCCCCGGTACGTGTCCCCCGGTGCAGCTCCCCGCCCAGGACGAGCCCCGCGCCGAGCCCGGTCCCCAGGTGCAGGTAGGCGAAGTCGCCCGCGTCGGGCGCTCTCAGGGCGAGGCCGAGGGCGGCGGCGTTGGTGTCCTTGTCCACGACCACGGGCAGCCCGGTCCGCGCGGCCAGGGCGTCCCGCAGCGGGTACCCGTCCCACTGCGGGAACCCCGTGACGCGGTGCAGCACCCCGTCGCGGTGGTCCAGGGGGCCGGGCAGGGCCACGCCCACCCCGAGCACCCGCCGCTCCGGCTCGACGGCGCCCGTCTCCCGTACGGCACCCGTCTCCCGTACCGCGTCCGCCCCTCCCCGTACCTCTTCCGACTTTCCCCGTACCTCTTCCGACTTTCCCCGTACCGCTTCCGCCCCTCGGACCGTGCGCGCCTCCCGTACCGCGCACACCTCCCGTACCGCGTCCGCCGCGTCCGTGAGCACCTGCTCGGCCGGGGCGCCGAGGTCCAGCGGCGCCTTCCGGGCGGCCACCGCCGTGCCGGTGAGGTCGACCAGGACGGCGGTCAGTTCGTCGCGGTCCAGGTGCAGCCCGACCGCGAATCCCGCCTCCGGGACCAGGCGCAGCAGGGTGCGGGGCTTGCCGCCCGTGGAGGCGCGGTGGCCCGCCCCGGTGACGAGGCCCTCCGCCCGCAGCCGGGCGGTGATCTTGCTGACGGCCTGCGGGGTGAGCCCGGTGCGCTCGGCGAGTTCGAGGCGGCTGATGCCGTCCCCGCCCGCCGCCCGCAGCAGGTCCAGCACCAGCGCGGCGTTGTGGTGGCGCAGCGTCGGTAGGTTGGCCCCGGCTCCGTTCCTGGCGTCGTTCCTGGTATCGCTCCTGTTCACCACCCCATTGTCCCAGTCGCTTGCACTTTGGCAACAGCGTTGCTTAAGTGGAATGCATGACTGCCCACGCTCCCCTTCGCGTCGCACTCGTCGGCTACGGTCTGGCCGGCTCCGTCTTCCACGCCCCGCTGATCGCCGCGACCGAGGGCCTGGTCCTCGACACGGTCGTCACGTCGAACGAGGAGCGGCAGGCGCAGGCCCGCGCCGAGTTCCCCGGGGTCCGGTTCGCCGCCTCGCCCGAGGAGCTCTGGGCGCGCGCGGACGAGCTGGACCTGATCGTGATCGCCACCCCGAACAAGACCCATGTCCCGATCGCGACGGCCGCGCTCACGGCCGGTCTGCCGGTGGTCGTGGACAAGCCGCTGGCCGGCAGCGCCGTCGAGGCACGGGAGCTGGCCGCGCTGGCGGAGGAGCGCGGACTGCTGCTCTCGGTCTTCCAGAACCGCCGCTGGGACAACGACTTCCGTACGCTCACGGCGCTGATCGCCGACGGCGAGCTGGGCGAGGTGCAGCGCTTCGAGTCACGCTTCGAGCGGTGGCGTCCGCATCCCAAGGGCGGCTGGCGCGAGTCGGGCGATCCGGAGGAGATCGGCGGGCTGCTGTACGACCTGGGCAGCCATGTGGTCGACCAGGCCCTCTTCCTGTTCGGCCCGGCCGTGCAGGTGTACGCGGAGGCCGACGTACGCCGTCCGGGTGCGTCCGCCGACGACGACACGTTCCTGGCGATCACGCATGCGAACGGGGTCCGCTCGCATCTGTACGTCAGTGCCACCGCGGCCCAGCTCGGCCCGCGGTTCCGGGTGCTCGGCTCGGACGCCGGTTATGTGAAGTACGGGCTGGACCCGCAGGAGGCGGCCCTGCGCGCGGGCCTGCGCCCGGCCGCCGGGGAACCCTGGGGCGAGGAGCCCGAGGAGCTGTGGGGCCGCGTCGGCTCCGGTGAGTCCCCGCTGACGGGCGGCGGCGCCCCGGTCCGTACGCTGCCGGGCGACTACCCCGCGTACTACGCCGCCGTGGCCGCCGCCGTACGCGGCACGGGCCCGAACCCGGTGACCGCGCTCCAGGCCGCCGCCGCGCTGGACGTCCTGGAGGCCGCCCGCCGTTCGGCCCGCGAGGGCGTCTCCGTGACCCTGCTGCCGCACCACGCCGAGAACGCGTTCACCGACGAGGGGCAACGCTCATGACCCACAGCGCTCCGACCATTTCGGAACTCATCTCCCAGGAACGCAGCCTGACGCTACCGCACTTCGGGTACGACGACGCGTACGCGCTCGGCGGCCTCCTGGTCTCCCTGGCACGCGAGCGGCACGCCCCGGTCGCGATCGACATCCGGCGCGGCGCCCAGCAGCTCTTCCATGCGGCGCTGCCCGGTTCCAGCGCGGACAACGACGCGTGGATCGACCGCAAGCGCAGGGTTGTCGAGCGGTACGGCGAGAGCTCCTACCTGGTCGGCACGCGGTTCCGGGCGAAGGGAACGACGTTCGAGGAGTCCTCGCGGCTGGACCCGGACGCGTACGCCGCGCACGGCGGTTCGTTCCCGATCTCGGTCGAGGGCGCGGGCGTGATCGGCTCGGTGACGGTCTCCGGCCTGCCCCAGGCCGAGGACCACGCGCTGGTGGTCGAGGCGCTGGAGCAGTTCGCCGCGACGCTGGGGTCCTGAATCCGCGGAGGCGCGAAAGCGGGCTCGGATACGCGCACGGGCGGAGACGGAGGAAGCGGGGGCGGGACGCCGCGATGCGCGGTGCCCCGCCCCCGCCGTACTCACCGGCCGATCAGTGGATCAGCGGATCAGGCGTCCTTCAGCTCCTGCCGCTGCCGTCCGAGCCCCTCGATCTCCAGCTCCACGACGTCACCCGCCCTGAGGTAGGGCTTCGGGTCGGGCTGCCCCAGGGCGACCCCGGCCGGCGTACCGGTGTTGATCACATCGCCCGGGTACAGCGTCATGAACTGGCTGAGATAGCGGACCACCTCGCCGACCGGGAAGATCTGGTCGGCGGTGGTGCCGTTCTGCTTCAGCTCGCCGTTGACCCAGAGACGCAGCAAAAGCGCCTGCGGGTCGGGCACCTCGTCGGCCGTCACCAGCCAGGGGCCCAGCGGGTTGAACGTCTCGCAGTTCTTGCCCTTGTCCCAGGTGCCGCCGCGCTCGATCTGGAACTCGCGCTCGGAGACGTCGTGCGCCGTGGCGTATCCGGCGACGTGCCCGAGCGCCTCCTCGGCGGAGTCCAGGTAGCGGGCGGTGCGCCCGATGACGACGGCGAGCTCGACCTCCCAGTCCGTCTTGCGGCTGCCGCGCGGCACCAGCACGGTGTCCTCGGGCCCCACGACGGTGTCCGGCGCCTTGAAGAACAGGATCGGTTCGGCGGGGATCGCCGCGCCGGTCTCGGTGGCGTGGTCGTGGTAGTTCAGCCCGATGCACACGATCTTGCCGATCCGGCCGAGCGGCGGGCCGACCCGCAGCCCTTCCGCGTCCAGTGCGGGCAGCCCGTCGGGGGCCGCCGCGGCGGCCCGTACCCGGGCGAGTGCCGACTCGTCGGCGAGCAGGTCGCCGTCGATGTCGGGGACGAGCCCCGACAGGTCGCGCAGGGTCCCGTCACGGTCAAGAAGCGCGGGGCGTTCCGCGCCCGCCGTACCGACTCGAAGCAGCTTCAACGGTCCAACTCCCCTTGGTCGAGATCGAGCCCGTCGGTGGGTTGCGGCCAGCGAAAGGCTTGGCCGATCCTCCAAGACATCGGATCACCCCGCAAGACCCTGTTCACACACTGGACCGGCGCATTCGCCCGGCGCCTCACGCCGCGGTGGCCACGGCGGCACCGGCGGCCGGCATGTCGCGGTAGAGGTAGGCCCTCTCCAGCGCGGTCCAGGTGGTGCTCGTGACCACGTACAGGGCGGCGGCGAGCGGGACGACCGCCACGGTGAAGAGCGTCGCGAAGGACATCAGCGGCATCAGCTTGGTCATCGCCCCCATGCCGGGTACCGGCTGTCCGTCGGGGCCGGTGGCGGGCGTCATCGGGTTCGCGGCCATCTGGCGCTTCGTCCGGCCGTAGTTGAAGGTGGCGACGGCCGCGACGATCGCGAAGAGCCCCAGGTAGACCAGGCCCCGCCCGCCGAACACCCCGCCGTCCGCGAGCGCGTCGTGCCAGCGGTCGCCCAGGGGCGCCCCGAGGAGGTTGTGGCCGAGGAGCGCGTTGGGGTCGCCGCCGATGCTCCTGCTGGAGAACAGGTGGTACAGCAGGAAGAACGCGGGCATCTGGAGCAGGCTCGGCAGGCAGCCGGAGAGCGGCGAGACCTTCTCCTTGGCGTGCAGCTCCATCAGGGCCTTCTGCATGCGCTCGGGGTTCTTGCCGTGCTTCTTGCGCAGGGCGGCGATCTGCGGCTGGAGCTTGGTCCGCGCCTTCTGCCCGCGCGCCGCGGCCCGCGACAGGGGGTGCACGGCGAGCCGTACGAGGGCGGTGAACAGGACGATCGCGGCGGCGGTGGCCGCGCCCTGGAAGAACGGCTGGAGCAGATCGGCCAGCGAGCCGACCAGGCTCGCGAAGGCGGACATGAAGGCGGACATGGGTGAGCCCTCCGGGGGTCTCGTCGTGCCGGGAAGAGAACGAACTCGGCATGACGACCCGCGCGGGGTGCGTGCTTTACGGAAAAGAGGAGAGCAAGCCCTACGCGGCGGCCGTCAGGAGGGCGCGGCCCGGAGCTCGGGGCCGGGTGCGGCCCCTGGCGTCGGGGTCCCGTTGGGGCAGGAACGCGGTGCGTTTCTCGCGGTCCCTGATGGCGGTACGGACCCTGGTGCGGGGCACCGGGGCGGCACATCGGGCGCTGATGACGGAGCAGGCGAGGAGCGCGGAGCCCGCCGCGGCGGTGGCGGCGAGCGCGACGGCTGCGGAGAGGCTGCCGCCCTCGGCGAGGAGGATCTCGGTGAGGAAGAGGACCACGAGCCCGACGGGCCGGAGCAGCCGGGCGAAGGCGCCGCTCAGACGGTTCGCGTCACGCATGGCCCCTCCTCGCTCGGCTCGACCGACCGGGTGTCCGGCCGGTGTCCGTCCTGTCGTTCCGCGCATCGGTCTCAGCGGACTCGTCGGACTCAATCGGTCTCACATCGGTTCGGACGCGCGTGCGCGCGTCCGGCCCTCCGTTCGTTATACACGATGGCCCCCGTCACACCGGAGCCGTACGGGGGACCGGCTCCTCGATCTCGTCCTTCGCCAGCACCTCGTCATCGGGCCGCTCGTCCTCGTCGCGCACCCCCGCGAACGTCACGGCCAGCGCGACGACGAGGTTCGCGGCGAGCGCGACCAGCCCGGCGTTCACCCCCCACACCGGATCGTTCCCGCTGAAGACGAGCACGCAGACCACGGCCACGCCGACGACCAGCCCGCTGAACGCCCCCCGGAAGGTCAGCCTCCGCCACACCAGCGCCAGCAGCACCATGGGGAGCAGCTGCGCCATCCCCTCGTAGGAGATGAGCGAGAGCCGTACGAGCGTGTTCGGCGCGGTGTACGTGAGCAGCAGCGCCAGGCCGCCCGCCACCACGACGACCACCTGCGCGGCGCCCTTCTGCCGTTGCTCCCAGCGGGGCACGAGCGAGAGCACGCTGCGCCCCCACATCGTGCCGATGACCAGCATGAAGACGGCCATGGGCACGATCGAGGACAGTGCGGCCGCGACCCCGATGATCCCGACCGCCCAGGCGGGCAGGGAGTCCACGACCAGCTTGAAGAGCGCGAGGTTCGATTCCGCGCCGACGAGCCCCGGCACCACGAACAGGGCGGCCATGCCGAGCAGCATCGGGACGAACAGGAGGATGTTGTAGGCGGGCAGATACATCGCGTTGCGGCGCAGGGCGTCCGCGTTGCGGGCGCCGAGGTACCCGGCGACGGTGGTCGGGAAGATGACCACGGTCAGCGAGTTCAGGAACGACGTGCTGATGAACCAGGCCTGTCCCAGTCCGCTGTCCCCGTGGCCGGGGAAGGTCAGCCACTCGCTCTTCTCGGTGACGAGCCGGTCGAGGAAGGGCCCGTAGCCGTCGAAGTAGTGCATCGGGACGTAGAGGGCGAGGAACCCCAGCGTGGCGATGACGAGGACGTCCTTCAGCACGGACACCCACGCGCTGCCGCGCAGCCCGCTGACCACGACGAAGCCGGTGGTGACGGCGAAGGCGACGAAGTAGGCCCAGTTCAGGCTGATCGCCCCGTACGAGATGGTCGAGACGACGACCCCCATGCCGGTGATCTGGAGCTGGATGTACGGCAGCAGGAAGGCGGTGGCCAGCACCGCGACCACCGCGCCGAGCCAGGGCCGCCCGAAGCGGTGCGCCACCATGTCGGTGATCCCGACGAGACCGTGCTTGCGCGCGTACGCCCAGAGCATCGGGCCGACGACGTAGCCGATGGCGTATCCGCAGGACATGTACGCGACGACGTACAGGACGGGTGCCCCGTAGTTGTATCCCCAGCCCGCGGCGCCCAGGTAGCTGAAGCTGGTGTAGCCCTCGCCCGCCATCAGCACCCAGATGAAGACGGGGCCGAGGCTGCGTCCGCCGACCGACCACTCGGCGAGTCCGCCCGTGCCGCCGCCGCGCCCGCGCATGGCGAGCAGTCCGAGGGCGACGGTCGCGACCATGAAGACGGCGAAGACGGAGGTCGCCACGGCGGCGTTCACCGGCGGTCCCCCCGCCTGGTCAGCCACACCGCGACGGGTGTCAGCAGGGTCGCCCCGAGCAGCCACACGAAGAGGAACGGCAGCCCGAACACCACGGGGCTGACCCGGTTCACGAAGGGCAGCGCCCCCAGGTACAGCACATAGGGGACCAGTAGCCACAACAACTGGGGACGTGTCTTGAGCACTCTGAGCACTCCGGGACCCTACCCCCGGCCCCCGCCGCTACCCCCGGCCCTCGCCGCTACCGCCGTCCTACCGCTGCCCGCGGCCCCCGGAGCGACTTCGGGTGCGCCGCTGCTTCGGGTGCGCCGCCATTTCGGGCTCGTCGCTACTTCGGGCTCGTCGCGGTGAGCTTGCCCCACACGATGAGCCGGTAGCGGGAGGTGAACTCGGGCGTGCACGTCGTCAGCGTCAGGTAGTAGCCCGGCGCGCTGTACCCGGCCGAGGTGCGCACATTGCTGCGTGGCACGGTGGCGATGACCCCGCTGTCCGACGGCGTCGTCCGCGCGAGGCTCTTGTCGACGGTGTACGTGTAGACGGCTTCGCGGGTCTCGACGGTGATCCGGTCGCCGCGGCGCAGCCGGTCGATGCGGCGGAAGGGTTCACCGTGGGTGTTGCGGTGCCCGGCGAGCGCGAAGTTGCCGGCCTGTCCGGGCTGCGCGGTGCGCGGGTAGTGCCCGACGTATCCCTTGTCGAGGACGCCGTACTTGCTGATGCCCTGGGCGACGGGTGCGGTGAGGCCGATGCGCGGGATGCGCAGGACGGCGTACGCCTGGTCCCAGCGCGGGGCGGAGGACGCGGAGTCGCGCGGGGTCCGTTCCGGCCGCGCGTCCGGGGAGGTGCCGGGTGAGGTGCCCGTCGACATGTCCGGCGCGGGCGGGGTCCCGGGGTCCGTGCCCGCACCGTCCGATGTTCCGCCCCAGCCCCGCTGGAGGGCCCGCACCTCACTCTCGGCACTCTCTCGGGCCTGCCGGTTGGTCCACCACAGCTGATGCGCGACGAGGAGCAGCAGGACGACACCGAGGGTGATCACCAACTCGGCGCCGGTCCACAGGCCACGCACAGCGGCCCGCCGCGCGCTCTTCCGCCCGTTTCCCCGCAGGCTCCGCCGCCCGTTCCACCGCGCGGCGACCCGTGGCCGTCCCCGCGCTTTTCCCTGCACCACGACCGGTATCCGCTCCCGCACGGGCCGCACGATAAGGGCAATCCCCGTAACCCACCAGGGTTCTCCCCGCCCTCCCTCCCGTTTGCCGCGCGGCAGTACCGTGTGGTTCATGCGCCCCGACACGCCTGCCGACCACACCACCGAAGCCGAGCGCCTGCTGCGCACCGCGGCGCAGTACCCCGAGGACCACGAACCGCTGATCCTCCAGGCCGCCGCCCACCTGGAGCTCGCCGGTGACCGCGCCCGCGCCAGCACCCTCTACGACGAACTGCTCGCCTCCCCCGACGCCACCGTCGACAACCCGCACCTGGTGAAGGCCCTCAAGGCGGCCAACCTCTGGGAGTACGGACACGAGGCCGAGGCCCGCGCGATCATCGCCGGCATCCGTGCCGCGAGCCCCCCGGACGCGGCCCCGTGGGACATCGCCGCCCAGACCCTGGAGGCCCACGACGAGCTGGAATCGGCCCACGACCTCTTCTCGACCGCGCTGACGCTGCTGCTGTCGCCGGGCGAGGAAGTCCCTTACGCCACCCAGTCCCTGCTGACCGGACGCCATCGCGTCCGCAGGCTGATGGGGGTCGAGCACGACCCCTGGGACGAACTGGCCGACGCCCTGCACACGGCCACCGTGCCGCTCGACGAACTCCACGACCCCAAGCGCCTGTGGGCTCTCGGCTCCTCCGACCCGGGCGAGCTGAAGGCCGAGATCACCCGGCTCCGCTCCGAACTGGGCACCCACCGGGCGGCGTTGTCACGCCCGTTCCCGGTCGCGGTCCTGCACTGGACCGAGAGCGAACTGCGTGAACTGCTCACCGCGTACCCGGTGTTGACGATCGAGTACGTCACCCATGCCGACCATCTGGACCAGCTGGAAGCCGCGTTGCGCGATCTGCACGCGACGGGCACCCCGAATCTGGGCATCGTCACGGGCACGGTTCCCTCGTACGAGGCGTTCGCCGCGTCGGAGGCCGCGTCCCCCGCCGATCCGGATCTGCTCCCCCAGTACGCCACGGTCCTCGCCGCACGCGGCCGTGCCGTGCCCTGGCCGCCGGCCCGCAGCGCGGCGTGCTGGTGCGGCTCGGGGAACGCGTACCGGGAGTGCCACGGGCGCGCCTGACCTGCGGCGTCCGACCTGCGGCGCGTCGGCACGGGCCCGCATCACGCGGCCCGCGTCACGCGGTCTCTACCGGCCCTCGAAGGCGACTTCGAGGGCCGCGTCGAGCTTTTCGGCCATCGCGTCGATGTCGGGCGAACCGTCGGCCAGCAGATCGTGCACCGTCGACTGGAGCACCTGCGTGAATGCCCCGTAGTACGGAGTACGAGGCCGCTGCACCGCCGTTTCCAGCGCCTCGCTCAGGGTCCGGGTGAACGCCGCCCGGTCGGACTCCGAAGGGATCTGCGCGCTGCCCTCCCCCGTCGCGGGCGCCCCCGGTGCGCTCCCGGCGGGCCGCAGGGCGGCGGCGACACCCGGCCAGCAGGGCCGGGACACCGCGGTGGGCTCGTAGGCCGAGGTGCGGGTCGCGGCGAACCCCGCGTCGAGCAGGCAGCGTTCGCTCTCCGGCGAGGTCAGGAACTTGATCAGCTCGCGGGCGTTGTCCGCCCGGGGCGAGTCGACGGTGACGGCGAGATTCTGGCCGCCGAGCACGGCGTGGCCGGGCAGGGCCGTGACGGAGTACTGCTCGGGCTTCAGCAGGCTCTGCAACGAC
Organism: Streptomyces sp. NBC_01433; assembly: GCF_026340105.1. Taxonomy (NCBI): domain Bacteria; kingdom Bacillati; phylum Actinomycetota; class Actinomycetes; order Kitasatosporales; family Streptomycetaceae; genus Streptomyces; species Streptomyces sp. NBC_01433. The sequence continues at coordinate 3,766,344 of NZ_JAPEPM010000001.1, read as the reverse complement.
CCGTAGGCGTACGGCCAGTGGCGCAGGTACGCGACATGACCGGCGGCGAAGTCGGCCAGCGTGGCGTTCTCGTCCGAGGAGAGCGCGGCGGGCAGCAGACGGTCGCTGTCGGTGTGCCGGAGCAGTTCGTTGAGCCCCTTCTTCAGCTCCTTCGGGTCGGAGCGGTAGCTGCCGTCCTCCTTCACGAGTTCGACGCCGACGGCGGCGAACGCCTCGATGGTGTTGACGGTCAGCCCCTCGTACTGCCGCAGCTGGGTGGTCCAGCCCGCCTGGCCTCTCTCCCGGTCGAGGATGCCGTTGTCGAGGGTGGTGATGGAGGAGTAGAGGCTGTCCCAGGTCCAGTCGCCGTTGGGCATCCGGTCCTCGGTGATCCCGCCGCTCTTGAGCAGGTCGCGGCGGTAGTAGAGCAGCCCGACATCGCTGTTGAAGGGCCGGGCGTAGGTACGGCCCTCCCACACGGTGGTGCCCCGCACCCGGGGGAGGAAGTCGGGGTCGGCGGCCTCGTCGTCGGGCAGAGCCTGGATGAGGCCCGCCTCTGCGAACTCGGGAATCCAGGTGATGTCGAGGTTGACCACGTCGTACGCGGCGCTGCCGGACTGGAGGGCGCCGAGGAGCTGGCTGCGCTGCTGGTCGGCACCGCCCGGCAGTTCGACGAGCTTGGCCCGCAGGTTCGGTTCGTCCCGGTGCTGCCGGTTCCACTCCTCGATGAGCTGTTGCCGTACGCCGCCGGAACCGGTCACGTCGAGCCCGCTGGCCACCACGATGGGCCCGACGGCCGTCGTACCGTCCGTCTTCCCGTTCGTGTCCGGGCCGGGGTCCGCGTCACCGGATCCCCCGGAGCAGGCCGGCGCGACGAGCGCGAGCAGAGCACCGAGGGCGAGGGCGCGCAGGCGGCGCCGGTGGCGGGAATGGCGTGCGCGCGGGCGCACGGCGGTGGGCGGGCGCGCGGTTGCGGCCGGGCGCACGACGGCGGGCGGGCCGAACGCGCTCGCCGTCCGCGTCGCGCTCCCCGCTCCGTTCCGCGCCGTGCACTCCGTCCCCTTGTCCGCCCCGCTCCCCGCCCCTGTGTCCATCGCGCTCATTCCGCGTCCCCCGTACCGGTCTTGGCGACCTCGGCCGTCAGCTCCGTGGCGATTCCGTCCGACGGGTCCAGGCAGCGTCCCCCGGTCGCCTCGGCGAGCCGCTGATTCAGCTGCCCCGGCGCACAGCCCCCGTTGCGCAGGGAAACCGCGACCACACGGACGGGCGGCCCCTGCCCCGCGGCCCTCACCACCGCGTCGATGTCCTTCCGCCGCAGCCCGGAGGAGTCCTCGTCATCGGTGACGAGGACGATGAGCCGGGGATCGGGGCCCGACGCACCCTCGCGGAGCTCGGCGAGCGCGTCGGTCAGCCCGGTGGCGATGTCCGCGTCCGCGTCCACGACCTTCGCGGCTCCCACGGCCTTCTGCGCGGTGGGCAGTCCGTGCCGCCCGAACGGAACCACGTCCGGATGGTCGTCCTTCTTCACCGGGGCGAGCGTCCACACCCCGTAGCGGTCCAGCGTGCCGAGCGAACGCATCGACCGGGTGACCAGCTCCTTGGCGCGGCCGGGCCCGGACCAGACCTGCTTGTCGGCCATGGACGTCGAGTTGTCCAGCAGATAGAGCACCCGGCCGGGTCCGAGGGCCTGCCGGTAGTCGCGCAGGGCGTCGGCGACCGAAGCCGCGGACGCGGCAGGGGCCGAGTCCGGGACCTCGATGCTCACCGCCCCCTCGTTGGCGGGCGCGCGCAGCGGCGAGGCCGTGCCGGGCGGCACCGGCTTGCCGTCCTCGACCCCGCGGAAACCGTCCTGCACGAAGAGCGCCTGGGCGGCGTCGTCCTTCACCAGCCAGTCGTGGAAGTCCCGCACCGCCCGCTCGCGCGCCTTCTCGTCCCGGTCGGCATCCGCCCAGGTGACCCGGACGAACGGCAGATCCAGCACCGGTACGTCGGTGGGGTAGCGGGCGGTACGGCGCTGAAGGGTGTCGCTCGCGCAGGAGGGGCGGGTCCCCTGCCCCGAGACCTTGGACGGCAGGTTGAACAGGGCCATGGTCTGCTCGGGCACCAGCACGGCGGCCCGGTCCTCCAGCTCGTTGCGGGTCCCGTCGGACAGCGCGCACATCAGTTCCTGCGCCGTGGTGGGCATCGGCCGGAGTTCGTCGGCCATCCCCGCCTCGATGACGGAGGGCTGCCCGGCTGAGGGCGAGGCGTAGAGGGCGGCCGTGGACAACAGGGCCCCGTCCGCCCCCTCCGGATCGGGCCGCAGCACCTGGATCGGCTTCTCTCCGTCCGGCCGGCCGTCCCGTAACCCGGCGATGAGCGTGCCGAGCGGGGCGGGAGTCCGCGCACCGGTCGCCGCGGGCTTGCCGTCGGGGACGGCGAGCACCATCGGGGTGAAGGCCAGCGGTCCCATCGGATCGAGCGACACCGTCTCGCGCGCGGACCCGGTCTGCCCGGCCTCCGCCCGCACCGGGGTGCTCCCGGCCGCCGGGATCCAGATGTCGGGCTGTGCGCCGAGGTCGCGCTGGGGCCGCGGGCAGTCGCCGGACGCGGGGCACGACGGGAGCGGCGACTGCCACAGGGAGGCGGACTGGAACGCGGCCACGGCGTCGGTGGACTTACCCGCGTAGACACCGATCCCGACGGTGCGGCAGCCCTCCGCGTCACGGTTCACATAGGCGTCGGCGGCCTTCTGCACGGTGGGCCGGAGGTCGGGATCGACGAGGACGCGCAGCTCCATGGGCGGGGCGCAGCCGCCGGTTTCGCCTCCCGGCAGTCCGTCCAGGGCGAGCCAGAGGACCGCTCCGGCACCGACCGCGAGGGCGAGAGCGACGGCGGCGACGCGATTCCGGCCGAGGGCGCGCAGCCGCTGACGTACCCGACCACGTCCCCCGGCCGGCTCGGTCACCACCGGCTCGACCGGCTCAACGGGCCCAGGCTCACCCGGTTCGTCCGGCGCCCCCGGCCCGTCGTCCTCGCGCACCACGGGGGACGGTGGCCGGGGCTGCGGCGGTTCAGGCTTCGCGCGCTCGCTCGCCGGTGTCAGGGCGAGCAGGACGTCACCGCCCTGCCGGCATTCCTTGGGAACCCACCGGTGACCGTCGACGGCTTTGAACGGCGCCATCTCCTTCCGTATCGCGGAGACGATCCGGGTGAAGCCGGCCGGTTCGCCGGCCACGGCCCAACCGGTCAGCAGCTTGTGGAGGGCGATGGTGAAGTCGGTGCCGTAGCTCGCGGCACCGGGCGGAATCTCCACCCCCTGTTCCGCCGCCATGAGAACGGCGAAGTTCTGCTGGGCTTCCGGATTGAAGTCCTGCGACGCGTTGCCCGCGAAGCAGCAGTCGAGGATCACGACGACCCGGTCGGCCTTCGCGTGCCGTAGCTCGGCCATCACTTCGTGCCAGGACAGGGCATCCACGAAGGGATGCTCCAGGTCCTGGGTGACGCGCGAGGTGCTGAACAGCAGATGCAGATCGCTGCCGTTGGTACGGACGATGCCGTGCCCGGCGAAGTACACGACGAGCAGCCCGGTCACGTCCTTCCGGGCAGCCCGCAGCGCGGCGTGCGCTTTGAGCGGATCCACCGACCGCGCCGCCCCCGAACGCCCCTCCCCATCCCTCTCGCCCTCCCCCTCGCCGAGGGCGGGAAAGGTGACGAGATCGGCCGTGTTGAACACCCCGGAGGACGGGTCGGTGAGCGCCTCGGCCATGAGCCGGAGGCTCTGCGCCACCGCGGGCAGGTCGATCTCGTGCTCGTACGAGTCCACGCCGATGAGCACCGCGCGATGCTCTTTGTCGCGGTTCTCCGCACCGCGGGTGTTGTACGGCGACACGACGCCTATACCCCCTCGGGCCGATCGTCGCCGCGCCCGGGTTGCCTCCCGCCGGGGGCCGGATCGCCGCCGGACTCCGGTGGTGTGTCCGTGTCCCGGTGCAGCGCGGGATCGCCCTCGAAGCCCTCCGCGTCGAGTCTGACGCGGGGCTCCTCCTCGGGGTTGGCGAGCCTGCGCCGGTTGCGGTGCCAGGTCCTGACCGAGTTCCAGGCGATCTCGGCGAGCGGCCGGGCGGACTCGGCGGCCACGATGAGCAGGATGTCCTGGACCGGGTCCCCGCCCATCGACTCGCTCTGAGTGCGCGAGACCCCACGCTCCACCCGAAGCTCGGCCCGCCCCCGCGCCTCGTTCAGCGCGGGCGCGCTCTTCAGCCAGGCGCACAACGCGGCAAGGTCCTCCTTGCGCTTGTGCGTACCGCTGACGGTGATCCGCAACGCCACGGTCGCGTCCCCGTCCGCGTCCCCGTCCTCCGTGGCCTGCCCGCCGACCCGCCCACTGTCCGCCATTCGCCCGCCCCCATCGGCCCCATTGCCGCCCGCAGTTCCGAGCCCCATCGAACAAGCCATTATTTCACGGCAGTTGACACAAGACACTCGTTTGTCCCGCACGGCGAAGGGCGGAGACGAGCCACCATCCGTCGCTCAAGGTGCACTTCCAGCCACCCGTCGCCGATTCAACGACAGGGATTCCCGGATGTCCGACCTTTGCCATACGATCACAATTCACCAATCGACCCAGGGCCGCATGCCTCCCACGCGGCCCCGCTCCGTGCGCGCGAGGAAGTCTTCATGCCGCCCTATCAGCCGTCCTCGGACTGGCAGTACGAGATCCCCACGGCAGGCAGCAAGCGGCTCCCGCCCGCCGCCCGTTACGTCGAATCGCTGACTCACCAGGGGTACGGATTCGAGGCGGCCATCGCCGACCTGGTCGACAACTCGATCGACGCGGGCGCCCGCAACGTCGTCATCAGCTTCCTCCGCGACGAGGACCGGCTCGTCGGCCTGCTCGTCGTCGACGACGGCTCCGGCATGAACGACGAGGCGCTCGACACCGCGATGACGGTCGGCGGCCGGCAGGAGTACGGGGACAACGCGCTCGGCCACTTCGGCGCGGGCCTCAAGGCCGCCTCCCTCTCGCACGCCGACTCGCTCACCGTGATCAGCCGCACCAAGCGCAGCCCGTCGGCCGGCCGCCGCTGGCTGACCGCCCGCGCCCGCGCCGACTTCACGTGCGACATCGTCGACCCCGGCTACTGCCAGGACCTCGTCGACCGGTACGACGGCCTGATCGAGTGGCACGGCACGATCGTCCGCTGGGACCGGGTCCGCGCCTTCGAGACGGTCACCACCGGCCAGGCCGACCGTTTCCTCAACGACGCGATCGAGAAGCTGGAGACCCATCTCGGACTCCACCTCCACCGCTTCCTCGCCCGCGAGGACTTCAACGTCGACATCGTCGTCGAGGACGTACGGACCACGGACGAACTGGACCACCGGGGGGTCGAGCCGATCGACCCGTTCGGCTACCGCGTCCCAGGCCGGCCCGGCTACCCCCGTACGTACACCGCTCCCGTCGAGGGCGCCGGCGAGGTGGCGCTGACCGCGCACATCTGGCCGCCGAAGTCCCCGCTGGTCAGCTACCGGGGCATCGGCCCGCTCGCCGAACGCCAGGGCTTCTACGTCTACCGCAACGACCGGCTCGTCCAGGCGGGCGGCTGGAACAGCACCCGCAGCGCCGAGGGACACCTCGCCCTGGCCCGTATCGCCGTCGATCTGCCGACCGAGCCGAACGACGTCTTCAGCCTCACCGTCAAGAAGGACGGGGTGACGGTCACCCCCGCCTTCGCGCGCGGCCTCGAACAGGCCGTCGACGGGACGGGCCGGAGCTTCGCCACGTACCTCCAGGAGGCGGAGACGACGTACCGGGAAGCGGCCCGGCGCGCCACGGAGCCGCAGCGCAAGGCGGTCCTCCCGGCCGGCAAGGGCCTGGATCCCCGGCTGAGGCGCACGCTGCGCGACGAGCTGCCGGAGCTGGAGGGCGAGGACCCGATCACGTTCCGCTGGGACGCGCTGCCCCCGGACGTGTTCTTCGAACTCGACCGCGAGAAGCGGGAGGTCAGGCTCAACAAGGAGTACCGGCAGGTGTTCAACGGCGGGCGGCGCGGCGGCCTGAACGACGCCCCGGTGGTGAAGAGCATGCTCTATCTGATGGTCAACGAGATCTTCCAGAAGGAGCGGGTCCGGGCCGTCCACACCGACAACGTGGCCCTGTGGAACAGCGTCCTGGTGACGGCCGCGCGCTGCGAACTCGCGCGCTGACCCGTCGCGTCCGGCCGTCCCCACCCGAGGAAGCGTCCCCACCATGACCGACCACCTGTTCAACCTGCACGGCGATGTCCTGGGCGCGATGCGCCGGGGCCCCAAGCACTTCGCCAAGCTGGCGTTCGTCCTCGCCGAGGCCGACGAACCCGCAGACACGGAGCTGAGCCACTTCAGGGACCGCCTCGTCGGCGCGGGCCCCGGCGACGAGCTCACCGCGCTCTGGCACCGCACCCTGACCGGCTGGGACCTGGCGGAACACGCCGACTGGTCGGCCTCCCCGGCCCGGACCGACGAGCGCCGCGCGGACACGTACACCCGGCTCGGCTTCGGCGCCGACCTGCGCAAGGCACTCGACCACGCGGTCCCGGTCTTCAAGGAGCCCGGCCCGACCGTCATCAGCACGACCCCCACGTCCTGGTACTCCCGCGACACCGCTGCCGCCCGTTCCTTCTACTGGGACACGTACGAGCAACTGCTTCGCCGCAAGGGCTGGCCGGACGCGGCGGTCGCCGGCCTGGACGAGGCGAGCCACGCCGTGGTCGAGCGCCTCGCCGACCCCACGCGCACCGACGCGTACGGCGCCCGCGGTCTGGTCGTCGGCTACGTGCAGTCGGGCAAGACCGCCAACTTCACCGGCGTCACGGCGAAGGCCATCGACGCGGGCTACCGCCTGGTCATCGTTCTCGGCGGCACCCTGAACCTGCTCCGCGGCCAGACCCAGCGCCGCCTGGACATGGAGCTGATCGGCCGGGAGAACATCCTGCGCGGCGCCGACCCCGCGGACACGGACGCCCTGATCGGCGTCGACTACCAGGACGACGAGGACTGGCCGGACAAGTTCGTCAGCCACGACGGTCGCCCGTCCACGCGGGGGTCCTTCGACATCGAGCGCCTCACCACGCGCGACGACGACTACAAGAGCCTGGCGACCGGAATCCGGGCCCTGGAGTTCGACAAGCAGAACCGCACGCAGCCGCTGTACGCGCCCGACAACCTGCACCGGGCGGCCGCCCGCGTGATGGTCGTCAAGAAGAACAAGTCCGTGCTGGCCAAGCTCATCACGGACCTCAAGAAGATCGGCCCGATGATCCTCTCCGAGATCCCGGCGCTGATCATCGACGACGAGTCCGACCAGGCCTCGGTCAACACGACGGACCCGAAGAAGTGGGAGGAGGGCAAGGTCGCCCGTACGGCCATCAACGGCCAGATCTCCCAGCTGCTCGGCCTGCTCCCCCGCGCCCAGTACGTCGGCTACACGGCGACCCCCTTCGCCAACGTCTTCGTCGACCCGGGCGACGGCGAGGACATCTTCCCGCGCGACTTCCTGATCTCGCTGCCGCGCCCGACCGGCTACATGGGCGTGCAGGACTTCCACGACCTGGACCGGACCGACGACTCCACCACCGGCCCCGCCGAGGAGTCCCACATCCGGGGCATCCGCGACGACGCCAGGGGCGACCGCCTCCAGGAAGCACTGGACGCCTTCCTCCTCACCGGAGCCCTGAAGTTGTACCGCGCGGCCAACGGCGTCCCCGAAGGCCCGTTCCGCCACCACACGATGCTGGTCCACGAGTCCGTACGCATGGCCGAGCACGCGGCCCTCGCCCTGCGCATCAGCACGCTGTGGCACAAGGCGGCCTACACCGGCCAGGAGGGCCACGACCGCCTCGCCGCCCTCCTCGCCTCCGACTTCCAACGCTTCGCCGCCGACGAACTGCCCACCCCCACGACATACGAGGAACTGAAACCGCACGTCTTCCGGGCCCGCCAGCTGATCAACTCCGGCGGCACCCCGGTGCTCGTCGTCAACGGCGACACCGAACGCGACTACGCCCAGCCCGACCTCGACTTCGACCGCACCCCGCACGTATGGAAGATCCTGGTCGGCGGCACGAAGCTGTCCCGGGGCTTCACAGTCGAGGGCCTGACGGTGACGTACTACCGCCGCAGGACCCAGCAGGCGGACACCCTGATGCAGATGGGCCGCTGGTTCGGCTTCCGCCCCGGCTACCGCGACCTGGTCCGGCTCTACATCGGCCGCGAGGAACCGATGGGCCGGACAAAGACGGTCGACCTGTACGAGGCGTTCGAGGCGATCTGCCGCGACGAGGAAACGTTCCGCGCCCAGCTCACCCGCTACGCCACCCTGATCGACGGCAAGCCCCAGGTAACCCCCGCCCAGATCCCGCCCCTGGTCTCCCAGCACCTCTCCTGGATCAAGCCGTCCGCCCGCAACAAGATGTTCAACGCGGAACTGGTGGAGATCCGCTCCCCCGGCGAATGGGTCGAACCGACGGCCTACCCGACGGTCCCCGCGGACCTGAGGCACAACGCGGAGGTGTGGCGGCCGGTGCTGGATGTCCTCGACCCCACACCCGTCACCATGGCCCACGGCCACCGTGACACCTTCGAGGCTCTGCACGGCACCCTCGACCACGAAGCCCTGCTCAAGGTCCTGTGCGATCTGCGGTGGTCCGCCCCCTCCCAGTTCTCGCCGCACCTGGAATCCCTCCTCACGGCCGGGGAACACGGTCCGGGTATCGACGACTGGCTGGTGATCACTCCGCAACAGACGTCGTCCCGTCGCGTCGCGGCCACGCTCCTCGGCTCCCGTCCCCTTTCCCTGGCACACCGCGTACGGCGTCGGGGCGACCTCTTCGGTGCCATCAGCGAACCGAAGCACCGTGGAACCGCGCTGCGGATCGCTCGCGCGAGGGACACGGAGAAGGGAACGGGGAACGAGATCGTGGAATCGCTCGTACGCGATCGACGCGGCGTGCTCGTCCTGTACCCCGTGGTGGAGGACAGGGCACCCCGTATCTCCGCCGCCGGAGCGATCGACCCCGAGCACCTCGTCATGGCCTTCTCCCTGGTCGCTCCGAGGTCGTCGACCGGCCCGCAGAGGAGTCTGGTGCGCTTCCGGACCGTCGACTCGACCCGAAGAGATTCCGCGATCATCGAACGCGGGACGGGCGGGGCGTAGGAGACTGGTGGTGATGAGCACGGCCAAACCTTCGTCCCCCGGCGTCTCCGCCCGGATGAGCCGCCAGGCGAGCCGCGACACCGCGCCCGAGGTCGCGGTGCGGAAGCTGCTGCACGCGGCGGGCTATCGCTTCCGGGTCAACGCGCGGGTGCCGGACATGCCCCGGCGGACCATGGACATCGCGTTCACCCGGGCCAAGGTGGCCGTGATGATCGACGGTTGCTTCTGGCACGGCTGCCCCGTGCACGCGACGCAGCCGAAGTCGAACGCCCAGTGGTGGCGGGACAAGCTCGACCGGAACATGGCGCGGGACCTGGAGACGACCGAGCATCTGACGGCGGCGGGCTGGACGGTGCTCCGATTCTGGGAGCACGAGCCTCCGTCCGGTGCCGCCGAGAAGGTGGCGACGGTCGTCGAGCGAGAACGACAGGCGCGGCAGACACGACACAAGGGTGGGGACCTATGAGCAAACTGCGATTCGTCGACGTGTGTGCGGGCGCGGGCGGATTGGCGCTGGGGCTGGAGGCAGCGGGCTTCGACCCCGTACTGCTTCTCGACCGGAAGGCGTTGGCCTGCGAGACCCTTCGTATGAATCGGCCGACGTGGAACGTCCAGGAGATGGACCTGCTGGACTTCGTCCCGGACGAGCATCAGCTGACCTACGACGTCGATCTGCTGTCGGCCGGACTGCCGCGCGTGAAGTCCAGCGCGACCGTGGCGAGGGCGGAGACGGAGGAGGAGCTGCGCCTGCTGGAGGCCGCGGTACTGCTCGCCCACTCCATCCAGCCGCGGGCCCTGCTCATCGAGAACGTGCCCGGCCTGGTCGATTCCCCGTCCTTCGAGACCATCCGGGAATTCATCCGCAAGGAACTGGAACACCTCGGGTACCGGTTCCGCTGGTTCGTCCTGAACGCGGCCGACTTCGGCGTGCCGCAGGACCGCAAGCAGGGCGTGCTCGTCGCGCTCAAGGAGCCGTACTTCGACGCGTTCCACCCGCCGACACCCACGGTCGACAGTCATGTCCCGGTCGGCAGCGCGCTGCACCGTTCCATGGCCGCTCGTGGTTGGTCCGGCGCGGACGCGTGGGCGGCACAGGCGCTGAGCGTCGCTCCCACCCTGGTGGGGGGATCGGACAAGCGGGGAGGCGCGGATCTGGGGCCCACGGGTACGAAGAAGGCCTGGGCCCGTATGGGGGTCAACGGTGGGGCGCTGGCCGACGAGGTACCCGGACCGGACGACGATGCCACAGGAATGATCAAGCTCACGGTCGAGCAGGCGGCCCTTCTGCAGGCGTTTCCCCCGAAATGGGAATTCGCCGGAAAGAAGACCGCGCGCTACCGGCAGATCGGCCACGCCTCTCCGCCACCCGTCGGGAACGCGCTGGGGCGGGCCATCGCGGCCGCCCTGGCCCCATGATCTCGACGGACAGCCAAACGTGAAGCACTGGGAAGAGTGATCTTGAACGCCGGCTACACTTTCACACCATGACCCGCCCAGCACACCCCTCACTTCCGCCTGCGAAATTCGGGATCGTCGATCTCTTCGCCGGGCCCGGTGGTCTCGACATCGCCGCCACGATCATGGAGGGCGAGGATGTGGCGAGCATCGGCGTCGAGTGGGACGACGCCACGCGCCGGACACGTGACGCGGCCGGTCTGCTGACCACCGAGATCAAGGACGTCGCCGCGCTGGGCCCGTGCCACCCCTCGGTCGTCGAGGCGACGGTGCTCACCGGCGGGCCGCCCTGCCAGTCCTTCTCCGTCGCGGGCAGCCGGAAGGGTCACGAGGCACTGGACGAAGTACTGAGCCTGGCCACGCGGTTGGCCGGCCACGAGGACTTCGCTTCTTTCGAGGCGGAGTGGAAAGCGGTCAAGGCCGAGACCGACCTCATGTCGGACGAGCGCACAGGGTTCGTGCTCCAGCCCCTGCGCTGGATCATGGAGGCCAAGCTCAAGCGCGGCCGACCGTACGAAGTGGTCGTTCTGGAGCAGGTACCCACCGTCCTGCCGGTGTGGAAGCACTACGTCGAGATCCTCAAGCGGACCGGATACGCGGCCGACGCCCTCGTCCTGCGCTCCGAAGAATTCGGTGTGCCGCAGGCCCGTCGACGGGCTGTACTGATCGCGCAGTACGACCCTGGGAACGAGCACCGGAAGGTGTGGTTCCCGGAGGCGACCCACCAGCGGTATGTGAAGGGCGCCCAGAGGCTGACGCCAACAGAAGGCCAGGAGGACGGCCATGACCTCACCCCCCAGGACAACGCTCTGTTCCAGGTCCGGACCGGCCCGCAAGTGGCCAAGTCCGTCAAGGCATGGGTGTCTATGGGAGACGCCCTCAAGGCGACACGTCCCGACGACTTCGTCATGGTCTCCAACTACGGCTCCGGCGGCGACCCCAAGAACCGAGGACTGCGCACCTCCGACGAACCTGCGCCGACGATCACCGGCAAGGTGCGACGCAACCGTCTCTATCTACTCAAGGGCGAGACGGGTGCGAAGGAGGTCGGTGAGGAACTGGAACGGCTGTCGTTCGAAGAGGCCGGGCTCCTCCAGTCCTTCCCCGCCGCGTACCCCTGGCGGTCCACCGATGTGGCCCAGCAGATCGGCAACGCCATCCCGCCCCGCCTCTCCCTCCACATCCTGAGCATGGCTCTCCTGCGCAAGGAGCCCAAGACGGACTGGTACGGCCAGCTCAAGAACTGGAAGCCGGAGGCCCCGTCCCCGGTCGAGGACCAGGCCGACAACTCCTGAGACCTTCGGCCCGTCCGTGTCAGGTCTCGTCGACGGTGGCCTTGCCGCGTACGGGGGCCTCGACGAAGAGGCTCGCGAACAGGTCGGCGAGTGCGGCCACGGACGCCTCGGGTGCTTTCTCCTCGGCGGGACCTTCCGGGAGCGTCCTGCGCGGCACGGCTGCCGCCCACTCGCCCGCCTCGATCCATGCCCGTAGCGGCCAGCCGTCCCGATCGGCGTCCGGGGCGATGAGGTCGTACATGAGTGTGGCCGCAGACGCGTTGATCGCCTTCCCCAACGCGTTGATCTCCCGCCCCGTCCCCACTGTGGCGCGCTCGATCAGGCGCACCATCGCCTGTGCCGTCGGCCGGTGATCGATCACGTCGAGCCTCAGGACGGTGTTGAACACATCCTGGTGCGCACAGACGGTCTCGACCGGTGCGTAGTCGGAACCGTCGCGGAACAGTTCGGCCGCCCACCACAGCCGGGCGAACGCCTGCGTGTACGCCGGTCCGCTGAACCGGGCGGCGGTGGCCTTCGGAAGCTCGCCGTCCTTCTTCGACTCGGACATGTGGCGCCAGACGACGTAGTCGGGGGCCACACCCAGCGCCAGGTAGTTCCAGAACCTCCGGTCGGCGGCCTCGCGACGGCTGAGCCGCAGCGTCGCATGGAGCCGAGGGGCCAGCCAGGCGTCGGCCGCCGTCGGCTTTCCGTCACCGAAGACGTGCATGGCGTCGTCGACCAGATCACGGACCGGCTCCAGCTCGGCACGGCTCGCCTCCGCGTACGGCAGGGGTTCGGTGACCTTGTTGAGCCCGATGGAGGGGACATCCTCCTTGCCGGTGAGCAGTCCTTCACCGATGTACCGCGCCGCGTTGAGATCGGCGAGCAGGGCCAACCGCTCGGGCAGGTAGTTCGGCTTCTCGGTCATGCGTCGGTCCCCCGGTGGATGCGTTCGAGGCCACGGATGGTGGCGGTCAGGGCCCTGGGCACTTCCGCCCTGCACGTCGCCGCGTAGTGGATGCGGGGTTGGAGGTCGGTCCAGCCGTCAGTTCCGGTGCGTCGCCGGTGGACCTCCCGCAGGGATTCCTCAAGGGGGCGGTCGGGCACGACATCGGGCAGCATCTCGCGGAGCACCTCACCCCGCCAGTCGCGCGGGAAGAGCGGCGTTCCGTCGTCCTCGATCTCCAGATCACCGATGGCGGTGTGGAAGACGGCTGTCCACACGTCCGTGCACATCTGCGCGATCAGAAGATCGCGGACCAGATTGTCGACCGAGGTGCCGTTTCCACCGACGAGTTCGGTGATGCCTTCGAAGTCGGTGTTCACGTGTACAGCGGGGAGGTCGCCGGATGTGTCGACGATCCACGGCACCTCCCGGAAGCGGCGCAGCCATTCCGGCCCTTCCCGGAATCCGACCGCATGGACTTCGAGTTCCCGCTCGCGCAGGGGCGCATCGGCCTTCAGGTCGATGATCCAGTCCTTGTCCGAGGTCGCGATCTCCCGTCCCGGCACACCGTCGACCGTGGCGACCACGTGGAGAGACATCGTGGCCCGGTCCAGATGGTCCTCACGCCACAGGTCCAGATGCCCCGTCCACCGACGACCTTCCTCGGTCACCGGCTTCAGGGACGCCGTGATCCTCGTGTTGGTCGCACCCTCGCTCAGCACGGCGACGACCGCCACATCGGACCAGGGGCCGCCGGGCTCGGTCGCCCTGCCGGGCACGGTGGCGGAGAGCTTCAGTCGGGCGCTCTCCCAGTCGTCCCGCCCGGCCACTCCCGGCGCGACCACCTGATCGACGGTCGAGAACGCGCTGGTGTCCAACGGTTCCCGGATCTCGCCCGGCCCACGCAGTTCGACAGCCTCGACCCGGAGCGACACGACACCGGGAAGTCGCTTGTACGGATAGACCCTCATGCCTGGCCCCCCTTGTCGGTACGCAGCTCCACGACGAGTCCGCTGAACACGGCCCGTACCGGATGGGTGGATACGTCGGTGGTTCCCCGGAAGGTCGCGCTGCGTGCGCCGGGCGCGATGTGGATCGCCCCGTCGATCACCTCGCAGTTGTGTACGGCGACGAGTTCGGACCAGCCCAGAACCGGTCGCGGCCCGGAGCGCACTTCCAGCTTCGCCACCGGGACGGGGCGCCAGGAGTCTCCTCCGAGAGGAACCTTGATCTCCCCCGTGACGCACCACGCGCCGTCGCCGTCGATCTGCGCGTCGAGCTCCTCCAGTGTCGGCGGACCCGCCGCCGACACGGGCCGGGCGGCCTTGCGGCCTCCCACGGCGAGCCGTTTGCGCAGCCTCTCCGAACCGCCCTTGCGCTTCTTGGTGGGAAGCGCAACCAGATCGCGCACGGCCTTGTTCGTCTCGGTGGTGAGAGCGCCAATGCGTCGGTACGCGGACGGCGAGTAAAGCATCCGCAGCTCTTCCGTCTGTCCCCACTTGTCGTGCTCGGGCGGTTCCGCGGCACGAAGGAACGCCTCCGCCTCGTCCGCGAAGGGCGCGTCGTCGCCCGCCGCCCGGCCCGCGAGCAGCACGGCCTGGAAGAGATTCGTTCCTACCGGCAGGTTGGGCACCCACCCGATCCTGACCGTCATGCGGTTGCCCCGCATGGTCGTCACCCGGTTCGACTTCCCGTCGCCGTCCTCGGCCTCGGTCACCAGAACGACGGCCCGGTGCTCCCCGTCGCTCCGTCCCCCGCGCCCCGGCACCACCAGGGGCACGGTGGTCATGGCCACCTGTCCGGACTCCGTCATCCGCTCCACGGTCGTGCCGTCCAGGAACGCCTGCAGCGCACGGGTCCGCGAAGGTTGGGTGTCACGGGGGTCGACGCGTGTCTCCGCGATGATCTCCTCCCCGTTGCGGAGCGTCCGGACGGAGGCCTCCAGCAACGGTCGCCCGGCTTCTCCACCGGTCATGGCCGCCCAGAAGTTCCGGCCGAGTGCCGCCCGGAGACGGTGGTGCATTCGATGCACGCTGTCGCTGTCCTCGACGTCGCTGTTCTCTGTTTCCTCGGCGAGGCTCGCCACGTCGTGGGCCCCGACGATCAGGAACGACGTGCCGGGTTCGGTGCTCTCCCTGGAGAGATGGAGCCGCTCGGCTCCGCCCTCGTCGGCCCACCATGAACGGGCGACGTTCGCATCGTCGGCGTCGGGATCGGGTCGACCGAACCAGGCCGGGCCGGCCCAGGGTGTTCCGTCGACCTCGCGCCAGGGCAGATCGAGTCGGCCGATGAGCCGCCGCTCGGTACGTCCCTCGTGCGGTTCCGACAGGGTGGAGTTCATGAGCACCAGGCCGAGTCGGCTGGTCGCCCAGAGCGTCGCCTTGCCCAGTCCGTACGAGCCACCGGCACCGCGCACGGACTTGTGGCTGTCGAGCTGACGACGCACGACTGCGGCGAAGCGTCCGGTCTCGTAGTCGTCGCCGGTCAGACCGGAGGCGTTGTAGTCGTCGATACGCAGGAGAACCAGTCGGTCGCGCTCGTGCATGTCACGCAGCCCGGCGGCGATCGTCCGGCCGACCTTCTGGTCCTGTGCGGAAGCCGCCCGGTAGTGCGGAAGGAGGTCGTCCCAGCGAATCTCGTCCTTGAACCGGGCCAGGGACTCTCCGGTCAGTTCGTGCAGCGTGTAGCGCACCCGCACGGGCCGGTCGAGATCCAGGCGTTCGTCCAAGCTGTTCTGGGTGGCCTCGCGGGCCAGCACTCCGACATCGGCCCGGAACGCGAAGGCCGCCGCGTTGCCGAACTCGCGTCCCCCGTCCGCGTATCCGGGACGGTGGTACCAGGAGACCGGCAGGCCGGCCAGGGTGTCGGTGGTGCGGGTGTGGATCGTCCCCAGGTCCGTCCCCAGCGCTTCGGCGATCTTGGCGATCGTCTCCTCGCGGGGAGTCGCCCGCCCGGTGATCCAGGCCGAGACGGCCGCTCGGGTCAGTCCGATCTCCTGAGCGAGATCGGCCTGGCTCATGTTCGACTGCTTCAGCTGTCGTGCGAGCCAGGGACCGAAGTCCATGCCGGTGTCCAACGTCACCACTCCTCAGCTCCTGCGCTGCCCAGGGAACCAACCGTACACCCTCATTTGACAACGACACGCGGGCGACAATCTTGTTTGACATCACTCGCGAGGCCCAGGAAGGTTCTCACCGCCCCATCGTTCAAATGCACCGATGCGTCACGTAGTCGAACTAATGCAAGGAATGCACCCCGAGGCCGATATGCGTCTCACGCCCGAAACGCACCACTCCTGATGCGCGACAAACGTACGACGAACACTCTTGCGGTAGACGGGAATAGCCCTGTAGCGTCGATGCGGGCGAAGCCTTGCCAGCCTCGATCGGCACCGAAAAGGCAGGTGCCTATTTTTGCGTACCCGGACACCAAAATCATGTCCGATCCGTAATTTCGGCCGAATCTTCGAAAACCCTTGCTCGATTCGGTGGAACGGGGTTTGATTCACGCAACATCCGCCACGGCGACGGCAACACCCTTCAACCGTTCGGCAGTTCCATAACCCCATTCCTTCGTTCCGCAGAATTCACGCCTCTCTCCTCTCGTGTGTATTCAGCCTCTCTGCACGTGCGCCATCTTCGATACCGTCCGACTTCGATCACGTACAAAGAAAAAAGAACCACGAGAGCAGGGGTAAAACAGCCATGTCCGAGGAAGAAATCCACCTTCTCAGCACGTACGAATCCATTCAGGACCCGCAGCTCCGGTCCGACTTCCTCGATGCCATCGGCACGACGCGCCCCCGCATCGAGCACCTTCGGCGCCTCCGTGACGCCGAGGCCGCCCGTAACGCGGCGAAGGACGCCCAGGAGTCGGAGTCGAACGGCTCCTCGACGCACGAACGCCGTCGGCAGTCGCGGCGTCGCCTTCGCCGCACGCCCCGTCACTCCGAGGTGAACGTCACCCGCCCGCCGAACAAGGGCGATATCCGGCGCATGCCCCCGCGTCGGCGTCGGCGCATCGTGCTCGTCATCATCATCGAACTGGACTGACCGAACACACCGTCGGACTCCGCGTCTATCGTTCATCTGACGGCCGGCCGCACCCCCGCAGCGGCCGGCCCCGGCTCCTCCCGGTGTTTCAGCTCACGGCCATGAAATGGGATCATTTTGAACCACCCAAACGTGACGGGCAGTTCGGGCGACTCGTCCGTCATCCAGACAATCATCGAGCAGTCGACGCGCGTCCTGGAGACGTACCGAGTCGATCCGGGACTGATTCTGGAACACGCCAACGGTGAGCGGCGGATCACTCAGGGCGGATACGGCGACCGGCAGTTGTTCGAACTCGTCCAGAATGCGGCCGACGAGATCGCCGACTCCCCGGGTGGGAAGGTGCATGTCGTTCTCACGAACACGCACCTCTACTGCGCGAACGAAGGAACAGCGGTCACGTCGCAGGGCGCGGAGACCATTCTCCGGATGGGTGTGTCGAAGAAGCGCGGGGGCCAGATCGGCCGATTCGGGGTCGGCGTGAAGTCGATTCTGGCCGTCACCGATACTCCTCAATTCTTCAGCACGTCCGGCTCGTTCGGATTCGACCGGGGATGGTCGTACGAGGAGATCAGGAAAGCGCGTGGCGGCACGGCCGGCGAGGAGTTCGAGGCGCCGGTCCTGCGGATGGCCCGTCCGCTGGACGTCGAGAGGGAGGGGGCGTCGGACTCGGTGCTGGCCGGACTGCTGAACTGGGCCACCACCGTGGTGCGACTTCCCCTGCTGCCGGGGGCCGCGGAACGACTCGGCCACGACATCCACACCTCCGCGAACAAGCCCGAGGTCCAGCGGGAGTTCCCCGCCCGGTTCCAGCTCTTCTCCCACCATGTGGGGACGGTGGTCCTGGAGGACCGTCGGTCCATGCCGCAGGTCCGCCGTGAGATCACGGTCGAGCACGAGGGCTTCGTCCACACCATCCACGAGACGCGGACCGGCAAGCCGGATGCGCAGTCCATCTGGAAGGTCTTCGCCCACGCCCACCGCCCCACCGAGGTGGCCAGGGCCAGCGCGGGCGAGATGCACGACCGGGGGACGATCGACATCGCGTGGGCCGTTCCCGAGTACACCGGTGACACCGTGCTCACCACTCCCAAGGGGCGTGGCCAGTTCTGGTCGTTCTTCCCGACCAAGTACCCGATGACCCTGGGCGGAATTCTCAACGGCGCCTGGAAGACGAACGAGGACAGACAGAACCTTCTGGACTCCAGCCCCTTCAACCAGGAGATCATCCAGGTCGCGGCACGACTGGTGGTCGAATCGCTTCCGCAGTTGGCTCCCGCCGAGGACCCGGGTGCCTATCTGCCACTCCTGCCCGGCCGGCCCAGGGATTCGGAGACCCTGAACTGGGCGGACAAGTATCTGACCGAACAGATCTGGAAGTTGACGGCCCAGCTTCCCTCCCTCCCCGATCAGGACGGTGTCCTGCGGGTCCCCCGGGATCTGCGGATCCACCCGGCCCCGATGAGGAAAGTCCCGCTCAAGCTCGACTGGCTCCGCATGTGGAACGCCCACCCGGGGCGCCCCTCGGATTGGATCCACCCCTCGGTGGAGGCCGCCGAGTTCCGCCCCGGCAAGGTGGGACACATCCTCGACGAGACCCGCCAGGTCCGGGCCACCGTCCGGGAATGGCTGGAGGCTCTGGTCACCGACGGCACGGCCGAGGCCTCCGCCGTCGCGATCCGTATCCTCGCCGCGATGATCCGTGAGGCGTCCCCGTTCGCGGCCGAGGCCCGAGCCGCGCGCATCGTGCTCACCGAGGAGAGCGGGATGGTGCCCGCCGTCGTGGGCAAGGTCTTCCATCGGGCCGTTCAGGACGGACTTCGGGACGGGACGACGTACGTCGATCAGAAGCTGTCCGAGGATCAGTCCCTGATCAGCGATCTCAACGAGATCGGCATCCGCGAGGCGGACTCCCGAGGTCGCTTCATCGGCGTCCTCGAACAGGGTTTTGACAATTACGGTCCGCAGGACTGGGCACGTTTCTGGGAGCTGTTCCACAGCGCCGGCGGCAGTCAGGTCAGTGGAGAGGTCAGCGCCCGCGTCCCCGACCCGATGGCGACCCTGTACGTACGGACGGTCGACGGTCGTTTCCACCCCATGCGGGACTGCCTGCTCCCGGGGGACGTGGTGCCCGGTGACGGAAGCCGGGACGGGTCGGTAGCCGTGGACCTGCGGTTCCATTCCGACGACAAGACGGTCTTCCACGAGTTCGGCCTGCGCGCACTGCCGACGACCGGTCACCGTCCGACGGACGAGCAGTGGTACGACGAGTACCGCACAGCCATGTACGAGAGCTACTGCCGGACGTTGAGCAGCAGCGCCGGCCGCCCTTCCCTCAGCCGACTCAAGGTGGAGGGCTCGCCCATAGGAGGGCCGCTGCACCTCTTGGAGCGACTGTCGGAGGAGGGCAGGGGTGCCTTCGTGAAGGCGCTGCCCGACGCGGGTGTCATCGACACCTGGACCATGCAGTTCGGCGTCCAGGTCTCCACACGCAAGACCGTCTACTCCCCCTTGCGGTGGATGCTCGCCCGACACGGCAGGGTCCCCACCTCGCAGGGTGTCGTGCCGCTCGCCGGCGCGGTGGGCCCGCAGCTCCGCGGCTACGCGGATGTCCTTCCCGTCGCGGACATCAGTGCGGAGAAGGCACGGAAGTTGCACCTCCCGACCGTGGTGGAGGACGTCCCCGCGAAGCAGTGGGCCCGTCTGCTCGAACAGCTCGGCACCAGCGACGACGACACTTTCGTCGGCCGTACGTACGTGATGCTGACCCGCCTCGAAGTCGACTTCCCCGAAGGGGAGCTGACCCGTTGCCGGGTCGGATCGGAGTGGTCCGCACGCGAGGACCACGAGATCGCGGTCGCGGCCACCGACGCGGAGTATCGCGCGCTTCGCGCGGAGCAGCTGCCCGCCCTGTTCGCCGGGAGCCCGGAGGACGCCGCTCTCCTGGTCAAGACCTGGGGCATGCTGCGCTACGCCGACGTGATCAGCAAGGAGATCCGTCATGTGGGAAGCGGAGAGCCCACGCTCCTGCAGGACGAATTCCCCACGCTACGTCAGCGCATGGGCAACTCGACAAGCAACTACAGGCTGCAGCCGTGCTCCGAGCTGGAGGAGCTGATCCGTACGCCGCAGGGCACCCGGCCCACCCCTCTGAAGAGTGCCCTCCAGGGCACCACCGTGCTCGTCCTGGAACCCGCGAACCGACTGGCCGCCCTGGTGGCGGTGGATCGTGAACTGCGCTGGGGGCTGAAGGAAGCGGGGTGCCGAGCGGTTCTCGACGCGCAGGAACGGCAGGAGGCCGATCAGCAGCTCCAGGCCGCCCTCCGCCGGGTCCGGGAGGCGGAGAGCGTCGAGGAGAAGCTGGAACTGCTCATCGGGGCGAACGCGTTGCGCGCGGGCCTGCCGCCGGGTCTGATGGACAGCGAGCGCGCCGAGCTGGGCGACGTCGAGCCCTCGGCCCGTCGCATCGCTCGGATGGCATACAACGCCCACGGCGACGGTGTCCTTCAGATGCACACCCGCGATCTCCAGGCCGCCTATCCGAGTCACGCCCCGTCGGGCTTCACCGGCTCCTCGTCCGCGGTGAGGTTCGTCTCGGAGTTCGGCTTCCCCGACTCCTTCGCCGGCACCAGAACCCCCTCTTTGCCTCCGAGGGTCGAGGTTCCGGGCCCCACGGAGTTCCCCCGTCTGCACGACTACCAGGAACGCCTGGCCACGAAGGTCTTCGCGATGCTGGACCGGTTCACCCCGCAGCGCGGGATGCTGTCGCTGCCCACCGGCGCGGGCAAGACCCGGGTGGCGGCCGAAGCGGTCATTCGTTGGGTCAAGCAGATGGGCGAACTGGAAGGTCCCATTCTCTGGATCGCCCAGACCGAGGAACTCTGTGAACAGGCCGTTCAGAGCTGGAGTTTCGTCTGGTCGAAGGTGGGAGCCGAATCCCCGCTGACGATCAGCAGGCTGTGGACGACCAACGAGGCGGGGCCGGTCGGCGACCGACCTCATCTCGTGGTCGCGACGGACGCGAAGCTCCGCAACTGCTTGGGCGAGGACACGTACGCCTGGCTCCGGCAGGCGTGTCTCGTGATCGTCGACGAGGCGCACGTGGCGATCTCTCCGCAGTACACGGAGATCCTCACGCACCTCGGTCTCACTTCGCGCGAGACACGGCGCCACCTGCTCGGACTCACCGCCACCCCGTTCCGCAACACCAACGACGAGGAGACCCGGCGCCTGGTCCAGCGTTTCGGTGCCCAGCGACTCGACGACGGGATCTTCGCCTCGGACGACGCGTACGCGGAGCTTCAGGAGCTCGGCATGCTGGCGAGGGTCACCCACCGCGAACTCCTGGGCGGCACCATCGTGTTGACCAACGACGAGAAGGAGCGGGCCGACCAGATGAGCCTGCTGTCGAAGGCCGCCGAACAGCGTCTCGCCGACGACCAAGACCGCAACAAGCGCATCCTCGAAGAGATCGAGGCCATGCCCGCCGACTGGCCGGTGCTGGTCTTCGCCACGTCCGTCGCTCACGCCAAGTTCCTCGCCGCGAAGCTCAAGGACCGAGGCATCACCGCCGCTTCGGTGGACTCCGCCACGGCGACGGGCGAACGCAGGAAGAGCATCGACGACTTCCGCCGGGGCCGTGTGCGGGTTCTCACCAACTACGGTGTCCTGACCCAGGGGTTCGACGCGCCGGCCACCCGCGCCGTCGTCATCACCCGCCCCACGTACAGCCCGAACGTGTACCAGCAGATGATCGGTCGTGGTCTGCGCGGTCCCGGTAACGGAGGCAAGGAGACCTGCCTCATCCTCAACGTCCGGGACAACATCACCAACTACGACAGGGCGCTCGCTTTCACGCAGTTCGAGCACCTGTGGAGGGCCAAGTGACCGACGCCTACCTCGACAGCCCGCCCCTCACCGAGGAGCAGCAGGCGGTGGTCGACCACCCCTGGGACACCAGGTTGTTGGTCACGGCGGGCGCCGGCGCCGGTAAGACACACACCCTGATTCGCCGTCTCGACGCCCTCATGAGTGACGAGGACGAGGCGCTGGAGGCCGGTGAGATCCTGGTCCTCAGCTTCTCCAGGGCGGCGGTCCGGGAGCTGCGCGAGCGGATCGCCGCGCACGCCACCGAGGCTCGTCGGGTCCGGGTCCAGACCTTCGACTCATGGGCGTACAGCGTGCTGCGGAGCGAGCAGCCGGACCGTGACTGGGGTGCTCTCCGTTTCGACGAGCGGATCAGGGAGACCACCGAGGCCATTCTGCGAGGAGCGGTGGAGGCGGGCGAACAGGGCGCACCCGCCCACGTGGTGATCGACGAGGTCCAGGACCTCGTCGGTGATCGGCGGGACATGGTGGAGTCCCTGCTGGACCGCTTCCAGGAGAGCTGCGGCTTCACCGTGGTGGGCGACGGGGCTCAGGCGATCTTCGGCTTCCAGGTGTCGGACGAGGATGCCCGTGCCGCCGAGACGAATTACTTCTTCGACTGGTTGCGCGCCTCCTATCCGGACGACCTGGTGGAGCTGCATCTCTCCACCAACTTCCGGGCGCGTACGGACGAGGCCCGCACCGCGCTGGCTCTCGGTGGCGCGCTCCGGCAGCTGCCCTCGGAGTCGACGGAGTCCGATGCCGCCGGTGAGGACTATCACCGGAAGCTGACCGACCTGCTTCGTTCGTGCCCCGATTTCGGTGATCCGGGGGCCCCGTTCACCGTCGAGTCGCTGCAGTCGTACCCGGGCACCTGCGCGATCCTCTGCAGGGACAATCGGCAGGCGCTCGTGCTGTCGGACAAGCTGTTCTCGCTCGGGGTCCGCCACCGTGTGCAGCGGGCCCTCCAGGATCGGCCCGTTCCCGCCTGGGTCGCCTCCGTCCTGCGCGGAACGGGCACCACCACGTTGACCGAGGAACGCTTCCTGGCGCTGCTCTCCGCGAGCCCGGTGGCGCCGGTCGGGGACCCTGCGAGGATCTGGCGTTCCCTGCGGGGCGCCGCCCGTGCCCCCAGGGGGCTGATGGATGTGTCGGCCGTGCGACGGCTGGTCGCCGAGGGGCGGTTCCCCGACGATCTGGCAGCCGTCGAACCCGCAGGCCTGATCGTGTCGACCGTGCACCGTGCCAAGGGTCTGGAATTCGATCGGGTGATCGTGCTCGACCCCGCCCCGATGGCAGAGCTGCGCAGGCAGCACACCCATGTCGACCCTGCGGCCGAGGCGCGTTCGCTCTACGTCGCGATGACCCGCCCTCGGGACGACCTGTTCCGTATCGAGGCGCCGGACACGGCGCTGATCCGTCGTGACAGGTCGACCGACCGTTGGTACCTGGGGGGCTGGAAGTCGTACGTCCGTGACGGCATCGCCGCCTCGGGGCGCGACGTGTGCCGGGAGCACCCGCCCGGAACGGACGGATTCTCCGACGACGCGGCGGCCGTGCAGGACTATGTGACGTCGGCGGTGTCCCCCGGAGACGCGCTGGTTCTCCGGGCCCAGCACGAGCTGCCCGTGGCCGCCGACCAGAGCCCCCCGTACACCGTCTTCCACCGGGACCGTCCGATCGCGGTCGTTTCGGAGCAGTTCCGCAGGGATCTCCACGCCTCCCTGAAGATCAGCAGGACTTGGGACGTCAACTGGCCGGTGGAGATCGAGGGGTTCACGGTGGACTGCCTGGAGAGTGTCGCCGGAAGCGTCGCCTCCGGCGCCCGCGCGGGACTGGGGGATCACGGCATCTGGACGGTGCCCCGTATGACAGGACTCGGTCGGTACAGGCGAGCCGGGAAGACCGTGCAGGAAGGCAACGACGTATGACCGACAACACGAACCCGCACTCCATGCACTACGAGCTGCGTGACGGCCTTGTCGCACAGCTCCGCAGGGACCTGCTCGGCCCCGGATCACCCGACGAGGTCCTGACGCAGGACCCGCCGATCACCACCTATCCGATCGGGGTGTTGTTCCCGCGCGCCTCGGACGACGACGCCGAGCGGGCCCTCGGCGAGGACACGGCCGAGAACGAGGGCCTGGACGACGCGCCGCTCGCGAGGAGGGGCAGGGACATCGAGGAGTCCGCGCCGGACCTCGATGTCGCGCACGTGGGCGACCGGCGCCCCTCGTCCATGGGTCTGACGTTCGCCGTCGACCCCTCCGTCTCGCGACGCCTCGTCGTGCGCACGGAAGCCGCCGTCTACGATCCGGTCGACGCCGACGGACGTCCTGTCGCCGCCGAGCGCGCCCAGGCCCGGACCGTCTCGGAGCAGAAGGAGCACTGGCGCAGGCGCCTGCTGACCCTGCGCCCGGAGACCATCGACGTGTCCGTGCCCCGTCGGTATCGGATCGACGATCTGCACGCCGGTGTCGCCATCGACGTCGTGGTCCGCCCCGTGGCTCCCGCGAGCGGGACCGTCACGGTGACGGTGACGTTGATCAACTCGCACCTGGTGGGGAAGAGGGCGCTGCAGGACGCCTTCTGTCTGTACCAGCCCCGCCTCACCGTCACGACGGAGTCCGGCGCCCGGGGCTTCGTCGAGCGCCCCTCCGAGCGGCGGGTGATCGACTCGGAGGTGGCGACGAGCAGGCTGCTGCACCGGCACGCCCCGACCTTCGCCGTGGGACACGGCTGCTCGGCCGAATGGGAATGGACGCCCCCGCCCATCGGCGAGCCCACCACGGAGCGCGCCGCCATCGACACCGTACGGACCGAGTTCGTCCCCGCGCACGATGTGCTGCTGACCGATTCCAACCCCGACATCGACGACTCCGCCCTCACGATGCAGGGGCTGGCGACCCGGCCCGAGAGCGAGATCCTGGCAGCGTTCAACGATCTGATGGCCGGATACGCCGAGTGGATCGACCGCAAGGAGGTGGAGGCGGAGGCTTTCCGCGACACACCGCACGAGGCACCGGCGCGGGCACAGATCGAGCACTGCCGTACGGCGCTGGCTCGGATGCGTCGGGGCGTCCGGGTCCTCGGCACCGACAACGAGGCGATGCGAGCGTTCCGGCTGGCCAATCGCGCGATGGCCCAGCAGCGCTCCCGCAGCGAGTGGGTGAAGAAGGGACGGGAGGGTGCCCCCGACGAGTCCGTCGGGCGATGGCGTCCGTTCCAGATCTCCTTCGTGCTTCTGTGCCTCGAAGGGATCGTGGACCCCGGTCACAGCGATCGCGCCGTCGCCGACCTTCTCTGGTTCCCCACCGGTGGTGGCAAGACCGAGGCGTACCTCGGTCTGATCGCCTTCACGACCTTCCTGCGGCGCATGCGGCTGAAGGAGCACGGAGGGGGTGTCACGGTCCTCATGCGCTACACGCTGCGGCTGCTCACCCTGCAGCAGTTCGAACGAGCCGCGGCTCTGATCTGTGCCATGGAGCGCATCCGCCTCGGCGACGAGAGGACGCTGGGGACGGAGCCCATCTCCATCGGCATGTGGGTCGGCCAGTCCGCCACCCCCAACAAACTGTCGGTGGCCGAGGAGAGCCTCACCGAGCTGCGGAAGGAGAAGGAACTCCAGGAGAAGAACCCCGTGCAGCTGCACGCGTGCCCGTGGTGCGGTACTCGCATCGACGCGCATCAGTACGAGGTCGACGAGCCGGCGAAGCGCATGCACGTGCGCTGCCCCGACACCTGGTGCGACTTCCACAACGGCCTTCCGGTCCATCTCATCGACGAAGCGGTCTACGACGCGCGCCCCACGCTCGTGATCGCCACGGTCGACAAGTTCGCCGCCATGCCGTGGCGGGAGCAGACGGCCGCGCTGTTCAATCGCGACCGGTCGGACGGGACCCCGCCCCCGGAGCTGATAGTCCAGGACGAGCTGCACCTCATCTCGGGCCCGCTCGGCACACTCACCGGCCTGTACGAGACGGCGGTGGATCTGTTGGCCGACGCGCCGAAGGTCATCGCGTCCACCGCGACGATCCGCCGCGCCTCGGACCAGGGCAAGAAGTTGTTCGCCCGCGAGGTCGCCCAGTTTCCGCCGGCGGGACTCGACGCCCGTGACTCCTGGTTCGCCGTGGAGACGCCCAAGGAGCGCAAGGCGAGTCGTCAGTACGTCGGCCTGCTCACTCCGAGTACGAGCCAGTCCACTCTCCTGATCCGTACCTACGCCAACCTGATGCACCGGGCGGCGCGGGCCGGGACCACCGACGAGGTGCGTGACGCCTACTGGACGCTCGTCGGCTATTTCAACAGCCTTCGGCTGTTGGCCGCCGCCGAGCTCCAGGTCCATGACGACGTCGACGCCTATCTCGGTTACCTGGCGGAGCGTGACGGCTGCGAGCGGCGAAAAATCCTGGAACAGACCGAGTTGACCAGCCGGGCGAACTCCAGCGAGGTGCCCAAGCGGCTCAAGCAGGTCGAGCGACGGCTGCCACACCCCGATGCCGTGGATGTCCTCCTGGCGACCAACATGATCTCGGTCGGCGTCGACGTGGACCGGCTCGGGCTGATGGCGGTCATGGGTCAGCCCCAGACCACGGCCGAGTACATTCAGGCGACGAGCCGCGTCGGCCGCCGCCATCCGGGGCTGGTGGCCGTGATGCTCAACTCGAATCGCTCTCGCGACCGTTCGCACTACGAGAGCTTCCAGCACTTCCACTCGGCTCTGTACCGCGAGGTCGAGTCGACCAGTGTCACGCCGTTCTCCTCCCGCGCCCGCGATCGGGGCCTGCACGCGGTGGTCGTCGCGCTCGCCCGGATCCTGATCCCGGCGGCCCGGCCCAACGACGGCGCCGGACGGATCGACGAGTTCCGCGACGAGCTGGACCGGATCGTCAGGACGGCGCTCCTGGACCGGGTCCAGGCGGTCGACCCGGACGAGTACACGGCGACGGCCGACGCGTTCGACGAGTTCGTCGAGTGGTGGTCCGAGGAGGCCGAGCTCCATGGCGGGCTCACCTACGAGCCCAGGCGGGGCCGGAGGACACCGTCCCTGCTGTGCGCGTTCGACGACGACAACGAGGGTGCGTGGCCCACCCTGTGGAGCCTGCGCGATGTCGACGCCGAGTCCGCTCTCTTCATGGAGGCAACCCGATGACCCCTCCCCCCTCCCGGCGCCGCCGGGCCGGTGCGCCCGAGCGCGGCTATCCCCGTCGGGGCTCCGTCCGCCGGGCGCAGATGATCACGACGTACGGTGTCGGTTCGCTCGTCGCCGTCGACAACGAGTCGTTCATAGTGACCGGCATCGACTCGTGGAACATCAGCGAGGCACCGACGATCTACGAGCACCGCCTGGCCCGGGTGCTCGGCGTGAAGTCGTTCCGCCTGCCTCCCGCATCGGACGACACGAGCAGGGACGGCGTGCACGTCCGCCGTTTTCCCCTGTGGCACTCGTGCCCGACCTGCCACACCTTGCAGCATGTGCGACTGTTCAACTCCCCGCCGGGCAAGAACGAATGCGGTGACTGCGAGGAGGACCTCGTCCCCTCGCGTTTCGTCATGGCGTGCGCGAAGGGCCACATCGACGATTTTCCGTACTGGAAGTGGGCGCACCGCAAGAACAGGCAGGAAGGCGCATCCGGCCTCTGCGGCGGCCGGATGCGGCTGCGGACCACCGGCGGGACGGCTTCGCTCCGCTCGATCCTGATCTCCTGCACCTGCGGGATCCCGGAGGTGTCCATGGAGGGCGCCTTCCGGAGCACCGCGTTGTCCGACCTGAAGGTGTTCTGCAGCGGTAAGCGCCCCTGGTTGAAGGACGCTCCGACGGATTCCTGCTCCGAGCGGCCGCGGACGCTCCAGCGCGGTTCGTCCGTCGCCTGGCAGCCCATCGTGCGAACGGCGCTGTCGATCCCCCCGTGGAGCGACGGGCACTTCACCCGGCTCGCCCCGCACATGGACGACCTGCGCAGCATGTACGAGGACGGAGACACATCCGGAATCAGGGGCTTCCTCAAGGCATTCACGCTCAGGGAGCCGTACGAGTTCTCGGCCGAGAAGGTCATCGCCCTCCTCGAAGCGGAGAACCACGGGGATGTGGCACCCGACCAGGAACAGGTCAAGGACGACGCCTACACGGCGCTTCGGAAGCAGGAGTACGAACGGCTGATCGCGGGCCGTGCCGAGAGCGAGACCGACCACGAGGACCAGTTCGTCTGCGAACCTCCCCGATCGTCCGCGTCCGCCCTGGCTCCCTACGGGCTGGAAGGTCCGATGCTGGTCAAGCGTCTGCGGGAGGTCCGTGCGCTCAAGGCGTTCTCGCGGGTCGACACACCCGAGACACGCACGGACGTCCAGGAGGCCGCGCTGTCCCTCGTCGGCATGGACTGGCTGCCCGCCATGGAGGTCCAGGGCGAAGGCGTCTTCCTGCGGCTCGACGAGCAGCGGCTGGATTCCTGGGCACGGAGCGTCGCGGTCGCGGCCAGAGTGGACCGAATCCACGCCAACCACCTGCGCATGATGCGGGAACGCGCCCAGGCCCCGGCAGATGTTCCCGAGTCGCCGGCCACCCCGCGCATGGTTCTCCTGCACACGTTGGCGCACGCGCTGATCAACGAGTGGAGCCTGGACGGCGGCTACCCCGCCGCGTCCCTGCGCGAGCGTCTGTACGCGGACGACGCCATGGCGGGATTCCTCGTCGCCACGGCGACGAGCGATTCCGCCGGAAGCCTCGGCGGCCTGGTCGCCCAGGGCGAACCGGACCACCTGGCCCTCTCCCTGCGGTCGGCACTCGTCCGGGCCCAGTGGTGTTCGGCCGATCCGCTCTGCGTGGAATCCGAGGCGAGCGGCGTCGGAGGCATCAACCTGGCGGCCTGCCACGCCTGCGTCCTCCTGCCCGAAACCAGCTGCGAACACAACAACGGCCTGCTCGACCGGGCGTTGTTGATCGGTACCCCGGAGGATCCGTCCATCGGATTCTTCAGCGAGGCGCTACGGTCCTGACCGCGCACTCACACGGCCTCACCCAGTTCGGCCTCGAAGTGCGTCTGCGCACGGTCCAGGGCGCTGTCCGGGTCGCAGCCGTGGGCGCGCAGCCAGTGGAGGAGGTCCGCGATGAGATCGATCGCGGACTCCTCCGCGGCTGCCACGCCGAGCCGCCCGTACGACAGGCCGTCCGGCCTCACGGCCATGCCCATCAGCCCGAGCAATGCCTCGGCCTTGGCGACGCGCGGCCCGTCGGCATGATCGATCGACGAACGCAGGCCGGTGGCCAGCTCGCACCAGGTGATCTTGGAGTCGTCGCGGAGGAGAACGCCCCATCGCTCGGCGACGGCGTCGATCAAGGTCAGCCCCCGCCCCCGCACCGCTCCGTCCCCCGCTGAGCAGAGGACGGGGAGCACCCGCGTATCGGGGTCGCTCACTTCGATACGCAAGCGGCTGCCGTTCATCGAGACAGTCAGGCACGCCGGGGTTCCCGGGCCCACATGCTTGATGACGTTCGCCGCCAGTTCCGAAACGCAGAGTTGCGCGTCCCTGATCACCGGGACCAGGCCCCACAGCCCCAAGTGCAGGCGAATCACTCGGCGCAGGCCGGCCAGTTCTTCGGGTTCCGCCAAGAAGGGCAGATCCCACGCCTTACGAACCACACCGAAGCGACAGCCATCCATCCCGATCACTACTCCCGTGACACCGCGGGCACCTGAGGTGTCCCGCCCAAAAGAGGGATTTCGACACGCCCCGAAGAGGCCGTATCTCCTTCGGGCACAGCGTCCGGTCCGGGTTCGTAGCGGCCCCGAGTCGCGAGGACGTGTACCGGCCGATGGAGAGCCTCACGTTCCGGGATGTGAATCCCCCGGATGCTCCCCACGCACACAACGCTAGGGTCACCAAGAGTGATCGACCAGACACGCAACGATGCACTTCCGTCGATGTATCGTCAGAAGTGCATCGTGGTCGTGCAGTTAGGCGAAGACGCCCAGGTGGGCGCCTACCTCCCGCATCTCCGTCGTGAGCGTCCGGCGCTTCTTCGTGATCTCCTCGAAGGTGATCGCGGCCGACGACTGGTGACGGAACCACTCGGGCGCCACGGCGTCGAGTCGGGCCAGCTCCTCCATGGCACCTGTCGGGTCGCCGGTGCGGACCTGAGCACGAGCCAGGTCGAGGTAGTACCGATTCCCGTCGTTGCTGCTCGGCTTCCCGAGCCGCTTCCAGCTCTTGGGCTGAAGGCTCTCCTCCTCGCCCGACTTACGGACGACCGATCGCGCGTCCCCGGCGATCATGAAGTCCTCAAGTTCCTTCATCGACGCCGTGACAGGACCGAACATCGACCAGTGCCGGAGCAGGTTCCTGTGCGTCACGCCGACGGCCTTGGCCGCCGTACCGGCAGCCCGGCGCAGCGTCCTGGCCTCCTCGGGACGGTTGTTCCGAGCAGCCGCCGCCGCAGCCTCCATGGCCAGACCTCCCCACGTCGCGTACTCGTCGGGCGAGGCTCCTTTGATCTTCGGCTCCACCAGATCCATGGTCGCGACGGCGATGTCCTCGGCCTCGTCGTAGCGCTCGGTACGCATGAGCATCCAGCACATACCGCCGACCCCGGACGCGGCCGTCAGCGGGGCCTCGGCCTCCCGTGCGTCCGCGATGGATTCCCGAATGGCGCTGTGCGCAAGGTCGTACTGGCGGATCTGCGTCAGGTAGCGGCCGACCAGTTGCAGCGCCTCCGATCGAGCCACCAGGGCATCGATGCGATCCTGGCCCGAGTCGTAGTACGCGACGGCATCGCTCACCGCGCGAATCAGGGCGGGCAGATCGGCTGCGATGCTCCTGTAGCTGTCGCCGAAGTACAGCACCGCCTGGTCGTGTGTCATGCGTCGCAGACGACGGAGGTCCGGTTCCTCACCGGTCGGCGCACGCATGGGAAGAAGGCCCATCGCGGGTGTGAGCGCGATGCGCAACTCCCGAAGATTCAAGCTGTTCGGATCGTCGTGCTTGACGGGTTCCGGTGTTCCGGCCGCCATCAGGTCCGACGTCTTGATCCCCAAGGTTCTGGCGATCTGGTGAAGCGTCTCCATCCGCACGCCGTCGGCGCCCTGCTCGATCCGTCGGATGGGACCGACCGAGAGTCCCGACCGATGCGCGAGCTGCTCTTGGCTGAGGCCGCTCGCCCGCCGGTATTTCCTCAGGTTGTCCGCGAGTTCGTCCGACATACGACACCACCCTTCGCCAACCAGCGTACGACTCGGGCCCGGACGCAACGGTCGCTCCAATCCCCCAGAGGCGCCCGGTGGCAGCTGGGTAGCGCGGCAGTCGGACATGCGCATGACTCAAAAAGGTGAGCCGAATGCGCCCAAGGACGACTACGGGGCGGCAGGGGTGTTCTGGTGTGGTGGGATCGGCCGCACGCTGCCTCCGAAGGTAGCCCCGTAACCTGCCGCCCTCCCCCTGAGCGAAAGGTCCGCATGGGCACCGAACTGAGTTCCGCAGTCGTCCTGATCACCGGTGTGATGGCTTCGGGGAAGTCGACCGTGGCCGGCCTCCTGGCCGAGCGGCTGCCTCGGGCCGCGCATGTGCGCGGTGACGTCTTCCGCCGGATGCTCACCTCCGGGCGGGAGGAAGTGATGCCGGAAGAGACCGCGGAGGCCAAGGCCCAACTGGAGCTCCGCTATCGCCTTTCCGCGCTCGTGGCCGACGAGTACGCGCGCGACGGGTGGACCGCGATCGTCCAGGACATCGTCCTCGGGAAAGACCTGGACCACTACATCGCCCGGGTGCGCACGCGTCCCCTGTACGTCATCGTGCTGGCCCCCTCCACCACGGCCGTGCGGAGCAGGGAGACCGGGCGCGAAAAGACCGGATACGGCCCCTGGACGGTCGACGCCCTCGACAGCATCCTCCGTGCGGAGACACCACGCATCGGTCTCTGGCTGGACACGTCGGAACAGACCCCGGAACAGACGGTCTCGGAGATCCTCGACAACTTGCCCGCCGCCCGCATCCAGACCGACTGACTGGCTCGCTCTGTGCGATGTGCCGCGGAATCCAATAGTGCGACGCGGCTCCGGGGGTCGAGAATCACCCAATGCATGAAGTGAAGTTGTCCGACGGGTTCATCACGCTGTCCGCCTTGCGCCTGGACGACGTGGAGGCACACCTCGGCGGGGAGGACGAACTGCTCGTTCGTTGGCTCAACGGCGGTCCCGGGACGCGCGAGGGCATCGAGGCGTACGTCCGGCACTGCCGGGACCAGTGGGACACCGCCGGGCCACTGCGCGCCTTCGGCATCCGGGTGGGCCCCGGTGAGGAACTCGCGGGAACGGTCGACTTGCGCTTCACGGGCGAGGGTCTGGCTCCCGGGCAGGTGAACATCGCGTACGGCCTCTATCCGTCCTGGAGAGGACGCGGCCTGGCCACCCGCGCCGTCCTCCTGGTGACCCAGTACGCGGCGGCTGAGGGCGGGGCGGAAGTGGTGATCCAGGTGGAGCCGGAGAACCCCGGATCTGCGGCGGTCGCCCGGCGGGCGGGGTTCACCCCCGACGGGGAGGTACTCACGAAGGACGGCACAACGCTCGACCGGTACGTCCGGGCCCTGCGCGCCGAGACCGAGTGACACCCGTCCCTGAACTGCGCGTACCCCGCCAGATCCATGGAAGTACGCGACTGAACTCCAGTCCCCTCTTGCAGCCGGTCAACACCCTCCGTAGCTTGCTGATCACAGCGACGGGAGAGGATCACACGCAATGATCCCGAAGAAGACCGTGAAGGAGGCCGCTCGTGTCCGTGAATGGCTCTAGTCCCGTGTTGCTCGAAGGCGAGGAGTGGCAAGCGTACTTCCGCGATTTCCAGCACTCCGCTTTCCGTCTCGAAGTTCAGCAGACCTACACCATGCCCGCCGAGGCCGAATCGGTCCGCGGCTTCCTCTCCGGGGAGCCCATTCCTCCAGGGTTCAACGCGTCGTGGCACGAGACCGTCCGGGGCCACGCGGCTGCCGGTCGCACCATGACGCGGGCGAAGGTGGTCCGGAGGCCGCTGACGGGCTACAGCCGCTACCTGTTCGAGTGGTGCATCCCCGGCAATGTCGCGGCAGGTGAGGACTACCGCATGGTTGACCTCACCGACTGTCCTGACCTTGGCCTACCGGATCAGGACTTCTGGCTGTTCGACGAATCGATCGTCGTCCACCTCAACTATCGAGCGGACGGGACCCAGTCAGGTCGTGAGCTGATCTCCGACCCGGACATCGGCGCGTATCAGGCTTGGCGCGATCTTGCTCTGGAACACGCTGTTCCCTTCCGCGATTTCTCGGTCTGAACACCGGGCACCCCTCTCGCATCGGGCTCAGGCGGGAGGTCCGGGAGCGTCATCCCCCTCATCGGCGGTCAATCAGCCGACGAGAGAGGGCGGTGCGATCCCGCGCGCCCGGTCATACAGGTCTCGGGCTGTCGGATTCTTCAGGTGCGGTCGCAGGAGACCGAACATCGTCCTGACGCGGTCGTCCGCACGCCCGGACTGAACCATGGGGTAGTCGTCCAGCGCCTGGCTCCAGGTGGCACAGGCCGCTTCCAGGTGGCCGATCTCCAGTTGTCGCTCGGCGAGGGTCGCCCTGTGCCGAACCCTCGCCCGGCGGTAGACGCCGAAGCGGAGCCTGTCGGACTGTTGCATGGCTTCGACGGCGCCGGAGACGTCGCCGAGCTCGTAACGTACCTGACTGATGTGGTAGTTGAGCGAGGACGGATCGTACGAGCCGAACGGTGCGCTGCGGGACTCGGCACGGTCCATGGCCGCCTCCGCTTCGCGGATGTACCGCATCGCGCCGACGCGGTCGCCGGTCTGAGCAGCGGTGTGGGCCTGCTGTCCGGCGAGGAAGGCACGCATACGCGGGCCGGCCTGGGGAGACGCGGCGGCAGCCGCATCGGCCAGCTGCATGGCTTTGGCGCCGTGGCCGAGGTCAACGGCTTGCACGCTCATTCCGCGCAGGGTGGTGCAGTACGTGAGGTGGTCCTCGGCCGCGCCCGCCAGTTCGAGAGCCTTGACGTAGTAGCGCTGCGCGAGCCCGTGGAGCCCCTCGTCAACGGCCATGTAGCCGGTCAGATAGAGGAGGTCCGAGGCGGCGGAGAGCATCGCTTGCCGAACCGGCTCGGGCGCGTCCGCGCGTAGATAGGCCGCCACCGTGTTGACCATGAACGATGCGGCCATGGGCCGCGCGTGACGACCGCCGAACTGGTCGTCGAGGTCCGATACCCGCTCGGTCATCGCAATGACCATGTCGACTTCGTTCATCCCTATCCGGGAGATCCGCCCGGCCTGGACCGCCTCCGCGCGCCCGATCACATCGGGCCATCCGGGAATCGTCAGGGCCACGGAGAAGAGACCGGCGCCCAGGACTCGGCGGCGAGAGGGGTCCATGTCCTGCCTGCCCAGGTCAATCATCCCTTCCACGGTATCCGCGGACCCGGGTGACACCGAGCGAGGGGCGGGGATGCCTGCTTCCGAAGAGGTCACCGGTCGGGCCAGCCTCCGCGAGAGCGCTTCGAGGATGCAGGCCCTGACGGGTTCACGCGGGACGGTGCCTCCGAGCCAGTGGCTCACCCCTGATTCGTCGTACCGCAATGGGGTGCCAGTCTCCGTACCGACACGGTTCACCGCACGTGCGAACTGGCTGTGCGTCCATCGAGTTTCCGCGAGCAGTCGGGCAAGCCCGGAGTTGGGCCCCTTTTTCGCCATGGTCCCCAACTCACCTCTCCATGAAGAACTTTCAAGGGTTTCAAGTCCCGCCCCAGTTCCCACGCTACCGCTGTGCGTGGTCAGACGGTTGCGTAGAGACAGGAAGGCCCGGCGAATCAGGTCGCTGAGCCTGTCTCCAAGGGGTCGAGCGACGAGAAGTGAAGCACGGGCGCTGCTTGCCCAGTTGACCGCAGAGCAAGGTGGCGACGGCGTCTTGCGAGTGGATACGGCGGAGGGCATCGACCTTGCGCCGGGTTCTATGGCCTACCCGCCGTGCCAATGTCCCCGACACCGTGACGACTCGGCCGAAGCGGATCCTGCGACATGGACGAACGCCGACGTCCGCTCCACGAACGACCGGGGCGAGGGCGACCCGTTGTGAGGCAGTCGCCGGTCTGCCCACATCACTGATGTCCCTTCCTGGCCCGACGGTTCCGGACGGCACCTCAGGCAGCCGGGTAGGACCGGCACCGCCCGCACCCACACAACAGAAGGAGAGTGCAGTGATGTCCGAATCCCTGGTACGTCCGGCCCCCGAGAAGGCTGCGACACGAGCCCGAGCGATTCTGTCCACTGTGGAAGCGGACCCGGAATGCCCCGGCTCCGTATCGCGTGCGCGAAGTACGACGAGGACTGGACCAGCTTCATGGGCTACGCCCTCGTGGAGAGCTTCGACATCGCGACCGACACGGAGCCGCTGTTTCCCGGGGCCTTGCACGCCATGGCCATCAAGTCCGCCGTGTATGAGCTCACGGGCGGCGACGAGTACGCCGCCGAGGTTCCAGTGGCCGTCCCGGTGGACGAAATGATCCACGCCCTGGCTGCGCAGTTCACCGTGCTCAGCCGTATTCAGAGCCGCACCGGCATCACGTTCGTCCATGCCACCGACCGGGAGTCGATCGGTGCCTGGGATCACGGCGACTACACCCACCAGGTCTATCGGGCCGCCTGGGGTCCGATGAACGAGCGCTACTGGTTCGGCAAGGCGGAGACCGAGAGGCGCCGGGCCGCCGTCATGGCGGTCTACGAGCCGATGGGCATCCTCGACGGCGGCAGGCGCTTCGTACCGGGCTCCATCAGCGTCGGCTAGTTGAGCGCGCGGCGCAGCGCCTTGGTCACGTCCGTCTCCGGGAAGGCTCGCGGAATCTCCCGGATGGCTTGGTCGATCAGCAGTTCCAGCATGCCCGGCGCTGCGCTGTGCATCAGTTCGCGAAGGTACGGGTCCAGGTCGGCCACATCGGCCGGCAGGACCAGCTCGGTCACCGCGGAGACTCCGTCGGTCTTGTACCGCCGGGGTGGCAGCCCAACCTTTTCGGGATGCACGCATACGGGCACGCCACTGACGGTGTAGCGGTGGCCGTCATCGGGGTCGAAGGGAAACTCCGGCGACGGCCGCTCCGCCACATCGAACTCTCCCCACGCGAAGTTCCGCGAGGGGCAGATACCGCACGCCCGGTGACCGTCTCCCGTGACGAAAGCCTCAACCATGGACGGAGGTTACTGAACTTGATGAGAGATGTCGCATTGGTCCCTGACAGGGTGTGAGTCCGGTTCGATTGCCACCGGACTCCGGAGAGGAAGAGGGCGTGAGCGACGACGACATGCTGAGGCGGCGGCTTGCCGGCCGGTTGGTGAACGGCGGGCATCTGCGTACGCGGCCCTGGCGTGAGGCCGTTGAGGCGGTTCCCCGGCATGAGTTTCTGCGGGGCGGCTTCTTCGAGCGCATCGACGGCAGGGGTCCCACCGCCTGGGCGCCGGTGATGTCGTACGAGCCCGGCTGGCTGGAGCGATGCTACGAGGACGAATCCCTGGTCACGCAGATCGCGGGCACCATCGCGCCGGAAGACCTGCGGGGCGAGATCATGCGGGCCCCGACGTCCTCCAGCACCATGCCCAGCCTGGTCGTGCGGATGCTCGAAGACCTCGATGTCTCAGAAGGTCAGCGCGTACTGGAAATCGGCACCGGTACCGGCTACTCCTCCGCTCTGCTCTGCCATCGGCTCGGAGACAGTCTGGTGACCACGGTCGAGGTCGACGAAGGTGTGTCCGCTCGCGCCGGGGCCGCACTCGGGGACTGTGGCCTGTTCCCGTACCGGGTTGTCGGTGACGGCCTCGAAGGGCACATGGGGTGCGCTCCCTACGACCGGGTGATCGCCACGTGTGGCGTGGTCACCCTGCCGTACAGCTGGATCGAGCAGACCCGGCCGGGAGGATCGGTCCTCGCCACTGTGGGCGGATGGATGTACTCCTCCGAACTCGCACGGCTCACCGTGCACGATGACGGCACCGCCTCCGGCCGTTTCCTCGGCGGCGGGGTCTCCTTCATGCTCGCCCGCCCCCAGACTCCGCCTCCGCTCGGGGTGCTCCCCGATCTCGACCGGGGAGACGAGCGACGGACGCTCATCGGGGCCGACATCCTCGGCAGCTGGAACGAGCGCTTTGTCGCCCAACTCGCCGCCGCTCGCGCCCAGTACGTCCGCCTCGACCGCAACGGCCGTACGGAGCATGTGCTGCTCGATGCCGAGGCGGGTTCGTGGGCTGTCCTGTGGGCGGACGGCAGCGACGGCTGGGCTGTGCGCCAGGGCGGGCCGGACCGTCTCTGGGACGCGGTGGAGGATCACGTCAGTCGCTGGTGTGCCGATGGCTCGCCGTCGTTGGAGCGGTTCGAGATCAACGTGACACCGAGTCGGCAGTCGATTACCTGGCCAGGTCGACAGAATTGAGGGGTACTCAGAGACTCGGAAGTGACGCGTTCGGACAGCTCTGCCGTCTACGACGTATCTGAGGAGCGGGAGGAGTCCGAGCGCTTCCTCGTGGGCGAGGAAATGGTGCCGGACTGGGATGACAACCCATGGGTCCGCTCGATGACGGACAAGGGCAAAAAGTGTCCCGCGTTCATGTGCTGCGCTCACCCCTGACCGACTATCTGCGCTACCAACTGGCCGCCTATCTCGGCAACACCAAGCCCGGCGAGTCCATCGGCATCATCGACTTGGCGGAACAGCCCCCACCGGGACTGCCCGACCACGACTTCTGGCTGTTCGGCAACCGGGAGGCGTACCGAATGCCCTGCACCGCCAACGGCGCCTTCATCGGGGGCGAACAGGCTCCCGCCCGCGATCTCGTCCAGTACCAGAGCTACCGTGAGCGCGCCCTTGCCGCCCCGCTGTGCCGTTCGTGGCCTACTGGGAGCGGCAGCACTGACCACGGGTTCGGTCGGGAAACTCTGTGACGCTTCGGCACGCATCCGGACTCACAGGCGACCTCATGGCCCGCCTGGCTTCCGTGTCCGCGCACCGGCCCCTCGAAAATCACTGGCCCAGTGGCGGGGCAGGCTGCATATGATCACTGCAAGGCGGGGTCGTAGCACAGAGGTAGTGCGCCTACACATCATGGAGGAGGACGCCGGTTCGAATCCGGTCGCCCCGCCCCTTCAACCTTTGGGAGCCGCGGTTCATCCGCCCGCCTTCGAGAGAGCCGACGAAGCCGCATCCCGCTGCCGCAGTCGCGCGGCTGCCAGCAAGGGCAGCACCAGCATTCCGGCTACTCGGAGTTCCCGCAGACCTCACACGAGTGGTCCCGGTGGCAGGCCCTCGGCGGCTCTGACCGTGGCGAAGCGTTCGCGCCAGGGGGTGCCCTCTGGGAAGTGGTGTGTGTCCGTGTCCTGGAGCCAGTTCTCGTACGCCGTCGCGCGGCGGCATTCGGGGCAGGACGTCTCGTCGCCCAGTGGCCGGAAGAGGTGTTCGTCTCCGTGGCCCTCGCAGGCGATCAGCTCGCGCGGACCGGTGCGGGTGCCGTGGCAGGCGATGCGGGCGGTGTGGGTGGTGCGAGTGGTGTCTGCGGGGGTTCCGGGCACTTCTGGGCCAGGCGGTAGCGCAGGAAGCCGACCGCGGAACGTACGCCGCCCTCCGGGCGCTCGGCCAGTAACGCCTGGCGCAGGTCGGCCTCGCCCAGGCCCCGTTCCAGCCACTTCACCGCCTCCACCGCCAGGGCACGCGCCTCGCGTACCCCCAGGTGCAGTTCCCGGCGGGTGTGGCGCAGCGAGAGCAGGATCTGCTCCGCGCGGGCCAGTTGAGCCGGGCTGGAGGAAGGCAGGCCCGGTGCGTGTGCGGCGGGCTGCGGCTCCGCCGCCTTCGCTTCGGAGGCCCGAAGAGGGCGCGATAACATGAAGCAGCATTACCCGGTGGTCCTGTTCCACTGGTCGGTGTAGGCCCTCGGTCGGTGTTGTCGCACCGTCGGGGGCCGCCCCATGCGCCCATTTGCGCACGGAGGGTGATTGCCCCGTCACCGTACCGCACCCGTCCCATCTCCCACCACACGAACGGGACTTACGCCAGCCAGAGCGAGCTGTGCCGGTGGTTCGCCGGTGGGGATCTCCACCACCTCAGCCGCTTCGACGCTGATGCCGCCGCCCACGTCCGCGTTCATCAGACCCAGGAGCCGCCCCACCTGCGTACGGAGCCGTTGCCTGGCCCGGCGTTCCTCCTGCGCCGACCACCGGGCCACCCCGCCGTCCCGGTTGTGCCGGGGGAAGCAGTAGACCCGCACCTCGCGGCGTACCGCGTGGGGTGTTGTCGCCGCGCTGTACGGGTGCTGGTTGCCTCAGGCCGTATAGCCGTTCTCCGAGAGGATCTTGTCGATACGGGCGCGGTGCGCCGCCTCCCACTCGTCCAGGGATTCGGCCGCCTCCTTCGCCAGCTTCGCCCGCGCGTCGCGCAGCACCTCGTCCCGGCGGGCGTGAGGGGTCACCACGACGCCCTCCTCGTCGGCCACCACGATGTCGCCGGGGTTCACGGTCGTGCCGCCGCAGCGCACCGGGGTGTTGAGCGGTTCCACCGCCTTCTTGGTGCCGGGAATGGGGATGACGCCCAACGCGAATACCGGGAAGCCCAGTTCGCGCACCTCGGACAGGTCGCGGATCACGCCGTCGAGCACGAACGCCGCGATCCCCCGGCGGTGCGCGACCGCGCACACGTTCCCGCCGGCCAGCGCATAGTCCATGTCGCCCGACTCCACGACGATGACCGAGCCCGGCTCCGCGCGGTGGATCGCCGCGTGCAGCATCAGGTTGTCGCCGGGAGGGCAGCGCACGGTGAAGGCCGGGCCCGCCACGCGCGGCACCGGCGACCACAGTGGGCGCATGTCGGCGTCCATGACCTGCCCGCGACCCAACAGGTCGGCGAGGGTGGTCGTGGGGATGTCCTTGAAGCCGGAGTCCTCGCGCATGCGCTTCCTTCGTCCGGGCCCTCCGCGTCAACGCGGGGGCCTGTAGTCGTCAGCCAGTTGGCAGCCCGCTGTCAGCCTGTTTCGTCAGCTCATTGTGCTTGCGGAACCTCGCGCGACGACAGAGCTGTACCTCAGCCCTCCCTTCCACCCGGCGCCGGAGCCGGTGATTTGACTTGCCCCTACATATCGAGAAAGCTAGATGTGTATCTCAGAGGGATTCACAGAGAGGCCCCCATGGACCCGCTGGCCGTGCACAAGGCCCTCGCCAACCCCGCCCGTCTGCAGTTCATGCAGTGGCTGCGCGACCCCGAGAAGTACTTCGACGAGGACTCCTACACGCAGCAGGGGCTGGGCTTCCACATCGGCGTATGCGTGGGTGACATCCAGAAGCGGGCCGGGCTCGCGCAGTCCGTCGTGTCCGGTTACCTCCAGACCCTCAGGGACGCGGGCCTCCTCACCTCGGAGCGCGTCGGCAAGTGGACGTACTACCGCCGCAACGAGCCGGTGATCGCCGAGTTCGCCGCCCATGTGCGTGACGAGCTGTAGCCGCCCCGCCCCCCGGGCTTGACCGCAGAGAACCGCGCCCCTCACAGGACACCCACGACTCAACGTATCTACTTTTCTAGATTTAAAGAAAGATCACCATGAGAAAAACCTCCGCCGCCGTCCTGGTGCTCGCCCTGGGCGTATTCGGGATCATCACCACCGAGATGGGCATCGTCGGGGTACTCCCCCGGCTCTCCGCCGAACTCGGCGTCCCGCCCTCCACCGTCGGCTGGCTCGTCGGGGCGTTCGCCCTGGTGATCGCCGTGACTGGACCCTTCACCACGCTGCTCGCCTCCGGGATCGACCGCAAGAAGGTCCTCGCCGCCTCGATCGCGGTGTTCGCCCTCTCCAACGCCGTCTACGCGCTCACCACCCAGTACGAGGTGATGCTCGCCTTCCGCATCATTCCGGCCGTCTTCCACCCGGTGTTCTTCTCGGTCGCGCTGGCCACGGCCGCGCGCATGGTCGTGACGAAGGACGGCGAGGACGGTGAGGACGGTAAGAACGCGAAGGCCGCCACCCGGGCGACGACGACCGTCTTCGCCGGTGTCACCGTCGGGTT
Source organism: Streptomyces sp. NBC_01433 (assembly GCF_026340105.1). Taxonomy (NCBI): domain Bacteria; kingdom Bacillati; phylum Actinomycetota; class Actinomycetes; order Kitasatosporales; family Streptomycetaceae; genus Streptomyces; species Streptomyces sp. NBC_01433. The sequence continues at coordinate 3,725,552 of NZ_JAPEPM010000001.1, read as the reverse complement.
CGCCTTCGGGGTGCCGCTGACCTCGTACCTCGCCGAACACCTCTCGCTCCCCGCCGCGTTCTGGTTCGGCGCGCTCGTCAATCTGATCGCGTTCCTGGGAATCCTGCGCCTGCTTCCGAACCTGCCGGTCGGGCAACGCGTCTCGTACGGAACCCAGTTGAGCGTGCTCAGGCAGCCCCGGATGTGGCTGACCATCGCGTCCGTCGTCCTGGTCTTCGCGGCGATGTTCTCCGTCTACGGCTACTTCGCCGAGTACCTGGGCCAGGTCACCGGCATGGACGGCTCCTGGGTCAGCGCCATGCTGATGGCGTTCGGCGTCGTGATGATCCTCGGCAACTTCGCCTTCGGCGGCCTGCTCCAGAGGAACCCCATCCGTACCGCCCTCGCCTATCCGGCCCTCTGCCTGCTGGTCTACGTACTCGTGTACGCGATCGGGCCACGGTTCGTCCCGATGGTTCTGGGCGTCCTGGTCTGGGGAGCCGTGCACTCCGGCGGGCTCATCGTCAGCCAGAGCTGGCTGGGACGGGACGCGCGGGACGCGCCCGAGTTCGGCAACAGCCTCTTCATCTCCTTCTCCAATCTTGGCATCACCCTCGGCACCGCGGTCGGCGGGTGGGTCCTGTCCGCCGCGGGAGCCCGCCGGCTGCCGTGGGTCGGAGCCGGGTTCGCCGTCGCCGCGCTGGTCGTCATGCTGGTCCGGCTGAGCCTGGACCATGCCGGACGGCGGACCCCGCAGTCCGGGGAGGTGGCCGCCTCTCACGCTGCCGTTCGCGCGGCCCCCTGACGGGGCACGCACCTGTCGGGGCGGAGCGGAACAGTCCGGTGCCGCTCGGAGTTGAGCGGTTATGCCAACACCACGCGTGATTCTCCTGCTGTCCGGAAGCGTGCGGGCCGGGTCCTCCAACGAGACCGTGCTGCGCACCGCCCAGGACGTGGCGCCCGCCTCCGTACGTACCGTCCTCTACGACGGACTCGGGGATCTGCCGCACTTCAACCCCGACGACGACACCGACCCGCTGCCGAAGCCGGTGGCCGAGCTCCGGGCCGCGATCGACGCCGCCGACGCCCTGCTGATCTGCTCCCCGGAGTACGCGGGGACGCTCCCCGGATCGTTCAAGAACCTGCTGGACTGGACCGTCGGCGGCACCGAGACCGGTGACAAGCCCGCCGCCTGGCTGAACGCCGCCGCACCCGGTCGCGGGGAGGGCGCCTCGGCGACGCTCCGTACCGTCCTCAGCTACACCGGCGCGACCATCGTGGACGCCGCCTGTGTACGGGTCGCGCTCGACCGGAACACCGTCGGCGCGGACGGGGTCAGCACCGATCCGGAGCTCCGCCGACAGCTGGGGGCGTCGCTCGACGCCCTGGTGGACGCGGCCGGTCCGGCGTCGTAGGTCCGGTCCCTCCGGCTGCCGGGGCGTCGGCTCCCTATGCGGCGCCCCGGCCGGTGGCGCGCGGACCGGGGGTGCGCAGGGTGTCCACGGCGATGCGGGCCGCTGTGCCGATGACGGCGTCGGCCGCCGGGAGGGTGGCGGCGGGGCTCGCGGCGCGGGTGAAGACCCCGACGGCGTAGCGGCCCCCGTCGGGGTACTCGACGACGCCGACCTCGTTGCGGACGGTGGGCGCGCTGCCGGTCTTTCCGGCGACCAGTACGTCGTCGAAGGGGAAGCCCGACGCCAGGCGGTGGGGCCACACCTGGAGGCCGAGCAGGCGGCGGATGGCGGCGCCGTGCTCGGGGGTGCATGCCTCGTCGCGCCAGATCGCGCCGAGCAGGCGGGTCATGTCGCGGGGGGTGCTGCGGTTGGTGCGCGCGGGGTCCACGGCGCGCAGGCGGGCGACGACCTGGGGGTCGGCCAGTGCCTGCGGGCCGCCGTTCCCGGCGTCCTCCCTGATGGTCGCGAGGAACTCCCGGAAGGTCTGGGTGGCGTGGGTACGGGTGAGGCCCAGCCGCCGCGTGGTGTCGTTGACTGCGTCCAGGCCGACGCGTTCCAGCAGGAGGTCGGCCGCCGTGTTGTCGCTGACGGCCACCATCAGGTAGGCCGCGTCGCGCAGGGAGAGCCGGGCCGCGTCGAGCATGGCGGCGAGACCGGTGGGCCCCGCCGTACGGCCGTCCGGCGGGCACTCGGTCTGCTCGGTCAGAACCAGCCGCCCGGCCTCCGCCTCCTGGTGGAGCGCGACGAGCAGGCAGAGCTTGTGGACGCTGGCCGTGACGACCGGCCGGTCCGCGCCCACGTCGATCTGGGCGCCGGAGTCGATGTCCACAGCGTGCAGCCAGCCGGTGACCCCGGCTTCGGCGAAAGCGGCGCGGATACGGTCGCGGGCCTGCGGGTGGGAGTAGGGGTGGGGGTTGGGATGGGATAGGGGGCTGGGGTGGTGTCTCGTGCGGGGATCGGTCATATCCAGTACTCCGCCGCCGGGCGCAGGTGCAGCGGGCCGGAGGTCAGGTCGGGGCCGGGAGCGGCCGTACGGGCCAGGGCATCGGTGACCGTATCGGCGAAGGCGCGGACGGCGGCGTCGCCGCGCCCCCGGGACCAGGCCGCGGAGTGGCGCAGGGCCAGCGGGGCGCCGCTCAGCGGGCGCCAGGTGAGGTCGGGGTCCCGGGCGTGGTGGGCGTCGCGCGTGCTGAAGGTGATGGCGCGCCAGGACAGGAGCAGGCCCCGCGTGAAGCTGGGGCCCTGGCCGTACCGGACGGCGGTGGGGGTGTAGCCGTGGCGGGCGCAGGTGGTCAGGAGGTCGTCGTGTACGGCCGGGGCCTGGGCACGGGGGAAGAGGACCAGGTCGTATCCGGCGAGCGCGGAGAGGGGAACCGTCTCGCGCCGCGCCACCGGGGCGTCGTGCGGCAGCAGGACGCCCAGTTCGTGGCGCAGGACGGGGCCCAGTTCCAGCCCGGACACATCGCTGGGGTGGCGGATGAGCCCGACGTCCAGGTCGTGCGAGGCGAGCCGGGCGAGCTGCTCGGCGGTCGACAGTTCGTGCAGCTCCAGCTCCACACCGGCCTGGCGCTCCTGGAAACCGGCCAGGGCGCCCGCCACGGTCTCGCCGGTGATGTCGGGCGGCAGCGCGGCGCGCAGGAGCCCGCTGTGGCCGTCCTGGATGCGGCGGGCCGTGGCCATCAACGCCTCGGACTGGTCCAGCAGCCGGCGGGCCTCGTCCAGCAGGAGCGTGCCGCCCTTGGTGATCGTCACCTGGCGGCTGGAGCGCTCGAAGAGGCGGACGCCCAGTTCCCGTTCCAGCCGCTGGATGCGCTGGGACAGCGGTGGCTGGGCCATGTCGAGACGCTGGGCGGCGCGGCCGAAATGTAACTCTTCCGCTACAGCGACGAAGCACCGCAAGTGCCGTATCAGGTCCACGACCAGCGACGATATCGCAAATCAATCGATCTGAGATCGATATCGGTCTTGGACCTCGTGGCAGCGGTGCTGTTTTTCTCCGGTCATGCCCGTCGTAGTTCATGACCGTCGTGCGTTTCTGCCGATGTGCTCCACGAACGACACGACGAGCGACATCGCGAACGACCCGACGAACGACTGTCGAACAACCCGACGAACGAACGAACGGAGAGCCGCCCACCCATGCGTACCCGTATCTCCCGCCGCGCCGCACTCACCGGACTGACCGGCCTTGCCGCCACCTTCCCCCTCATCGGCTGCGGAACGGCGACGTCCGATGCCTCTCTGGACGCCACGCCACGGTCCCCGTCCGGCTCCGGCTCCGGCTCGGGCACCCGTTCCGGCTCCCCGGCCCCGTCCGCCGCCCCCGACAAGCGCCGGACGGACCGCGCGTTCGCCGAACTGGAGCGGAAGTTCGACGCCCGGCTGGGCGTCTACGCGCTCGACACCGGCAACGGCCTGTTCGTCACCCACCGGCCCGACGAACGCTTCGCCTACGCGTCCACCTTCAAGGCGCTGCTCGCCGGCGCCGTACTCGACAGGAATTCCCTGAAGGAACTCGGTCGGCGGGTACGGATCGGCCGCGACGTCCCCGTCGGACACTCCCCCGTCACCGAACGGGCCGTCGGCTCCGAGCTGACCCTGCGGGAACTGTGCGACGCCGCCGTCCGCTACAGCGACAACGGCGCGGCCAACCTCCTCTTCCGCGAACTCGGCGGCCCCAGGGGCCTGCAGAGCGCCCTCGTCGCCATCGGTGACCGCGTCACCCGGTGCGACCGCTACGAGGTCGAGCTCAACGAAGCCGTCCCCGGCGACGTCCGCGACACCAGCACGGCGCGCGCCCTCGCCACCGACCTGCGCGCCTACGTCCTGGACGACGCGCTCCCCGCCGACAAGCAGGCCGTGCTGACCGACTGGCTCAAGCGCAACACCACCGGCGACACGACCATCCGCGCCGGTGCCCCGGCCGGCTGGCAGGTCGGCGACAAGACCGGCAGCGGCGGCTACGGCACACGCAACGACATCGCGATCGTCTGGCCCCCGGACGCCGCGCCGATCACCATCGCCGTCCTCTCCCGCCGCGACACCCGCGACGCCAAGACCGACGACGCCCTCATCGCCGGAGCCGCCGAGGTCGCCCTCAACGCCCTGGCCTGAGACCGGCCGGGGCGCGCTCCGGTGTCCCTGACTGCCCAGCTCCCCGGCCGCTCACGGCCCCACGGCCCACGGCCCACGGCCCACGCGGATGTGCGTGCGCGGTTACGTCATCGCGCGACCGGTGACGACGCGTACGGCCCCTCGGCGGTCAAGTAGCGCTGGACCGTGGGGGCCAGCCAGTCCATGACCTCCTCGCGGGTCATCGCGACGGCGACCGGGAACCGCAGCACGTAGCGGGTCAGCGCCATTCCGAGCATCTGGGAGGCGACCAGGGCGGCGCGGGCGGGGGCCGTGGTCGGGGCCGGGCAGATCCGGGCGGCCAGCGGCAGCAGCTGCTGCTTGAAGATCTCCTGCATGCGCTCCGCGCCCGCCGGGTTGGTCACCCCGACCCTGAGCAGTGCGGTCAGGACGCCGTTCTGCTCCCAGAGATCGACGAAGTGGCCCACGAGCGTGCGTCCTATCTCCGCCGTGGGGACCGCCGTCAGGTCGGGGATGCGCAGATCGACCGCGCAGGCCGCCGCGAAGAGCTTCTCCTTGTTGCCGTAGTAGCGCATCACCATCGAGGGGTCGATACGGGCGTCCTTGGCGATCGCCCTGATGGTGGCCCGCTCGTAACCGTCGGCCGCGAAACGTTCGAGCGCCGCGGTGAGGATGGTCGCGCGGGTGCTGTCGGAACGGCGGGACTGCGGCTCCTGCGGCTCCCGCGTCGGGTCCTGCTTCACGTCTCGGGTCATGCCAACAAACGTAGGCCAACACGCGTTGACAGTCCAGAGCGGCAGTTCTACGTTGACCACAAGCGTTGACCAACAAGCGTTGACTCCCGGAGGCCATCATGAACGGCACCGTCACCATCGTTGGATCAGGACCCACCGGACTACTGCTCGCGGGCGATCTCGCCGCCGCCGGTGTGTCCGTCACCGTCATCGAGAAGCGCCCGGCGGGCATCAGCAACCTGACCCGCGCCTTCGGCGTGCACGCCCGCACCATGGAACAGCTCGACGCGCGGGGCCTCGCCGACGCACTCGTCCCGACCGGCCGCAAGGTCACCGAACTCCGGTTCTTCGACTCGCTCGCCCTCGACTTCTCCGGACTCCACACCCGTTTCCCGTACTTGCTGGCCACGCCGCAGTTCGAGGTGGAGAAGCTCCTGCTGCGCCGCGCGGTCGAGCACGGCGTCACCTTCCGGCACGGGGCGCGGGTCACCGGTCTCTCGCAGGACGACGAGGGCGTCACGGTCGAGTTCGCCGGTCAGGACGGAACCACCGAAACCCTTTGCTCCGCCTACGTAGTGGGCACGGACGGCACCCACAGCGCCGTCCGGGAGGCGATCGGGCTGCCCTTCCCAGGCCACTCCGTGATCAAGTCGATCGTCCTCGCCGACGTCAGGCTGACCGAGGAGCCGGACCGCGCGGTGGCGGTCAACGGTTCGGAGCGGGCCATCGCCTTCGCCGCCCCCTTCAGCGACGGCTACTGGCGCGTGGGCGGCTGGCAGCGTACCCACGCCGATGTCGCCGACGACGAGCCCCTCGACCTGGCAGAGGTGCGCGCCGTCGTCGAGCAGGTCTTCGGCACCGACTTCGGCATGCACGACGCCCGTTGGACGTCCCGGTTCCACAGCGACGAGCGACAGGTCCCGACGTACCGGGTCGGCCGCGTGCTGCTCGCGGGGGACGCCGCGCACACCCACTCACCCGTGGGCGGCCAGGGCATGAACACCGGCCTCCAGGACGCGGCGAACCTGGGCTGGAAGCTCGCCGCCGTCGTCAACGGCCAGGAGGGAGAAGAGCTGTTGGACACCTATCAGGCGGAACGGCACCCGATCGGCCGGGACGTGATCCGCAGCAGCGGCGGCATGCTGCGCTTCGCGATGGCGCACACACCCGCCTGGCGCGCGCTGCGTACTGTCGCCTCCCTCACCGTCGGCCGACTGCCCGCCGCCGCCACCCGCCGCCTGCTCGGCAGGCTGAGCGGGATCGGCTACGCGTACGGACCGGGGGTCAGGCGCGTGCCCGACATCAGGCTCCAGGAGGGACGGCTGTACGAGGCGCTGCGCGCCGGGACGTTCGTACGTGTCGTGCCGCGCGGCCAGGAGGAGCCGGGCGACGAGCGCACCACCATCGTCCACTGGGCGAGCGACCGGCAGGACACGCTCCTGGTCCGCCCGGACGGCTACACCGCCTGAGGAAGCACCCCTGGACGATGGTGGGGCTGATGGCGCTGGTGGGGCTGGTGGGGCTGGTGGCGCCGATGGTGCTGGTGCTGGTGCGGCCACACTCTCCGTGAACCCCATGGGTCCTCAGACGTTCAGCCGTGCCACGGCTCCCGTCAGCCCCTCCCATGCCTGTTCGGTGTCCGGTGTCGCGGCGTGCGGTGCGCGGAACACGTCGAGGCAGGCGGCCACGTCGTCGAAGGCCCAGCGGAGCGCGTAGTAGGAGAGCCGGTCCCGGTCGGGGCGGTGGCCGGTCAACTCCTCGTAGCGGGCGAGGTCGTCCGGGTCCGGGGAGCAGAGCCAGAGGTCACGCTCGGGCACCGCGAGGGCGACCGTGTCCCAGTCGACCAGCAGATTCCGCCCGCCCGGGTCCAGGACGTTCCCCGGATGCGGTTCGCCGTGCGTCACGACCGGGGTGGGTGCCTGCCGGATCAGGCGCGCGGTCCGCTCGTCGAACTCCCCGAGCCGGTGGCGCAGACCGCGGGCGCTGTCCGTCAGCAGCGCGCGGCAGCGTTCGGCGTACGGACCGCTGTCCGGCGCGAAGGCGTCCGACGGCTCGCGCAGAGCCTCTTCCAGCGGGGCGCGGTCCGGAAGTCCCGGCCGGTGCACCGGCGTCACGGCGGGCGCGGGAGTGCGGTGCAGCACGGCCAGCCGTTCCACGAGCAGACGGCGGTGCTCCGGCGGCAGCTCCTGCCCGAAGTGACCCGCGGACGCGTCCAGGTACGGGAAGACGCTCACCGCGTACCGGTCCCCGAGCCGGCGCACGGTGGCGGCGGAGACGGCAGTGGAGGAGACGGTCCGCAGAGGCGCGACGACGAAGTCCAGACCGGCGTCCGCGTTCAGTGAGGCGGCCGTGTCCATCGCACGCCGCAGGCCCTCCCGGGCCGCGTCCACACCCGCACCGCAGTACGGCTTGTGCGCCAGGTCGGCCACCGTCACGAACCAGCGCCGCCCGTCGGCGGTCCGCGCGGTCCAGTGGTGATCGCCGAAGCCGACGGGCGCGTACGTCAGCGACGCGGGGGCCACCTCCCAGGCGGCGAGGGTGTCAGCGAGGGCGGACAAGTCGAGATCTGTGGGCTGATCCTTCATGCCGGCACCCTAACGATCCGCCGGATGCCCCCTTCCGGCCGTCGCGGGACCGGCCCCGCCCCTCGCCGACCCGCGTCCGAGGCGGCGCGTAGCCTCGGTGGCGAGACAGGACAACGAGCGTCCGGGCCTCCGGGCAACCGGACAACCGGACAACCGGGCAACCGGGCAACCGAACGAGCGAAGGTGGCGGCAATGGCGAAGGTTCCGGCAGCGGCAGTGGCTGCGAGCGGACTTGTCGGGGGTTACGGCGTCGCCCGGTGGACCAAGAAGCGGCCGCTGGGCGGGGTCGCGCTCGCCGCCGCCGGGTCCCTCGCCGCGTACGAGTGGAACCGGCAGGCGGGTCCGCGCGCCGCCGTCGGGCTGACTGTCGCGTATGTCGCCGCGTTCGCCGGATCGCACCCGCTCGCCAAGAAGGTCGGCGCCTGGCCCGCCGTGTTCGCCGTCGCGGGCGGCGTGGCCGCCGCGTCCTGGGCGGTCACCCGCCGCGCCGCCTGAGCGCCGCCTGAGGGACGCACCCCCCGAAGGGCCTCTCACGTCCGGACGTGAGAGGCCCTGATCCGGGCGGCGCCCCCTATGCCCCCACCGCCCGCGACACCGTATAGATGACCAGCCCCGCCAGCGCGCCGACCACCGTGCCGTTGATCCGGATGAACTGCAGGTCACGGCCGATGTGCGCCTCGATCTTCTTCGAGGTCTGGTCCGCGTCCCAGCCCGCCACCGTGTCGCTGATCAGTGACGTGATCTCCGCGCGGTACGTCGTGACGACATACGCCGCCGCGTCCTCCAGCCAACCGTCCAGCTTGGCCTGGAGACGCTCGTCCGTCGCCAGCCGGGCGCCCAGCGACATCAACGAGGCGCGGGCCCGCAGCCGCAGTTCGCTCTGCTCGTCCTCCGCCGCCGCCATGATCATCGTGCGTACGGAGGACCAGGCCGACGCGATGACGTCCTGGACCTCACGGCGGCCCAGCACCTCCGACTTCAGCCGCTCCACCCTGGCCCGGGTGTCGGAGTCCGTCTGGAGATCCGCCGCGAAATCGGTCAGGAACGTGTCGATCGAGCCGCGCGCCGGGTGCTCCGGCATGTCGCGCATCTCCGTGATGAAGCGCAGCAGCTCCTTGTAGACCCGCTCCCCCACCCGCTTGTCCACGAAGCGCGGTGTCCACCCCGGAGCCCCGCCCTGCACCGCGTCCATCACCGAGTCGCCGTGCTCCACCAGCCAGTCGTGCGCCCGTACGCAGACGAGGTCCACGACCCTGCGGTGCCCACCGTCCGCGACGACCTTCTCCAGCATCTTGCCGAGTCCGGGGCCGACCTCCACCGCGTCCGCCCGCCGGGTGATCGCCTCGCCGACCACCGCCTGGACGTCGGAGTCCCGCAGAACCGTCAGCGCACCGCGCAGCGCGGTCGCCAGCTCGGCGGTGACCCGGTCGGCGTGATCCGGCTCCGCGAGCCAGGCACCCACCCGCCGACCGACTCCCAGAGCGTGAATTCGGTCACGAACGACCCCTGAGGAGAGAAAGTTTTCCCCCACGAAGGAACCAAGTGACGCTCCGAGCTGATCCTTCTTGGTGGGAATGATGGCGGTGTGCGGAATGGGCAGGCCGAGCGGGCGCCGGAAGAGCGCCGTGACGGCGAACCAGTCCGCCAGCGCGCCCACCATTCCCGCTTCGGCAGCCGCCGCGACGTAGCCCGGCCAGCCGTCCACACCCGCGTTCTTCGCCCAGGTGGCGAGGACGTACACGAGCGCGACGAGCAGAAGGAGACCGGTGGCGGTGGTCTTCATACGGCGTACTCCGCGCCGCTTCTCCTCGTCGGCGGCGGTGTACGCGAACGAGGCGAGCGGCGACGCCGCCCGGCGCCCTGAACCGGACCCGGAACCGGAACCGTCGTCCGGGTCCGGCGGCGTGCCGGACCCGCCCTCCGCGGGCCCCTGCCCCTCGGGGACCTGCCCCTCGGGGACCTGCCCCTCCGGGACCTGCCGGCCCTGTGGGCCCTCCACTGACTTCTGCACCGCGTCCTGCTCTCCGGCTCCGGCCCGTTCCATCCGCTCCACCCGTCCGCGTACGCATCGCCCCCGCGCCGTACGCATTGTCCTTACCTCACCTACTCCCGGGCCGCACGTCGAGTTCCCCGCGGCCTGTCGCATCATGGGACCAGCCGGATCAGCACAAGGAGAAACACCGCACATGCCCAGGCGCCAGGGGTATGCCCTGCTCATCGCCCTTGTGGCGGGCACCGCCGCACTCGCCGCCGTCGTGGCCTTCGGTACGACGCTGCTCTCCGGCTCCCGGCCGTCGGCACCGGTCACCGGCCCCGAGGCGCACGCGGCGGCCCGTCATCCCGCCGCCCCGGCCAACTCCACCGGCAACTGGGTCGCCACCTGGACCAGCGCACCCGTCAGCGCCGAGCCGCGCACCGCGCGTGGCTTCCCCGGACGTACCATCCGCAACACCGTGCACACCAGCGTCGGCGGTGACGCGGCCCGCATCACCCTGTCCAACCTCTTCGGCGCGGCCCCCCTGGTCGTCGACCAGGCCACGGTCAACACCCGTCCGGTGACCTTCAAGGGCGTGTCCCGTGTCACCATCGCCGCGGGCGGACAGGTCGTCAGCGACCCCGTCGTGGTGCCCGTCGCCGCCGACGCCGACCTGCTGGTCACGCTGCGCACCCCGCACGGTGGCGGGCCCGTCACCTTCCACCCGAACGCGCACCAGACGTCCTACCTGGCCGACGAGCACGGCACCTGGAGCACCACCCGGTGGCGCTACCTCACCGCCGTGGACGTCCGCAACGAGCGCGCACCCGGCACGGTCGTCGTCCTCGGTGACTCGATCACCGCGGGCAGCGGCTCCACCACCGACGCCAACGCCCGCTGGACCGACGTCCTCGCCGACCGGCTGCGCGGCGACCGGCCGCGCGGCACGTACGGCGTCGCCAACCAGGGCATAGCCGGGAACCGGCTCCTGCGCGACGGCCTCACCGGCATCAGCGGCCAGGGCGGAACCGGCCGCTTCGAGCGCGACGTCCTGTCGGTCGCCGGAGCGAAGACCGTGTTCGTGGCGCTCGGCATCAACGACGTACAGCAGGCCCCGCAGGAGACGGACCCGCAGCGCATCCTGGACGGCTTCCGCACCCTCACCGAGCGGGCGCACGCCCGCGGGCTACGGGTCGTCGGGGCGACGCTGACCCCGTACGAGGGATACGCCACCTGGACGTCCGCGCGCAACGCCGTACGGCTGGCCGTCAACGAGCGGATCAGGGCGGGCGGGATCTTCGACGCGTACGTCGACTTCGACCGGGCCGTACGCGACCCGTACGCGCCCAACCGGCTCCTCCCGTCGTACGACTCCGGCGATCACCTGCACCTCAACGACGACGGCTACCGCACCCTCGGCCGGCACATCGACCTCAAGTCCCTGGTCGACGCCCCCAAGTCCGACACGTTCTGACCCGGCCCCGGCACGGGGCGGCCCCGCTCCCGGTACCAACACCCCCGGCACAGGCGTTCTCGGTCCGGGCGCCCCGGTGCCGGACGGCTCCGCTTCGGCGGGACCGTCCGGCACCGGGGACGGGCTCAGCCCAGTTCCTTGCGCCCGTCGCCCGCGTCCGGCTTCCCCAGCGCGTCCCGCTCCCGATCCCGCGCCAGCTCCGCGTCCCTGAGCCGCTGCCGGTCCGCCTTGGTCCGCTTGCGCTCCACGCCGACGCCACCCATCAGCGCGAAGCCGGTGATCCGCACCCGCGGGGCGTCCGGTGCGGGTGGACCCTCCTCGTTCGAGCTCTCGCCGAAGCCGCCCATGATGCCGATGCCCTTGACCTCGACGTTCAGCTCCGGCGGCGCCGTCACATGCATTCCGCCCATGACCGTGAAGCAGCGGATGACCACCTCGCGGTCCTCGAAGTTCGCCTCGCGCAGATCGATCTCACCGCCGCCCCACATCGCGAACGCCGTGAACTTCCGGCCCACCGTCCAGTGGCCCTTCCGGGTGAACCCGCTCCAGAACGCGAAGGCCCCGGTCGACGTGGCAGGGCCGCCGATCCGTGACGGCCAGCTCCCCGACCTGCCCGGCACCGAGGGTGTCGGCGCACCGGGCGGCGCGACCACGGTGCCCGGTGCCGGGAGATCCCGGACGATCGGTGCCAACTCCCCATGCGTACGGGCCTTGTAGGTCGCGTCGAGGCGCTGCTCGAACTCGTCCATGTCCAGCCGGCCCTCGGCCACCGCCTCACGCAGCAGCTCGGCGATGCGCTCACGCTCGGCGTCGGAGGCACGCATTTCCGGAAGTTCACTTGTCATACCGCGCAGCCTATTGAACGCACCGGCTCCCGTCACAGACGAGCAAGCCCACGCCCGCGCGCCGCGACCGGAACGCGTCGGCTCCGCTACGGGGCCGACGCGTACATCTTCGCGATCACGGCCTCGATGTCCGGCTCCCGCACCGACAGGTCGACCAGCGGATACTCCGCCGCGATCCGTGCCACCAGCGGGGCGGCCGACACCGAGGCCGGGAAGGACAGCCACTGCCGGGGCCCCTCCACCTTCACCACCCGGACCCCCGACCCCGGCCCCCCGGCCGCCGCAGCCGATCCGGGGTCCGTGCCCGAGTCCAGGTCGATCGGCGGGAGTTCACGTTCCAGATCGACCACCAGCGTGCGCTCGCTCTCCCCCACCTCGTGGAGCCCGGCGAGCGCCCCGTCATACATCAGCCGCCCGTGGTCGATCACCATGACCCGCTTGCACAGCTGCTCGATATCGGTCAGATCGTGCGTGGTGAGCAGAACGGTCGTGGACCGCTCCTCGTTCAGGTCCCGCAGGAACTGCCGGACCTTGGCCTTCGAGATCACGTCGAGCCCGATCGTCGGCTCGTCCAGATACAGCACCTCCGGATCGTGCAGCAGCGCCGCCGCGATGTCCCCGCGCATCCGCTGCCCCAGCGAGAGCTGACGTACCGGGACCTCCAACAGCTCGCCCAGGTCCAGCAGTTCGACACAGCGGTCCAGGTTCTCCCGGAAGCGGCGGTCGGGAATCCGGTACATCCGGTGCATCAGCCGGTACGAGTCCCGCAACGGCAGGTCCCACCACAGCGTCGTCCGCTGCCCGAACACCACCCCGATCCGGTGCGCCAGCCGCGTACGCTCCCGGGACGGATCGATGCCCGCGACCCGCAGACTGCCGCCGCTCGGAGTGAGAATCCCCGTCAGCATCTTGATCGTGGTCGACTTACCGGCCCCGTTCGGACCGATGTACCCGACCATCTCGCCGCGCGGCACCCGGAAGCTGATCCCGTCGACCGCCCGCACCTCGCGCCGCTCCCGGCGCAGGAAGCCCGTTCTGCGGCGTACGTCGAAGACCTTCTCGATGCCGTCGAGCACGATGAAATCCTCGTCCGCGCCGGTGCCGGTGCCGGTGGCTGTGCCCTTACCGATTCCGGTCCCCGTGTCCGTACACATATCCGTACCCGTGTCCGTGTCCGTGCCCATGTGCCGCGTCACCCTCTCCCTGTCCTCACGTCCGCCGGTCAATTTCCCGTGCTCCGGTAGGCGCGCAGCCCCGCCCGCCACGCCAGACCCGCCAGCACCCAGCACAGCGCCGCCACCACCGGCGGCAGGAACGCCACCCACTGCGGCAGGTCCAACGGGTAGTCCCGGCCCAGCACATACAGCGCGGGCAGCCAGCTGACGAAGGCCAGCGGCACCACGAACGTCACCCCGCGCACGAGATCCTTCGCGAAGATCGACGGCGGGTACTGGAGCAGCGTGGTCCCTCCGTACGTGAAGGAGTTCTGCACCTCGGAGGCGTCCTGCGCGAAGAACTGGAACGCCGCCCCCGCCACGAACACCGCACCGAAGATCGCCGCCCCGCTCAGCACCATCAGCGGCAGCATCAGCACCTTCAGCGGCGTCCACGCGATGTCCAGCGACGCCAGTGCGTACCCGAGCACCAGCAGCCCCTGCGTGACCCGCCCCAGCCTGCGCAGCGCGAACCGGTCCGCCGCCACCTGCGCCAGCACCGGAACCGGGCGTACCAGCAGGGTGTCCAGCGTCCCGTCCCGCACCCGCCTGCCCAGCCGGTCCATCGACCCCAGCACCAGATCGGACAGCCCGAACGCGGTCCCCGACACCCCGTACAGCAGGGCGATCTCGGGCAGCGAATAGCCGCCCAGCGAGTCGACGTGCGAGAACATCAGCATGATCGCGACGAAGTCGAAGGCCGTCGCCGCGAAGTTCCCGAACGTCGTCATGACGAACGAGGCCCGGTACGCCATCGTCGAGCGCAGCCACATCGCCACGATCAGCCCGTACGCCCGGAGCCCCTCGACCACCCGGGACCGCTCCCCGAACGCGATCGGGGGCGACTCCCACGGCACTTCCCCCGACGCCTCCCCCGACGCCTTGTCCAGCCCCTTGCCCGGTCCCTCCCCGGGTCCCCCGGCCAGTCCCCTGTCCGGCTCTCCCCCGGCATCCGCGGCCACCGTCGTCTCAACCACCCTGAACCACCACTCTTCTGGTCGCCACGCCCTGCAGGAGCCGCCCCGCCAGCAGCAGCGCCACCGCCCAGCCCGCCTGGAAGGCGTACGCCCGCACCAGCCCCCACCCCGTGTGCTTCCCGAGGAACACATCGGCCGGCACCTGGAGCAGCGACGACCACGGCAGTGCCCGCGCCACCTCGCCCAGTGCCCCGGGGAACAGATTCAGCGGCAGCAGCATCCCGGAGAAGAACAGCCCCGCCAGCCAGGTGATCTGCATCGCGCCCGCCCCGTCCATCAGCCAGAACGCCGACAGCGCGACCACGTAACGCACCGCGAAACTGACCACCACACCGAGCGCCACCGAGACGAGGAACGCCAGCCAGGTCCACGCCGAGCCGGGCAGCGCCAGATCGAAGGCGAACGCGCCGAGCGCCATCGGGACGATGCCGCGCCCCAGCAGGTGGAACGCCGCCCGGCCCAGATCCCCCGCCAGCCACCACAGCTGAAGGTCGGCGGGCCGGTACAGATCCACGGCGATGTCGCCGGTACGGATGCGCTCCATCAGCTCGTCCTCGAAGCCGCCGCCCATCATGGCGCAGGTCATCAGCAACGCCTGACCCAGCCACACATAGGTCAACGCCTGCGAGGTGTCGTAGCCGCCGAGCTGCGGGCGCTCGTCCCACAGCGCCGTATAGGTGTACGCCATGATGAAGCCGAAGACGGTGTTGGTGAACACGCCCGCCGCCGTCGCCATCCGGTACGTGGCATGGCGCCGGAACCCACCGGCCGCCACCACTGCGTAGAGCCGCACGTCGCCCTCTTCCCCCCGCCCCGGCAGGGACCCGGCCTGGCCCCGACACCAAAGCGCACGACCCTAGTGCACGCCGGTCGCCCACCGCGAGCGGTTATCCGGGACCGCCATTGAAGGATGATCCGAAGATTTCCTGGCGAAACGGGCACTATGGGAGAACTGACCGCGGCCGAGGAGTCTCCACCGACATGAGCGACGACCCACAGAACTGGGCCCCGCGGGACCACACGGACGCCGCGGCCACCCCCGACGACGGAAGTGGTGCGCCGGGCGCGAAGGGGAAGAAGGGGCGCAAGAAGCGCCCCAAGCGAACCGGACTGCGCCGCCTCATCCCTACGTGGCGCATGATCCTCGGCACCGTACTCGGCATCGCCCTGCTGCTCGTCGGCGGCTTCATCGCCGGGTACCAGCTCGTCGACATCCCGGCCGCCAACGCCAACGCCAACGCGCAGTCCAACGTCTACCTCTACCAGGACGGCAGCGTCATCGCGCGTGACGGCGAGGTCAACCGGGAGAAGGTCCAGCTCTCCCAGGTCCCCCTCACCGTCCAGCACGCCGTGCTCGCCGCCGAGGACCGCGACTTCTACTCCGAGCGCGCCGTGGACGTGAAGGCCATGGTCCGCGCCGCCTGGAACACCCTGACCGGCAAGGGCAAACAGGGCGGCTCGACCATCACCCAGCAGTACGTCAAGAACTACTACCTCGGCCAGGAACAGACCGTCGTCCGCAAGGCCAAGGAGTTCTTCATCGCGGTCAAGCTCAATCGCGAGGAGAGCAAGGACCAGATCTTCGAGGGCTACCTCAACACCAGCTACTTCGGCCGCAACGCCTACGGCATCCAGGCCGCCGCGCAGGCGTACTACAGCAAGAACGTCGAGGACCTCACCACCGGCGAGGGCGCCTACCTCGCCTCGCTGCTGAACGCGCCCAGCGCGTACGACGTCGTCGTCCACCCCGAGAACAAGGCCGCCGCCCTCGGCCGCTGGAACTACGTCCTGGACGGCATGGTGAAGGAGCAGTGGCTCGGCGCCGCCGAACGCGCCGCGACGAAGTTCCCCGTACCCGGCAAGGCCAAGCCCGCCACCGGGCTCTCCGGGCAGCGCGGCTATCTGGTCCAGGCCGTCGAGGACTACCTCACCGGCAACGGGATCATCGACGAGACGACCCTCGCCACCGGCGGCTACCGGATCACCACCACGCTGGAGAAGAAGAAGCAGAACGCCCTCGTCAAGGCCGTCGACACCCAGGTGATGTCCAGGACCAGCGGCGATCGGGAGGCCGACCGCAACGTGCGCGTCGGCGGCGCCTCCATCACGCCCGGCACCGGCGAGGTCGTCGCCATGTACGGCGGCATCGACTACACGAAGCAGTACGTCAACAACGCCACCCGACGCGACTACCAGGTCGGCTCCACCTTCAAGCCGTTCGTCTTCACCTCCGCCGTCGCCAACGACTCCACCACGCGGGACGGCCGGCGCATCACCCCCAACACGATCTACGACGGCACCAACAAGCGCACCGTCCAGGGCCCCGGCGGCTCCACCGGATACGCCCCGGCCAACGAGGACGACGTCAGCTACGGCCCCGTCACCGTCCGCACCGCCACCGACAAATCCATCAACGCCGTCTACGCGCAGATGGCCCAGGACGTCGGCCCCGGCAAGGTCAAGGACACCGCCATCGCCCTCGGCATCCCCGGGAACACCCCCGACCTCACCGCGTCACCCTCGATCGCGCTCGGCCCCGCGACCGCCAGCGTCCTCGACATGACCGAGGCGTACGCCACCCTCGCCAACCACGGGCGACACGGCGCGTACACCCTCGTCGAGAAGGTCAGCAAGGACGGCGCGGACGTCACCCTCCCCGGCCGGAACACCAAGCAGACCGTCATCCGCCAGGCCGCCGACACCACCACCTCGATCCTGCGCAGCGTCGTCGACGGCGGCACCGGCACCGCCGCCCAGGCCGCGGGCCGCCCCGCCGCGGGCAAGACCGGCACCGCCGAGGAGGACAAGGCCGCCTGGTTCGCCGGGTACACCCCCGACCTCGCGACCGTCATCGCGGTCATGGGCCAGGACCCCGACACCGGCGTACAGAAACCGCTCTACGGAGCGCTCGGGCTGCCCCGCGTCAACGGGGGCGGCGTTCCCGCCCAGACCTGGGCCGCCTACACGGCCGCCGCCCTGCGCTCCTCCGACGTACAGAACTTCGATCTCGAACTGGCGGACGGCGCCGACGAATCCGCACCGCCCACCACAGGCGCACCCGAATCCAGCGCACCGGCGGAGCCGAGCGACACCCCCTCCAGTCCGCCCCCGTCCAGCCCCTCCAGCCCGGCCCCCACCACCCCCGGCCCGACCGAAGGCGCGACGGACACCGGCGGGCAGACCAACGGCGGTACGGACACGGGCGGCACCGACGGCGGCACCACAGGGGGAACGGACGGCGGCACGGACACCGGCGGCGGCATTGGAGGCAATGGCGGCGGGACGGACGGGGGCGCCGGCACAGGCGGCGACGGGGGCGGCGACGGCGGCTTCACCGAAGGCGCCCGCGGCCCCCGCCCACGTGACCAGTGACCGGATCAGTGTCCGGTAACCGAGTCGCGCGACCGGTGACCCAGTCGCGCGACCAATGACCCGGTGACCGGATCAGTGTCCGGAGGTCGCCTTCAGTCCCACCACGGCGATCAGCAGCAGACACACGAAGAAGATCCGTGCGGCGGTCGCCGGTTCGTTCAGGACCAGCATGCCGACCACCGCGGCTCCGGCCGCACCGATACCGACCCACACGCCGTACGCCGTACCGATCGGGAGCGTCTTCGCCGCCTGGGACAGCAGCACCATGCTCGCCGCGATCCCGAGGCCGGTGAACACACTCGGCCACAGCCGGGTGAACCCGTCGGTGTACTTCATCCCGATCGCCCAGCCCACTTCCAGCAGACCGGCGATAATCAACAGAACCCAGGCCATGACGGCACCTCCGACGAATAACTCGCGAACAACACGGGTGCGTCGTCTTTGCCAGCCCGGTACGGCGCGTCTCGTCGGGGTCCCCCCACCGTAGCAAAGAACCGGCAAAGGGCCTGGTGACACCGGTCACCAGGCCCTTACCCACACCTCACACCACAGCGCGGGACGAAACACGGAACGAAACGCGCGACGGGACGCGGCTACAGATACAACCCTGTCGAATCCACCGAGCCCTCGAACCGGTCCGCGGCCACCGCGTGCAGATCACGCTCCCGCATCAGCACGTACGCCACGCCCCGCACCTCGACCTCTGCGCGGTCCTCGGGGTCGTACAGCACCCGGTCCCGCGGCTCGACCGTCCGCACGTTCTGACCGACGGCGACCACCACGGCCCACGCGAGCCGCCGGCCCACCGCGGCCGTCGCCGGAATCAGGATGCCGCCGCCGGAACGCCGCTCGCCCTCGGGCGTATCGCTCCGTACCAGCACGCGATCGTGCAGCATACGGATGGGCAGCTTGTCGTCGTGGGTGTTGTCGCTCACGACCCGAAACCTACCTGCCCCGCCCGGATCCGTACGCCTCCGGGGTGCGCCCGGTTACTTCTTCCCCCGCCGCGCCGACAGGGTGAGCAGGCCCACCACGCCGACCACCAGCAGCGCCGCCGGGATCACCCGCTCCAGACGCGGAGCACCGTCCTCCGACACGAACTGGGCCTTCACTTCCGACACCGAACGGTTCACCGCGACGAACGCACGGCCGGCCGTCCGGTCCACCGTCTGGGCGACCTTGGCCTTCGCGTCGCCGACGATCGTCTTCGGGTGCACCCGCACCCCGATCTCATCGAGCACCACCGCGAGCTGCTCGCGCCTGCTGATGATGTCCGCCTCGATCTGCGCAGGGCTCCTGGCATCCGACACTGCGCCGCCTCCGTGGTCCTCGTCCGGTAAACCGTCATCGACAGTCTGTCAGCTCGACCGCCCACATACCCGGCGGCACCCCTATTACGCTCGGTCCCATACACCCCACGTGCCACCTGAGGAGAACCATGAGCGAGCGACTCCAGCCCGGCGACACCGCCCCCGCCTTCACCCTCCCCGACGCCGACGGCAACGAGATCTCGCTCGCGGACCACAAGGGCCGCAAGGTCATCGTGTACTTCTACCCGGCCGCCCTCACGCCCGGCTGCACCAAGCAGGCCTGCGACTTCACCGACAACCTGGACCTCCTGGCCACTGCCGGATACGACGTCATCGGCGTCTCCCCCGACAAGCCGGAGAAGCTCGCCAAGTTCCGCGAGAAGGAGAACCTGAAGGTCACGCTGGTCGGCGACCCGTCCAAGGAGACCCTTGAGGCGTACGGCGCCTTCGGCGAGAAGAAGCTCTACGGCAAAGTGGTGACGGGCGTCATCCGTTCGACGATCGTCGTCGACGAAGAGGGCAAGGTGGAACACGCCTTCTACAACGTCAAGGCGACCGGCCATGTCGCCAAGATCATCAAGGACCTCGGTATCTGAACCGGGCGTCCCGACGGCCCCGGCAGCCCGGCACCGACGGCCCGCCCACCGACGGCCCCGGCAGCCCGATCACCGGCCGGCCGGGGCCGTTCCGGGTCTTCGCCGTGGCCGAAAATATGTGAGGGACATCGCAATCGGCCACTGAACCGGTTTGCAGCCGCCATGCCCGCGCAGAAGCCTTTCCTGGAACACCCTCCGAGGAAAGGACCCGGCCATGGCGGCCTCCGACCCCCACCAGGCGGCCGACCCCGAAGCGGTCAAACGTCACCCCGCGCTCTTCAGGGCCATCCGGAAGCGCCAGAATCCCAAGCTGCGCCGGACCGACATCACCGTCACCGACGACCAAGCGGTCAAGCGCGCGGTGAAGGCGGCCTCGCTCGGGAACGCCATGGAGTGGTTCGACTTCGGCATCTATTCCTACCTGGCCGTCACCATCGGGCATGTCTTCTTCCCGTCCGGGAACGACACCACCCAGCTGCTTTCCTCGTTCGCGACCTTCGCCGTGGCCTTCCTCGTTCGGCCACTCGGGGGAATGTTCTTCGGGCCCATGGGCGACAAGGTCGGCCGGAAAAAGGTTCTCGCCCTCACCATGATCCTGATGGCGGTCGGCACCTTCGCGATCGGCCTGATCCCCTCCCACGGCACGATCGGCGTCTGGGCCCCCGTCCTGCTGATCTTCTTCCGGATGCTCCAGGGCTTCTCCACGGGCGGTGAGTACGGCGGCGCGTCCACCTTCATCGCCGAGTACGCCCCCGACAAGCGCCGCGGCTTCTTCGGCAGCTTCCTGGAGTTCGGCACCCTCGCCGGATACGTCGGCGCCGCGGGTCTGGTGACCGCGCTCTACGCGCTCCTGGACACCGGTCAGATGGAGTCCTGGGGCTGGCGCATCCCGTTCCTGGTCGCGGGCCCCCTCGGCCTGGTCGGCCTCTACCTGCGACTGCGTCTCGACGAGACCCCGGCCTTCCAGAAGCTGGAGGGCGGCACCGCCCACGCGAGCGAGGCCGCGGACGGCGTCGAGTCCACCGCCAAGGGCGACCTCGCCAAGATCTTCCGGGAGTACTGGCCGACGCTGATTCTCTGCATCTGCCTGGTCGGCGCGTACAACATCACCGACTACATGCTGCTGTCCTACATGCCGACGTACCTCTCCGACGAGCTCGGCTACAGCGAGACCCATGGCCTGCTGATCCTGCTCGCCGTCATGGTCTTCCTGATGCTGATCATCAGCCAGGTCGGCAAGCTCTCCGACCGCTTCGGCCGCAAGCCGCTGCTGATGGCGGGCATGCTCGGCTTCCTCTTCCTCTCGCTGCCGGCGTTCCTGCTGATCCGCCAGGGCGGAATCCCCGCCATCACGATCGGCATGCTGATGCTGGGCCTTTCCCTGGTCTGCATGCTCGGCACGATGTCCGCCGCGCTGCCCGCGCTCTTCCCCACCAACGTCCGCTACGGCTCCCTGTCGGTGGGCTACAACCTCTCCGCGTCGATCTTCGGCGGCACCACCCCCCTGGTGATCACCGCGCTGATCAGCTGGAGCGGCTCGAACCTGATGCCCGCGTACTACGCGATGGCGGCCGCCCTGGTCGGCGTGATCGCCGTGGCCTGCATGAAGGAAACGGCCAACCAGCCCCTGGCCGGCTCCCCGCCCTCGGTGGAGACGGACGAGGAGGCCGCGGAAATCTGCGCGGCCCAGACACCGGAACCGAAGTTCTGATCGGTTCCGCGCCGAGTACGATGGCAGGCGGCCAGCGGCGGTGGTGCAGAGGTGACACAGCAGACTTAGGATCTGTGGCCCGTGAAACGGCTTGAGGGTTCGAATCCCTTCCGCCGCACCGAACGGACGGCCTGCGCGTCGATGGATCGACGCGCAGGCCGTTTCCGTGTCGGCGGGCTCAGCCCACCAACTCCCGTACCACCGGCACCAGCGCCCGGAACGCCTTGCCCCGATGGCTGATGGCGTTCTTCTCCGCCGGAGTGAGCTCGGCGCAGGTACGCCTCTCGCCCTCGGGCTGGAGGATCGGGTCGTAGCCGAAGCCGTTCGTCCCCGACGGGGTGTGGCGCAGGGTGCCCAGGAGACGGCCCTCGACCACGCGTTCCGTGCCGTCGGGGAGGGCCAGGGCCGCGGCGCAGGCGAAGTGGGCGGCACGGTGTTCGCCGTCGATGTCGGCGAGCTGGGCCAGGAGCAGGTCCAGGTTGGCCCGGTCGTCGCCGTGGGTGCCGGACCAGCGGGCCGAGAAGATGCCGGGGGCGCCGCCGAGGACGTCGACGCAGAGGCCGGAGTCGTCGGCGACGGCCGGGTGGCCGGTGGCCCTGGCCAGGGCATGGGCCTTCAGGAGGGCGTTCTCGGCGAAGGTGACGCCGGTTTCCTTGACGTCGGGGATGTCGGGGTACGCGTCCGCGCCGACGAGGTCGTGGGCCAGGCCCGCGTCGGCGAGGATCGCGTGGAGTTCGGTGATTTTCCCGGCGTTGCGGGTGGCGAGGATCAGGCGGGTCATGCCCCGATTATCGCCGTGCGCGGCCGGGAGCCCCGGCGGGGGCGCGGACGCCTACGGAGTGCAGACCTTGCCGATCTCGGTGGCGGCGTCGGTGACCGGGGCGATGTCCGGGGTGGCGTCGCCCTTCTCGATGGAGGCGCGGACGTTGCCGACGCCGGCCTGGAGGTCGTCGACGGCCTTTCCGAGGTCGGCGTTGTCGGTGGTGTCGCCGAGGTTCTTCAGTTCCTTGTCGATCTCGTCCAGCGCCTCGGACGCCTGCGTCGGGTCCTCGGAGGCGTTGGAGATGGCCTGCTGGAGGTTGTTCACGCTGGTGGCGATGGCGTCGGCGGTACGGACGCAGTCGATGGCCTTGTCGACGGCGCCGCAGCCGACCGCTGCGGTGAGGGTCAGCAGGGCGGCGGTGACGGCTATTGCGGTGCGGTGGTGGCGGCGCGAGGCCATGGTGCGGTCCCTCCCCGGGGGTCGATACGTGGACGGGCGCACGGTTCGACCCGTGCGCCCGTATACGTAACGACGCTGTGTGGTGCGTACTTGGTTGCTTCTTTACCCGGCGAGGGTGCCGGCCGGTCCTACCCGGGGAGGGTGCTGGCCAGTGCCTCGTTCTGGAGTGCGGCGAGGTCCACGCAGCCCGCGGTGGCGAGGTCGAGGAGGGCGCCCAGTTCCTTGCGGTCGAACGGTGCGGCCTCCGCCGTGCCCTGGACCTCGACGAAGCGGCCGTCGCCGGTGCAGACGACGTTCATGTCGGTGTCGGCGCGGACGTCCTCCTCGTAACAGAGGTCGAGGAGCGGGATGCCGTCGACAATGCCGACGCTGATCGCGGCGACGGTGTCGGTGAGCGGCTTCCGGCCGTTCTTGACGATCTTCTTGCCCTGGGCCCAGGCGACGGCGTCGGCGAGGGCGACATAGGCACCGGTGATCGCGGCGGTGCGGGTGCCGCCGTCGGCCTGGAGGACGTCGCAGTCCAGGACGATGGTGTTCTCGCCGAGGGCCTTGTAGTCGATGACCGCGCGCAGCGAGCGGCCGATGAGGCGGCTGATCTCGTGGGTGCGGCCGCCGATCTTGCCGCGGACCGCTTCGCGGTCGCCGCGGGTGTTGGTGGAGCGGGGCAGCATGGAGTACTCGGCGGTGACCCAGCCTTCGCCGCTGCCCTTGCGCCAGCGCGGGACGCCTTCGGTGACGGAGGCGGTGCAGAAGACTTTGGTGTCGCCGAAGGAGATGAGGACTGAGCCTTCGGCGTGCTTGCTCCAGCCGCGTTCGATGGTGACGGGGCGGAGCTGTTCGGGGGTGCGGCCGTCGATGCGAGACATGGCGTCGACTTTATCCGCTGGCGGCGGGGCTCCGTTCGGGTGGGAAGGAGCGGGGCGGGCGGGGACGGGCGGGCGGTGACGGGCCGGGACGGAGCCTTGTGCGGGAACGGCGCAGGCCCCGCTCCCTGGGAAGCGGGGCCTGCGGGCCGCGGACCCGGGTGGTCAGGGGTGGGGCCGTCGCGCGGTCGTGCTGTGGGCCGTTGGGCCCGATGAACTGTGAGCCGTTGGGCCGATGAACTGTGAGCTGTGAGCCGTCGGGTCAGCGGGTCACAGCGGTCACATCATGTCTTCGATGTCGGCGGCGATCGGGTCCGCGTCGGTCCCGATGACGACCTGGATCGCGGTGCCCATCTTCACGACGCCGTGGGCACCGGCCGCCTTGAGAGCCGCCTCGTCCACCTTGCTGGGGTCGTGGACCTCGGTGCGAAGGCGAGTGATGCAGCCTTCGATCTCGTCGATGTTCTCGATACCGCCGAGCCCGGCGACGATCTTCTCAGCCTTGCTGGCCATGTCCTTCTCCCTGGATTTCGCGTGCTTCGCGGCGCCCACCAATAGGTCCGCTTCGTCACGTTAACGCACGGTTGGCCCATCTTCGCGGGCGAGTAACCGAACTATCCCAAAGGATGACGATCACCGGCGCCCTGTCCTCCGGGCGGGCCCCGCACCGTGACGCAACTGGTCTACACCAGTTTGCAACGACCGCCAAACGTGGCTTGTTCCGGGAGGATGCCGATGAGTGCGAGCGCGGCTGCGGTACCGCAGCGAAAGTGGTGGAACGGACCGGTCCAGGGCCTCCAGAAGGTAGGGCGGAGCCTCCAGCTGCCGGTGGCCGTCCTCCCTGCCGCGGGCCTGCTGGTCAGCCTCGGCAACCTGTTCAGCTCGTATCTGCACGGCGCCTTCTGGGACAAGACCTCCAAGGTCCTGCTCAACGGCGGCAACTCCATCCTGGACGGCACCACCGGCCTGCCCCTGCTCTTCTGCATCGGTGTGGCCATCGGCTTCGCGAAGAAGGCGGACGGCTCGACGGCACTGGCCGCCGTGGTCGGCTTCCTCGTCTACCGGGGTGTGCTCGGCGCCTTCCCCGTCGACAACTCGGTGACCGACGTGCTGCCCAACGGCACTCCGCAGAACCCGGGCGTACTCGGCGGCATCCTCATCGGTCTGCTCACCGCCGTGGTCTGGCAGCGGTACCACCGCACCAAGCTGGTGGACTGGCTGGGCTTCTTCAACGGCCGCCGCCTGGTGCCGATCCTGATGGCGTTCCTCTGCGTGATCCTGGGCGTGCTGTTCGGCCTGCTGTGGCAGCCGGTCGGCGATGCGCTGACTTCATTCTCCAAGCAGCTGATCAACCTCGGCGCATGGGGCGCGGCCATCTTCGGCTTCGCGAACCGCCTGCTGATCCCGATCGGCATGCACCAGTTCCTGAACACCTTCTTCTGGTTCCAGGCGGGCGACTTCACCGCCGCGGACGGCGCGACGGTGCAGGGCGACATCTCCCGCTTCTTCGCCGGGGACCCGACGGCGGGACAGTTCACCTCCGGCTTCTTCCCGATCATGATGTTCGGCCTCCCCGCGGCGGCACTGGCCATCGCGCACACCGCGCGGCCGGAGCGGCGCAAGGAGGTGGCGGGCCTGATGCTGTCCGTGGCGCTGACCTCTTTCGTCACGGGTGTCACCGAGCCTCTGGAGTTCTCCTTCATGTTCGTCGCGCCGTTGCTGTACGGCGTGCACGCGGTCCTCACCGGTGTCTCGATGGGCGTCACCTGGGTGCTGGGGGTCCATGCGGGATTCAGCTTCTCGGCGGGCTTGATCGACTACGTGGTCAACTGGCATCTGGACACGAAACCGTGGCTGATCATCCCGATCGGACTGTGCTTCGCGGTGATCTACTACGTCATCTTCCGGTTCGCGATCACCAAGTTCAACCTTCAGACCCCCGGGCGCGAACCCAAGGAGCTGGAGAAGGAGATCGAGGAAGATCTCACCAAGTAGCAGCCCTACAACGGGACTTCGGTCCCGGTCACGCAAGGCCCTCGGACCATCCGGTTCGGGGGCCTTCGTCATGTCACCGAAAGTGCCTGATCTGCTACTGCGAAGAATTGGTTAATCGCAGGTTCCTTATCTAACCCTCACCATGCTAAAACTGGTCTACACCACTGAGTGGTCCAGACCACGTGGCCATCTGCCGCGTTGCTTCGAGTCGCCGCCTCCCTTCATCAATGACCCGGGCGGCACTGTGCCCCATGGAGGAAGTTGATGTCGACGGCTGACACCGCACCCGCGGTCACCAAGAAGAAGGGCGCAGGCGTGATGGCCGTCATGCAGCGCATCGGCCGCAGCCTCATGCTGCCGGTCGCGGTGCTGCCGGCGGGCGCGCTCCTGGTCCGGCTCGGCAACCCCGACATGCTCGGGCGGGACTCCTTCCCGGACTTCGTCGTCAAGTTCGCCGGCTTCATGGCGGCGGGCGGCAACGCGATCATCGACAACATGGCGCTGCTGTTCGCCGTCGGTATCGCGATCGGCTTCGCCAAGAAGTCGGACGGCTCGACCGCGCTCGCCGCGGTCACCGGCTATCTGGTCTTCAAGAACGTGCTCGCCACCTTCACCGACAGCAACCTGACCAAGGTCGCGACCGTCGTGGACAACAAGATCGTCATGGCCGACAAGCCGGTCGACGCCGGTGTGCTGGGCGGCGTGGTGATGGGCATAGTCGTCGCCCTGCTGTACCAGAAGTTCCACCGGACAAAGCTGCCCGACTGGGCGGGCTTCTTCAGCGGCCGCCGTCTGATCCCGATCCTCTCCTCCTTCGCGGGTCTGCTGATCGGCATCGTCTTCGGCTACATCTGGCCGGTGCTCGGTGCCGGGCTGCACAACTTCGGTGAGTGGCTGGTCGGTTCGGGCGCGGTGGGCGCGGGCATCTTCGGTGTCGCCAACCGCGCGCTGATCCCGGTCGGCATGCACCACCTGCTGAACTCGTACCCGTGGCTCCAGGCCGGTTCGTACGAGGGCAAGAGCGGCGACATCAGCCGCTTCCTGGCCGGTGACCCGACGGCCGGACAGTTCATGACCGGCTTCTTCCCGATCATGATGTTCGCCCTCCCGGCGGCCTGTCTCGCGATCGTCCACTGTGCCCGTCCGGAGCGCCGCAAGATCGTCGGCGGGATGATGTTCTCGCTGGCACTCACCGCCTTCGTGACGGGTGTGACCGAGCCGATCGAGTTCACGTTCATGTTCATCGCGCCGGTGCTGTACGCGATCCACGCGGTGCTGACCGGTGTCTCGATGGCCCTGACCTGGGGCCTGGGCATGAAGGACGGCTTCGGGTTCTCGGCAGGCTTGATCGACTTCCTCCTGAACCTCGGCATCGCGACGAAGCCCTGGCTGCTGGTGCTGGTCGGGCTCTGCTTCGCGGTCGTCTACTACGTGGTCTTCCGCTTCGCGATCACCAAGTTCAACCTGCCGACTCCGGGCCGTGAGTCGGACGAGGAGCTCGCCGAGATCCTCAAGGCCGAGGCGAAGTAGACCTCAGCCGTACGCCGACGTCGAAGCCCCCGCCCTCCCCTTGCTCGGGAGGGCGGGGGCTTCGCCACGTTCGCCCGCCGCCCCAGGTGGTAGGGCGGGGACGTCGGGCGGGGCCGGTCAGGTCGGGGACGGTCGGGCTGGGACAGCCGGTCAGGCGGGGACGGTCAGGCGGTAGATCTGCCGGGAGCCGCCCTCCGGGCCCGGGTCGGTGGCCTCACCGGCGCGGAACCCGAGGCTCTCGTAGAAGGCGCGGGCCCCGCTGTCGACGGCACCGGGGTGATCGGCCCCGAAGGTGACCACTTCGACGGTGCCGGGGCCCAGGTCAGTGGTGGCGTAGCGGTGGCGACGAGGGCCGCCGATGCACGGATGTGCCGCTCCACCGCGGTCCGGAATCCGGCGTCCTGGACCATCGGGCCGAACCAGTGTTCTACCTGTGACGCCAGGCCGAGGAATCCGTCGAGGTCCTGTTCCCGCGCGATTCCGACGATCATCCCGGCAGTCCGGCAGTCACCCGGCCGGGCGCGCCCACCGCTCTCAGATCTCGTAGACCGCACCGGGTACGGCCAGCTCCACGGGGCCCCGGTAGACGGCGCGGGCGTCGGCCATGTTGCGCGCGGCGTCGGTCCACGGCGGGATGTGCGTGAGGACGAGGCGTCCCGCCCGTGCGCGTGCGGCGCACTCTCCGGCCTCGCGGCCATTGAGGTGGAGGTCCGGGATGTCCTCCTTGCCGTGGACGAACGACGCCTCGCAGAGGAACAGGTCCGCGCCCTCGGCGAGTTCGTCCAGGGCCTCGCAGGTGCCCGTGTCACCGGAGTAGGTGAGGGTGCGGCCGCCGTGCTCGACGCGGATGCCGAAGGTCTCGACGGGGTGGCAGACCTTCTCCGTACGAATCGAGAAGGGGCCGATCTCGAAGGTGCCCGACTTGAGCGTGTGGAAGTCGAACACCTCGCTCATCGCCCGGTCGGACGGGGTGTCCGCATGGGCGGTGATCAGGCGTTGTTCGGTGCCGTCGGGGCCGTAGACCGGGATCGGGGCGGGGCGGCCGCCGTCGTGCCGGTAGTAGCGCACGACGAAGTAGGCGCACATGTCGATGCAGTGATCGGCATGGAGGTGACTGAGGAAGATCGCGTCGAGGTCGTACAGACCGACGTGGCGCTGGAGCTCGCCGAGGGCGCCGTTGCCCATGTCGAGGAGCAGCCGGAAGCCGTCGGCCTCTACGAGGTAGCTGGAGCACGCCGAACCCGCGGACGGGAAGGAGCCTGAGCAGCCGACGACGGTGAGCTTCATGGAACGTGAACCTCCGAGACGTGGGAACGGGGAGGGTTCGTGCGGTTCGTACGGTTCGTTGAGCGTAAGGCGCGAAACAGCTGGTCGCTCCTCTGCGGCCTGCCGTTGTGGGGGAACTCACCTGCTCTGTCACCGGTTCGATGGAAGGCCGCCGCGGGCCGGGGCCGGGCGTGCCGCGCGGGCGCCGGTACGGTCGGGGGATGAACACGACCTGGTGGGTGGCGCTGGTCGCCGTGGTTCTGCTCGCGCTCGTCGCCGCGGTGGTGGACGGGCGGGGCCGGTCGGGTCGTCGGCCGCGGCGGCGGGACCGCGGGGCCGGTCGCGGGGGCGGTCGCGCCGTCGGCCGTGGGGCGGAGCGGCCCGGTGGGCGGACCCGGCCGCCGGGGAAACCCTCGACGCCGGCTCGCGGGGGCGGTGGTACGCCGCGGCCGGGCGAGATCTGGTGGGCCGAGGTGCCGTACGAGGACGGGCCCGGGGCGAAGGACCGGCCGTGCCTGGTGCTGTCGGTACGGGGTGACCGGGCCGTCGTCGCCAAGATCACCAGCAAGCATCACGTCGAGCGGCCCGGGGTGATCGCGCTGCCGCCGGGGACGGTGGGCGATGTGCGGGGGCGGCAGAGCTTCCTGGAGACGGATGAGTTGCGGGATGTGGCGGTGCGGGGGTTCCGGCGGCGGGTGGGTGGGGTTGATCCGGGGGTGTGGGAGCGGGTGCGGGGGCTGGGGTGACGGGGGTGGGCGGGTGGGGGCGCCTGCGGCGGGCCTGTCCCCTACCCGCCCCTTCCCGAAACCGGGGGCGGAGCCCCCGGGCCCCCCTTTTTGTCCTCAATCGCCGGACGGGCTTGAGATGGTTGCCGGACGGGCTTGAGATGGTTGCCCGACGGGCTTGAGATGGCCCGACGGGCTGAAAACCTCAGGCCCAGAGTTGGCCGTGCAGGGTTTCGATGGCGGCTTCTGTGGTGGGGGCCGTGTAGACGCCCGTGGACAGGTACTTCCAGCCGCCGTCCGCGACGACGAACACGATGTCCGCGCTCCGGCCGGCCTTGACCGCCTTGAGGCCGACGCCGATCGCCGCGTGGAGGGCGGCGCCGGTGGAGACGCCCGCGAAGATGCCCTCCTGCTGGAGGAGTTCCCGGGTGCGGGTGACCGCGTCGGCCGAGCCGACCGAGAAGCGGGTGGTCAGCACCGAGGCGTCGTACAGCTCGGGGACGAAGCCCTCGTCCAGGTTGCGGAGGCCGTAGACGACATCGTCGTACCGCGGCTCGGCGGCGACGATCGTGATGTCCGGCTTGTGTTCGCGCAGGTAGCGGCCGACGCCCATGAGGGTGCCGGTGGTGCCGAGGCCCGCGACGAAGTGGGTGATGGACGGGAGGTCGGTGAGGATCTCCGGGCCGGTGGTGGCGTAGTGGGCGCCCGCGTTGTCCGGGTTGCCGTACTGGTAGAGCATGACCCAGTCGGGGTGCTCGGCCGACAGTTCCTTGGCGACGCGGACGGCGGTGTTGGAGCCGCCCGCGGCCGGGGAGGAGACGATCTCGGCGCCCCACATGGCCAGCAGGTCGCGCCGCTCCTGCGAGGTGTTCTCCGGCATGACGCACACGATGCGGTAGCCCTTGAGCTTGGCCGCCATGGCGAGCGAGATGCCGGTGTTGCCGCTGGTCGGTTCGAGGATCGTGCAACCGGGTGTCAGGCGGCCGTCCTTCTCCGCCTGTTCGACCATGTGGAGCGCGGGGCGGTCCTTGATCGAGCCGGTGGGGTTGCGGTCCTCCAGCTTGGCCCAGATGCGGACGTCGTCGGACGGCGACAGCCGGGGCAGACGCACCAGTGGTGTGTTGCCCACGGCCGCCAGCGGGGAGTCGTACCGCATCAGCGCATGCCACCGGCGACGGCCGGGAGGATGGTGACGTTGTCGCCGTCGCTGAGCTTGGTGCCGATGCCGTCGAGGAAGCGGACGTCCTCGTCGTTGAGGTAGACGTTCACGAAGCGGCGGAGCTCGCCGCCGTCGACGATGCGCTCACGGATGCCGTTGTGGCGGCTCTCCAGGTCGACGAAGAGGTCTGCGAGGGTCTCCCCGCTGCCCTCGACCGCCTTGGCGCCGTCGGTGTAGGTGCGAAGGATGGTGGGGATGCGGACCTCGATGGCCATGGCGTGGGCTCCTGTCGAATGCGGAGAGGTGGCGTGGGGCGCGCGTTTCTGCCCCCGCGCAGGGGGTGGGGCGTGTGGGTGGGCGCTCGGACCGCGGCTCAGGCCGTGCGGCTCACGGGCAGGCTTCAGCCCGGACAGATCGCGCTGGCAAGCCTGCACAGGTCGACGTGCAGCCGCGCGACGAGCAGCGTGCCCGGCGTCTTGATGCTCACGTCATGGGGAACCATGCGGTCATCGTATCGATTCCCGGCCGGGAATCCCGAGTGTGATCTCACATGGTGGAAGACAAGCGTTCACCATGCGGAACGCCGGGGCCGCCGGGGAGGTAGACGACCGTCGGGGCGCCCGTCGTGGGGTGGGTCGTGACCTCGGCCGTCACTCCGTAGACGTCGGCCAGCAGCTCGGGCGTGAGGACCTCGGCCGGGGTGCCCGAGGCGACGACCCGGCCGGCCTGGAGCACGTAGAGCCGGTCGCAGTAATACGCGGCGAGGTTCAGGTCGTGCAGGGCGAGGAGGTTCGTCGTGCCGAGTTCGCGGACCAGGGAGAGGATCTCCAGCTGGTAGCGGATGTCCAGGTGGTTGGTGGGCTCGTCCAGGACGATGAGCGACGGCTCCTGGACGAGGGTCCGGGCGACCAGTGCGCGCTGGCGTTCGCCGCCGGAGAGGGAGACGAAGGCACGGGGCGCGAGGCCGGCGATCCCCACCCGGTCGAGGGCCCGGGTGACCAGCTCGGCGTCGGCGGCGGTGTCCGCTTCCCAGAAGCGTTTGTGCGGGGCCCGGCCCATGGCCACGACCTGGGAGACGGTCAGTTCGAAGCCGGCCTGGCCGTCCTGCGGGACGGTGGCGATGCGGCGGGCGCGGGCCTTGACGGGGAGGGTGGCGAGGTCGTCGCCGTCGAGCAGCACCCGGCCGTGGGTGGGGCGGAGGGTTCCGTACACGCAGCGCAGGAGGGTCGTCTTGCCGCTGCCGTTCGGGCCGACGAGGCCGACCGTCTCACCGTCGGCGGCGGTCAGGTCGACGGCGTCGACGAGGTGGCGGCCGGCGCCGGTCCCGTACGAGAGGCCCTCGGTGCGCAGGGTGGTCATGCGGGTGCTCCTTCGGGGCGGCGGCGGAGCATCCAGAGGAAGAACGGGCCGCCGGTCAGGGCGGTGAGGACGCCGACCGGGATGTCCTGGGGTGCGGCGATCGTGCGCGCCGCCAGGTCGGCCAGGACCAGGAAGAGCGCGCCGCCGAGCGCGGCCACCGGGAGCAGGGCGCGGTGTCCGGCGCCGACGGCCATCCGGGCCATGTGCGGGACCATCAGGCCGACGAAGCCGATCGCTCCGCTGTACGCGACGAGGGCGCCGGTGAGCAGCGAGGCGAGGACGAAGA
This sequence comes from Streptomyces sp. NBC_01433, assembly GCF_026340105.1. Taxonomy (NCBI): domain Bacteria; kingdom Bacillati; phylum Actinomycetota; class Actinomycetes; order Kitasatosporales; family Streptomycetaceae; genus Streptomyces; species Streptomyces sp. NBC_01433. Next base: position 3,693,828 of record NZ_JAPEPM010000001.1, on the reverse strand, counting down.
CGCCGGCCCGGAAGCGTGCGGTGTCGAGGCCGAGGACGGTGGCGCCCTCCTCGCCGACGAGCAGCAGGTCGAGCGGGCGGGCGAGGGTGAGGAGCAGGGCCGTACCGGCGACGAGGACGGCCGACGGGAGCGCGAGCATGTCCCAGCGGGCGGCGCCGAGGCCGCCGAGGGTCCAGTAGAGGACTTCCTGGAGGTGGTCGGCGCGGGCCGAGGTGACCAGGATGAGGCTGGTGAGGGCGGACAGGATGTAGGAGACGGCGACTCCGGCGAGGACGAGCCGGTTGGTGGTGAGGCCGGATCCGCCGCGGGCCAGGGTGTAGACGAGCAGCAGTGAGGCGAGTGCGCCCACGAAGGCGGCGGCGGGGATGGTGACGGTGGTGGCGATGCCCGCGCCGACGCCGAGGACGATCACGAGGACCGCTCCGGTGGAGGCGCCGGAGGAGACGCCGAGGAGGAACGGGTCGGCGAGCGGGTTGCGTACGAGCGCCTGGAGGACGGTGCCGATCACGGCGAGTCCGGCGCCGACGACGATGCCGAGCAGGACCCGGGGCAGCCGGACGTCGAGGACGATCGTGCGGAACGGGCCCGGTCCGGCCCGCCCGGTCAGGATGTCCAGTACCTGGCCGGGCGGGATGCGGACGGAGCCGAGGGCGAGCGCGGCGAGTACGGCTGCGCCGAGGACGACGGCGAGGACGCCGGTGACCAGGGTGTAGCGCAGCAGCCGCCGCGGGGCGGCTGGAGTGCGGCAGCTCACGGCGCGGTGGTCGCCTCGCCGGGCGTGCCCTCGGGTATCTCCGGGTGCAGCTGTGCGGCGAGCTTGCCGACCGCCGCGGGGGCGCGGACACCGAGGACCGCGTCGGAGAGCGGGAGGACGGCGAACCGCTTGTTCTTGATCGCGGGGACGTCGGCGAGTGCCGGGTCCTCCAGGAGGCGCTTCTTCTTCTGGGCGACGGTGGTGGCGCCGTAGTCGTAGATGACGATGACGTCGGGATTGCGGGCGACGACGTTCTCCCAGGAGGCGTCGCCGAATGCCTTGTCGAGGTCGGCGAAGACGTTGCGGCCGCCGGCCCGGGTGATCAGCTCGTTGCCGATGCCCTTGCCGCCCGCGGTGAAGGCCGTCTTGTCGCCGCTGTCGTAGACGAAGACGGAGACCGGCTGGACGGACTTGAGCTTCTTCGCCGTGGCGGCGTTGGTGGCCTTGGCCTCGTCGATCCAGGTTTCGGCGCGGCGGGTGACGCCGAAGGTGTGGCCGACCTCGCGGACCTCCTCGTAGAGGGCGTCCATCGCGGTGTCGCCCTTGGAGCAGTACTCGGTGTTGAGCCGGGTGTCGATGCCGGACTTCTTGAGCGCCTCGCGGCTGCGGCCGTCGCCCGCGGCGAACGCGGTGGCGTATCCGCCGTAGACGAAGTCGGGGGTGGCGGCGAGGAGCTGCTCGTACGAGGGGTACTCCTTGGCGAGTACGGGGACGGCCCTGTACTGGTTCTCGTACTTCGGCAGGACCTTGTCGTCGAGGTAGGCGGTGCCGACCAGGGACTTGGCGAGGCCCAGTTCCAGCATCACTTCGGTGACGTGCTGGTTCATGGTGACGGCGCGCTTCGGCGGTGCCTTGTACGTCGTGGTGACACCGCAGTTGGTGACGGTGTACGGGAAGCCCGCGGACGACGCGGCTCCGTCGGCCGGGTCCTTGGAGCCGTTGTCGGCGTCCGTGGCGGAACAGGCGGTGAGGGCGAGCGGGAGCAGCACGGCGGCGGCTATGAGCGCGGGGGTGCGCCGGAACATGGCGGGGCCTCTCCGGGGGATTTCCGCGTCCCCTGGTCGGTGCGAGAAGGCGGCAGGCCAGTTCCTGACTGCCGAGCCCCGGTCCTCGTGGACGGGGTTCGGTCACAGTGGCGGGACCGTGCCGGACTCGCACCGGCTTCCTGGGTCCTGCCGCCTCGTTGGGTCTGGGTGCAGTGTGCCAGACCCGGCCGCGGCGCCGGTAAGGCGACCCTCAGTGGTCTCAGCGGCTCGCGGGCGCCGACAGCTCGCGGGCACCGGCAGATCGCATGTGCCGATAGGCCGCCGGCGTCAGCAGCTCGCGGGCGTCAGTAGGTCGCGATGACCTTGACGTCCTCCTCCGTGATCTCGCCGTCCACGATGCGGTACGAGCGGAACTGGAACGGGCCCGCCTCGTCGGTGTCCGCGGTGGAGACGAGGACGTAGTGGGCGCCGGGTTCGTTGGCGTACGTGACGTCGGTGCGGGAGGGGTACGCCTCGGTCGCCGTGTGCGAGTGGTAGACGATCACGGGCTCCTCGTCGCGGTCGTCCATCTCGCGGTAGAGCTTGAGGAGGTCGGCCGAGTCGAACTCGTAGAACGTGGGCGAGCGGGCGGCGTTGAGCATGGGGATGAACCGTTCGGCGCGCCCCGTTCCGGCCGGTCCCGCGACGACTCCGCACGCCTCGTCGGGGTGGTCGGCGCGGGAGTGGGCGACGATCTGGTCGAACAGGGCCTGGGTGATGGTCAGCATGGCGTCCAGGATAAGCAGCGGGCCCGTCCGTACCGAGGAGTGGTACGGACGGGCCCGCATGCTGGACGTTCCGGCCGTTGGGGCGGCCGGGCAGGTCACTTCTTGGCGAAGGCCGTGTTCTCCGGGTCGCGGGCCTTGAGCATCAGGTAGGAGACGCCGAGGATCAGGGCCCAGACCGGTGCGCAGTACAGCGAGACCCGGGCTTCCTTGTCGATGGCCATCATCACGATGACCATGCCGATGAAGGCGAGCGCGAACACGCTGGTGTACGGGGATCCGGGGGCCTTGAACGTGGACTGCGGGAGCACGCCCCGGTCGGCCAGGAAGCGGAAGCGGAGCTGGCTGAACAGGATCATGATCCAGGCCCACATGCCGGAGATGGTCGCGAAGGAGACGACGTAGTTGAACGCCTGCCCCGGCCACTGGTAGTTGATCCACACGCCGACGAGCATCAGCGCGGCCGAGAAGGTGGTGCCGATGAACGGCAGGCCGTTCCTCGTGAGCTTGGTGAAGGCCCGCGGGCCCTGCCCGTTGAGGGCGAGGTCACGCAGCATGCGGCCGGTGGAGTACATGCCGGAGTTGCAGGAGGAGAGCGCCGCGGTCAGGACGACGAAGTTGACGATCGCCGCCCCGACGCCGAGGCCCATCTCCTCGAACGCCTTCACGAACGGCGAGACGCCGGGCTTGAACGTGCTCCACGGCACCACCGAAAGGATCATGATCAGCGCGCCGACGTAGAAGACGGCGATGCGCCACGGCACGGTGTTGATCGCCTTGGGCAGGACGGTCTTGGGGTCCTTGGACTCGCCCGCGGTCACGCCGACGAGTTCGACGGCCAGGAAGGCGAACATCACGATCTGGAGGGTCATCAGCGTGCCGGTGATGCCCTGGGGGAAGAAGCCACCGTCGTTCCACAGATTGGCGACGGTCGCGGTGTCGGCGGCGTCGGAGAAGCCGATCGTGAGGACTCCGGCGCAGATGAGAATCATGCCGATGATCGCGGTGACCTTGACCATCGAGAACCAGAACTCCAGCTCACCGAAGAGCTTCACGGAGATCAGGTTGGCGCCGTACAGAATAATCGTGAAGACCAGTGCGGACAGCCACTGCGGAATGTTCCACCAGTACGTCATATAGGTGGCGGCGGCGGTGACCTCGGTGATTCCGGTGACGACCCAGAAGAGCCAGTACGTCCAGCCGGTGACGAATCCGAAGAACGGCCCGAGGAATTCACGGGCGTACTCCGAGAAGGAGCCGGACACCGGGCGGTACATGAGGAGTTCGCCGAGGGCCCGCATGATGAAGAAGATGACCAGGCCCGCGATCGCATAGGCCAGGATGAGGCTGGGACCGGCCCGGTCGATGGCCTTGCCCGCACCGAGGAAGAGCCCGGTCCCGATGGCGCCGCCGATGGCGATCATCTGGATCTGGCGGGCGCCCAGAGCGCGCTGGTATCCCTCGCCGCTGTTTCCGGCAGCTTCGGCCTCCTGGCCGGCGTGCCCCTTGTCGACCTCAGCCGATGTCATGGTGATGCGCCTTTCTCCACGCCGATCCGCGCCTTCGCAGGCTGCGGATCAGGTCCTGATCCCCCCGGATATGGATGGAGTGCCGCCGGCGTTCGGCCGACTTGTAGCGCCCCCGGGAACAGGGGTGGCGTCCCCGGGTGGTCGTGAAGATTTATCACGGGCCCCCGGGCGATCCACCGGACATTCTGTGGCGCACACCACAGGAAAAAGCGGACAAGAGTTTCCAGCCGCTGCAAAAAAGGCCGTTCAGGTGACGGGATCGTTATCCGGATTTGAGCGTCCGCTGAGCGAAGCCCCGCATCCGGCCGAAGGATGGCCCGCCATATCCGGCCAAGGGTGGCCAGCCATGGATTACGGGACGCCCGTCAGGACATCAGCGTCTCGACGAGCGTCTCCTGGAGCGCGCCCAGCCAGAGGTAGGCCATCACCATCGGCTTGCGCGGGTCGCTGTCGGGGAGGCGGTAGAGCGAGCCCTCCTGGCCCTCGTCCTCGTCGGACACCTCCAGACGGGTGCCGATGGTGAGCCGCAGGTCGTTGAGGGCGCCGAGCCAGTTGCGGCACTCCTCGGCGGTGAGCGCGAGGACGGCACCGCCGTTCCCGGAGGGCGTCAGCGCGTCCAGGGTCCGTACGACGGCGAGGGCGTCCTCGCGCTTGCGGGTGCGCAGGTCGTTCTCGGTGAAGCGGCGGAATTCGGCGGACGCCTCGCGCAGCTCCTTGTCCTCGTCCCCGTACGCCTCGGGGAAGAGCCGGGCCAGGGCGGGGTCGGCGGGCGGTTCGCTCGGACCCTCGGCGAAGAGGGCGGCGAGCGGGTCCTCACCCTCGGCGGGCTCGTTGCCCGGACCGATCAGTTCCAGCAGCTGGACGGCGAGGGAGCGCAGGATGGAGATCTCGACCTCGTCGAGCGCGACGGCCGCGCCGCCGCCGGGGGTGGCCTCGAAGTGGCCGGCCATGGATTCTCCGATGGTGGGTCGGGCGGGGCAGGGGCGGTACGGAAGCGGTGGTGGACGCGTGGCGCGGGGCCTAGTTGCGGTCCTGGGTCAGGGTGGCCCAGAGGCCGTAGCCGTGCATGGCCTGGACATCGCGCTCCATCTCCTCGCGGCTTCCGCTGGAGACGACGGCGCGGCCCTTCTGGTGCACGTCGAGCATGAGCTTGTGGGCCTTGTCCTTCGGATAGCCGAAGTACGCCTGGAAGACATAGGCCACATAGCTCATGAGGTTCACCGGGTCGTTGTGCACCAGCGTCACCCAGGGGACGTCCGGCTCGGGGACCGCGAAGGTCTCCTCGGCCGACTCTGGACGTTCGATCTCTACGGGGGCAGCAACGCTCACCTACCCCATGCTGCCACCCGGAGGGGGTCGGCGCACAAACGGACCCCACATCTCGTCACTTTGACGAAATAGGGGGTAGCATCCCAGCCATGAACTCAGCGGACCTTGGGCGACGGGTCGGTGTGCCGTCGACCGCACTCTTCACCGACCAGTACGAGCTGACCATGGTGCAGGCCGCCCTGAAGGCCGGCACCGCGGACCGGCGCTCCGTTTTCGAGGCCTTCACGCGGCGGCTGCCGGAGGGTCGGCGCTACGGCGTCGTCGCGGGCACCGGCCGGGTGCTCGACGCGGTGGAGAACTTCCACTTCGACGACGAGATGATCGCCTTCCTGCGCCAGCAGAAGATCGTCGACGAGCCCACACTCGAATGGCTGGCCGGTTACCGCTTCAGCGGCGACATCTGGGGCTACCCCGAGGGCGAGGTGTACTTCCCCGGCTCGCCGATCCTGCGGGTGGAGGGCTCCTTCGCCGAGTGCGTGCTGCTGGAGACGGTGATCCTGTCGATCCTCAACCACGACTCGGCGATCGCCGCCGCCGCCTCCCGGATGTCGGCCGCCGCGGGTGGCCGCGGGCTGATCGAGATGGGGGCCCGCCGAACGCACGAGCTGTCGGCCGTCGCCTCGGCGCGCGCCGCGTACGTGGGCGGCTTCGACACCACCTCGGACCTGGCCGCGGGCTTCCGCTACGGCATCCCGACCGTGGGGACGAGCGCGCACGCCTTCACCCTGCTCCACGACAGCGAGCGCGACGCGTTCCGGGCGCAGGTGGACTCGCTGGGCCGGAGCACGACGCTGCTGGTCGACACGTACGACGTGGCCGAGGCGGTCCGTACGGCGGTCGAGGTCGCCGGGCCCGAGCTCGGTGCGGTACGGATCGACTCCGGGGACCTGCTGCTGGTCGCGCACCGGGTACGGCAGCAGCTGGACGAGCTGGGCGCCACCGGGACGAAGATCGTGGTGACCTCGGACCTGGACGAGTACGCCATCGCCTCGCTGGCCGCAGCGCCGGTCGACGCCTACGGGGTGGGCACGCAGCTGGTCACCGGGAGCGGGCAGCCGACCTGTTCCATGGTCTACAAGCTGGTCGCCCGCGCCCGGTCCGCCGATCCCGCGGAGACGATGCGGCCGGTCGCGAAGAAGTCGCTCGGCGCGAAGTCGTCGGTGGGCGGACGCAAGTGGGCCGCGCGCCGGCTCGACGAGCACGGCGTGGCCGAGGCGGAGGTGGTCGGCACCGGCCCCGTGCCCGAGGAGCTGGCCGCACGGCAGCTGCTGGTGGAGCTGGTGCGGGGCGGCGAGGTCGTCGCCCGCGAACCGCTGGAGGCGGCCCGGGAGCGGCACGTCACGGCGCTCAAGGGGCTGCCGATGTCGGCGATCCAGCTGTCACGTGGCGAGCCGGTGCTTCCGACCGAATACGTGTGAGGCCGAATACGTGTGGGGGAACGGGGGCGGGGCAGTGGCGAGATGCGGCCGGAGCGTCCGGCGTGACAGGCAATGCCCGCGATCGCCGGGTGGGCTTGATTGTGCGGGCCAAGTCTCTACGCTCGGTGGCGTCCCGCTCCATGACATCCCCGTGAACCCCGTACGCTCACCGCCGAAGCGCCGCCTCTCCCCCACCTAAGGACACCCGCCATGCACCGCGCCTTGATCGTCGTGGACGTTCAGAACGACTTCTGCGAGGGCGGCAGCCTCGCGGTGGCGGGCGGCGCCGATGTCGCCGCCGCCATCACCGACCTGATCGGCGAGGCCCAGGCCGGCTACCGCCATGTGGTGGCCACCCGTGACCACCATGTCGACCCGGGTGACCACTTCTCCTCGCAGCCCGACTTCGAGCACTCCTGGCCGGTGCACTGCGTAGCCGGTACGGAGGGGGTGGGCTTCCACCCCAACTTCGCCCCCGCCGTCGCCTCGGGCGCCATCGACGCCGTCTTCGACAAGGGGGCGTACGCCGCGGCGTACAGCGGCTTCGAGGGGCTCGACGAGAACGGGGTCGGCCTCACCCAGTGGCTGCGCGACCGCTCCGTCACCGAGGTCGACGTGGTCGGCATCGCGACCGACCACTGCGTCCGGGCCACCGCCCTGGACGCCGCCCGCGAGGGCTTCACCACGCACGTACTCCTGGAGCTGACCGCCGGGGTCGCCGGGGCGACCACGGAGCGGGCGCTGGAGGAGCTCCGTACCGCGGGCGTGAAGCTCTCCGGCAAGCCGGTCGTCGCCGGTACCCCGTAGGGCGGGGCCACGCGCGCGGGCTGGGCTACGCGGCCGGGCGGGCCGGGCCCGCGTATCCGGCGGGGCCCAGCAGGGCCCGTATGGGGTGCCAGAGCTCCTGGCCGGTCTGGGGCGCCGCCCGCCACAGCAGGCCGTCCGGGTGGTGCAGTACCGCCGTGATCTCGTCCGGCGTGGGCGGCTGGGCATTGCCCCGGAGATAGACCGCGCGCAGCCCCAGGTTGCGCAGCCGGGTCAGGGCGCGCGCCCGGTTGGCGGCGTGCACGAGCACCCGTACCGGGGCTCCGGGCCCGGCTCCGTCCGCCGGACGGGTGAGGGTGAGTGCCACCACCACCGTGCCGTTGGGCAATCTGCAAAAACCTCCGCCGGCCATGCTCCGCGCTCCCCCATGAGACGTCGTGTCAATAAGGATATGAACAAGACGCACCTAAACACGAACGGCCGCCGCCCGCTAGAGGGCGACGGCCGATCATGCTTTGACCTGCGGTGATACCGGATTACTTGGTCGACGGACCAACCTTGACGGTCATCGTGGAGCCGCTGAGCGGCTCGCTGACGATCGAGATCCGGGTGTTGGTGTCAGAAACCTTGACGCTGCCCGTCGGGTTCTCCTCGTACCAGTACGTCCCCTTGCGGTCGTCGAAGACCGGGACGCCCAGCGACGGCTTGATCCGCAGCGGCACGTCGGCGTTGTGCAGCGTGAAGCCCTGGTTCGGCCACCAGCTGAACGGCGCGTCGAACGGCTGGATCTTGTTGCGCAGGACCGTGCCGTCCTTCCACTTCAGCGGCTTGGCGTGCGAGTCGATCGGCAGGATCAGACCCTGGCCCGGGTGGACGGAGGTGTTGTTGTCCTTCTGGGAGGTGTCCCAGAGCCACACCATCAGACCGTTCTGGTAGGCGTAGTGCTCCACCCAGTCCGGACGGGACTTCGAGAAGCCGAAGTTGTACGGGCCGACCTTGAGGGTCTTGTCGAACGACACGTACTGGCGGTTCTCGGCGATGTAGTACTGCGGGTAGTCGTTGGTGAACGACTCACCGATCCGCGAGAAGCCCTTGGCGGTCCAGCCGTTGTCGTCGGCCTCGGCGTTGTCCGTGAACAGCGCGGCACCGTCGGCGGTGACCGTGATGGCGTCGGCCGTGAAGCCCTTGCCGCCCGCGCCGCCGTCCGTCTGGTAGCGGAAGCGGAGGTCGATCTTCTTGCCCGCGTAGGCGTTCAGCGGGAAGGAGAGCTTCTTGATGGCGCCCGAGACACCGGTCAGGGCCGGCTTGTCGCTGGCGTCGCGCGGGAGCGCCTTGCCGTCGGCCGTGCCGTCGAGCGCGGTCCAGCTGGTGCCGCCGTTGTCCGACACCTCGGTGTAGAGGTAGTCGTAGTCGGCCTCGATGTCGTACCAGCCCGAAAGGTCCAGCGACGCGGCGGACTTGCCGGTCAGGTCGACCGAGCGGGTCAGGGTGTTCGCCAGGTTGTCACCCATGTCGCTCCACCACTGCTTCGAGCCCTCGGCGGGCTTGGTGACAGTCGTGGTGACGGCCTTCTCGGGCAGCTCGACGACGAGCGCCTGCTTGTTCTTGGTGTTGTACTCCGAGACGCCCAGCTTGTGGGTCGACTTCGTACCGGCCTTGGCCTTGTCGTAGTCGAGCCAGCCCAGCTGGAGCTTGTCCCACGAGGTCATGTCGCCCGGCAGGTTGCCGATCTCGCCGGTGCCGGTGCCGAGCCAGGAGCCCGCCGACATCAGGGACCAGAAGCCGACCGAGTTCTCGCCGTTGTTGGTGGTGTCGTAGAGGTCCGGCAGACCGAGGTCGTGGGCGTACTCGTGGGCGAAGACGCCCAGGCCGCCGTTCTCGGGCTGCGCGGTGTAGTCACCGACCCAGATGCCCGTGTCGCCGATCTCGGCGCCACCGGCCTTGTTGCCCGTCGGGCCCGTGGCCCCGGCGTTGGTGCCGTACGCGTACCAGCGGTGCGCCCAGATGGCGTTGGTGCCCTCGGCGCCGCCGCCCGCGGACTCGTCCTCACCGGCGTGGACCAGCTGGAAGTGGTCGATGTAGCCGTCGGGCTCGTTGAAGTTGCCGTCACCGTCGAAGTCGTAACGGTCCCACTGGTCGTACTCCGCCAGGTCGGCCTTGATCTGCTCCAGGGTGCGGCCCTTGGCCTTCTGGTCGGCGACCCAGGCGTTGACGCCGTCGCGCACGGTGTCCCAGACGTTGGCGCAGTTGCTCGCACCGCAGTAGTTGGAGCCGTAACGGGCCTCGTTGTACGGGACCTTCACCCAGTCCGAGACCTCGCCGTCGACCGAGTAGCGCCCGGAGGACGTCTTCTCGTAGTAGGTCTTGAGCGAGTTGACGCCCTTGCCCTCACCGAAGTAGAGCTCCTGGAAGTGCTTCTGGTTGTAGTCGGCCTTCCAGGCGGTGCTGTTGTCCTTCGCCGGGTCCGGCTTGGCTATCTTGTTGTGCGCCGGGCCGGGCGTGCCGCCGTACTTCGGGACGGGCGGCTTGGGGCCGTCACCGTCCGGGTCGACCATGGTCGTGTTGTCGACCTTGTCGCCGAACTCCACCAGGATGGTGAAGATCTTGTCGGTCTTCTCGCGGCCGAGCTCGACGTACTTGTTCTTGCCGAGCTTGACGACCTTGGAGCCGCCGCGGGTCGACACCTTCTTGTCGCCGGAGAGGACCTGCTCCAGCGCGGCCTGACGCTGGGCGTCCTGCTTCTCGCTGAAGGGGCCTTCCAGGTTGTGCTCCTGCCCCTTCGCCGACCCCGGATCGCGGCGGTCGACGATGGATGCGCCCGAGCCTGACGTCTTGTCATCTGCCTGGGCCGTGGCGAAGGCCGACGCGGTCGCGGCCGTCGCGGCCATGGCCACGACAACAGCGGTGGCGCGAAGCGCCCGTCTCTTAGTGGTCACTTGATGCAGTCCTCCCCGGCGTCCGCGACCGCGGCCAAGGGGGGTGAAGAAGGGCCGCGCGCGTTCAACGCGTCACAAGTGACGACATTTGATCGGAGTTACGAGAGAAAAGACAGACCTTGACTTGAACAGACCAAGTGCACTATGCAGGAGCACCTTTCCGGTATCCGGACGATCCACAACGGCAACGGGCGCGCCGACCCGTCCGGTTGGCGGGGCGCGTGACTCCGTGCGCCCCCTGTGCACCGACGCCGCGGGTTAGGCCGTGCTTACTACCGGCCCGGCTCGGGCATCCACCGTCGTAGAGTCGCTTGACCGGACGACCGTGCGACCGTGCCGGGCGATTCCGATTGAGCGACCGCCCCATCCGATGTCCCTAGGACGGATACCGCCATGCCGCGTCCGACTGCCGCACAGCTCGTCTACGGTTCGGTCACCGTCGTCTTCACGACCCTCGCCACGCTGCTGCTGTCCCGGACGGACACGGGCGTCGGCGTGGCCGTCATCTGCGCCGCCGCGCTCGCGCTCGGTCTGCTGGTGGCGGTGACCGTACCCGCCCCGCAGCGCGGGAAAACGGTGCGCGGGGCCCGGACGGCAGAAGCGCGCGCCACCGCCGCCCGTACGCGACAGGCCCTGGACGGGATCGGCGCGGGGATTCCCGCGGCCCACTCCTCCGAGAGCGCGGGGCAGCACTCGCTGCGCCGCTGAACCACCGCCGGGCGCCGGCCACCCGCTGCCGACCGCCGACGGCCCGTATCCGCGGCCGGGCCGCGTCACGGGACACTGACGACCACGGTCTTCGCCGCCTTGTCCTGGAGCCCCTGCCGGTAGGGCTTGTCGGTGAACATCAGCACGATGTTGATCAGCCACCACAGACACGGGCAGCACAGCAGCGCCGGGAGCCACAGCACCACGGCCCGCATCAGCGCCGAGTTGATGTCCGGCACCCGCCCGTCGTTGAGCATCGCGACGCGCAGCTTGAGCAGACGTTTGCCGAGGGTCCGGCCGTCCTTATGGGTGAAGTACGTGTCGTACGCGACGTAGACCACCAGCGCGATCAGCGACCACACCAGCTGATGCCCGCTGTACGAGTTGCTGACCGCGTCGCCGAATCCGTCGTCGCCGTTGTCCGACGTGACGTCGATCGCGCCGCCCCAGGGCAGCGAGATCAGATACAGCGGGATCGAGATGATGAGGAAGTCGATCAGCCGCGCCACGATCCGCTTGCCCGGCTGGGCGAGCGGCGGCATCCCGGCCAGCGGATCCACCCCGCCGAAGCCGCCGCCGTAGCCTCCCGGGTCGTACGGCGGTGGCGGGGGCGGCGGAGGGGCGCTGCCGTACGGCGAACCCGCTGACGGCGGCGGGGGCTCCTGCGGCTTCTTGAGGAACGGATCGTCGTCCTCGGGCGGCTGGCCGGGCGTCGGCTGGTCGTTGCTCATGGGGGCAGTGCACCCCGGCCCACCGGCGCCCGCAACGGCTCAGGTGCGTTCGGGGGACGGGGCGTCGGCCCACGAGCCTAAGGGCGACCGTTCGGTTCGGCGCGTTCGGTTCGGCCGGTCCGGTTCGCCCGGTCCGGGTCGCCCGGTCCGGGGCGGACAGTTCAGCCCGCTCAGCCCGCCACGAAGGTGCGGGCCGCCTTGTCGTGCCAGCACTGGCGCCAGGGGCGGTCGATCAGGCACCACAGCACGTTGACCACGCCGATGACGAGGATGCCCAGCACCCCGTAGACCAGCCAGCGGCGCAGGGCCGCTCCCATCGTGGGTGAGTCGTGGGACTCGATGTCACGCACGTCGAGGCCGAGGAGCTTCTTGCCGAGCGTACGGCCCCACTTGGCGGTGGGCAGCGCCTCCAGGACGAACCCGAGCACCAGGAACGCGCCGAGCACGGCCCCGAACAGCCCGGCGGTGGTGCCGTCCACGAGCCAGACCGTGACCGTCTCGCCGGACTGCTTCGCCGCGGTGATCTTCTCGTCGATGTGGTCCAACGCCCGGGTGACCAGCGGAAAGCTCACGGCACCGACGACCGCGCCGAGCACGAGGGTGTCGAGCAGCCGGGCGGCGAACCGCTTGCCGAGCCCGGCGGGCCTGGCCGACGTCTGTGCCCTGGCGAGCTGCTGGAAGGGGTCGTCGACCGGGGGCTTCCAGGGCACGACGGGCTGATCGGCCCCGACGGGACCCTGCTGCTGGGTCGGCATCTGCTGGACCGGCATCTGCTGGTGGGCCTGCTGCGGCGGGTGCTGATGCTGTGGCGGGAGCTGCGGCTGCTGCTGCGCCTGGTGTTGCTGTTGTTGCTGCGGCTGCTGTTGCTGTTGCTGTTGCTGTTGCTGCTGTTGCTGCTGTTCGGGCTGGGCCAGTTGGTGTGACTGCCGCGCCCAGGGCGCCGGGGATACGGGCACGGGCACGGGCACGGGGTTCAGTCCGGGCACCCGGACCGGGCCCTGGGTCGCGGCAGGCACCTGCGCGGACGGCAACGCGGGTGTCGGCGCCGGGGCGTGTACCTGGGGTTGGGGCTGGGCGGGCCGCGGGGCGTGCGGCGCCTGCGGGGTCAGCGGGATCCGGGGCGGACGCGGGGTCTGCGGTGCCTGTGACGCCTGCGGCCCCTGCGGCGTGGGGCCCGGGGTGAGCGCACGGATCGTCAGCGTGCCGTCGGCGGGCGCCGGTCCCGCGTCGCGCGGACGCGGCGTGCGGGCTTCACCGCCCGGCCCCACGGCGCGGATCGTCACCGTACCGTCGGTCGGCGGACGGTCCCCGTCACCGCGACGGCCACCGGTGTCACCGCTCTCCCGCGTCGCCGGAAGGGCACCGCGCGTCGGGTCCGGTGCGCCGGGCGTGCGCGGGTCCACCGGAGCCGGAGCCGGAGCCGGGGCCGGAGCCGGAGCTGAGGCCGGGACCGGAGCCGCAGCGGACGTGGCCGGAGCCGGAGCGTCCGGCTGCCCGGACACCGCTTCCGGGCCGCCCCAGGAGACGCGCCGGTCGCGCTCGCCGCCGAAGCCGGTCTGCCGTGAGGTGTCGGCCTGCCAGACGGAAGCGGGTTCCGGCTCCGGACGGCCGCCGCCGCCCTGCCCCTGCTCGCCCGGTCCGCCGGATCCGCCGGATCCGCCGGATCCGCCCGGCTCACTCTCCTCGTCGACCTCGTCGAAGAAGATCGGGCCGGTCTCCTCCACCGGGGCGGCGGACGCGGTGGCCGGCCGCGGGGCGGCCACCTCGCCCGAGGGCCGCGGCACGGATGCGGTCCCGCCCTGCTGGGGCGCGGGCCGACTCGTACCGGGAACCCAGGACGCGCCGTTCCAGTACCGGACATATCCGGGGATGGAGGGGTCGGGGTAGTAGCCCTCGTGGGGGCTGTCGTCACCGGGTGCCGGGGTTGGGGCGCTCATCACCGTGGTCCCGTATCTCTTCGAGGCCTCAGACCGTCCGGCACAGGGATGCGGACGGCCTCAATACAAGGGTCCACATCTATCAGACACCCACGTGTCCACGGGCCGGTCCCGCCGTTTGGGACCACTTTCCACGCCGTCCGAAGTTTTTTTGAAAAGTCGCGTAATGGATGGCGAGGAGGGCGCTCTCTCCTTGTGCGGGCCGGTCATGGGACCGGTCCACGAGCACCGGAAGGTCGTGCACCGACATGCTGAACGTCGTGGAACGCGAGCTGGAACTGAAGCTGGTCCTGTCGCCCGAGCGCTCCATCCCCGTACCCGCCCGGCTGGTGTACCGCGCGGATGACCCGTACGCCGTGCACATCGCCTTCCACATCGGCTCCGACTCCCCCGTGAACTGGACCTTCGCCCGGGAGCTGCTGGTGGAGGGGGTGTTCCGGCCGTGCGGGCACGGGGACGTACGCATCTGGCCGACCAAGATCGACGACCGTAACGTCATCTTCGTCGCCCTGACCTCGCCCGACGGCAACGCCCTGCTGGAGGTGCCGTCCGCCGCCGTGGCCGCGTGGGTGGAGCGGACGCTGCGGGTGGTGCCGCCGGGGACGGAGAGCGAGCGGCTCGGCATCGACGACGCGCTCGCCGAGCTGCTGGCGCCGCTGCCGGCCGACGACCTGTGGCTGAGCGACCCGTGGCCCTCGGACGAGTCCCCGTCGCAGGACGGTGAGGTGTGAGGGGCGCGCCTCGCGCGCCGCGCCCGGACGATTCTGCCGGGGTTCCAGAAGAGTTCGCGTGGGTTTCAGAGGAGTTCGCCGGGGTTTCAGAAGAGCTTGCCGGGGTTGAGGAGGCCGAGCGGGTCGAACGCCGCCTTGATGCCGCGCTGGAGCTCCACGCCGGTCTCGCCCAGTTCCCGGGCGAGCCACTCCTTCTTCAGGACGCCGACGCCGTGTTCGCCGGTGATGGTGCCGCCCAGTTCGAGGCCGAGCGCCATGATCTCGTCGAAGGACGCGCGGGCCCGGCGGGACTCGTCGGGGTCCAGGTGGTCGAAGCAGACGGTGGGATGGGTGTTGCCGTCGCCCGCGTGGGCGCAGACGCCGATGGTGAGGTCGAACTTCTCGGCGATGGCGGCGGTGCCCGCCAGCATCGCGCCGAGCTTCGAGCGCGGTACGCACACGTCGTCGATCATCGTGGCGGATTTGACGGCCTCCAGCGCGGTGAGCGCCATCCTGCGGGCCCGGAGCAGGAGTTCGGACTCGGCGGCGTCATCGGCGGGGACCACCTCGGTGGCGCCCGCGGCCGTGCACAGGTCACCGACGGCGGCCAGGTCGGATGCCGGGTCGGGCGTGTCGAAGGCACAGAGGAGCAACGCTTCGGTGGATTCGGGGAGGCCCATGTCGGCCATCGCGTTGACCGCGCGGACGGTCGTACGGTCCATCAGTTCGAGGAGTGACGGAGTGTGTCCGCGCTCCATGATCCGGCAGACCGCGTCGCAGGCGGCGGCCGCGGAGGGGAATTCGGCGGCGAGGACGAGCTGCCGCGGAGGCTTCGGCTTCAGCGCGAGGACGGCCTTGACGACGATCCCCAGGCTGCCCTCGGAGCCGACGAGGAGACGGGTGAGGTCGTATCCGGCGACTCCCTTGGCCGTGCGGCGGCCGGTGGTCAGGAGCCGCCCGTCGGCGAGGACGACATCGAGACCGAGGACGTATTCGGCGGTGACCCCGTACTTCACGCAGCACAGGCCGCCGGACGCGGTGCCGATGTTGCCGCCGATGGTGCACATCTCCCAGCTGGAGGGGTCCGGCGGGTAGTGGAGGCCGTGCTCGTTCACCGCGCGCGTCAGGACGGCGTTGATGACACCCGGCTCGACGACGGCGATCCGGTCGACCGGGCTGATCTCCAGGATCCGGTCCATCTTCACCAGGGAGAGCACGATGCAGCCCTCGGAGGCGTTGGCCGCGCCGGACAGGCCGGTACGGGCGCCCTGCGGGACGACCGGGACACGCAGCGCGGTGGCGGTGCGCATGACGTGCTGGACCTGCTCGACCGTGCGCGGCAGCACGACGACGGCCGGGGCACCCGCGTCGCAGAAGCTCGCCATGTCGTGGGCGTAGGAGGCGGTGACGTCCGGGTCGGTGATCAGTGCCTCGGCGGGCAGGCCCGCGCGCAGTTGTCCGAGGAGATCGCTCATGATCCAAGACTGGCACCCGGGGCCAATGGTGTGAACCCGTCTGCGACGGCGTTCCCAAGGAGCGGTGTGCTCTTCGTACTGACGCAGAGTGATCGCCATGGATGTCACGCCGCAGCAGGACCCGGAGCCCCGCCAGCCGCCCGAGCCGTCCCCTTACCCGCCGAAGCCCGAAGGCGCGAGGGATGTCCCTCCCCACTCCACGGATCCCGAAGGCGCGACCGCGGTCCCGCCGCCGCCTCCCACGCTCCGTACGACGCTGCGCAGGGCCGTGCTCGGCACGGTGGCCGCGGCCGTACTGGTCGCCGGTGCGGTGGTGGCCGTTCCGGACGGCGACCGGGACAGGGGCCCGAAGGTGCCGGGGCCGGTCGAGCGGGCCCGTGCGGCGGCGACCGAGGGCTCCCCGGCCTCGCTCTCCGACCTGACCGCGCTGATCGGGGACCGGCAGAAGTGGGTGGGCGAGCATCCGGCCGACGCACCGTCGTGGGCGCTGCTCGGTACGGCGTACGTGGAGTGGGGGCGGCGGTCCGCGGACGCGGCGTACTACGCGCGGGCCGAGGAGGCCCTGAAGCGGTCGCTGGAGGCCCAGCCCGGTGAACTCGGCAACGGGGACGCCTGGGTGGGCCTGGCCGCGCTCGCCAACGCGCGGCACGACTTCGTCGCGGCGAAGCGGTGGGGCGAGACGGTACGGGCGCGCGAGCCGAAGTCATGGAGCACGTACCCGGTCCTGATCGACGCGTACAACGGCCTGGGCGACTACAAGGCCGCGGGCAGGGCGACGGAGAAGTTCGGGCAGCTGCGCAAGGGCGTTCCGGCGCTGGCCCGGACGGCCGACATGTACCGCGCCCAGGGCTGGCGCGAGGACGCCCTGGCCACCGCCCGGGAGGCGTCGGACCGGGCCACCGCCCCCGCCGAGAAGGCGACGGCCCTGCACCGCCTCGGCGACCTGGCGTGGGAGCGCGGCGAACCGGAGGAGGCGGTGGCGCAGTACGACGCGGCGCTGCACACCGACGGCGGCCACCATGTCTCCCTGGCGGGCCGGGCCCGCGCCCTGACGGCCCTGGGCCGCACGGACGAGGCGCTGGCCGCGTACCAGGCGGTGGCGCAGAAGCTCCCCAGCCCGGAGTACGTCCTCGAACTGGGCGAGCTGTACGAGTCGTTGGGCCTGGACGGCGACGCCCGTACCCAGTACGCGAAGCTGCGCACGCTGCTGTCGCGGGCGAAGGACGCCGGGGTCAACGAGTCCCTGCTCCGGGCGCGTTACGAGAGTGACCACGGTGACGCGGACGCGGCGGTGGAGCTGTTGCGGGCGGAGTGGTCCCGGCAGCACCGCAGCGCGGCGGTGGCGGACGCGCTGGGCTGGGCGCTGCACCGGGCGGGCAGTTCGCAGGAGGGGCTGGAGTACGCGCGGCGGGCCGTCGACACGGGCATCCGCAACGCCTCGTACGCGTACCACCTGGGCACGATCGAACGGGAGCTGGCCAAGTACGGTTCGGCCCGCCGTCATCTGGAGGAGGCCCTGCGCACCAACCCGGCCTTCTCCCCGCTGGCCGTGCCCCGCGCCGAGGAGGCGCTGGCGGCCCTGGGCGAACCCGCGTCGGGCGGCCCGAAGGACATGCGGCCCGAACCGAAGCCGATGGCCGAGCCGCAGTCGCAGTCGCGGCCCGAGCCCGAGCCGACGAAGGCCGCCCCGTCGAAGACGGCGGCCCCGTCCCCCGCCCCGTCGAAGGCGAGGCGGGGCAGCCCCGAGCCGCAGCGGCCGGGCGCGGCGGGGCCGCCGCCCGCGTCACCGGCGAACCCGTCCGCGGCGGGGTGACCGGCGCACCACCCGCACCGCC
Organism: Streptomyces sp. NBC_01433; assembly: GCF_026340105.1. NCBI lineage: Bacteria > Bacillati > Actinomycetota > Actinomycetes > Kitasatosporales > Streptomycetaceae > Streptomyces > Streptomyces sp. NBC_01433. The sequence goes on along the minus strand of NZ_JAPEPM010000001.1, from coordinate 3,675,951 downwards.
GCGCACCGGCCGGTGCGGGTGCGGTCGACGGCGCCACGGGTGCTACGCGCGGCGCCCTACCAGGGAATCTCCCGCAGCTGCTGCACGCACAGCACGACGAACAACAGGCCGGCCGCCACGAGCATCACGTTGCTGAGGAGGCCGTTGCGCCATTCCCTCGGCGTACGCGAGGAGTTGAGCAGCCACACCAGCGTGAGCGCCAGGAACGGCATGAAGAACGCGCCGAGCACTCCGTACACCACGACCAGTCCGAACGGCTCGTCCAGCCAGAGCAGCGTCATCGGCGGGAACGTCAGCCACAGCAGATACGCCCGGAAGGGGAGGGAGCGCTCCTTCGTCCCGGCCGCCACCTCCTCCACCACCGTCCCCACCGCCTCGCTCGCGCCGTCCGCGGCTCCCGCGCGGTCGCGCCGGAAGCGGTCGACGAAGTCGGCGAACATCAGGCTCACGCCGTTCCAGACGCCGATGAGGGAGGAGAAGGACGTGGCGAAGAAGCCGATCAGGAAGAGCCTGGCGGTCGTCGCGCCGTAGCGGTCCTCAAGGATCACGCCGAGGTCGATCAGACCGCGGTCCCCCTTGGTGAGCGCGAGCTGGGAGGAGTGCAGCAGCTCCGCGCCGACGACCAGCATCGCCACGACGAAGATCCCGGTGGTGATGTAGGCGACCCGGTTGTCGAGGCGCATCACCTTCATCCAGGAGGAGTTGGTCCAGCCCTTGGCGTTCACCCAGTAGCCGTACGCCGCCATGGTGATCGTGCCGCCGACGCCGCCGATCAGCCCCAGGGTGTAGAGGAGCGAGCCGTCCGGGAGCACGGGTGCCAGCCCCGCGAAGGACGCGCCGACGTCGGGGCCGACGCGCGCCGCGACGTACACGACCACCACGAACATCACGCCGACGAGGACGGTCATGACCTTCTCGAAGACGGCGTACCGGTTGAACCAGACGAAGACCAGACCGATCAGGCCCGTGATGATCGCCCACGTCTTGAGGTTCGGACCGTCCGGGAACAGCGCGACGATGGGCAGGGCGGACGACGACATGGCCGTCGCGCCGTAGATGAAGCCCCAGATGACGACGTAGACCGCGAAGTAGACGGTGGTCCACGGGCCGAGGCTTCGCCACCCGTCGAAGAGGGTCCGCCCGGTGGCGAGATGCCAGCGGCCGGCCGCCTCGGCCAGGGAGATCTTGACGACGCAGCCGATGACGGCCGCCCACATCAGGGTGTAGCCGAACTTGCTGCCCGCGATCAGCGTCGCGACGAGGTCACCGGCTCCGACCCCGGTCGCCGCGACGACGATGCCGGGACCGATGTACGTCCAACTCGACTTGCGCGGCCGGGCCTGGAGAGTCTCGTTACCGCTGCCGGTATCGGTGTCGGTGTCGGTGCCCCTGCCGGTATCGGTATCGACACTGCTCTCGGTACCGCTGCCGATGCCGCTGTCGGTCGCTTCTGCCATCGCCGACGTCCTCCCGCTCGTCCCCGGATGTGATCCAACTCACCAAAGCGGGAGCGCGAGTGTTACGCAAGGGGGCCGGACGCGAAGGGCGGGGCACCCGGTCCTCCGGATGCCCCGCCCTCGTACCGCGGCCCTGCCGTTCGCCGTACGGTCAGAGGTTGCCGCGCTTCTCCTGCTCGCGCTCGATCGCCTCGAACAGGGCCTTGAAGTTGCCCTTGCCGAAGCCCATCGAGCCGTGCCGCTCGATCATCTCGAAGAAGACCGTCGGACGGTCCTGGACCGGCTTGGTGAAGATCTGGAGCAGATAGCCGTCCTCGTCGCGGTCGACCAGGATCTTCAGCTCGCGCAGCGTCTCCACCGGAACGCGCGTCTCGCCCGCCCACTCGCCGAGCGTGTCGTAGTACGAGTCGGGGGTGTCCAGGAACTGGACGCCGGCCGCGCGCATCGTACGGACCGAGGCGACGATGTCGTTCGTGGCGAGGGCGATGTGCTGGACGCCCGCGCCGCCGTAGAACTCCAGGTACTCGTCGATCTGCGACTTCTTCTTCGCGATCGCCGGTTCGTTGATCGGGAACTTGACCTTCAGGGTGCCGTCGGCGACGACCTTCGACATCAGGGCGGAGTACTCGGTGGCGATGTCGTCACCCACGAACTCCTTCATGTTGGTGAAGCCCATGACCTTGTTGTAGAAGGCGACCCACTCGTTCATCCGGCCGAGCTCGACGTTGCCCACGCAGTGGTCGATGGCCTGGAAGGTGCGCTTGGCCGGCGGCTCGACGATGGGGGAGGCCGCCACGTAACCGGGGAGGTACGGGCCGTCGTAACCGGAGCGCTCGACGAGGGTGTGGCGGGTCTTGCCGTACGTGGCGATGGCGGCCAGCACGACGGTGCCGTTCTCGTCCTTCACCTCGTGCGGCTCGGTGAGGCCGGTGGCGCCGTGCTCCACCGCGTAGGCGTACGCGGCGCGGGCGTCCGGGACCTCGATGGCGAGGTCGACCACGCCGTCGCCGTGCTCCGCGACATGGCCGTCGAGGAAGGTGCCCCATTCGGTGGACGCCCTGATGACGGACGTGAGGACGAAGCGGGCGGAGCCGTTGGTCAGGACGTAACTCGCGGTCTCGCGACTGCCGTTCTCCGGTCCGGAGTAGGCGACGAGCTTCATGCCGAAGGCGGTCGAGTAGTAGTGCGCGGCCTGCTTGGCGTTGCCCACGGCGAAGACGACCGCGTCCATTCCCTTGACCGGGAAGGGATCGGCCTGCCGGGCGGTGTCAGGGGTGGTGTGCAGAGTCTCAGTCATATTCGAAGGCTCCCCTCGCATCGCAAGGTGCGCAACAGTTCGCGCATTCACTGGGCACCCTGTGCAGCCCATGGGCACTATGGTCGGGCGTTCTGTACAGGATGACCATCGGAGGCAGCGGCATGGCGATCGACCGTCTGGACGGGCAGCTGATCGTGCTGCTGGCCCGCGAACCCCGGATCGGCGTGCTCGAAGCGTCCCGGCGGCTCGGCGTGGCGCGCGGCACCGTGCAGGCGCGCCTGGACCGCCTTCAGTCGAATGGCGTCATCCGGGGCTTCGGACCGGACGTCGACCCGGCGGCGCTCGGCTACCCCGTCACCGCGTTCGCGACGCTGGAGATCAAGCAGGGCCAAGGGGCCGATGTACGGGCCCATTTGGGCGGCGTGCCCGAAGTGCTCGAACTGCACACCACCACCGGGCACGGCGACATGTTCTGCCGTCTCGTCGCCCGCTCCAACGCCGATCTCCAACGGGTGATCGACCGGGTTGTCGGTTTTGATGGCATTGTCCGGGCCTCCACGGCCATCGTCATGGAAAACCCAGTGCCGCTGCGTATTCTCCCGCTCGTGGAGCAGGCTGCAAAGGACACTGTCCGAGCCGAGGAGTGACGTGTGAGCTTCTGGGAGTACCTGAGCAATCGGCACCAGCAACTGCTCACCGATGCGTTCCAGCACGTCAGCGCTGTTTTCCAGTGCATGGTCATCGCCACCGCGCTCGGGGTCCTGATCGGTGTGGTCACCTATCGCAGCGGCTGGGCGGGCTCGCTGGCCATCACCTCCACGGCGACGGTCCTCACCATCCCCTCCCTCGCCGCGATCGGTCTGCTGATCCCGCTGGTCGGGCTGGGCGTCGCCCCCACCGTCATCACCCTGACGATGTACGGGCTGCTGCCCATCGTCCGTAACTCCATCGTGGGGCTGCGCGGCGTCGATCCCTCGCTGGTCGACGCGGCGAAGGGCATCGGGATGTCGCGCCTCACCCGGCTGCGCAAGGTGGAGCTGCCGCTCGCCTGGCCGCCGATCCTCACCGGCATCCGGGTCTCCACGCAGATGCTGATGGGTATCGCCGCCATCGCCGCGTACGCCTCCGGGCCCGGTCTCGGCAATGAGATCTTCCGCGGTATCGCCTCGCTGGGCAGCGCCAACGCGATCAACCAGGTCCTCGCGGGCACGCTCGGCATCGTCGTTCTCGCCCTGCTCTTCGACGCCGCGTACGTGCTGCTCGGGCGGCTGACCATCCCCAGGGGGATCCGTGTCTGAGACCGACTCCGAGCCCCCCTTCGAGACCCCCTTCGGAGCCGACGGGTCCGATGAGTCCGACAGGAGGGACGGGCGCGACGGGAGGGGCGGGCGGGCCGCCACGGCCACCTCCGGGGCCACCATCCAGCTGGAGGAACTGACCAAGATCTATCCCGGCAACCCCAACCCGGCCGTCGAGAACGTCTCCATGGACATCAAGGCCGGCGAGACCGTGATCTTCGTGGGGCCGTCCGGCTGCGGCAAGTCCACCACCCTGAAGATGATCAACCGGCTGATCGAGCCGTCCTCCGGCCGGATCCGGATCGACGACGAGGACGTCACCGACATCGACCCGGTGAAGCTGCGCCGCAAGATCGGGTACGCGATCCAGTCGTCCGGGCTCTTCCCGCACATGACGGTCGCCGAGAACATAGCCCTCGTACCGAAGATGGTCGGCTGGTCCAAGTCCCGGGTGAAGGACCGGGTGGAGGAGATGCTCGATCTGGTGGGGCTGGACCCGCGCGAGTTCCACGGGCGCTACCCGCGCCAGCTGTCCGGCGGGCAGCAGCAGCGGGTGGGGGTCGCGCGGGCGCTGGCCGCCGATCCTCCGGTGCTGCTGATGGACGAGCCGTTCGGGGCGGTCGACCCGATCACCCGCGACCACCTCCAGGACGAGCTGATCCGGCTCCAGCACGAGCTGCACAAGACGATCGTCTTCGTCACCCACGACTTCGACGAGGCGATCAAGCTGGGCGACCGGATCGCGGTGCTGCGCGAGCGTTCGCACATCGCGCAGTTCGACACCCCGGAGGCGATCCTCACCAACCCGACCGACGACTTCGTCTCCGGGTTCGTGGGCGCGGGCGCGGCGCTCAAACGCCTCAACCTGACGCGCGTACGGGATGTGGGCATCGCCGACTTCCCGACGGTGACCGTCGACGACCCGCTCCAGTCGATCTTCAACAAGCTGCGCAGCGGCCCGCACAACGAGCTGTTGATGCTGGACCGCAGGAACCGCCCGTACAAGTGGCTGCGGCGCGGCGACCTGATGCGGGCCCGCGGCTCGCTGGCCCGCGCCGGGCAGCTGGTGCACGACACGGTGACCCGGGACGCCACCCTGCACGACGCGCTGGAGGCGGTGCTGACCGACAGCGGGGGGCGGGTCGCGGTGACCGGGCGGCGCGGCGAGTTCATCGGCGTCGTCGACATGCACACCCTCATGGACAACGTGCAGGAGCTCCTGGAGGCCGACCGGCTCACCGCCATGGAGCACCAGCACCAACTGGAGGACCTGCGCACCCACCAGACCGAGCAGGAGCTGGAGGGAGGTGGCGGCGCATGAGTCCCAGCCATCCGGGGTCTCCCGAGCCCGGCGCGTCCGAGACACGGCCACCGGGAGAACACGACGTCAAGGGGCACGCCTTCCGCGACGAGGAGTCGGAGCCCTCGCCCCCGCCCGCCGGTCCGCCGCGCCGGATCACCTGGCGCAAGCTGGTGGTGCTGCCGGCCGTGCTGGCGGTCGTCCTGGCGGTCACCTATATGTGGATCACCAACATCCCCCTCGACTCGATCGCGGAGAACTCGCTGTCCGGCGGCAATGTGCAGCTGCGGCTGTGGCAGCACGTCAGGCTGACGGCGATCTCCACGTTCTGGGTGCTGATCATCGCGATCCCGCTCGGCATCGCCCTGACCCGCCGCGGGCTCAGCAGAGGCGCCCCGGTGGTCACGGCATTCGCCAACATCGGGCAGGCCACCCCGGCGATCGGTCTGCTGGCGCTGCTGGTGATCTGGCTGGGCATCGGCCCGTCGACGGCGATCGTGGGCATGGTGATCTACGCGGTGCTGCCGGTGCTGTCCAATACGGTGGCCGGCCTCAAGGCGATCGATCCGACGCTCGTGGAGGCATCGCGCGGGATCGGGATGTCGGGGCTCGGGACGCTGCGGAAGGTGGAGCTGCCGCTCGCCGTTCCGCTGATCCTTGCGGGGGTGCGGACGGCACTGGTGCTCAATGTGGGGACGGCGACGCTGGCCACGTTCGGCGGGGGCGGCGGACTCGGTGACCTGATCACCTCGGGCATCCAGACGCAGCGGATGCCGGTGCTGGTGCTGGGGTCCGTGCTCACGGTGGTGCTGGCGCTGCTGGTGGACTGGCTGGCCTCGCTGGTGGAGCTGTCGCTCACGCCGCGCGGCCTGGAGGCGCCGTGATGCGCCGGCCCGGGGCCGGTCTGCCGGTCGTCCTGGCCCTGTCGCTGGTGCTCGCCGGGTGCGGGCTGAAGAGCGGCTCACCGATGGTGGACGACGTGGCGCCGGGGTCGGTCGGGCAGGGCGAGCCGCTCAAGGGCGCTTCCCTGACGGTCACCTCGAAGAACTTCAGCGAGAACATCATCCTGGGCCAGATGATCGGCCTGGTGTTCAAGGCGGCCGGTGCGGAGGTCCTGGACCGGACGAACCTGCCGGGCTCGATCAGTGCGCGCGAGGCGATCGTCAAGGGCGACGCCGATGCGATGTACGAGTACACGGGCACCGCCTGGATCACGTACCTCGGTCACGCCGAGCCGATCGTCGATCCGCTGAAGCAGTGGGAGGCGGTCCGGGACGAGGACCGGAAGAACGGGGTGACCTGGCTTCCGCAGTCCACCCTCAACAACACGTACGCCCTGGCCATCAGCAAGAAGAACAACACGAAGTACAAGCTGAAGACCCTCTCGGACGCCGCCGCGCTGGCGAAGAAGGACCCGAACGCGGTCTCGATCTGCGTGGAGAACGAATTCGCCGCCCGCGACGACGGGCTGCCCGGCATGGAGAAGGCGTACGGGATGTCGATCCCGGCCTCCCACATCCGGAAGATGGACGCCGGGATCATCTACACCCAGGTCTCCAAGTCCAGCTCCTGCCTGCTGGGCGAGGTGTTCACCACGGACGGCCGGATCAAGGCGATGGACCTGGACGTGCTCCAGGACGACAAGCACTTCTTCCCCAACTACAACGCGGCCCCCGTCATCCACACGGCGACCTTCGAGAAGTACCCGGAGATCGCGGGGCTGCTGGACCCGGTCAGCAGGAAGCTGACGACGGAGGTCGCGCAGAAGCTCAACGCGAAGGTGGACGTGGACGGGGATGACCCGCACGAGGTGGCGAAGGAGTGGCTGGTGGCGGAGGGGTTCATCAAGGAGGGGTGACGGGGGACGGGGAGGGGTGACGGGGAGGCCGGCTCCGAGTTCCAAAGAACACGCTGCAAAGAACCTGTTGCAAAGATGTCTTTGTAACTCTACAGTTGCGGCATGGCAGAGAACGAGGCCGACCAGGACGACCGGCCGGCCGGCACCCCGAAGATCCACAGAGTGGACGCCCGCACCCTGCGCGGGCTGGCCCACCCCCTGCGACTGCGACTGCTGAGCACCCTGCGGGAGTTCGGCCCGGCCACCGCGTCCGGCCTCGCGGACCGGCTCGGCGAATCCAGCGGCGCCACCAGCTACCACCTGCGCCAACTGGCCTCGTACGACTTCGTGGAGGACGCCCCGGAGCTCGGCAAGGGGCGCGAGCGGTGGTGGCGGGCCGTCCACCTGGGCACGGCGTTCGACAGGAGCGCGGACTTCCTCCGCGACCCGAACCCGGAGGTGCGCGAGGCCATCGGGGTGGTCCTGCGCGAGGTCACCACCTCGCACACGCGGGAACTCGACACCTGGCTCGGCACGATGCACGAATGGTCCGAGGAGTGGCAGCACAGCTGGGACGTCAGCGACTTCAAGGTGCGCCTCACGCCCGAGCTCTCCCTGGAACTGGCCGAGAAGATCCACGAACTCATCGAGAGCTACCGGGGCCGGGTCCCCGAAGGCACCGAGGGGTCGGCCAGCGTCCGCAGCCATGTGCACGTCTTCCCGCGCCGCGCCGACTGACCGACCCGGCCGACCCGGCCGACCCAGCCGCCGCACCACCGCACCGCCATGCCGCCGCACCGCCATGCCGCCATGCCGCCATGCCGACTGAACCGACCCAGCCACCACACCGCCTGAGTCGACCCTGCCGCCCCATCGACTGAAGGGATCACCGCCATGCACTCCGACATCCACACCCTCCTGCACACCTACCACTCCGCCGAACTGCACCGCGAGGCAGCGGTGATCCGGCCGGTCCGCCGCGGCCTGAAGTCCCAAGTGGGCTGGAAGATGGTCGAGTTCGGCCTCCGCCTGGTCCAGGAGCGCCCCGCCCCCGCGGTGGTGCGCCGCATGCCGCGTACCGCGTAACCATGACCGGGGGGAAAGAACATGGGTCACCGCACACCGCTCGTCGCCGTTCTCGCGGCCAACTCCATATCCATGGCTGGTACTTCGCTCACCCTGATCGGCGTCCCGTGGTTCGTCCTGGAAACCACGGGCAGCGCGGGGCGGGCGGGCGTCGTCGCCTTCTGCGCCACGCTGCCGATCGTCATCTCCGCGCTGATCGGCGGGCCGGTCATCGACCGGATCGGCCGACGCCGGGTCGCCGTCGCGTCCGACACCATCTGCGGCCTCGCCATCGCCACGATCCCGCTGCTGCACTACGCGGGGGCACTGGAATTCTGGACGCTCTGCGCGCTGATGGCGCTCAACGGCCTGGTCCACACACCCGGCAACACCGCGCGCTACGTCCTCGTACCCGACCTCGCCGAACACGCGGGAACCACGCTCGCCCGCGCCGCCAGCCTCTTCGACGCCGTGTCGCGCGGCGCCCGCATGGTCGGGGCGGCACTCGCCGGACTGCTGATCGCCCTGGTCGGGGCGGAGACCGTACTCCTGCTGGACGCGGCCACGTTCGGGCTGTCCGCGCTGCTGGTGGCCGCAGGGGTACGAGGGATCCGGGCGGCCGAACCCCGTAAGGCCGCGGCGCCGGTCTCACTGCGTACCTACCGCGCCGAACTGCGCGAGGGATACGCATACTTGCTCGGCAACCGGCTGCTGCTGGCCGTCGTGATCATGGTGATGTTCATGAACGGCACCGACCAGGGCTGGAACGCCGTCCTGCTGCCGGTGCACGCCGAGGGCGAGCTGGGCGGGGCCACCGACCTCGGGCTGCTCACGGCCCTGTTCGGCGCGGGCGGACTGACCGGGGCCCTGCTGTACGGGGCGGTGGGGCACCGGTTCTCCCGGCGGACCGTGTTCACCGTGTGCGTGATCCTGTGCGGGGCGCCGCGGTTCCTGGTCGCCGCGCTGACCGGGAGCACGCTGCCCCTCGCCGTGACGATGCTGCTGGGCGGGGTCGCGGGCGGCATGCTGAACCCCATCCTGACCACGATGACGTACGAACGCGTCCCCGAGCGGCTGCGCAGCAGGGTCTCCGGGGCGCTCACCGCGGGCTGCGAGCTCGCCATGCCGGTGGGCGGCCTCGCGGCGGGCCTGCTGGTGGAGGGCATGGGGGCGACGGGGGCACTGCTGGCGATGGGCGGGGTGTACTTCCTGGCGACGTTGAGCCCGCTGGTGTTCCCGGCGTGGCGGACGATGGAAGCACCGTCGGACTCCCCCGAGCCCGAGCGCGGTTCCGGGCGCGGTTCCGGGCGCGTCCCCGATCCCGTACCGGAGCCCGAGCGCGTCCCCGATCCCGTACCGGAGCCCGAGCGCGTCCCCGATCCCGTACCGGAGCCCGAGCGCGTCCCCGTATCCGAGCCCGTACCCACCCCGGCAGGGAAGGGCGGCGAGGTCAACGCGGACGGCAAGGTCGGCGCGGTCAGCAGCCCGGGACCTTCTCGCCCCGCTCCAGCGAGCGCAGCGAGTCCACGGCGTTCTTGAGCGTCGTGACGGGGATCAGCCGGAGCCCGTCGGGCCGCTCCGCCTTCGCCTGCTTGCACTCGGCCTTCGGCACCAGGAAGACCGTCGCCCCGTCGCGGCGGGCGGCCTGCGTCTTCAGCGACACCCCGCCGACCGCGCCGACCTTGCCGTCCGCGTTGATCGTGCCCGTACCCGCGATGGTGCGGCCGCCGGTCAGATCTCCGCCGGAGCCGTCGCCGTCCAGCTTGTCGATGATGCCGAGGGTGAGGAAGAGCCCGGCGCTGGGACCGCCGACATCGCCGAGGTCCACGCTGATCCTCATCGACCCGAGGTCCCGGCCGAGGTAGTTCAGGGCCGCGTCGACGGCGACGTTCTGCGACTCCTTCATGTCGTTCAGATTGTGCTGCTCGATCTCCTTCACGGAGCCGCTGCTCGGATAGACGGAATCCCGGGGCATCACGGCCCGGTCCGTCCTGAACCACCCGTCGAGCACGTCACCGATACCGACATCGGCGTTCGGCGAGGTCGCGAAGATGGTCGTCATCCGCAGCTGCCCCTCCGTGGTGCGGGTGGGGGCGCCGGTGATGGTGATCACGGGCTTGCCGTCGTTCTTCCCGAGGACGTTCGCGGTCGTGCCGGGCTGCGCCAGGGTGAACGGCAGCGGTGCGAAGGCGGCCGTACCGAACAGAGCGAGGACCGGCAGCGCGCAGAGGGCGAGAACAAGGGGGCGCGAGAGACGAGTGAGCACCCGCCCAATCTATCTGCCCGGCCCCCGGCCTCTCGGTCCACCCGCCACCCCCTCGGGGCGCTACCGCAGCGCGTCCGCCACTTCGCGGGCCGCGTCGAGGACCCGCGGGCCCACCCGTTCCGGTACGGCGTCGGCGAGCATCACCACTCCGACGCTGCCCTCCACGCCCGACACCCCGACCAGGGGGGCGGCCGCGCCGCTGGCGCCGGCCTCCAGCTCGCCGTGGGTGAGGGTGTAGCCGGGGTGGTCGGCGGGCGTCTTCTGCCGGGCGGTGAGTATGGCCCGGCCCGCGGCCCCCTTGTCCAGCGGGTGCCGGAAGCCGGCCCGGTAGGCCACGTGGTAGTCGGTCCAGGTCGGTTCGACGACGGCGACCGCGAGGGCGTCGCTGCCGTCGACGAGCGTGAGGTGGGCGGTGGCCCCTATGTCCTCGGCCAGGGAGCGCAGCGCGGGCAGCGCGGCTTCCCGGACGAGCGGGTGCACCTGACGGCCGAGGCGCAGCACCCCCAGGCCGACCCGGGCACGGCCGCCCAGGTCACGTCGTACCAGGGCGTGCTGCTCCAGGGTGGCGAGCAGGCGGTAGACCACGGTGCGGTTGACACCGAGTTTGTTGGACAACTCGGTGACGGTCAGACCGTGATCGGTGTCGGCGAGCAGTTTGAGGACGCGCAGTCCTCGGTCGAGCGTCTGGGAAGTCTCCGCGGTCACGACGCCCTCTCCTCTTTGGGTGAGCGACGGCGGCCGTCTCCCGGCGGTTGCGACGCCGGTCCCAGCGGCGACGCACGGAGAAGCCGCCGGTCTGGCAAGGCACCGGCTGCGCTCCGCGGCGGCATTGCCACGGCGCGTTCATATTGCGGGGGACAGTAGCGAGCCAGTCCGCTCAGCGGAAGACCTCGTCCAGAATCCGGTCTCCCGCCGGAACGCGACGGAGACCGGTCGAACATAACCGCCGGTCAGCGGGGCATCGTCCGAAAACCGAACATCTACGCGCGTCCAGGTCGGGCGACGCCCTCGCGACACTCCGTGCATCACTCGTAAACCGGCGTTAACCCACCGTAAACAAATGTTGGCTGATTTTCCCGTTCACCAGGACCTCGCAGACCCTGATCGACTTCGTCGCCGGGTCCCGGACGGTGAAGTTGAGGGCGAACGTGCCGTCGAGCCCGACGATCCGGGTGACGTACGCGTCCGAGGTCTGCTTCCCGTCCGCGGTACGCCCGGTCGCCACGACCGTCGCCACGGGTGCGAAGCCGCGTCCGGTCACCTGGACGACGGTGCCCACCGGCCCTTCGGGCGGGGAGAGTTGGAAGGAGGGCCCGGCCGGGACCGTGCCGTCCCGGACGGTGAAGGCCGCCGTCTCCGTCCTCGGGTTGACGAGGACCTCCCGCACCCGGATCGCGACGGTGTCGGCGGCGTTGACCGTGAACGTCTGCGAGAACGCCCCGTCCAGCCCGACCACCTTGGTCCGCACCGGGTCGGAGGTCTGCGATCCGTTGGCCCGCAGTCCCACGATCGAGACGGTGGCCACCTTGGCGAAGCCCTGCCCGAGGACGGTGACCGCGGTGCCCTTCGGGCCCGCCGACGGAGTGAGGGCGATGAAGGACGGGGCGACGGTCAGCGGGACGACGGCCTGCGCCGCACCCGCCGTGACCTGGAGCGCGTACACGGCCTTCGGGGTCGAGCCCGCCACGGTGACCGTGCCGGCCAGGGTGCCTTCGGCCGTGATACGGAGGGTGGAACCACTGATCCGCGCCGGGTCGCACCCGCTGCCGTCGGCCGCGCACAGTGCGGCGGCCGGGGTGGCGCCGGTGGGCCAGTCGCCCCCGCCGAGCGCGAGGGTCCCGCCGGGTTTCACCTTCCCGGCCCCGGCGGTGAGCGTGGCGGCGGTGTCGGTCACGGTGAACGGGCGGGTCAGGACCGTGGCGGGGTCGTTGCCCTCGTCGACCTGGATGGCGGCGACGGCGTCGGAGAGCACGGTGAAGTCGGCGGAGAACGTGCCGTCGGGCCCGCTCTTCACGTACACGGCCGTGTCGTCGAGCGTGGCGCCGGTCGCGTCGAGGCCGACGGTGTTGATCCACCGGTCCTGGAGGTAGTTGACGCCGCTCACCCGGACGACCGTGCCGACCGGGCCGCCGGTGCGCGACAGCGTGACCGCGCGCGGGCCGCTCGGGACGAACGCCCGGACGGTGAGGGACGCGGTCGCCTCCTTCGTGCCGTCGTTGACCTTCACCAGGTACGCCCCGTCCGGCACGGTGGCCGCGTCGGCGAGCACGGCGCTGCCGGTCAGCTGCCCGGAGCCGTTGACCGTGAGGGAGTGCGAGGCGAACGCCCCGGCGTCGCAGCCTCCTCCGCCGGATGCGCACAGGGACGGTATGGGGGTGCCGCCGACGGTCCACCGGCTGCCGGAGAGCGCGACGGGGGAACTGGGCCGGACCGGGCCGCCGGGCGCGATCAGGGTGGCGGGCTGTCCGGCGCCGCCCTCGACGGTGACGGTACCGATGGAGCCACTGCCGCTGACCACGTCGCAGGGGGTGCGATAGGTACCGCCCAGGACCTTCGTACGGGTCAGATTGCCCAGCGGGGTGAAGGAGACCGGCCCGCTCGCGGTGGCCGGGACGAGGAAGTCCCCCTCGTACGGCGGGATTTCGATGGGCTGCCCGGACGGGATGTCGAGGTTCACCTCGGGCCCGGTGACGGTGACCGTGCCGGTGGCGCCGCCCGACATCGCGAGGTCGATGCTGGGCGTGGTGGGCACGTCGTTCAGGCTCAGACCGCTGGTGGCGGGGGACGGCCCGAGGGTGACCCTGGCGTGCACCTTGCCGCCCGGTTCGACGACATCGGGGGTCAGTTCGACGTTCATCTGCTGCGGCCCGGTGGCCTCGCCCTGTCCTGCGGGCAGGGTGCAGTGGACGGTCGGGGTGACCGTACCGGCGTGGGCCGCCGGGGCCAGGGCGACGGCCCCGCCGGTCCAGACGAGGACGGCGCCCGCGGCGAGGGCGACGGCGCGGCGTAAGGACCGTCTTCGGTACGGATACGGATGCGTGGACGGATACGGGGACATGGGTCTCTCCTTCGGGCGGGGCGGGGCGGATGACGGGGAAGCGGTGCCGACAAGGGGCGCGGACCGGTGCAGGCGCGGACCGGGAAGAGCCCGCCCTGTCCATGGCGATACGGATCGGGCGGGCTCTTCGCGAACACCGGTTCTGGGAGCGGGACTTGGAGCGATGCTCGGAGCAGGACCCGGAGCAGGACCCGGAGCAGGGCTCAGAGCAGGGCTCAGAGCAGGGTGAGGGTGAGCGTGGCGCTGTAGTCCCCGGGCGGTGCGGACCCGGGGACCGTCAGGGTGAGATCGGCGTCGGCGTCGAAGCGTCCGCCGGTGAACGGCCGGGATCCGTCCGGGTTCATCCGGCACAGGCTCGCCGCGGCGCTGCCGAGCGATGCGGGCGACCCCGCCACCGGCGTACCGAGACTTCCGTCCTGCGCCCGGCACTTGGGGGCCCAACGGACCGCGCCGGCCGGGATCGTGGCCGAGTCGGAGCCGCTGACGCCGGTGCTGGTGAAGTCGGTGAGCGTGGCCGTCAGTGACCAGCCGCTGTTGACGCCGCGCGCGTCCTCCACCTCGACCCGGTTGAGACGGGCGCGCTGCACACCGCTGCCGGTGCCCAGGACCGTCGTACCGAAGTCGACGGTGTCGCCGTCCTGGACCATGCTCAACGTGCCGGCCCGGACGGAGGCGGTGAGCTTCTGCTCGGCCGTGCCGCCGTCCCCGCCGCCACCCGTGGTGACGGTGAAGGGTGCCGTCCGTACGGTGGCGGGGTCGTTGCCCTCGTCCGCCTGGATGGCGGCGACGGCTTCGGAGGTGACGGTGAAGTCGGCGGAGAAGGTGCCGTCCGTACCGCTCTTGACGTAGACGGCCGTGTCGTCGAGGACGCCACCCGCCGCGTCGAGGCCGATGACGTTGATCCAGCGGTCGGGGTTGTAGTTCTTGCCGCTGACGGTGACGACGCTGCCCACCGGGCCGCTGCCGCGCGACAGGGAGATCGCCCGGTCGCCCGCCGCGACGGCCTTGACGGTCAGCGGGGCGGTGGCCTCCTTCGTACCGTCGTTGACCTTCACCTCGTACGCCCCGTCAGGTACCGCCCCGGCCTCGGCGAGGGTCGCCGTGCCGCTCAGGGTCCCGTAGGAGTCGATACGGAGGGAGTGGGCCGGGAACTTCAGCGGATCGCAGCCACCGCCGCCGACCGCGCACAGCGAAGGCACCGGAGAGGCGTCCGGCGTCCACCCCGAACCACCCAGCCGTACAGCGGTGTTGGGACGCACGGGCTCGGCGGGAGCGCTCAGGGTGGCGGGCTCGCCGCCGTCGCCCTCGGCCGTGACCGTACCGAGGGGACCGGAGCCGCCGACCACGTCGCACGGGGTCTCGAAGACCGATCCGAAGAGCTTGGTCTGCGTCAGTGTGCGCAGCGGGGCGAACGAGATCTCGCCCGAGGCGTCCGCCGGGATCAGGAAGTCCCCCTCGTACGGCGGGATCTCGATCGGCTGCCCGGCCGGGATGTCCATGGTCAGCTCGGCACCCCGCACGGTGACGGTGCCGGTGGCCCCGCCCGTCATCGCGAGGTCGAGGCTCGGGATGGTGGCCACGTCCTCCAGAGCGATGCCGCTGGTGGCGGGCGACGGCCCAAGGGTGACCTTGGCGTGCACGGTGCCCCCGGGGGCGACGACGGCGGGGGTCAGCTCGACCGTCATCTCCTGGGGTCCGGTGGCCTCCCCCTGCCCGGCGGGCAGCACACAGTGCACGGTCGGCGTGACCGTACCGGCCACTCCGGCTCCGCCCCCTGGCCCTGCTCCTGGCCCCGCTCCGGCGGCACTGGCGGTGGCTCCGACACAGCTCAGCGACAGCACGAAGCAGGCGGCGAGCAGCCCGGCCCGGCCGGACCGGTGAGACCTGCCGGATCTTCGCCGGCGGGTCATTCGCGTCACCCGCGTCACTCGACTCATCAGCACCACATCCCTCCACACCCCATTGATTGCGCACATTGAGGAGGTCACGCGCAGAGAAGTCAAGAGAGAATTATTTGATCCTTTGGGAAATGCCCGGAAGGCATTTCCCCGAGCGAATTACCCGCTCCCGGCGTCTATTGACTTCTCCGATGGGCGCCGTTTCACTGCACCCGACATGCCGGGCCCGGCACCCAGATCGGCAATCGAAGCAGGTCTGCGGAATTCAACCGGAAGGAGTTCCTCCGTCATGTCGAACCCATCACGGGCAACAACCCCGCCGAGACGGCCGGGCCGAAGACACCTGTCCCTGCTGGCCGTCACCGCGGCCTGTTCCGTCGCGGCGACGCTCGCCCTGTCGACCACCTCGGCAGCCGTCACCCCGCTCACCGCGACCGCGACGTACGACTGCGGCAGCTGGGGCAGCGGATCGGCCACGCTGACGGCCGCCGACGGCACCTCGGGCAAGACCATCAAGATCACTTCCACGGCGATCACCATGCCGCCCGGCACGAGCGCGAACCCGAACAGCATCACCACGACGCTCAAGCTGAAGAAGACCTCGGGCGGCGTCACGAGCGAGGTGCGGTTCTCCGGGAAGACCAACCCCGGCATGAGCGGTGGCAGCCCGATCAGCCTGGGCCCGCTGAAGCTCACGACCGGCACTCTGGCCGCGGGCGACACGACGGACTCCGTGGTGCTGCCCGCGCCCCCGAGCACCACCAACTGGTCGCTGCAGATCGTCGCCTCGTCCCCGACCTCGGCGACGGTCCCGTGCGTGGCGACGGCGAACCAGTCGGCGGCGTTCGTCTGGTAGCCCCCGGAACCGGGACCGGGCCGGGCCAGGAGGCACACTCCTGACCCGGCCCGGAAGGGGTACGGGGAACGCTCCGGCCCCGGACCGAAAGGGGTACGGGGAACGGTCCGGCCCCCGGCCTCCGGCCCCGGCCGCCCCCGCTGACGTCACCCCGCCCCGCTCACGCCGCTCACGTCATGCGGGTGGCCCACTCCTGGACCTTCGTGATCCGCTGCTGGATCTGCCCGGCCGTGGCCTCCGCGCTCGGCGGTCCGCCGCACACCCGGCGCAGCTCGGTGTGGATCACTCCGTGCGGCTTGCCGCTCTGGTGGGTGTAGGCCGACACCATCGTGTTGAGCTGCTTGCGCAGCCCCAGCAGCTGCTTGTGCGTGACGACCGGGCGCGCGTCCGCGGGCTTCTCCAGGAGGTCGGCCTCCTCGGCCGGCTTCTGGCGGCTGTGTGCGATCTGCCGGCTCTGGCGCTTCTGGAGCAGCAGTTGCACCTGGTCGGGTTCGAGCAGCCCCGGAATGCCCAGGTAGTCCTGCTCCTCCGCGCTGCCGGGGTGGGCCTGCATGCCGAACTCGGCACCGTCGTACAGCACCCGGTCGAAGACCGCGTCGGACTCCAGCGCCTCGAAGGGCAGCTGCTCCTCGGTCTCCTCGTCCTCCAGCTTCTCGGCGTCGGCGAGGAGCTTGTCCTCCTCCGAGAACGGGTTCTCCTCGTCGCTGCCCTTCTTGGGCTTGTCGAGGACGTGGTCCCGCTCGACCTCCATCTCGTTGGCGAAGTCGAGGAGCATCGGAATGGTCGGTACGAAGACGGAGGCCGTCTCACCGCGCCTGCGGGAGCGCACGAAGCGTCCGACGGCCTGTGCGAAGAAGAGCGGCGTCGAGATGGTGGTGGCGTACACCCCCACGGCCAGGCGCGGCACGTCGACGCCCTCCGACACCATGCGGACCGCGACCATCCAGCGCGACCCGTCCTCGGTGAACCGGTCGATCTTCTTCGACGCGGCCTTCTCGTCGGAGAGGACCACGGTCGCCTTCTCACCGGTGACCTTCTTGAGGATCTTGGCGTACTCGCGCGCCGACTCCTGGTCGGTCGCGATGACGAGCCCGCCCGCGTCCGGAATCCCCTTGCGCACTTCGGTGAGCCGCTTGTCGGCGGCGGAGAGGACGTTCGGGATCCAGTCACCGGTGGGCGACAGCGCGGTGCGCCAGGCCTGCCCGATGGCGTCCCTGGTCATCGGCTCGCCGAGCCGTGCGGCGATCTCGTCCCCGGCCTTGGTGCGCCAGCGCATGTTGCCGCTGTAGCTGAGGAAGATGACGGGGCGGACGACGCCGTCGGCGAGGGCGTTCCCGTATCCGTAGGTGTAGTCGGCGGACGACCGGCGGATCCCGTCGTTCCCCTCCTCGTACGCGACGAAGGGGATCGGGTTGGTGTCCGACCGGAACGGCGTACCGGTCAGCGCGAGCCGCCGGGTGGCCGGGTCGAACGCCTCCTGGCACGCCTCGCCCCAGGACTTCGAGTCACCGGCGTGGTGGATCTCGTCGAGGATCACGAGGGTCTTGCGCTGCTCGCAGCGGTTGCGGTGCAGCATCGGGCGGACGCCGACACCGGCGTACGTGATGGCGACACCGTGGTAGTCCTTGCTGACGGGACCGGCGCTGTAGTCGGGGTCGAGCCTGATCCCTATCCGGGCGGCGGCTTCCGCCCACTGCTTCTTGAGGTGCTCGGTCGGCGCGACGACCGTGATCTGCTGGACGACATGGTGGTGCAGCAGCCACGAGGCGAGGGTCAGCGCGAAGGTGGTCTTCCCGGCGCCGGGCGTCGCGACGGCGAGGAAGTCGCGCGGCTGCTCCTGGATGTATCTCTCCATGGCGCCCTGCTGCCAGGCTCGCAGCTTGCCGGCGGTGCCCCAGGGGGCACGGCCGGGGAAGGCGGGTGAGAGGTGGTGGGAGGCGGTAGTAGTCACGGTCTCCGGTTCGGGGCTCTCGGGTACGTGGGGCGCTGTCCGTAATGAGCTCGCACGACCTCGTACGAGATACGACAACCGGGCCACCTTACCGGCGGCCCGGCCGGAACCCCGTACGAACGAGCCGTGGTTCGGGCCCGTTGAGACGCTCTTCACAGGAGCGCCTACACGGCGAACCCGGGCAGCTGTTCGGCGATCTTGGGCATGTCCAGGGCGCCCTGGCACACATCCAGCACGAACGTCTCCGCCTCGTCCACATCGAAGCTCGCGTTCAGCGGATGCCCGTTCATGTGCAGGAAGACCCAGGTCGCGTACCAGGCGATGCGCTTGTTGCCGTCCACCAGCGAGTGGTTGCGCGCCAGGGACTCCATCAGAGCCGCGGCCTTCTGCCACACGTCCGGATACGCGTCCTGGCCGAACACACTCGCCTGCGGCCTCGCCAGAGCCGAATCGAGCAGCCCGTAGTCGCGTACCTCGGCCGCTCCCAGTCGCTCCGCGAGGCTCAGCAGCTCGGGCAGCGTCAGGTACCGCATCAGGCGAGCCTCCGGTTGAGCTCCTCGCTCGCCTTCAGGACATGATCCGCAGCCTCATTGAAAAGCCGGGCGTGCTCGTTGATGGCGGTGATCACCGCCTCATGGGCGAACGACTGCATGCTCCGCCCCTCCGCCTCGGCGCGTGCGCGCAGCGCGTCCAGCTCTTCCTCGGTGAACCGCAGATTCAGACCAGCCATGGATCGATGGTACCGAGCGGTACCAGTCGGTGCCGCTACTTGACCCGCACGCGGGCCGCCACCCACGCCCCCACCAGCGCCACCCCCGCCATCGGCAGGAAGACCGCGGCGAACGCCCCCGGGTGCGAGCCGGACGCCCCCGACCCCACCGCCCCGTGCGCCGCCCCCATCGCCCCGCCGCCGAGCGCGGCGAAGGCGGCGCCCCCGGCGGCCAGCAGCAGGACGTTCGACAGACCGTCGGAGATCTGGAGCGCGGCGGAGTTGGACCCCGCCTCTTCGGGGGCCGACAGCTTCAGCAGCAGGACGCTCGTCGACGCGATGACCATGCCCATGCCGAAGCACCCGAAGGCCCACGCGACGGCGACGACCCAGACCGGCACGGCCTCGATCAGTACGGAGGGCGCGGCGGCGATCGACGCGGCGACCAGCACCATGCCGGTCACCATGAGCCGCTCCCGGTGCACCTCCAGGCGCGGCCGGGACTGCACGTACGAACCGAGCGCCCAGGTCGCACCGCCGACGGCGAGCGAGAGCCCGGCCATCGTCGGGGTCAGCCCGCGCTGGGTCACCAGCATCAGCGGTACGAAGGACTCGGCGGAGATG
The DNA here is from genome assembly GCF_026340105.1 of Streptomyces sp. NBC_01433. Lineage (NCBI taxonomy): Bacteria > Bacillati > Actinomycetota > Actinomycetes > Kitasatosporales > Streptomycetaceae > Streptomyces > Streptomyces sp. NBC_01433. The sequence continues at coordinate 3,656,374 of NZ_JAPEPM010000001.1, read as the reverse complement.
AACGAACCGGCGGAGATCCCCCGCAGCAGCACCACCGAAGGCAGTCCGCGCGCCGCGCGCACCGTGCCGTGCGGGAGCAGCCCGCGCACGGCCGGAACCAGCAGCGCGACCCCCGCGGCGGCGGGCAGCATGGCGAACCAGTTCAGCTCCTGCCCCGCGTACTGGAGCAGCCCCGCGCCCACCGAGATGCCGAGCGCGAGCCGGATGCGGCGGCGGTCGTACGGCGGGGCGGGCGCGTCCGGGTCCGCAGGGCCGGAGGCCATGCGACGGATCGCCGGGAGCGCCAGGGCGAGCGGGAAGACGATGAGTACGGGGATGCCGACGAAGACCCAGCGCCAGCCGAGGTGCTCGGTCACCGTTCCGGAGGCGAGCGGTCCGACGACGGAGGGGATCACCCAGCTCGCCGCGAAGGCGGCCATGATGGCGGGCCGGATCCTCTCCGGGTAGGCCCGCCCGATCACCACGTACAGGGCGACGATCACCAGTCCGCCGCCGAGCCCCTGGACGGCCCGGCCCGCGACGAACATCCACATGCCGCTCGCGGCGCCGGAGAGCAGCAGCCCGACCGCGAAGGCGCTGATTCCGGTGGCGAGCGGCCCGAGCGGGCCGCGCCGGTCGGCCCACTGCCCGGAGAGCACCATGGCGAACAGGCTGGTGGTGAAGTACGCGGAGAACGCGAACGCGTACAGCGGAATGCCGTTCAGCTCCCGCGCGGCGACCGGCATCGCGGTACCGACCGCGGTCGCCTCGAACGCGATCAGGAGCACGACGGAGACGATGCCGATGCTGAGCGCCCGGTAGGTCCGCCCGAGGACCCCTTCGCCTGCGTCGCCCGGGTCGCCGACGGCCACGTCGGATATCCGTTCCGGCATCGGGTCCGAGGTGGGGTGCTGCACAGGAGGCGCGACGTCGACGTCACGGGGTTCGGGGGCGGTCATGGCCCAAGCGTAAGGGGCAAGAAAACGTTTGAACCCTGTCGATGTACTGCCCCGGACTCATCCCTTGGTCGTAGGCCCGGCGGCTCCGGTCATGAACGGCGTATGGCAGTCGTATTGCGGCGCGCCCCAGCCCCTTGAGTTGCCGCCCCCGCCCGCCCTACGGTCGACAGCAGCAAGGGGAACACCCCGACGCACGACGCACCACACCCCGACCGTGTGCCCGAGAGGCTCAGGGGCTCGACTGCAACTCGAGTTACACCGGTTCGAATCCGGTCACGGTCTCCAGTTCCGCCGTACGCGATCCACGAGAAGAGGCCGCCCCGACCGGGGCGGCCTCTTCCGCGTGCGGGGCGTGGCGGGCCCTACAGCGGGCCGCAGCTCACCAGGGGGCGGGCTGCGGCCTGCGGGCGGACCGGCTACGGCAGGGGCTGAAGGTCCGGCTTCTCCGGCAGACCGCCGTTGTCCTCGCATCCGAGCTTCTTGGCCACGGCGAGCGACGCGGCATGGGCGAGAGTCAGGTTGGCGGCCAGATTCTCCGGGGCGGGCCCCCGGTCCTTCGCGTTCCCGAAGCCCCCCTTGATGCGCGCGGGCCGTTCCTTCGAGCCGTCGAGCTGCGGGCTGACGCATTCGAAGTTGATACGGGCCCCGACAGCCCCTGCCGTGGCCTCCTCGCCCATGGAGAACATGCGAGCGCCCCCGCGAAGGTCCGTGTCCCCCACATCCTGCGGCGCGTAGATCGAAAAATTGATCTTCACGTCGTCACGCCGGCCGGCGCCTTCCGCGCCCAGGACACAGAGGTCGGCGCCCGTCGCCCAGCTGCGGCCGGATTCGTGGCCCTTCTTGATCGCCTCGACCACCCGGTCGAGGCCCTTGCCGTCCGACCGGTCGAAGGACGTGGCGCCCGTGACGGTTTCGACGGTCTTCTCCAACGGACCGGCGAACACACCCCCGCACACTTCCCCGGCGCCCACGTACGGCGACTCCTCCTCCTCGGAACCGCACGCCACCGCGCCCGCCCCGACGGTCAGCACCAGCCCGATCACGGACAGCGCCCTCACCACTCGCACCCGATCCACGCCCTTTCTCACCGATCCTTCCGCCCCGGTCACAGCCCCAGGGATTACGGGACAGCCCTTACGGGCGTCAGCCGGGCTCGGGATCGTTGCCCTGCTGATTCTCGCGGTCGTTACCGGTCCCGTACCCGACCCGCATCGCTTCCTTGAGGTCCTGGCCCAGATCGCCGTCGGGATCGATGTGGTGCAGGGCCATGAACTGCTCCATGGGAGCCTCGGCCATCGATTCACCGCCTCTGTAGACAATTTTCCTCTGATCGTGGTTGAGCTCTTCGACCTTTTCCTTGCTCTTGTCCACAGAGTTGTCGGAGATGTCGCCGACGACCTGGCCGATGAGCTGTTCCGCGACCCCGCTCGCCGTGTCCGTCGCCAGCGGGATGAGAACGGCCGCTGTCCCCACCGCCGCGGTGACCGGCAGGAACGCGACACCGGCGGCGACCGCCGCACCGGCCCCGAACTCGACCCAGCCGGACCGCTTGGCCACGGCCTTCTCGTAGTCCTCGTGGGTCTTGAGGTTCGTCGCCTCGACCTGGTCGGCACGCGACTGGTCGAGCATGCCCTGCACCTCGGCGCCGACGTGCACGGCCGACCGGGCGGCGCCTTCCTTGATGTTCCCGTCCTGGTACTGCGCCTCCAGGACACTGGAGGTGTAGATCTGCTCGGCCTTGGAGACGGTGGCGTACGCGTCGGGGTGCTGACCCAGTGCGCTGAGGAAGCCGCGCGCGGCGTCCCGGCCGCCGTCCTTGCTGGCGAGGTCGGAGAAGTCGAGGTGTCCCTCGGGGTTCTTGGTCGGCGCGAACAGGCTGTCCGGGTTGTTCTTCTCCAGGGACCAGTTGATGTCGTCGATGTAGCCCGCGCCCATGTTCCCGAGGCTGTCGGCCATCGCCTCCTGCTGCTTGAGCAGGCCCGCGTCCGATCCGTACTTCTCCATCACCTGACGCATGACATCGGCGTTGTCCGCGTCCCGCACGATGGTGGCGTCCGGGCTGTCGTACGGATACCCGAGGGTCGCCGACTCCAGGGCGTGCCCCAGGGCGTCCGGCATGTAGTTGAGCGACCTCTTGAGCTCCTCCGGGTCGAGCGAGTCGACGTCTCCGTAGGACTCCCACTTCTCGTTCCCGAAGAAGTCGAGGTAGTTGTCGATCGCCTCGCCGTCCTTCTTGCCGAGGTCGGCCGTCGCGCCCTTGTTGACCGTGCCGTCCTCGTTGTACGCGGTCGGCGGATCGGTGAAGAAGTGCTTCGACGCGTCCGGGCTGTTCCCGAGGGCCTCCAGCATGGCGACCGACGGGTCGTAGCCGGAACCGTTCACTCCGGACGGGTTGAACGGGTTCTTGAAGGGGCTGTTCACCTGCTTGTTCTCGGCGAACATGTACGGGTCCTTCTGGTGCAGCTGCGCCACGTGCTCGGCGATCGGGTTGAGGAACTTCGCGTCGTAGTTCCCGTACCGCATGATGCCGCCGAGCAGCTGGTAGCCGAACGGCCCGTTGCTGTCGTACTTGGCCAGCGGGATGCGCTCGGTGCCGAGCTTGCGCAGCTCCGGCCCCCACTCGGCCGTGAACTTGGGGTCCTGCGAGGCGGTGGCCAGGTTGAGGCCCAGGTTCTTCTGGAGGTCCTGGACGTCCTTCAGGCGCTCCTTGTCGACCTTGCCGTAGTCGTACGTGTCGGTCGAGAGCTGCCCGAAGAACGCGAGGGCCTTCTCCGGGCCGAGCTTCTCGTAGAAGTTCTTCGAGAACTCCGGCGACTTGCTGTTGTCGTGCAGGAGTTCATTGAGCGCCGCAAGCTCGGTGTGATTGATGTCGCGGCCCTTGGAGACCAGGTCGGCGGCGCGGGCCGCTTCCTCCTGGTCGAGGTTCTGGTACTTCGGGGCGCTGAAGTCCTGACCCTCGGTGACGTTGGCCTCAAGGGCGTTCTTGAATGCCACGTCGGTGTCGTTGCAGTTGTCGACGATCAGGTCGATCTTCTTCTGCCACGCCTCGATGGACGCCCGCTGCTTGCTCAGGAGTAGGGGGTAATCCGGGTCGTGCCGCGCCGTTTTGTCATCCTCCAGCGGATGCCGGGCCGTCACCTTGCCCTGGGCGTCGACGTGGATGCCCGCGTCACGCCCCTCGACGTCCCGGATGTTCGCCAGGTCGTCCTTCGCCTTCTTGATGGCCGTGTGGGCGTCCTCCAGGATCAGCTTGACCCCCTTGGCCTCGGCGGCGGCGTCCTTGAACTCCTTGGCGGTCTTGCCGATGAACGCCTTGGTGATACCGGCGTTCTCGCCCTCCCACTCGGCCTTGTCCGCCTTGGTCTTCATCCCGTCATTGGCGTCCGTGGCCAGCTTGTCCAGCTTGGTGACCATCTCCGTCCAGTCGGTCACGGCCGTCTGGAGCTTGCCGATGGGCGCATCGACAATGTCTGCGTACTTCAGCACGTCAATTCCCCCGGGGATTACTTCAGATACTCATTGAGCTTGGAGACCGAGATCAGATCCCCGGCGATCTGGACATCGTCCTTCTGGAGCGAAGACGTCGTGTAATTGAGGTGATTCGAAATCTGCGCACACGCGTCGAGCAACGTCTTCAGATGCGTGTTCCACCGGTCATGGACCTTCAAAAGCCCCGACCCGCTCTCGAAGTTCCCGTTGGTGAGCGCGATGGCCGCGTCGAACGTGGAGGGGCGGGCATGATCACCGTCCTTCGACACCCGGGTCCGCAGACCGTACGCCTCGTGCCCGATAGCACCCAGGTTGTCCTTGTTCACCGCAAGATCCGCGGTAACCGGCCCGCCGGAACCTCCCGGCTCCGCCGGTACACCGTTCAGCCGCATATCGACCCGTTGCGTCGATTCGGCACGAAGCGTCGCCCATTCTGAGTCGAACGTCACGTAATCCCCCGTACTCAATCCCAGATGCCACCGAAGCCAGCCGCTCCGCTACCAATGACGCCCACGCTAGCGGCTCAGTTTCGGCCAAGTCACCTCAAGACGAGATCACTTTCCGCCCCAAACGCATAAAGCGAGGCAGACAGTTCCATTTCCGATGACCGTTCTACGGCGCGCCGCCTTCCCCCGGAGCGCACCGCTCCACCATTCCGCCCACACCGCGCTCACCACTCTCACCCGGAGCCCGGCCCAGCACCCGACCGAACACCACCCCGGCCCGCGCACCCCAGGCCGACCGACCACCCGGAAGCCCCCGGGCAGCCCGCCCTCGCCAGACCGGCGTCCCGCCCCGACCGGTCGGCCGCGTCCTCGCCCCGGCTGACCGGCTCGCGGACGCACGGCCCTCCGGGAAACCTGTACAACCGGCTGAGGCCACCCGGTCCGGGCCGGCCTCCCCGCCTTACGGACTCAGCCCCACAAGGCGTACGGCAAGGCCTGAAGGTCCGGATCCAGCTTCTCGGGCAACCCGCCGTTGTTCTCGCATTGAGCTTCTTGGCGAGGGCGAGGAATGCGGCATGAAGCACGGTCGGATTGGCCACCGGGTTCTCCACCGCGTCACCTCGGTTCGCGGCACCTCCCAATCCCCCGTGAATCCGTGCCGGCCAGTTCCTCGAACCGTCGAATTCCGGGCTGACCCACTCGAAACAGAGACCGGCCACACGGGTACGGGCCACCGCTTCCTTACCCAAGGGAAACAGTCGAGTTCCCTCGGGGAGGCATGGATGGTGGTGTACGTGGCAGCGGGCCGGTGCGGACAGCTGTCTCGGCAACCGTGGGGAACACGACCCGAGCTCGGGCTGTGTGATGATCGGAATCATGCAGCGCCCGGAGCACCGCAAAAAGGAAATCGACGGCCTCACACAGCGTGAGCTGCTGCGCCTGGCCTTCCGGGGCATGGCAATCCAGGCGTGGTCGGACGTGACGAACAACGCCGAACGGCGCGCGCCGGAGAAGGCGGGCCCGCGCCGCTGGGGCGTGGTTCGGGGCTCGCGGTTTCGCGACGGCGCCTGCGACAACGGCGTCCTGCTCCGCGTCGCGCGCGCTGACGTCGCATGATCAACGCCGACGCCTTTCTGGAGACTCTCGCGACAAGCGGCCTGCCGCCCCTGCGCGGCCGGCGGCACGTCGGCGACGACTTCCGCGCCGACGTCGTAACCCGCGATCTGGGGCCCCTGAGGCTGGCCGAGCTGGTGACCCCGGAGGGCGAGTGCTTCCGGGACGCGCGGTCCGCCCGCGACGCCGACAGCGAGCTGTGGCAGATCGAGCTGGTGACACGGGGATGGGTACGTGCCGAGCAGGGCGGCAGCACCGCTGTACTGGGGCCCGCCGACCTGGTCCTGATCGACCCGGTGCGGCCGGTCCGGTTCGCCAGCACCGCGACCACACACGTGACCATGCTGGTACCGCGGCGCTCACTGCGGCTCGGACCGGACGACGCCGCCCGGCTGGCCGGAGTGCGTATTCGCGGTGACTGCGGCCCCGGAGCCCTGGTGTCCTCGCTCGCACGGGACATGGCGCGATCCCTGGACGGGTTCCGTGCCGACGAGGCGGACAGGTCGGCGGCCGCGGTGATCGAGCTGATCTCGGTGGCGCTCTCGGCCCAGCTGGGCAATTCACGTCCGGTTGCCGACGAGGCGTTGCGCACCCGGATCGTCGGCTTCATCGAGGCGAGGCTGTCCGACCCGGATCTCGCCCCGGCGAAGGTGGCCGCGGCGCACCACATGTCCGTGCGCCGACTGCACAAGCTCTTCGAGAACCAGCCTCTGACGGTGGCGGCCCTGATTCGCCGGCGGCGCCTGGAGCGGTGCCGCGCGGACCTGGCCGGAACCAATCGCACGGTCGCAGCCGTCGCCGCCAACTGGGGGTTCGCCGATCCGGCGCACTTCAGCCGGCTGTTCAAGGCCACCTACGGGTACAAGGCGGTGGCGCTCACGTCCAACAACCGTGCGCAGATAGTCAATGCGTCCGCCGCCCGGCACGCAGAGGATGGTGACTGAAAGCGTAGAAAGCAGAAAGGCAATCACATGGAACAGTCGGTCGAATCGATGAGCGCCATCCCGGCCCGGATGAACGAGGGCTGGAATCACGGTGACGCCTCCGCGTTCGTCGCCGATTTCGCGGATGACGCCGAGCTCGTGGACTTCGAGGGAACCGTTCACAAGGGACGCGAGGCGGTAATCGCATTCAATCAGCCGCTCTTCGACACCGTACTGAAGGGTTCCCGGCTGGTGCGGAGCGAGGTGCTGTTCGCCCGGATCGTCCGCCCGGGATGGGGCGTGGTGCACCACCGCGTCGGCATGGTGATGCCGGGCGAGCAGGAGCCGCTGTCGAGCCGCTACTTCATGCAGCTGCTCGCGGTCGTATGGCAGACCGACCGCTGGCAGGTCGCGACGCTGCAGAACGCGCGCCTGATCTCGTTGGAGACCGCGATGGCCCTGGACGCCCAGGCCGCCGCCGGGTAAGGCACGATGCCCGGGTAGACGTGCACGAGATCGTCGGCCGGGTCGGCGAAGGGACTCCCGGCGTCACCCGGTCAATGGCGGTCGGCGGCGCCGGGCACCAATCCGGCCGCAAGCCGCGGACCGCTGGCTTCGGCAGGTTTCTCCTGCCCATCGAGACGGCCCCGCCCCTCGAAAAAGGTTCAGCGTCAGTCGTCCCGATCGATGTCAACCATCTCGGCCGGTCGCAGCCGGGCTCCCCGCTGCTCAACCGGCCGAGTAAAACACTCACCGGCCACCTGAACCGCTAGGTCACAACTGAGCCGAAGCACGATGGCTGTCACCGGGACGACACGCCGTCCGTCACCAGCAGCGCGCAAGCACGGACGCCCAACAGCCCCGGCGGATCGAACTGCGTCAGAACCCGTGCGCCGAGCCGTGGCGCGCCTCGCTTCAACCGGTCACAGACCGGTGACGTCCCGGGCCTTTTTCAGCACGGAGCCGAGCGCGTCCACTGCGGCGTCCTGCCGCCTCGCGCGCGCCGCCCGGTCCGCCGGTACCAGCCGCGCGGCAACCTGCACGGCATAGGCGTCCGGGTCGCCGAAAGCAGTCCGCGGGTGCTCTCCCGTATCCGCGCAGTGTGTCGTGACTTCCTTGACCGCCTGGAGCACCACTGCCCGGTCCACGCCCGGCTGCATGGCCAGCCGTACCTGGAAACGAGCCATCCACTTCTCGCGGTCCTTCTCCCTCGCCGCGTCCGTCGTCAGGTCCTTCGTCGCCACGTGCCCTCCTGGGTAATCGGCAGCTGTCCGTCAAGGGGTCAGACGCCTGGGTATCGACATGGGTTCCACAAGAAAGAACCTGATGAGTCCCAGGTGACTACGTGAGCCACACTGGCCCTACTGGCCCGGTCGACTGTCACAGAACGTCACAGGTCACGGGTTCTGGCACAGCTTCCAGCCCCGCCCCGCGCGGAGGCCCTGGTGACAGACCTCCTGCCTCAGTGACGGCTATCGCGCTTCAGCTCGTGTACATCGGTGGCCTACTCCGCAGCGGCGTCGAGCTACCTCTTGACCATGCCGACCTTGCCCCGCGCTGCGCCGGCGGCTTCGCCTTCCCAGTCGTAGTCCCACAGCCGCTTCTCGCCCGTGGTCTCGAACTTCCGCTCCGCCGCCTTGAACTTTCCCGGAAGATTGCGCCACTTCACAACACAGTCATTACGCGCGCATGTTGAACGTCCTGCAGATCCCGGACGCGAATTCAGGCGCGGGGCCCTTGGCCCGGAGCCCCGCCGTAGGGCGTGCTGGGGTCAGGCTGACTCTGAGGCGGCGTGTAGCCCGGGTACGGAGGTTGGGCCTGCGGCTGCTGCTGGTAAGCGGGCGACGCCTGCCCTGGGTACTGCGGTGGATACGGGGCAGCCGGCGGTGCCGCGGCTGCGTTTCGGCGACGCGACCGGACGGCCACCACCGCCACACCGGCCCCAACAAGAACGGCCGCACCTACGCCCAGGCCGATCCAAAGACCGGCGTTGCTGCCACCGTCCCCGTCAGCCGCCGGAGCGGCAGCGGCGGGGTCATCGTCGTTCTTCTCGGAACTCCCCGTGGCCTTCGAGGGCTTGGCAGAAGGAGCCGGACTCTCGGCAGCCGCAAGGTCGGGAAGCGGATACTCATCGGCGGGGCCAGGGTCGCCCGGGGTCTTCAGAGCGATGCGGGGTCGGACGATGCCATAGCCGATGGCATCGGTGCGCTCATCGCCACTGACCGGCCCACCGGCCGTGTTGAGCATGACGCGCAGGACCTGGTTATTGGTCCAGTCGGGGTGCTTGGACCAAATCAGGGCGGCGGAGGCGGAGGCAATGGCAGTTGCATCGCTGGTGCCATGTCCTTTACATACACCGGTTTCACCCGCACAGGCGTAGACGATTTCTTCACCGGGGGCAGAAAGGTCCACCTGTGATCCGAATTGTGACTCTTTCGTCTTCTTGAGGTCCTTGCCGATGGCGCCGACCCCGACCACTCCAGGTGTCCCAGCTGGATATTCCACAAAATTGCCAGAGTCGCCGCTGTTTCCAGCAGCTGCAAAGATCAACACATCCTTCTCTAGCGCATACTTCACAGCATCCGACACGGCCTGAGAATTATTTTTCCGCCCCAAGGACATGTTGATGACTTTAGCCCCGTGATCAACGGCATAACGAATGGCCTTGGGAGCCGTCCGGCTGAACTCCCGCTCGGATGCAGCTTGGTTGGCTGCATCCGTGGACTTCGGCATGCGAATCGGGAGAATCTTAACTCCAGGCGCAAGACCAAAGGCGCCATCCCCGCCATAGCTCTCACCCGTACCGGCGATAATGCCCGCCATGCCGGTGCCGTGGCCGTTGTAGTCGTCGAACTCATCTCCTGGAATATCTTTCTCCAGATTGAGTCCCTTGATTACCTGGCCTCGAAGGTCGCCATTGGTGGAATCCACTCCCGAGTCGATGACAGCAACAGTGATACCTTTCCCCGTGCTCACCTTCCACATCTCCTCAGCCTGCATGGCATCAAGATGCCACTGCTTGGAGCGCACAGATTCTGCGTGAGCCGGGGCGGTTGCAGCGCCTACCAGCAAAAGCCCGAGTGTGACGGAAACCGCGGTACGAAAGCAGGCCACTCCCGCACTACTACTGGTAAGCATCTGATCCCTTTTCCAGGTTATTACTGGTCAGTCGATAACCGGCGGAACAATACGGCGACCGCCCTGCTGCCAGGTCTCTTCGTCCTCAATGAGATAGTCAGGCCGCTCACTTCCTTCATCCCGACGTGAATCACCCGGACGCCGCGAAGCAGCGGCGCCACCGCGCCCGACTGGGCCAGTGCCGCGAGACCCTTCACCGGACGCGCCACCACGTACCAGTCCCGTGCCCCCGGGTGTGAACGGGCGAGCGTTGCCGTGCCCCGGCTGCTGTGGGCGGCCGCCTACCACTCCGCCGGTCTCACCAGCGAGACGGCGACCGCCGACAATTCCGCTCTGTCCGCCACCGGCGGCGCCGCCCATACCTGGGCCATGTCCCATCGGCGCACGGCCAGTGTGCGTTCCCTCGTTGCCGATCACGTTCCCGCGGGGAAGCCCGCCCATCGGCCGGCCTGAAGTCTGCGGCACAGGACGTCCACCGACGATGCCGGGGCCAGGGGGCCGGGCACCAGGACCACTGGGGTTAGTCGGCCCGGCAGTGGGCATGGGAGGTCGTATGCCACCCGGCAGCCCGCGCCCACTGCTCGTCGTGGGCGGAGCGATCAGGCTGACGTTGGGAAACGCCGTTGGAGACGGCGGGAAACCGGTCTCGGGCTTGACCGAGCTCGGAACGCTCGGTGTGGTGGTCGGCGGAAGCGTCGGAGTGTCCGGCAACGTGACCACTCCATCGATCTCCATATCGACCGGCTGTGAAACGGTGGGCCGAATCGGGACTCCAGGAGTGTCAGCGGAGGAAGCGTGCGCAGTCACACCACCCGAGCTGTCAAAACTCTGGCCTTGCGGGCCTGAGACATGTCCAGCACCGCCGACAGCCGCCCCTATGCCACGCCCAACATTCTCGCTCTGCCCACGCCCTTCCTCAGGTGGTGCAGAGATCGCCTCCGGCGGCGGCGGGAACACCGGCTTCTCCAGGCCCTTCATCTGCGATGACGAGAACGCATACGACTCCGCCAGCTTCCGCATCTGCGCGGCCGCTTCCTGGCGGTTAGCCTCCTTGTCCGCGATCAAGGTCGCCGCGGCCTCCTGCGCGACCAACGACGCGTCCGGGTCGTTGCGCGCTTCCTTGGCCGCTGCCAGGTTCGCCGCCGCGCCGGCGTGGGTTCGGGGGATCGCCACCTGTGCCGAGGCGATCGCTTCCGAGGCCCTGGTCAGCCACTTCGAGGCGTCGGCGCTGTAATCGCCCAGGCGCAGGGTCGAGTTGGCCAGGTCCGCGCTCCAGGTGCGGAAGGCATCGGCGCCCTCGCCCTTCCACTCCACCATCTGCGGGCGGATCTTCAGGTCGGCCGCGATCTTGCGGATCTCCGTAGCCGCGCTCAGCAGTCGGTCGGCCGCCCCCTGAACGGCCCCGCTGTTCGCCTGGTCCAGCCAGGCCAGCATCTGCTCATGCGACATGCCCTCGAACGACGTCGTTCCCATATCCAGCCCCCGCTATCCCCGTGTCATGCCATTGATCGTCGTTGTCATCAGATGCCGTCACCGGTGGACTCGGTGGACGTGGGCGCCGGTGTCGGCTTGCCATCCTGCTTCGACGGGTCGTAGGCACCGCCGTAGTGCTCCGTCGCGTCCTCGCTGATCGCCAGCATGCGGCGCCGGATGTCGATGTCGAGGTTCTCGTAGCCGTTGTGGGAGGCGAGTACCGCGATACCCATGCCCTCTATGGAGTCCGAGAGCAGCTTCGACAGGGTCTCCAGCTCGGTGATGACCGTGTTGTACGTCGTGTACAGGCCGGCGGCCTCGGCCCAGCTGGGGTCGCCGAACTCGGCCTTGCCGACCGGGTCTTCGCCCAGCTTGTTCGGGGCGGCTGAGGACGCCTTGAGGTCCGTCAGCAGCTCGTCGATCCGATCGCGGAACTTCGTGAATGACGACAGTTCGGTGACCAGTTCGCCGACCACGTTGTGCGCGGCCCCGATGATCGACCCGAACGGCATCGCCGCGAATCCCGCCACGGCAGCCTCATGCGGCTCCACAGCACCCTCCCCCGTTTACAGCTGGCTACAGCTCTGGGGATCACTTTAGTCAGCATGACTGACAACTCGCATCCCTGGGTTGCACGTGCAACGCGAATCACATCGTCAATTGGCCATTCAGGACCTGGGTGTTGCCACCGCCGCCTGCGGCCGGACGGGCAGGCGGTTGACGGGGCGGCCGGTTGCCGAACGGACGGCGGCGGCCACCGCTGCCGGGGAGGTCACGACGGGGACGGCCGAGACCGGCTTGGCGCCGAAGGGGGCCACGACGTCGCGTTCTTCGATCAGTTTGACGATGCGAATGTCTGGAGCGTCCAGAGAAGTCGGAAGCGCGTACCCCGTGAGGTCGGGATGGCGGATCAGGCCGCGGGCGGTGCGGAGATTCTCCGTGAGGGCCGCGCCGATGCCCTGGGTGATGCCCGCCTCGATACGGATGGCCAGCTGGGCGGGGTTGAGGATCCGGCCCACGTCCTGGGCGACCGCCATCTCGACCACTCGGATCGAGCCGAGCTCGATGTCGACGTCCACCACCGCGCGGATCGCGCAGAAGGCGAGGCCGACGAACGCGTCGCCCTGGCCGGAATCGTCGAGCGGTTCGGTGGGGTGGGGGCGGCACTGGGCAGTGGCCCAGAGTTCCTTGCCGTCCATGGCCTCCGTGACCGTCGTGGACAGGACACCGTCGTACGAGGTGATCTTGCCGTCGGCGATCTGGAGGAGCTCGGTGGACATCCCGAACTTGTGGGCCAGCGGCTGGAGGAGCTGGGTACGGACCATTTTGGCGGCCCGTTCCACCGCGCCACCCGAGACCCAGGTGTGGCGGCCGTGCGTCGCCGGGCCGGCCGGGGGCTGGTCGGTGTCGACCGAGGCGACGTGGACCTCTTCGATGCCCAGGGTCTCCTGGACGATCTGGCGGGCCAGCGTGGTGAATCCCTGGCCGGTTTCCACCGCCGCGCAGATGACCGTGGCGATGCCGTCGTGCACCCGGACCGTGGCCGTGGAGACCTCGTCCGTTCCCTCGGCGCCCAGCATGTGGACCATGCCCACCGCGTAACCGACACCGCGGCGTACGGCGCCGGGCTCGCCCGCGCCCTCAGGGCCGCCGGGGAGCAGCCAGTCGTCCTCAGGGGAGTCCTTGGGCAGCGCGGGCAGCGGGAAGTCCCGTACGGCGCCCAGGAGTTCCGCCACGGGGGCCGGGCAGGTCACCGTCTGGCCGGTGGGCAGGATGTCGCCGGTGGACAGGGCGTTGCGCAGACGCAGTTCCGCCGGGTCCAGGCCCAGCTTGGCGGCCAGCTTGTCCATCTGGCCCTCGTACGCGGCGCAGACCTGCATCGCGCCCTCGCCGCGCACATGGCCGGAGGGCGGGTTGTTCGTACGGACCGCCCAGCCCTCGATGAAGGCGTGCGGGACGACGTACGGGCCGCAGGCGAAGGCCACGGCCGCGGCCAGGGATTCGGACGAGGAGTCGGCGTACGCGCCCGCGTCCAGCAGGATCTGGGCCTCCACCTTGACCAGCCGGCCCTCCGCGTCCGCGTGGTGGCGGTAGCGCAGCAGCGTCGGGTGGCGATGTGCGTGGCCGAGGAAGGACTCCTCGCGGGTGGCGGCCAGTTTCACCGGGCAGCCGGTGCGCAGGGCGAGCAGGCCGAGCGGGATCTGGAAGCCCGGGTCCTCGCGGTCACCGGTCGCGCCGGGGACGCCCGTCACGACGATCTTCACCCGGTCCGCGGCCAGGCCGAAGCAGGCGGCGGCCAGGTCGCGGTCGGTGTGCGGGTCGGTGGACGCCGTGTAGATCTCCACGCCGCCGTCGGGCCGGGGCACGGCGAGTCCGGCCTCCGCGCCGATCGGGGCCGGGTCCTGGCGGCCGATGCGGTAGAGGCCCTCGACGATGACGTCGCCGGTGGCCTCCGCGTCGCCGTAGCGCAGCGGGATGTGGCGGATGAGGTTGCCGTCGGGGTGCAGGGGCTCCGCGGCGAACGCCTTCTCCGGGTCCGTGACCGGTTCCAGGACCTCGTACTCGACGGCGATCGCCGCAGCGGCCAGGCGCGCCGTGTCCGGGTGGTCCGCGGCGACCGCGGCGATCGGCTCACCGTGGTGGCGTACCAGGTCGGACGCGAACACCGGGCGGTCGACGACCTGTCGGCCGTATGCGCTGTCCCCCGGCACGTCCTCGTGCGTGACGACGGCGCGCACCCCCGGCATCTCCGCCGCGGCGGAGGTGTCGATGGACAGGATCCGGGCATGCGGGTGCGGCGAGCGCAGCACGGCCGCCCACAGCAGGCCCTCGGCCCACAGGTCGGCCGCGTACGGGAAGGTGCCCTCGGTCTTGGCGCGGGCGTCGGCGGGTGGGAGGGAGGCCCCGAGGCCGATCGCGGGCGGCTCCTCGTCCGGGCCGGGGCCGCTGCCCGCGACGTCGATCCTGGGCAGGCTGGTGCTGGTCGCGTTGGCCGCGGTGGCTGCGTCGCTGCTCACGCCGCCTCCTTGTCGTTCGCCCCGCTGCGGCGGCAGCGGATGGTGACCTGTGGTGTCGCGCCGTGGTGCTGCTGTGCGGCGGATCCGCGTGCGTGCCTCACAGCCCGCCTCCCTCGTGCGGGTGGGGCTGCTGGGCGCTGCCCGCTCCGGGCGCTGCCTGGTGCGGGATGCGCGCTTCGTCCTCGTCGTGCGCGTTGGTGGTCGCGGCCGCTTCGGCGCTCGCCTCACGGGTCGCGACGACCTCCGCCACCGCGTCGAGCACACCCCGGTAGCCGGAGCAGCGGCAGAGATTGCCGCAGAGTGCCTGACGCGTCTCCAGCTCGCTGGGGGCGTGGTTGCCCTCCAGGAGGTCGTGGACGGTCATGGCCATGCCGGGGATGCAGAAGCCGCACTGGACGGCGCCGCAGGCGGCGAGGGCCCGCTGGACGTCGGACGGCTCACCGTCGACAGCGAGACCTTCGACCGTACGGACCTCACTGCCCGCAGCCGTGGCCGCGGGGACCAGGCAGGAGGCGACGAGACGGCCGTCGACCTGGACGTTGCAGGCCCCGCATTCGCCCTGCGAGCAGCCGTCCTTGGCCCCGGCGAGGCCGAGGCGTTCGCGGAGGACGTAGAGCAGGGACTCGCCGATCCAGGCGTCGGTCACCGGGCGGTCGACGCCGTTGACGTGCAGGAGGTAGGAGGCGGCGGGGTGCTCACTGGGAACCTCGGTGATCGCTTCGGTGATCGCTTCGGTCGTCTCTCCGACCGTTTCGGTGACCAGGTCGGTGACCGAAACGGCGGCCTCTCCGGTGATCTCTCCGGCCACCGGTTCGGTGATCGCTTCGGCCGCCTCTTCGGTGACCGGTTCGGCGGTCTCCTCGACGAAGGCGGCGCCGGGTGCGGCGCCCGGTGCGTCCCCGAGAGCGGTTCCTCCGGCGTGCTCGGCGTGGCCCTCGGATTCGGCCGCGGAGGTCGTGTGATCGGCCTCGGCCGCCGTCTCCGCCACCTCCGGAGCGGGTTCCGGGGTCGCCCACGGTGCGGGTGCGCCGCCCGGCAGCGTGGCCGGGGGCGTGCTCTCCGCGTACCACTGGGACGCCTGTGCCGAGGCCATGAACTCGCCCGACTCGTCCGGAAGGTCGCCGTCCGCCACCGGGATCGTCCACTGGCCGGTGTGGCCCACGGCCTCGACGGGCGCCGGATCCGGCGCGCCCGCCTGCTCAGCAGCGGGCTCGCCCGTGATCTCGCTGAAGTTCCACTGGGCCGTCGAGTGCGACGTCTCCTGATACGGCGACATGTACGGGCGCGACAGGTCCTGCTGATCCGACAGGCCCTGCTGGGCGTGCACGTCCCGCTGAGCGTGCACGTCCCGCTGAGCGTGCACATCCTGCTGAGCGTGCATGCCCTGCTGGGTCCGCACGTCATGCTGAGCGTGCTCGTTTCGCTGACCGGGCAGGTCGTACTGCGGGGCGTGCGCGTTCCGCTGGCCCGGCAGGTCGTGCTGCTGGGCGTGCGCGTTCTGCTGGTTCGGGTCCGGCCAGTGCACCGCCCCGGGGGTCTCGTTCCGCGCCCGCGCCTCGGCCTGGGCCTGCTGGGTCTGCGTCTGCACGACCCAGCTGCCCGTCGCCGCCGGGTCCAGGCCCGCCGCCGGGGTCAGCGGCAGGATCATCGGCGGTACGTACCCGTGGCCGGGAGCGGCCAGCGGCGCGTTGGCCAGGTCCTCCGGCGGCAGGTGGACGAACGCGGTGGCGTCGGCGTCGTACTCACCGGTCTGCGGCGTCGGCTGCCAGGCGCCGTACCTCGGATCGGGCCCCTCGGGGTGGCCCTGGTGTTCGGGATGTTCCTCGTTGCTCACGACAGTGCCCTCCCCAGCGCGCGTCGGGCCAGCGCGGCAACGGTACGCCGCAGGTGCAGTACGGCCGGGGACAGCGGTGGTGCCTCTCCCCCGTCGGCCGGTGGTGCCTGGTCCGGGATGCAGGCCGCGGCGACGTACTCGCCGAAGGCGGCCAGCGCGTCGGGGGCCAGTCCGCGTTCGCCGTCCCAGTCGATCAGCGAGGCGATCCAGCGCTCGGCCTCCAGCGGCCGCAGCGGCATCGGCGCGATGGCGCCGACCGCGCAGCGCACGCCGCGCCGGGCCGGGTCCAGGACGATGGCGACGGAGGCCGTGGCGCGGCCCGGTCCGGTGCGGCCGGTCGCCTTCAGGAACACCTGGGGGGCGTGCAGCAGCGGTACGCGGACGAAACCGATCAGCTCGGCGGGTTGGAGCATCTCCCGGCCGGCCAGCAGGTGCGAGACCGGGATCTCGCGGCGGGCGCCGCCGGGACCCGCGATGACGAGTTCGGCCTCCAGGGCGGCCAGCACCGGCAGGGCGTCACCGGTCGGCGCGGAGGTGGCGATGTTGCCGCCGAGCGTCCCGGCGTTACGGATCTGGGGCGGACCCGCGGCGCGCGCGGAGGCGGCGAGCGCGGGGATGAGGGCGGCGAAGTCGGGCCGCCCCATGCGTGCGTGGGTGAGTCCGGCGCCGAGCAGCGCGTGACCGTCCTGGTAGTGCCAGCCGCGCAGCTCGCTGATCCGGCCGAGGCCGACCAGTCCGGAGGGGCGCAGCAGCCCCTTGTTGACGGCCGCCATGAGGTCCGTGCCACCGGCCACGGGGACGGCGGCAGGCATGGCGCCGAGTGCCGCCACGGCCTCGTCTAGCGAGGCCGGCAGCGTCACCGACTGCATCGCCTGCGGTGCGTGCGTGGTCAACCCAGCTGCCCCTTCCCGGTGTCCCGGCAGTCCCGCCTGTTCCGCCGTACGGTACGTGCTCACAGCCCGGACGTGGCAACTCTGGCACATCTTCCGACCGGACCGACGCGAGGGTCCACGAAGGACGCATCCGTCCCTGACCAGAGGGTAAATCCGCTTTCGCACCTCTTCGGCGCAGAGTGTGAATTGCCACTCTTCGGCGAGTCTTGTACGACTTATTCGGTTCGTTCCGCACATTCCGCACGACCCACGCCCGCGCGAATTCCCGCCTTCCGCACGCCTTCCGTACGCCCCGCCTTCCGCCCGTCCGCGCCCGTCCGCGCCCGCGCGGGTTCGCGCGGGCGCGGCGACGGCGCAGTGGCAGCGCAGTGGCAGCGCGATGGCCGGAACTCGCCCGGCGGGGCGGCTCACACGTTCGGGGGCGGGCCTTCCAGCGGGCGTCCGAGGATGCCGGGGCGCCGCTGCCACGGCAACGGCCCGCCCGGCGGGCGGTAGTCGACGCCGAGGGCGTCGAGTCGCGCGTAGTGCGTGGTCATGCGGCGCTCGAAGCCCGCGAAGTCCCGGTCGGCGGAGGCGGGCAGTGCCGACCAGGCGACCTCGGCGAAGGCCGCGAGCCTCGGGAAGACCTGGTAGTCGACGCGGGCCCGGTTCTGCATGACCTCGGTCCAGACATTGGCCTGGGTGCCCAGGATGTGACGGGCCGCCTCCTCGGAGAGTCCCGGCGGCACGGGTTCGAAGCGGTAGACGTCCTCCAGCGTGCGGACGAAGCCGATCGGCATCGGCTCGTCGGGGCCCGCGTGCTGACGGTGGTCCAGATACACCTGCTGCTCGGGGCACATCACGACGTCGTGCCCGGCCTCGGCGGCGGCGATGCCTCCCGCGTAGCCGCGCCAGGAGGAGACCGCGGCGCCCTGGGGGAGGCCGCCTTCGAGGATCTCGTCCCAGCCGATGAGGCGGCGGCCGCGCTCGGTGAGCCAGGTGTCGAAGTGTCCGATGAACCAGGCCTGGAGCCCGTCCTCGTCGGCCAGACCGAGTTCGGCGATCCGGGCCTGGGCGGTCGGGGACTTCCGCCACTGGTCCTTGAGGCACTCGTCGCCGCCGACGTGGATGAACGGCGAGGTGGTGGCGGGGAAGAGCTCCAGGATCTCCTCGAAGACGCCCTCGAAGAAGCGCAGGGTGTTGTCAGTGGGGGCGAGTACGTTCGGGTTGATGCCCCAGGTGTCCCAGACGGAGAGGGTGGTGGTGTCGATGACGTCGGTGTTGCCCAGTTCGGGGTACGCGCTGATGGCGGCCTGCGAGTGGCCGGGGATGTCGATCTCGGGGACGACGCTGATATGCCGCTCCGCGGCGTACGCGACGATCTCGCGGATGTCGTCCTGCGTGTAGTAGCCGCCGTACGGGGTCTCGTCCCACAGCTCGGAGGCCCGGTGCCCGTATTTGGTACGGGCCCGCCAGGCGCCGACCTCGGTGAGGCGCGGGTGGCGCTTGATCTCGACGCGCCAGCCCTGGTCGTCGGTGAGGTGGAAGTGGAAGACGTTCAGCTTGTGGGCCGCGAGGAGGTCGAGGTAGCGCAGGACGTCGTCCTTGGGCATGAAGTGCCGTGAGACGTCGAGCATGAGGCCGCGCCAGGCGAAGCGGGGAGCGTCCTCGATCTCCAGGGCGGGGATGCCCGGGTGCGCCTCCGCGGTCACCGGGGCGCGCCGGAAGGCGTCGGGGCCCAGCAGCTGGCGGAGCGTCTGCGCGCCCCAGAAGACACCCGCGGCGCTGCCTCCGGTGACGCGGATGCCGGATTCCGGGTCGACGGACAGCCGGTAGCCCTCGGGCGCCAGGTCCCGGTCGATGACCAATTCGACGGTGTTCCCGGCACCCGCTGCGCTCCCGGCATGTCCGGCGTTCCCGGCACCCGCCGTGTTCCCGGCACCCACCCCGCTCCCGGCGCCCGGCGCCAGGGGCAGGCCGAACGCGGCCCCGAGCGTGGCGCGCAGCCAGCGTTCCGTGTTCTCGGTGCCGGGGGCCGCGGCGATGGTGGTCGACCGGTCCGGTACGAATCCGCACCGCCCCGCTTCACCGATGCGTCCCGGCGCCGGGATCAGAGCCATGGGCGTGGGCGTGGGCATGACGTCAGTCCTTAACCGCTCCGCCCAGTCCCGAGACCAGGCGTCGCTGTACGAGTACGAAGAAGACCAGCACGGGAATGGTCATCACCGTCGAGGCTGCCATGATCCCTCCCCAGTCGTTCTCGTCGGGCTTGAAGAACACCAGCAGCGCCATCGGGAGCGTCGACTGGGAGGTGTCGCTGATGATGAACGACTTGGCGAAGAGGAAGTCGTTCCAGGTCGTGATGAAGGAGAAGACGCTCGTCGCCACGAGGCCGGGGAAGACCAGCGGGAAGAGGATCTGCCACAGGAAACGGGTGCGGCTCGCCCCGTCGATGTAGGCGGCCTCCTCCAGTGCCTCCGGGACCGCCTTGACGAAGCCGCGCAGCATCCAGATCGCGAACGGCAGCGAGAAGGCGAGGTGCGGAAGGATCAGCGAGCCCAGGGTGTTCAGCTGTCCGAAGTCCCGCATCAGGAAGAACAGCGGGATGGTCAGCGCCTCGACCGGCACCATCTGCGCGACCAGGAACATGATCAGCAGGGTGGTGCGGAACCGGAAACGGAATCTGGTCACGGCCGTGGCGGCCAGGAAGGCGATCAGCGCGGACGCGATGACGACCGTGCCCGCGACGAGCAGGCTGTTGAGGAAGTAGCGGCCGAAATCCTGCTGTTCGAAGACCCGGCGGAACGAGTCGAGCGACGGGGACAGGGTCCAGGGGCGGGCCTCGGTCGACTGGATCTCGCCCGCCGGTTTCACGGCGGAGAGCACCATCCAGTACAGCGGGAAGGCGACGGCCGCGGCGATCAGCAGTGCGGCGGCCTCGGCGGCCAGCCTGCCGGGCCGCCGGATGCGCAGGGCGGAGCGCAGCCGGCCGCCCGCGGTGGCAGCGGTACCGGTACCGGTCGGGCTCACAGTTCCTCCCCCTGGCGCCGTACCAGGCGCAGATAGACCAGCGTGACGGCCAGCAGGATCACCAGCATCACGACGCCGATCGCCGATCCGAGGCTGTACTGCGAGGACGCGAACGCCTTCTGGTACGCGTACACGTTGAGCACCAGGTTCTGGCCCGCGATGCCGCCGCCGTTGGTCATGACATAGATCTGGGTGAAGACCTTGAAGTCCCAGATGATCGACTGGATGGTGACGACGACGAGGATCGGGCGCAGCATCGGTGCCATGACGGACCGCCAGATCCGCCACTGGGAGGCACCGTCCAGCGACGCGGCCTCCAGCACCTCGGTGGGGATGGCCCGGATGCCCGCGTACACGGTCACCATGACGAACGGGAACGAGCACCAGAGGACTTCGAGGAGCACCAGGGCGAAGGCGCTGTAGCGCCCGTACGTCCAGGAGAAGTCGCCGAGCCCCAGCACCTTGTTGACCGGACCGAAGTCGGGGTCGAAGAGGAAGACCCAGACGGTGGAGCCGGTGATCGCGGGCGTCGCCCAGGCGCCCAGCGCGGCCACCATCAGCGCGAGCCGGGGCAGGGCGCGGATCCGGGTCAGCAGGACCGCGAGGGCGCAGCCGACCAGCAGGGTGGCCAGCACGCAGACCGCGGCGAAGACCACGGTGGCGAGGAGGACCTGCCAGAACTGGCTGTCGTTGAAGAGGGCCGCGTAGTTGCCCAGGCCCTTGAAGGTGGTCGGCTCGCCACCGCTGACCTGGGCCTGGGTGTACTCCAGGAAGGAGATCAGGCCGAGTTGGTAGATCGGGTAGACCAGCAGCCCGGCCAGCAGGACGAGCGCGGGCAGCAGGTAGAGCCAGGGGGTCCAGCCGGGGCGCCGCGCGGGTGAGCCGGAGCGGCGCCGCCGGGGCGGGCGGCCGGTGGCCGGGCCGTCGCGGCCGGGCGGACCGGCCGGGCCGGGAGTCTTGTACGCCGTCGTGTCCGCGGTCATCGTCAGCCCGCGGCAGCGAACGCCGCGTCCATCTTCTTCGCCGCGTCGTCCGAGGCCCGCGCCACGTCCTTGCGGCCGCTGACGACCTCCTGGAACATCGTCGGCAGGACCAGCGAGGCGTCGATCTGGGCCCAGCCCGCCGAGGCCGGTACGAACTTGGCGCCCGCGCCCAGCGTCTGGACGAACGGCGCGACGAACGGCTGCTTCTTCGCGGCGTTGGCCAGCACGTCGGTGTACGTGGGCAGGAAGCCCATCGCGTCGAACAGCTTCGCCTGGGTCTGCTTGCCGGTCAGCGACTTCAGCAGGTCGACGGCGAGGGTGCGGTGCGAACTGCTCTTGAGTACGCCGATGTTGTTGCCGCCCGCGAAGGCGGGGGCGATGGACCCCTCGGCCACGCCGGGCAGCGGAACCACGGCGTACTTGCCCTTGACCTCGCCGGCCTCGACCGCCGAGTGGGAGAAGTCGCCGCCGATCGCCATGGCCGCCTTGCCGGAGGCGAAGGCGGTGACGGTGGCGTTGCCGCCCATGGAGGCGCACTTGGCGGCCGGGCAGTTGGCGTCGCCGAAGAGCGAGGTGTACGCCTCGATGCCCTTGCGCGCCTTGTCGCTGTTGATGGCCGCCTTGTACGTACCGCCGCTCTCTCCGGCCAGTTCGCCGCCGTTCGCCCAGATGAACGGCATCGCCCCGTAGGTGTACGCGCCGCCGACCGCGAGGCCGTAGAGGTCCGGCTTCGCCTTGTGGATCTTCCTGGCGGTGGAGATCAGCTCCGCCTGGGACTTGGGGGCGTCGATGCCGAGGTCCTTGAAGACGTCGGTGCGGTAGTAGAGCGCGCGTACGCCGACGAAGAGCGGGGCCCCGTACACCTTGCCGCCGACGGTGACGGACTGCCTGGCCGTCGGGTCGGTGTCCTTGGCCTCGTCCCAGGCGGCGAACTCCTCGCTGACATCGGCCAGTCCGCCGTCCTTCACGTATCCGGCGGTGTCGGTGTTTCCGTACTCGATGAGGTCCGGGGCGCTCTTGGGGTCGTTGAAGGCCGCCTTGATCCGCTGGGCGCGGGTGTCGACGGGTATGTACTCGATCTCGACCTTCGCGTCCTTGTGGCTCTTCCTGAAGTCGGCCACGGCCGCGTCGACGACCTGTTCCTTGGGCTTGTTGCCGACCTCCTGGAACAGCCAGACGCGCAGCGTGCCGGACTTCTCGTCGCCCTTGGCGCTGGTGTCGGAGGTCTGCGGCGCACAGGCGGTGGCGGTGAGGCCCGCCAGCACAAGCGCCGCGGCCGGGGCGGCAATTCGGGCAGATAGCTTCATCCGGAACCCCTACAGATCGGTCGTTGCATCATGCGCAACGCGCGTTTCGTTCTGCACAACTGGCAGGAGGGTAGGTCCGGACCTGAGCGCCGACAAGTGGTCTCTACCACTCTGTGACCCACGGGTGCAGCCCGTGCAACGCGAAGCACCTCACAGAACTCTTTCCGGACACCCGCCGGGCATGCGAAAGCCCCCGGGGCGCGCATCTCTGCACACCCCGGGGGCCGGGTACCGGAGGGTCACATCCGGCTGCGGACTACTTCTTGTCCTTGCCGCCCTTGCCCTTGTCCTTGTCGCCGCCGGCGCCCATGGACTCGTAGATCTCCTTGCACATGGGGCAGACCGGATACTTCTTGGGGTCGCGCCCCGGAACCCAGACCTTGCCGCACAGTGCCACCACGGGAGTGCCCTCCAGGGCACTCGCCATGATCTTGTCCTTCTGGACGTAATGGGCGTAGCGCTCGTGGTCGCCGTCGCCGTTCGACACCTGTGGGGTCGGCTCTACGAGGGTCCCCGTACCTGCCCCGCGATCGGGCTCAAGAGTGCTCATAACCGCCAAGGGTACTGAAAGCCGCGGGTGTCAGTTCAGCGAAGGGTCGTCCGGATACGTCGCGATCATCGCCAGCTCACTGCGCTGGCGGCGCAGGACGGCCCGCCAGAGCTTCTCCGGGTGCGGCGAGGAGACGTCGCCGGGCTCCGACTCGACCACGTACCAGGCGCCGCCCGTCAGCTCGCTCTCCAGTTGACCGGGGCCCCATCCGGCGTACCCGGCGAAGATCCGCAGCGAGCCCAGCGCCGCGGCCAGCAGCTCCGGCGGGGCCTCCAGGTCCACCAGACCGATCGCCCCGTGCACCCGGCGCCAGCCGAGGGGGCCCTCGTCGCCGGGGATCACCGCCACGCCGAGCGCGGAGTCCAGCGATACGGGGCCGCCCTGGAAGACCACGTCCGGCTCACCGGTCAGACCGGCCCAGGACGCGAGGATGTCACCGACGCCGACAGGCGTCGGCCGGTTCAGGACCACGCCGAGTGAGCCCTCCTCGTCGTGGTCGAGAAGAAGCACCACCGCCCGGTCGAAATTCGGGTCCGCCAGGGCGGGTGTGGCCACGAGCAATCGCCCTGTGAGGGAGGACACCTCGGTCATGACAGAAATGATCCCGCATGTTCGGCCCCCTCGGGCACCGGATGGCGCGGCCGCCCACCCGCGGCGAGCGAGCGCAGCTCAGGGCGCACCGATGCACAAGGAGCGCACTGCGCGGCGACCGTTGCGGACGGTGACCCTCCGCAACATTCGGGGAGCGGAACGTGTTGTGGCGGATTCATGACGTTCGTACACCCCCCTTCGCCTTACGGAAGGGGGGTAGGAGGCCATTACCCTTTTCGTTGGCCCCCCGCCCGACCACTCCGGAACGCGAGATACATGACCGGCACAGACGATGTCCTGCTTGTCCACGGCGGCACCCCGCTGGAGGGCGAGATCCGCGTCCGAGGCGCCAAGAACCTGGTGCCGAAGGCAATGGTCGCCGCGCTGCTCGGCAGCGGGCCCAGCCGACTCCGCAATGTGCCCGACATCCGTGATGTACGGGTGGTCCGGGGACTGCTGCAGCTCCATGGCGTGACCGTGCGCCCCGGTGATGAACCGGGCGAACTGATTCTCGATCCGTCGCACGTCGAGAGCGCGAACGTCGCCGACATCGACGCCCACGCCGGCTCGTCGCGCATCCCGATCCTCTTCTGCGGCCCGCTGCTGCACCGGCTGGGCCATGCCTTCATCCCGGGCCTCGGCGGCTGTGACATCGGCGGCCGGCCGATCGACTTCCACTTCGAGGTGCTGCGCCAGTTCGGCGCGACCATCGAGAAGCGGGCGGACGGCCAGTATCTGGAGGCCCCGCAGCGACTGCGCGGCACGAAGATCCGGCTGCCGTACCCGTCGGTGGGCTCCACCGAGCAGGTGCTGCTGACGGCGGTGCTCGCCGAGGGCGTCACCGAGCTGTCCAACGCGGCCGTGGAGCCGGAGATCGAGGACCTCATCTGCGTACTGCAGAAGATGGGCGCGATCATCTCCGTGGACACCGACCGGACGATCCGGATCACGGGTGTCGACAGGCTCGACGGCTACACGCACCGGGCGATCCCGGACCGCCTGGAGGCGGCCTCCTGGGCGTCCGCGGCGCTGGCGACCGAGGGCAACATCTATGTGCGCGGCGCCCAGCAGCGCTCGATGATGACCTTCCTCAACACCTTCCGCCGGGTCGGCGGTGCCTTCGAGATCGACGACGAGGGCATCCGCTTCTGGCACCCCGGCGGCGCGCTGAACGCCATCGCGCTGGAGACCGACGTGCACCCCGGTTTCCAGACCGACTGGCAGCAGCCCCTGGTGGTGGCGCTGACGCAGGCCGCGGGCCTGTCCATCGTCCACGAGACGGTGTACGAGTCCCGGCTCGGCTTCACCTCGGCACTCAACCAGATGGGTGCGCACATCCAGCTCTACCGCGAATGCCTGGGCGGCTCCGACTGCCGCTTCGGCCAGCGCAACTTCCTCCACTCCGCGGTCGTCTCCGGGCCGACGAAGCTCCAGGGCGCGGATCTGGTCATCCCGGACCTGCGTGGCGGTTTCTCGTACCTGATCGCCGCGCTGGCGGCCCAGGGCACGTCCCGGGTGCACGGTATCGACCTGATCAACCGCGGCTACGAGAACTTCATGGACAAGCTCGAAAAGCTCGGCGCGAAGGTCGAACTGCCCGGCGGCTCGCTCGTCTGACGGTCGGCCACGGCCGCCCGCACCGTACTGCCGCACACAGCACGACAAGGTCCGCCCGTACGTACGCGGGCGAACAGCCCGCCGCCCCGGCCCCGTCACTCGGGACCGGGGCGGCGGGCTGTTCGCCGCGCGCCGCGGCTCGTGCGGCCCTTCGGGCGGCAGAACCCGTACGGCGCCGAGGCGGCCACGGGCCCGTGGGGCCTACAGGGCCGCTGTGCGCCCGTACAGGCCCGTACAGGCCAATACCGCGCTCGTGCCCGCTCGACCCCGCCGCACCGCCCGGAGAGCCCGCATGGGCCCACCGGACGGCGGGCCCGTGCGGGCACGGTGGGCCCGGCGGACCCTCTTCGGCACGGCGAAGGGCGGCCACCCCTGGTCGGGGGTGGCCGCCCTTCTCGTGTCCAGGGCCCGCCGTCCGAGACGGGCCGTAGGAGACTTACTTGCCCTTGGCGGCTTCCTTGAGCTTGGAGCCCGCGGAGACCTTCACGCTGTAGCCGGCCGGGATGTTGATCGGGTCGCCGGTCTGCGGGTTACGAGCGGTGCGAGCGGCACGGTGGGTGCGCTCGAAGGTCAGGAAGCCGGGGATGGTGACCTTCTCGTCGCCCTTGGCGACGATCTCACCGACGGTCTCGGCGAGCGCGGCCAGCACGGCGTCGGCGTCCTTGCGAGTCACCTCGGCGCGGTCGGCCAGGGCGGCCACCAGCTCACTGCGGTTCATGTTGTTACTCCCGTGTTCTTCTTGCCTGTGAGGCGTGAGATCGAAGCCGATGCTGCCAGGGCCCTCTGACAGTCCCCGGACCCGGGTCTGATGTCAGACCCTCGCGCCCGATTACGCATCCTGCCCCCACCTGCGGCGGGAAAGCCAATCCGGAACCCTCCGGGGTCACACGAAAGCCGCCACGGTTTGCTCGTGGTGACGTTCCGTCGACTGGCCTGAGCGGTCCGCAGCGGATGCCGGGCCGTGCGGGGCCCGCTGCCCGCCCACCCTAAAGGGACGTTTGGGGCGCCGCGACCCACGACGCGCCGTACGACGGCCCGCGTGAGGTACGGCACGTTCCGCGGGGACCGTGACCGGCACCCGCGGAACGTGTCTGTCATGCCAAGGTGGACGGGGTCGCCCCGTCGGCCCCCGCGGCCTTCGCGGCGGCCCGGACGGCTCCCGCGACGGCTCCCGCGACCTTGTCGTTGAAGACCGACGGGATGATGTAGTTCGCGTTCACCTCGTCCTCCGCGACGACGTCGGCGAGGGCACCGGCCGCCGCGAGCATCATCTCCGTGTTGACGGTGCGGGACTGAGCGTCCAGCAGACCGCGGAAGACACCCGGGAAGACCAGCACGTTGTTGATCTGGTTGGGGAAGTCGGAACGGCCGGTGGCCACGACCGCCGCCGTCTGACGGGCGATCGTGGGGTCCACCTCGGGATCCGGGTTCGCGAGCGCGAACACGATCGCGTCGTCCGCCATCGCCGCGACGTCGTCGCCGTTCAGGACGTTGGGGGCGGAGACGCCGATGAAGACGTCGGCGCCGACGACGGCCTCCTTGAGGGTGCCGGTGACGCCCTCGGGGTTGGTGTTGTCGGCGATCCAGCGCAGCGGCGAGTCGGGGTCGGCGGAGACCAGGTCCTCGCGGCCCGCGTGCACCACACCGTGGATGTCGGCGACGACCGCGTGCTTGACGCCCGCGGCGATGAGCAGCTTCAGGATGGCCGTACCGGCGGCTCCGGCGCCGGACATGACGACCCGTACGTCCCCGATTCCCTTGCCCACCACGCGCAGGGCGTTGGTCAGCGCGGCCAGGACGACGATCGCGGTGCCGTGCTGGTCGTCGTGGAAGACCGGGATGTCCAGGGCCTCGCGCAGCCGCGCCTCGATCTCGAAGCAGCGGGGTGCGGAGATGTCCTCCAGATTGATGCCCGCGAAGCCCGGGGCGATCGCCTTGACGATCTCGACGATGGCGTCGGTGTCCTGGGTGTCCAGGCAGATCGGCCAGGCGTCGATACCGGCGAAACGCTTGAAGAGGGCCGCCTTGCCCTCCATGACCGGCAGCGCGGCCATCGGGCCGATGTTGCCGAGGCCGAGCACCGCCGAGCCGTCCGTCACGACTGCGACGGAGTTGCGCTTGATGGTGAGGCGTCGGGCGTCCTCGGGGTTCTCGGCGATCGCCATGCACACCCGGGCGACACCCGGCGTGTAGATCATCGAGAGGTCGTCGCGGTTGCGGATGGGGTGCTTCGACTGCATCTCGATCTTGCCGCCGAGGTGCATCAGGAACGTACGGTCGGAGACCTTGCCCAGCACGACCCCCTCGATGTCGCGCAGACCTTCGACGATCTCGTCCGCGTGCGAGGTGGAGGAGGCCGCGATGGTGACGTCGATCCGCAGCTTCTCGTGGCCGGAAGCGGTCACGTCGAGGCCGGTGACAGACCCCCCGGAGGACTCCACGGCCGTGGTGAGCTGGGAGACTGCTGTGCCGCTCGCGGGCACCTCCAGCCTGACCGTCATCGAGTACGAGACGCTGGGCGCCGTTGCCATGGCCGAGTCCTTCGCTTTCCTTAGCTTCATTGCTACGCGGCCGGGGCAGTCGCCCCGTACACGCTTCCCGATCGTCGCACCTACTGACGGGTAGCCGGTAATGACCGCCACGTTTCGGAAAGTTTTTTCCACCATACGAGAAGTTGTCCTCCCGGCGGAACCCCCAGCCGCCCGGCAACACGACCTTGCCGCTTCCCGGCACGCTTCCCCAACAAGAACAGGCCCGCGCCACCATCAGGTGACGCGGGCCTGTCTTTTTCACTTAGGTGGCACCGACCCGCCATGCTCGCCTCGCGGCAAGTGGTCGCTCGAAGCGACGAAGGTTGGGCCCGGGGGCTTGGATCGAGCCGGTGCCAACACCAGGCTAACAAACACCCCCGAGAAGTGATTCCTTCACGACGGGTTGACCCGAAATCGAATCGTCCCCCCCGGCCCACCCGTCCGCCGGCCTCAGTCCCTCAGCAGGTCCGGAACACCGTCCTCGTCCGGCATGTCCCGCTCCCCCGACACCACCGTGAGCTGCTGCGTCGCCCGGGTCAGCGCCACGTACAGCACCCGCAGCCCGGCCGGGGACTCGTCGGCGATCTCCGCGGGGGAGACGACGACCGTGGCGTCGTACTCCAGGCCCTTCGCCTCCAGGCTCCCCAGCGCCACCACCCGCTCCCCCAGCTCCGCGAGCCAGGTACGGGCCTGGGCGCGGCGGTTCATCGCCACCACCACGCCGACCGTCCCGTCCACCTCGGCGAGCAGCCGCCGCGCCTCCTCGCGGACGGTGGCGGCCAGGTCGCCGTCCCGCACGGTCTCGAAGCGCGGCTTCACATCGGTCGAACGCACCGCCGAAGGTGACTCCGTCCCGGGCATCGCGAGCGCCAGCACCTTCGACGCGAGTTCGGCGATCTCGGCCGGGTTGCGGTAGTTGACCGTGAGGGTGAAGCGACGGCGCGGACGGCTGCCGAGCGCCTCGTCGCGGGCCGCCGCCGCCTCGTCCGGGTCGGACCAGGAGGACTGGGCCGGGTCGCCGACGATCGTCCAGGTGGCGTGCCGGCCCCGGCGGCCGACCATCCGCCACTGCATGGGGGTCAGGTCCTGCGCCTCGTCGACGATGACGTGCGCGTACTCGGTGCGCTCCGCCGCCAGCCGTTCGGCCCGCTCGCGCTGGGTCTCCTCACGCTGCGGCATCAGCTCCTCCAGCCCGGAGAGCTGGTCCAACGGGTCGAACTCGCGCTTCTTCTTCGGCCGGTACGGGGTGCCGAGCAGCGCCTGGAGCTCGTCCAGGATCGCCACGTCGTGCACGGACAGGGGGCCCTGCCCAGCGGCGTCGAGCCGCTTCAGCGAACGGGCCACCCGCCGTACCTCCCCCTGGTTGAGCACCCGCCGCGCCCAGCGGCCGAGCCGCTTCTCGTCGGCCATCGCGGCGAGCACCCCGCGCGGGGTGAGCTCGGGCCACCAGGCGTTCAGGAACACCAGGAACGGGGTCTCCGTGGAGACGTCCTCGTCGAAGGAGGAACGCAGCTCCGCCGCGAGCTCCGGGTCGGTGTAGCGGCCCCGGCCCGAGGACTTGGTCCACAGGGCGTCCAGCAGCAGCTTGCGGGCGCGCGGGCGCAGCAGGTTGACCGGTGCGGTGCCGCCCAGCACGTTGTGCCGGATGCGCTGGAGCTCGTCGGCGTTCAGCTCGACCCGGGCGCCGAAGGCGACCACCCGCAGCCGGTTCGGTGTGCCCTCGGGGCCGGCCGAGCCGTCCGAGCCGCCCGGCGCCTCCTCGCCGAAGGCGAGCTGACCCTCCTGGGGCGCCGAACGGGTGCCCGGTGTCTCCAGGGCGCCGCGCGCGGCCTTGCGCAGCACCTGGAGCATCCGGGAGGAGCCCTTGACGCGGGACACGGCCGGTTCGTCGTACGTGGTGGCCCCGGCGACGCCCGCCGCCTCGTCGGACAGCGAGCCGACCGCACGGATCGCGACCTGGCCCTCCTCGCCGAGCGAGGGCAGCACCCCTTCGGTGTACGCGACCAGGAGCGGGGTCGGCGAGACGATCAGGATGCCGCCCGCGTACCGCCGCCGGTCCTGGTAGAGCAGGTACGCCGCCCGGTGCAGGGCGACCGCGGTCTTCCCGGTGCCCGGTCCGCCGGTGACCTCCGTGACAGAGGCGGCGGGGGCCCGGATCACCATGTCCTGCTCGGCCTGGATGGAGGAGACGATGTCCCGCATGGTGTGGCTGCGGGCCTGGCCGAGCGCGGCCATCAGGGCGCCGTCGCCGATCACCGGCAGCTTGTCGCCGTCCAGGAACGCGGTCAGCTCGGGCCGCATCAGGTCGTCCTCGACCCCGAGGACCTTGCGGCCCTTGGAGCGGATGACCCGGCGGCGTACCACCCGGCCCGGTTCCTTCGGGGTCGAGCGGTAGAACGGCGCGGCGGCCGGGGCCCGCCAGTCGATCACCAGGGGCGCGTAGTCGGAGTCCAGGACTCCGATACGGCCGATGTGCAGCGTCTCCGCGATATCGGCGGTGGCGTCCTCGCGTACGGCGTCGTCGGCCGGCTCGACGGAGGTGAACGCGCCGTCCGGGCCGCGCTCACCGTCCTTGCCGAGCAGCAGATCGACCCGCCCGAAGAGGAAGTCCTCGAACTCGCTGTTCAGCCGGTTGAGGTGGACGCCGGCCCGGAAGACCTGGGCGTCCCGCTCGGCGAGCGCGCCGGGCGTGCCGACCTGCCCGCGTTTGACAGCGTCGTGCATGAGAAATTCCGCCTCGTGGATCTTCTCTTCGAGGCGGTGGTAAACCCGGTCCAGATGTTCCTGCTCGACTCCGATTTCCCGGTCCCGCAACGAATCGACAGCGGCATCCTGCGCGGCCACCGAGACCCCCTTCTGACGTGCACTGGGCAGCCGTCAACCTTATGCGAACCAGGGGCCTCGGCGCACCTGCCGTTCACATCGCGATGCCGCGTCGGGGCGGGCGGGGCCGGAGCGGGTGCCGGGGCCGTGGCCGGGGCACCCATGCCGTCCGGGGTGTGCGGCCGACCGGGGGTGCTCCGCGGGCGGGGGTGCTCCGCGGGCGGGGCACCCCGGCGCCCCGCCGGCGGGTCCCCGGCATTCCCCTGGCGGGTCCCCGGCACTCCACCCGCGGGGGTGTCCGTTACGCGTCGGTGCCGACCGCGGCCACCCGGCGCCGGTGCCTGGCGACCCGTTCCCGATTGCCGCAGACCTCGCTGGAGCACCAGCGCCGACGCCCGCCGCGCGAGGTGTCCAGGTAGAGGCGGCGGCAGGCGTCCCCCTCGCAACGCCGCAGCGTCGCACGGGCCGCCGGGTCCGTCAGCAGTTCCACGGCGTCCCTGGCCACGGCCGCCAGCAGCGCCCCGCAGCCGGGCTCTGCGCCCAGCGTCCGTACGAGGGTGCCGCCGCTGCCCCGCACGGCCCGCGGTGCGGGCGGCGCACCGGCCGCCAGCGCGTTGACCCGGTCCAGGGCCGCGTCGGCGCCGCGCCCCGCGAGTTCGGCGGTCAGCAGCCGGTCGATGCCCGCCCGCAGCTGCTGGAAGCGCGTCACCCAGGTGCCGTCCAGGGCGGTCAGCACGGTCCCCTGCGGGACCAGCCGGGCGGCCACCAGCCACTCGGCGAGCCGCTCGGGGCCGGCGAGCTGTTCGCACACACCGGACGTGGTGTACCCGGTCGCCACCAGATCGAGGCAGAGCCGGCCGGAGTCGAACCGCCAGCGGTTCGCGCCCATGCCCGTCGCCATGAGCCTGTCACCGCCTTCAGGTCACCGGTCGCCGTCGGGATGCCACCCCCAGAGTGCCCGTACTCGGGCCGGGCCGGAACCCCTGCCACCACGCGGGTACGGCGGGGATCAGGCTTGCGGCGGGCCGTCGTGCAGAATCCGCTGGAACAGCCGGTGGTCGCGCCACTGGCCGTTGATGTGGAGATAGCGCGGGGCGATGCCGAACTGCTCGAAGCCGCACTTGGCGAGGACCCGCTGCGAGGCCACGTTGTCGAGCATCGTTCCGGCCTCGATCCGGTGCAGCCCGAGCTCGTCCCGGGCGGCGTCGCAGACGGTGCGGACGGCGGCGGTCGCGAGGCCCTGGCCCGCCCGGTCGACGTCGACCCAGTAGCCGAGTGCCGCGCTGCGGAAGGGCCCGAGGACGATACCGGTCAGCGTGAAGGCACCGATCACCCGGTCCTCCCCGTCGGCCAGGACCCAGGGCATGGCGCGCCGGGCGTCCCGCTCCGCCAGCAGCCCGGCGAGACGTTCGGCCTGCCCCCGGGCCGTGTAGAAGGACTCGTGGCGGATCGGCTCCCAGGGGCTCATGTAGACACGGCTGCGGGTGAGCACGGCGGCGCAGGATTCGGCGTCGGTGAGCGCGGCGGGCCGCAGGATCACGTCCTGAGCGAGGGGATGGGTGGCGTTAATCATCCGATCACGTTATCCCCCCTCGCTTACCCCCGGCCTGCCCTCGCGCCCCCGGTCTACCCCGCGTACGTGGTGTCCGCCGACGGGTCCAACGCCAGCCGGTAGCCGCGCTTGACGACCGTCTGGATCAGCCCGGGTACGCCGAGCGCACCGCGCAGCCGGGCCATCGCCGTCTCCACCGCGTGTTCGTCGGAGCCGCTGCCGGGCAGCGCCCGCAGCAGGTCGGCACGGGCCACCACCCAGCCCGGCCTGCGGGCCAGTGAATGCAGCAGGGCCATGCCCGCGGGCGGCACCGGGCACAGTTCGTCGTCGACGAGCACGGCGTGCCCGCGGATCTCGACACGGTGTCCGGCGACCGGCAACGTACGCACCGTGGAAGGGAGTTGCGCGCAGAGCACCTGGACGAGCGGGCCGAGCCGGAAGCGTTCCGGCTGGATGGTGTCGATGCCCCGGGATTGCAGCGGAAGCGCGGTGACCGGGCCGACGCAGGCCACCAGGACGTCGTCGTGCAGGGCGCCCAGGATCTCCGGGAACAGGCCGCGGGTCTCGGCGCGGTTCAGGAACGCGGCGGCGGCGGGGGCACTGGTGAAGGTGATCGCGTCCAGGCCCCGGGCCGCGGTGACGTCGAGCATCCGGTCGAGCGGGGCGATGTCCTCCGGCGGCATCCAGCGGTATACGGGTACGCCGACGACTTCGGCGCCCCCGGACCGGAGCGACTCGATGAATCCGGGCAGCGGTTCGCCGTGCAGCTGGAGGGCGATGCGGCGGCCCTCGACGCCCTCGCCGAGGAGCCGGTCGAGCACTTCGGCCAACGATTCCGAGCCGGGTGACCACGCCTCGGTCAGCCCGGCCGCCCGGATGGCGCCCTTGACCTTCGGGCCGCGGGCCAGCAGTTCGGCACCCCGCAGCCGGTCCAGGAGCCGGTCCCCGACGCCCCAGCCGTCGGCGGCCTCCAGCCAGCCCCGGAAGCCGATCGCGGTGGTGGCGATCACGACGTCGGGGGCGTTCCCGATGAGTTGCTCGGTGGCGGCCAGGAGTTCGCTGTCGTCCGCGAGCGGCACGATCCTCAGCGCGGGGGCGTGCAGTACAGCGGCGCCCCTGCGCCGGAGGAGGGTGCCGAGCTCCTCCGCACGACGGGCGGCTGTCACCCCGACCGTGAAGCCCGCGAGAGGTCCGTGCGTTGCGTCGTCGTCCTGCATGGCGTGATACCCGGCTCTCGTGGTCCCGCTGGTGCTCGGTGGTGCGGAGGGCCGAGACTGCCAACCCCGCGTGTCAGCTTCGGTTCGCCCGTATTTCCCGGCTGTTACGTCGCTCGACGCCCAGGTGTCATCCTCACACCTCCGCGGCGCCGTGCCGCGGCTTCGCGGGCACGGCGGCGGCGCGGCGAAGGTATACCGCCCGATGGGGGTGTGCCGCTTCAGCGCCCGGTGGCCGACGGGGGTTCGCGCATCAGCGCCGCATCGCCCTCGGGCAGCCAGGAGCCGGGGGGCCGCACCATCCACCCCTCCGACGCGGCGAGTTGACCGGCCGCCGCCCGCAGGGCGTCCAGTCCCGGATGACGCAGACCCTCGCGCCAGACCATCATCAGCGGGGAGAGCGGCACGGGACCGACGAGCGGGCGCAGCACGGTGCCCGGCAGGGGCGGGAAGCCGACGACCGCGAGTACGGGGTTCCCCGTCTTGGCCATCACCCGTTGGAACTCGGCCACTCCGACGGCGAGCGGGGCGGGCGGCGCCAGTTCGATGCCGTACTCGCCGAAGAGCAGGGCGGCCAGGGCGGTCCACTCCCGGGTGCGTTCATTGCCGGCCCCCGCGTAGACGGTCTCCCCGGCCAGGTCGTCCAGCGCGACGGACTCCCGCGCGGCGAGGGGGTGGGCGACCGGGAGCAGGACGGCCATCGGCTCGTACCGCACGGGCTGTACCCGGAGCCGGGCCCGCACCGCGGGATCGATCCCGGCGGCCCGCCCGAACGAGACGTCGAGCCGTCCGGCGAGGATCTCGTCGGCCGCGCGGGTCAGCCCCGACTCGAAGCGCGCCATCAGCTCGCACGCCGGAGCGAGATCCCGCGCACGGGCCAGAACCCTGGCCGCGGTCATCCCGTCGGTGTTCAGATCGACGAGCAGCGGCCGGGCGGCCGGATCGGTGAAGGCTGCGGCGAGTTCGGCGTGCGCGTCGAGGACCCGCCGGGCGTACGGGAGCAGCCGTTCGCCGTCCGGGGTGAGCGAGACCTGGCGGGTGGTCCGGACGAACACCTCCGCGCCGAGCTCGCGCTCCAGGCGCCGGATGTCCCGGCTCAGCGCCTGCTGGGCGAGGAAGAGCCGGGCGGCGGCCCGGGTGAAGTGCAGTTCCTCCGCGACGGCGAGGAACGCGCGCAGGAGCCGGGGGTCGGTGTCGGGGACGCTCACCCCACAGAATTTACAACACGGGTGCGTGAATGGGTACGGAGTAGGTGTTGGACCGTACGGACCGGGCGCCATGAGGCTTGAGCCATGCCGATGCCCTCAGCCTCCCGCGAACGACCCGCCACGGGCCCGCTGCACACCGTCTGCGGCGACCTGCTGATCATCGCCCCGCGGAGGCCGGTGGCGCCGGTCCGGCCCGAGGCGGAGGCCGTCGCGAGACGTCCCGAGGCAGAGGCGGAGGCCGTGCCGAGTCGCCCCGTGGCGAGAGCCCCCGCGAAGCTCCCTCCCACCGCCAACCCCTATCGCCGTCTGCTCGCCACTCCCGGCGCGCGGGCCTTCACGGCGGGCAACCTCATCGCCCGGCTGCCCCAGGGGATGTTCAGCGTCAGCGCGGTCATCATGATCGCCGGGTCACGCGATTCGTACGCCCTGGCCGGGGCCGTCACCGCGACCGGCCTGGCCGCGACGGCGGTGGTCGCCCCCTGGACCGCGCGGCTCGTGGACCGCCACGGGCAGGCCCGGATCGCCGTGCCCGCCACCGTGATCGCCGTGCTCGGGTCCCTGGCCCTCCTGCTCTGCGTGCACTACGACGCCCCCGCCTGGACGCTCTTCGCCGCGTACGCCGCGACCGCGACCACCCCGAACACCGGCGGCATGTCCCGGGCCCGCTGGGCGCATCTGCACCGGGGCGATCCGGCGGCCCTGCACACCGCGAACTCCTTCGAGCAGTCCGTCGACGAACTCTGCTACATGCTCGGCCCGGTCATCGCCGCGTTCCTGTGCGCAGGGCTGTTCCCCGAGGCCGGCACGCTCGTCGGCGCGATCCTGCTGATGACCGGCATGCTGGTCTTCGCCGCCCAGCGCTCGACCGAACCGCCGGTCGCCCCCCGTACCGACGCGGCCTCTCCCCTCCGTACCCCCGGCATGCCCGCCCTACTCAGCGTCTTCCTCGCCACGGGAGCGGTGTTCGGGACCATGGAAGTCGTCTCGATCGCGCACGCCGGGGGCGCGATCCTCGCCCTTCAGGCGGGCGGCTCGTGCGTGGCGGGGCTGCTGTACGGATCCCTGCGGCCCGCCGCGAACGTCGGGCACCGGCTGCTGTTCTGCCTCGCGGGCATGACGGCGCTGATGTCGCTGCCGCTGCTGGCTGCCTCCACCACCGATTCCCTGCCCGTACTCGCCCTCTGCCTGCTGCTGGCGGGCGCGGCGACGGCACCCACCATGGTCACCGGCATGACCGTGGTCCAGCGCCTGACACCCGCGGCACAGCTGAACGAGGGCATGACGCTCGCGGTCACCGCGCTGCTGGGCGGCATCGGGGCGGGGGCGGCGGCCGGCGGCTGGCTGGTGGAGCACACCGGGACGGTGACCGGCTACGCGGCACCGATGAGCGCGGCGGGGCTGGCCCTGGTCATCGCGGCGGCGACGGCTGCGACGGCTGCGCGGCGCACCCGCCGAGCGGTGTGACCGGCGGGCCGCGCGAGACCGGGGGATCGATCGGGCCGCGCGGGACCGGGTCCGCGATGATCCGCCCGCGCCGCAGGGCATGAAAAAACCTCCGCCCCGCGAGTGAACTCGCGGGGCGGAGGCTTACATGGGGTGGTGGAGATGGCGGGAATCGAACCCGCGTCCAACGGTGCAGAACCAGGGCTTCTCCGAGTGCAGTTCGCTGCGCTTTTCTCGGCCCCGGAGGTCACACGAACAAGCCTCCGACAGGCCCAGTCACTGTTTGATTTCCTTCTAGGCCCCGTGACCGGGCTTAGAAGTTTAGATCCCTAGTTGATGCCAGGATCCGGGTCGGGATCACCCCCGGGCTGACACTCCGCAGAGTCTTCGCTAGCTGCTAATTAGGCAGCGAGGGCGAAGGCGGAGGAATCGCGCTTGGAATTGGCGATTATTGTTTGCGACATATGGTTTACGAGATCATTGCCGCTTCCTCGACTCGCTTCCCCTGCTTCGACATCCGCTGTCGAAACCGATCATCCCCATGTTGATTTTTCAAACGCGCACCCGCTGTGAGGTGCACGGCCCATCGTACGTGACCAACGCCGGGCGATGCCAGCGTATTCCTGCTCAGGCGCTCCGCTGACGCCTGCGGACCGCCGCGATCGCACGGTTCGTCTCCCTCGTGTCCTGCTTCTCGCGCAGTGTCTGACGCTTGTCGAACTCCTTCTTGCCCTTCGCGAGCGCGATCTCGACCTTCACCCGGCCGTCCTTGAAGTACAGGGCGAGCGGCACGATGGTGTGGCCCGTCTCCTGGGACTTCGACTCCAGCTTGTCGATCTCGGCCCGGTGCAGCAGCAGCTTGCGCTTGCGCTTGGCCGCGTGGTTGGTCCAGGTGCCCTGGACGTACTCGGGGACGTGGATGTTGTGCAGCCACGCCTCGTGGCCGTCGATCTGGACGAACCCGTCCACCAGCGAGGCCCGGCCCATCCGCAGGGACTTGACCTCGGTGCCCATGAGGACGAGCCCGCACTCGTAGGTGTCGAGGATGTGGTAGTCGTGCCGCGCCTTCTTGTTCTGCGCGATCATCTTGCGCCCGGTGTCTTTTTCCTTGGCCATAGTGCGGTCATTTTCGCACTACGACCCACCCCCGAGGCCACTCAATACTGTCTCGGCCCGTTCCTGGGCCCGTGCGTCGACCACGACGTCCGGTGTGATGCCCCGGCCGTCGACGTTGCGGCCCCCCGGTGTGCGGTAGTGCCCGACGGTCAGCTCGGCCACCGAACCCCCCGGAAGCTTGCTCGGCATCTGCACGGAGCCCTTGCCGAAAGTGGGCGAGCCGACGGTGACGGCGCGCCCCCGGTCCTGGAGGGCGCCGGTCAGCAGCTCGGCCGCGCTCATGGTGCCCCCGTCGACGAGAACCACGACGGGCCGGGCCGTATCGCCGCCGGTCTCCGCGTACAGGGCGCGCTGGTCGCCGTGCACGTCGTACGTGGCGACCAGACCGCCGTCCAGGAAGGCGGAGGCGGCGGCGGCCGCCTCGGTGACCAGGCCGCCGGAATTGGCGCGCAGGTCCAGCAGGATCCCGGCGTCGCCCGGTGCGGCGCGTACCGCGTCGCGGACCTCGCCGCCGGCCCCCTTGGTGAACGCGGCGACCTTGATCATGACCGCCGACGAGGGCTCGTCGCCCAGGCGCCGGACGGTGACCGCCTCGGTGGTGAGCCGGGCCCGGCCCAGGGTCGTGGTCCAGGCGCGCCCGCCCCGTTCGAGCCCGAGGACCACGGTGCTGCCCTCGGCCGCTCCCGTACCGTCCCCGCGCAGCAGGGCGACGACCTCGGCGACGGGACGCTCGGCGACCCGGGCGCCGTCGACCGTACGCAGGAGATCGCCCTTGCGGATACCGGCCCGGTCCGCGGGGCTGCCGCTCTGCACCCGGGCCACGGCGACCCGGCCGCCGGAGGTGCGCCGCGCGGAGAGCCCGACACCCGTGTACGAGCCGTCGAGGGCCTGCTCGAACTCCTCGTACTCCCGCTCGTCGTAGACCGCGCCCCAGCGGTCCCCGCTGCGGCTGACGGCTTCCTCGGCCGCGGCGGTGCCGGACTTCCCGTCCGCCTCGGCGTCGGCCGCTGCGTCCGCGATCTCGGCGCGGTCGACGGGGGCGAAGGTGGAGGCGATGGAGCGGGCCTGGATGTCCGGGCCCTGTTCCTCGTCGTACGGCAGGGACCCGGTGGCCGCGGCCGTGGCGAGGACGCATCCGAAGACCAATGTCAGAGCCGCCCCGCGGTAGAGACCGCGGGGCCCGAAGCGGTACGTGGGGCCCGACATGGCGTCGAGTCTAGGACAAGCCCCCTGTGGCGCACGGCTACTCGGCCGCACGCCCCAGGGGGCGCATGTCACACCTTGAGGTACTTGCGGAGCGCGAACAGCGCGGCAACGGCGGGCATCAGCAGCCCGATCGCGAGGACGAGCGGCAGCTTGGTCAGGACCGCGTCCCAGCCGATGAAGTCGATCAGGTTCAGCTTGTCCTTGAGCGCCAGTCCGCCGTCGATCAGGAAGTAACGGCCGCCCAGCAGCATGGCGCAGGCGAGCAGACCGCCGATCAGGCCGGCGACGGCCGCCTCCATGATGAACGGCATCTGGATGTAGAAGCCGGAGGCGCCGACGAGCCGCATGATGCCCGTCTCACGTCTGCGGCTGAACGCCGAGACCCGGACGGTGTTCACGATCAGGATCAGCGCGATGACCAGCATCAGCACCATCACGTATATCGCGACGACGTTCATGCCGTTCATCAGCCCGAAGAGGTTGTCCAGGATGCTGCGTTGGTCCTGGACGGACTGCACCCCGTCCCGCCCCGCGAAGGCCGTGGCGACGACCTTGTACTTCTTCGGGTCGTCGAGCTTGACCCGGAACGACTCCTGCATCTGGTCGGGCGTGATGTTGCCCGCCATCGGAGAGTCGCCGAACTGCTCCTGGTAGTGCTTGTACGCCTCGTCGACGGTCTCGAAGCTGACCTTCTGGACAGCGTCCATCTCTTCGAGATCGGACTTGATCTCCTTCTTCTGCTGCGGAGTGACCGCGCCCTTGGCGCACTTGGGCACGTCCTTGGCGTCGGACTTGTTGCAGAGGAAGATCGAGACGTTGACCTTGTCGTACCAGTAGTCCTTCATCGTGCTGACCTGCTCGCGCATGAGCAGCGCGCCGCCGAACAGGGCGAGCGAGAGGGCGACGGAGACCACGACCGCGAAGGTCATCGTGAGGTTGCGACGAAGACCGACGCCGATCTCCGACAGGACGAACTGGGCGCGCATGGCGTCCTTTCAGTACTCGATGCTCGGAGGGCGGGCCCTCTTCAGTGCTGGTATCCGTACACGCCGCGTGCCTGGTCGCGTACGAGACGGCCCTGCTCGAGCTCGATGACGCGCTTGCGCATCTGGTCGACGATGTTCTGGTCGTGCGTCGCCATGATCACAGTGGTGCCGGTCCGGTTGATCCGGTCCAGCAGCTTCATGATGCCGACGGAGGTCTGCGGGTCGAGGTTGCCGGTCGGCTCGTCCGCGATCAGCAGCATGGGGCGGTTCACGAACGCGCGGGCGATGGCCACGCGCTGCTGCTCACCGCCGGAGAGCTCACCGGGCATCCGCTCCTCCTTGCCGCCGAGGCCGACGAGGTCGAGGACCTGGGGCACGGCCTTGCGGATCTCGCCGCGGGGCTTGCCGATGACCTCCTGCGCGAAGGCCACGTTCTCGGCGACGGTCTTGTTGGGCAGGAGCCGGAAGTCCTGGAAGACCGTGCCCAGCTGGCGGCGCATCTGCGGCACCTTCCAGTTGGACAGCCGCGCGAGGTCCTTGCCGAGCACATGGACCATGCCCGTGCTGGCGCGCTCCTCGCGCAGGATCAGTCGCATGAAGGTCGACTTGCCGGAGCCGGAGGACCCCACCAGGAAGACGAACTCGCCCTTCTCGATGTCCAGCGAGACATCGCGCAGAGCCGGTCGGGTCTGCTTCGGGTAGGTCTTGGAGACGTTGTCGAATCGGATCACGGATGCACCACGGTCGGCCGGGAGTAGGTGAGCGTGACCATACGCGAACCGGGCTCACGCGTGCAGGCGGCGTCCGGCAATGGGTGATTTGTGGCAGAACCTCGGTCGGAACGAAACGGGTCGTGCCGGACCTTGTCCGGCGGGCCGCGCCGAAATCGGCGTGAGCTGGCACAGTGGTGGGGGGAACGGTTGCGTTTCCCGGAGCGTTGTGCGGAGAGGAAGCAGAAAGCGGCTCCGCCGCGCGGGAGGAGGAAAGCGCATGACCTATGACCGACTGGTGTGCGCGAACTGCGCGGCGCCTGTGAACGAGGGACGCTGCCGGGTGTGCCGGGCCGTGCGGCAGCAGCTGCAGGATGAGCAGGACCAGGGCCCGCTCGCCGGACTGAATCCGGCGATGCTGATCGCGCTGATGGTGATCCTGGTGGCCGCGCTCGCGCTGCTGGCGCACCAGGCCGCCTGACCCGTCCGGCGCCCCTGACCGGCCGCCTCCGTCCGCCGCGGGAGCCGGAGGGCTGATACGTCCACGTACGGGCCGCAGGACGGCCGTATGTGCCGGAGCACCGGAAAGGGCCCGGGAGGCCGTACGTGGCCTCCCGGGCCCTCTCTGCGCGTGTACGGGCCCTTAGGCGACCGTACGACCGCCGCCGACCAGGCGCGGCAGCAGGCGGAAGCCGATGCCACCGGCGATCATCGTCGCGGCGCCGACCAGCAGGAACGTGGTCTCGGCCGCACCGGTCTCGGCGAGCTCGTCCTTGCCCTTGCCCTGCTCGACCGGCTGGTTGCCGACGCTGTCCGTGTCGGTGTTGTCGGCGCACTCGGCACCGTCGAGGTCCACCGTGCAGGTACCGGCGTCGTCGCCACCGGTGGTCGAACCGGAGGTGGCGGAACCGGAGGTGCCATTGCTGGAACCACCGTTGTCGCCGCCGCCGTCAGTGGTGCCGCCGTTGTTGCCGGAACCACCGTTGTTGCCCGAGCCACCGTTATTACCGGTGCCGCCGTTGTTTCCGGTGCCGCCGTTGTTTCCGGTGCCGCCGTTGTTACCGGTGCCGCCGTTGTTGCCGGAACCACCGTTGTTTCC
Source organism: Streptomyces sp. NBC_01433 (assembly GCF_026340105.1). NCBI lineage: Bacteria > Bacillati > Actinomycetota > Actinomycetes > Kitasatosporales > Streptomycetaceae > Streptomyces > Streptomyces sp. NBC_01433. The sequence goes on along the minus strand of NZ_JAPEPM010000001.1, from coordinate 3,615,165 downwards.
GGTGCCGCCGTTGTTGCCCGAGCCGCCATCGACGCCGCCGTCAGCACCTCCGTCAGCGCCGCCGTCGGAACCGCCATCAGCACCTCCGTCGACACCGCCGTCAGCACCTCCGTCAGCTCCACCATCGACGCCACCGTCAGCACCGCCATCGGCACCACCGTCAGCACCGCCGTCGGAGCCACCATCGGAACCGCCATCAGTGCCGCCATCGACGCCACCGTCGGCACCGCCATCGGAGCCACCGTCAGCACCGCCGTCGGAGCCACCGTCGGCACCGGCGTCAGCGCCGCCGATCGGGTTCTCACCGGACGTTCCGCCCTGGTCAGCACCGCCCGCCGGGTTCTCGTCGCCGTTCACTCCGGCCTTGGCGGTGACGCCGTCCTCGCCGTCAACACCGATCCCGATGCCGATGCCGACGGCCTGCGCCGCACCGGCCGCGGTCAGCGAGGCACCCGCGGCAATAACCGCACCAGCGGCTATCCGCGCGACGCGGATGCGCGTCTTCTTCGTCATCTGTTGCTACCCCCAGTAGCCGATCTCGTCAGTGGAGCAGCCAAATATGCGGGGCCACGGCCCTGCGGGGTTCGCTCTCGGCAGGGCCACATCGTGCCGTGGTCATCCCGCCCGCCCCCCGGTTCACACCCGTCCCAGACATACGCATGCTGCTCTAGCACCCTGGCCAGAGTTAAGGATTACGTCAAGGCCGTTCCGTGTAATACGCTCCGTTATGGGGCTTCTTGACGGCTATTCGGAATCACGACTGTGACGCGTTGGGCACGACTTCCCCGCAACTGCGCGCGGTCGCGCGCAACACGACTGAGCCCGGACAGCTACCTGTCCGGGCTCAACCGACTTACGACCGGGGTTACTTCTCCCGCTGCTTGCGCCAGCGGATGCCGGCTTCCAGGAAGCCGTCGATCTCTCCGTTGAAGACCGCTTCCGGGTTGCCGATCTCGAAGTCCGTACGGAGGTCCTTCACCATCTGGTAGGGGTGCAGGACGTACGAACGCATCTGGTTGCCCCAGGAGTTGCCGCCGTCGCCCTTGAGGGCGTTCATCTTGGCCTGGTCCTCCTGGCGGCGGCGCTCAAGGAGCTTCGCCTGGAGGACGTTCATCGCGGAGGCCTTGTTCTGGATCTGCGAGCGCTCGTTCTGGCAGGAGACGACGATGCCGGTCGGCAGGTGCGTCAGGCGCACGGCGGAGTCGGTGGTGTTGACGCCCTGGCCGCCGGGGCCGGAGGAGCGGTACACGTCGACGCGCAGCTCCGACTCGTCGATCTCGATGTGGTCGGTCTGCTCGACGACGGGGAGCACCTCGACGCCCGCGAAGGACGTCTGGCGGCGGCCCTGGTTGTCGAAGGGCGAGATCCGGACCAGGCGGTGGGTGCCCTGCTCGACGGAGAGGGTGCCGTAGGCGTACGGCACCTGGACGGCGAAGGTGGTCGACTTGATGCCGGCCTCTTCGGCGTACGACGTCTCGTAGACCTCGGTCTTGTAGCCGTGCCGCTCGGCCCAGCGGATGTACATGCGCTGGAGCTTCTCGGCGAAGTCGGCGGCGTCCACGCCGCCCGCCTCGGCCCGGATGTTGACGAGGGCCTCACGGGCGTCGTACTCGCCGGACAGAAGCGTGCGGACTTCCATCTCGTCCAGCGCCTTCTTGACGGACTCCAGCTCGGACTCGGCCTCGGCGAGGGCATCGGCGTCGCCCTCGTCCTCGGCGAGCTCGAAGAGGACTTCGAGGTCGTCGATGCGGCCGCGCAGGGTCTCGGCCTTGCGGACCTCGGCCTGGAGGTGCGAGAGCTTGCTGGTGATCTTCTGGGCCACGTCCGGGTCGTCCCAGAGGGACGGCGCCGCCGCCTGCTCCTCGAGCGCGGCGATGTCCGCCCTCAGCGCATCCAGGTCCAGGACGGCCTCGATCGACCCCATGGTCGAGGAGAGGGACTTCAGCTCTTCGGAAATATCGACGACTGCCACGGGTCCAGCGTAACGGCTGGGCGGATGAAGCTTGCCCTCGCCCGGAACCCGGTCCCGGTCCGGTCCGGGTTCGGACCCGGTCCGGACCCGTCGTGAACCCGGTCCGGGCCCGTGCCGAGCGGTGTGTGCCGGACCCGTGGGCGACTCCCGTGGGCTCCCCCGGGCGGTCCCCGAAGGCTCCGGGGCGGGCCCGCGCGGCCCGTCCCGGCGTCCCGGCGTCCCGGCGTACCGGCCCCTACGGGGACGAGGGGGCCGAGTTCTTGGTGTCCTGGGGGGTCGCGTCGGCGTCGTCGCCGCCCGCCGCCAGCCAGCCGCCCACGGCGACGGCCGCGCACAGGGCGACCGCGGCGGCGCCCAGCGTGATGCGGCGCTTACGGACAGCGGCGGATTTGTTGCGGGCCGATCCGGGGCGGGGGCGGCCCGGCGCCCGGGGGGCTCGGGCCGTGCCCAGCGGGCCGCCCGCCAGCTCGTCGGGGGCCGGGACGCGCATGCTCGTGTGGGTGTCGCGGTTGGAGTCCGGCGCGGAGCCGGGGACCAGCGGGACGGCGCCGCGGCGGCGGGGCTCCTCGGCGGGTGTGTACTGCTGCTCGTCGTAGGCCGGCGCCTGGGGTTCCGTCTCCTCGGCGTCCGGCTCGTCCACGTCGAGCGGGGGTATGCCCGCCAGCAGCGGAAGCAGTTCGCGCAGCCGGTGCGCGAGCTCCGAGGCACGCAGCCGGGAGGCCGGTGCCTTGGCCAGGCACTGGACCAGGAGCTGCCAGAGCTCCTCGGGGATGCCGGGGAGCGGGACGACCGTCTCGGTCACATGGCGGCGCAGGACCGCGCCGGGGTGGCCGCCCCCGAAGGGCGTGAACCCGGCGAGGAGTTCGTACAGCACCGTCGCGAGCGCGTAGATGTCCACGGCGGCGCGCGGCGGGAGGCCCTCGACGATCTCGGGGGCCAGATAGTCCGGCGTACCGATGATCTTGGTGGACTTGGTACGGCTCGGGGTGTCGATCAGCTTGGCGACGCCGAAGTCGGTGAGCAGGGCGGGGTGCGAACCGCCGGGGCCGAGCGGCCCCTCCATGTCGAGCAGGATGTTCTCCGGCTTGACGTCGCGGTGGACCACCCCGGCGGCGTGCGCGGCGGCGAGGCCGTCGGCGACGTCCGCGATGATCGCGACGGCGGCCTCGGGGGCGAGGCGGCGCTCGCGGTCGAGGCGGGTGCGCAGATCCGTGCCGCGTACGAGCGTCATGACCAGGGCCAGGTCGTTGCCGTCGACGACGAGGTCGCGGACGGCGACCACCTGGGGATGGTCGAGCCCGAGCAGGGCGGTGCGCTCCCGCACGAAGCGGCCCACGAGCTCCTGGTCGGACGCGAGGTCCTCGCGGAGCAGCTTGATGGCGACGGGGCCCTCGGGCCCCTCGCCGAGCCACACCGTGCCGGCGCTGCCGCGCCCCAGGATCTGGTGGGCGGTGTACCGGCTGCCGATATTCCGTGCCAAGACTGCTCCCTCAGCGGCTGGCGTTGGACCCCCGGTCGACAAAGTTACGCGGCGTTCGGGGTGTTGCGTGCCCTGGATGGCGCCAACCTTCACTTCTCCGGACCAAATAGGCCCGGAGAAGTCGACAAAGGTACAGAGTTGGCTGTTCAGGCGCCGCCGCTGCCGGAGCTGTCGCCGATCTTCGAGACCCAGCCGGTCACGGTACTGATCGCGTCACCGATCGCTTCCCAGTAGCCCTTGCCCTGGGCGACCCAGTCCTGAAGCGGTGTCAGCTCCCAGATCAGCCAGCCCGCGACGATCAGCAACACCACAGTGAACAGGCAGCCCTTGAGGCAGCCGAGACCCGGGATGCGCATGGGGTTGGCGCCGCGCTGCCTCGGCTGACGCGGCGCGGCCGGCTGCTGGGGCGGCGGCTGCGGCTGCTGCTGCTGCTGGGGCGCGTACTGCTGTTGCTGCGGAGGCGCGTACTGCTGTTGCTGAGGCCGTTGCGGCTGCTGGTAGCGCTGGGGCTGCTGCGGCGGCGGGTACTGCTGGTGCTGAGGCCGCTGCTGGTGCTGAGGCGCCTGCTGCCGCTGCGGAGGCTGCTGGGGCGGCTGCTGGCGCTGGGGCCGACGGCGCAGCGGGTCCTGCCCCGGGTCGAGGTACTGGACCTGCGTCTGGTCGTTGCGGTCACGCGCGGCCTGGAGCTGCCCCTGCCAGGGGTGCGGGCCGTCGGGCTGCGGAGGGCCGGCGGGGTGCTGCGGTACGGGCGGCATGACCGAGGTCGGGTCGGCGTCACCCGCACCCCCCTGGCCGAAGCCGCCCTGTCCCGGGGTCTGGCCGGAGGTCTGCTGCATGACGCTGGTCGGGGCGGCGGGATCGTACGAACCCGCGTTGCCCGGCAGCATCTGCGTGGGGTCGGCCGCCCCGGGGGTCTCCGGGACCGCGGCGGGCGCCGGGTCGGGGGCCAGCAGGGCGCCCACGCCGTCGGCGGCCGCGATCTGGGCCGAGTTGGCGTGTACGCCGATGCCCGCGGCGACGGTACGCAGTCCGCAGGCGAGGTTCTCGGCGCTGGGCCGCCGGTCGGGGTCCTTGCTCAGGCAACGCTCTATGACCGTCCACAGCGGTGCGGGGACGGTGCTGGGGCGGCGGGGCTCCTCGCTGAGGTGCCGGTGCAGGACTTCGAGGGCGGTGCCCCCGGCGAACGGCGGGCGTCCGGTGACCAGTTCGTACAGCAGGATGCCCGCGCCGTAGATGTCCACGGCGGAGGTCTGCGGGCGGCCCTCGGCGGACTCGGGCGCCACGTAGGCGGGGGTGCCGACGAACTCGTGGGTCCGGGTCAGCCCCGGGGAGTCGGCGAGGCGCGCGATGCCGAAGTCGGTGAGCATCGGGTGCATCTGGCCGTCGCGCTCGTCGACCAGCACGTTGGCGGGCTTGAGGTCGCGGTGGACGACGCCGTCGGCGTGGCTGGCGGCGAGCGCGTCCGCGATCTGGGCGGTGAGCAGTGCGGCGGCGACCGGGGTGAGCGGGCCGTTCTCGCGCAGATACCGGTGCAGGTCGGGACCGTCGATGAGATCCATCACCAGGGCGAGGAGATCACCCTCGACGACGAGGTCGCGGGTGCGCACGATGTTCGGGTGGGTGAGCCGCAGCAGCACGGAGCGCTCCCGCAGGAACCGCATCACCACATCGGCGTCGTTGGCGAGCTCCTCCTTGAGGACCTTGATCGCCACGGTCTCGCCGGGCTGACCCGCGACGGCCGCCTCGGCGCCCGCGGTCTCCCGCTGGCGGGCTCGCCAGACGGTGCCCGTGGCGCCGCGTCCGAGCGGCTCCTCGAGCAGGTACTTGCTGCCTACCGGCCGCACGTCATGCGCTCCCTGCTGATCGTGGTGCTGGCGGTCCCCCCGGGCCCGCCCGGATGTTCCGGCCCACTCTAGTGCCGTCGAAGCCGGCACCGGCCGGTCGTCTTCCGGTCTTGGTCCCGCCGCGCCGTCAAGCTGTGATGGCGGGTGTCCTGGCAGATGTCCTGCCGTGTCCGGAGGAAGACGCACACAGTGGACAGATGGTTGCCGAACAGACGTTCTACGAACGTGTCCCGTGTGCGCCCGAGAACTCCCCGGACGGCTCGAACCGGACCCAAGCAGGCATTTTTACGTCCACACTCAGCCATTCAAGATCATTTGAAGGTGGCCCCCGGGCGTGTTGTCAGTGGCAGGTGCGAGGATGCCTTCCAGCACGGAACCAAGGGGTCGGGAACCTCGCGGTCCGTGTCGACCTGTACCGGACGACGCGTCCGTGCCGGCCGGGGGGACATCACAGGGCGTTTCCCCTGCCGGGCACCCCGCGCAGAAGGGACCGCTGACGGCGATGCAGATCCGGCTGACCGTCCTCGCGCCGCGCAGCGGCCAGACCCCGGCACGCGCCTGCGACGTGCTCGTCACCGCCCCGGCCGGGACGGCGCTCGCCGCCGTCGCCTCCGGCCTGGCAGCGGCCGTCTCGGGGCCCGACAGCTCTCTGGGCGGCGGAGCGGTAGTGCTGTTCGCCGGACGGGAGCGGCTCGACGCGCACCGCATCGCCCTGGGCGATCCGCCCCTGGTGGACGGCGCGGTGCTCTCGCTCCAGATGCCAGGTGAGGACGAGGCGGCCGACGACGCCGTCCCCGCGCAGCTGCATGTGGTCGCGGGCCCCGACGCGGGCGGCGTCCACCTGCTGCACGGCGGGCAGATCCGGATCGGCCGCTCGGCCCACGCGGACGTCCCGCTCGACGACCCGGACGTGTCCCGGCTGCACTGCGCGGTGACGGTCTCCGAGGACGGCCGGGTCTCGGTCGCCGACCTGGGCTCCACGAACGGCACCTCGCTGGACGGTACGGAAGTCCGCGACCGCCCGGTCCCGCTCCTCCCGGGCGCACTGCTGCGGCTCGGCGAATCGACCCTCCGGCTCACCGCGGGCACCCGTACGGCGACCCTGGCGACCGCGCCGGACGGCGAGGGGCACCTGCGGGTGGCGCGGGCGGAACCCGACGCTCCGGAGGGCGGCCCCGCGGCCGGAGGCGGCTTCGCGGGCACCGCGGGCGGTTTCGGCGACGAGGACCCGTACGGCTCCGGGCACACGTACAGCCAGGCCCCCTCCCATGGTGATCCCGGGCCGCAGGGGCACGACGCCTACCGGCCGGACGCCGAACGGGACGGCGGGGCCCACGGGGACGGGCAGGACACCGCCCGGCACCACTCCACGCACGCGGGCGGCGCCCGGTACGGCGAGAGCGAGGCGCCCCGGCGCGGCGGCATAGGCGCCTGGGCCCGGCGGCTCACGGGCGGCAAGGGCGATCCGGCACAGGACCCGGACGCGGGCGCACCGGGGAGACAGGCACCCGACTCCCCGGACTGGGCGCGGTCCTCGCACGCGGGGCAGTCCTCCCACGGCGGGCACCCCGCATTCCCCGCTCCCTCCTCTTTCTCCCCGTCCTCCCCTTCTTCCTCCTCCCCCTCTCCCTTCTCCTCCGCGCCCGCGGGGACCTGGCCGGATCCGGCGGCCGTGCTGCTGACCGCGCTCGGCCCCGGCCCCCGGCTGTGGGAGCGCGACGCCGCGCACCCGGAGGCGCTCGTGGTGCGGCTGGGGACGACCGACCGGGCCGACCTCCCCGCCGTGCCGGTGACCGTGGGGCTGCGGGAGGCCGGTTCGCTCGGCCTCGCCGGGCCGCGTGAACGGCTGGCGGGTCTGGCCCGCTCGACCGTGGCGCAGCTCGCCGCGCTGCACTCCCCGTTCGACCTGGAGATCGTGCTGATCAGCACGGACCGGGCCCGTTCCGCGGACGAGCGGCGGCGGGAGTGGGCCTGGCTGGGGTGGCTGCCGCATCTGCGCCCGACGCACGGCCAGGACTGCCGGCTCCTCCTCGCGTACGACCGTGAGCAGGCCATGGCCCGCACGGCGGAGCTGGTCCGCCGCCTGGACGAGGGCCCGCTCGGCCCCGGCTGGCCGAGCATGGACCGGTCCGCGGTGGCCGAGGCCGCCCGCGCCCATACGGGTCCGCACACCGTGGTGATCGTCGACGGCGACCCCGGTTCCTCAGTGCTCCGCGAGACCACGGCCAGGCTGGCCGGTGCGGGGGCGGCCGCCGGAATCCATCTCATCTGCCTCGCCGAGACTCCGGCCGCGTCGCCCACCTCGCCGGTCACCGCGACCTACGAGACCGCGTGCCAGGCCTCGATCGCCTTCCGCGAGTGCGGGGCGGTGGCCATGCTGAGCGGCGACGTGGCGACGGCGCTGCGGTTGCTGCGCACGGCGGGCGGACAGGTCGCGGGGCATGGCACCGTCGCCGCGGTGGACGCGGTGTCGGCCGCCTGGGCCGAGCGGTTCGGGCGGGCCCTGGCGCCGTTGCGCGACGAGGGCTCGGCCGCACTGCCGGGCCGCCCGACGGCAGCGGCCCTGCCACCGTCCGCCCGGTTGCTCGACGAGCTGGGGCTCGCCCGCGCCACCCCGGCGTCGCTGATGGCGCGTTGGGCGTCCACGGCGGAGAGCCAGCCGGGCGCCACGGTCCGGCCCGCAGCCGCCGCGCCCCGGTCGGACGTCGACACCCCGGGCTCGGGCCGCACCCTCAGTACGGGCCCCCGCGTGGGCGCCCAGCGCACGGGCCACGACCCGTATCCCCGCGCCCCGGAACCGACGGACTCGGGACGCACTCCGTATCCGGGCACGGACGGCCGAGGCTCGGGCGGTACGCCGTATCCGGGCACGGACTCCCGTAACTCGGGGCGTACTCCGTACCCCGGCACGGACTCCCGCAGCTCGGGGCGCACCCCTTATCCCGGCACCGCCTCCGACCACACCCCGTACTTCGGCACCGACACCCGTGGCGCCGGGCGCACGCCCTACCCGGGTACGGACTCCCGAGGCTCGGGGCGCACGCCCTACCCCGGCAGCGCCGCCCCGCAGACCTCACCCCACACCGCACAGCAGACCGCACCGCAGACCGCCCAGCAGACCGCACCGCACGCCGCTCAGCAGACCGCGACAGGCACTGCCGTCTACGCCGGGCGGCCGGTGCTCGTGCTCGGGGCAGGGCCGCGCGGGGCCCTCAGCGTCGATCTGGCCGACGAAGGGCCGCACCTCCTCATCGAGGGACCGGCGGGCAGCGGGCGCACCGAGCTGCTGCGGGCCGTAGCCGCCTCGCTCGCCTCCGCCGCCCGCCCGGACCGGCTCGGCATCCTGCTGGTCGACGGGGCCGCGGGCGAGCACGGAGAGCGTGGCGAAGGACTGCGACCCTGCACGGAACTCCCGCACGTGTTCACTCACTTGATGGCATCGGACCCCGTACGGATGCGCGAGTTCGCGCAGGCCCTGGGCGGTGAACTGAAGCGGCGGGCCGAGCTGCTCGGACCGCTGGACTTCGCCGCGTGGCACGCACAGCACGAGGTCTCGCAGCGGCTCGTCGGCCAGCGTCCGCCCAGCGCCGCCGAACAGCGCGGCGATCTGGACTCCCCCGCCAGCGGCACCCTGCGGCTGCGGCCGCCCGCCGCCGCACGGGCCATGGAGCCGGGCCCCTCCCCGCTGCCCCGGCTCGTCGTCCTCGCCGACGACTTCGACGCCCTGGTAGCCCCGGCGCTCGGCAGCCCCGGCCGACCGGCCGCGGGTTCCGTCGTACGGGCGCTGGAGGCCGTCGCCAGGGACGGCGGACGGCTCGGCGTCCATCTGGTCGCCACCTCCGCCCGCCCGGACCGCACCGAGGACACCGAGCTGGCCCGCGGCGCCCGGCTGCGCATCGTGCTCGACGCGCCGGTCCTGCCGCCCTCTCCGGACGAACCGGCGCCGGGACGCGGGCGGTTGGGACACCCGGACGGCCGGGTCACCCCGTTCCAGGGCGGCCGGGTCACGGGCCGCATCCCCCGCACGGCGACCCTGCGCCCCACCGTCGTACCGCTGGAGTGGGAGCGGATGGGTGATCCGCCCACCCGCCGGCCGCTGCGGGAGCTCGGCAACGGGCCGACGGACCTGGCGCTGCTCGCCAGCGCGCTGGAGCGCGCGGCCCGTTCGGTGAACGCTGAACGACTCCCTCCGCTTATCCCGTTCTCTTCCTGAAAAAGCGGCGGAAACACCCCCTCCCCTGCATCGATTCGACGTCACGAGCCCGCAACGATAGGGCGGTTGGAACCCCGGACGGTATTGCGGCACCCGTGTGCCCGGCGTAGGACTGTCGACACGGACGACGTAGCCCGCGCACAGAGACGTGGTCGGGCGCGTACAGAAGAGACGGGGCAGTAATGGGCACAACCCTTCGGATACGTAGGGCCGCACTGGTGTTCACCGCGGTAGGCGCACTGGCGCTGACCGGCTGCGGTGACGACAACGGCGGGAAGGACAAAGCGGGCGACGGTCCCGCGAAGGGCAGCAAGAGCCCGTCGAGCGTCACGTTGCCGAAACTGAACGGTGAGAAGATCTCGGTCGCCGCGGTCTGGACCGGACCGGAACAGGCCAACTTCACCAAGGTGCTGGACGAGTTCGAGAAGCGCACGGGCGCGACGGTGACCTTCGTCCCGGCGCAGGACCCGATCGTCAACTTCCTCGGTACGAAGATCGCCGGAGGTCAGCCGCCGGACGTCGCGATGATCCCGCAGGTCGGCGCGGTCCAGCAGGCCGTGCAGAAGAAGTGGGCCAAGCCGGTCGGCGCCGAGGCGAAGGCCCAGCTCGCCAAGAACTACGCGAAGGTCTGGCAGGACCTCGGCGCGGTGGACGGCACCCAGTACGGCGTCTACTTCAAGGCCGCCAACAAGTCCCTGATCTGGTACAACACCAAGGCGTTCGAGAACGCGGGCGCGAGTGAGCCGAAGACCTGGAAGGACTTCCTGGCCACCGCCGAGACCGTTTCCGCCTCCGGTGTCACCCCGGTCTCGGTCGGCGGCGCGGACGGCTGGACCCTCACCGACTGGTTCGAGAACGTCTATCTCTCCCAGGCGGGCCCGGAGAAGTACGACAAGCTCGCCAAGCACGAGATCAAGTGGACCGACCCGTCCGTGAAGGACGCGCTCACCACGCTGGCCCAGCTCTTCGGCAAGCCGAACCTGATCACGGGCGGCGCCGACGGTGCGCTGCAGACCGAGTTCCCGGCGTCCGTCACACAGACGTTCACCGGTGGCGACCAGCCCAAGGGCGCCATGGTCTTCGAGGGCGACTTCGTCTCCATCAACATCGCGCAGACCAAGGCCAAGGTCGGTACGGACGCCAAGGTGTTCCCGTTCCCGGCGGTCGGCACGGACTCCCCCGTGGTCACCGGTGGCGACGCGGCCGTGGCCCTGAAGGACAGCAAGGGCGCTCAGGCACTGCTGACCTGGCTGGCCTCGACGGACGCGGCGCGGATATGGGCCGAGGCGGGCGGGTTCATCTCCCCGAACAAGGGACTGGACGCCGGCGCGTACCCCAACGAGGTGCAGCGCAAGATGGCCGAGGCACTGATCGCGGCCGGTGACGACGTCCGGTTCGACATGTCCGACCAGGCGCCGCAGTCGTTCGGCGGGACGCCCGGGAAGGGCGAGTGGAAGATCCTCCAGGACTTCCTGAAGAACCCGAAGGACATCGCGGGGACCCAGGCGAAACTGGAGTCCGACGCGGCCAAGGCGTACAAGAGCTGACGTGGTGACGACAGCTACCGCGGGGGGCGCCGGAGCGGCGCCCTCCGCCGACAAGAGTCCACACACCCCCCCACCGGACAAGCCGCGCCGGAGCGTGACCGGTACCCGCAGGCTCCTCGCGGCGGCGTTCCTGCTGCCCGCTCTGGTGCTGCTCGGCGCGCTCGTGGTCTATCCGATCGTGTACTCCGTCTACCGGTCGTTCTTCGACCAGGCGGGCACCGCGTTCGCCGGATTCGACAACTACAAGGCGCTGTTCTCGGACGGCACCATCCGCACGGCGGTGAAGAACAACGCGATCTGGGTCGTGCTCGCGCCGACGGTCTCCACCGCGCTGGGGCTGATATTCGCGGTGCTGACCGAGCGCATCCGCTGGGGCACGGCGTTCAAGCTGATCGTCTTCATGCCGATGGCGATCTCGATGCTCGCCGCGGGCATCATCTTCCGTCTGGTGTACGACCAGGCCCCGGAGCGCGGTGTCGCCAACGCCGTATGGGTCGGAGTGCACGACACGTTCAACGAGTCGGCGGGCTTCCCGAAGGCGCATCCGCTGCCCGTGCACCCGCTGAAGCCGGGCGGCGGCGGGTCGTTCATCACGAAGGACCCGGTACGGGCCGGCGAGCCGGCGTTGCTGCCGCTGGTCGGCGTGGCCCCGGCGAAGATGCCGGGCGACGCACAGCCCGCGAAGGCGCCCACGGCGTCTGGCGGGGAGATAACCGGAACCGCCTGGCTGGACTTCACCCGGGGCGGCGGCGGCAAACCCAATGTCGTCGACCCGAAGGAGCTCGGCCTCAAGGGCATCAAGGTCGAAGCGGTCAAGGACGGCAAGGTCATCGCCTCCGCGACAGCCGGAGCGAACGGCGTGTTCACACTGCCCGCCTCGGCCGACGGGGCCCAACTCAGGCTCCCGGCGGACAACTTCAGGGAGCCGTACAACGGTGTCGACTGGCTCGGCCCGTCCCTGGTGACGCCCGGGATCATCGGCAGTTACGTATGGATGTGGGCCGGGTTCGCGATGGTGCTCATCGCGGCGGGCCTGGCGGGACTGCCGCGCGAACTCCTCGAAGCGGCGCGGGTGGACGGTGCCAACGAGTGGCAGGTGTTCCGCCGGATCACCGTGCCGATGCTCGCCCCGGTCCTCGCGGTGGTGCTGGTCACGCTGATGATCAACGTCCTGAAGGTCTTCGACCTGGTCTTCATCATCGCGCCGGGCTCCTCCCAGGACGACGCGAATGTGCTGGCGCTCCAGCTGTACCGGTCCTCGTTCGGCACGGACGCGGACCTGGGCATCGGCAGCGCCATCGCCGTACTGCTGTTGCTGCTGGTCATCCCGGTGATGCTGTTCAACATCCGCCGGATACGGAAGGAGGGGCGCCGATGAAGGGTCCGGCCGACCTGACACCGCCCCCCGGCCGGGGGTACGGGGGTTGTCCCCCGGGAGAACACAGCAATATCCGCCGGATACGGAAGGAGGGGCGCCGATGAGCGGGACAACCACGGCCGTGAAGAAGAAGCAGTCCCTCGGCGCGCGGCTGGCGACGCGTGCGGGCGGCGGCGTCATGCGGGTCTTCCTCCTGCTGGTGGCCCTGTTCTGGCTGATGCCGACGATCGGCCTGCTGCTCTCCTCGCTGCGCGGGGCGGACGACATCGCGGCGACCGGCTGGTGGAAGGTCTTCACCGCCCCGTCCGAGATGACCTTCGACAACTACCAGCGCCTGCTGGACAATTCGACGATCACCGACTCCCTGTTCAGCACGGTGATGATCACGGTGCCGTCCACCGTCCTGGTGGTGGTGATCGGCTCGCTGGCCGGATACGCCTTCGCCTGGATGGACTTCCCCGGCCGCGACTGGTGGTTCCTGCTGGTCGTCGGGCTGCTGGTGGTGCCGGTACAGGTCGCCCTGATCCCGGTGTCCGAACTCTTCGGCACCATCGGGATCTTCGAGACGACGCTGGGCGTGGTCCTGTTCCACACGGCCTTCGGCCTGCCGTTCGCGATCTTCCTCCTGCGGAACTTCTTCGCGGAGATCCCTCGCGAACTGCTGGAGGCCGCACGGCTCGACGGGGCGGGCGAGATACGGCTGTTCACCCGGGTCGTGATGCCGCTGGGCGGACCGGCGATCGCCTCGCTCGGCATCTTCCAGTTCCTGTGGGTGTGGAACGACATGCTGGTCGCGCTGATCTTCGCGGACTCCGATTCGCCGCCGATCACCGTCGCCCTGCAGCAGCAGGTACGCCAGTTCGGCAACAACATCGACGTGCTGGCGCCCGGCGCCTTCGTGTCGATGGTGATCCCGCTGGCCGTGTTCTTCGCCTTCCAGCGGCAGTTCGTCTCCGGCGTCATGGCGGGCGCGGTGAAGTAACCTCCCCCGCACGGCTGTACGTCAACACGGAGCGGCCCGGTTCCCCGGAACCGGGCCGCTTCGCCGTGCTCGTCCCCCGAATGCCGCGTATGGCGTAACCAGGTCACTCCTTCGGCCGTTTGCGGGCCACCTGCAACCCCGCGAACGACCCCTGGATGTGTAGTGCCCCGGTTCAGTGTCATCGTCCCCGCGTACCGGGTCCAGGCGTATCTGCACGAGTGCCTGGACTCCGTGCTGAACCAGTCCTTCAAGGACTACGAGATCATCGTGGTGGACGACTGCTCACCGGACGCCTGCGGTCCGATCGCCGACGAGTACAGCGGCCGGGACCACCGCGTCACCGCGCTCCATCTGCCCCGCAACGCCGGTCTGGGACCGGCCCGCAACGCCGGTGTCTCCCGGGCCACCGGGGACTACCTGCTCTTCCTCGACGGCGATGACACGCTCGAACCGGAGTCCCTGCAGGCCATCGCCGACCGGCTCGACGCGACCGGCGGACCCGATGTGCTGGTCTACGACTACGCGCGTACGTACTGGTCGGGCGAGCGCGTCCGCAACGCGTACCCCGCCCCCCTCGCCGAGAGCGGCCCCGCCTCCTTCCGGCTCGCCGACCGCCCCGAGCTGCTCAAGGTCCTGATGGTGGTCTGGAACAAGGCGTACCGCCGCGAGTTCGTCCGGGCGGAGGGCTTCACCTTCCCGCCCGGCTACTACGAGGACACGCCCTGGACCTATCCGGTGCTGATGGCCGCCGGGTCGATCGCGGTCCTGGACCGGATCTGCGTCTCCTACCGGCAGCGGCGCCGAGGCAACATCCTCTCCACCACCAGCGAGCGGCACTTCGACGTCTTCGACCAGTACGACCGGGTCTTCGCGTTCATCGACGCGCGCCCCGAACTCGCCGTGTGGCGGCCGGTGATGTTCCGCCGGATGCTCGACCACTTCTCCACGCTGTTCACCTCGCACGGCAGGCTGCCGCGCGGCAGCCGCGCCGCGTTCTTCCGCCGCGCCCGCGAACACTGCCACCGCTACCGCACCCCCGGCGCCCCCGTGCCGCGCCGCGCCCGGCTGCGGCACGGCCTGTTCCGGCTCGGCGCCCACCGCACGTACCGGACGCTGTGGGCTGCGCAGCGGCTGCGCGGCAGGCTGCGGAGGGGCTCGGCGGCCGTGCGCCGGGTGGTGCGCGGGGCCGTGCTCCAGGCGCACTACCGCGTTCAGTTGCGGCTGCCGGTCCGGCCCCGGGACGCGGTGTTCGCCGCCTACTGGAACCGTGGGTACGCGTGCAGCCCGGCGGCCATCGAGGCGAAGGCCCGCGAGCTGGTCCCGGGGCTGCGGACCGCCTGGATCTGCCGTCCCGCCGACGCCCACACCGTGCCGACCGCCACCCGCAGGCTCGCCCCGGGCACCTTCGGCTACTGGACGGCGCTCGCCCGCTCGAAGTACCTCGTGAACAACGTCAACTTCGACCGGCGGCTGGTGAAGCGGCGCGGCCAGATCCTGCTGCAGACCCACCACGGGACCCCGCTGAAGACCATGGGCACCGATCTCCTGGACCGTCCGGCGGCGGCCCGCGGCACGGACTTCGAGCAACTGCTGCGCAACACCGACAAGTGGGACTTCTCCCTGTCGGCCAACCGGCACTCCACGCTCGTGTGGGAGCGGACCTACCCGTCCGCGTACACGACTCTGGAGTACGGCTCCCCGCGCAACGACGCCTACCACCGTACGAGCGCGTCCCAGGTGGCCCGGCTGCGCGAGTCGCTGTCGGTCCCGGCGGGCAGCACGGCCCTGCTGTACGCCCCGACGCACCGCGACTACCGGCTCGCCCAGCACCCCGCCCTCGACCTGGAACGGCTCCTGCGGGTCCTGGGACCGAAGTTCGTGATCCTGACCCGCTCGCACTATCTGTACGGCCCCGCCCCGGCGGGCAGCCGTACCGCGCATCCGCGGATCATCGACGTCACCGGCCATCCGTCGGTCGAGACGCTCGCCCTCGCCTCGGACGCGCTCATCACGGACTACTCGTCGCTGATGTTCGACTACGTCAATCTGGACCGGCCGGTCGTCATCCATCTCGACGACAGCCAGGCGTACGAGGCGGCCCGCGGCACCTACTTCGACCTGCCCTCCTTCCCGCCCGGCATCGTGGCGCACAGCCAGGACGAGCTGTTCGACGTCTTCTCCACGGACCACTGGCGCGGCGCCCGCTCCGCCGAGCTGCGGGCGGCGTTCCGGGCGAGGTTCTGTCCGTACGACGACGGGTACGCCGCCGAGCGGGTGGTGCGGCGGGTCTTCCTGGGCGAGACGGCCGGACTGCCGCTGCCGGTGCCGGTCAAGCAGCGGCGGCCCGCGAGCCGAGGGGTGCCCGCGCAGGGGACGGCCCGGGAGTTCCTCAGCAACTGAGGGGGGCCCGCACCCCGACGGCCGCCGGGCCCTTCCGGCCGCCGTCTCCTCCTGGTGCCTCTCCCCTGGTGCCTTCTCCTGGCGCCTCCTCCCGGCGCCTCAGCGCTCCAGGAACGCGAACAGCTCCTCCCAGCGCCGCAGGATCTCCGTCTCGGAGAACCGCTGCACATTGACCCGCGCCCGATTCCCCATCGCGTCCCGCAGCCGGGGGTTCCCGGTCAGCCGCAGCAGCCGGTCGGCGAGTTCGCCGCTGTCCCCGGCGGGCGCGAGCAGCCCGTCCTCACCGTCCCGTACGATCTCGCGCACCCCGGGCGCGCAGTCGAACGCGGCACACGGCACCCCGCTCGCCATCGCCTCCAGCAGCGCCAGCGGAAAGCCCTCGCCGCGCGAGGACTGGACGAAGACGGAGGCGTCCGCGAGGGCGCCCGCCACATCGTCCGTGCGGCCCATCCAGCGCACGGATCCGTCCAGCTCCAACGCGGTGCACCGCGCCTTCAGTTCGGCCTCGTCCTCGCCCGCTCCGTACACGCGCAGCTGCCAGTCGGGGCGTTCGGGGGCGACCCGTGCCCAGGTGTCCAGGAGCATGTCGATGCCCTTCTGGTCGCAGAGCCTGCCGATGCTCGCCACGGTCCTCGCGCTGCGCGGGGACGGCACCTCGGGCAGTGCGGACAGGGCGTTGGGCATGAAGCCGACGTTGTTCATGCCCTCGCCCGCCCAGATGTCGGCGTCCTCCTCGGTGAGGACGAGCCAGTGGTCGAGGTCGCTGTAGTGCTTCTTGATCCAGCGGTAGCGGTGGCTCGCGCGGGAGTAGTCGTAGGACTCGTGGCTCATCCCGATCACCCGCAGCCCGCTGGTGTCGGCCTCGCCGACCCACTCCATCGCCCATACCTGGGTGACGATCACCACGGCGCCGGGCCCCGCGTTACGGAACAGCTCCGAGAGCCGCCGCACCGCGCGCCGCTTCTCGGCCGCCCGGACCGCTTCCCTCCGCCGGGACGGGAGCCGGAAGCGGTCCCGGATGCCCCTAGGTGTCCAGGGGGTCGGCGGGTGGGCCGGGTACAGGGCGGTGACCGGGTAGTCGGGCGGCGTGGGCAGGGCCATCCTCAGCTCGGCGGCGTGGATGCCGACAGCGTGCACCCGGTGGCCCTGGCGGGCGAGGAGCCGGGCCGTCTGGTGCATCCAGCCGGTGACACCGCCGAGTTCGTCGGTGCTGTTGGAGACGATGAAGACGTCACGGCTCATCGACCGGCCTCCTGGTGGTCCGTGGTGTACCGGGCGAACACCCGGCCGACGACCTGCCGGGCGGCGTCGCCCCGGTCGTAGCCGCCGAACTCGGCGGCGAAGGCACTCCGCGCCCCGGCGTACTCCGTGTCGGTCTCCTTCAGCTTCGCCAGTACGGCGAACAGTTCGTCCTCCGTCTCCGCCACCGGGCCCGGCGCCTTCTTCCGGAGGTCGAAGTAGCTGCCCCGGGTGGCCGCGTAGGTGTCGAGGTCGGGGGCGAACAGGACGACCGGCCGGTCGAGCAGCACGAAGTCGAACATGATCGACGAGTAGTCGGTGATCAGCACATCGGCGAGCGCGAGGAGTTCGGCCGTGTCGTGATGGCGCGAGACATCCACGACGGTGCCGGGCGGGCAGCCGGGGAGCTTCGCGGCCTCCAGGTAGTGCGCCCGCACGAGCAGGGTGTACTCGTCGCCGAAGCGCTCGGTGAACCGCGCGATGTCCAACGGCAGGCGACGCTTCCGGTACGTTCCGGGGCCGCCCCGGAAGGTCGGCGCGTACATGATGACCTTCTTGTGGTCGGGCAGCCCGAGGGCCTCGGCGAGCGGCGGGCGCGGCAGCCTTCCCTCGGCCTCGTCGCGGGCCCGTTCCGCGAGCAGGACGTCGTTGCGCGGGTAGCCGGTCCGCAGCAGCCGTTCCTCGGGGAGCCGGTAGGCGCGGGCCAGGGTGCGCACATCGTGCTCGGAGCGGACGAGGAAGTGGTCGAAGCGGTGCACGGCCTGCTGGAGCCGGTGACGCAGGGGGGCGTTCTGCATCCGTACGCGGGTCTCGTCGAAGCCCATGCGCTTGTACGCGGAGCCGTGCCAGGTCTGGAGGTACGTGGTGCGGGCGGGCTTGCGCAGGTGCTGCGGGAAGCCCTGGTTGTCGACCCAGTACTCAGCACGGGCGAGCGCCCACAGATACCGCCACGACCAGCGCCGCACGAGCCGCGCGTCGCCCGGGAAGCCGGTCGGGGAGTCCTCGTAGGACCAGATGGAACGCAGCCTCAGTCCCTGCCTGCGGATCTCCTCGTGGACGGCGCGCGGGCTGTCGCCGTAGCACTTGCCCATGTGGCTCTCGAAGACGACCGACCCCCTGCGCATCGGCAGGCGGCGGAGCCAGGTGTTGTAGACGGGGGCCTTGAATCCCCGGGAGCGGTAGCGGTCGAGCCGCTTGCGCAGGGCACGCCGGAGGAACTTCGCGTTGCGGGCGGGGCGGAAGTGCGTGGCGTAGTGGACCAGGCGGCGCAGCAGGCGGGCGGGGCGGCGGCGGGCGAGGAGCCGGAGTGCCAGGTGGTCCTTGAGCGTGATGTAGGGCTGCCAGGTGTCCCCGGCGAGGCGGCCGAGCCGGGGCCGGGCCGGGAGTCGGTCGGTGCCGTCCGCCCCGCCCGCGAGGTCCTGCGGGGCGAAGAGGTCGCTGACGGACCGCGTGCCACCCGCCTCCACGGTCATCCGGGCGTCCCACACCGTGTCGCGTGCGCCGAGCGGTCGCAGGACTCCGGTGAGGTCCGCGCGGGTCCGCCAGGCGATCCCGGTCGGCTCGCGCCGCAGCTCGTCGACGGGGAAGGTGAAAGCGCGGAGGCCGTCCCGCACCCGGAACTCCAGGCGGGCCGTGAGGGCCAGTTCGGGATCGGGTCCGGCGTGCGCGGGCAGGACGAGGTGCCCTTCGAGCAACAGGTGACCCGCGTCGGCGGTGCACCGGGTGAGCCGGTTCATGAGGCGGAGTTCACCGAACACGCGGTGCTGGTGGCCGAGTTCGCTGACATCGACACGTACGGCCTCGGGGCCGGGACAGGGGTGGATGCCGGTGTCGGCCGCGTCCGTGCCGGTGCCGGCCGCGTTTGCGGCGGGGACCTTCCAGTGCACCCGTCCGTCCTCACCCGTGGTGAGCGGGGCAGCCACCGTGCCCGGCCGGCTCAGCGCGTACGCCGCCGTGAGCAGCCCCTCCGCGTCTCCCCGTGCCAGCAGATGTACGGCGACCTGTTCGAGCGGCGGCAGGTCCGCCGGGACCGGGCCGGTCAGGGCACGGGCCGCGGCCGCGGCGACCCGCTCCCGCTCGGCGGCCCGCAGTCGCGGGAACGTCCGGACCAGCGGCACCAGATGGTCGCGCGCGAACGCCCGTTCCCGCTCCTCCCGCAACCCGTGCGGCCCCCACCCCGCCAGCAGCTCGCCGACGCGGCGGTGCGCCCGCACCGACGCGGCGATGTCCCTGCCCCGGTCGGGCGCGGCCCGCCCGGTCACGATCATCCGGCGGACCAGGGCGATCCGGCCGACCGCGGCGGCGGCCACCGGGCCGAAGAGCACCTCGCTGTGGCCGAGGTCCTCCTCGTACCGCAGACCGTGCCGCTCCACGGCCTCCCGGCGCAGGCAGAATCCGGTCACCAGCGCGTCCCTGACGGTCAGTTCGGGTGCCTCGGTGAAGCGGCCGACGGTGCGGGAGCGCGCGTACAGCGCCTCCTGCCAGGGCGGTTCCTGCTCCTTGCCGCCCTCCGCGGTGATCCGGCTCCAGCGTCCGGCGACCAGATCGGCGCGGGTGCGCTCACCGGCCTCCCACAGGTTGCGGCAGGCGTGCCGCTGGAGCTGTTCGCCCGTACCGAGCACCAGGACGTACCGGCCGACGGCCGCGTCCAGACCGGCGTTGCGCAGCGCCCCGGTGGAGCGCTCACCCGGCTCGGCGACGATCAGACGGACCCGGTCCGGAGCGCTTCCGGCCAGCGCCTCGGCGGCGGCACGGGAGGCGGCGTCGCCGTCCGCCGCGAGGACCACGACGGCCTCGCT
The DNA here is from genome assembly GCF_026340105.1 of Streptomyces sp. NBC_01433. Taxonomy (NCBI): domain Bacteria; kingdom Bacillati; phylum Actinomycetota; class Actinomycetes; order Kitasatosporales; family Streptomycetaceae; genus Streptomyces; species Streptomyces sp. NBC_01433. The sequence goes on along the minus strand of NZ_JAPEPM010000001.1, from coordinate 3,595,312 downwards.
GGCGCGCAGGGACTGGCCGAGCACGGATCCCACGGAGGTCCGCAGCGCCGCCGCCCCGCCGCCCTCGGTGACCACACAGCTGAAGTCGATCACGCCTGCTCCCCCTTGAGCATCAGGTCGGCGACGCGGGCGGCCGCGGTGCCGTCGTCGAGGTCGCAGAACGCCTCGCGGAACCGGTCATAGGCACCCCGGTGGGCCGCGGTTGCGGACTCGGGATCGCGCAGGGCCTCCACCACGCCCTCCGCCGTGGGGATCAGTGGTCCGGGGGCCCGGCTCTCGAAGTCGAAGCAGAAGCCGCGCAGGGTGTCGCGGTAGTGCTCCAGGTCATGGGTGTGGAAGAGCATCGGCCGGCCGGTCTGCGCGAAGTCGAACATCAGGGAGGAGTAGTCGGTGACCAGACAGTCGCTGATCAGCATCAGTTCGGCGACGTCCGGATAGCGCGAGACATCGCGGACGAAATCGTCCTGCGGAACGCCGCCGCCGACGAGGTAGTGGCGCCGCACGAGGAGTACGTGATCGTCGCCGAGGGCCTGACGTACCAGGTCCGGGTCGAGGGGAAGGTCGGGCTCGTACCGGCCGCCCCGCTTGGGCCGGTCCTCCCGCCAGGTGGGCGCGTACAGGACGACCCGCTTGTCGTCGGGGATCGCGAGCCGTTCCCGTACGGAGGCGGCGACCTTCGCCCGGTCGGGCGCGTACAGGAGGTCGTTGCGCGGGTAGCCGCACTCCAGGACCTCGCCGGTGTGCCCGAAGGCGCGGCGCATGATGGGGGTGGAGAAGCTGTTCGGGGAGACGAGCACACTCCACTGGGCCGCGCGTGCGGGCATCGACGCCATGTAGGCGGCGTCGGCGTTCGGGGTGCCCGCGAGGTCGCGGCCGATGCGTTTGAGCGGGGTGCCGTGCCAGGTCTGGACGACGAACTGGCCCTCGGCCCGCTCGAACCACTCGGGCAGCTGCGTATTGGTGACGATCCAGCGGCTGCGCGCCAGGGCCTCGTGCCACTCGGCGCTGTGCAGGGTGACGGCACGGACCCCGGCGGGTACCGCGGCCTGCTGGTCGCGTACGACCCAGAGGTGTTCGATCCCTGCGTCGCGGCCGGCCAGCTCCTGATGGATCGCGCGGGGCGAGTCGGAGTACTGGCGCCCGTCGAAGCTGGAGTACAGGACGGCCGGGAGCAGTTCGGCGCCGCCCGCGCGCAGTACGGCGTACCGCTCGCGCTGCCGCCGCTGCCCGTACGCCCCCCGCTCCTGGACGGGCAGGGCGCTGCCGGACTCCAGGGCGAGCCGGTCGTGGAGGCGCCGCCGGAGGGTGAAGCGCCGCCCGCCCGCCTCGCGGTGGAGCGGGAGGGCGGTGTGCAGCGACGCCCGCACGCGGACCGGCCGGTACCGCTCCGGGTCGCTCTCGCCCGGCTCACGGAGGAAGAGGTCCCAGCGGCCCTCGGCGAGCGGGAGCGTACCGCCCATCCCCTCGACGGCGTCGGGCGCGAGCACGGCACGGAACCCGGAAGCGCCCGCGACGCCGCCCGCTCCCGCTCCCGCGCCCCTACCCGGCGTGTCGTGCACCGCGAGGACGGCCTCCTCCTGGTGTCCGCCGTGCCGCAGGACCAGCTGGAGGGCGCGGCCGGGCCGTTCCGGGTACGCGCCCTCGATGACGAGCTGCCCGGCATCCGACCAGGTGAGCGAGGTGACCACGGGCTGCACCGCCCGGTCGGTGAGGACCAGGTCGCCGGACGGATTGGCGGCCACGTAAAGCTCACGGCCGCCGGGCAGCGGATACCGCCCCTCAGCGCCGTCCGGCCGGGCCGCGACGGTCAACCGTCCCTTCCCTCCGACCAGTTGCACGCCCCAGGCGTCGTCGCACCCCCGGAAGGCGCTGAGCGGGATGTCGGCGACGCGCGAGGCGGGCGTTCCCCTCAGGGCGAATTCCCGCGTCTCCTTGGTGCGCCACTCCTGGATGCGCAGCGCGACCGGTCCGCCGTCGCCGAGGACCTTCACCTCCAGGCGCACGGCCCCGCCCACCGCACTCTGCCTGATGAGGAGGGCGTCGACGCGCTCGGTGCGCAGCTCCAGCTTGTTGCCGGACAGGACGGGGACGATACGGGTGCGCTCGTCGGTGTGGACGATGGCGGGCGGGGCCGGGTTGCCGAGCAGCCGCATCGGTCCGCGCCGGGGCCGCCCGCCGCCGAGAACGACCGACTCCAGCTTCCACGTGGTGCGGCCATCCCGGCCCGCCCCCTTGGCGGCGAGGCGGCGCGGGTCGATGACGGCTTCGAACCCGGAGCGCTCGTAGCGGTGCAGCGTACGGCCCGAGCGGGCGGCGGCCTCGTCCGTGGGCGCGGACCGCACCCGCAGCGGGATCAGCCGTCGCCCGGACCGCAGCCAGCCGGTCCCGGCCGACCGTCCGGGCGCGTTGCGGACGTAGGCGTAGCCGGTGAGGCGCAGCAGCCCGTCCTTCCACACCGCCTCGGTGAGATGGGCGTGCACGGGGAGGTCCGGAGCGGTCAGGGCGGTGACGGAGGGCGGCAACGGGCCCCGCACGGAGGGGTATTGGGCCCGTGGACGCAGAAGCCCACGGACATGGAAGGTGTCGCGGTCGGCCTTCTCGTCGGCGAGCAGGGCGAGGAGTTCCGGCATCCGGCGTTCGCGGATGAGCTGCCACTTGACCCGCAGATGCAACGGCAGCCCGGCGAGTACGGCCGGTTCGACGGTGGCGGCGAAGGCGTTGGCGTGTTCGAGGAAGGCTTCGTGGAACGCGGCGTCCCCCTCCGGCAGCGCCTCGATGAACAGCCACAGGTCCCCGGAGAGCGCGTGGGCGTCGTACTTCCGCTTGGCGTCGGGCAGCTCCCGTTCCGCGAGGAACCGGCTGACGGTGCTCACCGCGGTGACCCGGTCTCGGATACCCCTGGGCACGGCGCGACGGGTGGTGATCGAACCGTCGCGGTCCCGCCAGTGATAGACGGGCTCCTCGACGACATCGACCGCGCGGGCCAGGAAGTGCGCGGGCAGGACGACGGCGATGTCCTCGTACAGCACACCGGACGGGAAGGCGAAGGCGTGCTCGTCCCAGAAGGATCTGCGGAACACCTTGTTGCAGGCGATACGGTCGCCGAGCAGGATCCAGTCACGGGTGACATGGGTGCCGGGACGGGCCTTCTCCATCGGTTTGCGGAACATCGGGGACTGTTCGAGCGCCCCGTTCGCGCGCAGCCGGAGCACATTGCCGGTGGCGAAGTCGGAGCCGGAGCGGTCGAGTTCGGCGATCATCCGCTCGTACGCACCGGGCGGCACGATGTCGTCGCTGTCGACGAACGCCAGGAACTCCCCGCCGCTCCCGGCCTCACGGACCCCGGCGTTGCGTGCGGCGCCGAGTCCCCCGTTCTCCTGCCGGAGCAGCCGGAAGCGCGGGTCCCGCGCCGCGAACTCCTCCGCGACGCGCCCGCTGCCGTCGGTGGAGCCGTCATCGACCATGACGACTTCCAGGTCCGGCATGGTCTGTTCGGCGAGCGAGGTCAGGCAGGCACCGAGATACTCCTCGACGTTGTAGAGGGGGACGACGACGGTGAGACGGGGTGCCATCGCTGCGCACAATCCTTCCGGACGGACGACATCAAGTGGTCTACGGGGTAACAACCTTCACCGCGTGGCCGGGTCACCCGATCGGAGCCATACGGGTGACACGCCGAGGAGTGCACACCGGGGCCGGCGGCGGCACGGCGACGCGGCCGAGCCCCGCACCGGGAAGGGGACGGGGCTCGTTTCGACTGCGGGAATCGGTGCGGGAATCGGTGCGGAAATGGGTCAAGGGTCCGGACGTCAGGGCTTGACGGCGATCCGGCCCTCGTCCATGCGCAGCAGCAACAGCCGCTCGCCGGTCTTCTCCAGGAACTCGTCGACGGCCTGCCGCGATCCCTGCCAGTACCCGTAGTCGTCGATGAGCAGCACGCCTCCGCTCACCAGCCGCGAGTAGAGGTGCTCCAGCTCGTGCTGGGTCGACGCGTACCAGTCGGTGTCCAGGCGCAGGATCGAGATCTGCTCCGGCGCGTTCGCCGGGAGGGTGTCCTCGACCATGCCCTGCACGTAGTGGACGCGGTGCTTCGGGTACGGAACGGTCTCGAAGCCCGCCCGGACGTCCTCCAGCGAGGCCACCGCCCAGATCGGCCGGTCCTTGCCCTGGGCGTCGAGCAGCTCCTGCGCCGACCTGCCGTCGCGCCGCAGGTCCTCCGCCGTGGGCGGGGTCATGCCCTCGTACGTGTCGAAGAGGTAGAGCTCGCGCTCGGTCTCGCCGAGCGACAGCAGGGTCTTCGCGCAGGCCTGCATGGAACCGCCGCGCCACACGCCGCACTCGACGATGTCGCCGGGGATGTCGTGCCGGACGATGTGGCGGGTCGCCAGGATGAGGGCGTTGAGCCGCTCGGGCGAGGTCATCGAGTACGGCTTGACCGCACTGATGATGTCCTTCGCCTCGTCGTCGTAGTCCGCCGGGTACTGCGGTCCGGCCTTCGGCTTCGGCTTGGGGGCCGCCTCCGTGGGGGCCACGGCGGGGGCGGGTTCCGCAGGGGCGGTACGGGCGGCGGGCACTGTCGCGCGCCTGAGCTGATATCCGGTGAGCTGCTGAAGGACGCCGTTGACGGCGTTGCGCCAAGCCATGCCCCCGGACAGTACGCGCGGTTTGCGGCTCATGTCACTTTTCGTCAACCTGCTATTGATTTGCGCCTGTTGCCCCGGGGGTCGAGGAGCCGACCTCGGCCCGCACGGAAGCGTCCTCGGGTGCGGACTCGGGCGCGGCCTGGGGTGCGACCTGGGGTGCGACCTGGGCCGGTACGCCGTCGGGGAGAGCGTCGGGCAGGCTCTCCGGAGCCGCCTTGGGGCGCCCGCACCGCTCGCGGCCCGCCAGCGGGCTGGGCAGCGGGATGCCGTCGACGCCGCCGACCCGGTTGGCCCACCAGACGGCCAACTCCCGTACGGCGAACATGGTCATCCGGGGATAGCGCCGCGGCTTGCGGAAGACGCCCACGGAGTCGCCCCAGTAGGCGGCCTTCTTGTCGATGGCCCGGTAGTCGTGCCAGATGCCCTTCCGCGGCGGGAAGTCCGTATACGCCTCGCAGAGTTCGAGCCGGGAGTGCGCGGCCAGGGCGCGGAAGCCGTCGGGGTAGTAGCGCCAGCAGTCCTGGGCGTCGTGGGCGTGCCCGCGCGAGGGCGCGGTGATGAAGGCGTAACCGCCGGGCTTCAGGACCCGGGCGATCTCCAGCATCGTCGCCCAGAAGAACGGGATGTGCTCGAACGCCTGGCCGGAGAGCACGGCGTCGGCGCTGTTGGACTTGGCGGGGATGCGGTACGGCCTGGTCATCACGGCATCGACATTGGGGCCGTCGAGCACGTCGACGCCGAAGTAGTCGATGTCGTGGGCGGCGAGCAGCCCCTTGTGGGTACGGGTCTGCCGGTCGGAGACGCGCGAGCCGAGGTCGACGACGCGGTGCCTGCGCGACGTGGGCAGGTACTCCTCGACGCAGAGTTCCATCTGTTCATAGGCGGACCGGTGCATGGACGTTCTCCCAACGTTGCCGTGTGCGCGAGCTGTTGAGGACAACGACGGCGCGGGGCAGAGGGGTCGCGGCGGACGTGCCCGCTGAGCCGTTCGAGTGGCGCCGCACCCGCCCGGCACCACGCCCGGCCCACCCAGTACGGTCCCCGTCCCGGTCCACCCCGTACGGCCCCCGCCCCGCCTCACTCCGCCCCGAAGAACCGGCGCACCACGCGTTCCGCCGCGTGCCCGTCGTCGTACGGACAGAACCGCTTTCGGAACGCCGAGCGCAGGGCGGCCGACCGCTTCGCGCGCCACTCCCCCGTCCGCAGCACCTCCAGGAGTTCGCCCTGGGTGGTGGCGAGGGGCCCCGGGGTGTCGCCGGGGCGGCCGGAGAGCAGATCGATGTACGTCCCGCGCGAGGCCCGGTAGGCGTCCCAGTCGGGGGCATAACAGATGACCGGGCGGTCCAGGCAGGCGTAGTCGAACATCAGGGAGGAGTAGTCGGTGATCAACGCGTCGGCTGCCAGGCAGAGTTCCTCGACCACCGGGTGCCCCGTGACGTCGATGACCCGGCCCGCCGCCCCGATCCCGGCCGAACGCCCGTAGAAGTAGTGGGCCCGCACCAGCACGACGTAATCCGGGCCGAGTTCGCGGGAGAGCCGGTCAGGATCGAGCTGCGGGACAAAACCCCTGCGGTAGTCGCGGTGGGTCGGGGCGTAGAGGAGGGCGGTCTGTCCGGGGGCGATGCCGAGATCCGCGCGCAGCTTCGCGATGTGTTCCGGCGTCGCGGTGAAGAAGATGTCGTTGCGCGGATAGCCGAGGTTCAGATGCTCGTACGAGGACGGGTAGACCCGGTCCCAGATCTCGGTGGTGTGCGGGTTGGCGGAGAGGCTGAAGTCCCACTGGTCGGCGTGGGCGAGGACCTTCTCGAAGCTGATGCCATGGGTGAGGGCGGGGTAGGCCCGCTGGTCCAGGCCCATGGTCTTCAGCGGGGTCCCGTGGTGGGTCTGGAGGTAGCGCTGGCCGGGGCGTTTGGTGAAACCGCCGGGGAAGCTGGAGTTGTTGATCAGGTACGTGGCGGTGGCCATGGCCCGCCAGTAGGCGCGCGAGCCCTCGATGACGTACGGGATGCCCGGCGGGACGCGGTCGCGGTGGCGGGAGGAGACCACCCACAGGCCGCGGACGTGCGGGACGAGTTCGCGGGCCTTGGCGTGGATGGCGGCGGGGTTGCAGGCGACGCCCCGGTTCCAGTACGCCCCGTACACGGCGAGGTCCGGATCCAGCGGCCGGTGCAGATCGGCGCGGTAGACGGCCCGCATCACCCGCGTCCGCAGCGCCTTCCTGCTCCGCCCGTACGCCGCCCCGGCACCGGCGCGCCCGGCACCGGCCGCCTGCCGGGCGCGGTGGGCGGCGTACCCGCCGGGGAGCCCGGCGGCCCGGAAGAACGCCGCCCGGTCTCCGGGGCGGATCCGTCCGGGGTCGGCCAGGACGGCCAGCAGGTGTGCGGTGCGGGCCGGGTGGACGCGGGGGTCGCCGCCGGTCTCGGCGAGGAGGCGGGCGTACGCGTCGATGACCGCGAAGTGCCCGCGCCCCGGAGTGGTGACGAACGTGCCGGTGCGGCGCAGGCGGTGGCGGACGCAGACCCGGTCGAGGCGGGCGAGGGTGCCGGCGTCGGCCGCGAGGAGGAGCGCCCGGTGGACGGGGACGACCTCCTCGTACGGGCCGTCGGTGAAGCGGAGCCGGTGGGCGGTCCAGAACGCGCGGCGGAAGAGCTGGTTGCCGGGGGCGGGCGCCTCGTCCCGCGGCCGGGTGTCCTCCCACCAGTCGACGCGGTCGTGGCCGAGGCACAGGACGTCCGGAGCCAGCCCTTCCGCACCAAGGACGTCCGCACCGGGACCGTCCGCACTGACGCCGTCCGTGCTCAGCCGGTCCTTGGTCAGCCGGTCCGCCATCGCCTCCAGGGCGCCCGGCAGCAGCAGGTCGTCGGCGTCCAGGAAGAGGAGATAGTCGCCCCGCGCCTCGACGGCCCCGGCGTTGCGGGCCGCACCGGCGCCGGACAGCGCCCCGGCCTCCGCCCCGGCCTCCGATCCCCGGTGTCCGGCCGTCGCCGCCATGGTCAGCACCCGCACCCGGGGGTCGCGCCGGGCGTACTCCGCCGCGATGGCGGCGCTGCCGTCCACCGACCCGTCATCGACGACGATCAGCTCCCACGCGCGCTCCCGCGTCACCACCTGGCCGAGCACGGAGTCCAGAGCCGCCCTCAGATATCCCTGGGAACGGCGGACGGGCACGACGACAGTGAGGAACATGGCAGCCGAGCGTAATGGCGGCCGTGCGCGGACCGGCCCTCCCGTTCACCCGTTTGGGGCAGCGCCGGTGACCCGGGGGGCCCGCCCCGGTTGAGGCAGGGCATGAAGCCTCTCCTCAGCGTCGTCGTCCCGGTCCACAACGTCGAGGACTTCCTCGGCGCGTGCCTGCGGTCGGTGGCCGGGCAGACGTTGGACGCGATCGAGGTGGTGCTCGTCGACGACGGCTCGACGGACGGGAGCGGCCGGATCGCGGAGGAGTTCGCCGCCCGGGACAGCCGCTTCCGCTGCGTCCACCAGCCCAACGCGGGCCTGAGCGCGGCCCGTAACACCGGGGTCCGGCACACCACCCCGGGCGTCCCGTACCTGGCGTTCGCCGACAGCGACGACATCGTCGTGCACGACGCGTACGAACGGATGCTGGCCTCACTGGAGTCGACCGGTTCCGATCTGGTGACCGGCAACGTGTGGCGGCTGGACGAGCGGGGGCGGCAGCAGGCGTGGCAGTACCGCTGGCTGACCGGCACCCATCGCCGCACCCACATCACCCGCGATCCGCGTCTGCTCGCGGACCGGGTCGCCTGGAACAAGGTGTTCCGGCGCTCCTTCTGGGACCGGCACGCCTTCGCCTTCCCCGAGGGCAAGCTCTACGAGGACACCCCGGTGATGATCCCGGCGCACCACCTCGCCGGGTCCGTCGATGTGCTGCACGAGCACGTCTACTACTGGCGCGTGCGGGAGGGCTCGATCACCCGGCGGCGTACGGACGTGAAGGGTGTACGGGACCGGATCGCGGCGTGCGAGCAGGTCAGCGCGTTCCTGGCGGGCCGGGACGCGGCGCATCGGCGGGCCTACGACACGTCGTGCCTGCGCGACGACTTCGTGTACTTCATGGAGGGGCTGCCGAGGGGCGGCGCGGCGTACCGCGCGGCGTTCCTGGCGGACGCGGGCGCCTTCCTGGACCGCGCGGGGGACGGTGCCCTGGCGGGGCTGCCGGTGGAGCTGCGCGCCAAGTGGCGGCTGGTGCGGGAGCGCAGGATGGACGAGCTGCTGGCCGTGCTCGCCTTCGAGCGGACCAACGGCGCGGGAACGTTCGCGGTCGAGGGACTGCCGGGGCGGCGACGAGCGGCGTACCCCGGCGTCGGCGGCGCGGGCGCCCGTCTGTCCCGGACCGATCTGCCCGCGGTGGCACGGCTGTTGGACGCGTCCTGGGGTGCGGACGGAAAGCTCCGGCTGCGCGGGTACGCGTACATCCGCAACCTCGCGGCGGGGGCGGCCCGGCACTCGTTCAAGGCCGGGATGGTGCGCGCGGCCGGGGGCCGGCGGCTGCGGACCGTTCCCGTGCGGACCGTCCGGCTGCCCGAGGCGACCGCCGACTCGGCGCAGGAACTGCACTGTTACGACCACTCCGGCTTCGAGATGGTTCTCGACCCGCGCAGGCTGGGCTCGGGCAGCTGGCTGGTCGGGATCGTGGTCGCCGGTCACGGTACGGCCCGGCGGGTGGCCGTGCGCGCGGTGGACGCGGCCGCCGCGCAGCCCCTCGTCCATGAACTGGGCGAGGGGCGGCGGGCGGTACTCGGCTACCGGGACGGCCGCCTCCGGCTGACCGTGTCGCAACTGCCCGCGCTGGCCGAGGCACACGACGGCGACGGCAATGAGAACGGGGGCAGCAGCGGCGGCAATGAGAACAGTGGCAGCGGCGACGTGCTGGAGGTGACCGGCCGGCTGTACGGGGAGGCCCGCCCGACCGCCCTGCTCCTGACCCGCGACGGAGCCGGGACGACCGAGGCGCACGGTGCGGCCGGGGCGGAGGACACGGCGGGAGCGCACGGTGCGGCCGGGGCGGAGTGGACCTGTCCGGTGGTGTGCGGGGACGACGAGGGTGTGGCGGTCTTCTCGGCCCGGATTCCCCTCGCGGAGCTCGCCGCCGTGCCGCCCGCACCGCATCCGGCTCCCCGCGAGGTCGAACCCGGATCCGGTGCGCGCTGGCGGGCCCGGCTGCTCATGGCCGACGGGTCGCGGGTCCCGCTGGCCGCGGCCCCGGACCTGCCGCCTCCGGCCCTCGCCGACGCGGCGGGCGAACTGGTGCTGGACGTGAGCGGGCAGCCGTTCGTGGACGGGGCGGAACGGACGCCTGACGGCACACTGCGGATCACGGGGACAGGGACGGGAGCGGGGGCAGGAGCGGGGACGGGGACGGAAGCCGGGGCCGAGACGGAAGCCGAAGCGGAAGCCGAAGCCGGTGACGCCACCGCCGCCCCCTCCTCCCTCACCCTCCGGCACGAGACCCTGCGCGAGACCGTGGCCGTGCCCCTGGAACGGCAGGCGGGCCGCTTCACCGCGCTGCTCCCCGGCTCCCTCCCGGAGGGCCGGTGGGACCTGTACCTCGGCGGCACCCCGGTACGCCTCCTGGCCTCCCTCGCCACCCGCCTCCCCACCCGGAGGAGTGACGCGGAACCGGCCCTCGAACGGCGGCACGGCGACCGGCTGACGGTGCACGCGGGTCCCTCCCTCGCCCCCGCCGAGCGGGGCGCGTACCGCCAACGCCTCCTGCGCACCACGCACTACGAGGACCGGCGCACTCTCCCGCTCCGCGACGCCGTCCTCTACGCCGGCGGCGACTCCCCGCGCGCCGTCCACACCGAACTGGTACGCCGCGGCACCGGCACCGAACACCTCTACGTCACCGGCACCGCCCCGGGACGCACCGCCCATGTCCCGCCCGCCGCGCTCCCGGTCCTGGACCGCAGCGCCGACTGGTACGAGGCGCTGGCGCGGGCCCGCCGGATCGTCACGGACGGCCATCTGCCCGCCTGGTTCGAGCGGCGTCCGGGGCAGACGGTCGTCCAGACCTGGCACGGCACCCCGCTCGGCCGCTTCGGCACCGGCCTGACGGGCACCCTGTACGCCGACCACCACCACCTCGCCACCCTGCCGCACCGCTCGTCCCAGTGGTCGGTGCTGGTCTCCCCCAGCCGCTTCGCCACCCCGCTGCTGCGCGGCTCACTGGCGTACGGGGGTGAGGTCCTGGAGGCCGGCTCGCCCGCCAACGACCTGCTGTTCTCGCCCGACCGCGACAAGACCGCCGAACGGGTACGCCGGGGCCTCGGCGTCCCGGAGGGCCATCGCGTGGTGCTGTACGCACCGACGTACCGCGATCACCTGGCCCATCCGCCGGGCGCACTCCCGGCGCACTCCCCGTGCCTGTACCGCTGGGACCCGGCACTGGACCCGCAGGCCCTGGCGCGCTCGCTCGGCGACGGGCACACGGTGCTGGTCCGCAGGCATCCGCGGGTGACGGGCAGCGTGCCGGAGTCGCCCGGCGTACGCGATGTCTCCGGGCACCCGGACACCGCGGAGCTGCTCCTGATCGCCGATGTCCTGGTCACGGACTACGCGGGCCTGATGTTCGACTTCGCGCACACCGGCCGTCCGATGCTGTTCCACACGTACGACCTGGAGCACTACCGCGACACCGTGCGCGGCTTCTGCCTGGACTTCGAGACCAGGGCCCCGGGCCCGCTGCTCGTCACGACGGACGAGGTGGCCCAGGCGCTGCGGGACACCGGGGCGCTGACCGCTCGGCACGCGGACGCGTACGAGAGCTTCCGGCGCGACTACTGCGACCTGGACGACGGCGGGGCGGCGGCCCGGGTCGCGGACCGGCTGCTCACGGACGGGGGCTGACGGCCGCGCGCACCGGCGCACTCCCGGCGGTCGGCAACGCGGCGAGGCGGCGGCGACCGCCGGGCCGCCCGCCGGACCTCATACGTGGGTGAGCGCCGCGACCGCCGACGCGGCCAGATCGTCCAGGTACCCCTTGGGCAGGTCGCCGCGGACCACGACGAGCCGCCAGTACAGCGGGCCGACGATCAGGTCCAGGGCCCGGTCCGGATCGCTGCCCTCCGGCAGTTCGCCGCGGGCCACCGCCGCCCGGACGACGATCGCGGCGACGCCCTGCTGCTGGTCCAGCAGGGCGGCCTTGATCGCATCGGAGATCTCCGGATTGCGGGCCGCCTCGACCAGCAGATCGGGGATCACCTGCGAGGCCACGGGATGGCGCAGGGCGTACGCGGCCAGTTCGAGCACGGCGCGCACATCCCCGTACAGCGAACCGGTGTCCGGGGCGGGCAGACCCTGGGCGGCGACGGCCGCGACCAGGTCGAGGACGAGGTGGAGCTTGGACTTCCAGCGGCGGTAGACGGCGGTCTTGCCGACACCCGCGCGCCGGGCGATGCCCTCGATGGACATCCGGGCGAAGCCCACCGCGGCCAGCTCCTCGAAGACCGCGCCGCGGATGGCGTCGGTCACGTCCTCGCGCAGCACGGCGGCGCCTGCCGGGGCGCGGCGGCGGGTTCCCCGTTCGGTGGTCATGGCCCGAATGATAGTCCGTAACGACGAAACGGTTGCGTTGCGACGTCGGAGCGTCCTACTCTCAGCGTTACGACGATACGGTCCCGTCCCATCGGCCGTGACGTCCGCCCGAGCGCGCTTCCTCCGCACGCCCCTTCCGCACGCCCCGTTTCTCTTCCGGGCATCTCATCCGACGCCCACCCCAAGACGTTCCCCGGCCGTTTCACCCCCCTCCGTCGAAAGCGATCGTGGTGAGCCAGACAGCAGCTCCGCCGCCCCCGGTGGACACCGCACCCGCACCCCCCGCCACTCCGCAATCGCCCGCCCCGCCCGGCGCTCCCGTCTACGCACCCGGCGAACTGGCCGCGCTCGCCGCCCGGCACGGGCTCACCGTCAGCGGGGCCCGGCCGTCGCTGGGCGCGTACATCCGCCAGCTCTGGGGGCGCCGGCACTTCATCACGGCGTTCGCCACCGCCAAGCTGACCGCGCAGTACAGCCAGGCGAAACTCGGCCAGATCTGGCAGATCATGACCCCGCTGCTGAACGCGACGGTCTACTACTTCATCTTCGGCGTCCTGATGAACACGAAGCGCGGCGTCGACGACTTCGTCCCGTTCCTCGTCACCGGCGTCTTCATCTGGACCTTCACCAGCAGCTCGATCACGGCGGGCACGCGGGCCATCAGCGGCAACATCGGCCTCGTCCGCGCCCTGCACTTCCCGCGCGCCTCGCTGCCGGTGGCGCTGGCCCTGCAACAGCTCCAGCAGCTCCTGTTCTCGATGGGGGCGCTGTTCCTGATCCTGCTCGTGTTCGGCCAGTACCCGCGGCCGTCCTGGCTGCTCGCGATCCCGGCGCTGGCCTTGCAGGCCGTGTTCAACACCGGGGTGTCGATGATCGTGGCGCGGCTCGCCGCCAAGACCCCGGACATCGCGCAGCTGACGCCGTTCATCCTCCGTACGTGGATGTACTCCTCGGGCGTGATGTGGAGCCTGGACACCCTGCTCAAGGGCGACCGGGTCCCGCACTTCGTGATGGTGGCGCTGGAGTACAACCCGGCGGCCGTCTACATCGACCTGATGCGGTTCGCCCTCATCGACAGCTTCGCCGGGGCGCAGCTGCCCGCGCACGTCTGGGCCGTCGCGGCGGGCTGGGCGCTCGTGTGCGGGGTGGCCGGATTCGTGTACTTCTGGCAGGCGGAGGAGCAGTACGGACGTGGCTGACACACCTGGCGCGACCAGCGCACCCGAGACTCCCGGCACAACCGGCACTTCCGGCGCCCCCGGGACTCCCGGCACCCCCGGTACTACCAGCACCTCCGGCGCCCCCGAGGCCCCCGGCGCCCCTGACACCCGGGCCCCCACCGTCGTCGTCGACGGGGTCCACATCACGTACAAGGTCCACGGGGCCCGTACCGGACGGGGCAGCGCGACCTCGGCCCTGAGCCGCCTCACCTCACGCCGGCAGAGCCCCGGCGTGCGCGAGGTCCACGCCGTGAGGGGCGTCAGCTTCGCCGCGTACAAGGGCGAGGCCATCGGCCTGATCGGCTCCAACGGCTCCGGGAAGTCGACACTCCTGAAGGCCATCGCGGGCCTGCTGCCACCGACCCGGGGCCAGGTCCACACCCAGGGACAGCCCTCGCTGCTCGGCGTGAACGCGGCGCTGATGGGCGATCTGACCGGGGAGCGCAATGTCGTGCTCGGCGGGCTCGCGATGGGCATGACGCGCCGGCAGATCCGCGAGCGCTACGACGAGATCGTGGACTTCTCCGGCATCAACGAGAAGGGCGACTTCATCACCCTGCCGATGCGGACGTACTCCTCCGGCATGGGGGCCCGCCTGCGGTTCTCCATCGCGGCGGCCAAGAGCCACGACGTCCTGCTGATCGACGAGGCGCTGTCCACGGGCGACGCCAGATTCCAGCGCCGCAGCAAAGACCGGATCATGGAGCTCCGCGAGTCGGCGGGCACGGTCTTCCTGGTCAGCCACAGCAACAAGTCGATCACCGAGACATGTGACCGGGCGATCTGGCTGGAGGCGGGAACCCTCCGCATGGACGGCCCGGCGCAGCAGGTCGTCGCCGCCTACGAGAAGTTCACCAAGAAGAAGTAACCGGCCCCGTAGGGCGGTCGGGGACGAGCCGGTACTCGCACTCGTCCCCGACCGCCTACGGCGTCCGGCCCTACGCGTGCGTGCGCAACAGCGTCCGCATGGTCCGCATGGCCACCGACAGATTCGCCAGGTCGAACGCGTCCGAGCTCTGGATCTCATCCAGCGTGGACCGCGACCGGGTCAGGATCGCCGCGTTCTTCTCCTCCCACGCCGTGAACCGCTCCTGGGGCGTCGAGGTCCCGTTGCCCACGCTCAGCACGTCCGCGGTCAGCGCGGCATGCGCGGCGTACAGGTCCTCGCGGATGGAGGCACGGGCCATGGACTGCCAGCGGTCGGCCCGCGGCAGTTCGATGATCCGGTCCATCAGCTGGGTGATCCGCAGCCGGTCGGCGAGGTCGTAGTACACCTCGGCGACAGCCAGCGGCTCCTTGCCCGTGCGGTCCGCGATCGCCACGATGTCCAGCGCCGGGAAGGCGGAGGAGAACCCGGCGACCCGCAGCGCCAGCACATCCGGGACCCCCACCGAGGTGAGCTCGTCCAGGATCGACTGGTACCACTCCAGATCGGCGCCCTTGAGCATCTTGGGCAGCTCGCTCCAGACCTGCTCGACCCCGTCCCTGAAGAACTCGATGGTCTCCGCGATCTCGACCGGCTGCGGCCGGTTGCCGAGCAGCCAGCGCGAACCGCGCTCGATGAGGCGGCGCGAGTGCAGCCGGATCCGGGTCTGGACATCCGCCGCGACCCGGTTGTCGAGCGCCTCGACGGCGTCCCACACCTGGGCCAGACCGAAGATCTCCCGGGCCGCGGCCTGCGCCCGCACGATCTCCTCGATCGACGCCCCGGTCTCTTCCCGCAACCGGTGCAGGAAGGTCGAACCACCGGTGTTCACGGTGTCGTTGACCAGGACGGTCGTGATGATCTCGCGGCGCAGGGCGTGCGCGTCCACCGCCTCGGGGAAGCGCTCGCGCAGCTGCCGCGGGAAGTAGGCGTGCACCAGCTTCTGCAGATGCGGGTCGTCCGGCAGGCTGGTGGAGATCAGCTCGTCGGCCGCCGTGATCTTGGTGTAGGCGAGCAGCACGGCCAGCTCGGGCTGACTCAGCCCCTTGCCGCCGTTGAGGAGTTCGCGGATCTGCCGGTCGTTGGGCAGGAACTCCAGCGCCCGGTCCAGATGCCCGTCGCGGCCCAGCCGGCGCATGAAGCGCTGGTGGGCGTGGAGCAGGGACGGGGACTGGGCGGTGGCGTTGGCGAGTGCGGTGTTCTGCGCGTAGTTGTTGCGCAGCACCAGCTTGCCCACCTCGTCGGTCATCTCGGCGAGCAGCTTGTTGCGCTGCTTGACGGTCATGTCGCCGTCCCGGACCAGACCGTTGAGCAGGATCTTGATGTTCACCTCGTGGTCGGAGGTGTCCACACCGGCGCTGTTGTCGATCGCGTCGGTGTTGATCCGGCCGCCGGTGCGGGCGAACTCGATCCGGCCGAGCTGGGTGGCACCGAGGTTGCCGCCCTCGCCGACGACCTTGGCGCGCAGGTCCTCGCCGTTGACCCGGATCGCGTCGTTGGCCTTGTCGCCGACGTCCGTGTTCGACTCGGACGACGCCTTGATGTACGTACCGATGCCGCCGTTCCACAGCAGGTCGACCTGGGCCTTGAGGATGGTCTGCATCAGCTCGGCGGGCGTCATCTTGGCGACGGACGAGTCGATGCCGAGCGCCTCACGGATGTGCGCGTTGAGCGGGATCGACTTCGCCGTACGGGGGTGGACTCCGCCGCCCGCGGACAGCAGGTCCGCGCTGTAGTCGCCCCAGGAGCTGCGCGGCAGGTCGAACAGCCGGCGCCGCTCCGCGTACGAGGTGGTGGCGTCCGGCTTCGGGTCGATGAAGATGTGCCGGTGGTCGAAGGCCGCGACCAGCCGGATGTGCTCGGAGAGCAGCATGCCGTTGCCGAAGACGTCACCGGACATGTCGCCGACGCCGACGACGGTGAAGTCCTCGGTCTGGGTGTCGTGGCCCAGCTCGCGGAAGTGCCGCTTGACGGACTCCCAGGCGCCGCGGGCGGTGATGCCCATGCCCTTGTGGTCGTAACCGACGGAGCCGCCGGAGGCGAAGGCGTCGCCGAGCCAGAAGCCGTAGGCGACGGCGATCTCGTTGGCGATGTCGGAGAAGCTCGCGGTGCCCTTGTCGGCGGCGACGACGAGGTAGGTGTCGGCCTCGTCGTGGCGGACGACCTCGGCGGGCGGCACGACCTCGCCCGCGACCATGTTGTCGGTGATGTCGAGCAGCGCCGAGATGAACGTCCGGTACGAGGCGATGCCCTCGGTCAGCCAGGCGTCACGGTCGACCGCCGGGTCGGGGAGCTGCTTGGCGACGAAGCCGCCCTTGGCGCCGACCGGCACGATGACGGTGTTCTTCACCATCTGTGCCTTGACCAGGCCGAGGATCTCGGTCCGGAAGTCCTCCCGCCGGTCCGACCAGCGCAGCCCGCCGCGGGCGACCTTGCCGAAGCGCAGGTGGACGCCTTCGACGCGCGGCGAGTACACCCAGATCTCGAATGCCGGGCGGGGCGCGGGCAGGTCCGGGATGGCCTGCGGGTCGAACTTCATCGAGACGTACGCGTGCGGCTTGCCGCCCTCCGCCTTCTGGAAGAAGTTGGTGCGCAGCGTGGCCTTGATGACGGTGAGGAAGGACCGCAGGATCCGGTCCTCGTCGAGCGAGGCGACCTGGTCCAGGGCCCCTTCGAGCTCTTCGAGGAGCCCGTCGGTCAGCTCCGTACCGGCCCGCTGGCGTTCGGGGGACATCCGGGCCTCGAACAGCGAGACCAGCAGCCGGGTGGTGTGGACGTTGTTGCGGAGAGTGCTCTCCATGTAGTCCTGGCTGAAGGTCGATCCGGCCTGGCGCAGGTACTTCGCGTAGGCGCGCAGCACCATCGCCTGCCGCCAGGTCAGACCGGCTCCGAGCACCAGCGCGTTGAAGCCGTCGTTCTCCGCCCGGCCCTGCCACACGGCCGCGAAGGCGTCCTGGAAACGGTCGCGGGCGTCGTCGGCCAGATAGCTGCCGTTGCCCGTGGCCTGCGGCATCCGCAGCCCGAAGTCGTAGATCCAGGCGTGGGTGCGGTCCGAGCAGCGCAGCTCGTACGGACGTTCGTCGACGACCTCGACACCGAGCTGCTGGAGGGCCGGGAGGACGGCGGACAGGGAAACCTGCTCGCCGGTCCGGTAGATCTTGAAGCGGCGCTCGCCGGGACCGGCGCCCACGGGCTCGTACAGGCTGAGGGCGAAGTCCTTCTCGTTCCGCTTGAGCGCTTCGAGGTGGACCAGGTCGGCCACGGCGGCGCGCGGCGAGTGGTCGGCCTTGTAACCCTCGGGGAACGAGTGACCGTAGTGGCGCATCAGCTCGGCGGCGCGCTCCTCGCCGCACTCGGCGTTCAGCGCCTCCTGGAAGCCGTCGGCCCACGAACGGGCGGCCTCGACGAGGCGCCCCTCGATACGGTCGGCGTCGGCGTCGGTGAGGTGCGACAGCTCGGTGCCCGGCGGGACCCGGATGACGAAGTGGAGCCGGGAGAGGATCGACTCGGTGTTCCAGGCGGTGAAGTCGACGCTGGTGCCGCCCAGCTCCTCCTTGAGGATGTCGATCAGCCGGAGCCGTACACCGGTGGTGTAGCGGTCGCGCGGCAGGTAGACGATCGCGGAGTAGTAGCGGCCGTACTCGTCCTGGCGCAGGTACAGCCGCAGCCTGCGGCGCTCCTGGAGGTAGAGCACGGAGGTGACGATGGAGCGGAGCTGGTCGACGGGCGTCTGGAAGAGCTCGTCGCGCGGGTAGGTCTCCAGGATCTGGAGCAGGTCGCGGCCGTCGTGACTGTTGTACGTGAAGCCCGCGCCCTCCAGCACCTCGGCCACCTTGCGGCGGATGACGGGCACCCGGCGCACGGACTCGGTGTAGGCGGCGGACGAGAACAGCCCGAGGAAGCGGCGCTCGCCGACGACGTTGCCGTCGGCGTCGAACTTCTTCACCCCGACGTAGTCGAGGTAGCTGGGGCGGTGCACGGTCGCGCGGCTGTTGGCCTTCGTCAGGACGAGGAGCTTGTGCTCGCGGGCCTTGGCGCGGGCGTCGGCGGGCAGCCGGTCGAAGGACGGGCTGACGGGGTGCGCCTCGTCCTCGGTGTGGTGGGGGTCGGAGCGCAGGATGCCGAGACCGGTTCCGGGCACGGCGGCCAGGGCGTCGCTGTCCCGCAGCTCGTACTCGCGGTAGCCGAGGAAGGTGAAGTGGTCGGCCGCCAGCCAGCGCAGCAGCTCACGGGCCTCGTCGACCTCGTCGTCGGTGAGGTCGTCCAGCGGCTCACCGGGCAGGTCGTCGGCGATCCGCAGGGCGGCGTCGCGCATCTTGTCCCAGTCCTCGACGGTCTCCCGCACGTCGGACAGGACACGCAGCAGATCGGCGGTGATCTGCTTCAGGTCGGCGCGGTCGGTCTCGCGGTCGATCTCGACGTGGATCCAGGACTCGACGAGCGCGTCGTGCGGCAGCTCGGCCTTGGCGTCCCTGGCCCCCTTGGCGTTCTTGCGGCCCTGCGGGTTCGTCGCGACACCGTTGCCCTCGGTGAGGACCTCGATGAGCTTGCCGGTGAGGTCTCGGCGGACGATGACCTGCGGGTGGATCACGACATGGATGCCGCGGCCCTGCCGGGACAGCTCATTGGTGACGGAGTCGACCAGGAACGGCATGTCGTCGGTGACGACCTCGACGACGGAGTGGCTGGAGGTCCAGCCGTTCTCCTCGACGGTCGGGGTGTGCACCCGGACGTTCGCCGTGCCCTGGGGTCGGTTCTCGGCCAGCCGGTAATGGGAAGACGCGGCGCCGAAGACATCGACCGGATCCCGGCCGCTGATGTCCTCCGGTGCGGTGTGCAGGTAGTAGCGCTGGAGGTAGGAGAGCAACATGTCCTGGCCAGGGCGCTCACCCTGGTCGGCCCCGGTGCCGGCCGAGCCGGCACGCACCCTGGGGGTACCCCCTGGGCCACCGGCACCACCGCTCGGGCTGTTGTCAGCTACCTTGGCGGCCCGTGTGAGCAGTTCGGCCTTGGCTTCGTCCAGCTTGGTCTGCATGTCCTCTGGCTCCTGTCGCGCGCCGTTGCGTGACGTAGGTGAAAAAGACGACGTAACGCCACGACGCGGGGTATCCGGTCTGAGTCGACGCTATGCCGCTGGGAGAGATGCCCGGGACCTTATTGGCCATTTTCGGCAGCGGGTCCGGGCCAGGGGCTGTTCCGCGGGTCGTGGCCGGGGCCACGACCGCCGGACACCCCCTGGGGAGATCGCGGATCGCCCGGGTGCTGTGGCACTCCGGGCGCAGGCCGGGGGCTTCGCTGCCCCCGAGGCGTATCGCGCTGATCACGGCACCAGGCTATCTCCCTCCCACCCACAGCCGTCATGGGCTGTATGTGTACAAAAGATGGCCGCGAACTTTGACACTCTGGACAGTGCGCCGCGCACTCTTGGCGAACTACGCGCGGCGAGGCAGGCTCGCCGGGTCGTACGACGCCGACTTTCCGGTCCTGCGGTTCCGGTCCTGCGGTTCGGGTCCCGCGATTCCGGTCCTGCGGTTCCGGCCGGGAGTCCCGTCCTCAGCCGGAGAACACCCAGCCCGAGAACACCTCAGCCCGAGAACACCTCGGCCAGCGCCACCGCTTCCGCCAGGGTGTCCACCACCGGTACGCCCGCAGCCTCCAGGTTGCCCCGGCTGTGCGACCCGCCGGTGTAGAGCACCGCACGCGCACCCACGTGCGCCGCGGCCACCGCGTCGTCCACCGCGTCCCCGATGACGACCGAGTGCTCGGGGGATATCCCGTCCAGCGCGGCGAAGTGCCGCTCCATGTGCTGCGCCTTACTGCCGCCGGACGGCCCCGTACGACCGTCGACACGTACGAAGTGACGCTCGATGCCGTATCCGCGCACCACGGGGACCAGCTGCTCGTGCCCGTGCATGCTCAGCAGCGACTGACTGCGGCCCGCCAGCTGCCACTGTGCGAGCAGCTGCTCGACGCCTTCGGTGAGCCCGCAGGCGGGACGCCGCTCGGCGTAGTAGCGATGGAAGCTGCCGTCCATCCGCTCCCACTCGGCCTGGGTGGGCAGCCGGCCCATGAACCGCTCGTAGAAGCGGGGTATCGGGATGCAGTACATCTCGCGGTACTGCGCCAGCGTGATCGGCTCCAGCTCGACCTCGGCGAAGGCGGCGTTCGTCGCGTGGATGACGGCCTGGATGTCGTCGAGCAGCGTGCCGTTCCAGTCCCAGACCAGATGTGTGCGGTTCTTCCCCGGTGTCGCCATACGGAAAAAAATACTCGCCGGGTACGACAATCAGGCGATGAGGTGAGGAATCTCCTGGATGCCGAACCACAGCAGCTCGTGGTCCTCGGCACCGTCCACGGTGAACTGCGCGTCGTCGTCACCGAGGTCCGCCGCCCCCAGCGCCGCGGCGGCGGCGCTCACGTCCTTCTCCGCGTCATCGGCGTCCACATGCACGGCCGCCGCCTTCGCCAGGGCCATGGCGGAGGCGATCCGCACCTCGCCGAGGGCCGCCCCGTCCAGGCTGTGATCGGGGTCGGCGACGGCGTCCGCGTCCGGTACGTCGACGGCGACGACGACCCGTCGGCGGGGCTCGTCGGGGTTACCGGCGATCATCCGGAGCGAGGCGGAAGCGGCCCGGTTGAGCGCGGCGTACTCCAGCTCCTCGATGTCGTCGGAGACGTACCACTCACGCAGTTGCGGCGTCACCGCGTAGGCGGTCAGCGGTCCGGGGCCGACCTCGCCCGCCCTGTGCGCCGCTGCGAGACCGGAGAGGGTCAGAGGGACGTACACGCGCATGGCAGGCCGCTTTCGTAGTCGGAAACGCCTTCAGGATACGTGGACGTCCCCTTTCGGGTCCCAGTGATCGGCCTCGACCGTCCACCGGCAACGGCCCGTCACCCCCGTCGTACGCCTTGCGGCACAAGGCGCGTGCCACTGATAGGTGAACCAGCCGCCGCGCGTGCCCGTCCCCCGGGCCCCTTGCGGCGCTGACGACCGTCCCCGTAGAAGATCCCCAGCAGAAGTTACCGTCCGGTATTCGACCGGGCCCGGGTTCAACGGGGGCGATGAGTATGAGCACGGACAACAGGCGACCCACCGGCCGGCGCGACCAGCGCAGGCCCGGCACCGTACCTCCGCAGCGAACGCCGCTGCGGCCCCGGCAGCCGCACCGCCCGCACCATTGGTTCGCCGAACGCCTGCTCGCGGTCCTCAGCGGCCAGCGACCGGTGCACTGGATGCTCGGCCACACCATCGGCGAGGCCTACGACCAGCTGGCCGAGCTGGCGCCGGGCACCCCGCTGAGGGCCACCAGGGGCAGCCGTCCCGTCGTACGCCGCTGTCGCGGTGCCCAGCCCGCCACGGGTGTCGTCGAGGCGTTCGCGAGCATCACGGCGGGCGACCGGATCCAGGCCATGGCCTTCCGCCTGGAACAGGGCACCGACCTCCGCTGGCGATGCGCCGCGGTGGAACTCGGCGAATCGAGCCAGGCCGTCCATTGAGCGCGCCCCACGGTCTCGCCCGGACACACGCGGGGCCGGACACCACAAGGTGCCCGGCCCCGGCCGTCCTGCGCCCGGCCGCGGTACGGGTCCCCGAACCGCCGGCTCAGCGCCCCGCGCTACTTCTTGCGACGACGCCCTCCGGTGCCGCCGCCCTTCTGCGCCTTGCGCCGCTCCGCACGCGTCATCCCGTCCGCCTCGGACCGCGCGCCGTCACCGTCACCGTTGGAGAAGTCGCCCTCGACGACGCCGCCCTCCCCGTCCACCGTGGGAGCGGAGAAGTGCAGCCGGTCCGGCCGCTGCGGCGCGTCCAGGCCCTTGGCCCGGATCTCCGGACGGGAGACCGCCGCGACGGGCGCGTCCTCCTTGGACAGCGAGGTCGGCCCGGACGCGTCCTGCACCGGAACCTCTTCGACCTGCTGCTCGACCTGGACCTCCAGGTTGAACAGGTAGCCGACGGACTCCTCCTTGATGCCCTCCATCATGGCGTTGAACATGTCGAAGCCCTCGCGCTGGTACTCGACCAGCGGGTCCTTCTGCGCCATGGCCCGCAGGCCGATGCCCTCCTGGAGATAGTCCATCTCGTAGAGGTGCTCACGCCACTTGCGGTCCAGGACGGACAGCACCACGCGCCGCTCCAGCTCACGCATGATGTCGGAGCCGAGCGTCTTCTCGCGCTCCGCGTACTGGTCGTGAATGTCGTCCTTGACGGACTCGGCGATGAACTCCGCGGTGACGCCGGCCAGGTCCCCGGCGGCCTCCTCCAGCTCCACGACCGTGACCTTCACCGGGTAGAGCTGCTTGAAGGCGCCCCACAGCCGGTCGAGGTCCCACTCCTCGGCGAAGCCCTCGGCGGTCTCCTGCCGGATGTAGTCGTCGATCGTGTCGTCCATGAAGTGACGGATCTGGTCCTGGAGATCCTCACCCTCCAGAACACGACGGCGCTCACCGTAGATGACCTCGCGCTGCCGGTTGAGCACCTCGTCGTACTTCAGGACGTTCTTACGCGTCTCGAAGTTCTGCTGCTCGACCTGCGACTGGGCCGACGCGATGGCCCGGGTGACCATCTTGTTCTCGATCGGCACATCGTCCGGCACATTGGCCATCGACATGACGCGCTCGACCATCTGGGCCTTGAACAGGCGCATCAGGTCATCGCCCAGCGACAGGTAGAAACGGGACTCGCCCGGGTCGCCCTGGCGGCCGGAACGACCGCGCAGCTGGTTGTCGATACGGCGCGACTCGTGCCGCTCGGTGCCCAGCACGTACAGCCCGCCGAGATCCTTGACCTCTTCGAACTCGGCCTTCACGGCCTGCTCGGCCTTCTCCATCGCGGCGGGCAGCGCTGCCGCCCACTCCTCGACATGGTCGACCGGGTCGAGACCGCGCTGGCGCAGCTCCGCCTCGGCGAGGTCGTCCGGGTTGCCGCCGAGCTTGATGTCGGTGCCTCGGCCGGCCATGTTCGTGGCGACGGTCACCGCGCCCTTGCGGCCGGCCTGGGCGACGATCGTCGCCTCCCGGTCGTGCTGCTTGGCGTTGAGGACCTCGTGCTGGACGCCCCGCTTGGAGAGCTGCTGCGAGAGGTACTCGGACTTCTCGACCGAAGTGGTGCCGACCAGGATCGGCTGCCCCTTCTCGTGCTTCTCGGCGATGTCGTCGACGACCGCGGCGAACTTCGCGACCTCGGTGCGGTAGATCAGGTCCGACTGGTCGGCGCGGACCATCGGCCGGTTCGTCGGGATCGGCACGACGCCCAGCTTGTAGATCTGGTGGAACTCGGCGGCCTCGGTCATCGCCGTACCGGTCATGCCGGAGAGCTTGCCGTAGAGGCGGAAGAAGTTCTGCAGGGTGATCGTGGCGAGGGTCTGGTTCTCGTCCTTGATGTCCACCCCTTCCTTCGCCTCGATCGCCTGGTGCATGCCCTCGTTGTAGCGGCGGCCGGCGAGGATACGGCCGGTGTGCTCGTCGACGATCATGACTTCGCCGTCGATGACGACGTAGTCCTTGTCCTTCTTGAAGAGTTCCTTGGCCTTGATGGCGTTGTTGAGGTACCCCACGAGCGGCGTGTTCACCGACTCGTAGAGGTTCTCGATGCCGAGCCAGTCCTCGACCTTCGCCACACCGGGCTCGTGGATGGCGACGGTGCGCTTCTTCTCGTCGACCTCGTAGTCGCCGGTCTCCTCAAGCCCCTTCAGCGGGTTGCCCGCCTCACCGCGGGTGAGGCGCGTGACCAGCTTCGCGAAGTCGCCGTACCACTTGGTGGCCTGGTCGGCGGGGCCGGAGATGATCAGCGGCGTACGGGCCTCGTCGACGAGGATCGAGTCGACCTCGTCGACGATCGCGAAGTTGTGGCCGCGCTGGACGAGCTCGTCCTGGGACCACGCCATGTTGTCGCGGAGGTAATCGAAGCCGAACTCGTTGTTCGTGCCGTACGTGATGTCGCAGGCGTACTGCTCACGGCGCTGCGCCGGGGTCATGTTGGCGATGATGCAGCCGACCTCCAGGCCGAGGAACTTGTGCACCCGGCCCATCATCTCGGAGTCGCGCTCGGCCAAGTAGTCATTGACCGTGATCAGGTGCACGCCCTTGCCGGAGAGCGCGTTGAGATACGCGGGCAGGGTGCCGACGAGGGTCTTGCCCTCACCGGTCTTCATCTCGGCCACGTAGCCGAGGTGCAGGGCTGCGCCGCCCATCATCTGGACGTCGTAGTGGCGCTGTCCGAGGGCACGCTTGGCGGCCTCACGGACCGTCGCGAAGGCTTCGGGAAGCAGGTCGTCCAGGCTCTCGCCGTCCGCGTACCGTTCCTTGTACTCGTCGGTGAGCGCCCGCAGCTCGGCGTCGGAGAGGTTGACGAAGTCCTCTTCGATGGAGCTGACCTGGTCCGCGATGCGGTGCAGTTTGCGCAGGATCTTGCCTTCGCCTGCACGCATGAGCTTGTTGAAGACGGACACTGAGGCTGGTCTCCTTGCCGGTCGGGCCTGGCACTGGGTCGTGTAATGGACTCTGGCGCGGGCACGGCAGGTGGGCCCCACCGCAACGGCCATCGTAAGCGAGGACCCCACCGCGTCGGGAGGGCTGCCGCCGCGTTGGCCTCGCAGCGCCCTTCCAGGACAACGGCCGGAAGGCACGGAAGGTGCCGGGAAGCCCCAAAAGTGCTCGCATCACGCGGGCCGACTGACCAGAATCCTTCCATGGAGCCGATCACTCTCACCACGGAACGTCTGCTGCTGCGCCCCTTCGGCCGCGCGGACACGGACGGGGTGCACACCGCGTGCCAGGACCCGGACATCCAGCGCTGGACGGTCATCCCCTCCCCGTACCGGCACACGGACGCGGAACTGTTCACCGGAACGCTCTCGCCGACGGGCTGGCGGGACGACTCGATGTACAACTTCGCCCTGGTCCGCAAGGACAGCGGGCTGCTCATCGGCGCGCTCGGCATCGACCGCCGCAGCCTGCCGGGCACGTACGAGGTGGGCTTCTGGATGGCCAAGGAGCACCGCGGTCGCGGTTACGTGACCGAGGCGGTGCGCGGCTCGGCCCGCTGGGCGTTCACCTCGCTCGCGGCGGAGCGGCTGGAGTGGCGCGCCGAGGTCGGCAACGTCGCCTCGCGCGCGACCGCGCTGCGGGCCGGGTTCCACCTGGAGGGCGAGCAGCGCTCGGCGCTGCTCAACAAGGGGGTACGGCGCGACGCCTGGATCGCCGCGCTGCTGCCGTGCGACCTGGGGCTTCCCGGCGCCCACCCCTATCTGCCCGCGAAGCGCTGACCGGCGGAAGGCACCGCACCCGCCGGGAAACACGGGCCACCCGCCGGTCCGCCCGGGCGGTCCGTCCACGGAACATCCACCGGAACCGCACTCCCCGTTCTCACCGGAACCCCGGGCTCCGTTCCCACCGGAACCCCGCATCCCGCCATGGGTGTCAGTGCCGCCCTCTAGGGTTCGACGCATGACGCCCGTGCCGCCGCCCCCCGCAGTCGAACTCTCCGCCGACCAGGCCCGCCGGATCGCGCTGCGCGCCCAGGGGTTCCTCGGGGCCCCGGACCGCCGGGCCGGGGTGCCGGGCGTGCTGCGCCACCTCGGGGCCGTCCAGCTGGACACGATCTCGGTCCTGGCCCGCTCGCACGAGCTCATCCCGTACGCCCGCCTCGGCGCCGTCGGCCGACGCACGGTGGAGGAGGCGTACTGGTCGGGCGGCCGCGCCTTCGAGTACTGGTCGCACGCCGCTTGCATCCTGCCGGTCGAGGAGTGGCCGCACTTCGCGTTCCGCCGCCGCGCCTACCGCTCCCGTCCGCACTGGCACCACGACCTGCCCGACGGGGTGTACGACACGGTGATCAAGCAGCTGCGCGCCGAAGGCCCGCTGACGGCGACCGAGCTGGGCGGCGCGAAGAACGGCGGCGAGTGGTGGGACTGGTCGGCGTCGAAGGTCGCGGTCGAGCGGGCGCTGATGTACGGCGAGGTGGTGTGCACCGAGCGGCGCGGCTGGAAGCGGGTCTACGACCTCGCCGAGCGGGCGATCCCGGACACCCTGCTCCACGACGACCTGACCGATACGGAGTGCCGTCGCCGCCTGGTCGCTCTGGCGGGCCGGTCGCTGGGCGTCGGCACCCGGGCCGACATCGCGGACTACCACCGGCTCAAGGGTGAGGAGTTCGACGCCGTGGTGGCGGATTCCGGGCTGGTGCCGGTGTCGGTGGAGGGCTGGGCGAAGCCTGCCTGGGCGGACCCGGAGGCGCTGGCCTCGGAGCCGCGCGGACGGCACCGTACGACGCTGTTGTCGCCGTTCGACTCCCTGGTCTGGGAGCGGGCCCGCACGGAGCGGATCTTCGGTTTCACGCACCGCCTGGAGGCATACGTCCCCAAGCCCAAGCGCGTCCATGGCTACTTCGCGATGCCGCTGCTGGCGGGCGGGAAGCTGCAGGGCCGGGTCGACCCGGCCCGCGACGGCGACACGCTGGTCGCCCGGCAGGTGTCCCTGATGGGCCGCAAGGCCGTGGTGCCGATGGCCGAAGCCCTGGTGGAAGCGTCGGCATGGGTCGGCTGCACGAACGTCCGGCTGGACCGCGTGGACGCCCCGGAGCTGCGTGAACCGCTGATGGCGGAAATCGGCCAGGCGTTCTCACGGGCATTCCGCTGACGCCGACGGCCGGGGGGATCGCGGGACTTCCTACCTGATCTCCAGGATCTTCTCCCGCATGGCATAGACCACGGCTTCCATTCGGGAGTGCAGCTGCAACTTCTCCAGAATATTGCGGACGTGGTTCTTCACCGTGTTCTCGGAAATGAACAGCTCCTTGGCGATATCCCGGTTGTTCATCCCCGTCGCCACGAGTTTCAGGACTTCGAGTTCACGCTCGGTGAGCCGGGGCGCGGGGACGAGCCTGCGTTCGTCGGTGCGCTGGATCATCGACTTGAACTCGGTGAGGAGCTTGGACGCCATTGACGGGCTGATCTGGGACTGCCCGTCGGCCACCGCGCGGATCGCCGTGGCCACCTCGTCGGTGGAGATCTCCTTGAGGAGATATCCGGTGGCGCCCGCCTTGATCGCGTCGTAGAGGTCGGCCTCCTCGTCGCTGATCGTCAGCATGATGATCTTCGCGCTGGGCGCCACCTCCTTGATGGAGGTGCACGCCTCGATACCGCCCCGTTTGGGCATCCGCACATCCATCAGCACGATGTCCGGCAGCAGGTCCGCCGCCTTGTCGACGGCCTCCGCCCCGTCACCGGCCTCACCGACGACCTGGATGTCCTCCTCGTGCGCGAGGACGATTTCGAGGCCCCTGCGGAAGAGCGCGTGGTCATCGACCACGAGGACCCTGATGGGCTCCTTGCGGGACCCGCCGCCCGTGTCCGCACCGGTTTGCGCACCGGTGCCGTCGGAATCACTCGCATCGCGTACGGGCCCGAAGGTGTTCGCCATCGTTCCTCCCCCTGAAAGCCACGGCCTGAAGTCACAAACTGAACGCCAACGGCAGTTCACGGAACACCGATTGGCTTGGGACGCCATGCTTTCATGCCGGGACGTCGGCGCGGTGATCCTGTGGTCGCACGCGGGTGCCCCTGGGGGCGTACAGACGCTCCAGGGGCACCACGGAAGTGTGGCGTCAGCCGCCGAGCGCGCCACCCGCGCCGCCGGCCTCATCGGCGGCGAACGGGTCGGTCCTCAGGTGAATGACACCGTAGTCGTAGGCGTGTCGCCGGTAGACGACGCTGGGTTCCTTGCTCTCCGAGTCGACGAACAGATAGAAGTCGTGCCCGACCAGCTCCATCTCGTACAGCGCCTGGTCGAGCGTCATCGGTGCGGCGACGTGCGTCTTCTCGCGCATCACCAGCGGTCCCTCGCCCTGAACCTCCAGCGAACCGATCCTGGTGGTGGGTACGGGCGGCGCCGTCTCGTCGGCGACAAGTTCGCCGTCGCCGTTGAACGACGCGGCTCCCGGCACGATCTCGCCGACCTCGGCTGCCGACAGCCGACCGCTGCCACGACGGCTGTTGCGCTTGTCGTGCTGCTTGCGCAGCCGCGCCTCCAGCTTGCCGGTGGCCAGGTCGAGCGCTGCGTAAGGGTCGCCCGCCGCCGCTTCCGCCCGGATGACCGGCCCCCGGGAGCGGAGCGTGATCTCCACTCGGTCGGAACGGTCGGCCTGACGGGGATTCGGCTCCTTGGACACCTCGACGTCGAGGCTGATCACCTTGCCGTCGAACTTCTGGATCTTGTCCAGCTTCAGCTTCTCGGCCACGTGCTTGCGGAACCGCTCGGGCACCTCGGTCTTGCGGCCCTTGACGACGATGTCCACGCAGAACTCCGTTCCCGGATCGCTCCGCCTCGACGGCGGAGCATCTCCCTTTTGCACCAGGCCCCGGTTCTCTCCGGAGCCTCGGACTCGGTGACTCGCGCCTCCTCCTCCCCCGCCGGTGAGGTCACCGCCCCACCGACTCACGTGCTTTTGAACTACCGGTGAGTTGCCTGCCCGAAACCTGGTGGTGCATTCCTTGAGGTCTGGCATTAACCATCCCTCACAACCGAACATAGCCTGCCCACCACGATGTCGGCACCCGCTACTCGTCCGTACCTCCGGTCAGGGCTTTTTACCCACTCACTACCTGCAACGATGCAAGTTTCCTATCAGTTCCGGTTTATTTCGAAGGCGAGCGGAGAAGCTGAGACAACCGCCGCTTGGAGCGCCCCGGAACCCCTGTTTTCCCGCGCCGCTCCGGCCGCGGTTCTCCCTGCCGTACCGAGCGCGGATTCGACGGCCCGCGCCGCCTCGGCCAGCGACGCCCCGGTCGTCATGAGGTCGTCCACGAGCACCACCCGGCCGCACGCCAGAAGCCGCCCGCCACCGGCCACCACCTCCAGCGCACCCGCCAGGTTCACCTGCCGCTGCCGCGCCCCGAGCCCCGCCTGATCGGCCACCGGACGCCGCTGCCGCAGCACCGCGAGCACCCGCGAGGGTGTCCCCGCACGCCGTAGTTCCCCGGCCGCCGCCAGCGCGATCCGGCGCACCGGATCATGACCGCGCGCCCCGGTGGACCGTGGCGCCGACGGCACGGGCACCAGCAGCAGGGGACCCCCGTCGCCCAACGGGCCCTCCCCGGCCCTCACAGCGCCCGCCAGGGCCCCTCCGAGTACCCCGGCAAGCCCCAGTGCACCTCGCTCCTTGTGGGCCAGCAGCACCGCGCGTACCGCGTTCTCGTACGGGGCCGCGGCCTGTACGGCGGGCAGCCCACGAGGCTCGGGCGACGGCCGCACCCGGCACGGCCGCGCGTCGAGCAGCGCCGCCCCACAGTCCCCGCACAGCTCGGTACGGGGCCTGCCGCAGCCACCGCAGGCCACCGGCAGGACCAGGCCGGTGATCTCCCGCCACCACTCCCGCATGAGCCCACTGTGCACGGCTCCCGGAGACCGGACCACCCCTGTGGACAACCGCGGCCGCGCGCGACACGGCTGTGCACGACTCGGCTGTGGACAACACGGCTGTGGACGACTCAGCCGGGGTAGACGAGCGACATGCCTCCCTTGAGCACCGTCTGCCAGTTGTCGCCGGGCGACAGCTTCACGATCCCGTCGTCCACGGTCTCCGCCATCAGCGGAAGCAGCTCGTCGTCCGCCGCCGCGACCGCCTGAACCTGGTTCACCCCGGGCAGCACACCCGAGGACGACGTGGAGCCGTCCGCCTGTACGTAACGCACCTGCTGGACACCGCCGTCCTCCTTGCCGACCACCACGAGACGGCTGCGGCCCGACCAGGAGAGCGCGGTCACGTCCGTGAGCTGCGGTGCGGCCTGCCGCAGGTCCTCGACCGAGACCTTCGGCGCCGACTCGGGCCCGTGCCGTTCGATCCGGCCGATCTTCAGCGTCATCAGCCCGTCCTTCGACAGCAGCAGAGCGATCCGGACGCCGTCCGCCGACATCCGCACCTCCTCGATCCGCCCGCCGTCCAGACTCGGGACCGTCACCTCCTGCGGCTTGCCCTCGCCGTTCGCCAGCCGCAGCAGCCTGCGACTGTCGGGATCGCGGTCGGCGACCCACAGATCGCCCCGGCCGTCCCAGCTGGGACGCGACAGCCGGTCCTCGGCCTTCTTGGCCCTGCTGGTCACCGCCGGGCCGGCCAGTTCGCCGTCCGCGACCATGGAGGCCACGTACAGGTTCTGGTGGTTCGCCGAGACCGCGGCGGCGTGCTGCTCGTCACGGGCCACCCCGACGGCGCTCATCACCACCGTTCCGGTGCCGAGCGGGCCGGTCACCGGCTCGGGGTCACCGCTGCCCCTCGTGTTCCCGGGTATCCGCAGGACCCGTCCCTTGTCATCGATGAAGTACTGGCTGTCGGGCGCACCGGACCCGTTGTCGGAGGCGAACTCCTCCGCCTCGTCCGCGCCCAGGGAACACAGCCGGCCCCGGTCGCTCTCCAGTTCCACCTGCTCGACGCGCGCCGACGTCAGGTCCCGCAGGGTGAAGAGCACCTGCGCGGCCATCATGCGGCAGGCGCCCTGACCGGCCTTGTCGGCCTTCTGGTTGAGCGGCACCTTCAGAACGTTCTGGTCGTCGGGCGCCAGCGACGTGACGCCCTTCCGCAGCGCCGTACCGGTGGGGAAGCGGGAGTCGACCACCGGGCGCAGCCAGTTCGTCGGCCCGGCCAGAAGGGTCCGGACCGTCTGGGTCGCCGTGTCCATCCGGGTGACGGGATCGGTCCGGTTCCGTACGTACACCGGGTCGGCGACCAGCGCGGACTGCCCGTTCGTCCGGCCGGAGGCGAAGTAGTACTTGTTCACGGACCGGTAGAGCCGCTTGAAGTCGGACTGGCCCAGCACCAGGCCGTCCGGCACGATGTCGATGCGCCACTCACCCTTGCCGTCCGCCCCGTTCCCCCGGACGAGGTGCAGGGTCTGGGAGTAGTCGGTGGGCGCGAGCGGCTGGTAGGAGCTCTCCTCGTCGACCGCCGCGACCTTCTCGCCGGTCAGCCGGTAGGAGGTCTCCGTGCTCCGGCGCTCCTTGTCGTGGAGCGAGGGGCCGTTGCGGTTGGGGGCCTTGGCGAGCACCGTGGTGCCTTCGCTCGGCTTCCAGGTACGGGCCGCTTCCTCGGTCAGATACTTCCGGGTCGTCCGGAAGTCCGGATCGTCGCTGGTCATCGACTCCAGGAACCCGTCGACCACCTCACTGGGTGCCGCGCCCTCCCGCGGGGCCACCGCGTACACCTGCACCTGGGAATCACCCGGCTGCGAGGCGTCGACGGCCTTGACGTCCCCGGTGACCGGCATCGATCCGCACCCGGCCAGCAGCACGATGCCGCAGCCGAGCAGCGCGGACATCCGCACCGCGCGTCCCTGGCCGCCCTGACGACGGTCACTGCCCACGAGTCGTGTCCTCCTGGTCGGGATCCTGCGCTTCGGTTTCGGCACCGCCGCCCGGACGCTCCCCGGCCGGGCGCGCCACGACGCGTGCGCCGCTGCCGGGCAACGCGGCCGGATGGACGGAGGCCGGAGCCAGGCGTGCGGCCAAGGGGGCGCGCGCCGGCGCGGGCAGTGAGGGGCGTTCCGTCGAACCGGGCTGGCTCGGTACGGACACCCGCCGGTGCTCGCGTCCGGTCACCGGCGCCGCCTCCGCGCGCATCCGGCTTTCCCGGTTGCGCCGCGAGTCCTCCGGCTCCAGCGGTATCGGCGAACCGCGCAGCGGCTCGTCCGCCGTGCGCGGCAGGGTCAGCCGGAACTGCGATCCACCGCCCGGCTCGCCCCATGCCTGCAGCCAGCCTCCGTGCAGCCGGGCGTCCTCGACGGCGATCGACAGCCCCAGACCCGTACCGCCGGTCGTACGGGCACGCGCCGGATCGGCCCGCCAGAACCGGTTGAAGACCCTGGTCGCCTCGCCGGGCTTGAGCCCCACGCCGTAGTCCCGGACCGCCACGGCCACGGCGCCCTGGGCCACGCCCATCCGCACCACGACGTCCCGGCCCTCACCGTGCTCGACGGCGTTGACCACGAGATTGCGCAGCACGCGCTCGACGCGCCGGGCGTCGGCCTCCGCGATCACCGGCTGCTCGTCACCGACGACCCTGATCCGGGTGCCCTTGCGCTCGGCGAGCGGTTCGGCACCGCCGATGACCCGTCGTACGACCGCCCGCAGATCTATCGGCTCGGCCTCCAGCGCCGCCGCGCCCGCGTCGAACCGGCTGATCTCCAGCAGGTCGGCGAGCAGTGACTCGAAGCGGTCGAGCTGGTCCCCGAGCAATTCGGCGGAGCGCGCCGTCACGGGGTCGAAGTCGGCGCGCGCCTCATGGATGACGTCGGCGGCCATGCGCACGGTCGTCAGCGGGGTCCGCAGTTCGTGCGAGACGTCCGAGACGAACCGCCGCTGCATCCGGGAGAGCTCCTCCAGCTGCTGGATCTTCAGCTGGAGGTTCTGCGCCATCTTGTTGAAGGCCTCACCGAGCCGGGCGATGTCGTCCTCGCCGGTGACCTTCATCCGTTCCTGGAGGCGGCCGGCGGAGAGCCGCTCGACGATGCCTGCCGCCATCCGTACCGGCGTGACGACCTGCCGCACCACGAACCAGGCGATGGCTCCGAGCAGCACGACCACGAACAGTCCCGCGGTCGCCAAGGTCGTCTTGACCAGCGTCAGCGACTTCTCCTCCTGCGCCAGCGGGAAGAGGTAGTACAGCTCGTACGGATGATGGTCTACGTCGTAGAGCCGCTTGCCGACGACGAGTCCGGGCTGCGGATCCTTTTCGTACGAATAGCGGATCTCGGAGTACGTCTGGAACGCCCCGGGCCCCTCGTCCACGGCCTTGCGCAGGCGCTCCGGCACGCTGGATGCCTCCACGCTGCCCGAACCGCGCGGCGCGCGACTGGTCGCTCCCTCGGTCACGGAGTCCGCGCTGAGGGCCACCACGTTGAAGGCGTTCTTGCCGCCGCTGGCGAGCTGGTCGACGAGCTCGGTGCGCCAGGAGGTGTTGGCGGTCATGCCGTCGGCGCCGTCGGCGCCCTGTCCGCCCGGGGTCAGGGGAGCGTTGGCCTTCTCCTGGGCCGCGGCGAAACCACCGGCGGCCTGGGTCTGGGCGGCCTTGGCCTTCGCGTCGAGCAGCCCGTTGCGCACCTGCCCGATCACGACGAAGCCGAGCAGCAGCACCACCCCGAGGGACATCAGCAGGGTGCCCGCGACCACGCGGAACTGGAGGTTGCGCCGCCACAGCCGCACGGCGGGCAACAGCGGGCGCCGCATCCACCGCATCAGCAGCCGGGGTACGGGCCCGCCGGGCGCCCGGTCCTTGAACAACCGGCCGCCCCGCGGGAATCGGCCCGCCCAGGAACTCTTCCGTCCCGGACCGGCAGCCCGCCCCGCACGGACTCCCGGCTCCCCGGGCTTCGGAGCAGCGCTGCCTCGGGTCATGTCAGCTCGGTCCGGCCTTGTAACCGACGCCTCGGACGGTCACGACGATCTCCGGCCGCTCCGGGTCCTTCTCGACCTTGGAACGGAGACGCTGGACATGCACATTCACCAGACGGGTGTCGGCGGCGTGACGGTAACCCCAGACCTGCTCCAGCAGGACCTCACGGGTGAAGACCTGCCACGGCTTGCGGGCGAGCGCGACCAGCAGGTCGAACTCCAGCGGGGTGAGGGCGATGGACTGCCCTTCCCGCTTCACCGAGTGACCGGCCACATCGATGACCAGGTCACCGATGGTCAGCTGTTCCGGCGCGGGCTCTTCGGAACGCCGCAGACGTGCCCTGATCCGGGCAACCAACTCCTTCGGTTTGAACGGCTTGACGATGTAGTCGTCGGCCCCGGATTCCAGGCCCACCACCACATCGACGGTGTCGCTCTTGGCAGTGAGCATGACGATCGGCACACCGGACTCGGCCCTGATCAGCCTGCAGACCTCGATGCCGTCCCGTCCGGGCAGCATGAGATCCAGCAGAACCAGGTCCGGTTTGGCCTCACGAAATGCAGCAAGTGCCTTGTCGCCGTCCGCTACGAACGACGGCTCGAAACCTTCTCCACGCAGCACAATCCCGAGCATCTCGGCCAGTGCGGTGTCGTCGTCGACGACAAGGACGCGTCCCTTCATAATCGACATCATCCCATTAGCTAATCGTTACCTGCGATGACCTGGCACACAGCTCTGCCAGTCCGACCCCCGTGACCGGGGAAACTACGCCCTCCTCCGTGACGATCGCCGTGATCAATTCCGGCGGCGTGATGTCGAATGCCGGGTTGTACGCCACGGTTCCCAGGGGTGCCACGACCACGCCGCCCCCTCCTCCGTCGACCGACGCAGTCCGGGAAGATGTGACCTCCGTCACTTCTCTCCCGGAACGCTGCTCGACGATGATCGATGTGCCGTCCACGGTGTCCAGATCCACGGTCGTGGTCGGTGCCACCACGATGAACGGCACATGGTGATACTTCGCGAGCACCGCCAGCGGATAACTCCCCACCTTGTTGGCCACCGATCCGTCGGCCGCGATGCGGTCCGCCCCGATGAGTACGGCATCCACCTCCCCCGCGGCAAACAGCGAACCCGCCGCGTTGTCCGTAAGCAAGCTGTACGCCATCCCGTGCCGCGCCGCCTCGTACGCGGTCAGCCTGGCCCCCTGGAGCAGCGGGCGCGTCTCGTCCACCCAGAGCCGCCTCAGCCGGCCCTGCCGGTGAGCTCCCAGCGCCACCGCGAACGCCGTCCCCTCGCCCCCGGAGACGAGCGCCCCGGTGTTGCAATGGGTCAGCAGACGGTGCGCCCCACCCGGAAGAAGCTCCTCCAGGAGTGCCAGACCGTACCGCGCCATACGCCCACTGGCCTCGGCGTCCTCGCGGTGCAGAGCCCGCGCCTCGGCGAGCGCCGCCGCGGCCGCCCCCTGCGGACCGGCCCCCTTCTCGACGGCCGCCCAGTACGCCCCGGCCGTACGCCGCACCCCGTAACCGAGGTTCACAGCGGTGGGCCGCGCCCGCTCCAGCATCTCCGCGGCCTCCGCCACGTCGTAGCCCCGCACGGCGGCCAGCGCCACCCCGTAGCCCCCGGCAATCCCCAGGAGCGGCGCCCCCCGCACCGCCAGATTCTGAATCGCCCGAACCAACGCGGGCACATCGGTGCACACCAGGTCGACTTCCTCGGCAGGCAGCCGCGTCTGGTCGAGGAGCACCAGAACAGCACCTTCCGGAGGCTCGTCCCAGCGGAGTACGGGAAGCGCGGGGGGCTCGATGCCCGCCGGCGATTGCGCGTCCTGATCAGCCATCTGCCCAGTCTGCCCGGTGAGCCGCCCACAAATGAAGGCACGAAGGAGATACAGCGCCTGGTCCGCACCGGAGCCACGCGTGGCACGATGGCTGCCAACCTGCCGCACCGATGAGCGGACAGGACGGTGAAGGAGCCACAATGAACGACTCTCCGGGCTGGGCGTCGCCCGGATCTGCCCCCTCCGACGGTCAGGAGACGGGTATCCCCCGGCCTTCCCCGCCCGTGGACGGAAGCGGCCCAGCAGGGCAATGGTCCCCCGCGCAGCCGCCCCCCGGACAGTGGTCCCCACCGAGCGGCTCGGGCAACGGCCCCGGCGCACCACCTCCCGCCCCCGGCTGGGGTGGCAGGCCACCGGGTTCCGCGTGGGGCGGGCCGCCCATCGCGGCGAAGCCCGGCGTCATCCCGCTCCGCCCGCTGAGCGTCGGCGAGATCCTCGACGGCGCCATGTCCACGATGCGCGTCCACTGGCGCGCCGTGCTGGGCATCAGCCTCACCGTCTCCGTGGTCGCCCAGATCGCGATCATCCTGATCCAGCGCTACCTCCTGCCGGAGCCGGCATCCGTCGACCCGAACGCCACCGGCGCCGAAGCCCTCCGTCAGGCCACCGACTCCGCGCAGTCCACCCTGATAGCCAGCGGGCCGGCCACCCTCATCACGCTGATCGCCACGCTCTTCACCACGTCGGTACTCACCGTGGTGATCAGCCGCTCCGTGCTGGGCCGCCCGGTGACACTCTCCGGCGCCTGGTCCGAAGCGCGCCCGCAGGTCCTGCGACTCCTCGGCCTCACCGTGCTGCTCGCCCTGATGAGCGCCGGGATCATGGCGGTGGGACTTCTTCCCGGCCTGCTTCTGGGCTCCGGCGCGGGAGCGGCACTCGCCTTCCTCGGCTTCGCCGCCGCGTGCGTCGTGGTCCTCTGGCTGATGGTCCGCTTCGCACTCGCCGCACCGGCCCTGATGCTGGAGCGGCAGACCATCCCCACCGCCCTGCGCCGGTCGGCGAAACTGGTCCGGGGCGCCTGGTGGCGCACCTTCGGCATCCTGGCACTGACCTCCCTGTTCACTCTCATCCTGGCCATGGTCATCGGCATCCCGTTCGGCATCGCCGCGCTCGCCGCCGACGGAACCGGAATCGATGACCTCCTCAACGACAGCTCCGCCGGGTTCAGCTGGCCGTTCCTCGTCGTCTCGGGCATCGGCGAAGTGATCGTCTCGACGCTCACCTACCCCTTCACCGCAGGTGTGATGGCCCTCCTCTACGTGGACCAGCGCATCCGCCGCGAGGCGCTCGACCTCGACCTCGCACGGGCCGCGGGTCTGCCCGGCTACGACACCGCCCCCTCCAGGAGCTGATGCTGTGTCGGGGGCGGGGGGCACCACGGCGAGGCAGCACTTCATCCGGGCGGACGACATACCCGTGGACACTCCACGGGTCCCAGCCCGTGAAGCGGCAGAGCACGAGCTGTCCGAGCCGATGTACCACGAGAACGATCCGAACCTGCTCCAGCGCGGCCTCGACCGCTTCTGGGACTGGGTCGGCGGCCTCTTCGACGCCGCTGCCGACAGCGCACCCGGTGGCCCCGTCGGGCTCGCCGTACTCGTCCTGATCGTCCTCGGCCTGGTCGTCGCCCTGTGGTGGCGGCTGGGCACCCCGCAACGCTCCGCCCCTCCCGCGGACGCCCTCTTCGACGGCGTCGGCACACACAGCGCGGCCCAGCACCGCACCGCCGCCGAGACACACGCGGCAGCCCTACGCTGGACCGAAGCCGTCCAGGAACGCATGCGTGCCATCGTCCGGTCCCTGGAGGAGCGCGCCCTGCTCGACCCCCGCCCCGGCCGCACCGCGGACGAGGCCGCGGCCGAAGCCGGCCGTCCACTGCCCGAGCACGCCACCCGTCTGCGAGCCGCCGCCCGGGAGTTCGACGACGTCACATACGGCGGCCGCGCCGGGGACCAGCAGGCATACCTGACGCTGCGCACCCTCGACCTCGAACTCGACGACGCCAAACCCCTGTTGCCCGGCACCGCGCGAGGAGCCACCGGATGACCGCGGCCACCACCGCTTCCCCCACCTCGGCATCCCCCACCCCGCGCCAGGTCTGGAACCGCGCCCGAGGGCTGCTGCTCGGCGTCCTCATCCTCGTCATCGCCGGAATCACCCTCGCCGCCGTACGCTCCGGCGACCAGCACGGCCGGCTCGACCCCCGCTCCGCCGACCCGTTCGGCAGCCGTGCCGCGGCCGAACTCCTCAAGGACCGCGGTATATCCGTCACCGTCGCGACCACCCTCGACGAAGCCACCACCGCGGCAGGCCCCGACACCACCCTCCTGGTCGTCCGCCCCAATCTGCTGACCCCCTCGCAGCAACGCCGCCTCCACGCCGCGACCACGGCCTCCGCCGGCCGCACCGTCCTGCTCGCCCCCGGCCGGCCCGCCGTGAACGAACTGGCCCCCGGCGTACGCGCCCAGCCCTCCCACGAGGTGACCGGACGAGCACCGGCGTGCGCGCTCGCGGCCGCCCGCAGCGCCGGCACGGTGGACATGGGTGGCATCCGCTACACGGCGGACGGCCTCGACACCATCGCCTGCTACCCGAGCGGCGGTCTCCCCAGCCTCCTCGTCCTCAAGGCACCCCGCGACGGCGACACCGTCCTCCTCGGCTCCCCCGACTTCCTCCACAACGAGCGTCTCGGCCAACAGGGCAACGCCTCGCTCGCCCTGCAACTTCTCGGTTCCCGCCCACATCTTGTCTGGTACCTCCCCTCTCTGGCCGACCCCTCCGCCACCGAGGGCAACGGACAGGCTGACAGCGGCAACGGCAACGAGGCCGAAGACGGCGGCACCGGGAGCGAGGGCGGGAGCAGCTTCCTCGACCTGATCCTCTCCGGCTGGAGCTGGGGAATATTCCAACTCGCCCTCGCCGCCGTACTCGCCGCCCTCTGGCGAGCCCGCCGCCTCGGCCCCCTGGTCACCGAACGGCTCCCCGTGGCCATTCGCGCCTCCGAGTCCGCCGAAGGCCGTGCCCGCCTCTACCGCAAGGCCAACGCCCGAGACCGAGCAGCCGCCTCACTCCGACACGCGGCCCGCAACCGCATCGCCCCCTTCATCGGGGTGTCCACCCACGATGCTCATTCCCCCACCGTTCTGCTCCCCGCCCTCTCCGCCCGCCTCACCACCGCGGGCGACGACCGCAACACCCTGCTCTTCGGCCCGGTTCCCACCGATGACGCCGCACTCGTCCTCCTCGCCGACCAACTAGACGCCCTCGAAAGAGAGGTACGCACTTCATGAGCGCCCCGACCCCAGAGTCCGCCAGGCCCACCGAGACCGCCGAGACTCCCACGGCCCCCGCGCTCTCCGACGAAGCCCGCGCATCCCTGGAAGCCCTGCGCTCCGAGATCGCCAAGGCCGTGGTCGGTCAGGACCCGGCCGTCACCGGGCTCGTCGTCGCGCTGCTCTGCCGGGGCCACGTCCTCCTCGAAGGCGTCCCCGGCGTGGCGAAGACCCTTCTGGTCCGCGCCCTCGCCGCCTCTCTCGAACTCGACACCAAGCGGGTGCAGTTCACCCCCGACCTGATGCCGAGCGACATCACGGGCTCTCTCGTCTACGACGCCCGCACGGCAGAGTTCTCCTTCCAGCCCGGCCCGGTTTTCACCAATCTCCTGCTCGCCGACGAAATCAACCGCACCCCTCCCAAGACGCAGGCATCCCTCCTGGAGGCCATGGAGGAACGTCAGGTCACCGTCGACGGAACGCCCCGCCCACTGCCCGACCCATTCCTCGTCGCCGCCACACAGAACCCGGTCGAGTACGAGGGCACGTATCCGCTCCCCGAGGCCCAACTCGACCGCTTCCTTCTCAAGCTGACGGTGCCTCTGCCGTCGAGAGAGGACGAGATCAATGTCCTCACCCGTCATGC
The DNA here is from genome assembly GCF_026340105.1 of Streptomyces sp. NBC_01433. Taxonomy (NCBI): domain Bacteria; kingdom Bacillati; phylum Actinomycetota; class Actinomycetes; order Kitasatosporales; family Streptomycetaceae; genus Streptomyces; species Streptomyces sp. NBC_01433. Next base: position 3,555,828 of record NZ_JAPEPM010000001.1, on the reverse strand, counting down.
CGACGGCTTCAACCCGAGTGACCTGAAGTCAGCGGGCATACGCCCTGTCGCAGGCCCCGCCGACCTGGAAGCCGCCCGCTCGGCCGTCTCCAAGATCACGATCTCCCCGGAGATCGCCGGCTACGTCGTAGATATCTGCCGTGCCACGCGTGAATCCCCCTCACTCACCCTCGGCGTCTCCCCCCGAGGCGCCACCGCACTGCTCTCCACCGCTCGCGCCTGGGCCTGGCTGACCGGACGGGACTACGTCATCCCGGACGATGTAAAGGCCCTGGCTCTCCCCACGCTCCGTCATCGCATTCACCTGCGGCCCGAAGCGGAGATGGAGGGGGTCACCCCCGACTCCGTCATCACCTCGGTGCTCGCCCACGTCCCCGTACCCCGATGAGGCGATGACCACCATGGCCCTCACCGGTCGAACCGCGCTGCTGGCCGCACTGGGATCACTCCCTGTAGGCATCCTGGCCCCCAGCTGGACAGGGATGCTCGCGGTCAACGCACCGCTGTCTCTAGCAATTCTGTGCGACTACGCCCTGGCGGCGCCAGTGCGAACGCTTCGATTCACCCGATCTGGTGATACATCCGTTCGACTCGGTGACGCCGCAGAAGTGCAACTCACCGTAACCAACACCTCCCGTCGGCGCCTGCGGGCCCAGCTCCGCGACGCCTGGCCGCCCAGCAGCTGGCCCAAGGGCACCGAACAGTCGGCTTCCCGCCACACGTTCACGGTCCCCGCCGGTGAACGGCGCCGTCTCAGCACGTTCCTCCGCCCGACCCGACGCGGTGACCGCAGGGCCGAGCGCGTCACGGTCCGCTCGTACGGCCCGTTGGGCCTCGCCGCCCGTCAGGGCTACCACGAGGTGCCCTGGACGGTCCGTGTGCTGCCCCCGTTCACCAGCCGCAAGCACCTGCCGTCCCGGCTCGCCCGGCTCCGCGAACTCGACGGCCGCACCAGCGTCCTCACGCGCGGCGAAGGCACAGAGTTCGACAGTCTCAGGGCCTATGTACCCGGCGACGACACCCGCTCGATCGACTGGCGGGCCACGGCACGCCAGTCCGCCGTCGCGGTTCGTACCTGGCGCCCCGAGCGGGACCGCCACATCCTCATCGTCCTCGACACCGGCCGGACATCGGCGGGCCGGGTCGGGGACATCCCTCGCCTCGACGCCGCGATGGACGCGACCCTGCTCCTCACCGCTCTCGCCACCCGTGCGGGCGATCGTGTGAACGTGCTCGCCTACGACCGCCGCGTCCGCGCCCGGGTCCAAGGCCGCACGAACACCGGCGATGTCCTCGCCTCAGTGGTCAACGCCCTGGCTCCCCTGGAACCGGAACTCGTCGAGACGGACGCCCGTGGCCTCAGCACCGCCGCCCTGGCCGCCGCCCCCCAGCGTTCCCTGATAGTCATCCTGACCACCCTCGACGCCGCCCCCATCGAAGAGGGACTCCTTCCGGTGCTCCCCCAACTCACCCAGCGCCACACGGTTCTGGTGGCCGCGGTCGCCGACCCGCGCATCGAGACCATGGCGCGCGCCCGGGGCACAGTGGACGCGGTGTACGACGCCGCTGCCGGCGCACAGGCCCAGGCCGAGCGGCGCCGCACGGCGGACCGGCTCCGACGCCATGGCGTCACCGTCGTCGATGCCGCTCCCGATACGCTCGCCCCCGCGCTTTCCGACGCCTATCTGGCACTCAAGGCAGCCGGCCGACTCTGATCGCGGCAAGGAAACAGCCCACTCGTAACAGGAAGGTGCTCCCAGTATGAGTACGGGTGGTGAACGCAGAAAAGCCCCGTACCTTGCGGTACGGGGCTTTCCCGGAAAAATTGTTCGGCGGCGTCCTACTCTCCCACAGGGTCCCCCCTGCAGTACCATCGGCGCTGAAAGGCTTAGCTTCCGGGTTCGGAATGTAACCGGGCGTTTCCCTAACGCAATGACCACCGAAACACTATGAAATTAACCAACACCGGAACACAACACGGCCGTTCGTTATTTCAGAACTAACACAGTGGACGCGAGCAACTGAGGACAAGCCCTCGGCCTATTAGTACCAGTCAGCTCCACCCGTTACCGGGCTTCCACATCTGGCCTATCAACCCAGTCGTCTACTGGGAGCCTTAACCCCTCAAGAGGGTGGGAATACTCATCTCGAAGCAGGCTTCCCGCTTAGATGCTTTCAGCGGTTATCCTTTCCGAACGTAGCCAACCAGCCATGCCCTTGGCAGGACAACTGGCACACCAGAGGTTCGTCCGTCCCGGTCCTCTCGTACTAGGGACAGCCCTTCTCAATATTCCTACGCGCACAGCGGATAGGGACCGAACTGTCTCACGACGTTCTAAACCCAGCTCGCGTACCGCTTTAATGGGCGAACAGCCCAACCCTTGGGACCGACTCCAGCCCCAGGATGCGACGAGCCGACATCGAGGTGCCAAACCATCCCGTCGATATGGACTCTTGGGGAAGATCAGCCTGTTATCCCCGGGGTACCTTTTATCCGTTGAGCGACAGCGCTTCCACAAGCCACTGCCGGATCACTAGTCCCGACTTTCGTCCCTGCTCGACCCGTCGGTCTCACAGTCAAGCTCCCTTGTGCACTTACACTCAACACCTGATTGCCAACCAGGCTGAGGGAACCTTTGGGCGCCTCCGTTACTCTTTAGGAGGCAACCGCCCCAGTTAAACTACCCATCAGACACTGTCCCTGATCCGGATCACGGACCCAGGTTAGACATCCAGCACGACCAGAGTGGTATTTCAACGACGACTCCACAACCACTGGCGTGGCCGCTTCAAAGTCTCCCACCTATCCTACACAAGCCGAACCGAACACCAATATCAAACTATAGTAAAGGTCCCGGGGTCTTTCCGTCCTGCTGCGCGAAACGAGCATCTTTACTCGTAGTGCAATTTCACCGGGCCTATGGTTGAGACAGTCGAGAAGTCGTTACGCCATTCGTGCAGGTCGGAACTTACCCGACAAGGAATTTCGCTACCTTAGGATGGTTATAGTTACCACCGCCGTTTACTGGCGCTTAAGTTCTCAGCTTCGCACACCCGAAAGTGCACTAACCGGTCCCCTTAACGTTCCAGCACCGGGCAGGCGTCAGTCCGTATACATCGCCTTACGGCTTCGCACGGACCTGTGTTTTTAGTAAACAGTCGCTTCTCGCTGGTCTCTGCGGCCACCCCCAGCTCAGGAAGCAAGTTCCCTCACCGGTGATGGCCCCCTTCTCCCGAAGTTACGGGGGCATTTTGCCGAGTTCCTTAACCATAGTTCACCCGAACGCCTCGGTATTCTCTACCTGACTACCTGAGTCGGTTTAGGGTACGGGCCGCCATGAAACTCGCTAGAGGCTTTTCTCGACAGCATAGGATCATCCACTTCACCACAATCGGCTCGGCATCAGGTCTCACCCTTATATGTGTGACGGATTTACCTACCACACGGGCTACACCCTTACCCCGGGACTACCACCGCCCGGGCTGGACTACCTTCCTGCGTCACCCCATCGCTTACCTACTACAAGTCTGGTTCATCGGCTCCACCACTACCCTCAACTCCGAAGAGATCGGGCCGGCTTCACGGACTTAGCATCGCCTGATTCAGTACTGGGCGTTTCAAAGCGGGTACCGGAATATCAACCGGTTGTCCATCGACTACGCCTGTCGGCCTCGCCTTAGGTCCCGACTTACCCTGGGCAGATCAGCTTGACCCAGGAACCCTTAGTCAATCGGCGCACACGTTTCTCACGTGTGTATCGCTACTCATGCCTGCATTCTCACTCGTGAACCGTCCACAACTCGCTTCCGCGGCTGCTTCACCCGGCACACGACGCTCCCCTACCCATCCGTACTCCCGTTGGGGATATATGTACGAATGACACGACTTCGGCGGTACGCTTGAGCCCCGCTACATTGTCGGCGCGGAATCACTTGACCAGTGAGCTATTACGCACTCTTTCAAGGGTGGCTGCTTCTAAGCCAACCTCCTGGTTGTCTCTGCGACTCCACATCCTTTCCCACTTAGCGTACGCTTAGGGGCCTTAGTCGATGCTCTGGGCTGTTTCCCTCTCGACCATGGAGCTTATCCCCCACAGTCTCACTGCCGTGCTCTCACTTACCGGCATTCGGAGTTTGGCTAAGGTCAGTAACCCGGTAGGGCCCATCGCCTATCCAGTGCTCTACCTCCGGCAAGAAACACACGACGCTGCACCTAAATGCATTTCGGGGAGAACCAGCTATCACGGAGTTTGATTGGCCTTTCACCCCTAACCACAGGTCATCCCCCAGGTTTTCAACCCTGGTGGGTTCGGTCCTCCACGAAGTCTTACCTCCGCTTCAACCTGCCCATGGCTAGATCACTCCGCTTCGGGTCTTGAGCGCGCTACTAAACCGCCCTATTCGGACTCGCTTTCGCTACGGCTTCCCCACACGGGTTAACCTCGCAACACACCGCAAACTCGCAGGCTCATTCTTCAAAAGGCACGCAGTCACGACTGCATGTGCAAGCACACACAGCGACGCTCCCACGGCTTGTAGGCACACGGTTTCAGGTACTATTTCACTCCGCTCCCGCGGTACTTTTCACCATTCCCTCACGGTACTATCCGCTATCGGTCACCAGGGAATATTTAGGCTTAGCGGGTGGTCCCGCCAGATTCACACGGGATTTCTCGGGCCCCGTGCTACTTGGGTGTCTCTTAAACGAGCCGTTAATGTTTCAGCTACGGGGGTCTTACCCTCTACGCCGGACCTTTCGCATGTCCTTCGCCTACATCAACGGTTTCTGACTCGTCTCACAGCCGGCAGACCATGAAAAAGAGATCCCACAACCCCGAATGCGCAACCCCTGCCGGGTATCACACGCATACGGTTTGGCCTCATCCAGTTTCGCTCGCCACTACTCCCGGAATCACGGTTGTTTTCTCTTCCTGAGGGTACTGAGATGTTTCACTTCCCCTCGTTCCCTCCACACTGCCTATGTGTTCAGCAGCGGGTGACAGCCCATGACGGCTGCCGGGTTTCCCCATTCGGAAACCCCCGGATCAAAGCTTGGTTGACAGCTCCCCGGGGACTATCGTGGCCTCCCACGTCCTTCATCGGTTCCTGGTGCCAAGGCATCCACCGTGCGCCCTTAAAAACTTGGCCACAGATGCTCGCGTCCACTGTGCAGTTCTCAAACAACGACCAGCCACCCATCACCCCGTCATATACGACGAGTTCACTGGGGCCGGCAACCGAAGGACAGACTCAAACGAGCCCGTACCCTCAGATACCCAACAGCGTGCCCGACCCGACCGACCATTCCCCACGTTCCACGCCGAAGCAGTACTAGTGAAAAACAACCTGTCGTGCCGAGTAGTCAACGTTCCACCCATGAGCAACCAGCACCGAACATTCGCCGGTGTACTGGCCTCTGACCAAACCGAAGCCTGGTAAGAAGTGCTCCTTAGAAAGGAGGTGATCCAGCCGCACCTTCCGGTACGGCTACCTTGTTACGACTTCGTCCCAATCGCCAGTCCCACCTTCGACAGCTCCCTCCCACAAGGGGTTGGGCCACCGGCTTCGGGTGTTACCGACTTTCGTGACGTGACGGGCGGTGTGTACAAGGCCCGGGAACGTATTCACCGCAGCAATGCTGATCTGCGATTACTAGCAACTCCGACTTCATGGGGTCGAGTTGCAGACCCCAATCCGAACTGAGACCGGCTTTTTGAGATTCGCTCCGCCTCGCGGCATCGCAGCTCATTGTACCGGCCATTGTAGCACGTGTGCAGCCCAAGACATAAGGGGCATGATGACTTGACGTCGTCCCCACCTTCCTCCGAGTTGACCCCGGCAGTCTCCTGTGAGTCCCCATCACCCCGAAGGGCATGCTGGCAACACAGAACAAGGGTTGCGCTCGTTGCGGGACTTAACCCAACATCTCACGACACGAGCTGACGACAGCCATGCACCACCTGTATACCGACCACAAGGGGGGCACCATCTCTGATGCTTTCCGGTATATGTCAAGCCTTGGTAAGGTTCTTCGCGTTGCGTCGAATTAAGCCACATGCTCCGCTGCTTGTGCGGGCCCCCGTCAATTCCTTTGAGTTTTAGCCTTGCGGCCGTACTCCCCAGGCGGGGAACTTAATGCGTTAGCTGCGGCACCGACGACGTGGAATGTCGCCAACACCTAGTTCCCAACGTTTACGGCGTGGACTACCAGGGTATCTAATCCTGTTCGCTCCCCACGCTTTCGCTCCTCAGCGTCAGTAATGGCCCAGAGATCCGCCTTCGCCACCGGTGTTCCTCCTGATATCTGCGCATTTCACCGCTACACCAGGAATTCCGATCTCCCCTACCACACTCTAGCTAGCCCGTATCGAATGCAGACCCGGGGTTAAGCCCCGGGCTTTCACATCCGACGTGACAAGCCGCCTACGAGCTCTTTACGCCCAATAATTCCGGACAACGCTTGCGCCCTACGTATTACCGCGGCTGCTGGCACGTAGTTAGCCGGCGCTTCTTCTGCAGGTACCGTCACTCTCGCTTCTTCCCTGCTGAAAGAGGTTTACAACCCGAAGGCCGTCATCCCTCACGCGGCGTCGCTGCATCAGGCTTTCGCCCATTGTGCAATATTCCCCACTGCTGCCTCCCGTAGGAGTCTGGGCCGTGTCTCAGTCCCAGTGTGGCCGGTCGCCCTCTCAGGCCGGCTACCCGTCGTCGCCTTGGTAGGCCATTACCCCACCAACAAGCTGATAGGCCGCGGGCTCATCCTTCACCGCCGGAGCTTTTAACCCCCACCCATGCAGGCAGAAGTATTATCCGGTATTAGACCCCGTTTCCAGGGCTTGTCCCAGAGTGAAGGGCAGATTGCCCACGTGTTACTCACCCGTTCGCCACTAATCCACCCCGAAGGGCTTCATCGTTCGACTTGCATGTGTTAAGCACGCCGCCAGCGTTCGTCCTGAGCCAGGATCAAACTCTCCGTGAATGTTTTCCCGTAATCGGGACACACATCACGAGAGCGGAACGACCGGTCGGAATAAGACCAGTCGTTCACAGCGTCCTCGCTGTGTAATTGCCCACCGGAACCGTAAGGCCCGGTAGGACTTTCAAAGGAACCACCAACCTGCCGAAGCAGGCCGGGGTATCAACATATCTGGCGTTGACTTTTGGCACGCTGTTGAGTTCTCAAGGAACGGACGCTTCCTTCGGTCCCGTTTCACCGGGGCCCTCCGGGCGCTTCCCTTCGTGTTCTTGCGTTTCCGACTCTATCAGACTCTTTCGTGTCCGATTCCCGGTCGAAGCGGGTCAAGCAGTTTTCGCTTTCCAGTTCTTCGCTTTCGCGTTTCCCTTTCCGGCGGTTCCAACTTTACCAGACTCTTCTTCGTTCCGTTTCCGGTCCGAATTTGATTCCGGTGGCCTGTGGAGTGGCCTTTGCCTTTCGGCTGATTCGACCTTACCAGAAGCATTTGAGTCGAAAGAATCGACCGAAATGAGCTGGAAGATATAAGAGAATCGATTGGCTCTGCGGGAATTACATTCCCCGCCCAGAGCGAGATTGATACTAACCGCTGGGCCCGAACTTGTCCAGTTCGAGGCAACCGTTTAAATCTACCTCCCCACATCGACCGTGTCAACGGTTTTTGTGGGCGAGGAGGACACTAGCAGGTCAGCGGTGTGGGCCGCACATCAGTGGTCAGGCTGCGGAAGGGAGCTCGGCGCTGCGTTCGACCGCTTCCAGGTCGCCCGTGTCGCCGGCGCGTGCGGCTCGGCCTCCGAGTAGGTAGACGTACGCCAGAAACGCCAGCTCAGCGACGATGCCGATAGTGATCCGGCCCCAGGTGGGGAGGCCGGACGGGGTGACGAAGCCTTCTATGACGCCCGAGACGAAGAGGACCAGGGCCAGCCCGATGGCCATGCCGATGGCGGCGCGGCCCTGTTCGGCCAGAGCCGCGCGGCGGGTGCGGGGGCCCGGGTCTATGACTGTCCAGCCGAGGCGGAGTCCGGTGCCCGCGGCCACGAAGACGGCGGTCAGTTCGAGGAGGCCGTGCGGGAGAACGAGGCCGAGGAAGGTGTCCAGACGGCCCGCGGACGACATCAGGCCGATTCCGACGCCGAGGTTCAGCACGTTGAGGAAGAGGATCAGGATCACCGGTATACAGAGGAACGCTCCCAGCACCAGACACATGGCTGCGGCCTGGGCGTTGTTCGTCCACACCTGTGCGGCGAACGACGCGGCCGGGTGGCTGGAGTAGTACGTCTCGTACTCCCCTCCCGGGCGCGTCATGCTGCGCAGGTCGTCCGGGGCGGCGATCGCCGCCTGGACCTCCGGATGAGTGCCGATCCACCAGCCGATGAGGGCGGCCAGGAGTGTGGAGAGCACTGCCGTGGGGATCCACCAGCGGCGCGAGCGATAGACAGCGGCGGGGAAACCCGCGGTGAGGAATCGGGCCGCGTCGCGCCAGGAAGCCTTGCGGGTGCCGGTCACCGTCGAGCGTGCGCGCGCCACGAGCTGAGTGAGCCGGGCCGTCAGCAGGGGATCCGGGGCGCTGGACTGGATCAGAGAGAGATGGGTGGCCGTGCGCTGGTAGAGCGCGACGAGTTCGTCCGCCTCAGCGCCGGTCAGATGGCGCCCGCGGCGCAGGAGGTGGTCCAGGCGGTCCCACTCCGTGCGGTGGGCTGTGACGAAGACGTCGAGGTCCATGGTCGGCTGCGGCTCCAGGCATGGGTGCGTACGGGTCCGTACAACTGCGGCGCTGCTGGTCAGCTTGGCAGACTGTGCCCCGGTGGGGCAGGGAAGGTGGACGAAGGGTGGGTGGCGATGAATGAGCTCGTGACCGGAGACGCGGTCGTTCTGGGGTTGCGGCCGGCGAGGCTGCCGAGCCGGGCTCTGGCCTTGGCGATCGATCTGGTGGTCGTTGTCGCCGTGTTCATCCTGGTGTCCATCGGTTTGGGCATCGCCGCGGTCTCGTTGGACGAGGCGGCCGTCGCCGCGATCGGTGTAGCGGCTTTTCTTCTGGTACTGGTGGGCGGGCCGGTCGCGGTGGAGACCCTCAGCCATGGCCGTTCGCTGGGCAAGCTGGCGTGCGGGCTGAGAGTGGTCCGGGACGACGGTGGCCCGATCCGGTTCCGCCATGCCCTCGTCCGCGGGGCGATGGGGATGGTCGAGATTCTGATGACGTTCGGGGTCGTGGCCTGCCTCGCGTCCCTGATGTCCGCACGGGGGCGGCGGCTCGGTGATGTATTCGCGGGGACGCTCGTCGTGCGGGAACGGGTGCCGACGGGGCGCTCCGTCGTTGTTCCGCCGCCTCCGCCCTGGCTTGTCGGCCGATTCACGCAGCTGGATCTGTCAGCGGTACCGGACGGTCTCTGGCTCTCGATACGGCAGTACCTGACCCGCATGCAGCAGCTCGACGCGGACGTCGGCCGGTCGATCGCGGAGCGGCTGGCGGGCGAACTGGTGACGCTGACCGGGGTTCCGGCTCCGCACGGCGTTCCCGCGGCGGCGTATCTGGCCGCGGTGGTCGGCGAGCGGCAGGCACGGGACGCGCGCCGGGTGTTCAACGCCGCTCGGACCTCCGCTTCCCCACCGGTCTCCGCTCCCGCACCCACCGTTGTTCCCGCACCGGCCGTTGTTCCTGTGTCGGCCGTTGTTCCTGTGCCGTCTGTTCCGCCTGTGCCGACCTCGGACTCGCCGGCCTCAGCGGGTTTCGCGGACCGGGGTGCTGGCGGGGCGGCCTCGACCGGGTTCGCTCCGCCCGGCTGAGGGCTGTCCTGTGGTCCGGACGTTCAGCGGGACACGGGCGACGGGGGCGTTTCGAGGTGTTCGAGTTCGATGCCGGGTGCGGCGAGGACCACGTCGCCCGCGATGTGAACCGTGTGCTGCTCCCCCGTGTCCAGGGCGCTGACCTGGTACTCGTCCACGGTCAGGGGTCCGTTGTCAGTGGCGTGCGCTTCACTGTTCAGCAGTGACCAGGACTGGTCGACGGTACGGGGGGCGAGGACCGGGTCCGTAAAGGTGACCACACGGACGCGGGTCGCGGGGGAATCGGGGGTGAGGCGCAGAAGCCGGGTCAGGGCGACAAGGAATGCGGGGGAAGTGCCGGAGAAGGCGTGGGCGCGGACATTGCCTTCGGTGGCATGAGTGCCGGTGGGGTCGGTACGGACCCAGGTGACGCCTTCCAGGGCGGCGCCTCGGACCTGCCAGCTCGCGGCGTGGAGTTCGAGGCGGATGGGGCGGCCGAGTTCATCGAGGGCGAGATCGACGGAGCCGAGGTGATCACCGGAGGGGGCCGTGGTCTGGGAGACGTAACGCCAGCCGGAGGGGCCGGGGGCGCAATGGAAGTGTTCTTCTCCGAGGGGGGTGTGATCGTGAAGATCGTGGAGCGAATACCGGCCGCGGGGCATGGGGTCCTTCGGGTTCCTCGGGCTGTGCGGGTGCGGTACGGAGCAGGCCCCCGCCACGGGGGTGCGGGGGCCTGCGCTCGTACCTGCTGCTGAGGCTGCCGGGCCGCTCAGCGACCGTGGGTGAGGGCCCGCGGTCGCTGAGGAGGCTGGATCAGTAGCGGTAGTGGTCGGACTTGTACGGACCGTCGACCTCGACGCCGATGTAGGAGGCCTGCTCGGGACGCAGGGTCGTGAGCCTGACGCCGAGCGCGGCGAGGTGGAGGCGGGCGACCTTCTCGTCCAAGTGCTTGGGGAGCACGTAGACGTCGGTCGGGTACTCCTCGGGCTTGGTGAACAGCTCGATCTGGGCCAGGGTCTGGTCCGCGAACGAGTTGGACATCACGAACGAGGGGTGGCCGGTGGCGTTGCCCAGGTTCAGCAGGCGGCCCTCGGACAGCACGATGAGGACCTTGCCGTCGGGGAACGTCCAGGTGTGGACCTGCGGCTTGACCTCGTCCTTGACGACGCCGTCGATCTGCGCCAGGCCGGCCATGTCGATCTCGTTGTCGAAGTGGCCGATGTTCCCGACGATCGCCTGGTGCTTCATCTTGGCCATGTCCGAGGCCATGATGATGTCCTTGTTGCCCGTCGTGGTGACGAAGATGTCCGCCTGCTCCACGACGTCGTCGAGGGTGGCCACCTGGTAGCCGTCCATCGCCGCCTGCAGCGCGCAGATCGGGTCGATCTCGGTGATGATCACGCGGGCGCCCTGTCCGCGCAGGGACTCCGCGCAGCCCTTGCCCACGTCGCCGTAACCGCAGACGACGGCGGTCTTGCCGCCGATCAGGACGTCGGTGGCACGGTTGATGCCGTCGATCAGCGAGTGGCGGCAGCCGTACTTGTTGTCGAACTTCGACTTGGTGACAGCGTCGTTGACGTTGATCGCCGGGAACAGGAGGGTGCCGTCGCGGTGCATCTCGTACAGCCGGTGCACACCGGTCGTGGTCTCCTCGGTGACACCGCGGATCTCGGACGCCAGCTGGGTCCACTTCTGCGGGGCCTCGCCGAGGGTGCGGTTCAGCAGGGTGAGGATATAGGCGTACTCCTCGCTGTCCGCGGTCGACGGGTCCGGGGCCGCGCCGGCCTTCTCGAACTCGACGCCCTTGTGGACCAGGAGCGTGGCGTCACCGCCGTCGTCCAGGATCATGTTCGGGCCGCCGGTGGGGGTGTTCGGCCAGGTCAGGGCCTGCTCCGTGCACCACCAGTACTCCTCCAGCGACTCGCCCTTCCAGGCGAAGACCGGGACGCCGGCGGGGGCGTCGGGGGTGCCGTTCGGGCCGACCGCGATGGCCGCCGCGGCGTGGTCCTGGGTGGAGAAGATGTTGCAGGAGGCCCAGCGGACCTCGGCGCCCAGGGCGACGAGGGTCTCGATGAGCACGGCCGTCTGCACCGTCATGTGCAGCGAGCCGGTGATCCGGGCACCGGCCAGCGGCTGGGTGGCGGCGTACTCCTTGCGGATCGACATCAGGCCGGGCATCTCGTGCTCGGCGAGGGTGATCTCCTTGCGGCCGAAGGCGGCGAGGGAGAGGTCGGCGACCTTGAAGTCCTGGCGGTTGGTGACCGTCGTCATAACGGGCTGCTCCTCGTGATGGGTCGAGGTGGGCTGGGGCGGCTCTGCGTCTGCCGGGCACACGAATGCCCGAGCGTTCGGCAGTGCAGTCCGTCGGAGGCCCTCTGTCCCTCGGCCGGTCCGCAGTGGATGCGGACCGATCAACCGCCATCAGCAGCGACGTCTGTCTCTGCCACGAATCTACACCGAACGGCCCAGTGAGCCCCAGTCCGTTCAAGTGCGGAGGCGATCACCGGGCCGTCAGGGGCTGATCCTCAGTGGTTCAGTGGCCGGAATCCGCCGGGGCCGGACCGCCGCCGCCGGGGGCCTTGCCCGGGTTGGTACCGGACGCCGCGGCGGCTTCGTTGAAGATGTCCGGCTCCAGGTAGATGACCCGGGCGATCGGGACGGCCTCGCGGATCCGGATCTCGGCGGCGTTGATGGCGTTGGCGACCTCGGCCGCGGTGTTGTCGTGCTGGACCGCGATCTTGGCGGCGACCAGCAGTTCCTCGGGTCCGAGGTGGAGCGTACGCATGTGGATGATGCGGGTGACGGTGTCGCCGTCGACCACGGCGGCCTTGATCTTCTCGACCTCTTCGATGCCCGCGGACTCGCCGAGCAGCAGGGACTTCGTCTCTGCGGCGAGGACGATCGCGATGACGATCAGCAGGATGCCGATGCAGAGGGTGCCGATGCCGTCCCAGACGCCGTTGCCGGTGCCGAGGGCCAGGCCGACGCCGGCCAGGGCCAGGACCAGACCGACGAGCGCGCCGAGGTCCTCAAGGAGGACGACGGGAAGTTCGGGGGCCTTGGCCCGGCGGACGAACTCCGTCCAGGAGCGTGTACCCCGGGTCTGGTTGGACTCCCTGATCGCCGTACGGAAGGAGAAGCTCTCGGCGATGATCGCGAAGATCAGCACGCCGACCGGCCAGTACCACGCCTCGATCTCGTGGGGGTGCTTGATCTTCTCGTAGCCCTCGTAGACCGCGAACATGCCACCGACGGAGAAGAGGACGATGGAGACGAGGAAGGCGTAGATGTAGCGCTCGCGCCCGTACCCGAAGGGGTGCTGGGGAGTGGCTTCGCGCTGGGCCTTCTTGCCGCCGAGCAGCAGCAGGCCCTGGTTGCCGGAGTCGGCGAGCGAGTGGACGCTCTCCGCGAGCATCGACGACGAGCCACTGAAGAGGAACGCCACGAATTTGGCCACTGCGATCGCGAGGTTGGCGGCTAGCGCTGCCACGATCGCCTTGGTTCCGCCTGACGCGCTCATGAGTGCGTGGTGTCCCTTCCTCGGTGCGCGGCACGGACGGCCGCGGTACGGCCGCACATTGTTGCAGTCGGTTGTGCGGACGGTGGTGCAGTCGGTGGTGCAGTCGGTGGTGCGGACGGTACGTCAGGCCACCACGGTGGCACGGAAGAGTGTCCCGGTTCCGGACGCTTCCACCGTTTCACCCGCCGGGACGAAGACCGACTCCCCGGGAGTGAGGCCGAGGTCCCCGGCCTTCGGGGCGCCTGCCGTGCAGAGCAGGATCTGCGGGGTGGCGACCGTCAGATCGACGGGTGCGGCGCCTGCGGCGAGGTCGTAGCGCGACAGCCGGAACTCGTCGACGGGAGTCTCGTACGGCTCCTCGCCGGAGGGGGATGCCTCGGGGCGCAGTACACCGGGGTCGGTTGCTTCGAAACGGACGATGCGCAGGAGTTCGGGAACGTCGACGTGCTTGGGAGTGAGTCCGCAGCGCAGCACGTTGTCCGAGTTGGCCATGATCTCGACACCGAGGCCACCGAGGTAGGCGTGCGGGACCCCCGCGCCGAGGAACAGGGCCTCGCCCGGCTGGAGCTGTACGTAGTTCAGGAGCATCGCCGCGATGACGCCCGGGTCGCCGGGGAAGTGGTGCGCTATCCGCGCGTACGGGGCGTGGGCGCCGCCGAGCCGGTCGGCGGCGGCCGCCGCCTCGGTGACGGTCTCCGCCATCTCCACCGGGTCGGCGGTGAGGATCGCCGTGAGGACCTCGCGCAGGGCCGCCTCTTCGGGGCTGGCGCGGAGCAGGTCCACGTACGGCTTGAGGGCGTCGACCCCCAGTGCCTCCATCGCCTCGGCCGCCTCGGTGGGCCTGCGGAAGCCGCACAGTCCGTCGAAGGGGGTGAGCGCGCAGAGCAGTTCGGGCTTGTGGTTGGCGTCCTTGTACGTGCGGTGGGGGGCGTCGATCGGGACGTTCCGGCTCTCCTCGTCGGCGTACCCCCTTCTGGCCTGTTCGAGGTCGGGGTGGACCTGGAGGGAGAGGGGGGCGCCCGCCGCGAGCAGCTTGAGCAGGAAAGGGAGGCGGGGGCCGAACTTGGCGACGGCGGCCGGTCCCAATTCGCGTTCGGGGTCGGCCTCAATGATGTCGGTGAGGGGGGCGGTGAAGGGTGCGCCGGTGCCGGTGCCCGTGGGGCGGGTGATGCGGGAAGGGGCTCCCGGGTGGGCGCCCATCCACATCTCGGCCTGCGGCTCGCCGGTGGGAGCGATGCCGAGCAGGGCGGGGATGGCCGTGGTGGAACCCCAGGCGTAGGGGCGCACGGTGTTGGACAGCCGGTCCATGGGATTCGTCCTCGGGGGATGCGCGGGTGCGGAGGCGGGAGAGCCAGGCGGGGAGGCGTGGGGAGCGGAGGTGGGCTGGGGCGAGGCGCGCGTCAGGGGCTGGGGGCCGAAGCCAGTGACAGGTAGACCGCGGCGAAGTCCGTGATGGCGAGGAGTTCGGCGAGTGCTTCGAGCGCGCTGCCCTCGTCCGGTTCGAGTTCGCTGATGGCCGTGTCGTGGCCGAGTGCCAGTTCCCGTGCCGCCGGGTAGGCGCTCAGGCCGCCTGCGGGCCGGTCCCGGAGCAGGACGACCCTGGCCCGCAGGGGTTCCCGCTCGCTGACGCGGTCACGGAAGAAGTCGTCGGGGTCGGCTCCGGCGGCGAAGTCTCCGGCCAGCAGCGCACCGTGCGAGGGCAGCGCCTCGGGAAGTTCGGCGGCGAGGGCCGGGCGACCCGCGAGTTCGGACAGTACGGCGGCGAAACGGCGCCCGACGGGACCTGCGGCGTCGCCCTCCGTCCACACGAGCGGCAGCATGTCGGCGAGCTCGGCGGCGAGGGTCTTCGCCGGATTGCTGTACGTGGCGATGGCCGGGCCGCAGCGTTCGGCGGTGCGGTCCAGGCGGTCGGCGACCTTTTGCAGGTCCTCGGGCGGGGCGGTCACCAGCCCCACCCGGTCCAGGAGCGCCAGCAGCGGCGTGAGCAGCGCCCACAGGGTGCCCGGTCCGGCGGCCGAGGTCTCCGCGTCGTACTCGCCGTGCGGGGCGGCCGCCATCGGTACGACGAGGCCGTGGGCCCCGTCGACCGCTTCGCTCAGGGGGGAGCGGGTGGGGGCCACGGCGACCACGGTGCAGCCCCGGCGGTACGCCTGTTCGGCGAGCAGGGCGAGGCCCGGTTCGGAACCGTCGGCCGTGGCGATGAGCAGCAGGTCCACGGATCCGGCCCAGCCGGGGAGCGTCCAGCGCAGGGCGCCTGCGGCGGGGGCGACGCCGGAGGGGTGGATCCGGGCGACAGGTGCGGCGGCCCCCGCCAGCGCGCCGATCAGGTCGGCGACGCCGGACGCGGCGGTGCCGGGGCCGGCGACGAGGACGGCGCGGGGCCTGCCCTCCGGGTTCAGGTTGCCGATGCCTGCCTCGGCCGCGTGCCGGGCGGCGGTACGGACGCGGGCACCGGCCTCGGCGGCGCCCCGGAGCAGACCGCGGCGGTCGGCTCGGGCCAGATCTTCCGGGGCGTCGAGCAGCGACTCGTCGAGCATGGCGGTGGGCCTCCGATCACCGGTGGGGGTGCGGGGTGCGACGTGCGAGGTTCGGGTACGGGGTACGGCGGTTTTCGTCGGCCGCCCGTGCCGTGTACGCGCGTCACTCGCTGTCAGGCGGGGCGGCGGGCCTCGTCGACGAGCAGGACCGGGATGCCGTCCCGTACCGGGTAGGCCAGGCCGCAGTCGGTGCCGGTGCAGACCAGCTCCGGGCTGTCGGCGGCCGACCGGTCGTCGAGCGGGGAGTGACAGGCCGGGCAGGCGAGGATCTCCAGAAGGCCGGCTTCGAGCGGCATGGGGTGAGTCCCTTCGAGCGTTCGAACAAGCGGTTCGGGTTCGCGTGGATCAGGCGTCGTCAGCCTACCGCTGGGGTGGCGGGGGCGCGGCCCGGCCGGGGGTGGGGCGATGGCGGGGGGCGGATGCGGGTGGGCGGGGCCGTGGTGCGGGTGGGGCGCCTGCGGCGGGCTTGTCCCCTACCCGCCCCGTCCCGAAACCGGGGCGCTGCCCCGGACCCCGCTCCTGAAACGCCGGAGGGGCTGAGGTTGGGCGGCGCTGGCCCCAGACCCTGGTGCCCTCAAACGCCGCAGGGGCTGAAGGATGCCCTCAAGCGCCGGGCGGGCCGGCATGTGCCCGGAGAGACCAGGGAGCTGGGAAAGCTAGCCCCTGACCACCGACAGGACCTCGTCTCGTACCGCCGTCATCGTTTCTTCGTCCCTTGCCTCGACGTTCAGGCGCAGGAGCGGTTCCGTGTTGGAGGCGCGCAGGTTGAACCACCAGTCGGTGGACGTTGCCGTGAGGCCGTCGAGTTCGTCGAAGGTGACGTCGTCGCGGTTGCCGTACGCCGCCTTGATCGCGGCCAGGCGGCCCTGCTGGTCGTCGACCGTGGAGTTGATCTCGCCGGAGCCCGCGTACCGGTCGTACTGGGCGACCAGTTCGGAGAGCGGGCCCGCCTGGCCGCCCAGGGCGGCCAGGACGTGGAGGGCGGCGAGCATGCCCGTGTCGGCGTTCCAGAAGTCCCGGAAGTAGTAGTGCGCGGAGTGCTCTCCGCCGAAGATCGCGCCGTGCTCGGCCATCTCCGCCTTGATGAAGGAGTGGCCCACCCGAGTACGGACGGGGGTTCCGCCGTTCTCGCGGATCACTTCCGGGACCGACCAGGAGGTGATCAGGTTGTGGATCACGGTGCCCTTGCCGCCGTTGCGGGCCAGTTCGCGGGCCGCCACCAGGGCCGTGATCGCGGACGGGGAGACACCGGCGCCGCGCTCGTCGACCACGAAGCAGCGGTCCGCGTCCCCGTCGAAGGCGAGGCCGAGGTCGGCGCCCTCGGCCAGGACGCGTGCCTGGAGGTCGACGATGTTCTTCGGGTCGAGGGGGTTGGCCTCGTGGTTCGGGAAGGTGCCGTCCAGCTCGAAGTACATGGGTACGAGGTCGACCGGCAGGCCCGCGAAGACGGTCGGGACCGTGTGGCCGCCCATGCCGTTGCCCGCGTCCACGACGACCTTCAGGGGCCTGATCCGGTCGAGTTCGACCAGGCCCAGCAGGTGTGCGGCGTAATCGGTCAGGGTGTCGCGTTCGGTGACCGTTCCGGGGGTGGTGGTCGCGGGGGTGCGCGGGGCCCCGTGTTCCGACCACTGTTCGACCAGGGTGCGGATCTCGGTCAGCCCGGTGTCCTGGCCGACAGGGGCGGCTCCGGCCCGGCACATCTTGATGCCGTTGTACCGCGCCGGGTTGTGCGAAGCCGTGAACATCGCCCCCGGCAGGTCCAGTGCCCCCGACGCGTAGTACAGCTGGTCCGTCGAGCAGAGCCCGATCAGCGTCACGTCGGCGCCACGGGCCGTCGCGCCCCGGGCGAAGGCCCCGGCCAGGCCCGGCGACGACGGCCGCATGTCATGGCCGATCACGATCGCGTCCGCCGAGGTGACCTGGACGAACGCCGCACCGAACAGCTCGGCCAACGGCTCGTCCCACTGGTCGGGCACCACTCCGCGCACGTCGTACGCCTTCACGAGCTGCGACAGATCAGCAACCACGGCCGGTCCTCCTGGGGGTTTGGGCGGAACGCCCAAACTACCCGGCGGGCCGATACGTCAGGAGTCCGGGGAACGCAGCACCCGCAGGTGGCCGCGGCGTGCGACCTCGACCGGATCCGCGGAGCGTGGGCCCCGGCCCCCACCTCCGCCGCCAGGTCCGCGGTCGGTAGGCCGTGCCGCTTCCCGTACGGCGTTGGCGAGCGCTTCGAGATCGTCGCCGCTGGGCTGTGAGGGGGCGGAGCCGTCGGAGAGCCGCACCACCTCCCAGCCGCGTGGCGCGGTGAGCCGCTCACTGTGTTCGGCGCAGAGGTCGTAACAGTGGGGCTCGGCGTAGGTGGCGAGCGGGCCGAGGACCGCAGTCGAGTCGGCATAGACGTACGTCAGTGTCGCGACGGCAGGGCGGCCGCA
Source organism: Streptomyces sp. NBC_01433 (assembly GCF_026340105.1). Taxonomy (NCBI): domain Bacteria; kingdom Bacillati; phylum Actinomycetota; class Actinomycetes; order Kitasatosporales; family Streptomycetaceae; genus Streptomyces; species Streptomyces sp. NBC_01433. Next base: position 3,537,600 of record NZ_JAPEPM010000001.1, on the reverse strand, counting down.
CGCGGTGCGCGAACAGCGACGTACAGGGCTCACGATGTTGGACGGTACCGCACTCTTGAGCGGGCTGCGACGACTCCCCTTCAGGTCACCCCACCGTGTCGCGCCGTGACCCCGGGCACAGCGTGCTTCCGGGTAACCGCCCTGACCTGGGCGGTGGCGGGAAAGCGCGTGCTACGACCGGAAGTCCCCGTTCGTCCGGGGAGCGGGAGCCGACGTCGGGCGCGGGGCCGCCGGTCGGGTTCGGGGCCTGAAACGGGCTCAACCTTGGCCGGAATGTTCAACCGCGGACAGGTGGCCGGGCCGCGACACGATCACCGACGGCTCACCCCGGTGAGGGCTACGCTGCGTCGGTGATGGACAGTCCCGTACCTCCCCCCGCGTCCGAACCGCGACCCCGTCGTCGCGACCGCCATGGCCGCGGCATGCGCGGGCCCGTCGCCCCGCCCCAGGTCCCCCTGTCCGCCAGCCGGAGCGAGACGTTCCGTGATCTCGTCCAGGACTCCGTCGAGCGGCTGGAGCGCCGATGGCCGCAGCTGGCCGAGGTGGACTTCGTGGTCCTCGACGTACCCGGCACACCGGGGGAGACCGTGCCGCTGGGCAGTGCGCTGTCCGCCGCCAAGGGGCGGCCCGCGCAGATCGTGGTCTACCGGCGCCCCGTCGAGATCCGCACCAAGAGCCGCGACGAACGTGCCCTGCTGGTGCACGAGGTCGTCGTGGAGCAGGTCGCGGAACTGCTGGGGCTGGCTCCCGAGTCGGTCGACCCCCGGTACGGGCAGGAGTGAGCCGCCCGTACGGGGGCCGGGAAAGCCGCCGGGAAAGCCCTCACGGGCGGAGCCCGGTGCCCCGCCCGTGAGCGTGTGAACGTCCCCGTGCCTCAGAGCGTGTGAACGCCCCCTTGCCTCAGTCGGACAGGACCGACAGGTCCTGCTTCGCCGACGGGACGACCACCGTTCCCCTGTCGTCCGGCAGCGTCTGCACCGTGAACATCGCCACGCCGCCCTCAGGAAGAGCGAGCGTGCGGGCGGCGTGCACCGGGCCGCCCGATTCCGTCTCGACCGTCAGCGCGTAGGTGCCCTTGAGCCCGGACGGCACCGGCGGGTCGACGGCGAGTGTCGTGCCGCCCTTGACCGTGTACGTCTTGACGACCTGTTCGCCGCCCTCGCTGCCCGCCGAAGCGGTGACCTTCACCTTCGCCGTCGCACCCGGTGCGGACAGGGAGAGCGTCGAGCCCTTGGCCCGGTTGTCGGCGACGCTCGCCCGCTCGCCCACCGGGCCGGTCGCCGGGATGAAGGCGATCTCCTGCTTGGCGCCGGTGCCGCGCACCACGCGCAACGCGGCCACGATCGGAGTGGCCCGGCTGCTCTGGACCGGCGTCAGCCGCAGGGATCCCGGTTCGCCCCGGGTCACGTCCTTCAGGTCGACGCTCGCGGTCATCCCGGACTTGATGTGCAGGGTGTCGTTCCCGGCCGGGGCGAACGCCGCGGTCTTGCCCAGCAGTTGCACCTTCACGTCCGCGTCGTCCTCGCCGGGGGCGAAGGCCACCAGCTGTACGGAGGTGGCGTCGGCCGGGATGCCGGGCATGACGAGGGTGCCCCTGGGGTCGGTGGCGGCCGACAGCCAGTCGCTGCCCGCCTTGTCGTCCGCGACGCCGACGACCGCTCCGACCCGTCCGGTGCGGGTGGTGACATGGGCGGTCACACTGTCCGCGGCCTCGCTGGTCAGGGTGGTGACGAGCATCGCGACGGTCGACCGGGGCGGGACCGTGATGCCCTCGCCGACATCGGACTTGAGGGCGCCCTCGGGGCCGTACAGCTCGATGTCGGCGACGGCGGCGCTGTCGTCCGGGTTGGTGAGGTGGATGTAGTCCTGCCGGGACTTCGCGGTGCTCACCGCGGGGAACCAGAAGTCCGTGTCCGGGGCGGTGCAGCTGACCCCGAGCAGCCCCCGGGCGTCCCCGGCGGCGACCGTGGTGGTCTGCTGGGCGGTCCAGCCGGGGGCTGTCCGGCCGTGGGCGGTGCCGACCAGGGCGGGCGCGTCGGAGCCCGAGGCCTCGGCGGTGACCGGTTTGCCGGGCTCCTTGACGGTGACGACCGGCTTCTCGGCCTTCTCCTTCGCCTTCTTCGCCGCCTCTTCGGCCTTCTTGATCTTCTTCGGGTCCTTCTCGGCCGCCGCGTCGTCCCCGTCCGCCGCGTCGTCCACGAACGGCACGGACGGCTTCAGTTCGGCGGTTCCCGCCCCGGCGGCACCCTTCCCCGCCGGGGTGAAGGACGTGTACAACGTGTCCGCGAGATCGGAGCCGCTGGGCGCCGGGCAGAGCAGGCTGGAGCGTTCGACGGGCAGCCGGGACGCGGGCTTCGCCTCCACCGCGTCGCCTTCACCGGGCGCGGTGAGCGCGGCGAACCCGGTGACGGCGGCGAGGGCGACGGTGCCCGCGATGAGGGACAGATGGGTGGACTTCACTCGGACTCGCCTCGCGATGCGTTACCGGTCTGCCACGGGGCCTGGCCCGGGGCCGGGTTGTCGACGTGCTCGTTGTACCGGCTGGGGTCGGGGTACTGGCTGGGGTCGTTGTACTGGCCGGCGTCGGGGTACTGGCCGTGGCCGGTGTTGTCGGGGTACTGGGGGTGGCCGGTGTGCCCGTTGGGGTCGGTCTGCTCGTGGTACGGCTGCTGCTGCTCCGCGTACGGGACCTGGCCCTGACCCTCGCCCTCGTACTGCGGGTAGGCCGTGGTGTTCTGCTGCTGGTACGGGTCGTACGCGGCGTTCTGCTGCTGGTACGGGTCGGCCTGGTACGGGTACTGCGTGTAGTCGGCGCCCTGGTACTGCTGGTGCTGCGCGTCCCACTCCCCCTCCCCGTACTGCTGCTGCGGCGGCACGGGCGCGTAGGTCCCGTCCCCCTGCTGGGCGTAGGCGGCCTGCCCGTCAGGGGAAGCGGCGTACGGGTCGGCGGCGTACGGGTCGGCGGTCTGCTGCGCGGGGATGTACTCCCCCGGCGCACCCGGCATCCCCGGCGCCTCCGGTTCCACCGTCACAGCCGGGCCGTCCGGGCCGACCGGGCCCGTTCCGCCGTCCTGACCGGTATCCGCCGTCTCCGCGTCGGCCTCCGCGGCCGCGCGCAGCCTGCGGGCGCGGCGTCCCTCGCCCTCGATCGGCTCCGCCGCGACGGCGACGGCCTCCTCGGGCAGGTCGTCGTCGATCTCCCGGCGGCGGCCCGGCAGGGCCAGGACCACCAGGACGACGGCGAGCGCCGCCTGCGCCCAGATCCACGCGGTGTGCGTGATCGGGGTGTCGTACGTGAGGTCCAGCCGGCCGCCGTCGGCGGGGAGCTCGAAGCCCTGGGCCCAGCCGTCGACGGTCTTCCGGGTCAGCGGCTTCCCGTCGAGCGTGGCCTGCCAGCCGGGGTCGGCCACGTCGGCGATCCGCAGCACGCGGCCCGCGTCGCCCGAGGGGATCTCGGAGTGCGCCTCCACAGCGAGCGAGCCGACGGGCAGCCGCTCGCCCTCGCCGGACGGGACGATCATGACCCGGGCGACCTGGCGGTCCACGCGCCACAGGGCACTGCCGTCCAGCTGGCTGAGCCGGCTCAGGCCGGGGGTCGAGTCGAGCACCCGGCTCATCTGCCGCGGTGCCCCGTCCCGTACGAGGACGTAGCGGATCGCGAAGCCGCTCAGCTGGCCGCCCTGGTCGGCGCCGGAGCCCGCGACCAGATTGGCGACGACCTTGTCGAGGTGGCTGTTGCCGTCGCCCGACTCCGTCAGCTCGGCGTCACCGAGCCGGGCACCCGAGCCGCGGGCCAGGGTGTAGTCGACGGACTCCGGCGACGTACCGCCGAGCACCAGGGTGCGCGGCTGGTCGCGGGTGGTGCTCTCCTCGGCGACGAACGCGGGCACCTGCACCGGGTCGCGCCGCTCCAGGGGGCCGGCGGCGCCACCGATCATCCAGCCGAAGGCGGCCAGTACGGGGGCCGCGGCGGCGGCCAGCGCGATCAGCGCGGCGACGGGCTGGCGCCAGCCGAAGCTGAGCGCGGCGACCCGCACCCGGGCGCCGTCGGCACCGAGGAGGGCGGCGGCGATCAGCGCGATGCCGTAGACGAGGGTGGCCGGTCCGGCCCAGCTGGAACCGTTGGTGATCCCCGCGAAGAGCAGGGCGACGAGCGCCACGGCCCAGGCGGTACGGATCGCGAACTGCCGCTCCCCGCGCAGCAGCGCGGCCAGCGCCGCCAGCACGATGCCCAGGAGCAGGATGCCGCCCGCGGCCTTGGGACCGCCGGGGCTGATCCCGAGCAGGTCGAGCGCGGAGGCCGTGCCCGAACCGATGTCCAGGCCCGCCTCCTTCAGGAAGCCGGAGGGGCTGGTCAGCAGGGACAGCGACCAGGGGGCGAGGATCAGCAGCGGGGTGCCGATCGCGGCGAGGAAGCGGAGCCCGTACGCCGTGATGTCGTTCCGGCGCAGGGCCAGTACTCCGAGGCCGAGGACCGCGGCGAGCGGCCAGACGACGGGCGTGAACGCCATCGTGACGGTGAGCAGCAGGGCGTAGGCCCAGGTGGCCCGCCAGCTGCCTCGCGGCGTGCCGGTTCCGGTTCCCGTGCCGGGGGCCGCGCGCAGTCCGTGTGCGGCGACGGCCGCGCGGGCGATCAGCGGGAGCAGGACGGCCAGTACGGCGGTGCCGAGGCGGCCGGTCGCCAGCGCTCCGGTCGCGGCGGGCAGGAAGGCGTACGCGATGCTCGCCCAGGCCCGCAGGAGCCGTGATTCGAGCAGCGGCCGGGAGGCGAAGTACGCGGTGAGGCCGGCGAGCGGGACCGAGCAGACCAGCAGCAGGGTGAGCGCGAAGCCGGTGGACCCGAGGAACAGTGCGGACAGGGCGGAGATCATGGCGAGGTACGGCGGTGCGCTCTGGGCCCCGCCGGTACCGAGCGGATGCCAGCCGTCCGCGTACCGTCCCCAGAGTTCGGAGACGTCACCGGGTGCGGGCAGCAGTGCGCCGCCCGCCAGTGCCCCGCCGCTCAGCAGGCTTCGGCAGGCGATGAGCGAGACGAGCAGGAGCAGCGCGAAGAGCACGGGGCCCGGTTTGCGGCCGACCCGCTTGAGCCGGGCGAACTGGTCGACCTCCATGAAGTCGGCGTCGTCCCCGCCCGGTCCGGATTCGACGGCACCGTGTCGTGAACCGCCGGAGTCGGCGTCGGAGCGGCTGCCGAAGTTGCCCGCGACCTGTTCGACGGTGGCGCGGACGGTCGCGCCGGACGGCGGGAAGAGGGAGCGCAGTTCGGCGGGGTCCACCTCGCCCTTGGCGCGGCTTCGGCGGGCGGCGATGATCCGCCCGGGTCGCAGCAGGGTGCCGAAGAGTCCGGCGACCTCGTCGAGCGCCTGGCCGGGCACCTTGCCGACCAGGTAGGCGAGGGTACGCAGCAGGGTGCCGACGACGAGCCGGAGCAGGACCCAGGGCAGCGCCTTGCCCGCGGCGTTGGCGAGCATGGTGTAGACCGCGCCCGCCTTGTCGACGCGGTGCGGGCTGGAGACCGAGCGGCCCGCGCAGTCGATGGGGCGGCGTTCCCTGGCGGATGCCTCGGCATGCCGCAGGACGGCGTCCGGTGCGACGAGCACCCGGTGTCCCGCCATGTGTGCGCGCCAGCAGAGGTCCACGTCGTCGCGCATCAGCGGGAGCCTGCGGTCGAAGCCGCCGAGCTCCTCCCACACGTCGCGGCGGATCAGCATGCCCGCGGAGGAGACGGAGAGCACGGTGCGGACCTGGTCGTGCTGGCCCTGGTCCTGCTCGCGGCGGTCCAGTCCGGTCCAGCGGCGCCCGCTGTTGGCGATCGAGACGCCGACTTCGAGAAGCTGCTTGCGGTCGTACCAGCCGCGCAGTTTGGGGCCGACGATCGCGGCGTGCCGGTCGGTGTCGACGACGCGCAGCATCGCGGCGAGCGCGTCGGGCTCGGGCGCGCAGTCGTCGTGCAGCAGCCAGAGCCACTGGACCGGTTCGCCGTGCGGCAGTTCCGGCAGGTCGTACGTGTCGTCCCGCCAGGTCCGGGTGACCGGGTCCCAGCCGCTTGGGCGCTTGAGGTAGGGCAGGTCGTCGGGGGTGAGGACACCGGCCGTGCGGGCCGCCTCGTCGACGGCGGTGCCGAAGCTCGTACGGCGCGCGAGGTGCAGGACGCGTTCGTCGCCGAGTGCTTCGGTGACCAGCCGGGCGGAGTCGTCGGCGCTGCCGGTGTCGGCGGCGACGACGTTCTGTACGGGGCGTTCCTGCCCGAGCAGCCCGGCGAGCACGTCGGGCAGCCAGCGTGCGCCGTCGTGGGAGACGAGCACGGCGGTGACGACATGCCGGGGGAACTCTGGGGCGGCGGCGGCCGCGTTCGGCGCCGCCGAGTGGCTGTGCACGGACATCGAGGTACGGGCCCTCCGGCCGGGTCCGGGGGGCGTCCCCCCGGGGGCTGCATCGGTGTACACGCGCGCCCCGGCGGGGCGTTGGCGCGTCTCGGACGGGGCCCCACACTAACGGTACGGGTGGGTGGGGGCGGCGCCGAGCGGTGGAACGGGGTGGACATACCGATGGCCCGCCGCCCGGACCCTGCGGGAGGGTCCGGGCGGCGGGCCATCGGCACGGCCGGGGTTGAGCGGTGGTGGTGCGGTGGTGATGGTGGTGCGGTGGTGGTGCGGTGGTGATGGTGCGGTGGTCGGGCGGTGGTTCGGAGCCTGACCGTCTTGCAACGCTCGCGTGGTCGGCCCGCGTGAACGGTCCGCCGGGGTGGGCGCGTCCGGTGGATGCGTCCGGTGTGCGCATCCAGTGGGCGCGTCCGGTGAGTGGTCGACTCCCGGGCCGCGGCCTCAGATGGCGGCCTTCTTGAGGCGCCTTCGCTCCCGCTCGGAAAGTCCGCCCCAGATACCGAAACGTTCGTCATTGGCAAGGGCGTACTCAAGGCATTCCGAACGGACTTCACAGGCGAGACAGACCTTCTTGGCCTCGCGGGTGGATCCGCCCTTCTCGGGAAAGAAGGACTCGGGATCGGTCTGGGCGCACAGCGCGCGCTCCTGCCAGCCGAGTTCCTCGTCCGCGTCCTCGACCAGCAGTTGCTGGAACAGCTCGGTCATGTGCGCCCCTCGTCTGTCTCTTGCGTCCCGTGATGCGGCCGTTACTGATTGCGGCCGAACGACACGAGTGAAATTACAAGTGTGTAGCTCCGGGCCAGTCAAGCGAGGATCTGCTATTGGCCCAGGTATTCACTCTGCGGAACCAAGCCTATGCAGAAAGTGTTGAAATCACCAAAAACCTGACATGTGCCACGGGCCCCTGCCACGCGCCTCCTCATCAGGTGAGACGAACAGGACGTCCTTGATGTTGCGATTCGATCACTGAAGCGATCAAGATCACAGTCAGGTCACGAGTTCTCAACGGCGTTTGAGAGTGCGATTGATGCGCCACATCTCCGCTACGACAGGTGCACAAACCTTTCTTCGCCCCCAGCAACCGGAAGGGGTGAAACATTGTCCCCCAAATCGGTCAATGGGTTGACAGAGGGCGATCGAGCCGGTCTCCTTGACTTCATGCCAGCGACCGCAGCGATGTACGCCACCCACGTCCGTGGGTTCCGCACCGCTGTCCAGGCCCGCTGTTGCTGTTCCAGCTGTCACAGCTGTTGATGCCGTAGCGCTCCAGCTCTGATCCAGCACTTCTCTCCCTCTCCTTCGTTCTTCTTTCGTTCTTCCCGACGGCTCCCCGAAGCCGTCTCCCGCTCATCGCGACTCCCCGCACGTGAACCCCCCATGCCGAGGAACCACCGCAGCCATGAACAGCGACAGCGACCTTCAGATCGCCGGCGACATCCTTGAGGTCCAGCACCTTCTTCAGCCGGCCCGCGAACATCCCTCCACCGTGGCCGAGTTCGCCGGACTCGCCCGCTCCATCGCCGCCGACCGCGCGCAGTGGGCGCCGCTCGTCCGCTTCGACACGTCCACCCGCTGGTACCACCGGCTGCGCACGGCTCCCGGCTACGAGGTGTGGTTGCTCAGCTGGGTGCCCGGCCAGGGCAGTGGGCGCCACGACCACGGCCCGTCCTCCGGCGTACTGACCGTCCTGGAAGGCGAGTTGACCGAGCACACCGACCGGGGAACCCGGGTCCTGGGCGCCGGTGCGCAGAGGGTCTTCGTCTCCGGTTACGTCCACGAAGCGGTCAACGATTCGCTCGAACCGGCCGTGAGTCTGCACATCTACTACCCGGGTCTGACCGAGATGCCGATGCACACGGCCCAATGCGCCCCGGCGGCCGTGAATGTCGTACCCGCCTGACAAACTGCCGTACATGCGCATTGTGGTTCTGGCCGGTGGTATCGGTGGTGCTCGTTTTCTGCGTGGCCTCAAGCAGGCCGCGCCCGACGCGGACATCACGGTGATCGGCAACACGGGTGATGACATCCATCTGTTCGGGCTGAAGGTATGTCCCGACCTCGACACCGTCATGTACACCCTCGGCGGTGGCATCAACGAGGAGCAGGGCTGGGGGCGTACCGACGAGAGCTTCCACGTCAAGGAGGAGCTCGCGGCGTACGGCGTGGGACCCGAATGGTTCGGGCTCGGCGACCGTGACTTCGCGACCCATATCGTCCGTACGCAGATGCTGGGCGCGGGCTATCCGCTGAGCGCGGTCACCGAGGCGCTCTGCGCCCGCTGGCAACCGGGGGTCCGGCTGCTGCCGATGTCCGACGACCGGGTCGAGACGCATGTGGCGGTCGATGTGGACGGCGAGACCAAGGCGATCCACTTCCAGGAGTACTGGGTCAAGCTGCGCGCCTCGGTCGAAGCGCAGGCGATCGTGCCGGTCGGTGCGGATCAGGCGAAACCGGCGCCCGGCGTGCTGGAGGCCATCGCTTCCGCCGATGTCATCGTCTTCCCGCCGTCCAACCCGGTGGTTTCGGTGGGGACGATCCTGGCGGTGCCCGGGATCCGGGAAGCGATCGCCGAGGCCGGAGTGCCGGTCGTCGGCCTCTCCCCCATCGTCGGGGACGCTCCCGTTCGGGGGATGGCGGACAAGGTGCTGGCCGCGGTGGGCGTCGAGTCGACGGCCGCGGCGGTGGCCCAGCACTACGGTTCGGGGCTGCTGGACGGCTGGCTGGTAGACACGGTGGACGCCGGAGCGGTCGACGAGGTCGAGGCGGCGGGGATCCGCTGCCGCGCGGTGCCGCTGATGATGACGGACGTGGACGCGACGGCCGAGATGGCCCGTCAGGCGCTGGCGCTGGCCGAGGAGGTACGGGCATGAGCCGGACCGGCGCCGACGCGCCCTCCTTCCGGGTGTGGGCACTGCCCGGGATGCCCGAGGTGCGGGCGGGGGACGACCTCGCGAAGCTGATCGCCGCCGTGGAGCCGGGGCTGGTGGACGGCGATGTCCTGCTCGTCACCTCGAAGATCGTCTCCAAGGCGGAGGGCCGCGTCGTCGAGGCGGCGGACCGGGAGGCGGCGATCGACTCCGAGACGGTACGGGTGGTGGCGCGGCGCGGCACGCTGCGGATCGTGGAGAACCGGCAGGGGCTGGTCATGGCCGCCGCCGGGGTCGATGCCTCGAACACGCCCGCCGGGACGGTTCTGCTGCTGCCCGAGGACCCCGATGCCTCGGCGCGGGCGATCCGGGACGGGCTGCGGGACACGCTCGGGGTGGAGATCGGGGTCGTCGTCACGGACACCTTCGGGCGGCCCTGGCGCAACGGGCTGACCGATGTCGCGATCGGGGCGGCCGGGGTCCGGGTGCTGGACGATCTGCGGGGCGGGACGGACGCGTACGGCAATCCCCTCAGCGCCACGGTCGTCGCGACCGCGGACGAGCTGGCCGCGGCCGGTGACCTGGTCAAGGGCAAGGCGGCGGGGCTGCCCGTCGCGGTGGTGCGGGGGCTGCCGCATGTGGTGGGCGGGTCCGGTGACGCGGATCCGGGGGCCCGCGCCATGGTGCGGGTCGCGGCCGACGACATGTTCCGGCTCGGGACGTCGGAGGCGGTGCGCGAGGCGGTGGGCCTGCGGCGTACGGTGCGCGAGTTCACGGACGATCCGGTGGATCCGGCGGCGGTACGGCGTGCCGTGGCCGCGGCGGTGACGGCTCCGGCGCCGCACCATACGACGCCGTGGCGGTTCGTCCTGCTGGAGTCGCCCGAGTCGCGGACCCGGCTGCTCGACGCGATGCGGGACGCGTGGATCGCGGATCTGCGGCGCGACGGCAGGAGCGAGGAGTCGATCGCGAAGCGGGTGCGGCGGGGCGACGTCCTGCGCAACGCGCCGTATCTGGCGGTGCCGTGCCTGGTGATGGACGGCTCCCACACGTACGGGGACGAGCGCCGGGACACGGCGGAGCGCGAGATGTTCGTGGTCGCCGCGGGAGCGGGCGTACAGAACTTCCTGGTGGCGCTGGCGGGTGAACGGCTCGGCTCGGCGTGGGTGTCCTCGACGATGTTCTGCCGGGATGTGGTGCGGGAGGTGCTGGAGCTGCCGGACTCCTGGGATCCGTTGGGAGCGGTGGCGGTGGGGCGCGCGGCGGGGGCGGTGCGGGAGCGGGGGGTTCGGGACGTGGGGGAGTTTGTCGCCGTGCGGTGAGTTTGGCGGGGGCGCCGTGGGGTGGGGTGGGGTGGGGTCGAGGTGGTGTGGGGGTGGGTGCCGCTGCGCGGGCTGGTCCCCTACCCGCCCCTTCCCGAAACCGGGGCTCTGCCCCGGACCCCGGTCACGCTTTTGCCCTCAAGCGCCGGGCGGGCTGGATATTCGGGGCTCCGCCCCGGGCCCCGCTCCTCAAGCGCCGGAGAGGCTGAAGAGCTGCCCTCAAACGCCGGGCGGGCTGAGAAGTGCGCCCGGCGTCGGGCGAGCTGAGAAGCGCGTCCGCCGTCGGGCGAGCTGAGAAGCGCGTCCGGCGCCCGGGCGGGCTGAGAGGTGCGTCCGGCGCCCGGGCGGGCTGAGAGGTGCGCTACCAGAAGCTGAGAAGTGCGTCCGTCGTCGGGCGGACTGATAGGTGCGCTACCAGGGGCTGAGAAGTGCGGCCGGCGGGTTGAGTGGTGGGCTACAAGGGGGCGATGTTGCGCGGGGTCATGCGGGGGGCGCGTCGTTTGGGGGTGTGGCCTGAGAGCAGGATCAGGCGGGTTGCTCGGTGGCGTTGGCCCTCGTAGGGGGTGAGCAGGGTCAGCATGGCGTCGTCGTCGGCGTCTCTGTTGTCCGCCAGGGCGTGGCCGACGATGCCTGGGAGGTGGAGGTCGCCCACGGTGACCGCGTCGGGGGAACCGTTCGAGCGCTGGAGGGTTTCGGCCGAGGTCCAGGGGCCGATGCCGGGGATCAGTTCCAGGCGGGTCTTCGCCTCGGGCAGTTCCATTCCCGCCGCCTCCTCCAGTCGGCGGGCCACCCGGACCGCGCGCAGGATGGTCGCGGAGCGCTTGTTGTCGACGCCCGCCCGGTGCCATTCCCAGGACGGGATCAGCGACCAGGTGCGCGGGTCCGGCATCACATGGAGGTCCAGGTCCGTGGCGGGGCCGGGCGCCGGGGTGCCGTGCTCGCGGACCAGGAGGCGCCAGGCGCGGTACGCCTCGTCCGTGGTGACCTTCTGCTCCAGGATCGACGGGATCAGGGATTCCAGGACCAGGCCCGTCCGCAGCAGCCGCAGGCCGGGACGGCGGTGCCGGGTCACGGCGAGCAGCCGGTGGCGCGGGACGAAGACGTCCGGGTCGTCCGTCGCGCCGAGGAGGACGGGGAGCTGGTCCAGGAGCCATTCCGCGCCCGGACCCCAGGCTGCCGCCTCGATCCGGCCGCCGCGCGCCGCGACACGGAGCGTGCCGGGGCCCGCCGGTGTGCGGGTGGCCCGCCAGAACGTGCCGTCCGCGACCATGCGGAACGTGGGGTCGGCGGGGCCCCGGCGCAGGGGGCCCAGGACGAGTCGCAGGTCCAGGGGGCCCGGTGGGGTCCACTCCCGGGTCCGCGCCTGTGCCACCCGCCCGGCCGGGGCGGCGGCGGCCGCCGCACACGCCGCCGGGGCAGCCTGATGCGGCACAGCCGGTCGCGCGGTGCGGGGGGCGAATCGTCCTGCCACTGGTGAGGCCCTCGGTGCTGGGTGGGTGGTGGTGCTTATCGAGGGTACGGCCGGGGGCGGGTCACTGGTCCGACGAGAAGCGGACCGACGCGTCCGGGAGGACCGCCCCGCACCAGATCCGTACCCCGTCGCGCAGCTCGTTGTCGGCACCCACCTGGGCCCCGTCGCCGATCACCGCGCCCGCCAGCACCGTACGGCTGCCGATCCGGGCACCGGCTCCGACCAGCGAGTCGGTGATGACCGCGCCCGGTTCCACGACCGCGCCGGACAGGATCGTGGAGCCGTCGATGCGGGCCCCCTCGCCGATCAGGGCACCGTCGCCGATGACCGTACCGCCGGTGAGTTTGGCGTCGGGGGCCACGGAGGCGGTGGGCAGGACGAGGCGGTCGCCGCAGCGGCCGGGGACGGCAGGGGACGGGGCGCGGCCGAGCACCAGGTCGGCGGAGCCGCGTACGAACGCCTGCGGGGTGCCGAGATCCAGCCAGTACGTGGAGTCGACCATGCCCTGGAGATGCGCGCCGGAGGCGAGCAGTCCGGGGAAGGTCTCGCGCTCCACGGAGACGGGGCGGCCGACCGGGATGGTGTCGATGACCGACCTGCGGAAGATGTACGCCCCCGCGTTGACCTGGTCGGTGACGATCTCTTCGGGAGTCTGCGGCTTCTCCAGGAAGGCCGTGACCCTGCCGGTGCCGTCGGTCGGTACGAGGCCGAAGGCACGCGGGTCCTCGACCCGGGTGAGGTGGAGGGAGACATCCGCCCCGGAGGTCGCGTGCGCGGTGACCAGGGCCCGGATGTCGAGTCCCGTCAGGATGTCGCCGTTGAAGATGAGGACCGGGTCGTCGGGGCCCGAGGTGAGCCGGGACGCCACATTGCGGATGGCGCCGCCGGTCCCCAGCGGTTCGCGCTCGGTGACGTACTCGATGTGGAGGCCGAGCGCGGAACCGTCGCCGAAGTACGGTTCGAAGACCTCCGCCAGGTAGGACGTCGCGAGCACGATGTGCTCGACTCCGGCCGCTCGGGCCCGTGCCAGCTGGTGCGTGAGGAACGGGACGCCCGCCGCCGGAACCATCGGCTTCGGGGTGTGCACAGTGAGCGGCCGCAGCCTGGTGCCCTTGCCACCGACCAGAAGAATCGCTTCTTTTGCCTCTGTCACAGCACCGTCTCTGCTTCCTGCTGGGGCCTGGCCTGGTTTCGGCTGGCCAGTGTATGCAGACCGGGTCGGATCGCCCCCGGTCAGCGGCCCTGCAGACGTGCGGAGGTGGTCCGTGCCGTGCCGAGCTTCTTGTAGAGACGCTTTCCGGGGCATTCGGTTGCGAATCCGTCCCGGTGGCCGGAAATGACGTTCAGTTTGACCTTCTTGCCCTTCTTGTACTTGTTGCTGCCGCCGGAGACCAGCGTGGTCTTGCCCTTGGGGTTGGCTCCGAACAGTCCGAGCTTCCAGGCGGTGAGTTTGGCGATGGAGTTCACCGCGGCGGCGGGCGGGTTCTTGGAGGTGAAGGTGCCGAGGACCACGACCCCCATGCTGTTGGTGTTGAAACCGAGCGTGTGCGCCCCGAGGACGGCCTTCGTCACGCCCCCGGCGCGCCCCTCGTAGATGTTTCCGCACTTGTCGACGGCGAAGTTGTAGCCGAAGTCGCGCCAGCCGCTGCTCCGGACGTGGTAGCGGTAGATGCCGCGCAGGACGGCGGGCGCCTGGGAGCAGCGGTAGTTGTTACCGGTGGCGCTGTGGTGCACGAAGGCGGCCTTGACCGTCTTCGTGTACGCGAACCGGCGCTCGCGGAGCTTCTCGTTCGCGCCCCAGCCCTTGCGCGTGATGATGCGCGGCCGCGGGCCGATGTACGGCTTCGCGCCTGCCGCGACGACCGCTTCCCGCGCCGAATCCTCCCGGCTCAGGGCGGGGATCACCGAGCCCGTCCCGACAGCCGAGCGGGCGCGTCCCGCGATGGGCTGCCGCGGGTCCTCGCCGGGGTCGACGAGTTCGAGGCGCAGGCCCCCGGGGAGTGCTACGGAGGTGGCCGACCGGTTCCGCGGGTCGACGGGCTCCGGGCTCACGCGCACCTCGACGCCGTCCGAGTCGCCGACCCAGAGCGGGGCGGTCGAGCCGCGGACCTTGCCCGCTTCGCGCTCGGCACTGCCCTCGTCGGCGGCGTGCTCGGTGTTGTGCGTCTCGACGTCCTGCCAGCCGGACCAGGTCGTGGTGCCGGTGGCGCGGGTGCGGATCTGGACCGTGCCGTGCAGTTCCGCGTCGGCGTCGTCCCAGACCACTCCGACCAGGGAGAAGGGCCGCGCGTCGCGCCGGGGCAGCCCCCGCGCGGCACCGGTCGTGGGTGCGCCGGTGGCCCGGGTGGTCGCGGGGGCGAGCGGGGACAGCGGCAGCGACTGCGTCGAACCCGGCAGTTCGGCAGCGGGCTCGGCGGCGGTGGCAGAGGTGACGGAGGCGGGTGCGCGGGCCGGGGAGGAAGCGGCGGAGGTGGTCGTGGAGGACGCGGGTGCGGCGAGCGGCAGGGTGAGCGCCGCCGCGCAGGTGACGCCGATCGATGTGGCGAGAAGAGTGCGCATACGGATGATCCTGGCCATATACGTACAACTACGGCCACCGGGACACGCACCCTGATGTGATGCCCCGTCTGCCGAACCGGTGTACGCGACGCTCGTCGCACCGCTTCCGCCCACCGCCGCCGCGTACCCTTGCGCGGATGAACTCCAGCGACCGTACCCCCGCCGACCTGCTGCGATCCGCACTCGCCTCGGACCCGACCAGCCCACTGGTCACTTTCTACGACGACGCCACCGGAGAGCGCGTCGAACTGTCCGTGGCCACCTTCGCCAATTGGGTGGCCAAGACCGCCAATCTGCTGCAGGGCGACCTGGCCGCGGAACCCGGCGACCGGCTCGCCCTGCTGCTTCCCGCGCACTGGCAGTCCGCGGTCTGGCTGCTCGCCTGCTCCTCGGTCGGCGTGGTCGCCGATGTGCAGGGCGACCCGGCCTCGGCCGACCTCGTCGTCAGCGGCCCGGACACGCTGGAGCGCGCCCGCGCCTGCCGCGGCGAACGCGTCGCGCTGGCGCTGCGCCCGCTCGGCGGGCGGTTCCCGCAGCCGCCCGAGGGCTTCATGGACTACGCGGTGGAAGTGCCCGCCCAGGGCGACCGCTTCGCTCCGTTCGCGCCGGTGGACCCGGACGCGCCCGCGCTCGCCGTGGGCGGGGTCGAGCTGACGGGGGCGCAACTCGTCGCCAAGGCGCGCGAGGACGCCGCCTCGCTGGGGCTCGCGCCCGGATCGCGGCTGCTCACGGGGCGTACGTACGACAGCTGGGAGGGGCTCGGTGCCGGGCTCTTCGCGCCGCTGGCCGCCGGAGGCTCCGTGGTCCTCTGCCGGCACCTCGGACAGCTCGGCGAGGACGGCCTGGCCAAGCGTGTGGAGAGCGAGCGGGTGACCAACACCGCAGTATGACAAGCACCCTGAGCGTCACTCGTCCGGCCCACAGCGGGCCGAGTCCCCCGGATTGGGCATCCGCTCAGGTACATGATCGGCGGTACAGACCACTCTCCCCGGATGCACAACCAAGCGTGAGGTTCAGCCGTCTACTCCTGCGACCGGCGGCCTATCGCGCCGCCGAACGTGAAGGATGGACGCAGACGTGACCGACAGCGCTGGCACGCCGGCCGACCAGGAACCCCCGGCCGAGAACAAGCCGCAGGACGGGTCGCGGGGCGGGTCGCAGGAAGACTCCCAGGGCGCCGCCGCCCAGGACGGGACGGGCAAGGCGGACGGGACCGACGGGACCGACGGGACCGACAAGGCGGGCGAGGCGAGCAGGGGTGCGGAGGGCGCCGAGCCCGAGCCCGGCCCCGACACCGGCACCGACACCGACAGCGGCGGGGTGCAGACCTGGGCCGACCGGCCCAAGGACGGCATCGCCAAGCGCAGGAGTCACTGGCTCCGTTGGACCGCCCTCGCCGCCTCGTTCCTCGTCCTGATCGCCGCGGGCGTCGGCTGGTGGCTGTACAAGAAGCTCGACGGCAACATCAGAACCGATACGAGCGTCGCCGCCGAGCTCAAGGCGTACGAGAAGGAACGGCCCACCCCGGTCGCGCAGGATGCCCAGAACATCCTGCTCATCGGCTCCGACAGCAGGTCCGGCGACAACCGCGAGTACGGCCGCGACGACGGCGGCAGCCAGCGCTCCGACACCACGATCCTGCTGCACCTCGCGGCGGACCGGAAGAGCGCCACCGCCGTGTCCGTCCCACGCGACCTGATGGCGGACATCCCGAGCTGCCGCACCGCGGACAAGAAGCACACCAGGGAACAGTTCGCCCAGTTCAACTCGGCCTTCGAGCTCGGCGGGACGGCGTGCACGATCCGCACCATAGAGCGGATGACCGGCATTCGCGTCGACCATCACATGGTCGTCGACTTCAACGGCTTCAAGGACATGGTCGACGCGGTGAACGGCGTCGAGATCTGCCTCAAGGAGCCGATCAACGATGCCGACGCACACCTCAAGCTCCCCGCGGGCCGACAGAAGCTCGACGGCGAGGAGGCGCTCGGATACGTACGCGCCCGCAAGTCCATCGGCAACGGCAGCGACACCGAGCGAATGGACCGCCAGCAGAGATTCCTGGGCGCCCTGGTGAACAAGATGCAGAGCAATGGCGTCCTGCTCAACCCGACCCGGCTGTACCCGGTGCTGGACGCGGCGACCAAGTCGCTCACGACGGACCCGGGGCTGGACTCGCTCAAGGACCTGTACGACCTGGTCCGCGGGATGCGCAACGTACCGACCGACAAGGTGCAGTTCCTGACGGTGCCCCGGCAGCCGTACAGCCAGAATGTGAACCGGGACGAACTCATCGAACCGGACGCGAGCAGGCTGTTCAAGCAACTGCGCGAGGACCGGCCGGTCACCGTGGTCCCGGCCGACGAACTCAAGGACAAGGGCGCCGGCAAGGCCACCGACGGGGGCGCTTCCGACGGGAAACCGGACGATCCCGACTCCGGAAGTCCGACCCCCGAGCCCACGTATTCGGGTTCGAGCGCGGCCGACGACCTGTGTAAGCAGTAAAGCAATTCCCAAGTCATACAGGGCAATCGACGCATAATGGGAAGAATGCCCAGTTGTAAGCAGCGTGGAATGTGTCACGCACGTCGCTCGACTCCGAACCGGGCGGATAGTGTGACGCGATCCGGTGCTACCGGCCATCAGGTCGTGCACTGCTGGAGCGAAAGAACGAGCGCCTTGTCGGGGGAGGCGCCTCGCGTGGCACCGACGGAGGACCCAAGCAACCGTGGATGCGCAAAGCCGTGGGCGGGCGGACGATATCGACCCCGCAGACCAGTGGGTACTGAACCCGCACACCGGCAACTACGAACTGCGACTGGACCAATCCGCAGGGGAGTCGTCCGGCACACCGCGGGTGGCGGGACCCCGCGGATCGGGCCGTGCGGACGGGTCCGCCCGGAGCGCCTCGCGTGACGGGTCGGGACGCCGGGGGCAGCGCGCGGGCGACGACACCGAACCGGCGGACGCTCCGCGCCGCGAGGTGCCGGGACAGCGCAGCCGCCGTTCGTCGCAGGGCGGCCGCGGTCAGGAGACCGCCGCGGCGGGCGCCGGCCGCCGCAAGCGCAAGTCCCCCAAGGCCCGCAGAAAGAAGGCACTGCTGTGGACGGGCGGGGTGATGGCGTTCGTCGTCGTCGCCGGCTCGGCCGGAGCGTACGCCCTCTACCAGCACTTCAACGGCAACCTCAACTCGGTCGACGTGGGTAACGCGGGCAGCAAGAACGTCATCGCCGACGGCCCGATGAACATCCTGATCATCGGCACCGACAAGCGCACCGGCAAGGGCAACGAGGGATACGGCGACAAGGGCAGCACCGGCCACGCCGACACCAACATCCTCTTCCACGTCTCCGACGACCGCACCAACGCGACGGCGATGAGCATCCCGCGTGACCTGATGACCCCGATCCCCGACTGCGAGACGAAGCAGGAGGACGGCTCGACCAAGGTCATCCCGGGCACCCCGAACGAACGCTTCAACACCAGCCTGGGCCAGGAAGGGCGCGACCCCGGCTGCACCATGCGGACGGTCAAGGAGATCACCGGCATACAGGTCGACCACTTCATGATGGTCGACTTCAACGCGGTCAAGGAGCTGTCCACCGCGGTCGGCGGCGTCAAGGTCTGCATGGCCAAGCCGATCGACGACCCGAAGTCGCACCTCAAGCTGCCCCAGGGCGAGTCGACGGTCCAGGGCGAGGAGGCACTCGCCCTGCTGCGCACCCGGCACAGTTTCGGCAATGAGAGCGACCTCGACCGGATCAAGGTGCAGCAGCAGTTCCTCGGCTCGATGATCCGGCAGATGAAGTCGGACGACACCCTGACCAGCGCCCCGAAGCTGTACAAGCTGGCGGACGCGGCCACCAAGGCGCTCACGGTCGACTCCGGCATCGGCAGCGTGAAGAAGCTGACGAGCCTCGCCCAGGAGATCGGCAAGGTCGACACCAAGAACATCACCTTCGTGACCATGCCGGTGATCGACAACCCGGCCGAGCCGACCCCGATCACCGTCGTACCGGCGCCCGAGAAGGCCGAGGCGCTGTTCGCGATGATGCGCTCGGACACCTCGCTCACCGAGGTCAAGAAGCAGAAGAAGGCCGCCAAGAGCAAGCAGGCGAAGCTCCTCAAGGGCCCGAAGGCCGATGCGGCCGACGTACGCGTGGATGTCCTCAACGGCGGCGACATCGCCGGGGCCGCGGGCTCCACGGTGACCTGGCTCCAGAACGACAAGGGCGTACTGAAGTCCACCAACAAGGCCAACGCCCCGGCCAAGATCGACAAGACGACGCTCGCGTACGCGCCCAATCAGGCCGACCAGGCGCGCGCGCTCGCCGAGATGATGGGGCTGCCCGCCGCGGCCCTGAAGAAGGGCACCACCGACGCCGAAGGACTGCAGGCGATGGTGCTGACCCTGGGGGCGGACTTCGAGGGCGCGGGGAAGCCCATCACCGGTCCGGCGAAGGCGCCGGCCGACATCCAGAGAGCAAGCGCCGACAAGGCGGAATGCGCCAAGTGACACCGGGTCACCGCGCTACAGCACGAGTCTGAGCAGCAGGGGGGTCCGGTGGGACGCAGCAGCACGCCCGGGGAGGGGACGCGACCACGCGTCCGGCACGCCGATCAACTCGGCTGGGACGAGAGTCTCTACGAGGGGGACGGCGAGAGCGGCAAGGGGAACAGGAGCGGCGGCAGGAGCCGGGGCCGGGGCACCGGCGGGGGTGAACGGCCCGGCGGGGGCGATGGTCCCGGCAGGGGCGACGGCTCCGGCGGCCATGGTCCCGGCGGAGGCGACAGTTCCGGCACGCCCGAGAGCGGGCACCGGCACGGAGGACCCAATCGCCGCAGCCGACGTGCGGCCAAAGGCGGCAAACGGCGCATACTGCGCTGGGTCGCGTCCGTGCTCGCGCTGCTGATACTCGGTACCGGTGGCGCCGGATACCTCTACTACCAGCACCTCAACGGAAACATCAAAAAAGAGGACCTGACGCTCGGCGACAAGAAGATGGCCGATCACAAGGCCAACGCCGCCGGTCAGACCCCGCTGAACATCCTGCTCATCGGTTCCGACGCGCGGGACTCCAAGGAGAACCAGAAGCTGGGCGGCGCGAAGGAGACCTTCGGCGCTCCGCCGCTCGCGGATGTGCAGATGCTGCTCCATCTCTCCGCGGACCGCAGCAATCTCTCGGTGGTCAGCATGCCGCGCGACACGATGCTGAAGATGCCCAAGTGCACCGACCCCAAGACGGACAAGGTGTATCCGGCCAGCACCGGGAACGTACAGACCAACGAGAGTCTGGGCCGCGGTGGCCCCGGCTGCACGGTGGCCACCTGGTACGAGCTCACCGGCATCACGATCGACCACTTCATGATGATCGACTTCGCGGGTGTGGTCTCGATGGCCGACGCGATCGGCGGCGTCCCGGTCTGCGTCGACGCCAACATCGAATCGCGCTCCAGCGACGGCAAGGGCTCGGGGCTGAAGCTGAAGAAGGGCACCACGTCCGTCAAGGGCAAGCAGGCCCTCCAGTGGCTGCGCACCCGGTACGGCTTCGAGGACAACACCGACCTCGGCCGCGCCAAGGCCCAGCACCAGTACATGAACTCGATGGTCCGCGAGCTGCGCAAGGGCACCAAGCTGACCGACCCCGCGAAGCTGATGAACCTCGCCGAGGCCGCCACGAACGCGCTGACGGTCGACAAGGGCCTCGACACGGTCAAGAAGCTGTACGACCTGGCCGAGGAGCTCAAGAAGGTCCCGACCAAGCGCATCACCATGTCGACCATGCCGAACGTGTACGGCACGGGGACGCTCAGCGGCCGGGTGTTCCCCAAGGCGGGCGACGCGGAGCAGCTGTTCCGGATGGTGCGCGAGGACATCCCGCTCGACGGCAAGGCGTCCAAGCGGAAGGCCACGGTCACCAAGGACCCGTCCGCCCCGGTCGGCGAGATCGCGGTCAGCGTGCGCAACGCGACCCGTACCGACACCCTCGGCCCGGCCGGGGGGCGCGCCGGTGCGGTGCAGAAGCAGCTCAAGGACGCGGGCTTCGCGAAGACCACGGTCGACTCGCAGAACGTGACCGGCGCCGCGCGGACCGGAATCCTGTACCCGAGCGCCGATATGGAGGGTGACGCGCAGGCGGTCGCCAAGGCGCTCGGCATCCCGGTCTCGCTGGTGAAGAAGTCGACCGATGTCTCGGGCATCTCGCTGGCGGTGGGAGCCGACTGGCGGGAGGACGGGGCCTACCCCGCGCCCAAGGGCCAGGAGAAGACCCCGGACTCGGCCGAGGCGCTCAACGGCGAGGAAGAGGCGTGCATGAAGGTCAACCCGAACTACGTCTGGTCCTGACCGGCCGGAACGGAACGACGGGAGGGGCCCCACCGCGATCGGTGGGGCCCCTACCGTCGTCAGCGGTGACGAAGCCCGCCGGGCCCGGTCAGCGGTGACGAAGTCCACCGAGCCCGGATCCCGGGCCCGGACCGGCCCCGGCCCGGCCCGGAGCGCGCCGCGGACAGGCCGCGCGCCGCGTCAGACCGTCTGCCGGGGTGCCGCCGGGCGGCGGCTGGCGATGACCTTCCTCGCCAGGGAGCGCGGGCTGGTGAGGAAGCCGTAGCCCCAGGACATGTGCATGGTGGCCAGCGCGAGGGGGATCTGCGCGCGGGCCTTCATCGGCAGTCCCTTCCCGGCGGGCAGCGACCCGGCGACGATGGCCGCCACGTAACCGGCCGGGACGACGAAGGCCCACGGGGTGACGGCGGCGCCCACCACGATGCCCGCCGCGATGGCGCAGACGGCGGTCGGCGGGGCCAGGTAGCGCAGGTTGATCGAGCCCGCGTGGTAGCGGGCGACGACGTGGCGCCAGCGGCCGTAGTCCTTGTACTGCTTGGCGAGCGCCTTGATGGAGGGGCGCGGGCGGTACTGGACCTTCAGCTCGGGCGAGAACCAGATCAGGCCGCCCGCCTCGCGGATACGGAAGTTCAGCTCCCAGTCCTGGGCGCGGATGAACTCCACGTTGTAGCCCTCCGCCCGCTCCAGGGCCTCGCGGCGGAAGACTCCCAGGTAGACCGTCTCGGCCGGGCCCGCCTGGCCGCCCGTGTGGAAGGCCGCGTTGCCGACGCCGATCTTCGAGGTCATCGCGGCGGCGACGGCGTCCTCCCAGGCGTTCTCGCCCTCGGCGTGCATGATGCCGCCGACGTTCTGCGCCCCGGTCTCCTCCAGCAGCCGGACCGCGGTCGCGATGTAGTTCGGCGAGAGCATCCCGTGCCCGTCGACGCGCACCACCACGGGGTGGCTGGATGCCTTGATCGCGGCGTTGAGGGCGGCGGGGGTGCGTCCGGTGGGGTTGGGGACGGTGTGGACCCGGGGGTCCTCCGCGACGAGTTCCGCGGCGATCTCGTCGGTGCGGTCCGTGGAGGGGCCGAGTGCGATCACGACCTCCATCTCACCGGCGTACTCCTGCTCCAGGATGTGCCGGATCGCGTTCCTGAGATGGCGTTCCTCGTTGAGTACCGGCATGATCACGGAGACGGCGGGGTGCTGCGCGGCAGGCATGTGGTCCTCGGGTGGTCCTGGGGGCGCCAGGGGTTCCGCACCCCGGGAGGCGTCGTTATTCGGCCGCCACGTTACCGCGAATGGGGGATAGCGGCGTGCCCCGCCGGGTTACGGCCCATTGTGCAGATCGTATGGGCCTATGGTGCGAACGGTCCCCCTTGCACCGCGGAGGTGTCCCCCCGTGCCCACGCCTCACCGATCGTCCCGATCGCCGCGCCCCCGCACCACTCCCCCGCAGCGCAGACCACCCGGGCCACCCCGGACCCGGAAGCAGGACGAGCGGCCCCGCTGGGGCATGCGGGTGGCCACGGGTCTCTCCGTGCTCGTGCTCGGCGCGGGCGGCATCGGCCATGCGGTGATGAGCGGTCTGGAAACCGGAATCGACCGCGTCGACCCCTTCAAGGACATGAAGAACCGGCCCGCGGCGGGGCACGGCATGAATCTGCTCCTGGTCGGGACCGACGGCCGGGACAAGATCACCGAGGCCGAGAAGACGAGGTACCGGCTGGGCGGCGCCCCCTGCCACTGCACCGACACGATCATGCTGGTCCATCTGTCGGCCGACAAGGAGCGGGCGAGCGTCGTCAGCCTCCCGCGCGACAGTTACGCCGAGATCCCCGCCCACACCGATCAGAACACGGGCACGCACCACGCCACCCACCCGGTGAAACTGAACGCCGCCTACGCGGAGGGCGGACCGAACCTGACCGTACGGACCGTCGAGCACATGACCGGTGTCAAGGTCGATCACTATCTGGAGGTCGACTTCACCAGCTTCATGAAGACGGTCGACGCCGTGGGCGGGGTGAAGATCTGTACGGCCGGGCCGATGAAGGACTCGTACACCGGTCTCGACCTGGCCGCGGGCACCCATGAACTGGACGGCGGCCAGGCCCTTCAGTACGTACGCTCCCGGCACATCGACGGGGCCTCCGACCTGGGCCGGATGCAGCGCCAGCAGAAGTTCATCGCGGCGCTGATCAAGCAGGCGACCAACAGCGGAGTGCTGCTGAACCCGGTGAAGTTCCAGCGGGTCTCCTCCTCGATGCTCGGCTCGGTCCGGGCCGACAAGGGGTTCGGTACGGAACAGATGCTGATGCTCGGCAAGGCGATGCGCGGCTTCAGCCCGGCCTCGTCGGAGTTCACCTCCGTACCGGTCGGGAACGTCAGCTTCCCGGTCAAGGGCATCGGTTCCACCGTGCAGTGGGACGCGAAGAAGTCGAAGAAGCTGTTCCGGGCGCTGCGCGAGGACAAGCCGCTCGCCGCGCGCAAGGTGGGCGGTCCGCAGCAGCCGAAGGGGGCGCTCGTCGATGTGGCGCCGCAGCAGATCCGGGTGCAGGTCTACAACGGGACCCCGAAGGACGGCTTCGGCAAGGAGATGGACGACGCGCTGCGCGCCACCGGCTTCGACACCACCCGCACCCCGCTCAACGGGGAGCTGCGCGACCTGAAGCGGACGCTGGTGACGTTCGACCCCCGGTGGGACCGGTCGGCGAGGTCCCTGGCCGCCGCACTGCCGGGGAGCGAGCTGAAGGCGGTGCCGGGGCAGGGCGGCACGATGAAGGTGACGGCGGGCTCGGACTTCGGCACGGTGCAGCGGGTACGGGCGGAAAACCCGCAGCAGGGCAAGTTCGGCGCGGTGACGGGGGACGAGGTCGTCTGCCCGTGACGGTGACGGCGGGCTGGTGCGGTGGCCGCGGACGTTCACCGGGTTACGCCGCCTACGGCGACGCCCTGTCCTCGATCGCCGGACGGGCTTGAAAGATCGAGCCCGTCGGCCATGCGCTCAGACGTCGATGCCGTCGGCCACGCGCCTCTCGCGCAGTTCCTTGATCGCGCGGCGCCGGGCCAGCCGGTGCGTACGCCGGATCTGGGCCTCCTGGTAGCGCCGCTTGTCGCGCTCCGTCTCGGGGATCACAGGCGGTACGGCGCGCGGCTTGCCGTCCCCGTCGACCGCCGCGAACACCAGATAGGCGCTGCCGACCTGCTGGGCGGGGGTCGACTCGTTCCAGCGCTCGGCCATCACCCGGACCCCGACCTCCATCGAGGAGCGGCCGGTCCAGTTCACCTGTGCGCGTACGTGAACGAGGTCGCCGACGCGGACCGGCTCCAGGAAGACCATCTCGTCCATCGACGCGGTCACGGCCGGTCCGCCGGAGTGCCGGCCGGCCACGGCGCCCGCCGCGTCATCGACCAGTTTCATGATCACGCCACCGTGCACCGTACCCAGCAGGTTGGTGTCGTTTCCGGTCATGATGTGGCTGAGGGTCGTCCGGGATGCCGCGGTCGACTTGCCCGGAATCTCGCCCTCCGGGCGCGGAGCCTGATCTGTCATGCCCTCCACCTTATGCGCGGGCTTGGGCAGCGCGGAATGCATCAGCTTCGCAACAGCCCTGGACCGATTTCCCTTACACCCTGTAATACCGATGGGCCGGGACGGCACACTGGTCGGCATGAACGATTGGCCCGATCGACGGACCGGCGACCGCAGCGACCGCTACGGGCAGGGCAGCTCAAGCCCCCAGCCCGAGAGTGCCCGCGCGATGCCGCACATCCAGCGTCGACCGGCCCCGCCGCGGGCACCGCAGGTACCGCCGCAGGGCCAGGGGTACGACGACCGCTACGGCGGCCGCGAAGGTGATTCCGCCTACGACAACGGTTACAACACGGGCCAGGTCTACGGCGGCGGCAACGGCTCCGGCCACGGCGGCGGACGGCGCGGCAGCGGTGGCGGGGGCGACGGCGGTTACGTCCAGGGCCGCCCCGCTCCCGACTGGCGTCGGCGGATCAAGATCGGCGCGCTGACCCTGGTGGTCGTCGTGCTCGCCGTCTCCATCTCCACGTACTTCTGGGCCGACTCCAAGCTGAAGCGCGAGGTCGACCTCTCCAAGGTCATCGAGCGGCCCGAGGGCGGCGACGGCACGAACTACCTGATCGTCGGCTCCGACAGCCGCGCGGGGATGACCGCCGAGGACAAGAAGAAGCTCCACACCGGTTCCGCCGAGGGCAAGCGGACCGACTCGATGATGATCCTGCACGACGGGTCCAACGGCCCGACGCTGGTCTCCCTGCCGCGTGACTCGAACGTCGAGATCCCCTCCTTCGTGGGCTCCGAGTCGGGCAAGAAGTACCCGGGCACGGGCCGCACGAAGAAGCTGAACGCCGCCTATGCCGAGGACGGCCCCGAACTGCTGGTCCGGACCGTCGAGTTCAACACCGGGCTACGCATCGACCACTACGTCGAGATCGGCTTCGGCGGCTTCGCCAAGATCGTGGACGCGATCGGCGGGGTGGAGCTGGACATCCCCAAGGCGTTCAAGGACAAGAAGTCCGGCGCCGACTTCCAGGCGGGCAAGCAGACGCTGAACGGCGAGCAGTCCCTCGCCTTCGTCCGCACCCGGTACGCGTTCGCGGGCAGCGACCTCGACCGTACGAAGAACCAGCAGAAGTTCCTCGCGGCGCTGGCGAGCCAGACGGCGACCCCGTCCACGATCATCAACCCGTTCAAGCTGTACCCGACGATGGGCGCGGGCCTGGACACCCTGATCGTCGACAAGGACATGTCGCTCTGGTCCCTGAGCCAGATGTTCTTCGCGATGAAGGGCGTCACGGGCGGCGACGGTACGTCGATGAACATCCCGATCTCGGGCAGCATCGGCGGGAACCTCGTCTGGGACAAGGAAAAGGTCAAGCAGCTCGTCCAGCAGCTGAAGAACGACGAGAAGGTCACCGTCACCGGTAACTGACGGCCGACGGCGCGGTGGGGGGCGGCTGACCGCCCTCCCGGACGCCGCCGACAGGAGAGGGGCGCCCCGTGGGGACGCCCCTCTCGCCGTGACTGCCCAGCGACTGCCCGAGTGCCGCGGCAGGAGTGCGCTGCGGCTGGAGTGCTACGGGGCAGGAGCGCTACGGCAGGTTGCGGGCCATCACGATCCGCTGGACCTGATTCGTGCCTTCATAGATCTGCGTGATCTTCGCGTCGCGCATCATCCGCTCCACCGGGTAGTCCCGCGTGTAGCCGTAGCCGCCGAGCAGCTGGACCGCGTCCGTGGTGACCTCCATCGCCACGTCGGAGGCGAAGCACTTGGCCGCGGCGCCGAAGAACGTGAGGTCGCTGTCGAGGCGCTCGGACTTCGCGGCCGCCGCGTAGGTGAGCTGCCGGGCGGCCTCCAGCTTCATCGCCATGTCGGCGAGCATGAACTGGACGCCCTGGAAGTCGGCGATCGGCTTGCCGAACTGCTTGCGCTCCTTGACGTAGCCCTTGGCGTAGTCCAGGGCGCCCTGGGCGATTCCGATGGCCTGGGCCGCGATCGTGATGCGGGTGTGGTCCAGGGTCTTCATCGCGGTGGCGAAGCCGGTGCCCTCCTCGCCGATCATGCGGTCGGCGGGGATCCGGACGTTGTCGAGGTAGACCTCGCGGGTCGGGGAGCCCTTGATGCCGAGCTTCCGCTCCGGGGCGCCGAAGGAGACACCCTCGTCCGACTTCTCGACGACGAACGCCGAGATGCCCTTGGAGCGCTTGGCCGGGTCGGTGACGGCCATGACCGTGTAGTACTCGGAGACGCCCGCGTTGGTGATCCAGCGCTTCACCCCGTTGAGGACCCAGAAGTCACCGTCGCGGACGGCCTTGGTCTTCATGCCCGCCGCGTCCGATCCCGCGTCCGGCTCGGAGAGGGCGTACGAGAACATCGCGTCGCCCTTGGCGAGCGGGCCCAGGTACCTCTTCTTCAGCGCCTCGGAGCCGGAGAGGATCACCGGGAGCGAGCCCAGCTTGTTCACGGCCGGGATGAGGGAGGAGGACGCGCAGGCGCGGGCCACCTCCTCGATCACGATGACCGTGGCCAGCGCGTCCGCACCGGCGCCGCCGTACTCCTCCGGGACGTGGACGGCGTGCAGGTCCGAGGCGACCAGAGCGTCCAGCGCCTCCTGCGGGAAGCGGCCCTCCTCGTCCACGGCTGCGGCGAACGGGGCGATCTTCGCCTCGGCGAGCGAACGGATCGTTTCGCGGAGCATGTCGTGCTCCTCGGCCGGACGGTACAGGTCGAATTCGGTCGAACCCGCCAAGACGCTCACTCCCCAAGGTGCTAACTACCGTTAAGTAACCCAATTTTAGTGGTCAGCCCGCTCGATGGACTACGCGCATGACACGTGAGCTTCACGACAGGGGTGGGGCACAGAGGGCATTCCAGGCAAAAGGAGACGGGCAATTCCGCGGCCGGAGGGCCCGACTATGCTCGGCTCCGCACGCCCGTCCGTATCTTCCAGGAGCACTTCATGGCCCTCAGGATCACTGTGATCGGCACCGGCTACCTCGGTGCCACCCATGCCGCGGCCATGGCGGAGCTGGGCTTCGAAGTCCTCGGCCTCGATGTCGTGCCGGAGAAGATCGAGCTGCTCTCGGCCGGCCGGGTGCCGATGTACGAACCGGGGCTCGAAGAGATCCTCCAGAAGCACGTCGAGGGCATCGAGGGCTCCACCGGCCGGCTGCGGTTCACCACCTCCTGGGAGGAGGTGGGCGCCTTCGGCGACGTGCACTTCGTCTGCGTGAACACTCCGCAGAAGCACGGCGAGTACGCCTGCGACATGAGCTATGTGGACAGTGCCTTCGAGTCGCTCGCGCCCCAGCTCACCCGGCCCGCCCTCGTCGTCGGGAAGTCGACCGTGCCGGTGGGCTCCGCCGCCCGGCTCGCGGCCCGGCTCGCGGAGCTGGCGCCGGTGGGCGCGGCTGCGGAGCTGGCCTGGAATCCGGAGTTCCTGCGCGAGGGCTTCGCCGTGAAGGACACCCTGCACCCCGACCGGATCGTGGTCGGCGTGGAGAGCGAGAGCGCCGAGAAGCTGCTGCGCGAGGTGTACGCGGTACCGGTCGCCGAGGGGTCGCCGTTCGTGGTGACCGACTTCCCGACCGCCGAACTGGTGAAGACCTCCGCCAACTCGTTCCTGGCGACCAAGATCTCGTTCATCAACGCCATGGCCGAGGTCTGCGAGGCCGCCGACGGCGATGTGGTGAAGCTGGCCGAGGCCATCGGGCACGACGAGCGGATCGGCAAGAAGTTCCTGCGGGCCGGGATCGGGTTCGGCGGCGGCTGTCTGCCCAAGGACATCCGGGCGTTCATGGCGCGCGCCGGTGAGCTGGGCGCGGACCAGGCGCTGACCTTCCTCCGCGAGGTCGACTCCATCAATATGCGGCGCCGCGGCCACATGGTGGAGCTCGCCCGGGAGGCGGTGGGCGGCGATTCCTTCCTGGGCAAGCGGGTGGCGGTGCTCGGCGCGACGTTCAAGCCGGACTCCGACGACGTACGCGACTCCCCCGCGCTGAACGTGGCCGGGCAGATCCACCTCCAGGGCGGCCAGGTCACGGTCTTCGACCCCAAGGGCATGGACAACGCCCGGCGGCTGTTCCCGACGCTCGGTTACGCGGACTCGGCGCTGGACGCGGTGCGCGGCGCGGATGTGGTGCTGCACCTCACGGAGTGGCGCGAGTTCCGCGAGCTGGACCCGGCGGTGCTGGGCGAGGCCGTGACCCACCGGATCATCCTGGACGGCCGCAACGCGCTGGACAGCGAGGTGTGGCGCGGGGCCGGCTGGACGTACCGGGCGATGGGCCGCCCGAGGGCCTGAACCGGCGGCACGGCCCTACGCGCGCCTGGCGCGGTAGGTACGCATCTTGGCGCGGGCCCCGCAGACCGACATGGAGCACCAGCGGCGCCGCCCCGCCGGGCTGCGGTCGTAGTAGACCCAGTGGCAGTCCTCCGCCTCGCACGCCTTGAGCCGCATCCAGGTCCCGTCGGCCACCGCGGCGGCGACGGACTGCGCGACACCGGCGGTGAGGGCGGCGAGGGCCGCGGAGTCCGGGGACTCGACGGCGGGCCGGAGCGCCGCCGCGCCCGTGGCGTCGACCGTCACCCGCAGGGGCGCGGCGGCCAGCAGTTCGTCGAGCGGGGGCGGCTCCGGGGCGCCTTCGGGCAGCCGGTGGCCCGCGTGGGCCAGACAGGCGCGGCGCAGCGCCTCGCGCAGGTCCCGGGCGCCGGGCGCCTCGGCCTCGGTGAGGCCGAACGTGGCGCGGCCGTCCGCCGTGTCGAGGGTGTCGACGCCGGTCTCGATGTTCAGCGTGTTGACCAGGTCCTCGATCAGGACGAGTGCTCCGGGTGCCGCTGCCCTCTCATTCATGGTTGCGACGTTACCCCCAATGCCGCAGCATGAAGTAACGGTTGCCGTCCAAGCCCGTCCGCCGGTAACTCCCTCGACGCCTGGAGGAGAAGCATCATGGCCATCGCCACGTTGGGCACCGTCGTACTGGACTGCCCCGATCCTGCCGCGCTCGCCGGTTTCTACGCCGCCGTGCTGGGCGGCACCTTCGAGCACCTTGAGGGCGACGGGGACGAGTGGGTGGAGCTCACCGGAGGTGCGGGCACCCCGCTCGCGTTCCAGGCCGCACCCGGCTACGTACCGCCGCGGTGGCCGAGTCCGGAGGGGTCCCAGCAGTTCCATCTGGACCTGACCGTGACGGACCTGGACGCGGCGGAGCGTGAGGTGCTCGCCCTGGGGGCGCGGGTGCTGGACGCGGCGGACCGAAAGCGGTCGTTCCGGGTGTACGCGGATCCCGCCGGTCACCCGTTCTGTCTCTGCGCGGGCTGACGGCTGAGGGGGCCGAGGGGTTGAGGGGCACACCCTCCCACCGTTTGCGGGGGTACGGACCCGATCCGGACCCGTACCCCGCAGAACAGAGTCAGACGACCGGGCCGTCCAGCTCGTCGATCGTGGCGTGGGACGGGCCGCGCCGGGTCTGGAGGTCCCGCGCGACAGCTTCCGCGTCGCGCAGTACCCGTACCGCGTTCCGCCAGGTCAGCTTGGCCAGGTCGGTGTCGGACCAGCCTCGGGCGAGGAGCTCGGCGATCAGGTTCGGGTAGCCGGAGACGTCCTCCAGGCCGCGCGGGAGGAACGCCGTGCCGTCGTAGTCGCCGCCGATGCCGATGTGATCGATACCGGCGACCGTCCGCATGTGGTCGAGGTGGTCGGCGATCGTCCCCACGGTGGCCACCGGGCGGGGGTAGGACGCCTCGAAGTCCTCGTGGACGCGCATGGCCTGCGGGGTGGTGTCGAGGTGGTGCATCCCGTGCTCGCGCATGTTCCGGTCGGCGGCCAGGGTCCAGTCGCCGGCTTCGGGCAGCACGAACTTCGGGACGAACGTCGCCATGGCGATGCCGCCGTTGCGCGGGAGCGCGGCCAGCACGTCGTCGGGGATGTTGCGCGGGTGGTCGCAGACCGTCCGGGCGGAGGAGTGCGAGAAGATCACCGGCGCGGTGCTGGTGGCGAGCGCGTCCCGCATCGTGGTGGCCGCGACATGGGAGAGGTCGACCAGCATGCCGACGCGGTTCATCTCCCGTACGACCTCGTGGCCGAACTCCGAGAGGCCGCCGATGCGCGGGGTGTCGGTCGCCGAGTCCGCCCAGTCGATGTTGTCGTTGTGGGTCAGCGTCATGTAGCGGACGCCGAGGGTGTGCAGGGCCCGCAGGGTGCCCAGCGAGTTGTTGATCGAGTGGCCGCCCTCGGCGCCCATCAGGGAGGCGATCCGGCGCTCGGCGCGGGCGAGCTCCATGTCGTCGGCACTCAGCGCGCGCCGCAGCTGCGTGGGGTAGCGGGCGATCAGCTCGGCGACCACGTCGATCTGTTCGAGGGTGGCGCTGACCGCCTGGTCGCCGCGCATGTCCGTGCGGACGTAGACCGACCAGAACTGGGCACCGACGCCACCGGCGCGCAGCCGGGGGATGTCGGTGTGCAGGAGACCGGTCTGGCTGACGGCGATGTCCCGTGCGTTCAGGTCGTAGCCGACCTGTTCGCGCAGTGCCCACGGCAGATCGTTGTGGCCGTCGACGACGGGGTGGGCGGCGAGGAGCTCCCGGGCCCGGTCCAGGTAGTCCATCGGGCGCCTACTTTCCGAAGCCGAAGGAGTCGGAGCCCTCGACCTTGGACCTCAGCCGCTTGCCCTTCTCGGTGGCCTGTTCGTTGAGTTCCCGCTGGAACTCCCGCATCCGGGCCAGCAGCTCGCTGTCGTGGGTGGCGAGGATCCGGGCTGCGAGCAGGCCCGCGTTGCGTGCGCCGGCGACCGAGACGGTGGCGACGGGGACCCCGGCGGGCATCTGCACGATGGAGAGCAGGCTGTCCATGCCGTCCAGGTACTTCAGCGGGACCGGTACGCCGATGACGGGCAGCGGGGTGACGGACGCCAGCATGCCGGGCAGGTGGGCCGCGCCGCCCGCGCCCGCGATGATCGCCTTCAGCCCGCGGCCGTCCGCCTGCTCGCCGTACGCGATCATTTCGCGCGGCATGCGGTGGGCGGAGACGACGTCGACCTCGTACGGGATCCCGAACTCGTCGAGCGCCTTCGCGGCCGCCTCCATCACGGGCCAGTCGGAGTCCGAGCCCATGACGATGCCGATGACGGGTGAGGTACCCGAGGAGGTTCCGGTGCGGGGGGAAGTCATTCGGTGATCGTTCCTCGCAGGTAGTCGGCCGCGTGCCGGGCGCGCTCCCGCACGTCCGCCAGATCGTCGCCGTAGGTGTTGACGTGTCCGACCTTGCGGCCGGGCTTCACGTCCTTGCCGTACATGTGGATCTTGAGCTGCGGATCGCGGGCCATGCAGTGCAGGTACGCCTGGTACATGTCCGGGTAGTCGCCGCCCAGGACGTTGCACATGACCGTCCAGGGGGCGCGCGGGCGCGGGTCGCCGAGCGGCAGGTCGAGGACGGCCCGTACGTGGTTGGCGAACTGCGAGGTGATCGCGCCGTCCTGGGTCCAGTGCCCGGAGTTGTGGGGGCGCATCGCCAGTTCGTTGACGAGGATGCCGGGCTTCCCGTCCGGTCCCCGGACCTCGAACAGCTCGACCGCGAGGTGGCCGACGACGCCGAGCTCGGCCGCGATCCGGAGGGCGAGCTGTTGGGCCTCGCCCGCCAGCTTCTCGTCGAGACCGGGGGCGGGGGCGATGACCGTGTCGCAGACACCGTCGGTCTGTATCGACTCCACGACCGGGTAGGCGACGGCCTGGCCGTGCGGCGAGCGGACGATGTTGGCCGCCAGCTCCCGTACGAAGTCGACCTTCTCCTCCGCCAGGACCGGGACCCCGGCCCGGAACGGTTCGGCGGCCTCCGCCTCGGAGCGGACCACCCACACGCCCTTGCCGTCGTAGCCGCCGCGCACGGTCTTCAGGACGACGGGGAAGCCCCCGGCCTCCTCGGCGAAGGCCGCGGCGTCGGCCGGGTCGCTCACGATGCGGTGGCGGGGGCAGGGCACACCGATCTCCATGAGCTTGGCGCGCATCACCCCCTTGTCCTGGGCGTGGACCAGGGCATCGGGGCCGGGGCGCACGGGGATGCCGTCCGCCTCCAGGGCCCGCAGATGCTCGGTCGGGACGTGCTCGTGATCGAAGGTGATCACATCGCAGCCCTGCGCGAAGGCACGCAGCGTCTCCAGGTCGCGATAGTCGCCGATGACGACTTCGCCGACCACCTGGGCGGCCGAGTCCTGAGGAGTGTCACTGAGGAGCTTGAATTTCAGGCCGAGGGGGATACCCGCCTCGTGGGTCATACGGGCGAGCTGACCGCCGCCGACCATGCCGACTACCGGGAACGTCACGCCTCCAGGGTATCCGCCGTCCAGGTGCTCCCCCGACGCCGTCCGGCTCCGCCCGGCTCCGTCTGCTCCTCATGGGCATCACACGGGAGGGCTGGTTAGCATGACGGGGTTGACCACACCTACGGACGGGGCTGAGCGATCACCATGAGCGAACGGGGCGCACTGCGGACCCGGCTTGATCTGCTGGCCCGGGAGGTCGCCAAGTTCGGCGCGGTCGGCGCGTTCGGCCTGCTGGTCAATATCGCGGTCTCCAACCTGATCTGGCGCACCACGGACATCCCGGTGGTGCGGGCGGGACTGATGGGGACCTGCGTCGCCATCCTCTTCAACTACGTGGGCTTCCGTTACTGGACCTACCGGGACCGCGACAAGACCGGCCGGACCCGCGAGCTGATGCTGTTCCTGCTGTTCAGCGCGGTGGGCGCGGTCATCGAGACCGGTGTGCTGTACCTGGCGACGTACGGCTTCGGCTGGAACAGCCCGGTCCAGAGCAATGTCTTCAAGATCCTCGGCATCGGGATCGCCACCCTGTTCCGCTTCTGGTCCTACCGCACCTGGGTGTTCAAGGCGCTGCCTGCCGAGGAGGCCGTGCTCAGCCCGGAGAAGTTTCTGGAGCAGCGAGGACCGTCCGACCCGATGACGCCGGCTGCCCCGGCTGCCCCGGCTGCCCCGGTGAAGACGTCCGGCTTGGTGACGCCCTCCGCCCCGGTGACGCCGTCCGGCCCCGTGGCACCCGGCTCGGTGACTCTGCCCCGCTGACGCTGTCCCGCCGACGTCCGGTCCGGATCGCTCCGGAACCCGTACGCGTACGCCGCTGAGGCCGCGCGGCGCGCTCAGCGGACCGGGCGCTCCGGATCCTTGCGGTTGAGCGCCACCCGGCTGAGGAAGAGCGCGAACACCGCGGGCTGCTGCTGGAGCAGTTCGAGCCGCCCGCCGTCCGCCTCCGCGAGGTCCCGGGCGACGGCCAGGCCGATCCCGGTGGAGTTGCGGCCGCTGATGGTCCGCTCGAAGATCCGCGCCCCGAGATCGGCGGGGACCCCGGGGCCCTCGTCCGTCACCTCGATGACCGCCTGGTTGCCGGTGACCCTGGTCCGCAGGGCGACGGTGCCGCCGCCGTGCATCAGGGAGTTCTCGATCAGCGCGGCCAGCACCTGGGCGACCGCGCCCGGGGTGCCGACGGCCCGCATGCCGTGCTTGCCCGAGCAGACGATGGCGCGGCCCGCGCTGCGGTAGGCCGGGCGCCACTCCTCGATCTGCTGCTTGACGACCTCGTCCAGGTCGAAGGCGACGGCGGAGCCGGTACGCGGGTCGCGGGAGTTGGTCAGCAGCCGCTCCACCACGTCCGTGAGCCGCTCGACCTGGGTGAGGGCGATGTTCGCCTCCTCCTTCACCGTGTCCGGGTCGTCGGTGACGGAGATCTCCTCGATCCGCATGGAGAGCGCGGTCAGCGGGGTGCGCAGCTGGTGCGAGGCATCGGCGGCCAGACGTCGCTCGGCGGTCAGCATCCGGGCGATACGTTCGGCCGAGGCGTCCAGGACGTCGGCGACGCGGTCCAGCTCCGGCACCCCGTAGCGCTTGTGGCGCGGGCGCGGGTCGCCGGAGCCGAGGCGTTCGGCGGTCTCGGCGAGGTCGGTGAGGGGCGAGGCCAGCTTGTTGGCCTGGCGTACGGCGAGGAGTACCGCGGAGACGATCGCGAGCAGCGCCACCGCGCCGATGATCAGCAGGGTCCGGCCGACCTCACGGGTGACGGCCGAGCTGGACTCCTCGACGGTGACCTTCTCGCCCCGCTCCCCCTCGGCCGAGCTGCGGATGACGTTGCCGGTGGGGCGCTCGCCGACCTCGATGGGAGCCCGGCCGCGGATCTCGACCAGGGCGTAGCGGCTGGAGTCGACCTGCTCGGCCAGTACCGGGGAGGTGATCCGCTCCTCGCCCAGCAGCCGGCTCTCCACGACGCTGATCAGCCGCAGTGCCTCGGTGTCGACGCTCTCCTGGGCGCTGGCGCTGATGGTGCGGGTCTCCACGATGACCAGGGAGACACCGAAGACGGCGATCACCACGAGTACCACGGCGAGCGTGGAGTTGATCAGTCGACGGCGCATGACTGCTTCGTTTCGTCAGCTCTTCCGGTTCCGCGTCAGCTCTTCTCGAACCGGAAGCCGACGCCCCGGACCGTCGCGATGTAGCGGGGGTTGGCCGCGTCGTCGCCGAGCTTCTTGCGGAGCCAGGAGATGTGCATGTCGAGCGTCTTGGTGGAGGACCACCAGGTGGTGTCCCAGACCTCGCGCATCAGCTGGTCGCGGGTGACGACCCGCCCGGCGTCCCGGACCAGGACCCGCAGCAGGTCGAACTCCTTCGCGGTGAGCTGGAGTTCCTCCTCGCCCATCCAGGCCCGGTGCGACTCGACGTCGATCCGGACGCCGTGGGTGGCGGGCTGCGGGGCGGGTTCGGTGGCGCCGCGGCGCAGCAGCGCGCGGACCCGGGCGAGGAGTTCGGCGAGGCGGAACGGCTTGGTGACGTAGTCGTCGGCCCCCGCGTCGAGGCCGACCACCGTGTCGACCTCGTCGGCGCGGGCCGTCAGCACCAGGATCGGCACGGTGTGGCCGTCGGCGCGGAGCCGTCGGGCGACTTCGAGGCCGTCCATCCCGGGCAGGCCCAGGTCGAGGACGACCAGGTCGACGCCCCCCTGGAGTCCGGCGTCGAGCGCGGTCGGACCGTCCTGGCGGACCTCGACCTCGTAACCCTCCCGACGCAGTGCGCGGGCCAGTGGCTCCGAGATGGATGCGTCGTCCTCGGCGAGCAGTACACGGGTCATGTGGTGATGGTAGACCGCGCAGGGCGCCCGGAGTGAGGCACTCGCCAACGCCTGCGGGTTTGGGCCACAAAACGGACTGACGCCTTTGAATGTGCGAGCTGATTCCTCCCTCACCTGTGATCCAGGTCTCATGTCCTTTCATATCTGGCCATGGCGTGTCGTATGGTGTCCCGACGCCTGTTGCACTACTCAAAGACCTTTGGGCAGCTTTAAGCGCCAAGGGTCTCTTTTGTGTGCGGGCCGGTTACCCGCCGGCCGTGACATGAGTGAATGACCTGTGGGCCGGGCCCGGAGCGCGACGACGCGCGCCGGGCGTGGATCCCGATGCGGTTCTTCCCCAGCCCGCGGCGCCGAGCTCTCCCCTACGGAGCCCGGCGTACGGGGCGAATCCCCTTTCAGGCGTCGGGGGTGGGGCTGCCCGTGTCGGTGCCGGCCACCCCCCACCGGGCGCGTCACGCTCACCAGGCGGCGCGTCCCGACCAGCAAGGATCGACCATGGCGTCCAGCCTGACGAAGGATTCGGCCAGTACGACTGGCGGAAAGACCTTCTTCGGCCACCCCCGCGGCCTGGCCACTCTCTTCATGACCGAGATGTGGGAGCGCTTCAGCTTCTACGGCATGCGGGCCCTGCTCCCGCTCTACCTCGTCTCCAGCTCCGGCCTGGACATGAACGCGGCGACCGCCACCGCGATCTACTCCATCTACATGGCGATGGTCTACCTGCTCGCCATGCCCGGCGGCTGGTTCGGCGACCGCGTCTGGGGGCCGCGCAAGACGGTCACCATCTCGGCCGGGGTCATCATGCTCGGCCACCTGACGCTGGCCCTGCCCGGCACCGGCACGTTCTTCGCCGGTCTGGCGCTGGTCGCGCTCGGTTCCGGTCTGCTGAAGGCCAACATCTCCACGATGGTCGGCCATCTCTACTCCGGCCCGGACGACCCGCGACGCGACGGTGGCTTCACCGTCTTCTACATGGGCATCAACCTCGGTGCCTTCGCCGCCCCGCTGATCATCGGCACGGTCGGCGAGAAGGTGAACTGGCACCTCGGTTTCGCCATCGCCGCGCTCGGCATGGCGCTGGGTCTGGCCCAGTTCCTCATCGGTACGCGCCACCTGGACGCCCGCTCCAGCGTCGTCCCGAAGCCGCTGTCGGCCCAGGAGCGCCGCTCCACCCTGCGCAAGGGTCTGCTCTGGCTGATCGTCGCCGTCGTCTTCTACGGCGTGCTGGTGGCCACGGACGTCTACACGCTGAACTGGGCGCTCGTCCCGATCACCATCGCCGGTCTGGTCATTCCGGTCGCCGTGCTGGCGCGCATAAAGCGGGACAAGGACCTCTCCGCCACCGAGCAGTCGAAGATGTCCGGCTACATCTGGTTCTTCGTGGCGGCGGCCGTCTTCTGGATGATCTACGACCAGGGCGGCTCGACGCTGTCGCTCTTCGGTAAGTCCTCGACCACGAACAGCCTGTTCGGTGTGGACTTCCCGACCTCCTGGTACCAGTCCGTCAACCCGGTCTTCATCATGGCGCTCGCGCCGGTGGTGGCCTGGATCTGGCTGGCCCTCAACCGGCGCGGCAAGGAGCCGAGCACGGTCGTCAAGTTCGGCTCGGGCCTGTTCCTGGTCGGGGTGTCGTTCCTCGTCTTCATGATGCCGCTGACGCTGGCCTCGGACGGCGACAAGGTCAGCCCGATGTGGCTGGTATCGATCTACTTCCTGCAGACCGTCGGTGAGCTGTGCCTCTCGCCGGTCGGCCTCTCGGTCACCACGAAGATGGCTCCGGCGAAGTACGGCAGCCAGATGATGGGTGTCTGGTTCCTGGCCGTCACCGCGGGCGACTGCACCACCAGCCTGCTGTCGCTGGCCGGGGTGGATCTGAACAGGACCGGGTTGGTGGGGCTGGAAGCGGCGCTCGCGATCGTGGCCGGGTTCTCGATCTGGATGTACCGCAAGAAGGTCACCACCCTCATGGGTGATGTGCGCTGACGCGTACTGACGCGCGCCATCCGTGAAGGGAAGGGCCGCCGCACCGGGAGAACGGTGCGGCGGCCCTTCGTCGTGCGGTGCGTCCCGTCGTTACGGTGCGTCCCGTCGTGCGGTGCGTCCCGTCGTTACGGTGCGTCCCATCGTGCGGTGCGTCCCGTCGTGCGGGCCGTCCCGTCGTGGGGTGCGTCAGCGAGTACCGCGCAGCCTGCGCCACGGGGTGAACGTGAACACCGCGCCGCCCAGCAGGATCGCCGTACCGGCGACCAGACCGAGTGCGCGCAGGGCTCCGTCGTCCTCGGCGCCGGTGGCGGCCAGACCGCCGCCGGAGTCCGTACCGCCGCCGGATGCCGCGGCGCCGCCGGAGCCCGCCGTGCCACCGCCCGACGCCCCGCCCGGCTGGGCGGAGGTGTCCAGTTCCAGCGAGGCGGCGACCCCCGCGGGCGGGGTGCAGGTCGTCGTCGTACCGGCGGCCAGCACGGTCAGTACGCCGGGGCTCAGCGTGGACTTCCCGCTCGCGCCCGGCTTGTACGTACCGGTGAGATCGGGGATCTCGATCGGTGCGCCGGTCTTGATGACCTCCTTGTTCAGCGGGCCCACGACATGGACGGTGCCCTTGTCCGCCCCGCCGAGCTTGACCTCCATGGAGGGCTTCACCTGGTTCGCGGGGATGTCGATCGGGCTGTCCATCACCGACTTGCTGAACTTCACGGTGAGGGCGTAACCGCCGCCGCTCTTCTTGGCGCTGATCTTCACGGGGGACGTGGCCTTCTTGTCCCCGATGGGCGTCTTGCAGGCGTACGCGACGGACACCTCCTTGCCGGGGAAGTCCGTCTGCCCCTCGCCGCCGCCGCTGGAGCCGCCGGACCCTCCGGAGCCGGAGCCCCCGGAGTCCGTGCCACCGGCCGACGTACCGCCCGCCGTCGTACCGCCGGATGTCGTGCCCCCTGCCGTCGTACCACCGGCGGTCGTACCACCGGCGGTCGTGCCACCGTTGGTCGTACCACCGGTCGTGGTGCCGCCGGTCGTGGTGCCGCCGCCGTCCGTCACCTTGATCGTGGCGCCGGGCTGGACAGCCTCCTTCGGGGCGCACTTGGTGTCCGTGGAGATCGGCTTCGACACGTTGATGCTGTACGCGTCCGGGGTCAGCGTGATCTCCCCGGCCTTGTCCAGCTTCAGCGTGCCCTTCATGTCGGGCAGCACCATGGGGCTGTTCTTCGGGATCGGCGGGTTCTGCCGCGGCCCTTCCAGCTTCAGTTCACCGCTCGCCGCACCGCCCACCTTGATGGTGCCGGTCGGCTTCACCGTGTCCTTGTCCAGGTCGAGGATGTCGGGATTCCTGGAAGCGGCCGCCACCGTCTTCCAGACGACCTCGATCTCGTCACCGACCTTCGCCTCGGCGGGCGCGGTCAGCTGCACCTTGGTGGTGCCCTGTACGGCGGGCAGCCCCGAAATGGGCGGCGGTATGCACTCCGTGCTGTACGAGACGTCGGCGGCCTGGGCCGGGCTCGCGGCCAGCAGAATGCCCGCGCCGCCGAGCATCAGCGCGACTCCGGCCGCGCTCATCCTCCGTTGCGTGCTCACGAATGTCCCTTCGTCGTGGGTCGGTTCTCTGACGGTGCGGAATCCGGGGTGAACCACGGCAGCGCGGCCGTGGTCGTGGCCGTGGCCGTCGCGCCTTCGGCCGGGGGCGCCTGCGGTGCCGTGCCGCCCCCGCGGCGCAGGCCGGGCGGTTTCGCGGTCGCCTCCGGCGCCTGCGGATGGCGGTGGCGCCCGGACCGGGTACCCGCCCGGTCCGGGCGGGGCCGTACCTTGTCGACGATCGCCATGCCGATACGGAAGACGGCGGCCGGGACGACGACGCACAGCAGGATCCAGAAGAGCGTCACGCCCCAGGGGCGGCCCACTCCCCAGGGCTGCTCGGCAAGCACTTTCGTGCCGTACCGCAGGGAGACCTGGTAGTCGCCGTGGGCGCCCGCCGCCAGTTCGACCGGGAGTTTGATCTGCGCCTTGCGGCCGGGCGCGACGGTGCCGCGCCACTGGTGTTCCTCCCACTGCGGGGCGTACACACCGTGCGCGGTGCCCACCTCGAAGACGGGGTCCGTGACCGGGGCCGAGCCGAGATTGCCGACGGTGACGACCAGCCGCCGCGAAGCCGGAGCGCCGAACCAGGTGAGCAGTGAACCGTCGCCCTCCAGCCGGGTGGTGGCCAGCACCGCGAGCTTCCCGCCGTCCGTCGGCCGCGGCAGCGGTGCCGTCGGGTGCCCGGCGACCGTGAACACCGCGTCGGCGACGGCCTGTTCCCCGGTGACCGTGACGACATGCACCACACACGGGCAGGGTTTCGGCGGCTCGGCCACCGGCATCTTCTTACTGAAGGCGCCGGTCTTGTCAGTGGTGACGGCCCTGCCGTCGGCGTTGGCGCAGGAGTTGGTGCCGCCGATCACGCCCTTGTCCGGCGTGGACTGCCCGCAGATCAGCAGCATCAGCAGGGTGTCGGCGCGCCAGCCACTGCCCTTGACGGTGATCTCGCCGCCCTTGCCCGCCTCCTTCTTGGACAGCGTGACGGCGGGTCGGCCGTCCGCCGCACGGGCGCCGGTGGAGCCCAGGAGCAGCAGCGCGGGCAGCAGGCAGAGAAGCAGCGCGACGAGCAGCTTCGGCAGCGGCGCGCGGAGCGGTGCGGTCAGCGGCGCGCGAAGCGGTACGGGGGGTCGGCGGTGGTTGCCGCGTCCTGGGGTCGCCGGTCCGGTCAGTTCCCTCACGTGTCCGCTCCCGCCTTCACCACGTGCCTTTCGTCGGAGTCCTGTCGATGTCCGTAACGAATCCGAATCCGAAGCCGGAGACGAAGCCGGTGACGGAGCCGGAGCCGGTACGCGCCTGCCGCGAGGACGCCCAGGACGAGCAGCGCACCGCCCGCCAACGGGGCTCCGGGGACGTACGTCGCCGAGGCCGACGCCTCGTCGCTCGCACCGCCCGCGGCCGTGACCCGCAGCCGGACGGTCGCGGAGTCGAGGGCGGGGGCGTCCCGCCAGGGTTCGGTGAGCTTCACCCGCTGTCCGGGGAGCAGTTCCAGCGGCAGGGCGCGGGCCTCGCGGCGCAGCAGCGCGCCGAAGACCCCGTCGGCGCTCACGGCCAAACGCGGCGCCAGGGTCGCATTGCCCCGGTTGACCAGCGTGTAGTGGATGGTCCGCCCGGACACCGCGACGTCTTCCACGGTGAGCGCCGCCAGCGTCGGCCCGCCGACCCTCAGCCGGATCGGGACGCCCACCGTACGGCCGCCGCTCTCCGCCACGATCGCCCCGGGGTGGTCGCCGGGCGCCGTGTCCGGGGGCACGGTGACGGCGAACGGCACCTCGGCGCGGGTGCGGCCGGGCACGGTCACCTTCCCCGAGGCGAGCCGCAGCCACGCCCCGGCCCCTGCCCCGGTGGAGCCCTTCGCCTCCCGTACGGCCGGGTCACCGCCCTGTCCCCGGTACGTGTCGGCGCCCCGCAGCCGTACGGTCAGCGGGGTACGGCCCGGGTTGGTCACCGAGAGCCGGTCCTGGAGGACCGTTCCGGGTACGCCCTCCAGGTAGAAGTACGGCCGCCCGCTGTCGCCGGTACGGGTGCCCCCGGCCGCCGGCCGCGCCACCCAGCCGGCGGAGGCCGTGGTGCCCGAGGAGCCGTCCGCCGCCGCCACCGGGCTGATGGAGCAGGCGCACAGCAGTACGGTGAGCGCCGCTCGGGCGGCGTACGCGGTCAACGGCGACATGGACGGCTCCCGCTCCCTTGATGCTCCCTGTACGGCATGTACGGCATGTACGGCCCGTCGACCCCTACGGCCCTGCACGACCCGCGTGTCTATCGGCGCGGGCGGCACGGAGGCGTGGGCTCAGCCCGTGGTCCGCTGCCCGCGCCGGGTCAGCCACAGCACCCCGGCCGCCCCGGTCAGCAGCACGGTGCCGCCGAGCGTGCCGAGCGCCGCCGCGGAGTCGAGCGGGCCGGTCTTCGGCAGTTCTCCGCCGCCCGCCGGAGTGGTCGCGGGGGTGCCGCCCGAGCCACCCGAGGATCCGCCCGGACCCCGCACATCGAGTTCGAGCGAAGGACCGGGGCTGTTCTTGGGCGTGCAGGTGGTGGTCGTACCGACCGCCTTGATGGTGAGCACCCCGGCGGTGAAGGTGACCTTGCCGCTCTTCTTCGGGGTGTACGTACCCGACAAGTCACTGATCTTGATGGGGGTGTTGGGCGGTATGGCCTCCGAGTTGGCCGGTCCGGTCACCTGGATCTGCCCCTGCTCGGCGCCGCCCAGCTTG
The DNA here is from genome assembly GCF_026340105.1 of Streptomyces sp. NBC_01433. NCBI lineage: Bacteria > Bacillati > Actinomycetota > Actinomycetes > Kitasatosporales > Streptomycetaceae > Streptomyces > Streptomyces sp. NBC_01433. The sequence goes on along the minus strand of NZ_JAPEPM010000001.1, from coordinate 3,495,735 downwards.
ATCACCGCGCTCGGCTTCATGGCCCCCTTGCCCAGTTCGACCGGGCTGGCGGAGACCCCCTTCTGGAAGGACATGGTGAGCTGGTAGCCGCTGCCGCTCTTGACGCCCTTGATATCGATGGGCGACACCGCGCCTTTGGGCCCGATGGGCGTCTGACACTGGTAGTTGACGTCCACGACCTCGGCATGCGCGGCGGGTGCGGCCATCAGCACCACCGAGCCCGCCAGCGCAGACGCCAGCGCCAGCGCTGTCCGCTTCTGGTTCGACACCTCGTGTTCCCCTCACGCCGGAAGTCGCCGCGCGCCATGCTCCGTACCGGCGCGATTTGCTGACGACACATCAGATTGGGCGCTCAAGGTACGCCCGGCGCCTTGTGGAGGGAAGACAAAAAGCGCGCCGATCCGGCGCGCTCTTGGGTGTTCATAGGTGTGGGCGGTGTGCGGGGAGGGGCGGGCGCGGTGAAGCGCCGCGAGTTACGCGGGAGCGGCGAGTTCCGCCCAGACGGTCTTGCCCGGCTCGTCGGGCGTACGCTGCACGCCCCAGTCCAGGCAGAGCCGCTGCACGATGAACATGCCGTGGCCACCGGGCCGTCCGGCCCGGTGCGGGGTGCGCGGTGCGGGCTGCCCGGCGCCGCGGTCGACGACCTCCACCCGCAGCACCTTCGCCATGCAGCCGATACGGAGCTCCTCGGGGCCCTCCGCGTGCAGGCAGGCGTTGGTGACCAGCTCGGAGACGACCAGCAGGACGTCCTCGGCGGCGGCACGGCGGTCGGCGGTGGACGCCGGGAGCCAGCCCCAGTCATGGAGCGCCTCCCGGGCGAAGTCGCGGGCCATCGGAACGATGCCGCTGGCCTGCCCCAGTGAGAGCGTGCGCCACTGCCGCTCCGCCGGAACGGGCGAGGATGCGCCCGCGCCGTCCGGCTCGCGGCCGAGGTCGCCCGGCGGATGCTGCCGGGTGGTGCTCATCAGCGCTTCACCTCACCGATTCACCGTGTCGCCATCGAACAGATACTGATCAGATTCAGAGTGTGCGGGCCGCTAGGACGCCGCCGGGATGTCTCCTGCCCGGCCGAATCGTGACAACACCCACTTCATCCATGCGATCGCGTGACACAGGCGACACTCAAGGCGCCCAGGGCCACGAAACGCGGCGCGGTCAGGTGTCCAGCGCCTCGGCGAGAGTGGCGTGGACGGTGAAAACCGCCTCGGCCCCGGTGATCTCGAAAACTCTCGCCACGACGGGCAGCATGCCGGCCAAATGGACCCCTCCCCCGGCCGCCTCAGCCTTGAGGCGGGCACCGAGCAGCACATTCAGCCCGGTGGAATCACAGAATTCGAGGCGCGAGCAGTCGACCACCAGGCGCGCACGCCCTTGCTCGACCGCGCTCTCCAAAGGTTCGCGCAGCAGATCGGCGGTGTGGTGATCGAGCTCACCCACCGGCGTCACAATCTCGCTGTGTCCCTCGGTCCGGGCCTCGACATGAAGCCGACCCCGGTTCGCACTGCCGACCGTCCCGCGGTCCATGCCCGTCCCTCTTCGCCGCTCGTCACTGTGCGCGTCACTGCCTGTGCGGCCGCATGCGTAGCTGCCGCCGACGTTCGTAAAACAGTACGCGTTCCGTACGCCACGCGGTAGTCGAAGAACTCAACAAAGCGGACATATGGCAGTAATTGGCGCTTGTAAGTCCCCGTACGAACCGGGTAAGGGTAGAGGGACACCAGAAACACGGCCGGCTTTGGAGGCGCCGCTTCACCGCAGGAACACGTATGGGCATCGGCAGCCATATGCCGAGAACGATGGAGGAGAAGCATGTCACCCCGGCTCGACGAACCGCGTACCCACAACGCGACGTCGATATGTCCTCAGGGACCGACCGATTCCGACTCCCCTGCCGCGAACGCCGTACCCGGCCCGCGCATCAGCACCACCAGCACCACCAGCACCACCCTCAGTACCACCAGCAGCACCGGCACCACCGCGGACAGCACCGCCGCGGACACCGGCGACACGGGGCTCGAAGGGCTTCCCGAGATCCCGCCCTACGCCGAAGTAGGGGCACTGGACGCCAGGGCGCTGTCGAAGACGCTCTTCGAGCGGCTCGAATCCCTCGAAGAGGGCACCCACGAGTACGCCTACGTCCGTAACACCCTGGTCGAACTCAACCTGGCCCTGGTCAAGTTCGCCGCCTCCCGGTTCCGCTCCCGCAGCGAACCGATGGAGGACATCGTCCAGGTCGGCACCATCGGCCTGATCAAGGCGATCGACCGGTTCGAGCTGAGCCGCGGCGTCGAGTTCCCGACGTTCGCGATGCCGACCATCGTCGGTGAGATCAAGCGTTTCTTCCGCGACACCAGCTGGTCCGTGCGCGTGCCGCGCCGCCTGCAGGAGCTGCGGCTCGACCTGGCCAAGGCGGGCGACGAGCTCGCCCAGAAGCTGGACCGCTCGCCCACCGTGACCGAGCTGGCCGAGCGCCTGGGCATCACCGCCGACGAGGTCGTCGAGGGCATGGCCGCGAGCAACGCGTACACCGCGAGTTCGCTGGACGCCAAGCCCGAGGAGGACGAGCACGAGGGCGCGCTCGCGGACCGCATCGGCTACGAGGACCACGGGCTCGAAGGCATCGAGTACGTCGAGTCCCTGAAGCCGCTCATCGCCGCGCTGCCTTCGCGGGACCGCATGATCCTCTCGCTCCGGTTCGTCTCCAATCTGACCCAGTCGGAGATCGGCGACGAGCTGGGCATCTCGCAGATGCATGTGTCCAGGCTGCTCTCGCGGACCCTGGTCAAGCTCCGGAAGGGCCTGACCCTGGAGGAATGACCGGTCCGCCCCCCCCGGCACCGGAGATCATCGCGGAAGGACCTGCCCCAGCCATGGGCGCGGGTCCTTCCGCATGTACGGCCCCGTCGCGCGGCCCCGTAGCGCGGTCAAGTGCCTTGCCGTACCGCCCGCCCCGTCGCGCGGCCCGTCGCGCGGTCAGACCGTGCGTTCGCCGCGCTGCCACACCGCGCCGACCAGCGGGACTCCCGGCCGGTAGGCGAGGTGGACATGGCTGGGAGCGTCGAGGAGTACGAGGTCGGCGCGGGCGCCGGGCGTGATGCGGCCGATGTCCGTACGGCGCAGTGCGGCGGCGCCGCCCGCGGTGGCGGACCAGAGGGCTTCATCGGGAGTCATGCCCATGTCGCGTACGGCGAGCGCGACGCAGAACGGCATGGAAGAGGTGAACGACGAGCCCGGATTGCAGTCCGTGGAGAGCGCGACGGTCGCGCCCGCGTCGAGGAGGCGGCGGGCGTCGGGCCAGCTCGCGCGGGTGGAGAACTCGGCGCCCGGGAGCAGGGTGGCGACCGTGTCGCCCTGGCCCAGGGCGTCGACGTCGGCGTCGGTGAGGTGGGTGCAGTGGTCGGCGGAGGCGGCGTCGAGTTCGACGGCGAGCTGGACGCCGGGGCCGTACGTCAGCTGATTGGCGTGGATGCGGGGGTGCAGGCCCTTGGCCCGGCCCGCGGTGAGGACGGCGCGGGCCTGGTCGCCGTCGAAGGCGCCCTTCTCGCAGAAGACGTCGATCCAACGGGCGTGCGGGGCGCAGGCGTTCAGCATCGGACCGGTGACGAGAGCGACGTAGCCGGCCGGGTCGTCGGCGTATTCGGGGGGCACGACGTGGGCGCCGAGGTAGGTGACCTCGTCGGTGTGGCGGGCGGCGATGCGCAGGGCGCGGGCCTCGTCCTCGACGGTGAGCCCGTAGCCGGACTTGGTCTCGAACGTGGTGGTGCCCTGGCGCAGGGCCTCGGCGAGGTAGCGGGCGACGTTGGCGGAGAGCTCGTCGTCGGAGGCGGCGCGGGTGGCGGCGACCGTGGTCCGGATGCCGCCCGCGGTGTAGGGGCGGCCCGACATCCGGGCGTTGAACTCCTGGGTGCGGTCGCCCGCGAAGAGGAGGTGGGAGTGGGAGTCGACGAAGCCGGGGATCACCGCTCGGCCGGCCGCGTCGAGGACGTTGTCAGTGGTGGGTGCTTTGCTTGATTCACCGGTCCAGACGATGCGGTCGCCCTCGATGACGACGGCCGCGTCCCGGATCAGGCCCAGGGGGGTCCCGTTTCCGAGGGAGGGGTCATTGGTGACCAGGCTGGCGATGTTGGTGATGGCGGTCGTCGTCATCTGGAGAGCGTTCTCCTTGAGTTCCGGCTTGGGTTCCGGCTTGGGTTCCGACGGTTCGGGGCTCAGCCGTGCAGGGCGGCGATGGCTGAGGCGAGTGCTCCGGGGACGTCCTCGATCCGTGCGTGCAGACCGTCCCGGACAATGTGCCGTCCCCCGACGACCGTATGGCGTACATCAGCGGCGGAGGCGGCGAATACGGCTGCTTCGGCTGCCATCCGGGGCACCGGCCCCGCTGTTCTGACGGAGTCCAGGGCGATGGTCGTGAGGTCGGCGGGCGCACCGGGTTCGAGGGTGCCCGCGTCCGGTCGGCCGAGTGCGGTGTGCCCTCCCGCGGAGGCGGCGCGGAGCAGGGCCGCCGCCGTCCAGTGGCCGCGTCGATGGGTGCGCAGGCGCTCGTTGAGCTCCATCGCGCGGGCCTCTTCGAACAGGTCGATGACGGCGTGGCTGTCGCTGCCGAGGGAGAGCGGCGAGCCCGCCCGCTGGAGGGCGGCGGCGGGACCGATGCCGTCGGCGAGGTCGCGTTCGGTGGTGGGGCACATGCAGGTGCCGGTGACGGAGGAGCCGATCAGCCCGATGTCCTCCTCGGTGAGATGCGTGTTGTGGACCCCGGTGGTGCGCGGGCCGAGGACCCCGTGGTCGGCGAGGAGCCGGGTGGGGGTGCGGCCGTGGGCGGCGCGGCAGGCATCGTTCTCCGCTGTCTGCTCGGAGAGATGGACGTGGAGCGGGGCCTGCCGTTCCTCGGCCCAGGCCGCGACGGTGGCCAGCTGCGGGGCCGGGACGGCCCGTACGGAGTGGATGGCGGCGCCGATCAGCGTGTGGTCGTCGCCCTTGAGGAGGGAGGCGCGCTCGGCCCAGGCGTCGGCGGTGGTGTCGGAGAAGCGCAGCTGGTGCCGGTTGGGCTTCTCGCCGAATCCGGCGGCGAGGTAGGCGGTGTCCAGCAGGGTGATGCGGATGCCCGCTTCGGCCGCGGCGGCGATGAGCGCCTCGCCCATCGCGTTCGGGTTGTCGTAGGGCGTGCCGCCGGGCGCGTGGTGCAGATAGTGGAATTCGCCGACGGAGGTGATGCCGGCCAGGGCCATTTCGGCGTACGTGGCACGGGCGAGGTCGAAATAGGTGTCGGGAGTGAGCCGGGCGGCGGCCTGGTACATCAGCTCGCGCCAGGTCCAGAAGGTGCCGGAGCCCACCTGGACGGTGGAGCGCAGGGCCCGGTGGAAGGCGTGCGAGTGGGTGTTGGCGAGGCCGGGGAGCGTCAGGCCGCGCAGCACCGTGGCGCCGGGCGGCGGTGTGTCGACGCCGGTGCGGACCCCGGCGATGCGGTCTCCGGCGACGTCCAGGGTGACGCCCGGCTCGACATGGGTGCCGAGCCAGGCGTGGGACATCCAGTACGTCGCGGTGACGGGCTTGCCGGTGGGCTCCGTTGTCAGCTGCACGCGAGACCTTCCAGTACGTCGGCGAGTGCGATCACCCCGGCCACGCAGTCGTCCTCGGCGGCGTGCTCGGCCGGCGAGTGCGAGATTCCGGTGGGGTTCCGTACGAACAGCATGGCGGTAGGTACCGAAGCGGACAAAATACCCGCGTCGTGTCCCGCGCCGGTGCCGAGGACGGGTACGGCGCGCCCCGTGTCACCGGCGCCGCCCCGCGCTCCGCGACCGCCTTCGAGGATCTTGGCGAGCTCGTCGCGCAGGGCGTGCTCGAACTCCACCACGGGCGTGAAGGACTCCCGTACGACATCGAGATCGATCCCGGCCCGTTCGGCGTACTCCCGGGCGGCGCGCTCGATGCCGGTGACGACGGCGTCGAGGGTGGCCTGGTCGGCGGCGCGCGAGTCGAGCCAGCCGCGTACGAGGGAGGGGATGGCGTTGACCCCGTTCGGCTCGACCGCGATCTTGCCGAACGTGGCGAGGGCGCCGGTCAGTTCCGCCTCGCGGCGGGCGGCCAGCACGGTCTCGGCGTACGTGAGCATGGGGTCGCGCCGGTCGACGAGGCGGGTGGTGCCCGCGTGGTTGGCCTCGCCCCGGAAGTCGAACCGCCAGCGCCCGTGGGGCCAGATGGCGGAGGCGATCCCGACCTGGTCACCGCTGAGGTCGAGGGCGCGTCCCTGTTCGACGTGGAGTTCGACGAACGCTCCGACGCGGGCGAGGCGTTCCGGATCGGGCCCGATGGCCTCGGGGTCGTATCCGGCGGCCTCCATGGCCTGCGGGAGGGTGATGCCGTCCGCGTCGCGGAGCCGGTGGGCGTCCTGCGCGGTCAGCCGCCCGGCGGTGAGCCGGGAGCCGACGCAGGCGAGGCCGAAGCGGGCGCCTTCCTCGTCACCGAAGTTGGTGATGGCCAGCGGCCGGATGGGCCGGGCTCCCCTGCGGCGGAGTTCATCGAGTGCGGCGAAGGAGGAGACGACGCCGAGGGGGCCGTCGAAGGCGCCCCCGTCCGGTACGGAGTCGAGGTGCGAACCGGTGACGACGGCGTCACCGGCCAGGGGGTCGCCGAGCCAGGCCCACTGGTTGCCGTTCCGGTCGACCTCATGGGTGAGCCCGCGGGCCTCGGCCTGCCGCCGGAACCAGGCCCGGCAGTCGGCGTCGGCCCCGGACCAGGCGTACCGCCGGTACCCGCCGCTGCCGGAGTCCCGCCCGAGGGGGGCGAGCTCGGCCCACATCTCGGTGAACGAGGCGGACGAGGTTGGGGAGTCAGGTGAGGTTGATGAATCCAGTGAGGTCGGTGAGGTCGGTGATGCCTGCGAGTGAGGCGAGGCGGGTGAGGGGGAGCCGTCGCCCCGGCGGCCGCTCACGCGTCCTCGCCCTCGCCCTCGCGCATCGGGATGCGGACGCCCTGCTCGTCGGCCACGCGCTCCGCGATGTCGTAGCCCGCGTCGACGTGCCGGATGACGCCCATGCCGGGGTCGTTGGTGAGTACGCGGCGGATCTTCTCGCCCGCGAGCTTCGTGCCGTCCGCGACGGAGACCTGGCCCGCGTGGAGGGAGCGGCCCATGCCGACGCCGCCACCGTGGTGGATGGAGACCCAGGAGGCGCCGGACGCGACGTTCACCATGGCGTTCAGCAGCGGCCAGTCGGCGATCGCGTCGGAGCCGTCGAGCATGGCCTCGGTCTCGCGGTACGGGGAGGCGACCGAGCCGCAGTCGAGGTGGTCGCGGCCGATCGCGAGGGGCGCGGCGAGGGTGCCGTTGCCGACCATGTCGTTGAACATGTCGCCCGCCTTGTCGCGCTCGCCCTGGCCGAGCCAGCAGATGCGCGCCGGGAGCCCCTGGAACTGGACCCGCTCGCCGGCCATCTTGATCCAGCGGTGCAGGGACTCGTTCTCCGGGAAGAGCTCCAGGATCGCCTTGTCCGTCTTGTGGATGTCGGACGCCTCGCCGGACAGCGCCGCCCAGCGGAACGGTCCCCTGCCCTCGCAGAAGAGCGGCCGAATGTACGCGGGCACGAAGCCCGGGAAGTCGAAGGCTCGCTCGTATCCGGCGAGTTGGGCCTCGCCCCGGATGGAGTTGCCGTAGTCGAAGACCTCCGCCCCGGCATCCATGAAGCCGACCATCGCCTCGACGTGCGCGGCCATCGACTCCCGCGCCCGCAGGGTGAAGTCGGCGGGCTTCTCGGCGGCGTACGAGGCCATGTCGTCGAAGTCGACGCCGAGCGGCAGATAGGCCAGCGGGTCGTGCGCGCTGGTCTGGTCGGTGACGATGTCGACCGGGGCGCCCTCGGCGAGCATGCGGGGCAGCAGCTCCGCCGCGTTGCCGAGCAGCCCGATGGAGAGCGGGCGCCGGGCGTCGCGCGCCTCGACTGCCAGCTGGAGGGCGTGCTCCAGGCTGTCCGCCCTCACGTCCAGGAAGCGGTGCTCGATCCGGCGCTCGATGGCGCGCGGGTCGCAGTCGATACAGATCGCGACGCCGTCGTTCATGGTGACGGCGAGCGGCTGGGCGCCGCCCATGCCGCCGAGCCCTGCGGTCAGGGTGATCGTCCCGGCGAGCGTCCCGCCGAACTTCTTCGCGGCGACGGCGGCGAACGTCTCGTACGTGCCCTGGAGGATGCCCTGCGTGCCGATGTAGATCCACGACCCGGCGGTCATCTGGCCGTACATGGTGAGCCCGAGCGCCTCCAGGCGGCGGAACTCCTCCCAGTTCGCCCAGTCCCCCACCAGATTGGAGTTGGCGATCAGGACGCGCGGCGCCCACTCGTGGGTCTGCATGACGCCGACCGGCCGCCCGGACTGGACGAGCATCGTCTCGTCCTGCTTGAGCGTGCGCAGCGTACGGACCATGGCGTCGAACGAGCGCCAGTCGCGGGCCGCCTTCCCCGTACCGCCGTAGACGACGAGCTTGTCGGGGTGCTCGGCGACCTCGGGGTCGAGGTTGTTCTGCAACATGCGCAGGGCGGCTTCCTGCTGCCATCCCAGGGCGCTCAGTTCGGTACCGCGCGGTGCCCGTACGGGGCGGGGTCCTGACATGGGGATGCCTCCTCGCGACTGTGAATTCTGTATTCACATCCTGGAGGTCTGAATACTTATAGTCAACAGGCGCGCGCCACGCCGCCGGGCAGACCTTTCCCCTCACGCACTCGGAGGAAGGCGTCACACACTCGGGGAAGACTTCCGTGACTCGTACCGGGACTCGGACGCCTACATCCGGGCCGGGGTCCTGCTGCTGATCGGCATCGACCTCCGGGCGGTCAACAAGGCGGTGATGACGGCCCGCGAGAAGACCTCCTGAGGGCTGTCCCGTACACAGCCCCGGTCACGGCCGCCCCTGCCGTGATCTCCTCCGCACGCCTGCTCACGCGCTCCCCTCGCACGCCTGGTCGCGCGCTCTCACGCGCCGGTTGTACGCCCCTATATACGCACCGGCGCATGTACCAAGCGAAAATGCCAGAACCTCCGCCTGCCGTAAGCACGTTGCGTAGCCTCGGGGTCACAGCCGAACGCCATGCCGGGAGGGGAGTGCGTGTGCCCGGAATCGACGAGTGCCTGCTCGAAGTCATGAGGCTGCCCGGCGCCCGCGGCGCCGCGGTGGTGGACTGGACGAGCGGTCTCGCCCTCGGCACCATCGGCGACTCGCCCAACGGCGATCACGAGGCCACCGCCGCCGAGACGGCCGAGGTGGCGAGGATGGCGGCCGAGCAGCCCGCCTTCGCTCTCCTCCCGTCGCAGGACGGCCCCGCGCAGCCGTCGGGATCACCGGGCACCCCGGTCGAGGACGTCATCATCACCACCCGCGCCGGGTACCACATCCTCCGGTTCGTCGAGACGGCGTTCGACAGCAGCGTCTTCCTGCATCTCTGGCTGGACCGTACGCAGGGCAACCTCGCCCTCGCCCGGATCCGGCTCGGCGAGATGGCCGAGCGGATGGTCCTGGCATGAGTGCCGGGGCGGCCGCCTCCGGTGCCACAGCCCCCTCCGGCTCCGAGGAGGACACGGCCGCGGGCCCCGTGCTCTCCCCGATGCTCCAGCGCCTCGCCGCCGAGCGGGCCACCGGCGCCCTGCTGCGCGATCGCGGCACGCTCTACCTCGCCGACGGCCAGGTGGTGCACGCCGAGAGCCCGGCCACCCCCGGTATCGACGTCCTGCTCACCACGGGCGGGACCCTGCGGCACGAGGGCTGGTGGGACGCGATCGCCCAGGCGGGTGCCGGGCAGCGGGTGGGCCGTTACCTCGTGGACAGCGGCCATGTGCCGGGCGGCGCACTGGAGTTGTGCCATCTGGGAGCGTTGTACGACGCGGCGTTCTTCGCGCTCGCCCCGACCGGGACCCCGGCCAGGTTCCGCTACGGCGTATCGCACTGGATCGGCCCCGTCCGCCCCGTACCGGTGGCGGCGGTGCAGCGCGAGACGCTGCGGCGCCGGGAGCTGCTGGACCGGATCTGGCCCGACTCGGTGATCGACAGCGCCCCGCTCGCCCGGACGGCGCACCCCGTGGACGCCCCGGTTCCGCCCCGTCAGCGCCGGGTCCTGGACCTGGTCGACGGAGTGCGTACGGCCTCGGACATCGCGCGGGAGCTGGGCCGTTCGACGTTCCACATCCTGGTCGGCCTGCGACGGCTCACGGCGGCCGGGCTGGTCGAGGCGGTCGGTCCGACCGCGGCGACGGCCGGCCTCGCGCCGGACCGGGTCACGCTGCCCGAGGTCACGGCCGACCCCGATGTCGCCCTGCTGCGCCGTCTCAGAGACGCATTGGAGGCCCTGTGATACGCGCGCTCAGACAGCGTGCCGGGAGGAGACAGCTGATGGTGCCCGAGGTCGACGTGCGCGATGTCCTCGCCGAACTTCAGCGATTACGGGCCCGGGTGCCCCACCTCGCCGGTGCGCTGGCGGCCAGCACCGACGGCCTGGTCCTGGCCCATGACACCCCCGGGGTGGAGGCCGAAGGCGTCGCCGCGCTGACGGCCGCCGCACTCGGCGTCGCGATCCGGATGACCGACGCCACCGGCCGGGGCGGCTTCCGCGAACTCCTGGTCCGCGGCGAGAACGGCTACATCGCCACGTACGCGGCCGGCTCCGCCGCCGTACTCACGCTGCTGGCCGAGGACCGCATCAACGTCGGCCGGCTCCATCTGGAGGGCCGCCGGGCGGGCGTCCGTATCGGTGAACTCGTCGACGCCGCCCTCGAACACACCGCCCGCCCCGCACCCCCGACGACGCGCGCCCCGGACCCGCGTACCGACGGGGGCGGCGCGCTGCCGCACCGCCCCACGTAGCAACGGCCCCCACCAGAACCTGTCGCACGACCCGCCACGCGACCCGCCACACAGCCCGTCACACGACCTGTCACACAGCCCGTCACAGAGAAACCGGAACCGGTCGCCCCGACCGGCCAGGGAAAGGGAACGAGCACTCATGGCCAACACCGAAGCGTCACTCCAGCAAGCGATGACGTCCATCGAGGGGGCCCTCGGTGTCGCACTCGTCGACTACACCAGCGGCATGGCCCTGGGCACCCTCGGCGGCAGCAAGGACTTCAACCTGGAGGTCGCGGCCGCGGGCAACACCGACGTCGTGCGCGCCAAGCTCCGCACCATGGAGCACCTGGGCATCAAGGACGAGATCGAGGACATACTGATCACCCTGAGCGGGCAGTACCACCTGATCCGGCTGCTCAAGGCCCGCGGCAGCAACGGCCTGTTCCTCTACCTGGTGCTGGACTCCGGCCGCGCCAACCTGGCGATGGCCCGCCATCTGCTGAAGCGGATCGAGGCGGACCTGGAGGTCTGACCCCGGCCGCCCGGCACCGGAGAACTCAGCGGCGGCGCCGCGCCCCGCCCGGCGCGGCGTCCCCCGCCACCGGCCCCGTCGTCCGGTACCCCTTCACCCGCCTGCCCGCGGGCCGTCCGCGCTCCACCCAGTCGGTGCGCACCCAGTACAGGACGTCGTCCCGGTGCTCGCGCCGGCCGATGCGTACGGCCTTGATCCAGAGACCGGCGCCCGCCCCGGCGAGCATGAGACCCCCGGCCCCGGGCAGCGCTAGCCCGGCGGCGAGTGCCGCCACGAACGCCCCGACCAGCCACCACCGGTGCCCGCGCCGCCAGTCGCGTACGGTCACGGCCCGGTCCTGGAGGAAGTCGGTGCGCCCGGCACGGGTGGCGCCCCGGGCCAGTTCCGCGTACCGCCCGCCGCGCAGCAGAGCGACTACGGCCGCGGTGACGAGGAACAGCGCGGCCCCGGCCAGGAGACCGATGCGGCGCCCGGTGAGCCCCGGCAGGAGCGCCCCGACCGCGGCGGCCAGCAGTCCGGGCCACCACAGCGGTGCGGCTCCGGCCCGTACGATCACGGCCACCCGTGCCAGTGACTGCGCTCCGCGCCCCATGTCCGTACCTCTCTCCGCGCCCGGCTGTGTGCTTCTGGGCGCGGAGATTAATGGCTGTAGATGAGTGACGTCTGAGAACCCGGGCGGGCCATGGGCGCGAGCGCGGTCACGGGCACGCGGACGGCCGCGAGCCGCTCCATGGCGGGCCGCTCCCCGGCGCTACTCCACGAACAGCCCGCGCGCCACGGCCCGCGCGTCGAACTCCTCCAGGCGCGCCTGCGCGTCCGGCAGCCCGTCGCACATCGCCTCCAGCAGCACGCGCCCCAGCAGCATCGGCGCGCACACGGTGTCGAAGGCGAGCCCGGACCCGACCGCCGCCGGAATCAGCAGATCGCTGTACCCGGCCACCGGGGCGAACGCCGAGTCCGCGACGGTCACCACGGTCAGCCCGAGCCCCTGGGCGTACGCGAGCGCGTCCACGACCTCCTTGGGGTGGCGCGGCAGCGCGAAGCACATCAGCGCGGAGGCCCCCGCCCGGCGGGCGGAGTCGATCCGGTCGTACAGCGTGCTGCCGCCCTCGTCGAGCACCCGGACGTCGGGGTGCACCTTGGCGGCGAAGTACCCGAAGCCGCGCGCCTGCGAGGACGCGGCCCGCAGCCCGAGCACGGGCAGGGGGCACGACCCGGCCAGCAGCTGCCCCGCCCGCTCCACGGGACCGGGGTCGGCGAGCAGTTCGGACAGCTGGCGCAGGTTCTCGATCTCGGCCCGGACCGCCTGCTGGTACTCGTTGTACGTGTCCTCGGCGTCGGCCCGCTGCCCGTCGGCGGGGGCGACCTCACGCAGGTGTCTGCGCAGCGCCGGATACCCGTCGAAGCCGAGCGCGACCGCGAACCGGGTGACGGACGGCTGGCTCACTCCGGCCAGTTCGGCCAGCTCGACGCTGGACAGGAACGGCGCGTCGGCCGCCCGGCGCACCATGCAGTGCGCGATACGCCGCTGGGTGGGCGTGAGCCGGTGCCCCTCGAAGAGCCGCTGCAACCGTGCAGCGGGGCTGCTCCCGCTCATGGTGTCCCCTCCGGAGTCCGTCACCGACGCATCCATTCAGTCAGTCTGCGGGCTGCATGTCCATATACAGGCCGCCGGGCCACCGGCCCACGGGGCGTCGGGCCGTGGGCCGGAACGCGACGCCGGGCCCAACCGGGGGGCTAGCCCTACTGCGCCGGGCCCCTCCGGCTTCGTACCGTGAGGAGCATGGAAGCCCGCGACCACGAGCTCAAGAAGGAGCTCGACGCCACCCTCCAGGCCCGCAGCGAACTGGGGCCGGAGTACGAGTCCGCGCTCATCGACTCGTTCCTGGAGAAGGTCGAGCAGCGTCTCGACACCACGCTCGACCGTCAGGTGCGGCGTCAGCTCGCCGAGCGGCAGATGTCCACGGCCCGGGGTGCCCGATCGCCCCGGACCGCGGAGAACTTCGGCGAGCGCTTCGGATTCGGGGTGATCTCGCTGGTCCTGGCCATCCCGCTCTCCGCGATCGGCGTCGCCAACGCGGGCATCAGGGGGCTCGTCGTGGCCTGGCTCGGGATCGTCGGCGTGAACGCGGTCCACGCGGCGCGGGGCAGCGGGCTGTTCCGGCAGGCCGACCGGCGGCCGAAGTCCGACTGGGACGACTGAGGCGGCTGGGACGGCCCGCGCAACAAGAAAACGACCGAGACGGCTGAGGCGACTGCCCGGCCCGCACACCATGCAGACGGCTCAGACGGTTGAGGGCGGCTGTCCGGCTCCGCGCGTGAATATGTCGCGGGGACCGCCGCACCCCCGGTTGCCCGGGGGGCGGGACGACGGCGGTCCCCGCGAGGGACGCGGTCCGGGTCAGGGCCGGGTGCCCGCGTCCTGGCGACGGTGGAGTTCCGGGAGCCGCTCCGTAATCCATGTCGCCGTATGTGGTGCCGACGGGTTTCCCTGCCGACACCCACCAATCTGCCGGAGTCGTGTTAAGCCGGTGCTGCGCGGACGTGACGCGCTCGTACCGTTTTCGCGAAGGCCCGGCTCACCTCGTCACGGCTCCGTGCCCCCGCGTCACGGCCATCAGCCCGTCACGGCTTTCACGGCTTCGCGCCCGCGTCCTTCGCCAGGAACGCCAGCAGGTCCTGCCGGCTGACGACGCCCTTCGGCTTGCCCTCGACCAGCACGATCGCCGCGTCCGCCCCGTCGGCGCCGCTGAGGGCGGCCATCAGGTCCTCGACCGGTTCGCCCGAGCCGACCTGCGGCAGCGGGGCCGACATGTGCTTCTCCAGCGGGTCGGTGAGCGAGGCGCGCTGGGTGAACAGGGCGTCCAGCAGCTGCCGTTCCACGACGGAGCCGATGACCTCGGCGGCCATCACGTCCGGGTGACCGGCGCCCGGCTTCACGATCGGCATCTGGGAGACGCCGTACTCGCGCAGCACCTCGATGGCCTCGCCGACCGTCTCCTCCGGGTGCATGTGGACGAGGGTCGGCAGCGGGCCGTCCTTGTGGTCCAGGACGGCGCCGACGCGGGCGGAGGGGCCCGTGTCGTCGAGGAAGCCGTAGTCGGCCATCCACTCGTCATTGAAAATTTTACTGAGGTAGCCGCGGCCGCTGTCGGGCAGCAGGACGACGACGACGTCGTCCGGGCCCAGCCGCCGCGCGACCTCCAGCGCCGCCACGACCGCCATGCCGCAGGAGCCGCCGACCAGCAGGCCCTCCTCCTTGGCGAGGCGACGGGTCATCTGGAAGGAGTCCTTGTCGGACACCGCGACGATCTCGTCGGTGACGGTGCGGTCGTACGCCGTCGGCCAGAAGTCCTCGCCGACACCCTCGACCAGGTACGGACGCCCGGAGCCGCCGGAGTAGACCGAGCCCTCCGGGTCCGCGCCGATGACCTTCACGCCGCCGTCGCTGATCTCCTTGAGATAGCGGCCGGTGCCGGTGATCGTGCCGCCGGTGCCGACGCCCGCGACGAAGTAGGTGATCCTCCCCTCCGTCTGCGTCCACAGCTCGGGACCGGTGGTCTCGTAGTGCGAGCGCGGATTGTTGGGGTTGGAGTACTGGTCGGGCTTCCAGGCTCCCGGCGTCTCGCGGACCAGGCGGTCGGAGACGTTGTAGTACGAGTCCGGGTGCTCGGGGTCAACGGCCGTGGGGCAGACGACGACCTCGGCGCCGTACGCCCGCAGCACGTTGATCTTGTCCGTGGACACCTTGTCCGGGCAGACGAAGATGCACTTGTACCCCTTCTGCTGGGCGACGATGGCGAGGCCGACGCCCGTGTTGCCACTGGTCGGCTCGACGATCGTGCCGCCGGGCCGCAGCTGCCCGCTCGCCTCGGCCGCCTCGATCATGCGCAGCGCGATGCGGTCCTTCACGGACCCGCCGGGATTGAAGTACTCGACCTTCGCCAGGACCGTCGCCTGGATACCTGCCGTGACGTTGCGCAGCCTCACCAGCGGGGTGTTGCCGACAAGACTGATCATCGAATCGTGGAATTGCACCGTGTACTCCGGGATCTCCGAGATGGTCCGGCCCAGAGTATGCGTACGGGGGCGAGATTGGGTGAAGCGATTGGACGCCGCCCTCCACGGGGCAGGTAGGTACGTGTACGGCGGTACGGCGAGGAGGAGGTGGACCGGACTGTGTCGAGAGCAAGGGTGGCACGGCGCATCGCGGCGGGTGCGGCCTACGGCGGCGGCAGCATCGGGCTGATCGGAGCCGCGGCCGTGGGCGTGATGCTGGCCGAGGTGCAGCTCGCCAAACGGCAGGTGGGCGGCGGTACGGCGCCGGTTCCGCCGAGCGCGGACGGGCGGTACGGGGTGGCGTTCGCCGGGCCTTCGGACCCGCTGAGGTTCGGGCTGCTCGGTGATTCGACGGCGGCCGGGCAGGGGGTGCGCCGGGCCGGGCAGACCCCGGGGGCGCTGCTCGCCTCGGGGCTGGCCGCGGTGGCCGAGCGCCCGGTGGATCTGCGGAACGTGGCCTTGCCGGGGGCCAGGTCCGACGATCTGGAGCGGCAGGTCTCGCTGCTGCTGGCCGACCCGGCACGTACGCCGGACGTCTGCGTGATCATGATCGGGGCGAACGACGTCACCCACCGGATGCCCGCCACCCAGTCGGTACGGTGTCTGACCACCGCCGTACGCAGGCTGCGGACGGCGGGCGCGGAGGTGGTGGTCGGGACCTGCCCGGACCTGGGCACGATCGAGCCGGTCTACCAGCCGCTGCGCTGGCTGGCCCGGCGGGTGAGCCGGCAGCTGGCCGCCGCGCAGACCATCGGCTCGGTGGAACAGGGCGGGCGTACGGTGTCGCTGGGGGACCTGCTGGGCCCGGAGTTCGAGGCGAACCCTCGGGAGCTGTTCGGCCCGGACAACTACCACCCCTCGGCGGAGGGGTACGCGACCGCGGCCATGGCGGTCCTGCCCACCCTGTGCGCGGTGCTGGGGTTGTGGCCGGAGACCGATCACCTCGACGGGTCGCGGCGCGAGGACATGCTGCCGGTGGCCAAGGCGGCCTCCCAGGCGGCCATGGAGGCCGGTACGGAGGTCACGGGGGCGCGGGCTCCCTGGGCCCTCCTCAAGCACCGCAGGCGGCGGCGTCTGCCCGCGGCCACGGAACCGCACCCCCACCCGCACCCCCACCCGGACACCGCGCACCGGCACGCGTAGCCGCGCGGGAGGGGGCGGCCGCCCGCGGGAGCGCCACCCCTCCCGGGCCTGAGCGAGCGCTTAGAAAAGAGTCCCGCATCACATGGTCTGCCGGGTGACCTCGGCGATACGTCCGGGTAACTTCCAAGACAGTTCCGCCAGTCCAGAAAGCCAGCCAGCCTTCCAGCCCTCATGGAGCCGCGTGATGCCCGAAGCCGTGATCGTCTCTGCTGCCCGTTCGCCGATCGGCCGGGCCTTCAAGGGGTCCCTGAAGGACCTGCGCGCGGACGACCTGACCGCGACCATCATCCGGACCGCGCTGGCCAAGGTTCCCGAGCTGGACCCGAGGGACATCGACGACCTGATGCTCGGCTGCGGTCTCCCCGGCGGCGAGCAGGGCAACAACCTGGGCCGCATCATCGCCGTACAGATGGGGATGGACCACCTTCCCGGCTGTACGGTCACCCGCTACTGCTCCTCCTCGCTCCAGACCAGCCGCATGGCGCTGCACGCGATCAAGGCGGGCGAGGGCGACGTCTTCATCTCGGCCGGCGTCGAGATGGTGTCCCGCTTCGCCAAGGGCAACTCCGACAGCTGGCCCGACACGCACAACCCGCTGTTCGCCGAGGCCGAGGCCCGCACCGCCGCCCGTGCCGAGGAGTCCGGCGCGAGCTGGCACGACCCGCGCGAGGACGGCCTGGTCCCGGACGCGTACATCGCGATGGGGCAGACCGCGGAGAACCTGGCCCGGACCAAGGGCATCACCCGCCAGGACATGGACGAGTTCGGCGTACGGTCGCAGAACCTCGCCGAGGAAGCCCTGAAGAACGGCTTCTGGGAGCGGGAGATCACCCCGGTCACCACCCCGGACGGCACGGTCGTCTCCAAGGACGACGGCCCGCGCGCGGGCGTCACCCTGGAGGGCGTGCAGGGCCTGAAGCCGGTCTTCCGCCCCGACGGCCTGGTCACCGCGGCCAACTGCTGCCCGCTCAACGACGGCGCCGCCGCTCTCGTGATCATGTCCGACACCAAGGCGCGCGAGCTGGGCCTGACCCCGCTGGCCCGGATCGTGTCGACCGGCGTCTCCGGCCTGTCCCCCGAGATCATGGGCTACGGCCCGGTCGAGGCCAGCAAGCAGGCGCTGAAGCGTGCCGGGCTGACCATCGACGACATCGACCTGGCCGAGATCAACGAGGCTTTCGCCGCCCAGGTCATCCCGTCCTACCGGGACCTCGGCCTGCCGCTGGACAAGGTCAACGTCAACGGTGGCGCCATCGCGGTCGGCCACCCGTTCGGCATGACCGGCGCCCGGATCACCGGCACGCTGATCAACAGCCTCCAGTTCCACGACAAGCAGTTCGGCCTGGAGACCATGTGCGTGGGCGGCGGCCAGGGAATGGCGATGGTCATCGAGCGGCTGAGCTGAGCCGCAGCGGAGGGTAGGGGTCGCCCGAGGCACGAGGGCGGCACCTGCCCGCAGCGCAGGCGAAGCGAACGCGACCAACAACAGCGAGCGGCTGAGCTGAGCCGCAGCGGAGGGTAGGGGTCGCCCGAGGCACGAGGGCGGCACCTGCCCGCAGCGCAGGCACCTGCCTCTGCCGAGCCCTTCCCTCTCCCTCGCAAGCCGGCCGTTGAACCGGGCCGAGCCCCGACCGTGACCGAATCTCCCCCAGGATGTGATCTGCGTCCCGGGGGAGAGTCATTTCCGCAGGTCACAGCCGTTATGGGGTTAAACCCCAGGCCCAAAGACCTGTCCATTTCGTGACGTAATGCACTGACAGCACGCGCGGGTAGCGGCCAAGCTGATGTAGGAAGTCGGGGGATCGATTGAAACCGGGAGTAGTCAGTGAGCGCCATGTCATTTGCCCTGTTGCTGACCACCGCCGCTGCCACGGCCGTCGGCGCCGCCGCCCTGCACGCCGCTCACGGGCTGCGCAAGCAGGTCGCGGCCCTGCGTACGGAGCTGGCCGAAGGCCGGATACACAGCGCGTCCGTGCCACCGCAGAGCCGCAGCACCCTCACTCCGGCCGAGGAGATACGCGCGGCCGTCACCGAAGCGCTCGCCGAGGAGCGGGAGCGTGAGCTGGCCGAGGCGCGGGCATTCTGGGCCGCCCAGGAAGCCCGTGACGCCGCCGACGCCCCGTCCCTGCTGGGCGGCCTGAACGCGCTCGGCGACGACTCCCCGTTCTTCTTCCCCCGTCAGGCGGACTTCGCCGGTCTCGACGCGATGGACCTGGAAGCCACCGAGGCGCTGGAGGAGCTGGCGTCGCTGAGCGAGCGGACCTCGGCCGAGCGCGAGTACGAGCACGAGCCCGCCGAACTCATCGATCTGCCCGAGATCGCCGAGTACGCGGAGTTCCCCGAGGACTCCCCCGAGCTGGCCGCCGCACGCCGCCGCCACCCCTCGCACCCCGACTTCGTCCCCGTACAGACACCCGTGGTCACCGACCACGAGCGGACCGTGAGCCGTCTTGAGGAGCTGGCCGACACGGCCACGGAGCTCACCGACGTACGCCCCGGCCCGCTCGGCACGCTCGATGTGTACGTCTTCGCCGACGGCACCACGCTCTGCATGACCCCGGGCCACCGTGAGACGGCCGAGCGCCTCGCCGACGCGCTGCGGGCGGGCCGGCGGCCGGTGCTGCTGGGCGGCTCCGGCGTCTCCGGCGCCTACGCGCTGACGTTCTCCTGCGGTGAGGACAACGTCTACATCCTCGCCGACCGCGTCATCGCCTCGTTCTAGCCGCTACGCGGTACGCCCCCACGGGCGCGGGTCTCCCCCTACGCGAAAGCCCGCGCCGCCGCCTGTTCCACGAATCGCACGGCCTCGTCCAGCTCCACGGACGGGGCCGTTACCAGTGCCGCCGCCAAATCACGTCCCGCGACAGTGAGTTGGTCGCCGACGACGAACATCCCGGCGTCCGGCACGATGCGCGGCTCCCGGTCGGGGCGCTCGATGCGCTGGGCCCGTACGGCCAGTTCCCTGGCCGCGGCCAGCGCCTCGGCGGCCGCGCCGCGCTGGAGCCGGCTCTGCGGAGCGGCCCGCAGACGGTCGGCGAATCGGTCCACGGCGGTGATCAGAGGCGTCGTATCGAGCACCCGCCCGACCCTACGCGCCCGCGCAGGACGGTTGCCAATGGGCGAACGCTCAGGCACGGTGTCGGGAAGGACCAGCAACGCGCACTGCGTCGGAGGCGCCGATGTCACCTGTCTTCTCCGAAGAAACCCATCGCAACCTGCTCTCCCGGATCCCTCAATGCACCGGTCGTGAGATCTCCGACTGGCTCCGCACCGTCGACGAAGGCCCCTCGCTCCTGCGGTTCGAGGAGAAGGTCAGCTGGCTGCGCGGCGAGCACGAACTCGCCTACGGCCACGCCAAGGCGATCATCCACGAGTACGACCTGAGAAGGGCCGCCCGCAAGCTTCTGTAGGCGTACGACGCCATGGAAAACGGAACGGCCCGCAGGCGGTGATGAGCCTGCGGGCCGTTCCGTTGCGCGGGTCGTGGCGCGGGCCGTCGTACCGGCCCGGTGCGGGCCGTCGTACCGGCCCTCCACGTCCTCTGCGCCTGCGGTCAGTCGTCCCCGTTGAGGATGGAGAGCAGACGCAGCATCTCCAGGTAGATCCACACCAGGGTCATGGTGAGGCCGAAGGCCGCCAGCCAGGACTCCTCGCGCGGTGCGCCGAACGCGACGCCGTCCTCGACCTGCTTGAAGTCCAGGGCCAGGAAGCACGCGCCGAGGATGATGCCGATGACACCGAAGAGGATGCCGAGGCCACCGCTGCGGAAGCCGAGGCCGTCACCGCCGCCGAACACCGAGAACAGCAGGTTGACCATCATCAGGAGCACGAAGCCCATGGCGGCGGCCATCACGAAGCCGTAGAACCGGCGGGTGACACGGATCCAGCGCATCTTGTACGCGATGAGCACACCGGCGAAGACACACATGGTGCCCATCACCGCCTGCATCACCGTGCCGGGGCCGATGTAGGTGCTCACGGCGCTGGAGATCACACCGAGGAAGACACCCTCGAACGCGGCGTACGCGAGGATCAGCGCCGGGACCGGCTTGCGCTTGAAGGACTGGACGAGCGACAGGACGAACGCCACGAGGGCGGCGCCGATCGCGATGCCGTAGGACTTGCCGAGGTTCGCCTCGTCGACCGGCAGCAGCGCCCAGGAGAGCGCGGCGGTGAGCACGACGGTGCCCAGCGTCATCGCCGTACGGGTGACGACGTCGTCGATCGTCATCGCGCCGGAGCGCGCGGGCGCCTGCGGGGCGCCGTACTGGACGTCCTGCTGCGCGTAGGGGTTCGTCGCGTACGGGTTGGCGGCGGTGCCCTGTGCGTACGGACTGGTTCCCGTCGCGGGGGCCCCGGCCTGCGGCGCCGCGTTGAAGCCTGCGGAACCGTTGTCGCGGCTGAACCCCCGTCGCGAGAAGACCGGGTTGCTGCTCCTCATTGCTCTCCTCCATGGCCACACCGCGTGGCCTCGCGACAAGAGTAATGGGTGGGCAAAGGAATCACCCTAGTGCCAGGGGAGGATCTTTATGAAAGTTGATCGCTGAAGTAGTCTCCGGGTCGACCGACACGATTCCCCGGGTCGACCGACGCGCCCACCGACAACGGTGATGGTGCCCGGAGCCGGACTCGAACCGGACCCACCGGGACTCCTGACCTGGGCTTTCGCCTCCGACCTGGGATGCAATCCCGGTTTCGAGCCGGTTCGAGGAGACTCCAAGCCGGTTCGAGGGGGCGCCGTGTTCCCACGGGAACACGGCGACCTCACTCGCCGTGCGCGTCTTCGGCCATCTCGTTGAGCCGCGCCAGGACCTGCTTCTGAACCCGTGGCGGCAGGCTTTCCAGGATCGTCACCACGGCTGCGGCCCGCGGGTCCGACAGGTCCGGCGCTCGGCCGCCGGCGGCTTCGGCAGCCGGGTCCGGGGTCGGCTTCCCGCCCTGCTCCACTCGATTGATGCTGCCCTGCATCCATCGCAACGCCTGCTCAAGCTTTCGGAGAGTCAACGGCGCGCCGGACGTCTGGCCCTTCCTCACGGCGCGCAGCGTCTCGTACGAAATGCCAGCGGCGGTGGCAACTTCCTTCCACGCCATTCCCAGCTGCAGGCGCCGGGCGTTCATCTCACCATCGAGCGGCGATAGCTGCTCCGGCACGGTCAACGCCTTTCGTAACGACGGCGGCACGCCTCCGTCCGGGCGACCGAACGCAGATTAGCGCAGATCAAGCCAGTTGGTTAGGGCGGCCTGACCGTCAAGAGCGACGTTCCAGACACGCAGATCCACACAACTCTGTTGCATTCTGTGTTTGGTCTGCCCTAATCTGCGCAGCATGGCACAAACGAACGCAGGGGCATTGCGACAGCAGCGCCTACGACTGGGGATGACGCTGGAAGACGTTGTGGCCAAGTGCGCCGAGGAAGGCGTGAAGGTCCACAACTCACAGCTCAGCCGCATCGAACGCGGCAAGGCACAGCCTCGCCCGCGTCTGCGAGCCGGTCTGGCCCGAGTCCTGGGCCTGGACGCCTTGGGGTTCGACGCGCAGGAGAGCGGGGCGGGGTCATGAGCCAGAACTACACCGTGGCCGAGGCGGCCGAATATCTGCGCTGCAGGCCGCACTTCCTCGAGGAGAACCTCAAGAAGCTGCCGCACCAGCGGATGGGGCGGGCGATCAGCTTCGACGAGTCGGAGCTTGAGGCGATCAAGGACATGTTCCGTGTCCGGCCCAAGTGCGCGCAGACCTCCGCCACCACGGCCCCGGCCTCGCTCACGCTCGCGAGCATCCGGCCCTCCAAGCAGACCCACAAGACCGGCTGACCGCCGCACATACGTCGGGGCCGCCCGGACCGGGCCTGGTCCATGGGCGACCCCTCAACCGGCACACCTCAACCCAACGAATCGAGGTAACCGTGTCCACCGAGACTATCGGCGCCACTCCCCAGCCCGCACCGGCGCCCGCGTGGCAGTCCGGCCTGCGGCTGGCGATGAACGCCACGTGGAAGGCTATCGGCGTCCCGTCGGCAGCCGGGCCGTTCCACGCTGGCCAGACGAGCTGGGGCAGCACCGGCGACTACGTCGGCGAGGTCCACTATCTGCTGCTCGCTCCGCTCCTGGAGATCGCCGCCGCGTACGACGTCCCGGTCGCCGAGACCCCGGCCGCTGGCGGCGGCACCACTTACAAGGTGGTCGCCCCGGTCGACGGCGTCAGCGTCACCATCTGGACCACCAACCCGGCCGATGCCCCGGCGGTGGCGGAATGAGTTTCCTCACGGACTCCTACCTGGCGTGGGACGAACTCGACCACAAGCCCGGCTGCGCCAAGCCGAGTTGGACCGTCGATATGCGGACCGAGTCCGGGGCGTACCGCAGCGTCACCGGCGGCACCTCGCACACCTGCCCCACCCAGGAGTGCGGGCACGCCGACCGGTATGACAGGACGTCCCTGCGGATCGTGTGCTCCTCCTGCGGCCTGGCCCGGATCATGTCCGGCGACGCCGACGGTATGCGCGGCACCAGCACGCAGGCGATCGGTTACGGGCAGCCGCCGAAGAAGGCCGGCGGTGTGTGGCTGTACCCGGGTGCCCCGCTCCTCTTCGGCTGGGGCCACGGTGAGGACAAGGAGCCCGAGGGCTACCTCGTCACCCGGGCCCGCGTCGACCGCGTCACCGTCGACAACGTCATCGGTTCCATCCTCAAGGACCGCGGACCGCGCCGGGGCGTGAAGTGGGCGGCCACCGCTGTCCCGGCCCCCGACGGCGAGTACGGATACGGGCTGATCCGCTGGGCCCGCATGGTGCAGGACCTGCGCTCGTTCACGGCCGCCGCCAAGTGGATTGCCGCTCAGGGCGGTGCCGCATGAGCACGACGCCCTTGACGGTCTGGCTCCTCGACGGCGTCGAGATCGACCTGACCCGTACGCAGATAGATGTGGACGGTGGCCGCTGGGTCTGGACCGGCGCCAGCACCGAGGCCGGTGAGCCCCTGATGCGGTGCGGCGACGACGGCCCTCTGCCGCTGTCCGAGGTGTACGCGACGTACGGCCCGCTCATCCCCGCCCCCGCCCCGATCACCCACGCCGACCGCTACGCCGCCTACACCGCGTGCCCGGCCGAGACCACCGCCAAGGAGAAGAGGACGCCGTCGACGTTCGCCGCTTTCCTCGGCGGTCTGTCCAGGAGGACGGTATGACGACCCGCACGAGGATCCTCGACGCGATCCTGGGCGTGCTGCCCGGTGCCCGTCCAGACGCCCGCATCACGGTGGAGCAGCCGCTGCAGCAGGGCGGCCGCGACACCTGGACCGGCATGGCCGCTTCTCTCGCCGATCGGATCGCCGACGCCATCGAGGAGGGGAAGGACACCCGGCCGGGCGAGTCCACCCCGACGGTGTCCGTCCGCGACGTTCGTACGACTGTTCTTGTCGCCCTGTCCCGGGCCCTGCGTGAGCAGCCCACCGGAGCCCGGGGCCTCGGGGGCCTGGAGGAGCTCGGCGAGGCCGTCGTCAGTGCGGACCTCGGCGAGATTGCGGCGCGGGCGGACGCACTCGCGAGCCTGGCGCACATCGATGACGCCCTGGGCTCCGCCGCCGCGCAGTCGCTGACGGTGTACCGGGCCGAGCACGAGACGATCCCGCTCGGCACGTACACCACCGAGGGCGCCGCACGGGCGCACGCCGAGTCCGCGCTGTCCTGCGAGTACGCGGCCGACCGCACGGTTATGTACGACTGGATCGGCGACGAGGACGACCCCGAGGCGCCGCGCGAGCTCGTCGCTCAGGTCGACGGCGGCGACGAGCAGTACACGGGGTACATCGTCGTCCCGGTCGCCGTCGCCGCGGCGTTCGCCCCGGATGCCGAGTGATGGCCGCCGCCGGGTTCAACGCCCCGCCGCGCACCAGGGGCAAGAAGACCAAGGACGAGTCCGACGCGGTGTACGGGATGCCGGAGCCCGGCCGGTCGGTCGCGATTCCGGGGCAGTGCGCGACGCCCCGGTGCGGTGCGAAGGCGGACAGCCTGGACGAGTCCTCCGCGGGCCTGTCCGGGTGGACCCGGGCTGGTGTGTACGGGTCGCGTGAGCCGGACCGGGTGTGGTGCAGCGGTCTGTGCGCCACGTTCGGGATCGCCCTCGCCGAGCTGCGCCTGACGACGAATGCCCGCCGCACGGCCGCCGCCGTGCGGGAGCGGGGGCAGGCCGATGCCTGACTGGCTGCCCGTCCTGTTCGTGGCCGTCGGCCTGGCCGTCGGCCTGCGGTGGCTGTCCGCCGCGCTCGGCCCCGCCCGGCAGGCCACGTCGCCCGCGCCCGGACGCGACACGGAGACCCGCCTGTTCGTGGCCTGTCACCGGCCGTCGTGCGGCCACCTGGAGTGGCCGCACGACGTCACCGGCGAGGGCCTGGTCTGCACCCACTGCCGCAAGCTCAACGCCCCTGCGTCATGAGCGGATCGCCCCGGCCGTGCGAGGACCTCGCCTCCGACCACGGCCTGGCCTACACCCGCCGGTACCTCACCGGCTGGAAATGCGACCGGCACACCCCCAGCGCCTGGCGTGGCCGGCCCGAGCCCCCACCGGGGCCGGGCTGGCCCGCCGGGGCCTACCTCAACCACCCCGACCGCAACCCGAACCTGCCCGTAGAGGAGCCGCCGTCATGACGACCGCCGCCCGCCCCACCCCGGCCCTGATGCCGTCCCGGCGCCCGGCCGCCCGCCCCGACACCCCGACTGTGGGGGCGCCCCCGAGGCCCTCGGCTCGCCGGGAGCCGTGGCAGCAGGCGATCCTCGCCAGTTCCCTCCCGGCGAACTTCCGTTTCGTGGCCGTTGCTTTGTCGACTCACGCGGACGGTACGGGCCACATCGCCCAGCAGCCCCGGGTCATCGGGCTTGTCCACAACACCGGGATCAACGCCCGGCAGGTTGCCGTCGCCCTCACCGCCCTGCGCGACCGCGGATTCCTCCGCCTGTCCCCGCCCGACGGCCGCTATGACACCGCCGACCTGATCCTCACCATGCCGCGGGGCGCGGCCGCCCGCGCCCGCCGCGCCCAGACCGCCACGGCCAGGAGCTCCGCCGATGCCTGAGAAGACGATCCAGCACTGGACCGAGTCGCTGGCCGACTCCGTGTACGCGCTGTACGAGACGGCCCGCGAGTACCAGACCGCCCATCGTGCTGCCCAAGTGGCCGTGCAGACGGTGGATGTCGACCGCCGCAAAGTCCACGAGGGGCGCGTCGCCCTGCGAGGGCTGCGTGGCCGTGCCGATGCCGACTACTACCGGACGCGGCGCACGTCCCCTCACGAGAAGGCCGTGTTCGGCCTCTACGGCCTCTACAGCCGGTCGGAATCGGAGCTGCGCCATCGGTACGACGAGGCGGCCCACCTCTTCGCGTCCGGCGCGGCCTGGGCGGTGGGGGCGGTCCAGAGCGGCGAGACCCCGGACGCGGTCGAGTTCAACACCGATGAGGACGGCACCCCGACGCGCCATCAGCTGAGCATCACCGGCCTGGGCCGCTATGCCGGGGCCGGGGAGCTCACGGCCGCGTACGACCAGTGGTACGCGCACATGTGTGCGGCGGAGTACGCCGAGGACCTGGCGGGCCGGGACTACGTCAGCGACCACGAGGCCGGACAGATGCACGACGCCATCGGCTCCGCCCTGGGCCTGGCTGACAGCGCGTTCGCTTACGGCCTCCTTGCTCAGCGCGCCGTCGGCTTCGTGCTCCTGGAGCCGCGCCGCGCCCGGCAGAGCGAGCTCGCCGCCGCCCGGGCCACCGCGCAATCCGCCCAGCTCAGCAACTGACCAACCCCGCATCCAGGAGACCCGTTGCCCACCGCCGTCGCGTACGCAGCAGCACCCGCTGCTGCTGCGCCGTGCCCGCCGCACGTCGCGGCATCGGCACGGCCGCGCGCCGGCGGTGGCCTGCGTATCCGGGTGCCCCTGCGCCTGGTTGTAGGCGCTCAGTACGCCGACGCGGCCCTGAGCGTCTACATCAAGATCGCAGCCCTCGCGATGCGCCCCGAGAACTGCCGCGCCGAAGTCGCCACGATCGCGACCTACCTCTGCCTGTCCAAGACGGCGGTGGAACGGGCGCTGACGCAGCTCACCACCGCCGGTACGGACGGCATCGCCGAGGTCATCACCGTCCGGCACACCTCCCGTGACGGTGAGGGCGAGTCCGCCGAGCGCTGGGTCCGCACCATGGACTCCGCTGAGCTGTTCGTGTGGCTGCCCGCCCGCGCCGCGACGTCGCTACCGCCCCGCCAGCTCCGCCTGTACGCGGTCATCAGCTACGCCCAGATCCGCCGCATGCCGCTGTCCCTGGCCGAGCTCCGCGCCGTCGTACGCCACCAGTACGGCGACAGCGCCGGTGAGCCGCTCGGCGAACGGCAGGTGATGCGGCTCCTCGACGGCCTGGAGGACACCGGCTGGATCACCGTCCACCGCCGCCAGGGGCCGCGCGGCCGCCACGCCTACGAGGCACACCAGCGGCCCCTGCACCCCGTCCTGGACGACGCCGCCGGGGAGCCGTCCACGCCCCCGGCCGCGGCTGCGCCCGCTCCGGCGGCTCCTGACATACATGACGGATCGGCTCCCCGCACAGCTGACGGTTCCCCGTCTAGGGAAGACCACAGGACTGACCGACCCGGACGAAAGAGCGGGCTGGGTGGTGGGATCCGCCGGAGGCGAAACACCGGTAGTTACGGGCCTGCCCCTGTGGATAACTCGGTTGCTGCGACGTTCCGGGGTGCGGCTCAAGGCGAAAAGCGCAGCAACAGCCAGGCTGGCACGTACCGCGGGCCGGGACTGCAGCTGTCGCCCCGGGTGTGGCAGGTTCTCGAGCCCGTACGGGCCGAACTTCCCGGCATCCGCACGTGGGTGCTGCGCCGCATCGGGCAGGAGATCGGTCTCCAGCTGTCCGCCGGGGCCGGGGCCGAGCGCCTCACTGCCCGCCTGCTGACCCGGTACTCCCGCCTGACCGCCGCCGAGGGCGCACGACGGGGCGACGTCGGCCGGTGGATCCTCGGCGCGGGACTGCCCCGTCACGGATGCCGCCTGCCGTCCTGCGAGTCCGGGACCACCTGGTCCACCGGCGACCGTTGCCACCTCTGCGCCGACATCGCCGCCGCTGAAGCCGAGCGCCTGGCCGTCGAGACCGCAGCCGAGCAGCCCGCCCCGCAGCCCGAGCCCGAACCGGCGGCCCCGGCGCGGCCGCCGACGCGGTGGCTTCCGTGGCCGCCGCCACCGAACCCCGGCCCCGAGCCCCCGGGCCCGGCCGAGCGGGAGCAGCTGCGCGCGGCCGCCACCCCGGCCGCCGTCCGCCAGGCGCTCGCCGAGCTCGGCGCACCGGCCGCGATCCGCCTCTACGGCAGGGCCCTTGTCCTGCCCCACCTCACCGACCCCGAGCACGACGGAGGAACCCCGGCATGAAGCCCGCCAGCCACCACATCGCCACCTGCCGCAGCTGCCGCGCCCCGATCTGCTGGGCCCTCACCACCGCCCACGGCCGCCGGCAGCCCGTCGACGCCGCGCCCGCCGCCGACGGAAACCTCGCCGTGATGCAGGGCCCGGACGGGCTGCTGTACGTCCGCAGCATCACGGCGGCCCGCCCCGACGCCCGCCCCGGTGAGTGGCGGGCTATGCCGCACCACGCCACGTGCACAGCACCGCCGCCCCGGCGCGGCAGCCGTACCGCCCAACGGTCCACGACAAGCGTGAGGCCGGTCCCGTGGCAGCGCTGACGGCCGAGGACACCGCCGCTCTGGAGCGCGCCGAGGCCGGCCGGGAGGAGTGGCCCGACGGTACGTACGCCGGGACCCGCGCCCCGGCCAGGGCCGGGCAGCCGGACCCGGACGCTGCCGACCACGTCCAGGAGCTCATCGAGGCGCTGGCGGGCTGGCGGGTCGGCACCCGCTCCACCCTCGCCACCCGCGCCGCGAACCCCCTGCCGCCCTCTCAGCTGATCACCGAAACGAGGACGCCGTGATCTCCGCCCGCCTCCGCTACACCGCCCTGTCCCTCCTCGCCCTGGCCGCGCTCGTCACCGGCGTGGCCCAGCTGCTGGACCACGCCTGGCCCGGTGCAGTTCTCGGCCTGTCCCTCACCGCCGAACTCCTCCTCGGGTGCCGGCGGATCCGGCGCACCGCCGAACACCACCAGGACGAGCAACGCCGCGAGCTCGAGGCCCTGCACGCCGAGACCCGGCCCGATCCCGCCGGGCGACGCGATGCCCAGCCGCCGGAGGCCATCACCGGGCGCCGCTCGCTCCTGTACAGCGAGTGTGTGCTGCGCCTCGCCAGCCACGCGGACGAGCACGGGACGCGCTGGTGGTGGATCGACTCCGAACTCCCGCCCCGCGCCCGGGCGCAGCAGCGGTGAGCCTCGCCCTGGTCATCTGCTGCGACGTCTCGCACGGCCCGTACGGCACCTGCGGGGTGTACCTGCCGACCGGCACCGCTGACGCGGCCGAGGCGTACGCCATTGCCGAGCGGGCCGGGTGGAGCACCGGCCCGGACCGCTGCCCCGGCCACACCTACCGCCCCCGCACCACCGGCCGCACCGTGCGCCGGCTCCGGCCCCGACCTGTCACCGAGGAGACCCCGACACCATGACCACCGACCACACCAGCCCGGCCCGCACGGTCGCCGAGGAACTCGCCGCCCAGGGCGAGCACGTCCACTACGTGAGCGAGGGGCAGGCCCTGTGCCTGTCGGGCCGCTGCATCACGGTGGTGGGCCCGTGACCACCGCCCCGTTCGCCCGCGGGTTCCGCCTTCATCTCTGGCACGGCCAGGCCCTCGACGGCGCCGAGCTCCCCAACGGCCGGGCGTTCGTCATGGACGACCCGATGTGGGGGCTCGGCAGCACCGCCCGCACCGTCGACCTCCTCCAGGCCGGATACCCCGACGCCCGGATCGAGTGGCCCGACGAGCAGCTGCACGACCGCCTCATCGAGCTGGTGACCCGCTGGCGCGCCGAGGGCCCTCCATCCGGTACGAGCGTCAGCCGGTGGTGGGACCAGCACCTCGCCGAGCTCGCCGCCGTCATCGACCCGGCCGACGACGAGAGCCAGGAGACGGACGGTGGCTGACTCCCGACGCTGCACCGTTTGTGGCCGGACCCTCCGCGACCCGGCATCCCGGGCGCGCGGCACGGGCCCGGTCTGCGCCCGCAAGACCCGTGCCGTACCCCGACAGGTTCCTTTCTCCCTGCCGCCGAGCCTGCGGACGCGTGCCCTGGCCGACGTCCCCGTCGGCCCCTGCCTCTGACCCACCGCACCACCCGGAGCACCACATGGACGACGTCTGCCTCACCTGCCACACCCGCATGCCGGACCGCTCCCAGCGCTCGGCATGCACGGGGTGCGAGTACCGGCTGCGGAGCTGGCTGCGCGATCTGCCCCACCACTACGTGATCCTGCAGGCCCTCCTGCACCCGGACACCGGCCCGGCCCGCCGAGGGGGCGGCGGCCGAGCCCATCCCCCACTCCCCGTACGGGTCGCCGCCCTGGACCTGCTCGGCCCCGGGCAGCCCGTCGTCCTCCCCGACCCCGACGGCGACCAGAGCGCCGGCATCCCCATGACCGCCCTGCTGATGGGCTGGGCGCGGTACCTCGCCCAGGAGTTCCCCGCCGTGAACCGGGACGACCGAGGACATGCGCGCGGCGTCACCACGTGCACCGGTGCCAGGCCCTGGCACCGGGCCGACGTCCCCGGCCTGTGCCGGTGGCTGACGGCCTATCTGCCGTACGCGGTCACCCGCCCGTGGATTGACGACCTTTACGAGCAGGTGCAGCACCTACTGAAGCGAGTGGAACGCGTCACCGACCTCAAGCCGCGCGTTCGCCCCATGGATGCCCCTTGCTCGCAGTGCGGCGCGTTCGGCCTGGTGGAGCACCAGGAGGAGCTGAACATCCTGTGCACCGTCTGCCCGGCCGTCCTCACCCCCGACGAGTACCTCGCCCACCGCGACCGCGTCATGCCCGCCCTCGCCGCCCTCGCCCTCCGCATCGCCGTCCCGCTCCCCAAGAAGGCCGCCTGACCCGCATGCTGCTGCGCCCCGCCCCAAGCCATGGGCGGGGGCGCAGCAGCATGCGGTGAACCGTAAGGACATAGAACATCTGTTCGGATCATGATCGGGGGAACCTGCCGTC
Organism: Streptomyces sp. NBC_01433; assembly: GCF_026340105.1. Lineage (NCBI taxonomy): Bacteria > Bacillati > Actinomycetota > Actinomycetes > Kitasatosporales > Streptomycetaceae > Streptomyces > Streptomyces sp. NBC_01433. The sequence continues at coordinate 3,465,048 of NZ_JAPEPM010000001.1, read as the reverse complement.
AACCTGATCAGGAGCGACCGTGAGCACCTGGACCATCCACGAGGGCGACGCCCTCACCCTCCTGCCGACGCTGACCGAACCGGTCGACGCGGTGATCTGCGACCCGCCGTACAACAGCGGCGGCCGCACCAACGCCGAGCGGCGCGCCCAGGGCGCCCGCGACAAGTACGTCAGCGGCGACGCCCAGCACGCGCTCGCCGACTTCGACGGCGACACCCGCGACCAGCGCGGGTACACCTACTGGCTCGGCCAGATCCTTGCCGCCTCGTACACCCGCACCAGACCCGGCGGCAGCCTCCTGGTGTTCACCGACTGGGCGCAGCTCCCGGCGACCAGCGACGCGCTGCAGGCTGGCGGCTACACCTGGCGCGGGATCATTCCGTGGCGAAAGCCGATCAGCCGCCCGCTGAAGGACGGTTTCCGTCGCGAGTGCGAGTACGTCCTGTGGGGCAGCCGCGGGGACCCGCTCCGCCACGCCCCCACGATCTACCTGCCCGGCTGGCTCGAGGGCTCCCAGCCCCGGGGCAAGGTCCGCGTCCACATCACTCAGAAACCGGAATCGATCATGAGGCAGCTGGTCCAGATCGCCCCCGTCGGCGGCCTGATCCTGGACCCGTTCACCGGGTCCGGCACGACAGGGGCGGCCGCGCTCGCCGAGGGCAGGCGGTTCGTCGGCATCGAGCAGGCCCCCGCCTACGCTGCGGCCGCCCGGCAGCGCTTGGCCGACGCCGCCTGACGGTCAGCACAATGCGCCTAGCAGCGCGACGTTTGACGGCACCGGACAAAGATCACTCTGGATTGCGCCGCTTCGGGCCGTCCCATCGATTCGATGCGGACCCGCTGATAGACCACGCACACCAGTCATCAACGGAAGGTGTTGCAATGCGCAAGGCGATGGTCCTGGCCCCGATAGCACTTGGGCTCCTTGGAGCGCTTACTCTCGTGTCCCCCTCCGTCGCCGCAGCCCCACGAACGTCCGGAGAAGCCGCGTCGTGCGAGTACAACTGGACTCTCTCCAGCTCATGGGGTACGGCCAGTGGAAAGTGGTGTGACGGCAACACCGGCGTGGTGGGCACCGTGAAGGACACCGCGTCGGACGGCAAATGTCCGTACGTCCACGGCGTCACCAACAACAACAGATGGGTGGACAGCGACTGGGCGACCGGGAACGGCACCACTGCCAACGTCAACATCTGGGCTTCCGAGGGGTTCGCCAGTATCGAGATGGCCTACGTCAACTGCTGAGACCCGGCCTCATGGGACGGATCGGAGCGGACAGCGAGAGTTGCACCTCGCGTGCTCGCCCAGACGTCCTAACCCCGGCGTGATGCCTCACCAGGCCCTAGACGCCTTCCAGGGCCTGGTGGCGTACTGGACCGGCATTGCAAGGGCCGGGGTGCACCGCTCGGCGAGCGCCCCTTCGACCAGCTGGCAACCGAGGCTGCGACGTGACGGAGAGGGCATTGCCCGGAACGCCTTGAGTGTCCCGGGCAATGCGAGTGAGTGACAGCGGCTGCGGGGCTACCGGGAGAGCCGCAGGTCCCAGCTGTCGCCGGTGCGGACCAGGGTGGGGATGTAGGTGGCGGGTGCGGGGCGCCCGACCTCCTCCCACTGCGTTAGCCAGCCGCGGAGCACGGTCAGGGACGGGGAGTCGGGGGCGTCGGCGAGGATCGTGCCGTCCTGCTGGATGACGGCGGCCGTCGTGGTGGTGGTGTGGCCGATCGCCCACATGTCCGGTGTGAGCCCGGCCATGGTGAGGCGGTGGTCACCGCGGGTGGCGGCGAAGGTCCGCCAGGACGGCCAGTCGATCCCCTGGCCGTACGGCTCGGTGTGTGCGTTCTTCAGCAGCCGGTCCAGCGCGGTGCGGGCGCCGGTGCGGAGGTGGTCGTCCTCGCCTCGCCAGGCGATGGAGATCCAGGAGGGGCCAGGGACACGGTTCTCCCAGTCCACCCACCGGCCGGGAAGGTCAAGATCGCCCTTGGGTGAAGTCGTGGCCTCGATGTAGCCGCCGGTCGCCACCGACTCGACCTCGGGCTGGCCTTCGCGCACAACGATCTTCGCCACGACGGTCATGTTGGGCACGGCCGCGATCGGGAGTGGAGCCACGATGATCCCGCCGTCCACCATCTGATCCACCCATGCCCTGGGCAGGAGCGGAGGCGTGCACCAGGCCACCATCCGGTCGTACGGGACGCGGGAGGCGAAGCCAGCAGTACCGTCCGAGTCGTGACACTCGACGTTGCGGACGCCGCGCCCCTGGTGGATGACGGCCGCCCAGCGAGCCAGGTAGGCGTCGATGTCGAGGCTCGTGACCTGCCCCGAAGGGCCGACGAGCTGCGAGAGCAGGGCGCCGGAGTAGCCGGAACCGGTGCCGAACTCCACCACATTCATGCCCTCGTGCACGTCGAGCGTGGTCAACTCACGATGGATCACCACGGGGTTGGAGCGGTGGGGTGTAACGCCTCGTTCCTCGTGGTGGGTGTAGTGGCGCTCGGGGACGGTCTCGGCGGCTTCGGCGACGGTGGTCACGGTGTCACTCCTTCGAGGGGTGGGGTACACGTATGCGTCAACTGCTCCAGGCGGGTGAAGGGCACGCCAGGGTGAATACGCGGTTCAGATGGTCAGGGCGGTGTGGTGGTGCCAGCCAGCGGCGGTGTACTCCCCGACCGGGCCGGCATCGGGAAGGGCCGCCCAGGCGTGGTACTCGACCGGCGGCGGGGTGAAGCGCACGCCCAGGCACCAGTCGAGCCGCTGCCCGAGCAGCGAGGCGGCGAGGACCGCGCCGAGGGAGGTCTCCATGCAGGCGACACGTCCCGGCCACCAGCGACCGGCGTGCCGCACGGCCAGGACCAGCACCTCGCCCTGTGCCCGGCCCGCAGGGCGGCGACCCACGATGCGGGCCCAGCGGACCGCCCGCACGGTGTACCGGAACGGCAGCCGGAGGAGCAGCAGCGCAAGGAGGAGACCGGTGAGGGCGGCGACGCGCTCGCCGAATGTCCCGGTGCGGGCGGTGGACCAGGCTTCGTTGGTCGTCATCGGCCACGCCTCCACCACGGGCGGCGTACCGCTGGCCGGGCGGTGACACCTTGCTCGGTGAGCGCGGTCGTGACGGTGCGGATGTCGTTGGCGGCCTGGTCGCGGGAGATCCCGTGCCGCTCGGCGTACTGCTCGGCCGCCTGGCTCTCGGTGGTGCTGGAGAGCAGGAGCAGTACAGCGGACGCGGCGGTCGGTGTGAGGTAGCTCCAGCGGCCGGTGTGCTCGTCGAGGATCGCGCCGCCTTCGTCGGTGAGCACGGGATGGGTGTGTTCATGCAGCAACAGCACGAGAGTTCACCTCCCACCAGCTGGTCATCGCGGTGTCCACCTGGCGCAGCCACACTTCCGCGCTGACGGCCAGGTGCAGGGCGCCCTGGGCGGTGGGCTGGCCGGTCGCGGCTCGGGTGAGCATGTCGGCCACGGGTGCGTCGGTGATCAGCCCGGCGGCGGCCAGCCGGGAGGCGGGGCCGAAGAGGTCGCGCAGGACGGCGGCGTTCTCGCGCAGCCCCGCGTAGGACAGCGCGTTGAAGCCGCCCTTGGTGACCCGCTTCATGACGAAGTCAGGGAGGACATCAGTCCGGGTGAACGCCTCTGCGAGCAGGGGCTTGTACCGGCCGGGGGCGGCGCGCTGCTCTGCGGGGACGGCGAGACAGGCCCGGATGACCTCGTTGTCGAGGAACGGGGCGGCCAGTTCCACCCCGTAGCCCGCACGGGCGATCTCGCTCCACCCGGCAGTGTCCGCTCCGACCCGGGCCAGGTCCTGGCGGTCCGACCAGGCGGCGAGGGTGGACGGTGCGTCGAGATGGTCGGCCGCCGCGGTGTCGAGGGCGGCGGCGAGTTGGTGGCGCATGTCGGGCGCCATCCAGGCAGCTGTGGCCAGCAGGGGTGTCCAGGCGACCGGCTGCTGTGCCTGGGGAGTCCAGGGGCGCGGCGGGCGGCGGAGTTCGGCCGCGAGTTGCGCCCATGCCTCGGTCAAGGTGGAGCGGGAGGCGGGTCGGGCCCGGCGAAGCACTGTGAGCGCGGTGGTGTGCCGGAGCCGGGCGTGAGCCTGCGCGTGCTGCCAGGCTCGAAGCCGTTGGCCCGAGCGCAGCAGATCCGACAGGTAGGAGGAGGGCGCGGAGAGAACGGCGTCCCCGCCGGCACCGGTGAAGTGGACTCCGGCGGTCTGCTGCTCGATCACGGCATCCAGTACGGCCCGTTTGATGGAGGCCGTCACGACGTAGGCGTTCGGGGCGTCGGTGACCGGCAGCGATGCGAGATCGTCCAGGCCGTTGTAGTACACGGTGTCCGGACTGCCGGGTACCGCGTGGTAGGAGACTCCGGGAACCGTGGCTGCTGTCCGGGTCGCGTACGCCACGTCGTCATCGCGCAGCCGCTCGTCTGCGAAGGTCATCGCGGTCACCGGTGTGCGTTGTGCGGCGAGGCAGACCAAGGTCGTGGAGTCCAGGCCCGCGAGGTCCGCGCTCACCGGAAGGTCTCCCAGACGCGTAGCCACCGCAGCCGTCAGTGCCGCCCGTACGGTCGGCGCAGCACGACTCAGGTCCACCGGTTCGGCTTCGGCGGGCTCGTAGCGCACCGCCGCGGTGCGCTCCGGGGTGATCAGCAGCAGATGGCCGGTGGGCACGCGGTTCACCGTCCGGAACAGGCTCCTCGTGCCCAGGACATCGGGCTGCCCGAACGCCATCCGGGCGGCGAGGGAAACGGTGTCGACCGGTGCGCCGTCCAGTGCCGCGAGCGCGGTCGCGGAGGTCGACCACCACACGCCGGAGCGTTCCGGCCGCCAGTACACCGGGTGCTGTTCGGAGAGGTCACCGATCACCGCCAGGGTTTCGCCGCACCGTGCGACGGCCAGGTAGGAGCCGGGCCAGGTGGTCAGCGCCCTCCAGTCCCGAGAACGCACGGTGGCCAGCGCCCGCCAGAGCTGGTCGTCGTCTGCGCCGCACTCCCCGATGACCGCCAGCTCCGCCCGGCCGTCGCCCACCGCGCGCACACCGCCGCCCGGCCAGCCGACGGTCCATGCCGACTGCAGCACCGGCACCGGCTCCCCGCCGCGCGGCGCTCGGCTTCTCTTGCTCTGTCCGAACCATCCTGCACTCCACCGCATCTGCCGCATCTGCCTTGTCCCGTTCTCCTCGTGGGTGTGTCGATCGCCGGTACAAGAGCGGGCGCCGGGCCGCTCGGGGCCGTGCACGCAGCACGGCCCTTCGCGGCCCGACGCCCGGTCAGCCCTGGGACGCTGTCACGTCCGGCGGAACGCGGTCAGGCGTTCTTGTACTGGGTGTCGTCGGCCGTGTCGAAGCTGTTCGTGCCGAGGGTCACGGCGACGACCTCACCGGCGTCCAGGACGACGGGACGGATGTACTCGGGGGTGGTGTTCTGCTCCATGGTGATGACCTCCTGGTCACTGGATCTCCGGACGCTCGGGACTGAGCGTCGGCTGCACACAGCCAGGCGATGAACCCGGAACTCCCTTGTCGGGACGGCCGCTTGGCGTGATGAACAGTCAACCCGCAGTAGGGGTACGGCGGTACGGTGACGGGGAGGTCAAGCGGTATCACCGGTATCACGGGCGGGAATGGCCATGAGCACACCGAACCAGCGGCTCCGGGATCTCATCACCGAGTCGGATCTCACCTACGAAGCACTCGCCAAGGCCGTCCGGCAGGTCGCTGCCGAGTGCGGCGTCGAGCTAGGCACGAACAAGGGCATGATCCGGCACTGGCTCAATGGCGTCGTACCGCAGGAGACGACCGCCCGGTTCCTCGCCGTCGCCCTGTCCCGGCACACCGGCCGTCTGCTCACGCCGGCCGACCTCGGCCTGCCCAGCCCGAACGTGGCCGAGAATGACACCATGGGCTTGTCCCTCGGGGCAGACCCGATCGATGCCCTGTTGCCCATGTGGAGGGCCGAATTGGACCGGCGCACCTTCCTCACCTCCTCCGCCTACTCGGTGGCCGCCGCCGCCCTGCCCCTCGACTACGTGCAGGAAATGGCCGGACGGACTGCTGCCGCCCGCACCGGTCACATGGTCGGAATGGCCGAGGTGAGCGCAGTGAGGGACATGGTGAGGATGTTCTCCGAGATGGACGAACGCCACGGCGGCAGGCACGGACGCTCAGCACTCGTCCAGTACCTCCGTGATGACGTCGCCCCGCTGTGCCGCGCCCGTTTCCGCAACGAGGAGATGCGTCAGCACATGCTCTCCGCCGCCAGCAGAGGCGTTCACCTCCTGGGCTGGAAGTCCTACGACGCCGGACAGCAAGGGCTCGCCCAGCGGTACTACCTCCAGTCCTACGCACTGGCCGTCGAGTCCGGCATCACCGGGCACGACGGGTTCATCATGCGCACCATGGCCATGCAGGGCCTGAAGCTCCACCGCCCCGAACACTGCCAGGGCCTCGCCGAGACTGGACTGAACCGGGCCAAGGGCAAGGTCGACAACGCGACCATGGCCTTGTTCCGAGTCGTCCACGCTCACACCCTCGCCAAGGGGAACCAGCGGCGAGCGGCGATCGTCGAGGCCGACCAGGCCCGCGAACTCCTCGCTGCCGACAAGGGCGACGAGACCCCCTTCTGGGCGCTCGCCTGGGGACCACCCGCGGCGTCCGTCTACTCCCGCACTGCCAAGGTGTACGAAACACTGGGGGACTACAGTGCCGCCGCCAGCCAGTACGCCCGTGCGGCGACCGCCCGCCCCGCCACGACCTACGCGCGGATCGTCTCCCTCGACCTCGTTGCCGGCGCGGAGATGCAGCTGAAGCGCGGCCGGATCGAGGAGGCGTGCCAGACCTGGAGCCGGGCCATCGACCACATGGATGGCGTGCAGTCGGTACGCACTCGTAAGGCGGTCAAGAGCATGCGTAAAGACCTCGCGCGATTCCGCACCCGCGGACTGCGCTGCGCCGCCGACCTCGACGAACGCGCCCGCGACTTCCTCAGCGACCGCCCCTGACCCCACGCGCGTGCCCCGTACCGGAGCCGGGCACGCCGTGAGCGCATCCGCAGCGGGTGCCCCGTTCGTTCGTCCGGGTTGGATACCGCAGACCCAGGCGATTCAGCCCGAACAGCCTCGCCACCCGCGTCGCGGAAGCGCGACCCCGGGGCAGCCCCAGGGCCAAACTCCAAAGGCATGGAGCCGCCCCGGCGGTCGAGTTGGTGTGCGCTGCTCCGGTGGAACCTCGACTCCAGAACCGTCGTCCGGGCCTCACAAGGTCACCCGAGCCGACTTCTTCACGGCGTAGCAGCAGAGCTGGCTGCCGTACAGGTCGAGCGCGTCGTCGGGATCCTCGTCGTAGTGGAGGGCGACTTCCTCCCACTGATTCCATCCGTAGAGCCGTGCGAACTCCCGGTCGCCGTTGGTGCGCGGAGGGTCGGCTGCCGACTCCTGGTCGCGCCGCTGCAGCCATGCCTGCCATGCCCCGTTACCCGAGGGTCCAGCCGCACGGGCGTGCGCGGCTTCTCCGGGATGCTCCGCCGCGCCGTGGGGCGGCCGGGCGCGCAGGCGGGCCGCGATGAGTGCGGCAGGGCGGGCCGGCCGCCAGTCGATCCACCAGGCGGTCAGCTCGGCGGCGATGTCGTGGACGTCCAGGCCCTGGTCGATCAGCGGCCGCAGGGCGAACGCCAGTCGGCGCAGCCCTTCTCTCTGGGTCCATCCGACCAAGGGCCGCACGGTCCGGGCGACATGGATGTCCTGGGCGACCCGTTGCGGACTCCGGGGCTCCCGTACCCGCCGTGGTTCGTTACTGGTTGACGAGGACGGGTATGCGGTTGTGCGCGGCGCGCGCTTGCGCGCAGTGTCTTTCAACCCCCCACCTGCATAAGCCTTACGCACGTTGGGGTAATGACCAAGAGATTGGGGTGCACGCCCCGGGCAACGGGCCTTGGACGAAGCCGAGTTATCCACAGGGTGTGGCTGCTCCTGGGCTGCCGCGATTGCTCTCTTCCGGCCCTGCTCGGTGACGCCGGTGACCCGGGCGGTGAAGCCCTCACCGTCCAGCCGGTGACCGTGTGCCTCGTCGTAGGAGGCCGGGACGGTAGCCGCGTAGATCGTGGCCGTACCGGCGTAAGGCCGTCCGGGCAGTTTCAGGTTGGTGCGGGACCCGTGCCGCACCCATGCCAGCGCACCGAGCTCCCGCAGGGCGCGAACATGCCGCTTCACCGTGGCGGTGGAGATTCCACAGCGGCCGGCAGTGCCGGTCAGGTCGTACAGCACCGTCCCGGCCACGTAGTCCATGCGAGCGGCCAGATCCTGCGCAATGCGCAGGGTTGTCTCACCGGCGCGCGGGTGGAGGTGGGCCTCGACGAGCCAGACGACAGCGCGCAGCCACGCCTGCGGCTGGGCATGGCGGCCGCCCGTCGCAGCGACTTCCTGCAGCGGGCGCGGGACAGGTTTCCAGTCCTGATTCGGGCATAGCGAAGAGGCGCGGCACTCGGCCGCGCCGGAAGAACGGCGCATCACAGTCCGGAGTGAAGGCGGGACCACGGCACAGCGGCCGGCCCGCGGTATGGCTTACGGCAGAACGGTCAGCAGCCCGACGTCGGCGGGCAGGGGTGATCCGTGCCTCAAACCGGGGCGATAGATAGTGACCGCGGGCAGGCCAGCCCTACGATGCATGCGGGATCCCTCTCGTTGCTACTGGGCGGATTCCTTGGTCAACGGGCTGCGATCCCGTTGGTCCTCACGGCCGGGGCGGCTCCAACACCGCCCTGGCCGTTTCTATTCGGCGGGTGTACTGCCGCTCTTCTTCGGCGGCCGCTTGTCACCCCTGAGCCCCTTACCGATCTGCTGCGCGCGGGCAGGGGTCACCTGGCCGATGATGTTCGCGATCTCCGGCCACGTCTTGCCCTCGTCATCACGAAGGGCGCGGACACGGCGCTGCCGCAACTCGCGCAGGCGTGCGTGAAACTGGGGCCACTCCCGCAGCACGTCCGAGACAGCGGCCGTGCATGCCGCGTCGTCGCTCATGGCCTCCAGCGCCGCGATGGCTTCCTTCAACCTCGTCACCTCCTCGGCTTGTTGATCCATGTCGCCCTCTCCTCCTTCTACGGGAGCGCGACCCAGCAACGCAAACCCTAGGGCTTGCGTTGCCGCAAGGCAAGCCCTAGGGTTTCGGTTGTGGGTCCGGCTCTCTCGGCCTCACACCCAATGGAACGGCCCCGGCCGGAGTTCGCACCTCCGGCCGGGGCCAGCCATCCGCCCTGCATCACCAGGAGGAATGACTGTGACCGATCGTATCCGCGGCTCTGCCGTACCGGCAGCCCGCGCCGAGCTCGACGAAACGCTGCGCCGCATCCTCGCTACCCCGAGCCTGGCCGCGCAGCTGCTCCTCGCGGCCGCCGACCAGCTCACCACGAGCCGCCCCGAGCAGACGCTGACGATCAGCGGGTGGGGACGCACCCTCGCCCGCGCCGACCAGCGGGTGCTCAGCGGCTACCCGCAGTCCATCGCCCAGCACGCCGCCCGCCGCGCCATGCGCGCCCTGGACGCCGAGATGTGGGCCACCGCCCGCACCCGGGGCGAGTGGGCCATCTGCCTCCGCGCCGCGGCGAAGACCGTCTGATGGCCGGCCCCGAGCTCACCGAGCCGATGCGCGGCCTCCTGGCCGCCATCGCCGAAGCCCTGAACGTGCCTCTGCCCGGCCACGCCGACGCGGACGAGCAGGCGTACAACCGGCTCCTGGCCAAGCGCGCGGACCTCGCCCAGATCGCGACCAGCAGCGTCCTCCGGTTCGACGACACGCTGGCAGCCGCCGCCTGGCTCCGCGCGGAATGCGCGGACACACCGGTCACCTACACGGTGTACCGCCCCCGGACCGCAGAGCAGCAGCCGTCGGCGGGTGCGTGATGGCGAAGAAGCTCAAGCCCTCGGTCACGCCCGAGCGTCAGCCGGACAGCGTCATCGCGTCGCCCGCGACCGTCGCCGCCTGCCGCGCCGACTACGTACGTGGTGCCGACGCCCGCGCCGCCATGGCCAAACAGGCCGCCCGCGCCCGTCGTAGCTGACCATCCGACCGGCCGGGCCCACGACGCGGCCCGGCCCCTCGCCTGCTCCCAAGGAGCACTGTGCCAACCCACCCGCTCATCACCTGGGCGGTCGACCACCCCTGGCCGACCGCCAGCATCACCGCAGCCTCCGTCGCCATCCTCGGCGGCACCCTGTGGGGCATCGCCCGCATGGTCCGGTCGTGGACGTGGCCGCCGCTGCCCGTCCTCGTTGCCGGGGCCGGCGCCCTCGTCTGCACCGCCTACTCCGGAGACACGAGCTGGCGGTTCGCCGGGGAGCGCCTCGGCATGGCCGACAGCACAGAGCGCGCCCTGATGTTCGGCGCCGGGGAGCTCGCGCTCCTCGCCTGCGCCGTCATGGCCCGAGCCAACAAGGCCGCCACCGCGACCAAGGCCGCGGCGGGCTCCGCCGGTGTGCCCGGCGTCCTCGTCTGGGTCATCACCGGCGTCCAGGTCATCCCCTGCTACGCCACGTCCGGCATCGTGGGCGGCACCGTCCGCGCCGTCATCGGACCGGTCCTCGCCGGGCTGCTCTGGCACCTGGCCATGGGCCTGGAGATCCGCGTGGCCCGGCCCGATTCCCTGTCCACCGGCCTGCCCGCGATCATCGGTCGCGAGCTCCGCGAACGCCTGCTCTCGTACCTCGGGCTGGCGACGCGCGACCGTACCGCGGAGCAGATCACCCGCGACCGGGCCACCGCCCGCGCCGTACGCCTCGCCGCTGTCCTTGAGCTGCGCCCCAGCGGATGGCTGTCCGGGTACCGGCGTCGCAGCCTGGCCGCCGCCGTCGCCCGGTCCGGGGCCGGAACGAACGGCGAGCAGCGCCACCGTCTCCTCCAGCTCCTTGCGGCCCGCCGTACGTCCGGACAGCTCGCGACCGTACCCCTGGCCTCACCGTGGGCGGGTACCCCTGTACCCGAGATGCCGTACCCGCGTACCCCGCTCGGGGTGACGGGGGCGCAGCTCCGCACCATGGACCCGCTGGCCGTCGTCCATCTGGTCCGCGACGCGCACCCGGAGGACACCCCGGCCGAGGTCGCGGCCCTGTGCACGGAGTACGGGGTACCCGTCTCCGAGACGCAGGTTCGGGTAGCTCTCCGAGCGGGCAACTCCGTTGCTCCGGCGCTGACCAGGCTCGTACCCGACCCGCCCGAGGTTGTACCCGCGGACGTCCGGCTGCTGCCCGTCACCTGCCACCAGGCCGCCCCCCGCCCTACGCCCGTACTCGCGGCCGCAGGTACCCGTACCCGCACCGTCGTCCACGCCGAGGTACCCGTACCCGAGGACCCCGACGAGGACGTACCCGAGGGCGACCGCGACGTACCCGACCCCGACCCGCTCATCGAGCAGGTACGCGTCGACCACGGCACGCAGGTACCCGGCATCAAACCGCTTCGGCGGCAGTACGGCATCGGCCAGGCCCGCGCCCAGCGCATCCGCGACGCCCTCGGAGGAACCGCATGAACACCACCCCCGACGACGGCGAGCACCGGGTCAAGGAATGGCTCCGCCGCAAGATCGACGGCCCGCCGGTCGAGGAGCAGCCCCCGCTCATCGAGGTCCACGTCATCCCCACCCCGGACCCTGCGGACGACGAGGACGAGCCGGAGGACGACGCCTACGACGAACCGGAACCCAAGCGCCCCTGGTGGTACGTGCTGCCCGGACCCTTCGGCCGCCCCGCGCCGGAGGCCGCCGCCCCGCAGAGCACCGTCGCGACCGCGCCCGGCATCCACGTCACCGTTCACCAGCCTCCGCCCCCCGGCCCGCCACCCTGGCTCGCCGCGGACCCGGCCGCCGAGCGGGCCGCCGAGAAGCGGCACCGCCGCCGTATCTGGGTCGCCTACCACGCAGGAGCCGCCGGAGTGGGCTGGTACACCGGCCTCGCCGGCCTCATGCGCGACCTCCTCGACGACGTAGGACCCGCCGCACCCGCCGTCGGCATCGCCATGGGACTGGTCACCCACATCGTCGCCAGCTACCTCCCCGGCCTGCCCTACATGCCACCCGCGCTGCGCCCCGTCGTCATCTGGGCCGCCCGCATCCCCGTCTGCACCGCTGCCCTCGCCCTCGCGCTCCACGCGCCCGGCGCCCTCTAGGAGTCGACCGTCATGTATCTCGCAGCACCCGGCAGCACCAGCAGTGTCTTCGGCTTCCTCGGCTCCGGCGGCCTCGCGCTCTGCCTCACCGCCCTGCTCGTCTTCGGCATCATCGGCAAGGGCAGCGTCAAGCTCACCACCTTCAAGGCCGGCCTCGTCGCGCTCGCCACCGGATCCGCCTACAGCGCCGCCGGGAAAATCTGGGCCAACCCGCAACAGGTAGTCGAGCAGGGGTGGACCGGCCTCGGAGTCGGCGGCGGTCCCGGCCCCTTCGGAGAGGTCGGCATCGGCGCCGCCTGCCTGCTCCTCCTCATCCTCATGCTCGTGGCCCCGCTCAACCCCGTACGGGCCGCCATCCTCTGCCTCATCGCCTCGTTCACCTGGCCCAATGCCGGGACAGGAAGTGTCTGGGACACCCCCGGACAGCTCCTCGCCGCCCTCTTCCTGATCTTCGGGGCCTGACCCATGGAGACCTGGATCCGCTTCTGGACCGCCCTGTGGATCGGCTCCTCCCGCATCACCTACCGGACCGTCGATTGGCTCTGCAACGCCAAGACGACACCGCTGGCACCGGCCCCGGTGAAGCCCAAGGCGGAGGAACCGACCGGCGAGTCGGACACCGATGCGGGGGAGACCGAAGAGCAGCCCGCCGATACGGGGGAGCAGCCCAAGGCCACGGTGAAGCCCAAGAAGGTGCCGGCGAAGAAGGCCGCCACCAGCGTCGCCGAGGGCTCGGCACTGCTCCGCTGGGTCGGCCTCCTGATCACCGCGGCGGTTGCAAAGGGCCTGCCGTACACCACCACCATCGCCATCGGCCTGACCGCCGCCTGGGTGCTCACCGCCCTCGTCCTCGGCTACGCCGCAACCATGCCGCCCAAGGACGACGAGAAGAAGAAGGAGCAGCCCGCCAAGGACGACTCGAAGCAGCCCGAGGAGGTGCGGCACCCGTCCGGGACCATGACCCGCGACCACGTCGCGCTGCTGCTCCACACCGTCTACACCGAGGGCTCCGGCGTCCACCTCGCAGCCCTCGCCGGACACCTCCATAAGGCCGCATTTATGGGCCACCCGCGGCTCCGTGGGAGACCCGCGACGTGCGCGCCCTGCTCACCCGCCACGAGGTCCGTATCCGCCCCGGCGTACGGGTGCCCCCGGTGGGTGGCCGTGAGGGGGTCCACAAAGAGGACTTCCCTCCCCTTCCCCAACCCCCTTCTGAAGTCCCTGTTGTTGGCGTTGTTGTCCCAGGTCAGAGCAACAACAACAACGGAGGCAACAGCCCGGCCTACTCCTTCAAGGTGGTCGACGACCCCGCCAATCCGTCCCGCGCACGCGTCCACTTCACCGGCCACTGACGGCTGCCCGATCCGCCCGGCCCGACCGGGCGGTGAGGGGAGCCGGACAGCCCGGCCCCACCGAGGAGAACCGCATGGATGACGACGAGATGACCAACGCAGACGTGATGAGCGGCGAGGAGATGCGCGAGTACGACCAGGCCGCCGAGGCACTGCTCGACGCGCGGGACGAAGAACGCTGGGCCGCAGAGGAGGAGGCTGACCGGCCCGGCGATGACGAGCCCTGGGAAGGGCTCGCCGACGGCGAGGAACGCTGACGTGGCAGGCAGCAGGCACTTCCGCAGGGACCAACCCGCCGAGGAAGTACGCACGGAGATCACCGACGAGGCCGCCGCTTCCCGCCGAGCGCAGCGCGACCTCCAGGCCGCCGGGTCGCATCGCGCGGCTGAGTCGATGCGACAGGCCGCCGACGAGGCCCTCGACGAACTCGCCGACCTCAACGCCGGGCGCTGGAAACCCAAGCACGCCTGACCCGAACACCTGGGGCGGCTGACTCACTGCCAGGCGACCGGCCGCCCCAGCCCATCCCTCACGAGACAGGACCCACACCATGGCACTGAAGCAGACGATCAGCATCGACGACCTCGCCAAGCGCAACGCCGCGAGCCAGCAGAAGCGGGCCGCGGAAAAGGCCGGATCCGGCGCCAGCGGCCAGCAGCAGACGGGACGATGACCGACATGACGATCACCACTGCCACCGCCACCCGCGAAGGCACCGACCAGGACAACGCAGACGCTGGGGCGATCTACGCCGCTGCCGACGGGGCCGTCGCCGCCGCCGTCATCGACGGCGTCGGCCACACCCCCGGCACCTCCGCCATCGCGCCCGTCCTCGCAACCGTCGCCGCACGCGTCGCGGCGACCCGAGGCGCCCTCGCCGGACTCATGTCCGCCGCCCAGCTCGTGTCCGATCCCGGCCCCAACGACGACGAGCCCAACGCCGTCGCCGCCGTCGCGGTCACCTACCCCGACGGTGAAACCGTGGTCGCCTGGGTAGGCGACTGCGACGCCTACGGCTGGAACGGCCACACCCTCACCCGCTACACCACCCCGCACACCGTCGGCGAACAGCTCCGGCGTGGTGGCGTCGCGCCCGAGCTGGCCGAGGAGTACGACAACCGGATCAAGACGTCACTGGTGCACGCGGTCGTGGCAACCGTCTCCGAAGCCACCGTCCATGACCCCCTCGTGATCCTGACCAGCGACGGCGTGAGCGACCAGATCACCCCGACCGAACTGGAAGAGCTCGTCCGCACCCACCACGCCGCCCCGCAGGACCTGGCCCACGCACTGGTCACCGCCGCCTCCGAGGACGAGGACGGATACCGCGACGACGCCACCGTGGCCATCCTCCAGGTCAAGGTCAACGCTGCTCAGTAGCTGCCGTTGTCAGTCCCGGCCCGTACCGTGGCCGGCATCTATCCGCGCTGCTGGCTGCTGCGCGGATAGGCCCCGCGAGCCCCGCCCCCCGATGCGACCGGGGACGGGGCTCGCTCTCGTCCCGCGCGTTCTGCCCGGCCCCTGTCGTGGATGGCCTCACCTATGCCGCGCCGCCTGCAGTCGCTACGCCCTGCCTCGCTTCGGCCATGGCCACCGCACCCGCCACCAGCCAATCCGATGTATCTGCCACCAACTCACAACAGGCTGAACACAATCCCCGTGAAACCCTCACGCCACATACACGAGGGCGGCATGATGACCGCTCATCTGTACGCAAGGGGGACGCCATGCGTCGCACGACAACCGCCATTGCCGCCGTCGGCCTGCTATTCGCACTGGCCGCCTGCCAGGACACCATCACCACCGAACCGAGCAAGTCCTCGGCCGCCGAAGCGCCCGCCAAGAGCAGCGCCCCGGCCGCCGAGCCGGAGCCGCCCAAGGCGAAGGTCGCAAAGGTCGGTGACACCATCTCGCTGAAGGGCAACGAGGACGGCGAGAAGGTCGACGCCGTCCTCAAGAAGTGGGTCACCGACGCGAAGCCGGCCGACGACTTCAGCGAACCGCAGCCCGGGACGAAGTGGGTGGCCGCACAGTTCGAGCTCACCAACACCGGGAGCACCCCGTACGCCGACAGTCCGTCGAACGGGGCGCAGGTCGCTGACGGCGACGGGCAGCGCTTTCAGGCAACGTTCGCCGAGATCACCGCTGGGCCGGCCATGACGTCCAGCGCGAAGGTCCCTCCGGGCGAGAAGGCCCTCGGCTGGATTGTCTTTGAGGTGCCGAAGGCTTCGAAGATCAGCACCGTTCAGTTCGCCCTGAACAGCGGATTCGCCGAGCAGACCGGACAGTGGGCCGTCTCCTAACGCCCTGCAGTACCCAACGTCGGGGAGGTGCCAGCGGAGTGGCGGCCCTCCCTCTCACCCCCCAGGGACGGTACTGAATACCGCGTGGGGCGAGACCTGGTACCGTTCTGTTTGGTATTCCCGTGCACAACGCGAGGCAGATTCTCCGTCGGCCACCGACCATCGCAGAGGACTCCATGACTGATAGCGCTCCGATCCTCACGGCCGACGATTTTGTCGAGCAGTTGCTCGCACTCACACAGCGGTACACCGAGACGCAGGCGAAGCTCCGCAGTGTCGAGGATGACGTCAACACGCGCCTGGTCAAGGCGGGGATGCGGCGACGGCAGTGGAAGCAAGAGGAGCGCCGCACCCCCAGCTTGATCTTCGACGCGAAGGCAGATGGCTGCACGGTCGGTCACATCGCCATCATTCTCGACATGACTGAGTCCTACGTACGCCGTGTCCTTCGCGAGTACGTCCGATGCTCCTGGCGTCTCGATCTGTACGACAGTAAGGCCGGGCCCGGATGGCACGTTTGGGAGGCGGGCGAGGACGTGATGCCGGCCGTCGAGGACCCCGCTATTGCGACCGAGCTGGCTAGCCGCATCCTCACCGAAGCTGGCCGGGGACCACAGAAACATCGTGCCCGCCTGTTGATCTGGCGCGGCTCCGACGAACAGTCCGACGAGACTGCCGTCTACACCCACGAGCAGGAGGCCACCGCATGACCGAACGCACCTGTCGGCACCCTCCGGTGGCCTGCGCTGGATAGTGCCCTTGAGCCGGACCGCATTGCTTTGCTGGACATGATCGCGATTTAGCGCAACACTGCTGCCAGCAACACACGTGTGCTCATTCGGACCCCCGGACCATCTGGCCGGGGGTTTTCGCGTGCCCGGAGGAGGGGCTCATGACAACCACCATGTGGCTGACCACCACCCAGGCCGTCGACCACGCCGACCGTTCACGGCAGGCACTGACCGCCGGCGCTGCGCGCATCCGGGCGTCCACTCTTCGGTCCTGGGTCAACCGCGGGCACCTCACGGCCACAGGCATGTCAGAGGACAAGCGGCCCCTCTACCGCCTGGCCGACGTCGCCAAAGCTGAGAAAGCCACCCGCTCCCGCGCGCTGCGCCTCCTCGGCGTGAAGGCACACCCGTGTGGTGTCGCCCCCGACGAACAGGACCCGGCGCCCCGGCCGCCCCTCACCGGGACATAGGGGGCCTGGCCACCGAGTCGTCAGAGGAGGGGGTAGGACATGCCGGTCGCTCCACCATCACGGTGTACCGATCCGGAGTGCCACGCTCTTGCGACCCGGGGATCACGCTGCGATGAACACCAGCCGATCCCCTGGCGCGGCCGGCACGACAAGGCCGCCCGGTACGGCATCACCTCTGGTCAGTGGCGCGCGCTCAAGCGCAAGGTCACGCAGCGGGACAACGGCTGCTGCTACATGTGCGGCCTCGACCAGGACGACCTCGACGTGTCCGACCCTGACGTGCAGCTGCACGAGCTCGACCACATCATCCCGATGTTCGAAGGCGGATCGGCCACATCGCTGGACAACCTGGGACTTGCCTGTACGGCCTGCCACGACACCAAGAGCAAGGTCGAAGCACTCAGAGCCAACGCACGACGCCACACAGCCCGCTGACGCCACACCACGGAGGAACAGGCCAAGGCCCCGCTCACCACCGCACAAGCCCTCTCGCAGTACTACCGAGAGCTCACCCACGGAGGCGTCCCCCACGACACCGCCCACGAGCTGCTGGTCGACGCGGGACGACGGCTGCTCGACGTCGAGGATCTGGTTGTCCTGCGAACGAACTCGGGCGAACTCCTGCGCGTTGACGTCCCCGAGGCGTCCTCGGAGGGGCAGGGGAGTCAAAATCACCAGGTCAAAACCCTGGGGACCCGCCGCGGTTAACTCGGCACACGCGTGCTCAGAATTGTGAAATCGTGTGGGGCCCGGCGCCTCTCCGCCACTCATAGAACCGCAGGTCGCAGGGGGTGACGCATGGGGCGCACCGCGCAACCGGCGGCGCTGAGGCTGCTCTCGGGCCGGGCCGATGGGCGTGATTCGGGGGGCCGGCCGGTCAACCCCGGCCCCGGTTTCCGGCGCATCGCTCCGAACGCGCCGACGTGGCTGTCGAAGGAGGCCGCCGCCGAGTGGCGGCGCGTCGTGCCCGGCCTTCAGCGCCTGGACCTTCTCAAGCCCGAGGACCGGGCGGTCCTCGCCGCGTACTGCGAGACCTGGTCCGTGTTCGTGGCGGCGACCCGGGAGGTCACCAAGGACGGGATCACCAGCCTCGTCGTCTCCACCCGCCCCGACGGTTCGTCCACGGAGCGGACCGTGCCGAACCCGGCTGTGGCCATCGCGCGCAACGCCGGTCGGGAACTGCGCGGCTTCGCGTCGCAGTTCGGTCTGACACCGAGCACGGAGCAGGCCCTGGCGAGAGGGGCCGACGATGGCGAAGAGGACGACAACCCGTTCTGACCCGCCGGTGCCGGAGGCGTTCCAGGACGGGGAGCTTCTTGAACGCCTCAAGCTCTCGCCCGAGGTCGCTTGGTACCTGACGTCGCGCGGTATCCCGCTGCCTGACTGCCCGCCGCTGGTCCAGACGCCGAGCCCCGGTGAGGCGCCCGGCGCGGTGTTCGATCCCGAGCGGGTCGACAAGGTCATCAACGCTTTCTCCAAGTTGCGGCACACGCAGGGGCAGTGGGCGGGACGTCCGCTCGTGCCGGACCCGTGGCAGGTCGCGTACGTCCTGGCCCCGGTGTTCGGCTGGGTGTCCTGGGATCCGGATGCCGACGCGTATGTGCGGGTCGTCCGTGAGCTGTATGTCGACGTGCCCCGGAAGAACGGCAAGTCCACCTTGTCGGGTGGCATCGCGATCTACATGACGTGTGCCGACGGCGAGTCCGGCGCCCAGGTCGTCGCCGCGGCGACCAGCGAGCGGCAGGCCGGGTTCGTGTTCGCGCCGATCAAGCAGCTCGCCGAGCGGGCTCCTGCCCTCAAGGACCGCGTCCAGGCGCTGAAGAAGCGGATCGTTCACAAGCGCACCGGCTCGTACTTCGAGGTGATTGCCTCGGTCGCCGATGCCCAGCACGGTGCGAACCTGCACGCTGCGGTCGTGGACGAGCTCCACATCCACAAGGACCCCGAGCTGGTAGAGACGATCGAGACCGGTACCGGCTCGAGGACGCAGCCGCTGATCATCATCATCACGACGGCGGACTCCGGTAAGCGGGAGACGATCTACGACCGCAAGCGGCGGCGGGTTGAGCAGCTGGCCCGCAGGGTGTTCACCGCTCACACCGTGTACGGGGTGATCTGGGCTGCGGAGGCGAGTGACGATCCGCATGTCGAGGCGACGTGGCGCAAGGCGAACCCCGGTTACGGGATCTCGCCGACCCGGGCGTACATCCGGAGCAAGTCGCAGGAGGCGAAGCAGTCCCCCGCCGACCTGGCGAAGTTCCTCCGGCTGCACCTGGGTCTGCGTACGAAGCAGGACACCCGGTTTCTCACACTGGACGCGTGGGACCGCAACGCGGGCATGGTCGACGAGCAGGCCCTCCAGGGCCGCGACACGTGGGGCGGTCTGGACCTCGCGAGCACGTCCGACCTGTGTGCGCTGTGCTGGCTGTTCCCCGACGACGAGACCGGGCGGCTGGAGGCGCTGTGGCGGTACTGGACGCCGGAGGACAACCTCGAAGCTCTGGACAAGCGGACGGCTGGGGCAGCGTCTGTCTGGGTGCGTGAGGGGTGGCTGACGCTGACGCCCGGCAACGTTGCGGACTACGACTTCATCAAGGAACAGGTCCGCCGGGATCGCGACTTCTTCAAGGTGAAGTCGCTCGGCTATGACCCGTGGAACGCGTCGCAATTGACCAATGACCTGGTGTCCGAGCGGGCCCCGATGGTCAAGGTCCGCCAGGGCTTCCAGACGATAAGCCCCGTCCTGAAAGAGATCCAGCGGCTCACCCTGCAGGGCACCCCGCAGGCGCCGGCGCTGGTGCACGGCGGGAACCCGGTGACCCGGTGGTGCGTGGACAATCTGGCCGTCGCGATGGACCCGGCCGGGAACGTGAAGCCGGACAAGAAGAGCTCTGGCGACAAGATCGACGGCGTGTCCGCCCTGGCCACGGCCATGTCGGAGATCATCGCCCGCCCCCCGCGCCGGAAGTCCCGGTACGCGGACGAGGACGAAATCATGGTCGTGTAGCGGCCGCACATTCTGGGAGGTCGCTTGTGTTCGCATGGCTGGCGTGGCGCAGGCTGGCGGTCCGGCGGCGGGTCGTTGTGAACCTGGCCGACAAGGCGTTCAGCGGCGTCCTGTGGAAGCAGCGCGGGCCCCTGCTCGTGCTGCGCGACGTGCAGCTGCTCGAAGCGGGCCGCGCGCCGCACCCGGTGGACGGGGAGGTCGTCATCGAGCGGACGCGCGTGGAGTTTACCCAGGTCCTCGCCGAGGCAGGTAGCAGCTGATGGCCTTCGTGGTGAGTTCCGGTGAGCTCGCAACCACCGGCGCCGGGGTCACACCCGGGTGGGCGCCGCCCGCGCTGCGGGCCGCGCCGTGGGAGTACGCCGAGATCTGGCGCCGCCAGCCGCAGGTCCGCACGGTGATCGGGTTCCTGTCCAGGAACATCGCCAGCATCGGAATCCACACGTTCCGGCGTCTCTCTGACACCGACCGGGAACGGCTGCAGGATCACCCCTTCGCGCAGATCCTTGCCTCACCGATTGCGCAGCTGACGCAGTTCCGGTTCATCGAGCGCCTCGTCGCGGACATTGCGCTGTACGACGACGCGTACGGGATCAAGGTCAAAGTCGGTAACCGGCAGTGCATCCTGCCTGTCCCGCCGACGCTGATCCACCCGACCGGCGGGAACTGGCTGGCACCGGACCGCTACCAGACCCCGGGCGGGCGGGAGTTCGGGCCGGACGAAGTCGTCCACATCCACGGCTACACCCCGGGCAACCTCGTCTCCGGGTCATCACCGATCGACTCCCTGCGCGATCTGCTGCTGGAAGCCAGGGAGGCGGCGAAGAACCGGGCGGCGATGTGGAAGAGCGGCGCCCGGACAACGGGTGTCCTCGTCCGGCCGGCCGAGGCACCCGACTGGACGCCGGCGGACAAGCGCCGGTTCCGGGAGATGTGGCGCGGCTTCACCGACGGGGGCGGCGCCGAGGGCGGTACGCCGATCCTTGAGGACGGCATGGAGTACAAGGCCGTCGGCTTCAATCCGGAACAGGCGCAGTACATCGAGTCGCGGAAACTCACCCGCGAGGAGGTGTCCGCGGCGTACTACATTCCGCCGCCCCTGATCGGGATTCTCGATCACGCCACGTACTCCAACATCAAGGAGCAGCACGCCCACCTCTATCAGGACACTCTGGGCCCCTGGCTCGTGATGCTGGAGCAGGAGTTCGTCGCGCAGATCCTGCCGGACCTGCCGGGCGACAACACGGGGGTGTACTGCGAGTTCAACATCCAGAGCAAGATGCGCGGGTCCTTCGAGGAACAGGCGGCCGCGGCTTCCACCGCGACCGGCGGACCGTGGATGACACGGAACGAGATGCGCGGCCGGAACAACCTGCCCGCTGTGCCGGGCGGCGACGAACTGATCGTGCCGTTGAACGTGACCGAGGGCGGTCTCGCATCGCCCCGGGACACGGCCCCGAAGCAGCGGCCGCGGCCCCGCACGAAGAGTGCCCGGCCTGCCGGGCTGGATACGGCGGCCGCGGAGCGCGACGCCCTGTCGGTGGCGCTGGTCCGGTGGACGGAGCGCAGGACACAGGGCCTGTTGACGGCCGCCGGAGCGAAGGCGGACGCCCCGATGCCCGATCTGCTCGCGCTGTGGGCCGAAGGGCGGGAGGACCGGCTCGCGCAGCTGACGGCGCTCCTGGCCGATCACGGGTACCGGCTCGCGCAGATCGGTGCCTGGGACGTCCTGGACGAGTGGAACCCGGAAGCCGACGGGTGGTCGGCGGACATGATGCTCGCCTGGGTCCTGGCCGCCGCCGAACACCATGCCGAGCAGCACGACCAGGCGGCGGCCGACGCCATCGGCGCGGTCCAGTCCGCGGGCGGCGACCAGTGGCGCGAGGGCCTGCAGAGCGCGACAGCGGGGTGGGTCACGGCGGCCGCCGTGCGGGCCACCACCGCGTCCACCGAACTGCGGTCCTTCGGCGGTCACGACGCCGCCGGCGCATCCGGCCTGACCCGGAAGATCTGGCGAACGGGCGGCACCAACCCGCGCGCCTCGCACAAGGCGCTGAACGGCGAACAGGTCGATCTGGACGACGTGTTCGGCAACGGGCTGCGCTGGCCGGGCGACGGGTCCGGCGAAACGAAAGAGCTCGTGAACTGCAAATGCAGCCTCGACTACGCGAAGGAGGGATGACCGTGCGCACCAAGGACTTCACCGCACGCGTGAAGGCGGCGGGCACCGCCGACGGCCTGGCCGAGGGGCAGTTCGTCGCGCTCGTCTCGGTGTTCGGCAACGAGGACAGCGTCGGCGACGTGGTCCAGCCCGGAGCCTTCACCGAGACCCTGTCCGACTGGAAGACCAAGGGCGACCCGATCCCGGTGATCTGGGCACACCGGTGGGGTGATCCGTTCGCTCACGTCGGGACCGTGATCAAGGCGACCGAGACCCTCGAAGGTCTGGAGGTCATGGGCCAGATCGCCGACCTGACCGGTGACGACGCGAACCCCACCGCGCAGCAGGTGTACCGGCTGCTGAAGGGCCGCCGCGTCACACAGTTCAGCTTCGCGTACGACGAGCTCGAATCGGCGTGGGTGAAGGACGACGCGCACCGGTGGGGCGGCTACTTCGAGCTCCGCAAGCTCAAGTTGCACGAGGTCGGCCCGTGCCTCGTCGGCGCGAATCAGGAGACGGAACTCCTCGCCGCGAAGGCCGTGGGCCTCGCCCGGGGTGCGAAGGCCGGCCGCGTCCTGTCGCAGGCCAACTACGACTCCCTCGCGAAGGCGCACGAAGCCATCGGCGAGGTACTCGCGGCGGCGACGCCCGAGAAGAGCAGGACACCGGAGGAACCCGGCCGGCCGGGTCCGGCGGCCGACGGCGTGCAGCCGTCCGCCCAGCCGGACACCCCGCCCGCCAAGGGCACGCCCGAGGATGACGAGCTTGAGGCGCGGATCGCCCAGCTCGTGGCCGCTGAGCTCGCGAAGAGCGCACCGGCCGACCCCACCCCCAGCACGACCGACGAGACCACGCCGGACCTCCGCGAAGCGCCCTCCCCCGAGGACGCCGCCAAGGCCGCCGCCGCCTCCTCACGTCTGCGTACCGAGCTCGGGCTCCTGGAGCTCGACCTCTCGCTCACGGAATGAGGTAGAGACATGGCCGGCAAGACCCTGCAGGAGTGGATCGACGAGGCGAAGCACTGGGCGCTCAAGGCCCGGGACATCGCCGCGAAGTGCGAGAAGGAAGACCGCGACTTCACCGCCGAGGAGACGGCAGAGCTGCGGGAGCACATGGCCAAGGCGGTCGCGGCGAAGGCCGAGATCGAGAAGCTCAAGGGCAACGACGAGCTCCGCCGCACGCTGGCCGAGCTCGGCGACGACATCGCCCTCGACGCGAAGACCGACGATGACGGGACCCGGCGCACCGCGTCCGGGTTCCAGCTCCCGTCCCGGAAGAAGACCCTCGGCCAGGAGTTCATCGAGACTCCCGAGTACAAGGCGCTGATGGGGCAGGCGACCGACGGACGGTTCGGCGCGAAGCAGCGCGTACAGTCCGGGCTCGCCGGGTTCAAGTCGCTGGTCACGGGCGGTTCGGACACGAGCGCGGGCGCTTTCGTGGTCCCGGATCAGCTCGGTCTGCAGGTCGGGCTCGACAGCTTCAAGCGCCCGCTCCGGCTGCGGGATCTGGTGACCCCGGGTACGACCACGTCGGACAGTGTCGAGTACGTCCGGATGACGTCGTACACGAACAACGCCGCGCCGGTCCCCGAGGCGACCAGCTCGGCGAACCCGACCGCGCCGGGCGGCGCGGGCGCCCTGGTCCCGAACGCGGGCGGTGGGTACAAGCCCGAGTCCGGCCTCGCCGCCGTGAAGATCAACACGGCGGTCAAGACGATCGCGCACTGGATGCCGATCACGAAGCGCGCGATCTCGGACGCGGCGCAGGTCGTCACCCTCATCGACGCGTTCCTCCGGTACGGGCTGGAGGAGGAGCTCGAGGACCAGATGGTGCAGGGTGACGGCACCGGCGAGAACTTCGAGGGCGTCGCCAATGTCAGCGGGGTGCAGTCGCAGGCGTGGGACACCAATGCGTTCACGACCCTGCGCAAGGCGAAGACCAAGGTCCGTACGGTCGGCCGCAGCATCCCGAACGGCGTCCTCGTCAACCCGGTCGACCTCGAAACGCTCGATTTGCTGCAGGACAACGAGAACCGCTACTACTTCGGCGGCCCCGCCGGTGTCGGCTCCGCACAGACCGTGTGGAACATGCCGATCATCGAGACCGAGGCGGTCCCGGCCGGCACCGCGTACGTCGGCGACTGGCGCAAGGCGATCCTGTGGGACCGGCAGCAGGCCACGATCCAGATGACCGACTCCCACATGGACTTCTTCGTGCGGAACCTGGTCGTCATCCTCGCCGAGATGCGCGCGGCCTTCGGTGTGATCCAGCCGTCCGCGTTCGTCGAAGTCGACCTCGCAGCCTGACCGGAGGGCACTGACATGGCATACCTCAACCCGGTCGCAGGGAAGGCCCGCGAGGGCAAGCCCGCCGCGGCCGTCACGAACGCCGGCCCCGCGACCGCAGCGGCGGCCGCCGGGGCAGCCCCCACGAAGGCGGAGTACGACGCGCTGCTCGCCGACACCAACGCGCTGCGCACGAAGCTGAACCAGCTGCTGACGTCGCTGCGCGCCGGTGGCGTCATCGCGCCGTGAGGCTGCTCGTATCCCGGACCGCTGATGACCGGTGCCCCGCATGCGACGCGGAGAACGCCGCGTGCGGGGGCCCGTCGGACACGGTCCCCGTCGACTCACAGATCAAGGAGGGCACCGTGGGCGGCCCCCTGCACAAGTACCGCTACCGCTCCGAGCGGGGCGAGACGGTACTCAAGCTCAACGACGCCGACGCCGCACGGCTCGGCCTCGGAGAGGACGACATCATCGACACCGCCGCTGAGAGCAGCGACGTACAGACCCTCTCGCTCCCCGAGGACAACCCCGGTGCGGAGACAGCAGCACGGGACGAGGCGGCCGCCGGGACGCAGAAGAAGAAGGCGGCCAGCGCACCGAACAAGGCACGCCGCACGGCCGCGACCAAGGCGCCCGGCACCGGGTCGCCGCCGCGCAGGAGCGCACCGCCCGCAGTCGCCGACGCCCCGGGCCAGGGTGACGGCCAGCAGACAGCGCCACGGCAGGACGATGGGGACGGCGGGCCGGGCGGTGGCGACTGACGACTACCTCGCAGACCCCGAGGAACTCGCGATCCTGACCGGGAAACCGGCGACGGACCCCCGGCTCCTGCAGCACCTCAAGAACGCGACCCGCCGGTTCCGGGGCGCGGTCGGCCACAAGGTCAACCTCGTCGAGAACGACGAGGTCGTCCTCGACGGCCTCGGCCGCGCCTCGGTGCTGCTGCCGGTATGGCCGACGACCGCAGTCCACAGCGTCCGCCTGGACGGCGTGCTCCTGGCCGAAGGCGTCGGCTACCAGTGGTCGGACAGCGGGGTGCTGCGGCGCCTGGGATGCGACCGCTGGCCGGACCGGCTGCGCTGCCTGCGGGTCATCTACTCCCACGGCTGGGCCACCGTCCCCGAGGACATCGCCGAGGCGGTCCTCGACAAGGCCGCGACCATGGCGGCCGTCCCTCACGGGGTGGCGTCCAAGGCCGTCGGCGGGCAGTCCGTCACCTACGGCACCCAGGCCGCCGTCGGCGTGACCGACCAGTGGCAGAAGTGCGTCGACCGGTACCGGATCCGGACGGCAGGTGACGCCTGATGTGGTTCGACCAGGCAGCGGTCCGGGTCAGGGCCGGCCGGAAACCCGACCGGGGCAACCCGGGCGGAGTACCCGACTGGTCGCCGTCGGCGGTCGGCCTGGCGGACCTGCCGCCGCTGAACATCCAGCCCCGCGTCCAGGACGAGGGCACCGAAGCGGACCGCAGCCCGGTCATCACCGGCTGGCGGATCCAGGCAGACCACGGCGTCGACCTCGACGTCACCGCGCAGGACCGCATCGAGTGGGACGGCCTCCTCCTGGAGGTGGACGGCGAGATCGCCCGCTGGCCCGACCCCGTCGAAGGCGGCCTGGACCACGTCGAGTTCAACGTCGTGCGCGTCACCGGATAGATAGGAGGTCCCCGTGCTGGAACGTCTGGAGCTGGACACCCGGGGAATCCGCGAGCTCCTCGGTGGCGCGGAGGTCCGGCAGATGGTCGACGGCGTGGCCGTCGACGTGCAGGCCCGCGTACGGGCCCGGCTGCCCCCGGGCACCCCGGTCCGCGTCAAGCCGTACACCACCGACCGCGGGGCCGCGTCGGTCACGATCGCCGACGTGCGCGCGATGGCGTGGCAGGCCCGCGACGGTGTGCTGACCCGGGCGGCCGGGGAAGCCGGTATCGAGATCCGCGACTGGCGGGCGGGATGAAGACGCTCACCGGCTTTCCGGACGCGCAGGCCGCCGGGGCGTCCGTGCTGCGCGAGGCGCTGGCCGGGCGCCCGGAGGCGTACGCGGCCGGGGCGCTCGTCGGCACGAAGGTGCCGGGCGACCGGACACCCGAAGTGCCTCACCTCCCGTACGTCCTGGTCCGCAAGGACACCGATCTGCCGCACAGCAGCATGGCGAACGCCCGGGTAACACTGCGGTGCACCGTGTGGCACACCGGGGCGGACGAGGCGCACGACCTGGCGATGCTGTGCCAGGGCTTGTGGATCGTCCACTCCGGCCCGGTCATCCGCGGCATACGCCCCGCCACCGGTCCCCTTCCGGCCGTCGACCCCGCCACCGGGATAGAGCTCAGCACCGTCACCGTGCTGGCCAACATCAAGCCCGTGCTGCTCTGACGCACAGGCGAACCGCGGCATCCCCCCTTTCCCCTGATCCACCACACCGAAGGAGGCGCCGCATGTCTGGCGACCCCACCAAGGCAAATCTCTGGACGGACGCGGACGTGTACGTGTCCTTCGATCTGGCCGCGCCCCGTCCAGCCGACGCGAACACACCGTTCGGCCCTGCCTGGCATCTGGTCGGTCTCCTCGACGGCGACGAGGGATTCCCCGAGTCCCGCGAAGAGGACACCGACGACAAGTTCGCCTGGGGCGGCATCCTCGTCCGGACGAGCCGCAACCACTTCAAGCTGACCAAGACGTTCACAGCGCTCGAGGACAACGACACCACCCGGCGGTTGGTGTGGCCCGGCTCGACCGCAACGAAGATCCGCGTACCGAAGCCGGAGCAGGTCCTCGTCGCCTTCGAAACGCGGGAGGGGGAGAAGGTCCGCCGCCTCATCACCGCCCAGCACGCCGAGTGCTCGCTGGACGGCGATCACGGTGAGAACGAGGTCGACCTCGAGTCGGCCACGATCGTCGCGACGATCTTCCCGACCGGTTCCGGTGACCTCTTCGACCGGCAGTCCACCCCGGTACTGGAGTCCCTCGCAGTCACTCCTGCCACCGTGTCCGTCGCCGCCGGGGAGATCAGCGCCACCGTGGCCACCGCGACGTTCTCCGACGGATCCACCGCCGACGTCACCGCGGGCACCAGCTGGTCGTCGTCCGACCCGGCCAAGGCTTCCGTGAATTCCGGGTTCATCACCGGTATCGCAGCCGGCACATCGACGATCACCGCCTCCTACAACGGGCAGACCGACACCGTCGCCGTCACGGTCACCGCATGAGCCACCGGGGCGCGGAGGTTCGTCGCGGTTCGGCCGCGCCCCGGTGCCACCCCGCCCGAACCGCGACGAAGGGAACCGCGACGTCATGAGGCTCACCATCACCGACGCCGACATCGCCGCGAAGGCGGTAGAGCTCGGCGTCATCAAAGCCGGGGAAAACGTGCCACCGGCACAGCGCAGCAGGATCGCGGCCGCGCTCCTGCGGGAGCAGCTCCCGCGCACCAAGCGGGATGACGTGCCGGTGGCACAGAGCATCGTCGTCCAACCGGGCGGCGGCGTCGAGGTCGACGGCCGTCCCTTCCCGTGGGTGATCCAGGCCGAAACGATCGAGGTGACCCTCGACCCGTCCGGGTCCGGCCTGGTCCGCCTCACCATTCCCACGCTGTCCGTACAGATCACCAAGCCCGAGAGCGAGAACACACCATGAGCAGCACCCGAACCGCGACCGCCGACGACCAGGTCGCCGAGTTCAACCTGAACGCCGTGCAGGCCGAGACCAGCCTCGCCCCGTTCCGGTTCCTGTGGGCGTCCAAGGCGGACCCGAACCGCAGGCTGACCATGCAGCACATGGAGGGCCTGAACGTGTGGCCCCTGATGGCTGCGGCGGACAACGGGGACGCCGCAGCGATGGCGGGAATCTTCCGTGTCGCGCTGGGAGATGAGGAGTGGGAAGAGTTCCGTAGGACGCCGCTGCCGCAGTACAAGCTGAAGGCCCTGTTCAAGGCGTACCAGAAGCACAGCGGCCAGGAGCCGGGGGAATCGCTGGCCTCGTCCGACTCCTGAGGGAGCACGGCGAGGCCGTCCAGGCGGACCTGCGTGACTGCTACGGGGTACGGCTCTCCGATCTCTTCGCGCGGGATGCCACCGGCCGGCGGATGCTGACCTGGCGGGAGCTCGGCGGATACTTGCGCCAGCTCCCGCCGCGCGCCCGCACCCGCATCGCGATGGGCGACAAGGACGGCCTGTGGGGTCTGGCCGAGCACCTTCAAGGGCTCACGATCGACGAGCTGCGCATCGCGAACTGGCAGCGGTCCAACGAGGGCGTCAGGCAGTCGAAACAGTCGAAGCGGCCGACGCCCATCACCCGTCCCGGGACGGGGCCGAAGGCCGCCGACAAGAACAGTCCCCAGCGGATCGCCCGCCGCAACGCGGCCAAGGTCCGTGCTGCCCACAGGCGCAGTGCCATCGCGCGGGGCGAGATCACCTGACAACTGGATAGGGGGTGGCCTGTGGCGAACGTGGGCTACGCGACACTGCAGATCATTCCCTCGGTCCGGGGCATCGGGAACGAGCTGCGCCGCCAGCTGGTCGCACCGGCGGGAGATGCCGGAGACGCTGCCGGCAGCGCGGCGGGCGGCGGGTTCGCCGACGCGTTCAAGGGCGCCCTCGCGGCGATCGGTGTGGCCGAGATCGCGTCGAAGGTGGGCGAGCAGTTCGCCGACGCGTTCGGCCAGGCGCTCGAGCAGGGCAGCGTCACCAAGACTCTGAACGCGCAGCTCGGTTCGTCCGGTCCGACCGCGGCCCGTCAGGGCATGGCGGTCGGCCGGCTGTTCTCCACCGCGGTCACCGACAGCTTTGAGCAGGGCGCCGACGCGATCCGCGAGGTGGTGCGCGGCGGGCTGGTGTCCCCCAAGGCCACGGTCAAACAGCTCGACGTCATCGGTACCAAGATGGTCGACGTCTCCAAGACCTTCGGGTCGGACATGACCCTGCAGGGCCAGGCCGTGTCAGCGATGCTGAAGAACAAGCTGGCCCCGGACGCGACGGCCGCCCTGGACCTCATCACGGTCGGGTTTCAGAAGCTCGGGCCGAACGCGGAAGATCTCTTGGAGACCTTCCAGGAGTACCCGGTCCAG
The DNA here is from genome assembly GCF_026340105.1 of Streptomyces sp. NBC_01433. Taxonomy (NCBI): domain Bacteria; kingdom Bacillati; phylum Actinomycetota; class Actinomycetes; order Kitasatosporales; family Streptomycetaceae; genus Streptomyces; species Streptomyces sp. NBC_01433. The sequence continues at coordinate 3,435,545 of NZ_JAPEPM010000001.1, read as the reverse complement.
ATGCGGAAGTTGGGCCTGGACGCGAAGACCGCGATGGGCCTCTTCTCGCAGGGGATTCTGGGAGGCGCCCGGGACACGGACATCATTGCGGACGGACTCAAGGAGTTCAGCATCCGCGCGGTCGACATGAGTACGACGTCGCAGGACGCGTACAAGTCCATCGGCCTGAATGCCAAACAGATGTCGCTGCAGATCGCTGCGGGCGGCAAGGGTGCGGCGGACGGCCTGCAGACCGTCCTCGACAGGCTCCGCGACATTGATGACCCGGTGAAGCGCGAAGCCGCCGCGGTCGGGCTCTTCGGCACGCAAGCCGAAGATCTTGGAGCGAGCCTCTTCAAGTTGGACCCGGGCAAGGCGCGGGGCGCCTTCGACAGTGTCGACGGCGCGGCCGCGCAGCTGGGCAAGACCCTGCGGTCCGGTCCGAACTACGAGATCAAGCTTTTCACCCGCACGGTGAAGCAGGGGCTCGTGAACTTCATCGGCGGGTCCGTCCTGCCGGTCCTCGCGGAGTGGGGTGCCGCGTTCACCCGCTACGTGCTGCCACCGATCACGGTTGTCGGCTCGGTGCTCGGCGCCGTCCTGCTGCCCGCCCTGAAGGGCCTGGGCACTGGCGTCTCCGCCACCATCAGCTGGCTCCGCGAATGGGGGATCTGGCTGACCCCGCTGGCCATCCTGATCGGCGGCCTGACCCTCGCCCTGAGTGCGCAGGCCATCACCACTGGCATCGTCATCGGTGTCATGACCGTCTACTCCCTGGCGGCCCGCGGTATTGCCCTCGTCACGCAGGGCTGGGCGGCGGCCCAGGCCATCCTCAACGCGGTCATGGCGCTCAACCCGTTCGTGCTGGTCGCCATCGCCGTCGTCGCTCTCGGGGCGGCCCTCGTCATCGCGTGGAAGCGCAGCGAGACGTTCCGCAGCATCGTCATGGCGGCGTGGGCCGGGATCCAGACGGCCGCGCTGTGGGCATGGAACAACGCGATCAAGCCCGTACTGGACGGGTTCATGACGGGGCTGCGCGCGCTGGGCACGGCTGCGGCCTGGCTGTGGTCGGTGCTCGGTCCCGTGTTCTCGTTCATCCGGACGGCGGCGAAGGTCCTGGCGACCATCGTGGTCGTGGCCGTGCTGCTGCCGATCATCGCTGCGGTCAAGGCACTCGGCGCGATCTTCGGATGGCTGTGGACGGCGGCGATCTCCCCTGCGATCGGGTGGGTCATCGGCGGGGCGAAGCTGCTGTGGGCTGGGGTGAAGGTCCAGTTCGACCTGTTCATGGTCGGGGTCCGGGCGCTCGGCGCGGTCGGCCTCTGGCTGTGGCGCAACGCGTTCTCGCCCGCGATCGGGTGGGTCATCGGCGGGGCGAAGCTGCTGTGGGCTGGGGTGAAGGTCCAGTTCGGTCTGGTGATGACCGGGATCCGGGCGTTGGGCGCGGTCGGTGTGTGGCTGTGGCGCACTGCTCTGCAGCCTGCGTTCCAGGGCATCGGGGCGGCCGCGACGTGGCTGTACCAGAAGGGGATCAAGCCCCCGCTCGACCGTGCGATCGGTGTGGCACGGTCGATGGGCAGTGCCTTCAAGTCCGGCGCTGAAGTGATCGGCGGCGCCTTCAAGTCGATCGCGGAGAAAGCGAAGACGCCGATCTCGTTCATCGTGAACACCGTCTACAACTCGGGGATCGTCCCGGTCTGGAACAAGGTGGCGGCCGCGTTCGGCGCGCCGAGCCTGGGCAGGGTCAAGGCGTTCGCGACCGGCGGCCGCGTGTTCGGCGCCGGTACGGAGACGTCTGACGATGTACCGGCATGGCTTTCGCACAACGAGCACGTGTGGACGGCAAAGGAGGTCAAGGGCGCGGGCGGACACGGCGCGGTCGCATCCATGCGGAAGTGGGCGGCTGCCGGCGGCGGTTCGGCAGCGCCCGGGTTCGCGAAGGGCGGCGGCCTCTTCGACTGGGTGAAGGGCGCCGCGTCGAAGGGCCTCGACTTCGCGAAGTCGGGCGTCAGCTGGCTGAAGGACGGCGTCAAGGCGTCGGCCGTGGCCGGGCTCAACTCGGTCGTCCGCCCACTGCTCAACAAGATCAGCGGCAGCGCGAGCCTGTACCGGGACATGGTTACCCGGATCCCCAAGAAGATGATCAGTTCGATCGTCGGCTACTCCGGCCAGGCCGACACCGAGCTGGAGAAGGCGGGCATCGGCGGGAAGGGATTCAAGGGTGCGCTCGCGTGGGCGCGCACGCAGGCGGGCAAGGCGTACCAGTGGGGCGGGAACGGCAACCCGAGCTGGGACTGCAGCGGCATCCTGTCCGCCGTCGAGTCCGTGATCCGTGGGCAGCAGCCGCACCGCCGGTGGGCGACCGGCGCTTTCAGCGGTTCGACGGCGCCCGCGGGCTGGGCGCTCAATGCCAGGTCGCCGTACATGATCGGGATCACGAACAGCGGGGTCGGCCATACCGCGGGCACGCTGAACGGGGTGAACATCGAGTCCCGGGGCGGCGACGGCGTGGTCGTCGGCAGCCGGGCCCGCTCGTATCTCGACCCGATGTTCACGCACACCTACGGGTTCAAGGGATACGCCAACGGCGGCAGCCCGCGGCCCGGTGAAATCGCGTGGGTCGGCGAGAACGGGCCGGAACTGATCCGTTTCTCGGGTGGCGAGATCGTTTACTCACACCCCGATTCCATGGCGATGGCGTCGGGCCTCGGCCCGACCCGCGGGTTCGCCAAGGGCACGTCCCCGGCTACCCGCAAGCGCGCCCGGGGCGAGATCCCCGGCGACCTGAAATCAGTCACGTCTGCTCTGGCCGGCACGGCGGGCGACCTGTCCAAGGCGCTCGGCGCCCTGGTGAAGGACGTCAAGGCGGCCGGTCTGTCGGGCAAGGCGCTGTCGGTCGCCGGCGGGAAGGCAGCTTCCAAGCTGCTCGGGCTCGCCAGGGCGCAGGACGCGATGCAGGCCCGGATCGCTGCGGCGAAGTCGGCGGCCGCCGACCAGAAGAAGACGGCCGCGGACTTCCTCGGTGTGGGGAACCTCGCCGAAGAGACGACCGTCAACGGGCTGATCGTCGGAATGCGGGACCGGCAGAAGACAGTCAAGACGTTCGAGACGCAGATCAAGGCCCTGTCGAAGAAGGGGCTTTCGCAGGATCTGATCAGTCAGCTCGTCGCGATGGGCCCCGACAGCCAGCTCGCGGGCGTCGTGGCGGGTGCGTCGAAGGGGCAGATCAAGACGCTCAACGGGCTCGCGAAGAGCGGCTCGTCGCTGTCGATGTCTTATGGCCGGACGATGGCTGACTCGATGTTCGACGCGGGGAAGGACGCGTCCAAGGGGTTCCTTGTCGGTCTGCAGTCGCAGGAAAAGGCCCTGCAGGTGCAGATGAACAAGTTGGGCAAGGGGATCGTTTCGGCGATCCGCGAGAGCCTCGACTCGCACAGCCCGGCACGCAAGACCATCGCGGTCGGCCAGGACACGGGCGAGGGACTGCTCATCGGTGTACTCGGCATGGTGCCGCGGGTGAAGGCTGCCGCGGCCCGGCTCGGTACGGCGGCCATCCCCTCGGCGACAGCCATGGCGGCGCAGCACGCGGCCGCCTCGGCCGCCGCGTCGGCGGGCTCGCGGACGGCACGCCCGTCTCAGCAGAGCGCGGGCACCGGCCTGGAAGGGCTGCTGGTAAAAGTTTTCGTCGGCTCGGAAGAGCTGTCCCGCCTTGCCCGGTCCGAGGTCTACAAGGCGACGGGTGAACTCGTCGCGATCATCGACGCAGGAGGAGGCGGCTGATGCCGATCCCGGGGAACATGCTGTCCGCGGTCGCGGAGATGGTCGACCCGAACACGTCCGGATGGACCGCCCTGCTGAACGCGACGGTCAGCCCCGCGACGGGCGGCCGCAACGGGGACGGCTGCCTGAGCGTGAAATCGGTCGCGTCCGGGGAGATGCGGGCCCGGACCACCTCGTCGTACCCGGTGACCGAAGGAACCGTCTACCAGGCACTCGGCGACGCCTCGGGGGCGACCGTGCCGGAGCGGATCGGAATCCGGTGGCTCACCGCCGCGAACACGGAGATCAGCATCACGTGGTCGCTGACCACGGCAACGGCCTCCACCTCCTGGCACCGCATCAGCGTGGCCGGCCCCGCCCCCGTCGGCGCCGTCCGCGCGCAGATCGTTGTCTCGGCGACCACCGGCGCCGCCCTCGTCGTGTCCTACTTCGAGAACTTCTACCTCGGCCTCCCGATCCGCACGACCGGCAACATGCTCTCGTTCGCCGCGGAGTCCCCGGAGACCGACACATCGGCCTGGGCGGCGGAGGCCAACGGCACGCTCGGCCGCCAGGCGCCCAACGTGTCCTGGGCCGTGACCTTCCTGACGATCGGCGGCCACGTCTGGGCACTCACCGCCACCGCTGCCGGCAACGCCTCGGCGCTCTGCACGGAGCGGGCCCCGGTCGTACCGGGCACGGACTACATGGCGGCCTGCTATCTCAACCCGCCCGCGTCCGGGAGCGCGGTGTGGATCGAACTCCGCTACTACGACGCGGCCGGAACACAGCTGACGACGGCCCGGTCCACGCTGGCAGCCCCGGGCACCGGCTTCTACCGGCAGCGTGCATCAGCCCCCGCACCGGCCGGAGCCGCCACGTGCTCGGTTGCCGTGGGAATCACCGGTGCCACCGCCGGGCAGGTCACCCGATTCGAGACCGTGTCCATCGGCCCGCCGCCCCAGCTCGTCGCCGGTACCGTCCTGCCGTACGCCGACGCGGGCTTCGAGATGGGGACCGGCGGCTGGACCCGGCAGTCCGGCGTGGCGACCCTGGCCCGGTCCACCCCGTGGGGCACAGGTGGCGAGGGCAGCTACTGCCTCGTCATCACGTCGGCGACCGCGACCACCAGCGTCATCCGCAGCCCCCGCTACCGGCTCACCGATCCAGGGCTGCCCCACCGGCTGCGTATCGTCGAGCAGAACGCCGTCGGCACCTGGCAGGTGGGGATGGCGATCCGCTGGTACGACGCGGCGAACAACGACCTGGGTACACACTCCTGGGTCCCTGTTGCGGTTCCCACCGCCGCCGGGTGGTGGGGCTTCACCCTCTCCTCCGATCCCCCGCCGGCCGGGGCGACGCAGGCGGCCGCGGAACTCACCCTGGTCGCCCTGTCGGCCGGGGCCTCGCTGCGCGTGGACATGGTCACGCTGTGGCAGGCCCTGCAGGCCATCGAATCCCAGGTGACCGAGGAGACCGGCTCAGCCACCCTGACGCTCCGGGATCTCCCGATCGGGGACCTGCTGCGGGTCTACCGCCTGGATACGGCCGGCAACCGGACGCTGGTACGCGGGCCGAACGGACTGTGGGACGGCACCGACCCGATCAACACCGACACCCTGCGGATCGAGGACTACGAGGCCCCGCTCGGCGTCCCGTTCGGGTACCGGGCGGAATTCATCGACCCCGTGACCGGCCTGATCGAATGGCGCGAGGCCGGGGCCAGGACCATCCCCTGGCCGGACATCAACCGGGCGTGGCTGAAGGACCCCGGCAACCCGCAGCGGAACCTGACCGTGACGGTCGCAGCTCAACCGTCCTGGACCCGGCCGATCGGCCAGGCCGAGTACACGGTCAAGAACCGCCGGAACAAGGTCATCCTGTCCGGCCTGCGCAACGGCCTCGAAGGGGAAGTCCAGGTATGGACGTCCTCCGACGCCGAACGGGAGCGCCTGAACTGGCTCCTGGATACCGGCGGCGTCCTGTTGTGGCAGACCGGTCCCGGCGCAGGAGTCGGCAACCTCTACCTGAACGTCAGCGCCTCCGGCGAGAGCCGCGAAGGTCCGGCACAGGACCCGGTCCGCGTGTGGACGCTCCCGGCGGTCGAGGCGGACATGCCGGTCACCACCGGCATCAACGGATCCGGCGGACGGACCTGGCAGGACATCTTGAGCGAGTTCGCGACCTGGCAGGACATCTTGAGCGCGTTCGCATCGTGGGAGGACGTCCTCCTCAACCGCCGCAAGACATAGGAAGGAGGCGACGTGTACCCCGTGACGGACCGGTTCCTGCCGCGGCTCGCCGAGTCCCATCGCCCCATCACCGAGGTATTGCTGATCACCACGGACGGCGGGGTCGTGCCCCTGGACCACACCGGCGGCAGCGTCAGCGTGGACCGCGGCCAGTCGATCCGCCGGACCTGCACGGTCACCGGATGCGACACCTCGGTCATCCCGCTCACCCCCGCCGACGAGCTCACGACCTACGGTGCCCGGCTGCGGATCAGCCGGGGCGTCGACTACGGCGACGGCACCCAGGAGCTCGTCCCCATCGGAGTCTTCCGACTGGACGAAGCAAGCGGCGACCCCTCACAGGGACCGGTCACCCTGACCGGCCGCGCCATCGAATGCATCATCGCCGACGACAAGTTCACGGCCCCCTACACCGCGGCGGGCACCGTCGTGAACGCGATCACGACCCTCGTCCGCCGCAGCATCCCCGACGCCGACGTCGTGTCCACCATCACCGACACCGCGATCGGCACGCGGACATGGGACGTCGAGGCCGACGCATGGGCAGCAGTGCAGGAGCTCGCGGCCGCCGCCGGAGCCGAATGCTTCACCACCGGTGACGGCACCTTCGTGATCTCCGTCCTGCCCGACATCCTGTCCACCGACCCGGCCTGGTCAGTGTCCGCCGGCGAGGGCGGCGTCTACGTACGCGGATCACGCGGCATGTCGAGCGCAGCCGTCTACAACGCGGTCCTGGCACGCGGCGACAACGCCGCCTCGGGCGGCGCTCCCGTGCAGTTCCTCGCACGCGACACGGATCCTGGCAGCCCCACGTACTGGAGCGGGCCGTTCGGCCACCGCCCCATGTTCTACAGCTCGTCGACGCTCACGTCCGCCGGTGCCTGCCAGGCCGCGGCCACCGTCAAGCTTCGCGCCGCCCGAGCCCCCAACGCGTCCGGCGACTTCAGCACGCTGCCGAATCCGGCCCTGGAGGCCGGTGACGTCCTGCGCGTGATCCACCCCGACGGCCTCAAGGAGCTCCACCAGGTGGCGAGTTTCGCCATACCGCTGGACGTCGGCGGGGACTTCCCCATCGCCACGATCAGCGCCAAGGAGGACGCGTGAAACGCACCGCGCACCGGGCGGCCCGCGACCTCGTCGGGGCACTACGACGGCAGACCGTCCGCGTCGGCTCCGACACCCCGGGCGTACGCGGAGCCGACTGGCGCATCGCCGTCGTCGCCACCGTCAACCCGGACAACACGGTCACCACGGAGGACGGCATCACCGTCCGCCGATGGGAGTGCTACCTCGCGCCCGCCGTCGGCGACATCATCGGCATCACCCAGTCCGGCGGCGGCTCCTGGGGAACGTGGGGCCGGTGGGCAACCGGCCCCGGCATCACCCGGTCCATCCAGTCCGGGACCGCACTCATGTCCTGGACAGCCGCTTCAGCGGTAACCGCCCCGGTCACGTTCCCGGCGCCGTTCGCCACCGTGCCGCGCGTCACCACGAACATCCAGTCCGGCGCCGCCGAAGTCGCCCGATGGGTCTCCCGCGCCTCGGCCGTCACGGCCACCGGCTTCACCGCGTACATGTCCGCCCCCGCCGCGACCAACACCACCGGGACGAACATCCCCCTGCAGTGGATCGCGACCACCCTCTGACCCGAGCCGCCCCCGTGCGGCCAATCCCACCTGGAGGCATGTTGTGTCCACCGACGACTACGGCCAGGGCGTCACCGTCGCCGAGCTGCTGGACGCGCCGAACGCCGAGACCCTCGCGAAGAACCTGGCGAACGGCATCGTTGCCCGCTCCGTCCTCGTGTTCGCGTCCGCCGCCGCGCGCTCCGCCGCACTCCTCGGTGCGGCCGCCCCCACCGACGGCATGCACACCTATCTCAAGGACACCCAGCGGCTGTACGAGTACCAGGGCACCGTGTGGCGCCAGGTTTCCTCGCTCACGCAGCAGGGCGCCGTGTCCATGAACTGGTCCAACGCCAACCAGGCCAGCGTCAGCGTCACGTTTCCCTTTGCGTTTCCCTCCGCGCCGCTGGTGTTCGTGAACCTGGCAACCGGCACCGGGGCCGTCTCGCGGTGGTCGGCCCGGGCCTATTCCATCGGCACGTCCAGCTTCACCATCCTGCTGTACGCCCCCGACCCGGCCATCCTCACCAGCGGCAGCAGCATCCCCGTCCAGTGGTTCGCCTCGCTCACCTGAACAGGAGACAACGCCCATGCCCACCACTCCCGCACCCGAACCGACCCCGGTACAGCACCGGCCGGACGACACCGCGGCGGATACCGGATCGCTCGTCGACATGGGTGTCGTCGAGGAACAGCCCGAACCGCCGGCGCCGGAAGAGCCGCCGGTCGAGGAACCCCCGGCCGACGAGCCAGGCTCGTAAGTGCCGGAACAACCTGCCCGCCCCGAGCCATCAGGCCGGGGCCTTTTGATGCCCGGAGGCATTCATGGCCACACCGCTCACCGCCGACCGGCTGCTCAAGACGCTCACGGACGAAGGGCTCACCGTCGTCCAGGTCGGCAACTGGCGTACCCACAACCGCAACCATAAGGGTCCCTGGGGGCCGGTGAACGGGGTGATGATCCACCACACGGTCACCCGGGGCACCGCCCACACGGTGGAGCTCTGCCGCGTCGGACACAGCGCTCTGCCAGGCCCGCTGTGTCACGGCGTCATTGCGAAGGACGGACGGGTGCACCTGGTCGGCTACGGCCGCACCAACCACGCGGGCCTGGGCGACGGCGACGTCCTCCAGGCGGTCATCGCCGAGAAGCCGCTCCCCACGGACGACGAGGCGAGCACCGACGGGAACCGGCACTTCTACGGCTTCGAGTGCGAGAACCTCGGCGACGGGAAGGACCCGTGGCCGGCGGCGCAGCTGCTCGCGATCGAGCAGGTGTCCGCCGCGATCTGCCGGGCCCACGACTGGTCACAGCGCTCGGTCATCGGGCACAAGGAGTGGCAGCCAGGCAAGGTCGACCCGCGCGGCTTCGAGATGGACTCGATGCGCGACCGGATCGCGAAGCGCCTCGATGCGCCGCGCCCGCCAGCCAAGCCGATGCCTCCCACGAAGCCGGTGGCGAAGTACGAGCCGTTCCCCGGTGCCGCGTTCTTCACGGCGGGCAGACGGAGCGCGGTCGTGACTGCGATGGGGAAGCGGCTGGTCGCGGAGGGGTGCGGCCGGTACACGGTCGGGCCGGGCCCGGCCTGGTCCGAGGCTGACCAGAAGTCGTACGCGGCCTGGCAGCGCAAGCTCGGCTTCTCCGGCGCCGGCGCCGACGGCATCCCAGGCAAAGCCTCGTGGGACCGGCTCAAAGTCCCCAACGTCTGACCCGCCCAACCCTTAACTTTCCGCCCGGAATTATTACGGGCCCTCTCTGACCTGCACGAAGGAAGGGAACACGATGACCCAGCACAGCGACGGCAATACCCCGCTGCGCCACCCCGCCACCGAGCACCTGCTCCGGTACTTCGAGTACGGGCACCTGCCCGCGCACCTCCAGGCGGTGAGCAAGCCGTGCGGCGACCTCGCCCAGGAGCTCGTTGCCGTCCTGCCGGACGGGCCCGAGCTGTCCGCCGGGCTCCGCAAGCTCTTGGAGGCGAAGGACTGCTTCGTCCGCGCCGCCCTTGATACCACCCCGGAGGACTGACCATGAAGATCAGCAGCGCAGCCAAGGCCGTCGTCGCGGGGCTTGCGGCCGGTGCGACCGCCGCCGCCACCGCCGTGCAGGACGGGGCGTTCACGACCGGGGAGGCTGTCACTGCGGTGCTCGCCGTCCTCTCCGCGCTGGGCATCACGTACGCCGTGCCCAACCGTCAGCCCGACTCGGTCACCCCGGGCCGGGGTCTCTGACCTGACCGCATAGTGCGCTGGAGGACCGTGTGGATGCTGCGATGCTCACCGCGCTGGGTGCACTGCTGGCCTCGCCGGTGGCAGCCGCAGCAGCCATCTACGGATCCCGGGGCGCGACTCGTGCGTCCCGGGAGGGCATGTTGATGAACGGCTACGACACTCTCACCGCGCGGCTCACCACCGAGCGGGACAAGGCCGAGGCGGACCAGGCCGCCGCCGAGCAGCGCGCGGCCGCCCTGGAACTGGAAGTGGCGCGGCTGCGGCTGCTGGTGACGCAGCTGGGAGGTACGCCGTGACGCGCACGCAGCACCTCCTGTACCGGCGCCGGTACCTGCTGTGGATCACGGCTGCGCTCCTGGCCCTCGGCGGCGGCCTGGCGGCGGCATTCCTTGAGATCAACCGGGCCGATGCGCGGGCTGGCGTCCTGGCCACGGAAGCGGACCGCCGCGGCGACGCCGTCAGCACCCTGGCCACCGATGTGCGGACGCTGCGCGCGCAGATCAAGGGTCAGGGCGGCACACCTGCTGTCCCGGATCCGGCGCAGGCGATAGACGACCTGCCCGCCCGAGCGGAGGTCCCGGTGCCGATTCCCGGTCCGGCGGGGCCGCGCGGTGTCCGGGGCATGCGGGGGCCAGCGGGTCCGGGGGCTACTCCGTCGCCGGGGCCGTCCGGTGCGGCTGGACAGGCAGGTGCCGACTCCACCGTGCCTGGTCCAGCTGGTCCGGCTGGTCCTGCTGGTACCGCGGGGAAGGACGGCGCGGACGGCAAGGACGGCGCCGCTGGCCGTGACGGTCAGACGTGCCCGGCTGGGTACAGTCTCCAGCCTCCGCCGGGTGATCCCGATGCACTGGTGTGCCGCCGTGATGGGGCGCCGCCTGCCCCGAGTACGTCGCCGTCGACGGTGGCCCTGGATCCGTCCCGACGGAAGTACCCGTGAGTCTGCGACGGTATGACCGTCGCCGGTAGGATCCGGGGCAGTGAAGGCACCAATTCTTGTGGTTTGGGTGCGTAAAGCCGCAGGTCATGAACTGTGCTCCCCGTATGCGCGGGAGTGGTCCCCAGCTCTACGACCTGATGGATGCCATCGGAGCCATGGTCCCCGCATTGCGGGGTTGCCCCCTTCGCCTTCGGGCGGAGGGGGCTGTTTCGTGCGTCCGGGAGACGAAAGTTTACGAACTGGACGCCGCATCGCTGCGGGAGTCCTCGTACGCTGAATGCCCTGGACACATTCGCACTGGGGGCAAGATGACCACGCACCACGTTGGCCAGCGCATCCGCGAGATCAGGAAGGTGCGGCAGCTAAGCGTTCGCCAGCTCGCCGACCGCGTCTCGATCTCAATCTCGCTCCTGGAGAAGATCGAGTCCGGGCACCGCTCACCATCCCCCGGCCTGATCGCGCAGCTGGCCCGCGCCCTGAAGGTCGGCCCGGACCGCATCACCGGCCAGCCCTTCATCAACGGCGCCGAGACCGAGGACCAGGTGCAGGCAGTCATCCCCGAACTGCGCCGCATCCTCCTCACCTACGACAACCCCGACGACCTGCTGACGGCCCCCCGCCCGCTCGCGGTCCTGGCCGCCGAGATGGACCACGTCGCACAGATGCGGCAGGACGGGCAGTACGTCGGCATGGGACCGCTCCTGCCCGGCCTTCTCGCCGAACTCACGCACACCGCGCTGTCGGCCCGAGGCAAGGACCAACAGCGCGCGTACTGGTGGCTGGCCCGAGGCTACCGAGCCACGAACAGCCTGGCCCACAAGCTCGGGTACCACGACCTCAGCCTCACCGCAGTGGAGCGGGTGCACTGGGCCGCCGACCGATCAGGCGACCCGCTCATGCAGGTCACCGCCGCGTATCTGAAGTCCGGTGCCATGGTCCGCATGGGCGCATTCGGCTCGGCCCGTCGCCTGCTGGAGGGACTGGAGCAGGAGGTGGAGCGCCTCGCCCCCGAGGCGTCGCTGTCCGAGGCACAGATCGCCGTGCAGGGTGCTGTACTCCTGAAGCTGGCCATCCTGGAGGCGCGGGACGGAAATGCGGAGCGGGCGAAGCAGCGTCTCGGCGAGGCTCGCGCGGCGGCCGGCCTGCTGCGCCAGGACACCACGCACTACGAGATGAGTTTCGGCCCGACCAACGTGCGCATCCACACCGTCGCAGCGCTCATCGACTCCGGCGACACCGAGCAGGCACTGGCGCGGCTGCGGGAGTGGGGGGCCGAGCAGGACCGGACCGAGTGGGAACTGCCGGAGGGGATCGCCGCCGAGCGCGCCAGCCATCACCACATCGATGTCGCAGCGGCCCGTCTTGCCGAGGGCGACAGGCGCGGTGCATACGCTGACCTGGCTGTGGCGCGCGGGATCTCGCCGGTGCACACGCGGTTCCACCCGACGGTCCGCCACACAGCAGCAGCTTTGGTCCGACTGGACCGCCAGCAGGATGACACGATCGCTGGGTTCGCCCGCTGGGCAGGAGTCTGATGGGCTGTCAAGCGATTCGGTAAAGAATCATCCCCACAAACTGTGGGTGGACCACACTTCACCAAGCGCGATGATCCCTTCACTCGACGAGTGAGGGGATCGTTCATGTCCGACGCTATCGGTGCCGCCGGGGCCTGGCTCGCAGAAGCCGACCCCGACGCCACCCACGCAGAGCGCTGGCTGCGCTCGGCCAAGATCGTGCTCTTACCGCTCGGCCGTCGCTGGTCCGCCGTGAAGGCCGCCCAGCATGACGGCCTGGCCGCAGCTGCTGGCGTGTCCGGCCCGGTCATTTACGACCCCGCTGACCGATGCGTGTACTTCCTCGTCCCCACCGCGACCGAGTGGGACTCTCCGGGAACAGAGCTGCTCGGAGACTCCTGCTGGCTCGCCGTGCCGGCGCCCTGGGTGGTCGAGCCGCCGGGCCCGCACTGGATTTCCGCCCCGGACGGTACCGGCACTCTCGTTGATCCGGCTGCGCTGCGGCTGGCCTTGGGCCCGCGCCTCGGAGCGGAGCACCTCGTATGAGCCACCAGACGTTCACCAAACATGCCCTACCGGCGGTCAGTGATCTGACCGAGCAGCAGCAGCGCGGTTGGCACTGCGTGTGGTGCCGGTCACCACTCGGCACCGACCTGGGCGTCGACCTCGGCGAACAGCGCGTCACCCCCGCCACCGGCGCCGCATACTCCTGGTTCCCCCGTGAATGCGTGGACGCCCTTGCGTGCTCAGGGCGGAGAGCAGCCCGATGATGGCATCGACGCAGCAGCGGACCGCAGTCCCGCCCCCGGAGCTTGCGTATCTGGCGTACCTCGGGCACACCCTCGCGTGCGACGCCTGCCGAACAGGCGCGCAGTGCGCGACCGTCATACAGCTCGGCCGCGCATGGAAGAAGGCACGCCGATGAACACGCCCATCGGGTACGGGTACTGCTGGGCCGAGAACCCCGGCACCTACGCCCGATGCACCCAGCAACCCGGCCACACCGGTCCCCACTACGACTGGCGTGCCCCCAGCGAGCACAGGGAATGGTCGAACACCCCGGACAGCGCCCGGAGGGACGACGAGTGAAGTGCCACCACAGCGGCGGTGTCCACGACTTCGCGATCGAGACCGACGGCATGGCCCGGTGCCCCGAACACGGGGGCACCCTCCTGTGGCACGGGGAACCGATCACCGACGCCGAACTGGCCGAGGCCGCAGCCGCCGGGGCCCTGCTCGATGACGTGCTCGACCTGGCGGAGCAGCTCCGCGGCGACACGCACAGCGCCCACTGCCGCGCGGCACAGCAACCCCACCTCGCCGACGGTCACGGCCACTGCCAGCGTCCCGACTGCGCCTGCCCCTGCCACACCTTGAACCCCGCCTGAACGGAACCACCATGGACAGCGCGACACTTCCCGCCTCGACCGCGAACGACGAAGGCGGGCAGGGATGCTCCGGATGCGGCACCACGAAAGGGGCGTGCCACGACCCGAACCGGCACGGACTCAGGTAACGGGGCCTACTCGCGTACGAGGTCAGCGAGCGGGACACCGATCGCGTCGGCGATGCGGATGAGAGTGTCCAGGCGCGGGCTGGCGTGGCCTTGCTCGATGCGGTTGTACGAGGCAAGGCCGATGTCGGCGCGGATCCCGACCGCTTCTTGGGTGAGGTTCGCGTGAAGCCGCGCAGCACGGATGCGGTCACCGACGGCCCGGCGGCGCGCAAGGACACGCTCCGGTGGTGTCGGCTGGTGGTGCACCTGCCCACGTTCGCGGGCCTCATGATCGTTTGTCTTTACTGTTGACCATAAAACCGTTGATCAAGCACGCTGTAGGTCCGGTGTCAGGAGGCGAAGCACGGTGACCACGGACCGCTGTTGGCGTGCGCGAACCAGCCAGCGAGTGATGGTGGACACGCGATCCGACAGAGTCGGCCGGCTCATCGAGAGGGACATTGAGGGCATGGTTCTCGAGCCACTCACGCCGGGGCCGGAGTGGTCCGTGCCGTCCCAATACGCGAGAGCCGCCACCCCCGAAGAAGTGGCGGCAGCGGTAGCGGAGGAGTAACTACCCCTCCGCCTGCCGACGACCCCACCAGGCCATCAGCTGGTACACCGTCTGCGCCCCAACGGCCGCTCGCGCGGCCGCCAGCTCCTTCGTCACGGTTCGCTCAGACAGGCCGAGCCGCGGCCCGACGCGGTGTTGCGCCTCGCCTTCCTCCAGCGCCCGCAGAATGGCCTTCTGGCGCTCGGTCAGCATGCCGCTGGACGCGTCCCCCTCCTGCCACCGAGTGCCGCGCGCCCAGAGCTGCTGGCACAGTGCGTGCGCCCATGCCACGGTGGCGCGGTCCGTCACGTGCCAGCCCGAGTCTCGATCGTCACCGGGCCGCACGCAGTTGTCGATGAACAGATGGGTGCCGTCGATGATGACTAAACGCGGGAAAGCTTCCTCAAGGGTGACCACCTCGGCCCCAGCCTCTACCGCCGCGGTCAGATGCCCGCTGGTCGCGGCGTGATCCCGCACAGCCACGTTGTAGAGGGACCTGACCGAGACGCCGCGCCCCCGTAGCTCCAGGACCCGCTCCATCCCGACGCGCATCACGTCTGGGTCCCGGTCGACAGGGGCGCCGGGCTGGGCCGTCCACATCTCCGAGGAAGCGGTCCGTAGCGCCTGCTGTATCCGGGCGTTCATCTCGTCGCGCGTCTGGAGCAGCTCGCTGACGGGCCCGCTGTACCAGCGGTGCTGGTCGTACGCCGGAGCGAGGCCCTCCACGGCCGGCAGTTCAGCCATGCACGCGACGGCGTGGGTGATGGCGGCCTGGGCCTGCGCCAGGACCCGCTGCGCGGCGGCCCGAGGGTCATGAGCGATGAACTGACCGGGCTGGTCAGGGTTGGGAGCGATCAGCCCGAGGTCGACCAGGCGTGCCGTGTCGTGGCCGTCCAGGGGTGCGCCGTCAGATGCAACCGCTCGGTAGGTTTCGCGGTCCGCCGAGGAGAGTGGGAGGTCCGGCAGGTCCGGCATTTGTTGCCCCTTCAACGCTGTACTAGATACCGCACGTGCCGTTTCTGGCACACCGTAACCCCTTTCATTAACAGGATCACCATGCGAACCTACGTTCAGTGACTTTCGCCCGTACGGGCGTTCGAATCGTAGAGTTTCCATGGAGGAGATTCACATGTCCATCACGCGCACGCTCAGACGCGCGGCAGCCGTAGCGCTGCTCGCGGCCCTCCCGGCTCTGGCCGCCCCCGCCGTCAGCGCGGCGCAGCCGGACCGCACGGTCGTCGTGGCGGACCCGGGCTGGGGCGTGGTGGTCGCGGAGTCCCAGCCGGATGCCGCCCTCATGGACCCGGGCTGGGGCTGACCGTCCCCCCGTACTCAGGGGTGCCGGAACGAGGAATCACAAACCGGGCCTTGCATGGGGTCCGGGGCGGCCCGGCGGACGATGGTGTCTGCCGGGCCGTTGCACCAAACCAACGGGGAAGGCACGACATGATCACGGTAATTGGGCTCCTCATCGTCGCGGGGCTCGTCGGCCTCTCGCTGCTCGCCCGAGGCCTGCGCGCTCAGGTGGAGGCGCTCAGGGAAGAGATCGCGCTGGCCCGGATCGAGGGCGTCCTCGGCAAGGACAGCCCGGTGCCGTGATCTCAGCCCACCTTGCGCAGCTGGGGCCGTCGCCCCGTGAGTGCGGTTTCGATGGTCAGCATGGCGTCGTCGTCCGCCTCCGGGAGGAGGTGCGAGTAGGTGTCGTTGGTGGTGGTGATGGACTCGTGGCCGAGTCGTCGTTGCACGTAGGTAAGTCCGTGGCCGGCGGAGATCAGGGCGCTGGCGTGCGAGTGGCGGAGGTCGTGGGGGGTGGGGTTCTTCTGCGGGGGCAGGAGGCCCTCCGCCTTGGCCCGCTTGACCGCGCGCTGCCACCTGTTGTGGAACGTCGAGTAGTGCAGCCGCTGGCCCTGGTCGCCGACGAACAGCAGCGCGTCGTGGCCCAGCCCATCGCCCAGCTCGATGAGGGCCTGATCCACCGTGGTACTGATGCGCAGGGTCCGTCGGCTCTTTTTCGTCTTGGGCTTCCCGATGTAGTACCCGCCGTCTCCGTCCTTCTTCCAGGCCCGCCGCACGCGAATCCGCCTGTGACCGCCCTCCGTGATGACGCACATCGGGGCCAGCGCCGTCAGCTCTCCCCACCGCATGCCCGTGCCGTACGCCACGACGGACAGCAGTTGGTCCTGGCGCTGATTCATGCACGAGATGAGGCCCTCCACCTCCTGGGGCGTCAGGAACTCGATGTCCTCGCCGTCCTCTGCCCCGTCATCGTCCGACCGCGGCAGCCGTGTGAGCTCGCAGGGGTTGCGGTTCCGCAGCGGCGGCTCGGAGCGGACCGCCTCACGCAGGATGCCGGACAGCAGGCCGTGCAGGTTGCGGATCGTCTTGGGGCTCATCGGCTTCATCTTCGGGGAGCCGTCCGGCATGCCGCCCCGGCGGACCAGCGTGGTCTCAAGTCGGCGCACCCAGGGGCGGATTGTGTCGCTGCTGAAGTGCTCGACGCTACGCACGTCGCACTCACCGAAGGTGGGGAAGATCCACTTTTCCAGCTCGCCCAGGCACGCCTTGCGGTAGTGCTCCTCGATGCCGGTCCGCTCGGCGATGATCCGGGTGGCGTAGTTCCGGAAGCGGTAGCGGTTCTCGTCCTGGCGCTCCTGGGTGATGTAGCCCTCACCCTTGACCCACCCCGGCGGCCAGTACTGTCCGGCCTCGTTGACCGCGTCGCGGAAAATGGCGGCCGCGGTTTCGTCGTCGAAGGTCTCCGACTGCCCAGGCGCTCCCCGGGTGCCACCCTCGCGCCATCTGACTTGGTAGCCGGTAACGTCACCGGCTGTGTTTTTTCGCTTCACGATGGATGCCATGGCGGCATAGTAGGGCTCGTGTTCCCCGCGTGTTCCCAGAACGCGGCAAGCCCATCACCGCCCAGCCGAGTATCAGCAGGTCAGAGCCGGTTTAGAAATTGTGCCCGGAGCCGGACTCGAACCGGCACGCCCCCGAGGGGCAGCGAGGTTTAAGCTCGCCGTGTCTGCGTTCCACCATCCGGGCGTGGCGCGCGGCTCCGCGTTGGCACATGACCCTATCCGGGCACGTCCCCCGATCAGCGGAACAGTGGCTCGATGTTGTCTTATTTTATTGACCGTTTGAGGGGTCGTCAGCACATCCTGGGCGGGCTGACCACACGCCCGCACGGGATGTCGGGCAAGAAGTCCACCGCGCGGGATTGACGGAAAGTCGCCGCACTCGTACGGCCCAATGCGCCAGGGGCGCGCCATGCTCCGCCAGGGCCGCGCCACCCCTCGGGACCGATGGCCGCCCCGGCCCGCTCCCGCGCCCGGCCCGCCCGCTCCCCCGCACCCGGTCCGCGGCCCCGCCCGTAGGCCGGGCTCAGGGTCGGTGTCATACCCCAGGAGGACGTCCCCACCCCGGCGATGCGACTCAAGAGGGCCCAAGGAACGGGCACGGGGGCTGACGTCCGGCGGCGATGGGGCCGTGACGATGGAGGAGTCCCGTTGGAACCCCGCATCACCCGAATCAGGAGCGTCCCTGTGACCACCACCTCCACCGTTCACCGCGCCACCGCGGTGGCTGCCCGCGCCACGGAGCTGTCGAAGGTCTACGGCCACGGTGAGACCCAGGTGGTCGCCCTGGACCGGGTCACCGTGGACTTCCCGCAGGGCGAGTTCACCGCGATCATGGGCCCCTCGGGCTCCGGCAAGTCCACGCTGATGCACTGCGTGGCCGGTCTCGACAGCTTCAGCAGCGGCTCCGTCCGCATCGGTGACACCGAGCTGGGTTCCCTCAAGGACAAGCAGCTCACGCAGTTGCGCCGGGACAAGATCGGCTTCATCTTCCAGGCGTTCAACCTGCTGCCGACGCTGACCGCGCTGGAGAACATCACCCTGCCGATGGACATCGCGGGCCGTAAGCCCGACGCCGCGTGGCTCCAGAAGGTCATCGACATGATCGGTCTCTCCGAGCGCCTGAAGCACCGGCCGACCGAGCTCTCCGGCGGCCAGCAGCAGCGCGTCGCGGTCGCCCGCGCCCTGGCCTCGCAGCCCGACATCATCTTCGGTGACGAGCCCACCGGAAACCTGGACTCCCGCTCCGGCGCCGAGGTCCTCGGCTTCCTGCGCAACTCGGTGCGCGAGCTCGGCCAGACCGTGGTGATGGTGACCCACGACCCGGTGGCCGCCTCCTACGCGGACCGTGTGATCTTCCTCGCGGACGGCGCGATCGTCGACCAGATGATGCACCCCACCGCGGACGGGGTCCTCGACCGGATGAAGGCGTTCGACGCGAAGGGCCGCACCAGCTGACGTAACCGGCTGCCGCCCCCCGTCCCCCTTCCGGAACCCATCCCAGGACTTCAGACATGTTCCGTACCGCCCTGCGCAATGTGCTCGCGCACAAGGCCAGGCTGCTGATGACCGTGCTCGCCGTCATGCTCGGCGTAGCCTTCGTCTCCGGCACCCTGGTCTTCACCGACACCCTCGGCAACGCCTTCCGCAACCAGTCGGCCAAGAGCTACGACAACGTCGCCGTCGCCGTCACCACCTACGCCGACCAGCGCGACGAGAAGACCCAAGGCATCGACGACGCCACCCTGGAGAAGATCCGGGCCCTGGACGGCGTGGCGAGCGCCACCGGCCGGGTCTCCGGCTTCGCCGGGGTCGCCGACCCGGACGGCAAGCTCATCGGCAACGGCTGGTCCAACACCGGCGGCAACTTCGCCCCCGGCAAGGACGGCAAGGACGCCGCGTACACCTTCACCGAGGGCACCGGCCCGGTGAAGGCCGGCACCATCGCCCTGGACAAGGACACCGCGAGCAAGGGCAAGTACCGCGTCGGAGACCCGGTGCGGGTCGCCACCAACGGGCCGGTGAAGGAGTACACCCTCGCCGGTGTCTTCACCACCGAGGACGGCGCGCTCAACGCGGGCGGCAGCCTGGTCCTGTTCGACACCGCGGTCGCGCAGAAGCTCTACCTCAAGCCCGGCGTCTTCCAGGACGTCACCGTGACCGCCGCGGCCGGCACATCGGACCAGAAGCTGCTGTCCGCCGTGGAACCGCTGCTGCCCAAGGACGCCTCCGCCCAGACCGGCGCCGCACTGGCCGACGAGCAGGCCGAGCAGATCGAGAGCGGCCTCGGGGCCCTCAACGGGATGCTGCTCGCCTTCGCGGGCATCGCCCTCTTCGTCGGTATCTTCCTGATCGCCAACACCTTCACCATGCTGGTGGCCCAGCGCACCAAGGAACTGGCCCTGATGCGGGCCGTCGGCGCCTCCCGCAGCCAGGTGAAGCGTTCCGTCCTGCTCGAAGCGGCCGTGGTCGGCGCGATCGCCTCGGTGATCGGCTTCGTGCTCGGTCTCGGCCTCGCCATCGGTCTGCGCTCCGCGATGAGCCTGCTCGGCGGGAAGATCCCGGCCGGCCCGCTGGTCGTCTCCCCCACCGCGGTCGCCGCGGCCTTCACCGTCGGCATTGTGATCACCGTGCTCGCCGCCTGGCTGCCCGCCCGTCGCGCCGCGAAGATCGCGCCGGTGGCGGCGATGAGCAGTGTGCACGCGGTGGCCACCACCAAGTCCCTGGTCGTACGGAACTCGATCGGCGGAGTCCTCGGCCTGATCGGCGCGGCGGCCATCGTCGCGGGCGCCTCGGCGGCCGGCACGAACGGCCGCTACACCGTCGCGGCCGGTGCCTTCTTCTCCCTGATCGCCGTCATCGTGCTCATCCCGCTCCTGTCGCGGCCGGTGATCGCCCTGGTACGGCCGCTGCTGATGAAGCTGTTCGGCGTCTCCGGCAAGCTGGCCGCGCAGAACGCGGTCCGTAACCCGCGACGTACCGGAGCCACGGCCTCCGCGCTGGCGATCGGGCTGACCCTCGTCACCGGGATCTCGGTGCTCGGCGTCACCCTCGGCCAGGCGGTCGACCGGATGACGACGGACAACGTCAAGGCCGACTACATGGTCTCGATGGCCAGCGGCGGCATGCTGGACCAGTCGGCGCTCAGCGCCCTGGAGAAGGCCGACGGGGTCTCCGCGATCTCCCCGCAGCAGGCCACCTCGCTGTGGGTCGGCGAGGACTACCACGGGGCCTCCGGGGTGACCCCCGGTGATGTGGAGAAGGTCTTCTCGCTGAAAACGGTCTCCGGCTCGCTGGGTTCGCTGAACGACGGCGAGATCGCGGTCGGCAGCAAGACCGCGAAGTCGAACGGCTGGAAGACCGGCGACACCCTTCCGGTGAAGTTCGATGACGAAAAGAAGGGGAAGCTGAAGATCGGCGCCCTCTACGAGGAGAACACCTTCCTCTCGCCGTTCCTGCTGCCGAAGGACATCGTCAACGCGCACACCCCGCAGGCGGACATCCGCGAGATCTGGCTCAAGATGGACGGCGGCGCCTCCGAGGCCAACGAGAAGTCCGTGGTGGACGCGCTGGGTGACAACCCGGCGATGAGCATCAAGGACCGGGCGGACATCCGGGACATGTTCGGCGGCTTCATCAACATCGCGCTGAACATCATGTACGGGCTGCTGGCGATGGCCCTGATCATCGCGGTGCTGGGTGTCATCAACACCCTGGCGATGTCGGTGTTCGAGCGTCAGCAGGAGATCGGCATGCTGCGGGCGATCGGCCTCGACAAGCGCCGGGTCAAGCGCATGATCCGCCTGGAGGCCGTGGTCATCTCGGTCTTCGGTGCGGTGATCGGTGTCGCGCTCGGTACGTTCCTGGGCTGGGCGATCGGCCAGACCGTGGCCGCCGAGATCCCGGACTACGCCCTGGTCATCCCGTGGGACCGCCTCGCGCTGTTCCTCGTGCTCGCCGGACTGGTGGGCGTGCTGGCCTCCCTGTGGCCGGCCCGCAGCGCCGCGAAGCTGAACATGCTGACGGCGATCAAGACCGAATAGCACGCGCCGGGGCCCGAAGGGGAGGGGGAGGGGCCGGTGACCGCCGCACGCGGTCACCGGCCCCTCCCCCTTTTCCTACGTCCCGTACGCGGGCCTCAGCCGGTCGCCGAAGCCGTCCAGGCGCGGGCGCGCAACGGCATACGGGCGCCGCCGCCCTCCGTCGGGCGCACCACGAGGATCTGGTTGACCCCGATCTTGTTGTGCTCGAAGGAGAGCGCGGAGGCGGCCATGTACAGCCGCCAGACCCTCGCCCGGCCGGGCGAGGTGGCCCGTACCGCCTGCTGCCAGTGCTGCTCCAGGTTGGCCACCCAGCGGCGCAGGGTGAGCGCGTAGTGCTCACGGATGGCCTCGACGTCGCGTACCTCGAACCCTGCCTCTTCGAGGGTGCCCACGGTCCGGCCCACCGGGGCGAGTTCGCCGTCGGGGAAGACGTACGCGTCGATGAACTCGTCGATGCGGTAGGCGTCCTCGTCCTTCTCGGGGCGGCGGGCGATCTGGTGGTTGAGGAGCCGGCCGCCGGGCTTGAGGAGCGCGTACAGGTCGTCGGCGTATTCGCGGTAGCGGACCGAGCCGACGTGTTCGGCCATCCCGATCGACGAGATGGCGTCGTACGGGCCGTCCCTGACGTCCCGGTAGTCCTGGACCCGGATCTCGATCCGGTCGGTCAGGCCCTCCTCCGCGATGCGCTTCCTGGCGTAGGCGGCCTGTTCGATGGAGAGGGTCACTCCGGTGACCCGGGCGCCGTACTCACGGGCCGCGTGGATGGCCATGGAGCCCCAGCCGCAGCCGACGTCCAGCAGGCGGTCGCCCTCCTTCAGCGCGAGCTTGCGGCAGACCAGGTCGAGCTTGTCGCGCTGGGCGTCCTCCAGGCTTCCGCCGTCCTCCCAGTAGGCGCAGGAGTAGACCATGGAGGGGCCGAGGACCAGTTCGTAGAAGTCGTTGCCCACGTCGTAGTGGTGACTGATGGCCTTCTTGTCGCGCCGCTTGGTGTGCATGGCGCCGGTGCGGCGGCGGACCTCCTCGGCGGGCGGGGCCGGCGGGGGCCAGGGGCCGGCCAGTTCGACGAGACCGCGCGCGAAGGCCCTGACCCTCGGGTCGCGGACCGGGTGTACGGAGTCCTTCGCGTCGGCTCCGCGCTCCCAGAGGAGGGCGGCGAGGTGGTCCAGTGTCTCGTACAGATTGCCGTCGACGTCGATCTCCCCGGCCACCCAGGCACGGGCCAGGCCCAGTTCGCCCGGTTTCCAGAGCAGGCGGCGCAGGGCGCGGCGGTGGCGGATCACGAGGGTGGGGGCACCCGGCGGTCCGGACTCGCTGCCGTCCCAGGCCCGGATGCGGACCGATAGGGGCTCTCCCAGCAACTCTTCGGCGAGAGCGGTCAGCCGCGATGCGGCGTCTGCCATGGCGCACACCTCCGTGGTGGTGTTTCCCAAATATGCCAAAATTCGCATAACCATGCCCATAACCCCGCCACGACACCTCGGTGGCGCGACGGGACACCTGCGTCAACTCTCTCCGGACCCCATGCCATCCCGCTACATGGCAATGGATCGGCAAAGCACATGTATCCGGCATGTATCAGCGGGGTTCGGGCCGCCGCCACCGGGAGACGCACGGAACCGGGGCGCGCACGAATACGCCGGGGAGCACACGGGCCCGGGGAGCACGGGGATACGCCGGGGAACGCGGATACGCCGAAGGGGCCGTCCGCACCACGGATGGCGGACGGCCCCTTCGGGCGTCGTACGGGAGGTTCCGGCGGACCGGAACGGATGGAGCTAGGAAGCCTTGGCCTTCTCGCCCTTGGCGTCCTGGGCCGCGGCGGCCGGAGCCGGAGCCGGCTTGGCGGCCTCGTAGAACTCCTCGCGCGGCGTCTCCATGGCGCCGAGCGAGACGACCTCGCGCTTGAGGAACATCGCCAGCGTCCAGTCGGCGAAGACCCGGATCTTACGGTTCCAGGTCGGCATCGCCATGCCGTGGTAGCCACGGTGCATGTACCAGGCGAGACGGCCCTTGACCTTGATCTTCACCTTGCCCATGACGATCATCGCGACGCCCTTGTGCAGGCCGAGACCGGCGACCGCACCCTTGTTGGCGTGGCTGTACTCCTTCTGCGGGAAGCCCCGCATACCGGAGATGACGTTGTCGCCGAGGACCTTGGCCTGACGCAGCGCGTGCTGGGCGTTGGGCGGGCACCAGGCGTTCGGGTTGCCGGCCTTGCGGCCGACCAGGTCCGGAACCTGGGCGTTGTCGCCCGCGGCCCAGATGTAGTCGGTGCCCTGCACCTGGAGCTTCTCGGAGGTGTCCACGTGACCACGCGGGCCGAGCGGCAGACCGAAGCGGGCGAGCGCCGGGTTCGGCTTCACACCGGCGGTCCACACGATGGTGTTGGCGTCGACCTCAAGGCCGTTCTTCAGCACGACGTGACCGTCGACGCAGGAGTCCATGGAGGTGGAGAGGTAGATCTCCACGCCACGGCCCTCAAGGTGCTCCTTGCCGTAGGCGCCCAGCTTCGGGCCGACCTCGGGAAGGATCTTGTCGGCGGCGTCGACGAGGATGAAGCGCATGTCCTCGCGCTTCACGTTCGTGTAGTACTTCGACGCGTCGCGGGCCATGTCCTCGACCTCGCCGATGGTCTCCGCGCCGGCGAAACCGCCACCCACGAAGACGAACGTGAGCGCCCTGCGGCGGACCTCGTCATCGGTCGTCGAGTCAGCCTTGTCCAGCTGCTCCAGCACATGGTTGCGCAGACCGATGGACTCCTCGATGCCCTTCATGCCGATGCCCTGCTCGGCGAGGCCGGGGATCGGGAAGGTGCGCGAGACCGCGCCCATGGCGATGACGAGGTAGTCGAAGGGCAGCTCGTAGGCCTCGCCGACGAGCGGCGCGACCGTGGCGACCTTGCGGTCCTGGTCAATGGTCGTGACTCGGCCGGTGAGGACCTCTGCCTTGGGCAGCACGCGTCGCAGCGGGACGACGACATGCCGAGGCGAGATGCTGCCGGCAGCAGCTTCGGGGAGGAAGGGCTGGTACGTCATGTACGAGCGCGGGTCGACGACCGTGACGGTCGCCTCTCCGTAGCGCATCTTCTTGAGAATGCGTCGAGCTGCGTACAGGCCTACGTACCCACCGCCTACAACGAGGATCCTGGGACGCTCCGTGGTGCTCATGCCATCGAGTATCCACCCCCCTCCGAGGGGGTGCTCGTGAGCCCCTTCACAAGGTATCGGGCCACCTCTGCTACACTTCGCCGCCCACGTGACCGAGGTCATGATGTCGCGGGGGAACCACCAGGCGGTGGCGAACGTTGTTCACCGCTTGTGAGCTGGCCCTTGGCCCTTGATGCCGGGCAAACCACCCCTCTGATTCATCCGCGCGCAACACGCCCGGAACGCGCCCCCACCCCCTCCGCGAGCCCCGCCGCGCGACCCACACGGCCCCTTGGGCGCCGAACTGCGCCCAACAGGGCCGAATTCCTTGTGAAGAAGTTCACGAACTTCGTCGCGGCGCGCCCCCGAAGGGGTCCTCCGGACCGCCCAGGGGGCCCGTCAGCAGCTCAAAGGTGCAGGCGACGGTGCGTTTGAGCCGCCGCCGGGCGACGGGCCGCGTACCGGGGTGTCAGTCGACGCGCGAGGCCGCCGACCAGGCGATCCCGTCCAGGATGTCGTGTTCGCTGACGACGACCTCCTGAGCCCCGGTCCGCTTCATCACGGCGAGCAGGACGAGCGCTCCGGAGGTGATCACGTCGACCCGGCCGGGGTGCATCGCGGGGATCGCGGCGCGCTCCTCGTGCGTCGAGGAGAGCAGGCGTCCGGTGATCTCCTGGACCTGCTCGAAGGAGACCCGGGAGTGGTGGATGGCCGCCGGGTCGTACTCCGTGAGTCCCAGCGCGATCGCGGCCACCGTGGTGACCGTGCCGGCCAGGCCGACGAGGGTGGCGGCCTCACCGAGCGGGACGGTCTCCTGCGCGAGGTCCAGCGCGGCGTCGATGTCCGCACGGATCGCGGTGACCGCGCCGAGCGTGGGCGGGTCGATGACGACTCCGTCGCGTACGAGATGGCGCTCCGTCATCCGTACGCAGCCGATGTCCACGGAACGGGCGGCACGGACCTCGTCGTCGCCGACGACGAACTCGGTCGAGCCGCCGCCGATGTCCACCACGAGATAGGGCTTGGCGAGCTGATCGCTGCCGGCCAGTTCCTTGGTGGCGCCGAGGAAGGAGAGCTCGGCCTCCTGGTCGCCACTGATCACCTCCGGCTCGACGCCCAGGATGTCCAGGACGCCGCGGACGAACTCGTCGCTGTTCTCGGCGTCGCGCGAGGCGGACGTGGCGACGAAGCGGACGCGTTCGGCGCCGAGCTCCTTGATCGCCGCCGCGTACTCGCGGCAGGCGGCGAAGGTGCGCTCCAGCGCCTCGGGGGCGAGCCGGCCGGTCCGGTCGACGCCCTGGCCGAGCCGGACGATCTGCATCCGCCGGTCGAGCTCGGCGATCTCCCCGGTGGCGGGGTCCGCGTCGGCGACGAGCAGCCGGATGGAGTTGGTCCCGCAGTCGATGGCGGCGACCCGGGTCACCGGCCCGCCCCCTCGTCGGTCGGCGCGTCGGAGGTCGGCGCGTCGGAGGTCGGCGCGTCGGAGGATGCCTCGCACGGCGTGACGCACGGGCCCTTCGCCCACCACTCGGGCAGCATCGCGATGGCCTCGTCGCCGAGCGGGTTCACTCCGGGGCCCGCGGCCAGTGAGTGGCCGACCAGGACGTGCAGGCACTTCACCCGGTCCGGCATGCCGCCCGCGCTCGGGAAGCCCTCCAGGACCTCGATGGCGTCACGGCGGGCGAGGTAGTCCTCGTGCGCCCCGCGGTAGGCCGCGGCCAGCTCGGGGTCGGACTGGAGCCGCTCGGTCATCTCCTTCATGACCCCGTTGGCCTCCAGCGTCCCGATCGCCGACGCCGCGCGCGGACAGGTCAGGTAGTACGTCGTCGGGAACGGCGTGCCGTCCTCCAGACGGGGCTGCGTCTCGACCACGTCCGGATTGCCGCACGGGCAGCGGTGCGCGATGGCCCGCAGCCCGCGCGGCGGGCGGCCGAGCTGCTGCTCGAACGCGGCGATGTCCGCGTCGGTGGGCGTGGTGGACTCGGTCTGCGGAGGGGGCGTTTCCATGCCTGCCTAGGTTCTGCTCGACGTTTGCTCGAAAGATGCTGCTCGGAAGGTGCGTGCTGCTCAAGGGTGCCGCTCGAAGCCGCCGCTCGGAAGCCGCGGCCCGGAAACGGGTCAGTCGCGGTCGGCGGTGTCCACGCCGTCCCAGAGGTTCGAGTGCCAGGGGCGGTCCGCCGCGCCCGGCTCTCCGCGGCGGTCCTCGGCCGCGTCGGGGTCGGCCACCGTGTAGCCGGTCTCCCCGGGGAGTACGTAATGGAGGTGCTCCCGGGCCAGCCGCCTGATGTACGCGTCGTCCTGGAGCCGCGCCTTCTCGTCGCGGAGTTCCTCGGTGCGCCGGCCCGCCTCCTGGGACATCCGCTCCTGATCGGCGATCTCGTCGCGCTGGGAGACGTACTGCCGCATGGGGTACGCGAGCGCGACCACCAGGGAGCAGACGATCAGGGCCAGGAACGCGGCCCGGCCGGTGAGCCGGGAGCGGTGCGCCTGGCGGCGGCTCTGGGACCGGTAGACGCGGGCCGCGGTCTGCTCACCGAGCAGTCGCAGCCTGGTCGCGGTGGAGAACCGGTCGCGGTCCTTCCCGGCCATGTCTCCCGCCTCCCCATTACGCACGTCCGTCCCCGCACACGGTACGGGACCGAGTGCGGGGACGGACGGAGGCTGGTGCCTCGAACCCCCGAAGGGCCGGTGACCGGCCCCCGGGTGCCGGGGTGTCAGCCCTTGAAGCGCGGGAAGGCCGAGCGGCCCGCGTACACCGCGGCGTCGTCGAGGATCTCCTCGATGCGCAGCAGCTGGTTGTACTTGGCGACGCGGTCCGAGCGGGCCGGGGCGCCGGTCTTGATCTGACCGCAGTTCACGGCGACGGCGAGGTCGGCGATGGTGACGTCCTCGGTCTCACCGGAACGGTGCGACATCATGCACTTGAAGCCGTTGCGCTGGGCCAGCTCGACGGCGTCCAGGGTCTCGGTCAGCGAACCGATCTGGTTGACCTTGACGAGCAGGGCGTTCGCGGAGCCCTCCTCGATGCCGCGGGCCAGGCGCTCCGGGTTGGTGACGAAGAGGTCGTCGCCGACGATCTGCACCTTGGCGCCGAGCTTGTCGGTGATGACCTTCCAGCCGGCCCAGTCGTCCTCGTACAGCGGGTCCTCGATGGAGACCAGCGGGTACGCGGAGACGAGCTCCTCGTAGTACTCGGTCATCTCGGCGGCCGAGCGGGACTTGCCCTCGAACTCGTACTTGCCGTCCTTGTAGAACTCCGACGCGGCGACGTCGAGCGCGAGCCCGATGTCGCGGCCGGGGACGTAACCGGCCTCCTTGATGGCCTCGACGATGAGGTCCAGGGCGGCGCGGTTGGACTCCAGGTTCGGGGCGAAGCCGCCCTCGTCGCCGAGTCCGGTGGACAGGCCCTTGGTCTTCAGGACCTTCTTCAGCGTGTGGTAGATCTCCGCGCCCCAGCGCAGGGCCTCGGAGAAGGACTCCGCGCCGATCGGGGCGATCATGAACTCCTGGATGTCCACGTTGGAGTCGGCGTGCGAGCCGCCGTTCAGGATGTTCATCATCGGAACGGGCAGCAGGTGCGCGTTCGGGCCGCCGAGGTAGCGGA
This sequence comes from Streptomyces sp. NBC_01433, assembly GCF_026340105.1. Taxonomy (NCBI): domain Bacteria; kingdom Bacillati; phylum Actinomycetota; class Actinomycetes; order Kitasatosporales; family Streptomycetaceae; genus Streptomyces; species Streptomyces sp. NBC_01433. The sequence continues at coordinate 3,407,551 of NZ_JAPEPM010000001.1, read as the reverse complement.
AGAGCGGCAGGTCGGACGCCTCGGACGCGGCGTGGGCGACGGCCAGCGAGACGCCGAGGATGGCGTTGGCGCCGAGCGACGCCTTGTTCTCGGTGGCGTCCAGGTCGAACATCGCCTGGTCGATGAGGCGCTGCTCGGTGGCGTCGTAACCGACGAGCTCCGGGCCGATCTGCTCGATGACGGCGAGGACCGCCTTCTCGACGCCCTTGCCCTGGTAGCGGTTGGGGTCTCCGTCGCGAAGCTCAATGGCCTCGAACGCACCGGTGGAGGCGCCGGACGGAACAGCAGCACGTCCCGTGCTGCCGTCGTCGAGGCCAACCTCGACCTCGACCGTGGGGTTTCCCCGGGAGTCGAGGATTTCCCTGGCTACGACGACGTCGATGGACGGCACGAGGCATCTCCTTCTGGGATATGACACTGGTTGTGCAGGGTCACTGCGGCCTTGCGACACGAGCCTAACCGGCCCGGCCCGATCGGGCGGCCGACCGCCCGTCTCCTGGGACGAAAAAGGACCCAAGGCCGTGCAATACAGGACGAAGGTCCAGAAATTTACTGACCGGTAACTACAAGGGTTGAACGATTGCGGCGCGGGTCGCCGCACAAGAACCCCGGCCCGGCGCGCACGGGGGAGAGCGCGCCGGGCCGGGGAACCTGGACCGAGGGAGATGCCGCCGGACATCCCCCTCAGGGGGAGGAGAAGCCGTGTGCCGGACTACTTCAGGTGGAGCTGCTGACCCGGGAAGATCAGGTCGGCGTCCCTGACGATGTCGCCGTTGAGCTTGAACACCTTGTGCCAGCCGCCCTTGACGCCCTCCTCCTGAGCGATCTTGCTCAGGGTGTCGCCGGACTTCACCTTGTACTCGCCATCACCCTTGGCGACCTTCTGGCCGGTCGGGGTCGTGACGGTCTTCGGGGTCTCGGCCTTCGGGGCGGTGCGCTGCTCGCTGCGCGAGGTGGGCTGCTCGGCCTTGCGCTCCTGCTGCTTCGGCTGGGCCTGCTGCTGCGGCTGAGCCTGCTCCTGCTTGGCCGCGGTCTGGCCGGAGCCGGTGTCGACGCCCGGGTCCACACCGTCGTTGCTCAGGTTGCCGGCACCGGCACAGGCCCAGGCGCCGGGACCCTGCATGTCGAGAAGCTTCTCGGCGGTGGCGATCTGCTGGGACTTGGAGGCCAGGTCGGCACGGGGGGCGTACTGCGTACCGCCGGCGGCGGCCCAGCTGGACTGCGAGAACTGCAGACCGCCGTAGTAGCTGTTGCCGGTGTTGATGGACCAGTTGCCACCGGACTCGCACTGGGCGACGGCGTCCCACGTTTCGACGGAGGCGGCAGAGGCGCCGGTCGCACCCATCAGCGGGACGGCGACGGCGGCACCGGCGACACCGGCGAGCGTGGCGACACGGACGGCCTTGGACGGGCGGCGGTGCTTGCCCTTGCTGTGAAGCAGCATGGAACGTCTCCTCACCGACGCCTACGAGGTGAGCTGTCGGGTTCGGGCCAAGTGAGTTGCCCGGTCGCATGTCCTAGCACGCGACTTCACCCCAAGCCGGTCCTGATCCTCTCGTACGGGACGAGACGAACGGGCCCGGCGCTTACCTGGGTCCCCCGCTCCTGCCTACGGCGCTTTACGCGTCTGTTCCCTTCGACCGACGGCAGGATTCGGCGTGACGATCGACGGGGCCCGCGGTGCGAGCGGTTCCGACCGTAAACACAGGCAACCCCTACATTCAAAGATGGACATACCGGTCAATCAGCCCTTACTTGCCCTCACCGAAGGGACGTTTCCGCAGGTCGGGGGGGATGCGGGCGGATCCGGCGGACGGAACACGCCAGTTGAAGCAAAGAGACCCATGTCTCACTTATGCATAAGTGGACATAGGCCCCTGAACTACCCCAGTTTTCGGGGCGCTTTCCCGTATTGGATCAGTTGGCCGCAGCGCCCTCGGAGCGCTCGCCGAGGTCCAGATCCAGGTTCTGTCCGGGCAGGATCAGGTCCGGGTCCGAGCCGAGTGTGTCCTTGTTGGCCTCGTACAGCGCGGTCCATCCGCCGGAGAGTTTCTGTGCGTCAGCAATCGCCCAGAGACTGTCGCCCGGCCGGACGGTGTAGTCGCCGCCGGCCCGCTCCGTCGCGCCGTCGCGCGCCTCGCCGTCGCCCCGGGACGCGTGCCGGCCGGACTCGCGCCCGTCGTCACCGTCCGCCGCCCGGCTCTTCTCGGGAGCGGGCGTGCCCCGGTGCTTTCCGCCGCTGCGGTCCGTGTCCTTCGAGGCGTCAGGCGCGGCGGAGCCCTCCGGCGCCGATGAGTCCTCGGGCTTCGCGGAACCCTCGGGCTTCGCGGAGTCCTCGGGCGTCGTCGGAGAAGGGGTCCCGTCCGGGGTGGCAGGGGTGGTCGAGGGGTCGGCGGCCTCGCCGGGCGCGTCGCCCGCGTCCGCTTCGCCCGGCGAGGTCGCCGTGTCCGACGGATCGGCGGACGGCGTGCCGCCCGGGTCGACGCCCGGCAGGGCACCGTCCACCGCGAGTCCGGCGATCACCGCACAGCTGGGCCACGCCTTCGGGCCCTGGTCGTCCAGGACCTTCTCCGCGACGGAGATCTGCTGCGAACGGCTGGCGAGGTCGGCCCGGGGCGCGAACGCCGTGCCGCCGTAGGCCGACCAGGTGTCCTGCGAGAACTGGAGCCCACCGTAGAAGCTGTTGCCGAGGTCGGCACTCCACATGCCGCCGCTCTCGCACTCCGCGACCCGGTCCCAGGTCGAGGCGTCGGCGGCGTGTGCGCCGGTCGCGCCGAGCAGCGGAATCGCGATGGCCGATCCCGTCACGCCCGCGGCGACGACGATGGCGGGTGCCTGACGAGGGCGACGGTGCCTGCCGTTCGCGGAGCCCATGGGGTTTGCCTTCCGTGCGACTGACGAGTGGGTACTGAGTGGTTGACGAGTCACCTGACGCCCGACTGATGCGTCGAACGGTGAACCTAGCGGGACTCGAACGTGTGTCACAAGTCGATGCAGCGGAGATCACGTGAAAGTCACAGAGTTGACGCAGCGTCACCTTCGCCCAGTCGCCGCCCCGGCTCGAACTCCACGGGGAGCGTGCGCAATCCCCGCATGATGAGCCCGCCACGCCACCGCAAATCGGCGGGTTCTCCCGCAAGTCGCAGCCCCGGAAGGCGTCTCAGCAGCGTAGCGAGAGCGGCCTGTCCCTCCAGGCGGGCGAGCGGTGCCCCCAGGCAGTAGTGGATGCCGTGCCCGTATCCGAGGTGCTGATTGTCACTCCGTGCGAGGTCGAGCCGGTCCGGGTCCTCGAACCGTTCCGGGTCCCGGTCGGCCGCGGCGAGCACGACGAGCACGGGGTCGCCCGCGGCGATCTCCTGTCCGCCGAGCGTCAGCGCCTCGGTGGCGAAGCGCCAGGTGGCCAGCTCCACCGGTCCGTCGAACCGCAGCAGTTCCTCGATGCCCGTGGCCAGCAGGCCGATCTCCCCCGCGTCGAGCGAGCGCTCAAGGAGCGCGCGCTGTTCGGGGTGGCGCAGCAGGGCGTACGTGCCGTTGCCGATGAGGTTGACCGTGGTCTCGAATCCGGCGAAGAGGAGGATGAAGGCCATCGCCGCGGCCTCGTTCTCGGTGAGGTGCTCGCCGTGGTCACTGGCCCGGATCAGCCCCGAGAGCAGATCATCGCCGTCCCCCTCGTCCCCCAGGCCCTCCCGCTTCCGGTGGATCAGTTCCGCGAGATAGCCGCGCATCTTCTTGACCGACCGGGCGACCCCGCCGCGCGGGCCGCCGCCGTGGCGGATCATCATGCCCGCCCAGTCCCGGAAGTCGTCCTGGTCCTCGCGCGGGACCCCCAGCAGATCGCAGATGGCGTAGATGGGGAGCGGGAAGGCGAAGTCGTGGATGAGGTCCGCCTTCCCCTCCTCGATGAAGTCGTCGATGAGGCGGTCCGTCAGCTCCTGCACGCGGGGCGCGAACTCCGCGACCCGGCGCGGGGTGAACGCCTTGGACACGAGCCGGCGCAGCCGGGTGTGGTCCGGCGGGTCGATGTTCAGCAGATGCGTCATCAGCTCCGCCTTGCGCTCCCCCGGGATGCCCGTCTTCCCCTTGGCGTGCGCCGGCCCGGCGTGGTGCGCCGGGTTCTTGGAGAGCCGGGAGTCGGCGAGGGCCTGCTTGGCGTCCGCGTACCGCGTCACGAGCCAGGCGTCGACCCCGCTGGGCAGCGTCGTCCGGTGTACGGGGCTGTGCTCGCGGAGCCATGCGTAGGCGGGGTACGGGTCGGTGGCGAACTCCCAGGTGAAGAGTTCGGGGGCGGGGGACGGAGCGGGGGCGGGGGCGGGGGCGAGGGGGGCCTGCGCGGGAGTGGGAGCTGCGTCGGTCTGCGCGGGCGCGTCGGCGGAGGCACCGGGGGCGTGCGGGCAGACGGGGGCGGGGGCGTCGGCGTCGGCGTCGGCGGGAGCGGAGGCGGGGAAAGGGACGTCGGCGGGGGGCTCGGCGGGGCTGGCGTTCACCCCTCGACGTTATCCGGCGCGATCGGGCGGTTCCGTGCCAGCTCGGCAAGGATGTCCTCGGCCTCGTGGTGCCCGGCCTCGGCCGCCTTGTGGAACCACTCCTCGGCCTCCGCCTCCGCCCCCTGGTCCCACAGCATGGCCGCCAGCGCGGCGGCGGCGTAGTAACTGCCCCGTGCGTGCCCCACCTCGAACCAGCGCCGCGCCTCCTCGGTCTCGCCCCGGTCACGCAGGTCGTTGGCGAGGTTGGTGGCCGCGCTGACGCTGCCCGCTTCGGCCGCCGCCCGGTAGAGCGATTCGACCTCGGGGTCGTCGGGGTCCCGCTCCCTCAGGACCAGCGCGAGGCTGTTCGCCGCCCGGTAGTACATCGACCCGCTGGTCGTATGGGCCAGGGCCCTGCGGTACCAGCGCTCCGCCACCTCCAGTTCGTGCCACTCGTGGAACAGGCTGCCCAGGCTCCCCGCGGCCTCCTCGTGCCCCATCTCCACGGCCCTGACGTACCAGCGGCGCGCCTCATGGTTGTCCCCGACCCCTGTCGACAGTTCGCCCAGCCGGTGCGCAGCCGCGCCGTCGCCCGCCTCCGCGGCCCGGGTCAGCCAGTGCACCGAACGGTCGGCCAGGGCGGCGCCGAGCGCGCCCTGCGCCTCGACGTCGCCCGCACGGGCCGCCATCTCCAGATACGGAATCGCCGCCGCCCCGTCGCCCCGGGCGGCGAGCAGTCTCCCCATCGCACCGGCCGCCTCGGTGCTGCCCGCGTCCGCCGCCCCGCGGAACCAGCGCTCCGCGGCCGCCTCGTCGCCGAACTCCCGGTCGATGCGGCCGAGTGCCATCAGGACGTCCGGGTCGCCGGCCGCCCTGCGCTCCAGCACCGCGTGGGCCCGCTCGAAGACAACGGTCCGGAACCGGGCGACACCCCGTACCGCTTCCAGCGCGAGCAGCCACATCTCCAGGGGCACGGGAGAGGTGAAGCCCTGAGCCTGGTCCTCCGCGTCCGCGACCAGAGAGCCGTACGCCCGCCAGGTGTTCTCGCCCCGGCCCGGCACGAGCATTCCGGTCACCCCGTGCTGGATGCCGGTCGCCCAGGCCAGGGCGTCCTCGAAGCTCTCCCGCTCGGCCCGGACGTCATCGGGCCCGTACATCCGGTGCGCCGCGCGCAGCACATCCAGCGCCACCTCGCCCCGCGCCCCGCAGCGGGCCAGGTCGATCGCGGCGCGCACCAGCAGGTATCCGCGCGGGTGGGCGCCGGTGCGGCGGCCGGCGCGACGCCATTGGTCCGCGAGCTCCGGGCCGATGGCCAGGTACTCGGTGACGCCCCGGTCGCCGCGTTCGCCGCGCGCGCCCGACAGCCGGTGGTCGGAGAGGGGCCCGTCCAGCCGCGCCAGTTCGGCCGGGCTCCATTCGCAGCTCAGCTCGACCGGTTCGACACCGATCAGCAGCCGGGCGCTCGGGGAGGCGCCGAAGCGGTGTAGGTCGTACGCCTCGTCGCCCATCGTGGCGATCACCGGCGTGCTCTGCTGCACGAGTTCGGCCAGGACCGCCGCGGTCAGGCCCTTCTCTCCGAGGTGGCCCTCCAGGTCGTCGAGCCATACGACGGTGTTCTCGCCGCCCCGGCCGCGCAGCACGGCGGGCAGACCGCGCAGGTCCGTTCCGGGCGAGGGCGCGTAGATCCTCGTCTCACCGGAGAGGTTGCCGAACAGCGCCGCCCAGGCCGTCCTGGTCTTCCCCGAGAGCGGCTCGCCGGTCACCAGCACCAGCCCGCCGGACCGGGCGGCGTTCCGGACCAGGGCGCCCAGTCCCGCGTCGCAGTCCCGTTCCGTGTAGGCGGGGAGGACCGGCTCGTCGGAGAGCCTGCGGGTACGTCGTACGCCGAGCGCGACCGGGTCGGCCCGGTCGAGCCGCGGCCAGTGGGCGACCGCGGGCAGGGCGTGGTGCGGGCCGGGTCCGTAGTAGTTGTTGTTCTGTACGCCGTTGCCCTGGACGGGGCCGGTGAACTGGCCGTCCCGGAAGTCGGAGCGGTGGTCGCCGGGAGGTGTGTCGCCGGGCGGTGTGTCGCCGCCGGTGAAGTGCGCGTGAATGATCGCCCCGGTCACGATCGCCGAGCCGTGGAGCGTGTCTCCCGACGCGGAGTGCCGTAAGACGTCCTCGCGAACCGGTGCCGCGACGTCCGGGGCCGCCAGGTCCTCCGGGTAGTCCCGCAGAGTCGTCACCCACTCTGCCAGCTCGCCCAGGGCTTCGGGGTGGCTGGTCGCCAGGTCCCGGACTTCTCGGAACACCACGGTCCAGGCCGTCCTGGCCGAGTCCAGGTCATCGTCCAGCAGCGCCTTCTTGAACCTGTCGAGCTTGAGCACGAGGACGGTGAGCCGGCTCTCCGGCGCTTGGGCGACACCCGACTGGAGATGCCACCACGCATCGCCCGCCATCACCTGCATCAACTCATCTGCCAGCAGATCCAGTTCCCCGTCGTCCACGCCCTGTCCCCCACACCTCGAACGGCCCTGGCACCACCGTACTAACGGGCGTTGCGCTCCGCCGCCAGGATCGCGTCGCGGTAGGTGCGGGCGGCGGCGCGCAGGGCGGCCTCCGGGTCGGTGCCGTCGCGCTCGGCCCGCACGGCGAGGGCCAGCAGCTCGTAGCCGATGGAATCACCGGTGGGCAGGGCGACTTCGAGTCCCTCGGTACGGGTGCGGCTGCCGAGCTTGGCCGCCAGGGCCAGGCCGGGCTGGCCGAGCGGGACGCCGTCGGTGACCGAGTCGCGCTGCTTCTCGATCGCTTTGGTGCGCAACCAGTGCGCGCGGACGTCTTCGGGGGTCTCTGCGGTCTCGTCGCCGAAGACGTGCGGATGGCGGTGGATCAGCTTCTCCACGAGACCGGCCGCGACATCGTCGATGTCGAACGGCTCCTCGGGGTCCTCCTCGGCGATCCGCGCGTGGAAGACGACCTGGAGCAGGACGTCCCCCAGCTCCTCGCGCAGCTCGTCGCGGTCGCCGTCCTCGATCGCCTCGACCAGTTCGTACGCCTCCTCGATGACGTACTTGGCGAGGCCCCGGTGCGTCTTCTGCGAGGTCCAGGGGCACTCGCGCCTGATCCGGTCCATGACCTGGACCAGGTCCAGGAGCCGGGCACCCGGCAGGTCGTACGAACCGGGCAACAGCTCCAGGTCCGGCATCGCGACCCGGCCCGAACCGCCGAGGCGGGCCAGTCCGTCGGTGAGCGGCCGGTTGCCCTCGCCGCCCACCAGCACCACCACGCTCCGGCCGCCCGCGCAGTCGTCGACCAGTTCCCCGGCCGTCGGGGCGGCGTGCTCGACGGTGACGCCCGCCTCGCGCAGATACGGCAGCTGCGGGTGGGCCGGCTCGGAGCAGAGCACGCGGTCGGCGGCGTGCAGCGTCTGCCAGGCGGGCCAGGACAGCAGCCCGGGTGCCACCCGGTGGCTGGTGGTGAGCAGGACGATGCGGCCGGGGTCGCCGGGGGCTTCAGCGTTCACCCCTCGAACCTACCCCGGCCTCCGGACGGCTCAGGCGCCTGCCTGGGCGTCCTTCGGAGCGAACTCGGTGATCTGGGTGATCCAGGGTGCCTTGAAGTCGCCGAGCTGAAGCTTCTGGTCGTCCCAGGTGCCGAAGCGCGGGTTGACGTCGATGTCCAGCGCCGTCGATGCCTTGGTGAGCGCCTCGCCCACCACCTGCTGCCCGGCGGGGGTCCCGAGCTCGGCGCCGAGTGCCGCGCCCAGCTTCATCAGCTGGGCCTCACGGCGGATGTCGCCCTCGATCTGGTCCGGGGCGACCCAGCGCTGCTGGAGCCGCATCGCCTTCAGCTGCCGCTCGCCGCCGGACTCCGCGACGGCCGCCAGCCGCGTCTCCTGGATCTCCTTGCGGGTGACGCTCACCCCGGCGTCCTCGGCCGCGCGGTCCAGGATCCGGCCGAAGATCAGGCCGTGCAGCTTGGCCCGGCCGAGCTGGCCGGACTTGTCGACCAGCTGAGCCGCCTGCGGCGAGCTCTCCTGGGCGCTGCGGACGTCCGCGGCCTGGGCCTGGACCGCCGACACCTCGATCCGTTCCCCGCCGACAACGGCCGCGGCGCCCGGATGGGCCTGGCTACCGCAGGCGGAGAGGAGCGGCGCCGCGACGAGCAGTGCGGCGGAGACGGCGAGCGCGGTGCGACGGCGGCGGTGCAAAGGAGCCTCCCGGGGAGAGTTTGTGCATCAGTGCACAAAGCCTTGCGGTGATCGATGTTAGGCAGTGGACGTGGTTCGGGCCACCGATTCGACCAACGATTCGGGAGGAGTTGGGGATGTGGGGCGCGTGCGGAGTCGGTACGGGGGTCGGTGACAGGTTCCGTACGGGTTCGTTCAGGGCACCCGCTCGACCGCCCGGTCCACCGGATCCGGCCGCAGCATGATCGTGCGGGAGACCAGGAAGGTGATCGGGATGGCGGCCGCGGCGGCGATCAGCGGGGCGTAGCGGCTGCTGAATCCGGCCAGGTCGACCAGGACGTACACCCCGCCGGTCGTGATGAGGAAGTTCGCGGCGTTGGTGAGCGGGAAGAGCAGGAACTTCCGCCAGGTGGGGCGGGTGCGGTAGGTGAAGCGGGAGTTCAGGAAGAAGGACCCGGTCATGGAGAGCGCGAAGGCGAGAACGTGCGCGGCGATGTACGGCAGCCAGGTCAGCAGGGCCAGGTAGCAGGCGTAGTACGTGCCGGTGTTCACGACGCCGACCAGGGCGAATCTGGCCAGCTGCCCGATGACCGGCCTCGACGGCGGGGCATCGTTCACCGGGCGCGACTGCGGGGCATCGTTCACCGGCTCCGGCGGCGGGGCGTCGTTCACCGGCGTACGAGTCCCCGGGCCGGGTGCGGCTCCTGAGGCGGGCGCGGCCCCTGTGACGCGGAGATGTTGGACGCCTTCACCAGGAAGTGCGGGCGGCGCTTCACCTCGTAGTAGATGCGCCCCACGTATTCACCGACGACCCCCACCATCACCATCTGCACTCCGGCGAGCGCGGTGACCACGACGAGGAGCGTGACATAGCCGGGGGTGTCGACCCCTCTCACCAGGGCGACCCCAACGATCCAGGTGGCATGGGCGAGCGCGAGCGAGAGCAGCAGCAGGCCGAGGTAGAGGGCGGCACGCAAGGGTTTGTTGTTGAAGGAGAGCAGGCCGTCGAGGCCGTAGTTGAGGAGCTTTCCGAAGGTCCAGGCGGAACGGCCCTGTTCCCGCACGGCGTTCTCGTAACTGAACGTCGTCGTGCGGAATCCGACCCATGCGAACAGGCCCTTGGAGAAGCGGTTGTACTCGGTGAGTTCGAGAATGGCGTCGACGGTGCGTCTGGACAGCAGCCGGAAATCGCCGACGCCGTCGACGAGCTCCACATCCACGAGGCGGTTGATCAGCCAGTAGTAGGCGCGCGCCCCGACCGTCCGGGTGACGCGGTCGCCCTTGCGGGTACGGCGGGCGATCACCTGGTCGTTGCCGAGCGCGTGCTCCTCCAGCATGCGGCCGATCAGCTCCGGCGGGTGCTGGAGGTCGGCGTCCATGATGACGACGGCCTCGCCCTCGGCGTGCTGGAGGCCCGCGAGCATGGCCGCCTCCTTGCCGAAGTTACGGCTGAAGGAGAGAAAACGGGCCCGGGGGTCGACCGCGGCGAGCGTCTCCAGGATCGCCAGCGTTCCGTCCCGGCTTCCGTCGTCGACATAGACGAGCTGGAATTCATGCCCTAAGCGCGCTATTTCATCCGTGACACGCGCGTGGAAGCGTTCGAGGATTTCCTCCTCGTTGAAACACGGCACCACTATCGAGATCAGCACTCAAGCACATCACCGCGCCCAGGTGTCGGAACCCAATGCTCCGTATGACCAATGGGCGTCGCTTCAGTGAACTGGCCCAATTCGGAGGCGGGTTGCACGTGCGACGCTGACATATTTCTCCGTATGCCGAACTCCCGCCCCCACGCAGCGGCCTGCGCTCTCGCCTCGCTGGTCACTGTCGTCACTGTGTGCGCGGGCGACGCCGCGGCCCGCAGTTTCCCTTTCGGGCCGCGCACCCGCAGCGTCAATGACCTGGGCAATCAGTTCGTGCCGTTCCACACCCGGCTGTGGGACCTGCTGCACGGGCAGGCCGACGGCGGGGTGCTGCTCAACTGGCAGTCGGGTTTCGGGACGAGCTTCCTGCCGGACCTCGGCACGTATCTGACGAGCCCCTTCGCCCTGCTCGTCGGGGTCTTCCCGCGCGACCGCGTCGACCTGGCCGTCTACGCGGTGACCGTACTGAAGATGGCCTCGGCCGCCGCGGCGATGGCGTTCCTGCTGCTGACGCTGCGCGGCGGGCACCGCTGGGCGGCCGGGGTGCTCGGTGCCTCGTACGCGCTGTGCGGCTGGTCGGTCCTGGAGGCCACGTACAACCCGATGTGGCTGGACGGTCTCGTCGCCCTGCCGCTGCTGTGCCTCGCCGGGGAGTGGGCGCGGACGGGGCAGCACCGGGTGGCGGCGCCGCTGGTCGTGGCGGTGCTGTGGATCGCGAACTTCTATACGGCCTATATGGCGACGCTCGGGGCAGCGCTGGTGCTGGTGGTGCGGCTGGTGACCGAGTCGCCCGACCGCGGGGCGGCGGGGCGGGGGCTGCTGCGGGCCGCCGGGACGGTGGCGCTCGGGATCGGGCTCGCCGCGCCCGTGCTGCTTCCCGTCTACCTCGGCACGAAACACGCCTACCCCGGCTGGACCCGGCCGTTCGCCCCCGCCGCCTGGCCCGATGTCCTGGCCCGGCTGCTCCCGGCCACGTACGGATTCTTCACCCCCGCGCTCTTCCTGGGCACCGGAACCCTGCTGCTGGCCTGCGCGCTCGCCTTCCAACGATCCGTGCCGCGCCGCGAGCGGTGGGCCTGGGCGGGACTGGTGGCGGCCGTGGCCCTGTCCTTGCAGTGGGGGCCGACCCATCTGCTCTGGCACGCGTTCGCGACCCCCAACGGAAGCCCGTACCGGCAGACGTTCGTGCTGGCCGGAATCCTCGTGATCGCCGCCTGGATCTCGGTGTCGTACGACTGGCCGGGATGGCGCGCCCTGCTCGGCGGGGGCGCGGTCCTGGTGGCGGTCGGCGCCGGGGCGGCCTCCAGCGGCCTCGTCACCCGGTGGACGTATCCGCTGTTCGCCGCCGGTCTGCTGGCGGCGGGGGCCGCGCTCGCGCTGGTACGGCGGGGAGCCGGGCGGACCGGGCAGGGGCGCGGGCGTGGGTGGTACGCCGTTCCGGCCGTGCTTCTGCTGGTCATGGCGCAGGCCGGACAGGCCGCCGCCACGACGGCGTACGCCGACCGGCTGCGCCTCGCGCGGCTCGACGACTACGCCCCCTGGGGCGCACGGCAGAGCGCCCAGGCCGCGGCGGTGGACCGGGCCGACGGCTGGCCGCGCTACCGCACCGATCCGGGCCGCGAGCCGACCACCGCCAACGATCCGCTGGTGGTCGGCGGCCAGGGCGGCGCGTATTACAGCAGCCATACGCCGGATGTCCTGACCCGCACCGTGCGGGCCCTCGGCGGTGGCTGGACCTCACGCGGGCGCGCCGTCCAGAGCCTCGACAATCCGGTCACCGACGCGGTCTTCTCGGTCGGGGCGCGCCTGCGTACGCCCCCCGATCCGCACCAGCCGTGGAACGCGCGGGACGACCGGCCCCCGACGGTGACGCGGGCGCCGGTGCCGCCGCTGGTGACCGTACGCGGACCGGGGTCCGGGGCGCCGCCGGTGTACGGGCGCTCGCCGTTCCGGAATCAGGAGAAGCTGCTCGGCGCCTCCGTCTACGCGGTGCCGCCGACGACGTTGCGCGACGCGGCGGGGGGCCCGGCACCGGAGGCGGGAGCACCGGGCCGGGGAGCACCGGGCAGGGGGGCTTCGGCCTACCGCGTGGAGGGCGGGGTCACGTACACCCTGACCGCCGCCTGCCCGGCCGGTCGTGAGGTGTATCTGTGGGCGCCGGATCTGTTCGGGCGGGCCCGGCTGGCGGCTGCACGGGACACAGGGGATGCGAGGGACGCACGGGACCCACGGGGTCGGGTTTCGGAAGGGGTGCGGCTCCAGGGGCAGTTGCCCGCGAGGAGCGCGGCGATGGAACGCCTGGGCACGCCCGAGGGCGCATCACAACGAACCTCCAACGGCGCGTCCGTACAGGTCACGCTGGAGCCCGAGCGCGACGGGACCGTGCCGCACGCCGCCATCGGCTGTCTCGACCGGACCCGCCTGGCCACGGCCGTGACCGCGCTGACGCGCACCGGGGCGACCTCCGTCCACGTCACCGGCGACGGGGTACGGGCCGAACTGCCGCCCGGCACCACCGGAACCGCCGTCCTGGCCGCGCCGCGCATCGCCGGGTGGAGCTGTGGCGGACGGCCCGCCGACGCGTATCTGGGGCTGGTCGCCGTCCCCGTACCCGCCGGTGCCACCTCGGTCAGCTGTACGTTCCGGCCGCCGGGGCTGCGTGCGGGGGCGGCCGTCGGGGCCGCCGCACTGCTCGTCCTGGTGGCGGCGGCCGCCGCCGGGCGGCTGACCGGCCGCCGTACGACCCGGCCGCGCCGCCCCTGGGCCCGCCCCGCCGATCCGGTCCGGCGGAGCGAACCGGTCCGACCGGACCATCCGGCCTGACCCGCGCGATCCGCTCCGAGCCGCTCCGGCCCGGACACGCACCCGGCCGGTCCGGCTCAGCCGCCGCACTGGGTGAGCATGGCCTGCTTGTCGGCGGTGGTGACCGGCAGTTCGTACTTCAGCGAGACCTGTGCGAACCGCACCGCGTACGAGCAGCGGACCGGCTTGTACGGCGGCAGCCAGGAGGCGGGGCCCGAGTCGCGCTTGGCGTTGTTGGCGGGGCCGTCCACCGGGATGAGGTTGAGCGGATCGTTGGCGATCCGCTGCCTCTTGGCCTCGTCCCAGCGGGCGGCGCCCATCTGCCAGTCGTAGGACAGCGGCATCACATGGTCTATCTGCACCTTGGTGGCCTGCTGCTTGCGCCAGGCGATGGTCGACCCGGTGTACGGGTCCTTGAGGGTCATGGAGATGACCACGCAGTCGGAGCCCGAGCGGTGCTCGATGTCCTTGCCGTCGCGGGCGAGCAGGTCGTTGCGGGTGTCGCAGCCGTTGCGGGAGAGCGGGATGCCGTCGACCGAGTCCTTCCACGCATAGCCGAACTTGTCGCGCTCGTAACCGGTCTTGGGGCCGCGCCCCTTGGTGGACACCTGCTCGATGACCTTGCGGGCGGCGGCCCGGTCCGCGTCGGTGGTGAGGGGCGCCAGACCCGGCTTCGTGCCGTCGGGGTTGTCGAGCGGGCTGGCCCCGAAGCCGCCCGCCGACTGTCCGCTCCCACCCGAACCGCCGCCCGAACCGCCTTCGGCCGCAAGGTCGTCGGGGTCGCACCCAGCCAGGGCCAGCACGGCCACCGCGCTCAGTACGGGCAACACCACTCGGTACGTACGGGGAGATATCACGCGTAGCCATCCTGACGGGGAGAAAGCCGAACCCGAAAATCCTATGGACCTCTTCCCCGCCGACGCGCACTCATGACGACGGTTCGCTCAGGATGCGTCCCGAATCACACTTCCCCCGCGCGCTCACATCTCCCCGCCCGCTCACACCTTGCCGATACCCAGGGTGTTCTCGGCCGGCAGGAACCCGCTGCCGAGCGCCGTCACCCACAACGGCTCCAGCAGCGCCACGAGCCGGACCCGCTCCTCCTCGCCGAGAGCCCGCCAGGGCCCGGCCGCCAGTTCGTCGGTACGCCGCTCGACTCGCGCCCGCAGTGCCCGCCCGGCCTCGGTGGCCGTCCCGTCCGGATCCAACAGGCCGCGCCCTTCGAGCCGCTGACGGGCCGCCGCCCACTCCCCCGCACCCCACCCCCGGCTCTCGAACGTCTCCGGGCTCGCCGCGCCCACGGCGGCGAAGGACACCAGGCACTCGACCGGATCGAGATCCGCCTCCACCAGCGCCTGGAGGTGCCCGTCACCCCGGTGCTCGCGCAGGATCGTCGCCGCGTGCCAGAGCACCAGGTGCGGGGCATCCGGCCAGGGCAGCGCCGCGTCGGCCGCCGCCAGCGGGCGCCCGGTCACCTCGGCGGACAGCGCGGCCCGCCGGGCCGGTTCGGCCGCCGCCGCGAACTCCGGCCCGTCGAGCCGATCCCCGAACAGCGTCCGGTACGCGCGGTCGACCGCCCGCAGCCGGGCCGCGAGCACCGCGCCGGGCTCCGCGACGGACCAGACGGCGGGCACGAAGTCGCGCACCATGTCCGGGCTGTAGCTGTAGAAGGTTTCGGTGACCCTGTCCGCACCGGCCGCCCCGAGCGGCGCCGCGCGCCAGGCGAAGTAGCTCGGCCAGCGGTCCTCGGTGCCGTAACCGAGGGCGGCGGCCTCCTCGAAGGCCTCCGGCGCGTAGTAGAGGACGGCGTGCAGCGGTTCCAGCAGATGCCACATCTGACGTACGGGTCCCAGGTCCTCGGACATGTCCGCACCTTCCGTAGTGCTCGGCACCCGGCCACCGGCCAGGCATCTAGTCAGTGACTAGATCAGTGACACCCCCAGAGTGCGCCTCGCCAGTGAACTTGTCAATGACTAGATTCCGCGTACGGTGCTGGCATGAGCAGCGAACGCACCTATCACCACGGCGACCTGCGGCGCGCCATCCTGACCGCCGCCCTGGACGTCATCGCCACCGACGGCCCCGCCGCCCTGAGCCTGCGCGACCTGGCCCGCCGGGCGGGCGTCTCGCACGCCGCCCCGGCCCACCACTTCAAGGACCGCACCGGCCTGCTCACCGCGATCGCCACGGAGGGGTACGGGCTGTTCGCCGACGCACTGGCCGCCGCGCCGGACCTCCGGGAGCGGGGCGTGCGGTACGTACGGTTCGCGACGGAGCACCCCGCGCACTTCCAGGTGATGTTCCAGCCGGACCTCTACCGCGCCGACGCCCCGGACCTGCTCGCGGCAAAGGCCCGCGCCACCGAGGCACTGACCGAGGGCATCGCCGGGCTCCCCGCGTCGGGCCGGGGCGAGGACCCCCGACTCGCGGGCGTGGCCGCCTGGTCACTGGCCCACGGCTTCGCGACGTTGCTGCTCAGCGGCAACCTGACCGGCCCGATGGCCGAACAGCACCCGGAGGAGGTCTTCCGCGCCCTGACGGAACTGCTGTTCATTCCCGCGTCGACCGTGGACGAATAGCCGACCCGAGTGCCCGTCACTCGGGTACGAACGCGTACTGCACCTCGTACAGATGGCCCGCCTTCACCATCACCGTCGCCTCGATGGGCCGTTCGTCATCGCTGTAGACAACACGCAGGGTCCGCAGAACCGGCAGCCCGCCAGGCAGCCTGAGCGCCCGGTACTGCTCCTGGGTGGGAATGCGTGCGGAGACCCGGTCGACACTGAGACGCGGTGGATGTCCCAACTCCGCGAGGAGTGTGGGCGTTCCACCAGGGATCTTCCGACGCTCGGTGATCGCGGTGCCGCGCGCGATACCGAGGGGGTAGTACGACGAGACGAGTTCCGCAGGCTCGCCATCGATCGACAGCAGCTGACGTCGGAGAACCGCCGTGCCACGGGGTTCAAGCCTCAGCGCAGCAGTGACATCCGCCGGAGGCTCGACCTCGGCGACATCCAGAAGCGCGCTGTGGGCCCTGACCCCGGTCTTCGCGGCTTCGGCAAGCCGGCGATACGGCTCCCCGGGGCCGGCCGGAGCCATATAGGAGGCGGGACGGATCGTCTGTTGCCGGTGCTCGCGAACTGTGACCGCCGCTCCCGCTCTGCCGACCACCAGCCCTTCACCCTTGAGAAGTTGCAATGCCTTTTGCACCGTGGCGTTGGAGGCGGAGAACCGGGCCTTCAGCTGCACGGTGGAAGGCAGGCTGGCACCCGGCGCGAGATCGCCGGACATGATCTCGTCCCGTAGGTCGGCCGCGATCCGCTCATGAAGCGACCGGCGGTCCTCGGCTTCGTTCTCCGCTCGTGGCACAGTCATCCGATCCTGATCTCGTACCGCAGCCGCTGCCCTCGCGGCGGCATGACCATCACGTCGGCCTGAATCGGCCTGCCGTCACTGTCCAGGGTGAGTCGCGTCAGCTGAAGTACGGGCTCACCCGCCTCCAGCGCCAGGGCTTCCCGCTCACCGGCCGTCGGCATCCGGGCGGTCACGTCCTCCTGTGCGCGGACGCCGACATGCCCGAGATCGGCAAGCAGCCGGATGGCGCCGCCCGGAATCCTGCCCTTTCCGGCCAGTCCCGTGCCGCGTCCGATCCCCACGGGGTAGTACGTGTCGGTCAACTCGCACGGCTCGCCGTCGAGATACATGATCCGTCGACGCGCGACGACGTAATCGCCGCGCGCCAGTCCGAAGAGATCCGCCACTTGCTCCGGTGCGGCCACCTCCCCCGCCTGCACGATCCGCTGGCTGCCGCGACGCCCTTCGGCCGCCGCCTCCCTGCCCCACGCGTCACCCTGCCCCGGGGCGGATGGAGCCAGATACCGCGCGGAGGTACTGATCCCCTCACCGTCACCCATGGCTTTCCCTTTCACAGCCTGCCCGCAGGACCCCACCGATGCCCACGGTAGGTGAAGCGTTCGAACTCCCCAAGACTACCTTGCCGCTTTTCGTGAATAGCAGTACGATGTGCGCGTTACGGCCCACGCGCAAGGCGGTGAACCACCGTGTCTCTGTCGCAGCAACGGCGCTTCCCCCGACAACGCACATCTGTCGGTGCCTCACGCGACTTCGTCGTCAGCGTCCTCACGGAGTGGAGGCTCCTGTCCCTGATCGAAGACATAGCGCTCCGCGTCTCGGAACTCGCCACGAACGCGTTGCTCCACGGTGTGCCGCCGGGCAGGGAGTTCTCCGTACGCCTCCACGCCACAGAAGGGCTCGTACGACTCGAAGTGCGGGACAGCGGTTCGGGCCGTCCCGCGATCCGGCTGGCCGACGAAGGCGCCTGTACCGGACGCGGCTTATACCTGGTCAACGAACTGGCCGCCGATTTCGGGGTCGATGAGCACGTCGTCGGCAAGCCCGTGTGGCTCGCCTTCAAGGCCCCCTCGCCGCACCACCGCCTCTGACGGAAACGGCCCCGCCGGATGCTTGGCGGGGCCGTACTGCGATGCAAAGCGGCAGGCTCTACGACCCCAGGATCGTCGTCAGGAACTCCCCTGTCCACGACAGCAGTTCGCGGCCCACCACCGGCTTGCCGCCGATCCTGCCCGCCGTGGGGCGGGGGACCAGGATCTGGTGGGCGGCCGGTTTGACTACCGTCTTCGGGTGGAGCCGCTTCAGGCGCAGCTCCTGCGACTCGCGCAGTTCCACCGGGGCGAAGCGGATGTTCGAGCCCTGGAGGACGATCTCGCCGACTCCGCAAGCGCGGGCCAGCATGCGCAGGCCGGCGACCAGGAGGAGGTTCTCGACCGGTTCGGGGAGCTTGCCGTAGCGGTCGGTGAGTTCCTCGCGGACCGCCCTGATGTCGTCCTCCGTATTGGCGGAGGCGATGGCGCGGTACGCCTGGAGGCGCAGCCGCTCGCCGGGGGCGTAGTCGTGCGGGACGTGGGCGTCGACCGGGAGCTCGATCTTGACCTCCAGCGGCGGCTCCTCCTGCTCGCCGCCCTCCATCTGGGCCCGGTAGTCGGCGACCGCCTCGCCGACCATGCGGACGTACAGGTCGAAGCCGACGCCCGCGATGTGGCCGGACTGCTCGCCGCCGAGGAGGTTGCCCGCGCCGCGGATTTCGAGGTCCTTCATCGCCACGTACATGCCCGCGCCCATCTCGGTGTGCTGGGCGATCGTGGCGAGGCGCTCGTGGGCCGTTTCCGTGAGGGGCTTCTCCGGGGGGTACAGGAAGTAGGCGTAGCCGCGGTCGCGGCCCCGGCCCACCCGGCCGCGCAGCTGGTGGAGCTGGGAGAGGCCGAAGTTGTCGCCGCGCTCCACGATCAGGGTGTTGGCGTTGGAGATGTCGATGCCCGACTCGACGATCGTCGTGGAGACCAGGACGTCGAACTTCTTCTCCCAGAAGTCCACCACCACCTGTTCCAGGGCCTGTTCCGACATCTGGCCGTGCGCCGTGGCGATCCGGGCCTCGGGGACGATCTCGCGGAGCCTGGCGGCCGCCCGGTCGATGGACTCCACGCGGTTGTGGATGTAGAAGACCTGGCCCTCGCGCAGCAGTTCGCGCCGGATGGCCGCGCCGATCTGCTTCTCCTCGTACGGGCCGACGAAGGTCAGCACCGGGTGCCGCTCCTCCGGCGGGGTGGTGATCGTGGACATCTCGCGGATGCCCGTCACGGCCATTTCGAGCGTACGGGGAATGGGGGTCGCGGACATCGTCAGCACGTCGACGTTGGCGCGGAGCTTCTTCAGCTGCTCCTTGTGCTCGACGCCGAAGCGCTGCTCCTCGTCGACGATGACCAGCCCGAGGTCCTTGAACTTCGTGTCGGCGGAGAACAGCCGGTGCGTGCCGATGACCAGGTCGACGGCTCCGTCCTTCAGCCCCTCCAGAGTCGCCTTGGACTCCGTCTCCGACTGGAACCGGCTCAACGCCCGCA
Source organism: Streptomyces sp. NBC_01433 (assembly GCF_026340105.1). NCBI lineage: Bacteria > Bacillati > Actinomycetota > Actinomycetes > Kitasatosporales > Streptomycetaceae > Streptomyces > Streptomyces sp. NBC_01433. The sequence continues at coordinate 3,388,539 of NZ_JAPEPM010000001.1, read as the reverse complement.
CGCTGACCGGGAATTGGGAGTAGCGCTCGGTGAAGGTGCCGTAATGCTGCTGGACGAGGAGCGTGGTGGGCACCAGGACGGCCACCTGCTTGCCGTCCTGAACCGCCTTGAAGGCCGCGCGGACCGCGATCTCCGTCTTGCCGTAACCGACGTCGCCGCAGATCAGACGGTCCATCGGAACCGTCTTCTCCATGTCCTCCTTGACCTCGGCGATCGTGGACAGCTGGTCGGGCGTCTCCGCGTACGGGAAGGCGTCCTCCAGCTCGCGCTGCCAGGGGGTGTCCGCGCCGAACGCGTGGCCGGGGGCCGCCATCCGGGCCGAGTACAGCTTGATCAGGTCGGCGGCGATCTCCTTCACCGCCTTCTTGGCGCGCTGCTTGGTCTTGGTCCAGTCGGCGCCACCGAGCCGGTGCAGGGTGGGCGCCTCACCGCCGACGTACTTGGTGACCTGCTCCAGCTGGTCCGTCGGGATGTAGAGGCGGTCCCCCGGCTGCCCGCGCTTGGCGGGGGCGTACTCGACCAGGAGGTATTCGCGGGTGGCGCCCTGGACGGTGCGCTGCACCATCTCCACGTACCGGCCGACGCCGTGCTGCTCGTGGACGATGTAGTCGCCCGCCTCCAGCGTCAGCGGGTCGATGGTCTTCCTGCGGCGGGCCGGCATCCGGCCCAGGTCCTTGGTGGCCGTGCGCTGACCGGTCAGGTCCGTCTCGCTCAGCACGGCGAGCCGGAGCGCCGGGTCCACGAAGCCGTGGTCGATGGCCCCGCAGGAGACATGGACGACCGAGGGCGAGATCTCCGCCAGGTCCGGGTCCAGACGGGCCGGGATGCCCTCGCCGCCCAATACCTCGACCGTACGGGTGGCGAGGCCCTGGCCCTCGGTGACGTACACCGTCCTCCAGCCGTCGGCCAGCCAGCCCTTGGTGTCGGCCAGCGCCCGCGCGGTGTCGCCCCGGTACGACTCCGGGGCGTGCATCCCGAGCTTGAGGGTGTCCTCGTCCAGCTCGTCGTCGGCCGCGAACGGGGAGATGGACCACCACATCAGCGAGAGCTCGCGCGCCCGGTCCCGGACGTCCGCGATGCCCCAGAGCGAAGCCGCGCCCACGTCGATCGGGGCCTCGCCGCCGCCCGCCGTCGCCGCCCAGGACGCCTGAAGGAACTCCTGGCTGGTGGTGACCAGGTCGGCGGCCCGCGTACGGACCCGCTCCGGGTCGCAGACCAGCGCCATGGAGTCCTTCGGCAGGACGTCGAGCAGCAGTTCCATCTCGTCCACCAGCACCGGGGCGAGGGACTCCATGCCCTCGACCGCGATCCCCTCGGCGATCTTCCCCAGCAGTTCACCCAGCTCGGGGTGGGCCTCGGCGAGGGCCGCGGCCCGCTCCCGCACCTCGTCGGTGAGCAGCAGCTCCCGGCAGGGCGCCGCCCACAGGCCGTGTTCGGCGACCTCCAGCGAGCGCTGGTCGGCGATCTTGAAGTAGCGGATCTCCTCGACGTCGTCGCCCCAGAACTCCACCCGGAGGGGGTGTTCCTCGGTCGGCGGGAAAACGTCCAGAATTCCGCCCCGTACGGCGAACTCACCGCGCTTCTCGACCAGTTCGACCCGGGAGTACGCGGCTGCCGCGAGGGCCTCGACGATCTCGCCCAGATCGGCGTTCTGCCCGCTGGTCAGCGCCACCGGCTCCAGGTCGCCGAGCCCCTTGACCTGCGGTTGCAGTACGGAACGGACCGGGGCGACGACCACGCTGACCGGCCCCGTCTCCGGGTCGTCGGCCCGCGGGTGGGCGAGGCGGCGCAGCACGGCGAGGCGGCGGCCCACGGTGTCCGAGCGCGGCGAGAGCCGCTCATGGGGCAGGGTCTCCCAGGACGGGTACTCCGCGACGGTGTCCGGCGGCAGCAGGGTGCGCAGCGCGGCCGCCAGGTCCTCGGCCTCGCGGCCGGTCGCGGTGACGGCCAGCACGGTCCGGCCGGTCTGCCGGGCCAGGGCCGCCACGGCGAAGGGGCGGGCGGCGGCAGGCCCCACCAGGTCGACGTGCATGCGGTGGCCGTCCGCGGCGGCCTTCACCGCTTCGGCGAGAGCCGGGTCTCGTACGACGACATCCAGCAGACCGTGCAGGCTCATGAAGGGCTTCCGTCCGGGTAATGAGGGTTCGCTGACAGCCGGCTGCTGCCAGGGGCAACGCGAAGGGCCCGACACGCGTCCTGGGGCGCCCGCCGGATCTCAGCCGATCCGGGCCACGCCCCCAGCGGGCCGGGGGTTCCAGACTACGACCCGGCGGTGAGCACCGCGTGCCCGACGAGACGCCGGGGCGCCGCCACCGGCCGGAAGCCGCCCGTCGCGCCATCCGTGCCGCTCATCGCCGGTCGCACACCGTTCGTCTCCCATCCGCACACAGTTGCGTCCGGGATCCTCACAGGAGTGATCCCACCGTCTAGTCTTTGCCCGACCATTGCACAAACAGCTGTCCCAGCAGCACCACGGGCAGCGCGGCACGGCCGGCAGTACGCGTAGCAGCAGGGCAACCGGGAAACAGCCGTCGACCAGCACCGCAGGGCGATCCCCGGCGGCGCGCGGCCACACAGCACCAGGCAGCGGGGGCATACGTGGGCGAGAACGAAATGTCCGTATTCGGGGTCTCCGAGGCCGAGGAAGAGATCTACCGGCACTTCCTGCGCAATCCCGGCACCGCCACCGACGATCTCCACCTCCTGCTGCACTCCGGGCCCGAGGCGGCCCGCGCCTGCATCGACCGGCTCCAGGAGCTGGGGCTGCTCCATCCGGAGGGCACCGACCTGCGGATCTTCCCGACCGATCCCGAGGTCGCGCTGGCCCGGCTGGTCGACTTACGACTGCACGCCCTGCACCAGGAACTCCAGCGCGTCACCCGCTCCCGGCACGTCATCGACGGTCTACGCGCGGAGCAGGGGGCCCGGACGCCCCCGCCGCAGGGCATCGAGCAACTGGAAGGGCTGGCGCAGATACGTAACCGGATCGACGATCTCGCCTTCTTCGCCCGGGACGAGATCCTCTCCGTGGAGCCGTACACCAAGCTGTCGCCCGAGAACATCGCCCGCTCCCGGCCGCTGGACCTGCGCTGTCTGCGCCGCGGGGTCCGGATCCGCAACGTCGTCGCCAGGACCGCGCTCGACGATCCGCCCACGGCCGCGTATCTGCGGGAACTGGCCGCGCACGGGGCCGCGATCCGGGTGACGTCGGAGACCGCGGAACGGCTCCTCGTCTACGACCGCAGAGCCGCGCTCGTCCCGCTGGACCCGCGCAACACCGCACGGGGCGCGCTGCTCGCCCACCGCAGCGGTCTCGTCTCCAACATCATCGCCCTGTTCGAGAAGATCTGGGACGCGGCCGAGGATCTCGCACCGGCGGGCGGCACCCACGACGCCGCGGCGGGCACCGGGCTCTCCGGCATCGAGCAGCGGGTGCTGGTGTCGATGTGCACGGCGGGCAAGGACGAGTCGGGCGCCCGTGAGCTGGGGGTGTCGGTACGGACCTACCGGCGGCACGTCGCCGACCTGATGCACACACTCGGCGCGACGAGCCGGGCCCAGGCCGCCCTGCGGGCACGGGAACGCGGCTGGGTCTGAGGAGGGGACGGGGAGGGAGAGGGGGAGGGGGAAGCACCGGCACCGGCACCGGCACCGGCACCGGCACCGGGATCAGACTTCCCTGGTCCAGCCGTGCAGCGCCGCGTCGGACAGCACCCGCGCGAACGCCAGCCGCACCGCGGCCTCGTCCGTCCCCCCGCCCAGCTCGACCCGCAGCACCACCCGGTCCTGGCCGACCGCCCCGGGCGAGCAGGTCCAGTGCGCCGGGAGCATGCCCAGCAGTCGTACGACGGTGGTCTCCCCGGTCGGGGCGGTACGGTCGCGGCGCACGACGGCCACATCGGTCCAGCCGGGCCTCATAACGCCACCTCCCCGCCGCCGCCCGGCCCGGCTCCCAGCACCTGCCGGGCCGCCGACACCATCGCCCCGATCCCGGCGGGCAGCGCCGTCCGGACGTCGGGGGCGAACCCGGGGGCGTGGTTGGGCGGGACGGGTTCGCCCCCGGCGCGGGCCGTGCGCCACTGCCGGGCACCGGTCACACCGAGCATCCAGTACGCGGTCGGCGCGCCCCCTTCCGCGAACCACGGGAAGTCCTCCGTGGCGGTGGTGGTCCCGAAGTCCAGGACCCGGTCCGGTCCCAGCAGGCTCTCGTGGGCCCCGCGCACGGCGGCCGTCAGCACCGGGTCGGGGACGAGTACGGGCGAGCGCGCGGTCACCGTGATGTCCGGTTCCCGGGGACAGCCCGACGCCACGCACTCGGCCCGGACGATGCGTTCGGCGGCGGCCTCCATCCGGTCGAGCACGGGGCCGGAGAACGCCCTCATGCACAGGGACAGTTCGGCCGTGTCCGGGATGATGTTGCCCCGCTCCCCTGCCCGCATCGAGCCGACGGTCAGCACGGCCTGTTCGGCCGGGGAGGTCTCCCGGGCGACGACGGACTGGAGCCGCAGCACGATCGCGGCGGCCGTCAGGACCGGGTCGACGGCGAGGTGCGGGGTGGCCGCGTGACCGCCCCGGCCGTGCACGGTGACATCGACGCAGACGCTTCCCGCCATCAGGGGGGCGGGGCCGGGGGCCGGGTGGCCGAGCGTGCCCGCCGGGAGCGGTGCGGCGTGCTGGGCGAGGACCGCGTCCGGGGTGCCGAACCGCTCGTACAGACCGTCGTCCAGCATCGCCCGCGCCCCGGTCAGGGTCTCCTCGGCGGGCTGGCCCACCACCAGGACGGTGCCGCGCCAGGAGGTCCGGGCGGCGGCGAGTTCGGCCACCGCACCGGACAGCGCCGCCATGTGCAGATCGTGGCCGCAGGCGTGCATGACCCCGGGGACGGTGCTCGCGTACGCCAGGCCGGTGCGCTCGGTCACGGGCAGCGCGTCGAGTTCGGTACGGAGCATCACGGTCGGCCCCGGCCCGTTGCGCAGGACGCCGACGAGACCGTGGCCGCCGCCCACGGAACGGGTGACCGTACAGCCGTGTTCGGTCAGCCGGTCCGCGAGGCGGCCGGCCGTACGGTGCTCGGCTCCGGAGAGTTCGGGGTGGGCGTGCAGGTCGAGGTAGAGCTCGACCGCGGAGCGCAGCACCGCGTGCCGCACCGGCAGGGGTGTGGACATGGAGTCGGTCCTCTTTCCTTCGGACGTGCGAGCGGTACGTGTCTCCTTCGGACGTGCGAGCGGTCCGCGTCGTACGAGCCTGCGCCGACCGTCCTTCAGCACGCGGCCGTTCCGCTGTCACCGGATGCCAGCGGGGTGACAGCGAAAGCCGGGCCGATCTGACAGCGGCTGCCCCTGCAATGGACCCACCGCAGGGGAACAGTGCCGGAGCAGCCGGCCGGTCCCCGTGACACCAGGGAGAACACCATGGCCCCGAAGACTGAGCTCGCGACCCTCGCCGACGAGATCCTGGAGCTGGAGTCGGAGACCTTCGAGATCTCGGACTACTCGGACGCGGTCGAGGTCGTCCTCGCCGGTTCGACGTCGTCCTCGTCGACGTCCACCTGTTCCAGCACCACCAGCACCACCTCCTGCTGCGCCTGATCCCCCACCGGGACCGGCGCCCGCGATGCCGTTCCGGCAGCCCCCTCCGTCGGCGGAGGGGGCTGCCGGTCGTGCGGCTGCGGTGACCGGAACGGGTGCCGTCACGGGAACGGGTGCGGGACGGCCTTGATCTCCCCCTCCGGCAGGTCGTCGGGGCGGCGGCCCGCCGCCCGTAGCGCGGTACGCAGCCGGGGCATGCGCAACGCCCGCTGCCTGGTCCAGCCGAAGTCCAGCGGCAGCAGCCCCGGAACGGTGGTGGAGACCGTGTGCAGGCCCATCCGGTGCTGCTCGGGCGTGGTCTGGTCGACGGCGATCACGTCGTACCCCGCCGCGGTCAGCCGGTCGCGCAGCAGCCCCAGATCGTCCAGCAGGTCGCCCGTGCGGGGCCGCAGCGGCTGCCAGTCGGCGAACGTCTCGTCCAGCGGGGCGACGGCGGTGGGCTCCAGATATTCGCGGGCGTGCCCGGTCATCGAGGGCAGACCGTAGAGCTGGGCGTGGTCCTTGAGATGCAGCACCTTGGTGAAGTCCTGTGCCATCAGCTCCAGTTCGGGCAGGCGCTCGGCCACCTGGTAGGGCAGGTGCGGGATGTAGGTGAGGACTTCGGACAGGGCAGCCTCGACGGTGCCCTCCGGGTCGAAGCCCGCCGCCGCGCTGAACGAGAGGGTGCCGGGCCCGCCGTCCCGGCGCACCGCGAGCGCGGTGACGACCGGTACCGCCAGATCCATCCGCGTATCGAAGGCGTGCACGTCGTAGCCGTGCAGCGCGGCACGGTCGAGCATGGAGCGGACGGCCGGGGAACGGCAGGAGCCGAGGTCGATCTCCGCCAGCCGGGCACGCCCGTACCAGGCCAGCAGGAAGGCGTCCCGCTCGACGAGTTCCAGGAGCCCGAAGAGGATGGCCTCCTCCAGACTTCCGCCGGTGGCACAGCCGTTGGAGCACTCGAAGACGAAGTTGTCGGCCTCGACTCCGGCGCTGTAGTGCGCGAGCCGGGAGGGGACGAGGACGGGGCGGTCGTCCCGCAGCGAGTGGCCCCAGACCCAGGGGATCGCCCGGTCCGGGTCGAACGGGCTGACCAGGTGGTCCCGCGCGTAGGTCTCGGGGGCGTAGAAGCCGCAGTCCGCCGGGTTCAGCGCCCGGTCCGCGAGGTTGGTGTAGGAGTCGACGACGGGTGAGGTGCCGCGTCTGCGGTGGGTGCCCGCGTACCGTTCCAGGCCCTCCAGGTAGGCGAGGGTGCGACTGGTCGCGTACCGGTTGGCCTGGCCGCTCCAGGTGACGTCGTTGAGTCCGGCGTAACCGCGGACGAAGTGGGTTCCGGCGACCGGTGCGGTGGTGGTGGACGCCGGGTTGATCCAGGTGTCGGAGCCGAGTGCGCCGCAGACCGGGTTGGCGAGGGCGGCGGTCGGCAGGGGGTAGGAGTCGAGGGAGCGCAGCCGGTAGCCGTCCGGGTCGGGTTTGGGGGTGGGGGCCAGTTCCATCCGGGCGGCGGCCGCGGTGTCGGGCACCTCGTGCACACAGGCGGGGCAGAGCGGTTCGGGCAGCAGCGGGAAGGTGGCCGTCGCGAGCGTGCCGAGGTCGATCCGGGTGACCTGCGGCAGCGCGCGGTCCGCCTCGGTGGCCCCAGTGGCCCCAGTGGCCTCGGTGGCCTCGGTGGCCTCGGTGGCCTCGGTGGTGGCGCGGTCGGCGGGCGAAGCGGCGCTGTGGGCGATGCGGTCGGTGGCACGGTCGGTGGCCATAACGGCGCGGTACGTGGCCCAGACGGCGTCCAGCGCGTAGCCGGTGAGCACCGGCCAGTGGGTGGCGCCGTGCGGTTCATGGCCGAGTTCGAGCGCCTCGCGCTCGGAACGGCTGCGCAGCCGCTGCCAGCGCATGGCGAGGCACTGGCCGCAGGCGGTGGCGCCGGGCCCGCCGCCCCAGGGGCCGATCAGCACCGCGCGGGCGGTGAGCTGGACGTTCGCCGCCGGGCGGGCGGCGGCGTACGGGTCCGGGTGGCCGAAGCCGAGGGTGTCGGCGGCGCCGAGCGGGACGACGCGCGGGGCGGGCAGCGCGTGCGCGCCGGACGGGGAGACCGGGGAAGGCGGGGAGACCGAGGAAGGCGGGGAAGCCGGGGAAGCCGGGAATACGGGCAACCGGGCGTGGCGCTCCGCCAGTTCGGACTGGAGGTGGGTGCGTGCCGCGTCGAGCGGCGTCGCTGCCGCGGCCGCCGTCGTGGTCGTCATGACTTGTCGCTCCAGCGGAAGGTCTTCAGCGCGACCGCGCCGAGGACGAGCGCGAATCCGGCGAGCACCGCGCAGGCGATGCCAATGTCGGCGACGGAGCCGCGGCCGGTGACGGCGCCGGAGATCCCGTCGTTGAGGTAGCGCAGCGGCAGGACCCGGGAGAGGCTCTGCATCCAGCCCGGCATGGCGTCCAGCGGGAAGAACGAGCCGGACAGGAAGGCCATCGGGATCATCAGGCAGTTGGCGACGGCGGCGACCGCCTCCGGTGTCTTCGCGTAGCTGCCGACGATGACGCCCATCGCGAGGAACGCGGTGATGCCGAGCACCAGCACCGGCAGCGCGAGCGGCCAGCGGCCGTCCAGTTCGAGGCCGAACGAGGGCAGCAGGGCCACGGCGACGAACAGCACGGCCTGTACGGCTCCGATGCCGAGCGCCAGGACGTAGCGGGAGGCCAGCACCGAGGAGACCGGGGTGGGGGTCATCCGGATGAGCCGCAGGATGTCGTCGCGGCGCCACTGCATGAGGGTGAAGCCGACGCCGAAGACGGCGGCGTTGCCGACGCCCCAGGACAGCACGCCGGGGGCGATGTAGTTGATGTAGGGCTTGCCGCTCTCCTCGACCGTCTGGCCGTGGAAGATCAGCCCGAAGACCACCAGGAAGATCAGTGGGAAGGCGAAGGTGAAGAAGAGGGTCGTCCGGTCACGCGTGCAGGCCCGGTATCCGGCCTGGCTCAGCGCGGCGTATGCGCTCATCGGGGGTGACTCCGTATCGCTCTGGGGGGGGGAGGGAGGGGCGGCCGGGGCTGCTCTACGGCTGCGCGGCGTCTACGGCTGCGGGGCGGCTCCACGGCTGCGCGACGTTTACGGCTGCGGCGCACCGGTCAGGGCCAGATACACGTCTTCGAGGCTCGCGGTGCGCGTCTGTACGCCCTGGAGTCCGGCGATCGCGTCGACGGCGGCCAGCACCCGGCCCGATTCGAGGGTCTCCAGCACGATCGAGTCGGCCTCCTCCTCCGCCCGGTCGACGCCGGGGATGGCCCGCGCGGCGGCGAGTGTGAGCCGGCCCGCCGGGACCAGCAGGCGGGTGGTGGGGCTGCCCGCCGCGATCAGGCTGGCGGGGCTGTCGAGGGCGGCGACCTTCCCGTCGACCATGATCGCGACGCGGTCGCAGAGCGCCTCGGCCTCATCGAGGTGGTGGGTGGTGTAGACGATGGTGCGGCCCGCGCCCTTGAGGTCGCGGAGCACCTGCCACAGGGCGCGGCGGGCCTGCGGGTCGAGGGCGGCGGTCGGCTCGTCCAGGAAGATCAGTTCGGGGCCGTGGACCAGGGCGGAGGCGATGGCGAGCCGTTGGCGCTGGCCGCCGGAGAGGTCGTCCACCCGGGTGTCGCCCTGTTCGGTGAGCCCGACGGAGGCGAGTGCGCGCTCGGCCGCCGCCGCGTCGCAGCGGTAGAGGGCCGCCATGGTGCACAGGTGCTCGCGGGCCGTCAGCCGGACGAAGAACGCCGATGCCTGGGTCTGCACGCCGAGCCGGGGCAGCAGGGCGACATTGCGCGGCCAGGGGCTCGTGCCGAGGACGGTCACCGTTCCGGCGTCGGCCCTGCGCTGGCCCTCCATGATCTCGACGAGTGTCGTCTTGCCCGCGCCGTTGGGGCCGAGCAGACCGAAGAACTCCCCGCGTGCCACGGTGAAGGACACCCCGTCGACGGCCCGGGTGTCGCCGTACCTCTTGTGTACGCCGTCCAGGGCGACGGCCGGGGCGTCGGGAGCGGGGGCGGGAGCGGCGGCGCGGGCGGCGGGGGCGGCCGGGGCGTCGGGGGAATCCTTCGGGGGGCGGGGGGCGGTGGCGCTCATGGAACTCTCCTTGGGGAAATGCGTCAGGCCGTCAGCAGGTGGTGGGCGGCCGCCGCGACCGCCGCGACGAGCGCGGCGAGGACGAGCAACGAGCCGAGCCCGTAGGCGGTGTAGGCGATCCGGGCCCGGCGCGGGTAGTCGGCCGCCGCCGGGTCACGGCGGGTGACGAGCCGCAGATACGTACCGGCCGAGGCGGCGAGCCCGGTCGCTCCGGCCAGCTGGCTCGCGATCTTGTATCCGTCCAGCGGCGGGAAGGGTACGAGCATCGCGAACGCCTGGACGCTGCCGAGCAGCAGCAGGCCGGCCAGCGCGTCGTGCGTGGCGTCGTCGAGCGGGGCGAACAGCCACAGGGCGCAGAACGGCAGCAGGAAGACCAGGTTCATCACCGCGCCCGCGACCGCCGTGCCGATCCTTCGCCAACGACTGCCCAGGTAAAGATAGTTGTCCACCGTGCAATACATGATGACGACGGGCAGCCGCCAGCGCAGCCCGATCTCGGCGACGCGGCCCCCGTAGTGCCGGGCGACGACCCCGTGCGCCAGCTCGTGCAGGGCCGTGCTCATCCAGAGCAGGGTGGCGGCTCCGGTCAGCAGCACCGGGTTCGTGAACAACTCCCGTATGGCGATGAGCAGTTCGCCGACCCGCCAGGCCAGTACCACCTCCATGGCCACGACGAGGGCCAGCAGCGGTATCAGCCAGCCCGGAGCGAGCAGGAAGCCGACCGCCCGGTGCAGCCGGGCGGTGGTGGCGTCCGCGTCGGCGACCAGCCGGATGCTGCCGCGCAGAATCCCCCGTGCGGGCTGCGCACCGGACGCGGCATCTTCAGCTGAAGCGGGCGCGGGCGATCCGGCGAGCAGGCCGCGCGTGCCCAGCAACCGCAGGATCTGCTGCCAGTTGGCGTCCGCCAGCCTGCGCCCGTACTCGGCGGCGTACTCCTCCCCGATCTCCTTCAGGCTGCGCTCCCCGTCCATCCGGGCGATGAGGAAGTGCTCCTTGGTGCCGACCTTGAAGGAGGTGCCGCTGTCCGTGTCCTTGATGAGGTGCACGGTCGCGGAGCCGTACAGCAGCGCGTCGCTGAGCAGCACCCGGGGCCGGAGCGCGGGACGGTAGTCGGCCAGGGCCCCGGCCCCGGACCCGGGGGCGTTCACCCGGTCTCCCGCAGGGCGCGGCCCAGCACATGGCTGAGGTATGCCTCGTCCCTGATGGTGACGTGGAGACGGTTGTTGGTCATGTGCATGTACGGGGACAGGAGCAGCGGCAACGAGGCGGCCGGGTCGGTGACCAGCTCGTCGCGTTCACCGTCCCAGGACCGGAAGACGAGGTCGCCGTCGACGGTCAGCTTCCTGGCCCGGTCGCGCAGTTCGGCGCAGTGCTCGGCCCAGCCGCCCAGGAACCCGGGCAGGGCGGCCGGGCTCCGGTCCTCCCCCCGGACGGCCCCGGCGGTGGCGTCCATGATCCGCTCGAAGCGCGTGGTGAGTCCGGCGGCCATCGACGCGTAGTTGCGGTCGTACTCCTCGGTGCCGATGAAGCCGGTGCCGGGGAAGGCCCGGTGCCAGAACTCGTAGTAACTGTCCAGGTAGTCCGCCAGTTCCGCGCGGTCCGGGAGGAAGGTCGCGGACATGACCATCATCAGCTGGGCGGACGTGCCCAGCAGCACGGTGCGCAGGTGGAGGTTCTTGGAGCGGAAGGCGTCGATGACCAGGTCGCTGGAGTGCCGGAAGTGCCACTCGGCCAGCTCGATCCCGGCCGGACCGCCGTACTTCCCGTACTCCGGCTCGTACGGCTGCGCATGGCGCGAGTTGTTGGGGCGCAGGTTCATCCGGCCCTGGTCGTCCATGTAGTGACCGCGCTCGCTGCCGGGGAACTCGATCTCGAAGAGCGTGTTGTAGAAGTCGTTGAGGAAGCCGGAGTCCACCTCGTACAGCGCGGGCCGCTCGGCCAGGAAGGCGTCCACGGCCTGCTCGGCGCGGCGCGTCACCTCCGCACCGGCGGCCGGTGAGGAGGGCCTGAGCCGCAGGCGTACGTGCGGTCCCTCCAGCCAGTAGTTGATGAAGAAGTACCCGGCGAGAAGGCCGTCCGCCTCCAGTCCGTCGATCAGCGGGCGGACGCAGTGCAGGAGCAGCGGGCGCGGGTTGGCCGCGTAGAAGATGTGCATGGCCTGCCAGTCGCCGGGTCCGGGGGAGGTGACGGCGGTCTGCGGGGAGGCGGGCCCGGCGGCAGGCGAAGCGGTCGCGGCAGCGGCGGAAGGGGTCGCGGCGGTGGGGACGTTCATGAGGTCGGGGTCCTCCTTGGGACAGGTACGGCCGTCTCCACGGCCAGTTCGGCGACATGGCGGCCACGGGCGGACACGGCGTGCAGGGCGTCCTCGTCGGGCAGCATTTCCCGGAACACCGCGCGCGCCTGAGGGGACTTGAGCAGCGTCTCGAACGCCGACAGGGACAGCGGGCTGTCGAAGTCGAGGTACTGCGGCTTGGCCCCGGTCGCCCCCCGTGCCCCGCTGTCCGACACGGTCACGAACACCCGGTCGGGCAGGCCGTGCGCACGCCGGAAGCCGTGCCAGCCCAGGAACCAGCCGTCCTCGGCCGTCCCCGGCTTCCGCAGCGGCAGCACGGCGGCGGGCGCGCTCCAGCTGCGCCGGCTCAGTACGACACTGCCGTGGCGCACCCTCGGCCGTCCGGTCACCCCACCGGACGGCGCCCCCTCGGGGACGCCTCCCCACACGTTGACCGGGGCCATCGAGGTCGGGGAGAGCAGCAGCAGGGTACGGGGCAGTTCGGGCAGGGCCAGCGGTACGAGATAGCCGAGGTAGACCGGGATGACCTCGCGCCCCAGCCGGGTGGAGCGCAGGACCAGCCGGTCCCCGTCCGGGTCGTGGACGAGGTGGAGGTCTTCGAGGTCGAGCCGGAACTCCTCGGGCAGGGTGCCCCTCTCCCCCGGGCAGACGATCTCGTACCGGGTGAGGCGCCCGTGCAGGTTGAGGTTGCTGGTGACGGGGCCGCCGGTGATCTCGGCGAGGACGGCACCTTCGGGCACGATGTCGTCCGCGCCCGCCAGCAACTGCCCGTCGAGACCTTCGTGGAGGCTGCCGTCGAGACCGCCGTGGAGACCGCCGTCGCCGGGCATTCCGCCGGGTCCCTCACAGCCCCGAACGCCGTCGAAGAGGTGGGTGAACCGGCTGAACGGGAAGGACACACCGCCGTACGAACGGTTGAGGACGACCAGCGGGTCATCGGGCCGGTCCACGAGCTGGAGATGGTGGCTCATCGGCGCGAATCCGGGTGCGATCGCGCCCAGTTGGTCGGCCACGGCGTCGAGGAAGCCCTCGTCGACGCTCACCTCGGCGCAGCCGGGCCCCGTCGTCTCCCACAGGGCCCGCATCCGCTCCACGAACGTCTGCCGGGCCGCGTCCAGGGCCTTGAGCTGCGGCTGGCCGAGCCAGTTCACCTCCGGTACGTAGGTGCCTTCGGCGTCGAACGTGGTGTGCCCGGCGGTGAACGACATGTACTGGTCGAAGAAGTCCTCGTGGAAGTCGTGCACCAGCTTCAGCAGGTCGTCGCAGCGCCCGCCCCGCCCGTACCGGGCCAGGAAGAAGCCCTGGAAGGTGATCCGCTGCGGCAGCGTCAGGTCGAACGCGGGCAGAATCCGCTCCACCGCGCCCAGCGGCCGGGCCGCCAGCTCCTGCCAGGCCGCCGGGTCCAGCTCCACGCCCCGCCCCGCCGCCACGTCCTCGTACAGCAGGGTCTGCGGGACCTTGGCGCGTACGGCACCCAACTCCTCCTCCTGGACGCGGCACAGCTCGTCCCGCAACTCCCCCAGCAGCGCGCGGCGTTCCTCCGGGGAGGCGTCCGCGAACCGCTCGACGCGGGCGGCGGGCCCGTTCAGCCGGTCCGCGAGCCGGTCCGCCCAGGGCCGCCCGAGGCCCCGCAGCGAACCCTGGAACGCGCGCAGCGGGTCGGTGTCGTGCACCTCGGTCCGTAGGCACGGCACCTGGACCATGCCGAGGTCGAGGAGCGCCTGAAGGTACTGCGCGCACTCCTCCTCGGTGGCGTCCCGGTCCTTCGCGAGCCAGCCGGACAGCTCCCCGTAGCGGAGGGTCCCGCGCTCCTCGAACAGGCCGAGCAGGCGCTCCAGGGTGCCGCTGCGCCGCAGGAAGAACAGCCGGTCCTTCACCGCGTCGAACGTGACGGCGGTGTCGTCGTCGCCCGCCGTGACCCAGCGGCGCACATAGCGCACCCGGTCGTCGTCGCGGCCCCAGCCGGAGGCGAGGGCGACCGGCAGATCGGCGCGGCGCACCGGGTCGGCGATCACGGCGTCGGCGAGCCGGCCGAGGGCGACGACATTGAGCCGCACCTGTCCGTGCCAGTCCGCCCCGACCTGGACCCGCAGCCCGCCATCACCGCCCAGCGAGCCGAGAGCGACGCCGGTGAACGTGGAGAACGGGCTGGTCTTGCAGACCGTCCGGTAGAGGTAGGAGAGCAGCGAACGCTCGATCTTGCGCTGCTTCTTGTCGGGCGGGCCGTCCGCCGTACGGTGGATGAAGGCGTCGATCTGGGCGTCCAGGGTGGGCGAGGCCAGCAGCAGTGCCTTGCGCAGCCGGTCCTCCCCCGCCAGCCTGCGCAGTTCGGCGCGGCTGCGGCCCGTCTCGGCGGCGAGCAGGGCGGCGCCCGCGCTCCGGCGCTCGTCGAGCCCGCGACGGGCCTCCAGCCAGGCGGCGAGCGTGTCACCGGCGGCCGGGTCGAGGGAGCGGACCAGGGCGAGTGCGCGGTCGGCCGATTCGGTCTGCGGCAGCCGGTTGTTGAAGACGTCCCGGCGCAGTTTCAGCAGCGTGCGGCGCAGCGGCTCGTCGTCGCTGCCGCCGATCAGTTCGTGCAGCTGATCGCCGACCGTCCCCGCGGCGATGCTCAGCCGCTCGGTCCCGTCGAGGATGTCGTCGGCCCAGCGGCGGCTTTCGGGGCAGCGCAGGCCCCGCACGCTCTCGACCGGGAGCCCGGCGACGCGCAGCATGAACGCGGGCCGGATCACGGCGGGGTTCGTGGAATCGTGATGCATCGTCCGTACCCCCGGCTCAGGCGATCTCGTAGCGGAAGTCGGCGGGGGCGGGCCGTTCGTGGCCGATCATCATGATCAGCAGCGGCGCCTCGCCCGTCGCTTCCAGGCCCAGTTCCTCGATGTACGAGATGTTGTCGAAGCCGAGCGCCACACCGCAGCCGAGGTCCACGGCGGACGCCGCGGTGTACACGCTCTGCGCGACGGCGCCGATGGTGGCGTTGACCAGGCGGTATCCCCGGTCGCCGACCGCGTCCAGGACTGCGGTCGTACGGACCGTGGGCACCAGGACCGCGCCCGCCTGCTCCAGGTTGTAGTTGGAGAGGAAGTAGTTCTTCTGGAGGAACTCCCCCGGCCGGCCCTCCTTGACCAGCCGCAGGCTGTGCGCCTCGGGGTCGTACGCGTAACTGCCGGGCTCCACTCCCTCTACATGGCTGACGAACGCGTACAGCTTCGCCAGCCGGGTGCCGCCCGTGTCCCCGCCGATCCGGGACCCGGTGACGGCCGCCGCGAGGCACGTCGCCAACCGCGCCGCGCTCACCGGGCGTTGTGCGTCGAATCGGCCGAAGCTGCTGCGGCGGCGGCGCAGGGCGGTGCGTACGTCGGTGTCCAGCGGCAGCGCGGGGGCCAGTGCCACCTCGGGGAGCGCCGGGTCGGCGGGAGGCGCGGCGGCGGGGGCCAGCGCGTCGGGGGCGGGCCGGGCGGTGGCGTGGGCGGAGGTGGCCGCCTGCATCCGCTCCAGCGCGTCGAAGCCGAGGACGGTACGGGAGCGCTCGACGTCCTTGCGCCGGACCGGGGCGGCGGTGGCGGGCCGTTGGCCGACCGGGCCACTCGCCGCACCCGCCGCACCCGCCCACTTCAGCGGGACGACGGCGAAGATGCCCTCCTCCTTCGCGCTCACCCCGAGCAGCGAGGCGAGGCGTTCCTCGTCGAACCAGAGCGCGGGCTCGACACCGAGGCCCCGCGCACCGGCCCACATCCGCCAGGTCTGCACACAGGCGCCGACGTCCATGGAGACGGCGTGGAAGGAGAAGTTGTTGTACTTGAAGGAGTTCTGCCAGTACTTGACGCCGAGCACCAGGTACTGGTCGGTGGCGGGACCCGGCGCCCCGTCCCCCAGCGCGGCGCGCACCTCACCGGACACATCGCCGGTGAGCAGCCGCTGCATGGTGTGGTGCCGGGTGGAGTAGTAGTGCACCCCGGGCGGTACGGGGCCGCCGGGACCGGAGACCCAGTAGACGCTCACGGGGTACAGGCCGCCGCCGGACGCGGAGCCTCGGGACCAGTTGGCGAGCGGGTAGTGGGGCAGGGCGCTCAGGTCCGTGTTGGCCTGGACCCCGAGGCGGCGGCCGGTGAGCCCGTAGGAGTCACGGAGCATCCCGGAGAGGGCCGGCAGGTCGAACTCCCCTTCCGTACCGCCCTCCTGGGCCAGCCCGCGGCCGAGCGTCGCGTGGGCCGGGTAGTCCGTACCGGGCAGCGGCAGGCTGTCGGCACCCGGGTAGAACTTGGCCTTGCGCGGTCCGTCCGACCAGTTCGGTACGAAATCGGCGGGGTCCATCGGGACCCGGCCGCGCTGCATGATCGCGGCCGCGTATTCATGGGCGTACCCCATGGCGAGCTCCTTGGTCACGGGAAGGGGTGGGGTGCGGGGTTGAGGTCGGCGTCGGTGAGGTCGCCCGCGCGCAGTCCCGCCTCGCGCAGCGCGGTGCGCAGCCGGGGCATGCCGAGTGCCCGCTGTCTGCTCCAGCCGAAGTCGATGGGCAGCAGCCCCGGCACGATGACGGAGACGGTGGTCAGGCCCAGGGCGCGCTGTTCCGGCATGGTCTGGTCGACGACGATCACGTCGAACCCGGCCCCGGTGACGGCCTCCACGCACCGGTCCAGGTCCTCCCGCAGGTCGTCGGAGACGGGGATCGCCGGGTGCCGCCCGCCGTAGCCGCTCCGGTCACCGCGCCCGTTCCCGTTCCGATCACCGCCCCCGGCGGCGTTCAGGTCGCCGCCCGGGTTCCCGCGCCCTTCCCCGTCCCCGTACAGCTCGGTGAAGGACCGCTTGGGCGGGCGCGGCGCGCCCGGTTCGCCGAGCAGGAAGTGGGCGTGGTCGCCCATCTCCGGGATGCCGTAGGCCAGCGGGTGATCGTGCAGCGCCTCGACCTTGTCGAAGTCGTACGCCATGGCGCGCAGCCGTGTCTCGTCGCGTTCGGTACGTCCCTGGAGGTTCACCGCGTCCGTGGCGATCTCGCAGAGCGCGCCGGCCAGGGCCGCCTCCGGGTCGAGCCCGGCTCCCGCGCCGAAGCACATGCGGCCCCGCCCGCCGTCGGGGCGCACGGCGACACCCGTGACGACGGGGACGGGGAAGGAGATCCGGGTGTCGAAGAAGCGGGCCTCGTAGCCGTACATCTCCAGCCGGTCCACCATCTGCCGGGTGGCCGGGCGGCGGCTGGTGCGCGGGTCGATCTCGGGCAGGGCGGCCCGCCCGTACCAGGCCAGCAGGAACGCGTCGCGCTCCACGACCTCCATCAGCCCGAAGTAGACGGCCTCCTCCGGACAGCCGCCGGACGCGCAGCCGTTGGAGCTCTCCTGCACGAAGCGGTTCTCCAGGCCGGGTGCGTGGTAGTACGTGAGCACTTCCGGGACCAGGACCGTGCGGTGGTCGCGCAGGGAGTAGCCGCGCACCCAGGGGATCTCGCGGTCCGGGGTGAACGGGGTGACCCGGGGGTTGGCCCGGTGGAAGGCGTCCGAGTACAGCCCGCAGACCCGTGGGTCGAGCGCGTGCTCGCCGCGCCCGCGCAGGGCGTGCAGGGAGGCCCGCACCTGTGCGCGCTTGGCCCGCGAGCGCATGCCCGCGTATCGCTCAAGCCCTTCGAGGACCCCGATGCGCACGCTCTCGGCGAAGGTGTCGGCGTGGCCGCCCCAGAAGGTCTCGCGGAGGTACTCGCCCGAGCGCATCGAGAACCGGCCGATGGTGGCGGAGGTGGAGGTGGAGGAGACGTCCTGGACGACGGAGGGGCCCAGCGAGCCGCAGACCGGGTTGGCGTACGGCTCGACGGGCAGCTCGTAGTCGGCGATGTCCCGGACCCGGAAGCTGCCGGGCTTCCGCTTGGGGGCGGGCCGCAGGGTGAGTGCGGCGGCCTCGGCGGTGTCCGGCTCCGGCCGGCCGCAGACCGGGCACTCCGGATCGGGGACGAGCGGATAGCCGCGGACCGCCAGGGTCCGGAGGTCGACGAGATGGACGTAGGGGAAGGCGCCGGTCCGGGGTCCGGCGCCGCTCAGCCGGGCGGCGATGACACCCGCGAGGGCCTCGGCACCGAATGGGGTGACATAGGGGGACTCCCCGGCCGCGCGGGTGCCGGAGCCGAGTTCCAGCGCCTCGCGCAGGGCGACGGAACGGACGCCCTGCCAGCGCCGCTCCAGGCAGCGCGCGCAGGGCTGTTGGACCGTTACGCCGCTCCCCGCCGCCCCTGCCGATCCCCCGGCTCCCGCCACTCCCGCCACTCCCGCCGCCGTGGTCGGGAGTGCGGCGGGAAAGGGCCCGACGACGGCGTGCTGCCCGTAGTAGCGGACGGGCACGGCACGCACGGCATCCGTCGGTGCGAGGTCCGTCGGCAGACCGCCCGTCGGCGCGCTGTCCGTCGACGCGACGTCCGCGAAGGCGTCGCGTACGCCCAGCGGTGCGACGTCCAGCGGCGGCGGCTCGGCGGTGTGCCGGGCCAGCCGTTCCGCGAGGAATCCCGCGAGGCGCCGGGTGGACTCCGCCAGTACGGCGTCGGGCGCACGGGCGTCCGACGCGCCCGCGTCCGCGTCCGACGCGCCCGCGTCCGTGGTCTCAACGGGCATCGGGGCCGACCTCGCCGTCCACGGTGAGGAGCACCCGGGCGGTGCTGATGCCGCCCGCCGGGAGGTCCGCCGGGGTCGTCGGTACGTACAGGGCGTCGCGCCCGGCGTCCCGCAGCCGGTCGAGCACCGCCTCGAACGTGGTCGCCGCCCCGTCCGCCGCGACGGATTCCCCGGTCACCGCGACCGTCCCCGCGGCGAAGTCACCGAGCAGCGGATCACCCAGGTCCACCTCCGCACCCGGGTCCTCGGCGGCCAGCTGCACCTGACCGAGCAGATCCCGCAGGGCGGAACAGGCCGCCGCACGCCGCGACAGACCGGAACCGACCGCCCAACGCCCGCCCGTAACACCCGTGTTCGCCTCGCGGGCCAGCACCACGTGGGCCGACGTGCGGGCCCCCTCGCCGAGGTCGAGGAGCTCCACCGCGACGTCCAGGTTGGCCGCGGACTTCAGCAGGAACACCAGCTCCGGGTCGGCGCCGTCGACGGCCACGGGGCTCACCCGGGTGGCGCCCCGGACCGCCCGCAGCAGCGCGTCGTGGGCGAGCGCCGACATCAGGCCGCGCCCCGCCGCCTCCCGTGCGCTGCCGCCCGCGCCCGAACCCGCCGAGGTCGCCAGGTGCGGCCGGTCCCGGTTGTGGGCCCCGAAGGTGCGCACCGCGGCGGCGGGCACCCGGACCGGCTCCTTGCGGATCAGGGACGTGGCGGTGACCCAGGACCGCGGGCGGGCCCCGGTGCCTCCCCCGGTGGTCAGCGCGTCCGGGGCGAGCACGGGAACCGCCGCGCCCTCCCCGGCGACCGCATCCGCGTCGTCCTCGGCGGCCACCGGCACCACGTGCTCGACGTACACCTCCGCCGCCGCGTACAGCGCCCGCATCCGCGCGCCCGCCAGATGGTGCACGTCGAACGCGGCGATCCGGCGCCGCACCCCGGCCCCGAGCGCCACCTCGACCCGGCTGATCTTCAACGGGGTCTGGGTCAGCCCCTCGTCGTCGTACCGGCCGAAGATCCCGGTGAACGGGCGTACCAGGGCCGTGCTGATCCGGTTCAGGTCCTCGACCAGCGCCTCCGCGTCGCGGGCGGTCTCCACGGTCGGGGTGACGGGGAGCGCCAGACCCTCCGGCAGCGCGGCGGCGGGTTCGCGGGCGTCGAGGTCGGCGCAGCGGCGGCACCTGGGGTGGGGCTGGACCGGTTCGGCCATCACGTCGAGCGATTCCAGGTCCTGGACGAGGACCTGGCCGTCCGTCTCGGCGGGCAGGGCGCCGGTGGCGATGCGGAAGATCTCGTAACCGAGGAGGTTGCCGACCATCGCGGCGACCGGGCCGGACAGGGTGTCCGCCGAGGAGGTGACGGCGCCCGCGGCCTCGCCCCAGAGTTCGGCGGCGGGTCCGGGGGCCACGTTGCCGCCGAGCCGCAGGACGGCGCAGGACCAGCAGCCGGTGGAGGTGGCGGTGGCGAGCGGTCCGACGACGAGGCGGCGGCCGAACGACCAGGCGGGGATCAGGGTCCGGCCCTCGGGCACCCCGGCGGCGAGCAGCCGTTGGGTACGCGCCCCGGCCCCGGCGCCGGTCACCACGACGACGTCGTAACCGCCGAGCGCCGCCCAGCCGGCGTCCGTGCCCGAGGAACCGCGCCCGGCATCCGCGCCCGAGGCGACGAACCCGGCGTCCGCGCCCGAGCCGATGCGCTCGGCGTACGCGCCCGCCCCGGCCGCTTCGGCGGTGACGTCGTCGAAGCCCGTTGCCGTACCGATCCGGACGCACCCGTTGCGTATCAGGCTGAGCGCGCACCAGCGGGCGACCTCGTCGTCGCCGAGGACGGCGACCCGGGTGGCGCGGAAGCGGGCG
The DNA here is from genome assembly GCF_026340105.1 of Streptomyces sp. NBC_01433. Taxonomy (NCBI): domain Bacteria; kingdom Bacillati; phylum Actinomycetota; class Actinomycetes; order Kitasatosporales; family Streptomycetaceae; genus Streptomyces; species Streptomyces sp. NBC_01433. The sequence goes on along the minus strand of NZ_JAPEPM010000001.1, from coordinate 3,368,161 downwards.
AAGCGCTCCGGGGCGCCGTCGGCGTAGTGGTCGACGTACGCGATCTGGGCGGCGAACCGCTCGGCGACCGCGTCCGGCAGGGGCTCCGCCGTGCTGTCCGCCACGGGTATGTCGCGGGCGAACTCCCGTGCGTACAGCGTCTTGACGAGCTCGGCGGCCATCGCCCGCCGGCCCGGTCCGAAGCCCGCGCAGAGTTCGTCGAGCCGGTGGTGGCCGGTCAGGTGCGGGACGACGAGGGAGGCGAAGCGGTAGGCGGTGCGGCCGGTCAGATGGAAGCCGCCGTCGGCGTTGTGGAAGAGCACGCCGCCGGGGGTCTCGGTGAACAGCACGTCCTGGCGGATGCGCGGCCGGGTCCCGGCGAGGGAGTCGAACGCCCCGGTCGCGGCGGCTGCCGTACCGGCCGTCCCTGCGACTACGGCATCGGCTTCGACGGCGGCAGCTTCGGCGACAGCGGCTTCGACGGCGGCAGCTTCGGCGACAGCGGCTTCGGCACTCTCGGCCATGGGTTCACACCTTCTCTGTGCGGCGGATGCGGATCCGGGCGGTTCTTCGTATGTGGGCGCGGAGCAGTGCGTGGATGCGGTACGGGCCCGGCGGGCCGTCCTCCAGCAGTCCGGCGTCGGCCAGCCGCTCCAGTACGGCCTCGGTCTCCGGCGCCGCCCCGCTCCCCGGTGCGACGTCCTCGGCCCCGAAGGTGTCGAGCGGCCCCGCCCCGGCCCGGAGGAGCGCCTCGGACAGCCGGGGGTCGAGCCGGCCCAGCGCCCGGTCGAACAGGCCGGTGACGGACAGGCCGGGGGAATCGGTCAGGGTGAGCCGGGCGAGCGGGTCCTCGCCCAGCCAGTCGACGGCCTCGCCGAGCCCCAGCCCCGGCCGGGTCAGCAGCCGGGCGGTCAGGATGCGCAGAGCCACGGGGAAGTGCCCGCAGAGCGAGGCCAGTTGATGAGCCGCCTGTTGCTCCGCCTCGACGCGTTCGGCACCGAGTGCGGCCAGCAGCAAGGCGTACGACTCCGCCTCCGTGAAGGCGGAGAGCCGGTGCACCCAGCCGCCGTGGGTGGCGATGAGCCCGGCAAGGCCCATCCGGCTGGTGACGACGACGGCGATGTCGGGGCCGTCCGCCGGGAGCAGCAGCGGGCGCACCTGATCGGCGTCCACCACGTCGTCGAGGACGAGCAGGGCGCGTTCGCCCGCGCGCCCGGAGCGCAGGGCCGCCGACACCTCGGCCGCGACCTCGGCGACACGGCGCGGTTCGCCGTCCGGCCGGGTCATCGGCACGAGCAGCCGGCCGGCCGGGAAGGCGTCCCGCACGAGGTGGGCGACCCGGTGGGCGAGGGCCGACTTGCCGATGCCGGGTGCGCCCGACACCAGGACCGTGAGCGGCTGCCGGTCCTTCGCGCCGGGCTCGGCACCGGCGGTGAGGCGGGCGACCATGGCGGCCGTCTCGGCCTCGCGCCCGGTGAAGTTCGGCACGGTGGGCACGGGGCCGACGGCCGGGACGGGGACGGTCTCCCCTTCGATGACCCGGACGGCGGGGGCGGACGGGGACGGGGGCGGGGGCGCGGGCTCCCCCGTACCCAGGTCCTCACCGCGCAGGATCGCCAGTTCCAGCTGCTGGAGGGCGGGCGACGGGTTCACTCCCAGTTCGTCCAGGAGGAAGCCCTTGACCCTGCGGTACTCGGCCAGTGCCTGGGACTGCCGCCCGGTCCGGTAGAGCGCCTCGATCAGCTGCTCGTGGAACCGCTCGTGCCCCGGATATACGCGCGTAGCGGTCCACAGTTCGACCAGCGCCTCCCCGCAGCGACCCAGCCCCAGCAGCAGATCGCAGACCCGCTCCACGCTCCGCAGCCGCTCCTCCGCGAGCCGGGGCACCTCGTCCCGGTGCAGGACGTCGGAGCGCACGTTGGCGAGGAGGGAGCCCTGCCAGAGCGACAGCGCGTCCTTGAGCGTGTAGAGCTCGGCTTCCGGGTCGCCGGAGAGGGCCACGGACCGGCGTATCTGGTCGCGGAAACCGAGAAGGTCCAGGGAGTGCGGTGCGGCGGTGATCCGATAGCCACCGGGCACCGCCTCGATCGAGGTCTCGGTGACCCCGTGCTTGGTGAAGAGCCGGCGCAGCCGCAGGACGCAGGTCTGGAGCGCCGCCTTGGCGGTGGCGGGCTGCTCCTCGCCCCATACGGCCCGTTGCAAGTACTCGGCGGACACAACGGAGTTGGCGTGCAGAAGGAGGGCGGCGAGCAGGATCGTGGGCTTCGATGGCTGGAGTACGACGGTGTCGGGGCCGTCCGCGAGGGCCAGCGGCCCGAGGATCTGGAAGCGCATCACGGCTTCCCGCCCCTAGTCCCAGCCGTTGACCAGCTTGCACACCTGAACAGGCCCGGAGGGAACGGTCAGTCGGCCGAGGAACTCCTCCACCTGCGTACAGAGCATTCCGGCGGTGTGTTCGGGGAGGTGTTCCGGGGCGGTCGCCGGTGCGGGGGCCGCCGACGCGGCACCGGCGGAGAGGGCGAGCGAGACGAGCGCGAGAGTGGTGACGGCGACGGCGCCGCGCACCGGACCGCGCGGCTGCTGCGAAAGCGAAGACCTGGTCACGTTTCCCCTTCGGCTGTGGCGTCCTGCCGGGGGGTCCCGGCACGGATGAATATGCCAGCGGGGAGCGGAACGGGGCCTGGGCGGCGGTGACAGCTTGCTGCACGGGGCGCGGCAGCTTCGTGCAGGGGGCAGCTCCGCACAGGACGGCAGCTTTGTGCAGTGTGGCGGCTTCGTGCAGGGCGGCAACTTCGGACAGGGCGGGCCCGAGCCGTTCGCGTCCGAGCGCCCCGGAGCGTCCGGACGCGAACGGCCCCGGGGCGTTTGGAGGAACGCCCCGGGGCCAACACGCTCATTCTACGGTGACGGTCGCCTTCGGTCGCCCGTCCGGAGCCACCGTCGCCGTCAACTGTCAGCCGTCAGCCGTCCGTGGCGATGGCGTTCAGGACGTTCATCCGGCCCGCCCTGAAGGCCGGGACGAGTGCGGCGAACAGTCCGACGAACGCCGAGCCGACGAAGACGGTGAGGATGGTCGGCCACGGGATCTCCAGGACCCCCAGCCCCTCCAGCGCCAGCAGCTTCTGGGCGGAGGTGCCCCAGCCCATTCCCAGGCCGAGTCCGAGCAGGGCGCCGAAGAGGGCGATGACCACGGATTCCAGGCGGATCATCCGGCGCAGCTGACGGCGGGAGAGACCGATCGCCCGCATCAGGCCGATCTCCCGGGTCCGTTCGACCACGGACAGGGCCAGGGTGTTCACCACGCCGAGCACCGCCACGATGATCGCCAGGGCCAGCAGGCCGTACACGATGTTCAGCAGCTGGCCGATCTGGTCCTTCAGCTCCTGCTTGAAGTCCGCCTGGTTCTGCACCTTGTACTGCGGGTACGCGTCGAGCGAGGACTTGAGGGAGGTGTACGCCTCCTTCTCCTTGCCGTCCTGCGCCTTGGCGAACATGATCGCGTTCTTGGGCATCCTGTCGGCGGGAACGTAGCGTTCGGCAGTCGTGATGTTGGTGTACATCGCGCCCGTGTCGACGCTCGTGTCGTCGGAGGTGATCGCGGCGACCTTCAGCTTCGCCGTGTCGCCCGCCTTGAACGCGACCGTGATCTCGTCGCCGACCTCGACACCGTGCCGCTCGGCGTAGCCGTCACCGACCGACATGGCGTTCTTGCCGTACGCGGCGGCCAGGTCGCCGGAGACCGTCTCGCGGCGCAGGTCGTCCTTGTACGTCGGATCGGCGGCGACGATTCCCTCGTCCTCCGTGACGCCGTCGGGTGCGGTGATCTTTGCGCTGATGCTCTTGTATTCGGTGATGTGCTCGATGCCGGGGGCCGATTCCAGTGCCTTCGCGGCCTGGGGCACGATCAGCTGGCCGGTGGGCGACTGGACGATGAAGTCCGCGCCGACCGACTTGTCGAGTTCGTCGGTGGCCGAGGCCACCATGGAGGAGCCGACGACCGAGAGGCAGGCCACCAGCGCCAGGCCGATCATCAGGGCCGCGCCGGTCGCTCCCGTACGCCGGGGGTTGCGCAGGGCGTTGCGCTCCGCGAGCCGCCCGACCGGGCCGAACAGCCGCAGCACGGCCACGCTGAGCACCCGCACCACCAGGCCGGCCAGCAGCGGGCCGATCACGATGAAGCCGATCAGGGTGAGGACCACGCCGAGGCCGAGGAGGAGCGATCCGTCGCTCGCCCTGTCGGCCTGCGTCGTCGCCCACAGGGCCGCGCCGCCGGAGCCGGTGAGGACCAGGCCGATACCGGCCCTGATCCAGCCCGACTTCGCGTCGGCCGGGGTTCCGGCGTCGCGCAGTGCGGCCATCGGCGAGACCTTGCCCGCCCGGCGGGCCGGGACGTACGCGGCGAGGACGGTGACGACGATGCCGAGCGCGAGACCGAGCGCGGGGGTCGTCCAGGCGAGGGTGAGGTCGCCGGTGGACAGCTCCATGCCGATGGCGCCCATCGCCTTCATCAGCCCGACGGCGAGGCCGACTCCGGCGGCGACGCCGAGGAGCGATCCGACGATGCCGAGGAGTACCGCTTCCACCAGCACGGACCGGTTGACCTGCTTGCGGCTGGAGCCGATGGCCCGCATCAGACCGATCTCGCGGGTGCGCTGGGCGACGAGCATCGAGAAGGTGTTGACGATCAGGAAGATGCCGACGAGGAAGGCGATTCCGGCGAAGCCGAGCATCGCGTACTTCATGACGTCGAGGAAGGACCCCATGGAGTCCTTGTTGGCGTCGGCGGCCTCCTGCTGGGTCTGGAGCTTGTACGCGGCCGACCCGCCGAGCGCCGAGGCGACGTTCTTCTTCAACTGCTTGTCGCCGACGCCGGGTTCGGCGGTGACGGAGATGTGGGTGAAGGCACCGGGAGTGCCGAGCAGTTTCGTCTGGGCGGTCGCGGTGTCGAGGTAGACGATCGCGGCGCCCGGGTTGGTCACGGTGAAGGAGGCGATCCCGCTGATCCGTGCCGTGACGTCACCGGTGACGGTGATCGTGCGCAGTTCGTCGCCGAGCTTGAGGTCGCGCTTCTGGGCGGTGTCGGCGTCGACCATCACCTCGGTGGGGCCACGCGGGGCGTGGCCGGAGGTGATCTCCATGGAACGGAGGTCGTTCCGCGTCCAGTTGCCCGCCATCGTCGGGGCGCCGGTCTCCGAGCCCATGTTCTTGTTGTGGCGGTCGACGACGGTGACCGACATGCTGACGACGGCGCCCTCCGCCTCCTTCACCCCGTCGGCCCGAGCGACCCGCTGGACGACGGAGGCGGGCAGCGACTCGGGCTTCCCGTTCTCCGGCATGTCGGCGGAGCCCTTGGCCGCCTTCGGGCTGACGGTGACATCGGCCGAGGTCGCCGCGAAGAGCTTGTCGAAGGTGGTGTTCATCGTGTCGGTGAAGACGAGCGTGCCGCACACGAACGCCACCGACAGCATGACCGCGACGGCGGACAGCGCCATCCGTCCCTTGTGCGCGAGGAAGTTGCGCATCGAGGTCTTCCAGACGGTCATGACGTCCGCCCGCGTGCGTCGAAGTGCTTCATCCGGTCCAGGACCTGGTCCGCCGTCGGGTTGTACATCTCGTCGACGATGGAGCCGTCGGCGAGGTAGAGCACCCGGTCCGCGTAGGAGGCGGCCACCGGGTCGTGGGTGACCATGACGATGGTCTGGCCGAGATCGTCGACCGACCGGCGCAGGAAGGACAGCACTTCGGCACCGGCCCGCGAGTCCAGGTTCCCGGTGGGCTCGTCGCCGAAGATGATCTCGGGCTGCGAGGCCAGGGCGCGGGCCACCGCGACGCGCTGCTGCTGACCGCCGGAGAGCTCGGTCGGCCGGTGCTTCAGCCGCTCGGCGAGACCGACGGTCTCCACGACCTGCCGGAGCCACCCGGTGTCGGGCTTGCGGCCCGCGATGTCCATCGGCAGCGTGATGTTCTCGATCGCGTTGAGCGTCGGAAGCAGGTTGAACGCCTGGAAGATGAAGCCGATCCGGTCCCGTCTGAGCTGGGTGAGCTTCTTGTCCTTGAGCTTCGTGATCTCGGTCTCGTCGAGGTAGATCTCGCCGGAGGTCACGGTGTCGAGTCCGGCCAGGCAGTGCATCAGGGTCGACTTGCCGGAGCCGGACGGCCCCATGATCGCCGTGAACTGCCCGCGAGCGATGTCCACATCGACATGGTCGAGCGCGACGACCCGGGTCTCCCCCGACCCGTACGCCTTGACGACCTGCCTCGCTCGCGCAGCGACGGCCGTACGCCCTCCAGTGCCCCCGTGCCTGGGAATGGTTACAGCCGTTGTCACGGTAAGTCTCCTATGTCGGTCGATGACTGGACGTCTCTGCGTACGTTCCGAGTCTCGGGTGAGAGGGGGGTCCGGCGCGCTGGTGCCCAGCGCAGTCCTGAGGTGGGGTTATCCCCACCCTGCCCCGGTGTTCGGCCGCGATCGCGACGTAAAGAAAGGCTAAGGAACAGCCACCGACCGCCACGTCCTCCGCCGGGAGGAACGCCCCCTGGACAGAACTGAGGACCAACCCCTAGGGGTCTCCACCCCGCGACGGAGACCGACGTAGGGGGTCGCGAAACCGGCCGCGCGCGGGTCGGGCCGACCGCCCCGCCCTTCGCGCCCCTCCCGCCGGGCGGCACGTGGTGAGACAGTGGCCCAGGAAATACATGCATAGGGAAGGAAAATCTGTGGGCGGCGCGGACGGCGACATCGAAGCGATACCCGGGCCGACCGCGGTGACGTCCGGACCCGGAGCCGCGCACCCCGGCCCGGCCGCGAACGTCACGAAGCCCACGGAAGCAACTGCCGTCTCCGCGGCCCCGGAAGCCGCTGCCGCAACTCCAACCCCGAAACCAACAGCCGTCACCCCAACCGTCACACCGACCATCACACCGACCGTCACACCAGCCGCACCCACCACCGCAGCCGCAGAGACCGGGGCCTCGCCCACCACCCCGCGCGGCCGTCGCCCCGTAGTTGCGGCGCTGATGCTCGGCATGGCCCTGTCCGCCATCGACGGCACCATCGTCTCCACCGCCGTCCCCCAGATCGTCGGCGATCTCGGCGGGTTCGCCGTCTTCTCGTGGCTCTTCTCCGGCTATCTGCTGGCCGTGACCGTCACCCTCCCCGTGTACGGGAAGCTCTCCGACACCTTCGGCCGCAAGCCCGTCCTGGTCGCCGGCATCATCCTGTTCCTGGTCGGCTCGGTGCTCTGCGCCGCCGCGTGGAACATGGCCGCGCTGATCGCCTTCCGGGTCGTACAGGGTCTCGGCGGCGGCGCTCTCCAGGGCACGGTGCAGACGATCGCCGCCGACCTCTACCCGCTCAAGGAACGCCCCAAGATCCAGGCCAAGCTGTCCACCGTCTGGGCCACTTCGGCCGTCGCGGGACCGGCGATCGGTGGGCTGCTCGCCGCGTACGCCGACTGGCGGTGGATCTTCCTGATCAATCTGCCGGTCGGCGCGATCGCCCTCTGGCTGGTCGTCCGCCACCTCCACGAACCGTCCCGTCCGCGCCCCGCCGTCCGCCCCCGGATCGACTGGGCCGGCGCGCTGGCCGTCTTCGCGACGGGCGTCCTCCTGCTCACCGCGCTGGTCCAGGGCGGCGTCGCCTGGCCCTGGCTCTCCGCCCCCTCGCTGGGCCTGTTCGGGGTCAGTGCCGTACTCGCCGCGCTGACCGTCGCCATCGAGCGCCGGGCCGCCGATCCGATCATCCCGGGCTGGGTCTGGCGGCGGCGCACCATCGCCTCGGTCAATCTCGCCCTGGGCGCGATGGGGCTGCTGATGGTCGCGCCGACCGTCTTCCTCCCGACGTACGCCCAGTCCGTCCTGGGCCTCGGCCCGATCGCCGCCGGATTCGTCCTCTCCGTGATGACGCTGAGCTGGCCGGTCTCGGCGGCGCTGTCCAACCGGGTCTACAACCGCATCGGCTTCCGGCTCACCGCCATCATCGGCATGAGCGCCGCCCTGCTGATCCTGCTGGCCTTCCCGTTGCTGCCCTACCCCGGTGCGGCCTGGCAGCCCGCCCTGATCATGCTGCTGCTGGGCGCGGCGCTCGGGCTGTTCCAACTGCCGCTGATCGTGGGCGTCCAGTCGACCGTCGGGTGGTCGGAGCGCGGTACGACGACGGCGTCCGTCCTCTTCTGCCGCCAGGTCGGCCAGAGCATCGGCGCCGCGCTGTTCGGTGCCGTCGCCAACGGGGTACTGGCCTCCCGGCTGGCCGACGCCCCCGTCCCCGGGCTGCCGGGCGACCTGGACGCGATCTCGCACGCCCTGGACGACCCGGGTTCGCTGTCCGCCGCCGCGACGGACCACCTGCGCCGGGCGGTCGACGCCGCGGTCGACCATGTCTACCTCGGCGCCGCCGTGGCCGCCGGGCTCGCACTGCTGGTACTCGTCTTCCTCGCCCCGCGCCGCTTCCCGATCCTCGACGAGGGGTCGGAAAGCGTCCGTTAGGCATCCAGGAATAGGACAACTCCGGTACCGCCGAGGGTATTTCGGTATTACCCCTCCCCACCCGCCGTACCCGAAAGTAATCTACGCGCATCGACCGGGCGCACCAGCGCCTCCGCTTCTGCCTTGCACACCCCCAGGTCCCCCAGCCATGCAAGGAAGGGAGCAGTACCCGATGCCGAACAACGACCCGCACCCTCCCCCCTACCAACCCGACTACCTTCTCGCCTGGCAGAGTTCGCCTCCGCAGGCCCCTCCGGCGCCGTATCCGCCGCTGCTCCCGCCCCGGTGGTCCGCCCCGTGCGAGGACGATTCCGCTCCCGCCCCCGACCACCACGGTGATCTGCTCCGGCTGCGCGGCGCGTACCGCGTCCTGCGCCGGGCCGCCACTTTCACCGCGCTCGGCTATTTCACGCTGTTCCTGCTGCTTTCCGCCTACGCCCCCGATCTGATGGCCCACCCCGTCGGCGGTGGCGGTCTCAACATCGGCCTGCTGCTGGGTCTGTGCCAGCTCCCGGTCGCCGTCCTCGCCATCACCGTGTACGAACGCACAGCCGAGCGGACGGTGGACCCGCTCTCGGCCGACCTGCGCAACGGCGGCCGCCCCCCTGCCCATCCGCGCCCCCACCGGCGCCCCCGTAGACACGATGACCGGGCGGGACGATGACCGGATTCGAAGACTCCGCGCAGACCATGTCCCTGGTGGCGTTCATCGCCGTGGCCACGATCGCCCTGCTGCTCTGTGTGATGACCGTGCCGGACCGCGACGACCTCGACGCCTTCTACACGGGCTACCGCACGCTCTCCCCGCTGCGCAACGGCCTCGCCATCGCCGGTGACTACCTCTCGGCGGCCACCGTCCTCGGCGCCACCGGGCTCACCGCCCTCACCGGCCACGACGGACTCGTGGTCGCCCTGAGCACCGTCCTATCGCTCCTCCTGCTGATGTTCCTGCTGGCCGAACCCCTGCGCAACGCGGGCCGGTTCACCATCGGCGACATGCTCACCCGCCGGGCCCCCGGCCGCGCCGTCCGCATCACGGCCTGCGCGGTCACGCTCGCCGCACTCGTGCCCCTGATGGTCGTCCAGCTCGCCGGCAGCGGCAATCTGCTCGCCTTCATGCTGGGCTTCGACAGCTCCGGATTCCGCACCGGCTCCATCGTCGCGCTCGGCGTCATGATGATCGGGTACGCGGCGATCGGCGGCATGAAGGGCACCACCCTGATCCAGATCGTCAAGACGGTGGTGCTCCTCGGCGCCGCACTGCTCGTGTCCGTACTCGTGATGAACCGTTACGACTGGAGCCTGGGCGCCCTGCTCTCGGCCGCTCAGGCGGGCAGCGGAGCCGGGGCGGCCTATCTCCGCTCCGGGCTGCAGTTCGGCGGCAGCGACCTGGACATGATCAGCTCCGAACTGACCCTGGTGCTCGGTGTCGCGTGCCTGCCGCACATCACGATGCGGATGACGAGCGTCGGCAGCGCCCGCGCGGTCCGCCGCTCGATGTCCTGGGCGGTCTGCGTCGTCGCCGCGATCTGTCTGCTGCTCACCCTCAGCGGCTTCGGCGCGGCGGCCCTCGTCGGCTACGAGAACATCACCGCCGCCGGGGCGCAGGGCAACAGCGCGATCCTCCAGGTCAGCGGCGCGGTCGCGGGCGGTGGCGCGGCCGGGGCACTGGTCGTCACGACCATGACGACGGCGATCTTCCTGACGCTGCTCGCCTCGGTCGCCGGAATGATCCTGGCCTGCGCGAACTCGCTCGCCCACGATCTGTTCGCCCATGGACTGCGCGAACCGGGCAAGCCGCCGCTGAAGCAGCGCACCGAGATGAGTACGGCACAGGCCGCCGCGGTCGGCATCGGCCTGCTCACCATCGCCCTCGCGGTGCTCGCCCGGCACTGGAACCTCCAGTCGCTGGTGACGCTGTCCTTCTGCGTCGGCGCCTCCGCGCTGGCCCCGGCACTCATCTACAGCATGTTCTGGCGTCGCTTCACCCGGGTCGGCCTGCTCTGCACGCTCATCGGCGGCACGGTCAGCGTGCTGATCCTCTTCACGGGCACCAACCTGGTCTCCGGCTCGCCCGAAGCGGTCTTCCCGGACCTCGACTTCAACTGGTTCCCGTTCACCACGACCGGCCTCGTCTCGGTCCCGGCCGGATTCCTGGCGGGCTGGCTCGGCACCAGGTTCAGCCGCCGGGGGGTCGACGAGGAGCGCCGGCAGTACGAGGCCGTGGAGCCGCTGATCCTCGCGGGCGCCCCACCGGCGGAACCGCTCACGGCGGACGCGCTCACAGCGGACCGGTGAGACGGCCCACCACCGCCTCCGCCCCTGACCGCCGTCCTCCCATCCGCCGTACGGGCTCCGCCTCCCGTACGGCGGATGCCTCGCGAGCAGGGCCCCTGACCACGGCCTGCCCCCCGTCCACGGATAGGCGCGCGCCGATCACTGGTAGACGGCCGCTGACGGAGCGTCGGAACCGGTCACAACCCTTCGTTACGTGTTCGTCTGCCGTAGCAACACGAGGACTTGGTTGCCGTCCCTGGAACTTCACTGGTTCGGGCCCGTCCGGTCGGTACGGTCCCGGTCATGACGATCCTTGAGGCACGCAACCCGTCCCCTCGTCCGTCAACCAACCCCCCGCCGGGACTCCCCTCGACCAACCCGCCGACGAGGCCGGACAAGAACCCGCCATTCCCACCGAACGCCCCTCAGAGGCACGCGAGGTAGACGGCCGTGCGTGTCGCTCTGCGCTCCTACGAGGAACTGCCCGAACCCGTACGGCGGGCGGTCGCCGGCCAGGTCGGAGAGGGCAGTGCGGTGGCCGACATGGTCAACGCGACCAGCTCGGGCTTCGCCGCCCTGCTGACCGCCCCCGGCGGCGGGAGGGTCTTCGTCAAGGGGCTGCCCGAGGACCATGAGCGGACGGCCGAGCTGAACGTGGAGAGCGCGGTGGCGGCGTTCCTGCCCGACTTCGCACCACGTCTCCTGTGGCGGGTGGCAGCGGGCGGTTGGACGGTCCTCGGGTTCGAGGGGATCACCAGTACGTCACCGTGGGCCGACTTCTATGCGGACGACAGCCCCCATCTGGACTCCGTCACGACGGTCCTGCAGGAGCTGAGCACGACGTCCGCGCCGCCCGAGGCCCGGTTGAAGCCGGCGTGGGGGCGGTGGGAGGAGTACTGCGACCCTGTTGATGAGCCGCTGCTGACGGGGGACATGCTTGTGCACGGCGATCCGGCGGCGGTCAACTTCCTGCCCGGGACCGACCGGACGTGGCTGATCGACTGGGCGTGGGCGGCCCGGGGCCCCGGATGGGTGGACGCGGTCCTGTGGGGCCAGCGCCTCGTCCTGGACGGCGAGCAGACTCCCGAGCAGGCCGCCCGGTGGTGCCGGCGCATTCCCGCGTTCGCCGAGGCTCCCCGCGAGGGCGTGGTGGTGCTCGCCGAGGCCGACGCCCGTTCCTGGGAGGCCTGGCATGAGTACGGGACGCCCGGCCTGGAGCGCCACGTGAAGGCGGCACGGGCGTGGGCGGACTACTGGCAGACACCGTAGCCCCAGGTGAGGGGGACACGGGCGTGGGCCAGCCGGGCAGCCGGGCCGGTCCGGGCCGGGGCGTTGGCCATGCGGTCGGGAAGCTGGCTCCGTTTCAGGACCTCGATCGTCCGTGGGGCGTCGCCCCACTGGCCCAAGTGAGCAGGACGGCCAGGGGCTTGCACCCCGATCGGCAAACAACCAGGTGCTCAGACGGTGCCGAACTCTCCAGCTCTCACGCCCGCCACGAAGCACGCGAACGCGTCGGCACGAAGGTCCAGGGTGGGACCGCGCAGATCCTTGGAGTCACGTACGGGGACCACGCCACGCGGGACGGCGAGGTTGGCAGCGACCTCGACGCAGTCGCCGCCGTTGTTGCTGTACGAGGACGTGAACCAGCGGGGGGATTCGGTCGTCACGGGGAGCCCTTTCATCATCTGCGGATCATGACCACCTAGGCCGGTCGGGCGCAGCACCACCGACCACCATTGCCAGTAGGCCGCCAACGGGCGCGGAAGTGAAGTGCATTCCCAGTCCAGTTGCCCCGGCCGGACGGTCCCGGCGGACGGCATGAGCCGGCGATGCGCTCGGCGCTCAGGTGGGCCGTGGTGTGGTCTGGGTTGGATGCCTCGATCTCGGCGTTGAGGGCGAACGCGGCGGCCACGGCTTCAGCCACCACGGGAACGGAGCCGAGCAGGTCGCCTGCTTCGGCCACCGTGCCGGGCCACACCGTCCAAGCCCCGTCCAGGCGGGCGGAGCGGACGACGACCCACACCAGCGCTTCCCCGGGCGGGAGCCGACTCACCTCTTCCTCGGTGAGCCAGTGGGCGAGCTGGTCGCCGGACATACCGGCCACCTCCACGCCTGCCACAGCGGCGTACCGCAGGGCGGACCGCTCCACCGCCGCGGATCGCACCGGGCGGCATACGCCGTCGCACGTCTCATGCGCAATGGCGGCCAGGACCCGCGCCCGCCACCGGTCCGGAAACCCCGGGTCGTACAGCTGCTGATGGTGCAGGAGGGCGAGGAATCCCTCGGCCTTCCCTGCCGACAGGCTGTTCCCTTTTGCATGCTCTCGTATCTGAACTGCCCTGGCTGGCTAGCCTCTTGACCTAACCGGCCGAGAGGGTGATGGTCGTGCAGTCAGGTGTATCCCCCTCGCTGTGGTAGGTAGTCATGGCCTTGGTATTCATCGCGAAGGACCCCGATACGGACGAGCGGAACTGCCCGACCGTGTGGGTGGACGCGGAAGCGGAAGAGATGCTGTTCCAAGGGTGGAAGACTGACGAGGTGAGGCTGGCCGAGTGCTTGCTGACCGGCCCCATCCCCGACAGCGAAGCAGTGGTTCGGCTGCCCTTGCGTATGGTGACCGCTATCAGGAAGGCGTGCGATGAAGCAGAGCGGGCCGGCGTTCGACTTCGATGAGGTGCTGGCCCGTAGCACCCGCTCCGCCGTACATCTTGAGATGCGTGACTCGTACGCGGTCGACAATGAGACCGGCCGCTACGCCGAGTGGAAGGCGGGGAAGCGCCACGACCCGGACGACCGCTCGTCGTGGTGGCGCCCGTGGCACTCGCTCGTCGCTGAGACCGTGGCGCGAGGCGTCGTGGTGCGGCGGGCCCGGATCGTCTCCGAACCGGTTTCGGAGTACATCCGGTTCGAATACGACGGCACGTTCATGAACGTGGTGGCGGGCGAGCTCGTGCGCTGGCTCCCGCGACGGCAGGCGTCCGACCTGGCGTTGCCCGGTAACGACTTCTGGGTGTTCGACGGCGGGATCGTTCGCTTCGGCCACTTCTCAGGAGACGGCGAGTACCTCGGCGAGGCATGGACGGAAGCATCCGCCGTCGCCGAACTGTGCTCGTCTGCTTTTGAGGCGGTGTGGCGACGCGCCACGCCCCACGAGGATTTCAAGCTCTGACGACTCGAATCGCACCCTGGACAGCCGACCCATGCCCGTATCTCCATCGTCCAGCGCGCAGGCCGCCCGCGAGGCACTTGCCGCACGCCTCGGCGACCTGCGCCTGGGCGCGGGGCTCACAGGGCGTGAGCTGGCTTCCCGGGCCGGCTGGAGCGCGGCCAAAGCATCCCGGATCGGGAACGCCAAGACCACACCGTCGGACGCCGATATCAGGGCGTGGTGTGTGGCTTGCGACGCCGCGGACCAGACTGCCGACCTGATCGCGGCGAACCGTTCCACCGACTCCATGTACGTCGACTGGCGCAGGAAGCAGCGCACAGGGTTGCGCAGGCTCCAAGAATCTGCGGTGCCCTTGTTCGAGCGAACGCGGCGCTTCCGCGTCTATTGCTCCAACGTCGTCCCCGGTCTGGTCCAGACAGAGGGGTACGCACGGGCGCTCCTGACGTCGATCACGGAGTTCCGCCGGATTCCCCATGATGTGGATCAAGCAGTCGAGGCGCGCATGGCGCGCTCCCGCGTGATCCGTGAGGGGGACCACCGCTTCGCGCTGATCATCGAGGAAGACGTCTTGCACTACGGCTTCGGCGACGCCGGGGTCATGGCCGGCCAGCTCGGCTACCTGCTGGCAGTCATGTCGCTGCCGTCCGTCTCTCTGGGGATCATCCCTCGTACCACCCCCCGCCGCATGTGGCCGATGGAGACGTTCATGGTGTTCGATGACGAGCGGGCGGCCGTGGAACTGCTTTCGGCAGACGTAACAGTCACAACGCCATCCGAAGTCGCCTTGTACGTACGGGCCTTCGGCGAGCTTTCAGGGATGGCCGTCTACGGCGGACGTGCCCGTGCGCTGGTGACCGAGGCCATTACTTCACTCGGGTAACTCGCGTGCAATCTTGTGCAACAACGTAGCTAGCCCTCCTCTGCTCTTCCTAGCTTGGTCGTCGTCCGGCAGACAACACGGAAGAGTGCGGCATGGCAAGGGCAGCACGGCAGGAGACTGCATGGCCGGACCCGCTCGAACAGGTGCCCGCGCCCGGATGCAGGGTGTCATGGCGTAGGGCGCCTGGCAGGGGCGGGCAAGCCCCCACTCCTCACGGGGTGGGCAGTAAGCCAATGGTCACCACTTCACGAAGGAGACAGGGGCATGCCCAAGCACGGTGGCGGAACCGGAAGCGGCCAGGGTGGCAGTCAGCAGGACGACGGCAGCAGTGGCCGCGGACACGGTGGCGGCGGCTCGGACACGGGGAGCGGCGGCAACCCGTCTGACGGCTCCGGCCCGAAGAAGTAGGGGTATATGACGGCGCGCAAAGAGGAGGTGGGCCCTCAGGGGCTCGCCTCCGCGCTCGTTGCATCGGGCGCCCTGCATCCGGAATGGCTGCCTACGTTCTACTCAGTCCCTCGGGACGTATTCGTGCCCCCACGCATCTGGCCGGGCATCGCCGCAGGTACCCGTCAGAACGCCTTGGTGGACCGTGGCACGGACCCGGATGCCTGGTTCGAGGCCGTGTACTCGGACATTCCGCTGACGACACAGTGGGATGACGGACAGCATGCCGGCGACGGGATCGGGACTACCCCCAGTAGCTCCAATTCTCAGCCCCACATGGTCCTTTCGATGCTGGCCGACCTGGACGTGCAGGATGGCCACCGGGCCCTTGAGATCGGTACGGGTACGGGTTGGAACGCCGCCCTGCTCTCCTTCCGGCTTGGCTCCGAGAATGTCGTCTCGATCGAGTACGACCCTGAGGTGGCCAAGGGTGCGATTGCGAGCCTGCGCGATGCGGGCCTGTCCCCGCTGATCGTCGGGGGAGACGGGCGGCTCGGCTGTCCGGAGCATGCCCCGTACGACCGGATTATTGCCACCTGCTCAATCGGGGAGGTCCCTTACACCTGGGTCGAGCAGACCGTTCCCGGCGGGGTAATCGTCGCCCCATGGGGAACCGGCTACGGCGGCGAGGCGATCGCCCGGCTTACCGTGGACGAGGACGGTACGGCCAACGGCCACTTCACCCGCTCCAGCGCCTTTATGCGCCTACGGCAGCAGCGCTCGCAGCGTGCGCATCACGACGCCTATCTCAAGGGCCAGGAGTGGCCCGCAGGCGGCGTCAAAAGCACGGCGACGCTTTCTCCGGAAGACATCGACGGGTGGGTCGAACAGTTCGCGATCAGCTTGCGTGTACCCGGCACGTTCTGGTCTGTCGAGCCCGATGACGACGGAACCTATGTGGTGTGGTTCTACAGCGACGACGAACAGTCCTGGGCGTCCATCGATTACGAGCCAGGGGCGAGTAAGTATCTCGTGGTGCAGTCGGGGCCGCGCCGGCTGTGGGATGAGACAGAAGCCGCCTACCGGTGGTGGGAGCGGCAGGGCCGCCCGGATTTCGGGCGGTTCGGGCTGACCGTCGACAGCCGCGGTGACCATCCGTGGCTCGATACGCCGGACAACCCGCTTCAGGCGTGACATCAGAAGCCCCGTCTACCGACGTCCCGGCGTGATGTATGGCGGGGCTTCGCCACGCACCACATCAGTCCAATGACCTTCCGGCCACGAAGCTGCCAATGCCGGGTCTCGTGGTGATCAAGCAGGCCGACCGATGCCACGATGCGGCTTCGCCCCTACTCGCCGGAGGAGCTGGAGCGACGGCGCCCCTGTCCAGGCAGCCGGTCCGGGCCGGGGCGTTGGCCATGCGGTCGGGTAGCTGGCTCCGTTTCAGGACCTCGATCACCTGTGGGGCGTCGCCCCACTGGCCCAAGTGAGCAGGACGGCCAGGGGCTTGCACCCCGATCGGCAAACAACCAGGTGCTCAGACGGTGCCGAACTCTCCAGCCCTCACGCCCGCCACGAAGCACGCGAACGCGTCGGCACGAAGGTCCAGGGTGGGACCGCGCAGATCCTTGGAGTCACGTACGGGGACCACGCCACGCGGGACGGCGAGATTGACGGCAACCTCGACGCAGTCGCCGCCGTTGTTGCTGTACGAGGACGTGAACCAGCGGGGGGATTCGGTCGTCACGGGGAGCCCTTTCATCATCTGCGGATCATGACCACCTAGGCCGGTCGGGCGCAGCACCACCGACCACCATTGCCAGTAGGCCGCCAACGGGCGCGGAAGTGAAATGCATTCCCAGTCCAGTTGACCCGGCCGGACGGTCCCTGCGGACTTGCATGAGTTGGACACCGGAACAGCACGCAGCCCCACCATGCGAGACGCACGGCGGGGCTGTCCGGCTCGGTGAGGAACCGGGGGTTCAGACGGTGCCGAACTCTCCGGCCTTCACGCCCGCCACGAAGGAAGCGAACGCGTCAGCGCGAAGGCCCAGGGTGGGACCGCGCAGATCCTTGGAGTCACGTACGGGGACCATGCCGCGCGAGGCGGCGAGGTTGGCAGCGACCTCGACGCAGGCGCCGCCGTTGTCACTGTATGAAGACTTGAACCAATGGAGGGATTCTGTCGTCACGGGGTGCCCTTTCGTAACTGCTCGATCATGGCCACGGATGCCGCTTGTGAGAGCGCTTCAGCCTGCAACTGATGGTAGGCGGTCAACAGGGGCAATACGGAAGTGCTTTCCCGTTCGAGATGACCCCGTTGGGTTGACTCCGCGTACGACATGAGCTGACGGTCTGAAAGCGTCAGTATGTACAGCGGCAGGTTGAACGGGCGCCGCTCTCCCATATCGAACGGGGCAACCTGGAGCACAGTGTTCGACAGCTCAGCGAACTCCACCAATCGCGCCAACTGTGCGTCCGTCACGCCTAATCCGCCTACGGGCCGTCGGATACAGCTCTCGTCCAGCACCACCAGGACGAGTGGCGCGGCGGACTTCCGGACGAGCGCGGCTTGCCGTTCCGCAACGAGGCTGACCCGCTCACGCGCCTGCTCGGGGGTGATAGCTCCCCGCTTGACAGCGCTCTCGGCAAGGACCGTTGCGTACTCCGGAGTCTGGAGCAGACCGGGGAGGACGCCTACTTCATACAGTCGGATCTCTACTGCCCGGCCTTCGTACCCCACGTACTCCGGGAAGCCTTCCAGCAGGCTGCCATGGCTGATCTCGCGCCACTCGCGCTCGAACGAATCGGCTGTTCCTTCGGTCCCGAGTGCGCCATCAACACCGATCGAGAACCTGCGGGTTGGCGGTTTGCGGCCGTTCTCGACCCCCGAGACATGCCGCCCCGTGTAGCCGATCCGTACACCGAGGTCATCCTGCTTCCAGCCGCGCGCCTCTCGTGCGCTGCGTAGTCGTGCGCCGTACGCCGCCTCCGGTGACGACTCCGGGTTCAACTCCTTGATGTTTACCAATGTGTTCTCCGTTTCTGCCACGTTGAATACGGGCCGACCCTAGGTCACGCTGATGCTCCTTGGTAGCGGAATGACCACGGAGAGGAACGATCGTGTCTACGGAAAACGGTTCTCCGAACGGACGTACCCCCCACGTACCTGCCCCCGGCACCCTCGTACGGCCGGTCGTCCACGACGGCCTGTCCGTGCCGGAGCCGTGCCGGGGCTGCCAGGAGATCGACCACGCCGAGGCCGTGGCCGGTGCCGAGCGCGATGCCTCCAAACAGGCCGCCTGCCGGGCCTCGCGCCGGCGCCACGAGACGGCCGAGCACGGAGCGCCGTCATGAGGCCGGGGTTCGTGATGGTCCGGCTCGCCCTCGCCCTCGGAGCCGCCGGAATCCTCCTGCGCCGCTACCTCCCCCGGATCATCCGGGCACTCGCCCCACAACCACCACCGCCACAACCCCTGTTCGCCGAGCTGCAACGTATCGAGACCGACCCCGCCTATCGGGCCCTGTTCCTCGCCGGGCTGGACGCCGCGATCGCCCGGCACGACGCGGAACGCACCGCCCGGCTGCACGCGGTCGAAGGGGCGGCCGACCTTCTCCAGCGCCTGGTCCGCCCCGCCCCCGGCCCCCGCCACGGCGAACGCACCACCGCCACAGGCGCTGGCACGGACTACGTCGCCGAGGTCACCGTGAGCGCCGGGACGAGGCGCGCGGTCCCGATCGGCCGGGTCACCGTACCCAACCGCCGCCTCGCCCTGCGATGGCTCCGCAGACAGGCACTCCGCCTCGCGGACGGGCACGGACACCCCGAACCCCCCGACACCACCCCCTGGACACGGGCGAAGAACGACGTCCGGCCGGTCACCTTCCACAGCTCCGACGCCCCCGAAAACCTCCGCGCCTGGGCCACCGACGACCAACGCCAGACCGACGCACTACGCCACTTGGAAACCGGCCCCGGCACCCTGCTCACCGTCACCGACCCGGCCGTCGGACTGCACGTCACCCTCACCGGCCGACCCGCCTAGCCCGGCCTCCAGCACCCCCCACGAGGAGGAACCCATGCCTCTCCTGACCCCGTACGTCGCCTCACGGAGCACCGACAAAGGCATGCCGGAATCCACCCTGACCGTCGAATTCACCGCGAACGGCCCCCGGCTCACCTACCGGAACCCACGCCCCGAAGACCGCGACAACCACGGCAACCTCTGGGTACGCGTCGAGGAGTCCCCCGACCCCGGCCACGTCCAGTACGACTCCCTCCACTCCACCCGCCAACGCACCTGCATGGAACACCTCCTCTGCCAGATCTGCGCACAGCCCGCCGACCGCAACAAAGACGGCTGGCTCTTCATCGACTGGCAGCGCGAGGACTCACCCCCCACCTGGCCCGAGAAATCACTCACCACCATGCCCCCGCTCTGCACCGAACACGCCCGCATCTCCCTGCGGCAATGCCCCTTCCTCCGCCGCGGCGAACACGTCCTCCTACGCGTACGCAAACCCCACCTCTACGGGGTATCCGGCACCCTCTACCGCCTCACCACCACCGGCTGGGACTCCACCGAAAACGGACAACTCTCCCCCTACAGCAAACCCCGCCACCCCGGCATGCTCGCCTTCCTCCTCCTCCGCCAACTACGCGGAGTGAAAGTCGCCGAACTTCCGTAACCACCCTCTGCACCAACACCCAACAGGGGGAAGGCTGTTGCCCCGTCGCGCGAGAACCCAGTGGAGCCCTTGATCCTTCGCGGGCGCGTTCGGGCGGGACCGGTGAAACGGCTGACCACCGCCTTGGCGTATATCGTGCGCCCGATGAGGTTGCGGGGAACCGACCCCCATCGGGCGGCGGTTTCCCCGCCCACCGGATCCTCGTACGCGCGGGCCAGGCATGCCTCACCGTGACCGCCGCGCCCGCCTTGTTCCGGAATGTGTCTACGGTCAATGATGGCAAGGTGGTATGCAACGATGCGACGCTGCTACCAACGGGCGGCGGATCATGGTCGACAGGTTTACTGACGGGCTCCTGACACCCGCAGAGACGTCCACGTACCTTGAGATTCCGTATTCGACACTCACCGCCTGGTTGAAGGGAAGAGCCGCCGGCGCCCCGCTGGTCCATGCGGTCGAGACCGTGCGCAAGGGCCGGCCCTCCGTGCCGTTCATCGCCGTGGCCGAGGCGCACGTGCTCCGCTCCTTGCGCTCACTGGGCCTTCGGATGAGTGAGATCAGGGAAGCGGCGGGCGCGGTGCGGGATGCCTTCGACACTCCTTATGGCCTGGTCTCGAAGCGCATCGCGACAGACGGCGTGGACATCTTCGTCGAGCACGGTCTCGGAGACCTGCGCCGGGCGAGGGACGGCCAGGCCCCCATCCAAGAGGTGGTGGCCAGGTACCTCCGTCATCTGACATGGGATGCGGAGGACGACTTCCCTTCAAGCCTGCGGCTGAGCCAGTATGGAGACGCGGTTCCGGTCGTGATCGATCCCCGGTTCGGGCACGGTCTGCCCGTTGTCGCGGCCAACCGGGTCTCGGTGAAGGCAATTACCGACCTGCGGGAATCCGGGGAGACCGTCGAGGACATCGCCTACGACTTCGGCATGACCCCGGATCAGGTGGACGCTCTGTGTGAAGCCGTGGTGCACCTTGCGGCCTGAGTTCTTCCTCGACCGAAATCTGGGTCGCCGCGTCGCCGAGGAGTTACGGAGCCGAGGATGGGCCGTCCACCGCATCGGAGAGGTCTTCCCGGCGGACGGACAGCACATCCCCGACGAGGATTGGATCGCTCACGGCCTTCGCCAGTCCTGGGTCCCTTTGTCCAAGGACGGCCGCATCAAGACACGCGACCTCGAAATCCGCCCCGTCCTGGACCACGCGGCCGTGCTCTTCTACCTGGATGACCAGCAGCTCCGCAGCATCGAGATGATGCAACGACTCGATACGCACCTCGCCGCGATCTACCGGGCGGTCGAGAAAGGCGGTCCCGCCGCGTACGCCGTCCGGCACGACTGCATCGAGCCCTGGATCATCTGCGGGAACTGACCGACTCCTTGGCCGGCGTGGTGGACGAAGAGACCGTACGCGAGTCTCGGCTCACCGGGCCCCCGCCCGCCCGGACCCCGGTGGGCCACGGACCTCCCTTAAGAACCGGTGAAAAGAACTACCCCCCTCCCTCCCCTCCCAACTCATCACCCACAAGGGTGACTTGTTTGCCTGGACAGGGAAAGGCCGGTTACGTTCAGCGAAACAACCTCACACACCAAGACGGCCCCCGCCGGGACGGCAATCCCGAACGAGGGCCTGACCAATCAGGAAGAACAGACCCTTCCCCATGGCTGATTCGCAGTCTAACGCGCGCCTTCGCGCCGAATCCGGAGCTCCGACCTCCGGCGTGATCCACGTACGTACGCGCCTCACGGCCAACTTCACCGTGATGGCCAACTCCCTTGCTCAGCGCCCCGGAAGCGCCGTCACGGTCGGTGTCGCCGCGTACATCCTCTCCTTGCCGGACGGCGATCTGGTGAGCATCGAGGCGCTGTGCGCGCACTTCACCGAGGGCGAGATCCTGATCTCCCGCGCGCTGCGGGAGCTGGAGGACGCCGGATATCTGGTACGGCGCCGTGTGCGCGGGTCCGGCGGCCTGATCGGCACCCGTACGTACTTCCACGACGTGCCCGAGCGCGGGGACGACCGGGCCGCCCCGCCGCGTCCACGAAAGCCTGCGGTGCCGGTGCCGGTGCCAGCGCCGGAGCCGGACGACGTGGCCTTGCGAGATGCGCCGGAGGTGCGGGATGCGGCGCCGGAAGCTCCGGGAGTCCCGGATACTCCGGAAGCGGATGCCGCTGCCGGGACCGGCCCGGGTGGCGGCGCAACTCCCGCCCAGGACGGACCAGTTGCTCCCCCTCCCCCGCTCGCGCTTCCCGACGCCGACCCGCACGCCGTCGCCATCCTGGCCTCGCTGCGCATCGTCGACGCCCGGCTTGGCCTGTCCCGGCGCGAGGTGGCCGCGCTCGCCCCCGCTGTCGCCGACTGGCTCGCCCGGGGCATCGGCGCCGAGCAGATCACCGAGGCGCTCACCGTCGGGCTGCCCGCCCCGCTCCGGGCCCGCCCGGCCCGCATCCTGGCCTACCGGCTCGGCGAGACCCCCGTCGCCCTGCCCGCCGCACCCGCCGTACCCCTCGCCGACGCCCCGCCGGACCTCCTGCCCTGGCAGACCTGCGACGGCGGGTGCGAGCGCGCCTACCGTGCCGCCCGCCCCGGCAACTGCCTCGACTGCGACACCCCGGCCACGAGCGACGTGCCCGCCGTCGGCGACTCCATCAAGACCGTGCGCGCCGCCCTGACCGACAGAGCCGACCGGGCGCACCGACGCGGCAGAGGCCGCAGGTCCAGCGCCGCCTGAGCCCGCCCGGTCCCGCCTCCGAATCCGCCCCGCCCTCAGGCCTCCGTCGCCCGGTCGTCGTCCTGCGACGGAGCGACGCGACCGGTGAGCGCCGCGAGCGAGTTGCGTACGTGCGTCATGTGCGCCTGCACCTCCTCGCGGCCCTCGTCGTGCTCGCGCAGGACGCGCTCCGTCTCCCGGACCACGCGCTCCTCGCGCACCCCGGCCTCCGCGAGCAGTTCGGCGGCCCTCGCCTCCGCGTCCTCCTGGCCGTGCCGGGCGGCCTCCTCGGTCTCCGCGAGCGCCCGCTTCGCGTCGGCGAGCAGCGCCTCCGCACGGGCGGTCAGCTCCGCGTGCCGGGCTGCCAACGCGGCTTCCTCCGAAGCCAGTTCGGCCTCAGACACCTTCCGGCGCTCGGTGTGCTCCTGCTTCTGGTGGGCCAGCACGCTCGCCGTACGGCGCCGCGTCTCGCGCATCGCCGTATCGGCCGTCTCTCCGACCTCGGCGGCCTCCTGGCGGGCGTTGGAGACGGTGGCCTCGGCGGTGTCGCGCGCGGCATCGAGCACCTGATCCGCGTACGCCTCGGCCGCCGCCCATACCGTCCCGGAGTGCTCGCGGGCCGCGTCCCCGGCCGCCCGCCCCGCCGCCTGGGCCGCGTCGCGCCACTCCTGGCCCTCCGTCTGCGCGGCGTCGCGCATCGTCTCGGCCTCGCTCTCGGCGAGCGCCAGGATCTGCTGGGCCCGCTCACCCAGCTCCGCGTAGGTCTGCGGGGCGAGCGTGGCGACGGACTCGCCCAGCCGGGCCGACTCGGCGGCCAGCTCCTGTGCCAGGTCCGACAGCCGGGAGATCTCGGCCAGTGCCGCGTCCCGCTCCGCCGACAGAGCTGCCACGGTGCCGTCCACCTGATCAGGGCGGTAGCCACGTCCCCGTACGCCGACAAAGCCGTACGCGGATTCCGGTGCAGCACTCATCCTTGAAGCCTCTCTCCGACTCTCCGACACCAGCAATACGTCAAGGATGCGGCAATTGGTGAAGGAAGTCGGAATCGATCAACGCTTTCGGCGCGGAAGCGACCGGCATCACAGCGCGGAAAAGGGTGAGGCGCCCGTCCCCCGCGGGGGTCCGGGCGCCTCACGGCCGTCACCGAAGAAAGCCTGCACGGGTCAGAGCAGCCCGTCCCACATCTGCTCCAGCAGCACGGACCACCAGCTCTCCGGCGACGCGAGCGCCGCCGGGTCCAGCGCCACCAGCTGCGCCTGGAAGTCGACGGTCCAGCGGCCCGCCTGCTCCGGGTTGAGCCCGAAGCGCAACCGCCACATCCGGCCGAGCAGCGCCATCGAGCGCACGAACTCCGGCAGCCCGGTGTTCACGAACTGCGGCGGCACCGGCTGACCGCCCGGTCCGGCCTCCACCGGCACGGCCACGATGTTCGCCGTGCCGTACTGGACACAGATCGCCCGGCCGAAGTCGGTCCCCATCACGAGGTACGAGCCCGCGTCGGACGCGGGCCGCACCTGGCGCTGCGTGGCCAGCTCGGCCAGCGTGGGCACCACCGGCTGACCCGGCTGCGCCCAGAAGAACGGCCCGATTTCGGCGGGCAGCCCCGCCCACACCAGGGTCCGCGCCACAATCTCGGGCACTCCCTGCCGGGACACGGCCCGCTGGTCGAAGCGGAGCACGCCCTGCGGGCCGAAGGCCATCGCCAGCTCCTCCGCGACCGCCTCCGGCGGAATCGCCGGTGCGGGCGGCAGCTGCGGCAGCGGAGCCCGTACCGGCGCAGGGCGGGCCGGACCGTCGGCGACCTGGTGCAGCTCGCCCTGGTGGGTCAGCAGATGCTGCATGCCCTGCTGGCGGCTCGCGTGATCGGTGCCGTACGGGGCGACGCTGGTGATCCGCACCTGCGGCCAGGTCTCCCGGATCATCCGCGCGCAGTAACCGCCCGGCAGCTCACAGGACTCCAGCTCGGTGTGCAGCTCGATCACCTGCTGCGGCGGCACGTTCATGGCGCGCAGCTCGTGCAGCATCTGCCACTCCGGGTGCGGGGTGCCGGGTGCCGAGCGGCGGATCAGCTGCTGCTCGCTCCCGTCCGGGGCCCGGAACCGCAGGACGGCCTGGTAGCCCGGCCCGACGGTCGGCTGACCGGTGGGCTGCTGCGGATAGCCGTACGACGGAGGCGGAGGCGGCGGCGCGTGGGGATTCGGCGGTACGGGGCCGGGGACACCGCCCATCGGCATCCCGGGCGGACCGGGCGGACCGGGAGGCGTGGGGGCACCCGGCGCACCCGGAGGACCGGGCGGGCCGGGCGGCTGGGGCACCGGGGGGCCGACCTGTCCGGGGCTCGCCAGCATCGTCGCGGCATGGTGCACCCCGCCGCCGGGAGGGGCGGGGGGCGTGAGCGCACCCGGAGGACCGGGCGGGCCGGGGGGCTGCGGCGCACCGGCACCGGGCACGCCCGGCGGGCCGGGCGGCTGCGGAGCGGCGAGGCCGCCGGGGCCACCGAGGTTGCTCCCGTCCGCGAACATCGTCGCCGCGTGGTGCACCCCGCCACCGGGAGGCGTGGGCAGACCCGGAGGACCGGGCGGACCGGGGGGCATGGGCGCACCCGGCGCACCCGGAGGACCGGGCGGGCCGGGCGGCTGCGGCGCTCCGGGCGGGCCCTGCTGGGCGACGAGCTGAGTCGGCAGATAGCCGCCCGCCGGGGCACCGGGCGCACCCGGACCCGAGGGCGGCGGCGTCGCTCCGGAGCGCCCGCCGGGAGTCCCCGGGGCACCGGGCGGCGGCGGGGTGCCCGCACCGCTCCCGCGGGTGCCGCGCGGCTGCACCACGGCCTTGCTGGTGGCCGCGTCCGCGATGTCACCGGGGGTGGAGCCGGAACCGGGACCAGGGCCAGGACCGGGGCCCCGCTGCGGGTTCAGTGCGGGAGCGACGCTCGTACGCGGCAGGTGGCTGCCGCCGGACATCAGCGCCGTGGGCGCGTCGGCGGGCACGACCGGCGGTGGGGCCCCCTCGTCGTCGGCCCCCGAGAGCGGCGGCGCGAACACCGTCGCGGGCAGCGGAACCGCGCCCTCGTCGGACCCGCCGTTGGTGTCGGTACCGGCCCAGGGGGTGGACCCCACGGGCACGCCCGCGGACGACGCGGACGCGGGAACACCGTCGGATGCCGTCGGCTCGTAGTCAACGGGCCCGCCCTGGCCGCCTGCGGCCGGGGCAGCGGGAGAGGGCGCGGAGGGAGGAGAAGGAGGAGAGGGAACGGACGGGGCGGCAGATGCCACGGGCGTCCCCGGAACCGGCGTCGCCCCCGCACCCGTACTCGCGTCCGCCCCCCTACCCGTACCCGCGCCGCTGTCCCTGTCCGCGCGCCGGTCCGGAATCCCCAGCTTGTCCGCGGCCTCCTGGAGCCACTCCGGCGGGGTCAGCAGGAACGACGTCTGGTTCAGGTCGATGCGCTGCGGCGGCGCCGGAGCGACCGGCGCGTCGGACGGGGCGCCGTACTCCTCCTCGTACCGCCGGATCACCTCGCCCACCGGCAGTCCGGGCCACAACGTGGCCTCACCGCTGTCGCGGGCGATCACCAGCCGCTGACGGCCGCCGTCCGAGACGGGGCCCTCCGCCCGGTCCTCGGCCCACACCACGAAGCCCAGCTCGAACTCACGGACCCGCACCTCCCGGTGCTGGTACACGGCCACATCGCCGTTGACCCACTCGTCCGCCCGCTCCTGTGCCTGAGCGAAGGTCACCATCGTGCTCACCCCTCCACCGGGACGGCCTGCGCGAAGCCACCGTCCACCATCAGGTTCGCCACGGTCTCCAGCTCCGGCGGATTGCCCGCCAGCCGCTGGAGGAAGACGTCGAAGTCCGTACCGCAGGGCAGCAGCAGCCGTTCGGCACGCTCCCGCACGCTCCAGCCGTCCTGGTCCCTGGCGTCGTCGTACGGACAGAACCACACCGAACCGACGCCGTCGCCCCGTACCTTCACGGCGAGGATGCCGCCCTGGACGAAGCCGACACCCAGGTAGTCCTTGGTGAAGTGGTCCCGCAGGCATTTGTTGATGTACAGCAGGTCGTTCACCGCGGCCTCTTCCCGCACGGTGAAGAACGGCTGGTCCACCAGCAGACCGAGCTCCGCGTCCAGCGCGGCGCCCGCCGGGGCCGAACCGCCCGCCGCCTTGAGGAAGGAGCGGTACGCGCCCGGCAGCCGGTAGCCGAGGTCCTCCTCCACGCCCTGGATCTGCTGCTCGCTCACCGAGACGGCGTCCTTCGGCAGCCGGAAGTGCGCGGGCCGGGTCTCCTGCAACGGGCGGGTGCCGCGCCGGTTCTGGTCGACCGGAGTCGTGGCCAGGCCGGCGTGGTGGCGCAGCAGCGCCTTCACCTCGACCGGGACCAGTTCCATCCGCCTGCCGCCCGCCACGTGGTGCCAGGTCCAGCCGTGCGGCGTCGCCACCGCCGGGATCGTGTCCCACAGCTCATGGCCGCTCGCCGCCAGCGCCGCGTTCGCCGACACGTAGTCGGTGAGCCGCAGTTCGTCGATGCCGAACCCCTGCGGGGGATCGGCGATCTCGGCGGCGGCACGCGCGTACGGCGAGAGTTCCGGATGGCCGTTCCCGTCCACGCGCACACCTCTGGGGTGGCGGGACGCCCGGACCGGGTCCGGGAAGTGCACGACCTGCCCGGCGTAGGCCGCGTTCGGTGGCGCGGCTTGCTGCCCGAGCCGACCTGTCGTCATGGCGGTTGCCCCCTGCTGCGTCCGGTGTTCCGCACAGCCTATGCGGTGGGGCAACAGGGGGTCCCGCCCCTCCGACTCCGTCACGAACCGTCACATCCGTGTGACGGAAGAGCGAGGGAAGAGCGATGATCTCGCACCCTTTGTGCGACACGCAGACACGTTAAACCCACCCAGCTTCCCCACCACCCGGCACATTTGGCAGGCTGTCCCCGCAACTCGGGGGATTGCAGGGAGGGACGTCAGCACGATGCATACGGCACAAACGACCACATCCGGGGACCCGCGACTCAGCTGGAGCAGTACCGAGACCAGCCGCACCCCCCACCTGCACCACCGCCGCGACGGCATCCTGCCGGCCGTGGCCGCAGCGCTGTCCGTACGCGGAGAGACGCTCACCTGCACCGCGGGCAAAGGGGACCAGCCGCCCGCACTGCACCCACTTGTCCAGGACTTCCTCGACACCCTCACCAGCGGCCAGCGCGAACGCTTCACCGGCCGCTGCCCCGAGGCCATACTGCTGTCCCGGCAGCTCACCGCCGCCGAGGGCAGCCGCTCCAAGCGGGCCCAGCGCAAGCCGCTGACCAACGGCGAGGCCCGCCGCGCGCTGAAGCACTCACGGATCACCGCCCGCCGCATCCGCGAGGACGGCGACCCGCTGCACGGCAGCTACGCGCCGCCCTGCCGCTCCTGCACGGCGATGCTCGCCCACTTCGGCGTACGCCCCGTCGACCTCACCGCCACCGGCGCGGCGACCACCGCCGAGAAGGGCTGACCGCACGCAGATGCAAGGCCAGAATCAGCACACCTCCACCCGCTTCCCCGTCGCCGTCGACGCCGCCCTGCGCGACGCGGGCTGGCAGCCGGGGCGCTGGGACATCCGGCAGGCCGAGGAATGGGCGGACGCACTGCGTTCCCACGCCTCACCGGCCGGACATCAGCACGCCGTGTTCCCGGCGGCCGTCGAGGTCTGGGCGGAGTTCGGCGGGCTGCACATCACCGCGTCCGCGCCCGGCCGTCAGATCGCCCCGGCCCCGGTGCACATGGACCCGCTGAGCGGGCTCCATCTGGCCCGGACGCTGGGCGACCTCGGGCGGGCGCTGAAGACGGAGGTGAGCCCGCTCGGCGAGGAGGGCGAGGGTCAGGCCGTGCTCGCGATCGACAGCGAGGGCCGGGTCTACAGCATCGACCACACGGGCGACTGGTACCTCGGCGCCGACATCGACCAGGCCCTGGCCACCCTGGTGACCGGCGCCCAACCGTCCCGCCTGACCTCGGGCTGACCCCGGGCTGACCGCCAGGCCGGGCCGCCAGGCCGGGCCGCCAGGCCGGGCCGCCAGGCCGGGCCGCCAGGCCGGGCCGCCAGGCCGGGCCGCCAGGCCGGGCCGCCAGGCCGGGCCGCCAGGCCGGGCCGCCAGGCCGGGCCGCCAGGCCGGGCTGACGACTGGAACGGGCCGCCAGGCCGCCGGGTCGAGCTGATCGATCCCCGGCCGGTCCGCGGTCGACGGGCCGGTCCGACGCGGGCCTTCCCCAGCCCCGGTCCGCGGGCGTCCCTCCGCCCAGGCCCGACACGGGCGGGCGTCCCTCAGCCGCGGTCCGGCAGTACCGCCGACACCCGGAAGCCCCCCGCGTCCGTCGGGCCGGAGACGAACACGCCTCCGAGCCCCAGCACCCGCTCCCGCATCCCGACCAGCCCGTTGCCCCCGCTCGGCAGGCCCGCGTCCGCCGCGGCGCCGTCCGAGGGGCCGTTCTCGACCTGCATCGCGACCTCCTCGCCCCGGTGCGCGAGCCGTACCCAGGTCTTCGCCCCCGCCGCGTGCTTGTGCACGTTCGTCAGGGCTTCCTGCACCACCCGGTACGCGGTCTGCTCGACCTCGGGCGCGTACGAGCGCAGCTCACCGTCGACCGACAGCTCGACGGTCATCCCCGCCTCGCGGGACTGCGCG
Source organism: Streptomyces sp. NBC_01433 (assembly GCF_026340105.1). Classification (NCBI taxonomy): domain Bacteria; kingdom Bacillati; phylum Actinomycetota; class Actinomycetes; order Kitasatosporales; family Streptomycetaceae; genus Streptomyces; species Streptomyces sp. NBC_01433. Next base: position 3,338,921 of record NZ_JAPEPM010000001.1, on the reverse strand, counting down.
ACGAGCACCTCCAGCTGGTGCAGGCGCGGCCCGTCCTCACTCGCGGCGGCGGCAGCGGCGGCGGCGGCCGCCCGGCCCACCTCGGCGAGCGGTACCCGGCCCGCCGTCGCGGGGGCGGCCGGCGCGTCCCCGCTGCGCAGGACACCGAGCATCTCGCGGAGCTCGGTCAGCGCCTGGCGGCCCATGTCGCCGACCAGCGCCGCGTTGCGTACGGCCTTCGCGGGGTCCTTCGGGGCGACCGCCTGGAGGGCCGCCGCGTGGACGACCATCAGGCTGACCCGGTGGGCGACCACGTCGTGCATCTCCCGGGCGATCCGGGTCCGCTCCTCGGTCCGCGCCCACTCGGCGCGTTCCTCGGCCCGGTCGGCGAGGAGGGACAGCTCCCGCTCCAGGGAGTCCGCCCGTTCGCGCAGGCTCTCCATGAGCCTGCGCCTGGCCCCTATGTAGAGGCCGAACAGCAGCGCGGGCGCCGTCAGCCCCAGCGACATGAAGCCGGACACCAGCGGTACGTACCAGTCGCCGGGCCCGATGTCGGCCTGCTCGGTGACGCTCTGGCGCAGCCGTACATAGGTGACGATGAACGTACCGAACAGCGACATGCCCGTCAGTACGACGGTGATCCTGCGCGGCACCTCGGACGCGGCCAGCGTGTAGAGGCCCACGAGGCCCATCAGGAAGCCCATCTCGGCCGGCGTCGTCGCGATCGACACCAGCACCACGGCGATCGGCCAGCGCCGCCGTACCACCAGAACCGAACCCGCGATCAGCCCGAACAGCACCCCGATCGGCACCGGCAGCCCGGTGTCCCGGGCGAAGTCCACCCCCTCCAGCGCACACTCCAGCGCCGATACCAGCGCCAGCCCCACGTCCAGGGCGACACTGCGTCGCCGTTCCCACCACCAGTAGCCGCGGGTGGTCGATCCCGCCGCTTCCCGGTCTGCCCCCGTTGCGGTCATGCCGTCCAGCCTACGGGCGGACGAACCTCATTTTGGGGTGACCGGGGCACCGCGGCGCAGAGTGCGAGCAAGAACACCGGCGACGGCTCACGCGGCCGGCTTGTCGCCCTTGTCGCCTTCGTGACCAAGAGCGACGAGATCTTTCGTCGCGTAGAAGGCGCTTGGTACGGCATAGTGTTGGGTGCCGATCCGGCGGGCCGACATATTGTCCGGTTTAGTCGGAATTGATCCCCCATGGTGTAATCAGGCAGCACTGCGGTTTTTGGTACCGTCTGTTCAGGTTCAAATCCTGATGGGGGAGCACACGTACACGGGCCCCGACCTCACCGGTCGGGGCCCGCGCTCGTTTCGTGCGGAAACACCCCCGGTATCCTGCGGATGTCCACCACCCGAAGCCGAAGGGCACATCCGTGAGCGCCAACAGCCCGGCAGCCGTCGTCGTCCTCGCAGCGGGTGAAGGCACCCGCATGAAGTCGAAGACTCCCAAGGTCCTGCACGAGATCTCCGGGCGCTCGCTCGTCGGACATGTCGTCGCCGCCTCCCTCGAACTGGACCCCCAGCACCTCGTCGTGGTCGTCGGCCACGCCGGCGAGCAGGTCACCGCGCACCTCTCCGCCGGTGACACTCCCGTACGGACCGCCTTCCAGGCGGAGCGCAACGGCACCGGCCACGCCGTCCGCATGGGGCTCCAGGAGCTCGGCGGTGCCGTCGAGGGCACCGTGATCGTCGTCTGCGGAGACACTCCGCTGCTCACCGGCGCGACGCTCACCGCGCTCGCCGCCACCCACGCCGCCGACGCCAACGCCGTCACCGTGCTGACCGCCGAGGTCCCGGACTCCACCGGCTACGGCCGCATCGTCCGCGACCCGGCCGACGGCGCGGTCACCGCGATCGTCGAGCACAAGGACGCCACCGCGGCGCAGCGCGCGATCGCGGAGATCAACTCCGGAGTGTTCGCCTTCGACGGCCGACTGCTCACGGACGCGCTCGGCAAGGTCCGTACGGACAACAGCCAGGGCGAGGAGTACCTCACCGACGTCCTGTCCATCCTGCGCGAGTCCGGGCACCGCGTCGGCGCCTGCGTCACCGCCGACCACCGCGAGATCCTCGGCATCAACAACCGGCTGCAGCTCGCCCAGGCCCGCACCCTGCTCAACGAGCGGCTGCTGGAGCGGGCGATGCTGGCGGGCGTGACGGTCATCGATCCGGCGTCGACGCTGATCGACGCCACGGTCACCTACGAGCCGGACGCGATCGTGCACCCCGGCACCCAGCTGCTGGGGGCGACCCACCTGGCGGAGGACGCCGAAGTCGGCCCGAACACCCGGCTGAAGGACACGGTCGTCCACGCGGGCGCGCGCGTGGACAACACCGTCGCGGACTCGGCCGAGGTCGGACCCGGGGCAACGGTGGGTCCGTACGCGTACCTGCGGCCCGGTACACGGCTCGGCGCGAAGTCCAAGGCCGGTACGTACGTGGAGCTGAAGAACTCCACGATCGGCGAGGGCACGAAGGTCCCGCACCTGAGTTACGTGGGCGACGCCACGATCGGCGACCACACCAACATCGGTGCGGCCAGCGTGTTCGTGAACTACGACGGGGTGGCGAAGCACCACACGACGATCGGCTCCCACTGCCGGACCGGGTCGGACAATATGTTTGTGGCGCCCGTCACGGTGGGGGACGGCGCCTACACCGCCGCCGGATCGGTCATCACCAAGGACGTGCCCGCGGGTTCGCTGGCCGTCGCGCGGGGCCAGCAGCGGAATATCGAGGGTTGGGTGGCCCGGAAGCGTCCGGGCAGCGCTGCCGCACAGGCGGCCCAGGCCGCGTCCGGGGAGACCGACGGCGAAAGCTGACCGGAAACAGGTGCGCCCGACACGGCGTACCGTGATAGATGCTCACCCATTTCGGCTGGCTCGTTGCACATCGGGACCCATGCGTGCAGCGCCAGATACACGTCTGAGGAGACTGTGCTGTGACCGGGATCAAGACGACCGGCGAGAAGAAACTGATGCTCTTCTCCGGCCGCGCCCACCCCGAGCTGGCCGAGGAGGTCGCACACCAGCTGGGTGTCGGTCTCGTGCCGACGAAGGCCTTCGATTTCGCCAACGGTGAGATCTACGTGCGTTTCCAGGAGTCCGCCCGCGGCGCCGACTGCTTCCTGATCCAGAGCCACACGGCTCCGATCAATAAGTGGATCATGGAGCAGCTGATCATGCTGGACGCGCTGAAGCGCGCTTCGGCCCGTTCCATCACCGTGATCGTGCCGTTCTACGGTTACGCCCGTCAGGACAAGAAGCACCGCGGCCGTGAGCCGATCTCGGCCCGTCTGATCGCGGACCTGATGAAGACGGCGGGTGCCGACCGCATCCTCACCGTCGATCTGCACACCGACCAGATCCAGGGCTTCTTCGACGGCCCGGTGGACCACCTGTTCGCGCTGCCGATCCTGGCCGACTACGTCGGCGCGAAGGTCGACCGCTCGAAGCTGACGATCGTCTCCCCGGACGCCGGCCGCGTGCGCGTCGCCGACCGCTGGTGCGACCGGCTGGACGCCCCGCTGGCGATCGTCCACAAGCGCCGCGACAAGGACGTGCCCAACCAGGTCAGCGTCCACGAGGTCGTCGGCAACGTCGAGGGCCGGGTCTGTGTCCTGGTCGACGACATGATCGACACCGGTGGCACGATCTGCGCCGCCGCCGACGCCCTGTTCGCGCACGGAGCCGAGGACGTCATAGTGACGGCGACCCACGGCGTGCTGTCCGGCCCCGCCGCGGACCGTCTGAAGAACTCCAAGGTCAGCGAATTCGTGTTCACGGACACGCTGCCGACGCCGGGCGAGCTGGAACTCGACAAGATCACGGTGCTGTCGATCGCGCCGACGATCGCGCGCGCGGTGCGCGAGGTCTTCGAGGACGGTTCGGTGACGAGCCTCTTCGAGGAGCAGGAGTAATCCCTGCTCAGGCCGTGCCTGTAAGGGTGCGGTAGATCCACTTTGGGGTGCGGCCTCCCCGCCGGGTAGACTCAGCGAGTTGCTCGGCGAGGGAGGCCGTACCTTTCGGTACGGCGGTCCGTTATCGACGCGCTCTTCGTAGCAGGCCTGTCGTGGGCCGGGTGACCATTCGAGTTTCGTCACTTACGAGGAGTGCAACCATGGCTGAGATCAAGCTCGCCGCTCAGGTCCGTACCGAGTTCGGCAAGGGCGCCGCCCGCCGCACCCGTCGTGCCAACCTGGTCCCCGCGGTCATCTACGGCCACGGCGCCGAGTCGGTCCACATCAACCTGCCGGCCCACGAGCTTCAGCTCGCGCTCCGCACCGCCAACGTCCTGATCGGTCTGGAGATCGACGGCAAGGACGCCCTGGTCATCCCGAAGGCCGTGCAGCGCAACGCCCTCAAGGGCAACATCGAGCACGTCGACCTGCTGACCGTCAAGCGCGGCGAGAAGGTCAACGTCGAGATCGCCGTGCACGTCGAGGGCGAGCTGGCCCCGGGCGGCAACCTGCTGGAGTACGTGCAGAACACCCTGCTCGTCGAGGCCGAGGCCACCCACATCCCCGAGTCCGTCACGGTCTCCATCGCGGGCCTGGACGCCGGTGACTCGATCCTGGCCAAGGACATCCCGCTGCCCGCCGGCTCCGTGCTGGCCGGCGACGAGGACGCCGTCGTGCTCCAGATCGTCGCCGCGCAGGCCGAGGAGCCGACCGCCGACGCCGAGGCCGCGACCACCGAGGCCTGAGCCTCGCCGCGTGCTGCTCCACCTGCTTGACTGACGGGGCGGCGGAACCCTTCCGGGGGTTTCCGCCGCCCCGTCGGCCTGTATCCGCCCCGCCCGCCCGTACCCGCCCTTCCGCCCGTACCCGCCCTTCCGTACCCGAGGAGAACCCGCGCGATGTCCGATGCCACCGACCCCTGGCTGATCGTGGGCCTGGGCAATCCCGGTCCGGAGTACGCGGCGAACCGGCACAACGTCGGCTTCCTTGTCGCCGACCTGCTGGCGGAGCGGATCGGCGGGAAGTTCAAGCGGGCCCAGAAGGCACAGGCCCAGGTCGTGGAGGGCCGGATCGGTCCGCCGGGACCGGAGAACCGCCGGGTGATCCTGGCGAAGCCGATGTCGTACATGAATCTGTCCGGCGGCCCGGTGACGGCGCTGCGCGACTTCTACAAGGTGCCCACGGACCACATCGTGGCCGTCCATGACGAGCTGGACATCGACTACGGCGCGCTGCGGGTGAAGCTCGGCGGCGGCGACAACGGGCACAACGGACTGAAGTCGATGACCAAGTCGATGGGCCCGGACTACCACCGGGTGCGGTTCGGGATCGGCCGGCCGCCGGGCCGGATGCAGGTGGCGGACTTCGTGCTGAAGGATTTCTCGTCCACGGAGCGCAAGGAACTGGCGTTCCTGGTGGACCGGGCGGCGGACTCGGTGGAGTGCCTGCTGGCGGAGGGGCTGGAGCGGGCGCAGAGTGCGTACAACTCCTGATATTCCCGCTGTTTCCACACCAATCGCCCGCCGGTCCCCCACCGATTCTCCGGTGGCTGTACGGCGATTTTCGGCCACAGGTTGACCCGGGGTACGGGTCTGGCCAAGGATCTGCCCCCATGAAGCGGAGCTCTTCCCACCGCACGTTGCTCATCGGCCGGGTGGCCGCCATGGGTCTCGTTGCCCTGTTGTTGCTGGTCGCGGGCGCGTGGTCGTCCTGGGACACCGCGCAGCACGTCGTCCTGAGCAAGGGCCGCGAGCACGGCACGATGACGGTCACCGGGTGCGGCGAGGAGGTGTGCACGGGCCTCTACGAACCGGACGCGAAGTCGCCGGACCGTACGCGGGTGACCGTCGAGAAGTCCGTCGCGGCGAAGAAGGGGGACCGCTTCCCCGTGGTCGTGAAGCCCGGTACCGATGAGGCCGTGCGCGTCGGCACACCGGGCTTCCTGCACGCCTGGATGCCGCTGGGCGGTTCGCTGCTGCTGGCCGCCCTGATCGTCGGCGGCGGGATGCGGCTGACCCGGACCGCGTGGGGTTTCGGACTGGCGGGCACGGCCCTGCTGGTCGCGACGTTCGTCGCGCTCTGACAGGACCGCACCCGCCGACGTCCGGCGGCCGGATCAGCCGGTGTTGCGCAGACCCGCCGCGACACCGTTCACGGTGAGCAGCAGGGCCCGCGCGAGCAGCGGGTCGGCCTCCTCGCCGCGCTCGGCGGCCTGCCGCTGGCGGGCCAGCAGCGAGACCTGGAGGTAGGAGATCGGGTCCAGGTAGGCGTCGCGGATGGCGAAGGTCTGCTGGAGCACCGGGCTGGTGCCGAGCAGTTCCGTGCCTCCGGTGACCTTGAGGACCTCGCTCACGGTGAGCGCGTGCTCGGCCTCGATGTCCGCGAAGACGTGCTTGAGCTCGTCGGGGACGAGCGTGTCGACGTAGTGGCGGGCGATGCGCAGGTCGGTCTTGGCCAGGGTCATCTCGACGTTGGACAGGAAGTTCTGGAAGAAGTGCCAGTGCTCGTGCATTTCGTCCAGGACGGTGTCGAGTCCGGCCTCGCGCAGCGCCTTGAGGCCCGAGCCGACGCCGTACCAGCCGGGCACGATCTGACGGGACTGGGTCCAGCCGAAGACCCACGGGATGGCCCGGAGTCCGTCCAGACCGGCGCCCGAGTCGGGGCGGCGGGAGGGGCGGGAGCCGAGGTGGAGTTCGGCGAGCTGGTCCACGGGGGTGGACGCGAAGAAGTACGCGGGCAGGTCCGGGTCCTCGACCAGCTTGCGGTACGCGTCGTGCGCGGCGTTGGAGACGGTGTCCATCGCGGCGTCCCAGCGGGCGAGCGCCTCGTCGGACTGGCGGGGCGCGGTGTGCAGCGCGGATGCCTGGAGGGTGGCGGCCACCGTCAGTTCCAGGTTCTCCCGGGCGAGCGCGGGGATGAGGTACTTGTCGGAGATGACCTCGCCCTGCTCGGTCACCTTGATCTCGCCCTCCAGCGTGCCCCACGGCTGCGCGAGGATCGCGTCGTGCGAGGGGCCGCCGCCGCGGCCGACGGTACCGCCGCGGCCGTGGAAGAGACGCAGGCGTACGCCGTAGCGGTGGGCGACGTCGCGCAGCCGGCGCTGGGCGCGGTGGATCTCCCACTGGGAAGTGGTGATGCCGCCGAACTTGGAGGAGTCGCTGTACCCGAGCATGACCTCCTGCACGTCGCCGCGCAGGGAGACGAGACGGCGGTAGGACGGGTCGGCGAGCATCTCGTCGAGGATGACGTCGGCGGCGCGGAGCTCGTCGGTGGTCTCCAGGAGCGGCACGATGCCGATCTTGGCCCAGCCGCCGTGCAGGTCGAGGAGACCCGCCTCGCGGGCGAGGACGGCGGCGGCGAAGACGTCGTCGGCACCCTGGCACATCGAGATGATGTAGGACTCGATGACCTCGGGGCCGAAGCGCTCGAACGCTTCCTTGATGGTGTGGAAGACGCCGAGGGTCTTCTCACCGGCGGCGTCCAGCGGGGCCGGGGTCGGGGCGAGCGGACGGCGGGAGCGGAGCTCCTTGGCGAGGAGCTTCTGCCGGTAGTCGCGCGGCATGTCGGCGTAGCGCCAGGACTCCTCGCCGAGCCGGTCGAAGAGCTGGCCGAGCGTGTGGTGGTGCGCGTCGGCGTGCTCGCGTACGTCCATGGTGGCCAGCTGGAGCCCGAACGCGGACAGCGTACGGATGGTGCGGTCCATCCGGCCGTCGGCGAAGAGGCCGCCGCGGTGTTCGCGCAGCGAGGTCTGGATGAGCGCGAGGTCGGCGATGAGTTCGGCGGTGCCGAGGTAGTCGCAGCCGGGGCGGTGGGGCGTGCCGGAGGCCAGACGCTCGCGGGTGTTGACGAGCTTCTGCCGGATGCAGGTGGCCTTGAGGCGGTAGGGCTCCTCGGCGTTCAGCCGCTTGTAGCGGGGGCTGATCTCGGGGAGGCGTTCCAGGTCGGTCTGGAGTGAGGTCAGCAGCTCGTCGGTGGCGCCGGTGTAGCGGATGGAGTTCGACAGGAGTCCGCGCAGGTAGTCGATCAGTTCCAGCGCGTCGGTGATGCCGTGCTCGTGCTGGAGGATCAGGACTTCCCAGGTGACGGCGGGCGTCACGTTGGGGTTTCCGTCGCGGTCGCCGCCGATCCAGGTGCCGAAGGTGAGGGGACGGGTGCCCGCGGGCAGTTCGACGCCGACGCGTTCCAGTTCGGCGGCAAGGTCCTCCAGGACGTCGCCGACGGCGTTGGCGTGGAGCTCGTCGAGGTAGTAGATGGCGTTGCGCGCCTCGTCGGCGGGCTCGGGCCGGACGACGCGCAGCTCGTCGGTCTGCCAGATGAGGTCGATGTTCTCGGCGAGCCGGAGGTCCTGGCGGCGCCGGTCGGCCTCGATGACGGGGGTTTCGAGCAGCTCGGCGATGCGGCGGAGCTTGTTGAGCACGGAGCGCCGGGCGGCTTCGGTGGGGTGTGCGGTGAAGACGGGCCGGACGTTGAGGTTCTTGACGGTCGCGCGCAGGTGCTCGGGGTCCGCGTCCTTCAGCCGGTCGGCGGTGCGGGCGAGGAGCCCGCCCTCCGCGGCGCGCCGGTCGCGCATCTCGTGGGCGCGGTGGACCTGCTCGGTGACATTGGCGAGGTGGAAGTAGGTGGAGAAGGCGCGCACGAGCTGTGCGGCGGTCTCCAGGTCCGTGTCGCCGAGGAGTTCGGCCGCGGCCTCGCCGTCGGTACGGGTCAGGGCGCGAACCCGCTCGACGAGGTCGAGGAGCTCCTGGCCTTCCTGACGTACGAGGGTCTCGCCCAGCAGGTCGCCGAGGCGTCGGATGTCCGCCCGTAGCTCGGCGCTGGCGGCAGGGGTCTGGTCGGCACTGCTCACAGTGTGCGGCTCCTTGCAGTGGTTGAGCACGGGATCCGGGGCCCTTCGGCGCCAGCGGTGCTGTCGCCACGCCCCGACGAGCGGGTGCGGACCGCGCTGTCCGACCCTCCCAGGATAGGTGTCGTCGCAGGCGGCGTCTCCGCTGCCCCGAGGGGCGCGGCCGATGCCGTCGGCACCGGTCCCCTACCCGGTGTGCGTACGGGGTATCGCACGGGACGGGCTGGACCGGCCTCTCGTGTTGTGGGCCCGGTCACTGCCATACTTACCAAGCCGTAGGTTACGGAAGCGTAGCCAGGGCCATCCGTCGTATATCTCCTCACCCCACAGAGGATTCCCCATGCCGACCAGCCCCGATGTGATCGACGATCCCCAGCCGGCCGCGGAGGGCCGCGCACTCCCTCCCGCCACGCTCGGCGGCGACAAGAAGCGGTCGGTCGAGCAGATCGCCCTGCTGCTGTTCATCGTGGTGCCGTTCCTGGCCCTGGTCGCGGCGGTGCCGCTGGCCTGGGGGCGCGGTGTCAGCTGGCTCGATCTGGGTCTGCTGGTGGCGATGTACTACCTCGGCTGCCACGGGATCACGATCGGCTTCCACCGCTACTTCACGCACGGCGCCTTCAAGGCGAAGCGTCCGCTGCGCCTCGCGATCGCCGTCGCCGGGTCGATGGCCGTGGAGGGTCCGCTGGTGCGCTGGGTGGCCGACCACCGCAGGCACCACCGGTTCTCCGACGCGGAGGGCGACCCGCACTCGCCGTGGCGGTTCGGCGAGAGCCTGCCGGCCCTGATGAAGGGCCTGTGGTGGGCCCACATCGGCTGGATGTTCGACGAGGAGCGGACGTCGCAGGAGAAGTACGCGCCGGACCTGGTCAGGGACCCGGCCCTGGTCGCGATCTCCCGGCACTTCCTCACCTTCACCATCGTCTCGCTGGCGATCCCGCCGCTGGTCGGCGGTCTGGTGACGATGTCCTGGTGGGGTGCGGCGACCGCGTTCTTCTGGGGTTCTCTGGTACGGGTGGCGCTGCTGCATCACGTCACCTGGTCGATCAACTCGATCTGCCACGCGGTCGGCAAGCGCCCCTTCAAGTCCCGCGACAAGTCCGGGAATGTGTGGTGGCTGGCGGTCCTGTCCTGCGGCGAGTCCTGGCACAACCTGCACCACGCGGACCCGACGAGCGCCCGGCACGGGGTGATGCGGGGCCAGGTCGACTCCAGTGCCCGGCTGATCCGCTGGTTCGAGCGGCTGGGCTGGGCGTACGACGTGCGGTGGCCGGACGCGGCCCGTATCGACTCCCGGCGCAAGCGTGTACCGGCCGACGCGGCATGATTGACGACGTGGCGACCGACGGAAGCACAAGCGGCGAGAAGAGCAGACCCTCCCCCACGCGCCGGACCCGACGGGTCCGGATGACCGGCAAGGAGCGGCGCGAACAGCTGCTGGACATCGGACGCACCCTGTTCGCCGACAAGGGTTTCGAAGGCACATCGGTGGAGGAGATCGCGGCCCGCGCCGGGGTCTCCAAGCCCGTCGTCTACGAGCACTTCGGCGGCAAGGAGGGCCTGTACGCCGTCGTGGTCGACCGTGAGATGCGCCAGCTGCTGGACATGGTGACGGGCGCCCTCACGGCGGGTCACCCGCGCGAACTCCTGGAGCAGGCGGCGTTCGCGCTGCTCGACTACATCGAGACGTACACCGATGGCTTCCGCATCCTGGTCCGCGATTCGCCCGTCGCCCAGTCGACGGGCACGTTCGCGTCCCTGATCAGCGATATCGCCACCCAGGTCGAGGACATCCTGGGCCTGGAGTTCAAGGCCCGCGGCTTCGAACCGAAGCTGGCCCCGCTGTACGCGCAGGCGCTGGTGGGCATGGTCGCGCTGACCGGCCAGTGGTGGCTGAACGTCCGCAAGCCGAAGAAGGCGGAGGTCGCCGCCCATCTGGTGAACCTGGCCTGGCACGGACTGGAGAACCTGGAGTCGAAACCCCGCCTGATAGGCCACCGGAAGAACTGAGCCGACGCGTCACTCGTTGCGGTGACGACTCGGGAAACCCACCCGTACTGTGGTCAACAGGGCCAAGAATCCCGCCCATGGGAGGAACCATGACCGCCGAGTCGACCGCCGCGCACAGTTCCCGCTGGCCGGTGCCGCCCCAGGGCGGCTACACCGTGGACGATCTGTTCACGTTGCCCGATCTCCCGCCGCACACGGAATTGCTCGACGGGAGCCTGGTCTTTGTGAGTCCACAGCGGATTTTCCACAGCCGCATGATCGACCTGCTGATGTACGGCCTGCGGGCCGGCGCTCCCCGTGAAGTGAAAGCCGTCCGGGAGATGACCGTCGTCCTCGACCGTCGCAACGGCCCCGAGCCCGACGTCTCCGTCATTCGCGCCGAGGCCGAAACCGGGAGCCTGGAGCAGACGTCCTACAACGCCGCCGACGTCCTTCTGGCCGTCGAAGTGGTCTCCCCCGACTCCGAGGCCCGCGACCGTGAGACGAAGCCGCAGAAGTACGCCGGGGCAGGCATCCCGAACTTCTGGCTGGTCGAGATGGCCGGAACCGACCGGCACCCGGTCGTGCGGGTCTACGAGCTGGACCCGGTGACGAAGGCGTACGCGCTGACCGGGATCCACCACGACCGCCTCAAGACCGGCGTCCCGTTCCCCATCGACATCGACATCACGCTGGACGCGCTCAATCAGCTCTGACACCCGTACACCGGCCGGCCGTAGGTCATCGGCTCCGCTTCCGCGCCACCGCGAAGATGCGGCGGAACGGGAACACCGTGCCGTGCGGGCCCGGCGGGTACGCGGCGCGGAGCAGGTCGCGGTATTCGGCGAGGAACGCGTCGTGGGCTTCCCGGTCGTCGGCGAGGGCGGTCAGGACCGGGCGCAGGGCGGTGCCCTTGACCCAGTCCAGGACCGGGTCGTCGCCGGGCAGGGTCTGGAGGTAGGTGGTCTCCCAGACATCCGCCTCGCAGCCCAGGTCCTGGAGCCGGGCGAGGTAGTCGGCGGGTGGGAGGACGGCGGCCGTGCGGTCGCCCACGCCGTGCAGCAGGGGGCGCCAGCGGTCGGATTCGCGGAGGGCGGCGAGCAGCGTGTGGCTGGGGGCGGTGAAGTTGCCGGGGACCTGGAAGGCGAACGTGCCGCCGGGGGCGAGGGCGTCCAGCCAGACCGGGAAGCGGTCGGCGTGGCCGGGGAGCCACTGGAGCAGGGCGTTGGAGACGATCAGGCCGTACGTCTCGGTGGGGGTCCAGGTCGCGGCGTCGGCCCGCGCGAAGTCGAGGAGGGGGCGGGCGTGGGCGGCGGCCCGTTCCAGCATCTGCGGGGAGTTGTCGTAGCCGGTGACGCGGGCCCGCGGCCAGCGGTCGGCGAGGAGTTCGGTGACGTTGCCCGCGCCGCAGCCGAGGTCGGCGATACGGGGCGCGGGGTGGCCGGGCAGGTCGCCGACGCGGGCCAGGAGGTCGCGGAACGGGCGGGTGCGGTGGTCCGCGTGGCGCAGGTACTGCTGCGGGTCCCAGGTGGGCGAAGGTGTGGGGGTGGAAGCGGGGGCTGTGGCGGGTCCGGGGATCGGTTCGGGGATCGGGTCCGGGAGGTATTCCGGGAGGGGTTCCGGGGTGGGGTCGGTCATGGGAACAGGATCGGCGGACAAGTATCTTGATGTCAAGACACTTGAATTCAAGAGACTTCATGTCGACAGACCCTCTACACTGATCGACATGGAGGACGAGGTCGACCGACTGGTCGCTGCATGGCGCCGAGAGCGCCCCGACCTCGACGTGGAACCGCTCGAGGTCCTCAGCCGCGTCTCCCGCCTGGCCCGCCACCTCGACCGGGCTCGCCGGATCGCGTTCTCCGAGCACCACCTGGAGCCGTGGGAGTTCGACGTCCTCACGTCGCTGCGCCGCGCGGGCGACCCGTACCAGCTCTCGCCCGGCCAGCTGCTGACCCAGACCCTGGTCACCTCGGGCACGATGACCAACCGCATCGACCGGCTGACCAAGAAGAACCTCGTCGAGCGGCTGCCCGACCCGAGCGACCGGCGCGGTGTGCTCGTCCGGCTGACCGCCGAGGGCCGCGACAAGGCCGACCAGTCACTGGCCGGACTGCTCGCCCAGGAGCGCGCCATCCTCGGCGAGCTGTCCCGTCACCAGCGGGCCGAACTCGCCGGGCTGCTACGCCAGTTGACCGCCCCGTTCGACAACGTCCCGGGCTAGGGCGACGGCGCCCCCGGTCAGTTCGGCGACGTTCCCGGACAGCTCGGCCGGGCCCACCCCGGCCCGTCTGGCCAGCGCCACGGCGGCGAGCGTCGAGTGCACGCCCAGCTTCCCCAGCACGTTCTGCATGTGCGTACGCACCGTGTGCGGGGACAGGAACAGCCGCTCGGCGACCGCCTTGCGGCCCAGCCCCGCCACCATGCAGCGCAGCACCTCGCGCTCGCGCGGGGTCAGCGCCTCCACCAGCCGTTCGCTCTCGGTACGGTGCTTGCGCGCCGCGGTGAGCTCCCGCAGGACACCGGTAAGCAGGGCGGGCGGCAGATGCGTCTCGTCCCGCAGCACGCCCCGTATCACCGCGAGCAGCCGTTGCAGCGAACAGTCCTTGGCCACCCAGCCCGAGGCCCCGGCCTGGAGCGCCCGCGCCGCCCGGTGGGGGTCGTCCCTCTCGGCGAGCACCACCGTACGGACCGACGGGCGGCCCGTACGGACCCCGGCGACCAGCGAGATGCCGTCGACCGGACCGTTCTCCCCGTGCTGCGGTACGGGGACGGGACGGGCTCCGTCCGTGGCCAGGATGCCCAGCTCGGCATCGATCAGCATCACGTCGTAACCGTGGCCCTCGGCCGCCGCGCGGTCCAGGCAGCGCAGCGCGGCCGGACCGCTGCCGGCCGCCGCCACATCGACGTCCGGTTCGGCCGCGAGCGCGGCGGCGAGCGACTCGGCGAAGATACGGTGATCGTCGACCACGAGAACCCGGATTCGCGCCACAGACATCCCCTTCGGCCGGGACGGGCCGGTACGGGTACGACACCCGGAACATCGAGGTGGTGGTCCACAGCCCCACGGCCGCCGCCGTGTACCGGCTGCCACCCCATCCGGGCGTCGTACCCGACTGTCTCGTCCCCTGAATCGACACCGGCCCCCACCGGTGCTGAGCATCAGCGTACGGGCGGGGGCCGACGGGGGAAGGTGATTCGCGGAACTGGTGGCCCACGGTGTTCCGCCGGTCGGTCCTGGACCGGCCGGCACATGGGGGCCGCCCCCCATGTGCCGGCCGGTCTTAGGGTGTGCTGCATGTTCCGTCTTGAGACAGAAGTAGACAGAGAACGTCGCATTCTGCTGAACGGGCGTCTGCGGGACGACAACAGAGCCGACTCACCGGAACTGCGCGCACTGCTCTCCACCCCCGCCGAGCACGAAGTCCCCCTGGAGGTATGGGTCCTGGACGAGCGGGGCGGGATCGTCGGCGGGCTGACCGGACGGACCTGGGCGTACTGGCTCCATGTGGAGCTGCTCTGGGTCGAGGCCACCCACCGCGGCATCGGCCTCGGTTCACGGCTGCTCGCCGAGGCCGAACGGGTGGCCCGTACGGAACGGTCCTGCACCGCCTCCCGGCTGGAGACCTGGGACTTCCAGGCCCCCGGCTTCTACCGGAGACACGGGTACGAAGAGGCCGGGCGGGTCGACAACTACCCGCCCGGCATCACCGAGTTCATCCTGACCAAGCAGCTCGGACGAGCCGGCGGGCGCCCGCCGACGGCACCGCGGTGAAGACGCCCGGGGCGGCGTAACCTGCCGAGGCGAACGCCTCCCGCACGGAGTCGGTGACCGCTTCGGCCCGCGCCCGGTCCACCAGCACGATCGCCGAGCCGCCGAAGCCGCCGCCGGTCATCCGGGCCCCGAGCGCCCCGGCCGCGTTCGCCGCCGAGACCACCAGATCCAGTTCCGGGCAGGAGACCCGCAGGTCGTCCCGGAGCGATTCGTGGCCCGCGTCGAGTACCGGGCCGACGGCGCGTACGTCGCCCGCGTCGAGCAGGGCGATGACCTGCTCGACACGCCGGTTGTCGCCGACCACATGGCGTACGCAGCGCACGACGGACTCGTCCGCCCCGGACGCGGCGAGGGTGTCGAGCGCGGCGCCCAGACCGTCGTACGGGAGATCGCGCAGGGTCCGTATGCCGAGGATCCGGGCGCCCTCCTCGCAGGCCGCACGGCGCTCGGCGTAGGCGCCGTCGCCGAGCGCGTGCTTGACCCGGGTGTCGACGACCAGCAGGGTCAGCCCCTGGGCGGCCAGGTCGAAGGGGACCTGGCGCCCGCTGAGGTCGCGGGTGTCCAGATACAGGGCGTGGCCCTCGGTGCAGCAGGCGGAGGCCATCTGGTCCATGACCCCGCAGGGCACGCCGACGAACGCGTTCTCGGCGCGCTGGCCGAGCACCGCGAGCTCGGAGGCGGTCAGGCCGAGCTCGAACAGGTCGTTCAGGGCGAGCGCGGTGACCACTTCGAGGGCGGCGGACGAGGAGAGCCCGGCGCCGGTGGGAACGGTGGAGGTCAGCTGGATGTCCGCGCCGGTGACCCGGTGGCCCGCCTCGCGCAGCGCCCAGACCACGCCTGCCGGGTAGGCGGCCCAGCCGTGGCCCGCGTGCGGGACCAGCTCGTCGACGCGGAGCTGGACGACGCCGCCGGGGACGTCGGTGGAGTGCAGCCGCAGCTCGCCGTCGGTCCGCCGGGCGACGGCCGCGCGCGCGGTGTGCGGGAGCGCGAGCGGCATCACGAAGCCGTCGTTGAAGTCGGTGTACTCACCGATCAGGTTCACCCGCCCGGGTGCCGCCCAGACCCCTTCGGGCGCGGTCCCGTACAGCTCGGTGAAGCCGGCGACCAGCTCGGTGTTGTCGGCATCGGCGGTGGTCACGGCCTCGGCGGCGACCGGCGCGGCGTCCTGCGCGGAGGGCTGTGCGGCGGCCTGCGCGGCGGCCTCGGTGGTGGCTTCCGTCATGGGGTGGTGGGCTCCTCTCGGCGGGCGAACGCCCAGGCGTCGGCGATGATTCCGGCCAGACCGGCGCGGGACGGCTGCCAGCCGAGGCGCTCCCTGGCGGCGGTGGCGGAGGCGACGAGCACGGCCGGGTCACCGGCGCGGCGCGGGGCCGCGGTCTCGGGGACGGGGTGGCCGGTGACCTGCCGGGCGGTCTCGACGACCTCGCGCACCGAGAAGCCGTTGCCGTTGCCGAGGTTGCAGATCAGGTGTTCGCCGGTGGTGGCCGCGCCGAGCGCCAGGAGGTGGGCCTCGGCGAGGTCGGCGACATGGATGTAGTCGCGGACGCAGGTGCCGTCCGGGGTCGGATAGTCGTCACCGTAGACGGAGATCGACTCGCGCTGCCCCAGGGCGACCTGGAGCACCAGCGGGATCAGGTGCGACTCGGGGGCGTGGCGCTCCCCGCAACTGCCGTACGCGCCCGCCACGTTGAAGTAGCGGAGCGAGACGGCGGCCAGGCCGTGCGCGGCCGCCTCGCCGCTGATCATGTGGTCGACGGCGAGCTTGGAGGCACCGTACGGGCTGGTGGGCGCGGTCGGGTCGGACTCCGTGATCGGGCTGGAGACCGGCTCGCCGTAGGTGGCCGCGGTGGAGGAGAAGACCAGGGTCCGCACCCCGGCGTCGCGCATCGCGGCGAGCAGGGCGAGGGTGCCGCCGACGTTGTTGACCCAGTACTTCTCCGGGTCGACGACGGACTCGCCGACCTGGGAGTACGCGGCGAAGTGCAGCACCCCGTCGTAGTCGGGGTTCAGCCACTTGGCCGCGTCCTGAATGCGGCCCTCGATGAACTCGGCCCCGTCCGGGACCCCCTCCCGGAACCCGGTGGACAGGTCATCCAGGACGGTCACCGCGTGTCCGGCCTCCAGGAGATGCGCGGCGACCACGCTGCCGACATATCCCGCGCCACCGGTCACCAGGTACTTCTTCTGGGGGTTGCTCACTCGCTCGCTACCTCTCGCAGTCGCTGGGCCGCGGCTTCCGGCGGCACGTCGTTGATGAACACACTCATGCCGGACTCGGAACCCGCGAGGAACTTCAGCTTGCCGGAGGTACGTCGAATGGTGAAAAGCTCCAGATGGAGTCCGAAGTCCTCCCGACCCGGGACCCCGAACGGCGCCTGGTGCCAGGCCGAGATGTACGGGGTCGGCGGTTCGCCGGGGCCGAAGATCCGGTCGAATCGCCTCAAGAGTTCCAGGTAGATCTGTGGGAACTCTGTGCGGGCGGCCCCGTCCAGCTCGCGGAGGTCGGGGACGCGGCGGCGCGGGTGGAGATGGACCTCGTACGGCCAGTGCGCCGCGTACGGCACGAAGGCGACCCAGTGCTCGCCGCTGAGCACGATGCGCGAGCCGTCCGCCTCCTCGCGGGCCACGACGTCCTCGAAGAGGTTGCGGCCGGTCTCCTCGCGGTGCCGGTGCGCGGAGCGCATCATCAGCTCGGTGCGCGGGGTGACGAAGGGGTAGCCGTAGATCTGGCCGTGCGGGTGGCCGAGGGTCACCCCGATCTCGGCGCCGCGGTTCTCGAAGCAGAAGACCTGGGCGACCTGGTCCAGCTCGGCGAGCACGGCGGTGCGGTCGGTCCAGGCCGCGAGGACCAGGGCGGCCTGTTCCTCGGTGAGGTCGGCGAAGGACGCCCGGTGGTCGGAGGTGAAGCAGACGACCTCGCAGCGGCCGGAGTCACCCGCGAGGGAGGGGAAGCGGTTCTCGAAGACGGCGACGTCGTAGTGGTCGTCGGGGATCTCGCTGAGCCGCCCGTCCCGCGAGGGGCAGAGCGGGCACTCGTCCGCGGGCGGGTGGTACGTACGCCCCTGCCGGTGCGAGGCGATAGCCACCGAGTCGCCGAGGAGCGGGTCGCGGCGGATGCGGGACGAGGTCGCGACCGGGTCGAGGGGGCGGCGGTCGACGGCTTCGCGGACGGTGTCGTCCGCGGCGTCGTAATAGATCAGCTCACGGCCGTCGGCGAGGGTCGTAACCGTTTTCTTCACCAGGTTCCTCCAAACATAACCACACATAATTAATCACAAGCAAACATGCTCGTCAATGATGTGGCGTCCGGTCGGCGACCAGGGGTGTGGCAGCCAGGGTTGCGGCGGAACAAGGGTGCGGCAGCCCGGGGTTCGGGGCGGACAGCAGAGTTCGGCGAGGAGGTGCGCGGGTGCACCTCCTCGCCGGCTCGATCACAAACGAACAGGGAGCCCCAAGGATCACGCGGCCGGCGGGGACTCAGCCGAGCGTGCCCGGCCCCCGCGGCGCGCCCTCGGCCGCCCGGTCCAGCAGTCCCGTACGGGCCGCGAGGGCCGCGGCCTCCAGCCGGGAGCCCACACCGAGCTTCATCAGCAGCCGCTGCACATGCGTACGCGCGGTGCTCGACGCGATCCCCATCCCGGCGGCGATCAGCCGGGTGTCCTCGCCCTCCGCGACCCGGACCAGCACCTCCGCCTCGCGCGGCGTGAGCATCTGCAACAGCCGGCGGCCCTCGTCGTCCGGCTGGACCGCCGGGTTGAGCAGTTCGGCGAAGGCTGCCCTGAGCAGCTGCGGGGCGATGGCGCTCTCTCCGGCGCGGGCCTTGGCCATGGCCCGTTCCACGCCCTCGATCCGCTCGTCGTGCCGCACGTATCCCACGGCCCCGGCGGCGAAGGCGGCCGCGATCCCGCGCGGGCTCGGCACCGGGCCCAGGACCACCACCGCCACCTGCGGGCGCTCCCGCCCGATCCGCGCGATCGGGTCGAAGGTCCCCGGCTCGGCGGGGGACGCCGTGCCGAAGAGACAGACCTCCGGGGCTCTGCTGACCACCAGTTCCGCCGCACCGGACGTCGGCGCGGCCGCCGCGAGCACCCGGTGCCCGCGCAGTTTCAGCGCCGAGGCGAGTGCCTCGGCGAGCAGTCGGTGATCATCGACCACCATGAGCCGCACGCCGCCCATCGAACACGCCCCCAAGTCCCCCTGTGTGCCCCGGCTACCGGCCCCGGCCCGCTCGCCCCACCCCGTCTGCCCCGGCAAGCTACCCGCTTGTTCGAGGTTGCGCACCTTACCCGCCGCACGCCCCCCAGAATGCCGAATTCTGCTTTGTTCAGGGCCACTTGAGAGGCGGAAAACGATCGGCCCTGCCGGTCGGTGATCGACCGGCAGGGCCTTGGCGCGTGCCCGCGCGAACGGGTCGGCCGATGAGTGTGAGTGATCAGCTGGTGGAGAAACTGACCACCAGGTACTGCTTGTCCTCCAGCGAGCTCTCGCGGGGCTCGCTGATCATCACCTCGGACATGTACAGCCTCCCCTGGGAGTACATGATCTCGGCGTAGTCCCCGGAGAAGCTGGTCTCCGCGTCGCGGACCGCCTCCTCGCCCGGGTTCTCCATCAGCAGCGTCTGCTTGAAGGTGGAGCCGTTGATGGAGACGACCTGGCCGCCCTTGTCGTAGGGGGGCTGCTTGTACGCGATGACGTTGGAGCCGTCCATCCGCAGCGGGGTCAGCGTGTAGCGGTCGCCCGCGTCCGCCCTGCCGCCGACGATCTTGCCGGTGGTCAGGTCGAAGGCGACGATCTCGTTGGTGTCGCCGTAGTCGCCGCCGCCCTCGTGCTCCTCGGTCGGCACGTAGATCCGGTTGTTGCCGACGGCCAGGTGCTGGCACTGCTCGACCTCGGTGGAGCCGCAGCGTGCCGCGTACTTGTCGCCGTCGGCCGAGATCCGCACGATCAGCTTGCCGGTGGCCGCGTCGATCGAGAAGAAGTCCGAGATGCTGCTGCCGTCACCGGCGGTGTCGCCGACGTCGGCCGCGACGACCAGCGGCTTGGTGGAGACGATGCTCGCGTACTCGACGCCGGTGGGCATCTTGAACGAGGAGATCGGCGCGCCGGTGGCCGGGTTCAGGGCCTGGATGGTGAGCTGCGGCTCGTCGTACGTGCCGCACATGCGGACCACGGCGAGGGCCTCGCCGCCGCCGTACCCCTTGTCGTAGCAGCCGTCGGTGGTGACCTTCGGCTTCCACAGCTCGGCGCCGGTGGTGAGGTTGAAGGCGGCACCGCCGCTGGTGCCGCCCGCGGCGACCGTGGTGCCGCTGAGCGTGACCTCGTCGAATCTGATCGGCTCGTCACCGCTGGTGGCGGCGGTGACCGACTTGCTCCACAGCAGCTTGCCGGTGGCCAGGTCGAGCGCGCCGACCTGGTTGCACGGCTGGTACTTCTTCGCCTTGGTCGGCTTGCCCGCCTCGAACGTGATCGCCGTCTTGAAGTCCTTGCTCATGTGCCGGGAGGCGGCGCAGAGCTGACCGGGCAGCGGGATGGACCAGAGCTTGGTGCCCTTGGCCGAGTCGTAGCCGACGATCTCGTTCACGCCGGTCTTCACGTACGCCTTGTCGGTGAGCCAGGAGCCCGCGACCGCGGTGACGTCCGTGACCTTCGGCTGCGGAAGCTGGAATCCGACCTTGGACTTGGTGTTCGTGGGCGCCTTCTCGTCGCCGCCGACGAGTCCGTCGCCCTCGGCGCCCTTGTCCTCGCCGCCGGTGGTGCCGGTGGAGGCCGCCTCGGTGCCGCCGTCCTTGTCGTCACCGCCGCCGGAGGCGTAGATGACGCCGCCGCCGATGATCAGCACCACGGCGACGGCCGCGGCGACGATGATCTGCATCTGGGTGGTGAACTTCTTGCCGCCGTTCCCGCCCTGCTCCGGGACCAGGTACTGCGGCTGCATCGGCTGGGTCGGGTAGCCGTACCCCTGCTGCGGAGGCATGCCGGGCTGCCCGGACGACGGTCCCTGCGGGTAGCCGTAGCTGCCCTGCGGTCCGTTCGGGTAGCCGTACCCGTTGGGCTGCGGCGCGGGCGGGGGGACGTAGCCGCCCGCACCCGGGGCGGCCGGGTAGCCGTAGCCACCGGCGGGCGGGGTGGGCGGACTTCCGTAACCCCCGGCAGGCGGGGTCGGCGGACTCCCGTAACCCCCGGCAGGCGGGGTCGGCGGACTCCCGTAACCCCCGGCAGGCGGGGTGGGCGGACTTCCGTACCCACCGGCGGGCGCGGCCTGCGGCGGCTGCTTGCCGAAGGCGTCCGACGGCGGCGGGGTCGGGTCGCCGAACCCATCGGGCGGCGGGTCCTGCGGGGCGCCGAATCCGCCGGGGGACGGCTCGTTCGGCGGCTGGGGCGGCTGCGTCATGGCGTACGTACCTCGGGAGAAGGGGGTGTGTGGGGTCGAGGCCGGTGGCTTTCGGCCGTGTTCCGTCGGGTGCCGTCGTGAACCGTCACTTGCCGAACACCATCATCGTCTTCTGCTCCATCTCCTTCTTGTCATTGGTCGCGCTGATGCGCCCGCTCATGACGAAGGAACGGCCGCCCGCGTAGGCGATCTTGGACGTGAAGAAGCTGCTCTCCAAGCGGGTCGTCCCGTCCGGGTGCTGAAGCACGACGCTGGGGGTGCCCCCGGCCGGCGGGAGCGTCGCGATCGCCCCGCCCTTGTCGTACTTCGCCTCCATGTAGAGCAGCACGTTGCCGCCCTCCATGCGCAGCGGCTGAAGCACCCGCTCCGCCGGGGCGTCCGCCTTCCACTTGGTCTTGCCGGTGTTCAGGTCGAAGGCGACGACCTTGTTGGTCCGGCCGGTGCCGCTGGTGTCGGCCTCGGTCGCGATGTAGAAGGTGTTGGCGTCGGCGGCGACGCCGCTGCACCCTTCGAGCTTCTCGCCGAAGATGCTGAAGTCGTGGCCGCAGTTGGTGGAGAGCTTGTCACCCTTGTCGCTGATCAGCTGGGAACGGAGCGTGCCGTTCTCCTTGAGCGCGACGATGGACCACTGCTTCTTCTTCTCGTGGGTGAGGGAGACGACCAGCGGGCTCACCGAGTAGACCTTCTTCACCTCCCAGCCACGCGGCGGCTGGTACGTCCACTTGGCCTTGCCGGTGGTGGGGTCGAGCTCCTGGATCTGGTGCTGCGGGTTGTTCAGGTCGTCGGTGCGGCAGCTGGTCGCGGCGATCAGCTTCGGGCCGCCCGCGAACGCGAAGGGCTGGCAGTTGCCCGACGGCTTGCCGAACAGTTCCTTGCCGTCGCTGACGCGGTACGCGTTGGAGTTGCTGGTGCGCCCGACGGTGACGGTGTCGCCGCTGATCGCGAGACCGATGTCGGACATCAGGTCCCAGGTGCCGTTCTTCGTGATCGACTTCTTCCAGCCCGCCTTACCGGTGTTGAGGTCGATCATCTGGAGGTCGGAGCAGTCGGCCTTGTCCGAAGTGCCGTTCTTCACGCCGACGACGATCTTGCCGTCGGCGGTCGGCTGGTTGGGCGTCGCGCACACATCGGCGGGAAGCGGGAAGGCCCACTTCTGCTTGCCGTCGGCCACGGAGTAGGCGGCGACGCTGCGGTACATGGCCTTGACGACGGTGTCCCCGACGATCCAGGGCCCGTACACGTCGGCGCCGTTGCCCGGCAGGTCGACGTCGTTCTGCTGGAGCCAGAGCACCTTCGCCTCGCCCGGCTTGCGCCCGGCGTTGAGGTCGTCGTCCACCGCACGGCCGTCACCGTTGCCGTCGCCCTCGTCGACCGTGGGCGAACCGCTGGGCGCCTTGGGGTCGGTGCTCCCGTTGGCGATGGGCTTCTTGTCGTCGTCGCCCCCGCCCACGGCGAACCAGACACCGGCGCCGACGACCAGGACGACGGCGAGCGCCGCGGCACCGATCACGGCGGGCTTGCCCTTGAGGAAGCCGCCACCGCCGGATCCGGCCGGGCCGCCGGGCACAGGAGCGCCGGGCACGGGCGCGCCGGGGTGCTGCTGCGGATAGCCGTAACCGGCCTGGGCCTGCTGACCGTACGGGCCCGGCTGCTGGGCGTACGGTCCCGGGGCCTGCTGACCGTACGGGCCCGGCTGTTGGGCGTACGGTCCCGGGGCCTGCTGACCGTACGGGCCGGGCTGATGGGCATACGGACCCGGGGCCTGCGCGGGGGCCTGGCCGGGCGCCTGCGGATAGCCGTAGCCTCCGGGGTCCTGGCCCGGGGCCTGCGGATAGCCGTAGCCGGGCTGTCCGGGGGGCGGCGTCTGCGGTGGGCCGGCCGGGGGCTGCGCGGGCGGCGGCGTCTGCGGTGCCTGGGGCGGCTGGGCCTGGTGCGGCGGCTGAGGAGTTCCCTGCGGCGGCCCCTGCGGAGCCCCGAAGCCTCCCTGCGGCGGTTGCTGGCTGGGCGGCTGGGTCATCAGCACGTCCCCCTTCGTGCGGTCCGGTGCCCGTTCCGGTCTCCCCCGCGATTCCGCTGGGCTGAATTCCCCTCGGAAAGGAGCGAATCGGGCATGGCTCCCGCAGTGTCACGACAGTCGAGCGGGGCTTCTTTGTACCACCCGCGACACGGCCTACACCGGGTCGGCCTGTCCCCTGTTCCCAAGGGAGAACCGCCTTGTGATGCCCTCGTTATGCCCCGGCCGGACCTGATCGTCAGTCACCGAAGGCGACCATGGTCGGCATGGCCTTCTCCTCCTCGTCGGTGCCTCCGCTGACGGTGGGATGCATGAGCAGCGTCCGTCCGTCCGCGTACGCGACCAACGGGCTGAAGAAGCCCCGCTCCACGGCGGCGGCGGACGCCGGGTGCCGCAGGACCGGTTGCGGCGTGCCCCCCGTCGGCGGGAGCGACATGATGCCACCGCCCTTGCCCTTGGCCGCGCTCAGATACATCAGCACCTTGCCGCCCTCGACGCGCAACGGCATCAGGGTCTGCCCTGCGGGCGCGGCGGCCTTCCACTTCGACGCGCCGGTTTTCAGGTCGAAGGCCACGACGGCGTTGGTGATGTCCCTCGCACCGGGCTTGGGCTTCGTCGCCAGGTAGAACGTGTCGGTGGCGGCGTCGGTCGCGACACCCAGGCAGTTGTCGAGGTTCTTGCCCTGGGTACGCAGTTCCTTGGCGCAGCTCGGCCCGTAGTCGTCGCTGCCGCCGACGAGTTGGGAGCGGTAGGTGCCATCGGAGTTGAGGACGGCGACGCCCCACTGGTCCTCCCCCTTCTTCAGGGAGACCACCGGCGGACTGACCGAGTAGAACTGGTCGACCTGCCAGCCCTTCTTGACCTTGTACGTCCACTGGACCCTGCCGGTGGCCGGATCGATCCGCTGTACCTGCTGCTCCTTGTGGTCGTCGGCCTCGGTCTGGCAGCTGGTGGCGGCGAGCGGAAGGTCGCCGCTGACGAAGCCGAACGGCTGGCAGTTTCCGGGCAGTTTGCCCCACAGCACCTTGCCGTCACTGATCCGGTAGGCGTCCGTGCGGCTGGTCCGCCCCACGGTCACGACATCACCGTTGATCGCCATGGTGACGTCGGAGAGCCCGTCCCAGGCGCCGGGCCGGTCGTAGCCCTTGCGCCAGCCGGCCTTGCCGGTGGTGAGGTCGATCATCTGGAGGTGGTCGCAGTACGCGTCGCCCGCGGTGCTGTCGTTGACACCGATGACGATCTTGCCGTCGGCGGCCGCCCGGGTCGGGGCGGCACAGACGTTGGATGCGAGTCTCAGGCTCCACTTCTGCTTGCCGTCGACGACCGAATAGGCGGACACCGTGCGGTACATGGCCTTCACCACGGTGTCGCCGACGAGCCAGGGACCTTGCGCGTCGGCGCCGTTGCGGGGCAGGTCTACCCCGTTCTGCTGGACCCAGAGGACCTTGCCCTCCCCGGCCCCGCGCCCCGCGTTGAGCTGGTCGGGCCCGGGGGCCGGACTCGCCCCGGCCCCGGACGGACCGCTCGGCGCACCGGGTTCGGCGCTCTTCTCGGCGACGGGCTTCTTGGCGTCATCGCCGCCGCTGTCGCCCTTAACCACGGCGAACCAGACGCCGCCGCCGACGATCAGGACTCCGGCGAGGGCGGCGGAAACGATGCCCACGGTCCTGCGCCGGGAACGCCCGCCGGACCCGGGGGCGCCGGATTGCGGTGGCTGCGGGGGCTGTTGGGGCTGCCCGTACGGCGGGGGCTGCGGAGGCTGCCCGTACAGCGGGGGCTGTTGGTACTGCGTAGGTTGTTGGTACTGGGGAGGCTGTCCGTACGGCTGCGGCTGAGGGGGTTGTTGGGGCTGCCCGTACGGCTGCTGCGAAGGCTGCGGAGGCTGGGACGGCTGCGGCGGCTGCCCGTACAGACCGGGCGTCGGATCGAACGGCGCCCCGAATCCTCCCTGCGGCGGTTGCTGGCCGGGCGGCTGAGTCATCGGTACGTCCCCCTCGTGCGGCCCCGTTCCGCAGGGTTCACATCAACCCCGGGCGGGGCTTCTTTCTACCACCCGCCCCGCCCGCACCTTCCGTACCGCCTGCCCCGCCTTCACCACCCCGTCACACCATGGCCGTCAGGCGTCCTCGGCCAGCTCCAGCCAGCGCATCTCCAGCACATCGCGCTCCGTGACCAGTTCGCGCAGCTCGGCGTCGAGCTTGGCGACCTTCTCGAAGTCGGTGGCGTTGTCGGCGATCTGCGCGTGCAGGGTGGTTTCCCGCGTCGACATCTTGTCGAGCTGCCGCTCGACCTTCTGGAGCTCCTTCTTCGCCGCCCGCGCCTCCTGCGGCGACACGGCCGGGACCGGCGCGGACGTCCGGCCGGGCGCTGCCGGGGCGGCGGAGGGCGTGACCGTCTCCTCCATCCGCTGCCTGCGCTCCAGGTACTCGTCGATCCCGCGCGGCAGCATCCGCAGTGCGCGGTCGCCGAGCAGCGCCATCACCCGGTCCGTGGTCCGCTCGATGAAGAACCGGTCGTGGGAGATCACGATCATCGACCCGGGCCAGCCGTCGAGGAGGTCCTCCAGCTGGGTCAGGGTCTCGATGTCCAGGTCGTTGGTCGGCTCGTCGAGGAAGAGCACGTTGGGCTCGTCCATCAGCAGCCGCAGGATCTGCAGCCTGCGCCGCTCACCGCCGGACAGGTCGCCGACCGGGGTCCACTGCTTCTCCTTCGAGAAGCCGAACTGCTCGCAGAGCTGGCCCGCGGTCATCTCGCGGCCCTTGCCCAGGTCGACCCGGTCGCGCACCTGCTGGACGGCTTCCAGCACCCGCAGGTTCGGGGGCAGCTCGGTGACCTCCTGGGAGAGGTAGGCCAGCCGGACGGTCTTGCCGACGATGACCTTTCCGGCGGCCGGCTGCTCCTCGCCCTGCGTACGGCAGGCCTCCTCCAGCGCCCGCAGCAGCGAGGTCTTGCCCGCGCCGTTGACCCCGACCAGGCCGATCCGGTCGCCCGGACCGAGCTGCCAGGTGAGGTGGGTGAGCAGCGTCTTGGGCCCGGCCTGGATGGTCACGTCCTCCAGGTCGAAGACGGTCTTGCCGAGGCGGGCGTTGGCGAACTTCATCAGTTCGCTGGTGTCGCGCGGCGGCGGCACATCGGCGATCAGCTCGTTGGCGGCCTCGATGCGGTAGCGCGGCTTCGACGTACGGGCGGGGGCGCCGCGGCGCAGCCAGGCCAGCTCCTTGCGCATCAGGTTCTGCCGCTTGGACTCCTCGGTCGCGGCGATCCGCTCCCGTTCGGCGCGGGCGAAGACGTAGTCGCTGTAGCCGCCCTCGTACTCGTGGACCGTGCCGCGCTGGACGTCCCACATGCTGGTGCAGACCTGGTCGAGGAACCACCGGTCGTGCGTGACGCAGACGAGCGCCGAGCGGCGGGCCCGCAGATGTCCGGCCAGCCAGGAGATGCCCTCGACGTCGAGGTGGTTGGTGGGCTCGTCGAGGACGATCAGGTCCGGTTCGCCGATGAGCAGCTTGGCCAGCGCGATACGGCGGCGCTCACCGCCGGAGAGCGGGGCGATGACGGTGTCCAGGCCGTGCTCGAAGCCGGGCAGGGCGAGCCCGCCGAACAGCCCGGTGAGCACATCACGGATCTTGGCGCTGCCCGCCCACTCGTGGTCGGCGAGATCGCCGATGACCTCGTGGCGGATGGTCGCCGTCGGGTCGAGGGAGTCGTGCTGGGTGAGGACCCCGAGACGCAGCCCGCCGTTGTGCGTGACCCGGCCGGTGTCCGCCTCCTCCAGCTTGGCGAGCATCCGGATGAGGGTCGTCTTGCCGTCGCCGTTGCGGCCGACGACACCGATCCGGTCGCCCTCGGACACCCCGAGGGATACGCCGTCGAGCAGGGCACGGGTGCCGTACACCTTGCTGACCTGCTCGACATTGACCAGATTGACGGCCATTTCACTCCTGCCCAGGGGGACTGTTCGACTCCCCCAGGGTACGGCGCGGCGGGGCACCGACGCCCCGGCCCCGGCCCCGTCCGGGCCCGGCACCGTGCTCATCGCCCCGCGCGTTCCACCAGCAGCCAGCCGCCGAGGGTCATCGCGACGGCGGCCGGGGCGCTGACCCGTACCGCGATGAGCAGCGCGGTGTGCCCCTCCAGGAGCCCGCCGAAGCCCACCATGGACAGGCCGAGCACACCGAGCAGGCAGAGCGTCGCGCCGAGCGCCGAGACGGGGCCGGAGCCCTTGCCCGGCACGGCGGGGACCGGCCGTTCGAAGGTACGGAAGACGGCGACCAGCCCCGCGGTGACGGCGACGGCCGCCGCGAGCCGGAGCGGGACCTGGGCCCACCAGGCGCCGGTGGCCGGTTCGGGCAGCGGGACGTCGAGGGCGAGCATCGCCCCGTACACCCCGAGCATCGCGGTGAGGTGCCAGAGGAACGCGGTCATCGCCATCCCGTTGGCGGCGACGACGGTGCGCCAGACCCGGGGCCGGGCGACGAGGCGGGCGCCCGGTCCGCGCAGCAGCTCGACGGCGCCGACGAGCCAGAGGCCGTGGCAGAGCAGGGCGAGGGTGGGCGGGGCCATGTTGCTGACCTTCTCGCCGGGCATGCCGACCATGGACAGCGGATACGGGCCCAGCGCCACCAGCGCCGCGGCGGAGACCAGTCCGGCCCCGGCGAGCAGGGCTGGGCGGCGGATGCGGCCGTCGGCGCGCAGGAACCCGAGCTGGTGGACCGCGAGCCAGACGAAGGCGAAGTTCAGGAACGAGACGTACGGGACCGAGGCGGCGAACCGCAGGACGTCGACGGCGACCGCGGCACCGGCGAGCGCGGCGAAGGCACCCCATCCGTAGCGCTGGTGCAGCTTCAGCAGCGGCGGGGTGAACGCCACCATGGCGAGGTAGATCCCGATGAACCAGAGCGGCTGGGTCACCAGCCGCAGCGTGACCCCGGTCAGCCCGCCGCCCCCGCCCAGCAGCTGGACGATCAGCGCGGCCGCGCCCCAGACGAGGATGAAGACCACGGTGGGCCGCAGCAGCCGCTGGAGCCTGGCCCGCAGGAAGGCGGAGTAGACGGAGTCCGTGGAGCCCTCGGGGCGCTTGCGGAGCAGGGAGCGGTAGGACAGGGCGTGCGAGAAGCCGCCGACGAAGAAGAACACCGGCATGATCTGGAGCAGCCAGGTCAGCGGCTGGAGGCCGGGGACGACGGCGAGCAGGTTGCCGACGCCGTCGGACGTGACGGCGGCCATCAGCCAGTGGCCGAGGACGACCGTGCCGAGCGAGGCGACGCGCAGCAGGTCGATGTAGCGGTCCCGGGTGGCGGGCGTCGCCCCGGCCAGTTCACGAACACTCGATCCCGCACGAACACTTGATCCCATACGGGTACGGTCGCGCCGATCGCCCGGGGGCGGGAGCGCGACCGTACTCAATTCCCGTCTGAGTACCCGTCGTCGGGCGACGGTCGTACCGGGGGCGGACCCCCGGCGTCGGACGACAGTCGCACCGGGGGCGGACTCCGGCGTCAGACGACGGTCGCACCGGGGGCGGGCGACACCGCGATCCGCGCGTTCCGGCAGGTCCCGGAGCCGAGCAGGGCGTCGGCCACCTTGCGGGCCGACGCCTCGTCCGCCACCAGGAACGCGGTGGTCGGCCCGGAGCCGGAGACCAGCGCGGCCAGGGCGCCCGCCCCGGTGCCCGCGGCGAGGGTGTCGGCCAGCGAGGGGCGCAGGGAGAGCGCGGCGGGCTGGAGGTCGTTGCTCAGGGTCGCCGCGAGTGCGCCGGAGTCGCCGGAGCGCAGGGCGTCCAGGAGCGCTTCGGACGCGGTGGGCGCGGGGACGTCCGTACCGGCGGTGAGCCGGTCGAACTCGCCGTACACCGCCGGGGTGGAGAGCCCCCCGTCGGCGACCGCGAAGACCCAGTGGAAGGTGCCGCCGACCTCGACGGGGGTGAGCTGTTCACCGCGTCCGACGCCGAGCGCCGCTCCGCCGACCAGGCTGAAGGGGACGTCGCTGCCCAGCTCGGCGCAGATGGCGAGCAGTTCCGCACGGGTGGCGCCGGTGCCCCACAGGGCGTCGCAGGCCAGCAGGGCGGCGGCCCCGTCGGCGCTGCCCCCCGCCATGCCGCCCGCGACGGGGATGTCCTTGGTGATGTGGAGGTGCACGCCGGGGGCGATGCCGTGCCGTGCGGCGAGCGCGAGCGCGGCGCGGGCGGCGAGGTTGCTGGCGTCCAGCGGGACCTGGGCGGCGTCCGGGCCGGAGCAGGTGATCGTCAGCTCGTCGGCCGGGGTGGCGGTGACCTCGTCGTACAGGCCGACGGCGAGGAAGACATTGGCCAGGTCGTGGAACCCGTCGGGGCGCGCGGCGCCGACGGCGAGCTGCGCGTTGACCTTGGCGGGGACGCGAACGGTGACGCCCGCGGCCGTCGGACGGACGGTCCCGCTCACTCGCCGCTCCCGGGAACGTCGGCGGTCGCGGCGGGCTTGTTCTCGGCGATGGCGGCGAATTCCTCGACCGTCAGCGCCTCGCCGCGGGCCTGCGGGGAGATCCCGGCGGCGACCAGCGCGGCCTCGGCGGCGGGCGCGGAACCGGCCCATCCGGACAGCGCGGCGCGCAGCGTCTTGCGGCGCTGGGCGAAGGCGGCGTCGACGACGGCGAAGACCTCTTTCCGGCTCGCCGTGGTGTGGATGGGTTCGGTGCGCCGGACCAGGGAGACGAGCCCCGAGTCGACGTTCGGCGCGGGCCAGAAGACCGTCCGGCCGATGGACCCGGCGCGCTTGACGTCCGCGTACCAGTTGGCCTTCACCGACGGCACGCCGTAGACCTTGTTGCCGGGCCGCGCGGCGAGCCGGTCGGCCACCTCGGCCTGGACCATGACCAGGGTCCGCTCGATGCTCGGGAAGCGCTCCAGCATGGTGAGCAGGACCGGTACCGCCACGTTGTACGGCAGGTTCGCCACCAGGGCGGTCGGCTGCGGGCCGGGCAGCTCGGTCACGAGCATCGCGTCGGAGTGGACCAGGGCGAACCGGTCGGCGCGCTCCGGCATCCGGGCGGCGACCGTGGCCGGCAGGGCGGCGGCGAGGGTGTCGTCGATCTCCACGGCGACGACCCGGTCGGCCGCCTCCAGCAGTGCCAGGGTCAGCGAGCCGAGCCCCGGACCGACCTCGACGACCACGTCGTCCGGGCGGACCTCCGCGGTGCGCACGATCCTGCGGACCGTGTTGGCGTCGATGACGAAGTTCTGACCGCGCTGCTTGGTGGGGCGTACGCCCAGTTTGGCGGCCAGGTCGCGGATGTCTGCGGGGCCCAGGAGGGCGTCGGGCTCTGTGCTGCTCACCCGGTAAGCCTACGGCCGCGGCGCGGCCACGGGCTCGCCCCCCGCTGGCCGGGCGGGAGGCGGCGGGGTGCGCCCACCGTCCGGCTCTTCGTCCGGCTCTTCGGCGCGCGCTCCAGCTATACGTCAGTAGTCGAACGCCCGCGCGGTGTTGTCGTAGATCGCCGCGGCGAGCGTGTCCTCGTCGAGGCCCTTCACGGCCGCCATGGCGCGCAGGGTGACCGGGATGAGGTAGGGGGCGTTGGGGCGCCCTCGGTACGGGGCGGGCGTGAGGAAGGGGGCGTCCGTCTCGACCAGGACCAGCTCGGTCGGGGCGACGGCCAGCGCGTCGCGCAGCGGCTGGGCGTTCTTGAAGGTGACGTTGCCCGCGAAGGACATGAAGTACCCGGCGTCCGCGCAGATCCGGGCCATGTCGGCGTCGCCGGAGTAGCAGTGGAACACGGTCCGCTCGGGGGCTCCCGCGTCGGCGAGGACGCGCAGCACATCCGCGTGCGCGTCGCGGTCGTGGATGACGAGGGCCTTGCCGTGCCGTTTGGCGATCTCGATGTGGGCCCGGAAGGACTCCTCCTGGGCGGCCATGCCCTCGGGACCCGTACGGAAGTGGTCGAGGCCGGTCTCACCGACGCCGCGTACGTGGTCGAGCGCGGCCAGCGCGTCGATCTCCGCGAGCGCCTCGTCGAGCGCCGCCTTCCCGCCCGGCGCCCTGATCCCCTGCCTCGACCCGCCGTCGGGGTCACCGTGCACGATGCGCGGCGCCTCGTTCGGGTGCAGGGCGACCGAGGCGTGCACGGCAGGGTGGGCGGCCGCGGTCTCGGCGGCCCAGCGCGAGCCCGCGACGTCGCAGCCCACCTGGACGACGGTGGTGACATTGACCGCCGCGGCCCTGGCCAGGCCCTCCTCGACGGTTCCGTCCTGCATGTCCAGGTGGGTGTGCGAATCGGCGACCGGAACCCGCAGGGGCTCGGGCAGCGGCGGGGCTTCCGTACGGCTCATGCCCACGATCGTACGAGGACGTGCCTGACGCGCTCACCGCGACGTGAACCGGCCCGCCGGTCACGGGATGACCGGCGGGCCGACCGCGCGGAACGCCGCACGCCTGTCGGCGTCGCGGTGACCGGCCGGTACGTCTACCGGCGGTGGAAGGGATGCAGCAGGTCGGACAGATGCCAGTGGTGCGATGCCGCCGGAGCCGCGGCGACCGCGTCCCCCTCGGCGGGCGCTGCGGACTTCGGGGCCTTCGGGGTCTTCGGGATCTGCTGGCGCTGGAGCAGCTGCTGAACGCTGGAGACCCGGCCGGACCGCATGATCCGGACCACATGGCCACCGCAGTTCGTGCAGGTGGGGGTGGACAGCGGTGAGGGCACCCGCTCCCCGTCCGCCTTGTAGACCACGAAGGCGTTGCCGGAGCCGTCGACGTGATGCTCTATCTCGTAGGCCTGTTCCCAGCCGAATCCGCACCTCATGCAGGCGAAGGCGTACGCCTCATGCACGGTGGTTGCTGCGATCTCGCTCATACTTGCTCCTCTTGTCCGCCGGACAAGCATTCCGGGGATTGCCCGTCACCCTCCAGTGGACACCTCCGTATGGGCTGACGCACCAGCTCAGGGCCAGCATTGATGCGTTCTTGGCCTCCTTGGGCCGCCCTTTGCCCCCGCATGGCGCCGGACAGGGTCGCCCGTGACCGGCCGCGCACCGAACACTCTCGTGCGCTCCCCGCGCCGGGCTGAATGCGCCCCACGTACTACCCCCCGGCCGAGTGAGTGGAATAGGCATTCCCCCAGGCCATTGCCTTGGCGCGAGCTATAAGAATTCACATTCAATTGAATGAGTAAATTCCCTTGCGGACCGGTCCGATTTGCGGGTTTACATTTCGTGTATTTCACTCGGACCGTACGCACACCCCACTTCCCACAGGACGGGGAACAACCCATGTACACCACCGAATCCACTGCCACCGACATCGAGATCGACCTCGACGCCGCGCTCAACCCGGGCGAGGCCGAGGGCTTCTACCGGGACTCGCGCGAGTGCGCGTACCTCGCACTGATCGCAGGCGGCGGCGCTCTGCTGCTCTCGCCTCCGACCCCCCGCCCGAAGAAGGGCTAGTCGGTAGCAAATGGACCAGTCACATGCCTCGTCCCCCCTTGCGGGTGCCGTGCATGACCTGGCAACAGAGGTGGTCCTCGCTCTTCGGAGCGAGGACCACCTCGCCACGGTTTGCGGCGCTGCCGGAATCGACGAGGAAAACCGGACAGGAATTGCCGCGGTACGCGTCATCGGAGCCGATCTGCTTCTTCCCAGTGTTCTTTTCGGGCGCAATCCGCATCCCGGAGACATTGCCGTACTCCACCGTGCCGTGCGGGAATTCCCGCCCCGGCCCGACTCCTCCGACGCCACGGCCTGGAGCCACTGGGGCATGATGTCCGCCCTGCACCGGACGGCACCGGCCACCACCGCCACCGGACAGCCGTCGGCCGCCGGGCACGGCACCGGCGAACCCGACGCGGCGTGGCTCGAAGGGGCCCCCTGGCAGTCCTTCACCCATCAGCTCTCCGTACTGGCCCCGCTCGCCGTCCCGGCCGCCTCGTCGGCCGTGCACCGGGCCGCCGCCCACCGGGTCGTGGACCTGTCCCGGGGGTTCGTGCGCGCGGTGCGGCGGCGCGACTGGCTCCAGGCGGCGGGAGCGGGCCGCTGGCTGGCCGCGCTGGACGGCCGGCCCGACAGCCTGGGTCTGGAACGCGGGCTCGACTTCGTCGAGCTCATGGGCGGCCCGGACCCCCGGGTCGCGCTGCACGTACGGGCGGCCCGGCTCATGGCCGAGGGGCGGGCGCGGTGACGGCACCGGCGACCGCCGACCTCGGCGCACAGCCCGGCGGTACGACGGACGCGGCACTGTCCGTGCTGCCCCGCGTACTGCGCCAGGCCCTCGGCTGGGCCGACGCCCACCGCTCGGGCTTCGTCCTCCCCCAGGACGTGCTGGAGCCGCACACCCAGGTCAACGGCACGCTCAAACCCCTGGGCGAGCTGGCCCAGCTCTGCGCCACGATCCACCGCAGCACCGCCCCCGACACCCCGGAACACGGGACGGCCGGGGAGCTCATCGCCTTCGCGTGGGAGCAGGTGCACGACGGCGACCTGCTGCTGGAGCTGCTGCGTGGCGAACCCTTCGCCGCGTACCCGTACGAGATCTACGCCGCCTTCGCCGGACACGGGCTGCGCCACGAGGGTTTCGAGCGGCTGGCCGGAACGCTCTCCGCGACCAGGGGCTGGGCCCACACCGAGCAGCACGCCAACCGGGAGCTCGGGCTGATCAACTCGGAGCGGCGGGTCGGCGTCGCCCCGCACACCGACCCGGGTCCGGTCCTCGCGCGCACCTGGCTGGGCGGGCTGTCCGAGCCGTGGATGTTCGAAGGGCCCTCCGGCTACGCGCTGACCCACACCGTCTTCCACATCACGGACTGGTGCTGTGTCCCGGAGCGGATGCCCGCCGACATCGACGCCTATCTGCGGGCCTGGCTGCCCCCCTGGGTCGACGGCTGCCTGGAGAGCACGCAGTGGGACCTGACCGGCGAGCTGCTCGCGGTCGCCGCCGCCCTGCCGGGCCCGCCGCCCGCGGCCCTGCTGGACACGGCCTGGCCCGCGCTCGCCGCCGCGCAGGCGCCGAGCGGCGCCGTACCGGAGACGGGTCCGCCGCTCACCCGCCCGGTCCGGCCCGCGCCGGACTCCGCGGACGCAGCGGACGCCCCGGACCCGTACCCCTTCCTCGCCTGCTACCACTCCACCCTGGTGACCGCGTTCGCCGCCGCAGTGTCCCTGAAGCGGCTGGCGGACCACCGTACGAAGGGAGCTGCCGCATGAGCGGCATCCAGCAGATCCATGACGTGGGCGCGCGGGCCCTGGGATGGCTGTACGAGCACCGGGACGGCTTCCGGCTGGACGACGACCCGGCACCCGAGGCGGGCCCCCTGGACCGCTTCAAGCCGCTCGGCGAGCTGGCGCTCATCGGCAAGGTCATCTTCCGGGAAGGGGTCGCCGGGTCCCAGCAGGCCGCCCTGGCGCGCAAGCTCCTCGACCACGCCTGGCACGAGCTGCTCGGCTCCGGAGCCCGGCTGGTCGACGGCCAGCGGCGCGAGCCGCTCTCCCCCGTTCCCCTGGAGGTCTACGTACCGTTCCGGGAGCTGGGCTTCCGCGAGCCGTCCCTGGAGGCCGCCGTCCGGCTCAACCACCGGCTGAGCAGTTGGGGCGCACTGGAGGTCCTCCCGGTGCGCCGCCTCGGCATCAGCGCCATGGAGCGCCGCTTCGGGGTGGAGCCGAGCGTGCCGCTCGACGAGGCGTACCGGCGCACCTGGCTCGCCCGGATGCCCGAGCCCTGGACCGTCGAGGGCCATATCGCCTACGACATCACCCACACGGTCTTCCATCTGACCGACTGGGGCGAGAGCCCGGCCGGGCTGCCCGCCGAGGTGGCGGACTACCTCGCCCGCTGGCTGCCGGTGTGGCTGGACGACTGGCTCGACCTGGGCCGCTGGGACCTGCTGGGCGAACTGCTCGTCGTCGACGCCTGCCTGCCGCGGCCGACCCTGGACCCGGCCGCCTGGCAGGGGTTCGCCGGGGCCCAGCAGCCGGACGGGGCGATGCCGGTGATGGGCGCCATGCCGGAAGGGGACGAGGAGTCGGTCTTCGACCTCGTCTACCACCCGACGCTGGTGGCCGCGTTCGCCTCGGCACTGTCCCTGTCCCGCGCCATGTCCGACCTCTCCGCCCCGGCCCCCGCGTGACGGCGCGGCAGGACGTCCGCCGGGCCCCCACCGGCCGTCCGTCCCAGGACGGCGACGAGCGGGCCCGGCTGCTGGCCGAGGCCGCCCGGACCATCGACTCGCCCGGCCTCGTGATCGCGCTCAGCCACCGGGGCCACCGCACGGTCCGGCACGGCGTCGTGCCGCCCGGCGACGTACCCCCCGACCGGCTCCACTACGAGCTGGGTTCCGCGTCGAAGCCCTTCGCCGGGCTGCTGCTCGCCGCACTCGTCGCGGCGGGCCGGGTGCGGTACGAGGACTCGGCGGCCGGACTGCTGGCACCGGGCCACCCGGTGCACCCCGCGGTGCGCGCCATCACCCTGCGCCATCTGATCACCCACACCGCGGGCCTCCCCGGGGTGCCGGCCGACTTCTACCCGCAGGCGCTGCCCCGGTGGTCCACCGCGCCGTACAGCGGCTACCCGGCCGACCGGGTCGTCCGGGCGTTCCTCCGGGCCCGCCCGCGCCACCGGCCGGGCACCCGCTGGCACTACTCGAACTTCGCGGTCTCCGTACTCGGGCACACCCTGACCGCCGCCACCGGCACGCCCTGGGAGGCGCTGCTCCAGCAGGAGGTGCTGGGCCCGCTCGGGCTGCACGGCACCCGGCCGCGCACCGGGCCCCCGGGCAGCGACGCCGTGGGGCACCGGCGCGACGGCAGGCCGCTGCCCGCGCTCGACACCGGCGGGTTCACCGCCGCCGGAGCGATGCGGTCGACACCGTCGGACCTGCTCACGTTCCTGGAGGCGCATCTTCCGGGTGCCGTGGCGCCCACGCGTCCGCTGGCCGCCGCGTTCGCGGAGGTACGGCGTCCGCTGCTGCGGCGCGGTCTGCGGCACGCCCACACGCACACGCTGACCTGGTTCCGCCATCCGTCACCGCGCGGACCGGTGTACTTCCACGCCGGAGCCACCCTCGGGCAGCAGGCGTTCCTCGGCTTCCGCCCGGACACCGGGACCGCCGTGGCCGCCATGACCACCCGGCGGGTGAACAGGACCGACCCGTTCATCGCGACGATCCACGCCCTGCTGACGGAACGCCTCTGACGTGTGCGCGTTCCGGACCGGTCGGATACCCCACCGCTCCGGGCCGGTCATGCCTTCGGGGCCCTCGCGGGTCTGTCAGGCCTTCGGGGCCCGCGCGGCGTTCTTGGCCGCGACGACCGCGTCGAACACCTCCCGCTTGGGCAGTCCGGCCGCCGCCGCGACCGCCGCGATGGCCTCCTTGCGCCGCTCCCCCGCCTCCTCGCGCACCTGCACCCGGCGCACGAGCTCCTCGGCGTCCAGGTCCTCCTTGCCGGAGTCCGTGGCGCCCTCGACCACGACGGTGATCTCGCCGCGCACCCCCTCCGCCGCCCAGACGGCGAGGTCGCCCAGCGGGCCGCGCTTCACTTCCTCGTACGTCTTGGTCAGCTCCCGGCACACGGCGGCCCGGCGGTCCGCGCCGAACACCTCGGCCATCGCGGCCAGCGTGTCGTCCAGCCGGTGCGGGGCCTCGAAGAAGACCATCGTGCGGCGCTCGTCGGCGACCTCACGGAGCTTGCCGAGCCGTTCGCCCGCCTTGCGGGGCAGGAAGCCCTCGAAGCAGAACCGGTCCACGGGCAGCCCGGACAGGGCCAGTGCCGTCAGCACCGCCGACGGGCCCGGCACGGCGGTGACCCGGATGTCCTTCTCGACGGCGGCGGCGACGAGCCGGTAGCCGGGGTCGGAGACCGATGGCATCCCGGCGTCCGTGACCAGCAGGACCCGCGCCCCGCCGGTCAGCGCCTCGACCAGTTCGGGCGTACGCGCCGACTCGTTGCCCTCGAAGTAGGAGACGACACGCCCCGTGGTGTGGATGCCGAGCGCCTGGGTGAGGCGGCGCAGCCGCCGGGTGTCCTCGGCGGCGACGACATCGGCCCTCTCCAGCTCGGCGGCGAGCCGTGGCGGGGCGTCCGCCACGTCGCCGATGGGGGTCCCTGCGAGTACCAGCGTTCCAGTCGTTCCAGTCACAACAGTCATCCTCCCAGCCCTGGCGGCGCACCTCGCACAGATGCGTTCCCTACGATGGCGCGGTGACGAGTACCGCACCCGAAGCCCAGCAGGGCCACGACGCCGGGGATCCGCACGGCGAACAGCCGCATTCCTGGCAGCGGCGGCTGCGCCGCTTCGGCCATACGCCCCGGCCGGAGACCGGGCTGCGCGAGCGGCTGATGCCGCCGTACACCCGCCCGGGACCCCGGCTGTGGGCGGTGCTCGGGGTGCCCGCACCGCTCGCGGACCGGATCGTGCGCTGGTCCGCCTGGGGCGGTCCGCTGCTGGTGACCCTGGTCGCCGGGCTGCTGCGGTTCTGGAACCTGGGCAAGCCGGACGCGGTGATATTCGATGAGACGTATTACGCCAAGGACGCCTGGGCGCTGATCAACCAGGGGTACGAGGGGGCCTGGCCCAAGGACGTCGACAAACTGATCCTGCAGAATCCGTCCGGGGTGAAGATCCCCGTCGAGCCCGGCTATGTCGTGCATCCGCCGGTCGGCAAGTGGATCATCGGGATCGGCGAGCAGCTCTTCGGCTTCACGCCGTTCGGCTGGCGCTTCATGGTCGCGCTGCTGGGCACGGTGTCCGTCCTGCTGCTGTGCCGGATCGGCCGGCGGCTGTTCCGCTCGACGTTCCTGGGCTGTCTGGCGGGCCTGCTCCTCGCGGTGGACGGCCTGCACTTCGTGATGAGCCGCGCCGCGCTCCTCGACCTGATCCTGATGTTCTTCGTGCTGGCGGCCTTCGGGTGCCTGGTGATCGACCGCGACTGGGCCCGCCGGAAACTGGCCGCCGCGCTTCCGGTCGACGAGGAGGAGGGCGTGCTGCGCCCGGACTACCGGATCGCCGAGGACCTGCGGCTGGGGTGGCGGCCGTGGCGGATCGGCGCGGGCGTGATGCTGGGCCTGGCGTTCGCCACGAAGTGGAACGGCCTCTACATCCTGGCCGCGTTCGGCGTGATGGCGGTGCTGTGGGACGTGGCCGCGCGGCGCACGGCGGGCGCGGTGCGGCCGTACCGGGCGGTGGCGCGGCGGGATCTGCTGCCCGCGTTCATCTCCACGGTGCCGGTCGCGATCGGCACGTACGTGGTCTCGTGGACCGGCTGGATCGTCACGGACAAGGGGTACTACCGCAACTGGGCGGCGACCGAGGGCAAGGGCGGCAGCTGGACCTGGCTGCCGGACTGGCTGCGCAGCCTGTGGCACTACGAGAACCAGGTGTACGACTTTCATGTCGGCCTGACCTCCGGCCACACGTACCAGTCCAACCCCTGGAGCTGGATCATCCTGGGCCGCCCCGTCTCGTACTTCTACGAGGAGAAGAGCGGCTGCAAGGAGTCCTCGACCGGCAAGTGCGCCGCCGAGGTGCTCGCCATCGGCACCCCGCTGCTCTGGTGGGCGGCGTGCTTCGCGCTGCTGTACGTGCTGTGGCGCTGGTTCTTCCGGCGCGACTGGCGGGCGGGCGCGATCGCCTGCGGGGTGGCGGCGGGCTGGCTGCCCTGGTTCCTCTACCAGGAGCGCACGATCTTCCTGTTCTACGCGGTCGTGTTCGTACCGTTCCTGTGTCTGGCCGTGTCGATGATGATCGGCGCCCTGCTGGGCCCGGCGGCGGGGACCGGGGCCAGAGCGGAACTGGGCCTGACGAGGGACGACCCGAACGGCGAGAGACGCCGGACGCTGGGGGCGATCGCCGCGGGCGTGCTGGTCCTGCTGATCGTCTGGAACTTCATCTACTTCTGGCCGCTGTACACGGGGACCTCGATCCCGGAGGACTCCTGGCGCGACCGGATGTGGCTGGACACCTGGGTGTAACGCTCACCGGTCAGCATTCCGGTCCGGTAACGACGCCCTCACCAGCCGTCACCACCCCTTAGGGTTCTCGGCAACTCCCCCTTGAACACGTTCAAGGGGGACTCCTGGGGAGGGGGACTGCACAGATGCGCAGTGGAGCGAAGGTCGCCGTGGTCGGCGGAGTGTTCGTCCTGGTGGCCGGCGGTATCGGCTACGGGGCGTACAGCATGGTCGGGGGCGGTGACGGTGGCGACGGCGACGGCGACGGCGGTACGGACACCAAGTCCGCGTCACAGGAAGTGAAGACGGGACCGCTCAGCGGGGCGGAGATCACCGGGACGTCGAAGGACTTCTTCACCGCGTGGGCGGCCGGGGACGCGACGGGCGCCTCCGCACTCACCAACAACGAGTCGGCCGCCGAGCCGCTGCTCACCGGATTCGCCGAGGACGCCCATGCCGGCAAGGCCGTGATCACCCCGGGCCCCGCGGTCGGCACGAAGGTGCCGTTCACGGTGAAGGCGACCGTCTCGTACAAGGGGAAGTCCAAGCCCTGGTCGTACGCCTCGGAACTGACCGTGGTGCGCGGTGTGACCACCGGAAAGGCCCTGGTCGACTGGGCGCCCTCCGTCGTCCACCCGCAGCTGACGGAGGGCGCGACGCTGCGGACCGGCGAGTCCTCCACCCCGCAGATCGAGGCGGTCGACCACAACGACAAGGCGCTGACCAAGGAGAAGTACCCTTCGCTCGGGCCGATCCTGGAGACCCTGCGCACGAAGTACGGCTCCGAGGTCGGCGGCACGCCCGGCATAGAGACCTGGATCGAGAGCGCAGGCAAGAAGGCCCCGGACAAGACGCTGCTGACCCTGGCCAAGGGCAAGCCTGGCAAGCTCCGGACGACCCTGGACGCCGACGCCCAGGCGGCGGCCGAAGGGGCGGTCAAGAAGTTCGGCCAGGCATCGGTGGTCGCCGTCAAACCCTCCACCGGTGCGATACGCGCGGTGGCCAACAACCCGGTGACCGAGTTCAACGTGGCGCTCCAGGGCAAGCAGGCGCCCGGTTCGACGCTGAAGATCATGACGGCCGCGATGCTGATCGAGAAGGGCCTCGCCACCGCCAACGGCGCGACGGAGTGCCCCAAGGACGTGATGTACCAGGGCAATTCATTCCGCAACCTGGACCACTTCGACCTGCCGGACGGCAGCACGTTCACCCAGAGCTTCGCCAAGTCCTGCAACACGGCCTTCATCAAGCTGATCGACGACACGAAGGACGACGCGGCCCTCGCCAAGGAGGCCCGGGACGTCTTCGGGATCGGCCTGGACTGGAAGACCGGCGTCGTCACCACGGACGGCAGCGTCCCCGAGGAGACCGGCGGCGTGGCCGCGGCCCAGTACATCGGGCAGGGCACCGTCCAGATGAATGCCCTCAACATGGCGTCCATCACGGCGACCG
Source organism: Streptomyces sp. NBC_01433 (assembly GCF_026340105.1). Taxonomy (NCBI): domain Bacteria; kingdom Bacillati; phylum Actinomycetota; class Actinomycetes; order Kitasatosporales; family Streptomycetaceae; genus Streptomyces; species Streptomyces sp. NBC_01433. Next base: position 3,298,605 of record NZ_JAPEPM010000001.1, on the reverse strand, counting down.
CCCGGACCGGCACCTTCCGCCAGCCCGTCATCGTCCCGCAGTCCCTGGACAACCGTCAGCTCGCCACCGCGTCCCGCTCCCTGCCCGCGCATGTGTCCCAGCAGGTCACCCAGATGATGCGGGCGACGGCCGCCTGGGGCACCGGCAGGGACGCCATGGCCTCGGTCGGCGGCGACAAGGGCGCCAAGACGGGCTCGGCGGAGGTCGACGGACAGGGCACGTCCAACAGCTGGTTCACCGGCTTCAGCAACGACCTCGCGGCGGCGGCGGTCGTCCAGTCCGGCGGCCACGGCGGCGACGCGGCAGGCCCGGTGGTGGCGGACGTCCTGCGCGCGGGCAGCTGACGGCTGACCCGGCTCACCTCTGCGCGACCGCCCGGCTCACCCCTGGGGAACCGGCCAGTCGCCCCGCCCCGCGAGATCGAGCACCAGGGCGGCGATGTTCCACGCGTCGTCGTCGCCCCTGTGGTGGCGGCCCTCCAGCGGGAGGCCCGCGATCTGTAGCGCCTGGGCCATGCCGGGGCGTTTGCGCAGGCTGTACGAAGCGGTGAAGGCGACCTTGACGTTGGTGTGACGGTGGCCGAAGGGGTACCGGGTGCCCGTGTGACGGCACTGGCGGGTGAACTGGTTGCGGTCGTAGTCGCCCCAACTGGCCCACGGGAGCTCGCCGGTCCGGTGCCCGGCCGCCAGCAGACGGCATGCCTCGGCGAAGGTCAGGCCCGTGTCCACCTCGGCCTGGGTCAGCCCGGTCAGCTCCGTACAGAACGGACTGACCCGCGACCTGGCGGGCCGGACCAGCAGCCGGTGCTTGGCGACGCGTTCGCCCGCGCGGAGATCGACCACGGTGAGCCCGATCTCGATGATCTCGCTCACCTGACCGGGCGGCGGCAGCCCGTCCCAGCAGGTCGCTTCGACATCGACGACGTTCAGCAGCGTCTCACCAGGGCCAAGGCTCATGGGGGCGAGGGTAGAAAACTCCCCGCCCTTGTCGCCACACCAGGGCGACGGGTTCGGCGGCTTTGTCATGCGCCCTCTGCCGAGCACGGGCTACCCAAGGGCAGCCAGGGCAGACGTCACACGAGCACGTGCGACGGCCCCCCGCACCGCATCCTGCGAGAGGCGCCCAAAGGCCCGTGCGTACAAGTCCACTTGGCTCGGCTGCGTGAGGGTGGATGCGGCGTCCAGACTATCCGCGTGCACCCTGGCATCGTCGAACATCGTGAACGTCGGCATGGGCCATACCGCTCGTCGGGCCGAGAACGGCAGGATTCCCACGGCTACGTTCTGAAGATCCATGACCCCCAAGAGATGGCCCAGCTGCGCGGCCATGGTCTCGACCGTGCACAGCCGATGGTGCAGGACCGATTCCTCCAGAACGAACGAGAACCGGTGTGCGCCATTGGTCAGCACCGCGTTACGCCTCATGCGGACCTTGACGGCATCGGTCACGTCGTCGGGTGCCCCTCGGAACTCCGCGATGGAAGACAGAAGGGCGGTGGCGTATCCGGGCGTCTGGAGAAATCCGGGGATCACGTCGGAGACGTAGACCCGGAACAGACGGGTTCGCTGGTACAGGCTCTCGGTGGACTCCTGTACACGGCGGAGGCCGGTGCGCTGGAGTCGTCTCCACTGGACGTGGGAGTCCGCGGATTGCCTGTTCGCCGCGATCAGGTCCGGTGCCTGACTGTCGGCGTCACAGGCTCGGCACCATGCCCGGATGTCCGCGTCGGACGGTGGTGTTCTGGCATTTCCGATACGCGATGCCTTCGCATCCGACCAGCCGCACCTGACGGCCAGCTCCCGCCCGCTGATTCCGGCATCCCTACGGAGATCGCGCAGCCGGCCAGCCAGTTCTTCGCGGGCCTGCTGAACGCTCGGTGAAGGGTGCGGGGGCATGGAGCTGGCTTTCGTCAGATCGCGTACAGGTGGTGCGGAACCGCTCTCTCCCAGACGGCTTCGAAGGCCGACGAGCAGAGTTTCACGGTCTCCTCGTCCGAGGTGATCTCATCTTCGACTACCGCGCCGTCCCCTGAGAAGTGGTGCACCCGCAGGAGCTCACCGTCGAAGAGCCAGAAGTCGTTTCCAGGGAGGGGAATGTCCGTGGCCCGTCGTCGCGGCAGCCATCGGACCTCCTCCCCCGCCGTCACGTTCGCGTGGGTCACGTAATGCTCCCAGCGGATGTACTCCGTCACCGGCTCGCAGATGATGCGGGCCCGACGGATCGACACACCCCGCGCCACGGAGTCCGTGATCAACTGGTCGTACGGGTGCCACCAGGACGCGCGGTCCTCCCAGTTGAACCGCACGCCGCGCTTCCACTCGTCGAACCGGCCGGTGGTCGCGTACGAGTCACGCATCTCCAGGTGGACGGCCGACCGCTCGCACCGGCCGAGCAGCTCAGCGAAGCTGGGCGCGCTCGACGGCATCGCAGGCCCCCCTGATCACCGGAATCATGCGGGCGGGGAGCCGCACGATGGCCTCGCCCTCGGGGACCGATCCGTTCGCCGGGCTGGTCGCCTCGCACTGGGCCTGAGCCCTGGCGTCCGGCTTCCATCCTTGCAACAAGATCTCCTGAGCTTCCGTGTCCGCCCGCACCGTCGGACAGTGATCCCGATCGGTGTTCGGGTCGATGCCGACGAACTCTACGGCCATGGCTGGCTCCCTGGTCTAGGTGCTTGCTCGGGCTTGCACGAGCTTCGCTGAACAGCAGAGACAGCGTCAATACCGCCTTCGTACCTAGAAATTGGCGTGCAAACCCGTGCAAGTTCGTAGCGCCCCGGATCGGCGCACTTCTAGCGTCGACTCGCATCGCCGACCCTGACCTCCGATGAGGATCTGTCACCGGCGGTCCCGGCCGGCCCGGCGCAGCAAATCCACCCAGCGGTCCTCCGTGGAGACGGAAGACCATCGGGCGGGTCCCGCGGAAAGTCCGTGACCAACAAGAGGAGCAACGGCATGGGATGGGGAACGGGAAAGGGCGGAAGCGGTGGCAGCGGGCAGCACTCAGGGGGGAAGGACCCGGGCACGTCCAAGCCGTCGAGCGACACAGCCAAGCCGAAGGACCCGCCGAAGCACAAGAAGGACGAGTAGGTGACGACGCCGAATCTCGCAGCGTCCGAGCAGATCGCCATCCGTGATCTGCTCGGCTCAGTGAACCACGGCATGGATACGCCGTTGCGCCCTGAGTGGGAGCGAGCGGCATGGTCCGTCACTCGATCCGCTTTTGTACCTGAACGTATATATTTGGGCGACCAGTTGGAGCCATGCGACCGCGCCAACGATCCGGAAGCGTGGCTTCGGGCGGTGTACGCCGATGACTCCGTAGTGACGCAGATCAACGACGGTGAGGAGCCCACGGACGGAGATCGGTGGGCGTCGTCATCCGCTTCGGCTCCGTCCATCGTGTTCCGGATGCTGCACATGCTCGATGTGGCGCCGGAACAAAGAGTCCTGGAGATCGGCACCGGAACAGGGTGGAACGCGGGTCTCTTGGCCTACGTCGCCGGCTCGGAGAACGTGACGACCGTCGAAGTGGACCCCGTGTTGGCGTCCAAAGCCCAGGACCGTCTGCGGAAGTCGGGGCTCGGCGTGGAAGTCATCGCCGGGGACGGCGCTATGGGACACGCGGACGGCGCGCCGTATGACCGGCTCGTAGCCACGTGTTCCGTGCGGTCCGTCCCACGCCCGTGGCTCACGCAGGTGAAGCCAGGGGGTGTCATCCTCGCTCCGTGGGAGTCGCCGTGGATCTGTTACGGACTGCTGCGCATGACCGTGGACGATGAGGGGACGGCTTCGGGCCGGTTCTCTCCGCACAGTGCGTTCATGCTCATGCGGCAGCAGCGGACCAACCTGCGGATTTTCCGGGACGTGGTGCGCGACGACCACCAGCCCGACGAGTCGACCACCAACCTGCCTCCGTGGCAGGTGACCGGAGACGAACTCGCCGCACGGTTCGCCATGGGGCTGCAGCTCCGTGACGTGTGGTGGACGTGGCACGACAACCCGTATGCGGAAAGGGTGGTATCCCGCCTTTGGCTCGCCACGACCGATACCACGTCGTGGGCCGCCGTGGACTGGGACGGGAAGTCCGACACCCGGTGGACGGTGTGGCAGCACGGCCGCCGTCGGCTCTGGCGCGAGGTGGAAGCGGCTCACGACTGGTGGGCGCTGCATGACCGTCCCGGCCCGGAACGATTCGGTCTGACGGTCACAGCCTCAGGTGGGACTCCGTGGCTGGACACCCCTGAAAAGCGCGTCCCCACGAGCGGCTGATCAGCAGGACCGCCCCGTCCGTGGCTTCAGCCCGAGGCGTCGGACGGGGCTTCCACCTGAGTTCTACGGTCTTGTTGGGAGTACCCAATGTTCGGACACACCATCAAGGACCAGCTCTTCTCGTCCACCCTGATATCGGGGAGGGCAGCCTGCTGACCGGCGCGGTGGCCGCCCTGTGGAGCGCCTCGCCATCCCGGGCCGGCACGGGCACCTATCCGGCCAAAGTTTGACCGGAAGTCACCGAAATGAACCGGAGTGCGTTACTCCGGAATCCGTCTGGTGTCCGCCAGGTCCGGTTCAGTAGCGTGCAGCGCATGAGCACTCCCGACACCGCGCCCGACACCGCGCCTGCGACCTCCGCCTCCCCCTTCTCCTCCTCCGACGCCCACCCCCGATTCGCCGAGGCCCTGCGTGAGCTGGGTCTCCAGGTCGAGGTACGCCGCTTCCCGGACGCCACGCGCACCGCCGCCGAGGCCGCGGCGGCGGTGGGCTGCGAGCTCAGCGAGATCGTCAAGTCGCTGATCTTCGAGGCGGACGGGGTGCCGGTCCTGGTCCTGATGGACGGGTCCTCGCGGGTCGACGTGGAACGCGTACGCGGCGAACTGGGCGCGGGGAAGGTCAAGCGTGCCGGGGCCGGCCTGGTCCGTGAGACGACGGGGTACGCGATCGGGGGCGTACCCCCCTTCGGCCATGCGACCAGGACCCGGGTGCTGGCGGACCGCGGGCTGCTGAACCACGCGGTGGTGTGGGCGGCGGCGGGCACTCCGCACACGGTGTTCCCGCTCGACCCCAAGACCCTGATCGGCCACGCGGGCGCCACCGTGGTGGATGTGCGCGAGCAGACGGCGTGACCCCGCTGGTCGCCTTGGCGGTCCTCATAGCCGCGGTCACGCACGCCTCGTGGAACGCCATCGCGCACGCCGTCAAGGATCAGCTGGTCTCCTTCACGTTGATCTCCGGGGGCGGCCTGCTGATCGGGGCGGTGGCCGCCCTGTTCGTCCCGTTCCCGGCGGCGGAGGCCTGGCCGTACCTCTTCGTCTCGGCCGCCCTGCATGTGGCGTACATGCTGCTGCTGATGCGGTCGTTCACGCTGGGCGACTTCGGCCAGATGTATCCGATCGCCCGGGGCACGGCCCCGCTCGTGGTGACGGTCCTGGCCGCCGTCTTCGTCGGTGAACGCCCCGACGGCTGGGCCGCGGCGGGCGTCGCGGTCGCCTCGGCCGGCCTGGTCGGGCTCGCCCTGTGGGGCATCCGCGGCTCCGGGAAACGCCCCCACTGGCCGGCGATCCTGGCGGCCCTCGCGACGGGTCTGGCGATCGCCGGGTACACCACGGTGGACGGTGTCGGGGTACGCGCCTCGGGCACCCCGCTCGGCTACATCGCGTGGCTGATGATCCTGGAGGGCTTGGCCATCCCGGCGTACGCGTTCTGGCGCCGCCGCACCGAACTCGTCCCCCAGCTGAAGCCCTACGCGGCACGGGGACTGCTCGGCGCGGCCCTGTCGGTCATCGCGTACGGCCTGGTCCTGTGGGCCCAGACCAGGGCCCCGCTCGCCCCGATCGCGGCCCTGCGGGAGTCCTCGATCATCGTCGGCGCGGCGATAGGCACCCTGTTCTTCAAGGAACGCTTCGGCGCCCCGCGCATCGCCGCCGCCGGTCTGATGGTGGTCGGCATCGGCCTGATGCTGCATACGAGTTGAGCACTTCGGTTCGGGTCGGCGGAGGGCCGGATCAGTCCGAGACGGCGCGCCCGGACTGATCGCGGTGCTCCCACACGCCGCTCGTGACACCTTGACCACCGTCACTCCGCATAAGGAGGCTCATGCAGACAGGCGGACAACAGTCTCGGCAGCGGAGGTTGTCATGGCACTACGGTTCATCGGTAAAGATCCGGAGTCGGGGGATCACGGGTCTCCGGCCCTGTGGATCGACGAAGAGACAAGGGATCTTCTCGTCCAGGGGCTGACGGCAGACGAGCAGACCCGGGCCGAAAGCTCACAGGATGTGGCGATCCCCCGCCACGAATCGGTGGTCCGGGTACCGAAGCGGATGATCCCGCTTCTGAAGGAGGCACTTCGTGTCGCAGAGTCTGACTGACTTCTCGGACCTGATCAGGTCCGTCAGGAAGTCGGCTGTTCATCTGGAGATGCGGGACGGATATGGCGTGGAGAACGAGGCCGAAGGCTTCGCAGCATGGAAGCAGGGCCACCGGCTCGACCCCGGGCACCGCGCATCCTGGTGGCGGCCGTGGCTCGACCTCGTACAGGAGGTCACAGCCAAGGGAGTCGTCATCCGACGTGCCCGTGTGGTCTCGGAGCCAGTGAGCGACTACATCGCCTACGAACACTCCGGCACCTTCACGAACGTGGCAGCCGGAGAGCAGATCCGGTGGCTTTCCCGACGGAATGCGTCAGACCTTGCACTGCCGGGAAATGACTACTGGCTCTTTGACGGCCGTCTCGTTCAGTTCAATATCTTCGACGGCGACGGCAGATGGGTGCACACGGACCAGACAGACGATCCCGACGTGGCGGAGCGATGCACCTCGGCGTTCGAATCGGTGTGGGAACGAGCTGTCCCCCACGACAAATACACCGTCTGACCCTGGTCGGCCAGTTCATGTCTTCATCTCCCCTCTCCAGCGCCCAGGCGGCAAGGGCAGCCGTCGCCACACGCCTGTACGACCTGATGAAGGATGCTGGCTTCTCGGGCCAGGAACTGGCCGTCCGGTGCGGCTGGCACAAGGCCAAGTCGTCCAGGATCGCGAGAGGCAAAACCCCGCCGTCGGATGCCGACATCCGCGCGTGGTGCTCGGCCTGCGGCGCCGACGACCAGGCGGCCGACCTGATCGCGGCTTCGCGGAACGCGGAGTTGATGTACGTCGAATGGAGGCAGATCCACTGCGGCGGTATGCGCCGCATCCACGAGCGGACAGTCCCGCTCTATCAGCGGACACGCTCATTTCGCGTCTACGCGTCGAACGTTTTCCCGGGCATGCTCCAGACCGCTGGATACGCAACGGGACTTCTGCAAGCGATCACAGATTTCCAAGGCACGCCGGATGATGTGACCGCCGCGGTGCAGGCCCGCCTCGACCGCTCCCGCGTCATTCGCGAGGGTCATCACCGGTTCGCTCTGCTGCTCGAAGAGACCGTTCTCTACTACCGCGTCAGCGATGACGCGGCCATGGCCGAGCAGCTTGAGCACCTCCTCTCCGTCATGGCGCGGCCGAACATCTCCCTGGGCGTCATTCCCATGACAGCCCGCAGAAACGTCTGGCCCCTCGAAGCGTTCTACGCGTTCGATGACGCACAGGTAGCCGTCGAGACTCTGACGGCAGAAATCAACCTGACCGCCCCCAGTGAAATCGACGCCTACCTGCGGGCCTTCGCCCAGCTGTCCCGATCGGCCGTTCGAGGAACCGCGTCGGGCGCCCTCATCGAGAAAGCCCTCGCCGCGCTCGGGTGAACCTGTGCAACCGTGTGCAACAACATGGATTTGCCACTCGCCCGCTCTCTACGGTCGTTCCAACGACAGTCGATTGAGCTGGGGAGGCCAGGCATGGCGACGACGGACGCCGAGACGGGCTCATGCGTGTGGGAGTACGTGACCTATGCGCCGGGAAACCAGCAATGCCATGCCTGCTTACGGCCGGTCGGGCCTCTCGACCCCGTACGTCGAGGGTGCGTCGAAGGCGGTTCCGGGGAGTATGCCGTGGTCTATCGACACATCGACCAATGTCCGTTGCACACGGCCGGCTGATGGGCGTGTGGAGATGGCGAGACGACGAGCATCCGGCCGACGGACACCACCCCATGCGGCCCGCCCTGACTCCTTCTGAAGCAGCTTGCCCACGGCTGAAGGAGAGCCGCCGCGGGCCGATGAAGACTCCCGTTCCTTGTGGGGCGGGCCTGCCGAAGACCAACGTCCACATCTCAGGAAGGTGAACCATGCGCGATGACGACCTCTACGGGCTCCCCGCTGAAGGCGCCCAGTTCAACAAGGCATGCGGCGGCAACACCCACCCCGACGGCGAGTCGTGCGTAACGCTGGCGAAGATCGGCCCCGGTGTATGGGCGGTGGGCGACAGCAAGCGACCGACCGCCGAGCCGCTGCGCTTCACGACGGCAGAACTGAATGCGGCCGGTATCGACCCCGCGAAGTTCGGGCTCTCCGCCTGACCTGAAAACAACATGGCTGACGGCCCTGCCCATGACCGACGGGCGGGGCCGTCGGCATCCCTCGGAACGGAGCAGCAGTGCACCACCACGGCTATGCATGGCTGGGTGCGAAGCAGACCTTCGACAAAGAGAGTGTCCGTCGGCCGCCCGGCCCGCCGCCCGCAGCTTCCAGCCCACCTGATGTGCTCGAACGGTATCGGCAGGCGGTGATCGAGTTCCCCACCACGGATGTCCCACCGATTCAAACGGCTCACTGGCTGATGAAACCGGCCTCGATGGTGCGGGGCACATGGGAGGAACCAAATGAGGCCGGGGAATGGCTCGGACACCAACTGACTTCACTCGCCGACCGGTTCACGTATGAGAGCGACCGACGTGTAACCGAGTCGGTAACCCTCGTGAATGCGGCTGTGGAACGACTTTCGTGGGGTGGTGACGTTTCGCTCGGGCACTACCTCACCGGCATGGCCTTCCACTCGGTCGCTCTGGTCACGTGTTCCTCGAACCTCGCAGCGCCTGAAGTGAACTGCCCACTCCAATAGTCCGGCGCACATTCGTGTGCGCCGGACGGCAGAATCACCTACCTGGCGAGGTCTCCATATGATCCGGCCTCGGCTTGTCCGCCAGGAGTAGGAGCAGACAGGCCAAGGCCGGATCATGAGGCACGGGCTACCTCGACTGCGGGATACGGCTACACCCCTTCGTGGCGCACCGCCCTCTCCTCATGGTGGGCAGATACCCGGACAAGGTCCGTGACGATCCGCCGGAACCCTGTGTGCCCCGTCCGCGCCGCGTGATCGACACACCACTCAGGCTGGGCGGACATCGATGGGGTCGGCTCGCATGACTCGCCGCACAACGTGCACTCGGCCGCGAAGGCCGGCGGCGGGCCGGATGCGTCCGCGCACACCACCCAACCTGTCTTGTACAGTGCCGACTTCGGCTGTGCCACGGACTCCGCTTCCGCCTCGGCGGCCACCAGCACCGTGGATGCTGCCGGAACCCGGAGCGGGTAGGACGCCAGGAAGACCAGCACCACGGCCATTCCACCGGTCGCATAGCGTTCGAGGCGATTCGCCACGACCTCCTGCCACTGACCCCACACGCACACCAGGTCACCGCGCCGCACCCGCACGGCGGGCACCTGACGCTCACCGCGCACGGCCCGCCTCCTCAGCCATCACATGGGCCCATACGAACTTCCCCGGCCCCTTCCGCTCCTCGGAGCCCCAACTCTGCGCCAGCGCCGCCACAATGAGCAGCCCACGCCCGTCCGTGGCGCCCGGGGAGGGTTGGCGCGTGACGGGCGGCACCTCCGACGCGTCGTGCACCTCGATACGAACCCCGCCCGAGACCGGGATGAAGCGCGTCTCGATCTCCCTCCCCGGCGACACCCGGGCATGGCGCCCGGCATTCGTCAGCAGCTCGGAGAGGACGAGTTCGGCAGAATCCCGCACGGACGACAGCCCCCAGGCGGCCAGCGACGCTCGCAGTGCCTCACGGGCGCGGGCCACTTGACGGGGGTGACGGCTCCAGCGCAACACCACCGGTGACTCCTTGACCTCGCTCATCAGCCCACCACCACGCGGTGGACAAAGCGCGGCCCCGCGTCGACGCCCTGTAGCGCGAGCCAGAGGACCGTACGGTGCGCTCGCCGATGCCGGTTCTCGGCCCGCTCCCAACGGTCGTACGCTGCCTGGGAGTACGGGCCGTCGGACGGGCGGGGGCCTGGGGTCACCTCCACGGCGCGATGGCTGATGATCAGTCGACGTCCAGGGCTGGCTGACGACGTCGGTTCATGAGCGGGCGCCGCTCCCTCGGCGCCTTGATGACGCCCGGACCTGGGGCGTAAGCGACGCGATAGCCGCTCGCCGAGGTCAGCGATAGTCTTCAGCATGTTGACGCTCCTTGCAGCGTTGACCATGCCCCGGGACGGCCACCACCGTCGCCGGGGCCCTTCGTTGAGGCGGGCGAAACGACAGCCCGAGATCACTCAGCCGATACCGACAGGCACCGTGAGTAGTCGCACGCTCAGCATGCCTTGACCCATCACCAGAACGCAAGGATTGCGAAATACATGTAGTCGTTCGAGGTCGGTTGAGAGAGTTGGCACTCAGCACTCACACTCGCGCGTACCACCGCGACAGGAAGGGTCACCTTGTCGGACAAGCGGCAACATCCACCTACGGTCAGACTTCGGCGATTGGCCGCTGAACTCCGACGCCTTCGTGCGGCGGCTGGGCTCACGCGCGAGGAAGTAACCGAGAGCACCGGCATCAACGGCGCCACCCTCTACCGCATCGAGAAGGCACGTGCGCGCCCGCAGAAGAGAACACTGTTGGCACTGCTGCAGGTATACGGGGCGAGTGAGACGCAGCGGGTCGACCTGCTCGCGGTGCAAAGCGGGTCTCACGATCAGGGTTGGTTGCGGCCGTACCACTCGGAGTTGCCCGAGGAATACACTGCCTACATCGGCTTCGAGTCCGAAGCGCGCACAGTACGGAACTACGAGTCACTCTTCATTCCGGGACTTGCCCAGACTGACGCCTACGCCCGCGCGGTGATCAAAGGCGTGCTGCCGACAGCCAGTCATACGGAAGTGGAACAGCGCGTCCAGGCACGTATCGAACGGCAAGAACTGCTCGCCAAGAACGGCCCGCTGCAGCTCTGGGCCATCATGGATGAGGCCGCGATCCGACGCACGGTCGGCGGGCGCGACGTGATGCGTACGCAGATCCGCCATCTGCTCACGCTCATGGAAGAACCGCACATCACACTGCAAGTGATCCCTTTCGGCACAGGCGCGCACGCAGGCATGACGGGAAGCTTCGTCCATATGGACTTTCCGGATGTACAAGACCCGGAGTTGGTCTACCTGGACACTCCGGCCGGAGACCTTTTCCTTGAGTCGGAGGCCGAGATCCGCCGGTACAAGTCCATGTTTGAGCACCTTCAGGCAGTGGCGCTGGGACCAAGTGACACCGCCGGCCTGCTCGCTAGTGTTGTTGGGACAAGCGACTGAGAGAAGGTGTTCGGAGTGCATGACGACCCCACAGAGCTGGTGTGGCGGACGAGCAGTTACAGCAGCGGAAACGGCCAGTGCGTCGAGGTTGCGATAGCCCCGGGCGCGGTGCCGGTGCGCGACAGCAAGCACCGGGGTGGACCGATCCTGGCCTTTGATGCCCACACCTGGTCCGCGTTCGTAGCCGCAGTGAAGTCAGGCCCGTTCGCCATCACGGGCTGACCGACTCGCGGTCTCATCAGCAGCTCCGGCCATATGTCCAACCGGAGCTGCTGAGCCATCCCCAGAGAAGGTAAGGCGCATGGCACGTGCTGTGAGTAGCGGAGCCGAAGAGGGAAAGAGACATATGACTTTCAAGATCGTCATCCCGTTCCGCAAGTCCTCCTACTCCGACCAGCAGGGCAACTGCCTCGAAGTGGCGCATACGGACGACGAGGGATGTGCCGTACGAGACAGCAAGTTCCGCGACCAGGGCACCCAGTTCTACGCAGCCTCGGCGTGGAGCGCCTTCATGTCGGCGGTCACACGTGGTGTCCTCTCCGTCGGCTGACGGGCAACATCCGCACCGGCGCCCCCGAACGGCCAGAGGGCTCGATCCGTCTGTCCGCCCACGGGCTCAGGGGCGATACAGCACCCGAGCGCGCCCGATGTCGAGCGGGCCGTCCTCACCGACCGGGAGAAAGTGGTCGAGCTGCCAGGTCTGCGTCCTGCCCGCCTGGCGGTTCGTCGTCGTCGCCCACGGCGGGTAGACGCGGAACCCTCGCTTCCCGCCCCTACCGTCCCTCGACATGATGTCCCGCTCGCAGAGCACCTCTCGCGGGAAGACGAACTGGCCGAAGTGCCCGCCCTCACGGGTGCTGATGACAACGAGGTCGACGCCGTCCTCAACGTCGAAGGGCCGGATCGGGCCCTCCCCGGACCTCTTCCACAGAGTGACGAACTGACCGGCCTTCTTCGGGGTCGTCCTGGCCGCGCGGAACCTGACGGAGGCACCGTCCAGGGTGAATCCGTACGCCCCGTACTCAGCGCTCTCCGCCTCCGCCACCGGCCGTGAGCAGCGGAATCCGCACGGGTCGTACACGCGCTCCTTCGCCGCGAGGAGATCGTCGTGGAGCGGGGTCCCGGAGGACCAGGGCGCAGGGTCCGGGGCGGGGATTTCCAGGGGTTCCTCGTGGTTCGTCGTCATTGCTCCATGCTGTCATCGCCCCGTCCCCGGAGTCGTACGGGCGGTCAGTGCGCGATGCCGTCGATCAGCTCCCGGGCGCCCTGACGCAGCAGGGTGACAGCGACGGATGTGCCGAGGGTCGCCGGGTCGAGCGGGCCGGCCCACTCGTGGGCATTGAGGACGGTCTTGCCGTCGGGCGTGAAGACCTTGGCCCGCAGCGACAGGTCACCGTTGCGCTCGACCTGCGCGTAACCCGCGATGGGACTGTTGCAGTGCCCTTGCAGAACGTGGAGGAACATCCGCTCGGCCGTTGTCTCACGGTGTGCCGCGAGGTCACCGAGCGCGCTCACGGCGTCGATCAGGGCGGTGTCGTCCTCGCGGCACTGCACGGCGAGGACTCCGGCGCCGATCGGCGGGCACATCACGTCGGAGGACAGGATCTCGGTATGATCACATCGCTACGGCCGATGCGCTCCAGTCCGGAGACAGCCAGAAGCAGCGCGTCGGCTTCCCTCGCGGCGAGCTTCTCCAGGCGTCGGTTCGCGTTGCCGCGCATCGGTACGCAGGCGAGGTGCGGGTGTGACGCGGCGAGTTGGGCGACGCGCCGCACGGACGACGTTCCGATGCGGGTCCCGGCGGGGAGCTGGTCGAGGCGCACGCCACCCGGGTGGACGAGCGCGTCGCGGATGTCGTCGCGCTTGAGGAACGCGGCGAAGGCCGTCCCGGCGGGCAGTGGCCGGTCCGCCGGGATGTCCTTGACGCAGTGCACCGCCAGGTCCGCTTCCCCGGCCAGGAGGGCGGCATCCACTTCCTTGGTGAACGCTCCCTTTCCCTCGACCGCGCTGAGGTCGCCCATCCACTTGTCTCCGGTCGTCCTGACGGGGACGACCTCGGTGCGGGTGGCAGGGTGGAGCGCGGCCAGCTCGGCGCGGACGCGTTCGACCTGGGCGAGCGCCATAGGCGAGTCGCGGGACACGATGCGGATCAGATCAACGGACATGCAATTCACGATAGGCCGCCGCATACGCGGGTTCCCCGCGTACCGCCGCCCCCTACCCCTCCGAGACCGCCTTCCGGAAGCCCGTGTTCACGGCGAGCACTCCGCCGTCGACGCGCAGGGTCGTGCCCGTGATCCAGGACGCCTCGTGGGAGGCGAGGAAGGCGACGGCGGACGCGATGTCGTCGGGTTCGCCGATGCGGCCGAGGGGGTAGAGGGCGCTGATCCGGTCCAGTTCGGCGTCGCGGCCCGCCCAGGCGGCGGTGCGGATCGTGCCGGGGGCGACCAGGTTGACGCGGACGCCTCGCGGGCCCGCGTGGCCCGCCAGGGTGCGGGTCAGGCTGGCGAGGCCCGCCTTGGCGGCGCTGTAGGCGTGGCCGCCGAAGTCCTGTTCGCCGTTGACCGAGCCGATGTTGACGATCGCGCCCCGGCCCGAGGCCACCAGGTGGGGCAGGGCGGCGCGGGAGCTGCGGTACGGACCGGTCAGGGTGATGTCGAGGTCGCGCTCCCAGACCTCGTCCGTCTCGTCCTCGAAGAGCGGGGTGTCCGTACCGGCCGAGTAGGCGTTGTTGACCAGCACGTCCAGGCGGCCGAAGGCGGTGACCGCGTGGGCGACGGCCGCCTCGACCGCCCGGCGGTCACCCACGTCGCAGGCCAGCGACTCGGCGGTGCCGCCCGCCTCGCGTATCTCCGCGGCCGTGTCGCCCGCGCGGGCGGCGTCCAGGTCGGTGACGAGTACGGCCGCGCCTTCGGCGGCCAGGCGGCGGGCGGTCGCCGCGCCGATGCCCTGGCCGGCGCCGGTGATGAGAACACTGTGACCATCGAAACGTGCAGGAGTCATAGGGCTGACCGTACTGCTCTGACCAGTGCCTGGGCACGGGGGTCGGCGGTGACTCCTTTCTGCAGACCGTTCGTCACATAGCCGAGGGCGATGCCCGATTCGGGGTCGGCGAACCCGAGCGAGCCGCCCCGGCCGGGGTGTCCGAAGGAGCCGGGTGCCAGCAGCGGGGCGGCCGGGCCGTGCAGCATGTAGCCGAGGCCGAAACGGGTGTTCACGACCAGGACCCGGTCCGGTCCCGCCGATTCCTCGGTGCGGGCGAGGGTGAGCGTGGCCGGGGCGAACAGCCGGTGGCCGTCGACCTCGCCGATCATCGCGGCGTAGCAGCGGGCCAGTGCACGGGCGGTGGCGATGCCGTTGGAGGCGGGGAGTTCGGCGGCACGGTAGCCGGGGTCGTTCTCGTCGGGGAACGGGTCGATGGCCCCGAACGCCCGGCGAGTGAGGGAGTCCGGGTCGCGGTAGGCGTCGGCGACGGAACGCTTGGGGCGCACGCGCAGGGTGCCGCCGTTGACCTCGACGGGCGGGGGCTCGACCGGTCCGAGACGGCCGATGCGGTGGGCCTCGTCGGCGGGGAGCCCGAACCAGAAGTCCAGGCCGAGCGGGCGGGCGATCTCCTCGGCGATCCAGCGGCCGATGGTCCGGCCGGTGGCCCTGCGCACCAGTTCGCCGATGAGCCAGCTGTAGGTCTGGGCGTGATAGCCGTGGTCGGTGCCGGGCTCCCACTGCGGGCGCTGGGCGGCGACGGCACGCGGCCCGGACGTCCCGTCGGCGGCCTCCTCGGGGGTCAGCGCGCGGTCCAGGGCGGGCACTCCGGCCCGGTGGGCGAGGAGGTGGCGGACGAGGACGCGTTCCTTGCCGTTCGCCTTGAACTCCGGCCAGTACGTGCCGACCGGGGCGTCCAGGTCGACCTGCCCGCGCTGGTGGAGCAGCAGCGGTACGGCGGCGGCGATGCCCTTCCCGGCCGAGCGGACGACCTGCACGGTGTCGACGGCCCACGGTTCGGTGCCGTCGACATCCCGCGTACCGGCCCACAGATCGACGACCTTGCGCCCGGCGCGGTACACCGTGACGGCCGCACCGCGCTCCCCGCGCTGTTCGAAGTTACGGACGAAAGCGTCCCCAACCGGTTCGAATCCGGGTGCGACCATGCCCCGTACGTCCACGCCTGCTCCTGCGCTCCCGCTCATCCCCCCATGGTGCATCGCGTGGCGGGCCGGACGCGTGGCGGGTCACCCCCTGTTCACGGACACGGAACGCGGATCGAACCCGAACGGCAGCTCCAGCCGGTGCGCGCGCATCAGTTGATCGTCGCAGAGCAGATCCTGCGTACGGTCGTCGGCGGCGATGACGCCCTCGCTGAGGATGACGGCGCGCGGGCAGAGTTCGAGGGCGTACGGCAGGTCGTGGGTGACCATGAGCACGGTGACGTCCAAGGAGCGCAGGATGTCGGCGAGTTCGCGGCGCGAGGCCGGGTCGAGGTTGGAGGAGGGCTCGTCCAGCACGAGGATCTCCGGCCGCATCGCGAGGACGGTGGCCACGGCGACGCGGCGGCGCTGCCCGAAGGACAGGTGGTGCGGCGGCCGGCCCGCGTACTCCTCCATGCCCACCTGCCGGAGCGCGAAGCGGACCCGCTCCTCCAGTTCGGGGCCCCGCAGCCCCGCGGCGGCGGGCCCGAAGGCGACGTCCTCGCGGACGGTCGGCATGAACAGCTGGTCGTCGGGGTCCTGGAAGACGATGCCGACGCGGCGGCGGATCTCGGCGAGGTTCCGCTTCGCGACGGGGAGCCCGGCGACGTGCACGGTGCCCGCGCCCGCGTCGAGGATGCCGTTGAGGTGGAGGACGAGGGTGGTCTTGCCCGCTCCGTTGGGGCCGAGGAGGGCGACCCGTTCGCCGCGGGCGACGGTGAGGTCGACGCCGAAGAGGGCCTGGTGGCCGTCGGGGTAGGCGTAGGCGAGTCCGCTGACTTGGAGGGACGGCGCGGGGGCGGTGGACGGGCTGCTCATAGGGACCATCCCAGCAGACAGATGACGAGGGCGAACGCGGGCAGCACCGAGGCGTACGCCCACTGGGTCCGGGAGGCCGTCACCTCGTCGATGACCGGCATGGTGCCGGTGTAGCCGCGGCTGACCATCGCGAGGTGGACGCGCTCGCCGCGCTCGTAGGACCGGATGAACAGGGCACCCGCGGACTTGGCGAGGACACTCCAATGGCGTACGCCGCGTGCCTCGAAGCCCCGGGAGCGGCGCGCGATCGACATGCGCCGCATCTCGCCGGTGACGACGTCCCCGTACCGGATCATGAAGGACGCGATCTGGACGAGCAGCGGCGGCATCCTCAGCCGCTGGAGGCCGAGCAGCAGGGACCGCAGCTCGGTGGTGGAGGCGAGGATCACGGAGGCGGCGACGCCGAGGGTGCCCTTGGCGAGGACGTTCCAGGCGCCCCAGAGGCCGGGGACGCTGACGGAGACGCCGAGGAGTTCGGTCTGCTCGCCGGGCACCACGAAGGGCATGAGCAGCGCGAACGCGACGAACGGCACCTCGATGAGCAGCCGCTTCAGCAGGAAACCGGCCGGGATACGGGCCACCGCGGCGACGACGGCGAGCAGGCCCGCGTACAGCGCGAAGGCCCAGACCGCCTCGCGCGGCGTGGAGACGACCACGACGACGAAGCAGAAGACGGCGGCGAGTTTGCAGTGCGGGGGCAGGCCGTGGACGGGCGAGTGCCCGTGCCGGTAGAGCTTGTGCGCGTGGCCGGCGCCCATGTCAGGCGTTCTCCCCGGTGCGGCGGGCAGCGGCGGCGGGGGTGTCGGAGCTTTCGTTACGGCGGCGGCGTACGGCCCAGAAGACGCCGCTGCCGACGACGACCGTGGCGCTCACGCCGATCACTCCGGCGAGGCCCCCGGAGATCCGGGCGTCGGTGACGTCCCTGACGCCGTAGTCGGCGAGCGGGGAGTCCGAGGCGGCGTGCTCCTCGGCCTTCTTGTCGATGCCCTTGTCGGCGGCGACCTTCTCCAGGCCGTCGGGGCTGGCGGAGGCGTAGAAGGAGACGAAGCCCGCGAGGACGAGGGCGGTGACCAGGCCGGTGGCCCAGACCTTGCGCGTGGACCGGGCGGCGGCCGGGGTAGCGGAGCCGGACGGGGACAGGACGCCGGACGGGGACAGTGCGTCGGACGGGGACAGTGCGTCGGACGGGGCGGCGGACGGTGACGGGGCCGCGGACGGGGCGTCGATCAGCTCGCCGTCGACGCGGAGCTTGAGCGGGGCGGCGAGCCCGCGGGCGGCGTGCACGAGGTCGGGGCGTACGGCGATGACGGCCCCCACCGTCAGCGCGGTGATCACGGCCTCACCGATACCGATCAGCACATGCACCCCGACCATCGCGGTGAGCACCTTGCCGATCGGGATGTCGGTGGTGCCGCCGATCCAGTAGATGAGCGTGAAGGCGCAGGCCGCGGCGGGTACGGAGACCAGGGCGGCGACGAAGGCGGAGACGGTGGCCGAGCGGCGGGTGCGCGGCAGGATCCCGGTCAGGCCGCGGAACAGGGCGTACGCGACGATCACGGTGACCACACCCATCACCGTGATGTTCACCCCGAGCGCGGTGAGCCCGCCGTCCGCGAAGAGGATGCCCTGCATCAGCAGGACGACGGCGATACAGAGCACTCCGGTGTACGGCCCGACCAGGATCGCGGCCAGCGCCCCGCCCAGCAGATGGCCGCTGGTACCCGCCGCGACCGGGAAGTTCAGCATCTGTACGGCGAAGATGAAGGCGGCCACCAGGCCCGCGAGGGGGGCGGTGCGCTCGTCCAGCTCGCGGCGGGCACCTCGGAGGCTGACGGCGACGGCGCCCGCGGCGACGACTCCCGCGGCCACGGAGACGGGTGCGTTGATGAATCCGTCGGGTACATGCATGAGGTGGCTCCGCTTCCTGCGGTTTCCGCGTTCCTGCGGGCGGGGTCATGAACCCATCAATGATAGGACCCTGTTGCGAACACCATGCAAGAGCGAACAGGTCACAACTGCTCACCGCACCCAGGCCCGTCCCTCGCGCACTCGGCGTGCCTCTGGTCCAAAATATGGGACATTAGAGTGCAAAGTTCTATAAATAGGAGGAGCCGGCTCATGTCCCCCGTGATTGAAGAACATGCCCGCGCCCGGCTCATCACCGACGGCCCCCTCACCCGCCCCGTCCCCGTCTCGCTGCGCTACGACGCGTCCGTCGACCCGCGCACCGTCCATGTCACCCTGCCCGGCGGCAGCGACTGGGCATTCGGCCGCGACCTGCTGGAACGGGGCCTCCGGTCCCCCGCCGAGCGCGGCGCCGTCCGTGTCTGGCCGTGCGGCCGGGCCCAGCTGATCGTGGAACTGCACTCGGCGGACGGCGTCGAGGTGTTCCAGTTCGACAACGCGACGCTGATCCGCTTCCTCGACCGGACCCACAGCGAGACCGCGCCCCCACAGCCGGCCGCCCGCGGCTGACGGTCCCTGCCCGACTCGCCCCGGCCACCCGCGGCTGACACCGGCTGGTACCGGCCGCCAGGCACCACGCCCGCCGCCGGGCATGACGAAAGCCCCCGCGCCGCTCGCACGGGGGCTTTCGTCTTCGCCCCGGCCCCCGTCCCCACAGGTAACCGGCGCTTCCGGGCCGCGCTCCGCTCGGACGCGGACCCGGGGTTCATGGGATCCGGGCCCCGGGTCCGCCTGAGCGGACCCGGGACACCGGGTCTGACACCGCTCAGACGCGGGTCAGCTCACGCTGCCCGTCGCCGTCGCCGCCCGACCCGCCCCGCGAGGACTCCGGAGCGTCGGAGAGCTGCTTGCGCAGGCCCTCGCCCTCCACGTCCACGTTGGGCAGCGCGCGGTCCAGCCAGCGCGGCAGCCACCAGGCGCGCTTGCCGAGCAGCGCCAGCACCGCGGGCACGATCGCCATCCGCACCACGAAGGCGTCGAAGAAGACGGCGATGGCGAGCGAGAAGCCGATCATCTTGATCATCTGTTCGCTGGCGCCGATGAAGCCGGCGAAGACCGCCATCATGATCACGGCCGCGGCCGTGACCACCCGTGCGCCGTGCTTGAAGCCGGTCACGATGGCCTGGCCGGGGCTCTCCCCGTGGACGTACGCCTCCCGCATCCGGGTGACGAGGAAGACCTCGTAGTCCATGGCGAGACCGAAGACCACACCGACCATGAAGATCGGCATCATCGACATGATCGGGCCGGTCTGCTCGACGCCGAAGAGCGAACCGAGCCAGCCCCACTGGAAGACCGCGACGACCGCGCCGAGTGCCGCGACGACCGAGAGCAGGAAGCCGAGGGCCGCCTTCAGCGGCACGAGGACCGAGCGGAACACCAGCATCAGGAGCAGGAAGGCCAGACCCACGACGAGCGCCAGGTAGGGCAGCAGCGCGTCGTTCATCTTCTGCGAGAAGTCGATGTTCATCGCGGTGGCACCGGTGACCAGCACCTCGGCACCGGAGTCGCTCTTGATGTCGGCACCCGCGTCACGGATGGCGTGGACCACGTTCTCCGTCTCGACGGAGCTGGGCCGGTCCTGTGCGATGACGGTGATGGTCGCGGTGTCGCCCGCCTTGTTGAAGGCGGCCGGGCTGACGGCGACGACGTGCGGCATGGACTCGATCTCCTGGGAGACCTGGTTGACCGCTGTCTTGCCGTCCGAGCTGTTCTTCGTGTCGACGACGACCATCAGCGGCCCGTTGAACCCGGGACCGAAGCCGTCGGAGAGCGCGTCGTACGCCTGACGCTGCGTGGTGCTCTTCGGCTGGGAGCCGTCGTCCGGCAGGCCCATCTCCAGCGACGCGGCCGGTACGGCGATGACGCCGAGGCCGATGACACCGGCCAGCAGCACCCACACCGGCCTGCGCAGCACGAACCGCGCCCACCGGGTGCCCATGTTCGGCTTGGCCTCGGGACGGTTCTCCGCCTCGGCGGCCTTGCGCGCCTTGCGTCCCATGACCCGCTTGCCCGCGAAGCCCAGCATCGCCGGGACCAGGGTGAGCGCGATGAGGACGGCGATGGCGACCGTACCGGCGGCGGCGAAGCCCATCTTCGACAGCATCGGGATGTTCACGACGGCCAGGCCCACCAGGGCGATGACCACGGTCAGGCCCGCGAAGACGACCGCGGAACCGGCCGTGCCGACGGCCCGCCCGGCGGCTTCCTCGCGCTCCCTGCCCTCGGCCAGTTCGGCGCGGTAGCGGGAGACGATGAAGAGCGCGTAGTCGATGCCGACCGCGAGGCCGATCATCATCGCGAGCGTCGAGGTGGTGGAGCCCAGGTCCAGTACGTTCGCCAGCGCCGTGATCGTCGAGACCCCGATGCCGACGCCGATGAGCGCGGTGAGCAGCGGCAGCCCGGCGGCGATCAGCGAGCCGAACGTGATGACCAGCACCACCGCGGCGATGGCGACCCCGATGATCTCGGTGGCGCCGGTCTCCGGCATCACCTGGAGCGCGTCACCGCCGATCGCCACGGTCATCCCGCTCTTCTCGGCGGCCGCCCCCGCGTCCTCCAGGGCCTCGCGGGTCGGGTCGGTCAGCTCCATCGAGCTGACCTTGTAGGAGACCGAGATGTACGCCGTGGAGCCGTCCTTGCTGACGGCGTTGGCGGTGTACGGGTCGGCGACCGAGGCGATCTGGTCCGAGCCGGACTTCAGCTCGCCGACGATGTCCTTGACCTCGGCCTTGTTGGCGGCGTCGGTCACCTTCTGCCCGTCGGGTGCGGTGAAGACGACACGGGCTGTCGCGCCGTCGGCGCTGCTGCCCGGGAAGCGCTGTTCCAGCAGGTCGAAGGCCTTCTGGGCCTCCGTACCCGGAATCGAGAAGGAGCTGGAGGTGGCGGTGGAAGCGGAGGCGGCACCGAACCCGGCGAGTGCCAGCAGTGCCACCCAGACGAGGGCGACATAGCGGCGGCGCCGGAAGGCGAGCCGTCCGAGCTTGTAGAGGAATGTGGCCACGGGGGCGTACTCCCGGTCAGGTCGTGTGAGTGGAAATGGGCGTGAGGAACCAGCCCGACGACGAGAGCGGCGTGTCAGGTGGAGCGTCGGGGAGAGGGCCGTGCGGGCGGGGCGGGGACGTCAGACGCCGAGGGCGGGGAGGACCACGGAGTCGACATAATCGATGAGAAACGCCTGGTCGACGGCGCGGTCCTCGACCAGCTGCCGAGCGGCGAGCGCGCCGATCAGCATGTGCGGGATGTACTTCAGCGCCGGATTGTCCGAGCGCAGTTCGCCCCGGTCCACGGCCCGTCGCAGCAGCAGGTCGAGACCGGTCATCTCCGGCTCGATCAGCAGCTCGCGCAGCGCCTTGTGCAGATCGGGATTGTCATGGACGGCTTGACTCAGGCCCCGCATCAGCGCGGAGTCCTTCTCCATCTGACAGTCGTCGTTGCGGCTCAGCGCGACATGGAAGTCGCCGCGCAGCGAACCGGTGTCGATCTCGCCGAGGCTCACCGGCTTGTTGTGCCGCAGTGCCTTCACGACCAGTTCGGGCTTGCTGCCCCACTGGCGGTAGAGGGTGGCCTTGCTGGACCGGGTACGGGCGGCGACGGCGTCCATGGTCAGGGCGTCGTAACCGACCTCGCGGAGCAGGTCGAGGACGGCGGCGTAGAGCTCACTCTCACGCTCAGGTGTGAGCCTGGTGCGTGCCATGTGTGCCGACCTCCCTCGCGCTTCGTTCCGCTGGATTCGCTGGATTCGCTGGATTCGCTCACCATCGAACGAAACCGTTTCGTACACCTGACCGTACTCCCACCACCCAGCGAAACGAAAACGTTTCGCTTGTGTGCTGCACCACAAGTTGCTTGGGGCCGTTCGCGCGGAAAGCATTGGAGGGTGAGTGACGACGTCGCGTATCTCCGTTTCCCGCACCTCCACCAGGACTTGCTCTGCTTCGCGGCCGAGGACGACCTCTGGGTCTCCCCCCTCGCCCCGGCAGGACACCGGCCCGACCGGGCCTGGCGGATCACCGTCGACCGCACCAGGGTCAGCCATCCGCGCTTCTCGCCCGACGGCACCCGCATCGCCTACACCACCTGGCGCACGCTGGACCCCGAGATCCATGTCGCCCCCGTCGAGGGCGGCCCCGCCCGCCGGCTCACCTACTGGGGCTCGACCGACGCCCGGGTCTGCGGCTGGAGCCCCGACCCGGGCGACGCCTCCCAGATCCTCGCCGTGTCCTCGCACAACCAGCCGTTCTCGTACTTCTCCTGGGCCTACAGCGTCCCCACCGACGGCAGCCCCGGCGGCCGGCTCCCCTGGGGACCGGTCTCCGACATCGCGGTCGCGGACATCGACGGCGAACGGCGCTCACTCCTGCTCACCGGCAGGCCGCCGCACGAACCGGCCGCCTGGAAGCGCTACCGGGGCGGCGCGACCGGGCGCCTGTGGCTGCACGGCGAACGGCTGCTGCCGGACATCGGCGGTCAGCTGGACTCGCCCATGTTCGTCGGCCGCCGGATCGCGTTCCTCTCCGACCACGAGGGCGTCGGCAATCTGTACTCCTGCCTGATGGACGGCAGCGATCTGCGGCGCCACACGGACCACGACGCCTTCTACGCCCGGCACGCCTCCAGCGACGGGCACCGGGTGGTCTACCAGTGCGGCGGCGATGTGTGGCTGGTCGAGGACCTCCAGTCACCGGACGCCCGGCCCCGGAAGCTGGAGGTACGGCTCGGCGGCCCCCGGACCGGACGGCGTACGTACCAGGTGCCCGCCGCCAGCAACGTCGACTCGCTCTCGGTCGACGAGACGGGCCGGGCGAGCGCCGTCTCCGTACGCGGCAGCCTGTACTGGCTCACCCACCGCGACGGCCCCGCCCGCACGATCACCGACACCCCGGGGGTCCGGGTCCGGCTGCCGGAGATGCTGGGCAGCGTCGGTCAGGTGGCGTACGTGACGGACGCGGACGGCGAGGACGCGATCGAGATCGCCTACCTCCCCCGGGCCAGCGGCGACCGCGAACCGCGCAGGCTGGCCTCCGGGAGGCTGGGCCGGGTGCAGGAGCTGATCTCCGACCCGGCGGGCGAACGGCTGGCGGTCGCGTCGAACGACGGGCGGCTGCTGCTCCTGGACACGACGGAGGAACGGGAGGCGGAGGAACGGGCGGCGGATACGGATACGGAGACACACGCCGCACCGGACACCACCCACGGGGTCGGTGGAGGGGCGGACACCACCGACGGGGCCGGAGCGGACGCCACCACCGGCGACGTCACCGAACTCATCCGCTCCCTCAACGGCCCGGTCCGCGACCTGGCCTTCTCGCCCGACGGCGCCTGGCTGACCTGGTCGCACCCCGGGGTCGGCCGCTCCCTGCGCCAGATCAAACTGGCCCGGATCTCCGGGCCGGGCGCACCGGTGATCGTCGATGTCACCAATGGCCGCTTCGAGGACGAGAACCCGGTCTTCACGGGCGACGGCCGCTATCTCGCGTTCCTGTCCTGGCGGGGCTTCGACCCGGTGTACGACGTCCACACCGGCGACCTCTCCTTCCCGCTGGGCTGCCGCCCGTATCTGGTCCCGCTCTCCTCGGCCACCCCGTCGCCGTTCGCGCTCTCCCCGGACGGGCGCCCGGCGGCGGGCGGCCTGGACCCGGTGGACATTCCCGACGGTGGTACGGGGGAGGGGGCGACGGTCACCGTCGAGTTCGAGGGCCTGGAGAGCCGGGTGACGCCGTTCCCGGTCTCCGCGTCGAAGTACTCGGCGCTGCGCCCGGTCAGCGGCGGCGGGCTCGTCTGGCTGCGCTGGCCGATCTCGGGCGCGCTGGGCGAGACCTTCGCCAACCCGGCCGACATGTCGGGGCGCCCCACCCTGGAGCACTTCAACATCGCCAAGGCCCGCAGGACCGAACTGGTCGGCCACCTCGACTGGTTCGCGGTCAGCGGCGACGCGAGCCGGCTCGTCGTCATGGACGACGGTGAACTGCGCGCCGTACCGTCCAACGAGCCCGGCGACAACGACTCCACGGTCTATCTCGACCTGCGCCGCATCCTGCACGACGTCGACCCGGCGGCGGAGTGGCGCCAGGCGTACGACGAGGCGGGCCGGATCATCCGCTCCTACTTCTGGGAGCCCGACATGTGCGGCATCGACTGGGGCGGGGTGCTCGACCAGTACCGCCCGTTGGTCGAACGGGTCTCCTCCCCCGACGAGTTCGCGGACCTGCTGCGCGAGGTGCTCGGCGAACTGGGCACCTCGCACGCGTACGTGGCCCCCGCCCGCCGCAACGAGGGCCCGCCGCACTACCAGCGGGCGATCGGGCTGCTCGGCGCGAACCTGGTGTGCCGCGACGGGGCGTGGCTGGTCCAGCGCATCCTGCCCGGCGACTCCTCGGACTCCAAGGCGCGTTCACCGCTGGCGGGTACGGGGATCAGGGAGGACGCCGCCCTCACCCATGTCGACGGCCGCCCGGTGGACCCGGTGACGGGGCCGTACCCGCTGCTGACGGCGGCGGGCGGCACGACGGTGGAGCTGACGTTCCGCCCGGCGGGCGACGAAGGCCGCTCACGCCGCATCGCGATCGTTCCGCTGATCGACGAACGGCCGCTGCGCTACCAGGACTGGGTGGCCAAACGCCGGGAGGTCGTACGGGAGTTGAGCGGCGGCAAGTGCGGCTACCTGCACATCCCCGACATGGGCGGCTCGGGCTGGGCCCAGTTCAACCGGGACCTGCGACTGGAGGTGTCACGCCCGGCGCTGATCGTGGACGTACGGGGCAACGCGGGCGGCCACATCAGCGAACTGGTCGTCGAGAAGCTCACCCGCAGGATCCTCGGCTGGGACCTGACGCGCAACGCCCAGGCGGTCAGTTACGCGTCGAACGCGCCGCGGGGCCCGGTGGTCGCCCTGGCCGACGAGGCGACGTCCTCCGACGGCGACATGATCACGGCCGCGTTCCGGCTGCTGAAGCTGGGGCCGGTCGTGGGCCAGCGCACCTGGGGCGGCGTGGTCGGCATGACCGGGCGCCACCGGCTGGGCGACGGCACGGTGATCACGGTGCCGATGAACGCGGCGTGGTTCGACACGTACGGCTGGTCGGTGGAGAACCACGGCGTCGAGCCCGACCTGGAGGCGCTGCGCACCCCGCTCGACTGGGCGGAGGGCCGGCACGCGGTGCTGGACGACGCGGTGCGCGTGGCACTGGACCTGCTGGCGAAGCACCCGCCGGCGACCCCGCCGACGTACACCACGGCCCCGGACCTACGCCGCCCGCCGTTGCCCCCGAGGTAGGAAAGCCCCGGGCTTCGGGCTTCGGGCTTCGGGCTTCGGGAGGGGCTGTTCACCTTTTCGGGTATACGTGAGGAGGGCGCGGGCCCGAGGCTTGAGCTTCGGGCTTCGGGCGTCGGGACACGAGCTTCAAGGTTCGAGCTTTTCCTTTACCGGTAGGGAAGAGAAGGGAAGTTGGGAAAGCCTCCCTCCCCTCCCTTCCCTGTCACGGCCAGCAAGTATGACTAATCAGGGCAGCTTGCGGCGCGATCACGCGGCTGCTTACGGTGCCCTCAACGAAACGACCCCGACGCGGTGTGTAGGAGCACCAAGCCGGGGTCTCACCTCAAGATCGAAAGCAGTCGATCCCGTGGCTACTCAGAACCTTAGCCCTGCCCTCCGTACACCCGCACGCTCGCACCCGTACCCGAAGGCCAAGCCCGGCTACGGCAAGCGCTCGACGCCCGGCCAACACACGCACACCGGCTCTGAGTTCGCTCTGCTGCCCGAGCGCGAGCGCTATGTCGCCGGATTTGTCGAGCGTCTTCCCGACGGCTCGGCGATGGATGTCAAGACCCTGGCCAAACAGCTCCCGCTCTACGGCCAACAAGCCGTGGCATCGGCCCTGACCGCCCTGTCGGTTGCCGGGCACCTGCGCCGGGTACGCCGCCCGGCGGGCGAGGGCGACCAGGTCCGCTGGGTCTCCCGGACCTTCTGGTCACGTACCGCCCGCGACAACGAGTGGTGGAACGCCTTCCTGGCGACGGAGACCATCGGGGCACCCCTGGCAGCAACGGCCCCCGCGACCGCACCCCCGCCCTGGGTACCCACTGAAGAACCCGTGCACGTGCCACCACAGAGTCCGGGGCCGAAGCGGGAGCAGATGCCGGAGCCGGAGCCGGAGCCGGGCCCCCAGAGGGAAGCGGAAGAAGAGGCCGTACCGCAGCCTGAACAGCAGGAAGCACCGGCACCGGCACCGGACACAAGCCCGTCACCGACCTCGCCCACGGCACTGGGCGCACCGCCGCAGTCGCCCCTTGTGGGCGCCTCCCCCGCCTACCTGGCCCTGGCACAACTCGGGCGTCGCGAACCCCGCTTGGCGCTCTCCGCCGCCGACTGCGAGACCTTGCAGGACCTGGCGCAGTGCTGGTTCGACCGAGGAGTGGACGCGGACTACCTCCTCCAGGCCCTCTCCTGCGGGCTCCCGACCGGCGTCGACTCCCCCGTGGGCCTCGTCCGCGACCGGCTCATCAGGAAGCTCCCGCCCCTCCTGCCAGCCACGCCCGCACCTCCCGCACCGGGCACCACCCCACACCGCCTGCTGGTCGAGTGCACCGAATGCGGGGCCCCGGGTCGCCCCGAATCCCTCCCCGACGGCCTCTGCGGCCCCTGCCGCCGGTCCGGCCAGGGAGCCGTCGCCACCCCGGCCTCGTCCCCAAGGCCCGACGCCCGGCTGCTCGCCGGGCACATTAGAGGGCTCCTGAAGACCGTCTGAAGAGTCCGAAGAAACGGCGCCGGACCGGCGACCGCCCCGGCGAGGGACGTTCTCCGGTCCGGCGACGAGCGTACGAACGGCACGGGGCGGCCCGCCCACCGTCAGCCGGTGCCGGGAGCGACACCCGCTGCGGATCTGCTGTCGGGACCGGCTGATTCGCGATCCGGCCCGCCCCACCGGGCGGGCGCCCCCAGCTCGCACCAGACCGTCTTCCCGTACGGCCGCCGCTCGACGCCCCACCGCAACGCCAGCGCGTCCACGAGCGTCAGCCCCCGCCCCGACTCCTCACCGTCCGCCGCAGCCCGCAGGGCGGGCCAGACACCCGGCTCGGGGTCGCTCAACTCCACCCGGACCCGGCCGGAGCGGGTACCGCCGACCCGGAGCGTGACCGGTGTGCCCTCGCCGAGATGCACGATCACGTTGGCCAGCAACTCACTGACGCAGAGCAGCAGATCGGGCGAATCCGCGCCCCCGCACCACTCCCGCAGGGTGCGCCGGACCTCCGGTACGGCCTTCGGCACGGCGAGCAGATGCACCGTGAACGGCAGCGGGGTCATCCACCGGCCGCCGACCGCAGCACCTCGGCCATCCGGCGCGCGGTCGCCACATTGCAGTTGCCGAGCGCGACCAGTTGCGGCCGGGTGGCGCACCCGGCGAGGGTCAGCGGATCGACGCCGAGCGACGGCAGGGTGATGCCGTGGACCGCGAGCGCGGCGCGCAGCGCGTCGACGTCCGCGCCGATGTCGTAGCCGGGGGTGTCCTGAGTGTCGTCCATGGGGGGAGCATCCACCTTTCGTTGCACACTGTGACGAACGCCTCACACGTTGCCGTACGGTCCCCTACCTTGAAAGGGTTTCCCGCTCCACAACGCACAGCGCGAAAGGTGGTCAAAGGTGGCTACGCGCAAGGAGATCGACGGCTCGGCCGGGGTCCCGCAGTTCTACGGCAAGGAGCTCCGCTTCAAACGAGAGCAGGCGGGCCTGACCTTGGAGAAGCTGGTGGACGGCAGCTTCTACGGGATCACGTACCTGAGCGAGATCGAGCACGGCCATCGTCGGATGCCGGTGGATCTGGCGCAGCACGTGGACCGGGTACTGGGGACGGACGGGTTCTTCCAGCGGCGGTGCGAGGACGTGCGGCAGGCCCGGCGCAAGGGGCACGCAGAGTATTTCGAGCGCGTGCTGGAGGCAGAAAGGCGCGCCGAGACCATCGAGCAGTGGTCACCGACAGTCTTCCCTGGGCTGCTCCAGACCGGTCCGTACGCACGGGCCGTAATCTGTGCCGAGCGCATGCCGGAACTCCAGGAGGAGACCACCGAGAAGGTCAATGCACGGCTGGAACGCGCACAGCTCTTCGAGAAAGACCACCGGACCCCGCAGTACTGGAACATCCTGAGCGAGTCCCTGCTGCGCCTGCCGATCGTGCCGTCGCAGCAGATGGCCGAGCAGCTCGACCACATCGCCGAGCTCACCAGGCGCGGCCGGATCTTTACGCAGATCATCCCGTGGAACGCGGGAGCGCACACCCTCATGCAGGGCAACGCCTTGGTTCTGGACTTCGCGGACGCCCCTCCGTTCGCCTACACAGAGGGCCAGCACCACGGAGTTACGGTCGATGATCCGAGCCTCGTGAAGCAGTATCAGAGGTCGTACGATCTGCTGAGGGCCACCGCCTTGCCGCCGGAGGTGTCCCTCGCAATGATCGAGAAAGCGGCAGAGGACTACCGAAATGGCGCGCAACCCCGTCGACTTGAGCACCGCGATCTGGCGTAGGAGCAGCCACAGCAACTCTTCCGGAGGCGACTGCCTCGAAGTCGCGGATGGCCACCAAGACCTCGTCCCCGTCCGCGACTCCAAGCGCCCCGAGGGACCGGCGCTCGTCGTCCACGCGTCCGCCTGGTCACCGTTCATCGAGTCCGTCAAGGCGTCCTGACACCGCTGCGGACTTCCTGAAGTACCTTCCGGGCGCCCGCGATTCACCCAGGCGCGCGCACCAACCGCACCCGGGAACCCGGATGCGGTTGGTGAAATCACGGACAGCGCGCGAAGGCGCGCACCGGGTCAGCGGTCGCGGCGCTCACGGAGGTCGTCCGCCGCACCCTCGGCCCGGTCCCGCAGGCCGCCGGACGACGAGTCCGCGCCCCGGTCCGAGGCATCGGCGGACCGTTCCGTCGCCTGGTCCTTGCCCTCGTCCATCTTCCGCTTGGCCTCGTCGGCGAGCTTCTGCGCCTTGTCCTTGAACTGGTCTGCGATGCCCATGCCGTTCACTCCTGTGGGGTGCGTGGGGTACGTGGGGGGGGAGGCCCCCTGAAGGGCCCCGCCCAGCCTCGCACGGCACGACATTCACCGCATTTCGATCACCTACGCAACGTGCGCGCGTCCTGGTCCGCCGCTCCCCCGGCCCCCACCAGCCCCTTGGAGACACCTTCCAGCCGCGGCCCGAACCTCTTCATCTCGCGCTGCCCGACCACCCCGATGAGCGACGGCAGATAGCCGCGCACCGACTGCATCCCGCGCAGCCACCACTGGGCGTACACATGTGGGGAACGCCGTTCGATGCCCGCCACGATCCGGTCCACGGCCGGGCCCAGCGGGTACGTACGGTTCGACGGCCAGGGCAGCCGCTGGCGCAGCTCCCGCATCACGTCGTCCTCGTCGGCGCCCCGCACCATGTCGGTGTCCGTCCAGGACAGATAGCCGACCCCGACCCGGACGCCCCGGTAGCCGACCTCGGCACGCAGGCTGTGCGCGAACGCCTCCACGCCCGACTTGGACGCGCAGTAGGCCGTCATCATCGGCGCCGGGGTGATCGCGGCCAGTGACGCTATCTGGAGGAAGTACCCGCGGCTCTCCATCAACACCGGCAGGAACGCCCGCGCGGTCACCGCGCCACCGATCAGGTTGACCTCGATGACCCGCCGCCACGCCTCCGGGTCGGAGTCGACGAACGGCCCGCCCGAGGCGACGCCCGCGTTGGCGACGACGACGTCGATCTTGCCGAAGCGTGCCTTGATCTCCTCGGCGACCCGCGCCATCGCCACGTGGTCGGTGACATCGGCGAACCAGTGGTCGCTCTCCCCGTGCAGCCGCTCGGAGACCTTCTTCAGCTCGTCCGGTTCCAGGCCGACCAGCGCCAGCGTCGCGCCCCGCGCCGAGAGTTTGCGGGCCAGCAGTTCGCCCACGCCCCGCGCCGCGCCCGTGACGACGACGACCTGTCCTTCGAGACTCCGCCTGCCGCTCATGCGACCTCCTCCTTCTCGGCCGTACCGGCCCCGTCCACCGCGACGTACCGCACGACAAGTTCCCGGATCCGGGCCGTGACCGCTTCCGGGGCCTCGACCGGAGTCATGTGCCCCATGCCGGTGAGCTCGGTCAGGCCGAGGCACTGGGGCAGCGCGGCGGCGATGGCGCGCGCGTGGACCGGCGGGGTCAGCCGGTCGGCCGTGCCCGCGATCACCGCGGTCGGTACCCGCAGCCCCCGCACGCCCGCGTCCAGGTCCAGCTCCGCGAGCACGTGCCCCCAGGCCACCCGGGCCTTTCTCGGACACGCATGCACGATGCGGGCGCATGCCTCGACCCGTTCCGGGGCCGAACCAGGACCCATCGTGCCGTATTTCAGGACCTTCCTGGAGACCGGCGTGACGGGTCCGAGCGGCGCCCTTGCTCCCAGGATCGCGCGGGTCGTCCGGGTTCGGAGACCTCCGGCCCGGATCGGTACGACGAGCGCGTCGGAGACCAGCCGCGAGCTGCCGGTGCTGCACAGCAGTACGGCGGCTGCGTGCTCACGCAGCCCCGGTCGCCGGGAGGCCGCCATCAGCGTCATCCCGCCCATGGAGTGCCCGGCGAGCACCGCTCCGCGCCCCGGTGCGAGGGTGGCCGCCAGTACCGCTTCGAGGTCGTCGGCCAGCGCGTGCGTGCTGTATCCGCCGGGCCCCACCGCGGGGGTCAGGCCGTGACCGCGCTGGTCGTAGGCGATGACCCGGTGGTCGACGGCCAGGTCCCGGATCTGGGCGGCCCAGAAGTGGGTGCTGCACGTCCAGCCGTGCGCGAGCACCACCGCGGGGGCGTCCTCGGGGCCGTGCAGTTCGACATGGATGCGGGAGCCGTCGGCCGAGACGGCGGTCAGCACCCGTTCGGGTGCCGGGGCGGCGGGCACCTGACGTGCCGCCTCACGGCGCAACAGCCGGCTCATCCCGCGATCTCCTCGGCGACGGGCGCCGCGGCGCGGGCCTGGGCGGGGACGGTACGCCGCGGAATCCGGATGACCTCGTACTCCGCCAGGTCCACGGCCCGGGTCTCCTTGCGGAACTCGCTCGTCGTGCCCGGCCAGACCGTCGTATTGCGTCCTTCGGCGTCCAGGTACCAGCTGGTGCAGCCGCCGGTGTTCCACACGGTCCGCTTCATCCGCTCCTGGACCCGGTGGTTCCACGCCGTGACGGCCGAGGTGCGCGCACCGAGTGCCGCCCGGCCGCCCAGGACGTCCAGCTGACGCAGATAGTCGGCCATGTAGTTCAGCTGGGACTCGATCATGAGGATCATGGAGGAGTTTCCGAGCCCGGTGTTCGGCCCGACGATCGTCATCCAGTTGGGGAAACCTGCCGCGGTCGCGCCGCGCAGCGACTTCATGCCGTTCTTCCAGTGCTCGGCGAGCGTGATGCCCTCCGCGCCGACGACCCGGTCGGCGATCGGCATGTCCGTGACGTGGAAGCCGGTGCCGAAGATGATCGCGTCGACCTCGGTCTCCGTACCGTCGGCCGCGACGACCGTGGAGCCGCGCACCTCGGTGAGTCCGGAGGCGACCACATCCACATTGGGCTGGGCGAGCGCCGGGTAGTAGGCGCTGGAGAGCAGGATGCGCTTGCAGCCGATGCGGTACGAGGGGGTCAGCTTGGCCCGCAGGGCGGGGTCCTTGATGGACCGGGCGATGTTGGACTTGGCTATCTTCTCCACCAGGCCCAGCTGGTCCGGGTGCTTGGTGAAGGCGCTGACCTGCAACTCCCTTATGCCCCACAGCAGTCCACGGCGGGCTGCGCCGGTGACGGGGACCGTGCGGTGCAGCCAGCGTTCGGCGCCGGTTATGGTCCGGTCCACGCGCGGCATGACCCAGGGCGGGGTGCGCTGGAAAAGGGTCACCCGGCCGGCCTTCGGCTGGATCGCCGGGACTATCTGTATGGCGGAGGCGCCGGTGCCGATCATCGCGACCCGCTTGCCGGTCAGGTCGTAGTCGTGGTCCCACCGCGCGGAGTGGAAGACCTTGCCGGGGAATTCGGCGAGCCCGGGGATGTCCGGCATCTTCGGGTCGGAGAGCGCACCGGTCGCGGAGACGACGGTATCGGCGACGATCGTGGTCCCGTCGGCGGACTCGATCACCCAGTGCAGTTCGTCGTTGTCCCAACGCATCATGGTCACTTCATGGTTGAGCCGGAGATGCGGGCGGAGCCCGAAGGTGTCGGCGACATGCTCCAGGTACGCCCGGATGTGCCGCTGCCCGGAGAAGGTGCGCGGCCAGTCGGGGTTGGGCGCGAACGAGAACGAGTAGAGGTGGGACGGCACATCGCAGGCGCAGCCCGGATAGCTGTTGTCGCGCCAGGTGCCTCCGACGGAGCCGGCCCGTTCCAGGACGACGAAATCGGTGATGCCCTCGCGGCGCAGCCGGACCGCGGCCCCGAGGCCCCCGAATCCGGATCCGATCACCGCCACGCGTACATGCTCGTGCTGGGCCATGGTGCCGCCTCCCGCGTTACGTCACACGACTCCGCCAGCAATCACTGGCACTGTTGGGAGAGTAGAGCAGCCCCGTACTGATGGGTAGGGGGCGAACCAAGGAAAGTTACCGACGGTACGACATAGGGTGCCCCTGTGGCCGAAGGACTTGAGCACCGTGAATACCGCATGGAGGAGCTGGCCAAGGAGGCCGGCATCACCGTGCGGACCCTGCGCTTCTACCGGGAACGCGGCCTGATCCCGCCACCCCGGCGCGAAGGCCGTATCGCCTGGTACGACGACCACCATCTGGCCCGGCTGCGCACCATCACGGGTCTGCTGGAGCGCGGGCACACCCTCAACGGCATCGCGGATCTCGCCGCGACCTTCGAGAGCGGGCGCGATGTGGCCGAAGTGCTGGGCCTGGGCGAACCGACCGAGGAGACCCCGGTCCGGCTCACTCCGGAACAGCTCGCCGACTACTTCGAGAGCGAGGTCACCCCGGAGAACCTCGCCACCGCCCTCGACCTGGGCTATCTCGCCACCGACGGCGACGAGATCGTCCACATCAGCCGGCGTCTGCTGGAGGTGTCGGCGGAGTTGGTACGGGAAGGGGTGCCGCTTTCCACGGTGCTCTCCTCGGGCCGCCGCGTCCGCGAACACGCGGACGCTCTCGCCGAAATCTTCGTCCGGGTACTGCATGCCCACACCGCGGAGACCGAACCGGCCCAACTCCGCCCTCTGGCCCGCGCGGTGGTGGACGCGGAACTGTCCATGGCCCTGGACCGCCGACTGCGCCGCGAGGACGGAACCCAGCCCCCGAGGGCGGCAGCGGAGGACGGACCGGCCGAGTCCGGCCCTCCGGGGCACTGAGAGGCAGCCCCCGGCGGGCCGGAACTCACCTACTGGTCAAGGGAGTTCCCTACGCCGGGAATGCGGGGGAATGCGGCGTGAACACGCCAGAACCACATCGGGGCCACGCCGGGAACCCCCTGGGAACGCGCCAGGAACACGCCGGGAGTACGCCGGAACGCACCGGGAACACCCCGCGCCTCACCTCTCGTACACGACGGCCACCGGCGCGTGGTCGCTCCACCGCTCCCCGTGCGTGGCGGCCCGCTCGACCCACGCCTTCACCGCGCGAGCGGCGAGGCCCGGGGTGGCGATCTGGTAGTCGATGCGCCACCCGGCGTCGTTGTCGAAGGCCCGCCCGCGGTAGGACCACCAGCTGTACGGCCCCTCGACGTCCGGGTGCAGTGCCCGCACCACGTCCACGTAGGCGGCCTCGTCGAGGACCCGCGTCAGCCATTCCCGCTCCTCGGGGAGGAAGCCGGAGTTCTTCTTGTTGGACTTCCAGTTCTTGAGGTCCGCCTCCTGGTGGGCGATGTTCCAGTCGCCGCAGACGACCACGTCCCGCCCCTCGGCGGCGGCCCGCCCCTTGAGCCCCTTCAGATACGGCAGGAAGGCGGCCATGAAGCGCTCCTTCTCGTCCTGCCGCTCGGTGCCGACCTCGCCGGAGGGCAGATAGAGGCTCGCGACCGTGATGCCGGGCAGGTCGATCTCGGCGTACCGCCCGCTCGTGTCGAACTCCTCGCTCCCGGCCACCCCGAAGCCGCCGAAGCCGATCTGCACCCGCTCCGGCGCCTGCCGCGTGTAGAGGGAGACCCCGGCCCGCCCCTTGGCGGCGGCGGGAGCGTGCACGGTGTGCCAGCCCTCCGGCTCGCGCACCTCCGCGGGCAGCTGCTGCGGTTCGGCGCGGACCTCCTGGAGGCAGATCACATCGGCGTCGGTCGTCGCGAGCCACTCGACGAAGCCCTTCTTGGCGGCGGCCCGGAGTCCATTGACATTTACGGTGGTCACATTGAGCATTCAGGCACCATATCGACATCAAACTGCCGCATACATGTACCATCTCCCGTATGAATATCCAGCAGCGGCCTTTCGATCACCCCGACGCCGTCAAACTCAACGGCCAGGTGCAGCTCGAATACTCCGCGCTCTACGGGGACGACGAGGGCGATGCCACACCGCTCGACGCCACCATGTTCGATCCGCCGAACGGCCTGTACCTCCTCGCCTACGACACCATGGACCGTCCCGTGGCCACCGGCGGCTGGCGCCCCCAGGAGCGGAACGCGGACGGCTACTCCGACGGCGACGCCGAGATCAAGCGGATGTACGTCATACGCGAGGCGCGCGGCCACGGACTGGCGCGCCGTATCCTCGCCGCGCTGGAGGACGACGCGCGGGCGGCGGGCCGCACGCGGATGGTCCTGGAGACCGGCGACCGGCAGCCCGAGGCGATAGCCCTGTACACCTCCAGCGGCTACCTGCCGTGCGCGAAGTTCGGCCACTACCGCACGTACGAGAGCAGCAGGTGCTTCGCCAAGCCCCTCCAGGAGTCCTGACCACTGCTGCCGCGAACACCGCGGCCTCGCACACCGCTCACAGCCGCGCGAGGAACTCCAGCAGCGCGGCGTTGAACTCCTCGGGCCGTTCCAGGTTGGGCATGTGGCCGGCCCGTCCGACGACGACGAGCTCGGAGTGCGGAACCAGCCGGTGCATGGCCTCCGCGTCCGGGACCGGCGTATAGGTGTCGTCCGCGCCGACGACGATCAGGACGGGCACCCGGGCCCCGGCCAGCGATTCGCGGTAGTCGGGCCGCTCCGCCCGGCCCCGCAGTGCCGCCGCGGCCCCCTCCGGGGAGGTCGCCCGCATCATGCCCAGGACCTGCGCGGCGACGTCGGGCAGCGCTGTCACGTTGTACGGGGCGACCATCCTGTCGATGACCTCGGCGGCGTAACCGTCCATCCCCTCGGCGAGCAGCCGGTCGGCCAGCCGGTTGCGGAAGACCTTGCCGTCCTCGGTCTCGGCGACCGGCGAGGTGTCGGCGAGCACCAGCGCGGCCACCCGCGCCCCGTGCAGCCGGTGGAACTCCATGGCGATCTGCCCGCCCATGGACAGCCCGCCGACCACCGCACGGCCGACACCCACGTGGTCGAGCAGCTCGGCGGTGTCGTCGGCGAAGTCGGCGAGGAGGGTGCGGCCCGGGACGACCTCGCTGTCGCCGTACCCGCGCAGATCCGCCGCGATCACCCGGTGCCCGGCCCGTACCAGCGCCTCGGCCTGCGGATTCCACATCGTCCGGTTGAACGGGTGCCCATGCACCAGGACCACCGGCAGGCCGTCGGAGGGCCCCCGGTCGTCGTACGCGAGGGAGGTGCCCTGCCCGGTCACGAATTCCATAACGTCCCCATTCCCCGCTGCCGCGGTCCCGCACTCCCGGTCATGGCGCCCGCGGTTCAGCGCACGCGCGCGACACCCACGTAGAACCCGCTGCGCTCCTTCTCCGGCGCGGGCTCCTCCTGATACCACTCGGCGGCGGGCACCAGTCCCGGCGCGACGAGATCCAGTCCCTCGAAGAACGGCTCGACCTCGGCGCGGGTACGCATCCGCAGGGCGATGGCCCCCTTGCGGTACGCCCTCTCCGTCTCCTGACGCAGTTCCGGGTGCTGGTCGGCGGTGCCGTGCGAGAACACCAGGAAGCTGCCCGGGGGCAGGGCGCCGACGAGCGTACGGGTGATGCGGTACGGGTCCTCCTCGTCCGGGAGGAAATGCATGAGCGCGATCAGCGACAGGGCGACGGGCCGGTCGAAGTCCAGCAGCTCACGGGCGCGTTCGAGGATCGCCCCGGGCTGGCGGACGTCCGCGTGGATGTAGTCGGTGGCACCTTCGGGGCTGCTGATCAGCAGGGCCTCGGCGTGGCGCAGGACGATGGGGTCGTTGTCGGCGTAGACGATCCGCGCCGAGGGCGTGATGGCCTGGACGATCTGGTGCAGGTTCGGCGAGGTGGGGATGCCGGTGCCGATGTCGAGGAACTGGTCGACGCCCTGGTGCGCCAGCCAGCCGGCGGCCCGGTGCATGAAGGCCCTATTCCGCGCCGCGTTGGCCCGTGCCTCGGCGGGCAGCCTCTCGCCCACTTCCTGGTCCACGGGATAGTTGTCCTTGCCGCCCAGGAGCCAGTCGTAGACGCGCGCCGGGTGCGGCTTGCCGGTGTCGATCCGGGGGTGGGGCAGGTCGGCGGTCACAGGACGCTCCTCCGTGCGGGGATCGCGGGCGGGATGGGCTCGCCCTGCTGTGAGGTGCCCCACGACCACGGGCACCGGGAACACGGGTGAGCCGCACCAGCGTAGGCGAGGGCGTGCGGAGCCCGTCCGGGCCCTCGCCCCCGAAGGACTCAAGGACTCAAGGACCCAACGGCCCAACGGCCCAAGAACTCGCGGAGCGGCTCAGACACCGTCGGCCGGGACGGGGATGAGCAGCGCGGTGATGTTGTCGTGCCCACCGGCATCGAGAGCGTGCCCGACCAACGCGCGTGCGCCGTCGAGGAGTCCGCTGCCGACCAAGGGCCCGGTACGCCGACGGGAGAGCACCGCCCGCAGCCCTTCGGGGTCGGGCAGACAGCGGGTCAGGCCGTCCGTGCAGAGCAGCAGGCGGCCCGGCTCCCGCGGCCGGTAGCCACGGACGCGGGCCACGGGTTCGTCGGCGTCCGCCCCCAGCCAGGCGGCGAGAGCGTCGTGCTCGCCGGTGTCGTCCTCGGTCAGCCGCTTGCCCGGCCCCCGGTCCGGCAGCCAGTAGGCACGACTGTCGCCGATCCACGCGCTCCAGATGCCCTCGGGGCCGACGATGCCCGCGACGTACGTACACGCCGGTGCGGCATCCACCGACGCCGCGAGGGCCGCGACCGCGCGCCCGGCGCGGGCGGCGGCCTCACCGAGCGCGACTTCCGGCACCACGCCCGCGGCCAGCCCCTCCACGATCGCGCGCGCGCCGACCTCGGCGGCGACCTGAGCGGCCCGCTCGGACCGGGGAGACATGGACACTCCGTCACAGACGACACCGACCGTCCAGCCGCCCTCCCTGGTCAGTGCCATGGCGTCGGCGTTGATCTCGCGCCGCCTGCCCCGGTCGCTGACCCCTGCCGCGCCGTCGTCCGCCGTGAGCTCCATATGCGAGCGGAAGGCGGGCTGCGCCGCCCCGCAATGCCAGCAGCGCCCGTCAGGGGCGACCGTTCCACCACACACGACACAGTCCGGGATCCGGGTCATCGCCCGGATCATGCCAGAGCCGGACAGCGCCCGGGGCACCGGACCGCTCGCACCCCGGTCAGGAGGCGCCGTCGAGCACGAGCACGATGTGCTCGTGCTCACCGTCGCGTACCGTCTCGACGCGCCGGAAGCCGCATTTCTCCAACAGCCGGACCGAGCCGGTGTTCCCGGCGACGGGGTCCGCGAAGAGCGGGCGGTTCGTCTCCCGTTCCAGGAACCGGGTCAGCGCTTCGGTTCCGATGCCTCGGCCCCAGTAACGGGCTCCGAACCAGTACCCGATGAAGCGACGGTGCCCGTCCCACCAGGCCACGACGTTCCCGGCCGGTTCGCCGTCCACGGTGACGGTCTGTACGAGAACGGTGGGATCCCCGAGCACCTTCGTGACCCAGTGGGTCATGAACGCCTCCCGCTCGCGGGGAGCGAACGCCGATCGGCGCACGGCCTCGGCATCGTGTTCGTACGCGAGGAACGCTTCCAGGTCGGCTTCCTCGACATCCCTGAGCCGCACGTCATCTGTCATACGCGCGAGTCTGGCACCCGGCACTGACAGTCCGGGATCAGCGGGATCCGCAGAAGGCGGCTTCGAGGAACGCGCCGACCGCCTTGCTCTGTGCCGTCTGCTCCTCGGCGTCACCGCGCGGGGTGTAGGACAGGGCGACCTGCCGGTCGGCCGTGCCCCAGAGGTGGGTGCCGTAGCCGAGGACCGCGCCGGAGTGCCCGGTCACCGTGGTGCAGGACAGGGGTGTGCGGGCCAGGCCCATGCCGTACTCCAGCCGGTCGGAGTCCGGATCGGTCCGGAGCATCGTGGTCATCTCGCGCTGCTGCTCGGGCCGCAGCAGCTTCCCGCGCAGCAGAGCCTTCTCGAAGCGGACCAGATCGTCGGTGGTGGAGATCATCTCGCCGCCGGAGCCCGCCCACGAGGCGTTGTGACGGGTGACGTCGACATCGGTCTTGACGACGTCCGGGGTGCCGATGCCGTCGACGGTGGTCCAGTACCCGTGGGCGTGCCGGCCGGGGATCTCGGCGGAGCTGCCGGGCAGGCTGGTCTTCGTCATCCCGAGCGGGCGCAGGATCCGCCGCTGGATCTCCTGCGCGTAGGAGTGTCCGGTGACCTCTTCGATGATCAGGCCGAGAATGCTGAAGTTGGTGTTGGAGTACGCCCATTTCGTACCCGGTTCGAAGTGGGGCGGGTGCGCGACGGATTTGGTCACCAGCTCGCGCGCGGTGAACGTACGGTTCAGCCCGCCCTGCGCGATCCAGTTCCGGAAGCCGTCCGGGTCGTCGGGGGCGGGAAAGATCTCGGTGGACTCGTTGATGACGTCGAACAGGCCGGTGCGATGGTTGAGCAGCTGACGGACCGTGATGTCCTGCCCGCCGGGGACCAGTCCCGGCAAGTGGCTCTCCACGGAGTCCTCCAGGCCGAGCCGGTGCTCGCCTACCAGTTGGAGTGTGGTGGCGGCGACGAACATCTTGGTGACGCTGCCTATCCGGAACCGGCCGTCACCCCGCACGGGCGCCTCCCTCACCAGATCGGACACCCCCGTGGTCCCCCGCCACACCCCGCTGCCGTCACGCACCTCGGCGATGGCGGACACCGCGTTGGCGCCGGTCAGCGCCTCCAGGGCGAGTTGCCGGGCATCCGCACCGGGCCGCGAGGCCGAAACAGCGGAAGCGGAAACGGAAGCGTCGGAAGTGGAAGCTGCGGAAGCGGTCGGCGCGGCCAACGCCAGGCAGAGTGCTGCGACAACGGCACAGGACGAACGACGTGACACGGATCTTCCCCTCGGTCTGACAGACACGTACTTGCCGGAGCCACCTTTTCAACACCCGTGCCGCAGGGCATCGGCCCGGATGAGGACTTACGC
This sequence comes from Streptomyces sp. NBC_01433, assembly GCF_026340105.1. Lineage (NCBI taxonomy): Bacteria > Bacillati > Actinomycetota > Actinomycetes > Kitasatosporales > Streptomycetaceae > Streptomyces > Streptomyces sp. NBC_01433. Next base: position 3,258,742 of record NZ_JAPEPM010000001.1, on the reverse strand, counting down.
ATCGGACAACCGCAGTACCCGGCCCACGGAGCAAGCCACTTGAGAGGTACGCCGCCGGACCCCCGGTCCGGACCCGGTCTCAGAACCCGGGGCCCCGGGAATGACAAAATCCCGCCCGATCTGAACGATCGGACGGGATTTCGTGACCGTTCCTGAGCTAACTCAGGAACAGCCGTGCAATGTGGACCTGTGGGGATTTGAACCCCAGACCCCCTCGATGCGAACGAGGTGCGCTACCAGACTGCGCCACAGGCCCTTGCAACGAGTGAAACTTTAGCACCCCCACCGGGGTGCTTGGAAATCCGTTCCCCGCTGGTCAGCCGAGTCGGGATCCGAGGCGTCTCACTCGTTGGCGGCACGGGGCCGGTCCTCGTCGTCGTACTGGTCGAAGAGGGGGGTCCTGCCCCGGTCGCGGGTGCGGCGGGACTGGTTCGTGCGCTGGCGGGGTGCCGGGTCCACCGGGGGGACGGTGGGGTGCGAGGTGCCCGTCTGGGTGGGTTCGGCCGTGCTGGAGCGGGCCGCGCTCCACGTCTCCGGGTCTCCGACCTCCACGCCGCCCGTGGCGCGTGGGGCCACCGGGGCGGTGACGTAGGTGGGGAGCGGGACCGGGACGGGCTCCCAGCTGTCGCCCTGGACCCGTCCGCGTTCGCGCTGCTGGTCCACCCACTCCGCGTGGTCCGTCTGCTCGACGAGGGCGCGGCGCCCGGCCTCCTGCGGGGAGACCGTGGGTGCGGGTTCCGGCTGGGGGTGGTGCGCTTCGGGCTCCTCGTCGGGCTCTGCGGGGGCCGGCGCCGAGGGCTGATGCCTGCGCGGGCGGTTCTCGCGCAGCCGCTGCGCCGCGACCTCGGCCCGGCGTCGGTCCATGGTGAAGGCGAACCGGCGTCGCTCCTGGGAGCGCAGATGCACGATGTACGTGCTGAGCAGCACGGCGGGCACGGCGGGCGCCCACAGGAAGCGGAGGCCGCCGACCGCCGCGACGACCGCGCCGAGGGTGAAGGCCAGGAACAGGACGACGGTGGTACGTCTGCGGCGGGCCAGGACCTGCGAGCGCTGGGCCCGCCGCGCCCGCTCGGCGTCGGCACTGCTGGTGCGCGCGCGCTGCTGGGGCGGGCGCCCCGACTCGGGACGGTCCTTCGCCTGACGCTCGGAGACGTGCCGCTCGGGCGCCTGGTGGTCGGATACGTGGCCGGATGCGTGGTGGTCGGGCGCGTGGCGTTCGTGCGCCTGCCGCTCGGACGCCTGCCGGTCCGTCGCCGGACGGCCGGGCGAGCGATCGGGAGCGTGCGCCGGATCGTACATCCGGGCTTCGGTATGCGCCGGAGGCGCGGCGAAGGCCCGGACGTCCACGGATTCCATTCGGTCCGTTTCCGCGTCCGGGTCGACGTCGGGCCCCGCCTCCTCGGCGGTGCGCTCCCGCAGCTCCTTGGCGTACCGGCGCTCCATGGCCGCCCGTCCGGACAGCAGCCGGATGGCGGTACTGAAGCGTTCCGTCGGACGGGCTTCGTTGAGCTCGTCCTGCCTGCGGAGCCACATCGGCACCAAGTAGGCGGCCCAGGCCCCGACGATGACTGCGTAGATCAGGCCGCTGCTGCTCACGCTCACACCGTAGAGGGGTTTGCGCGGAGGTATCCGCCAATTGGATCGGTGTGTCGCACGATCCGGCTGATGTCACGGACTTTTTTTGTGATTGTTTAGATCAACGAGTGGTGTTTGTGAAGTCGTTAACGGTCACACCTCGATCAAATTCGAACACTTATTTCATTTCATCGGATCCATGAGGTGTTCTCGGCCACGCCCGACGCCAGCGCCGGAGCAACCCTTCAGGCACTTCCTCGGCCGTCAGGGCGAAGATCAGGTGGTCCCGCCACGCCCCGTCGATGTGGAGATAGCGCGGCCGCAGCCCTTCCGCGCGGAATCCGAGTTTCTCCACGACCCTTCGGCTGGGCCTGTTCTCTGGACGAATGCACACCTCGATACGGTGCAGACCGACCGTGCGGAAGCAGTGGTCGACGGCGAGTGCGACGGCCGTGGGCATCACACCGCGGCCCGCCACGCTCTGGTCGACCCAGTAGCCGACGTGGCCGGAACACATCGAGCCCCAGGTGATCCCCGCCACCGTCAGCTGGCCGACGAGCCGGCCCTCGTACTCGATGGCGAAGGGCAGCATCCGGCCCGCGTTCGCCTCGGAGCGCAGATGCCGGACCATCTGCCGATAGGTGGGGCGCTGCGCCATCGGACCACCGGGGGCGGGCGGCGGGACGGTCGCCTCCCAGGGGCGCAGCCAATCGCGGTTTCGCCGGTTGACCTCGCGCCACATCCGCTGGTCGCGCAGCTTGATCGGGCGGAGGACGATCTCGCCGTCGGTCAGGATCACCGGCCAGGTCGAAGCGTTCAGCTCGGGCTCCCCGGTCGGGGGTGATCGCCGCCGCGCAGCTGGTCGACGGCGTGCACCAGCAGGCGGCTCAGCACCGCGAGTCCGTCGCGCACCCCGCCGGTGGAACCCGGCAGGTTGACGATCAGGGTGCCGCCCGCGACGCCCGCGACGCCGCGGGAGAGCGCCGCGGTGGGTACCTTGTCGCGGCCCTCGGCCCGGATCGCCTCGGGAATGCCCGGGATCTCGTGGTCGAGGACGCGGCGGGTGGCCTCGGGGGTCCGGTCGGTGGGCGAGATGCCCGTACCGCCGGTCGTGATGATCACGTCGTACCCGGCCGCGGCCCCGGCCCGCAGGGCCTCCTCGACCGGGTCGCCGTCGGGGACCACTTGTGGACCGTCGACGGCGAAGCCCAGGCCGGTGAGCGCCTCCGCGATGAGCGGGCCGCCCTTGTCCGCGTAGACACCGGCCGCCGCGCGGTTGGACGCGGTCACGACGAGCGCGGCGTACGGGGTCACCGGGGCGCCGCCGGGCGGGGGCTCCGTGGCGCCGGGCGAAGGGGCCGCTGCGGGCGAAGGGGCCGCTCCGGGCGGAGGTGTCGGTTCGGGCGGAGGTGTGGCGCCGGGCGGAGGTGTGGCGGACGCCGTCATGCGCCCGCTCCCTCCGGCGCGGAGCGCCGGTAGCCGCCGGACTTGCCGCCCGACTTCGCCTCGACCCGCACGTCGGTGATCACCGCGCTCTTGTCCACCGCCTTGACCATGTCGATCACGGTGAGCGCGGCGACCGAGACTGCGGTCAGTGCCTCCATCTCCACACCCGTACGGTCCGTGGTCTTCACGGTGGCCAGGATCTCCACCGCGTCGTCGGCGACGTTCAGATCGACCTTCACGCCGGAGACGGCGAGCGGGTGGCAGAGGGGGATCAGGTCCGGGGTGCGCTTGGCTCCCATGATCCCGGCGATCCTGGCCGTCGCGAGGGCGTCGCCCTTGGGGACTCCCTCGCCGCGGAGCAGTTCGATGACGCGCGGCGAGACGAGGACCCGGCCGCTGGCCCGGGCGACGCGCGTGGTGACGTCCTTGTCCGACACATCGACCATGCGGGCCGCGCCCGCCTCGTCGATGTGCGTCAGCCTGTTCTGCGTACTCAACTAACTCCGCCTAGCGGTAGGGCGCCGGTGGCCCGCCAGGTCCGCACCGGGGTGCGGGCCGGGGGTCCGGGGGGTGTCCCCCGGAAGGCACAGCGGCAGACACCGTACCGCCACCGGGCGGCGATCAGCGGAGCAGGATCACCTCGGTATCCGTGCCGGGCTCGGCGGAGGTGACGTCCTCGGGCAGCACGATCAGCGCGTCGGCCTGGGCGAGGGCGGCGATCAGATGCGATCCGGAACCGCCGACGGGGGTGACGGTGCCCTCCTCGGCGTCGTACGTACCGCGCAGGAACTGACGGCGGCCGGCCGGTGAGGAGAGCGCCTTGTCGGCCTTCAGCGTGGCCCGTGCCGTGGGGCGGTGGACATCCTTCAGGCCCATCAGCGCGCGGATCGCGGGCCGTACGAACAGTTCGAAGGAGACATAGCTGGAGACCGGGTTGCCCGGCAGGGCCAGCAGCGGAGTGTGGTCCGGGCCGATCGAGCCGAAGCCCTGCGGCTTGCCCGGCTGCATGGCGAGCGTCCGGAAGTCGATGCCGCTGCCCGGCTCGTCCTCGTCGCCGACGGAGGACAGGGCCTCCTTGACCACGTCGTAGGCGCCGACGCTGACGCCCCCCGTGGTGACCACGATGTCGGCCCGGATCAGCTGGTCCTCGATCGTGGCCCGCAGCGTCTCCGCGTCGTCGGCCACCGCCCCGACCCGGTAGGCGATGGCCCCGGCGTCCCGGGCGGCGGCCGTCAGCGCGAAGCTGTTGGAGTCGTAGATCTGGCCGCCGGTCAACGTCTCGCCCGGCTGCACCAGTTCGCTGCCGGTGGACAGGACGACGACCCGCGGGCGGGGCCGTACGACCACGGTCGCGCAGCCGATCGCGGCGAGCAGCCCGATCTGCGCCGGGCCGACGATCGAACCGGCGCGCAGGGCCAGATCCCCCGGCCGGACGTCGCTGCCCCGGGCCCGGACGTGGGCACGGGCCTCGACCGGCCGGTGGACGTGGACCTCGCCGCTCGCGCCCTCGGGCGCGTCGCTGTGGGCGCGCATGCTGGCGGCCGGGCCTTCGCCCGTGCCGCCGTCGGTCCACTCGACGGGGATGACGGCCTCGGCGCCCGCGGGCAACGGTGCGCCGGTCATGATGCGGGCGGCCTGCCCCGGCCCCACGACCTGATCGCCGGTCAGTCCGGCGCTGCCCGCCGCGACATCGCCGATGACCGTGAGGACCGCCGGGAACTCCTCGCTGGCGCCCTCGACATCGGCCACCCGGACCGCGTAACCGTCCATCGAGCTGTTGTCGAAGGGCGGCAGCGCGACCTCCACGACGACGTCCTTGACGAGGACGCAGCCCTGCGCGTCGGGCAGCTGCAACTCGATGGGTTCGAGGGGCCTCACCGCGCCGAGAATGTCGTCCAGGTGCTCGTCCACCGACCAGATCGTGCTGCTCAAGGTGCTACATCTCCTCGGTGACGTATCTGCGGAGCCAGGTCCGGAAGTCCGGGCCCAGATCTTCACGTTCGCACGCGAGTCTGACAATGGCACGCAGATAGTCGCCGCGGTCACCGGTGTCATACCTGCGGCCCTTGAAGACGACGCCGTGCACGGGCCCGCCGATCTTCTCGTCGGCGGCGAGCAGCTGGAGCGCGTCGGTGAGCTGGATCTCGCCGCCGCGGCCCGGCTCGGTGTGGCGCAGTATGTCGAAGATCGCGGGGTCCAGGACATACCGGCCGATGATCGCCAGATTGCTGGGCGCGTCGGCCGGGTCCGGCTTCTCCACCAGGTCGGTGATGCGCACGACGTCGCCGTCGGCGGTGGCGACCGCGGCGGCGCAGCCGTACTGATGGATCTGCGCCGGGTCGACCTCCATCAGCGCGATGACGCTGCCGCCCTCACGCTCCTGGATCTCCACCATCCGGGCCAGCAGCGGATCGCGCGGGTCGATCAGGTCGTCGCCGAGCAGCACCGCGAACGGCTGGTCCCCGACGTGCGGCGCCGCACACAGCACGGCGTGTCCCAGGCCGCGCGGGTCGCCCTGACGCACGTAGTGCATGGTGGCCAGGTCGCTGGACTCCTGGACCTTGGACAGCCGTTCGGCGTCTCCCTTGCGGGTGAGCGCGGACTCCAGCTCGTAGTTGCGGTCGAAATGGTCTTCGAGCGGACGCTTGTTGCGCCCGGTGATCATCAGCACGTCGGAGAGGCCCGCGGCCACGGCCTCCTCGACGACATACTGGATCGCGGGCTTGTCGACAACAGGCAGCATCTCCTTGGGAGTGGCCTTGGTCGCCGGAAGGAAACGGGTGCCAAGACCTGCTGCCGGAATGACGGCTTTGCTGATCCTGGGGGACGGCTGATTCATGCGCAGAACGATAACTGGTGCGCATGGGCGGAAGATGATCCTTCGGTTAACTTTGGCCTTAAATATGCCCATACGAGAATCAGGCGAGTCACCGTTGAACACTGACAAGTCCGGAAAGGCGTCCCTGCGGGGCGACCGACTCGCCGCGCGACGGCTCCTGACCATGGAAGACGTCGCCCGCACCGCCGCGGTTCTCTCCTCCGCCGCACTGCGCCTCCCCGAGCTGACCGAGGCCCGTACGGTCGCCGCGTATGTCTCCGTAGGACGCGAACCGGGCACCCGTGCGCTGTTGGACGCGCTGCGCACGCGGGGCGTACGGGTGCTGCTTCCGGTGCTCCTGGCGGACAACGATCTGGACTGGGCGCCGTACGAAGGTGCCGAGCGTCTCGTACCGGCCGGGCGTGGGCTGCTGGAGCCGGACGGGGCCCGTCTCGGGCCCGCCGCCGTCCTCGACGCCGACGCGGTCCTGCTGCCCGGTCTCGCGGTGGACGCGGACGGGATGCGGCTGGGCCGCGGCGGCGGGAGCTACGACCGGGTGCTGGCCAGGCTGTCGGCGGCCGGGGCACACCCGGCGCTGGTCGTCCTGCTGTACGACGACGAGGTGGTCGCGCAGGTCCCGCGGGAACCGCACGACCACCCCGTGGACGCCGTGGTGACCCCGGCCGGAACGCGCCGCTTCACCGTCTGAGCGGGCCGCCGGGCCGGTCGGGCCGTTTCACGGGCCGACCGGGCAGACCGGCCAGGTTCGCGGGCCGACCGGGCCGGTTCACGGGCCGAGCGGGCAGACCGGTCAGGTTCACGGCCCGACCGGACCGGCCGGGCCGGTTCACAGGCCGACCGGGCCGGTGAGCCCGGCGGGGGACGGCTTCAGCGCGCCTCCCCCGCCCCGCTCCGCCCGCTCCCTTACGGCTTGAGCGTCAGCGTGTCGACCGTGGCCTGGCCGACCGCGTTCGTCCGGAAGGACCAGTCGAGCAGTTCGCCGTTGACCCACTTCTCGGTCTGATCGGTGTAGTGCGCGCTGAACGCGTGCCCGGAGGCGCCGGAGAGGTTGATCCAGCGGGACTTGTCCCAGTCCCCCACGTTGACGACCATCCGCATCGACGGCACCCAGATGACCTCGTAGCCGCCCGCCGCGTTCCAGCCGGTGGCGTTGACCGCGGCCTCGCCGCCGCCGAGGTTCCAGGGGCCCCGGTTGAGGGCCCGCTGGAGAAGTCCGGGGCCTTCGGTACCGAGGGTCTGGTTCTTCAGCGTCAGCTGGTGCAGCCGGCCCCAGCTCCAGGTACTGATGTCCTTGCCGAGCTTGGCGGTCAGCTCCCAGCGGGCGTCCTCCATGGCCTGGCCGAAGAGGTCGTCGCGGTTGTCGAGCGCTTCGTCGCGGCCCTTGGCGGGCACCTTCCACCAGTCGTTGTCCTGGTCGTCCACGATGTTCTCGACCACCTGGTACCAGCGGTCGCCGCCGTCCGGCTGTGCCGAGTCCGGGTCGCGCTGGCCGCATTCCCGTACGAGCTTGTGCTGCTCGTCCACCGGGCCCGTGCTGACGGCCGGGCGGACGTTGAGGCAGTCGCCCTTGGCCCGCAGCTCCTTGGGCAGCTTGTTGCCGAAGGCCAGCCTGAGGATGTTGCTCCAGACCCCGTTGAAGTACGCGGCGGCGGCCGAGTCGGGCTCCTGGGTGTAGTCCCAGCCCTCCAGCAGCTTCTGGGCCTCGCGCACGCTCTTGTCGGAGACGTTGATCTTCAGCAGCTCGGGCACCAGCAGCGCGGCGATCTCACTGGTGTTGTCCATCTGCATCTTCTGCATGTCGTCGGTCGAGATCTTCTCGCCGCCCTTGATCTTCGACGCGATGAGGTCGTTGATCCGCTGACTGCGGGTGCCGTAGCCCCAGTCCTTGGTGAGCAGGTGGGGGTACTTCTTCTCGTCGATGACCGCCTGGTTGGCGGTGACGATGTAGCCGCGCTTCGGGTTGTACTCGTAGGGGAGCTCGTCGAACGGGATCGGGTCCTTCTTCCAGCCGTACTCCGAGGTCCAGCCGGGGCTCGGCAGCGTGCCGTCGCCCTGGACACGGACCGGGATCCGGCCGGGTGCCTGGTAACCGATGTTGCCCTTGGTGTCCGCGTAGATCAGGTTCTGCGAGGGGACCTCGAAGTGCTCGGCCGCCGCCCGGAAGGTCGTGAAGTCCTTGGCGCGGTTGAGCTCGAAGACTGCGTCCATGGACTTGCCGGCTTCCAGCGCGGTCCACTTCAGGGCGACCGCGTAACCGGACGCCCGGTCGGGTGCGGAGTTGGTGACGGGGGCCTTCTGCCCGACCTTCGCCAGCTCCTTGCTGCGGTCGGAGACGAGTGGCCCGTTGTTGGTCTCCCGCACCGTGATGTGCCGGGTCCGCCCACCGGCGACCTTGATGGTCTCCTCGCGGGTGGTGAACGGCTTCACCTTGCCGTCGTACTGGTAGCCGTCGCCGGAGACCTTCTCCAGGAAGAGGTCCGTGACGTCCGCGCCGAGGTTGGTGAAGCCCCAGGCGATGTCCTGGTTGTGACCGATGATCACACCGGGCATGCCGGAGAAGGTGTAGCCCGCGGTGTCGTACTGGCAGGACTTCGAGATCTCCCGGCAGTGCAGCCCCATCTGGTACCAGAGCGAGGGCAGCATCGGCGCCAGGTGCGGGTCGTTGGCCAGCAGCGGCTTGTCGGTCGTCGTGTACTTCCCGGAGACGACCCAGGAGTTCGACCCGATGCCGCTCCCGTTCGGGCCGAGCAGCGCGGGGATCTTGTCGAGGGTGTCGGAGAGTGCGGAGAGCTGGGTGTTCAGCCCCTCCGTGGCGTCCGCCGCGGTGTCCGAGCCGATGCCGTCCGAGGGCTGGGCCGCCGGGTCGAACTTGCCGGTGACCGAGGAGACCGCGCCCTGGCCGACGATCGGCTCGTGCTTCTTCGGGTAGGCCGGGTAGAGGTCCTTGATCTGGTCCTCGTCGAGCCTGCTGGTCAACAGCGAACGGTCGATCTCGTCCTGCATGTTGCCGCGCAGGTCCCAGGCCATCGCCTTGAGCCAGGCCACCGAGTCGACCGGGGTCCACTCGGTCGGCTTGTAGTCGTTGGTCAGGCCCAGCGCCGCGTACTCGACGGAGATGTCCTTGCCGTCCTTGCCCTTCAGATACGCGTTGACGCCCTCCGCGTACGCCTGGAGGTTCTTCTTGGTGTCCTCGTCCAGGCGGGAGTCGTACTCCTTCTGCGCGACCTTCCGCCAGCCGAGCGTGCGCAGGAAGGCATCGGTCTCCACCTGTCCGGAGCCGAACATCTCGGAGAGCCGGCCGGACGTCATATGACGGCGGACGTCCATCTCCCAGAAGCGGTCCTGCGCCTGGACGAAGCCCTGGGCGCGGAAGAGATCGGCGTCGGAGTCCGCGTAGATCTGCGGGATTCCGTAACTGTCGCGTTTGACCTCGACGCTCTCGGAGAGACCGTCGAGCTTGATCGAGCCGGTCGTCTGCGGGTACGAGGCCCGCACGGTGGACACGGACCAGTACGCGCCGTACCCGACACCCGCGACAAGCGCCAGCACCAGGACGATCACGAGCAGGCGGGCACGTCGCCCCTTCTTCCTGCCGGGCTTCTTCGCGTCGGAAGGGCCGGAAGAGGCGGTTGTATTGGCGGGCATCGCTGTCCTTCGAGGGGCAGGGTGGTCCTGGGAGTGCAGGAGCAACCATAGGCGCAGCGCCGAAGCCACTCGGACGCGGTATCGGGATGCCTCCAAATGCGTTGCGCTCGTACGAACACTCGAACGCGTCAAGAAAACGTTAAAGATTAGGTAAGGTAACGAAGTACTGGCCACCGGAGGCCGATCCGGCAGGCGTACGCAGGGAAGGAACGGACCCTGACTGTCCACGCGCTCAACGAACTCCTGCTCGTCTGCTCGCTCGTCCTGCTCGTCGCCGTGGCGGCGGTACGGATCTCCTCGCGCAGCGGGCTTCCCAGCCTGCTCCTGTACCTCGGCATCGGGATCGCCATAGGGCAGGACGGCATCTTCGACGTCAAGTTCGACAACGCCGAGCTGACCCAGGTGATCGGCTACGCCGCCCTGGTCGTCATCCTGGCCGAGGGCGGACTCGGTACGAAGTGGAAGGAAGTCAAACCCGCGTTGCCGGCAGCCGCGATGCTGTCGACCGTCGGCGTGGGCATCAGCGTGGGCATCACCGCGGCGGCGGCGCACTATCTCGTCGGGCTGGACTGGCGGCAGGCGCTCATCATCGGCGCGGTCGTCTCGTCCACCGACGCCGCCGCCGTGTTCTCCGTGCTGCGCAAGGTGCCGCTGCCGTCCCGGATCACCGGCGTACTGGAGGCCGAGTCCGGGTTCAACGACGCCCCTGTGGTCATCCTGGTGGTGGCGTTCTCCGCGGTCGGCCCCGTGGAGCACTGGTACGTACTGGTCGGCGAGATAGCCCTGGAGCTGGCGATCGGCGCGGCCATCGGCCTCGCGGTGGGCTGGCTCGGTTCCCTCGGGCTGCGGCATGTGGCCCTGCCCGCGTCGGGCCTCTACCCGATCGCCGTGATGGCCATCGCGGTGTCCGCGTACGCCGCCGGCGCCATGGCGCACGGCAGTGGGTTCCTCGCCGTCTATCTGGCCGCGATGGTGCTCGGCAACTCCAAGCTGCCGCACTGGCCCGCCACCCGCGGCTTCGCCGACGGACTCGGCTGGCTGGCCCAGATCGGCATGTTCGTGCTGCTCGGGCTGCTGGTCACGCCGCACGACCTGGTCGACGACTTCTGGCCCGCGGTGGTGGTGGGTCTGGTGCTGACCGTGGTGGCCCGGCCGCTGTCGGTCTTCCTGAGCCTGGCGCCGTTCCGGCTGCCGCACCGCGAGAAGGCCCTGATGTCCTGGGCGGGGCTGCGCGGTGCCGTCCCCATCATCCTGGCGACCATTCCGATGGTGTCCGGTATCGAGGGCAGCACCAGGGTCTTCAACATCGTCTTCGTGCTCGTCATCGTCTACACACTGATCCAGGGGCCGACCCTGCCCTGGCTCGCGAAGGCCCTGAAGATCGCCGACGACCCGTCCGAGACCGCCGACCTGGGCATCGAGTCGGCGCCCTTGGAGCGGCTGCGCGGGCATCTGCTGTCGGTCGAGATCCCGGCCCGGTCGAAGATGCACGGCGTGGAGGTCGGCGAGCTCCGGCTGCCCGCCGGGGCCGCGGTCACGCTGGTCGTACGGGACGGGAAGAGCTTCGTCCCGGCACCGGCCACGGTGCTGCGGCGCGGGGACGAACTGCTGGTGGTGGCGACCGATCCGGTGCGCGACGCGACGGAGGCCCGGCTGCGGGCGGTCGGCGAGGGCGGCAAGCTGGCCGGGTGGCTGGGGACGGGCCGCGGGCCGGACGGCGCCGGTGGGCCGGGCGGTTCCGGCGGGTCGCGCGGGTCCGGCGGGTCACGCGGTTCCGGCGGGTCACGCGGGGGCAGCCGGTCCGGTGGGTCGGGCGGATCACGTGGAGGCAGCCGGTCCGGTGGGTCGGGCGGAGCGGGCGGGCCCTCCGACACGAAGGCACGACACTGATTACAAAGAGCACGACACTGGTCGCAGGAACACTGCTCTGATCGCAGGAGCGCGGCTCTGATCACAGGAGCATGGCGCTGATCACAGGCAGGCATCGTGACCTTGCGCGCAATCGCAGGTGCCCGGAGACTCCTGCCTGTAGCATGAAGGCAATCTGATCGACCAACTCTGTCTGAAGCAGAGCTGGCGCGACCCGTATGGCGGTCGTGGCGCCCTCGCCTCTTGCAGCGAGCGCCCGGCATCTACCGCAGTTCCGCGCGAAGAGGACAGCTCTCGGCGCAGTCTCCGTACGAGCCCCACAAGGACTCTCAGGAGGCGCCGCCACCAGGCGGCAGAAAGGCAAGGACCGTGGCGTCCACGGTCTCCGACCGCCCCGGATACGGGCAACTGCTGCGCACCCCCGGTGCGTGGACCTTCCTCCTCCCGGGCTTCGCCGCACGGCAGCCCTTCGCGATGCTGACCATCGGCATCGTGCTCCTCGTCCAGCACACCACCGGGTCCTACGGCAGCGCAGGCGCTGTCGCCGCCGTCTCCGGCGTCTCCATGGCCCTGTTCGCCCCGCAGAGCGGCAAGCTGGCCGACCGTTTCGGACAGCGCGCGGTGCTGCTGCCCGGCGTTCTGGTGCACGCCGTGTCCGTGGGCGCGCTCACGGCGCTCGCGCTGGCGGACGCGCCCCTGTGGGCGCTGTTCCTTGCCGCTGTGCCGACCGGTGCCTCCATTCCGCAGATCGGGCCGATGGTGCGGGCCCGCTGGGCGGCCGTACTGGGAGCCGCTCCCGGCCGGCCCGCCTCTCCGCTGATGTCCACGGCCGCCGCCTTCGAGTCGGTCACGGACGAGTTCACGTTCGTCCTGGGACCGGTCCTCACCACCGCGCTGTGCACCGGCGTGCACCCGGCGGCCGGGCTGATCACGGAAGCCGCCCTGACGCTCATCGGGGGCCTGCTCTTCGCCGCGCAGCGCTCCACCCAGCCCGACCCCCGCAGCGCGGCCAACACGGCCGAACCGCGCGTCTCGGCGCTCTCCGTACCCGGCGTCCGGGTGCTCGCGATCGCCTTCCTGGGCATCGGTGCCGTATTCGGCGGAATGCAGGTCTCACTGACCGCGTTCGCCCAGGAGATCGGCCACCCCGGAGTGAACGGCATGCTGTACGGGGTCTTCGCGGCGGGCAACATGCTGGCCGGGATCGCCTGCGGTGCCATCGTCTGGAAGATCAGCCCGCGCCGCCGCCTGATCGTCGGCTACCTGGCGCTGACCCTGACCGCGTCCGGACTGTGGGCCGTGAACTCCGTGCCGCTGCTGGCCGGTCTCGGGCTCCTGGTCGGCCTCTCCATCGCTCCCGCGCTGATCAGCGGCTACACCCTGGTCGACGCGCTGGTGCCGGCCTCCGCCCGGACGGAGGCGTTCACCTGGCTGACGGGCGCGGTGGCGCTGGGCCAGGCCGCGGCGGTGACCGTGGCGGGGCAACTCGCGGACGCCCACGGCGCGAGCACCGGATTCCTGGTGCCGCTGGTGGGGACCGTACTGGCGCTGGTGACGCTGCTGGCCCTGCGTTCACGGCTGAATCCGAGCTCCGCGGGACGCACCGTCGCACGTGGGATCGGTCACCGCGAGCCGGTCACGGTGGACTGATCCAGCGGAATACGTCAGTATGGACCGTCGTTAGCACTCATTGAGTGAGAGTGCCAGGAGGAGCAAGTGCCGACCTATCAGTACCAGTGCACCGAGTGTGGCGAGGGCCTCGAGGCGGTGCAGAAGTTCACCGATGATGCCCTGACCGTATGCCCGAGCTGCGACGGACGCCTGAAGAAGGTGTTCTCTGCGGTCGGCATCGTCTTCAAGGGTTCCGGTTTCTACCGGAACGACAGCCGTGGCTCTTCGTCGAGCAGCACCTCGGCGACGTCGACCTCGAAGTCGTCCGACTCCGCATCCGCCTCGTCGTCCTCGACGGGTTCGGACTCGAAGTCGACCGCTTCGTCTTCGTCATCCTCATCGTCGTCTTCTTCGTCGTCGTCTTCCTCCACGTCGGCTTCGTCGAGTGGTACGTCGGCCGCCTGAGCCCACGTACGTCCGGACGTCTCACCGGGACCCCGCCGATCGACTCGGCGGGGTCCCGGTGTTTTCCCCCCCGATACTGTGACCGCATGGCGAACGCAGAGGCGCAATCGGTTACGGGTACGAGTACGGGCGCGGGTACGGGCGCGGATACGGATACGAGCGCACGTACGACGGGGTCTTCGGGCGTTCCGGGCGCTTCCCCCGGTGCGGAGATCGGTGTCATCGGCGGCTCGGGCTTCTACTCCTTCCTGGAGGACGTCACCGAGGTACGGGTGGACACCCCGTACGGGCAGCCGAGCGACTCGCTCTTCCTCGGCGAGATCGGCGGGCGACGGGTCGCCTTCCTGCCCCGCCACGGACGCGGCCACCACGTGCCGCCGCACCGCATCAACTACCGCGCCAACCTCTGGGCGCTGCGCTCCGTCGGAGTGCGTCAGGTGCTCGGACCGTGCGCGGTCGGCGGGCTGCGGCCGGAGTTCGGACCCGGGACCCTGCTCGTTCCGGACCAGCTGGTGGAGCGCACCAAGGCCCGTATGCAGACGTATTACGACGGTGAGACCCGGGCCGACGGGACCGTGCCGAACGTCGTGCATCTGGGCTTCGCCGACCCGTACTGCCCCGAAGGCCGCAAGGCCACGCTCGCGGCGGCGCGCGGGCGCGACTGGGAGCCGGTGGACGGCGGGACCCTGGTCGTCGTCGAGGGGCCGCGTTTCTCGACCCGGGCGGAGTCGCGCTGGCATGCGTCGATGGGCTGGTCGGTGGTCGGGATGACCGGGCACCCGGAGGCCGTGCTCGCCCGCGAACTGGGGCTCTGCTACACGACGATGACCCTGGTGACGGACCTGGACGCGGGTGCCGAGGCCGGGGAGGGTGTTTCCCACGAAGACGTGCTGAAGGTGTTCGCGGCCAATGTGGACCGACTGCGCTCGGTGCTGTTCGACACGGTGGCGGGGCTGCCGGTGAGCGAGAGCCGCGACTGCGCGTGCGCCCACGCGCTGGACGGCATCGACACGGGCATCGAGCTGCCGTAGGGGACGGGGGCGGGGGCGGGGCGCGCGGGATCCTGGGTGACCCCGTGGGTGTCTGGGCGACGCGGGCGGGGTTCCGGGTGGCCTGTAGGTGCCTGGGTGACCCGTGCGGGTGCCGGAGTTTTCCACAACGTGGGGATTGTCCACAGGGCTCAGCGGGATTCCGGCTGAGCGTGGATCGTGAGGGGAGTTCGGCCGGGACATCCGGCCGGGCTCCCCTCACTCGACTCCAGGTGGCGCCATGTTCTCGCCCGCTTCCTCCGCTTGCGCAACTCCCCCCGCTTGCTCTACTCCCCGTGCTCACCCCGCTCGCCCTGCTCATCCTTCACATCCCTCCGGTCCCTCCGACCCCTCTGGTCCCTCCGATCACTCCGAACCCGCCCGCTTCGGCGCCGACGTGCGTACGAGGACACCCTGGCCGCCGGTTTCCGCGCCCGCGCCGTTCGGGGTGCCGCCGTTCCCACCGCTGCGGGTGCGCGGCGGTGGTGCGTACCGGCTGCGGCGCATGGTGCGCGGGAAGCGGCGCGCGATGGCTGCGGGGCTCGCGATGACGGCTGCCGCGCTCGCCGCCTCGGGGCTGGGCGGCGAGGAGGGAAAAGTCGCTCCTCCGGGTCCGCCGCCGGAGCCCGGACGACAGTCGGTGCGGCTGGTGTCCGCGCCGGTCCGGATCACTGACGCGGCGACGGTCCGGCTGTTGCGGCCGGGAGACCGTGTGGACGTGATCGCGTCCGAGGAAGCGGGCGGTGACGCCCGGGTGGTGGCGAGGGACGTACGGGTGACGAAGGTGCCACGGGCCGCTGCCGAGGACGCGGACCTGCTGGCCACGGGCGGTGGGACGGGCACGGGTCCGGGCGACGGTGCGTTGGTGATGCTCTCCGTGAGGCGCGAGACGGCTGTCGCGCTGGCCGGGGCGAGTGCGTCGGGATACCTGGCGGTGGCGGTGTCCCATGCGTACTGACGTTCCGTCAATTCACTCTGTCGAATCGGCTGATCGGACAGTGTCGCCTTCCCCCGCCTCAGGTTGCGGAGCAGTTTGCTCCCCTTACGGCACATGCGGAAGAAGGCTCACCCATGAGCGAGCCGGAGGTGCTGAAGGAGATCCGCGACGCCCTCGTCCCGCAGCGCGACGGTGGGACGGGCGGGACGGGCGACGGTGGGACGGGCGGCGGCACGGCCGGACCTCGTGGGGCGGGCGGCCATGGGGCGGGCTAGTGCGGTGGCGAGGCTCCTGGACCGGGGCGCGGTCCGTAACGGCTCAGATGTGGTGCGGGGGCTTCTCGTCGAGGAAGCGCGCGAGGTCGGCGGCGCTGCCGCCGGTCGTAGGCCGCTCGCCCCATCCCCGGTCCGTATCGTCCGCGGACTGCTGGTCCAGTGGATCGTCGAAGATCAGAACCGGCTTGGGCTTCGGCTCCTGCGGCGGCTTTTCCTGCTGTTGCGGCTGCTGCTTCGAACCTCGCGGTCCGGGGGTGGGGGCGGTGCTCATGTTTCCAGGGTACGGCGGCTCTCGGCGGGGTGACGGCGGTCAGCGGTCCTTGGGGTCGATCAGCCAGAGCCCCAGCACGACGAGGAACGAGAGGCAGAGGAAGCCGGCCCCCCACCAGGCCGTCCCGGTGTTGCCCTCCATCCATTCGTCGATGATCACCGTCAGACCCCAGAGCTGGCCGACGACCACGGTCATGGCGAGCGTGAGGCGGGCCGTCAGTTTCGAGGAGCGCTCGGGTTCCTGGTCGGTGCCCGCTCCGGGCCCGGGTCCGGTGTGCCGGACCCGTGGGTCTCCGTAACCGCTGGTGGCGCGGATCTGCGGATAGCGCCCATGGACGGGGCGGTTCAGCTCGGGGCGGGCGCTGCCCGGGTGGTACTCCGGGTACTGCGGGCCGGGGGGCTGCTGGGGTTCGGTCATGTCCGCCTGCCAGGGGTGTCGGCCTCGGTCGCCCCGGTGTCGGCCGCGCGGGGCGGTGACTCCGCGCCGCCGCTGACGTCGGGGCAGCCGATGCGGGTTGCGAGGTCCGGGCGTTCGGCACCGAGCTGGCGGCAGAGCCCGTGCTCGATGCTCTCGCCGGAGCGGGTGGTACCGATGGCCCAGACACTGCCGTCGGTCTGCTCGGTGAGCGCCACCTTGGGCAGTGCGCGGGGCGGTGGTCCGGCGGTGACCTCTCCGGACCGTGCGTCGAAGACTCCCTCGTGGCAGGGACAGTAGAGCTCGCCGTCCGTGCCCCGGTCCTTGCGCCAGAGCACGGCACAGGCGAGATGGGTGCAGACCGCGGAGTAGCCGACAAGGGTGCCGTCGTTGAGCCGTACCGCGACGGCCCGGTCCTCCTCGCCCGGATAGCGGAAGGAGATGGACTCGCCGGGCAGCAGCTGCTGGGTGACCTTCTTGGGATCAGGGGTCTTGCCGTCCTCCACGTCGCCGTGGCGGTGCAGGATTCCGGCGGCCACCCCGAGTCCCCCGACGGCGAGGCCGCCGGAGACCGTGGCGACGATCCGGAGGTAGTCGCGCCGGGTGGTCAGGGAGTCGGCGGCGATCCGGTCGTGCAGCGCCTCGCGCGGGTCTCCGCCGTTGTTCCGGTCGCCACCCGGCTGCTGTTCGGTGACGCTCATCGGCGGACGTCCTTACCGTTGATCTCGACGACGGGCAGGCCGCCGGGTACGGGCCACTGGACCCTGTCCGCGGGGACGACCATGGCCACGCCGGTGCGGACCTCGGACTCGCCGAAGACGAAGCTGTCGGCGACCTGGACGCCGGGGCGTTCGGCCTGGAGCTCCTCAAGGGTCCCGTAGAAGAGCGCTCCGGTGGGGCAGACGGTGGCGCACATGGGGGCGAGGCCGTAGGCGGTGCGGTCGTAGCAGAGGTTGCACTTCATCTGCAGTTTCGCCTGGAGGTCGATCTTCGGGACCCCGAAGGGGCAGGCGTTGACGCAGTTGGCACAGCCGATGCAGCGGGTGGTGTCGGCCTGCTGCACCACACCGTCGGCGGTGACCAGGATCGCGTCGGCGGGGCAGACCTCGGCGCAGGGGGCCACCGGGTCCTCGCAGTGCATACAGACCGTGGGAAGGGAGGCGACGGACTGGCCCTCGTCGGTGTAGTCGAGGTGGATCATCGATTTTCCGCGGTGCGAGTCGCATTCGCGGCAGGCGGAGACACAGGCCTGGCAGCCGATGCAGCGCCCCGGGTCGATGAAGATCGTTCTGCCCATCATGGGGGCCTCAGCTCCTCTCCGAGGTGCCACGGCCCTGCGGGGCCGTGGGAGGCAACGGGTCGGTACGGGAGACCTGGGTCTCCGGATAGGCGACATGACCGGGGGCGACCGGAGGCGCGGGCACCTCGTCGATCTTCTCGGCGTGCTCGATACGGCAGGCGCACACCTTGTATTCGGGGATCTTGGAACGGGGGTCGAGGGCGTCGATGGTGAGGGCGTTGGCCGCCGTGGGGACCGGCCAGTGGTACGGGATGAAGACGGTGTCGGGGCGGATCGCCTCGGTGACCAGGGCGGGGAACACCTCGCTGCCGCGCCGGGTGACGACGCGGACGGGTTCGCCGTTGCGGAAGCCGTGGGAGGGGTGGATCTCGGCCCAGGGGCGCGGGGTCTGTTCGACGAGGGCGCCCAGACGGCGGGTCTGGTTGCCGGAGAGGAAGTGGGCGACGGTGCGTCCGGTGGTGAGCGACATGGGGTGCTCGTCGTCGTACGGGTCCATCGGCGGGTGCCATTCGACGACCTGCATATGGATCTTGCCGTCGGGGTGGTAGGTCTTCCCGTCCTCGAAGAGCCGGGGGGTGCCGGGGTGGTCGGTGGAGGGGCAGGGCCAGACGATCCCGCCGGTCTCCTCCAGCCGTTCGTAGGTGATGCCGTAGTAGTCGTTGACCGTCCCGGCGGAGGCGATCCGCAGCTCGTCGAAGACCTCGCGGGAGTCGGCGAAAGCGAACTTGTCGCCCGCGCCGAGCCGCTTGGCGAGTTCGCACATCACCCAGGTGTCGGTCCGTACGCCGGGGGGCGGGTCCTGGGCCTTGTTGTGCTTGACCACCCGGGCCTCGGCATTGGCCATCACCCCGTCGTCCTCGGCCCAGGTGGTGACAGGGAAGACGACATGCGCGTTGGCCGCTGTCTCGGAAAGGAAGAAGTCGAATTGGGCATGGAATTCGGTGGTGTCGTACCCCGCCTTGACGACCTTGTAGTTGGGCAGGGAGACAAAGGGGTTGTTGCAGATGCCGATCAGGCCGCGGATCTCGCGGCGCCGCATCTGCCAGACCATTTCCATCATCGAGGTACCGGCGGGCGGGAGTTCGGACTCCTCGATGCCCCAGATCTCGCAGATCTGCCGCCGGTGCTCCTCGTTCATGATCGAGCGTCCGCCGGGGAGGAGGTCGGACTTCTGGCCGTGTTCGCGGCCGCCCTGCCCGTTGCCCTGGCCGGTGATGGTGCCGTAACCGGCGCCTGGTTTGCCGATGTGTCCGGTGGCGGTGCAGAGATTGATCACGGTGAGGCAGTTCTCGACGCCCTGCGAGTGGTGTTCGATGCCCCGGGCGTGCCAGGCCATGGCCCTGGGCGCGCGGGCGAAGGTACGGGCGACCTGGACGATCTGTTCGGCGGGGACCCCGCAGATCTCGGCGGCCCGGGACGGCGGGTAGGCGGCGACCGTGGCCTTCACCTCCGCCCAGCCGGTGGCGTGGGCGGCGAGATAGGTCTCGTCGGTGAGACCCTCCTCGATGATCACGTTGAGCACGGCGTTGAAGAAGGCCGAGTCGGTGCCGGGCTTGAGCGCGACGTGGATGTCGGCGGTGCGGGCGATCGCGGTCTCGCGCGGGTCGATGACGATGAGGCTGGCGCCCCGGTCCCGGGCTCCCCACACGTACTGGGTCATCACGGGGAAGCACTCGCCGACGTTGGAGCCCGCGATGAGCAGGCAGTCGGTGAGCAGGATGTCGGAGAAGGGGTTACCTGCCCGGTCGATGCCGAAGGCGAGCTTGTTGGCGCCCGCCGCGCTGACCATGCAGAGCCGGCCGTTGTAGTCGACATGACGGGACTTGAGGGCGACCCGGGCGAACTTGCCCACCAGATAGGTCTTCTCGGAGAAGAGGCTGGCGCCGCCGAGGAGACCGAAGGCGTCGTTCCCGTGGGTCTGCTGGATGCGCTTGATCTCGGAGACGGTGAAGTCGAGTGCCTCGTCCCAGGAGACCTCGCGGAAGTCCTCGTCACGGGAGCGGCGCATGAGCGGGGCGGTGAGCCGGTCGGGGTGGTTGACCTGCTGGTAGGCGTTGATGCCCTTGGGGCACAGCCGCATCCGGTTGATGTCGTGGTTGCGGGGTTCGACGCCGAAGACCTTGCCGCCGCGGTCGACCCGCAGATACATCCCGCACTGGACTCCGCAGAAGCAGCAGTGGGTGGGGACGAGTGTCTCGCCGTTCTGGTCGGCGTGCCACTGGTCGGCCGGGATCCCGCCGGCGTCCCGGAAGCCGCGGGTGCCGGGCGGTGCGAGCGAAGGGTCGAGGGGGAGATACGTGCGGCGGTCGGCAGCTCGCGGATCCGCGGTCACTTGAAGCCCTTCTTCACTTGGGAGAGGTAGGCACTGCCGCGCAGCACCCGCTTGCAGCGCGGGCAGTACTCGGTCCATTCGTCGAAGCCGAGCTGGAGGTCACGCATGGTGCCGCGGAGGTTCTCGACGTACGGCCCGGTGTCGATGGGTTCCTCGCAGCGGCGGCAGGCGAAGACCTTGTCGTCCTTGCGGCCGGTGTACTTGAAGAGCTGCATACCGACCGCTGCCGGGCGCTGGACGATGTGGAAGAACTTCCCGAACGGGATGTAGATGAGGGTGAAGACCACCGAAACCATGTGGAGGATCGCCAGGAACTCGTAGCCGCCACCGTGCAGAAAGATCGAGGAAAAGGTGAGCAGCAGACCCGTCACGGAGATGACGATCAGAGCGATCAGGGGCACCAGGTCATAGGCGAAGCGCTGGCCGGTGATGGCCCCGCGGTCCTTCATCCGGCGCCAGAGGAAGTACGAGGCACCGGGAATGACGAGCACGGCGGCGATGTCCAGGCCGTGGAACATCAGCCAGCCGAGGATGTTCAGCGAGTCGAAGCCCAGGATCTTGTAGCCCCAGATCCGCATCTCGTAGCCGGGGCCCGATCCGCTTCCCGAGGTGAAGGTGAACCAGCCCCAGGTCAGCGGGAAGGTGATCAGGGAAGCGAGGATGCAGCCCCAGAAGATCAGCTGGTGGGCGGCCCAGCGGGCGTGCGACCTGGCGCCGAGGAACTTCTGGAAGCCCAGATAGGTGGCGATCATCTTCGGCAGAGCGGTGGGGGCCTTGCGGAAGTTCTCGACCGAGAAGAGGCTGCGCCAGCCCTGTGTGAAGAGGCGCCGGGCGCCGGGCGCGGAGATCCAGACCGTGTAGCGGTAGGCGACCCCGAAGGCGAGGAAGACGGTGGCCACGGAGTACGGAAGGAGGGCCGAGTCGAAGTTGCGGAGCATCCGGCTGCCGAACACGATCGCGAGGATCAGCAGGACGGAGACGGCCACTCCCGCCAGGGTCGCCCGGGTGGTGACGGACCGGATGACGGGGGCGACGGTCGATGCCCCCGGAGCGCCGGGCCCGGAATCGGTGCCACCCCCGGTGGGGCCACCGAGGGTGGGCTGCTCTGCTGCGGCGGAGGCTTCTGGTGGCTCGGTCACTCGGCCACCGTAGAACCGTATGGGGTGGTTGGCCCTGTTTTGGTCGACCGAGAGGTGAGCGCGTCGCCCGGACAGGCGCAGGGCCCGCCGGGTCAGACGGCCCGCAGCCCGTGGGCTTCGAAGAGCGACCGGGCCGAGGCGACCTGCTGGGGGGTGGGCGAGGGGGTGTCATGCAGCGTGAAGGGCATACCCAGCGCCTGCCACTTGGCCTCGCCCAGCTTGTGGAAGGGCAGGACGTCGACGCGGGAGACATTGCCGAGGGAGGCGGCGAACGAGGCGACGCCGTCGATGTTGTCCGGGTCGTCGGTCAGTCCGGGCACCAGCACGAAGCGGAGGTGCACCTCCTTGCCCAGGCCGGCGAGGCGGCGGGCGAAGTCCAGGGTCGGCTCCAGCTGCCGGCCGGTGACCTTCCGGTAGGTGTCGCGGTCCCAGGACTTGATGTCGAGCAGGACCAGGTCGACATCGCGCAGCAGCGCGTCGGTGGCACGGGCGCCGAGGAACCCGGAGGTGTCCAGGGCGGTGTGCAGGCCGAGCTCGTGCTTGAAGCGGTGGAAGAGCTCACCGGCGAACACCGGCTGGAGCAGCGGCTCGCCGCCGCTGATGGTGGCGCCGCCACCCGCCGCCCGGATGAACGTCGTGTACTTGGCCGCTTCGGCGACCAGGTCGTCCGCCGATGTACGCGTACCGCTGCGCATCCGCATCGTGTCGGGGTTGTGGCAGTAGAGGCAGGCCAGCGGGCAGCCGGCCAGGAAGGTGACGAACCGCGTGCCGGGCCCGTCGACCCCCGTCGACAGGTCCCAGGAGTGGACCGAGCCGGAGATCGGCCGGTGGGTGGCCGCACCCGCCGGGGTGGCGGGGGTGAGGGCGTTGTCGAGGAGCGGAGCCATGGCAGGGGCCTCCTGTACGGACGGCTGACGGCAAACGGGATGGGGCGCTGGGCGGCGCGGTGGTGCGGTTGTGCGTGAGGAGGGAGGTGCGTGCGGTGCGTGTGTGTGGGTGGGCTGCGTGTGGGGGGGTTGGGAGGAGGCGCGCGACGCCGGGGCCTGCGGGGGAGGGCGTCCAGCGTCGCGCGGCTCAGGGGGCTCGGTCGGAGCCGGTGTCCCGAAGCCAGGGCCCGGGGTCGGGACCGGGCCTGGCAACGGGGCCGGGGTCAGAGCGAGCCGTGGAAGGTGCGGTTGATGACGTCGAGCTGCTGCTCGCGGGTCAGCCGCACGAAGTTGACCGCGTATCCGGAGACCCTGATGGTCAGCTGGGGGTAGTTCTCCGGGTGCTCCATGGCGTCCTCCAGGGTCGCCTTGTTGAGCACGTTGACGTTCATGTGGAATCCGTCGGCGGCCATGAAGCCGTCCAGCACACCGGCGAGGTTCGCGATCCGCTCCTCGGGGGTCCGGCCGAGCGCGTCCGGCGTGATGGTGTTCGTCAGCGAGATGCCGTCCTCGGCGTCGTCGTACGGCAGCTTGGCGACCGACAGGGCGGAGGCGATGTAACCGTGCTCGTCGCGTCCGTTCATCGGGTTGGCGCCGGGGGCGAACGGTTCGCCGGAGCGGCGGCCGTCCGGAGTGTTGCCGGTCTTCTTGCCGTAGACGACGTTGGAGGTGATCGTCAGCACCGACTGGGTGTGCACCGCGTCCCGGTAGGTGGGGTGCTTGCGGATCTTCTCCATGAAGTCGTGGACGATCCCGCGGGCGATGGCGTCGACGCGCTCGTCGTTGTTGCCGTACGCGGGGTAGCCGCCCTCGATCTCGTAGTCGGTGGCCAGACCCGTCTCGTCCCGGATCGCCTTCACCCGGGCGTACTTGACCGCGGAGAGGGAGTCGGCGGCCACCGAGAGACCGGCGATTCCGCAGGCCATGGTGCGCAGGATCTCGCGGTCGTGAAGGGCCATCTCCAGCCGCTCGTACGCGTACTTGTCGTGCATGTAGTGGATGACGTTCAGCGCGTGCACATAGGTCCTGGCCAGCCAGTCCAGCATCGCGTCGTACCGCTCGGCGAGGATCTCGTAGTCGAGGTACTCATCGGCGATCGGCTCGAAGCCGTCCACCACGAGCTTCCCCGAGCGCTCGTCCCGGCCTCCGTTGATCGCGTACAGCAGCGCCTTGGCGACATTCACGCGGGCGCCGAAGAACTGCATCTGCTTGCCGACCGCCATGGCGGAGACGCAGCAGGCGATGGCCGTGTCGTCGCCGTACTTCGGGCGCATCAGCTCGTCCGACTCGAACTGGATCGCCGAGGTGTCGATGGCGACCCGCGAGGCGAACTCCTTGAATCCGGTGGGCAGCCGCTGCGACCAGAAGACGGTGAGGTTCGGCTCGGGGGCCGGGCCGAGGTTGTAGAGGGTCTGCAGGGCGCGGAACGTGGTGCGGGAGACGAGGGGGCGCCCGTCCTCGCCGACACCGGCCATCGACCAGGTGACCCAGGTCGGGTCGCCGGAGTACAGGTCGTTGTACTCCGGGGTGCGCAGGAAGCGGACGATCCGGAGCTTGATGACGAAGTCGTCGATGAACTCCTGGGCCCGCTCCTCGGTGAGCAGTCCGCGCTCGATGTCACGCTGGAGGTAGATGTCGAGGAAGTTGTCGATGCGGCCGATCGACATGGCCGCGCCGTTCTGCTCCTTCACGGCGGCGAGGTAGCCGAAGTACAGCCACTGCACGGCCTCGCGGCCGGTGCGGGCGGGGCCGGCGATGTCATGGCCGTACGACATCGCCATGGCCTTCAGCTCGTTCAGCGCCTTGATCTGCTCGGAAGTCTCCTCGCGGTCCCGGATGACGTGCTCGGTCGCCCATTCCTCGCCGAGCGCGGCCTTGTCGGCCTCCTTGGCGGCGATCAGGCGGTCGACGCCGTAGAGGGCGACGCGGCGGTAGTCGCCGATGATGCGGCCGCGGCCGTAGGCGTCGGGCAGCCCGGTGACGATGCCGGAGGAACGGCAGGCGCGGATCTCGGGGGTGTAGGCGTCGAACACGCCCTCGTTGTGGGTCTTGCGGAGATGCGTGTAGATCTCCCTGACCTCGGGGTCGGCCTCGTAGCCGTACGCGTCGAGGGCGCCTTCGACCATCCGCCAGCCACCGTTGGGCATGATGGCGCGCTTGAGCGGGGCGTCGGTCTGGAGTCCGACGATCAGGTCACGCCCGCCGTCGATGTAGCCGGGCTCGAAGGCGTCGATCCGGGACGGGGTCCTCACATCCACGTCGTGGACGCCCCTGGCCATCTCGTCCGGGAACATCGCGAGGAGCTTCTCCCAGACGGCCGTCGTCCGGGGGGTGGGACCGGCGAGGAAGGAACCGTCGCCGTCGTACGGGGTGTAGTTCTGCTGGACGAAGTCGCGGACGTCGATCGCGTCGCGCCACAGCCCGCCCCTGAAGCCGTCCCAGGCTCCGCTGTTCGTCGTCGTCTCCGCAGCAGCTGCCGTCATGGCCCGCACCTTCCGATTCCGTCCGTGCGCCTCTTTTTTTCCTGTGTCCATTCCACTCCCGATTTCGCCTTCCGGGCGTCAGCATTGGTCCCAGGGGAAGGGTCGAAGGTCCCCTTCGCTACCGAACGACCACACAAGCACCCCACCTGAGCTGCGCCTTTGTCCGGGACTTTGGACCATAGTTCGCTTGTGAATACTTTCACAAGAATTTCCAGGTTCTTGCCGCCCACCCCGCCTGTACGTTCATTCGCATAAACCCTCACCCCGCCCCGAGGAGCAGACGATGACCCACGAGGACCCACACCCGCCGGAGCCGCTGGAGCTGCTGGAGACGCCGGAGCCGACAGGGCCGCCGGAACCACTGGACGCGCTGACCGATGTGGCCGGGATCCGCGTCGGCCACGCCCGGGTGGCCGGTGACGGCGCGTTGAGCGGAACCACCGTCGTACTGGCCCCCGAGGGCGGCGCCGTGGCGGCCGTCGACGTACGCGGCGGCGGGCCGGGCACGCGGGAGACGGACGCGCTGGACCCGCGCAATCTGGTCCAGCGCGTCGACGCGGTCGTCCTCACGGGCGGCAGCGCGTACGGCCTGGACGCCGCTTCGGGCGTGATGGCCTGGCTGGAGGAGCAGGGCCGGGGTGTCAGGGTCGGCCCCCGTCCGGACCAGGTCGTGCCGGTCGTGCCGGCCGCCTGCCTCTTCGACCTGGGCCGGGGCGGCGACTGGCGGGCCCGCCCCGACGCGTCGACCGGCCGCGCCGCGGTGACGGCCGCGGCGGCCTCACCGTCCGGCGCCCCGGTCGCCGAGGGCGGCGTCGGCGCGGGTACCGGCGCCGTGGCCGGGCAGCTCAAGGGCGGCATCGGCACGGCGAGCGTGCGGCTCGCCTCCGGGGTCACCGTCGCCGCGCTCGTCGCGGTGAACGCGGCGGGCTCGGTGCTGGACCCGCGGACCGGGGTGCTCTACGCGGAGTACGGCGCGGGGGAGCCGCCCGCGCACCCGTCACCCGAGACGCACGCCGCGGCGCAGCTACGGCTCGCGCGGGCGCGGGAGGCGCTGGAGGCGGCCGGGGGCGGCGCCCCGCCCTTCAACACCACGATCGCCGTCGTCGCCACCGACGCGGCCCTCGTACGGGCCCAGGCACAGAAACTGGCGGGCACCGCGCACGACGGACTGGCCCGCGCCGTACGTCCCGTGCACCTGCTGACCGACGGGGACACGGTCTTCGCCCTGTCCACGGGCCGGGTGCCGCTGCCGCCGGAGAACCCGGTCGCACTGAACGAGATCCTGGCGGCGGGCGCCGACGTACTGGCCCGCGCCATCGTGAAGGCGGTGCGCGCGACCGAAGGCATCGAAGGCGCCGGGGGCGCCTTCCCCTCGTACACGGATCTCTACGGCGGCTGACGGGGGCGGCGCCCACCGACAGCGCGCACAGCGCCCGCGACAGTGCACACAAGCGACACAGTCGGCACAGCCGGAAGAAGCGACACAAACCGCACGACGGGGCGCGCGCCGCATCGTGCGCCCCCGACTCACCACCCCCGCAAGGAAGTTCACCCGAACCTCCCGAAATAGTCAGGGAACTTTTCGCGTGCGCCCTACGTTTTTACGAACCCCGGTCACGATGTCAGACCCAGGGACTACGTTATGCACGCATCAAGTAACACGCGGCGACGGCCTGGAGACAGCACCTTGAGCGATCCGTACGAGACAACCGAGCAGCACCTCGACCGACTCCTGCGACGGGCCCTCAACTCTTTCGACCTGCCCGACAGCACGGTCGACCGGCTCGGTACGGCTCTGGCACACAGCAGTTCACTGCATTCCTCGCACCACAGCGCCGTACTGCACCGTGAGACCTACCGGCACACCTACCTCCTCTCCGACGGCTCCGCGCTGAGCCTGTGGGAGCTGGTCCACAGCGGCGGCCGCGACATAACGGTCCCCCGGCGCCATGAGCTGTACGACGAAGAGGCCGACGCCCACATCGCCGCCACCCGGCTGGCCGGGAGCTTCTCGGACACACCGGTCTTCAGCGACGACGGCCCGCAGCCGGACCTGGAGATCCTCACGGTCCTGATGGCCGCTCCCCCGGCCCAGGCGCCCCGGACGTACGCCCCGGACAACTCGGCGGACCACGCCCGCCGTGTACTGCGCCGCGCGGAGAACAGCGACCGGCCGGGCGAGGAGACCGCCCGGCTGCTGCGGGCCGCCTTCGCCCACCACATCACCCAGATCTTCGGGCGCCAGTGTCGTGTCGACGGGCAGGACGCGGGATTCACGCTCTACGAGCACGCGTTCCTGCTTCTGGACGGCAGCGAGACAAGCCTGTGGGAGGTCGAGCACACGGCGACCCCGGACGGCCGCCACATGTGCGAGGTGTACGGCGCCGAGCACGCCGCCCGCTCGGCCATGGAGCACCGCGCCCGGATCTGCTGACGCGCACGGATGCCCGCGCTCCCCGATCGCTCGGGTCACGCGGGCATCCCGTCCATCGAGACCGGCCACGGTCGGTCTCGGCATCTCCACGCCGGAGCGGCTCGGCGGCTCCACGTCGGAGCGGCTCCACGTCTCGACATCTCCGCGGCTCCACGGCTCGGCGCCTCAGCCCGTCAGCGCCGGCTCCTTGGTGGCCTCACCGGCTCCGGCACCGGCTCCGTCTCCGGCTCCGACTCCGGCTGCGACACCGGTCCCGGCACCGTCGTTCCCCGCCCCGTCGTCCCCCGAGTCGTCTCCCGCACCCTCCACATGGACCCGCGGCCTGGCGGGCAGCGCGAACATCACCAGGAAGATCACCACGAGCACTCCGGCCACCCACCACAGCGACTGCCGGAACGCGTCCACGAACGCCGGACCCATCGCTTCCGGGGCCAGGCTGTCGCTGATCGCCCCGAAGAAGACGACCGACACCAGCCCCAGGCCCAGCGCCGTACCCATCTGCTGAACGGTGTTGATCAGCCCGGACGCCGACCCCGCGTGCTCCTTGGGCACCTCGGAGAGCACCGCGTCCGTCAGCGGAGCCACGATCAGCCCCATCCCCACACCCATGACCACCAGCGGCAGGGCCATCTGCCAGGACGTGATGCCCATGCCGTACCGCTCGGCCTCCCAGATGTAGAGCAGCAGCCCGGCGATCATCAGCAGCGCGCCCGCCTGGAGGACCTTGCGGCCGAACAGGGGCACGAGCTTCTGTACGGAGATCCCGGCGGCCACCGAGACAGCGATGGAGAACGGGATGCCCGTCGTACCGGCCCGCAGCTCGCTCCAGCCCAGACCCATCTGCATGTAGAGCGTCCAGACGAGGAAGAAGATGCCGAGGCCGATGCCGAAGGTCAGCTGCACGGCCACACCCGCGGCGAAGCTCTTGACCCGGAACAGCGACAGCTCGATGAGCGGTGAACCGTCCGTACGGGCCTTCTGCCGCTCGTACGCGATCAGCGCCAGGAACACCAGCAGGCTGCAGGCCATCGATACGTGACCCCACACCGGCCAGCCCAGCTCGCGCCCGCGCGTGAGCGGGTAGAGCAGCATCAGCAGACCCAGCGTGACCAGGACGACGCCCACCAGGTCGAGGCGGAGCGCCCTCGGCGCCTTGGACTCGCTGATGAACTTCCACCCCAGGATCAGCCCCGCGATGCCGACCGGCAGGTTGATCAGGAAGATCGGCCGCCATTCGAGACCGAAGAGGTTCCACTCGGTGAGCAGCGCGCCCAGTAGCGGCCCGGAGACCGCGCCCAGCCCGACGATCGCACCGAAGAGGCCGAAGACCTTGCCGCGCTCGTGCGCCGGGAAGGTGGCGTGCACGATCGACAGCACCTGCGGCACCATCAGCGCCGCCATGCCGCCCTGCAGGATGCGGGAGGCGACCAGCATCTCCGGGTTCGCGGCGAAGCCGCACAGGGCCGAGGCGAGCGTGAAACCGGCTATGCCGATGAGGAAGAGCCGCTTGCGGCCGTAGATGTCGCCAAGCCGGCCGCCCGTGATCAGTCCGGCGGCGAACGCGAGGGCGTATCCGGCGGTGATCCACTGGATCGAGGTGAAGGAGGCGCCGGTGTCCTGCTTGATGCTCGGGATGGCGATGTTGACGATCGTGACGTCGACCAGGTCCATGAAGGCCGCGGTCATCACGATGGCGAGCGCGAACCAGCGACGCCGGTCGGCGGGAGCCACCGGGGCCGTCGGCCCCTTCGGCTCCGCAGGTGCGGCCGCCGTGGACGGCAGTGATTCGGAAGAAGGCATGGCGGGAAGCTAACCGTCCATTAGGTCAGTTCATGACCTGATGGACGGGCATCCTGGGTCCATGACCGATACCCCGGCACGACTGCTGAATCTGCTGTCGCTCCTCCAGACGCCGCGCGAGTGGCCGGGCAGTGAACTGGCCGAGCGGCTCGCCGTCAGCGCGCGCACGATCCGCCGCGACATCGACCGGCTGCGCGACCTCGGCTATCCGGTCGAGGCCACGCGCGGCTCGATCGGCGGCTACCGCCTGGTCGCGGGCGCCGCCATGCCGCCGCTGCTGCTGGACGACGAGGAGGCGGTGGCCATCGCGGTGGGACTGCGGGCCGGCGCCGGGCACGCCATCGAGGGCGTCGACGAGGCATCCGTACGCGCTCTGGCGAAGCTGGAGCAGGTACTGCCCTCGCGGTTGCGGCACCGGGTCTCGTCCCTTCAGCACGCCACGGTTCCGCTGACCCGGGGCGACGGCTCCCGCATCGATCCGCAGACCCTGACGACGCTCGCCTCGGCGGCCACGGGACAGGAGCGGCTGCGGTTCACCTACCGGACGGGGGACGGCACCGAGACGAAGCGGCAGGTGGAGCCGTACCGGCTGGTGAGCACCGGGCAGCGCTGGTACCTGGTCGCGTACGACCTCCAGCGCGAGGACTGGCGTACGTTCCGGGTGGACCGGGTCAGTGAGCCGTTCGCGACGGGCACCCGCTTCACCGCACGGCCACTTCCCGACGGGGACGACGAGAACGACGAGAGAGGTGCGGGCGGTGCGGGCGACACAAGCGGCGCGCGCGGCGCGGACAGCACAGGGGGCGGGGAGCACCGCGGGGGTGGCGACGCCGCGAAGTTCCTCGCCCGCTCGATGGCCCGGATGCAGCCGGAGCTGCGCTTCGACGTGAGCTTCGAGGCGCCCGCGGAGTTCGTGGCGGCGCGACTGCCTTCGAGGCTCGGGACACCGGAACCGACCGGGGCGCTCGGCTGTCGGCTGCGCGCCGTCTCCACGGACTCGCTGGAGTGGCTGGCGCTGCGGCTCGCTCTGGTGGACTGCGAGTTCTCGGTGCACGGGCCGCCACAGCTGGTGGAGTACGTCGACGCTCTGGGCGCCCGCCTGACCCGCGCAGCGACCCCGACTCCGGGCCAGAGCCCGAGCCCCGCGCCCGCCTGACCCGCCCCGCGCGGCCTGTGGCCCCACCCGGCACGTGAATGAGCCCCACACATGGATGAGCCCCGGCGCCGGGGGGGGTGGGCGCCGGGACTCAGCTCAGGGGACCGGTACGAACCGGTCGGGCGACCGGCCTGGGCCGGTCAGTGGGCCGGTGCGAACCGGCTTGATTGGGAGGTTACGGGTTATTGGCTCACGCCGCAGCGTCAAAGCCCGTGTCGTGAGCCATTCGCTTCAATTCGAGCAATGCGTGCTTCTCGATCTGGCGGATCCGCTCCCGTGTGAGGCCGTGTTCCTTGCCCACCTCGGTCAGGGTCCGCTCGCGTCCGTCCTCGATGCCGTAGCGCATACGGATGATCGACGCCGTCCTGTTGTCCAGCTTGCCGATCATGTCCTCCAGCTCCTCGCTGCGCAGCAAGGTCATCACGGACTGCTCGGGCGAGATCGCGGAGGTGTCCTCCAGCAGATCGCCGAACTGCGTGTCGCCGTCGTCGTCCACGGACATGTTCAGGCTGACCGGGTCACGGGCCCAGTCCAGGACATTGCTCACCCGTTGGGTGTTGGAGTCCAGCTCGGCGGCTATCTCCGAGTGCTCCGGGTCGCGCCCGTGCTCACGGTTGAACTCGCGCTGCACACGGCGGATCCGGCCGAGCTCCTCCACCAGGTGGACGGGGAGCCGGATGGTGCGGGACTGGTCGGCGATGGAGCGCGTGATGGCCTGGCGGATCCACCACGTCGCATACGTGGAGAACTTGAAGCCCTTGGCGTAGTCGAACTTCTCGACCGCGCGCACCAGGCCCGCGTTGCCCTCCTGGATCAGGTCGAGCAGGGGCAGCCCCGCCCGCGGGTAGCGACGGGCCACGGCAACGACGAGCCGGAGGTTGGAACGGATGAATATGTCCTTGGCGCGCTCGCCCTCGGCGACCAGCGCCTCCAGCTCCTCGCGCTTCGCTCCACCGGCTTCGCTCTCCACCCCGCCGTCGAGGATCTGCTGGGCGAAGACGCCCGCCTCGATGGTCTGCGAGAGATCGACTTCCTTTGCGGCGTCGAGCAGTGGTGTGCGCGCGATCTCGTCCAGGTACATGCCGACCAGGTCGCGATCGGCGATCTCGCCTGTGGCGCGAACACTGCTTGCCCGGTTGGTCCCACCGGTGGTGGACGAACGACGGGCGACGGCACGGGTTGCCATGCGTGCTCCCTTGCTGAGTAGGTCGCGACACCCTTTCGGGTGCCCTGCATCCGATGGAAACAACGACTGGAATCCGGACAGAATTCCCATGGCACGCATTCATTTTCGCGATCATGCAGTACCCTGTCGGCCGCCGACAGGAGGACGGATACCCCCCATGGCCACGGAAGTGCAGGTCAGGCCCGGTGTGGAGGCCGATCTGGAGGCACTCACGGACATCTACAACCATTACGTACGTGAGACCGCGCTCACATTCGACACGGTTCCCTTCACTCCGGAGCAGCGCCGCCCCTGGCTGCGCTCCCACCCTGAAGACGGCCCGCACCGTCCGCTGGTTGCTCAGGATGTCCACATTGTCGGTAACAGCGGAGTCGGGGACGAGGCGGGCGGGGCGGTAGGAGACGGGGCGGTCGGTGACGGCGGGGTCGGGAACGGCGCGCGGGCGGGGCGGGTCCTCGGATATGCCACCAGCAGCCCCTTCCGCCCCAAGGCGGCGTACGGCACCTCCGTCCCAAGGCGGCGTACGGCACCTCCGTGGAGGTGAGCGTCCACTGCGCCCCCGGCACGGCGGGCCGCGGCCTCGGCACACTCCTCTACAAGGCCCTGTTCGCGGCCCTCTCCGGCGAGGACATCCACCGCGCGTACGCGGGCATCGCCCAGCCCAACGCGCCGTCCGTCCGGCTGCACGACGCCTTCGGTTTCCGCCACGTCGGTACGTACACGGAGGTGGGCCGGAAGTTCGACCGGTACTGGGACGTGGCCTGGTACGAGAAGCCGCTCGGCCCGAGGGCCTAGTACCCGGGCCCGGGGTCCGCCATCGGGCGACCTAGTACCCGGGTCGCCCCGGACCGGGACCGCAGCCCGATCCGCCGGGCCCCGCGCGCCCCTAGCGTGAAGCGGCATGGACGACACCACAGGCACCCTCGACGAAGCCCTGGAGCGACTCCATCTCTCGGGCCCCGAACGACACGGCTGGCTCAGCAACCACGCCCCGATGGCCGTGGAGGCGCTGGTACGACACGGCCAGGCGCCGACCGTGCACCGCTGGCTCGACCACTACGGAGCGAAGCTGGAGGACATGCCCGACCCCTTCACCCCGGTGACGGTGGAGAACTGGCGGGAGGCGCTCGGCGACCCGCGCCGCATCGCCGACTGGACGGCGCACTTCGAACGGGAGACGGCCGAACGCCCCTGGCGCGACGTACTCGCCGAATGGTGGCCGCGACTGCTGCCCGGCATCGCGGCGGGCGCCACCCACCCGGCGATCCGGGTCGGCCACTCCGTACGCACCCTGCTGGAGGGGGAGGCCACCGCACCCCGTGTCCGGGAGCTCGCCCACGGGCTCGGCTACTGGGCCGCCCGGCACCACCCGCTGCCCGACCTGGCCCACCTCGCTCCCGCCCCGAGCGCCGCCGCCGCGCTGGAGGCGGTGCCCGCGGTGGCGGAGCAGAGCGGCGGCGTCCTGGACCGGCTGGGGCAGCTCACCGCGTTCCCGCGCTGGCCGGAGCGGACCCCGGCCGGCCCGGACGCCGCCCGCGCCGCGCTCGAAGAACTGGTCCGGGCCTCGACCCACCGTTACGCCACGCACGGGCACGGCGAGCCGATCATGCTGGTGCACGCGGCGACCGCCCCCAACGCCGTCCTGCGCACTCTGCCCGCGCTCCCCCGCGAGTTGTGGGCACCGAGCCTGGCGGCCGCCTGGGCCGCGAGCGCCGCGGTCACCGCCGCGTACACGCCCGCCACGCCCGCCCCCTTCGTACCGGCGGCCACCACGGCCGAGGAGCTGTTCGAGCGGGCGGCGGCGCACGGGGACGACCACACCATCAAGTTCACCGACACCGCGCTGGACGTCGGCGACGGGACGGCGCTCGCGGCCGCCCTCCGCTCGATCGAACTGAACCCACCGGCCCTGTAGGACCGGGGCGGGGCGGACCGGGGCAGGCAAACCGGCGCGGGGTAAACCCAACAGCACCGACAAGAATCGAACCGGGCCGGACCGGGCCGGACCGGCCCGGACCCGGCTCAACCGAACCCGCCCGAACCCGCCCACCCCCGGCCGACCCCGGCCGACCGGCTCAGCCGAACTGCACCGAGCGCTTGGCCAACCCCATCCAGAACCCGTCGATGACGCTGCGCCCCTGGTCCAGTTCACCCTCCGAGGCGCCCAGCGTCACGAACAGGGGCGCGAAGTGCTCGGTGCGCGGGTGGGCCAGTTTGCCCGCGGGGGACTTGTTCTCGAAGTCGAGCAGGGCGTCGACGTCCTGCTCACGCAGCGCCCGGTCGCCCCAGTCGTCGAACTCGGCCGACCAGCCCGGCACGCCGCCGCCCTGGTGCCGCAGGGCCGCCAGGTTGTGGGTGAAGAAGCCGCTCCCGACGATCAGTACGCCCTCGTCGCGCAGCGGGGCGAGCTTGCGCCCGATGTCCATCAGCTTCTGCGGGTCCAGCGTCGGCATGGAGATCTGGAGTACGGGGATGTCGGCGCCCGGGAACATCTCCACCAGTGGCACGTACGCCCCGTGGTCGAGCCCGCGGTCCGGGATGTCACGCACCGGCGTACCGGCGCCACGCAGCAGTTTGCGCACGCTCTCCGCCAGGCGCGGGGCGCCGGGAGCGGCGTACCGCACCCGGTAGTAGTGCTCGGGGAAACCCCCGAAGTCGTAGACGAGCGGCACGGTCTCGGTGGCGCCCAGTGCGAGCGGCGCCTCCTCCCAGTGCGCGGACACCATCAGGATCGCGCGGGGACGGGGCAGCCCGGCGGACCAGGCGGCCAGCTCGCCGGGCCAGACGGGGTCGTCGGCGAGCGGCGGGGCGCCGTGCGAAAGGTAGAGGGCGGGCATGCGCTCCGCGGTGTCCGTCATGGCGTTCCCCATCCACTGCTGCTCAAGACCGCCCCCCGCCGGGTGGCGCGAGGCCATACTCAAGGGTTCCTTCTTCAGGAGTCCTGCATAACCCGGGCGAAGCTTCTTGAATCTTCAAGCTCCTACGTCTGGAGACCTTAGCCCTATCTAGTTAAACTTTCAAGAAAAGGTCGTACAGTGGAGCACATGACCACGGCATCCACCGGCGAGCCACGCTGGCTCACCGACGAAGAGCAGAGCGTCTGGCGCGCCTATCTGCATGCCACCACGCTCCTGGAGGACCACCTCGACCGCCAGTTGCAGCGCGATGCCGGCATGCCGCACATCTATTACGGACTGCTCGTCCAGCTCTCCCAGGCGCCCCGGCGCCGGATGCGGATGACCGAGCTGGCCAAGAACGCCAAGATCACCCGGTCCCGCCTCTCGCACGCCGTCGCCCGGCTGGAGAAGAGCGGCTGGGTGCGGCGCGAGGAATGCCCGTCCGACAAGCGCGGCCAGAACGCGGTGCTCACCGACGACGGCCACGCGATGCTCCACCGCTCGGCCCCGGGCCATGTCACCGCCGTACGGCAGGCGATGTTCGAACGGCTCACGCCCGAGCAGGTACACAGCCTCGGAGACATCATGCGGGTGCTCGCCACCGGCCTGGAGCCGGAGGGCACGGACGCGGATCTGCCCTGGCTCCGCTGAGCGGCACCAGGGCAGATCACGTCCTTCGGGAACCCCCGTCCGTCAGTGCGCGACGACCGGGATCTTGAACTCGTCCTCGGCACCGGCCTCGGAACCACTGTCCGAACCGGTCGCACCGGATGCACCGGACGAGCCGGACGAGCCCATTCCGGGACGGCCGGTGTTGATCATCACCGTCGCGATGGCGGAAGCGGCGACGAGGATGCCGACCGCCCACCAGATCGCGCTGGCGAAACCGCTGACCATGGCCTGGAGCTCCAGGAGCTTCGGGTCGGTGGCGCGGGCGGCGTGATCGGCGACGTACGCCGTGGTGGCACCGGCCGCGATCGTGTTCAGCAGCGCGGTGCCGATGGCTCCGCCGACCTGCTGCGAGGTGTTGACCATCGCGGAGGCCACACCGGCGTCACGCGGCTCGATGCCGTGCGTGGCCAGGGACATGGCGGGCATGAAGGCCGTACCCATGCCGAGGCCGAGCAGCAGCTGGCCGGGCAGGATGACGCTCGCGTAGCTGGTGTCGATGTCCAGCTGGGTCAGGAAGAGCATGCCGGCCGCGGCGACCAGGAAGCCCGGCCCCATCAGCAGGCGCGGGGGCACGCGGGTCATCAGCCGGGTGCCGATCTGGGTCGATCCGGTGATCATGCCCGCGATCATCGGGAGGAACGCGAAACCGGTCTTGACCGGCGAGTACCCCTTCACGACCTGGAGGTAGTAGGTCAGGAACAGGAAGAGCCCGAACATCGCGATGACGGCGAGACCCAGGGAGAGGTAGACCCCGCCGCGGTTGCGTTCGGCCAGGACGCGCAGCGGCAGCAGCGGCGACTTCACCCGCGACTCGGTCACGACGAAGGCCAGCAGCAGCACCACGGCCGCGACGAACATGGAGACGGTCAGCGTGTCGGACCAGCCGGCCGACTCGGCGCGGGTGAAGCCGTACACCAGGGCGACCAGGCCGAGCGTGGACAGGACCACACCGGGGATGTCGAGCGGCGAGCGGTTGCGGCTGCCGGACGGCTCACGGATGACGAAGTACGCGCCCGCCGCGGCGATGACGGCGAACGGAATGTTGACGAAGAACGTCCAGCGCCAGTTCAGGTACTCGGTGAGGAAGCCGCCCAGGATCAGGCCGACCGCGCCACCGCCACCGGCGATCGCGCCGTAGATGCCGAAGGCCTTGGCGCGCTCCCGTGCATCGGTGAACATCACGGCGAGCAGCGAGAGCGCGGCCGGTGCGAGCAGGGCACCGAAGACACCCTGCAGGGCGCGGGAGCCGAACATCATCGCCTCGCCCTGGGCCGCCCCGCCCAGCGCGGAGGCCAGCGCGAAGCCGATCAGGCCGACGACGAAGGTGCGCTTACGGCCCCAGAGGTCGGCGATGCGTCCGCCGAAGAGCAGAAGTCCACCGAAGGCGAGCGCGTAGGCGGTGATGACCCACTGCTTGTTGCCCTCGGAGATGCCGAGATCCGTCTGTGCGGAGGGCAGCGCGATGTTCACGATGGTCGCGTCGAGGACGACCATCAGCTGGGCGAGCGCGATGAAGGCCAATGCCTTCCAGCGACTTGGGTCGGGAAGCAGGGTGTCGGCCGTTTTTGACATGGGAGTAGCCACCTAAGGACGTGCGAGGACGTGGGAAGACGTCGCGTGGGTCGTGAGGGTGAGGTCTCGTGAAGGCGAGGTCTCGTGAAAGCGGGGGTCGTCAGGTCGTCAGCGGGGAGTCGGGCGAGCACGCGGGCGTGCGCCACCCGTACGCGTGCGCGTCCATACGCCTACGCGATACGTGAGGTCGTGAGGTCGGGTAAGTCGTGAAGTCGTGTACGTCGTGAAAGGGGCACGGAGGCCGCACGCCGCAGGAACCGCGATCGAGACCGGGAACGTCGTCGAGACCGGGTCGGACGGGGCGAGGGCTCTCAGGCCGGAAGGGGCAGATGTGCGCGGACGTCAGGAGCGACGCCGCAGGTCCTCCAAGGTCGCCGCCGATCCGGGCAGCTCCGAGCGGGCCGGGGCTTCCAGGCCGTCCAGGAACAGTTGCAGATGGCGGTGGGTGAACCGGTCGATGTCCAGGCAGGCGATGCCGGGCAGTGGCCGGGTGAGCTGGGAGAGGGCGACGAGTACGTCACCGACGGCGATGTCGGTACGCAGCCGCCCCGCGGACATGGCGCGCCGCACGAGCCCTTCGACGGCCTCTTCGAGGCGCCGGCGCTCGGCGAGCAGTTCGGGGTGGTCCTTGTCGAAGACGCCGGAGAGCATCGGGCACAGGGCGCCGATCCGTTCGTCCGCGGCAGCGTGCACGAAGCGGCTGAGCGCGGCGAACGGGTCGGATTCCGCCGCGACGGCCTCCTCGGCCCGGTCGGTGGTCCGGGACGTGACCGCGAGGACGACCTCATGGGTCAGTGCCGCCCGGTCGGGGAAGTTCCGGTAGAGCGTGGCATTGCCGACTCCGGCCCGGCGCGCGACATCGTCGAGCGGCACATCCGGCCCGAACTCGACGAACATCTCGCGCGCGGCCGCCACGATCCGCTCCCGGTTGCGCAGCGCGTCGGCCCGCGGACGGGGCGTACGGCGCCGGGCTGCCGATGCGGTGGTCTCGTCGACGGTCTGCACGACTGCGGCCCTTCCCTCTGGGTATCCGGACGACCCCTCGGCGTAACCGGGGACCGTTTCCCCGCTTCATGGGGACACAGATGCAAACGGGGAGGTGATCCCCGGTTATTTCCCACCTCGATGTGTCCTGCGCCACACCACCTGGCAGGGAAATACCTCCGATCGGCGGCACCCAGCGAGCGGTGCCGCACGGCCCGGCGGAGGCTGATCGCCAGAGCGCAGCCAGGGGTCGGCCGGCTGCCGCGGACCCGAAGGCGCCTGAAATGCAGCAGCCCCGCCACCGGATACGCAGACACCGTCGCCCCGCCGCACTCGCCGGAGCGACCGCCCTGGTCATCGCGGCCATGGCCACGGCCAGCTCCACCCTGCCCATCCCCAGCCGCGCCTCGGCGGGCCCGGTGGCCGCCGCGCGGGAGTCCGGCCACGGCCCCTGCCGCATCCCGGCCACCATGGGCGTACAGATGTCGGAGGGCATGCCGACCCCGCCCGGGTACGCCCATTCCACCGGCCGGGTCAGGGCTCTCACCCTGATGATCGACTTCCCGGACGCGCCAGGGACCGAACCGGCGGCGGACCGGTTCGCGGAGTTCTTCCCGCAGACCTCGGACTGGTTCCGGACCAGCTCCTACGGCCGGCTCGACTACCGGCCCGAGGCCCCGGTGAAGACCTGGCTGAGGATGCCGCTGCCGTTCTCGGAGTACGGGATAGAGCGCGGCTCACCGTACGAACCGGGCTACCGCAAGCTCGTCAAGGACCTCGTCGCGACCGCCGACCCGAAGGTGGACTTCTCCGCGTACGACCTGGTCAATGTGCTGGTCACCCCGAACGCCGGCCCCTCGGCGCTGGACACCGTGCTGTCGGTGACGTTCTCCGGCAACGACGACGCCCCGTACGCGGACGGCGTCCCGCTCGCCAACACCTCGTTCGTCTACAGCCGCCAGGACGACGGCTCCGGGTCGTACGCCCAGACGGGCTACCGCGTCCTGCCGCACGAGAACGGCCATGTCTTCGGGCTGCCCGACCTCTACACCATGGAGGGCGGCGGCTCCGTCGGGCACTGGGACATCATGTCCGAGGACTGGGGGGCCAACAACGACTTCCTGGGCTGGCACAAGTGGAAGCTCGGCTGGCTCGACAACAGCCAGGTCAGCTGCGCGTCCGGGCCGGGCACCAGCGACCACACCCTCGGCCCGCTGTCCACCTCGGGCGGCCCCAAGCTCGCCTTCGTACCGCTGAGCGCCCAGTCCGGCTACGCGGTGGAGGTACGGACGCCCGGGGGCAACGACGAGGCGGTCTGCCGCCCCGGCGTCCTGATCTACAAGGTCAGCTCCGACGTGGACACCGGCCAGGGACCGGTCTCCGTCGCGGACAGCACCAAGGACAGCGGCGGCTGCACCCGGCGGCCCAATGTGCACGCCGAGCTGTCCGACGCGCCGTTCCGGCCCGGTGAGACGTTCACCGACCGGTCCAACGGCATACGCATATCCGTGCTCGACGAGGACTCGGCGGGCAACTACCGGATACGGATCACCCGCCCCTGACCCACGGCACCTCCCACACCTCCCGCACCCGCTGCACCTGCTGCACCTGCTGCACCTGCTGCACCTGCTGCTTCTACGGCTTCTACGGCTTCTACCGCATCCGCGGTTTCTCCGGCTCCGCGCCCGCCACCAGGTCGCGGACCGGGCCGCGCAGCTCCCGCTTGAGGATCTTCCCGG
Organism: Streptomyces sp. NBC_01433; assembly: GCF_026340105.1. Taxonomy (NCBI): domain Bacteria; kingdom Bacillati; phylum Actinomycetota; class Actinomycetes; order Kitasatosporales; family Streptomycetaceae; genus Streptomyces; species Streptomyces sp. NBC_01433. The sequence continues at coordinate 3,219,747 of NZ_JAPEPM010000001.1, read as the reverse complement.
TCGCGTTGCGGGGCAGCGGCTCGTCGGTGAATAGCACGTGGGCCGGCACCTTGAACGCGGCCAGGCTCCGCCCGACGTGCTCCCGCAGCCCGTCCGACGTGACCGTGGCACCGGCGCGCAACCGGACGACGGCCGCGACCTCCTCCCCCAGCACCGGGTGCTCCACACCGAGCACCGCCGCGTCCTCGACATCGGGGTGGTCGTGCAGCGCGGCCTCGACCTCGACGCAGTACACGTTCTCGCCGCCCCTGATCACCATGTCCTTGATCCGGTCGACGACCGCGACCCGCCCGTCACGCAGCACGGCGAGGTCGCCGGTACGGAACCAACCGCCGGTGAACGCCGCCGCCGTCGCCTCCTCGTCGCGCCAGTAGCCCCGTACCACCGCCTGACCGCGCAGCCACAGCTCACCGACCTCGCCCTCGGGCAGCGCCTCGCCCGACGGTCCGGCGATCCGTACCTCGGTGGTCGGGGTCGGGCGGCCGACGCTGCCGGGGTGGGCGCGGTAGTCGGCGCCGAAGTTCGCCATGACCCCGCCGCTGGTCTCGGTGAGGCCGTAGCCGTTGCGGGGCTCGATCCGCTCGCCGTACCGGGCGGTGAGCCGGGCGACCAGGTCGGGCGGGGCGGCGGCGCCACCGGTGTTGAGCATCGCCAGGCTCTCCAGATCGTCGCCCGTCGCCTCGGCGGCGGCGAGGAGCTGGAGCGCGGTGGCCGGCACTCCGACGTAGTGCGTGACGCGGTGCGCACGGATCAGCCGGAGCGCCTCGTCCACATCCCACTTGCGCATCAGCACGAGGGCGCCGCCCGCCGCCATCGCCGCGTAGAAACCGGTGAACGCGGCGACATGGAAGAACGGGAACGTCATCAGGGTGACCGGCGAGGGCCCCATCCCGGGGATGAGCCCGCGCCCCAGCGCCGAGGCCGCGGCGTGAAAGCGCGGGTTGAGGGCCGCCCCCGCCTGGGCGAGATGGGTGGCGACGGCACCCTTGGGGCGCCCGGTGGTGCCGAAGGTGTAGATGATCGTGGCGTCGTCCTCGGGCCGGATCTCCACATCGGGCGGCGCGGCCAGCGGATCGGGCGCGGGGAAGTCCTCGTACCGCTCGACACGCGCCTCGACACCGCTCCCGGCGGGCGCCTCCCCGTGGAAGAGCACGACACGCGCCCCGGACCTCTCCACCCAGCCCGCCACCCTGGGCAGCCGCTCCCCGTCGACCAGGAGCACGCTCGGCTCGCAGTCGGCGAGGGCGTACGCGAACTCGTCCTCGGTCCACCAGGCGTTGAGCGGCACGGCGACCAGACCCGCCAACTGCACCGCCCAGAACGCGATCTGCCACTCGGGGTGATTGCGCATCGCGACGACGGCCCGGTCGCCGGGGCGCAGCCCGTAGGTGTCGCTGAGCCGCCGCGCCAGGGCGCACGAGGCGGCGAAGAACTCGGCGTACGAGTAGCCGCGCTCCCCCGCGATCAGGAACGGCCGGTCACCGTAGGCCCAGGTGGTCTCCACGAACTCACGGAGCGTGCGCGGCCCGTCCACATAGATCAGCGGCCCGTGCTCGGCGCGCACGACGGCGAAGGGGGCACCGGGAGCGGTGAGGGAGGCCTCGATACGGGAGGTGGCGGCGGGGTCGGGTGGGATGGGCGCGGGGCTGGATGGTGTGGGCGCCGGGCCGGGTGGGGTGGGCGCGGGGCCGGGTACCGGGCCGGTGGGCCGGGCGGCGGGATCCGGGACAGGCAGCGGGTCGGTGTGCGGCACGGACGACCTCTCCAAGCGCTTGCTCAGTAACCCGGCGACGCTATGCCCGCCTATCTGCCCCGTCAAGGAAGCCCTTCTCGCCCCCCGTCGCCCTCGGTCCGCCTTCCGGTACGCCTCCCCGGTCACCTCTCCCTCAGCCCCCCGTCCCGCCAGGTGGTGGTACCGGGGGCTGCGCATCGGCGGGCTCATCACGTTCGTCGTGATGATGCCGAGCAGCATCAGGGCCGTCTTGAACGCCCCGAGTCCGGCGGCCGTGGCCGACACCGTGCCGGGGCGGGCCGCGCGGATGATGTCGAACAGCGCGACCAGCCGCTCCTGTTCGGCCTTCGCCGTCGCCCAGTCACCCCGTACCGCCGCCTCGTGCGTGGGAACACTGGATTCGGAGAGGCCCTGGCAATCGGGCGGACCACGGGGCCTCCGGCCCGCTATGCGTACGGCCCCCGTTCCCGGCCCACGACGTCCGGAGAATCCGACCACCCCGCCCGAAGAAACAGCAGGTCAGAAACGCGGGAGCCGTATCCACCGCCGATATCCCCACGGGGAAGCCCTTCACTGGCACGGATCCGCTACGCTGTCCCTGGTCGTTCGTCGGTGTGTCCCGCTGCCTGCCAAAGCAAGATCGCAGAAGGCAGCACACCTCGTCCGGCCGGCGGACTTGTAGCGCCTGACGAAGATCCACTCACTGGTTCTCCCCCAAGGCCCCCTCCAAGTCCCCGCCTTCGTAGCTCAGGGGATAGAGCACCGCTCTCCTAAAGCGGGTGTCGCAGGTTCGAATCCTGCCGGGGGCACAGCAGAACAGCAGGCCAGAGGCCCTGTCGTCCTAGCGGGCGGCAGGGCCTCTGCGCTCACAGCACATATACGGCACGAGCTGACCCAGCGCCGCGACGACCGGGTGTCGTCTTCTTCTCCTGGCGGAGTCAGCCGGTAGTTCTGTTCCCCGCCCTCACCCCGTGTGCGTTCTGGTGCTTGTCGACGAAACGCAAGCGGATCAGTCTCTCGTCTTCTGGGGAAATTGGCGGCACTCTTGCGCAGGATCTCGTTGTCCTTCTGCGGTGTCGCCCGTGAGTCAGGAACGCTGACCGCTACGGCCCACTCACAGTTGCTGTTCCCACGGATTGACGACCAGAGTCCCGGTCCGGGCCATGTGTTTGATGTTGCGGATGGCGACCGTCCAGCCATTGGCCAAGGCCGTGGCGGCGATCAGTGCGTCCGGCGGGTCGATGCTGGTGCCGGTGGCTTTGAGCGGCTTATGGATGGCGAGGCAGGAAGCCGCCTCCCGTTCACCGATCGGCGCGATGCGGTTGCCGTTTCGTGCCGCACCGCGGCAAGAGCTCGGGCGTAACCGGCATCCCGCCATGGCCGCAGCCGCTCCAGCTCGGCTTCCCGGCCGACGAAGGGCACGACCTGGCTGCGTGCGTCCGGCAGACAGCTCGGCTGCGCCGTCAGCGGGGCGGAGGGAGGGGCGGCAGGAGCGGGGAACTCCTCGACGGTGCGCAGGCGCGAGCCGTAGACGTTGTTGACCGTGGTTGTCTCGCCCGAGCCCTGGGCGATCGCACCGCCGTCCGACGCGTGCCCCTCGTCGTAGTACTGGCCGACCACGGGGATCTCGCGGCTGCCGGGGTTTTCGGTCGCGGCCGGCCGCCTTGGTAATTGTTGACGGTCGTGCCGACGCCCGGCCCCTGAACGCCCCGCCGCCGGACGACACGTGCGTCGTGTAGACATCCCTCCGCGTCGCTTCCCCGCGCGGTCCACTCCCCTCACCGCCGTCGGAACGAGCGGAGACCGCCGCATCACCCGGCGCGGTCCTGTCCGCTCCCGCCCCGGTATTCCTTCTCCTCCACCCACACGTGCCGAACTCGTGCGAACGGATCGTGGTGTACCTCTCCTTCACGACATCACGGAAGACGGTCTCCGACACCCCGACACCCCGACGGCCAGGAAGGCGTCAGGCGCGTTCCCGAGGGCCGCCCGCAGAGCCGCGCTGTCGAGGATGCGGCCGATCTCGACCGGGGCCCGGCCGACGAAACCGTTGGCAGCGGGCGAGGCCGGGCCGAAGTGGACGGCTGCCCTGAGCCTGAGTCAGGCCCACGGCTGCCGGTTGCGGTTGAAGGCGGGCAGGCGGGCATCCAAGGTGCGCATGAAGGTGCCGACCAGGGCGCGCTCGGGCGATCCTTCAGGCAGGACCGCGAACGGCGATCCCCGCCCTCCTGCGTCATCCGCTGCGAGCGGTCCAGCCGGGCGGCGTCGGCCTCTTCGCCCACCAGCCGTGTGATCGCTTCCTGCGACTCGCCCTGCGTCACACGTCGGCGCCTCCCCGGCAGACTTCGCGCGGGCCACTCCTCGGACCTGTTCGGCACAACCACGTGTGCCCCGCCTCCCACTGCGTTCGGGCGCGGCCTCGGCTCGACACGTCCAAGGGCGCGGGTCCGGTCCGCTCTTCCCTACCCGGCGCCGAGCAGTTCGCCGATCACCCGGCGCGCCGTCGTTGCCATCACGAGGTTCGTCTCCCGGTAGTACGAGAGTTCCATGAGCGCGATGGACAGCGCCCAGCCCCGGCCCCGCGCCCAGGCCGCGTCGTCCGCCGCCACCGCCGTACGGAACGCCTCCCGCGCCCCGGCGGGCAGCAGGTACCAGGCCGCGATGAGGTCGACAGCGGGGTCGGCCAGGCCCATGCAGCCGAAGTCGATGACCGCGCCGAGCCGGCCGTCCGCGAGCAGTACGTTGCCCGGCTGGAGGTCCCCGTGGACCCAGACGGCGGGGCCGGACGCGGCGGGGGCCAGGAGTGCCTCGTCCCACGCCGTGGTCGTGGCGGCCGTGTCGAGGTGACCGCGCAGGGCCGCGATGGCGGCGCGGGTCGCGGTGTCCCGGCTCGCCAGGGTTTCGCTGCGGTACGCGGGCGGGCCGTCCGCAGGGTCGACCCGCCGGATCGCGGTGACGAACTCCGCCAGGTCCGTGGCGAAAGGGACCGGGTCGACGGGGTTGTCGCGGCCCGGGTTCTCGCCGTCCAGCCAGCGGCACACGGACCAGGACCAGGGGTGGCCCTCTGCCGGTGCGCCCTGGGCCAACGGGGCCGGGACGGCGAACGGGAGCCGGGGGGCGAGGTACGGCAGCCAGCGGCACTCCGTCTCCGCGTCGTTCGCGCCGCTCTCCTGAAGCGGCAGCCGTACGGCCTTGTCGGTGCCGAGGCGGTAGATCGCGTTGACCGTGCCGTGGGAGGCGACCCGCTCCACCGGAAGGTCCGCCCACCGCGGGAACTGCGTGGCGATCAGTCGGCGTACGAGGGGGACATCAGTGACCATGCCGGTGATCGAACCGGGTTCCCCGCCGCGCCGCAACAGCATTCCTCAGCCTCGCAGATCGCCCACAGCGTCCGCGTAGTACGCCGACTCCGCCGCGTGGAAGGCCAGTTGGCGGAAGGACCAGCCGGTGCCCGGCGAGTGGTCGAGCTGCTCGGGACTCAGGGCGTCGAGCCGGTTGGCCCAGATGCGGGCCAGCCGGACCAGGCGGCTCCGCGCCTCGTCCAGGTCCGCCGGCTGGAACGGGGCGAGGTCGGCCGCCGTGGTGCTCGCGGAGGCGTGCCAGTGGTCGGGGTGGGTCGCCTCGCCCGCCAACCGGGCCTCCAGCTCCGCGAGATGGTCGATCAGATGGTCGGCCACCCGGCGCACCGCCTTGTGCGGGGTGTAGACGCGTTCCCCGGCGGTGATGGGCGCGCCGTCCCAGGCCGTCCAGGTCGCGGCCAGCATGAGGACGTGGTCGACCATCCCGGTGACGACATGGGCGGGGTCGCGGTCGTCCGTTTCCGGGGTCTCCCCGTCCTCGGTCGGCACGGCCGAGGAGTCGGACGCGGAAGCGAGCTCGGTGTCCGACAGGGCTCGCGGTACCTCGTATCCATTCACGCAGCGACGATAGGAGCGCAATGCTTCGGCCCCCGCCGAACCGTGACCGCAGGCCCCGGCTGCACGGAACACCCGGCGCCGAAGCGACGAGCGCCGGACGCGCCCCGCCCCGGTGCCGCCCGAGCGCCGGACGAGTGCCGGACATTCACGGGCACTTCACCCAGGGGTCAGCCGCACACCCTCCAGGGCTGGTGCGCGCTGTCTAGCGTCGCGGGTGCAGACCGGTTACGGAAACGTTATGACGCCATCTCGGTACGCCGATATCTCGGTACGCCGTTGGCTCGGTACGCCGTTACGCCGGTACACACCAGAGAACAGGGACCCCCGTGAGATTCGCCCCCCTCGTGATCGCCGCGACCTCCGTCGCGCTCGTCTCCCCCATCGCCGCCCAGGCGCAGGCTCAGCCCCAGGCCCAGAGCCCGGCGCAGTCGCAGTCCCACTCCCACAAGCCCGGCCACGGCACCCCCGCCGCGCCCGGCGTCAGCGTGCCCGGTGGGCGCTACGAGCACCCGGTGTCGCTGAAGTTCAAGGCCGAGCGCGGAGTCACCGTCCGCTACACGCTCGACGGCACGACGCCCACCCGCGACAGCCGCGCCTTCCGTTCCGGCCGTCCGCTGCGGATCACGAAGGACACCAACGTCACCGCCGTCGCGTTCCGCGGCAACAAGGTCAGCATTCCGGTGTCGTACGGCTATCTGATCAAGACCCGTGAGAAGCCGCTCGCCAAGCTCGTCGTCATGTCCGACGTCCACATCGGCAGCCACGCGACGGCGGACAAGAAGTACGAGAGCTTCTTCGACACCATCGGGTCGATCTTCCCGAAGCCCGACGCGATCCTGTCCAACGGCGACATGATCAACGACAACGGCGACGGCAAGGGCCCCGACCACAAGATCGTCTCCGAGATCTTCCGGGCGAACCTCGCCCGCAAGGGCATGACCGGCACCCAGCTGCTGATCTCCAACGGCAACCACGACGCCAGCCTCGACGCGATCCGGGCCGGTTACCCCAAGGCATGGTTCCCCGACTCGGGCGGCGGTTACTACGAGTCGAAGGTGAAGGGCCTGCCCGTCCTCACCGTCAACACGGAGACGTACGACTCCAGCACCGCCCAGCGCACCTGGCTCAAGGAGCGGCTCACCGCGATCACCGCCGACCCCGCCAACGCGGGCAAGCCGGTCCTCGTCCAGGGCCACCGGCCCACCACCGGCACGACGATGGACGGCCAGCAGGCCGCCAACCCGCGGCTCGCCGAGGATCTGAGCGCCTTCCCGCAGGCCGTCCTCTTCTCCGGCCACTCCCACCTCAACATCAACGACGACCGCTCCATCCACCAGCGCGACTTCACCTCCGTCAACGACGGCTCGATGAGCTACATCGAGATCGACCACGGCTACCAGATGGTGACGGACGAAGGTCTCGCCAACCGCTTCGAGTCGCCGACCGCCCAGGCGCTCTTCGTCGAGGTCTACAAGAACCGCACCGAGATAGCCCGGGTCAACATGGCCGCGGACAAGCACGACATCTACACCGGCGGCCAGTGGTCGGCGAACTGGCAGCCGCCGTACGCGAGCGCGGGCACCCTCAGCGGCGACACCTGGACGGTGCGGCTGAAGGGCTCGACCAGCCAGGAGATCAAGGACAACTTCCGGTACACGGCCGCCGAACGCAACACCGTGGCGCCGAAGTTCACCACCCGTAAGCCCCTCAAGGAGGTACGTGACGCGAAGGGCGGCACCGCGCTGCGGATCGCGCAGGCCAAGGACGACCAGATGGTGCACCACTACAACGTGGACATCACCGACGCGTCGACCGGCGCCTCCGTCGTGTCCTCCAAGGTGCTCTCGGACTTCTACTTCACGCCCCGCCCGAACACCCTCGACATCCCGGTCCCGGGCGCGGTGAAGGGCAACCGGTACGTGGCCAGGGTCGTCGCCGTCGACGCGTACGGCAACGCCTCCCCGGCCGCCTCACTGACGTTCCGCAGGTAGCACATGTCCTGGTCGCCACACGGTAGTTGACCTCCCGCGGACGTCGACCGGCGGCGAATCCGGGCCGCCGTCGGCCCCGCGTGAGCGGCACACACGAACCGCGCGCCCCTTCCCGGTCACAGTCGCCGAGAAGGGGCGCGCGGTCAGCCGAAACGCAGTCGGCCGACCCGCCATCGGCCGAAACGCAGTCGGCCGGCCCGCGATCAGCCGGCCCGCAGGCGGCTCAGCGCAGTTCCTCCGGGCACGGTGTGCCGGGCTTGAGCTGGTACGGGGCCGCCAGCCGGTACACCCCGGGCCCCGGGGCGAGCAGCTCGGTCCACTCGTCGCCCTCCGGGTCCTCCTCCACCTGGATCAGACAGCCGTTCGTATTGGCGAACGTCTTCGGAGCGTCCTCGTTCTGCTCCGACCGCCGCTTCGACTCCTCGGTCTCCTGCGGCCGGTCCAGGCTCTCGCCCTTCTCGTCGACCACCGCCAGCCAGCGCGAGTACGGGATCCGGATGAGCACGCGGCCCGCCGACCGCACCCGGATGGTCAGCTCGTCCGCGCCCGCCCGCTCCACCGTCGCGGGCGGGTCGGCCAGCGGCACCGGGTCCAGGACCCGGAACAGCTTCCAGTTGGAGTCGCCCCAGATCTTCGTCAGATACGGCTGGCCCTTCTCGACGAGCGCCGCCTCCATAGCGGCCCCGCTGTCCGGCTTCCCCGTGGGCAGCACGACGTAGTGCACGGCCCAGCGGTCCAGCCACTCGCGGTAGTTCATGGCGTTGAGGGTGTCGTCGTAGAAGAGCGGGTTGCGCTTCATGTCGGCCTGGCGGTTCCAGCCGCGGGCCAGGTTGACGTACGGCGCGAGCGCCGACGCCTCCCGGTGGCTGCTCGCGGGCACCACTTCCACCCGGCCCCGCTCCGCCCCCGCCTCCTGGAGCTCGTTGACCAGCGGGGCCAGCTCACGGGCCCAGGACGCGGTCGGAGCGGTACGGACGATGTCGTCGACGCCCTTGAAGCCGATCCAGAAGTTCAGCCCGGCGAAGGCGAGGACCAGCGCGTACCAGCGGCGGGTCCGGGGCGCCGTGTACGGCAGGGCGGCCAGCAGCGTCACCCCGGCGAACAGCATCGCCATGCGGGTGACGTTCGACCCGATCTGCGAGTCGACGACGTACGTCAGCAGCGTCCCGACGCCGTACACGGCGGCCGCCGTACGGACCGTCTTCCAGTCGCGCGGTACGAGGACGAAGATGATCACCGCGAAGATGAACGGCAGCGACAGCGTCCCGACCGACATCGGCTGCGTACCGGAGAACGGGAACAGCCACGAGGACAGCGCCACCACGGCGACCGGGGCGAGGCCCAGCGCGTACGCGCCGGGGCGCCGCTTGTGGAGGAAGAGCGCGGCGGCGACCACACCGAGGAAGAGCCCGGCGACCGGACTGGCCGCGGTCGCGAGTCCGGCCAGTGGCGCGGCGACGGCCGCCTTGGCCCATCGCTTGTAGCGCCACTTGTGCGGCCAGCAGAACACGGCGGCGACGGCGCCGACCGCGAACATCATGCCGAGCCCGAACGTCACGCGCCCGGAGAGCGCGTTGCACAGATAGGCGAAGACCCCGGCGAGCGAGCAGGCCAGCGGATTGCGCACGGCGCGGACCCGGACCAGGACCATCGCGGTCAGCGCGGCCGACACCGTACCGACGATCATCATCGTCGTACGGACGCCGAGCACCGACATCAGATAGGGCGACACGACGCTGTACGAGACGGGGTGCATGCCCCCGTACCAGGCGAGGTTGTACGCGGTGCCGGGATGCCGGCCGACGAACTCGGCCCAGGCGTCCTGCGCCGCGATGTCGCCGCCGCTGTTCGCGAAGAAGAAGAACCACAGGACGTGGGTGACCGCCGCGGCCGCCGTCGTGATCGTGACGGGATGCCGCAGCATCCGCTGGAACCGGCTGCGCCGCGGCGCAGCGGCGGTCTTGGGCGCGGTCGTGGTGGCGTCGGCGGTCGTGGTCGCGTTGACGGTGATGGATTCGGCGATACGCGGAGCGGGCAGCCGGATCGGTGCGGCCGGGCTGCCGCCGAGCTCACCGTTCCCGGTGCTGTGGTCGGTGCTGCTGTCCGCCTCGCGGCCGGGTCTCGGCTCCGCGGTGGTCACTACGGCTCTCCCCGTCGTCCGCCGGGCCCCGTGCTTCCCTGTGAGGACGCGGTCCCGGCGTCCCCAGTTGCCCGGGGACGCTAACACGTACCGGGTGGGGGGCGCCGGGATCGACGCCCCCCACCACGGCCCGCGTGGTTTCACCGGATCAGCCGACCCGGGTCAGCTTCTCCCCGAAGGCCGGTTCCGTCAGCTCGCTCTGGAGCGCGACCGGCACCTTCACCTGGCTGGCGCCCTCGCCCACGGTCAGGGTGCCGACCTCGGTCCCGGCGGGCGCGGAGTGCGGTACCGCCTTCCCGCCGTCGGTGAGTTCGAGCTTCACCGTGAGCCCGGCCCAGCCGACCGCCCGCACGTCCTTGGTGGCGACGACCGGCGTCGTACCGCCGAGGCCGTCGTCGACGGTGCCGACGACCTGCCCCTTCTTCACGATCTTCGCGCCCTTCAGCTCGTCCTGCGTGGCGATCATGACCTTCTTGCTCGCCGCGTTGACCGCGTCGATGATCGAGGACTTGCTGTACTGACCGAGCACCGCGCCGACGATCAGCTGGTCGGTACCGTCGACCATCTTGTGCGCCGCGAAGAGCAGGTTGCCGCCCGCCTTGGTGGTCGAGCCGGTCTTGATCCCCAGGGCGCCGTTGAAGGGCACGAGGGTGTTGTAGTTGCGCCAGGTCTTGCCCGACGGGTCCTTCCACTCCGGCAGCTTGGTGATGTCCATCAGCGCCGGGATCTCGACCAGCTTCTCGCCCAGCTTCACCAGGTCCTCCGCCGTGCTCACCGTCGTCGCGTTGAGCCCGGAGGGGTCGGTGTAGGTGGTGTTCTTCATGCCGAGCTGCTTCGCGGTGGCGTTCATCTTCTCGACGAACGCCTTCTCGGAACCGGCGTCCCAGCGTGCCAGCAGCCGCGCGATGTTGTTCGCGGACGGGATCATGAGGGCGGACAGCGCGTCCTTCTCACTGATCTTGTCGCCCTTCTTCACCGTGTCCAGGGTCGACTCGCCCTCGGTGAAGAGCTGGCCGTCGGACTCGCCCTTCGCGTCGACCTCGATCGACGGGCCGTCCTCGCCCCGCTTCAGCGGGTGGTCCCTGAGCACGATGTACGCGGTCATCGCCTTGGCGACACTCGCGATCGGCACGGGCTTCTGCTCACCGAACGAGTCGACCTTGCCCAGCCCGGTCGCCGCCATGTAGCCCTGGCCCTGGTCCGGCCACGGCAGCTTCGGCTTACTGCCTTCGAAGGTGTACGTCGGCTGCGCCGTCAGCTGGAGCGTGGGCGTCGGCAGCGGGCGCACCATCTGCACGATCGCAAAGACGACCAGCAGGAGCAGGACCAACGGGGTCCAGATCTTGACCCGCCGGACCGCGGTGCGGACGGGGGTCTCCTGCGGCGGAGGCGTGTTCGTCAGCTCGGCGAGCAGGTCGAGCGGCGGCTTGGGCGGCAGCGGCTGCTGCCTGGTCCGCTCGGGCTCGGCCCATGCCGGGCGCGGAGCGGGCGTCGGGGTCGAGGCCGGCGTCGGGGCCTGCTTGGCGGCCTTGTCCGGGGCACCCTCGGGTCCGCCCGCCGGAGCGGCCGACTCGGGCTTGCGGGGCGCGGGAGTGGGCCGTACGTCGTCCGAGCGCAGCGGCACGAACTTGCTGGTCCGCTCGGCCGCGGTCTCCGGCTTCGCCTCGCGCGGCGGAATCTTCAGCGCGGTCGTCGGCTGGTCGATGTGTGCGGCCTTGGACGCCCCGGATGCCTCGGATGCCCCGGATGTCTTGGGCGCCTTGGCGTCCTTCGGCATCTTCGGCGCCTTGAAGACGGCCGTGGGCTGATCGATTCCGCGCAGGTCAGATGCGGGTTCAGCGGCTTCGGCGTCGTCATTGCCGTCGCCGTCGCCGTCGCCGTCATCGGCTTCGGCCTCGGCGTCCGATTTCGAGTCCGAGGCGGGGACCACGGCTTCCTCACGGGACTTCGGGATCCGAGCTTCGCCGGACGCCTTGGCGGTCTCGTTGGTCTCGTCGGTCTTGCCGGAGGCTTCGGCCTCGTCGGATTTCGCGTCGTCCTCGTGCCCGACCCAGGCGGCGACCGCGGCACGGAGCCGCGCGTCGCCGGGCTCGGCGGCGGGCTCGGCGGCGGGCTCGGCGGCGGGCTCGGCGGCGGACTCATCGCCATCCGCGGCGGCATGGGGCTCGCCGGACTCGGCGGCCTTCGCCGCCTCCTCCGTCACCGCTGCCTCGGGCGACTCGTCCGCCCCATCCGACTCGTCCGCCTCAGGGGCCTCAGGCGCCGCGCTGCTCGCCTCGGCCCCCTCGGCCGCGTCGGCGTCCTCCGGAGGCGTGGAGCCCCCTTCAGGGGCCGTGGAGGCCGCAGTCGCCGCCGCGCCGGCCTCGGCATCGGCGGGCCGGGTGCGGAAGACCGCGGTCGCGGTGTCCGTCGTACGGCCCGCCACGCTCCCGGCATCCGCATCGGCGTCGGCGTCGGCGACGACATCCGCGTCGGCATCAACATCCGCAGCCGTATCCGGTGCCTCAGCCCTGTCCAACGCCGTATCCGACGCCCTATCCGACGTCGTATCCGTGTCCGAGGCCGCGTCCGGGGCCGGTTCACGGAACACGGCAAGACGCGGGTCACGTTCCTCCGGAGCCGTCCCCGACGACTTTTGCTGCTCCGTTTTATCGGGGGACTCGCCCGCCACCGATGCCTCCTCATGCGCTGCGGGGGCAACCCCGCGCTGTCCGAACCATCTACCAGTGTCCTGTGTGAACCCCTGGCTCGGCTGCTAGACGAGAACGACATACCTACTGGTTCCCATACATAGCGGTCAGGCGCTCTCGACAGACCAATGTGAGAGGGGTCACCCTGTCATTCATCCACGCGGGGAGGCATGGATGGGCAGGAGCCGCAGAACAATTCCGGAGGAGCTTCTGCTGCTCGCTCTGGACCCGACCACGGGTACCACAGCGCAGCCGCAGTCGCTCGACCTCGGCCTGGCCGGGGCACAGCTAGTAGAGCTGGCTCTGGCAGGACGGATAGCCCCTGACGGGGATCGTATCGCCGTGGTGATGCCACGGCCGACAGGAGATCCGACTCTGGACTCCGCACTGGAACTGCTGCGCCGTCGCGGCAGCCCGGTTCGGGCCGTCCACTGGATCGGCGGACCCCGGCTGGGGCTGCGCCAGATCTACCTCGCTCATCTGGAGCGGTGCGGCATGGTGCATGCCGTGGCGGGCCAGATGTGCGGAGTACTGCCGACGACTCGCTACCAGGCGACGGACACGGCAATCAGCCGGGACATCAGAGCCCGGCTGGACAGCGCGATCCGCACCGGCGTACCGCCGGACCCGCGGACCGCGGCGCTCGCCGCACTGGCCCACGCGGTCGGACTCGGCAAGCACCTGTACCCCGGGAACGAGGGGCGTTCATCGCGCTCCCGGCTCCGGGATCTGATCAGGCACGACCCGATGGGCGGCCTCGTGGCGCATGCCGTGATGGACGTCCAGAACGGGGTGGCCGTCCAGCCACGCCGTAACCAGCAAGCAGCGGGGGTGCCGTTGCAACCGCAAGCGCAGTCGCGCCGCGGCAGCATGGCACAGACCGCCGCACACTGACCGCACGGTGCGCCGCACGGAGCAGGGAACAGCGCTCCGCGCGGCGCACCGCACGGACAGCCGAATACCGCCGCACCGATGTCCCCAAGACCCGGTTCGGGAGCCGCACCACGCGCGGGGCAGCCGGGTCCACCGGCTGCCCCGCGCGCCTGCGTGTGGCCGTTTCCCAGCGCGGCCGGTGCCGGGGGTGGCAATCTGCTGAGCAGTAGATACGCACAGCTACATAGCCGGAGGTGCCGTTTCCGTGCCGTCCCATGTCAATCCCACTGTCAGGCGACGCCGATTGGGCCAGGAATTGCGCCGCCTGCGCGAGCTCAAGGGCATGACCGCCGAGGAGGTGGCGGAGCGGCTGCTCGTCTCGCAGTCGAAGATCAGCCGCCTGGAGAACGGCCGCCGCTCCATCAGTCAGCGCGACGTCCGCGATCTGTGCGGGGTGTACGAGGTCGAGGACCACCGGATCGTCGACTCGCTGATGCAGATGGCCAAGGACTCCCGCCAGCAGGGCTGGTGGCACGCCTTCGGCGATATTCCGTACAGCGTCTACATCGGCCTGGAGACCGACGCGGAGTCGCTGCGCGTGTACGAACCCCAGGTCGTCCCGGGACTGCTGCAGACCCGGGCGTACGCCGAGGCGCTGATCAACGGCGCGTTGCCGGAGACGCCGCCGACCGACATCGAGAAGCGGGTCAACGTACGCGCCCGTCGCCAGGACCGGGTCAACGCGCCCGAGCAACCGCTGCGACTGTGGGCCGTGATCGACGAGTCGGCGCTGATGCGGGCGGTCGGTGGCAAGCAGGTGATGCGCGAGCAGCTGGAGCACCTCATCGAGCAGTCGCAGCTGCCGCATGTGACCGTGCAGGTGCTGCCGTTCGACATGGGCGCGCACCCGGGCATCAACGGGCAGTACGCGATTCTGGAATTTCCGGACGCCGCCGACTCCAGCGTCGTCTACATCGAAGGCGTCACAAGCGATCTCTATCTGGAGAAAGCGAATGATGTGCAGCGATACAGCGTCATGTACGAGCACCTGCGGGCGCAGTCGCTGAATGTGGAACAGACCCGGCAGTTCATCAGCGAGATCGCCAAGCGATACACCAACTGAAACAGGACAGCCACTACGTCTGTTTTGCGAGAAATGGAATGATGCCGAGTGAGAGGCGACGGCAGAGTACACCGTCGCCACCTCACGATGGAAGACCTGCATGGAATATGCCATCCGGTCGAGTGAACGGCCACTTCATGCGGGGAAGTTGGCGAGTAGCGTCGATCACGCCAACCGGAATCAGGTTGGTGCGACCCACCCAACTCTCTGAACCGGAGTGAACATGGCTATTCTTCAGGGTGCTACGGAAATGTGGACGAAGTCCTCGTACTCCGGGGGCAACGGCGCGTGCGTCGAGGTCAAGTCCCCGGTCGCTCTGTCCATTGCCGTGCGTGACTCGAAGGCCCCCGAGGGCCCGTCGATCACCTTCGTCCCCGGCGCGTGGAACACGTTCGTGCGCGATGTCGCCGAGGGCGTCATCGACGCCTGACCGGCCATCTCGCCGGTCGCCACGTATCACCTGACTGGAGCCCTCTCGACTGGTTCGCCGTCCTGGCCGAGGGGGCTCGGCACATTCGCCCGATACATCTCGGCCACCGCAGTCAGCGGAGTCAGCGAAGTCACCGCAGCTGATCGACGTACCGATCCGTCCCCGGCACGGTCGGGATGAACGGTGCGACCAACTCGACCCGCCCCAGTCCGGATTCCGCGACGGCCGCGTCGAGCCCGGTGAAGCGCTCCTCCCAGCAGGCCCGCGGGTCCTCCTGGAGGAACCACAGCAGCGTCAGCCGGGTGCCGACCCCCTCGACCTGCTTCACATACGTCATCCGGTCACCGGGCAGCGGTGTGGGCCGGAAGACCGTGACCATCGCCGCGGCCGACCCGTGGAGCCGCTTCGGCAGATGCCGGGAGCGCAGCCACTCCAGCAACTCCGCGCGCTTCTCCGGCGTTTCGGTGTCGATGACCTCAAGCACCAGACCCCGGTACGGGTGGTCGAGGGCGTGGAAGTCCCGGGGGCCGGCGGCCCCGTCGCGGTAGACGGTGGCCTCGTGGTCCTGGAACGCGGTGAAGACGTGGGTGCGGTCCTGGTAGACCCGGCCGTCCCGGTTGAGCCGCTTGTTGATCCCGACGGTCCACTTCATGTGGTCGTCGTAGCGCCCGTCCGTCACCCAGTACGTCGACAGGTAGCACCCCGCCCCGACGGGCCGGGCGACCGCGGACTTCTCCGGGTACCGCAGCTCCTGGAGCTCCCTGGTGGCCACCCAGCGGCGCCCGGCGGCCATCCAGGGCATGGCCATCGCGCCCGCGTAGTAGTGGTCGTCCTCGTACCAGCGGTTGTACGCGTACTCATGGCCGGGATGCGGTTCGACCATGGTGATCAGGGCGTGCCCGGGGTGGACTCCGTACGGCCCCACCGCCGCCAGTTCCGCGTACCGGTCGCTCTGCGTCTCGTCGCTCATACCGTTCCCTTCCCCTTCCGTCCTGCGCCGCGGGCACCTACTCTGACGCTCCGTCAGAAGAACTGCCAGAGCCGGGAGGCACCGATGTTGCTCGCGGGGAAGACCGTCATCGTGTCGGGCGTCGGGGCCGGGCTCGGGCATCAGATCGCGGCGACCGTCGTACGGGACGGGGGCAACGCGGTCCTCGGAGCGCGCACGGAGGCGAATCTCGCCAAGTCGGCGGCCGAGATCGACCCGGAGGGCCGGCACACGGCCCTCCTGCCGACCGACATCACGGACGAGGCGCGGTGCGAGGCGCTGGCCGCACTGGCGGTGGAGCGGTTCGGAGGGATCGACGCGGTGGTCCATGTGGCTGCCTGGGACAGCTACTTCGGCGGTCTGGAGGATGCCGACTTCGCCACCTGGCAGTCGGTCATCGACGTCAACCTGCTCGGTACGCTGCGGATGACCCGGGCCTGCCTGCCCGCGCTCAAGGAGCGGGGCGGCTCGGTGGTCGTCATCGGCACCCAGTCCGCGGTGGCCGCCCCCTCGCAGGTGTGGCAGGCGGCGTACGCGGCGTCCAAGGGGGCGCTGACGTCGGCGATGTACTCGATGGCACGGGAACTGGGACCGCACCGGATCCGGGTGAACACGGTGCTGCCCGGCTGGATGTGGGGGCCGCCGGTGCAGGCGTACGTCCAGTTCACCGCGCACACCGAGGGCGTACCGGAGGCCGAGGTGCTGGCCCGGCTCACCGAGCGGATGGCGCTGCCCGAACTGGCCACGGACGAGGACGTGGCGCAGGCTGCCGCGTTCCTGGCCTCGGACCGCGCGCGGGCGATCACCGGGCAGTCGCTGCTGGTCAACGCAGGCGAACTGATGCGTTGAGGCACCGACATACCGGCGTACGACATACCGACGTACTGGCGCACCGGTAGACATACGCGCCCCGGCAGATATACGCGCTCCCCTTTCCCGGCCGCACGGGACCCGCATCCCGTGCGGTCGCTTCGTACTCTCCTGACGTACATCCGTTCTCTGTGCGGCCGTTCTCTGTGCGGCCTGACGAAGTGCCCGCCCATCGTGTGGCCGTGGTCACGGTCATGACAACGCCCCACTGGGTCAAGAGAGCGCAAAATCGTTCGACTTGCTGATCGGTGTTCACATTTCTGATCGCCGAAAACCTTGACCGAGGCCCCGGGCAGGCGGTTCAATCCCCGAAGTCCCCGCTCCCGCACGGGGCCCCGCTGAACGGCCGTACTGACGAAGTGCGTACCCGTTCACAAGGCGGACCCCTGGAGGGGGCACATGAACAGTCTCGACTGGGCCGTGCTCATCGGATACTTCGGTGTGATGGTCGCGATCGGACTCTGGTCGCACAAGCGCGTGGACAACGTCAGCGACTTCTTCACGGCCGGCGGCAAGATGCCGTGGTGGCTGTCGGGCATCTCGCACCACATGTCCGGCTACAGCGCGGTGATGTTCACCGGCTACGCCGGAATCGCCTACCAGTACGGTGTCACGTCCTTCGTGACCTGGTCACTGCCGATCGCCATCGGCATCGGTATCGGCGCCAAGCTCTTCGCGCCCCGGCTCAACCGGCTGCGCTCGCGCCTGCACGTCGCCTCCCCGCTCGAATACCTGAAGAGCCGCTACAACATCCAGACCCAGCAGGCGCTGGCCTGGTCCGGTCTGCTGCTGAAGATCGTGGACGTCGGCGCCAAGTGGGCGGCCATCGCCACGCTGCTCTCCGTCTTCACGGGGATCTCGATCACCCAGGGCATCTTCATCACC
Source organism: Streptomyces sp. NBC_01433 (assembly GCF_026340105.1). Lineage (NCBI taxonomy): Bacteria > Bacillati > Actinomycetota > Actinomycetes > Kitasatosporales > Streptomycetaceae > Streptomyces > Streptomyces sp. NBC_01433. The sequence continues at coordinate 3,202,108 of NZ_JAPEPM010000001.1, read as the reverse complement.
GGTGCCATCACGGCCGTCTACTGCACGGTCGGCGGTCTGTGGGCCGACGCGCTCACCGAGCTGGGGCAGTTCATCATCCAGCTGTTCGCGGGACTGGCCATGCTGGTCATCGCCATGAACGAGCTGGGCGGCTTCAGTTCGCTGTGGACCGTCTGGGACAAGCTGCCCGAGGGGCACACCGACCCGACCGCGGGTCCGTACACGGTGACCTTCCTGCTGGCGTACCTGTTCATCAAGACCTTCGAGTACAACGGCGGCATGTGGAACCAGGCGCAGCGCTACATGGCCACGGACTCCGCCCGTTCCGCGACCCGTTCGGCCCGGCTCTCCGCGATCCTCTGGCTGGTCTGGCCGGTCGTCCTGTTCTTCCCGATGTGGGTGGCCCCGCTGCTCGTCGAGGCGAAGAAGCCGGACGCCTCGGACAGCTACGCGCTGATGACCGAACAGTTGCTGCCGCACGGCCTGCTGGGCCTGGTCGTCGTCGGCTTCTTCTCGCACACGATGGCCATGTGCTCCTCGGACGCCAACGCCATCGCGGCGGTCTTCACCCGGGACATCGCGCCGGTCTTCTCCAAGGCGGCCCGCACCTGGGACAACCGCAGCGGTCTGCTGGCGGCACGGCTGTCCACGCTGGCCTTCCTCGGCCTGTCGATGGCACTGGCGACGCAGATCAACTCGCCGACGTTCAAGGACATCATCTCGGTCGTCATCAAGTGGGTGGCCGGTCTGATGGGCCCGATCGCGATCCCGTTCATGCTGGGACTGCTGCGTACGTTCCGCAGGTCGGGGCCGACGGCGGCGCTGACCAGCTGGGCGGCGGGTCTCCTCGCTTTCTTCTTCACCAACTACAACTTCGACGGCTCGGTGAAGACGGACGTGGCGCTCCAGTACCAGGTGGCGCTGCCGCTGGCGATCTCGCTGGTGCTCTACATCGTCATCGGCTTCATCAGGCCGGAGGACACCCCGGAGCGCGACGCGATCATCGACAAGGTCAACTGGGGCGACGGCGACGAGGACGAGGACGGCCCGGCCCCGGCGTCCGGTGCGGCGATTCCCGCGCAGGGGAGTCCCACCGGCTCACCGGTTCCCGACGGAACGAAGGACTGAGGCCAACCGGCTTTCGTACGTATGGAGTTCACGGGGCGGACGCGCGGGCGTCCGCCCCGTGCCCGTACCCCGTCAAGGACCCCTCGGCCCCTCAGCCGCGCGGGTATCGGACCAGCCAGCCGGGGGCGACCGCGGTCGGGCTGTGCAGGGCCGGCCCCTGGGTCATCTCCATCGCGAAGTCGTCGGCGAGTTCGAGGAGCGTGGCGCGCCCCTCCAGTTCGGACAGCCAGGCGGGTGGCAGGGCGGTCTCGCCGTGCAGCGCACCGAGCAGGGCCCCGCAGACCGCCCCGGTGGCCCGCGAGGGCCCGCCGTGGTTCACGGCGAGCCGCAGCCCGTGCCGGACGTCCTCGCCGACCAGCGCGCAGTAGACAGCCACCGCGAGGACCTCCTCGGCGGAGTCCGTGTCCCCGAGCGCCTCGATCAGGGCCGGGCCCGGGATTCCCTGGCGTACGGAGCCGAGGGCCTGCTGAAGGGCCTCGGTGACCGGCTCGTGGCCCGCGCGCTCCGCCAGCAGAGCCAGGGCGTGCTGAACGGAACCGTCCAGGGTCTCGCCGCGGGCCAGCCCATGCGCCAGGACACCGAAGGCCCCGGCGGCCAGCTGGGCGGTCGGGTGGCCATGGGTCTGTGCCGCGCACTCGATGGCCAGTTGGAGGACGAGCTGCGGCTCCCATCCCACCAGCAGCCCGAACGGCGCGGACCTGGTGAGCGCGGCGGCGTCCCGGGCGGTGGGGTTCTTGGGCTGGTCGAGGGTGCCCATGACGGTGTCGCCGAAGCCGTTGAGACATTCCCGGGTGGGGGCGCGGCGGGCGTACAGCCACTCCTCCGCCGCCAGCCAGCCGTTGTCCTTGCGGCGCTCGTCGGGCCCCCAGTCGCGCTGGGTGGCGGCCCAGCGCAGGTGCGCCCGGTGCACGTCGGTGGGCGGGTGCCAGGCCCCGGTGTCGCGGCGCACCTGTGCGCGGATCAGCCCGTCGACGGTGAACATGGTGAGCTGGGTGACCGCGGTGACGGTGCCGCGTCTGCCGTGCGCCGGGACGAAGTCGGTGACCCCTTCGGCGCCGTGGGCCTCGCGGATCTCCTCCAGGGTGAGCCCGGTGACGCCCGCCCCGAGCGCGTCCCCGATGGCCCCGCCGAGCAGGGCGCCGCGTACCCGGCTGCGGAAGTCCTGCTGTTCGGCCCGGCCCCAGACAGCCGTGGTCCCTGTGCTCACCTCGCCCCTCCCCCGTACGTACGTCCGTCCGTCCCGCACGCCCGGCCCGTCGGGCGGATCAGCGTGCGAAGACCGCGCGACCTCGTCCGACTCCGTGCGACTGCGCAGCACTGTAATCGAAGGGGAACGGTCGGTTGAGGGGGCGGATCTGGGTACGCGTGGGTATGTGAAGGGACGTCCCGCAGGTCGTTTTTGACCACGGTGGACCGCTTCGGGCTTCCCCTTCCGGTGGTGCCCGGAGGCCGTCCGGCGGAATCCGGAAGGGAAGGTTCAGGCCCAGTGCCCCGCCTTCCTCACCGCACCCCCTCAGTTCCCCCGCACGGCCGCCGCCAGCCGTTCACGCTGGTTGCGTGCCCAGGTGTAGTCCGGGTTGATCTCCAGCGCGCGGTCCAGGTCCGCCAGCGCCCGGCCGGGCTCGCCCAGGGCCTCGTGGGCGAGGGCCCTGCTGCCGTGGGCCCAGGCGTATTCGGGGTCCAGTTCCAGGGCGCGCCCGTAGCTCTCCACGGCCTCCGTGTACCGGCCGAGCGCCCGGTAGACCTCGCCCCGTTCCCCTTCCGTCCCGGCTGCCCGGGGTGCCAGCTCCCCGGCGCGGTCCAGGTCGGCGAGGGCGCCGACGGGGTCCCCGAGGGACGTCCGGACCCGGGCCCGCCGGACCAGTCCCCAGATGTACTCCGGCCACAGGGCCACCGCCCGGTCGAAGTCGTCGAGCGCGTCCTCGGGCCGGCCGAGCCGTTGGCGGACGAGCCCCCGGCTGCCGAGGGTGACCGCGTCGCCGGGGTCCAGGGCGTGCGCCCGGTCCAGTACGGGCAGGGCTTCGTCCAGGCGCCCCATGCGCCGGTAGGTCTCGCCCCGTTCCCGCACGGCCCACGCCCAGTCCGGCGCGATCTCCTCGGCCCGGTCCAGGTCGGCCAGCGCCGCCTCGTGCTGCCCGAGCGCCCGCAGCGCGACCGCCCGCCCCTGGTGGGCGCGGGCGCTGCGCGGGTCCAGGACGAGGGCTCGCCCGTAGTCGGCGAGTGCCGCGTCGAACTCCCGGGCCCGGAAGCGGTCCCAGGCCCGCGCCACGAGGGTGGACGCCCTGTCGGTGTCGTCCAGTTCGGCCCGGGTCAGCAGCAGCCCGAGGGCGGCGGTGGCGCGGGGTCCGTGGTCGGTGAGGGCGGTCAGCAGGTCCCGGCCCCATTCGCGCAGTACGGCGCTGTCGGCGTCCTCGCCCGCCTCCGCGAGGGTGCGGGCCCAGTGGCGGGCGGCGAGCGGGTCCTGGTGGCAGGCGGCGGTCCCGGCGCGCAGGGCGTCGGGGAGCGCGGTGCGGGGGCGGGCGCAGAGCCGGTGGTACAGCGCGTCGAGTGCCGCGTCGCGCCAGGGTTCCCCGGCCCAGAGCCGGTCCGGGTCGATGCCCTCGGCCGCCGCGTCCCGGCGGGCGGCGAAGGCCCCGGCCAGGCGGTCGTGGGCCTCGGTCCACTTCTGCGGGGAGGTGGTGCGCTGGAGCCGGAGCATCGGGGCACGGACGACATCGTGGTAGCGGGCCCGCCCGGTGTGCCGCTCGGCGACGAACGGAAGCTCGTGCAGCCATGCGTACGCCCCCGGCGCCCCCTCCGGTACCGCCACGGCCACCAGGTCCTCGTCGAAGCGCCGGGGCAGGGCGCACGCGAGAGCGGCGGCGCGGCGGTCCGGGTCGCTCTCCCCCGCCAGGAAGCGCTCGACGGCGCTCGCTCCGGCGTCACCGACCGCCCCCGGGTTCGCGGCCAGGGTCGAGACGAGGACCGGCAGCCCGCCGGAGAGCCGGAGCACCTCGCGTACGGCGGTCTCCTCCACGACCCCTCGCCCGGTGAGGAGTTGGCGCGCCTCCCGCTCGGTGAACGGGGCCAGCGGGACGTCCGCGATGAGCCGCGCGTGGTCGGCCCAGCGGACGGGGTCGAGGCGGCGCTGCCCGGCCAGGGTGAGGACGAGGTTCGCGGGGAGTTCGCCGTACCGGCCGGGCGTGAGCAGGTCGGTCAGCCACCCGTCGAGGAGCGGGGCGGTGCGCTCGTACGTGTCGAGGAAGAGCACGACCCACGGCACGGTGTCCGCGACCCGTTCCAGCTCGGCGACGAACACGGGCGTGAGGACCCGTACCGGTTCCGCCAGCAGCCGGGCGTCGTCCTGCTGCCGCGACCGGCCGCCGAACACGGCCCGCAGGCCGCCCGCGCCACGCGCCACCAGCGCCGGGTCGATCCCGCCGACGAGCGCCCCCACGACCGGCAGCGTCCCGGCCGCGATCAGCCCGGCCCGCGCGGCGACCAGCGCCCCGGCCGAGGGATCACCGTCCACCGGCTCCCCGCCCGCCGCGTCCTGGGCGGCGGCCTCGTGGAGCCGTCGCTGATACGTGGTCAGCAGCCGATCCAGCGCCTTGAGCGGGTGCCCCTGCGCGGCGAACTGCGCGGCGATCAGGGCCAGTACCTCGGGCACGGACTCGGCACTCTCGTCGACCGACGCGGTGAGCGCCCCGCACCCTCTGGCGGCGTGGCGCCATTCCCGTACGAGAGACGTCTTGCCGACCCCCGCGTTGCCGCGCACATGGAACACGAACCGGTGGCGTGGATCCTCCGGAGGCAGGGCGAAGTTGCCCCGGAACAGGTCGAGTTCAGCGGCGCGCCCGACGAAGGCGGCACGGCGTTGCTCCTCGACGATCTGCTGAAGGGACAGGCGGCGCGGGCCGGCGGCGGTCATGCCCCCAGTCTGGCAGCGCCACCCGCCGACCGGGGAGCTGTTGGCCGGGCAGCCGTGCGCCGATGGAGTCGTAGGCGGTTGGAGTCATTGGCCGTTGGAGTCGTTGGCCATTGGAGTCGTTCGTCTCGCTCGTAGCGGGTCCGTGCCGGTCACCGCTTGTCATGACCGGCACGTGAACTCGCCACCAGGCTCAGCACGAGCACGCCCACGAAGACGAGAAGGGGCACGGTCCACGCCCCCGTCACGGTGTGCAGTACGGACGCGGTGACCGGTCCGGCGGCGGCAAGGAGGTAGCCACCGGTCTGCGCCACCGTGGACAGCTTGGCCACGTGCTCGTGGTCCTTGCCCCGCTTGACGTAGAGCACCCCGGCCACGGCCTGGCCGCCGCCGAGCCCGATGCCGAGGACGATCGCCCAGAGTGCGGGGACAGCCGCCGGGGCGGTCAGCAGACCGGCGTAGCCGACCGCGCAGATCAGGATGACGGCGGTCAGGTGGGGGCGCTGGTCGGCCCGGGCGGCGGCCAGGACCGGTGTGAGGAAGCCGCCGACCGCGACGCCGAGGATGAACAGCGACTGCATGCCCCCTGCCGTCCCCTTGGCGACCCCGGCGTCCACGAGGATCGCGGGCAGCCAGGCGAGCGTGGTGTAGAAGAGCAGCGTCTGAAGCCCGAAGAACGCAGTCAGGCTCCACACCGGCCCGCTTCCGCCGCGCCCCACCGGGCTCCTGTGCCGCCGCGGCCACGGCCACGGCCCCGAACGCCCGGTGGCGGCGGTGCCGTTGCCGTTGCCGCGCACTTGCGGGGCCATGCCGACGGCCGCAAGGGCCGCCGGGACAACGGCGACGCCGATCGCGGTCTGCCAGGAGTGGCCGGACGCCTGCCAGACCGGCACCATCAGCGCCGCGACGAGGGCTGAACCGGCGCCCATGGACAGGGCGTAGACCCCCATCATGACGCCGACCCGGCGCGGGGCGAACCGGCTGCGGACGAAGACCGGGATGAGTACGTTCACGACGGCCGTGGCGATGCTGACGAGCACGGTGCCGACGAACAGACCGGGCAGCCCGAGCATCCGGACGACCGCCCCGGCGAGCAGGAGGACGCTTGCCCAGAACAGGCCGCGCTCCTCGCCGAACCGGCGCCGGACCGACGACGCGAGCGGGGCGAACGCGCCCATGCAGAGCGGGGGGAGCAGCCCGAGCAGGGTCAGCGCCCCGGTCCCGAACCCGGCCACCGGGGCCAGCGGCCCGAGCTGGCCGAACGCCACGCGGGTGTTGAAGCTGAGGAGGACGAAGCCGAGGACCAGCACCGCGGCCGCGGCCTTCGCACGGGGCGTTGCGCCGGTGGCCCGCGGCGGGGGCGGGTCGAGCGGCGTGGAGGGGTCGAGGGGCGTGGAGGGGTCGAGCGGCGTGGAGGGGTCGAGCGGCGTGGAGGGGTCGGATGTCCGGGCGGGAGAGGGAACGGGCACGAGAGCCTTCCGGGGTGGGCGACTCCCCCAGCGTTCACGCTCAAGTAAACTTGAGCGCAAGCCCAGGCGGAGGTACCCCGTGAAGGACCTGTACTCGATCAGCGAGGTCGCGGAGGCGTTCGGGCTGACGGTCGCGACCCTCCGGTTCTACGAGGAACGCGGACTCGTCCGGCACAGCGAGCGCCGGGGACGCGTCCGGTACTACCGCCGCGAGGACCTAGCCCGGCTCGCGTACGCCCAGCTCTGGCACGACGACGGCATGCTCACGCTCACGGAGACGAGCGCCATCGTGGACAGCGAACAGCTCGACGACCGGCTCGCGCTGATCGCCGCCCAGCGGGACGCGATGCGCGAACGGATCGAGAAGCTCGACCGTGCCGTCGCGGTGCTGACCCACATGCTCGGCTGTCGCACCGACAAGGCCCTGGACTGCCCGATGACCGGCGGCTACATCCGGGGCCGGGTGGGCGCGGCCCTCGACGGCACCCCGCACTCCACCGACTTCTGGCCGGAGGGCCGGGGACCGGACCACTAGAAGACCGGACGGGGCGGGGCCGGGGGGTGTGCTGGGGCCGGGGCCCGCCGGGGCTGGAGGCGCCGACAGCCGGGCCCGCCGGGGGCTTCGCTAGAGGCCGGGCGGTCGGCGGGCCGGTTCGATGCGGGCCAGCCAATCGGTCAGGAGCGTTTCGAGGCCGGCGGCTTCCTGCGGGGTGAGTTCCGCCAGGAAGCGGTGCTCGTTGTGGATGTGCTCGGTGAAGGCCTGGTCGATGAGCTCGCGTCCGGCGTCGGTGAGGGCGACGACTCGGCCGCGTCCGTCGGCATCGCTGGTCCGGCGGGTGACCATCTACCGCGACGCCGGACTCTCCGCCGGAACCGCAGGTCTGCTGTTCACCCTCACCTCCGTACCCGGCATCCCCCTGTCCTTCGCCCTGTCCACCGCCGCCGGAAGACTGCGCGGCCAGAGCGGGATCGCGGTGACCATCGGGGTGTTCGGACTGGCCGGATACACCGGGCTCTGGGCCGCACCGGCTACCGCGCCGTGGCTGTGGGCCGTACTGCTCGGCGTCGCCAACTGCTCGTTCCCGCTGGCTCTGACGATGATCGGCATGTGGGGCCGGGACGGTGCGGCGGTGATCCGGTTGTCGGCCTTCGCACGGAGCACCGGCTATCTGCTGTCGATACCCGGCCCCGTACTGGTCGGCGCCCTCTACCAGCACACCGGCAGCTGGCGCCCGCCCCTGCTCCTCATGAGCCTGCTCATGCTTCCCCAGCTCGCGGCCGGGCTGCTCGCGGGCCGCGACCGCCGGATCGGCTGATCCGGGCCGGGAAGTGCTTCGGCCCAGAGCCAGCGGCAGGCTTTACCAAACGGTCGACCACTTGTTTTCCCTGGTCAGCTAGCTTTCAAGCATCCATTGACCTTTGTGTACGGGCCCGTTCGGCCATGACCGACCGAGCCCGAGGGAGGGGTGTGCCATGAGCGTGGTCGACCTTGCGGAGACGGCGGCCGGTCTGCCGGCGGCGTGGAGTTCTCACCGGCTCGGACTGGTGGGGGCGGCCTGCGTGAAGGTACTGCGCATGGACGAACTGCCGGTCGAGGAGGAGAGCCATGGAGCCACCGAGGCACTGCTGGTCCTCGACGGCCTGCTGGAGCTGGAGGTGAACGGCCGGCCGGTGTCGGTACGGACGGGCGAGCTGTACCTGGTGGCGGCGGGAACCCCCCACGCGGTCCGCCCCGGAAGCCGGGGCACGCTGGTGATCGTGGAACTCCCCGAGGAGTGACGGATCCTCACCGTCTCGGCCGTGCCGGGGAAGCCGGCTCCTGGGATCACGAACATCGCCCGGTGGCCGGCCGCACCCATGCGGCCGGCCACCGGGCGGAGTCCTACGGGAACTCCGTCCTCAGCTCGGCAGCACCGGCAGCAGTTCCGGCAGATGGCCGTCCGACGCGGCGGCGGCCGTGACGCGCTCCGCCGGGACCTCGCCGTACAGCGTCGTCCGCGGGCGGGCCGGGCGGCCGGCCAGGTCGGCGATGGCGATCAGGTCCTGGACGGAACGGTACGAGCCGTAACTCGATCCGGCCATACGGGAGATGGTCTCCTCCATCAACGTGCCGCCCAGGTCGTTCGCGCCCGAGCGGAGCATCTCCGCCGCGCCCTCCGCGCCGAGCTTCACCCAGCTGGTCTGGATGTTGGTGATGTGCGGGTGGAGCAGCAGACGGGCCATCGCGGTGACGGCCCTGTTGTCGCGGTCGGTGGGGCCGGGGCGGGCGATGCCCGCCAGGTAGACCGGGGCGTTGGTGTGGATGAAGGGCAGGGTCACGAACTCCGTGAAACCGCCCGTCTCCTGCTGGAGGTTGGCCAGCGTCCTGAGGTGGCCGAGCCAGTGGCGGGGCTGGTCGACATGGCCGTACATCATCGTGGAGGACGATCGCAGGCCCACCTCGTGGGCCGTCCTGATGACCTCCAGCCAGGTGGCGGTGGGGAGCTTGCCCTTGGTGAGGATCCAGCGGACCTCGTCGTCCAGGATCTCCGCCGCCGTACCGGGGATCGAGCCGAGCCCGGCCTCCTTCGCGGCGAGCAGCCAGTCGCGGATGGACATCCCGGTGCGGGTCGCGCCGTTGACGACCTCCATGGGTGAGAAGGCATGCACGTGTATGCCGGGGACGCGTTCGCGCACCGCCCGTGCGATGTCGAAGTACGCCGTGCCGGGCAGGTCCGGGTGGATGCCGCCCTGCATGCAGACCTCGACCGCGCCGACGTCCCACGCCTGGGCCGCCCGGTCGGCGACCTGGTCCAGGGAGAGCGTGTACGCGTCGGCGTCGGTGCGCCGCTGGGCGAAGGCGCAGAAACGGCAGCCGGTGTAGCAGACGTTGGTGAAGTTGATGTTCCGCGTGACGATGTACGTGACGTCGTCGCCGACCACGTCCCGGCGCAGCGCGTCCGCGATCCGGCACAGCTCGTCGAGCGCCGGGCCGTCCGCGTGGAGCAGGGCGAGGGCCTGGTCGTCGGTGAGCTTCGTGGGGTCGTCGGCGGCCTGCCCGAGCGCCTGGCGTACGTCGGCGTCGATGCGCGACGGGACCATCCCGGGGGCGGCCGCCTCGCGGAGCGCCTCCCAGTCCCCGTACACCTCGTCGAAGTCGTCGCGGCGGTCGCCGGTGCGGCCCTCGGTGTCGATGGTGCGGTGCAGGTCGGTACGGCCGGTGGCGTTGAAGCCCTCGTCCGGTTCCTGCCAGGGCAGGCCGGTGGGGATCGCGCCCTCGCGGGCCAGGCCCGTCTCCGGGTCCGCCAGGGCGCGGACGTGCGGGACGAGGCGGGGGTCCAGCCAGGGTTCGCCGCGCTGGATGAACTCCGGGTAGATGGTGAGGCGTTCGCGCAGCGTGAAGCCCGACTCGGCTGTCCTCGCGGCCAGTTCGTCGATGTGCGGCCAGGGGCGTTCGGGGTTCACATGGTCGGGAGTGAGGGGCGATACACCGCCCCAGTCGTCGATCCCGGCGCCGATGAGCAGCGCGTACTCGGCGTCCACCAGATTCGGCGGGGCCTGGATGCGGGCCGAGGGGCCGAGGATGTGGCGGGCCACGGCGATGGCCGCCGCCAGTTCCTCCAGCTCGGCGTCCGGCATGCCGCGCATCGCCGTGTCCGGCTTGGCGCGGAAGTTCTGGACGATGATCTCCTGGATGCCGTGGTAGGCGCGGGCGGTCTTGCGCAGCTCGAAGAGGGAGTCCGCGCGTTCCTCGTACGACTCACCGATCCCGATGAGGATGCCGGTGGTGAACGGGACGTTGGAGCGGCCCGCGTCCTCCAGGACGCGCAGCCGTACGGCCGGTTCCTTGTCCGGTGAACCGTGGTGCGGGCCGCCCGGCTCGGACCACAGGCGGGTCGCCGTCGTCTCCAGCATCATGCCCATGGACGGGGCGACGGGCTTGAGCCGCTGGAGGTCGGTCCAGGTCATGACGCCCGGGTTGAGGTGGGGCAGCAGACCGGTCTCCTCCAGGACCCGGATCGCCATGGCCCGTACGTACGCGAGGGTGTCGTCGTACCCCTCGGCCTCCAGCCACTCGCGCGCCTCGGGCCAGCGGTCCTCGGGCCGGTCGCCCAGGGTGAACAGCGCTTCCTTGCATCCCATGGCCGCGCCCTCGCGGGCGATGTCCAGGACCTCGTCGGGAGACAGGAACATCCCGTGGCCCTCGCGGCGGAGCTTGCCCGGCACGGTGACGAAGGTGCAGTAGTGGCACTTGTCACGGCAGAGCCGGGTCAGCGGGATGAAGACCTTGCGCGAGTACGTGATGACGCCCGGCCGGCCGGCGGCCTGAAGGCCCGCGTCCCGTACCCGGGCGGCGGACGCGGAGAGGTCCGTCAGATCGTCGCCGCGCGCCTGGAGCAGTACGGCGGCCTCGGTCACATCGAGGGCGACACCGTCACGGGCCCGTTTGAGCGCGCGCCGCATGGCGTTGGTGGTGGGGCGTCCGCTCTGAGGATCGGTCATGGACCCGAGCATACGAGCGAGGCACGCGTACCGGACCACGGCCTCCGGGCGGGGAGCGGGTCGGGCGCGGCCGGGCGGGTGGGTGTGGCCGCGCGGGCGGGGCGATCTCCACGGTGTGCGCGACGTTCACATAGCCCGGGTGGGTGTGGCCGCGCGGGCGGGGCCGGGCGGGAGGGCGCGCGGGTGTCGCCGGGCGCGCGGGTGTCGCCGGGCGGGCGGGAGGCCGGGCTCGCGAACCCGGCCTTCCGGGCCCGGGACCGTGCGTGGGCGCGTCCGCTCCCTCGCCCTCACTCGTCCGGGCCGACTCACCGAATGAGCCCCCTCGCGCGGCCGACGCGCCCGTAGGGTCGGGACGGTGATGGAAACGATCGTGTTCGACATCGGCGAAACCCTCGTACGCGACGACCGCTACTGGGCGTCCTGGGCCAACTGGCTCGGTGTCCCGCCGCACACACTCAGTGCGTTGGTGGGCGCCGCCGTGGTCCAGGGCCGGGACAGCGCGGACGCGCTGCGTATCCTGCGCCCCGACATGGACGTCGCCGAGGCCTACCTCGCGCGGGCGGCGTCGGGACGCGGCGAGCACCTCGACGAGTCGGATCTCTACCCGGACGTACGGCCCGCTCTGGCCGAACTGCGCGCGCTGGGCGTCCGCGTCGTGGTCGCGGGGAACCGGACGGTACGGGCCGGGGAACTGCTGCGGGCGCTGGACCTGCCCGCGGATCTCGTCGTCACGTCCGACGAGTGGGGGGTGGCGAAGCCGGACCCGGAGTTCTTCGCGCGCGTGCTGGAGGTGTCGGGGGCGGAGCCGCAGTCGACGCTGTACGTCGGTGATCATCCGGCCAACGACCTGTTCCCGGCCAAGTCCTCGGGGCTGCGGGCCGCGCATCTGCGGCGCGGGCCGTACGGGCACTGGTGGGCGGACCACCCCGATGTCGTGGAGACCGCGGACTTCCGGATCAACGCACTGACGGAGCTGCCGGGGCTGTTGGGCGAGGCGGGGGCGTCAGCGGGGGCGGGTGCGGGTGCGGGTGCGGGTGGTGCGGCGGGTGCGGCGGGGGCGGGTGACGCGCCGGTGCGGCGGCGCGCGCTTCGGGCCGTACGGTAGCGGGCGGCCCGCCGGCCCGGCTCCGGCTGACCGGGGCGCCCGGCCCCGGGGACCAGTTGCGCCCGGGCGGACCCGGACGAGGGTTCCGTCCTCAATCGCCGGACGGGCTGGGAAGGGCACCCACTCACCGACTCACAACGCTGGGCCCCACGCCGGACGGGCTGGGGAGGTCGCACACCCACCGACTCACAGGGCTGGGCCCCACGCCGAACGGGCTGGGGACGGCCGCCCACCCACCGAAAACCGTGTGGTCAAGGCGCCGTGGTGAAGGCCAGCGAGACGTTGTGGCCGCCGAAGCCGAAGGAGTTGGCCAGTCCGGCGGTCCACGTCCCCCGGCGGGGCTGTGCCATGACGAGGTCGAGGCCGAGGTCGATCGCCGGGTCGGGCGTGTCGAGGTTCCTGATGGCGGGCACGGCCCCGTCGCGCAGCGCGAGCACGGTGACGGCGGCCCCCAACGCACCTGACGCGCCCAGGAGATGGCCGGTCATCGACTTGGTCGCGGTGACCACGGGGGTGTGTGCGCCGAGGACCTCGGCCAGGGCGTCCGCCTCCGCGAGGTCCCCCTGCGGTGTGGAGGTGGCGTGCGCGTGGACGAGGCCGATGTCCGCAGGCGCGAGGCCGGCCGACTCCCACGCCCCGCGCATCGCCCGTACCTGTCCGGCGGTGTCGGATGCGGTGATGTGCCCGGCGCTGGAGGTGACGGCCGCCCCGGCGAGGACGCCGTGGGGCCGGGCGCCGCGGGCGCGGGCGAACTCGGCGCGCTCCAGCACCAGGACGGCGGCGCCCTCGCCCAGGACGAAGCCGTTGCGTTCGGCGTCGAAGGGGCGGGAGGCGCGGTCCGGGTCGCCGTTCGTCGTCGACAGCGCCCGCATCTGCGCGAAGCCCGCCAGCGGCAGCGCGTGCAGACATGCCTCGGCCCCTCCGGCGACGACGACGTCGGCGCGGCCGAGCCGGATCAGATCGAGCCCGTACGCGAGGGCTTCCGCCCCCGAGGCGCAGGCGCTCACCGGGGTGTGCGCGCCACCCCGCGCCCCCAGATCGATACTCACCCAGGCGGCCGGGCCGTTGGCCATCAGCATCGGCACGGTGTGCGGGGACACCTTGCGCGGCCCGGACGCCTCCAGGATGTCGTCCTGCCCGAGCAACGACAGCACGCCGCCCACCCCCGTACCGATGACGACGGCCACCCGCTCCGGGTCGACGCCGGACAGTGCCGCGTCGGCCCACGCCTGGCGCGCGCTCACCAGGGCCGCCTGCTCGCACCGGTCCAACCGTCGGGCCTCGGTCCGCTTCATCTCCGTGGCCGGGTCCACCCGCATCGGCGCCGCCAGCCGGACGGGCAGCCCGGCGGCCCACTCCTCGCGCAGCACCGCGACCCCGCTCTCCCCGGCCAGCATCGCCGCCCACGTCGTGGGGAGATCACCGCCCAGCGGCGTGGTCGCCCCGAGTCCGGTCACCCATACCCCCGCGTCGCCCTTCAGCACAGCTCACCCCTCCACCCGTTCGACAGTGTGTTCCTTGATCGACACGCTAGCCAACCAACCGGATGGTTGGCTATGTAGGGTTGTGCCATGTCGCAGCACGCCGAATCGGTAGGAACCCGCGCCCGCCTCCTGGCCGCGGCCAGGGAAGAATTCGCCACTCACGGGATGGGAGGCGCCCGCGTCGGCCGCATCGCCGAGCAGTCGGGCGCCAACAAGGAACGCATCTACAGCTACTTCGGCAGCAAGGAAAAGCTCTTCGCGGCGGTCGTCGCCGAGGCCCTGGCCGAACAGGCGGCGCTCCTGGGCCTGCCCACCGGCGACCCGGCCGAGTACGCGGGCCGGATCTACGACCTCCACCAGCAGAACCCGCACCTGCTCCGCCTGATGATGTGGGAGGCCCTGCACTACGGCACGGGTACCCTCCCCGCCGAGGAGCAACGCACCGCCCGCTACGGGGACATGGTCACCGAACTCTCCGCGACCCTGAACACCCCCACCCCCACCGACCCCCGCGCCGCGCACACCTTCCTGGCGCTCCTGGGCATCGCGGTACTCCCTGCGGCCTTCCCCCAGCTCACCCGCCTGATCCTGGGCCCGGCCGCGGACACCGCGACCACCCGCGCACATGTAGTGGAACTGGCGCGCCGGATGACGACCGGCGCGCCGGTCTCCGGTGAAACATCACGGCTAGCGGGTGAGCACTCGGATGGGGCTGATGACCTGATTCGTTGACCGGGTACCCACACAACAAGCGGGCCGGCTCCGCCCCGGCGTCCATCAGCGCATACGAGTACACCGCCGTGGCCTGTTGGCAGAGCGGCAGCTGGCGTCACTGCCACCACCTGAACGACCGATGCGAACCCCGCCAGCGGGTGGGGGTTCCGGGACACCGCGGCGATCACCATTCGTCTGATCGGGGGCCGCCGATCAGGGGTACCGTCTGAAGTGTTGCCGCAGAACGGAGTTCATCGTGCCGCAGAGCACCGAGGAGCACACCGGCGCTCGGATCGCCCGCATCCGTAAGCAGCGCGGCCTGACACAGCAGGGCCTGGCCATGCGCGCCCATACCTCCAAGTCGCTGCTGTCGAAAGCTGAGTGCGGTCAGAAGCCTGCTTCCCCGGCTCTCGTAGCTGCCTGCGCCCGCGCGCTGGGTGTCTCCACCTCCGATCTGCTGGGGCAGCCGTACGCGGAAGAGCTGCGCCGTGACCGCATGGATGCGTTGATACAGCCGATCCGTGAGGGTCTGGAGAACTGGGATGTCGCCCTGGACTGGGAGACGCCGCCTCGTCCAGTCGCGCTCATCCGCGCCGACGTCCAGCAGGCCCTCGTGCAGCGCCGCCAGGCCCAGTACACAGATATGGTGCGCGACCTTCCCGCCTTGATCGACGAGTCGGTACAGACCGTTCACACAACCACCGGGGAAGAGCAACGGCAGGCGTACGAGTGTCTGGCGGGCGCCTTCCGGTGCGTGTTCACCGTGGCGTGGAACTTCGGCTACATCGACCTCGCCACCGTCGCACTGGACCGGTTGGCCTGGACGGCACCACGTGCCGATGAGCCGGGCCTGGCTGCCATGCACGCCTACCTCCGCGCACAGACGACGATGTCATCCGGCCGGTACGACATCGGTGTACGGGTGATCGACCGGGCACTACGGGATCTCGACGGCCAGGACGCACGCCGCCCGGCGGGCATCGACGCCATGCGCGGTGTGATGCACTTGCGGGTTGCGGTGATCGCGGGTCGGATGAAGGACCGGGAGCATGCGGACGCCCGGCTGGCCGAGGCTCGCACAATCGCCCGCAGGACCGGTGAACTGCCCGACTTCGGGGTGACCTGGGGGCCAGTGAACGTCGGAGTCCATGCGGTGGCCATCGCCTCGGAGATGGACGAGTTCGGCCTCGCCATCGAACTCGCCGAGGATGTACGGATTCCGCGCGGCTGGACCCGTTCGAGAGCCGGACACCACTGGATGGACCTCGGCCGCGCCCACGCCTGGACAGGCCACTCGGACCAGGCCCTGGACTGCCTGCAACGGGCCCGGCGGACCGCGCCGCAGCAGACGCGCTACCACCCGACCGTACGAGAGACCGTGCTGGCGCTCAAGCGGCGCGAACGGGCCCGGAACAGCTCACTGGCGCAGTACGCGGAGTGGGTCGGGATATAGCGCATCGCGAGCCCGCGAAGTTGCACTGTTCGGTGCAACTGCCCTGCGTTGCTGGTCGGCAGGCTGACGTCTTGTCAGTACCCCCGCGACCGGGCGAACGGTCCGGGGGCATGGCCAACGCCGATTGGAGCGTCAACATGCCGCACTGTATCGCCCAAATCTTCGAGCCGCTGTTGCGGATTCCCAGGCCCGCTCCGGGCCGCCTCCGGAGTGCCAACCACTCATCCTTCTTCGCAGACAGGGCAGGGGTGACGGCGTGAACCTGACGGATACGGTGCGTCTGTTGCCGTGGGCGGGGCCGGAGGGAAAGCCGTGCTACCTCGCGGGAGACGGGGCCGGTCCTCTGTCACGCCTTGCCGACAACATGGAGGCGGCTCAGCTCGGCTTGGCCGGTGAACTCATCGAGGAAGCGCATCAGGTCCTCGCCGGACACGCCTGGACACCCGGAGAACTCCACCTGTTGGCCGTCGAGTTGACCGAGGCTCTTGGCAACGTGCACCGGATCTCGGTGAGCCGAGGCGCCCGGCTGCCCACACTGGCCTACGACGACCCCGACGGCATCGACGGCTGTGACGACGAGGCCGACGAGATGCCGTAGAAGAGGCAGCACAGGAAGTCCCCGGAGGCCACAGCTTTCGGGGACGTCTTGTGCGCTGCGGCTTCTTCAGCCGCCGTCGCATTCCGGGCGATCACCGCGCTTCAGGCGCTCGACGCGCTCGTACAGCTCCTCGATCTGTTCCAGAGCGAGTTCGAGCCTGTGCGTCAGGTTGGCGATCACCGCCACCGAGGCGAACTCCCACGTCGACACATCGATCGGATCGCCCGCCGCGCCCGATGTGAAGGCGTACGGCCTTCTACATGGTCAGTGCCCGACGCACCATAGGTCTGCATGAGCTGGCCCTGCGACGGCAGCAGCTGGCCGCGGCTGCAGTCTCTCGTCCCGGCTCTGCTGCAACAGCGGCCTCGTCTTCACCACCCCGACCGGCAGGCCGCTCGACCCCACCAACCTCACCCGCTGCTAACGCCGCCTCCTCCACAGCGCGGAACTCCGGACGATCCGCTTCCACGATCTCCGGCACTTGACCACGACCCTGCTCCCGGAACAGGGCGTCGGCCCCGTCGTGATCAAGGGGTTCCTCGGCCTCGCCCACATCGGCGTCTACACCCACGTCCGGCTCCGCCTCCAACTCGACGCCATCGACCTTCTTGGTAACGTCCTCCGCAACCCCGCCGAGATCACCGGCGAGCCCGACGACGAATCGCCGCCTTGCACCGCCATCGTCCGCTGACGTTGCCATCAACTACTGCCGTCAAGACCCACGGGAGCCCCACCTACGGGGCTCCCGTTCTGCTGTGGCAATTTGCAGACCAACCCACCTCGACCTTTGGCGTATAGCGCATAATGGCTCACATGAGCTATCTCGCCCCTACGAACAATCACGGCCTGCTGCGTTTTCTACGGAGGTGGTACGGCACTCCGACATCACCCAATGCGAGACTGAGCGAATCACCCGAAAGACCCAGGGAACTTGTTGAGTGGCATGAAATCTACGCCCAGTGGGACGGGGCGATCACGTCGCACAACTACGCCATCCCTCTGCCTGAACTCGCAGCAGAAGAAGGAAAGATTCCGTTCTGGGTCGAGAATCAAGGAACTTGGGTTTGGGCATTCGACCCGAACGACGAAGATCACTCCGTGTACGAGCGAGAACCATCTGACGAGCCGAACCCCTGGAAGCGCACCGGCGAGCGGCTCTCAGAGTTCTTGATTCACGCCACAGTCCTAGAGGCAATTCTGGGCGCTCCTGCAACGAAAGTCGCGCAAGGAGTGCAAGTAGATTGGCTCTGGTCTCAGGAGGGGAGCCGCGAGTTCCCCTTCCCTGCATGGAACTGGCCTGCCCGCGATTCACGCATCCTCTCCGGTGAGAGTTGGCTGGCTCTCATCCACCCAAGCGATGGTCCCGGGGCGCGTCATGACATCACCCTGGCAGCGGTTGTGCCGAATGATCTCGCATGGGCGGAGAAAGTCCCAGGAATCAAGTGGCGTTCCTGCTCCGGCGTTCAAGAATACACAACCGATGAGCCGCTCCCCTGGTAGGTATCCAGAAAATGACTCGGCGGCCGATCCATCCGGATCGGCCGCCGATCACTTTCCCGAATCAGTCAGGAAGTCCCACAAATTTCTCAGTCTTCCGTGGCGAGATGACCCACAACTGAGCACCCTCGGGCAACATGCCAGGCAAGGTACTTCGGCATGTTGGACACGCCCCCGTCGGGTAGTCGATGTAGAGCACGGCCTTTCTGATGCCTGGGTTCACGCGAAAGAACGCTGCTGCATGCGTCTCCACATGCTCGCCGTTGGCCTTTGTCCTGCCCGGAAGATTCTTGAGGAGCCCTGACTGCCCACCTGGACCACTGATCATCGGAAGCTGGTCGTTCCCGATATCAAGGATTCCCACTGTGCGCCGAGGGTAGTCCTTCTGCAAATCCTTCAGAGCCGGGCCGCAATTTGTATTGTGAACCAGGACCGGTGTCTCGCCCGCGACCGCCTAGTACGTGTGGACGTCACTCACAGTCAGGTCATACGTGCGCTGCAGCTCGTCGAAGCGCCGGATGCCCTCGACACTCGCCGTGTCGCCTTGGGCCGTCCGGAGTTCCATGCCCGGCTTCAGGTCACCGGCTTCGATCCATGCCTTCTCCGACTCGACCCAGAACGGGTGGGTCGTGGTGGAGATGAGGGTGACCTCCGCGCCCTTGTCCGGCGCGATCGTCAGGTCGACGAAGTGCTTGTCGTCCTCGGTGACGATGGTGGCGACGACTTCGCGGGTCGTCGTCTCGCCCGTCTCCGGGTCCGTGACGACGACCAGGTCACCGAGTGCAACCTTTTCGATCGGTTTCTTCGAGCCATCGGCCAACAGGACCATGGTGCCCGGCAGGAAGCTGTGGTTCGGGACCACGCAGGACCCTGGACCCTTCTTCGCATACAAGTACACCGTCGTGCGGGGCGGAGACAGGAGCGGGCGGCGGCCCCGAGGGGCCGGAGTGCGCGCGGTCCGCGTCAGCGGGTCGCCTTGATCCAGTAAAGAGGCTTTGAACAGCTTCGCCCATCCGCCCCTCGGGTCGCCGCCTACCAGCACCTGAAGACCGCCGGTGAGGCCGACGTCGAAAGCGATCCGATGTCAGGTGGCAGATCGTCCGTCAACGCTGCGGTCAGCCCCTGCCGCCAGGCGGGCTGACCTGCCCCTGCGGACGTTTCGCGGCTTGGACACGCTAGGCGTGGCGTTGCGCCAGCAACTTGAGCGGATCGGCCAAGTTTTCTAGATTCTTCACGGCCGTCTCAAGAAATCTGATGACCGCCCTCAGCTCAACGCCGTCAACACTCTCTTCATGTAGGAGGAGTTCCCGTTCAATCAGGCCTCTGACTGCCTCGCCGAGATTGGCCCGAATTGCAACCACTGCTGTGCACGCGGATTCCCCAATGACGACACTCGCGGCAATATCGATCTCCTTGGAGTCTGCAAAATCAAGGCCGACGGCAACCGCCGCGCCTCCCGCTGCCCGGCCTGCTCCCGCCTCTACGCCGCCGACACCTACCACCTCATCCGCGCCGGCCTGACCGGCGGCAAGACCGTCCCCGACACCGTCCGCACCCACCCCCGCGTCTTCGCCACCCTCACCGCCCCCTCCTTCGGCCCCGTCCACAACCGCCCCACCAACACCGACTGCGGCCCCCGCCCCTGCCGCTGCCGCAAGCTCCACGAACCCACTGACGCCCTGCTGGGCACACCCCTGAACCCGAAGACGTACGACTACGCCGGCGCGGTCCTGTTCAACGCCCACGCCCCCGCTCTGTGGGCCCGCTTCACGATCTACCTGCGCCGCGAGATCGCTGCCCGGCTCGGCCTCACCCAAAAGGCCGCCCGTGCCGTCCTGCGGGTCTCCTTCGCCAAGGTCGCCGAGTACCAGAAGCGCGGCCTGGTCCACTTCCACGCCGTCATCCGGCTCGACGGCCCAAACGGAAGCACCCAGCCCCCACCGCCGTCCGCCACCATCGACCTGCTCACCGACGCCAGCCGGGCTGCTGCCGCCCGCGTCCGTGTAACCGTCGTGTCGGACGCGATCGGGGAACGCGAACTCTCCTGGGGCGAGCAGCTCGACGTACGCGAGATCGCTGCCTTCGGCACCGACGCCGAACTGACCGACCAGGCCGTCGCCGCCTACGTGGCGAAGTACGCCACCAAGTCCGCCGACGCCTCCGGCACCCTCGACCGTGCCTTGTACTGCCGCCCCTGCCAGGGACGCGGCGCCACCCTCCTGCCCCACGGAACCCCGCTCCCATGCACCGCCTGCAAGGGCACCGGACAGGCCCGGCCCCTGCCCCGGCTCGCGGTCGCCCGTCACGTGCGGCAGATGATCCGCACCTGCTGGGAGCTGGGCAAGCTGCCGGAGTTCGCACACCTGAAGCTCTGGAAGTGGGCGCACATGCTCGGCTTCCGCGGCCACTTCTCCACCAAGTCCCGCTGCTACTCCGTCACCCTCGGCGCGCTGCGCGACGCCCGGCCGCGCCTGGCGCACTGAGCAGGCCCGCACCCAAGCCGGCCTGCCCGAGCCCGACCCGACGACAACCCTCGTCGTCGGCCACTGGGCCTACCACGGCTCGGGCTACAGCCCCGGCGCCGGACTCCTCGCTGCTGGCGTATGGCACCGCACAGAACTGGAACGGCAGTTCGCAGCAGAAGGGAGCTGCTGATGACCTCGTACCAGCCCACCCCGCCCCACCCGGCGCCGAGTACGTCTCAGGAACTGCTGACCGTCCCCCAGGTCATGGCACGTCTCCAGCTCGGCAGCTCCGCTGTCTACGACCTGCTCCGGACACGGCAGCTCGCCTCGATCACCCTCGGCCGCGCCCGCCGCATCCCCACCCGCGCGATCACCGACTTCATCCGCACCCGACTCGACCAGGAAGCCGCCTGATGACCACGCCCCGCGACCCCAGCCCCTCCCGCCGCGTCCGCGCCAACGGCGACGGGAACGTCTACCAGCGCAAAGACGGACGCTGGGAAGCCGCCGGCTACGTCCTCGCCCCGGGCAACACCCGCAAGCGCATCCGCGTCTACGGCACCACCCGCACGGAAGCCCTGGCCAAGCTCACCGAGAAGATCGTCTCCAGCAACCGCGGCGTCCCCGTGCCCTCCGCACAGGGCAGTGTCAGTGCCTACCTGACGTATTGGCTGGAGGCGGTCGCCGTCCACCAGCTCCGCGAGAACACCCACACCCGCTACACCGCCTGCGTCCACCAGCACCTCATCCCCGGCCTGGGCAAGAAGAAACTCGCCAAGCTCACCGCCAAGGACGTCCGCACCTGGCTCAACCAGGTCCGCACCACCTGCCAGTGCTGCGCACGCAACATTGATGCCCGCCGTGATCAGGCCCGTTGCTGCGCCGCCGGAGTGTGCTGCTCCAAGCGGCCTTCCCCGCTGACGCTGGCGTACATCCACTCTGTCCTCAAGTCCGCCTTGGAGCACGCCGTCCGAGAGGGGGAGATCACGCGCAATGTCGCCCGCAACGTCCGCACGGGTACGCCCCGCCCCCGTCGGTTCGAACCACTCACGGCAGACGAAGCCCGCCAGTTCCTCGCTGCTGTCCGCGATGACCGCCTGTTCGCGCTGTACGAACTCGCCCTCCGCACCGGACTCCGCAAGGGCGAACTCCTCGGCCTCCATTGGGAAGACCTCGACCTCCAGAAGGGCACCGCCAGCATCCGCCGTACCCTCCAGCGCACCCAGACCGGCGGGCTGACCGCCCTGCCCACCAAGACCCGTGCATCCGAACGCCGCATCGCCCTCCCGAGCGAGTGCATCCACTCGTTCAAGGAACACCGTGAAGTGCAGGAAGGAAAACGTGAGGCGGCAGCGGAGGACTGGAGGGACAACGACCTCGTCTTCAGCACACCGGCAGGAGGGTCGATCGATCCGGCGAACCTCAATCGCAGCTTCCGCGCCCTCCTCAACCGGGCCGGGCTCCGCCGCACCCGCTTCCATGACCTGCGCCACTCGACGGCCACCCTGCTCCTGGAACAAGGCGTCGACCTCGTCGTGATCAAAGAACTCCTCGGCCACGCCCACATCGGCGTCACCGCCACGGTCTACGCCCACGTCAGACTCCGCCTCCAACGCGACGCCATCGACCTCCTCGGCCGTACTCTCCACAACCCCTCCGAGACTGCCAACCAACCTGACGCCGGTGACGCCCCGCCGTCAGGCGTACCCCTTGTCCGCTGACGTTGCCGTCAACTACTGCCGTCAAAGACCACTTGGGCCCCTCCGAATTCTCACGGAGGGGCCCAAGCCTGTGCCAGGTGCACGCCCATCGGGAATTGACCCGCGCAAACCATTCTCCTGCTATTCGAACGCCGACCTCATGGTGGATCTGAACAAAATTCCTATGCATGTTCCGGCAGGTAATGAGTTCGCCGATATTAACGAATCGCAGGTCATCTTGGTTGCGGCAGCGGTAGCAGTCGACTTCGTCGCCTAAGGGTGCGAGTACGCGACCTCAAGGAGGTTACGATTCATCATCCATATAGTCGCCGATTGCCACATCGAAGAGAATTGAACGCCAAAAACCTGGATCGTCCTGTAGTGCTGACGGATCAATCTCCCCGAGTGACCTCCCCAGCAGATCCGCAAGTTCTTCCAGGGTTTCCGGATCGTCTTCGCCTGCGGACCGAGCGGTTTCAATCTCGAATACGCTCAAGCATTCAGACAGCTTCTGTGGTGATGAATTCACAGAAAATAGAGACGGATCATCGCCGCCACGGTAGAGCACCTCTCCGGTTTCGCAGTCAATGCAGTACGCGTCATCGCCATCCCCTCCAGATCCCAATTTCAGAAGGTCGCGGCCCTCAGCGTTCTCGGAACCGCCACCACCAGCAGCTTCCGAAGCCGAAAAAAGGACATGCTCGACAGGTAGCCCGACCGAGGAAAGGTAATCACGCGCAGCGGAGTTCCTCACACATGCGACATATTCGATTGAATAGCGGTGGTTAGCCATCGGTGCCCGTCTCCATTCTCATAGCTACGCGGTTGGCCCGCCACTCAGATGAATGACGGGCCAACCGCAATATTGAACTACCTTACCAGTTACCCGATATGGCATCCCTGAACATTGAAGTCACCGCTTTACCCTTGGCGGACCTTGCGGCAGCGCCCTCAGCTGAAGTGGTCCAACCCCAAGTCCAAGTCGTTGGTATGCCGGCCTCGGCTAGCCTACTGCGACATTTGTTCGTCCCAGTACACGGCTGGAATTCTGAATAGGCTTCAGTGATCGAGTCCCCGTACTCTCGGAGAAGTTTACGCTCTGCGTGGTTGCCCAGACCCTTCGAGGAGACTGCGACCGCAATCTGCGAAACCCCATCCGTATCGGTGTACCTCACCGCCGCAAAATTATTGGACTTGTTTCCCGTCTTCAGCCGTTCCTGTATGGCGGCCTGACTCAGTTCATTGCCACCGTATTCCACCTGGCCGCCACAATTGTGGACCAGGACCGGTGTCTCGCCCGCGACCACATAGTACGTGTGCTCGCCCGGCGGGCGTCACCTGCATTTTCGCTGGTCAGCGAATTCCGGCCTGTTCGTGGGTGTGCGTGGAAGTGCCGTGCTGTGCGCCTCTGTTGCCGTCGGCGTTGCCGTCAGACGGCTGCGCGCGTGAGGGCGGTGGAGTGGGCTTTGGCCGGTGTCCTGCCCGGGTTGGGGTCGGGCATGGTCAGGGGGCCGTACGCTGGCCCGGCAACTCGGGCAGGTCGTGATCCTGCCCGGAATTTGAACGAGTGGCCCCCTGGCCTTGCCCGACGCGGGCCCCGGCCCGGGGAGGTGGGTAAAGCCCACGGAGCCGACCGACCCCACCTCCGGGCCTGCGCCCCGGCCCACTCCCCGCCGTCGCCTCGCCGTCGGCCTGGCGTTCGCCATGCGGGCGCGTCCGGCTTCCCCTGCGCTTCCGGTGGTCCGCTGCGCGATTCCGCGCGGCCTGGTCGCTGGCCGGCCCGCGGTGGCGGAGCCGAGAGCGGGCGCGACCCGCGCCAGCGGGTCGCCTTGAAGACGTAGAGAAAGTTTGGACGCATCCCGCTTCGGCGGTACGCCCTGGCTGTCGGTCGAGCGTTCGGCTGGGCTGCTGACCTGGCGTGATGGTCTGCGGCGTGTGGGTCCTGTTCGGGTTGTCGGTGGGGCTCTACTCGGCTCGGGTGACCTTGGCGTGGTCGGTGAAGACGCGTCTGAACAGGTCGTGGCCGGTGCGTCCGGTATGGCGGAGTGCCCAGTCCTGTGCGGCTTCCTGCTCGGCATGGGGTCCGGATTCGGCTCAGTAGTTAGCAGCGGTGCAGAACGCCTCGTAGGTGATGCCGCCTTCGGGCGCGTGGCGGATGGTGTGAACGACGTGCCGGTATACAGCGCGGGGGCTCATTGGTGGCCCTCCGGGTGGCGTCGCATGTAGACGTTGCAGTCGCTGACGGTGGTCATGTCTCCGACCACACGAGCCCGGTCGCGCACGTTGGCCAGCTCCGCGCACCCCGCACAGCCCTCAACGGGTACCGGCTCCAGCTCCAAGCGCAAGGGGAGTTCAACTGGCGGGGTCGAGTACCTGGTCGGCTCCGTCACTGCACATCGCCACCTCTCAAACGTCACATGGCCGACCTCTTGACAGGTCGGTGCTCTAGTTCAGTATTTGAGTGGCCGAAGCACTCCCGCTACGGTTCACAGTGCACTAGTGTGCTCCCACTGACACCACGTCAACTCAACGGAGGGGCACGCCTTATGCCCAGTCCCAAGACGTTCACGAAGATCGCGGATCACTTCCGGGAGCGCATCCTGTCGGGAGAGCTTGAGCCCGGCGCCAAGCTGCCGACGAACCGGGAGATCGCCGGCCAGTGGCAGGCCGCAGCCGCCACGGTCTCGCGGGCCTTGCAGGCTCTCCAGGTGGAGAACTTCATCCGCACCACCCCCAGGGGCACCTACGTCGCCGACGACCCTCGCTGGACGCTGTCGGCGCGGGACCGGCTGGCTCGGGTCCAGCGGGTGAAGTCGTTCCTGGCCGAGGGCGAGACGAGCCGGGTGACGGCTGCCGAACTGATCACCCCGCCGTTGTATGTGGCGGAGATCTTCGACCTGGAGGCCGGGGATCAGGTGGTGCGGCGCGAGTGGCTGGCGGGCCGGGGAAAGACCCGGACCGTGTTCGCGGTGACCTGGTACCCGGCCCCGTTCGCCGCCCTCGTGCCGGATCTGCTGAACACGGCCCCGGGCCGCAATCACGGACTGTCCGCCCGGGTTCTGGAAGCCACCGGGCGCACGATCACCCACGCCCGCGACGACATGCACGCCCGCCCAGCCGACGCCCGAGAGGCGAGCGCACTGGGGCTGCCGGTCGGCTCCCCGATCCTGGCCGGCGCCCACCGCTGGTCGGACGTGGAAGGGATCATCGAGTACGGGGAATGGTGCCTGCCGACCCGGTTCACCATCGGCTACGAGTACCAGCCCTGACCGATCCACACGAAGCATCCCCGGAAGCCGGCCTGCGGCCTTCGGGGACGCCGTCGTTCACGCGCCCGCCTCAGTTGGCGTCGCGGCCTTCGAGACGTTCGACACGTTCCTCCAGCTCCTCGATCCGCTCCAGGGCTCGTTCCAGCTTGTAGGCGAGATCCGCTACTCCGGCCGCCCCCGGGAACTCCTCCTGCGGGGCAGTCGACAGTTCGTCCGACTCGTCCACCGGCTGCACCGCTACCGGTACCTCTGTGCCGAACTCGCCTCCCACGACGACATACGCCATCGAACCGTTCCGCTGATGGGCCTTCTTCATCCTTCCCTCCAGGGTGAGGAAGGTCAGGGCCTGGTCTGCGGATTCCGGGTCGCCGCCGATCGTGTCGACCACGTCGTCCACGGTGACCGTGGTGCCCCTGGCCAGTGATCCGTCTCTGATCTTGCGGACCAGGCGGCCGTGGGTGAGCTGGGTGGCGAAGCCGTGGTCGTCCCAGTCGCGTACGTAGACCTCATCGCCGGGCAGTTCGCCGGGATAGCGCAAGAGGAAGTTGCCGGCCAGCAGGGCGATGGCGTTGGTGACCACGTTGAGCGGCACCGCGTAGTGCTCCGCCAAGACCTCGCGCGCGGGCAGTCTGGCGCCGGGGGCCAGAGCGCCGGAGTAGATCTGCTGCTGGAGGTCTCCTGCGACCTTCTCGAAGGCGTCCTCGAAGTCGGCCGAGCGCGTGACGAACGTGCCGCGCCCCTGGCGGGCGATGACCCAGCCCTCGTTCCTGAGCAGCCGGATCGCCTTTTGCACGGTCAGGCTCGATGCCTTGTAGGTCTGCATGAGCTGGCTCTGCGTCGGCAGGAGCTGGCCGGGCCGCAGTTCGCCGTCCCGGATCTGCTGCCGCAGGTCGTCCGCGATGCGTTCGAACGTCAAGCGCGCTTCGTCAGCAGCAGCCATGCCCATCCCTGGTCCCAGTCCGATTCCACCAGCCGCAGGCCGCTCGCTGCCTGTCGTGTTTCACCAGCTCAGCGGCCTCACGGGGTCAGAGTAGCCGCCTAATGGATGGACCACCCCAAGAATGGATGGAACTCAATAGGGATAGACTTCGGATGGAATGAATGTATGGTTACGGCACGCGATCACCCACACGGGTGACACGCGCCCCTCTGCCTGGAGGTTTGCCGTGAAGACCATGCCCATCGACCAGTCCCAGGCACTGCTGATCCTGGCCTCCGAGTCCCGGCCGCACTTCAAGGACCGTGAAGGCCAGCAGCCCTCGATCGACCGGGCCACCGGCGCCCACCTGCACCTGGTGGACGTGATGTTCGCCTTCAACGGCCGAGCCGAAGTGATCACCGTGAAAATCCCGGAGCCGGGCCTCGGCAAGGGCCTGAAGGTCGGCCTGCCGGTCGCCTTCACCGGCCTGGTCGCCTCGGCCTGGGAGAACGAGATCAACGGCAAGGACCGGCACGGCATCTCCCTGCGCGCCGAGGCCATCACCGCCAAGGCGGGCGCCTGATGCCCGGCAACTCCCTCGGCCTTGTGCTCCTGGCCATGGTCGGCCTCGGCGCGCTCGGGCTGCTGGGCTGGGCCGCGTTCTGCTTCGCCCGCTGGTACCGGGCCGATGCCGAGACCCGGGTCAGCCTGCGGCAGGCGCGGCAGCTGCGGTGGGGCTGGAAGCGGCTCGCCCCGATGCTCGGCCTAGCAGTCAAGGACGCCACCCCGACCGTGCTCCAGCAGTACGGCCCGCAGGACCAACCCGCCAAGCCGCGCGTGCTGGTGCCGCGCCTACGCACCCGCGCCGACGCCTTCGGCGTCACCGTCACCGCCGATGCCCTGCCGCAGGTCGGGCTCAGCGCCTGGCAGGACGCCGGCGAGGGCCTGTGCGACGCCTGGGGCATGCGCCGCATCCGGATCAGCCAGCCCAAGCCCGGAATGATCGTCGCGCGCGGCTTCCGCCGTGAGCCGCTGGAGGCGGTGATCCGCTCACCACTCCTCGGCCCGGACGGCTCCCCCGTCTGCCGACCGGGGCAGTTCGTCTCCACCGATGACGTGCTGCTCGGCTGGGACGAAGACGGCACCTCCATCGTGCTCAACCTCGCCTACTCCGCCCACGCCCTGGTCGCCGGCCTCACCCGCTCCGGCAAATCGATCACCGTCAACACCCTCCTCGCCTACGCCTCGCTCATGCGGGACGTGCGGCTGATCGTGATCGATCCCAACCTCGGTGCGGTCGCGCCCTGGTGGCGTACCGCCTACAAGGTCTCCGACGCCGTCCACCCAGACGAGCCCACCGAGATCCTGCGCTGGGTGCGCGAGGAGATGCAGCGCCGGGAGAGGCTCTTCTGGTCCGGACGCACCGACCGCATCACCGTGTTCAGCCCCGAGCTGCCGCTGCTGCTTGTGGTGATCGACGAGGTGGCGAACTACACCCGGCACCCCGACCGCAAGGCCCGCGAACGCTTCGAGGCCGAGCTGCTGGCCATCGCCAGCCAGGGCGCCAAGTTCGGCATACGGCTGTGGCTGCTCACCCAGAAGTCCTCCGCCGACGTGCTCACCACCGCCGTACGCACCAACCTGTCCGCCCGGATCTGCCACCGCGTCGACACCGTCGAGGACTTCCTGCACCTCTTCCCCGACGGCCGGGAACTGGACATCACCGCCGCCGACCGCACCATGCCCCAGGGCGTCTCCATCGCCTCCATCGGCGACATGCGCACCCCCGTCCGGCTGCGCTCGGTCTACCTGCCCACCGAAGCCTGCTGGCAGATCAACGACCTCATGTGCGCCGAAGGGCTCAAGGTCCGCGACCTGCCCGACCGCGTCGACCTGGACAAGGCCGCGTGACCGCCGCCTCCTGGTCCCGTTTCGCAGTGATCCCCGGCAAGGGCGTGTAGTCGCCAAACCCTCGCCCCTGCCGGGGCCTCCCTCCCATCCATCCACGGCACACGTGTGTGCCGCAGTGCAGAGAGGTCCCGCCAGCATGCCACCGCACGACCCGACCACCACAATCCCCCGCCCCGAACCCGCCACGGCCGCGCTACCCACGTTCACCGGGTACCGGGACCTGCTCGGCCTGGTACGGCAGCTGTCCTCCCTGGGTGGCTGCGCCCAGCCGGTCCGCCTCGAAGGCCAGCGCATCGATGACGACTCCTTCACCGGCGAGATCCTGCGCGAACTGAAGTCCAAGGAACTTCCCGCCGGGCACCTGCTGGTCCGCTGCGGCAACCGCCGCAGCACCCGCTGCCCCTCCTGCGCCGAGCTCTACCGTCAGGACACCTACCACCTCATCGCCGCCGGCCTGCGCGGCGGCAAGAACATCCCCGAACAGGTCGCCACCCATCCCCGTGTCTTCGCCACCCTCACCGCACCGTCATACGGACCCGTGCACGGGCGACGCGTGGGCGGCTCCGCCCGCTGCCGTTGCGGACGCACCCACACCAAGGGCGACCCGCTCCTCGGCACCGCGCTCGACCCGGAGCGCTACAACTACACCGGCGCCGTGCTGTGGAACGCCCATGCCCCGGCCCTGTGGGCCCGCTTCATGCTCCACCTGCGTTGCACCATCGCCGCCGCAGCTGGTGTCCCTCAGCGGCTGCTCTCCAAGGTCGTCCGGGTCTCGTACGCCAAGGTCGCCGAGTACCAGCAGCGCGGACTGATCCACTTCCACGCTGTCATCCGCCTCGACGGCCCCGCAGGCCCCTGCACCCCGCCGCCCGCCTGGGCCACACCCGACCTGCTGGCCGATGCCATTCGGATCTCGGCCACCCGCGCCCGCATCGACGGGCCGGAGGCCAACGGCCGGGCCCGCGCCTTCGTCTTCGGCGAGCAGATCGACACCAGGATCATCCGGTCCACGGCCTTCCAGGGCGGGACCACGATCACCGAGGGCAAGGTCGCCGGATACGTCGCCAAGTACGCCACCAAGGGCACCGAAGCCGCGACCGGCACCCTCGACCACCGGCTGAAGAGGATCACCGACCTCTGGTTCGAGTCGGTACCCGAGCACGCCGCCCGCATGATCCGCACCGCCTGGGCCCTCGGTACCCGCGACGATCTCAAGCACCTGAACCTGCGCAAGTGGGCCCACATGCTCGGCTTCCGCGGCCACTTCTCCGCCAAGACCCGCGCCTACTCCACCACCCTCAGCGCGCTCCGGGCCGCCCGAGCCGCCTGGCATCGCCGCCACACCCCGCCGCCCTCCCCGACCACCCTCGTCCTCGCCCACTGGGCCTACGACGGCACCGGCCTCACCCCCGACCTCGAACGCCTCGCCGCACTCATCGGAGGTGGCCCGACGGGCGAACAGGAGGTAGCGACTCGTGCGTGACGACGAACTCCTCACCGTCCCCGAGGCAATGGCCGGCCTCAAGATCGGCCGCTCCGCCCTCTACGACCTCCTGCGCACCCGCCGCCTGGCCTCCCTGACCATCGGCCGCGCCCGCCGCATCCCCGCCCACGCCCTCGCTGACTACGTCCAGCACCACCTGGAAGAGGCCGCCCGATGACCGCCCCCAAGCGCAAGAAGGCCCGCGCCAACGGCGAAGGCACCATCTACCAGCGCAAGGACGGCCGCTGGGAAGCCGCCAGCTACGTCCTCGCCGTCGACGGCACCCGCAAGCGCGTCCGCGTCTACGGCAGCACGCGGAGGGAAGCCGCCGACAAACTCGCCGAGAAGATTGCTGACAGCAACCGCGGCCTGCCCGTCGCCACCGCCGACAGCACCGTCGGCGGGTACCTCACCTACTGGCTGGGCAGCGTCGCCGTCCACCGGCTCCGCGAGAACACCCACACCCGCTACGCCACCTGCGTCCGCCTCCACCTCATCCCCGGCCTCGGCACCAAAAAGATCGCACGTCTCACCGCCAAGGACGTACGCACCTTCCTCGACCGGCTCCGCACCACCTGCCAGTGCTGCACCCAGGGACTCGACACCGCACTGAAGAAGTGCTGCGCGGGCGGCGAGTGCTGCCAGAAGCGGCTGTCCCCCTTGACCGTGACCTACGTGCACTCGGTCCTCAAGTCGGCACTGGAACACGCCGTCTGCGAAGACGAGCTGCCGCGCAACGTCGCCCGCAACGTCAAGACCACCACGCACCAGCCCAGGCGCTTCCGTCCGCTCACGGCGGCCGAGGCTCGCCAGTTCCTCGACGCAGCCCGCGCCGACCGGCTCCACGCGCTGTACGAACTCGCCCTCCGCACCGGACTCCGCAAAGGCGAACTCCTCGGCCTCCACTGGGAAGACCTCGACCTCACCACCGGAACGGCCAGCATCCGCCACTCGCTCCAGCGCACCCGCACCGGCGGCCTCACGCACCTGCCCACCAAAACCCGCGCGTCCGAACGCCGAATCGCCCTCCCCACCGAATGCCTCCACTCCCTCAAGAAGCACCAGGAACGGCAGGACAAGGAGCGAGAGACAGCAAAGTCAGTTTGGAAGGACAGTGGCCTCGTCTTCACCACGCCGACCGGACGGCCTCTCGACCCGGCCAACCTCACCCGCCGCTTCCGCAGCTTCCTCAACCGGGCCGGACTCCGCCGCATCCGCTTCCACGACCTCCGCCACTCGACCGCCACCCTGCTCCTGGAACAAGGCGTCGACCTCGTCGTCATCAAGGAGCTGTTGGGCCACGCACACATCGGCGTCACCGCCGGCGTCTACGCCCACGTCCGACTCCGCCTCCAACGCCAAGCCATCGACAGCCTCGGCAACGCCTTCGCTGCCCAGGACGACGACCCTGACGACCCGCCCGCAGCAGCCGTCGTCCGCTGACGTTGCCGTCAACGTTGCCGTCAAACGACCAAGAAGCCCCGCCGGAAAGAAATTCCGGCGGGGCTTCTTGCGCTCTGAGAGAGGGCGATTCACCGCTATGCAAAGACGAAGGGCGTCACGCAGAGAAGAGAAGATATCGCGCCGTCCGACTTATCGGATAGAGCCCCTCCCTAAGAGCTTGTGGATCACCACGACTCATCGCCCGTCAGAACGATGACTACCTCATCAGGCTCATCGGTTCCGTCTCCGTAGACGTCGACCCGATTCTCTACATTCGGAACTGGAATCAGCAGTCTCACCGATTCATTCGGATCCGAAATTTCGAGGGATGCCTTGGGGAGAGTTAGATTCCCTGAGTACACAAGAACCTTTCCACTCGGCTGGTAAGGCCCCTGCACACATTGGACTGACACCGGACCACTGGCAGCTTGCTGCACCGCGATGAACAAGGAGTCCGGACCACCGTGCACCACATCAGCAGCCGCGTCCCAGCCTGCGTGGTTGTCGGCGCTCTCGGGTGCGGCAGCAACAACCAGACCGTGCGCGAATCTTGTCGTGCACGAGGCGAAAAGCATCATTGAATCCACCTATTGTCTCGGCTTCCACGCCGGGAAGTCGTAGTACTCCTTGATTAGCGTTCGCACGATTCCACCCTGCTGCTTGGAACACGCCTTGCAGTGCGGATACAGAGTCCATGGACCATTCGGGGAGAGCTTATTCGGCGGGTTGTGGTCACCAGTCCAGTGCCCATCCTTGTAGCCAGACTTCTCGGCACCGCAAGCAGCACAACCATTCCGATTCCCGAACTCGTTGACCATTCTCTGCTCATGGGCAAGAACGGTGTCTCCACGCTCAGCGGTAACCCCCTCGGCCTTCTGCCCCTTCAAGTTGGGCCCGAGGGTCAAATTGCAGAGAGTGTCTTCGTTTACGTTATGAACGAGGACCGGCGTCTGCCCCGCCAGCACATAGTACGTGTGGACGTCACTCACAGTCAGGTCATACGTGCGCTGCAGCTCGTCGAAGCGCCGGATGCCCTCGACACTCGCCGTGTCGCCTTGGGCCGTCCGGAGTTCCATGGCCGGCTTCAGGTCACCGGCTTCGATCCATGCCTTCTCCGACTCGACCCAGAACGGGTGGGTCGTGGTGGAGATGAGGGTGGCCTCCGCGCCCTTGTCCGGCGCGATCGTCAGGTCGACGAAGTGCTTGTCGTCCTCGGTGACGATGGTGGCGACGACTTCGCGGGTCGTCGTCTCGCCCGTCTCCGGGTCCGTGACGACGACCAGGTCACCGAGTGCAACCTTTTCGATCGGTTTCTTCGAGCCATCGGCCAACAGGACCATGGTGCCCGGCAGGAAGCTGTGGTTCGGGACCACGCAGGACCCTGGGTCCTTCTTCATCTTGCCCAGCGCGGCCTTGGCCTTGGCCCTGGCAACGGCCAGAGCCTCCTGGGCCTTGCCGACCGCCTTGGACGACTTGATCAGGTCCTTGACACCGCCGATGAGGTCGTCGACCAGACCGACCACCCGTTTGGCGAGCTTGTAGCCCTTGTTCCAGTTCCAGGGAACGCCGTACTTGGCCAGGACCTTGCCGGCCAGGCCTCCCGCGAAGCTCCCCGCCACGTTCAGCAGCGTCTCGCCGCATGCCCCCATGTCGCCGCTGGAGAAACAGTCCAGTGCCGCATCAACGCCGATCAGGTCTCTGACGATCTTGACCAGGGCCTTGGCGGTCTGCTTGATCCGCTGCTTCGCCTGCCCCTGCTGGGCCTTGGCGGCGTTCTCATTGCCCTGGGCGGTCGTCACCTCCGCCTCTGCCTCGGCGGAGCCTCCCGAACAGTACATACCGCACGGGTTGCCGCATGAGTTCCCGAATGGTCCTACGCCCGGCGCGCAAGGCAAAAGCCCGTCCGGGTCGGACAGTGTCACCGGCGAGTTGTGCGCGTAGCTGTACGCGTTCATCTGCTCGGGCCGCGTGTAGTCGATCACCGGGTCGACGGAGATGAACTTCCCGATATCCGGGGAGTATTCGCGCGCTCCCAGATGTGTCAGTCCGGTCTGCTCGTCGATCGTGCCGCCGACGAATCCCTTCTCACCGGGCCATGCCCCGGTCGGCTCCGCACGCGCCACCCCATACGGATCGAAGCGCCGCTGGGTCACCGCGCCCGTGGTCGCGTTGATCGCGAACTCGCCGGTGCCATGGTGGTCGGAGGCGAGGAACGACAGCTCGTTGTTGTTCTGGCGGACGGCTATCGTCTGGCCGGCATAGCTGTAGTACCGGGTGGCCTCGACCGTGGTGGAGCCCTTGGCGAGGCGCAGTTCCATGCCGGGGAGGTAAACAGTGGTCGCCTTGGCGTCGCGCCTCAGGACACGGTTGCCGTCGGCACCGTAGACGTATCCGGTCTCGTCGCCGTTCGCCTCCGTGGACTTGATCAGGTCACCGCTGCCGTCCCATTCCAGATCCTGGGGGTTCCCGCCGATGGTCCGCTTGACGGTGTTGCCGGAGTCGTCGTAGCCGAAGGTGGACTGCCGGTCGCCGGTGGGGGTGTTCTCCACCACCTTGGTCACCGCATGCGGACCCGCGCCGTTTTCTCCGTACGTGAAGTGGCGCGTGACGTTCCGGGTCGCGTCCCCGCCGACGTCATGGGTGACGTCCTTCGTACGGTTGCCTATGGCGTCGGTCTCGTAGGACTTCCAGTACGGAGCCGGTCCGCCGAGGCTCTTCTCGCCCGGCGCCGCCGTACATGCCGCCGGAGTGCCTGCGTCGAGCTCACTGCCCTTGGTACCCGAACCCGTCGCCTCGGCTTCCGTGGCCGACGGCGTCCAGGCTTCCGTCAGCCGCTGTCCCCCGTCGTACGCGAAGCACTGAACGTCCGGGGACGCCCCTGCCTTGTCCGAGATCGCCAGGACGTTTCCGGCCTGGTCGTAGCTGTACTGGGAATATCTGACCGGTCCCGCGTCCTGAACGTTCAGCTTCGCCGCAGTCATGCGGCCCGTGCCACGCTCGTAGTCGTACGACTGCTGGACGTCTTTGCCCTGGCCGGTCGAAAGAACCAGGCCCAACAGTGCGCTTGTCTTCGTGTACTCGGTGTCCGCTACATATGGGGTCTTGCCCTTCATGGACACCGGGCGTTGCAGTTCGTCGTAGGTGTAGGCGATGGCCTCACCCGTCAGGGCTCCGGCCCCGGGCATGCCCTGGCCCTGGACCGTTCCGTCCTTGTTGTACGTGGTGGTGAAGACGTACGCTCCGGCGAGCGCTCCTTCCGAATCGGGAACGGTGTACGCCGTCTTCTCCGGCCGGTAGAGGGAGTCCATGCCCTGGATCACCGACGCGTACGACTCCGTCGGGCTGGTGTACCGGTAGGACGCCCAGGCGTAGCCGACCCATCCGGGCTTGTCGTACTTGGTCTCGGTCAGCTTCGTGCCGCTCAGCGCGTCTCCGGACCACGTGGAGAGCGGCCGACTCAGCCCGTCGTAGACGGTGGAGACCTTGTTGTTGCGGGCGTCGACCGTCACCACCGGCCGGTCGAGACCGTCATATTCCGTCGTCGTCTTGCCGGCGTCCGGGTCGATGGCCACCGTCCTGCGGCCGAGCTGGTCGTATTCGTACCGCCAGATGTTCGTCTGGGAGTCGGTGACGGTCTCCAGCAGTCCGGCCTTGGTGTACGTGTAGTTCGTCGCGTCGTACTGCGTACCCGGGCCGGACGGATCGGGGGCGGAACCGTGGTACTTCCGCAGCTCCGTGAGCCGGCCGGACGCGTCGGTCAACGATGTCGTCGGCGCTTGGCCGACGGGCGGGTCGACATGGGTACGGTCTCCCTCGTACACCGTGCTGGTACGCCACTGCTCGACGCCGGCGACCTGGAATATGTCCGCGGTGGTGCGGCCCAGGCCGTCGTACTCGGTGACCGACTGGGCGTCGACCTCGCCGTCGCCCACGATGAGCAGTTCATCGTTGGCAGGCTTGGCGGCGTTGTAAGTGGCGTTCGTCTTCCTGATGTTGCCCGAGCCGTCGTAGAAGACGTCACCGACCATCCGGGAACCGCCCGCACCTTGGGTCTGGAGCTGGCGCGGCCTCAGCAGGCTGTCGTAGAACTGGTACTCGGCCCCGTACGTGTAGTCGTTGTCGAGCTTCTCGGTCTTGACCACGACCGCCTTGTCCTGACGGACGTTGTACGAGTACTTGATGCTCGGCGTCTGCGACTTCGGCCGGTCCGCCAGCCACACGGAGGTCAGGCGGCCCAGGGCGTCGTACGCGAGGTCGGTGCGCTTGCCGTTGGGGTCCGTCTGGCCTGTCGACGAGCCCCAGGCGGGAGCGAAGTCGGTCGTGGTGGACTGCGTGAGCGTATTGGTGACCTTGGTCTTGGAGATCAGCCCGTTGACGTCGGTGTATGTGGTCCGGGTCCAGTACTTCTCGGCGTTCTCCTGATATGTGGGACGGCCGAACGCGTCGAATTGCGTGGTCCCGGTCACCTGATAGGTGCCTGTGGTCCCGTTGTGCGAGGTGAGGCGCTCCGTCTGGGTGGGAAGGCCCCGTACCGGCGCCGCGCCGAACACCCCATCGTCGTAGAGCGTTCGCTCGTCGGCCAGCACAGCGGTCTTGCGGTCAGGAGTCGCCGAGCAGTCCACGGTGACGGCCTCGCTGCGCGAGGGGAGTTCGTACAGGTTCAGTCCGGCATTGTCCGCGTACCAGAGCCGGGTACAGGTGTCGTCCTCGTCGGTGGCGAGGTCCCCGAAGTTCTCGGTCCGGTTCAACCGGACGTTGGGACTGTAGAGGTCGAAGTACGACACGGACTTCGTGGTGCGCCACGTACCTCCGGACAGCGCGGTGTAGCCCCTGCCGGACTTGGCTTTGACGATGGTCGCGTGACTCGTCAGCCAGGACCGGGTCTGAGTGGCCGTGTCGTGCTTCCAGGGTTCGGTGAGGGACTTGGAGACCACCTTGCCGGCGTTGAACGTCTGGGCTTCGATCTCGAAGCCCGTGAACTCCTTGTGGCCGGTGTACTCGACACCGGTCGAGTCCTTGACCTTCTCGGACCGGGTTCCCCCACCGGACGTCTTGTCGCCGTCCAGGCCCTGGAGATACGTGTAGTCGATGCGCGACTTCATGGATTGGCGGTCACCGCTGGTGACGGAGACCTTTCCGTAGCCCTGCCACTGTCCCCAGGTCAGGAACTTCTCATCGGTGATTCCGTCCGGTTCGCCGTGCCGCCAGCCGGCGTTCCCCTGGTAGTCGTACCGGGTGACCCGATCCACCGCACCGCCGGTACGGTCCGTCTCCTCGACCTGTTTGACGACGTACTTGTGGAACCAGTCCGTACGGGGCTCTATGGTTCCGGGCGGGGCCCAGACGACCGGGTAGCACCGCTTGGTGGACTCCCCGGGCTTGGGCAACGCGGACGCCGTGCAGTCGGCGTCGGCGTAGGTGACGTCCAGCTGGGCACCGGTCTCACTCAGCACGGATATCATGCGATACCGGTGGATGGCATCCGTATTGTCGGTGTCGCTGTCGACGCGGTTCTTCAGGTGGACGCCCCGGAGAACTACGGATGGCAACTTGACCGGGGCACTGCCCTGACCCAGGTGGTTCGCCCGGCCCTCGTGGTCGATCTTGGAGAGCCAGAGCGTCTTCGTCTGGTCGCCGTTGTCAGTGAAGAAGTGGATGAACGTCCAGGCATCCACATCTTTGTAGTCGGCCGCCCCAGTGCCCGTACTCATCCGGGTGGTGACACCCACGAGCCGCTTCGTCGTGAAGAACGTCTGACTGGACTGGGCGAGGGAACACTTCGTGGCAGCCTTGCAGTACCGGTCGACCGGAGTGTCCGGCCAGCGTGCGGCGTTGGCCACGGTGAACTTGCTTTCAGCACAGTCGAAGTCGGCGTCGGGCAGGCAGCGCTCCTTCGTCTCGAACTCGATGCGAGCCGGGGCCTTGGCCGTGTACACCGCGCCGTCGCGCTGGCCGTAGTCGATGCGCTTGAGGTAGCCACCACGGTCGTACTCGGTGCCGTTGACGTCGGTCTTGCCATTCAGGGCGTAGCGGTTCTTCTCCGCCCCGTAGTAGTAGGACATGACGTTGCCGTGTACATCCTTGACGTAGTCGAGGTTCCACCGCCATGCCTGCTGGCAGTGGGCGCTGGCGAACGTGGCCTTGTAGCAGGGCTCGCCGGAGTCGTCGCCGAAGACGGGTGCGGTCCAGGTGGAATTCGTCTGCTCGTTGCCCGTGGTCCAGCCGGGGAGCTTGTTGCGGCCGAAGTGGTACTCGGTGCCGTCCGTGGTGGTGAGCTTCCAGTGCTCCCCGTCGTTGTCGCCGTTGTCCACGGCGTAGCCGGCGGAGGCCGCGTCGGTCTTCTCGATCCTGGCCCCGCTGTCCGAGGAAAGGTGCCACTTCTTGGTCTTGTCATCCTGGAGGAGCTGGCCGGACATGCCGTTGAGCATGATCGTGGCGTTGTCGAAGGCCCAGCACTGTTCCGCCGAAGTCTCGTGACCGTCCTCG
Source organism: Streptomyces sp. NBC_01433 (assembly GCF_026340105.1). Taxonomy (NCBI): domain Bacteria; kingdom Bacillati; phylum Actinomycetota; class Actinomycetes; order Kitasatosporales; family Streptomycetaceae; genus Streptomyces; species Streptomyces sp. NBC_01433. The sequence continues at coordinate 3,164,616 of NZ_JAPEPM010000001.1, read as the reverse complement.
GAACACGGCTTGTAGGCCCGCTCGATGAATCCCGGCTCGTAGGAGAAGCCCTCACCGATCCACGACCCCTGGTTGTTGGTCGCCGCGGTTCGCCCGTCCGCGGACTGGGAGGAGTAACCGATCCCCACCGAGGGCGTCAGCCCACCCGGAGTGGGAACCGCCCGCAGGGGATAATCCCAGGAGAAACCGCCGGAGGACGACGCCACGGACCAACTCGCGGAGGGCGCGAGGCTGGTGGCCTTGTAGTCCCCCTTGGACGAGGAGTCACCGGCCGCGACCGCGTACACGGCGGTGCTGCCGTCCGCCGCCGCCGGAGCCGCGGCGACACGCGCGGTCAGCGTCTGCTCGCCGTTGTTGTTCTCGAACCGGAGAGGCTTGGGCGTGGCCTTGCACGAACCACTGCCCGGACCGGCGGTGGCCGCGCAGGCAGGCAGCTCCATCAGCTGAAGTCGCGAACCGTAGGCGCCTCCGGCTCCATCGGCGAACGCCGAGTAGTTCAGGGTCAGTTCGACGTCCCCGGACTTCTCGCGCCCGTCGGAACGCTCCACCGTGAGGAGGGCCGCGCTTCCCCATTCCTGGGCGGCCCGGTGGCCGAGGGACGAGACCTTCACCTTTGTCGGCGCCGGCCCGGAAGCGGGCTTCGGCCTCGCCCCGGCCGGGGCGACGGAGATCGGTATGCCTCCGGGCAGAGCGACTGCGGAGGGCGAGGCTCCTGCCGCGCGGCCCGCGAGGAGAGGCGGCGCCGTGGAGACGGCGATCTCCGTGCTGCCCCGCTTCGGCCAGGTGACGGCGCCGAGCCGCTTGGTTGCCGCCTTCTTCGCGGGGTCGTGGGGACGCGACGCCGCCCTTGCGTCCTTGCCCCGGACCGGGGCGGATTCGTCGGCAGTGAGGCCCGGGAGCCGGGCCTCCTCCGGCGGTGCGGGCAGAGCCTGGGCCGCGCCCGCCGTGAGGGCGAGGGCCAGGCCCAGCACAATGGCGCCTCCCGTATGCCTGGGCATTCGGGGGACGAGGAGACGGCCACGCATAGACATCAGGCAACTCCGCAGGGCAGCATTCGGTCGGTCCGGGGTCGGTCGATAAACGTTCTGGCGTGGGGCGGCCGGATCCGGCCGCCCCACGGGTCGTCCTAGAGGTCCGGATCGCCGGTCGGCACGTTCATCCGGATGATCGAGATCGGGTCCGCCGCTCCGCCGTAGACGCGCACCTCGTCGATGGCGCCCGCGAAGTAGTCGCGACCGCCGGCCTGTGCCGAGCGCCCCACCTGGAAGCCGGCGCTGGAGGGCCAGGTGGTGTGGTCGAAGCCCGTTGCGGTCGCGGTCATTCGCCCGTCCACGAAGAGACGTACCTCGTGAGTGAAGGCGTCGAATGCCACGGCCAGATGCTGCCCACCGGAATCCGTACTGGGGAGGACCTCTTCGTCGGTAACCGTCGTGACCTTCGCCGCCGCCGTATCCGCGTCGGTGACGACGAGCTCCCAGAGCCCGGTGGTGGGCTGATAGCGCACGGCCACCCGGTCGGCGTTTTGTCCCGGCAGGGACAGCACGGTCTGGGTCTTCTCCGCGTCGAACGTGGTGAGTTTGGCACGTACGGCGACCGTGTAGCTGTCGGCCGCCGTGACGACGGGTGCCGCGGTCGCGGCCCAGTCGCCCGTACCGTCGAGTGTCAGGTTGCCGTGGTCAGCCAGGGCGGCATCGTCCTCGACGGTGGCCGGGGTGTAGATGGCCGCGTCACCGTTCAGGGTGAGCGGCTGACCGCCCGCCTGGACGTTGACCGCGCTGCCGTCCGTTGCGCCTTCCAGCGGCCAGTACGCCCTCCGCTGCGTCCTTACCGTCAGCAGTTGCCCGATCTGGGAGTCGGGCAGGACCCTATCGAAGACCCTGACCTCCGCCAGGTCACCCTGGAAGTGGTCGCGATACCCGCTCTTGGCGAGCACCCGCCCGATCTGGAGACTGCGCACGGACGACCAGGTGGTGTAGCGGCGGGCCACCCCCGCCTTCTGATGGTTGACATAGATACGAAGCTCGGGGCCGGAGGCAGCTTTGGCATCGAAGACCCCGGTGAGCAGTACCCACTCGTCCTGCTTGACTTCGATGCCCGAGGCGACGGCTCGCCACTGGCTCATGGCTTCGACATCCATGTCCGGCGTGGAGAACTCCCACGCCCTGTCGACCGCGTCGTAGCCGAGGACGAAGCCCGGCTCACCGGTGCTGTCCTGACTGACGACGGCCATGTCTCGGTCCAGGGCCGCAGGCTTCACCCAGGCGCTGACGGTGAAGCTCTGGCCTGTGTCCGTGATGGTGCCCCAGGAGTCCAGGTACGCGTTGGTGGTGCCGTCGAAGGCAGCCGCGCTGTCGGCCGTTCCGCCCGGTCCGGACTTCTCGAACGTCACTCCGGTGCCCGCGACCGCCGGATGACGGCCGGTCTCGTCGTGGGCCTGCGTACTGCCCGCCTCATCGGCCAGATTCCACTGTCCGGTCGCCTGCTTGCCGTCCGTGACCAGGAATTCGTACATGGCCGGTACCAGGTTGGAGTTGTTGGCCCCGTCGAATGCCTCGACCGTCACCGAGTGCCGGCCCGCCCGGGTGGGCGTCCATTCGAGCGTGACCGCCGCGCCGGCCGTCGTGGTGACAGACTTGACCGGGTCGTCGTCGAAGGCGTATCGGTACTCCTTCACGTCCTTGTCCGCGGCTTTGAAAGTGAACTTCCCCGGTGTCTCCACCCCGTGGTGCCACTGCTCGTCCTCCGGATACTCCACGGAGGAGATGACCGGGGGCTTCGGCACGGTGCTGTCCCAGATGAACTCGCACCTCTGGGCCGGATCGCCGCTCGCGCTCCAGGGGCCCCAGGCATCGCCGTCCGAGGCTCTGGCCGACCAGTAGATGACCGAACCCTGCGGGATCTGCGGCTGTCCGGCCGGTTGCTGAGTCACCTGATAGCTGAAGTACGTCCCCGCGTTCGGCGACTTGTATGAGGTCTCGTCCGTGTGGATACGCTCCACCCCGGCGGAGTCCTTCCAGCGCAGCTCGAACTGCATCTTCACCTGGTCGGTCTGCGTCGATGTGTGGTCGGGGTCCCGCGCTTCCGCCCGCAGTAGCGGCAGTACGTTGGTGTAGCGGCGTCCGGCGCCCCAGACGCACTTCCCGCCCGGGTTCGACGACATGAGCTTGTAGTCGACCTGTTTGGGCGGCGTGTTGTACTCGATTTTCAGGAAGCTGTTGCCGCAGATCCTCTTCCAGCCGCCGTAGCCCGACTCGTCCTTGGCCCGCAGCCCGAGGGACATACTCGTCCAGGCATCTGTCGCCGCGGTCTGGACCTCGGTGACCAGCTCGCCGCCGCTGAAGTTCAGGTTGGCACCGCTGGAACAGCCGGTCGGGGAGATCTTCTTGTCCAGGGTGAGGAGGTAGTCGCTCCACTCGTCCTTGGTGTTGGACCAGTTGCTTCCTGATGTAATGGTGCGGTTCTTGCCACCGATGCGGTAGAGGTCGACCGGTTCCGCGCGGGCATCCGCCCAGTACACGTGCTCCACCCTGGCCGAAAATTGGGCGTTGAGGATCTGCTTGCCCTTGTACGCGGTCATGGGGAACGTGAACAGCAGTCGTCGCACGCCGATGCCCGCACAGCTCGCGGGACTGTAGTCCATGGGGCACTTGCCCATGCCCGAGCTGCCCGAGTACGACCAGTCCTGCTCGGACGGCATCCCGGACATCACACCGGACCAGGCCGTACGGTTCGTGGTCTTCGGGATCGGGTCGACCACCACGGGATACACCGTGTCTCTGCCTCGCAGCAGGCCGAGGTCGGGGGTGAGCGTGATCCGGTCCTTGCCGACGGTGGTGCCGACAGGCGCCTTCCGGCCCGCTTCGGACACATCCAGCCTCGCCCGTGGGGTTGCGGGGCGCGTTGTACGACCGGTCGGTTCGGATGACTGCGCGGTGGCGGGCGCCGAGTCCCACATCACCGCTTTCGCCGCCTCGAAGACCGTGCCGCCGACGGCCGCGTCGACCGCCCTCATGCCGCCGCCGGTGGTCTCCTCGATCTTCAGCCCCTTGCTGGAGAGTCCGAGGTCGATGCTGTCGAGTTCCGGGTTGGCGGCTGCCGCCGCACTCTTGACGACGAAATAGTGGGCGAAGCCTTCGGTCTCCGCGCGCACGGCGAGGTCGACGCCGGGAAGCACCTCTTCGTACCGTGCGGCGTTGCCGCTGACCTTCGGTGCGGGTAGCTTTCCGCCCGGCCAGGTCAGCGCGTACTCACGTCCGGCCCGCCCCATGCGGGCGAACGGCCCGTCACCCCCGCCCGAGAACCGCACGTCTACCGTGGCCGCCTTGGGCGCCCAGGAACCGTCCGCCCGTTGTTCCAGGGTGTCGTCCACATCGGCCCAGGTGCCGCTGCGCCGGGTGCGCACCGGCTGGGTGTACTCATGCGCGGTGAACGTCCCGCCCGGGTTGGCGAACACGTCACGTCGCTCTTGACGGAGCCCGGTCACCTCGACGGGTTCGCCGCTCGCCTCGGCCGCTGCCTGGGCGACCTGCTCCGTCTCCGCCTCACCTGACGCGGTCGCTCGTTCGACCAGACCGTCCCGGGCTGCGGCAACTGCCTCTTCCTGGCTGCCGGGCATCGCAGCCGTTCCCGTCGCGAGCACTGCGGTCATGACGCCGATCAGCATCCCCCGCCGCCATGCCCGGCTGCCCGCACTACGCGTCTTCACCGTCACGTCCCCACCTCGGAGCCTGCGTTCTCTGCCCTTGCCGGTCACCGGATCACCGACCCGAACGCCGTTCCGCCCGCAGGGATACCGCCCTCGCCCGGAACAAAAGTGCGGGCCGGGGCGCCGCCGCCCGCCACCGACCAGTCGAAGGCGTACACGGCCCCCGGTGTGCTGCCTGCCGGGTTGACCACTCCGACGAGCAGTGCCTGCGGTGTGCCCGCAAGGCTGCTGCCTGCGAACATCTGGTGTTCCGGAACACCCGGGATGCCCCACCCGGGGTCGATCCACTCGTCGGAGGTGCCCACGTCGGCCTGGGCCGGGAAGATCTGGACTCCCCCCTTGTCCAGGTGTTCGGCCCCTGCGGCCGATTCCTTGCCGGGGACTCCGACGGCGAACTTGACCGTGCTGCCCGAGGCCACGGCCGTTGGCGCGGTGTTGACCAGCGCGACCTGTTGCCCGAAGAAGTCCCCGGCTGCCGCGTCTCCCTCCACACCGGCCAGGTCCTGGTGGACGAGGGCTTCGACGGTGACCAGCGTCTTGTCCGGGTTCACCCGGTACAGGCCGACGGCACCCGCGTCCGTGATGCTGCCGATGTCCTCGCCAGGTATGCCGACAGCAAGCTGGGCACCCAGTGGCGTGGTCTCCGTACCCGCGCGGGTGGCCACCATGGCCAGCGAAGTGCCGAAGCGGTCATACGCCTCAGCCGAAGTGTCGGAGCCCGCGGTCGCGGACTGGGCGAATCCGAAGACGGGATCCGGAACACCTGACGTATTGAGCGAAGGGCTGAAAACCAGGACCGCGCCGGAGAAGATCTCTGTGCCAATGGCCTCTCCCGGTGCACCCACCGCGAAATGCCGGTCCGTCGAGGCCAGAGCCGCACCGAAGCGGTCGCCTGCCTCGGGGTTGTCCCAGACACCCGTGCTCGCCTGTGTCACGACCACATTGGCGAGGGGCTTGCCGCTCAGGTAATGGACGTTGCCGGCATCCATAACGCTCCCGACGTCCTCGCCCGGCGCACCGATCACGAGAAACGGCTGGCTCGTCGATGTCGTCCCACCGGTGAGCGCGTAGCCGAACAGGTCGCCCGCTTCCGGCCCTTCGGAGGCCATGACTCCTGTCTGGTCATACGCGAGGGACGCCGGGCCCGTGCCCAGTCCGCCCGGTGCGCCGTGGACGACATAGACAGCGCCCGAATCCCGTGCCGTACCGACGTCCTTGTACGGAGCGCCCACCACCAGGTCGGCGCAGCCGTCGCCGTTCAGGTCGGCGTGCGCCAGCGCCTTGCCGAACCGCGCTTCCGCCTCTGCCTCCCCGGGCACTTCGGCCAGGTCCTGATGGAGTTGGACGACTCCTGCGTCGCCGCCGTACACGACCGTGACCGTGCCGGCCAGCGCCTTGCCGCCCACAGTCGCGTCGGGGTCCGCGATCGCGGTGTCGCGCAGTCCGTCACCGTTGAAGTCCGACTCCGCGGCGGTGCACGCCGCGACCGCTTCGGGTGCTGCCGCGAAGGCCCGCCCCGTGCCCAGTGCGTAGATCGCCACTGCCACGAACCCGGCTACAGCGAGCCAGGCGATCCATTCCCGACCCCGGAATCTCTTGCCCCGCACAACAGCCCCCCAGCCGTCTCCACATGGATGACGGTCTTGTGAAGACCGCAACAGCAAAGTAGAGGCAAAGACGGGCGTCAGGGGCCACAGGAGAACCACAGGAAGTTACATATGCAGGAAGCTGCCCCCTCTGCATACCCGCATTAACCCGCAGATCGATCCATGATCACGACCAATCGGAGAGTAGCTCCGAAATGATCACGCACTCCGAAACTGACAACTTTCCCTGTGGAGGAATCACGAAGGAACAGTGACCGGCCCTCCCCTAGAGATACGCGGCGCACGCGTCCAGTACGCGCAGCACCTCCGGCTCGCCCGCCGGAGGCAGTTGGAGCACGATCTCCTCGATGCCCAGGTCCGCGTAGTGCGCCAGCTTTCCGGGGCTCGGCAGGACCGCGTACGGGACCACCTGGAGGTGCTTCGGGTCGCGGCCCGCCGCCTCCCAGACCTCTCGCAGCTTCGGCACGGACTCCGTCAGGCCGCGTCCGCCGATCGGGAGCCAGCCGTCGGCGTACTCCGCGATGGACGCGAACAGCTTCGGGCCCGCCGCGCCGCCGATCAGGGTGCGCGGGCCGTTCACCGGGCCGCGCGGGCGCCGGACCGGCTTCGGGTACGCCCAGCTCGCCCGGACCGAGCCGAACTCGCCCTCGTACGCCGTCGGCTCGTCCGCCCACAGGGCCCGCATCAGCGCCATCCGGTCGCGCCCCAGCTCCCGCCGCGTCGACCAGCCGACCCCATGGTCCGCGGCCTCCTCCACGTTCCAGCCGAAGCCGACGCCGAGCGTGAACCGGCCGCCGGAGAGGTGGTCGAGCGTGGCGATCTGCTTCGCCAGGTCGATCGGGTCGTGCTGGGCGACCAGGGTGATGCCCGTGCCGAGCGCCAGGCGTTCGGTCACCGCCGCGGCCTGGGCGAGGGCGACGAAGGGGTCCAGGGTGCGGCCGTACTCCGGCGGCAGCTCGCCGCCCGCCGGGTAGGGAGTCTCCCTGCTCACCGGGATATGGGTGTGCTCGGGCAGATACAGCCCGGCGAATCCCCGCTGCTCCAGTTCGCGCGCGAGCCTGACCGGCGTGACCGTCTCATCGGTGAGGAAGATCGTTGTGGCGATCCGCATCGAGAACACCTCCGTCGTCGTCCGTTGACGGCCCCAACGTATGCGGTACGGCTCCGAAAGCCGAGCATCGCGCCGGACGTCGCGCCCCGCGTCCTCCCCGGCACCTTGGCCGCAACTCCTCTTCCGTTTCCGTGGAGTTCACGGCCCAATACCAGAGTCCGAGTACGTCGCCCTCGTCCCTCACCACACCCGGGGAGCCCCTCGTATGACCGGATCGCACACCCCGCACACCCCGCGGACCGAACAGGATCCGCAGGACCCGCAGGCCCCTCGGCCCCCGATCGCCAGGCGCGGCCTTCTCCTCGGTACGGCCGTCACCGCCCTAACCTTGGGACCTGTGAGCTTCGCCCAGGCATCCGACGGCAGTTCCGACGGTAGTTCCGACGGTAGTTCCGACGGCAGTACGGAGGACACCCCGGACGGCGAACGGACCAGGACCGTGCGTGGCACCCTGCCCACCGGGTCGCCCGACTTCGTGTACCTGCCCGTCGAAGTCCCCCGGGGCGTGCGGGAGATCGCCGTCTCGTACGCGTATACGAAGACGCCCGTCCCAGCCGGTACCCAGGGCAATGCCCTGGACATCGGCATCTTCGACGAGCGCGGCACCGAGCTGGGCGGGCGAGGGTTCCGCGGCTGGTCCGGCGGGGCGCGTACCGCCTTCTTCATCCGGGCCGACGAGGCGACCCCCGGTTACCTCGCGGGTCCGGTACGGGCCGGGACCTGGCACATCGCGCTGGGGCCGTACACCGTCGCCCCCGAAGGGCTCCCCTACGAGGTGACGGTCACGCTGCGCTTCGGCCCCTCCGGGACCACGCCGAGGCCCGTGTACCCGCCCGAGCGGGCCAAGGGGCGCGGCAGGGCCTGGTACCGGGGGGACTGCCATCTGCACTCCGTGCACTCGGACGGCCGTCGCACCCCGGCCGAGATCGCCGCCGCCGCGCGGTCCGCCGGGCTCGACTTCATCAACAGCAGCGAGCACAACACCACCTCCGCGCACGGCGCCTGGGGCGGCCTGTGGGGCGATGACCTGCTGATCCTCATCGGCGAGGAGATCACCACCCGCAACGGGCACGTGGTCGCGCTCGGCACCGATCCGGGCACCTTCGTCGACTGGCGCTACCGGGCCCGCGACAACCGCTTCGGCCACTACGCGAAGGCGGTCCGCCGGGCCGGCGGTCTGGTCGTGCCCGCGCACCCGCACGCCACCTGCATCGGCTGCCACTGGAAGTTCGGCTTCGGCGAGGCGGACGCGGTCGAGGTGTGGAACGGGCCGTACACCCCGGAGGACGAGATCTCCCTCGCGGAGTGGGACAACGCCCTCGTCGCGTCCGTACGGGCGTCGAAGCCGTGGATTCCGGCCATGGGCAGCAGCGACGCCCACCGCGAGCCGGACAGGGTGGGGCTGCCGCAGACGGTCGTCCTGGCCGAGGAACTGTCCCGGCAGGCGATCACCGCCGGTATCCGGGCCGGGCACTCGTACGTCGCCGAGTCCTCCGCCGTCACCCTCTCCTTCGGCGCCTCCGGCGGGCGCGGCCACCACGCGGGCATCGGCGAGCGGCTCCGGGCCGACGCGGACACCCCCGTCACCGTGCGCCTGGAGGTCACGGGGGCACCCGGCTGCACGGCGCACTTCATCACCGACCAGGGCACGCTGTTCACGACCGCGCTGCCCGCGTCGGGGGCGGGCGCCGTGGAGTGGCGTACGACTCCGGCGTACGCGGCGTACGTCCGCGCGGAGGTCCGGCACCCGGCCGCCGTGCCGGGGCTGCCCGGCCCGCTCGCCGCCCTCACCAACCCGGTGTTCCTGGGCGGCGAGGGCTGAGGGGCGGGATCACCGAAGCAGCCGGATCGCCGGGTAGCGGCCGGTTCACCGAGGGCCGGTTCACCGAGGGCCGGATCGCTGCGGACTCGGTGCTTCCGGCCACTCCTCAGCCCTCGCAATTTAGGTTAGCCTAACCAACCTGAACCGCTGATCGGCAAACCGTGCCGCCCGGTGGACAGCAGAGGGTGGGGAAAGCGATGGGTCACGGCTGGGAGGGCGTCGTCCTCAAGCTGATGCGGGGGCGCGACTTCACGTTCACCGTGACCGGGGCCGAGCAGGTCACCGACACATTCCGCCGCGTGCACCTCACCGACGGCGGGCTGCTGGCCGCGACCGGCGGCGCGCACCCGACGATGTGGGTCAGGGTGTGGTTCGAGCAGGGCGGCAAGCCGCATCAGCGCGGGTACACACTGGTCGACCCCGACCCGGCGGCCGGGACGTTCAGCCTCGAATTCGCCCTGCACGACGGGCCCGCGAGCAACTGGGCGCGCGGCGCGAAGCCCGGCGACACGGTCGACGCGACGCTCCAGGGCACCGGATTCACGCTGCCCGAACCGAAGCCCGGCCGGCTCTTCGTGATCGGCGACGCGGCCTCGCTGCCCGCGGTCAACTCCCTGCTGGACGCGGTCCCGGGGACCCCGGCGACGGTCTGGTTCGAGACGACGCACGCGTCCGACGAGCGGCTTCCGTTCCGCGTCGACCCGGGCCACCACACCCTGCACCTCGTCCCGCGCCGCGACGCGGGGGCGCGTCTGGTGGCCGAGGTGAAGGCCGCGCTGCCGGGGCTGCTGGGCGCCGGCTCCTCCGACGCGTACGTCTGGATCGCCTGCGACACGTCGACGACCCGGACCCTGGCGGCGTACGCCCGTAAGGAGCTGAGGCTGCCCAGGGACCGGGTCCACGCGCTGGGGTACTGGCGCCCGTGAGCCCGTGAGCCCGTGAGCCCCCGGGAACGACTCCCCGCGCCCGGTCGGTCGGTCCCGCCCGTCCGGCCGAAGGGGTCAGTCCGCCACGACCAGGGCCGGTGTCTCCTTCGTCAGTACCTCGCCGCGGAAGAACGCCGGGCTGCGGCGCTGCATCACGAGCATCAGCACCACACCGAGCAGCAGCAGGCCCACCCCGATGACGAACACCGAGCCGACACCGAACACCGAGGAGCCGGAGCCGTACGCCGGGTCCCACATGTCGTAGAGGGTCTTGCCGAAGACGGCCGTGAGCAGAACACCGCCGACCAGCGGGAACAGGCCCTTGAAGACCATGTCACGGGCGGAGCGGGTCAGTTCGGCGCGGAAGTACCAGGCACAGGCGAAGGCCGTCAGCGCGTAGTAGAAGCAGATCATGAGGCCGAGCGCGTAGATGGTGTCGACCAGGACGTGCTCACTGACCAGGGTCATCACGGTGTAGAAGACGCCGGTCGCGATGCCCGCCGTCACGGTGGCCCGGCCGGGGGTCCTGAAGCGCGGGTGGACCCGGGCGTACGAGGAGGGCAGGGCCTCGTACGACGACATCGCGAGCACCGTGCGGGCCACCGGGATGAAGGTGGTCTGGAGGCTGGCGGCGGCCGAGGCGAGCACCGCGACGAACAGCAGGACGCCGAGGCCGGGGCCCATGACGGGACCGGCGAGCGCGGCGAAGACGTTGTCGGAGGTGTCCGGGTTGGCGAGGCCGAGGCCGGAGCCGCCGGAGCCGACGGCCATCTGGGCGGCGATGCCGGTGGCCAGGTAGGAGCCGACGAGGACGACCATCGCGATGAGCGCGGCGCGCCCCGGGGTCTTCTCGCTGCCGGTCGTCTCCTCATTGGCGGTCAGACACGCGTCCCAGCCCCAGAACATGAAGATGGACAGGGACAGCCCGGCGGTGAAGGCCGCGAAGGACTGGACGGCGAACGGGTTCAGCCAGGACCACGAGAAGTCCACGGACGAGGCGAAGTCACCGCTGTCCGCCTTCTGCAGGGCCATCGCCACGAACAGGGCGAGGACGACGAGCTGGAGCCCGACCAGGGCGTACTGCACACCCTTGGTGGCGGTCATGCCGCGGTAGCTGATGGCGGTGGCGGCGGCGATGAGGGCCAGACACGTGAGGATGTGGACGGCCTTGTTGTCGTCCAGTGCCGCGACCCCGTCGCTGCCGGTGATCTCGCCCGCGAGGAGCCAGAAGTACGAGGTGGCCACACCCGCCAGGTTCGACAGGACGATGATCGTCGCGATGACCAGACCCCAGCCGCACATCCAGCCGACGCGCGGGCCGAACGCCTTCACCGTCCAGGTGAAGGAGGTGCCGCAGTCCGGCATGACCTTGTTGAGTTCGCGGTACGCGAAGGCGACGAGCAGCATCGGCAGGAAACCGGCCAGGAAGACGGCGGGCATCTGGACGCCGACCTCTCCGGCGGTGGAGCCGAGGGTGGAGGTCAGGCAGTACACGGGGGCGACGGTGGAGATGCCGATGACGGCGCTCCCCATCAGCCCGACGGAGTTCCCGCCGAGGCCCTTGTCCCGCACTCCACCGCCGGCCGGGGCACTTCCCCGTACCGTGTCTCCGGCCTGTGGCCGCGCGTCCAGCTGAGTCATGAAGAGGACGCTATGCGCTGCGATATCCACATCCGGAGCGTGAGACTCCAGCGTCTCACCCTTTCAAAACAAGGCAATTGAGCGATGAATGAAGTGCTAACAACGCGTTAAATCGTCACTCGACCTTGCAATGAACGCCATGCGGGCGGGAGTGACGACGTACGGTAATCGCAGCGCTGTCCGTTTTGGGCTGGTTCAAAATTTTCCCGTGCGGCTCATCGGCACCTCGTCCCGTACCTCATCCCGGCCAGACGATCGCCTGCGTCTCGCTGTACGCGTGCAGGGCGTACGAGCCGACATCGCGCCCCACACCGCTCTTCTTGAACCCGCCGAACGGTGCCTCCATGTTCCGGCCGATCGTGTTCACGCCCACGCCGCCCGCGCGCAGCCGACGGGCCACCCGGAAGGCCCGCGCCACGTCCCCCGACCACACGTAGTCGAGGAGGCCGTAGTCGCTGTCGTTGGCCAGCGCGATGCCCTCCTCCTCGTCGTCGAAGGGGACGACCACGACGACCGGGCCGAAGATCTCCTCGCGGACGACCCGCATGTCGTTGGTGCAGTCGGCGAGGAGGGTGGGGGCGACGTAGAAGCCGCGCCCGGCGCGCTCGGGCCGTTCGCCGCCCGTGACCACCCGCGCCCCTTCCTTGCGTCCCAGCTCCACGTACGCCTCGACGCGGTCGCGGTGGGCGGCGGAGATGACCGGGCCGACGACCGTGCCCCGGTCCGTCGGATCACCGACCGGCAGCCGGGCCGCGTACGCCGTGAGTTTCCCGATCAGCCGGTCATGGACGCCCCGCTGGACCAGGACGCGGGTCGGAGCCGTACAGATCTGTCCGCTGTAGAAGGAGAACGTCGTGCCGATGCCCGCCACCGCCGCGTCCAGGTCGGCGTCGTCGAGGACGAGCGCGGCGCCCTTGCCGCCCAGCTCCATCAGCTGCCGCTTCATGCCACGTCCGCACACCTCCGCGATCCGCTGCCCGACGGCCGTGGAGCCGGTGAAGCTGACCATGTCCACGTCCGGCGAGTCCACGGCCGCCTCGCCCGCCCCGGCGCCGGAACCGGTCACGACATTGACGACGCCCGGCGGAACCCCGGCCTCCGCGAGGGCCTCGGCCATCCGGTAGACGGAGAGGGGGTCCTGCGGGGCGGGCTTCACGACGACCGTGTTGCCCATGGCGAGCGCGGGAGCGATCTTGCCCGCCGGGTTGGCCCAGGGGTTGTTGTACGAGGTGATGCAGGTGACGACGCCGACCGGCTGGCGCACGGCGAGCGCGCCGAAGACACCGGCCCGCCCCATCGGCCCGGCCTCGTTGATCTGCGGGGCGAGGCCCTCCTCCACCGGCTCCAGTGCTCCCCTGGCGTACCGCCGGAACCGTGCGGCCCCGACGGCGACCTGCATCCCCCGCGCCGTCCCCATGGTGGCGCCGCTCTCCGCCTGGGCGAGCGCGGCGTGGGCGGCGAAGTCGCGCTGGACGAGGTCTGCGGCGCGGTCGAGGATCGCGGCGCGTTCCTCGGGCCGGGTCCGGGACCAGCCCGCGAACGCCTCGCGGGCCGCCGCGGCGGCCTCGTACACCTGCGCGGCGCTCGCCTCGGGGGCGAGGCCGACGACCTCCTCGGTGGCGGGGTTGATCACCTCGTAGTGCCCGTCCGCGGGCTCGGTCCACTCGCCGCCGATGAACAGCCGCTGCTCGGTGCCGCGCGTTCGCCTCTCGGTGCCGGTCACGAGCTTCTCGGCGCCGCTCGTGCGCCTCTCCGTACCGCTCACGCGCTTCTCCGTGCCGCTCATGCGGTGCTCACCGTCCGGGTGTCGCGGCCGGAGCGGAGCACCGTACCGGGCACCGCGCCCGTCACCTTGTCCTCGCGCAGGGTCTCCACGCCGTTGACGCGGACGGACACGATGCCGATCGCCTTGGAGTCGAGGCGGGGGCTGTCGCCGGGCAGATCGTGTACGAGGGTGGCGGGTCCGGCGTCGATGCGCTCGGGGTCGAAGAGGACGAGGTCGGCGTGGAAGCCCTCCTCGATCCGGCCCCGGTCGCGCAGCCCGAAGAGCCGGGCGGGGTCGTCGGTGAGCATCTTGACCGCGGTGGTGAGCGGCACGAGCTTGCGTCCGCGCAGACAGTCGCCGAGGAAGCGGGTGGTGTACGGGGCCCCGCACATCCGGTCCAGGTGGGCACCCGCGTCGGACCCGCCGAGCAGCACGTCCTCGTGCTCCCAGGTCCGCTGCCGCAGTGCCCAGGAGTCCGGGTCGTTGTCGGTGGGCATGGGCCACAACACCGTACGCAGGTCGTCGTTGGCGCAGATCTCGACCAGGCAGTGGAAGGCGTCCTGGCCGCGTTCGGCGGCGATGTCGTTCACGACCCGCCCGCTCAGGCCCTCGTTGGCGGTGCTGTACGTGTCCCCGATGACGTACCGGCCGAAGTTCGCGAGCCGTCGGAAGACCCCGGCCTCCTTGCTCTCGGCGCGGCGCAGCATCTCGGTCCGGGTGTCGGCGTCACGGAGCCGTTCGATGCGCTCGGGCACGGGGAGGGCGAGGATGTCGCCCCAGCCGGGGATGAGGTTGAGGGCGCAGAAGGTGCCGAGCGACATGTTCATGGGGGTGAGGATCGGCATGGTGAGGGCGACGATCCGGCCGCCCGCGCGGCGGGCCCGCTCGCTGGGGATCAGCTGGCGCGGTACGCGTTCGGGGACGGCGGCGTCGATGGTGAGGACGTTCCAGTTGAGCGGCCGTCCGGCGGCGGCGCTCATGTCCACGAACAGGTCGATCTCCTCGTCGGAGAACTGGTCGAGGCAGCCCGCGACGATCGCCTCGATCTGGGTGCCCTCGTGTTCACCGACGGCGCGGGAGAGTGCCAGCAGTTCCTCGGGCAGCGCGTGCCGCGAGGCGACCGGTTCCCCGTCGCCGTCGGAGTGGGTCGAGGACTGGGTGGTGGACAGCCCCCAGGCTCCGGCGTCCATGGCGTCGTGGAAGAGGGCGAGCATGGCGGTCATCTGCTCGTCGGTGGGCTGTCCGCCGACGGCGTCGGCGCCCATGACGTGGCGGCGCAGCGCGCAGTGCCCGACCATGAACCCGGCGTTGACGGCTATGCGCCCTTCGAGCGCGTCCAGGTACTCGCGGAAGGTGGACCAGCTCCAGTCGACGCCTTCCTCCAGCGCCTTGAGGGCCATGCCCTCCACCCGGGACATCATCCGGCGGGTGTAGTCGGCGTCCTCGGGCCGGTCGGGGTGCAGCGGGGCGAGCGTGAACCCGCAGTTGCCTCCGGCGACGGTGGTGACGCCGTGGTTCATGGAGGGGGTGGCGTAGGGGTCCCAGAAGAGCTGCGCGTCGTAGTGGGTGTGCGGGTCGACGAAGCCGGGCGCGAGGACCAGCCCGGTGGCGTCCTCGCTGGTGACGGCCTCTTCGGTGAGGGTGCCGGGCTCGGCGATGACGGCGATGCGGCCGTCGCGGATGCCGAGGTCGGCCCGGTACGCGGGTCCGCCGCCGCCGTCCACGACGGTCGCTCCGCGGATGAGGTGGTCGAGCATGACGGGGTCCCTTCTCGCAGTGGTGGTGCGGTGATGTGTGCGGGGTGGGGTGGGGCCGCGGTGCGGTGGTGTGTGGCCGGGGTGCGTACGCTTCGGCCGCGGTACGCACCCCGGCGCACGGGCGACGGTCCGGGAAGACGCCGCCCGGCCCGGGTTCCGGGGGCGCTGCCCCCGTACCCCGCTCCTCAATCGCCGGAGGGGCTTGATTTCCCCCGGCCGGCCCCACCTCCGAACACCGCTGAGCGCCAAACCCAGCCTCGCCGGCGATTGAGGCGCGGGGTCCGGGGCGGAGACCCGGGGGTCAGCTCGACGCGCCCCGGAACCGCGAGGTCCGATGCACCGGGTCCGTGTCGATCTTCGGAATCACGTGCTCACCGATCAGCTTGATCGAGTTCACCGTGTCCTCCGGACTGATCCCGATCGGCAGCCCGAAGCTCAGCTGATCCGCCCCCGCCCGCTCCCACCGCCGGCACTGGGCCAGCACCTCGTCCGGGTCGCCGCAGATCATCAGCTCCTCCGCGATGAGCAGCTCGATGATCTCCTCGCTGTACTCGGGCAGCAGCTCGGGCCACTCGGGAATCCCCTCCGGCCGCGGGAACGTGTCGTGGTAGCGGAACAGCAGCGACTGGAGGTAGTTCAGCCCGCCGCCCACCGCGATCTCGACCGCCTTGGCGTGCGTCTCGGCGCAGATCGCGGTCGAGGTGACCATCACGTTGTCGTTGACGAAGTCGCCGATCGGCTCCGCCTCCTTGACCGCGTTCTTGTAGGACTCGACGACCCACTCCATGTCGGAGACCTTCTGCACGCTGAAGCCCAGCACCCCGAGCCCCTTCTTGCCCGCCATCGCGTACGAGGACGGCGACCCGGCGGCGTACCACATGGCCGGGTGCGACTTCCCGTACGGCTTGGGCAGGATCTTGCGGGGCGGCAGCGACCAGTGCTTGCCCTGGAAGCCGACGTACTCGTCCTGGAGCCACATCTTGGGGAACTCGGCGATGGTCTCTTCCCAGAGTTCCTTGGTGTGGTTCATGTCGGTGATGCCCGGCATGAACCCGAGGATCTCGTGGCTCCCGGCCCCGCGTCCGGTGCCGAACTCGAAGCGCCCCTCCGAGAGGTGGTCGAGCATGGCGACCTTCTCGGCCACCTTCACCGGGTGGTTGACCGGGGCGAGCGGGTTGAAGATGCCGGACCCCAGGTGGATCCGGTCGGTGGCGTGCGCGAGGTAGCCGAGGTAGACGTCGTTGGCGGAGAGGTGCGAGTACTCCTCCAGGAAGTGGTGCTCGGAGGCCCAGGCGTACTTGAAGCCGGACTTGTCCGCCTGGATGACGTACTCGGTCTCCTCGATCAGTGCCTTGTGCTCTGCCTGGGGGTCCGCCTTGGCGCGCGCTGCGGGCACGTACCCCTGCACGAAGAGCCCGAATTCCACGGAGGTTCACCGTCCTCAAATATTTCTGACGCATCGTCAGATTGTGATGCGACCGACTGTTCCACCGACGTTCCTGCCCGTCAATACCTGACGCTCCGTCAGAAAAGGCTGACGCCGGCCAGCCATCCCCCGTCGATGACGAACGGCTGTCCGGTGATGTACGAGGAGTCCTCCGAGGTCAGGAACAGAGCGAGCGCCGCCACCTCCTCCGGCCGCCCGATCCGCCCGAGCGGCACGAGCTTCTTGTACAGCTCGGCCACGGCCGCCTTCGACTCCTCCGGGTCGGCGGACGGGTCCAGCGCCGCCGGATTGGTCATCGCGGTGTCCACGGCACCCGGACAGACCGCGTTGACCCGTATCCCCTGCGCCGCCAGCTCCATCGCCGCCACCCTGGTCAGCCCGAGCACCGCGTGCTTGGTGGCCGCGTACGCGCCCACGAACGCCATACCGGTGAGCCCGGTGTACGAGGCCGTGTTGACGATGGTCCCGCCGCCCGCCGCTCCGATCTCGGGCGCGACGGTCTTGATCCCCAGGAACGCGCCGACCTGATTGACCTGGACGACCTGCTGGAACTCCTCCAGCGGCGTGGACACCAGCTCGTTGAAGCGCAGGATTCCGGCGTTGTTGACCAGCCCGTCTATCTTCCCGAACGTTTCCTTCGCAACGGCGACGGCGGACTGCCACTCCTCCTCGCGGCTCACGTCCAGATGAACGAACCGGGCGGCCTCCGCGCCCAGCTCCTTCGCCAGGGCCTCCCCCTGCTCATCCAGCACATCGGCGATGACCACCCGCGCGCCCTCGGCGGCGAAGAGCCGCGCCTCGTGCTCGCCCTGCCCGCGCGCCGCACCGCTGATGATGACGACGCGCCCGTCCAGCTTGCCCATGCCCGGTCTCCCTAGGTGTCGAGTAGCGGTGCGACGTCGGCGCCGAACGCCGTCATCTGGTCGATGAGTTCACGTGGTTCCCGGCTCCGGAACCGCACCTGGATCTGGTGCACCCCCATGTCCGCGTACGCCCGCAGCGAATCGGCGAGGACTTCCGGCTTCCCGCTCAGGGTCCGCCGCCCCACCCGCCACCCGGGCTCACCGACGTAGAGCGGTTCGGTGATCGCCCCGATGACGAGCGGCTTCTCGATCCCCGCCGCCGCCCGGAGCTCGCGCAACCGGGTTATCCGGAGCGGCAGTTCGTCCCGCGATCCCCCTTGCGGCAGCCACCCGTCCCCCCGCACGGCGGCCCGGCGCACGGCGGCGGGCGAGGAGCCGCCCACCCAGATCGGTACGCGCTCCTGGGCCGGACGCGGCAGCTGCCCCAGCCCGCCGAAGGAGAACCGCTCCCCCGAGAACTCCGGGAACTCCTCCGGCCCGAGCGCCGCCCGCAGCGCGTCGATGGTCTCGTCGAGCACGCCGCCGCGCCCGGCGAAGTCCGCGCCGAGCGCCTCGAACTCCTCCTGTACGTGCCCGGCGCCGACCCCGAGGATCAGCCGGCCGCCACTGAGGTGGTCGAGGGTGGCGTACTGCTTGGCGGTGAGGAGCGGATGACGCAGTCCGACGACGGCCACATGGCTCATCAGCAGGACGCGATCGGTGACCCCGGCGAGAAAGGCGAGGGTGGCGACGGGGTCGTACCAGATGGTGCTCATGGCCCCGGCGAGCCGCCGGGGAATGCCGACGTGTTCGCAGCTCGCGAGGTAGGCGAAACCACTGCGGTCGGCGGTGTGGGCGATCCGGGCGAGGTCGGCGGGGGTCGCCCCGGCCTCCCAGGGCTCCGCGTAGAGGGTGCTCTGCGACTGGATCGGGAGCTGCATCCCGTACGACAGCGGCCCGGTGGGCAGTATCGGCACCGAACGGCCTCCTTCCCCTGAACTGATCTGATGGACAGTCACTTTGCAGGCGGGGCCATAGTCATACCTGACGCTCCATCAGACAAGGGTGTACGCCAACAGGGCTGCCGGGGGCGACTGCTGGGGGCGACTGCTGGGGGCGACTGCCGGGGCAGGCTCCCGGCGGCCTGACGACGCCGGAGAGGAGAGAGACGACGGCAGCCCCGGAACCACCGACCCGATGGGGGCCTGGATGATTCCGGGGCTGCCGCGGAAGGGCGGGCGCTTCCGGTGCACGAACTGCCCGCGAAAGGTCAGGCGCTGCGGTCCGCGGAGGAGCCGTTGGCCGTGAAGGCGCCGTTTGCCTGGAAGGAGTCGTTTGCCTTGAAGGGGCCGTCGGCCGCGAAGGCGCGTTCGGCGAAGCGCTCGCCGATACGGCGGTGCGCGGCGGCGTCCGGGTGGAGCTGGTCGGGCAGGGGCAGTTCGACGGAGTCGGCCTCGCCGTAGAGGTCACGGCCGTCGAGGTGGTACAGGTTCGGGTCCTCGGCCGCCCGCTGCTTCACGATCCGGTCGAGTTCGGCCCTGATGACGTTCAGGGTGAGCTTCCCGGCGGCCGTCTCCGCAGGGTCGCCCGTCGCGCGGAAGCTCAGCTTTCCGGCGCTCAGCGCGGCGAGGTCCGGGGCGCTGGGGCCGGGGGTGTCCTCGTGGATCGGGCACAGGATGGGCGAGACCACCAGCAGCGGTGCGGTGGGGTGGCCCTCACGGATGGTGTCGAGGAAGCCGTGGACGGCCGGGGTGAAGGCACGCAGGCGCATCAGGTCGGCGTTGACCAGGTTGATGCCGATCTTGACGCTGATCAGATCGGCGGGCGTGTCACGCATGGCGCGCGCGGTGAACGGGTCGAGCATGGCGCTGCCGCCCAGGCCCAGGTTGATCAGCTCCACGCCGCCGAGCGAGGCGGCCAGTGCGGGCCAGGTGGTGGTGGGGCTCGCCGCGTCGGAACCGTGGCTGATCGAACTGCCGTGGTGCAGCCACACCTTGCGCCCCCGGTCCGGCGCGGGCTCGACGGCGGCATCGGTGCGCAGGGCGACGAGTTCGGTGGCCTCGTTGTGCGGCAGCCATATCTCGACGTCCTTGTCGCCGCCGGGCAGCCCGGCGAAGCGGAGGGTGCCGACCGGTCCGGGCCGCTGCTCGGCGGTACCGGTGGTCATGTCGATGGTCAGGGTGTTGCCGCCGGTGACACTGCCCCGGCCGGCCGGGCGTCCGTCGACGAGCAGGTCGTACACACCGTCCGGCCGGGGCGGGGCCCCCACGTAGACCCGCTTGGTGGGCAGCGCGTCCAACTCGATGGCGGTGGCGCGGGTACGGAAGGCCAGCCGGACCCCGGAGGGCTGCGCCTCGGCCATGGCGAGCTGACCGTCGGTGTACTGGGCGCGGGCCCGGGCGGGCAGCCGGTGCGGCAGGACGCCCTGCGCGGTGCGCTCCAGGTCGAGGGCGCCGCGCAGGAGGTCGGCGGTGACGGGCGTGGTGATCCAGCGGTCTTCGGTATTCATGATCTCAGCCTTGATCAGGGGTGTTCGAAACGATCAGATACGCGGATGCGCGGATGCGCGGATGCGCGGAACACGGAGGCACGGAGGCACGTATACGCGGATGCACAGCCGCGCGGATGCGCGCACGCGTCAGGGCGCGGGCCAGGTCCGCAACAGGGCGTCGAGCCGGTCCAGGGCCCATGACCAGGATTCCTGCGAGTCGGGAGCGCTGTGGCTGAAGCCTCCGGCCAGCTCCAGGCTGACGTAGCCGTGGAAGACACTGCCCAGAAGCCGTACGGCGTGTGTCTGGTCCGGCTCCGTCAGGTGGTACCCGCGCAGGATCGCCCGCGTCATCTGCGCGTGCCGCCCTCCGGCGCTGGCCGCCGCGGCCTCCGGGTCGAGCCGGAACTGTGCCGCGGCGTAGCGGCCGGGGTGCTCGCGGGCGTAGTCGCGGTAGACGTTCGCGAAGGCGGCCAGGGCATCCTTGCCCGCCCGCCCGGCCAGGGCGGTGGCGCCCCGGTCCGCGAGCTCCTCCAGCGAGAGCAGCGCGATCCTGGTCTTGAGGTCCTGGGAGCTCTTCAGATGCGAGTACAGACTCGCGACCTTGACATCGAACTGCCTGGCCAGCGCCGAGAGGGTCACCTGCTCGAACCCGGCCTCGTCGGCCATTTCCGCGCCCGCCCGGACGAGGCGTTCCGTGGTCAGTCCCGCACGTGGTGCCATACCGGAAGCCCTCCTTCCATCAACCTGAACTCATTATGCATATACCTAAAGCTTATAGGCAAGCGGGAAGAGGTAAGCGGGGCGGAGGCGCGAGCGGACCCGTACCGAAACAGCGGCGGGTGTCCATGGTGGTGACGGCTTGTTCGGTGGCCCGGGTGGCGGGGTCGCCGAAGACGAACTCGCTGGTTGAGCCCGCCGTGCAGGGCTCCGCGACCACGGCGGCGCTCCGTCGCGAGCGCCAGGTCGACCACGACCACGGCCTTCGGCTGATCCTCTGCCTCCGTGACGGAGCAAAGGATCAGCCGAAGGCCGCTTCCACGCCGGGTGAACTGCGAAAACGCTCACCGAGTTTCGAGCCGCGTTCAACGGCGGACTATGAACAACAAGCTTGACCAACCGCGTCCAGGCGGGTTCGGCCCCTGTGACGGGTGTTCCGCTGGGCGGCTAGCCGGCGAGGACGTCGCCGAAGTACGACAGACCGGAGGGCCCGCCGACCGAGGCGGCGCCGAAGGTCGTCGAACCGGTGGCGGTGATACCGCTCGTACCGGACTTGAAGAGCCAGAGCGAACCCGCGCCCTTGTTCTCGGCGTAGGCGCCGACCACCAGCTCCGCGCGGCCGTCCTTGTTGCTGTCCGTGAGTTCGACGGAGGAGCCGAACTGGTCCTGGGTCTCGCCGGCGCCGGGCACGCCCGCCGTGTCCTGCGTGAAGCTCTTGGAACCGGTGCCGGTCAGCCCCTTGGCGGAGCCGCGCAGCACGGTGACCGTGCCCGTGGCCCGCTTGCTCCCCGTGGCCTCGCCCGGCGCGCCGACCGCGATGTCCGCGTAGCCGTCGCGGTTGGTGTCGCCCGCGGCCAGACTCCAGCCGAAGCGGTCGCCCTTCGTGGCGGTGCCGGGGATTGCGGTGGTGGCCTGGGTGATAAGGACCGGCTTGCGGGTGGACAGCCCGGCGGCGCCGCCGTACGTCACGGTGATGGCGCCTCCGGGACCACCGTTCGGTTCTCTGGCGGACTTCTCCGTGAAGTTGCCGGTGACGATGTCGCCGTAACCGTCCTTGTCGACATCGGAGATGACGGCCTCGTAGCCCCCGGCGACCTTGCTGGACGCCTTGAGGCCGGTCTTGCCCCCCTTGTAGAGGACGCTGCGGGTCCGGTACCCGTTGCCGCTCTCCTCCTGGCCCATGACCAGGAGATCGGTCGCGCCGTCGCCGTTGACGTTCCCCGCGACGAGCACGTCGGCGTTGATGCCGGTCTGGCTGTAGGTGTCGATACCGACGAGACCCGCCGCCCTGCCGGTCCGGGAGACAGGTCCCTTGAATATGTTCAGCTCGGGTGCGGCGAGGTTGACGGTGGCCAGGTCGGTCCGTCCGTCCCCGTCGAAGTCACCGGAAGCCAGGCTCCAGCCCAGCTCGTTGCGGTACTTGGGCAGCGGCGCCAAAATGTCGACGGCGGACTTCAGCCCGCCCGCGCCGCCCCAGACGACGGTGAGGACGCCGGAGGAGTCGGTGTCGCCGATCTGCTCGCCGTGCACGCCGACCACCAGGTCGGTGTACCCGTCACCGTCGAGGTCACCGGTGGTGAGACGGTCACCGAAGTAGTCACCCGTCTCCGGCGTCCCCGGAATACCCGTGGTGGCCTGGCTGATGATGGTGCGCCTGGACTTGTCGAGCCCGTTCTTGGTGCCGTAGACGACGGCCACGTACCCGGCCGCCTTTCCACCGACCTTCCCGAGGGGCGCGGCGATCGCGAGATCGCGGTAACCGTCGCCGTTGAAGTCGCCCTGCATCCCGGACGGCGCTGCGACGGCACTCCCCCCGGCGGCGAGCAGCAGCCCGCCGACGAGGGCGGCCGAGGCGGTGGTCGCGAGGACGGTGCGAAGGTTCTGCTGCATGCGTGTCTTCTTCTCCTACGGCACGCCGGACGCCATGACGGCTGTCCGAGTCGGTATCCCGAGCCGACGACATGCGGGGGCCGGATCCTGCCAAGCCTCCGACCCCGCACACACGCGTCGCTCGGTGCAGGTGTGACCGCTGAAGGGCCCCGGGGGTTGTACGGGTCCCACACCGTTGTCCGATCACCTGGCAAGCGGGATGCCAGCGATCAAGCTCACCGGTGGGCAGCCCCGCGCAGGGCACGTCACGACTCCGATGCTGCTGCTCGGCCTGGTCTTCAACCTCATCGCCGTCGCCGCCGACAGCGTGTGGGGACGCGACGGCCCGTCCATGGTCCGTGGCCGCAGGGCTCTACTCCGGCTGCGTCACCGTCAGCCCCCACCGGATGCTCTCGTCGGAGGCGTCGATTCCCACCGAGAAGGACCCCCACTGAACGACGCCCGGGTCCATGGCCACCGAGCCGACGCCCGTGCTGCCTTCGGGGCAGTCCACCTCGAACGCGGCCACCTGGGTCTGCTGCGACGCCA
Source organism: Streptomyces sp. NBC_01433 (assembly GCF_026340105.1). NCBI lineage: Bacteria > Bacillati > Actinomycetota > Actinomycetes > Kitasatosporales > Streptomycetaceae > Streptomyces > Streptomyces sp. NBC_01433. The sequence continues at coordinate 3,141,367 of NZ_JAPEPM010000001.1, read as the reverse complement.
TCGTCACCGACACACTGCCGCCCCCTTCGCAGGCCACCGTGATCACGGTCGCAAGGCGGTCCGAGGCACCCGCCGACACGACTCCGCCGTCTCCCGCGTTCTCCGGCACCCACACCAGACCGTCCGGCCCGGGGTGCGGAAGAAGCGCTCCTGTCGTCGCGGCGGCAGCGGGCACGACCCCCATGCCCACCGCCCCGAGGGCCACCAGCATCGCCACGGCCACGGTCTTCCTCGCACGTATCACGTCTGCTCCTCGCCGACCTGTCATGGAGCCGTCAGTCTCGGGCGGAGGGAGGTCCGTACACATGAGTACGCGTACTCATGGGCCGGTCAGCTTCCCCGACGCCGCGAACGCGCACACGTCGTGGCCCTAGCGGGCGTCGGCGAAATCGACGCGGAGCCTGCTGCGGGTACGCATCAGGATCCGGCCGAGCATGTTCTTGCCCGTACCGGTTCTGCCCCGGCCCCAGTAGTTATCGGTCGTGGTGTCCTCGACGATCCGCTCGTCGTCCGTGGCCAGCAGAACCTCCCGGATGTCCGCGTGCGTACGGAACTTGGCGTCCACCGCCCGGCGCATCACGTCGTCCTTGACCCGCTCCCAGTCCCGCCGCAACGGGACGGACGCGTCCCGGCCCAGCTCGGCGGCCCGCAGTGGGGTGCGGGCACGCCGGATGCGTTCGGCATGGCGGGTGCCGACGTACTTCTGGGCCTGGAAGTAGTGCTCCGACGTCGGCCACCACTGACCGTCGAGGTCCAGGCCGTGGTCGGAGAAGTTCGAGAAGCAGCCGTAGGGCACTTCATCGGAACCGTAGAAGTAGATGGTCATACGACCCTCGGGGGGTGGAGTTACGGAAACCCGCATGGTGCCGGGCCCGCGATCGCTTCCGCAACGGGATTTCGGGCTTCCCCTCTTCCCTCCCCGCGCGTGGACCGCCCACGCGACAGACCGCCGCCCGCCGAAGATCACAGGGTGTGCAGAATGACCCGTATGCCTATACCTAACACTCCCAAGACGGCATCGATCGAGGACGCCCAGCTGGTCGGCCGAACCCTGGCCCTCGCGTTCGACGACGACCCGATGATGCGTTGGTTCTTCCCCGACGACTCCTCTCGCGGGTCGGGGCTGGCCCGGTACTTCACCACCCTCTTCACCCGGCAGTACGCCCACCACGGTGTGTGCGAGCGCACCGACGCGGCGGCGGCCTTCTGGGTGTCGCCGGAGGGGCAGGAGAAGGCCGTTCCCGACGCGGAGACCGTCCGGGAGCTCCAGGACATCCTCGGCGACCAAGCGGCACTGTTCCGCGATGCCGTCGAGGCCGCGGCCGGGCACTCCCCGACGGAACCCCACTGGTACCTGGCGGTGATCGGCGCCGACCCGGCCACCCAGGGCCGGGGCCACGGTTCCGCCCTGCTCCGCTCGGGCCTGGCCAAGGCCGACGCGGCGGGCCTGCCCGTCTATCTGGAGTCGTCCAAGGCGTCCAACCTCCCCGTCTACGAGCACTTCGGCTTCACGGTGCTCGGGGAGGCGCGACTGCCGGGAGGCGGCCCGGAGATCTGGTCCATGCGACGCGATCCCCGCCCGGCGACCGACGCCTGATCCTCGTCCGGCGTCCTCCCCCCGGCCGCCGCCTGACCCCCCGCCGACGCCTGACCCCCAACCGGCAGTTGGACGCCCGCGAGAGCGTCCAACTGCCGGGCATCCACCGAGTCCTGATCCAGCTCAGCGCTTGGGCGGAGGTGTCACTACCCAGTCGGTGTTCCGGAAGTGAGTGGAAATCCCATTCCCTTCCTGGGACTTGTCGGGAGGTCCGGAGCTGGGGAACAGCGAAGGCACGACACCACGCCCCAATCGCTCCTCCCACACGGCCGCCCACTTTTCGAGGTCCGGGAATGCCTCACGAACGGCAGTCCGGTTGACGAAACTGTATTTCGGATGAATGAACCCCTTTCGGAGATCTTCATCGGAGAGCTTTCCCGCGTCCTTCAGCTCATCCCATTTCTGCCGGGCCTCAGCCACCATGACATCGGATGAGATGTGGAAGTCGCCGTCGCTGGGTCCGACCGGTTTCCCCTTCTCATCGAGCGCCCCCAGCTTGTACAAAGTCTCGAACGGCCGACGTGCCGGGCGCTCACTGGGAGGCGTGGTGCCCATCCACTGCCGGAGCCTTTCCAGCGCCACAGGCTGCCCCGCCAGACCCTGTTCGGTGGGGAAGTCCTTGTGGCGGCCCGAGAAGAAGAACGCCCATGAACCGTGGACGCGCACGTCGTAGTCCTCGGGACGCTCACAACCGCCGCACATGGCCCTGAACAGTGACGACGACATGTCCTTGAACTGCCGAGGAGTCGTACCCAGCGGCGCCTGGAAGCGGCGCCACCAGTCGACCTGCTGCCACGACAGCCCGAGGAATTCCAGGTCGCGAGGCTGGACGAGGTATCCCGTGTCATCGCGCGGCCACGCCCGGATGCCCTCGCGCTGACTTCCCTGGACCCTGCCATCGGCGTCGATGAGCCCCATCGCCTGGGCTTCCTGGCGCCTCTTGGCGAAGCCGGGGTCCTCGTCGGCCACCGAGACAGCGCGGACGGTCTGCCCATGGACGCTCTCACCGACCGACCAAGCCGATACCGAAGCGGCCGGAGCGACCGAAGGGCCCAAAAGAGCCATGGCCGCTACGGCGAGAACTCCCAGCCTTTGACGATGACGTGACAACTCTTTACCTCCAACAGGGAAGGACCACAGGCCCCGTGGCCCGCGCTCCTCGCGACCCACGAATCCGAGTTACGCACACCTCCGCACGCCACCGTCACAGCCACGCCGATACGGGAAAGCAAACGGCGAGCCCTCCGCGGCCCAAAATCCATTCCCAGTTCGAACGCAGAAGACCGGAGCGACATCCATGGCAGAGGGCTTCCAACTCGCCACGGAGAAAGCCGTCTTGCACGGTCCCGTCATGGCAACCGGAATCGGCCTGACCCTCGACCGTACGAACGCGAGGCTCCTCGGCGACTTCTGAAAGACGGCGCTGGGCTACCTCGGCGAGCCGCCGCCCCCACCCTTCGCCACCCGCGAGGAGTGGCTCGCGAGTTTCGACCTGCCCGGGGACGACTCGGCGTACGACGGTGCGTGACTCTGTGACCCCGATGGCGTCGACCCCCGGCTCTCCATCCTCAAGGTCCCCGAGCCGAAGACGGCGAAGAACCGGCTGCACATCGACATCCGAGTGCCTGGACACGGCAGTTCCGACGAACGATGGGCCCGAATCCGGTCGAAGTCCGAGTGGTTGGTTGAGGCGGGCGGGAGCGTGCGCGAGGTGGCCGACGGCCACCACATCGTCATGACGGACCCCAGCACTCCTGACTACCAGTTCTCTTGCCGATTACGGCCAGTACAGGGATCAGAAGGCAAAGTCCGGTGACAGCGGAGACGAAGACGGACCAGCCGAAGCGGAAAAGGAATCTCATAACGGCACCCGGTGGGCGGATGCGCCCTGCTGCCTTCCGCGCATCCGGGCTGCGTTGAGTGCGGCCACGGCATCTAGCTGACGGCAGTGGTAGGCAGTGCCGGGCAGCAGCCGCCGGTAGTGGGTCTCCCACAGGACACCCGCAGGGCGTACTACCCGCGCACCATTCCGGCACGCACGTAGATCACGGTGCAGGGCATGTTCTTGTCCTTGTCGAACACGACCTGACCGGCCTGATCTCATGGCCCGCGCCGAACGGCCGCACCGGTCCAGGGAGCTGAGCGGCACGCTGTACGAGTGCCTTCGGCACATTCGCAGCGCCTGCCGTACGGGGCGGCTTCGATCTCGCAGCGGCCTTGTCAGACGCGCCGGGTGCCACTTGGCCACCTCTTCGCGGCCGGAGATGTCCGGTGCTCGGGGGGCCTGCCCAGAAGAATGCGGCAGTCGGTCACTTTCGAGTGGTCGCCCGCCTTGATCACCTTCGCCAACTCGGCATGCAGCGCTGTGCACTTGTCATACTTCATTGAATCCTCCAACGGCTTCGTTCGTTCTCGTACCGGACGCGGGAACGGATGCGCTGTATGGCCTCGCTCTGCGGCCCGTGCTCGGCGCATGCGGACACTGGCTCGACCCTCGTACTGCGTGTGGTGTGTGGTGCAGCCCCCGCGCTCTGCCTCACGACCACTTCGGTCACCCCCGAGAGGGTGCGTGCTGCACGGGCAGAGCTGATGGTGACCTCGGTTCACATTCGCCTGGCCCTTGAGCCGCTCATCACAGAAGAAAGTGCAGTCGGGGGCTGCCGGTTTTCGGGGTCGCCCGCACGGATTCTCACGCTCGGCTGCGCTCCTGTCCGGGCGCGGCGAGACGTGCGCCGGGGACCGAGCTACGCAGGTCGTTGCCGTCGCGCAGGGAATGAATCATGCTCTGCAGGATCCGGAACGCGCCTGACTGCTCGCTCTCGGTCATACCGGCCAGCATTCGGACCTCGACGGACCGGACCGCCACGGTCGCCGCCTCCAGGCTCTGTCGGCCGCGAGGCGTGAGCCGCGCGGGAAGAACCTTCCCGACGGGCGCCTCCGCCGGCCTGGTCACGTAGCCGTCTCGCTCCAGGGCCTGGAGCAGCACGTTCATCGACTGCCGGGTCACGAACGCGCCACGCGCGAGCTCGGAGTTCGACAAGCCCGGCCGTTGGGCCAGCAGCTCAAGGCAGGAGTAGTGCGTCACGCTCATCCCGAGTGGCCGCAGCACCTCCTCCATGGCTGCGCGCAGGGCGCTCGAAGCCTCTTTCAGCAGGTAGCCCAGTGATTTGTCCAGGTCGACGCCGACACCGTTTTGACTCATGTCAGAATTCTGACATACATTGGCTCATGTCAGAAATCTGACACGAAGAGAAGGAGCGCCATCATGCCCGCCACCGGCCCCGACTTCATCTCGCTCCAGGCGCGCGACCTCGCCGCTTCGCAGGCGTTCTACGAGCAGTACCTCGGTCTCGTCCGCTCGCAGGCCGGACCTCCGCACGCCGTCGTCTTCGAGACGAAGCCGATCGCGTTCGCTCTCCGCGACGTCATTCCCGGCACCGATCTCGCATCCGTTGCTCAGCCCGGCATCGGTGCCGCGATCTGGCTCCACGCCACCGACGTCCAGGCCATCCACGATGCTCTCGTCGCCGACGGTCACACCATCGTCTCCGCACCGATTGACGGCCCCTTCGGCCGGACATTCACCTTCGCCGACCCCGACGGCTACCACGTCACTCTCCACGACCGCGCCTGATACCCCCGCCACCACCGGACGATCACCGGTGCCCCGAAGACCCCCGGTTGCGCCCGAGTCGCGAGAATCCGGACGACACTCATTGGCTCTTCGCATTGAGCGGCCCGCACTGCGGAACCTCAGGTTCTGAGTGTGGGGAGACCCTGAGGGCAACGGGTTCTGCGTGGCCGCGGCTCCCGCTTCGGATCCGGCTCCCGCCTCACCCTGGGACGGACACGCCTCAGCCGCCCTGTCCACGGACGATCGCGAAGCGCTCCCGCCAGGTGGCGTCCTCGGGGAACGTGTGTGTATCGGCCTGCCACATCTCCCAGGCGGCGACCTGACGGCACTCGGCGCATGCGGTCTCGTCACTCATCGGCCGGAAGACGTGTTCCTCCCCCGGCCCCTCGCAGGCGATCAGCTCGCGGACCCGTGCGGGTGCCATGGCGGGCGGTGTGGGTGGTGCGAGTGGTGCCTGTGGGGGTTCCGGGCACTTCTGGGCCAGGCGGTAGCGCAGGAAGCCGACCGCGGAACGTACGCCGCCCTCCGGGCGCTCGGCCAGTAACGCCTGACGCAGGTCCGCCTCGCCCAGGCCCCGCTCCAGCCACTTCACCGCTTCCACCGCCAGGGCACGCGCCTCGCGTACCCCCAGGTGCAGTTCCCGGCGCGTATGGCGCAGCGAGAGCAGGATCTGCTCCGCGCGGGCCAGTTGAGCCGGGCTGGAGGAAGGCGGCGCAAAGGACGGTGCGAATGTGGCGGGCTGCGGTTCTGCCACCTCCACTTCCGCTTCCGCCGCTTCCGCTTCGGAGGGTGGGTGGGTAGTGGTCTTCTCTCTGTTGTCTTCTACCGGTTGATAACCACCGGCCGTCCGGGGACTCGGCTCACCGACGATCGGAATCCGCACAGTCGGCGGGGCGGGAGCAGGAGAAGCAGCGGGCGCCGTGGTCAGCCTCGCGCGTACGGCCCTGGCCTCGGCCTCCGTCAGCGGAGTGTTCGTGAACAGCTGTTCCGTGTACCAGCGGCCCCCGGCACCCTGGCCGCTCCACTCGTGCACGAAGCCCAGCGCGACCAGCTGCTTCTTCGCCTTCTGGTGCGCATGGCCCTTCATCCCCAGCTCGTCGGCCAACTCGCCCAACGGGCGGCCCGTGGCCGACTCCGGCAGACCCTGGACGTAGAGCAGGAGGATCTTCGCATCACTGTTCAACCGCCGCGCACGCACGACGTTGTTCGATGCCTTCGTATAGACCGAAGAGGGCGCGATAACATGAAGCAGCATTACCCGGTGGTCCTGTTCCACTGGTCGGTGTAGGCCCTCGGTCGGTGTTGTCGCACCGTCGGGGGCCGCTCCATGCGCCCATTTGCGCACGGAGGGTGATGACATCGTTACCGTACCCCATGGTTTTCCCCCCGCTCCACGCGAACATCCCTTCGGTATGCGCCACCGACAGCCCGCACCAGCAGTCGAGGGGTGGGATACGGTCGCTGGGCAACACAGCGTGGAGGGAAGCACATTGACGCGCGTTGCGATCATCGGCGGCGGGATCAGCGGGCTGGCCGCAGCCCTGTTCCTGGGACGCCGAGGTCACTCGGTGACCGTGTTCGAGCGGGATGCTCACCGGCCCGGTGAGCACCTCGAACAGGACTTCTTCGACTGGCACCGCCCCGGCGTACCGCAGTCGGTCCAACCGCACGGCCTACTCGCTCCGGTGCGCACGGTGCTGCTTACCGAGACTCCGGATGTCTACGAGGCCATGCTGCGCAGAGGAGCCGCCGAGCGCCACGAGATGGCCTGGTTCCCCACAACTGCCCAGTCCCGTAAGGGAGATGAGGACCTGGTGACCGTCCAGACCCGGCGCATCGTGCTGGAGGCCGCCCTGCACGACGCGGTCGAGCGCGAACCGGATGTGGGGATGCGGCGCGGGGACCCCGCCACCGGACTGGCCCTCGACCGGAAGCGTGGCACCCCGTGGGTGACGGGGGTGCGGTCGGCCTCCGGCACGCACCCGGCCGACCTGGTGCTCGACGCGGGCGGGCGGCGCTCTCCGGTGACCGGCTGGCTCGCGGCGGCCGGATGCCGGGACGCGGTGGTGGAGAACCACCGCATCGGCATCGCCTACTTCTGCCGCTGGTACCGGCTGCGCGCCGACGGCCCGCGCAACCCCGGCCGGGTCAGGAACGGTTCGGCCTCGGCCTTCGCCGTGGGCGGGGTGTTTCCCTCGGACAACGGGACCCTCGCGGTGTCGTTGACGGTCTCCACCGCCGATCCGACCCGCGCCCTGCTGCGGGACCCGGCCGTGTTCGAGCGGGTCGCCGGCACGTTCCCCGCCGTCGCCGCATGGCTGGCACTGGAACCGGAGCCCGTCTCGGATGTTCTCGCGATGGGCGGCCTGGACAATCGCTGGACCTCTCTCGTGGACGACAGGGGGCCGGTGGTCGCCGGGCTCGTCGGCGTCGGGGACTCCGTCATGCACACCAACCCGACGATGGGACAAGGGGTGGCACTGGGCCTGCGAGCCGGTCAGTGGATCGGCCGCCACGCCCAGGACGCGTCGAAGGACCCGGTGTCGTTCGCCGAGGACTATCACCGGTGGTCCGTACGCACGCTACGGCCGTGGTTCGACGGCCAGGTCGCTGCCGACCGGGCCAACGCGGCGCAGCTCGGCGACGCGGCCTCCCCTTCCCCGACGCCGCCCACCGGCGCTTCCCGCGAGACGGCCGCCCGCGCCGCCTGTTCGCTGGACGATCCCGTGGTCATGCGGGCACGGGCCCAGGTCCGCCATCTCGTCCTGACGGAAGAACAGGCGTACGGGACCGAGGAAGTACGGGCGCACCTGGCGCGGTGGCTGGAGGAACACCCGCACTTCACGCCCTCGTTCGACGGCCCCGGACGTACGGAGTGGGAGTCGGCAGCGGGCCTGGAGGACACGGCCGCCCACGACGGGAAGCCCCCCGTATGACGCCCGCTCCCCGGCAGTGTCAGCGCTTGAGCATGAAGGTGAAGTCGCCCGAGAGCCTGCCACTCAGGGGGACTGTCGACACGAGGTTCCCCTCGGCGAGCGGCCTCCCGACCTCGGCTCGCGAGAAGCCGAAGCCTTCGGCGATCAGTCGCACCGGCCGCACGGGCATCCGCGCCGCGAAGCGGACCGAGACCTCGATCGTCTCGCCCTCCGCCTGATCCGGCCCACCGCTGTCGAGGCGCCAGGCATTGTCCCAGTCGAGGGCGATGCGATTGCGACGGCGTACGACGGGGTCCTGGAGCAACTCCGCTGCCAGGCCAGGGGCGTTGTCGTGCATCAGGTTCAGGAGCTCGGGTCGTACGGAACGCACGTGCATCCGCTCCAGGACAGTGAGCTTGGTGGTGTCCCCGCACCCGGCGCACAACGCGAGGAGCCAGGCGTCGTGGAGCTTGTGGTTCGCGTTGACACGGAATTTACCGTTCGCCCGGAAGCGCTCGGAGGCACACCTGTGCGCCGCGCGAGGGAAGAGGCGGCCGTATGGTCACGACACAACCGGCTCCGTGGCACAGGTTCGCGGTGCTCGTGGCCCTGATGCTGGCCGCGTTCACGTTCAACACGGCGGAGAACCTGCCGATCGGCCTCCTCGAACTCATCTCCGACGACCTACGGGTGTCCCTGTCGGCGGTCGGCTACCTGGTCACCGGATACGGCGTGACGGTCGCCGTGGCGTCCCTTCCGCTGGCCCACGCCGCGCGGGCCGTGCCCCGACGCCATGTGCTCACGGCACTGCTGGCCGCGCTCATCGTGTCCAGCCTGGCCGCGGCGCTGGCGACCTCCTACTGGACGCTGTTCGCGGCGCGGCTGTTGACCGCGCTCGCCCAGGCGTTGTTCTGGGCCGTGATGGGGCCGGTCGCGGTGGGCCTGTTCGCGCCCGGGATCCGCGGGCGGGTGGTCGGGGCGCTGTCCGTCGCCGGTTCGCTCGCCCTCGTACTCGGTGTTCCCGCCGGGACCTGGCTGGGCCGGCAGAGCGCCTGGCCGGTGCCGCTCGCGGTGCTGGCGGGGCTCGGGCTCGTATCCCTCGTGACGATCGCCGTCCTGCTGCCGACCTCGCGTCCGGAGGAGGGCCACGCCGCCCACGGGACCGCTCCCGACGGCCGCCGGTTCCGGACCGTGCTCGCGGCCACGACCCTGTCCGCGACCGGGGCGTTCGCGGGGTACACCTACATCGTGAAGTTCCTGGGCGATGTCAGCGGGTTCTCCCGGAGCACGGTCAGCGCGCTCTTGATGGGCTTCGGTGTCGCGTGTCTGGCCGGAGTGACCATCACCGGGACCCTGCTGGACCGCTTCCCGCACGCCGCGCTGACCACGGCCGTGGCCACACAGGCGGTGGGCATGCTCGGCCTGTACGCCACCGGAACCGATCGGACGGCGACGGTGGTGTTCCTGGTGCTGATGGGCGGTGCGCTCGGGCCGGTGTTCATGGCCACCCAGAACGAGATGCTGCACTGCGCACCGGGCCGCACGGATATGGCGCTCGCGGCCAACTCCGGTGCCTACAACGCCGGTATCGCGGCAGGCGCCTCCCTCGGGGGCCTCCTCCTGCCGCTCGCCGACGTACGCGGCGCGTTCCTGGCGGGCGGGCTGCTGTCCGCCGGGGCCTGCGCGGTACTGCTCGGCGAGCGGCTGCTGCCTGCGGCGAAGACGGCCGCCCCGGCCGCGTAACCCCGTCCGCATGACCCCGGCCGCGTAACCCCGGCTACGTAACTCCGTCCGCGTAACCCCAGCTACGTGAATCCGTCCGAACGCGCGAGCCGGGGTCGCCCGCCGCGTCCGCATTGGCCTGCCGGGATGCGCCCGGCGCGATCATTGCCCCTTTGAGTCCGAGAGGGACGCCGAGTGCCATGACTTCCACAAGCGTGTGTACGTGCCGTCCGAAGAAAGGAGCTCCATGTGGCTTCCCTCCTCGACGATATTGCCGCCGTCCATGACGACGACTCGGTCGCTGTTCTGGGCAGCCCATAGGTCGTGGGCAATCTGGATGACGGTGGTGTCCCGCAGGACAGTGGGAAGGAGCGTGGCGAACCGCTTCGACTCCTCTTCGGACAGACCGGCGGTGGCCTCGTCCAGGATGAGGACGCTCGGCTTCATAAGGACCAGCCGAGCGAGGGAGAGCTGCCTCGCCTGCGCGGGGGTGAGGGTATGCGCGTCCGCTCCCAGTCGGGTCTGCAAGGCGTCGTCCATGGCGGTGACCCAGCCGCCGGCTCCTACGGCCTCCAACGCGTGCCAGATGTCGGCTTCGGAAGCGTCGGCCCGAACCAGGGTCAGGTTGTCGGCGACCGTGCCCCCGAAGACGTGATCCTCCTGTGCCATCAGGACGATGCCGAGGTGGGTGTCGTCGGAAGTGCCGGTATCCGCCACGCGGATACTGCCGGACGCGGGAGTGAGGATGCCCGCCAGGAGAAGGGCGAGCGTCGTCTTGCCCGCGCCCGATGCTCCCACCACACAGACTCGTTCACCGGTGTGCACGGTGAGGCTGATGTCGTGAAGCACGCTCGCGCCATCGACGTAGCCGAAAGAGAGCTGATGGACGCTCAACGCTTCCTGCCGGTGCAGTGGAGCGTGCCCCTTCGGGGCAGCGCGCTGAGCGGTGACGGGTTCTGTGGCAACGCCAAGGATGCGAGCGAGCGCCGCCCTGGCCGGTTGCGCTTCGCCGAACCAGTAGATGAGGTCGTCCAGCGGGGAAATGATTGCTCGCATGTACAGCGCGATGGCTGCGACATGACCCACTTCGGCGCTGCCGGAACGGACCAGCCATGCGCCCCAGCCCACCACGACGAGCAGCGGCAGGTGGTAACCGATCTGGATGACGGGGAAGGCGCGCTGTTCGAGCCGGATCGGCTCGCTCGCCGTGTCGACCGCGCGTGCGACAGTGCGCGAGGCGGAATTCTTCCGGGCTGCCTCCAGTCGCAGCGTCTCGACGACCTCATGGCCACGCACGGTCTCAGTGACCTGGCTCGATACCGCCGCACGCGCCTCAAGCTCATCCCCATACGCCTTTGCCGCACGGCGGACGTACCACCGGGTCGCAAGAATGATGGGGGGAAATCCGACGAGGCATCCCAGGGCAAGCAGAGGGTTGATGACAAACGCGCAGCCAAGCGTCATGGCTGTCGTCACGGAACCCACAATGGTCTCCGGGAGACCGGTGCGTGTCACTTCCTGCAACGCGTCCATGTCGGAGGTGGACCGGGACAGGATCTCGCCCGCGTCGACCCTTTCCACACGGCGTAGTGGCATGGCGAGCAGGCCGGTCAAGAACTGTATGCGGAGAAGGGAAAAGACGCGCTCACCCAGAATGAATGACCACTTCGCCGCAGTGAATTCGAGTATTGCTCCGGCAAGCAGCGCTACTGCGATCACAGCAGCCGACCGGAGAAGTGAGAGCTGTTGATGGGACGAGACCCTGTCAATGATCTCGCCCAGCACCAGCGGAGGAATGAGCCCGCAGGCCGTTGCCGCCGCATGGACGAGAACGATCGCGGTCAGCCGTCCCCTGAATCGGGTGAGGAGATCGCGGACCCTGCGTACAACGCTATGAGCGTCGGCTACGGGAAGGGTGTGGGTGAGGTCAGACACAGGTTCCCCCCTGAATACGGAGCACCTGGTCGGCCACGGCACGAAACGCGCCGCTGCGAGATACCACCAGGGTGGTGCGCCCATGGCGGTGTTGGGCGATACGCCGGGCGACTTCGACCTCGGTCACCGCATCGAGAGCTGTCGTCGGCTCGACGAGCACGAGTATCGAGGGATCGCCGAGCAGCGAACGTGCCAGAACCAGCCGCTGCCGTTGTCCGCCGGACACGCTGCGCCCGTCTGCGTCGATGTGCGTGTGCAGTCCTTCGGGGAGCCGGTCGATCACATCGGTGGCACCGGCTGCCCACAGCGCCGGCCGGAGGTCTTCGTGACCATGGCGGGCCGTGGGGTCCAGGACCTGGTGAGCGCTGCCGGAAAGGATCGTTGTGCGCGAGCCGTGGTACCGCACGGCATCCCGCAGCGCGGGGAGATCGTAGTCCCGCAGAGGACGTCCGCCGAGGAGAACCGGTTCGTCCGCGCTCGACGTCAGCCCGGCCAGCCGACGGCACAGCGCCTCCGAATCGATGCCGCCGTCGGGTACCAGCACGCTGAACTTGCCGGCGGGCACGCGCAGCCCCGTCACCTGGTCGAAGAGGTCCGCATCCGTCGGAATGGGGCTGAGCCGGCCAGGCCACTCACTTTCCGGAATTTCGAGAATGTCCACGATGTTCTTTGCGGCGACCCGTGCACTGCTGCGCAGACCGCTGTAGCCGGCCGCGGTGGAGACGGGCAGAACCAGATAGGCCGAAGCGGCGTAGAAGGTGACCAGGTCGGTGGCTGCGATGGCCCCGGACGCCGCGAGGTGACCTCCGAGTGTCACCACACCGGTGAGGAGGATGCCCGGCAGCAGGTTGCCCGAGACGAACAGGAGCGCCTCGGTCCGGGCAACCCTCACCCCGGCCTGCTCGGTGTCCAGGGACGCCTTTTCGAACCGTGCCCGCATGACGTTCTGCGCGCCTAGTCCGCGCAGGATGCGCAGCCCCAGGGCAATGTCCGAACTCAACTCGGTCACTTTTCCCAGTAGTTCGCGGTGCCTCTCCTGGCGTTCCTCAAGAGGCTCCGCGATCTTCGTCGTGAGCCACATGAAAGTCGGCACGCCCACGAGGATGAGCAGGGTCACCCACGGTGAGATCCACAGCAAGTAGGCGGAGACGACAGCCATGCCGATGATCGAGGCAACGAGCTTGATACGAGCAATGGGGAAACCGGTCACTCGTTCGACATCGTAGGAAACGACCGTGGCGACCTGTGCCTGATGCGCGGATGCCGCCACTTCGCGTGGTGCTCGCGCCGCTTTCTCACCGATCGAGGTGCGCAACCGTGCCGCGTTGCGTACCTTGATCCGCGAGGCGATGGCATTCCGGGTGACGTTAGTGATGATTCCTACGGCAAGGGCCGCGCCCAATCCCAGCACAGTTGCGGCCAGTTGCCCTGTCCCCGCATCCAGTGCGGCACTCAGCGAAGCTCCGACGAGTAAGGGTACGGTCGCTTCTGCTACCGCGCCTGCGAGCGCGAGCGCGGCGAATAGGGCAATGGGTCTGCGCTCGCTGAGGCTGAGGTCTCGGACAAGATGGCCGAGCGGCTTCCGAGAGACATCGCTACTCATTCTCATTTCACCGCGTCCGCATTGCGCGTTTCACGTAACTCGGCCATTTCCGGATGGGAATTAATTTCGCCGAGAACTTCACAGAATCGCCCCGGAGGGGGACCGCTATGCACATCAGCACCCCCAAGAAATTTTCCTTGCTGACACTTTTCTCGATACAAGAGCACATCGAAGAAAATCATCGCTCGATGTGCACGTCAACAGATTTACAGGAAGTGGGTTTGATGGCATACCGGGCGTTTCGCACCTGCCCGTGTGAGGTCCGCCCTCACCCTCACTCGCAGGGCTCATCAGGCAGTTCATGACGACGGATCACCGCGCCATGATCCGCACTCCAAGACCACTTCGACGGCGCATCGCAGGGCGTAGACCGGTACGTAGGCCCCCAAACCCCGGCCGTGCAGAACACGCACGCCTCCAAGAACGGCAGCGCGTCCAGCACCCGGTGACGTACGCACGAGGCCATCGCGGCCTCCTGCGGCGTGTCCCCCCAGTCGAGCTCCGCCAGGTCGAAGCCGACCACCCCACGGCCCATCACGTTCTGGTCCTGGAGGGTCAGCAGGGCGGCGAAGCGGAAGTCCCACGGCTCGTGGGCCAGCGTGGACACGGCGAGCGCCAGCACGTCCACGAACACCGCCGTGCCGCCGTTGGTCATCTCCGGGTACCGGCCATCGGCGCCGTGAAACACATTCATGTCGTGAGAGTAAAGAGAGGGGGCATCCCACCGGTGGTGGTCAAGGTTGGGCGGGTTACGGGTCTGTCCCAGCGGGCGGTGGCTGGGTGCGGGTGGGGGTTGGGGGTGGGGACCGGTGGCGTGGCTGGGAGGGGAGCGGGTTCCGTCGTGTTGTGCCTGGGTGTGCGTGTAACAGGGGTGTATTAGGGGGTGGTTGGGCGGAACGGGGGGCCGGGCCGGGCGGGTCTAGGTGATCAGAAATGCTCGCTCGTACTGACCCGTACCGAGCGGCAGTCACTGCCGACCGGCACTGCCGACAACCGATGTTGAGGAAGACACGATGCGCGTTCACAAGCTCACCTTCGCCGCTCTGGCCGTTGCCGCGAGTCTGTCGCTCACGGCGTGCCAGGGTGAGGAGGACGGTACGGGCCGGGGTGCCCCGTCGTCCGCGTCCGCCGGGTCGTCCGCGTCGTCGTCGGGTGGTGGTTCGGATCAGGCCGGTGCGGGCAAGGGCGGTGCGGACGGTTCCGAGGGGAAGGGTTCCAGCGGGAACGGTGCGACGGGCGGGGGCGGTTCCGGTGCGGGTGGCGGGGTCGGGAAGTGCCGTACGGACGAGCTGGAGATCACGGCGTCGGACCGGAGCATCAGCGATGAGGGTGAGGGCACGGTCGTGGTGGAGCTGAAGAACGGTGGTGGCGGGGACTGCTCGGTCTCGGGGTATGCGGGTGTCGACCTGAAGACGAGTGAGGGGCCGCTGTCGGCGAAGCGGGCGGGCCGGGATATGGGTCCGGATGTTCTCAAGGACGGGGAGCGGATCTTCTTCGGTATCACCTACCCGCTGAACGAGTCGGGTGGTTCCGGTGTGCGTATCACGGGGCTGGTGGTGACCCCGCCGGACGAGACGAAGTCCGTGACCCTGGACTGGCCGGGTGCCGCCACGCTGCCCGTCACGGACGGCTCGGGCTCCCCGGTGACGGTCGGCCCGATGGGAAGCGCCGGACAGGGCGGCTGACCCACCCACCCCGGCTGAGCGCAGTCCCGTTAGTCCGAGGCCAGCTTGTCCTTGATCCTCGAAACCGTGTCGCGCAGGTTGGGAAGCCCATCGAGCTGGACGGTCATGATGCCGCGCGACGCCTTCGCACCGTCCTCCGAACCGACTCCGGCTTTGCACTCGGTAGCCCCTTTGCGAAGCCCCTTCAGCGCAGCCTTCCAGGTGATCTGCGCGGGCTCGTCCGGTATCGCATCCAGGTCCTCGGCGGCAGGCAGATGCTTCAGGAGATCCTCACAGGCGGGCCCCATCTGATTGAAGGTCCCCATACTCACCTCGTTGACCCGCGAGGCGTCCTCCCGCATCTGCTCGATCTGTTTCTCACCGCCCGAGGTGTACCAGTCCTCCAGATCCTCGCCGGGAGTGGAACTACAGCCCGTGACCAACGCGACGGTGGCAACGGCAGTGATCGCGAGAGCAGCGGCACGCATGGGGACTCCCCGGGTAGGCGAAGCCCGATGCTCCCAGAACACCCTTCCCCGGAACGGGCCTGTGCACAGTTCGTGACCTGTTCGCAGCGGTTGGGGCGGGGCGGGGGGCCGGCTGCGGCGGGCGGACGGATCGTCCATGACGTAGGGGCCGGTGGGGCCATGCCTCGGCGCCTCGCCCGGTCGCTCGACCACGGCGCTCAGAACCCCATCATCGACTTGTCCAGCACTCCGCCCAGCGCACCGTAGACGCAGCACCGCGTGGAGTGCCGGGCCCTCCTTCGGATCACGAAGCCCGTCAGGAACGCGGCCGACAACAATCCCGCGACGGCCGCCGGGATCACCGGCCCCTGGAAGAAACCCGCGCAGACCGCCACTCCCAGCCAGACAGCAAACGGAAGAAGAGACCCGCGCAGCACGGTGCCGAGGCCGACCGCTGTGGGGCGATCCGGCAGAACCCGCTCGTTCCACAACTCAATGTGGTTCCGGGTCACGCAGTACGCCGGGTTCATACGCGATCAGACCACATCGTTCCGCACGGCCGCGACGAACGACTGCCAGGAAGCCGCAGCGAAGGTGTGGCACCGAGGGTGCGGCCCTTGCTGTCGCCCACCCCGAAGAGGCCGTCCACCGTTGGCTGCGTCTCGACGCAAGACCCTCCGTTGTCGCCGCTGTACGAGGACTTCGTCCACGCACCTTCGGGGAGGTCGTGTCGCAGCATCTTCTGTACCCACCTCTAGGTTCTGGCCTCGAACTCCCGCGCCGTCCTCGCAATCAGCTCCATGGACTGCCGCGACGCGAGAGCTGATGATCGAAGCTCGTCAAAGCTAGCTGGTATCGCTCGACGGAGTCATCCTCCGGGTTGGATTCTTCTTCCCGTCACGCTGGAGGAGCCATGACCATCACGGTCTCCGCATTCCCCCTGTTCGCCCACCCTCCGGCACCGGACCAGAACGTACCCATCGAGCACGCCACCAGGAGCCACGGATGAGCCCCCACGCCACCCCCGCCGCCATCCCGCCCCCGCCGCATCCGCATCCGGCGCCGCAGCCGAGCTGTACGCGGCGCTCCGGGAGGCGGTACCGCACGTCCCGGCGGCCGACGGCACGGCCGGCGAGCCCCCGGACCGCGTACACCTGTCCCCCATGTCCCAGCAGCAGCACGCCAGTTGGCCCGGCTGATCCGTACCGGAACCAAGCGCGCGCTCAAGGCCGCACGGGCGTTGCGGGAGATCTGCGAGGAAAGCGCCCCCACCGAAATGGAGTTGGGCGCGATCGATGCCCGGACGGCGCGTCGGCCGATCGGCGCGCTCCGGTTCTGATTCCGCACGCCCGAACGCCTCCGCAAGCGCCCTCCCGATGAAGCGCCCTTCGGTTACTGTCCGAAGGGTTGCCGACACAGCGAGGTACGACGCGCTCGCGAGGGGAGGGGTTCATCCATGACGCTGGCGAGCGAGGGCGAGGCGCCGGGCCCGGTCCGCTTCTACCTGGCCTGCGACTGGCCGCACTGCGACACCCACACCATGTTCGACCTGGTGGTGGCGGACCCTGCCCCTCCCATAGAAGAGGACTTCTGGGGCCACATCATGCACACCGCCGAGGCGTCCGTGGAACGCGTGCGGGAGCTGGGCTGGACGTACCACCAGGGGATCGGCCACTGGTGCTCGCGCTGCTCGGATCCGGTGGACCGGGCGAGGTGGAGAAAGCCGGGCTGACGGTCAAGTGGAGCATGATGTACAGGTGTTGGGAGCGGGAATCGCCCCTACCGCTCACGTCGGGCGCGGGGACGCAGCCCATTGCTCCAGGACCTTGAACCGGAACTCTCCCTCGATCTCCACCTCGGTCGCGGGCGTGCTGCCGTCGTAGAAGTTCACGTCCTCGCAGACCGCCGTCCACCGCAGCCGGAACCGGTCGCCCGCGCGCGAGAGGACCGTGATCCGGCTGTCCCACAGCGGTTCGTTGTCGTAGTAGTAGAACAGCGACATCGCCGAGTCCTCACCGTCCATCGCACCGGGCATCAGGAACGTCCGCCCGACCAGCCGGTCCGCTTCGGCCACCGCCTCGACCCCGGCCGCAGGGAGTTCGACGCCCACCTCCGCGTACGGCGCCATCCCCGAACTCGCCGTGTCCTCGCACCGCTGCACGGCATCGTGGTCGCCCGCGACCTCGAACCAGAGCGTCGGCCCGCACGCCGTACCGCTGTCGGGCTCGTCCACCACGAACATGACGGCGGAGTGGAAGCGGTACACCTCGTCACCGTTGAACCGGTGCAGCACGAAGCGGCCCTCGGGAGGGATCTCGCTCTCGCTCGACCCGCCCATTTGCCACCCCTCCCGGTCCGGTCCGTGAGCCTACGGACGGACGTGCCTATGCGGCCGTCTCGTACCGCCCGTGCTCCAGGAAGTACCGCAGCTCCTCCGGCGTACCGTCGGGAATCCGGTAATCGCGCGTCTTCTTCTACCGATGCGAACATCATCATGTCCGCCCCCTGCCGAAGAGCACTGCCTGATTCCGGCAGTCGTTACGGTCCCTTGTTGCCGCCCGCATACGTCGGATCACCCCGCCGCCAGACCGCCTGCGGCGAGCCATGAGCCGTAAGTCGTACGCGCAAGCCGCATGCCGCAGACCCGACGGGCACATCGTCCGCCGCACAGGGCCTAAACGCTCCGCGGCTTCCCCAGGCGTACGGGCAGCGTGAGGGGGCCGTTCATGATGAACGACGGCAGCGGTACCAACTCGTCGTTCGCCACCGCGATCTCCAGATCGGGGAACCGGCCGAACAGGGCGGGCAGCGCGATCGCGAACTCCATCCGGGCCAGCGGTGCGCCGATGCAGAAGTGCGATCCGTGGCCGAACGACAGATGCGTCTTGTTGGTACGGGTGATGTCGAAGCGGTCCGCGCCCTCGCCGTGCAGCTGCGGATCGCGGCCCGTCGCGGCAAAGCCCATGAGGACCGGGTCGCCCTTGCCGATCGTCACCCCGCCGATCTCGATGTCCTCGGTGGCGAACCGGAACGGCAGCTGGTTGATCGGCGACTGCACGCGCAGGACCTCTTCGGCGACCTGCTCCCAGGGGACCTGGCCGCTCAGCGCCATCTCCAGCTGGTCGGGGTGGGCCAGAAGGTTGGTGACCGCGTGGCACAGCAGGTTCATCACCGTTTCGGAGCCCGCGCCGAGCATCAGGAACAGGGTGCCGACCAGCTCCTCGTGGGTCAGCCGCTGCCCTTCGAACGCCGCGTCGATGAGAACGCTGGTCAGGTCGTCCCCCGGCGCACGGCGCTTCGCGTCGACCAGGCCGCCCAGCGCCTGGTGCCAGTGCGCGACGTTGGCCGCCGCCTCCTCCTCCGTGAGCGACGTACTGGTGGTCACCTCACCGCCGCGCAGCACCTCGGCACGCGACTCGGCGGGAACGCCGAACAGGTCGCAGATCACCGCGGCGGGCAGGGCATAGGCGAAGCGCCCCTTCAGGTCGACAACCTCGCCGGGCGGCACGTCCGCCAGGCCGTCGAGGAGTTCGGCGGTGATCTTCTCGACCATCGGGCGGGTCTCGTCCACCCGGCGCGGGGTGAACGCCTGCGAGATCAGCTTGCGCAGACGGTTGTGGTCGGCACCGTCATGGGTCGTCATGTTGTCCATCACGACCCAGCTGATCAACGGCCAGTCCGCTGGTATCTCACCAGCGGCGAAAGCCGGCCAGCGCTGCGGATTCTTCACGAATCGTGGGTCGGTGAGCACCCGCTTGGCCAGAGCGTGGTCCACCACGCTCCAGCCCGGGATCCCACCCGGGAGCTCCACCGAAGCCACCGGCCCCTGCCCGCGCAGGCGTGCGTTCTCGGCGTGCAGGTCCGTGCCGTTGCGGTCGAGCAGGAAGGGGCAAGCAGTCGCCATCGGAGTGCCTCCTGAGAGTAGAGGCTTCAAACCTAGGTACTGTGCCGCCCACCGCTCATCTTCCCTGTTGCGCTGAACCGCGCATGTCCGAGGCCCCCTTGGGTACGCCGAAGGTGCAGAGGGCGATGTCGCGGCCGGTGCGGGTGTCGGCGGCCCGCCCCTTTCAGAGGGGACCTGGTCTGGCGTCAGGTTGAGGCGTCAGCAGTCGGGGACCACCGCTCCGTTGTTGTCGCGGGCCTCGTCGTTGCCCCAGCGGGAGAGGTAGTACGCGGACACATAGGCATTGCGGCCGTTCTTGCCCGCGTACACCGTGTCCAGGTCCGTGCGCAGCCACCAGTGGTTGTAGCTGCTGCCGGAACCGACCTGGGCACCCCAGACCTTGCAGTAGACGTAGTTCGTACCCGCGTTCAGCACGCCTTGCGCGTCGCCGGTGTTGGCTGCCGCGTAGCCGGTGGCATTGGCGAAGGTGTCGACCCAGTACTTCCCGCCACCGTTTCCGCCACAACCATTGTCGCTGGTCAGGTACTTGCTGTAGTACGAACCGGGGTACGGGGCCAGCGACTGGCCGTTGATCGCAATGTTCTGGCCGACTCCGTTGTAGAGCTGCTCGTAGTGGATATGGTCCCCCGAGCTGTTGCCGGTGGAGCCGGTCACGCCGATCTGCTGACCCTGGGCGACCTGGGCACCGTTGGCGACGGAGTACGAGGCCAGGTGGAAGTAGTACGTCTGCCAGCCGCCCCCGTGATCGATGGCGATGTAGTTGCCCGCACCGCTCGGCTGGGAGTAGCGGTACGCGGTACCGCCCGAGGAGGCCAGGACCGGAGACCCGGCGGTCGGGCCGCCGTCCGTGCGGACGAAGTCGAGAGCCTGTCTGACCTCGGCCGAATGGTGGCTGTAGGTCCATTGCTGACCACAGGGATACGGCGCCTTGAAGTTGGGGGCGGCGGCTGCGGGGCTCGCTGCGGCCGTGACGGTGAGCAGGCCCGCGAGGAGCGACAGCAGAGCGAGCAGGCTGATGCGGATCGAGCGCATGGGTGAAGAGTCCTCCGGTCGACAACCGAGCAGTAGGGTGCGTGGTGCGAAGTGCCGTGGAATCTAAGCGAGTTGATCGCACACCAGACTGCCGCAACTCCAGCGTCGCCGACAGCCCCGGCGCTGTGGGCGAGCCCCGCTCGCGCGGGGAGCAGCTCGGCGAACTCCAGCGAGAAATGATCTTCGCGGGACCAGCCCCGCGCCGGATCGGGGATCAGAGGTTGATGCACTCGAACCCGCAGAAGCGGCTGGGATCAACCCCGCGATGGCGGGGAGCAGCCGTCGTCCCGGGTGAGCGGCGCGAACGTCGGGGGGTCAACCCCGCACGCGCGGGGAGCAGTGGGCGGCGCTGCGGTGGATGAGCCGGCCACCGGGGTCAACCCCGCACGCGGGGAGCAGTTGCACTGCGACTTGTGTGTCTGCGCAGCGTGGGGGTCAACCCCGCACGCGCGGGGAGCAGGTGATCGAGTCCCGGACGGCACCGACCGGCCGGGGGTCAACCCCGCACGCGCGGGGAGCAGAGTTCGTGACCTGCGACGTTATCGCGGGTAGACGCGGTTTCTGGCAACTTTCGCCGGAACCGACAAAACGGCCGACCGCCACTCGATCATCACCACACACGCCCTCACTTCCGGTACAGCTCCTCGATCTGGGCCGAGAAGTCTCGTGCGATCGCGTCCCGCTTCAGTTTCAGGGACGGGGTCAGGTGGCCGCTCGCCTCGGTGAAGTCGCCCGGCAGGACCGTGAACTTGCGGATCGACTCCGGGCGCGAGACCAGGCGGTTGGCCTCGTCGACCGCGCGTTGCAGGGCGGCCCGCAGCTCCTCGTCGTTCACCAGGTCCCTCATCGGGACGTCCTGCTTCTTGCGCATCTGGCGCCAGTGCTGGAGGCCGTCCGGCTCCAGGGTGATCAGGGCGGTGATGAAGGAGCGGTTGTCGCCGACCACCATGCACTGGCTGACCAGCGGGTGGGCGCGCAGCCAGTCCTCCAGTGGGGCCGGGGTGACGTTCTTGCCGCCGGACGTGATGATGATGTCCTTCTTGCGGCCGGTGATCGTCAGGTAGCCCTCCTCGTCCAGCTCCCCCAGGTCGCCCGTCGCGAACCAGCCGTCGTCGAGCACGGGGACCGGCCCGCCGCGCTCGGCGTCCCAGTAGCCCTGGAACACCTGGCCCCCGCGCAGCAGGATCTCGCCGTCGTCCGCGATCCGTACGGAGGCCCCCGGCAGCGGCCAGCCGACGGTGCCGAGGCGGGGTTTGAGGGGCGGGGTCACCGTGTGGGCGGCGGTGGTCTCGGTGAGGCCGTAGCCCTCGAAGATCTCGATGCCCGCGCCCGCGTAGAACGCGGCGAGCCGGTGCCCCAGCGGAGAGCCGCCGCAGATCGCGTACCGGACGTGGCCGCCGAGCGCCGCACGGATACGGCGGTAGACCAGCGGGTCGTAGAGCGCTCGGGCCGCCCGCAGGCCGAGGCCCGGTCCGGGGCCCCTGCCGTGTTGGGCCGCCTCGACCGCCTCGCCGTAGCGCTGGGCGATCCGGGCGGCCCGGTCGAAGGACGAGGCCCGGCCCATCTTCTCGGCGGTCGCCCGGCCCGTGTTGTAGACCTTCTCCAGGACGTACGGAATGGCCAGCAGGAACGACGGCTTGAAGCCCGCGAGGTCGGCCAGCAGATCCTCCGTCCGGATGGACGGGGCGTGGCCCAGGCGGACCCGCGCCCGCATGCAGCCGATCGCGACCATCCGTCCGAAGACATGGGAGAGCGGGAGGAACAGGAGCGTCGACGCCGGGTACGCCGACACGGACTTGAAGACCGGGTGGAGCAGTTCGATGGCGTTGTCGACCTCGGCGAAGAAGTTGCCGTGGGTCAGGACGCAGCCCTTGGGCCGGCCCGTGGTGCCGGAGGTGTAGACGAGGGTGGCGGGGGTGTCCGGTTCCAGGGTGGCCCGGCGGGCGGCGACGGCCGCGTCGGGGATGTCCTTGCCGAGCGTCTTGAGCCGGCCGACCGCCCCGGTGTCGAGCTGCCACAGATGGGCCAGGTGGCCGAGCTGCTTGCGCTCCTGGCTGATCAGCCGGCCCTGCTCCTTCGTCTCCACGGCGCACGCGACCGCGCCGGAGTCCTGGAGGATCCAGCGGGCCTGGAACGCCGACGAGGTCGGGTAGATCGGTACGGTGACCAGCCCGGCGGCCCACGACGCGAAGTCGAGCAGCGTCCACTCGTAGGTCGTACGGGACATGATCGCGATCCGGTCTCCGGCCCGGAGCCCCTCCGCCATCAGGCCCTTGGCGACCGCCAGCACCTCCGCGGCGAACTCGGCGGCCGTCACGTCCCGCCAGCGGCCGTCCTGCTGCTTGCGGCTGAGTACCGCCCCGGACGGGGCCTCGCGGGCGTTGTCGAACGGGATCTCGGCGAGCGAACCACGCAGGTCGCGCGGCGCGAAGGCGGGTACGGAGACCTCCCGTACTGTTCCGTCGGCCGCCCTGGTCTTCGTGGGCTCGACCAGGACCGGGACGGTGGGTGTGGCGGGTGGCGTGGACACGTGCGGCTCCTCAACTGGGGGGGCGGGCGGGTCGGTCGCCGGGCCGTCCATCCGGCGTGGCCGATGCGGCGGTGCGGCGTGCGGCGGTGCGGCGGTGCGGCGTGCGGCGATGCGGCGTGCGGCGGTGCGGCGTGCGGCGGTGCGGAAAAGAAGGGGAAGAGAGGGATGCGAAAGGGCTCGTACTCCGAGGATCTCGCCGAACCCTCAGGCGCGTTCGAGAATCGCCGTGACTCCCTGTCCGCCCGCCGCGCAGATCGAGATCAGTCCCCGCCCCGGCGCGTCGCGCTCCGCCAGGAGCTTGGCCAGCGTGGCGACGATCCTGGCCCCCGTCGCGGCGAACGGGTGCCCGGTGGCGAGCGAGGACCCCGCCACATTGAGCTTGTCCCGGTCGACGGGGGCGAGCCCCTGCTTCTCCCAGGCGGCGAGCGTGGCGAGTACCTGGGAGGCGAACGCCTCGTGGATCTCGAACAGGTCGAAGTCCTCGATGCTCAGCCCGGCCCGCTCCAGCAGCCGCGGCACGGCGTACGCGGGCGCCATCAGCAGCCCGTCCTCGCCGTTCACGTAATCCACGGCCGCCGTCTCGTACAGGGAGAGGTACGCGAGTGGCGTCAGGCCCCGCCGCTCGGCCCACTCCTCGCTCGCCAGCAGGACGGTCGCGGCGCCGTCGGTGAGCGGGGTGGAGTTGCCCGCGGTCATCGTCGCATCGGGGTGACCCGCGCCGAACACCGGTTTCAGCGTGGCGAGTTTCTCCACCGTGGAGCCGGGGCGCAGGTTCTGGTCGCGGGCCAGGCCCCGGTACGGGACGACGAGGTCGTGCAGGAAGCCGCGTTCGTACGCCGCCGCCAGCCGCTGGTGGCTCGTGGCCGCCAGCAGGTCCTGGGCCTCACGGGAGACGTCCCACCGGCGGGCGGTGACCGCCGCGTGTTCGCCCATGGACAGGCCGGTGCGGGGTTCGGCGTTGCGCGGGATGTCCGGGACGAGGTGCCGGGGACGTACGCCCGCGAGTGCCGCGATCCGGCCGCCCGTCGACTTCGCGCGGCGGGCCGCCAGCAGGAGCCTGCGCAGCTGGTCGTTGACGCCGAGCGGAGCGTCGCTCGTGGTGTCGGCGCCGCCCGCGATGGCGGAGTCGACGGCGCCGAGCGCGATCTTGTTGGCGGCGGCGATCACCGCTTGGAGGCCGGTGCCGCATGCCTGTTGGAGGTCGTACGCGGGCGTGCGCGGGTCCAGGGCCGAGCCGAGGACCGTCTCGCGGGCGAGGTTGAAGTCCCGGCTGTGCTTGAGGACGGCCCCCGCGACGAACTCACCGACCCGCTGCCCCGCCAGGCCGTACCGCTCGATCAGCCCGTCGAGCGCGGCGGTGAGCATGTCCTGGTTGGACGCCTCGGCGTACGGGCCGTCGGAGCGCGCGAACGGAATGCGGCTGCCACCGATGACCGCGACCCGGCGCGGCTGCGGGAGTGCGAGGGGAATCCTCCCGATCGCGTTCCTCTCGATCGCGTTCATCTCGACCTACTCCTGACTCTTGAGTAACCTTACTTTGGAGTAAATCTACGACCGAGCAGGGAGTCTGGACAATGGCCGACCGCTATCTGCACTTCACCGGCACAGCACCCGGCCGATTTCTCACCCGCGGCCTCGGCCTGCCGCAGCCCGCCGCCCTGCGCCGCTGGTCGCTGGAGAGGCCGAGCCTCGACGGCCCGTTGCTGCACCTCACGGCGGGGAAACCGGCGATCGGGGACGAGCTCCGGGCGCTGCTCGGTGCTACCGGGCTGAAGGTCACCGACCGTGCCGAACGGCCCGTCGGCATCCTCCTGGACGCGACGGACGTCACGTCCGCCGCCGGGCTCGCCGACGTGCACTCCGCCCTGCACCCCGTCGTACGCTCCCTCGCCCCCGGCGGCCGCATCGTCGTACTCGGTACGCCGCCGTCCCCCGACGACCACCACCAGGCGGCGGCTCAGCAGGCCCTCGAAGGGTTCGTACGTTCCCTGGGCAAGGAGACCGGCAAGGGCTCCACCGCGCAGCTCCTGCGCATCGCTCCGGGGGCGGTGGCCTCCGCCGAGTCCACGTTCCGCTTCCTGTTTTCCCCCAAGTCCGCCTACATCAGCGGCCAGGTCATCGAGCTGACCGCCGCCGCCCCCGACCCGGTCGCCGACTGGGCGGCGCCGCTGTCCGGCCGCACCGCCCTGGTCACCGGCGCCGCCCGGGGCATCGGCGCCTCGGTCGCCTCCGTCCTGGCCCGTGACGGCGCCCGGGTCATCTGCCTGGACGTCCCGCAGGCCGAGGACGACCTGGTCCGCACCGCCGACCGGCTCGGCGCCACCGCCCTGCCGCTCGACATCACCGCGCCCGACGCCGCCGAACGCATCGCCGCCGCGGCCCCCGGCGGGCTCGACGTCCTCGTCCACAACGCGGGCATCACCCGCGACCGCCGCCTCGCCAACATGCCGGCCGACCGCTGGGCCTCCGTCATCGAGGTCAACCTCGACAGCGTGCTGCGCACCACGGACGCGCTCCTGAGGGCGGGCACGGTCAACCGCGGCGGCCGGATCGTCGCCACCGCCTCCATCGCGGGCATCGCGGGCAACAACGGCCAGACCAACTACGCGGCCAGCAAGGCGGGCATCATCGGCCTGGTCCGCTCACTGGCCCCCCGCGCCGCCGCCGAACACGGCGTCACGGTCAACGCGGTCGCCCCCGGTTTCATCGAGACGAAGATGACCGCCGCCGTACCGCTCCTCATCCGCGAGGCGGGGCGCCGGATGAACTCCCTCTCGCAGGGCGGCCTCCCGGTCGACGTCGCCGAGACGACCGCCTGGTTCGCCCAGCCCGCCTCCAGCGCCGTCAACGGCCAGGTCCTGCGGGTCTGCGGCCAGAGCCTGCTGGGAGCGTGACCGCGATGCCGAGCCTGAGCGCCTCCCTGGTACGCGGAGCCGTCACATCCCCGTTCAAGCGGGCCGGACGCGACGGCGCCACACTGCCCACCGGCCGCCTCACCCTCCCCGCCGCCCCCATCACCCCCGGCCCCCTCGCCACGTACCGCAGGATCTGCGGCTTCGACGGGCCGGAACCGGGGCCTCTGCCGCTCACGTACCCGCACGTCCTGGGCTTTCCGCTCGCCATGCGGCTGATGACCGGCCGGGCGTTCCCGCTGCCCGTCGTCGGACTCGTCCACACCTGGATCGAGATCACCCGGCACCGGCCGACGCACCCCACCGATTCGCTCGAACTCTCTGTGTACGCATCCGAGTTGACGCCCCACCACAGGGGCACGGAGGTCACGATGGCGACGGAGGCGCGGGTCGCCGGTGAGCTGGTGTGGGAGTCGCGGAGCGGCTATCTCTCACGGCACGCGGCACCGGGGAACGGCGGCGGGCCCGGAGGCGGCGCCAGCCGTACGGAGACCGGAAACGGCGGCGGCTCGGGCAACCCGCCTCCGGCCGGGCTTCGCACGGTGGCCGAGTGGCGGCTGCCCGGGGATCTGGGTCGGCGGTACGGCGCCGCCTCGGGCGACCGCAACCCCATCCACCTGTACCCGCTCACGGCCCGGCTGTTCGGCTTCCCCCGGGCCATCGCGCACGGCATGTGGACGGTGGCCCGCGCTCTCGCCGAGTCCGACGAACCCGGCCGGATCCGGTCCGTACGGGCCGACTTCAAGGCACCCGTCCTGCTGCCCTCCACCGTGACGTACGCGGCCGATGACACGGGCTCCACGTTCGAGCTGCGGGGCGGCAGCAGCGGCGACCGCGTCCATCTGACGGGGACGGTCACCCGGGACACATAGTGGCAGGTCGGGACGGCGGGGGGCTGGACCGCGGCCACCAGCACCCGGCCACCCGCACCCGAGCGCCGCACCCGCACCCGCAGGCCCCGGCTCCGGCCCTGCTCCGACTACGTCGGGGGCTGCCAGGGGCTGCCGTTCATCAGGTTCTCCAGGCCCGCCCAGGAGAAGTTCATCAGGGTGGCCGCGGCCTCCTTCGCCGAGACGCCCGGGGTGTCGTTCGCCCAGCCGGCGAGCGCCTCCGCGGCGCCCACCAGGGCCTGCGCGAGCCCCGCCACATCCCGGTCGGGGAGCGCCGGATCGTGGTGCGCCTCGCGGGCCGCCGCCCCGATCAGACCCGTCACGAACGCAACGATCTCGCCCCGCATCACGGCGACCTCGGTGGCGAACGGCTCCCCGTGCGTCCGCGCCTGGCGGTTCAACACCGCCCAGCCGTCCGGGTTCTCCGCGGTGTGGGTGAAGAACGCCCGCAGCCCGGACCACAGTTGCCGATCGGCCGGAAGTCCCGGCTCCGCCCCGGCCCGTACCGCGTCCACCAGCGCGTTCGCCTCACGTCTGATGCAGGCGGTGAAGAGCTCCTCCTTGGAGTTCAGATACAGGTAGACCAACGGCTTGGACACGCCGGCCAGCTCCGCGATCTCGTCCATCGAGGCAGCCCGGTACCCGCGCTGCCCGAAGGTCTGCACCGCGGCGTCCATCATCTGCTGCTCACGCACGGCGCGTGGCATCCGTTTGCTCTTCACAGCACCCACGTCCGACATCCTCCCGCCCCGCTGCCCCTGCTCCTCCGTAAGAGTACGGCGCGGCCCCGCCCCGCCCCGTCGCGCGGATTGGAATCCGCCGGGGCACGCCGGGGCCCGGCGGGCCGACGGGGCCCGGCGGCCCTAGTCCCTCCGCAGCAGCGGCCGGGGACATTCCGGGAACCCGTACACCCGAGGTCTGACACGGGCTCCCACCGGCGCATGATGTGGACAGCCGCCCTTCCCCCTACCGTTCCCCGCATGAAGACCAGCCTTCGCAGCCGTACCGCAGTCATGGTCGTGGCCTTAGCGACCGCCGCGACCCTCGCCGCACCCGCCACCGCGGCAACAGCCCGGTCAGCAACGGCGACCGCCACCACGACCACCACCGTGACCTCCCCCGGCGACACCGACACGAACAGCATCGGCGGCACGCAGAGCACCGCCGTCACGCCCCCGACGCTTCCCCGCCCGACCGGCACCTACGCGACCGGCCGTGACACGTTCCTCCTGGCCGACCACTCCCGCCGGGACCCCTGGGTGCCCGAAGCGGACTCCCG
Source organism: Streptomyces sp. NBC_01433 (assembly GCF_026340105.1). Taxonomy (NCBI): domain Bacteria; kingdom Bacillati; phylum Actinomycetota; class Actinomycetes; order Kitasatosporales; family Streptomycetaceae; genus Streptomyces; species Streptomyces sp. NBC_01433. The sequence continues at coordinate 3,113,283 of NZ_JAPEPM010000001.1, read as the reverse complement.
CGAGCTGATGGTGTCGGTGAACTACCCGGCCCGGCGGCACGGCGGCGGCACCCCGGCCCCGTACATGACGACGGAGGAGGCCAGGCTCTTCCTGGTCCAGCAGGACCTGGACAAGGTCATCCCGCCCGCCGTGCTCGGCGCCACCCGCACCCACGCCCGCGACAACGCCCGTCCGGCCCGCGGCAGGTTCCCGCTGGTGATGCTCTCCCCCGGCTTCGGCACGCCCCGCGCGACGCTGACCGGCCTGGCCGAGGAACTGGCGAGCCGCGGCTATGTCGTGGCGACCGTCGACCACGCCTACGAGTCGACCGGCATCTCCCTCCCCGACGGACGGGTGCTCACCTGCGTCGCGTGCGAACGGGTGAAGGAGGCTCCGGACCTGGAGGCCATGAAGAAGATCCTGGCCGCCGTCTCGGCCGGACGGGGCACCGACCTCTCCTTCGTACTGGACCGGCTGACCGGAGAGCGGCGCGACGGTTCGCACACGCGGGCCTGGCGGTACGCGGACATGATCGACCCGCACCGGGTCGGCACGGCGGGCCACTCCATCGGGGGCAGCGCGGCGGTCTCCACGATGGCCGGTGACCGCCGGGTGGACGCCGGGATCAACATGGACGGGGCGTTCTACGGGCGAGTTCCCGATTCGGGTCTCGGCGGCCGGCCCTTCATGATGCTCGGCACCGCCGACAGCCACTCCCCGGACAGCGCCGACACGAGCTGGAAGGAGGACTGGGCCCGGCTGGACGGCTGGAAGCGCTGGCTGACCGTGGCGGGCTCCGGGCACTTCACGTTCACCGACACCCCCGAGCTCACCGAACAGCTCGGCCTGGAGGACCCGACGGTGACGATCTCCGCGACCCGTTCGACGCAGATAACCCGGGGCTACGTGACCGCCTTCTTCGACCGCCACCTGCGCGACCGGAACCGTCCCCTGCTGAACGGCCCGACCCCGGCCAACCCCGAGGTCGTCTTCCACAACCCCTGACAACAGCGGAGCGCCCCCGGGACCGTTGAGGACCGGGGGCGCTCCGTCGTACGGGCGTCGTCGCCGCGCGCTCAAGGGGCTGCGCGGCGAAGGCGCTAAGCGGTGACCGGGACCTTCGCCTTCGGCGCCGCGTCCTGGACGTCGAGCGTGTCGATCTCGTCGACCGGGGACGAGGAGGCCGAGTTGTACGCGTCGTGATCGAGGATCTTCTCGCGGGCCGACACGATCACCGGGACCAGCGCCTGGCCGGCCACGTTCGTGGCGGTGCGCATCATGTCCAGGATCGGGTCGATGGCCATCAGCAGGCCGACACCCTCCAGCGGGAGGCCGAGCGTCGACAGGGTGAGGGTCAGCATGACCGTCGCACCGGTGAGACCGGCGGTGGCCGCCGAACCGATCACCGAGACGAAGGCGATCAGCAGGTAGTCACCGATGCCCAGCTGCACGTCGAAGATCTGCGCGATGAAGATCGCCGCCAGCGCCGGGTAGATCGCGGCGCAGCCGTCCATCTTCGTGGTCGCGCCGAACGGCACGGCGAACGACGCGTACTCCTTCGGCACACCGAGGCGCTCGGTGACCTTCTGGGTGACCGGCATCGTGCCGACCGAGGAGCGGGAGACGAAGGCGAGCTGGATCGCGGGCCAGGCGCCCTTGAAGAACTGGAGCGGGCTGACCTTGGCGACGGTGGCGAGCAGCAGCGGGTAGACGCCGAACATCACCAGGGCGCAGCCGATGTAGACGTCGGCGGTGAACGTCGCGTACTTGCCGATCAGGTCCCAGCCGTAGTCGGCGATCGCGTAGCCGATGAGGCCGATGGTGCCGATCGGGGCGAGGCGGATGACCCACCACAGGGCCTTCTGGAGCAGCTCCAGGATCGACTCGCTGAGGACGAGGATCGGCTTGGCCTTCTCGCCGAGCTGGAGCGCGGCGATACCGGCGACGGCGGCCATGAAGACGATCTGAAGGACGTTCAGCTCGGTGAACGGCGTGATCACGTTGTCCGGGATGATGCCGGTCAGGAAGTCGAGCCAGGAGCCCTTGCCCTCGGGGAGCTTGCCGTCCTTCGGGGTGAGGCCGGTGCCGGAGCCCGGGTTGGTGATCAGGCCGATCGCGAGGCCGATGGCGACCGCGATCAGCGAGGTGATCATGAACCAGAGCAGGGTGCGGGTGGCCAGCCTGGCGGCGTTGTTGACCTTGCGCAGGTTGGTGATCGACACCAGGATCGCGAAGAAGACGAGGGGCGCGACGGCCAGCTTCAGCAGCTGGACGAAGATGTGGCCGACCTTGTCGAGCGTGGTGTAGAGCCAGCTGATGTCCTGGCTGCGGGCGAGCCAGCCGAGCAGGACACCCAGCACCAGACCGGCGACGATCTGGGCCCAGAACGGGACCTTCGGTATGCGGAAACCGGAGCCGGAGGGCTTACCGGTCTCGGGGGCGGCGGACGCGGGATTCGCGGACACGGACACACTCCTGATGGACGCAGCGGGGACGTACGAGGACAGACGTACGGTCGTGCGGTCGAACGGGGACGGGGTGCGGCGCCCGCGTCGAGGGGCGGCGCCGCTGCATGATGCCGGTTCAGACGTTGCGGCAACAGACCGCGGACATACAGCGGCAGAGATCGACATGCAGGCGCGCCACGAGCGGGATGCTCGCGGCATGACGGGGGCGCACTGCTGTCTTCATGTCGAGTACGTTAACACTTGAACTTTGAGAACCTCAAAGCCCTTCTTTGGTCAGAGAATGCGGCCCGGCCAGGCCCGGAGTGCCCGGAGAGCCGAAAAACCCCAGTACTGGAGCGGTCTGCTCCGGTCTGGGGTTCGGTGTGCGCGGGCGCACGTGTGAGGAAGCTTACGCAGCGCTTACATGGGCATGAGCGCCGCCGCCCCGGTCGGTCGACTGCTGAACAGCTCGTCGGCGCGGGGCCGTCGGCTCGGCAGCGACTACTGGACGGCGTCCTCACGGGTCCGGTTCGCTTCGAGGCGGGCCTTGGTCCGGTCGACCGTGGTGATGAGCTGCGCGGACATCTCGTCACGCTGCTTGCGCAGCAGCACATAGCTGAGCGGCGCGGAGAGAAGCAGGCCGAGCAGGATGACCCACACGAAGTTGGACCCCGCGAGCCCTGCGGGCAGCAGACCGAAGTGGACGGCCACGCCGGCGACGAAGAAACAGCCGACGAAGATCAACACGCGCAACGCCGTGTACCGGATCGTTGCGCTCGGCTTGGCAGCGGACACGGCTGACCCTCTCTCTACGTACGCTCGACGTATCTCACGATGCATTTCCTGCCCGACCAGTGAAGCATGCCCCGAATTCACGTGGTTCACAGGGTTGCCGGGCAATAGGGCGCCAGGACAGCGGGGCGGGCGGGGCACGCAGGACAGCAGAGCGGCGGGGCAGCGGTCAGCAGGGCAGCGGGATCGGCGCGGAAGGCTGTCCGTGGAGCGGGAGCAGCATGATGACGTCGTCGCGGTCGTCCCCGTCGGTCACCCGGATCGCGCCCGGCACCCGGCCCACCTCCTTGTAGCCGCAGGAGGCGTAGAAGCGGTCGGCCCCGGTGCCGCCCCGGCAGGTGAGGCGGATGGCCTCGACTCCGGCGAGCCCGCGGGCCGCGTCGGCCGCCGCGGCCATCAGCTCGCGGCCGTGCCCCCGGCCCTGGTGACGGGGGTGGACCATGACCGTGTAGAGCCAGATCCAGTGGGTCATCAAACGGTGGGAGTTGAGGGCGAGGAAGGCGGTGGCGGCGACGGTGCCGTCCTCGTCGTAGCCGACGAGCAGCCGGGTGCGGCCCTCGACGATCGAGACCAGGTGCTTGAGCAGCTCCGGCCGGATCTCCTCGGCGTCGGCGGGCGGTACGAAGCCGACGGCGCCGCCCGCGTCGGTGACATCGGCCCACAGCTCGGTGATGCCGTCGCGCAGGGACCGGTCGAACGCGGGGTCCAGCTTGAATGTAAGCGCCATAGGGTGAGAGTAACCATTACACCTCTTCACCCTCAACCCCCGTCCGAAACGCGAGAAAGCCCCGGCCGGAACGGCGGCCAGGGCTTTCGTACAACGAGTCGCGACACACTGCGAGACGCGACGTGCGACGTGCGGCGCGGCGCGGCGTCAGACGCGCATCGGCTGCGGCTCCTCGCGCCGTCCGGCGTCCGGGCCCGGGTACTCGCGGAGGATCTCGTACCGGGTGTTCCGCTCGACGGGCCGGAAGCCCGCGTCACGGATCAGGTCCAGCAGGTCCTCGCGGCCGAGCTTGTTCGGTGTGCCGTAGTTGTCCGCGTCGTGCGTGATCTTGTACTCGACGACCGACCCGTCCATGTCGTCCGCGCCGTGCTGGAGCGCGAGCTGGGCGGTCTGCACGCCGTGCATCACCCAGAACACCTTGACGTGGGGGACGTTGTCGAACAGCAGTCGGGAGACCGCGAAGGTCTTCAGCGCCTCGGCACCGGTCGCCATCGTCGTACGCGCCTGGAGCCTGTTGCGGACCTTGCCGTCCTTCATGTCCACGAAGTCGTGCTGGTAGCGCAGCGGGATGAAGACCTGGAAGCCGCCGGTCTCGTCCTGCATCTCCCGCAGCCGCAGCACGTGGTCGACGCGGTGACGGGGCTCCTCGATGTGCCCGTACAGCATCGTCGCCGGGGTCTTGAGACCCTTCTCGTGCGCGAGACGGTGGATGCGCGACCAGTCTTCCCAGTGGGTGTTGTGGTCGACGATGTGCTGGCGGACCTCCCAGTCGAAGATCTCCGCGCCGCCGCCGGTCAGCGATTCCAGACCGGCTTCGATGAGCTCGTCGAGGATCTCGGAGGCGGTGAGGCCGGAGATCGTCTCGAAGTGGTGGATCTCCGTCGCCGTGAACGCCTTGAGCCCCACGTTCGGCAGGGCTTCCTTCAGCGCGCTGAGCGAGCGCGGGTAGTAGCGCCACGGGAGGGTGGGGTGCAGCCCGTTGACGATGTGCAGCTCGGTGAGGTTCTCGTTCTCCATCGCCTTGGCGAGGCGGACGGCCTCCTCGATGCGCATCGTGTACGCGTCCTTCTCGCCCGGCTTGCGCTGGAACGAGCAGTACGCGCACGACGCGGTGCACACGTTCGTCATGTTGAGGTGACGGTTGACGTTGAAGTGCACAACGTCGCCGTTCTTGCGCGTGCGCACCTCATGAGCCAGCCCGCCGAGCCACGCCAGGTCGTCGGACTCGTAGAGGGCGATCCCGTCCTCGCGGGTCAGCCGCTCGCCGGCCCGGACCTTCTCCTCCAGCTCGCGCTTGAGTCCCGCGTCCACTAGGGCGCCTCCCATATCTCTCCGTAACAGACTTCGTCCACCGTACGCCTACGACTCCTCCGGGAGTTCCCCGACCCGGTTCTCCCACTTGGTGGAGAGCACGATCGTGGTACGGGTCCGGGAGACGCCCTTCGTACCGCTCAGCCTGCGGATCGTCTTCTCCAGGCCGTCCACGTCGCCGACCCGCACCTTGAGCATGTACGAGTCGTCGCCCGCGATGAACCAGCAGTCCTCGATCTCCGCGAGGTCCTTCAGCCGACGCGCGACGTCCTCGTGGTCGGCCGCGTCCGAGAGGGAGATGCCGATCAGCGCGGTGACGCCGAGGCCCAGCGAGGCGGAGTCGACGGTGGCGCGGTACCCGATGATGACCCCGGCGGTTTCCAGCCGGTTGATGCGGTCGGTGACGCTGGGCCCGGAGAGCCCGACGAGCCGTCCCAGCTCGGCATACGAGGCCCTGCCGTTCTCCCTGAGGGCCTGGATGAGCTGCCTGTCCACCGCGTCCATATGACTGAAACCTTCCATTGTTCAGCAGTACCGCGAGTTTACGTGTAGAATCTAAGGCATGCAGGGTTCGAACCCTGCAAATCTTTCAGAACATCCCAGAAATACTTTCGAATCTTCAGGAGTGAAGTCACCGTGTACACGATCGAGATGGCCTACGCCCGGATGCGCGAGCTGCAGGACCTGGCCAACCGCTCGCGTGCCCACCAGCCCGCCGCCGCGCACCGCGTCGACAAGACGCGCAACCCGCGTGGCCCGAAGAAGCGCTGATCCCACCGGGCCGACCCGGCCCCGCGCTCAGCCCTCCGAGCCGCGAGAGCCACCACCGAGCTCTCCCTCCCAGCGGCGGTACAGCTGATGCGGCACCCCTGCCGCGTCCAGCACCCGCCCGGCGACGAAGTCCACCAGATCCTGGATGTGCGTCGCCCCCGCGTAGAACGCCGGAGAGGCGGGCAGCACCACGGCGCCCGCCTCGTCCAGGGCCACCATCTGTTTCAGCGTCCGACCGCTCAGCGGCGTCTCGCGCACCGCGACGACGAGCGGGCGCCGCTCCTTGAGCGTCACGCTCGCGGCCCGCTGCAACAGGTCCTTCGACAGCCCGAGCGCCACCCCGGCCACACAGGCGGTCGAGGCCGGAACGATCAGCATCCCCCGCGCCGGGTACGACCCCGAGGACGGCCCGGCCGCCAGATCACCGGCGGCCCAGTGCCGCACCCGGTCCAGCTCGGCCCCGCCCACCGCGAAGGTGTCCGGCTTCCCGTCCGCCCCCCGCGCCAGCCACGTCCGCAGGTCCTGTCGCCAGTGCGCGTCGCGGAAGGCGATCCCGGTCTCGTCCAGCAGCGTCAGCCGCGAGGCACGGCTCACCACCAGATCCACGCTCTCGCCGGCCGCCAGCAGCCCGCGCAGGACGGCAGCCGCGAACGGAGTCCCTGAGGCCCCGGACACCCCGACAATCCAAGGCCGCCGCTGCCGCTGAGTCACTGAAGTCCCGGATTCCACACCCGCGAGCCTATCCGGCACGTCTGCGTACACCGCACTCGGAACACGTCCGTATACAGCGCACTCGGAACACGTCCGTGTACACGGCCCGGAACCGGGCGGAGGCCACGGACGTTCCACAGGATGACGGGCACGCCGGGGGCAGGGGCCAGCCATGAACGATTTCCGTACGACCGCCACCACCACGACCAGCACCGGCGCACGGGCCAGGACGGCCGGTGTGCTCATGGTGGGCTGGGTCGCCCTGCTGTGGATCCTCGAAGGCATCGACACGGCGACCGGACACGCCCTCGACACCTACGGCGTCACCCCGCGCGAACCGGCCGAGCTGCGGGACATCGTGCCGTCCGCGTTCCTGCACGGCGGCTGGGACCATGTCGCCTCCAACAGCGTCCCGCTGCTGGTCCTCGGCTTCATCGCGGCACTGGCGGGCATCCGAAGATTCGCCGCCGTGGTCCTCACGGTCATCCTGGTCAGCGGCCTCGGCGTCTGGCTGACCGCGCCACCGGACACCGTGACCCTCGGTGCGTCCGGCGTCGTCTTCGGCCTCTTCGGCTATCTGCTGGTCCGCGGCTTCGTGGACCGCAGACCGCTCGACATCGTGGTCGGCGTCGTCATCGCCGCGGTCTACGGCTCCCTGCTCTGGGGCGTGCTCCCCACCGACTCCGGCATCAGCTGGCAGGGCCACCTCTTCGGCCTGATCGGCGGGGTCGGCGCGGCCTTCGCCTTCCGCCGCCCCCGCCGCACGCCCGGTGCCGTCACGGCGTGAGGCGACCCACGCTCACGCCCCGCCGCACGCCCGGTCGCACATCCGCCGCTGTCACGGCGTGAGGCCGCGCATCAGCAGGTCGAGCAGCGCGCACGCGAAGAGGGCGATCCCGATGAAGCCGTTGACGGAGAAGAAGGCACGGTTCAGCCGGGACAGATCGTGCGGCCGCACCACCCGGTGCTCGTACACGAACGCCACGGCGACGACCGCCATCCCGATCCAGTAGAAGTACTCCGCGCCCGTGGCCAGCCCGAACCAGACCAGCATCCCGGTCGTGATCACATGGCAGACCCGCGCGCCCCACAGCGCGGCCGGAATCCCGAAGCAGGCGGGCACCGACAGCACCCCGTGGGCCCGGTCCGCCCGCACGTCCTGGCAGGCGAAGATCAGATCGAACCCGCCGATCCAGATACCGACGGCGAGCCCCAGGATCACCGCGTCCCACGACCAGCTGCCGGTCACGGCGAGCCAGGCACCGACCGGTCCGATGGCCTGCGCGAGGCCCAGGATCGCGTGCGGGTAGTTCGTGAACCGCTTGCCGTACGGGTAGACCACCATCGGCACGACCGCGAGCGGCGCGAGCACCAGACACAGCGGGTTCAGCAGGGCCGCCGCACCGAGGAAGACCACCAGGGCGGCCAGCGCCCCCGTCCACGCCGACTTCACCGACACCGCGCCGGTTACCAGCTCCCGGCCCGCCGTACGCGGATTGCGGGCGTCGATCTCCCGGTCGATGATCCGGTTGGCGGCCATCGCGAACGTGCGCAGCCCGACCATCGCGAGGGTGACGAGCAGCAGCGTGCCCCAGTGGATGTTCTCGTCCAGCTGGAACATCGCGGTCAGCGCGGCGATGTACGCGAAGGGCAGCGCGAAGACCGAGTGCTCGATCATCACGAGCCGCAGGAACGCCTTGACCTTGCTGCTCGGCTCCGCCGAGCCGGATCCCAGCGATGCTTCGGCGGCACTCACAGTCCGTATTCCTTCCAGCGGCGGTCGACCTTCGCCGCCGTCTCCGGGTCGGACTCGACCATCTCCGGCCAGCCCCCGTCCCGCGTGTACCCCTCCTCGGGCCACTTCCGCGTCGCGTCGATGCCCGCCTTGCCGCCCCAGAACTGCTGATAGGAGGCGTGGTCGAGGTGGTCGACCGGCCCTTCTACGACGGTCAGGTCACGGGCGTAGTCGGTGTTGCCCAGCGCCCGCCACGCGACCTCGTGCAGATCGTGGACGTCGCAGTCGGCGTCCACGACGACGACCAGCTTGGTCAGCGACATCATGTGCGCGCCCCAGACGGCACTCATCACCTTCTGGGCGTGCTTGGGGTACTTCTTGTCGATCGAGACGATCGCGCAGTTGTGGAAGCCGCCCGACTCCGGCAGGTGGTAGTCCACGATGTCCGGCACGATGATCTTGAGCAGCGGCAGGAAGAACCGCTCGGTGGCCCGCCCCAGCGGACCGTCCTCGGTCGGCGGCCGTCCCACCACGATCGACTGGAGCAGCGGACGCTTGCGCATGGTCACGCAGTCGATGGTCAGCGCGGGGAACGGTTCCTGCGGGGTGTAGAAGCCGGTGTGGTCGCCGAAGGGCCCCTCCGGCAGCATCTCGCCCGGCTCCAGCCACCCTTCGATGACGACCTCCGCCTGGGCGGGGACCTGGAGCGGCACGGTCTTGCAGTCGACCATCTCGATCCGCTTGCCCTGGATGAACCCGGCGAAGAGGTACTCGTCGATGTCCCCGGGCAGCGGTGCGGTCGAGGCGTACGTCACCGCGGGCGGTGCGCCGAAGGCGATGGCGACCGGCAGCCGCTCGCCGCGCTTGGCGGCCACCTGGTAGTGGTTGCGGCTGTCCTTGTGGATCTGCCAGTGCATGCCGATGGTGCGCTTGTCGTGGCGCTGGAGCCGGTACAGCCCCAGATTCCGTACGCCGGTCTCCGGGTGCTTGGTGTGCGTGAGGCCCAGGTTGAAGAAGGAGCCGCCGTCCTCGGGCCAGGTGAAGAGCGCGGGCAGCTGGTCCAGGTCCACGTCGTCCCCGGTGAGGACGACCTCCTGGACCGGGGCGCTGTCGCCCTTCACCTTCTTCGGCGGCACGTGCACCATCGAGCCGAGCTTCCCGAAGGCTTCCCGCACCCCGACGAAGCCCTGCGGCAGTTCCGGCTTGAGCAGCCCGCCGATCTTGTCGCTGATGTCGGAGTACGCCGTCAGTCCGAGCGCCTTGAGCAGCCGCCGGTCCGTCCCGAAGACGTTCATGGCCAGGGGCATGGAAGCGCCCTTGACGTTCTCGAAGAGCAGGGCGGGCCCGCCCGCCTTGTTCACCCGGTCGACGATCTCGCCGACCTCCAGGTGCGGGTCGACCTCGGCCTTGATGCGCTTGAGATCGCCCTCACGCTCAAGAGCCCGGAGCAGGGAGCGAAGATCGTCGTAAGCCATGCCGTCCAGTTTGTCATCCCCGCCCCGGCCGCCCGCCGGGGCTCCCCCGACTCCGGACCCGGGAAGTCCACCCGCAGCCGGTAGCCTGGCCGCGTCACCGGGGTCATACATCCCGCCGCCGCCTCCAGGGGGACGCCTCACCATGCTCAGGGCCTTGATCTACCTGCTGCCGCTGGCGCTGACGATCTACGCGTTCATCGACTGTCTGAACACGCCGGAGGACGAGGCCAAGCACCTGCCGAAGGTGGCCTGGGTCTTCATCATCCTGCTGTTCTGGGTCGTCGGCCCGATCGTCTGGTTCGCCGCGGGCAAGATCCGCCAGGTGCCCGCCGGAGGCCGTACACCCTCCGAGTGGCACCGCAAGCACCGCACCCAGTGGGTGGCACCGGACGACAATCCGGAGTTCCTGAAGGCGCTGAAGGACGACACCAAGAAGCACGACGACAAGAAGGACGAGTCGCTCCTCAAGGACTGGGAGGCGGATCTGCGCCGCCGCGAGGAGGAGATCAAGCGCCGCGAGGGCAGCGCGGGCCCGGAGGACCCCACTCCGCCGGCTTCCTCCTGACCTTCGGCCCGTCACCGGTACGCCTTCGGGTGTCCGTCACCGGTACGCCTTCAGGTGTCCGTCACCGGTACAGCAGGTGCCCCAGCCGGTTGAGCAGGGGCAGCAGCGCGGTGCGCTCCTCGGGGGTGAGCGCCTCCAGGGCGCCGTGCACGACGCGCATCTCGGCGCGGATGCGGTGGGCCAGCTCGGTGCCCTCCGGGGTGCGGGCGGCGACCTTCGAGCGGCGGTCCTCGGGGGACGGGGTGCGGGTCACCAGGCCGCGGGTCTCCATGCGGCCGATCAGACCGGTGGCGTTGGACGCGTCGCAGACCAGGTGCGCGGCGAGCGCGCTCATCGGCAGGGGCTCGTTCAGCGCGATGAGGGCGCGCGCCTGTGAGGTGCTGAGGCCGTGGCGGGCGGCGACGGCGGTGAGATCGTCGTGGTGGCCGCGGACGACGACGGCCAGGGGTTCCAGCAGTTCGTCCGGGGTGGGGACGGCACGGTGGGCCGGTTCCTGGGGCATGGCTCGGTCATCCTTCGATCGGTAACCCGCACTCATTTATTTGACATGCTCAATTTTTGGCAGTTACATGGAATGTATTGCTTGAGCATATCAAGTTTTGCGCTCGCCCCGTTCTTCGCTTCGCGCTCACCCCGTGTTCCGTAAGGAGTACACCCCCATGCAGACCTCCCCCACCGACCGGCCGGCCGCGCCCGAGACCCCCGCCGACATCGTCGCCCGCCTCCGCGCCACCTTCCGCACGGGCCGCACCAGGGACCTCCACCGGCGCACCGACCGGCTGCTGCGCCTGCGCTCGCTGCTCACCGAGCACGGCGACGAACTCGCCGACGCGCTCCGCGCCGACCTGGGCAAGAGCCGCAAGGAGGCGTACCGCACCGAGATCGACTTCACGATCCGGGAGATCGACCACACCCTGGAGCACCTGGCCGACTGGCTGCGGCCCGAGCCCGCCCCCGTACCCGCGCATCTCGCCCCCACCGGGGCCACCGCCCACACCGTGCTGGACCCGCTCGGCGTCGTCCTCGTCATCGCGCCGTGGAACTACCCGGTGCAGCTGCTGCTCGCGCCGGTCGTCGGCGCGCTGGCGGCGGGGAACTGCGTGGTGGCCAAGCCCAGCGAACTGGCGCCCGCGACCTCCGCCGCCGTCGCCCGGCTGCTGCCGCGCTACCTGGACCCGGACGAGGTCGCCGTCGTCGAGGGCGCGGTGCCGGAGACCACCGCACTGCTGGAGCAGCGCTTCGACCACATCTTCTACACCGGCAACGGCACGGTCGGCCGCATCGTGATGGCCGCCGCCGCCGAGCACCTCACCCCGGTCACCCTGGAACTGGGCGGCAAGTCACCGGTGTACGTGGACGGGGACACGGACCTGGGCACGGTCGCCGCCCGCCTCGCCGCGGGCAAGTTCCTCAACGCGGGCCAGACCTGCGTCGCCCCCGACTACGTCCTGACCGGCCCGGAGACCGCCCCCGCCCTCGCGGACGCGCTCGCCGCCGCCGTCGGGGAGCTGTACGGGCCGGACGCCTCGGCGCACCCGGAGTACGGACGGATCGTGAACGAACGCCACTTCGACCGGCTGGCCGCGCTCCTGGGGTCCGGGCGGACGGTGACGGGCGGGGCCCACGACCGGGACACCAAGTACATCGCCCCGACCGTCCTCGCGGACGTCGCGCCGGACGCTCCCGTCATGCGCGAGGAGATCTTCGGGCCCATCCTGCCCATCGTGACGGTCGACGGCCTCGACGAGGCGATCGCGTTCATCAACGACCGGGACAAGCCGCTCGCCCTGTACGCCTTCACCGGATCACCCGCCGTACGGGACCGGCTGCTGGCCGAGACCTCCTCGGGCGGCGTCGGCCTCGGGCTGCCGCTGGCCCATCTGACCGTCTCCGACCTGCCGTTCGGCGGAGTCGGCGAGAGCGGCATGGGCCGGTACCACGGCCGGTACTCCCTGGAGACGTTCAGCCACCGCAAGGCGGTCCTGGACACCCCGCTGTCGGCGTGAACAGCCCCTACGGGAAACGGCTGCCCGCGCCGCTCCCCTCGTGAAAGACGGCTGCCCGCCCCCTGCTGTGCACGGGGGGCGGGCAGCCGTTTCGCGTACCGCTGTGTCTCAGACTCCGGCGTAGGAGTGCTTGCCGGTGACGAAGATGTTCACGCCGTAGTAGTTGAACAGCCAGCAGCCGAACGCGACGAGCGCCAGGTAGGCGGCCTTGCGGCCCTTCCACCCGGCGGTGGCGCGGGCGTGCAGATAGCAGGCGTACGCGACCCAGGTGATGAAGGACCAGACCTCCTTGGGGTCCCAGCCCCAGTAGCGGCCCCACGCGTCGCCCGCCCAGATCGCGCCCGCGATGATCGTGAACGTCCACAGCGGGAAGACGGCGGCGTTGATCCGGTACGCGAACTTGTCCAGGGACGACGCGGAGGGCAGCCGCTCCATGACCGAGGTGGCGAACTTCCCCGGCGTACCGCCGCTCGCGATCCGGTTCTCGTAGCCGTCACGGAACAGGTAGAGCACCGTGCCGACCGCGCCCAGGTAGAAGACGGCGCCGCAGATGATGGCGGTGGAGACGTGGATCCACAGCCAGTACGAGTGCAGCGCGGGCACCAGCTGGTCACTGTCGGTGTAGAGCGTGGTGGTCGCGATGCCGAGGTCCAGCAGAACCGTGGTGACCAGCGGCAGACCGATCCAGCGGACGTTCTTCTTCAGCAGGAGGAACACCAGGTACGCGCCGACCGCCACCGTGGAGAAGGTGATGGAGAACTCGTACATGTTGGCCCAGGGGGCCCGCTCCACCGACATCGCGCGGGCGATGACACCGCCCGCCTCGACCAGGAAGCCGAGGACGGTGAGGGAGATCGCGATCCGCCCCCACATGTCGCCCTTGAACGTGCCGCCGGCCGCGCCGGGGCCGTCGGGGACGTCCCGGGTCCCGGCCGCGGAACGGGTGACGATCGCGGGGCGTTCCAGCACGGCGGTCGCGCCGTTCTTCCCGGCGACCTGCACCTTCACCGTGGAGTCGGCCGTCTTGGCACCGGTCCCGGCCAGCGCGGCGGCGGTACGGCCGACCTTGCTGCGGCTGCCGAAGACCCACTCCGCGATGTGCGCGAAGAAGGCCAGGGTGTAGACGGCCATCGACGAATAGATCAGCACATTGCTGGTGTGCGCCAGATTCTCGTTGGTTGCGGCGGCGAGATTCACTTCTCAGCCCCTTCGGCAGGCTTTTCGGCAGGTTGTACGGGATCGGCCCCGGGGCCACTCGCGACAGCGGGGTCATGCGGCGCGGCGGGATCGCCGGTCGCGACAGCGGAATCGTCAGTCGCGTCGGGGGCGTTGGACGCGTCAGGGTCGCCGGTCGCCGGAGTGTCGGGCGCCGGAGCGTCGGTCGCGGCGGGCGCGACGGGCGCCACCGCGCTGAGGTCGGCCACGAGATCGGCCAGCTCCTCGGGAAGCTTCGCGGACTCGCTGCGGCCCAGGCCCGCCATCTCCACGACCGTGACACCGTCCGCTCCGCGTACCGCCCGCACCCACACCCGGCGGCGCTGGATGAACAGCGACCCGGCGAGTCCGGCGATGGCCGCGATGGCCCCGGTGAGTGCCCAGCCGGTGCCCGGCTGCTGCGAGATCTGGAAGCTCGCCCACTCCTCGACGCTCTCGAAGGTGATCGAACCGCCGCCGTCGGGCAGCTTCATCGACTCGCCGGGGCGCAGCCGCTCCTTGAGCTGCTTGCCCTCGGCGTTCTTGAACTCCTTCATGTCCTTCTTGTCGAGCTGGTACACGTTCTGCGGCAGCCCGGAGTCGACGCCGAGGGACCCGTGGTAACCGTTCAGGGCCAGCACCGGGTAGTCGGCGGCGGGGAACTGGGAGAACATCGTGCCCATGCCGTCGCCCGCGAACGTCGGGACGAAGAATGCCTGGAAACCCAGCTGGGTCTTCTTGCCGTTCTTGTCGCGGTAGCCGTCCATCACCTTGATCGCGCCGGTCGAGGTGACGTTGTTGTCGATCGGCAGCAGCGGCACGGCACCCCGCGAGACGACCTTGCCCCTGCCGTCCCTGACGGTGATGACCGGGGCGTAGCCGTGCGCGTTGAGATAGACCTTGGTGTGGCCGACGACCAGCGGCTCGTTGACCCTGATGACGGACTTCTTCGGCTTGCCGTCCGCACCCTCGGAGTACGTCACACGGGCCTCGTACGTCCGGGGCGTACCGCGCTGCGGGCCGCTCTTCGCGTACGTACCGACGAAGTTGTCGAGCGTGAAGCTGAACGGGACGAGCGAGTCGGTGTCGTACAGCGAGCCCGACTTGAAGTCGTCGTACTGGGTGAGCGTGTTGGAGAAACCGTCACCCTCGACGACCAGCTTGCCGCCCTCGGACTTGAAGAGCTGACCCGCGCCGAAGGCCACCAGCATCACGATGAGCGACACATGGAACATCAGGTTCCCGGCCTCGCGCAGATAGCCCTTCTCGGCGGCGACCGCGTCACCCACCGCGTGCGAGCGGAAGCGCCGCCGACGCAGCGTGGCGAGGGCCGCCTCGCGGACCTGCTCGGGGTCGGCCTCGGTGCGCCACGTCGTGTACGCGGGCAGCCGGGTCAGCCGCTTCGGCGCGCCCGGCGGACGGCTGCGCAGCTGGCCGACGAACTGGCCGGTGCGCGGCACGATGCAGCCGATCAGCGAGATGAACAGCAGTATGTAGATCGCGGAGAACCACACGGAGCTGTAGACGTCGAAGAACTGGAGCTTCTCGTAGATCGGCGTGACGGTGGTGTGGGCTTCCTTGAAGGTCTGCACCTTCAGTTCGTCCACGCTGTTCTGCGGGATCAGCGAGCCGGGGATGGCGCCGAGCGACAGCAGGAACAGCAGGATCAGCGCGACCCGCATCGAGGTGAGCTGGCGCCAGAACCAGCGCGCCCAGCCGATGACACCCATGGCGGGCACGGTCCCGCCGGACTCGCGCTCGGGGCGCTCCTCGCGCGGCGCGGTGGAGAGCTGTTCCCCGGCGGCGCCGAGCTCACGCTCCTGCTCGCGCTCGTCCGTGGTGTTCGTCTTGCTCATGAACTCAGATCCCCACAGTGAAGCCGTTGGACCAGACCTGCATCTCCTGGATGAGCGTCGCCCAGACGCCCGTCAGCAGAAGGATTCCGGTCACGATCATCATGCCGCCACCGATCCGCATGACCCATGCGTAGTGGCGCTTTATCCAGCCGAACGCGCCGAGTGCCTTACGGAAGGCGACGGCCGCCAGGACAAACGGGACGCCAAGTCCGAGACAGTACGCGACGGTCAGTAGCGCCCCGCGCCCGGCGGTGCCCTGGTTGACCGAGAGGGTCAGCACGGAGGCGAGCGTCGGGCCGATGCAGGGCGCCCAGCCGATCCCGAACAGGGCACCCAGCAGCGGTGCGCCGGCCAGCCCGGCGGCCGGCCGCTTGTGAATGCGGAACTCGCGCTGCGTCACCCCGGGCAACAGCCCCATGAAGAAGATCCCCATGAGGATCATCAGGGCGCCGAGGACCTTGTTGAGTACGTCGGAGTGTTCCTGGAGCTCCTGGCCGAAGTAGCCGAAGAGCGCCCCGCTGGACACGAACACGGCGGTGAACCCGAGCACGAACAGGGAAGCGCCCGCGACGACCCGGCCGCGCCGGGCCTCGGCCAGGTCGGTGCCGCTGATCCCGGTGACGTAACTGAGGTAGCCGGGGACCAGGGGCAGGACACAGGGCGAGAAGAAGGAGATCAGACCCGCGAGGAGGGCGAGCGGCAGCGCCACCAGCAGGGCCCCGCTGAGGACGGTCTCGTTGTACGCGGCGAGCGTGATCACCGGATCACTTCTCCGCGATCAGCGGGTCGAGCATCTTGCGCAGCTTCTCCGCGTTCAGGGCCTGGAGCGTGCGGGCGGCGATCTTGCCGTCGCGGTCGATGACGACCGTCGAGGGGATGGCCTGGAGGTTCAGGGTGCCCTTGGGGAAGCGGAGGATGAGCTTTCCGGTCGGGTCGTGGAAGCTCGGATACGTGACGCCGAAGTCCTTCTCGAAGTTCACCGCCAGGTCCTTCTGGGGGTCCCGGACGTTGATCCCGATGAACTGGACACCCTGGTCCGCGGTCTCCTGCTGCACCTTCACGAAGTGCTTGGCCTCAAGGCGGCAGGGGCCGCACCAGGAGCCCCAGGCGTTCAGGACGATGACCTTGCCCTTGTAGTCGGCGAGGTCGAGCGGCTTGCCGTCCAGGCTCGTTCCGTCGAGCTTCGGCGCGGCGGTCCGGTCGCCCTTGGCGACGGTGGAGATGCCCCCGCTGCCGGTGACGAAGTTCGTGCTTCCGCCGCCACCGGCCTTGTTGCCGTCCCCACACGCGGACAGGGTCAGGGCACCGGCCACAGCCGTGGCGGCGAGCAGGGTGAAGCGGCGTCGGGATGCGCGGCCAGAGCTCATGTGAAAAGTTTCGCATGGCAGTTTCCGCGATCTCCCGCACCCCCCTCGGTGCCCGTAAAGCCCCTTGTCAGGCCTGTTTAAAGAAGGTGTTCCAGCCGCCTGCGGGCGACTGACCGACCTCCAGCGAACGGAGCTTCGCGAGCACCGCCGGATCTTGCGCGTCGAGCCAGTCGACGAACTGCCGGAAGGAGACGAGGCGCACATCCGGCTTACCGGCGATCTTCTTGATCACTTCTTCCACGGCGTCCATATAGATGCCGCCGTTCCACTCCTCGAAGTGGTTGCCGATGAAGAAGGGTGCGCGATTGCTCTCGTACGCGCGCTGGAAACCGGCGAGATACGCACCGGCGGCCTGGGTGCGCCAGCCCGGATAGCGCGAGGGCATTCCCTTGGTCGAGTTCTTCGACTGATTGGCGAGGATGTTGTAGTCCATCGAGAGAACCTCGAAGGAGTGCCCGGGAAACGGCATTCCCTGGAGCGGGAGATCCCACACACCCAGGCGCTTCTCGGGCCACATCTGACGGCCGCCGGGCGAACTCGCGTCATAGCGCCACCCCAGCTTCTTCGCCGTCGGCAGCAGATTGTCCTGGCCGAGCAGACAGGGGGTACGGCCGCCGATGAGTTCCTTGCGGTAGTCGAAAGGCAGCGGATCGAGGTCGTCCCAGCCGGTGTTGGTCCGCCATTCGGTGACGAACGAGACCGCCTGATTGATCTCGCTGTGCCATTGCGCGGGGGTCCAGTTGCCGACGGAACCGGAACCGCCGCAGAAATGCCCGTTGAAGTGGGTGCCGATCTCATGACCGTCGGTCCACGCCTGACGGACGTACTTCAGCGTCTCCTTGACGTGACCGTCGGTGAGATAGCCGATGTCGGAGGCGCCGCGGGGGTTGTTCGGCGGCCGGTACAGCGACTTCTTCGACTCGGGCAGGAGGTACAGCCCGGAGAGGAAGAAGGTCATCGCCGCGTCGTGTTCCTTGGCCAGTTCGAGAAAGCGCGGGAAGAGCCCGTTGCCTACCTCGCCCGCACCGTCCCAGGAAAAGATCACGAACTGCGGAGGCGTCTGACCGGGTTCGAGCCGAACCGGGGCGGAGGGCTGATTCGGCTGCTTTCCGGTATCGGCGGTGGAACCGTCACCGATCAGCCGGACGTCCTTCTTCCCGGCACCGCTGCCGCGGCCGTTCCCGTCGGTCCCCTTGTCGCCCTTGTCGAGCCCGGAGCGACTGCTGTCCGAGGAGTCGAAGGAGCCGCAGCCGGCGATTCCGATCGCAGCCGCGGCTCCGAGTCCAGCTCCGAGCAGTCCCCTTCGATTGATCTCGCGCATGCCGTCCCCATCTGCGGTCGTTTTACCTCAAGTCCATACAAACTGGCAGAGGCTTAGATGGGTGAAGCAACACGGGGGTTCCCCCGATTAACACATTTTTCGTTACGCGACCAGACCCTTACGGATCCTGCACATGAAGAGACCGCAGCAAATCAACCCGCCCGGCACACCAGACCCGCCGGCTCATCAGGCCCGTCCGGCGCTTGAGGACAGGCCCGCACGCGGGCACACCCGCACAGGCGCACCCCGGCACCCCATCAAGCCGTCCGGCGATTGAGGACAGCCCGCCACGGGGGTGCACCCGCACAAGCACATCAGACCCACCCGGCGCATCAAGCCCGTCCGCCACACCAAGCCCGTCCGGCGCTTGAGGACACACCCGCACGCGGGGGTGCACCCGCACAGGCAAAATCAAGCCCGTCCGGCGCTTGAGGACACACCCGCCCGCGGGCACACCCCGCACAGGCGCCCCCGGCAGACCCCCCTACCCCCGCCGCCCTACGCCCCGAACGCCTTCGACTTCCCCTTCACCGGCTTGGCCCCCGCCAGGAGATGCGTCGGCACCAGATCCCGCGCCGGCTCCGAATACCCCACCGACACGATCTTGTCGCCCCGGTACGTGAAGCTGGTCAGCGAGGCCAGCGTGCACTGCCGCTTGCGCGGGTCGTGCCACAGCCTCCGCCGCTCGACGAAGGACCGCACGATCCAGATCGGCAGCTGATGGCTGACACAGACCGCCTCGTGCCCCCGCGCGGCGTCGCGCGCCGCGTCCAGCGCGCCCATCATCCGTACGACCTGCTCGATGTACGGCTCACCCCACGACGGCCGGAACGGATTCGTCAAGTGCTTCCAGTTGTCCGGCTTGCGCAGCGCCCCGTCGCCGACCCCGAAGGTCTTGCCCTCGAAGACGTTGGCGGCCTCGATGAGGCGTTCGTCGGTGGCCAGTTCCAGGCCGTGCGACGTGGCGACCGGGGTCGCCGTCTCCTGGGCCCGCTCCAGCGGGGAGGCGACGACATGGGTGATATCGCGCTTCTCCAGGTGCTCGGCGACCCGGTCGGCCATCTTCCGGCCGAGCTCGGAGAGGTGGTAGCCGGGGCGCCGCCCGTAGAGGACGCCGTCCGGGTTGTGCACCTCGCCGTGGCGCATGAGGTGGACGACGGTGATGTCCTGCGCCCGCTCTGCGTCCACGCGGTCGGCGTCCACGCGGTCGGCGCCCTCGCGGTTTCCGTTCTCGCTCATGCGGTGGCCTCCGATGCGGCACGGGCAGCTGCGGGCAGGGCGGCGGCGATCCGCTCGACGGCCTGCGTGTCGTGGGCGGTGGAGACGAACCAGGACTCGAAGGCGGACGGCGGCAGATAGACGCCCTGGGCCAGCATCGAGTGGAAGAAGGCGGTGAAGCGGAAGGCTTCCTGCTTCTTCGCGTCCTCGTAATTGAGGACGGGCTCATCGGTGAAGAACACGGAGAACATGTTGCTGGCCGCCGACACCGTGTGCGCGACGCCCTCCTTGGTGAACGCCTCGCTCACCAGCCCCCGCAGCTCCGCGGAGACCGCGTCGATCTTCGCGTACGCCGCGTCGTCCAGCAGGCGCAGCTGAGCGAGCCCGGCGGCGGTGGCGACGGGGTTCCCGGAGAGGGTGCCCGCCTGGTAGACGGGCCCGGCCGGGGCGAGGTGCGCCATCACGTCGGCGCGCCCGCCGAAGGCCGCCGCGGGGAAGCCGCCGCCCATGACCTTGCCGAACGTCATCAGGTCGGGCCGGACACCGTCGATGCCGTACCAGCCGGCCTTCGAGGTACGGAATCCGGTCATGACCTCGTCGGAGATGTAGAGCGCCCCGTTGGCCGCGCAGATCTCCTTGAGCCCGGCGTTGAAACCGTCCAGCGGCGGGACGACGCCCATGTTGCCGGGCGACGCCTCGGTGATCACACAGGCGATCTCGCCGGGCGCCGCGGCGAACGCGGCCCGCACGGCGTCCAGGTCGTTGTACGGCAGCACGATCGTGTCGCCGGCCTGGGCTCCCGTGACACCGGGGGTGTCGGGCAGCCCGAAGGTGGCGACGCCGGACCCGGCGGCGGCCAGCAGCGCGTCGACGTGCCCGTGGTAGCACCCGGCGAACTTCACGACCTTGGCCCGGCCGGTGAAGCCGCGGGCCAGCCGGATCGCGGACATGGTCGCCTCGGTGCCGGACGAGACCAGGCGCACCTGCTCGACGGGCTCGATACGGGAGACGATCTCCTCGGCCAGCGCGACCTCGCCCTCGCCGGGCGTACCGAACGAGGTGCCCCGCCCGACCGCGTCCTGGACGGCGGCGATGACCTCGGGGTGGGAGTGGCCGAGGATCATCGGCCCCCACGAGCACACGAGGTCGACGTACTCGCGGCCGTCGGCATCGGTGAGGTAC
Organism: Streptomyces sp. NBC_01433; assembly: GCF_026340105.1. NCBI lineage: Bacteria > Bacillati > Actinomycetota > Actinomycetes > Kitasatosporales > Streptomycetaceae > Streptomyces > Streptomyces sp. NBC_01433. The sequence continues at coordinate 3,092,625 of NZ_JAPEPM010000001.1, read as the reverse complement.
GGACCGGTGCCGGACACCATGAACCGGGGCGTACCGCCCACGGCCCGGAAGGCACGCACGGGAGAGTTCACGCCGCCGGGCGTCACGACGGACGCACGGTCGAACAGCGACTGCGAAACTGGGGCTTCGTATGAATACGACACTTTGGTCCTGATCTGCGATTCGGGTGTCGGAGGGCCGGGCCGGAAATCTCGGCCGCCGGTGAGCAGGGAGCGCGCTCTCCCCGTATCACGAAAGGGCGTCGACCCTCTCACGTCTGCGAAACTGAGGCGTCATAGGGAAAGCTCACACATGCCATGGTGTCAGAGGCACGGACGGTCTTGCGGACAGGTGTTTCACCGCACGCCCGTGGGGGAGGTCACTGACACGATGATCGGGTTGCGCGGCGGGGGCTGTGTCTCCTAAGAAGTAGTCGGGTGGATGAGATATGCATCGCGGTGGCGGAGTGGGCGAAGGGACCGACGACCTGGGGCCCGAGCCTGCCCGGCGAGGGCGGCACCGGCGCGAGGCCGAGCGCGCACAGGGCAGGCAGGCGGGGAACGCCGCAGGCCCCGGGAGCAGGAGCAGTGGCCGGGTGGGGGTGACCTACAAGTATTTCGGTGCCCCCAACGGGGCCACCGCCGCACGCGTGCCCATTTCGATGCGCCCGGAGGAGCTGGGCGGCGACGAGCTGGGCATGGGCGGCATGTTCAGCAAGATCAAGCCGGAGACGGTGGCGGCCATGGTCCTCACCGGCATCCAGGGCATACCCCTGTACAAGGTCCCCCCGCTCGAACTGGTCGTGCTGCACCCCGACTACGCGGTGGTCAAGCTCCCCATGACGGTCGTCGACCCGCTGCGCGGCGTCGGTGAGGAATCGGTCGGCGCGGCGGCCTTCATCTGGTCCACGGTGCCCGACCGCGGCGGACCGCGTGACGCGTTCAACGTCTACCAGCTGCTCCACGAGTGGCAGGACTTCTCCCACCGGCTGCACGACGCGGGGCACCAGGCGTACTGCCTGGTCTGGCCCTGACAAGAAGCCGGATCCGATCCACGCGATGAGGGCTCGGCCGACAGGTGTCGGCCGAGCCCTCATCGCTTCTCGTCCGGCTGTCTTCGTGCCGGTGGATCACTGGTAGCTGAAGTCGCCCACGGTCCAGGCACCGACGTCCTCGATCGAGACGCGGTACATCCCGCCCGTCTCCGGGATCCCCACCGTGCCCTGCAGAATCCGGGCGACGTGGAAGTGAAGGTGCGTGGGCGGTCCGTCCGCGCGTACGGGGGCGGAGGCCGACGCGGGGGACGCGGCGGAGGCCGACGCGGTGAAGGTGCCGGAGAACTCGCCCAGCTGGGCCGAATCCGTCAGCACCTCCGCGACACGCCGCCTCCACACCGCTTCGGGAGCCAGGCGGCCGGTGATGACTGTGCCGCCGACGACCACGGTCAGGGACATCTGGTTGCTTTGTCCGGACTCCACCATCGTGGCGACATCAACGAGCAGTTCGTCAGGCTTCGACATGAGAGCCGAGTCTATTCCGGAGGCCCGCCGGATCGCGCGGCGCAGGTGTGCAACGGGGAGACACGGGAAGGGTGCCCCATCACTGGAGTCAAACTATCTACACCTCCAGCCCGCCAAAATCTGTCCTCGCGAGGATAGACATTGGCGATGGGCGCGGCTATGGTTTCTCTCGTAGCCAAGAACACGAAGGGTCCGGCAGACACGAACTGCCGGGCAGTCGGTGGTGCGCGGTATCTCGGCGGAGGCGCCTTCGGGCGCACGCGCCGAGGAGTTCGGCACTCGGGTCCTCCGCCCGGCCACGCAAGCGGGCGGCGGGACGGTCTGCCGGGCAAGGTGCCCGCAGTTGCAGGGGGCACCGCCGGGCACCACCGGTTCAGCAGAACGTTGATTCAGAGGAAGAACGCCAGAGGGAAGAACGGAGGAAGCAGGCGCCATCAGGATCGCCCGGGTGAGAAGTACGCAGCCCGGGTACCGCAAGACCCCGGAACGGAAGGTGGTCCCCGGTCACCGCAATCGCGATCCCCGCACTCCCGCCCTTCTCCAGGGCGAACCGCGGAAACAGGAGGTCGGCGCGGCACTAGCGTCGGCAGATGGTGTTGAATTTCCTTCGGGGCCCTGGTGCCGTACGGCATCGGGGCCCCTCGACGCGTTCCCAAGAAGAGGTGCAGATGACAGCGGATAATCCGCTCGGCGGCCGACTGGACGATGACGACTACCCCGCCTACACGATGGGCCGGGCGGCGGAGATGCTCGGCACCACGGCCGGTTTCCTCCGTGCCATCGGAGAGGCCCGCCTGATCACCCCGCTCCGCTCCGAAGGCGGCCACCGGCGCTACTCGCGCTACCAGTTGCGGATCGCCGCCCGCGCCCGTGAGCTCGTCGACCAGGGCACCCCGGTCGACGCCGCCTGCCGCATCGTCATCCTTGAGGACCAACTTGAGGAAGCCCAGCGCATAAACGCCGAATTCCGCCGCACCGCAGCGGCCGGGCGGGGTGCCGACGGTCCGGGCGGTCCCGGCGGACGTGGCGTGTCACCTCAGAAGCCTTGAATCAGAAATCCTGAATCAGAGGCCCTGGATCAGAAGCCTTGAAGCGCGCGCCGGGCGGTGGCCTCCCGCAGTTGCGGAGTCTGCGCCTGGATCAGATGGAACTGCGCCTCCCTGGCCAGCCGTCCCGCCGTGTTGCCGAACTGGACGGCCCGGCCCCCCGTCGCCGCGACACAGGCGGTGGCCGCCCGGACCCCGAGGTCCAGGATCGCGGCCCGGTTCTCGATCCGGGCCGCGACCTCCTCCTCGGGCGCCAGGTCGTCGCGCAGGGCGTACGACTCGGCGCGCAGCAGGACCGCCTCCTCGGCCACCCGGTGGGCAAGGGTCTCGAACGGGGCGCCCGCGCGGGGCGCCGACGCGAGCAACAGGTCGACGGCGGCGCGGATATGGCCGAGGACGGCGGGGTGACAGTTCGCGTTCTCCAGGTCGTAGTCGCGGGCCCAGTCCGACCGGGGCGCGAGGGAGATCACGTCCTCCGGCGGTACGACGACATCCCGTAGTTCCACCGACGCGGTGTGGGTCCCCTCCATCGACCAGAGCGCCTGCGACCCCACCGGGACGAGCCCGCTGCCGGGCGCGCAGCCGGTCCGTACGAACAGGGCCCGGTCGTCCGGGGTGACGGCCCCGATGATCGCCACGTCCGCAATGCCCCAGCCGGTCATCCACGGCACCCGCCCCCGCAGCCGCCACCCGCCGTCGGTCTCCTCCGCGGTCACCGGGGGACGCGGGTGCCGCAGGTAGGCGAACCCGGCCGTGGCCAGCGTCCCGCCCGTGAGCAGCGAGGGCAGCCACCGGTCTCTCAGCTCGGTGTTGGCGGTCTTCTCCAGCGCTTTCACCAGGGCGTAGTGCTGGGTGAACACGAACCAGGTGGAGGGATCGACGGCGGACAGGATCTCGTGCACCTCGCGGGTCACCCGGCTCCGCGACGTACCGCTGCCGGGGGCGGGCCGGTAGTCGGCGAGACCGTGGGCACCGCAGCGGGCCAGGGCGTCCAGGTGCGAGCGGGTGACGCCCTCCTGAGCGGTCCGCTCGGCGAGGGGCCGCAGCACGCCGACCGCCACCTCGGTGACCGCGCGGACCAGCGGCTCGGCCGCCAGCTCCGGCGGGGTGGCCAATACGGTTCCTTCACCCGGCGCCCCATGCATGCGGAGATCTCCTTGTCCTGGGTCGGTCACTGGCTCGTACGGTGAATCCACTCTCCCCCGCGCCCGCCGCGCGAACACGGTGTATTCACCAAGTGGCCGGACCTCCGCGCACCCGCCCCGCCGACCACCGCACGCCGAATGCCACACGCACACCCACACGCCCCTATGCACATACATTCGGTCATATTCAGCCATTCATTGGCCGAAGAATGATCTTCGGCTGACCTGTCCGCCCGTCGCCCACCCGCCCCACCGGCGGTCCCGGCCCGGCGCGACAAGGACGGCGAACCTCGCCGGGCATTCCCGGGAACGACCGGGCCCCTGCACCACCGTCCGCCTCCCCGACCGACTACGCGCCCTGCGCCCTCCCCGCAAATCCCTGGCCGCCCACGTCCCCCCAGTGGCATCCTGACGGCGTGAACGGACCCGAGATCGCCCTCGAAGTCGCCCCGGAACTAAGGCTCTTCGTCGCCCATGAACGCCGCAGGGGACGTACGGCCGTCACCACGGACGGCGCCTCGACGCTCGGCCATGTCATCGAATCGCTCGGCGTCCCGCTCACCGAGGCCGGCCGGCTGCTCGTCGACGGCCGCCCCGTACCCCCCTCGCACGTTCCGGCAGCGGGCGAACTGATCGAGGTACGCGCCGTGGAACGCCCCCAGCAGGTCCCGGGCGCCCCCCTCCGCTTCCTCCTCGACGTCCATCTCGGCACGCTCGCACGGCGGTTGAGGCTCTTGGGCATCGATGCCGCGTACGAGAACGAGGACATCGGCGACGCGGCGCTGGCCACGCTGTCGGCGCGGGAACAGCGGGTCCTCCTCTCCCGGGACCGCGGACTGCTGCGGCGGCGGGAGATCTGGGCCGGGGCCTACGTCTACAGCGACCGGCCCCAGGAACAACTCCGCGACGTACTGGGCAGGTTCGCGCCGGTCCTCGCCCCGTGGACGCGGTGCACCGCGTGCAACGGGACGCTGGCCGAGGCCGACAAGGACTCCGTCAGCACCCGGCTGGAGCACGGCACGCAGCAGGCGTACGACGTGTTCGCGCAGTGCACCCAGTGCGCCCGCGTGTACTGGCGCGGCGCCCACCACGGCCACCTGGAGTCGATCGTCGCGGACGCGGTAAGCGAATTCGGCGGAACGGCGGCGTAGCAACGTCGGCGGCGCGGCGACGCCCGACAGCGGCCCACCGGCTCAGAAGACGTACGCGTCGCCGGTGGACGGAGCCAGCACCTCGTGCACGTTGTTCCGCGGGTCGCGGTCCACCGCACCCCCGTTCCACACCGTGTCGATGCGCACGACCACCTCGGCGGGCCGGCCCGCGAGCCGCAGATCGAAAGCGGTCCGCCGCTCTTGGCCGTCCGCGGTCAGCGCCCCCGTCCCGCACAGCACCGCCCGGCTGCCGCCCCGCAGACAGCCCGGCGGCAGCCCCCGCGGGGCGGAGAACGGATCCGAGAAGCGCAGCCGTACCGTCGCGTCCGTCAGATCCGCCGGACCCCGGTTCTCGCTCCGGAGCCAGACCCCGAGCCGGTCGCCACTCAGCGAGACGTGACCGTGGTGGGAGACGTCCGCCTGCGGCCCCGCCTCCCTGCCCGGGGCCACCGGGGTGGCCGCGGCCGAACCGCCCGTCCCCGCCCCCGGGATCACGGCCGTCGCGACCATCGCCGCGGCTGCGGACAGCACCAGCAGAGCTCTACGCGTCACTACCATGCCCGGAACATACCGATAACGCCGAATTCCCCCTATTTAATGACCGATCCGACGCGCCCGCAGCAACCCGCACAGCCCACGCACAGCCGGGGCGCGGCCCACCCATGGCCCGCCCGCGGACCGCCCGCAGACCACCCGCGGCATGGGCGCGGCCCCAGCTCATGAAATTCTGCCGCCATGCTCTTCGCCCGCTCCGCCGCCCTCTTCGTCGTCGCCGCCCTCTTCGAGATCGGTGGCGCCTGGCTCGTCTGGCAGGGAGTACGGGAGCACCGGGGCTGGATCTGGATCGGCGCCGGAGTCATCGCCCTGGGCGCGTACGGTTTCGTGGCCACGCTCCAGCCGGACGGCGAGTTCGGCCGCATCCTGGCCGCGTACGGCGGGGTCTTCGTCGCCGGTTCGATCGCCTGGGGCATGGTCGCCGACGGCTACCGCCCCGACCGCTGGGACGTCATCGGCGCGCTGGTCTGCCTGGCGGGCATGGCCCTGATCATGTACGCCCCGCGCGGCCGCTGAAACCCGCCGCGGACGGCCCCCCTCCGTCGTCCGCGCGGCCGCCGGAACCCGTCCGCACCGGCCTGCCTATCCTTGGCCCGTACCGATCAGCTGTCCGAGGAGATCGCCATGGCCGCCACCCCCATCGCCGTCATCACCGGCGCGAGCAGCGGCATCGGCGCCGCGACCGCCCGGCAGCTGGCCGCCGCCGGCTACCGCGTCGTGCTCACCGCCCGCCGCGAGGACCGCATCGAGGCGCTCGCCGCCGAGATCACCGCGGCGGGTCACCAGGCGACGGCGTACGCCCTGGACGTCACCGACCGCGCCGCGGTGGACGAGTTCGCCACCGCGTTCCGCAGCCTCGCCGTGCTCGTCAACAACGCGGGCGGAGCGCTCGGCGCCGACCCCATCGCGTCCGGCGACCCGGCGGACTGGCGCCAGATGTACGAGACGAACGTCATCGGCACCCTGAACGTCACCCAGGCCCTGCTCCCCGCCCTCACCGCGAGCGGCGACGGCACCATCGTGGTCCTCACCTCGACCGCGGGCCTGTCCACCTACGAGGGCGGCGGCGGCTACGTGGCGGCCAAGCACGGCGAACACGTCCTGGCCGAGACCCTGCGCCTGGAGATCGTCGGCACCCCGGTCCGCGTCATCGAGGTCGCCCCCGGCATGGTCAAGACGGAGGAGTTCGCGACCACCCGCTTCCGCGGCGACACCGAGAAGGCGGCCAAGGTCTACGCGGGCGTCGACGCCCCCCTCACCGCCGACGACGTGGCCGACACGATCACCTGGGCCATCACCCGCCCCAGCCACGTCAACATCGACCTCCTGGTGGTCCGCCCCCGCGCCCAGGCCTCCAACTCCAAGGTCCACCGGACGGTCCGACCCGACGGGGCGAGGTCAAGCGCTGAGGGCCACGGGCCGAGGCCCGAGGACCGACGGGGCGCCGTCAGCCCTTGACGCACACCACCTGCTTGAGCTTCGCGACGACCTCGACCAGGTCCCGCTGCTGATCGATGACCTGCTCGATCGGCTTGTAAGCGGCCGGGATCTCGTCCACGACACCGGAGTCCTTACGGCACTCCACGCCCCGCGTCTGCTCCTCCAGGTCCTTCGTGGAGAAGCGCCGCTTCGCCGCGCCACGGCTCATCCGGCGTCCCGCACCGTGCGACGCCGAGTTGAACGACTTCTCGTTCCCCAGGCCCTTCACGATGTACGAGCCGGTTCCCATGGAGCCCGGGATGATCCCGAATTCACCGGCTCCGGCGCGGATCGCGCCCTTGCGCGTGACCAACAGGTCGAGGCCGTCGTAGCGTTCGGCGCTGACGTAGTTGTGGTGGCAGCTGATCTCGGGCTCGAAGGCGACCTTCGCCTTCTTGAACTCCCGGCGCACGACGTCCTGGAAGAGCTTCATCATGATCGCGCGGTTGTACTTCGCGTACTCCTGCGCCCAGAAGAGGTCGTTGCGGTACGCCGCCATCTGCGGGGTGTCCGCGATGAAGACGGCCAGGTCACGGTCGACGAGGCCCTGGTTGTGCGGCAGCTTCTGCGCCTGGCCGATGTGGAAGTCGGCCAGTTCCTTGCCGATGTTCCGGGATCCGGAGTGCAGCATCAGCCAGACCGAACCTGTCCCATCGAGACAGAATTCAATAAAATGGTTGCCGGACCCGAGTGTTCCCATCTGCTTCGTGGCGCGTTCCTGACGGAATTTGACCGCATCGGCGACCCCATTGAACCGCCCCCAGAAATCGTCCCACCCCGATGTCGCGAACCCGTGCAGCGAGGCCGGGTTCACCATCTCGCCGTGCATCCCCCGGCCCACCGGAATGGCCTGCTCGATCTTCGAGCGCAGTCGCGAGAGGTCACCCGGCAGATCGTTGGCGGTCAGGGACGTCTTCACCGCGGACATGCCGCAGCCGATGTCCACGCCCACCGCCGCCGGGCAGACCGCGCCGTGCATCGCGATCACCGAGCCGACGGTCGCGCCCTTGCCGAAGTGGACGTCGGGCATCACGGCGAGGCCCTTGATCCAGGGCAGCGTGGCCACGTTCTGCAGCTGGCGCATCGCGACGTCCTCGACCGAAGCCGGGTCGGCCCACATTCGGATGGGAACCTTCGCCCCCGGTATCTCTACGTACGACATAACCCCTCGATTCCCCCGAAAAGACTGAAAGCGCAAAACCGGTGCCAAGATCGGCAAATGAGTCGGCCGACCGGCATTCACAGCGGTGCGTGCGATACACATTGTGTCCATCGGCCGCCTCCGAGCGGCAACCTGTTTTCTCGTACCGAAGGGAGCCTGGGACCGTGCGACACATGGCGTACGTACCCGGCGTCGCGCTCCTCGCAGCGCTCGTCGTCGGCTGCAGTTCCGGCTCGGACGGCGACGCTGCCGACGCCGACAGCAAGCCGGGCAGCCCCACGGTCTCGGCCGCGCCCCCCGGCAAGTACCGCACGCTGCCCGAGGCTTGCCGCGCCGTGCCGCCCGGCACGCTGAAGGACCTGCTCCCCGGAACCGCCGAACTGCCGCAGGACCAGCAGGAGAAGGTCTTCCAGGGCGCCCCGTCCGTCACCTATGACACCGATCGCAAGGTCGGCTGCACGTGGAAGGCCGAGGCCCCGGACGGGTCCCGGAACCTGGTCATCGACTTCGAGCGCGTCGTGTCGTACGACCCCGCCGTCAGCGACGACGACCGCGCCCGCGACGTGTACGCGCAGCGGGAGAACGCGGCCGACCTGCCGACCGCCGCCGCGCCCCACGAGGACGAGAAGAAGGACAAGGAGGAGGAGACGGCGAAAAAGGACAAGGCCTCGGTCACCCCCTCCGGCACCCCCACCACCCCGTCCGCTCCCGCCACCGACGCCTCCACCGGCGGCGGGAGCGACACCGACGACCTCCGGCCGCGCGTCCTGGACCACCTCGGAGACACCGCGTTTCTGGACGATCTGCTCACACAGGCAGGTTCCACCGCACAGCACCGCACCGTAAGCGTGGTATTCCGCACATCGAACGTCATCGTGACCGTCGAGTACACCGAGCAGCCGTCCCTCGTCACCGAGGTGCCCGACAGCAAGGAACTCCAGGAGAAGGCCCAGGCACTGGCCCGGACGCTGGCCGAGGGGCTCAGCGAGTAGACCCGTCGCGGCCGCCGCCGCGAGGGCGGATTCCGGTCCGCCGGGGTCCGTGACCGTGGCGGCATCCGGGCCCCGTCCGTCGTACCGTGGCTCTTCGGCACCACCCACACCGACCGGCAGCACCCCCACCGACCGGCAACCCCCACCGACCGGCCGCCCGCCGAGAGACCGCCCGCCCGCACGACCGAGATCTCCGTGCCATCCGAGTGAAGGAACCATGCACCGATCAGCCCCGCGACTGTCCCGCATACTCGCCTGCGCCGCCGTTCCGGTGATGCTCGTAGCCGCCGGCTGCTCGTCGGACTCCGACGGCAAGAAGGACTCGGGCTCCTCCTCGGCCGCATCCCCGAGCGCGAAGAAGTCGAAGGCGACCGTCGAGGCGGCGAAGTTCGACGCCCTGCCCGACCCGTGCACCTCGATCACCAAGAAGACGATCGAGGACCTGGTGCCCAAGGCCAAGAAGAAGGGCGGCACGGCCGGCAAGTCCAGCGACCTCACGTCCCGCGGCAGCTGCTCCTGGAACGGTCTGGACGACAACGGCGTCAAGGGTTCGCAGTACCGCTGGCTCGACGTCGGCTTCACCCGCTTCGACTCGGACCAGGCCCTGGGCAGCGGCGCCAAGCGCGCCACGGACGACTACGCGAAGCAGATCGTCAAGGCCCAGGCGAGCGAGGGCGCCGAGAAGCTCGCGACGGCCCCCGTCACCGGCATCGGTGAGCAGGCAACCGCCGTCACGTACGGCCTGACCAAGACGAGCGAGGACTTCAAGTACGCGACGGTCGTGGCGCGTACGGGCAACGTCGTCGTCACCCTCACCTACAACGGTGCGGGCTACGCGGGCGCCAAGACCCCCTCCGCCTCGGACATCCTGAAGGGCGCCGAGAAGGCGGCCAAGGAAGCGGTCGCCGCGGTCGGCGGCGCCGACGGCTCCGAGGCCCCCTCCACCACCACCGGCAGCCCCTCGACGAAGCCCAAGGCCAAGACCGACGCCAAGGACGACGCCAAGTCCGGCTCCGGCGACAAGGCCAACCCGAAGACGACCCGCAAGCCGTCCGCGAAGACCACGCACTAGTCACCCGGGGCCCGGTCCGACGGCCCGGCAAGAAGCCGCCGGGCGCCCGAACGGCCCTGCCCAGCGGCACTTTTCCGAAGCCCGGTCCGCCCCCGCGGACCGGGCTTCGCCCCTCCCCGCGCAACGCGACCCGCACGCATGTGCCAGGCTGTGCCCGCGCCGGAGGTCGAAATCCGGGCGGAGAAAGACATCGGGGAGGGGATCGCGGGTGGCCGCGATGCAGCTGACACGCACGCACCGGATACTCATCGGGGTCGTCGTCGCCGGTGCGGTGCTCATCGCCGCGATCGGGTTCGCGGGCTCGTACGCCGCCGTGCGCGAGCTGGCGGAGCAGAAGGGTTTCGGGGACTTCGCCATCGTCTTCCCGATCGGCATCGACGCGGGCATCTGCGTCCTGCTGGCGCTGGACCTCCTGCTGACGTGGATGCGTATCCCGTTCCCGCTGCTGCGTCAGACGGCCTGGCTGCTGACGGCCGCGACGATCGCGTTCAACGGCGCGGCCGCCTGGCCCGATCCGCTCGGCACCGGCATGCACGCCGTGATCCCGATCCTGTTCGTCGTCTCCGTCGAGGCCGCCCGCCACGCGGTGGGCCGGATCGCGGACATCACGGCCGACAAGCACATGGAGGGCGTGCGCCTCACCCGCTGGCTGCTCTCCCCCATCCCCACGTTCAAGCTGTGGCGCCGGATGAAGCTGTGGGAGCTGCGCAGTTACGAGCAGGTCATCAAGCTCGAACAGGACCGGCTGATCTACCAGGCCCGGCTCCAGGCCCGGTTCGGCCGCAACTGGCGCCGCAAGGCCCCGATCGAGTCCATGATGCCGCTGCGCCTGGCGAAGTACGGCGTTCCGCTCGCCGAGACCGCCCCCGCCGGACTCGCCGCCGCGGGTATCGAGCCCGCCCTGCTGCCGCCGGTCGACGCCGGTCAGCCGAAGGGCGAGCTGCCGTACGCGTCGCAGCAGGAGCACGAGCAGGGCTACGAGCAGCAGCAGTACGGCGCCCCGCACCCGCAACAGCAGCAGCACCCCCAGCAGCACCCGCAACACCAGCAGCAGGTTCAGCAGCAGCAACTCCAGCAGCAACAGCAGTACCCGCAGCACCAGGGCCCCGGCTCCCACGACAGCCCCTGGTTCGCGGCCCCGCAGGTCCCGGACAACGCGCACGAGAGCGCGTACAACCCGACGTACGTCGAGGGCCTGGAGCCCATCCCGGTCATGATCCCGTCGGGCCCCGGTGGCCGGACCCGCCCGCTCGGCAATGTGGGCACGATCGGCGCGGTCCCCCACCCCCGCGCCGCGGAACCGCAGCCGACGGCCGGAGAGCCGCAGGAGCAACAGGCGCAGGAGCAGGACCAGGAGCAGGGCCGGCAGGAGCAACAGCAGTCCCAGCCGCCGCTTCTGCAAAAGCAGGAGCAGAGGCAGCAGCAGGCACAGCAGCAGGCTCAGGACCAGGAGCCCGACGCGGCGCAGTCCGCCCAGCTGGCCGAGGCCGAGGCCGAGTTCGTGGGCATCGCGTACGAGGTCTACGCGGCGTACACCAACCAGAACCAGAGCTACCCGAGCCTGGAGATCCTGGATATACACCTCACGGACGGGCACAACGTGCACCACCCGGACAGTGAGTCCCTGCTCCGTCGGCTGATGCCGGAGTTCAAGAAGCGCTTCGACAGCGAGATGGAAGCCGAGCACATCGCGTAACGGCTGTCCCGCGGCCGAGCACCTCGCGCGCCAACGACGAAGGGGCCGTCACCCCGGTTTCCGGCGTGACGGCCCTTTCGTTTTCGTACGAGAAACGCGACGCCTACGCGCCCAGCAGCCTGCGCACCCGGTCCGCTCCCACGGCGAGCAGCAGCGTGGGCAGTCGCGGCCCGGTGTCCCGGCTGACCAGCAGCCGGTACAGCAGGGCGAAGAACGACCGCTGGGCCGTCTTCAGCTCGGGCGTCGGCTTGGCGTCCGGCTCCAGACCGGCCAGCGTCTTCGGCACCCCGTAGACGAGCGTCGTCAGCCCGTCCAGCGACCAGTGCGAGTCCAGCCCCTCCAGGAGCAGCCGCAGCGACTCGCGCCCCTGCTCGTCCAGCGAGCCGAGCAGTTCCTTGTCCGGCTCGTCGCGCACGATGGTGCGGGCCTCGGCCGGGACCTGGGTGGTGATCCAGTTCTCGGCGCGGTCGAGGCGCGGGCGGGCCTCGTCCAGCGAGGTCAGCGGGTTCTCCGGGTCCAGCTCGCTGAGGATGCGCAGCGTCTGGTCCTCGGCACCGGCGGTGATGTCGGCGACCGAGGCGAGGGTCCGGTACGGCAGGGGGCGCGGGGTGCTGGGCAGCTCACCGGCGGCCGTGCCGATCGCGCGGGCGTACGCGGCGGCGTCGGCGGGCAGCACCGAGCCGTCGGCGACCTTGCGGCCCAGTGAGTCCCACTCGTCGTACAGCCGCTGGATCTCCTGGTCGAAGGCGATCTTGAAGGACTGGTTGGGCTTGCGGCGGGCGTACAGCCAGCGCAGCAGCGGCGCCTCCATGATCTTCAGGGCGTCGGCCGGGGTGGGCACACCGCCCTTGCTGGAGGACATCTTCGCCATGCCGGAGATGCCGACGAACGCGTACATCGGGCCGATCGGCTGGACACCGTCGAAGACCTCGCGCACGATCTGGCCGCCGACGACGAACGACGAGCCGGGCGAGGAGTGGTCCACGCCACTGGGCTCGAAGATCACGCCCTCGTACGCCCAGCGCATCGGCCAGTCGACCTTCCAGACGAGCTTGCCGCGGTTGAACTCGTTCAGCCGAACCGTTTCGGCGAAGCCGCACGCCGAGCAGGTGTAGTTCAGCTCGGTGCTGTCGTCGTCGTACGAGGTGACGACGGTGAGGTCCTTCTCGCAGTTGCCGCAGTAGGGCTTGTACGGGAAGTAGCCCGCCGAGCTGCCGCTGCCGTCGTCCTCGTCGGCGGCGCCGGAGCCCTCGGCGGCCTCCAGCTCGGCCTCGTCGACCTTCTTCTGCTGCTGGGGCTTCTTCCCGCCCTTGCCCGCAGGACCAGAACCGGCACCGGCGGCCGCACCGGGGTCCTTCTTCGTCCGGTAGCGGTCCAGGACGGCGTCGATGTCACCGCGGTGCCTCATCGCGTGCAGGATCTGCTCGCGGTACGTACCGGCGGTGTACTGCTCCGTCTGGCTGATTCCGTCGTACTCGACGCCCAGCTCGTCCAGCGCGCCCGTCATCGCGGCCTTGAAGTGCTCGGCCCAGTTGGCGTACGCCGATCCGGCCGGGGCGGGCACCGAGGTCAGCGGCTTGCCGATGTGCTCGGCCCAGGACGAGTCGACGCCGGGGACCCCGTTCGGGACCTTGCGATAGCGGTCGTAGTCGTCCCAGGAGATCAGGTGCCGCACGGTGTACCCACGGCGGCGGATCTCGTCGGCGACCAGGTGCGGGGTCATGACCTCGCGGAGGTTGCCGAGGTGGATCGGGCCCGACGGGGAGAGGCCGGAGGCGACGACGACCGGTTTGCCAGGCGCACGACGCTCCGATTCGGCGATGACATCGTCCGCGAAGCGGGAGACCCAGTCGGTCTCGGTGCTGCTCTGACTCTCGGCCACGGTCGGCACGTCCTTCTCTCGTGTAGGTCCCATCGGGGGCACCGCCCATTCTCCCAGGTACCGCCCACAGCGCGAAAACGGCTTTACACCACGTGGGATACTCGGGAGATCCCCTGTACCCCTACGGAAACGGCAGCCAGGCCATGGCATCGGTCACTTCCCTCGCTTCCACGCTCCAGCAGCAGCTGGCGGACGCCCTGACGGCAGCCCTGCCGGAGGCCGGCACCGCGGACCCGCTGCTGCGCCGAAGCGACCGGGCCGACTTCCAGGCCAACGGCATCCTCGCCCTCGCCAAGAAGCTCAAGGGCAACCCGCGCGAGCTGGCGTCCCAGGTCACCGCCGCCCTCCCGGAGACCGGTCTGATCAAGGACATCGAGGTCTCGGGCCCCGGCTTCCTGAACGTGACGCTCACCGACCGGGCGATCATCGAGACGCTCGCCGCACGGGCCGCGGACGGCGCGGGCCGCCTCGGTGTCCCGCTCAGCCTCACCGCCGGCACCACGGTCATCGACTACGCCCAGCCGAACGTGGCCAAGGAGATGCACGTCGGTCACCTGCGGTCGGCGGTCATCGGCGACGCGATGGTCCAGATCCTGGAGTTCACCGGCGAGAGCGTCGTCAGGCGTCACCACATCGGCGACTGGGGCACCCAGTTCGGCATGCTCATCCAGTATCTGATCGAGCACCCGGACGAGCTGGGCCACCAGGACGTCGAGGGCCACGACGGCACCGACGGCACCGACGGCACCAGCGACAGCGACAGCAGCGCGGGCGAAGCCGCCATGTCCTCCCTCAACCGCCTCTACAAGGCGTCGCGGGCGCTCTTCGACTCCGACGAGGAGTTCAAGGCGCGCTCCCGGGACCGGGTCGTCGCCCTCCAGGCGGGCGAGCCGGAGACGCTGGCCATGTGGCAGCGGTTCGTCGACGAGTCGAAGATCTACTTCTACTCCGTCTTCGACAAGCTCGACATGGAGATCCGCGACCCCGACATCGTCGGTGAGTCCGGCTACAACGACATGCTCGAAGAGACCTGCCGCATCCTGGAGGAGACGGGCGTCGCCGTCCGCTCCGAGGGTGCCCTGTGCGTGTTCTTCGACGATGTGAAGGGCCCGGACGGCAACAAGGTCCCGCTCATCGTCAAGAAGACGAACGGCGGCTACGGCTACGCGGCCACCGACCTCTCCGCGATCCGCGACCGGGTGCGGAACCTGAAGGCGGACACCCTGCTGTACGTCGTGGACGCCCGGCAGTCCCTGCACTTCAAGATGGTCTTCGAGACGGCCCGCCGGGCAGGCTGGCTGAACGAGGACGTCCATGCGCACCAGCTGGCGTTCGGCACGGTCCTCGGCAAGGACGGCAAGCCGTTCAAGACCCGTGAGGGCGTGACGGTCCGGCTGGAGGACCTGCTGGACGAGGCCGTGGCCAGGGCGACCGCGGTGGTCCGGGAGAAGGCCGAGAAGGTGGGCCTGTCCGAGGAGGAGATCGTCGAGAACGGCCGGTACGTCGGCGTCGGCGCGGTGAAGTACGCGGACCTGTCCACGTCCGCCGTGCGGGACTACAAGTTCGACCTGGACCAGATGGTGTCGCTGCACGGCGACACGTCGGTGTACCTCCAGTACGCGTTCGCGCGTATCCGGTCGATCCTGCGCAAGGCCGGGGACGCGAAGCCGGTCGCGCACCCGGAGCTGGAGCTGGCCCCCGCCGAGCGCGCGCTGGGCCTGCATCTGGACCAGTTCGGCGAGGTGCTGGCCGAGGTCGCCGCCGGGTACGAGCCGCACAAGCTGGCCGCGTATCTGTACCAGTTGGCGTCGCACCTCACGACGTTCTACGACCAGTGCCAGGTGCTCAGCGAGGACAACCCGCCGGAGGTCGTCGAGAACCGGCTGTTCCTGGTCGAGCTGACCGCCCGCACGCTGCACCAGGGCATGAAGCTGCTCGGCATCCGGACGCCCGAGCGCCTCTGAACGCCCGGCGGATCCGTTACGCGGACGGCGCGGCACACATGGTGTGTGCCGCGCCGTCCGCGTAACAGCGTCCGAAGCCGCGTAACCGCGTCCGAAGCCGCCGCGTTCCGGCGTCAGAATCAGAAGTCGGGTTCCACCCACTGGGCCGTGTCGTGCCGGTAGCGGTACTCGGGCCGGGTCTTGATGCTGCTCGTACGGAACAGCTTGCCGTGGTCGTCGATGCGCAGCGTCCCCTTCCGGCCCCCGCTGCTCCAGTCCAGCTCCAGGTACCAGGTGACGTCGTGCCCCTCCACGTGCGCGTCGAGGTTGAACACCTCCACGTCGGTGGAGCTGACCTGGTACGGGAAGTCCTTCGCGGGTACGACGGTGTCGCCCTGCTTCCCGGCGACCGGCTTCGAGCGCGGCCGGCCGTCGTCCAGGTCGATGTCGAAGCTCTGCGGTGTGACGCCGCTCCCGCACCCGTCGCCCATCGAGTACGCGGACCAGGGCAGCGGCGCGTTGCGTGCCAGTACCCGTACGTGCAGCCCGTTGAGGACGACCACGTCCTTCGAGGTCCCCTGGAGGGTGAGTTCGAGCATCATGGCGCCCCCGTCCACTCCGCCCAGCGCCCTCGCCCAGCCCCGGGTGTCCTGCGGTACGGGCGGCGGCGGTACGTCGTCGGGCTTCTGGTCGAGGAGGTAGTACTGCCCGCAGGGCTCCTCCCAGTTGTACGAACTGATGGTGGCGGTCACGGGTACGCCACCGGCGGCCGGTGCCTTGGGCGAAGCGGACCTCGGGGGCGTGGAACCCTTTGCCGGTGTGGAAGGCGTGGCCGGGGAACCGTCCTTGGAGGGTGTCCCCGAGGGCGTCGGAGTGCCGGTCGCCGCCAGGGCGCTCCTGTCGGCACCGGGCACCGGGGGGACGTCGCCCTCGGATGCGCCGGAGCCGTTGCGCGCGTCGTCCGCCGGTGCGCCCGCGAGGTTGCTGGCGATGAGCGCACCGGAGACGGCGAGCGCGACGACGGCGGTCGCCGCCAGCAGGACGCGCAGCCGCCGCGAGGCGAACCGCCCCGGACGGGCCGGGACGGTCCGCCCGGCGGCGGGTCCCCCGGCGAGTACGTCCGCAGGTTCATCGGCCTGTGAGTCGGCCTGCGTGTCGGCGGGTTGGCCGGCAGGTTGCCCGGCCGGTCGGTCGGCAGGCGCGTCGGACTTCGATACGGCCTCCGGCGGTGACGACGGCTCCGACACGGCCACCGGGACCACCGGCTCCACCGGAACCGCTGCCTCCGCCGGAGGCACAGGCGCAGGCACAGGCGCAGGCACCCGGCTCGCCCCCGCCTCCGGCTTCCCCGCGCCCCGCCGCCGCGCCTCATCGGCCACGATCCACCGCCGGTGCAGCGCCACCAACTCGTCGCCCGTGGCCCCGCAGAGCCGCGCCAGCCGCTCGACCGGCGCGTACTCGTTCGGCACGGCGTCCCCGTTGCAGTACCGGTGGAGGGTGGACGTGCTGACGTGGAGTCTTCCGGCGAGAACCCCGTAGCTGCGCCCCGAACGGTCCTTCAGTTCTTTCAGCAGAGCCGCGAACTCCACGGCCTCCGGCGTCGCCACTACGGCGTTCCCCCTCCTGATGCGTCCCGGAACACCGTTCCAGGGACGTGGAATCTGCCCAGGTCACCGTACGCGCAGGCGTTCCAGCATTCCCAATGGGCCGAGCGGCGTTGCGGCCGGAATCGTTCGCCCCGCAAGCTGTGACCACACCGCAGGGCAGCCCAGCACTCACCGGGAAGCAGCCGTGTCATTTCGTTTCCGCATCGAACCCATCGATGTCCTGGCGATCTGCGTGTTGATCGCGGCCACGACGGTCGTGACCCTCCTGATCCGCCATCACTGACCTGTCGGGTCAGCCTTCACACCACATCACCACGCACCACTCCACGGGGAGAAACACCATGCGCAGCAACCGCATCCGCACGACCGCCCTCGCCGCGACCGCCCTCCTGGCCGCCCTTTCGCTCACCGCCTGCAATGGCGAGGACAGCGCGGCGGGAGCCTCCGGTTCCACGCCTCCGGCGGCCTCCACCGGAGGCCAGGCGGACCAGAAGCCCTCCGCGAAGGACGATGCCAAGGACAGCGGCGGCGACACGGGAACCAGCGACGGAACGAGCAGCACCGCCGCTCCCGCCGCCAAGGCCCCGGATACCAAGACTCCGGACACCAAGACCCCGGCCAAGAGCTCCAGCTCGGGCGGCACGGCGTGCAAGGCCTCGAACACCAAGCTCACGCTCACCCCCGTGAGCCGCCCCGTCAACCACATGCTGCTCACGGTCACCAACACCGGCAGCAAGAACTGCGACGCGTACTACTACCCCGCCCTGCGCTTCGGCGAGGCCCAGTCCGTCCCGCCGGTCTACGAGGACAGCCAGCCGCAGGCCGTGGTCACCCTCGCCCCGGGTGAGTCCGGATACGCCGGTGTCATGACGTCCTCCGCCGACGGCAGCGGCACCGGCGGCTACTCGACCAAGAACCTGTCCGTCGGCTTCGCGGGCCGGGGCGGCATCTCCGACAGCACCGGCCCCGCGGCCGTCGTCCCGCTGGGCAAGAGCGTGTACGTGGACAGCACCCTGAGGGTCACCTACTGGCAGAGCGAGATGTCCGACGCGCTCAGCTGGTGAACCGCACTCCGCCGGAACACCGACCCGCCCTCCCCGAAGGGCAGTAGCTCGTACCATCGGGGAGGGGGCCGAGGACCGGGACCGGGGATCGGCACGGGGGAAGGGCGTGGTGGGTCATGCGCGGGACGACCGAACAGCCCGCCCGGCCCCCCTGGCCGTCCCGTGTGAGGACATGGGGCGCGATCGTCGGCCCACTCCTCCTGGCCTCCTTCCTGCCGCTCCTCATGGTCCTGTGGGCCGGGGACGGCGCACGGAAACTCATGACCGGCGAGTCCGCCACCGTCCGGAGCGTCGCGCGGTGCGTGGAGGGCGGCGCCGGACAGTCGGGCCCCTCCTACTGCTACGGGAGGTGGGCGTTCGCGGACGGCCACACGGAGTCCGGGAAGATCACCGGCGGAAGAGTGACCGAGGGCGACACGATCTTCGCGGGCCCCGGCTGGGCGTACGGGTCCACCTCACCGCTCCACACGAAACTCTGGATCACGATCGCCCTCTTCTGCGCCGGAGCCGGCGCCCTGGGCGTCAGTTGGGTGAGCTACCGCAGGAGCCGGGACGGCCGAGCCCCGGGCAAGGCCCCCGACGAGAATCCCGGCGACGCCGTCGCGGACACGGCTTAGCATCAGCGGCATGGCGATGTTCGTGCACCTGACACCCTCGGCGAACGCGGCGCGCATCCGCCGCTCCGGAATACGGGCCATCAGCCACGGCCGCACCGGATCACGGGGCCTCTACTGCTTCCCCGTTCTCCCCTCGTACACCCTCACCCACCAGTGGCTGCGCGAACTGGCCCGGCACTGCGGGCAAGGCCCCCTCGTCGCCGTCCACATCCGCCTGCCGGACGACGAACCCGTCACCCTGGGCCGCTACCACCTGGACCCCGCGACCACCACCGCCGCCGAGGCGGTCCGCCGCACGGCAGCCCTGGAGGACCCGCGCGGCTGGGAGGTGTTCGTCCCCCGTCCGGTCACCCGACGCGAGGTGCACCGGCTGCGCTCGGTCAAGCAGGTCACCGGCTGGCGCTACGTCCCCGACGCGCACGGCAGGCCCCCCTGCACCTGCTTCGGCTGCCGGGTACGCGGCGAGTACGGCTCACAACGCCTGCGCCGGCGCCGCCCGCACCCCCTGGACGGCCCGGCCCCCGCCACAGCGGTGCTCCTGCGCCGGATCGCCGCGGCGGGCGACCCCGGGGACCCCGCCCAACTCACGGATGCGCTCTACTGGTTCCGGATGCGCCGACGCGGCCCACTGGACCAGCTGACCCACCTGGCCGACCACCCCGCCCCCGCGGTCCGGGTGGCCCTGGTGGACGCGGTCGCCCACTGGTCGACGCCGGGCGTCGCGGACCTTCTCCACCGCCTGTCGGCCGACCCGGACGCGGACGTCCGCGAGGCGGTCGAAGACGCCACGCCGGACCGGGACGCCTGACCCGGACGAAGCCCCTGTCGAGAACCACGCACGTGCCGCGTTCGGCCAGGACGAGATCAGCGTCCTGGAACAGCGGGTATGTGATGCTGCGGAACAGGTCCTGAACGCCATGGACCGAAGCACCTGTTGGACCGGCTGCTAGGAGAGTTATGAGCACGGCACGCGAGTGGTTCAAGTCGAGCAACAGCGGCAGCGACGGCGGCGAATGCCTCGAAGTCGCCTACGACTGGCAGAAGTCGAGCTT
The DNA here is from genome assembly GCF_026340105.1 of Streptomyces sp. NBC_01433. NCBI lineage: Bacteria > Bacillati > Actinomycetota > Actinomycetes > Kitasatosporales > Streptomycetaceae > Streptomyces > Streptomyces sp. NBC_01433. Next base: position 3,072,664 of record NZ_JAPEPM010000001.1, on the reverse strand, counting down.
CAGCGGAAGCGAGGGCGGGCAGTGCGTCGAGGTCGCCGCCCACCCCGCCGCCGTCCACGTCCGGGACTCCAAGAACCCCGAGGGCCCGACCTTCACCGTCGCGCCGGACGCGTGGTCCGCCTTCGCCGCGTTCGCCGGAACGGCCTGAACCACCTCACGCAGGAAGCCTGACCCGGACCCGTACAAATCTTTTGTACGGGTCGTGCGTGCGTGACGTCGGCACGTCGGTGGGAGTTCGAACCATATGCAACCCGGGAAGCGACAGCGCAAGAACGCGTCGGCCATGAAGCTCGTGGGCAAGCTCGTCGGACTGTTCCGCGTGACGGCGGGCCTGACCCAACCTCAACTGGCGGCCTCTGTCGGCGTACAGGTGGAGACCATCGCCTCCATCGAGCAGGGCAGACGCGCTCTGCTGCCCGATCTCGCCCGCCGCATGGACGTCCTGCTCGGTACGAAGGGCGCCCTGGAGACGTCTGTGGAGAACATGCCGGAGATCGACCTGATCCCGGCGTGGGCCGAGCAGTACATCGACATGGAACAGGAGGCGCTGGCCCTGTCCTGGTACGACAACCAGGTCATCCCGGGGCTCCTCCAGACGAAGGCGTACGCGGAGGCGGTCTTCCGCAACAAGGTTCCGGTCTTCAGCGCGCAGGAGATCGAGACCCAGACCGCGACGCGGCTGAAGAGGCAGGAGATCCTCAAGCGGGACGTGCCGCCGACGATCAGCATGGTGATCTGGGAAGCGGTCCTGATGCTGAAGATCCTCCCCGACGACGAGCACCGGGAACAGCTGCGTCATCTGCGTTACAGCGCCCAACTCCCCGGTGTCTGCCTTCAGGTGCTGCCCTTCAGCAGCAGCACGCACGCAGGACTGGCTGGCCCCTTCACTCTCCTGGAGACCCCGGACCATCAGCACGCCGCGTACTCCGAAACCCAGCGCGGCAGCCAGCTGATCTCTGACCCGAATGAGGTCAGCATCCTCACCCAGAAGTATGCGATGCTGCGAGCTCAGGGCCTCAGCCCCGAAGAGACCCTGCGCCTGCTGGACCGTTTACTGGGAGAGCGATGAACACCGCACTGGACTGGTTCAAGTCGAGCTACAGCGGCAGCGAAGGCGGCGCCTGCCTCGAAGTCGCCCACCAATGGCACAAGTCGAGCTACAGCGCCGACGAAGGCGGCGCCTGCCTTGAAGTCGCCTACGACTGGCAGAAGTCGAGCCACAGTAGCGACGAGGGCGGGCAGTGCGTCGAGGTCGCCGCCCACCCCGCCGCCGTCCACGTCCGGGACTCCAAGAACCCCGAGGGCCCGACCTTCACCGTCGCGCCCAACGCGTGGTCCGCCTTCGCCGCGTTCGCCGGAACGGCCTGAACCACCTCACGCACCGCACACCGCACACGCCGCACCCCTCACGCCCGGACCGCCTCATAACGCAGCTGCACCACACCGTTGCCGAAGGTCCGGGTTCCCGCCAGGCGCAGGTCCTCCCGTGTGTCCGAAGGCGCGAACAGCGGCCTGCCGCGCCCGAGCAGTACCGGGTGGACGTAGATCCGGTACTCGTCGATCAGGCCTAGACGGCGGAAGCCCGCCGCGAGGTTCGCGCCCCCGAGCGCGAGGTCCCCGTCCGCCCGCGCCCGTAGATCCTCGATCTGAGCGGCGTCGATCTCGCGCACCACGGTCGTGCCCCAGTCGGCCCGCTCCAGGGTGCGGGAGTACACGTACTTCGGCATGTCCCGCCAGATACCGGCGAATTCGGCCATCTGCGGAGAGCTCTCCGGGTCGGCGTCGGCGGTCGGCCAGAACCCGGCCATCAGTTCGTAGCTGACCCGGCCGTCCAGGAACGCGCCCACTGTGCGGAGTTCGTCGTTGAAGTGCTGGTGCAGCTCCTCGTCGACGAGGTGCCATGCGATGTCCCGCTCCGGACCTTCGAAGAAGCCGTCGAGGGACACCGACATCATCAAGACGATCTTGTTCATGGGGTACCCGCCGTTTCCGTATCCAGGAGTACGCCCTCCCGGGAACGGCCGCCGACGTTACGCCCGAGGCGCCCCCAGCACCCGCAGCCGCGCCGTCGCGCTCGCCGTCGCACTGTCAGTGGCGCCGCTTAGAGTCACGCTCATGGCATCGCTTCCGAACCCCCTGCCGTCGCTGGCCACCTCCGGCCTGGACCTCCCGCCCGGTTCCCTGGTGGACAACACCATGGACGGCACCTGGGACGAACCGCTCCTCTGGTACGCGAACGACCCCGCCACTCCCCGCACCTGGTCGGCGATGCGCGCCGCCGGGAAGCCGCTGGGGCTGCTGCCGGTGCTGATCGACGGCGGCAGGCGGGACCAGTGGCCCGAGGAGTGGGACCTCGACCCGGACGGGACGTCGTATCCCGGCGACCACGATGCCGAAGAGGTCCTCAACGACTACCGGTCGTACAACACCGAGGAGTTCGAGGACGACCCCGAGCACCTGGTCCTGGCCCCCCGCCCGGAGGCCGACGGGCTGGACGGCCCGGACTCGCTGGCCGCCGAGATCGCGGGCCAGATCATCGACGTGCGCGGCGGGGAGTCCGGTCCGCGGATCGCGCTCGTCCCGGCCCGCCGCAGCGCCGACATACCCGCGTCGATCGGCTGGACCGGCCCGATGAACCACGAGAACGACGTGGCCAGGCTCTGCGCGGTGCTCCGATCCTGGGAGGACCGGTTCGACATCCGGGTCGTGGAGCTGGGGTTCGACACCCTGGTCGTCTCGGTCGGACGGCCGCCCACGACCCCGGCGGAGGCGCGGGCACTGGCCGAGGAGCACTACGCGTTCTGCCCGGACAACATCGACCAGGGCCCGTCGGACGACCTGGCCGTCTACGCGGAGAAGTCGCTGCTCAACCAGGAGGCGTGGTCCTTCTGGTGGGACTGACCCACCGGCGTACGGGGAGGGTGTCGGCAGCACTTCCCGTACGTTCCTGAACGCCACCACGCCTCGCGGCCCCGCCGCCTCCGGCCCGACAGACAGAAGGCACCGCAGCGCCATGACCCACCCGGATGACGCGGGCGACACGGCCCACCCGGACGACGCGGACACCGCGCGACGCCTCATCGCGGAGTACCGCGCCCTGCCCGCCGACAGCGACCGCAAGCGCGCGATCATCGCCGAACTGGACGCCAACGTCGCCGCGCAGCCGTTCCTCGTCTCGGTGGTCGCCGACGCGGGCGAGTACGACCTCGCCCGCGTCGAGTGCGCCACGCTCCTGCGCCTGTGGCCACCGGCCGACCCCGCTCTTGCCCACCGCGCCGGCCGGGCCCTGCTGGCAGCGCTGAACGACCCGGAGGAGGACCTGGTGCGCCAGTACGCGGTGCTGGCGCTCGGCCCCTACGCCACGGCCGACCCGGCGGTCACCGAGGCCCTGACCGCCGCCGCGCGGGCGGACGAGGACCCCCTCGTCCAGGCCGGCGCGAGGTCCGTCCTCGAAGAGGCGGGCAGGGCCTGAGCGCTCCCACGGCCCGATGCCGCTCGGGCCACTTGTGCAGGTTGGGGCCCCCGAGACAACCTGATCGCTATCCGGAACATCTCCTCTCACAAGTCCGCGCCCCCGCTGCGGACGGTGAACGAGGAGCTGGAGCATGGCCCGACGCCCCAAACGCCGGAACCGCCACCGCGGACGCCTGATCGACTACCCCCGCCGGGGCAGAACCAGCTGGCGCCGCTGGGTCCCTTCGTGGCGGCACGTGCTGACCGGGGTCCTGCTCGGATTCAGCGCGCTGGCAGGGCTGTTCGCCGTGGTGTACGCGTCCGTCGACATCCCGGACGAGAACGCGGAGGCGCGCCGGCAGGGCTCCGTCTACTACTGGGCGGACGGCAGCCAGTTGGTGAGCGTGGGCACGGTCAACCGGCAGAACGTCACGCTCGCCGACATACCGGGTTCGGTGGAGGACGCGGTCATCGCCGCCGAGAACGAGACCTTCTACGACGACCCGGGGGTATCGGTGACGGGGCTCGCCCGCGCGGTCGTCAGCGTGGTCAAGGGCGGTGAGACCCAGGGCGGCTCCACCATCACCCAGCAGTACGTGAAGAACACCTATCTGACCCAGGAGCAGACGGCTACCCGGAAGCTGAAGGAGTTCTTCATCTCGCTGAAGCTGAACAACAAGCAGACCAAGCAGGAGATCCTCCAGGGGTATCTGAACACCAGCTGGTTCGGCCGCGGCGCCAACGGCGTCCAGGCGGCGGCGCAGGCGTACTACGGAATCCCCGCGAAGGACCTCGACCCCAGCCAGGCGGCGCTGCTCGCGGCCCTGCTCAAGGGGGCGGAGCAGTACGACCCGGCGATCAGCAAGGGCAACCACGAACGCGCCGTCGGCCGCTGGAAGTGGATCCTCGACCGGCAGGTGGAGACCGGCAGGATGACGAAGGCCGAACGGGCCAAGTACCGGGAGTTCCCCGAGCCGCGCACGGCCGCCAAGCCGACCAGCCTCGGCGGCCAGACCGGCTACCTCGTCGACATCGCCAACAAGTACATCAAGAAGAGCTCGGGCCTCACCGACAAGGATCTGGCCCGGGGCGGCTACCGGGTGCACACCACCTTCGAGAAGGACCGGACGCAGCAGCTGGAGCGGGCCGTGCGGAGCGTGCGCGAGCGCGACCTCGACCCCAAGAAGCGCCCCGAGGACAAGTACGTCGAGATCGGCGCCGCATCCGTGCGGCCCGAGGACGGGGCCGTGGTCGCGGTGTACGGCGGGGCCGACGCGACCACCCGCTTCGCCAACAACGCCGACACCGCGGGCGTCCCCGTCGGCTCGGCCTTCAAGCCCTTCGTGCTGGCCGCGGCCCTTCAGCACGGCCGCGGGATCACCCTGGAGAGCGGCTACGACAGTGAGGGGAATCTGATCTCGGGCGGCCCGCTGGCGGTGTCCACCCATCCGCCGGGGGCCGTTCCCGGCGGGGTGAAGGTCACGGCGCCGACGACCCTGAGCGAGGCGCTGATCACGTCGGCCAACGCCACCTTCGTCCAGCTCGGCAAGCACATCGGGCTGAAGAAGGTGAAGGAGCTGGCGGTCGCGGCCGGGCTGCACGAGGAGAGCCTGGCCCGCCTGGACAAGTCCTTCCCCCTCGGAACGTCCACACCGAGCGCGGTCAGGATGGCGGACGCGTACACCGCCTTCAGCAACGAGGGCATGCGGGCCGATCCCTACTCGGTGACCCGGGTGACCCGCGACGGCGAGGAGGTCGAGGGCTTCGCGAAGCCCGAGCTGCGGCGCGCGATGGACGCTTCGGTGGCGAACAACGTGAACAACGTCCTGGGGACGGTGGCCTGGACGAAACTGGCACGGGAGAAGCAGCTCGAACCGTTCATCAGGTCCCAGGCCCTCGACGGCCTCTCGGCGGGCGCGACCGGCGAGGGCGACCGGATGAGGTCGGCCTGGTTCATCGGCCACACCGAGGGACTGACCACCGCTGTCACGATGTTCCGCAACAAGCCCGGCACCCCCCAACTGCTGGGAATGCAGGGCGTGGGCGGGGACAAGTCGGACCGCGGCAACGCCTTCCCGCTCCGGATCTGGAGCGCCTACGCCACAGGGAAGTAGGCGCGCCCGCCGGGCGGGAGATCCCCCGGCCCGCGGCGGTGCGACGCCGAGGGACGCCCTCGGCGGTGCACCCGCCGAGGGACGGCCGTCAGGAGCCGCTGCGGCCCAGCCGCTGGGCGACCTCGGTCGCCCAGTACGTCAGGATCATCTGCGCCCCGGCCCGCCGGATGCCCGTCAGGCTCTCCAGAATGGCCGCGTCCCGGTCGATCCAGCCCTTCTCCGCCGCCGCCTCGATCATCGCGTACTCACCGCTGATCTGGTACGCGGCGACCGGCACGTCCACCGCGTCGGCGACCTTGGCGAGGATGTCCAGGTACGGTCCGGCCGGCTTGACCATGACCATGTCGGCGCCCTCGTCGAGGTCGAGCGCCAGCTCCCGCAGGGACTCGCGGGCGTTCGCCGGGTCCTGCTGGTACGTCTTGCGGTCGCCCTTGAGCGAGGAGCCGACGGCCTCGCGGAAGGGGCCGTAGAAGGCGGAGGAGTACTTCGCGGTGTACGCGAGGATCGACACGTCCTCGTGGCCCGTCTGGTCCAGCGCGTCGCGGACGACCCCGACCTGGCCGTCCATCATGCCGCTGGGGCCCACCACATGGGCGCCCGCGTCGGCCTGGACCTGGGCCATCTCGGCGTACCGCTCCAGGGTGGCGTCGTTGTCGACGCGGCCGTCGGCCGTCAGGACCCCGCAGTGGCCGTGGTCGGTGTACTCGTCCAGGCAGAGGTCGGACATGACGACGAGATCGTCACCGACCTCCTGCCGCACGGCGCGCAGACCGAGCTGGAGGATGCCCTCCGGGTCCGTGCCCGCCGTGCCCCGGGCGTCCTTCTTCGCGTCCTCCGGGACACCGAAGAGCATGATCCCGGAGACCCCGGCCGACACCGCGTCGACGGCGGCCTTCCGCAGGGTGTCCAGGGTGTGCTGCACCACTCCGGGCATGGCCGAGATGGCGACCGGGGCGCCGATGCCCTCGCGGACGAACGCGGGGAGGATCAGATTCGCCGGGTCGAGCCGTGTCTCGGCGACCATCCGCCGCATCGCCGGGGTCGTCCGCAGCCGCCGGGGGCGGGAGCCGGGGAAGTTTCCGTACACAGTCATCCTTCGACCATAGACCCGCGCACATCGGCGTCTTACCGACACCCGTGACGGAAAAGGCCCGGAAAAAGGCCCGGAACGACGGACGGGCCCGGCCACCGAAGCGGCCGGGCCCACAGCGGAATCCGCCGGTCAGGTCGTCGTACGACGGCGCCGCGCGCCCGGACGGCGCTCGCTCGGCCGGGTCACCGGGTCACCGGCCTCCTTCGCCGCGTCCCGGCGCTGCGCGCCGAAGGCGGCGAGCGCCTCGGCGAGCTTGTGCACGGACGGCTCCGGCGACAGGACGTCGACCCGCAGGCCGTGCTCCTCGGCGGTCTTGGCCGTGGCGGGGCCGATACACGCGATGACGGTCAGGTTGTGCGGCTTGCCCGCGATGCCGACCAGGTTGCGCAGCGTCGAGGACGAGGTGAAGAGCACCGCGTCGAAGCCGCCGCCCTTGATGGCCTCACGCGTGTCGGCGGGCGGCGGCGAGGCGCGGACCGTGCGGTACGCGGTGACGTCGTCGACCTCCCAGCCCAGCTCGATGAGGCCGGCCACCAGGGTCTCGGTGGCGATGTCGGCGCGCGGCAGGAAGACGCGGTCGATCGGGTCGAAGACCGGGTCGTAGGGCGGCCAGTCCTCCAGCAGACCGGCGGCGGACTGCTCACCGGACGGCACCAGATCGGGCTTCACACCGAAGTCGATCAGCGCGGCGGCGGTCTGCTCGCCGACGGCCGCGACCTTGATCCCGGCGAAGGCACGGGCGTCGAGCCCGTACTCCTCGAACTTCTCCCGGACGGCCTTCACCGCGTTCACGCTGGTGAAGGCGATCCACTCGTAGCGGCCGGTGACCAGGCCCTTGACCGCGCGCTCCATCTGCTGGGGCGTACGCGGGGGCTCGACGGCGATCGTCGGGACCTCGTGCGGCACGGCACCGTACGAACGCAGCTGGTCGGAGAGCGACGCCGCCTGCTCCTTCGTCCGCGGCACGAGCACCTTCCAGCCGAACAGCGGCTTGGACTCGAACCACGCGAGCTGGTCGCGCTGGGCGGCTGAGCTTCGTTCCCCGACCACGGCTATGACCGACTGGTGCCCGTCCGGCGACGGGAGGACCTTGGCCTGCTTCAGGACCTGGGCGATCGTCCCGAGGGTCGCCGTCCAGGTGCGCTGGCGGGTGGTCGTGCCCGCGACCGTGACGGTCAGCGGGGTGTCGGGCTTGCGGCCCGCGGACACCAGCTCACCGGCGGCGGCCGCGACCGAGTCCAGCGTGGTCGCCACGACGGCCGTCGCGTCGCTCGCGCCGACCTCGCTCCAGCAGCGGTCCGAAGCGGTACGGGCGTCCACGAAGCGCACGTCGGCACCCTGCGCGTCACGCAGCGGCACCCCGGCGTACGCGGGCACACCCACGACGTTCGCGACACCGGGGACGACCTCGAAAGGCACCCCCGCGGCGGCGCAGGCGAGCATCTCGGCGCCCGCGTTGCCGTCGAGACCGGGATCGCCGGTAACAGCACGGACGACCCGCCTGCCACCCTTCGCGGCCTCCATGACAAGATTGGCCGCGTCCCTGAGAACGGGTACTCCGGCGACTGTTGACGCCACGTCAACAACCGTCAGCTCAGGGGTGCTTACGCCTGCCCGCGCATGGCAGCGAACGACGTCGAGCACCTCCGGTTCGGCGACAAGGACGTCCGCGCTCGCGAGCGCCTCGACGGCGCGCAGGGTCAGCAGTCCGGGGTCGCCGGGACCGGCGCCGAGGAAGGTGACGTGTCCCTGTGCGGACAGGACCGGAAAGTCGGATGCGGCGGGGCCGGTGGGGCTCAAAGTGCTCGCTCCCCCATAAGACCGGCCGCACCCTTGGCAAGCATCTCGGACGCGAGTTCGCGACCGAGGGCCGCCGCGTCGTCGTGCGACGTGGGAACGGGACCGGTGGTGGACAGCTGCACCAGCGTGGAACCGTCGGTGGAACCGACGACACCGCGCAGGCGCAGTTCGTTGACAGACTGACCGTCGACCAGGAGGTCGGCCAACGCACCCACAGGTGCGGAGCAGCCGGCCTCCAGGGCGGCGAGCAGGGCACGCTCGGCGGTCACGGCGGCCCGGGTGTACGGGTCGTCGAGCTCGGCGAGCGCGGCGGCGAGGTCCGCGCTGGTCGCAGCGCATTCGATCGCCAGTGCTCCCTGGCCGGGAGCGGGCAGCATGATGTCGACCGACAGGAAGTCGGTCACCTCATCGGTGCGGCCGAGGCGGCTGAGCCCGGCGGCGGCGAGAACCACCGCGTCCAGCTCTCCGCTTCGTACGAAACCGATCCGGGTGTCGACGTTGCCCCGGATCGGCACGGTCTCGATGTCGATGCCGTGGGTCCGGGCGTACGCGTTGAGCTGCGCCATGCGGCGCGGCGAACCGGTGCCGACGCGGGCGCCGGACGGCAGCTGCGCGAAGGTCAGCCCGTCGCGCGCCACCAGGACGTCGCGCGGGTCCTCGCGCAGCGGCACGGCGGCCAGCACGAGGCCCTCGGGCTGTGCGGTCGGCAGGTCCTTGAGCGAGTGGACGGCGAAGTCCACCTCGCCCCGCAGCAGTGCGTCGCGCAGGGCGGCGACGAACACACCGGTCCCGCCGATCTGCGCGAGGTGCTCGCGGGAGGTGTCCCCGTACGTGGTGATCTCGACGAGCTCGACGGCGCGCCCGGTCACCTCGCTGACCGCGTCGGCCACCAGGCCGGACTGCGCCATGGCGAGCTTGCTGCGTCGGGTGCCCAGCCGCAGGGGCGCGGTGCTCTGCGCGCCCGGGGATGAGTTGTCGGTCATGACCGCCCTCTATTCGGGTCGTTCAGGTCTGCCCGGGAGACGGCGGCCACCGTCTGCGGGTCGAGGTCGAAGAGTTCCCGCAGCGCGTCGGCATACCCGGCGCCGCCGGGCTCACTGGCGAGCTGCTTGACCCGCACCGTGGGCGCGTGCAGGAGTTTGTCGACTACGCGGCGCACGGTCTGGGTGATCTCGGCGCGCTGCTTCTCGTTCAGGTCGGGGAGGCGCCCGTCGAGCCGGGCGATCTCACCGGCCACCACATCGGCGGCCATGGTGCGCAGGGCGACCACGGTCGGGGCGACATGGGCGGCGCGCTGAGCGGCGCCGAACGCGGCGACCTCGTCGCCGACGATGGTGCGCACCTGGTCCACATCGGCGGCCATCGGGGCGTCCGCGGACGCCTCGGCGAGCGACTCGATGTCGACGAGGCGCACACCGTCGATGCGGTGGGCCGCTCCGTCGATGTCGCGCGGCATGGCGAGGTCGAGCAGGGCGAGCCGGACGGGGCCGGTGCTCTGCGCGGGCACGAGGGCCCGCGCGGTCCTGGGGGCGGCAGCCGTGGCGGAACCGTTCTCCACCCACGCCGCGTGCTGGTCGAGGTCGCCGGGGGCGGCGGCGGCGGCGGCCGCGGGCGCCTCGACGGCGGCGTCGTAGGGGACGCCGAGCGCTCCGGCGACGGCCTCGGCGGTCAGGACGAGCCCGGTGGCGCCGGTGCAGGAGACCACGACGTCGGCACGTGTCAGTTCGTCCGCGACCACGGCCATCTCGACGGCACGGGCGCGCACACCGGTGCCGTCGGCCTGGTGCAGGATCTCGACGAGCCGGTCGGCGCGGGCCCGGGTCCGGTTGGCGACGACGATCTCGGAGACGCCGGTACGGGCGAGGGTGGCGGCGGCCAGCGAGGACATCGAGCCCGCGCCGATCACCAGGGCGCGCTTGCCGCCGGCCCAGGCGGCGGGGTCGGCGTCACCGGCGAGCTGCTGGAGCCCGAAGGTGACGAGCGACTGCCCGGCCCGGTCGATCCCGGTCTCGCTGTGGGCGCGCTTGCCGACCCGCAGGGCCTGCTGGAAGAGGTCGTTCAGCAGCCGGCCCGCGGTGTGGATCTCCTGGCCCAGCGCGAGCGCGTCCTTGATCTGGCCGAGGATCTGGCCCTCGCCGACCACCATCGAGTCGAGGCCGCAGGCCACCGAGAAGAGGTGGTGGACGGCCCGGTCCTCGTAGTGCACATAGAGATACGGAGTGAGCTCGTCGAGCCCGACCCCGCTGTGCTGGGCGAGCAGGGTGGACAGCTCGGCGACGCCCGCGTGGAACTTGTCCACGTCGGCGTACAGCTCGATGCGGTTGCAGGTGGCCAGCACGGCGGCCTCGGTCGCGGGCTCCGCGGCGAGGGTGTCCTGCAACAGCTTGGTCTGGGTGTCGGCGGCCAGCGAGGCCCGCTCCAGGACGGAGACGGGGGCGCTGCGGTGGCTCAGACCCACGACGAGGAGACTCATGCCGGCATCACGGCGGGCATGTCCCCGTCGGGTCCCTTCCGGCTCACCGGGGTGGCGCGCATCGGCGGCGCCGCCTCGTCGTCGCCCTCGGCGGCCGCGGCGTCCTCACTGGCCTTGCGCTGCTCGTGGAAGGCGAGGATCTGGAGCTCGATGGAGAGGTCGACCTTGCGCACGTCGACGCCGTCGGGCACCGAGAGCACGGTCGGGGCGAAGTTCAGGATGGAGGTCACGCCCGCGGCGACGAGCCGGTCGCAGACCTGCTGGGCGGCGCCGGGCGGCGTGGTGATCACGCCGATGGACACACCGTTGTCGCTGATGATCCGGTCCAGGTCGTCGGTGTGCTGGACGGCGATCCCGGCGACGGGCGTACCGGCCATGGCCGGGTCGGCGTCGATCAGGGCCGCGACCCGGAAACCGCGGGAGGCGAAGCCGCCGTAGTTGGCGAGCGCGGCGCCGAGGTTACCGATACCGACGATGGCGACCGGCCAGTCCTGGGTGAGCCCGAGTTCGCGGGAGATCTGGTACACGAGATACTCGACGTCGTACCCGACACCGCGGGTGCCGTAGGACCCCAGGTAGCTGAAGTCCTTGCGCAGCTTCGCGGAGTTGACCCCCGCGGCCGTGGCGAGCTCCTCGGAGGAGACCGTGGGGACCGATCGCTCGGAGAGCGCGGTCAGTGCGCGCAGATACAGCGGAAGTCGGGCGACGGTGGCCTCGGGAATTCCTCGGCTACGGGTCGCCGGTCGGTGAGTTCGGCCAGTTGCCACGGTGCTCCTGCGGGATGAGCGGGGCTGCAGGCGGCCGTATGTCCCAAGACCGCCCCGTCGAATGCAGGCTATGTCTTTGTGAACGCGTGCACAAAGATGGTGTCCGTTTTGTCCGGTCAAAGTGACCGGGGTCACGCACATTGCCTGCGCGATCCCGGAACCATGGACCGCATCAACCCGTTGCGGGCTCGAAGGGGACAAAGCGGTGCACGCTCCTCATGTCTACGCCCCCGAGACCACCCAAAACGCCCATGATGGTAACCGGGTTTTCGTCAGGCACCCAGTGCGTCCCGCAGCCTCGCCGGGTCCACGCGCCAGAACGTGTGCTGTTCACCATCGATGAGCACCACCGGAATCTGCTCCCAGTACTCCTTGTACAGCGCCTCGTCCTGGGTGATGTCCTTCTCCACCCACGACGCGCCGGTCTCCTCGCAGACCGCCCCCACGACCGCCCTCGCGTCGTCACACAAGTGACAACCGGGCTTCCCCACCAGGGTGATCACCCGCTCGGCGGGCTTCTTCCTCTTACGACGCAGCAAGGCACTCATGCACTCATTCTGCGCCCGCCGGAGCCCGGTCCGGTCCCCCGCGCCGCACGGCCGCCGATCCTGCGGCGGGCCGATGCCGTACGCCCGGAATCACCCGTTTAACGATTCGGCCTCGGAGAGTTCACGTCCGCGCATCCCGGCAGGTCGGGCACGTACGGACGGACTGGTTATGCTCACGGCATGGCCGCTCTTGGATGGCTCACACCTCGTAGGCGTTCCGCCACTGCACGGAGCGTGCTGGCCGGCGAGGCAGCAGCCGAAGCAGCACGCAGGACCTCGCTCGACACCGATGACCCCTCTCTTCTCCCGGAAGCGCCCGACGCGCCGGAAGCCGCGGCATCCGAGGCCGCCGGGGAACCCGCGTTCCCGGTGGCCGGGGACGACCGCGCCGCCGCCTTCTTCGACCTCGACAACACCGTGATGCAGGGCGCCGCGCTCTTCCACTTCGGCCGCGGCCTGTACAAGCGGAAGTTCTTCCAGCGCCGCGAGCTCACCCGGTTCGCCTGGCAGCAGGCGTGGTTCCGGCTGGCGGGCGTCGAGGACCCGGAACACATGCAGGACGCCCGCGACAGCGCCCTGTCCATCGTCAAGGGCCACCGCGTCTCCGAGCTGATGTCCATCGGCGAGGAGATCTACGACGAGTACATGGCCGACCGCATCTGGCCCGGCACCCGCGCCCTCGCCCAGGCCCACCTCGACGCCGGACAGAAGGTCTGGCTCGTCACGGCCGCCCCGGTCGAGACCGCCACGATCATCGCCCGTCGCCTCGGCCTGACCGGCGCCCTGGGCACCGTCGCCGAATCCGTCGACGGCGTCTACACCGGCCGCCTCGTCGGCGAACCGCTGCACGGCCCCGCCAAGGCCGAAGCGGTACGCGCCCTGGCGGCGGCCGAGGGCCTCGACCTGGACCGCTGCGCGGCGTACAGCGACTCGCACAACGACATCCCGATGCTCTCCCTGGTCGGCCACCCCTACGCGATCAACCCGGACACCAAGCTCCGCAAGCACGCCCGCGCCCTGGACTGGCGGCTGCGCGACTACCGCACCGGGCGCAAGGCCGCCAAGGTCGGCATCCCCGCCGCCGCGGGCGTGGGCGCCCTGGCCGGCGGCACCGTCGCGGCGGTCGCGCTGCACCGCCGCCGCCGCTGATCGCACGCGTGAGCACACCCGCGAGCGCGCCCGCGGCCCCGGCGCCCGTCCCGCGGGCCCCGGGCCACGCCCGGGGCCGCAGGTCCGATCGGAAGCGGATGAACACGCACCGCGACCACCCCTCCGGCCAGTCGGATTACCGACGCCCGACCACAACCTGTCGCGCCCGTAGGCAGATCACGAAGTAATCCGATCAATAACCGGTCACGATGTGCTACTTGATACGTCGCTAAACAGTAAGAGAAGCGACGTAATCGATGATTTGAGCAACTCGGTGTAGCGCCGCCTGTACGAAGCGTTATTCTCCTCAGACGCATACCGGAGCCGTCACCCGCTACGACGTGTGACGGTATTCGAACTGCTCGTGATGGAAGCTCTGCCTCTGGGAGTCCCGTGTACCCACACGTCGGGGTTGACGCCTCGGGCCTGGCTACGCTGCGTGCAACGGTCATTGACCGCTTGCGCGGCTTCGTCCCCACCGCGTACGCCGTCCCCGCCTTTGCCACCCCTGCACCTGCCGGCCCCTGCTACGCCCTGGCCGAACGCGGTGCGGCGGTCGGAAGACGCAGCAACCGCGGCGCCACGACCACGTCAACCGTTCGCCGGCCCACCGCCGACAGCGACAGCGCGCGCATGATGGATCTCGTCGAGCGCGCACAGGCCGGTGAGGCGGATGCCTTCGGCCGCCTATACGACCAGTACAGCGACACCGTGTACCGGTACATCTACTACCGCGTGGGCGGCAAGGCGACCGCGGAGGACCTCACCAGTGAGACCTTCCTCCGCGCGCTGCGCCGTATCTCCACGTTCACCTGGCAGGGCCGCGACTTCGGCGCCTGGCTGGTCACCATCGCTCGAAACCTGGTCGCCGACCACTTCAAATCCAGTCGATTCCGACTGGAAGTGACCACCGGCGAAATGCTCGACGCCAACGAGGTCGAGCGCAGCCCCGAGGACTCCGTCCTGGAGTCCCTCTCCAACGCCGCACTGCTCCAAGCCGTGCGCCGACTCAACCCACAGCAGCAGGAGTGCGTCACGCTGCGGTTCCTCCAGGGCCTCTCGGTCGCCGAGACCGCCCGCGTGATGGGCAAGAACGAGGGCGCGATCAAGACCCTCCAGTACCGGGCCGTACGCACACTGGCCCGGCTCCTCCCCGACGACGCCCGCTGATCCCACAACCGGGCAAAAAAATCACCTTCGGCAACCAATCCGTCACACACTGGTCCGATCATCCTTCGTGCGTAACCCAAGTGCCGAACAGCTCGTTGTGCCGGTCGAAGGCCCCCTGTCGTCACCCCCTGTCCGTTACCACTCACTCAATCGTGTGGAAACGCTCAAGGTGTGCAACCTTCCGGATCCCCAGGGGAGTCGACCGTCCATGACGAGAGGAGGTGCCGCCAGTGATCGCAAACGTTTCGGCACACCGGCGGGCGAACGCCTTCGCCCAGGCCCTGGAGGAGCAGACGCCCCAGGGTGCGGCGGCCGTACAGCCCGAGGAACCGGCCGAACAGGCCGACCACGGAAAGCTGTTGGCCCTGGCGAACGGCCTCGGTGAGCTACCGAAGCCACAGTTGGATCCCGAGGTCAAAGTGGTGCAACGAGCCCAGCTCGTCGCTGCCATGGAGACCATGTTCGCCGAGGGTGGCGCGTCCACGGCCCCTCCGGTACCCGAACAGCGGAACAGGGGGGCCCACCGGGCCTCCTCGCTCCGGAAGTTGCGCCCCCGCTCACGCTGGGCGAAGGGCCTCACCGCCGGTGGGCTCACCGTCGGTGTGGCCGCGGGCGCTTTCGGCGGAGTGGCCGCCGCCAGCTCCGACGCCCTGCCCGGTGATTCCCTCTACGGCCTCAAACGAGGCATGGAGGACATCAACCGCGGCATGGCCGACGGCGACGCGGACCGCGGCGAGGTCTACCTCGACCAGGCGTCGACCCGGCTCAGCGAGGCCCGCCGCCTGATGGAGCGGGCACGCTCGGGCGAGATGGACCACGAATCGCTCGGTGAGGTCAGGCGCGCCCTCAACGGCATGTCGCACGACGCCTCCGAGGGCCACCGGCTGCTCCACTCCGCCTATCAGCGGGACGGCACCATCGGCCCGATCCAGACCCTGGACTCCTTCTCCCGCTCGCACCGCGAGAGCTGGAGCAGCCTTCGCGACCGGCTGCCCGTGCAGCTGACCGACGTCGGCGAAAAGGTCAGCTCGGTCTTCGAAGCCATGGACGAGGAAGTCGCACCGCTCCAGTCCCTGTTCCCCCGTACTCCGGGAAAGGGCGGCGACACCGCGCGTTCCGGCTCCCCCGGACAGTCCCGCGATGCCATCCGGCCCCAGCGACCGGCACCCTCGCCCCCCGCGGCCTCCGAAGGCCGCGGCGGCGACACCACGTCACCGAAACCCTCCGGCTCCGGCGACGCCTCCGCAGAGGGCCTGCTCGGCGGCGGTACGGGCGGTCTGCTGGACAACCTCCCCACGGACGGCACCCTCCCGTCCCCCGACGACAAGGCCAGCACGTCCCCCGCACCGGACGTGACCCTGCCACCCCTGCTCCCGGGCCTGCTCCCGGGCCTGGGAATCGACGGCGAGAGCCTGAAGCCGTAAGGCAGCACGGGAGGGGGGGCCGGTCACTCGGATCGAGTGACCGGCCCCCCCCTCCCCGCGCGTCAGAAGAAGACCGACCGCCGCTGCACCAGCAGCTTGTACAGCGTGTGCTGGATCTGCTCCCGCACCTGGTCCGTCAGGTTGAACATCAGCATCGGGTCCTCCGCCGCCTCCGGCGGATACCCGTCCGTGGGAATCGGCTCCCCGAACTGGATCGTCCACTTCGTCGGCAACGGCACCGCCCCCAACGGCCCCAGCCACGGGAACGTCGGCGTGATCGGGAAGTACGGGAACCCCAGCAGCCGCGCCAGGGTCTTCGCGTTGCCGATCATCGGGTAGATCTCCTCCGCGCCCACGATCGAGCACGGCACGATCGGCACGCCGGCCCGCAGCGCCGTCGACACGAAACCGCCCCGCCCGAAGCGCTGGAGCTTGTACCGGTCGCCGAACGGCTTGCCGATGCCCTTGAAGCCCTCCGGCATCACCCCGACGATCTCGCCGCGCTCCAGCAGCCGCTGCGCGTCCTCCGCGCAGGCCAGCGTGTGACCGGCCTTCCGCGCGAGCTCGTTGACGACCGGCAGATGGAAGACCAGATCGGCGGCCAGCAGCCGCAGATGCCGCTCGGCCGGATGGTTGTCGTGCACCGCGACCTGGAGCATCAGCCCGTCCAGCGGCAACGTCCCGGAGTGGTTGGACACGATGAGCGCCCCGCCGTCGGACGGGATGTTCTCGATGCCCTTCACCTCGACCCGGAAGTACTTGTCCGCGATCGGCCGGAGCATCGACATCAGGACCTGGTCGGTGAGCTCCTTGTCGTAACCGAACTCGTCGACCTCGTAGTCCCCGGTGACCCGGCGCCGCAGGAAGGCGAGACCGCCCGCGATCCGCCGGTCCCAGCCATCACGCTCCAGGCCCTCCTGAGCCCCCTGTGACTCCTGGGGCGGCTCGGCCGCGGATTCGGGGACCTGCCCGCCCGGCAGCGCGCTCACGGGCGCAGTGGAGCCCTCGCCCTGCCCGGTCGCGCCGCTGCCCGCCCCGGTCCGGCGACGTGCCGAACGCGGTGCGCCACCGGACCGCGAACGGTCGTCGTCGAACGGAATGACCTTGGCATCCGCCATCGTCGGTGCGCTCCTCTACCTGGCGCCGTGAGTCGTCTGTACCGCACCGGCCCCGTCACCCGAAGGCCCGGCACCGCTCCCGCCACCCGCCGGCCCGCCACCGGAACCGCCCGGCAACGGCAGCGCCGACAGCCGGTCCACCGCCCTGCCCACCACGTCGGGCGGCAGCAGTCCCGGTCCCCGGCCCCGCGCGAATTCCGCGAAGGTCTCCGCCGTGCTGAACCTCGGCCGGAAACCCAGCGTCTCGCGCATCTGCACGGTGGAGACCACCCTGCCATGGGTGAGCAGCCGGATCTGTTCCGACGAGAAGTCGGTCATGCCGATCGTACGGAGGGCCGAGCCGACCCAGGTGACGGCGGGCAGCAGCACCGGCAGGGTCGGCCGCCCCAGCCTCCGCGAGCACTGCGAGAGCAGCAGCACCCCGTCGCCCGCGATGTTGAACGTCCCGCTGTTCAGCGTCCCTCGCCGGGGCTCGCGCGAGGCAATCCCCAGGACGTCGATGACATCGTCCTCGTGCACGAACTGGAGCCGCGGGTCGTACCCGAAGACCGTCGGCAGGACGGGCAGCGACAGATAGTCGGCGAGCGGCGAATCCGGATGGGGCCCCAGGATGTTCGCGAACCGCAGGACGCACACCGCGACGTCGGGCCGGCGCCGCGCGAAGCCCCGTACGTACCCCTCGACCTCCACCGCGTCCTTGGCGAAGCCGCCGCTGGGCAGGGACTTGGGCGGCGTGGTCTCGGTGAACACCGCCGGGTCGCGGGGGGCGGCGCCGTACACACTCGTACTGGACTTGATCACGAGCCGTTGGACGGTCGGCGACTTCTGGCACGCACCGAGCAGCTGCATGGTGCCGATGACGTTGTTCTCCTTGACCGCCGTCCGGCCGCCCGCCCCGAGCGCCTTGCCGGAGACGTCCAGATGGACGACCGTGTCGACGGAGTGCTGGGCGAGGACCCTGGCGATCGCGGGCTGCCGGATGTCCGCGCGGACGAATTCGGCGTCGCCCAGCCGATGCTCGGGCGTGACCGCGTCGACGGCGATCACCCGGTCCACACCGGGTTCGCGCTGGACGCGCCGCACGAAGCGGCCTCCCAGCTGCCGGGCCACTCCGGTGACGAGCACGACCTTGCCCAAGATCAGCGCCTTCCGTCGGTCGTGAGAGCGGGTCCCGCGCGAAGCGCGGGAATCCCCTGGCCGTCACCGTAGCCGGTGGATGTTGCCCTGTGACGACCCCATGGCGGGCTTGACGCGGGCTTGCCCGAAAAAAGCACCGCAGCCCTCCCGCCAGGACGGCGGGAGGGCTGCGGATTCACGAACTGCGTTCGCTTACTTCTTGTTGCGACGCTGAACGCGCGTGCGCTTGAGCAGCTTGCGGTGCTTCTTCTTGGCCATCCGCTTGCGCCGCTTCTTAATAACAGAGCCCACGACTACCCTCGCTCACTTCATCTTCACTGGTGCGGGGCGTCTGGGCCCACACGACCTACGTCGGCCTAGCCTACCCGCCACTGAGTGAGGGACGTAATCCGAGGGCGATGTCAGGCCGACTCCACCCCCACAAAGGACTCGCGGAGATACTCGTGAACCGCTTGCTCCGGCACCCGGAAGGACCTTCCCACCCGGATCGCCGGCAGATGACCGCTGTGCACCAAGCGGTACACGGTCATCTTCGACACTCGCATGACCGAGGCGACTTCCGCCACGGTCAGAAACTTGACCTCGTTCAGAGGCCTCTCGCTGCCAGCAGCCATGACCCACCTGTACCTTCCGCATGCGACGCGCACCGGCTTCCCCTCCGGTGACTCTTCGTCGTTGTGCGCTCACTGCCCAGATTAGGGGCGGGTGATGCGAGTGGGGAAGAGGAGAGGCGATCGGCCGCCTACTGTGACAGACACGCCCGATTGAGCACATAGCGAGTAAGCGGGCGGTAGTAGTCCGACTGCACGCCGTCATCAAGCGGAACCGCGACGGACACCCGCCCCTCGGCCTCCCCGACGAACAGCGCGGGATCGTCCGTATCCGCCAGCCCGATGGCCTCGATGCCCAGCTGACCTGCACCGCAGACCCAGCCGTGGTCCCCGATCACCAGCGCGGGCAGCACCCCGAACTGCTGCGCCGCCGCCGCCAGCGCGACCCGAACCGGCAGCGGCGAGTGGCTGTGCACGCCGGTCCCACCACCGGGGGCTCGCACGCCGGGTTCGCGCATCAGAGCGACGCGTCGTACGTAGTCGAGGTTGTACGTGCGTACGCCGAACCGGGTCGTTATGTCGACAGATCGCCCCTGCGCGGGGGTGAGTACGTGACACCCGGCCGCCGACAAGGCGTCTGCCAGCTCGGCGTAGAACCCGATCAGCCGGTGCGGATGACCGGTCCCGAACAGCACCGGCGCCCGCCTGGCCGCCACACCGGCGAGCCGCTCGGCGAACGCGGCCAGACCGGCCAGCGTCCGTTCCGGATCGATCACATCCTGACCGGAAACGTGCGCGGGATCGTCCGAGACCCCGCACTTGTCGGCCATCAGCCGCAACAGATCCCGCTCGCCCCAGGCCCACTCCGGATCGAGGCCGAGCGTCGCCCGCGGGTCTCGCGCGGCGAAGAGCCGATAACTCCGCAGGCTGTTCTCCCGCGAGGTGGCCACGGGCCCGGCCAGCCGGGCCGCCAGCAGATGAGCGCGCAGCGCTCCGGTGCTCAACACCCTTGCGATGCTCCCGCACGGCGGCCGGCCGGGGGCCGGAACCCTGACGACGCCCCACCGTTGGCGTAACGCACGGCCCCCACCGCGCCCGGGGCCCCTCAGGTCAGCAGCCCCCGCAGCGGAAACGCCGCCCGCCGGGTCGCCAGCACCGCCTGGTCCAGCCGGTCCGCCGGATCGTACCCGGCCTCCCACGGCTGCCAGGACGGCGTACGCCCATCCGTCATCCGGGCCGGACCCAACTGCCGCGTCCGGGCGTGGACCTCGTCCCGCCACGACGCCGGAATCACCGACTCCGGGTCCACCGGCGCATGCGCGGCGATCCCCACCAGATGGGTCCAGGACCGCGGCACCACATCGACGACCGCGTACCCGCCGCCGCCCAGCGCCACCCAGCGCCCGCCGTCCACGTACTCGTGCGCGAGATCGTGGCAGGACGCCATCACGGCCCGCTGCGCGTCCAGCGACACCGCGAGATGGGCCAGTGGATCCTCGAAGTGCGTATCGGCCCCGTGCTGCGTCACCAGCACCTGCGGCCGGAAGTCCGCCACCAGCTCGGGCACCACCGAGTGGAACGCCCGCAGCCAACCGGCGTCCCCCGTACCCGCGGGCAGCGCCACATTCACCGCACTGCCCTCACCCGCCCCGGAGCCGGTCTCCTCCGGCCACCCGGTCTGCGGAAACAGCGTGCGCGGGTGCTCGTGCACCGACACGGTCAGCACCCGCGGGTCCTCCCAGAAGGCGGCCTGCACACCGTCGCCGTGATGGACGTCCACATCGATGTACGCGACCCGCTCCGCGCCCAGCTCCAGCAGCCGGGCGATGGCGAGCGCCGGGTCGTTGTAGATACAGAACCCCGCGGCCGCGCCGGGCATGGCGTGATGCAGCCCCCCGGTGAAGTTCACCGCGTGCCGGGTCTCCCCCCGCCACACGGCCTCCGCCGCTCCCACCGACAGCCCGGCGATCAGCGCGGACGCCTCGTGCATCCCGGAAAAGGCCGGGTCGTCCACGGTGCCGAGCCCGTACGCCTGATCCGCGGACCGGGGGTCCGCGGACGCGGCCCGTACCGCCGCCACGTAGTCCGCCCGGTGCACCAGCCGCAGCGTGGAGTCCCCGGCGGCCTTCGCCGCCCGTACGTCCACTGCCCCGTCGAGCCCGAACGCCCGCACCAGCCCCATCGTCAGGGCGAGCCGGACCGGGTCCATCGGATGGCTGTCCCCGAAGTCGTATCCCGTTACTGCGTCATCCCACATCAGCTGTGCGCGGCCGCTCATGCCCGCCACCGTATCGGGCGGGTTCCGGCCCGAACGACCGGGCGTACACGAGGGTCGCGAGCACCAGCACCATCGGTACGAGCATCGCGCCCCGGTAGCTCCAGGCGTCCCCGAGCGCCCCCACGAGCGGTGAACCGACCAGGAACCCCACGTAGTTGAAGATGTTCAGCCGGGCGATGGCCACATCGCTGGCCCCGGGGAACATCCGCCCGGCCGCCGCAAAGGTCTGCGGCACGATCACACAGAGCCCGAGCCCCAGCATCGTGAACCCGAGCATCCCCGCCCACGCCCCCGGCGCCACCGCCACCACCCCGAACCCGGCCGCCGCCAGCACGCTCCCGCCCCGCACCACGGCCACCGCCCCGAGCCGCCGCACCCCGATGTCCCCGACGGCCCGCCCCAGCAGCGTCGTCACCATGTAGACGTTGTACGGAACCGTCGACATCTGCTCCGAACTGCCCAGCACGTCCTGGAGATACTTGGCACTCCAGTTGGAGACGGTCGAGTCCCCGATGTACGCGAAGCTCATCACGAGACACAGCGGCAGCAGCAGCTTGAACGGGACGGACACCCCACCGGCTCCGGCCACCGCGGCATCCGGCCCCTGTGGCCCCTTCCCCTCCGTGTACCAGCGGCTGCCGATGAAAGCGGCGGGCAGCAGCACCACCACGGCGGGCAGGTAGGACACGAGCAACGACAGATCCCAGTGCGCCCCGGCCCAGGCCATCGACGCCCCCGCGATCCCACCGAGGCTGTACACGGCGTGGAACCCGAGCATGATGCTGCGCCCGTACGCCCGCTGAAGGCTGACGCCCATCATGTTCATCGAGGCGTCCAGCGCTCCCACCGCCAGCCCGAAGACCCCCAGCGCGAGAGCCACGTGCCATACCTCGCCCCCGCCGCCCACCCCGAGCAGGGCCAGCAGCACGACGGGCTGCGCCCACCTCAGTACGGTCCCGGGCCGCACCCGCGCGACCACCTTCTCGGTGACCACGCTGCCCACCCCCGCCAGGATCGGCACGGCGGCCAGGAAGACGGGCAGCAGCCCGTCGGATATCCCGTACTGGTCCTGGATGGCGGGGATACGCGTC
Organism: Streptomyces sp. NBC_01433; assembly: GCF_026340105.1. Classification (NCBI taxonomy): domain Bacteria; kingdom Bacillati; phylum Actinomycetota; class Actinomycetes; order Kitasatosporales; family Streptomycetaceae; genus Streptomyces; species Streptomyces sp. NBC_01433. Next base: position 3,050,498 of record NZ_JAPEPM010000001.1, on the reverse strand, counting down.
ACGAGCAGGGCAAAGGTCACCCCTTGCACAAGGAAGCTCAACGCCAAGGAGGCCCGACCGTGCCGCAACCGCGCATCTGTCATGGCGGGAGCGTAGGGCCAGGATCTACCCATGGGTAGATGGATCAGGCAAGCAATTCCGGCAGCTGAGCCATCTCGGAGAAGTAGCCGGTCACACCGGTCAGCCGGTCCGCCGGCATCATCGACGTAAACCCGTACACATCCATCCCGGCGGCACGGGCGGCCTCGACGCCGAGCGGGCTGTCCTCGATCACGACGCACCGCTCCGGGGCGACCCCCATCCGTTCCGCGGCGTACAGGAACAGATCCGGCGCCGGCTTTCCCCGCCCGACATCCTCCGAGCTGAAGATCCACTCCTCCTCGAACCACTGGTCGAGCCCGGCCGCCCGGTGTCCGACCCTGATCCGTTCGTGGCTGCTGGACGACGCGACGCAGTAGTCCACCCCGTCGGCGACCAGCGTCCCCAGCAGTTCCTGCACCCCGTCCACCGCCACCAGCTCCCGCCGGAACGCGGCGAAGACCCGCGCGTGCAGCGTCTCGTCGAAGTCCGCGGGCAGCTTCTCCCCGGTCCTCTCGGCGACGAGGTCGTGCACGCGGTGCACGGCGGCCCCCATGTAGTCGCGGAGCGACTCCTCGTAGGAGGTGGGGTGACCGAGTTCGGTGAGGTAGCCGGCGAGGATGGTGTTGGAGATCGGCTCACTGTCGACGAGCACACCATCGTTGTCGAAGATGACCAGTTCGTAGCGCATGGTTCGACCCTAGACGTTCAGAACGCAGAAAAGCCCCGTGCCACAAGGCACGGGGCTTTCCCGGAAAAATTGTTCGGCGGCGTCCTACTCTCCCACAGGGTCCCCCCTGCAGTACCATCGGCGCTGAAAGGCTTAGCTTCCGGGTTCGGAATGTAACCGGGCGTTTCCCTAACGCAATGACCACCGAAACACTATGAAATTAACCAACACCGGAACACAACACGGCCGTTCGTTATTTCAGAACTAACACAGTGGACGCGAGCAACTGAGGACAAGCCCTCGGCCTATTAGTACCAGTCAGCTCCACCCGTTACCGGGCTTCCACATCTGGCCTATCAACCCAGTCGTCTACTGGGAGCCTTAACCCCTCAAGAGGGTGGGAATACTCATCTCGAAGCAGGCTTCCCGCTTAGATGCTTTCAGCGGTTATCCTTTCCGAACGTAGCCAACCAGCCATGCCCTTGGCAGGACAACTGGCACACCAGAGGTTCGTCCGTCCCGGTCCTCTCGTACTAGGGACAGCCCTTCTCAATATTCCTACGCGCACAGCGGATAGGGACCGAACTGTCTCACGACGTTCTAAACCCAGCTCGCGTACCGCTTTAATGGGCGAACAGCCCAACCCTTGGGACCGACTCCAGCCCCAGGATGCGACGAGCCGACATCGAGGTGCCAAACCATCCCGTCGATATGGACTCTTGGGGAAGATCAGCCTGTTATCCCCGGGGTACCTTTTATCCGTTGAGCGACAGCGCTTCCACAAGCCACTGCCGGATCACTAGTCCCGACTTTCGTCCCTGCTCGACCCGTCGGTCTCACAGTCAAGCTCCCTTGTGCACTTACACTCAACACCTGATTGCCAACCAGGCTGAGGGAACCTTTGGGCGCCTCCGTTACTCTTTAGGAGGCAACCGCCCCAGTTAAACTACCCATCAGACACTGTCCCTGATCCGGATCACGGACCCAGGTTAGACATCCAGCACGACCAGAGTGGTATTTCAACGACGACTCCACAACCACTGGCGTGGCCGCTTCAAAGTCTCCCACCTATCCTACACAAGCCGAACCGAACACCAATATCAAACTATAGTAAAGGTCCCGGGGTCTTTCCGTCCTGCTGCGCGAAACGAGCATCTTTACTCGTAGTGCAATTTCACCGGGCCTATGGTTGAGACAGTCGAGAAGTCGTTACGCCATTCGTGCAGGTCGGAACTTACCCGACAAGGAATTTCGCTACCTTAGGATGGTTATAGTTACCACCGCCGTTTACTGGCGCTTAAGTTCTCAGCTTCGCACACCCGAAAGTGCACTAACCGGTCCCCTTAACGTTCCAGCACCGGGCAGGCGTCAGTCCGTATACATCGCCTTACGGCTTCGCACGGACCTGTGTTTTTAGTAAACAGTCGCTTCTCGCTGGTCTCTGCGGCCACCCCCAGCTCAGGAAGCAAGTTCCCTCACCGGTGATGGCCCCCTTCTCCCGAAGTTACGGGGGCATTTTGCCGAGTTCCTTAACCATAGTTCACCCGAACGCCTCGGTATTCTCTACCTGACTACCTGAGTCGGTTTAGGGTACGGGCCGCCATGAAACTCGCTAGAGGCTTTTCTCGACAGCATAGGATCATCCACTTCACCACAATCGGCTCGGCATCAGGTCTCACCCTTATATGTGTGACGGATTTACCTACCACACGGGCTACACCCTTACCCCGGGACTACCACCGCCCGGGCTGGACTACCTTCCTGCGTCACCCCATCGCTTACCTACTACAAGTCTGGTTCATCGGCTCCACCACTACCCTCAACTCCGAAGAGATCGGGCCGGCTTCACGGACTTAGCATCGCCTGATTCAGTACTGGGCGTTTCAAAGCGGGTACCGGAATATCAACCGGTTGTCCATCGACTACGCCTGTCGGCCTCGCCTTAGGTCCCGACTTACCCTGGGCAGATCAGCTTGACCCAGGAACCCTTAGTCAATCGGCGCACACGTTTCTCACGTGTGTATCGCTACTCATGCCTGCATTCTCACTCGTGAACCGTCCACAACTCGCTTCCGCGGCTGCTTCACCCGGCACACGACGCTCCCCTACCCATCCGTACTCCCGTTGGGGATATATGTACGAATGACACGACTTCGGCGGTACGCTTGAGCCCCGCTACATTGTCGGCGCGGAATCACTTGACCAGTGAGCTATTACGCACTCTTTCAAGGGTGGCTGCTTCTAAGCCAACCTCCTGGTTGTCTCTGCGACTCCACATCCTTTCCCACTTAGCGTACGCTTAGGGGCCTTAGTCGATGCTCTGGGCTGTTTCCCTCTCGACCATGGAGCTTATCCCCCACAGTCTCACTGCCGTGCTCTCACTTACCGGCATTCGGAGTTTGGCTAAGGTCAGTAACCCGGTAGGGCCCATCGCCTATCCAGTGCTCTACCTCCGGCAAGAAACACACGACGCTGCACCTAAATGCATTTCGGGGAGAACCAGCTATCACGGAGTTTGATTGGCCTTTCACCCCTAACCACAGGTCATCCCCCAGGTTTTCAACCCTGGTGGGTTCGGTCCTCCACGAAGTCTTACCTCCGCTTCAACCTGCCCATGGCTAGATCACTCCGCTTCGGGTCTTGAGCGCGCTACTAAACCGCCCTATTCGGACTCGCTTTCGCTACGGCTTCCCCACACGGGTTAACCTCGCAACACACCGCAAACTCGCAGGCTCATTCTTCAAAAGGCACGCAGTCACGACTGCATGTGCAAGCACACACAGCGACGCTCCCACGGCTTGTAGGCACACGGTTTCAGGTACTATTTCACTCCGCTCCCGCGGTACTTTTCACCATTCCCTCACGGTACTATCCGCTATCGGTCACCAGGGAATATTTAGGCTTAGCGGGTGGTCCCGCCAGATTCACACGGGATTTCTCGGGCCCCGTGCTACTTGGGTGTCTCTTAAACGAGCCGTTAATGTTTCAGCTACGGGGGTCTTACCCTCTACGCCGGACCTTTCGCATGTCCTTCGCCTACATCAACGGTTTCTGACTCGTCTCACAGCCGGCAGACCATGAAAAAGAGATCCCACAACCCCGAATGCGCAACCCCTGCCGGGTATCACACGCATACGGTTTGGCCTCATCCAGTTTCGCTCGCCACTACTCCCGGAATCACGGTTGTTTTCTCTTCCTGAGGGTACTGAGATGTTTCACTTCCCCTCGTTCCCTCCACACTGCCTATGTGTTCAGCAGCGGGTGACAGCCCATGACGGCTGCCGGGTTTCCCCATTCGGAAACCCCCGGATCAAAGCTTGGTTGACAGCTCCCCGGGGACTATCGTGGCCTCCCACGTCCTTCATCGGTTCCTGGTGCCAAGGCATCCACCGTGCGCCCTTAAAAACTTGGCCACAGATGCTCGCGTCCACTGTGCAGTTCTCAAACAACGACCAGCCACCCATCACCCCGTCATATACGACGAGTTCACTGGGGCCGGCAACCGAAGGACAGACTCAAACGAGTCCGTACCCTCAGATACCCAACAGCGTGCCCGACCCGACCGACCATTCCCCACGTTCCACGCCGAAGCAGTACTAGTGAAAAACAACCTGTCGTGCCGAGTAGTCAACGTTCCACCCATGAGCAACCAGCACCGAACATTCGCCGGTGTACTGGCCTCTGACCAAACCGAAGCCTGGTAAGAAGTGCTCCTTAGAAAGGAGGTGATCCAGCCGCACCTTCCGGTACGGCTACCTTGTTACGACTTCGTCCCAATCGCCAGTCCCACCTTCGACAGCTCCCTCCCACAAGGGGTTGGGCCACCGGCTTCGGGTGTTACCGACTTTCGTGACGTGACGGGCGGTGTGTACAAGGCCCGGGAACGTATTCACCGCAGCAATGCTGATCTGCGATTACTAGCAACTCCGACTTCATGGGGTCGAGTTGCAGACCCCAATCCGAACTGAGACCGGCTTTTTGAGATTCGCTCCGCCTCGCGGCATCGCAGCTCATTGTACCGGCCATTGTAGCACGTGTGCAGCCCAAGACATAAGGGGCATGATGACTTGACGTCGTCCCCACCTTCCTCCGAGTTGACCCCGGCAGTCTCCTGTGAGTCCCCATCACCCCGAAGGGCATGCTGGCAACACAGAACAAGGGTTGCGCTCGTTGCGGGACTTAACCCAACATCTCACGACACGAGCTGACGACAGCCATGCACCACCTGTATACCGACCACAAGGGGGGCACCATCTCTGATGCTTTCCGGTATATGTCAAGCCTTGGTAAGGTTCTTCGCGTTGCGTCGAATTAAGCCACATGCTCCGCTGCTTGTGCGGGCCCCCGTCAATTCCTTTGAGTTTTAGCCTTGCGGCCGTACTCCCCAGGCGGGGAACTTAATGCGTTAGCTGCGGCACCGACGACGTGGAATGTCGCCAACACCTAGTTCCCAACGTTTACGGCGTGGACTACCAGGGTATCTAATCCTGTTCGCTCCCCACGCTTTCGCTCCTCAGCGTCAGTAATGGCCCAGAGATCCGCCTTCGCCACCGGTGTTCCTCCTGATATCTGCGCATTTCACCGCTACACCAGGAATTCCGATCTCCCCTACCACACTCTAGCTAGCCCGTATCGAATGCAGACCCGGGGTTAAGCCCCGGGCTTTCACATCCGACGTGACAAGCCGCCTACGAGCTCTTTACGCCCAATAATTCCGGACAACGCTTGCGCCCTACGTATTACCGCGGCTGCTGGCACGTAGTTAGCCGGCGCTTCTTCTGCAGGTACCGTCACTCTCGCTTCTTCCCTGCTGAAAGAGGTTTACAACCCGAAGGCCGTCATCCCTCACGCGGCGTCGCTGCATCAGGCTTTCGCCCATTGTGCAATATTCCCCACTGCTGCCTCCCGTAGGAGTCTGGGCCGTGTCTCAGTCCCAGTGTGGCCGGTCGCCCTCTCAGGCCGGCTACCCGTCGTCGCCTTGGTAGGCCATTACCCCACCAACAAGCTGATAGGCCGCGGGCTCATCCTTCACCGCCGGAGCTTTTAACCCCCACCCATGCAGGCAGAAGTATTATCCGGTATTAGACCCCGTTTCCAGGGCTTGTCCCAGAGTGAAGGGCAGATTGCCCACGTGTTACTCACCCGTTCGCCACTAATCCACCCCGAAGGGCTTCATCGTTCGACTTGCATGTGTTAAGCACGCCGCCAGCGTTCGTCCTGAGCCAGGATCAAACTCTCCGTGAATGTTTTCCCGTAATCGGGACACACATCACGAGAGCGGAACGACCGGTCGGAATAAGACCAGTCGTTCACAGCGTCCTCGCTGTGTAATTGCCCACCGGAACCGTAAGGCCCGGTAGGACTTTCAAAGGAACCACCAACCTGCCGAAGCAGGCCGGGGTATCAACATATCTGGCGTTGACTTTTGGCACGCTGTTGAGTTCTCAAGGAACGGACGCTTCCTTCGGTCCCGTTTCACCGGGGCCCTCCGGGCGCTTCCCTTCGTGTTCTTGCGTTTCCGACTCTATCAGACTCTTTCGTGTCCGATTCCCGGCCGAAGCGGGTCAAGCAGTTTTCGCTTTCCAGTTCTTCGCTTTCGCGTTTCCCTTTCCGGCGAGTCCGACTCTATCAGATCCTTTCGGGCCTGATTCCCAGTCAGTGGGGCTTGCCTTCCCGGCTGTTGGGCCGTTCCGACGAGTGAGACTTTAGCGGATTCCTTGGCTCCGACGCTAATCGGGCTGCGTTCCTTCGAACGCGGATTCCTCATTTCGCGAATGCGCACGAAAAACAGCGCGACACGTGGTCGCTCGTTTGTCGTGGTTACTGCGGAATGGCTGTCCGGGGACCGACCGGGGTCGGCGCTCACGTCGGACAACTCGGAGCACACTACGGATCCGTGCGGGGCGTGTCAACCCCGGCCCTGGTGGGTGCTTCGTGGAAGGCCAGGCGGTAGGCGTGGGGGCTGGTGGAGAGGTGGGCCGCGAAGTGCTGGCGCATGGTGATCTCGCTGCCGAAGCCCGTGCGGCGTGCCACCTCGGGGAGGGGGTGGTCGGTGCGTTCCAGGAGCTTCTGGGCTGCGGCGATGCGCTGGGTGATCAGCCAGCGCAGTGGGGTCGTGCCCGTGGTCGCCTGGAAATGGCGGGCGAAGGAGCGCGGGGACATGCCCGCGCGGGCAGCGAGGGTGGCGACCGTGTGGGGTTGCGCCAGATGGGTCAGGGCGTGGGCGCGTACCGAGGCGAGGGCGTCGGCGTCGCGGTCGGCGTGCGGGGTGGGCTGCTCGATGAACTGGGCCTGGGTCCCCGTACGGAACGGAGCGGTGACCATCGAACGGGCGATCGCCGCCGCCGCCTCGGCGCCCCGCGTCGTACGGACGAGGTGGAGGCAGAGGTCGATTCCGGCCGCGGTGCCCGCCGACGTCCAGATGTTGTCATCGTGGAGAAAGAGGGCGTCCGGGACGACGGTGACCCGGGGGTGGTGGGTGCGCAGGAGCTCGGTGAGGTTCCAGTGGGTGACAGCCCGGCGACCGTCGAGAAGGCCGGCCTGGGCGAGGGTGAACGCCCCTCCGCAGAGCGCGGCGATCGGGGTACCCCGGGTGTGGGCCAGACGCAGGGCCTCCAGGACCGGGGCGGGCGCCGGGGTCAGGTGGTCGTCGAGGCCGGGGACCACGATCAGGTCGGCCCGGGACAGCCAGGCCAGAGTGCGGTCGGGGGTGAGACCGAGGCCGCCGCGCATGGGGATCGGGGCCGGGTCGGCGGCGGTGCGGCGCAGGTCGAAGGCGGGGACCCCGCGGTCGGTACGGTCCACGCCCCACACCTCCGTGATGACGGAGACGTCGAACGCCCGGATACCGGGGAAGGCCACGAGTGCGATGCGCATCGTGGCAGTAAACCATCGGTCGATGACTTCCGCCGGTCTGGGCGACGGGGAGCGGGAGGCGCAGGATCGAAGCATGGAGATCACGGAGAACGCGGCGCTGGTTGTGGTGGACGTCCAGAAGGGGTTCGAGGAGGAGGCCTACTGGGGCCCCCGGAACAACCCGGACGCGGATCGGAACATCGCGGGGCTGATCGACGCGTGGCAGGCGAGCGGGCGGCCCGTCGTGTTCGTACGGCATGACTCGGACAAGCCCGATTCGCCGCTGCGGGCGGGGTACCCGGGGAACGACTTCAAGCCGTACGTGGAGGAGCGGCGGGGGAAGGGGAGCGGCGGTGAGCTGTTCCTGACGAAGTCGGTGAACTCCGCCTTCTACGGGACGCCCGATCTGGATGCCTGGCTGCGGGAGGCCGGGGTGCGGCAGATCGTGGTGGCCGGGATCCAGACCAATATGTGCGCGGAGACGACGGCGCGGATGGGCGGGAACCTGGGGTACGAGGTGTTCTTCGCGCTGGACGCGACGTACACGTTCGACGGGGTCGGGCCCTGGGGGTGGACGCTCAGCGCCCAGGAGCTGGCGCGGGCCACCGCCGTGACGTTGCACGGCGGTGGCTTCGCACAGGTCGTGAGGAGCGAGGAGCTGGTGGCCGCGGTGGCGGTCTGACGGGTCAGCCGTTGCCGGAGGCCAGCTCACGGCTGCGGTCCCGGGCTGCTTCCAGGGCGGCGATGAGCGCGGCGCGTACGCCGTGGTTCTCCAGTTCGCGGATGGCGCTGATGGTGGTGCCGGCCGGGCTGGTGACGGCCTCGCGGAGCTTGACCGGGTGTTCCCCGCTGTCCCGGAGCATGACGGCGGCGCCGATGGCCGCCTGCACGATGAGGTCGTGGGCCTGGGCGCGGGGCAGACCGAGCAGGATGCCCGCGTCGGTCATCGCCTCGACCAGGAAGTAGAAGTACGCGGGGCCGGAGCCGGAGAGGGCGGTGGCCGCGTCCTGCTGGGACTCCGGGACCCGGAGGGTCTTGCCGACTCCTCCGAAGATCTCCTCGGCGGTGGCGAGGTGCTCGGTGGTGGCGTGGCTGCCGGCCGAGATGACGGACATGCCCTCGTCGACGAGGACGGGGGTGTTCGGCATGACGCGGACCACGGGGGTGTCCGCGGTCAGCCGGTCCTCGATGAACGCGGTCGTGATGCCCGCGGCGGCGCTGATGACCAGGCGGTCGGCGGTGACGTGGGGGGCCAGTTCGTCGAGCAGCCTGCCCATGTCCTGGGGCTTGACCGCCAGGATGAGGATGTCGGCGCTCTTGGCCGCTTCGGCGTTGGTGACGGACTCGACGCCGTAGCGGGTGCGGAGCTCCTCCGCGCGCTCGGCACGGCGGGTGGTCACCAGCAGGTCGGCGGGGCGCCAGCCCGCCCGGATCATGCCGCTGAGCAAGGCCTCGCCGATCTTGCCGGTGCCGAGGACTGCGACTGTCTGGGTCATGCGTTCACCCTCCGGGCGGTGCTCTGTGCTGTTCGGTCGTCCTCGTCATCCTTGCACCGGGGTTACCGGGGCTTACCCGTTCTTGGGGCGCTTGCCCTTGGCCGTGCGGCGGGCCGCCGGGTTCCCCGTGCGGGACGAGCGGCGCTTCGTGTACTGGGCGAGCGCGGTCTCGTACTCCGTACGCCGCAGCTTCTCGCCGGGCGCCTCCAGGAGCGAGCGGCAGAAGTAGGCCAGCAGGGAGCCGATGAAACCGATCGACTTGAGGCCGCGCAGATTGTCCTCGCGGCCCGGGTCCGCCGGGCGGGCGCCGAAGCCTTCCCACGTCTTGCGGAAGGCGATGGCGCTGCAGATGCCGAACATCAGGATGACCAGCATCCCGATCAGGCTGCCGACCTCCGCGATCTCCAGGCCCTGATAGGCGAACCGGAGCACGAAGCACGCGGCGACCGCCACGGCGAGCGAGCCGATCGCGACTCCGGCGCGCCGCAGCCCGTAGCCCCCGTCGCGGTCGACCCAGGTCGTACCGAAGAAACGGATGGGCTCGGGCCGCGGGCCGGGTGCGGTGGTGGTGCCGCCGGACGCGACCGCGCCGGTGGGCGGGGTGCCGGGTGCTTCGCTGTTCTCGCTCACGGGGTCGATTATCCCCGGACGGGCGGTGGTCGCGTCGGACCGGCCCGCACGTGCGGGCCGGTGTCAGTCGCAGCGCGGGGCGACGTATCCGTCACTGCCGGTGTGGACGTACGCGTCCGAGACGAACTGGCCGTTGGCGATGTTGTCCCACAGGTTCGTGGTGCCGTACGGGCCGGTGACCCGCTCCCCCGGCTTCTGGCAGTAGACCGGGACCTTCATCCCGTACGGAAGGGTCCGCACGATCCGGTAGTTGGTGCCGGGGCCGACCCGGACGTTGACGCGGTAGCCCGGTGCGATCGGGTACTTCTGCAGGTCGTCGGACGCGGCTTCGACGGTGGCCGCCGCCTCCATGACCGCCTCCGTGTCCGTCGCTGTATCCGTCGCTGTGTCCACCGTGGTGACGCTGTCTTCCACACCCATGGGTGCCTCCCCCGTTGAGTAACGATGACTACGACGCGCAGGCTAACAAGCCCCACGCCGCTCGTACGCACCATCGACTAGGCTCCGTGCGTCGCGCTTGCGCACGAACACACGGGGGTGGGCGATGCCGCCGCTGCGAGGGACCGGAGCCAATCCGGAAGCGGAGCATCCGGAGTACGCGGGTACGTATCGGCTTGAGGCATGCCTCGGATCGGGCGGCATGGGTGTCGTGCACCTGGCCCGCTCCGCGTCGGGGCTCCAGCTCGCGGTGAAGGTGGTGCACGGGCCGTACGCGGCGGACCCCGAGTTCCGGGCGCGTTTCCGGCAGGAAGTGGCGGCGGCACGACGCGTGAGCGGGGCGTTCACCGCACCGGTCGTGGACGCCGATCCGGCCGCCCCGCGCCCCTGGATGGCCACGCTCTACGTGCCCGGCCCCACCCTCGCCGAGCAGGTGAAGCGGAACGGCCCCCTGGCCCCCGCCGAGCTGCGCAGGCTCACCGCGGGGCTGGCCGAGGCGCTGCGCGACATCCACCGGGCCGGGGTCATCCACCGCGATCTCAAGCCGAGCAACGTGCTGCTCTCCGATTCCGGGCCCAAGGTCATCGACTTCGGGATCTCCCGGCCGTACGACAGCGATCTGCGCACCGAGACGGGCAAGCTGATCGGCTCGCCCCCTTATATGGCGCCCGAGCAGTTCCAGCGGCCCCGCGAGGTCGGTCCCGCCGCCGATGTGTTCGCCCTGGGGGCCGTGCTGGTCCACGCGGCGACCGGCAGCGGGCCCTTCGACTCGGACAGCCCGTACATCGTGGCGTACCAGGTGGTGCACGACGAGGCGGATCTCGCCGGGGTGCCCGGGGATCTCGCGCCGCTGGTCGGCCGCTGCCTGGCGAAGGACCCGGCACAGCGGCCCACGCCGGACGAGGTCATGGCGGCACTGCGTCCGCCGTCGTACGAGGCCGCCGCGTTCATACCGGCACAGCGGCGGCCGGTGGCCGTGGAGGCGGCCGACGAGCCCACCACCCATGTGCGGGTCGCGCCCCCGGTCGTACGGCGCCGACCGCGCGGCCGGCTCGTGGCGGCGGGCGTCGCGCTGCTCGTGCTGGTGACCGGCGCGGGCGCGGCGGCGCTGGGGGTGTGGGGCGACCCGGACGATCCGCCCACCCCGGCGGGCGGCAAGAAGGGGGCGGCGGCGGCCTTCGCACCGTGGCGGACCCCGCTGCGGACCACCGGCAGTGACACCCCCGTCTGTTCCTCGGGCGGGAGCTCCGCCGCCGGGGCCGCGGCCGGGATCTACTGCGCGGTGGCCGGAGCGGGCATCGCGCGCCTGGACCCCACGGACGGCCGCGTGCTCTGGTCGGACCGGAAGGGCGCGCGGAAGGGCGCGTCGCCGCCGGTGGTCGCGGGCGGGCTCGTCCACAGCGCGGATCCGGGCGGGACGCTGCGCGCGTACGACCCGGCCGAGGGCACGCGGATACGGGAGACCGATGTGTCCGCGTACCCCGACGCCCCGTTCCCGGCGGGCGGCACGCTGCTGCTGGTCACGGACGACGGCACGGTGAAGGCGCTGGACGGCGCGACCGGGAAGGCCCGCTGGGAGCACACGGTCCCCGGGCACCTGCGCCCCGACTTCGCCGTCCACGACGGCGCGTCCGGGCTGGCCTACGCCTTCGCGCACTCGGCCTCCGGCTCCACCACACTCGTCACCGCGGTCGAGGCGGACAACGGCCGGACCGCGTGGCAGCGACGGCTGGACGGGATGCTGACTCCGGCCGGGACCGCCGACGGTGCGCTCGTCCTGACGGCGATGAACGAGGACTCGGAGACCGTCGCGCTCGTCCGCTACGCCCCCGGGCCGCGCACCCTGACCCGTATCGAACTGCCCTTCCGGATGAACGATCCGCAGGTGGTGCTGGGCGGCGACACCGCGTATCTGCTGGCACGGGGCGGAACGCTGCTCGCCGTCGACACCCGCTCGCACGGAAGGGCCGAACTGTGGCGGCTGGAGACGGGTGTCGGGCGCGCCTCGGCCCCCGTCCTCGGGCCGGGCGAGCAGCTGTACTTCTCCGCGGCGGACGGGCGGCTGCTGGCCGTCGACACGGGGCGGGGCGCCCTGGTGGGCCAGACCCGCGCCCGGCTGCGGGAGGGCAGGCTCACCTACGCGTCGGTGCTGCCCGCGCCCGTCGCGGCGGGGCGGATCGTGGTGGGTACGGCCCCGGACGGCTCGGTCTTCGCCGTCGACGGGCGGGACCCGGGGAGCTGGTGAGGCGGGGAGCCGGTGAGACGGAAAGCCGGTGAGACGGCCCCACGGCGACCGGCGGCCGTGCCCCCGGCTTTCTGGCCTCGGGACGGGCGGTCACATGAAACCGGGCTCGGCGACACCCGTGGGTGCCGCCGAGCCCGGTGACGTACCGCTCGGGTCGGCCCGGCGTGGAGACGTAGCGCTCCGGGTCAGCCCAGCTTGGAGACGTCGCGGACGGCGCCCCGGTCCGCGCTCGTCGCCATCGCCGCGTACGCCCGCAGCGCCGCCGAGACCTTGCGCTCGCGGTTCTTCGGGGCGTAGACGCCGTTCAGCGCCTCACGGCGGGTGGCCAGTTCGGCGTCGGGGACGAGGAGCTCGATGGACCGGTTCGGGATGTCGATACGGATGCGGTCGCCGTCCTCGACGAGCGCGATCGTGCCGCCCGATGCCGCCTCCGGCGACGCGTGGCCGATCGACAGGCCCGACGTACCGCCGGAGAAGCGGCCGTCGGTGACCAGCGCGCAGCTCTTGCCGAGACCGCGGCCCTTGAGGAAGGACGTCGGGTAGAGCATCTCCTGCATGCCCGGACCGCCGCGCGGGCCCTCGTAACGGATGACGACGACGTCACCCTCCTTGATCTCCTTGCGGAGGATCTTGTCGACGGCCGCCTCCTGCGACTCGCAGACGACCGCCGGGCCCTCGAAGGTCCAGATCGACTCGTCGACACCGGCCGTCTTCACGACACAGCCGTCCACCGCGAGGTTGCCCTTGAGGACCGCGAGACCGCCGTCCTTGGAGTACGCGTGCTCCAGGTCGCGGATGCAGCCGCCCGCGGCGTCCAGGTCGAGGGTGTCCCAGCGCTCCGACTGGGAGAAGGCGGTCGCGGAGCGGACGCAGCCGGGGGCGGCGTGCCACAGCTCGACGGCCTCTGGCGACGGGGAGCCGCCGCGCACGTCCCAGTTCTTCAGCCACTCGGCGAGGGTGTCGGAGTGCACCGAGTGCACCTCCTCGTTGAGCAGCCCCGCACGGTGGAGCTCACCGAGGAGGGCGGGGATGCCGCCCGCCCGGTGGACGTCCTCCATGTAGTACGTACCGCCGGGGGCCACGTTCGGGGCGACCTTCGACAGGCACGGGACGCGGCGCGAGACGGCGTTGATGTCATCGAGGCCGTAGGCCAGCTCCGCCTCCTCGGCGGCGGCGAGCAGGTGCAGGATCGTGTTGGTCGAGCCGCCCATCGCGATGTCCAGCGCCATCGCGTTGTCGAACGCGGCGCGGGTGCCGATCGCGCGGGGCAGGACCGTCTCGTCGTCCTGCTCGTAATAGCGCTTGGTGATCTCCACGACCGTGCGGCCGGCGTCCTCGTACAGCGCCTTGCGGGCGGTGTGCGTGGCGAGGACGGAGCCGTTGCCCGGGAGGGAGAGGCCGAGGACCTCGGTCAGACAGTTCATCGAGTTGGCGGTGAACATGCCGGAACAGCTGCCGCAGGTGGGGCAGGCGTTCTCCTCGATACGCAGGATGTCCTCGTCGGACACGTTCTCGTCGACGGCGTCGCTGATCGCGTTGATCAGGTCGAGCTTGCGGACCGTGCCGTCGACCAGGGTGGCCTTGCCGGCCTCCATCGGGCCGCCGGAGACGAAGACCGTCGGGATGTTGAGGCGCATGGCGGCCATCAGCATGCCGGGCGTGATCTTGTCGCAGTTGGAGATGCAGATCAGCGCGTCGGCGCAGTGCGCCTCGACCATGTACTCGACGGAGTCGGCGATCAGATCGCGCGACGGGAGGCTGTAGAGCATCCCGCCGTGACCCATCGCGATGCCGTCGTCCACGGCGATGGTGTTGAACTCGCGGGGCACGGCGCCCGCGGCCTTGATCGCCTCGGAGACGATCCGGCCGACCGGGGCGAGGTGGGTGTGGCCCGGGACGAACTCCGTGAACGAGTTGGCCACCGCGATGATCGGCTTGCCGATGTCCTCGCTCGCTACGCCCGACGCCCGCATAAGGGCGCGGGCGCCCGCCATGTTGCGGCCGTGGGTGACAGTGCGGGACCTCAGCTGCGGCATCGCGCTCGCTCCTTCGACAGAAAAGACTGTCTTCGAGCGTACGCCTCGAATCCAAGATCTGGACACGGCGTCCGGATGTCGGGACGAGGTGCTCAAGGAGCGGGCGGTGTACGGGCTCCGGGACGGGCGTTCACGGCGCCGGGCCGGGCCGGGCCGGCCCGGGAGTCAGGCTTCCGTGAAGTATCTCTGCAAGGTCGGGCCCACCAACGCGACGATCTTCTCCGGGTCCGCCGAAGCCAGCGGCTCCGCCTTGATCACGTACCGCAGGATCGCGGTACCGACCAGGTGCGAGGCGGCCAGTTCCGCCCGGAAGGTCGGGTCCGGTACGTCCAGTTCCGCCGCGATCCGCTCCAGCAGCCGTCGCAGGACGAAGCCGCGCAGGACCGACGCCGCCGCTTCGTGGGTGAGCGCCGAGCGCAGGATCGCCAGCAGCGGGGCCCGGGTGGCCGGGTTCTCCCATACGGAGAGGAAGTAGCGGACCAGCCGTTCGCCCAGGCCGTCCGTCGAGCCGCCGATGAGCGCGGGGAAGGCCAGGGCGGGTTCGAAGGAGACCTCTATGGCGGCGGCGAAGACCTCGTCCTTCGTACCGAAGTAGTGGTGGACCAGCGCGGCGTCGACGCCCGCCGCCCTGGCGATGCCCCGGATCGAGGTCTTGTCGTAGCCGCGCTCCGCGAACTGGGTGCGGGCCGCTTCGAGGATGCGGGTACGGGCGTCGGGGCCGGTTTCCCCGGCGGTACGGGAGGGGCGGCCGCGACGCCGGGGGGCGGGGTCCGCTCCGGGCATCACGCGCTTCTCGGGTTCCTCTCGCCTCTCGGGCGTCACGTGCTTCTCGGACGTCACGTGCTTCTCGCGCTTACCGGGTTTCACGTGTGGGGGCCTGGGCCGACGACGCCAGGTGGAGGCGGGTGAAGGCGAGCGCCTCCGCGAGGTCGGCCTCGCGTTCGGCGGAGGACATGGCGCGCCGGGTGTTGACCTCGATGACGACATGACCGTCGAACGCGGTACGGGCCAGCCGCTCCAGCAGCTCCGCGCAGGGCTGGTCGCCCCGGCCGGGCACCAGGTGCTCGTCCTTGCTGGAGCCCTTGCCGTCGGCGAGGTGGACATGGGCCAGCCGGTCGCCCATCCGGTCCACCATGGCCAGCCCGTCCGTGCGCGCGGTCGCGGTGTGCGACAGGTCCACCGTGAAGTGCCGGTAGTCGTCGTTGGTGACGTCCCAGTCCGGGGCGTACGCGAGCATCTCCCGGTCCCGGTAGCGCCACGGGTACATGTTCTCGACTGCGAACCGCACATCGGTCTCGTCCGCCATGCGCCAGATGCCGGTCACGAAGTCGCGCGCGTAGTTGCGCTGCCAACGGAACGGCGGGTGGACGACGACGGTCGACGCGCCGAGCTTCTCCGCGGCCGCCCTGGCCCGCTGGAGCTTCACCCACGGATCGGTGGACCAGACCCGCTGGGTGATGAGGAGGCAGGGCGCGTGCACGGCGAGGATCGGGACCCGGTGGTAGTCGGAGAGCCGCCGCAGGGCCTCGATGTCCTGGCTGACCGGGTCGGTCCAGACCATGACCTCGACCCCGTCGTAGCCCAGGCGCGCGGCGATCTCGAAGGCCGTCGCGGTCGACTCCGGGTAGACCGAAGCCGTCGACAGGGCGACCTTCGCATCGGGGATGCGCACCACTGGTTCTGCCACCTGGACAGCCTACGGGCAGCGATGCGCCCCGCCGAGGGGCACCGGCGGAAAGTGACCAGGGCCATGACGGGCCTCCCGTGCCCGCGGGGCCCGTACCCGTACGGGCGTCCGCGAACGGCGTCCGGGCGGGCTTCGTCAGTACAGAACGGCCTGTTCCGTCGGGAGGTGGTCCAGGCGGCGCAGGATGACGCCCTCGCGCAGCGCCCAGGGGCAGATCTCCAGCTCCTCGACCCCGAACAGGTCCATGGCGCCTTCCGCCACCAGCGCCCCGGCCAGCAGCTGGGCGGCGCGTCCCTCGGAGACCCCGGGCAGCCGGCCCCGCTCCTCGACGGTCATCGCCGCGAGTTTCGGCACCCACTCCTCCAGCGCCTTGCGGGTGAGGGAGCGCTGTACGTACAGGCCGTCGGTGGAGCGTGCGGCGCCCGCGATCCTGGCGAGCTGCTTGAAGGTCTTGGAGGTGGCGACGACGTGGTCGGGGCGGCCGAAGCGGCTGAACTCGCCGACGCTCCGGGCGATCCTGGCCCGTACGTGGCGGCGCAGCGCCCTCACCTCCGCCGGGTCGGCCGGGTCGGCCGGCAGCCAGGCCGCGGCGAGGCGTCCGGCCCCGAGCGGCAGCGACACCGCGGCATCGGGCTCCTCGTCGATGCCGAACGCTATCTCCAGGGAGCCGCCGCCGATGTCCAGGACCAGCAGCTTCCCGGCCGACCAGCCGAACCAGCGGCGGGCGGCGAGGAAGGTGAGCCGGGCCTCCTCCTCACCGCTGAGGACCGCGAGGTCGACGCCCGTCTCGTCGCGTACCCGGGCCAGCACCCTGTCCGCATTGGTCGCTTCACGCACCGCCGATGTCGCGAACGCCAGGACGTCCTCGCACCCCTTGTCCTCGGCGGCCTGGACCGCTCCGGCGATGGTCGACACCAGCCGGTCCACGCCCACGGGGCCGATGGCCCCGTCCGCGTCGAGGAGTTCGGCCAGCCGAAGCTCGGCCTTGTGCGAATGCGCGGGCAGCGGGCGGGCGCCGGGGTGCGCGTCCACCACCAGCAGATGAACCGTGTTCGACCCCACGTCGAGGACTCCGAGTCTCATACCGGAACGCTACTGCGACCGGTCGGTCCTCCTCCTGCTTACTCTTGGCGCGTGCCAAAGACGAAAAAGGCGAAGCCGGGCAAAGCCACGAAGAAGCAGAAGACGAACCGGGAGACATCGCAACCGGAAAAGAACGGACCGAACCGGTCCGACGAGACGGGCATCGATTTCGCGCGGGCCTGGGTGGAGTTCCCCGATCCCTCGGACGACGAGCAGATCTTCCGCTGCGATCTGACGTGGCTGACCTCCAGGTGGAGCTGCATCTTCGGCAGCGGCTGCCAGGGAATCCAGGCGGGCCGCGCCGACGACGGCTGCTGCACGCTGGGCGCCCACTTCTCCGACAAGGACGACGAGAAGCGGGTGGCAGGCCATGTCGCACGGCTGACACCGGAGCTGTGGCAGTTCCATGACGTCGGTACGCAGACGGGCTGGGTCGGCGTCGACGAGGACGGCGAACGCCAGACGCGTCGCTGGGAGGGCTCCTGCATCTTCCAGAACCGGCCCGGATTCGCGGCCGGTGCGGGCTGCTCGCTGCACATCCTGGCGCTGCGGGAGGGCAAGGAGCCCCTCGAAACGAAGCCCGACGTGTGCTGGCAGCTGCCGATCCGGCGTACGTACGACTGGATCGACCGGCCCGACGACACGCGCGTGCTCCAGGTCTCGATCGGTGAGTACGACCGCCGGGGCTGGGGTCCCGGCGGCCACGATCTGCACTGGTGGTGCACCTCGGCCACGTCGGCGCACGGGGCCGGGGACCCGGTGTACGTCTCCTACCGCCCCGAGCTCACCGAGCTGATGGGCAAGGAGGGCTACGACCGGCTGGTCGAGCTGTGCGAGGAGCGGCTGTCGTCGCTGCTGCCGATGGCTCCGCACCCAGCGGATCCGCGGACCGGTCCGTCTGCCTGATCCGGGTCCGGCGGCCTGATCCGTCGGCGGCCTTCTCGTCCCACGGACCGACAGCCCGCAGGCCCTGACCGGCCCCCGCGGGCTGTCAGTCCGTGGGGGCCGGTCCGGACGTGCCGGTGGGCGGGTCGGACGGGTTCGGGGAGGTCGGCGGGCCGGACGGCCCCGGGTCCGTGGGGTCCGTCGGGCCGGGGGTGGCATCCGTCGGGGTCGGGGTGGGGCCGGTGGGGCCGGTGGGATTCGGCGTGGGGTGTGTCGGGTTCGTTCCCGGGTCCGTCGGGCGGGGGGTGTGGTCCGTCGGACCCGACGGGCCGCCGTTCGCCGGAGACGTGGCTCCGTACCCCTCGATCTCGACCACGGCCCCGGAAGGGGCGATGCCGATGCGCGCGCTCCACGGCCCGCCCGGCTCCGCCGCGTGGTTCACCGAGACCCGGATCGTGACGCTCTCACCGGCGGCGAGGCTGCCCGACGTACGGCTGAGGCGCAGCCACGGCGCGTCCACCCACGCCGACCAGGCGATGTGGCCGCTGCCGGAGGCGGTCAGGGTGACGGTCGTGACGTCGCCGGAGGACCGGGCGGTGACGGCGAGGCGGCCGGGGCCGTGCTGTCCGTCGCCGGTGCTGATGACCTCGGCCGTCACGTCCTGGACACGGGCACCGTCCGTGAAACGGTCGCCGAAGCGGCCGCCGGGACGGGCGTTGCCCGCGTTCTCGTAACGGTCGTGCGGGGCCCCGTCCGTGCCGCCCCTGCCGTCCGTCTCGGTCGCGGTGACCGAGGAGCCGCCGTGGCCCTCGCCGGTGTGCGGCGCCCCCCGGTAGGCGGCCCACAGGGCGATCACGGGGGCGGCGACGACCGTCGCGACCACGGTCGTCGTCACGACCCGGGCGCGCAGCCGGTCCCGGCGCGCGGCGTGGTCCTTCGGGTCCAGCGGGTAGCCCGCCCGGTCGAAGCGCGGGGTGTGCGGCCTGGATCGCCGGGCGTGGACCATGGCGACGCGCACGGAGGGGCGGGGCGCCTCGACCAGCGGCAGCACCGTGGTGGGCGTGACGTCGGCTCCGGGCCAGGGACCGGCGGCACCGGCCCGTTCGGCGACGCGACGGCAGCGGGGGCAGTCGTCGACGTGCCGGACGAGCTCGCGGCGCAGCACGGCGGAGAGCAGGACCCGGTGGTCGCCCGTGAGACGGGCGACGGTGGGGCAGTTCCCGGTCTCGACCACGGCGAGGGCGGCGCGGGTGCGCTCCACCTCGCAGACGGCGGCTGCCAGCAGCTCCCGGGCGCCGGAGGGCTCCAGGCCGAGTACGGAGGCGACGGCGCGCGGGGTGAGCCGGTGGCGTACCGCGAGTTCGAGCGCCTCCCGTTGTTCCGGGGTGGTGCCCGCCGCCTCGGGCCAGGCGAGCCTGGCCAGTTCGCGCCGCCGTGCCTCGGCGGCCGGGGACTCGGCGGGGGCCGGGACGGCCGCTTCCTCCGGGGTGGGGGGCGTGGCGGGGCTCATGGGGGTTGCGCCGGGCGTGGACACCGGCGCGCGGTGGTTCACGTGCGCCGGTGCTTGCGCGGCCCAGGTCTGGGTGGCGTCCGACTGCGCGGTCCTGGTCCGGGCGGTGTCGGACTGCGCGGCCTTCGGGCGGGCGGACGGCTTGCGCGTGGCCCTGGCCTCCTTCGCCGGGTGACGGTGGGCGTGACGGCCGCGGTTGCGCTCGGCCAGCTTGCGCAGGCACGTCCACCTGGCCAGCGCGTACAGCCAGGTTTTACGTTCCTCCTCGCCCGCCGGGCACCGGCCGTCCTGCCGCTCCGCGATCACCAGGACCGCGCCGAGCGCCTCGGTGGCCGCTTCGTGGTCGCAGAGCACGGAGAGGCAGTACGTGAAGAGGCCGTCGAGATACGGCTCGTCGCCTGCGGGCAGCCGCAGTGCCGACGAGCGGGGCGCACGACGGTGCGCCCGGTGTGCGCCGGTGGTGTGCGTGGGGGGCTCCAGCCTGCTGCTCGTCACCCGGCGACCGTAGGCATTGAGGACATGCCCTTAGTACCCCTTCAGCACTTTTAACCCTTACGGGTGAACGTATCCCTCAAAAGGGGACAGGAATCACTGATTCCGCCGCGAGCGCCCCCGCACGCCCCCGCGCCGAGCCGCGCTGTCGTACCGCCCCGGGCCGCGCTGTCGTACCGCCCCGGGCCGCGCTGTCGTACCGCCCCTATACGGTGACGCCATGGCTGCCCGTACGAAATCCACGAAGGACCGGCCGTCCTACCGCTGCACCGAGTGCGGCTGGACCACCGCGAAGTGGCTCGGCCGCTGCCCCGAGTGCCAGGCGTGGGGGACGGTCGAGGAGTTCGGCGGCGCCCCCGCCGTGCGGACGACCGCGGCCGGCCGCGTCTCCACCGCCGCCGTCCCGATCGGCCAGATCGACAGCCGCCAGGCCACCGCGCGCTCGACCGGCGTCGGAGAGCTGGACCGGGTACTGGGCGGGGGGCTCGTACCGGGCGCCGTCGTGCTGTTCGCGGGCGAGCCGGGCGTCGGCAAGTCGACGCTGCTGCTGGACGTGGCCGCCAAGGCGGCGAGCGAGGACCACCGCACGCTCTACATCACGGCCGAGGAGTCCGCGAGCCAGGTACGGATGCGCGCCGACCGGATCCGGGCGATCAACGACCACCTCTACCTCGCGGCGGAGACCGATCTGTCCGCGGTGCTCGGCCATCTGGACGCGGTCAAGCCCTCACTGCTCGTGCTCGACTCCGTCCAGACCGTCGCCTCGCCCGAGATCGACGGCGCACCCGGGGGCATGGCCCAGGTCCGCGAGGTCGCCGGGGCGCTCATCCGGGCCTCCAAGGAGCGCGGGATGGCCACGCTCCTGGTCGGCCATGTCACGAAGGACGGCGCGATCGCCGGGCCGCGGCTGCTGGAACACCTGGTCGACGTGGTGCTGTCCTTCGAGGGCGACCGCCACGCCCGGCTCCGTCTGGTGCGCGGCGTCAAGAACCGTTACGGGGCGACGGACGAGGTCGGCTGCTTCGAGCTGCACGACGAGGGCATCACCGGACTCGCCGACCCGTCGGGCCTCTTCCTCACCCGTCGCGACGAGCCTGTGCCCGGCACCTGTCTGACCGTCACCCTGGAGGGCAAGCGGCCGCTGGTCGCCGAAGTGCAGGCGCTGACAGTCGACTCCCAGATCCCTTCACCCCGGCGCACCACCTCCGGTCTGGAGACCTCCAGGGTCTCGATGATGCTGGCGGTACTGGAGCAGCGCGGCCGTATCAGCGCGCTCGGCAAGCGGGACATCTACAGTGCGACGGTCGGCGGCGTGAAGCTCACCGAACCCGCCGCGGACCTGGCGATCGCGCTCGCCCTGGCCAGCGCTGCCAGCGACACCCCGCTGCCGAAGAACCTGGTCGCGATCGGTGAGGTGGGCCTCGCGGGCGAGGTCAGAAGGGTCACCGGAGTCCAGCGCAGGCTGGCCGAGGCGCACCGCCTCGGCTTCACCCACGCACTGGTCCCGACCGACCCGGGGAAGGTCCCGTCCGGTATGAAGGTCACGGAAGTCGCCGACATGGGCGACGCTCTGAGGGTGCTCCCGCGCCGGTCTCGTCCGGAGGCACCACAGGAGGACGGCGCGCGCCGGTAGACTTTGCCCTGGTCTCGCCCGCCCGTACGAACGGTATGAGGGACGCAAGGGCTTCGCAAACCTGTGACCGGAGGAGTGCAGTGGCAGCCAACGACCGGGCGGCATCGCCCGGAAAGTCCGGCCAAGGCACCGGCAACGAGGCGCTGATGCGCGCCTCGTTGAGCGCGGTCGCGCCCGGAATGGCCTTGCGGGACGGCCTGGAGCGCATCCTCCGCGGCAGTACCGGTGGACTGATCGTCCTCGGTATGGACAAGACCGTCGAGTCGATGTGTACCGGCGGATTCGTGCTGGACGTGGAGTTCACCGCGACGCGGCTGCGCGAGCTGTGCAAGCTCGACGGCGCGCTGATCCTCGACAAGGACATGACCAAGATCCTGCGGGCCGGTGTGCAGCTGGTGCCGGACGCGTCCATCCCCACCGAGGAGACCGGCACGCGCCACCGCACGGCGGACCGGGTCTCCAAGGCGTGCGTCTTCCCGGTCGTCTCGGTCTCGCAGTCGATGCGGCTGATCGCGCTGTACGTGGACGGGGAGCGGCGGGTCCTTGAGGAGTCCTCCGCGATCCTGTCCCGGGCCAATCAGGCGCTCGCGACGCTGGAGCGGTACAAACTGCGCCTCGACGAGGTCGCGGGCACGCTCTCCGCGCTGGAGATCGAGGACCTGGTGACGGTCCGGGACGTGACGGCGGTCGCCCAGCGCCTGGAGATGGTGCGCCGGATCGCGACCGAGATCGCCGAGTACGTGGTGGAGCTGGGCACCGACGGGCGGCTGCTCTCGCTCCAGCTGGACGAGCTGATCGCGGGCGTCGAGCCGGAGCGTGAACTGGTCGTACGCGACTATGTGCCGGAGCCGACGGCCAAGCGGTCCCGCACGGTCGCGGAGGCGCTGACCGAGCTGGACGCGCTGAGCCACACGGAACTGCTGGAACTTGCCGTGGTGGCACGGGCACTGGGGTACAGCGGCTCGCCGGAGACGCTGGACTCGGCGGTGTCCCCGCGGGGATTCCGGCTGCTGGCGAAGGTGCCGCGGCTGCCGGGGGCGATCATCGAGCGGCTGGTGGAGCACTTCGGCGGTCTGCAGAAGCTGCTGGCCGCGAGCGTGGACGATCTCCAGACCGTGGACGGTGTCGGGGAGGCCAGGGCCCGGAGCGTGCGGGAGGGGCTGTCGCGGCTGGCGGAGTCGTCGATCCTGGAGCGGTACGTCTAGGGGTGGCGGGGGGTTTGTCCTCAAGCGCCGGACGGGCTGGGGTGTGACGCCCTGCCGGGCGGGTGAGGTGCCGGGCCCACGGAGCGGCGGTTCCGTCCTCAAGCGCCGGACGGGCTGGGGTGGCCGCTCCGGTTCCGTCCTGAGCAACGGACGGGCTGGGGTGGGCCGCCCCGGTTCCGTCCTCAAGCGCCGGACGGGCTGAGGTGGGCCGCCCCGGTTCCGTCCTGAGTGTCCCGCGGGCTGGGGTTCAGTCCTTGGAGAGGACGAATGAGGCTCGTTGCAGGGGTTCTCCCGGGGCCTTTGCCTCCAGGAGGTACGTCCCCGGGCCCGCCTTCGCGGCGGAGGGTGTGGCGCATCGGGGGGCGCTCAGGGTGCGGTCCCAGGCCACGGTGTGGATCACGGTCGTGCCCGCCGGGACCTTCAGGAGCAGGCTGCCGGGGGCGGCCGGGCAGTCCTTCGAGGACCACACCTGACTGTCCTCGTCGCCCCCGGCCTCGGTGATGGTGAGGACCGCGTTCTTCGGGCCGAGGTCGGCCTTGCAGGAGGTGGCCGAGGTGTTCTTGGCGATCAGTTCGAACTTCGGCTTGTCCTCGGGGCCGTAACTGACCTTCGTACGCAGGCTCAACTGGATCGCGGCCGGGACGCAGTCGGGAAGCGGTGAGCCGGCCGGGACCTGCTGGCCCGCCGTTCCGCCGCCCGTCGACGCCCCGTCGGATCCCACCGTGCCGGCGGAGCCGGAGCCCGCGCTGCCGCCCGTGCCGGGGTCCCCGTTGCTGCCGTCGGTTCCCGCGTCGTCCCCGCCGGTGTCACCCGACTCGTCGCGTCCGCCCGGCTGTTGGCTGATCGCCGGTCCGGAACTTGAGGGGCCGGGGGTGATCGACCGCACCGGATCCGATCCGTCGGCCTTCGCGTCGCCGCTGTTCCCCTTGCCGTCACCGGAGGTGACGACCCATACGATCAGCAACGCGAGCAACGCAACCAGCGTCGCCGCGACTGCCCTCCGTCGCCAGTAAATGGTGGAGGGAAGCGGCCCGACCGGATTGCGCATAGAACCCACGGCCCGAACTCTACGAGAGATCCGGGCCAAGTCCCGCCCCACCCGCCGCTCCGATCGACAAGTTTTGCGGATCATCATCACGGAACCCCCGATGGCACCCGCTGGACAGGGGCAGAGGGGACAGAACGGGTGGCGTTCTCGCCCCCTGGACCGCCGGGACGGCCGACACCCCCGCACCCGTGACCCTCGCCCCGTCTTCCGTGCCAGGATCGGACGTGCGATGACTGCCATGACTTCGACACACACGCCCCCCACGTCCCTCCACACCCCCGTCATCGGGTGGTTCGAGCAGCACGCCCGCGATCTGCCCTGGCGCCGCCCCGAAGCGGGCGCCTGGGGTGTGATGGTGAGCGAGTTCATGCTGCAGCAGACCCCGGTGAGCCGGGTCCTCCCGGTGTACGAACAGTGGCTGGCCCGCTGGCCGCGCCCCGCCGACCTGGCCGCCGAGGCGCCCGGTGAAGCGGTCCGCGCCTGGGGCCGGCTCGGCTACCCCCGCCGGGCGCTGCGCCTGCACGGGGCCGCGCAGGCGATAACGGAACGGCACGGCGGCGACGTACCGAGCGAGCACAACCAGCTGCTGGCGCTGCCCGGGATCGGCGAGTACACGGCGGCGGCCGTGGCCTCGTTCGCGTACGGGCAACGACACGCCGTGCTCGATACGAACGTCCGCCGGGTGTTCGCCCGCGCCGCCGCCGGTATCCAGTACCCGCCGAACGCGACGACCGCCGCCGAACGCAAGCTCGCCAGGGCGCTGCTCCCCGAGGAGGACGAACGCGCGGCCCGCTGGGCGGCCGCGACGATGGAGCTCGGCGCGCTGGTGTGCACCGCGAGGAACGAGGACTGCTCGAAGTGCCCGATCGCCTCGCAGTGCGCCTGGCTGCTGGCCGGGAAGCCCGCGCACCAGGGGCCTGCCCGCCGTGGGCAGACGTACGCCGGTACGGACCGGCAGGTACGCGGCCGGCTGCTCGCGGTCCTGCGTGAATCGGTGGCTCCGGTTCCGCAGGCCGCGCTGGACGCCGTGTGGGACGAGCCCGTGCAGCGGGCCCGCGCCCTGGACGGGCTGGTGGCCGACGGGCTGGTCGAACCGCTGCCCGACGGCCAGTACCGGCTGCCGCTGACCTGAGCCGTATCCGACCGGACCTGAGCCGGACCCGACGGGACCTGAGCAGGACCTGAGCAGGACCCGACCGGTCCGGGTCCTGCCCCCTCCGCCCCGGTCCGACCCGGTCCGCCCCGGTCGTAGGACCGGGTCGGGACCAGGGCTGTTACACAACCGATGGGCAGCCGTGCGCCGGTGTATGGCTGCTGCGCACACCCTCGTGACAACGCCTCCGTAGCGTCTCCGACAGCAGCACACACGGGGAACTACGGGGTCGGAGGCGGTTGGAATGGCGCAGGGCGAGGTGCTCGAATTCGAGGACTATGTACGCACCCGGCAGGACGCTCTGCTGCGCAGCGCACGCCGTCTCGTCCCCGACCCGGTGGACGCGCAGGACCTGCTGCAGACCGCGCTGGTGCGTACGTACGGCCGCTGGGACGGCATCGCCGACAAGTCCCTCGCCGACGCCTATCTCCGCCGCGTCATGATCAATACGCGTACCGAGTGGTGGCGGGCCCGCAAGCTTGAGGAGATCCCCACCGAACAGCTGCCCGACGCGAGCGTCGAGGACGGCACCGAGCAGCGTGCCGACCGGGCCCTGCTGATGGACATCCTGGGCGTGCTGGCTCCCAAGCAGCGCAGCGTCGTCGTGCTGCGACACTGGGAGCAGATGAGCACCGAGGAGACGGCTGCCGCGCTCGGTATGTCGGCCGGTACGGTGAAGAGCACGCTCCACCGGGCGCTGGCGCGACTGCGCCAGGAGCTCGAGAACCGCGAGATCATGAGCCGCGAGGCGGTCGGCCGCGAGGCCGAGGGCCACCGGGCGACCGCGGCCCGTCCTTCCGGCCGTGCGGCGGTTGTCGGGGCGCGTGCACACACACCGGCGCAGCGGGACGGGCGCCACGACGAGCGGGGGCGGGAGCGGTGCGCGGCCTGACAGACAGCGGCGACGGCGGCGCGGGCGACAGCCCCGCGCACGACGGCGGTCGTGGAGGTACCGCCCGGAGCACCAGGCTCCGGGCGGGCATGGCGGCGAGTGGTACGGCCTTGGCCGGACTCGCCGCCATCGTGGTGTTCTGCGTCGGCTGCTCCACGGGCGGCACCGGCACCCGCGACGAGGGCCCGGCCGGAACCCAGCCGGTCACCCACGTCACGACGCCTCCCGTGAGTACGCCCACCGGCACGGCGAAGCCCGCCAGGCGGGTCGATGCCGTGGCACTGCTGCGGGCCGACGCGAAGGTGAGCGACCGGGTCAAGGACGGCCTCAAGCCCTGCGTCGGGGACGCGTACCCGGTGGACACCTCCTACGGTTCGATGACCGACGGCCCCGTGACCGATGTCGTGATCAACGTGATGGCCTGCGCCGATTCGGTGGGCATCGGGACGTATGTGTACCGCCAGCGCGACGACGGCTCGTACCAGAACGTCTTCACCGCCGAGACGCCCGCGGTCTACGGCACCATCGACCGGGGCGATCTGGTGGTGACGACGCAGGTGTACGGGTCGAAGGACCCGCTCGCCTACCCCTCGGGCTCGGAGGTGGTCACCTACCGTTGGGCGAGCGATCGCTTCAGCGAGCACGACCGGGTGCACAACGACTTCAACCGGGCCGTCGGCAGCACGGAGGGCACGCTCTCCGAGCCCGTGCCGCCGGAACCGGAGCCGGCGAAGAGCTGAGCCCGCGACGACGACGGGCGCGGCGAGCGACAGGTGCGAAGAACGACAGGCGCGACGGGACCCGGCGAAGAACGGCTCAACCCGAACGACGTGAAGTAATCGACGCGAAGTCGACGCGAAGAAGTCGACGCGAAGACATCAGAGCAACCGAGAGCAGCTGAAAGCAGTCGCATGGCCGAGACCCATGTCCTCTTCGTCGAGGACGACGACGTCATCCGTGAGGCCACCCAGCTCGCGCTGGAGCGGGTCGGCTTCGCGGTCACCGCGATGCCCGACGGGCTCTCCGGCCTGGAGGCGTTCCGGGCCGACCGGCCCGACATCGCCCTGCTCGATGTGATGGTGCCGGGCCTCGACGGGGTGAGCCTGTGCCGCCGCATCCGGGACGAGTCGACGGTGCCCGTGATCATGTTGTCGGCGCGGGCCGACTCGATCGACGTGGTGCTCGGCCTGGAGGCCGGGGCGGACGACTACGTCACCAAGCCCTTCGACGGCGCCGTGCTCGTCGCCCGCATCCGGGCCGTGCTGCGCCGCTTCGGCCACGCGGCCGGGGCGGACGGCCGGACGGTGGCCGGTACGGACCTGGATACGGGGCCCGAGGGCGGGGTCCTGGCCTTCGGCGATCTGGTGATCGACACCGAGGGCATGGAGGTACGCAAAGGGGGCGAGCAGGTGGCGCTGACGCCGACAGAGATGCGGCTGCTGCTGGAGTTCTCGTCCGCGCCTGGCACCGTGCTCTCCCGCGACAAGCTCCTGGAACGGGTCTGGGACTACGGCTGGGGCGGCGACACCCGGGTCGTGGACGTGCATGTGCAGCGGCTGCGCACCAAGATCGGGCAGGACCGCATCGAGACCGTCCGCGGTTTCGGCTACAAGCTCCGGGCATGAAGAAACTGGCCCTGCGGACGGGTGTCCGCTGGAAGATCAGCATCGCGATCGCGGCGGTCGGCGCGCTCATCGCGGTGGCGCTGAGCCTTGTCGTGCACAACGCCGCCCGGGTCTCGATGATCGAGAACGCCCGCGAGGTGCAGCTGGAACGGCTGCTGGGCGCCCAGCGGTTCTACGAGGCGACGAACATGAAGAGTTCGGCGCCCAAGTTCGGCGCCAAGCTCAACGACCCCACGCTGCCGCCGAGCGTGCGCGACGAGGTCCGCAACAACCGGCGCGCCACGCACGTCGAGGAGTACGAGGACGGGGTGCCCGACGTCTGGGCGGCCGTCCCGCTGGCCAACGGCGACATCCTCTCGCTGCACACCCGGTTCGCCGACCGCAGCGCCACGATCATGACCGACCTCGACCGGGCGCTGATCATCGGCTCGGTCTCGGTGGTCTTCGGCGGCTGCGCCCTGGGCGTCCTGATCGGCGGCCAGCTGTCGCGCAGACTGCGCAAGGCGGCGGCCGCGGCCGGCAAGGTCGCGCAGGGGCACACGGACGTACGGGTCAGGGAGGCCGTCGGCGGGGTCGTCCGCGACGAGACCGACGAGCTGGCGCGGGCCGTCGACGCGCTGACCGACGCGCTGAACGAGCGGATCGAGGCGGAGCGCCGGGTCACCGCGGACATCGCCCATGAGCTGCGTACCCCGGTGACCGGGCTGCTCACCGCCGCAGAGCTGTTGCCGCCCGGCCGGCCCACCGAGCTGGTGCGGGACCGGGCGCAGGCGATGCGGACGCTGGTGGAGGACGTACTCGAAGTGGCGCGGCTGGACAGTGCCTCGGAGCGGGCCGAACTGCAGCAGGTCCAGCTGGGTGAGTTCGTCAGCCGCCGGATCGCCCTGCTGGACCCGGACGTCACGGTGCGGGTGGTGCACGAGTCGTGGGTCTCCACCGATCCGCGGCGCCTGGAGCGCATCCTCGGCAATCTGCTGGGCAACGCCGCCAAGCACGGGTCCACCCCGGTGGAGGTCACGGTCGAGGGCCGGGTGGTGCGGGTCCGCGACCACGGGGCCGGTTTCCCGGAGGCGCTGCTGCGGGAGGGGCCCAGCCGGTTCCGTACGGGGAGCGCCGACCGGGCCGGGAACGGCCACGGGCTGGGGCTGACGATCGCGGCCGGGCAGGCACGGGTGCTGGGGGCCCGGCTGACCTTCCGCAACGCGGCGCCGCTGGGCGCGGCGGAGGGGACGGGCGGGGCGATAGCGGTGCTGTGGCTGCCGGAGCACGCGCCGACGAACACCGGGAGCTTCCCGATCCTTCAGCTTGCGGATCAGCGGCAGCCGGCGGAGTAAGCGCGTAGCGCGTAGGCGTGGACATGCGTGCGAACGCGGTCGGGCCCCGGAGACTCGCGTGTCTCCGGGGCCCGACCCCGTATCGCTGGGCTCGCGCTGCTGGCGCTGCTGGCGCTGCTGGCGCTGCTCGTGATGTTCGCGCCGTTCGCGCTGTTCGCGCTGCTCAGACGGTCTGCGACTTCTTCGCTCCGGACGGCCCGGAAGCCCCGGCCGTACCGGAAGCCCCGCTCGTACCCGTCGTACCGGAAGCCTCGGCCGTCACGTCGTCCGTCGGCGCCTGATCGTCGACCGTTACCGCCGGGCCCGCGCCCCGCAGCGGGACCTCCTTGACGAACAGGGACGCCACCAGGGCCAGCACCGCCACCGAGCCGCCCACCAGGAAGGCGATGTGGGTGCCCGAGGCCACCGCGAACCTGTACGCCTCGCTCAGCTCGTGCGGCAGCTTCGCCAGGCTTGCCGCGTCCAGCTGGGCGGACTTCTCCGTGGCGGCTCCGCCACCGCGCGCCGCCATCTCGTCCTGCACCCGGCCGGTGAACAGCGCGCCCATGATCGCGACGCCGAAGGAGCTGCCGAGCGTACGGAAGAGGGTGGTCGAGGACGAGGCGACGCCCATGTCCTTCATCTCGACGCTGTTCTGCGCGACGAGCATGGTGATCTGCATCAGGAAGCCCATGCCCGCGCCGAGCACCGCCATGTAGATGCCGGAGGTGACGCGCGAGGTCCCGGTGTCCATCTGGGCGAGCAGGAAGAGGCCCGTCACCATCAGGGCGCTGCCCACGATCGGGAAGATCTTGTACCTGCCGGTGCTGGTGGTGACCCGCCCGGCGACCAGCGAGACGATCATCATCGCGAGCAGCATCGGCAGGAGCAGCAGTCCGGAGTTGGTCGCGGACGCGCCCTGCACCGACTGCTGGAACAGCGGCAGGAAGAGCACCGCGCCGAACATCACGAAGCCGGCCATGAAGCCGATGACCGACATGAGGGTGAAGTTGGCGTTGCGGAATATGTGCAGCGGAATGATCGGCTCCGGAGCCTTGCGCTCGACGAGGAGGAAGCCGACGAGGGAGGCCACGCCGAGCGCGATCAGCTCCATGATCACGGCCGAGCCCCAGGCGTACTCCGAACCGCCCCAGGTCGTGACGAGGACGATCGCGGTGATGCCGACGGTGAGCAGTGCGGCGCCCAGGTAGTCGATGTTCGCCTTCGACCGTTCCTTCTTCGGCAGGTGCAGTACGACGGTGACCATCGCGAGGGCGACCGCGCCGAGCGGCAGGTTGATGTAGAAGCTCCAGCGCCAGCCGAGGTGGTCGGTGATGGCGCCGCCGACCAGCGGTCCGCCGATCATGGCTATGGCCATCACACCGGCCATCATCCCCTGGTACTTGCCGCGCTCCCGGGGCGGTACGAGATCGCCGATGATCGCCATGACGCCGACCATCAGGCCGCCCGCACCGAGCCCCTGCACCGCGCGGAAGCCGATCAGCTGGCTCATGTCCTGGGCCATGCCGCTCAGGACCGAACCGATCAGGAAGACCACAATGGCCGTGAGGAAGACGCCCTTGCGGCCGTACAGGTCGCCGAGCTTGCCCCAGATGGGGGTGGAGACGGCGGTCGTCAGCGTGTAGGCGGTGACCACCCATGACAGGTGCTCCATGCCTCCGAGGTCACCGACGATCGTCGGCATGGCGGTGCCGACGATCAGGTTGTCGAGCATGGCGAGCAGCATCGCGATCATCAGGGCGAGTATCACCACCCGAACGCTGCGTGGCTCCGGTTCCTGTTTTACGTCCGTCCGCCCCGCAGACGCCTTGCTCAGCTCCGCCATGGTCCCCACTCCCCTGTTTCCCGGTACACCGAGCACTTACTTGCCGCCCGGCTAGTTGACTAGACTGGGAACGTAGACCCGCAACTAGCCGGGCGTCAAGTAAGTACTGGGAGAGCACGATGGGCATGGACAGTGCGCCGCAACCGCGCCGGGGCAACACGCGCCAGCGCATTCAGGACGTCGCCCTGGAGCTCTTCGCCGAGCAGGGGTACGAGAAGACCTCGCTGCGCGAGATCGCCGAGCATCTGGACGTCACCAAGGCCGCGCTGTACTACCACTTCAAGACCAAGGAAGACATCCTCAAGAGCATCTTCGAGGACCTCAACCGGCCCGTCGAAGAGCTGATCGTCTGGGGCGGGACGCAGCCGCGCACCCTGGAGACGAAGAAGGAGATCCTGACCCGCTACAGCGAAGCGCTGGCGGGCGCCGCCCCGCTCTTCCGCTTCATGCAGGAGAACCAGGCGACCGTACGCGACCTGAGCATCGGCCACACGATCAAGAGCCGGCTCGTGACCCTGGTGGACCTGATCAGGGACGCCGACGCCCCGCTCACCGATCAGGTGCGCTGCTTCAGCGCGCTGTTCACGCTGCACGCGGGGATGTTCGCCATGAACGGCGTCGACGGCGACCCCGAGGACAAGCGCAAGGCTGTCCTCGAAGTCGCCGTCGAGCTGGTGACACGAGCCCACGACCCGGGGGCCGATCCCGAGGCGTAATGCCTCTGTCGGATCGGACGCCGGGGGGCATGGCCAGGGGCGTGGCCGGGGCTACCGGGTCAGGCCGGTCTCCGTCAGACGGAGACGTGCACGGACCGCAGGAACGAGACCGGGTTCAGCGCGGAGCCGTAGTTCGGCGTGGTGCGGATCTCGAAGTGCAGGTGCGGACCGCTGGAGTTGCCCGTGTTGCCGGACAGGGCGATGGTCTGGCCGGTGTTCACCTGCTGACCGACGCGCACGTTGATCTTCGACAGGTGCGCGTACTGCGAGTACTTGCCGTTGGAGTGCTTGATCACGACGGCGTTGCCGTACGCGGGGCCGTCGCCGCCGCCGTTCGGGCCCGCCTTGACGACGGTGCCGGAGTGGGCGGCCTGGACCTTGGTGCCGATCGGCACGGCGAAGTCCTGGCCGGAGTGCTTGGCGGCCCAGCGGGCGCCACCGGTGCCGTAGCTGGCGCTCAGCGTGTAGTGGTCGACCGGGGCCTCCCAGGCGGCGGCCTTCGTCTTCGCCGACGCCTTCTTGGCCGCTGCCGTCTGCTTGGCCGTCGCGGCCTTGTCGGCCGCGGCCTTCTTGGCGGTGGTGGCCGCCTTGCCCTGGGCCGCCGCCTGCTTGGCGACCGAGTCGGCCGTCACGCTGCTGACGAGGGCGGTGGTGCCGGTGGCGCCCGTGGTGCCGGACGCGAACGCGGCGCCCGCACCGAGCACCATCGATGTACCGAGGCCGACGGCCACGACGGCACCACGGACGCGGGACACCGACGGGCGGGTGGAGTGCTGGATCGTTGCGCGCTTCGACATACGGGGAAGTCCTCCGGAGGTGAGTGGACCCGGCGTGTTGTCCGGGCTTGCTCCACCTTGGTAACCCGCACCCCCGCCAGTGCTCAACCCCCCCATCTACGATCAAAAGCCGTAGATGAACCCTCGGGAATTCGCCGCGAAGGGCCCCGCCGGGAGACCCCGACAGCCTTCGGAATCTCTTTCGCGGAACAGGTTTAGCCCCTGTTCCATACGCCCCCAATCGGACATCGCGCCGCAATACAGGCTTTTCACCTGAACCGTCCAACGTCCCTCCCCGCCCCGGGACCAAAGTCCCTCCGGCGATCACCGCCCGGTCTCCTAAGCCGCCTAGTACGCTCCGAACAGGCTGTGCGCCTTGTCACCGCCGGTGGGACCAAAGGCTGTCCGGTTCGGGACCTTCGGCCCGCAACGGCGTTACGCCGACGAGAGTCCGGAACCGCTCCCGGGGGACCCCATGACTGACGAGAACACCCACGCGCTGGACGGCATCGAGCTCGCCGACGCCGTCGAATCCATCCGCAACCAGCTCGTCGAGGCGGCGACCCGGGCCACGGACCACCCCGTCTCCTTCGCGGTCGGCGACATCCAGATGGAGTTCACCCTCGAACTCCGCAAGGAGGCCAAAGCGGGCGGCAAGGTGAAGGCGTGGGTGGTGGAGGCGGGCGCCGACGCCTCCCGCGCCACCGGACGTACGCACAAGGTCGCCTTCACACTGACCCCGCACAACGCCGTGACCGGCGAGGCGTGGGAGATCGGCCATGAGGACGAGGGCAGTACCGCGCACTTCGGCCGGGGGCAGGGCAGCCCGTGAGCACACCCCCGGTGAGCCCGGCGGCCCGCACGGTCGTCGTCCACGGCGCCGGATCCGTCCAGGGCAGCGGGGTCCTGCTCACCGACCACCTGGTGCTGACCTGCGCCCATGTCGTCAAGGGCGGCAGCCGCAGCGGGGTCTCCCATACGGACCTCCCCGAACGGTCGGCGGCGACGGTCGTCTGGATCGACCACGACATCGACGCGGCCCTGCTGCGCACCGAGGAACCGGTGCTGCCGGTCGGCCCGGTCAGGCTCGGGGTGCTGGAGACCGACCAGTCCCTGTTCGACTGCGAGATCACCGGCTTCCCCGACATCCAGCGCCAGGCCGGCGGCCACCTGGAGGCGGACCAGTACACCGTTACGGTGCTGCCGCTCGCCGGACGGGTGCGCAACCTCCTGGTCTGCGAGTTGGACGGCCCGCCCCCGGCCCTCAATGAGCAAGGGCTCCCCACGCTGCGGGGCCTGTCCGGCGGCCCGGTGTTCGCCGGGAACGTCCTGCTGGGGATCGCCCGCCTCATCCCGCGTCAGCGCGCCGGGCGCCGGGTCGAGTGCGTCCCCATCACCTGCCTCGTCGCCTCGCAGCCCTTCTCGCTCGTCTACCGGCAGTCCGGCACCCCCCTGCGGTACGAGCAGGTACGCGGCCATTACCCCAGGGACCTGCGGTACGAGGAGGAGTACGCGGACGCGGTCGGCGCCGCGTACCGGCGTACGAAGATCTTCGGGCTGGACGAGCTGGGCCGGCACGACTCGGAATGGGACCTGGACACCGCCTACCTCAGCCTGGAGGCGCAGGCGCCGACCGGCCGGACGGCGAAGCACGCGCCCGCCCCGCCCCAGCGGATCGACGCCCTGCTCACCGACCGCCCCCGGGTCCTGCTGCGGGGCGAGGCGGGCGCGGGCAAGACCACCCTGCTGTGGTGGCTGGCCGCCCACGCCTCGGCCCGCACCCTGGGCGACACACTGGCCCCGCTGAACGGCCTGGTGCCCTTCGTAGTGCCACTGCGCACCCTGCGGGCCCGCGGCGGTACGTTCCCCGGGCCCGCGCAGCTGGCCGACGCGGCCGCTCTGGTGGTCGACCGGGCCCCCGAGGGATGGGCCGGCCGGGTCCTGGAGTCGGGCCGGGCGCTGCTGCTGGTCGACGGGCTGGACGAGGTGCCGCCGGATGACCGGGAGCAGGCGCACAGCTGGCTGTCCCAGTTACTGCGCCGCTACCCGGACACGCGGTGCGTCGCGACCGTCCGGCCGCTCGCCGTGGAGCCGGACTGGCTGCGCTCGGAGGGATTCGAGGAGCTGCGCCTACTGGCAATGCGGGACGAGGACATCCAGGCGTTCGTGGCCTCCTGGCACCGGGCGGCCCGGCTGACCGAGGCGGACGACCAGGAGCGGCTGGACGAGCTGGAGGGCGGCCTGTCCCGGCAGTTCGACCGGAACCCCGGTCTGCGCGAGCTGGCCCGCACCCCGCTGCTCTGCGCGGTGATCTGCGCCCTGCACCGCCGCCGCGAGGGATTCCTCCCCGAGACCCGCTGGAAGCTGTACCGCTCGTCCCTGGAGATGCTGCTCGGCCACCGGGACCGGCGCCGCCGCATCGAGGACCCCGAGGGCATCGAGATGGACGTCGAGGAGCACACCCAGCTCCTCCAGCGGCTCGCCGTCTGGCTGGTCCGCGAGGGCCAGTCGGAGTTCACCCGCGAGCAGGCCCTGCGCCAGCTGGCCCGCGGCCTGACCGGAATGGAGCGGGTGAGCGCGCAGGGGCCGCCCGAGAAGATCCTCACCCATCTCCTCAACCGCAGCGGCCTCCTCCAGGAGCACAGCGACGACACCTACCAGTTCGTCCACCGCACCTTCCAGGACTTCCTCGCCGCGAAGGAGCTCGTCGAGGACGACCACCTGAACGAACTGCTGCGCCACGCGGACGAAGAAGCCTGGCAGGACGTGATCCTGCTGGCGGCGGGGCATTGCGGCCGACGTCAGCTGCCGCTGCTGATCGATGGGTTACTGAAAGCCGGGGAGAGGCACGCCGAGCCGTCCGAGGAACGCACCGACATCCATGTCCTGGCCGCACTGTGCGAGCAGCACGCCACCTGGCTGGACAGCGCGGTACGGGAACGGGTCCGGCGCGGCACGGCGGCACTGTTCCCGCCGGCCGACCACAACCACCTCGACTCGCTGACCCGGCTCGGCGCCGCCGCCCTGCCGTTCCTCCCCTCGCCGGAGAGCCTGCCGTCGGAATCGGTTTCCACCCTGAACATGATCGACCTGATCGGCCGGGTCGGCGGCCGGGAGGCACTCCCCCATGCCCGCACCTGGGCCCGCTCCCACCCCGCTCACGGCAGTCTCCTCTCCCATCGCTGGGCCAATTTCCCGGCGGACGATTACGCGTCCGAGGTGCTGGCGCAATGCGACCTGATGAACGCGATCATCTTGGTCGGGCGAGAACAGGTGAGTGCCCTGCGGCATCTGCCCGCCCTCCGGCACCTCCATGTGTCCAGCGATGTCGAGGACGCGGAGCTGCGCACCGCACTGACCCGGCTGCAGCTGAGCACGCTGATGCTCGACGGCACCGCGCTCCTCGCGGACCTATCCTCACTGGAAACCCAGGCCGGGACGCTGAAGCAGCTGGACCTCTACGGATGCCTTGCGGTCAAGGACCTCACCCCCCTCGCCATACTGACCTCGCTGGCCTATCTGACGATCGACGCGATGGGTCGGCCGCTCAGCCTGCTGCCCCCGACCGCTCACATCCGCAGCCTGGAGCACCTGAGCCTTCACAACGTCGGTCCGGGCCGGCTGAGCGAACTGCACGCCCACCCAACGGTGCATCGCCTCAGTGTGGACGGCGGGCATCCGCTGCCTCTGGACGGTCTCGAAGCCTGGGAGTCACTCACCTCGCTGAGCTTCTTCGCGCTGGGCTCGCTGGACGATGCGCTGGCCGAGTTCCGGGAGAACCCCCGTATCACCTGGCTCCGGCTCAGGGCGTTCCCGTGGGCCGGACCGTTCGCCTCCGCCGGAACGGTCCCGTCGCTCAGGATCCTGACGGTCCCCGCCCCGCAAGACGGCGAGGACGTATCGGTTCTGCGTGGGCTCTTCCCCGAACTCACCGCTCTCACCCTGAACACGTCCCCGCACACACCGGAGCTGGACCTCACACCGCTGCTGGCGTGGCCCGGCCTCCAGGTAACGGTCAGCTGCGGCTTCCACCAGCCGCCGCCGCTACTCGGAAGCGAAGAACTGGGCCACCGGCTCACGGTCGAGAACTACTGAGCCACACCTCACCACCCGCGAAAAAGGGGCTGCCCCGGACCGGTCGAAACCGGTCCGGGGCAGCCCCTTCACGCTCAGGCGCTACGCGCCCCTACGCTTCCTTCGTCATGTTCGGGCCGGCGCCGCCTGCCGCCTGCTCGATCGGCGGGACGTCGGGCAGTGCCGACTTCTCCTCGCCGCGGAACGAGAACTTCTTCTCCTCGCCCTCGCCCTCGGTGCCCACGACCACGATGTGACCGGCACGCAGCTCACCGAAGAGGATCTTCTCGGAGAGGATGTCCTCGATCTCGCGCTGGATCGTCCGGCGCAGCGGCCGGGCGCCCATCACGGGGTCGTAGCCCTTCTTCGCCAGCAGTGACTTGGCCTCGGCACTGAGCTCGATGCCCATGTCGCGGTCCCTGAGGCGCTCGTCCACCTTGGCGACCATGAGGTCGACAATCTGGATGATGTCTTCCTCGGTCAGCTGGTGGAAGACCACCGTGTCGTCGACACGGTTGAGGAACTCGGGCCGGAAGTGCTGCTTGAGCTCTTCGTTGACCTTGGTCTTCATGCGCTCGTAGTTCGTCTTGACGTCGCCCTGGGCGGCGAAGCCCAGGTTGAAGCCCTTGGAGATGTCCCGGGTCCCGAGGTTGGTCGTCATGATGATGACCGTGTTCTTGAAGTCCACGACCCGGCCCTGGGAGTCGGTCAGGCGACCGTCTTCCAGAATCTGGAGCAGGGAATTGAAGATATCGGGGTGGGCCTTCTCGACCTCGTCGAAGAGGACGACGGAGAACGGCTTGCGGCGCACCTTCTCGGTGAGCTGGCCGCCCTCTTCGTAACCCACGTAACCGGGGGGCGAACCGAAGAGGCGGGAAACCGTGTGCTTCTCGCTGAACTCCGACATGTCGAGGGAGATCAGCGCGTCCTCGTCGCCGAAGAGGAATTCGGCGAGCGTCTTGGAGAGCTCCGTCTTACCGACACCGGACGGGCCGGCGAAGATGAACGAGCCACCGGGGCGCTTCGGGTCCTTCAGGCCGGCTCGCGTACGGCGGATCGCCTGCGAGAGGGCCTTGATGGCGTCCTTCTGGCCGATGACGCGCTTGTGGAGCTCGTCCTCCATGCGCAGCAGACGGGAGGATTCCTCCTCCGTCAGCTTGAAGACCGGGATGCCGGTGGCGGTGGCCAGGACTTCGGCGATCAGCTCGCCGTCGACCTCGGCGACGACGTCCATGTCGCCGGCCTTCCACTCCTTCTCCCGCTTGGCCTTCGCCGCCAGCAGCTGCTTCTCCTTGTCGCGGAGGGAAGCTGCCTTCTCGAAGTCCTGGGAGTCGATGGCCGACTCCTTGTCGCGGCGGACACCCGCGATCTTCTCGTCGAACTCGCGGAGGTCCGGCGGCGCGGTCATCCGGCGGATGCGCATCCGGGAACCGGCCTCGTCGATCAGGTCGATCGCCTTGTCCGGCAGGAAGCGGTCCGAGATGTACCTGTCCGCCAGGGTCGCGGCCTGCACCAGCGCCTCGTCCGTGATGGAGACCCGGTGATGGGCCTCGTAACGGTCGCGCAGACCCTTGAGGATCTCGATGGTGTGCGGCAGCGACGGCTCCGCGACCTGGATGGGCTGGAAGCGGCGCTCAAGAGCGGCGTCCTTCTCCAGGTGCTTGCGGTACTCGTCGAGCGTGGTGGCACCGATGGTCTGGAGCTCGCCTCGCGCCAGCATGGGCTTGAGGATGCTCGCCGCGTCGATCGCGCCCTCGGCGGCGCCCGCACCCACGAGGGTGTGGAGCTCGTCGATGAACAGGATGATGTCGCCGCGGGTGCGGATCTCCTTGAGAACCTTCTTCAGGCGCTCCTCGAAGTCACCGCGGTAGCGGGATCCCGCTACCAGGGCGCCGAGGTCCAGGGTGTAGAGGTGCTTGTCCTTGAGGGTCTCGGGCACCTCGCCCTTGACGATGGCCTGCGCCAGGCCCTCGACGACCGCCGTCTTGCCGACGCCGGGCTCGCCGATGAGTACCGGGTTGTTCTTGGTACGGCGGGACAGCACCTGCATGACCCGCTCGATCTCCTTCTCGCGCCCGATGACCGGGTCGAGCTTGGATTCACGAGCGGCCTGGGTGAGATTCCGGCCGAACTGGTCGAGCACCAGGGAGGTGGAGGGCGTGCCCTCCGCGGGGCCGCCTGCGGTGGCCGCCTCCTTGCCGCCCGAGTACCCGGAAAGCAGCTGGATGACCTGCTGCCGGACCCGGTTCAGGTCGGCGCCCAGCTTCACGAGGACCTGGGCGGCGACGCCCTCGCCCTCGCGGATAAGGCCGAGCAGGATGTGCTCGGTGCCGATGTAGTTGTGACCCAGCTGAAGGGCCTCGCGGAGCGAGAGCTCCAGGACCTTCTTGGCACGGGGAGTGAAGGGGATGTGGCCGGACGGGGCCTGCTGCCCCTGACCGATGATCTCCTCCACCTGCTGGCGGACCGCCTCGAGCGAAATCCCGAGGCTCTCCAGGGCCTTAGCGGCGACACCCTCACCCTCGTGGATAAGGCCCAGGAGAATGTGCTCGGTGCCGATGTAGTTGTGGTTGAGCATCCGGGCTTCTTCCTGAGCCAGGACGACAACCCGCCGCGCGCGGTCGGTGAACCTCTCGAACATCGTTAATCGCTCCTCAGAGCGGTCGGTCAGTGAGGGGTCGGTCCCCTCCCAGTCCTTCCGCATGCTAGTCCCGCAGGACGGGACAGCTCATTCCAACTGCCGACATCCGTCCGGATCACCCCCGCACCGGCGGGGAAACTTACTGCCGAACAGCTGACAACTGCTCCAACCCGATGGTGCGAGACGATGTTCCCGCAGGCCAGGCAGATACCCCTTTCGCCAGTACGCCGATGGCGAACGTGAGACGCCTCGGCCTGCGTGTCGCCCCTTCCCACTAGGAAAGTCTTACCCGCAATCACTGACAGTCCATGCGGCGCGCCCCGGTTCCCTCCGCTACGGGCGAACATCCCCGCGCTCCTGAATGCGTCCGCACGCCCCCAGGACGGGCACCCAGCGCGATCGATCACCAACCCTGCGTAACCCCAGGGGTGGTTCGGCTGTTCATCGGACATGGCTTTCACCGTCCCGCCACCCCGCTCGTCCCCAGAAGCCCGCGCGCGCGCCGCGGAAGCCGGTGGTGGTGCCGTTGTCGCTGATGACGCTGGTGCTGCCGAAGCCACCGTTACGCCTGGTGCCGACGGTGCCGCTGGTGCCATCGGTACCGCTGATGCCGACGGTGCCGACGGTTCCGACGGTGCCGGGGGTAGCGCTGATGCCGGTGTTGCCGCTGATGCCCTCGCGTGGTGGTACGAGCGCGAACTCGGCTGGGCCACCGCGGGAAGGGCTCCCGTACGACTGCTGACCGGGCTGCGCTTCGATGTGCTGGAGCTCCCCGCCGACGCCGGCCTCGCGGTCCTGCGGCGTGCCGTACGCACCGGCCCGGTGGCACTGACCGGAGCACGGATGAGGCTGCTGGTGGCCGCGGGAAGCGCCGATGAGCTGCCGGGGCTGCTCGACTGGCTGGAGTGGAACGGCGTCGCCCTCGACCTGACCGCTCTCGGCACCGGTGGCCGCATCACGGCCCCGGCACCGGCAGGAGCGCCGGAAAGCTCACCGGGGGCCGCGTTATGGCTGCGGCCCCCCGCACCGGGGCACGAGGTGGAGCCGACACTTCCGGCTCTCGCGGGCTTCGGGAGCAGCGGTGGGGGTGCCCCCGATCTCGTACGGCTGGTGGACGCGGCGGCGACGGAATGCCACCGGGTCCGGCTGTCGCGCGCCCGGATGGGGCTGCTGACCGATAGGTCGGCAGCTCAGCCGTTGGCCTTCTCGTAAGCCTCACGGATCTCGGCGGGAACGCGGCCGCGGTCATTCACATTGTGGCCGTTCTCGCGCGCCCACTTACGGATCTCGGCGGTGTCCTTGTTACCACCGGCAACGGCGCGGCCCTTGCCACGACCGGTCGCGGCACGGCCACCCGTACGACGGCCACCCTTGGTGTACGGCTCAAGAAGACCACGGAGCTTGTCCGCGTTCGACGTGGTGAGGTCGATCTCGTACGTCTTGCCATCAAGCGCGAACGTCACAGTCTCGTCCGCCTCGACACCGTCGAGGTCATCGACAAGAAGGACCTGAACCTTCTGTGCCACCGGATTTCCTTTCATCGAAAATGGAGTACGCGGAAAGGAAACCGCTTTTCCCCGGAAAACACAAACCCCCGGGAGAGGTTCAGGAGCTCAAGAACGCGGGAAACATGCGCGATTCGGACATAGGGTTCCGGCATCTTCTGTCGATCACAGGTGCAGAAGCATCCGGCTGTTGCCCAAGGTGTTCGGCTTCACTCGTTCGAGACCGAGGAACTCCGCGACACCTTCGTCATAGGAACGCAGCAGCTCACTGTAGACATCTGTGTCGACCGGTGTCTCTCCGATCTCGACGAAGCCGTGCTTCGCGAAGAAGTCGACTTCGAAGGTGAGACAGAAAACCCGCCGTACACCGAGCCAGCGTGCGGTCTGCAAGAGCTTGTCCAGTACGTGATGCCCTACTCCGCCACCTCTGATGCTGTGATCGACGGCAAGGGTGCGCACTTCAGCGAGGTCTTCCCACATCACATGGAGTGCGCCGCAGCCGATGACCCGCGCGTCCTCGTCGCGTTCCGCGACCCAGAACTCCTGGATGTCCTCGTAAAGCGTGACCGTCGCTTTGTCGAGCAGGATCCCTTCGGTCACGTACCCGTCGAGGAGTCGGCGGACCGACGCCACATCGCTCGTCCTGGCACGCCGGACGGTGATCGCGGGCTTTTTTACCGACGGGTCGGTATCAAAATCGGTTTGCGGCCCGGTATGCGACGACTCTTCGGTATCCGGTGGCTCTTCGGTATGCGGCAGCTCTGAGGACATGTCCCCGACGCTATCGCCCGCTCTCCGGCGCCGCGTCATCGGCCACAGGCCCGTCGGCACCGGGGGACACGTCACCGGAGGCGCTTGTGGACGGCGGATCGGTGAGGCCCGGGGAAACCATGCGGACCGCGTCCTGGAGGGCTTCGCGCTGCTCGGCGGACATCATGCCGAAGAACGCGACAAGAGCGGCCGCCGGGTTGTCACTGCGGGACCACGCTTCGTTCATGAGTGCGGCCGAGTACGCGGCCCTGGTGGAGACGGCCGTATATCGATATGCCCGGCCATCGACTTCCCGGCGTACCCAGCCCTTCTGATGGAGATTGTCCATTACCGTCATGACAGTCGTGTAGGCGATGGACCGTTCCTGCTGGAGGTCCTCAAGGACTTCCCGCACAGTGACCGGACGGTTCCATTGCCAGACGCGAGTCATCACGGCGTCTTCCAGCTCTCCCAATTGGCGAGGCACAGCGTCACCTTAGTGCCAGATGTCTTGAATGAGCCGGTATTTACACAGCGAAAGGGCGTACGGCTCCCATGAGCCGTACGCCCTTGACGGTGCACGGGGTGCGCCGCGCGCCCGCCGTACGGGCACGCGGGGCCGCTGCCCAGCGGTCAGACACTCTCCGGACGAGCGGTCTGCTTCACCGACTCCACGCGGGTGAGCGTCGCGTCCACGGCGGCGTCCTCCTTGGTCTTGTTCGGACCGCCCTGACTCTTGACGATCGTCACGACAAGGCCGATGAAGAAGACGGCCATCACCACAGGGGGCACGAGCGCGGATACGTAGTCCATGCCGTCCAGAGTAGCGAGCCCCGATCAGCAGGACGCGGCGCCCTCCCGAGGAGGGCGCCGCGTCCTGCCGGGAAAGATCCCGGGATCGCCGATTGCGGAGGAGGGGCCTCAGCCCGCCGCGCGTTCGCCGGGCGGCGGCACGGGGCGGCGGCGGGGCGGGAAGACCTCGGAGGGCTTCGGCATCGGACGCTCCCCGGGGGTCTGCGGACGGCCGGGTGCGACCGGCACCTTGGGGCGCTCGGGTTCCCGGTCCCGGTCCCGGTCGGCGGCGCGGCCGCCGGGCAGGGCGAGCAGCCGTCCTCGGGGCGCCGGGGCCGTCACCGCGACGGAGCGGCCGGCGAGCCGGGCCCGTACGGAACGTTCCGCGAGCACCTGGCAGCGTTCCAGGAGCGCTGCCGCGACCGGCCTGCCGCGCAGGGCCCGCAGGGCGGCCAGATCGTCCGGGCGGGGGTCGTAACCGGCGGCCACGGCGTCCTGGAGGAGCTCCAGATAGCCGGTGACGGAGCCGGGGAGAGCTTCGCGGTAGCGGGCGAGATCGGCGAGGAGGAACGTGCGCAGCCTCCCCGCCTCGCTGACCGCCTCGTCCACGGCACCCGCGAGCCGCAGGCAGTCCTGGACATCCTCGTCGGGCAGGGGCGTCGGGTGGAGGGCGATGGCGAGGGCACGTCGGAGCACCCGCAGCTCGTCCGCACCGAACGCCATGCCGCCTCGTGATCCGTAGGGCGTGGGCATGACGCGACAATACGTGCTAAATAGACAAAATCCGTTTAACTGGCCGACGGCGGCGCGGCGTCCGCCGGGGGTCCACCGGGGCTCCGCCGACGGTTCAGCGGAGGGCGGCGGTACGCCGTCGGCGGGCGTTGTCGCAGGTGAGCCGCCCGCGTCCGGCGCCCCGCCCGCCGTCCGTCCCCGGCGGCGCCTACATGCGTGCGACGTTGCGCTCGTACACGAGACGCAGCCCGATGAGCGTCAGCCACGGCTCGTGCTCGTCGATGACGGAGGACTCCCCCAACACCATCGGAGCAAGGCCGCCGGTCGCGATGACCGTGACGTCCTCGGGGTCGCCCGCCAGCTCCTTCTTCATCCGCGCCACGACACCGTCAACCTGGCCCGCGAAGCCGAACACGATGCCGGACTGCATGGCCTCGACGGTGTTCTTGCCGATCACACTGCGCGGCTTGGCCAGCTCGATCTTGCGGAGCTGGGCGCCCTTCACCCCGAGCGCCTCGACCGAGATCTCGATACCGGGGGCGATGACTCCGCCCACGTACTCACCACGCGCGGACACCGCGTCGAACGTGGTGGCCGTGCCGAAGTCGACCACGATCGCCGGACCGCCGTAGAGATCGACGGCGGCGACCGAGTTGATGATGCGGTCCGCGCCGACCTCCTTCGGGTTGTCCACCAGGATCGGCACCCCGGTCTTGATGCCGGGCTCCACGAGCACCGCGGGGACGTCGCCGTAGTAGCGACGGGTCACCTCCCGCAGCTCGTGCAGCACCGCCGGGACGGTGGCGCAGATCGCGATGCCCTCGATGCCGTCGCCCAGCTCCATGCCGAGCAGCGGATGCGTGCCCATCAGGCCCTGGAGCAGCACGGCGAGCTCGTCGGCGGTGCGACGGGCGTCGGTGGAGATCCGCCAGTGCTCGACGATCTCCTCGCCGTCGAACAGGCCGAGGACGGTGTGGGTGTTGCCGACGTCGATGGTGAGCAGCATCAGACGCGGGCCTCACCGGTGGCCGGGGCGACGTCCCGGAAGTCCAGGCCGATGTCGAGGATCGGC
Source organism: Streptomyces sp. NBC_01433 (assembly GCF_026340105.1). Lineage (NCBI taxonomy): Bacteria > Bacillati > Actinomycetota > Actinomycetes > Kitasatosporales > Streptomycetaceae > Streptomyces > Streptomyces sp. NBC_01433. The sequence continues at coordinate 3,006,620 of NZ_JAPEPM010000001.1, read as the reverse complement.
GAGGAGTGGGTGAGCGCGCCGACGGCCAGATAGTCGACGCCCGCCTCGGCGTAGGCACGGGCCGAGTCGAGGGTGAGCCGGCCGGAGGACTCCAGCACCGCGCGGCCGCCGACCAGGGCGACGGCCTCGGCGGTCTCGCCCGGCGTGAAGTTGTCCAGCAGGATCAGGTCGACGCCCGCGTCGAGCACCTCGCGGACCTGCTGCATCGTGTCGACCTCGACCTCGATCGGTACGTCGGGGAACTCCTCCCGCACCCGCTTGAACGCCTCGGCCACGCCGCCCGCCGCGATGACGTGGTTGTCCTTGACCAGGGCCGCGTCGGAGAGCGACATACGGTGGTTGACCCCGCCGCCGCAGCGCACCGCGTACTTCTCCAGGGCGCGCAGGCCCGGAGTCGTCTTACGGGTGTCGCGGACCTCCGCCTTCGTCCCTTCGAGTACGTCGGCCCAGGCACGGGTGGCCGTCGCGATGCCGGAGAGGCGGCACAGCAGGTTGAGCGCGCTGCGCTCGCCGGTGAGCAGATCGCGGGTGCGGGTGGTGACGGTCAGCAGCTTCTGGCCGGGGGCGACGCGGTCGCCGTCCTCGACATGGCGCTCGACCTCGAACTCGCTGGTGCAGACGATGGACAGGACTGCCTCGGCGACCCGCAGACCGGCGACCACACCCGCCTCACGGGCGGTGAAGTCACCGGTGGCGACGGCGTCCTCGTCCACGGTCGCCACGGTCGTGATGTCCACGCCGCCGTCGAGGTCCTCCTCGATCGCGACATGGGCGACGTCCTCGACCTGGACGGGGTCCAGACCCGCCTCGGCGAGGAGCTGGGCGAGCGCGGGGTCCAGACCGCACTCCAGGGCGTCCGGGTCGTAGCCGTCGCCACAGCCGCAGTCGTCGCCGCAGCCGCCCGCGGACGGTGCGGGCGCGCCGATCTGGATCAGCGGTACGTCCACGGGTGTGGGGCGCGGATTCTCTTCGGGCGTGCTCACGGTTACGGCTCCTCGGGGGCGTCTGCGGGTGGTACGGGCGGGGCGGTCGGGCTGCTGGTGGTGCGGGCGGTCGTGTCGCGGTGGTGCGGGGTGGTGCGGGGTTCGCCCAGCGGCCCGGGCCCCGATCCCGGGTCCTGGTTCCGGGTCCCGGGTCCGGTCCGTTGTGGGCCTGCTGAGCAGTCTGCTCAATTCGAGGGGCGTACGGGCGGGAACGCGGCGGTCTCCGTCCGGTGCAGCACCGGCTTCCGGTCCGGCGCGATCCGGACGACGAGGTGACGGCGCCAGTGCTCGTCGTCGCGGTCGGGCCGGTCCTCGCGCCAGTGGCAGCCACGGGTCTCCTCGCGGGCGCGGGCGGCGGCGACCAGGACCCGGGAGACGAGGAGCAGGTTGGTGACCTCCCACGCCTCGACCCCGGGCACGGTGACCTTGGCCTCGGCCGTACCGGCGCTCCCGGCGTCGGCGACCGCGTCGGCGACCGCGTCACGGTGCAGGGCCTCCAGCTCGTCGGCCGCGGTGGCGAGGCTGTCGGCGGAGCGCAGGACCCCGGCGCCCCGGGTCATGATCCGCTGGATCGCGGTACGGGACTCGGGGGCGAGCAGCGGCGCGGGCGTGGCGTCGCCGCCGTGCACCGCCTCCGTGCGCCGCGGGTGGTCCTCGGCGATGTCCGCTGCGATGCTCTCGGCGAAGACCAGTCCCTCCAGGAGGGAGTTGGACGCCAGCCGGTTGGCGCCGTGCACCCCGGTGCAGGCGACCTCCCCGCAGGCGTACAGACCGGGCACGGTCGTCCGTCCCCGCAGGTCGGTGCGGATGCCGCCGGAGGCGTAGTGCGCGGCGGGCGCCACCGGGATCGGCTCGGTGATCGGGTCGATGCCGTGGGCGCGGCAGGCCGCCAGGATGGTGGGGAAGCGCCGCTCCCACATCTCGGCGCCGAAGTGCCGGGCGTCCAGATACATGTGCTCGGTGCCGTGCAGGTGCATCTGCTCGGTGATGGCCTTGGCGACGATGTCGCGCGGGGCCAGCTCCGCCAGCTCGTGCTGCCCGAGCATGAAGCGCGTACCGGACGCGTCCACGAGATGGGCGCCCTCGCCCCGCACCGCTTCCGACACGAGCGGCTGCTGGCCCTCGGAGTCGGCGCCGAGGAAGAGGACGGTCGGGTGGAACTGGACGAATTCGAGGTCGGAGACCTCCGCACCGGCCCGCAGCGCGAGCGCCACCCCGTCGCCGGTGGAGACCGGTGGGTTGGTGGTGGCGGAGAAGACCTGGCCCATGCCGCCGGTGGCGAGGACGACCGCGGGGGCGCGGACGGCGCCGACACCGTCGTGCTGGCCCTCGCCCATGACGTGCAGGGTGACGCCCGCCGTACGGCCTTCGGCGTCGGTGAGCAGGTCCAGGACCAGGGCGTTCTCGACGGTGTGCAGGGCGGCCGAGCGGACCGCCTCGACCAGCGCGCGGGAGATCTCGGCGCCCGTCGCGTCGCCGCCCGCGTGCGCGATGCGGCGGCGGTGGTGGCCGCCCTCACGGGTCAGCGCGATGTCGCCGTCGTCGGTGGTGTCGAAGTGGGCGCCGGTCTCGATCAGCCTGCGTACGGCGTCGGGACCCTCGGTGACCAGGGTCCGTACCGCCGCCTCGTCGCACAGGCCGACGCCCGCGACGAGGGTGTCGTCGAGATGCTGCTCGGGGGTGTCGCCCTCGCCCAGGGCCGCGGCGATACCGCCCTGGGCCCAGCGCGTGGAGCCGTCGTCCAGCCGGGCCTTGGTGACGACGACGGTGGCGAGGCCCGCGGCCGCGCAGCGCAGGGCGGTGGTGAGACCGGCCACGCCGGAGCCGACCACCACGACGTCCGCGTCGATGGCCCAGCCGGGGGCGGGGGCGGTCAGCCGTATTCCGGTCACGTGAGGGCTCCGAAGGTCAGGGGGATGTTGTCGATCAGACGGGTGGCACCGACCCGCGCCGCGATGGCGAGGATCGCCTCCCCGCTCTCGCGGTCGTCGGGGATCTCGGTGAAGTCCACCGGGTCCACGAGGGCCAGATAGTCCAGGACGAGCGGCTGCCGTTCCCGGGCGGCGTCCAGGAGGACCAGCTGTGCGGCTGCCCGTACGGCGGCGGGTCCGCCGCTCGGCCGGGCCAGCGCCACCGCCTGGGCGTCGGCCGCCGCGCGGGACTCGCCGAGCGCGGTGAGCCCGGCGGCCCGGCCCGTGCTCGACGCGGTCGCCTGCGCGCGCTCGTGCAGCGCCTGCTGGGCGGCCAGTCTGTCCCGGGCCGCGAACAGGGCGCGGGGCAGGGCGAGGGCGGTGTGCCGTTCCTCGGCGGAGAGGAAGCGGTTGCGGCTGGAGAGCGCCAGGCCGTCCGGGTCTCGCACCGTGGGTACGCCGGTGATCTCGACGCCGAAATTCAGGTCGCGCACCATGCGGCGGATCAGCGCCAGCTGCTGGGCGTCCTTCTGTCCGTAGAACGCCACGTCGGGGCGGGTGAGGTGGAGGAGCTTGGCGACGACGGTGAGCATGCCGTCGAAGTGTCCGGGGCGGGCGGCGCCTTCGAGGCGCTCGCCCATGGGGCCCGCGGTGATCCGGACCTGGGGTTCGCCGCCGGGGTAGACCTCGTCGGCGGAGGGCGCGAAGACCGCGTCGGCCCCCGCCTCCGAGGCGACCGCGACATCGGCGTCGAGGGTGCGCGGGTAGCGGTCCAGGTCGGCGGCCTCACCGAACTGGAGCGGGTTCACGAAGACGGTGACCACGACCTGCCCGGCCGGACCGGCGGCGGCGCGCGCGGCCCGGATCAGGGTGGCGTGGCCGTCGTGGAGGGCGCCCATCGTCATGACGACGGCACGCACCGCACCGGCCGGGCGGCGCAGTGCGTCCAGCTCGGCGGCCGTACGCAGGACGCTCATCGTGCCTCCCCCGGTCATTGGACCTCCCCCGGTCCGCTTTCGCCGTCGGCCAGGACGTCGAGCAGGTCCGCGGCCAGCTCCGGCTTGAGCAGACCGTGGGCGAGCGCCCGGTCGGCCGTGGCGCGGGCCATCGCGAGATAGCCGGCCACCGTCTGCGGGGCGTGCTTGCGCAGCTCGCCGACATGGGCGGCGACCGTGCCCGCGTCGCCACGGGCCACGGGTCCGGTCAGCGCCGCGTCGCCGGAGCGCAGGGCGTTGTCCAGCGCCGCGCCGAGGAGCGGGCCGAGCATCCGGTCGGGCGCCGTGACCCCGGCCTTGGCCAGCAGCTCCATGGCCTGCGCGACCAGGGTGACCAGGTGGTTCGCCCCGAGGGCGAGGGCCGCGTGATAGAGCGGGCGGGCCTCCTCGGCGATCCACTCCGGCTCGCCGCCCATCTCGATGACCAGGGCCTCGGCCGCCAGTCTCAGCTCCTCGGGGGCGGTGACCCCGAAGGAGCAGCCGGCCAGCCGCTGGACGTCGACGGAGCTGCCGGTGAACGTCATCGCCGGGTGCAGGGCGAGCGGCAGCGCACCGGCCCGCCGGGCGGGGTCCAGGACCTTGGCCCCGTACCGCCCCGACGTGTGGACGATGAGCTGTCCCGGCCGTACGGCACCGGTCTCGGCAAGGCCCTCGACCAGGCCGGGCAGGGCGTCGTCGGGGACGGTCAGCAGCACCAGCTCGGCGCGCGCGAGGACCTCGGCGGGCGGCACCAGCGGTACGTCGGGGAGCAGCGTCGCCGCACGGCGCACCGACGCGTCGGAGACGCCGGACACCGCCACCGGGCGGTGTCCGGCGAGCTGGAGCGCGGCGGCGAGGGCGGGACCGACCCGGCCCGCGCCGACGACACCGACGGTGAGGCGGGCGGGGCGGTCCCTCGCGTCGAGGGGTTCCTTCGAAGCTGTCGTATTCACGCGGCGATGGCCTTCCGTTCCAGTCCGCGGGGGGTACCGGACGATTTCTCTGCATGCTACGCCAGCGTTTCGGGAGACCCCCCGGCTGTCCACAGCCTGTGGGTAACTCTGCGGCCCGAGCGGAAACCGGCTGGGCGATGTCAGTGGTCCAGGCGATGATCGTCCCATGGCAGTCACCGATGAGCAGGAGCAGCGGCAGCGCAGACTGACCGCTTGGCAGCGATCCCACCGGGTCCTGGCGCGGGCTTCGGCGGAGGGCACGCTCGGCGGACGGCTGGCCGCGCTGGTGGCCGACGCGGGAGCCGTCCACGACCTGGACGAGTGGACTGACGTCTACGGGGACGGGGTCGTCGCCGAGGTCGAAAGGCGGGTCGCGGCGCTCCTCGGCATGGAGGACGCGGCGTTCTTCCCGACCGGGACGATGGCCCAGCAGGTCGCGCTGCGCTGCTGGGCGGGGCGTACGGGCAACGCGACGGTGGCGCTGCATCCGCTCTCCCATCCGGAGATGCACGAGCGGGGTGCGCTCGCGGTGGTGAGCGGGCTGCGCACGGTGCATCCGACGTCCGCACCCCGGCTCCCCACGGCGGACGAGATCCGTGACTTCCCCGAGCCGTTCGGCACGCTGATGCTGGAGCTGCCACTGCGGGACGCCGGTTTCGTCCTGCCCACCTGGGAGGAGCTGGAGGCCGTCGTGGCCGCCGCGCGCGAGCGGGACGCGGTCGTGCATCTGGACGGGGCGCGGCTCTGGGAGTGCGGCCCGCACTTCGGGCGGGAGCTGTCGGAGATCGCGGGGCTCGCGGACAGCGTGTACGTCTCGTTCTACAAGTCGCTCAACGGGCTGTCCGGGGCGGTGCTGGCCGGTCCGGAGACGCTGGTCGAGGAGGCGCGCACGTGGCGCCATCGGTACGGGGGCCAGGTCTTCCAGCAGTATCCGGCGGCGCTGTCCGCGCTGCTGGGCCTGGAGCGGGAGCTGCCGAGGCTGCCGGAGTACGTGGCGCAGGCGAAGGTGGTGGCCGGGGCGCTGGCGGAGGGCTTCGCGGCCTTTGGGGTGCCGTGGTTCCGGGTGCGTCCGGAGCCGCCGCACACGCACCAGTTCGTGGTCTGGCTGCCGTACGGCGCCGAGGCGCTGAACGAGGCGTCGGTGCGGCAGGCGGAGGAGACGGGGGTGACCCTGTTCCGGAAGTGGTTCGAGGGGGCTGCGGGGGCGGGGTTGCCGCCGGGGGTGTCGTTCACCGAGGTGACGGTGGGGGCCGAGGGGCTGGAGTGGACCGCGGGGGATGTCCGGGAGGCGGTGGGGGAGTTCGTGGCGCGGTTGGGGTAGTGGGGTAGGCAGGGGGCGCGGTACTCACTCACGGATGCGGGGCTCAGCGAGTGAGGGCTCCGCGAGTAGGGCTCACGGCTGCTCGGCTCAGCGAGCAGGGGCTCCGCGAGTGCGGCTGACTCAGGGTTACGGGTGGTGGTGGTCGTCGGCGCGGAGGGTGTGGCGGGAGCGCCAGTGGTCGCGGAGGGTGCGCAGTACGTCCCAGTCGTGGCGTCCCGGCAGCGGGGGCGGGATCTCGCCCAGCCGGGCCGCGCGGTAGGTGTCGAGCATCTGCTGCTGAATGGCGTCCATGCCCTCAGACTGCGCGGATCCGGGCCGTGCGGCCCGCCGATTGACGACCGCCGTCAAGTGGCGCCCGGCCCCGTTCGCGTAGCCGCACTATGGAGGGGTGAGCGTGAACATCGACATCGCGGGCCTGCCCCCGGAACGCATCGTTTTCGAGACCTCGCCCCTCGCCGAGCTGGGGCTGGCTCTGCATGCGCTCTCCGAGCCCGGTCACCACCCGGGGCTGCACGGCTGGGCGACCGCGACCGCCGCCGGGCTGGAACCGGACCTCGCCGACCGGATGCTGGAGGCGGAGTTCCTCTGGCGCACCACGTTCTCCGACATCTTCATGCCGTTCGCCGGTGTCCGCGGCGGCGACGGCAGGACCGGGGCGAGCCTCGCCGAGGACCTGGACATCCTCGACCGGCTGGACGACGAGCGGTTCGTCTCCGCCGCGCTGGAGTTCACCTGCGCCGGTCTGTACGGGATCGGGGCGCCGTCCCCGCTCGCGAACGCGGCCATGCGGGCCCGCGCCCTGGACCTGGCGGCCGCCCGCGGCCCGCAGCAGGTGGAGTTCACGCAGCGGCTGCTGGCCGACCCCGTCACCGTACGGAGCTGGATACGGCGTCTCTTCGAGGACTGCGACCAGGCGTTCTTCTCGGACACCTGGCGGCGGGTGCGGGTCCAGCTGGTCGCCGACGCCCGGTACAAGACGGAACTGCTGCGGCGCAAGGGACTCGGGGAAGCGCTGGGAGCGGTCTCCGCCGCACTGTCGCTGAACGAGGACGCGAGCCGGATCAGCGTCGACAAGCTGACCGAGGGCCGGACCAACGCCGCCGACCCCGCGGTCGGCCCCGGCCTCACCCTGATCCCCAGCAGCTTCGGCTGGCCGCACCTGATGGTGCTGCACGCCCCGGGCTGGCGGCCGGTGATCCACTACCCGGTACACCTTCCCGAACTGCCCTCCCCCGCCTCCGTCGAGCTGCTCCAGCTCCGGATGGAGGCGCTGGCCCACCCCATGCGGATGCGGCTGTGCCGCAACCTCGCCCGTTCCCCGTACACCACCGGCGAACTCGCCGACTCGCACGGCATCACGCCCCCCGAGGTCTCCCGCCATCTGTCACTGCTCAAGAAGGCCGGTCTCGTGACGACCCGGCGGCGCGGCCGCTATGTGCTGCATCAGCTGGACCTGACCGTCGTCGCCCGGCTCGGCAGCGACTTCCTGGAGGGCGTGCTGCGGTAGCGCGGTACAGCGCCTCAAAAGCCGGGAGGAGTGAAGGCCGGAGGGGTGGAGCCGGACTGTGGCGGCCGGTGCTCAGCCCGCGCCGCCGCCCGCCCGGACCAGCCCGGTCTCGTACGCGAGGACGACGACCTGAACCCGGTCGCGCAGGTTCAGCTTGGTGAGGATGCGGCCGACGTGCGTCTTCACGGTCGCCTCCGAGAGCACGAGCCGCGCCGCGATCTCCCCGTTCGACAGGCCCTGGGCGACCAGCAGCATCACTTCGCGCTCGCGCTCGGTGAGCTTCTCGATGTGCTTGTGCTGCGGCTCCTTGCCGCTGCTCGGCAGCATCGGCGCGAACCGGTCGAGGAGCCTGCGCGTGGTCGACGGGGCAACAACGGCGTCTCCGCTGTGCACGGAACGGATCGCGGCCAGCAGCTCGCCCGGCGGCACGTCCTTGAGCATGAACCCGCTGGCGCCCGCCTTCAGCCCCGAGAAGGCATACTCGTCCAGGTCGAACGTGGTCAGGATGAGCACCTTGGGCGGGTCCTGCTGGGCGCAGATGCGACGGGTCGCCTCGACACCGTCCAGCCTCGGCATCCGGACGTCCATCAGCACCACGTCGACGGCCGCGGAGCGCAGGACCTCGACCGCCTCGGCACCGTCACCGGCCTCGGCCACGACCTCCATGTCCGGCTGGGCGGCGAGCACCATCCGGAAGCCGGTGCGCAGCAGCACCTGGTCGTCGACGAGCATCACGCGGATGGCCATGAGGGTCCTTGTCTTGCGATCGAGGTTCAGCGGTCGGTGGGCGGGCGAAACAGGCGGGCGGGCTGGACGGGCGAAACGGACTGGCTGGACGGACGGGCGGGCGGGCGGAACGGGCAGGCAGGCTGGACGCGCGGGCGAAGGCGCCCGGCCTTTCAGCTGGCGGGCTTGAGCGGCAGCAGCGCGCTGATCCGGAAGCCGCCGCCCGGCCGCGGCCCCGCGTCCAGCGTGCCTCCGACCATGCCGACCCGCTCCCGCATACCGATCATCCCGTGCCCGGCACCGTCGGCGCCGCCGTCCTCGTACAGTTCGTGCGCGGCGCCCCGGCCGTCGTCCTCCACCAGCAGCCCGAGCCCGTCGTCGAAGTAGACCAGCCGCACGCTGGCGCCGGCATCCGGACCGCCGTGCTTGCGCGTGTTGGTGAGGGCCTCCTGCACGATGCGGTACGCGGTCAGCTCCACCCCGCTCGGCAGGGGGCGCGGGGTGCCCTCGATCTTGAAGTCCACGGCCAGGCCGGTCTGCCTGACCTGCTCGATCAGGTCCTCGATCTGCTCGACGTCGGGCTGCGGCACGTACTCGCCGCTCTCCCGGGTGTCCCCCGTACGCAGCACCCCGAGCAGCCGGCGCATCTCGGCGAGCGCCTGGCGGCCGGTGCTGGAGATGGTCTCCAACGCCTGCCGGGCCTGGTCGGGTGCGGCGTCCATGACATAGGCGGCGCCATCGGCCTGCACCACCATCACGGAGACGTTGTGCGCGACGACGTCGTGCAGCTCACGGGCGATCCGGGCCCGTTCGGCGGCGACGGCGACCTTGGACTGGGCTTCGCGCTCCCGCTCCAGCCGCGCGGCGCGCTCCTCCAGCTGATCGAAGTAGGCCCGCCGGGTCCGCATCGAGTCGCCGAGCACCCAGGCGAGCACGAACGGCACCGTCATGATGATCGCGACGACGACCGACTGGACCCAGGTGTTCGTGTTCCCCTCCGGCCAGCGCAGCTGCGCCAGACCGGCCGCGCCCAGGCTGCAGACCAGGGCGAGCCTGGACGCCCAGCGCTCCCCGACCGTGGCCACGGTGAAGATGATCACGAGCATGGCGAAGTTCGCGAGGCTCGGCCGGATGCCGAGGACCAGCTGCACGACGCCCACCAGGATGCTGAGGAGCAGCATCTTCTCGGGTGCGCGGCGGCGCAGGGCGACGACGGTGCACAGGCCCATCGCGACCGGAACGAGCAGCACGCGCTCCCGGGCGGAACCGAAGTTGTCCACGACGATCGACACGCCGGAGATCCCGAGGAGGAAGACCGCCCAGAAGCAGTCGACGCCCGTCGGGTGTCTGCGGATGAAAGCGTAGAAGCGCTGCACGTAACCCAGCGTAGGGACAGCCGACCCGTGCCCGGGTCAACCGGAGGACCGATCCAGGTCCGGGGACCGTACTCCCCAAGGTGGAGACTTGCCAACGTGACGGATGAGTGGCGTGGGTGGCGGGAAGCGGCAGAGACCGCTTTGTACGGAGACGGGGGCTTCTACCGGAGCCCGGAAGGACCGGCGGGCCATTTCCGCACCTCGGTGCACGCCTCACCGCTGTTCGCCACCGCTGTCGCCCGGCTGCTGACCGGAACCGCGCGTGAGCTGGGGACGGACACCGTCGACCTGGTGGACATGGGCGCGGGCCGGGGCGAGCTGGTGACCGGGGTGCTGGCCGCCGTCCCGGACGGTCTGACGGTACGGGCGTACGCCGTGGAGGTCGCCGCGCGCCCTCCGGGCCTCGATCCCCGGATCGAGTGGTGCGCCGAGCCGCCGCGGGGAACCACCGGGGTGCTGTTCGCCAACGAGTGGCTGGACAACGTGCCCACGGAGATCGCGGAGGCGGACGGGGACGGGATCGCCCGGTACGTCCTCGTCCGGTCCTCGGACGGTACGGAGCGACTGGGCGATCCCGTGACCGGCGAGGACGCGCGCTGGCTGCGACGCTGGTGGCCGCTGTCCGGGCCGGGCGACCGGGCGGAGATCGGCCGGCCCCGCGACGAGGCGTGGGCGCGCGCGGTGGGGTCGCTGTCCGGCGGTCTCGCGGTGGCGGTGGACTACGCGCATGTACGGGGGGCCCGGCCGCCGTACGGGACCCTGACCGGTTTCCGGGCGGGGCGGGAGGTCAGGCCGGTGCCGGACGGTTCCTGCGATCTCACCTCGCATGTGGCGCTGGACGCGTGTGCGGCGGCGGTGGAGGTGGCCCAGGGCGCCGTACCGCCGGAGCTGACGGATCAGCGGGCGGCCCTGCGCGAGCTGGGCATCGGCGGGGAACGGCCGCCCCTGGCGATGGCCTCGACCGATCCGGCCGGTTACGTCCGGGCGCTGTCGGCGGCGGGCGAGGCGGCTGAGCTGACCGCGCGGGGCGGTCTGGGCGACTTCGGATGGCTGACGCACCGGGTGGTGCCACCGGTCAGGGAATACTGTCCCGCATGACGGAGACGACAGTCGGCATCGGCGGCGCGGCGGAGAGCACCGACATGGTGCTCAACATCGGGCCGCAGCACCCTTCCACCCACGGCGTGCTCCGTCTGCGGCTCGTCCTGGACGGTGAACGGATCCAGCACGCGGAGCCGGTCATCGGCTATATGCACCGCGGCGCGGAGAAACTCTTCGAGGCCCGCGACTACCGGCAGATCGTGATGCTCGCCAACCGCCATGACTGGCTGTCGGCGTTCTCGAACGAGCTGGGCGTCGTCATGGCCGTCGAGCGCATGCTCGGCATGGAGGTCCCCGAGCGCGCCGTCTGGACCCGCACGCTCCTCGCCGAACTGAACCGGGTCCTCAACCACTTGATGTTCCTCGGCTCGTACCCCCTCGAACTGGGCGGGATCACCCCGGTCTTCTACGCGTTCCGGGAGCGCGAGGAGCTCCAGGCGGTGATGGAGGAGGTCTCCGGCGGCCGGATGCACTACATGTTCAACCGGGTCGGCGGCCTCAAGGAGGACCTTCCCGCGGGCTGGCTCGGCCGGGCCCGGGACGCGGTCGCCTCGGTCCGGTCCCGGATGGGCGTGTACGACGACCTGGTCCTCGGCAACGAGATCTTCCGGGGCCGTACCCGCGATGTGGGCGTCCTGTCGGCCGGGGCGGTGCACGCCTACGGGGTGTCGGGGCCGATCGCCCGCGCCTCCGGGGTCGACTTCGACCTGCGGCGCGACGAGCCGTATCTCGCGTACGGGGATCTCCAGGACACCCTGAAGGTCGTCACCCGTACCGAGGGCGACTGCCTGGCCCGCTTCGAGTGCCTGCTGGAGCAGACGACCAACTCGCTGGACCTGGCGGACGCCTGCCTGGACCGGATGGACGACCTGGCACCCGGGCCGATCAACCAGCGGCTGCCCAAGGTGCTGAAGGCCCCGGAGGGCCACACCTACGCCTGGACCGAGAACCCGCTCGGTGTCAACGGCTACTACCTGGTGTCCAAGGGCGAGAAGACCCCGTACCGGCTGAAACTGCGTTCCGCCTCGTTCAACAACATCCAGGCGCTCACGGAACTGCTGCCGGGCACGCTGGTCGCCGACATGGTGGCGATCCTGGGCTCGCTCTTCTTCGTCGTCGGGGACATCGACAAGTAGTCCGGCGCACCAACCGCGCAGGCGCCCGGCGCACCAACCCGCCGGGCCGACGGCGCAGGCCGCACGGTGGGCCGACCGCGCAGGCCGCGGGCCGCCCGGTGAGCGGCCCCGCCCCTCGTCGGGTGGGTGGCCCCGCTACGAAATGGCGGTGCGCAGTTCCGCCAGGTCCAGCTGCTCGGTCTCGTCGTGCGCGGTGAGGTCGATGACCTTGCCCACGGCACGGTTCTCGGCGGCGCCCGTGCGATGGGCGGCCAGCGCCTCCTCGCCCACCACGTCCGCGAGGTCCTCGTTCTGCACGGCCTCGATCGCGGCGCCGGCCTTCTGCGTACCGAAGAAGTCGAAGCTTCCCTGCGGGACCAGATGGCGGCGCGCGGCGGCGTACGGAACGACGGCCGAGGCCGCCGGTACGGTGCGCGGCACATGGACCGGCGCGGTGGACGACGCCGGGGCGAGCTGGGGGGCGGGCGGGGCGGCCGACGGACGGCGGTGCTGATGGTGGTGGTCACCCGCGCCGGTGGCCGCCGCGTGCTTCCCCTGCGGGCCCTCCGCCTCCGTGTTCCGCGCCTTCGCCCGCTCCTCGATATCGCGCCGCCCGGCCTGCTCGGCGGTGCGGCGGGTCCTCTGGAGCTCGGCGTTGCGCGTGAGGTCCGCGAGCGCCTGGGCGGCACGCAGATACGCGGCCGGGGTCGGCGTGGACCGGGCGGCGGGCAGCTCCCGGGGGGCGGCGGCCGCTTCGATCGCGAGCTGCCGACGGCCCTCCAGCGCGCTGGCCCGCTCGGTCTCCGCGTTCGCGTACCGGCGCAGCAGCGCGGCGTGCTCCCCGCGCAGTCCGGCGAGCTCCACGCGCTTGCGGCGCAGCTTCGCCTCCAGCCGGGTGCGCAGTTCGCGCGACTCCTCCAGGTCCTGCTCCAGCTCGGCTATCCGCTCCTCGGCGCGCCACTCGTCACCGGCGCGGGCGCGCGTCAGCTCGGCGACCCGCAGCCCGGCGGCCCGGTCCCAGCTGCGCATCAGATACGCACCGGTGACGGCGGTGGCCGCCACGGCGGCGACCAGCCCGCGCAGGACGAGGGGTTCGGCCAGCAGCCAGGCGCCGGCGGCACCGACGACCGACACTCCGGCGACCACGGAGGGGGGCAGGATTCTGTGAAGGGGCGGCGAATGGCGGTGGCGTCCACGTGGCATGGCCTGAAATTTACCGTGTGTGCGGGCGCCTTGGGGGGCCACCCGGCAATCTGTTCCCCGCCGGTGACCCAGCGACCCCGGAAAGGGCTTCCCTCCGGTGTCGACGGAAGTCCGAAAAGGTCGGCGGAAGCCCGAAAAGCACTCTCCGGGCGCCCGATTCCGGTTCAATCGGGCGCCCCTTCGTTCCGCGTACCGCCCTACTTCTTGATCAAACCTTTGGACTGCAGATAGTCCTTGGCCGCATCGGCGGGCTTGGCACGCTCGGCGTCGATCTTGCGGTTCAGTTCCGCGAGATCTTCCGTGGTGAGCGTGTCGGTGAGCTTCCCGAGCGCGTCGGCGATGTCCTGTGCGCCCGCGTCCTTGGCATTGAGCACCGGAAGTACGTTGTCGGCGTTCTGGAGCTTCTTGTCGTCGTCCAGGAACACCAGCCCGTCCAGCACCGCGTCCGTGGTGGTCGTCAGGACCAACTGGTCCTTGCCGTCCTTGACCGCCTGCTTGGACTGCGGGGTGCCGACGCCCTTGGGGTCGATACCGGTGACGTCAATGCCGTACGTCTTCTTGAGACCCGGTGCGCAGAAGGGCCGCACCGCGCACTCGTCGCCCGCCGCGATCTTCACCTTGAGCTTCGACTTACCAAGATCGGAAAGGGTCTTGAGGTTGTTCTTCTCGGCGAATTCCTTGGACACCGCGAAGGCGTTCTGGTCGACGGCGGCGCCGACCGGGAGCACCTTCAGACCGAGCGGAGTGGCGAGCTTCTCCAGGGCGGCGACCGTGGCCGTGGCATCCCCGGAGGCGACCGGCTTCTTCTCGGCCTGCGCGGCCCCGTTCACCTTGGCGTTGAGGAATTCGGCGATCGTGGCGGCGTATTCCGGGACGACGTCGATCTCGCCCTTCTCCAGCGAGGGCTCGTACAGCTCGCGGTTCTTCACCGTGGTGATAGAGGTGCTGTAACCGGCGTCGGCCAGGATCTGCGCGTACAGCTCGGCGAGCACCTTGGACTCGGTGAACGAGGCGGAGCCCACGACGAGCGAGCCCTTCTTGCCCGAGCCGGCCGACGCGCCGGAGCCGCCCTTCTCCTTCTCCAGGCTGTCGCCGCCGCAGGCCGCGAGCGACCCGGCCAGCGCCACCATGCCGATGACCGCACCCGCTATGCGCGAGGTCCTGCTCATGTTGTTCTCCGTCCGAACGAAATGGGGTGACAAACCATCAAGAAAAGGTCGCGTACGGCACGCGGTCATACGGCCCTGCGGCGGCGCTGCGGCGACAGCAGCCGGTCCAGCGCCACCAGCACCCCCTCCACCAGCAGAGCCAGCAGGGCGACCAGCACCGCACCGGCGAAGACCTGCGCGGTGTCGTACGTGTTGAATCCGGCGGTGATGATCCGGCCCAGGCCACCGAGGCCGACCATCGCGGCGATCGAGGCGGTGGCCACGACCTGGACCGCGGCGGACCGCAGCCCGGTCATGATCATCGGGTAGGCCAGCGGGAGCTCGACCCGCAGGAAGAGCTGCCCGCCGGACATCCCCATGCCGCGCGCGGCCTCCACCACCGACCGGTCCACCTCCGTCATCCCGACGTAGGCGTTCGTCAGCAGCGGGGGCACGGCGAACAGCACCAGGGCGATGATCGTGGGCAGATAGCCGGAGTTGCGCAGGGGCGTGACCATGAAGAGGGCCAGCACCGCGAAGACGGGGATCGCCCGGCCCACGTTGGAGATGTTGACCGCGAGCGCACCCCCCTTGCCGATGTGCCCCAGATACAGGGCGAGCGGCAGGGCGATGGCACAGGCCACCGCGAGCGCCACCCCGCTGACATAGAGATGCTCGGAAAGCCGGTGCGCGGCCCCGTTCTCCCCCGACCAGTTGGCCCCGGTGACGAGCCAGGTCCAGGCCCCCTCGATGACTCCCACGGGTCAGCCCGCCTCCACCTTCGCGACGACGGGCGATCCCGGCGCACCCGCCGGGCCGCCGGCCATTCCACCCTGTCCCGCCGTACCCGCCGACCCCGCCGTACCCGCCGACCCTGCCGATCCCGCCTGTCCCGCCGCACCCGTCGTCGGGCGTATGCGGGTCCAGGGCGTCAGCAGTCGCTGGAGCCCGAGCAGCAGCAGATCCGCCGCCACCGCGAGCAGTACGCAGAGCACCGAGGCGGTCAGCACCTGGGCCTTGAAGAAGCTCGGCAGCGCGTCCTCGATGAGATTGCCGAGCCCTCCCTTGCCGACGAGTGAGCCGACGGTCGTCAGCGCGACCGTCGACACCGTGGCTATGCGCAGGCCCGCCATCAACGCGGGCAGCGCGAGCGGCAGTTCCACTTCCCAGAGCAGCCGGGCGGGGCCGTACCCCATGCCCTTGGCGGCTTCCTTCGCCTCCTGCGGCACCGCTTCGAGCCCCGCCAGGATGTTCCGTACGAGGATGGTCAGCGAATAGAGCACCAGGCCGGTGACGACCAGCGCCGCGGAGAGTCCGAACAGCGGCAGCAGCAGGGAGAACATCGCCAACGACGGCACGGTGTAGAGCACGGTCGTCAGCCCCAGCACCGGCCCCGCGAAATGCCGTCCGCGGCGTGCGAGCAGCGCCAGCGGAAAGGCGACCGCGAGCCCGATCAGCACCGAAACCGCGGTGATCCAGATGTGCTGCACGGTGGCGTCGGTCAACTCCTGACTGCGGGAGCGCAGATACTCCCCGCAGATCCAGTCGTTCGCCACCAGGCAGTTCTCTCCGGCCATCCGTCCCCCACCTCCAGCTTTCCGTCGTGATGCCGCCCCGAACTGATGTCTGGCGAGCCTATCCTCGACCACTGACAATCGCCGAGGCTGTCGCATTCCGGCAACATGTCCTTCACAGAACGCCCGTCACAATGGGGAATCATGATCCGTTTCGAGCACGTCACCAAGCGGTACGCGGACGGCACCACCGCCGTCGACGACCTTTCCTTCGAGGTCGGCGAGGGCGAACTGGTCACGCTCGTCGGACCTTCCGGCTGCGGCAAGACGACCACCATGAAGATGGTGAACCGGCTGATCGAACCGACCGAGGGGAGGATATTCCTCGACGGGGACGACATATCCGCCATCGACCCCGTCCAGCTCAGGCGCCGGATCGGCTATGTGATCCAGCAGGTCGGCCTCTTCCCGCACAAGACGGTCCTGGAGAACACCGCGACCGTCCCCCATCTCCTCGGCTGGAATCGCGGAAAGGGGCGCGAGCGCGCCGCCGAACTCCTCGACCTGGTCGGACTTGATCCTTCCGTTTATGGCGGACGCTATCCGGAGCAGCTCTCCGGTGGTCAGCGCCAACGCGTCGGGGTGGCCCGCGCATTGGCCGCCGATCCCCCGGTCCTGCTGATGGACGAACCTTTCGGGGCGGTCGACCCGGTCGTCCGTGAACGGCTGCAGAACGAATTCCTGAAACTCCAGGCCCAGGTCCGTAAAACCGTGCTGTTCGTCACGCACGACATCGAGGAGGCCGTCCGGCTCGGCGACCGTATCGCCGTCTACGGACAGGGCCGCATCGAGCAGTTCGACTCCCCCGCCACCGTGCTCGGCGCCCCCGCGACCCCGTACGTCGCGGACTTCGTCGGCGCCGACCGGGGGCTGAAGCGGCTCTCGGTGACGCCGATCGAGGAGAGCGACCTCGACCAGCCGCCCGTCGTCCACCTCGACGACCCGCTCGCGACGGCGACCGAACGGCTCCGGTCCGAGGGGGCGCGCTGGGCGGTCGTCCTGGACGGCCGGGACAACCTGCACGGCTGGATCTCCGCCACCAGCGCCGCGTCGGCCACCGCCGGGGGCACGGTCCGCGAGCACGCCCGCCGCATGGAGGCGTGGCTCCCGCTCGGCGCCCCGCTCAAGCAGGCGTTCGCCACGATGCTCCAGCACGACGCGGGCTGGATCGCGGTCATCGACAAGGAGAGCGCCGGCCGCTTCCTCGGCGTCCTCACCCCGGCCCGGCTGCACGAGGCCCTGCGCCGCTCGATCGACGCGGACGCCCAGGACGTACCGCGTGCGGAGGTCGCCGTGGAGACCGTGGCGACGGTGGAGACGACGGGAGCACCGGGCGCCAAGGCGGGCTGACCCGGACAGGCAGCCGCGGCGGGGCGACCGGACGAGCGGCCGCACAGTGGCGGCCGCGGGGACCACCAGGGCGACCGACGGCCGCGGCGCCGCCCGCGTCAGTTCTCGCTGAGCCTGCCGCTCATCCAGTCCAGGGCCGCCGGGATCTCCCGCCGCCACGTGGTGAAGTTGTGCCCGCCGCTGTCGAGCACGATCGACGACACCCGGGCGGGAGCCTTCACCCGCTTGATGAACTCCTTGGTCGCCTTGAGGTTCCCCTCGCCCTGCCGGGACGTCGTGACCAGGAAGGACCCGCCGGGCGGCGGCCGGTTCTCCAGGGTCCACAGCAGGTCGGCACGCTTGCGCGCCGCCTCGTCGCCGTGGAACAGGTCGCCCGTCGTCGGGTCCTCGGCCGCCCGGTAGTACGCGGAGAGTCCCGCGCTCACCGTGAACCGGTCCGGGTGGTGCAGCCCGATCTTCAGCGCGCAGTAGCCGCCGGTCGAGTTGCCGATGATGCCCCAGTTACGGGCCCGGTTCCCGACCCGGTACGACTCCGAGATCGTCTGCGGCAGGTCCTTCGCGAAGAACGTCTCCGTCTGCGGGCCCTTGGGGATGTCCACGCACTCGGTGTCCCTCGGCGGTGCCACCGTCGGCCGCAGCATCACCAGGATCATCGGCTGGGCCTTGCCCGCCTTCACCCGTTCGAGGGCCGTCTGTGGATAGCGCAGCCCCTTGAACAGGTTCTCGGCCGTGCCCGGGTAGCCCGTGAGCACGACGACGGCCGGGAAGCTCCGCCGGGCGTAGGCGGCCTGGAAGTACTCCGGTGGCAGATACACGTACGCCGAGCTCTCGATGCCCGAGAGCTGCCCGGAGACGACGACCTTGTCGATCTGTCCGCCTCTGGCGGGCCGCGAGCCACCGGGCCCGTCCGGCCGCTGGGTGCCCACCCGGACCATGTTCGCGGACCCCGCCGCGCCGTCCGCGTGCTCGCTGACCACGCCCAGGTCCTGCTGCTGCCCGAAGAGGTCGGCCCAGGAGCCGTAGAAGAGGAACGAGTTGTTGGCCGCCAGGCCGACCGAGGCGAACACCATCACCTGGGTAGCCAGCAGCAGTCCGACCCGGCCCGAGACCGCGCGGACGCCGTGCCGCGCCAGCCGCGGCCACAGCCAGATCGTGGCGGCGAACAGCACGACGGCCAGTGATGCCGCCAGCGCCAGAACTGCGTTACTGGTGAGACCCATGAGTGAAGTAGAGCTTTCTGTGCATGAATTTTCCGGAATGTGGGGGAACCTACTCCCCGGAAGCCTCGTCCTAGAGGGCGCACATCGTCCGTAGGGGCTTCGGCCGACGGACCTAAGAATCTCTCGCGGAGCCACGGGAAGCGATGTCTGTCACGATAGATGGGGATAAAACAGGGTCGGTTCCGCATCGCGTACGTCAGTTCGTACGCGGGCCGCGCCCCGAATCCGTACCGGCCCTGGTCGGCGGTGCCTGCGCCGTCGTCGGTCTGATCGACGTCGCCGCAGGGGTCTTCCCGCGCTTCCGGCACAGCCGGATGCACACCGTCGCCGAGGTGCTCCCCGGCGCGCTCGGCCCCTTCGCCGCAGCGCTCTCGCTGAGCGCGGGCATGCTGCTGCTCCTGCTCGCGCACGGGCTGAAGCGGCACAAGCGGCGGGCCTGGCGAGCCGCCGTGGTGCTGCTTCCGGCGGGGGCCGCGGCCCAGTTCGCGTACCGGCACTCGATCGTCGGCGTCCTCGTCTCCCTGACGCTGTGTTACCTGCTGGTGCGCCACCGGAGTGAATTCCGGGCTCTCCCCGACCCTCGGAGCCGTTGGAGGGCACTGGCCAACTTCGTCCTGCTCGGCGCCGGTTCCCTCGCGCTCGGTCTGGTCATCGTCAGCGTCCACCCCGGGCGGGTCGTCGGGAACCCGTCCATCGCCGACCGCCTCCAGCACGTGATGTACGGACTGTTCGGCTTCGAGGGGCCCGTCGACTACGCCGGACGGACCTCCTGGACCGTGGCGTACTCGCTCGGCGCCCTCGGCCTGCTGACCGCCGTCACCACCGTGTACTTCGCCTTCCGCCCCGAACATCCTGCCGCCCGCCTCACCGAGGACGACGAGGCCCGGCTGCGGGCGCTGCTGGAGCGGCACGGCGGCCGTGACTCGCTCGGCCACTTCGCGCTCCGCCGCGACAAGGCCGTCGTCTTCTCCCCCAGCGGCAAGGCGGCCGTCTGCTACCGGGTCGTGTCCGGGGTGATGCTGGCCAGCGGCGACCCGATCGGCGACGTGGAGGCGTGGCCCGGCGCCATCGAACGCTTCATGGACGAGGCGAAGGCGCACTCCTGGACCCCGGCGGTGATGGGCTGCAGCGAGACCGGCGGCGAGGTCTGGACCCGTGAGACTGGTCTCCTGGCCCTGGAACTGGGCGACGAGGCGGTGGTGGACGTCGCGGATTTCTCCCTGGCCGGGCGGGCGATGCGGAACGTGCGCCAAATGGTCAAGCGCATCGAACGTAACGGCTACGAGACCCGGGTCCGGCGCGTACGCGACATCGGCGACACCGAACTGGAACGCATTCGGGCGGCCGCCGCCGACTGGCGCGGCACCGACACCGAACGCGGCTTCTCCATGGCGCTCGGCCGGATCGGCGACCCCAGCGACGGCGACTGCGTCATCGCGACCGCCCACCTGGCCGGCGCCGGCCCCGAGAACTCCCCGTACGGGGACCTGAAGGCAGTCCTCCACTTCGTGCCCTGGGGGCGCGACGGGATGTCCCTGGAACTGATGCGGCGCGACCGCTCCGCCGACCCCGGCATGAACGAGCTGCTGATCGTCGCCTCCCTCCAGGCCGCCCCGAAGCTCGGTGTCGCCCGTGTGTCACTGAACTTCGCCATGTTCCGCTCGGCGCTCGCGCGGGGTGAACGACTGGGCGCGGGGCCGGTGCTGCGCTGCTGGCGCGGGCTCCTGATCTTCCTTTCGCGCTGGTTCCAGATCGAGTCGCTGTACAAGTTCAACGCCAAGTTCCGGCCGCGCTGGGAGCCCCGCTTCGTGGTTTTCCGCACCAGCCGTGACCTGCCCCGCATCGGCTTCGCGGCGATGCAGGCGGAGGGCTTCGTGAACCTCTCGCTCCCCCGGCCGTTCCCGGCCCGCCGCCCCCGCCCGTGCGGCCATCCGCCCCAGCGTGGCCAGGAGCACGGGGTACGTGCGGCGTAGCGGGCCGCCGCACGGGCCTACGCTGGTCGTATGAGTACGTTGCGCGGACGGGGCACGGTGCGAGACCTGCCGGACTGGGACCGATGTGCGGTCATGGGAGTCGTCAATGTGACGCCCGATTCCTTCTCCGACGGGGGCCGCTGGTTCGACACCGGGGCCGCGATCAAGCACGGCCTCGATCTGGTGGCCGAGGGCGCGGACCTGGTCGACGTCGGCGGTGAGTCGACCCGGCCCGGTGCCAGCCGGGTGGACGCGTCGGAGGAGCTGCGGCGCGTCGTCCCCGTCGTGCGGGCCCTGGCGGCCGAGGGCGTCACCGTCTCCGTGGACACGATGCGGGCCCGCGTCGCCGAACAGGCCGTCGCCGCCGGGGCGTCCCTCGTCAACGACGTGAGCGGCGGCCTCGCCGACCCCGACATGATCCCGGTCGTCGCCGCCGCCGATGTGCCGTTCGTCGTCATGCACTGGCGCGGCTTCAGCGAGTCCATGAACAGCCGGGCGGTGTACGAGGACGTCGTCGCCGAAGTCGTCGCCGAACTGCGCGAGCGCATGGACGCCGTGACGGCGGGCGGCGTGGACCCGGAACGCCTGGTGATCGACCCCGGCCTCGGCTTCGCCAAGAACGCCTCCCACGACCTCTCGCTCGTCGCGCACCTCTCCGACCTGCGCGTCCTCGGCCGCCCCCTGCTGGTGGCCGCCTCCCGCAAGCGGTTCCTCGGCCATGTCCTGGCCGGGCCGGGCTCCGCACCACCACCCGCCCGCGAGCGCGACGCGGCCACCGCCGCGATCTCCGCACTCTCCGCACAGGCGGGTGCCTGGGCGGTCCGGGTCCACGAAGTGCGGGCCACCGCCGACGCCGTGCGGGTCGCCCGCGCCGTGGAAGGAGCCGCGTGAACGACGACCGCGCACAGGCCGCCGAGGACATCGCTGAGGTCGAACAGGCCAATACGGCGTTCTACGAAGCGTTGGAACGCGGCGACTTCGAGGAGCTCTCCGGCCTCTGGCTGCCGGGCGAGGACCTCACCGTCTCCTGCGTGCACCCGGGCTGGCCGGTCCTGACGGGCCGCGGCGAGGTGCTCCGCAGCTACGCGCTGATCATGGCGAACACCGAGTACATCCAGTTCTTCCTGACCGACGTCTCGGTCGCCATGACCGGTGACACCGCAGTGGTCACCTGTACCGAGAACATCCTCAGCGGCGGCCCGGCCGAGGACGGCAACGCCCTGGGCCCGCTCGTGGGGCAGCTCGTCGTCGCCACCAACGTGTTCCGCCGCACCCCCGACGGCTGGAAGCTCTGGTCCCACCACGGCTCCCCCGTGCTCACCGAAAACGATGACGAAGAGGACGAGGAAACGCCGTCCTGAGCGGGTACCCGCCCATGAGGGGTTGGGTTCCGGAACCACGGGGTAGGGGCGGCTACCAGCCCCGTGAGGTCCTGTCCATAGCCCCCACGGGCGAGCACTGTCGGTGCTCGCAGGTAGATTCGAAGCAAGTCGTCCCGCCGCCCGCACGCGGCAGGGTGCCTTGCCGACCAACGACAGCAGGAGTGATTCGCGTGGATCGTGTCGCGCTGCGCGGCCTCAAGGCCCGTGGGCACCATGGCGTCTTCCCCCGGGAACGGGAAGAGGGCCAGACCTTCATCGTGGATCTGGTGCTCGGCCTCGACACCCGCCCCGCGGCGGCCGCCGACGACCTGGCGCGCACCGTGCACTACGGCGTGGTCGCGGAGGAGGTCGTCGACGTCGTCACGGGCGAACCGGTCGATCTGATCGAGACACTGGCCGAGCGCATCGCCCAGCAGTGCCTCAAGCACGAAGGCGTCCAGGAGGTCGAGGTCGTCGTGCACAAGCCGGACGCCCCGATCACCGTCCCCTTCGACGACGTGACCATCACCATCACCCGGAGCCGAGCATGACCGCATTTTCCGCCGAGGGGCAGAGCGACCCGACCGTACAGCCGGTTCCCGCCGCGGTGGTCGAGCAGGTGGACGCCGCGGACATCACCCTCTCCAACCCCAAGCGTGCCGTGCTCTCGCTCGGCTCGAATCTGGGCAACCGCCTGGAGACCCTCCAGGGCGCCATCGACGCGCTGGAGGACACCCCCGGCCTGCGGGTCAAAGCGGTCTCCCCGGTCTACGAGACGGAGCCCTGGGGCGTCGAGCCCGGCTCCCAGCCCTCGTACTTCAACGCGGTGATCGTCGTGAAGACGACCCTGCCCCCGTCCTCCCTGCTGGAGCGCGGCCAGGCCATCGAGGAGGCGTTCGACCGGGTCCGCGACGAGCGCTGGGCGCCGCGCACGATCGACGTCGACATCGTGGCGTACGCCGATGTGGTCTCCGACGACCCGCTGCTCACCCTCCCCCACCCCCGCGCCCACGAGCGGGCCTTCGTGCTCGCCCC
The DNA here is from genome assembly GCF_026340105.1 of Streptomyces sp. NBC_01433. NCBI lineage: Bacteria > Bacillati > Actinomycetota > Actinomycetes > Kitasatosporales > Streptomycetaceae > Streptomyces > Streptomyces sp. NBC_01433. The sequence continues at coordinate 2,983,790 of NZ_JAPEPM010000001.1, read as the reverse complement.
GTGGCACGACGTGGACCCCGAGGCCCAGCTGCCGGGCGCCGGTGCGATCGCCGACCTGCTGGCCGGTGTCGGACGCGAGGGCGTACTGCCCCGGACCGATCTGGAACTCCGGCTGCCCGAGTAGTCGTTAGGCTCGAAGGACACCGGGCCGGCACGGGCGGTCCGGTCATCAGGACGGCGAAGGGCGGCTCACGCGGTGAAGGAACTACGGCTCGGGGTACTGGCGGGCCTCTTCGCCGCCGCCGGAGTGCTCTCCTGGGGCGCGGCCAGGCTCTGGGACTCCCTGGACAGCCTGCCGAGCGTCCCGCTGGCCGCCCCCATCGTGCTCGCGGTGATCGCGGTCGTCCTGCTCGCCACGGCGCTCTCCATCCGTGCCCGGCTGCGCGCCCAGCGGGAGCGCCGTCCGGGGGCGAAGGGCGTCGAGCCGCTGATGGCGGCCCGCTCGGTCGTCTTCGGCCAGGCGAGCGCCCTCGTGGCCGCCCTGGTCGCCGGGATGTACGGCGGCACGGGCGTCTTCCTGCTCGGCTTCCTCGACATCCCGCCCCGCCGCGACCAGGCCATCTACGCGGGCCTCTCGGTCGTGGCCGGCATCGCGGTCATCGCGGCCGCCCTGTTCCTGGAGCGCGTCTGCAAGCTCCCGGAGGACCACGACGACGACAAGAGCACGGCAGCCGCGTAAGCGGTCTGCCGTGCCCGTCCGTGGCTTTCCCGGCGCCGTATCCCTGTGTCGTCCGCCCCGGCGTCAGCGCGCCATGATGAGGCTCATCGCCTCCGCGCGCGTCGCGGGGGCGCGGAGCTGGCCGCGTACCGCCGAGGTGATCGTCTTCGCACCGGGCTTGCGGATGCCCCGCATCGACATGCACATGTGCTCGCACTCGATGACGACGATGACGCCGCGCGGCTCCAGTATCTGCATCAGCGAGTCGGCGACCTGTGTGGTGAGCCGCTCCTGGACCTGCGGGCGGCGGGCATAGACGTCGACCAGCCGGGCCAGCTTCGACAGACCGGTGATCTTTCCGGTGGCCGCGGGAATGTAGCCGACGTGCGCGACGCCCCGGAACGGCACCAGGTGGTGCTCGCAGGTGCTGAACACCTCGATGTCCTTGACGAGCACCATCTCGTCGTGACCCAGGTCGAACGTGGTCGTCAGGACATCCTCGGGCTCCTGGTACAGGCCCGCGAATATCTCCTTGTACGCCCGTGCCACGCGCCCCGGCGTCTCCCGCAGGCCCTCGCGGTCCGGGTTCTCGCCGACCGCGATGAGAAGTTCGCGCACCGCCGCCTCGGCCCGCTTCTCGTCGAACTCGCCGATCGGACCCTCGCCGTCCAACGTCACCGGGTCGGTCATCTGTGCCTCGTTCCTCTGTGCTGTCACAAGCGCGGGCTGCGCGCAGAACTCGCAGGCATACGGAAAAGCCGCGCCCCCCATAGGCTAAAACCTGGGGGGCGCGGCATCCATTCCGGGCCCGGTGGGACTCCCGTGACAGGGGCCACACCGAGGTCGGTACGGGGGCTAGCTCTCCGGACGCTCTTCCGGTGTCGCCTCGGTGGACGGGGCGGCATCCTTCGTCAGGTCCGTCGGGGCGATCTCCGCCGGAGTGGCCGAACCATTGGCGGTGGAGGCGCCATTGGTGAGGGCCAGCTCCTTCGGCGAGAGCACCGGCGGCCGCGTCGACGGGGTACGCCGGGCGGAACCGGTCCACGCCGGGCGGGCCGGGCGCTTCACGATCGGGGCGAAGATCTCGGCGATCTGCTCCTTGCCGAGCGTCTCCTTCTCAAGGAGTTCGAGCACGAGGGCGTCGAGGATGTCGCGATTCTCTACGAGGATCTCCCACGCGTCGTTGTGCGCGGTCTCGATGAGCTTCTTGACCTCTTCGTCGACGAGCGCCGCGACCTCTTCCGAGTAGTCGCGCTGGTGACCCAGCTCCCGGCCCACGAAGGGCTCGGTGTTGTCGCCGCCGAACTTGATCGCGCCGAGCCGCTCCGTCATGCCGTACTGCGTGACCATCGCGCGGGCCGTGGCACTGGCCTTCTCGATGTCGTTCGCGGCACCGGTGGTCGGGTCGTGGAAGACCAGCTCCTCGGCAGCGCGCCCGCCCAGCATGTAAGCGAGCTGGTCGAGCATCTCGTTGCGCGTCGTGGAGTACTTGTCCTCTTCCGGGAGCACCATCGTGTAACCGAGGGCACGGCCGCGGGAGAGGATCGTGATCTTGTGGACCGGGTCCGACTGGGGAGAAGCCGCCGCGACCAGGGCGTGGCCGCCCTCGTGGTACGCGGTGATCTTCTTTTCCCGCTCGGACATGATCCGGGTCCGCTTCTGCGGGCCCGCCACGACGCGGTCGATGGCCTCGTCGAGCATGCTGTTGTCGATCAGCGTCTTGTTGCTGCGCGCCGTGAGGAGCGCGGCCTCGTTCAGCACGTTCGCCAGGTCGGCACCGGTGAAGCCGGGCGTGCGGCGGGCGACGGCGCCGAGATCGACGTCCTTCGCTACCGGCTTGCCCTTCTGGTGCACCTTGAGGATTTCGAGACGGCCCAGCATGTCCGGACGGTCGACCGCGATCTGCCGGTCGAAACGTCCCGGACGCAGCAGCGCCGGGTCGAGGATGTCCGGCCGGTTCGTGGCGGCGATCAGGATGACGCCGCCCTTCACGTCGAAGCCGTCCATCTCGACGAGCAGCTGGTTGAGGGTCTGCTCGCGCTCGTCGTGACCGCCGCCCATGCCCGCACCGCGGTGCCGGCCGACAGCGTCGATCTCGTCGACGAAGACGATCGCCGGGGCGTTCGCCTTGGCCTGCTCGAAGAGGTCACGCACTCGGGAGGCACCGACACCGACGAACATCTCGACGAAGTCGGAACCGGAGATCGAGTAGAACGGCACGCCCGCCTCGCCCGCGACGGCGCGAGCGAGCAGCGTCTTGCCCGTACCGGGCGGCCCGTACAGCAGGACACCCTTGGGGATCTTGGCGCCGACGGCCTGGAACTTCGCCGGCTCCTGCAGGAACTCCTTGATCTCGTGGAGCTCCTCGACAGCCTCGTCGGACCCCGCCACATCGGCGAACGTCGTCTTCGGGGTGTCCTTGGTGATCAGCTTGGCCTTGGACTTGCCGAACTGCATGACCTTGGATCCGCCGCCCTGCATCTGATTCATCAGAAACAGGAAGACGACCACGATCAGGACGAAGGGCAGCAGCGAGAGGAGGATCGAGACGAACGGGGACTGCTTCGACGGCGAGACGGTGTAACCCTTCTCGATGTCACCGCTCTCGAACTTCTTCTGCAGCGTGTCGGCAAGCTCGACACCCTGGTTGCCGATGTAGCTCGCCTGGAACTTGCTGCCGGACTCGCCGTCGAGCTTCTGGCCGCCCTTCAGCTCAATCTTGAGAATCTGTTCGTCACCGGTGGTCAGCTTGGCCTGCTCCACCTGGTCCTTGCTGATCGCCTGGATCACCTTGCCGGTGTCCACCGTCTTATAGCCGCCAGACGAGCCGACGACCTGCATCAACACGACCACGGCGAGGACGGCCAGCACGATCCACATGACCGGCCCACGGAAGTATCGCTTCACGTCCATCCATACGGAGCGAAGACGCCCCGTCCCTCCTGCCCGTAGGTAAATGCTGCTGTGAGATAAAGACTGTTCTTCGGACGGTACCCCAGCATTGTCACCTGCGACCGCCGGGGACGTCTGACAAACCCGCTTTCGAAGCCTTCAACGGCGGGAAAACAGTGAGGGTTCCCCAGAGTTCGGCCCGGTTCGGGCCCGTTCGGGGCCCTGCGGGGTGTCAGCCGCCGTAGACGTGCGGGGCGAGCGTGCCGACGAACGGAAGGTTGCGGTACTTCTCCGCGTAGTCCAGTCCGTAGCCGACGACGAACTCGTTGGGGATGTCGAAACCGATCCACTTCACATCGATCGCGACCTTCGCGGCATCCGGCTTGCGCAGCAGGGTGCAGACCTCAAGGGTGGCCGGCTCCCGGGAGCCCAGGTTGGACAGCAGCCAGGACAGCGTCAGACCCGAGTCGATGATGTCCTCGACGATCAGGACGTGCTTGCCCTTGATGTCGGTGTCCAGGTCCTTGAGGATCCGGACGACGCCGGAGGACTGGGTGCCCGCGCCGTACGAGGAGACGGCCATCCAGTCCATCGTGACGGGGGTGGACAGCGCGCGCGCCAGGTCCGCCATCACCATCACCGCGCCCTTGAGCACGCCGACGATGAGCAGGTCCTTGCCCGCGTACTCCGCGTCGATCTTCGCGGCCAGCTCGACGAGCTTCGCGTCGATCTCTTCCTTGGTGAGGAGCACCGACTGAAGGTCGGTACCCATGTCCTTCTCGTTCACCCGCGTCTCTTTCTTCGCCTGCCGGACCCGGGGCGCACCCCGGACCGGCCCGGCTGTTTCGCCTGCTCTTCAGCCGCTTGCGCTTCAGCTCTGCCGAATCACCAGTCTGCCACCCTGCCGTCGGGCTTCGACGCGGCCGGGCAGGTTGATGGCCCGCTGGCCGCGCCAGCCGGTGATCAGGCGGTCGACTTCCTCGATGTGCCGGGCGAACAGCGAACCGGCCGGCGCCCCGGCGTCGAGCACGGCCCGGCGCAGCACCCGGCGGCGTACCGCGGGCGGCAGGACGTAGAGCTTGGCGCACTCCAGCCGGCCGTCGTCGTCGCGTACGGAGGTCTCGGCCTCGGCGGCCCAGGTGTCGAGGGCGTCGGCGTCGTCGCGGGAGAGCTGGGCCGTACGGGCGAGGGCTTCGACGACGCCCTTGCCGAGCGCCTTCTCCAGGGCGGGCAGGCCCTCGTGGCGCAGCCGGGAGCGGGTGTAGGCGGGGTCGATGTTGTGCGGGTCGTCCCAGACGGGGAGGGACTGGACCAGGCACGCCTTGCGGGCGGTCTGCCGGTCGAGCTGGAGGAAGGGGCGGCGGTAGCGGCCGGCCGGCCCGGACGCGGCGGCCATCCCGGAGAGCGAGCGGATCCCGGAGCCGCGGGCGAGGCCGAGCAGAACCGTCTCCGCCTGGTCGTCGCGGGTGTGGCCGAGGAGGACGGCGGCCGCACCGTGGCGCTCGGCGGCGGCGTCCAGGGCGGCGTAGCGGGCATCGCGGGCGGCGGCCTCGGGACCGCCGTCACGGCCGACGTCCACGGCGACGGACTCGACCGGGTCGAGGTCCATGGCGGCGAGCCTGGCGACGACCTCGGCGGCGCGCAGGTCGGAACCCGGCTGGAGGTTGTGGTCGACGGTGATGCCGCCGGCCCGGACGGAGAGCTTGCGGGACTCGAAGGCGAGGGCGGAGGCCAGCGCCATGGAGTCGGCGCCGCCGGAGCAGGCGACGAGCACGAGGGGGGTGTCGGGCCGTTCGGGGAGTGCGGCGCGGTGGCTGCCCGCACCGGCTTCGGCGAACCGGGCGCGTTCGGCGAGCGGGGACTGCCGGGCCTGTTCCGGGTGCCGGTCGTGGTCGGAGTGCCGGTTGTAGTCGGTGAGTACGTCGTGGAGTACGCGGCGGACCGCCAGGCGTATCGCCGCGACCGCAGGATGGGGACCCATGTCCGGTGCCCTTCAGGGAGTTGGGGGGTGCGTCGAGCGCCGGAACGGGTGCGTTCCGTCACTCAGAGTGCGTCGATGGTGACAGAGCCAAGCTGTCCATCGAGCATTGCACGCCTTCCCATGCCCCTATGGTCCCTCGGATGGGTGATTGGCGGGCCATTCCGCGGTCGTCGGGCGGTGCGGGATCACGACTCTGCCTTACGGTGCACCCGCGCGACCCAGTCCGCCGGCTTGGCGATCTCCGCCTTGGTCGGCAGGGTGTTCGGTGAGGTCCAGACCCGGTTGAAGCCGTCCATACCGACCTCGCCGACCACGGACCGGACGAACTTCTCGCCGTCGCGGTACTGCCGCAGCTTGGCGTCGAGGCCCAGGAGCTTGCGCAGGGCCAGGTCGAGGCGGCCCGCCCCGTTCGCCCTGCGCTGCTGGAACTTCTCGCGGATCTCGCCGACGGAGCCGACCACCTCGGGGCCGACACCGTCCATCACGAAGTCCGCGTGCCCTTCGAGCAGCGACATCACGGCGGTGAGACGGCCGAGGGTCTCGCGCTGACCGGGCGTCTGCACGATCTCGACGAGACTGCGTCCGCCCTCCTCGCCCTGCTCGCCCTCGGGGCGGCTGCCGCCGGACAGGGACTGGGCGGCCTCGCGCAGCCGCTCCAGGACGGTCACCGGGTCGACGTCGGTCTCGTCGAGGAACGACTGGATCTCGCCCCGCAGATGGTCGCGGAGCCAGGGCACACCGGTGAACTGGGTGCGGTGGGTCTCCTCGTGGAGGGCCACCCAGAGCCTGAAGTCGTGCGGGTCGACGTCCAGTTCGCGCTCGACGTGGACGATGTTGGGGGCGACCAGCAGCAGTCGGCCGCCGCCGGTCGCGGAGCCGGGCAGTTCACGGGTGGCCGGGGCGAACGTCTCGTACTGGCCGAGGATGCGGGAGGCCAGGAACGACAGCAGCATGCCCAGTTCGACGCCGGTCACCTTGCCGCCGACCGCGCCGAGGACGGCACCGCCGGGGCCGCCGCCGCGCCGGTCCTGCATCTTCTCCAGGAGGGGACGGAGCAGCTCGCGGAAGCCCGCGACGTTGGCCTTGATCCAGCCCGCCCGGTCCACGACCAGGACGGGGGTGTCCTCCGGCTGGGTCCCTTCCGGAATCATCCGGGTGAACCCGCGTACGTGTTCCTCCGAGGCCCTGGCATGCCGGCGCAGCTCCGCGACGACGGCGCGGGCCTCCTCGCGGCTGATGTCGGGGCCCGGCCGCACAAGTCGGGTCGCGGTCGCGACCGCGAGTTTCCAGTCGACCATCTCGGCACCACCGATGCTCGTCATGCGCCAACCGTACGTGAGGCGGGCGCGCGGTGGTGGGGTGTCGCACCGCTCATCGGGTCTTCCCGGTGAGCGCGGTGGCCAGGGCGTCGAGGGCCGGCTCGGCCTCGGCGGCGGACGGGGTGCCCGACGCCAGGAAGGCGAACGCGAGGAGCCGCCCCTGGTGGTCGAGGACCGTTCCGGCGAGGGCGTTGACGCCGGTGAGGGTGCCGGTCTTGGCGCGGATCACGCCGGTGCCGCGGTCGGTCGCGGAGTAGCGGTTGCCGAGCGTGCCGCTGAAACCCGCCACCGGGAGGCCGGTGAGGACGGGGCGGAGTTCGGGGTGGTCCGGGTCGGCGGCACGGGCCAGCAGGGCGGCGAGGAGTCCCGCGGTGACCCTGTCGGCGCGGTCGAGGCCGCTGCCGTCGGCGAGGCGGGCGCCGGTCACCGGCATCTTCAGCCTCTTGAGCTGCGCGGTGACGGCGCGCCGGGAGCCCTTGAAGTCGGCCGGTTCGCCCGCCGCGAGGGCGGTCTGCCGGGCGAGGGCCTCGGCGATGTCGTTGTCGCTGTTGGTCAGGGCCCGTTCGACGAGGGAGGACAGCGGGGCGGAGCGATGGGTGGCCACCGGCTCGGACGCGGCGGCCGGGCGCCCGGCACGGGGGGCGGACTTCGTCGCGACCCCGCCGTCGTCGAGATACCCGGCGAAGGCGCGCGCGGCGTCCCCGGCCGGGTCGGTGGTGCGCGGGGCCGGGCCGCGGTCGGTGCTGTCGAGCCGGCCCTCGTTGACCATCAGGGCGCTGACGGGGGCGATGTTCTCGTTGGGGCCGATGGGGTGCAGGGCGGGCCCGGAGTAACGGGAGGTGTCGTACGCCAGCTTGACGGAGGTGACGCCCTTCGCGCGCAGGGCCCGCACCGTGTCGGCGGCCAGCGCGCGCAGGGCGGCCTTGTCGAGCGTGGGATCGCCGCCGCCGACGAGGGTGAGGGTGCGCGCGTCGGGCGACGCCCGGACCGTCGTGGCGATGCGGTGGTCGGGGCCGAGGGCGGAGAGCGCGGCGGCCGCGGTGGCGATCTTGACGGTGGAGGCCGGGGTCATGGGGGTGGTGGCGCCGTGTCCGTACAGCTGCTTGCCGGTGGCCGTGTCGATCACGACGGCGGTGCTGCGGGTGCCGAGCGCGGGGGTGTCGAGCAGCTGGGCGAGGGTCTCCGGAAGACCGGACGCGCCCTCGGGGGCCGAACGGGGGACGGTGGAGCCGAGCGCGCCGAGCACGGCGGGCGCGCTGGGGGCGGGGTCCGCGCCGCCGGGCGTGGTCCGGCCGTGATGTGCGCCACCTGTACGATCCCCGACGGCGGCCCGGTCCCGCTCGGCCTTACGCTGACCGGAGTCCCAGGGACCGGCGGCGATGACGGCGCCGGCCGCGACGACCAGGCCGAGCACCGCGGAGCCTGCGACGAGCGGCCAGTTGTCCGACCCGAGTGTTCTCTTCGGGTCTTTCAGCTTGTCCTTCAGCGTGTCTTTGAGCCTGCCCCATTTGTTCAACGGCTGGATCGAGGGTCTTTCCACCGGCTCGGCCACCGTTGACCAGCCCCTTTCGCGAGCACACTTCTGCGTGGGGGACACTTAATCACCAGTCGTATGTGTTGATCATGGAGGAGCCACCCGTGGAGTTCGACGTCACCATCGAGATCCCGAAGGGTTCGCGGAACAAGTACGAGGTGGACCACGAGACCGGTCGGATCCGTCTGGACCGTCGACTCTTCACCTCGACCAGCTACCCCGCCGACTACGGATTCGTCGAGAACACCCTGGGCGAGGACGGCGACCCGCTGGACGCGCTGGTCATCCTGGACGAGCCGACCTTCCCCGGCTGCCTCATCAAGTGCCGCGCCATCGGCATGTTCCGTATGACGGACGAGGCCGGCGGCGACGACAAGCTGCTGTGTGTCCCGGCGTCCGACCCCCGGGTGGAGCACCTGCGCGACATCCACCACGTGTCGGAGTTCGACCGCCTGGAGATCCAGCACTTCTTCGAGGTCTACAAGGACCTGGAGCCCGGCAAGTCGGTCGAGGGTGCCGACTGGGTCGGCCGCGCCGAGGCGGAGGCCGAGATCGAGGCTTCGTACAAGCGTCTTGAGGCCCAGGGCGGCGCGCACTGACGTAGCTCTTCCGGTTCCGTTTGTGAGCCGGACGGCCGTACGGGAACGGGCGGCACACCCACGTGGGTGTGCCGCCCGTTTCGTGTGTGTCCGCCGTGTGTGCCCGCGGTGCGTGCCTGTTTCGCGCGCGGGCTGTCTCCGGTGCGCGCCCATGTCCGCGGCCATACTGGGCACACGAGCCGCCGAGGGTGTGCAGCGACGAGGAGCGAGGTCGAGTGGTGGCGGAACCGGGCGGTCCTGAGGACCAGAAGCCCCAGTCCGACGAGGCGCGCAGCGCCTTCGTCCCGCCTGCCGGGACCGGCCGGCCCGCCTCCCCGTCCGAGGACGACCAGCCGACGTCGGAATTCGCCGTTCCGCCCGGTCTGCATTCCGATGCGCCGGGGGGTTCCGGACCGGGTTCCGGTTCCGGTTCCGGGGGTGGCTCGGGCGGCGGGCCGGGAAGCGGCTCGAACTCCGACACGCTGAGTTCCGCCTTCGCCCCGCCCCTGACCTACAGCGCCCAGCATTCGCCGCCCGCGTTCACCCCGGCGCAGGGCATCCCAATGATCCGGCTGACCAAGGAAGCCCCCTGGCAGGACCGGATGCGCACGATGCTGCGGATGCCGGTGACCGAACGCCCGGCCCCCGAGAGCGTGCAGCGGACCGACGACGCGGGCCCCGCCGTGCCACGCGTGCTCGACCTGACGCTGCGTATCGGGGAACTGCTGCTGGCGGGCGGTGAGGGCGCCGAGGACGTCGAGGCGGCGATGTTCGCGGTGACGCGTTCGTACGGTCTCGACCGGTGCGAGCCGACCGTCACCTTCACCCTGCTGTCCATCTCGCACCAGCCGTCGCTGGTCGAGGACCCGGTGACGGCGAGCCGCACCGTACGCCGCCGGGGCACCGACTACACCCGGCTGGCCGCGGTGTTCCGGCTCATCGACGACATCGCCACGGAAGAGATCGACGTCTCGCTGGAGGAGGCGTACCGGCGCCTCGCGGAGATCCGCCGCAACCGGCACCCGTACCCGGGCTGGGTGCTGACGGCCGCCGCCGGGCTGCTCGCCGGTTCGGCATCGGTCCTGGTCGGCGGTGGTGTGCTGGTCTTCATCGTGGCGGCGGCCGGTGCGATGCTCGGGGACCGGCTGGCCTGGCTCTGCGCCGGGCGCGGGCTGCCGGAGTTCTACCAGTTCATGGTCGCGGCCATGCCGCCCGCCGCGATGGGCGTCGCGCTGACCCTGACCCATTCGACGGACGTCCGCCCGTCCGCGGTGATCACCGGTGGGCTGTTCGCGCTGCTGCCGGGGCGGGCGCTGGTCGCCGGTGTGCAGGACGGCCTGACCGGCTACTACATCACCGCGGCGGCCCGGCTGCTCGAAGTCATGTACTTCTTCATCGGCATCGTCACCGGGGTGCTGCTGATCCTCTATCTGGGGGTCCAGTTGGGCGTCGGGCTGAATCCGGAAGCGCGGTTCGTGCCCAACGACCGGCCGGTGCTGCAGATCCTGGCGTCGATGGCCCTCAGCCTGGCGTTCGCCGTCCTGCTCCAGCAGGAACGATCCACCGTGCTCGCGGTGACCCTCAACGGGGGCGTGGCCTGGATCATCTACGGGGCTATGGCCCGCACCGGCGGCATCTCGGCGGTGGCGGCCACAGCGGTGGCGGCCGGTCTGGTGGGCCTGTTCGGGCAGCTGTTCTCGCGCTACCGGTACACGTCCTCGCTGCCGTTCATCACGGCGGCCATCGGGCCGCTGCTGCCCGGTTCGGCGACGTACTTCGGGCTGCTGGGTGTGGCGCAGGGCGAGTTGGACACCGGGCTGGCCTCGCTGTCGACGGCGGTGGCGACCGCGCTGGCCATCGCGATCGGCGTGAACCTGGGGAGCGAGATCTCCCGGCTGTTCATGCGGGTACCGGGCGCGGTCGACGGCGCGAACCGCCGTGCGGCCAAGCGGACGCGCGGCTTCTGATACGCGTGACACGTGGCTCCCGTACGCGGACGGCGCCCCCTCCGGTGTCTGAGGGGGCGCCGTGCGTGGTGCGTCGTGCGTGGTGCGGGAGGCTCAGCGCTTGGCGTGACGGCCGCGGCCGCCGGAGGACGGGCTCCCGCCCGCCGACGGACCGCCGTCGCCGTCCTGCTGCTCCCGGGCGGCCTTCTTCGACTTGCTGCGGGCGCGCAGGACCTCGATCACGATCGGCACCACCGAGATCAGCACGATCAGGATGAGGATCAGCTCGATGTGCGCGTGCACGAAGTCGATCTTGCCGAGCATGGCGCCGAGCAGCGTGACGCCGACGCCCCAGAGGATGCCGCCGATGATGTTGTACGTGATGAACGAGCGGTAGTTCATCCGGCTCACACCGGCGATGATCGGCGTGAAGGTCCGCACGATGGGCACGAAGCGGGCCAGGACCAGCGACTTCGGACCGTACTTCTCGAAGAAGTCGTGGGCCTTCTCCACGTTCTCCTGCTTGAAGAGGCGGGAGTCGGGGCGCTTGAAGAGGGACGGGCCCACCTTGCGGCCGAAGAGATAGCCGACCTGGTCGCCGATGATCGCTGCCAGCGCCACCAGGGTGCAGACCAGCCAGAGCGGGTACTTCAGATCGCCCGTGGTCACCAGCAGGCCCGTGGTGAACAGCAGGGAGTCGCCGGGGAGGAAGAAGCCGATCAGCAGTCCGGACTCGGCGAAGACGATGAGGAGGAGGCCGGGAAGTCCGAAGGTGTTGAGCAGATAGTCCGGGTCCAGCCAGCTCGGGCCGAGCGCAAGCGTATTCAAGGGTCCGGGCTCCAGGATCGTTCGATGGCGGCTGCGTGGCCGCCCCAAGCTATCAACGCCCGGACACCGCTCCGGGTTCCAGTAGCGCCCGCGAAAATGCGCACCGTACGAACCGGGGCAAAGCTGTCCTCAGGAGGTGCCAACCCATGGGCATTGAGGATTACGGCGGCGGACAGACGGCCCAGGCCGACGTCCTGGTCGTCACGACGAACGACGTACCCGGCTATCAGGTCACCCAGGTGATCGGCGAAGTGTTCGGGCTGACCGTGCGCTCCCGCCACCTCGGCAGCCAGATCGGTGCCGGGCTGAAGTCGATGATCGGCGGCGAGCTGAAGGGGCTGACCAAGACCCTGGTCGAGACCCGCAACCAGGCGATGGAACGGCTCGTCGAGCAGGCGAAGGCGCGCGGCGCGAACGCGGTGCTGATGATGCGGTTCGACGTCACCGAGGCGGCCGACGTGGGCACGGAGGTGTGCGCGTACGGCACGGCGGCGGTGATCAGCAAGACCTAGCCCGGCCGGGGGCGGCGGGGTGGCCGGGCGCGGCGGGTTGCGGCTCGGGGGCGGCGGGCCGGGGAGTTCGCCCCGTGGCCGCACACGCGCCGACTTCGGCTATATGTGGCTTATACGCCGTTATGGTGACCCGATGGCCCCCGACTCCGCCGCCCCCACGCTCCCCGCGCCCACCCCCGCCCGGCGGCTGCTGCCGGTCGTTCTGCCCGCGCTGGTCGTGGGCGTGGTCTCCGCGCTCATTCTGCTCGGCGTCAGCCTCCTCGCGGAGCAGCTCCAGGACGTGCTCTGGAAGACCCTTCCCGACGCGCTCGGCGTCGGCCGGTACTCCTCGCTGTGGATGATCGTGATGCTCACCGCGACCGGCCTCGCGGTCGGCCTGGTCGTGCACACCGTGCACGGCCGCGGCGGACCCGACCCGGCCACCACCGGCCTGGTCGACGCCCCCATGGCGCCCGGCGTCATCCCCGGACTGCTCCTGGTGACCGTGCTGGCCCTGGCGGGCGGGGTGAGCCTGGGGCCGGAGAACCCGATCACCGCCGCCAACATCGCGCTCGCCTTCTGGCTCGGCCGCCGCGCCGCGCCCGGCGCGCCGGCCGAGCTGTGGGTCTCGCTCGCCGCGGCGGGCACCATCGGCGCCCTGTTCGGCACCCCGGTCGCCGCGGCCCTGATCCTCTCCGAGACCCTCGCCACGCGCCCCGGCCCGGGGGCGCTCTGGGACAAGCTCTTCGCCCCGCTCGCGGCGGGTGCGGCCGGGGCGTTGACCATGACGTTGATCGACCACCCGAGCTTCGACCTGTCGCTCCCGGACTTCGCGCATCCGGGGTGGGGCGACCTGCTCGCCTCCCTGGTGATCGCCTCGGCGGGAGCGCTGCTCGGTCTGGTGGCGGTGTACGTCTTCCCCGTGGCGCACCGGGCGTTCAGGGCCCTGAGGCACCCGGTCCTCGCGCTGACCGTCGGCGGGCTGCTGCTGGGGCTGCTGGGCGCGCTGGGCGGGCACCTCACCCTCTTCAAGGGGCTCGAAGAGGTGAAGGAGCTCGCCGCGGACCCGGACGGGTGGTCGGCCGGTGGTTTCGCGGTGATGGCGGTGGTGAAGACGGCCGCCCTGGTGATCGCGGCGACCTGCGGCTTCCGGGGCGGCCGGATCTTCCCGGCCGTCTTCGTGGGGGTGGCGCTCGGACTCTGTGCCCATGCGCTGGTCGAAGCGGTGCCGCCCGCCCTCGCGGTGTCCTGCGCGGTGCTGGGCGTCCTGCTCGCCATCACCCGGCAGGGCTGGCTGAGCCTGTTCACGGCAGCGGTGCTCGTCAGCGACATGGCCGTACTTCCCCTGCTCTGCGTGGCCACGCTGCCCGCCTGGCTGCTGGTGACCGGGCGACCCCAGATGCAGCTGCACGAGGACGGCACGCCGCTGCGGTGAGGGGACGCGCGCGCGAGGCCGGCGCCCTTCGTGGGTGCTGACAGGGCCCGGTGTCCGGCGCGCCGGTTGTGCGCGATGTCCGTATCGTCGCCTTCATATCGTTACGCCCGGCTTCATCGCCGACGCGGTTCGACGGAGGTCTCCGCATGCCCACGCCCGTCCACGTCGCCGTCATCGGGTTCACCCGGGCCATCACATCCGGCCCCGCCGCCGAGAACTGAGAAGGGTGCGACACCATGGCGCTCCACCGAGGTGCCCATCCACACCAGGACGAACCCACCGAGGAGCGGCGCAGGCTCGCCCTCAACCCGTTCTTCGGCGAGGCCGACCCGGCGGCGGGGATGGAGTTCGCGCCGCCCCGGCACCGGCTGCCGGACGGGCCGCTGCCGCCCTCGACGGCGTACCGGCTCGTCCATGACGAGCTGATGCTCGACGGCAACTCCCGCCTCAACCTGGCCACGTTCGTCACCACCTGGATGGAACCCCAGGCCGGGGTGCTGATGGGCGAGTGCCGGGACAAGAACATGATCGACAAGGACGAGTACCCGCGCACCGCCGAGCTGGAACGGCGTTGTGTGGCGATGCTCGCCGATCTGTGGAACGCCCCCGATCCGGTGGCGACCGTGGGGTGTTCGACCACCGGGTCGAGCGAGGCGTGCATGCTCGCCGGGCTGGCGCTGAAACGGCGCTGGGCGAACCGGAACGCCGACCGCTACCCGGCCACCGCGCGGCCCAATCTGGTGATGGGCGTCAATGTGCAGGTCTGCTGGGAGAAGTTCTGCACGTTCTGGGAGGTCGAGGCGCGACAGGTACCGATGGAGGGCGGCCGGTTCCATCTGGACCCGCAGGCCGCGGCGGAGCTGTGCGACGAGAACACCATCGGGGTCGTCGGCATCCTCGGCTCCACGTTCGACGGCTCCTACGAGCCGATCGCGGAGCTGTGCGCGGCGCTGGACGATCTTCAGGAGCGTACGGGGCTCGACATCCCGGTCCATGTGGACGGGGCGTCCGGGGCGATGGTGGCGCCGTTCCTGGACGAGGACGTGGTGTGGGACTTCCGGCTCCCCCGGGTGGCGTCCATCAACACGTCCGGGCACAAGTACGGGCTCGTCTACCCCGGGGTCGGCTGGGCGCTGTGGCGTTCGGCCGCCGAGCTGCCGGAGGAGCTGGTCTTCCGGGTCAACTATCTGGGCGGCGACATGCCGACCTTCGCGCTGAACTTCTCCCGGCCGGGGGCGCAGGTGGTGGCGCAGTACTACACGTTCCTGCGGCTGGGCCGGGAGGGCTACCGGGCCGTCCAGCAGGCGTCACGGGATGTCGCGAGCGGCCTCGCCCGCGCGATCGAGGAGCTGGGGGACTTCCGGCTCCTGACCCGGGGGGACGAGCTGCCGGTGTTCGCCTTCACGACGACTTCGGAGGTCAGTGCGTACGACGTGTTCGACGTGTCGCGGCGGCTGCGGGAGCACGGGTGGCTGGTGCCCGCGTACACGTTCCCCGCCAACCGGCAGGATCTGTCGGTCCTGCGGGTGGTGTGCCGCAACGGGTTCTCGGCGGATCTGGCGGAGCTTCTGGTGGAGGATCTACGGGTGCTGCTTCCGGAACTCCGTACACAGCGGCACCCGTTGAGTCACGACCGGCCGGTGCCCACGTCGTTCCATCACTGAGGAGCGCCGCCGGTGGCCGGGCTCCGGTTCCGGCCACCGGACGCGCCGCGGTTCAGCGGTTCAGCGGTTCAGCGGTTCAGCGGTTCAGCCGACTGAACCTCCGTACCGCCAGCGGGAAGAACACCGCGACCAGCGCCACCGGCCAGAGCACCGCCAGGAGTTCGGCGTGGCCGGCCGCCCAGGAGCCGGTCGCGCCGCCCGGATTGCCGAACAGGTCGCGTACCGCCGTGGCCGTCGCGGACATGGGGTTCCACTCGACCACGGCGCCCAGCCACCTCGGCATCGACTCCGGCGTCGCGAAGACGTTGGAGAGGAAGCCCACCGGCCAGACCAGGATCTGCACCGCCTGCACCATCTCCGGCCGGCCCGCCACCATCGCCAGCTGGATGCCGACCCACAGCATCGCGAACCTCAGCAGGAGCAGCAGCCCCACCGCCCCCAGTGCCGCGCCGAGTCCGTTGTGCCAGCGCCAGCCGACCGCGTAGCCGACGCCGATCATCACGGCCAGGGCCGCCACCGACTGGAGCATGTCCGCGACGCTCCGGCCGACCAGCACCGCGCCCGAGACCATCGGCATCGAGCGGAACCGGTCGATGACCCCCTTGCCCAGGTCCTGGGTGACCGCGAGCATCGTCGCCTCCAGGCCGAAGGCCATGGTGAGCGCGAGCATGCCGGGCACCAGGAACTCGGTGGTGTCGCCCTCGACGCCCCGGCCGCCGCCGACCAGGTAGTTGAACATCAGGAGCAGCATCACCGGGAAGACCAGGCCCACGACCACCTGGACCGGCTGCCGCGCCCAGTGCGCCAGTTCGCGCCGGGTCATCGTCCAGGAGTCGGCCAACGCCCAGCCGAGCCCGGCGAAGCCTGACGAGCCCGTACCCGAGGAGTTCCTGCCGGACGAGCCCGTACCCGAGGAGCCCGTACCCGAGGAGTCCTTGCCGGAGGAGTCCCTGCCGGAGGACTCATTGCCGACTGAATCCGCCGTACCGATCGCCGCCGCGCTCATGCCGCCACCTCCGTGTGGTCCGCGCGCCTGTCGGTGAGGGACAGGAACACCTCGTCCAGGGTCGGGCGGCGCACCGCGACGTCCTCCGCCTCGATGCCCGCCTCCTCCAGTACCCGTACGGTCCGGGTCAGCGTCGCCATCCGGTCCGGGGCCGGGGCGTTGAGCAGCCGCCGGTCCTCGTCCACGCGCAGGTCCGTGCCGCCCAGGAGCGCCGCCGCCTCCGCGAGCCGGGCCGCGTCGCGCAGGGTCACGTCGATCCGGTCGCCGCCGACCAGCGCCTTCAGTTCGTCGGCGGTGCCCTCCGCCGCCACCCGGCCGTTGTCGATCACCGAGATCCGGTCGGCCAGTTGGTCCGCCTCCTCCAGATACTGCGTGGTCAGCAGGACCGTGGTGCCGCCGCCGACCAGGGAACGGACCGCCTCCCACACCTCGGCCCGGCCGCGCGGGTCGAGGCCCGTGGTCGGCTCGTCCAGGAACAGCACCTCCGGTTCGGTGATCAGCGAGGCGGCCAGATCGAGCCTTCGGCGCATGCCCCCGCTGTACTGCTTGACGGCCTTGCGCCCGGTGTCGGCCAGCCCGAAGCGCTCCAGGAGTTCATCGGCGCGCGCGCCCGCCCGGCGCGCGCCCAGGTGGTACAGCCGGCCGAACATCTCCAGGTTCTGCCGGCCACCCAACTCCTCGTCCACCGCCGCGTGCTGCCCGAGCAGGCCGATCCTGCGCCGCACCTCGCCCGCCCGGTCCCGGACGTCCAGGCCCGCCACCTCCACCCGGCCCTCGTCGTGCCGCAGGAGCGTCGACATGATGCGTACGGCCGTGGTCTTGCCCGCCCCGTTGGGGCCGAGCACCCCGTGCACGGTGCCCCTGCCGACCTTGAGATCCAGGCCGCCCAGGGCGTGCTTGTCCCCGTACCGCTTGTGCACGCCCTCTACGACGATCGCGTCGCTCACAATCCCCCACCCTCGTAGTCAAACTTGACTAGATGGACAAAGGTAACCGGACGAGGGTCATTCGTCAAACTTGATTAGTGGTCGTCCCCCGGATCGGGGACCCCTGTCGCGTACGGGTTCTCCTCGCCCTCCGCGAGGACCCCGACGAACGGTTCGCCCTCACCCGAGAAGGTGTACGCCCCGCCCTCGATCCGCTCGATCAGCCCCCGGGTCCACTCGGCACCCGCGTCCGCCGAGTGCACCCACAGGTTCATGATCTCGCCGATGTGCCCGAGCGACTCGGGGCCGTCCGCAGGGGTGTAGTACTCCGTGACCGAGGCCCGCCACGCCTCGATGGCCGCGATCCGCTCCCGGAGCAGCGCGACCGCCTCGGCCCGTTCCAGGTCGACGATGAAGCCGACGGCCGCCGAGAGCACGTCCATCTTCTGGTCGTAGGCGGTGATGGCCGCGCGCAGCAGGGAGCGGTACTCCCGGACGCCCTCGTCGGTGATCTCGTACTCCGTGCGGGGCGGGCCGCCCGCCGTGGACGGGGCGGTCTCGTGCGCGAGCAGCAGTCCCTGCTTCGCCAGCTGCTTCAGGGCGTGATAGATCGACCCCGGCTTGGCGTTGGACCACTCGTGCGCGCCCCAGTACTCCAGGTCGTTGCGGACCTGGTAGCCGTGCGCGCGGCCGTGCTGCCGTACGGCGCCGAGGACGAGCAGCCGGATCGCGGACATGCCACCCGCCCTTCCTTCGTATTCAACTTTGACTACAGGACAGCCCTCAGCGTATCCCGCGTCGGGGCACGAAAAGTCGGGGCATGCAAGGTCGGGGCGGAAGTCGGGGCGGAAGTCGGGGCAGAAAGAGGGCAGCACGAAGGGCCGCGGCACGAGGAGCGGAAGCGTCAGAGCGGGAAGACCGTCCGGCCGTGCTGGATCGACATCCACTTCTGCGTGGTGAACGCCTCCACGACCGCCTCGCCGTTCAGCCGCCCGGCCCCGGACATCTTCTCGCCGCCGAAGGCGACCAGCGGGTCGTCCTGCACGGTGGAGTCGTTGACGTGGAACATCCCGCTGACGATGCGCTGCGCGAACCGCACCCCATGTTCGGCGTCGGCGGTGTGCACGGCGCCGCTCAGTCCGTACGGGCTGTCGTTGACCATCCGTACGGCCTCCTCCTCGCCGTCGAACGTCATCAGCAGCGCCACCGGGCCGAAGATCTCCTGCGTCAGCAGCGGAGAGTCGTCCGCGAGGCCGGTCAGGACGGTCGGCTCCACGACATTGCCGCGCGTACGGCCCCGTACGAGCGCGGTCGCCCCGGCCGCGACCGCCTCCTCGACCAGGGCGGCCAGGGCGTCGGCCTGGAAGGTGTTGATGACCGGGCCGATCCGGGTCTCCGGGTCGCGCGGGTCACCGGCCTTGAGCGCCGCCACCTCGGCGGTGAACCGCTCGGTGAACTCCGCCGCGACCCGGCGGTCCACCAGGATGCGGTTGGCGGCCATGCTGACCTGCCCCTGGTACAGGAAGCGGCTGAACACCGCCGCCTGGACTGCGTACTCCACGTCCGCGTCGTCCAGCACCACCAGCGCGCTGTTGCCGCTCAGCTCCAGGATGGTCCGCTTGAAGAGCCCGGCGGCGGTGGCGGCCACATGGCGGCCGGTCCGGTCGGAGCCCGTGAAGGAGATCACCTTGGGCACGGGGTGCGCGATGAACGCGTCGCCTATCTCGGCGCTGTCGGTGACCACGACATTGAGCAGCCCGGCCGGCAGCCCGGCGTCCTCGAAGATCCGGGCGATCAGCGCTCCGCCGACGATCGGAGCGTTCTGATGGGGTTTCACGACTACCGCGTTACCGAGCGCCAGCGCGGGTGCGACCGACTTCATGGTCACCAGGAAAGGGAAGTTGAAGGCGCTGATCACACCGATGACCCCGATGGGCAGCCGGTAGAGGCGGTTCTCCTTGCCGTCCGTCACCGAGGGCAGCAGCCGCCCGGTGGGACGCAGTGCCTGCCGGATCGCCTCGCTCAGGAATTCCCGCCCGCCGCGGACCTCGTACTCCGCCCTGATCCGGGTGCCGCCCAGTTCGTCGATGATCGCCTCGACGATTTCATCGGTGCGTTCCTCGGTGATACGCAGCGCGCGTTCGAGGACGGCTCGGCGCTCGTACGGATTGGTGGCGGCCCACCGCTGCTGGGCGCGTTCGGCGGCGCGGTAGGCCCGGTCGACCTCCAGCGCCGTGGCGACGGTGATGGAACCGAGTTTCTCACCGTTGTAGGGATTGAAATCGATGATGTCCCACGAGCCGCTTCCGGTCAGCCACTCGCCGTCGATGTACTGGTGGGCCAAGGCGTGGAAGTAGGACATGCAATCCCTTACTGCAGGCGTTCGCAGACTCCTGATGCGACGTCATCGTACTGATAAATCATGTCAGTTGGAGGAGTCCACGAAGGAGATCCCGGCTCTCCTCCGGTCCCGGACTGTCCTCGTGCAGCCGCGCCATGGCCTTTTCGTACTGCGCGACCTCCTCGGGTTTGTCCACATAGAGCGCACTCGTCAGCTGCTCCAAATAGACAATGTCCGACAGATCGGATTCCGGAAAACGCAGCATCGTAAATGAACCACTCTCGCCCGCATGCCCGCCAAAACTGAAGGGCATCACTTGGAGAGTGATGTTCGGCTGCTCCGACATTTCGATCAGATGCCGCAATTGTGCGCGCATCACCTCGCGTTCGCCGTACGGACGGCGCAGCGCCGCCTCGTCGAGCACGGCGTGGAAACGCGGCGCGCGCTCGGAGACGAGGGCTTTCTGGCGCTCCAGCCGCAGCGCGACCCGCCGGTCGACCTCGGCGGCGGGTGCGCCGCGCATGCCCCGGGAGACGACCGCATGGGCATAGGCCTCGGTCTGCAAGAGGCCGTGGACGAACTGGACTTCATAGATACGGATGAGCGAGGCCGCCCCCTCCAGACCGACATATGTCTGGAACCAGCCGGGCAGCACATCTCCGTAACTGTGCCACCACCCCGCCACGTTGGCCTCCCGGGCCAGTCCGAGGAGGGAGTCACGCTCCGCCTCGTCCGCGACACCGTAGAGCGTGAGCAGGTCCTCGACGTCCCTGGCCTTGAAGCTCACCCGTCCCAACTCCATGCGGCTGATCTTCGATTCGGAGGCCCGGATGGAGTAGCCGGCCGCCTCACGGGTGATGCCGCGCGACTCACGCAGGCGTCTGAGCTGTGAGCCCAGCAGGATGCGCCGCACCACAGATCCACTCGACTCGCCTGCCGACACTGGTCCGACCCTCCCCATCGCTTACCGGGCATCGAGGTCCCCCCGAACCCCGGAGCCGGATTCTGCCACCAAAACGCTTCAGCCCGTACTCATTCGATTACGGAAATGAGAAGCCGTCCTGAAAGCTCCGAAACTACCTGACGGAAGAAATACGGCAGAACCGGCACGCTATCGGGCAGGTCCGGCGCGTGCACGTGCATCTGCCCTTGCATCTGCCCTGCGCATTCGGAACCATGGTCCTCGCGCACCTGCGTGCTCGTGTTGTGCCGCTGTACCCCCCGCAGTACCGCTACAGGCAGTGCCGCTACAGCCGCGAATCCCGGGAGTGCCTCGTATGGGGACGAATGGATCCACGATGCTCGAGCCGTTACGGCAGGGGCTTCCCCCCATCGACCCCTCAGCGGTCGCCGGATCGGCATCCTGCATGCTGCCCGCCTGCTACGAAGCGGTGAGCGGGGCACGGAAGTTCACCAGAACGACGCTCGGCCAGTGGGAACTGACCGACCGTTTCGACGATGTCGCACTCGTCGTGTCCGAACTCGTCACCAACGCGCTGCGCCACGCGCTGCCCGCCGACGCCCCCCGGGACCCCCAGGAACCGCCGGTGCGGCTGCATTTGATGCGCTGGACCTCGCGGCTGGTGTGCGCCGTGCGCGACCCCAGCCAGGCGAGTCCGGTGGCGGGCGAGGCGGCGGACTCCGCGGAGTCGGGCCGTGGCCTGTTCCTGGTGGAGTCCTTCAGCGACAGCTGGGGCTGGCACCCCGCCCCCGCGCCGATCGGCGAGACCCCGTCCGGAGCGATGTACGGCAAGGTGGTCTGGGCACTCTTCCGGCTCTCGGACAACGAGCTGGCGGACAACGCGAAGCCGCAGGAACCCGCGGTCAGTTACGCGGAGTAGCACACGGTAACCAACAGTGCGGGCAGGGTGGGCGGGGCGGCCAGGAGCAGTGGTCAGAGGTCAGCGGTGCGGCATGCCCTGATGTCGCGCCCGCCGCGCCGTCCGCGCGAGCGGCCCCGGACGTGCGGACGTATCAGCCGCCGGACGCCAGATGGTCGAACTCCCCGTCCTTGACGCCGAGCAGCAGCGCCTCGATCTCGGCCGGCGTATAGACCAGCGCGGGCCCGTCGGGGTGACGCGAGTTCCGCATCGCCACATTCCCTCCGGGCAGTTTCGCGAACTCCACACAGGACCCCTGGGAGTTGCTGTGTCTGCTCTTCTGCCAGACGACTCCGCGAAGCTCTGTGGCCGCCATGCCGTTGTACACGTGGTGCACAGGACGCTCCCCGAGTTGCAAGGTGCAAGTGTCAACTAGCTCGGATCATAGCTGTGTTCATATGCCAATGCATGAGCAGATGCACGTGCACGCGGGGTGTTCCTTTGATTACAGCTTTTCCTCTGCTTCCCGCGTCCCGTAAGAGAGACGAACGGCACCCCTATTCCGCTCCCGCTTAACGGAGTTGATCCCGAAGGCCCTGGTAGCTTGGCGCGGTCTTTCGACCATGAATCAGCAAGGGGGAACTTTACGTGGACAGGTTCGTACGCACCGGCGCCGTCGTAGCCGCCGGTCTTCTCGCCACGATCGCGCTGACCGGCTGCGGTGGTGACAGTGACAGCGGCGGTGACAGCGACCCGGGCAAGGGGTCCGGTTCGGGCGCCGCGCAGAGCGAGAAGCCCGGCGGCGACGGCAGCAAGGACACCGGCTCCGGCGGCACGGACGCCGCCGCGCTGGAGGGCACCTGGGCGGGGCTGACCGACGGCAAGGCCGTCGCCCTCTCCATCGCCTCCGGCAAGGTCGCGCTCGTCGCCGACCAGGCCGTCTGCCAGGGCGAGGTGAAGGACATGGGCGAGGTGATGCTGGCGCTGACGTGCACCGACGGCACCAAGGGCCGCACGATGGGGTCCATCGAGTCCAACGACGGCAAGACCGTCGTCGTCTCGTGGCAGGGCGGGGCCAAGGACACCCTGGCCAAGACCGAGCCGGGCAAGATGCCGACCGGGCTGCCGGGCATGCCCACGCCGTGACGGACGACTGCCTCGGTTGCTGATGGGGAGGGCTCCTCGGTTGTTGACGGGGCAGGGCTCCTCGGTCGACGGACCGGTCCCTCGGTTGACGGACCGGTCCCTCGGTTGACGGACCGGTCCCTCGGTTGACGAGCGGGTCCCTCGGTTGACCAGCGGGCTCAGTCGGCGCGCGGGGTGATGTCCGCGCGTCTGCTGCCGCCCCGGTAGTCCAACGCCTGAGAGAACTCCTCCAGCGCTTCCAGGAGCAGTGCCGCGCCCTTGCGTACGACGGGGTCGGGGGCGGGGTCGGTCGCGGTGGCCGGTACGTCCCAGCGCGCCACCTCGTCGGCGACCGGCTGCCAGTCCGGGACCCGTCGCTCCCGTACCGCCTTCGCGCCCTTCTCCGTCGCCCGGCGCAGTGCGGCGGCCAGTTCGGCCGCGCCGGGCACGGAAGCGGCCGAAGCCGCCGGGAGGTGGGCCTCCAGCAGCATGGCGGACCGGCCGAGCTGGGAGAGCGCGTGCTGGGCGTCGTCGGCGGCCGCGCGGGAGATGCCCCGGTGGCGTACGGGTTCGTGCTGGGCGGTCGCCAGCGCCTCCTGCCAGGCGACCCGCGCCTCCCGGGTGGCGATCAGGGCGGCCCGCACGTCCTCGTGGCTCGTGGCCGTGGGATCGGCGTACTGCTCGATGACCGTGGCCGCGTACCGCCCGTCCGAGACCAGCCAGTCGGCGAGCCGGTTGCGCAGCCGCGGGGTCTCCCAGGCCGGGTAGAGGGCGTACGAGATCATCGCGAGCAGTCCGCCCACGAGGGTCAGCACCACGCGTTCGGTGACGGTCTGGGACAGGTCGTCGCCCGCCATCCCGAGCAGGAAGACGACGTAGGCGGAGACGCAGACCTGGCCGACCGCGTAGCCGGTGCCCATCAGCAGGTACATCAGCCAGGCGCAGAGCACCGCGAGGATCGCGGAGAGCGTCGCGTCCGGGTGCGCGGCCTGCACGATGCCGGTGGCGACCCCGACGCCGACCAGGGTGCCGCCGAAGCGGGCCACGGAGCGCGAGTACGTCTGCGAGAACTCCGGCCGCATCACCATGACGGCGGCCATCGGCGCCCAGTAGCCGTGGCCGAACGGCAGCGCGGTACCGATGAGGAATCCGGCGGCGGCCACCACGGAGACCCGGATCGCGTGGCGCAGGATCGGGGAGCCGTGGTGCAGTTCCCGGCGCATCGCCTTGAGGATCACCGGGATCAGCCGCAGGAGGGTGGGACGGTGCCGGCCGTCCGTGGCCGAGGGGGCGCGGTCGGCCGGGTGGGCGGGGTCGGCCGGGTGGGCGGGGTCGGCCGGGTGGGCGGGGTCGGCCGGGTGATCCGGGTCGGGTGGGTGTGACGGGGCGGGCTGGTGCGCCGGGTCGGGCCGGTGGCGTGGGTCGGGTTGGTGCGCCGGGCCGGGCGTCCGGGGCCGTTCGGAGTGATCGGCCCGGTCCGTCGGTTCGCGGGTGCCGGTGCCCTCGGCGATCTCGATGACGTCGGCGAGCAGCGCGTCGAGCCGGTCGGCCGCGCGGCGGGCCGGCCCGACGAGGATCACCTCGTTGTCGGGGGTCCTCAGGACTCCCAGGTCGGTCGGGGCGAGGTGGACGGGGTCACCGTGCCGTACCGCGCGGGCGGCGGCGTCCAGTACGGAACCGGCGGCGCCCAGCAGCTCGCGCACCCAGACCCGTTCCAGCCCTTCCGCGGGCACCCCCACCGCGGGGTCGGCCAGTGAGGCCAGCACCGGGCGCAGCCGCTCGGCGATGCCCCGGGCGCCGTGCAGGTCGGCGGGGCGGCGGCGGGCCTCGCGGGGGGTGACGGCGGCGGCGCTGCGGGCGGTCATCAGGGGCAGCGGGTCGAACGGCGCGACCGGGTCGTCGCGCAGCCTGCGGGCGTAGTCGGCCTCGGCGGCCAGGGCGTCGGCGAGCGCGTCGCGCTGGGCGCCCCATCTGCGTACCGGGAACAGCACGATCAGCGCCGCCTGGACCACCCCGCCGACCGCGATCATCCCGGCGTGCGCGGCGGCGTCCACGACCGAGGTGGGCAGGGTGACCGTCACCAGCATGATCGCGACGTTGGACGCGGCGATGATGCCGCCCGTCGGGCCCGCGGCCCAGGCCATCCCGGCGACGAACGTCCAGACGGCGAGCAGACACATGAACACGACGGTGTGGGAGCCGGTGAGATAGCCCAGGAACGTCGACACGGCGAGGCTGGCGCCGGAGACCAGGGCGAGCACGGGGCGCGGGCGCCAGCTGCGCTGGAAGGTGGCGATGGCCGCCTGGAACGCGCCGAACGCGGAGCTGGCGGCGATCGCCGGCCCGAACAGCGAGAGGCTGACTCCGACGACGAGGGCGAGTCCGGCCGCGCCTCGAAGGGCGATGAGAGGTTCCAGCCTGCGCCGCTCGATCGTCAGGCCCGCGCGGGCGGTCTCCTTCAGCGCCCGGAGCCAGCTCATGGCCAGAGCCTAGCCGGGATCACGGACAAGCCCCCCTTAAGGGGCGATTTCGCCTTCGCGTCTGCCCATCCGGGCGCGGTCGGCGGCGGCCGTGCCATGGGTCCATCCGGCCACGTCCGTGGCGCCCCGGACCCGGGTGGTGGTGGTGCGCGGGAACATCCGCTCCGCGGTGTCGGTGACCGCGACGTCCCGGGCGGCCAGGACGGGGAGCAGGCCGCCGGGGGTGCCCGTCGCGGTGCCGTTGCCGTTTCCGTCCGTTGTGCCGGCGTCCGCCGCCGCGGTGACCCGTTCGGTGTCGGCGGCGAGACGGCTGCCGAGGCGCTGGGCGTACGCCATCAGGAAGGACTGCCGGAACGTCTTGGTCCGCTTACGGCCACCGGCGCGCTGACCCGCCTCCGCCGCGGTCATCGCGGCCGTGCCCTGCACCAGCAGCGAGGTGAAGAGGAGTTCCACCGCCTCCAGGTCGGGCTCGAAGCCGACGACCGTGGTGAAGCCGAGGTCGCTGTTCCACACGGCCCGGCAGCGGTTCGCGGAGGCCACGGCGTCGAGCAGGATCGCCTTCGCCGTCTCGTACGGTGCGTCGACCCCGATCCGGCAGGCGCCGGGCGCCTGTGTGCTGTGGTTCCGGGCGGCGAGCAGCGCCTCGTCGATGCTGTGGCGGGCCATCAGCTCCTGCGCCTTGGTGGTCAGTGCCTCGGCCTCCTCCGGAAAATCGGTCGCCTCCGCCTTCGCCAGCAGGGCCCGGATACGGGTGAGCATGCGGGGCTCGTCGTGGGCGGGCGGCAGGTGCAGGTGGTCGGTGACCGTGCCGGGCAGCGGTCCGACGGGCTCGATCGAGGGCAGCCGCAGCAGTACGCGGTACAGCTCCAGCAGGCCGGCGGCGTACGAGAACCGGTCGGGGCGGTTGCGCGGTACGGGAGCGGGGAGATCGGCGAGCTGGGACCCCCAGCGGGGCGGGAGGGCGGCGTAGCGGGCGGTCTCGGCCGTGATCAGAGTGGCGGCGAGGGCGGCACGGCTCTCGTCGAGCTCGCGCCGGACGAAGCGGACGAGGTCGGCGGGGTGCCAGCCGCGGTCCCAGGCGCGGCGGACGAACTCCTCGCCGCGGTGGTGCAGGGCGTCGTCGGCGGTGGGGGCGGCGGCGAGGAGGGAGGCGCCGGTGTCGAGGGCGGGGTCGCCGTCGGAGTAGAGGGCTGCCGCGAATGCGTGGTCGATCACCGGTTCCATGCGGTCAGGGTAGGCGGGGGTGGGGGTAGGGGGTGGTGGGGCGGGTGGGGGTGGGTAGGGGGGCGGGGTGGGGTGGGGTGCCTGCGGCGGGCTTGTCCCCTACCCGCCCCTTCCCGAAACCGGGGCGCTGCCCCGGGCCCCGCTCCTCAAGCGCCGGAGGGGCTGGATTTGGGCGGCGCTGCCCCGGGCTCGGGGAAAGGATGCCCTCGATCGCCGGGCGGGCTGGAGTTGGGCGGAGCAGCTGGGGTTGGGTGGAGGGGCTGGGGTTGGGCGGAGAGGCCCCGGGGCAGCGCTGGGCGGGCTTCAGGGGAGGAGGACCAGTTTTCCTCGGACGTGGCCTGCTTCGCTCAGTTCGTGGGCTGCTCTCGCGTCGGCCAGGGGGAATGTCCGGGCCACCGGTACGCGTAGTTCGCCCAGGGCCGCGAGGCGGGCGTTGCGGGTCAGGCGGGCGGCGGAGGGGCCGGTGCCGCCCGCGGAGAACCTGACGCCCAGCTTCTGCGCGTCGGCGTCCGCGATGGTGACGATCCGGTCCGTCGTGCCGCCGCGCAGTTCGATGGAGTCGGGCAGCTCGCCGCGGCCCGAGGCGTCGAACACCGCGTCCACGCCCTGGGGTGCCAGCTCGCGGACCCGTTCGACCAGGCCGTCCCCGTACGCCACCGGGACCGCGCCCAGGACTCGCAGGTAGTCGTGGTTGGCCGGGGACGCGGTGCCGATGACCGTGGCGCCGCGGGCCGTCGCCAGCTGGACCGCGGCGGAGCCGACCGCTCCGGCAGCGCCGTGCAGCAGGAGGGTGTCGCCCTCGGCCACCGCGAGTTCGTCCAGTACGCGGGACGCGGTCTCGGTCGCGACGGGCAGCGCGGCGGCCTCCTCCCAGGACAGGCCGTCCGGTTTGGGCGCGAGGGAGCCGGCGTCGGCCAGTGCGTGGGTGGCGTAGGCGCCGGTGGCACTCCAGCCGAGGACCTCGTCGCCGGGCGCGAACGCGGTGACGCCCTCGCCGGTCTCCTCGACGACCCCGGCGAACTCGCTGCCGGGCGTCGCGGGCAGCGGCGTGGGGGAGACCGGCTCCATCCAGCCCTTCCGGATCTTGTAGTCGATCGGGTTGACCCCGGCCGCCCGGACCCTGACCCGTACCTGGCCGGGGCCGGGGCGCACCTCGTCCACCCGGGCCAGGTGCAGGACGTCGGGGCCGCCGAACTCTTCGTAAAGGATCGCTTCCATTTCTCGATCCTCGCGGCCGGGCTTCCGTCCGGCGACTCGGAGGTCCGGAGGTGACGGCCGGGCGACTGTCAGTGGTGGCTGCCAGACTCGGAGCCATGACCGAACGTTGGGCTCTGGCCACGGCAGGGGGCGGCGGTGCGCTTCTCGTGCCGCTGGAGCGGGACGGCACGCCCGCCGGTCCCGTCCTCGCCGAGCCCGACCTCGTCGAGGCGGTCCGGTCGCGGCCCGATGTGGCGCGCTGGGTGTGGCGGTCGACCGGCGAGATCTATCCCCGGCTGCTCGCCGCCGGGGTGCGGGTCGAGCGGTGTTACGACATCGAGTGCGCCGAGCTGCTGCTGCTCGGGCACGAGGGGCGGCTGGGCGAGCCCCGGTCCGCCGCCGCCGCCCACGCCCGGCTGAGCCGTCTTCCCGTACCCCCCGACCCACCGCCCCGTTCCGCCGAACCGGGCTCGCAGTCCTCGCTCTTCGAGCCGCCCTCGGGGACCGATGTGCCCTTCGAAGGGCTCCTGGCGGTCTACGCCGATCAGGTGCGACGCCATGACGCGAGCGCCCACCCGGAGCGGATGCGGCTGCTGACCGCATCCGAGTCGGCCGGGATGCTCGTGGCCGCCGAGATGCACCGGGCGGGCCTCCCCTGGCGGGCCGATGTGCACCGGGACGTGCTGAACGACCTGCTGGGCGAGCGGTACGCGGGCGGCGGAGAGCCCCGCAGACTGGCCGAGCTGGTGGACGAGGTGTCGGCGGCGTTCGGCAGGAGGGTGCGCCCCGATCTGCCCGCCGATGTCATAAAGGCGTTCGCGCAGGCCGGGATCAAGGTGAAGTCGACCCGGCGCTGGGAGCTCGCGGAGCTGGACCATCCGGCGGTGGAGCCGCTCATCGCGTACAAGAAGCTGTACCGGATCTGGACGGCGCACGGCTGGAGCTGGCTCCAGGACTGGGTGCGCGACGGCCGTTTCCGTCCCGAGTACCAGCCCGGTGGCACGGTCAGCGGCCGCTGGACGACCAATGGCGGCGGAGCGCTGCAGATCCCCAAGGTGATCCGGCAGGCCGTCGTCGCCGACGACGGGTGGCGCCTCGTCGTCGCCGACGCCGATCAGATGGAGCCGCGGGTGCTGGCCGCGATCTCCCGCGATCCGGGTCTGATGGAGGTGGCCGGTCATGACGGCGATCTCTACAAGGCCCTGTCCGACCGGGCGTTCCACGGCGACCGGGAGCACGCCAAGCTCGCCCTGCTCGGTGCGATCTACGGCCAGACGTCCGGTGACGGCCTGAAGAATCTGGCGGCCCTGCGGCGGCGTTTCCCGCGCGCCGTCGCCTATGTCGACGACGCGGCGAAGGCCGGCGAGGAAGGACGTCTCGTACGGACGTGGCTCGGCCGCACCAGCCCGCCCGCCGTCGGGGCGGACGACGACGCGGACGGCGAGGCCGGGATTCCTCAGGAGGAGGGGGACGGAGGAGGGGGAGGGGCAGAAGGAGGACGTGGAGGGGAACGCGACGGCGAGTTCACTCCCGGGTACGCCTCCTCCAACTCCCGTGCCCGCGGGCGCTTCACCCGTAACTTCGTGGTGCAGGGCAGCGCCGCCGACTGGGCCCTGCTGCTCCTGGCCGCCCTGCGGCGGACGCTGTCCACGGCCGGTCTCCGGGCCGAGCTGGTGTTCTTCCAGCACGACGAGGTGATCGTGCACTGTCCGGCCGAGGAGGCCGATACGGTCGTCGACGCGATCCGCGCGGCCGGGGAGCTGGCCGGGCGGACCGCCTTCGGGACGACGCCGGTGCGGTTCCCGTTCACCACAGCGGTCGTGGAGCGGTATTCCGACGCCAAGTGAGCGCCGGGCCGTGTCCGGGCGTTATTTCTGCTGGAGCTTCAGCCACTCGGTGTCTGTCGCCAGGGCGACGAGCTGCTTCATGGTCAGCGCGGGCTCGGAACGGGTGGCGAGCGTCGACTGCTCGCCGGAGTTGAAGGCGGAGACGACGACGCGCATGCCGTCCGGGCGCATCGTGTCGGCCGTCCACCAGACGACGCCCTCGCCGCCCTTCTCGCCTGGCTGCTGGGTCGTCTTGAGCTTCGTGCCGTCGGGCAGCGTCTCCGCACCGGCGTACAGCGCGTCGGCGGCGTCCCGCATGTCCCGCTGCACATTGACCTGCACCAGGGACCTGCCCTTGCCGTCGTCGGCGACGACATAGGCGTACTCGTCGCCCTCGTGCCGCTTCTCCACGATCGGGAGGCCCTTGGGCAGAAGCTTGAGGAAGGTGGGCATGAGCTTGTCGTAGTCGAGCTCCGGGGACGGGACGCCCGCGGGCCCCGAAGCGGAGAGGGTCGGGGCCAGGGTCGGCGTGGGGGTGGGCGTCGGGGTCGGAGTCGGCGTGGGGGTCGGGGTCGGGGTGGGTGAGCCGCCCCCGGCCCCCGCCGTCACGGTCCGCTGCCCGCTCGCCACGTCGGACGTGGTGCCGGAGCCGCCGAGCAGTCCGCCCGCGAACGCCCCGCCCGCGCCGACCAGGGCGAGCGCCAGCACGCTGCCGGTCACGGCGGTCGCCCGGCGGCGCCGCTGACGGCGAACGCCCGCTTCGAGCCCCCCGGCCACCACGGCGGGCCGGTTGCCGAGGTCGAAGGTCTCCCCCGTCCGGCGCAGTTCCTCGCTGAGTTCTTCTTCAAAGGGCATGGGAAACCACCACTTCTCGGTCTGAGTTGAGTGAATGTCGTACGGCGATACGGCGATACGGCGCCTCGGCGATCGGCGATTCGGCGATTCGGCGATCGGTGCGGTCAGCGGGACGCGAACTCCGTGATGCTGCCGCCCAGCAGTTCGCGCAGTCTGGCGAGCGCCCGTACACAGCGGGTTCGTACGGCGGCGGAGCTGACCTGGAGGGCCTCGGCGGTCTCCTCGATGCTCCGGTCCTCCCAGTACCTCAGCACCACCACCGCACGGTCCTTGGGGGCCAGTTGTGCCAGTGCCCGGAGCAGCGTCATCCGCAGAGCCGGGTCGTCACCCGCCGCCGCCCCGGTGTCGGGCAGCTCGGCCTGTGGTCGCTCGGCCGCCGACCGGCGCCGGCGGTGGGTCAGGAACGTCCGTACGAGCACGGTCTGCGCGTACGCCGCCGGGTTGTCGATGCGGTGGACACGGCCCCAGAGCAGATACATCCGCCCCAGCGTCTCCTGCACCAGATCCTCGGCCAGATGGACATCGCCGCTGGTCAGCAGGCAGGCCGAACGGTACAGATGGCCCGCGCGTCCCGCCGCGAACTCCTTGAAGTCATCCGTACGCGATGTCCTCATGCCCTCCCCGTTCGCCCGGCCCGGATCCCGTTGCCCCGCCTCCCGCACCCCTTCGACGCGACAGGTCCTCGGAAATGTTTCAGACGAACGGCGGAAGGGCCCCGTCCACGCGGAAATCCGCGTGGACGGGGCCCGTTGGGCGGTGGCGCGCACCCGCTGCCGCGTGTCTACCCGCGTTCCCACAACGCGGGGACGTTCGGCGGTTCCCAGCCCGCCATGGCCACATGGGCCTGCAGGCAGCGGTAGGCGACCCCGCCGTGGGTGACGCGGTCTCCCGCGCGGTAGGAGGCCCCGGCCGACCAGGTTCCGCCCGTGGGCGGGTCGGTCGGGGGATCGGTGGGCGGATCGGTCGGGTCCGGTGTCTGGGCGATGTCGAGGACGAAGTCGAACGTGCCCTGCCGCCCGTTCCCGGCGTCGCGCACGTTCATCAGCAGCGCCGGATCGAAGAGCGCGTCCGTGTTGTTGCGCGGCTCGTCGGGGAAGTACAGCTGTGTGGTCAGGACCGGGCCGCCCGGGGCCTGGACCTTCACATGGATGTGCCGGGTGCGGCCGGGGTAGAGGCCCGCCACGATCGTCGCGAGGCTGAACGCCCCGCCCTTGTCGGTGAACTGGTGCCCACGGAAGGCGAATCCCGACATGTCGTACGCACCGTTGGTGTCGGCCTGCCAGAAGTCGAGGAGGACTCCCGCGATGGGCTTGCAGGCTCGGCCGAACACATAGCCGCTGACGGTGAGCGGTATGCCGGGGGTGCTCGGTGTCACCAGGCTGGTGCGCAGCGGGGAGTTGGGCTTGAAGTACGGGCCCTCCATCTGCGGCGGCGTCGGGTCGTCCCCGTCGTCGCAGGCCGGGGTGGGCGTCAGCAGGGCACCGCCGGAGCCGGCGTCGCGGGCCAGCGCGACCCCTCCTCCGGCGAGCAGCGGGGCGGCACTCGCGACGAGCGCGGCTTTCAGGATGCTCTTACGGCTGATCCGGAGGCTGTTGGGGAGGTCGTCGCTTGCTTCTGGAGTCATGTCGGATTCCTCGGGGTTCCTCGGAACGGGGAGGGGCGGGAGACAGGAGGTGGGAGAGAGGAGGTCGGAGAGAGGAGGTCGGAGAGAGGAGCGGACGGAACAGGCGGCGCGACGTGCGCGGGGAGGCGCGGGGGGTGCGGGGAGGCGCAGGGGGCGCGGGGAGGCGCGGGGAAGGTCAGATCTGCTGCCAGAGCGCGGGGACGTTCGGCGGGGTCCAGCCCGGCTGCGCCTGGTGGCCCTGGAGGCAGCGGTAGGTAGATCCGCCGTACGTCACCGTGGCGCCGGTGGCGTAGGTCGTCCCGGCCGCCCAGGTGCCGCCCGGCTCGGTCGGCGGGTCGGTGGGCGGGTCGGTCGGCGTACCGCTGGTGACCAGCGTCAGCCCGTACGCCTGGAGCGCGGGGTTGACCGGCTGGAAGTACGTCGTACCGCCCTGGGAGCAGTTGCCGGAGCCGCCGGAGGTGACGCCCTGCGCCTGGCTGCCGGTGAGGAACGAGCCGCCGGAGTCGCCGGGTTCGGCGCAGACGTTGGTGCGGGTCACCCCGGAGATGGTGCCCTCCGGATAGGTGACGCTGGTGTTGAGCTGCTGGATCGTGCCGCAGTGCCAGCCCGTCGTGGAACCGGAGCGGCAGACGGACGAGCCGACGACGGCCTGGGTGGAGCCGGTGACGGTCACATCGCCGTTGCCGTACCCGTTCACCAGGGCGCGCGGCGTCCAGTTGGCGTTGGTGGCGACCCAGGAGTAGTCGCGGCCGGGGAAGGTGGAGCCCTGGAAGGAGCCCTGCGCCTGCTGGTTGTACCCGCTCGTGCTCACCCCGGGGGTGCCGCAGTGACCGGCGCTGACGAAGCCGTTCTGGGTGCCGCGCTTCACGGGGAAGCCGATGGAGCAGCGGCCGGAGCCGTTCATGTAGTACGCGTCGCCGCCGCGCAGATCCGCGTACGTACGGGGCCGCTCGGTGGACGCGGCGACGGTCACCAGATCGCGCCGGACCTCGGCCGCGGTGAGGAACGCGTCGGCGGCCGTGGGACTGGCGGCGTTGACGACGACCCGGTTGGCGCGCACGTCGACGTACCAGACGGGCACTCCCGCGGGCGCCTTGCGCAGGGCGACCGCGTCCAGCGCGGCCTTGGCGGCTTCGAGGCGGTCCAGGCTGTGGCCGACGACCTCGGCCCGCGCACCCGCCTTCGTGATGCCCGCCGTCTCGGAGGCGTCCGTGGTGGCGACGGTGAGCGTCGCCACCCTGTCGCCGCTGACCCTGGCTCCGGCGAAGCTGGCGCCGAGCGACTTCTCCAGCCCGGCGGCGACGGCCGCGGCCCGGTACTCGCTGCCGATCCGGCTCTTCGCCTCGTCGGCGTCGAGGCCCAGGTCGCGCTCCATGGCCCGGAGCAGACCGGGCGAGAGGCCGGCCGCGGCGGCCGGGCTCGCGGCGCCGGTGGGGTCGGCCGACGCGACACCGGTCAGACCGGCGAGACCGAGCGCGCCCACCGCGACGGTGGCGGTACAGACGGCGAGGGCGCGTCTTCGGAGCTTGGTGATGTCCACGTAACTCTCCTCGGTGTCGGGGGACTTGGGCTCGGGGGGTGGCGGCCCAAGGGGAGTTCCGGGCTCCCGGGTGGGGAACCCGGACTGTGCCGGACTCGGGAATTGCCGAAACCGTAGTCGCGCACCGGAGTGCCGAGGAGATCCCGTTCACCCCCTCACTTCGCGTTATGGGGCGGGCCCCGGAGCCCCCCGGCCGACCGGCGAATACGCGCCCGATCAGCACCGGGGACTTCCGGCGGGCTCCCTTTCGCGAGTACGCACGGGTAGGTTCGGCCCCATGCACACAGGCCAACTTCTGGGCTCGGGACGCACCGCCGATGTGTACGCACTCGACGGCTCCTGGGTCCTTCGCCGCTACCGCGACAGCACCGACACCACCCCCGAACTGGCCGTGATGTCCTATCTCTGCGCCTTCGGATTCCCGGTCCCCCGCATCGGCCCGCCCGCCGACGGGGCCCGCGCCACCGATCTGGTGCTGCAACGGCTGACCGGTCCGACGATGGCCGAGGCCCTGCTGACGGGCGCGCTGGAGGCGGCGGAGGGCGGCGCGCTGCTCGCCGGGCTCCTGCGCGAACTGCACGCCATACCGGCCCGCCTCTCCCCGGACCCGGAGGAGCGCATCCTCCACCTCGACCTGCATCCGGAGAACGTGATGCTGACGGACCGGGGGCCGGTGGTCATCGACTGGAGCAACACCGTGGAGGGCCCGCCGGGGCTCGACCGGGCCATGTCGGCCCTGATCCTGGCCCAGGTCGCCCTCGACCCGGCGTTCCCGGCGGCGGGGAAGGGGACTACGACGGCGACGGTGGAGGCAGAGGGGACGGAGGAGGCAGAAGGGGCGGCGACGGGAACGTCCGGGACTCCGGCAGCGCCCGCGGCCGGAGTCCCGGACGTCCGGTCACTGCTCACGGCGCTGCTGACGGAACTGGCCGCCGACGGCGGTGTGTCCGTCGCCGACCTGGCCCGCGCGCGAACCCGCCGGGCGGCGGACCCGCGGCTGACGGAGCCCGAGGCGGCGGCGCTGGACGAGGCGGTGGCGCTGGTACGGAGCCATGCGCCGTGACCCGGATACGGGGGGGAGGGGAGTGGCGAGGGGGAACGGGCACGCGGGTGGTGACCTGTGCCCGGTGACCGTAACCGGTGACCGGGACCCGCCGGTGATCCGGACCGCGACCGCTCACGCGCCGGGCGGGTCCTCACCGCTCCCCCGGAGCCCCCACACCCTCACGCGCCGGGCGGGCCCTCCGCCCCGCCCCGCTCCCGGACGACCGGGAGCGGGGACGGCAGGCCCCACTCGCTCCACGATCCGTCGTACACGGCCGTCCCGCGGTAACCGGCCAGCTCGGCCCCCAGCGCCAGCACGCAGGCGGTCACCCCGGACCCGCAGCTGACGACCAGCCGCTCCCGCTCCCCCACCAGGTCCCCGAAGGCGGCCCGCAGTTCCGCCGCCGGGCGCATCCGCCCCTCGTGCTGGATCTCCCCGAAGGGCAGGTTCACCGCCCCCGGCATATGGCCGCCGCGCAGCCCGGCACGGGGCTCGGGAGCGGCGCCCGAGAACCGTTCCCGGGAGCGGGCGTCCAGGACCGTCGTCCCCGGCTCGGCCAGGGCCGCCACCACGTCCGCGCTGCCGACGAACAGCCCCGCGCGCGGCCGCGCCGTGAAGTCCCCCGGGGCCGGTGCGGGACCGGGCGCGCCCTCCTCCACCGGCAGCCCGGCCCCCGCCCAGGCGGGCAGCCCGCCGTCGAGCACGGCGGCCCGGTCGAAGCCCATCGCGCGGAGCATCCACCAGGCGCGGGCGCTGGAGTAGACACCCGCCGCGTCGTAGACGACGACGGCGTCCGCGTCACGTACGCCGAGGGCGCGCATCTCCCGTACGAACCGGTCGGCGCCGGGCATCGTATGAGGCACCGGCGAGGAGGGGTCGGACAGCGCCCCGTCGATGTCGAAGGTCCGCGCGCCCGGGATGCGCCGGGCCGCCCCTCGGTGGGCGCCCACCGATGCGTCGAGCACCACCAGGCCCGGCGCCCCCAGGCGCGGCGCGAGCCAGCCGACACCGACCAGCGGTCCGGGCGGGGTCGCGGACCGGGGTCCGGGCAGGGCTGCGGGCAGCGGGGACACGGCGCCGCCGTTCGGACGGGCGTACGACGATTCGTCCTCGACCACGATCACTCCAGGCGTACCGGTCCGGGCAGGATCGGCGTCCGGGCCCGGGAACATCGTCCAGGCCCAGGAACATACAGCGCGTGCTCCCCGCGCCTTCCGGCACCGTACCCACCCCGCCTCACCCACCCCGCCTCACCCCGCCATATCCACCGGCCAATTACCACGCCGCGCGGGCGGACTCCGGGGAAGTTCCGGGCAACGACGGCCCCGGCCATTGCGCTGTACCGGCCGAAGCACCCGTGGAATCCGCACCAACAGCCGCACCAACAGCCCTTTCGGCGGCAACTGAGTCCGCCGCCGGAGCCCGGACTACTCGCGCATGCCGGCCAGTTCGACCGGCCGGACGCGCAGCGCGAAGGCGGCGGGCAGTACGGCGGACACGATGGCCAGTACGGCGCTCGCCGCGACGACCGCCCCGGCGGTCCCCCAGGGCACGACGACCGCCGACCACACGTCCAGCAGTCCCAGCGCGCCCCACACCCCGAGCAGGTTGAGCCCGGCTACGGCGCCGCCGATCACGGCCCCCACCGCGACCACCACCAGCGCCTCCACCGCGACCAGGCGCAGGACCTGCGCCTTGGTGGCGCCGGAGAGGCGGAGCACCGCGAGGTCGCGGACCCGGTCGGAGGTGGCCATCACCAGGGTGTTGGCCAGGGCGATGCCCGTGTAGACGAGGGCGATGCCCAGGATCATCAGGAGGCCGAGCCGGGTGTTCTCGCTGGAGCGCGGGTAGTGCTCGTCCACCCATTCGCTCTTCGTGAGCACCTCGGTTCCGGTGGCCGCGCCCGCCTCGCGCAGGGCCGCGGCGACGGCCTCCCGGTCGGCGCCGTCCTCCACCTTGACGTCGATCCGGTCGATGCCCGCGCCCGCGGCGTTGCGCGGGGTCAGATACACCCCGTTGCTGCCGGTGCCCGTACCAAGGACGGCGGCGACCCTGAGCGAGACCTTGCGGCCGTCGCCCAGCCAGACGGAAACCCGCTGCCCGACGGTCGTGGTCAGCCACTCCTCGTTGACGACGATGCCGCCGTCGTCGAGGTCGGTGAGCCGGCCCGCCACCACGGGCAGATCGGACACGGCGGCCAGCCCGGCCGGAGTGACCGCCCTGGCCTCGGACTTGACGAGCGCCGTGCCCTCTTCGAGCACGGTCACCCCGGTGGAGCGCGACGCGCTGACCGTGGCGCCCTCGATGTTCCGGGTGCGCTGGACGAACTGCGGCGAGATCGCCCGGCCTTCGCCCTCCGAGGCCACGACGAAGTCGGCGACGGTGTGGTTGCGCGCCTCGGTGGCCTTGGCCTCGTTGATGGTGGCCGTCGTCCCCATGAGCGAGGCGGCGAGGGCGACGGTGATGATGACGGGAGCGGCCACTGCCGCGGTCCTGCGCACTCCGGCGGCGGCGTTCTCCCTGGCCAGTACGCCGGTGGCGCCGGGCAGCTGGGCGGGCAGCCAGGTCAGCAGCCGGGTCAGCGGCCGCACCAGGACCGGGGCGAACAGGGCGAACCCGACGATCAGCAGCATCGGCTGGGTGATGTAGGTCTTGCGCTTGAGTACGTCCCCGGGGTCGGAGACCAGCGCCATGCCCAGCAGCCCGAGTCCGGTCAGCAGCACGAGCGTGGCCATCAGCCAGCGGCTCACCGGCATCGCCCGGCTGTCGACGGCCGATTCGCGCAGCGCCTCGGTGGGGCCGACCTTCCCGGCCCGGTAGGAGGAGACCAGTACCCCGGCCATCGCCACGAACAGTCCGGTCCAGAAGGCGGTGTGCAGCGGCCAAGTCTGGTCACCGATGGCGAACCAGTGCGGCGCGATCTTCACATCGACCATCCAGGAGGCCAGCCGCGGCGCTCCGGCGGCCCCCAGCCAGCAGCCCGCGGCCGAGGCCAGGACGCCGATGACGACGGCTTCCGCGTACACCATCCGGCGCACCTGGTCGGGGGTGGCGCCCGCCGTGCGCAGCAGGCCGAACTCGCGCCTGCGCTGGGCCACGGCGAAGGAGAACGTCGAGGCGACGACGAAGACGGAGACGAAGCCGGTGATGGCCGCCGCGGTGCCCAGCAGCGCGTTGACGGAGACCAGGGCCTCGTCGTCGCGGTCCGGGTCGGGGTCGGCGCGGCGCCGGTCGTCGCCGGTGAGGACGGTCAGGCCGGTCTTCTCGCCGGCCACCTCCCGTACCTTGCCGGCGGCGGCGTGCACCACCACGGCGTCGATGGCCGGGGAGATCCTGGCGGCCTCCGCGTCGGTGAAGAACACGGCGGTCTCGAAGCCCGCGGCCGCCACGGTGCCGACCACGGTCCTGGTGCCGGTGCCGGCCGGTGTGGCGACCCGGATCCGGTCCCCGGCCCGTACATCGGCCCCGGGCCCGGCCGTGACGACGACCTCGCCCGGCGACGAGGGGGCGCGTCCGCCGGAGAGCCGGTACGGGGTGGAGCCCGCGACCGACCAGGGGTGGCCGACCGTCGCCTCGACATCGCCGTCCAGGTTCGCGTCCTCGACGGTGACCGGGAAGGTACGGTCCTGGACCGTGCGGCCGAGTCCGGCCAGTTCGGCGGCCAGTTTCGCGGGCACCGGGCGGGGGTTGTCGAGCGGCTGGGTACGGATGCCGATCGGAGTGTCCACGCGGAGCCGGTCGGACGCCTGGACGACGACGGGGGCCTGGGCGAACCGTTCGGGGCCCCGGTCGGGGGCGCTGAAGGTGGCCGCGAGCGCGAGCCCGGTGGCCGCGATGAGCCCGACGCCCAGGGCCAGGGCGATGAAGGAGCCGACGAAGGTGACCCAGCGGGTCCTCATGCCCTGCAGTGCGAGGCTCAGCACGGGACCACCGCCGGCTTCGTCATGCGCGCGGCGACCTGCTCGGCGGAGGGCGAGTACAGCTCGTCCTCCACCACGCCGTCGGCGAGGAACAGCACCCGGTCCGCGTAGGAGGCGGCGACCGGGTCGTGCGTCACCATGATCACGGTCTGGCCGCCGTCCACCATCGAGCGGAGCATGGACAACACCTCCCTGCTGGTGGTGGAATCCAGGGCGCCGGTCGGCTCGTCCCCGAAGAGCACCTCGGGGCGGGTCACCAGGGCGCGGGCCAGGGCCACGCGCTGCTGCTGGCCGCCGGACAGTTCGCTGGGCCGGTGCCCGGCCCGCTCGCGCAGCCCCACCTGCTCCAGCACCTCCAGCACCTGGGCCCGCTTCGGGCGGCGCCCGGCCAGTCGCAGCGGGAGCGCCACGTTCTGCTCGGCGGTCAGCGAGGGCAGCAGGTTGAACGCCTGGAAGACGAACCCGATGCGCTTGCGGCGCAGCAGCGTCAGCTTCTTCTCGCTGAGCCGGGTCAGGTCCGTGTCACCCAGGAACACCTGGCCGCTGGTGGGCCGGTCCAGTCCCGCGGTGCACTGGAGCAGTGTCGACTTGCCGGAGCCCGACGGGCCCATGATGGCGGTGAAGGTGCCCTGGGGAATGTCCAGGCTGACCCGGTCCAGCGCGGTGACCGCACCGGCGTCCTTGCCGTAGGACCGGGTGACCGAACTGAGCCGGACGGCTGCTTGATTCATGGTGTCCACTCAATAGGGCCCGCGCTTCCGGCACATCGGAGCGGAGCGGAATCCTGGGGGTGGAGATAGCTCCACCTTCCTGCGCACGATGGCTGCACCGGTGCGGAAAGGGCGGCGGGCCGGAAGGCGGGAAGCCGCGCCGACAGGACCCTGCCCGCCCAAGGACGTCCGTCGGCCACACCGAGGCCGGATCATGACGTGGACGAGTGGGTCCCGAGGCCGGATCATGACGTGGACGAGTGGGTCCCGAGGCCGGATCATGACGTACACGAGTGGGACCCGAGGCCGGATCATGACGTACACGAGTGGGACCCGAGGCCGGATCATGACGTGCACGAGTGGGGCCGAGGCCCCGGAGGGGTGGGTTCGCGTGGCGGTCATCGACGCCGAAAACAGGAATCAGTGGTTCCGGACGTACCGGAGGGACGGGAAGGTCAGGGTCAGGCTGATCTGCTTCCCGCACGCGGGCGGCACGGCGACCCTTTTCCACCGCTGGCCGGGTCATCTGCCCGCCGATGTGGAACTGCTCGCCACCCAGTACCCGGGCAGGCAGGAGCGGTTCGCCGAACCGTGCGTCGAAACCATGGCCGAGCTGGCCGACCGCATCACCGACGCGCTGGAACCCGTGGTCACCGGCCCGCGACGGCTGCCGTTCGTCCTGTTCGGCCACAGCCTCGGTTCCGCGGTCGCCTACGAGGTGGCGCGCCGCCTCGACGAGCGGCACGGCATCGTCCCCGACCGCGTCATCGTGTCGGGACGCAGCGCGCCCCACGCCCCGCGCGGCAGCGCCACCTTGCACACCCTGGACGACGAGCGGCTCATCGCCGCGGCACGGCACCTGGGCAACATGGCCTCGTCCGTGTACGACGACCCCGATCTGCGGCCGCTGCTGCTGCCGTCCCTGCGGAGCGACTTCCGGGTGATCGAGTCCTACCGGCCGCACGATCCCGCCCCGCTCCGGGCGCCGGTCACCGCGGTGGGCGGGGACCGCGACCCGGGCTGCCCGGTCGCGGAACTGGAATCCTGGTCGTCGCTCACCACGGCCGGATTCGAGAGCCGGGTCTTTCCCGGCGACCACTTCTACTTGGTGCCGACGGAGGCGGAACTGCTGGCATTCATCGCCGAGCGCCTCTGAACCGTCCCGCTGCCCCGCAGCGGACGTGCCGCCGCCCCGCCACCCGTCACCCCGCCGCGAACCGGCCCCCGCGCCGCAGCGACAGGAGCGCGGGGAGCGAGGTGGTGACGAGCAGCGGCGAGCACATTGCCCGCCACCGCACCGAGCGCCGCGGTGGTGAGCGCACCGGCCGACGGACGCGTGCCGTGGTGCGCGGGCACCCCGCTCTCCACCGGAGCGGTCTCTCCGGGAGAGGCAGTGCCCACCCCAAGGGTGGAGCCAGCTGGGTGGTCCGCCCGCACGGCGTCTCATAGCGTGCCGTCATGCACTCCTCCAGCCTCTGGCAGGCACTCCAGCAGCGCCGCTATGTCCTCAGCGGTTGGCCGTGGCGCTCGGCGCTCTATCTGCTGACCAGCGTGCCGCTCGGTATCGCCACGCTGGCCACCCTGCTGCTGCTCGCCCTCGCGGGCAGCGTGCTCACCGTGGTCCTGGTCGGTGTGCCCCTGCTCCTCACGCTCGTCCTCACCGGCATCCCGCTGGCCGCCCTGGAACGCCGCAGGCTCCGGCTCCTGGACCGCGACCCGATCCCCGGCCCGCACCGCGAGCCGCGGAGCACGGGGCTGTACTCCTGGCTGCGTACGCGGCTCCAGGAGCGTTCCACCTGGCGGGAGTTGGGCTACGCGCTGCTGTTCGCCTGCCTGCTGTGGCCCCTGGAGGGGCTCGCCGTCGGCACCGTCCTGACCGTGTGCGGGGGCCTGATCGCCACGCCCGCGATGATGGCCGCGGGCGGCGACGAGGAGGCCCGCGTACTCAAGCTCTGGATCGCCGACTCCTACCCGGAGGCGTTCGCCGCCCTGCTGGCCGGTGTCCTGCTCCTCCCGCTGCTCGCCTATCCGCTGGGCGTGCTGGCCGCCGGACGCGCCGTACTGACACGGCAGTTGCTCTCCATCCCGGAGTCCGGGCTCGACTCCCGCATCCAGGAGCTGGGCCGCTCCCGGATGCGTCTGGTGGACGCCTTCGAGGCGGAACGCCGCCGTATCGAACGCGACCTGCACGACGGGGCGCAGCAACGGCTCGTCGCCCTCTCCATGACGCTGGGCCTGGCCAGACTGGAGAACCCGGCCGAGCCGCTCGGCAGCCTGCTGGCCAAGGCGCACGAGGAGGCGGGGGTGGCCCTGGTGGAGATCCGGGAACTGATCCGGGGCATCCACCCCCAAGTCCTCACCGACCGGGGCCTGGAGGCCGCCGTGGAGGACATCGCCGACCGTTCCGCGGTACCGGTGGAAGTGAGCTTCGACCTGCCGGGCCGGATGCTCGAAGCCATCGAGACCGCCGTCTACTTCGCGATCTGCGAGGCCCTGGCGAACGTGGCCAAACACAGCCGCGCGACCCGGGCGGAAGTCACCGGTCGGGCCGAGAGGGGCCGGCTGACGGTGGAGGTCGAGGACAACGGGATCGGCGGCGCCGACACGGTCGACGGCACGGGGCTCCAGGGCGTCGCCGATCGCCTCTCGGTGCTCGGCGGCCACCTGCTAGTGTCCAGTCCGCCCGGGGGGCCCACGGTGTTCCGTCTTCAAGTCCCCTGCTCACCCGCCCGATCGAGGACGTGATGTTGCGCATCGTACTGGCCGAGGACAGCGTGCTCCTGCGGGAGGGCCTGGTCGGTCTCCTGGAGCGGTTCGGCCATCAGGTGGTCGCCGGAGCGGGCACGGCCGAGGAGCTGACCGCGGCGGTGCTCGAACACCGCCCGGACATCGTGGTGACCGATGTACGGATGCCGCCCGGCTTCTCCGACGAGGGTCTGCGGGCCGCCGTCGAGCTGCGCGAGAAGCAGCCGGACCTGCCCGTCCTGGTGCTCAGCCAGTACGTGCAGCGCGCCTACGCCGAGGATCTGCTGGACTCATCGGACGGCACCGGCGTCGGCTATCTGCTCAAGGAGCGCATCGGTAACGTCGAGGAGTTCATCGACGCCCTGCACCGGGTGGCCGAGGGCGCCACGGTGGTCGACCCGGAAGTCGTCAGGCAGCTGATCCGGCACCGCCGCGATCCCCTGTCGCGGCTGACGGCCCGTGAGCAGGAGGTGCTGGCCCTGATGGCGGAGGGCAAGTCCAACGCCTCCATCGCCGCGGCCCTGACCGTCAGCGAAGGCACGGTCAGCAAGCACTTCGGCTCGATCCTCACCAAGCTCGACCTCAGCCTGTCCGAATCCACGAACCGCCGGGTCCTCGCCGTACTGGCCTACCTGCGCGGCTGAGAGCTGTCCGAGTAGACGCGTCCGACCCGCACCGACCACCCCTTCCTCCTCGTCCCGGTGGTCGGCGATGAGCCGTGCCACCGCGAGCTTGCCCCCGAAATCGTCTGCTGGAGTTTCAGCGATTCCCTTTCCTGGGACTGGACCAGCATTTTGAGTCCGAGTATCGGATAGCTCGACGAGCGCGGAAGGAACCCGGCCGACGGACCAGCGGAAACTGCTCCGCCACGGACCAGCCGAACCGTTCCGCCACGGACCATCCGAACTGCTCCGCCAGCACCTGCGCCTCTGCTGTCGGTTCTTTCAACAGGGTGCGACAGGCGTACTCCGCGTCCTGGCCGAGCCCGATCTCCTTGAGCGTGCCGCTCCCCTCCGTGCCACGGCGTTCCCCCACACCACGCGAGGCGACCCGCCTTGACACCCACTCACCCCACAGACAATGATTCCATTAGTTGACTAGTGGAATCGAGGCGAGGCGCGTGGCGGACACGAGCACCCCGAACGGGACTTCAGGCGCGTGGGCACTGGAGGCCCGCGGCCTGAGCAAGCGATACCGGCGCGGCTGGGCCCTGCGCGACTGCTCCTTCCGGCTCCCGGCCGGCCGGATCTGCGGTCTCGTCGGCCCCAACGGCGCGGGCAAGAGCACCCTGCTCGGACTGGCCACCCGGCAGGTGGAACCGACCGAGGGTGAACTCCGCGTCTTCGGCGTGCCGGTGGACGACCCCGCGGTGATGCCCAGATTCGCCTTCCTCGGACAGGACAAGCCGCTGTTCAAGCGGTTCACCGTGGCGGAGACGTTGCGCATGGGCAGCGAGCTCAACCCCGGCTGGGACATGGCCGCGGCAGAGCGCATCGTCCGCTCCGGCCACGTACCGATGCACGCCCGGGTCGGTACGCTCTCCGGCGGTCAGCGCACCCGCGTCGCCTTCGCGCTCGCCTTCGGCAAGCGGCCCGATCTGCTGCTGCTCGACGAGCCGATGTCGGACCTCGACCCGCTGGCCCGCGACGAGATGAGCACGCTGCTGATGGCGGAGGCCGTCGAGCGCGGCACCACCGTGGTGATGTCCTCACACATGCTGACGGAGCTGGAGGACATGTGCGACTACCTGCTGGTCGTCGCCGGAGGCCGGATCAGGATGGCCGGTGACGCCGACGCGCTGGTTCCGGCGCACACCCTGGTCACCGGGGTGACCGAGGACGGGGCGCTGCCCGCCGCACTCGCTCCCCACACGCTGATCGAGGCACGGATCCAGGGCCGCCAGTTCCACGCGATGGTGCGGCCGAAGGGTCCGCTGGGCGGTGCCTGGCAGATCACCGAACCCAGCCTCGAAGAAGTGCTGCTCGCCCATCTCCGCTCGCCGGACGCACCCGCGCTGTACACACCCGGCGCCCGTGTCGAGGCCGAAGGGACCAGGACCGCATGAGCACCACCCTGACCGAACCCCGTACCGGACGAGCCGCCAGGCCCCGGATGCTGCGCGGGCTGAACTGGCTGTTCGTACGCCAGCACCGTGCCACGCTGGGCGGCGTCCTCGCCCTGGTGGTGTTCAGCTCGGCCTGGATCCTCTACCAGCGCGCCGAGTTGGTCCAACTGCTCGACGCGGTGGGCTGGCCCGAGAAGAGCCCGGCCCAACAGCCCCTGGGACAGGGATACTCCTACCTGTCCACCGTGCTGAACTCGCTGCCGGTGGTCCTCGCCGTCTTCCTCGGAGCCCCGCTGATCGCGGCCGACCAGGAGCAGGGCACCGCCCAGCTGGCCACCACCCAGTCCGTGACGCGCCGGCGCTGGCTGGCCGTCAAGCTCACCTGGTGCCTCCTGGTGGCCCTGGTGGCCGGCGCGGTGCTCTCCGCGCTCTTCACCTGGTGGTGGAAGCCCTACCGCTCGGCGTTCTACAGTTCGTGGCTCGAAGGCTCCATCTTCGACAACACCGGCCCCATGCTGCCAGCGTTGTGCCTCTTCCTCACGGCAGCGGGCATCACCATCGGCGTACTGCTGCGCCGCGTGCTGGCCGCCATGGTGGTGACCTTCGTCTTCTCCGTCGTCGCGCAGGTCGCCTGGGGCGTGCTCCGGGTCCACCTGGCGCCGTCCCGGATGTTCACCTACCCCCTCAACGAGGACATCCCCGCCCGGCTCTCCGACGCACACGAGCTGGACCGCTGGATCGGGAGCGCCGACGGACAGCTCTACGGCTGGGGCGCCTGCGCCGAAGCGACCGAGAAGGCCACGAACGCGTGCATCAAGGAGAAGGGCATCGTCAACGACGTCATCGAGTACCTCGACTACGACCAGATGGCGGCGATGCAGTGGACCGGCGCCGGAATCCTGCTCGTCGGCACGGCGCTCCTCACGGCGTTCACCCTGTGGCGGGTCTCGCGACGCCCCCTGTAGGGCGCGCCCCCTCGTTCTACGTAAAATGTCGGCATCGAGCGGAAGGTGAAACCCGTGGTCGTATTCCGCATCGACCGGCGCAGCGGAGTCGCAACGTATCTCCAGATCGTCCACCAGGTCGAACAGGCCCTGCGGATGGGCGC
The DNA here is from genome assembly GCF_026340105.1 of Streptomyces sp. NBC_01433. NCBI lineage: Bacteria > Bacillati > Actinomycetota > Actinomycetes > Kitasatosporales > Streptomycetaceae > Streptomyces > Streptomyces sp. NBC_01433. Next base: position 2,938,907 of record NZ_JAPEPM010000001.1, on the reverse strand, counting down.
CCTGGAGGAGGGTGACCGGCTGCCCACGGCCGCACAGGTCGCGGCGACCACCAAGGTCAACCCGAACACCACCCTCAAGGCGTACCGCGAGCTGGAACGCGCGGGCCTCGCCGAAGTCCGCCAGGGAGCGGGCACCTTCATCACCCGCTCCCTCTCGCAGCCCCTGACGGGCCCCGACTCCCCGCTGCACAACGCGCTGTCCGAATGGATACGCCAGGCGCGCGCCGAGGGGCTCAGCGGCCAGGACGTCACCGCCCTCTTCCGGGCCGCGTTCGAAGCCACGTACCCCTCCGACACGAACGCCTGACCCACCGGCACGTCCCGGTCCGGCTCCGCCGACCGTCCGATACGTTCCCACTCGCGCACCGATCCACCGCCTGGTCCGCTCCGGACCAGTGGATGAGGCACCAGCGAGAAGGGCCGGTCATATGACCGACAGGGAGTCGTACCGGACGGCCGGCGGAGATTTTCCGTTCCCCGGCCAGGGAGGCGTGCCGAAGTGAGCGTGTCCATCTGTCTGTTCACCGCCGATCTGCGGCTGCGTGACAACCCGGTCCTGACCGCCGCGCTGCGGGACACCGACCGGGTGGTGCCGCTGTTCGTCCTCGACGAGGGCGTGCACGCGGCCGGGTTCGACGCACCCAACCGACTGGCGTTCCTCGCCGACTGCCTGGCCGATCTGGACGCCGGGCTGCGGGAACGCGGCGGACGGCTGGTGCTGCGGGCCGGCGGGGTGGTCGAGGAGGTCTGCTCGGTCGCCGCCCTGTCCGGTGCCCGCGAGGTGCACGTGGCCGGGGGCGCCAGTGCCTACGCGCGGCGGCGCGAGGAACGGCTGCACGCGGCCCTCGCCGGACAGGGCCGCGCGCTCCGGGTCCACGACGCGGTGGTCACGGTGGTTCCCCCGGGGGCTCACGTCCCGCAGCGAAAGGACCACTTCGCCGTGTTCACCCCCTACCTCCGGCGCTGGCGTGAGACGGCCGTCCGCAAACCCCTGGGCGCCCCGCGGTCCGTACCGGTCCCCGAGCACATCGGCTCCCTGGACCTGCCCGTACGCCGGGCCATCACCGGGGTGTCACCGGGTCTCGCGACGGGCGGCGAGCGGGAGGCCCGCAGCCGCGTCACGTCCTGGCTTCGCGGCTCCCTGGACGCCTACGCCGACCGGAACTCCGACCTCGCGGCCGACGCCACCTCCCGGCTCTCCCCCCATCTGCACTTCGGCACCCTGTCCGCCACCGAACTGGTACACCGGGCCGACCGCCCCACGAACCCCGGCGCCGACGCCTTCGTACGCCAGCTGGCCTGGCGCGACTTCCACCACCAGGTCCTCGCGGCCCGGCCGGACGCGGCCCACACCGACTACCGCCCCCGGCACGACCACTGGCGCCACGACGAGACCGAGGCACGGGCCTGGCGGAACGGCCTGACCGGCTATCCGGTGATCGACGCGGCGATGCGCCAGCTGAGGCACGAGGGCTGGATGCCGGGCCGGGCACGCATGCTGACCGCAAGCTTCCTCACCAAGACGCTCTACCTGGACTGGCGCCTGGGCGCCCGGCACTTCCTGGACCTGCTGGTCGACGGGGACGTGGCCAACAACCAGCTCAACTGGCAGTGGATGGCCGGCACCGGCACCGACACCCGCCCCAACCGCGTCCTCAACCCCCTCACCCAGGCCAAACGCCACGACCCGCAGGGCGACTACGTACGCCGCTGGCTGCCCGAACTCACCGGCCTGGAGGGCGCCACGATCCACCAGCCCTGGAAACTCCCACCCCCGGAACGAGCCCGCTACGACTACCCGGCCCCCCTCGTGGAACTCCCCGACGCCCTGGCCCGATTCAGACGAGCCCGCGACCAGCGGTGACGCGGCACACTCCCGCCCCACCCCAAACACCAGAAAACCCCAGGTCAGGAACTGTCCGACCTGGGGTTTCTCTGAGCCGCCTTCGGGATTCGAACCCGAGACCTACGCATTACGAGACCGTGAGCGATCGTGCTGCGTGGTGCCTGATCGTGCTGCCGAGTGCCGTTTTGCCTGATCAGAGCATGTGCGACTGGCTGGTCTGTGCTACCTCGTATTACGTCGTTCAAAGGCGTCCGGCCACCGACCGGCCACCGGGGAGGGACACCTGGGGTGGCAAAGAGCCGGGGCACTGGGGTTGTCGTCTTCTCACAGACGGCGAGAATCCTGCGGGCAAGCGTCCGTCACTCGCGGCCGGCGACTACAGGTGGTGGCGGGCAACGGCTACCACCTGTACCTCCTCAGTCTTCCGACATCGACGTACGCATCGCCGTCCGCATCTGGGACACACCGCCCGCGCCCTCCGTCGATACCGAAGGGCACACTCCTGTCACCATCGAGTCCGCAACCGGCATCCTTGTAGCCCTGCCGCGCCCGGGTGTCTACGAGGGCTACGCAGGGCCGGACGTGAAGCCGCGTCCGCGTACTACGACGAGACCCTGCGCAGCATCACCGACGACTGGACCCCGGAACAGATCCAGCAGCCGGGAACGGTGCCCGGCCGATGAACGCTACGTCCTCGATCTGGCCTTCGTCCGGGACCCCGCCCCGGACGACGAGGATGAAGGTGAAACGACGCCTGACCGGCAAACATACGACAACGTCCCGAACAGAGTGCGAGTCAGATCCCGGGCGCTGTTCCGCAAAGGAAAGCGAGCCGCTGTCGGCGGCGGTTGGAATCAGCCGCCGCACCCTGAAGGTTTCCTTCCTGGCGTACGCCGACTCGACCAACCGGCCCCTGCTGGACCGCAAGCACGAGTTCCTTGCTCCAGACGCTCTAGATGTTCCCAAATGGCAACTGTTTATCCTTCGCGCTGAGAGTTGACCTGCTCCGCGAACGAGCTGGCTCTCTAGCACCCGCCTCTGACAACTCGGGCCGCCGAACGGCTTCTTTCAGTCGTCCCGCCGTTCACCACATCTGAGGGTGCCCGGACGTCGCAAGGGACGGAGCCGACCCCACCCCCTCTCGCATTGACATGCGAGCTTTCAAGGAATTGGCCGGAAAACGTGGCTGGTGCCCCCTTCCGGACACACTGATGAGCACGATTCCCGGCAGGCACGCACAGGCATGCCGGTTCAGCGAGGGGGAACGGCCATCACACCGATGAGGGGCAGCGGATCAGGAACGGGGTTCGGGGACGCGATCACCGCCCTGACACGCCGGCGGATCGAGATCTTCGACGGAGCGGGAGGAGACTGGCGCTTCGCCGAGAGCCTGAAGTCCGTCAGTGAGGACACGGCCCAGGAGTACGAGGGCCGCACGATCTTGGAGCTTATCCAGAACGGACACGATGCCCTGGCCGCGGGGGGCACTGGCAGGATCGCCGTGCTGGCGAACAGCCAGGGGGACGGTGGCGGCGTCGTGTACGTCGCCAACGAAGGAGCCGGATTCACCGAGGAGAACTTCAAGGCCATCACCGAACTGGCCCTCTCCAGCAAGGGGGCGGGGGAAGGGATCGGGAACAAGGGGCTCGGCTTCCGCAGCGTACTGCAGCTGACCGACTGGCCCGAGATCTACTCCAAGGCGTCGCCCGCTTCCGACTCGTTCGACGGCTACTGCTTCCGTTTCGCCCGGCCGGACGACATCAACGCGATTGTCGACGACACGGCCCTCGCGGCCCGAGTGATCCAGGACATCTCCCCGCTGGCGTTGCCGGTACCGGCCGAGGCCACGGATCCCGTGCTCAAGGAACTCGCCGCGGACGGCTTCTCGACCGTCGTACGGCTGCCGCTGCGCCACGACCACGCCTGGGGCCTTGTCGTGGCCCAGGCTGCGGAGGTGGTAGCCGACGAGGCGCCCCTGCTGCTCTTCCTCGACCGGGTACGGGAGCTGGTCGTGGAGATCCGTGACGCGGATGGCGGCGGCAGACGGCGTGTGCTGTCGCGTGCCCAGCGCCGCTCCGACCTGGTCGAGTCGCGGCCGGCGGACTGGATCAGCGAAGTCGACCTCGGCAATGCCGGGCGCTATCTGCTGGCGCGTCGAACCCTGGAAGCCGAGGCCCTGCGCGTGGCGATCGAGCGCAGCGTCGAGGTCCACGGGATCGACGCGAAATGGCTGGACTGGCAGGGCGATGCGTGGGTCGGTGTCGCGCTCCGGCTGGACCGGCCGCTGCCGCGGAGCGGCCGGATGTACACCTTCATTCCCATGTCCGCGGCGTCCTCCGCTCCGTTCCCGGGCCATGTGCACGCCCCGTTCTTCACCAAGCTCGCTCGTCTCGAGATCAGCGAGGCAGTGGCGCTTAACGACCTACTGCTCGACCAACTCGCTTGTCTCTGCGTGGACTTGTCCCACCGCCTGCGTTCCGAGACCGCACACGGCCGCGCGGGTGACCTCGTGCTCGACCTCATGTGCTGGGACACTCCGGCCCGCCTCGACAAGGCGGTGAACGGGCAGCTCGCCGCCGAGCCGATCCTCCCTCTGGAGGGCGGGGAGTCCTGGGGCACCCTGCGGGACACGTACGCCTGGCCGGACGGCAGGCGCCCCTGGCGGGTCCTCACCGCCGAGGCGCTCGCCCGGGCCGGAGCCCCTCTGCTGGCCACCTCCGTGGGCCAGGTCCGGCACGCCCGTGCCGACCGGCTGGCCAAAGCGGTCGTCTCCAGGGCCATGCGCCCCCCGCTGGTCAGCACCGCCGACTGGGTCGAGGCTCTGGCCGAGGAGATCCGGGCTGAGGGCGGCGAGTCGACGAGCCCTCGCTGGGCGGACTTCTACAACGACGTGGCCCAAGCCTTCGTCGGCCAGCACACCGCGTTGCGGGGCCGGCGAATCATCCTCGACCAGGACGGCGGCCTGCGACCGGCGCTCGGCGGTGCGGCGGAGCCCGGCAAGAAGGACAAGAAGGAAGGCACCGTCTTCTTCCATCCCGGGAACGAGCACGCCGACTCCGTCACCCGAGTTCCCGGTGACCTCAAGGCGCTGCGACGCCGTATCTCCTTCACCCACCCCGGCATCACCTGGGAGAGCTCGGGACGGGACTTCCTGCAGCGGGGTGGGCTGGTCCGCTCCTACCAGCTGGACCAGGTCCTCGACGCGCTGCACGACCTACTCAGGGCACGGCCCTCGGAGGCCCTCAGCCGTGACGCCCTCACCTTCGCCCTGCGGCAGTTCCCCGTGCTGACCCGGGCCCAGCGGGACCGGCTCTCGCGGGTCGCCTTCCGGGTCCCGCTCGCCGACGGCGCCTGGGCGAGGGCGGCACGCTGCTCGTTCTCACCGGGCTGGGGAACCGAAGGCGCGAGACGGCTGGAGAAGTTCCTCGAAGCGGGCGGCTCCCGGATCCCGGAGCTCGCGGCCCAACGGCGACGCTGGATCAGCGGCCCCGACGACTGGCCCGCGCCGGTGCGGGACCGCGAGGCGTACCTCGAATTCCTCACGGCCATCGGCGTGGCCGACGGCCTGCGGTTGTCCACCGTCGGAGATCGCCTGGGAGCCCACCACGGCAACGACCTCGCACCCCATGTCCTGGCCCTGCGGTTCGGGCTCGGTGACACCCTGGGCCAGGCGTGGGTGGCGGACGTACGGTCCCGGTGGACTAAGTTCGCCCACCCATGGACGCCCTACGTGTTCCAGCGGCCACCGGCTCATCTCCCGGGAGCGGCCGAGGTCGCGGGCCTCGGCCCAACGGCCCGGCGCGAGTTCGCGGAACTGCTCATCCTGGGGTTCCGTACCTGGCGGGACGAGGTGTTCGACGTCACCGTGCACCGGCCCGCGTACCAGTTCGAGGACGAGCGCTCCTGGCCCACTCCGTTCGCGTCCTTCCTCCGTCGCACGCCCTGGCTTCCGGTGGAGGACGCCGAGTCGGACGGCCCGGCCTTCGTCACCCCGGGCGAGGCGTGGTTCAGCACCGATGGGGAACTGCCCGGCTTCGTCCCCTCTTTGCCGCTGCAGACCCGGCGGCTGCTCGCCGACAAGGCCGCGGCCACGAGGCTCCGTCGGTGCGGGCTGCGGAGTTGGGAGGACACACGGCATGCCGGTGCGGCCGTCCAGCACCTCGGTGAGATCCTCCACCGGGGCGACGTGCCGTCGTACCTCAGCGTCTCCTTCAAGAAGCACTACGGGCGGGCGTGGTCGCACCTCGCGCAGAACTCCCGCTGGCCGTGGCTCCCCGGTGAGGAGGTACGGCTCGTGGTCAGTCGCGGCAACGCCCTCGGCACCTTCGTACCGGCGGCCGAGGACGTGCCCGTGCATGTCTGTGACGAGCAGGCGCCGCTGAAGGAGGCGCTCGTCGAACTGGCAGGCCATCCCGTCCTGGTCGCCGGACCGGAGAGCGGGGACGCCATCGTGGAGATGGCCGACGCGCACAGTATCCGCACCCTGCGCACGTCGGCGACCGATGTGCAGGTCCGCCACCGCGACGGCGAACCGATCACCCCCACCGGACACGCCGACGCGCTCATCGACGGCAGGGAATGGCTCGTCACGGTGGTGGCCCTGGCCGTAGAACTGAAGTCCGGGGCGTTCCTGCGCCGCAGCGAGCGCGGTGTGCGGGCCCTGCTGGAGCGGCTGCGCACCGTGCGTGTCGTCCGGGCCGACGAGGTGGAGGTCGTCATCTCGGGCGTGCTCACCGAACCACCGCCGACCACGCGCGCTCTGCCGCTGCCAGACGCCGACCATCCCACGGTCGTCGTCTGGCGCAGCGAGGAGGGTTGGGACGAACTGCAGGCGTGCACGTCCGCGCTCGCCCAACTGCTGGGCAGGCCTGGGCTGCAGGACGTGCTGGAGCTGGTCTTGGTCAAGTTGGAACGGCAGCTCGACACCCATGATCCGGAAAGGATCGACGACCGCACCCTGGCGATGGCACTGGACACGACCGAGGCCAAGGTCGCCGAGATCAGACGCAACCTCACGGGAGATGTGCACGACACGGTACGACTGCTGCGCCCGGCCCTGTGCTGTCTCCTCGGCTCCGAATGGGACGAGGAGAGCGCGCGGGCGCTCGACCGAGCGGCAGGCGAGAACGAACTCGTCCAGATCGTCGGCCGATACACCGTCTCGCTGCCCGTGCCGGCCGCAGAACTCGTCGCCCTCGCCCGCTCCTGCACCTCACCGGCCGAACTCCGCGACGAACTGGGCCTGGACTTTCAGCGGTTCAACGAAGCGCTCGCCACGCTCGGCCCCGGCTACGCCCCCTACTCCCACCCTGATCTCCACGAGCAGGCCTTCGGCGACTTCGTGCGCGGCATCGCCGGCACCCTGGTGGACCGGCTGCGGGAACGGTACGTGGCGGCGGCCCGCGACGGCGCGGACCTCTCCGCGTACGCCAGGGCCCGTCGACTGCACGACCTGCTGCCGGACTCCGACTGGCTGCCCCGGTTCGTCACCCCGCCCGAAGACGAGATGCGGACCAGGACACAGGCATGGCTGCGCTCGCACGGCGCCGACGACGATCTCGGCCGAACCACCGATCTGCCGCCCATCGACCGGCTCCACGAACTCAACACCGCCGCGCTGGACCCCCTGGTTCCAGCGCTGGCCCGGCTGGTGTCCGCCTGGTGCCGCCGGCACGGAGCACCCGTACCGACCGGCTGGCAGGGCGCGCCCCTGCTGGAGGCGCGGACCTTCCTCGACGGCTCCGGCCTGAGCGACCTCATCGAGCTGAGCGAGGGACAACTGCTCGACGTGGTGCGGCGCGGTGTGGGCTGGCCGACCGGCATGCCGCTCACCGCCGATGCGGGGCTCCTCGGCCTCACTCCCGCCGACCTGGCGCCCCAGACCGGGCCGGCGCAGGGCACCGCCGGATCACGCGGGGCGGGCCCGGCCACCATCATGATCGGCGAGAAAGAGGTCGCTGTGGGACGCGATCACTTCTCCGCCATCGCGGACCTGGCCTCCAGGACCGTCGACGAGGCTTTCCTCGCCCAGTCCGGCAAGCTACGCCTGGGCACGGTCGCGCCGGTGCCCCAGCCCGGGCGGGGCGGAAGTTCCGGCACGTCGCGGGTGGTCGTGGCCCGTCTGAACCAGGCGAGTGAGGACCAGCGGTCGGCCATCGGTCTGGTCGGGGAGGTCGCGGCACGGGCCTGGCTCCAGCGCCATTACCCCGAGGTGCGCTGGCGGTCGGGGTACGCCGCAGTCATCAACGGCGACCGGGAGGCATCGGACAGCCTGGGGTACGACTTCGAGGTCGCCTGGCGTGACACCACACGGCTGTACGAGGTGAAGGCGCTGAGCGAACCCGTCAGCGAGCGCGTGGAGTTCGAGCTCGGGCCGTCCGAAGTGAACGCCGCGCGCACCCACGCGCGTGGCGGTCGGTACCGGATCCTGCTGATCACCGCCGCCCTGGACCCGGAGCACCGTCAGGTGTTCGAGCTGCCCAACCCGTTCTCGGCGGCCGGTCGCGAGCGGTTCCGGATCGTGGGCAAGGGGTTGCGCTATCAATGCTCGCCGCTGCGGAACAGCCGACGGCCTTGAGCTGAAACGCACAATGTCCCACGTGCCGGGGAGCGGCCGGTCCTGCGGCGGCCTGATCTCCAAGATTCACCTTGCCTCCGACCGGCACTGCCGGCCGATGACGATCGTCCTGACCGCCAGGCAGGCCGCCGACAGCCCTCAGTTCGTCCCGGTGCTGAACAACGTGCGGGTCCGTCTGCCGGTCGGCCGTCCCCGCACCCGGCCCACCGCCGTGGCGGGCGACACCGGCGCTCTTCTCCGGAGGGCCTACCGGTGTCACGTCGGGGCGCAGTGGATGGAGACGCTCCTAGCGCTGTGCGACACCCCGCTGGCCAGGACTGCGGCAGATCGGCGCGGAGGCTGTTGCGCTCTGATCGCGTTCTGTCTGGCCGTGCGCGCGGCGGCGAGGCATCACGAGGCCGATGCATGGTTGGAGCCAGAAGCATGCCCTTCTCGAGGAAAAGCAGTCGCTCAGTGTGCCCGTGCTGACGCCAGACGGGAGCTCGATCCCTCAGCAGGAGTGAGTCGAGGTCGCCGGCCGGGAGACCGGTGCCGCGCTTTGACGGGCACCGGAACCATGGTCAAGACCATTACGGGCTGCAGTGGAACGACCAAGATGCCGTCGGCGTGATCCGCAACTTCTGGCGAAGCATTCCCGGACAGACACTGCTCGGCATAGTTAGGAGACTCATTGTGCAGGGCGCAGAGCACGTGCGGAAAGCATGGGGTCCCGAAGTGTCTCCTCGCGCCTGGGCACGAGGAGAAGACGCTGGCGGAGGTCGGATCGGCCACGACCGGACTGCGGCGCCTCCTGGCGGACCGTGGATGCAAGGGAAGCCGCACGCTCGCCCTGCTGCGATCCACCCAACGCAACGTCGCGACGCTGGACGGGCGCGGCTACCTGCCAGGCGTGGAACGGGAGTTAGGCGTCGGCTCACTCAGTCTGCCGTCAGACACATGTCGCTACCTTCGCTGACGAACCCCTGACTACACATCTAGTCTCAGCGAACAGGCCTCTGTCTCTAGAGACTTGACGCAGTGTGGGATGAATGCGAGGCTACACCCATGCCCTTCGCGGATAGTCTCAAAAAACTTTCCTGGCAGAGTGTGCGCTCGATCGCCCTCGCCCACCGCGTCGTACCGGACGTACCCGGGGTCTATGCGTTCTCCGAGACCACGGAACTGCATGGCCTGGTAGTGACCCTCGACTGGGTCTACGTCGGCCAGGCCGCATCCCTCCCGGCGCGGCTGGCTCACCACCGAGCGCGCACCGAGGCAAACCGACGCCTCCGAGACTGGCTCCACCGCCCGGGGGATCGCATGCTCTGGTACGCCCCTGTGGATTCAACCCTTTTGAATCAAGTCGAGAGGGACTTGATCGCGAGCCTGCATCCTCGATTCAACAGGACTCTCTACGCCCAGCACCTTCCGACTGTCTGATAACTCCCCAAGGAGATCGAAAATGCTCGAACAAGACGGACTTGCCGCAGATGAGCAGGAGCTGGCCGATCTTTCCGCTCTCATCGAGAAGCAGGACAAGGTCGTCACCAGAGTTCTCGACGAGGCTATTGCACGAGAAGGCTCCCTGTTCGCCGAAAGCGCGCACATGGGTGGAAGCCCATCCTATGTGGCCGCCACCACCCTTGACTGGATCAGGAATAACGTAGCGCTGGCCACAACAATGCCCCTGCTCAAGAAGAGCCTCGATCCCAAGACGCAAAAGCTTCAGATCGACGAAGAGAGTATCGACTTCATCTCACAGCGTCAGGTCGACTGGTCAAGGGAAGCGGTATTGGCAAAATATCTCATCGAAAGAGATAATCACAAGTTCCCACCAATTCTTGCCGTCCTATGTCCGCCGTGGGTAGACGACCCCAATAGTGGCACGTGGGACGTTGACGGGCGCGCCAAGGAGACCTCGGCAGACTTCGTCTCCCTCGACGGCAAAGGGCGCGTTGGCCTACTGCAGCTGAGCCCCGGTACGCGGCTCTACGCAGTGGATGGTCAACATAGGCTGATCGGCATCCAGGCTGCTTTGACTCTCATTACCTATGGGCGCCTCGACGTTCGGAATCGAGAGGGGGTTGTTAAGCCCGATGAGGTCCTCCTGATGGATGAGCTCATCGACGAACATGGCCTGGATGAGATTCATCTGCAGCAGCTTGGCGCCGAGCGGATGGGAATTGAAATCATCCCCGCTGTACTCAAGGGTGAGTCTCGAACTGATGCGCAGCGGAGGATCCGCAGCATCTTCACGCATGTAAATAAGCAAGCATCCAAGCTTACGCCCGGCGAAGTGGCGCAACTCGACGAGGACAACGGGTTCGCAATCGTTGCGCGCAGGATTGCTGTCGAGCACCCTATGTTTAAGGCCAGCAAGAGCGCCGTAAATTTCAAGAACAGCACCATCACGAAGCGTTCCGCACACTTGACAACCCTGCAGACGCTCACCGAAATGGCGCGCGAATATCTGCTCGCGGATAATCGGTATAGTCACTGGGCTACGAAGGGACGTGAGCTCGCCCGTCGGCCTAATGACGAGGAGCTCGCTGCTGGCCGCAAGGATTTCTCCGAACTGTGGGACCACATCAGCGAGTTGCCAACGTTCAAAGCAGTCTCAGCTGGCGACTCTGCCGCCCGGCACCGGCGCTTCCAACACGAGGTTGAGCGAAACAGTGGCGGAGGGTACGGCCACATGCTTCTGCGCCCCGTGGGTCAGCAGACTCTGGCAGAAGCCGTCGGCCTACTCAAGGCGGACGGCATGTCTCTCGACGACATTTTCCAGAAGCTGAGCGTGCTCGATGCCCAAGGCACCCTGCGCCTAGATTCTGTCGAGAACCCCTGGTGGGGGGTTCTCTATGACTTCAGCGGCCAGAGGATGAGCATCAAGGGAAGGGACACAGCGGCGAAAATACTGAGGTACGTGATCGGCGGGCTTCCCACAGAGAGGGAGCGACGAGCTCTCCGAGAGCTGATCGCAGATGCGCGACTGATCGGCGAGGGCGAGTACCGCGACTATGCGGGCAGCACAGTAGCCCGTAGCAAAATCGCGCTTCCCGCTCAAGTTTGACGACTGCTGGATTGGATCACGTGCGTTGGGCCGCTCGGTGCGGTGAGGGCGACGATCGCCGACGCGCCCATCGCACGGTCCGCCTTGTCCAGCATGCGTGATCGATGCCGTCACGTTCTCGCGGTGAACACCGCGGTCGTTGGCAGCAGCACATGCGGACGGGAGGCCCCATGTTCCACAGCGGGCATGCAGCGCAGCACCGACCACTCGGACGACCTACAGGTCACCTCGGTCAGCGATATGGTCGCCATCCGCCGGTCGGGCTCGGTGACCGGCAGAGCGGGGGTCTGCCTGCCGCCCTCACCAGAACCGGTGAGGGCGGCAGGCAGACGACCGAGCCGACAGTCGAGAGCACCATGGTCACGAATGGATCCACGCACCTTCCGCCCAACTCGACGCTCTGCAAACCGTATCCGCAGATCGCAGCCTCAGCGCACATGCGCTAGAACGACTCGCCCTGGTGCTCATGTTGGCCCGTCCAGAGGTGCCCACCCTCCCCTTGCCCTCCCCGGGTCGGCTCTAGTCCCCTACCACTCACATACCGCGGCGACTCGACGGCGCGCCTCCGCTGTCGTTCCCGCACCATGCTCGGGAGGTCGGCCACGTCCTCCAGCGTGGGCCCGCGAGGTGGACCGACGATCCGGGGCGCAAGCTCTGATTCGAGGGGCACGACCGGAGCGATCGTGTACCCGCTTCCTCTCGGAGACAGTCGCCGGCTCCTCGTGGCTCGGTCCGCTTGGTGCCAGGCATGGACCCACTCCGCGCATTGCCGCCTGTCGATTCCGCACGCTGCCACGAACGAACACAGTTGATGCAGGCGGGGAGGGTGCCTTCCCAAAAGGATGTTACTGATCGTGCTCTTGGTGAGAGGTTCACGGCCGGGAGCCAGGCGTGCCAGTTCCCTCAATGAGGGGGATCCAGCCAATGCTCTTAGCGCTTTCATCGCACGGCGTAGGTCATTGAAGTCCTGCACAAGGTCGAGCTGAACTTTGCGCCCCGATCCTCTGACAGCAGCCCGGGCTTGGATCCACATCCCTCTGGTTCGGGCAGCTTCCGTCTCGTGGATGTCGCACGCTTTGCCCCACGACTCGACGGTACGAAGGGTCGGAACGACCCTGCCACTTGTAGCCCGTGAGAGCGTCGCCTCGGAGCAATCACACTGCTCAGCCAATTCGCGAAGCGAGAGCCCGGCACGTCCGCGCTGCTCCCGAAGGCGCTGAGCGAGCACCAGTATCGGTCGTCGGGTGGCGATCACGGGCCCCTCGGGACGTCCCATTCGCGACACTCGTCACCGTGTTGGCCGGGACGCTGCCGTCCCGGGCATGGTGTGGAGCAGGTGGACAGCGAGCAGACCAGCGGCACCGAGCAGCTGCACCGCTGCAGGAGCAGCCATTCCACCGGCCACGAGTGCCGTGCCCAGGAACATCACCACCAGGATGAAAATGGCCTGCCGGCGGCCGAGTAGTGCGGGCTGCATGGCCGTGACGACACACGGGGCGACCGACTGAGGACGGCCTCCAAGCGGGTTGATGTACACGTGCTCTCCCAAGGTCGATCTGCGGGGGTGGAGCCGGAGCGCCGACGCTGCTCCGAGAACACGTTCACCTTGCCACCGCGGGGCCGGTGTCCGAAGATTGAAGGAACCGTTCTTGCACTTCTGTCCAGCCGCAGGTACGGCTGAATCCCGACCGATTGAACCATGTCCGTCCTGGTCACCGGCCCTCCCGGGCACAGTTCTTGCGCTGGGTGTCCAGTCTTCGCTCGCGTCCGTTTTCGCCGCTTACCTGTGGCGAGAGTTTTGATCACGACGATCTGGATGACGATGCGTTTGAGGTTGGTCGGCAGTGGAGCGGCGCCAGGTGTACCGCCCGGCGGCGTCGGGCCACCCCCTTCGGACCCTCGCTAACAGCGGCGATCCACTCTGGGTCACCCAGCCTGGTCCGGCGAGGGCCGTGGAAGAGTCTCGAACCCCTACCGTCTTCGCGGTGGGCGCGAGCATGGCCTTCCCGATGCGAAGGCGGAGCGAAGCGCCACGCGTTCAGCCGGCAAGGATGCGTACGAGGTCGAGTTCCACGCCAGCATCCCGTGCCTGCTTCAGGGCGACCTGGTTGAGGTGGCGTCCGCAAGCGTGGAACCAGTTTCGGTCCAGAGAGTCGCCTTTCCACCGGATCCTCCAGATCGGCCACGCTGGGCAGCTATGCGGCACCCCGCCCTCGCAACTCGGACGAAGACTCATTGGTCACCCCTTGCACCTGGTCAGAGGTCATTAATGTTTAACAAGAATGACCGAGCCCGCCTGCCTTGTCAATTCATCTACACAGGTGAGTGCTAGGTTCTGTTAAACAAAAATCGAAGGGGCGTCATGGTCGGCAGGCCACGCACAGGACAGACGAAGGTCATGGGCTTCCGCCCGCCCAAGCAGCTCCGCGAGGAGTTCGAAGCGCTCGCCGCGGGCGAGAAGCGCAGCCCGTCCGACGCGCTGATCGAGGCTATGCACGACTGGATTGCAAAGAAGCGCCGCGAGCGTCAGACCGTCAAGAAGGAATAGGCCGACGCGGTTCGGCTAACGGCGCACAAGATCGGAGCACTGGAACTGACCGAACAGAACGTCAGCCAGGTTGTGCCTATCCACCTGGGATGACGGCAGCAGCGCCAGGGCAGCCACTGCACAACTTGGTGGGACCGGCCCCGGCTGGTTCGGGATCACGCAGCTCATCCGTTGAGCTTTCTCCAAGAGCTTCTTGCTTTGGGGCAGCCACCGCTAACCTCGTTTGTCACCAAGTTGTGCGAGGGCGTGAGCATGGTAGAGAAGGCTTGGAGCAGTGACCGCAGACTGACTGCGATCAGTCGAGCAGGCGTCTCGGTGCCGGCCCGGCAGGCGATGATCGACAAACAGCTAGCCCCCGGGCGCACGGTCCTTGACTACGGTTGTGGCCGAGGCGGCGACGTACGCGCCCTCCAGCAGCTGGACGTTCAGATCGCCGGATGGGACCCGTTCTACCAACCCGGCACCGCGCTGGTGTCAGCAGACGTTGTGCTCCTCACCTACGTACTCAACGTCATCGAAGACCCACACGAGCGACGCAAGGCGTTAAGGGAAGCGTGGGACCTTGCTGGCAAAGTGCTCGTCGCTTCTGCGCGACTGACGTGGGAGAAGTCGAAGGTCAAGGGAGAGGCATTCGGCGACGGGCTGCTCACCAGTCGGCGAACATTCCAACACCTCTATGCAACAGGCGAACTACGATCGTACGTTGAGGCCGAAACTGGCGTGCGGACGGTCTCTGCGGCACCCGGGATTGTCTATGCATTCAAAGATGAGCGGGAACGGCTTCGCTACCTTGCTCAGCGCATCATCCCCGACGCGGAGTGGCTTGCCTCCGATGACACGACTTCGGCGATCGCTGCGGTTGTTGATCACGCTGAACGGCGAGGCCGCCTACCGCGCATGGAAGAAGTCCCCGAGCCGATGGCCCAGCTCCTCGGCCACCTGCGCCCAAACGAGGTCCGCCGGCTCGTTCGCGACTCCGCCAACCACGCCAAGATGCAAAAGGGCTCCAAGCGGACGACGCTGAACACGCTACTCTTCCTCGCCGTCGAACTCTTCAACGGCCGCTGCCCGTTCAGCAGCCTCCCGCTCAGCATCCAATTCGACGTCCGGGCATTCTTCGCCTCATACAAGGAGGCCTGCCAGCGATCCGATCGGCTGCTGCTCAAGCTGCGCGACGACGGATACATCCGCGGGGCCATGAACGCTTCAGCAGTCGGAAAGCTGACGCCGTCCGCGTTGTATGTACACCGGCGGGCTCTCGACCGCATGCCCACAGTGCTACGCCTCTACGAGCACTGTGCCTCGATCGCAGCCGGCCGCCCTCAAGCATGGACTCTCGCCAAGCTGCATCATCAGGGCCGGGCAGTGAGCTGGCTGGACTATCCGGACTTCGACCGCGATCCGCACCCCCGTATCCTGTCCTCCTACCAGGTGCAACTAAGAACCCTCGACGCGTCCCACACCTCCTACGCCGACTCCAAGAACCGACCGCTGCTCCACCGCAAGCACGAGTTCCTCAGCCACGACGATCCGGATGCGGATCGGTACAGGCGCTTGACAGCTGCAGAGGTGAGGGCGGGGCTGTACGAGCACCCTCACCTCATCGGCACAGAGGAAGGGTGGGAAGCAGAGCTCATCCGCTGCTGCCGCGCTCTTCGAGGGCATCGGCTGGTGCGCCGACCGTCAGATTGAAGTGTCAGACGGAGTCAGGCTGCATCCTCGCGATTCGGGCCGCCAGTTCCTCCACATCAAGGTCGACTGCTTGGCTCGGGAACCAGGACAGCCGGAGCCCATTCTCGGCCACCTCCTCGGGCAGCCCCATCGCAGTGAGAACATGGCTAGGGGTGTACGACGCGCTCGTGCACGCAGAGCCTGTCGCAACAGCTACCTGCTGCTTCAGCATGACGATGAGCGCTTCAGCGTCCACACCGTCGAAGGACAGGTTGAGGATGTGTGGAACGGCATGATCCTGGTCCCCGTTGATCCGGAATCGCGTCTTCGCGAGGGCCTCCAGAAGCCGGTAGCGGAGGCTCTCCGCGTTCCTACTCCACTCAGCATGACCCTTCTCGAAGATCTTCGCTGCTTCAGCAAGCCCCATGATCAACGGCACCGGCAAAGTCCCCGGCCGCAGCTTACGTTCCTGACCGCCACCAAACATGATCGGCTGCAGCGGCAGCCTCTCCCAGCCCCGGCGACGCATAACCAACATCCCCACACCCTTGGGAGCTCCGATCTTGTGGCCGCTGACGCTCATCATGTCGATCGGCGCGGTCAGATCTTGAGGGACCTTCCCGTATCCCTGCGCTGCATCCACATGCAGGTATGTCGGGGTCTCCCTCAGAAGCTCAGCAAGTTCGGCCACCGGTTGGACGACACCCGTCTCGTTGTTCACGTGCATCAGTGACACAAGGAGCGTGTCCGGACGCAGCCGCTCCATCACTGCCTCGACAGAGACCCGACCCGACGAGCCTGGCTTGATGAATTCGACCTCGAAACCGCGAGACTGCAGGTGCTCCAGGGGCTCGATCACCGCCTTGTGCTCGATTGCCGAGGTGATGATGTGACGCCGACCACTCTGCTCCCCGTGGGGGGCAAGGCCAAGCAAGGCGATGTTGTTGCTCTCGGTTGCCCCACTGGTGAAGATCAACTCGTCTGGTTCGGCACGTACGGTGCCGGCGAGGTACTCCCGCGCCTGTTGCACCGCACGCTTCGCGCGGGTCCCGTACTCGTGCGTTCGGGACCCCGCGTTACCAAAGTCCTCAGTCATCCAGTGCATCACCACGTCGGCCACACGCGGGTCCACACGCGTCGTCGCCGCAACATCGAGATAGGTCACCACGAGTCCCACCACACCTCTGCACGCTAATTGGGCACATCCTGTACGTCATTTACCTGACGTACGATACCGTTGCGCGTGTGGGATCATCCTCTTCGCAGCTCGCTGACACCGCCACCTCCGCTGGCTTTGACTACATCTTTCCGGCCATCCGGGGCGTACAGGCGGGGCGCGAGTTCTACGTGTCCATGTGCCCCTTGCGCCTCATCCCGAAAATTTTCCTCTTCGACGAGGACGAACTGGGGCCAGAGGTTCGTGCCCAGCGCACCCTGAACAAGGGGCGCCTCCCCGCGCTTACTCGCTACATCGTTGAGAATCCGGACGACTACGTCTTCAGCGCGCTCACCGCATCCGTCGATGGAGAGATGCACTTCGAGAGCATCTCCGACTCCGGCATGGGGATGCGCGCCGGCCAGGTCCGCATCCCCATGGCCGCTCGCTTCTTGATCAACGACGGGCAGCATCGGCGCGCAGCCATCGAGCAGGCGCTGAAGGAGAATCCCGACCTCGGCGAGGAGACGATCGCCGTCGTGTTCTTCCATGACGCTGGACTCGCCCGCTGCCAGCAAATGTTCGCGGACCTCAACCGGCATGCCGTGCGTCCACAGCGTTCAATTGGCGTTCTGTACGACCACCGCGATGAACTAGCCATCATGACCCGTTTCCTGGCCATGACGTCCCCAGTCTTCAAGGGGCACATCGACTTGGAAAACAGCAACCTCGCTCAACGTTCACGCAGGCTCTTCACTCTCAGCGCCCTCTGCTCTGCCACCCAGTCGCTCCTCCAGGGACTGGACGTCGAGAAGGACAAGGCCCGACAGCTGGCCGAAAAATACTGGGAGGCAGTCGACGCAGTCGTGCCCGAGTGGGGGATGGTGCGGCGCCGCGAGCTCGTAGCTCGGGAGGCACGCAAGGACTATATCCACAGCCACGGGATCGCCCTGCATGCCCTCGGGCGGATTGGTAACTCACTCCTGCGCAACTCCGACTCTCCCAAGGTGTGGCAATCGAAGCTGAAGCCCTTGACTTCGGTTGACTGGTCACGCACAAACCCGGACTGGGAAGGTCGCGCGATGATCGGCGGTCGCGTGTCGAAGAGCCATCAGAACTTGACCCTGACTGTGAACTACCTGCGTCATCACATGAAGCTCGAACTCAGTCCGGAAGAGCAGCGTGTAGAGGACGCATACCTGCAAGGAGTTTCATGAGCACCCCGAAGCCGACGGCGCCCTTCCAGGGGAAGGTCCTCGCTGAAGTAGTCAGTGAACTCACGGCAGAAATCCGTGAGCTCTATACAGCTGACGAAGTGCCTTGGGTCATCGGTTACAGCGGTGGCAAGGACTCCACTGCCGTGCTGCAACTCGTCTGGCTGGCCCTTCAGGGGCTGCCGGCTGAGCAGCGCACCAAACCAGTGCATGTGATCAGCACGGACACACTTGTCGAAAATCCCGTCGTGGCTGCCTGGGTCACTCAGTCTCTCGACACCATGGGGAAGGCCGCGTCGGAGCAGCAGCTCCCCATCGAGCCGCACCGACTGATTCCGGAGGTCAAGGACACCTTCTGGGTAAATCTCATCGGCCGCGGTTACCCAGCCCCTCGCCCCAAGTTCCGTTGGTGCACAGAGCGATTGAAAATCAAGCCGTCGAACGCCTTCATCCGCCGCGTCGTACGGCGTCACGGGGAGGCGATCCTGGTTCTCGGTATTCGAAAGACGGAGAGCCAGGCACGCGCCCGGTCAATGGAGAAGCACGAGAAGCGCCGGGTTCGGGACCGCCTCTCGCCCAACGGGAACCTGCCGAACTCACTCGTCTACAGCCCCATCGAAGCGTGGGGTACTGATGAGGTGTGGATGTTCCTGATGCAGTACTCCAACGCGTGGGGACATCGGAACAAGGATCTACTGACCATGTACCAGGGTGCCTCTGAGGACTCCGAGTGTCCTCTGGTTGTGGACGACACCACCCCTACCTGCGGTGACAGCCGCTTCGGGTGCTGGACCTGCACTCTCGTGGACAAGGACAAGTCCATGACTGCCATGATCCGCAACGACGAGGAGAAGGAGTGGATGCGGCCCCTGCTCGATCTCCGCAATGAGCTCGACGATGTGTCCAAGGAACGGGAGACCAGGGACTTCCGCCGTATGAACGGCAGTGTCCAGCTCTTCAACGACGGCGTCATCCACGGGCCCTACACGCAAGAAGCGCGACAGACATGGCTCAGGAAGCTTCTCGAAGCGCAGACTCTGGTGAGGCGGATCGCCCCAGAGAGCGTACGTGGCATCGAGTTGATCACGATGGAGGAGCTGCACGAGATCCGCCGCATCTGGGTCTTCGACAAGCACGAGGTCGAGGACACGTTGCCAGCAATCTATGAGAAGGCCACGGGTGAGACGTTCCCGGGGCGGCCCCTCGACGAGCAGCTTGTCCTTGGGGCAGAGGAGATTGACCTCCTCAAGGAAGTATGCGATGGCGACGATATCCACTTCACGATGACTCGTGAACTTCTCGCGGTCGAGCGGCAGCATCGAACGATGACTCGACGCTCGGGACTGTTCAAGGAGCTGGAGAAGACCATCAAGAAGGGCTTCTACGAGAACGAGGATGATGCCCTGGCGTTCGCGAAGCGTAAGCGGGAGATGCGTGAGACCGCCCCGACCTATCTGACGCTGAACGAAGAGATCACTGATGCACCTTCATAACATCGAACTCCGCGACTTCGGCGCCTACCGCGGCAAACAGTCCCTTGATCTGAGAGTTCAACCGGGGCGGCCGATCATCCTGATCGGTGGCCTCAACGGATGCGGCAAGACGACCTTGCTCGACGCCATCCAGCTGGTTCTCTATGGTCCGAGGGCACGCTGCAGCGGTCGGGGGAGTCGCTCATACGACTCCTACCTGCGCGAAAGCATCAATCGTAAGGCGGACGCTGCCGAGGGCTCGGAGATCGCTCTGGAGTTCTCCGTGGTCGTGGATGGCCACGAGAGGCACTACCGCGTAGTCAGGAGCTGGCGTCTGAGCGGCAAGCAGCTCAAGGAGCACTTGAACGTCCTTGTGGACGGCCAGTATGACCGGATTCTCAGCGATGGCTGGCCGGATCACGTCGAGGACATCCTCCCGCTAGAGGTGGCCTCACTTTTCTTCTTTGACGGGGAAAAGGTTGAGTCTCTCGCGGACCCCGAGCGTGCAGCCGCCGTGATCGAGTCCGCAGTCCATTCCCTCCTGGGCGTGAACACGGTTGAGCAGCTCCGCACTGATCTCCTGGCGCTACAGCGCCGACAGCGGTTGTCCAACGAGGACCAGGCCCTCATCGACCAGATCCGAGCCCAGGAAGCCGAGCACGAAGCGGCGACGGTGTACGTCGCGGACCTCACTCAGACGCTCGGCAGCACACGGTCCAGGTGCGATCGCCTGCAGGTTCGCCTTAACAAGGTAGAGAAGTCATTCATGCGGGCAGGCGGGAAGCTCTTCGAGCGGCAGAAGGAGCTGGAAGGTGATCGAGCAGCCGTGGCCGATCGCCTCACGTCAGAGCGCCAGGCCCTGCGCTCTCTTGCTCAAGGTCCTCTTCCTCTCCTCATGCTCCCGCAGCAGCTTGCCACGCTCCGGGACCAGGCAGAGCGCGAGAAGGAAGCTGACGATGCCACCCGAGTCGTCGGCGTTCTAGAAGAGCGCGATGCCTGGCTCCTTGACCAACTTCCTGCGTCCGTTCCGGCTGCTGCCCGCACGGCCTTGAAGCGGAAAATGACCGCTGACCGCAACAAGCGCGAGAGTTCAGCCGAGCTCAAGCACAGCCTTGACCTGCCCCCGGACACGCTCCAGCAACTCTCGGCGCTGAATGAAGCACTCACCCGAGACGCGTCCCGCGCGCGAGAGCTCCTCAGAGAGTCTGCAGGCACAGCCGATCAGCTTGACACCGCCGATCGCCTCCTAGCGAGTATTCCAGACCAGGGGCTCATCAAGGACCTTGTCGAAGAGCGCAGCGAGGCCATGGATGCGCTCGCAGTAGCCAAGGATGAACTCAGGCGCGGTGAAGAACAGTTGGCGGAGGCGAGGGGCCGACGCGATCGGATTGCCGCCGACCTGGAACGAGCACAGCAGAAGCGGATTAAGACGCTGATCGAGGTCGAGGAGCTGGAGCGCATCGTGACCTATGCCGACAAGGCACGGGACACACTGGAGAAGTTTGGCGCTGCTCTGCTGCGGCGGCACATCAGCCGTCTGGAAGTTGCCGTCCTTCAGAGCTTCAAGGCATTGATGCGCAAGACTGGCCTCATCCACGACCTGCGGATCGACACGGATAAGTTCAACCTCACTCTTGCGGACTCGGACGGAGAGGCCATCGACCCCGCACGACTCAGCGCCGGCGAGCGGCAGCTACTGGCCATCTCTCTCCTCTGGGGTCTGGCCAAGGTTGCCGGTAACCGGCTGCCGAGCGTGATCGACACGCCCCTGGGCCGCCTCGACAGCCGACACCGTCAACATCTGGTTGATCGCTACTTCCCCAACGCTGGACGGCAGGTGCTCCTGCTGTCCACAGACGAAGAGATCGATGAGAAGCTTCTGGCTCGATTGAAGCCGTCCCTCGCGCACACCTACACCCTTGTTCACGACGACACGACGTTCACCACCACCGTCGAGCCTGGATACTGGTGGACAGCAGGAGTCCCGCATGCCGCTTGAGACGGTTCGCCTTTCGCAAACCGCGAAAGAGCAGCTCATCTGGCTGAAGCGCAACACTGGTCTGACCCAGTGGAATGAGCTGTGCAGGTGGGCACTTGCCCTGTCACTACGCGACTCATCCACACCACTGGTCAAGGAAGTCACCACCGACTCCAACGTCGAGATGTCGTGGAAGACGTTCTCCAGTCCCTATGGAGACATCTACCTCGCTCTACTCAAGCAGCGGTGCCTGATGGACGGTGAAGAGCTGACGGACGAGGCGATCTCCAGGACGCTCACAGTCCACCTTCACCGCGGTGTCGGCTTCCTGGCCGGCCGTAGCGATCTGCGTTCCATCGAGCAGCTCGTCTCCACGGCCACAGGGTAGCCGTTCTAGGATGCATGCACGAGGGCCCGCTCTTCCGAGGTGGAAGAGCGGGCCCTCGTGCATGCATCCTGAGGAACTCCGCCAAAATCCGGCGGCTCCCACCAACTCAGATCTGCGATCAGCCCTCGCTGTAGCACCTCGCGACAGGGTGAAGAAAACTCCCCAGACCGCTGCAACAACGAGGACTGCCACCCGACCAATACAGATGAGGCGTCGTCACATGTGGTTCGTGACGCGTGGGTTCGCCCCCCGCTCGTCGGTGTCGTCGAGTATCCTCACAGGACAACTGCACAAGCACTGCTTCACCTTCGGACGCGAGCCACCGTATGGGGCTCGCCGCCAGACAAGACGGAGCGAACATGATCAGCCACCCTGTCGAGGGGGCCATTATTGCGCTGCAACTGCGCGCCCTCGGCACCTGCGATGCCTATCAGCTCGACAGGATCGACCGCGCACTCGACGAGCTTCTGCGCAACCCCTCTGACGAGTCCACGCCTGCGGAGTACCGCGTACGGTCAGCCATGGGTCATGCCTACGAGACGTTGGAGCGCCGCAAGGCCATCACCCCCTGCGTCGCCCTCGAAGGGGACTACTCCGAACATGGGGTCGTGGACCAGGGCTACCCAGTCGTCGAGTTCCGTGAGTGGCTCCGCATGGAGCCTGGCATCTCACCAGCCCACCGCGCCGTCCTCCAGGCCCTCGCGCAGGGAGATGACGCCGAGATCCTGGCCACTCGACAGGGGCTGCCAGTGACACGCATGCGGGAGAGAATCAGTCGTGCACGAAAGAGCGCCCGCCAGCTCTGGACCGCATCGGCGGGAGTAGCGTGAGGGCCCGACTCGTGCGTATGAGCCCCTGGCTCATACGGTCGCTCATCCCGGCCCGCGTAGTCGGCACCTACGTGCTCTACACGGCCACGGGTGTGCCCCGCTATGTCGGGCGCAGTGACACAGACATCCGGCGGCGCCTGCTTCGGCACTGCACCGATCGGACCGGGGCCTACTTCACCTACGACGTGCACCACAACCCCGCAAATGCCTTCGAGGTGGAGTGCGCTCTTTTTCATGCACTCTCACCCCAACTGGCAAACCGCATCCATCCGGATCGCCCCAACTTTCATGAGACCGCTTGTCTCTTCTGCCTGCCCACACGACGAGCAGCACAGAAATTTCGGTGTCTGCCCAAGACTGTCAACCTAAGGACTGAGGCTGCACGATGACGAATCCCATTTTCCTGGCGCCCGACAATCAGCGCGCCAACATCATCCAAATTGACCGCGCCCTGGAATCAATGCGCGATGCTGGCTTCGACCTCACGGCAGCTATCGGCGAACCGCTGGATAACTCGATCCAGGCCGAGGCAACACTGATGCGGGTTCTCCCGCTCTACGGACCGAAGAAGAAGTCGATCCACAGCTTCATCATCGCTGATAACGGCGTGGGAATCGATCCGTCGATCATGCACAATGTCCTGTCAATGGGCTACAGCGCCCGCTACAACCAGCGGGATGGTCTAGGTCGCTTCGGGATGGGCCTCAAGCTCGCCGGGCTCAGCCTGGGAGAGCGCATCGACGTCTACAGCAAACGTGCCGGCGACCCCCAGATCCATCACAGTTACATTGACCTTGAGGAGGTACGCGCCGGCAAGCAGCAGTACATTGCAACCCAGGAGGTCTCGGACTGGCCCGAAGAAGCGGGCAAGCTCATGGTCGGCCGGGATGGACGGCCGCTGGCCTCTGGCACTGTGGTCATTTTTGGCAAAGTCGACCGCCTGCAGAGCGGAGGAACCTACGGAACTTCCCTGGATGAGAAGCTCTCGGATCTGCGTAAGTTCATCGCGCGCGCCTATCGCACCTACATCGACACGGGGCGCACTTTCGAGCTTGAGAACAAGGTAGTCACATTGCACGACCCGCTGTTCCTCCGGGACAACCCTCGCATCATTTCCAGGTACAAGTCTCAGAAGCTTGACCCTCGTGGCCACCTTATCGAGGAAGGCGACCTGGACGTCGAGGGTCACAAAGTACATGTTTCCGTCGCGCTGGTTCCGGCAGAATTCCGCCCCTGGAAAGGCGCCGGTGGCGAATGCGACCACCGAGGCGAGGATATCCGAGAGTTCCAGATCAACGCCGAAAATGCGGCTAGGGTCAGCATTCTGCGCAATGGTCGGGAAATCTACTACGACGTCGTTCCGCGGCTTCTCGACTCAGTGAGTCGTAACGACAAGGTTGGCCGATACATCGGTATCGAGGTGACCTTCCCGGCCGACCTGGACGACTACTTCCAAGTGCGAAACGTCAAGCGTGGTGCCGAGCCTGTGACGAAGCTTCGCAACCAACTGCACGACTGGCTCAAGCGCCCGATGTCTCAAGCTCGCATGCAGATTCGCCAGTACTGGGGAGACGTTGAAGCTCGCGAGCGCCTCAGCAAGGGCGAGCACAGCAGCAGCATGGCCGTAGCCGAGCGCACGGATCCCAGCCTCCCCCGAGGTCTTGCAGGCCGGGACGTCACGGCAGAGCAGGAAGAGGAGGTTGTCCAGCACGCGGCGGAAGACATGGGCCTGAGCCCTGAGACAGACGCGGCCAAGATCGCTGAACTCCGAGAGCAGATCCGTACCAAGCCCATCACACTGCTTGACGGTAGCTGGCCCGGTAAGGAGTTCCTTGAGGTCCATCACCTCAACGGCAAGTCGGTTGTGAAGTTCAACCACCGGCATTCGTTCTTCCGCGATGTGTACGGACCGCTCAAGAAGATCGCCGACGATGGCGCCGAGGGCATGAGTCCGGAGGACGTCCTCGACCTGGCACGCCGAGCCGAGGCTGCGATCGACCTCCTGTTCATGGGCTACGCGCGTGCCGAAGCCCAGCACCCAAGCCCCGACGAGCAGTACAGCGAACTGCGCACCTACTGGGGCATGTTCACCGGTGCCATGCTAAAGGAAGAGTTGAAGGACGAGTGATTTGCGGTTCGCGCCGGGGCCCAGTTCCCCGGCGCGGCTGCGCCAAATCAGGCCGCCGTGGCTCGTTTTGCCAGCCGCACCAGCATCAATTGCTGTATCGAGCCCCATAAGAACCTCGTGACCTGCAAGATGTCGTCAGAAGACTTGACTTCACCCCATCGCGATCGGGCAGCCGAGGCTGCCGACGCGCAACTGGTACAGCGTAGGAAGGCAGTGAAGAATGTTCGGCTCGGGTAGCAGGCTCACGTTCCGTGATTACGTGCAGGGGACGTGGGGCAGCTTCGACACTCCTGCGGGACGAGTCGACTACATCATGACGAAGGCGCGTCTCGGCGGTGAAGCAGACACGCCAGAGCGCCAACTCACCAAGAGCCTCGCCCCCGTCCGCGAAGTCATGGACGCCGGCGACCTGGACTTCAACCAGCTCCTCCAGCGCGACCTCGACGATCATCGTGTGGCGGTTAACCTGATCCCCTACCTGCTCAAACCTCAGACGACAGGCCCCGCCTTCTTCCCTCCGATCGTGGCCGTTCTGCTTCCCTTCCGCAGTAAACGACCCACCTCCTTCCCAGCGCTCGGGGAGCTGGCGTCTGTCAACGCCGACGAAGCCAGCTGGCAGGAGCAACGCGCAGGCAGCGCCTTCCAAGTCCATCGCCTACTCGCCTCCGACGGACAGCCGCACGGTGCGAACGTGGGCAAACTATGGTGGAACCGTTCTGAGTCGAGCCTGGTTGTCCTTGACGGCCAGCACCGCGCAATGGCTCTCCTTGCGATTGAGCGCACTCTGACCAACTCATGGCAGGACACGTCTGCGGTCAAATACCGCTCCTTCTACGAGCATCAGGTCCGGCGAGTGCTGGAGCAGCACGGCGCCGGCGAGCCCGACCTCTCGAAGGTGGAGGTCCCGGTCACCGTGTGCTGGTTCCCGGAGCAGACCGGAGAAGGTTCCCGGCCTCACGAAGCTGCCCGAAAGCTCTTTGTTGACGTCAACAAGGAGGCCCGGCCCCCTAGCGAGTCCCGCATCATCTTGCTCTCAGATGCTGAACTCTCCAATGTTCTTACTCGGAGCATGCTCAGCGAGCTTCGAAGCCGCAGCGACGACTCTTACCTTCCCCTTTACGCCGTGGAGTACGACAACCCCGAAGTCAACAGCCACAGGCCCGCGCGGTGGTCGGTCCTCACAAACATCAACCTTCTCAAGATGGCCGTGAACCGCTGCATCTTCGGGCCCTCGAAGTACCTCACCAACGTCGCACAAGGCATCTCGGGTAAAGAGAGCGAACTGCAGCGCGACGAGTTCATGCGCAACCAGCTCGACCTCGCAACCCTTTTCGAGAGGTACTTCGAGGACGGCGGCATTCCCTTCGATCGGGACACTCTCGGGGACAAACAGTTCCCTCTCGGTAGGATGGAGGCGATCAGCGCACGATTCAAGGAGACGTGGGGCAGGGCAATCCTGACACTGCTCTCGAAGACTGCGCCCTATGCGGCACATGCCAGTGCCTTGACCAAGCTCAAGGACGACTGGCATGTCGCCGATACCTTTGCGGCGCTGGCTCACGATGCTCTGTTTGGTGGCGTGGGAGTTTTCTGGACGCTCCGAGACAGCCACGATCACTACCTGGAGCACAGAGATAACACTGAGCGCCGGCTACCCAAATCGGACGTCATCCGGGCCTGGGAGGCACTCAAGGGGAAAGAGGAGGACTTCGATCAATACCGTGCTCAGGAGTATCTGGCGTCGACTCGCCCTGAACGCGTCAAGCGTTGCAAGGATGCCTACAACGTGCTCAACACCCACGCGTGCCAACTCGGGCTTGTTATGACGATGGGCTCACTGTGGGAAATGCGGAAATCGCAGCCGGGCGGCGTGGATCTAAAGGATCTTCCAGCCTTCGCTGAATCTCTCGTAGACGCCTGGAACTCATTCTTCCAGATCGAGCACAGCCGCGCACGTGACCGAAAAGCCGCCTTCAACAAGACCGGCATCACAAACCCGATCAATCAGATCGGGAACATGGAGTCAGCTCAGGCTGTCTACTTTCGCTATTTCTGGATGCAGGCGTTGGCGGTTTCCACGGCATGGTCGCACGTGGCCTCGTGGGTACCGGACCGTGGCGAGTTCGACAGGAAGCTCGGCGAGGCCCGGCGCATGTACCTGGATCTATGTATTAAGCAGCAGCTCAGAGCCCTGAAGACGAACCAACCGACAGCGAAGGATGAAGATCTCCGCCCTGTTGCGGAGAAACACGCGAATACTGCACTGAAGAAGGCTCTCAAAGACTGGTTTGCCGTGTCGGACAACGACTTCGATGCCTGGCTCAGCCAGCCGATCCGCCGCAGTAAACAGGGGGAACTTAGCCTCGATGACGCGGTAGCTGGATCGTAGCGGACCTCTAGAAAGCCGGAGAAAATACAGGTGCGGTGGTTTACGGTCGGCACTGTTCTGCCGGGGGGCGGTGATCACGGCATCTACGCTGATTTCCGGGATACCGGTGCACCGCTGCTGGGTTACCGTCGATGCTGTCGACCAGTCAAAGGTACGAGCATAGGTCACTACGAAACTCATAGCGGCCACTGGCACTTTCGCCCCGGCCACGGAATATTCGCGGGCCGCCATCGATTGTTTCTCCTGTAGTGATCGCGGGAGGGGATGTCGGTGATTGACCTGAAGTTGTTTCGGCTGGATGCCGCTGGCCGGGACATCGAGCTTCGGAGCTCAACGGTGGCCCTGGAGGTGGAGCTGCAACGCCGCGTCGAGACTGGGATGGAGTCCATGCTCGGGATCCGCTTCCTGGCTTCGGAGTACCCGACGGGACCGTGGCACCGGGGGCGGATCGACACGTTGGGGTTGGACGAGAACGGCGCCCCGGTGGTGATCGAGTTCAAGAAGGGCTCCGACAGCGGGGTGCTGTCGCAGGCCGTCTCGTACCTGTCCTGGCTGGAGTCGGCGCACCACGAGTTCGAGGCGCTCGTGCGGAAGGTGCTGGGCGCGGAGGCCGCCGGGTCGATTGACTGGCGTCGACCGCGGATGGTCTGTATCGCGGCTAGCTTCTCCCACCACGACCGTGTGGCCGTGCAGCGGCTGCCCGAGCGGATCGATCTGGTGCGCTACCGGATCTTCGAGGGCGGCCTGCTGAGCTTGCTGCTCGTCGACTCCTCGCCCGGCTTCCCGACCGCCGCTTCGTCCCGGCGAACTCGGTTGCGGGAGACCACGGTCGACGTCGCGGCGGCGGTCCCGGTGGCTCCTTCGCCGACGGATGCCGGCCTGGTACCGGAGTGCCTGCGGGACCTGTACGCGGAGGTGGACGACGCGCTCACGGCGTGGGGCGAGGTCGAGGTGGCACCGCTGCGCCACTACATCGCCTACCGGCGGCTGGTGAACGTAGCATCGGTGATCTTCCGCCCCAAGCACGAGGCGATCCTGGTCTATCTCAGACTCGACCCGGACACGGTCGAGCTGGAGGAGGGCTTCACCCGGGACATGCGCGGCATCGGGCACCTCGGGACCGGGGACCTGGAGGTACGCCTCACTTCGGCAGCCGACCTGGAGAAGGCGGCCCCGTTGATCCGGCGGGCCTTCGAGGCGGCTTGACGCAAACAGAAGGGCGGCTGGAGCATCGGTTACTCGATACTCCAGCCGCCCTTTGGCGTCTGCGGGGCGCGGACCCCGGGCTCCCCGCTCTCATGCTCATGCCTCCGGACCGGCCAGCTCGAAGTCGTCCTTCGTCAGTTCGGCGCGCAGCCGCTCCTCGGCGACATCGGCGTAGTGCGCGGACAGCTCGACACCCACGAAGCGGCGTCCCTCGCGCAGGGCCGCGACCCCCGTGGAGCCGCTGCCGGTGAACGGATCGAGCACGGTGCCGCCCTCGGGGCAGACCTGGACGAGCTGCTGCATGACCCCGACCGGCTTCTGGGTGATGTGGACTCGGCCCTTGCGGGGCTGGGAGGCGATGTAATGACCCGGCAGGTAGAGGTCGCGGGTGTTGTCGAGGGATCCCTTGACGCCCCAGACGATGAACTCCGAGTCCTGCTTCGGCCCGCCCTTGCGGGGCCGGCTGGAGGGCTTGATCCACGGGATGGTGCCACTCCAGGTCCACCCGGCCATCTGCAGGGCGTCCGAGGTGGTCGGTTCCTGGCGCCAGTCGGTGAAGACCATGGCGACCGCGTGCTCGGTCGAGGCCCGGTACGCCTCGGTGAGCAGTTCGGTCAGCCAGGATCGGTAGGAGCGCTGGTCGCGGTTCTCTCCGGGGAAGTTCTGCAGGTCGTGCGCACTGTTGCTGGTGACGTACTTGGCTCGCGCGGTGCGACCCGTGCGGTCCGAGCTGGTACGTCCGCCGGAGTTGTACGGCGGGTCTGTGATGACGGCGTTGACGCTCTCGTCCGGCAGGGTCTTCAGCACGGTGAGGGCATCGCCTCGGTGCAGCGTGTAGCTCATGTGCGGGGCCTCTTTCAGGGCACGGTGGGACTGAACCCGCTCCGGACGTCGCTCAACAGCGTTCGTTTCGAGCGGGGTTGCGCCGGACGTTAACCGCGAATTCCGGCCGCACCTAACGAGCCGTGTCTCTGTCCGGGGCCGGGCCCGAGAGCCGTTTGGTGCGGCCGGATTCCCGGTCTACTGTCTCGCCATGTCACCGGGGCAGAGCAACGCTCCACCCCTGCTGACCTGTGCTTATCCGTGTTGTCCCGTCCGAATGGGCAGCACAGCGGGCCCGTTAGCCCTTCGTCCGAGAAGCCGTGAGGAGAACCGGTGCTCTGCCTGAGATTACGAGCGCGGCTGGCTGCCGCGCTTGACCCAAAACCGGCGTCCGGGAGCTACCAACTCCCCTGACCCGGGCCCGCCCTGAGAGGCGGATTCACATCGGTGCGGTGCCGACGGCTTTGCACGAGAAGTCGGCACCGCGCCTCCTACGAACTACGAGGAGCCGCTGCGATGCAGCATGCCCTGACACCCCCACGCCCCGACCCAACACCGCTGTCCGTCGGCCACCGCCGAACCGGTGAACGGCAGCGGCGATGAAGAAGACCACCGGAGCCGTCGTCGGTCTCTTCGCATCCGGCCCGCTGCTGCTGGCCGTTCCCATCCTCGCCATCGGTGCGGGTTCGGCTTCGGCCTCCTGCTCGACCGGCGGTGCACAGTCTGTGGATACCGCTGCCGTTGCTTCACAGGTGAAGGCCATCCTGGACGGTGGCGACAAGGGCGTGGTCTCCGTCGCGGGGCTTGATGACCCTGCCGACCAGGTCCCCAACGCCAAGACGATCCAGGCCACCGGCGTCGCGATGAACATTCCGCCCCGGGGGCAAGTCGTGGCCCTGTCAACCGCGCTACAGGAAAGCGGCCTGCGGAACCTGACCTACGGCGACCGCGATTCGCTGGGACTGTTCCAGCAGCGGCCGTCGCAGGGATGGGGCACGGCGAACGAGATCCTCGATCCGGTGCACTCCTCGACCAAGTTCTACGAGGGGCTGCAGAAGGTCTCGGGCTGGCAGTCCCTGTCCGTCACCCAGGCCGCTCAGGCCGTACAGAGGTCGGGATTCCCGGAGGCGTATGCCAAATGGGAGCCGCTGGCCACCGCCTTGCAGAAGGCCATCGCCCCCCTGCTGTCGAAGTCCGGCGGCGGGTCGCCGAGCCCGTCTCCGTCTGGCTCTGCTGCCACCGAGACCGCTCCGTCCGATACCGCGGGCGGTTGTACGGCCGGCGGGGACGGAACCGACTTCGGGACCATCCCTCCGGGCGCGGTGCCTGCCGAGTACAAGATCCCAGCCGATGCTCCGGCGAAGGTCCAGACGGCGATTCGCTGGGCCCTCGGCCAGCTCAAGACGCCGTACCAGTGGGGCGGGAGCTGCACCGACTCCCACGGGCCCGACCCCATGGGCCGGTGCGACTGCTCCTCTCTCATGCAGCAGGCGTACAAGGCCGCCGGAGTCACCCTGACGCGCACCACGTACACGCAGGTCAAGGAGGGCAAGGCGACGTCGGCCGATGCCCTCAAGCCGGGTGACCTCGTCTTCACCGAGGGAACGGCCGAAGTCCCCGAGCACGTCGGGATGTTCATCGGCCAGGGCCTGATCGTCAACGCCCCGCACACCGGTGACGTGGTGCGTATCGCGACGCTCGCGTCCTGGAAGTCGCAGATTCTCGCGGCCCGCCGAGTCGCCTGACCGGCGCTTCTCCCTCCCCCTTCTTCACGCTCCGCCGCTCCGCCCCCTCGGGCTTCAGCGTGCAATAAATCGAACTGGAGTTCGTAATGTATCTCGCCGACAAGGTCATCCAGCTCGCCTACGACCCCGGAATCAAGCCGAACGAGGGCGGGCTTCCTGGCCTCGCCGTCCTCAAGCAGGTGATGGGCTCGATCAACCTCTTCGGGATCATCGCCGTGGTCGGCGCGCTCGCCGTCAGCGCGGGCGTTTGGGCGTGGGGCCACCACTCCGGTGGCCACCAGGCCGAGGCCAACGGCAAGAAGGGTGTGCTGGTCAGCGCTGGCGCGGCCCTTTTGCTGGGCGCCGCGAACGGCGTGGTCGCGTTCTTCAGCACGCTGGGGACGCAGGTCCACTGATGCCCTCCCACTCCTCGAACCCCGGCGGCGCATCTCGCGTGCGCCGCCGGGCGCTGCTCGGCACCGCCGCTCTGGTGGTGCTCGTCGCCCTCGCCGGCCTTGCCGCCTACCTCACCCGCGACGGCAGGGGCTCCTCCAAAGCTGCGGCCCCAACCGCGAGTTCGCCCTCTCCTTCCTCCTCGGCCACTTCGCCGTCCGGATCGCCCTCGCCGAGGTCGCACCCTCACTCCCTCCCGACTCCACCGGGCACCCACGATCCGATCGCGTTCGGGAAGGCAGCCGCCGAAGCGTTGTGGTCGTACGACACCCGCGCATACTCCCAGGCAGAGCTGCTGACCGCCCTGCATGGGTGGTTGACCACCGAGACCAAGTACGCCGATCCCGCCTCGGTCGACGCGATCGTTCCCTCGCCCGTGCTGTGGAAGGAAATGGCCGCCAACGGCCAGTTCGCCACCGCCAAGGTCAACGAGGGTCACTTCCCGGACTCGTTCACCCAGGCCCTTCAGGCGAATCCCGGAACGATCACGCAGGCGTACGTATACGCCGTGACCGTCTCCGGCAAGCAGTCGATCGCCTGGAAGGGCTCGCCTGCCGGTGGTGCGGAGAACCGCGTCACCACCCTCGCGGTCCAGTGCCGCCCTTCCCACCCGTGTGCCCTGGCCGGCGTCATGCCGTCCGTCGCGCCCTGACCACCAACCCAGAAAGGAGGTATCGCCATGGGAGTCTGCGACTTTCCGCTGATGGACAAGGTGTGCGGTGCTGTCGACTTCGCCACCAACCCCGCCGGGGCCGTCACCGACGGCATCGGAGCATGGATCGCGAAGTCGGCGGGCGAACTGGCAGCCAGCGCTGCGGATCTCGCCGCGAAGGCCGTCAACCAGACCACCGCCATCGATCTCAACGCCGGATGGTTCCGGGACAACTACGAACTCCTGCTACCCATCGGGCTCGCCCTGACCGTCGGCACGTTCTGCATCCAGTTGATGTTCGCGGCCTGGCGGCGAGACGAACGCGCCCTCGCTCAGGCAGCCATCGGCACCATGACCGGCATCCTCTTCAGCTTCTGCGCCATCGCCTTCACGACCGTCGCCATCACCGTGGTCGACGCCCTGTCCGACGGCCTGTTCCAAGCAGCCAACAGCTCAGTCGACGATGCGATCCGCCGTGTGGTGAAGGTCAACGAACTGGGGGCGATGTACGGCCTCGGCTGGGGAGTCCCAGCCCTGGTCGCCCTAGGATGCGCGATCGGCGCGTTCATGTACTGGGGCGTCATGGTCGCCCGCAAGGTCGGCGTCCTGGTGCTGGTCGCTCTCGCCGTCTTCGCCGGAGCTGGCGGAGGCTGGGAGGTCGCCAAGCGGTGGCGACGTGGCTGGATCGAGGCCACCGCCACCCTGGTCGTCTCGAAACTCCTGATGACCGTGGTCTTCCTCATCGGAGTCTCGGCGATGGGCAAGTCGGACGCCCACGACGGCATGGCCGCACTGTCCGACGCGATGGCAGGCATCGTCGTGATGGTGCTGGTCCTGCTGTGCCCGTACGCCACGTACAAGTTCGTCCACTGGGCCAGCGACGGCGGGGGCCACGACGACCTGCACCGCACCGGCGTCGCGGGCATGGCAGTCGCCGCTGGAGCTGCCAAGACTGCGGGCAGTCTGGCGATGCGGGCCAGCAGCGGTGCACCGGCACCGCAGGGGCCGAGCCAGGTCCCCGGCGCGGGCAGCGACGGCGTTGCCTCCGGCATCAGCCCCTCCGGCGGCACCCTCAGCAAGGAGGGCATCGACTCCGGACCGCCCAAGCCGCAGACCAGCTTCCGGTACGGCGAAGACCCGAACGCCTCCGGCGACAAGGGTCGGGCCCTGATCCAGCGCCCCGGCATCCCGCCGCTCATCAACCGACCCGACGAGGGCGAATCGGGAGGCGCCGAAGGAGAAGCGGGCGGCCAGTTCGTTGCCGCTCAGGCTGGAGGCGGCAACATGACCCGCGCTGGCGCCGCGCCGCCGCCGGCCCCCGCTGCAGCGCCGCCGTCCTCCACGGGGCCTTCGGCAACCGGTTCCCCGACACCGACGAACTGGGTGTATCCCAGCCAGTCGCCGTCGGATTCCTGACACATCACATCCGGGGGCGGGCTGTTACGGCAGCCCGCCCCCCGCGCCCCGCGCAACCGATCCCCAGAAACGAGCCCCGCCATGACCTCCAGAAGAGCGTCGCGCGCCCCGCCCCCGCCCGCTCCCACCGTCTGGAACCCACCATGTCCAACAAGCACCAGGCCGAAGCCACCACGGCCAGCGTCAAATTTCCTCACCGCTCGCGGCGCGGCATCCTGCTCGGCCTGACCGCCTCGCAGTTGATCGTCGTCAGCCTCACCGGTCTTCTTCTGCTCGCCGTGATCCTCACCCGCGGCGTGGTCGGCGCCCTCGAACTCATTCCGGTCTGGGCGGCCATCGCCCTCCTCGTGTTCGTCCGCTACCGGGGCCGCGCCCTGGCCGACTGGGCTCCGATCGTCACCCGGTACGCCCTGCGCCGCATGCGGGGCCAGTTGGTCTGGCTCACCCGGCCTTCCCGCCGCCCGATCCGTGAAGGTCTGCTTCACCTGCCCGGCACAGCGGCGAGCCTGCGCGTGGTCACCGCTCCCGACCGTCGATACGGCGCGGTCCACAACCCCCACACCGGCACCCTGACCGCCGTCGTCAAGGTCTCCTCCCGCGCCTACGCGCTGCTCGACCCGGGCACCCAGAACGCCAACGTCAACGGATGGGGACGTGCGCTGGCCGCACTCGCCCGCACGGGCCAGGTTGCCCGGATCCAGGTGATCGAGCGCACCGTTCCGGACTCCGGCGACGCGCTGCGCCGGTACTGGGAGGAGCACGGCCAGCCGCATGCCCCCATGGCGGGTGCGATCTACAGCGAGCTGATCCAGAGCGCCGGCCCTGCTGCTGCACCGCACGAGGCGTACGTCGCGGTGTCCCTGGACGCCAAGGCCGCACGACGGCTGATCAACCAGGCCGGTGGTGGCCTCACCGGTTCCTTCAGTGTCCTGGCACAGCTCACCTCGACCTTCGATCAGGCCGCGCGAACGGCCGGACTCAACCCCACCGGCTGGCTCACCGCCCGCGAGATCGCGGCCGTCGTGCGCACCGCGTACGACCCCAAGGCCCTTGCAACGCTTGACCGTTGGTCCACGGCAGGGCATCCCGAGGCTGATCCTGCTGCTGCTGGTCCGGTCGTGGTGGTCGAGAAGGCCGACCACATCGCGACCGACTCGGCCGTGCACGCCACGTACTGGGTGGAGAACTGGCCCCGCACCGAAACGTCGGCCGGCTTCCTGCACCAGCTCCTGTTCACCGCCGGGGTCCGGCGCACGCTGTCGCTGTCGTACGAGCCGAAGGGACTGGACGCAGCCCTGCGCGACGTCCAGCGGAAGAAGTCCAGCGTGATCGCCGACGCTGCCGAGCGAGCCCGGCGGGGCCAGGTCGACTCCGAGGCGGACTCGATCGAGTACCAGGACATCAAGTCCCGGGAGCGCCAGCTCATCGCGGGCCACGCGGATGTCGCCCTGACCGGGCTGCTGACCGTCTCGGCCGACTCGGAGGACGAACTCCGCTCCGCCTGCGCGGTCGTGGAGACCGCGGCCGTCGGCGCCCAGCTCGACCTCCGGCCGCTCACCTGGCAGCAGGCCGAAGCGTTCACGGTCGCCGCCATGCCGCTCGCCCTCGCCGCCTGATGCCGGCCCTCCCTCCCCCTGAAAGAGCACCCCCATGTCCCGCACCGCCAGCCCGCCCGCGCAGGACTTCGTGCCCTTCGCCACCGCCGCGCTCGACTTCCACCGCTCGCTCAACATTCCGGGCGGCCCCCTTGTCACCACCCGGGCCGAACTGGACACCCTGCACGCCCACCTCGTCTCGCTGCACGGCCTGCTCGACGCGCATGCCGCCCGCACCGGCCAGCTCGTGCCGGTCGAAGGCGACCAGCTTCGCGCCACCAGCACCCGGATCTGGCAGGCCGCCGATCACATCCACGCCGCGTACCACGCAGCACCCCGGCCGGACTCCGGCGAGGTGCCCGAACGCGAGGGATGCCAGGCGGGCCTGCCCGAGGGGGCACCAGAGCTGACCATCTGCCAGCGCCACCAGCGCACTGCGCACCTGGTGCGCCGCCGCACCACCCCGGCCGACCTGCACTCGCCCTTCACGGGCCTCGTCCGCCGCTGACACGCCTTCCGTCTGGAGAAACGTTCATGCCCCGCACCCGCGCCAGCGCCTCCCACCTGTTCGTCCCCCGCAAGGCATCACGCGCCGAGCAGCGTGCCGCCCGCGAAGGCTTCGCCGAGGCCCGCCGCCAGGCCCGCCGCGCCGGAGCCCCGCCGAAGCACCGCGCCGAGGACGACCCGGAACTGCGGCCGATCTACCCGCCCTCCGGACGCCCCGGTCCCTCCTCGGCTCGGGGCGGCAAGCTCAGCCTCCCCGCCCACCGCATGACCACCGCAACTGTCAGCGGCGCCTATCCGTTTCTCGCCGAGGGCGGCCTGGGCGCCGAGGGGATCTTCATCGGACGTGACGTACACGCGGAGGCGGCGTTCTGCTACGACCCGTTCTCGCTGTACAGCAGCGGGCGGATCGAGGGCTTCACCAATCCGAACGCCGTCCTGGCCGGGATCATCGGCATGGGCAAGTCCGCGCTGGCCAAGTCGATAGCCACCCGGGCGATTGCCCACGGCTACCGCATCTACGTGCCCTGCGATCCCAAGGGAGAGTGGACGGCCGTCGCCCAGGCCCTCGGCGGCTACAGCATCGCGCTCGGGCCGGGGCTTCCGGGTCGGCTGAACCCTTTGGATGCTCCGGCCCGGCCCGCTTCGGTGAGCGAGGGCGACTGGTCGACCGAGGTCCGCAAGCGCCGCCTCCTTCTCCTGGCGGCCCTGGCGCGCACCGTGCTGAAGCGCGATCTCCTGCCGATGGAACACACCGCCCTGGACCTCGCTCTCGACCTGGTGGTCGCCGAGGCCGACGCCGGGGGCACGGTGCCGCTGCTCGGCGAGATCGCGCACGCCCTCGGCTCGCCCGAGCGCCTCGACCGGGCCCTCGGCGACCAGGCCGGACATATGGGACCGGCCGCACAGGACCTCGCGCACGCCCTTCGCCGACTGGTCCACGGCGATCTGAGCGGCATGTTCGACGCCCCCTCGACGGTGGCCTTCGACCCGACCACGCCGATGCTGTCCATCGACCTTTCCCGCCTCGGCGGCTCCGGCGACGACACCGCCTTGGTGCTGGCAATGACCTGCGCGTCGGCGTGGATGGAGTCCGCGCTCGCCGACCCGGACGGAGGCAGGCGCTGGGTGATCTACGACGAGGCGTGGCGGGTGATGCGGCACGTCGGCCTGCTGGAGCGCATGCAGTCGCAGTGGAAGCTCTCTCGCGGGCTTGGCATCGCGAACCTGATGGTCATCCACCGCCTCAGCGACTTGCTCAGCGCAGGCGATGCCGGCTCGCGCGGCCGGGTGCTGGCCGAGGGCCTGCTGGCCGACTGCTCCACTCGCATCATCTACCGGCAGGAACCCGACCAGCTCGCTGCTGCCGCTTCGCTGCTCGGCCTGACCGGCGTCGAGACCCAGGCGGTGTCCGCCCTGACCAAGGGCCGGGGCCTGTGGAAGGTCGCGAGCCGGAGCTTCATCACCCAGCACATCCTGCACCCCGCCGAGCGAGAGCTGTTCGACACCGACGCCCGAATGTCGGCCTAGCTCAACCGGCCTATAGGTAAAGGGAGTTGAGCAATGTCGTCAACCGTACCGCGACCAGACCTCCGAGGCTACGGGGGAGGCGCCGCCTCGGGCCTGAGCCCGCGCACCGCGGCATCGGCCAGCAACTGGATCGACCGCCTTGCCGCCGCCCATCCCGAGGAGTTCGCCGGGCTGTTCCACGAGGCACTCACGGACGACCTTGGCGCGGTGGCCCGGCTGCACCAGCTCCTCGAAACCGCTTCGGAGTGGTGCCGCACACACGAAGCCCGTGACAGCGCCTCCGAGTTGGACGCCCTGGCGGAACGCCTGACCGATCTTGGCGAGGAGCTGCACCTCGTGGGGGAGGGCCTGGACGACGAGATCCACTCCCGCTCCCGACGACCGGCAGCGGCGGCTCGCGTCTCCCCGGCCGTGGCACTCAGCGGGCTTCCCGGCGATCGGCAAATCCCGGCCCCTGCCCCCATCCCGCCCTCCGCCGTCCGCGCACTGCCGCGCTCGCGATGAGCAAAGGCACAAGCACACGAAGCAAGAAGGATCTACCGTGCCCGAAATATCCGCACCCCATGAAGACCAGCCATCCTCGACCTCCGATCACCTGGCGTGGCGCCAGCACATCCCGGCCCTGGCTGCTGCCGCCGCCGGCATCCGCCAGGCGTCCGACGACTGGGATGCGGTCTCGGATTCCTTCTGCGACCGCGACGGCTGGCCCATCGATGACGGCTACGACGACGGCAAGGTGAAACGTGACGCCGAAGCGTGGAAACACGTCGAGGTCTTCCTCGCTCACGGCCCCGAGGTACTGGCTGGTGTGCGGGCCGCCGCCGTCGGTGCCGACTACGTCGAGGGGCCGATCAGCGAGGACCTCCGGCGGCTGCGCGGCATCGACACCAACCTGGAACGAGCAGGCCAGATCCGGCACGAGTGGGATGACGTGTTGGCGCTCATGGACGCCTCGCAACCCGGTTCGCGAGAGCTGTACGTGAGCCGCGCGGAGGAGATCCGCAACGCCGACGGCTGGCACTACGCGGACGAATTGTCATACCAAGGTCCGGCGCTCGCGCGGGCTGGCGACTACTTGGTCCGGCGGGCGGACACCGACCAGTCTCCGCAGACCGAACGCACTCAGGTAGCCCTCACGCGGTCCTCACCGGGCAACCGCAGCACTCCTGCTGCTTCGCCTCCTGCACCGCCCGCTCCGAATCCGCCTCCCGCGCATCGTTCTCGCTGACGCCGCTAACACAGAGTTCCGGCGACGCCAAACCGGCCAATCTCCGGATCCTCGTGGAACACCAATACTTCTGCCGTCCCACGGTCTGCGGCTCGCGCCGTCGGCTGCTGGGGCGCCGGGCCAAGGAGAGGTCCATGCAATCCGACCAGCCTTTGGTCTCCCTCGAAAGCGAGAGCACTCGCATCACCGCGCGCGCCAGCGATCCTCCTCTGCGTTTCACAGCGGCATCCGTGGAACGGGAGCACGGGTACGGGCACGTCACCGTTCCCCTTCGGCAGCGCGGCCTGGAGTGCACCGTCGAGTACGGCCTCAGCGACTACATCGTCCACGTCGGGCTGCCTGACGGTAGTTCGCTGATCATCTCGCCACCCCAGGAGCCGTCCACCGAGCATCCACCCGGGCATCCGGAGAGCTGGTTGGTGACCCGTGGGCATCCTGACGACTCCGCAATCCACGAAGTGATCTACGACTCGGAGCCGGACGGCCCCCACGCACGACACGGCGGCAACGTTCCAAGTCTGCTCGCCGCGATCGACTCGCGCCTTGATCAGCTCGGCGTGACTCCGCGGGCGGGCGCTGCCTCACCACGAGCGAGTGCCGCTCGCGCACTCTCGCCAACAGCCCAGCGCACGACGCCGACACCACAGCCAGCCGCGTCGGCCATACGCCCGGCGCTGCCACCCGTTCGTCGCTCCTCGTCTGTACCCGGTCGCTGACCGCTTCCCGCCTCGGAGTCCGCCATGGCCCACCCCACCAGAACCATCCCGACCCTCGACCGCGCCGGCCCCCGAGCTTCCACCGGATGGATCTGCTATGCCCACCCACTACGACTCGCTCCCCGACATCGCAGTCGGCCGCCACCCCGACTACGGCATCGTCGCCGCGAACCCAAAGCAACTCGCCGCAAGCACATGGATGTTGAAGGGCTTCGACTTTCACCCCGTCCCGGACCAGCCGACGCTGTACGCACTGGCCGACCAGCAGCGTGACGGACAGGGTCGCGCCACCCGGGCCGTCGCACTGCTACGTAAGTCCGGCTACCAAGTTGACGTGGATGCCGCGTTCGACCCCTCGCTGGCCTCCGGTGCGGCTCCGGCCCGTGAGCGCCCTCTACGCATAGATCCCGACGTCGCCTTCGCCGAGCATCCGCGTCTAGGCATCGTCGCGGCCACCAACGACCACTCCTCTGCGCTCGGCGGCCGACTCATCCTGGAGGAACACGGCTGGCGGCTGAACCCGGACCTGGACATCTACACGCTGCCGATCACCTCCGACCGCAGCGAAGCCCTGGAAAAGGTCGCCAGCGCCGCGATGACGATGCACCGATCCGACCTCCAGGTCGCGGTGCAGCCACGTCTCGCCCAGGACGTAACAGCCCGCCGCCCTCCTGCACCCGCGCCACCCGCACGCCACGAGCACAGCCAGGGCTTGGCCACCCACAAGTTCCCCATCAGCGCTGCCGCGCTCGCCGCCAGCCCAGCCCGCGCCGGCCTCCCGGGCAAGGCGCCGGTTCCCGCTCCCGCCGCGTCCGCTCCGGCGGCCCGGCCGGTAGACCCGCGCATCGCCTTCTCCCGCAATCGCTGACCCCTAAAAGCTCCGGGCCCTCCTCGCCTTCGCCCAACACCCCACCGCTTTCCCGCCAACACCGATAGGAGTTCCGCCGTGCCCGACGCACCAGCAGAGCCGTTCGTGCCGATCCGGCACTCCATCACCGGGGAGATCACCACCACCGGCTACAACGCCGCCGCCCGGCGAATCCTGCTCCAGGACGGCTTCGAAGAGACGCCCGGCTGCGCCTGCCGAGCGACGGAACCCGGTACGGAGCGGACGCACGGGCCTGCTCGCCAGCCGACGAGCTGCTCGTCGCCGGCCATCCCCTGCCGCTGGACCGCGCCCTCGGTCGGCCGGTGAGCGCCGACGGTACGCCTCGGTTGGCCCGGTCGCCGATGTCGGCACAGTCCGTGATCCGCTCCGAGACCGACCAGCCCCTCCAGCCCATGCCAACCCCGCCCGCCGCCCTACCTGTTGAAGGAGCCTCGTTGTGACCACACCCGGACCGCCTACCAGTCCAGCGCGCACCAAGGGCGGCGAACTACGGGCCAAGGTGGCCCGTCTGCTGGCCGACCGGCCGGCAGATGCGCTCACCATCGGGGGCATGGCCCGGCAGCTGGGCCACTCCCACGGCGCCGTCCGCAACGCGGCCCTGACCCTGGTGCGGCGCGGCGAGGCAGACCAAGGCGGCAGCGGACAGCCGGAGTTCCGCGCGAACGCGAAGACTGCCGCAGCCGCGCAGACCGCTGTGATCAGCCCACCGGGCACCCACGCTCCCCGCGCTCAGGCGGCCATGGCCCGCACGACCATTACCGCAGCGGCCACGCCGAAGCAGACCGGCCCGATCCGCCGCGCGGGGGGCCAGCTCTACCACCCCCGGGAGCTGGCCGATCTGCCCGATGTCGAGGCGTTGAACCGTCTGCGCGACGCCGACGTGCCGGTGCTGCTCTACGGCCCTCCGGGCACCGGCAAGACGTCGCTGGTGGAGGCGGCGTTCCCGGACCTGCTCACCGTCGCCGGTGACGGCGACACCACGGTCGGCGACTTGATCGGCGAGTACACGCAGGCTGACAGCGGGGGTTACGTCTTCCAGTACGGTCCGCTGGTCACCGCGATGACCGAGGGCCGTGCCCTGCTGATCGACGATGCCACCTTGATCTCGCCGAAGGTGTTGGCGGCGCTGTATCCCGCGATGGACGGGCGCAGGCAGATCCAGGTCAAGGCCCACAAGGGCGAGACCATCAAGGCCGAGCCGGGCTTCTATGTGGTGGCGGGCCACAATCCCGGCGTCCACGGGGCTGTTTTGACGGAGGCGCTGTCGTCCCGGTTCAGCGTGCAGATTCAGATCGGCACGGACTATGACCTCGCCCTGGCCTTGAGGATCGATGCCCGGGTGGTCCGGGTCGCTCGACACCTCGCCCGCCAGGTCGAACTCGGCGAGCTGGGCTGGGCCCCCCAACTGCGGGAGCTGCTCAGCTACCAGAAGACCGAGGCCGTCCTCGGCACCAATGCCGCGCTCGCGAACCTGGTCGGCATCGCTCCTGTGGAGGATCGCGACGCCGTCGCCGACGCCGTCATCAAGACTGTCGGCGTCAAGAAGATCGCACCCCTCACCCTCGGCAAGCAGCTCCCCGCCTCGGCCGTCCGGCAGCCCCCGGGCAGCACCGGCTCCGCACAGCAGGGCCGCTCGCGATGAGCGCCCACCACCACGTCCAGTCCCCCGCCGTCACGCCGGACGTCGACGCCGACCTCGCGCGATGGGACGACGACGGCGCCCCGCCCGCGCAGCCCCGTTCCTCCCCGGCCGCATGGCTGCGCGTGGGTGCCGAACTCGGCGACCGGCTGGTCGCCCTCTCCGGCCGCCAGGACCTCCTCGTCACCTGCCGTCCCGGCACGCGCAGCGGCGCACCGGCCGCGTTCTTCCCCACTTTGGGCGAGGTCGAGTTCGACGCCGCCCTGTTCTCCCCGCTGAAGGCCCACGAGATCCATCCGCGGATCGTGGGCGACGAGGAGCGGTATCCCGCCGCCTGGGGAGTGTTCGTCCACGAGGCCGCGCACGCGGCCCACTCCGTCTGGACGGCGCCTACCGGAGCCAACCCCCGTGTCGTCGAGGCCGCGCTCCTGCTGGAGGAGAGCCGTGTCGAAGGCGCACATCTGATCACGCGGCCCACGGACCGCACGTACCTGCGTACCAGTGCTCGCACCCTGGTCATGCCCGACATCGCCCACCCCACCCTTCAGGGCATCGAGCACGCCGCCGGAGTGGCGGCCCTGGTCCTCGGCCGCCGTGACGTCGGCATCCTGGACGCCGGCGAGACCCGGGCCGTCGCCGATCTGTGCGAAAAGGTGCTGGGCGCAGACCTGTTGGCCACCCTCACCCGCCTCTGGACCGCAGCCCATCAGTGCGCCGACCACGATGCCACGACCATGCTCGGGCACGCTCAAGAATGGTGCGACGCTCTGGACGCCGCTGCCCCCGGCCTGCCCGTGCCCGAGAACCTCACCGATCTGCTGTCCGGCGCCGTGGGGGTCGTCATGGACAGCACGGCCGCCACTGACGCCGCCGACCTCGAGGCACAGGCCGCAGCGACCAACGCCGTGGCCGCGAAGTCCAAGGCGCAGACTCAGGACCGCGCCCAGCGGGCCGGCCAGCGACGTCAAGCCGCCGCCACCGCCAAGTCGGTCTTCAACACCCGTGGCACCACCGTCAACCCCGACGGCACACCGGCGCCCTACGGCAACCCGGTCACCGGCACCCGCAGGCCCACCGCCGCCGAGCAGAGTGCCGCCGCGCGCCTGAGCCGTGCCCTGCGTGCCGCCGCCTACCGCGAGCGGACCGAGGAGCGGACCACCAGCCCCACCCCACCCGGCCGCCTCAACATGCGCGCGGCCCTCGCCCGCGACGCCCAGCGCGCGGCCGGGTCGGTCCCCACCGCGGAACCGTTCACACACACCCGCCGCCGCAACTCCCCCACCCCGCCGCTGCGTGTGGGTATCGCCGTCGATGTCTCCGGCTCCATGCGCGCCGCCTGCGCACCAGTCGCGTCCGCTGCTTGGATCGTGGCACGCGCAGCAGCCCTGACCGACCCCGACTCCCTCACCGCCACCATCGCCTACGACCAGCACCTGACCGCGTTGACCCGACCCACCCACCGAGCACCAGAGCGCGTGACGACGTTCGATGCCAACGGCGGCCACCACAACCTCGGCGACGCCATCGACGCACTCGACCACGGCCTCGAACTCAGCCGCCCCGGCGCCGGCCGCCTCCTCGTGATCGTCACCGACGCCCATTACGGCAGCGACGAAACCGCTGCGGCCGTCACCCGCGTCAAGCAGCTCACGACCGCCGGCTGCGCCGTACTCCAGCTCACCGTCACCGCGGAGTCCCGCCACTTGCCGGGGACCACCTTGCTGCACCTGACCCAGCCCTCCAGCGCTCCCGCCGCCATCGCCACGGCGGCCACAAACGCCATTCGCAGGACGCGCTGAGACGACGCAGAAGGCGGAAGCGTCCCCGAGACCACCGCCAAGCAGTCCAGACCACCTCCGTCCGCCGCATGAATCGTGCATCTGATGCACGACCCTCCGCAGCGACGCAGGCCACCACCCCAACCGCCAACGA
This sequence comes from Streptomyces sp. NBC_01433, assembly GCF_026340105.1. Taxonomy (NCBI): domain Bacteria; kingdom Bacillati; phylum Actinomycetota; class Actinomycetes; order Kitasatosporales; family Streptomycetaceae; genus Streptomyces; species Streptomyces sp. NBC_01433. Next base: position 2,895,355 of record NZ_JAPEPM010000001.1, on the reverse strand, counting down.
AAGGCACTCGATATGAAGCCCCAGACCAGCAGCCCGACCTCGAACGTAACGCCCATCAAACGGAATTCCCCGGGGGTGGCGACCATCTGGCAGATCACCCACTCCTGCGGCCACTCGGCCGAGCGCGACCTGTCCGACCGCGCAGCCGACCGTCGCGCGGGCTTCGCCGAGTGGCTCGCCAAACAGGAGTGCACCGACTGCTGGCGGGCCGCCAAGGAGGGCGACGAGCAGGACAAGGCCGCTTGGCTGGAGGCCAAACGGGCCGAAGAGCAGGCCGAATCCGAAGCCTGGTCTCAGCAGTACCGGATGCCTCCTCTGGAGGGGACCGAGCGAGCGGTCGCCTGGGGTGTGCGCTGTCGCCACCAGGTCCTGGCGGCTGCCTACACCGCCCTGGTCCTCGAAGGCGAGACCAGCGAGACGGAGTGGGAGGAGATCGAGGCAGCCGCTCGCGCCATCACCCGTGCCGGGTGGTGGATCGACCAGCGCTCCTCCGAGCCCGACGACCTCACGGAACTGCTCCAGGCAGCCACCGAAGCCGACCGGCCGACCGAGAACCCCCACTTCTGACCGCACGGTGCCCCGCCTCGGCGGGGCACCGGCTCCTATTTCAAGGACCTTGATACCCCATGCCCGAGTACCCCCTGCGCTGCGATGTCCGGCGCACCGAGAGCACCACGGACCTCCTCGGCCACCTCCACCGCAGCGAGCCAGGTTTTGCCCCCTACCTCCTCACCGCCTGGTCCTCGGAACTGACCGCCCAGGAGACCGTCGTCCTCCCGCACCTGGCACTGCTGCTCGACGAACCCGTCGCGCTGCGGAAACCGCGGACCGGGCACACCGCGTCCCAGCGACTCACCTGGCACTGCGCCATTCGCAACACCACCGACGTGGAACTCAACGACGGCGACTGGTTCGAGCTGACGCGCGAGGTTCTCGACGCCACCGGCATAGAGCCGGACGCCGATCCGGCGGCCTGCCGGTGGGTGGCCATGCGTAACCAGGCCAGCGGGCTCGACATCGTCGCGACCGTCATACGCCAGGACGGCCGCTGGGCCCGGTTGCACAACGACGCCTACTTCGCCCGCGCCGCCTGCGCGAATTTCACCTACGACCACGACCTCGACACCCCGGGATGAGCGGTGGCTTCTACCGGCAATCTCCGGCCGCGCCAAATCGCGAATCCTGCGGATCCTCTCCCTGACAGCCCGGAGACCGGGCTCCTGTTCGCCACTCCCCTTCGAGGTAGCCGCCGTGATCGCCCACCTGCAGCGCGCCAGCAACACCGCTGGCCTGCTCTCGTACCTTTACGGGCCCGGCGAGCGCGGTAGTCACACCAGTCCCCGGCTGATCGCGGGCGACGGCCACGGAGCCCCGATCGACCTGCTCGCCGAAACCGGCTCGCCGCCCTACTTGGCCAGCGCCCTCGACGCTCCCCTGGAACGTCTCGGGGTCCGCGCACCCGAACAGCCGGTATGGATCTGCTCGGTCCGCTCCGACCCTGGCCGACCGGACCTCACCGACTCCCAATGGGCCACGGTCGCCCGCCGCCTCGTGGCCGCTACCGGTGTCGCTCCAGAAGGCGATCCGGATGCCTGCCGGTGGATCGCTATGCGCAACCAGCCTCGGCAGGTGCACGTCGTGGCCACCCTCGCTCGTGAGGACGGCAGCCTCCACAACGGCTACCGAGATGCCTTCCGCCTCCAAACGGAGTGCCGCCGAATCGCCGCCGAGCTGGGTCACCTGCCCACCACGCCAGAACCGATATCCCGAGCCCCGGAGACCAACGTGCCCGCCCCCTCCATCACCATCACCGCCGAGCCCAGCGGCAGCGTCTCGGCGAAGGGCGCCAGCGACGACCTTTCCGCCACGCTCCTCAAGCACGCCGGCTTCCAGCAGATCGAGGACTGGTACGGCCGACGCCATCGCCTGCCCACCACGACCCCGGCCGTCGACCGCGCGGCCATCGCCACCCACGCGGCCGAGATGCTTCGTGCCGCCCGCTACGGAGTCGACCTCGACCCCTCCCTCGACTCCGGCCGCGCGGCCACCCCGGCAAACCCGCTCGGGCCCTACATCGCCGGAGCGGAACTCCTCCGGCTCACCGACCAGATCAGGTCTGCCGAGAACGGTGACGACCTTCGACGGGCAGTCGACCACCTCCTCCACCCCGAACACGGCGCGCTGGAGCGTGTGCGGGAGGCGCTGGAGGCGGCAAGCGAGCAGATCACGGACCTCGACGACGAGGCGTATCAACTCGCCGACCGGTTTGGGTTCGCTGCTGAGTTCGTCAGCTCGGCGCAGTCGGAACTCCACGACTCGGAGGTCGAGTTGCTCGGCGTCGGCCGCACACAGGAGTCGCAGGCCGAGGCACGGAAGCCGTTTCCGAGGCTCCCGGGCCCCCGAGCCGCCGCTCTCGCCACTTCGCCCGCAGCGGCTAAGGCCAAGGTCTCCTCGGCCTTCGGTGGTGGGGCATCAGATACCAGCGCGGCTGTGCGCCCCTCACAGGCCCCCGGCCCTCGGGCGCGGTGACCCAGATGATCTCAACCGCTCCCGTCGCCGGGCTGCAACGCACCTATCTCATGCGGGTCACCGACGCTCTGGCCAGCGCAACGGCCACCTACGCCGTCCCGCTCTTGGTCCTGGTCACCACCGGCTCCACCGCCTTGACCGGCCTTGCGTTCCTCCTCGAATGGGCACCTCGGCTGGCGGCCTTCTCCTTCGCCGGATCGATGGTCGACCGGTGGGGTGCCGGCCGTGTCTTCCGGATGTCCAACCTGGTGCGTACTGCCGTGGTCGCCCTGGCCGGTGCCGTGCTGTTTGTCCTGCCCGGCACCGGGACGATGACAACGAGTGTTGTCCTGACTTTCGGTGCTGTCTCCGGGCTGCTCGCGGAGGTCTCCTTCGTCGCGATGGAGACGCTCGGTGCTGAAGCCAGCCGCCGGTTGGGCAACGAGGCCCATCGGGTACAGGCCGCGCAGACCGGGATCGACCAGTGCGCGATGCTCGTCGGTCCGCTCTTGGGCGGCCTACTGCTTCTCGCCGGCCCGACGTTGCTCCTGACCGCGGTCGCCCTGTTGGCTCTGACCGCTGCCGCGACTGCATCCAGCGCTGGAGGCGTCCCGGGGCACAGCTCAGCGCCCAGCAGTCTCTTGACCGGGTGGGCAACCCTGCGCCGCACCCCAGCCCTCCCGTGGTTGGTCGGCGGCCTGGCCGCCTCCAACTTGGCCACGGGCGTACTGCAGGCCGCCGCCCCGATCACCGTCATCCACCACTTCCACTACTCCACCGTCGCCGTCGGCTCGGTCTGGAGCGCGGCAGCAGTTGCCTCGTTGATTGCCGTGTGGACCAGTCGCCGTGCGATCGACCGCTTCGGTATCTGGCCGGTCGGCGCGGTGACGGCTGCCATTTCAACGGCGGCGTGTCTGGCGACCGCCCTCGCGCCGAGCTTCGCCACGTACACCGTGGCGGTGGCGGCGGTCATGGCTGGCGAAGGCGCGATGACCGTCGTCCTGCGAACCCTGCGGTCCCGTCTCATCCCGGCGCAGGCGTTCGGCTCCACCCTGGCGGTGACGATCATCCTGGTACTGCTTCCGCTTCCGCTGGCCGGAGTCCTGATCGCGCTCGTGCCCCCTGCTGACATTCCGCACCTGCTCCTGGCGTGCGCCGCTCTCCAGGGCCTGGCGCTGACCGCGTGCTTCGCCGGTCTGCGACGGCACCGCGCCGCCTGCGACCTCTCCGAGCCGCAGGTTCCTGCACTCCACAAGGAGCCCGCCCCAGCGCCGGATGCCGTGTGAACGGTCGCTGAGCGCCCCAGTGCACCTTGTCCTTCCTCCTCTTCCCACCACCACCTCACGGAGGCTCTCCATGTCCCGAACCACTCGCCCGCTGCTGATCGTCGTCGGCGGCACGGATCCCGTCTATCGCGGCTACTGCGTCGAGCAGGTCGCCGCCGCGTACCCGATCGCGCTGATCGACACCAAGCCGCCTTCCTGGCAGCAGCACCTGGTGGTCGACCACGAGGTCGCCGACACCCACGACCCGGAGGCCGTGGTCGCAGCCGGCCTGGCCCTGGCAGCTCGTCACTCCATCGCCGGAGTCGTCACCTGGGACGAGTACACGCTGGTGCCCACCGCTGAACTCGCCGCCCGTCTCAACGTGCCCGGGAACAGCACTGCGGCGATGACTGCCTGCCGGGACAAGGCGACCAGCCGCCGCCTGTTCGACGAGCACAACGTGCCTTCGGCCACATCCACCCGCGTCGACAACCTGACCGCGGCGGAAACAGCCGCCCTCCGCACCGGTTTCCCGGTCGTCCTCAAGCCTTCCTCCCATGCCGCCAGCATCGGCGTGGTCCGCGTCGATACGCCCGAGGAACTGCCCTCCGCCTGGGAGTTCGCTGCCGCCGGAGCCGGTGAGCAAGGCCCGGAAGGCAGCGGTGTGCTGGTCGAGGAGTACCTGGCCGGTCCGGAGATATCGGTGGAGTGCGTCACTCAGCATGGTGTCACCACCGCGCTAGCCGTGACCCGCAAGGAGGTCGCCTTCCCTCCGTACTTCGAAGAGGTCGGCCACACCGTGAGTGCCGGCGACCCGCTCCTGCCCGAGGTCGCCCCCGTCGCCGTCCAGGCAGTGCGGGCGCTGGGCGTGACAGCTGGCGTCCAACACGTTGAGATGCGCCTCACCGCGTCCGGTCCACGGATCATCGAGGTCAACTCCCGTATCGGCGGCGACCTAATCGGGCAGCTCGTCCGCCTCGCCACCGGCCTCGATCTGCCCCGTATCGCGGCCGATATCGCCTGCGGACAGATTCCCGACCTGACGCCCACGGCGCACAGCACTGCTGCGATAAAGATCGTCTATCCCCCGGCCACCGGCACCCTCTCCGCACGCGACCTGGCGATCCACCCTGGTCCGGAGTCCCCGTGGCTGCATCAGGTGACATGGCTCCGCGACGTCGGAGAGCGGGTCGTACTGCCGCCGGCGGGCAACCTCGACACCAGCCGGGTCGGCTTCCTCATCGTCACCGCAGACAGCGCCGAAGCGGCCCAGGGCTCTCTCTCGTCTCTCGCCGACGCCCTGACTCTGTCGGTGGCCCCGTGAACCTTCCCACTGCCCTCGGACGCCACAGATCCGAAACGCAGACCTGTGACCGTCCATCCGGGTGGGGAGCACGTCGGTCTCGTGCCCCCACCCAGCCCGGAAGTCCAGTACATGATCGAGGAGCAACCGTGCCCGAGTTCTACCCGAGCATCGGCGAGGCCATCGGTGCCGCGATGCAGCACAACATCCGGCTCGCCCACGGCAGCGAGACGTCGGGCTCCGACAAGCCGCTGCAGGTCCGCCACCTGCCCCATCCTCCCTCCGACCCGTACTCCGTTCCCGGGATGATCGCCCGGCTCACCGAGACCGCAGAGCCCAACGAGGTCGCCGGAATCGTCGAGGAGATCAACGGTGCGCTGGTCGGCGCTCTCCCGCAGCTGACCGAACTCGTCGCCGCCGCCGCCGACTGGACCCGCGTCCGCCTGACGTTCGACGACCCGAACCACAACCCCGCCTTCGAGACCTGGACGCGGCTGGCCGCCGCCCACGGCATGCTCCTGGACGTCCAAGAGCAATTGGAGGTCGCCGAGGACGGGATCGCCGCGTGCCCTGCCGAACGCACCGACCCCAGGCACCACGAGATGGTCAATGTCCTGCGAACCAGGGAGCTGCTCAGCGATGTCCTCGGTGCTGGTCCGGTACCGCCGACCCCCGATGGCACTGCGGAAACGAATCGGCAGCGCGCTGCCCGTACCTCCTCACCGAAGGCTGCCACCCAGCGCACGACGTCACCGGTCGGCTCCGCAGACGCTGCGCCGAGCACTCCGCCGCCCCGAGCCCCTCGCACTCGATAGCCCCGGCCGTCGACTCCCTTCCTGAACAGGAGCCTCCTCGATGATCAGCAGAAGAGCGCCGCGTGCCCCGCCCTCATCAGTCGCCTGCGCTTACTTCCAGGACTCACCATGCCCGCACCGCGTACCAGCGCGCCCTCGACCACCACCGGGTCGGACGCGCTCCTCTACCTCCTCTTCGGCATACTCGGCATCGCGCTAGCCTTCGGTTCGCTGGCCTGGCTGAGCGGTTCCCTCACCAACTCCTTCTTGGGAGCGGGCACTTGGCCTCCGTTCAGGGCCACTGACGCACTGCTTCATCCCGAGGTGCTGTGGCCGCACCTGAGCCCCACCGCCCTGCTGGTCGGCGCGCGGATCATCCCCGGCCTGCTGTCGGCCTGCCTCACCGTCCTCGGCCTGGTGCTGTGGATGCGCCTGCGCGGCGGCACGAAGACCGGCCTTGCCCGGAAAGCCGACCTTGCCCCGCTGCTGGACAAGGAGATCACCGCCAAGGCCAGGAGCCTGCGGCCGTCCTTGAGCGGCCGGGAGTGTAAAAGAGGTCGCCCCTGCCGACCGCGGAATCCTTCTCGGCGCCCTTTCCCCGGGCCGGGCCCCTGTCCGCGCGTCCTGGGAGGACGTGATCGTCGCGATCATGGCTCCGCGCTCTGGAAAGACATCCGGGCTCGCGATCCCCGCGATTCTCGCGGCACCCGGCCCGGTCCTGCTCACCAGTAACAAAGCCGCGAACGACGCCTTCACCGCGACGGTGGACGCTCGGGCCGAGGTCGGTGCGATCTGGACGCTCGACCCGCAGCAGATCGCCCACCACCCGCGCGAGATGTGGTGGGACATCCTGGCCGACGCTCGCGACCTGGCCGGGGCGAAGCGTTTGGCCGGGCACTTCGTCGCCGCCAGCGTGGACGATTCGAATGGCTCCGACTTCTGGTCCACCGCCGCGAGCAACACGCTCGGCGCGCTGTTCCTCGCTGCCGCCAGCCACCGCCGCCCGATCACCGACGTCCTTGCCTGGCTCGCCTCCCCCGCCGACCGGACCCCGGTCGACCTGCTCACCGATGCCGGCCACGACGCGGTCGCGGCCCAGCTCCAGGGGACCGTCTCCGGTGCGACGGAAACGCGCGACGGAATCTTCGAGACGGCGCGGCAGTACGCGAGCTGCCTGCTCGATGCGGACGTCGCAGCGTGGGTAACCCCCGCCAAGGGTCTCCCTGAGTTCAAGCCCTTCGCGTTCGCCACGTCCCGCGACACCTTGTACCTGTTGAGCAAGGACGGCGGCGGCAGCGCGAGCGCGATCATCGCCGCAGCGGCTGACGCCGTGATGCGCGCGGCCGTGGTCGTCGCCGAGCGCTCAGGCGGACGGCTGGACCCGCCCGCGCTATGCGTCCTCGACGAGGCCGCGAACGTGTGCAAGATCTCGGATCTCCCGGACTTGTACAGCCACTTGGGCAGCCGGGGTGTCATCCCGATGACGATCTTGCAGTCCTACCGGCAGGGTCAGCGGTGCTGGGGCGAGGCCGGCATGGACGCGCTCTGGTCTGCGGCCACCGTCAAGATCATCGGAAGTGGCATCGACGACGCGGACTTCGCCGACCGGCTCAGCAGGCAGGTCGGCGACCACGACGTCCAGACCACCTCGGTGTCGACCAGCGACGGCGGCAAATCCACCTCGGTCAGCATGCGCACCGAGCGGATCCTGCCGCCCGACGCGATCCGCGCCCTGCCCAAGGGCAAGGCTCTGCTCCTGGCCACAGGTATCCGGGTTGCCATGCTTGACCTCCGACCCTGGTACAAGGAGCCGTCCGCCAAGGTGGTCGGCCCTGCTTCGGACCGTGCGACGAAGGCGATCACCGAACGGGCCCTCGCGAAGCCCAACGCCCTTGACGACTTCGGGTTGTCGGCATGACCGCGCCCACGCCGCGTCCGGGGCGGCTCGTACGTTCGCCGGTCGTTCTGCGCGACGGACAGTGGTGGTTGGTCAGCGGCGCCGGTTCGATACTCGCCTCCGATCCCACGTTCACCCGCACTCTGGACTGCCTCGCGCAGGCGATGGCCGCTGCGGACCAAGCGGTCGCCGATCTCCGTGCCCGGGAGGGCGAGCCTCCTGCTTCTGACGCAGGGGGCCAGCGATGAACCCGCTGCTGGGCGCGGAGCAGGCGGTGCTCGGTTCCGTGCTCCTCGACCCGGGCCAGCTCTCGCACCTTGACTGGCTCGCGCCGGATCACTTCTACCGGCCGGTCCACCAGGCGCTGTTCGCCGCGTTGCGCAAGCTCCGGGACGACGGTCACCCCGCGTTGGCCGAAGAGTCCGTACCGCTGTCATGGGTGACCGATGCGGTCGCCGAGGCCAGCACCCACGTACGGGGGCTGACCGCGGTGTACGCCCACACCCTGATCTCGGCCTGCCCGCGTCCCGCGCACGCTCCGGTGTACGGCCGCATGGTGCTGGAGGGCGCGATCCATCGCAGCATCACGGAACACGCGATCCGTCTGCACCAGGTGGCCCGTGCCGACGCCCTACAAGGCGAAGTCGAGGGAGCCCTGCATTACGCGGACGTCCTGACCGGCGTGCTCAGCGATCTCGCACAGCGGTGGGGTACCGAACCGCGCCCGGTCGCGCCTGCTACTCCACCGGCCACCGTCCCGGTCACGCCACCTCCGGTTCGGGCCGAGCAGGTCGCCGAGGACGAGCGGTTCCTTCTAGCCGTCCTCGCCGAGCAACCGAAGGCCATGGACGAGGTAGTCGGCTGGCTGCGGCCCGGCGACTTCGCCGACCCCGCCCACGGGCAGCTCTACCGCTGCCTCGGCGCCCTGCACCACCGGGGTGAGCCCATCGATCGGGTCACCTTGCTCTGGGAGGCCCAGCGGCGTGGGCTTCTGGCCGACGGGACGCTGTCCGGCGATCAGCTCGCCGCCATCTGCGATGGCGTGGGTCCAGGCAGCGCTGAATGGCTCGGCGAGTTGGTGATGCGCTCGTCGGTCACCCGCACGGCGGCGACCTCTGCGCGGACCATCCGGGCCTTGGCGGAGAACGAGGCTCTGACCCCCGGGCGGCTCATCAATCACGCGTTGCACGCGCTCGGTCCCCTCGATGAAGTGCGCTCCCGCTGGCAGGCGGTGAACGGCCGCCCCGCACCGACGCCGACGGCCCCGACTCGCTCGGCGACCGGGCCGCCCCCTGCACAGGTGCACGCGGCACTCGCCCGCAGCGCACCGCGCCCAGCCTCGCCATCCTCGGCACGGCCGGGGTCTGCCCCCAGCCTGGCCGCCCTGCGACCGCCATCTCGCGGGCACGGCTGACCCTCCCTCCCCTTACGTCGCTTGTCCCTCCCTTTGGAATTCACCATGAAGAACACCCCGGTCTCCGACGCCCTGGCCCTGCGCGCCACGGCGTCAGCATTCGATGCCCAGCGCGGCAAGCTCCCGGTCCCCGGAGACCCTCACCGCTCGCCGAACAGCGTCGCCGTCGCCCGGCAGATCTCCGAACTCGGCGCGTTGATAACCGGTTTGGGCGACGAGGTCCTCTTCCGCGCCGTCGACCAAGACCAAGAGTCCCGCAGTGCGCGGGTCATCACAGGCTTCGCCGCCGCCGTTGGCCCCGCTGGCGAAGCGGCATCCGCGCTCGGGGCAGTAGCCCATCAGCTTGCGTTCCTGAACCAGACCGAGCACCTTCGCGACCAGCCCGATGCCCGGGACGCGCGGGAGACTGCGGTGCGGGTTACGGAGGACGCGCTCGGTGTGGCGGACGCAGCCCTACGCGAAGCAGCCGATTCCCTTCACGCCGCGTCGGCGACGGTCTCGCCCCCGTTGGTTCGGCTGCAGGCAGCCCGTAGCCGGTCCGCGACCGCGGGACTCGCATCCGCTTCGCCTTCGCCTGCCGGCCCGGGAGCACCAGCTCCTGCGGACCAGATCACTCGGGGCCGGTGACATGCAGACCGCTATCGCGCTCCCTCCGCTGATCGGCTCGCTCTGCTCGGGGTACGGCGGGCTGGACCTCGGTGTCCAGTCCGCGCTCGGCGGCACGCTGGCCTGGCACGCGGAGGTCGATCCGAACGCCTCGCGCATCCTGGCCCGCCACTGGCCCGGTGTCCCGAACCTGGGCGATATCACGACCGTCGGCTGGTCCGCCGTGCCCCGGGTGTGCGTCCTGACGGCGGGCTTCCCCTGTCAAAGACGTCTCGGTCGCCGGCCGTCGGGCCGGACTCAACGCCCAGACCCGCTCCGGGCTGTGGCTGCACGTCGCCCGTGCGGTCGAAGCCCTCCGACCTTGCCTGGTTGTGATCGAGAATGTGCGCGGCCTCCTCACCTCACCCGCCGGTTCCCCTGGCGACGTGGAATTCTGCCCGTGGTGTCTGGGAGACACCCCAGGTCAGCCTCCTCTGCGGGCACTCGGTGCCGTACTCGGATCCCTGGCCGACCTCCGGTACGACGCGAAGTGGCTCGTGCTTCGCGCCTCCGACATCGGAGCCCCGCACCGTCGCGAGCGCACGTTCCTCGTCGCCTGGCCCGCCGAACACCCTGTTCAAGACGCCGACCAGCAACATCGCGAAGAACGGCGGCTCGCAACACCCTTCCAAGAGGAAGAGCGGCGGACACGGCCCGAACCTGGCCGACGAGGTGGAGTGGCTCCTGCCTACTCCGAAGGCGTCGGACGGAATCAAGGGCTCGCCCAACCAGCGCCACGGCAACGGGGACATGACCCTGCCGAGCGCAGCGGCGTCCCTGCTGCCCACACCGCGGGCCAGCGACACGGGCACGCCGGGACGCCGACCGGGCAAGGGATGGCGTCCTCCCCTGTCAGCAGTGGTTCTGCCGCTCTGGACGGAATCGGCTCCGGACACCGCAGGGCCGACCAGCGATGGGGGGCGTACGCAGCCGCCATCGCCCGATGGGAGATGCTCACCCGCCCCGCGCCACCGCCCACCGATGCGGCCGGACGTCTTCGTGCCGACTTCGTGGAGTGGATGCAGGGCCTGGAGCCCGGCTGGGTCACCGCCACCCCGGGGCTCGGACGACCGGCTCAACTCACCGCACTCGGCAACGGCGTCGTGCCTCAACAGGCCACCCGAGCAGTGCAGTTGCTGTCCCCGCCCTTCCCGCGCTGCCCTCGCTGCGCGACGGCGTAACACCCCATTACCGGGTTTTCCCGGCCGGACCAAATCGCGGTTCCTCCGGATCCTCTTCCTCATGTCGCCGTCTCACAGATGGAGCACGCCCCCATGTCCGACACCAGCACGACCGCCCCCGACCCGGAGCCGTTCCGCGTCCCCGACGGGGACCTCGACGACCTCGCCAGCACCCTCGCCAAGACGATGGCCGAGGTCAGGCAGCACGGCGTCATCCTCGACCGCCTGGGCTCCGAGCCTGCTCCCGCTTCCGCCGAGCTTCCGCCGCCTGACGGCGTTCCGGCCGCCCTGGCCGCCTCCACGCAGGTGGATGGCCCCACTTCGGTGTTCATCCTCGCCCTGGGCGGTGAGGCGTACGCGATCGAGATCGCCGCGCTCAGCGACTGGGTGAACTACCTATTCCTCCCGGTGTACGGCCGGGAGATCAGCACCAGCCGCCCGTGGTGCGAGCAGTGGCACGAACACCCCGAGGCTGTCGCCCGTCTCCACGCCCTCTGGCTCGCGTGGCAGCAGCTCACCGACGCCGAGGCCGGCCTGTCCGGTCCTTCGACGTGGCACCGCGACCACCTGGACCAGACGCTGGCCCATCTGCGCGCTCCCGATGGCCCCTTCGCCGCGTGCACGACGAGCGCGACCCGGCCCAACCATCGCGTGCTGGCCACCCCCGCACCGCAGTTGGGGCTGGCGGCATGAGCAACGAACTCGACTTCCGCCTGGAGGACTTCGAGCCCGCTGACGCGGATTCGGAGTACGCGGAGCATCGGTTCTGGGGCAGCGACTTCAGCGTCATGGCCGAGCATCACACCACGCCCAACGGCTCCCACAGTTTTGTCGTCGCCCACGACAGCTCGGTCACCTGGGGTGTACCGGGGGAACCCCAGATCGCTGCCATCAAGGTCGCACGGGATCTCAGCCTGAACACCTTCACCTTCGAGTCGACGTATCACTCCTCGGTGTCCTTCGCTCAGAACTGGCTGATCGGGCAAGGCTGCCCGCCCGAGCAGATCTCCCAGATCAGCGACGGCTTCACACAACCAGCCGATGACCTGTCGACCCGTATCGAGCAGCAGATCCGCTCCTCGGGAAGCCGGTACGAGGTGTTGGAGAGCGACACCACTGACTACGGCCCGGCCGAGAACTGGACGATGGTCCAGGACTCTGCCGCAACCCAGGCCCCGATCCGGGTCTTCCTGGAAGAGGCGGGCCTCGAAGCAGGCACCTACACGGTGCGCGAAGGCGCCTTCGCCGACGAGGAAGCCGCCCAACACTGGCTGGAAACCCGCGACAGCCCACTGCCGCAGCCAGCGGAATACCGTAGCGACGCCGCCGCCCTCCGGACCCGTGCTGCCCTCACCCGGTCGGCCGGTGCCTCCGCGCTACCGAAGGCCGGCCCCGATGCCCAGAGTGCGCCGTCGGTAGCACCGGCACAGCGACCGAGCCCCGGGCGGTCGATGTGAGCCGCGCCCGCTTCGCCTTCGCCGCGCACCCCGACGCCATCGCAGACCTCCGGGAACTTCCCGACGAAATGCGCGACTTGGCTCTGCTGGAGCTGCAGAACCTGGTCCACGGCAGCGACGACTGCCTACCGCTGAAAGGTCGCCTCGCGGGCTTCCACAAGGTCTACGTCGACCCGTCCGTCTCCTACCGGATGGTCATCCAGTTCCGCCCGGCCCCTCCGACCTCACACCACAAGCGCGAGATCTATCTCGTCGCCGCCGGGAGCAGGAAGGACTACGCGGTCTACCGCGCTGCGCACCTGCGCACCGGCCCCCACCAGGGCACCGAGACAGCCTCTGCCTCCGAGGCGCGCGTGCAGGCAGCTCGCTCTCGCTCTCCCCACGCGGTCGACCAGCCGACCGCGGTCCCGGCAACTCCTCCCGCAGCAGTACAACCCGCTGCTGCCGCTTCTCGAAAGGTTCCCCAGCGATGACCGCCGACCGCACCCCCCTGGCCCGTACCGAGCTGGCTGGCCTACTCACCGAGGTTGCGCACAGCGTCTCCGGCATCCTCACCGCTGAGTACCCGACGGCCGCTAGCCGCTCCTACCTGCACCCCGTGCTCGGTGCACTGTCCGGCGGGCCCCAAGTCGTCTGCGAGCTGAGCGACCGGCTCGAAGGCTTCGTGGCCGACGATCCGCTCCCCACCACGCCAGCAGGTCTGTTCACCCTGGCCTCCTACGCCTCGGCGCTGGGATGGCTCACCGAGTCACTCGCCGAGCTGACCTCCTCGGTCGACCGCATCTGCACGCGCGTCGGCATCCCCACGGAGCCACCGGACCCGGCCTTCGCCGCAGCGGCCAGCGTGGAGCAGAACAGCGAGTTCGACTTCGCCTTCAGCGCACTGGAGTTGGCCGCGATCCGTACTGCGGCCGAGGCCGCCGGCCTCGCGCCGGTCGACTACGTCGAGGTGCTCTCCGAGTCCCTGCTCGCAGCTTCCCGGATCACCGACGCTTGCATGGAGATCTCCAGCGGCCTTCTCGAAGACGCCGCGTATGTCCTCGGTGAGGCGACCGACCACGTCTGGATCGGCGACGGTCCCGAGAGCCTGCCCACTCTGGTCCGCTCCCTGCTCGCCCGGATGGAGGCGACGGAGTGAACGCGCAGAACGTCACTGCGCGGCCCGGCGCGGACCTCGTTGCCGAGCTGCTCGGCGTCGAGGACTTCTGGATGCTGAACATCGCGTATCGACCAGGAGAGCCGCTGTACGGTGCCGCGACGCGCGTCATCGGGGCTGCACACGAACTCAACGAACTGCACGGTCGAGTTGCCCGTGCGGCTCAGGCTGCCGTTGAGGTTCTCGGACCCGTCAGCCGAGGCGAGTCCAACGGTTCGGCGCGCTCGTACGTACCACTGCGGTCTGCGGTCCAGCAGATCGGACAGCTCGTCTCGCGGCAGAACGAGGCTTACGAGCAGCTCAACGAGTCCATCTTCGCGTACCGCCAACTTCTGTCCGAGTCGAACAGTTCCCAGGTCACGCAGGTCAAGACCCATGAGCTGGACAACGATCACGGTGCCGGCCGGGACGATGACTGGACCGTCTCGGGCGACCTCCGCCTCCGGGCCCTCGAAGCCGTCGACGCCGTCGAACTGCGAGTCCGCCAGAGCGCGATCTACGGCTACACCTACCTCTCTGACGGAACGGGCCAGCGCCCCAACCCGGAGGTCTGGCCCGAAACCGTCCAGCGGCTGGTCGCCGACGGGCTACTGGCCCAGGACACCAGCGAGGGGCTGTACCGGCCTGGACAGCTCCTCTCACTGACACCACAGGGCGAGACGGCGCTTCGTGACCTCCGTACGGCCGCGCCACGCGTGTCCGCCGCTCTCAGCCGCAGCGACGCTGCAGCGATCTCCGGCTCCGACGCCGGCCCATCCCCAGCACCTGCGACAAGCCCGACCGCCAAGCCGCTCCGTTCCCGCTGATATCCATCGAAAGGACTCCCCTCATGTCCGCCGCGATCTACACCCGCCGCCTGGTCGAGCACCGGTACGGCCGCCCGCTGGAGAAACTGCAGCGCGGCAACGCCTCCGCCCGTTCCGACGACCCCGTCCTGCCCATTCTGCTGCGACGGCTCGACGGACTCACTCAGACCGGCGCCGCCGCCCAGTCAGCTCGCCGTCACCTCGAAGCAGCCTGGAGGGGGCACCGCGCCGGTGGACCCGACCGCGACGATCTGGTGCTGCTGTACGCGACCGAAGTCGTCGACCTCGAACGCCAGGAACAGAGCGAGGCGGAAGCGGTCTGGGATCTGCTGGATGTTCGGCTCCTCCTGGACCGCGCTTCCGCTCGGCGGCCGTCAGCTCATCAAGTCGCCCCTGCTCCGGACGATCAGGATTTGCTGGACATCGCCCGCGAGGTCGCTGCCGGCCTGCACCGCCTCAACCGCGAGGCACTGCGGCGGGGCCTGCGTGAGCGCGGCGTCCCCGTCAGCAACCGCCGCCTCGGCGTTGTGCTCCAGAGGCTCCGAACCGAGAGCACCTCCCGCTGAGCGCTCGGTCGCGTCAAGAGTCCGCAACCCCCCTTTGTCTCAATGGAGTTCGTCCCATGCCCGCCACCTCTCCGTCCTCCGCTACCTCGATCGGCTCGGTCGATGCACGGCGTGTCGAGGACGCGTTTTCCCTGATAGCACCGAAGTGGACCACCTGGTCGGCGCAGACCCTGGCGCAGCAGAGCAGCCCCATGCGTGTGCGTGATGTCGCCGCCAGGCTTCCCTTCGTCAGCGAGCAGCTCGTCGGCAAGCGGCTGGCCCAGATGCACGCCGATGGATTGGTCACCCGAGTCGGCGACCGCCACGGGGCTCCGTATCAGCTCAGCGCCTTCGGCGAATCCCTGTCTCGGGTGCACGACACTCTTGCCGACTGGTCCCAGGCCCACCTCTCGCTAGGCGGCCGGGTAGCCGGTGCCGAACGCATCGAGGACGCCGTGCGGCGTCTGCACCTGCGGGATTCGACCGCCGTGATCCAGGCCCTCGACACGGGCGGCCCCATGCGGTTCGTCCACATCGCCGAGGAGGCCGGCCTGGACAACGGCTGGACCCGGCAACGACTCAACCGGCTTCAGGTAGACGGCTTGGTCGCCCGTACCGGGCCCCGCCACGGCGACCCGTACGTCCTGACCGACGCCGGGCGGGCGCTCGGCCCCGTATACACAGCCGTCGAGCACTGGAGTGACCCCGTCGCCACGCGGCATCGCTCGGCACCGCCGCCCCCTGTTGCGGCGGCCACCCGGACCCACACCGGCGTGCCGCTGGCGTCGGACAACATCCGCACTGCAGCGGCCCTGCGCCGGAGCGCCGCCGCGCCGAGCGCCCTGTTCAGCCACGCGCCGCAGCCGCAACCGCGGGTGCCCGCAGTCGTCACCGCCCAGTCGACGCCCTCTCGGGGCCGGTGATCCGGGTGGCGCCGAGAGCCAGTTACGTCTCCGCATCGCCACGGCGCCCGCGTGCAGTCAAGCAGCCCCTTCCGCTGCGCACGCGGGCGTCTGGGCCGACGCTGTTCGGCCGCTGACCGATGCTGGCTGGACTCGTGACAGCGGCGCCGAGCTGGGCACCGTCGAGATCCTCGCGCCGGACGGACAGGCAGGCGTCCTCCTCGACAACCGCCGCTCCCGTCCGGACGACGAAGCCGTAACGCTCTGGGCGGGTCCACCAGGGTGGGGCACTCGCGCGGAGGCGATCTTCTCGGCCCGCACTCCCTCCACCTGATCGCCGCAACGGCAGCGGCCATGGCCGATCCAGCCCCGGCGGTACGTGAGCGGCACATGATCCATCGCGAGGTTGAGCACTTGGTCTCGCTCACCCCCGTCAGCCCGTCCGTCCCCCAGGTTCCTCGGGCTCCCACCCCTCTTGACGTACGCCGTACCGCGCTCACTCAGGCCGTCCAGCGCGCCGCACGTTTTCCTCGGACCGCCGCAGACCTGCGGGTCATGGCCGCGCGCAGTCGTACGGGGGCCTCGGCACAGAACCGGTCGAGCAACCCGGCGCCTGCTGTGGGGTTCAAGTCGCCGGCCACCCCGACGCCCTCACGCCATAGCCGCTGACGGTTTCGGTCCCTCTGCGACAACCCCTCCACCCGAAGCACCATTTCGAATGCCGGGAGTTCACCATGCCTGACGCAACCGCGCTCGATCAGGCCACGGCCATGATCGAGAAAACCTGGGGCCGCCCAATCGAGGCTCTGGAATCCCTCGCGGTCCGCAGCCCCAGCGAAGACCCCCTCTTGCGCTCGGTCATGCACATCCGCTCGTCCTTGGTCGTCACCGACAACGCCGTGGCTGTGCACCAGGACCGTCTGCACGCCCTTTCTCGGCCCGGCCGTGTGCCGGCCTTCTACGACCTGGAACGGATTACCGGCTCAGCAGCGGACCTTCGCGTCGCTCAAGCCGAGAGCCGGACTTCCCTTCAGGCCATCAGCCACGTGATCGAAGCGCGTGAATCCGCCGCGACCGCGGGCCGGGCCCCGGCAGCTCGGCTGGCCCAGGCCGCTGTCGCCCGCTCGGGGCACGCTCCACGCGCCCTGGCCCAGTCACCCGATCAGCCAGCCCCTTCGGCTGCTTCCGGCCCGTCGGTGGCCGCGCTGGGGCCGCACCGCTGATCGTCAGCTGAGGTCCTCGTCGCGGTGGGCGTCCCAGATTCGAGAGCCCACCGCGCGGGCCAGTTCTTCCAACGTCAACGCGACGCGGCGTCCATCCGCGATCCGACCCTCCGCCGTGGCGTCCTCGTCTCGCCGTCCGTCGGGCTGGACACCGACAGCCCACTGGCCGTCAGCGACCATCGCGATGTCGCCCACCGTCCACGGCCGCCCGGCAGCGCGGATCTTGCGTTCCAGCCCGGCCCCGTCCCAGTGTCTGCTCGGCTCCGACATCCCTGCTCCCCCTTCGATCTTGTGCGGTCCGACGCCGCAACCCAGTTACGACAACCGCGTTCACCGATCCATTCCCAGCGCCAGCGTCGCCCGCCCACGGCCGCCAGTTCGCCCACGGCAGACACCGCCCTCCGGGAAAGGACTACGTACTTCGGGACACTGCATGTCAACGTACGGGTGTTGGGAAAAACCGCAGGTCAACGAAGGGATCGTCCAACCATGAACACCTCCCCCGCTCTCCTTCCCGCCGTCGTCCGCCCGGCCGTGGAAGACCGTCCGTGGCTCTCCTCCGACCACTGCGCAGGCCCGGTGCTCGACCTCCTCGACGCCCTCGGCTGGGCGATCGTGGACACCCCGGAAGCCAACGTCCACGCGACGAGCCCGGACGGCCGGGTCTACGTCGGCTGGCTCCCCGAGGACCCCGCCGCCTGGCAGCGCGACATCGTCTGGCAGGTCCGAGTGCAGCCCACCGAAGGCGGCCCGTGGATACAGGAGTTCGGCCTCTACACCCCCTCCGAGGCCGTTGCCGGATTCCTCGCCGCGCTCATCGCCAGCCCCACCAGCTGACCGCTACCGACCCCGACTCGGAGAAGCCCCGTGGCACACCGCGCCCCGCTCACCAACCACCACGCCGACGGCACTCTCTGCCCGGCGGACCACAAGCACACCAGCTCCGGCAAGCCGCTCCACCCCGACTGTCCTGGCCGCGCGTACACGCAAGCCATCTGCTCCTGCGGCGGCTGGGACATGAAGCAGTCCGGCAAGGGCTACGTCAACGAGAGCCGGAAGCGGCACCTCGCCAGCCACTCCCAGGGGCAGCAGGTCGTTCGCGACCTGCTGCGTCTCGACGTGCCCTGACCCTCACGCACCAACCCCGCACTACCAGTCCGCACCGCTCTCGGAGGATCCCGTGCCCCATTACCTGACCGTCGGCCACCTGCTCCGCCAACTCCAGGACCTTGACCCCAGCCTGCCGATCCGTCTTGCCATCAACCCGGACTTCCCCTTCACCCACTATCTCGGGGCAGAGGTCATCGTTCGGGACGGCAGGGCGTTCATCGCCGACGACGGCCAGGAGGGCTACCTCCCGACGGCGGTCAGCGACGCCCTTGCCTGGGCCTGACCTGTTCCACCGAGAAGACCTGGAGGCTCCGATCTCGTCGCAATCCCGCCCTTCGCACGTCCTTCCTCTACATGGCCTCGCCATACGTCCGATGCCGAGCACCACGCGCGGCGCGCTGGTCCAGCGCGTCTCCGCACTGCCCGACGGGCCGCTCGACGTCACCTGGCTCGACCTCGAAGCCCCGAGACTCCCGCTTGGCCGCATCCGCCTTCACTGGGAGCCCGCCCCCCTCGCAGGCTGGGACGTCACCGCCCACCTGGGCCTGGCCACCACCGAGGTGCATCTCGCCACGTGGCCCGCTGCCCCGGACGACTGGCCGCGCCTGGTCCGCCCGACCCTGCACGAGGTGCTTGGCCTCTGCGCCGCCCTCGCGGTCGCGACCGCCGCCCTCGACCTCTCGAACCGCCTCGCCCAGGTCTGACCGAACCGCAGAAGGCCGCCCCGTGCCAATCAGGCAGGGGCGGCCTTGCCGTACGCCCAGCCGCGTGTTGCGTACGCTCATCACCGACGAACGAGGAGGACACGATGGCCGACGACCAGGAACTCTGGGGGTACCCCGAGGTCGCCGCTCACCTGGGCATCAGCGTCGGGGCTACCCGTAATCGCAAGAGCCGAGGAAGCCTGCCCGCTCCCGACGACACCACCGTGCCGGACCGGCCCCGCTGGCGGCCCGCCACGTTGCAGAGCTGGACGCCGGTCGGCCGGGGGTTTCGCAGCGATCTCCATGGCGATTCGGCCTCTGATGCTCCTCCGGCGTCCGCCGGAGGAGCATCGTGAACAGACTCGTTGTCGCGTCCGCCTTGGTCGCTTCCGCTGGAGCGGTCGCCGCAATCGCCGCCGCTGTTCAGCACAACTACGGCGTCTGCAGCATCGCCTTGTTCGCCGTGGCGGCCGGTGCCTCCGGCGTCTACCTGCTCCGCCGGTCTCAGGACGCCGCGAACGACCGCACCGTCCTCCACCGGCTACGAGTTCGGCCCCAGCTCACCGTCGACGCCCTGGCGAACGAACTTGGGCTTAACCGCGCCGCAGTCCAGCTCAGCATTCACCGTCTGGCCCGTTCCGGCGAGCTGCCCCCGCCTGCCGATTCCGCTGAATGACGGATAGGTTCGCCCCTAGTCTCAAGGCATGACCGACTCACCTATGCCCGCCCCACCGTTCCCTTCGCCTGACAATGCTGCGCTCCGGGTGGTCGTCGGCAACGCTCTCGCATCAGTCCGCAACGGCGAAGCCTCCGTGGAGGACGCGATCCTCCACGCCGCCGTCCACGGCTGGTATGAGGGTCACATCCAGGGCGAAGACGAGTGCCCCGGCTGCGACTTCCGAGGAGGACTGCCGAAGAACGGGAACCGCGGCTGACCATCGCGCAACGCCGAGGAGCGCCACCGACGTATCGGTGGCGCTCCTCGGCGTTCGGCACGCCGCCGCTCGACTAGTCCAGGTAGGTGCCGGCGAAGGCCCCGTCGAAGCCGAGCGCGGTCAGGCCCTGCTCGACGCTGGAGTAAGTCGTTCCGTCCGGGATGGCGATCAGTGCGTCGAAGTCGGCTCGGCTGATCTCCGGTTCGAGCCACTGGTTGCTGCAGCGGCAGCAAACCCAGACGTTCCGTCCGTGGTTGATGAGTAGCCAGTCGCGGCGGGCGCGGCAGGCCGTGCACATCACCGGGATGCCACGAAGGGCCAGGGCACTCGGGTGGCTGAGGCAGCGCGTCGCGCCGGGGCCGCTGGGCGGCTGCGTCTCGTACTCGAGTTGCAGCAGGGGATCGGTGCCGGCGGGGAGGACGGGCAGCACGGGTGTCGGCTCTGCGGGGCGGTCGGTGGTTCTGAGCACGAGCTTCATCTCCCGGTCGAGGTACTTCTGTTTCCATCCGTAACAGCCGGTGGAGCTGCTTGTCCAGGGGTTTCTCGAAGGCCGGCGGGCCGGTCACCCGGCCCGCCGGACCCTCGTCAGCGGCGCGGTGGGCGGTTGCCTGGGTCGGAGGTGGTGGGGCGAGCTGCTGCCGTGGGTGCCGTCCGGTAGTTGGTGCGACTGGCCGGGGCCCTTGTCTGGCTGGTGCCGGCCTGCGGGCGGCGCGTCGCTTCACCCGGGTGAGCGGGAAGCTGGGCAAGGCGGCGCAGTCGCCAGACGAGCACGTCGTTCACGTCGTCAGCCGTGTCGAGTTCGCGCATCTCGATGGCCTGCTGGAGGAGGGCCTTGGGGTCGTGGCCTGCGTGCTCGGCCTGGGCAAGTGTGGCGGTCAGGGCATCGGCCGTGGACGAGCTGTCTGCTCGCATCACCCCGTCGGGCAGTGCTGCGCGGATGGTGGCCTGGTGGGCGCGGCGTTCGGCTTCCGGTAGAGCGCGACCTTGGTCGTGTAGGGCCTGCATGGGCGTGGCAGCGGCCTGTCGGTAGGCGGCTCGCAGATGCTCGGCGGTCTGTCGGGAAGCGTGAGCCTGCTGGGCGTGTCCCCGGGCGGAGTGCCAGCGGGCAGCGGCGATCGTGACCAGGACCAGGGTGGAGAGGAGCATGGCGGTGGTGCCACCGTCCTCGCCACGTCCGAGGGCGCTGCCAGCCTGGATGATGCCCCGGGCCGCCGAGCGGATCGCCCGCGTGTCGGCATGCTCCGCTCGGACGTGGCTGCGGGTGGCACGCTCGAAGGATCGGGCGGCGGCGCCCAGCTCGGCGCGGGTAGCGGCCGGGGAGGTCTGTGTCACCGCGTCCAGGAGTTCGCCGATCCCCACCAGTTGACCTGCGGCTTCGTCGTGGTCGCTGTCGAGCAGGACAGCGGCGCGCTCGGCGATATCGGTGGCGTTGCGTCGTTCCCGGGCGGGCGGGGACCAGTCCGTTCGGCCGCTGGTCGACGCCGGGTGCGTCGTCTGGTCAGCGCCCCCCTCGGCCAGTCGGCGGCGGATCTTGGGGAGTGAGAGGTCGGGGGCCAGCTTGGAGCCGGGGTACCAGATCGGTGCGCCGTCGCGGTTGCGGTCACCGGGAAGCGCGACGTTGTAGCCGATGGCGTCGCCGGACGGGGCGTTTCGGATCTTCACGCGGAGGCCCGCCTCCCGGAGCCTGGCGAAGAACTCCTCTTCGGTGGCCGTCCCGGCGAGGGCTTGGCGCACGGCTTCGCGGAGACTCTCGCGAGGGGCCTCGGGACGCCCAGTTCGCTCGGCCTTGAAACGCTCTGCGCTGGTGGGGGACTTCGCTCCGGTGCCGTCGCCGGGCCTGAGCTGGCGGAACCCCATCTCCTTCTCGATGCGGCGGCATTCGGCCTGGGCCTTCTTGAAGTCGTAGTTCATCCTCGGACGGCGCAGGTCGCCTCGGACCATGGTGGCCACGATGTGGATGTGGTCGTCGGCGTGCCGTACGGCGACCCAGCGGCAGCCGTCGGGATCGCCTTCTGGGGCGAGGTTGACGGCGTGGACCAGGCGGCGGGCGACGGTGTTCCATTCGGCGTCGGTCAGGCGTCGGTCGCCGGGGTCGGTGCGGACCGAGCAGTGCCAGACGTGCTGGGCCGGTGCCGTGGTGCCGGCCTGCTTGACCCGCAGGTCCAGCGCTGCGGACAGGCGGGCGAGGGTGACCTTGGGGTCGGGGTCGGGGCTGGTGTCTCGTCCGGGGTCGGGGGCGAAGCCGTCCCAGCTCCCGACGAGGTGCGCGTCGGTGTGTTCGTCGCGTTTGCCGGGGCCGTACAGGTAGACGAGCAAGCCGTGGGTTCGTGAGCCGCGTCGGATTTTGGGGACCATCAGAGTCGCTTCTTCACCAGGGTGTCGGCCACGTCGTCAATACGGGCCAGGAGTCGGGTCAGGGTTGTGAGGGCGTGTTCGAGTTCGCCGGGCCTGGGCTGCCCCCCGGCGTTGTGGACGTAGGCGATCTGGTTGATGTTGTTGCCGACCCGGGAGAGGGCGGTGCGCAGGGCGGCCAGCTCGTCGATGGCGTCGTCGAGCTGTTCGTTGGTGTGCAGGGTGGTGGAACCGCGGGCGGCGGCGAGGCCGGCGGCGGCGAGGAAGCGCGCGACGGTGACGCTGCGCTGCGCGGCGGCGGCGACGATCTCGGCTTTCTCTGTGTCGGAGAGGCGGGTGGTCGTCTTGCGGGTGCGCTCGGTCGGGTTGCGGCTGCGGCGACGCGGCTTGCGGTCGGGGAAGGGGGACGCGCTCGGGCTCGGCTGCTCTCGGTCGCTGTGGCGATCTGCTTCTCCCCCCGCGTCCGGCACCCCCTGGTGCCGGACGTCCGGTTGGTTCCCGAGCGCCCTCGCTCGGGAACCAACCGGACTTCCCCCGCCCCCCTGGGCGGGGGCAAGTGCGTACGACGGGCCGTAGGACCGTCGTACGCGACAACTTGCTCCGCCAGGAGCCGTCGTGGGGTCACGCTGCTGTCCGGCGGTGGTAACCACCGGATCGTTGGCGGTCACCGACGTGTCTCCGGGTTTTCCTGCCGCAGTTCGCGGACGAGTTCCTCGATCCAGTCCATGGCCAGGACCGGGTGGTGGAGGGTCCAGGGGCGACTTTCCCGGGCCCGTTGCACGATCCAGGTGTTGTCGGGGCCGGATTGGGCGCGGTGCAGGTGGCCGCGCTGGTGCAGGACGGTCAGCCAGGAGTTGACCTCAGCGGGTGTGGCCGGGTGGGTGCGCATGGGTTGCTCTCCGCTTCGCTTCGGAAGGATGTGGGGCACGGGTCCGAGGGCGGGTGACCGGCCGTGGTGTCCGGCTCGGTCACCCGCCTCGTGCTGTCCTGTCAGTTCCGGCCGGAGGTGACCGGCTGTCCGTGCTGGGCGCGGAGCTGGGCCATCAGGGCGGTCAGGGTGTCGCTGGACAGCGGGATCTGCTGACCTCGGATCGCCTGGGCGACCACCTTGCGGGTCAGCTTGTCCTCGGCCCTGACCGCTGACCGGGCGATTTTCAGCAGCTCCTCGGTGTCCGGGTCACTCCGTCGGTCAGTGGCTGTCCGGGTGTCCCGGTCAGTGACCGGCGAGGTGACCGGCCGGTCGGTGTCCGGCGCGTGGCTGTCCTGATTGCCGGTGACCGGCTCGGTGCCGACCGCGCGGTCAGTGACCGGAGGCGCGGTGTCCGGCTGTCCGGGCAGGTCAAGGGCCTTCTGCGGCTGCTCACGGTCACCGGTGACCGGGCTGCTGTCCGTCGGGGCACTGTCCCCGGTCAGTGACCGAGGACTCGGGGCCTGCTTGTTCAGGGACGATCGGGGCCGGTCAGTCAGGGCAGTGACCGGCTGCCCGGCGCTGACCTGACCGGGCTGCGGCTGCTGCTGACCGACCCGGTCAGCCCGGGTGACCGCGATGCCCTCGGGCCGGTCAGCCTGACCGAGGTGACCGGCCTGACCGAGGTCCTCCCGGTCACCCTCCTTGACCGGGCCCCGGGCGATCAGGATGTAGAGGTGGACCGCTCCGGCCAGCGCGAGGGGGGCGATGGTGGACAGTACGGCGACCACCGTGTCCCCGAGCCGGAGGCCGGTGCCGGCGACCCCTTCGTCGTTGAGCCGGACCGCGTGGAGGGCGTTGGCCCAGATGCTGGCGGCGGTGGCCGTGCCGAAGAGGGCCCAGACGTAGAGCCGGGCGCGCAGCGGCGCGTCGCGCAGGACCAGCAGGGCACGGATGCCGTAGGCGATGAAGCCGTCGATCACCAGGGGGAAGAGGTAGGTCAGGAAACCGCGGACGTGGATGGCGACGGCCATCTGCTGGAGGGCGTCGTACGACAGGGCGCACCCCGCGCCGCCCAGGGCGATGACCACCGCGCGGTCCCAGCCGGTGATGTGCGCCGTCTTCGGCGCGCTCGCGGTGCTCACGCCGCCGTCCCGAAGTCGTCGCGGCCCAAGCGCTCGCCGTCGGTCTCGGGGGGCGGGGTGGTCTTCGTGGTCTGCTCCAGGTCTCGGTTGCGCAGGGCGCGGCGGGTCTCGCGGTAGAGCTTCTGAGCGTGCTCCTCGGTGATCTTCAGGAGCCAGGCCAGGCGCTGCTCGGTCACCCCGTGGCGGTAGGCGGCATGGACGACCGCGCGGCGCTCCGCCTTGGTGAGGTGGACATCCCGTCCGGCGACGGTGGCGTTGACGCGGCTGTAGTCGAGGCGGTTGGCGAGCTTTTCGTGCAGCGGCCCGCGCTCCTCCTCTGTGAGTCCGCCCCGGATGCCGTCGGTGTCGCCGCTCTCCAGGGCCGCGTCCAGGCAGGTGCGGCGGACCGGGCACTGGCCGCACAACGACTTCGCGGCGGTGATCTTGTCGGTCTCGTCGGGCTCCGGGAAGAAGATTTCGGGGTCCACCGGGTTGTACTCGGTGCTCTGGCAGACGGCCTGGTCCTGCCAGGTCTGGTCGCCGAGCGAACGGTGGCGGGCAGGGCTGATCGTCGTGGTGGTCATGCGGGTTGCTCCGATCGCTCTCCACGCGCAGGGGCGTCGGCGGAGAGGTGCGCTGGGTCGGGAGGTGCATGGGGCGGCGCGCGGAGGGCGCGGCCCGGCGGGGCGGCCTGCGGCGGATCAGGCTGCGGCGCGGTGGCGTCTGCGGTCGACCGGCTCGAACTCGACCCGAGTGGTCATCTGCGCAAGGCGGGAGGCGATGCGGTCACCGACGTAGGCCCGGAGGTCTTTGATCGCCAGGTTGGTGGTGATCAGGGTCGGGAGTTCGTAGTTGTACCGGCGGTTGACCAGCCGGTATGTCACTTCCTCGACCCACTCGCTGGCCTTGGCCGCGCCGAGGTCGTCGATGATCAGGAGCGGGCAGCGGCTGACGGCCGCCAGCTCCCGCTCGCTGTCCACCCCGGGCCGGGGCCGCAGGTCGGCGTACAGGTCGGCGGCGGTGGTCGCGCGCCAGCGCACGCCGACTCCGCTCTGTACCAGTCGCCTGACCGCCCCGTACGCCTGGTGCGTCTTGCCCGCGCCGACGACTCCGGCCATCAGCAGGCTGGGGCCGGTGGTGACCTGTCGCCGGGCTCCCACGCTGGGGGCGATGGCTGCCTCGGCGACGTCTCGGGCCCAGGCCAGGACCTGGGGGTGGTCGGCGACAGCGGCCTGGTAGCGCGGCGGCATCCCCGCCAGCAGGGCATCCAGCGGAGAGAACGGCTCGGGCTCGTCGACCACTGCGGCGACGGCGGCCGGGTCGATGTTGCGCGCGGCCAGGATCCGGGCCATCCGGTCCAGGGTGCCCTCGCTGCCGATGGTCTGCGGTTCGCGGGTACGGGTGCGCATCACAGCTCCTCGGCGTAGGCGGCGGCAGCGTTGGCCGGGTTGGTCCACGCCTGGTGAGCGGGCACGTTAGGCCGGATTCCCGGCCGCGCCAAACCGCCCGAGCGTGCGTTCATGGCCTCGTTGACCATGCTGGTCAGGACGCTCGGGTGCTTGGGGTTGGCTGCGAAGTTCTGCAGTCCGGCCCGGATGTGCTCCGGGGCGATGCCCTCGCCCAGGAGCTTCTTGGCGATCCGCCCGAGGTGCCCGATCACGTCGCTGGGCGGACGCTCGTCGCAGGCAGCGATGTACTCGCCGACGAGCTGGTTGGCTGAGACGGTGGCTGCGGGCGCTGTGCGCCCCGTAGGGATAGAAGATCCAGGATCCAAGATCCTAGATCCAGGCGCCGAGCCCTCTCCGAGGTTTCGGGGAAGGTTCGGGGAAGCCTCGGAGAAT
Organism: Streptomyces sp. NBC_01433; assembly: GCF_026340105.1. NCBI lineage: Bacteria > Bacillati > Actinomycetota > Actinomycetes > Kitasatosporales > Streptomycetaceae > Streptomyces > Streptomyces sp. NBC_01433. The sequence goes on along the minus strand of NZ_JAPEPM010000001.1, from coordinate 2,869,286 downwards.
GCCGCCTGACCTGCGCTTTTGGAGTCAGGGGGGCTAGGAGCGCCGACCATGTCGTCGAAGGCGTCCTGCTGGATGGTGGGAGCCCGGTCGGCGTTGGTGTGAGGTGTCACGAGGGGCTGCGCGGGCAGATCGAGGGCTCGGGGAGCGTACGGCGAAGCCTCGGCGAGCCCTCGCGTAGGGGTGGGCGACTCCTCGGCCCGCTTGGTGCAGGTCCCCTTGCAGGGCGCGCACCGGTCGGCACCGTGGTGCTGCGGGCAGGTGGGCAGTCGGGACTGGCTCGGCTTGTCGATCTTCTGGTGCGCGGACCAGGTCACGATGTGGAGGTAGCGGCGGCCGTCACAGCCGGTGTACCGGCAGATCAGGCCAGCGGTCGCGAGCTGGTGGAGGTCGTCTTCGACGTGGACCGAGGTGTGCTCGGCGCGCAGGGGCCAGAGCAGCCCGGCGATGATCGCGGCGTTGTCGCGGTGGCGGCCGTGGTCGTCGGCCTGGGTGAGCAGGCCGAAGAAGGTGCGCTCTGCCTCGACGCTCACTTCGGCGAGCGACTCGGAGACGAACGCCTCCGGCTTGATGGTTCGTATCCGCGCCATGTCAGCGGCCCCGACCGGCGGCGATCAGGTCGCTGCGGGTGAGGGTCGCGGAGGCAAGGTCGAAGGTGTGCGGCCGTGTCCAGTCCGCCTCCGGCCAGACCCGCAGGATCCAGCGGGCTGCGACCCTGGCGGTCGTCCGCCCCAGCTCCAGGGTTTCCCCGGCCGCGTCCTTGACGATGGCGTGCGGGTGGGGCCACGCCTCCTTCGGGTCGTTGAGGCTGACCCGGATGGTGGCCGCGCCCGGAATCATGTCGGCGAGCTGGGCGGCAAGGCGGCAGTGGCGGTCGGTGTCCGGGCAAGCCGGGGTTCCGCTCGGCATGGCGAGCATGCGATACTCCGTTGTTCGTAGGAGCGCGGTGCGGCGGTTCTCGTGCAAAAGCCCCGCCGCCCGCGAGATGTGAATGGCGCCCCTCGGGGTGCCGGCCCGGCGCTTGGGAGTTAGTAGCTCCCGGGCGCCGGTTTTCTCTGTTGCGCTACGTCACGGACCGTGCGCTCGCATTCGCACCACCTCCTCCTCCTTGCCTTCCACCTGCTCGTTTCGCCCCTCCCCGGGTCGCTGCCCGGCGGGGGGACGACGAACATACGTAGACACCCGCGGACAAGTCCATCCCTGTTTTTAACCCATCGCACAGGGCTGGCGACGGCCGGTATTTGGGCAGGCGCCCCCCCGCATCCGGTCGGCAACGACTGGGTACCGAATGCGTCGGGGCGTTGCGCGAGTGACCGCGACAACGCAACATGCATAGGGCTCTCCCAGGGGCTGGCACACTTGAGGTCGGGGCCGATCAACAGGTGCGATACAGGAACGTACGTTAGTTGTGCGGATGTATCAAGCCTGGATTACAGTTGTCCCAGACACCGCCCCAACCAGCCCGACCGCCACGCCGCAGGAGTTCATGTGCCCCCACGTCAGTTCGACGGCAGTCGCGTGCGCGCTGTCCGGCGGGGCAAGGACCTTGGCCAGAAGGAGTTGGGGGCCGAGGTAGGCGTCACCGGCCCCGCTGTCGCGCGGTGGGAGAGCGGTCAGGATTTCCCCAAAGGCGAGAAGCTCCCCGCGATTGCAGCGGCGCTCGGGCAGCCGCTGGATGTCCTCTTCCCCCACGACGGTCCGCCGGACCTGCAGCTCCTGCGGTGCGACGCCGGCCTCAGCGTGGCGCAAGCTGCTGCGATCATCGGCACGAGCCGCACACCAGTCAGCAACGCCGAATCCGGTCGGCGCAGACTCGCCGACGCCTACGTGCAGCCGCTCGCAGCGGCGTACGGGGTGACCGAAGCAGAGTTGCTGGCCGCTCAGGACTGCTCGTTCGGACACCGCCCCAGGACCTCGCGTGACGACCAGGTATCCGCGCCCCGCACTATCGGAGAAAAGATCAACTATCTCCTGGAGCACGGGTACGTGAGCCAAGAGGCACCCTCTGACGAGGAAATCGCGCGGGCCGTCAATGCCCACGCAGGCGGGACAGCCGTCACCACGGACGACATCGTCGCCCTTCGCACGGGTGCAGCAACCGAGGCTTCCGACGTAGTACGCGCCGGCCTAGCCGATGCGCTTCAGGTCGACGCCGCCCTCTTCCAGGACGATGCCGAGGTCAACCCTGCGGCCCGCGAACTCCTGGAAGCGATCCGCTTCCTCGGCTCGATTCACCGAGGACAGATCCTTGGCCTGGCTGCCCGCGGCAACGGTGGGGGCCTGTCGGCCGAGATGATTGCCAACATCAACGACCTCGTCGGAGAGCTGAAGCACAAGCTGCCAGAGGTGCCGGACGGGGATTGACGGCACCCGCGAGCTCGCGCAGCCCGGACGTTCTCTGCCCGGCAGGCTGCACGTCTGCTGCGGCCCGCCGTCCGAGCGTGGCAGGTCCGCTCAAGCTACGCCACAGCTAAGTAGGAGCCGACATAGCGAAGGGACTACGGCGTCGCCCCATGATGGGGCGACGCCGTAGTCCCTTCGCGGTCCTCTTCGCAGAGGACAGGTTTGCGGGGCCGAGTCCGGGCTACGACGCGGCGAGATCCACGCCAAGCAGCTCGGAGAGAGCGGCGACCGTCTGCTTGGGGTCCTTGTTGTGCACCCCGGCGAGGCCGAGCTGCTCCGCTGCCTGCACGTACGCTTCGGTGTCATCGACGAAGATGCACTGCTCAGCGGGCAGATCCATGAGCTTGAGCGTGACCTCGAAGAGGCTCGGGTCAGGCTTGCGCATCAGGTGCTGCTCGGAGATCACCACGACGTCGTACAGCGTCTCCAGCTCGTAGCCCTGATACAGGTCCCACGGGGCCAGTCCAACACTGTTCGACAGGATGCCCACCTTGATCCCGGCCCGCCTCGCCGCCGCAGCCGCGTTGATCAGCAGCGGCTCAGGGCGGAGGTCACCGAAGATGCGACCCATCAGGTTGTCGGGGGACACGCCCAGCATCTTGCCGGCGAAGTCGTTCCACTCAGACTGGGAAACCGCTCCGCGCTCAAGATCGCTCGTGATCCGGACGCCTTCGTCGTCCTTGTACAGGGCCGTGAGGCAGGCTCCCTGCGGAAGGCCCTCGCGCTGCTCGAAAGCGAGCACAGCAGGCAGCAGGGGGGTGGTGAGCACGCCTCCGAAATCGAGGATGAGGCCGGTGCGGTTGGACATTCGGGAACTCCATTGCTGAGATTTCGGACGCCCATCCAGACCGGACAGCGTCACGGACTCGCCTGCATACGGTGACGACAGCACGGTGCGTCACGAGGCCGAAGTCCATTCATCATTTACTGGGCGGAGCAGGGCCTATCAGTCCGCTCAACCCACGGTACCAGCCCGGTTCGCTCAGTCGAGGGTGCCGAATCTCACTCACAAGGCACTCGCTCAAGATCAATATGCCGATAGACCCCGAGCGCAGCTATCGATCCACTTCGGATTCCACTCCTGTGGAGTGCAGGAGAAGCCTCTGCGCTTGATCCGTCGTGATGTGCGAGTAAGCGGTGCTAACTCGCACTAGCCACGCCGCTTCGCTGTCGGTATCGACGAACGGTTTATCTCTCAGAGGCGCGGCGGCATGCGGAAGGACTGGTGTGGTGTCCGCAGCCAGGAGTGCCGCCTTAATCCATTGCGCTTCTGCGGCCGGCTCAGAATCAGAGTGCGAGGCGGTAATGTCCTCAGCAGCGAACATCAGATTCCGTGGAGCGTAATGCCGCAGCTTCTCGCAAGCGTCCGCAATATCTTGAGTCCATCGGTCCAGGCGGACGTCTATAGGGACTCTTATATGCACGAGTTCCGCAATGCGCCGCCCAGGTGGGTACAGGCTTGTCCCAGGGAAAGCCTGCACCAGGTCAAACCAGAGCGGATAAATCCTGTAGAGGGTTTGCCATGTCTTCCACCGGGCTACCGCGGCACGGGTGGTGGGAATACTCGCCCCTGCGGCGACGATCAGGAAGAGCACGTCCATCCAGATCGATGTGGCGTCCACAAGAAACTGTACTGTGGAGGGACTTAGAGGGAAGGCCACTGCGACCCAAAGGATGGCGATACGGGCGACTGTATGAATCAGCCCCATCCACATCGAAATTCCCATCAAACCCAGTCCGATGCGCATGCTTGTGCTCTCGGCCTGTCGCGCCGCCCTCGTCCATTGGTAGCCACAAACTGCGGTCGTGATGAGCGGGAAGAAGTAGAAGACGGTCATGTAGACCGCGACTCCCCATTCTCCCGCATGGTCGATGAGGAAATTTTGGCTGGGCCTCTCGCGATCCACCACGGTAAAGAACAGGATCGTAAGAAGAATTACGCCTACCGCCCCCGCCTTATATGATGCGCGGGCAATCCAGCGTGAGACCGCGACATGCCGAGGCACGACCGCCGCCGTGCTCTTTCCGTAGCTGGTGGCGACGTAGGTCAGGGCGGCCATGATCGCTGCAGTACTGGCAAAGTGCCTGAGCAGGGCGCTCAGGTCCACCACAGGAATACGGTCGACCGCATCCATTGCCGCTGGCGTGTAGAGGCATAGAGCTACGGCAAACCCCGCATAGCCGCCCCAGAGGGCCCGGCGGTGAGAGTCGCCATACCGAACCGCAGGAAATCGCCAGATGGCGATAACGGTCATGACTGCCGCAGTCAGGTATTGAAAGTATTCGAACACGGAACCAGTGGATCTCTACGCGGGCTGCATTTTGTCGACCCGCAAGGTCGGTTGAGTGCAGACTGGACTGCCGGGGGAATGCGAGGAGAATCGGGAGCCGCTAGGCCGGAATTTCACCTAGGGGCTCGCCGAGCCCTCGCGGCTACACTCGACGCCGTGGAGGAGCCACAGGGTGAGCAAGGGAATTCTCTAGAAGGCTTACCATGTCATCTCCCGTGAACGACTGGCGACGCGCCAGTCGCTTTATCAGCGAGGCCGACAGCTCGGCTTGCTTTTCCTCGGGGCTATCAAAATCTACTCGGCCTTGGACCAAAGTCGACGGAAAACGCCGGAGGACTTCTTGGCGGATTCGTTCAGGGACGTATCGCTCGATCTCGGCGGCCGTCAAGCAAGTCCCATGGTCCAGCCATTCGTGCACAAGCTCATGGAGAATGATGTGCTCGGTTTGATTTCGACTCGAACGACGGCGGTAGAGAATAATCGTGAAGTCCGGCGCTTTTACCCGAAGGCCGCACGCTGCGCCGAGACCTCCGTCGGGGTCGTCCAGTGGCACAAGCCGAATCTGGCGGCCCAGCAAGACTTCCATATTCCGCACCAGGGCCTCAACACTGAAAGGGGTGGGAATAGGGAGACCCACGAGCAGTCTCTCGCATTCCTTCACGAAGGCGCGCTGTGAAGGGCCTCGACGCCAACGCATAGTCGCTCCCTAGAGATTCCGCTGATATTCGCCGCCAGCTCAATCCCGATACTCGTACGCGAGGCGCTGGTAGCCAGGAGCTTGCGTTTTGGGTGCGTGGTGGTTGGCCAGCACACCCGTCTGCGCCTCACCCTACAAGCCGGAAGCCTTGATCCACATGGGAGGTATGTGTAGCGAAGGTCACCTAGGTGCGATAGGCCACAAAGTGAGTACCAAGATCGAAATTGGGTGACGACCCTTAAGTGATCTTCAAATAGCTCTGGGGCGAGACTCCGACTGCCTCGCTTTGTCAGGTGCATTTAACTGGACTTTGTCAGGTCCATTTCGGTTGCAGCACGCGCCTATCGAAGGGATCACGCCTCGGTCCGCACACCTCAACCGCCTTTCTGAATACAACTCAACTCCTTTATAAGTTGGGCCACTGGGGTTGTCAGACCCACGGGATACAGTCAACGCATGGGCAGTGTCATGTACTTGAGGAGCGCCCCGGGCGCTGACGGGCACACCGATTGGCGCGGCTTCGAGGAAGTCGTGACCAGGCGGGTGGCAGACCTTGACTCGGCGGCGACGGTCACTCACAACGCACGCCTCAAGGGGCGGTTGAGCGGCATCGAGCGGCAGATCGACGTCTTGGTGACCGGAAAGCTGGCCGGGACGCAGATCAAGATCGTCTTCGAGTGCAAGCGGTATGAGAGGTCGGTAGGACTCGTGACGGTCGAGGAGTTCATCGGCAAGCTCCACGACCTCGAAGCAGATCGGGGTGCGTTGTGCGTCTTCGGCGGCATCACAGCTCCCGCCCTCTCACGCCTCGCTCACGCGGCGCATCCGCAAATCGACCTCTACCTCTGGGAACGGCCGCGCCCCCGATGGGAGGATCTGGAGGAGGACTTCGAGGAGGCCATCCTCAGCCGGGCCCCTGCCACGCGGCGGCTGCTCTACGTGAACCCCAAGGCCGGTTTGTAGTCAGCGGCGGCGAGCACTGCGGCCGACTGCTGCTCGGGCCCAGGCTCGTGCAGTTCGATTCGCACGCAGCGCCGGCACCCCTCGGCGACGAGGACTTCGTCGAAGGCGAAGTCGTTCGTCTGGAGCGCCACCGGCTGGGTTCCTCTGCACTGCGCTCTGGCGGGCCGCCGGGCCAGGTGCCTGTCGATTTGAAGGAGGGCCGGGCATGCTCGGCCCTCCTTCGGCTTCAATGGGGCCATGGACAGTGCAGTGGTCGGGTTAATCGGGACTGTCGTGGGCGCGGTCAGTGGCGTGCTGGGGACGCTGGCCACGACCCGCCTCGGTGGTACGGAACAGCGGCGCACGCAGCGCGGTCAGTCCGAGAGGGAAGGCAGATCGATCGCCTATTCAAACCTCGTCAATGAGTGCAGCCGCACCTATCGAATCGGTTACGCCGCCCACGTGGCGGTTCAGGCAGTTCCCGGTGTTCAGCGGTCTCCCCACCTTGCCGACAGCCTCGCTGGGTTCAGGCCGGCCGTCGATGCCGCCCTCGAAGCTGTAAGCCTCGTGAGGCTGCACGGCCCGGACAAGGTCGCCCGTGCTGCGAACAACCTGGCCTCGGCCATGACTCGCTGGTGCCGCGAGGTGGAGGATCTGTACGACGGCCAAGGAGACGAGCAACGGGCAAGTGAGGCAATCGAATTGTACGAGGAGATGGAAGAGCGTTTCCTCACGTTGGGGCGAGAGACGCTCAGTCCTGAATTGGTGCGTTAAGAATCGACGGCTCGCCCTCACCCGTGACGAGCCGTCCGGTCTGCTGGGCAAGGAGGTTCGCAGCTCGCGCAAGATCGTCCGGGGAATCGACTGCTACACCGTCGTCCAGGACATGGATCATCTGTACGGCGTGGCCGTGTTCGACGAAGCGGAACATCTTCACTCCTTCCGTGCACTTCAGGGCCCCTGCTGGAGCTGCCGGGAGCGCTGGAGAGCCGGGTCGGTGAAGCCGTAGAAACCCAACTGACGCAGGTACTTTGGTCGGTCGTCCCTTCGGGGTAGCGATGGGCTGGCGCGAGAACCGGGCGGCGTGACCGTAGGGCTCGTGCGCCGGGCGAGGTCCAGGAACGGGTTGGGCTCGTTCATGCCGCGCCCCCCCTGTCCGGGAGCGCGGGCCGTTCAGGACTGCTCGGCGGCCACCTTCTGCAGCCAGCGCTGCGTCTGGCGCCGGTTGGCCAGCAGAACCACGTCCTCTCCGGCACCGAACTCCTCGATCTTCGCCATGACGCGGGGCCGCATCTTGCGCCGGTACGTGGCGACGTACTTGATCACGCCCCAGTGGATGCGGTTGTGCACCCCGTTGCCCTTGTGCCCGGCCCCATGCCGGATCTGCCGGGAGAAGATCCCGTACAGCGCCGCCACCGTTGACACGTCCATCAGGACCACCGTGTCGCAGGCTTCGAGCCGTACCTGCAGGGTCGAGTTGTAGTTGCCGTCGATCACCCACCGCGGCTGCGCGACCAGCTCGCGCTGCAGGTCGGCGAACTTGTCCATGGGCAGCACGTTCCACTCGTCGTCGTAGAACGCGGCGTCCAGGTGTGTGACCGGGGCGTCGAGGATGGTGCCCAGTTCGCGGGCCACGTGGGATTTGCCGCTGCCTCCGCAGCCGACGATGGCGACCTTCTTCATGGTGCTCCAGCGTAGAGAGGTTCGGGTGCCCGGCGGGGCCATCCTCCCGGACACGTGCGGATGACCCCGGCGCTATGGCCTGTCGAGAGATCTGCATCAGGCCACTCCCTGCTCGATCTCGGTGGCCTGGAGGAGTCCGTGCAGGACGGAATCCAGGGAGTCGACCTGCTTGCTCAGGCCGAACAGGTGCAGGCGGTCCATGCACGCCGCGATCAGGTCGGCGTGCTGCTGGGTGCCGGCGATCTCTCGGAGGTAGGAGAGACGTTCGATCACGTCGCTGCCGGAGCGCACGACCAGCTCCTTGGCGACGACCCGGTCGGCGAAGCGGATGTCCGCCGGGCCAACGGCGGGCATCCGGCGAGTACGGCCTCGAAGATGCGCTGGGTCGTCTGCCCGACGGCGGCGTACCGCTTGGGCAGCATGAGCACGGTGGCCAGAGACCGGCCGTAGATGCCGGTGGCGGCCTCGAACGGTATCCCGGCCCACGAAACGGAAGTGCGGCCAGCGGTCGTCTTCGTCCGCTACAAGATCTACTTGCGCAACAGACCCTAGGTCGGCGCAGCGAAGACCGCGTTGTCGGGCATCCGGTCGCGGAACGCATCCGGGATGGTGCCCATGAGCCAGAGGCGGCGCGTCACGTGCACGGTGCCTGTCGGGTCGTCGAGCAGGACGTAGCGGGACTCCCCACCCCCTACGTAGCCAATCTCCGGCGGAAACCCCTGCTCCTCGGTCCACGACAGGTAGTGGACGCCGTCGATCCGAAGGACACGCCGGCCGTCCGGGTCTTGGTCGCCGAGCATCGCGTACCCCAGGCACATCAGCCAGAAGTCACACGAGCTGCACACCCGATACGCAGCCATCCGCACACCGACACCTCGGATCTCCCGGTCCGTCCCCTTGTTCGGGCACAACTTGCATTGGAACAACTGGTACACCTCGGGTGTACGGGCTCGCCTCATGCGCCGGAGGCGGCGGGCCTGCGCCGGACATGCTTGCACCGGATACCGCGTTCGATGTCCTGGAGCGAGGGTCTGCGGGACGCCCCGCAGTCGGTGCACTCGCTCGCCCAAGGCATCGAGCGGGCACCGGGGTAAGGCGCCTTCGGCTCGTAGCCGGCCGCACGCATCACCTCCTCGGCTTCCCGCTCGTCGGCGGTCACCTGGGTGGTGGGCGGGGGCCCGGAGACGGGCGGCGGGAGCTCGAAGCTCTGTGGGTGTCCCCCGAACAGCAGTCCGAGGCTCACCCATTGCTTCTGCCGCGATGGAACGGTCATGGCAAGTCCTATCTCGCACTACTGTGGGTTGCGTCGCCTGAGCCCATAGCGTGTGACCTCCGGCGGTTTACACGGCTCGCGGCCGACCTATGCCCTGCGTTCCTGGTGCAGGATCGCCGCCCTCGCTGCCCAGGCCAAGATGCTCTGACCCCGCATGGACAGTCCAAGCCGGTTCCAGTGAAAGATCACGTGATAGCTCAGCACCTGCCTCAGTCCCCGGTCGAGCGTCCCGTCCTGTACGGCACGGCGGAGTTCCTGCCCCGTGCTGCGGAAGGCGGCGGCCCACTCGGCGACGGGCTCCAACAGCCCACCGGGGCGCAGCAGGACATCACTGTCAGCGAAGAGCAGTGGCCGGATCTCCTGCGCGCGGGCGTCGAGCCGGTCTGCCGGGACATCGCTGACGGCCGATCGGTGCTCTTCCGTGATGACGCGGTGCCACACGTCCCCCTGCTCGTACCACTCCAGGCCCGCGGCGCGCATCATGATCGTGCAGAGGAGAACGGACAGCTCGCGCGGTCCCACGGCCAGGTCCCCGCGCTGCCTTAGTTGCTGCGCCTCGCGGCTGTCGGTGACGAACAGCGCGTGCGCAGCCGTCATGCTGACCGCGCCCCCGAACGCTGCGGTCTCCGGCTCGTAGGTCCCGGGCCACCACCGGTGCAGATGCCCGTCGGAGACAAGACGGTCGAAGCCGTCGCCGAGGGTCAGTTTGGTTCCGGCCTCGGGCTGTAGACGAAGGCGCAGGCGCCAGCACGGGTGCTTGCGGGTGTACCACCAGCCGCCCATGAGCCCCGCGGCCTCTGCCTCCCGAAGCACGGGGAGCACGTGCGTGGTGAAGGTGGTGTCGGCGGCCGTCCAGTCGGTGAAGTGGAGGTACACCTGCCACCAGTCGGTGGCGGCGGCGTGGCGGGCCAGGGCCTCCCGGCCGGCTTGGTCGTAGACCGCCACGGCGTCGGACAGGATCGTCGGTTCCATCCCGTACTGAGCTGCGACCTCGGGGATCGGCAGGCCGGTGAGGGCAGCGGAGACCGCGCGCTGGATCGGGCTCGGCTCCGTCAAGATCAGTTGATCAAGAGACATGCGTCCCATCCGGAGATCGGGGCCTGCTGTGAGGCGTAGGTGGTGAGGGCGAGCGCGGTACCGGCGTCGCCGTTGATCAGGCCGGGCCCGGGAAGGCACGGCTGGGCGTTCGCTGCGAGGGTGTCGCCGAGGCGCTTCGGGAGGGTCTGAAGGCGGGGGTCGCGGGCATCGGCAGCGGCGCGGGTTGCGGTCTGGTAGATGCCTGCCCAGCCGTGGCACAGACCCGAGTCGGTGACGTGGGCGAGCTGTTCAGGGTCGGTCAGGGCGCGGTACAGGGCGTCCTCGTAGAACGCCTGGACGTCGGGGGCACGCAAGGCGAGCCCGGCGAGTTGCCCGGCCCGTGCGATGCCCGTGGTTCCGTAGCACCAGCTCGGCCGGGTGGGAGCGTCGTGGTGCGGGCGCCCGAGGTCGAGATCGCGGCGCGAGATGTGCTCGGGCCACCAGGGACCGGAGGGACTGAGCTGGCACCAGGCGTCAAGGTGTTCGCAGATGCTCCAGATGGCTTCGCGGTGGCCGCTGACGGCGATGCCGCGGCGCATGGCCTGGGTCAGCAGGAGGAGCGGACCGGTGATGCCGTGGGCTGCACCGAAGTTGCCGTGGCCGCCCGGGAAATGGGGGGACTCGCCACGGGCCGGGTCATGGCGGACCCACCAGCCCGGCAGGCCGCGGCCGTCGGGGACAAGGGGGCGGGTCAGGGCAACGAGGTACTTCAGGACCCGTTCCAGGGGGAGCCCTTCGGGGTCGGTCCGCAAGAGGTACGCCCCGATGCCGGTGAGGCCGTAGAACAGGTCGTACTCGGCGAACGTGGGCAGGTCGCCCTTGCGGATGCGGGTGAGAGCGGCGTCCATGCGGCGGTGGGCCATGTCGCTGATGTGCTGGTGCAGCGTCCGGCGCGCCGGTTCGTACAGGTGCTGGAAGGACGGCGGGACGGTGGTGAGGACGAAGCCGAGGGCCGGGGCGCCAAGGAACAGTCCGGCGGTGTCGGCCGCGCTGATGTGCCCGGCCGCAGCGGCGGTGATCCATCGGTGGGCGGTGCGCCAGGAGCCGCCCTGACGGCTGGCCATCTCGATGTGCAGCAGGCTGATTCCGGCGGCGCCGTCGGCGAGGGACTGCACCGCCCAAGGCTCGTCCGGGGGCGGCGGAGCGGGTTGTGCGAGGTGGGCGGTGTACTGCTCCAGGATCGTCGCGGTGGTGGTGGCCGGCGCGGTCATCGGGCGACCATCCTGTGCTGGAGGGCCGCGATTCGTACGAGCCGGATCGTGGTCTCCTCGGCGCGCGGGTCTACGCCCAGGGCACGTACATGGTGCTGATGCAGGAGTGACCGGGCGACGCCGAGGGGATCACGCTGACCGGTCAACGTGTTCCGGTAGGTGTCCACAGCGACGGCACGGGCCCGCCATGCTTCGGCGACCGCAGGGCCGCCGGGGAGGGCCGCGAGCGCGGAGGCGCCGTTCGGCGCGGCGAGTTCGAGCACCTGGGTACGCAGGGTCCGGTTCAGTTGCCCCGTGCTCTGGGGGAGGTTGCGCACCAACCACTCCTCGGCCGCCGCGTTGTTGGGCGCCAGGGGGGTGACGAGGTGCAGAGCGCTGGCCGCGGCGAGGGCCTGGGGGGCGACGGCGTCGGTGCGCTCCGTGAGGTGGATCTGTGCGAGGGCGGCGGCGGAGTCTGCGGCGAACACCTGGTGCGCGGCGTCCATGGCTGCCTCGCTGCCGAAGCGCCCGGTCTGCGGCTGGTAGGGAGCCAGGACGAGCCCGGCTGTCAGACCGGTCCTGTGCAGGCTGTCCGCCCAGGTACGAACGTGTTGGGCGGCGGCCCCGTATGCGTCCGGCGGCAGGTGCAGCGTGAGGTCGAGGTGCTGGTCGGCGTCCGGGCGGGCCATCTCCCGGTGCCGGGTGAACCACCAGACCGGCGGGGCGTCGCCGAACGCGGCGAGGAGGCTGGGCAGGTGGCGGCTCAGGATCTCGTCGTAGCGGCGCGGGTGGGCGTGGATCTGCGCGAGCAGGACGTCACCGGCGCCCGGAAGGTGCCGCTCGGGGACCGGTGACATGGCGGGGCGCGGCCGGGGCATGTCGGCGGTCTCCGGCTGCAACCGGCCCAACGAGAGCCAGATCTCGTGCGCCCGTCCGATCCAGCCGTGGGCGTCTACGTCCGGGACCTCGCGCAGCTCCAGACGCCGGGCGTTGTCGAGGTGGGCTCGCAGGGCACGGCGGTGGACCGGGTGGGACAGGTCGAGGGGAAGGCGCTGGTCGTACTCGATGATCGCGACCTGTATGGGGACCCTTAGCCGGTCCCGCCAGGCGGTGAAGGCGTCCTCCCACTCCTCGGTCGAGGCTTTGCGGCCGGGCAGGTCGTCGGCCATCAGCAGCCATCGGGCCTGCGTGAGGATGGTGCGGCGGTAGCGCACGCGGGGGAGGAACGGGAGCCGGGAGCCGGCGCCGAAGTCGAACGGCTTGTAGGCGGCGTACCGCCCGTTGGCCACTTCGGCCAGGAACCGGGCCAGTGGTGGTGTCTGTGTCCCGCCTTCCAGGGCGTGCAGGACCCGCACGTCGATGCGCCGGCCGGTGGAGAGCTGCACGAGGTGGAAGCTGCGCGGGTCCGCAGTGACGGCGATGTCGGCGAGCGGGATCGTCGTCTCGTCCGTCTCCTGGTGGCCGGACAGCTCGATGACGTGCGGCAGCAGCCGCGGCGTACGGGTGACGTTCTCGTTGCGGTGGCGGCGCGGCGGGAACACGAGCTGCGCCGTGAGGGCGTCCGGCGCGCCGTGGTACGTGGCGGCGAGCGCGTCCTGATGCTCGGGCGGCAGGACGTGGGCGAACCGGCCGGCCATGCTGCTGCCGGGGCGGGGGACCGCGGTGAGGAGGATGTCGAAGGTGCCGCTGGACAGTGCCCAGGTGCTGGGTGAGTGGACTTCGAAGGCGGCCTCTATCCGGGGTACGAACAGCCGCTCGTCCTCTCCGGCGGCCTTTTCCAAGGCGTCGACCATGCCGTCCGTCAGAAGCAGTTCATTGCGGCCGTCCAGGAGGACTTGCTGCATCAGCGCGAGCAGTAGTTCATCGCGGTCGGTGCGCACCTTCGGGGCTGCGCCGCGTTCGGAGCCGACGTATCCGGCGGGCAGGCCAAGGCCGCTGTCGGCGACCAGGTCCATCACCGGCACCAGGGCGCCGACGCCGTACCGGGCTCGGAAGCGGCGGTGGTAGTCGCGCCAGTGCTGGTAGCCGTAGGGCTGTGGGGTGGTCCGGTAGAGGGCCGACACGGCTGCTTGCACTTCCGCGATCACGGACTGCGGGAGCTGGGTCTCGCAGTCGAGGGCGGTGTCAATGAGCAGAGGGGTGGGGGTGACGGTGGTGAGGGCGTGCATCCGCGCGGCGACGGCGCTCAGGCTGGTGTCTGAAAGCGTCGGCTGGTGGGCGGACACGTCGTCGCGCAGCGCGTACAGCGCGTGGACCAGGTCTCGCACCTCGGGGACGTTGTCCGCCTGGTGCCGGTCCAGTTCGCGGCACAGGTGCTGAAAGCCGTCCACGGTGGTCATGGGCGCCCAGAGGCTGGTGATGAGGAACTGCTGCTCGACCAGGCTGGTGAGAAGGGCATCGATCTTCTCCGGTGTGGCCTGCGGGAAGCGGTCGCGCAGGTGGCCGTGGAGATCCCCGTAAGGGATGGGGGTGTGGGCCGCGTCCATGGCGGCGGCCACTGGCCGGGCGTTGCGGACGGATATCTCGACCGGGGCCAAGAGGACGGCGTGGCCGTCGGAGGGCGGGCCCGGCGCCACGAACCGGTCACCGCGGGCGCGGGCGGCGTTGTTGGCGACGAGCGGTAACCGCTTCAGCAACGCGGGGGTGCGCTGGAGCCGGAGCACCATGTCGGTGACCCATTCGGCGTCCGGCCGGATCATCGCGCGGTGCTTGTCGCGCCACCGCGCACTCGCCCCGGGCCCGACGGACACCGGGGCGATGCCGGCGAACAGGCCGAGCGGGGTCGGCCGGTGCTGCCACCGCAGGAGATAGGAGACCGTCGACAGCGCGGTGCGGCGGACGTGACGGGGCTCAGTCTGCCGGCCCCGGACGACGGCCTCGATGGCGTCGGACAGGACGGGGGTGGCCAGCTCCAGCGCGCTGCGGAAGTCCTCGCGCTGCCAGATGCGGTTCAGCCATCCGCGGGTGACGGCCACGTTGTCCAGGTCAAGGGTACGGGGGATGTCTGCCGGCCCGGGGCTGGTGGTGGCGCGCAGCATCGCAACGCCTTGCCACTGGTATCCGGCGGCTGCTCGGGAAGCCATGAGGCCCTTCCATGAGGCGGCGCGGGGAGGGGGGAGAGGGGCCTGTGGGCCGGGCGAAGCGCTTCGCCCGGCCCACAGGTCAGGGGTCGGCCTGGATCAGGCCGGGTCCTCCGTGAAGGAACCGCAGGCGGAGGCACCGGTCGCGCAGGTGGTGCCGCAGCCGTCGCCCGTGGAGCACATGAGGTGGCCGTACGAGTGCTCGGCGATGACGACCTTCACGTCCAGGGGCGCGAAGTCGTCGTTCAGGTCCGCCGACGGCGCGGGCGCGACCGGGGGCGGGGCGAGAGTGGCGCTCGTCATGATGTGCCCTTCTTCTTGTTGGGGGTGGTGCGGGATTACCTGGCTCCCGGTGTTACGCCGAGGGCCAGGAGAGCGAGACCCGGCTGTGCACCTTGTCGATGACCCGGTCAGCCGGGATCTGGTCATCGGGGGTGCTGGCCGGATAGACCCGGATGACCGGGCTGGGGCCGCCGCGCCGGTTGGCCTCCCAGTCACGGAGCACGTCGGTGATCTTGTCGGCGAACTGCTCCGCGTGCGGGCCGAGGGCGTGCACGCCGTACTCCAGGTGCTTGTTGTCCTGTGTGCGGCGGGTGACGAGGTAGGCGAAGGTGTCGTCCTCGACGGCCGCGAGGGCGAACCGCTTGTTCACGGGGGCGACCACGCCCGTGTCCGAGTTCTCGTCGACGGCCATCGTGCAGAAGCCCGGCAGGGAGATCGCCATCGCCATCTGAAGGGTGTCGATGAGTTCCTGGACGCGAACAGTCACGCCGGTCCACAGTTCGTGGCGCGGAAACGTGACGGCGTTGTCGAGCCGGTGCGGGTCGGTCGGCAGGCCGTCATCGAACTTGAGCCCGATCTCCGGGGTGCCGTTGACCAGGAGGAGTTCTTCCCGGTGGGCGGTCGAGCCCTGCATCGGGACGAAGCCGCAGATCCGCGCCGACTCGCTTTCCAGGTAGGGACCGTGCTCGCCCGTGACCTGGATGAAGGCGACCGACCGGGTCAGGCCGCGCATCCGCAGCGGGACGACGAGCCGGCCGCCCTGCTTGAGCTGCGCGGTCCACGCCGGGGAGACGTCCCAGGCCCCGGCGGTCACCATCACGACGTCGACCTCACCGAGGTCCGGGAGGGGCTCGGCGGCGTCGGCGGTGACGACGTGAACTCGACCGTAGCCGTGCTCGTTCAGGAGCTGGCGCGCGAGATCGGTTACGACGGGGTCAATGTCCACGGTGACGACTTCACCGTCTCCGCCGACGAGTTCGGCGAGGTAGGCCGCGTTCAGCCCGCCCGAGCCGATCTCCAGGACCCGCATCCCGGGCTTCACCTGGGCCTGCTCCAGCATCATGGCCTGGATCTGCGGCGCGGAGACGGAGCTGAGCTGCACACCGTGTTCGTCCGTCTTGGTGATCACGGCGGCATACGTGTCGTACGCCTTGTCCAGGGGCGTGGCGGCGGGGGTGAACTCGTGCCGGGGCACCTTGCGCATCACCGCTTCGATCTCCGGGGAGGAGATGTTGCCGTCCGCGCAGAGTTCGTCCACCACCTTGTTCCGCAGGCGGGTCGCCTCGTCGGGCTCGACGGTCGTGTTCGTCATGGACTTCCTTCGGTCGTTCGTGTTCGGGGGGGTAGGTCGGCACGCGTGCCGGGGGCCGGGAGGCTATCGGCCAAAGCTCTCCGTTCTCGTCGTACCGCCGAAGGTTGGCGGGTTCGTGCTGGACGACGCGCGAAGGTCCGGCGCCGGTGGTGAGCCGCCCGGCAGTCCTGTCTGTACCACTCAGGAGAGCCGGGCGGCCGTCTAGGAGGCGGGTACAAGATCGTCCAGGTTGACGACCTTGTACTCCCGCAGTTCCCGTACGAGCTGGGAGGCCAGGAACATGCCGATCTGGGGATGGCGGTAAGGGATTGGGGAGTCCATGTCCGAGAGGGCCTGTAGGCCGTTCGCGCTCCACTGGTACGCGTGGCCGATCACGCCGTACAGCGGGAAACGGGTGGCGAGAAGCGCTACGTGGCCCCTTGCCTTGAGCCGTGGGCACCGGCCTGCCGCCATCCGGGCGTGCTCCAGACAGACCGGCGGCTGCGCGGTCTTCACTGGACCGTCGTAGCCCTCTTCACCCGCCGTTTCCAGGAAGAGGATGCCGTCGGTGCGCTTCAACTGGACGGTGCATACCTGGCACCGCAGCAGCGCCATAGTCACGCGTTGACGGTGCGGGTGAATCATCCGCCAGCGCGGTGTCCCCCAGGGCTGCCCGAAGGTGTCGAGCGACATGGAGTAGCGGGCCCAGAGCACGCCCTTGAGGTCCCGGTCCGGCGGCGCCTCATCCACGTATCGGAGACGTGGCCGGCCGTCCGGCCCGCGGCCCATGCGCAGATTGAGGAATGAGTCGGCCTCTTCGCCCTCCCGGGCCGTGACGTAGGGCACGACGATCTGGGGAGCGGTGGTCACGCGGTGCTCCCGGCGGCGAGCGCGACCGGCCGGTGCGGAGCGACGATTTGGCCGTCCGGCAACAGCTCGCCGGTGTCCTCGAAGAGCAACACCCCGTTGCACAGCAGGCTCCAGCCCTGTTCAGGGTGGGCCACCGTGGGGCGGGCGGCCTCTCGGTCGGAAGCCTCGGCCGTGGGACACGGCGGGGTGTGCTGGCACATCGTACTCGTCGTCCTCTCAAGGCAGTGTGGGGAAGTTGGGCCCTCTTCGGCGACTACAAAGCCGTGGGGGAACACGGAGTGGAGGTTGCCGAAGAGGGTGTCTGTGGGCGTTCACGTACAAACGAGGTGATGGCGAACTCGCTGTAGCCGTAGAAGCGGCCGAAGACCTCGTCGTCCTCCCACCACTCGGGAGCGGGATCGCCCCACTCGACGGTGTGGCAGGTATCGCGGTACGGCGACCATCGGACGCGGAGGTCCGGGAAGCCGGGTTGCTCAAGGAGGAGGTCACGGACCTTGAGCCCGAAGCAGAGACACGACACCGGGTAGTACCCGCCGCGCCTCGTGCCCCCGACGGGGACCGCGAGGAAGGGCATGCGCAGGGTGCGCACAGCGATGCTCTTATCCAAGAGCCACGTGTCGGAGATCCGTTGCTCGAAGTAGTCGAAGTCGTATGCGTCTTGTGGGAGGGCTATCACCGTGGCGGTCACGGCCGGGTGCTGGACAGAGCTGGTGCAGTGCATCATTCCGCCCCCTTGATGTAGCGGGCTTCGATCAGTTCTTCGACCAGGTCGGAGGCCACGAAGGCCAGGCGGCGAGCGAGGCCGACGGCCCGCTGATGGTCGGCCGAGGTGCGCGCCTCCCGCAGGGGGCGCCCTCGCTCAACGAGCCGGACCATCTCCGCGGTGGGCGGATACTTGTCGTCGGCGACGGTGATGTCGCTGAGCTGCTTCAGGTGGACGCGGAGACGATCGATCAGGGCACCGGTGGTCGCGACGGGCGGCGGCTGGTTGCCGATTGCTGTGTCGAGGTCGTCAAAGACCTCCTCCACGTCGAACGGCTTCCAGTCTTGATCCGTTCCAGGACGAACCTCAAGCCCACTGCATCGAGTGGAGGGGTCCACCGCGCTGTGCTGGGCTTGTCGACTGGCGGAGGAACCACGTCGTTCTCCGGAACCAGAGCGGTGAGTGACATCGGAACTCCTGAAGAGGGCCAAGTGCCGGCCGTAGGGGCTAGAAGTGCTCGGTCGCTTCCGGGGGCCCTATGAAGACCCATACGTCCTTGCCCGCTGGGGTCACGGAGACGGACGTGTCGTCAGCCAAGGCGCGCAGCAGCATCAGTCCGCGCCCCTCTTCGGCCAGCGAGTCCGGCGACGTGTACACAGGCGGGCAGGGGTCCTGGTCGCTGACGACGGCGGTGACGCCGTCCGGCACCTTCTGGAGGAGCAGGCTGGCCATCCGGCATCCGTCGTCGTTTGCAGGGGTGTGCTGCAAGACATTGGTAAGTAGTTCGTTGACCACGGTCAGCATTCGGTGCGCGGTGCCGTTGTCGATGCGCCACCAGCAAAGGTGCGCTGCGACGATGTCCCGCACAGTTCCCAGGTCTTCAGCCCGGACGTCAAAACTCATGTCGAGTTGGCCGCCCACGCTTCTGGACGTGGCACGAACAGAAGCGTCCCGCTCGCGGGTGTCGACGAGTAGTTCCATCGCTGCTTCCTCCGTTCTGCCAGAACCCCTTCAGGCAGAGGTGGTTGCGGTGTGTACTGGACTAGAACCGATCAGCAACCATTTAGGCAGAGCGCACCGTGCACGTGCAGAGCCTGATGCCGAGAGGTGAAGAGTTCGGCATCAACGACTTCGGGGACAGAACATGCCGCAGCCAATGAAGCAGCTCGATCCGGGGGCGTCCCCCCAGGAGTGGTTCGGAAACGAGCTGCGCAGGCTGCGCCTGGAGCAGGGACTGTCGGCCAAGGAGCTGGGACGGTTAGTACAGGTCAGCGACGACATGATCTTGTCGATCGAGAAGGGCAAGTACCCGAGCTGCCGTCGCGATGTCGTTCAACGGCTCGATGACGTCCTCCGCACGGGAGGGCTGCTTGACCGTTCGTGGCCGATGGCCTTCGGCAACCGCGATGCCGATAAAAAGCGGGCTGATGCCGAAAAGGCTTCCGCGCGCAGGGGGGAGGGATCCGTTCAGGTGCCGTCAGGCCGCATCCTGGGCAGAGACGAACCGACTCTTCGCCCTGGGAGCCATGAGCCCGTGATTCGACGCTCCTTCCTCCAAATCGGTGGCCTCGCCGCCATAGCCTCACTCGACCTCACCGACGTCTTCGCCCCCTCCGAGCTGTCTCTCCCGACGACCGTCAACCCGACCCACATCGATCAGGTCCTGGCCGCGGCCACCGCCATCAGCGGTATGGACAACGAGCTGGGCGGCGGTGGCATGGTGCGTGACGTAGCCAGCCGCGCTATGCAGTGGTCGGCTGGCCTTCTGCAAGCCCAGTGCCCCGAGCACCTGCGAACCGAACTGTTCGCTGCCGTATCGCGACTCGGCATTGTGGTGGGCGCCTCCGCCTTCGATGCCTACCATCACGACGAAGCCACCCAGACATTCCGGTTCGCAGCAGACTGCGCCGAGGAGGCCGGCCACTGGCACCTGCGAGCCAAGACGTACTCGTTCCTCGCACGGCAAGCGGTATGGATCGGAGCCCCCGACGACGGCCTGACCTACGCCGAGAAAGGGCTCGTGCGCTCCGACCGCCTGACCGGGACGGAGCAGGCGATGCTTCACACGGCACGGGCCAGGGCCTTCGGGAAGATGGGCAACGTGCGCGACACCATGGCGGCCGTCGGCGCTGCGGACGAAGCGTTCACCCGGGCCCGGCCCGCCGAAGATGCGCTGTGGATGGCCTACTACGACGAGGCGCAGCACAACGGGGACACAGCTCACGCCCTGTTCGATCTCGCGATCCTTGCCGGGCAGGACCCGGGCCGGGCAGCACGCCGATTCGACACAGCGGTGAAGGGACACACAGACGCCTACAAGCGGTCCCGGGCGATCTCGCGGACCAAACTGGCCGCCCTGATCATGGCCAAGGGTGACCCCCGCCGGGCGGCGGCACTCGGGCACGACGCTCTGAATGAGGTAGGCCGGCTCACCTCCCGGCGAGCTGCCGACGATCTGCGGCAGCTCGGCCGTTTCGCCTCGAAGCATCGGACGATCCCAGAGGCTTCAGGGCTGCGGGATCGGATCGCCGCTACGGTTTCCGCATGACTACTGCGGCAGCCGCGCCCGCGCGCCACGTCCTGGAGCAGGCATGTTCCGCAGCCGGATTGGATCCCGCCGGCGCGGAACCTCTGCGCCTGGCCGAGAACCAGATATGGCGGCTACCGGATCAGCGGGTGATCGCGCGGATGGCACGGGAAGGACAGAGTGCTGCGGCGGCCCGTGAGGTACGCGTCGCACGTTGGCTCGCCCAGGAGAACGTCCCGGCTGTTCGCCTGGTCGACGTGGAGCAGCCGGTCGAGGTGGCCGGTAGACCCGTGACCTTCTGGGTGGAACTCCCGCCGCAGGAGCACGGCTCCGTTGAAGACGTCGCCCAAGTCCTTGCGCAACTCCATTCCTTGCCCACACCAGACATCGAGCTGGGGTACCTCGATCCCTTCGTCCGGGTCGGTGAACGGCTGCAAGCGGCCACCACGATCCGGGACGACGACAAGGAGTGGCTGCACGCCCTTCACCGCGACCTCGCCGCGGCCTGGGCCGAGCGGCCGGCCGGTCTCCCCGACCGGGCTGTGCACGGCGACGCCTGGCCCGGCAACATCGTCCGCACGGCCGACGGGGTCCTGATGATGGATCTGGAGCGCTTCTCCGTGGGGCCCCCGGAGTGGGATCTCGTGTCCACTGCAGTGCGCGCGAAGACCACGGGCGCCGTCAGCACTCGGGAGTACGACCGGTTCTGTGCGGTCTACGGGCACGACGTGACGGCGTGGGAAGGCTATCCGGTCCTCGCGCGTGCCCGAGAGTTGCGAATGGTGACGTACGCGGCCCAGCACGCAGCCAACAACCCGGAGTGGAGCAGCCAGGCGCAGTACCGAATCGACTGTCTGCGTGGTAGATCCGGTCCGCGGCCTTGGGCGTGGAAAGGAATTCTCTGAAGGCGGGCTCAGCACCGGTGATGGCCTGCTGAAGCAAGCACATCAAAACTCTGCTCCCGCTAGGCTTCGAAGGCACCTGCTGTACCGCCGCTGGAGGAGTCTTGGAGATCGGGTCCGCCCAGAAGCTCGCCTGGGAAAATAAGACCCTCAAGGGGTTCAACACCACAGACGTGGCCTTGGAGTTCGGCCTTCTCACCGCCGAGGTCGGCGAAGCCTTCACCGCCTGGCGCAAGGGGCTTCCCGATCTCGGGGAAGAACTGGCCGACGTCTTCCTCTACCTCACGGCCCTGGCCGAGATGAACGGCGTGGACCTGGACTCCGAGGTCGCCCGGAAGATCGAAAAGAACACGCGGCGTACGTACGAACGAAACGAGCATGGGGCTCAGATCCGGACGAGCGACGTCTAGGTCTTCCCACTCAACGACGGCGGGCCCCCGACACTGGTCGGGGGCCCGCCGTCGTACAGGTCAAGGTCAGCACATCGCTCGGTTGACGCTTCTAGGCGGCGAGGCCGTGACGCTCGCTTCTGCCGTCGCCCAGATCTCCACCTGCCTGCGGGCGCTCCAGGCCCAGCAACTTCAGCAGGTCAGCCGTCACCACCCGGTAGGCGTTGCCGAGACGCAGCACCTTGACCGGGTACTCCCCCTGCTTCGCGAGTCCGTATCCCGTTGATCGGCCGATCATCAGCGCTCGGTTTGAGGTGTCGAGGTCGATCACAGCAGGCAGGGCCAGCAGCTCGTCGCCCGTCAGTCCTCGTACCTCACGGGACGAATCAGATGCCGCCATGATGGTGCCCTCCTGGGGATATCTCGTGTCGTGGTGACGCCGTAGATGTATCACGAAGTTGCGGCAGCGCCTTTTGGCTGCCTAAAGTGTCGCCATGACACTTGATCAATGGCCGACAGCGTTCACCAGTCGGATCGCCCGGCGCCTGCGGGACTCACGTAAGGCCGCCGGCCTCACGATGGCCGAGGTCGCCCAGGGCTGTGCTGACCGCGGCTTGCCGGAGTTCACCGAGCACTCGATGAAGAACCTGGAGTCGGGGCGCAAGACGAGCATCACCGTCGCGGAGTTCGTCGTACTGGCTGACGTCCTCGGCGTCCCGCCGGTGACTCTCCTCTTCCCACTCGGATCCTCAGCCACGGTCGAAGCCCTCCCCGGCCGCGAAGTCTCCACCTGGGATGCGGTCGCGTGGTTCACCGGCGAGTCTCCCTTGACCGAGCCCGCGCTCGAAGGCTCCGCTCGGGAGGTCCTCGACCTCTTCCGTCAGCACGGTGACCTGGTGGCTGGCGCAATGGCCTCCTACGCCCTGGCTCGGGAAAGGCGTCGGGTGGCCAGCACCACCCTGGACCGGGCCCGCAGAACCACCCTCCTGCAGCGCGCCGAGGGCTACGAGGAGCACGCGTTCGAGGACTGCCAGGAGCTGCGCACGTTCCGTGGCCGGATGCGCGACCGCGACCTGGCACCTCCGTCCCTGCCTCACGAGCTGACCTTCGTCGACCAGCCCGAAACACTGACCCCCTCGGAGGACAGCGAGTGAAGAACGGCAACCTCATACGACGGTGCCGCTGCACGGACCCGAAGACCAAGAAGGAGTACGGCGCTTCCTGCCCCAAGCTCAAGTCTTCGCGCCGACACGGCACTTGGAGCGCTGTCCAGGAACTCGAACCCAACCAGAACGGCGACCGCAGGCGGTTCCGCCGTGGCGGCTTCGAGACCTCCACCAAGGCCCAGGAGGAGCTGGACAAGGTCCGGGCCCTCATGGCCATTCCCGAGGAGGACGACGCCTGGGGCAAGATCCAGATCAGCGACCTCCTGGAGAACTGCGTCAGGGACAAGGACCCGGTCCCGGACTACGACGAGACCCGCCGCCGCTTCAAGACCGGGCAGTCCCTGAACTCCAAGGTCACCGTGGCCGAGTGGCTCGACACCTGGCTGGCGGGACGCAAGCGGCTGCGGCGCGGTGGCGCGACCCGCTACGAGTGCGATATTCGCGTCCATCTGAAGCCCCATCTCGGGCACCTGCGCCTCGACAAGCTCCGCGTGCACCACATCGATTCGATGTTTGACGCGATCAACGAGCGCAACATCGAGGTCCAGGAACAGAACGCCCAGCGGCGCGTAGTGCGCGACGACCTCAAGGCCACGCCGAACAAGGGTGCCGAGAACCGCGCCCGACGCCATTGGCTGCGTGCCCAGCTCGACGCGATGCCTCCCTTTCGCCGGATCACCGGCCTCAACACGCAGCCGCATATCCGGGACACCCTGCGCGCCGCGCTGAACGTCGCCATCGCCCAGCAGGTGATGCCCGCCTTCAACCCAGCGGCGCACGTCGAGTTGCTGCCGGGCACGAAGCCGAAGGCCCTCGTCTGGAGCGACGAGCGCATTGCGCGCTGGAAGGAGACCGGCGAGAAGCCTTCGCCGGTCATGGTCTGGACCCCCGACCAGACGGCGACGTTCCTCGACTTCGTCGAGCAGGACCGGCTGTACGTGCTCTGGCGGCTGATCGCCTTCCGAGGGACACGACGCGGCGAAGGGTGCGGCGTCCGATGGGAAGATCACTCGGCCAAGGCTCGCTCGCTCGCCATCGCCACCCAGCTCGTGCAGGACGGCTGGGAGGTCCACGAGGGCGCCCCCAAGACCGACAGCGGCATTCGGCTGATCGCCCTCGACGAGGAGACGAACCAGGACCTCCTGTCTCACAAGGCCCGCCAGCAACGGGAGCGGGAGGCATGGGGCGAGGGCTGGCAGGACACCGGCCGGATCTTCACCCAGGAGGATGGCTCCCTTCTTCACCCTGGCAAGGTCAGCGACCTTTTCGAGCGTCTGGTGGAAGCCGCTGGCCTCCCTCCGATCCGCCTCCACGATCTTCGCCACGTCGCAGCGACGCTGATGCTCGCTGCCGGGGTCGACATCAAGGTGGTCTCCGAAACGCTCGGCCACTCGGACACGCGGATCACCCGGGACATCTACCAGTCGGTCCTGGACGATCTCGCTCGTGACGCCGCCGAGAAGGTCGTACAGCTCGTGCCGCACGCCCGGAGGCCCTTGGCGGCGGTGAAGGACGGGAAGCCGACAGCCTCTCCCCGCCGGCCCAGGATGACGCCTCCTCGCAAGAGCGAAGAGGGCAAAGAGGAACGCTCCGCCTGATTCAGGCGTGAAGGAGCCCCGGTCAGCGGGAATCTGACCGGGGCTCCGGCATGTGATGAACGCCACGCACTAGGCATAGTTGGCCGCGATTGATCGCATAGCGTGACCATCTTCCTCATTAGGTGCTGCCGTTCCAAGCGTGCTTCAACGGCGGGGATACCCCTGGCGACCACCGAGCAGCTTTGGGCGAGCCTGCCAGCGCACCGGCCTCCCGCAGCCCCCGGCTTACCTCGCCCCCTCGCACTCCAGCCGCTGCCGCCACGGCCGAAGGTGCGGCACAGCATCCCTGCAGCCGAACACAGAGAAGGCTCCTTGGCGGCGGCTCGGAGCCACGCCCCTCTACACGCCCGCCCCAGGGCTACTGGACCTGACCGAAGCCCTCGCCGACAGCACTGTTGGACGACGGCTTGTAGGGATGGAACAACAAAAGGACCGCTGCCCGCCCGCTTCCGCCGACGCTCTCGGCCACCGCCGATGCACGCCGTTTGCACGTTTGGCCACCGGTCGGCCACCGGGGGCCGCATCTCGGAGCCTCTGGGCTGACAGACCAACAGAAGTAAGGTCAAGAAAAGGAAAAAGCCCCAGGTCACGGCGAGTGAGTCCTGGGGCTAATCCGAGCCGCCTTCGGGATTCGAACCCGAGACCTACGCATTACGAGTGCGTTGCTCTGGCCAACTGAGCTAAGGCGGCACGCCCTGTCGCACCATGGTGCGATCAGCAGCGACGCCAAGTCTACACAGTTTCGGCAGGTGCTCCGTACCGGGCACCCCCGGGGCCATCAGCGCAGGTCAGACGCATCGGGCGGGTCAGGTGCACTTCTTGCCGTCGGTGGGCGGGGTGCCCTCCAGGAGGTAGGTGTTGATCGCCGTGTCGACGCAGTCGCTGCCGCGGCCGTACGCCGTGTGGCCGTCGCCCTCGTAGGTGAGGAGGGTGCCGGAGGAGAGCTGGCCGGCGAGGGACCGCGCCCACTTGTAGGGGGTGGCCGGGTCGCGGGTGGTGCCGACCACGACGATCGGGTCGGCACCCTTCGCCTCGGTGCGGTGCGGGGAGCCCGTGGCCTTCGTCGGCCAGTAGGCGCAGTTCAGGGAGGCCCAGGCGAAGCCGCGGCCGAAGACCGGGGACGCCTTCTCGAAGCTGGGGACGGCCTTGCGCACCGCGTCCGGACCGTCGAAGGCGGGCGGCAGGTCGAGGCAGTTCACGGCGGCGTTGGCGTACATCAGGTTGGCGTACTTACCGTTCGGCTCGCGCTCGTAGTAGCTGTCGGCGAGGGTCAGGAGCCCGGAGCCGTCGCCGCGCCGGGCGCCCGCGAGGGCCTCGCGGAGCTGCGGCCAGGCCGTCTCGTCGTACATGGCGGCGATCACCCCGGTGGTGGCCAGGGACTCGCCCAGGTCGCGGCTCTCCCCCGTCGGGACCGGCTTGGCGTCCAGATCCGTGAAGAGCTTCTTGAGCGCGGTGGCCGCGTCCGCGGTGGACGTGGTGCCCAGCGGGCAGTCCGTCTTCTTCACGCAGTCGGCGGCGAACGACTGGAACGCCCCCTCGAACCCGGCCGTCTGGTCACGGTTCATGTCGATGGCCTCAAGAGACGGGTCCATCGCACCGTCCAGGACCAGGCGCCCCGCGCGGGTGGGGAACAGGTCCGCGTACGTCGCGCCCAGGAAGGTGCCGTACGAGGCCCCGACGTAGTGCAGCTTCTCGTCGCCGAGCAGGGCGCGCAGGACATCCATGTCGCGGGCCGTCTCGACCGTGGAGACATGGGAAAGGATCTTGCCCGAGCGCTTCTCGCAGCCGTCGGCGAACTTCTCGAAGGCGCCGCTGAGCTTGTTGACCTCGCCGTCGTCGTCGGGCGTCTGGTCGACCTGCGTGAAGGCGTCCATCTCCTTGCCGGTGAGGCATTCGACGGGCTCGCTGCGGGCCACACCGCGCGGGTCGATGGCCACCATGTCGTACCGGGCACGGACCTGGGCGGGGTAGCCGATCGCCGCGTACCCCTGGAGGTAGCCGACCGCCGAACCGCCGGGGCCGCCCGGATTCACCAGGAGGGAGCCGATCCGCTTTCCCGGACCGGTGGCCTTCTTGCGGGAGACGGCCAGCTTGATGTCCCCGCCGTCCGGCTTCCCGTAGTCCAGCGGCGCCTTCATCGAGGTGCACTGGAAGCCCTCGACACCGCAGTCACGCCAGCTCAGCTTCTGCGTGTAGTACGACGTGAGGCCCTTGGGGGCAGCCGTACCGGTGGCCGAAGCACTGGAGGTCGAACTGCCGCTGCTACAGCCTGAGACGAGCAGGCCGGCAGTGCCGAGACCGGTGGCGAGGGTGCGGAGCAGGCGCCTGGTGTTCATCCTGGGAGCGTAGTCGCCGGGTGACGACTCGTACGATTCCCTGCTCAATCGGGTGAACGGTTGCGAAGGCCCCGGACCTGCCCGGCCCGGCGGACCCGAGGACGTAGCCCTGGCCCCGCGTCCTGGAACTGGTCCTGGAACTGAGAACTGGACCTGGAACTGCGCCCTGGGCCTAGCCCGCCCGCAGCGACATCGTCATCGCCTCCACCGCCAGCAGCGGCGCCACATTGCGGTCCAGCGCCCTGCGGCAGGCGATCACCGCCTCGATCCTGCGCAGCGTGTGCGCCGGGGCCGACGACTCCGCGATCCGGTCGAGGCTGTCCCGTACGTCGGCGTTGGCGATGGCGATCTGCGAGCCGAGCTGGAGCGCCAGCACATCGCGGTAGAACCCGGTGAGTTCGGTGAGCGCCAGATCGAGGCTGTCGCGCTGCGTACGCGTCTTGCGGCGCTTCTGCTTGTCCTCCAGGTCCTTCATCACGCCCGCGGTGCCGCGCGGCATCCGGCCCCCGGCGACCGCGCCGAGCGCCGCCTTCATGTCCTCGGTCTCCTTGACGTCGACCTCCTCCGCCATCTGCTTGGCGTCGTCGGTGGCCGTGTCGATCAGCTCCTGGGCCGCCTTGAGGCAGCCGCCGATGTCGGCGACCCGGAGCGGCACCTTGAGCACGGCGGCCCGCCGCGCGCGCGCCCGCTCGTCCGTGGCCAGGCGGCGCGCCCGGCCGATGTGCCCCTGGGTGGCGCGGGCCACCGCGTGGGCCCGCTCCGGGTCGATGCCGTCCCGCCGGATCAGTACGTCGGCGACGGCCTCGACCGGCGGCGTGCGCAGGGTGAGGTGGCGGCAGCGGGAGCGGATCGTGGGAAGGACGTCTTCGAGGGAGGGCGCGCACAGCATCCAGACCGTGCGGGGCGCGGGCTCCTCGACCGCCTTCAGCAGCACGTTTCCCGCCCCCTCGGTGAGCCGGTCGGCGTCCTCCATGACGATGACCTGCCAACGGCCCACGGCCGGGGAGAGCTGGGCGCGGCGGACCAGCTCGCGGGTGTCCTTCACGCCGATGGAGAGCAGGTCCGTACGGATCACTTCGACGTCGGCGTGCGTACCGATCAGGCTGGTGTGGCAGCCGTCGCAGAAACCGCAGCCGGGCTCCCCGCCCATGGCCCGGTCCGGGCTGGTGCACTGGAGCGCGGCGGCGAACGCGCGGGCGGCGGTGGACCGCCCGGAGCCCGGCGGTCCGGTGAACAGCCAGGCGTGGGTCATCTTCGAGCCCGGGGGCACGGGCTGCCCCGTGGAATGGGCGGTGACCAGCGCATCGGCGTCCTTGGCAGCGGCACCGAGCTGTTCCTGCACTCGGTCCTGTCCGACCAGGTCGTCCCATACGGTCATGGGTCACCGCCCTTCCGGTGGTGTCGTGCGGTGGCGTCGTGCGGGGTGGCGGGGCTGCGGCGTCATGCGGTGCCGCGGGACTGTGTCCCGTCCCTTCCCATTGTGGGGGAAGGGTCCGACAGTCCCGCCCGCCCCGTCAGCCGCGCGGCCCGTCAGCCGCCCGCTCCGTCAGCGGCGCGGGCGGCGGCCCCGGCGCGATGTGCCCGGGTCCTCGTCGTGCCCGCCGAGCAGTTCGTCGGCGAGGGTGGGCAGATCGTCCAGCGGGGTCTCCTCGGCCCAGTCCGGCCGGGGCCGGTTGCGCCGACCCTGTTCCTGCTGGTCGTGGGCGGCGCGGGGGTCCTGCGGGTCGTCGCTGATCTGCGGCAGTTCGCGGGTGCGTTCGTTCTCGCTCTCCGCCGCGGCCGGACGCTCGTCCCGGAAGATGCCCGGCGGCACCCGGTCGGCGGGCCCCTCGCCGCGCACGGGCGGAAGGACCGCCGTCTCCTCCGCGTCCCGCACGGGCCGGTGGCCGGGACGCCCGGCGGCCGGGTCCGTGACCTTGGGCAGCATGGCCGTCTCCTCGTCGTCCGAGGCCGGGCGGTCGGACCGGGCCCGGCCGGACGACGAGCCGCCGTCCGCCGCGCGATCGGCCGGCTGCGCCTTCGGGACCGGCTGCGTCACCTCGTTCGGGTTCACGATCGGCGTCGGCACCGTGAGCTCGTTGTCCGGTACGGACGGGGCCGCGGGCGCCTCGGCACGGGAGGCCGCCTCCGTACGGGAAGCCTCCTCCGCCCGCGAAGCGGCTGCGGCACGCGCGGCCTCAGCGCGTGCGGCCTCAGCGCGTGCGGCTTCGGCACGTGCGGCCTCAGCACGCGCCGTCTCCATGCGTTCGGCCTCGGCGCGCGCCGCCTCCGTACGCACCGCCGCGGCGGCCTCCGCCTGGCGACGGGCCTCCTCGGCCCGCATCAGCGCCTCTTCCGCCTTGCGCTGCTTCTCCAGGCGCCGCTCCTCCGCCTCCTTGCGCAGCCGGGCCTCTTCCGCGGCCTGCCTGCGGAGGCGTTCCTGCTCGGCCTCGCGCGCCTTCTCCTCGGCTTCGAGCCGCAGCCGGTCCTCCTCGGCGCGACGGCGGGCCTCCTCGGCGCGCTGCCGGGCCTCCTCCGCCTGGCGTTCGGCCTCGCGCTGCCGGGCCTCCTCCAGCTCGCGGCGCTTGCGCTCCTCCTCCTCGGCGCGGAGCTTGGCGAGCTGTTCCTGGCGCTCGCGCTCCAGCCGCTCCTCCTCCGCCTTGCGGGCCGCCTCTTCCTCGGCCTTGCGCCGGGCCGCTTCCTCGGCCTCGCGGCGGGCCTTCGCCTGCGCCTCGATCTCGGCCTCGGAGAGGGGAAGGAGCTGGTCGAGCCGGTGGCGTACGACGGTGGTGATCGCTTCCGGCTCCTTGCCCGCGTCCACCACCAGATAGCGGGTCGGGTCGGCCGCCGCGAGGGTGAGGAAGCCGGAACGTACCCGGGCGTGGAACTCCGGCGGCTCGGACTCCAGCCGGTCCGGAGCCTCGGTGAAGCGTTCCCGCGCGGTCTCCGGGTCGACGTCCAGCAGCACGGTCAGATGCGGTACGAGGCCGCTCGTCGCCCACCGCGAGATCCGGGCGATCTCGGTCGGGGACAGATCGCGGCCCGCACCCTGGTAGGCGACGGACGAGTCGATGTAGCGGTCGGAGAGGACGATCGCGCCCCGCTCCAGCGCCGGACGGACGACGGAGTCGACGTGCTCGGCGCGGTCGGCGGCGTACAGCAGCGCCTCGGCCCGGTTGGAGAGCCCGGCGGAGGACACGTCGAGCAGGATCGAACGCAGTCGCTTGCCGACCGGGGTGGCGCCCGGCTCACGGGTCACGACGACCTCGTGGCCCTTGGCCCGGATCCACTCGGCGAGTGCCTCCACCTGGGTGGACTTTCCGGCCCCGTCGCCGCCCTCCAGGGCGAGGAAGAAGCCGGTGGCCGCGGGCGCGACCGCCGGGTCGCCACCGCGCAGCGCCTCCCGCAGGTCCCGGCGCAGCGGCACGCCCGCCCGGTCGTCCGTCTTGGCGAGGACGATCGCGGCGACGGGCAGCAGCAGCGCGCCGAACAGCATCAGGACGAAGGCCGCTCCGCCATGGGCGAAGACGAAGTCGCCGGAGGCCAGGCGGTGCCGGCCGATGGCGGCGGCGAGCAGCGGTCCCCCGACGGCGCCGAGGGCGACGAGCACCCGGACGACGGCCTGGAGGTGCTCGGTGGTCCTGGCCCGCCGGAACTCCTCGGTCTCCTGGTCCACCAGTGCGTGGCCGGTGTGCGCGGCGACTCCGGCGGTGTAACCGGCGAGCAGCGCGATCATCAGCCCGGTCGCGGTGTCGGGCACCAGTCCGAGCGCGAGGAGCGCGATGCCGGTGACGGCGGTGGCGAGCGACAGCAGTCGGCGCCGCGACAGGGTGGGCAGCACCTTCTGCGCGGTACGGATACCGAGTGCGGTGCCGCCGGTCAGCGCGAGGATCAGCAGCGCGAACGTGGCGGGTCCGCCGCCCAGGTCGGCCGCGTGCAGCACGGAGACGGCGGCGGCCGCGGCGATCGCCCCGGCGACGGCGGCGCAGGCGCCGACGACCAGCGGGAGGGATCCGGTGCGGCCCTTTTCGGGGCCGTTGCCGTAGGTCGGCCTGCGCAGACCCTCCAGCGGCGAGCGCGGGCGGGGCGTCGGGGTGGCGGGCAGTTCGAGGAAGTACAGCGTGGAGATCGAGGCGGAGAACAGCCCGGCCGCGATGTACGAGCCGAGGGCCGCCTGGTGGAAGGAGAACCAGTCGAGGCCCGAGCCGAGCAGGTTGCCGATCAGCGTGGCGACCAGCAGGACCACCGCGGCGGCGGGCACGGCCAGGAAGTTCGTCCGCAGGGAGAGGCGGCGCAGCGCGTCGAGGCGGTCGGGCAGCGGACGTACGGCGCCGCCTTCGAGCGGCGGGGCGGGCAGCAGCGCGGGGGCCGCGCTCTCCTTGGCCACCGTCCACAGGCGCTCGGCGACACCGGTCACGAAGACGGTGATCAGGATCATCAGGAGCGCCTCGTCGGGTGCCCAGTCGATCCACAGCGGGGCGACGACCAGCAGCGCGAGCCGCAGCCCGTCCGTCCCGATCATCAGCCAGCGCCGGTCCAGCGGCCCGCCGGGCGCCGTGAGCGACGTCAGCGGTCCCAGGAGTACGGCTCCGAAGAGCAGGGTGGAAATAATCCGGGCGCCGAACACGGCGGCGACGGCAAAGGCCGCCCCCCGGTATCCGGCTCCGAATGAGCCCTCCAGGACCGCCGCTTGCAGCGACAACAACACCAGCACGAGAAGGGCGAGTGCATCGCCGATACTTCCGACGAGCTGGGCGCTCCACAACCGCTTCAGCGGAGGAATACGCAACAGGGCTCGTACGGCGCGCTCGCGTGAGTCTGCGGCAAGTGTGTCGGAGGTGGGGCTCACGACCGTTGGCTGCTCGGCTCGCGTCATCCGCCCAGCCTATCGGCAGCGGCACGGTCGCCGTCCGCCCCGTCCGAACATATGGTCGCCAGGCGCGCGGCGGCGGACGTGCGGCGGTGCGCCCGACGGACCGCCGGGCGGACCGAACGACGGACGAGCGATGGACGAACGACGGACGTGCGGCGCACGGCGGGCCGCAGGACAGAACGGGTCAAGCCGGGACATGACTCCGCCCGGCGCCTGGAGAGGCA
This sequence comes from Streptomyces sp. NBC_01433, assembly GCF_026340105.1. Lineage (NCBI taxonomy): Bacteria > Bacillati > Actinomycetota > Actinomycetes > Kitasatosporales > Streptomycetaceae > Streptomyces > Streptomyces sp. NBC_01433. The sequence goes on along the minus strand of NZ_JAPEPM010000001.1, from coordinate 2,837,513 downwards.
CCGGGCGGAATCGACGGTCCGGACGCCCGTACGAGGTATCTGTCCCGTACGGAAAAGACCTCGGCGTATCAGTCCCCGACGGGTCAGACCCCGACGGGTTAGACCTCGACGGGTCAGTCCCCGACGAGTCAGTCCTCGACGGTCGAAGCGGAAGCGGCGGTCTTCTTCGCCGCCGTCTTCGCGGTCGTGGCCTTCTTGGCCGTCGTCGTCTTCTTCGCGGCGGTCTTCTTGGCGGCCGTGGTCTTGGTCGCCGTGGTCTTCGCGGCCGTCTTCTTGGCTGTCGCCTTCTTGGCCGGGGCCTTCTTCGCCGTCTTCTTCTTGGCGGGTCCCTTGGCGCGCTTCTCGGCGAGCAGCTCGTAGCCGCGCTCCGGCGTGATGTCCTCGACGCTGTCGTCGGTCCGCAGCGTCGCGTTCGTCTCGCCGTCGGTGACGTACGCGCCGAAGCGGCCGTCCTTCACGACCACCGGGGCCCCGCTCACCGGGTCCGTGCCCAGTTCCTTCAGCGGCGGCTTGGCCGCGGCGCGGCCCCGCTGCTTGGGCTGGGCGTAGATCGCGAGGGCCTCGTCGAGCGTGATGTCGAAGAGCTGGTCCTCGGAGGTCAGCGAACGCGAGTCCGTGCCCTTCTTCAGATACGGGCCGTAGCGGCCGTTCTGCGCGGTGATCTCGACGCCCTCGGCGTCCTCGCCGACGACGCGCGGCAGCGACATCAGCTTGAGCGCGTCGGCCAGCGTCACCGTGTCCAGCGACATGGACTTGAAGAGCGAGGCGGTCCGCGGCTTCACCGCGTTCTTCCCGGTCTTCGGCGTGCCCTCGGGCAGTACCTCGGTGACGTACGGGCCGTAGCGCCCGTCCTTGGCGATGATCTGGTTCCCGCTCACCGGGTCCGCGCCGAGCTCGAAGTCGCCGCTGGGCTTGGCCAGCAGCTCCTCCGCCAGCTCCACGGTCAGCTCGTCGGGTGCCAGGTCCTCGGGCACGTCGGCGCGCTGGTGGCCCTCGGAGTCCTTCTCGCCGCGCTCGATGTACGGGCCGTACCGGCCGACCCGGAGCTTGATGTCGTTGCCGACGGGGAACGAGGAGATCTCCCGGGCGTCGATGGCGCCGAGGTCGGTGACCAGTTCCTTCAGGCCGCCGAGGTGGTCGCCGTCGCCGTTGCCCGCGTCGGACGCCGCACCGGCACCGGCCGCGTCGTCACCGGGGACCGCACCGAAGTAGAACCGCTTCAGCCACGGCACGGACTGGGCCTCGCCCCGCGCGATGCGGTCGAGGTCGTCCTCCATGCGGGCGGTGAAGTCGTAGTCGACGAGCCGGCCGAAGTGCTTCTCCAGCAGGTTGACCACGGCGAAGGAGAGGAAGGACGGGACGAGCGCCGTGCCCTTCTTGAAGACGTAGCCGCGGTCGAGGATCGTCCCGATGATCGAGGCGTACGTCGACGGACGGCCGATCTCGCGCTCTTCGAGCTCCTTGACCAGCGAGGCCTCGGTGTAACGGGCCGGGGGCTTCGTGGCGTGACCGTCGACCGAGATCTCCTCGGCGGACAGCGCGTCGCCCTCGGCGACCTGCGGCAGGCGCCGCTCACGGTCGTCGAGCTCGGCGTTCGGGTCGTCGGCGCCTTCGACGTACGCCTTCATGAAGCCGTGGAAGGTGATCGTCTTGCCGGACGCGGAGAACTCGGCGTCCCGGCCGTCGCTCGCCCGGCCGCCGATCTTGACGGTGACGGAGTTGCCGACCGCGTCCTTCATCTGGGAGGCGACGGTCCGCTTCCAGATGAGCTCGTAGAGCCGGAACTGGTCGCCGGTGAGCCCGGTCTCGGCGGGCGTACGGAAGCGGTCGCCGGAGGGGCGGATCGCCTCGTGCGCCTCCTGGGCGTTCTTGACCTTGCCGGCGTACGTACGCGGCTTGTCGGGCAGGTAGCTCGCCCCGTAGAGCTGCGTGACCTGGGCGCGGGCGGCGGCGATCGCGGTCCCCGAAAGCGTCGTGGAGTCGGTACGCATGTAGGTGATGAAGCCGTTCTCGTACAGCTTCTGCGCGACCTGCATGGTGGCCTTGGCCCCGAAGCCCAGCTTGCGGCTCGCCTCCTGCTGGAGGGTCGTCGTACGGAACGGGGCGTACGGGGAGCGGCGGTACGGCTTCGACTCGACGGACCGGACCGCGAACGTGGAGTCGGCGAGCGCGGCGGCCAGGGCGCGGGCGTTCGTCTCGTCCAGGTGCAGCGTCTGGCCGGAGGCGGACTTGAGCTGCCCGTCCGGACCGAAGTCGCGGCCCTGGGCGATCCGGCGGCCGTCGACCGCACTGAGCCGGGCGGTGAGGGTCGAAGGGTCGGACGCGTCACCGGCTCGGCCGGTGGAGAAGGTGCCGGTCAGGTCCCAGTACTCGGCGGAGCGGAAGGCGATGCGCTCGCGCTCCCGCTCGACGACGAGGCGGGTGGCGACCGACTGGACACGGCCCGCCGAGAGCTTCGGCATGACCTTCTTCCAGAGGACCGGCGAGACCTCGTAGCCGTAGAGGCGGTCGAGGATACGGCGGGTCTCCTGGGCGTCGACCATGCGCTGGTTGAGCTCGCGCGGGTTGGCGACGGCGGCCCGGATCGCGTCCTTGGTGATCTCGTGGAAGACCATCCGGTGGACCGGGACCTTGGGCTTCAGGACTTCCTGGAGGTGCCACGCGATGGCTTCGCCCTCGCGGTCCTCATCGGTGGCGAGGAAGAGTTCGTCGGACTCGGCCAGAAGCTGCTTGAGCTTCCTGACCTGGGCCTTCTTGTCGGCATTGACGACGTAGATGGGCTGGAAGTCGTTCTCGACATCCACGCCGAGACGGCGCACCTCGCCGGTGTACTCGTCCGGCACCTCGGCGGCGCCGTTCGGCAGGTCGCGGATGTGCCCGACGCTCGCCTCGACGACGTATCCGGGGCCGAGATAGCCCTTGATCGTCTTCGCCTTGGCAGGCGACTCGACGATGACGAGTCGGCGGCCGCCCTGTGCGGTCTCGCTGGTCGGGGACAACTTCGCTCTTCTCTCCGGTCGACACTCGGTGGGCATCCGGGCAGCGCCGTGACGCTGCCCGCGGTGCTGTCGCTGCGGAGTGTGACGGTACAACCCGCCCCCGTGTCAAACGGCAAAAGCCCGCAACGGCCACTCGAACGGTAACCCGACTTCCGCCATTCCTGCCGCCCGGACCGTCCGGTCCGCGCTGTCATGGCCTGCGGCCTGCGGATTTCCTGGTGCGGTCGGGCCGCCCGCGGGCGGCGGGGCCACCGGGTGTCCGGCCCTGCTGGGAGCGAGGATCAGATGAGCGTGAAACACCACAGGCCGAGGCCGAGGAAAACCACGCCGAAGAGTGTGGCGAGGGCGGTGGAAGCGACGGGGCTCACACCGTGCGCCACCGGCGCGCGGTGAACGGCCCGCGCCCCCGTCCAGACCAGGAGGGCGGTGCCGAACAGTGCGAAGGCCGCACCGGCGAAGACCGCTGAGACGCTCTCCATGTCGTACCCCTCAACCCGTCGCGAACCTGTGGTGGTGAACCCGTCCGGAACCGACCGCCCGGCAGGGGGAGGCTGCCACGCCGGGGCATCGCCGACACGAACCCCGGATGAACAGCACTCCCCCGGCGGCACCGGCCACGCCGGCCTGGTGTTCAACGCCCGCGCCGAACCCCTGCGAAGTGCCCCCGGAAGGCCCGGGACCGGAATCCGCAGACCGAGCGCGAGCGAGGCACGGTGAGCGTGAAGGCGCTGATGAGAAGGCCGTTGAGTACGTAGGACAGGACCCGGCCGAGCCGGAGCGGAGCCCGGCGACGGGTGCGGCGGCAGGTGCAACGGCGGGCCCGGCGGCAGGTGCCGGGAAGAACCGGGGAACCGGGACCCGGGCCACGGCAACGGCCGTCGCCCGCCCGCCCGGTGGTCGGCGCCGACGCGCTTGGTCAACTCACGAAGGGCCGGACAAACACGTCCACGCCCCGCGCCGCGAACGTCCGGGCCCGGACCCGCACGTCGTCCGCGCCGAGCCGCCCCCGCACGGTCGGCCGCGGCTGCCCCGACGCACCGTCCCAGCGAGCCACTTACGCGACGGCGAGCGCGGCGCAGGCCCTCTCGGAGCCGTAGGGATACGGGGCCGGGTGTGCGAGTGACCGCTCAGGCCGGATCACCCGGCCTCCTATCCCCCACCCGGCCTGCCGCCGCGCCCTGGCCTCCGCCGCCACCCAGACTCCTATCCCGTCACCCGGCCTCCGGGCCTCCCGCCGTCACCGGGCCCCCTGTCCGGCCGCGGGTACGGGCACCGGCTCCAGGAAGCCTTCCTCGACCAGCAGCCGGATCGCCTGCGGGGTCCGGTCGCGCAGCAGCACCGGGTCCTCGGACATCAGCTGGGCGATGGCGTCCAGGATCCGGCCGGCGGGCAGCGAACCGTCGCACACGCCCGCGAACCCCGCGGCGACCGCGTCCACCTTCGTCGCCCGCATCATCCCGCGGTGCTGGCGCAGCACCACATGCTCGGGGTCCTCGGCGCCGGGCAGCCCGACCTGTTCCTGCACGACCTCCGCGGCCAGGGTGAAGTGCCCGGCCAGAAGGGCGGCGTCGTCCTGCTCCCGGAGGTAGTCCTGACGGGCGAAGTGGTCCAGGACGGCCGGTCCGAGCGGCTGTTCCACCGCGTGCGGCCACTCCTCGACCACGATCGACGGATTCCCGGCGGCGGCCGCGGCGGACTTCCGCAGAGTGATCCAGCCGAAGCCGACGGCCCTGGTCCCGCGGGCTTCGAACTCGTCCAGCCACGCCTCGTAACGGGCGGCGTACTCGGCCGGATCCGTGCGGTGGTCGCCGCTGTCGCGCAGCCACAGCTCCGCGTACTGCGTGATGTCCTGCACCTCGCGCTGCACGATCCAGGCATCACAGCCGCCCGGCACCCAGGAACGCAGCCGGTCCTGCCACTCCTCGCCTTCCACGTGCTGCCAGTTGGCGAGGAACTGGGCGTAGCCCCCCTCGTTCAGCCGGTCGCCGGACTGCCGCACCAGGGTCCGGCACAGGTCGTCGCCGCCCATGCCGCCGTCGCGGTAGGTGAGGCGGGCGCCGGGGGAGATGACGAACGGCGGGTTGGAGACGATCAGGTCGAACGTCTCGGTGCCGACCGGCTCGAACAGGGAGCCCTCGCGCAGGTCGGCCGGGGCGGCGCCGGACAGGGCGAGGGTGAGCCGGGTGAAGTCGAGGGCGCGCGGGTTGAGGTCGGTGGCGGTGACCCGGGTGGCGTGCTGGGCGGCGTGCAGCGCCTGGATGCCGGAGCCCGTACCGAGGTCGAGGGCGGTGGCGACCGGCGTACGGACGGTGATCCCGGCGAGCGTGGTGGACGCTCCGCCGACGCCGAGGACGACGCCCTCCTCGTGCGATCCGATGCCGCCCGCGCCGCCGACCGCGCAGCCGAGATCGGAGACGATGAACCAGTCCTGGCCATCGGGCCCGCTGTACGGCCGGATGTCGACGGTGGCCCGGACCTGGCCGTCCCGTCGGCTCAGCCAGCCGTCCTCGACGCACTCCTCCAGGGGAAGCGCGGCGCGGGCCCGCTCGTACGGGACGGGGTGCTGAAGAAGGAACAGCCGCACCAGCGTGTCGAGCGGCGTTTCGCCCCGGGTGGCCCGCAGGGCGGGAACCGTCTCGCTGCGGGCGAGCGCGGCGTACGCGGGCGCACCGAGCAGTTCGAGGAGCCCGTCGGCGGTGAACGCGGCGGCGAGCAGGGCCTCACGGAGGCTGGGGATACGGTCGGGCGCGGGAAGGCTGGTCGTACTCACCCACCCATTGTGTCCGCTCCCACCGACAACGGCAGCGGCCCGGCCACCCGCAGGGGGTGTCCGGGCCGCACCGTGCGACCTTCGGTCAGGCCTTCTTGCTGGCCGAGGGGGAGGGCGAAGCGGGTTCGGACGCCGGGGGAGCAGCGGCCGGCGGCGCCGAAGCCGTCGGCTTCTGGCAGCCCTTCTGCTTGGCCATCGCGGTGCCGACATCGCCGGACTGAAGCTTCTTCAGTGCCTCGTCACCGTTGGTGCTGATCTTGTTCAGCTCGTCGGCGATCCCCTTCAGACCGTCGGCGAACTTCGCCTGGTCCTTCGTGTCGAGGGCATCGACCTTGGTCTTCAGGCCGGCGTAGGCCACGGAGGAGGCGTTGAGCTCCTTCACGGCCTCCTTCTGCGTGGTCTCGCCGTCGTTGACCGGCGGCGCGCCTGCCGAGTCCACGGCCGCGCCCAGCGCCTTGTACGCCTGCGAGATCTGCTGGAAGGCGGCCGAGTCGGTCTTCTGGACGTCTGCGGGCTTGCTGTTGTCCGCGGTCTGCTGCTGGATGGCCGCGTTGGCGTTCGCGATCTTCTGCAGCTGGGGCTGCACCTGGTCGCAGACGTTCTTGGCCCAGTCGTTCACCTTGTTGTCGCTGTCGTCGCCGCAGCCCGACAGCGTCAGTACGAGTACCGCACCGCCGGACAGTGCGGCAGCAAGCTTCTTGTTCACCGGATTGGTCCCTTCCAAGGCTCTCGGCCCCGGAACTTACACGCCAAGTGGGCGACATCCGGGTGCCGGGCATCCGATGTACATGCTTTTGCAGCCATTTGCACCAAGGGAAACGAGCGAGATACAACTCACCTACGCGCTCGGGCACTCGTACGGACACTCATCCGGTCGACGGACCCCACGGCCTCCGGCCGACCGGAGAACACGGACCTGAGGATCCAGGGACGCACGGACCCAAGGACGCACGGACATGGGGACATGGGGACATGGGCATGGGCATGGGCACATGGGGACGGACGGCACATCAGAATGCGCCGCCCGCCCACCTCTTGACCGGGCTCTACCGCATGCCGATCGGACAGAGCCCGCGGAGTCCCGCGGTCCCCCCGGCCGGACCGGTCATGAAGCCGCTGCGGGATCCGGTGACTTGGCCGGCTGACCGCCCTCGCCCCCGGAACCGTCGTCGTCACCCACGGCGATTCCGCGCCGTTTGGAGACGTAGACAGCACCGACGATGACCGCGATGGCGAAGACGGCCACCACGGCCCGCACTCCGGCGCTCGCGTCCGGCCCGTAACTGAACTGCACCACCGCCGGGGCGATGAGCAGCGCCACGAGATTCATCACCTTGAGCAGCGGGTTGATCGCCGGGCCCGCCGTGTCCTTGAACGGGTCTCCGACCGTGTCTCCGATGACCGTCGCGGCATGGGCGTCACTGCCCTTGCCGCCGTAGTGCCCGTCCTCGACGAGCTTCTTGGCGTTGTCCCACGCACCGCCGGAGTTGGCCAGGAAGACCGCCATCAGGGTGCCCGTACCGATCGCACCCGCGAGATACGAGCCGAGCGCGCCGACCCCGAGGGTGAACCCGACCGCGATCGGCGCCAGGACCGCGAGCAGCCCGGGGGTGGCCAGCTCACGCAGGGCGTCCTTGGTGCAGATGTCGACGACGCGCCCGTACTCCGGCTTCTCCGTGTAGTCCATGATCCCGGGATGCTCGCGGAACTGCCGCCGCACCTCGTAGACCACGGCCCCGGCCGACCGCGAGACCGCGTTGATGGCGAGCCCGGAGAAGAGGAAGACGACCGCCGCGCCGAGGATCAGGCCGACCAGGTTGTTGGGCTGCGAGATGTCGAGGCTCAGCCCCATCTCCCCGGCGCCGGCCCCCACATCCTCGACCGCGGTGGCGATGGCGTCGCGGTACGAGCCGAAGAGCGCCGCCGCCGCCAGTACGGCGGTGGCGATGGCGATGCCCTTCGTGATGGCCTTGGTGGTGTTGCCCACGGCGTCCAGGTCGGTGAGGACCTGGGCACCGGCGCCGGTGACATCACCGGACATCTCCGCGATGCCCTGGGCGTTGTCGGAGACCGGCCCGAAGGTGTCCATGGCGACGATGACACCCACGGTGGTGAGCAGCCCGGTTCCGGCGAGAGCCACCGCGAAGAGCGCGAGCATGATCGATGTCCCGCCGAGCAGGAAGGCCCCGTAGACGCCGAGACCGATCAGCAGCGCGGTGTAGACGGCCGACTCCAGGCCGATGGAGATGCCCGCGAGCACCACCGTCGCCGGCCCGGTCAGCGAGGACTTCCCGATGTCCTGGACGGGGCGGCGGTTGGTCTCGGTGAAGTAGCCGGTGAGCTGCTGGATCAGTGCGGCCAGGACGATGCCGATGGCGACGGCGACCAGGGCGAAGATCCGCGGATCGCCGCCGTGCGAGGTGATCGAGGCATCGGTGACCCCGTCCAGTTCCGCGTACGAGGACGGGAGATAGGCGAACACCGCCACCGCCACCAGGACGAGCGAGATCACCGCGGAGATGAAGAATCCCCGGTTGATCGCGGTCATCCCGCTGCGGTCGGCGCGCCTCGGGGCGACGGCGAAGATCCCGATCATCGCGGTGAGCACGCCGATCGCCGGAACGATCAGGGGGAAGGCCAGCCCGGCGTCCCCGAAGGCGGCCTTGCCGAGGATGAGCGCGGCCACGAGCGTCACGGCGTACGACTCGAAGAGGTCGGCGGCCATACCCGCACAGTCACCGACGTTGTCGCCCACGTTGTCGGCGATGGTGGCGGCATTGCGCGGGTCGTCCTCCGGGATGCCCTGCTCCACCTTGCCGACGAGGTCGGCGCCCACGTCGGCGGCCTTGGTGAAGATGCCGCCGCCGACCCTCATGAACATGGCGATCAGCGCGGCCCCGAGGCCGAAGCCCTCCAGCACCTTGGGCGCGTCGGCGGCGTAGACGAGGACCACGCAGGAGGCGCCGAGGAGGCCGAGACCCACCGTGATCATGCCGACCACACCACCGGTGCGAAAGGCGATCTTCATCGCTTTGTGCGAGACGGAGGTGAGATCTTTCTCCGGTTCGCCTTCTGCCGGAGTCGCCTCACGCGCAGCAGCCGCCACACGCACATTACTGCGCACCGCGAGTCGCATACCGATGTATCCGGTGGCCGCCGAGAAAAGCGCACCCACCAGGAAGAACAACGAACGTCCCGCGCGCTGCGACCAGTTGTCGGCCGGCAACAACAGAAGCAGGAAGAATACGACGACGGCAAAGACACCGACCGTACGCAGCTGCCGGGCCAGATAGGCATTCGCGCCTTCCTGGACGGCCGCCGCGATCTCCTTCATGCGCTCGGTGCCCTCACCGGCCGCCAGGACCTGGCGCACCAGCAACCGGGCGACGACCAGCGCGGCGACGGCGACGACCACGATGACGACGACGATCAGCCGGTTGCCGTCGGTGAGTTCCGCCGCCGCGAGTGAGGCGGGGCGGCCGGAAAGTGCGGATTCTTGCGTCAGTACTGCCACGGGTGTGTTGACGAACTCCGCCATACGTCCTCCTTGACGCTCAGCGCTCAAGACGTGGACGGATTGTAGGGAGCGGAACCTGATCAAAACAGTGGGCAGGGAACGGAATTGGAAACTCTCCCCCCAACGCCAAAAGATCAGGCCACCGAATCGGCCCGAATGCAGTAATGGGGCAGGCGCATTGCCCCGGAGATCATTGATCGAGCGAAAAGGAAAAGGGCCCTGCTCAGCAAGGCCCGGAAAATCGAAACATCAGTCGGCTCGACGGGAATCAGGAAACGCGGACGAGCGGGCGCGGAAGGAGCACCACACCTCACACCTCACCCGGGAAGCCGGGCAACAGGACGCACGGGAGGCCACACAACCGGACGGACCGCAGGGCAGCAGGCAGCGCGGGACAACCGAGCGGCGCGGGATCTCACCGAGCGGCTGCGGGATCAGGGGCACGGATCAAGCCAGCCACACGGCCCCCGGCCCCCGCCCGTGTCAGGGAAGCACCGTCGCGTGGGCCGTGGGCCAGCTCATGCGGATCACTCCGCCGTTGGCGCCCGACCGGACTTCCACGTCGTCCACCAGCCCGCTGATGACCGCGAGACCCATTTCGTCCTCGCCCTCACCGTCGGGCCCGGGATCGGGTTCGTCGAGGCCCACCTCGGGCGTGGCGCCGACTCCTCCCGGTACGCCGGTGGCGGAGACGCTCCCGGGGCCGGGAACCTCGTCACCGACCTCGATCGAGAACGTCTTGTCCTCATCGGTCAGCACGACGCTGACCGGAGAGGTGATGCCATGACTGCGATGCAGCCCGACGGCGCGGCTGCACGCCTCGCCGACCGCGAGTCTGACCTCGTCGAGCACCGCCTCGTCCACTCCGGCCCTGCGCGCCACGGCGGCTGCCACAAGGCGGGCCGTCCTGACATGTTCAGGCTGAGCGCTGAAGCGGAGTTCAACGGTGGCCATGTGATCCCCCTCGAACGTTCGGGCGTGCGTCTCAGGGGCCCGGGCGTGCCGCCCGGTACCCCTGCTCTCCTCCTCCGGAAGCCGACGAAGCCGACAGCCGACCAAAGGTCGACCGCCTGCCCGTCACGGCCTGCCTGCTGCCGCTGCCGGTCCGTCACTGCCTGCCTGCCGACCGATCGGTCGACCTGCGCCGACGTCAGTCGGTGGCCGCGACAGCCTCGTCGACCGTGGTGTGAATCGGGAACACCTTGGTCAGACCTGTGATCCGGAAGATCTTGAGAATGCGCTCCTGGTTGCAGACCAGGCGCAGCGAGCCCTCATGGGCTCGGACACGCTTCAAGCCACCCACGAGCACGCCGAGGCCGGTGGAGTCGAGGAAGTCGACACCTTCCATGTCGACAACCAGGTGGTAGCTGCCGTCATTCACCAACTCGACCAACTGCTCGCGCAGCTTGGGCGCGGTATACACATCAATCTCGCCACCGACCTCGACGACCGTACGGTCGCCACCAGGGCCGGACACATTGCGAGTCGACAGGGACAGGTCCACGGATCCTCCAGCACCTTGCTATCGAGCGGTCGCCCCTCGGTCTCCCCGACGGAGCCAGGGGACGGATCGCCAGCCGCGATGGCATTCAATCACTTACCAGCAGCCATGCACGACGCCTTGGGACCATTGTCCGTCACGCCAGTGACACACTCGGTGCCGATGGCCAAGAATCACCGCCCCAGTCGACCACCCGAGAGCGGGGACTTCCGCCCCCCTCCCGCCATGATCCTCGACCGGCTCGCCGCAGGGGCGGGCCGGGCCGCGCGCATCACTCATACGGAGCACTTGCCCCCGCGTACGGGAACCCATGCCATCTGGCCGGATCGTATCCGGCCAGAAGTGATCGCGGCGATTCAGAAAATCGGAATCGACCATCCGTGGGCGCACCAGGCCGCCGCCGCCGAGCACGCCCTCGACGGTGAATCCGTCGTGATCGCCACCGGCACGGCGTCCGGCAAGTCGCTCGCCTACCTGGCCCCGGTCCTCAGCGCCCTCCTCGACGGCTCCGAGGCCCCCAACGGCCGGGGGGCGACCGCGCTGTACCTCGCCCCCACCAAGGCCCTCGCCGCCGACCAGCGACGCTCGGTGAAGGCGCTCACGGCACCCCTCGGCAACGCGATCAGGCCCGCGGTCTACGACGGGGACACCCCCGTCGAGGAACGCGAGTGGGTGCGCCAGTACGCCAACTACGTCCTGACCAACCCCGACATGCTGCACCGCGGAATCCTTCCGTCCCACCCCCGCTGGGCCTCCTTCCTGCGCGCCCTGCGCTACGTCGTCATCGACGAGTGCCACACCTACCGCGGCGTCTTCGGCTCCCATGTCGCCCAGGTCCTGCGCCGCCTGCGCCGCCTGTGTGCCCGCTACGGCGCGCATCCGGTCTTCCTCCTCGCCTCCGCCACCGCGGCGGAGCCCTCGGTCGCCGCCGGCCGCCTCACCGGCCTGCCGGTCAAGGAGGTCTCCGACGACGCCTCGCCGCGCGGCGAGATGGTCTTCGCCCTCTGGGAGCCCCCGCTGACCGAGCTGCACGGCGAGAAGGGCGCCCCCGTACGCCGCACCGCCACGGCCGAGACCGCGGACCTCCTGACCGACCTGACCGTCCAGGGCGTCCGCTCGGTCGCCTTCGTACGCTCCCGGCGCGGCGCCGAACTGATCTCCGTCATCGCCAAGGAGCGCCTGGCCGAGGTGGACCGCACGCTGCCGAAACGGGTCGCCGCCTACCGCGGCGGCTACCTCCCCGAGGAGCGCCGCGCCCTGGAGCGCGCCCTGCACTCCGGTGAACTGCTCGGCCTGGCCGCCACCACCGCCCTCGAACTCGGCATCGACGTCTCCGGCCTCGATGCCGTCCTCATCGCCGGCTATCCGGGCACCCGGGCCTCCCTCTGGCAGCAGGCAGGCCGCGCGGGACGCTCCGGGCAGGGCGCCCTGGCCATCCTCATCGCCAGGGACGACCCACTGGACACCTTCCTGGTGCACCACCCCGAAGCGCTGTTCCAGCAGCCCGTGGAATCGACCGTCCTGGACCCCGACAACCCGTACGTCCTCGCCCCGCACCTGTGCGCCGCGGCGGCCGAGCTCCCGCTCACCGAACCCGACATCGTGCTCTTCGGGCCCGCCGTGCCCGAGCTGCTGCCGCAGCTGGAAGCCGCGAAGCTGCTGCGCAAGCGGGCGTCGGGCTGGCACTGGACCCGCCGCGAGCGGGCCGCCGACCTCACCGACATCCGGGGTGAGGGCGGCCGTCCCGTCCAGATCGTCGAGGAGGGCACCGGCCGCCTGCTGGGCACCGTCGACGAATCGGCCGCTCACACCGCCGTCCACGAAGGCGCCGTCCACCTCCACCAGGGCCACACCTATCTGGTCCGGCAACTGGATCTGGAGGACTCCGTCGCCCTCGTCGAGGAGGCTGTCCCGCCCTACTCCACGACCGCCCGCGACACCACCGCCATCGCCGTCCTGGAGACCGACACCGAGATCCCCTGGGGCGACGGACGGCTCTGTTACGGCTCCGTGGAGGTCACCAACCAGGTCGTCTCCTTCCTGCGCCGCAAACTGATCACCGGGGAAGTCCTGGGCGAGACCAAGCTCGACCTGCCTCCCCGCACCCTGCGCACCCGCGCCGTCTGGTGGACGGTCACCGAGGACCAGCTCGACGCCGCCCGGATCAACCCGGAGATCCTCGGCGGCGCCCTGCACGCCGCCGAACACGCGTCCATCGGCATGCTCCCGCTCTTCGCCACCTGCGACCGCTGGGACATCGGCGGTGTCTCGGTCCCGCTCCACCCGGACACCCTGCTGCCGACGGTCTTCGTGTACGACGGCCATCCCGGCGGTGCGGGATTCGCCGAGCGGGCCTTTCACACCGCCCGTACGTGGCTGACCGCGACCCGCCAGGCCATCGCGTCCTGCGAGTGCGAGGCGGGCTGCCCTTCCTGCATCCAGTCCCCCAAGTGCGGCAACGGCAACGAGCCGCTCCACAAGCGGGGCGCCGTACGTCTGCTCACCGAACTCCTCAGGGCCGCACCTCCCGACCCCGGAGAACCGAAGGCGGCGGAAGAGCCGGATGAGCCCAACGAGCCGAAGACGGCGGGATAGGCGGCCTGGACACAGCAGCGGGAGGCCGAGTCGACCCGCCAGGGTGCTCAGCGCACTGAGGAGCCGCAGGACGCCGCGACAACGCTTCTGAGGGCGTGGGCGACATTCACGGCCTCGGAGACGGCCGAGGAGCGGCAGACAGCCACACAGGCCCCCCAGTGCCCGCAAGGACCCGCCCAGGCCCGCGGAGCCCGCAGGACCCGCGGGGTCCACCAGACCCGCGGGGTCCACCAGACCCGCGGGGTCCACCAGACCCGCAGGACCCGCAGGACCCGCAGGACCCGCCCGGGACCTGGCCTCGGGTCGGTACGGGCCGAAGCTCGCCCGCGCCGTCACATCAGCCACCTCCCCCCGCACCGCGCACCGCACCACCACCGTGTCCTGTGCCCCGGCCACCTGCTTCGCCGCCCCGCACGCCGCCACGGTCCCCAGGAGCGCGCGGTCGGCCGCCGCGAGGGCCGCCAGGTCCGCCGCCCCGCCGGCTCTGTGCCGTGCGGCCACCGCCTGCCCCAGCGCCAGCACGATCGCGAACACCGTGCACAGGGACGCCGTGGTGATCGCCACCCACACCGTCGCCACCCCCCGGTCCCCGCACCTCGCCCTCCTCACCCTCCTCGCCCTCCTGACCCACCGCCTACCGGCCCTTCTCCCGGCCATCCTGCGGAACACCGCCCCCGCGGCTCCGCCCCGCCGCTCGCCGGGCGTCCCAACGGCCCCCTTCGTGCCCGGCCCCGTCGCGGCCTCGGGCGGCCCCGTCACGGCGCAGCCCCCACCGTGTCCTCCGCCAGCGCCACGGCCTCGGCGCTCAGTGTCAGGGCCAGTGCGCCCGGACCCGGAGTCGGCGCCTCCACCCGGACCCGCCACAACTCCCCCGCTCGCTCCACCCCGACCCGGGCCCGGTCCGGCGCCGCGCCACGGGCAGCCGCCAACACCGCCGCCTCCGGCTCCGAACGGGCAGCCGCCCGCGCCCCCGCCCGCGCCGCGTCCACGCACCGGATCTGTGCGGACGCCGCCACCAACGCCCAGACCAGGGCCATGGCGAACGCCACCAGCACGGGAATGACCACGGCCGCCTCCGCCGTCACCGCGCCCCTGTCCGGACGCCACGCACGCTCCCGCACAGCCGATCGGCCTTCCGGTCCGGCCTCAGAACTTCGCATCGAGCGCGTCCTTGATCAATGACTGCATGGCCGACAGCACGGGCCCGCTGTTGACCACCTTGTAGAGCACGGCCGCGAAAGCGCAGGCCGCGATGGTCCCCACCGCGTACTCGGACGTCGTCATCCCTCGATCGGACCGGACAAGCCGGCCCGACCACCGTGCCGACCACCTCACCGGCCACTCCGGAGGCCACTCCACCGACCGCGTGCGGCACAGAGCACCGGATACCCATTCCATGACGTTCTTGTTCATTTCAACCCCCGGTTGACAGCGATATGGAGCGGGCGCTCGAAGTGACACCCGCGAAGATCCGAGAAGTTCACGCCCCTCCGGCTTGGCCGAAGGGCCTGCCCGAGGAGAAGCAGCCCAGGAACAGTCCCGGGAGAGGCGCTAGCCGCCGCCCGCCAGCCCGGCCGCCAGACCGATCACCACGGGCGCCACCCCGACCGCCAGAAACGCGGGGAGGAAGCAGAGCCCGACCGGCGCGGTGATCAGCACACCCGCCCGCTGCGCGCGTGCCACCGCCGCACCGGCCCGCTCGGCACGTATCGTCTCGGCCAGCCTGGCGACCGGCTCCGCCGCCGGAGCCCCGGTCGCCCCGGCCCGGTACAGACAGCGGGCCAGCGGCCCGGCACCCGGCATGTCCCCGAACCGGCCCCATGCCAGGGACGGTTCACCGCCCAGTCGGATTTCCGCCGCGGCACGGGCCAACCGGTCGCCGACCGGACCGCCCATCGACTCCCCGACCGCCTCCGCCGCGTCCCGAGGCCCCGCCCCCGCCGCGATGCAGGCAGCCAACAGATCGGCCGCGAGCGGGAGTTGCCGAGAACTCTGGACGGAATCCTCACCCGGGGCGTCCGGCCGAGGTTTCGGCCGGAACCGCAGCCGGCGCCAAGTCCCGTACGCGGCAGCCAAACCGGTCACGCATCCCAGAACCCCGCCAACCAGGATCCACCCGGCCGCGAGAGCCCCCAGCGGTGCCGCCCACCGCCTCAGCCGGCTGCGGTCGCCGGTCAGGCCCATCCACCCCACCCGGCCCCACCAGCGCCCCCGCCCCCCGGCGTCGAGGGCCAGCAACACCGCTCCCCTGCCGCGAACCACCCGCTCCCGCCGCCACCCAGCCCACACGAGGGCCAGATACACGGCCGCGCCCACCGTCGCCCCCAATGCGCCCAGGTCATGGGGAACTTCACCGGTCACCACGTTCATGCCGCCTCCCCTCCCCGTACGATCCGGCCCGCCCAGAACAGCCCTGTCGCCTCCAGCAGTCCGCCTGCCGCCAGGCACACCAGCCCGCCCGGACTGTGCAGCAGAACCCCCAGCGGGTCCGCCCCGAGTGCCGCGCCCAGCCCCAGACCCGCCACCGGAAGCAGTGCCAGCACCACCACCGTCGACCAGGCGCCCGCCAGTTGGGCCCGCAGCTCCTCCCGCCGACGCCGCTCGGCCCGCAACGCCCCCTCAAGGCGGTCCAGACCGGCCGCGAGCCCGGCCCCGCCGTCCACCGCCACCCGCCAGCACGCCGCCATTCCGGCCAGCCCACCCAGGCCCGGCCCGTCCGCCGCCTTCCTCAACGCATCCGGCACATCCCCTCCGAACCGCGCAGCCGCCAGCACCGCGGCCTCCGCCCCACCCAGTGCCCCGCCCAACGCCACCGCGTCCCGCGCGGCGACCAACAACGCCTGACCCGGCTCCCGCCCCGCGCGCAACTCCCCCACCACCGCACCGCACAGCGCGGTCACCGCCTCCGCCCCCCGTTCCCGCGCCCGTCGCCGGGACCGCCCCCTCAGCCACCGCCGCACCGACGGAACCGCCACGGCCCCCGCCGCCAACGGCAGCACCGAAGCCCCCAGCACGGCGAGCAGCACCGCCACCGGCACGCACCACCACTCCCGCCGCCCCAGGACGAACGCCCGCACCGCGGTGAGTCCCGCCCACGGCCGCCGAGGCACCACCGCCTCGTCCACGAACAGCACCCGCGCCCGCCGCACCCCCGGGTCCTGCGCCGCGGCCAGCCACGCCGCCGACCCCGCGCAGACCGCCATCGCGTGCGCCGCGTACGCCGAAGCCCCTCCGGTCATGGCGCACCCCCGATCAGCGCCCCCAAGCGCTCCCAGCCCCGCTCCCGCACGAAGCCGTCGGCACCCCAGCGCAACGCCGGAACCGTCAGCACCAGCCCCGCCGCATCCCGCTCCAACACATGCACCTCGGCGATCCGCCGCTGCCCGGACCGGTCCCGTACGAGATGGACCACCACCGAGAGAGCGGCCGCCAACTGACTGTGCAACGCCACCCGATCGAGCCCCGCAGCCGTCCCCAACGCCTCCAGCCGGGCGGGTACGTGCTCGGCCGCGTTCGCGTGAACAGTGCCGCAGCCACCTTCGTGACCTGTGTTCAGCGCGGCCAGCAGGTCGGTCACCTCGGCTCCGCGCACCTCCCCGACCACCAGCCGGTCGGGGCGCATCCGCAGCGCCTGCCGCACGAGATCCCTCAGGGTCACCCGCCCCGCACCCTCCTGATTCGCGGGGCGGGACTCCAAGCGCACCACATGCGGGTGGTCGGGCCGCAGTTCCGCAGAGTCCTCGGCAAGCACGATCCGTTCGTGTGCGCCGACCGCTCCGAGCAGGCTTGCCAACAGGGTCGTCTTCCCGGCCCCCGTCCCCCCGCTGATCAGATAGGAGATCCGGGCCTCCACCAGCGCCCGCAGAACCCGGTCGCCGCCCGGCGGCACCGTCCCCGCCTCGACCAGCTCCGCCACGGTGAAGGCCCGGGGCCGCACCACGCGCAGCGAGAGGCACGTCGAGCCGACGGAGACCGGTGGCAGAACGGCATGCATCCGGGTCCCGTCCGGCAGCCGCGCGTCCACCCACGGGCGGGCATCGTCCAGCCGCCGCCCGGCCACCGCCGCGAGCCGCTGCGCAAGCCTCCGTACCGCCGCCGCGTCCGGGAAGAAAATCCCCGTCAGTTCGAGCCCGCTGCCCCGGTCGACCCACACCCGGTCCGGCGCGGACACCAGCACGTCGCTCACCGCCGGGTCCGCCAGCAGTGGCTCCAGTACTCCGGTGCCGACCAGCTCGCCTCGCAACAGCGCTGCCGTACCCAGCACTTCCGCGTCACCCAGCAACCGCCCCTGAGCCCGCAGTGCGGCGGCCACTCCGGCGGGCGTGGGGGCCGCACCGCTGCGCGCCAGTCGCTGCCGTACCGCGTCGAGCAGCGCTTCCGTCATGACGCACCTCCCCCGGGCAGGCCCGCCGCCAGGCTGCCGCCGCCCGTGAGGTCCGCCCGGTCCCAGAACGCCGTACAGAACCGGGACAGTGGTCCACGCGCGCTGCCGCCCGGTGGCGCGCCCCCGTCCTGGGCCGCCAGCAGCCCCGATTCCAGCGGAAGTTCACCCACGAGGGGCAGGCCGAGCGCCTGTGCGACCCACCGTTCGTCCAGGCCCGCCGCATAGGGCCCACGGGTCACCACCCGAAGGTCGCCCAGCACCATTCCGGCCATCGACGCCACCCGCTTCGCCGCCGCGACCGCCCTCAGCTCACCGGGGACCACGAGCAGACCGAGGTCCAGCTGAGCCAAGGCCTCCGCAACCCCTTCGTCGACCCTTCGCGGCAGATCCACGACGACCACCCCACCGAGCCGTCGGGCGGCGGCGAGTACGGCCTGCATCGCCTGCGCCGGGATGACCACCTCGTCGTCCCGGCCCCAGCTGAGCACCCGTAGACCATGAAGTGCGGGCAGGGAATCCTCCAGTGCCCCACCGCCGAGACGACCCTTGGAATGAACGAAATCCGGCCACCGCATTCCTTCGGCCCGCTCTCCCCCGAGCAGCACATCGATGCCTCCACCCAGCGGGTCACCGTCGATCAGCATGGTCCGCCGACCCGACCTCGCCGCAGTCACCGCGAGGGCACAGGCCAGCGTGGATGCGCCGGAGCCGCCCCTTCCGCCGATCACCCCGACGGTGAGGGCGGGCCGGCCCACCCCTTCGACCGCATTGGCGATCTGGTCGACGAGCCAGCTCTCGGAATCGGGCAGCCTCAGCACATATTCGGCCCCGATCTCCACCGCCCGCCGCCAGACGTCCGGGTCGTCCTGGTCCCGCCCGACCAGCATCACGCCCCGCCTGCGGGCGGCACCGCGGCATCGCAGGGCCGCGTCGTCGCCCACCAGCACCATCGGCGCCTGCTCCCAGCCGCCCCGGCGCTCGGGCGGTCCGTGATGCACTTCCGGTTCCGCTCCGGCCGCCGCGCACAGCCGCAGCAGATCGTCGAGCAGCTCCATATCCTCGGTCACGATCAGCGGTCCGCCCCGCCGCCCTTCGATGTTCGGCAGACCTTCCCGTGCAAGCGATCCAGCCACGATCTCCGCCCCCTTCCCACTGCCCCTTCAGTGCGGTTCGCGGCGATCTCGGAGCGTTCCGAGATGCGCGATTCCGGAACCCGCGGACTTCGCGGGTGGAATCAACGTGCAACACCTCGGAAAAACATGTGGATCTTGCTGAAAAACTGTGGACAACTTCGGCGTTGTGAATAACTCCGTAGCTCATACCGGCGACTTCCGGAGCGCAGCGCTTCCGCTACACACTGTGACGAGGCATGGTGGACGGAGCACGGGCGAGAGAAGGGCCGTCGCGGCCGAGAGGGGGCGGAGAAGCTTGGATCCGAGCGTCAAAAACGGGTCCGGACATGCGACGACCCCCGCCGGGGGGGAGAGCGGGGGTCGTCCCCACGGCCGACTCGGGGGGGGAGGAGTCGGACCGGGTTAGCACGGTCGCGAACGATCCGTGACTTCCATGGTGTACCCGAGAGCCTTCTCAGGCAAACCCACGCGCCGGACTTTACGCCGAATGGTGGGCCCCTATGCTCAGCTTTGTGGAAAACTGCTTCTCGCCGCGTACAGCAGCCTTCTTTGACCTGGACAAGACGGTCATTGCGAAGTCTTCGACTCTGACCTTCAGCAAGTCCTTCTACCAAGGCGGACTGATCAACCGCCGTGCCGTACTGCGCACCGCGTACGCACAGTTCGTGTTCCTTGCCGGGGGCGCAGATCACGATCAGATGGAGCGGATGCGTGAATATCTCTCCGCCCTCTGCAAGGGATGGAACGTCCAGCAGGTCAAGGAGATCGTGGCCGAGACCCTGCACGAACTGATCGACCCGATCATCTACGACGAGGCGGCCACCCTCATCGAGGAGCACCACACCGCGGGACGCGATGTGGTCATCGTCTCGACCTCGGGTGCCGAGGTCGTCGAACCGATCGGCGAGCTGCTCGGCGCCGACCGGGTCGTCGCCACCCGGATGGTCGTCGGCGACGACGGCTGCTTCACGGGCGAGGTCGAGTACTACGCGTACGGACCGACCAAGGCCGAGGCGGTCAAGGCGCTGGCGGTGTCGGAGGGGTACGACCTTTCGCGCTGCTACGCCTACAGCGACTCCGCGACCGATGTACCGATGCTGGACGCGGTCGGGCACCCGCACGCGGTCAACCCGGACCGCGCACTGCGACGCGAAGCGACCCTCAGAGAGTGGCCGATTCTCGTCTTCGACCGCCCCGTCCGCCTCAAGCAGCGACTGCCCGCCTTCTCAATGCCGCCCCGCCCGGCACTCGTGGCCGCGGCGGCGGTCGGGGCGGCGGCCGTCACCGCAGGGCTGGTCTGGTACGCCAACCGCCGACGTACCGCCGGCGCGCTTCCCGCCTGACAGCCGACGTTCAACCGGCCACCCGATTCACCCTTATTTGAACCTAAAAGTAAAGAAGTGGGGCCAGGGGTTTCCCTTCCCTTGGTACCGGAGTACAAAGGAGTCAACGGCCCGCGAGACCAGGGACATCCGAGAGGATCACCTTTCACGCAGTAAGGCCCCACGGACCGAGCATGAAAGCCGAGCACCCACGCGACGTCGACCCGTCGATTACGGGCCAGCCGCACCAGGTGACGGGCAAAGTTCCCGACCTGATGGGCATATTTCGAGGACGCTTGGTAACTGGGCGGACGTGCCAGCGGCGGTACCGGTTTCGGTACCGCCGCAACCCGTTCCCCTGCCGTCCCGACCCCCGACACCACGCCCCGGCGAAACCACGCTCCGGCGCGCCTCTCGCCCCGCCCGACCGCCGAAGCGCGCGAAAGCATCCGTACCTACGCGGCGCCGCGCTGCAGCGCCTCGCAGACCGCGGTCGACTCCCTGACGCCCAGCTCGACCGCGCGTCCGCAGTGCGCGATCCAGGCGGCCATTCCCTCGGGCGTCCCCGCCGCATAGCCTTCGAACGCCGCGACATAGGCCGCCCGCCCCTGTTCCGCGTGGCCCACTTCGGCGGGGCAGATGGACTTCGGGTCCAGCCCGCTGCCGATCAGCACAATCCGCTCCGCCGTCCGTGCGACCAGGCCGTTGCGGGAGCCGAAGGGACGCAGGGCGAGCAGTTCGCCGTGCACGACCGCGGCGGTGACCAGCGCCGGGGCCGCACCACCCGCGATGATCAGCCGTGAAAGACCTTCGAGCCGCCCGGCCACCTCGTCGGCGCTCGGCAACGGCGCCTCGATCAGCGGCTCGTCAACGGGTTCACCGGCCAGCCGCGGGCGTCCGACCGCGTCATCGGGACCGGCTCCGCCGGCCGCCACCAGATGCAGCCGGGCGAGGACCCGCAGCGGCGACTGCCGCCAGATGGAGAGCAGTTGACCGGCCTCCGCGGTCAGCCGCAGCGCGGCCCCGACGGTGCGCGCCTCGTCCTCACCACGGAAGTCGGTGCGCCGGCGCACCTCCTCCAGATTCCAGTCGGCGCCGGCCAGCGCCGCCGAACCGCGGGAACCCCGCAGCGCCGCTTCGGCGGTGACCTCATTGCTGCGGCGACGCATCACGCGGTGACCGTAGACCCGGTCCACAGCCTTGCGTACGGAGTCCACGGCGTCGGTGACCCCGGGCAGGGCAGCGAGGGCGGCAAGCGGGTCTGAGGCAGTCGTACTCATAAGTAGCGAGGCTACGCGCCCCCTACACCCTTACCGCCTTGGAGTGGTCTTCTTCACGAACCATGGCAGCGGACCGCGCTCGTCCGACTACCCTAGGTGAACATGAAGATCGCTTTCGTCGGGAAGGGCGGCAGCGGCAAGACGACGCTGTCCTCGCTCTTCATCCGCCACCTCGCTGCCAATGAAGCCCATGTCGTCGCAGTGGACGCCGACATCAACCAGCACCTCGGAGTCGCACTCGGACTCGACGAGGAGGAGGCTGCCGCGCTGCCCGCCATGGGCGCGCAGCTGCCCCTCATCAAGGACTATCTGCGGGGCAGCAACCCCCGCATCGCCTCCGCCGAGACGATGATCAAGACGACGCCGCCCGGCGAGGGATCGCGGCTGCTGCGCGTCCGCGAGGACAACCCGGTCTACGACGCCTGCGCGCGTACGGTCCGGCTGGACGACGGGGACATCCGGCTGATGGCCACCGGCCCGTTCACCGAGTCCGACCTCGGTGTGGCCTGCTACCACTCCAAGGTCGGGGCGGTCGAGCTCTGCCTCAACCACCTGATCGACGGTCCGGACGAGTACGTCGTGGTCGACATGACCGCGGGGTCGGATTCCTTCGCCTCCGGGATGTTCACCCGCTTCGACATGACGTTCCTGGTCGCGGAACCGACCAGGAAGGGGGTGTCGGTGTACCGCCAGTACAAGGAGTACGCGCGGGACTTCGGCATCGCCCTGAAGGTCATCGGCAACAAGGTGCAGGGCCAGGACGATCTGAACTTCCTGCGCGCGGAGGTCGGCGACGATCTGCTCGTCGGGGTGGGCCACTCCGACTGGGTCCGGGCGATGGAGAAGGGCCGCCCGTCCCGGTTCGAGCTGCTGGAGGCGGACAACCGGATGGCGCTGCAGGCCCTGCAGGACGCCGCGGAGGATTCGTACGAACTGCGCGACTGGGAGCGCTACACACGGCAGATGGTGCACTTCCACCTGAAGAACGCGGAGAGCTGGGGCAACGAGAAGACGGGCACCGACCTGGCCGCGCAGGTCGACCCCGCCTTCGTGCTCGATGAGCATCACGCGGAGACAGGCATCGCGGCACCCGCGTAATCGTGACCGCCGGACCGGCCGGGAGAGCCCGGCCGGTCCGGCGTCCCGGGTATGCCGCGGATGCCCGTGCCAGGGCACCCGGGCCCGGAGTGATCGAAGCGAAGCGCCCTAACCTGCGGCCTGGTCCGCCGGCTTCGCGGGGGCGGCCCCGGCCTCACCCTTGCCTGCGGGCTTGCCGGCCTCACCCTTTTCCGCGGGCTTTTCCACACCCTTTTCCCCGGGCTTGGCG
The DNA here is from genome assembly GCF_026340105.1 of Streptomyces sp. NBC_01433. Classification (NCBI taxonomy): domain Bacteria; kingdom Bacillati; phylum Actinomycetota; class Actinomycetes; order Kitasatosporales; family Streptomycetaceae; genus Streptomyces; species Streptomyces sp. NBC_01433. The sequence continues at coordinate 2,814,685 of NZ_JAPEPM010000001.1, read as the reverse complement.
GGAGCGGTCCGGGCTGTGAGGTAGGTCGACCAGCCCTTCTTGGGCGCCTGGCCGACACCGAGAGTGGTGAGCTTGGCCAGTGCCGCCGGGTCCTGCGCGTCCAGCCAGTCGGCCAGCTGCCGGAAGGACACGCAGCGCACGCCTTCCTTGGTGCAGACGTTCTTGATGGTCTCCTCGATGGCACGCATGTACGTGCCGCCGTTCCAGGACTCGAAGTGGTTGCCGATGATCAGCGGGGCGCGGTTGCCGTTGTACGAGCGGTCGAATGCCTGGAGCAGACCGTCGCGCATCTGGTCGCCCCAGTACTCGTGCTGGTCCGGGTCGCCCTGGGTCGTACCGGACTGGTTGAACATGAAGTTGTAGTCCATCGAGAGAGTCTCGAAGTCGCGGCCCGGCACCGGGACGAGCTGGAGCGGAAGGTCCCAGACGCCGCCCTTCTTCTCGGGCCAGACCTGGTTGCCGACGCCGCTGGAGTCGTAGCGGAAGCCCATCGTCCGGGCAGCGGCGACCATGTTCTTCTGCCCTTCGAGGCAGGGGGTGCGGCCGCCGACGAGTTCCTTGTCGTAGTCGAAGGGCAGGGGCGCCTCCGCCTTGAGTTCCGGGGTGTTGGTCTTCCAGTTCTTGATGAAGGACTTGGCCTGGTTGATCTCGCTCTTCCACTCCTCCACGGACCAGGTCCCCACCCCGCCGTCCTTGCCGCAGAAGTGACCGTTGAAGTGGGTGCCGATCTCGTTGCCTTCCTGCCAGGCGGCGCGCACTTCGTTGAGGGTGTCGCGGATTCCCTCGGTGTCGTTGAAGCCGATGTCGGAGCGGCCCGCCGAGTGCTTGGGCGGGTCATAGAGGGCCTTCTTCTTCTCCGGGAGCAGGTACACGCCGCTGAGGAAGTAGGTCATGCTGGCGTTGTACTTCTTGGCGACACCGCGAAAGTGCGAGAAGAGTTTCTGGCTGTCCTCCCCCGCGCCGTCCCAGGAGAACACCACGAACTGCGGAGGCTTCTGACCGGGCGCCATGCGCTTGGCCGCCGGGAGCTTCGGCTGGACACCGGTGAAGGCGGTCGAGCCGTCCCCGATGAGCTTGACTGCGTTCTTGGGGGCGCCGCCAGGGCCTTTTTGCTTGGCCTCCTGGGCCTTCTTCTCGGCGCCGGAGCCGGGCGCCCGGGAACCGGTGTCACCGGATTCCGCACCGGAACAGCCCGCGAGTCCCGCGATCAGCGCCGTGGCCATGAGGCCCACGGCGATCCTCTTCGTGGCGGCCATCATCCGCCCACCCTCTTCCTTGCAGGTTATTTGCGTTGAAGTGCCGACGGCGCGGTCAAAGTCGCACGCAGCTCTGCAGGTCATCGGACGACAGGCCGTATGAAAAGCCGCTTATTCACTTGAATGGGTGGTTCGATGGACCATTTGCCCCAAATGCGAGACATGCGACTTTACTCTGCATTACGATTCGTTTACTGAGAGTTGAGAAATCCCGCCGCTGCACGCCGTGACCCACGGCCGCGTCCCCCACACCCCCGCGACCGCGCTGCCCCGGAGGAGACGGGAACATGTCTGCCTGCGTCCCCACTCGTCATGAACGCACCCCCGGCTCGCGCCCTCCCCGCGCCTCGGGAGTCAAGCGCCCCCACAGCCCGCCACCCGGCGGGCGCCGATTCCGTATCGCGGGCGCGGATGTGTCCGCATCGATCACTGTCTTCCTCATCGCCGTCCCGATGTCCCTCGGCCTGGCCGTCGCCATGGACGCCCCACTGGCGGCCGGTCTGGTCTCCGCGGCCATCGGCGGGATCGTCGCCGGACTGCTCGGCGGGACCCCTCTCCAGGTCAGCGGCCCGTCCGCCGGACTGACCGTGGTCACGGCCGAGTTGATCCAGATCTACGGCTGGCGCACCACCTGCGCCATCACCATCGGCGCCGGCCTCCTTCAAATCCTGCTGGGCTCGCTGCGCGCGGCCCGCAGCGCTCTGGCCGTCAGCCCGGCCATCGTCCACGGCACGCTCGCCGGTATCGGTGTGGCCATCGCCCTCGCTCAGCTGCACATCGTGCTCGGCGGTTCACCCCAGAGTTCCGCCATGGGCAACGCCCTCTCCCTTCCAGCGCAGTTGGCCCGGTTCAGTCCGGCCGCCCCGATGATCGGTGCGCTGACCATCGCCGTCCTGGTGCTGTGGCCACGGCTGCCGGGGCGTACCGGGAGAGCGGTACGGAGAGTTCCGGCCGCGCTCGCCTCGGTGGTGATCGCCACGGCGGTGGCCGCCGTCGTGACACCCCGGATCGCCCGGGTCGACCTGCCGTCCTGGCGCTCGCACGCTCTGGCCGAGCTGCCTCAGGGCCCCGTACTGGCCCTGGCCACCGCGGTGTTCACGGTGATGCTGGTGGCCAGTCTGGAGTCACTGCTCGCCTCGGTGGCCGTGGACAAGCTGGCCGCCGAACGTGCGGCGAACCAAGCCGACCGCGCGTCGGGCGAGGCGCCCTCCCCGCCCGTCCGGCCGGCCACCCAGGAGTCCGACCCGCCGCCCACCCAGACGGCCGCGCCGGACACACCTCGGTCCTTGCAGGAGGCCGCCGAACAGTCCGGTCAGCCGCCCGCACCCGTCCAACGTTCCGACCTCGACCGCGAGTTGCGCGGGCAGGGCATCGCCAATGCGCTCGCGGGACTGCTCGGCGGGCTTCCGGTGGCCGGCGGCGCGGTGCGCAGCTCGGCCAACGTACGGGCCGGGGCGACCAGCCGCGCCGCCACCGTGCTGCACGGCGTCTGGGTGCTGCTCGCGGCGGCGCTGCTCGTCACGGTGCTGGAATGGATCCCGCTGGCCGCGCTCGCCGCCCTGGTGATGTTCGTCGGCATCCAGATGGTGAGCTTCGCCCACATCCGCAACGTCCACAAACACCGGGAGTTCCTCGTGTACGGGGCGACGATCACGGGCGTGATCGCCTTCGGAGTGCTGAAGGGCGTGGCGATCGGCATCGCCGTGGCGGTGGCCGTGGCGCTGCATCGGCTGGCCCGTACCAGAATCACGGTGAGCGAGCAGGACGGGCGGCATCTGGTGATCGTGCGCGGTCAGCTGACCTTTCTGGCCGTTCCACGCCTCACCCGGACGCTCGGCCAGCTTCCGCAGGGGGTCGACGCGACCGTCGAGCTGGACGGGTTCTTCATGGACCACGGGGCGTACGAGGCCATCCAGGACTGGCGCACCGCTCAGCTCGCCCAGGGCGGCCGGATCGTCTTCACCGGCAGATCGGGCGGCCGCATCGCCGAGCCGGCCGCGGCGACGCATTCCTGCTGCCGTCCCTGGACCCCGTGGCGCAATCACCACTGCCAGGACCGGCCCACACAGCCCACCACCGCCGCCGACACGCTCCACGAGCCCGGCACCGGCGCCCTCGGGAACACGGTCGGCGCGGGCGTCACCGGATCCACCGACGGCACCGCGTCCACGATGCGCCCGACCGGGGCCCAGCGTCTGCTCAACGGCCTCAGCTCGTTCCAGCGCAATACGGCACCGCTGGTGCGCGAGGAGCTGGCCAGGCTCGCAGCCGAGGGACAGCGCCCCTCCCAGCTCTTCATCACCTGCGCCGACTCCCGCCTGGTCACCAGCATGATCACGTCCAGTGGCCCGGGTGACCTCTTCACCGTGCGCAACGTCGGCAACCTGGTGCCCACGCCGGACATCCAATCCCCGGAGAACGGCGACGACTCGGTGGCCGCGGCGATCGAGTACGCGGTGGACGTGCTGAGGGTCGAGTCCATCACCGTCTGCGGGCACTCCGGCTGCGGGGCCATGCACGCCCTGCTCAACGCCGGTCCCGAGACCCCCAGGACCCCGTTGTGGCGGTGGCTGCGGTACGGGCTGCCGAGCCTGGAGCGGATGGCGTCCCGCCATCATTCCTGGGCGCGGATCTCCGGCCGGCTGCCCACCGATGCGGTGGAACAGCTCTGTCTCACCAATGTGGTCCAGCAGTTGGAGCATCTGCGGGCGCACGAGGCAGTGGCGCGGCGGCTCGCCGAGGGCACGCTGCAGCTGCACGGCATGTACTTCCATGTCGGCGAGGCGCAGGCGTATCTGCTGACCGAGGGGTCCAGTTCCGGTACGGGGCCCGACGAGGTCTTCGACCGGGTCGGGCCGGGTGCCGATCCGGATATGCCGAACGACCCGCCCCACACCCCGTTCATCGACCCCTCCGGTCCGGACGAGTTGGAACGTACCCACGTCTGAACCGGACACACCCCCAGTCCGTGAGACCTTGTGATCCCGCTTCCCGCAAGGACAACGCGTTGCCCCTGGGGCTCGCGCGGTGCCGTGAGGTGCCCGTGAGACCCCATGAAGGAGCCGTGCGAGGTCATTGCCGGGAGCGGGATCGTGCCTCCATACACGAAGACACAGGTCTAAACCAATTCCCGGCAGACACTTGTCACCTGGCCCTTGGCCTGATGAGCTATGCCCCGGGACACAACGGACACCCTGGGACTGGGAGAAGTCGTGAGCAACGAAAGCCTGGCCAACCTGCTTCGGGAAGAGCGGAGATTCGCGCCGCCTGCCGAGCTGGCCGCTGACGCCAACGTCACAGCAGAGGCGTACGAGCAGGCCGAGGCGGACCGGCTGGGCTTCTGGGCCGAGCAGGCCCGTCGCCTGACCTGGGACACGGAGCCGACCGAGACGCTCGACTGGAGCAACCCGCCCTTCGCGAAGTGGTTCGCGGACGGCAAGCTCAACGTCGCGTACAACTGCGTGGACCGCCACGTCGAGGCGGGCAACGGCGACCGGGTCGCCATCCACTTCGAGGGTGAGCCCGGCGACAGCCGCGCCATCACCTACGCGGAACTGAAGGAAGAGGTCTCCCGCGCCGCCAACGCCCTCACCGAACTCGGTGTCGGCACGGGCGACCGGGTCGCCGTCTATCTGCCGATGATTCCCGAGGCCGCGATCGCGATGCTGGCCTGCGCCCGCATCGGCGCCGCGCACTCGGTGGTCTTCGGCGGCTTCTCGGCCGACGCCATCGCCGCCCGCATCCAGGACGCGGACGCCAAGGTCGTCATCACCGCCGACGGCGGCTACCGCCGCGGCAAGCCCTCCGCGCTCAAGCCCGCGGTCGACGACGCCGTCTCCCGTATCGAGAGCGTCGAGCACGTCCTCGTGGTCCGCCGCACCGGTCAGGACACCGCGTGGACCGAAGGCCGCGACATCTGGTGGCACGAGATCACCGCCAGGCAGTCGGCCGAGCACACCCCCGAGGCCTTCGAGGCGGAGCAGCCGCTCTTCATCCTCTACACCTCGGGCACCACGGGTAAGCCGAAGGGCATCCTGCACACCTCGGGCGGCTACCTCACCCAGGCGGCGTACACCCACCACGCGGTCTTCGACCTCAAGCCGGAGTCCGACGTCTACTGGTGCACCGCCGACATCGGCTGGGTGACCGGACACTCGTACATCGTCTACGGTCCGCTGGCCAACGGCGCCACCCAGGTCATGTACGAGGGCACGCCCGACTCCCCCCACCAGGGGCGTTTCTGGGAGATCGTGCAGAAGTACGGCGTCACGATCCTCTACACCGCGCCGACCGCGATCCGTACGTTCATGAAGTGGGGTGACGACATCCCCGCCAAGTTCGACCTGTCGTCGCTGCGCGTCCTCGGTTCGGTCGGTGAGCCGATCAACCCCGAGGCATGGATGTGGTACCGGAAGCACATCGGCGCCGACAAGTGCCCGATCGTGGACACCTGGTGGCAGACCGAGACCGGCGCGATGATGATTTCGCCGCTGCCGGGTGTGACCGAGACCAAGCCGGGAAGCGCCCAGCGCGCGCTGCCGGGCATCTCCGCCACGGTCGTCGACGACGAGGCGCGGGAAGTGCCGGACGGCGGGGGCGGCTATCTCGTCCTCACCGAGCCGTGGCCGTCGATGCTCCGCACCATCTGGGGCGACGACCAGCGCTATCTCGACACGTACTGGTCGCGCTTCGAGGGCAAGTACTTCGCGGGCGACGGGGCGAAGAAGGACGAGGACGGCGACATCTGGCTGCTCGGCCGGGTGGACGACGTGATGCTCGTGTCGGGGCACAACATCTCGACTACCGAGGTCGAGTCGGCCCTCGTGTCGCACCCCTCGGTCGCCGAGGCCGCCGTGGTCGGCGCGGCCGACGAGACGACGGGACAGGCGATCGTCGCGTTCGTGATCCTGCGCGGTTCGGCGACCGCCTCCGACGAACTGGTCGCGGAGCTGCGTAACCACGTCGGCACCACGCTCGGACCGATCGCCAAGCCCAAGCGGGTGCTGCCGGTGGCCGAGCTGCCCAAGACCCGCTCGGGCAAGATCATGCGCCGCCTGCTGCGGGATGTCGCCGAGAACCGCGAGCTGGGTGACGTCACCACGCTCACCGACTCCTCGGTGATGGACCTGATCCAGACGCAGCTGCCGGCCTCCTCCTCCGAGGACTGACAGCCCGCCACGTACCTGGACCGTTCACGCGTCGACGGCCAGGACGTACCGAGAGACATCTGTACGTACGACCCCGATGGGCATCCGGCAACGCGCCGGGTGCCCATCGGGCATTTAGGGTGAAAATCACTGGATACGGTTTCCGGCCCCCCAGGTACAGTGGTCGCTGCGTCAACAACGCAATAAGAAATTTCCAAAGGGTGTGCCGGGAAGTCTGGTCGGCAAGTGCATCAGCCATGCCATCGCTGCCGTACCGACCCGGAGGTTCCCACTCGTGGCCGCGCCCACCCCCGCACCCCCGTCCCCCCGCCGCACCCTGCTCGGCCGTCTTCCGCTGCCCGAGCGGAACTATGTCGCGGAAGCACTGCGTACCGAGACGGTCGGCGGCGTCATCCTGCTGGTCGCCGCCGTCGCGGCCCTCGTCTGGGCGAACACCTTCCAGGCCAGCTACGAGACGATCAGCGACTTCCACTTCGGTCCCGAGGCGCTGGGCCTGAACCTCTCCGTGGCGCACTGGGCGGCCGACGGGCTGCTCGCCGTCTTCTTCTTCGTCGCGGGCGTCGAACTCAAGCGTGAACTGGTCGCGGGCGAACTCCGGGACCCCAAGGCGGCCGCCCTCCCGGTGGTCGCGGCGGTGTGCGGCATGGCCGTGCCCGCACTGGTCTACTTCCTGACCACGTCCCTCGGCGGCGGGTCCACGGACGGCTGGGCCGTCCCCACGGCCACCGACATCGCGTTCGCTCTCGCCGTACTCGCGGTCATCGGGACCTCGCTGCCGTCCGCCCTGCGCGCCTTCCTACTGACCCTCGCCGTCGTCGACGACCTCTTCGCGATCCTGATCATCGCGGTCTTCTTCACGGACAGCATCGATTTCATGGCGCTCGGCGGAGCCTTCGCCGGACTCGCCGTCTTCTACGTGCTGATCCGCAAGAGGGTCCGGGGCTGGTACATCTACATACCACTGGCCCTGGTCATCTGGGGCCTGATGTACAACAGCGGCGTCCACGCCACCATCGCCGGTGTCGCGATGGGCCTGATGATGCGCTGCACCAGGCGCGAGGGCGAGAAGCACTCCCCCGGTGAGCACATCGAGCATCTGGTCCGCCCGCTGTCGGCCGGGCTCGCCGTGCCGCTGTTCGCGCTCTTCTCAGCCGGTGTCTCCCTCAAGGGCGACGCGCTCGCCGGTGTCTTCACCCGGCCCGAGACGCTCGGTGTGGTCCTCGGACTGGTCCTCGGCAAGACCGTGGGCATCTTCGGCGGCACCTGGCTCGCGACCCGTTTCACCAAGGCGGAGCTGAACAAGGACCTGGCCTGGGCGGATGTCTTCGCAGTCGCCTCGCTCGCCGGAATAGGCTTCACCGTTTCGCTGCTCATCGGCGAACTCGCCTTCGAGGGCGACACGGAAATGGTCAACGAGATCAAGGCAGCCGTACTGATCGGCTCCCTGATAGCGGCCGTAGTCTCCGGTGTACTGCTCAAACTCCGGGTACGCAGATACCAGGCCCTGTACGAGGCGGAGGAGCTCGACGAGGACCAGTCCGGCGTGCCCGACATCTACGAACAGGACGACCCGGAGTATCACCTGCGGATGGCCGTGATCCACGAGAGGAAGGCGGCCGAGCACCGCCGTCTGGCCGAACTGGCGGGGGCAGCGCGCAACAAGCCGGACAGTCCGGCATGATCTGACATCGGATGTGTTGAAGAGGAGAGGGAGTCAGGGATGAGCGACCCCGGCAACTACGCGGGCAGCGCGGACCGCAGTCTCGGGCAGCTGGTCGCCTCGGCGACGGCCGAGATGTCCGCGCTGGTGCACGATGAGATCGCCCTGGCCAAGGCCGAGGTACGACAGGACGTCAAGCGCGGCGTCATCGGCAGCGTGGCCTTCATCGTCGCGGGCGTGCTGATTCTGTTCGCGCTGCCCGTACTGAGCTTCGCGGCCGCGTACGGGATCCATAACCTGGGGCTCGGACTCGCCTGGTCGTTCTTGATCGTGGGCGGCGCGTTCATTCTGCTGGCGGTGCTGCTGGCACTGATCGCGATCGCCAAGTTCAAGAAGGTCAAGCCGCCGGAGAAGACGATCGCCTCGGCCAAGCAGACCGCCGCCGTGCTCCAGGCCGTCAAGCCGCACCCCCGGCCCTCGGTGGAGGCCGACGCGATCCTGCGGCGCTCCGGCAGCACCCTGGCGGACAAGGCCGTCGAGAACCGCCCGGGTAAGGACAAGGCCGACGCTGTGGCACGCTCGTCCACATGACGGTCCCCGATTCCAGCCCATTCGGTCCGGCAGGCTCGTCGAGTCCGTCCGGTACCGGTAGTCCTGTACGTCTCGACGGCCCCTGGACCCACCGCGACGTGGCGGCCAACGGTGCGCGCTTCCACATCGCGGAGATGGGCGACGGGCCGTTGGTGCTGCTGCTGCACGGCTTCCCGCAGTTCTGGTGGACATGGCGCCACCAGCTGACCGCACTCGCCGACGCAGGTTTCCGTGCAGTGGCCATGGACCTTCGCGGAGTGGGCGGCAGCGACCGCACGCCCCGTGGATACGACCCCGCCAATCTGGCGCTCGACGTCACCGGCGTGATCCGCTCGCTCGGCGAACCCGACGCCGCACTGGTCGGCCACGACATGGGCGGCTATCTCGCGTGGACGGCCGCGGTGATGCGGCCGAAGCTGGTGCGGCGGCTCGTGGTGTCGTCGATGCCGCATCCGCGCCGCTGGCGCTCGGCGATGCTCTCCGACTTCTCGCAGTCCCGGGCGGGTTCGTACATCTGGGGTTTCCAGCGGCCGTGGCTGCCGGAACGTCAGCTCGTCGCGGACGACGCGGCCCTGGTGGGCCGTCTGATCCGGGACTGGTCAGGGCCGCGGACCGCGGACTTCCCCGACGAGGAGGCCGTGAACGTCTACCGGCGTGCCATGTGCATCCCGTCGACGGCGCACTGCGCGATCGAGCCGTACCGCTGGATGGTGCGGTCCATGGCGCGGCCGGACGGTATCCAGTTCAACCGGCGGATGAAGCGGCCGGTACGCGTACCGACGCTGCACCTGCACGGGTCACTCGATCCGGCGGTCAGGACGCGGAGTTCAGCGGGGTCCGGCGAGTACGTCGAGGCGCCCTACCGTTGGCGACTTTTCGACGGTCTCGGGCACTTCCCCCACGAAGAGGATCCGGTCGGCTTCTCGACCGAACTCATCAACTGGCTCAAGGATCCCGAGCCCGACCGGTAGCACCGGGGCGCAGCCGTCGGCGAACAGCCAATTGCCTGCCGCATAGGCCAATTGGCTGACTCCCACACGATTACCGACCTTGGGTCACGGGCAGACGTCGGGGTATGGGCTGGACGCACGACTTCACTGACGAAGCACGCAACCGCCGCTCCACCGCGACAGCCGGTGTGGGCACTCACGAGGGGGGCGGCCCTCAGGGCCGGCTGCACGATACGCATGACGTTCACCATCTCCGTACCCATCACCGGCTCGGGATTCCGCGCATTCTCCGCCGTCGGGCCCGCTGGGTCTCGGCGCGGCTGCGTCACCCGCGCAGCTGATCGCGGAGATGGCTCAGCGGCACTCCGACAGCGGGCCGCCCGCTCCGACTGACTGACCGGACCACGAGGCCCGGCGGCCACGGGGCGGTGGGTCCGGCGGTCACCGGGCGATGCGTCCGACAGTCAGGGGCGACGGCTCCGGCGGTCAGGGGCCGCGGCTCCGGCCGGCAGCCCGGACTCAGAGCGCGCAGCCCTGGCTGTCGACCTGCTGGTTGGCGGTACGGCCGCGCGCGATGTCCTGGCGGATCTCGTCCGCCGTCAGCGCGTAGCCGGTGTCCGGGTCATCGAGCGACTTGGCGAACACCACTCCGTACACCTTTCCGTCCGGAGTGAGCAGCGGCCCGCCGGAGTTTCCCTGGCGCACGGTCGCGTAGAGCGAGTACACATCACGGCGCACGGTGCCCCGGTGGTAGATGTCCGGGCCGTCGGCGTCGATGCGGCCACGTACGCGGGCGGAGCGCACGTCATAGGCGCCGTTCTCCGGGAAGCCCGCGACGATGGCGCTGTCGCCCGTCTCCGCGTCGTCGTCGGTGCCGGTGAACTTGAGCGGCTCGGCCCGAAGGTCCGGGACGTCCAGTACGGCGATGTCGCGCTGCCAGTCGTAGAGGACGACCTTCGCGTCGTACAGCCGTCCCTCGCCGCCGATCTGGACGGTCGGCTCGTCGACGCCGCCGACCACGTGCGCGTTGGTCATCACGCGGCGGTCGGAGAAGACGAAACCGGTGCCTTCGAGGGCCTTGCCGCAGCTCGGTGCCATGCCCATGACCTTGACGATGGACTTCTTCGCGCGCGCGGCCACGGGGCTGCCGGCCAGGGCCGGGTCCGGGGCCTTGACGTCGGTGATCGGCTCGTTGGCGAAGGGACTGAAGACCTGCGGGAAGCCCTTCTGCGCGAGGACCGAGGTGAAGTCCGTGAACCAGGTGGACGCCTGGCGGGGCATCACCCGGGAGACGCCGAGCAGGACCGAGGAGCTGCGGACCTCCTTGCCCAGCGTCGGCAGCGACGTACCGGCGAGCGCGGAGCCGATCAGCCAGGAGACCAGCAGCATCGCCACCACGTTGACGAGTGAGCCCCCGGTGGCATCCAGGGCGCGCGCGGGCGACCAGGTGATGTGCCGACGGAGTCTGTTGCCCAGGTGGGTGGTGAATGCCTGGCCGACCGAGGCACACACGATCACGATGACGACCGCGACGATGGCGGCCGTGGAGGAGACCTCGGACCCGTCGGTCGCCCGGTCCCAGATGAGCGGCAAGAGGTAGACGGCGACGAGTCCGCCGCCGAGAAAGCCGATCACCGAAAGGATGCCGACGACGAAACCCTGGCGGTAGCCGATGACCGCGAACCACACGGCGCCGACCAACAGCAGGATGTCCAGCACGTTCACCGTCTATAGCCTCGCAGATTCGTCACCTGGCCCGTCCGTACGACGGGGTCCGGACCGGGCCCGGAACAGCGCAGCAAGGGGGTCAGCCTGTCATGCACGCCAGTCGAGCGGCACCTGCTTGGCTCGGTCCCACGGGCGTTCCCACCCGGCGTAGTGCAGGATCCGGTCGATCACTCCGGCCGTGAAACCCCAGACCAGGGCGGATTCGACCAAAAATGCCGGTCCTTGGTGGCCACTCGGATGAACGGCTGTCGCCCGGTTGGCCGGGTCCGTGAGATCCGCCACGGGAACCGTGAAGACGCGCGCGGTCTCGGCCGGATCCACCACCCCGACCGGGCTCGGCTCCCGCCACCAGCCGAGCACGGGAGTCACGACGAAGCCGCTGACCGGGATGTACAGCCGGGGCAGCACGCCGAAGAGTTGGACGCCCCGCGGATCGAGCCCGGTCTCCTCCTCGGCCTCCCGCAACGCGGCCCTGAGCGGCCCGGTCGTCGCCTGGTCGCCGTCCTCGGGGTCCAGGGCGCCGCCGGGAAAGGACGGCTGTCCGGCATGGGAGCGCAGGGAGCCGGAACGCTCCATCAGGAGCAGCTCGGGACCGCGCTCCCCGTCACCGAAGAGGATCAGGACGGCGGACTGCCGTCCCGCGCCGCTCTCGGGTGGCAGAAAGCGGCTGAGCTGCTGGGGCCGTACGGTGCGCGCCGCGTCGGCGACGGGGTCGAGCCAGCCGGGCAGACCGCCACTGGTGACGGCCATCGCGCTGTCGGTCATCGTGCTGACGACGGATCTCGTGCGCGGTCCGTTCCCTGTGTCCGGCCCGTACGCCGTGCGCGGTCCGCCCGCCGGGCGCGGCGCGTTCCGTGCGTCCGGCCCGTTCGCCGGGCGCGGCGCGTTCCGTGCGTCCGGTGCGGGCGACGCACCCTGCGTGTGTGTCGTGCTCTGTGCGTGCGTCATAGGCACCCCCGTCGCTTTACAACGCCTGTCGTCGGCCATTTCGTTCCGAGCCATTCCGTGGGGAGGGTGCTTTCCTCATGTGGCGCTGCCAGTTGTGCGGCGCCGTATCCCCCGCGGGCCCGTCTCCGGTGCGGCTCTGTCACTCATCCGGCCCCCAGGGCGGGTGCGGGCTTGCCCGGGTAGTCCGCGGGCGGGCTGAGCCGCTGGCCCGGATAGCCGCCCATCTCGTACTTCAGGAGCTTCCTGGCCTTCTCCGGGTCCGTCTCGCCCTCACCGTACGAGGGACAGAGCGGTGCGATCGGGCAGGCGCCGCAGGCGGGTTTACGGGAGTGGCAGATCCGGCGGCCGTGAAACACCACCCGGTGCGAGAGCATCGTCCACTCGCTCTTCGGGAAGATCGCGGCCACATCGGCCTCGACCTTCACCGGGTCCTCCTCCTCGGTCCACTTCCAGCGGCGGACCAGCCGGCCGAAGTGGGTGTCGACGGTGATGCCGGGGACACCGAACGCGTTGCCGAGCACCACGTTGGCGGTCTTGCGGCCGACACCGGGCAGCGTGACGAGGTCCTCCAGGCGACCGGGGACCTCACCGCCGAAGTTGTCCCTGAGAGCCGCGGACAGGCCGAGCAGCGACTTCGTCTTGGCCCGGAAGAAGCCGGTCGGCCGGATGATCTCCTCCATCTCCTCCGGGACGGCCGCGGCCATGTCCTCGGGAGTGGGGTAGGCGGCGAACAGCGCGGGAGTGGTCTGGTTGACCCTCAGATCGGTGGTCTGAGCGGAGAGCACCGTGGCGACGAGGAGCTCGAAAGGGTTACGGAAGTCCAGCTCGGGGTGGGCGTACGGATAGACCTCGGCGAGCTCGCGGTTGATCCGGCGGGCCCGGCGGACCATCGCGAGGTGCGATTCCGGTTTCGGAGTCTTGGAGGCCTTGGGAGACCTGACGGCCCCGGGAGTCGTGGAGGTCTTCGGCTTGGCCGACTTCGGTGCGATCGACTTCGATGTGGTCGACTTCGGTGCGGTCACGTTCGCTGCGGTCTCGTTCGCTGTGGTCGAGTTCGGTGTGGTCGTCTTCACTTCGGGCCTCCCGGCCGGCTTCCGGGCCAACGCTCCAGCGGGCCTTTTGCGGCATTTTTCGAGCACCGAGCGAGTTGTTCGCCCACAGCGGAATTGTGGCTTTCCGGCACCCCATCAGCCCCCTTGGCCTGCGCTCTCACCGGCATTCTGGACACCCGGCCAGCCTAGAGCCCGCCACTGACATCCGCCCCGGTCACCGCGTATCCACGCCCGATCGGCCCCCTGCCGTAGGGTCCGGCACGCCCGTGCGTCAAACTGGTTTGTGATTGATCGCACTGTTTTACCGTCCGGCATGATGGGGACCACGGTTCCCTGAACAGGCCGACAAGGAGAGAACTCGTGGACGACGTTCTGCGGCGCGCCCCGCTTTTCGCGGCGCTCGATGATGAGCAGGCCGCGGAGCTCCGCGCCTCGATGAGTGAGGTGACCCTCGCGCGCGGCGACGCGCTCTTCCACGAGGGCGACCCGGGTGACCGCCTGTACGTGGTCACCGAGGGCAAGGTGAAGCTCCACCGCACCTCCCCCGACGGGCGCGAGAACATGCTGGCCGTCCTCGGCCCCGGCGAGCTGATCGGTGAGCTGTCGCTCTTCGACCCGGGCCCGCGTACCGCGACCGCGACGGCGCTGACCGAGGTCAAGCTCCTCGGCCTCGGCCACGGCGACCTCCAGCCCTGGCTGAACGCCCGCCCCGAGGTGGCCACCGCACTGCTGCGCGCCGTCGCCCGACGCCTGCGCAAGACGAACGACCAGATGTCCGACCTGGTCTTCTCCGACGTTCCGGGCCGCGTCGCACGGGCGCTCCTGGACCTGTCGCGCCGCTTCGGCGTCCAGTCGGAAGAGGGCATCCACGTCGTCCACGACCTGACCCAGGAAGAGCTGGCCCAGCTGGTCGGCGCCTCCCGGGAGACGGTCAACAAGGCGCTCGCGGACTTCGCCGGACGCGGTTGGCTGCGGCTGGAGGCCCGTGCGGTGATCCTGCTGGACGTGGAGCGGCTGGCGAAGCGGTCGCGCTGACCGCGCGGCTGCCGCACTGACACCTGCGGCTGTGTTGCGTGCCGATACGTCGCGTACGGGTGCGTTGCGTACGGGTGCGCCGCGTACGGATGCGTCGCGTGTGAGGAAGGGTCTCGCCGGACGGCGGGGCCCTTCCTCGCGCGCCCGCCAGGGATGACGGGACAGCCCTCAGATCAGGCCGTGCTCGGTGAGGTATTCCAGCTGGGCCCGTACCGAGAGCTCCGCGGCCGGCCACAGGGAGCGGTCCACATCGGCGTACACCTGGGCCACCACCTCCATCGGCGAGCGGTGCCCCGCCTCCACCGCCGTCTCCACCTGGGCCAGGCGGTGCGCGCGGTGGGCCAGGTAGAACTCGACGGCCCCCTGCGCGTCCTCCAGCACCGGTCCGTGGCCCGGCAGCACCGTGTGCACCCCGTCGTCGACCGTCAGCGAGCGCAGCCGCCGCAGCGTGTCCAGGTAGTCACCGAGCCGCCCGTCCGGGTGCGCGACGACGGTCGTGCCGCGGCCGAGAATCGTGTCTCCCGTCAGCACGGCCCGGTCTGCGGGCAGATGGAACGAGAGCGAGTCCGCGGTGTGCCCGGGGGTCGGCACCACCCGCAGTTCGAGCCCTCCGGTGGTGATCACGTCACCGGCCGCCAGCCCCTCGTCGCCCAGCCGCAGCGCCGCGTCCAGGGCCCGCACCTTCGTACGCGTCAGCTCGGCGAAGCGTGCCGCGCCCTCCGCGTGGTCGGGGTGCCCGTGGGTGAGGAGGGTGAGGGCGATGCGTCGCCCGGCCCGCTCGGCCGTGTCGATGACGGCCCGCAGGTGTGCGTCGTCGAGTGGTCCGGGGTCGATGACGACGGCGAGATCGGAGTCGGGCTCGGCGACGATCCAGGTGTTGGTGCCGTCCAGCGTCATCGCCGAGGCGTTGGGGGCGAGGACGTTGACCGTACGGGCGGTGGCGGGGCCGGAGAGCACCCCGCCGCGCGGCTGTCCGGGCAGGGCGGCAGCGTCGCTCACGCGGCCCCACCGCCCGCGCCTGAGGCCGGGCCTGAGGCCGGCTCCCCGCCCTCACGCGAATCCGGCGCCGCACCCGAGCCCACACCCGCACTCGCGCCCGCGCCCGGGATGTGTTTGGTGAACTCGTCGTGCCCGGGCCAGCTCAGCACCAACTCATCGCCCTCCAGTCGAGCCTGTGCGAGTACGGGAGCCAGGTCCTGGGAATCCGCCGCCTCCAGGGCCTCGGCGGACGTCCCGTACGGCCTCAGCGTCCGCAACGTCGACACGGTGGGCGGCATCATCAGAAGCTCGCCCCGGTCGTAGCCGTCGGCGGCCTCTCCGGGGGAGATCCACACCGTACGGTCCGCCTCGGTGGAGGCGTTGCGGGTGCGCTGCCCGTCCGGGAGCGCCGCGACGAAGAACCAGGTGTCGTACCGCCGCGGCTCGAAAGCCGGGGTGATCCAGCGCGCCCAGGCGCCCAGCAGATCGGAGCGCAGCACCAGACCGCGCCGGTCCAGGAACTCGGCGAACGACAGCTCGCGGGCCACCAGCGCCTCGCGGTCCGCCTCCCAGTCGGCTCCGGTCACATCCCCGACGACCGTGTCGCGGGTCGGCCCGGCGAGCAGGACGCCCGCCTCCTCGTACGTCTCGCGGACCGCCGCGCAGACGATGGCCTGCGCCTCGGTGACCGTGTCGACGCCGAGCCGGGCGGCCCAGCTCTCCAGGGACGGTCCGGCCCAGCCGATGAGGCGGTCGTCGTCGCGCGGGTCGACGCCGCCCCCCGGATAGGCGTACGCGCCTCCGGCGAATGCCATGGACGCACGGCGGCGCAGCATGTGCACCACCGGGCCGCGACCGGCGTCCGCGCCCACCCGGTCACGCAGCAGCATCACGGTGGCGGCCCGCCGGGGTGTCACGGCCGTCAGCTCTCCGGCGGCGAGTGCCCGGATCCGGTCGGGCCATTCCGGTGGGTACCACTGACCATTGGACATGGCCGGAGGCTATCCGGAAGCGCGCCGATGTTCGAGAGGCGGCCGGGAAGATCGCCGGAGCGCCCCTCGTCGCCCAGGGGCGGCCCGTGGCCCGCGGCCGTTTCACCCACGCCCGCCGGGGAAGAGGCCGAGTCCTTTCGCCCGTTTCACCCACGGCCACCGGGGAAGAGGCCGGAGCACTTCCGCCCAGGGGCCCATGACCACGAGGGTGGAGGTGGCGGACCGAGGCCCAAAAGAAGACCCCGCCCGGTCTCATCGACCGGACGGGATCATGATGTCTTCGCGCACCGCGTGGTGACGTCTCAGGCGTCGACCAGCTCGACCTGGACCTCGACCTCCACCGGTGCGTCCAGCGGCAGCACCGCGACGCCCACGGCGCTGCGTGCGTGCACGCCCTTGTCACCGAGCACGGCGCCCAGCAGCTCGCTCGCACCGTTGATCACGGCGGGCTGTCCGGTGAAGTCGGAGGCCGAGGCGACGAAGCCCACGACCTTCACGACGCGCGCGATCCGGTCCAGGTCGCCCGCGACCGACTTCACGGCGGCCAGCGCGTTGAGCGCGCAGATCTTCGCGAGTTCCTTCGCCTCGTCGGGCGTCACCTCGGCGCCGACCTTGCCGGTGACGGCGAGCTTGCCGTCCACCATCGGCAGCTGGCCGGAGGTGTACACGTACACCCCTGACCGCACGGCCGGCTGGTACGAGGCCAGCGGCGGCACGACGCCCGGCAGGGTCAGGCCGAGTTCGACGAGCTTCGCCTCGACGGCGCCCGCCACTACGCCTTCTCCCGCTTCAGGTAGGCCACGAGCTGCTCGGGGTTGTTCGGGCCGGGGACGACCTGGACGAGCTCCCAGCCGTCCTCGCCCCAGGTGTCCAGAATCTGCTTGGTCGCGTGCACGAGAAGGGGCACGGTCGCGTATTCCCACTTGGTCATGGGCCGACTGTAATACCTGGCACGTGCGGTCCCGTGCGTAGCCCGGGGCCGGACTGGTTAGGCTCGAATACGTGAGCAGGTTCCAGGTCGTCAGCGGCAAGGGCGGCACCGGTAAGACCACGGTGGCCGCCGCCCTCGCGCTCGCCCTCGCGACCGAGGGCAGGCGCACCCTCCTCGTCGAGGTCGAGGGCAGGCAGGGCATCGCCCAGCTCTTCGAGTCGGAAGCCCTTCCCTACGAGGAGCGGAAGATCGCCGTCGCCCCCGGCGGCGGCGAGGTGTACGCCCTCGCGATCGACGCGGAGCGCGCGCTCCTCGACTACCTCCAGATGTTCTACAAGCTCGGCGGCGCGGGCCGGGCGCTCAAGAAGCTCGGCGCGATCGATTTCGCGACCACCATCGCGCCCGGCGTCCGGGACGTCCTGCTGACCGGCAAGGCCTGCGAGGCCGTCCGCCGCAAGGACAAGCAGGGGCGTTTCGTCTACGACCACGTGATCATGGACGCCCCGCCGACCGGGCGCATCACCCGCTTCCTCAATGTGAACGACGAGGTGGCGGGGCTGGCCAGGATCGGACCGATACACAATCAGGCGCAGGCCGTCATGCGGGTCCTGAAGTCCCCGGAGACCGCGGTCCACCTGGTGACCCTCCTTGAGGAGATGCCGGTCCAGGAGACCGTGGACGGCATCGCCGAGCTCCGGGCCGCCGAACTGCCCGTGGGCCGGGTCGTCGTGAACATGGTGCGCCCGCACCTGCTCGACGAGGACGCGCTGCGCACCGCGTCCGGCGGCCGCCGCAAAGAGATCGCGAAGACGCTGACCCGGGCCGGAGTGACCGGTTCCGCCGCCCTCGTACGACCGCTGGTCGAGCAGGCCGCCGAGCATGCCCAGCGGGTCGGTCTGGAGCGCGAGCAGCGTGCGGTGCTGGCCGGTCTCGGGCTGCCGGCGGCGGAGCTGCCGCTGATCGGCGAGGGGGTGGACCTCTCCGCGTTGTACGACCTGGCGGCAGAACTCCGAAAACAGGGCGCAGGGGAAGAGGTGGGTTCATGACCCCGGTCACGCCGGTCGCGGACGCGGTACCCGGGCTGGACACCGACGCGCTGCTCGACGACCCGGACATCCGGATCATCGTGTGCTGCGGTTCGGGCGGCGTCGGCAAGACCACGACCGCGGCGGCCCTCGGCGTACGGGCGGCCGAGCGCGGCCGGAAGGTCGTCGTCCTGACCATCGACCCGGCCCGGCGCCTCGCCCAGTCGATGGGCATCGACCAGCTGGACAACATCCCGCGCCGGGTCGAGGGCATCGAGGGAGACGGCGAACTCCACGCCATGATGCTCGACATGAAGCGGACCTTCGACGAGACCGTCGAGGCGCACGCGGACGCCGAGCGGGCCCGCGCGATCCTGGAGAACCCCTTCTACCAGTCCCTGTCCGCCGGGTTCGCCGGTACGCAGGAGTACATGGCGATGGAGAAACTCGGGCAGCTCAGGGCGCGCGACGAGTGGGACCTGATCATCGTCGACACCCCGCCCTCGCGCTCCGCGCTGGACTTCCTGGACGCTCCGAAGCGGCTGGGCTCGTTCCTGGACGGCACGTTCATCCGGCTGCTGATGGCTCCCGCGAAGATGGGCGGACGGGCCGGGATGAAGTTCCTCAACGTGGGCATGTCGATGATGACGGGGACGTTGGGCAAACTGCTCGGCGGCCAGTTCCTGCGGGACGTGCAGACCTTCGTCGCGGCGATGGACACGATGTTCGGCGGCTTCCGCACCCGGGCCGACGCGACGTACAAGCTGCTCCAGGCGCCCGGCACGGCGTTCCTCGTGGTCGCGACGCCGGAGCGGGACGCGCTGCGCGAAGCCGCGTATTTCGTGGAACGGCTGGCTGCGGAGGACATGCCCCTGGCCGGCCTCGTCCTCAACCGGGTCCACGGCAGCGAGGCTTCCCGGCTCTCCGCCGAGCGGGCGCTCGCCGCCGCAGAAAATCTTGAAGAGACCCGCATTGTGGATCAGACGGCCGGGAAGGCTGCCCTTTGTGACCCGGCGGTCACCTCTCCCGAAGCCTCCGAGCCGCCGCTCTCCCCCGAGCCTGAGCCCGACCCCACATCTGAACCATCATCTGGGCCCGCCCCGGAGTCCGCCCCGACATCCGCAGACGTGCGCGAATCCGAGCGTGACCCGGCACCCGCACCCGACCATGCCCCCGAGAACGCTCCAGCCGTTGCCCCCGCCGTTCCCGTAGTCCCTGTAACCCCCGTAGTCCCTGTCGAGGAACTGACCGCAGGTCTGCTGCGGCTGCATGCCGAACGCATGCAGGTCGTCGCGCGCGAACAGCACACCCGCGACCGCTTCGCCGCGCTGCATCCCGAGGTCCCGGTGACCGAAGTCGCGGCCCTGCCGGGTGATGTGCACGACCTCGTCGGCCTACGGACCATCGGAGACCGGCTCGCGACCGGCTCCGGTTCAGCCCCGGCCGAATCCGCGTAGCAACGCCAGGCCACACCAGTAACCACGCCACGTCCCGGCAGCACGCCACACCACCGTGGCCGCACCACGCCCCACCCCACGGCGGGAACGCCGCCCACCGCCACGGACAGGCAGCGCCGCACCGGATGCCGAAAGGAACCTGGTGCCGAAAAAGGAAGCAGTCGTCGTACCAGTCGTCGAACCTGTCCCTACCCCACAGCGGCGTACGTCTCGTGCAGTTCGTCGTCCTCCAGCCCGATCCCTGCGGGCAGGATGCCCGTGGACCGCTCGTACTCGCTGCGCGCGGTCTCCAGCAGTCGACGCCAGGACGTGACGGTGGGCCGACGGCGCAACAGTGCGCGTCTTTCCCGCTCCGTCATTCCGCCCCACACGCCGAACTCGACGCGATTGTCCAGCGCATCGGCCAGGCACTCGGTCCGCACCGGGCATCCGGTGCACACCGCCTTGGCCCTGTTCTGCGCTGCTCCTTGTACGAACAGTTCATCCGGATCGGTAGTGCGGCAGGCTGCCTGCGCACTCCAGTCGGTTACCCAGCCCATGCCGGCGCCGTCCTCTCCCGAATCGAGGCTCCCCCACGGCGGCAGCGGCATATTCACCGTTGCCAGTTGAGGACGTTACGGAAGGTAGGGACACCACAACACCCCCTTCGGGCCCAATCTTGAATGGTCCGAACGGACTATGCGTATGCGGCAGATCACCCAGGGGAGTGAGGTGAGGACATGCGGGACTATATCCGCGAAAACGGGACAGTACACCCGAGTTGCAACGGACGTTCCCTGACACACGAGGCGATTTCGGGAACGTCTCGGTGTTTGGTCCAACTGCGCCCCGGCCAGGGAGAGAATGACCGGAAATTGCGCACGGGGCTTGATACGAAACCGGACTGCTGTGACAGTTGTGAGCAGCTTAGGCCAATGCATATACGCCTGTCCGGCAAATGAGAACGTAGGCTGCCCCCATGCCAAAAAAGCGCTCGGGCGGGGGTCTCACGACGACCCAGCAGGCCGCCAAGTTCCTCGGTGTCGCCGCACTCTCCGGAGCTGTGCTGGCGGGCATCGCGCTGCCCGCGGCCGGAGCACTGGGTCTCGCCGCCAAGGGGACGGTCGAGGGATTCGACGAGATCCCTTCCAACCTCAAGACTCCGCCGCTCAGCCAACGCACCACGATCCTCGACCGCGAGGGCGGTGCGATCGCGACGGTCTACTCGCGTGACCGCACCGTCGTCCCCCTCAAGGACATCTCCCCGTACATGCAGGACGCGATCGTCGCGATCGAGGACTCCCGCTTCTACGAGCACGGGGCGATCGACCTCAAGGGCATCCTTCGCGCGATGAACCGCAATGTTCAGGCGGGCGGAGCGGCGCAGGGCGCGTCGACGCTCACCCAGCAGTACGTGAAGAACGTCTTCGTCGAGGAGGCGGGCGACGACCCCGACAAGGTCGCGGAAGCCACCCAGCAGACGCTGGGCCGCAAGGTCCGCGAGCTGAAGTACGCGATCCAGGTAGAGGAAGAGCTCGGCAAGAAGAAGATCCTGGAGAACTACCTCAACATCACCTTCTTCGGACAGCAGGCGTACGGCATCGAGGCCGCGTCCCAGCGCTACTTCTCCAAGCGCGCCAAGGACCTGAAGCTGGAGGAGGCCGCGCTGCTCGCCGGCATCGTCCAGTCGCCGAGCCGTTACGACCCGGTCAACGACACGGAAGAGGCGACCAAGCGCCGCAACACCGTGCTCGCCCGGATGGCCGCCGTCCGCAGCATCTCGCAGGCCGAGGCGGACAAGGCCATGGCCACCCCGATCAAGCTGAAGGTCAAGAAGCCGAAGAACGGCTGCATCACCGCCGTCAGCGGTTCCGGCTTCTTCTGCGACTACGTACGCAAGGCGATCCTCAGCGACCCCGCCTTCGGCAAGACCGACGAGGATCGTTCCAAGCTCTGGAACCTCGGTGGTCTGACCGTCAAGACCACGCTCGACCCGCGCGCGCAGCAGGCCGCCAACGACGCCGCCACCGCGAAGGTCAACAAGGACGACAAGTTCGCGGCGTCGGTCGTGCAGGTCCAGCCCGGCAGCGGCAAGATCCTCTCCATGGGCCAGTCCCGCCCCTACGGCCTGGACCAGAAGAAGAACGAGACGGTGCTCAACCTCTCCGTCAGCAACAAGATGGGCGGCAGCACCTACGGCTTCCAGGTCGGCTCGACGTTCAAGCCGATCACCGCCGCGGCGGCGCTGGAGAAGGGCATCAGCCCGGCCACATCGTTCTCCACGGACTGGAAGCTCTCGGTCCCGATGAGCTCCTTCAGTACCTGCTCGGGTGCCAGTGCCGGTGGCGGCAACTGGGACCTGCAGAACGAGCTGGAGTCGGAGAAGGGCTCCTGGGACATGACGAGCGCGCTCGGCAAGTCCATCAACACCTACTTCGCGCTGCTGGAGCAGAAGGCCGGGCTGTGCGACACGGTCAAGATGGCGAAGAAGGTCGGCTACGAGCGGGGCGACGGCAAGCAGATCGGCGAGAACCCGTCGATCACCCTCGGCGGTGAGGTGAGCACCCCGCTCTCGATGGCCGCCGCGTACGCGTCGTTCGCCAACCGCGGTACGTACTGCACGCCGATCGCCATCGAGTCGATCACCGACGCCAACGGCAAGAAGATCAAGGTCCCGAAGTCCTCCTGCTCGCGGGCGATGACCGAGCGGACCGCCGACACGATCAACCAGATGCTCAAGGGCGTCGTCGAGGACGGCACCGGTACGCAGGCCGGGCTCAGCGACCGTGACAACGCGGGCAAGACCGGTACGACGAACGACCGCAAGGACGCCTGGTTCGTCGGTTACACCCCCAACCTCTCCACGGCGGTGTGGGTCGGTGACGACATCGGCGAGAAGAGCTCGATGTACAACGTCACCATCGGTGGCCAGTACTACGACAAGGTCTGCGGTGGCTGCCTCCCCGGTCCGATCTGGAAGATCGCGATGACCGGGGCACTGAACGCCTCCGAGACTCCTTCCTTCAACCCGGTCTCCGTCCCCAGGACGAAGCCGAAGGAGGACAAGGACAAGGACAAGGGCCACGACGGGGGCGACGAGGGCGACAGCCGCGAGGACGGCAAGCCCGGCGACACCGACCCGTTCCCCGGCCTGTTCGGCGGCCTCGGCGGCGACTCGCGCGGCAACCACGACGGCGGGAGGAACGGTCCCTGACCGGTCCGGCGTACGTATGAAGGTGGGGCGGTCCAGGTCACGTCGACCGGGAGCGCCCCACCTTCGTATATAGGTGTACGGGCTCCGCTATACGTGTACGGGCTCCGCCTCCGCCGGGCGTACGACCAGGTACGGGACGAGTCCCCGGCCCCTCGGCCCGCGAGAGACCCGCAGCCCCACCGTCGTACGCGGCACCGCCGTACGTACGGGATGTCCGCTCAGCCCGCGAGGAGCTTCTTCACCGCGGCGGCCACCCGGCCACCCTCCGCGAGCCCGGCCACCTTCGGGTTCACGATCTTCATGACGGCGCCCATCGCGCGCGGCCCCTCGGCCCCGGCGGCCTTCGCCTCCTCGACGGCGGATCCGACGATCGCGTTCAGCTCGTCGTCGGAGAGCTGCTTGGGCAGGTAGCCGTCGAGCAGCTCGCCCTCCGCCTTCTCCCGCTCCGCCTGCTCGGCACGGCCGCCCTGGGCGAAGGCTTCGGCCGCCTCGCGGCGCTTCTTCGCCTCCTTGGCGATCACCTTCTGTACCTCGTCGTCGGAGAGTTCGCGCGCCGTCTTGCCGCTGACCTCTTCCTTGGTGATCGCGGTGAGGGTGAGCCGAAGAGTGGACGAGGTCAGCTCGTCGCGCGCCTTCATGGCCGTGTGGAGGTCTTCCTTGAGCTTGGACTTGAGCGTGGTCATGCCGCGATTGTGACAGGTGGGGGCCACCTGCCGCCCGCCGGTTTTCCGGTCGACGCACCGTGTCTGCGACGATGGACACATGCGCGCACGCTACGGAGTACCCCTGAAAGTCACGGCAGTCGGCGCAGCGGTCGGTGCTGCCGGCCTCGCCTACGCCGCCGGATTCGAGGCCCGCTCGTTCCGCCTGCGGCGGGTCACCGTCCCCGTACTCCCTCACGGGGCACGCCCGTTGCGCGTGCTCCAGGTCTCCGACATCCACATGGTGAGCGGTCAGCGCAAGAAGCGGGCCTGGCTGCAGTCGCTGGCCGGGCTGCGGCCCGACTTCGTAGTGAACACGGGCGACAACCTCTCCGACCCGGAGGCGGTACCGGAGCTGCTCGACGCGCTCGGCCCGCTGATGGAGTTCCCCGGGGTGTACGTCTTCGGCTCCAACGACTACTACGGCCCCAAGCTCCGCAACCCGGCCCGCTACCTCCTGGAGAAGGCCCACGGCAAGCACGGCCTCAACGGGAACGCCCCGGCGGTCGGGGTCGTCCACAACCCGTGGGAGCCGATGCGCGACGCGTTCGACGAGGCGGGCTGGCTGGGCCTGTCCAACACCCGCGACCGGCTCAAGGTCGACGGCCTGGAGATCGCGTTCACCGGGCTGGACGACCCGCACATCAAGCGGGACCGTTACGCGGAGGTCTCCGGCGGCCCCGAGACGGGCGCCGACCTCTCCATCGGCGTGGTCCACGCCCCCTACCTGCGCTCCCTGGACGCCTTCACGGCCGATGGATACCCACTCATCCTGGCGGGCCACACACACGGCGGCCAGATCTGCATCCCGTTCTACGGGGCACTCGTCACCAACTGTGACCTCGACACCGACCGGGTCAAGGGCCTCTCCAGCCACACGGTGGGCTCCCGGCGCGCCTACCTCCACGTCTCCGCGGGCTGCGGCGCCAACCGCTACACCCCGGTCCGCTTCGCCTGCCCGCCCGAGGTGACCCTGCTGACGCTGACACCCCGCGACTGACGCCGGCACCCCGGGACTGGCCGGGTCCGCCGCGACCGGCCACCGGGGCACCGCACTGGCCCCGGGCGCGGTCGGCCGGGGCCAGGCGGAGCGGGCTCGGCGCCGAAGAAAGCAGATTTCGCCTCCGGGCGCCGGTGGGCTAAAGTAATCGATGTCGCCGGGAGACCGGTGGGCATCGGGGTGTAGCGCAGCTTGGCAGCGCGCTTCGTTCGGGACGAAGAGGTCGTGGGTTCAAATCCCGCCACCCCGACAGCTGAAATACCAGGTCAGGCCCGGTACTGAGAAATCAGTACCGGGTCTGATTTGCTGTGCGGGCCCGTTTTGGCCGTCGGTGGGGAGCCGGACACTGAGTCCGCCGTGCACCGGAGGACGCAGGTCGTGGTTTCGCCCGCTCTCGGGGGCTACTGCGGCGCGAGCGTTGAGCGCCTGCGCCGTACGTCACGGCCGCGCGTCAGGGGCCGTCGAGTCCGAAGACCGTGCCGAACGGGTCCACGAGCCGGCAGACGCGTCGGGCCGGGCGATACCGCGAGAGGGCCGCGGTGGTGGGTGCAGCCGCTGGTCAGGAGGCGTTGGCGTTCGGTGTCGAGGTCTTCGACGGACCAGTGGGGCACGGTGCTTCCGCCCGGGGGTTGGCCTCGGGGGATGTGGGGTGGAAGCCGAACTCGACGCCGTCGATGTCGAGCCAGGCGTAGCCGGAGGTGCCGTCGATATCGAGCTCGACTTCGGCGTCGGAGATCCCGCCACGCCGAGGGCCGGTGACGGCGTCTTCGGCCGGTCGCTCCGCATCGTCGGGAGCCGGTTTTGGCCGACCCGCCGTTGATCCTCACAGTCGTCGGCCACGTGGTGAGTTCCGGCGAAGTTACCGGTTCTCACATCGAGTTGAGGGTTTATCTACGCGCGGAGCATCGAATACCGAACGATCATTCGGGCATATCAGACGACTTCTCGCGTGGCCATTACCGGCGGGTACCGGGAGCTGCTAGAAACTGGTTCGCTCCATCGAAGTCCCCCCACCCACCCCCCACACTTCGAAGGGCTGGCAGCCATGTCAGTACGAAGAATTTGGGCATCCGTATCCACCCTGGCCCTCGCAGCCGTTGCCGCCCTTGGTGTTGCCGGACCGGCCACGGCCGCCGGCTCGGCCGCAGCGGGCGGTTATGTCGCGCTCGGTGACTCCTACTCCTCCGGTGTCGGCGCGGGGAGTTACCTCTCCGACAGCGGTGACTGTCGGCGCAGCACCAATGCCTACCCCTACCTCTGGGCAGCCGCGAACTCCCCCGCCTCGTTCGACTTCGTCGCCTGCTCCGGGGCGACGACCGGTTCCATCGCCAGCAGCCAGCTGGGCGTGCTGAGTTCGTCGACGTCGCTGGTCAGTGTCACGGCGGGCGGCAATGACGTCGGGTTCGCCGATGTCATGCAGGACTGCGTCCTGTCCAGCGAGGCCACCTGCGTCAACAGCGTGAACACGGCGGTCTCGCAGATCCAGAACTCCCTGCCGTCGAGCCTCGACTCGCTCTACGACAGCATCCGGGCCAAGGCTCCGCAGGCCCAGGTGGTCGTGCTGGGCTACCCGCGCTTCTACAAGCTCTCGGGAAGCTGCGTCGCCGGGCTCACCGAGACCGAGCGCAGTGCCATCAACAACGCGTCGGACGTGCTGAACGGGGTCCTCGCCAAGCGGGCGGCCGACGCCGGGTTCACGTTCTCCGGTGTGGCGGACGAGTTCACCGGTCACGAGCTCTGCTCCGGTGACCCCTGGCTCAACAGCGTGACGCTTCCGGTCTACAACTCGTACCACCCCAAGGCCGCAGGACAGTCGGGCGGTTATCTGCCCGCCTTCCGTTCGGCGGTCTAGGGACGCGAAGCTCCACCCCCCACAGGCGCGGCGGTTCACCGGGTTCGGCCCGGTGGACCGCCACTGCCGTGTTCAGGGCCCGCTCGGCACAGCCGTCGGACGGGGCAGTACGAGAGCGGCCGCGGCGGCCAGTACGGCCGTGGCGGCGGCAGCCCACCAGCCGTGCCGGAATGCCTCCAGTACCGCGTCGGGGGCGGCCGGGGCACCGAGCAGCGTGACCATCAGGGCGACCCCCAGCACCGAGCCGGTCTGGCGGGCCATGGTCGTGACGGCCGAACCGGTCGCGAAGCGGGTGGGCGGCAGGGCCGCGGCAGCCGCGCCGACCAGGGTGGGCAGGGCGAGGCCGACCCCGATACCGGTGACGACCATGCCGGGCAGGAACTCGGTCGCGTAAGCCGGTTCCGTACCGAGCAGTGCGGCCCACCAGGCCAGGCCCGCGCCGAACAGCAGGCACCCGAGCGCGGCCGTGCGCCCGGCCCCGATACGGCGGACCACCGGGCCGGAGGCGACCGCCAGCAGCGGCACGACCAGCGGGCCCGGAGCGATCGCCAGCCCGGTACGGATCGCCGAGTACCCCCATACCTGCTGGCACCAGAGCACCGAGGTGAGCAGCATCGCCGCGAACGCCACCGTGAAGAACAGTGCCGCCAGGGTGGCCGCCGCGAAGGCGGGCGTACGCAGTATCGGCAGTTCGATGATCGGTGCCGGATGCCGGGCCGAGCGCAGGACGAAGGCCGCTGTGAGGCCGACCGCCGCGAGGAGCGGAACGAGGACCCCGGGCGAACCCCAGCCCCAGGCATCGGCCTTGACCAGCCCGAGGGCCAGGGCCCCGATCGCGAGGGTCAGCAGCGCGGCCCCCGCCAGGTCCGGCAGGCGGCCCTCCCGGTCCGCGCGGGCGTCGGGCAGCAGCCGGGCCCCGGCCACCAGACCGACCACTCCCACCGGAACGTTCACCAGGAACACCCAGCGCCAGTCGGCCTCCACCAGAAGGCCGCCGATGACCGGGCCGAGTCCGGCTGCTATCCCGCCGATCGCGGCCCAGCTCCGGATGGCCCGCGGGCGGCGTTCCGCAGGGGTGTTGGCGAGCAGCAGCGCGAGCGAGGTCGGCATCAGGGCGGCGGCCCCGGCAGCCTGAAGGATCCGGGCCGCGACCAGCCATCCGACATCCGGGGCGAGGGCGCAGAGCGCGGAGGCCACGGTGAAGACCGCCAGGCCCAGTAGGAATCCGCGCCGGTGGCCGTAGCGGTCGGCGAGCCGTCCCGCGACGACCAGCAGCGCGGCGAAGACGATCGCGTACGCGTTGAGCACCCAGGACAGCGAGGCGAGGGAGCTGCCGCCGAAGGATTCGCCCAGCGCGGGAACGGCGACGTTGACGATGAACAGATCGAGGTTCACGACGAAGACACCGGCCGAGATGATCCACACAGCGGCGCGCGACGAGACCGGAGCGGGGGCCGGGGCGGGGGCTGCGGCAGGGGCTGGGCCGGAGGCGAAAGCTGGAGTCGTGGGCGGGGCAGGTGGCAGTGAGTTTGATTTTCCAACTGTCATGACGGCAAGCTAGCGCCAGTGAGTTTGAGATGGCAACCTAGTAGGGATGAACGCTTCGAAGAGCCCGGAGAGCCCGGAATCCAACGCCGTCACGCTGCCCGGGCGGCCCTGCTCCGCTGCCGCCGCACTCCATGTGGTGGGCGAGAAATGGGCGCTGCTCGCGGTGCGCGAGATCTTTTTCGGCAACCACCGGTTCGAGGCGATCGCCCGGAACACCGGTGCGCCCCGGGACCGCGTCGCCGCCCGGCTGCGCGCGCTGGAGCAGGCCGGGGTGGTCGAGCGTCGGCCGTACAACGAGCGGCCGCCGCGTTACGAGTACCACCTGACGGCGTCCGGCCGGGACCTCGCCCCGGTGATCCGGGCGCTGCTGGACTGGGGCGACCGCTGGGTGAACGAGGAGCCGCCGGTCGTGTTGGTGCACGAGCCCGGGAACGCCGGTGGGGGCGAGCCTGGCGACGGGAGCGGCGACGAGGACGGTCACACCGGCGAAGGCACGCGTGGCGGCCGGGGCGGGAACACCGGTGAGGGCGAGCACAGCGACGAGCACGGGCACGGGCGCGCGCACGATCTCGATGCCGCCTGGGTCTGCCGCACCTGTGGCGAGGAGATCGCGATGAACACCCTCACCGCCGACGTCCGCGCCCCGGGCTGGGACCGCGCCGGACCGCTCCCCGAACCCCTCCCCAGCCCGCCCTCTGAACCCATCCCCGCCGAGTGACACCGGCCATCGGCCGGGCGCGGCCGTCGTTCAGCCGATGACCGGACGTGATGCCTTGATCGAGTACATAAGCGGGATCCGCGGCCGGTCCGCCGGGAAGCGGTAGTGGCCGTCCTCGTGCCGCTCCAGCGAGCCGAAGCGGGCGAACAGCGAGACGTCGTGTTCGTGCAGGAACTCGATCCGCAGCCCGGCCGCCGCCAGCGCCGAGACCACTTCGCCCACCGGGTGCTGCCACTCGACGCTGCGGTTGTGGACGGTCGGGGCGTCGAAGTCGGCGTACGTCCCCGGCGTCTCGTCCACCCACGCCTCGCGGCTGAAGTAGTCGTAGGTGATCGTCGAGCCGGTCGAGTCGTCCAGCGTGTCGGTCAGCGGATGGAACTCGGCGAGATAGAGGAATCCGCCGGGTGCGACGAGCGAGGCCGCGGTCTCCGCCCAACGCCCGATGTCGGGAAGCCAGTTCAGCGCGCCGACGCCCGTGTAGACGATGTCGTACGAGAGGTCGGGGACGGCTTCCCGCGCGTCGTACACATCGGCGGCGACGAACGCCGCCCGGTCCGGGGCGAGCCCCAGCGACCGGGCAAGGCCGCGGGCCGTCTCGACGGCGGGCTCGGAGAAGTCGAGACCGACGACGTGCGCGGCGCCGTGCCGGGCCCAGGACAGGGTGTCGAGCCCGATGTGGCACTGGAGGTGCAGCAGGGACTTGCCGGTGACGTCACCGACCTCCGCGACCTCGAACGCGCGCAGGGCGTCCTTGCCCTCCCGGAAGGCATCCAGTTCGTAGAAGTCGCTCGCCGCGTGGATCGCCACGCGCTCGTCCCAGCGCGCGCGGTTGGCGTCGTGCCAGTTGTCCGGAGTCGGTGAGTACATGAGCCAAAAGTTACCCACAGGCTGGGGGGATGGTGCGAGGGGTTATCCACAGGCCACCCGGTCGCGCGTCCGATCGGGTTGGATGGTGGCATGAGCGATACACAGAACGCCTCGTCCACGCCGGCGTGGGAGCAGCGGTTCCGCGCACCCCGGGTTTCCCTGCCCGACTGGGCCGAGGACTCCCCTGAGCGCTCACTGTTCGTCTCCAATGCCACCGGGACGTACGAGCTGTACGCATGGGACCGGTCGAGCGGGGAACAGCGCCAGGCGACCGACCGGCCCAATGGGACGACCGACGGTGTGCTGACCCCGGACGGCGAGGCCATCTGGTGGTTCAGCGACACCGACGGCGACGAGTTCGGTGTGTGGATGCGGCAGCCCTTCGCCGGTGGCGCCGACGAGCCGGCGGCCCCCGGTCTGGAGCCGTCCTACCCGGCCGGCCTCGCCATCGGACGCGACGGGACCTCGGTGATCGGCCGCTCCACCGACGAGGACGGCACGACGATCCATCTCGTACGCCCGCAGGGGGAGCCCGCCGAGATCTACCGGCACCGGGAGTCCGCCGGGGTCGGGGATCTCTCCCACGACGGCACGCTGATCGCCCTGGAGCACACGGAGCACGGCGACGCGATGCACTCCGCGCTGCGCGTCGTGCGCCCGGACGGTTCCACGGTCGCGGAGCTGGACGACACCGAGGGCGGCACCAAGGAGCTGGGCCTCGCGGTGCTGGGCTTCGCACCCGTGGCCGGTGACTCCCGGCTGCTCGTCGGACACCAGCGCCGGGGCCGCTGGGAGCCGATGATCTGGGACCCGGTCGCGGGCACCGAGACCGCCCTGCCCATCGAGCTGCCCGGCGACGTGGGCGCCGAGTGGTATCCGGACGGCTCCGCGCTGCTGATCGAGCACAGCTTCGAGGCCCGCAGCGAGCTGTGGCGGTACGAGCCGGGCGCGGAGGGGCCGGTCAGGGTCGAGACCCCCGCGGGTACGGTCTCGGGCGCCACCGCCCGCCCGGACGGCACCGTGGAATATCTCTGGTCGTCGGCCGCGCAGCCGCCGGTCGTGCGCTCCACCGCCGGATCCGTGGTCCTCGACCCGCCCGGCGCCAAGGCCCCGGCGTCGGTGCCGGTCCAGGACGCGTGGGTGGAGGGCCCCGGCGGCCGCATCCACGCCCTCGTGCAGCGGCCCGCGACCGGTGACGGCCCGTTCCCCACCATCTTCGAGATCCACGGCGGGCCGACCTGGCACGACAGCGACGCCTTCGCCTCCGGTCCGGCCGCCTGGGTGGATCACGGTTTCGCGGTCGTACGGGTCAACTACCGCGGCTCGACCGGCTATGGCCGCGCCTGGACGGACGCGCTCAAGCACCGGGTCGGTCTGATCGAGCTGGAGGACATCGCGGCGGTACGGGACTGGTCGGTGAAGTCCGGGCTCGCGGACCCGCGGCGGCTGGTCCTGGCCGGTGGCTCGTGGGGCGGCTATCTGACCCTGCTCGGCCTCGGCACACAGCCCGAGTCGTGGGCCCTCGGCCTGGCCGCCGTGCCGGTCGCCGACTACGTCACGGCCTACCACGACGAGATGGAGGCCCTGAAGGCGATGGACCGCACGCTGCTGGGCGGCACCCCCGAGGAGGTGCCCGAGCGGTTCGCGGCCTCGTCACCGCTGACGTACGTCGACGCGGTGCGCGCCCCCGTCTACATCTCGGCGGGCGTCAATGATCCGCGCTGCCCCATTCGTCAGGTGGAGAACTACGTGGACCGCCTCAAGGCGCGCGGGGCGGCGCACGAGGTGTACCGGTACGACGCCGGGCACGGCTCGCTCGTGGTGGAGGAACGGATCAAACAGGTCCGGCTGGAGCTCGACTTCGCCCTGAAGCACCTGGCCGACGCCCCCGACAACGACGGCAGTTGACCGCAGCCGGCTTCAGGACGAGCTGAGGCAGGACGAGGAGGCACGGCTACGAACTGACGGGAGGGGCGGCAGCGCGGCTGCGAGGCTGCGAGGCGCGGTCGTCGCCCGGGGGCGGGGCGGGCGGCTGCGAGGCGCGGTTCGTCGCCTGGTGGCGGGGGCGGGGCGAGGTGGGGCGAGGGCGGTGCGGGGCGGCGACGGTGGGCGCTCGGAACTGCGGCTTGGGGTCGCGCGGATGTCGCCTCGCGGTGTTCCGGCCGCGGGCTGACGTCAACGTGGCGACGGGTTGCCGACGCCCTCGCGCACGCGTAAGGGCTGGATAAATGGTGTACCCCGCTCCGGGCCGCCGGAGCGGGGACCGTACCGTGGAGGGGTGTACCGGTTCCTGCTGACCCCGCGATGGTGGGGGATCAACCTCTTCGTCGTGCTGGCCATCCCGTTCTGCGTGTTCATGGGCACCTGGCAGCTCGGCCGTTTCGAGGACCGCGTGCAGTCGCACGAGGAGGCCGAGAAGCGGCCCGATCCGGGTACGCGGGCCGCCAAGCCGCTCGACGCGCTGCTGCCCGTCGACAAGGTGACGTCCGGCCGTCCGGCCGTCGCGTCCGGCACGTACGCCGACCAGTTCCTGGTCCCCGGCCGCGAGTTGGACGATCGCAACGGCTTCTACGTCCTGAACCTGCTGCGTACCGACAGCGGTAAGGCCCTGCCGGTCGTACGCGGCTGGCTGCCCGGCAGCGCGGGGAGCGCCGCGGTCCCCGCCGCGCCGAAGGGCGAAGTCACCGTGACCGGGGACCTCCAGGCCTCCGAGAACATGAACAGCGACGGCGTCCACTCCGACGGCGGTCTCCCCGACGGTCAGGTGGGCATCATCAGCGCCGCGTCCCTGGTGAACCTCGTCCCGTATGACGTGTACGACGCCTGGGTGACGCTCCCCGAGGCCGAGGCCGGGGGTACGGGCGGCGCGATGAAGCCGGTCCCGGCCGCCGCGCCGCAGGGCAGCGGACTCGACCTGAAGGCATTCCAGAACCTCGGCTACACCGGCGAGTGGTTCGTCTTCGCGGGCTTCGTGCTCTTCATGTGGTTCCGGCTCGTCCGGCGCGAGGCCGAGGCCGCCCGCGACATAGAGCTGGGCCTCGTTCCCGACGCCGACTGACCCACCCGCGTCCGCCCATATGGGTCTGGGCAGCCACCCCCGTCGGTCCGGCCATCTGTCCTGCCGTCGGTCCGGCCGTGGACCCGTCGGTCCGGCCGTGGACCGTCTGTCCGGCCGTGGACCGTCTGTCCGGCCGGTTAGCCGTGGTGCGGCTCGGGGCCGACCGTCCGGCCCGGCCCCCGCTTGTGCGGAACCGGGTGCGGGTCAATACAGCTAGGACGCGGTGAGTACGCCTGTCCGGTAGATCGTGCCCGCGCACGCGTTGTCGATCTTCGTCTCGGCTGTCGGCGCGCCCGATTCCGGGGTGTGTGTCACGGCGACACTGCCGTCCGCCGCACCGCCCTCCTCGCCCGCGAGCTGCGCCTGCGTGCCTTCCTGCGGGGAGCCTTCGCCGGTCGAGCCCCCGGCACCGTCCGTCGGGGTCGGGCTGGGCGTGGCGCCGGTGGTCGGGCAGGTGTCCGTCGGCACCCAGGCGAACTTCACCTCGTACGCCATGGACGGCTTCAGCAGCACCGTTCCCGGTTCCGTCGAGGGGTCGGGCAGTCCGGACGCCGCGTCTCCCGCGGTGTGCTGGACCACGTCGATCTTGAGCGGGTCGGCCGCGCCGCTGGCCATGAAGCTCACGGTGCCGTTGCTGCTCACCGAACAGTCCTTGCCGGACACGTTGGCGATCTTGAAACTGCCGTACACCGTGCCGTCGGCACCCGTCGCGCCCGTCCCGGCCGAGGCGACCCCGAGCTGGCTGGGGTCGCAGGTCGGCATGGAGGCCGCTTCGGAGCGGGGCGAGTCGGCGACGCCGCCGATCCGGTTGCCCTCGGCGTCCGTACCGCCGCTCACCGAGGGGCTGTCGGAGGCGTCCGGCAGGCCCTTGCCGCCCTCGCTCTCCCGCTCGGAGGATCTGGACGGCAGGTCGCCGCCGGCCTCGGAACCGGTGTCGGTGCCGTTGCCGCCCTGGGTCTGTTCACCGTGACCGGCGATGGCGGGCCGGTCGGTGGACGAGCCGTCCGAACTCGCGACGTGGACGAAGGCGGGAACGGCCGTGCCGATCAGCAGGGCCGCCGCGGCCGCCCCGACGACGGCCTGCCGCCGTCTGGCGCGCCGGGCGGGAACCGCACGGTGCAGATGGTCCAGGGTGCCCTCGGAGGGTGCGAGGTCATGGACCGCGCCGCGCAGCATGCGGCGCAGGGCCACCTCGTCCAGTTCCCCGCCGTCGCGCGCGCGGCCGGCGAAGAGGTCGGTCAGCGTGCCCGGGACGTCGCCGCCCGGGACGTCGCCGCCCGCGTCCTCGCCCCGGAAGCGGCCCGAGGTGCCGTCGCCCAAGATGTCGCCGCCCGAGAGGCCGCCACCCGCACCGGCGCCCGAGGCGTCGCCGCCCGCCTCGATGCCGCCCGTGTCGATGCCCACGACGTCCCCTGACACGTCCCCTGACGCATCGACCGCCTCGTCGCCCGACGAGTGGCCCGACGCGTCGTCCCGCGTATCGCTCAGGGCATCGTCCGCGGTGTCGTTGCCCGGGGTGTTCTCCGGCCCGTGGTTCACAATTCCGTTTCCAGTCCGGTCAGTCTCGTGCCTGCCCTCGGGCCCGCTCATGCCTGCGCCTCCATCACGACGCGCAGTGCCGCGATACCGCGGGAGCCGTACGCCTTGACCGAACCCAGTGACACTCCCAGCGTCTCCGCGACCTGGGCTTCCGTCATGTCCGCGAAGTAGCGCAGCACCAGCACCTCGCGCTGGCGCCGTTGCAGCCCCTTCATCGCCTTGATCAGCGCGTCCCGCTCCAACTGGTCGTACGCGCCCTCCTCCGCGCTCGCCATGTCCGGCATCGGCTTGGAGAGCAGCTTCAGCCCGAGGATTCGCCGCCGCAGGGCGGAGCGGGAGAGGTTGACGACGGTCTGGCGGAGGTACGCGAGTGTCTTCTCCGGTTCCCGTACCCGGTTGCGCGCCGAGTGCACGCGGATGAACGCCTCCTGCACCACGTCTTCACAGGACGCGGTGTCGTCCAGCAGCAGGGCCGCGAGGCCGAGCAGCGAACGGTAGTGGGCGCGATAGGTCTCGGTGAGATGGTCGACCGTGGTCCCCGCTGCCACCGTCTCCTCAGCGCCCTCGCGCTGCGACGGCAGCCTCGCCGGACGCGCGGCGGGCATGGGCGCGATCACCGGCATTCCACCGGCCGCGCGGGGCCGCCGGAGCGGACGCACCGAAGCGCTCCGCAACTGGCCCACCACTGTGATATCGAGAACCTCTGCCACGCCAGTTGGACACGCTGCCCCCCGTCAGGGTTGTACGCGTACGGCACCGCGTTCAGCGCTGTGCGACATGCCCTCATACGTACCTGCTCTTCCCCAAATGCCCCATAAATGCGCCCCGCCACGCAAGAAGTGACGGCATAGACGCTGCCCGACCGACGTGCGGTTGCAGAAGGCCGGGAGATCATCGTCGGATATGACAACGCCCCAGCTCAAGGGGTTCAGACCAGCGAATTACTCATAGGGCGTTCACAGATCCTACAAAACAAGTTCGATCAGGTCCGGGGGAATTCAGCGGCCACGGATTCGGCGATCTGGGCGACGTTCAAAGCCGCACCTTTTCGGAGATTGTCACCACAAACGAACATTTCCAATGACCGTGGATCGTCCATCGAGCGCCGGACCCGTCCGACCCACGTCGGGTCGGTGCCCACGACGTCGGACGGCGTGGGGAAGTCGCCGGACGCCGGGCTGTCGAACAGCACCACGCCGGGCGCGGTCGCCAGGATCTCGTGCGCCCGGTCGACGGCGACCTCGTTCTCGAAGCGCGCGTGGACGGACATCGAGTGCGTCGCGACGACGGGGACGTACACACAGGTCGCCGCGACCTTCAGGTCCGGCAGATCCAGGACCTTGCGGCATTCCTCGCGGATCGCCAGTTCCTCGGACGACCAGCCGTCCCCGGCGTCGGTCCCGGCCCACGGCACGACGTTCAGGGCCACGGGTGCGGCGAAGGGGCTCTTCTCGCGGTCGCCGAGGGCCCGCCGTACGTCGCCGGGGTGCGTGCCCAGGTCCGTACCGGCCACCAGGGACAGCTCCTCGCGCAGGGCCGCGACACCGTCCCGGCCCGCGCCGCTCACCGCCTGGTAGGAGGAGACGATCAGTTCCCGCAGCCCGAACTCGGCGTGCAGCGCACCGACCGCGACGATCAGCGACAGCGTGGTGCAGTTCGGGGAGGCGACGATTCCGCGCGACCGGAGCCGTACGGCGTGCGGGTTGATCTCGGGGACGACCAGCGGTACGTCGGCGTCGAGCCGGAAGGCCGCCGAGTCGTCGATGACCACGACGCCCTTGGACGCGGCGATCGGGCCCCAGCGCGCGGACACCTCGTCCGGCACCAGGAACAGGGCCACGTCGACCCCGTCGAACACGTCCTCGTCGAGCGCGAGGACCTCGGTCTCCTCACCGCGTACGACCAGCTTGCGGCCGGCCGAACGCGGCGAGGCGATCAGTTTCACCTCGCCCCAGACATCCGCGTGCTGCGAAAGGATCTGGAGCATGACGCCACCGATCGCCCCGGTCGCGCCGACGACCGCGAGCGAAGGGCGGCGGGCAGTCATCGTCCGGTGCCCCCGTAAACGACGGCCTCGTCGGAGTCGCTGTCGAGGCCGAAGGCGGTGTGCACGGCGCGCACGGCCTCGTTGACGTCGTCGGCGCGGGTGACCACCGAGATGCGGATCTCGGATGTCGAGATCAGCTCGATGTTCACGCCCGCGTCGGACAGTGCCTCGAAAAAGCCCGCCGTGACGCCCGGGTTGGTCTTCATACCGGCGCCGACCAGGGAGATCTTGGCGATCTGGTCGTCGTAACGCAGCGACTCGAAGCCGATGGTGGCCTTGGTCCGCTCCAGGGCGTCGATGGCCTTGCGGCCCTCGGCCTTGGGAAGGGTGAAGGAGATGTCCGTCAGCCCCGTCGACGCGGCGGAGACGTTCTGCACCACCATGTCGATGTTGACCTCCGCGTTCGCGATCGCGCGGAAGATCGCGGCGGCCTCGCCCGGCTTGTCGGGGACACCGACGACGGTGATCTTGGCCTCGGAGACGTCATGGGCGACTCCGGAGATGATCGCGTGCTCCACCTGCTGGTCCCCTTGCGGCTCGTTGCTGACCCAGGTGCCGCGCAGTCCGGAGAAGGACGAACGGACGTGGATCGGAATGTTGTATCGGCGTGCGTACTCGACACAGCGGTGCAGCAGCACCTTGGAGCCGGACGCCGCCAGCTCCAGCATGTCCTCGAAGGAGATCCAGTCGATCTTACGGGCCTTCTTCACGACCCGCGGGTCGGCGGTGAAGACACCGTCCACATCGGTGTAGATCTCACAGACCTCGGCGTCCAGCGCGGCCGCGAGCGCGACCGCGGTGGTGTCGGATCCGCCGCGGCCCAGGGTGGTGATGTCCTTCTTGTCCTGGGACACACCCTGGAATCCGGCGACGATCGCGATATTGCCCTCGTCGAGCGCGGTACGAATCCGCCCCGGCGTGACATCGATGATCCGCGCTTTGTTGTGAACCGAGTCGGTGATGACACCGGCCTGGCTGCCCGTGAACGACTGGGCCTCGTGGCCCAGGTTTTTGATCGCCATCGCCAGCAGGGCCATGGAGATCCGCTCTCCGGCGGTCAGCAGCATGTCGAATTCGCGCCCGGCAGGAATCGGGGATACCTGCTCGGCGAGATCGATCAACTCGTCCGTCGTGTCGCCCATCGCTGACACCACGACAACCACCTGGTTGCCGTTCTTCTTGGCATCGACGATTCGCTTGGCGACGCGCTTGATGCCCTCGGCATCGGCTACGGAGGAGCCTCCGTACTTCTGCACGACAAGGCCCACGTGCGCTCCTCGCTCAGTCCATTACTACGGTCGGCTCAGTTTAACGAGCAGTCCGGAATCGCCCGCCTCATACCAGATGGTGAGATGTCCCGCCCACCACATGATCCGGCGTGTCGACCCGAACTGCTCGTACCGGGCTGCTGCCCGCCGATCGCCCCCGCACTCCCTTATGTGGCCCAGCCCACACGCCGGGACGCCCCGCCTGCGGCCGGCCGGTCGGCCGGTCGGCCGGTCGGCCGGTCGGCCGGTCGGCCGGTCGGTCGGTCGGTCGGTCGGTCGGTCGGTCGGCGTCAGTCTGCGTAGTCCTTGAGCTTCTCGGTGTCCAGGGTGAGGCCCACCGGCTCGGGCAGCTCGATGACCGCACCGAAGGGCCTGGTGGTGGAGGAGCCGTACGCCCCCTTCTCCGGCTCGGTACACACGGTCACCGAGCACGCCTCACGGTCGACCGGCAGATAGACCGGGATACCGGGCCGCCGCATAGCCCTCGGGCTTCTCGACGCGGTCGCGCCGGTTGGTGTCGGCGTCGCGGGAGGTGACCTCGACCGCCATCAGTACGCCGGTGGGGTCGGCCCACTCCCCCGACCCGGCGAAGTAGTCATTGGGGGCGAGTGCGCCGTCGGGGCGGGCCCGGCCCCTGCGGTACGCCTCGATCTTCAGCCCCTGCTCGGGGTAGAGCGACAGTTCCGGCCGCTGCTGGATGCACTGCCTCAGCAGCCACATGACAATCGCACCATGGTGCCCCGACCCGGATCTCCCGCACGCTCATCGGCGCGGCCTCGGTACCGCGGCCGTCCCGCGTCCCGCCGCCGATCGCAGCTCGGCCACGCGGGCGGCGACGTCCAGCTGTCCGCGCGGGCGGGCCAGGAACGTGTCCGGTACGTCGCCGGTCGCCCCGCTCGCCTCGTCGCGGTCGATGCCGGCGCGGCAGTCCCCACAGACGCCGTCGACCAGCGTGGTCGTGGTCTCGTCCTCGTCACAGAGGGCGCACATCATCAGGGCGCCCACGATCTCCTCGGAGTGGGCGTCCGTCATGGCGGGCCGCGGTGCGGGGGCATCTTGTTCTCCAGTCGGGTACGGAGGAAGGCTCCGGCGGAATGCACGGAGGCGGGCAGCCCCGACACCAGGGACCGGGTGACCTGCTCACGGCCGAGGCCGCGCGCGAGCCACTCGTCGACGAGGTGCTCCAGCGCCACGCACTCGCCGTCGGACAGCTGGAGCCTCGACTCCTGGCCGCCGAGCCCCGCGAGCACGCTGTACGCCTCCGAGCGCACGGCCGGAACGCCGGGCTCAGGCTCCGACTCCGGCCGCTGCGAATGCTGTTGCTTTTCACGGGGTTGTTGCTGTTGCTGCGACACCACGTCCGGGGCGGGCGACTGCCCAGGGGCGTCGACGCGGCGTCGCGGGCGGTCCGCGAGAAGTACGTACGCGTCACCCAGCGCTTCCCGCCGTCGGTCACGGTGATGTGCACCTTGATCCGGCGCAGTTGCCCGGCGCGGGTCAGCCGGTCCAGCGCGCTGCGGCACGCCTGTTGGCCGTGTTCCGGCAGTTCCTCGGCCAGCACCTTGTAGCCGACGGCGGCGCCTTCGGGAAGTCGGTCGATGTACGCGGCGATGGCCGCTTCCCGGGCGTCCAGGTGGCCGAAGTCGTCGGCCCCGCGCGGGGTTTCGTCGGGGGCGTGACGCTTTCCATACCCGGCTTTGGCCATGGGATGGGCGGGCGCACGCAGGACAGCACTAACATTGTCAGCAGCCATGCGGATCGAAGGCCTAACGTTCGATCTGGAACGGTCAGACCCCGGATGGTGTTCCTGCACCGCCGGGGTCGTCCGTTTTTCGGACTGTGGGTCGCTCACCGTGAATTCCGGGCGGACCCTGACCGTGTGCGTGCTGGAGGTGTTCGGCGTCCAGGACGGTCGGCGAAAGCTGGTCGCCAACGGACAGCAGACGCTGATCCGCGTGGCCGTGCCCGAGCAGTGAGCCCGCAACCGCCGGTGCCGCCGTCCCGTACGACTTTCGTCGGCCTCCCGTAGACCATCGGCCGACGCCCCGGCCGCCCCTCGCTCACGACACTGGACGCCTCGGCCGGAACACGGGATCACCGGAACGCCGGAACAAACGGGAGGCACCCAGTGCGGAGCAGTGGAATCAGCCGGGCACGGTTTCTGGCCGGGACGGCGGCGCTGGGGGTGGCGGGAGCGGCCGGTCCGCTGCTCTCGGCGGCCCCGGCCGGTGCGTCACCGCGCCCGGGACTGACGTATCGGGGCGTGCTGTACGAGGTCACGGACGGCGAGAACCCGGCGACCGGATGGAACGCGCAACGTATGCGCACCGACCTCCGGGCGATCAGGAACGACCTGCACGCCAACTCCGTTTCGGTCTGGGGCGACGGTGTGGAACGGCTCGCGGCCACGGCGACCGAGGCGGCCGAACGCGGCCTGCACGTCTGGCTCCAGCCGCGCCTGGGCGACGTCCCGGAGGCGGACATCCTCGACCACCTGGCCGAGACCGGCCGGCACGCGGAACGGCTGCGACGCCAGGGGGCGCGCGTCCACCTCAGCGTCGGGTGCGAGTTCGTGCTGTACGTACCGGGGATCGTCCCGGGGGACTCGGCGCTCGAACGCGTGGAATACCTGCTCAACGGGACGTTCGACCCCGTGCTGGTGCAGCGGCGTCTCGCCTCGTTCGTCGCACGGGCGGCGAAGGCCGGACGGTCCGTGTTCCGGGGGCCGCTGACGTACGGCGCGGCGCACGAGGACGTGGTCGACTGGGACCTCTTCGACCTGGTGAGCGTCAACTACTACGCGTACCACGGCAGCCGGGCCGGTTACGTCCGCGACCTGCGCCCGTACCTGCGGTGGGGCAAGCCGGTCGCCGTCACCGAGTGCGGCACGTGCACCTACGTCGGCGCACCCGAGCAGGGCGGCATGGGCTGGAACGTCGTCGACTACGAGAAGGGCGAGATCAAGGGTGATCTGGTCCGCAGCGAGCGGGCCCAGGCGGCGTACCTGACCGACGTGTTCGACGTCTTCGAGTCGCTGGGCCTGTACGCGGCGCTGGTCTATACCTTCTCCGCCCCCGACGCCCCCCACCGCCCCGACGACCCGCCGCACGACCTGGACATGGCCACGTACAGCCTCGTGAAGACGATCCGCGACGGCGACCCCGACGACCCGGCGTCCCCCTGGCACTGGGAACCGAAGGAGTCCTTCCACGCACTGTCACGGCACTTCGGGAGGGCGGGGCGGGGCGGTGGGGGGAGCGGTGAGAGCGGTGGGGTGAGGGGGTGGGGTGAGGGGGTGGAGTGAGGGGATGCGCGGGCTGAGGGGCAGCGGGCCCCCTGCTAGCTGAGCAGGGCGATCTCCCTGCCGGTCAGCGCACCGGCGAAGGCCCGCACCTGGTCGACGTCGCCGTGGAGGTACTCGCCCCACCCGTCCGCCGTGATCCCGCGCCCGACCTGAAGGCCGCCGGTGCTCTTCCGCGCGTCGTGGAACTCCGCACCGGCCTCCGCGTTCGTCTGGCCGTTCACATAGAGCCTGACCTCGTCCGTCGCGTTGTCGTAGACCACGGCCAGCCGCTGGTCATAGCTGGAGCCCCAGGACGGGATGCGTGCGACCACCGTCTCGGCCGCGCCCGGAGTGTCCGCGGACGGCACGACCAGCTCCCAGCTGTCCGTCGTCGGCCCGTAGCGGACCTTGAACGCGCTCTGATGCTCGCCGCTCTGGGAGAGGACCGTCATCGGCCGGTCGGGTTGGCCGTCGGCAAGGCGTACGGTCGCCGTGACGGTGAAGCTGTCACCCGTGTCGGCCACCGGTTGCTGGGTGGCGGCGTATCCGGAGGTGCCGTCCAGGGCCAGGTGACCCTCGCCCTCGATCGGCCATGCCTCGGGGAA
Source organism: Streptomyces sp. NBC_01433 (assembly GCF_026340105.1). Taxonomy (NCBI): domain Bacteria; kingdom Bacillati; phylum Actinomycetota; class Actinomycetes; order Kitasatosporales; family Streptomycetaceae; genus Streptomyces; species Streptomyces sp. NBC_01433. The sequence goes on along the minus strand of NZ_JAPEPM010000001.1, from coordinate 2,773,235 downwards.
GCACTCCGGGTCCATCGGATCGCACGCAAGCTCGGGCCGGTAGATCGAGGCACCGGGGCCGAGCTTGAGCGGCTCGCCGCCGTCCGCCTCGGCGCTGAGTCCGTCCGGGGCCGTCTCCAGCGCCCAGTGGCCCCGCAGCCGGGCCTTCCGGCTCGCGAGCCCGGTCAGCTCGTCGGGCACCACCACCCGGTCATGGACGCGTACGTCCCCGATCCCGCCCTGCCAGTGGTCCTGGTAGCCCGCGGGTCCCCGCGCTCTGCCGATCTGGAAGTTCCCGCCGCCCGACACGGGGGACACGGGCTGTTCCTCACCCATCGCCCGTCCGTTGACATGGAGCCGCGCCTTTCCCGTCCTCGCGTCGTACTGGCCGAGCACATACGCCCACTCGTCCACCTCCGGCCGACCACCGGTGAGCCGCGTGCCACCGACGTCGAACGACCACACCGGGCGCCCCTCGGACTGCGACAGCCCCAAGGTGAACGCGGACCCGCCGGACGCGTCCTGTGCGGCGATCGTGCGGGTGCCGTCCACCGCCGCCGGTCGTACCCAGCCGCCCACCGCGAACGTCTGCCCGGCCGCCACCACCGGGGCGTCAGGGGTAAGGAAGGCGTTTCCGGTCCCGTCCAGCCCGACCGTCGACGCCACCGCCGTACCCGAGGGCCCGGCCGATCCGAAGACCGCGCCCGCCCCGGCGCGGGCCACGGGACCTGCCTCGGCCGCCGCCGCGGGCGAGCCCTCGGCGTCGTTCAGTTTCCAGTGCGCTGCGGGGGTACGCCCCGACGCCACACGGAACTGATAGTTCCGCGGGGTGCTGCTGTTGGAAGCCCGGTCGAACGCCTGAACCTCCAGCCCGTGCAGGCCCGAAGATTTCGGAAGGTAGGAGATATCCGCGCCGTTGTCCGGACCCGAGGCCGCTACGGTCAGCAGAGGTCCGCCGATGAAGTTGTAGCGGTAGAGGACCACGTCGTCGGAGGCCGACTCGATGTGGAAACTGCCGTGAACACCGACGCCGTCGGTCCAGGCGTCGTCGTCCGGGTAATCCGCCGACGACACGACCGGCCGCTGCGGGGGCGCGTTGTCGTAGATGAACTCGCAGACCGTCCCCGCGCCCTCGGAGCTCCAGGGTGACACCCCGTTGTCGTTGGCGGCCCGTACGCGCAAGGAGACGACCGTGTCCGTCGGGATGTTGTCCGGCAGCTTCCAGGAGAACGGAGCAGTGTCACTTGTCATGCCGGTGGTGAACGTTGCGCGCCGCTCGACGCCGGTCCCGTCCTTCCACCATGCCTCGAACTCCCCCGCGACCCGGCTCGCTTCGCCCGGCTGATTGTCCCCGGGTCCGTACAGCCGCGCCGTCACCGTCGCCCCGGATCTGAGGTAGGGCCGTTCCTCGCCCGCCGCACACGGTCGCGCGTTGATGCTCAGATCCGCGACCAGCGGCTGCTTCGGCGGCAGCGTGCCGGCCGTCGCCGCTGTCGCGATGCCCCCCGCCGCCAGTACCGCTCCGGCGACGAGTGACGCCACCGCCGCCCGTCCCGCCCATCTCGCCTGTCCCGTCCGTCTCGCGCGTCTGTATCCCGCACCCTCTGTCATGCGCGTACCTCTCCCCTGCCGAGCCCATGAAGATCACAGGCCCGGGGAGGCTAGCAACTTCTTGTGACAACTGCCCGCAATTTATGGCGAATTGAGGACCGCGCAGGCGGCGGGCACCCCGAGACAGATCCCGCTTCCCCTTGATCTCAAGCCGGGTTGAGGTCCTAGCCTGCTGCTCCTGGCCAGCACAGAACAATCACGGAGGAGGACGACGGTGATCCTGGTGACCGGCGCGACCGGAAACATCGGCAGGGAGCTGCTCGCGCAGTTGCGCGCTCATGGAGATCTGTCCGTACGGGGGCTGACCCGTGACGCGCGGCGGGCCTCGTTCCCCGAGGGGGTCGATGTCGCGGAGGGGGATCTGCGGGACGCCGCATCCATGAAGTCGGCCTTGAACGGCGTGCGTTCGCTGGTCCTGCTGGCGGGCAGGGGCGCGGACCTCACGGTCCTGGACGCTGCTCGACGGGCCGGTGTGGAGCATGTGGTGCTCGTGTCGTCGATCACGGTCACGAGCCATCCTCATCTGCCCGAGGCGCGGGCGAACCTGGAGATGGAGCGGCTGCTGGTGACCAGCGGGATGGACCGGACGGTCCTGCGGCCGACGCAGTTCGCCTCGAACACCCTGTGGTGGGCTGAGTCGGTCCGCGAGCGGGGCGTGGTCCGGGTGCCGTACGCGGATGTCGGCCTGCCCGCGATCCACCCAGCCGACATCGCGGGCGCGGCCCGTGTCGCGCTGACCGATCCGGCTCACCGGGGGCGCACCCACCTGCTCACGGGGCCGGAGCGGATCAGTCCCCGGCGGCAGGTCCTGGACCTGGCGACGGTGCTCGGACGTGACCTGGAATGCGTCGAGATCAGCCGGGAGGAGGCCCACGGGCAGCTGGCCGCCGCCCTGGGGGACGGCTCCGCGAACAGCGTCCTCGACCTGATGGGCGGGGACGTCAACGAGGAACTGCTGGCCGTCCGCGACACCGTGGCCCTGGTCACCGGGCAGCCGGCCAGGACGTTCCGGCAGTGGGCCACGGAGAACGCCGCCGCCTTCCGGTGAACCGTCCGGTGAGGCTTCCGGCAGACCGTCCAGTGGAGCTTCCGGTGGAGCGGACGCGACGTGGCGGGGCCCTCGCCGCCCGCTACTTCACCGGCCGCAGCCCCAGCGGTCCCGCGATCTCCGCGACCATCACGCGCCCCGCCTCCTCCGCCAGGTCGTCCTCGCCCGGGTCCTGGTCGATGTCCAGGCCGTCGAGCTCTTCGAGAGGCTGGTTGAGGCGGATGTGGGCGATCAGGGACTGGAGCGCGCGCAAGGTGGCGGAGGCGGTGGAGCCCCAGTTGGAGAAGTACGAGAACTGCCACCACCACAGCGCCTCGGCGGTGCGGTCGGCATCATAGTGGGCCAGTCCGTGGCCGAGGTCGGTGACCAGATCGGCCAGGTCGTCGGAGATCCGGTGCGGGACCGGGGGCTTGCGGGGCTCGTACGGGTCGAAGACCTCGGAGTAGACGTCGATCGGCTCCAGGAGGGCCGCGAAGCGTTCGCGCAGCCCGTCCGCGTCCGGCTCGGGGCCGAGGTCCGGTTCGTACCGCTCGTCGGGCAGGACGTCCTCGTACGCGCCGAGGCGGCCGCCCGCGAGCAGGAGCTGGGAGACCTGGAGGAGCAGGACCGGGACGGCCTCCTCCGGCTCGTCGACCTTGGACACCTCGGTGACCGCGACGATGAACGTCTTGATCTGGTCCGCGATCTGGACGGCGAAGTCGTCCGGGTCCTGCGTGACGGAGTTCAGCGTGGCGTCAGACATCGAGGGGACCTCCCGTGGGCGCGGTCACGAACGGTGAGTGGGGCCGGAAAAGCAACGGTGCGCGGGGCCGGAAAAGTACCGGGTGGGCGTCAGACATCCAGCAGCCGCCTTCCTTCGAAGGCACGGCCCAGGGTGACCTCGTCGGCGTACTCCAGGTCACCGCCCACGGGCAGGCCGCTGGCCAGCCGGGTCACCCTGAGACCCATCGGCTTGATCATCCGCGCCAGGTACGTCGCGGTGGCCTCGCCCTCCAGGTTGGGGTCGGTCGCCAGGATCAGTTCCGTGATGGAACCGTCCGCGAGCCGGGACAGCAGTTCCCGGATGCGCAGGTCGTCCGGGCCGACGCCCTCGATCGGGCTGATCGCGCCGCCGAGGACGTGGTAGCGGCCCCGGAATTCGCGGGTCCGCTCGATCGCGACGACATCCTTGGGTTCCTCGACCACACAGATGACCGTCTGATCGCGGCGCGGGTCCCGGCAGATCCCGCACTGTTCCTGCTGGGCGACGTTGCCGCACACGGCGCAGAACCGGACCTTGTCCTTGACCTCCAGGAGGGCATGGGCGAGGCGGCGTACGTCGGTGGGCTCGGTCTGCAGAATGTGGAAGGCGATCCGCTGGGCGCTCTTGGGACCGACGCCGGGCAGCCTGCCCAACTCGTCGATGAGGTCCTGAACAACGCCTTCGTACAACGGAACGCCTTTCCCTTATTCCTGCTTCGTACCGTAGTCGGTACGCGTGGGTACCAGTAGGTCGCGTGAGGACCCGGAAGGGTCCGGAGGTCCAGAAGGTCAGAAGGGGAGGCCGGGCATGCCGCCCAGACCCTGGGCCAGCGGGCCCAGCTTCTGCTGCTGGAGCGCCTGCGCGTTCTCGTTGGCCGCCTGGACCGCGGCGACCACCAGGTCGGCCAGCGTCTCGGTGTCCTCCGGGTCCACGGCCTTCGGGTCGATCACCAGGGCACGGAGCTCGCCGGAGCCGGTCACGGTGGCCCTCACCAGGCCCCCGCCCGCCTGACCGTCGACCTCGGTCCTGGCCAGTTCCTCCTGGGCCACGGCAAGGTCCTGCTGCATCTTCTGGGCCTGCTGGAGCAGCTGCTGCATGTTGGGCTGACCACCACCGGGAATCACGGTCACTCCTGGCATTTCGACGACAAATGTTTCGGTAAGCCGAGCCTACGTGTTCACCGGTCGCCGCGCCCCACCCGCCGGAGACCAACTCTTTCGGGTGAGATTGCGGGAGCGTCTCCCCGCCTCCTATACCTGATCACAGGCCGTGCGAAGGCAGGAATCCCGCGATTTCGATCCCACGGCCCACCATTCGGCGGTAGGAAGGGCACGCGTATCAGTACACACACCCGCACCGTCGGTAACGCAGAGTTACCCGAGCGAGGCCGTCGGCCGCGCCGACTGCCCTCCCGTGCCCGAGCCACGCCCGGAACACGTCGAGTCACGTCGAGTCCTTAAGCAGAGTCCTTAAGCAGAGTGCAGAGGAGTGCCCCGGTGAGTCAGCCGGAGATGCAGCCCGAGGGGCCGCCCCGCAAGGAGTCCGACGCGGGATCCGGTGGGGGTACCGAAGCGGAACAATCTGTTCCGATTTCCGCCGCGGGCCGCGACCTGACCGGCCGCGCCTTCCCGCTCGGCGACTGGGGCGAGCCCGCCGAACGCCTTGACGAGCTCTACCGCTGGGTCGAGACCGGCGCCCTGCGTACCGCCGACTGGTATCTGACCGACCGGATCCGGAAGCGGCGCGGGGCCCGCACGCTGCGGCTCGGCACCGCCGCCGGAGTGGTCGCGGGCACGGCACTGCCGCTGCTCGACCTCACGGGCGCACTGTCCGGGTCGGCCGGCTGGGGCTATCTGTCGTTACTGCTGGGCGCCGCCTGCATGGCGTGCGACCGGTACTTCGGTCTCACCTCCGGCTGGATAAGGGATCTCGCGACGGCTCAGGCCGTGCAGCGGCGCCTTCAGGTGCTCCAGTTCGACTGGGCGTCGGAGTGCGTACGCGAGGTCCTCGGGCCGACCGAGGGAACGGCCAGCGAGGCCGCCGAGCGGTGCCTCGGGGTGCTGCGGCGGTTCTCGGAGGACATCACCGAGCTGGTCAGGTCGGAGACCGCGGACTGGATGGTGGAGTTCCGGGCTGGGCCCGCGCCCATGGGGATGCAGTCGCTGGTGTCCGGCGGCGGGAGCGGGCGGGCGGAGCCGGGGGCGGGGGCGGGGCGGTTCGCGATGCCGTCGGTTGCCACCCGGCCGAATATGCCGCGTCAGCGGCCGCCGGAGTCGCCGCGCTGAGGTGGGCGGGGTGGGGGCGGGGGCTTTCTTTCGGGGGCGCTGCCCCCGGGCCCCTGGTCCTCAATCGCCGGACAGGCTGAAATGCGGCCCCGGACCGCCCGTACGGGGGGCGGGCTTGAAGGTGGCCCACGGCGCCGCCCCGTGCGGCGGACGAGCTTGAGGGCGGAGTGGCGCCGCGGGTTCCTTTCGGGAGCGCTGCCCCCGAACCCCCGAACCCCCGGTCCTCAATCGCCGGACAGGCTGAAATGCGGCCCCGGACCGCCCGTACGGGGGGCGGGCTTGAAGGTGGCCCACGGCGCCGCCCCGTGCGGCGGACGAGCTTGAGGGCGGAGTGGCGCCGCGGGTTCCTTTCGGGAGCGCTGCCCCCGAACCCCCGAACCCCCGGTCCTCAATCGCCGGACAGGCTGAAATGCGGCCCCGGACCGCCCGTGCGGGGGGCGGGCTTGAAGGTGGCCCACGGCGCCGCCCCGTGCGGCGGACAGGCTGAGAAGTGAACCCCGGCCGTCCCGTGCGGCGGACGGGCTGAAAACCCCCGGGCGGGCTTGGAGGTGGTGGTGGGCCGGGGGGTGTGCGGTCTCAGCTGAAGATGATCATTGAGCCTTGGGCCAGGCTGCGGGTCGCCGCCGCGTGCAGGCCGAGCCAGACGTGCCGTTCACGGGCGAACGGGCTCTCGTCGTACGGGATCGGGCCCGCCGGTTCCTCCAGCGAGGTCGGCCGGGCGGGCGGCTGAGGGGTCGCCGGGGGGTTGGCCGGGTCGATGCCGATGGCCGGGGCGACGAACTCCAGCTCCCGCAGCAGCCCGTGCGCCGAGCCCAGTGGGCCGCCGCCCTCCAGGAGCCGGTCGTCCGAGAGCGGGTACGGGAAGTCCACCGGGACGTACGCTCCGGCGTGGTCGTAGTGCCAGACCAGGTGCGACGCCTGTGCGTTCTGCTCGAACATCTCCAGCAACTGCTGGTAGTCCCCGCCCAGTTCACCGATGGGTGTGACGGCGAGTCCACTCAGCGTGAGCAGGTAGGCCCGGCGCAGGAAGTGCAGGGCGTCGTAGTCGAATCCCGCGACGGGGGCGACGTCCCCGTTCAGGCCCGGCATATAGGCGTAGACGGGGACGGGGGGCAGCCCCGCGTCGCTCAGCGCCTTGTCGTAGATGGCGATCTCTTCGGCGAACGGATTGTCGGGGCTGTGGCACAGCACATCGACGAGGGGGACCAGCCACAGGTCACAGGCCACGAAGTCTCGCTCTCCAATGGGTTCGGCGATCGTCGGGACAGCGTAATGCGGCCGCCACGTCGCGCACAGGGCCCCGACGGGAAGCGGACGGGGCAGGGAGGGGCAGGGAGAGGCCGGGAGGGGCAGGAGAGGCAGGAGAGGCCGGGGGGCAGGGACGGGGCTCTTCCGGGGCGGAGTGCCGGCGTCAGGCGCAGGGCTCTTCCGGGGCGGGCTCGGCGGCGGGGGCCTTCTCCCGGGCCTCCTCCTCCGCCAGTCGGTCCGCCCAGGCCAGCGCGTGCGCGTAGTAGGACCGCATCGTCGCGTGGACCTGGTCCCGGTCGCCGCGGGCGATCGCCTCGACCAGTTCCTCGTGGCCGAACCACAGCCAGTTCCCGTTGTCCTCGTCGCCCCGCAGTCGGTGCACGGCGAACACCCATGCCTGGACGCGGAGTTTGGCGAGGAAGCCCATGATGTACGGGTTCATGACGAACGCCCCGAGTTCCCGCCAGAACCGCAGGTCGTACCCGATCAGTACGTCGAGGTCGCCGCCCTTCGCCGCCCGTACCGCCTCTGCCGCGCGCCGCCGGATCGACGCCATCGCGTCGTCCCGGGTGGCCACCTGGTCCCCGGGGCTGCGGAATATGCCCTCCACCACGAGGGAGCGCGCCTCCACCATGGAGCGGTAGTCGGCGATGGTGAATTCGCGGACCTGGAAGCCGCGGTGCTGATCGGACGTGAGCAGCCCCTGCGCGGAGAGATCGAAAAGCGCCTCGCGGACGGGCGTCGCGGAGACTCCGTACTGCTCGGCGATCTGTTTGACCGTGAATTCCCGCCCCGGTCGCAAACGCCCTGCGAGCACCTCGTCACGCAGCGCGTCGGCGATCTGCTGGCGCAGCGTACTGCGGGTCACACCTCCGCTCGCACACATGACGCCCCCTCCCCTTTTCGGCTTCGGTCACCTTAAGCCAGGTCACGGTGCCCGGATCCGGGCAGGGGGAGGGGGGCCGCGTGCGGCTGACTACACCGTGTGCTCGTCGGCGACCGCGAGGGCCGCGTCCAGAGCCGCGAGCCCTTCCTTCGCCTCCGCCTCCGTGACGTTGCAGGCGGGAACGGCGTGGGTGCGGTTCATGTTGATGAAGGGCCACAGGCCGTGCTTCTTCGCCGCCGCGCCGAAGGCCGCCATCGGGGCGTTGGCCTCACCCGTGGCGTTGTACGGCACGAGCGGCTCGCGGGTCTCCTTGTCGCGGACCAGGTCCAGCGCCCAGAACGCGCCGAGGCCGCGGACCTCGCCGACCGAGGGGTGGCGCTCGGCCAGCTCGCGCAGGCCGGGGCCGAGGACCGTCTCGCCGATGTGCGCGGCGTTCTCGATGACCTTCTCGTCCTCCATCACCTGGATGGTGGCGACGGCGGCGGCGCAGGCCAGCGGGTGGCCGGAATAAGTGAGGCCGCCCGGGTAGGGGCGGGTGTCGAAGGTGGCGGCGATCTCGGCGTTGATGGCGACGCCACCGAGCGGTACGTAACCGGAGTTGACGCCCTTGGCGAAGGTCATCAGGTCCGGCACCACGTCGTAGTGGTCGGCGGCGAACCACTTGCCCGTACGGCCGAAACCGGCCATGACCTCGTCGAGGACGAACACGATGCCGTACCGGTCGCAGATCTCGCGGACGCCCGCGAGGTAGCCGGGCGGCGGGGTCATGATGCCCGCGGTGCCGGGGATCGTCTCCAGAATGATCGCGGCGACGGTGGCCGGGCCCTCGAAGGCGAGGGTGTCCTCCAGGTGCTGGAGTGCGCGGGCGCACTCCTCGGCCTCGGTCGCGGCGTGGAACGGCGAGCGGTAGAGGAACGGGGTCCAGAAGCGGACGACACCCGCGGAGCCGTTGTCCGAGGGCCAGCGGCGCGGGTCGCCGGTGAGGTTGATCGCGGTGGAGGTGGCGCCGTGGTACGAGCGGTAGGCGGAGAACACCTTCGTACGGCCGGTGTGCAGCCGGGCCATGCGGATGGCGTTCTCGACGGCCTCGGCGCCGCCGTTGGTGAAGAAGATCTTGTCCAGGTCGCCGGGGGTGCGCTCGGCGATGAGGCGTGCGGCCTCGGAGCGCGCCTCGACGGCGAAGGCGGGGGCGAAGGTGACGAGCTTGCCCGCCTGCTCCTGGATCGCCGCGACGACGGTGGGGTGCTGATAGCCGATGTTGGTGTAGACGAGACCGCTGGTGAAGTCGAGGTAGCGGTTGCCGTCGTAGTCCCAGAAATACGCCCCCTCGGCGCCGGCGACGGCGAGCGGGTCGATCAGGCCCTGGGCGGACCAGGAGTGGAACACGTGCGCGCGGTCCGCGGCCTTCACGGCCGCACCGGCCGCGGAGTCGACAAACGGGGCATGAGGGGCATGAGGGGTCATGCGGCGAGCGTAGGCGGTGGCAGGGGTGGTGCTCCATGGCCACCTTGTATGGCCTGGGGCCTGCGGTTCGGCAGGGTGTCGGGTTTTTCGGGCGATGCGAATATGCGACAGCATGCTGTCGTTATGGCAGTATGCTGTCATTGAGCTGAAGGAGGCCGCCATGACCCGCACGACCGTTCACCTCGCCGTTTACGACACGTTCGCCGACTGGGAGACGGGCCACACCACCGCCCATCTCGCCAAGAACGGCTACACCGTCCGAACCGTGGGCGCGGGCCCGGAGCCCGTCACCACCATGGGCGGCATGCGCGTCCTGCCCGATCTGACGCTGGACGAGCTGCGGCCCGAGGACAGCGCGCTGCTCATCCTCACCGGGGCGGAACTCTGGGACTCCGGCGACGAACTCGCCCCGTTCGCCCGCCGGGCCCGCGCCTTCCTCGACGCGGGCGTGCCGGTCGCCGCGATCTGCGGGGCGACGGCGGGACTGGCCCGCGAAGGGCTCCTCGACGACCGTGCGCACACCAGCGCCGTCTCCTTCTACCTGGCCGCCACCGGATACGGGGGCGGTGAGCGGTACGTGGACGCCGACGCGGTGACGGACGGCGGGCTCCTCGTCACGGCGGGTCCGACCGAGCCGGTGGCGTTCGCGCGCGAGGTGTTCGGGCTGCTGGGGGTGTACGAGCCGAAGAAGCTGGACGCCTGGTACCGGCTGTTCCACGACTCCGACGTGAGCGCGTTCGAGGTGTTGCAGGGATGAGCCGGGAGGACCAGGACCGGCTGAGCCGGACGGCGCTCACGGTCTTCCGGCTGAACGGACAGTTCCTCGCCGTCGCGGACGAGCTGGCCCGGCCCGGCGGGCTGACGGCGGCGTGGTGGCAGGTGCTGGGCGCGGTGCTGCCCGAGCCGTTGCCGGTGGCCGGGATCGCGCGGGCCATGGGGATCACCCGCCAGAGCGTGCAGCGGATCGCGGACCTGCTGGTCGCGAAGGGGCTCGCGGAGTACGCGGAGAACCCGGCCCACCGGCGCGCCAAGCTGCTCCGGCCCACCGCGGAGGGGCTGGCGGCCGTGGGTGAAATCAACCCCGGACACGCGGAGTTCGCGGCGCGGCTGGCCGAGCGGCTGGGCGAGGGGGAATTCGCGCGAGCCGTGGAGCTGCTGGAGCGGCTGTCGGCGGCGATGGACGCGGTGACCGCGGTGACCGCGTCCGCGTCTCCGGCCGGAAAAGCCCCGTAACCGACGGACTCGATCGCTCTCAGGGGCCCTTGGGCAGACAGGGCTCCTGGGCACGGCTCCTGGGTACGGCGGGCTTGGACGCCTCGCGCTCATGGGCAGCGGGCCGGTGGTTCACCCGGCACGTCCGGCGGTCAGCCGGCGGATCGTCGGGAACGTGTACAGGTCGCGCATGGAGACCGTGGGCCCACCGCGTCGGCGCAGCGCCGCGCCGACCCGCATGGCCAGCAGCGAATTGCCGCCCAGGTCGAAGAAGTTGTCGTCCGGGCCGACGGGGACGCCGAGCACCTCCTGCCAGACATCGAGGAGGGCGGCCGTTAGCGCGTCCTCCGGGGCGGCCGGGGAGGTGTCCCCCGCCCCGTCCGCGGTGTCCGGCACCCCAACGGTGACGGGGGCGGGAGCCGGGGCGGAGGAACCGGTGTCCGGCCGCGCGGGACGTGCCACCGCGGCGGGCCGGGGCAGCCCGGCCGCGTCGAGTTTGCCGTTGGTGGTCAGCGGCATCCGGTCGAGCGCGGTGACCGTCGACGGCACCATGTACTCGGGCAGATACCTGGCGGCCCGCTGCCGCACGGCCTCGGTGTCCACCCCCTCCAGCACCACGAACGCGTCGAGCCGCGCGGTCGCCCGGTCCTCCGGATCGGTCCTGTTGAGTACGACGACGGCGGCGCCGACCAGCGGATCGTCCAGCAGCACCGCGCGGATCTCGTCCAGTTCGATACGGAAGCCGCGCAGCTTCACCTGGTTGTCCAGCCGGCCCAGGTGCTCCAGCCGGCCGTCGGGCAGCAGCCTGCCCTTGTCACCGCTGCGGTACAGCCGCTCCCCGGTGCGCGGGTCGCGCAGGAAGCGCTGCCCGGTGAGGTCCGGCCTGTTCAGATAGTGCGCGGCGAGCCCGGCTCCGCCGACCTGGATCTCCCCGGCGACCCCGAACGGCAGGGGCCTGCCGTCACGGTCGGCGACCCGCACCCACCAGCCGGGCAGGGCGTGCCCGACCGACTTCGATCCGGTGAGCGCCTCGGCCCTGGTGACGGTCTGCGCGGTCACATGCACGGTCGTCTCGGTGATGCCGTACATGTTGACGACCCGGCACACGGTCTCCGGATGCCGGTCGAACCACGGCAGGAGCATGCGCGGTTCGAGCCCCTCGCCGCCGAGGACCACCAGGCGTACGGGGACAGGTTCCGCACCGTCGCGTTCGACGTCCAGCAGGTGGGCGAAGGCCGACGGGGTCTGGCTGAGCACCGAGACCCGCTCCTGGACCAGCAGCCGGTGGAACTCCTCCGGCGAGCGCGACACCCAGTAGGGCACCACGACCAGACGGCCGCCGGTGAGCAGGCAGCCCCAGATCTCCCACACCGAGAAGTCGAAGGCGCTGGAGTGGAACAGCGTCCAGATGTCGTCCGCGCCGAGGCCGAAGTCGTCCGTCGTGGCGGCCATCAGGCCGAGCACGTTCACGTGCGGGATGACGACACCCTTCGGGCGTCCGGTCGACCCGGAGGTGTAGATGACGTACGCCGGGTCCTGCGGGCCGGTCGCCGAGGGCGGCGGTCCGTCGCACGCCTCGGGGGCCAGTTCCGCGAGCGCGGCCGTACCGATCACGCGGACACCGCCGTCACCGCCGTCGCCACCACGGTCGTCACCGTTGCTGTCGCCGCCGGGGAAGTCCGCGAAGTCGGCGACGACCGTGCCGAGTTCTGCGTCGGCGGCGGTGTAGGACAGCCGGTCGCGCGGATAGGCGGGGTCCATCGGCACATAGGTGGCGCCCGCCTTGAGCACGGCGAGCAGGGTGACGATCAGCTCGGCCGATCGCTCCAGACACACCCCGATCCGGTCGCCGTCGGCCACACCGAGCCGGCGAAGGGCGTGGGCGAGCCGGTCGGCCCGGTGGTCCAGCTCGCCGTAACTGAGCCGGGAGCCTTCGAAGGACACCGCGACGGCGTCCGGGCGGGACGCCGCGAGGGCGGCTATCGCCGTGTCGATCCGCTCGGGCTCGAACGGCGCCCGCCGGGCGGGCCGACCCGGGTCGTGCCGGCCCGGCGCCGCCGTCCTGTCCAACTCGTCCTCGTCCAAAGGCTCCACGCTCGCGACCGGGGTGTCCGGCGACTCGACGAGCGTCCGGTGCACCCGGCACACGTGCCGCAGAAGCTGGTCGGCGATGTCCGCGCGCAGGGTCCGGGCCGAGAAGTCGCAGCGCAGCTCCCGCCGGTGCGCGGCGTCGCGGGTCACCGACAGCGTCACCGGGAACGGGGCGCGCTGGAACGGCCGGTACGCGACCGGGTCCGCGCCGGGGAAGTCCGCCGGGCCGTCGTCCTGGACGACGATCCCCACGGCGGGCACGGTCACCGAGTCGCCGAGCACGGACGCCAGTTCCCGACGGAGGTCCTCGGTGTGCCAGGCCGGACCGCCCGCCAGGCCCGCGCGGACCCGCTCGTCCACGGTGCCGAGCGTGTGCGCCGGGTCGGCGTCCACCGCCACGAGGGCGACGCCCTCGACACCGTGCGCGTCGAAGGGGTCGGTGACCAGCGCCGGGAGAACCGGCCGGGTGAGGCCCTCGTAACGGGCGAGAACGATGCCGAGTGCGGCGCTCCAGCTCCCGGTGTCGCCCACCGGGGCTCCGGCGGGCAGCGTCAGCACACGGCTCGCCGTCGTGTCCGGGCCGGACGGGCGGCCGAGTCCCCAGTCCGGCCGGGCGTCGAACCGGCCGCCCGCGAGGTCGGCGACCCACGCGGCAGGGTCGGGGGTCGCCCAGGCGGCGGCGGGGGCCTGGCCCTCGCCCCCGCCTGGGCTCGCCGCGGTGGCGGGGACCGGCGTACGGCCCAGCAGCTCCGCGGTGAAGTCGCCCAGCGCCCCGGCGCCGAGCACCGCGCGGTGCGCGACCACGACCAGTTCGGCCACATCGTCGGCGTACGTCAGCAGCACCGCGCGCACCGCCGCGTCCCGGTGGGCGACCAGCGGCCGGGCGAGCTCCCGCGTCCGCCACCGCTCGGCGTCGGGCGCGTCGGAGCGGCACGGCACCGGCTGCCGCCACAGCCGGGCGGCAGCCGGGAAGACCGCCCCCGTCGCGGTGGCGGACAGCAGCGCGGCGGCGAGGGAGGCGAACCGCTCGGACAACTCGTCCGGCGCGTAAGGCGCTTCCGGTGCGTAAGGTGCGTCCGACGTATTCGGCGCGTCCGACGCATTCGGTGCGTATGGTGCGTACGGCGCTTCCCGTGCGTACGGCGCTTCCGCGCGCGCGGTGCCGGTGAACCGTACGCACAGCGCGTGGCACACCGCGCCCGGTGCTTCGGGGCCGCTCTCGTGGACCCGGTCACGGGGGTGGACGAGGGTGCGCCGCGCCGGTGTGAGAGCGGCGAGGGCGGCCTGTTCAGAGATCGGCACGACTGGTTCCCTGCTTCCCTTGGCATGGTTGCGGTGCCTCACCGAGCGGTGAAGCCCCCGTCGACGGTGAGCACGGAGCCGGTCACCTGCCGGGACTCGTCCGAGGCCAGCCAGAGCGCCGCCCCCGCCACGTCCTCCGGCTCGATCAGCGCGTTCATCGGCTGCGACTGCACGAAGGTCTCCTCGTGCCCGGCGACCGGGAGACCGAGCGACCTCGCGATCTCGGAGAGCATCCGGCCCTCGGCCCCGCCGTCGTCCCGGATCGAGCCGGGACACAGGGCGTTGACCCGTACCTTCAGCGGCGCGTAGTCGAGCGCGGTCGCCTTCGTCAGGCCGATCAGCCCGTGTTTGGACGCCGCGTATCCGGCGAAGTTCCGGTAGCCGACCAGACCTGCGGTGGAGGCGACATTGATCACGCTGCCCGAGCGCTGCGCGAGCATCAGGGGGGCCACCACCGAGGTCATCCGCCAGGCACCGGTCAGGTTGATGTCGATCATCACCTGCCACTCGTCCTCGGTGACCTCATGGGCCGGCCTTCCCGAAGGCGCCGCGATCCCGGCGTTGTTGAGGAGCACGTCGACGCGGCCGAACCGCTCGACCGTCCCGTCCACGGCCGCGCGCAGCGCGTCGCGGTCACGGATGTCGGCCTCCGCCGTGAGGACGGCGGCCCCCTGTTCGCGGCACAGCCCGGCGGTGTGCGCGAGCTGGCTCGTGGTGCCGAGCGGGTACGGTACGCCGTCGATGTCGCCGCACACGTCGAGCAGCGCCAGATCGGCGCCCTCCCGGGCGAACGCCAACGCACAGGCGCGGCCGACACCACGCGCGGCTCCCGTCACGATGACGGTCTTTCCTTGCAGACGCACCAGGACTCCTCAACGTTGGGGGCGGTCGGCGGACTCGCCCGCTCCACTCATCCGGGGCAGATGTCCGCGAGTACCCGGATCAGGCCCTCGGCGTTGTCGACCGGATACATGTCACCACCTTCGACCGCCACGAAGTCGAACTCCTCGCAGAGCGGGGGCCGCGGGCGTCTGTCGGCCCCCGGGCCCGCGGGGCGGGGACCGCCGCTATTCTCGACCACGGTCCGCCACGGCCGTACGGGAGGAAGCGCACCATGGAGAAGCTCGGGCCCGACGACCCGCACCGCATCGGCGCGTACCGGCTCCTGAGCCGACTGGGAGAAGGCGGCATGGGGCAGGTCTTCCTCGCCCGCTCCGACCGCGGACGCACCGTCGCCCTCAAGCTCGTCCGCCGCGAACTCGCCGAACAGCCCGAGTTCCGCGCCCGCTTCCGCCAGGAGGTCCGCGCCGCGCAGCAGGTCGGCGGCGCCTGGACCGCCCCGGTACTGGACGCCGACACCGAGGCCCCCGTCCCCTGGGTCGCCACCGGCTACGTCGCCGGGCCCTCGCTCCAGGGCATCGTCACCGGCCGCACGGGCGTCACCGCCCCGGCATCGGGCGCGTACGGCCCACTGCCTGAACGTTCCGTCCAGCTCCTGGGCTCCGGGCTCGCCCACGCTCTCCAGCACATCCACGGCGCCGGGCTCATCCACCGCGACCTGAAGCCGTCGAACGTCCTGATGACCATCGACGGGCCCCGGGTCATCGACTTCGGGATAGCCCGCGCCATGGAGGTGGCCGACGCCGGTATCACCCGCACCGGCGCGCTGGTCGGATCACCCGGTTTCATGGCTCCGGAGCAGGTGCGCGGGGAACGCGTGACCGCCGCGTGCGACGTCTTCTGCCTGGGCTCCGTCCTCGCGTACGCGGCGACGGGCCGCCTCCCGTTCGGCACTGCGGAGAGCGGTGGCGTCCACGCCCTGATGTTCCGCATCGCTCAGGAGGCACCGGATCTGACCGGCGTCCCGGTGGATCTGGTCGAACTGATAGCGGACTGCCTCGCCAAGGACCCGGCCGCCCGCCCGACCACCGACGAGATCCTGGAGCGGCTGGGCGAGGCCGAGGCCACCGAGCCCTGGCTGCCCGGCACCCTCATAGCCGAACTGGGCCGCCACGCGGTGGAGTTGCTCAACGCCGAAGATCCGGAGCAGCCGCCTTCCGGGACGCACCGACTGCTCGCCCAGCCCGAACGGCCCACCCCCACCTCCACCCCCACCCCCGCGGCGGCCCCGCAGCCGCCACCGCACTCAGCGACCCCCACCCCGCCGCCGCACCACCAGCAAAAGCCCCAGCCACAGCCCCGGCAGCAGCACCAGCCACAGCAGCCTCAACACGTACACCAGACGTTCGGTCAGCCCTACCAGCCGCCCCACCAGACCCCCGCCCCCACGCGCCGGTCCACCGGGTCCACCATCGCCCTCGTCACCGTCGCCGTACTCGTCGCCATCGGCGCGGGCGGATCGGTCTACGCCTTCATGAACGACACGGGCAAGGACACCGCCGACGCGCCCACCAACTCCCCCTCCGGAGAAGGGAAGAAGGGGAAGGGCAGCGCCGTCCCCGACGACTACCTCGGCACCTGGACCGGCACCGCCAACGGCTCCGCGGGCACGTCCACCCGGCGCCTCGTCATCCGGCAGGGCGGGGTGGGCGACGCGGTCCTCTCCCTCACCGTGAAAGGCCCCCTGGCCTCCGGCGGCACGTACCGCTGTGTGTTCAGCGCTCCCCTGGCCGACCGGCCCACCTCCGGCGACCCGGTCCACATCGGTCCGTCCACCGTCTCCGTGGGCGAGCCCGCGACCTCGTGCAGCCCGGGGAAGGCCACCGATCTGACCCTGCTCCCCGACGGCACCCTGCGCCGGGCGACCGCGGGCACCGACGAGAATCTGGTCTACACGAAGTCGGACTGAGCCCCCCCCTCGACCGACCCACTCGACCGACTCCCACCGCGAGGACCGCCATCCTCGTCGCTCCCCGGCGGAACCGGACAACGTCAGTACGACGTCCCTCGCCGTACTGCCGTTTGTCGTCCAGTGGGAGGCGTGCGCCGCATGTGGTCTGTCCTCGGGATACTCTTCGCCGCCGCGCCGCTGGTCGTCTGGAAGGTGATCGCCCGCAGCCGGGGGGTCGGTCTGACGATCGGCGGATTCCTGCTGGCCGAGGCGTGCCTGCTGGTCGCCGCCCAGCAGGGCTGGCTGTCCGTGCCCCGGGCCGACGCCCATCTCATCCACGCGGTCCTCGCACCGCTCATCGTCGCGTTCGGCGCGGTCCTGGAACACGGTGAGAAGGGCCCCGGCCCGGCGGAGTGGATTCCCCGGCGCAACGGCGCCATCGGCTTCCTGGGAGTGCAGTTCGCCCTCACCCTGGTGGCCTCCCTGCTGTACGTCCTGTTCAACAGCGAGGGCTCGGACGCGCCGCCCGCCAGTGCGGTCCCGGAGCTGCCGCCCGGCCTCACGGTCGTCTCGCAGGGCACGGGCTGCGGATCGGGCGGCTGCTACCGCACGGTGCGGATAGGCAGCACGGAGAATCTGTCCCGCCAGGAGATCATCCGCCGGCTGGACCGCCCGCACGAGACCTGCCGCACCAACGGCTGGCTCCTGGACCGCCGCGACCTGTGCATCGGAGTCACGGACAACGGCCAGTACCCGGTGCTCTACCTCAGCCTCAACAACCTGATCGACTGAGACCGGCCCCGCCACCCTCTACCCCCTTACCCGAGCAGCAGGCACGCCGCGTTCAGCAGGATCAGCGTGTGGACGAAGCGACCGGGGTACGTCGGCGGGTAGCGCCACGCCAGCGGCCAGGTCCGGCCGATCAGCGCCGGAATGGGTACGTAACTGACGCACCCGGACGCCGTGTTGAACGGCAGCGCCCCCTCCGGCCACGCCCGGCTCACCGTCGAACCGGCGGGCACGAGGAAGTACACCGACCGCCGCCCGTTCGTCTCGGCCACGACCGGCCCCGGCTCACCCCCGACGATCGCCTCCATCAGGTCGGCCAGCCGCCGCCCGTCGTCGCCGTTGACACGGACGGCGTCGAATTGCACGCCCGCCTTGCGGAGTTGGAAACCGTGGTCGGGGATCCACTCGATATTCAGCTCACGATTCGATGCATTCACGGGACGATTGTGACGCGGATCACCTAGCGTTCTCTACGGTCGGCGAGGGGCGTCACACACCGGTTGACCTGCGTGAACTCGCCTGCGAACCAGTCGAGTTCAGGGGCATCCAGTAATGACCGGTTGAGTTCGGTTGAGTCGAAAAGAGATCGAAGTGGCGAGTGCGCAGAACAGGGAAACGGCCAGTCCGACGGTCAGATTGGTGGCCCATGTCGCCAAAATGGCGCGCATTCGAAAGAAACTGACGCAGGAGCAACTGGGCAAGATGATCGGTTATTCGGCGGCAGCGATCAGCGCGATGGAGAGCTGCGCCCAGCCGCCCAGCGACGACATGCTGATGAAGCTGGAAGAAGTGCTCGGGGACGGCATGGGCATCTTCGAGCAGGCGCGGCTGTACATGCGGATGGAGGCATACCCGCCGCAGTTCAAGGGCTACGCACCGCTGGAGCAGGCGTCACTGGGCCTTCAGCTGTACGCACCGCAGGTCGTGCACGGCCTCTTCCAGACGGAGCGGTACGCGCGGGCGCTGATCGGGGGCGGATACCCGCCGCTGCCCGAAGCACGGGTGAATCAGCTCGTGGAAGCTCGGATGGCCCGCAAGACGTTGTTCGACCGCGACCCGGTGCCACTGATCGAGGTGATCCTGGAGGAGACGGTCCTCACCCGGACCATCGGCAGCGAAGACATCATGCGCGAGCAGAGGCGCTACCTGGTGGATTGTGCTCAGCGCCGCAACGTCACCCTTCACGTGCTTCCGCTGGAAGCAGGGAAGTTCGGGGAGTACGCAGGCGATCAAGGCAGCCTCAACGTGCTGGAAACACCGGAACATGAACGCCTGGTCTACCTGGAACCCCAGGACGAGAGTCTGCTGATCACGGACCCTCCGAAGGTGAGCATGTACGGACACCTTTATGCGAAAATCCGGTCACAGACCCTGGGTCCTCGTGAATCGCCGGACCTCATCATGCGGTTGGCAGGAGTAGAGGTATGAGCGGCACTCTCCGGTGGTTCACGTCCAGCTACAGCGGGTCCAGCGGTGGCGACTGCATCGAAGTCGCCTACAACTGGCACAAATCCTCGTACAGCGGCCACAGCGGCGGCGAGTGCGTCGAAGTGGCCGCCTGCCCCCACACCGTCCACGTCCGGGACTCCAAGGTGCACGAGGGACCCACGTTCGCCGTCGCTCCCGAGGCCTGGTCGGCGTTCCTCACCTGGGCGAACTGAGCGAATCGGGTCCCGCTCCCGATTGCAGGAGCGTGATCGTTCGTGGCTGAATGCCCTCACAACACTGGATTCCTCAGGGGTGGGGGCACACACACCATGGCTGGACACTCTTCCCGTACCAGACGCATCGCCGCGCTGGCCGCGATGACCGCTGTCGCGGCCGGGCTGTCCGGGGGGACGGCTCACGCGGCGCCGATGCCCGTACCGCAGGACATCAACGGCGACGGCTACCAAGACCTCGTCGTCCCGGCGCCCGCGGCCACCGTGAAGGGCCTGGACTACGCCGGGTCGGTCGTCGTCCTGTACGGGTCGGCCAAGGGCGTCTCCGCCGCCAAGCGGGCAGTGATCAGCCGGAGTTCGCCGGGGGTGCCGGGGGCGGCCGAGGCGGGTGACCGGTTCGGCGCGTCCGCGTCGTTGGCCGATCTGGACCGGGACGGCTTCGCCGACCTGGTGGTGGGGGCGCCGGGCGAGCATCGGTTCCGCGACGGCGGCGGGTTCGGCCACCGTGCTGTGGGGCAGCAAGCAGGGCCTGGTGTCCGGGGCCACGCTGCCGACACGGGTGGAGAAGGACGGGCAGGCCGGCCGGGACGTTGCCGCCTGGTCGGGACCGGACGGCACCTCGGTCCTGATCGTCAACAACAACACCACCACACGGCTGACGGGCCCGTTCACCCGTGCGGGAAAGGTGGGCTCGTCCACGCTGCACGATGAGACCGGTTGGATGCGCTCCGCCACGTTCGGCGACCTGAACGGGGACCGGGCGGCGGACCGGGTGCTGGTCAGCGGCCGTATGGGCGGGTGGAGCGGCGGGCTCGCGTATGTGAACTCCGCACTGAGCGACCCCCTCCAGTCGACACACAGGATGAAGGGTGGCGACGGTCTCACCCCGGTGATCGGGGATGTCAACGGGGACGGCTACGGGGATCTGCTCCTCGGCGACCCCGACGATCCGGGTGCCGTCGAGGGGCCCTTCGGCCACCTCGGGGGCGCGGTGCACGTGTGGTTCGGGTCCGCCAAGGGTGTGTCCTACGACAAGGCGCCCATGACCATCCACCAGGACACGGCCGGGGTGCCGGGCGGCGGTGAACGGTACGACAGCTTCGGGGCCTCCGTCGCCGTCGCCGACCTGAACCGGGACGGGCTCGACGACATCGTCGTGGGTACGCCCGGCAAGCGCGTCGGCGCGAAGAGTGCGGCCGGGGCCGTGGTCGTCGTACCCGGTCTGCGTACGGGACAACTGGGCGCGGGTTCCTACAGCTTCACGCAGAACACCGCCGGGGTGCCGGGCGGGGCGGAGGAGAGGGACGCGTTCGGCTGCACGGTCACGGCCGCCGACCTCACCCGTGACGCCCGGCCCGAACTGGCCGTCGGGGCCTGCTGGGAGGACGGCCGGGGCGCGGTGTGGGTGCTGCCGGGAGGGGCGGCGAAGCCGGTGTTCACGTCCTCGGTGTCGTTCGGGACGGCGCAGCTCGGGCTGCCCTCGATCTCGGGAACCCTCCTGGGCGGCGACCACCAGCAGTAGCGGCCCGCACGGCGGAACGCCCGCGACGGTACGACGGGGAGCGCGGGAACGCCCTTCGCTCCCCTATCGTCATCTTAATTGCGCCCTGGGTGTCGTTGTCATGCCATACCCTGCGATTCGGGCCGCACCCCTCTCTCATCTCCGGGTGCCACGCGGCCCGCTTACCGTGGGGGTATACGTCACTGTGCGTACGCGCAGAATCTCGACCGCGACAGCGCTCGCGGTCCTCTTCAGTTCAGTAGTACTGGTCGGCGGCGCCGCGAACCCGGCCGCCGCCGACTCCAGCGCTCCACTGCCGATCACATCGAGCGGCGACATCGTGGTGGACGGCGTCCACCACCGGGTCTTCATCAGTGACCCGAAGTCCGGCAAGGTCGTCGCGACCGACTACAACGGCAAGGTCGTCGGCACGATCGCCTCCCTGCCCGGCGTGCGCGGGCTGGAACTGTCCGCCGACTCCGGCACCCTGTACGCGGCGGTGCCCGGCGACGGGTCGATCGCCGCGATCGACACCGCCTCGCTCGCCAAGAACAAGCGGTACGCGCTCGGCAAGGGCATCGAGCCGAAGTATCCGGCCCTCGCGGGCGGCAAGCTCTGGTTCGGCTTCGACGGCTCGGGAGCCGGCTACCGGGGGCAGATCGGGTCGATCGACCTGACGGTTCCGGAAGCCACCGTGACGCTCCCCCAGGGTGGGGAGAACAGCTGGTACTCCGCCCCGAGGCTGGCCTCCGACCCCGCCGCGCCCAACGTGCTGGCCGCCGCGCAGGAGGGCAGCAGCTTCATCACGCTCGCCGTGTACGACGTGGCGGAGGGTACGCCCAAGCGCGTGGCGTACGGGCCCGACAGCTCCGGCGGCGAATACCAGTCCTACCTGTCCGACTTCGACGTCACGCCGGACGGCAAGCAGTTGCTGGTGACGGGCGGCGGGACCCCGTACCACGCGCAGGCGTACTCGACCTCGGACCTGTCCAGGGTGGGTGCGTACAGCACCGGCTCACACGGCGCGGCGGTGGCCGTCGCTCCGGACGGCATGGTCGCCACCGGCACGAGCCAGTCCTCCCCCGACGTCTTCGTCTACAAGCAGGGCGCCACGAAGCCGCTGCGCACGTACGACATCCCGAGCGTCGACAGCAGCACCACGGCGACCAACGACCTCCATGAGGCGGGCCTCGCCTGGGCGCCGGACCGCAGCCGCGTCTTCGCCCTGACGACCAACGTGTACAGCGACATCTACGCCCTGCGCGTGCTGACCGACCCGACGAAGTCGGCGGTCGGCGTCACGGTGAACGCCCCGTCGAAGGCGACCCGTGCCAAGAAGCTCACGGTGACCGGCAAGGCCGCCTCCGGGGTGGCGCTCCCGGCGGGGACCAAGGTCTCGGTCGTCCGGACCGACATCGACTCGCCGAAGGGCAAGTCGCTCGGCACGGTGGCGCTGAAGTCCGGCGGCACGTTCTCCTTCACCGACACCCCGCCCGCCGGCGGCAAGGTGACGTACAAGGTGACGTACGCGGGCGACGCGACGCACTCCGCGGCGTCCGGGTCCGACTCGGTCGCCGTCTCGCGCGCCTCGACCTCGCTGACGCTGAACCGGAACAAGGCCGTCTACTCGTACGGCAAGGACGTCTCGTTCACGGCGCACCTCGGCAAGACGTACAAGAACCGGGTCGTCGAGCTGTGGGTGGACCCCTTCGGATCGGACAAGCCGAAGAAGCTGGCCAAGAAGGGCAAGGTCAACTCCAAGGGGAACCTGTCCGTCACGGTCGACATGAAGCGCGACACGACGGTCACCGCCGTGTTCGCGGGGGACGCCCGGAACGCGTCGAAGTCGGCCAAGTCGACCGCGTACGCGAAGGTGAAGGTCTCGACCTCCATCTCCAAGCAGTACAAGACGGCGAAGATCGGCAAGACGTCGTACGCGTACTTCCACAAGAAGAAGAACCCGGTCTTCACCAACACGATGAGCTACTACCAGGGCCGCTCGCACAAGCTGTCCCTGGAGCTGTACTACCAGGGCAAGTGGTACGACGCGGGCCAGCAGTACTTCCCGCTCGGCACCAGCGGGAAGTCGATCGTGACGCTGGAAGGCGCCCACGAGACCGGCTACAAGATGCGTGTCCGCTCCTCGTACGTGAACGGCTCCTCGGGTGACAGCGTGAACTCGACCACCCACGGAAGCTGGAAGTACTTCATCTTCACGAAGTAGTCACGAAGTAGTGAGGTCTGGAGCGGTGAGGTCCAGTGCCCTGAACGCCAGCCACAGGTCGTAGCGGGCGCTCGGGGCCTGGAGCAGCGAGCGCCGGAGCACGGTTTCGAGCCGGGCGAGGCGCTTGCGGGCTCCGGGCAGCGAGATGCCCAGCTCGGCTGCGGTCGGGCCGAGCTGGGCCTCGCATGCCAGCCAGGTGCGCAGGGTGTGTGCCGCCGCACCGGAGGCAGTGACCGAGGCCGTGCCGGTGGCCGTGCCCGTTTCGAGCGGGCGCAATTGCTGGGACGCCCACGCCTGTAGGGCGGGGCGGCGCAGGATCTCATCCAGGTCGCGCGCCGCTTTCGCCGCCGGTTCCGCCGGGCGGGAGGCGGGGGTGGCCCGGATGCGGAGGGCCAGGTCCAGCGCCGCCTGGTCGGCCAGCGTGCCGAGGTCGAGGCCGAGCAGGTCGCCTATGAGCTTGAGCCGGGCGGCCAGGGTGTTGCGGTGGATCTTCAGATGCTGTGTGGCGTGGGTCGAGAAGGCCAGCCAGGACGCGGCGGTGGCGGCCAGTTCCTGGCTTCCCGGGTCCTGGGAGCGGCGCGGCAGATGGTGCAGGAGCGGGGCGAGCAGGGCGTCCGCCCACAGCGCGCCCGTCTCACCGACGACGAGCGCCGGTTCCGGGGAGGCCCCGAACCCGGCGTGCCTGCCGGGGAGTCCACGGGCGACGGCGAGGGCGTGGAAAGCCTGTCGGTAGCCGGTCGCGGTGTCGGAGAGCGGTATCTGTTCGCTGGCGCCCACGACGCAGTCGTCCACGAGCGCGGCGACCTTCTCGTCCAGCGGCCCGTTCTTCCCCCGGCCCGCCGGCATGACGAGGATGAGGTGGCGGGCGTACACCGGGCACCGCACGATCCAGGAACGGCCGCCGTCCGCCTCCGCGCAGACCCGCGCCACCTCGTCGCGCTGCCCGCCCGAACACGCCACGACGCACACCCGCACCGGGTCGGGGAGCCTGGGGCGCAGGGCACCGGCCACCTGGTGGGCGATGGACAACTGGCCCGTCATCAGCAGGTGCAGCACCGCTTCCCGGCCGCGTGACTCGGCCAGATCGACCCGGCGCCGCTTGCGTTCGACGGTCTCGGTCCGCCAGCAGAGGGTCAGCGGCATCAGCACGTCGCCCAGCAGGACCGTGAGCCCGGCGGACACGGGCCGGGGCGCGACGACGGCCAGCACCGGGGCGCCCTCCCCGTCGAGCGGGAACAGCAGCGCGGTGTGCGTGTCCGAGTCCAGGGAGTGCGCCTGCGCGACGCGCGCCGTCAGTGCCTTCGCCCCCTCGGCCGCGAGCGCGGCGGCCTGCGGGGTGGCCGCCGCCGGGGTGCGGGCCGCCGCGTACAGCACGGTGCCGTCACCGTCGAGCAGCCCGGCCCAGCCGTCCGCGCGCCCGGAGAGCCAGCGCAACAACTCCTGCGTCCCGCCGGTTCGGGCCAGCCGGTGCATCCGCACCAGGTCCTCGGCCCGCTCCCGCACGTGCACGCGTCCTCCTGTGCTCACTGTCCGGCTGTACTCACTGTCCGGCTGCGCTCACTGTCCGACCGGGTTCACTGTCCGGTTGTGCCTCATCACCCACCGCCCCGAAACCGGAAGGCAGAGTACCGGTTTGGCTGTGCGGACTGATACCCCCGCGTCGCCACACTGGTCGAATTGAATCTGCCGCTCCGGTGCCCACCGGCCTAAGGTGCGAAACGTGTTCCGGCCCGTCGGCGACGACGGGGCAACAGAAGTCGTCGGGGGACGACGGGAAACAGCGCCGGAACAGTCGGGGGAGCACGACGGCAGCGGCTCACGGGGGTGGTCGCTGTCGTCGGTTCCTGTGATCATGAGGCCCATGATGAGCGCCGAAGACGTGCTGGACATCCTCGATCTCCTCGGCGGCGCCGGGGTGGACGTATGGCTCGACGGCGGCTGGGGCGTCGACGCACTGCTCGGCAGACAGACCCGCGCGCACGACGATCTCGACATCGTGGTGCGCTCCCCGGACCGTGCCCGGTACTCCGAGGTCATGGCAGCCGCCTCCTTCACCCTCTGGCGTGACGACGGCCCCTGGAACTGGGTGCTGAGCGACACGGCGGACCGACGGGTGGACGTCCACCTCGTGGACCTCTCCGCGATCCGGCTCGACGAGCGGGGCACCCACGTCCACGGGCCCGACGGGATTCCGTACCCCGTGGGTTCGCTCGACGGCACCGGCACGGTCCTCGGGCGGACGGTGGCCTGCGGGACCGCCGAGTTCCAGGTCCTCTCGCACACCGGTTACGCCATCGACGACAACGACATCCGCGATGTGCTGGCCCTGCACCGGCAGTTCGGCATCGCCCTGCCGCCGCCGTACGCGGACCTGGTCACCGGCACCTGACGGGACCCGCGTCCGGCTGACGGCTGCCCGTGGCCGACCGGGCGCGGCGGGATTGTCAGTGGTGGCGCATAGCGTCGTCGGAAGCCGTGCCGGACATCCGGAGTCCGGACGACCGACGAGAAGAGGGCCTGCCGCCATGGAGTTCCGCATCGAGCGAGGCGCGCTGACCGACACCGTGGCCTGGGCGGCCCGCGTACTTCCGACCCGGTCGCCCGTACCCGTACTGGGCGGGCTGCTGCTGGAGACGGACGGCGGGCGGCTGCGCATCTCCGGGCTGGACTACGAGGCGTCCGCGTGCATCGACGTGGAGGCGGAGACCGTACGTCCCGGGAAGGTGCTGGTCATGGGGCGGCGGCTGCTGGACATCTGCAAGGTGCTCCCCGAGGGGGCCGTGGAGTGCGCGGTGGAGGGCTCGCGGTTCACCGTGTCGGGGGACGGGGCCCGGTTCGGGCTCTCGGTGCTGCCGCTGGACGACTATCCGGCGCTGCCGCCGCTGCCGGAGGTCCGCGGGGCGGTGGACGCGGCGGAGTTCGCGGCGGCGGTCGCCCATGTGACGGTGGCCGCGGGGCGGGACGACACCCTGCCGACGCTCACCGGGATCCGGCTGGGGTTCGACGGGACGACGATGACGCTCGCCGCCACCGACCGGTACCGGTTCGCGGTGCGTACGCTGCCGTGGAAGGCGGCCGGGCCCGACGCGTCGGCCGATGTCGTGGTCTCGGCCCGCAGGCTGACCGAGATCGCCCGCTCGCTGGGCCGGTCCGGTCTCGTGAGCGTCGCGCTGGACGCGGGGTCCGTCGGCTTCGAACACGCCGGGATGCGGACGACGGTGCGCCTCCTGGACGGCCGACTGCCGCGCCACGACAAGCTGTTCGCCATGCCGGACCCCGCCGTCGCGGTGGTGGACCGCAAGCTGCTGGTGGAGGCCGTCAAGCGCGTCTCGGTGGTCGCGGACGGGGACAGCCCGCTCCAGATGACGTTCGGGCCCGAAGACAACTCCGTACTGCTGCAAGCCGGTTACGAGGACGACGTGGCCTCCCAGCGCCTGCCCGCGACGCTGGAGGGCGCCGAGGGGATGACGGTCGCCTTCAACCCCTCGTATCTGATGGACGCCCTGTCCTCGTTCGAGGAACCGGTGATCCGGCTGCTCCTGCTGGGCCCGGGACAGCGCGCGATGATCACGGACGAGGCGGGCACGGAGACCCACCGGCACCTGCTGATGTCGGTGAAACCGCCACTGATCTAGGCCCGGCCCACGGCGTCTCCTGGCGGGACCGGCGCGGGATGCGGGGCGCGCGGGATCAGGGCGCGCGGGATCAGGCCGACAGGACGCGCAGGATCAGCACGGCGACCGCGAGGAGGAGCATGACGGCCGCGTTGGGCGCGCCCTTGAAGTCGCTCCTGCGCAGGTGGGTGCCGACCGCACCGACGAAGTAGAGCACCACACCGATGGCGGCCGCGATGCCCAGCGGCGCCCACCAGATGCCGATGACCAGGCCGACCGCACCGGCGATCTCGCACGCGGCCAGGAACGGGAACATCTTCAGAGGCACGCCGAGGCCGGTGAGGCCGTCGACAAGCTGCTGATTGCGGGTGAGCTTGGCGCGCGCCGAGACCAGCAGCATCAGGGCCAGCACGATGCCGACGATGAGGTAGGCGAGGGACATCTTGCACTCCAGGTAATCAAGGATGATTTACCATCGAGGCTAGCAGATCGTTGAATGCACTCAACGATCTCAAGCATCCAATTATCACGACACTGGTAGCATTTGTTCCGTGATGGAGAAGCGGCCCGGACTCGCACTGGCCTTCGCGGGCCAGATAGCCGGCATGCGCGTACAGGAGGCCGTACGGGCACACGGCATCAAGAACAACCAGGCGCACGTGCTCATGGTGCTGGCCGACCAGGGGGCGACCGGCCAGCAGGCCCTGGCCCAGACCCTTGGCGTGGACCCCAGCATGCTGGTCGCGATGCTCAACGACCTGGAGGACGCCGGGCTGGCCGAGCGACGGCGCGACCCCGCCGACCGCCGCCGTCACATCGTGGAGATCTCGCCGCGCGGAACGCGGCTCGTCACGGACATCTACGACGGCATCGCGTCCGCCGAGGCCGAACTGTTCTCGGCCCTGGACGCGGACGAGCTCGATGTGCTGCACAAGATGCTCATCCGCATCCGCACCACCGGGGGCGAACCGAGCTGCGACGCCGCCGACACCGCTGACACCCCTGATTCCCTCTGACTCACCCTGACTCCCCTGAATCTCAAGGGAGTTGAACGCCGAAACGGGGGGTGCGTCCGGCCGCAGCCGGACGCACCCCCCGCTCAGGTGGAGGGATCGGCGGTCAGCAGCTCAGGTTCGAGCCGGTGGTGGTGCCGAGGATCTGGGTGAACGCCGTGTACTTGTTGATGCGGCTCTGGACCTGGCCGGGGTTACCGCCGTTGCACTCCAGGCTGCCGTTGATCGAGCGGATCGTCTCACCGAAACCGGCGCCGTTGACCATGGCGTTGTGGGGCGTCATGGTGCCGGGGCCGTTCTGGGTGTTCCAGTACCACAGGCCGGTCTTCCAGGCCACGGAAGCGTTCTGCTCCACCAGATACGGGTTGCCCAGCAGGTCGATGCCGAGCGCGTCGCCCGCGGCCTTGTAGTTGAAGTTCCAGCTGAGCTGGATGGGACCGCGACCGTAGTACGCGGCCTGTCCTGCCGGGCAGCCGTAGGGCTGGGTCGCGTCGCAGTAGTGCGGGTAGTTGCTCTGGTTCTGCTCGACGATGTACACCAGACCGCCGGTCTCATGGCTGACGTTGGCGAGGAACGCCGCCGCCTCCTGGCGCTTGACCGTGTCGCTGCCGGTGTTGGCGAAGCCCGGGTAGGCGCTCAGCGCGGCGGTCAGACCGCTGTACGTGTAGAACGAGTTCCGGTTCGGGAACATCTGGTTGAACTGCGACTCGCTGACGACGAAGCCCGACGGGTTGGGCTCGCCCGGGTCGGTGCCGCCGCTGCCGCAGGAGCCCTTGTCCGCCCAGACGTCCGAGGTGCCCGGAGTCTCGTTCTGGGTCCACCACTTGGCGGACCAGTTGTGCCCGTTGTACGAGGCGGAGCCACCGCCCGTATAGACGGACGAGGAGTTCCAGGCCGGGGCGCAGTCGGCGGCCGCGGCCGTGGTGGCGGGGAGAACGACGATCGTCGCGACGACCGCGCCGAGCGCGGCCAGAAGACTCATGACGCGTCTGATCACGTGATCACTCCTTAGGTGCGGCGCCACGTTCGACCGTGCGCGCCGCCATGGGGGTGACCGTCACTCAAGCGATGATGGTCTGAACCTGTCAAGGTCTAGACCATCCCGAAGACATGTTCCCTTCACACGTTCCTCAGCGCACACAGGCACCGGAGCGCCTCGCTCCGTCGGGCCGGGAGCGCTCTCAACAGCGGTGATTCCGGAGGCAGTCAGTCCGGATCGCACCCTCGACCGCCGCCGGGCCCGAAGGAAAAACCTTCGGGCCCGTCCAGCATGTGGAACGTTCGATGCCGGAGCCCGGCTCAGCAGGTGAGGCCGGAACCCGGTGCCGTACCGATGATCCCGGTGATCCGCTCGTACGTGGCCACCCGCGCCGCCACCGACTCGGGGTTGCCGCCGTCGCACTCCAGCGAGCCGTTGAGCGAACGGATGGTCTCGCCGAAGCCCGCACCGCCGACCATGGCCTCGTGCGAGGTCATGGTGCCGGGGCCGTTCTGGGTGTTCCAGTACCAAAGGGCGGTCTGCCAGGCGACCGACGGGTCCTGCTCGACGAGCCACGGGTTGTTCAGCAGATCGAGGCCGAGCGCGTCACCGGCGGCCTTGTAGTTGAAGTTCCAGCTGAACATGATGGGGCCGCGGCCGTAGTACGCCTTCTGGCCCGCCGGGCAGCCGTAGGGCCGGCTGTAGTCGCACTTGCGCCAGTAGTTGGCTTCGTTGATCTCCTTCACGTACTTCAGCCCGACCGACTCGAAGTGCGCGTGCGTCAGGAAGGCGGCGGCCTCGCGGGCCCGCGTCCCGGGCGTCCCGGTATTGGCGAAGCGCGGATAGGCGTGCAGGGCGTCGATCAGCCCCTGGTACGTGTAGAAGGCGTCACGGTCCGGGAAGATCTCGTCGAACCGCGCCTCGCTGATCACGAAGTCCGAGACCCCGCCCGTACAGGCTCCCCGGTCGGACCAGACGGTGGTGGCGCCCGGATTCTCGTTCCGCGTCCACCACTTGGCACTCCAGTTGCGCCCGTGGTGGGAGACGGTGCCACCGGCCGTGTAGGCGGTCGAGGAACTCCA
The DNA here is from genome assembly GCF_026340105.1 of Streptomyces sp. NBC_01433. Lineage (NCBI taxonomy): Bacteria > Bacillati > Actinomycetota > Actinomycetes > Kitasatosporales > Streptomycetaceae > Streptomyces > Streptomyces sp. NBC_01433. The sequence continues at coordinate 2,743,713 of NZ_JAPEPM010000001.1, read as the reverse complement.
GAGCGGCGCGCACGCGGAGGTGACGGCTCCGGTAGAGGCGGCGGGCGCGGCCGGTGCGGAGGCCACCGCAGGTCCGGCGGGTCCGGTGGTGGCGGCCGTCGCGGAGGCCGCGGAAGCTGCGGGGACGAAGGCGGCCGTCGCGACGACGGCACTCAGGACGGTCAGGAAGCTCTTGATGCGGTTCAGCGCTGCTCACCCCTTCGGCGCGGCGCGCCGAACGCCACGGCGGGCGGAGTTGACGTGCCGACTTGACGTGCCGAACACTCAAGCCCTGGTGGCCTGAACCTGTCAAGGTCTAGACCAGGAAGCCCCTTTGCCGCAACGGGGAAGGGCCCCGGATCAGCGCTGTCACGCCGATCCGGGGCCCTTCCGTACGTACTGCGGTGTTCCTGGCGTGGTCCCTGGCGTGGTCCCTACAGGAACGAGTTGATCTCGATGGTCTCGGTGCGGCCGGGGCCGACACCGATCGCGGAGATCGGTGCGCCCGACATCTCCTCCAGGGCCTTCACGTACGCCCGCGCGTTCTTCGGCAGGTCGTCGAAGGTCTTGGCCTTGGTGATGTCCTCGGACCAGCCCGGCAGCATCTCGTAGATCGGCTTCGCGTGGTGGAAGTCGGTCTGGTTGTACGGGAGTTCCTCGACGCGCTTGCCGTCGATCTCGTACGCCACGCAGACCGGGATCTGCTCCCAGCCGGTGAGCACGTCCAGCTTGGTGAGGAAGAAGTCGGTGAGTCCGTTGACCCGGGTCGCGTACCGCGCGATCGGGGCGTCGAACCAGCCGCAGCGACGGTCACGGCCGGTGGTGACACCGCGCTCGCCACCGATGCGCCGCAGCGCCTCGCCGTCCTCGTCGAGCAGCTCCGTGGGGAACGGCCCGGCGCCGACGCGCGTCGTGTACGCCTTGAGGATGCCGATGACCCGGCTGATCTTCGTCGGGCCCACGCCGGAACCGGTGCAGGCGCCGCCCGCGGTCGGGTTCGAGGAGGTGACGAAGGGGTACGTGCCGTGGTCGACGTCGAGCAGGGTGCCCTGGCCGCCCTCGAAGAGGACGACCTTGCCCTCGTCGATGGCGTCGTTCAGGATCAGCGTCGTGTCGGCGACGTAGGGCTTGATCTGCTCCGCGTACTGGAGCATCTCCTCGACAATCTTTCCGGCCTCGATCGCGCGCCGGTTGAAGACCTTGGCCAGGAGCTGGTTCTTCTGCTCCAGGGCCGCTTCGACCTTCTGCACCAGGATCGACTCGTCGTAGAGGTCCTGGACGCGGATGCCCACCCGGTTGATCTTGTCGGCGTACGTCGGGCCGATACCGCGGCCGGTCGTGCCGATCTTCCGCTTACCGAGGAAGCGTTCCGTCACCTTGTCGAGCGTGACGTTGTACGGAGTGATCAAATGAGCGTTGCCGCTGATCAGAAGCTTGGACGTGTCGACGCCTCGCTCGTTCAGACCGCTCAGCTCGGAGAGCAGGACCGCCGGGTCGACCACGACACCGTTTCCGATGACCGGGGTACACCCCGGCGACAGGATTCCGGAGGGGAGGAGATGCAGTGCGTACTTCTGGTCGCCTACGACGACCGTGTGACCGGCGTTGTTGCCGCCTTGGTAACGCACCACATAGTCCACGGATCCACCGAGGAGGTCGGTGGCCTTCCCCTTGCCCTCGTCACCCCACTGAGCACCGAGCAGCACAAGTGCGGGCACAGGCGTACACCCCTTCCGGGCGGGGCATGTCCAAGGTCAGGGGGCGTACGTAAAGGTCGTACCTGCCGCACGACGATGTACGGCAAAGCCTGAGCCGTCGAACCGGGTGCCCCGGAATAGACGAAGCCCCTGGCGCAATAGCGCAAGGGGCTCTTGCACCAAGATGCTACCCGAGGAAGGACCGAGGTGTCGGCTGCAGAGCCCCCCGACGACGGCGACCACCAGCTTCTGGTGCTCATCGACCCGGTTGCCCGCCGGACCGACGGCGAGTCCGTACGTATCGCCAAGGACGTGCTGAGCGCCGGTTCGCACGCCAAAATCTGCCTCCCGGACAGTCCGGAGGAGTTCGCACGGGCCCTGGCCCGCCGGGGCAACCGAAGGCCGGTGGTCGTCGGCGACGACCACGCGCTGCTGCGCGCGGTGGCCCAGTTGCACCGTGAGCGGGAGCTGGCCGACGGCGCGCTCTCCCTGATCCCGGTCGGCGCCGCGCACGCGCTGGAACTGGCCCGCGCACTCGGCGTGCCCCGGGGCGCGGTGGCCGCCGCGAGAACGGCGCTCGACGGAGCCGTACGGAAGCTGGACCTGCTGGTGGACGACAGCGACGGCGTCGTCCTGGGCCACCTGCGCATCCCCGGCCCGCTTCCTGCCCCGGGGACCGGCGCGGGCCCGGGTCCGGGACAGGAAGGGGGTTCGGGGTCCGGCTCGGGTTCTGCCGCTGGTTCTGGTTCTGGTTCGGGTGAGCCGCACACGGGTGTCACGGCGGTCTGGGACACCTGCCGCTCGTTGATGGCGTCCCTGGTGCGCCCGGGGCTGCCCTCCCATGCCGCGCCGCTGCGGAAACACCGGTTGCGGGTCGAGGCGGACGGAATCCTGCTCAATGACCTGGACCGGCCGGTCGAGTGCGTCTCGGTGACCTCACAGGGCGACGGCGGCCTCGCCGACGTGGTGGTGCACACGTCGTCGGGCGGGACGGTCACGGCGGAGGCGAAGTCCGTCACGGTCTCCGGCGCGGACTTCCGCTACCGGGCGGACATACAGGTCGGCGGCCCGGTCCGGACCCGGACGTGGACGGTGCGGGCGGGTGCCTGGGGGCTGATGCTGCCCTGCCCGGCGAGCGCGGACGGGGGAACGGGCGCACTCTGAGAAGAGAGGGCTGCGGGGGCCAGGGGGTTGTGGGGGCTCTGGAGGTTTCGGAGGTGACTGTCATGACCCGGACCGCTGTCGGCTGGCACATCGAGCTGGAATTCGAGGAGGACACCCACCGCACCCGTGCGGCGGCGATGGTGAGGCTCTCCGACGGGAGCGAGGTGCGGGCGCACGGATACGCCAGCCGCCACCCCTCCGACTCGGATCAGCAGAGAGTCGGCGAGGAGATCGCGGGAGCGCGTGCGCTCAACGAACTGGCGATGAGGCTGCTGACCAAGGCGCACGAGGAGATCGACGAGGCCTCCGGCAGGACGTCGTACCCGCTGACGTAGCCGGCCGGCCACTGCGCCGCCGCCTCCGCCTCCGCGGCTGCTTGAGTTGTCTGCTGCGCGATCGCACCCGATCCGCGGGGCACACCGATCCGGCGGGATCGCACCTGATCCGTCACTCCCGATCCGTCACGCCTGATCCGTCACTCCCGATCCATCGCTCGGCTCCGGCAGTCCTGATCCGTCAGCCCTGCTCCGGCGGGAAACGAGTGTCTCGCGGTGGGCCTTCCAGCGCTCCATCATCCCCACCAGCTCCACCTGGACGAACTCGAAGAACGCCGCCGTCTCCGCCATCCTGACCCCGGCCGGGGAGTCGTCGCCCAGCGTGCGGGCGCCCTCCTTCAGGGTGTCCTCCCAGCGCGTGAGCACCCGGTCCCGGCTGGCGAACGTGGTGTACCAGATCTCGTTGTGCAGGCGGTAGCGGTCGCGGCGGGAGCCCGGCTCGCGCTCGCGGCTCACCATGTCGACCTGGGCGAGATAGCTGACCGCGCCGGAGACTGCGGCCGGGCTGATCTGGAGCGCGAGGGCCAGCTCCGCCGAGGTCATCGACGCGTCGTCATCGGCGAGGAGCGCCGCGAAGACGCGGGACGCCATCCGCTGCATGCCCGCGTCGGTCATATCGGCGGCGAACCGTTCGATGAACCGGGACACGGCCGCCGTGTCCCGCTCGCCCTGTTCGTCGCGCGCGTCCGCGCCGTTCTCGCTGTTCATCGCCACATCGTCTCCCCTGCCCGGATCACGGCTCAATTTTATACGCTTCCTTAACTTCACAAATTTATGAAAGTAGCGTACGTTCAAAACATGACGAAGGCAATCACCGTGGCCGGACTGCATAAGTCGTTCGGGCGGACACGTGCGCTGGACGGCCTCGATCTCACGGTCGAGACCGGTGAGGTTCATGGCTTCCTCGGGCCCAACGGCTCCGGGAAGTCCACCACCATCCGGGTTCTGCTGGGGCTGCTGCGGGCCGACTCGGGCGCCACGCAGCTGCTCGGCCGGGACCCGTGGCACGACGCGGTAGCCCTGCACCGGCGCGTGGCGTACGTCCCCGGTGACGTCACCCTGTGGCGCAATCTCTCCGGGGGCGAGGTCATAGACCTCTACGGGCGGCTGCGCGGCGGGCTGGACCGCTCCCGCCGCGCCGACCTGATCGAACGGTTCGAGCTGGACCCGACGAAGAAGGGGCGTACGTACTCCAAGGGCAACCGGCAGAAGGTCGCCCTCGTCGCCGCCTTCGCCTCCGACGTCGACCTCCTGATCCTGGACGAGCCGACCAGCGGGCTGGACCCGCTGATGGAGGAGGTCTTCCAGAGCTGCGTCGAGGAGGAGCGGGAGCGCGGCCGGACCGTGCTGCTCTCCAGCCACATCCTCAGCGAGGTCGAAGCACTCTGCGACCGGGTCAGCATCATCCGGCAGGGCCGGACGGTGGAGACGGGTTCGCTCGCGGACATGCGCCACCTGACCCGTACGAGCATCACCGCCGAGCTGTCCCGCGCGCCCGACGGACTCGCGCGGCTGCCCGGTGTGCACGATCTCGACATCCAGGGCGGCCGGGTCAAGCTCCAGGTGGACACGGACAAGCTGAACGCGGTGCTCGCGTCGCTCACCGCCTCCGGGGTCCGTTCGCTGACCAGCACCCCACCCACGCTGGAGGAGCTGTTCATGCGGCACTACGCCGCCGACCAGGTGCCCGAGGAGGTGGCGGCGCGATGACCGCGGCCATGACCGTCCCCACCGCCGTACGCCGCCCGGCGCCGCGTCACGGCCCGCTCTCCGGGACCGGGACCCTGCTGCGGCTCGCCCTGCGCCGGGACCGGCTGATGATGCCGATCTGGGTCCTGGTGCTCGGAGGTTCCTTCTCCTCCGTGGCCAAGTCCTACGCCTCGCTGTACGAGACGGCCGCCCAGCGCGCCGACATGGCCGCCTCGATGAACGGCAACAGCTCGATCCGCGCGCTGTACGGGCCGATCTTCGACGACTCGCTCGGCGGGCTCGTGGCCTGGCGCATGGTCGGCTTCGGAGCCGCGCTGGCCGCCGTGATGAGCCTGATCATCGTGATCCGGCACACCCGCGAGGAGGAGGAGACCGGGCGTCAGGAGATGCTCTCCTCCGCGATGGTGGGCCGGCGCGCCCCGCTGACCGCCGCCCTCCTGACCGCCGTGATCGCCAACGCCGCGCTGGCCCTGGTGATAGTGGCCGCGCTGTCGGGCGCCGGTGCGGGCGGCGCGGGAGCGGTGGCGCTGGCCATGTCGGTGGCCGGCACGGGTGTGCTCTTCGCCTGTACGGCGGGCATCGCCGCCCAGTTCACCGAGAGCGCCCGGCTGGCGAAGGGGCTGACGGCGGCGGCGATCGGGGCCGCGTTCGTCCTGAAGGCGGCGGGCGACTCCGCGACGGACGACGGCTCCTCCGCACTGACCTGGCTCTCCCCCATCGGCTGGGCCGAGCACGTCCGGGCCTACGCCGTCGAGCGCTGGTGGGTCCTGCTGATCCTGGCCGCCGCTATCGGGGTCCAGGCCGTGCTCGCGTACACCCTGGCCGGGCGGCGCGATGTCGGCATGAGCTTCCTGGCGACCCGTCCGGGCCCGGCCACGGGGCGGATCTCCACGGCGGCCGGACTGGCGCTGCGGCTCCAGCGCGGTTCGCTGATCGGCTGGACGCTCTCCTTCGCCGCCGTCGGCGTGATCTTCGGCAGCCTGACCGGCGGGGCGGCGGAGCTGGTCGGCGACAACGAGAAGACGAAGGAGATCTTCGAGCGGATGGGCGGTCAGTCCGGGCTGACCGACGCGTTCCTGGCGACGATGGTCGGGATGCTGGGGATAGTGGCGGCGCTGTACATCGTCGCCTCGGTGCTCCGGCTGCACGGCGAGGAGACCGGCCAACGCGCCGAACCCGTCCTCGCGGGCGGGGTCGGCCGCATCGGCTGGGCCGCCGGGCACCTGGTCATCGCCTTCGGCGGCGCCGCGCTCATCATGGTCGTCGGCGGTCTCGGTCTGGCCCTCGGATACGGCCATCACCTTCCGGCGATCCTGGGCGCGTCCCTGGTCCAGCTCCCCGCGGTCTGGCTGCTCGGCAGCATCGCGGTCCTGCTCCACGGGGCCGCGCCGAAGCTGGCATCGGCCTCGTGGGGCATCGCCGGGCTCTGCCTGGCGATCGGCTGGATCGGTCCGGCGGTGGACCTGCCGCAGCCCGCGATGAACCTCTCACCGTTCAGCCACCTGCCGAAGCTGCCGGGCGGGGAGATGACCTGGACCCCGGTGCTGCTGCTGACGGCGGTCGCGGCGGTCGTGGTGGCGGCGGGCCTGGCAGCGCTGCGACGCCGCGACATAGTGAACTGACCGGGAACTCCCGACCGGACCCGGAACTCCCCGAGCCCGACCCGGAAGATCCACGTCCTCGCCCCTGCTCCCATTCGCGGATCATCCCTGTCGATCGGCCACGGGAGCCGGGACAGCGGCGGGGCGGGGGCGGGGTCAGACATCCAGCTCGGTCTCGTAACTGAAATCAGGGAATGTCCACGTCCTCGCGCGTGCGCCCCTCATACGCGAATTCCCTCGGCACCCGGGTGATGGTGAAGGCGGTGCGGAAGCATTTTCCCCGCATACCCGATTCCGACGATCAGGACCTTGAGGAGTCGGACGCCTCCAGGCTCAAGGAAAGCAGCTCTTCGCCGGACGGCTGGAATCCGAGCCCGCGGTAGAGCGGGGAGCCGGCCTCGGCGGTCTGCACGACGACCGCTTCGGCGCCCGCCGCCCGGAGCCAGCCGAGGGCGTGCTCCATCACGTGTGCCCCGAGTCCGCGATGCCGCGACGCCGGGTCGACCACCACGGTCTGCACCCAGCCGGACCGGCCGCTGGGACATCGCACGGTCGGGGCGCGCTGGTCCACGACGGCGACGGCGCAGGCGACCAGGGCATGCGCACCGCCGACCACCGAGACATGCACGGCCTCCTCGTCACCGGCGAGGACGCGGCCGAGCCAGGCCCGGTAGGCGCGCTTCCAGAGGTCGTCCTCCTCGGGGGTACGGGCCGTGTGGGCGCCGCCCCCGGAGCTGAGTAGACAGCCGCGCAGGCGCACGAGCTCTTCTATGTCACCCATGTCGGCGGACCGCGGCTGCGGTTTCTCCTGGGAACTCATACCGAAGGACTTTAGGGCGATACCCGCAGCATGAGAAATGGGACCTGTACATCATCTATGCGCTTTGGGAATGAGTGGTTCCGGAGCCACTCCGACCTCGATTTATGCAGCTTTCGCATGGCCCTGCGGATTCGGAATTTCCCTTGCCCGACAAGCGCCTGTACATTCCTGGCGTCACGTCCGGAAAGCCGTGTTCATCGGAGGGCCAGTGTTTCACCACGATGAATTCTTCTCGCCCCAGATCGACAACCTCAAGAAGCAGGGCGGCTACCGCACGTTCCTGGAGATCGAACGCCGGGCCGGCGCCTTCCCCACCGCGCTGAAGTACGGTCCCGGCGACGGCAGGCGGATCAGCGTGTGGTGCAGCAACGACTACCTGGGAATGGGGCAGCACCCGCTCGTCCTGGCCGCGATGAAGAAGGCCGTCGACGAGGCGGGCGCCGGAAGCGGCGGCTCCCGGAACATCTCGGGTGAAATCCGTCACCATGTAGCGCTGGAGGAGGAGTTGGCGGATCTCCACGGCATGGAGTCCGCGCTCATCTTTCCTTCCGGATACTCGGCGAACGACGCCGCGCTGACGGTGCTGGCGGGACGGCCGCCCGGATGCGTCGTGTTCTCGGACTCCCTCAACCACGCCTCGATGATCGCCGGTATCCGGCACAGCGGGGCCGAGAAGCATGTCTTCCGGCACAACGACACCGACCATCTGGAAGAGCTGCTGGCCGGTACGGACCCGTCGCTGCCGAAGATCATCGCCCTGGAGAGCATCTACTCCATGGGGAACGACATGGCGCCGCTGGAGCGGGTCGCCGAACTGGCCCGGCAGCACGGCGCGTTCACCTACCTCGACGAGGTGCACGCGGTGGGAATGTACGGGCCGCGCGGTGCGGGCCTGGCCGCCGAACGGGGGCTGGGTGACTGCTTCGACGTCGTCCAGGGAACGCTGGCGAAGGCGTTCGGTACGGCGGGCGGCTACATCGCCGGGTCCGGCGCGGTGATCGACGCGGTCCGGAGCTTCGCGTCCGCGTTCATCTTCACCACCGCGCTGCCTCCGGCGGTCGCGGCCGGAGCGCTCGCCGCCGTCCGCCATCTCAAGCGTTCGGACGGGGAGCGGGCCGCGCTGCGTCAGAAGGCGGCGCTCCTCCAGGGCCTGCTGCGCGCCGACGGCATCCCCGTGGCGTCCGAGGCCGCGCACATCGTGCCGGTGCTCGTCGGTGACGCCGTCAAGTGCACCAACGTCGCCCGGCAGCTCCTGGACCAGTACGGCTGCTATGTCCAGCCCATCAACGCGCCCAGTGTGCCGGTGGGTTCGGAGCGGCTGCGCGTCACGCCCACGCCGCACCACAGCGATGGCGAGATCGTGGACTTCGCCCGCGCCCTGGACTCCATCTGGGAACGGGAGGGCCTGCCCCGCACGCTCAGCCGCGTACCCGCGTGACCCCGCTTCGTACCCGCGTGACCCCGCCGCACGCCTGTCGTGGGCACAGGGGGTGACCGTCGTACCGAACGGTCACCCCCTGCGCGTCACCGGCCCCCGGCCGCCAGGCCCTGACGGCGGGGCCCGGCCGCCAACCGCACGGCCGGTGCCAGGACCTGCTGGACCACGCGGACGAACCGGTCCGACAGGGGGTGGCTGCCCTGGACCGGCTGGATCAACGAGATGGCGATGCTCGGCCCTCCCCGCAGTGGCACGAAGGCCACGGAGGGGTGGACGTTGCGTCGCAGCACCAGGTCGGGCACCACGCTGATGCCCTTGCCCGCGGCCACCGACTCGATGCACTCGTCGAAGTTGAGGCAGCACAGAACGGTGCTGGGACGACGGGCGATGCCCCAGTCCTTCTGCTCGACGGGGCCGGTGACCTCGTTGAGCACCAGGGGGTACTCGGCCAGTTCGAACCAGTCCACCCGCTCCCGTGCGGCCAGCGGATGCCGGCGCGGGACGGCGGCGACGTACCGCTCGGTGCCGAGCGGCGTCTCCCTCACCCCGCTGCGCCGCGGTCGGCCCCGCAGGATCGCCACGTCGACGGCCGCCTGGTCGACTCCGGCGCACGCGTCGTCGCGGCGCCGCAGTTCGACCCGGGCGCCGGTCTCCGACTCGAAGCGCCGGATGGCCTCGTGGACCCACTCGTCGGGGAGCAGCCAGGAGAACCCGAGCCGCAGAACGGGCGCGGCGCCCTCGGGGAACAGGGCCTTCTCGAAGCGAGGCAGCAGCACTTGGAGTTCGTCACGCAGGGCCGCGCCCGCCGGGGTCAGGGAGACCTGGCGGGTGGTGCGCTGGAACAGCCGTACACCCATGTGCTCTTCGAGACGGCGGATGGAACGGGTCAGGGCGGGCTGGTTGCTCGACATCCTGGCGGCGGCGTGGGTGAAGCTCAAGGTGTCGGCAACGGCGAGGAAGGCGTGCAGATGCCGCAGACTGACCCCCGTGAGACGTGCCGTCGGGGCGGGGGCATCGGGTATCCAGGGAGTGTCCTCGGGTTGTTGGGTCATGCCGCTCTACCGTTCCCGGCGGGCCCGTCGGCCCCGGTCTCCGCCACCGTCGCCGCCGCCGTCCCTGTCTCCGCCCCCGCCTCCGCCTCCGAGGGAGCCGTCGTGGTGACCGTGGCCGCGAAGGCGACACGGCCGGCCTGCACGGCCTCGACCCGGAGCCGGGCGCGGCCCGCGACATCGGGGCCGAGGGGCTCGGAGCGGAGCGCACAGGGCGCGTCCAGCTCGACGTACTGGGTGAACGTGCAGTCCAGGGCGGTTATCTCGACCGGCCGGCCGGCTCCGCGCATGAGGTCGTACGTCAGCTGGTGCGCCGACTCCAGCAGCAGCATGCCCGGCACATGGTCCACGGGGTGGTCGAAGTGGACGGGGTGCGGGGCGAGGACTCTGAGCTGCCTGTCCGCGCCCGGGGTGCCTGGGCTGATCACGACATCGTCCACGTGCGAACGCCGGACGTCGTCGGCGGCGGCCGGCGCGGGGGCGGGCACCGAACGGGCCATGGCCGCGGACGCGTCGGCGTAGGCCCCGCGCAGTCGCCGGTAGACCCCTGGGGTGTGCGTGGTGAATCTGGTCCGGGCGGTCGCCACTTCGACGCCGCCCCGCGTGATGACCATGCGCATGGAGAGGGCGGCGGGGCGGCGGCCCCGGTACGACAGGTCGAAGCACTCGACGTGGAGTTCGACCTCACGGCCGAGATCCGCACCGTACGCGGCGCTGTCGACCTGGAAGGCGAAGCTCTCCCAGATGAGCTGATGCCCGATCGGCACCTCGTACGCGGCGTGACACAGCAGCGGAAAGGTCTGACGGATCGTCTCGCAGAGCAGCAGGAGATCGAACGCCGTCCCCACACGGTAGAAGGCGTGCGTGGCGGGCCAGTCGGCGACGACGCGGAAGGCGTCCGGTCCCGTCCTGGTCCAGTTCTTGAGGTAGACCTCAGCGGCGTTCGACTTGTGCACGTAGTGCTGCGGCACTTGGTCGATGACTGGTTCGAGGATGCAGTTTCCGGCAGCGTCGTGTGCGGGCACGAGGACCGCCCCCCTCCGTGTAAGAGCACTCGCCGCCGAGTTGAGCGACGATCATCATTTCATTAACATAGAGGGAGGTCTCTTTGTTTGTCGAGAAAGCATGGGTCATCCTGATGAAGTCCAAACCACCACAGGAACGTGCCGTCCGAACCCGGAGGGCTCTCCTCAAGGCGGCGGCCGAGTGTTTCGACGAATGCGGATATTACGGGGCGGGTACGAACAAAATTCTGGCCCGTGCGGGCATGACACAGGGCGCCATGTACTTCCACTTCAAATCGAAGGAAGAACTGGCGCACGCCGTCATGCTGGAGCAGGCGGCCGACCTGGAACTGCCCGCAGAACCACGGGGGTTGCAACAGCTGGTGAACGTCACCCTCATGCTGGCCGTGGAGATGCAGCACAATGTTCTGCTGCGCGCCGGGGTGCGGCTCGCCGTGGACCCCGCGGGTCCGGCCCGGCACGACGACTCGATCTACTCCTGGTGGGCGGCGCTCTTCCACAAGGAGCTGGTGGTGGCCAGGGCGGCGGGCGAACTCCGGTACGACGTCGACGAGAAGAGCTTTTCGCAGACACTCGTCGGCGCGTACACCGGAACACAGCTGATGTCGGAGATAACGACGGGCCGCTCGGACCTGACCCTGCGCATCACGAACCTGTGGCGCTTCCTGCTGCCCGGCATCGCCACACCGGAGACGCTCGCCGCCCTCGACCTGAACGGCGTGCCCGTGACGGAGGCGAGGTGACCGGCACCCGGGTCGTCGTCACCGGTGGTACGGGGTTCATCGGCGCGCATGTCGCCAAGGAGCTGCTCGCCCGTGACGGGGTGACGGTCCGCTTCGCCGGCCGGCGGGCGGCCCACGCCGGCGCACCGGGCGTGGAGTGGGTACGGGCCGAACTCACCGACCCCGGCTCGCTGCACGGGATCTGCGAGGACGCCGACGTACTGGTCCACCTGGCGTCCAAGGTCTCGGGGAGCGAGGAGAGCTGCCGCGCCGTGAACGAGGCGGGCACCGCCGCTCTCATGGCGGAGGCGGTACGCGCCGGGACACCGCGCGTCGTACATCTGTCCACCACTGCGGTCTACGGCCGGGGCCCGCACACCGGCCAGGACATCGCCGACCTCACCCCCGCCCCGCTGTCGGCCGCCAGCGCGACGCGGCTCGCGGGCGAACAGCACGCGCTGCGGGCCGGAGCGGTGGTGCTCCGCGCCGGGCTGGTCCTGGGAACGGGTGACCGCTGGGTCGTCACCGCGCTGGCCGAGCTGCTGAAGCGGGTGCCCGGCCGGTGGGCGGGCGGAGCCGCCTCGCTGTCGGTCGTGGACGCGTCGGACCTGGGACGGCTGATCACCGCCGTCGCGCTGGCACCGGCACCACCGGGGCCCGCGGTGTTCCACGCGGCGCATCCCCGGCCGGTACGGATCGGTGATCTGGTCGCGGCCCTCGCCGAGCACGGGATCGTGCCCCCTCCCGCCGACGAGGACCGGTCCTGGGACCGTTGCCTCCAGGAGCTCGCCGACCGTCCGGGGATCGTGAGCGAGAGGCAGTTCCATCTCCTCGCGCAGGACCACTGGTACCGGTCCGACGAGGTCTGGCAGCGCACCGGAGTGGAACCGGGACCCGGCCCCCTCGACCGGCTGGCCGCCTCGACGGACTGGTACCGCACCCTGCCGCTGACCTGAAACGCGCCGCCGGACGCTCACGCACCGGGTGAGTCCGGCGCCCCCGAACCGGACTCCGCCCTGTCGCTCACAGCTCCACGCGCAGCTCCTTGAGCCCCCGGATCACATAGCCGGGATGCCACTGGGGCTCCGCCGTCACCCGCATCGTCGGCGCCTTGCGCAGCAACTCCCCGAACGAGGCGGCGAGTTCGATACGGGCCAGCGGCGCGCCCAGGCAGTAGTGGATACCCGCCCCGAACGTGACGTGCGGGTTGTCCTGCCGCGACAGATCGAGCGCATCCGGCTCCGCGAACCGTTCCGGGTCCCGGTTGGCCGAGCCGAACAGCAGCGCCACCTCCGACCCGCGCGGAATGACCGTGCCGCCGATCTCGATGTCGTCCAGCACCCAGCGCTCGAACATCTGCAACGGGGTGTCGTACCGCATCAGTTCCTCCACGGCCGTCGGCAGCAGCCCATGGTCCGCGCGCAGCGCCGCCAGCTGGTCCGGGTGCGCGAAGAGCGTGCGCCACCCGTTGACGGTGGTGTTGACCGTCGCCTCGTGCCCCGCGTTCAGCAGCAGCACACAGGTGGAGATCATCTCCTGCTCGCTCAGCCGCTCCCCCTCGTCGTGGGCGGCGATGAGCGCGGAGATCAGGTCGGACTCCGGGACGCCGAGCATTTCGGCGATGACGGCGACCGGCAGGGGTTCGGCGACGGCGGCCAGCAGATCGCCGCCGCCCTCGGCGACGAACGCGTCCACCAGCTCGGCCGCCAGCCGCCGTACGGTCGGCGCCAGCCCCTCGACCGTGCGCGGGGTGAACGCCTTGGAGACGAGCCGCCGGATCCGGGTGTGGTCCGGGGCCTCCAGATCGAGGAGGCCCTGCCCATTGAGGGTGTGGAACGGCTCGTGCGCGTCGGGCGGCGCCGGGAGGCCGAACTCCTCGTGGGTGAAGCGGTGCAGATACGTGCGGCCCAGGCGCCGGTCACGCAGCAGGCCCGACACATCCGAGTAGTGCGGGATCAGCCACTGCCGGGTCGGCTCGAAGTAGTGCGCCCGGCCGGTGGCACGCAGGGCGGCGTAGGCGGGGTACGGATCGGCGACGAACGCCGGAGACCAGGGATCGAAGGACACGTGCATGACCCGACGCTACCGGCGCCGGGCGCTACCGCAAGGGCTCCGGTGCGTACGGAGCGGACCGGCACCGGCCGCGGAGGCTCCGGTGCGTACGGGGCGGACCGGCACCGGCCGCGGAGGCTCCGGTGCGTACGGGGCGGACCGGCACCGGCCGCGGAGGCTCCGGTGCGTACGGAGCGAGCGGGCCGACGCCGCACGGGGCCCCGCCCCGGAGCCACCGCCCGTCCCCGCCCTCAGCCGGGCGTGACCAGCCGGGCCTCGTACGCGAACACCGCCGCCTGGGTCCGGTCCCGCAGCCCGAGCTTCACCAGGATGCGGCTGACATGCGTCTTGATGGTGGATTCGGCGACCACCAGATGGGAGGCGATCTCCGCGTTCGACAGACCCTGCGCGATGAGCACGAGCACCTCCGTCTCCCGTTCCGTGAGATCGCCGATCCGGGCGAGGGCGGGCGGCCGGGGTGTCTCGGCGACCTTGGCGAACTCGGTGATCAGCCGCCGGGTCACGGTCGGCGCGAGCAACGCCTCGCCGGACGCCACCACCCGTACGCCATCGGCGAGTTGCCGCGCCGAGGCATCCTTGAGCAGGAAGCCGGAGGCCCCGGCCCGCAGCGCCTGGTACACGTACTCGTCGAGGTCGAACGTCGTCAGTACCAGCACCTTCGCGTCCGCGTTCCGCGCCACGATCTCGCGGGTCGCCTCGATGCCGTTCATCACCGGCATCCGGATGTCCATCAGCACCACGTCGGGGCGCAGTGCCGCGACCTGCGAGACGGCCTGCCGCCCGTCGACCGCCTCACCGGCGACCTCGATCCCCGGCATCGCGTTGAGCAGCACGGAGAAACCCTCCCGCACCATCATCTGGTCGTCGACGATCAGGACCCGGATGTCGTTCATGCCTTCTCGTCCCGCTCGGTGTCGTATCTGTCGTGCGTGTCGTCCCGCGTGTCCCGCGTGCCGTGTGCGTCGTGCGTGTCGTGCGTGGTCTGTACGGGGATGAAGGCGGCGATCTCGTATCCGCCGGCCTCGGTCGCCCCCGCCGTCATCTCCCCGTTCAGCATGGCGACCCTCTCCCGCATTCCGGTGATCCCGTGCCCGGCCCCCGGTGAGGGCTTCACCAGGCCGGTGGGCGGCCCATTGACGACACGCAGCCCGAGGCCGCCGAGCACATAGGCGAGCTCGACCTGCGCGGTGGCGCCCGGTGCGTGCCGCAGCGTGTTGCTGAGGGCTTCCTGGATGATCCGGTACGCCGACAGCTCGACGCCCTGCGGAAGCTCGCGCACCGCACCGGTGATCGTCTTCTCCGACTCCAGCCCCGCCTCCCGCACATTGGCGAGGAGTCCGTCGAGCCCGTCGAGGGTGGGCTGCGGGGCGTCCGGCGCCTCGTAGTCGTCCGCGCGGACCACTCCGAGGACCCGGCGCAGCTCGGTGAGGGCGGCCACCGCGTTCTCCCGGATGGTGACGAACGCCTGCTCCAGCTCGGGCGGCGGGTTCTCCACCCGGTAGGGGGCCGCCTCCGCCTGGATCGCGACGACGGACATGTGGTGCGCGACGACGTCGTGCAGCTCACGGGCGATGGTGGTGCGCTCCTCCAGCAGCGTGCGCCGGTCGCGCTCGACGGCGGTGACGGTGCGCTGCACGGTCACCTCACGCTGGGCGTCGCGCCGGACGTGGACGATGCCCACCACGAGCAGTGCCATGGCGGAGAGCACGAGCATCGGCCCGATGCTGGAGGAGTACCGCATGGGTCCGCTGTTCTCCATCAGCAGGGCGAGCAGCAGGCTGGCCGTCCACATCCAGGCGGCGGTACGCGGCCGTGTCCTGGCCGCCACGACCACCAGGACCACCAGGTGCGCGAAGAAGCTGCTGGGCCCCCACAGCCAGTCATTGCTGGTCACGGCGGTGATGAAGGAGACCGCCATGGACAGCCAGAACGCGGCGACCGGCCTGACCAGGGTCAGCGCGACCGGAACCGCGGGCAGCGCACCGAGGAAGAACTGCCGGTGCCACGTGTCGATCGCGAGCGTCACGGTGAAGAACGCGGCCAGCAGTACCAGGGCGTGCGGGGTCCAGACGGCGTGCTTCCGCAGCCGTGCGGGCACCAGCCGGAAGAACCGCCCCTCGCCGCTCATCGGGGCCAGCGGGCGGTAGGCGAAGATGTCGTGGAAGAGGTCCTGTCGCAGGCCGGCTATCGCGCCCTTGAAGGCCCGCAGCTCCGGGCTTCTGGTCTTCGTCTGGGTCTGGGTCTGGGTCACGCCTCCACGGTAGGCGGCGGCGCGGCGCCGGTCGTCCGCAGTGATACGGATTCCGGAGCGTCCCCCTCAAGTACTACGAGGCGCACCCGCGCGCCCGGCGCACAGCCCCGCACATCCCCGCACGGCGCACCCGCACACCGCCGCGAGCCCCGCGCACGCCCCACCGCACAGCAGCACGACACGCCCCCGCGCCCGCCCGCCCTCACCACGCCAGCTGGGCCAGCTCCTCCGCCACCACCGCGCACGCGTCCGCCGACGGGTCGATCAGCGGGAAGTGGCCGACGCCCTCCAGCAGGGTCAGCCCCACTGTCTCGCCCGCCTTCGCCGCCGCGTCGACGAACGCCTCCGACACCGCCTGCGGCACGGTCAGGTCGTCGGTGCCCTGCACCACGGCCGTCGCGATGCCGGTCGGCAGCAGCACGGCCGGATCACTGGACGCCCGACGGCCCTCGAAGTCATCTTCCCCACCCAGGAGTTGCCCCACGGCGCCGGAGCAGATCCCCAGCTCGACAGCGGCCGTGAAGTCGGCGATCGGCGCCAGGGCGACGACTCCGCGCAGCGGCGGCGGCGAGGGCAGCCGCCACGGAGACCCTTCGGGAAGCTCGTGCCGGGCCGCCGCCCACAGCGCCAGGGTGCCGCCCGCCGAGTGTCCGGTCACCACGGTCCGCCGCAGATCGGCCTGCGGCAGTTCCCGGGCGGCCAGCACCGGCAGGGCGTCCATCGCGGCGGCGACGTCGTCGAACGTCTCGGGCCAGCGGCCCGCGACCGGCCCCGCACCGCCCTGCCGCGGGATCTCGCCGCCGCGCCGGTACTCCACGTTGGCGACGGCGAAGCCGCGCCGGGCCAGGAAGTCCGCGAGCGGCGAGACATGGGCCCGGTCGTACGGGGCCCGCCAGGCCCCGCCGTGGAACAGGACGACGAGCGGCACCCCGGTCCGGCCGTCGCGCGGTGCGAAGAAGTCGATCACCTGGTCGGGGTGGCTGCCGTAGGCGGCGGACCGATCGGGGGCGACCACCGGATGCGCGAACGCCGACTCGGTCTCGGCGGCGTCACGATCACGCGCGGCAGAATCCGACATGCTGCTCCAACCGTCCAATGCCAATGCCTGTGCCAGTGCGTGTGCCTGTGCCAGTACGTGTACCAGTCAGCCAGTACCGGCGCGTGGTCCCGACGCCAGTGTGTACCCACACGGTGGCCGGGTCTGTGCCGGGCCTGTGCCGGGGCCATGTGCCCAACTGGCGTGACCTGCGGGGACGGTACCAGTCGGGGGCGGCCCGTCCGGACCGCCCCCGTCCGGTCACTTCCCCTCACTTCCCCTTCGGCACCTCGGCCAGCACCTCGGCCAGGACGCGCGCGGCCCGTTCCGCGTCCGCGAACCCCACGTACAGCGGAGTGAACCCGAACCGCAGGATGTCCGGTCGCCGCAGGTCACCGACGACGCCCCGCTCGATGAGCGCCCGCATCACCGGCTCGGCCTCCGCGCAGCGCAGCGCGACCTGGCTGCCGCGCTCCGCGTGCGCGAGGGGAGTGATCGAACTGACCCGGCCGTCCGGCACATACGCGGCGACGCACTCCAGGAAGAAGTCCGTCAGCGCGAGGGACTTGGCCCGTACGGACTCGACGGACACCCCGTCCCACACGTCCAGCGCGGCCTCCAGCGCCAGCATGGACAGGATGTCCGGGGTGCCGACCCGGCCCCGTACGGCACCGTCCGCCGGGGCGTACGCGGGCGTCATCGCGAACGGGTCCGCATGCGACGTCCACCCCGGCAGGGGCGAGTCGAAGGCGGCCTGATGGCGCTCGGCGACGTACAGGTAGGCGGGCGAACCGGGGCCGCCGTTCAGGTACTTGTACGTGCAGCCGATGGCCAGGTCCACCCCGTGCGCGTCCAGGCCGACCGGCAGGGCGCCCGCGCTGTGGCACAGGTCCCAGACAGCGAGGCCGCCCGCCGCGTGCACGGCGGCGGTCAGCCCGGGGAGGTCGTGGAGCCTGCCGGTGCGGTAGTCGACGTGGTTGAGCAGGACGACGGCCGTACGCGGGCCCAGCGCGGCCGTCACCTCGGCGGGCGCGACCGGGACGATCCGGTGGCCGGTCATCCGGGCGGCGGACTCGGCGATGTACCCGTCCGTGGGAAACGTCGTCGCGTCAACAAGGATCTCGTCGCGTCCGTCCGCCGCCAGCCGGCTCGCGGCGACGACCGCCTTGAAGACGTTCACGCTGGTCGAGTCGCCGACGACGATCCGCCCTGCGGCGGCCCCGACGAGCGGCGCGATCCGGTCGCCGATCCGCTCGGGCGCGGTCCACCAGCCGCTCTCTTCCCAGGACCGGATGCGCAGCTCGCCCCACTGACGGGTGAGGACGTCCTGGACGCGGTCGGGTACGTGGGCCGGCAGCGCACCCAGCGAGTTGCCGTCGAGGTAGACGGTGTCGTCGAGGGTGAACAGGGCTCGCCGGGAGGCGAGTTCGTCGGCGGCGTCGAGCGCGGCGGCCCGCGCGGCGAGGCCCGTCGCGGCCGTCGTGCCCCTCGCGCCCGTCATACCCGTCGTGGTCTCAGACATGGCTGCGCGCCGTCCACAGCTCGGGGAACACGTTCTTCGTGGCCCGCTTCTCCAGCCAGGCCACTCCGGCGGAACCGCCGGTGCCGGTCTTGGAACCCATCGCCCGCCGGGTGGCGACGAGATGGTCGTTGCGCCAGCGCCAGACCAGTTCGCCGACGTCGGTCATCAGCTCACCGAGCCGGACGAGGTCGTCGTACCGCTCCGGATCGCCGTAGATCTCCGCCCAGACGGCCTCGATCTCGGGGGACGGCTCGTACTTCCGGGTCAGGTCCCGGCCGAGCACGGCCTGCGGCACGGCGTGGCCGCGCCGGGCGAGCAGGGCGAGAACCTCGTCGTACAGGCTGGGCTCGCCCAGCGCCTTCTCCAGCTCGGCGTGCACACGGGGCGCGCCCCGGTGCGGCACGAGCATGGACGCGGACTTGTCGCCGAGCAGGAACTCCATCCGCCGGTACATCGCCGACTGGAAGCCGGAGCCCTCGCCGAGCGCGCCGCGGTAGGAGTTGAACTGGCCGGGGGTGAGTGCGGCGAGCGGGGTCCAGGAGGCGTTGAGCGCCTCCAGTTCCCGCAGCGAGCGCTTCAGTGCGTCCCGGGCGACCGGTATGCGGTCCTCGCGCAGGGCGTGCGCCGCGGTCTCCCACTCATGGACGATGACCGTGAACCACAGCTCCATGACCTGGGTGGTGACCAGGAAGACCATTTCGCCGGGGTCGTCGGAGCGAAGGTGCTGGAGGTGGGTCAGGACATCCGCCTGGACATAGTCCTCGTACGGAGTCGTTCCCGCGAAGTCCAGGTGCGGGGCCTGCGCACCGGTGGCTTCGGGGCCGGGGTGGTTGGTCGACATTTCTGTCTCCTCGACACGAGCTTCCGGGTAGCGGTCCGCCCCTTCCGTGAGGTGGTGGAGCTCCGGTCCCCTGTCCGCATCCTAATCCGGGCGCGCGCCGGGCGTGCGCCGGACCGGCGGCCCTCCCGGCGCACCGGGAGGGCCGGACACCGGGACAGCACGGGGCCCCGCGGGCGGTGGTGCGGCCCGCGGGGCCCGGTGAACTGTGCTGCGTACGGGTGGGGGGGGCGGCTCAGCCCAGGATGTCGGCGGCGGTCGGCGAGGAGTCCCGCAGGAACGTCGAGCAACGCTCGTACTCGTCCTGCTCGCCGATCACCTGGGCGGCGCGGGCGAGGGCGTGCAGCGCGCGAAGGAAGCCGCGGTTCGGCTCATGCTCGAACGGGACGGGGCCGTGGCCCTTCCAGCCCGCGCGGCGCAGGGAGTCGAGGCCGCGGTGGTAGCCGGTACGGGCGTACGCGTACGACTCGATGACCCGGCCGCCCTCGAACGCCTCGTCGGCGAGCTGAGCCCAGGCCAGCGACGAGGTGGGGTACTTCGCCGCGACGTCGGCGGGCGGCGTACCGCCCGCGAGCAGCTCGCGGGGCTCGGGGTCGTCGGGCAGATGGGTCGGGGCAGGGCCCCCGAGAAGGTTCTCGTGGATGGACATGGGATCAAGTGTGCCTGGCACGGGGGGCCGGTGGGGCCGCACCCCGGTTCACGTTCCGGCGCGTGTGTGCGGCTCGTGCTCCGGCTCCAGGGGCGGCGCGGCGACCCCGCAGTGCACGGCGCACTCGGGCCGGGTGTCACGGGCCGCCGCGGGCGGGGTACGCACCGTCCAAAAGGCGATCACCGCGCCGGCCACCAGCAGCCCCGCGCACATCGGCATGGCCCGCCGGAAGGTCGCGGCGAACTCGCCCGCGTCCCGGTACGCCTCCGGCCCCATGCCCGCGAGCAGCGGCAGCGCGGCCACCGCGATCAGCCCGGCGGCACGGGCCGCCGCGTTGTTGATGCCACTGGCCAGCCCCGCCCGCCCGGCGTCCACGGCGGCCAGGACGGTCGCGGTGAGCGGCGCGACGAGCGTGACCAGGCCCAGTCCGAGCATCAGCACGGCGGGCAGCACGTCGCTCAGGTACGAGGTCACCGAGGCCCCGGGTCCGACCCGCAGCATCAGGAGCATCCCGGCGGCGGCCAGCAGCGGGCCGACGGTGAGCGGGATACGGGGGCCGATGCGCCGCCCCAGGTCCCCCGCCGAGGCGGAGAACAGCAGCATCAGGACGGTGGTGGGCAGCAACGCGGTGCCCGCGCCCAGCGCCGAGTACCCGGCGACCACCTGGAGCTGGATCGCGGAGAGGAAGAAGAAGCCGCCGAGAGCCGCGTACACACAGAACGTCACGATGTTGACCGAGGTGAACAGCCGGGACGCGAAGATCGACGGCGGCAGCATCGGATCCGGCCGCCGCCGCTCCACCCGCACGAACGCCACGCCGAGCAGCACCCCGGCCACGGCCGAGCCGATGACGAGCGGCGACGCACCGCGCCCCGGCGCCTCGATCAGCGCATACGTCACCCCGGCGAGCGCGAGCGCCCCGAGCACGGCCCCCAGGACGTCGAACCGGCCGTGTGCCGCCGGGTCCCGGGACTCCGGTACGTGACGCAGCGCGACGGGCACACAGATCGCGGCGAGCGGCAGATTGAGCAGGAACACCCATCGCCAGCCGGGCCCGTCGACGAGCCAGCCGCCGACGAAGGGACCGACAGCGGCACCGACCCCGCCGAGCCCCGACCACAGGCCGACGGCGCGGGCCCGGTCGTCCGGGTGGAAGCTCGCCTGGATGAGGGCCAGCGATCCGGGGGTGAGCAGCGCCCCGCCGACCCCCTGGAGGGCCCGTGCGCCGATCAGCACCGCGGCGTTCGGCGCCACCCCGCACAGCAACGAGGCGAGCGCGAACCACACGACCCCGACGACAAACACCCGCCGCCGCCCGTACCGGTCCCCGAGCGCCCCGCCGAGCAGGATCAGCCCGGCGAGGGTGAGCATGTACGCGTTGACGGTCCACTGCAACGCGGCCAGATCGGTACCGAGGTCCTTGCCGATGCGGGGCAGGGCGACATTGATGACCGTGGAGTCCAGCATCGCCATGCTGGAGCCGAGCACAGTGGTCAGAACAACCCAACGCCCGACAGGCGACGCAACGCGAATGCTCCCCGGCTCGGCATCAGGCATAAGAGCAGCATCCCCGCGATCCGCCACCCCGGCCAGAGGAAACCCCGACAACCACCCGCCCAAAACCCACCCAGCGGCCGTACGCGCCCCGCCCGGCAACCACCATCCACCCCACCCGGCGGCCCAAACCCCAGCCCGCTCAGCGACCAAACCCAGCCCGCCCGGCGTTTGAGGGCATCTGAGGGCATCCTTTCGCCCACGGCCCGAGGCCGAGCCACCAAATCCCAGCCCGCCCGGCGGTTGAGGGCATCTGAGGGCATCCTTTCGCCCACGGCCCGAGGCCGAGCCACCAAATCCCAGCCCGCCCGGCGGTTGAGGGCATCCTTCCCCGGGGCCCGGGGCAGCGCCCCGGTTTCGGGAAGGGGCGGGTAGGGGAACACGCCCGCCGCAGGCGCCCCACCCCCGCGCCCCACCCCCACACCCCTACGGCACCCCCCGCCCCCCTACCGCCCCACCCCCCGAATCAACGCCTCCACCCCCACCCCCACCTTGCTCCGCGGACACCCCACATTCAGCCGCAGGAACCCCTCCGCCCCGTACACCGACCCCGGCATGATCGCGACCTTCTCCCGCTCGATCAGCACCCGCTGCAATGCCTCGTCGTCCACGCCCAGCGGCCGCAGGTCGATCCACGCCAGGTAGCCCGCCTGCGGCGGCTCCCAGCCCAGCTCGGGGAAGGCCGTGTTCAGCCGTTCCGCGACCAGCGCCAGGTTCCCCGCCACATACGCCCGCACCGCGTCCAGCCACGGCCCGCCGTCCCGGTACGCCGCGATGTGCGCGGTCAGCGAGAGCACGGCGGGCGAGGCCAGCCCCTCCGCCGTCTCCATGCGACGCAGGAACTCCACCCGGTCGGCCGCATCGCCGATGATCCCGTACGAACCCGTCAGCGCCGGAAAGTTGAACGCCTTCGACGCGGAGCTGATGACCGCCCAGCGCCCGTCGCCGCCCACCCGCGTCCACGGCACATGCCGGTGCCCCTCGTGCACGAAGTCCGCGTGGATCTCGTCACTGATCACGGCCACCCCGTGCCGCCGGGCCGACTCCGCCATCGCCTCCAGCTCGGCCTCCGTCCACACCCGCCCGGTCGGATTGTGCGGCGAACACAGCACGAGCACCTTCGCGTCCGCCCGTGCCAGCTCCCGCTCCAGCGCCTCCGCGTCGCCCACCGGAACGCCCCGCGGCTCCCGCCCGAGCCCGGTGATCGCCTTGCGGAAACCGTCGTACGTGGGGGTGTGGACGATGACCCCGTCGCCCTCGCGCGTCCACATCTGCAACAGCTGCGAGAGCTGGCTGAGCACCGAGGGCCCGTAGACGAGCCGGTCCGTGTCGATCGTGGTGCCGTAGCGGGTCGCGTACCAGTGGGCTATCGCCGACCGGAAGTCGTCCTGCTGCCAGGTGGTGTAGCCGAGCACCCCGTGATCGAGCCGGGCCCGCAGCGCGCTCAGCACCTCGGGCGCCGTCTCGAAGTCCATGTCGGAGATGGTGAACGGCAGCAGACCGTCCACTCCGAACCGTTCGGCGACCCCGTCCCACTGGACGCACCAGGTGCCGCGGCGGTCGACGACGGTGTCGAAGTCGTAGGACGAAATCGGCGTACTCACAACGGATCCCTCAATTCGGTGCGTCACTTCAGTGCGTCATTGATGCCGCCCGGACATGCCATGGGCCCGGCACCCCAAGGGGTACCGGGCCCACGACGGAGGTCCGTACGGACTACTTCAGCTTCGTACCGGTGGAGCGCAGGTTCGCGCACGCCTCGGTGACACGCTTGGCCATGCCGCCCTCGGCGGACTTGCCCCAGCTGCGCGGGTCGTAGAACTTCTTGTTGCCGACCTCGCCGTCGACCTTCAGGACGCCGTCGTAGTTACGGAACATGTGGTCCACGATCGGCCGGGTGAAGGCGTACTGGGTGTCGGTGTCGAGGTTCATCTTCACGACGCCGTTCTCCAGCGCGGTGGCGATCTCCTCCGCCGTGGAGCCGGAGCCGCCGTGGAAGACGAAGTCGAAGGGGGAGGACTTGCCGTACTTGGCGCCGACGCCCTCCTGGAGGTCCTTCAGGAGCTCGGGGCGGAGCACGACGTTGCCCGGCTTGTAGACGCCGTGGACGTTGCCGAAGGAGGCGGCCAGCAGGTAGCGGCCCTTCTCGCCCAGGCCGAGCGCCTCGGCGGTACGCAGCGCGTCGTCGACGGTCGTGTACAGCTCGTCGTTGATCTCGTGCGTGACGCCGTCCTCCTCGCCACCGGTCGGGGTGATCTCGACCTCAAGGATGATCTTGGCGGCGGCGGCCTTGGCGAGCAGCTCCTGACCGATGGCCAGGTTGTCGGCGAGGGTCTCGGCCGAACCGTCCCACATGTGCGACTGGAACAGCGGGTTGAGGCCCTTGGCGACGCGCTCCGCGGAGATGTCGATCAGCGGACGCACATAGGTGTCCAGCTTGTCCTTGGGGCAGTGGTCGGTGTGCAGCGCGACCGTGATGTCGTACTTGGCGGCGACAATGTGCGCGAACTCGGCCAGGGCTACGGCGCCCGTCACCATGTCCTTGTTGTACTGGCCGCCCAGGAACTCCGCCCCACCGGTGGAGATCTGGACGATGCCGTCGCTCTCGGCCTCCGCGAAGCCGCGCAGCGCAGCGTGCAGGGTCTGGGTCGAGGTCACGTTGATGGCCGGGTAGGCGAACTTTCCTGCCTTCGCCCGGTCGAGCATCTCGGCGTAGACCTCGGGGGTTGCGATGGGCATCTGACCGCTCCTTGGGATGTGCGGGTGTGCAGTGCTGGTCCCTGACCTGGGGGCGACGTCATCGTCGCCCCCATCTTCCCAGACTCCCGCCCCGGCTCCACCCGGAGGACCCCCACGGGTACGCGTCCGGGGTGGGAGGTTTCACGTGAAACCTCCCACCCCGGAGAGAAACCGCAGGTCAAGCCCTATATCAGCCGAGGTCGAGGTCGGCCACCGAGTAGACCTGGACATACGGCAGCCCGGCCTCGGCGATGGCCGGGGCGGCACCCCGCTCCACGATCACGGCGACGGCGACCACCTCGCCACCCGCCTCGCGCACCGCCTCCACGGCGGTCAGCGGCGAACCGCCGGTGGTCGAGGTGTCCTCGACGACCAGGCAGCGACGGCCCTTGACGTCCGTGCCCTCGATGCGGCGCTGCATGCCGTGCGCCTTCTGCGCCTTGCGGACGACGAACGCGTCCAGGCTTTCCCCGCGCGCCGCGGAGGCGTGCAGCATCGACGTGGCGACCGGGTCGGCGCCCAGCGTCAGACCGCCGACGCAGTCGTAGTCCAGTGCGGCGGTGGCGTCGAGCATGACCTGGCCGACCATCGGCGCGGCCTTGCCGTCCAGCGTGATCCGGCGCAGGTCGATGTACCAGTCGGCTTCCAGACCCGAGGAGAGGGTCACCTTGCCGTGCACCACGGCCTTGTCCTTGATCTGCTGGAGCAGGTCAGCGCGTACGTCAGTCATGTCAACGAGGGTAAGCGCTGCCGCCCCCGCTCAGAGCCGCACCCAGCTCCAGGTGGTCGCGATCTCCAGCGGGTCGATCGGAGTGACCAGCCGGGGCGCGGTGTTCAGCCCGTTCGGCGGCCCGGACTGCGGCTCCACGCACACCGCCTCCTCCTGCTCGTCGTAGATCACGACCCATTCGTCCCGGCTCTTCACCGTCAGTTCCAGTTGCTCCGGCCAGGTGAGCTTCACGTCGACACCGTCGGGCATCCCGAAGCAGTCGTCCCACGGGCCGGGCAGCGGGTCGATCCGCCGGCCGGTCGGCAGGTGGTCCGCGCCGCGCTCCTCCTGCCAGGCGGCGTCGAAGGTGAGCTGTGCGTCCCGGCCCCCGGTGTTCCGGCGGAACCAGGGATGCCAGCCGGCCTGCGCGGGGAAGGAATTCCCGTACGTCTCGACGGACAGCCGCAGCGTGAGCGCGTCCTCGGTCAGCTCGAAGGTCTGCGTCACCCGGCCCTCGTACGGCCACGGCTCGGCGAGGTCGTAGTAGAAGGCCGCCTCCGTCGCGCCCTCCCGGGCGGTGTGCCAGGCCGTGTCGCGGCCGGTGCCGTGGATGGCGTGCGGCGGGGAGTTCAGCGGCAGCCGGTGGACCGCGTCACCGTTGCGGAACACCCCGTTCTCGGTACGTCCGCACCACGGCACCATCGGGAAGCAGCCGTACCGCTCCCCCTGGCGCAGCAGTTCGGTGCCACCGATCCGCAGGCTGCTGATCCGGCAGCCATGGACGGGGTCAACGGTCAACTCGGCGTCGCCGACGGTCAGCCGGACGTTCTTCGCAGCTCTGCTCACACCCCCGACACTACTGGCGCCGCTACCTCCGGCGCCGCAGCGCCCGGCCCAGCACGACGGCGGAGGCGATCGCGAGGGCGGCGGCGGGGGCGGCCCAGCGCAGGACGGTGCCCGCGCCGCTCGCGTCGGGCGAGGGCACGGGGGCGTACCGGCCGCGCGGCGGCGCGTGGTCGACCTCCTCGGCGCTGCGCCCGATCATGGTCCGCCGGGCATGCGCGGCCTCGGCCGGGGGCTCGTCCGGCACGGTGAACTCCACCTCGATGACGGGGTCGAGCGAGGGCGGCGGCACGGGCGCGTCGAACACGGACGCGTTGCCGACGGCCGGTGCCCCGCCCTGGACATCGTCGTCGTCATCGTCATCGTCATCGTCGTGCAGAGCTTCATCCCGCAGAGCGTCATCTGCGGCTTCGGCCGCATCGGTCGGCGCGTCCCCGCTCAAGTCCGCCACGGGCGACGCCTGTTCCTCCTCGTGGGAGGCCAGCGTCTCCGTCACCAGCTGCTGCGTGAAGCGGTCCAGCAGCCGGTGGGCCGCCGCGAGCGCGGCCGCCGCGTCCAGCTCCTTGAGCCGGCCGTCACCGCTCGCCGTGCCCGTGAACGTCAGCGTCGTACCGCCGTCGGTCTCCGTGAGGCCGATGGTCAGCGCCAGCTTCACCGCACCGGTGCCCCGGGCCTCCGCGCCCTCACCGGTCACCGAGAAGCGGTCCCCGTGCGGACCGGACAGCCGCAGCACACCCCGGTACGTGATCGTGTGGCCATCGGCCCTGATCTTCAGGCGGCCGGCCAAGGGCCCGGCCGACGCGTCGGCGTCCTGCTGGAGACCCGGTACGCAGCGGGCGACGCGGGCAGGATCGCCCAGCGTCCGCCGAAGGGACGGGGCCGGAACCGGAACGAACACCTCATGCTCCATGGAAACCGAGCCTACTCAGCCCCGGCCGGTACGTCAGCGCTTCCGCACCCCGCACTCCCTCCACCGGCCCCGCCGGGCCCGCGGCGGCCCCCCGCGCACCACACCCCCCGAGGATCACTTCCCCTCCCAGTAACGCGGGTGGACCAGCGTCGACGGCTCCTGCCCCCTCACCCGTACGCTCTCCGCGGACCGCCCCGCCGTGTGCACCTCCCGCTCCCCCAGCGACCGCAGACCGGGGCTCCCGGCGGCCAGCCCCAGCGGTGGCGGCCCGCCCGCGGAGGCCAGGACGAAGCCCCAGTCGCGCGGGCCCCGCCCGTCTCCGTTGGCCCGGTCCGGGCTCGCCGCGAAACCGGAGAGCCTGCCGGTGACGCGGTACGGCCTGGGCGTGAGGCCGCCCGCCCGGACCGAGGCCTCCACCGTCCAGAACGTCCCCGGCCGGACACTCAGCGGCCCCGCGTGCACCACCAGCCGCCCGCCCGGCGCGAGGGCCTCCGCGACCAGTCCGTAGAACTCCGCCGAGTAGAGCTTGGTGCTCGCCGTGATGCCCGGGTCCGGCAGGTCGGAGATCACCACGTCGTAGCGGTCACCACCGGCCCGGAGCCAGGTGAACGCGTCCCCGCCGACCGCGGTGAGCCGCGGGTCCCGGTACGCGAGCCCGTTCAGGTCGCGGAGCGCGGGGTCCGTACGGGCCAACCGGGTGACGGCCGGGTCCAGCTCGACCACCGTCAGCTCCCGCACATCCCGGTAGCGCAGCACCTCGCGGGCGGCGAGCCCGTCGCCGCCGCCCAGGATCAGCACCCGCTCGTGCTTCCCGTTCATCGCCGGGTGCACCAGCGCCTCGTGGTAGCGGTACTCGTCACGGGCGCTGACCCGCAGGCGCCCGTCCAGATACAGATCGAGGGAGTCACGGCCGGACCCGGTGAGCACGACCTCCTGCACCCCGGTCTGCACGGCGACCCGCACCTCGTCCCCGTAGACCGCCCGCCGCGCCGCCCGCTCGAAGTCGTCGACCAGCACCGTGGCGACGGCCAGCAGCAGGATCACCGTGAGGTTGGCGAGGACGAGGAGCCACCGGGACCTGGAACTGAGGTCGCGCCGGAACAGCCACAGCACCAGCGCCCCGCCCGCCGCCGCGTTCACCGCACCGGTGAACAGGGCGCCGGTCAGCTGGCCCAGTACCGGCAGCAGCAGAAAGGGGAACGCCAGTCCGCCGACCAGCGCCCCGACGTAGTCGGCGGCGAAGAGATCCGCGACGGCCCCGCCCGGGTCCTGCCGGTCGACGCGCTGGATCAGCGTCATCAGCAGCGGGATCTCCGCACCGATCAGCACCCCGATCGCCAGCGAGAACCCGACCAGCGCGTACCGCGACTCCCCGAGCCACGCGAACGAGGCGTACAGCACGAGCGCCGAGGAGCCGCCGATCAGCGCGAGGGCGGCCTCGATGAGCCCGAAACCGACCGCGGCACGGCAGCGTAAACGTTTCGCGAGAAGAGAGCCGATACCCATCGCGAACACCATCACGGACAGCACGACGGACGCCTGCGTGACCGAGTCACCGATCAAGTAGGAGGCGAGCGCGACCAGTTCGAGTTCGTAGACCAGGCCGCAGGCAGCACAGATGAAGACGGCGGCCAGCACGAGGAACCGGCCGGTACGGGGCCGTACGGGAAGTCCCGCCCCGGCCCCTCGCAGCGGCACCTGCTGGTCGATCATGAAGCGAACGCTACGTCACGAACCGATCGCCAACTGTCACCCACACGGGTGTAAGTGACCGGGGCGGGCCGGGGCGGACCGGAGAAGTCCCCATGGCGGCCCGCCTGTTCAGAGGACGGGCGCCGGCATCCGCACACCCACCCGGGTACGGGTCACCACCAACTGCCCCTCCTGCGGGTACGCGTGCCACGTACGCCACCGCACCTGGCCCTCGGTCCGCTGCGCCAGCATCGCCGTGAAGGCGTGCGGGCTGCCCGGAAAGGTCCCCGCGAGACCGTGCGGATGGTCGGCGACCAGGGCGAGGAGCTCCTGGGCGCGCCCGGCGAACGAGCCCTCCGACAGCGTCTCCACCCGCGCGGCGAACTCGTACTCCCAGTCCCCGAGCCGCTTGGCGACACCGAGGGGCAGGGGTGTGCTGCTGCCCGGAATGCAGGCAACGGTCTCCGAGCAGGTGCCGCTCTCCTCCTCCAGGAGGACCTGATGGGAGGCACCGAGAAGCCTCAACTGGACAGTGGCGTCGGCGAGCTGGAGGTCGAGGACGGCGAGGGCGGGCAGCGGCTCCCGTCCCAACGCCCAGGCCAGGTCGGCAGCTCGGGTATCGGAATAGGCCGTCTGGAGGGTCGTGAGCATGGGTCGGCTCCGCAAACACACATGGACACATGGACAGGGAGCGTCCCCCGTAACAACGCGCATAGGAGTGGGGAACGCCCGATCAGGTCCAACTGGGGTCCGAGGGCTGAATGTTCTGTACTGCGAGGGAATCACGAAGTACGCCTCACTCACAGCGTTTTTGCCCAACTTGACGCGGTTTCCATCCCCTCGGGGGCTGCCCGGTTCACCTGTTCAACTCGAACCCCACGCGTTGATCAACAAAAAGGTGTCCGGCGGGAGTTCACCCACCGGACACCTGACGGAACATCTACCGGTCAGCTGCCGCCTCCGCCGCAGCCGCCCCCGCCGCCGCACGAGGAGCTGCCACCCCCGCACGACGAACTGCCGCTTCCGCACGAGTGGCCGCCGGAGTGACCTCCCGAGTGGCCACCGGAGTGGCCGCCGGAGTGGCCGCCGGAGTGGCCGCCGCTGCCGCAGGACGAGCCGCCGCCGCTGTTACCGCCCGTGTTACCGCCGCCCGCCCACCAGCTGCCCCCGGCCGCCGCTCCCCCCGCGGCCCGGCGCCTGCCGCTCCGCCGGTTGCCCGCCCGCACCACGAGCGCGAGCACGGACCCGATCACCACAAGCACGATCACTACCGTGAAGAAGGCTCCCACCTGTCCCCACATCCTTCCGTCCCCCGAAGCGGAATCCCCCGCTTCATGTTCATGTCGCTTCTTGCGTGTGTGGGGGATGCCCCCGCCCCGCCGGAGCCAAAGCGGACTTGAGCAACTCCAGAGCTTCGGCACAGGATGGGTCCATGACTCAGGGACGACCGCTGCTCAACCGCCGCCTCGCCGAGTTCGGCACGACGATCTTCGCGGAGATGTCGGCGCTGGCCGTACGGACCGGATCCCTCAACCTCGGCCAGGGCTTCCCCGACACCGACGGCCCCGACGAAATCCGCGAGGCCGCCGTACGGGCCCTGCGCGACGGGCGCGGCAACCAGTATCCACCGGGGCCCGGCGTGCCCGAACTCCGTACCGCGATCGCGGACCACCAGCGGCGGCGCTACGGCCTCATCCACGACCCCGACACCGAGGTCCTGGTCACGGCGGGCGCCACCGAGGCCATCGCCGCCGCGATGCTCGCCCTGCTCGAACCCGGCGACGAGGTCATCGCGCTGGAGCCCTACTACGACTCGTACGCCGCGTGCATCGCCATGGCGGGCGGCACCCGGGTCCCGGTCACGCTCCACCCCGACCGGGACACGGGGACCTTCCGGCTCGACCTCGGCGAACTCCGCGCGGCCGTCACCCCCCGCACCCGCCTGATCCTGCTCAACACCCCGCACAACCCCACCGGCACGGTCCTCACCCGCGAGGAGCTCGCCGCCGTCGCCGCGCTCGCCTGCGAACGCGACCTGCTCGTCGTCACCGACGAGGTGTACGAGCACCTGGTCTTCGAGGGCGAACACATCCCGCTCGCCTCGTTCCCCGGCATGCGCGAGCGCACCGTCACGGTGAGCAGCGCGGGCAAGACCTTTTCCTTCACCGGATGGAAGGTCGGCTGGGTCAAGCCATTTTCACCCACCTATTTTGTGACCTGCGCATGATCTTGCCCTCTTGCGTCCGACAGGATGGACCGCAGACGATCGGGATCACACGCGAGGAGATGGTGGGGACATGGGCGACAGGCCGCTGCTGAACCGCAGGCTGGACGGATTCGGCACGACGATCTTCGCCGAGATGTCGGCTCTGGCGGTGAAGACCGGAGCGATCAACCTTGGGCAGGGCTTCCCCGACACCGACGGCCCGGAGGAGATCCGCGAGGCAGCGGTCCGAGCTCTGCGCGACGGCCGCGGCAACCAGTACCCGCCCGGCCCCGGCATCCCCCAACTGCGCACGGCCGTCACCGAGCACCAGCAGCGTTTCTACGGCCTGGCCTTTGATCCCGACACCGAGGTCCTGGTCACCGCGGGCGCTACCGAAGCCATCGCCGCCACGATGCTCGCGCTCCTTGAGCCGGGCGACGAGGTCATCGCCTTCGAGCCGTACTACGACTCGTACGCGGCCTGCATCAGCATGGCCGGCGCCACCCGCGTCCCGCTGACCCTCCGCGCTCCCGACTTCCGCCCTGACCTCGACGCGCTCCGGGACGCGGTGACAGACCGCACCCGCCTACTGCTGCTCAACTCCCCTCACAACCCGACGGGCATGGTGCTGACCCGGGAGGAGCTGTCGGCGATCGCCGAGCTGGCTGTCGAGCGAGACCTGATCGTGGTGACGGACGAGGTGTACGAGCACCTGGTCTTCGACGGCGAGCACATCCCACTCATCTCGCTGCCAGGAATGCGCGACCGCACGGTCTCCATCTCCTCCGCCGGCAAGACCTTCTCCTTCACGGGATGGAAGGTTGGCTGGGTTACCGCGTCTGCACCGCTGGTCACGGCCATCCGCACGGCTAAGCAGTTCCTGACGTACGTGTCATCCGGTCCATTCCAGTACGCAGTCGCGGAGGCGTTGCGCCTGCCAGACGGCTACTTCACCGGCTTCCGCGAGGACCTGCGGGCGAAGCGCGACATCCTTGCCGACGGGCTCTCGGCGGCGGGCTTCGAGGTCTTCCGCCCCCAGGGCACTTACTTCATCACCACCGACATCGCCGCCCTCGGCGAGAAGGACGCCCTGGCCTTCTGCCGGAGTCTGCCAGAACGGTGCAGAGTGGTGGCCGTCCCCAACTCGGTCTTCTACGACGACCCAGTGGTCGGCCGCAGCCAGGTCCGTTTCGCGTTCTGCAAAAGGGAGGACGTCCTGCGAGAGGCTACTTCCCGCCTTCAGTGAACCTCTTCCAACCTGACGGGTGGTTGGGCCGGCAGCCCCGGCGGCGGGCATGAGGAAAGCTCCTGGTAAACGGGTTCACGACCAAGATCACCAGTCCGCCAGGAGCCTTCGCGTGCTTGTCTACCCGTCCGGCATCGATCTGTCCAGCCGCACTCTGCGGCATCTCTCCGGTCTTCTCGCAGGTCACCGCCGTCGGATCGGTTCACGCTGGCGGCGCCTGACCTGCGGCCGACAGGCCATGCTCGTCCTGGCCCACCTACGCTGCGGCGACACCTACGCCCGTCTCGCCGCAGGCTTCCGCATCGGGATCGCCACGGCCTACCGCTACATACGCGAGGCCGTCGACCTCCTGGCCGCTCTCGCGCCCACGCTGGAACAGGCCATGACGACCGTCCGCAAGAAGGCGTACGTGATCCTTGACGGCACCGTACTGCCGATCGACCGCATCGCCGCCGACCGGCCGTACTACTCGGGGAAGAAGAAGCATCACGGGATGAACGTGCAAGTCCTCGCCGATCCCGCCGGACGCCTGATCTGGGCTTCGGACGCACTGCCGGGAGCCACACACGACCTGACCGCGGCGCGGGTCCACGGCATTCCCGCCGCCCTCGCCGCAGACGACATCAAGTGCTGGGCCGACAAGGCGTATCAGGGTGCCGGCCCTGCGATCCGTGTCCCGATCCGTGGCAAGCACCTGCGCGGCTGGCGCCGACGTCACAACCGCGATCACGCCAAGATCCGCAGCCTCGGCGAACGCGCCATGGCCATCCTCAAGTCCTGGCGGCTCCTGCGGAAACTTCGCTGCAGCACCACCCGGATCACCGCCGCCGTCCGAGCCGTCGTCGCCCTCGAACTCGCCACCTGATCAAGATGGAAAAGGCTCAGTGATGGTGAGCCGCCCTTCCAGGCAGCTCAGGGCGAACAGGCATCAAATTCCTGTGCAGGACTGCAGGTTGATACCAGGCACAAGCTACGCTCGCGCCCCCTCAATACGGGCTGCCCGTCGGGCGGGCGGAGGAAACGGCACTCGCCGAAACTACCCCTGCCCCCGCATCCGAGGAGGCTAGACGCGGGGCCGCGCTTCTGTCCCGCCTGGGCAGAGCCGAGCCGAAGCTGGCCCTGAGCACCGCAGACGCGCTCACCCTGGCCCAGCTGGCCACGCGGTGGCTGAACGCTGGGGTGTCGGACTTGGAGGCCAGCTCCCTCCTCACTGCCGGGCTGCCCCCGGTGGTACACAGCTCACGGGCGCTCCTCGCGGGCCGCCTCGACGCAAGCTGCCCGCTGGCGTACCCGGCAGGGCGCCGGCGCCCCGAGGTCGCCGCTAGCGGACTGCGCCGAGTGCCGCAATCCCCTGCCGCGCGGCAAGCAGGCCGACAACTGCGCTGTCTGTACGGGTGCGGCGGCCCCTGTCGACAAGGTCGCACCCGTCTCGGAGATGGTGCCCGATGGGGTAGCAACTCTGCGTCGGCGCCACGTGCTCAAGGACCGCCGCGATCCGGACTTGACCCCCGCCTGCCGTGGGCACCTCAGCACAGCCAACAGAAAAGTGCCATGTCCGGTCTGAGCCGCCGTCACACACGCGTGAGTCGAAGGGTAATGTGGAGCAGCTCGATGCTTGCCTGCTTGGCGAGGAGCCGATGCCGAAGCTTCTCGCCTCCGCTGAGGCGCGTTCCCTGCGGTGAGGTAACAACGATGAGCGGCTCGGCACCGCCATCCACACGAGCGTTGATGCCCGCCCACACAAGGTCGGCAAGTTTGGCCGCCGGCCCCCAGATCATCAGGACGTCCGTTTGCGGCCCGCGGACCAGGCAGCGATTGGGCTTGACGTCAACTGTCTTAGGGTCAGCGAGCCAGTCCGGCCCAATCGCCTGATGCGCGATCTGCTCCATCCCGGGGTAGCGGCTGGCCGAGAACTGCGCGTAGGAACCGATGCCGTAGCGCGCCCTGGGCAGTTCCTTGATCGGTCCATCCTTGATCCACACGCGGACGCGGTCGCGTTCAATGAAGCGTGTGAGCTTGCCCCCGATGAGTGGGTCGTCGATCCAACGCACGTACCACTGAGAACGCTCACGCGGGGCCATACCGTCCCAGTCGAGTTCGTCGACCTGCCTATACACCTCGGCGATCACCTCGCGGCGGATCTCCTCATCGATGTCACTCATCGGTCCTTCATCCCCCAAAGGCAGCCGGGTCGGGAAACTGAAGGCGACTCTTATCCAACGAAGTCTCCAGACTCGCCGCGTCCTTGATCCATTCACGCATCAGACTCTCCGCGCGCTTGTCGGCGAAGTCGAAGCTCGTGCCGCGTTCCCGCAGGCGCAGGGTCTCAACTTCGTCTTCGGCAATCTGTTGGCGGATGTTCAAGATAGCGGCGATGCGGCGGATGTCGCTGACGAAGTCAAGGACCTCCACGTGCGACTTCCCCGGACGCAGGCGCAGACCACGGCCGAGTTGCTGAACGAAGATCCGGCGACTGTGCGTGACTCGGGCGAAGCAGAGGATGTTCACATCCGGGATGTCCACACCCTCGTTGAGGATGTCGACGGCTGTCAGGATCGGGACCTCGCCGCTACGGAAGCTCATCAGTCGGGCCTGACGTTCCCGCTTGTTGAGACCGGCGTGAACGGTGAGCGCACCGCGCCACTGCGGAACCTTCGCGAGCAACGCCGCCAATCGTTCGGCATGTTCGATGGTGCGGCAGAAAACCACCGCGCGAGGGTTCTGAGTGCGCGCCCATACCTCCATCAGCTTCTCGCGCACTCCTTCGTCTCGTTCGGGGAGGAAAAGGCGTGCGTTGAGATCCTTGATCGAGTAGTTGTGGTCGCTGACGCCACGGACGAAATCCCAGTCGATGTTGTCCGCATAGAGCCGGTAGCGGACTTCTGACAGGTAACCCAATCGCATGCCGTCCTCGATACCCAGCGTGTAGCTGGGTTCGCCGAAGCGTGTGCGAATGTCGAAGCGATCACCACGCCAGGGCGTTGCCGTGACCCCGAAAATCTGACTCGCGTGGAGGACATCAAGAAGCTCGGCCAGTTGGCCGTCCTCGGCGACGTGATGGGCTTCGTCGACCATGACTAGCGCAGGGCGGTAACCGGCGCGGGCGTAGCTGAGAGCACTCGCTGTTGTTGCGCAGGTAACTCCTCGCAGGTCGTCAGGACGGTGGTCGCCGGTTAGGAGCTGAGTGCGCACGCCCTTGGGCAGGTGGTGCCACAACGCTCGCTCAAGCTGCTCCACAAGATCCTTTGCCGGGGCGACGATTAGGATTTTGTCCCGGGGATTCTCGCGCAGGTGGCGGTCGACGGCCTCGCCGCCAACCACTGTCTTCCCCAGGCCGGTTGCCAAAACCAGCAGTGCACGGTCGGCGCTTCGCAAGTCGCCAATCACTGCCCGCAAAGCCTCGCCTTGGTAGGGGCGAAGCGTGCGGGAGGGCAGCCGGTCAGCTGTGAATCGGTCGTCCGAGTAGAGGTCAGCCAGTTCCTGTCCCGCCCATAGCTCCACTCTCATGCCGACCGCCGCGAGGCTGTCGCGCCGCTTCTGGGTGAGCGGCCCGAAGCGGCTGTTAGTGACCACAACGGCGTGGTCGGCGCCATAGTGGGCTTTGGCCTCCAGGACCTCGTCGATGGCGCTTGGAGGCACCGCCGCTCCTGCCTTCCACTTGGCTTGAAACACCCAGAGGCGGCCCTCGCGGGTAGCGAGAATGTCGCCACCCTGGTCGTTCGCACCGTCAATGTTGACGACGTCGGTGAAGCCCAGGTGTAGCGCTAGCCGTTCCAGCTGGCGAGTGAAACCGAACGGTCCCATCCAGCGCAGGAAGTCGGGAGCCATGAACGAGGTGGTCATCGCTCACACCGGTCCGGCAACGCTCTGGTCGAGCATGTCGAAGGTGATCCGTGCCAAAGAAAGCTCGAGTCGAGTCTTCGCACCTGGGTCGGTCAGGAACTCACTGACGACCTCCAGGGGGCGCACGGTCTGCGCCACCTGCCTGTCCTTGACCGCACTGTCCGACCAGCCGCTCCAGGACGTCTTGAACACTGCTCCATCCAGGAAGGCGGCTGGACGCACCCGGACGACAGCCGCGATCCCGGCAGCGTCCAAGTGAGCCACGAAAGCCCCGTCCTTGACAACAGTGGGCCAGTCCAGAGAAGCGTCTGCCCGCCCGGCGTCCCGCTCGGCATGCAGCCTGACCACCTCTGGCACCGCCTCCCAAAGCTCGTTGGCCATCGGCGCGACGACGGGCGCCATCAGCTCGCGCACTCGGCCCAACAGCGAGCCAGCCCGGTCGCGTAGCGCTGACTCGGTGACCCGTTGGTCGGAAAACTGTCGTGTGACCTCAGCCGCGACCGCTGTTACCTTCTGCCCATCCGGTTCGAACGCGTGCAGCGTCTGTGCGATCTCCATCAACGCGTAGTCGCGCGGATCTCGTCCATACTCGCGGAAGACGAGGTGCTCGCCATGGACGAACACCTCCAGGCTCACGCCCTTTCCCAGACGCGCCAGCGAGGGAACTGGCCGCTCGCGATCGTCCAGCAAGGGGGTGCGCGTCTCAAAGACCGTCACGGCTTTGCGGCCAAGTCGCGGCAGGGTTACCTCGCCCGTCAGATCAAAGATCTGACGGGCATCAGCGCGGTAGCGCTCGAAGCGCTGCTCCTCAGTCTCCACAGGCTCGGGCTCAGATGCCGGAGCGGGTGTCGGTGTGGGCGCCACGCCTCCGAGATCGTGGCCGTCGGTAGGCGAGCCGCCCAGAGGCGTCAGTCCCGTGCGACCCGTCAGCGAGGGACCGCCGACCCCACCACTGGTGGTCGGCCGCGTGGGTGCCCCTCCATTGGCTCGGATCTCATCGTGGGCCAGCACCGCCTGGTACCAGATCTCGTCCGAGAGGAACTCCGGGTGCTGGCCAGAGTGGAACTTCACACCCCAGTCCCGAGCTGTGTCGTGAATAGCCGTGCTGCCGTTGCCGGGGATCAGGCAACCAACACCTGGGCGGTTTTCCTGATAGCCCTTGAAAATCTCTCCGAGCGGCGAGGTGTTCGACGGGTATCCCGCCGTCCTAGCCTTCTTCGGGCGCATCGGCCCCTCACCACGCAGCGCAACGACAGCGTGCCGCCAGTCTCGGCTCTCCCGGTTGAAGTCGGTCTTCTGGTAACCCACCGGAACATGGTCGAGGTGAATCTCGCCCACGATGCGGCCCTGAGTAGCAGGGATGTCCACCGGATACTCCGGGACCTGAGACCCGTCGTTCGGGTTCTCCCAGGAGAACAGGGAGCGGTCCCCGATCCGGATCTTCCTGCCATTGCGCAGGAAGTCGATTCCGTAGTCGCTCTCGTCCAGGTAACGCTGAACCCCGAACCAACCGTGGATGCGGCGCTCGCGCAGCTGCATGTCGTCGCCGTCGCACTCCGCGCACCGATCCAGCGCGAGGTCCGGGCTCTGCCAGTGGCCGCACTTCATGCACGCCAACGCCGAGGCCAGGGGAATGTCCACAGCCCTAACAGCGGCAATCTCCCGCCCTTCCTTGGTCACCGTACGCGACGCCGACCAGACACAAGGCAGCCTCGGCGAGACGGTTTTCCCGTTCACCTTCAACCGGAAGCCGCGCCCCGCCATCGGGCCGTCGGGAACTCCAGGGACCGGGTTCTCGCCGCGCAACAGATACGAGTAGACGCGGCCGAGGTCAGCGCGGACCGAAGCATGGCGATTGGCCTTCTTGAGATCCTCGGCGATCTCGGTGCGCAGACGACGGACGATCACTTCGGTGCCGTGATCGGAAACGTCTTGCTTGGGCTCCCTCCGGAGAGGCGTCCTGAAACTGTCGTTCCGCGCGAGGCGGCGTAGGTCGATCTCCACGATCAGCCAGTCCGGGTCGCCCGCCCGTGTGGTCCGCACCTCCGTGTGGTGGCCCAGGCGAGCCGTGGCGATGTTGAAACCCATGCCAAACAGCCCGAGACTGCCATACCGGCGCTTACCGCTATAGCCAGCCTTCAGCGCACTCTGCAGCATCTCCAGGCTCATGCCCCGCCCGTTATCGAGTAGGCCGACGATCGGATCGTCGTCAGTCGGCTTCGGCAGAGTGATCCAGACCTCCTGTGCCTCGCTGCGGTCCGGGTCCGTCAGGAAGTCGTCGAAGGAGTTGTCGATCAGCTCCGCCAGACACTGCCACGGTTTGTAGGGGATGTCCCCCAACGCCTCCAGCAACTGCGGAGACGGCGTGAGGTCGATCTCCTCGAACAGAATCCCTGCGGCGTCATTCGACAAAGCGCTGCTCCCATCTGAAGTGTGGCTGGAGGACTCCAGGTCATCCACCTGTGCCAAGAGATACCGCATGGCACTGACATCGGAGCAAAGTCCTGTCGGGAAGCGACTGTTCAAGCTGTCGCCAACGCCGTACTTCTTGAGATGGATCAAGGGGTGGAGGACATTTTCAGCCAGGCGAAAACGCGCTGGTCGAGACCCTGACTGCCCCAGTTTGGGCTGCAAGCGGGCCGCACGTGCTCGGGCGCAACGTCGCCTCTCTTGAGCCGCACCAGAGTGGCGAAGGTATCTCTCTCCCGACACCGACGCATGGGGAGGGCGGGAAGGCCAACTCAGGCGCCATCTGCCCGTTCCCTCACAACTTGGTCGATCCGCTCAGCCGCTATCTCTGGGTCCTCGTGTTCCCAGATCCTCACAACGATCCACCCCTGCGCGTTCAACGCCGTGTTCGTGTCGGCGTCGCGGGCGCGGTTCCCCTCGATCTTCTCTTGCCAGAACTCCGCTCGCTTGGTGGCGGGCCGGTGGTGCTCGGGACAGCCGTGCCAGTAGCAGCCATCGACGAACACGGCCACACGGGCTTTGGTGAACACGATGTCGGCCGTACGCCGAAGGTCCGAGATCGGCCGCGCCGAGACGCGGTAGCGAAGTCCCTTGCGGTGAAGAGCAGAACGCAGGAGACGCTCCGGCTTCGTGTCCCGCCCCTTGTTCGCGGACATGACCGCACGGGAGGCCGGTGACGACGCCCACGAGCCGGGCGGCACGGTCTCGGTAGTCACGTATCCGGCAGTGCGCGCCATCGCCCACGCTTGCGCCAAATTCGCGGCGCGGGTCACCGCGTCCACCTCACCGACGTACCGCTCTCGCGTCTCGCCGCTCTGTGACCACCGAAGGTAAGCGCGGATTCGGCGAGTGCTCCGGTAGAGGCGCAGCGCGACCGATGCGCGGGCGTACCTTCCCTCACCGACGTCGACCGCTCGCGTATGACGCCCGCCGGCAGCTCGGTCTTGTTCAGACGCACGCGACTCCCGGTTCATTCCCGCTCGCGGCTTCCACGCCCGATCAGGCGGCATCCGCTCGTTCCAACGTCTCTGCCGATCGCTCGCGGCTTCGTTCACTTCCGCTTCTCCGGGTCCTCCAGAGCCCCAACCGACGTGAGGGCTTTGGCCACAGCCTCCGCGAACACCCTCCCCAGCTTGACCGGAACGGCGTTGCCCAACTGGCGCATCTTCTCGCCGCGTGGGCCTTCGAGTACCACATGGTCCGGGAACGTCATGACTCGCGCGGCCTCGCGCACGGTCATATAGCGGTATCCGTTTCCGCCCCCGAAGTTGACGAAGTTGACATTGTCGAGCTGCATGACGGATTCCCCACCCGGCACACCATGCACACCCGCCTTTACGGTCTTCGCGGGCCGGTCCAGCACGTTCGGGGTGTGCCCGGTATACATACGAGCCGCAGGCCACCCAGTGTGATCGGGGATGCTTCCCACCGGAAGCTTGCCTTTGACAGCATCCTCCGTAACGTACGGAAGCGGCTTCCCCTCGTTCTCGTCGATTCCCGCGATGGCGTCCCGCAGCGTGCGCCACGGCTCTAGCTTCAGCTTCTCTTTGGTCTTCGGATCCTCGTGATCAAGTTCGGGAAGGTTGGCAATTACGCGCTTGCGGACTTCCGGGGAAACCCTCTTATGCCGCCCTGCCCAATAAGGCCCGCCTTCACGCATAGAGTGAATCATCGACTCTTCGGAATGTGTCTCCTTGGGCATAAACTCGCCCCACTCGACATCGAGATCGGCACGGAATGCTACGATGATCACCCGATTTCGGATCTGCGGAACGCCATAGTCAGCCGCGTTAACCGCCATCTCCTTGACGACATACCGCTCCGACAACTCAACCGTGTCGTTGGCGATCAACTTCTCAAGAATCTCGTTGTGTTCTTCCCACGTATGATTCTTGTCCCGTTCCACGAAGGGCAAGCTCATCTCGTTCAAGATGTATTCAAAATAGGGCTTGAAAGACGGTCTAATCAGACCGCGAACATTCTCGCAAATAATCGCTTTCGGTTTCATTTCCCGAATGGCCCGGAACATCTGCGGGAACATGTTCCGCTCGTCTTCCATGCCCCTAGCAACTCCACCGAGACTGAACGGCTGGCAGGGCGGCCCGCCCGCGAGGACGTCGACCTCGTCCGTGACGAGGTCTGTGAAGTCGATATCGCGCACGTCGCCCGGGACTAGCGGCCAACGTTTCGTCGGCTCGTCAGGGTTGGGCGGGTTCTTCGCCAGAGACTCACACGCCCGCTTGGCGTACTCATTCACCAGGAGCGGGCGGAAGCCCGCAGCGTGTACAGCCATCGCGAGCCCCCCGCCGCCAGCGAACAGCTCGACACATGTCCCCACCTCTTGGCGCTCTTCTCGCAGTTCAGACATGAGGGAAGCATACCGCGGAGTTAGTGATCACGACGACACATCCCGCAACTTGTCTCGCGTGTTTCCCAGGATCACCGGATAGGGTGACCGCGATCAGGCGTTTCTTGGATGACAGGTGCTCACATGACGGACCAGTTCAGCGATCAGTTCCGCCTCAGCATCACCGAGGCACTGAGCAAACAGCTGTACGCCGCTCTGAACCGCCTAGAGCCCGCACCCCTCACTCGGGAGAACTTGGCCAAACTTGCCCCTCAGGCCGACTTGCTCGGCCTACCCAGCAAGTCCGGCGTATATCAGCTCTTCCGTCAGAAACCTGGCGAGGCTCGCGAACTCACCTATGTCGGAAAGGCCGACGAGTCACTTCCAGAGCGCCTGGAAAACCATCTCTCCAAACTGTCTGGACGGGAAGGAGTCTCCCTAGGGGAGATGCATTTCCGGTGCCTCTTTGTCGAAGAGGACCTCTCCTCGGTCTCTCCGGAAAAGATGTTGATCAAACAGCACCTTAAGACTGGAAAGATCGTTTGGAATAATCGCGGATTTGGCAACAACGACCCGGGCCGCAATCGCGACGGAACCACAATCAAGAGTGATCATTTCGATCTCGAATTCCCGGTCGACCTCTCCCGCAAGGTAGAGGGGCTGACGCCAGGTACACAGCCCCTATATGCGATGCTTCGAGATATCAAGAGCGGCATACCGTTCCTCTTCCGCTTCAAGACTTCAACCGCTCTCAAGCAGCTGATGGTCACCGTCCCGGAAGGTGACATGACCGCAGACGAGGCGTTCCGCTTTGTCTCGCAGCACCTGGCTGGCAAGTGGCAAATCTGTGCCCTGCTCGGCTGGGTAATCATGTACGACGACAGCCCCTCGACCTACCCCAGCGCCCGGCGCTACTACCGCTCAGGGGAAGTCCTCGATCAGGCTCCGAAAACGAAACAGCCTGGGAAGAATGACGACGCAGAGGACGAGGGAAGCGAAAACGACTACTCCGACGCGTGACGTCCTGAATGAGCATTGCTCCGCTACGGATAAAGCCCTGACTCGGTAGTCAACATTTCCGAATCGGGCCACCAAACCGCTGGTGAACGGATCGAAGCCTGCCACCATTTGGGGCTGCCTGAAACGCCTGTCGCGACTCCTCACCATCAAGGTGTTGCGACGATGGGCTGAACTCGCCCTGGCTACGGCTCCGATACTGGCAACGCTCCGTATTCTAGGTAGACGGTCTGGCCCGCCGCGTGAGCCTGGATGTCAGCGGTGATTCGGCGTACGAGGCGGGGGATGGTGAGTTCCGGCAACTCTCCG
This sequence comes from Streptomyces sp. NBC_01433, assembly GCF_026340105.1. Classification (NCBI taxonomy): domain Bacteria; kingdom Bacillati; phylum Actinomycetota; class Actinomycetes; order Kitasatosporales; family Streptomycetaceae; genus Streptomyces; species Streptomyces sp. NBC_01433. The sequence continues at coordinate 2,701,920 of NZ_JAPEPM010000001.1, read as the reverse complement.
ATGTGGTGGAAGTCGTAGCTGCAGAGCTCGTCGGCTTGGAGCGCGACCTGCTGGCAGTGGTCCGCACTGAGACGGCCACCGTGGAAGAGGTAGAGGACCTCCAGTCCACGACGAGCAGGCGGCCGATGCCGGGCTTGATGCCCAACTCCTCGTGGACCTCGCGCACGCAGGCTTGCAGCGGGGACTCGCCCTTTTCGACGTAACCGCCAGGGGCGGTGGTCACTGTGTGTCAGCTGATAGCCCTCAAGCGGACCGCCGTGGCTCTCGTACTCGACTTCACGCATGCCGGCACAGTAGCTTCGGCCCAGTCGGGGGCCGAGGCGATGATTGATCCTGACCGACCTTGGTGCAGCCCTGAACGGCATTGGCGGCCGGGAGAGTGCAAGACTGCTGTACGTAACCAGCTGCGCCCCGCCTGATTTTCGCTGGACGAGGTGGCCAGGACTCCTCCTCATGCAGAACGAGCGCGCCGTCTCACTAAATGCCGCGTAGCAGTAGCCGGCCGAACCCTGGGCAGCCTCGGTCGCGGCAACGCTGTCTGCGAAAGCCGCTGTAGTAGGTCACGGGATCGCTCCGACAGCTCGTGCCCCAGAGCCAAGAGCGAGCTCCGCGCTTGAACCCAGCGCAGCACGGGTGTTGCAGCCGCAGCCGCCGAAAGGGCAAGCATGATCGCGTACCCCAGGAAAGTGCTGCCGGAGACGCCATGGCGAATCGAGGGCCATACGGAAACGGCGATCGGGAGTGCGGCGGAGATGACAATGGCTGCCTGGCTCTTGCGCGACTCAGCATGAAATGCATCGCGCCACGTCCGGATGCGGACAGCTGCTGTGATGCGTGAACCGATCTCACCCAGCGCGACCGCCCGCTGCTGGAGCCTGCGCCGTTCACGGACTGCCAGCACCGACCCGTCGGAGAGGATGCGCGACAACTCCGCCGCTTGCTGCCGCCAGCGTGCACGGGCTACCGACCTCGGACGCCTCCCGATGGCCTCGCTGTACTGGTTGCGCGCCACAGCGAGCACGATGAGGGTGCTCATCGCGAATCCGAGGACGGTAGCCCCCGGGCCCTCACCGATCATGCTGGTACTGATACCCCCGGCCAGGCCCCCCACAAAGGCCAGCACGGGTGTGGTGAACTCCGTGAAGTAGCGCTCGTCTGGGATCGAGTGCAGACGTCGTTCGAAGCGGTCAATGCGATGCGACAACAGCATCGACAACAACTGCGCGATGAATGTTACGGCGACGTAGGCAACGTCGGCTCCGACCAACCCCACCCATATGAGCTTCTCCACGGCACGCAGCGTAGACAACAGCGGCTTGTCAATGGTCAAAACCTAGGAACCGGCAAGCATGGCTGGGGGCGGTCAGGGGTCGGACATCGGGGGTTCGGGGCACCCACAGATCGATGGTTCCCGAGACGCGACAGGCTTACCACCGAGAGCAGTCAGTAAGGGGGCTCCTCTACGCCCGTACAGGCTGGGCCAGAAGCTATCGTGTTGCTTTCGGCGCACAAGGCAACTGCGTTCTGCAGGCCGGTGAAGTCGGTCTCCAGCGGGTTGAGGCGCTTGAGGCTGGATGGCCTGATGCTCTTCTGGGTCGGGCACCGCTCGTCCAGGATACGGGTGGGCAGGACGTAGAAGGTCCACTGGTCGAGGTCCAGGGGGTCGAGGGTTTGCTTGTCCTGGTGGTGCAGCAGGCAGAAGACGTACACGTCTGAGCGGCGCAGTACGTCGGGCGAGGTAGTGCCGGTCTGGGCGTCCCAACCGGAGGTCGGTTTGATGTCGAACGAGACCTCTGACGGCCGGGACTGTGCCCACGACTGCAGGTAGGCCGTCGACTTCACCTCGACGCGCCGACCTTCGCGCGTGCGGATGTCGACAGTGTCCCATTCGGTGCGGGTGCCGGCGGCGGCGCCCAGGGCCGTGGCCACGAGGTACTCGGCCAGGACGCCGCGCATGGTGTTGTTGGCCAGGTCAGAGCATGCCCAGCTCCAGAAGTCGCCGAGCCTGCCCACAGTTTCGCTGTCAGCCCGTATCGGCTCGCTTCCGTTGCGGCGCGTGATGACCAGCGGTCCAAGATCGGCGGTGCTCATACTGTCCTCCTGACGACGGTCTGGGGCGGGCGGTGTTTAGTCTGACACCAGCCGCTGACAAGGCAGTTAGGACCCTCGGAAGGATGCGTTCCGTCCGCCGGAAGCCGAAGGGTGAGAACACGCGACGGACCCGACGGTGGCGTGGTCGGGCCCGCCGCTTTTGCTGAGTTCGAGCTGGTTGCCCCGGTTGGCGTGTGCAGGAGTCTCCGACGCCAGCGCCGAATCCGCGGACGCTTCGAAGCACGGAGGGCAGTCGGTCTGAGTGATGGCTGACCCGAGAGACGATCCGGCCGTCGTCGATGCGGCACACCGCTTGGTCACCGAGGCGCAGCAACTCGACCGCATAGCTCAGATGAGGGTGGGGCCCGTCATCGAGTTTCGGAACCAGTCAACTGTGGCCGGTAGCCCTCCCTGAATCGGTATGGATCTCACCATTGGAAAGAGCGCTCGCAGGCGTGTGCCATCGGCCTGTGAATGTGGGACCTCGCCGAGGCGGATGGGTGCGTGTGCCCTGCGGGCGCGGCGCCCTGTTGCGGCCTCAATCTCCGGAATCAGGTCCAGTAGGGACATGCGAGTCCCGAAGGCCAGGTTTACGGGGCGGGGTTCCACGATCCGGTGCAGCAGAGCGTCGGTGAGGACGCGGCAGACGGTGCCCACGTAGGTGAAGTCGCGTGTCTGTGTGCCGTCGCCGAACACAGTCACAGACTGGCCCGCGAGCGTGGCGCTGATCCACTTCGGTATGACGGCGGCGTAAGGGTGATCGGCGCGCTGACCGGGGCCGTAGACGTTGAAGAAGCGGAAGGGCAGGACCGGCAGACCGTAACTGTGGTGGTACGCCCCCAGGTACGCCTCGGTGGCGAGTTTGGTGACCGCGTACGGGCTCATCGGGGCAGGGGCCAGGTCCTCATGCTTCGGGAGGCACGGGTTCGCGCCGTAGACCGAGGATGAGGAAGCTGCGATCACGTGCAGGTTGCCGGCACGGCGGGCGGCTTCGAGGACCTGGAGGGTCCCCGTCGCGTTGGCATGGTGGCTGGCCAGCGGATCCCTTACGGAGCGAGGCACGGATGGCAGAGCGGCCAGGTGAACGATGGCGTCCGCGCCGTGGAATGCCTGGTCCAGGAGAGCCGCGTCCTGGATGTCACCTTCGAAGAAGCCGACGTCCTGGTCCGCGAGGTTCTGCTTCGACCCGGTGCTGAGGTTGTCGATCACCCGGATCTGGGTGATCGCAGGGTCGTTTGCCAAGGTCCGGACGAGGTTGCTGCCGATGAATCCGGCGCCGCCGGTGATCACGATGTTCACGGGGGTTCCCTTCAGAGAGCGTCGATGTGGGCGCCGGCCAGCCGACGGCGGCAGTCGAGTACGTACGGGGCGTGGGCGTTGATCGAGGCGTAGTCGAAGGCGTCGTGGTCGGCGAGGAGAACGACGGCGTCGGCCGCGGCGAGGTGCTCCGGGGTGGCATCGACACGTTGGAGGTTCTCCAGAGCGGCAGCACGAGGGTGGGCGTCATCCACAACATGAGGGTCCGCGGCCTGGACCTCGGCGCCCATACCCGTCAGCAGTTCCGCGATTCGGGCTGCGGGGGTTTCTCGGGCGTCGCCGGTGTTGGCCTTGTAGGCCAGCCCCAGCAGCAGGATGCGGGAGCCGTTGAGCGACTTACTGCGCTTGTTGAGGCCGTCCACGAGGCGACGGACCACATAGTCGGGCATGTGGCTGTTGACGTCGTTGGCCAGTTCGACGAAGCGGAAGCTACGGCCCAAGGTTCGCTGGACCCGCCAGGAGAGATAGGACGGGTCAATGGGCAGGCAGTGACCGCCGACGCCAGGTCCTGGTGTGAAGCGCATGAAGCCGAAGGGCTTGGTGGCTGCGGCGTCGATCGCGGCCCAGATGTCGATGCCCAGGTCGTGGGCGAACATCGCGAGCTCGTTGGCCAAGGCGATGTTCACGTGCCGGAAGGTGTTCTCCAGTAGCTTGGCCAGCTCGGCTTCCTTGCAGTTGGCGACCGGGATGACCGTGTCGACGAGAGAGCCGTAGAAGTTCTGGATGGCTGTTACTGACGCGGCGTCGATGCCGGAGACGACCTTGGGAGTGTTCTCCAGCTTCCACTCCCGGTTGCCGGGGTCGATGCGCTCGGGGCTGCAGCCGAGGTGGAAGTCGTGGCCAGCAGTCAGGCCGGACACGCGCTCAAGGATCGGGCCGAAGAGTTCCTCGGTCGTGCCGGGGTACGTGGTGGACTCCAGGACGACGGTCGCCCCTGGTCTGAGATGGCGGCCGAGCATCATCGCTGCGTCCTCGACATGCGCCAGATCGGGAACCCCGTCGCGGAGCGGTGTGGGGACGGTGACGATCGCGAGATCGAAGTTCGCGCAGTCAGCGGTGTCGAGGCTCGGGCGATAGGCCCCGGAGGCCAGGAACGGACCCAGCCGCGCGTCCGGAACGTCCTCGACGTACGACTCCCCAGCAATCAGCCGCTTCACGCGCTCGGCGTCAACGTCGAGGCCGACAACGCGGTACCCGACTTCGGCGGCCCGGACCGCGAGAGGGAGACCGACGTACCCCTGCCCCACGACGAGGACGCGTCGCTGCTGGGACTCGGATTTTTCGATCATGCTGACCACCTGTTTGGAGTGGAGTGAGGACAGTGCATGCGGATCGGCCGAGGCGCGATGGTTCTAAGATGAGGACTGCCTCGGCCGTACGAGACTCGCTTGGCCGCCTGTCTCGGACGGCCGAGCGCCTTTTCCGCACCGGCTTGTCCGAGGGATAAACAGCACGCCGGGGGAACACCCGGGTTCGATACGATGGCGGCGGCCTGCAGACCCGACCGGTCACCGTGGGTGACACGACTGAGCGACCTGAGTGGTCGCGTCTGCTGCCGCCTCCCGACTTGGGCCCGCCGCAGCACTGCCACCGGCGCTGTACGTAAGAAATGGAGCATCCAAGGATGGCTCGACACCTGGTAACCAGCGCGCTTCCCTACATCAACGGGATCAAGCACCTGGGCAACATGGTGGGGTCGATGCTTCCGGCGGATGTGTACTCCCGGTACCTCCGCCAGCGTGGTCACGACGTCCTCTACATCTGCGCGACCGATGAGCACGGCACACCTGCCGAGCTGGCCGCCAAGGAGTCCGGGCTGTCGGTCGCGGAGTTCTGCGCGCAGGCCCATGACGCACAGAAGGCCGTGTACGACGGCTTCCAGCTGGCTTTCGACTACTTCGGCCGTAGCTCTTCGCAGCAGAACGTCGAGATCACACAGCACTTCGCGCGCCAGCTCCACAAGAACGGCTTCATCGAGGAGCGGGCGATCAGCCAGGTGTACTCGCCTGTCGACGGCCGCTTCCTGCCGGACCGGTACGTCGAGGGCACCTGCCCGCACTGCGGCTACGACAAGGCCCGCGGTGACCAGTGCGAGAACTGCACCCGCGTCCTGGACCCGACCGACCTGATCGACCCGCGCTCGGCGATCAGCGGCTCCACCGACCTGGAGGTCCGCGAGACCAAGCACCTGTTTCTGCTCCAGTCGAAGCTCCAGCAAGAGGTGGAAGCCTGGGTGGCCCAGCACGAGGAACAGTGGCCCCAGCTGTCCTCCTCCATCGCCCGCAAGTGGCTCACCGAGGGCCTGCTCGACCGGGCGATTACCCGCGACCTGGACTGGGGCGTCCCGGTCCCGGCCGACACCTGGCCGGAGCTCGCGGCCGAGGGCAAGGTCTTCTACGTCTGGTTCGACGCTCCGATCGAGTACATCGGTGCGACGAAGGAGTGGGCGGACGCTGCCCAGGACGGCCAGACCCGCGACTGGAAGTCGTGGTGGTACGAGGCGGACGACACCGTGCGCTACACGCAGTTCATGGCTAAGGACAACGTCCCCTTCCACACCGTGATGTTCCCGGCCACCGAGCTCGGGGTGCGCGAGCCGTGGAAGAAAGTCGACGTCGTCAAGGGCTTCAACTGGCTGACGTACTACGGCGGAAAGTTCTCCACCTCCCAGAAGCGAGGCATCTTCACGGACGCTGCCCTGGAGATGCTGCCCGCCGACTACTGGCGTTACTTCCTGATCGCCAACGCCCCGGAGTCCGACGACTCGTCGTTCACCTGGGAGCACTTCGCCGCCACAGTCAACAAGGACCTGGCAGACACCCTCGGGAACTTCGTCAACCGTGTGCTGTCCTTCTCCCGGAAGCGGTTCGGCGACGAAGTCCCCGCAGGCAATGCGGCCGGCCAGGCGGAGGAGAAGCTGGGCGAGGAGATCGCCCAGCTGCTGGCCGAGTACGAGGAGCACATGGAGGCTCTTCAGTACCGAAAGGCCGGAGCAGCGCTGCGCGCCCTGTGGTCGGCCGGCAACTCCTACCTGGAGGAGAAAGCCCCCTGGCTGGAGATCAAGACCGACCCGGAGGGCGCGGCTCTGACGCTGCGTACGGCGATGAACCTCATCCACCTCTACGCGGTCGTCTCCGAGCCGTTCATCCCGGCTTCGGCCGCCGCCATGCGGGGCGCCTTCGCCCTTGAAGGCGACACCGCGACCTGGGTGAGCGCCGAGCAGGCCAGGTCCCTTGACGCGGTCCCAGCTGGCACTGCGTTCACCCTGCCGCCGGTCCTCTTCGCGAAGATCGCGGAGGAGGATCTGGAGGCGTATCGCACCCGCTTCGGTGGCGGCGACTCCTGACGGTGCCGTTCGCGCCCGTACCGAGGGCGCCCTCATCGCGCGGTATGGGCGGTGAGGCGCCCGGCCAGCTCGTCGGGCGGCACGTTCATCAGCCGGATTCGGGCGGCACCTTCGTGGATGTCGACGCATGTTAGGCATCCCGAGCCGGGCACGTACTTGAGGTAGTGCTCGAAACCGTGCTGCGTGAGCTTCAGCAGGAGGCAGGCGATTCCGCCACCGTGTCCGACCAGGAGCGTCGTGCGGTGCGATCCGGCGCAGATGTCGTCCCACAGGCATAAGTAGCGGGCCTGTACGTCTTCGGATGATTCGCCGCCCGGCGTGCGGTGCTGGTGGATGGGAACACCCTGGCGTGCCGCCTCCGCCGCTGCGAGGTCCCTGGGCCAGCCGCCAAGGTGGCCGCTGTTCTTCGCGGCCAGTCGGTGGTCCACGCGTGCGTGGGTTGGTGCGAGTGTGTCGGTCAGGAGGGCGGCGGACTCTTGGCATCGGGACATTGGGCTGACGAGCATCTGGTCGACCGCGATGCCGGCGGCGGCGAGGGTGCTGCCAACAGTGCGGATGTCGTCACGTCCGCGCTTGCTGAGTGTGCCGCCGACGGATTGGCCCTGGTGGATGGCGAGGGCGTTCTCCTCGGTCTCACCGTGCTTGATCAAGTAGATGCGCTTCGCGTACATGGCGCTCACTCCCCTTCCCGGTCAGTCCCAGTCGCGGACGTCGACGAACTCGGATACGGCGGCGAAGAGTTGGTCGTGCTCGGCTTGACTCATGGCGGGGAAGCGGTCGTAGTGCCACTCGATGTATAGAACGGAGATGAGGTTGACCGTCCCGTCGGCGAGCAACTTCCTGAGTACGGGGTATTCGGCACCCTCGATGTCCATCTTCACGACGACGTGATCGTCAGGTGTGACGGTCCGACTCAGCCAGGCACTGAAGTCGATGGCAGGTACCGGCACCGGTGAGCTGTAGTCGATCTGCTGGTCGTACACCGGCGGGACGCGCTTCCCTGGCATCACGGTGGAGCTCTCGTGGTGGCCGAGGAAGAGGTCCATCGTCCCGTCGTGCGTCCATACCGCGCTGTGCGAGACCTCGACGCGAGGTGAGTGCGATGCCTGTTCGACTTCACGCTGGATGGACGGCAGCAGTTCCTTGTTGGGCTCGAAGGCGTAGAAGTCGTGGTCGGGGAGTTCGTGGATGAAGCGGCTCAGGACGATTCCGAGGTTGGTTCCGCAGTCGATGAAGACTTTGCGCATGCTGGACTCCCGTGGTTGGTCGTAAGGGCGGGCAGGTGGATCTCCTGCACGACGTGGTCGGCGAGGAGGGCGAAGCCGCCGGTGTCCGGGCGGTAGCAGCGTTCCTGGTAGCGGATGGTGATGCGGCGCACCGGTTCCTCACCCCGGTAGGGAGGAAGGTCGCCCCACTGGTAGAGCTGGCCACCGGGGGCTTTGAGCCGGCGCAGCCGCCGGGGTAGGGGACCCTTCGGCGTACCGGCGTTGAGACGCGTGAACATCATGGCCAGGAAGGCAATGTGCTCGCGGGCCTGTATGTCGTCCGCTTGCACCTGGCCGTAGGTCTGCTTGAGGTGGCGGAGCTCGTCCGGGTCACCAGCTGCGTGGACGAGGCGGTCGCGGAGCTCTCTGTCCCAGACGATGCCGAGGTGACCGTGGAGGATGGGTTCGCTGGTGAGGAAGTAGCCCAGGACGCGGCCGAACTCGCGCTCGTAGGGGCACATGAAGTTGTTGTAGAGCCCGAGGACCGCGCCGGAGACTGTGTCCACCTGCCAGCTGACGCGGGCCGTGAAGGGTGAGTCCCACCAGCCCAGGTGCCACGGCTGCCACAGCAGGTCAGCCGTGCTGAGGATGAAGACGGGCAGCGCGATGACGATGGCTTGCCAGCCGAACGCCGCGGCGTACTCCGGACCGGGGAGCAGTGCGGTGGTCAACGCCAGGGCGACGTTGGTGCAGATGTTCTCCCAGAAGAAGATGCCGGACGCGAGGACGACGGCGAGGTTGAAGACGGCCGTTGCGACCAGGACCGCGACGAGCAGTCGGCGGTCGTGGAAGGCGATGAGGCCGGCGGTTTCGACCAGCACGGTCAGGATGTTGAAGGGACGGTCCGCGGAGCGTGCGCGGCGCAGGAAGCCGATCACGGTCTCGGGGCGCAGGAAGCGTGCCCATCCCCAGGAGTAGGCGGAGGCCGTGAGGTAGTGGGTGCGGTTGTGCCAGGCCCAGGACCAGGGCCGCGGCCCGAGCCGGGCCTTGCTCCACGCCGGCTTGACGTAGTGGGAGAGCGAGACGCAGCCGAGTGTCACTACGAGCCCCGTCGCGGGCCCAGAAGTGCTGAGGACCGTCGCCACGACGAACCACGTGAGGTACGCCTTGAGAAGACGCAGCGGCATCATCGCGTGGTGCTTCCAACCGTGCAATCGGCCGCAGTAGACAGCGAGCCACGGCAAGAGGGCCGGTGTCCAGAAGCAGCAAGCCAGTCCGAGGAGCAAGAGCACCGCTTTGGCCCGGCGCTGTGGGCCGATGGCCTGGGTCACGTCGTAGTCGCTCGTGGTGCCCTGCCAGGTGAGCAGAGCGATCACGAACACAACGAACCAGCGAAAGGGGCCCGGGTCGGGCGCGGGGAGGAAGGCCAGCAGGGCGGAGGGAACGGCGGTCGCGAGCGTCGCTCGCGCGGCCGTAGGCCGAAAGGACAGTGCACGCACTGCCGGAGAGACGACGAAGCGGTAGCAGATCACGACGGTCGCCACGACCAAGGCGGTGGTCACGTACGCGGGAAGCGCAGGCAGCTCCATGGCCGTCTACCGGACCGGCGAGTAGGAGACTCGACCAATGGTCGCGGGCATGGTCTCCAGGTAGGAGGCGATTCGCTTCCGGGGGTCTTGGATGAGGTGCTGGTCCCGATGACGTTCGACGTTGGCGCGAATCTCCTGGGTCCGGTTGAGGAAGTCGAGTACTGCTCCGCGGTCGATCCATGGAGCGGTGGTGCCGAGCTCCGCATCGTGGACCACCTTGGCGCACCAGTGCTGGTCGTACGTCGGCAACGGCACCAGGTGGACCGGCTTTCCGAGGACGAAGGCTTCGCTGATGAGGTTGAAGCCGGCGTTCGAAAAGACGGCCTCGGAGCGCGCCAGGTCGGAGATGAACGCCTGGCGGTCGAAGGGGCAGATCTCGATCTTGTCGTCGGCGTACTGACGCAGGGTTTCGATCTCGTCGGAGTGGGCGTAGATCCGCAGGGTCCGGTCGGGGACGTACTGCCGGAAGACGTCGGCGAGGGTGCGGACGGAGTCTTCAGGGCCGTGGTTGAAGTACCGCGAGAAGTAGGCCGTGGTCACCGGTTCGGTCGTGACTCGGGCGGAGCGGACGAAGTCCGGGACGACGGGGGCGATGAACTCCAGCTTCTGATCGTCTGCCTCCAGAGGGACATAGGAGCAGATGAAGGATCGGTCGGCGCGAGGTGCGAAGTAACGCAGTCGCTGCTCGTCGGCAGTGCGGGCGTACCGGCCAACCGGCGGCAGGTCGAGGTGCCGGTATTTGCTCTGTTGGTCGACCGAGATGAGTGGTTTGCCGAAGTGGTAGGCCAGGCGAGGGGTGTTGGGCTCGTAGTCCGTGATGAAGACGTCCGGGACGCCGGTTTCCCTGATGGTCCGGCGCAGGCGCAGGTGTCGGCTGATGCCGGCGGGAGTCTGCCGGATGTTGGTGCGTAAGGCGTCGGCCGCGTGGATGCGGTCGTCGCGGGCAAGGAGCGTCGGCATCCACCCGTCCCAGGCGGGGAAGCCGAGGTCGCGGAAGTACTCGACTCGGGTGCTCCCGTTGGTGATGATCCGTACCTGGTGGCCGCGGTCGCGCAGGTACTGGGCGATCACGCTCTGCCTGACGGAATGCCCCATGCCGATGCCGTTGACGCCGATGACCACGCTGAGCGGCTGTGTGAGTGCGGACACGACGATCCCTTCGTCAGGCGAGCCGGGTGATGACGTTGTGGGTGATGGCCGCGACCTGGGGGTCGGTGGCGAGCAGCCGGGCCCAGTCAGTGGTGGCGGCGGTGAAGACGGTGCCGGTCGCCGTGTAGAGGCCGAGGGTGGCTGCGCGGGGGCTGGGCATCGGCTCTCGGGCTGCGAAGTTCCAGTCGGAGGGCAGTGGGGCGATGCCGAGGATCTCGAAGTCCTTGGGCGTTCCGTCCTGGCCGGTGGGCCGCGGGCGTCTCTGCCCGTCGATCTCGTATGCGGCGCCGTCGCATTCGTAGCCGACGAGCGCGCTGTCGTGGCCGAAGGTGTCACCGGTCTTGAGGCCCGTTCCGGAGAACACCCAGTGGTCCGCGTCGGTGACGGTGAACCCGAGGGGCACGCGCGGGCCGTCCCAGTGCCCGCCGCCGTTCCGGTAGCTCACGCCCAGGAGGGCGTTCTCGGGCTCCGACTCCCACCAGTGGTCAGGGCAGCCGTACGAGCTGTCCGGGTCCGCTCCGGCAGGGGCGTCGGGAGGGAACTTCGCGCACCCCAGGGCCGAGCGATCCTCGTCGAGACTCACTCGCCACCAGCAGCTGTTGGCACCGAAGTTGGCGATGTTGCCGCCTGTGTCACGGAAGGCAGTCACGTTCCGACGGGTCTGGGCGGTCCAGTATTCGTCGTGCCCGGAGGAGACCAGAAGGCGGTATCCGTCGCCAAGGAGCCGGCCTTCGTCGAGGTCGAGGTCCGTGCAGAAGTCGCTCTGGATCCCGTTCTCCTCCATCCAGGAGATGAAGGGAGCATCCCAGTGCGCAAACGTCTGCCGAGGCGACGTGGTGTCGTACGGATCGGGCAGGCCCTTGACCGGACCGCCGACACCGCCTCCGGGGCGGCGCAGCGTCACCCGGGAGGCGCTGTAGAGGCTTCCGCCACCCGCCGTGTTGTACGCGTGGTAGGTGGAAACAGGGATCTTGTAGAGGACCTTGCGGCCCGAGGGAACGGAGGGCGTGACGACCAGAAGGAATCTGGCCTCGCGGGCATCCATGGCCGGCTGGCTCGGACATACCCCCGTGCTCAGGACTCCGATGTAGACGCCGGACCGCCAGTCTCGCGGTACGAGGAAGTCGTAGGCCGGCCACTGCCAGTCCTGGTCGTACCGTCCGGGTGCTGCGTTCCGTCCGGTCCACTCGACGTGCCCTGTGTGCTTGGGTGTCGAGCCCCAGCGGTAGAAGTCGAGCCGGAAGCGATCCGCGGAGGTGGCGATGTGAAGTCGGATGCTGCGGCCGGCGCGGACCGAGGGGGACGCCGGGTATCCGTTGATGCCGGTCATGAGTGGGCCTGCGGTCGCGCGACGCCGATGTAGTGGTAGCGATCAACCTGCTCGACCTGAGACTCCCAGCCCAGGGCGTCCAGCCGCTTTGTGAGCCCGCGGGCGTCGTAAAGCACCTTGACGGTCAGGTGCTGACTCCCGTCGGAGAGCCTCCGACGCACCGTCGGAACCGCACGTCCCTCGATCGTCTCCTCGATCTCCGCCTTCGCGCGGGAGTCGTCGAGGAAGACCACGCAGCCACCGGGCTTCAGAGCCTTCCGCAGGGCCTTCCAGAAGGGCTCCAGGTACGCGGGCGGCACATGGCTGAGCCAGAAGGCGAAGAAAACGGTGTCGTACTGGCGGTCCGGAACCTGGCTGAAGATGTCCGCCTCGATGAACCGAGTTGTCGAACCCGCCAGGCGGCGTCGCGCGATGGCCAGCATCTCGGGCGCGGCATCCACCGCAGTCAGGCTCCGGGCGCGCCCGGATAGCAGGTGAGTCCACTGGCCGGTGCCGCACGCCAGCTCCAGGACGTCTCCGCTGATGGGCAGCCGATCGAGCACATGCGAGAGTTGGGGCATCCCCATACGGTCCGCGTATGCGGTGTCGTACTCGTCAGCCCTTGCGCGGTAGTAGGCGATCTGCCGCTCGGACCATTCAGCCGATGCGCCGTACTGCTCTCCGATGTCGAGCATCTTCAGCTCCTTCATGAACCAGTAGCATTTGGCCGCCAGTTGAGAACTTGGCGAGCTGACAAGGTCCATGACAGCGGGGTGCAGGTCATCCGTGTATCACGGCGGGCTAGTGAGGCCGTTCATCGGCGAGCACCCTGACTTTTCAACATCTGCTTACACACGACTTCGCACGGGGCAGACTTACTGTCCCGATCATGTTGAACGATGGGCAGGCGGTAGCTGACGTGGCAAGGAGCCGTGCGGGATGGCGCCCGGACAAGCTCCGTGAGGTGCGTGAGGCACACGGATTAACCCTCGAGCGTGCCGGTGAGCGATTGCGTGAAGTGGCTACGAGGGCCGCAATCACGGCGCCCGCAGCCAACTTCCAGACGCTCTGGCAGCACGAGCAGGGCGAGGTATACCCGGGTCCGCACTATCGGCGCGCGTACTGCCTTCTGTACCGCGGCACGGAACCCGAGCTCGGATTCCGCCACCCCCTGCCCGACGAGGCCACGCACCTGAAGCTCACGGCGTCGACGGAATCTCGCAACGGCGCCCACGTTCTTGCTGTCGAGCGGGCGCTCTCTCAGCTCACGCCAGGAACGGATGCCTGCGGTGATCTCGACGTTCAGCAGCGGATCATCGACGCGTGGAAACGTCGGCACACGGGCGGAGATCCTCATCGCCCGTCTCTGCTCATCGTCGGCGGCTTCGCAGGCAGCGGGAAGTCGGAGTTCTCCCGCTTCATTTCCCAGCTCACGGGATGGCCCGTCCTCGACAAGGACCCCATCACGCGTCCCCTGGTCGAGCGACTTCTGGTGGAGATGGGCAGCGAGCCCAACGACCGGCACTCCGAGCTCTACCGTGAGCAGGTGCGGCCCCTCGAGTACCAGTGCCTACTTGAGACCGCCTACGCCAACATCGACTGCTCCATCAGCACGGTGCTGACAGCACCGTTCATCTCAGAAGTGATGGATGTCCGCTGGATCCAGCGGCTGACCAACAGATGCGAGGCCCGAGGCGTCAGCGTCTCCATAGTCTGGATCAAGTGCGATGTGGAAACGATGCGTGAGTACATCAGCTTCCGGTCCGCTGCCCGCGACAGCTGGAAGCTTCAGCACTGGGACGAGTACGTGAAAACCGTCGACGTCGAACTACGTCCCGTTGTCGACCACATGGTGGTGGACAACCGCCTCGGCGCGGCGATATCCCTCACTGATCAGGTACGACAGGTGTTGGGAACGGTGTTCTGATGAACCAGGGAATCCTGCTGTACGGGCCCCCTGCCGCCGGTAAGGACACAGTGACGGCAGTTCTTGCCGAACTCGACTCGCGCTATGTCCTCTTCAGCCGACTCAAAATCGGCAGCGGGAAGTCTGAGGGTTACCGGATGGGTACCCCGGATCAGCTGGCGGAGCTGGAGAGGCGGGGCGACCTCATCTACCGCAATGACCGATACGGAAACACCTACGTTGTCGACCGCCAGGGCCTCGCGCTGGCCATGGAGGGTGGGCGCATTCCCATCCTCCACCTCGGCCAGGTCGCGGGCGTAGAGGCGGTGACCACCAAGTACCCCGCCGCCTGGTCGACAGTGCTGGTGTGGTGCTCTCGGGAGGTCACGGCCGTCCGCTCGACGAGCCGGGGCGATCGCGATACGGAGGCCCGGCTCGCCGCATGGGACGCGACGGAGAAGGATCTCGCCACCAACGATCACCCTGCCTGGGATCTCCGTGTGGACACCGAGGTCTCCTCGCCTGGAGACGCGGCAGTCCTCATTGATCAGCTTGTACGCGCGTCTGTGTGACGAGCCTCCACTGAACTCAGCAGTTCGAGAGCACGGGAGACGGTGACGGGCCTGTCGTGGACCTCGTCCCAGCGGTGAAGGGCAGCGGCGATCTCCCGCATGAAGTGGTCTGGCAGTCCCGACTCGGCGAGCAGGTCCGCGGCGTCTTCCAGTTCGGGCGCCCACCGCCAGGCGCGAGCGGCGGTCTTGGGAATGTAGTCCGTCTCCGTCAGATAGCTGCCGGTGCGCTTGGCGGCGATCTGCAGGAGCTCGTCCGCGACGCCGTTCACGTCGGCCAGCCCGTATGCCACGGCGGCCAAGACGCGGGACGCCTTCTGATAGCTGGAATACGCGAGCTTCAGAGCGGAAGCCTGCCCGATCTCAGTCCCCAGGGAGCGTGTGCGCACATCGGTCCCCTCGAAGAGGTCGGCAACCAGCGTGACGTGCCGCGGGGGGCCTGAGAGGTACAGCGTTGGCTGCCTTCCCCCTACAGGAGGAGAGCCGACGACAGAACCATCGATAACGGCTGCATCAGGCAGGCAGGCGGCGACAGCTCGGACCCTCTGCGGAGTGATCGCGTTGGCCTCGACGTACGTCCCGTCCCGGAAACCGTGCTCGGCCACAGCTGCTGCGACCTCCTCGGCGGCGGCCGGCGGGCACAAGGAGATGACCAGGTCAACGCGCCGTAGGAGCTGCCCGAGATCGTCGACTGCCTCCATGCCCGCGTGCTCCGCACGTTGCCGGGAAGCATCGCTGCGGCCGGCAGGACACCAGAGGACGGTCGTGCCTCGGGTTCGGAGCTGGGCTGCGAAAGCCGCACCCATGCTGCCTGGATGCAGCAGCCCCACCGCAGCGATGTCGGACTTCACGTAGTCACACTCCTCGAACAGTCATCGGCCAGCAGCAGCGCGATGGCTGCTTCCGCGTCGGGTACGCAATGATCAGGTGCGGCGAGCCGAACAGGCCACGGACTCCCGTTGCGGATCCAGATTGTGCGTAGGGCGGCGCGACGACCTCCATCAATGTCGGTCTCTGGGTTATCGCCCACCATCCAGCCGCCTTGGGAGAGGCGGGAGCCACACGCTACGGCTGCCGCCTCGAAGACGGCGGTCGCGGGCTTTCGTGCACCGACGGACTCCGAGACGCAGACGCCATCCACGCGACCGATCAGGCCGGTCGCCTGGAGCTTGGCGTTCTGGATGTCGGTCGCCCCGTTGGTGGCGATACCGACTCGCCAGCCGGTAGCTCGTAGGGCATCTATGCCCGCGAGCACCCGCTCAGGACACCTGACCGCCGCCGCGATGTCGGAGCAGTACTGCCTCCAGAGCGAATCGACGGAGGGCCGGAGACGGTACTGCGCCCGTATGGTTTCGAAGGTGGCCGGGAATGCTCGCTCCTGGACCGACTCGACCAATTGCGTGGAGGCGTGGTGGGCGAGGGAGTACCGAGCGGCGAACTGGGCGGCCCAATCTTGGATGGCACCGTTCCTGTCGATCAGGGTGTTGTCGAGATCGAAGAGCACCAGCCGCTGCATAGATGACGACCTTAGTCGGAATTAATGGGCCGCTACCGGCGAGGGGACTTCACGCTGTGATCCCCCCGAGGTCGCGCATCCGAGGGGATCGGCGGTGCCCTTCAGCACGCGTACCCGCGAATTCCGACCGGCCTTGGTTCACGCCGCCTCTGGCCCTCCACGCCTCTGCTGGACTTCGCCGAGGTGGCAGGTAACCGGGCCGGCCGGAGCAGCCGAGTCGCTCTGCCGGCTCGGTCCGCGGAACGGCCTTCATCACAGTGCCCTGCCGCCGGGCTTCCCGCTCCGCTGCCTCCGTCCAAGCCAGGTTGCCGGTCAGTGCGTCCGGCGCTGCGTTGGTGTCAGTCTCAGATCCGTGGCCGATCGGTCATTGAGTAGCCGTTGGCCGCGAGATACGGCCAACGGCATTTGAGATCCCACAAAGGAGCCAGTGCCCCAGTTCGCCGGGGGCAGACAGGAAAGAGTCGCGAAATACTGGCCAGCGGGTGCAGAGGGATGTCAACGTAGACGACCTTCCGGAACCCCAGGTCAGAGAGGTGATCGCCGTGACCGTGGCACCCATGAGCCCCGGCTTCTCCACCACCGCCAAGGCCCTGAAAGTGCGCGACTGGCAGCTTGGCCCGGGCCAGCCCACACTCGTGATGGATAAGTTCTCCGCCGAGGATTTCCACATGGTTGTGGACGACCGCGCCGACGTGCACGTCAATTCGAAGGACGGCCGGTTCTACTTGGGCTGGTCTTCGCTCGGCCGTCCTGGGACCGACGGCGAAGGCTGGAAGATCGCGGTTACCGGTACCGCGACGGTGCCTGGCAACCGCATCTCCTTCGGCACCGAGACGCCGGCCGATATCGTCGCCGCCGCTGTGACATGCGTGCTGGAAGGCGCCCGTCCTCGATGAGCACGCCAGTCGGCGTCAACTGCCTCGCAAGCGCGCGACACAGGTCGTGGAGGCCCGCAACGAGATCGGACGGTCCTCCGGCTATCTGGCTGGGCGGTATGCGGACGGCCGCTTCGGGCGACTGCCCGCTCGAAGCGGCCGTCGCTCTGAATTGGCATCTCCCGTCCAGGCGCCGCCGCGACACCCTCGCCGCGTTGCTGGCGGCCAGTAGACCCGCACCCACCCCTTGGAGGCGCCCTGTATCCCAACCCTCTGCTCGACCCGTCCGCCCCGAACCAAAGAGCTCTGCCTGCGTACTGGGTCGGCCCCCGGCACTTGGCCAGCGACGACGGACGTCCCTACGATGCCGTCGCGGACCGCCTCGCCGGCATCGGTTGGACGAGCCTGGCCGTCGTTCGTGGGCGCCGTGAGCTCGACGAGCCGCCGGAGGACCATCAGGTCCTGCGCAGCACCCTCCTCCACATCAGTCCCGACGCCCTTCGGTGGGCTCAGTGGGTGCTGCCGGACGAGCCGTTTCACCTCGGTGGGCTGCCGATCGCGTGGCAGGTGTCGGCCTGCTCGGATGTGAGCAGTCCGCTCGCGGACTGGTCCGCCTATTTCACCCGCGACGTCCCGGGTGAGGTCATCGCCGACTTTCTCCTCGCGCTCGACGAACGCGGCCAGCCCACCGCCTCGTCCGCCGGTCCCGAAGTGGTCCTCGGTGCGGCCACCACGCATGGTTGGCTCCGCGACGCCGACCAACCCCATGCGGCGGTGATACACCCCACCTTCACCGCCCGCCTCAGCCTCGGCGAGGTGCCGCCCCTCATCCAGGACGCCTCCCCCTGCGCCCTGACCGTCGGGGCGCAGGAGACAGGCGCTTCTGGCTGGCAGGCGTGGGCTGAGCTCGGTATGGGCGCCTCGTACTTGTGGACTGCGTCGTTCAGTGCCAGCGTGCCGCACTGCCTTGTTGCCGCGTTCGCCTCCTCGCTCAGCTCCACCGCACCGGTACTGCGCCGGGTGCTGCCGGAGAGCACGCGGGACCAGCTCCTGCGTGCCCCCGCCAGCTGACCATTGCCCCACGCTACGAAGCCGGGCCTCCCGTGGGGGAGGCCCGGCTTCGCGCTGCTCTGGCAACTCCGGTATCTAACAGGCTCGCGGTCACCGGGGCGGGCCTGGGTCAGCGCTGACGGCTGGAGGGGTTCGCCGCCCTGGCCACTGGTGGTGTGGCGGGTGCTGGGGCCGGGGTACGCCGGCTGTCCCGAGCGGATGTGGCCTGGGGGTTTTCGGGTGCGGCGGGCAGGTGGGCGCTGCGGCGCAGGCGCCAGACGAGGACGTCGCTGATGGAGTCGGCGGTGTCGAGTTCGCGTCGGTGGGTGGCGTGGGTGAGCAGGGCTGTCGGGTCGTGGCCTGCTTGCTGGGCGTCGGCGAGGGTTGCGGCCAGGGCGGGCCAGCTGGGCTCGGCCTGGATGCGGTCGGCGAGCTCTGGCAGCGTCTGGTGCAGGAGATCGGCTTGCCGCTGCCGGATCTGGGGTGTCAGATGCTGGCCTCGCTGGCGGAGGGCGGCGATGGGGTGGGCTGCGGCGGCCTGGTAGGCGGTGCGTAGATGCTCGGCGGCTTGCTGGGCTGCGGCTGCCTGCTGGCTGTGGTGCTTCTTGGCGTGCCAGTTCGCTGCGGTGATGGCGAGGAAGACAGCCGTGTCGATGACCATCGCCGTGGTGGCTCCGTCTTCGCCGCAGCCGAGCGCGGGGCCGCTGTGGACGAGATCGTGCGCGGCCTGCCGCAGGGCTTGGTCGTGACCGCGTACGACGCGCACGTGGGAACGGCTGGCCCGCTCGAACACGGCTGCGGCCTGCTGGAGTTCAGCACGGGTGTGGGCGGCAGAGGTCTTGGCGAGGGCGTCCAGGACCTCCCCTGCCGCAGCGATCTGCGCTGCTGCCACGCCGTCATCGCCGTGATCAATGATCAACACAGCCTGCCAGGTCGCAGCGGCAGCCCGGCGCCGAGCGAACGCGGGATGGGTCACCGGCGGCAGGGTGGGCGGGGCGGTCTCGCCCCCGCTCTCGGAGAGTGCCGTCGCTTGGAGGGACCAGCGTTCGCGGATACGGGGCAGGGACAGATCGGGTGCGAGGGTGGAACCGGCATAGAAGACCGGTTCGTCGTCCTTGTTGCGGTCGTCAGGCAGCGCGACCTTGTAGCCGAGCAGGTCGCCTGACGGTGCGAACCGCTTACGGATCAGCAGACCGTCGGCGGCCAGACGGTCGAAGAACTCGTCCGTGGAGGCAGCGCCGGCCGAGGCGCTGCGTACAGTCTCGCGCAGCTTCTCCCGCGCTGTGCGCTCCCGCCCTTGCCGTTGGGCCTTGTGGCGTTCGGCGCTGGTGGGGCGTTTGGCTGCGGTGCCGTCGCCGGGAGTGACGCGGTGCAGGTCGTAGTCGCCTTCGATGAGGCGGGCTGCGGCCTGGGCGCGTTGGCCGGAGCGGTGGTGGTCAGGGCGACGGCCATCCTCGCGTACCAGGGTGGCGATGATGTGGATGTGGTCGTCGGCGTGGCGCACGGCGGCCCACCGGCACCCGGCGTCGTCCGCTCCGCCGGAGTCGATGCCGGTGGCGGCCACGACGCGGCGGGCGATGTCGCCCCACTCCTCGTCGCTCAGGATGCGGTCGGTGGCCGCCGCGCGGACGGAGCAGTGCCACACATGCTGTTCGGGCCACTGGTCTGCGTCGAGGAGGTGCAGTGGCTGGTCAAGAAGCCGCTGGAGGTCTTCCTTCGTCGCGGAGGGGTCTCGGCCGGGGTCGGGTGCCATCAGGTAGTCGAAGGAGGCGACCAGGTGCGGGTCGACGTGCTCTTCGCGGGTGCCCTTGCCGTAGAGGTAGTTGAGCAGCCCGCGTGTGTTACTGCCTTGCTTGTGGATGCGGGGGATCAAGCGGTCTCGTCTTTCTGGTGGTTGTTGATCCGCTCGACGGCCGCCCTGGTAGCGGTGGCCGCGCGGCGGACGTCGGCGAGGGCTTCCTCGATGCGGGCGATGTCGCCGCCCGAGTTGAGGGTCTTGGTCATCTGGTTG
Organism: Streptomyces sp. NBC_01433; assembly: GCF_026340105.1. NCBI lineage: Bacteria > Bacillati > Actinomycetota > Actinomycetes > Kitasatosporales > Streptomycetaceae > Streptomyces > Streptomyces sp. NBC_01433. The sequence goes on along the minus strand of NZ_JAPEPM010000001.1, from coordinate 2,681,987 downwards.
AGATTGCTGCCGGCCCAGCCGAGCTTGCGGCCTGTGGCGAACAGCTCGGTGAGGACGTCGTGGTCGGCGGCGATGGATACGGCGGTACGGGTCTGGTCGCGGGCGGCGGCCAGGGCGGAGTGGGCGAGGAATCCGGCGATACTCATACCGACGGCGTCGGCGCCGGTCTGGATGATGGTGTGTTCGCGTTCGTTGAGGCGGACGCTGTGGGCGGGGCGCTGCTTCTTGTCACGCGGACGTGACTTCCCCTTGGGCCGGCGCTTGCGGACGGCCCTACTTGGCTGCGATCCGCCCTCGGTCGCAGCCTTCCCGTCCGGCGCCCCCTGGCGCCGGTCGGGCCCCGCCACCCCTGGGGCGGGGGCGGGTTCGGACGCTCCCCCTGCGGGGGAGTGTCCGAACCTCCAACTTGCTCCGCTGTTGGCTGGGATGGGGCGTGCCTGCTGCCGGTCGGTGGGCGCGGGGGTGAGGTGCTCGTGCATCAGGTCCCTTCTCGAAGTGCGGAGGCGTAGACAGCCGACACGGTCTCCGTCAGTGGGACTGTTCGGCGCGAGCGGTCTTCAGCTCGGCCTTGACAGCGCGGGTGACCTCGGCGGCGCGGTCACTGGCGATGCTGTGGCCGTCAGCACGTACGGCGTCCTCCAGGCGGTCGCGTGACAGACGCCCGGTCTCCTGCTGGACGCGATGGGCGTATATGACGAGGACGTCCCACGGCAATTCGGGCTTTCGTCCTGGCTGCTTCGGCTTCTTGGCTTCGCCCGGACCATCTCCGGGTCCGTTGCCCGCCACCGATTCCGGGCTGACGGATGTGGGGCTTGGTCGTTGAGGGCGCTCCGTACTCGGGCGGGGGTGATTGTCAGGTTCCGGGTGGGCGAGTTCCGGGCGGGCTGCCCGGTGAACGTCGTCATCGCCCGAAGCCGAGACGGACAGGGCGCCCGTCGCCTTTGCCTGCTTCGCAGAGCTGAATCGCGCACGTGTCTGCCCGGAACTGCCGGAGCCGTTCGAGACCGGGGCGTGCCAGCGCGGGGCAGCGTGATGGCGGCGAGGTCGAGAGCCTGCTTGCGGGTGGCGAGCTTGCGCAGCAGCAGCTCGTCCTGGAGCGGGTCTCCGTCGACATCGGCCCGCTCTAGCGCTTCGTGCAGGCGATGGGACAGGTGTCGGCCTCGCAGGCTGCCGCGCTGCTGACCGGTCATCGCTTCGGCACGGATGATCAGCGTGACGGCTTTGCTCAGGGCGCGCTCGCGGATGAGCCGGGCGGCGTCCGCGTGCCGGTCGGCGATGCCCAGCCGGGCCAGCAGCCGTTCGCGCACTTGCCGGACGAGGACGGCCGCCAGACCGTGTGAGGCGCCCTGAGGTGTGCGGTGGCGCAGTTCGATGCCCATGGCCAAGTGCCACAACATCGCTGCCATGACCGGGCCGATGAAGGCGCGCACGGTGCCGCCGACAAGCCCGAACTCGGCGTAAGCGGGGATGATCTGCACTCCGGTGATCACCCACACCAGGGCGCCGGGTACGCCCGGCGCGCGTGCGGGCCCGTTGAGGTTCTGGCGTGCCATCAGCGCGGTGGCGAACATGAGGGCACGCTCGACGGTGCTGCTCATGTCCAGGTAGTCGGCGGCGAAGCGCCAGCTCGTGTCGGCGCTGTAAGCGGTGCAGCCGACTGCCGCCAGGGCCGCGACCTTAACCGCGGGAGTGCCCTGCCGACTGCCACCGGTACGGGCGCTTCGCCGGGTGAGCCTGCCGGCCAGCAGCGTGGTGGCAGCCAGCGCTACGGCGATCACGAGCAGGGGCGAAGGTTCGAGGGAGGAGACGGAGAGCGGCAGGAAGTCGGGGAAGGTCATACGGCTCCCTGTCGGGTGAGTTTCGCGGCGGCGAGGTCGAGGCGCGTCGGGTGGGGCGTGGCCCGGGGCGCGCTGCCCCGGGCTCTGCCGTCGGGGCCCACGCGTCGGCTGCGGCAGGATTCGCCCCTGTCGGCGTGGCACCACTGGCACGGGACGCTGAGAGCGTCAGGTCGTCCTTCCGCGATGGTGGCTTCACGGGCGGCGCGGGCTGGCCGGTAGCCGACCAAGTCGGCGCGCACAGCCGGTGGGATACACGAGCCGACGGCGCGCAGGCGGGCCTCCACATCGGAGTGCGGGTCACTACTGGTGATCTGTCGGTGCGTCGAGGGCGCGACCGCTCCCGTGGCCACGGCCTGCCGGGTGCCGAGCAGCTCGGCCCGCCACGCGGCCAGGTCGTCCGGGTCTGCGGTTGGCGTGGGGTCGGTGTGCCGATCGAGGCGGGCGCGGCGGTACCTGCGCCACTCGCGCGCGACGTCCACGGGGAGGATCGGGTAGGGCGAGTCGAGGACGTGTGCCCGTATCGCCTCGCGGACGTCCCAGCCGTGGTTCGTGGCGAAGGGCACGTCGTGGAGCAGTTCATGCCATTGGGCGAGCTGGTCGCGGGCCTCGCCTGGGGCGGTACGGATCGAGCGGGGGTCAAGGCGGCCGATGTAGGCGAGGACGGCGGCGACTTCGCGGCGTTCCAAGGGGGTGGGTTACTCCATTCCTGTCGGTTCGTCGAGGGCTGCGAGGAGGGCTGCGGTGTGTGCCTCGGCGCGGGTCATGCCTCCGGCGGGTGGGGCGGCACCGCCGGGCAGCGCGTACAGGTTCGGCCGCTCCGGAGCGGGAGTGCGTTCCCGGGCGATCCACGCGCGCCAGTCGGCGCCCCATGCGGCGGCGGAACGAGGTGCCGCGGTCGCCCGGTAGATGCGCCACTTCTCGTCAGCCGCCCGCAGGCCGTGCTCACCGAGTCGGGCGAGGTGCCCGTGGTGCTCCAGCCAGGTTCGGGCGGCTTCGTCGACCTCCCACTCGACTGCGGTGATGGGGGAGGCAGAGCTGCTGCTCTTACCGTTCACCTTCGGTTCTCTAGGGTTCTGGGGGTCGGAATCCGATCCCCCGGCAGGCCGGAATCCGGTCCCCCCGGGGGTCGGAATCCGCCTCCTGGGGTCGTCATCCGGCCCCCCTTCGTAGATGCCGGCAGGGTCGGATTCCGGCCCGTCGAGGGTCGGAATCCGATCCCCCTGAGGGGCCGAATTCCGGCTCCCCTCGGTGACTTGACCGGCGAGCAAGGAGGCAGCGCTCGGGAGGTGGTAGTACGTCTCTCCGCGCGGCCCCTTGCGACCCGCGAGCTGTACCAGCTCCCCGCTGGCGATCAGGTTCGTGAGGGCGTCACGCACGGCCGTACGGGAGGCGTTCGCGCGCTTCATGAGAGTGGGCACGGACGCGTACGCGATGCAGCTGCGATCTCGGCACCGGTCGGCGATCAGGGCGAGAACCATGCGGGCGGTGCCCTTGCTGCTGCTGTGGTTCCACACCCATTCGCGGGCGTCGTAGCTCATCTGGTGGCGGCTCCTTGATCAGGGCAGGCGGGGGCCGGGCGGGCCCTCTTCGGGCGATGCAGGGGGTGGGAGCGGGGCGCGTGATCGGCGCCGGACGTGTCGGTGACGTTCGCGAGTGCGCGGGTGCGCGATGGGCCCCGGCCACAGCGGGTTCGTTGGCCTTGGCCTGCGCGCGGCTCGATTCCCGCAGGCCAGCGCACCGGGCGCAGCACCAAGACAGCCACACCCGCGCGCGAAGATCCAGCGTTCGGCCGGAGAAACCACACAGCTCACGGCGAACACCTCCTGGGTGCCGTATCCGAAGCCGTAGGCCGGTGCGCTGATACCGACTGTCGGCGGCTGCCAGGCCATCCGGCGAGCTGATGTCGGCCATGCGCCGGCCGTCCTCGGTCCTGCCGGCGGGACGGGTGACGAGACGACTCCGCCAGCTCCGGTCAGGCTGCCTGGGCATAGGTCGTGGTGGAGAACAGGGCCGCGAGTCTGGCGGCACTCTGTGGGCTGATCGTCGTCGTGAACCCCGCGCACACGCGCTGGAGAGCGGCGTCCCTCGCCAAGTCCGCCCTCCGGCGGCAAGCGCGGGCTCCCTCGGGGGCGATGGCGGGCTGTATGACGGCGGGTTCGGTCTGGCATTGGAGCATGGACGTCCTCGGGGCGGCTTCCGGTCATCGGCCCCGCCTGCGTATGGCGGGGGCCGACGGGTTGGCTGGGAGCGTCAATGGTCCGGAGAATCGCCGGTTTGGGTAACCGGCGATCGTCGGCTATGTTGCGCCGCGCATCGCCTCGGCCGGCAGGTCAGATTCCAGCAGCCCCGACCCGCTACAGCGGGTTCTGCTCGACGTTGATCCGGTCCCAGTCCATGTACCGGCCAAACTTCTTCGGCTCGTCGATGACGATGCCGGAGAAGAGGAACCGCAGCACCGCGTTGCGCCGCTCGTCCGTCATGTCCTCGGCGTCCCAAGCCGCCCGCGCGCCCGAGCCCGTGAGGCCGTCGAGGAGCACCATCGGCCGGACGACCACCCTGCGTTGGGCCTTGGCGATGCGATCGGTGATCTCCTTTCGCATCTTGCGGTACTCCGCCGTGGAGATCTCCTTCGCGGTCCACATCTGGTTCAGGTCGTCGAGCTGCCGCTGGTCGTCCTCCAGCTCCTCGGTCACGCTCTCGGCGAGGTTGGTGCTGGCGAGCCGGCCGTCCACCCGCAGCTCGCCGAGCAGCTCGACCGCGGCATCCATGACGAAGTCCTCCAGCGTCCCGGCCATGATCGACCGGGTGCACTTCTTGTCGTCGTTCCGGCCCCGACGGTTGCACTGATAGACCGGCCCGGTGCCCTTCGCCGTACCGGACATCAGCGTTCCGCACCGCCCGCACATCACCAGTCCGCGCAGCAGGTAGTAGCGCTGCGCGGGCTTGCCGAGCGTCTCCCGGTGCACCGCCGACCGGTACTCGCGCCGTGTCCGCACCTCCGCCCATACGCCCGCGTCGATGATCGCGGGCCAAGTGCCGGGGCCGACTTCCTCGCCCTGGTGCATGCGGATTCCGGCAACGTGCCGGGAGTCGAGCAGGGCGCGAACGGTGCCGCTGTTCCATGCCTTGCCGCCGGCTGTACGGATGTCCCGGCTGTGCAAAGCCTTCGCGATGGGTGCCGCGCCCTCGCCCTTCAGGTAGCGGTCGAACACCTCCCGCACGATTTCGGCCTCCCCCTCGACGATTGTCATACCGTCCTTGGTGTAGCCGAATCTCCTCATGCCGCCCTGCGGCTTGCCCTCCCGCGCCCGGTCCTGCATGGCGGACTTCAGCCGCCGTGAGGAGTCGTCCGAAGAGCGGCAGGCGTGCGCGACTTCGATGCGGAGGATGAAGCGGTCGTCGGGGTCGGAGAGGTCCCGCCGATTCGCCTCGCCGTGGAGGGTGATCGCGTGGTCGTCGGATACCTGGAGCAGCTCCTCCAGGTCCCGGGGCTGCCGCATGAGCCGGTCGGGGTGGTAGGCGATGATGTGCCGGAAGCCACGGTTCCGGGCGTCCCCCAGCAGGCGGTCCCATCCCGGCCGCTTCCGCTTACGGCTCCAGGCGGAGCGGCTGTTGTCCACGAAGATGTGGGCGGGATCGATGACGAGGCCACGCCGTTCGGCGATCTCGCGGCAGATACGTTCCTGACGGTCGACGCCGGTCTGGTCGTCGTCGTCCGCCTGGGATATCCGGCAGTAGATGGCGGCCGGCTCACCGGCGGTACTGGAGAGGCCCCTGGTGGGCTTGTTGCGCGACACGCGAATGAGTGTACGAACAAGGGGTGGCCTGGGTCACGGCGACCGGCCCGCTCGTCTCCGCCGTCCGGACGGCCAAGCAGTACCTGACGTACGTCAGCGCGGGCCCCTTCCAGTACGCGATCGCCGAAGCGCTGCGTCTGCCGGACGCGTACTTCGACGGCTTCCGCGCCGGCCTCCGCCGCAAGCGCGACCTGCTCGGCGACGGCCTGCGCGCGGCCGGGTTCGAGGTCTACCAGCCCGGGGGCACGTACTTCATCACCACCGACATCACCCCCTTCGGCGAGAAGGACGCCTACGCCTTCTGCCGCGCCCTCCCCGAACGGTGCGGCGTCGTCGCCATCCCCAACTCCGTGTTCTACGACGACCCCGACGCCGGCCGCAGTCAGGTCCGCTTCACGTTCTGCAAGAAGGACGACGTCCTCCGGGAGGCAGTCGCCCGGCTGCGGCGCCTGGCGTCCTGAACCCGCGCCTCCGGAACGTCACAACTCGGATGCACACTGAACCGCTTCCGGGTCGGAATCGTGGTCATCAGTGACACATCTATGTCTCACCTCCTGAGGAAATTCATGGCGCGCAGATGGCCACTCATCACCACGATCACCGTATTGACCGTCGCGCTGGCCTTCGTCGTCGTCCAACTGGTGCGCGGCCAGGACTCCGAGAAGCAACAGGCCGGGAAGGAACAGCCCGCGGCGAAACCGGCCGCGTCGAGCACGGCTGACGACGCCGACCCGCTACAGGACCTCGGCTGGTGGCCCCTGCACCGGTCCGGCACCGCGAAGGCCGGCGAGCACGACGCCTCGGTCAGGGGCGGCACGCAGTGGACCGACGGCCCCGAGGGCGGCGCCCTGCGGTTGAACGGCACCAGCGGATACGTGGACTCCCACACCCGGCTCGACCCCGCGGGCAAGGATTACTCGGTCGCCGCGCGGGTGCGCCTCAGCTCCCAAGGCATGACCGGCATGCGCACCGCCCTGTCCCAGGACGGCGACCGGATCAGCGCGTTCTTCCTCCAGTACTCCGGCCAGGACGGGAACTTCGCCTTCAGTTTCAGCGGTGCTCGTACGGTCGCGACGACGCCCGAGAAGCCGCAGCCCGGCCGTTGGTACCACCTGACCGGCACGTACAGTCAGAAGGACCACCGGATGCAGCTCTACGTGGACGGCCGGCTCGCGGGAACCAGGGTGGCCTCCAGCAACGTGAAACCCACTGGCACCGTGGTGATCGGGCGCGGCAAGTTCGATGGGAAGGCAGCCGATTTCTGGAACGGTGATATCGCCGACGTACATCTCTACGACCGGGAGCTGACCTCCCGTGAGGTGGGCTCGCTTTCCTCTCGCGAACCGGGCTGAACGGCGCGACGGGGCGAGTTCACCGCCGCCGCGGGCCGACGGGCGCCGCACGGTCGCCCGTCGGCCCGCGGCGGCGCCCGCCGGTTGTCCCCAGCCGGTTGGAACCCGTCTCCCCACAGATGACCGGAGAGGAAAGGCCCTTGTCGGCCAGCGCTTCGTCCGAAGAGCTCATACCTGGCCCCCGTGCCGCGGAACCCCACCCCGACGAGTTCCTCAGAACGCTCTACCACCTGCACGGGAACGCGTTGTTGCAGTTCGCCGCACGGCGGCTGGAGGGCGACTGGCACCGCGCCGAGGACATCCTCCAGGAAGTCGCGATACGCGCCTGGATGCACGCCGAGGAACTCGACCCGAGCACGGACGCGGTGCGGCCCTGGCTGTTCACCGCGCTGCGCAATCTGGTCATCGACGGCCACCGGGCCCGCCAGGCCAGACCACCGGAGACCGGTGACCCCGAACTCGCCCACCTGCCGGTGTCCGACGGCGTGGACCACCTGCTCACCTCCCAGGTGCTCATCGACGCGTTGCGTGACCTGCGGCCCGCGCAGCGCGAGGTCCTGATGCACGTGCACTTCCTGGGACGCAGCGTGAACCAGACGGCCGAGGTCCTCGGTGTGCCGCCGGGAACCGTCAAGTCCCGGACGTTCTACGCCGCCCGCGCCCTGCGCGAGGCACTGCACAACCGGGGGCTGTACGCGGGCGGCGTGTACCGCGAGGCCGGATGACACCGAGGTTCGGATGACACCGAGGCCGGATGACACTTATGCCAGACGTCCCGCGTGCCGGGTGATCTCCAGGCCGAGCGGCCCGGTGTCGAGCGATCCGCCCGCGTCGGCACGCCAGCGCCACCCCGTGGGTGCCTCACCGATCACCAGCAGCGCGTCCCCGCGCCGCAGACCGGCCAGTGCCCCTTCCCGTCGCGGGAGCTGCGAGGCGTCAACGACGAACAGATGCGGCGCCTCGCCCTGGACGGCGATCCGGCTGCTTCCCTCGATCAGGCGGTAGATCTGGGTGACGTCGGGCGAGCCGAACTCCGGCGCTCCCGTGCCCGCCGACGCCGCCGTGGCGAACGCCTCCTCCAGGCTGGCCGCGCTGTGCAGACGCGAGGTCCGCGGCTCGTCGCCGAACAGAAGCCGGCCGTCGGCCAGGGATCCCACCAGGGTGACCTCGGCGAGCGCCCCCACCGGTCCGGCGAGCGCCTCGCTGACGACGGCCCGCACCAGGCTGTGCACCTCCTTGTCCGGCCCCGTCACCGAGACGGGCCCCGCCGCCCGGGAGAGGTCGACCAGCACGCGGTCGGGTCCGTCCAGGCCCACCGTCACCGTCAGCGCGTACGGCAGGGCCGGCTCGCCCTCCGGGCCGGGGCGGTGCAGGGCGTCGGGCGAGATCGTCCAGCGCTCGCCGTCCGCCTCGACGGTCCAGGGCGCGGGGGCGGACTCCTCGGCACCGGCCAGCAGCAGGGCGAGCCGTTCCTCGGAGTAGACGACGGCGTACAGGTCGGGCAGCGGCCGGCCGGAGCGCAGGCACTCGCCCGTCAGCCGGCGCAGTCCCGCGTTGACCACGTCCAGCGCCTCCCGGCCCACGACGGCCACCGAGGCGGCGCGGGGCTTCGGCGGGCGGGATCGTCGCTCGGTGACGATCAGCGCGGCCACCGCCCCGATCAGCGCCAGCCCCAGCACCACGGCCAGGACGTACCAGATCATCTTCTGACTCCTTGTCGGGACGCCCCGGCGGCGGAGCCGGGACGATCGGGAACGAGAGCGGCGCGGTCGCCGCGCGGTGCACCCGATGGCCACTACGGCGCCCGTCGGCGGATGGTTCACCCGCCGCACCGGTGAACCATCCGAGGACGCGCTCCGTAGGTCCCATCAGTGTCACGGGAGCCGCCGACCGCGGCTGCCGGGGCCCCCATTTCACGTCGGCTGGAGGACGTTCTCGTGTCGTTGATGTTGACCGTGGTCGAGGAGGGCGGTGACGCGTTCGACGTCCACCTCGACGCCGACCCCGACACGCCCGTGGGCGCTGTCGCGGAGGCGCTGGCCGGGGCGGGCGGCGTCCACCGGCCCCCGGAGGGCCTCGGCCTGTACGCCGGCGACCGGCTGCTGCCCGCCGATATGCGGCTGCGGGACGCGCCGCTGCACCACGCGGCCATCGTGGGCCTGGGCGGCCCGGCGGGCACCGCTTCGGCCGAACCGAACGGGCTGGTGGAGGTCCGTACGGTCGGCGGCGCCGGCGCGGGCGCCGTGCGCCGGCTGGACATGGGCGAGTACCGGATCGGGCTGGCCCACGACGGCGCCGCCCAGGTGCTGCGCTCCGTACCGGACCGTCCGTTCGCCGTCCTGGCGGTGGGCCCCGGAGGACGCTGCCGTATCTCGCCCGACGCCTCCGCGCCGGGCGACGGCACCCTGCAACTGGACCGCGAGGACCTCACCGAGGCGGCCGCCTGGCCGGCCGGCGCACAGCTCCTCGTCGGGGACAGCCTGCTCGAACTCGCCCTCCCGCAGAAGCCGGACGCGGCCGTGCAGCCGTCGGAGGACGGCACCGGCTACGACTACAACCGGCCGCCGCGGCTGCGGCCGGCCGAGAACGCCACCCGCTTCACCCTGCCCTCCCCGCCCGGCCCGCCCCCCTCCCGGCCGCTCCCGTGGATCACCGCGCTCGCCCCGCTGGTGATGGCGGGGGCCGCGGCACTGCTGTTCGACCGTATGACGATGCTGCTGTTCGGACTGCTCTCCCCGGTCGCGATCGTCGGCAACTATGTGATGAGCCGGCGCACGGGGCGCCAGTCGCACGCCGAGAGTGTCGTCGCCTACGAGGAGAAGAAGGCACGGATCGAGGGCGACGCGGCGGACGCCCTGACGGCCGAACGCACCGCCCGGCGCCGCGGCTTCCCGGACCCGGCCGAGGTCGTCCTGACCGCCGTCGGCCCCCGGCGCCGTCTGTGGGAACGCCGCACCTCCGACGCCGACTTCCTCGAACTGCGCATCGGAACCGCCGACCAGGACTCCGAGGTGGTGCTCCAGGACCCGACGAAGGACGAACACCGCCGCGAGGACCCGCGGACCGCGTACGACGTCCCGGTGACCGTCCCGCTGCGGGAGCACGACGTCCTGGGCATCGCCGGTGAGGGCGCCGTCGCCCGCGCCGTGGCGCGCTGGGTGGTCGCCCAGGCCGCCGTCCTGCACAGCCCCCGTGACCTCCAGATCCATCTGCTGACGACCGGCGAACGGGGCCGGGACGGCTGGTCCTGGCTGCGCTGGCTGCCGCATGTGCGCAAGAAGTCCGGCGACACCCCGGCCAGCATCGGCTACGGCACGGAGACCTGCGCCCGGCGGGTCGCCGAACTCACCGCGCTGATCGTCGAGCGCGCCGGACGCAAGGACCGGCGGAGCCGGCCCGCCGGGCCCGACGTGCTCGTCATCCTCGACGGAGCCCGCAGGCTGCGTTCGCTGCCCGGCGTGACGCAGATCCTGCGCGACGGACCGGCCGTCGGCGTCCGCGCGCTCTGCCTGGACGCCGAGGAGCGGCTGCTGCCCGAGGAGTGCCACGCCGTCGTCGCCGAGGAGCCCGGCGGAACCGTGCGGGTGGGACGCTCCGGGAGGGGCACCGTCGGGGGCATCCGGCCCGACGTGGTGTCCCTGGACTGGTGCCGTTCGCTGGCCCGCGCGATGGGCCCGCTGCGGGACCCGGGCGGGGCCGACGAGGAGGCCGCGGTGCTGCCCGGCTCCGCGCGGCTGCTCGACGTCCTCGCCCTCGACCCGCCGCAGGCCGGGGCGATCCGGGCGCGCTGGACGGCCGGGGGACGCTCGACCCGGGCGGCCGTCGGCGTCTCCCTGGACGGCCCGTTCCACCTGGACCTGCGGCGCGACGGCCCGCACGGGCTGATCGCCGGCACCACCGGCTCCGGCAAGTCCGAACTCCTCCAGACGCTGGTCGCCTCGCTGGCGGTGGCGAACCGTCCGGACGCGATGACGTTCGTCCTGGTCGACTACAAGGGCGGCTCCGCGTTCAAGGACTGTGTCGACCTGCCGCACACCGTCGGCATGGTCACCGACCTCGACGCCCACCTCGTCGAGCGGGCCCTGGTGTCGCTGACGGCGGAACTCACCCGGCGCGAGCACATCCTCGCCGCGGCCGGCGCCAAGGACATCGAGGACTACGTCGACCTGCTGGAGCGCGACCCGGCGGGCCGCGCGCCGATGCCCCGGCTGCTCATCGTCATCGACGAGTTCGCCTCGATGGTGCGCGACCTGCCGGACTTCGTGAAGGGTCTGGTCAACATCGCCCAGCGGGGCCGCAGCCTCGGCATCCACCTGATCCTGGCGACGCAGCGCCCCAGCGGCGTCGTCTCCTCGGAGATCCGCGCCAACACCAACCTGCGCATCGCGCTCCGGGTGACGGACGCCGGGGAGAGCCAGGACCTCCTCAACTCCCCCGAGGCCGCCGGGATCTCGCAGGGCACCCCCGGCCGCGCCTATGTGCGCCTGGGCCAGAACTCCCTCGTGCCGTTCCAGTCCGGACGGGTCGGCGGCCGTCGGCCCGGTGCCTCGGCGACCTCGCTGCCGACGCCCTGGGCGGTGACGGTCGGCTGGGAACGGCTCGGCGAGCCGCTCCCGGCACGTCCCCGCGGCGCCGCCGCACCCGCCGAGGTGGAGACCGACCTCACCGGGCTCGTCGCCGCGATCCGCGAAGCGGACCGGGAGATGAGCATCCCCGCGCAGCACAGCCCCTGGCTCCCGCCGCTGCCCGAGGTCCTGGTCACCGGCGAACTGCCGGCGCCCCCGCCCTCGGACTACGACCTCGCGCCGGTCGCGTACGGCGTGGTGGACCTGCCCGCGCAGCAGGCCCGGCTGCCCCTGGTGATCGACCCGGCGACCCTCGGGCACCTGCACATCATCGGCTCGCCCCGGCAGGGCAGGTCGCAGACCCTGCGCACCATCGCGGGCACCCTGGCCTTCGCCCATTCCCCGGACAAGCTGCACATGTACGGCATCGACTGCGGCAACGGCGCGCTGCTGCCCATCGAGAAGCTGCCGCACTGCGGCGCCATCACCATGCGCACCCAGCCCGACCGGGTGGCCCGGCTGCTCGCCCGGCTGACCGGGGAACTGGCCCGGCGCCAGGAGATGCTCGCCGCCCGCGGCAGCGCCGACCTGCCGGAGCTCCGCCGCGGCCTGCCGGAGGCCGAACGGCCGCCGCACATCGTGCTGTTCATCGACCGGTGGGAGGTCTTCGACAAGCAGCTGGGCGAGTACGACTCCGGGAACCTGCTGAACTCCGTACTGACCCTGCTCCGGGACGGTGCGAGCGTCGGCATCCACCTGGTGATGACCGGCGACCGGGCCCTGTTCTCCAGCCGGGTCAACGGCTCCACCGAGGACAAGCTCGTACTGAAGCTGAACGAGAAGTCCGAGTACGGGATGATCGGCATCACCCAGCGCAACGTGCCCGACGAGATCCCGCCGGGCCGCGCGTTCCGTGCCGCCGACAAGGCGGAGGTGCAGATCGCGCTCCTCACGGACAACCCGGAAGGCCAGGCGCAGGCCGCGGCGCTCATCCAGATCGCCGAGTACTGCACCGATCGGGCGTCCCAACTGCCCGCCTCCACCAGGCCGTTCCGCGTCGACACCCTGCCGGACCGACTCAGCTGGGAGGAAGCGGTCCGGTACGTGCCACAGCCGCTGCCCTCCGCACGGTGGGCCATGTCCGGTGTCGGCGGCGACGAACTCGCCGCGTACGGGCCGGACTTCGGCGTCACACCGACCTTCCTGGTCGCCGGACCCGCCCGCTCCGGCCGCAGTACCGCCCTGGCGACGCTGACCCTGTCACTGCTGTCGTCCGGGATGTCCGTCGTCATCGGCGCGCCCGCCAGGTCACCGCTGCGCCAACTCGCCGGACGGCCCGGCGTACTCGCGGTCTTCGACGAGTCCGACATCGACCCCACGGCGCTGGAGGAGGCGCTGGCGTCCTCGCCGCAGGGGGCCGTGGTGGTCCTGGACGACGCCGACCTGCTGCTGAAGACGAAGGCCGAGCCCGTCCTCACCCAGATCGCCAAGTCCGGTGCCGAGAGCGGCCGGGGCCTGGTGATCTCCGGGCAGACCGACCGGCTCTCCTCCGGCTTCTCCGGCTGGCACACCGAGGCCCGTCGCAACCGGTGCGGTCTGCTGCTGAAGCCGCAGAACATGAGCGACGGCGAACTGATCGGCGTCAAGGTGCCCCGCAGCCGCCTGGGCGCGACCCGCCCGGGGCGGGCGATCCTGCACCTGGGCGACGGCGTGCTGCGCACCGTCCAGGTCCCGGAGACGGTGCTTCCGCCGGCCGGGAGCTGAGCGCCCGCACAGGGGGTCCGGCACTTCACCGCAGAGGGCTCCCGCCCCGGCCACGGCCGGGGCGGGAGCCCTCACGCATGACGGGACGCGGTCCGGATCAGGTCGATCCCTCCACGTAACCGGGGTCGTGCTTGATCGTGCCCTTCGACCCGTTGGGGACGGCGCTGTTGATCGCCCAGGCGAGGCCGGCCAGTCCGATGAGGTTCGAGCTCTGGTCGAGCCACCCCGCCGTCTTCGTCCAGATGTTGGTGATGTCCGGCAGCTGCTTGATGATGTCCGGTGTCTTCAGCCCGCCGGGGATGTTCTTCAGAATGTTCGCGACCAGGTCGCCCGGGTTCTTGAACCCGGTGAACGACTTGATGGTGGGGATCACGGTCTTGATGTTGATCTGTATCGTCTTGAGGTTGCTCGTGACGGACTTGAGGGTGTTCGCGATCCCGCCCAGATTGGCGATCTTGATCAGGCCGACACCGCCGAGCACCAGCCCCAGGCCGCTGAGGACCATGTCGAGCACGTCCCATTCGCCCGACTGGATGCTGTCGACGATATTCATGATGAAGGGGATGGCGGCGGTGACCAGACTGGCGATCGTCAGGATGAGCCCCAGGCCCTGAAGTCCGGGGATGAGCATGGCGATGATGCCCAGGGCGGCGCTGATGAAGCCGAGCACCTTCTTGAAGATGTCCTTGATCTTCTCCCACAGGCTCTTGCCCGGGACCGCCTCGCTCGTCGCCTCGTCCAGGGCGCGGGCCGCCGTCGAGGCGTCCGTCTCGCGCAGCTCCCGCGCGTCCTCGGCGAGCATGCGGGCGGCGTCGAGATCCCGCTGGGCGCTGTCGACGTTCCCCTGCGCCGCGGACTGGTCGTTGCGGGCATCCTCCATGGCCTGCCGCGCACTGCGCCGGGCCGCCTCGTCGTCCGGCGGGGGCGGGTCCGCCGCGTCCAGCCCGCTGATCACGGACCCCGCCGCCGCGGCGGTCTCGGTGGCCCGCTGCAGCCGCTCCTTGGCGTCCCGTCCGTCGACCAGGGCGTTGTCGGCCTTGCGCTGATGGTCCCCCAGCAGGTCGGCGTAGGTGTCCAGCGCGCGCGCCGCCTTGTCGTACGAACTGTGCAGCTTCTCCACCTGATTGGCCAGGTCCCCGAGCTTGTCCCGGAGTTTCTCCATGGCCTTGCCCTCGCCGAGCTGACCATTTTTCAGGTTACTGACGATGGGGAGCGCCTGGTCCGCGTCGTCGGCGACGGACCGGTACTGGCCCGCGAGCCTCCCGAGCATCTCCGCGTCGCCCGGCGTCGGGTCCGAGAACCCGAAGACCGTCTCCCAGTCGGACACCGCTGCCCGCACCATTGCCCCGCCCTCACTTTCCGTTCTCGTCCGTGCCCTGCGGGCTCTGTGCGGCCGGCCCGGCCGTGCCCTCGCTCCTGGCTTCCACGAAGCGCAGCGTCCCCGCGATGGCGTCGAACACCTCGAAGAACTGGTCCTTGAGGTCCACGTTGGGCGTGGAGCTGGAGACCAGCAGGTATTCGCGGCGGTCCGGTATCGGGAACAGCGTGTGCAGCAGCGCCGTACGCACCGGCGTGCCCTTGTAGTCGATGTCCTCGATCGAGGCGATCCGCCCGACCGGTCCGACGTCCGGCAGCTCCAGCAGATCCACCTCGCGCGGCGGGTATCCGCTGCTCTGCGGGTCCCCGGCCAGCATGCTCGCCCCGAACAGCACCTCGGCCAGATCCGCCGCCTCGTCCTCGGGCACGGGCATCCGCAGTACGACGGACGTGGCGCTGAGCATCGAGTCCCCGCCGGGGAACCTGACCATCCCCGCCGCCTGGAGCGCCCCCCGGGAGTAGGCCTCGCGGGCGGTCCGGCGGGTGTCGCGGATCAGGCCGTCGAGCCGCTCGCGGGAGAGTTGCGGAACTCCCTTCGCCTGGTGCTCGATACGGCGGCGGATGGACGCGTCCCGGGTGCTCGGGTCGAGGTCCAGATGCCACCAGGAGCCGGGGAAGCGCAGCTTGTAGTGCGCGGGCGCCCCCGTAGCCCGGTCCGTGACCGGATGCGTCATGACGCATGTCCCTTCAGCCAGCAGGCTCTTGTCAGGTCTTCTTGGATTCGTCCAGCGTCTTGACGGTCTCGTCGTCCGTCTGCGTGAAGGCGTCGGAGATCTTCTTCGTGTTCTCGGAGAAGACCTTCACGTTCTCCTGCACCTTCTCGTGGCCCCTGCCCCAGGCGCCGTCGAAGTCGGAGAGGGAGTCGGCGAGCTTCGCATCGCCCACTTCGTCCTTCGATCCGATGTCGCTGAGCCGCGCGGTCTTGTTGATCCGCTCCCCGATGTCCTCAAGTGACTTGACCGTCTCGTTCAGATCGTCGAGGGGGATGCTGATGCGGGTCATCGGTTACTCCTCCCGGGCCACCGTCCGGTCCCGCCGCGGAAGGGCGGGACCGGACACAGGGGCACATCAGCCGATGGAGCCGGACGTCTGGTCGTCGGTGTCGACGAACGCGTCGGCGACCTGCTTGATGAACTCGCTGACGCCCTGGAGGCCCTCGATCGCCTTGTCGGTGCCGTTCTTGTACTCCTCCCAGAACGGACGGAACTTGGTCTCGGAGCCCGGCGTCGCGTAGGCCGCCTCGACCATCTCGTCCATCTTGGTGTTGGCCTCGTGGAGACTCTGCTGCATCAGTTCCTTCTGGTGCTGCAGCCAGGTCGAGGCCTCCCGCATCTCTTCCGGGCTGATGTTGATGTTGCCGTTGGCCGCCATGTCGGCTCCTTCTCTCGTTCCAGGTCGCCGCGGCCGCTGAGCCGCGTTCATCGGGCTGTACGGGGCACCCGGCGGGGCGGTTCACGCCTGTTGCGGAACGGTGACGAACGTGACGGGCCTGCACCACAAGGCCGGCCGGCGCGGTGCGGGCGGATGCGGATGGATGCGGGCGGACATGACGGAGCCCGGCCGGTCGGGACACGTATGTCCCTGCCCGGCCGGGCTCCGTTCGCGGGGGCGGCTCAGCCCTCGGCGGGCGTGTCGCCCTCGGCCTTCTCCTCGGCCTTGTCCTCGGCCTGCTCCAGGCCCAGGCGCTCCACGAGCCACTTGTCGAACTCGATCGAGGCGCGCACCCAGCTGACCGTCGAGGAGACGAAGTGCTCCAGGCTCACGCCGGTGCCGATGAGCATCTGCGCCTCACCGATCAGCCGGACGGAGCCCGCCTCGCCCTCCTCGCCCTCGTGGGCGTGCGTGTAGACCTTCGGCCACAGGGTGCGGCGGTTCCAGTCGTCGATCGCGTCCAGGAGGACGGGACGCTGGTCGAGGGCGTGCGGGCGGTCGTAGAACGTACGGACCGAGAAGACCTGCTGCTCGTCCTCGCCCCGGAACATGAAGTACGTCCGGAACTCTTCCCACGGCGCCGCGAGGTCACCCTCGTCGTCGACGACGTACTTCAGCTCCATCTGCTCCAGGAGCTGCTTGACGAGGTCCTGGTCAGGGACGACGGGGCCCTCCGGTCCTGCCGCCTGCGGTTCGGGCTGGCCCCCGAAATTAGGAATCGAGGACGGATCGATGCTCACCGTAATTTCCCTTCGTGATGGTTGCGGCCATCCTCCCCCATGGCGGGCGGGGCATGGCAAGCCCCGGCGGCCCCGATCCGCCACAAGCTGACACGCGGCCGGTGCGGACCGGGCCCGCCGGGGTCCGGGTGGCCGGAATGTCCGGCCGGGATGTTACGAGACGCGGCCGACGCTCAGACCGTCGTCGGCCCGGTCCACCCGCACGGTGTCGCCGTCCGTGATCCCGCCCGCGAGGATCTCCTTCGCGAGCCGGTCGCCGATCGCCGTCTGGATCAGGCGGCGCAGCGGCCGGGCTCCGTACGCCGGGTCGTTGCCCTCCTCCGCCAGCCAGGCCAGCGCCTCGGGCGTGACGTCGAGGGTGAGCCTGCGGTCGGCCAGCCGCTTGGCGAGGCGGCCGATCTGGAGCCCCGCGATGTGCGAGAGCTCGTCGCCGGACAGGGCGGAGAAGACCACGATGTCATCGAGCCGGTTGAGGAACTCCGGCTTGAAGGACGCCCGTACGACATCCATGACCTGCTCCTTCTTCACCTCGGGCTTGACCAGGGGGTCGACCAGGAACTGGCTGCCGAGGTTGGAGGTCAGGATCAGGATGGTGTTGCGGAAGTCCACCGTCCGGCCCTGGCCGTCGGTGAGCCGGCCGTCGTCGAGGACCTGGAGCAGGACGTCGAAGACCTCCGGGTGGGCCTTCTCCACCTCGTCCAGCAGGACGACGCTGTACGGGCGGCGGCGGACCGCCTCCGTGAGCTGGCCGCCCTCCTCGTAGCCGACGTAGCCGGGCGGCGCGCCGACGAGCCGCGCGACGCTGTGCTTCTCGCCGTACTCGCTCATGTCGATGCGGATCATGGCCCGCTCGTCGTCGAACAGGAAGTCGGCGAGCGCCTTCGCCAGCTCGGTCTTGCCGACCCCGGTCGGGCCGAGGAAGAGGAACGAGCCGGTCGGGCGGTCCGGGTCGGCGATCCCGGCGCGGGTGCGCCGTACCGCGTCGGAGACCGCCTGCACGGCCTCCCGCTGGCCGATGAGGCGCTTGCCGAGCTCCTCCTCCATGCGCAGCAGCTTCTGGGTCTCGCCCTCCAGCAGCCGCCCGGCCGGGATGCCCGTCCAGGAGCCGACGACATCGGCGATGTCGTCCGGGCCGACCTCCTCCTTGACCATCGTGTCCTTGGCGGCCTCCTGCTCGGCCTCCGCGGCCTCCTCCAGCTCGCGCTCCAGGCCGGGGATCTCCCCGTACAGGAGCTTGGAGGCGGAGTCGAAGTCGCCGTCGCGCTGGGCCCGTTCGGCCTGGCCGCGCAGTTCGTCGAGCCGTTCCTTCAGCTCACCGACGCGGTTGAGGCCCTCCTTCTCCTTCTCCCAGCGGGCGGTGAGGCCGCGCAGCTCCTCCTCCTTGTCGGCGAGGTCGCGGCGGAGCTTTTCCAGGCGCTGCTTGGAGGCCGCGTCGGTCTCGTTCTTGAGGGCCAGCTCCTCCATGCGCAGCCGGTCGACGGCGCGCTGGAGCTCGTCGATCTCGACGGGCGAGGAGTCGATCTCCATGCGCAGCCGGGACGCCGCCTCGTCCACCAGGTCGATGGCCTTGTCGGGCAGGAAGCGGGAGGTGATGTAACGGTCGGAGAGCGTGGCTGCGGCCACCAGCGAGGAGTCCGCGATCTGGACCTTGTGGTGGGCCTCGTAACGGCCCTTGAGTCCGCGCAGGATCGCGATGGTGTCCTCGACGGACGGCTCGGCGACCAGGACCTGCTGGAAGCGGCGCTCCAGTGCCGGGTCCTTCTCGATGCGCTCGCGGTACTCGTCCAGCGTGGTGGCGCCGACCATCCGCAGCTCGCCGCGGGCCAGCATCGGCTTGAGCATGTTGCCCGCGTCCATGGCGGAGTCGCCGCCCGCGCCGGCGCCCACGACGGTGTGCAGCTCGTCGATGAACGTGATGATCTGGCCGCCGCTCTCCTTGATCTCGGAGAGGACGGTCTTCAGGCGCTCCTCGAACTCGCCTCGGTACTTCGCGCCCGCGACCATGGCCCCCAGGTCGAGGGAGACGAGGCGCTTGTTCTTCAGGCTCTCGGGGACGTCGCCCTTGACGATGCGCTGGGCGAGACCCTCGACGACGGCGGTCTTGCCGACGCCGGGCTCACCGATGAGCACGGGATTGTTCTTCGTGCGGCGGGACAGGACCTGGACGACGCGGCGGATCTCCTGGTCACGCCCGATGACCGGGTCGAGCTTGCCCTCGCGTGCGGCGGCCGTGAAATCGGTGCCGAACTTCTCCAGAGCCTTGTACTGGCCCTCCGGGTCCGGTGTGGTCACCCGGCGCCCTCCCCTGCTCGTCTCGAACGCGTCCAGCAGCTTCTTCGCGCTGGCCCCCTGCTCACCGAGGATCTCACCGGCACGGCCGCCCCTGGCCGCGATGCCGATCAGCAGATGCTCGGTGGACAGATACTCGTCGCCGAGCTCCTTGGCCTGCTGCGCGGCGTCCGCGATGACGGCGAGCAGTTCACGGTTGGGCTGCGGCGGCGCGACGGTGGACCCGGTGACGCTGGGCTGTGCGGCGAGCAGCTGCTCGGTCGCGGCGCGCACGGCGACCTGGTCGGCGTCGACGGCGGCCAGCAGGTCGATGACGTTCTCGTTGTCCTCGCCCTCAAGCAGCGCGAGCAGCAGATGCCCGGGGGTCAGGTCGGGGTGCCCGTCCTTCACGGCCCTGCTGGTGGCCGCGTTGAGGGCGTCCCGGCTCTTGTTGGTCAGCTCGGCGTCCACGTGCGCTCTCTCCTCCTTGCGGTGGTGCTTCTCGGGTCCGGCGCGTGACCGGGCAGCGCCCGGCCCCTATTGACTGAATCAACGTGTACAAAGTTGAGTCTATTTCACTCAAGCCTGAAGGCACACCTCGGCCCGAGGAGACGCCTCCACGCCTCGGCACCGCCGGTGTCGGCCCTGATCCGAGTGAACCGTTCACCACCCCGGCCCGCCACCGCAGCACGGCTCCTCGGGCGCCTACGCTTCGGGCATGCCCGACGTACGCGATCCCAGCCCCGAGTACCTGGCCTTCTGGCGCGAGCGCCACCTGTGCACCCTGACGACGCTCCGCCCGAACGGCACCCCGCACGTGGTGCCCGTCGGCGTGACGTACGACCCCGAGGCGGGGCTCGCCCGCGTCATCACCAACAAGAACAGCCGCAAGGTCGCCAACATCCTGGCCGCGGGCCCGGACGGGGCACGGGTCGCCGTCTGTCAGACGCACCGCGCCCGCTGGGCGACGCTGGAGGGCCGCGCGACGATCCGGATGGACCAGGACAGCGTCGACGACGCGGTACGCCGTTACACGGAGCGCTACGAGCGCACGCCGAAGCCCAGCCAGGACCGGATCGTCATCGAGATCGCCCTGGACCGGGCGCTCGGCAGGGCCTGAGCCGGGCCGCGGCGGGACAGCACAACGGCGCCACCGTGTTCAGGTCACGGTGGCGCCGCTGTGTGGGGGAAGCGCCTGGGCGATAAGGAACGACGGGGGAATCGCTCAGGCACTGCGGGGGGTGGCCGCGATGGCTTCTGTTTCGAACAGCTCATGATCACGCTGGTCGAGATTGACGAAAATCATGCCGTACCTCACGGCACAGCGGACCGGCTGCGGAGCACCGCGGGGCCGACGGAGACAGCGGTAGGCGCGGACGCCCTCGTCCTCCTCCATCACGACGACGATCGGCTCTCCGAACAGGGTGACCATCAACGAATCGCCACGGTGGGGGAGTGCCGTGAGCAGATCGATGAAATGCCACCCTGAGCGGTACGCCGTGGCCATTTCCCGGCGGAAGGTGCGGTCGTCCGGGGGGATCATGCCTGTGCCGTCGCTCGTGGCGCGATGTCCCACACCAGGTCGGGCGGGGCCACGTCCGCGACCTGCACCGCCGTCGATCCGACCGGCGCCACGTCCCACACCAGGTCCGGCGGGGGCAGGGCCCGGACGTATGACGCCGTCGATCCGACCGGCGCCACGTCCCACACCAGATCCGGCGGGGGTGCGGCCTGCGTCCGCGCGCCTGTCGCATCGGTGGGCGCACTGTCCCAGACCAGGTCCTGGATACTGATCGCTCCGATCGCCAGCCCAGCGGAGAAGGCCGCGGCAAGCGCCGAGCGAAGCATTTTGCTACCCATAGTCGGCTTCGTCCTCACTTCCAAGGTTTCCTCTCCCCCGCATGACAAGACGATGGCTCATTCAGGCACGTCAATGCCACAGGATCGATGCATCATGTTCCTGTAGTTTCATGTTCCTGGGGGGTGGAGAATTGACAATAAACAGCACAAATACGACACATCCCCACTCTGTCACCGCCCTGTGCGAGGAGGGGATACGGCTCTACGCCAGCGCACTGAGCGTGGGCAAGATCGCCCGCTCCGAAGTGGCCGCCGCGCCCTGTCTGCTGGAGTTCGCCCTGCTTCATCCCGATCCGGCCGATGACGCCTGGCTCCGGCCGGTACCGCCGTCCGCCGCGCTGACGCAGCGGCTCCATCCGATCGAGCGGGAGATCCAGGCCCGCAGACAGCTCTCCGTCGAGCTGACCGACACCTTCGAACCGTTCATGGCCATCAGCGCCCAGACGCCCACCACGCACGCGATCACGGTGCTTGAGGGAATCGACCGGATCAACGCCTCCATCGAGCTGGCCATGGCCGAGTGCCGGTCGGAGGTCCTGACCATCCAGCCGGGCGGCGGTCGCAGCGAGGGCACGCTCAACATCGCCGTGGAGCGCGGGAACATGCTCGCCGAACGCGGCGTCGGCATGCGCTCGCTCTACCAGCACACCATCCGCCACAGCCACGGCACCCTGACGTACGCGGACCGCATGACGGCGGGCAAGGTCGAGATCCGCACCCTCGAAGAGCTCATCGAACGCCTGATGATCTTCGACCACACCGTCGCCTTCATCCCCGCCACGGACGACCGCCGGGTGGCGCTCGAACTGCGCCACCCCGGGCTCGTGCAGTACCTGGCCAAGGTCTTCGAGCAGTTGTGGAGCCGCGCCGCGCCGCTGCGGGAGGAAGTCAAGTACGAACCGACGCCCAAGGGCATCAGCGGGGTCCAGCGCTCCATCGCCCAACTGCTCGTCGAGGGCCATGTGGACGACTCCATCGCCCGGCGTCTGGGCATGAACGTCCGGACCTGCCGGGCGCACGTCGCCAAGCTCTCCGCCGCCCTGGGCAGCAGCAGCCGGGCCCAGCTCGGCTATCTGATCGCCCGGTCGGGAATCCTCGACCAGGACTCCTGAACGCCCCGGAACGCGCCGCGGGGCCCGCCTCCCGGAAGTGGACTCCCGGGAGGCGGGCCCCGCGGTTCACGCGTGAGCTCCGGAGCGACGCCCCGCCGCACAGCGGCTTCGCACAGCGGTCTCGCTCAGCGGCTTCACTCAGCCGCCCCGCCCCGCCACGCAGCGCCGCCCGGCTCAGTCCTTCGGCTTCTTCGGCCGCCAGACCACCAGCGCGCTGGTCTGCTGCACGTCCTGGTACGGCACCAGATCACGGCGGTACGAGGCATGCACCTGCGCCTCGCGCTGCTGCATGGCGACCGCCGCGCCGTCCACCGCCGCCGAGAGCTCGGCGACGCGCTGCTGGAGGGCGGCGACCTGGTTCTCCAGCTCGATGATGCGTTTGATGCCGGCCAGGTTGATGCCCTCGTCCTGCGACAGCTGCTGCACGGTGCGCAGCAGCTCGATGTCGCGGGCCGAGTAGCGCCTGCCGCGCCCGGCCGTGCGGTCCGGGGAGACGAGGCCGAGACGGTCGTACTGACGCAGCGTCTGCGGGTGGAGGCCCGAGAGCTGAGCGGCGATCGAGATCACGTACACAGGTGATTCATCGGTCAGCTGATACGGATTACGTCGACGGCCGTCCATCTCAAGCTCCCTTCGCAGCCTGGAACAGCTCCGCCCGCGGGTCCTGGTCCGCGGTCGCCTTCCGGTAGGTCTCCAGCGCGTCCTTGGCCTCCTGCGGGAGGTCCGTGGGCACGTCCACCTCGACGGTGACCAGAAGGTCGCCGCGGGTGCCGTCCTTGCGTACCGCCCCCTTGCCGCGGGCCCGCATCGTACGCCCGTTGGGGGTGCCGGCCGGAAGCTTCAGGGTGACCGCGGGTCCGCCGAGCGTGGGGACCTTCACCTCGCCGCCGAGCGCCGCCTCCGCGAAGGTGACGGGCACGGTGACGGTGAGGTTGTCGCCCTTGCGGCCGAAGACCGGGTGGGCGTCGACATGGACGACGACATAGAGGTCGCCGGCCGGACCGCCGCGCTCCCCCGGGCTGCCCTTGCCGCGCAGCCGGATCCGCTGGCCGTCCAGGACGCCCGCGGGAATCCTGACCTGCATGGTGCGGGCCGACTTCGCCCGGCCGCTGCCCTTGCAGACCTCGCAGGGGTCCTGGGCGATGAGGCCCCGGCCCTTGCAGTCCACGCACGGGTCGGTGAGCGAGAAGCCGCCGCCGCTGCCGCGCGAGACCTGGCCGGTGCCGACACAGGTCGGACAGACCCTCGGGGTGCCGTTCTTGTCGCCGGTGCCCGAACACGCCTTGCAGGGCGCCTGGCTGGACATCCGCAGCGGGACCGTGGCCCCGTCGACGGCCTCGGTGAAGCTGAGCGTCACCTCGGACTCGATGTCCTGGCCGCGGCGCGGCTGCACACGCGTCCCCGTACCGCCGCGGTTGAACAGGCCGCCGAAGACGTCGCCCAGACCGCCACCGCCGCCGAACCCTCCGGCGCCACCGGGCTGGCCGCCGCGCTGGGCGCCGCCGAAGAGGTCGCCCAGGTCGAAGTTGCCTCCCGCGCCACCGGGACCTGCCCGGAAGCCACCGTTGCCGAAGAGGGCGCGCGCCTCGTCGTACTCCTTGCGCTTCTTGGTGTCACCGAGGACGTCGTTCGCCTCGGAGATCTCCTTGAAGCGCGACTCCGCCTTGGCGTCACCCTTGTTGGCGTCCGGGTGGAACTCGCGGGCGAGCTTGCGGTACGCCTTCTTGATCTCGGCGTCGGTGGCGTCCTTGGGGACGCCGAGGACCTTGTAGTAGTCCTTCTCGACGAAGTCCTTCGTGCTCATCGACGTCCCTCCTTCCGGACGATCGGCCGAGCGACCGGCCTGTTGGCCGGTCGCTGGGCCGGGCGGTAAGCACCGGGATGGTCGGACGGAATGTCAGACCTCCTCGGTGCCACCGCTCTCCTCGTCATCTGCCTTCTCTTCCTTCGCCGCCGCGGGCGTGGCGCCCGGCTGCGGCTCGGCGACGGCCACCCGCGCGGGGCGGATGGTGCGCTCGCCGATGCGATACCCAGGCTGCAGGATCGCCACGCAGGTCGTCTCGGTGACGTCCGGCGCATAGCTGTGCATCAGGGCCTCGTGGATCGTCGGGTCGAAGGGCTCGCCCTCCTTGCCGAACTGCTGGAGGCCCAGCTTCGCGACGGTCGTCTCCAGCGATTCGGCCACCGACTTGAAGCCGCCGACCAGCTCGCCGTGCTCCCGCGCGCGGCCGACGTCGTCGAGCACGGGCAGCAGCTCGGACAGGAGGTTCGCCGAGGCGATCTCCTTGACCGTGACCCGGTCCCGCTCCACGCGGCGGCGGTAGTTCTGATACTCGGCCTGGAGCCGCTGGAGGTCGGCCGTGCGCTCCGCGAGCGCGGTGCGGACCTGGTCCAGCTGAGCCGTCAGACCTGCTGTCTGGTTAGCGTCCCCGGCCGGGGCCGCCGCCTCCTCCTCGGAGGGAGCGGCGGCCTTCGGTTCGGCGTCGTCGGAGGTGGCGCCGGAGGGGACGTCGGGCTTCTCGTCGAAGCCCGGAGTCTCCTCGGTCACGCCGCACCGCCCTTGGTGTCCTTCTCGTCGTCCACGATCTCCGCGTCGACGACATCGTCATCGGCCTTGGCCCCGTCGCCCGGCACGTCCGCGCCCGGCGTCGCGCCGGCCTCGGCGTTGGCGTACATCGCCTGGCCCAGCTTCTGGGAGACGGCCGCGACCTTCTCGGTGGCGGTACGGATCTCGGCGGTGTCCTCGCCCTTGAGCTTCTCCTTCAGCTCGCCGAGCGCGGTCTCCACCTCCGCCTTCACATCGCCGGGAACCTTGTCCTCGTTGTCCTTGAGGAACTTCTCCGTCTGGTAGACGAGCTGCTCGCCCTGGTTGCGGGACTCGGCGGCCTCACGACGACGGTGGTCCTCGTCGGCGTACTGCTCGGCCTCTTCACGCATCCGGTTGACCTCGTCCTTCGGCAGCGAGGAGCCACCGGTGACGGTCATCTTCTGCTCCTTGCCGGTGCCGAGGTCCTTGGCTGCGACGTGCATGATGCCGTTGGCGTCGATGTCGAAGGCGACCTCGATCTGCGGCACGCCACGCGGGGCCGGCGGCAGACCGGTCAGCTCGAACATTCCGAGCTTCTTGTTGTACGCCGCGATCTCGCGCTCGCCCTGGTAGACCTGGATCTGCACGGACGGCTGGTTGTCCTCGGCCGTCGTGAAGATCTCGGAGCGCTTGGTCGGGATGGTCGTGTTGCGCTCGATGAGCTTCGTCATGATGCCGCCCTTGGTCTCGATACCCAGAGACAGCGGGGTGACGTCGAGCAGCAGGACGTCCTTGACCTCACCCTTGAGGACACCGGCCTGGAGCGAGGCGCCGATGGCGACGACCTCGTCCGGGTTCACACCCTTGTTGGCCTCCTGGCCACCGGTCAGCTCCTTGACGAGCTCGGCGACGGCCGGCATACGGGTCGAGCCACCTACGAGAACGACATGGTCGATCTCGGAGAGCGCGATGCCCGCGTCCTTGATGACGTTGTGGAACGGGTTCTTGCACCGGTCCAGAAGGTCGGCGGTCAGCTGCTGGAACTGGGCGCGCGTGAGCTTCTCGTCCAGGTGCAGCGGGCCCTCGGCGGACGCCGTGATGTAGGGCAGGTTGATCGTGGTCTCGGTCGAGGACGAGAGCTCGATCTTCGCCTTCTCCGCGGCCTCGCGGAGACGCTGGAGAGCCATCTTGTCCTTGGACAGGTCCACGCCGTGCCCGTTGGCGAACTGCTTCACCAGGTAGTCGACGACGCGCTGGTCCCAGTCGTCACCACCGAGGTGGTTGTCACCGTTGGTGGCCTTCACCTCGACGACGCCGTCACCGATCTCCAGGAGCGACACGTCGAAGGTGCCGCCACCGAGGTCGAAGACGAGGATCGTCTGGTCGTCCTTGTCGAGCCCGTACGCCAGAGCGGCGGCCGTCGGCTCGTTGACGATACGCAGGACGTTCAGGCCCGCGATCTCGCCGGCCTCCTTCGTCGCCTGGCGCTCGGAGTCGTTGAAGTACGCCGGGACGGTGATGACCGCGTCGGCCACCTTCTCGCCCAGGTAGGACTCCGCGTCACGCTTCAGCTTCTGCAGGATGAAGGCGCTCATCTGCTGCGGGTTGAAGCTCTTGCCGTCCAGGTCGATCTTCCAGTCAGTGCCCATGTGGCGCTTGACGGAGCGGATGGTCCTGTCGACGTTCGTGACTGCCTGGCGCTTGGCGACCTCGCCGACGAGCACCTCGCCGTTCTTGGCGAAGGCGACGACGGACGGCGTGGTCCTGGCGCCTTCGGCGTTGGTGATGACGGTGGGCTCGCCGCCTTCGAGAACGCTGACGACGGAATTAGTCGTGCCCAGGTCGATGCCGACCGCACGTGCCATTTCGATTCCTCCAACTGACTACTTGAGTGGATCTGACTCAAGAATGCATGACACCCGCCGCGGAGTCAACAGACCTGAGCCAGCTCGACTCAACTTAAGTGCTCACCCCCAGCACCACCAGGGCTTTCCCCGAGGCGCCGACCTGTTCCGTACGCGGCACGTCCCGCGGCACGTCCCGCGCCACGCCCCGCGCACCCCTCGACCCACCATCCCACCGTGGCATCGTTCTGTCACAAAATGCCGTGAGCCGGTCATAAGCGGCACACCATCGGACCTCGAACCCGGGCGGGCGCGATGCGGAACGCGAGGCAGAACCCCAGGCGGCGACGCGCGAGGCGGCAGCCGCGGCCCGGCGCCCGGGGCCGGTCCAGGGCATGGGGCCGGTCCAGGGCATGGGGCCGGTCCGGGGCATGGGGCCGGTCCGGGGCATGGGGCCGGTCCGGGGCATGGGGCCGGTCCGCGGCGTACGGCCCCGGACGGGCGCGGACCCGACGGGCAGCGACACGACCGGCATCGCCGCCCGCGGCGGTACGTACGGCGGTATGGACAGCGGTGGACGCGGCGCGCCTCTTCACCTCCCGCGTGACGGCCAAACGGGTACTGGACCTGCTGATCGGCTCGGCCCTCCTGGCCCTGGCCGCCCCCGCCCTCGTCGCGGGCGCCCTCGCGCTGGCGGTGAAACGCCGGCCCGGCGGCGTACTGGAGCGCCGGACCCTGACCGGGCTGCACGGCCGGCCCTTCGAACTGCGCTCCCTGCGCACCCGCGGGCTCCGGCTCGACGTCCTCTCCCGGCTGCCCCACGTCGTACGGGGAGACCTCTCCCTCGTCGGCCCGACCCCGCTCGCGCCGGGCGACCCGGGGGCCGGAAGGGCGGGATCCGGGCACTGGCGTCAGGAGCTGCGACCGGGCCTGACAGGCTTGGCCCAGGTACGGGCCCGTTCCGGGATGCCCTGGGACGAACCCGACCTGCTCGACCAGCACTACGCCGAGCACCGCGGAACGGTGCTCGACCTCGTCATCCTGGCGGAATCCGTACACCGTCCGCTGCGTGCGGCGCTTCGCGGGCTCGCCCGGCGCGGCAAGGCACGCCTGAGCGACACAGATCACCGCTTGCCCGGCTACAGCGTCGCGGAATAAGTGGATAGTGTCAGCACAGACTGATTAAGTTACTGCTTAGTAGTGCTGGATCCCAACCCTCGCAGGCCCGAGGAGCCCCCTAATGCAACTCGCCGCGATCATCGTGTCGCTGGTGCTGACCGTCGTCGGCGTTGCGCTCATCGCCCGAGCCGTCGCGCAGATCTACCGGTTCGTCCGACTCGGACAACCGGTACCGGCAGGCAGCCGCACCGACAACCCCAAGCAGCGCACGATCACCCTGGTCAAGGAGTTCCTCGGCCACACCCGGATGAACCGGTGGGGCATCGTCGGCTTCGCCCACTGGTTCGTCGCCATCGGCTTCCTGACCCTGCCGCCGACACTGCTCCAGGCGTACGGACAGCTCTTCCAGGCCGACTGGGTGCTGCCGATCATCGGCGGCTGGCTGCCGTTCGAGATGTACATCGAGTTCATCGGCCTGATGACGGTGGCCGGGATCGTCACACTGATGGCGATCCGGCTGCTGAACCTGCCCTCCCGGGCCGGCCGCAAGTCGCGCTTCGCGGGCTCCAAGGCCTGGCAGGCGTACTTCGTCGAGTACGTCATCCTCGTCATCGGCCTGGCGATCCTGGCCCTGCGCGGCCTTGAGGGCGCGATCCACCACGTGGACGGCTACGGGGCGGCGTACTTCGTCTCGTACCCCCTGGTGCTGGCCTTCAAGGGACTCGCCCTCGGCACGCTCCAGAACCTCATCTACTTCACCGCGATGATCAAGATCGGCACCTCGCTGATCTGGATGATCACGGTCTCGCTCAACACCAACATGGGCGTGGCCTGGCACCGCTTCCTCGGCTTCCCGAACATCTGGTTCAAGCGGAACGCCGACGGCGAGGTCGCACTGGGCGCACTCCAGCCCATGACGTCGGGCGGCAAGGAGATCGACTTCGAGGACCCGGGCGAGGACGACGTCTTCGGTGTCTCACAGGTCGAGCAGTTCTCCTGGAAGGGCATCCTCGACTTCTCCACGTGCACCGAGTGCGGTCGCTGCCAGTCGCAGTGCCCCGCCTGGAACACCGGAAAGCCGCTCTCCCCGAAGCTCCTGATCATGTCACTGCGCGACCACGCGCACGCCAAGGCCCCGTATCTGCTGGCCGGTGGCGGCAAGGACATGGAGGGCAACGAGAAGGCTTCGGCCGAGGCCCTCAAGGACGTTCCCGCCGCCGCCCTCGCGGAGGCCGAGCGCCCCCTCATCGGCACCGCCGAGGAGAACGGCGTCATCGACCCGGACGTGCTGTGGTCCTGCACCACCTGCGGTGCGTGCGTGGAACAGTGCCCGGTCGACATCGAGCACATCGACCACATCGTCGACATGCGCCGCTACCAGGTGATGATCGAGTCCGCGTTCCCGTCCGAGGCGGGCACGATGCTCAAGAACCTGGAGAAGAAGGGCAACCCCTGGGGTCTCGCCAAGAAGCAGCGCGTCGAGTGGACCAAGGAAGTCGACTTCGAGATCCCGATCGTCGGCAAGGACGTCGAGGACCTCAGCGAGATCGACTACCTGTACTGGGTCGGCTGCGCGGGCGCCCTGGAGGACCGGGCCAAGAAGACGACGAAGGCGTTCGCCGAACTGCTCCACATCGCGGGCGTCAAGTTCGCGATCATGGGCGGCGACGAGAAGTGCACGGGTGACTCGGCCCGCCGCCTGGGCAACGAGCCGCTGTTCCAGCAGCTCGGCCAGGAGAACGTCGCGATGCTGAACATGGCGTTCGGCGAGGACGACGAGGACGAGGCCACCAGGAAGCCGAAGTCGTCGAAGAAGATCGTCGCGACCTGCCCGCACTGCTTCAACACCATCGCCAACGAGTACCCGCAGCTCGGCGGCGAGTACGAGGTCATCCACCACACGCAGCTGCTCCAGCATCTGGTGGACGAGGGCAAGCTGATCCCGGTGACCCCGGTCGAGGGCCTGATCACGTATCACGACCCGTGCTACCTGGGCCGTCACAACAAGATCTACTCGCCGCCGCGCGAGATCATCGCGAAGGTCCCGGGTCTGCGGAACGAGGAGATGCACCGCCACAAGGAGCGCGGCTTCTGCTGCGGCGCCGGTGGTGCCCGGATGTGGATGGAGGAGCGGATCGGCAAGCGCGTCAACAACGAGCGCGTCGACGAAGCCCTCTCCCTCAACCCGGACATCGTCTCCACCGCCTGCCCGTTCTGCCTGGTCATGCTGACCGACTCGGTCAACGGCAAGAAGAACGACGGCACGGCCAAGGAATCGATCCAGGTGGTCGACGTCTCGCAGCTCCTGCTGGCGTCCGTGAAGACGCCCGCGGACCCGGCGGACGAGCCGGAGACGGCGGACGCGCCGGAGCCCGAACCGGCGACGTAACCGATCCGTACGATGCCGCAAGCGGCCGGACCTGCCTCGGGGGCAGGACCGGCCGCTTGCGCGTGTGAGCACGGTCGCATGTGAGCCGGGACATGTACGTGGCGGGCGAACTGCAGCATCATTTGGCGCGCACGCATGACGGACGACAGACGACGGTTCACGTACGTCCCGGCCACGGGCGTACGTCCCGGCCACGGGCGGCAGCCCGCAGACGCCGATCACGCGGGCGACCGACGCCACCGACGCGACCGACCGCAGATATCGACGGATGAGGACCCCGTGCGCAGACGCATCACGCAGCCGACGGCAACGGTGACCGCCAGGACCGCGGCCACGCTCGCGGCGGGCTGCGCCACGCTGCTCGTGGTGCTCACGGCCTGCGGCAGCCCCTCCGCCGCCCACTCCCCGTCCGCCGCCTCCGGCAAGAACGGCGACACCCCGCCCGGCGCCGCGCGCGCCGCGGTCCCGCGCGGCGAGGGCAGCCGCACCCCGGACGACTTCAACGGGGACGGCCTGCGGGACCTGGTCATCGACGACCTGGTGAAGGCCCCCGAGGACAGCCACGGGGACGACGCGGGCATCGGCATCGTGTACGGCTCCGCGGGCCGCGGCCTGGACCCCGCCGCCCACCAACTGCTGAGCGCCCACGCCAACGCGGCCAAGTCCGGGGACACCCTCCCGGCGGCGTTCGACGCCGAGGCGGCCTGCGACCTCGACCGGGACGGCTTCACGGACCTGGTCGTCTCCACCGACCCCCCGTACAACGGCATCGGCGCCCCACCCGTACCCCTCCAGATCCTCTTCGGCTCCCCGTCCGGCCTGACCGGCAGGGCGGTGACCCTGCGCATCCCGCGGAAGGCCCGCTTCGGCAACGACTGGCCCGAGCAGCCGGTCTGCGGCGACTTCGACGGCGACGGGCGCACCGACCTCGCCGTCAAGGCCGGCGCGGGCAGGGTCAGCTTCCTGCGCGGCCCCTTCACCCGCGCCGGAGCCCCGCGCGCCGCCGAGGCGCTCCCGGGCGGCGGCCCGTACCTCTACGCCCCCGAGCCGAAGGCCGACACGAACGGCGACGGCTACGACGACCTGGTCCACGCCACCCGCCCGCACACCGCCGGCGCGCCCGCGAAGGCCACCCTGCTGCTCGGCACCCCGCAGGGCCCGACCCGGCCGGGCGGCACGTACCGCTTCAAGGCCGCGGAGGTCCCGAAGGCCCCCCTCCGTACCACCGCCACCACCGGCACCACGCTCCTGGCACGGGCCGACTTCGACGGCGACAAGAAGGCGGACACCGTGGTCCGTACGCACCGGGGCGAACGGCAGGACCTGATCGCGCTCTTCCCGGCGAGGACGCCCGGCCGCCCCCTGATCACGTTCAGCACGGCCCTGTTCCTGCCCTGAGGAGCGCTGCCGCCGGTCCCGCCACCGCGTCGACCGTCCCCGCACACCCCCCGCACACCCTCCGCACACCCCTCGGCCAACCCCCGCCCAACCCCCCAGGCTCCCCCTAGGGGATGTCACAGCTCGGCAGCAAAGGGGCGTGGGTTCCCCCGGCCCCCTCACGACACCCACATGGACCAGGTACGTTCGATTCCGTGGCTGGATTCAGGATCGGACGCGGCCGGGACAACCGCACCCCGCAACAACCGCAGCAGCACCCGCAGCAGCAGCCGTACGGAGGCCAAGCACCACAGCCGCCGTACGGCGGGCAGTCGTGGCCCCCGGCAGGAGGCAACGGCGCACCGCCGTACGGAGCGCCCCAGGGCGCCCCGTACAACGGCGGCTACGGCAACGGGCACGGCGGCGGACACGGCGGCAACGGACAGCAGGGCGGCAACGGCGCCCACGGACACGGGGAGCCCGAGTACTTCGGCGACCCGTACCAGGAACCCCCGCACCACGACCCGTACGCCAACAGCGCGGGTCACACCCAGGCGTTCAGAGTCGACGAGGACCCGTACGGCGACGGCGGGACCTACCGCGCCGGCCAGGCCCCCGCCCAGCCCGCAGGCCCGCGCCTGCCCTGGAAGGGCCTGCTCACCGGCATGGTGATGCGACCGGGCCCGACGTTCTGGCAGATGCGCGACTACCCCGTCTGGGGCCCGGCGCTCATCGTCACGTTCCTGTACGGGCTGCTCGCGCTCTTCGGCTTCGACCAGGCGCGCGACGAGGCGATCAACGCGACGATCTCCACGGCCGTCCCGTACGTCGTCATCACCGGCATCGGCTTCGTCATCGGCGGCCTGGTCCTCGGCGCGGTCACCCACACCCTGGCCCGCCAGCTCGGCGGCACCGGCTCCTGGCAGCCGACCGTGGGCCTCTCGATGCTGATCATGTCGATCACGGATGCCCCGCGCCTGCTCTTCGCGCTCTTCCTGGGCGGCGAGAACTCCCTGGTCCAGGTGATCGGCTGGGTCACCTGGCTGGCGGCCGGAGCGCTGTTCACGTCGATGGTGAGCAAGTCGCACGACCTGCCGTGGCCGAAGGCGCTGGGCGCCTCGGCGATCCAGCTGATCGCACTGCTGTCGATCATCAAGCTGGGCACGATCTGACGGACGAAGGGCCCCTGGAGCGCCAGATGGCGCCCCAGGGGCCCTTCGCCGTACTCACGGCCGTCGCCGTACTCACGGCCGTCTCAGGCGTCGAGGACCTGGCCCTCGCGGCGTACGACGGGCTTCTCCACACTCCACGGGAAGTTGATCCACTGATCGGTCTTCTTCCACACGTACTCGCATTTCACGAGTGAGTGCGACTTCTCGTAGATGACCGCGCTGCGTACTTCCGCGACATGGTCGATACAGAAGTCCCGGACCAGCTTCAGGGTCTTGCCCGTATCGGCGACGTCATCGGCGATCAGGACCTTCTTGTCCGAGAAATCGATGACATTCGGAACGGGCGCCAGCATGACGGGCATTTCCAGCGTGGTGCCGATCCCGGTGTAGAACTCCACGTTCACGAGGTGGATGTTCTTGCAGTCCAGCGCGTACGCGAGACCGCCCGCGACGAACACCCCTCCCCGGGCGATGCTGAGCACCACATCGGGCTCGTACCCGTCGTCGGCCACCGCCTGGGCCAGCTCCCGCACGGCGAGCCCGAAGCCCTCGTACGTCAGGTTCTCGCGCGGCCCGCTCATCGATCCGCCCTCACACCTGAGTCCGATGGAAGTTCATGTACGACCGGGAGGCGGTCGGCCCGCGCTGACCCTGGTAGCGCGATCCGTACCGCTCGGAGCCGTACGGGAATTCGGAGGGCGAACTCAACCGGAACATGCACAGCTGCCCGATCTTCATCCCCGGCCACAGCTTGATCGGCAGCGTCGCGAGATTCGACAGCTCCAGGGTCACGTGTCCCGAGAAGCCCGGATCGATGAACCCGGCCGTCGAATGCGTCACGAGCCCGAGCCGCCCCAGCGAACTCTTCCCCTCCAGCCGCGACGCGAGATCGTCGGGCAGCGAGATGACCTCGTACGTCGAGGCGAGCACGAATTCACCGGGGTGCAGGATGAACGCCTCATCCCCCTCCGGCTCGACCGTGCGGGTCAGGTCGATCTGCTCCACGGCTGGGTCGATATGCGGATAGCGGTGGTTCTCGAACACCCGGAAGTAGCGGTCCAGCCGCACGTCGATGCTCGATGGCTGCACCATCGACGGGTCGAACGGATCAATGCGGACCCGCCCGGCGTCGATCTCGGCCCGGATGTCCTTATCTGAGAGAAGCACGTCCCGAGGATACGCAGAACGCGCGAGCCCGCCCCAACCGGACCGCCCCGCGCGCCTGCCTCCACCACTGCCCGGACCCCTCGACGGCACCCCGCGAACCTGCGGAGACCGCCCCTCGGCCCCGTGCCTACCGCTCCTCGAACACCACAGGCACCGCATGCCGCAACCGGGCACAACGCGGACACCGAATAAGCCGCCCCGGACCGATCCGGCCGGCCCCGAGCTGCTGCATCGGGAACGACGAGGTAGCAAAAACGTGCCCTTCGGCACAGCGGACGACGGTGCGCTCCATCGACTCCATCAAGTCCCTTCCCCAACCAAGCCTTGGACGAGAACGCCACATTAGGGGATGAACAGGACGCCGCTCCACGCGGCACTCCGACAACCCACGCTACGCCCCCAACTCCCGCCCCCCACAACCGCATCCACCCTTCCCGACCCCCGGAACGACGAACGGACCCCGCGACGAATACGCCGGGGGCCTGCCATGGGGTACAGTGTGCGACGATGCACCGCCGATGATCGGCGAGCTTCGCGGGTGTAGTTTAATGGTAGAACATGAGCTTCCCAAGCTCAGAGCGCGAGTTCGATTCTCGTCACCCGCTCTTTGAAAGGGCCCCAGGCCAATGGCCTGGGGCCCTTTTCGTTGCCCGACCTCATAAACTCCGGGCAACAATCACGTTCCCCAGGGATCCGCACGACACGCCAAATCTCTTCTCCTGCACCGACGGTCAGGGGAGCCAGGCTGCCTCCAGGTCACCGAAGAGGGCGTCGGGAGAGGCAAGGACCACGGTACGGAGCGGCGCCCCCATCAGAGCTGGATCGACCGGTACACCCATAACGTGCTCCATCAGCACCAAGGACTCAGCGCCCAAAGCACCCAGGTGAAAGGCGACGCCGGTCGCCCACGAGGGAATCTCGGGCACGGGGTCCACCCAAGGTGCGTCTTCCAGGTCGGCGGGGTCGAACATGCCATCCACTCGACCATCGAACGCATGGATGACCTGGGAGTGACCGTTGACCGTCTGCTGAACGCTGAAGAACTCACCCCCGTTCACCGAGGCGCGCCTGGCGATCTCCGGGATGCTTCCGCGGTAGCCCCACTCGATGGCGATGACGTGCTTATCCACCGTGACGACCCGCAGGAGCGCGTAGTCCTCGTAGAGGTGACTCGCCTGTTCATCGGCAGCCTCGTCGAAAGTCATCGCCCGAGAGACTGCGGGATCCCCGCCGAAGGCCCGGATCACTTCGTCCTCGGCCATCCCCGAAATCACCGAGAACGTGTACACCACCAGCTCATCCGCATCAGCCCACGCATACCGGGCAACAAGGTCATCCCACACCGCAGCATCTCTCTTTTCAGGTTTGATAGAGCTCCCCTTTGAGCCAAGGGCTGTTTGAAAGTGCCAGTCAGCTGCTCGCTGGCCTATTCACGTCCGAGCCAGTGGAGAGGCGAAGGATCTTGTCCCAAGTAGCCATTACAGCCACAGCGGCGGCCGTAGCCAGGGCGACGCCGACAGCTGATGAGGCCAAGGCAAAGACGATGCCGGCGAGACAGAGGGTGAACGCAGATCCTCGCAACACCTGCTGTCGCCACGCTCTGCGCTCCCGGTGGCTGTGCAACAGCTCGTCGGCGGATGCGTCACCGGGCGCGAGATCTTGCAGCTGACCACTGGCGAGGACTTTCAGAATTCTCTCGACTCCGAGCAGAGCACGCTTCGCACCGTCGATGCGATCAAGTTCAACCCCGTCCCGAAGCTCGCGCACGAGGGCGGCGGCTGCTGAGAATCGAGCCACGACCTGGGGCATGGGGTTGCGGCCGTCGGGAAGCGCACGTTGCAGGGCGTATCTCTCCAGCGCAATGGCGAAGTCCTCCAACGCTTGGACTGCCGCGACATGCGGGGAGTTGAAGGGCGATGCTGTCGGAGGCACCTTCCCCTTCACTTCCAGAGGCTTGAGAAGTGCCTCATAGGCCCTACGTACCGTGGCTGTCACAGCCTCGGTTGTCCACCGTTGCATGCCTTGGTTCGAGACAAGTGAAGCAATCACGGCAGTGATCAGAATGGGCGTTACGAGGGCCCCGACAGCGAGGGCGTCGCGCCCGACGTGCCAGGCTGTGCGTTCGATGGTTGCTGCAAGGGCTAGCCCCGTTGAGAAGGATGTCAAGACGGGGACGATCACCTTTATGCCGAGTGCCCTCCTCGACACCTGATAGAGGACGTCTTCGCGCTGCAAGTAGTCCAGCGTTGGATAGTCTGGACGTGTCGCCAGGGAGCTGTCGCGGATCTGGCGCACCAAGTGAGCGCGACGACGTCGTGCGTGCACCCGCGCGCGAGTCCAGCAGAGCCGCTCCAAGAGTGTTCTTTTACCTCGGCGCTGCGACGTTGCCGTCATGGTCAGGGCCCATATCGACATTGTCCAAGCAGCGAAGACGAGCGCCACAAGGTCGGTTTTCGACACGCTCTCCCCCTCCGGAAAATCGTGGGACTCAGCCCCACCGCGCGCAGCGAACAGCCGGCAGAACTCGATAGAGAGCATTTCAGAGGTGCCGGGTCTGGTCGGTGCGGTGGCCGGTATCGTCGCCTCCTCCACAGCCAGTCCGGTGGCCAGACGCTCTCGATCGTCGTGGGCGATCTGGGGGTGGGCATCACGCTGGTGCTGGGGCCGAGTTCCACCGCCGATCTCCGAGATAGGCATCGCGGGCGGCGGCGTCATCGGCGCCGCCGCCGGGGCAGCGGGCCGGTGTCCTGCTCGCAGGAGTGACGTCTGCGGCCCGAGCGGCTCATCGTCGGCTCTTCCTGGATAATCGATGCATGGCATCACAGCCTCGTCTTTCCGACCTCCGTCGTGCCAAGTTCGTCCGGCGCCTGCCCGCAGCGCTCTCCGAGCTTGCCGGTCCCAAGCACGGCCCGGTACACCTGCCGCTCCACCTTGCCTGGTCCGGGTTGACCACGTTCGACCTCGACCGGCCCCGGCTACGGATGAGCTACTACCGGATCGTGCTGGCCGAGGGCCGGCACGACGACTTGGTCCAGTACCTCGACCAGGACCTTCTCGTCGGCCTGTGGCCCACACTGCGCACACTGGTCAGCCCTGATGTCCGCGAGGTCTGGGAGAGCGCCTTCGGCGAGCTGGCCGACAGCGCCCGGACCGCTGCGTGAACCTCACGGGCCTGCACCACCGCTTGCTTGCAGACGTGCTTGCCGTGGGCGGCGCTTACCCTCTCGCGCTCACCGGCGGCTACGCGGTCCAGGCACACGGCCTTGTCGACCGGCTCAGCCAGGACCTCGATGTCGCGACCGAGAACCCAGATCCCATGGAGGACATCGCGACCGTCGTGCGCACCGGACTGGAGCGGCGCGGATGGCACGTAGAAGCCCTGGAGACAGACCCGCTGTCCGCACGCCTGATCGTCACCGACCCTGCCAGCCGCGAAGAGTGCGAGGTCGACATCCTCAAGGAAGCACTCTGGCGACCACCCGTACACACCGAACACGGCTTGGTGCTGTCCCTCGAAGATGTCGTTGGGACCAAGGTCCGCGCACTGGCCGACCGCGGACTCGCCAGGGACCTGATCGACGTGCGGGCCGCTGCGAACCGCTGGAGCCATGTCGGACTCGAAGAGCTCGGACGGCGCCATGCGCGCGACTCCTTCGACCTGAGCGAGCTACAAGCCCGACTGGGCGGAGCCGAGTGGATCGACGACACAGAATTCGCCGCCTACGGGCTCGACGAGCAAGCAATCACCGGGCTGCGGCAGTGGGCACAGGCATGGGGCGACGACATCGGCGAACGACTCCAGGGGCTGGAAGCTCCGCACGAAGACTGATGGCCGCATGGAGGCTGGACGCTCGGCAGGATGCGCATCGGGCCGTTCAGACCTCAGTGGCCATGCCCCATCCGTGCCCAGCAGAGCGGACAACAGCGGTCAGGTACGGCTCCCAGGGACCGTAGCCAACCATCCCGTCCATTGGAAAAGCACAGGTCAGAGCACCTTCGGTAGCCCAAGAACCGGTGATTCCCAAGCTCAGAGCGCGAGTTCGATTCTCGTCACCCGCTCTTCGATGAAGGCCCTGGTCAATCACCGGGGCCTTTCTTGTTGTCCAGACCTCTTGCGAGGCGGCGAGCCCTCCGCGTGCCCCCAGCTCGTATCCGTCATCGGTCCCAGGTCCTGACCTGGGACTACACCTGTGACGCCAACGACCGCACCAGCGCCGAGACCGACTACAACGGCCACACACTTAGCTATGTCCACGACGCCGCCCCGGGCGGCACCAGCTGGCCCTCGAACCGCCGACGCGAACTCATTCTCATGGATTCCTCACCCCTGCCTTCCCGTCCGGTCCCTGTTTTAGACGGACGGGAAGGAATGTAGGACCGCTCCTACGAAGGACCCTATGAAGAAGCCATCAAGAACTTTCCCCGTGGGCTGCATCGTGTCGGGATGCGGCAGCGTCGCCGGTTGCCATGCCCACCTCGGGTGTCGATGACATGGTGAAGCCTCTTGGCGGCCGGGTCCGCTCCCGTCGCCGTGCAGCGAACCTCGAAGAGCCCCACCGCGAGCGGTAGAGCCCTTCCCAGGACATCGGATCCGTGAGGCCACCCGGACGGAGCGGCTATTTGGAGAAGTACAGGTATTTCCAGGAGCCATACGTCGTGGAGTTCACGGTGTCGCCGGACGACCCGTTGACGTACACCGACCGCATCCGCGCCTTGATCCCGGACTTCCCCGGCGCCCCCAGGCGTACGGCCGACTTTCCGTTCGTGCGGAGCGCGAAGTACTCCGAGTCGGTGGAATACCACTTTCCGCCCGAGTGGACCTGGAGGTCGAAACGTTGCTTACGCCCCTTGTAGTAGGACATGGTCGTCGTGAGCAGCGGATCGGTACTCCTGTGGAACCAGTAGTACGACGTCGAGCCGATCTTGGCCGTCTTGTAGTGCTTGGAGACGGCGGTGGAAACACTGACCCGGGCGTATGCCGTGGACTTCACCGTACTGGGCGCGATGCGGGTGTCCCCCTTGAAGACCGCGGTGACTTCCGTGTCCCGCGTCATGCCCACCGTCGCGGAGATGTTGCCGCTGGAGTTGACCGTCCCGGTCTTCAGCAGCTTGTTGGGCTTGTCGCCGCCGAAAGGGTTCGCCCAGATCTCGACCGTGCGGCTCTTGTACGTCGAGCCGAGGTGCGCGGTAAAGGAGACATCGGTGCCGTAGTTGTAGACGTTGCCGTTCTTGTTCAGGGTCAGCGTCGGCTTCGTGTGGGGAACCGTGACCTTGTCGGACGCGCTGACCGCCATGTGCGCGGCGTCGCCCGCATAGGTGACCTCGTACGTGACCGTGCCGCCGGCCAGCGGGGTGTCCGTGAACGCGAACGAGCCGTCTGCCTTCAGCGTGACAGCGGGCAGCGACTTGCCCTTCGGGCTCTCAAGGTCGGTGCGGGTGAGCTGCAATTTGGCGCCACTCGGCAGCGGCACTGTCGCCGACAGCTTCCCGGTCGCGGTGAGCTTATTGCCGCGCGTGGCGGTCGACGGTGCGTTCACCGTCAGAATCGGGACGTTGAGCGTTGGGTCGGTGAGCGCCTTGAGGGTGTAGCCGCCGGGCGAGTTCACGAGCGCGAAGATCCGGGAGGCGTCCGGGGCCCAGGCGAGGACGGAGGCGTCGGCGGCGTATGTGCGGATCGGCTTGGTCGCGCCGGGCCGGTAGACCGACACGTTCTCGTCGCTGATCTGGGCAACCAGTCCGTTCGGAGCGATGTCCGCGCGCTGCCCGGCCGGGTAGGCGCCAACGGCGGTGAACTTCCCGTCTGCATAGGCGTGCCGGTCCGTGCCGTCGACCAACACCTGTGGGGAACCGGGCACGAGGTCGATGTCGGTGACGTAGTTCAACGAGTAGTCGCCGTTGTGCCAGGCGGTCACCTGGGGCGTGGCGCCGGAGACGTCGACGACGGCCATCAGGTCCTTGGTCATGTCGAAGAAGTCGGTCCCGCCGACGGCCAGCAGTCCGGGTGCGGACGGGTCGGAGTCGAGGAACGGCACGCCCTCGACTCCGGAATCCCGGGAGAGCTGTCCGAGCCTCACCGGATCCGTCCCTTCGGCCGGGTCCACCGCCGGGTCGACCGAGCCCAGGTTGCCGTGGCCGTCCAACTGGCCTTCGTAGCTGAACCAGGCCTTGCCCCCGGTGAATTCGACGTACAGCGGGCCGATGCTGGTGGCCACGGGGTACCGGGCCTTGATGTCGAGGGTGGCCGCGTCGAGGGCCACGATCTCGTGGCTTCCCCGCGCCGCCGCGTACAGGGTGGTGTTGTCGTCGGAAAGAGCCAGGTCGAAGATCCCGTCGATGCCGCTCACCGAGTCGAGAAGCTTGCCGCTGTAGTCGGCGGCGATGATCCTGTCGTTCGTGTCGTCGCCGACGAAGACCCGTTGTCCGACGCCGTCGACGACGATGCCCGCGGGCGAGCCGATGGTCGAGGTGACCGCCGACGCGGGACCGGCCGCGGCGACACTCAGTACCACCGAGCTGAAGAGGACCGCTAGCGCTGTCGCGGTCGAGATGCTGCGCGTACGCACAGTAGTTTACCCCCACGAGAAACCCCGGTGGATGGCCGGGAGTTGACAGCACCGCGCAGCACCCGGATGTGTCCGCGGAGCGCGGTGACGCGGGGTGCGTGGCTGCTATCGGGCAGCGTATGACATGAAAGTGACAAATGCGGGGGGAGCTTCCCGCGCGGAGAAGGCGCGCTCACCCGAAGGAGTCGGGCGAGGGCGCCCGGAGCGGCCTTCCCTACGGCGCCGGCCTCGCCCGGCGGCACTCGTCGCGGCGCCGGAGCCGCCTCAGCCACCGCCCCGCCTCAGGGCGCATGTCGTGCCGACCCATGTCACCCCTGCCGCCCCCGAGCGCGCGGCCGCCGTGATGAACCTGTGCACTTGCCTCTCCGAGCTCGCCTCGGACCTCGCCAAGCGGTACGGCGCAGAGGCGCGGGCAGGTGGGGTGGATGAGTGCGGGACGACGATCTCCACCTGTCGTTCCACCCATGGGTCCAGGTGCGCGAGGCCCTACGCCAGCACTCTTGAGGGCATGACAACGACCGAGTGGATCACCGACATCGCCCTCGTCCTGATCGTCTTCCGGCAACTGCGGGAAGGCCGTCTCG
Organism: Streptomyces sp. NBC_01433; assembly: GCF_026340105.1. Taxonomy (NCBI): domain Bacteria; kingdom Bacillati; phylum Actinomycetota; class Actinomycetes; order Kitasatosporales; family Streptomycetaceae; genus Streptomyces; species Streptomyces sp. NBC_01433. The sequence continues at coordinate 2,641,141 of NZ_JAPEPM010000001.1, read as the reverse complement.
ACCTCAAGACCTTCCTGATCCCGCTGGGGATCGTGGCCTTCGTGGCCCACACGTACCTCGACAGCGTGCCCACCGCGGGCAACGACCTGGTGCTGATCGGCGCGCTCATGGCCGTCGGCGCGGCGCTCGGCATCGCGGGCGGCGTCTGCACCCGCATCCGGGTCGCGGGCGGTCACCTGCTGATCAAGGCCGGCGCGGTGTCCGCGATCCTTTGGGTGCTCGGCATGGGCGCCCGCATGGGCTTCCAGTTCTGGGTCTCGCACGGCGGCGCCGACAACGTCGCGCGGTTCAGCATCACCCACCACATCACCACCGACCAGGCATGGGTCGCGGCCTTCGTCCTGATGGCACTCACCGAGGTCGTCACGCGACTCGCGACGATCTTCATCCGGAGCCGGATGGTGAACGGCAGGCAGGCGCAGCCGACCGCAGCGACGCACCCGGCGCCCTCTCTCGACCGCACGGCCTGACCGTGGACTATGGTCACGCCGTGCCCGAAGCACAGAGCGTCCCAGAAAAGCAGAGCACCCCTACGCTCGGTACGGGCTCGGCCCCGTACCGAGCGTCCGGCCCCCTGGCCTTCACAGGTCAGGATCCTCGCGTGGGCTGGGTCCTGACTCTCTGCGTCATCGGTTCCGCGTTCATCACGGTGCGGCCGATCGGTCTCAGCGGCCGGGGCCTCGTGGTCGCCGCGCTCATCGTCGTCAACTCCCTCGCCCTCCTCGCCCGGCACCTGCCCGAGCACAGGATCCCGCCCCGCGTCGCCCTGGTCTGGCTGACCCTCGGCATCGTCGCCGCGGCAGCCCTGATCGCCGTCAGCCGCAGCGGATCGAGCTACCTCTTCGCGTTCTTCATCGTCGGCCACGCCGGATACCGGCTCCAGCCCAAGCCGGCCTTGGCCCTCGCGGCGTTCTGCGGCCTGCTGTGCGGCGGAGTCCTGTACTTCCGCGTCGGCCCCGGCCACCACCTGCTGCCCTGGGCGGTCGGTCTGGCCACCAGCGCCCCGGTCGTCCTCGGCATCATCAACCGCAGCCGCCGGCGCGCCGTCCAGGCGGTGATCGAGGCCGCGGAGTCCGCCGAGCGGGCTGCCCGCGCCGAGGCCCAGGCCGCCGTCCTCACCGAGCGGGGACGGATCGCCCGCGACGTGCACGACGTCCTGGCCCACTCCCTCGCGGGCATCAACATGCAGCTGGAACTGGCGGACGCCCTGATCGAAACCGGTGACCTGGAGAAGGTCCGCGAGGCGAACCAGAAGGCGCACAGCATGGTCAAGGAGAGCCTGAAGCAGGCCCAGTGGACCGTGCACGCGCTCCGTGAGGACTCCCTGCCGCTGGTGGGCAGCCTGACCGCGATGCTCGACTCGTCCGGCCACCGCGACGCCCTCACCCTCACCGGCACCGCGCGCGACGTACCGTCCCAGGTCACGCAGAACCTGCTGCGGATCGCGCAGGAGTCGCTGACCAACGCCGTCCGGCACGCGCCCGGCGCCGAGGTCCATGTGGAGCTGACGTTCGATGCCGCATCGACGACACTGAGGATCCGTAACAGCGCGGCGACCCGTGCGGTGCGCGCGGGCGTCGGCAGCGGAATGGGGCTGATCGGCATGCGGGAACGGGCCGCCCTGCTGGGTGGCACGATTACTGCGGGCCCGGTCACCGAAGGACCGGACGAAGGCGGCTGGCAAGTGGAGGCAGTGGTACCGGGATGAGTGAACCGACGCAGAACCCCCAGCGGCTGCGTGTGATCGTCGCTGACGACCAGGCTGCCGTACGGGAGCCGCTGGCCGCGGTCCTCGGTCTGGCCGAGGACATCGACGTCGTCGCCTCGGCCGCCGACGGCACCGAAGTACTCGCAGCAGTCGCCGCAGGCCCGGTCGACGTGGTCCTGATGGACCTGCGGATGCCGGTGATGGACGGCACCGAGGCGACCCGGCGGCTCACCGAGGAGCACCCCGAGGTCGCCGTGGTCATCCTGACCACGTTCGCCGACGACGACTCCATCCTGGCCGCGCTGAGCGCCGGCGCCAGCGGCTACCTGACCAAGAACGCGGGGCGCCAGGACATCACCCGCGCCATCCGCGCCGCCGCCGCGGGGCAGTCCGTCCTCGACCGCGAAGTCCAGAACCGCCTCCTGGAGACGGTCCGCACCAAGCCCGCGGCCCCCGGACAGCCGCTGCCCGGCGACATCACCCCGCGCGAGCGCGAGGTTCTCACCCTGATCGGCCAGGGCCTGCCGAACCGTGCCATCGCCGAGAAGCTCTTCATCAGCGAGGCCACGGTAAAGACCCACATCAACAACCTCTTCGCCAAGGCGGACATCAAGGACCGCGCCGACGCCGTGCGCCGCGCCCTGGGGGCAGGCCTGGCCTGAGTCGTCGAGATTCTGCGGCCTCCACCTCGCGCGGCGATACTCCCTGCGCATCTCAGCAGATCAGGAGGGGCGTCATGCCGGCTGGGCTGTGGACTTCTACACCCATCATCCGGTGCTCCTCATCGGATCCACCGATCCTCCGGAGCTGGACTGGGACAACGCGCCGACCTGTAGCGACGGCGAACGCATCGTCGTCCGGACTCGCGGGCAGACCGCGCTCACTCGGGTATCGATCTGGAACCGCGCTATGCCTGCATGGGAGACGACGTCTTCGACGGGGTGCTGAACGCAGAGGGGTCGCTGGTATGCCTGGCCGACGCGGAGAACCTCATCCGGTGGGTCACGGGCTGGGTGTCGTCAGGCTGGCAACCTGTCGTCATGTGCGTTGACGATCCCGGCCGTGCTCGTCGCTCCCAGCTGCCAGGCGCCGATGCCCCCCTGCTCGCCGTCACCCGCAACGGCCGCACGCCGACGTCCTCACTCTCACCCCCGAGGACCTCCATGACGCCTGGACCTGAACCTGTGACCGGCCGTGCCATTACGTGCCAGCCGGAGCGGTAAAGAGCGGGCATCACAGATGCCGATACGACACTCGGATCCGGGAAGCATGAGCCTGTTCCCGCAGGTCAGGTCGCACATTGACGTCCGAGCATCGGGTGATTCCCAAGCTCGGAGCGCAAGTTCGATTCTCGTCACCCGCTCTTTGACAAAGGCGCTGGTCAGCGGCTGGGGCATTTCGCTTGCCCCCCAGCGGCACCGCTGCGGGTTCTCACCCCGCTGCGGATAGCCTGAGCGCCACAAGCCCCACGGGATCATGCAACCTCGGCTGTCGAGATCCGGCGTAGAAGCCCGGGCCGACCCGTGCATACTCCAGTATGCTTGCCGTATGTCCTCAACGACTCGCATCACCGTTACGCTCCCCAGCGACCAGGTGGCGGAGCTCCGCAAGCTCACGGACAACGTCTCCGGCTACGTGGCGGAAGCCGTGGCCCGCCAGATCCGGCACCAGCTGCTGGGCGAAGACCTTCGCCGCCACGAGGCAGAGCACGGACCTTTCAGCGACGAGGAGCTCGCCGAGGCCCGCGCGAAGATCTTTGGTGCCGTCGGCCCCTCCAAGGACGCGGACGCGGCGTGAGCGAGCGCATCGAGACAGTCGTCCTCGACTCGGAAGGGCTCTCCGCCTGGGTCGCGCAGGACCGCAAGTTCCTCGCGATGCTGCGGGTCTTCCACGACATGGGGGCCGACCTGGTGATCGGGGCTAACACCATCGTGGAAGTCAGCCACGCCCACACCAACATGCCTCGCCTGAACTGGGCTCTGTCCCGGATCAAGGTAGAACCGGTCACCGAGCAAGCTGCCAAGGCAGCAGCGGAGCTCCTCAAAGGCGCTGGGCTGCACGGGCACAAGTACGCCATCGACGCCACGGTGGCCGAGGTCGCCCTGCGTCAGCCGAAACCGGTCGCCCTGCTGACCTCCGACAGTGACGACATGACCAAGCTCTGCGGCAACCAGGTCCGCATCATCTCTCTCTGACCCACCGGCCCATCCGTTCCCCGCGGAGCGGGCATCAGCGGTCAGGTGCGGCTTCAGCAGACCATCGTCGTCTAAGCCGCCTCACGGGAAAGCACAGGCCAGAACCCCTTCGGTGGCCCGAGAACCGCTGATTCTCAAGCTCAGGGCGCGAGTTCGATTCTCGTCACCCGCTCCACGCAAAGGCCCCAGGCCAGCGGCCAGGGGCTTCTTCTTTGTCCAGGCCTCTCAGAACCAGGTCAGCCACGGGGCGGCGCCTCAGGAGCCGGGAGCGGGGGCACGGGCCGGTGGGCGGCACTGACCGGGCCGATGCCGGATCCCGGGTCCGCTGACATGCGTCGGCAGTGGACGACCACGTCGTTGGCCTCGGCGCCCGTGCTGGTGCTCGCCGGCGGAGTGCCGGCAGATCAGCTGCACCCGCGACCTTTCCTCTCCGCCTCCGGCGAACCGGGCCCGGAACCGCTGTAGGGTTTCGCCCTTCGTGTCGGGATCTCACGGCTGGTGCCGGACGGCGCCCGGAAGGCCGGGCGGCAGTGCCGGGAACAGCCGGTCCGGTCGACACGGTTGCATCGACCGGAGGGCCGGCGCCGCACGGGCGGAGAACACGGAGACCGCACGGTCGCCCGCCCCGCCAGGATCCGGGCCCCAGGATCGCGGCGGCCCCGCCGCGTACTCGGACCAAGACGTATTTCTACAGAAGGACTGTTTCATGACTGACCGGCCCTTGACGCTCATGGCAGTACACGCCCACCCCGACGACGAGGCCACCAGTACCGGAGGGGTCCTCGCCCGGTACGCGGCGGAAGGCATCCGCACGGTGCTCGTGACCTGTACCGACGGCGGCTGCGGTGACGGACCGGGGGGTGTCAAGCCGGGCGATCCCGGGCACGATCCGGCGGCCGTCGCCTCGATGCGCCGTCAAGAACTCAAGGCGAGCTGTGACGTCCTGAAGGTCAGCGATCTGGAGATGCTGGACTATGCCGACTCCGGGATGACCGGCTGGCCGAGCAACGACGCCCCCGGATCCTTCTGGCAGACCCCCGTGGAGGAAGGCGCCGCCCGGCTCGCGGAACTCATGCGGCACTACCGACCCGATGTGGTCGTCACCTACGACGAGAACGGCTTCTACGGCCACCCCGACCACATCCAGGCCCACCGCATCACGATGGCGGCGCTGGAGATGACCGCGCTGACACCGAAGGTGTACTGGACGACGATGCCCCACTCGACGATGCAGCGGTTCGGGGAGACCATGCGCGAGTTTCAGGAGGACATGCCGGAGCCGGATCCTGCCGAGGTCGCCGCGATGGCCGAGATCGGCCTCCCCGACGACCAGATCAGCACGTGGGTGGACACCACCGCATTCAGCGGTCAGAAGTTCGATGCGCTGGCCGCGCACGCCAGTCAGGGCGAGAACATCTTCTTCCTCAAGATGGGCAAGGAGAGGTTCGGCGAGTTGATGGGCATGGAGACCTTCACCCGTGTCAAGGACACCACCGGCTCGGACGTACCCGAGAACGATCTTTTCGCCGGACTGCGCTGATCCGCCGTCAACGAGCCATCTTTCGGCGTCGTGGACCGAAGCGAGGCTGTAGCGGTCGGACGGCTGTACCGCATGTCCATGGTGCTGTGCCGGGACGAGGCGGGTCGCTACGTCATGCACCGGCGGCCCGGGAGCAGCTCGCGCTTTCCGGGCGAGTACAGCTGGCCGGTGGCCGGCGCCATGGAGGCGGGGGAGTCGTACGCGGAGGCTGCCGACGTGAGCTCCGCGAGGAGATGGGGGTCCGGGCATCCGTTCGCCCCCTGTTCAGATTCCTCTGTCGGGGCGAGCTGAGCCCGTACTGGTTCGCGGTGTACGAAGCCACCGTGGACCAGCGGAAGATGGCTCCGCAGGCGACCGAAGCGGCCTGGCATGACTGGCTGTCCGCGGCCGAGCTGAGGGACGCGATGACGAGCTGGAAGTTCGTCTCGGACAGCCACGATGCCTACAACCGCTACCTGGAACTGGGCACAGACAGCCCGCAGTGAGCTGCGCAGGGCATGGGGACCAACTACGTGGTTCGCGAGCGAGACCGTTGGCCGCTGAGCCCTCTCCGGCCTCGGAGCGCGAGTTCGATTCTCGTCACCCGCTCCACGACCTCTTCCGGAGTGGCCCGCTCAGCCGGGTCGGCGGCCAGGCAACGGGCGAACATCGGACGCAACGGTTCGGGCAGCAGGGACAGTTCGACATCCGTCACATCATTCATCGGCCTGCTCCCCCAACTTTGCTGGCCAACGGCAGCAGCCTAAGGGGCAGGTCCACGGCGTTGTGGTTTCGGAGCGGCGGCCAGGAGTGGTGGTGATCCGGCAGTACGTCCCCTAGACGACCCTCGCCACCGGACGGGGCGCGGAGGTGGCCCGGGTGGCTCCGAATGAGTGGACTCCTTGGCGCGCGGACATCAAGGGGGCCTGAGCCATGGGTCCGGATGGTGATGTTCTGCCGTCCGTGCTCTCAAAAAGAGGCGGGCCATCCGCCCCCTTCTGGAAGAGGCGCCCCACATGCGACGTACTCCCTCCTCCCGCCGTCTGGTCGCCGCAGTGCTGCTCGCGGCCTCCGTACTGGCACCGATGGCCGCGATTCCCGCCACGGCCGTCCCGGCCACGGGGACGGCCCGGCACGGCAAGCCCGGCCCCACGCCGGACGGTCTTGATCCCGAGCTCACCGCCCGGCTGGACAGGACCATCGAGGAGGTCCGCGAGCAAGCGGGCATCCCCGGCGTCGTCGTCGGACTGTGGATGCCGGGTGAGGGAAGCTACGTCCGCGCGATCGGCGTGGCCGACACCGCCACCGGCAGGCCGATGTCCGCCGGCTCCTCCGTGCGGATCGGCAGCGAGACCAAGACGTTCACCGTCACCGCGCTGCTGGAGCTCGTGGACGACGGCCGGATCAAGCTGGACGACCCCATCTCCGATTACGTCCACGGCGTGCCCGACGGTCACCGGATCACGCTGCGCCAGCTCGCCGAGATGCGCAGCGGCCTGTTCCCGTACACCTCGGACCCCGACTTCACGCACGCCCTGCTGAGCGACCCGGAGCGCACCTTCACCCCCCGCGAAACGCTCGCGTACGGCTTCAGGCACCGGAACACCTTCGCGCCTGGGACGCAGTTCCAGTACTGCAACTCCAACCTCGTCCTGCTCGGCCTGGTGATCGAGAAGGTCAGCGGTCACCGGCTCGCCGACTTCATCCACGAGCGAGTGCTCGACCCGGCCCACCTGCACCACACGCTGTTCCCGACGGGGTCCGAGTTCCCCGCGCCGCACCCGCACGGCTACACCGACCAGACGCTGAGTGGCGAGACCGCGGACACCACGTACTGGAACCCCAGCTGGGCCTGGGCTGCCGGAGCGATGATCTCGAACCTGCACGACCTGCGCCGCTGGGCCCCGATCGTCGCCACCGGAAAGCTCCTCAGCCCCGAAACCCAGCGGCAGCGGCTCAAGACGCTGCCCACCGGGTTCCCGGGTACCAGCTACGGCCTCGGGATCTTCAAGACCAACGGATGGACCGGGCACAACGGCTCGATCCCCGGGTACGAGACGGTGACGGTCTATCTGCCCTCGAAGAAGGCCACCCTGGTCATCATGATCAACACAGACATCCAGTACCAGGGTCAGGAGCCGTCCACCGTCCTCGCCCGAGCGATCACCACGGTCGCCACACCGGACAACATCTACGACAAGGACAGCGCGATCAGCCCGCGCGCATAGCCGCGTCAGCACCTGTCTCTGCTTATGCCTGTGCCTGTGCCTGTGCCTGTGCCTGATGGCTTCGGGCGGTCAGCGGCGTAGCTCAAGCCATGGAGGGGGGGGAGAAGGGGCACGCCGCCCCGAAAGGCCCGGAGGTCCTCAGGCCGCTGTGGCGGACAGCCGTCCGGTGTGGACGGCGTCGACGAGTCTCTGATGGTCGCGCTCGTTCTGGTCGGCGTAGCGCTCGGCGAAGGTCACCAGCGCGCGGTCGAAGGCGTCTCCACCGCCCAGATAGGCGGCGATGGCGATGCGATCGCCGGATCTCGCGTGGGCACGTGCCAGCGTCGCGCCGCACAGTGCGCCGAAGGTACGCATACCTCGGGGCACCATGTCCTCCGCCGCGGCAACCCACTTCCAGTCCCGCAACTGCCGTACGTAGAAATCTCTGCGTCGGCCGTCGATGCCCTCGACGCGCTCCCATCCCAGGAAGATGTCGCTGGTGGCCTGCATCAGCCGCTGTCCGGCGACCACCCGCTCACCCTGCGTTCGATGCGCGCTGTCCCCCACGTGGGGCGCGAGCACCGACTCGTCGGCCTCCTTGGCCTGGAGGAACAGCGGATCCCCTTCGTCCTTGCCGAGCAGGAGCACGATCCAGCAACGGGTGCCCACGCTGCCGACGCCGACGACCTTGCGGGCCATGTCGGCCACCCGGTACTGCTCCAGCAGGAACCGCCGGTCAGACTGCAGAGTCTCGCCGTACCGCTCGATCAGTGTGCGGATCTCCTGTTCCACAGCACCACGCCGGTCGTCCGGCAGCACATCTTCGAGACGGGTGACGAGCGGAGGGTCGGAGGTGATTCGTCGCCGACCGTCCACGACATGGGTGAGTTTGCCGAAGACCTGGAGGGTGTCGCGCGAATGTGCCTCGGACACGGCCCGCGCCCAGCGCTCGCGGCCTCGCGCGGACAGGTCGGCCACGAAGCGGTCCTGCACCCGGTCGACGTCGAACTGGGCGTACCAGACGGCCAGGTTGCCGAGTCCGGCGAAGGACCGCATGCCCTCGCGGTACGACCGCACAGTGGCCCGTACGATCGCGGCCCGCTCCTTGGCGCTGAAGCCGTTCGCCCGGCCCGCGATGACAAGGCTGGCGGCCAGCCGCTTGACGTCCCACTCCCAGGGGCCCGGCAACGTCTCGTCGAAGTCGTTGATGTCGAACATCAGGCGGCGCTCGGGTGAGGCCAGCAGCCGGAAGTTCAACATGTGTGCGTCACCGCACAGTTGTGTGCGCAGCCCCGTCGTCGGAGTGTCCGCGAGATCGGACGCCATGATGGCCGCCGCACCCCGGTAGAACCGGAACGGCGACTCGGACATCCTGCCGTAGCGGACCGGCACGAGGTCGGGCAGCCGGGACGCCGACTGCTTCTCGATGATCTTCAATGGGTCCGGCCGCCCTGATCCGGGTGCGAACTCGGCGTGGCTGGAGCGGGGCACGTCGGCCCGCACCGCCTTGCCCACCGCGGCCCGCTCCTGCGGGGTGCGGTGCCGCACGTCGCGTCCATCGAGGTGGTTGTCGGTCATGGCTGCGGCTCCGTGAGGTGGTCTCGCCGGCGCCCGGGGCGGTGGCGATGGCTGCCGGACGACACCGGAACAGTTCACGGAGCACCGTGGAATCGCCAGTGCCGGGCCGAGGTCAGTGCAGGATCTTCTCCTTGCGGCGCCGGAGCGCCCCGTCGGCGATGTCACCCTGGAGCGGACATCGCAGATTCGTGCCGACTGCTCGGGTTCGCGTCGTTCACGACCTCGTCGCCGGTACCGCAGGCGAAGCCGAACGGTCCCTGATGGTCGGGTGTTGCCTTCGCCGGAGAACGCACAGGGTGGACGGGATACGGCACTGACAACGCTGACAGAAACGACACAAGAGTCAAATCAGGGACGATTCGATCCCGGGCGAGCGACGGCCTCCACACTGTCCGGGCACACCTTCCCGTCCGTGTCCTTCGGACATGTCTGTCTGCCGGTAGCGGAGGTCCGGGTCTTGATGTCGGTGCGGGCGGTCCTCGCTCAGCGCACGGGGAAGCCGTAGGAGTATCCCTGCTCCCTCAGCCACGGCAGGACCTCGCGCAGAGCGGCCAAGGTCTGGGAGCGGTCTCCTCCCGCGTCGTGGAAGAGGACGGTCGGCCCGTTGGAGATCTCTCTCTTGACGGTGGCGACCATGGTGTCCACGCCGGGACGCTCGAAGTCCTTGGAGTCGACGTTCCAGCCCAGCGGCCGCATCCCGCGGGACGCGGCGAGCTGTCGGCTGAACGGGGTGAAAGCGCCGCCCGGGGCCCGGTAGTACTGCGGCCGGACGCCTCCGGACGCCTTGGTGATCATGCGTTCGGCATCCAGGATCTGCTGGGACTGGTACGCCTCGGACTTGGTGTCCATGGCGGTGTCGTGCGAAACCGTGTGGTTGCACAGCCGGTGCCCGGCCGCCACGACATCCTTGACCAGGTCCGGGTGCGCCTGGGCCTGCGTGCCCACCATGCAGAACGTGGCCTTCACATCGCTGTCCTTCAGCAGTCGCAGCACCTGCGGCGTCCAGACAGGGTCCGGTCCGTCGTCGATGGTGATGTTGACGCCCCGGTCACCGCGGTCCGAGGCGTGCGCGATGTCCGCCGCCACCTTGGCCACGGGCCCGCCCTGGTGCCGGGAATCCGGCGCCGAGACACCCGCTTCCAGCTGCCGTCCTCCGGAAGTGTCGGCCTGCGCGGACCACACCGAGGTGGCAGCGGCCACCGCCGTCACCCCGAGCGCCGCCGCGAGAAGCCGACCGTGCCATCCCCTTCCCTTGTGCTTCGCCATGTCCGCCCACCCCTTTGCCGTCTCCGCCGATGCCGTGCCCCTATGAAGACATACGAACGCCCCCACAAGATCCCCTGTTACCGATCGCGGACGAACCCGCAGGGGACCGGCGACAAACGCAGGGGTCCCGGCACGGATGAGGGGCGCCACGGCCTCGGGAAGGCGCCGCGAAGCAGTGTCGGCAAACGAAGAAGAGCCCGTCAGCAAGCTGACGGGCTCCCGCGAAGGATCAAGGCTAACCTGCCATCAGGTCAGGTCAGATCGTCGGTGTCTCGTCGACGATCTCCTTGTGCGGTTCGACAATGAACTTCCAGCCCTCGCTGGGCTCCAGGAACCGCACTCGGGTCGGGTAGATGTCCAGGGCGCGGCGGTCGCGGTTCTGGTTGTTCGTGTTCTTCCGCCCCCGGGCCGGCTCCTCGTACAGGTCGACCTTGACGTCCGGCACCGCGACGACTTCTTCGCTCCAGCGCTGGACGACCCCCGCACCGAACGCGTCCCGCGCGGCGGAGTAGAGCGCCTCCAGGGATTCCATGTTCCCGCTGGGCACGAAGAGGGCGAGGTTCAGGAGGACGCCGGCACTCTGGAGAACCTCGACTTCCTCCCCCGCCTTGTCGGCGATCCAGATCCCGCCCTCTTCAGCATTGTCCGGCAGGACGTGAATCTCCTCACCGAAGACCGTCCTCGCGGCGAAGGACCCTCCCTCAAAATTCTTGCCCGGCTCCGTAAGGAAAGCCGGGGCATAGCAGTCGAGAGGAAGGCCATCCATCCCTGCCGAGACGAAGATGGCGTCCTGGAGGCCCAAGCCTGAAACCTCTTCGGCCGTAAGACGTCGAGCCGTAACCTTCTCGGTATTCACGCCAATCCCCTTTTATCGCGGCGTCCTGTGAATTCATTAATACTCTACCACGAAAAGGGTCAACCACTTCTCATTGCACATGACTTGGCACCCACCATGACACCGGTCACCCCTGCGAGAAATACTCCTCGCGCATCACCGGATAAATACAGCACTCGTAGAGAAAAACGGCGATACCCATGAGACACCATCCTGCTTGGACGTCGTTTCGGCAACGAAGCCAGTCGCGGGGTTAAGTCAATCGAAAGTGCACATTCACCGTGCTCTATGTTCACACCGAATCAAAATCGAGTGGGCTTTCCGTTTCAGCGACATGGCGGCGGCCGCGAACCACCGTGGCAGAAATAGCCTTCGTCAGCCCAAACCGGTCGCGCTGCTGATGTCCGACAGCGACGACCTGACCAAACTCCGCGGCGACCAGGTCCGGATCATCCCTCTCTGACCCACCAGGCCACTTCGGGCAGTTGCACCTCGATGCCTCCCGATCGAAACGGCTCGTGACATGCAATCCTGATGAATGTCACCGCATCGCCGACGGGCTCGCTCCCCATCCGCGCCGGGGCGCGTCCACGGCTGCGTATCACCGGCTCGCAACGCATTCGGCCACCGCAAGCCCCGGTGATTCCCGAGCTCGGAGCGCGAGTTCGACCCTCATCGCCGTGCATCCCCCGTACGCGGTTGTCCTCAGCCCGCAGGCCGTGCGCCGGGCCTTCGGTCCGCCGGCAGCGCGCAGGCCGGCGAGCCGCCGGGCAGGCGGTCGCGGTTGGTGGCGATGAGCCGGTAGACACCGTGGGCGATCCAGCGCACCGGGGGCAGGGTGAGCAGACCGCCCGGCCAGGCCCAGAAACCGCCGGCGCTCAACAAGAGCTTGGCGACGGCCTGCGCGCCGCCGTACACCGTGCCGGACGGCGAGATGTACAGCAGCTCGTGTTCGGCTCGCTGCTGGGTGACACCGAGAGCCTCCAGGTTCGCGAACTGCCACGGGGTAACGGTGCAGTTCGGGCGCAGCCGCCGCATGAGGTAGTTCACCGAGGTCGTACAGAAGGCACAGTCACCGTCGTAGACCAGGACAGATCGATTCGGCATGGGCCCATCCTGCCTGAGCGGACTCCCCTGAGCTGCGGAGCTGCGGCGGTACGGCGGTACGGTTCGCGAACTGGCCCTCCTGGGTGAGTCGGCCGTCGTTGACCCATTCGCCTTGGATTCCCTCGCATGGCGTCAGGCTGTCATTCCATGAGCGAGGTTCTACCCTCTTCCGGCATGGAGTGGATATCGCCAGTCAGCACGGCACTTGGTGCGGTGATCGGGGTCGGCTCTACCTTGCTCGCTGATCGATTTTCGATGCCGCGGTGGCCGAGCTCCGCACCGTCATGCGCCTCGACCTCGGAACAGTTGAGTCGATCACGGAACGATGACGCGGCATTTGCTGCCCGGCCGATTTCGGCCCCCGGCGGTGAGTGGTCCGATCGGCTGCGCACACTGGTGCGGTGGAGCGCCGCGAACGTGGCGGCGTACGGGGAACGGGGAATGGGGGAACGGGTGGAGAGCTGGGTGCGGCAGCATCGTGGGGGGCTGTGGGGTTCGGTCTGTGCGCTCGTCGTGCTGGCCGTCGTCGGGTTCTCGGTCCGGGCGCCCGTGAAGGACTGGTGGCTGGCGCGTGAGGCGTGCGGGGGCGCGTTGCCCGGCGGTGATCTGGAGACCGTGCGGACGGACGTGCGGCTCGGGTCGGAGCGGGAGTCCTTCGATCCGTATCTCGGCCAGTACCACTGCGTCCTGAAGAGCGACAAGGGCAAGGTCGTGGTCGCCGTTGACGCCTATCGGGACGGGGCGGACCGGGAGGAGAAGTTGGCGTACATCGGCAGCTCCCGCCCGCCGCACGCCGTGCTGCCCGGCGGGCTGCCCGGCTTCGAGGACGAGAACAGCCTCGTCTACCTCATGCCCGAATGCCCGCGCGGCGGCCAGGGCGCCTCCGGGGAACACCGCAGGCTGCTGGTGGGGACCTGGACGTATTTCGCCGGGAGTCGCGAGGAGAAGGCCGCCATGCTGCGGCTCGCGGTGCGGATGACGAACGAGGTGACCGAGAAGCTCGGCTGCGGTGGCGAGCCGCTGCCCGCGCCGGCGGACGGGGCGGTGCCGGACACGGGCACGTACGTACCCCGCGCGGAGGCCAGGGGCACCGCCTGCGACGCTCTCGCCACCACCCGTGTCCCCGCGCAGGGGCGCGACGGGGATGTGCGCATCGCCGTCGCCGATGGCGGGATCGTCGGACGTTGCACCCTGTACGCGCCGAAGGCGGCCGACGATGACGCGTACCGCAGCGACGACAGGCCGGGAGCCGGTACGTCGCTTGTCGAACTGACCAGTTGGCGTGGTGACGGAGGTACGAGCCCGCGCGGGTCGGGGTACGGCACCGATCGGCTGCTGATGGGCGGCGGCTCCGCCCGCAAGCCCGCGCTGACCGAGGACAGGGCGTGGGCCGTCGCCGAGTGCGACGGCGAGAACGTCGGATTCGCCGCGCACTGGGGCGACGGCTACCCCTACCGGGAGGCGGGCGAGCAGCCCGGCCCTCCCACGGCGGCCGAGCGCGGTGAGCGGCGCGGGCTGTTGCGCGAGTACGTTGCCGCGTTCGCCGAGGATCAGGTGCGGCGCGGGAAATGCGCGGGGTTGCGGCTGCCTGCGAACCCGTGAGGCGTACCGCTCCTGAGACGTACCGCCCGCGAGGCGTGATGCGCTGACGTATCCCCCGGTTTGAACGTGCGTTGCCGTGAGTGTGTCCCGACCACCGCCGCCCGATCGTCACTTCTGGTCGGCGGCGGCCCGGCTGAGGGCGGCCGGGAGCTCGGAGCGGATGGCGGTGATCAGGGTGCGGCTGGCTTCTTGGGCCGCGGTGCCGCCTTCGGTGGGGGTCGTGTTGGCGCGCTGGTGCAGGACCACCCCGAGGATCAGGCGGGCGGTGCCGTCGATCTTCTGCGTGGTGGCCCACATGAGGTTGCCGCCCGCCGGGGTGGAGGAGCCCGTCTTCAGGCCGATGACCCCCTCCTCGCCGAGGAGTCTGTTGGTGTTGTGGATCTCTACGCCGATGCCGGGGGCTGTGACGGTGGGGGTGGCCACGATCTGGCGGAAGGCCGGGTCCTTCATGGCGGCTCGGGCCAGCTTCAGTTGGTCGGTCGCCGTGCTCCTCGTACTGGCCTCCATGCCGGTCACCCCCGTATAGGTGGTGCGGTTCATGCCGAGCGCGGCGGCGGCCTTGTTCATCTTCCTGACGAATGCCTCCTCGCCGCCCGCGTCCCAACGGGCCAGCAGACGGGCGATGTTGTTGCCGGAGGGCACCATCATCAGTTCCAGCAACTGGCGTTGGGTGTACGCACGCCCGGCCAGCACCGGGGCTGTCGTCTCCACGGACGAGTACGACTCGTCGGCGGACCGCTGGTCGGCGATCAGCTTCGCACCGGGGGCGTCGGCCCGCATCGGGTGGTTCTTCAGGATCACGTAGGCGGTCATGACCTTGGTGAGGCTGGCTATCGGAACCGGCGTCCGCTCACCCCTCGTACCGAGGCTGCCGATCCCCTCGACCTCCACGCTCGACTGGCCCTCGGACGGCCAGGGCAGGTCCATGGCCTTCGCCACAGGAGCCACGGGGGTCACAGGGGTCACGGCCGCGGTGGTGGACCCGGCGGGGTGGGACGGGCCGTCGTCGGCCAGTGCGTACCAGGTGCCCGCGCCGGTCGCGAGTACGACGGTGGCGGACAGCGGTACGAGGACGGAGCAGCGGAAGCCGGAGCGGGCGGCGAACATGGGCACCTCCTGGGGGCGTGTGCGGTTTGCACACACTCATCACCTTCGAGGAGCCGTTCTTCCGGACCGGTGCGACGCCGTTTCCGCCACCGCGAGACTGCGTATCGGTTCCGTTTCAGGCCGTTGCGGGGGCCAGGTCGAGGGTCGCGACCGCTCCCCCGTCCGGGGAGTTCGCGAAGGTCAGCCGGGCCCCGAGGACGCCTGCCTGCCCCTGCGCGACGGTCAGCCCGAGCCCGTGCCCGTACCCCCGCTCGCTCGCTCCGGTACGGAAGCGCTGCGGGCCCTGGTCGAGCAGCGCGGCGGGGAAGCCGGGACCGTGGTCGCGTACGACGATCCGCGCGCCGGTGACGGTGACCTCGACGGGGACGGCTCCGTGGCGGTGGGCGTTGGTGACGAGGTTGACCACGACACGCTCCACCCGGCGCGGGTCGGTCTCCACCACCCGCGCGTCCCCGGCGGTGACGTGGGTGTCCGTCCCCGTGCGCCGCACCACGTCGATGACCAGTTCGCCCAGCGGCACCGCGTCGGGACGGGCCTGTTCGGCACCCGCGTCGAGGCGGGAGATCTCCAACAGGTCCTCGATCAGGGCGTGCAGCGCCCGCACCCGGTCCCGTACCAGCTCGGTCGCCTCGTCGTCCTCCGGGAGCAGTCCGGCCGCGGTGACCAGTCCCATCAGCGGCGTGCGCAGTTCGTGCGCGACGTCGGCGGTGAAGCGCTGCTCGTTCTCCAGCCTGCGTTGCAGGGCCTCGGCCATTCCGTCGACGGCCGCCGACATCTCGGTGATCTCGTCGCGGGCCCGTCCGGTGCGGCCGATGCGGGCGTCGAGGTCGCCGTCGGCGATCACCCGGGCGGTACGGGCGCCGTGGCGCAGGCGGCGGTTGATCGGTTCGGTGGCCAGGGCGGCGAGCGGGACGACGACGGCGAGGGCTGCGAGTACGGACGTGAAGATGCTGCGGTCCAGGAGCTGGAGGCTTCGTACCTCGAAGCTCATGTCCGTCCGTACGACCAGCACCTGGTCGCCGACGGCCACGGCCCCCCACATCCAGTACCAGTTGGGGCTCTTGACGTCGTACCAGATGCCGTAGCCTCCGCCCCTGCTCGTGTCCTCGGCCAGGTTCCGCGCCAGCGGCTCGGGCAGTTGGTCCGGCGACATGATGTCGGCGCTGGGCGGTCGCTCTCCCGTCCGGGCGTACTCCCGTTCCGCCGCGGACAGGGCGGCGGAGACCCGCTCCTGCCCCACCTTCATCCCCCGGTCGCGGGTCGCGTCGTGGACGAGGAAGCCGATCACGGCCGCGACCGCGCAGCAGGCGGCGGCGGTCAGCGCGGCGATCTTCCAGCGCAGGGCGAGGGGGTTCAGGAAGCGCACGGCGCTCAGCCGCGGACGAGTTTGTAGCCGAAGCCGCGGACGGTCTCGATCCGGGCGCTGCCGATCTTCTTGCGCAGGCGGAGCACACACAGGTCCACGACGCGGGTGTCGCCCTCCCAGCCGTAGTCCCACACCTCGCGCAGCAGGCGGCGGCGGTCGAGGACCGCGCCGGGGGCGGCGGCGAACTCCAGCAGCAGCCGCAGTTCGGTGGGGGTCAGCGGGACGACCCGCCCGGCCCGGCGCACCTCCATGCCGAGGGTGTCCACGCTCAGGTCTCCGAAGACCAGCAGCCCGTCGCTGTCAGGGGCTCGGCCCGTGTCTCCAGTGGCGGTGGAGGCGGTTCCGGTGGCGGTGCTCCAGGTGGTGGCGGCGGTAGTGGACTGTGCCGGTCCTCCGGCGGGCTGCTCGAAGGTGGCGCGGCGCAGCAGGGCGCGGATACGGGCGACCAGGACGCCGGTGTCGACGGGCTTGATCACATAGTCGTCGGCGCCCGCCTCCAGGCCCGCGACCACGTCGAGGGCGTCGCCGCGCGCGGACATCATCAGGACCGGGACCAGGCTCGACTCGCGGATCCGGTAGCACAGGCCGATCCCGTCGAGCTCGGGCAGCATCACGTCGAGGATCAGCAGGTCGTGGCCGCCCGCGCGGAACGCCTCCAGGCCGCTGAGGCCGTCGGCGGCCACCGCGACCTCGTAGCCGTAACGCTGCAGGGCGAGCTGGACGGCGCGGCGGATGGTCGCGTCGTCCTCGACGACGAGCACGCTGACTGGGTCCGGGACCCGGGCTTCCGACACTCCACCTACCTGGCCGTTTTGGGTCATTCGTCGCTCGCATCGTAGTCAGTCGGCTGTCCGGGGGCGGGGGGTGCCGGGCGGCACGGGTGGTGCCGGGCGCCGGAGGCAGGGCCGGTCACAGGCGCAGGGACGCCGCTACGGGAAGGTGGTCGCTGCCGGTGGCGGGCAGGTTCCAGGAGGAGAGCGGCGTCATCCCCTTCACCAGGATGTCGTCGATACGGACCATCGGGAACGCCGCCGGCCAGGTGAAGCCGAAGCCGTCGCCGGACTCCCGCTGCGCGGAACGCAGCTGCGAGGTCACCGGGGCCAGCGCCCGGTCCTGGTACGTGCCGTTGAAGTCGCCCACCACCACGGTGCGGGGCGACGGCTCCGCCCGTATCGCGGCGGCCAGCTCCCGGGCCGCCTCGTTGCGGCGGGCCGTGGTGAAGCCCGCGGCCGGGTGGACGCGTACCGACGCGAGGTGGGCGGCGTAGACGGCGACGGGCCCCTTCGGCGTCCGGGCCGTGGCCCGTATCGCGCGGGTCCACGGCATGATCGGCACCGCCTCCACGTCCTGGAGCGGGTGCTTGCTCCACAGGCCGACACCGCCGATCACCGCGTGGTGCGGGTAGGCGGGGGCCAGCTCGCGCTCATAGACGCGCGCGGCCTCCTCCGACAGTTCTTCCAGTGCCAGCACGTCCGCGTCCGCGTCGGCGAGTATCCGGGCGGTTCCCACCGGGTCGGTGTTCCCCTCGTCCACGTTGTGGCTGACCACCGTCAGGTCGCCGCCCCCTGAGCGCTTGTCGGTGAGGGCACCGCCGAAGAGCGTCACCCACACCACGGCGGGTACGAGTGCCGCCGCGGCCGCGAGCCGGGAGCGGCACACGGCCGCCAGCACGAGCAGGACCGGCACGCTCAGGGCGGTCCAGGGCAGCAGCGTCTGGAAGAGGCTGCCGAGGTTGCCGATCCCGTTCGGGATCCGAGCGTGCGCCGCCATCAGCGC
Source organism: Streptomyces sp. NBC_01433 (assembly GCF_026340105.1). Taxonomy (NCBI): domain Bacteria; kingdom Bacillati; phylum Actinomycetota; class Actinomycetes; order Kitasatosporales; family Streptomycetaceae; genus Streptomyces; species Streptomyces sp. NBC_01433. The sequence goes on along the minus strand of NZ_JAPEPM010000001.1, from coordinate 2,622,875 downwards.
CGCGCAGAGCAGGGCGGTGGCGGCGAGCAGCAGACCGTGGCGACGGCCGCCGGTGGAGCGAGGCGGGGCGGCGGGCGCCTCGTCGGTGGCGGGCGCCTCGTCGGTGGTGAGCGCGGAAGCCTCCGGAGAACTCAGCACGGCATGTGCCTCCCAGCCTTCTCGTACACCGAAGGTCGGGTACCCGCACAGCCTCCGGGAGGCGCGCTTCCGGCCGGTCAGGGCCGCGCTTCGGGCACCGCGCGGCTGTGTATCAGGTGGGTATCGGCGCCCGGCCCCGCGCGGAAGCCCCCGCGCCCCCCGAAGCCCGCGCCCCTACGCCACGGTGCCGGAACCGGAACCGGAGGAACGTAGCCATTCCTCCCCCAACATGACCCGACATGACCCGGCATTAAGAACGCGTAAAGATTGCCGCTTTCCGGCAATGCGAACGATCGCGCCCCTTTGCCAGGATGGCGGTGGGGAGCGCGAGGGACCGACCCGCTGCCGGAACACGGAAGCGGCTTCCGGGTGGGGACGACCCCGCGTCCTGTCGGGGGACACCGTGCCCCCGACGGCGGTGACCACGGACAAGGGGGCGGAACAGTGGGGGAATTCCTTGATGCCGCGTTCGGATTTCCCGCTTCGCTGTTCAGTGCGGCTCTCGTCGTGGTCGTCGCCTTCTGGCTGCTGGTCCTGTTCGGTGCCGCCGAGCACGACAGCTTCGACGGGGACGTGCCGGGCGGCGCGCTGGGCATCGCCGACGGCGTGCCGGTCACGGTCGGGGTGTCGCTGCTGACCGGAACCGCCTGGTTCACCGCCCTGGCCGGGACCCTGGCGCTGCATCGCGCCGGAGCCGAGGGACCGGCCCGTGCCGCGCTCGCCGTCGGAGTCCTGGCCGCCTCGCTGCTCCTCTCGTGGTGGGTCACCCGGCTGCTCGTACGCCCCCTGGCCTCGCTCCTCCCCGAGGAACCCGGGCCGTCCCGGGCCGACTTCATCGGGTTGACCTGCACCATCCGCACCGGGCGGGTGGACGCCGGATTCGGTCAGGCAGAGGTCGCCGCGAAGGACGGCTCCACCGCCGTCGTCCAGGTACGCCGCCTCGACAAGGACCTCGCGGCCGCACTGACGCGCGGCAGTACCGGGCTCTTGTACGCGTACGACGACGACGGCGAGTTCTTCTGGGTCGCGCCCTTCGACGCGGCGCTCGATCCACGTACCGCCGCCTGAGCTGCCTGAGTCGTCTGAGCTGCCTGAACCGTCCGGCCGGCAGGCCGTCCGAGCCCGCCCGGCCGCCCGAGCCCACGCCCGGTCCGCACGCTTCATCCCACTTTCGGCGGCTTCCGCCGTACCTTCATCGCAAGGACTTCACCATGGATGCCATCTCCTTGGGCATCGGCGTGCTCATCGCCGTTGTCCTGCTCATCGCGGTCGCTCTGCTCTTCGTCGTCAGCCGGCTCTTCCGGAAGGTCGAGCAGGGCAAGGCGCTGATCGTCTCGAAGATGCGGAAGGTCGACGTCACCTTCACCGGGCAGGTCGTCCTGCCCGTGCTGCACAAGGCCGAGATCATGGACATCTCGGTCAAGGCCATCGACATCAGCCGGACCGGGCGGGACGGGCTGATCTGCCGGGACAACATCCGTGCCGACATCCGGATCTCGTTCTTCGTACGCGTCAACAAGACCGTCGAGGACGTCATCAAGGTCGCCCAGGCCATCGGCACGGCACGGGCGAGCGACAAGGAGACACTGCAGGAGCTGTTCAACGCCAAGTTCTCCGAGGCGCTCAAGACCGTCGGCAAGCAGCTCGACTTCACCGATCTCTACACCAAGCGCGACGAGTTCAGGGACCGGATCATCCAGGTCATCGGCACCGACCTGAACGGGTACAGCCTGGAGGACGCGGCCATCGACCACCTGGAGCAGACTCCGCTCCAGCAGCTGGACGCCACCAACATCCTGGACGCCCAGGGCATCCGCAAGATCACCGAACTGACGGCGATCGAGCACGTGCGCACCAACGAGTTCCAGCGCACGGAGGAGAAGGAGATCACGCGGCAGAACGTCGATGCCCGCGAGGCCATCCTGGAGCTGGAGCGGCGTCAGGCCGATGCCGAGATCAAGCAGCACCGTGAGATCGAGACCGTCCGGGCCCGCGAGGAGGCCGAGACCGCACAGGTCCAGGAGGAGCAGCGGCTCCGTTCGCAGGCCGCCTTCCTCAAGACCGAGGAGCAGCTCGGCATCCAGCGCGAGAACCAGGCCCGTGAGGTCGCGGTCGCCGAGAAGAACCGTGAGCGGGTCATCGCGATCGAGAGCGAGCGCATCGAGAAGGACCGCCTCCTGGAGGTCATCGCCCGGGAGCGGGAGACCCAGCTCAGCCGTATCTCCGCCGAGAAGGAGGTCGAGGCGGAGCGCCGGGACATCGCCGAGGTGATCCGGGAGCGGGTCGCGGTGGACCGTACGGTCGCCGAGCAGGAGGAGTCGATCAAGCGGCTGCGGGCCGTGGAGGAGGCCGAACGCAACCGTCAGGCGATCGTCATCGCCGCCGAGGCCGAGGCGCAGGAGCTGCTGGTCAAGGACATCAAGGCGGCGGAGGCGGCGGAGCAGGCGGCCGTGCACCGGGCCGCCGAGGAGATCACCCTCGCCGAGGCGCGGGTCAAGGCGGCCGAGCTCGACTCACGGGCCAAGCTGCGGCTGGCCGAGGGCGATCAGGCCGAGGCGGCGGCGGCCGGTCTCGCCGCGGTGCAGGTGCGGGAGAAGGAGGCCGACGTGATCGAGAAGGCGGGGCGCGCGGAGGCCGAGGCCACGTCCGCCCGGCTGCGGGCGGAGGCGGAAGGGGCCAAGCTCAAGGCCCTGGCGGTCGCGGAGGGCACCCTGGCGCAGGCGACGGCGGACGCGGCGGTGATCGGCGAGAAGCTGAAGGCCGAGGCGGCGGGGCTGACCGAGAAGGCCGCGGCGATGGCGGCGCTGGACGAGGCTTCGCGCGGTCATGAGGAGTACCGGCTGCGGCTGGCGGCGGAGAAGGAGATCCGGCTGGCCGGGCTCGACACGCAGCGCCACGTCGCCGAGGCGCAGGCCACGATGATCGCCACCGGCCTGGAGAGCGCCGACATCAACATCGTCGGCGGCGAGTCCGTCTTCTTCGACCGGCTGGTCTCCTCCATCTCGCTCGGCAAGGGGGTCGACGCCTTCGTCCAGCACTCCGACACCGCGCAGGCGCTGGGGAGGAACTGGCTGGACGGCACGTCCGACTTCACCGAGGACGTGACCCGCGTGCTCGGCTCCGTATCCACCGCGGACGTACGGAACCTGACAGTGTCGGCCCTGCTGATGAAGCTGATGAAGTCGGGCGGCGCGCAGGCCGGGCAACTGCGCGAACTCCTCGACAAAGCAGGGCAGTTGGGCCTCGCCGACATTCCGCTGGCGGAGCTGGGAGCCGGACTCAACGGGGCCGGGACCGCCAAGGTCTGACCAGCACGGCCACGGCCACGACCATGGCCACGACCACGGCCGGAGCGGTCGCGCGAAGAGCGATACGTACGACCGCTCCGGCCGACGCCCACACCCGCCCCCGGCCAAGAACCCGCACCGCCGAGCACCGCCGACACCGTACGTATCCGCAGGGAGCCATCACCATGACCAGCACGTCCCCCATGGACGCGGGCACCTACGAGGTGCTGCGGGACCGGCTCGGCGCGCAGGCCGGGGAACTGGCCCGCCGGGCCGAGGCGCTCAACGCCCGCCGCACCGAGGAGTTCGGCTCCACCGAGCTGGCCCTGGCGGGCACCGAGCACCTGCGCACCGGGCAGCTCGGCGTGCCCCGCGACCTCGTGGCCGTCGGGGACCGGCTGCTGTTCGGCTACAACACCTTGCCCGGCCTCAGGCCCGGGACCACCGTGGGCGATGTCTTCGCCCTGCACGACCGTGATCTGGAACCGCTCCCCGAGGACGCCGTTCCCGGCCTTCTCGACGATCCCGCCTTCCTGCGGGAGTTCGCCGACCTGTACCGCTACTACCGCGAGGCCCGGCTCCTCCAGCTCCGGCAGGTCGACGGCAAACTCCTGGCCGTGTTCCGGACGGGGGAGAAGAGTGACGACATCCGCGTCCTGCGCTGGGCCCTGGACGCGGACGGCGGGACCGCCTTCCTGGACGCCCGGGGAGAGCGCGACCATGTCTTCCCCCCGTCGCACGACGTCGAGTGGACCGCCACCACCCGCGAGGATCACGTCCTGGGCCGCCACCCCCATGTGTCCATCGGCGGCCAGGTGTTCGTCGCCTCGGTCGGCGGCACCCTCACCGTGAAGACCGAGGACGACACCGAGACCGGCGAGGGGATCCACTCCGAGCCGGTGGACGAACCCCTGCAGTCGCTCGCCGACGCCGAGATCGCGTACGCGCGGGTGGGACCGCTGATCCTGCTGCGCGTCCGCCCGTACAAGGAGGAGACGCGGCGCCACCTCGTCTTCAACAGCGTCACCGGGACCGTCACGCGCCTCGACGGCATCGGCCGGGCGTGCCGACGGCTCCCCGAGGACCAGGGAATCGTCTTCCCCGGCGGCTACTACCTCACCTCCGGCGAGGCGAAGACCTTCGACACGGACACCGGCACCGAGGACATGGAGTTCGAGCGGGTGGTGCGCTCCCCGAACGGCGAGGACGTGCTGTACGCGTTCCACGCCCGCGTGACCGGGCGCGGTCTCCTCCTCCCGTACAACGTCATCCGCAAGGCGGTCGCCACCCCGATCTCCTGCCACGGCCACGCGCTCTTCGACGACGGCACGCTCATGGTGCTGCGCGCCGGTTCCGACGAACCGTCCCGGGTGCACCCCCTCCAGCGGTGGCACTCCTCGTACGTCTCCGACACCTATGCCGCCGGGTCCGGGTCCGCCACCGGCTCCGGCTCCGGCTCCGGCTCCGGCTCCGGCTCCGGCGCGTTGTCCCGCATCGGAAACGCGGACCTGGTGCGCGGCATCTCCGACTGCCTCTCGATCGCCCGCGGCGTCTTCGAGACGGATCCCACCACCGGCGTGTACGAGACACTCGTCGCCTCCTGCGTCCGGGCCGGGGACCGCTACCACTGGCTCGGCGACCCGGAGGCCGGTGACCTGGGAACGCCGCTGGACGAGGTGCGGGCCACGGCCGAGCAGGTGCTGTCGGAGTTCGAGACCGTACGGACCCTGACCCGCCGGGCCGCCGACGCGCTGGCGGAATCCGCCGAAGGGGTCGCCTCACTGGTACGACGCGCCCGCGGGGAGGTACCCGGCGGGGCCGGTGAATGGGTGCGGCGGCTGAACGAACTGCGCCGCGCGCAGGGGCACTTGCTCACGCTCAAGGAGATGCGTCACGCGGACACCGGGCGCATCGACGCACTGGCCGCCGACGTCGACACGGACATCGGGTCCTTCGCCCGGCGCGCCATCGCGTTCCTGGAGCGGAAGGACGCCTTCAGCGATTACCACGACGACGTCGAGCAGCTCACCGGGGCGGCCGGGACCATCCGCACCGTCGCCGAGGCCGAGCCGATCGCCTCCCGGCTGGACGAGCGGACCGAGGGGCTCCGGACCGTCACCGAGGTCGTGGCCGGGCTCGACATCGGGGACGCCACCCTGCGCACGTCCGTACTGGAGCGGATCGCCGAGGTACTCGCGGGCGTCAACCGGTCCCGCGCCGTCCTCGACGCCCGCCGACGCGAACTCCGCGTCCACGAGGGCCGGGCCGAGTTCGCCGCCGAGTTCGCGCTGCTCGGTCAGGCCGTCACCGGCGCACTCGCCGCCGCGGACGCTCCGGAGTCCTGCGACGAGCAGCTGGCCGGTCTTCTTCTCCAGCTGGAGAACCTGGAGTCCCGGTTCGCGGACTCCGATGCCTTCCTCGCCGAACTGGGTGCCCGGCGGACCGAGGTGTACGAGGCGTTCTCGGCCCGCAAGCAGACGCTCCAGGACGCCCGCGCCCGCCGCGCCGAACGTCTGGCGGACTCGGCCACGCGGGTCCTGGAGACCATCGCCCGCCGGGCGGCGACCCTGGCCGATCCCGACGCGGTCAGCACCTACTTCGCCTCCGACCCCATGGCCGCCCGGATCCGCCGCACCGCCGACGAGCTGCGCGGACTCGGCGAGGACGTGCGGGCCGAAGAACTCGACGGCCGGCTCAGGGCGGCCCGGCAGGAGGCCGCCCGCGCGCTGCGCGACCGCACCGAGCTGTACGCGGACGGCGGCCGGACCGTCCGTCTGGGCCGGCACCGGTTCGCGGTGAACACCCAGCCCCTGGAACTCACCCTGGTCCCGCAGGACGACGGCCTCGCCTTCGCCCTCACCGGTACCGACTACCGCTCCCCCGTCACCGACCCGGACTTCGCGGCCACCCGCCCGTACTGGGAGCAGTCGCTTCCTTCGGAGAACGCCGACGTCTACCGCGCCGAACACCTCGCCGTACGCCTGCTCACCGAACACGGCGCCGCCGCCCTGGCCGACGCCGACCTTCCCGCCCTCGTACGGAGCGCCGCCGAGGCCGCCTACGACGAGGGGTACGAGCGGGGCGTCCACGACCATGACGCGACCGCCCTCCTCCGTGCCCTGCTGCGCCTGCACGACGGTGCGGGGCTGCTGCGCTACCCGCCCTCGGTGCGCGCCGAGGCCCAGCTGTTCTGGGCGCACGGAACGACCGGGCGGGACCGCTCGACGTGGGTGCGCCGCATGACGTCGCTGGCCCGCGCGCGGACGGTCTTCGGCGCCGCCCCGGCGATCGCCGGTCTGCGGGCCGAACTGGCCACCGCCATGGGCGGACCCGGCAGGGAACTCGCCGCCGAGTACCTCTTCGAGGAGCTGACCAGCGGCCCGGAGGGCTTCGTCACCAGCCCGGCGGCCCGCACCCTGCTCGCCGCGTTCCGCCGCGCGGCGGGCACCGCCGCCTACGACGAGGATCTGGTGCGGCTGGACTCCCTGGCCGACCGCCGCCAGCTGGTCGAGGCCTGGCTGGCCTCGTTCACCGCCACGACGGGCGAAACCACCGGACCCGGCGGACCCACCGGACCCACCGGACCCGGCGAACTCGCGGAGGCCGTGGCCGTCGAACTCTGCCCCGCTCTCGACCGGTACGAGGTCCACGCCCCGCTGTCCGAGACGGTCGAAGGGCTCCTCGGCACCCACCCCCGCGTCACCGGCCGCCGGCTCACCCTCCGTATCGACGAAGTGCTGGCACGGGCGGGGGACTTCAGCACCCGGGTGACGGAAAGGTTCCGCGACTACCAGCGGCGGCGCGCCGCGCTCGTCGCCGCCGAGCGGGCCCGGCTGCGCCTCGACGCGTACCGCCCCCGGGTCATGTCCTCCTTCGTCCGCAACCGCCTCCTGGACGAGGTCTTCCTCCCCCTCATCGGCGACAGTCTCGCCAAGCAGCTCGGCACCACCGGCGGCGCCCGCAGGACCGACACGCACGGCCTGCTGCTGCTCATCTCGCCGCCCGGCTACGGCAAGACGACGCTCATGGAGTACGTCGCCGACCGGCTCGGCCTGGTCCTGGTGACGGTCAGCGGCCCGGCTCTCGGCCATGCCGTGACCTCGCTCGACCCCGCCGAGGCGCCCAACGCCACCGCCCGCCGGGAGGTCGAGAAGATCAACTTCGCGCTGGAGACCGGCAACAACACCCTGCTCCACCTGGACGACATCCAGCACACCTCACCCGAACTCCTCCAGAAGTTCGTCTCGTTGTGCGACACCACCCGCCGGATGGAAGGTGTCCGCGACGGCGGGAGCCGCACGTACGACCTGCGCGGCAAGCGCTTCGCCGTCTGCATGGCGGGCAATCCCTACACCGAGGCCGGCCGGCGTTTCCGCATACCCGACATGCTCGCCAACCGGGCCGACGTCTGGAATCTCGGCGATGTCCTCACCGGGAAGGAGGACGCCTTCGCGTTCAGCTTCGTCGAGAACGCCCTCACCTCCCACCCCGTCCTCGCCCCGCTCGCCGGGCGGGAGCGCGCCGACCTCGATCTGCTCGTACGTCTCGCGGAGGGCGACCCCACCGCCCGCGCCGACCGGCTCGTCCACCCCTACGCCCCCGCCGAACGGGAGCGCGTCCTGGCCGTGCTGCGGCACCTGCTCACCGCACGGTCGGCCGTCCTGGCGGTCAACGCGGCCTATATCGCCTCCGCCGGGCAGCCCGACGCCGCGCGCACCGAGCCGCCGTTCCAGCTCCAGGGCTCCTACCGCAACATGAACAGGATCGCCGCACGCATCGACCCCGTGATGAACGACGCCGAACTCGCCGCGGTCATCGAGGACCACTACACCGGCGAGGCCCAGACCCTCACCACCGGCGCCGAGGCCAACCTCCTCAAGCTCGCCGAACTGCGGTCCGCCCTCACGCCGGAGCAGTCCGCACGCTGGGCCGCCGTCAAGGCCGCGCATGTACGCGCCCGAGCGCTCGGCGGCCCCGAGGACGAGCCGGTCACCCGCGCCGTCGCCGCGCTCGGACTGCTGGCCGACCGGATCGCCGCCGTCGAATCGGCCATCGTCCGGGCCGGCGCCCCGTGCGCATCCGGTGTTCCCGGCGGATCCGCGGGGAACACCGGCCCAGGCGGCCCCGATGACCCCGGCGGCCCGGACGGCCCCGATTCCCCGTAATTCCCCGTAAGAAATCGGCTCTGTCCGCGTTGTCGGCCTTGTCGCGCCCCGTGTGAACATTCCGCATGGAAATCAACTGGCGTGGGCTTCTTGACAATTAGCCGACACCCCGATGATAAGATCATCTTACTTCCAGTGGGCTGATGGCATATGGGGGCATTCCGGGAGGGATGAGTTCCTCGGCCCCACGTTCGGAGGGGCCTTCCCGAAGCGGGAGCACCCAGGACTCGACCGGTTCTGATGGTGCTTCACATGAGGGAGCGTCACACCGTCTTCCAGCCATGGCACTTGAAGTGAGTCTCATGACCTTTCCGCAGGGCCCCGTCATCTGGGCACTTGCTGTCGTCGCACTGGTCGCTGTGGGTGCCGTGCTACGGGCTCGCACGACCAACATCAGACTGCGCAGACACCACTCCGAGCTCCAAGGAGAACGCGACACGCTGCTACGGCAGCGCGACGAGCTCCATGTCTCGCACAACGGGCTGCTCCACCGGCACGCCTCGGAGCTCTCCGAGGTCCGCAAGGACGCCGAGGAGGAGACCAAGGCCGTCCTCAAGGCGGCGGTGCGCACCCTCCAGGGGCTCGCGGACGAGCAGCAGGTGGTCCTTGAGAAGGCCCAGCACAAGTACGGCGACGATCCCGGGATCCTCGCCGACCTGATGGCCATCGACCACGCCAACAGCCAGTTCGGCCGCCGGGCCCAGGGCATCGCCGTGCTCTGCGGCGGCTGGCTCGGGCGCCGCGAGACCGTCGCCTCCGTCTTCGACGTGGCCCGCAGCGCGCAGGGGCGCATCCGGCAGTTCGACCGGGTGCGGATCAACGGGCAGGTGAACTTCTCGGTCGTCAGCAAGGCCGTGGAGCCGGTGGCCGTGGTCCTCGCCGAGCTGCTGGCCAACGCCACCAACTACTCCGCCCCCGGTACCCCGGTGGAGATCAACATCCAGGCCGTCCCGACGGGCGTCTGCCTGATCGTGGACGACGCCGGACTCGGCATGGGCCAGGAGGAGAAGGACCGCGCCGCGGCTCTCCTCTCGCCCCGTGCGGCGATCAGCGTCTCCAGCCTGGGAATCCCGCCGCAGTTCGGATTCGCGGTCTCCGGCCTGCTGGCCGCCCGCTACGGGTTCAGGATCTCGGTGGACTCCGTTTCCCCCTATGGAGGCGTACGCGCGGTGGTTCTTCTGCCCGACGAGCTTCTCACCAGCGAAGTACCCCCGGTCCCCGTGGCCGACATCCACGAAGCGGCCCCCTCGGAGCTCTCGTGGCGCCAGGACCCCACGCCGCCGCCCACCCCGCTGTTCCCGCCGGCCACGGCTCTGCCGGACCACGCCGCACAGTCCGCGGTTCCGGTCACCACCGCCGGTGGGCTGCCCAAGCGCCGTCGCAAGAGCCCCGTGTCCGCGGTGCCGTCGGCCGACGGCGGGCCGGCGCGCAGCAACGAGGAGACCGCTTCGCGTCTGGGTGCGTTCCAGCGCGGAACACGGTCCGGGCGTGACACGACGACGATGGAAGGACCCGAGATCCAGTGAACCCCGATCTGTCGTGGGTACTGAACGATGTGCTCCAGGTACCCGGCGCACGCCACGCGATCCTCGTCTCCGCCGACGGCCTGTTGCTGGCCAACTCCAGTGAGATCGGCCGGGACGACGCGGAGACCGTCGCCGCGGCCATGAGCTCCATGCAGTCGCTCAGCCGGGCCGTCGCGCCCTTCATCGGCACCCGCTCCCCCGGCCGGTGGCGGCAGACGCTCCTGGAGTACGAGGACGGCTGGATCTTCCTGATCGCCGCGGGCACCGGCGCCTACCTCGCGGCGACCGCCGCGGCCGATGTGGACATGGAGGCCATGTCCTTCCGCATGCAGCAGCAGGTCACCGCACTGGGGAAGGCGATGACCACTCCTCCCCGCCAGAACGCGGGAAGCGACGTATGACGGCGCCGGGCGAGGAGCAGCAGGTCAGCAGCGGGTTCGTCCGCTCCTACGTCATCACCGGCGGGCGCGGTCTGCCCGCCGCGGACGATCTCTCCCTCGTCACCCTGGTCACGCTCGCCCCCGACCGGCAGCCCCCGCCGAGCCCGAGCCCCGAGGTCCGGGCGATCTGGGAGCTGTGTTCCGGCGGCTATCTTTCGGTGGCCGAGGTGGCGGGGCACCTGGAGCTGCCCGTCGGAGTGGCGCGCCTGCTGCTGAAGGATTTAGCGGAACAGGGGCATCTCCTCCGCCGCAAAGCCCCGCCGCCGGCCCAACTCGTTGACAGGAAGATCCTCGAAGAGGTGTTGCATGGACTCCAGGTCCGGTTCGGCTGAGAGCATCTATGTGCCGGACGCGGTGCAGCGTGCGGCGAAGATCCTCGTCGTCGGGCACTTCGCCGTGGGCAAGACGACGCTCATCGGCACCCTCTCCGAGATCACCCCGCTGCGCACCGAGGAGCGGATGACGCAGGCCGGGGCGCACATCGACGACCTCCGGGGCGCGCCCGACAAGAAGACCACCACGGTCGCGCTGGACTTCGGCCGGCTGACGCTGAGCGACGAGCTGGTGCTGTACCTGTTCGGCACGCCCGGCCAGCAGCGCTTCGTGGAGCTGTGGGAGGACATGGCGCGGGGTTCACTCGGCGCCCTGCTCCTCGTCGACCCGGCCCGTCTCGCCGACACCTTCCCCGTCATCGACCTGGTCGAGACGTACGGCCTGGAGTACGCGGTCGCGGTCAACAGCTTCGACGCGCAATCCCAGCACGCCGAGGAGGAGCTGCGCGAGGCTCTCGATCTGCTGCCCGACACCCCGGTCGTGTACTGCGATGCCCGGGACCAGAGGTCGTCGGCCCAGGCACTGATCACCCTCGTACAGCACCTTCTCGCGCACGTGGCCTGACCCCCGTTCCCCCCGAAGCCCGGGGCTCCCGGAGCCCCGCGATCACACCGAGGAATCACACATGGACTCTCAGCCGGGAGCCACCCCGTACAGCGCCCCCGCTGGGTGCCCGATGCACGAGGAGCGCCAGACCTCCCTCTACGGGCCGGAGTTCGCGTCCGATCCGCACCGGGTGTACGACGCTTTCCGGGCGAACGGGCCCGCCTCGCCGATCGAGCTGGCCCCCGGGGTGGAGGCCACGCTCGTCGTGCAGCACGAGGCCGCGCTCCGGGTCCTGCAGAACCCGGCCCTCTTCGCCCGGGACTCGCGCCGGTGGACCGCGTTGCGGGAGGGCCGCGTACCGCTCGACTCGCCGGTGCTGCCGATGATGGCCTACCGGCCCAACTGCCTGTTCACGGACGGCGCCGAGCATCTGCGGCTGCGCAAGGCGGTGACCGAGAGCCTGGGGCGTCTCAACTTCAGCCGGCTGAGCCGGGATGTCGAGCGCATCGGTGACTACCTCATCGACCAGTTCATCGAGCGCGGCAGCGCCGACCTGCTGGGCGAGTACGCCAAGCTGCTGCCGCTGCTGCTGTTCAACCAGCTCTTCGGCTGCCCCGGCGACATCGGCGACCGGCTGACCCGCAGCATGTCCGCCATCTTCGACGGCGAGGACGTCCTGCGCGCCAACGACGAGCTGACGGAATGTCTGATGGAACTCGTCGCGCTCAAGCGCCGCCAGCCCGGCGAGGACATCACCTCCTGGCTCATCCAGCACCCGGCGGGCCTGCGCGACGAGGAGCTGAAGGACCAGCTCGTCATGCTGATGGGCGCGGGCGTCGAGCCGGAGCGCAATCTGATCGCCAACGCGCTGCTGCTCCTGCTGGCCGGTGACACTCCCGGCCCCGGCACGGAGCGGCGGGGTTCCGGGATGCTGGTCGAGGACGCGCTGGACGATGTGCTGTGGAACAACCCGCCGATCGCCAACTACGCGACGCACTTCCCGGTCCAGGACATCGAGCTGGACGGCGTGACGCTGAGGGCGGGCACCCCCGTCCTGATCAGTTTCGCCGCCGCGAACAGCGACCCCGCGCTCACCGACGCGCGCCAGACCCTGAGCAAGGGCGCCCACCTGGCCTGGGGCGCGGGTCCTCACGTCTGCCCGGCCAAGTCGCCCGCCCAGCTGATCGCCCTCACCGCCATCGAGAAGATCCTCAACACCGTGCCGGACCTCGCCCTGGCCGTGCACCCCTCGGGCGTCGAATGGCGGCCGGGACCGTTCCACCGGGCCCTGGTCGCCCTGCCGGTGCGATTCAGCCCGACCCCCGCGCGCGGCAGCGGCGCGGCGGTCCGCACGACGGCCCCGCCGGCGGCGCAACCGGCCGGGCAGGCTTCCCCCGCCGCCCCCGCCCCGCACCATCACGCCGCGCACGCGCAGAAGAAGCCGAAGGGATGGTGGAGTTCCTTCCTCGACGTCTTCCGCGTGTGAGCGCGCGGAGGTGCCGACGGGTGCCCGTCGGAGTGTTCCGGAGGAATACGGGTAGTGACTCCGCGTATACGTACGCGGAGTCCACGTACCGCTGGAAGCCCGTAGAGGCGGGCCGGTGGGTGCGCAGATGAGTCCGGGTGTACGCGAATGAGTACCGGCGCCACTCATTACGTGAGTCCGCATATGGCAATTCGCCTATGACAAAGGATATTCACGACTTTTGCATGTGACGGGGGCAACAAAGATCGGCGCTTGGCGGAGATATCCGGAGGGGTAGGTTCTGGCGGTAACCCGGAGCCTAGGTCAAGGAACTCTGCGTGAGCACTGTGAGTGGCATAGCCGCGCCGCCTGTCGACCGTCGTGCCCTGATCTCGCTCCTCCGCCGCCTGAACTCCCCGGAAGGACAGGCGGATCCCTACCCGCTCCTGGGTGAGCTGAGGGCCATGGGGGATGTCGTACGCGCTCCGTGGAACGGCTACTTCGTCACCGGTTTCGACGCGTGCAGCGAGGTGTTGCGCGGCCGGAACTGGCTGGCGCCCGACTTCGCGTGGCAGGAACGCCAGGACGACACCGGTCGCTGGGACGCGATCGCCACGCGGGAGATGACCAAGACCCTCTCCCGCCTCAACGCCCCCGCGCACACCTGCCAGCGCCGCACCCTCGGCAACCTCTTCGACCGTTCGACCATCGACCGGCTGACCCCGGTCGTCGAGGCGCACGTCGACCGCCTCCTTGACGAACTGGCGGACAAGCTCCAGTGGGGCGATGCCGACCTCGTCAGCACGGTCAGCGAACAGCTCCCGATCAGCACCATCGGCTCCTGGCTGGGCATCCCGCCCGAGGACCACCCCCACATCCTGGAGATCACCCACAACCAGGTGCACGCCCAGGAACTGCTGCCCACCAAGAGCCAGCTCGCCGTGTCCGCCGAGGCGACCGTGCGGCTGCGGGCGTACTTCACCGGCCTGGTCGCGCAACGCCGTGCCGCACCCGCCGATGACGTACTGACCGGCTGGATCCACACCTGGGACGGGCTCGAACCCGACCGGGAGGCGGCGGACGAGATCCTCTACCGCCTCACCATGTTCGTCACCATCGCCTCGCTGGAGACCACCGCGACGCTGCTGTCCGCCATGGTGGGCCTGCTGCTGGGCGAACCCGGCCGCTGGGGCTGGCTCCGGGAGCACCCCGAACACGTCGACGCCGCGGTGGACGAGGTCCTGCGGTACGACCCGCCCATACACATCAACAGCCGGATCGCCGCCGAGGACACCGTCCTGGCCGGGGTCCCGATCGCGAAGGACAGCATGGTCCACGTCATGTACGGGGCCGCCAACCACGACCCCCGGCGCAACGAGAACCCGGACGCCTTCGACGTCCTGCGGGGCGGCAGCCACCTCACCTTCGGCGGCGGCGTGCACTACTGCCTGGGCGCGGCCCTCGCCCGCCTGGAAGCCCGTACGCTCCTGACCGCTCTCCTGGAGCGCTTCCCGGCCCTGCGCGTCTGCGCGCCGCCCAGTTACGCGTCCCGCATGGTCTTCCGGCGCGTGACCTCGATGGGCGTGGCGATATGAAGCTCTCCCTGCCCGACTTCCTGACCCCCTACGGCCGCCCCTGCACGGTACGCACCGTTCGCGAGGGCCCCGTCCTGCGCGTGGAGCTGAACAGCCCCGCCACGGGCAACGCGGTCACCGAGGCGCTGTTGGACGACCTGCTGGACGTGCTGGCCGTACCGGACCCCGACGTCCGGGTGCTGGTGCTCAGCGGTGCCGGGGACGACTTCTGCCTCGGCGGGGACCGGAACGAGTTCGCCGACTGGCTGGAGGAGGACCCGACCGGGCGGGGCATCCGGCTCGCGGGTGACAAGGCCCGCCGGGTCTGCGAGGCGATCTCCGGCAACCGGGCCGTCACCATCGCCCGGGTACAGGGCAAGGCCATCGGCGCCGGACTGGCGCTCGCCCTCGCCTGCGACCTGCGGGTCGGCGCCGACACCGCCGGTTTCCGGCTGCCGGAGCTGGCCCTCGGGCTGCCCACCGCCTGGGGCGGGGTGCTGCCGCGCCTGATCCACGAGGTCGGCGCCGCCCGCGCACGCGAACTCATCCTCACCGGACGGGCCTTCGACGCCGCCGAGGCGTACAGCCTGTCGATCCTCCAGCGCGTCGTGCCCGAGGACGCCCTGGACGAGGCCGTCTCCGCCTGGGCCAGACCCGTCGTCCGCCGCCCCGAAGCCGCCCTGCGCGTCACCAAGGCCCTGCTCAGCTCCTACGCCGCCGCGACCCGCCTCGCCGACCCGTCCTTCCTCGACGCGGAACTCATGGCCTCCGTGGCCGCCGCGACCCGGCGGCCCCGCGACAGCGGGGAGTCCGGAGCGGTGCGGGTTCCCTGAAGCGTGCTGCCGGTGGGGCCGGTGTCGCGGATGGGACCAGCGCCGCCGATGGGGCCGGTGCTGCTGGTGGGGCCGCTGTCGCGGGTGGGGCCTGACTTGCGGAAGAGCCGCTGACGGGGTTGCGTCGAGGTAGGTACGCGGCCGTGCGCCCGTACGTACGTGGTCTCCCGTCTCCCCCGCTGGAGGTGAACCGCCGTGCTGTTCACCGACCGCACGGATGCCGGGCACCGGCTCGCCCACGCGCTCCGGCGGCTGGAGGGCGACCGTCCCGTCGTCCTGGGCCTGCCCCGCGGCGGGGTCCCGGTGGCCTTCGAGGTCGCGCGGGCGCTCCGAGCGCCGCTCGATGTGATCGTCGTCCGCAAGCTCGGCGTCCCGTCCCACCCGGAGCTGGGGTTCGGCGCCATCGGCGAAGGCGGCGTACGGGTCATCAGCGAGGAGATCGTGCGGCGCGGCGGCGTCACGGAGGAGGACACAGCGGCGGTCGAGCACGCCGAGGAGGCGGAGCTCGTACGACGGGCGCGCAGGTTCCGCGCACACCGGCCGCGGCAGGACCTGGACGGCCGGACGGTCATCGTGGTGGACGACGGGATCGCGACCGGTGCCACCGCCGAGGCCGCGTGCGCGGTCGTACGGGCCCAGGGCGCGGCACGCGTCGTGCTGGCCGTCCCCGTGGCGCCGCCGGACGCGGTGGCCCGGCTGCGGACCGGGGCCGACGAGGTGGTGTGTCTCGCCACGCCGCACCCGTTCTCCTCCGTCGGCGAGTGGTACCGGGACTTCTCCCAGACCTCCGACGAGGAAGTCGTCGCCCTGCTGGCACGGGCGGGCGGCGGAAGCGGCCTGGAGGCGGTCGGGGATCTCGTCCTGCCGGAGGGCGCCGAGGCGGTCGTGGTGTTCGCCCACGGCTCGGGCAGCAGCCGCCACAGCCCTCGCAACCGGGCCGTCGCGGCGGCCCTGAACGAGGCGGGCCTGGGCACCCTCCTCTTCGACCTGCTCACCCCCGCGGAGGAGGCCGACGGCGGACACGTCTTCGACATCGGGACCCTGGCCGGGCGCCTGACCGGGGCCACCCGCCTGCTGCGCGACCGCGTGCCGCTCCCGATCGGCTACTTCGGGGCGAGCACCGGGGCCGCGGCGGCGCTGCGGGCCGCCGCGACCGCCGACGCGGACACCGGCAGGGGCGCCGGCATCGGCGCGGTGGTCTCGCGCGGCGGCCGGCCCGACCTGGCCGGGCCGCGGCTCGGCGACGTACGCGCGCCCACGCTCCTGATCGTGGGCGGCCTCGACACGACGGTGCTGGCCCTCAACCGGCGGGCCGCGTCGGAGCTGACCTGCGAGAACCGGCTGGAGATCGTCCCCGGCGCGACCCATCTCTTCGAGGAACCGGGTGCGCTGGACACGGTCGCGGAGCTGGCGCGGAACTGGTTCACCGAGCACCTGGTGGCGCGGTCCGGGAGCGGTACCGAGGACTGACGGGACCCTGGCGCTCCGGCCGGCTCAGGTCATCCCCACGTCCAGGCGGGCGGCGAGGCGGGCCTTGGCGGCGGGCCACTCCTCGGCGAGCAGCGAGAAGTAGACGGTGTCCCGCCAGGTGCCGTCGTGGCGGAGCCGGTGACGGCGCAGGACTCCTTCGCGGCGGGCGCCGAGGCGGGCGATCGCGGCCTGCGAACGCTCGTTGAGGTGGTCGGTCTTCAGCTGTACGCGGCCCATGCCCAGCTCCTCGAAGGCATGGGTCAGCAGGAGCAGCTTCGCCTCGGTGTTGACCACCGACCGCCAGTACGCGCGGCCGTACCAGGTCCAGCCGATCTCCAGGCGCTCGTGCCGCTCGTCGACGTCCATGAGCGTCGTCCAGCCGACCGCCCGGCCGCTCGCGCGGTGGATGACGGCGAACGGCAGGTACGTGCCCTCCCGCGCGGCGTCGAGCAGGCCCGTGAGCTTGGCCCCGAGCTCGTCGCGCGTCCGCGGTGTCGGGCCGCCCTGCCAGCGCCAGACCTCGTCGTCCCTGCCACCGGCCACGAAGAGGTCGTCGAGGTGGTCCGTCGTCAACGGCACGAGGCTGATGTGGCGCCCGGTCAGGGTCACGGGCCGTGGGGTTGTCGCAGGCATGGCGAGAGTCTAGGACATTTTGAACTAGTCAGATAATTTTCTGCACTAGAGCAAAAAGCGGACGCGCGTTCTCGACGCGCGCGGAGGCCGGTGGCTGACTAGCGTGACAGTGCGGGGCGGGACCACGCGAGCGAGCGGAAAAGAGTGGGAGCCATGGCTGTACAACCTGAGGGCACACCGTGCTGGGCGGACGCGATGTTCGCCGATGTCGAGGGCGCGAAGAGCTTCTACGGTGACGTGCTGGGCTGGACGTTCGGCGAGTCGTCGTCGGAGTACGGCAACTACACGCAGGCGTACGTCGACGGCAAAGCGGCAGCGGCCGTCGTCCCACCGATGCCCGGAGCGGAAGGGCACTCCGCCTGGTGCCTCTACCTCGCCTCGCCGGACGCCGCCGCGACCGCCGCGAAGATCCGTGAGCACGGGGGCGAGGTACTGATGGAGCCGATGGCGGTCGGCGAGTTCGGCACGATGGTGCTGGCGCGCGACCCGAGCGGGGTCGTCTTCGGCGTGTGGCAGGCCGGTACCCACGAAGGGTTCGAGGCCACGTCCGGGCCCGGCACGTACTGCTGGGCCGAGGTCTTCACACGGGAGCCCGCGACGTCGGACGCGTTCTTCTCGGCCGTATTCCCTTACCGCATGCGGCAGATGGAGGGTGACGCGGTCGACTACCGGGTGTTCGACGTCGGCGGCGACCCGATCCTGGGGCGGATGAAGATGGGCGACGAGTTCCCGCCCGAGGTACCGCCGTACATCAGCGTGTACTTCTCCGTCGCGAACTGCGACGCGGCGGTGGCGAAGGCGACCGAGCACGGCGGCGTGCTGCGGTTCGGGCCGATGGACAGCCCCTTCGGCCGGTTCGCCGCGCTCAGCGACCCGCAGGGTGCGACGTTCGCCGTGATCGACACCGGTACGGTCCAGGGCGAGATGCCCACGATCACCCCCGTGTCCTGACCACCGCCCGGGTGCTCTGAGGGCGCCCGGCGGCGCGCGTGCGGCTCAGGGCCCCGAGGGATCCGCCGTCCCGGGCGCCCCGCCGCTCCCCGCGCCACCCGGGTGGACCGGCCAGGGTTCGCCGTACGGTGAAGTCGTCGGCGTCGGGGTGGGTTCCGGGGGCGCGTAGGGGCCCGAACGCGTCTCCATGAGGAGCATCATCACGCCCCAGATGAGCAGACTGATCATGATCAGCGCCAGGCCCACGGGGTTCCGGGGGTTGTACACGTACCGGCTGGAGCCCCACTTGCCGCGCTTGAATATCGGCTCGTCGTCAGGATGCACAGCGGAATCCTAGGGACGCCGCCCCCGGAGGGGCCTGTTCCGGGAACCGGAAACCCTGTCCGGTGCGTAATACCGTACGAAGATCGTCCGACTCGGGACGGTTGATCCACGGTGAACACGCAGGAAAGACGGGGACCCCCATGGCACTGTTCGGCAACGCGCACACGGTCAACCCGGCCACGGCGCAGCAGGATTACGCACGGCTGCTGGGCCAGGGCGAGCAGGTGCACGCCGCGTACCAGCTGATCCGCGACACCATGCTCTTCACCGACCGGCGGCTCCTCCTGGTCGACAAGCAGGGCATCACCGGCAAGAAGGTGGAGTACCACTCCGTCCCGTACCGCAGCATCACGCACTTCGCGGTGGAGACGGCCGGGACGTTCGACCTGGACGCGGAGCTGAAGATCTGGATCTCGGGAAGCGCCACCCCGATCGAGAAGACGTTCACCAAGGGCGTCGACATCTACGAAGTGCAGGCGATCCTCACCCAGTTCGTGGCCCGGTAGGCCCTGGGCCGCCGGGTCCCTGGGCCACCGGGTCCCTGGGCCGCCGGGTCCCTCCGATGTGCGGCGCCCGATACGCGGCCGGCCGGTGTCAGAGCGTCGGGCGGAGCCGGGCCGTGGCGATCTGCCGTCCGGTCTTCGCCCGCAGCGCGGCCACCTTGTCCCGCAGCACGGGCAGCAGTGCGTACAGCACCTCGCCGGGGCAACTGGTCCCGTAGCTGTCGCGGTGCCCCGAGATGACGTGGAGCCTGGCCGTCTCGCCCTTGTCGTACAGGCTCTCGTCGTTCGTCGAGACCAGCTCCACCGTGCCGCGCGGATCGGCGCCGGGGCGCAGTTTCCAGGCGGCGACCTTCGCGATCCCGTCCGCGAGCGCCTTCGGCACCGTCGTGCCGGGGCCGAAGCTGCCGAGGGCCGCGATGCCCACGGTGTCGGCGTTGAACCCCTTGGTGTGCGCCCCGCGCACCGGACGGGCGACGCCGCCCGCGCGGCCCTCGTAGATGGTTCCGCACCGGTCGACGACGAAGTTGTAGCCGATGTCGTCCCAGCCCTCGCTCCTGACGTGGTCGGCCTGCACGCCGCGGATCAGGTCGGGGGCATCGGCGCAGTCGTACCCGTTGGAGTGGCCCGTGTGGTGGACGAACACCGCCTTCGCCGCCCCCGTGTAGCGCGGCCCCTCCTTGAGCAGGCCCTCGTCCGCGTGCCAGGACGCCCGGCTCACGATCACCGGCTGCGGCAGCCCGCGCGGCGCCACCGGGCCGATCGCGGCCGGAGCGGGCGGCACGGTCCCGGCCGGGGCGTCCCGGAGCACCAGGAAGGCCAGCGGCAGGAGCAGGACGCCCGGGGCGAGTCGGCGGGACCACATGGGTTCCAGACTGCGCTCCGGCCTCCGGCTTCGCAGAGGAGCGGGCCAACCGGGTGAGGGCGGCGATGCCGGTGGGCCCGGCGGGGCCGCAGGTCCGCCCCGCTCACCAAGGGTCCGTGCCCTCCGAGGACCGGGACGGCGCACCCGGCACCGCGGCGTCCGCACCCCGGCGCAGCAGCCGGAAGGCCAGCAGCGGGAACGTCAGCACGGACACCATGGCGGCCCCGACGAGCGCGGCGCCCTCGCCCGCCCCGAGCACCTTCTCGTCCAGGCCGATGGTGGTGATCGCGACGACGAGCGGCAGACAGGTGGACGCGAACAGCGCCAGCGCCGGCCGCTCCGCCCCGGCCGCCAGATCGCGCGGGGCGAGCAGATACGCCGGAGCGCCCCGGACGAGCAGGAAGAGCAGCAGGAAGACCGGCAGGAGCACCAGCGGACGGCCGCCGTCGAGGAGCGCGGCGAGGTCGAAGTCGATGCCGGTGACGATGTAGAAGAACGGCACCAGGAAGCCGAAGCCCATCGCCTCGATCCGGCCGAGGATCTCCGTGCTGCTGTCGGGCACCGCCCCCTGGAGCACCAGCCGGGTCAGCATTCCGGCGGCGAACGCGCCGAGCAGGGTGTCCAGGCCGAAGACATGGGACAGGCCGAGCATCCCGGCGAGCAGCAGCATCACGAAGCGGACGGCGAACTGGCCGCTGCTGTGCAGGGTTTTGGCGATGATCCGGGCGAACCACGGCGGCCGGGGCCGCATCGCCCAGAACACCGCACCCGCGGTCACCACGGCGAAGGCGGCCAGCACCACACTGGCCGCCCCGGGACTGCGGCCGCTGAACAGCAGGGCCATCGCGATGATCGGGCCGAACTCGCCGACCGCCCCGAACGCCATCACCACCGTGCCGAACCGCCCCTCCAGGCGCCCCGAGTCACGCAGGATCGGCAGCACGGCACCGAGAGCGGTGCTGGTGAGCGCGGTGCCGATGACCAGGCTCTTCGCCAGGTCGGCCCCGGTCAGCGCCAGGGCGATACCGAGCCCGGCCGCGAACGACACCCCCCAGGCCCACCCCGAGCGGCGCAGGGTGTCGCCGCGCACGGCGGCGAACTGGATCTCGTACCCGGCCAGGAAGATCAGCATCGACAGGCCCAGGTCGGAGAGCGCGTCGATGACCGCGTCGTGATGGGCCCAGCCGAGCACATCGGGTCCGATGATGACGCCCAGCGAGATCTCGAAGATCACCACGGGGACGGAGAGCCTGCGCCCGACGGCGTAGGCGAGCAGCGGCGCGAGGACCGCCATGGCCATGATCAGGATGAGGGTCCCGGGGTGCTCCATCGCTTGTGTATAGCAAGAAACCGCATCGGATCATCTGATATCACCCACCAGGGCGCCGCCCCGCCCCACCGGCCTCCGGCATCCCGCCCCCACCGGTCTCCCACTGCCGCCCCCACCGGCCTCCGGCTGCCGTCCCGCCGGTCTCTCTCCCCCGTTCAGCTCGCGCAGTGCGTGTCCTGCGCCGGTCGCCGCCCGGTGACGAGGAATTCGCTGACCGTGCGGTCGCCGCACGCGTTCCCGCCGCCCAGATACATGCCGTGCCCGCCCCGGCCGACCGTGACCATCCTGGCCCGCTCCCCGAACGCGCCGCGCATCTTCAGGGCGCCGCTGTACGGGGTGGCGGGGTCGCGCAGGCTCTGGATCATCAGGACGTTGGACGGCCCCTCGTCCGTGATCCGGGTGGGCCTGTCGGCCGGAGCGTCCTTCCAGAACGCGCACGGCGTGATGTTCGCGGGCATCCCGGCCGTCAGCGGGTACCGCTCCCGGTCGGCGGCCACCGCCCGCCGGTACCCGGCGACGGACCCCGGCCAGCGCACGTCGTTGCAGATCACCGCGACCATCACCGCCGCGTCCTCGTCCGGGACCACCTGGGCGAGGTCCTGCGTCAGGACCGGGCTCCCCTGCGGATCGCGCGCCGCCCGGATCATCCCGGCCAGCGGGGCGAAGGCGCTGTCGCTGAACAGGGCGCTCTGGAGCGCCTGCCGCAGCCGGTTGCCGGTCAGCGGCAGGCCGGGGACGTCCGACTCCTTCGGCTCCCGGTCCAGCTTCCGGGCCAGCGCGAGGAACAACGGCTTGACGTCCTCGGCCCGTTCGGCCAGCCGCAGGCCCTGCTCCTCGCGGGCCGGGTCCGCCGCCCAGGCCGCGAAGTCCGGGAAGCGGTCGGCGGCGCCCACCGCCATGTTCTCCATCCAGCCGCGCCCGACCCGCGCCGGGTCCGGGTCACCGTTGGCGTCCAGGACCCAACGGTCCGTGTGCCGCGGGTACTTCTGGGCGTAGACCGCGCCGACGTAGGTCCCGTACGAGCTGCCCCAGGCCGACAGTTTCTCCTCGCCCAGCGACTGCCGGAACAGGTCGATGTCGCGGACCTCGTTCTGCGTGGAGAAGGAGCGCAGGACCTCGCCCCCGTTACGGGCACACGCCTCGGCGGTGCGCCGGGCCCGGTCGACGTTCTCCGCGATGCCCCCGTCCGCCCCCGGCCAGGCCCGCAGGGTCACCAACTGCCGGTCCCCGTCGGCGATTCCGCAGCCCGCCCGGGTACTGCCCCCGACGCCGCGCGGGTCCAGGCTGACCAGGTCGTACGCACCTCGGGTCGCCGTCCGCAACGCCTCCCCCTTCTGCGCGAGCCGCTCCACGCCCGACGAGCCCGGCCCGCCGGGGATCACGACCAGCGTCCCGCGCCGCGCCTCGGGCCGGTCGGAGCGCAGCCGGGTCACGGCGACGGTGAGGGTGCGGCCGTCCGGATTCCGGTAGTCCAGCGGTACGGGCAGCTCCGCGCACTGCTGCCCCTCGACGCCCGTCGAACCGTCGGGCAGCTCGCAGTCGTGCCAGGTGAGGGAGGGCGGAGAAGAGACCGGGGACGCCCGAGGTCCGGCGTGGGCCACCGGGGTGACGGAGGCGGTCAGCGCCGAGGCGACGGCGGTGGCGGAGAGGGCCAGCAGGAGGGTCTTTCGCGTACAAGTCGTCATGGGGCCAGGGTTGTTGACGTGGCGACTGTTGCCCATGCGGCAGACCCGAGACCCGGGGTGGGGCTAACCCCTCAGGGTGCCCGTCGGGGTTCATGCCGGGCAGCGTGCCGGGCGGCCTGCCGGGCGCCTCATCGGGGTGCCCGTCACCCGTTCCCCCGCACCGGCGTGCCGCGTCCCGGCAACCGACCTTGAATACGGAGTGTCCGAGGCGCCCGCGGGGCGCCCCTCTCCGGGAGCGGGAGCCCCCATGCCGTCGACACAGGCCACCGGACACCGGGGGCCGGGACCCGCCGCCGACCGCCGTACCGGTGTGCTGCGCCGGACCGGCGCGTGGTGCGCCCGGCACTTCGTGATCGTCCTCGTGCTGTGGCTGGCCGCCCTCGCCGGGCTCCAGGTCCTTCAGCACGCGTACGGCGGCGACTACTCCGACGACTTCTCGCTCCCCGGCACCCAGTCCCAGGACGGTCTCGACGTCCTGCGGGCCCACGCGCCCACCGCCGGCGGCTACAGCAGCCAGGTGGTGCTGCACGACGGGTCCACGGCACTCAGCGAGGTCAGCGGCCAGGTCTCCACGGCCGTCGCCGACCTCCAGAAGCTCCCCGACGTGCTCTCGGTCCAGAATCCGCTGCCGCCGACCGGCTCGACACCGCCCCCGCCGCCGCCCACCGGCACGCCGAACACCGGGCCGCTCTCCACCGACGGGAGGACGGCGTACATCACCGTCCGGTTCGGCGTCCAGCCGTCCACGTTCGACCCGTCGTACCTGGACGGGGTCGATGCCGCCGTACAGCCCCTGCGGGCCGCGGGCGTCGAGGTGGAGTACGGCGGACCGCTCGGCGAACTGGCCCGGCCCGAGGCCGACGACCGCACCAGCGAGGTCATCGGCTTCGGCGTCGCGATCCTTGTCCTGCTGATCGGCTTCGGCAGCCTGTTGGCCGCCGTGCTGCCCCTGGTGACCGCACTGATCTGTGCCCTGTGCGGACTGGCCCTGCTGGGGCTGCTGGCCGCCGCCGCCACGTTCGCCACCGTGTCACCGACGCTCGCCACGATGATCGGCATCGGCGTCGGCATCGACTACGCGCTGTTCCTCGTCACCCGGCACCGCCAGAACCTCGTCGACGGCGAGGACCCGGTGACGGCCGCCGGGAACGCGGCGGCCACCAGCGGGCGGGCCGTCCTGCTCTCCGGCTGCACCGTGATCATCGCCCTGTCCGGGCTGTGGGTCTCCGGCATCGGCTTCATCGGCAAGCTCGGCCTGGCCGCGGCGGTCACGGTGGTCACCGCCGTGATCGGGGCCCTCACCCTCGTACCGGCCATTCTGGGCCTGATCGGACGGCGCATCGACCGGCTCCGGGTGCGGACCCCCGTCGCGGAGACCGACGCGGCGCCCGGCGAGGAGGCGCACGGCGGCTGGCACCGGTACGCGCAGCGGGTGGAGCGGCGCCCCTGGTGGTTCCTGGCCGGCGGGGTGGTCACCCTGGCCGTCCTCGCCTTTCCCCTCTTCTTCATCCAGCTCGGCCACATCGGGGACGGCGCCGACCCGAAGTCGTTCACCGACCGCCGCGCCTTCGACCTGATGTCCACCGCCTTCGGACCCGGCTCGAACGGCCCGCTGACGCTCGTGATCGACCAGAGCGAGGTCCCGCAGTCCGACCGCTCCGCGCTGGCGGACCAGGCGCAGAAGGCACTGACCGGGGTGCCCGACGCCGCCGTGATCACCCCGCTCACCGCCACCTCGGACGGCGACGTCCTGACCGGCACCGCGTACTCGGTGGCCGCCCCGCAGGACGAGCGCAGCACCGCCCTGGTGAACCGGCTGACCGACGACGTCCTCCCGCAGGCCGTCTCCGGCACCGGGGCGAGCTCCTATGTGACCGGCACGACCGCCGCCCAGGTCGACTTCCTGGACATCGTCTCCAGCCGACTGCCGCTGATCATCGCGGTCGTCGTCGCACTCGCCTTCCTCGTCATCCTCATCGTGTTCCGCGGCCTGCTCGTCGCCGTCAAGGCCGCCGTACTGAACGTCCTGTCGATCGCGGCCTCGTACGGCGTCGTGGTGGCCGTCTTCCAGTGGGGCTGGGGCGGCCCGGCGCTGGGGGTGTCGGGGGCCGTCCCGATCGAGAGCTATGTGCCGATGATGATGTTCGCCATCGTCTTCGGGCTCAGCATGGACTACGAGATCTTCCTGCTCTCCCGCATCCACGAGGCCTGGCTGCGCACCGGCGACCCGAAGGCGAGCGTGGCGCACGCGTTGGAGATCACCGCCCGGGTCATCACCTGCGCGGCGCTCATCATGGTCAGCGTGTTCGCCGCCTTCGTCATCAGCGACAACATCGTGGTGAAGATGCTGGGCCTGGGCCTGGCCGCCAGCGTGCTGATCGACGCCACCGTCGTACGGCTGCTGCTGGTGCCCGCCGTGATGACCCTGCTGGACAGATCCGCCTGGTGGACACCGCGCTGGCTGGACCGGATCCTGCCGCATCTGGACACGGAGGAGAAAGGACAAGGGACCTCGGACACGGCCCAGTACACCTAGGGTGTCGGCGTACCTTCCCTGACCTCGCTGACCTCACTGGCCGCCAAGCGGCCACGCCCCGCCGCCTCCGGCACGGCGACGACGGCCAAGGCCACGGCCACGGCCACCGGCGAACGCCCCGCCCGGCGGGACCACTTCTTCGACAACGCCAAATACCTGGCGATCGTGCTGGTGGCGATGGGCCACGCCTGGGAGCCGCTGCCGGACAGCGGCCGCCCGGCAGTACAGCGCGCAGGAACTCGGCTCGCCCGCGTGGGCGGGGCCCCTGGCGACGGTTCTCCTGTTCGGCTGCTCCGTACTGCTCGGCGCGTGCTTCCTCGCCCGGGTGCCGAACCGCCGGACCTGGATGAGCGCGCTGGGAACGTGCACCCTCTACGGCTACCCGCTGCACGGCTTCGTCATCCGTACCGCCCTGTACCGGGGCGTCTACGACGAGCCGTTCCTCTCCACCCCGCTGGACACCGTCGCGGTGACCGTGGGCGGCGCGGTCGCGGTGACCCTGCTGTGCACGCCACCCGTCCGGCGGGTGCTGCGTCCTGTCGTGGAGCCGCGGATGAACTGGGCGAGGCAGGGGCGCCGGGGGGGTCTGAAGCCCCCCGGACGGGGACCTCAGCCGATGACGTAGGTCTTGCCGAGCACCGTGGCGTGCTCCAGCACGTCCTCCAGCGGATCGTCGATCTGGCCCGTGGAGATCAGAGCCACTTGGGGGCCGTTGTGCGCGTTCCTGTGTGTCTCGTCGGCGTACGCGGTTCCGGCGGCGGGCAGCACGGACGCGACAACTGTCACTCCGAGCGCGGTCAGCTTGCTCTTCATGGCACCGATCCTCCCCTTGCCGGGGAAGTGCAACTCGCGCATGCCATCCGTTTGGCGGAGCCTTTGTTACACACGATCACACCTGGGCACAGTCGGCTTGTCACATTGTCGCCGTCACGGTCGGGCAGCCCCTGGGCGCGTCCCGGCAGAACCGGCCCCGCACCAGGAAAGCCGAACGGGCCCCACCGGCGGCGAGGGTGAAGTCGCCGGCCGACAGGGCCCGTTCGTGCGGCGGCCGGGAGGACCCGGCCCCGCTCACATCTGACCGGCGCCCGGAGCGGGCAGCGGCTCCGCGGCCGGGAGGACCGGCTCCGGCCGCGGCTCCGGCGTTCCGAGCAGCGCCGACGCCGTCTCCAGCGGCGTCAGCGCGGGGGCGGGGACGGCCGCCTGGGCCGTACGGCAGGTGAAACCGAGGCGGGTCAGCGCCCTGGTCACCTCGGCGGAGGAGAAGTCGCGGCGGTCCTGCCGGGTGATCACTTCCCCGACCTGCTTGACGGGGTAGACGCGGCGGCTGATGACCACGGCGTCTCCGGTGACGGGTTCGGGCTTGATGCCCTTCATCGAATCCTCCACTTCGTTCTTGAACAGATCGAAGGGGAAGCGGGCGATGACACAGCGCATGGTGCCTCAGCAAGGTCGAGTCGAAGAGAAACCGGACGGGGACTGCCGGTAGGAACTGGCGGTACGGGACGGGCACGGGACGGCGGTACGGAACCACCGGCCCGGAACTGCCGGTACGAGAACTACCGGCACGGGAACTACCGGCACGGGACGCCCGGTACGGAACTGCCGGTACGAGACTGCCAGGAGCGAACGGCCAATGCGAGACGGCCGGTACGGAACAGACCAGTACCGGCCGTCTCCTACCGGGAAGGCTACGCGGCGCGGTTGTTCCGGCGCTGCGAGGCGGCGGCGCGCGCCTCGGGTGTGGGCACGCCCGGACGGCGTCCGCGCGAGGGCGCTCCGCCGCCGCGCTTGCTGCCACGGCCCATGAACGCTCCGCCGGTGCTCCTGGACCGCTCCTTGGGCGCCGCGCTGATGACGACGGGAACGCCCGAGGGCGTCTGCGCCCCGGTGATCCGGCTCAGCTCGGCCTCGCCGGAACGGACCTGGGCGATCTGCGGGGTGATCCCGGCATCCGCCATCAGACGCGTCATCTCACGGCGCTGCCCCGGCAGCACCAGCGTGACGACACTGCCGGACTCACCGGCACGGGCGGTACGGCCGCCGCGGTGCAGGTAGTCCTTGTGGTCGCTGGGCGGGTCGACGTTCACGACGAGGTCGAGGTTGTCGACGTGGATGCCACGGGCGGCGACGTTGGTGGCGACCAGGACCGTGACGTGCCCGGTCTTGAACCGCTCCAGGGTGCGGGTGCGCTGCGGCTGCGACTTGCCGCCGTGCAGCGCGGCCGCCCGGACGCCGCTGTGCAGCAGGTGGTCGGTCAGCTTGTCCACGGCGTGCTTGGTGTCCAGGAACATGATGACGCGGCCGTCGCGGGCCGCGATCTCCGTGGTCGTGGCGTACTTGTCGGCGCCCTGGACGTAGAGCACGTGGTGCTCCATCGTCGTCACCGCACCGGCCGCGGGGTCCACGGAGTGGACGACCGGGTCGTGCAGGTAGCGACGGACCAGAAGGTCGACGTTACGGTCCAGGGTGGCCGAGAAGAGCATCCGCTGCCCCTCCGGGTTCACCTGGTCGAGCAGCTCCGTGACCTGGGGCATGAAGCCCATGTCGGCCATCTGGTCGGCCTCGTCGAGAACCGTGATGGTGACCCGGTCCAGCCGGCAGTCACCGCGCTCGATGAGGTCCTTGAGCCGGCCCGGGGTGGCGACGACGACTTCGGCACCGCCACGCAGCGCACTGGCCTGCCTGCCGATCGACATGCCGCCGACGACGGTGGCGAGGCGCAGCTTCAGCGACCGGGCGTACGGGGTGAGCGCGTCGGTGACCTGCTGGGCCAGTTCCCGGGTGGGGACGAGGACCAGGGCCAGCGGACGGCGGGCGTCGGCGCGGCGGCCCTCGGTACGGGCCAGCAGAGCCAGGCCGAAGGCCAGCGTCTTGCCCGATCCGGTCCGGCCGCGGCCCAGGACGTCACGGCCCGCGAGGCTGTTCGGCAGGGTCGCCGCCTGGATGGGGAACGGCACCGTCATGCCCTCGGCGACGAGAGCCGCCTTGAGCGGGGCCGGCATGTCGAGCTCGTCGAAGGCGGCAGCGGCGGGCAGCGCCGGGGTGATGGTGACCGGCAGGGCGAACTCACCCTGCTTCGCGGCGGGCCGACGGCCGAAGCCGCCGGACCGCTTCGGTCCACCGCCGGAGCGCTGCGACCCGCCACCGGAATACGATCCGCCGCCGGAGTACTTCGGCGCGCCGCCGGTGCGGCCGCCGCTGGAACCGCCCGAGCGGGTCCGGGAAAATCGGTCGTTCGTGCGAGATGCGCGTTCGCGGTTCATGCAGAACCTTTCCTCGATGTGGGGCACGTATCGAGGGATTCTTTTTGGACAGGAGCCTTGGAACGGCGCCCAGAATCGCAAGAACGAGCCGATGAAATGACAAAAGAAATCGAAGCCCGGCCGCCGGGAATCACTGCACCGGACACGGCTTCGGGAGGGGGCACGGAATGCGGGCCCCGGAAACGACAACGAGCTGGGGCCCGCACCCCAAGGTGCGGGCCCCAGCTGCGCAGTACAACCTGAGTGATCAGGCGGGGGTGATGTTCTCGGCCTGCGGGCCCTTCTGGCCCTGCGTGACGTCGAAGTTCACCTTCTGGCCTTCCTGCAGCTCGCGGAAGCCGCTGGAGGCGATGTTCGAGTAGTGGGCGAAGACGTCAGCGCCGCCGCCGTCCTGCTCGATGAAGCCGAAACCCTTTTCGGCGTTGAACCACTTCACGGTGCCAGTAGCCATGTTCATATCTCCTTCGGGGCAGAGCCCGTGGACTCACACTGTGCGAGCCCTACGTCGCCGCGATGATTACCCCGTCCGGAAAAACTACCGGAAATACAAAAGCGCACCCACCGGTACAGAACCGGCGAGAGCACTTGAAGTTTTGGGAACCACAACTGCAACTGAGATCAACCGTAGCACGATGCGAGCGGAAGAGGGCTGTACGTAATATCACTCCGCCTGGCGTGGCATAAACCCTCATCGCACATTGCACAAAATTCTGTGCTGGCGAATACAGATATGTTCAGGAGTCCGTCGGCCGTCGCATCTCCGCGTTGAGGCGCAGCGCCTCTTCGAGCTGGTCCTCCAGGATGACGATGCGGCAGGCGGCGTCGATCGGCGTACCGGCGTCGACCAGCTCGCGCGCGCGAGCCGCGATGCGGAGCTGGTAGCGGGAGTAGCGGCGATGGCCGCCCTCGGAGCGCAGCGGGGTGATCAGGCGCGCCGCGCCGATCGCCCGCAGGAAACCCGGTGTCGCACCGATCATCTCCGCGGCGCGCCCCATGGTGTAAGCGGGGTAGTCGTCGTCATCGAGCCGATCACCGGCGTGCGAGGGGGTTTCCGGGGGCATCTGCACCTCTTCGTGTCACACATGTTCCGCCACGCATGCCTGAGGGCCCTCGGCGCCGTACGCCCCCAGGGTGTCCCTCTGCTCGCGTACCGCTGTTTAGCTCGACCGCACAAGAAACCCTAATCGTACGAGAACGTCATGTCTATCGCGGCCACGACAGATTCCCGGCGCCGGGGGCGGAGGGCCGGACTGGGCGCACAGCACAGCTGACCGACCGGTCAGTTGTCGCCGGATGGAGTAAGGGCCATAATGCTCGCGTAGCCCTTCACGCATCCCCCGTCGTGAAGGGCTACGCCTATGTCCGGTCACAGCAAACGGACTTCACGATTCCGGATATCCCGTTTCCCGCGCGGGTCTCGCCGCGTTTCCCGCAGGGGCCTCGCCCCGGTTTCCCGCGCGGGCCTCGCACCCGGGCTTCACGAAACATGGGCAAGGGACTCCCCTCGTGGTCCCCTGCCCATGTTTTTTTGAGTTAACAGTGACGTAGAGTGTTTGCGCAAGCTCATTCCGGCTCTGAAGCCGATTGGTCCGCTTCGTCACCCACGCTGCCGAAACCCTGTCGGGGTTCGTTACAGTACGAGCCCGTTGACCGAATCGAACATCGCGCAGCGCACGACCGAGCGCCCCGTGGTGGACGTGATCGTGGGGGGCCGGATGGCAATGGACAACGGTGAAGAGCGCGCGCCGGAGCTGAATTCGCTGCGGCAGAAGGTCGAGTACATGGTCGAGAAGACCTTCCCCGGCCAGAAGATCTCGGGCCGGGTCTTCGCGGAGCTGGTCAGGGAGCGCGGCGGTTCGCTCTCGCACAGCTACTTCTCCAACATCCTCGCCGGGAAGGTCACCCAGCCGTCCGAGGAGATCCTCAAGGCGCTCGGGCTGGGGTTCGGCGTGGACTGGCACTTCTTCAAGGAGGAGTCCGAGGTCGTCGACGATGTCGTGGCCGGACTTCAGTTCCTCGCCAAGCGGCGCACGGGGGAGATCAGCGGGCTGGCGGGCCGGGGCATCGGCGACGACGGGCTCTCTCCGGAACTGCTGCAGTTCGCGATGTCGCTGCTGGAGGACGCCTCCAGAGGCCGGGACACGGACCCGGAACCGGAAGCGTAGGCGGCGACAGCGCCATGTCTCTGCGCAAGCTGCGGAAAGAGTGCGAGGCGGGGCTGGCCGACCTGCCCATACCGACCCCTTTCTCGCTGCCGGGCCTGGTGGCGAACATGGAAGCGGCACGCGGCCGCACCATCCGTCTGCATGAACTGCCGGACCGGCTGGCGCGCGTCAACGCCGCCTGCGGACTGCGCCTGAAGGCGGGCGACACCAGTTTCGTGCTCTACCGCCGACGGCCGACCGCGTACCAGACCCAGCACGTCATCCTGCATGAGCTGTGCCATGAGTGGTTCGACCACGGAACCACGCTCTCGGCGGAGCAACTCCGCACGCTCCTCCCGGTCTTCGACACCTCGCTGATCGCCCGGATGGTCTCTCCCACGGTCGCCGAGGCGTTCGAGGCCGACGGCAGCACGGTCCAGGCCCGCGCCCAGTACGACACCCACGACGAGCGGATGGCCGAATTCGGTGCGTCGCTGATTCCCCGGATGGCCAGGGACATGACCACCGATGACATGGTGGGGCGGCTGGCCAACTCGCTGTCCCGCCCCGTCGCCCACCGGCGCCGAGGTCTGTTCCGTCGGCCCGACGACGCCTGACACCCCTGCCACCCCGCCCCCGAAGGAACAAGGACCGCCGTGACCCCCCTCGATCTCGCCGGCTACCTGATAGCCGGCCTGATGACGGCCGTTGCCCTGTGGCGCATGCCCGCAGCCCTGTGGGGCGGCGAGGAAGACAAACGGCGGCGGGCCCTGTGGGGCTGCTACGCCGGATTCGCCATCGCCCTGTGGACCAAGACCCGGGCCGTACGCATCGGCCTCAACAACAGCGCCGTGACCGACCTCGCCGTACTGATCAAGCACTACACGGCGACCATCGCGATCCTGGCCATTCTCAGCTACATCGTCGCCATCTACGGCCGCTACCCCGAGGGGGACGGCATCCCCCGGCACGTCCGCTTCGCCCGCCTCGTCCAGCAGGTGGCGGCCAAGGCGTCCGTGGCGACGCTGATCCTGCTGACCGTGCTCTTCTTCACGGTGGTCGACCGCTCCGTCCCCTCGGACCGGTTCGTCTCCGACCACGCGGGGCAGTGGGGCGCCACGCTCTACATGAGCGTCTTCTACCTCTACCTCGGCGCCGCCTCCGCCGTGTGCGCGTACCAGTGGGCCCTGGCCACCGCCGACGCGCGGCTGCGCCATCTCCGCGTCGGCCTCGGGATGATGACCTTCGCGATGTTCATCGGGGTCGGCTACACGGTCAGCCGGACCCTGTTCCTGTGGATCAGCGTGATCGACCGGCCCAGCGAGAGCTTCGCCCTCCGGTTCGACGAGATCACCGAGGCGGCGCAACTGGTGCTGTTCGGGTTCTTCGCGCTGGGCGCCTCCATCCCGGCCTTCAGCAAGGGCGCGCACCGGGCGAAGCTGTGGCGGGCCCAGGTGAAACTGCACGCGCTCTGGTACGAGTTGATGACCGCCTTCCCCGACCAGCCCTTCGACCCGCCCGCGTCGCTGGCCCGGGAGCTGACCCGGTTCGACACCCCGTCGGACCTCCGGGTCGACCGGTGGGCCGCCGATATCGCGGACGCGGTCGAGAAGTTGCGGCACTACGTGCCCGACGATCTGCTCGCCGCCGCCGAACGCGCGGCCGCCGAGGACACCCGGGACCCGCGGCGGGCCGCCCCGCTCACCGACGCGTACTGGATCAAGGCCGCGCTCGCCGCCAAAGCCGGGGGCGCGTCCGCGGGCGGCGCCGCGAGGGTGGCGGCCCAGCAGAACGCCGACCAGGACAGCGACCACGCCACCGACCAGGACGGCGAGGTGGCCCGACTGGTGCGGGTCGCCGGCGCGTACCGGACGGTCACCGAAGCACGTACCCGCCGGGTCCTCGCGTCCGTGGGGGTCCCGGCGGCAGCGGAATCCGTACAAGAGCCGGGAAAGGCAGCGAAGACGGCATGAACAGCACCACCGAGAACGATCCCGGTTCCGAGGCACCGGCAACACCTGAAGCACCGGCAACACCCGGAGCACCCGGAGCACCCGGAGCACCGGCAACACCTGAAGCACCTGCGACCGCTACGGCGTCCGTGGCCCGCGCCGTCACCGATGCGCTCCAGCCCCGCAACATGCTGCTGGCCGGGATGCTCGGCGTCGGGCTGGCAGCCGCGGGCGACTGGACCGGTCTCCTCTGGGGCTTCCTCGGCGCGCTGTGCGCCGGGCTCATCCCCGCGGGCTACATCGAGTGGGAGCGCAAGCGCGGTACCTGGGGCGACCGCCATGTCGTCGACCGCACCAAACGGGCCCCGATCTTCCTCGTCATCCTCGGTTCCATCGGCGTCGGCTCGGTGGTCATGGTCATGGGGCACGCCCCCACGGGCATCCTCGTCGCGATGCTCGCCCTCTGGGCGATGACGATCGTCCTGCTGACGGTCAACACCGTCTGGAAGATCTCGGTGGACTCGGCGGTCGCCTCGGCGGTGGTCGCGCTGCTCGCCGTGGTGCACTCCCCGTGGTGGCTGCTGGCCGGGACGCTGACCGTGGCCGTGTGCTGGTCCCGGGTGGCGCTGCGGTACCACTCGGTCGCGCAGACCGTGGCCGGGGCGGCGCTGGGCGCGGCCACGACGGTGGCGTACGCCTTCGGCTGACGCGTGGGGCTCATCGGCCCCATCGGCCGCACACCCGCCGTACCCCTTCCGGCCAGGTCGGCGGCACGACCGCTGAACGGCTCCCGGACGGGGTACGACTGGTCCGTGCCAACTTTCGAGATCACCACCGCGAGCGCCGACGACATGACGACCCTGGCCGGGTGGGCCCATGACGAGGGCTGGAACCCCGGGCTCACCGACACCCGGCCCTTCTTCGCCGCCGATCCGTGCGGCTTCCTGATCGGACGCCTGGACGGGGAGCCCGTCTCCTCCGTCTCGGTCGTGCGCTACGGCGACGACTTCGGCTTCCTGGGCTTCTACCTGACCCGCCCCCCGCTGCGGGGCCGGGGATACGGGATCCAGGTCTGGCGTGCCGGGATGGCCCGGCTCTCCGGGCGCACCATCGGCCTGGACGGCGTACCCGCCCAACAGGACAACTACCGCAGATCCGGCTTCCGTTCGTGCTGGAGCAACGCCCGGTACGAAGGGCTGCCGGACACGGGAATCGCCGCGCCGCCGGGCATCACCCTGGTCGATGCCCGCACGCTCCCGTTCGGGCGGCTCGCCGCGTACGACCGGCAGTTCTTCCCGGCCGCCCGGGACAGCTTCCTGGCGCCCTGGATCACGACCTCCGGGCATGTCGCGGTGGCCGCGGTCCGCGACGGCGAACTCCACGGCCTCGCCGTCCTGCGCGCCTGCCGGGCCGCTTCCCGTATCGGTCCGCTGTACGCCGCGTCGCCGGAGGTGGCCGCCGCGCTCGTGAGTGCCCTCGCGGCCACGGCGCCGGACACCCCTGTGGCGATCGATGTCCCCGACATCAACCCGTCGGCGGTACGTCTCGCGGAACAGCTCGGCCTGACACCGTCGTTCGACACGGCGCGCATGTACACCGGACCGGAGCCGGTCTTCGACCGGACCGGCCTGTACGGCATCACCAGCCTCGAACTGGGCTGACCCGTCGGACGGACCGGCCGGCACATCGGCCGACGCTCCCCCAACCCGCCGCCCTACTCCCGCCGGAGGCGCTCCAGGACCCGGTCGCGCAGCAGCTCGTACTCCTCGCGGAGCCGGACGATCTCGTCGGGCCTCGGTATCACCGTGCCTCCCGAGACGCGTTCGTGCGGCCCGAACTGCTCACGGGTGAGGTCGATCTCGACACCCGCTCCCAGCCGGTTCCACCAGTGGTAGTCCGTCCACTCGCCGTCGGCATGCACCTCGCCCCGGATCAGATCGCCGCCCAGCAGGTCGTTGATCACCAGTGCGGTGACCCCGCACTGGTCACGGGCCGGGTTGTCCGCGCTCCACGACGGCCGGTGCTCCGGTGTGGTCGTGGAGGCGTCCCAGCTGCCGCGGACGGCGGCCTCGATGTCACCGAGGAGCCAAGGAGCGGAACGGGAGTCGGTACAGGAATCGGTAGGAGTGTCTGTACGGGTGTCTTTACGGGTGTCTTTACGGGGCTGCGTGGACGGTGCGGTGCCGGCTTCCATGCCTCGTATCCTCGCACCGGGCACTGACAACGCCCCTTCAGCGGACCGGCAGCGCTCCCTCCCGGATGCGTGAGGCGAGAACCGCGATGTCGTCCTCCGCCCCGTCCCCGAACCGGTCGAGCACGGCGTCCAGCAGGTCTTCGAGCCGTCCGCCCACCGGCAGGGTCAGCTCGGCCAGCCGTCCCACGGACACATCGATGTCCTCGCCCCGGCGCTCCACCAGACCGTCGGTGTACATGAACAGCACGGTCCCCGGACCGCACGGCACCGACGACGTCCGGTACCCGCCGAATCCGGTGCCGAGCGGCGGCCCCACCGGAACCCGGACCACCCGTGCCCCGGCCTTCCCCGGATCGATGAACACCGGCGGCAGATGGCCCGCGCTGGCCACCTCGCAGTTGCCGCCGAACCGGTCGACGACCGCGAGCAGACAGGTCGCCGCCCGGTCCATACCGGACCGTTCGACCATGGTGTCGAGCCGCTCCAGAATGAGGTGCGGCGGCAGGTCGTCACCGGCCAGGAGGCGCAGCAGCGAGCGGTAGTGGCTCATGGCGACGGCCGCCTCCACGCCGTGGCCCATGACATCACCCATCGCCTTCAGATGGCGCCCGTCCCGCAGCGGTACGACGTCGAACCAGTCGCCGCCCACCAGGACGCCGTGTTCGGCGGGCAGATAGCGGGTCGCGATCTCCACGTGCGCGTGCGGGCCCCAGGGTTCGGAGAGCAGGGAACGCTGGAGTTCCAGGGCGACGCTGTGTTCGTGGGCGTAACGGCGGGCGTGGTCGAGGTCGACGGCGGCCCGGCCCGCGAGCTCGCGGGCGACGAACATGTCCTCGTCGGTGAACGCGGGCGATTTCCCGGCCCGTACGAGGTTCAAGGCGCCCAGCGCACGACCGCGCGCGACGAGCGGCACGAAGGCCGCCCCGCGCAGGCCGAAGGCACGGGAGGCGGCGCGGAATCCGGCCGTGCGCGGCGGACCGTCGAACTCGTCCGGATGTTCCGCATCGTCGTCCCGGTTCTCCACCACCGGCTGATTGGCCGCCAGGCAACGGGCGACGCCCGCGTCCTCCTGGTAGTCGATGTACTCCCCCGGGTGCCCGAACTGCCGTGCCGATTCGGCGAGTTCGGGGACTGCGGACAGCGCGGCCCGGCGCAGTCGCAGCACCCCGGGCGCCGCGCGCCGCACCTCGTGCCCGATGTCCGGCGGGAAGATCTCCACGGCGGCGATGTCGGCCAGCGCGGGCACGACGAAGTCCGCGAGTTCGCGGCAGGTGGTGTCCATGTCGAGCGTCGTGCCGATACTGACGGCGGCGGTGTCCAGGAGGGCCAGATGACTCCGGGCCCGTTCCAGCTCCTGCTGCTGGCGCACATGGCCGGTGATGTCCAGGACGATCGCGACGAGCCCCTGGACCCGGCCGTCCGTCTCCAGGCGGTGGTACGCGGAGTGCCAGTACCGCTGATCCGGTAGCGATGCCACCCAGGTCCGCCCCCCGACCGTGGTCTCGCGCGGCTTCCCGTCGGCCAGCACCAGCCGCATCAGGTCCTTGTGCTCATCGAGTTCCGGCAGGATCTCGGCGGGGGTCCGGCCGAGATGGGCAGCGGCCGGGATGCCGTTGATCCGTTCGAGTGCCGGATTGACGTAGAGGTAGCTCAGCCCGGTGTCGAAGACGGCCACCCCGACCGTAGTACCGCCGAGCAGGGCGGCCACCGGCGCGGGATCGAACGGCACCGGCGCGTCGTCGTCGTGCGGTTCGGCCTGCAAGAGGGCCTCCTGCCGTCGTCGGCCACCGGTCTTCCATCGTCGGCCGCCGCTCCCTGCCCCGCATCCGCAGCCCCGGCCCCGCGTCGTACGTCACCGCTGCGGCTCGGCGGGCGCCGGGCCCGCCCGGTCGGCGCGCAGCCGGTCGAGGTCCAGGGTGCCCTCGGTCGCCTCGGCGTGCAGCGGGAGCCCGAGGGCCGTCGTCACCGGGTCCGGCAGTGCGGTGAGACCCAGCAGTCCGGTGACCAGCGCCGCCGTCAGATGGTGCCAGGCCGGGGCGCGACGGATCATCGCGTGATCGCCGCCCCGGACGGTGATCATGCACGTACGGGCGCCCGCGCGACGGGCTCGGGCCGTGAGGGACTGGGTCGCCTGGGGGCTCGTGACGCGGTCGCGGGTGCTGTGCAGCAGAACGACGTCGCGGCCCGCGAGCTGGGTGACCGGGTCGCCCGGCGGGCACCACGGAGCAAGGCCGACCACCGCACGGACCGAGGGGTGATCGGCGGCACGAAGGGCCGCGCGGGCGCCCATGGAGTGGCCGAGGAGGACCACCGGGATCTCGCCCGCCTCGTCCCTCAGCTCATCGAGGGCGCGTACGGCGTCATGGAGCGGATCCTCACGGGCGCCGTTCCAGCCGCGGTGCGTATAGCGGACACCCCGCACCAGGACCGGGCCGCGTCCGCCGCCATCGCGGCCGTCGTCGTGGCCGTCGTCGTGGCCGTCGTCGTGGCCGTCGTCGTGGGGATCACCGGGATCACCGGGGTCACCGGGGTCGCAGGAGTCGTGGGGGTCGTGGGGGTCGCAGAAGTCGTGGGGGTCGTGGGCCTCGTGGTTTCCTTCGCGGCGGGTGGCCCGTGCCACGGCCCGCGCGAACGGCCTCATGCGCAGGGCGGGCAGGTTCAGGAGTCCGGGCGGAGGCGGTTCGATCCCCGTCTCGTGGCCGCCGTGAAGGATGAGCACCGCTGCCGACGGCGGTCGTTGCGCCACACGTACCTCCAGTTCCGGGCGCGGGCCACCGCACCCGCCCACCCCATATTCGGTGCGGGGCAGACTACGGATGGGTCAAACGTGTCAATGAGCGAGAAGTGCCGTTCACTGTACGAGTCCCGTGCCCATCCGCGTAGCGTCGACAAGGGAGCCGTCATGGCATCAGGACCACAACCGGGCAGTCCCGCACCCGACTTCACTCTCCCAGGAGGAATTCTGTCGGGCGAGAACTTCGAACGCGGCGACTACCGCCTCTCCGCCTCACTGGGCCGGGCCGTCGTCCTGGCCTTCTACCCGGGCGACAACACCGCTGTGTGCACCAAGCAGCTCTGCTCGTACTCGTCGGGGCTGGACACCTTCGACGGGCTCGACGCCGAGGTGTGGGGAATCAGCCCACAGGGTGTGGACAGCCATGAGTCGTTCGCCCGCACCCACGGACTGCGCAT
This sequence comes from Streptomyces sp. NBC_01433, assembly GCF_026340105.1. NCBI lineage: Bacteria > Bacillati > Actinomycetota > Actinomycetes > Kitasatosporales > Streptomycetaceae > Streptomyces > Streptomyces sp. NBC_01433. Next base: position 2,584,529 of record NZ_JAPEPM010000001.1, on the reverse strand, counting down.
GCCGCTGCTGGCCGACGGGGGCCGGGAGATCGCCAGGACGTACGGAGTCGCGGCGCCCGGCATCGGCGTACGGCGCGCGGTCTTCCTCATCGGCCCCGACGGGGTCCTGCGCTGGAAGCACGTCGCGCTGCTCGGGGCCACGTTCCAGTCGCTCGACACCCTCACCGCCCGCCTCTCCGGCATCAAAGCGGCGTAAAGACTGCCGGATCCCGGCAGTGCCCCGATGTGGTGGTGTATGGGACCATCCAGCCAGTTCGACGGAAAATATTCGGGGGAAATCGAAAGCCGGGGAGTGATCACGTGACCTTGTTCCTGGGTCTCGGCATTGCGGGAATCGCTCTTCTCGCCCTCTCCCTGATCTTCGACGGAATCCTCGAAGGGCTCTTCGGCGGCGTACTGAGCGGCCTTTTCGACGGCCTGCTCTCGCTGCCGGTGATCGCGGGCTTCATGTCGATGCTCGGCTTCGGCGGCGCGATCGTGCTCGGCACCACCGGCGCCGGAACGGTCGTGGCCACGGCCGCCGGAGCCCTGGCCGGGATCGTCGCCGCCTGGCTGACCTGGAAGCTCAGCCGGGCCCTGATGCGGGACCAGACCACGGCGACGCCTCGCGGCGAGGATCTCGTCGGCACCTCCGGGTCCGTCGTGACCTCCATTCCGGCCGATGGGTACGGCGAGGTGCTGCTGCGGCTCGCGGGTCAGACCGTGAAGTACGCGGCGAAGAGCACGGCACCTGTCGAACGCGGCGCCGAGATCTGGGTGGAGGCGACGCTGTCCACCACCTCGGTCGCGGTCCGCCCGGTCGAGCGCTGACCACGCCCGACCGAAACCGGCCAGCCGACCGGCCGACCGGGCCACTCCGGCGGGCCCAAGTGCCGACCCGGCCGCCCACTGTTCACACCGTTTCGCACTGTTTCGCACTTGTTCTGAAAACGATCTGCCGTCCCCCTTCGGGAGGCAGGGGGGACACCTCTTATGAGTCCAGTTCTGATCTCCGTCATCGGCATCGTCGTACTCCTCGTACTCCTCGCCCTCGCAGTCGTCACGCGCTACAAGGTCGCCGGGCCCAGCGAGGCGTTCATCATCACCGGGCGCCGCGGCAAGAAGTCGACCGACCCGGTGACCGGCCGCACCAGCATCGACAACAGCGGTCAGAAGGTCGTCGTCGGCGGCGGCGTCTTCGTCGTGCCGTTCGTGCAGCAGAAGTTCACCCTGGACCTCTCCAGCCGCCACATCCCGATCGCCGTGCGCGGCGCCGTCACCCTGCGCGGCGTGAAGTCCAACCTCGAAGGCGTCGCGATCGTCAAGGTCGGCGGCAGCGAGGACGCGATCCGGGCAGCCGCCCAGCGCTTCCTCCAGCAGCAGGACGGCATCGTCGGCTTCACCCAGGAAGTGCTCTCGGGTGCGCTGCGCGCCATCGTCGGCCGGATGTCGGTCGAGGACATCATCCGCGACCGTGCCGCGTTCGCCGGGCAGGTCGCCGAGGAGGCCGAGGCCAGCCTCTCCGGCCAGGGCCTGATCCTGGACGCCTTCCAGATCCAGGACATCACCACCGAGGGCTCCTACCTGGAGGACCTCGGCCGCCCCGAGGCCGCCCGTGCCAAGCAGGAGGCCGACATCGCCGAGGCGATCGCGCGGCGTGCGTCGGAGCAGGCCCGGCTGAAGGCGGCCGAGGAGATCGCCATAGCCGAGCGGACCTTCTACCTGAAGCAGGCCGAGATCAAGGCCGAGACGGAAGCGGCGGCCGCCAAGGCCAACGCGGCCGGCCCGCTCGCCGAGGCCGCCCGTCAGCAGGAAGTCCTCCAGGAGCAGGAGAAGGTCGCCGAGCGCCAGGCGGCCCTGACCGACCGCGAACTCGACACCAAGGTGCGCAAGCCCGCCGACGCCGCCCGCTACCAGGCGGAGCAGGAGGCGGAGGCCCGCCGCATCGCCCAGGTCAAGGAGGCCGAGGCCGACGCGGAGCGCTCCCGGCTGACCGGTCAGGGCGAGAAGCTCCACCGCTCGGCCCTCGCCGACGCCGTGCGCATCGAGGGTGAGGCGGAGGCCGCCGCCATCGCGGCCAAGGGCTCCGCGGAGGCCGAGGCCATGCAGAAGAAGGCCGACGCCTTCGCGCAGTACGGCGACGCGGCCGTACTCCAGATGCTGGTCGAGGTTCTGCCCCAGGTCGTCGCCAAGGCGTCCGAGCCCCTGAGCGCCGTCGACAAGCTGACCGTGATCTCCACGGACGGAGCCAGCCAGCTGGCCCGGACGGTGACCGACAACGTGGCCCAGGGCATGGAGCTCCTCAACTCCACCACCGGCGTCGACTTCGCCGCACTTCTCCAGAACCTGAAGGGCCGCACGCCCGGTTCCGCCGCGGCGAACGTGCCCGCCCAGGGCGACGAGACGGCCGCGACCGCGCCGTCGAGCACGGCCAACGGCAAGATCGAGATCACTGACTGAACCGATCCCCGTCCCCAATACCCGTGCCCGGCGGTGGAACATCACCGCCGGGCACGGGTGCGTCTGTCGCCCCCGCCTCCTCAGCGGCCTCTTCCGCGGGCCTCTTCCGCAGCCTCTCCAGCAGCCGCTTCCGCGGCCCGTCAATCGCCTGTGGGGCGCCAGCGGCGGGCCGTGACCAGGGCGTTGCGAGTGGCCCAGAGTGTGGTCAGGGTGGCCAGGACCAGCAGGGTGGCCGCTGTCCCGGTGAGCAGTTCGGGCGGGAGGGAGCCCCGGCGGGGCGGGGTGGTCAGGGGCAGCGTGATCCACACCGCGAAGCCGGCCGCCAGTGGGGCCGCCAGGAACAGCGGGGCCAGAACGGTCCAGGCGGCGACGGACGCGTAGATACGGCGGCCGCCGGTCAGGACGCAGACCGGGGCGATCGCCCGCGCGAAACGCAGGATCTCGCCGAGGGTGTTCATACCGTGCGCCGCCGCGACGATCAGCACGCCGATGCACCCCAGGAACGAGGCCCAGCGCACATGCTGGGTGGTGACCATGACACCGCCCAACGCGTACTGACCGATCGTCAGCACCTCGGTGCCCGGCCCCAGGGTGGCGTGGGCGATCCTTCGCAGTTCGGTGGTGGGTAGACCGGCGCGGTGGGTGGATACGGCGGTGACCAGGGGTGGGTACGGTCCCTCACCGGCACCGGTGGAGCGACTGAGCGCGGCGGGACCGCGGGCGAGGGTGGGGGCCGGGGCCGGGGCCGGGCCGGAGACAGGCACGGGTACGGGTACGGGTACGGCCGTGACCGGGCCGCTGACGGATGCCTCGGCCAGGAGCAGCCCGGCGCGGGGCGCGTCGCGCGGTTCGACGGCGATGGGCTTCGAACTGCCGGAAACGCAGCTGATGTCGAGCGCCCGCAGCGCGGCACAGGTTCCGTGGAACGTTGCGGCGCGGGGCAAGTCACCCACAACAGGCTCGGCAGGTTCAGCCGGTTCGGTCCGCTCGGTCCGCTCGGCCGGTTCGGTCTGCTCCAGGGTGACGATCTCCGTGCCGGGCGGCAGCGCGGCGAGGAAGGCCGGGTAGCGGTCTTCCTCGGGGACCTCGATGCGGAGGAAATCGGTGCCCGCCGCGCGCTGGGCCTGGCGGGCCGCGAGGCCGAACGACGACGGGATGCTCGGATAGACCTGGATGAACGCGAGCAGGCCCGCCGCGATCACCGATCCGGCGACGAGCCGGGCCAGTCTGCCCGGACCGGCGTGCACCCAGCGGCCCGCGAGCAGAGCGCCCGGCGCCCCTGAGCGGAGGCCCAGCCGGGCCACCGTACGGCCCAGTACGCCGAAGGCCAGGGCGAGTACCGCGGGCAGGGTGGCCAGCGAGCCGATCGAGCCGGTCGCGAGCACCACCGTGGAGAGCCCGGTGTGGTAGGTGTGCGCGAAGAGGGCGGGGAACCAGGCGAGCAGGATCTGACACGGCACGAAAAGGGCCGCGCAGATCACCGTCGTACGGGAGTTGGGGGCGGCGGCCGGTCTCGTGCCGGTCGTCCTCGACGGTGCCGGGTGCAGCAGCGCCGCCGTGCCCAGCACCGTCGCACCGGCCGCCGCCACCGCCCCGAACGCCTCAGGGGCGTACGCCCGTAACTGGGCCGCATCGAGGGTGAAGCCGATCCAGGGCAGCGGGATGTCGACCGCCATGGCCGACGCGGTCACCGCCGCCGCGATCGTGCAGCCGAGGGCGACCGGGGCCAGCGCCTCGCCGACGGCCACGAGCGCCAGGTCCCGCCGGGAGGCGCCCATGGCGCCCAGCACCGCGGTGCGTCTGTCGCGGGCGGCCGCACCGGTCCGGGCCGCGACCACCAGCAGGAACCCGGCGGGCAGGCCGAGCATCACCGCGATGAGCGACAGCAGCTCCCCCAGCGGCCGGAAGCCGCTGTCGTCCCCGAATCTCGGCCCCCAGGGGGCCGAGGTGCCGAAGCCGGTCGCCGGTGACGCGTTCTCCCGGGTCAGGAAACCGGGTGCCGGTCGCACGTACGCCAGGTTCTCGCCCGCCACCGCGAGGCCCTCCACACCGATGCGGCCGACGAGGGTGCCGTAGCGGGTGGCGATGCCCTCCGCGCCCGCCGCTTCCAGGAGCGGCCCCGACAGCACGGCCTCACCCGGGCGCGGCCACGTCCGCAACCCCGGCGGCAACGGGGCGTCCGGGGTGAGCGGTTCGATGTGGATCACGGCGAAGGACACTCCCCCCGCGGCCCCGCCCGTGGTGTCCTGGTCGAGGCGCCACAGCAGTTTCGGCGGCCCCGCATCCGGCCGGAACTCGGTCAGGAGAGGCGCGCGGGCGGCACTGCGCAGGACCCGGCCCTCGTACGTCGCCACCGACAGCACCACCGCCAGGAGCGTCAGCGCGGCCACGGTCGAGGCCAGCACGAGACCGGCGAACCGCACCCCCCTCTGGTCCGCGCTGCGCGCGGCACTCCGGCCGATCCGCAGCATCTGGAGCCATCGGGACGTCATACGGTGCTCCGGGCCGTCGGAACCCGACGCTGTTCGTGCAGACCACCTTCCACCAGGGCGTACCGGCGGTCGGCCAGGGCCGCCACCGCCGGATCGTGCGTCACCACGAGAAGCCCGCAGCCCCACCTGGCAGGCAGCGAATGGAGCAGCTCGGCCACACGGTCCCGGTTGGCCGGGTCCAGCGAGCCGGTCGGCTCGTCCGCGAGCAGCAGCGCCGGCTGATTGACCAACGCCCTGGCCACCGCGGTGCGTTGGCGCTCGCCGCCGGACAGGTCGGCGGTCGCCGTACCCGTCGTGGGTACGCCCAGCTCCGTCAGCAGCCGCGACGCCCGGCCCAGCGCCCGGCCCCGACCGGTGCCGGCCAGCAGCGCCGCGAGCGCGACGTTCTCCACGGGGGACAGTTCGGGCAGCAGCTCCCCGAACTGGAACACCATGCCGGTGGTCTCCCGCCGGTGCCGGGCCAGCCGACGGCCGCCGAGGCGGGTGATGTCCGTACCGGCCACGCGCACCTCGCCGCTCTGCGGGCGCGTCAGCCCGAGCAGGCACATCAGCAGGGTGCTCTTCCCACTGCCGCTCGGACCGGTCACCGCCACCGAGCGGCCCGCCTCGACCACCAGATCCGCCCGGTCCAGCAGCACTCGGCCGGTCGGCGTCACGCAGCGCAACCCCCTGACGTCGAGCACCGGAGCCTTTTCCACTGCCATCGCCCCTCTCCTCCCCTTGTTTCCTCATCCCCCTCCCGGGCCTTCCTCCTCCCTTTCCGCGCCCGTCGTCGCGTACCGGCCCGGCTAGAAGACGAGCTCCGGGCCGCACTCATCGGGGTTGATGAACTCGGAGACACAGATGTTCATCCTGTAGAGCGCACCGCCCTTGGACGACGTGGTGTACGTGCCCCCGCCGCGTTTGTTCCAGAGGGTCTTCTTCTTGCCCGAGTCCGCTTTCCGGTAGTAGTTCAGATAGACCGGGTCCCCCGCCTTCTCCGCCGCGTCGTCCCAGGCCACCACGTACGCGGACGACTTGGACGCGTGATCGAACGAGTAGCCGTAGGCGCGGTCGGTGACCTTGACCCGGCCGTCGTGACCCTGCATCGAAGGCTCGCCGGGGGCAGGCGGAGCGAGGACCGAGGAGACCGCGGGGGACGTGCCCAACAGGGCTGCCGACACCACTACGGCGCATGACACGAGAACCTTCTTCATCACCACGGGACCGTCCTTATGGGCTGCGTGAAGTGCGTGAGGTGCGTGAGCAGTCGTGCGGGGTGTGGGGGTCTCAGCGGGCTTCAACCGGCCCGCCCGTCCTCATCAGCATCCGGCGGCGAAATGTTTCTTCATTCGGCCGAAGCGGCGCATTCATCACAATGAGTGACCACGAGAGCGATGGTCGTCTCGCTCGGACGGAGGCTGCGGAACCCTCCGGATAGGGTCATGAACAGATAAAGGGATCATCAAGTGCGCCGCCGCACCGCCGCACGCCTCGGGAGGAAGTCATGGGAACCCGTCACACGTCGCTGCCCGGAGTGGGAGCTCAGTACGACTTCACGACCGAGTCGGGGCAGCACATTTCCGTCGTCGTCCACCACGACGGACGGCGGTTCATCGGGTTCTACGAACAGGACGACCCCGACTCATGCCGGCTGTCGGTCCCCCTGACGACCTCGGAAGCCACCGCACTCGCCCACCTCATCGATCCCGCGCCCATCGACGCCGTACGGACCGAGGGCATCGACCTCGTCACCGAACACATTCCGCTCGGCTCCCGCTCCCCCTACGGCGGGCGGCTGTTGGGCGACACCCGGGCGCGGACCCGGACCGGGGCGTCCATCGTCGCCGTACTGCGGACGCACAGTGCGCACCCGTCGCCCGGACCGGACTTTCGCCTGGCCATCGGGGACACGCTCGTCGTCGTCGGTACGCGTGAGGGCGTCGACACGCTCTCCGAGATCATTGCGGAGGGCTGACCGTGCATGACACCACAGCACTGCTGGTGGAGCTGGGCTCCGTCATTCTCGGGCTGGGGATCATCGGCCGGTTCGCCGGCCGGATAGGTCTCTCGCCGATTCCGCTCTACCTGCTCGCCGGGCTGGCATTCGGTGAGGGCGGCCTGCTGCCGCTCGGCGCCAGTGAGGAGTTCACCGCGGTCGGCGCCGAGATCGGCGTCATCCTGCTGCTGCTCCTGCTGGGGCTCGAGTACAGCGCCTCCGAGCTGGTGACCAGCCTCAAGACGCAGTATCCGTCCGGGGCCGTCGACTTCTTCCTCAACGCGACACCCGGTGCGGTCGCCGCCCTGCTGCTCGGGTGGGGGCCGGTCGGGGCCGTCGCGCTCGCCGGAGTCACCTGGATCTCCTCCTCCGGCGTGATCGCCAAGGTGATGACCGATCTGGGGCGGCTCGGCAACCGTGAGACCCCCGTCATCCTGGGCGTCCTCGTCATCGAGGACCTCTCGATGGCCGTCTACCTGCCGCTGCTCACGGCGATGCTGGCCGGGGTCGGCCTCGCCGGTGGCAGCATCGCGCTGCTGATCGCCCTCGGAACGGTCGGCTTCGTGCTGTACCTGGCACTGCGCCACGGGCGGCTCATCAGCCGCGCGGTGTCCTCCGACAACCCGGAGATGCTGCTCCTCGTCGTCCTCGGTCTCACCGTCCTGGTGGCCGGTGTGGCCCAGCAGCTGCAGGTGTCGGCCGCCGTCGGCGCGTTCCTCGTCGGCATCGCGCTCTCGGGCGAGGTCGCGGAGGGCGCGCGCAAGCTGCTGATGCCGCTGCGCGACCTGTTCGCCGCGGTGTTCTTCGTGTTCTTCGGCCTCTCCACGAACCCGGCCGAGATCCCGCCGGTGCTGCTTCCGGCCGCTCTGCTGGCCGTCGTCACCGTCCTGACCAAGATATTCACCGGTTGGTACGCGGCGCGGCGGGCCGGAATCGGCTCGCGCGGGCGCTGGCGGGCGGGCGGCACGCTCGTGGCGCGCGGCGAGTTCTCCATCGTCATCGCGGGCCTGGCCGTGGCCACCGAGCCGCGGATCGGGCCGATCGCCACGGCGTACGTCCTGATTCTCGTCATCGTCGGACCGCTCACCGCCCGCTGGACCCAGCCCGTCGTGGCGAAGATCCAGGGCATGCGCGGGCGTGGGGAAGGGAAGAGCGGCGCCGCCGCGGGCGAAGCCGGGACGGCCGGGGTCGCGGTTGCCCCCGGAACCGTAACCGGAGCTGGAGCCGGAACCGTTACCGGAGCCGCAACCGGAGCTGGCGCCGGAGCCGCAACCGGAGCTGCCACCGGAGCCGAAGCCACGGCCCGGATGCCCTCGCACGACGACCTCACGCCCGAACCCGTGGGCGACCCGCGCGACTAGGGACCAGGGCGTGCCGAACGTCCACGACCGGTCCGGCGGTACGGGGCCACGTCCGGTCCCAGCGGTACAGGGCCGCGACCGGGCCGGCACAACAGGTACGTGTCTACGTCCAGCCCAGCGGGTACGCGTCCGTGCCGTCCGTCGGCACGGACGCCTCACCGCCCGCCTCGGTGAACGCCGTCAGCGCCTCGACCAGGGCCGTGCGCTGCGCGGGGGCGAGCCGTTCGACGATCGCGCCGATCTCCCGGCGGCGGCCCGCCGTCACGTCCGCGACCAGCCGGTACCCCGCCGGAGTCACGCTCAGCACCGTCTCGCGCCGGTTGACCGGGTTGACCTGGCGCTCCGCCAGACCGGCGGTGATCAGCCGGTCCAGCATCCGCATCGCGGTGGACGGGTTCACACCGAGCCGTTCGGCCAGCGCTACGAGCTTGGCGTCGCCGTGGGTGGAGAGCACCACCAGCAGACGGAACTGGGGCAGCGTCACCCGCTCCTCCACCCCCGCGAGCGATCGCGCGGCGACGGCGACGAGCAACCGCGACGCGGTCAGCACCGCCCGGGTCACCGCTTCCACATCGCCGTCCGGCATACGCGCGGCATCGGGAGTGCCGCGATCGCCCCCGCCCGTCTGTCGGTGATCGGCCATGCCTCTTTGTACCCCGCCGCCTCCGGGATGGCGATCGTCCCGTAACGCCCGATTCCATGAACGCCCTGTTCCGGGCACAGGGGCACCTCGCCCGCCGACTTCTACACAGCTGTAGAGTTTCCCTCGGTTCCGGCATGCACAGCAATGCACAGCCCCCGCAACGCAACGCAACGTATGGAGATGTCATGGCCCTGTGGGATCGGATCAAGGAATCCGCGTCGACGATGCAGACGCAGCTCGAGGCGAAGAAGAACGACCTGAAGAGCGGGGCGTTCCGTGACGCCAGCATGGCCATGTGCGCCCTGGTCTCCGCGGCCGACGGTTCCATCGACCCGTCCGAGCGGCAGCGCGTCGCGTCGCTGATCGCGAGCAACGACGTCCTGCAGAACTTCCCCGCGGACGACCTGCAGCGCCGCTTCAACGACTACGTGAACAAGCTGACCGCCGACTTCGCGTTCGGCAAGGTCAGCGTGCTCCAGGAGATCGCCAAGGCGAAGAAGAAGCCCGCCGAGGCGCGTGCCGTGATCCAGATCGGCATCATCATCGGCGGCGCCGACGGCGACTTCGACAAGTCGGAGCAGGCCGTCGTACGGGAGGCGTGCTTCGCGCTCGACCTCCCGCCGCACGAGTTCGACCTGTAGGCACTCCTCCGTGCGGGCGGACGACCCCAGTACTGCCGGAAGACCGCGGACCGGCTGACCACCGGTCCCTGCCCGGCACGGCCGGGGGTGTGTCACCCCCCCTTCACACCCCCGGCCACCCTCTTCGCCCAAGCACAACCCGCACGGCTCGCACGACCCGCACCGCCCGCACATCCGGCACGGCTCGCGCCGCGCCCCCGCACCCCGCCCCCGTACGCGCGTCAGCGTCGCGTCACGGGGGCGGGGTTTTGCGTCAAGTGCGCGTCAAGGGCGTATCCGTCCCCCTCCCCGCTGGGCATAGCTTCGGCAGACGGGCCGTGACAGCAGCGGCCGCAATCGCCAGGAGGAACACCATGTCGGACCCCGACCCTCTCGAACTCGTCCCGGCCGGAACTCTCTTCGTCCCCGTCCGGCCGGGCCTCCCACGCTGTTCGCCCTCCTTCACGGCACGGTTCTTCCGTACCCCGCTCGGCGACCGCACGGCCGTCGCCTTCACCTCCGCATCGCAGCTCGTGGCCACCCTGGGCGCCGGGCAGCCGTGGATCCTGCTCTCCGAACCCGCCCTGCGCGCGCTCGCGGCTCCACTGGGGGTCAGCGCTCTCACCGTCGATCCGCAGCTCTCCGCGCCCCGGGCCGCGACCTGGCCGCCCTGCGCCGGCCCCCGGCCACCCGTGGCTGAAGGGACACCGGTGACCGAAGGGACACCAGTGACCGAAGAGGCCGCTCTCGTCCGCCACGGCTGCTGAGAGGCACGCGCCATGACCACCACGCCTGTTGTCCACACCTCCGCCCCGGCCGGGGTCCTGCCCGGCGCTCCCGACGGCGCGGCCGACGACTCCCTCTCCGGCCTCTGGCCCGCCTCCGCACGGCCCGGCCCCGAGGGGGACGTCGCCGTCGGCGGGGTGTCGCTCACCGAGGCCGCCGACCGGTTCGGCACGCCGCTCTACGTACTCGACGAGGGAGAGGTGCGCCGACGCTGTCGCACCTACCGCGCCGCGTTTCCCCCGGCCGAGGCCGATGTCGTCTACGCCGCCAAGGCGTTCCTCTGCCGGGCCGTCGTCCGCTGGGTCCGCGAGGAGGGGCTGGGGCTCGACGTCTGCTCAGCCGGTGAGCTGCTGCTCGCCGTCGGCGCGGGCTTCCCCGCCGAGCGGATCGTCCTGCACGGCAACGCGAAGAGCCCGGAGGATCTGCGGACCGCCGTACGGCTCGGCGTCGGCCGGATCGTCGTCGACAGTACTTCGGAGATCGCCCGGCTGGCGGCCCTGGTGCCCCTGGGCAGCCGGCAGCCCATCATGGTGCGGGTGGTGCCGGGGATCTCGGCGGGCGGGCACGCGGCCGTCCGTACCGGCACCGACGACCAGAAGTTCGGGCTGTCCCTCACCGACGGTTCCGCGCAGCACGCCATCGACCGGGTACTCGGCCAGCCGCGCCTCGAACTCGTCGGTCTGCACTGCCACATCGGCTCGCAGATCACCGCCGTCAAGCCGTACGTCGCCGCCGTACGCCGCATGGTGGGACTGCTCGCCCGCGTCCGCGAACAGCACGGCATCGCCCTGCCCCAGCTCGACATCGGCGGCGGGCACGGCATCGCCTACCGGCCGGGCGAACCGGTCCTCGACGTCCCCGCCCTCGCGGCCCGGGTCCGTGCCGAACTCGTCGACGGCTGTACGCGGGCGGGGCTTCCCGTCCCGCGGCTCACCGTCGAACCGGGGCGGGCGCTGATCGGGCCCGCCGGGGTGGCCGTCTACCGCGTCCTCGCGGTCAAGCGGACCGGTACCCGTACCTTCGTCGCCGTCGACGGCGGGATGAGCGACAACCCGCGGCCCGCGCTGTACGGAGTGCGGTACGCGCCCCGCCTCGTCGGCCGCGACTCCACCGCCCCGGACCGGGTGGTGACCGTCGTGGGACGGCACTGCGAGGCGGGTGACGTACTGGCCGACGGCGTGGAACTGCCCGGTGACGTACGGCCCGGGGACCTGCTGGCGGTGCCTGCCGCCGGGGCGTACCACCTGTCGATGGCGTCCGGCTACAACCTGGTCGGCAGACCGCCCGTCGTCTCCGTCGGCGACGGGACGGCGCGGCTGCTGGTACGGCGGGAGTCGCTGGACGACATGCAACGACGCGACGTGGGGGCGTAGCGGGCTGCCGGGCGGCCCTGCCACGAGTGAGTGGCCGTGGCGGGCGGTCGGACGGCCCTGTCACGTGGTGGCAGGGCCGTCCGTCGTGCTCGTCGCACCCGGCGCGTACATGCGGGGCGCTCCCCTGCGGTACAGCACCACCGTGATCAGCAGGCCGACGGCGAAGAAGCCCGCCGACCACCAGTACGCGGTGGAGTAACTCTGCAGCTGTGACTGGGCGATGGCGGCCGGGGTCGGTCTGCGGCCCACCATGTAGCTGGCGGCGGCGCTGGTCGCGAGGGTGTTCAGCAGCGCCGTGCCGATGGAGCCTCCCACCTGCTGCATCGTGCTGACCATCGCGGACGCCACCCCCGCGTCGCGCGGGGCGACCCCGGAGGTGGCCAGGTTCATCGCGGGCGCGAAGATCAGCCCGAGACCGAGGCCCAGGACGAGCAGTGGTGGCAGTACGTGGGTGGCGTATTGGCTGCTCAGGTTGAAGGTCGTCATCCAGATCATGGCGGCGGAGGCCAGTCCCATACCGAGCGGGACGATCGGTTTCGCACCGTACCGGGGCACGAAGAAATTCGTCGTCACGACCGAGGTCACCACCATCACCGCCACCATCGGCAAGAAGGCGAGACCGGTGCGGACCGGGGAGAACAGCAGGCCCTGCTGGAGGTAGTACGTGACGAAGAGGAACACGCCGAACATCCCGGCGCCGGAGACGAAGATGGCCAGGAACGAGGCCCCGCGGTTCCGGTCGAGGATCACCCGCAGCGGCAGCAGCGGATGGGCTGCCCGCGCCTGCCACCAGGCGAACGCCGCCAGGAGGACACCGCCCGCCAGCAGGAAGCCCCAGGTGTCGACGGAGCCCCACGCGTGTTTCTCCGCGTTGGAGAATCCGTACACGATGCAGAAGAGCCCCGACGAGGCGAGAACGGCGCCCGGGACGTCGAGCTTCGGACGGTCGCTGGGCGCTCCGGGCCTCAGCAGCCGGGAGCCTCCGACGAAGGCGATGATGGCGAAGATCATGTTCACGTACAGGCACCAGCGCCAGTCCAGGTACTCGGTGAGCAGCCCGCCGAGCAGCAGCCCCACGGCGCCGCCCGCGCCCGCGATCGCACCGTAGATACCGAAGGCCTTCGCCCGCTCCTTCGGCACCGTGAACGTCGTGGTCAGGAGGGAGAGCGCGGCGGGAGCCAGGAGCGCCCCGAAGAGTCCCTGGAGGGTCCGCGCCATCACCAGGACCTCGAAGCTGGGCGCGGCGCCGCCGATCGCGGAGGCCCCCGCGAATCCGACCAGTCCCACCAGGAAGACGATCTTGCGTCCCACCAGGTCGGCGATGCGACCGCCGAGCAGCAGCAGTGAGCCGAAGGCCAGGGCGTAGGCGGTGACGACCCACTGCCGATTGCCGTTGTTGAAGCCGAGAGCCTTCTGGGCCGACGGCAGCGCGATGTTCACGATCGTGGCGTCGAGCACCACCATGAGCTGCGCCAGGCCGATGACTCCGAGCACCCACCAGCGGTGCGAGGGCTGCTCCTGCGCGGTTCCGGGGGCCGTGCCCGCGGCTGCGGAGGACCCGCCTCCCGCAGCGGCGTCCGTGTCGGCGTCCCGCGCCTGGCGGGCCTGCCCGGACTGCCTGGCATTCCCGGACTCCCCGGACTCCCCTGACTGCCCTGACTGCCTGGGCCGACGAGCCATGTGTGGATCTCCCTCGGTGCACGCACGCCCACCCCGAAAACCCCCGCGTCACACGCTAGGTGCAGGTCGGCTTCCCCGCATGCGGGGAAGGACGACGGGCAGCGGACGGTGGGCGGCGGACGGCCGAAGCTGCCGGGTTACGGCAACGGCACCGTCGGCCGCACACCGCGCACCGCGAGGTACCGCCGGTCGTGTGGCCTCGGGCGCGTGGCGTCGGGGCGCGTGGCGTCGGGGCGCGTAGTCCCGGGGCGCGTGGTCCCGGGTCTCAGAGTTCCTTGGCCGGCCAGTCCAGCAGCCGGGCGCCGATCACCGCGGTCTGGAGCGTGTAGCGGTGCGCGGGATCGGACGGATCGGACCCCGTCAGCTGGTGGATGCGCTCCAGCCGATACGTCAGCGCGCGCACACTCAGCGTCAGCCGCCGGGCGGTCTCGGCCGCGACACAGCCCGCGTCGAAGTAGACGGCGAGGGTCTTCAGCAGGGGCTCGGCGCCGCCCCTGGCTTCCTGGAGCGGCCCCAGCTCGCTGCGTACGAGGTCGGCCATCGCCTGCCGGTCCCGCGTCAGCACCGGGTAGATCAGCAGGTCGGCGGAGTACAGCACGGGGTCGTCCAGCCCCATCCGGCCCGCGAGGTCGAGGGCGTCGAGCGCTTCGTCGTACGAGTGGACGACGCCACCCGGGCCCCGGTGCGGGCGGCCGACCGCGACCTGGCCGCCGTCCGTCGCCGCGTGGGCCTGTTTGGCGAAGTACCTCAGGACGTCCGGCTGGCTGCCGGGGGCGATACAGACCAGCCGCCCGTCCTTCGTCGTCAGCAGGATCTTCCGGCCGCCGAAGCGGGCCAGCAGGGCCGTCTCGACGCGGCGCGGCACGGCATCGGTCTCGGTGTACGCCTCGGGGCCCACGGCCACCGCGACCGCGTGGGCCCGGGACAGACGCAGCCCGAAGCGGGTGGCCCGCTCGGCGAGCCGCCCCAGGTCGCTGCGCCCGTAGAGCAGGTCGTCGATGAACTCCCGGCGGGCCGCCTCCTCGCGCCGCACCGTGAGCCGCTGGGCCCGCTCGAAGCCCTCGGCGAAGGCGTCGACGGCCTGCTCCACCGCGGCCAGCACGGAATCCGTGCCGGTGTCGGTGTCCGCGAGCGCGATGCGGGGCCAGTCGGTGCGGGTCACCGACAGGTGCAGCGTCACCAGGGCGCGCAGCTGGTGCCCCGCCTCGGCGGCCTGGCGGCCCAGCGAACGGCGGGTCTCCAGTTCCTCACGCGTGAGCCGGCGGCTGGTGTCGGCGACCTCACCCAGAATGCGGGCATAGTCCCCCAGAAGCGCCTCGGATATCTCCGGCTCGGCCACGTACGTCCCTCCAGTCGCAAAGTCTCTTGTCACTTCCTTAACGCACATGGGACGGTGCCGGTGCCCGGCATCAAGGGGACATAAAGATTGCCGGATTCCGGCAGTGCGTCGGTCCGCCCTCCAGTGACACGATCCGGTCAGCAACACAGCGGGAAACCGGAGTAACCCACGGGGGAAGTACGGGGGAACGCACGGGGGACTCGGGGAAAGTACGGGGGAAATCGGGGGAAGCACGGGGGAGCGAAGGGGAACGACCCGGCTGTTGCGGCGCTGTCCTCAGTGCCGCGACACCGGGCCCCGACCGCCGTAACCGCCGCCCGGCCTTGACTGCTCCGTCCTGCCTGCCCCTGCCTGCCCGCCCTGCCCCGGCAATCTCTGCGGCCCCGCCCGCCCCGTCACGCAATGATCACCAACACTCCTTACCGATCGGGACGGAGCAAGGCATGCTGGGTTTCGTGCCCCCACTCCCCCTTCCTCCGCAGCCTCAACGCCCCCCGTCCAGCGGACACATGGTCGTCTGCGGCGACGACGCGCTGGCCCGCCGGCTCGCCGTGGAGCTGCGGTATGTGTACGGGGAACGGGTCACCCTCCTGCTGCCGCCGGGCCGCGACGCCAACCGCCCGGAGCTGCCGCTGACCCAACGGGGCCGGGCCTCCGCCCTGTTCGGCCGGATGTCGTCGGCGATGAACCGCAACGGCGGCACCACCAACGGCACCGGTACCGGGCCCGGCGCCGGGCCCGGCGACAACGACACCAACGCCGGGGTCGAGGCGGTCCGCATCATGGAGGCACCGGAGCCCTCCGACGACGTACTCGAAGAGGCGGGCGTCGACCGGGCGGCCGCGCTCGCGCTCGTGTACGACGACGACGAACGCAACATCCGCGCCGCCCTGACCGCCCGTCGCCTCAACCCGCGTCTGCGCCTGGTCATCCGGCTCTACAACCGCAAGCTCGGCCAGCATCTGGAGACCCTGCTCGACCAGGCCGCGGCCGTCACCATGCCCGGCCTGGACCCCACCGCCCTGGACGCCTCCACCACCGTCCTGTCCGACGCGGACACCGCAGCCCCCGCCCTCGCCGCCACGGCGCTCACCGGCAGCAGCAAGGTCATACAGGCCGAGGGCCTGCTCCTGCGCGCGGCCGAACGCACACCGCCCCGGCCGGGCGAAACGGCCGACCCCGGCCTGTGCACGCTCGCCCTGCTCTCCTCCACCACCCACGACCCGGCAGGCGCCGAGGGCTCCGACAGCAGCGGGGACGAAGGCCCCCGACTGCTGCCCGACGAGGCTTCGGTGGCCGCCGCGACGGGACGGGGCACCGTCGTCCTGGAAGCGATCAGCCGGGCGGACCCGGACCGGCCCGCCGGACGGATGGGCGGCCGGGGCGCGCCGCTCGCCCAGGTCTTCTCCCGGCGGCTGCGCTGGTCGGCGCTGGGGGTGGGGACGGCCGTGGTCGCCCTGGCCGTCGCCTCCGTACTGACGACGGGGGACGGTGCGCTGCACGCCGCCTACCTCACCCTGCTCGACCTGTTCGCGATGGGCGACCCGGCCGAGGACGGCCCGCCCGCCCGCCAGATCATCCAGCTCCTCTCCGGCCTCGCCGGACTGATGCTGCTGCCCCTCCTGGTCGCCGCGGTCCTGGAGGCGTTCGGCTCACTGCGCACCGCGTCCGCGCTGCGCCGCCCGCCACGCGGCCTCTCCGGCCATGTCGTCCTCCTGGGCCTCGGCAAGATCGGTACGAGGGTCCTCGTCCATCTCCGCGAACTCGACATCCCCGTGGTGGTCGTGGAGGAGGACCCCGAGGCGCGCGGCATCCCGCTGGCGCGGAGCCTGCACGTCCCGACGGTCCTGGGCGACGTCACCCAGGAAGGGGTCCTGGAAGCGGCCAAGATCCGCCGCGCCCGCGCCCTGCTGGCCCTCACCAGCATCGACACCACCAACCTGGAAGCCGCGCTGCACGCCCGCTCGGTGAAGCCGGACCTCAGGGTGGCTCTGCGGCTGTACGACGACGAGTTCGCCACCGCCGTCTACCGCACCCTGCGCACCGCGCACCCCCAGGCCCTCACCCGCTCCCGTTCCGTGTCCCACCTGGCCGCCCCGTCCTTCGCGGTCGCCATGATGGGCCGTCAGATCCTCGGCGCGGTCCCGGTCGAACGCAAGGTCATGCTCTTCGCCGCGCTGGAGGTCGCCGGGCACCCCCAACTGGAGGGCCACACCGTGGAACAGGCCTTCCGCGCGGGCGCCTGGCGGGTCCTGGCCCTGGACGCCACCCCGCCAGCCGACCGCAACCCGGACCTGGCCGCCGTCCCCCCGTACGGCGCCGAAGGCACCGAACAGCCCTCGGGCCTGATCTGGGACCTGCACCCCGGCTACGTCCTGCGCGCCGAGGACCGGGTGGTCATCGCCGCGACCCGCCGGGGCCTGGCCGAACTGCTGCGCCGTAGGCGCTCCATGTCACCGCACCGCTGACACGGGAGTCCGGGACACCGCTGACACGAAGTCCGGGACTCCGGAGTCCGGAGTCCGGACGCCAGGACTTGAGGGCCCTACCGGAGCGCGCCCATCGCCCCACGCACTTCGTCCAAGGTGGCCTCCGCGAGGACGTTGGCCCGTTCGTTGCCCGCGCGGAGCACCGACCGTACGTACGCCATGTCCCGCGCGTATTCCGCCCGGCGGGCGCGGATCGGTGCCAGGTGGGTGTTGACCGCGTCGGTCACGGTCCGCTTGAGCGCGGCGCCGCCGCCGTCCCCGATCTCATCCGCGACGCCGTGCGGGTCCCGGCCGAGGCACAGCGCGGCGAGCAACACCAGGCTCGACACCCCGGGCCGGCCTTCGGGGTCGTAGGTGATGTGCCGGTCGGTGTCGGTCTTCGCCCCCTTGATGAGGCGTGCCGTCTCGTCGGCGGTGGCCCCGAGGGGGATGGAGTTGGCGCGGCTCTTGCTCATCTTGGTCCCGTCCGTGCCGAGGAGCAGCGGTGCGTCGGAGAGCAGCGCGTCCGGTTCCGGGAAGACGGCCCCGTAGCGCTCGTTGAAGCGCCGGGCGACGGTACGGGTGATCTGGAGGTGCGGCAGCTGGTCCTGGCCGACCGGCACCACATTGCCCTTGCAGAAGAGGATGTCGGCGGCCTGATGCACCGGGTAGGTGTACATCAGCCCGCTGACCGCGGACTGCCGGGAGTGCGCGATCTCGTCCTTGACGGTGGGGTTGCGGCCCAGCTCCGCGACGGAGACGAGGCTGAGGAAGGGCAGCAGGAGCTGGTTGAGTGCCGGGACCGCGCTGTGGTTGAAGACCGTGGAGCGGGCCGGGTCGATGCCGACGGCCAGATAGTCGAGCAGCAGCCCGTCCATGTACTCGCCGAGCCGCTCGGCCACGTCCCGGTCGGTCAGGACCTGGTAGTCGGCGATGAGGACGAAGACGTCGACGCCGAGGTCCTGGAGCCGGACCCGGTTGCGCAGGGTGCCGAAGTAGTGCCCGAGGTGCAGGGCGCCGGTGGGGCGGTCGCCGGTCAGGACCCGGAAGCGGCCGGGCGTCCGCCGGATCCGGCGCTCCAGCTCGGCACTGCGGCGCAGGACGGTGGTGACGGACAGCGGGTCGGTGCGGGTGCCTAGGGCAGCGGAGACGGCTGAGGCGGCAGCGGCGGCTGAGGCGGCAGGAGTGGCGGCGGTGGGCGTGGTGGTCATGGGTGTCATGGGGGTCTCTCCTCGCTGGTGGAGTGCGTGGAGGACGGCCCGCCGGTTCCGGTGTCTGTCCGTATCCCCGCCGTACGAGAGGTGCCGTACGAGAGGTGCCGTACGAGAGGGTGCCGTACGAGGGCAGCGAAAAGGGCCGTCCTTGTCGAACGGCCCTTGTTCCGTGCAGGTGCTGTGGCCGCTCCTAGCAGGAGCGCCACCAGTTTCGGCACAGTACGGAGGTCATGACCCGAGTGTATCGCGCACCTGTCAACGGGTCACGGCCCTTCACCGGGCGTCGTCCCGGAGCCGGGCGGAGACGCTCTCGGCCCGAATCGGCCGCCTCGACGCTCTGTGATGCGACGCTCTGTGATGCGCTGCTCCGGGAGGCGGCACGACGCGTACTGCGGGGCCGAAGCTACTTCTTGGCGTGCTCACCCACGTAGAAGAGGATCCAGATGAAGCCCGCGAAGATGTGCGTCGCGAAGACGTAGACGAAGACGCGCAGAGCGACGCCCCGTTCCTTCCAGCGCTCGCTCTCGCTCATGCCGCCGCCCTTGTCGCCGGGCTCCGGCCTCTCCGGCCCGGCCTCCAGCGTACGGCCGGGGGCCTGCGGCCATCCCGGCCGGAGAGTCGGGGAGATCGGGGCGGTCAGGTTGGGGCGGTCGGGGAAGCTGGGGCGGTCGGGACGGTCGGAGCGGCGTCCGGGCGGGAACGGAATAGGACGAGGGGGTGACCCGTTGTAGGGTGTGCCCATATAGTTCAACATTCAACTATCCGCACAGCGGATTCCACGTCTTTGGAGGCGGGCGCCATGCAGTTCGGGATCTTCACCGTCGGGGATGTCACCACCGACCCCACGACCGGCACGACACCGAGCGAGCACGAGCGGATCAAGGCGACCCTCGCCATCGCGCTCAAGGCCGAGGAAGTCGGTCTGGACGTCTTCGCGACCGGCGAGCACCACAACCCGCCTTTCGTCCCGTCCTCGCCGACGACGACACTCGGCTACATCGCCGCCCGCACCGAGAACCTGATCCTGTCCACCTCCACCACGCTGATCACCACCAATGACCCGGTGAAGATCGCCGAGGACTACGCCACCCTCCAGCACCTCGCGGACGGCCGCGTCGACCTGATGATGGGCCGCGGCAACACCGGACCGGTCTACCCCTGGTTCGGCAAGGACATCCGCCAGGGCATTCCGATGGCCATCGAGAACTACGCCCTGCTCCACAAGCTGTGGCGCGAGGACGTGGTCGACTGGGAGGGCAAGTTCCGTACGCCGCTCCAGTCCTTCACCGCGACCCCGCGCCCGCTGGACGGCATCCCGCCCTTCGTCTGGCACGGCTCCATCCGCTCCCCGGAGATCGCGGAACAGGCCGCCTACTACGGCGACGGCTTCTTCCACAACAACATCTTCTGGCCCATGGAGCACACCAGGAAGATGGTCGACCTCTACCGCAAGCGCTATGCCCACTACGGCCACGGCACCGCCGAGCAGGCCATCGTGGGTCTCGGCGGCCAGGTGTTCATGCGGAAGAACTCGCAGGACGCGGTACGGGAGTTCCGCCCGTACTTCGACAACGCACCGGTCTACGGACACGGGCCGTCCCTGGAGGAGTTCACCGAGCAGACACCGCTGACCGTCGGCTCCCCGCAGGAGGTCATCGAGCGGACCCTGTCCTTCCGTGAGTCCGTCGGCGACTACCAGCGCCAGCTGTTCCTGATGGACCACGCGGGACTGCCGCTGAAGACGGTCCTGGAGCAACTCGACATCCTCGGCGAGGAAGTCGTGCCCGTACTGCGCAAGGAATTCGCCAACCTGCGCCCCGCCGGAGTCCCCGACTCCGCCCCCATCCACCCGGCGGTCACCGCCGCCCGCGCCGCCCGTACCGCACACGCGGACGGCGCCGCCCGCACCGCACAGAAGGAGGTCTGACCCCGTGTCCAACACGTTCACGACCGAGCCGCTGAGGATCGTGGCCGTCTCGGCCGGGCTGAGTCAGCCCTCCTCCACCCGACTGCTGGCCGACCGACTGGCCGGGGCCGCCCGCGAGCGGCTGACGGCGGAGCAGGACCGCACCGTCGAGGTCCAGGTCATCGAGCTGCGCGAGCTGGCCGTCGACATCGCCAACCACCTGGTCACCGGCTTCCCGCCGCGCGCCCTGAAGGAGGCGATCGAGGCGGTGACGGAGGCCGACGGGCTGATCGCGGTGACGCCGGTCTTCACGGCCTCCTACAGCGGACTGTTCAAGTCGTTCTTCGACCTGATCGACAACACGGCCCTGACCGGAAAGCCCGTAGTGATCGCGGCGACGGGCGGCACGGCCCGGCACTCGCTGGTCCTGGAGCACGCGCTGCGCCCGCTCTTCGCCTACCTGCGGGCGGTCACCGTACCGACGTCCGTGTACGCGGCGTCGGAGGACTGGGGCTCGTCAGGTGACGAGTACACCGAGGGCCTGCCGTCCCGCATCAGGCGCGCGGGCGGCGAACTGGCCTCGGCGGTCATGGGCCGGACGGTCTCCGGGGCGACCAGGACGCCCGGTGTGGACGACGGCGCGGACGCGGTCGTGCCGTTCGAGCAGCAGCTCGCGGACCTGCGACTGGACTGACCGAACTGACCGGACCGGACCGAACCAGACCGGACCGGACCGGACTGACCGACTGACCGGACTGACCCGCCGCGTGGCAGGTTGTCCCGTTTGATTACAGTTGGATGGAAAGCTGAGCAAAGAACAGCAAAGCCAAGAAAAGGTCGCACTTGACCGAACTTGGCGGAACCAGACCGACCTCGGCCGACCGACCGACCGCAATCGAACCGAGCTGTGACCGAGCTGGAGGCAGATATGGGCAGGATCGTCGTAGGCGTGGACGGCTCCGATTCGTCGATCAAGGCACTGCGCTGGGCCGTACGTCAGGCCGAACTGACCGGTGACTCGGTGGAGGCCGTGAACAGCTGGGAGTACCCCGCGACCAGTTGGGCGTCCATGATGCCGGGCATGCCGGAGGACTTCGATCCGCAGGCGCTGGCGACCGTGTCCCTCAACGAGGCGCTGGAGGAGTCCCTCGGCGCCGAGGGAGCGGCCGCGGTCAGCAAGATCGTGGTGATCGGCAACCCGGCCCAGGCCCTGCTCGACCGGGCCAAGGGTGCGAACCTGCTGGTGGTGGGCGCACGCGGGTACAGCGGCTTCAAGGCGACGCTCCTCGGCTCGGTCAGCCTCCACGTCACCCAGCACGCGCCCTGCCCGGTGACAGTGGTGCGCGACTGACGCACCGGAGCCTTCGGAACGGACCGCCGAGCCCTCGGGACGGACTGCCGGGCGCCTGTGGGGCGGACCGTCGAGCGCTTGGGGCGGACCGTCGACTGCCTGGGGCGGACCGGGGTCTTCCGGAGGGACCGCTTCCGGGGCACGGTGCGGAAGCGGCCGGTGAGTGATCGCTGAGTGGTCCGGGTTTCCGGGCGGGCGGGCGGACCTGCGCGATGTCGCGCGGGGCCGCCCGTTGTCAGTGGGGCCTCCTATCGTGTGGTCATGACCCCTGCTCTGTTCGGGCGCGACCATCCCGCAGGCGTCCTCCGTTCGGAGATCGGCCGGGCGACGGACAGCCACGGCGGTCTTGTGCTCGTCACGGGCGAGGCCGGCATCGGCAAGACCACGCTCGTCACGGACGCCGCCCACGAGGCGCGGCGGCGCGGCGCGCTCGTGGTCGGCGGTTCCTGCTGGGACTCCGACAGCGCCCCCGGTTACTGGCCATGGGTGCAGGTGCTGCGCGGCGTGCGCCGCTCCGCCACGGCGGTGGAGTGGGCCGCGGCCCAGGAAGCGTCGGACGGACGGCTGGGGATACTGCTCGGCGAGCCGGGAGGCGGACCTGCGGCCGGACTCCTGACCGGGACGGACCGCGAGGGTCCGGGCGGGGCATCCGGCGCGGCGGCGGGGCCGGGCGGGGGCCCGGATGACTCCGGCACGGGTCCGTCCGACGCGGCCGAGGCGTTCGGGCTGTACGACGCGGTGACCACCGCCCTCGTCACGGTCTCCCAGAGCCGCCCGCTGATAGTCGTCCTCGACGATCTCCACAGCGCCGACCCCGCGTCGCTGCGGCTCCTGGGATTCGCCGCCCAGCACGCCTGGTTCGAGCGCCTGCTGCTCGTCGGCACCTACCGGGACGTGGAGGTGGAGGCCCCGGGACATCCGCTCCAGCCGCTGATCCTGCCGCTCGTCTCACGGGCCTCGGCCACCCTCACCCTGACCGGGCTGGGACGCGACGAGGTGGGTGCGCTGATGGCCGTCACCGCGGGCCGGGAGCCGGCACCGCGGCTGGTCGACGAGGTCCACCGGCGTACGGGCGGCAATCCGTTCTTCGTCGAGCAGACCGCCCGGCTCTGGCACAGCGGAAGCCCGGTTTCCACCATTCCGCCGGGTGTACGGGAGGCGGTCGGGCAGCGGCTGGCCCTGCTGCCCGAGCCCGTGGTCGCCCTGCTGACGACCGCCGCCGTACTCGGCCGCGACTTCCGCCGCCAGGTCCTCGCCGTGGTGCACGGGGAGCCGGTCCCCCATGCGGAACGGCTCCTGGAACGGGCGGTCGCGGCCCGTGTCGTCGTCGCCCACCCGTCCGGGCACTACGCCTTCGCCCACGACCTGGTGCGCGAGACGCTGTACGCCTCGCTGGACGGGACGGCGGTCCGCGGGCGGCACGCGCAGGTCGTACGGACCCTGGACGCGCACGGCGGGCTCGGCGAGTCCGTCCTTCCCGGCGACCTCGCCCGGCACGCCCACCTCGCGGGCGGCGCGCTGGAGCGCGAACGCCGGATCGAGCTGATGACGGCGGCCGCCCAGGACGCCTCGGGACGGCTGGCCGACGAGGAGGCCGTCGGCCACTACCGGCGCGCCCTGGACGCGGCGACCGGGGATTCGGCGGAGGGGGAGGCACCGGACCGCCGCCGGACCGCACTGATCTGCCTGGACCTCGCCGGGCAGCTGCGGCACGGCGCCGACCCGGCGGAGGGGCAACGCTATCTGGACCGGGCCGTCACGCTCGCGCAGGAGCTGGACGAGCCCGAGCTGCTCGCCCGGGTCGCGATGACGCTGCACCGCGAGGGTTCCCTGGGTTCCCGGGAGGCCTCCACCGTGGCCCTGCTGCGCGACGCGCACCACAAGGTCACCGGCAAGGACGGTCAGGACAGACTCTCCCCCGACCGGCTCGCCCAGGAGCTGGCCATCAACATCGTGGCGCTGGCCCGGCGCGGCACGGACGACGAGGCGCTCGCCTTCTCCCTCTGGGCGCGGCACGACTCCGTATGGGGTCTCGGCTCCTCGGTGGAACGCCTTGAGCTGACCGACGAGATGATCGACGTCGCCCGGCGCACCCACCACCGCGAAATGGAGCTTCATGCCACGTCGATGCGGTGGGTGGCCCTGCTGGAACTGGGCGATCCGGGGTTCGTGGACCAGTTCCGGACGTTCGTCACGCTCGCCGAGCGGGCCGACCTGCCCCGGTTCGACCTGGGCATCGCCGTCGACACCAGCCTGATCGCCTCCCTGCACGGGCGGTTCGCCGAAGCGGAAGCCGCCCTCGCGGACGAGTCGATGAACGAGAACGCGTCCGAGCACGCGCCGTTCGGCTTCATGGCGGGCCATCTGCACTGGGCCCTCCACCTGCTCCAGGGGCGGTACGAGAACGCCGAGGAGGTCCTCGCCCGACTGCCCGCCGCCGGATATCCCTACCCCCGGCTGCTGGAGGCGATCACGGCGGTGGAACAGGGCGACGCGGCACCCGCACTGCGCCACATCGCCGAACGGTCCGACCCGGCAACCCCCTATCCGCGCGCCTTCACCCCGCTGTGGCTCCGGCTGATGGCCCAGACGGCCGCGGTGACCGGTGACCCGCAGCTCATCGCCCGAGCGGAGAACGCCCTCGCGCCGTACGCCGGGCAGTGGGTCGTCTCGCTGTACGGATGCGACATCAGCGGGCCCGTCGACCTCTGGCTCGGCCTGCTCGCCGCGGCCCGCGGGGACCGGGACGCGGCGGTGTCCGCGCTCAACGAGGCCACCGCCTCCTCGGACCGCCTGGGCGCCCGCCCCTGGTCCGTACGCGCCCGCCTCCACCTGGCGGAGTCCCTCCTCGCCCGGGTCGGGGACGCGACAGCCGAACCGCTGGGCGCGGAGAGCACGGAAGGCACGGAAGGCACGCGCGGCACGGGCGGCACGGGCGGTACGGGCGGTACGGAGGGCGACGCCGCACGGCGTGTCGCGCTGGATGTCGCGCGGGCCGACCGGCTGCTCACCGAAGTCGGCAGGGAGGCAGCCGAACTGGGCCTGCACCACCTGGCGTCCCGTGCGGCGTCCCTGCGCGCACACCGGGCGGAGACCAGCACCGCGTCTCTGCCCGCCCCCGCCCCCGGCACCGCCGGGATGAGTACCGCGCCCACCCCCGGCGCCGCCACCCCCACCTCCCGCACCCCGTCCGACGGGAACGTCCCCCCGCCGGCCCGGTCCACCCAGCGGGTTTCGCCCGGCGACACCGCCGCGCCCGCTGGGGAGTTCCGGCGGAACGGGCCTGTGTGGATGCTCCGTTGGGACGGGGTGACCGTGCATGTACCCGACGCCAAGGGGCTCCGGGACCTGCACACCCTGCTGGGCCTGCCCGGCTCGGACATTCCTGCCGTGCACCTGCTCGCCCCCGAGGGCGGCGAACTCGTCGTCGCCGCCCGGCAGCTCGGCGGCGACCCGGTGCTCGACGACGAGGCCAAGCACCGTTACAAGGAACGCCTGGACCGGCTCGACGTGGAGATAGACCGCGCGGCGGCACGGGACGACGTACGACGGGTCGAGGAGTACGACCGGGAGCGTCAGGCGCTCCTCGACGAACTCCGCAGCGCGGCCGGTCTCGGTGGCAGGACGCGCCGTCTGGGCGACGAGACCGAACGGGCCCGCAAGACGGTCACCGCCCGCATTCGCGACACCCTGCGCAAGCTCGACGGGCTCCACCCTCAACTCGCCGCTCACCTCAGGGAGTCCGTGACCACCGGTACCACCTGCGCCTACCGCCCCGGCCACACCCCCGACTGGCGCCTGTGAACGCCCCTGACAACCGCCGGCCCCTCGTGGATCTCTTCCCCGCCTCTCGGTCCTCCTCTGCCCGCAGCCGGTGCAGGATCAGGTGGACATCCGCATGCCCCACCTCACAGGGCCACGACATCGGCGACGACACACGCCACGTTGTCGGGTCCGCCCGCGTCACCGGCCAGGGTGACCAGTTCGCGTACGGCCGTGTCGGGACCGTCCGCCGCGACGAGCGCACGGGTCAGGTCCGTCTCCTCCACCACCGCCGACAGTCCGTCCGAGCACAGGAGGTAGCGGTCCCCCGGACGGGCCTCGTGCAGCCGGACATCCGGCCGGGGCGGGGTCGTGGATGCCCCGCCCACCAACGCCTTGAGCAGCAACGCGCGCTGAGGATGCGAGCGTGCCTCCTCCGCCGTCAGTGAGCCGTCGTCGATCATCGACTGAACGAGGCTGTGGTCGTGCGTGATCCGGAACAGTTCGCCGCCCCGCAGCACATAGGCCCGCGAGTCCCCGATGTGCACCAGCCCCAGCCCGGAGCCGGTCCACACCATCGCGGTGAGCGTGGTCCCCGACTCCTCCGGGACGGCGCGCCCCCCGACCGCGTCCCGCACCGCCCGCGAGGCGAGGTCCGCCGCGTCCTCCAGTGCGTTGAGCAGATCCGCCGCGCTCACCGCCGCCTGTGCGGCCGGCCTCAGCGCACCGATCGCCGCCGCGCTCGCCTCGGCGCCGCTCGCCCCGAAACCGTCGGCGACGGCCAGCAGCCGGGCCCCCGCGTGGACCGCGTCCTGGTTGGACTCCCGCACCGCCCCCGCGTCGGACAGCGCCGCGTACCGAATCCCCAGCGTGCCCAGCCCGGCCCCGGCCCCGCCCCCCGAACCACCCTGAGCCCGTGAGCCGCTCCCGCCCTGCGATCCGGTCCGACCCTGCGAACCTCCTTTGTACGGAAGTCCGTTGCTGTCCCGTAGGCCGTTACCGGGACCTGATTCCTTGCCGCCCCGTGCGTCGTTCGGCGCCTTCGACATCGTGATGTCCTCCGCTGACAGATGGTCGACGAGGAAGGTCGCCAGATCGCGCCGGGCCGCCGTCTCGGTCTCCACCCGCGCCCAGTAGGCACGGATCTCCGCCGCGGCGGCGCCCGCGTCGAGCGCCACCACCCCGGTGATCCGGGTGAGCGGCATCCCGATCCTGCGCAGCCACGCCACCAGCCGGGCCGTCTCCACCTGCGCCTGGTCGTAGTACCGGTATCCGTTCACCGGATCGACCAGGGCGGGCCGGAACAGGCCCAGCTCGTCGTAGCGGCGCAGCGCCTTCGCGGAGAGCCGGGACAACCGGGCGAACTCCCCGATCGACACCAGTCCAGCGCCACCAGCGCCCACCGCACGGCCTTCGCGTTCCACCGCGTACCTCCTCGTACCGGGCGACTTCCGCCCGGCCCCACCGATGCTGGGGCTTCCCCCGCGGGGAAGGTCAAGGATCCAGGGTCAGGGAGGCACCGGGGCCGGCCGAACCGCCCCCGTCACTTGCGGTTGTAGAGCCGCATCGTCACCGGGCCGAACACCACCACGAACAGCGCGGCCCAGCCGAGCGACCAGGCGATGTCCGCCACCGGCCAGTTCCCGGCCATCAACTCACGTACCGCCGAGGCCAGATGCGTGACCGGGCTGTTGTTCACGAACGCCTGCAGCCAGCCCGGCATCGTCCTCGGGTCGACGAACACATTACTGAGGAACGTCAGCGGGAAGATCACCATCATGCTGACGCCCATCACCGACTTCTCGGAGCGCAGCAGCAGACCGAACATCGTCCAGATCCAGGAGAACGCGAACGCGAAGACCAGCAGCAGGGCAACGCCCGCCAGAACCCCGACCACTCCGCCGTCCGGTCTGAAGCCGATGATCATGCCGACAGTGAGCATCACCAGCGAGGCCAGCACATAGCGCAGGACATCGCCGAGCAGATAGCCGACCATCGGCGCGGGCCGCCAGATCGGCAGCGTACGGAAACGGTCGAAGACGCCCTTGGTGATGTCGGTGTTGACCGAGACGCCCGTGTACATCGTGATCATCACGACGCTCATCACCAGGATGCCGGGCAGCAGGAACTGGATGTACTCCTCGGTGGAACCGGCCAGCGCCCCGCCGAAGAGATACGTGTACATCAGGACCAGCATGATCGGGAACGCCGTCACGTCGAACAGCTGGTCCGGCACATGCTTGATCTTCAGCATGGCCCGCCACCCGAAGGTGAGGGACGCCGACAGCGCACTGGGCCTCGGCGGCCTTTCCTGACCGACCAGGAGGGACGCGAGGCGCTCCGTGTCGGGGGCTGCGAGCGCGACCTCGCCGATCTCTGTCTTGGCGGTCGCGGTGCTCATGCCGCCACTCCTTTCTTGTCCGTGAGTGCGAGGAAGACCTCGTCGAGGCTGGGCTGGCCCAGCGAGAAGTTGTCGACGGTGATGCCGGACCGGGCCAGTTCGGCCAGCGCCCGCGCGGCCTGTTCCGCCGCGCCCTGCTCGGTGCCGTGCCCGTTGACCCTGGCCGTCAGCGCCACCGGGTCCGGGTCAAGTTGCACCGTCGCGTTCAGCGCGATGGCCAGCACTCGCTCGGCCTCGGACCGCTGCTCGGGGTCCCTCAGGCGCAGGTGGACGGAGCCTGAGCCGACCGACGCCTTCAGCTCGCCCTTCGTCCCCTCCGCGATCACCCTGCCGTGGTCGATGACGGCTATCCGGGACGCCAGATGGTCCGCCTCGTCCAGATACTGGGTGGTCAGCATGACCGTGGTGCCCTGGGCGACGACGGCTCGCACGATGTCCCACACCTGGTTACGGCTGCGCGGGTCCAGCCCGGTCGTCGGCTCGTCGAGAAAGAGCAGGTCCGGGGTGTTCAGGATGGAGGCGGCGATGTCGATGCGGCGCCGCATGCCTCCCGAGTAGTTCTTCACCTGCTTTCCGGCCGCCTCACTCAGTCCGAAGCCCTCCAACAGCTGCTCCGCCCGGGTCCGGGCGGCCGGTTTGCCGTGCCCGAGGAGACGTGCGAGCAGCACCAGATTCTCGGCGCCGGTCAGGTCCTCGTCGACCGAGGCGTACTGCCCGGTGAGGGAGACCCGGCTGCGGACCGCGTCGGCGTCCCTCACGACGTCCTTGCCGAACACCCGCGCCTCGCCGTCGTCCGGTCGCAGCAGCGTCGCGAGCATCCGTACGGTGGTGGTCTTCCCGGCGCCGTTGGGTCCGAGGACGCCGTAGACCGTGCCGGCCGGGACAGCGAGGTCGACGCCGTCCACCGCGCGGTTGTCGCCGAAGACCTTCACCAGCCCCGCGGTCTCGATGGCCAGTTCAGTGCTCATGTTCCATTCCTTGTACGTCGACTGGGTGAGTTCTGATGCTTGGGAGGGGCTGTTCCTGAGGGCCGGGGGGCCGGGGGACCGGGGGGAGCTGTTGGTTCGGGGCGCGGTCGGCCCGCCTCATGAGACATAGGGACGGGCCGCCCGCGCGTCTCTCAACGCGGTGCCCCACCAGCCGAGCTGGTCGAGCATCAGCCCCACCGCCCGGTCCCGCCCGCAGTCCTCCGCCTTGTCGTCCAGCCGCTCGGTCAGGAAGTCGAAGGCCACCCCGTTGCGCATGGTCACCGTGTGAAGTTCCGTGAAGACCGATCTCAGCTGCTCGACCGCGTACAGACCTGCGGAACCGTGCCCGTAACTCACGAAGGCGACCGGCTTGGCCTGCCATTCCTCGTACGCGAAGTCGACGGCCTGCTTCAGGGAGGCCGGGAACGAGCGGTTGTACTCCGGCGTCACCACCACGAAAGCCTCGGCCCGTCGGATGGATCTGGCGAACTCCGTCATCGGGTCGGTCACCCGCTCCGGATAGTGCACCGGGAAGTCGAAGTCCGCGAGGTCCAGCACGGCCAGCTCCAGCTCGTCGCGGAGCTGGGCCCGCGCCAGGAACCAGCGGCCGACGGTGTCACCGATACGCCCCTCACGCGTACTGCCGATGATCACCGCGACGCGCAGCGGCCGTGCGTCTTCCGTCATTCCTCTCCCCCTCTCCCGCCCGGGTGCCGAGCCCCGCCGGTCCCGGTCCGCTCCCTCACCCCATGGGCGCCAGACGGCGAGACGCGGCTGCCAGATTCGATCTGGCAGCCGCGCCCAGGAGAGAAACCAGCCTTCGCGCTCAGTCCTCCCTTGTGTAGAAGATGTAGAACGAAACGCAGAGCATCACGGCCCCGACCAGCACCCCCAGCCCGGTGGACCGCAGCACGCTGGTACCGGTGAGGCTGACCAGGAACCCGATCGCGCACGCGGTCAGTACCCCGTACGCCGCCGCCCTCAGCTCGCGCGGCAGCACATGCTGGATCCGGCCCAGCGCGAAGCAGAGCGCGGCCAGCGCGACTCCGGAGACCAGCCCGAGGAGGACCTGTCCGCCGGTGCTCGGGCCACCGTCCCGGCGGATGAAAGCCGCGTAGAAACCGAAGATCACGCCCAGCGTGAGCGGCAGCGCCCAGGCGAGCGGGCTGTGGTGGCGTGCCCGTGCACTAGCCCGGGAACCCCCACGGGTCGGCATGGCTGCGTGTGTGGCCATGGCGGACAGCTCCTTCCGTCGCCCCCGTCGCACGCCCCCGTCCCTCCAGAGCACACCCGACCGCGCCGCACGGCAACTCGAATGGCGTACGACCCGGGGCGCGCGGCCTCCCCGCGGGATTCCCTGGGGGTGTGCGGACCTACCTCTCAGCCACCCTGTCGGCAGTACTGCTCCTCCTGCTCGCCGTCCTGGTGCCGCTGAGCGCGCTCTCCGCCTGGGTCGACCTGGAGATCGACGACACCGACCGGTACGTGGCCGCCGTCTCCCCGCTCGCCTCCGATCCCGCCGTGCAGAACACGGTGAGCGATCTGATCACCGACGAGGCCATGAAGCAGATCGACCTCGGCCCGCTCCAGGGCACCGTCCGGGACTTTCTCCACGAGAGCGTGCGGTCGTTCACCACCACCGATGCCTTCCGCACGGCCTGGGACACCGCGAACCGCACCGCGCACAAGGCGGTGACGTCGGCGCTGGACGGTAACAGCGGGGAGGCCGTGAACATCGATCTGGCTCCGGTGATCGAGCAGGTCAAGCAGGAGCTGGTGCGTAACGGGGTGCCGTTCGCGGAACAGATTCCGGTCCAGCACACGGACATCACGGTCCTCACCGCCGATCAGGCCGACAATCTGCGCGGCTCGTTTCGGTGGCTGCGGTACTGCAGCGTCTGGCCGGCCGTGGGAACGCTGGTGTTCCTGGTGCTGGTGGTGGGCATCGCGACGGTGCGGGGCGGCCGGCGGGCCGCGCTGACGGCCTCGGCGGTCGTCGGGGCGGGGCTCCTGCTCGGCGCGATCGTGCTGCGGGTCCTGGTCGCGGTCGGCCGGAGCCGGGTGCTGAACGCGGTACCGGGCAGTGACCGGGACGCGGCCTCGGCGGTCGTCGACGCGTTGACCGCGTCGCTGCGGACGACGGTGTGGGTGGTTCTGGTGGTGGGAGCGGTCCTTCTGGTGGGGGCGGTGGTGGCGCGGCTGCTGATGCGCCGCGGGGCGCGGACACGCCGGATCGCGGGACAGGCCCCCCTGTGAACAGCACCGGGTGCCCGAAGGCGGCCACTGCCGACCCGAAGTGCGGTCGGGCAGGGGCCGGGCGACAGTAGGAATCATGACCGCCGGGGGGCGACTGAGAGGTCTTCCCTGTGCGAGCCGTCGCGGTGCCGTCGCGGTCGACATGCGAGCCGCGGCGGTCGGCGCGTACCTGGCGGACCCAGTGAAGGAGCCACTCATGGCCGACCACGACATCCTTGAATACATCGACGGGCTGGTCTCCGAGGAACGGACTCTGCGTGACCGGTCCACCGGCAACCTGGGCCTGTCCGCCGAGGAGAAAACGCGCCTGCGTACGGTGGAGGTCCAACTCGATCAGTGCTGGGACCTGTTGCGGCAGCGGCGTGCGCTCAGCGAATACGGCGAGGACCCGTCGGTGGCGAAGGTCCGCCCCGCCGACGAGGTGGAGGGGTACCAGAGCTGACCAGACCGAGGACCGCGCGGAACAAACAGGGGGTACGCAGTGGCCACGGCCGACGCCGCCGACGCAGACTCCGGAGCCGATCGGAAGCGGGCCGCGCCACCACCGTGGCTGCTGAACGGGCTGCGTCCGCAGTCCGCGCCCATCCCCTGGGCCGCGGTCCTGCGCGCTTCCATCGCCCTGGCCGCCCCGCTCGCCGTCGGCTTCGCCGTCGACCGGCCGACGTACGGCGCACTGGTCTCGATGGGCGCGCTGTCCGGTGTCATCGGCGACACCGCCGACGCCTACCGGATGCGGATCTTCAACATCGCCGTACCGCAACTGTTCGGCGCCCTCGGCATCATGCTGGGCACGCTCGTGTTCGGAACCGGCTGGGCGGCCGTCGCCGTGCTGACCTTCGTCGGCCTGGTCTCCGGCATGATGTCGACGATCGGTGCCGTCGCCTCCGTCTCCGGCCTGCTGCTCCTGCTCAACTCGGTGGTCGGGGCGGGCCTCCCGATGCCCCACCCGTGGTGGGTGGCCCCGCTCCTGCTCACGCTCGGCGGGCTGGTGGTGCTGGTCCTGACCCTGCTGTCCTGGCCGTTCCGCCGGCAGCTCCCCGAACGCGTCGCGGTCGCCGACACCTACCGGACCTGCGCCGAGCTGCTGGCCGCCGCCGGAACACCGGAGTACGAGCAGCAGCGCCAGGCGGTCACCCAGTCGCTCAACACCTCCTACGACCTGATCCTCGCCCGTCGTGCCCGCTACCACGGACGCAGCGCCCCCATGGTGCGGCTGCTGTCCCAGCTCAACGTCGTCATCCCGCTCGTCGAGGCGGCGCCCGCCGTACATGTACGGCGAATCCCGCTGTCCGCCGAGATCCCCGCGGCGGTACGTGAGCTCGCGGACGACGTCGAGCTGGGCCGTACCGGCGAGCCCGAACTGCGGCTGCCCGCCCCGGACTCGCCCGCGACCCGAGCGGTGGACAGCGCCCTGCGGCACGCGGCGACCGTCGTGCACAAGGCCGACCCCGACCCGTACAACGTCGACGACCGGCTCGGACGGCCTGCCGCACTCGGTGTACGCATCCGGCGGGCGACCCGCAGCGTGCTGTTCTCCGGGACGTCCTGGCGCTACGGGCTGCGGCTGGCCCTCTGCATCGGCCTGGCGCAGGCGCTCACCTCGCTGATCCCGGTGCCCCGCTCGTACTGGGTCGCGCTGACCGTCACGTTCGTCCTGAAGCCCGACTTCGGTTCGGTGTTCTCGCGGGCCGTGCTGCGTGCGGTGGGCACGGCGGCGGGGCTGGTCGTCGCCGCCCCCGTGCTGTCCGAGGTGCCCATCGGGTGGTGGGACGTGCCCGTGATGCTGGTGCTCGCGGCGTTGATCCCGGCGCTCACGGCCAAGGGGTACGCGTTCCAGACGGCGGCCATCACACCGGTCATCCTGTTGCTGTCCGACCTGCTGAACCACCAGGGCGTGGGGCTGGTCTGGCCACGGTTCCTGGACAGTCTCATCGGCTGCGGCATCGTGCTGATCGCGGGCTATCTGCTGTGGCCGGAGAGCTGGCACACCCGGATCGGCTCCCGGCTCGCGGACGCCGTGACGGACATCGCCGACTATGTGGCGTGCGGTTTCGACGGCCGCGGCAGCGACCAGGCGGAACGGGTACGCGCCCGGCGCCGCCTCTACCGTGATCTGTCCTCCGTGCGCTCCGAGTTCCAGCGGGCCCTGACCGAACCGCCGCCGGTCGGCACCCGGGCCGCCGCGTGGTGGCCGCTCGTCGTCGCCGTCGAACGGATCGTGGACGCGACGACGGCCGCCCGGGTCCGGGTGAACCACGGCGCCACGGAGCCCTCGCCCCATGAGGTGGCCGGGATCGAGCAGCAGCTACAGGAACTGGCCGAGGGCATACGCAGCAGCGAGGTCCTGGTGGAGGTACGGACCGAGCTGCCGGACGACGAGGACAGCGTCCTTGAGCCGCTGCGCCAGGAGGTGGCCGCGGCCCGCGCGATCGCCTCGCCCCAGCCCTGACCCGGCACGGGCCAGCCATGCCCTGACCCGACTCGGCTCAACTCGGCTCGGGCACAAATCGGCTCACCGGTACGGGGGTGGCGCGACGTTTCACGTGAAACGTCGCGCCACCCCCGTACCGGTCACTTCTCCGGTCCCGGCGCCCGTTCCGGAGCCCGGCCCTGGAGGCGCTCCATCTCCCGCCGGTCGCGCTTGGTCGGGCGCCCCGCGCCCCGGTCACGGACCGGGACCTGGATCGCCACCTCCCGGGGCGGCGGGGGCGGGCTGTTGTCGACGAAGCACTCCGCCGCGACGGGCGGGCCGACCCGCTTCCTCACGATCTTCGACACGACGACGATCCGGTCGCGCCCCGCGTGCCGGAGCCGTACCTCGTCGCCGACGCGCAGGGGCTGGGCGGGCTTGGCCCGCTCCCCCGCGACCTTCACATGTCCTGCCTGGCAGGCGGCAGCGGCCTGCGAACGGGTCTTCGTCAGCCGGACCGACCAGATCCAGACGTCGACCCGGACGCTTCCCCCCGCCTGCGGTGCGTCACCGGAAACCATGGCTCCGACTCTAGTGCGCCGAACGCACGCGGGCGCCGGACGAGCGGGATTCCGACCCCACCCGCCCGGCGCCCAACAGTCCCGGTCCATCTGCCCCGCGCCTGCCTGCCCCGCGCCTGCCTGTCCGGCGCCCGTGTGCGGCCGATGGCGTCAGGGACCGAAGCCGCCGATCACCTCACTCATGTCGTAGCTGTACAGCTCACGCTTGCAGCCCGAGCACGCGGCGCTCGGGGCATGCTCGCTGAGCGACCACAGCTGCGGAGCGAAGCCGTCCCCGCGCCCATGGGCCATGTACAGGTCCTCGGGACCGACCGACGATTCCAGGATCTTCGGATTCCCGACGAGCTGTGTGGCCCCGCCGACCGCACCCGGGGTGGCCTGGAGCAGCCGGCCGTAGCTGGAGGAGTTGCTGCGGTGGAAGTACCACTTGCCCTCGTAGCGCAGCACGCCCTGGATCTTCTGCCAGAGCCGCTCGCCGTTGAACGTCCCCTCGGTCGGCAGACCGTAGGCGAGATCCGCGCTCGCGGTGGTACCGGCGGCGCCCTCGACCGCCGCCGTGAGCGCGGTCATCGGGTACGTACCGACTCGGCCGGTGCTGTCGCCGCCGTTGTTGCGGTTGCAGTACTCGCCCAGGATCAGATGGTCGGTGCCCGTCCGGTCCAGCGAGACGTACGAAGCCTTGGGGCGCCCGGTGGCGTAGCACTGGTTCCCCGAGGTGGTTCCGCCGTTCTTCGCCGTCGTGAACTTCAAGGTGGCGACCTGGGGCATCACGTACCGGTAGCCGTAGGAGTACCAGACGTTGTTCTGCCGGCCGATCCGCTTCTTGTCCGTGACGTCGCTGACCAGACCGTCCGGCGTCGGGTCGTTCTTCTCGGCATCGTTGTCGGGGTTGAGATCCATGATCTTGCGGAGGTCGAAGACCCGCATGCCGTTGGCGGTGTCGGCCACGTACAGGTAGTCGCCGTACCAGACCATGCCACCCGCGTGGATGCCGTTCTGCGCGGCACAGCTGGCCGTCACCACGGAATCGCACAGGCCCTCGCGTGCGTGCAGCGCGTCGAAGGAGATGTGGTTCTGGGAGTTCATGTACGGCCAGGCCAGCAGGACATGGCGGTACTGCTTCGTGGCCTGATTGAAGAAGCTGACCCGGGCGCCCTTCTCATTGCAGGCATCGGACGCGGAACTCTTGAGGCAGTCGTCACGGCCCGCCGCGTAGTCGCTGCGGCCCGGATTCCTGTCGTCGTACGAGGCCACCGCGATCGGCTCGGCGTTCGACGTGCCCCAGTCCTCGTCCTCCTGGGCGTCCGAAACCCCGGTGATGGCCTGCGGAATCCACTCGGTGGAGGAGAGGTCGTCGCTCCGCCAGCAGACACGGTGGCTGGTCGACAGATCGGAGCCGTAGATGGTGGTGGTGCCGCAGTCGGCATTCCAGCCGGCGGTCCGGTTGGCCTGCTCCATCAGCCCGGTGAGGCCCTGCTTGGGCAGCGCGGCGTCCAGCTTTCCGACCAGGCCGGAGAGGCTGGTGCCCGCCGCCAGCTTGAAGTCGGCCGCCCGTCCGGGAACCGGGGCGGCCTCCACGCCGGGTTCGGCGGGTGTCCCGCCGGGGCCCACCAGGTCGTCCTGCTCACCCTCGTGCTCGTTGGCGAATCCGTCATCAGGCATGCCGGCGTGGCCCCGTACGGGATCGTCGGCCGCCGGAACCGCGGCGGGGACGGCGGTGACCGGTACGGCGACGGCACCGGCCGCCGGCACGAGGCCGGTCAGCATCGCCCCGGCCGCCACGGCACAGGCCACCAGACGTGTTCTGCGGGATGAATGTCCCATGGATGAGCCCTTCTTGAGAGCGCGTACGGATCAACGCAGATCACTGATCAGTACAGATCGCAGATCACCGATCACGACGTCACCGACCGTATGGCCGTTCATGTCGGCCGGTCGCGCTGACAGGGCAACTCCGGTCCAGGTACACCTATTTGAGCGACGCGCATCAGGCCCGCGCCACAGGGGCACGGGCCTGATGTCTCCTCACTCCACCGCAGAGAGGGCGTTCGCCCGCAGGAGCATCAGACGCCGATGTCGCGGCCGTCCTTGCGCCACACGGCGACGACCGACGGGCGGACGATCTTCCCGGGGCCGTCCGGCCAGTTGCTCGCCGGCTTCGCGACGGACGCGCCGTCGATCTCGCCCGGGTGCTGCACGGCGACCAGGACCCGGCGGTCCTGGATGAGCGGGCCGCAGGTCTCGGCGCCGGTCGGGACGGTCAGGAACTGCTTCAGCTCACCCCGGCGTTCGCCCTGGGTCGCGACTCCGAACAGCCCGTCGTGCGAACCGAGCTGGTTGCCGTCCGTGGAGATCCACAGGTTGCCGTGGGCGTCGAAGGCCACATTGTCCGGGCAGGAGATCGGGCTGACCTTCTCCTTGGGGAAGCCGGAGAAGTACGTCGCCGGGTCGTTCGGGTCGCCCGCGACGAGGAAGAGCCGCCAGGCGAAGCCGTCGCCTGCCGGGTCGTCCCAGTTCTCGGCGAGTTCCAGGATCTGACCGTGCTTGTTGGCGTTGCGCGGGTTCGCCTCGTCCGCACCGGCCTTGCCCGCCTTGCCGCGGTCGGAGTTGTTGGTGAGCGCGATGTACACGCGGCCGGTGCGCGGCGAGGGCTCGACGTCCTCGGGGCGGTCCATCTTCGTGGCACCGACCTTGTCACCGGCCAGGCGCGTGTAGACGTACACCTCCTCGGCCGTCATTCCGGGCACGTGCGAGGTGTTGCCCGTGGCCAGCGGAATCCAGACGCCGCTGCCGTCGAACTCACCGTCCGAGGGCAGCTTTCCGGTGCCGTCGAACTCGTTGACCGGCGAGTCACCGGTCAGCTTGGCGACGTACAGCGTGCCCTCGTCCAGCAGGGTGAGGTTGTGGGCGTGGGCCGCCCGCGAGTTCCCCTTCTTCATCCGCTTGCTGGAGACGAACTTGTAGAAGTAGTCGAACTTCTCGTCGTCGCCCATGTAGACGACCGGACGCCCGTCGGAGGTCAGTCGCGGCTGCGCGGCCTCGTGCTTGAACCGGCCCAGCGCGGTCCGCTTACGCGGGGTGGAGTCCGGGTCGTACGGGTCGAGCTCGACGACCCAGCCGAACCGGTTGGCCTCGTTGGGCTCCTTGGCCAGGTCGAAGCGCTTGTCGAAACGCTCCCACTTGCGCTCCGTGGCGCCCGCCGCGATGCCGTACCGCTTGTGCATGTCGGTGGAGCCGTTGGCGAAGTACTGGTTGAAGTTCTCCTCGCCGTGCAGGGTCGTGCCCCACGGCGTGGTGCCACCCGCGCAGTTGTTGAGCGTGCCGTACACCTTGCGGCCGGTGCGGTCGGCGGACGTACGCAGCAGCGGGCTGCCGGCGGCCGGGCCGGTGACCCGGAACTCGCTGGTCGCGGTGAGGCGGCGGTTCAGCGGGTGCCGGTTGACCGGGCCGAGCTTGCCGGTGCGGTGCTCCTCCTGGACGACGACCACGGAGAGTCCGTGTGCGGCCCAGGCGATCTCGACCTGCTCGCGGGTCGGGTTGGCCGGATCGTACCCACGGAACATCAGGAGCTCGTCCGTGTACTCGTGGTTGGCGACCAGGACCTGACGACCGCGCTCACCGCGGAGCGGGAGCAGGGAGAGGAAGTCGTTGTTGTAGCCGAACTGGCCCGCCTGCGCCTTCGCGGACTGCTTGTCCGGGTTGAAGGCGGGGGCCCCGCGCAGGATCGGCTCGCCCCAGCGGATCACCACGTTCTGGCCGTACCCGTCCGGGACGGTGACCTTGTCGTCCTTGTTGGGTGCGACGGGCGAGAAACGCAGGCCACGGGCGCCGGAGGGGGCGGGCCGGTGCGGGTGACCGGGCTTGTGACCCTGCCCGGCGAGCGCCGCGGCCTCGGCCTGCGGAGCGGCCGGACCGGTCAGCGCGGCGGTACCGGCGGCAGCCGCGACGGTCACCACGGCGGCGGCACGCATCATCGAGCGACGCGACAGGGCACTGGCGATGACATCGCCCGCGTACTCGTTGTCGCTGGTGTTCGGTATCTCCTGGAAGCAGGCGTCACCGCAGCGGTAGCGGCAGGTCAGCGCAGAGCGCCCGCCCGGGTGCGAGCTGATGAGCGGCAGCAGATTGCGCACGTGGTTTCCCTCCGTCTATGTGTCTTGCGTGACGGTAGGTGTGCATCCACGCGGTATGACGGACTCCCGGTGAACGGACAGTGAAGTCCGGGCCACCGCTGCTCTCTTGAGGCTCGGTCCGGACTCGGACAGGGTTCGGACAGAGATCGGACAGGGATCGGTTGCGGCTCAGCTGCCCCAGGGGCGGGCCGTACCGCCGAACGGCCGGATCCGGCCGCTAACCTTACGTATCCGCCCTGGCCAGGGATCAAATTCCGCAGGTCGGGCATTTACCGCACTCAACTCATGCGAAAGGCCTCGCCCATGGGCATTCGGAGCTTGCTGCGCAAGGTGTTCGGCCGCACGGAGCGGGACGAGCCGACCACGGCCACCGTCCCGCCCCAGGCCGAGCGCACCCAGCCCACGGCGTCGAAGCCGGAGAACACTCCGGCGTCGGCGTCCGTACCGGAACCGAAGGTCTCGGTTCCTGCCCCGGCCTCTCCTTCTTCGGCTTCCTCGGTTTCGTCGGTTTCCTCGGTTGCTTCGGCTTCCTCCTCTTCCTCTTCTTCCGTCTCTTCCGTACCTTCGCCTTCTTCCGGTTCCGGTTCCGGTTCGGGGGCTGCCGGGCGCGAGAGCGGGCTGGCGTCGGACCTGGTCGCGGCGGCGTTCGACAAGGCGGCCACGCCTACGGTCCCGGCCCAGGGCTCGGCCCCGAAGCCGAAGCCGACGCCGACTCCCGAACCGGTGAAGGTCGTGGAGCCCGTCGAGACCGCCGAGGTGGCAGCCGCCGTCGAGGACGCCGAGCCGATCAAGGCCGCGCCGGCCGTCGAGCCGGAGGCCACGTCGGACGCCACGCCGGAACCGATCACCATCGACCTGGACCCGGAACCGGCACCCGCGCCGGTCGCCGAAACCGAGCCGGTCGCTGAGGCGGAGCCGGTCGAGGCCGCGCCGGTCGCCGAAACCGAGCCGTCCGCCATCATCGAGCCGGAGACCGAGCCGAAGCCCGCCCCCGAGGCAGCTCCCGAGGCAGTTCCCGAGCCCGTCACGGCCGTCGAAACCCCCGAGCCCGTCAAGGCTCCCGAGGTCGTCGAGCCCGTGGAGGCCCCAGAAGCCCCAGAAGCCCCCAAGGCGATCGAGGTCCCCGAGACCTCCAAGCCCGTCGAAACTCCCCCCGCCGCCCCTGCCCCTGCCCCTGCCCCCACGACGGCCGCCGTTCCCGGCAAGCCCGCCGTGGCCCCCGCCCGGGTCAAGTCGCGCGCGCCCCAGCTCGTCGCCCCGTACAAGGCGGCGCAGGCCGGACTCAAGACGCACGGGCTGACGGGGCTCCGCGCCACCGTCTATCTGGTCCTGGACCGGTCGGGCTCCATGCGGCCGTTCTACAAGGACGGCAGCGCCCAGCACCTGGGCGACCGCGCGCTGGCTCTCGCCGCCCACCTCGACGAGAGCGCCACCGTGCCCGTCGTCTTCTTCTCGACCGACATCGACGGCACCGGGACGATCGACCTCACCGCACACGAGGGCCGGATCGACGAGCTGCACGCGGGCCTCGGCCGCCTGGGCCGGACCAACTACCACCGCGCCGTCGAGGAGGTCGTCGCCCACTACGAGAAGTCGGAGGCCACCGGACCCGCCCTGGTGATCTTCCAGACGGACGGGCCGCCGGACGCCAAGCAGGCCGCCAAGCAGGCACTGGCCGATGCGGCACGGCTGCCGCTGTTCTTCCAGTTCGTCGCGTTCGGCGAACAGGACGCGAAGGGCTTCGACTTCCTGCGGAAGCTGGACGTCGACAACGCCGGCTTCTTCCACGCGGGCCCGGCGCCGCGCGAGGTCACCGACGCCGAGCTCTACCGGGAGATCCTGGCCGGGCTGCCGACCTGGATCGCGGCCCGCGAGACGGTCACCGAAGGCTGATCCACCGGCAGCTGTACGGTCACGGCGAGGCCGCCCTCGGGGCCGGGCACCGCCGTGACCGTACCGCCGTGGGCCACCGCGATAGAACGTACGATCGAAAGTCCGAGCCCCGACCCCGGCCCCATACGGTCACGGCCCTCACCCCGCCGGAACGGCTCGAAGAACCCCGCGATGTCCGCGTCGGCCACCACCGGACCGGTGTTGCGCACCACCAGAACCCCCGCCGCCGTGAGCGACACCTCCACGGACCCGCCGGGCACGTTGTACGTCACGGCGTTGGCCAGCAGGTTCGCCACCAGTTGGGCGAGCAGCAGCCGGTTTCCGCGTACGGTGCAGGGCCCGCTCACCACGGTCCTCACGTCCATCACCGGCGCCTCCCGCCCGCCGGGGACGCCGGGGACGCCGGGGACGCCAGGGACGCCGCGCGCCGCACGCTGCCGGGCCTGCTGCCGGGCCGCCTCCTCCTCCACCACCCGGGCGAAGCCGACCTTCTCGCGCTCGCTCGTCGCCAGCCCCCGCTCGCTGCGTGCCAGCACCAGCAGTCCCTCGATGAGCCGCTCGCTGCGCCGGTTGGCGTCCAGAAGCGTCTGCCGGGTCCGGACGAGATCCTCCGGCGTCGGGTCGTCGAGCCCGACCTGAATCGCGGCCCGTTGTGTGGCCAGCGGCGTCCGCAGCTCGTGCGAGGCGTTCGCGATGAACCGCCGCTGACTGTCGAACGCCTTCTCCAGCCGCGCCAGCAGCGCGTCGAGCGTCTCGCCCAGTTCCCTCAGCTCGTCGTCCGGGCCGCTGGAAGCTATCCGTTCGTGCAGGGTGTGCTCGGAGAGCCGGCGGGCCTTCGCGGTCATCGCGTGGACGGGCCGCAGCACCCGCCCGGCGGTCCACCACCCCACCGCGACCGCGCACGCCGTCATCACGAGCAGCATGGCGATCGACCAGTACATGAGCTGCTGGCCCGCCGCGTCGCTGACATGGTCGGTGAGGTCGTAGACGGTGGGCGGCCCGAGACGGCTGCGGCTGATCAGCGGGCCGTTCACGGCGTAGCCGGGCTGCACGACAGCGGCCGACGAGGCGATGGCGCGCGCCTCGGAGTCCGTACCGGCGCGGGACGCCAGGTTGACGGTGGCGAGCAGGGCGGTCCCGAGAACCAGGAACACCCCGCCGTACACAAGAGCGATGCGGGTCCGGATCGTGGAGTGCGGCACGTTCGCCGCGCCCACCATCCCCCGGAGCCCGGTCCGCCGCTTCACAGGGCGTACCCGACGCCCTGCACGGTACGGATCAGGCCGGGCTCGCCGAGTTTGCCGCGCAGCTTGCTCATGCACACGCGCACGGCCCCGGTGAACGGGTCGGCGTTGGCGTCCCAGGCCCGTTCCAGCAGTTCCTCCGCGCTGACGGTCCCGCCGTCGGCCTCCAGGAGCAGCTGGAGCACCGTGAACTCCTTCGGCGACAGATCCAGGTCCCGGCCGTCCCGGGACGCGGCCCGCCGCACGGTGTCGAGCCGGATGCCGTACCGCTCCAGCTGCGGCGGTACGGGCCTGGCGCTGCGCCGCCGCAGCGCGCGTACCCGCGACACCAGCTCGGGGAACTCGAACGGCTTGGCCACGTAGTCGTCGGCGCCGAGATCGAGCCCGGCGACACGGTCCTCCATCGTGCCGGAGGCGGTGAGCATCAGAATCCTGGTCCGCGAGCCGGAGGCGACCAGCCTGCGGGCCACGTCGTCGCCGTGCACACGGGGCAGGTCGCGGTCGAGGACGACCACGTCGTAGTCGTGCAGCCCGAGATAGGCGAGCGCCGCGTCACCGCTGTACACCGTGTCGACCGCGAACCCGGCCCGGCGCAGCCCGGTGGCGACCAGCTCCGCCAGGATCTCCTCGTCCTCGGCGACAAGTACCCGCATCGTGATGTCCCCTGCCTCGTGCATGCGTGTCCACTCCCTCCCAGGATGCGTCTTAACTACCGGAAGGCATGTTTCGCAAAGCTCTCCGTCGGCTCTGCGTGGGTTCTCCGCAGGCTCTGCGTGGTCTCTGCATGGGATCTCCGCCGACGCTGCGGGCTCTGGGCTGCGCGGGCCGCGTTTATCGAGGTGAGGGGATCTCCCACGGACCGTTAGGATTTCGACCATGGCGGCCACTGGATCCCGAGAAGCAGGGGGCGAAGACGTGAAGTCCTTCTACGTATCGACCCCCATTTACTACGTCAACGACGCTCCTCACCTGGGCCACGCCTACACGACCGTCGCAGGCGACGTGCTCACCCGCTGGCACCGCCAGCGGGGCGAGAAGGTGTGGTACCTCACCGGCACGGACGAGCACGGTCAGAAGATCATGCGCACGGCCGAGGCGAACAACGTCACTCCGCAGGCTTGGTGCGACAAGCTTGTCGAAGAGGCGTGGAAGCCCCTCTGGGAGCATCTGAACATCGCGAACGACGACTTCATCCGGACGACGGAGAAGCGGCACACCGACCGTGTGCAGGAGTTCGTGCAGGACCTGTACGACAAGGACGAGATCTACAAGGGCGGGTACGAAGGCCCGTACTGCGTGGGCTGCGAGGAGTACAAGCTCCCCGGCGATCTGATCGAGGACGCGGACGGCACCAAGCT
Source organism: Streptomyces sp. NBC_01433 (assembly GCF_026340105.1). Lineage (NCBI taxonomy): Bacteria > Bacillati > Actinomycetota > Actinomycetes > Kitasatosporales > Streptomycetaceae > Streptomyces > Streptomyces sp. NBC_01433. Next base: position 2,541,873 of record NZ_JAPEPM010000001.1, on the reverse strand, counting down.
GTGCGCGGTCCACAAGAAGCCGGTGGAGATCCTCAAGGAGGAGAACTACTTCTTCAAGCTGAGCGAGTACGGCCCGAAGCTGCTGGAGTTCTACGCGGCCAACCCCGGCTTCATCCAGCCCGAGTCCGCCCGCAACGAGGTCGTGAACTTCGTCAAGCAGGGGCTTCAGGACCTGTCGATCTCCCGCTCGACCTTCGACTGGGGCGTCCCGGTGCCGTGGGACGAGAAGCACGTCATCTACGTGTGGGTCGACGCGCTGCTCAATTACGCGACGGCGGTCGGCTACGGCGCCAACCAGGAGAAGTTCGACGCGACGTTCCCGGCCGACGTCCACCTGGTCGGCAAGGACATCCTCCGCTTCCACGCGGTCATCTGGCCCGCGATGCTGATGGCTCAGGGGCTGCCGCTGCCGGGCCGGGTCGCGGCCAACGGCTGGCTGATGGTCGGCGGCGAGAAGATGTCGAAGTCGAACCTGACCGGCATCAAGCCGCAGCAGCTGACCGCGCACTTCGGCGTGGACGCGTACCGCTGGTACTTCCTGCGCGCCATCGCGTTCGGCAGCGACGGTTCGTTCTCCTGGGAGGACTTCTCCGCCCGCTACACCTCCGAGCTCGCCAACGACTACGGCAACCTCGCCTCGCGCGTGGCCGCCATGGTCGGCAAGTACTTCGGCGGGGCACTGCCGGAGGCCACGGCCGCCGGTGACGCCGAGCAGGCCGTACGGGAGGGCCTCGCGCAGGCCGTCGCGACGGCCGACCGGAAGATCGGCGAGGAGCTGGACTTCCAGGCCGGCATTCTGGCGATCTTCGACTTCGTGAAGCAGGTCAACGGCTACATCACGGAGCAGGAGCCGTGGAAGGTCGCCAAGGACACCTCGCCCGAGGGCCAGGCCCGCCTCGCGACGATCCTGTACACCGCCGCCGAGGCACTGCGCGGGGTCGCGGTCCTGCTGAACTCCGTGATGCCGGACACCTCGCAGAAGCTGTGGGAGTCCCTGGGCGCCGAGGAGTCCCTGGGGGCCCTGGCCGGCCAGCGGGTCCAGGACGCGGGCACCTGGGGCCTGCTGCCCGCAGGATCGACCGTCACCAAGGGCGCGGTGCTGTTCCCGCGCCTGGAGGAGAAGCCGACCGCCTAGCGGTCGGCAGCCGGATACACAGACAGCCGGCGAAGGGCCCGGGACCGCCGAGCGCGGTTCCGGGCCCTTGTGCGTGGGCCTTCGGGACACGGGGCATGTACGCGGTCGCGGGCGCGGGGGACGTACCGGTCGCTGGGGATGCACGCCGGTCGCGGGGGATGTACGCGGTCGCTGGTTCAGCGTTCCAGGGCGGCGGCGTCACCCATCACGATCACCGGGTTCTTCGCCGGGTCCAGGGTGCGCAGGAGTTCCTCCATCCGCTCCTCCGGGAGCGAGACGCAGCCCTGGGTCGGGCCACCGTGGTCCACGTGGATCCAGATGCCGCCGCCCCGGTCCATGCCGAGCGGGCGGGTGCGGTCGAGCGGGGTGACGCCTGCCGTGCGGTTGTAGTTGATCGCGACGACGTAGTCGAAAGAGCCTTCCAGGGGTTCGCCGAAGAACCCGTCACCGCTCACCGCGAAGTGCGGCTGCTCGTCGTACGGCAGCAGGGTGCCGGGATCGGGCAGCCTGCCGCCCGCGTCGGTGAGGGAGTAGACGCCGTTGGGGGACTTGAGGTCGCCCGCCATATGAAGGTCCGTCCACCCCTGCATCCCGTTGTGGGCGGGCCATCGGCCGGTCGCCGGTCTCCAGCTCTTCGTCGGGCCGTCGCGGGTGTAGAGCACGGCGGTGGACCGGTTGGAGTCGGCGGCCTCGCCGGTGACGACGAGCGCCTGCCGGGCGGTGGACGGGATCAGCCCCCTAGTCCCCGGACCCAGGTACGGGATCTCCTCGGGGCGGGCAGGCTGAGCCGGAGCGGCCCGCCCGGCCATGGCGGCGGACTCCGGCCCCGCCGCACCACCCGGGGGTCCGGCGAGCGCGGCGGCCGTGGAGTCCGCGGCTTCCGTGGCTTCCGTGGCTTCCGTGGAGCAGCCGGTGAGGAGCAGGGCCAGGAGGACGAACGGGGCGGCGAAGAGAACGTACGGGCGACGGGGGACGAGCACGGTGGCAGACTCCTCGGTGATTCCGGCTGTCGGCACGAGACGGCACGGCGGTCTCAGGTGCCAGTCTTTGCCGACCACGGCCCGCGCGAATCCGGACCGGGGCCATCCGGCTGTACCGGTGGCCGGGGCGGGAACGGCCGCAACTCCACGTGCCCGTACCCGCCGGTGAGTTGAGTGCCCCGCAGGTACGGCTCGTCGTGGGTCGGGTCGACGCGGTTCGTCACACCAAGGGCCCCACACAGCGAAACAGTCCCCGATCAGGTGATCGGGGACTGTTTCACGTGAAACAGGCGCAGGGCCTACTTCTCGGTCCTGCTTCTGGTTCTTTCCTCAGGCCTACTTCGCGGCCCTACTTCTCGGCCCTACTTCTCGGCCCTACTTCGCGGCCATGTGTCTCGGCCCTACTTCTCGGCCATGTGTCTCGGCCCTACTTCTCGGTCTTGTCCTTCGCCGAGGCGACCGGCTTGCGCAGCTGGATGTTCAGCTCGCGCAGGCGGGTCTCGTCCAGCTCGGTGGGAGCGCCCATCATCAGGTCCTGGGCGTTGCCGTTGAGCGGGAAGGCGATCGTCTCGCGGATGTTCGGCTCGTCGGCGAGCAGCATCACGATGCGGTCGACGCCCGGAGCGATGCCGCCGTGCGGCGGGGCGCCGAGGCGGAACGCGCGGAGCATGCCCGCGAACTCGTGCTCGACGGTCTCGCGGTCGTAACCGGCGATCTCGAACGCCTTGAGCATCAGCTCGGGCTCGTGGTTCCGGATGGCGCCCGAGGACAGCTCGATGCCGTTGCAGACGATGTCGTACTGCCAGGCGAGGATGTCCAGCGGGTCCTTCGTCTCCAGGTCGTCCAGGCCGCCCTGGGGCATCGAGAAGGGGTTGTGCGAGAAGTCGATCTTGCCGGTCTCCTCGTCCTTCTCGTACATCGGGAAGTCGACGATCCAGCAGAACCGGAAGACGCCCTCCTCGAAGTGGCCGGACCGCTTGGCGGCCTCGACCCGGACCACCGACATGATCTTGGAGACCTCGTCGAACTCGCCCGCGCCGAAGAAGATCGCGTGGCCCGGCACCAGCGAGAGCCGCTCGGTGAGGGTCTTGACGTCCGCCTCGGTGAGGAACTTGGCGATCGGACCGGCCAGCGTGCCGTCCTCGCCGACGCGCACCCAGGCGAGGCCCTTGGCGCCGTGCTCGACCGCGTAGGCGCCGAGGCCGTCGAAGAACTTCCGGGACTGACCCGCGGTGTCCGGCACCGGGAGGGCGCGGACGTGCTTCCCGGCGAACGCCTTGAACTCGGAGTCCGCGAAGACGTCGGAGATGTCCACGAGTTCCAGCTGGGCCCGCAGGTCCGGCTTGTCGTTGCCGTACTTCAGCATCGACTCACGGAACGGAATGCGCGGGAACGGGGAGGTGACGTGACGGCCGTTGCCGAACTCCTCGAAGAGCTCGGTCATCAGCTTCTCGATCGGCCGGAAGATGTCCTCCTGCTCGACGAACGACATCTCGACGTCGAGCTGGTAGAACTCGCCCGGCGAACGGTCGGCGCGGGCGTCCTCGTCGCGGAAGCACGGCGCGATCTGGAAGTAGCGGTCGAAGCCCGAGATCATCAGCAGCTGCTTGAACTGCTGCGGGGCCTGCGGCAGCGCGTAGAACTTGCCGGGGTTCAGCCGGGACGGAACCACGAAGTCGCGGGCGCCCTCGGGGGAGGTCGCGGTGAGGATCGGGGTCGCCATCTCGTTGAAGCCGAGGGCGGTCATCTTGTGCCGGATCGCGGAGATGACGGCGGTGCGCAGCATGATGTTGCGGTGCATGCGCTCGCGGCGCAGGTCGAGGAAGCGGTACTCCAGACGCCGCTCCTCGTTGACCCCGTCCTCGGCGTTGATCGTGAAGGGCAGCGGGGCGGCCTCGCCCAGTACCTCGACCTCGGTGACCTCGATCTCGATGTCACCGGTCGGCAGTTCCGGGTTGACGTTGTCGGCGCCGCGGGCGGAGACCTTGCCGTCGATACGGACGACGGTCTCCTTGGTCAGCTTCGCCAGGGCGTCGTTGCCGGGGGTGCCGGGGCGGGCGACGAGCTGCACCAGACCGTAGTGGTCGCGCAGATCGATGAAGAGGATGCCACCCAGGTCTCGGCGATTGTGCAGCCAGCCGCTCAGCCGGACGTCGGTACCGACGTCAGAGGCGCGGAGCTCGCCGCAGGTGTGGGACCTGTACCGATGCATCGTCGTTCATCCAGTCTTCGCGGTTCGGGGTGGATTGAGCCACCCCAGGCTACCGCCCACGCCCGCACCACTTCATTGCCTTTGACAGTTCAAGATCATCCAGGGGTGGTGCGGGCCGCGTCGGCGGGCGCCGGGCACGGACTCCCACGCTCAGCGACCCCTCGGTGGCGTCGATCGCGGACATCTTCCTAAAGTGGGGCAATGCGCACCGAGGAAATCCTGGCCGCGATCGCGACAGGTCTGTGGCGCTGGGACAACGCAGCCGGCACGGTCACGCTCGATGCGGAGGCGGCCCGGTTGCTCGGCCTGCCCACCGAGCCCGGCGTCTACCGGGAGGCCGCGGTGCGTTCCCGTTTTCACCCCGTCGACTGGAACGAGATCTACGGGGTCGTGAATCTGGCTGTCGCCGAGGGCACCCTGGCCGAGGCGCGGCTGCGGATCGTGGACGAGCGGGGCCGGGTCCTGCGCACCGTACGCAGCAGGTCCAAGCCGACCTATCCGGTCGACCACAGGTTCGAGAGCTATGTGCTGATCGGCACACTCCAGGAGGTCGCCGAGCCGCAGCCGGGCGCCACCGCGGCGCACACCTCCATCACCGGGGACTGGCGCCGGTCCAGGGAGGCGTTCCTGCTGGACGCCGGGCGGGCGCTGGCGGAGGCCCGGTCCACCCAGGAGGTGCTGCGGGTCGCCGCCTCGCTCTCCATGCCCGGGTTCTCGCCGGACGGGCTCGCCGTGTTCGGCGCCGCCGGGGAGCGGCTGACCATCATCGGGCACCACGGGCACAACGTGGGGGACGAGGAACCGTTCGCCGACATGCCGTTGGAGACCGACTATCCGGCCGCCGAGGTCGTCCGCACGGGGCGAGCCATCTATCTGCCCTCCCCCGACGACTACCGGCGCCGCTACCCGGCCACCTGGCCGCTCGCCAGCCGCTTCGGGCGCCAGTCCTGGGCCTTCCTGCCCCTGATCTCCGCGGGCCGCACGATGGGGGCCTGGATGGCGGGGTTCCGGCACCCCGTGGCGTTCTCGCCCGACGAGCGTGCCGTACTCACGACGGTCGCGCGGATGCTCGCCCAGGCGCTGGCCCGTGCCGGGGTCGCCGAGACCGAGCGCGAGCTGTCACTGGGGCTCCAGCGCTCGATGATGCCGTCCCTCGGGCCGGACATCCCCGGCATGACCGTGGCCGCGCGCTACATCCCGACCGGCGGCGGCCTCCAGGTCGGCGGCGACTGGTACGACATGATCCCGCTCCCCACCGGCCGCATCGCGCTCGTCATCGGCGACGTCCAGGGCCATGACGTGCGGGCGGCCGGCCTGATGGGCCAGCTCCGCATCGCCCTGCGCGCCTACGCCTCCGAGGGGCACCGTCCCGACGCGGTGCTCTCCCGCGCGTCGCGCTTCCTTTCCGGGCTCACCGAGGCGTACGAGGACCTGGGTGACGGGGACGGGGAAGAACCCACGGCGCCGCGCTTCGCGACCTGCCTGTACGCGGAGGTGGACCCGGCCGACGGGACCCTCGACATCGCCCGTGCGGGCCATCCGGACCCGGTGGTGATCAGCGTCGACGGCACCGCGGTGATCCGGCAGACCGCGGGCGGGCTGCCCCTGGGCATCGAGGCGGACTCGGACTACCCGACGACCCGGGTGGTCCTGGAACCAGGCGAAACGATCATGCTGTGCACGGACGGGCTCATCGAGACCGGCGGGCACGACATGGCCACCGGCTGGACCCGGCTCCGGCCGGTCCTGGAGCAGCCCGTCGAGGACCTGGAGAAGCTCGCCGACGCGCTGGTGCAGGCCGTGCACGGGCCGACCTCGCACTACACGACGGGGCCACTGGCGGACCGCCGCGAGGACGACATCGCGGTGCTGGTGCTCCGTCGCGAGAGCTCCACGACGCGACTGGCACCGCCGCGTCGCACCGCGATGACGATCGCCCAGGCCGAGCCCGAGCGGATCGCCGTCGCCCGGCAGCAGCTGCGCGAGATGCTGCACGACTGGGCGGACGCGGAACAGGTCGACGCGGCCGTGCTGATGATCTCCGAGATGGCCACCAATGTGCTGGTCCACACGGACGGGGACGCGCTGATGGTCGCCGAGGCGGCCGGTGAGCGGGGGGAGCGGCGGCTGCGGGTCGAGGTGGCCGACGGCAGCGACGAACTGCCGCACAAGCGGCGGCCCGGCGAGATGGCGTCCAGCGGCCGGGGGCTGGTGCTGATGGAGATGCTGGCGGACTCGTGGGGGGTCGATCCCCGGGGGGAGGGTAAGTCGATCTGGTTCGAGCTGTACGAGTCGGCCGAGCCGGGGGAGTTCACGGAGCCGGTGGAAGGACCGGAGGCGGGGGAAGGACCGGAGGCGGGGGAAGGCCCGGAGCCGGTGGAGGGAGCGGAACCCCCTGCCGCGTGAGCGGTCCCCCGGCCCGGGAAGACGTCCCAGGCGTCCCAGGCAGCCCAGGCGGCCCAGGCCCAGACGCCGCGGGCGTCTCAGATGTCCCGGTCGTCACGGACATCGCAAGCAGCCCCAGACGTCGCGGGCGTACCGGGCGGCCGGGAGCCGTCCTCAGGCGCCCGACGGGCCCGGGGAGACGTCGGGGGGCGGGTCCGTCGGGGTTGCCGGGGAGGTCTCGCCGTAGCCCTTCCTCAGCTCGCCGATCACACCGAAGGCCGCCGCGCACAGCGGTACCGCCAGCAGCATCCCCAGCAGCCCCGCGACACTGGCGCCCGCGGTCAGGGCGATCATGATCATCGCGGGATGCATCTGGACCGTACGGCTCTGGATCATCGGCTGGAGGATGTGGCCCTCCAGCACCTGGACCGCGAGCACCACCCCCAGGACCCAGAGGGCGATCACGAGGCCCCGGTCGGCGAGCGCGACGAGCACGGCGACGGCGCCGGAGATGAAGGCCCCGAGATACGGGATGTACGCGCCGACGAAGACCAGCGCCCCCAGCCCCACCGCACCGGGCACGTCCAGGATCAGCAGGCCGACCGTGATGCACAGGGCGTCGATCAGCGCGATGAACGTGGTGCCGCGCATGAAGCCCTCGACGGCCTCGAAGGCCCGCCGGCCCATGGCCTCCACCAGGTCGCCGGTGCCGCGCGGGGCGACGGAGTGGGCGAGGTTCACCGCACGGTCGGAGTCGCGCAGGAAGAAGAAGGTCAGCAGCAGGGCGAGGACACTGGTCGCCACCAGCGAGCCGACCAGGCTGATCCCGCTGAGCAGGCCGCCCGCCGCACTCGCGCCGAACTTCTCGACGAGGCTCTTGGCGTTGTCGGCGAGGTCGTTCACATTGGTGTCGCCCGCGACGCCGAGGTGGTCGACCACCCACTGCCCGGCGTCCTTCAGCGAGGCGACGATCTGACCGCCGGTGTCGATGAGCGCGGTGACGACGATGTACCCGGCACCGCCGACCACCGCGACGAGCACGGCGCAGGTCAGCCCGGCGGCGAGGGAACGATTCACCTTACGGGCGGTCAGCCAGCGGTGGACGGGACCGAGCAGCGCGGTACCGAGCAGCGCGAGCAGCACCGGAGTGACCGCGGTCTTGAAGACGATGCACAGCCAGACGGCGACCGCGACGACGCCGGTGACCAGCAGAACGACACCGCACCAGGCGGCCGTGCGCCGCGCGGTGTCGGGCAGGAGGGGTTTTTGGGTATGCACCCTCCCACCCGATCACAGCACGGGGCCACTGTCCCACCCGCACCCCCGTACGAGTGAGCGAACGTCACATGCCGTGGACCGCGGGCACGGTGCCGAGGCGGCCGGCCTGGAAGTCCTCGAAAGCCTGCTTCAGCTCGGCCTGACTGTTCATCACGAACGGCCCGTAGTGCGCCATCGGCTCACGGATCGGACGGCCGCCGAGCAGGACGACCTCCAGGTCCGGAGCGTGGGCGTCCTGCTGCTCGTCCGCGCGGACGGTCAGCGAGGAACCGCTGCCGAACACCGCGGTCTGCCCCATGTGGACGGGGCGGCGCTCCGCACCGGCGGTGCCGCGTCCGGCCAGCACGTAGGCGAGGCCGTTGAAGTCCTCGCGCCACGGCAGGGTCACCTCGGCGCCGGGCCGGACGGTGGCGTGGATCATCGTGATCGGGGTGTGGGTGATGCCGGGCCCGTCGTGCCCGTCGAGTTCACCGGCGATGACACGGAGCAGCGCGCCGCCGTCCGGGGAGGTGAGGAGCTGGACCTCACCGCCGCGGATGTCCTGGTAGCGGGGAGCCATCATCTTGTCGGCCTTGGGCAGGTTCACCCAGAGCTGGAGGCCGTGGAAGAGGCCGCCGGACATGACGAGGGACTCCGGCGGGGCCTCGATGTGCAGCAGGCCGGAGCCGGCCGTCATCCACTGGGTGTCGCCGTTGCGGATGGTGCCGCCGCCACCGTTGGAGTCCTGGTGGACGAAGGTGCCGTCGATGAGGTACGTGACGGTCTCGAAGCCGCGGTGCGGGTGCCAGGGGGTGCCCTTCGGCTCCCCGGCCTCGTACTCCACCTCACCCATCTGGTCCATCATGATGAACGGGTCGAGGTACTTGTAGTTGATCCCGGCGAACGCACGGCGCACCGGGAAGCCCTCCCCCTCGAAACCGCTCGGCGCGGTCGTGACGGCGAGCACGGGACGGGCCGCGGCGTCGCCCGAGGCGGCGACCTTGGGCAGGGTCAGCGGGTTTTCGACGGTCACTGCGGGCATGAGAGCCACCTCCGGGCGAGTGTTCTGCGTTCAATTTAGTTGAACAGTGAACATCTTGCAAGGTGGCATTCATTCCCGGGCACGCCCCACGCACCCCCGGAGGCACGATCCGGTCCCGGACAGGCACAATCCGGTCCCAGGCAGGCACGATCCGCACCCGGACAGGCATGATCCGGTCCCGGACAGCGGAAAGGGTCCGTGCCACCCATCGGTGGCACGGACCCTCCCCCCGGAGACTGGAAGCCGGGGCTCAGCCGTACATGCGGCGCATCGCGAAGTCGACCATCTGCTCCACGGCCTTGGCGTCGAAGACCATGCGGTGATCACCCTCCATGTCCAGGACAAAGCCGTAGCCCGTCGGCAGCAGGTCGATCACCTCGGCGCCGGTGATCACGAAGTACTTGGACTCCTTGCCCGCGTACAGCCGCAACTCCTTGAGCGTGGTGAACATCGGGATCACCGGCTGCTGGGTGTTGTGGAGGGCGAGGAAGCCGGGATTGTCGCCGCGCGGGCAGTAGACCTTCGACGTGGCGAAGATCTGCTGGAAGTCCTCGGCGGACATCGAGCCGGTGGTGAAGGCCCGTACCGCATCGGCCAGGGAGGGCGGCGAGGGCTCGGGGTACAGCGGCTGCTCGCCGTAGCCGCCGGCCATCTGCTGCTGTGCAGCCTGGTTCTGGTCGTAGCCGTACATGCCGCAAAGAGTAATCGGACACATCTACGGCTTGAGGGGTTGCGCCTTATTACTGACGGGTAGCATCATCGGAGAGGTCAGCTGATATATCCACGCCGGCCTGTCGCCCGACCCGCATCACTCCCCGGGGCGCTGTGCGCCACTGCTATTGATTACGGAGCCTTCCCATGGGGCACTACAAGTCGAATCTCCGCGACATCGAGTTCAACCTCTTCGAGGTCCTCGGGCGCGACAAGCTGTACGGCACCGGCCCGTTCGCGGAGATGGACGTCGAGACCGCGAAGAGCATCCTCGACGAGGTCAACCGCCTCGCGGAGAACGAGCTCGCCGACTCCTTCGCCGACGCCGACCGCAACCCGCCGGTCTTCGACCCGGAGACCAACACCGCACCGGTCCCGGAGAGCTTCAAGAAGTCGTACCAGGCCTTCATGGACTCCGAGTACTGGCGCCTGGGCGTGCCCGAGGAGATCGGTGGCACCACCTCTCCGCGCTCCCTGATCTGGGGCTACGCGGAGCTGCTGCTCGGCGCGAACCCGGCGGTCTGGATGTACTCCTCCGGCCCGGCGTTCGCCGGCATCCTCTTCGATGAGGGCAACGAGGCGCAGAAGAAGATCGCGGAGATCGCCGTCGAGAAGCAGTGGGGCTCGACGATGGTGCTGACCGAGCCGGACGCCGGTTCGGACGTCGGTGCGGGGCGCACCAAGGCCGTGGAGCAGGAGGACGGCTCCTGGCACATCGACGGGGTGAAGCGCTTCATCACGTCGGGCGAGCACGACATGTCCGAGAACATCCTTCACTACGTGCTGGCCCGCCCCGAGGGCGCCGGCCCCGGCACGAAGGGCCTCTCGCTCTTCATGGTCCCGAAGTTCCACTTCGACTGGACCACCGGCGAACTGGGCGAGCGCAACGGTGTGTACGCGACGAACGTCGAGCACAAGATGGGCCTCAAGGCGTCCAACACCTGCGAGATGACGTTCGGCGACAGGCACCCCGCCAAGGGCTGGCTGGTCGGCGACAAGCACGACGGCATCCGCCAGATGTTCCGCATCATCGAGTTCGCTCGCATGATGGTCGGCACGAAGGCCATCGCGACCCTCTCCACGGGCTACCTGAACGCGCTGGAGTACGCCAAGGAGCGCGTCCAGGGCACGGACCTGTCGCAGTTCATGGACAAGAGCGCGCCCAAGGTCACCATCACGCACCACCCCGACGTGCGCCGCTCGCTCATGACCCAGAAGGCGTACGCCGAGGGCATGCGCTCCCTCGTGCTGTACACCGCCTCCGTCCAGGACGCGATCCAGGAGAAGGAGGCCGCGGGCGAGGACGCCAAGGCGCTGCACGGCCTCAACGACCTGCTGCTCCCGATCGTGAAGGGCTACGGCTCCGAGAAGTCGTACGAGCAGTTGGCGCAGTCGCTCCAGACGTTCGGCGGCTCCGGGTATCTCCAGGAGTACCCGATCGAGCAGTACATCCGTGACGCCAAGATCGACACCCTTTATGAGGGCACGACGGCGATCCAGGGCCAGGACTTCTTCTTCCGGAAGATCGTCCGCGACCAGGGTGTCTCGCTGAACGCGCTCTCCGAGGAGATCAAGAAGTTCCTCTCGGGCACCCAGGGCAACGAGGAACTGGCCGGCTCGCTGGACTCCCTCGCCAAGGCCGCCGTGGACCTGGAGGCGATCGTCGGCGCGATGATCACTGACCTCACCGCGACCGGCGAGGACGTCAAGAACATCTACAAGGTGGGGCTCAACACCACCCGCCTGCTGCTGGCCTCCGGCGATGTCGTCGTCGGCTACCTGCTGCTCAAGGGCGCGGCCGTGGCGGCCGAGAAGCTGCCGACCGCCTCCGCCAAGGACGTCGCCTTCTACCGGGGCAAGATCGCCGCCGCGAAGTTCTTCGCCGCGAACATCCTGCCGGGCGTCTCGGCCGAGCGCGCGCTCGCCGAGTCCGTCGACAACTCGCTGATGGAACTGGACGAGGCCGCGTTCTAGTACGCCTCTCCGCGTTCTTGTCCGCCTCTCCGGCACCGCGGGGACATTCCGCACACCATCGCTACGGCCCGCCCCTCCCTGAGGGGCGGGCCGTCTCTATGATCGGCATCCAGATCCGGAGGGGGAGTGTCCGTCGTGAGTTCCATGGGTTCGGCCACGCGCACGTGGTCCGTACGGTGTGCGGCGGCCGGAGTGGCCGCCGTGCTGCTCGTCGGCTGCGGCAGTGGCGGCGGCGGTGACAGCGACGGCAAGGCGACGGCACTCGACAAGGCGCAGGTCGCGGCGATGCTGCCGGACAAGGCCGCGATGCCGGGCTGGAAGCGCGGGGAGAACGCGTCGGCCTCGCCGATGAACGATCTCGCCAAGAGCGCCATCTGCCCGGTCAAGGGCCGCGCGGGGTGTGAGAACTCCAGCTACATGGGCTCCGTCTCCTTCGAACGCGAGGACCGGGACGCCTCGGTCCGCTTCTGGCTGGTCGCGTACAAGGACGAGAAGGCCGCCGACGCCGCGTACGAGGTGCTGTGGAAGCACACCGCGCGCACGAACGGCCGTGACAAAGCGGACCTCGGCACCCTGGGCGACGAACGTGACGCCCGCTCCGGACCTCAGGGGTACGGCGGAGCCTACGGCCTCACCGGGCAGCTGCGGGTCGGCACGACGGTGCTGTGGGCGGCCACGGACGCCCCCTCGAAGGCCACGTTCGACAAGGACCTCGCCAAGGACCTCGCGGCGCTGTTCGCGAAGCGTTCGCAGCAGGCGCAGGACGGCGAGAAGCCCTCGGCAGGGCTTCCCTCACCGTAGGCACACGCGGGGCGCACGTACCTCACACGCGGGGCGCACGATCGACATGTGCCACCGTCGGCCAACCGTCAGCTCTCCGGGGCGGTCCTCGTTACAGTGAAGAACATGAGTTCTCCCCTCCGCTTCGATCGTGCGCACACAGACGACCTGATGTCCTTCCTGGCGGCCAGTCCGTCCCCGTACCACGCCGTGGCAAGCGCGGCGGCCCGGCTGGAGAAGGCCGGCTTCCGCCAGGTCGAGGAGACCGCGGCCTGGGACGCCTCCACCGGGGGGAAGTACGTCCTGCGCGGCGGGGCGATCGTCGCCTGGTACGTACCGGAAGGTGCGGGTCCGCACACTCCGTACCGGATCGCCGGCGCGCACACCGACTCGCCGAACCTGCGCGTGAAGCCGCTGCCCGACACGGGCGCGTACGGCTGGCGGCAGGTCGCGGTGGAGGTCTACGGGGGCCCGCTGCTCAACACCTGGCTGGACCGCGACCTGGGCCTCGCGGGACGGATCTCGCTCAAGGACGGCACGCACCGGCTGGTCAACATCGACCGGGCGCTGCTGCGGGTCCCGCAGCTGGCCGTGCACCTGGACCGCTCCGTGAACACCGAGGGCCTCAAGCTCGACCGCCAGAAGCACATGCAGCCGATCTGGGGACTCGGCGATGTCGCGGAGGGCGATCTGATCGGCTTCGTCGCCGAGGAGGCGGGCGTCGACGCCGCGGACGTGACCGGCTGGGACCTGATGCCGCACGCCATCGAGCCGCCGTCCTACCTGGGCCGGGACCGGGAGCTGGTGGCCGGGCCGCGGATGGACAACCTGCTCTCCGTGCACGCCGCGACCGCCGCTCTGGCCGCCGTCGCCGGGCAGCCGGACGCGGAGATTCCGTACATCCCGGTGCTGGCGGCGTTCGACCACGAGGAGAACGGTTCGCAGTCCGACACCGGTGCGGAGGGGCCGCTGCTCGGCACGGTCCTGGAGCGCTCCGTGTTCGCCCGCGGCGGTTCGTACGAGGACCGCGCCAGGTCCTTCGCCGGGACTGTCTGCCTCTCCTCCGACACCGGCCACTCCGTGCACCCCAACTACGGCGAGCGCCACGACCCGACGCACCACCCGGTGGCCAACGGCGGGCCGATCCTCAAGGTCAACGTCAATATGCGGTACGCGACCGACGGCAGCGGCCGGGCCGTGTTCGCGGCCGCCTGCGAGAAGGCGGGCGTGCCGTGGCAGACGTTCGTCTCCAACAACTCGATGCCGTGCGGCACCACGATCGGTCCGATCACCGCGGCCCGGCACGGCATCCAGACCGTCGATGTCGGTGTCGCGATCCTCTCCATGCACAGCGCCCGCGAACTGTGCGGTGCCGACGATCCGTATCTGCTGGCGAACGCCCTGGCGGCGTTCCTGGCGGGCTGACCCGACGCCTTCGACGGCCCCGGGGCGTCCTCCGCCGCCCCGGGGCCTCCCCATTGTCCGCCCAACGCCTTCCCGGGACATGGTCGTTGCCGGGGCGGGTACCCGGTCGCTACCGGCCCGGAACCACCGGGTCGTCCAGGAGGGCAGTTTTCATGGGACTCGGAGGATGCATTCTTCTCATCGGTGGCGGGGCGATACTCGCCTTCGCGACCGACTGGGAAATGGACAGCGTCAACGTCGGTCTGGTCGGCTGGATCATGATGCTCGTCGGCCTCGTCGGGGTCTTCGTGTACATGAGCGTCGCGCGCCGCCGCCGCATGATCGTGCCGCCCACCACCACCGTCGTGTCCGAGGACGACCGCCGGTACCAGTGACCCGCGCGTCCGGCCGGAGAGATCGCACCGGCCGGGCGTGACCCTTCGCCGGCACCCCGGACTCCCCCGATATTCCACGACCCGTCCCGCGCCCCCACCACCGGTGCGTACAGGGACGACGCCCCTCCGCTGCACGCCCGTAGCGTCATCCAGGGCGGCACGGTGGAAACCGACGGCTTCCGAGCCGTCAGCCCCTGTCGTCCATCCCCGCCAGCACCAGCGGCAGCCGGGACGTTCCCTCCGCGGTCACGCGGACGGGAACGCCCCAGTCCTGTTGGTGCACGTGGCAGGCCGGGTACTCGTTGGCCGGGTCGTCGTCGCAGGACGCCGCCATCGCCGAGACGTGCAGGACGCCTTCGGTGACCCCGTCCGCCAGGACCAGGTCCCGCCCCAGGCCGCTACCGGCTCCGGAGCCCCGCGCCAGGAGTTCGGGCGGGGTCGTGGAGACCAGCAGCCGGGTCGAGGGCCCGTACCGGGTGTCCAGCTTCTGTCCGGCGGGCGCCTGGAAGACCACGTCGAGCCGCAGGGTGCCGGGCGCGATCTCGGTGGCCGCGCGCTGTGTGCGGTGCGCCTGGTCCGCGACGCGTACGGCCTCCTCGGGCAGCCGCAGCCGGGTCAGCCGGTGGCGGGCGGACTCGACGACGACGAGGTCGCCGTCGACCAGCACGGCGTCGCTCGGCTCGCGCAGATCCGTCGCCAGCGTGGTGACCTCGCCGCTGTGCGGGTCGAAACGCCGCAGCGCGTGGTTGTACGTGTCGCAGACGGCGACGGACCCGTCGGGCAGCGCGGTCACACCGAGCGGGTGCTGGAACAGTGCCTGGTCCGCGGCTCCGTCTCGGTGCCCGAAGTCGAAGAGGCCGGTGCCGACGGCCGTGTGAACCATCTCGTCGCGGTCGACGTACCGCAGCGACGAGGTCTCCGAGTCGGCCACCCACAGCCGCTCTCCGTCGGCCGAGGCCGCGAGCCCGGACGGCTGGGCGAACCACGCCTCGGCGGCCGGTCCGTCCACCAGGCCCTCATTGGTCGTCCCGGCCGCGACCCGTACGGTCCCGCCCGCCGGGTCGTACGTCCACAGCTGGTGCACGCCCGCCATGGCGATCCACAGCCGGTCCGCGAACCACGCGACGTCCCACGGCGAGGACAGGTCCACCTCGCGCGCCGGGCCGCTGGTGAGCGTGCCCTGCCACCACTGGCGGCCGGTACCGGCGAGGGTGCTCGTCAGCCCGGTCGACAGGTCGAGGGCGCGGATCGCGTGGTTGACGGTGTCCGCGACGGCGATCCGCCCGTCGGGCAGCACGGCGAGCCCCTGCGGTTCGCTGAACCGGGCCTCTCCCGGACCGCCGTCCACCAGACCCCGGTCACCGCTTCCGAAGTACCGGCGCACGCTCTCGCCGTCCGCGTCCAGCTCGACCAGCCGGTGCCGGGTGGTGTCGGAGACCAGGAAGCCGCCGTCCGGGAGCAGCAGTGCCTTGCCGGGGAAGCGCAGGTACGTGGCGACGGGCTCGGGCGCGACGTACGGGCCGTCGCCGCGGCGCAGCGTGCCCTTCCCGGTGTGCTCGGTCTCCAGCTCCTCGACGAGCTTCTCGATGGCGTGGGCGTGCCCCTCGCCCGCGTGCTGGGCGACCACATAGCCCTCGGGGTCGATGACGACGAGGGTCGGCCAGGCGCGTACGGCGTACTGCTTCCAGGTGGCCAGCTCGGGGTCGTCGAGGACCGGGTGGTGGACCTCGTAGCGCTCGACGGCGTCGACAACGGCCTGGTGCTCGGCCTCGTGCACGAACTTGGGCGAGTGGACACCGATGATCACCACGGTGTCGCGGTGCTTCTCCTCCAGTTCGCGCAGCTCATCGAGAACATGCAGACAGTTCACACAGCAGAACGTCCAGAAATCCAGGATGACGATGCGTCCTCGCAGATCAGCGAGGGTGTACTGCTGGTCGCCTGTATTGAGCCAGCCGCCCTTGCCGATGAGTTCGGGGGCGCGGACGCGTGCACGTGTAGCCATGTCACAAGTCAACATCACGCCAACCTGCGCGCATTCCGCCGGGGCTCGGGGGAACCTGTGGCCCATGAGACTTCTTGTACGTGAGCGGCTGTTCGCTGTCGGTGACGACTACTGGATCGAGGACACCGAGGGACACAAGGTCTTCCTCGTCGACGGCAAGGCCATGCGGGTGCGCGACACCTTCGAGCTGAAGGACCGGGACGGACGGGTCCTCGTCGAACTGCGGCAGAAGCTGATCAGCCTGCGCGACACGATGGTCATCGAGCGCGGCGGCGAGGAACTGGCCACGGTCCGGCGCAAGCGGCTCTCACTGCTGCGCAATCACTACCGGGTGACGCTGGTGGACGGCACGGAACTGGATGTCAGCGGCAGGATCCTGGACCGCGAGTTCGCCGTCGACTACGACGGCGAACTGCTCGCGCAGATCTCCCGCCGCCGACTGACGATCCGCGACACGTACGGCATCGACATCGTGCGCGAAGACGCCGATGCCGCGCTGCTCATCGCCGTATCGATGTGCGTGATCGTGCTCGCGGAGAAGGAGCACGAGGGATGAGCCCTCGCTGAGCGCTTTCGCGCCCGGTGCGTCGCCCGTAGCGTCTCCCGGTACGTCTCCCGTGGCGTCACCCGTAGCGTCTCCCGGTGCGTCGGTTTCACGTGAAACCGACGGGGCCGCCCGCGTCTCAGTGCGGCGCGGCCAGTCCCAGTCGGCGGTCCTTCAGCGCGGGGAACTGCTCCCGCGTGGTGGCGACCTTCGCCGGGTCGAACTCCACGCTCAGCACCTCCTCGCCCGCGCCCGCCTCGGCCAGCACCTCGCCCCACGGGTCGATGGCGATGCTGTGCCCGGCCTGCTCGATCCCGGCGTGCGTGCCCGCGGTACCGACGGCCAGGACGTACGACTGGTTCTCGACGGCGCGGGCCTGCGCGAGCAGCGTCCAGTGGGACCGGCGGCGCTCCGGCCAGCCCGCCGCGACGATCAGCGTCTCGGCGCCCGCGTCGACGAGGCCGCGGAACAGCTCCGGGAAGCGGAGGTCGTAGCACGTGGTGAGGCCGAGCGTGGTCCCCGGGAGAGCGACCGTGACCAGGTCCTCGCCCGCGCCCATCATGACCGCCTCCCCCTTGTCGAAGCCGAACCGGTGGATCTTGCGGTACGCGGCGCGGCGTTCGCCCTCGGGCGAGAAGACGAGCGAGGTGTTGTAGAGGGTGCCGTCCGCGGCCCGCTCGACGAACGAACCCGCGTGCAGCCAGACCCCGGCCTCGGCGGCGGCCTTCGCCATCACGTCATGGGTGGGACCCTGGAGGGGTTCGGCCTCCGCGGCGAACTCCGTGTACGCGAAGGCGCCGACCGGCCAGAGCTCGGGGAGGACCACCAGATCGGCACCGCGCTGAGCGACGACCAGCGAAGCGGCCCGTTCTCGACGGGAATTGACGGATTCGTCCTGGTCTACTGCGATCTGGATGAGGGAGGCGCGCACACTACCACCGTCCTGGCATTCGAGCCGTCAACACGGGCCTACGATCGTCACACGAAAGCACTGCCGGGGTGCCTGCTCGCAGCGTAACTTAGCCAACGAACCTCCCACGCAGCTCGCCGACAGCGCCGTCAGTGCCAGCCCGCCCGCCAGCACTTCCTGCTCTCCAGCCCATGCACCGCAGAACCGCACGAGGGGTCCCGTGACCGTCCATCCCAGCCTCCAGACCTACGCCGACGCCTGGACCCACTCCATCGAGTCGATAGCCGAGCTGGTGAAGCCACTCGTCGAGGGGGAGTGGAACCGCCGTACGCCATGCCCCGCCTGGTCGGTGCGTGATGTCGTGTCACACATCATCGGCATGGAGTGCGAGATGCTCGGCGACCCGCGCCCCATCCACACCCTGCCGCGCGATCTCTACCACATACAGAGCGACTTCGCCCGCTACATGGAGATGCAGGTAGACGTCCGGCGCCACCACACCGCGCCCGAGATGACCTCCGAGCTGGAGTACACGCTCATCCGCCGCGCCCGGCAGCTGCGCAACGAGACGCGCGCCCCCGACACGATGGTGCGGGCGCCCCTCGGTGCGCAGCAGACCCTCGAACTGGCCATGCACATGCGGGTCGTCGATGTCTGGGTGCACGAACAGGACCTGCGCACCACGCTGGGCGTCCCGGGCAATCTGGACTCCCCCGGCGCCCACATCGTCCGGGACACCCTGCTCGAAGCGCTCCCCAAGGTGGTCGCCAAGCACGCGGGCGCACCGGCCAATTCGGCGGTCGTGCTCGATGTGCACGGTCCGTTGGAGTTCCTTCGGACGGTCCGGGTCGACGCGGAGGGCCGCGGTTCGATCGACGGCGCGCCGTCGCTGGGCCCCGCGGTGACGCTGGCGATGGACTGGGAGACGTACTACCGCCTGGCCTGCGGCCGGGTCCGGGCGGCGGCGGTCGCGGACCGGATCAAGATCGAGGGCGACCAGGATCTGGCGGCCGCGATCCTGCACCACTTCGCCGTCACGCCGTAGTTCCCCGATCGGCGGCGCCCGTCCTGAGGACGAGAGACGGGCGCGCCGCCGTACTACACGGGTACGTGCACCGCTTCGACCCGGCTGACCACATGGTGGTCGCGTTCCCTGAGCGTGGCCCTGGCATGCAGCCGCAGGATCTGTACGACCCCGAGCGCTTCCAGGACGAAGACCGAGGCGAACGCGACGCGGTAGTTGTCGCCGGTCGCGTCCAGCAGCACGCCGACCGCGAACAGTGTGGTCATCGAGGCGACGAAACCGCCCATGTTCACGATTCCCGACGCGGTGCCCTGACGCTCCGGCGGATTGGCGGGCCGGGCGAAGTCGAAGCCGATCATCGAAGCGGGCCCGCAGGCACCCAGCACCGTGCACAGGACGATCAGCAGCCACATCGGCGCGTGCTCGCCCGGGTGGAGGATCGTGGCGGCCCAGAGCAGAGCCGTCACCGCCACCGTGCCCAGAGCGAGCGGCGCGCGCGCCGCATGGTGCCGGGCGATGATCTGCCCGTAGACGAGCCCGACCGCCATGTTGGAGAGCACCACCAGGGTGAGCAGTTCACCGGCGGTCCCCCGGCTCAGCCCCTGCGCCTCCACGAGGAACGGCATCCCCCACAGCAGCAGGAACACCATGGCGGGGAACTGCGTGGTGAAGTGCACCCACATACCGAGCCGGGTGCCGGGCTCCCGCCACGCGGCGGCGATCTGCCGGCGCACGTACGCGGCGCCCGCGTGTTCGGCGGGTGGCGGCTCATGGCCCTCGGGGTGGTCCTTGAGGAACAGCAGCAGCAACACCAGCACCACCACACCCGCGAACGCGCTCCCCGCGAAGGTCGTGGTCCAGCCGAGGCCGTGCAGCGCGCGGGCGATGAAGAGCGTCGAGACGAGGTTGCCCGCCATCCCGAAGAGTGCCGCGACCTGGCCGATCAACGGCCCGCGCCGGGCCGGGAACCAGCGGCTGCCGAGCCGCAGCACGCTGATGAACGTCATCGCGTCACCGCAGCCGAGCAGCGCCCGGGAGGCGAGCGCGGTGCCGTAGGAGGGGGAGAGCGCGAAACCCAGCTGCCCGATGGTGAACAGGACGGCCCCGATGGTGAGGACCTTCTTGGTGCCGAGCCGGTCGACCATCAGGCCGACGGGTATCTGCATGCCCGCGTAGACGAGCAGCTGAAGGATGGAGAACGTCGACAGCGCCGAGGCGTTGACATCGAACCGGTCGGCGGCGTCGAGCCCGGCGACCCCCAGGCTCGTACGGAAGATGATGGCGACGAAGTAGACGGCGACCCCGATGCCCCAGATCCGGGCGGCGCGCCGGCCGCCGGGCGGATCACCGGGCAGGGACAGCGTGGGAGCGGCGGCAGAACTCACCGGTCCTCACCCCTGACCAGCACCTTGACCCTGCTGACATGGCGCCGCACGACCTGTGCTGCACCCTCCGCGTCACCGGCCCTGATGGCTTCCAGGAGCTCACCGTGCTCGGTGATGTTGGCGGCGATCCTGCCGGGGTGGGCCTCCATCACGGCGACGCCCATCCGCAACTGGCGGTCGCGCAGCTGGTCGTAGAGGCGCGAGAGGATCTCGTTCCCGGCGTTCCGCACGATCTCGGCGTGGAAGCAGCGGTCCTTCACCGACACGGCCGCCAGGTCCCCGTCCTCCGCCAGCTGCCGCTGCTCATCGAGGAGTTGTTCGAGCCGGGCGATGAACCGCGCCGAAGCGGGTACGGCCTTGCGCGCGGCGAACTCCTCGACGAGCAGCCGGGTCTCCACCACGTCCGCGATCTCCTGCGCGGAGACGGCGAGCACCAGAGCGCCCTTCTTCGGATAGAGCTTGATCAGCCCTTCCACCTCCAGCCGCAGCAACGCCTCGCGCACGGGCGTCCGGGAAACGCCCACGGCCTCCGCGAGATCACCTTCGGTGAGGAGCGTCCCACCCTCGTAGCGGCGGCCGAGGACGGCCTCCTTGATGTGGGTGTAGACGCGTTCGGCGGCGGGCGGCCGCTTGAGGGAGGTCGTGGGCGGCTGTACGGGGGCGGGGGGCGCGGCAGACATGCGCACAGCATAGATACAACATGCACGCATGGGGGATCCGGTCCGGATTCTGGACGTCCCCGGGCGCGGCGACCACCTCCCCGGGACTTGAAGAAAACGTGACCGAGCAGGCACAAATTCACCCGCTCGGGGACACATCCATTCCCCCGCCCCAGGAGTCTCACCACCGAGCGGCACCCTTATGTGGCCGCAATTCAGGGGCATTTGGAGCGTTCAGTTGAATATCGGTATCAAGCGTATTAATCGCGCATCCGCCACCGCCACCGTGGCTCTCACCGCGGGTGCCGTGCTCGCGGGCAGCGCCTTCGCCACCCAGGCGCAGGCAGCGGCGCCGCCGACGCCGAAGATCGTCGCCAAGGGCGGCTTCGTGATGAACAACGGCAGCGGCAAGACCCTCTTCACCAAGTCGGCGGACACCCGCCGCTCCACCGGCTCGACCACCAAGATCATGACGGCGCTCGTGGTGCTGTCGCAGAAGAACGTGAACCTGAAATCCAAGGTCACGATCCAGAAGGCGTACAGCGACTACATCGTCTCCAAGAACGCCTCGTCCGCCCGGCTGATCGTCGGCGACAAGGTCACGGTGGGCCAGCTCCTCTACGGCCTGATGCTCCCGTCCGGCTGCGACGCCGCCTACGCGCTGGCCGACAAGTTCGGTTCCGGCAAGACCCGCGCGGCCCGCGTGAAGTCCTTCATCGGCAAGATGAACTCCACGGCGAAGAGCCTCAAGCTGAAGAACACCCACTTCGACTCGTTCGACGGCATAGGGGGTACGAAGAACTACTCGACCCCCCGCGACCTGACGAAGATCGCCAGTAAGGCGATGAAGAACTCCACGTTCCGCTCCATCGTCAAGACGAAGTCGACGAAGCAGAAGGTGACCACGAAGAGCGGTGGCTTCCGCAACATGTCGTGGAGCAACACCAACAAGATGCTCAGCAGCTACAGCGGCGCGATCGGCGTGAAGACCGGCTCCGGCCCGACGGCCAAGTACTGCCTGGTCTTCGCCGCGACGCGTAAGGGCAAGACCGTCATCGGCACGGTGCTCACCTCGTCCTCCGAGGCGAACCGCACCGCGGACGCGAAGAAGCTCATGGACTACGGCTTCAAGAAGTAGCCCGTCCGCCGCCTCGAAGCGTTCGCTTCGAGGAGGCGCTCGTCTCCTGGAAGCCCTGCGGGGGTGCGGCCACCATCACGGTGGCCGCACCCCCGTTCGCGTACGAGGAGCGGCCGGCGGTGACCGCGAATTCGACCTGATGACACCGCGCTCCGGCCCGGGGACGCCGCGCCTTGCCCTGGGGCACCGCGCCTCGGCCTGGGACACCGCGCTTCTTCCTATGACGCCGCGCCTTGTCCTGTTTCACGTGAAACAGGCCGGTGGGCCCGCGCGTTCAGCCGCGCGGGCCCACCGGTTCCGGAGTGTCCGGGCGCTCAGGCCCAGGTGATCAGCCGCTTCGGCTGTTCCAGGATCGCGGCGACATCCGCCAGCACCTTGGAGCCCAGCTCGCCGTCGACCAGGCGGTGGTCGAAGGAGAGCGCCAGGGTGGTGACCTGGCGCGGCTTCACCTTGCCCTTGTGGACCCACGGCTGGGGCTTGATGGAGCCGACCGCGAGGATCGCGGACTCGCCGGGGTTGAGGATCGGCGTGCCCGTGTCGACGCCGAAGACGCCGACGTTGGTGATCGTCACCGTGCCGCCCGCCATGGCCGCGGGCGACGTCCTGCCCTCCCGGGCCGTGGTGACCAGCTCGCCCAGCGCCGCGGCGAGCTGGGGCAGGGTCTTGTCGTGCGCGTCCTTGATGTTCGGCACGATCAGACCGCGCGGTGTGGCGGCCGCGATGCCCAGGTTCACGTAGTGCTTCCGAACGATCTCCTGGTTGGCCTCGTCCCAGGCGGCGTTGACGTCCGGGTTCCGCTTGATCGCGACCAGGAGTGCCTTGGCGATGATCAGGAGCGGGTTGACCCGGACTCCCGCCATGTCCTTGTCTTCCTTGAGCTCGGCCACGAGCTTCATCGTGCGCGTGACGTCGACCGTGATGAACTCGGTGACGTGCGGCGCCGTGAAGGCGCTGCCGACCATCGCCTGGGCGATGGCCTTGCGGACACCCTTGACCGGGATACGGGTCTCCCGGGCGGTTGCCGAAGCCTGTGCGGCCGGTGCCTCGGGCGCGGCGCCCGTGGTGGGCTCCGCGGCGACGGACACGGCCGCGGGGGCCGGGGCGGGCACGGCCGCCGCGTGGACGTCCTCGCGGGTGATGATGCCGTCCTTGCCGGTCGGGCTGACCGACGCCAGGTCGATGCCCAGGTCCTTGGCGAGCTTGCGGACCGGCGGCTTGGCGAGCGGGCGGCTCCCCGGCACGTCCGGTACGGCCTGCACGACGGTCACGGCGGTGTGGCCGTTGTGCCCGTTGAACTCGGCCTGCACAGCGGCGACCGCGGGCTCCGGGACCGCGGCACCCTTGCGCGGGCGGCGCTTGGTGGAGGACTCGGCCACGCCGTAGCCGACCAGGACCGGCTGACGGCCCTTCGGCGCCTCGGCCTCGGGTTCGGCGGCCGCCGGGGCCTGCGCGGGAGCCGGGACCGCAGCGGCGGCAGCGGCCGGAGCGGCGTCACCGCTGCCCGGCGCCACGTCCACCACGATGATCACCTGGCCGACATCGACGGTCGTGCCCTCGGGGAAGCGCAGTTCGTGCACCACCCCGTCGAACGGGATCGGTAGCTCCACGGCCGCCTTGGCCGTCTCGACCTCGCACACGACCTGCCCGTCGGTGACCGTGTCACCGGGCTGGACGTACCACTTGAGGATTTCCGCCTCGGTCAGTCCCTCGCCCACATCGGGCATCTTGAACTCACGGAAGCGAGCAGACGTTTCGGTCATCGTCGTCACGACCCCTCTCCTCAGTACGCCAGCGAGCGGTCGACGGCGTCGAGCACCCGGTCGAGGCCCGGCAGGTACTCGTCCTCAAGACGGGCCGGCGGGTAGGGGACGTGATAGCCGCCGACCCGCAGCACCGGTGCTTCCAGATGGTAGAAGCAGCGCTCGGTGATCCGGGCGGCGATCTCGGCTCCGGAGCCGTAGAACACGGGCGCCTCATGGACCACGACGAGCCGGCCGGTCTTCTCGACCGACGTCTGGATGGTGTCGAAGTCGATCGGGGACATCGACCGCAGGTCCAGGACCTCGACCGACTTGCCCTCCTCCTGGGCGGCCGCGGCCGCTTCCAGGCAGACCTTCACCATCGGGCCGTAGGCGACGAGGGTGAGATCGGAGCCCGTACGGGCCACGGACGCCTTGTGCAGCGGACCCGGGATGGACTCGGTGTCGACCTCGCCCTTGTCCCAGTAGCGGCGCTTCGGCTCGAAGAAGATGATCGGGTCGTCGCTCTGAACGGCCTGCTGCATCATCCAGTAGGCATCGCTCGCGTTGGACGGCGAGACCACCTTCAGGCCCGCGACGTGCGCGAAGAGGGCCTCGGGCGACTCGCTGTGGTGCTCGACGGCACCGATGCCGCCGCCGTACGGAATCCGGACGACGACCGGCATCTTGATCTTGCCGAGCGCACGGGCGTGCATCTTCGCGAGCTGCGTGACGATCTGGTCGTACGCGGGGAAGACGAAGCCGTCGAACTGGATCTCGACGATGGGACGGTAGCCGCGCAGGGCCAGCCCGATCGCCGTACCGACGATGCCGGACTCGGCGAGCGGGGTGTCGATCACCCGGCCCTCGCCGAAGTCCTTCTGCAGTCCGTCGGTGATACGGAAGACACCGCCGAGCTTGCCGACGTCCTCGCCCATGATGAGGACCTTGGGGTCCGTGTCGAGGGCGAGGCGCAGCGACTCGTTGAGCGCCTTCGCGATGGACATCTTTTCCACGGCCATGGCTAGTTGCCCTCCTCGGCAGAGTCTGCGAACGATGCCTGGTAGGCGGCGAACTGGGCGCGCTCCTCGTCGACGAGGGAGCTGCCGTCCGCGTAGCCGTGCTCGAAGATCGCCATCGGGTCGGGGTCGGGCATGGCCCGTACCGCTTCGCGCACCCGCTTGCCGAGGGTCTCGCTCTCCTCGTCCAGCGCGGTGAAGAACGCGCTGTCCGCGAGCTTCTGCTTCTCCAGGTACGTACGCAACCGCAGGATCGGGTCCTTGGCCTCCCAGGCCGCCCGCTCCTCGTCGGCCCGGTACTTCGTCGGGTCGTCGGAGGTGGTGTGGGCACCCATCCGGTAGGTGAACGCCTCGACGAGGGTCGGCCCCTCGCCCCGGCGGGCCCGCTCCAGTGCCCACCTGGTGACCGCCAGACAGGCGAGCACGTCGTTGCCGTCGACCCGGACGCCGGGGAAGCCGTAGCCCTGGGCACGCTGGTAGAGCGGGACGCGGGTCTGCCGCTCGGTCGGCTCGGAGATGGCCCACTGGTTGTTCTGGCAGAAGAACACCACGGGGGCGTTGTAGACCGCGGAGAACGTGAACGACTCGGCGACATCGCCCTGGCTGGAGGCACCGTCACCGAAGTACGCGATCACGGCCGAGTCCGCGCCGTCCTTGGCGACGCCCATGGCGTAGCCCGTGGCGTGCAGGGTCTGCGAGCCGATGACGATCGTGTACAGGTGGAAGTTGTTGGTGTTCGGGTCCCAGCCGCCGTGGTTCACGCCGCGGAACATCCCGAGCAGATTGGTCGGGTCGACCCCGCGGCACCAGGCGACGCCGTGCTCGCGATAGGTCGGGAAGACGTAGTCGTCGTCGCGCAGCGCCCGGCCGGAGCCGATCTGCGCGGCCTCCTGGCCCAGCAGCGAGGCCCACAGGCCCAGCTCGCCCTGGCGCTGAAGGGCTGTCGCCTCCGCATCGAAGCGGCGGGTCAGAACCATGTCCCGGTACAGACCACGCAGCTCGTCCGCGGTCAGATCGATCTGGTAGTCCGGGTGCTCGACGCGCTCGCCCTCGGGCGTCAGCAGCTGTACGAGCTGGGGCTCGGAACTCTGTGGCGTCTTCGCGGCGCTGGTCCGCTTGCTGCTGCGTCGCGGTTTGCGCGCGGCAGTGCTCTCCACGGTCACGTGCGTGCTCCTCCGTCGGTCCGGCCCCCGGGGTCTGCCGGGAACCAGTGCGGCTCGCCTGTTTCCGGACCCGTGCACGGGGTGTGTGCCGCTCGGCCGGGATCAGGCGTGACAGGTGCCCCGGCGAGCGCCCTGTCATAGGCACGTTACCCAGTGCTTCGCATAACTGCGAAACCCTATCTGACCTGCGATTTTGCTTGGATTTCCAAGTAAATCGAAAAAATCGCGAAGTCTTGCTGGTCACAGCACTGGTAACAGCCTTGCAGGCCGCCGGAACAACGGCACGTTATCCCGGAGAAAGGCGCCAGGGATAGGGCGGCGAGGTGCCGAACCGGAGCTGACAGGAGCGGAGCCGAAGCGAGTATGTGAGACTGCGTTTGTGCGGAACGATGGAAAAATCACTGTATTTCTGCTCGATGACCATGAGGTCGTCCGACGCGGAGTCCATGAGCTTCTCTCCGTCGAGGAAGACATCGAGGTCGTCGGTGAAGCCGGCACGGCTGCGGACGCGCTGGTGCGGATCCCCGCGACGCGTCCCGATGTCGCGGTGCTCGACGTACGGCTGCCGGACGGCAGCGGGGTGGAGGTGTGCCGGGAGGTCCGATCCCGGGACGAGAACATCAAATGCCTGATGCTGACGTCGTACGCCGATGACGAGGCCCTCTTCGACGCCATCATGGCGGGCGCGTCCGGCTACGTCCTGAAGGCGATCCGCGGGAACGAGCTGCTGAGCGCGGTACGGGACGTGGCGGCCGGGAAGTCCCTGCTGGACCCCGCGGCGACCGCCCGGGTGCTGGAACGGCTGCGTGAGGGCAAGAACGGCAAGAGCAACGACAAGCTCGACAACCTCACCGAGCAGGAACGCAAGATCCTGGACCTGATCGGCGAGGGCCTGACCAACCGGGTCATCGGCGAGCGTCTCCACCTCGCCGAGAAGACGATCAAGAATTACGTCTCCAGCCTGCTGTCCAAGCTGGGCATGGAGCGCCGGTCGCAGGCCGCCGCCTATGTGGCCCGCCGGCAGGCCGAGCGGCGATGAGCGGCACCGGGACGCGCTGAGGCGCACCGAGAGACACAGGGAGTCGCGGGAAGCCGCGGGAAGCTGTCGGAAGTCGCGGGGAGTCGCGTCGGGCGGCTCCGGGTGATCTTGGGACTTTGGTCCCGAAGCACCCGGGGCCGCCGACTCTTACCGGGCCCTTACCGGTACCGGACAGTGGTCCTATGTCCTCTGAGG
Organism: Streptomyces sp. NBC_01433; assembly: GCF_026340105.1. NCBI lineage: Bacteria > Bacillati > Actinomycetota > Actinomycetes > Kitasatosporales > Streptomycetaceae > Streptomyces > Streptomyces sp. NBC_01433. The sequence continues at coordinate 2,514,778 of NZ_JAPEPM010000001.1, read as the reverse complement.
AACTCCACGCGATCGAGCTGCTGGGCCGCGTTCCCTACGGCCGGCTGGCGACGAGCATGCGGGCCCTCCCCTTCCTGGCAGTGGCCCGCCACATCGTGGTCGGCGACCGCATCCTCCTGCGGATGCACAGCGGCTTCGGCTACCACGAGGCGTGCAACGGAAGCGTCGTCGCCTATGGGGCGGACAACTTCAACACCGCGGCCTCCGAAGACGGCGAAAACCTCTGGTCGGTGCAGTTCACCGGCCCCGCCGAGATCGTGCACCCCGGCCCCGAACAGCGGGAAATGTTCGGCGCCGCCCCCACCATGGTCAACGGCGAGCCCTTCGAGCCGGCCTTTCTCCGCCTGGCCCCCCACTTCGTCACAGAGCACACTCTGGACTTCGACGCAAGTCAGGCGATCCGCAACGCAGCGTGATCTACCATTTGGTAAGTGCCGCGCTCATATGCAACCCACCCGCCTGTTCCTCCGGTCGGCGAGGTGCTGCGCCGCTACCCGGACGCCGGTGAACCGCTCGCCTGCGAACCGCTCAACAAGGGCCTCCTGAACCACGGTTACCGCGTATCCACCACCCGTGGCTCCTATTTCCTCAAGCACCATCTCGACAAACAGCACCTGGACGACGCCACCGGCGAGCGCGCGACGATCGTGCGACAGCACCGGGCGACCCAGCGCCTCCAGTCGCTCGGCGTGCCCGTGGTCCCGCCGCTCACGGACACGGAGGGTGACACGGTCACGGTCATCGACGACCGCTGCTACGCCCTGCACCCCTGGGTGGACGGCATGCACCGGATCGGCGCCCAGCTGACCCGTGCCGAGTCGCAACGGCTCGGGACGCTCCTCGGAGCCGTACACACCGGTCTGGAACAGGTCATGGCACCCGGCAGCAGCGATACCGGGAGCTGTGCGGGCGCCGGGCAGCCGCCCCGGCCCGGATACGGGAGCCCCGACCCCGCCGACACGTTCGCGCTGATCGACGATCTGCTGGCGGCCGCCCGCGGACAGCACCCCCGGAGCACCCCCAGGGACGCCTTCGACGAACTCGCCGTACACCGGCTGGTGGAGCGGCGCACCCTGCTGGAGCGGCACGCCCACCGCCGCCCGCCCACCCCGGAGGGGCCCGCCACGGGGTGGGTCCACGGTGACTTCCATCCCCTCAACCTGCTCTACCGGGGCGCGGACCCGGTCGCGATCGTCGACTGGGACCGGCTGGGGGTCCAGCCGCGCGCCGAGGAAGCGGTCCGCGCCGCGGCGATCTTCTTCGTCCAGCCGGCCGGAAAACTGGAGCTGGACAAGGTACGGGCGTACGCCCGCGCGTACCGGCACGCGGCCGGGGCGGGCGCGGCGGAACTGGCCGCAGCGGTGCACCGGGTGTGGTGGGAGCGGCTCAACGACTTCTGGATACTGCGCTGGCGCTACCGCCTGCACGATCGCAGGGCCGACCCGCAGTTCCCTGCGGTGTCGGCCCTGGCGGTGTGGTGGACGCGCGAGTACGAGGCGGTGTGCGAGGCCTTCATGGGGTGAAGGCGGTGTGCAACGCCTTCGCGGGGCGAGCGCGCGGGGCGGGCCGCGGTGGCTTTCTCCCGGCGGACACGGGCCGCCTACTGGCCGGCGCTGGTGCCCACTGCCGCGTTCCCGGCCGTCGTGCCCGGGCCCGAAGTGGTACCGGACGGGTTGCCCGAGCCGCCCTCGGTGGCCGCACCGCCGTCATCGCCGTTGCCGCCGTCGCCGTTGCCCTCGGTGGCCGCACCGCCGTCGTCGCCGTTGCCGCCGTCGTCGCCGTTGCCGCCGTCAGCCGTTCCGGGGCCCGGTGAGGAGGGGGTCTCGGACGGGGTGAACGACGGCTTGCTCGGGGTGGGGGAAGGCGTCCACGGCTTCTCGCTGGGCGTCCACTGGCTGCCCGAGGAGTTGTCGGGCTCCTCGGACGGCTCGGTTTCCTCGTCGGTCGGATCCGCCGAGGACTTCGAGGGGAACGGGGTGCTGGACGTGGCGGGGGGCGGCGTCTTCTCCCCCGTGTCGGTGCCGTTCGCCGCCTGGACGGCGAACGCGACGCCCGCGCCGATCGCGATCAGCGCGAACACGACGAACAGCCACATCTTGCCGCGCCCACCACCGGACCGGTGGTGCCCGCCGTCGTAGCCCCCGTCGTCCGGGTTCATCGGCGGCAGGATCGGCCCCTGCGAGGTCTCCCCGTGCATCGGGTGACCCATCGCCGTCGTCCCGCCCGCCATGCCCATGGCGGGGGTGTGGCCGGCCTCGTGCATCGCGACCGGGCCGGTGTTCCACGTACCGGTGTGGCCGCCCTGTACCTGGAGCATCTGCAGGCTGTACTGAACCAGGCCGCGCATCTCCTCGGCGCTCTGGAACCGGTCGTCCGGGTCCTTCGCGAGCGAGCGCATCACCATCCCGTCCAGCTCCGGAGGCACCACGTCCGACACCTCGGACGGCGGCACCGGAATGTCCTGGACGTGCTGGTACACCACGGAGAGCGGGGTCTCACCGGTGAACGGGGGCCGCAGGGCGAGAAGTTCGTAGAGCAGGCAGCCGGTGGCGTACAGGTCGGAGCGGTGGTCGACAGCCTTGCCGAGCGCCTGTTCGGGGGAGAGGTACTGGGGTGTTCCCATGACCATGCCGGTCTGGGTCATGGTCGACTGCGCGCCGTGCAGCGCGCGGGCGATGCCGAAGTCCATCACCTTCACCGCGCCGGAGTCCGTGATGATCACGTTGGCGGGCTTGATGTCGCGGTGCACGATGCCGTGCTGGTGCGAGTACGCGAGGGCTTCCAGCACCCCCGAGACGATGATCAGCGCCTGCTCGGGCGGCGGGGCCTCGGCGTTGAGGAGCAGGTCACGGATGGTGCGGCCCTCGACCAGCTCCATCACGATGTACGGGACGGTCTGGCCGCCCACGATGTCCTCGCCGGAGTCGTACACGGCGACGATCGCATGGTGGTTGAGGCCCGCGACCGACTGCGCCTCGCGCGTGAATCGGGCCTTGGAGACCGGGTCCTCGGCGAGATCGGATCGGAGCAGCTTCACCGCGACCGTACGTCCCAGACGGACGTCCTCCGCGGCATAGACCTCGGCCATGCCGCCCCGGCCGAGCCGGTGGGTCATCCGGTAACGTCCGTCGCCGACAACACCGCCGATCCCCCAGGAGTCGGTGCCATCCGAAACTCCGCCGCCGTTTGCTTCGGAATCGGGTGCCATCAGTCCTCGCCGTCGTATCTGTCCGCGCGTCCGCGGGTTCTCACGGTGCCTAGCTGCATTGCCACGTCACGCTACAGCCTCTGTCGGACACACCGGTTTCGAGAGGGACGGGTCATCCAACCGGCTGGCGTGCCGCACAAGCAAATTCGACGCGGTTCCTGTAACGCTTCCGAGACGCTTCTTGTGCTTAGGGTCACGGAACGGGCACCCGGCTTGACGTGTCGTACCCCTCGGGCAGACTTGGCCCGTCATACGGATCTTCGCGTCAGACGCGGGCCGAGGGGGAAGCAAGTCATGAGCCAGGACGGCGCACACGGCGCACAAGGTCGCTACGCGGGCGGTGCCGTCGCGGGCGGCCGGTACCAGCTTCGCGACCTGCTCGGCGAAGGCGGGATGGCCTCCGTATACCTGGCGTACGACGCCGCGCTCGACCGCCAGGTCGCGATCAAGACGCTGCACACGGAGCTGGGGCGCGAGCAGTCCTTCCGCGAGCGGTTCCGGCGCGAGGCGCAGGCCGTCGCCAAGCTCCAGCACACCAACATCGTGTCGGTCTTCGACACCGGCGAGGACGAGCTCGGCGGCGCGCTGATGCCGTACATCGTCATGGAGTACGTCGAGGGGCAGCCGCTCGGCTCCGTACTCCAGGCGGACATCAGCAGTTACGGCGCGATGCCCGCCGACAAAGCGCTCAAGGTGACGGCCGATGTACTGGCCGCGCTGGAGACCAGCCACGAGATGGGGCTGGTCCACCGGGACATCAAGCCCGGCAACGTGATGATGACCAAGCGCGGCGTCGTGAAGGTCATGGACTTCGGCATCGCCCGCGCCATGCAGTCGGGCGTCACCTCGATGACCCAGACCGGCATGGTCGTCGGCACGCCGCAGTACCTCTCCCCCGAGCAGGCCCTCGGGCGCGGGGTGGACGCCCGGTCCGACCTGTACTCGGTCGGCATCATGCTCTTCCAACTCCTCACCGGCCGGATTCCGTTCGACGCGGACTCGCCGCTCGCCATCGCGTACGCGCATGTGCAGGAGGAGCCCGTCGCTCCGTCCAGCATCAACCGTTCGGTCACCCCGGCCATGGACGCACTCGTCGCCCGCGCGCTGAAGAAGAACCCGAACGAGCGCTTCCCCAGTGCCGCCGCGATGCGGGACGAGATCGCGCGCGTACTGAACGCCTCGGGCGGCATGACGGGCGCTCCGGTGATCGTCGGCGGCGGAGGTCCCGCCAACAGCGGCTCCGACGTCGGCTCGGCGGTCTTCCCGCCCGTCGACCAGGCGAACCCGTCCCCGCAGAGCGTCCAGATGCCGTACCAGCCGCACCCGCACCAGCAGCCGCACCAGCCCGGACCGTACAACCAGCCGAACCCCGCCCCGGCGCCCGCGCCGGGCTACGGCTACCCGCAGGCGGCCCCGGCATACCAGGCCCCGGGCCCGCTGGCCCACCAGACCCCGCCGCCGTACATGACCTCCCCGCAGAGCACGGGCGGCGGCGGATCGGGCGGTGGCGGCTCCAAGCGGAACACGCCGGTCATCGTCGGCTCCATCGTCGTCGCGCTGCTCGCGGTCGGCGGCCTGATCACGGTGCTGTCCCTCCCGGACGAAAAGGAGTCCGGCAAGGCCGGCGACTCGTCGGTGGCGGGCGAGCACAAGCCGCCGGAGCGCAACCGGACGATGAAGACCGAGGCCTGCACGGACCCGATGGAGTCCTCGGACGACCCGCAGAAGGTCATGGCGCCGAACTTCATCTACAAGGACGTCAACTCGGCGAAGGCCTGTGCCCTGGCGGCGGGTTGGACGATCAAGGAGATCAAGGAGCCGGGCAACGCATACGCCGAGGACCAGGTCGTCAACCAGTTCCCCGCCTCCGGTACGGCCGTCGCGGAGCGGGGCGCCCACTTCGAACTGCGGATCTCCACCGGCGACCCGGCCTAGGCAGGACCCGGCCCGGATCGCTCCGAGCCCCTCGGCTCGTTACACATGGTGCGCGGCGTTGCGCGTGATGCGTGCCGACGTGCCTGATGCGCGCCGGGCCGTTGCGCCTACGGGTGGCGCCTCCTCATCCGGGATGCCGGATATATCGGCGCGTGTGACGCTGATCTCATGGCTTCAGGACTCCTCCCAGCGCGGTCGGCGAAGTGTGTGGCCTGTCTGGTGATGGTGGCGGGGGCGGCGCTGGGGACGGTGAGCGGAGCGGCGTACGCGGGAGAGCAAATCGGCAGCTCGGCCGGCGCCGTCTCACCCCGCCCCTCGACGGGCGCTCCCGATGCTCCTTCCACGCCCTTGTCCCCGCCGGCCTCCGCCGTGCCGACCGCGCTGCCCTCCGCCCTTCCGTCGGACCCGGCGACGCTCCGGCCCGCGGGCAGCGGTCCGCTCGCGTCTTCGGGGGCGGTCACCGCCTCGGACGCCTCGGACGGCTCGGACGGCTCGGACACCTCGGACACCTCGGACACCTCGGACGACGCGCCTGCGGAGCCGCCCGCCGGGCCGTCGAAGAGCGCTTCCGACCCCGCCACCCCGTCCCCTTCCGCTTCCGTTTCCGCTTCGGAGGCACCGTTGGCCGGCCAGGTGGCCGGTGAGGGACGGGCCCGTCCCGGGCGGTCCCTGTCACCGCTGGAGCTCGCGCGGGCCGACGCCCCCCTCGACGAGGACGCACCCGAGCCCGACGCCGCTGACGTGCCCGTCTACACCCCGCCGCCCGGCGCCTTCCCCGAGTCGCGGCGGGCGTCCGCGCAGGCGCTGGACGCGCACGCCGTGCGGCAGGTGCAGCAGGTCTCGCTCGGCGCCGGGATCGCACTGGTCGGCCTGGGGCTGGCCTTCCTCGCGTTCCGTATCCGTCGCACCCACTAGGCCGGTCCGGGCCTCCGTCCGATGTCCTGAGGGACTTGCCACGAGCAACATACTCGGTATACATACTCAGTATGTCGATCCGTCACGGGCTACTCGCCCTCCTGGAGCGCGGGCCGCGGTACGGCTCCCAGCTCCGCACCGAATTCGAGTCGCGCACCGGCTCCACCTGGCCGCTGAACGTCGGCCAGGTCTATACGACGCTCAGCCGCCTGGAGCGCGACGGCATGGTCGCGCAGGACGGCGCGGACGACGCGGGTCATGACCTGTACGCGATCACCGACGACGGCCGAGCCGAACTGCGCAACTGGTTCGAGACGCCCGTGGACCGCACCAACCCGCCCCGCGACGAACTGGCGATCAAGCTGGCGATGGCGGTGGGCGCCCCGGGCGTCGACATCCGGCACGTCATCCAGGCCCAGCGCCACCACACCCTGAAGGCGATGCAGGACTACACCCGGCTCAAGGCCCAGGCCCTCGCCGATGTCCCGGCCAACCGTGACGAGGTCGCCTGGCTCCTCGTGGTGGAACAGCTGATCTTCCAGGCCGAAGCCGAGGCCCGGTGGCTGGACCACTGCGAGGCCCGGCTCGTCCGCCTCGCCGAGGCCGCCGCCACGGAGCCGACGGCCGACTCCGGTCCGGCCGCCACCCGCGGCCCCGCCCGCTTCCTCGCCGACCGCCCGCGCGCCCGGCGCTGACCCGTTCCTAGGGGGAACCACCACCATGTCCTCGTCCGTCCCCGCCCCGTCCGCCGGCCAGCCCGTCGGCGAGGCCGTTCTCGAACTGCGGGCACTGACCCGTACCCATGGCTCCGGCATCGCCGAAGTGCACGCCCTGCGCGGCATCAACCTCTCCGTGCGCACGGGCGAACTGGTCGCCGTGATGGGTCCGTCCGGTTCCGGCAAGTCCACGCTGCTGACCCTGGCCGGAGGTCTCGACACGGCCACCAGTGGCCAGGTCGTCATCGAGGGCCAGGACATCGCCGCCCTCGGCCGCAAGGGCATGGCCGCCCTGCGCCGCCGCAGCGTCGGCTACGTCTTCCAGGACTACAACCTGATCCCCGCCCTCACCGCCGCCGAGAACATCGCCCTGCCCCGCGAACTCGACGGCGTCTCCGTCCGCAAGGCCCGCAAGGAAGCCCTCGCGGCCCTGGCCGAGATGAACCTCGCCGAGATCGCCGACCGCTTCCCGGACGAGATGTCCGGCGGCCAGCAGCAACGCGTCGCCATCGCCCGCGCGCTCGTGGGGGACCGGCGCCTGGTGCTCGCCGACGAGCCGACCGGAGCGCTCGATTCCGAGACCGGTGAGGCCGTCCTCGCCCTGTTGCGCAACCGCTGCGACCAGGGCGCGGCCGGAGTGATGGTGACCCATGAGCCGCGGTACGCCGCCTGGGCCGACCGGGTCGTGTTCCTGCGGGACGGCTCGATCATCGACCAGACACTGACCACCGGGGCCGACTCCCTGCTCGCCGCCGAGGCCGCCCGGTGAGCGTCTTCTCGGGGTGGCGCGCCACCTTCCGCATAGCCCGCCGCGACGCGATGCGGGCCAAGGGCCGCAGCGCCCTGGTGGTCGCGATGATCGCCCTGCCGGTCCTCGGGGTGACGGCCGCCGATGTCACGTACCGCAGCTCCACCGTGACCCAGGCCAAGGAGCTGACAGCCAAGATGGGTGCGGCGGACGCCCAGTTCACCGATCCGGGCCTGGGCCGGGCACCGATCCAGCAGATGCCCGACCAGAGCGGCTGGGGCCCCGTCGACGACGCGCAGGTGCCGGAGGAGAAACAGAAGCCGGTCGACGTGCCGGCCACGTTCCCGAAGGGCTCGCGGTTCCTGACCGAGCAGTCCGTGCCCGCCTCCGTCACGACCGGCCACGGCATCACGAACACCGAGATCACCGAGCTGCGCGCCGCGGACCAGCTGGTCCGCGGCAGGATCACCCTGCTCGACGGCACGTTCCCGCACGGCAAGGACGAGATCGCCGCCACCGATGCCTTCATGAAGTCGTCCGGCCTCCACATCGGCTCCCGTATCACCGTGCGCGGCCCCGAGCTGACGTACACCGTCACCGGCACCGTGGAACTGCCCCAGGATCTGGACAAGAAGTCCCTCTACGCCGGTCCCGGCACGGTCATCGCCCCGTGGAAGGCCGCCGCCGACCACGACAGCAAGATCCTCCCGCCCAACCCGGGCAGGACGAAATGGCTGGTCCAGGGCCCGGCCGGCGCCGGAGTGACCTGGCCCGACGTGCTCGCCGCCAATGAGAAGGGCGCGATGGTGCTGTCCCGCCAGGCCGTCCTCGACCCGCCGCCGGACTCCGAGATCCCGATGGCCGCCCGGATGAACGGGGGCGGTACCGGTAGTGAGCCCCGGAGCGCGGCCCTCCTCACCGTGGTGGCCATGGCGGTCCTGGAGATCGTGCTGCTGGCAGGACCGGCGTTCGCCGTCGGCGCGCGCCGCTCACGCAGGCAGCTCGGTCTCGTCGGTTCGTGCGGCGGCAGCCGGAGTCAGGTCCGGGCCGTGGTGCTCGCCGGTGGTGTGGTGCTCGGCGGGATCGGCGCCGTCCTCGGCGTGGTGCTCGGACTCGGCCTGACCGCGCTGTGCCGTCCGATGATCGAGAACTACGCCGGGCAGCGCTTCGGCAGCCTGACCATCCGCCCCACGGAGCTGCTGGCGATCGCCGTACTCGGCCTGGTCACCGGCGTTCTCGCGGCGCTCGCACCGGCCGTCGTGGCGGGCCGCCAGTCCGTACTGGAGTCGCTCACCGGCCGCCGCGGCACCCGCCGCGGTTCCCGCGTGATGCCCGTTCTCGGGTGCATCGCGATGGCGGCCGGTGCCGCCGTCGCCGTCTACGGGGGGATCAACGGTGACACGAACATGGTCGCCGGTGGCTCGGTCGTCGCGGAACTGGGCGTACTCGCCTGTATCCCGGTGATCGTCGGCTTCCTCGGCCGGCTCGGCCGCAGACTGCCGCTCACCCCACGCATCGCGCTCCGCGACGCGGCCCGCAACCGGGGACGTACAGCGCCCGCCGTCGCCGCGGTGATGGCCGCCGTGGCCGGCACCGTCGCCGTCGCCACGTACGCCGCCAGCTCCATGGCCGAACAGGACTACGACTACACACCGGCCCTCACCGCGGGCACCGCCGCCCTTCTCTCGGAAACCTCCAAGGCCGAACGGCTCCCCGGCGCGCGGGCGGCGGTCGAGCGGAACATGCCCGTCAGCGGTGGACGCTCCGACATCGGGCGCGTCTGGGCGGGCAGCGACTGCTACACCTTCTACGAGGAGGAGAACGGCTGCGGCTCCCTCGAACTGGTCAAGCCCACCGGCAAGGGGCACAGCTGCCCGCTGAAGGGCCGGGGTGCCGAGGAACTCGCCGCACGGCTCTCCGCCGATGAGCACAAACGACTGACGAACTCCGCCGCCTGCATGGACGAGTACATGAACATGACGTCCTTCGGCACCGACACCAACAAGATCGTCATCGGTGACGCCTCGCTGCTCACCTCGTACGTGAAGCTCGACGACCCCGCGGCGGCCGAAGCACTGAAGGCGGGCACTCCCGTCCTGCTGAACCCGGCCTACGCGAAGAACGGCGAGGTCACCCTCAAGACCGTCCACACGTACAACGACCGCGACAAGAAGAACCGCGAGCTGCACCCCGGCAAGGCCCGCACCACCACGGACCGGCTGAAGGTCTACGTCGCGCCCGCGAAGTACGCCGCGACGCCCGGCATCCGCCTGCTCATGCCGCAGAAGGCCGCGGACCGGTTGGGCCTGCACACACAGGACCACGGAAGCCTGTACACGCTCTCGCACCCCCCGACCGAGGCCGAGCAGCAGGCGACCTCGGCGGCGATCGATCAGGGCGGCGGCGGCGCCTACATCACGTCGGACAACGGTCCGTCCGGCGGGGAGGACACGATCCTGCTGATCCTCGCCCTGTTCGCGGGCGTGGTGACCGTGGGCGCGGCCGCCATCACCACCGGTCTGGCCAAGGCCGACGCGGAGGCCGACCTGACCACCCTCAGCGCGGTGGGCGCGCCTCCGGGCGTGCGACGCTCCCTCTCCGGATTCCAGTGCCTGGTCGTCGCGCTCACCGGGGTACTGCTCGGTACGGTGGCGGGCGTCGTACCCGCGGTCGCGCTGCGGCTCATCGATCTGCGCGAGGCGATGCGGGCGATGCGCGAGCAGCCGATGGACTCCGCCTACACGCCGATCGTGCTGCCCTGGGAGACGATCGGGCTGCTGGCCGTGGTGGTGCCGGTGCTGGCCGGACTGCTGGCCGCCGGTCTCACCCGCTCACGCCTGACGCTGGCCCGGCGGGCGGGGTGAGCGCGCCCCGCTGACCGGGGCCGCGAGAGCCGATCAGGGCCGCGAGGAGGGGGCGAACGCACCCCCACGACCCTGGTCCGGCACGGCCGACCGGCTGCTTCCGGTGCCCTCGGGGACGGTGGATCATCCGTTCGCGGGGGCACCACAGTCGTGTACGGCATGTGTGCGAGAGAATGGGCGCATGGAGATGCCGAGGAATGACCGGTCGCAGGAGCACCCCCAGGTCCTCGTAGTGGGACAGGACGGAATGGCTATCGGCGGCGGTACCAGTGACGACGAGTCGCGCGAGGTCCCGGTGACAGAAATGGTCGAACAGCCCGCAAAGGTCATGCGCATCGGCAGCATGATCAAGCAACTCCTGGAGGAGGTCAGAGCGGCTCCCCTCGATGAGGCGAGCCGGGTCAGGCTCAAGGAGATCCACGCCAGTTCCGTGAAGGAGCTGGAGGACGGACTGGCGCCGGAGCTGGTGGAGGAGCTGGAGCGGCTCTCACTGCCGTTCACCGAGGAATCCATCCCCTCGGAAGCGGAACTGAGGATCGCGCAGGCCCAGCTGGTGGGCTGGCTGGAGGGCCTTTTCCACGGCATCCAGACCGCTCTGTTCGCCCAGCAGATGGCGGCCCGCGCCCAGCTGGAACAGATGCGTCGCGCCCTGCCGCCCGGCGCGGGCCACGAGGACGAGGACGGCGGCGGTGACCCGCACGGAGCGATCCGCTCCGGGCCCTACCTGTAACCCGCCGAACAGCACTGGACGGACCGAACGGGCCCGGCACACAGCGAGGTGTGTGCCGGGCCCGGCCGCGTCAACGGTGCCGCGTACGCCCATCGCGTACGGATCGCGCGGGCTTCCCACAGGTGTCCCTCACGCGGAAGCGGGCGCGAGCAGGAGCACCTTGCCGATGTGCGCACTGGATTCCAGCACCCGGTGCGCCTGAGCGGCGTCCTCCATCGGCACCGTGCGGTCCACGACCGGCCGGACGACGCCCCCGCCGATCAGCGGCCACACATGTTCGCGCACGGCAGCGACGATCGAGGCTTTCTCGGCGAGCGGGCGGCCCCGCAGGGACGTGGCGGTGATGGCGGCCCGCTTGCTCAGCAGGGCGCTCAGGTTCAGCTCGCCCTTGACGCCGCCTTGGAGGCCGATGATCGCGAGCCGGCCGTTCACGGCGAGCGCCTGCACGTTCCGGTCCAGATACTTCGCACCGACGATGTCCAGGATGACGTCCGCGCCCGCGCCGTCGGTCTCCTTGCGGAGCTCCTCGACGAAGTCCTGCTCGCGGTAGTCGATGAGGATGTCCGCCCCCAGCTCCGCGCAGCGCGCCAGCTTCTCCGGTCCGCCCGCGGTCACCGCGACGCGCGCGCCGACCGCCTTGGCGAGCTGGATGGCCATCGTGCCGATGCCGCTGGATCCGCCGTGGACGAGCAGCGTCTCGCCGGGGCGCAGGTGGGCCACCATGAAGACGTTGGACCACACCGTCGCGGTCACCTCGGGCAGCGCCGCGGCCATCGCCAGGTCCACGCCGTCCGGTACGGGCAGCAGCTGACCGGCCGGTACGGCGACCTTTTCCGCGTACCCGCCGCCCGCCAGCAGCCCGCACACCTCGTCGCCCACCGACCATCCGGTCACCCCGGCGCCGAGCGCCGCGACGCGCCCCGCGCACTCCAGACCGGGGTAGGGGGAGGCACCGGGCGGCGGGTTGTAGAAGCCCTGCCGCTGCAGCACATCGGCGCGGTTGACCGCGCTGGACACGACCTCGACGAGCACCTCGCCCTCGCCGGGTACGGGATCGGGCACCTCGGCCCACACGAGCGCCTCGGGGCCACCGGGTTCGGGGATCGTGATCGCATACATGGCCGCGAGGCTACTCCGCGCGGCCCACGGACCCGCGACGGCAGGCGGAACCGGGCGCGCCCGCCCGGTCCGTGCGGTCGGTCCGTGCGGTCGGTCCGTCCGTCCGGTGCGGTCGGGCCGCGCGCGTCCGGGACGGTCCGCGCGTCGGGGCCCGTCCCGTCAGCTTCGTGTCACGGGCGCTGCGGCGCCTGAGGCGGATTGTTCGTCGGCGAAGTGTGGAACGGACTCGCCCGCACGATCGTGATCAGCCGGTCCGTCAGCTGTAGCGGACTGGCCGCCGGATCGTCGTAACCGAGCAGCCGGTGCCCGCGCAGCACGCTGACCACCAGGTCCTCGGTTTCCCGCACGCTCTTGCCCACCTCGGCCTTTATCACCGGCCGCTCGACGAGATCGAGACCGCTGCCCTGCTGGATCAGGTCCTCCATCACGGTGCCCGCGCTCGGGCTGAGGACGGAGAGGCCGAGCAGTCGGCCGGCCGCACTGGCACTGGTGATCACGGCATCGGCGCCGGACTGCCGCAGCAACGGTGCGTTCTCCTCCTCCCGCACCGCGGCCACGATCTTCGCCCCGCGGTTGAGCTGGCGCGCGGTCAGCGCGACCAGTACCGCCGTGTCGTCCCGCTGAGTGGCGATGATGATCTGACGGGCCTTCTGGAGCTCGGCCCGCAGCAGCACATCGCTCCGGGTCGCGTCCCCGAGTACCCCCGTGAAGCCCTCGGCGTTGGCCGCCTCGATCACCTTCGACGCCGGGTCGACGATGACGATCTGCTCCTTCTTCAGGCCGGTGGTGCAGAGGGTCTGGATCGCCGAGCGGCCCTTCGTGCCGAAGCCGACGACGACGGTGTGGTCACGCAAGTTGGATCTCCAACGCTTCAGCCGGAAGTCCTCCCGGGTCCGTTCCGTAAGGACCTCAAGAGTGGTGCCGACCAGGATGATGAGGAAGAGCACGCGCAGCGGTGTCACGAGCACCACGTTGGTCAGCCGGGCGCCGTCCCCGTACGGGGTGATGTCGCCGTAGCCGGTGGTGGAGAGGGTGACCGTCGCGTAGTACACCGCGTCCAGCAGATCGACCTTGCCGTCGGCGTTGTCGTTGTAGCCACCACGGTCGACCCAGACGATGAACACGGTGGCGGCCAGCACCATCAGGGCCATCATCAGCCGCTTGGCGACCTGCCGCGCCGGTCCGTCGACGACCCTGCGCGGCAGCATCACCCGCGTGGTGACGACATGCTCCTCGGCACGCCTGGCCATCGCGTCGTGGCCGGGAAGTTTCACGTGAAACACCCTTCCGTCCACGGCGTCGCCGGGGCCCACGGTAGATCGAGGATCTCCACCTCGGTGCCGGACCGTACCCCGCCCGGCGGCACAACGGCCAGCCCGTCCGCCGCGGCCACCCCGCGCAGCATCGCCGGACCGTTGTAGTGCAGGGGCGCGACGTGGTCCCGGCCGCCCGCGCGGCCTGCCCGGTGGATCACGGGGACGAGCCGGGTGTCGTGCGGGTGCCCGTGCACGTCGGCATGGACGAGTGCCCGGTACGGCTCCTGGGAAGGGCGCCCCGCGATCCCGCCGAGCAGCGGTTCGGCGAGCGTGAGCAGGCCCGACACGGCTGCGAGCGGATTGCCGGGAAGGCCGACCAGATAGGGCCCGTCCGAAGGCAGTTCGGCCAGCAGCATCGGATGGCCGGGCCGCACGGCGACTCCGTCGACCAGCAGTTCGGCGCCGACCTCGGCGAGGACCGGATGAACGTGGTCGACCGGCCCCGCCGCGGTCCCGCCGGTCGTGACGATCAGATCGGCCCGTGAGGTGGTCAGGGCGTGGCGCAGCGCCTCCACGTCGTCCCCCAGCCGGCGGGGCTCGGACACCTCGGCTCCCATCGTCCGGAGCCAGGGGCCGAGCATGGGGCCGAGCGCGTCGCGGATCAGCCCGTCGTGCGGAAGTCCTGAGGTGAGCAGCTCGTCGCCGAGCACGAAGACCTCGACAACAGGGCGGGCCACGGCGGCCAACGCGTCGTACCCGGCTGCGGCGGCCAGGCCGAGCACGGCCGGGGTCACCAGTGTTCCCACGGGCAGCAGTTGATCGCCGGAGCGGCACTCCTGGCCCCGGGGCCTGATGTCCTGCCCGGGAACGACCTCGCGCTGTGCGTACAGCAGCCCCTTGGCCTCGTCGGCATGGGCGTGTTCGCTGCGGATGACGGCCGTGGCGTCGGCCGGGATACGGGCGCCGGTGGCGATCCGTACCGCCCGGCCGTCAGGAAGCGGATCGGGCGCACGGCGTCCGGCCAGAATCCCCTCGCCCTCCTGGCAGGCCCACGGCCCCGGGCCTGCGACGGCCCAGCCGTCCATGGCCGAGGTGTCGAAGGACGGCAGGTCGGTAAGTGCGCCCAGCGGCTCGGCGAGGACGTGGCCCAGGGCCCGGTCGAGGGGGAGCCGAAGAGCGGCGACGGGCGAGGCCTGCCCGGCACGAGAGGCCAGGTCGCGGGCACGGTCCCAGGGCATGGCGCGGGTGCGGTGTGCGTGGACGCGGTGGGTGGGGGCGACCGTGGGAGGTGTGGTGGCGGAGGGAGATGTGGTGGAGGAGGGAGATGTGGTGGAGGAGGGAGATGTGGTGGAGGAGGGTGGGGCGCTGTGTGCGGTGCCACCGGCCGTGTCGGCGGGGCCATCGGGGAAGGCGTCGAAAGCCGGTGGAGGGGCAGGTTCCGACGGGCGGTACGCGTCGTGGGGCCGGTGAGCGACCAGCGCCAGAGCCTGCTCGACGGCGCGCTCCTCGTCCTCCGAAGGCGCGTCGGGGGAGGCGCCACCGGCCCCGGGGCCGTGTGCGGTCATGGGGACCCGGCCCCGCCGCCTGCCGTCTCGGCCTCCCACCGCAGCGCCAGCGCGGCGGCCTTGCGGGCCGCCTCCGCCACAGCCTCGGCAGCGCCTTCCGGACCCGCTCCCTCGCTCGCCTTCGCCGCCGCGTATCCGACCAGGAAGGTCGTCAGCGGTGCGGCGGGCCGGGCGACACCGTGTGCGGCGTCACGGGCGAGGTCGAGCAGGACGTCGGTGTCGACGTCGAGGTCGATGCCCAGTTCGTTCTTGACTGCGGTGATCCATTCGTCCAGCACAGTCCCATGTTCCCTGATACGGCCCCTGGCTTCCGCGATGTCTTCCCAAGTGTCGCAGTCGAACGAGGCGAGAGGGCCCGCGTCGACCCGGGCAAGGTCCAGCTCGGCCGTCAGCAACCGCAGCGGAAGCCCGGCGAGGCTGCCGTGCTCGGTGGCCAGGAGCGCCAGCTCGCGGCGCAGCGGCTCGCCGCGGTAGGCGGCCACCAGGGGCTGGTCCCGCCCGTCCGGGTCGGTGCACAGGGCGCCTTCCCTGCCGTCCTCCCCCGCTGCTGCCAGCAGGGCTTCGACGGTGCCCGTTCCCAGAAACGGCAGGTCGGCGGAGAGTACGAGAACGCTCTCCGCCGACGTGTGCCGCACCCCGGCCCCGAGCGCCGCCAAGGGGCCGCCGCCCGCCGGGACTTCGCGCGTCCAGGTCACGGGCCTCCCGGTGGGCCTGCGACTGCCCACCACAACGGTCGTGGCGGCCCCGGCGCAGGCCGCGAGAACCCGGTCGAGCAGCGCGCGGCCACCGACCCGGACCCCTGGCTTGTCGGCGCCGCCGAGCCGCTTGGCAGCTCCTCCGGCAAGAACGATCACGTCATACGCGGTCATGCGTCGAGTATGAGCGCCGACCACCACACCTGATCCCTCCGGGGCGGCCCGCAGCCGGACGGCCGCAGGTTCGAACCCGGTTCGAACCCAGCCCGGCCCGGCCCGGCCCGGCTACAGCATGCGCAACAGCACCGCCGGTTGTTCCACGCAGTCGGCCACGTACCGCAGGAATCCGCCCGCCGTTCCTCCGTCACAGACCCGGTGGTCGAAGGTGAGCGAAAGCTGGACGACCTGGCGCACGGCCAGTTCACCGTTGTACACCCACGGTTTGGCCATGATCCGGCCGACGCCGAGCATCGCCGCCTCCGGGTGATTGATGATCGGTGTCGACCCGTCGACCCCGAACACGCCGTAGTTGTTCAGCGTGAACGTGCCGCCGGTCAGCTGAGCCGGGGTGAGCGCCCCGGTCCGGGCCGCCTCGGTCAGCCGGGCGATCTCGCCGCCCATCGACTCCACGTTCCGCGCGTGCGCGTCCCGGACGACCGGGACGACGAGGCCGCGCTCCGTCTGGGCCGCGAAGCCGAGATGGACGTCGGGCAGCCGCACGATCTCCCGCGCCGCCGGATCCACCGTGGAGTTGAGCTCGGGGAACCGGGCCAGAGCCGCCGTACAGATCCGGGCCAGCAGGGCGAGGACCGACACCTTGGGCCCGGCGGACGGACCCCCCGCGGCGTTCATCGCGGCCCTGACGGCCATCAGCTCGGTGGCATCCGCGTCCACCCAGCACGTGGCGTCGGGAATCTCGCTCCGGCTGCGCGACAGCTTGTCGGCGACCGCGCCCCGGACCCCGCGCAACGGAATCCGTTCGCCGGCCCCGGACACGGACCGCGCCGCCTCGGACCGCGCCGCCGTCGAAACCCCGGCCTCCGCAACCCCGGCCGTGGCAGTGGCCGTCTCCGCCGCCCTGATCGCGGATTCGACATCGACGCGCAGGATCAGCCCGTCCGGACCCGACCCCGTCAGCTGCCGGAGATCGAGACCGTGCTGCCGCGCCAGCTTCCGTACGAGGGGCGAGACCACCGCCACCGGGCCCCTCCCATCAGCCGCGACCGATGCGGGACGGGCAGCGGACACAACAACCGGAGCAGCCGGAGCAGCCGGAACAACCGGAACAACCGCAGCGGCGACCGGCACGGTTTCGGACGCCGTGACCGACAACCGCTCGGGCCGGATCCGGCGACGCCGCGCCGCCGGAGCACCCGTCCCGTACCCCACCAGCACATTGCCGGACGACTCCGCCGACTGCGCCGACGAACCGGCAGTCCCCGTCGGCTCCGCCCCCGCCGGTCCGACCACGACGGTCAGCAGTGGAGCCCCGACCGGAAGCTCCGTACCCTCCTCGCCGAACCGCGCCGTCACCACACCCCCGTAGGGACACGGCACCTCCACCATCGCCTTGGCCGTCTCGACCTCGACGACCGGCTGATCGATGGCGACGACATCGCCGACCTCCACCAGCCAGCGCACGATCTCCGCCTCGGTCAGCCCCTCACCGAGGTCCGGCAGCTTGAATTCGAGTACCTGAGGCATCAGCCCTCCGCCTCCCACTGCAGCCGGGCCACGGCGTCGAGCACCCGGTCCACGCCCGGCAGGTGATGCCGTTCCAGCATCGGTGGCGGATACGGGATGTCGAACCCGGCCACCCTCAGTACCGGAGCTTCCAGATGGTGGAAGCACCGCTCGGTGATCCGGGCCGCGATCTCCCCGCCGGGACCACCGAAACCGGTGGACTCGTGGACGACCACCGCACGTCCGGTCCGTCGCACCGAGGCGGCCACCGTCTCGTCGTCGAAGGGCACCAGTGAGCGCAGGTCGACGACTTCGAGGTCCCAGCCCTCGGCCACAGCCGCTTCCGCGGCCTCCAGACAGACCGGCAGGGAAGGCCCGTAGGTGATCAGCGTCGCGCTGCGTCCGGGGCGGCGGACCACGGCCCGGCCGATCGGTTCGACCTCCGCCGGAGCATCGGGGGACCAGTCCGCCTTGGACCAGTAGAGCCGCTTCGGCTCCAGGAAGACCACCGGATCGTCGGAGGCGATCGAGGCGCGAAGCAGCCCGTACGCGTCGTCGACCGTGGCCGGTGTGACGACGTGGAGGCCGGGCGTGGCCATGTAGTACGCCTCCGAGGAGTCGCTGTGGTGCTCGACCCCGCCGATCCCGCCGCCGTACGGAACGCGCACCGTGATGGGGAGTGGCATGGCGCCCCCGGTGCGGTTCCGCATCTTGGCGACATGGCTGATCAACTGCTCGAAGGCCGGGTAGGCGAACGCGTCGAACTGCATCTCCACCACGGGCCGCAGCCCGTACATCGCCATGCCCACGGCAGCCCCGAGGATGCCCGCCTCGGCCAGTGGGGTGTCCGTACAACGGTCGTCGCCGAACTCCTTGGCCAGGCCGTCGGTGATCCGGAAGACCCCGCCGAGTGTGCCGACGTCCTCACCGAGGACGTGCACGGCCGGGTCCTCGGCCATCGAGTCGCGCAGCGCGCGTCCGAGGGCCTGCGCCATGGTGGCCGGCTTGGTCTTCGACGTCCGTGCACCGGTCGTCGCCGCCGCGGTGGTCATCGTCCCGCCTCCGCACCGTGTTCGTCGTGCCGGTCCTTCTCGGCCTCCAGCTCGGCCCGCAACCGGGCGGCTTGCTCCCGCAGTTGGCCGGTCTGCTCCGCGTAGACATGGGAGAACAGGTCCATCGGGTCGAGCACCGGATCGGCGTTCATCCGCTCCCTCAGCGCGGCCGCCATGCGCTCCGCGGCCTCCCGTGCCTCCTCGATGCCGTCCTCGCCGAGCAGCCCGCGCCCGGTCAGCTCCCGCTCCAGGAGCTCGACCGGGTCGTGTGCCCGCCACGTCTCGACCTCGCTGTCGACCCGGTAGCGGGTGGCGTCGTCGGCGTTCGTATGGGCGTCCATGCGGTAGGTGAGGGCCTCGACCAACGTCGGCCCCTCGCCGCGCCTGGCCCGCGCGACCGCCTCACCGAGCACCTGGTGCACGGCGACCGCGTCGTTGCCGTCGACGAGCCGGCCCGGCATCCCGTACCCGACGGCCTTGTGGGCGAGGGAGGGGGCCGCGGTCTGCTTGGCCAGCGGGACGGAGATGGCGAAGCCGTTGTTCTGCACGAGGAAGACGACCGGGGCCCGCCAGACGGCCGCGAAGTTCAACGCCTCGTGGAAATCGCCCTCGCTGGTGCCGCCGTCACCCACCATGGCGAGCGCGACGACATCGTCTCCCTTGAGCCGCGCCGCGTGCGCCAGACCCACGGCGTGCGGCAATTGGGTGGCGAGCGGCGTGCAGAGCGGGGCGATGCGGTGCTCACGCGGGTCGTAACCGGTGTGCCGGTCGCCGCGCAGCAGGGTCAGCGCCTCGACGGGGTCGAGGCCGCGCGCCACGGCCGCGAGGGTGTCGCGGTAGCTGGGGAAGAGCCAGTCCCGCTCCTCCAGCACCAGTGCGGCCGCGATCTCGCACGCCTCCTGCCCCGTGCTGGACGGGTAGACGGCGAGCCGGCCCTGCTTGGTCAGCGCCGTGGCCTGCGCGTTGTACCGGCGGCCGCGGACCAGCTCGGCGTAGAGCCTCAGCAGCAGCTCGGGGTCCGCGTCGGCTGCGGCGTCCGTACCCAGCACCCGGTACGGCTCGGGGTCCGGGAGCAGCGGCGCGGGGTCGGTGAGCGGCTTCCAGGCCGGGGGCGGCGTGGGCCGGTAGGCGGCCGCGCCGGGCAGCTCTTGGACCGTCATGAGAAGCACCTCCTGGCATCGAGGGAGATCGAGGGGTGTCGAAATATGTCGAGATGTCGAAGGGTGGCGAGGCACGGGTGTGGTGTGTCTCACCTACCGATTGTTCGGTCGTGAGGGCATTTTGGCTACAGGCACCGCCAGCCTGTGGACAAACGGTTCTCCACAGCCTGGGATAGGGACAGGTCGTCCACAACAGGGAGGCGCGGGCAGATGGCAGCTGAACAAATGGCCGACAGGGGCGACGATCCCGGCCAGGTTCCGCCCGCGCGACCGCTGGACTCCATCGACCGGGACATCCTCCGCATCCTGCGGACGGACGGCCGCGCCTCTATACGCTCGGTGGCCGAACGCGTGCATGTCTCACGCGCCAACGCGTACGCACGGATCAACCGGCTGATCGAGGACGGCGTGATCCGCGGCTTCGGCGCACGGATCGACCACGAACGGGCGGGGCAGGGCGCGTCCGCCTACATCACGCTCAAGATCGTCCAGAATTCCTGGCGCACGGTTCGCGAACAGCTTCAGGCGCTGCCCGGAGCCACCCACATCGCGCTGGTCAGCGGCGACTTCGACGTACTGCTACTGGTGCACACCCCGGACAACCGCGCCCTGCGCGAACTGGTCCTCACCCGGATCCAGGCCATCCCCGAAGTGCTCTCCACCCGCACGCTCCTGGTGTTCGAGGAGACGGATCTGGGCCCGCACCCGGACCGCCCCGCAGAGCTGTCCTGACCTGGCACCCGGCGGAACTGTCCCGCCCCGGCACCCCGCGGAACTGTCCCGCCCCGGCGCCCGGCGGCGGCCTTCCGGATCGGCCGGCCCCGGCCTCGGCGGCCGGCCGGCCGCCTGAACCGCCCGAACGGCCCGCCCCGGCTCCCGGCTCTCAGGCCGCCCGCATCCCCTCGAAGGCCAGCTGGACGACCGTGTCCGCGAGCTGGTCCTCCCCCGGGAAGCCGCCCGGCTGCGGCCGGTACCACTCGACCAGGGAGTTCACCATGCCGAACAGCAGCCGGGTCGCCAGCCGTATGTCGACGTCGGCGCGGAGATCACCGTCGGCCACCGCCGCCTTGAGCAGCTCGGACACCCGCTGGTCGAACTCGCGCCGCCGTTCCAGGGCCCAGCGCTCCGTCTTGGTGTTGCCCCGCACGCGCAGCAGCAGCGTGACGTAGGGAAGCTCGGCCATCAGTACCCCGACGGTGCGGCGCGTGACGTACTCGACCCGCTCGATCGCGCGCCCCCGGGTGGCCCCGGGCTCGTCGAGGATCCCGAAGAGCCCGTCGAGCGCCCGGCTGACGGCCCGCCGCAACAGCTCCTCCTTGCCCGCCACGTGGTGGTAGATGGACGATTTGGAGATGCCCGCCGCCTTGGAGAGATGCTCCATGGACGTGCCGTCGTAGCCGCGCTCGTTGAAGACACGGACGGCGACGGTGAGCAGAGTCTCCGGGGTGTACGTGTCCCGCTTGGCCGTGGTCATGAACGCGATCCTCCCCCATGAGTTGTCCACAGGTTCGCCGGGGCCCCTTGTCCCGACCGATCGTTCGGTTACTCTAACTCCGTCCGCACGTCCCTGCCCGGCTCGATGAGGAGTTGGTCCGTCATGGCCGCCGAGCTCACCCCGCAGCAGCTGTCCGAGACCCACCGGCCCACGCTCGACCAGGCCCTCGACGCGATCCGTACGCGCGCCTACTGGTCCCCGCACCCCGAGCACCCGAAGGCGTACGGCGAGGGCGGCGCCCCCGGCAGCCTGGGAGCGGCGGAGGGCAAGGCCGCGTTCGACGCGCTGCTGCACACCCGGCTCGACCTCGGCCAGCCGGGCACCGACGGCTGGACCGGCGGGGAGATCTCGCCGTACGGGCCGGAGCTCGGCGTCGAGTATCCGCACGCCGACCCGGACGTCCTGCTCCCGGCTATGAAGGCGGGCATGGGCGCATGGCGGACGGCGGGGCCGGAGACCAGGGCCCTGGTCTGCCTGGAGATCCTGTCCCGGATCAGCGCCCGCACCCATGAGCTGGCGCACGCCGTGATGCACACGAGCGGGCAGGCGTTCATGATGGCGTTCCAGGCGGGCGGGCCGCACGCCCAGGACCGCGGGCTGGAAGCGGTGGCGTATGCCTACCAGGAGCAGATCCGCACCCCGCTGACGGCGGACTGGGCCAAGCCGCAGGGCAAGCGCGACCCGCTCCGGCTGCACAAGTCGTTCACCGCGGCGGGGCGCGGCATCTCGTTGCTGATCGGCTGCAACACCTTCCCCACGTGGAACGGCTATCCGGGCCTCTTCGCCTCCCTCGCCACGGGCAACCCGGTCCTGGTCAAGCCGCACCCGCGTGCGGTGCTCCCGCTGGCGCTCACGGTGGGGCTGGCCCGCGAGGTGCTGACCGAGGCGGGCTTCGACCCGAATCTGGTCGCGCTGGCCGCCGAGCGGCCCGGCGAGGGCATCGCCAAGAGCCTGGCGGTCCGCCCCGAGATCAGGATCATCGACTACACCGGGTCCACCGCCTTCGGCGACTGGCTGGAGGCCAACGCCCGGCAGGCCCAGGTCTACACCGAGAAGGCCGGGGTCAACTCGATCGTCGTCGACTCGACCGATGACTACAGCGGCATGCTCTCCAACCTGGCCTTCTCGCTCTCCCTGTACAGCGGCCAGATGTGCACCACCCCGCAGAATCTGCTGATCCCCCGGGACGGCATCACGACGGACGCCGGAGCCAAGTCGTACGACGACGTCGTCGCCGATGTCGCGGCCGCTGTCAACGGACTCCTCGGCGACGACGCCCGCGCCAACGCGCTCCTCGGCGCCCTGGTCAACCCGGACGTCAAGGCCCGCGTCGAGGCGGCCTCGGACCTGGGCGAGGTGGCCCTGTCCTCCCGGACCGTCACCAACCCCGACTTCCCCGACGCGACCGTCCGTACGCCGGTCATCGTCAAGCTCGACGGCAGCAAGCCCGACGACGACGCGGCCTATCTGTCGGAGTGCTTCGGCCCGGTGTCCTTCGCCGTGGCGGTCGCCTCGACGGCGGACGCCCTGGACCTGCTGCGACGTACCGTCCGCGAGAAGGGCGCCATGACGGTCGGCGCCTACACCACGTCCCCGGAGGTGGAGCGTGCGGTGGAGGACGTCTGCTTCGACGAATCGGCCCAGCTCTCGCTGAACCTGACCGGCGGGGTGTACGTCAACCAGACCGCGGCCTTCTCCGACTTCCACGGCTCGGGCGGCAACCCGGCGGCGAACGCCGCCCTGTGCGACGGGGCGTTCGTGTCCAACCGCTTCCGCGTACTGGAGGTCCGCCGCCAGGCATGACCCGTCGGGGCCGGGGCCTCTCAGCCGCGCGGATCCGGAACGTCCGCGTACCGCTGTACCCACGCGTGCATCGCGATGGCCGCGGCGGCCCCCGCGTTGATCGACCGGGTGGAGCCGAACTGCGTGATCGAGCACACCATCGTCGCGTGGTCCCGCGCCTCCTGGGTGAGCCCCGGCCCCTCCTGGCCGAACAGCAGCACGCAACGCCGCGGCAGTTCGGTCCGCTCCAGCGGTACGGCCCCGGGGAGGTTGTCGATCCCGATGATCGGCAGCCCCTCGGAGGCCGCCCAGGCGGTCAGATCCGCCGTGTCGGGGTGATGCCGCACATGCTGGTAGCGGTCGGTGACCATGGCCCCGCGCCGGTTCCAGCGGCGCCGTCCCACGATGTGGATCTCTTTGGCGAGGAAGGCGTTCGCGGTCCGTACGACCGAGCCGATGTTGAAGTCGTGGCCCCAGTTCTCCACGGCCACGTGAAAGTCGTGCCGCCGCAGGTCCAGATCGGCGACGATCGCCTCCCGCGTCCAGTACCGGTACTCATCACCGACATTGCGCCGGTCACCGTGGGCGAGCAGCTCGGGGTCGTATCGCTCGCCCTCGGGCCAGGGCAGCGGATACGGCCCGACACCGATCTCCGTCCCGTACCCGTCGTCGTACTGAATCGGTTCCGGTTCCGCGGACGGATCGGGTGCCGCCGCTGCGGGGGGCTCTTCTGTTCTGCCGGTCTCACTGCTCACCCGACGAGCGTATGGCCCCCACCGGCACCCTGCTGCGGGGCCTCCTCCGTACCGTCGCGGCCGGACCCCTGCTGACCGGGCACCCGCCCGTCGCCCGGAACACCATGAGCACCCGAATCGCCCGAAGCACCGGAAGAACCCGTCGCGCCCGTGTTGCCCGGGAAACGGGGGAAGCGCGAGAACAGCCGGTCGCGGCCGAGCGTCACCCGGCCGCCCAGCCACACCAGGAAGACCGTCGGCAGGAAGACGGCATCCGCGGCGATCATCGCCATCGAGAAGAACGGCAGCCCGAGCAGCAGGGCGATTCCCGCGTGCTCGCAGATCATCGCGACCAGCAGGATGTTCTTGACGCGCCGGTTGAACAGCGTGAACGGGAAGGCGACCTGGACGATGACCGTGCCGTACGTCAGCACCATCACCATCACACCGCTGGAAGCCAGGATGTCCGACAGGGCGGGCCAGGGCGTGAAGTAGTCGAGCTTGAGGGGGTAGTAGAGGGCGGTGCCGTCCTGCCAGCGCGACCCCTGGATCTTGTACCAGCCGGCGGTCGCGTAGATCAGACAGACCTCGGCCATGATCACGACGAGGGTGGCGTTGTGGGCGAGATTGGCCAGGACATCGAGCAGCGTGCGCGGCTCACCGTGCGGCGCGTAGCGATTCGCGGCCCACCACGCGGCGCTCCCCAGCCACACCACCCACAGGAGAGTCGGCAGCCACCAGGTCCCGCCGAGACCGTCCATCAGCGTGGCGATCAGCAGGACCGGCCCGAGCACCGCCCACAGAACCGGACCCACCACGTCCGCTACCGGCGTGAGGCCCCGTGCGGCACGTGCGGCGTTACGTACGGTGTTCCGCTCGGCGCGCCTGGCATCCAGCGACCAGACCCGGGAGCAGCGCGTCAGGACGAGGTAGATCGCCATCAGGTGGATGACGTTGTCGCCGCCGTCGCCCATGAAGATGCTGCGGTTCTGCACGGAGAGCACGCCGACCATGAACAGGACGGACATGGTCCGGGTGCGCCACCCGAGCAGCAGTGCCGCGGCCGACAGCAGGGTAAGGGCGTACACGGCCTCGAACCAGAAAGCGCTGTCCGACCACATGAGTACGGAGAAGGCGTCGTTGTTCGCTATGAGTTGCCGGGCCATGTCCCATCGCCACGGGCTGTCCGGACCGTAGAGCTCATGGCGGTGCGGCAGTTCGCGCAGCAGGAACAGCAGATACGTGGCGGAGAACCCGATCCGGATGACAGCGCTCTGGTACGGGCCGAGGGCCGAGGCGGTGATGCGCTGGATACCGCGGGCGAGACCGCTTGCGGGGTTCCGGCGAGGCTTCGGGCGGGGACCTGGCCCGACGTTCGGGTCGGGGGTGCCGCCGGGGAAGGGGCCGGACACCGGGCCGGGAACACCGGCCGGGGAGGTTGTCGTCACTTGTCCGCCTCCTCGCCGCGCGACGCCTGTGGCGCTCCGGCATTCTCGGGGAGATCATCCGGGACCACGGTCCACCATGGGAGCACCCGGTAGTTCGGCCGGGTGCTGATCTTCTCCTCGCTCCACGGGGGCGGCGCGACGGAGCGGGTCTCGGAACGCACCTGGATGCGCTCGACGGTGCCGCCGTAGTCGTGTGCGCCGAGGCGCAGCATCACGATGCGGCGGATGTAGCGCTCGGAGAGATCACCGCGCAGGCCGTTGGGGCGGTTCTCGCTGTCGTGGGAGTTGACGAAGAAGTCCCAGCCCCGCCGGAGCTCGTTCTGATGCACATGGCTGGGGAAGAGATTGCCGCGTATCTCTTTGCCGTCCTCGCCGGAGAGGCTCATCCAGGGGGTGGTGCGGCGGCCGTCGGCGCCGACCACTTCGGCCCGCACATGGACGGCGATGTTCTGCTGGAGCGGATTGGGGGCGAACAGCTTCCAGTTCTGTTCGAACTCCGGGTAGACCCAGTTGTCGACCGCTTCGCCATGCTGCTTGGTCAGCGTGTTGGACGGCGCGACGTGCAGGAAGACCATGGCCACCTGGGCACAGGCGATCATCCCGATGACGGACAGCGCGACGGCGGCGACGGCCTGGTACCGGAACGAGAGCGCGGCTATGCCACCGCCGGTGGCGCGGTCGCCGGAGCCGCCGGCGCCACCCGCCGCGCCCGGCCCGGCGTGCGGCTGAGCGTCCGTCGATGTGCCCGAGGCTATGTGCGTCCTGCCGTCCGTCGAGGGGCGCTGCCCGGCGTATGCGGAAGGGCGCTGCCCGGCATACGCCGAAGCCGGGGGCGAGGCGTCCGCAGAGGCCGGGGGCGAGGCATCCGGCAAGGTGTGCGGCTCTGCGGCCGAGTGGCTCACCACCTGCGGCCAGGCGTCCTTTTCCTCGCTGTCGGAGCGCCCACCGTGGTCCGAATCCATCCCGCCCCGCTCACCGTCGATCACCACCGAGTTATCCACAGGGTTGACACCCTACGGGCCGCCGACTCACCATTGAAGTCATTGAACCGAACGATCGGTCGGTAGGGAGTCCGGGATGGCGGCAGTGACTGCGGACCAGAAGACGCAGAGGACGGCAGGCGCGGTGGATCCGGCGGACGCGGCCCGCACTGCGGCGTTCGACGCGACGGTGGCCGCCGACGACCGGATCGAGCCGCGCGACTGGATGCCGGAGGCGTACCGGGCCTCGCTCGTCCGTCAGATGGCCCAGCACGCCCACTCGGAAATCATCGGTATGCAGCCAGAGGCCAACTGGATCACCCGCGCGCCCTCCCTGCGGCGCAAGGCGATCCTGATGGCCAAGGTGCAGGACGAGGCCGGGCACGGGCTGTATCTCTACAGCGCCGCCGAGACGCTGGGCACCAGCCGCGAGGAGCTGCTCGACAAGCTCCACGCCGGACGTCAGCGCTATTCATCGATCTTCAACTACCCGACGCTGACCTGGGCGGACGTCGGAGCGATCGGCTGGCTGGTGGACGGCGCGGCGATCACCAACCAGGTGCCGCTCTGCCGCTGCTCGTACGGCCCGTACGCACGGGCGATGGTCCGGATCTGCAAGGAGGAGTCCTTCCACCAGCGCCAGGGGTACGAGCTGCTGCTCGCCCTGAGCCGAGGCACCCGGGACCAGCACGAGATGGCGCAGGACGCGGTGAACCGCTGGTGGTGGCCGTCCCTGATGATGTTCGGCCCGCCCGACGACGCGTCGGCCCACTCCGCGCAGTCGATGGCCTGGAAGATCAAGCGCCACTCCAACGACGAACTGCGTCAGCGCTTCGTGGACATCTGCGTACCGCAGGCCGAGGCCCTGGGACTCGCCCTCCCGGACCCCGACATCCGGTGGAACGAGGAGCGCGGACAGCACGACTTCGGCGCGATCGACTGGACCGAGTTCCAGGAAGTCCTCAAGGGCAACGGCCCGTGCAACGAGCAGCGCCTCACCCAGCGGCGCACAGCCCATGAGGAGGGTGCCTGGGTCCGGGACGCGGCAGCGGCGTACGCGGCCAAACACCCCGCCCCTCCCACCCACCCCGGACAGAGCGCGCAGCCCGCTCCGAGCCCGCAGACCGCACAGGGCACGCAGCCCGAGGAGGAGACGGCATGAGCAGCTCGACCGACTGGCCGCTGTGGGAGGTGTTCGTGCGCTCGCGGCGCGGACTGTCCCACACCCACGCCGGCAGCCTGCACGCGCCGGACGCCGAGATGGCCCTGCGCAACGCACGGGACCTGTACACCCGTCGATCGGAGGGCATCTCGATCTGGGTGGTCCCGTCCACCGAGATCACCGCGTCCTCCCCCGACGAGAAGGACTCCTTCTTCGAACCGGCGGGGGACAAGCCCTACCGGCACCCGACGTTCTACGAGATCCCGGAAGGGGTGAAGCACCTGTGACCGCGGCCCTCGCCCTGGGCGACGACGCGCTGGTGCTCTCGCACCGGCTGGGGGAGTGGGCGGGCCACGCTCCCGTGCTGGAGGAGGAAGTGGCCCTCGCCAACATCGCCCTGGACCTCCTGGGGCAGGCCAGAGTGCTGCTCTCGCTCGTCGGCGACGAGGACGAGCTCGCCTACCTCCGCGAGGAGCGGGCCTTCCGCAATCTCCAGCTGGTCGAGCAGCCGAACGGCGACTTCGCCCACACCATCGCCCGCCAGCTCTACTTCTCCGTCTACCAGCACGTGTTGTACGGCGAGTTGGCAGCGGGCCGGGGCCCGTTCGCGGACCTTGCGGCGAAGGCGGTCAAGGAAGTCGCCTACCACCGGGACCACGCCGAGCACTGGGCCCTGCGCCTCGGGGACGGTACGGCCGAGAGCCATGAGCGGCTCCAGGCCGGCCTGGACGCGCTGTGGCGGTTCACCGGCGAGATGTTCCAGCCCATAGAGGGAGTGGACATCGACTGGCAGGCGCTGCGGACCAGTTGGCTGGGCGCCATCACCGATGTGGTGGAGCGAGCCACACTGACCGTCCCGACCGGCCCGCGGTCCGGCGCCTGGGCGGCAGGGGCCGGCCGACAGGGGCTGCACACCGAGCCGTTCGGCCGGATGATCGCCGAGATGCAGCATCTGCACCGCAGCCATCCGGGGGCGTCATGGTGACCGGGACCCGGCTGGAGGAGGAACTGCGGCAGCTGGCCGGCGCCGTACCGGACCCCGAGCTGCCGGTCCTGACGCTGGAGGAGCTCGGCGTCATGCGGGGCGTCCAGGTGGACGGGCGGGGCCGGGCGACCGTGCGGCTCACCCCGACGTACACCGGCTGCCCGGCGATCGAGGCCATGTCCGCCGACATCGAGCGGGTGCTGCACGACCACGGCGTGCCCGAGGTCTCCGTGGTCACCGTGCTCGCACCCGCCTGGTCGACGGACGACATCAGCGCCGAGGGGCGGCGCAAGCTCGCCGAGTTCGGCATCGCACCACCCCGCTCCCACGGCGCGGACGGCGGCCCCGTACCGCTGACGCTCTCGGTGCGCTGCCCGCACTGCGGCTCGACCGACACGGAGCTGCTGAGCCGGTTCTCCTCCACGGCGTGCAAAGCGCTTCGCCGCTGTGTCGCCTGCCGCGAACCGTTCGACCACTTCAAGGAGTTGTAGATGTTCCATCCGCTCCGGGTCCGCGCGATCGAACGGATCACTGACGATGCGGTGGCCGTCACCTTCGCCGTGCCGGCCGAGCTGCGCGAGACCTTCCGTCACACCCCGGGCCAGCACCTCAATGTGCGCTACACCGTCGACGGCGAGGAGATCCGGCGCTCGTACTCGATCTGCGCACCGGCCGCCGAGGCACCGGCCGAACCGGTCCTGCGGGTGGGCATCCGCATGGTCGACGGCGGCGCGTTCTCGACGTACGCCCTGAAGGAACTGGCCGTCGGGGACGAAGTGCAGGCCATGGCCCCGATGGGCCGCTTCGTGCTGAGGCCGCGCCCCGGTCTGTTCGCGGCGGTCGTCGGCGGGAGCGGCATCACTCCGGTGCTGTCGATAGCGGCGACGCTGCTGTCACGGGAGCCCCTGGCCCGGTTCTGTCTGATCCGCAGCGACCGGACGGCCGCCTCGACGATGTTCCTCGACGAGGTCGCCGACCTCAAGGACCGGTATCCGGACCGCTTCCAGCTGGTGACCGCACTGTCCAGGGAAGAGCAGTCGGCCGGGCTGCCGTCCGGCCGACTGGACCGTGAGCGGCTCACCGGGCTGCTGCCCGCGCTGCTGCCGGTGGCGGACGTGGACGGCTGGTTCCTGTGCGGCCCGTTCGGTCTGGTCCGGGGGGCGGAGAGCGCACTGCGCGCGCTCGGCGTCGAACGGACCCGGATCCACCAGGAGATCTTCCACGTCGACGACGGGTCCGCGGCGCCCGCCACGGCCCGCGTCGCCTCGCCCTCCGACAGCACCCTCACGGCGACTCTTCACGGCCGTTCGGGCAGCTGGCCGGTGAAGGACGCCGAATCGCTGCTGGAGACGGTGCTGCGCAGCCGGTCGGACGCGCCGTACGCCTGCAAGGGGGGAGTGTGCGGGACCTGCCGGGCCTTCCTCGTCTCGGGCGAGGTGCGGATGGACCGCAACTTCGCGCTGGAACCGGAGGAGACCGGGGCGGGCTTCGTGCTGGCCTGTCAGTCGCACCCGCTCACTCCGGAGGTGGAGCTCGACTTCGACCGCTGACCAGTGCCGATGGCCGGTGCCGATGCCGGTGGCCGTGGCCGGTGGCCGTGGCCGATGGCCGATGCCGACTATTCCGGCGGGCACCCGGCTCTGGGGCGCTCCCGGCTCTGCGGGGCTCCAGGCGCTGCGGGGCTCCCGGCGGCGAAGGGGCAGCGGTGCGCGGTGTTCCCATCTTGTAGAACCTGTTCTATCTTGACGAACCGTCAGGTCCCCTCGTGGACCGCACGGTTCAGGGACGCTACGGTTCGCGGGAGGCCGGAACAGTGGACTTCACCTTCACCGAGGAACAGCAGGCAGCCGTCGAGGCGGCCAGGGCGGTCTTCTCGTCCGTCGCACCCGACCATGTACCCAGCCCCGCGCTGACCCCGGGTGCCGTCGCCGAGGACATCGACCGGACGCTGTGGGCCGGGCTCGCCGATACGGATCTGCTGAGCCTCACGCTCTCACCGGAATACGGCGGCGCCGGACTCGACCCGGTCGCGCTCTGCCTGGTACTGCGCGAAGCGGCCAAGGTGCTGGCCAGGGTTCCGTTGCTGGAGAGCTGTGCGGTCGCGATGGCCCTCCAGCGCCACGGCGACCGCGCGCTGGCGGCGGAGCTGCTGCCCGGGTTCGGCCGGGGCGAGCTGGTCCTGACCGTCGGGGCCAACGGGCGCACCGGACACGACCCGGCCGAACTGGCCGTCACCGCCAGCCGCGACACCGCCCACCGCGGCAGCGAGGGCACCGGCAGCGAAGGCACCGGGCCCGGAGCGGGGAACGCGTCCGGGTGGGTGCTCGACGGGATGCAGTCAGGGGTGCCCTGGGCCCAGGTCGCCGACTGGATCGCGGTCCCCGCCCACACGGGCGAGGGCCGGTCCGTCCTGGCTCTGGTGCGCCGCGGCCACGACGGCGTGACGCTCGCCGAGCAGGTTTCCACCAGTGGCGAGCGCTTCGCCGAGGTCAGGCTCGACGCCGTGCGCATCGACGACCGCGAGCTGATCGACGCACCCGGCGCCTGGGACTGGCTGCGGTCGCTGCTCACCACCGGGACCTGTGCGCTGGCGCTGGGGCTGGGCGAGCGGGTGCTCTCGATGACCAGCGAATACACCGGCAAGCGCGAACAGTTCGGCTTCCCGGTGGCCACGTTCCAGGCAGTCGCCATGCAGGCCGCCGACCGGTACATCGATCTGCGGGCCATGGAGGTGACCCTCTGGCAGGCGGCCTGGCGTATCTCCACCGAGGCCGGTGGTGCGCTGCCCGCCGAGGGAGACATCGCCGTGGCGAAGATCTGGGCCTCGGACGGCGTCCGGCGCATCGTGCAGACCGCGCAGCACCTGCACGGCGGCTTCGGCGCGGACACCGACTACCCCCTGCACCGCTACCACGCCTGGGCGAAGCAGATCGAGCTGTCCCTGGGCCCGGCGGCAGCCCACGAGGAGGCACTGGGCGACCTGCTGGCCGCCCACCCCCTCGGCTGACGCGGGGTGTCAGAGGACGAAGGCCGGGTTCCCGTTGTCCGCGACCATCGGGCGTCCGGCGCCGTCCCAGGCGAGCATCCCGCCGTCGATGTTCACCGCGTCGACGCCCTGCTGAACCAGGTACTGGGTGACCTGGGCGGACCGGCCGCCGACCCGGCACATCACATGCACGCGCCGACCGTCCTCGGCGGCCTCGGTCAGCTCACCGAAGCGGCCCACGAAGTCGCTCATCGGAATGTGCAGGGCGCCCTCGACATGCCCGGCCGCCCATTCGTCGTTCTCCCGGACATCCAGGACGAAGCCGTCCGACGGCACCGCCGCGACATCCACCGAGGGCAGCGGAGCGAAATTCATGGGTCATGCCTTCTCTCGTACGTACGCGGCAACGTCAACGGAAACGCTACTGCACCATCCCCGCGAGCTCGGCCTCACGCCGGGACACTTCGCCCAGGAGCTGCTCGCCGATGTCCTCCAGCAGCTTGTCCGGATCGTCCTGGGCCATCCGCAGCATCGAGCCGATCGCACCCTCCTCCAGCTCCCTGGCGAGCACGGTGAGCAGCTCCTTGCGACGGCTGAGCCACTCCAGCCGGGCGTAGAGCTCCTCGCTCTCGCTGAGCAGGGTCTCCGGCGCGACCGGTCCCGCCGCCCACTCCTCGACCAGTTCCCTCAGCAGCGCCTCGTCCCCGCGTCCGTAGGCGGCATTGACCCGGGTGATGAACTCGTCCCGGCGCTCGCGCTCCCGCTCGTCCTGGGCCAGGTCCGGATGAGCCTTGCGGGCCAGCTCGCGGTAGAGCCTGCGCGCCTCCTCGCTCGGCCTGACCCGCTTCGGCGGCCGGACCGGCTGCTCGGTGAGCATGGACGCGGCCTCGGGGGACAGCCCGTCGGAGTCCATCCAGTCGTGGAACAGCTCGTCGACACCCGGCATCGGCATGACGATCGCCCGCGCCTCCTGCGCCTTGCGCACATCCTCGGGATCGCCGGTCCTGGCGGCCCGCGCCTCCGCGATCAACGCGTCCAGCTCGTCGAGACGGGTGTACATCGGGCCGAGCTTCTGGTGGTGCAGCCGGGAGAAGTTCTCGACCTCGACCCGGAAGGTCTCCACCGCGATCTCGAACTCGATCAGCGCCTGTTCGGCGACCTGGACGGCCTTGGCGAGCCGCTCCTCGGGCCGCGGCGGAACCTGCCGGTCCTCCCGCGCCGAGTCCCGCGCCGAGTCCTGGCCCGAATCCCGCACCGGGCTCGGCACCGCGTCGTGCGCCGCGCCCTGCGCGTACTGCGGCTCGTCCTGCCGGTCGTTGTCCTGCCGGTCATCGTCGTTCCGGGTGGTCGGCACCCCGGCGGCTTCGTCGGTCACCCGTCCAGCGTATGGCCACGGCCGGCGCCCCGAGGACGCGCGGTCGCCGCAGGGCACGTCATATACCGAGCTCGGCGGCTATCCTCCCCGCCTTGACGGCCCGCACCAGCTCGGCATGGTCCGTCTCCGTACGGTCCGCGTACGTGACCGCGAAGGAGGCCACCGCCTCGTCCAGCTCGGCGCTCTTGCCGCAGTAGCCCGCGAGCAGCCGGGGGTCGGCGCTGTGCGCGTGGGCCCGCGCCAGCAGGGCACCGGTCATCCGCCCGTAGTCGTCGACCTGATCGGCCGCCAGCGCCGCCGTATCCACGCTCCCCTTGCGATTCCTGAACTGCCTCACCTGGAACGGTCTGCCGTCGACCTCCGCCCAGCCGAGCAGGATGTCGCTGACGACCTGCATCCGCTTCTGCCCGAGCACCACTCGGCGTCCCTCGTGCGCCACCTCCGGCACATCGAACCCGACCACGGGCAGATAGGGCGCCAGCGCGGAGGGGCGGGCCTCCTTCACCTGCAGAACCAGCGGCTCACCACGATGGTCCAGCAGCAGGACCACATACGACCGCGTGCCGACGCTGCCGGTGCCGACCACCCGGAACGCCACGTCGTGGATCGCGTACCGGGCCAGCAGCGGAACCCGGTCCTCGGAAACCGTGTCCAGATAGCCGCCGAGCCCCGCCGCGACCGCCGCCGCCTCCGCGTCCGGCACCCGGCTCAGCACGGGCGGGGCGTCGACGAAGCGGCGCCCGCCGTCCCCGGTGTCCTCCGTGGACTTGGCGGCGAACCGGGCGCTCGTGTTGTTACGGGCCTTCTGCGAGACCCGCTCCAGCGTCCCGAGCAGATCCCGCGCGTCCGTGTGGGAGACAAGTTCCTCGTCCGCGATGGCGTTCCAGGCGTCCAGGGCGGGGAGTCCGGCCAGCAGCCGCATCGTCCGGCGGTACGCGCCCACGGTGTCGTACGCACCCTGACGGCAGACGTCCTCGTCGGCCCCCGCCGCACGGCCCGCGAGCACCAGCGAGGTGGCGAGCCGCTTGAGGTCCCATTCCCAGGGGCCGAAGACGGTCTCGTCGAAATCGTTGAGATCGATGACCAGGCTGCCCCGGGCATCGCCGTAAAGACCGAAGTTGGCGGCATGCGCGTCGCCGCAGAGCTGGGCACCCACACCCGTGACCGGCGTGCCCATCAGGTCGTGGGCCATGAGCCCGGCGGAACCCCGCAGAAACGCGAACGGCGTGGCCGCCATCCGCCCCACCCGGATCGGCGTCAGGTGCGGCACCCGCCCTTGGTTCGACTCCTCGACCGCCCGCACCGCGTCCGGCCGCCCCGGCGGAAGGACCAGCGCACCGTGCGAGGAGCGCGGCACCCGGTCCCGCAACGCCTTACCGGCGGCCTTCGGCGAGTGCGGCGCCGAGCGCCGGGCGAACCCCGGAACCTCCGGAATACGCAGGTCCGCCATCACGGCCCGCTGTGCTGACTTCATCGCATCGACCTCGCCCATGGCGCGCCGCCTCCCCCACCCTTGTCCGGCTGTCGTCCCACCATCAATCGACCACGACGGTACCGCCGTTCCCCGACACCCGTCCGCCCCTGTGGACAACCCGCGACGCAGCCTGTGGACAACTCACTGTCCAGGTCAGACGCCGACCGCCTCCTCCAGTTCTTCCTCCAGCTCCTCGCGTTGTTCCCCCGTGCGGGACGGAGCGGCCGCGCTCCCGGAAGCGTTCCCGGAACCGTCCTCGGAACCAGAACCGGACCCGGAACCGGACTCGACGGGCCCGGTCTCCGCCAGCGCCGCTGCCCGCTCCCGGGCCTCGGCCAGACCCGCGACTCCCATCACGGCCAGACCCGCCACGAACCACAGCACGAGCACCAGCACATGCCCGCCGAGCGCATGACCGTCGAAGTAGACATGGCTCCGCACGCCCTCGACGAAGCCCGCGCCGTTCCAGAAGGCGTGGAGGGAGCCGAAGAAGCCGGGCTGCAGCTCTGGCCGGAAGATGCCGCCGGAGCTGGTGAAGTTGAGCATGACGAACAGCACCATCACCCCGAGCGTCGTCCATCGCTTGAGGAACGTGTGCAGTCCGACACCGACGAGCAGGATTCCCGCGGAGTAGAGCCACGCCATCGCCCACAGACCGCCGAGCCCGTGGTCCACGAGACCGAACAACGGCCCCGCGAACACCGCGCCGATGAGGCTCACCACGAGTGAGGCGCCCGCCACCAGCGCGGCCCTGATCCGGAGCGCCAGCGCACCGCCCGCGCCGCCGATCACCGCGACCGACGCATATGACCCGATGCTGATCGCGACCAGCAGGAAGAAGATGCCCTGCCCGGTCGGATCGCCGTCCGCCGTCGGCGCCACGTTCGTCACCTTCAGCGGGGCGCCCTGGCCGGCCGCCACCTCGGTGAAGACCTTCTGCACCACCGTGGCACTGGTGTCCGACGAGGCGGTGGCCACCACCAGTTCGGGGCTCTTCCCCGGCACGTACGCACCGTAACTCGCCTGTGTCTCCAGGTCGTTCACGGCCGCGTCGCGATCGGCGACGGTACGCACGTCCAGTGCGCCGTCCCCCTTGTCCCGCAGGGTCTGTGCCAGCACCTGGACGCTCGGCCCGGAGCCGACCACGTCCACGCGCAGATCGTGTGGTTCCGGAGCGTGGAAGGCCCCCAGATAGGCGAGCCCCATGCCGACGCACATCAGCAGCGGGGTGACGAGGTGGGTCAGCACATGACGCAGCGCACCGGCGGTGGCGCCGGAAGCGGTACTCGGGCCTGCGGACATCCGAACGATCTCCCATAGTTGGCTTTTACAACTCACAGCTCTGTTGTACTATACAACTGAAATTTCGGGAAACGAGAAATCCGAGAAAGGTGAATCCGTGCCAGGCACCCCCGGGGAGCGCGAGAAGTCGCTGGACGTCATCCAGCGCGAGCTGACCGCCTTCGCGCGCCGTGCGCGCGCGGCGGCGGCGCGACTCCACCCCGAGCTGCCACTGGTGTCGTACACCTTGCTCGCACACATCGACGACCAGCACGGCTGCCGCGCCACCGACCTGGCCGCTCACTACATGCTCGACAAATCAACCGTCAGCCGGCAGATCGCGACCCTGGAGAAGCTCGGCCTGGTCGAGCGCCACCCGGACCCCACCGATCACCGCATCCAGGTGCTGCACCCCACCGAAGCCGGCACACAGGCCCTCGC
Source organism: Streptomyces sp. NBC_01433 (assembly GCF_026340105.1). Classification (NCBI taxonomy): domain Bacteria; kingdom Bacillati; phylum Actinomycetota; class Actinomycetes; order Kitasatosporales; family Streptomycetaceae; genus Streptomyces; species Streptomyces sp. NBC_01433. The sequence continues at coordinate 2,478,989 of NZ_JAPEPM010000001.1, read as the reverse complement.
CTCCACCCAGGCGAGCCGTCGGGCCGCCTATCAGGAGCGGCTGGCCGACTGGACCGCGGAAGATCTCACCCGGTTCGCGGAGTACCTACTGCGCTACAACTCGACCGGCGACCCAGCTCCGCGGTAGGCACCCTCGGCGGGCTCCCGCACCGGAGCCGTCAGCAGCCGGAATCCTCGCCCCGCAGATGTACGTCCGCCCAGCGCCCGAGCTCCTTGAGCGCCGGTTCCATCGCGGCCCCGGCATCCGTCAGGCGGTACGAGACGCGCAGCGGCGGCCCTTCGTCGACCTCACGCACCACCAGACCGGCAGCCCCCAGCTCGGACAGCCGGTCCGAGAGCATGCGCTCACTGATGCCCGGAATCGCTCGCCGCAGATCCGCGAAGTGCACCGACTGCCGCAGCAGCACCGAAACGATCGGGCCGGTCCAGCGCTTGCCGAACAGCTCGAAGACGCGAGTGATGCCCACGTCGACCCGCCGACAGGTCTGCTCGCTGTGATCTGCCATACCCCCAGAGTACTGCGCTCCCGTTGGGTACTTACGAAAAGTAAGGGACTATGGTATTTCTAGGTACACACGAAAAATTAGCGCCCGGTCGACAGGTTCGCCTCCGCACCACCCGCCCGCGCCCCCGCGTCGGATGGCCGACGACGACCCCACCGGCCCGCGCCTCGATCCCCATACCTGTGGAGACCTCCATGGCCACACTTCTGCACCTCGACTCCGCAGTCTTCCCCGAGGGTTCCGCCTCCCGCGACGTCACCTCGGCGTTCGTGGAGACCTGGCGCGAACAGCACCCGGAGGGCGAGGTCGTCTACCGGGACCTCGCCGCCGCGCCGCTTCCCCACCTGGACGCCGCGGCAGTGACCGCCGGTGCCGATGACCCGCTGCGACGGGAACTGGCGGATGAGCTGGCCGCCGCGGACGCCGTCCTGATCGGCGCGCCCATGTACAACTTCTCCATCCCGTCCACGCTGAAGACCTGGCTGGACCAGGTGATCATCGTCGGCCACAACGCCGGATCCCACACACCTGTCGCGGGGGTCCCTGTCACCGTCGTCGCGAGCCGTGGCGGTTCGTACGCCCCGGGCACCCCGCGCGAGGACTTCGAGTTCGTCACGAACTACCTGGAGAAGGTGCTGACGGGGATGTTCTCCGTCGAGGTCGACTTCATCGTTCCGGAGCTGACACTGGCGCATTCCAAGCCCGAGATGGCCGAGCTGATACCGCTCGCCGTGGAGTCCCGCGCCAGGGCGCTCGACGATGCCGCGCAGAAGGCGAAAGCCCTCGCGAGCCGTATGGCCGCCTGACACCTGCGGCCTGTGCGCCTGGCCGCCTGGCCGCCTGGCGAGACAGAACAGGGCTGCGGGGCTCGAACGAGCCCCGCAGCCCTGTTCTGTCTACAACCCTGTGCACCCTCGCGATTCGGGCGTTTCACGTGAAACGAAGCACTGCGCCCTCAGCCGAAGCGCCCTCAAGCCGGCTCAGCCGGCCGCGCCGACCGACGCTCCGACCGACTCACCGACCGCTGCCCCGACGGCGGCGCCCACAGGGGCTGCGCCCGCCGCACTCTCCTCGGCCTCCTCGGCCTCCTGCCGCTCTCTCTCAAGCGCCTGCGCGGCCAGATCCACCCGGCCCTCCGGCTTGATATGCACGATGACACCGGGATGGGCAATGGACGGCAGGATGTGGCGCCACATCTGGGCCACGCGCTCCCGCAGGTCGGCGCGTCCGGAATTGGCCTCCGAAATCAGCTGAATACCGGTGAACGACGCGACGATCACCTCGGCCGATACCAATGGGTCCACCTGGGGGAGCACCTCTCCGCGCTCCTTGCCCAATTCCAGCATCCGGGACGTCGCCGCGATCCAGTCGCTCCATGGATGCGGCCCGCCGAGGAATACGCCTTCGATGGAGAGACGGGTACCGGCGCGCGCCATCGAGTCGTGGCGCAGCGCGAAGGCGAACTGCTGACCGCCGTCCACCAGTGACTGGAGCGGAGATCCGTCCTCCACCAGGTCCACCGTGGCCGTCTGCTCATCCATGATCGCCTGAGCGATGGCTTCCTTGGACGCGAAATGGAAGTACAAGGCCCCTTTGGTGACCTTTGCGCGGCGGAGGATCTCCGAGATGGCGGCACGCTCGTACCCGTAGTCGTCGAAGACACTCGCCGCTGCCTCCACGATCGAACGCCTCGTCTGCACCGCGCGAGCCTGCTTCGCCATCTCTTGCCTCCGGGACGTTCTGTGTGCTCGGCCGTTCCCGCCGAGCAACCGAGCAACCGTCAATCCAGCATCAGTAGTCAGCGTATGCAAGCACTTCACTCTAACCGACCAACGGTCTGTTTACGCACCGGACCATAGGCGTCCAACGCACGTTGTCGCAGTATGCCGAGGCGTCGCCCAACGCGCTGCCTCCCTACCCCCTCTGACGTGTGAAAAACCCTCTTGTTCCGTTTGGTCGAGGGGTTTGCGCACTTACCGGCACGCGAGTTGAGCGCTTTCTCCCATAGCATCAACTACCACCCGCGAGCACACTCATTGCATAAATAAACCGGCCAGATGGTTTTGATTTGCAGGGCCGTGGGAGCCGTCCGGCTCCCACGACGTGAAAGGGGACAGATCACGTGACCGCACTCGCCGCTCCGGCAGACCAGAACATACGCACCCGCACACCCCTCACCGGTGAGCCATCCGTCATGAGTCCCGTACCACCGCACCTCGTGCACCGGTCCGACGAGGCCGATGTCCTGCTGACGCACTTCGGCCTAGCCGATGCTGACACGTATCTGTTCACCGTCCAATGGCCAACGACACATGCGTTGTTCAGCTCAGTTCTGGGACAGGAGAACCCCATGCTGATAGCGGAGACCGTCCGGCAGGCGGGCACCGTTCTGGCGCACAAGGTCTTCGAGGCGCCGATGGACGACCAGTTCCTGCTCTGGAACCTGCGGTACGAGTCCTTCCACGATCTCCGCGGGCCCGGCGGGCCACCGACCCCTACGAAAGCGGTCATACGCAGCCCGGAGGTCACCCTGCGCGGCCGTCGGCTGGCCACGATTCATATAGACATGGAGCTGTTCTCCGGCCACCTGCGGATCGGCCGGGGCGCGGCCTCCGCCAACTGCCTGTCCGCCGCCGCCTATCGACGCCTGCGCCCCGGTCTCCCGGACGCACGTGACGGACGTGACGGACGTGACGCATGTGACACACCGGACGCACCGGTGCGGGCCGCCGCACCACGGACCGCGATCCTGCCCTCCCTCGTGGGCAAGGAGAACGAACAGGACGTCATGCTGTCCCCCCTCGACGCCGCGTCCCCCCTGGACACCGCGCCCGCCGCGCCCGCCGCCCCCCGGAGCACCGCACGGCCCGCCGCCACCCCCCGTACCGCCGCCTGGCAGCTGCGCGCCGACCGGGACCACCCCGTCATCTTCGACAGCCAGAGCGACCACCTGCCCGGCCGGGGCATCATCGAAGCCATGCGCCAGGCCGCCCAGCTCGCCGCGGGCCTCGACCACGCCCTCGTACCGTCCATGAACGCGGAGTTCCGGCGGTACGTCGAACTCGACCGCCCCTGCACCGTCAGCGCGGAGATCGGGGCGGAGCAGCCCGACGGCCGGATACCGATAGAAGTGACCATGCATCAGGACAATGAGGTCGCCGCCCTCGCCCTCCTGCTGGTGCAGGACGTCAAACCGGCAGCCCGCCTCGACCTTCCCATACGCCCGTGACGGGCCCTGGCGGGATCCTGGTGGCCGGGGGCGCCGGATTTCATCGGCTCCGCCGTCGTACGGGCGTTGAGCCGCCGCCTCCCCGCACCCCCCGCCCCGTTGATGGCGCCGGCCCGACGCCATCCGGACCCCGCTCCCACCGGCCCGCAGGCTCCGGGCGTCAAGTACCTCACCGCGGACCTCACCGACCGCGCCTCGCCGCACGGCACCTGTGACCATGTGGACAAGCTGCCGCACTGCACGTCCTACGTCGGTCCGGACGACTCCGCCCGCACCGCGGTCAACGACGTCGGCACCCGGGCCCTGCTCGACGAGGCGGCCCGCGCCGGGGTCCGCCGGATCATCCCCACATCAGCACCACCGCCGTCTACGGAGCAGGCCCGCACCACGGCCTGTCCGAGGGCACCCGGCCGCCCGCCTCAGCGTCCGAGGTCAGCCGCACCGGGCTGCCCGGCCGAACCGGCCGTACTGGCCGCCGAAGGAACGGTTCTGCGGCCCCCGCTCGTGTGCGGGCACGGCGACGCCTGGGTGGTCCCGGCCATCGCCGAACTCCTGCACCGGGTCCCCGCACTGCCCGACGGCGTCCACCACGCGGGCCACCCGGAACCGGTCGCCCTGCGCGACCTGGTCACGGCTCTCGCCCGTACCGACGCCCGAGTACCTGGAACGGCTCGGACTGACCACCGGGGCCGTCTGCGTCCGCCAGGCCCGGATGATGACGGAGGACCGCTGGTACCGGTCCCCGCTGTGGGAGAGCACCAGCTGTTCCAGCGGCCCGGGACTCGCGGCACGGCTGAGCGGGCATGACGAGTGGTACCGGACCGTCCTGTCCCGCAAAGCCCCCGTGCCCGCCGTCCTGGCCCTGCTCACCGCCCGAGTTCCGGGCACTGCCAGGACCGCCAGGACCGCCAGGACCGCCATCAGCATCGGCACCAGCACCGCCCCGACCTTCGTCAGGTCGGCGGCAGGATTAGAGCCGTACAGCGAAGAAGCCCCCGCTCCGGATCTCTCCGAAGCGCGGGCTCTCTTTGTGAAGCACCGAAGAAACCCGCTGGTCAGGACATACTCAGGCGCCTATAGACATCGTTTCCCATGCTCTCGGCCGATTCTCCCGTCGCCCAGGCCAGCGGCTGCGTCAGAAAGTTCGCATCACACGTGGTTCCAGTTGCCGAGCGCGCACATGGCCCGAGATGGGGCCTCCGACGCCGCGTGGGGCGGCCTGCGGTTACCGCGACGCGTCGGCCCGGCAAGCGTGGCAGCGTCCTATGCTTCGCGCCCTGCCCCCCAACACCCGGTGCCCGTGGAGGCGGTAGGGGCTCGATCGTCGGCGGCCCTCGCACGGCACCGGGCACGATCCGGCGTCCCGCGCGGCGCGGTCCTTCTTCACCCTGCCCCGCGGGGACTCCGGGCTGATCCCGAGATCCCGGGCAACCTCGGTCACCGTCCGGCCGGCCGACCGCCCCGGCTCTCCTTCCCCGGACAGGTCCTGGCAACCGTGCTCCGCCTGCGGGTCGCTCTGGTCGCAGAACCTCTGGCAGTGCTGTTCGGCAGCGGCCGCACCGCCATGCACCGCACCCCCCTGAAGGACCGGCGCCCGCTCAAGGCCCACGGCGTTGCCATCACGCCCGCGACAACCCCACCCGCGGCACTCTCGGCCCTCCAAGCACGGGTCCTCGCCCTGACGAGCGAGACAACAGCAAGATCAATAAGACGTGTTACTGATCGCCAAGCTCTGAGGGAGCAAGGACCGGGTTGTCGGGGTCAGCGAAGTTCGAGTGTGCAGCACTTGAGGCTGCCGCCGGCCTTGAGGAGTTCGGCGAGGTCGACTCCGACCGGCTCGAATCCGCGTTCCCTCAGGCGCTGCTTGAGATGCACGGCAGCATCCGGAAGAAGGACATGGCGGCCGTCGGAGAAACTCAGTCGGTCCGAGCTCCTTGCCGGAGAGGACGCGGTGCCTACTCGTCCGACGGCGAACCAGACGGCGATCAGGGCCGATACGGCGACCAGCCTGCTGCACGGCGCCCGGCCCGGCCTCGGTTCGATCGGGCGCCGCGTCGCTTCCCGGGCCGTGCGCGGGCGTTGGACGGCAGGAGGGTGGCGGGACGACGCCCCGGCACCTCTCGTGTCCGCTGCGGCGACCGGCCGCGCGTCCGCCGGCCTCCGCACGCGCCCGCCGTCGCGTCCGGAGGCCGCGCGGCCGTCAGCCGTCCTCGCGCCGGTAGCTCGCCATGAGCCGGGTGTCGTACCCGAGGGCGGACTGCATCCTGCGCAGATCCCTGCCCTTCACGTCGGCCGGGATGACCGTGATGCGGTCGGCGAACCAGGCCAGGACCTCCTCCGACCGTTTGTGGAACTCATCGAGCGTCTCGGTCGTGATCATGATCTCTCCGACGCGCTTGGTCGTGTCGGAGAGCGACGCCGGCAGCAAAGCCCCCACCAGGTGGCCGAGCAGCACGTACTCGACGTCGGGAAGGCTCATGACCTCTTCCTGCGACGGTACTTCGAGGAGAAGGCCCGGGGGCGACGTGATGTACGCGCCACCCACGATCCCGGGGCGCACCCTGACCGTCACGTCCGGTTCTTCACCGAGCGCCAGCGACAGCGCGGCATCGCCGAGGTCGACGCCGAACTTGCACTCGACCGGCTCGTGCACGAAACCGCCTCGTCGCGCGGCACACTCGCTGAAGGACACCTCACCCTCATGGTGGAACAGCTCCATGTGGAAGATGCCGTCAGTCAGGTCGAGCGCCTCCAGTGCCGCGCGGACCACGGGCTCCGCCAGCTGGAACGCCCATGCCTCCGTCGCGGGGTCGAACCGGCGGTCCTGCATCGGCGCTTGCGACTCGACCACGCTCAGACAGGGATGGGTGTACTCCGCGACGGACATGAAGCGGATCTCTCGATCGTGCACGACACCGTCGACCAGCCACTCGTCCCCCTGCTGAAACTCCTCCACCACGAAGGTGCGCGCGGAGCCTCCCTCTTTCCGGAAACGGCGCACGGTTTGGTGCAGCTCGTCCGTACTGCGCACCGTGGCCGTCTGCCGTGTCGCGGCTCCGGTGACGGGCTTGATGACGCCCGCCTCGAACGGCAGCTCGGGGAGCTCGTCGTCGTGGATGTCCTCCAGAAGGATGGACCGGGCGGTGGGGATGCCCCGGGCCCGCACGGCCTCCTTCTGAAGGAACTTGTCGCGGAAGCGGAGCGCCACGGCCGGCGAGAGCCCCGGACAGCCGAGAGCCTGCGCGAGGACGGCAACGTTGATGAGCGCGTACTCGTTCGTGGTGGTCACGGAGGCGAAGCGTTCCTTGCCGAGGCCGGCCCGGGTGAGTGCGGTCAGTACCGCCTCGGCACTGCACTCGTCCTCCACGAAGACGGGAGTGACGCAGTCCGGGAGGTCCGGGAGCCCGCTGTTCCTCCAGTACGGACCGTAGACGACGACGGCGGGGATGCCACGCCTGCCGCAGGCCCGCAGTACGTAGCGGTCGACCCCGACGAACAGGGGGCGTGGGCGCGAGGTCATGATGTGGAACCTTCCAGTGCAGCGTCGGCCGGAAGACTGGTTTGGTCGGGGCAGGGTCGGCTGCGAGCTCCCCGGCGAGGTCTCCGGTCCCGGCGAAGCCGCCAGTGGCCGCCCTGAGGATCCGGCGCGACCGAAGCCCGGGACCGGGACGAGGGCGAGGCCGCCGTGCGGCAGCCACCCGGCCATCCCCATTCCAGGGAAATCCCCGTCTATGCCCTTGAGTTCTCCGGTATTTGTCCGGCCATAGGTCTGGTCGGCACTAGCTAACATCATGATCACAGTGAGCGTGATGGGCCCTTCCTGTGATGATCACCACACCGGAGGCGGTTGCTGTCGACTCGACGCGCGGTGCAGTCCCCTGCTTCACCGCGGCCGGGCGGAGTGGATGAGTCGACCCCATTTCCGCCTTCTCCCCCACATTCCCGCAATGGCGTTGACATGGGCTTCTGCCGCCCGGGGGGAATTTGGCCGAATGTCCGGATCGATGTCGGGTTCGTTATGCACTCGGCGCCGGGCAGCGGTGTGGCGCCGTGTGTAATCTTCTGATGCATTGTCAATCGGCGACTCGCCGAATTCTGTACGCATGATTGCGGTGGACGTACGGACCGCCGAATCCTCAGCACCCTGCGGGGCCGGCGTCGTCCGAAGTGCCCCGTATCCCTGTCAGATGAAGAAGAAAGCGTGCCTGCCGTGATCGCCCCGGACCCTTTCGCCATCGCCCCCACCGACAGCCGCGTCAACGGGATCGCTGACCACGCCCGCCAGTACGCCGCCACTGCCGGAGCCGAGGGTCACGACTGGAAGGGCGCCGAGACCCTGCTGCTGACCACCGTCGGCCGCCGCAGCGGTCTGCCGCGCCGCACCGTCGTCATCTACGGCCGCCACGAGGACGCCTACGTCGTCGCCGCCTCCAACCTCGGCTCCGACAACCACCCCGACTGGTACCTCAACCTCCAGCAGCACCCCACGGCCCTCATCCAGGTCCGCGACCAGCAGTTCACCGTGCGGGCCCGCACGGCCACCAGCGAGGAGCACCTGCTCCTGTGGAAGCTGATGACCGGTGTGTGGCCCGCGTACGACACCTACCAGCAGTCCACCCAGCGCCCCATCCCCACCGTCATCCTCCAGCTACAGCCCTAGGACCCCGCCCCGTGTACGCGCCGCCACCTGACCCCCTCCTGGACTGCTCTAGATGACGCTCCTGCCCTCCCCGCCCTTGCTCGACGTCGCGGCCGCCGCGCTGTCCGCCGCCGAGCACGCCTCCCATGGCGACCGTGCCGGCCGGCTGCCCGACGCCGTCGCCGAGGCCCTCATCGGCACCGGTCTGCTGGCCCACTTCGTCCCCCGGGCCCTCGGCGGCGCCGCGGGACGGTTCGACGACTGCCTGCCCGCGCTGCTCCGCCTGGCCGAGGCCGACCCGTCCGCCGGATGGTGCGCCGCGGTCATGACCTCCATGAGCCGGATGGCCGCCCATCTGCCCCCCGCCGGGCAGAAGGCCGTGTGGGCGCACGGCCCCCACGTGCCCATCGCCGGCACCCTGCAGCCGGCCGGCACCGCCACGCCCACCCGCGGCGGATGGCTGCTGTCCGGACGATGGCCCTTCTGCAGCGGGGTCCACCACGCCCGGTGGGCCCTGCTGTCCGCCGTGGCCGAGGGCGACCCCGGCCCGCGGTTCCTGCTCGTGCCCCGCTCGGCGTGGACCACCGAGCCGACCTGGAGGGACGCGGTCGGCCTACGCGGCACCGGCAGCGACACCCTCGTCCTCGACACGGAGGTGTTCGTCCCCGACGACCACTCCTTCACCCGCGAGCGGCTGTTCACGGCCGCGGACCCGCACGCCGACGGGGACTGCTACCGCGTACCGCACGAGGCGATCAGCGGGCTCTTCTTCGCCGTTCCGCTGCTCGGTGCCGCGCGCGCGGCGCTGAACGCATGGACAGCGGTCGCGAGCCGTCGCCCGTCGGCGGGTTCGCTGCGCGACAGCGATGCGGCGCTGGCCACCGCCTCCGGGAAGATCGACGCCGCAGACCTCCTGCTGCGCCGGGCGGCCCGTACCTGCGACGAGCCCGACGCGCTCACCGCAGTGCTCGCCGCCCGCTGCCGCCGCGACCACGCCACCGCCGCCGGGCTCCTGAACGAAGCCGTCCAAGCCCTCTTCCACAGCGCGGGGGTACGCGCCACCAGCGGCACCGGCGCGCTGTCACGGCTCTGGCGGGACGCCAGCACGGCGGCACTCCATCCCGCCCTCGCCGTCCCGCCGGCCGCCCAGGAGTACGCCACGTGCCTGCTGCGGCGCGCCGGGTGAACGGCGGACGGCCGGCTCACTCCCCGGCGTCGATGGCGGGCCGCCGTACCTCGATCTCGGCGCCGGTCTGCTTGAACGACTCCGACGACACCGGGACCAGCACCGCGTCCCGGTGGAAGTCCCGCAGGTTCGTCGACCCGCAGCTGATCATGGTGGAGGTCAGCTTGGCCCGGGTGCGCTCCACGTTGTCGTACAGGCTGCCCGCGTAGGGGACGTAGCCGTCGACGCCCTCCTCGAAGACCATCTGGCCGCGCTGGCCGTAGCGGGCCGCGTTCTGCGCGCGCCGCGAGCCCTCACCCCAGTACTCCTTGTACCACTGGCCGCCGATCTGCAACTTGCGCGAGGGGCTCTCGTCGAGCCGGGCGAAGTAGCGGCCGAGCATGATGAAGTCCGCGCCCATGGCCAGGGCCATCGCCATGTGCGAGTCGTTGAGCAGACCGCCGTCGCAGCACAGCGGCACGTACACCCCGGTCTCCTGGGCATAGGCGTCGCGCGCCTCGACCACGGCGAGCAGTGCGGAGGCCTGCCCGCGGCCGATGCCCTTCTGGGCCCGCGTGGTGCAGATGGCGCCGCCGCCGATGCCCACCTTCACGAACGCCGCGCCCGCGTCGGCCAGATAACGGAAGGCACGGCCGTCGACGACGTTCCCCGCGCCGACGGAAACATCGTCACCGTACTTTTCCCGGGCGAATTCGAGGGTCCTCGCCTGGTACGCGGAATAGCCGTCGGAGGAGTCCAGGCACAGGACGTCCGCGCCGGCCTCCACCAGGGCGGGAATGCGGTCCTTGAAGTCCCGCGAATTGATGCCGGCGCCGACGCGCAGACGCTTCTCGCCGTCCACCGACGCCCGGTGGTACGTCTTGTGGGCCTGGTAGTCACGCTTGAGGACCAGGGAGACGACCCGGCCGTCCTCAAGCACCGGCAGTACATCCAGGTGGTGCTGCCAGATGAGCTCGTTGGCCTCGGACAGGGTGACCGATGCCTCGGCGGTAACCAGGGTGTCGCGGCCGCGCATCCGGTTGCCGACGGTCTCGGACGCCCCGTGCCGCTCCAGGTGGAAGTCGTCGAGGCTGATGACGCCGAGGAACTCGCCGTCCGTCTCGCCGCTCTGCGTGACCACGGCGACGCCCTGCTCGGCCTCCGAGAGCTGGCGGGTGACCTCGCCGAGCGGCGTCTGCGACGCCACGGTGACCTCGCTGGTGCGGAAGCCCGCCTTGTGCCGCTTCACCGCGAGGATGTCCGCGGCCTGGTCCTCGATCTGCTGGTTCTGGTGGATGAACGACAGCCCGCCGACCTGCGCCAGGGCCACCGCCAGAGTCGGCGAGGACACCGCCTGCATCATGGCGCTCGCCATGGGTGTGGCGATCCGGACGGCCGACTCCTCGCCGACCTGGTGACGCACCAGCGGCGCCCCGAGATCCACATTGTCCGGCGTGCAGTCCTCTGTGGTCAGGCCGGGGATGAGGAGGTATTCACTCAGCGTACGAGAGATTTCGGGGAGGATCTTCACGTCGTCTCCAGAAAGGAGCCTGTAAACCACTACCGGTGAGATTGACGAGGCTCGTGCGGGCAGTACAGATTGTCGCCGCCCGGTAGCGCGCAGTCGGAAGAACTCACTCTCCGGAAACTGAGAGCGGGCATACCCGGCGGGACAGTGCTCGCGCACGGCCGAATCGGCAGCGAGATAACCTCAGACCCAACCTGCACGGTGCTGCACAGGCGTTGACTTCCATTACGCCATACGAGATGGTACCCCACCGCACTCATTCGCCCGCTGGGCGGCGAATTGCACCCCGCCCGGGCCTCCCGCCGCAGGCGTCGGCCGCCGCGCCCGCGCGGACCGCCGGAACGGAGCGGCATGGGCGGCCGATGGCTCAGGACACGGCGGAATCCCCAGCCCCGGACAAGACGTGGGACAGCGCCTGGTCGAGGTCCTTGATGATGTCCGCGACCTCGTTGCTGTAACCGAGGGCCAGCCGCACCGTGCCGCGCGGGACCCCGATGTTCACCAGCTCGTCGTCGGAGTACTCGAAGTAGGTGAAGAACGTGCTTTGTTCGACGAGCGTGTGCGGTGCGCCGAAGTTCGAGGCCATGAACGGCACGCGCAGCCGGTCGACGACCTCAGCGGTCCGCTCCTCGCTCATCCTGAGCTCGAAGGTGATGACCCCGCCGAAGCCGTTCAGGTACTGCTGCGCCAGCTTGAAGTGCGGGTGCGACTCAAGGCCGTTGTAGTAGACGCGCTCGACGGCCGGGTGCCCCTCCAGGAAGCGCGCGACCTCCAGGCCCATGGCGTTGACCCGCTCCATACGCAGCTGCAGCGTGTAGAGGCTGCGGCGCAGCAGGAAGGCGGTGTTGCCGTCGACGATGGGCCCCGTCGTGTCCCGGTACCATCGCAGCTTCTCGATCAGCTCCTCGGAGCCCGAGGCCACCCCGGCCACGATGTCACCGTGCCCGCTGAGGTACTTGGTGGCGCTGAACAGCACCAGGTCCACGCCCCACTGCAGCGCGTAGTAGTTCGGCGGCGGCGAGAACGAGCTGTCCAGGGTGAGGATCACGTCCGGCCCGACGGCCGCCCGCACCCGCGCCACGTCGATCAGGTACATGTGCGGCGAGGAGGGCATCTCCAGGTGGACAAGCTTGATCCGGTCGCGCAGCGCCGCGACGTTCTCGATGAACGCCTCGGGGTCCCGGATGGAGAACTCGTGCACCACGATGCCGAACTTCGGCAGGATGTGATGGAAGACGTTGCGCACCTGCCGGTACGACTCGGACGGCAGCACCACCTCGTCGCCCGCCTCAAGCAGCGCGAGGAACGCAGTGACGTGCGCGGCCATGCCAGAGGCGAAGACCAGGGAACTCTCGGCGCCGCTGAGTTCGCTGAGCTTGTTCTCCACCTCGATCCAGGTGGGGTTGGAGTACCTGCCGTAGCGCCCCGCGGGCGCGGACCTGTCGTGCAGGCCCTCCTTCACATGATCCGCGTTGTTGAAGTAGTAGGAGGCGCTCTGGTACGTCGGCGACTCGATGCTGTTGGTGTACGCATCCTGGGGACGCTGTTTGGTCATCGTGGCTCCTTGCTGGCACGACTGAGGCGGGTGGCTGCCGCCACGGCGGCCGGGGCCGCCGTGGCGGGCTGTTGATCAGCCGACGTCGAGGCGCATCAGGTCTTCGACCGTCTCGCGGCGCACGATCTCGCGCGAACGGCCCTCGGCCACCGCGATCACGGGCGGTCTCGGGATCTGGTTGTAGTTGTGCGCGAGGCTGCGGCAGTACGCGCCGGTGCCCGGAACCGCGAGCAGGTCGCCGGCCCGGACGTCGGACGGCAGGTGGTCCTCGCGCACCACCACGTCCCCGGCGTCGCAGTGCTTGCCGACGACGCGGACCAGCGTGGGAGGTGCGTCCGAGACGCGCCCCGCGAGCTGCACGGAGTACGTGGCGTCGTACAGCGCGGTGCGCACGTTGTCGCTCATGCCGCCGTCGACCGCGACGAAGGTGCGGATGCCCTCACGGTGCTTGACCGTGCCGACCCGGTAGAGCGTCACCCCCGCCGGACCGGCGATGGCGCGGCCCGGCTCGATGGCCAGGCGCGGCATCGACACCCCGAGCGCGGCGCATTCCTTCTCCACTACGGCCCGCAGACTGTCGGCCATCTCCTTGGCCGGAGTGGGCACGTCGTGCTCGGTGTAGGCGATGCCGAAGCCGCCGCCGAGATCGAGCTCGGGCAGTTCGATGCCGTCCTGGGCCAGCCGGGCACGCAGCTCGGCCAGCCGCTTGGCAGCGGCCTCGAAGCCGGCCGTGCCGAGGATCTGCGAGCCGATGTGGCTGTGCAGACCACGCAGTTCGAGCAGGCCGCTGTCCGCCACTCGGCGCACCGCCTGCTCGGCGTCGCCGCTGACCAGCGAGAATCCAAACTTCTGGTCCTCGTGCGCGGTGGCGATGTGCGCGTGGGTGTCGGCCTGCACGCCCACCGTGACCCGCAGCAGCACTCCGGGCCTGCTGCCGGGAAAGCGCGGCACCAGTTCCTCAAGGCGGTCGAGTTCCTCGACGGAGTCGACGACGATGCGCCCGACTCCGTACGCGAGGGCCGCGGCCAGGTCCGCCTCCGACTTGTTGTTGCCGTGCAGCAGGACACGCTCGGCCGGGAAGTCCACGGCCTTGGCGTAGGCGAGTTCGCCCTCCGTGCAGACGTCCAGGCTCAGGCCGGTCTCCTCGGCGATGCGGGCGCTGGTGCGTGTGAGGAACGCCTTGCCCGCGTAATAGACGTCGAAGTCGTGGAATGCCTCACGGAAGGTGGTGCAGCGTTCCCTGAAGTCGGCCTCGTCGAAGACGTACGCGGGTGTTCCGTACCGCTCGGCTATGTCCGTCACCGGTACGCCGCCGATGCTCAGCACCCCGTCCGGGCCCTGTTCGGCCGTGGCGGGCCAGATGCCGGGGCGCAGCGTGCGGACCTCGGGTGTCGTGGTCACGAGCCCTCCTCGGTTTTCTGCGGACGGCCGGCGGCCGCCGGGTCCACGGCCTGGTGGAGTTCACCGGCGCTGAGCATGCTGACGTGATCGCCCGGGATCGTGGTGACGGCCACGGTGGCGCCCAGCGGATGCCAGCCCTCAGGGGCGTTCTCGTGGCCCGCCGTGACAGCCTCGGGCAGGCACATCGTCAGCCGCGGCACCTGCCCGGTGGGCTTCCACGCGTCCATCGCCGCGTGGAAGCTCAGCCGCATCCGCAGCTTGCCGAGCAGCTGGTGGTCGGGGATCCCCGGCCCGGCCGGGCCGAGCAGGTCGACGAGCGCCGCGGCACGCTCCGGGATCGGCAGCTGCCGGGTCGCGGCGAGCGCCTCGGCGATCGTGGGCTTCGTCTGGTGCGGGAGCTCGACGTGTGCGTGGTCGACCAGGGCGGCGTCCGGGTTCGCCGGCGGATCGGCCGGCGTCGGGTCCATCACGATCAGGTCGTCGATGCGGTCGCCGTCGCCGTCCGTGTGTGCCTGGCGCGCGATCTCATAGATCAGCGGCGCACCCATGCACCAGCCCGCCAGGGTGTACGGGCCGGAGGGCTTCGCCGCGCGGATCTGGTCCAGGTAGCGGCGGGCCAGCGCCTGCATCGTCGTGCCCTCGCAGGTGTGGTCGTGCGGCAGGCCGTAGCAGTCCCAGCCACGGCCGAGCACACCGGCCATCGGCGCGTACCAGTCGATCCGCCCGTCGACCGGGTGAATCATGAACAGCGTGCGCGCGGGCCGGTCGAGCGGCGCGGTGGTGAGCGGGACCACCCGGGCGGCGCGCTCCACCTCGTCGGCGAACCGGTCGGCGACCTGCGCCGCCTCCTCGGCGGACAGCAGCGCCGGGTCGACGGACAGCCGACAGACCACCGTGCCGTCCGCGGCCGGGGCGACCGTCACATCGAGCGGGGTCGGCAGCACGTTGGCGGGGGCGATGGTCGCCGCCTCCGGAGCTGCGGCCGGCCTCAGCACGTTGTCGCTGGCGGGCGGTTGGTGCCCCCCGAGGTAGTTGAACGTGACCTGGGGCGATGCGATGGAGCCCAGCTGCCGGCCGAGCGGCGAGTCCGGGTGCAGGTAACGCGCCCGGCCGAAGCCCGTACCGACGTCCGGTACCGCGGCGAGCTGCCGATCGACGGCGGCCGCAGCGTCGACGAGGCGAGCCGGGTCCGCGTCGAGGTCGGTGAGCAGCGCCGGGTAGAGCGAGGTCAGCCAGCCGACCGCGTTCTCCGGGCCGCCCTCGCCGGACTGGGTCCGGCCGTGCCCCTCCAGCCACACGTACAGGTCCGCGCTGTCGCTGTGCGGGGCCAGGGCGCGGTGCAGCGCCGCCAGCAGGACCGGCTGGGCGCCGATGTCGTGCATCCGACGGGTCTCCTGCCCCAGGTACGTGGCGACCCGCTGCGACAGGCGGGAGCTCACCCGGATCCGGTCTCCGGCTCCGGCCGCCGCGGCGGCCGTCCCGGCGCCGGAGAGCACCGGCTTGTGCGCCTTGGCCAGCGTTTCCCAGTGCGTCTCGGGGGCGGGTGCCGCGGTGGCCTCGGCGGGGATGCCCGGTGCCGCACCGTCGGGCAGGGACCGGCCCTCCCGCAACGCCCGGTGAGCCCACCCGATGTCGTCGGTGAGAATCTGCCAGGACACCACGTCGACGATCAGGTGGTGCGCGATCAGGTACACCCAGGTACGGGCGCTGCCCGGGTCGCGCACCAGCGCGAAGTCCGCCAGCCGGCCGCCCGCGATGTCGATCTGACGGTGCAGACCGCGCAGTAGGGCGTCGAGCCGCTGCTCGGGCGGCTGCTCGCCGTCCGGCACCGTGTGCTCGCTCAGCAGGTCACCGGCTGCCTCGTCGAGGACGGCCCTCCAGGTGTCCCCGTCGCGGGCGAACCGGGTACGGAACGCGTCGTGACGGCCGATCACCCAGCCCAATGCCGCGCGCAGGGTCTCCGAGTCGCCGTCGTTGGCCATCTCGAACAGGCGGGCCTGGTGGAAGTGGTCCGGGTCGGCGAAACGCTGGTCGAAGAACCAGCCCTGGATCGCCGTGAGCGGCAGCACGGTCCCGCCGGGACGGCGTTCGGTCACCGTGACGACGCCGCTGTCGGGGCGGTGGGTGATCAGGTGGTCCAGAGCGCGGACGGTCGGTGCGGTCAGCAGATCCGCGACGCTCACTTCCACGCCGAGGGCCCGGGCCCGTGCCGCGGCCCGAATCGCCTGCAGCGAGTCGCCGCCGCGGGCGAAGAAGTCGTCGTCGAGGCCCGTGTGCGGCTGCCGGAGGGTGTCCCGCCACACCTGCAACAGCAGGCGCTGACGGGGCGTCTCCGGCTCGGCCGCCGGGCCCGAACCGGTCTGCTCCGGCGGTTCCGGCAGCTGCGACGCCTGGATCTTTCCGGTGGATGTACGCGGAAGCCGGTCCATGAGCACGAAGGAGGCCGGAAGCATGTACGACGGCAACCGCTGTGCCGCCCACTCACGCAGGTGCTCCGGACCGACGGCGCCGCCGGCCGGGGCGGCGACGTACGCGATCAGGCGCTGCGTACCGCCGGACTCCCCCAGCAGCACCGCCGCGTCGGCGACGTCCGGGTGCTTCAGCAGAACGGCGGTGACCTCGCCGAGCTCTACGCGGAACCCGCGGATCTTCACCTGGTCGTCGAGGCGTCCGAGGATCTCGAACCTCCCGGCCCGCAGCCGGACCCGGTCACCGGTCCGGTACAGGCGCTGCCCCGCGAGCGGTCCGGTCGCCGGGACAGGGAACCGCTCAGCGGTCAGCTCGGGGCGGCGGTGGTAGCCGACGGCCACCCCGGGGCCGCCGATGTACAGCTCGCCGACGGCGCCGGCGGGCAGCAGGCGCCCGTCCTGATCCAGCACCACCATGCGGTAGTTGGCCAGCGGCCCACCGACGCTGACCCGCGTCTCCGCGCCGGGGGCCGCCGGGTGCAGGCGCTCGGCGGAGCACCAGACGGTGCCCTCGGTCGGGCCGTACTCGTTGTCCAGAGCCGCGTCGGGCACGCGGACGGCGTGTTCGCGGATGTCGTCCGGGCTGCATGCCTCGCCGCCGATCGCCACCACCCGAAGCCGCGACTGCCGGCCGACCGGCAGGGTCCGCACCAGCTGCCGGTAGAACGACGCGGTGAAGTTGACGTGCGTGACCTCGCACTGCTCGATGAGCGCACGGATGCGGTCGGGGTCCCGGGCGTGGTCGGCGGTGTCCGGGAGCACGATGGTGCCGCCCGACCACAGCGTCCACAGCATCATGTGCGGTGCGACGTCGAAGATCACCGGAAGCGTGATCAGGGTCTTGACCGGCGCACCGGCGTCCTTGCCCGCCGCCTGGAGGTACCCGGTACGGGCGTGCACCGCGGCGCACGCGTTGGCGTGGCTGGTCAGGACCGCCTTCGGGGTCCCGGTGGAGCCCGAGGTGTAGACGAGGTACGCACCGTCGGTCGGAAGGACGTCCGCGTCGGCGGGGGCGCTGGTGTCCGGTGCCGTGCCGTCGGGCAGGTCACCTGCGTACACCACGGGCACACCCGCGGGCGCGCCGGACGGCGCCGCACCGGCCAGGACCGCGCGGTCGGCGACGACGACGCTCGGGGCTGCGTCCTCGTACATCGCGCTGGTTCTGGCCGGGGGCTGCGCCGGGTCGACGCACACGTAGAGTGCGCCGGCCCGCAGCGTGGCCAGGACCGCCGCGACCAGACCGAGGCCAGCGGGGCAGGTGATCGCGACGACCGCGCCGGCCGTCAGCCCCGCCCCGGTGAGCCGCTGCTGGAGGTCCCGGGCGTGCCGGTCGAGCTGACGGTACGTCCACGACGAGCCGGCGTGCTCAAGGGCGACCGCGTCCGGGCGGTCGGCCACCGCGGCCGCGAAGCCTGCGTGCAGAGTGCCGAACGGCACCTCGTCGGCCGGGCCGGTGCTCATGGCCAGGACCTGCCGCGTCCGCGCGGCACCCAGCAGATCCAGTTCGCGGACCGGCGCGTCCGCCGCGCGTGACAGCAGGCCCAGCACCGTTTCGAACCCGTCGAGGAGTTCATGGGCCGTGCCCTCGTCGAACAGGTCGGTGTCGTACTCCCACAGGATGGTCATCCCGCCGAGTCCGCTCCCGTCGGGCAGGCGCGGGTCGGGTACGCACACCACGTTGATGTCGCCCTTGGCGGACGCGTTGTGCTCGATGACCAGGCTCGCCTGCACCGGCCCCATCCGCAGGTGCGGCCGCGGGGTGTCGTGGAACGCGAACATCAGGTTGAACAGCGGGTTCCGGCCGGGGTCGCGCGGCAGGTCCAGATGGGCCAGCAGGTCGAGCAGCGGCAGTTCCTGATGGTCCTGCGCGCCGAGCACGACGTTCATCGTCGCGCGCAGGAGCTCGCTCAGCGAACCGGCCGGGTCGATGCGCACGCGCAGCGGAAGCGCGTTGACGAACATCCCGAGGAGCCGGTCCGTGCCGGGCTGGCGGCGGTTGACCAGCGCCGACCCGAGGACGATGTCCCCCTCGCCGGTGTGCTGCCACACCTGCAGCGCGAACGCCGACAGGAACACCGCGAAACGGCTCACCTCGTGCCGGGTGGCCAGCTCGTCGAGGCCGTTCATGACCTCGGCCGGGATGTGCGCGCTCAGCCGGCCGCCGCGGTACGACCGGGCCACCGGCCGGGAGCGGTCCGCGGCGAACGTCGCGCCGTCGCGGGGGCAGCCGGACAGCTCGTGACGCCAGTACGCGACCTGGTCGGCGTAGTCACCGCTGCTGCGCCAGGCGTGGTGCCAGACGGCGAAGTCCCGGTACTGCACGGGCAGCACCGGCAGCTGCGGCTGCCGACCGGCGACGATCGCGTCGTAGGCGTCGCGGAGCTCGACCAGGAACAGCTGGGCGGACCAGCCGTCGTGCGCAAAGTGGTGCTCGACCTGCAGCAGCCGCCACTCGTCGGGGGCGAGGCGGAACAGCTTCCAGCGCACCAGCGGCAGGGTGGCGACGTCGAAGCCGACGGCGACCTCGGCGCTCATGCGGGCCGTGAGTTCCGCGTCGCGGTCCTGCTCGGGCAGGCCGGTGAGGTCGATAACCTCGACCTTCGCCTGCCAGGGCTCGTGGACGACCTGGATCGGCCCGTTGGATCCGTCGTGGAAGGTGGAGCGCAGGATCTCGTGCCGGGCCACGATGTGCGACAGCGCCCGCTGCAGCGCGGTGATGTCCACCGGGCCGTGCATCCGCAGGGAGAACTGGGTGTTGTACGCGAGCGCGTCCGGGGTCAGCTGGGTCAGGACCCAGATCTGCTCCTGCTGCCCGCTGAGCGGGTAGCCGGCGGCACCGTCCGGGCCGGTCTCGGTGGGCGCGGCACCGGGCTCGATCCGCGGACGGTCGGCCGGGGCCCCGGCACGGACCAGGGCGGCGATGTCCGTGATGGTCGGGGTGGCGAACAGGGCGCTGACCGGAAGGTCGACGGCATACTCGCCGGCGACGACGGCGGCGAGCTGGATCAGGACCAGCGAGTTCGCACCCAGCATCAGCAGTGACCGGTCCACCGGAACGTCCGGCACGCCGAGGATGGTCGAGGCCGCGGCCGCCAGCTGCTCTTCCAGGGTGTCCGCCGGCCGGGCGCCGGCCGGGGTGGCGGCCGGGTCGGGCAGCCGCGCCTGGTCGATCTTCCCGGCCGCGGTCCGGGGCAGTTCGTGAATCACGACGTATGCGGAGGGGACGAGGTACGCCGGAACCCGTTCACGCAGATAGCGGTCGCAGTCGGCGAGAAGTGACGCCTCGTCGGCACCGTCGGCACCGGATCCGGGAGCCGACGGGCCGGGGCCCGCGTCCGGCACCGGCACCAGGTAGGCGACGAGCGAGGTCGACCCGGAGGCCGAGGCGGCGGCACGTCCGGTGACGTGGGTCTGGAGGATGCGGGGGTGCTCCATCAGCACGGACTCGACATGGCCCGGTTCCACACGGTGCCCGCCGACCTGCACCTGCCGGTCGGCGCGCTCCAGGAACACGAAGGAGCCGGAGGGGTCCTGCTGAACGAGGTCACCGGTCCGGTAGGCGCGCTCGCCGTCGACGGTGACGAACCGCTCGGCGGTCAGTTCCGGGCGGTTGAGGTAGCCGAGCGCGAGGTTGGCGCCGGTGATGACCAGTTCGCCGACGCCGGTGGTGGGCCGGCCGTCCGCGTCGAGGAGGAGGTAGCCGGTGTTGCGTACCGGCCGGCCGATGGTCATCGGCGTCTGCTGACCTGTCGCGGCGTCGTGGACCAGGCCGTAGCTGGAGACGACGCACGCCTCGGTCGGGCCGAACTCGTTGAACAGGGAGGTGTCCGGCAACAGGCGGGCGTGCCGCTCGATCACCGCGGGGCTCCACCGCTCGCTGCCGACGCCGACGGCCTTGAGGGTGGTGGGGGGCCGGCTCGCGGAGCGATCGAGGAAGACGCTGTACAGCGACGCCGGGTAGATCAGCTGCGTGACGCGGTGCTCGTGCACCAGGTCGACGGTCCGGGCGACGTCGGTGAGGCCGGCCGAGTCGATGATCAGGGTGCCGCCGGTCAGCAGCGTCCAGAACAGGACACCGGTGGTGAGGTCGAACGCCGGCGAGTGCAGCAGCAGCACCCGGCCGGCCGCGCCGAACCGGTCGGCACGCGCCGCTGTGGAGTTCAGCAGCGCGCTGTGCGGGACCAGCACGCCCTTGGGCGCGCCGGTCGAGCCGGAGGTGTAGATCACGTACGCCGGCCGGGAAGGGTCGACCGCCGCGTCCGTGGCCGGAGCCGCCGGTTGCTGAGCGGTCAGGTCCTGGTACGCCCGTACCGGCGCGGTCGTGTGCTCGCGCAGCCGGGCGGCCCGGTCGGCGGTGGTGACGACCAGCGCCGGCCGGGCCTCGGCGAACACATCGCGCAGGAAGGCGTCCGGCGCGTCCGGGTCGAGCGGCAGGTACACAGCCCCGGCGGCGAGCACGCCCAGCACAGTGGCGACGAACTCGGGCGAGCGCTCAAGGACCACGGCCACGATGGGGGCCTGCCTCGTCGGGGCGGACAGGGTGGGGCCCGCAGCACGCACGCCGGCGGTGACGGCGTGTGCCTTCTCGGCCAGGTCCTGGTAGGTCAGCGACCCGGACGCGGTGACGACCGCGTCCGAGGTCCGGTGTGCGTGGTAGGCAGTCTCCAGAGCCGCGGCGAGCGTCGGCTCGGCAAGGGCGGCAGGGGGATGCAGGGTCACGATGACTCTCCCGATGAAAGTGCTTGACGGGCGGCACTCACCTTGGCCTCGACGCCTTCCCGCGCCGCCGAGCTGAGCCGGGTGCCGATGTGCCGCTGGTACGCCAGGAGGTAGCTGAGCCGGTCGGCCGGCGGGGTGCCGGGCTGATCGGCGAACAGCAGGTCGTGAGGAGTCATGGCACGGACGGCGAACATCGGCTCCGGGCACTGCATCACCGGGAAAGCCCGGTTGTGTACACCGCCGACGGTGCTGTCCGCGTGGAACTCCCCGAGCATCAGGCCGCGTTCGACGGCCTCGGACCGCAGCAGGCCGTGCCCGCCGTCGATGAAGCCGGCCGCCTGCTCGTCCGGCAGGCCGGGAAAGAAGCCGAGCAGAGCGGTGGTCGACCGGTGCGGCCCGGCGGCGACCTCCTCGAACAGGTCGAGCAGCAGCCGGCCCGCCTCGGCGGCGTCGGCGGGGGACGTTCCGTGCGCGGTGAGCGCGACCAGCCAAACCGTGTTGGCGCGGATGGCGGGCGCGAGCCGCGGACAGACCGCCCCGGGCCGGCCCAGGTCGGGGTGCGGCTGGGTGACGAACTCCTCCATCCAGCGCATTCCGGCCCGGTACTGTGGGTAGCGGTCGAAGGCCGCGGCGGCTTCGGTCGCCTGGGTCAGCGACCCGGGGACGACCGCAGGCGCCGCGGCCACGACCACAGTCCGGGCCGTGCTCACCGAGCTTCCTGCGCGGGCGCCTCGTCGTTGTCCGTCTTCGGCTCGACCAGCGGCACGCCCGCCAGCGCGTACGAGGTGAAGCCGTCCGGGCCGACGGGGACGTCACCGACGGTCGACGTCCGGTGCATGATGCGGACGTGACCCTCCTCGGTGAGGTGGTCGATGTCGGCGGCGGCCAGGTGCGCGGTGGACCGGTTGTCCCACACCGCGACCGATCCCGGCTCCCAGGCGAGGCGGCAGGTGTACTGCGGGCGGGTCATCTCCTCGAAGAGCAGGTCGAGGATCCGACGGCTCTCGACCGGGTTCATGCCCAGGATGCGGGCGGTACGCGACGGGTTGACGAACAGGGCCTTCTCGCCGGTCTCCGGGTGAACGCGCACCACCGGGTGCACAGCCTCACGCTCGTTCCCGATCATGTCGAGTGCCTTCTTCTCGACCGGGTTCCGCGGGTCCAGCTGCTGGGCCGGCCAGAAGGTGTGCAGGGCCTGGAGCCCGTCGATCATGTTCCGGATCGGCTCGGAGAGACCCTCGTAGGCGGCCACCAGGTTCGTCCAGTGTGTGTCACCGCCGAACGGCGGGACCTCGTCCGCGCGCAGGAACGCGATCGCCGGCGGGTTCACCACCTGCGAGGCGTCAACGTGCCAGCCGCTGATGCTGGACACCCACTTGCTGCGGAACACCGCCTCGTAGTCGGCGCCCACCAGCTTCTTGTCGAGCTGCGGGGAGATCGTCAGGATCTGCGGGAACGGGTTGAGATCGTCGGTGTCCTGGATCCGGGCGCGTACCGCGAGCGGGCCGAAGCGCTGCGCGAAGGCGACGTGCGAGGCGTGGTCGAGGTGCTGGTCGCGGAAGAACAGCGCCTTGTACGTGTGCAGGGCCTGGCGCAGTTCCCCGAGCGTGGCGTCGTCGAGTTCGGCCTTCAGGTCGATGCCGTCGATGTACGCGCCGATGTAGCCCGCGGCCGGGCGCACGTTCAGCTTGGTCGCGGTTGACGTTTGCGACATGGTTCATCCTTGTCGTTCGTGTCGCGCCCGGTGGCACGACGGACCTCAATTCCCTTTCGGGAAGGCGTGATTGCGCGCAGCGGTGGTCAGGAGGGGGCAGGCCGGCCCGGGTCCCGGGCGGCCGTCGTGCTCGGTGGCGGGCCGCTTCATCACGCGGCGCCGTACGCGCCGGGACACCCGGCCGGTGATCTGCGCCCGCACCGAGGCGCCCGGTTGCCCGGGCACGGCAGCCGGAGATCTCGTGGGGATGGCGTCCCGGTACGGGCCGGGTGCCGGGTTCGCGCGGAGCTGGGTCAGCAGGCCCGGTGGGGCTCCGGCCGGCCGTCCTTCGGTGCGCTCGGCCGCGGTACGGGGACGAAGCGGCACGTGTCCGCCGTCTGCGTCATCACTCCACCTCCGCCCAGATGTCGCGCGCGGCGGCCACGGCCGCGTTGTAGGACAGGTTCGCCGAGTCGGCAACGGTGCGGATCTGGCACAGCGCGCCGCGGTAGTCGATGGGCGGGAACACCTCTTCGCCGATCTGCGCGCCGGGCAGGACCTGGGCGACGAACGGAGCACGCACGGCCTCCTCGACGCCGTGCAGGGCGCTGAGCTTGCCCCTCACCGGCGGGTAGACCGTCATGGTGGTGGACGCCCGGCCGTTCTGTTTCAGGGACGGCAGCTCGGTGCCGAGCGCCGAGGCGGCGAGGATCTTGGGGAGCGGGCTTTCCAGGCAGTCGTTCATCATCAGCGGGATCCCGGCGCCCGGAGGCCGGATGTTGATCTCGATGATCACGATGTCGTCGTCGCCCATCACGGCGAACTCGGTGTGGAGCATGCCTTGTTCGATGTCCAGGGCGGTGACACAGGTCTCGACGGTACGCCGCATGCGGTCCCCGACCGACGTCGGCACCTGCACGGGGAAGCTGTAGGAAACCTCGCAGAAGTCGGGGTTGGGGCCGATCTGGCGGTCCGTGACCCCCAGGTGGTGACAGCGGCCTCCGGTGATCAGGGTCTCCAGGCTGTAGAGGGGGCCGCGGACGTACTCCTCGGCCAGCAGCCCGCCGCCGAAGAACGGGACGTCGGCGCTGAGTTTGGCGAAGGCAGTGACCGCCTCCTCGGCGGTCCGGACCAGCGTGACGTTGAAGCTGCCCGCCCCGCGACTGTTCTTGAGCACCACGGGGACGTCCAACTGCTCGCTGAATTCGACCAGTTGCTCCGCGCTCTCGGGGGCGCACCAGCGAAGGTTCGGGACCCCGACCTCGCTGTAGAACCGGCGCGCCGAGCGCTTGTCGCGGATAGTGCGGACCGCGTCCGGGCTGGGGTACGGGACCCCGAGCCGCTCGGCCAGCACCGCGGCGAACTCCACGCTCCGGTCCAGCAGACAGACGACGCCGGTCGGACCGCCCGCCTCGCGGATCCGGTCGACGAGTTCGGAGGGAACGTCGGCGGTCATGGTGGAGGGAACCTGGAAGACCCGCCCCCGGCGTTCGAGTTCCTCGACGACCTCGCCACAGTGCCGCGCCTTCGCGGCCTCCAGCGGCTGGTCAGTGATGTAGGCGGTGTCGATGCCGTTCTCGACCGCCCATGCCACATGGGACATTCCCGTGCCGGTCCGTATGGACTCGATGAAAAGCAGCATGGAACATCCCCCGTGTGGTTGAGCAGGATCGATTCTGCACATCTGAGTGGCCGCCACTCGGATGGGCGCCGTGACGCCTCGGCCGTAGTCGAAGCGACGCACTGCCGCGGTTGGTACGGCGCTCATCCAGCACGGCCGGTGACCAGCGCCGGTTCCGGACGAAGGCCCTGGCAGAAGCAACCCTTTAGATGAACATACGGGGGGGACCATACAGCAGCTTGTAGGATCAGAAAAGATCTTGACGTGGCTCGGGTCGACGGCATAGGGATAAGCGGAGCGGAACTTCCACTCTTGCCGGGCGCAGCATCCTCGTCGCAGCCCAACCACCGTGTCGATCAGTGAAGTTGACTGAACCGGAACCCCTTGACAGGCGACTGTGGCGCCTGTCCGGCCGGTCCGGTCGCAGGACCCGCCGGCGGCCCGGCCCCGGGTCATGGTCCGTCCTCGCCGCCCCTGGCATCCACCACGGACGGTCAGAAATACGCGGATGCGCATTCTGCGTACATGTGTACAGTTGCCCTTCCTCAGGCCGGAGTTGGTCACCGTTTGCACCATTTCTCGGGTTCGTGAACTTGCGGGCAAAGGTGAACCTGCTTCAGGACGAGGGCAATCCGAGGGGTAACTGGCGCCCTCGGTCCGAACAGTTGACGCGACGTGTGAACCGGTGGTGCCTCGATGAGAGTCCTAGCTAATGCCTCACCCGCGCTCCGGTGCACGATATGAGCGTCTCGGACAAGTTCGGCGCCCTGGCCGAGCACCGCTTCCGCCTGCTGTGGATCGGCCGCACGACGTCGGCACTCGGCGACGCGCTGATGCCGGTGACGCTGGTGTTCGCGGTCCTGTCAGCCGGTGGCAGCGCGGCCGACATCGGGCTCGTCATCGCCGCCACCATGGTTGCCCGCACCCTGCTGCTGCTGGTCGGCGGCGCCCTGGCCGACCGGCTGCCGCGGCGGTTGCTACTGGGCGGCAGTGACCTCTTCCTGTTCGTGGTGCAGGTGGCCGTCGGCGTCCTGCTGCTGACCGGCCACGGCAGCGTGACCATGCTGCTGGCCACGGCGATCTGTTACGGTGCCGCCTCGGCCATCACCAAGCCGGCCATCGCCGGTCTGGTGCCGCAGACCATCAGCAAAGCGAGACTCCAGCAGGCCAACAGCCTGATGGAGCTGTCACGCGGCGCGGTCCAGGTGGTGGGACCGGGCCTGGCCGGTGCCACGGCGGCGATCGCCTCGCCGGGCGCGGTGTACCTGCTGGACGCGGCGACCTTCCTGGTCAGCGCCGTCACCCTGGCGCTCCTCCCGCTCGCGCCGCCGGCCCGGCGCAGCGAACGTACCCACATCTTCGCGGAGATCGCCGCCGGGTGGAGCGAGGTCGTCCGCCGCCCCTGGTACTGGGTGACCCTGTGCGGCCACGCCGTCTGGAACGTCGGCTCCAGCGCATTCTTCGTCCTCGGACCGGTCATCGTCGCCCGTCAGACGGGCGGTGCCGCCAACTGGGGCCTGGTGAGCGCGTGTATGGCCGTCGGCGCCCTCATCGGTGCGGCAGTCGGCATGCGGTACCGCCCGCGCAGGCCGCTGATCACCGCGCACCTGGCGCTGCTGGCGACCGTGCCACAGCTCGCCGCGCTGACCGTACCGTCCCCGACGATCGTGATCATGGGGGCGGCGCTGGTAGGCGCGACCGGGGTGGCCCTGCTGAACATCCTGTGGGACACGGCGGTCCAGAAGCTCATCCCCGAGGATGTGCTGTCCCGCGTGTCGTCGTACGACTGGCTCATCTCCTTCACGGTGGCGCCGCTCGGATACGCGGCGGCGGGCCCGCTCGCCGAGGCGATCGGCGAAGCCCGGACGCTGGAGCTCGCGCTCGCATTCGTCGTGGCCGGTGTCGTGGCCGTGCTGCTGGTACCGCGCGTCCGGCAGCTTCGGCAGAGCGGCGAGGGCAGGTTCTACGGCTGGCCGGATCTCGACCACCGCGCACCCGACGAACACCCGTCGACCGTGGCAGCCACCGGCGAACCGCGGTGACCGTACCGGCCGCTGGCACCCGGGCCCACCGGCCGGTACGGCCCCGGCACCCGGCTCCCGGCCCTTCCTGACGCGCGGCCCAACCGGCCGGCGGTGACGCACGGCCCGCCCGGCGATCGTCACGCAAGGTCTCCCGGCCCCTCGTGACGCATGGTCATGGGGGGTACCCCACCCGATGTTGAGGAGAAAGCTATGCCGTTGTCGCTGAGCGGTACCAGGATGGCCGGACTTTCCGGTCTGCGCGGCATCATGGCGGATGTCGCCGCCAGCGCTGCCGGGGCCTCAGCCGACGAATGGCTCAACCTCAGCGTGGGCAACCCCGCCCCCATCCCCGCGGCGCGGGACATGTGGCGGGCCGCCCTGACGGAGTCGGCCGCCGAGGACTTCGACGAGGCCGGCTGCCGCTACGGCCCGTCCCGCGGCAGCCACGCCCTGGTCGAGGCCATCGCCCGCTACTTCCACCGGACGTACGGCTGGGAGCTCGGCCCCGAGAACATCGTCGTCGGCCCCGGCAGCCAGATGGTCTGCTTCGCCGCGGCCGCCCTCTTCGCCGGCCCGGGACTCCACGGCGACCGACGAATCGTGCTCCCCCTGGTGCCCGACTACACCGGCTACCAAGGGCTGTGCATGCATGAGGACGGCATCGTCGGCGTCCCCCCGCTGATCCACCGCGAGAAGGGTCACCATTTCCGCTACGCCCTCGATACCCAAACGCTGCGGCGCCGCACCGACATCGGCATGATGCTGATCTCCAGCCCGGGCAACCCCACCGGGCGCGCCCTCAGCCGTGCCGACCTGGACGAGCTGAAGGCGATCGCGGCCGAGCGTGAGGTGCCCCTGTTCGTCGACAACGCCTACGGCGCGCCCTTCCCTCGGATCGCCGAGGTGCACACCGAGCCGGTGCTGAACGACAGCATCGTCAACTGCTTCTCCGCGTCGAAGGCCGGACTACCCGGCGAACGGATCGGTTTCGCGATCGGCCACCCCACGTACATGGAGCCGCTCGCCTCGTTCATGTCCAACTCCGTCCTGCACGCGCCCCAGCTCGCCCAGCACGCCCTCGCCCGGGTGATGGCCGACGGGCGTCTGGACACCACCACCAGCACCGCTATCACGCCGTACTACCGCGAGAAGAAACGCTTCGTCGAGGAACTGCTCGGCGAGCTGCTGCCGACGGACATCGACTGGCGCATGCACTCCGGGGACGGCGGCATGTTCTGCTGGCTGTGGGTGGACCACCCGTGGTTCGACGACATCACGCTGTACCGCCGGCTCAAGGAGCGGAAGGTCTTCATCGTGCCGGGGCGGCACTTCTTCGTGGACCCGCTGCGCACCCCCGGCCTCGCCGAGCACGCGACCCGGTGCTTCCGCCTGAGCCTGAGCGCCGACGAGAAGGTGATCACCGAGGGCGTCCATCGGCTCGCCGACGTGCTGCGCGAGCTGCGGGAAGAGGCGGCCTGACCCGGGCGACCGGGCCGTCACGCCACTTCGCTTCCCACGGCTACGCGTGGCTACGCGCAAGTTTCCGAATACCTGACGTGCCCTCGCGTCCCCTCGCCTCATCACGTCACTTCGGCGAGGCCGTCGGGGCAGATCGTCCATGTGCCCATGCCCTGCGACAAGGCCCGGACGTCGCGCATGCGCCGCTTCGCCGGCGCGCGCACGACCCCGCCGCATTCGGTCCGCGGCGAGAACACCTGCGCCCGTGAGCTGTTGGCACTGTCAGCGGACAGACCTGGGAAAGAGGAGCACCCCATGACCATGTCCACCGGGACGGCGCCGGCCTCCGTAAGACCGACGGAATTCCGGGACGCCATGGCGCACCTGGCTGCTCCGGACACCGGAGGTCACGACCCTCGACGCGGCCGGACGCCGCTGGGGCTTCACCGCGAGCGCCGTGACCTCCGTTTCCATGGAGCCGCCGCCGCTGGTCGGCATCGGCCGTGAGGCCGGCTGCCACCGGGCGCTGACCGCCGCCGACGAGTTCGTGGTCAACCTCCTCGGCGAAGAACACAGCGCCACCACCCGGACCTCGGCACCCGCGACACCGACCGCTTCGCCGCCACCGGGGGCTTCGTACCGTGGCCGGGCGCCGGTCTTCCGTACCTGCCCGGCGCGACCGCCGCGTCCCGCTGTCGGCGTGCCGGTGTGATCCCGGCCGGCGACCACGGCCACGACCTCGTCCTTGTCCTTGTCCTCGTCCTCGTCCTCGTCCTCAGCGAACTCGCGGAGATCCACACAGGCACGTCCGCCGCGCCGCTCGTGTGGTCTCAGCGCGACGATCTGCTCCGGGGCCCCCACCGTCACCAAGTGCCCCTGGGACATCACCTCCGCCTCGATCAGCCGGTTGATGGTGTACTTCCTCCTCCGCGGCCGGCTGCCGGAGGCCTCGTCCCTGCTCCCGCACTCCTGGACCGTTCTCGACGGAGGCCGGAGTTCCTCCGGAACGGGCCTGGACGGGTCGAGTCGGGAGAGGTCGACGCCGCCCAGCTGCTTGGACAGCCACGCCATTCCGATGTCCATCCGGATGAGGTGGCGAAGCTCGTCCTCCATCCGCAGCGCCTCGGCCTCGGTGTCGCCGAGGAGCGGGTGGACCCCCGGAAGGACCTTCACCTGCTCGGGGCCGCGGCCCGCGGCGCGGACCCCGGCCTTCGTGTGGCTGTAGAAGTCCTGGCAGCCGGCCAGGGTCTGCTGGGCGGTGAAGACCACCTCGGCGTGAGGTACGGCGAACGACCGGCCGGTGCCCGACGAGCGTCGGCGTACACCCCGTTCGCGCGGTCCAGGACGATCGCGTCGAGCTCCCAGCTGTCCCACAGCGCGGTCACGACCTCGACGTACTCGTCCGCCCGCTCGTAGCGGTCCGAGTGCTGTGGCAGCGGCTGGCCGCCGAAGTTCACCTCGCCGTGCCCGGAGGTGACGATGTTCCACGTGGCGCGGCCCGCGCTGATGTGTGGTCGAGGGTCACGAACTGGCGGGCGGCGTCGTACGGCTCGCTGAAGGTCGTCGACACGCTGCCCACCAGGCCGATCCGGCTGGTGGGCGCGGCGAGGGCGGACAGCATCGTCATCCCCCTGTGCACCCACGACATCCGTGAAGCACCAAACGGCGCGGTCGCCGTCTCGGTCCAAGGACGACGAAGGCTGATCGTGCTGTGCCGCAACGCCTGGGCCCCCGGGTCCTCACCGAGGCCACCGCCTGGGCCTCCCTCCCCTGCCGGGCCCGCCACCTCTTCCGCCCCGCAAGCCACGCCCGGGGCACAAACACCGTCACCAGCTTCCTCGCTCCTCGCCGACGACCGTCTCTACCCCGACCAGAAGCCGCACAAGTTCCAGCTCCCATCCGCGCCATGGGCTACCGGCCCGTCCACGACTACGCCAAGAACCAGCTCGGCGTGCGAACGCAGTTCGCCGGGGTCAGAACTCATCGAGGGAAACTGGTACTGCCCCTCCGTGCCCCAGCCCCTCAAGGACGCTGCCAAGGACCTCGTCGCCAAGAAGATCGACAAGCAGACCCGGATCAACCGGATCCAGCAGCGCACCACCTGCCTCTTCATGCCCAAGCAGCGCGCCGACGCCGAAGGCCACCGCCGCATGATGTGCCCCGCAGAGGCCAACCGCGGCCAGTGCTCCCTCAAGCCCCACACCCTCGGTCGAGGCATCCACGGGCCCCTCACCGACACTCCACCCGCCCGACCGACCGGCAGAAAAAGCGAAACGGTCGACATCGTCATCACGATGCCGACCGTTTCGTCGGTGTTACAAGGACACTTTCGTCGGTGTCCCAATTGTGCGCGAGGGGGGATTTGAACCCCCACGTCCCTAAGGACACTGGCACCTGAAGCCAGCGCGTCTGCCGTTCCGCCACTCGCGCATAAGTGGTGTTTCCGGGCTCTCCCACTGTGTGGTGCGAGCGCCTGGCGACAACAGGAAGATTAGCACGCTGGACAGGGTGGATTCACATCCGTTGTTTCGCCGATCCCAGGTGGGGAAGCGGGAACGCGGAGCGGGCGCACCCACTCCTTCAGAGAGCACCCCGTGTGCGGGACACTGTCAGGAAGCCACCTCTACGATCCGTGTGAGGGGTGACACTCATCCACTGGGCAGACAAGGGGAACCAGCCGATTTCCCGACGCGTGGATACGATCAGTAAGCAGTACAGGGACGACGACACCGGAGGAGGTGCCCCATGGGAGTCATGAAGCGTTTCGAGCAGCGTCTCGAAGGTCTGGTCAATGGCACCTTCGCCAAAGTCTTCAAGTCCGAGGTGCAGCCGGTCGAGATCGCGGGTGCCCTCCAGCGCGAGTGCGACAACAACGCGACGATCTGGAACCGTGAGCGGACGGTCGTCCCGAACGACTTCATCGTCGAGCTCAGCCCGCCCGACTACGAGCGGCTCAGCCCGTACTCGGGCCAGCTCGGCGACGAGCTCTCCGGACTCGTACGCGACTACGCCAAGCAGCAGCGCTACACCTTCATGGGCCCGATCAAGGTGCATCTGGAGAAGGCCGACGACCTCGACACCGGGCTCTACCGGGTACGCAGCCGCACCCTGGCGTCGAGTTCGTCACAGCAGGACCCGCAGGGCCAGCACGGCGGCCCCGCACCCGCCCAGCCGCAGCGGCCCGGCCCCGGGCGGTCCGCCGCCCCGCAGGGCACCGGCGGCTACGGCTACCCCCCGAGCGCCGCTCCGCCGATGCCCGCGGCCCCGCCGCCCGGCGCCGGAAGGTCCCCGGGCGGCTCGACCGACCGGCGCCCGCCGACCGCGCCCGGCCCCCTGCCGGACACCCAGGTACGGCGCTGGATCGAGATCAATGGCACCCGCCATCAGATCTCCCGTCCGACGCTGGTGATGGGACGCAGTACCGAAGCCGACGTGCGGATCGACGATCCCGGCGTATCGCGCCGGCACTGTGAGATCCGGACCGGAACGCCCTCGACGATCCAGGATCTCGGGTCTACCAACGGCATCGTGGTAGACGGGCAGCACACAACCCGCGCTACGCTCCGCGACGGCTCGCGGATCGTCGTGGGTAGTACCACCATCGTTTACCGGCAAGCCGAAGGGTGAAGCGGGGGCAATGTCAGAGCTGACCCTGACGGTCATGCGGCTAGGTTTCCTGGCTGTTCTGTGGCTGTTCGTGATCGTGGCCGTCCAGGTCATCCGCAGCGACCTGTTCGGAACGCGCGTCACGCAGCGCGGCTCACGCCGCACTGCCGCCGACGCGCGCCCGCAACAGGCCCGCCAACAACAACAGCAAACGGCGCCGCCACCGCAGCGCCAGCAACCCGGGCGCCAGCGCCGCGGGGCACCCACCAAGCTCGTCGTCTCCGAGGGCACCCTCACGGGAACCACGGTCGCGCTCCAGGGCCAGACCATCACCCTGGGCCGCGCGCACGATTCGACGATCGTGCTGGATGACGACTACGCGTCCAGCAGGCATGCCAGGATCTACCCGGACCGTGACGGCCAGTGGATCGTCGAGGATCTCGGGTCCACCAACGGCACGTATCTCGACCGGACCCGACTCACCACCCCGACACCTGTTCCGCTGGGCGCGCCGATCCGTATCGGCAAGACCGTCATCGAGCTGCGGAAGTAGTACGACAATGAGCGAGCGGAGCGAGCGAGCCGCGGCGGTCCTGACGACGGACGCCGCCCGGCTCCCGACCGGAGGGTGGGCAGTGTGGCTCGAGACCGGCTGTACCCCGAGCCGACGGGCGAGGTGCGCATGAGTCTGTCCCTGCGCTTCGCCGCCGGATCGCACAAGGGCATGATCCGGGAAGGCAACGAGGACTCCGGTTACGCCGGCCCCCGCCTTCTCGCCATCGCCGACGGCATGGGCGGCCAGGCGGCCGGTGAGGTCGCCAGCTCCGAGGTGATCTCGACCCTCGTACAGCTCGATGACGACGTACCCGGTTCCGACATCCTCACCTCGCTCGGTACGGCGGTCCAGCGGGCCAACGACCAGCTGCGCATGATGGTCGAGGAGGACCCCCAGCTGGAGGGCATGGGCACCACGCTCACCGCCCTGCTCTGGACCGGGCAGCGCCTCGGCCTGGTCCACGTCGGCGACTCCCGCGCCTATCTGCTGCGCGACGGGGTACTGACGCAGATCACCCAGGACCACACCTGGGTGCAGCGGCTGGTCGACGAGGGCCGGATCACCGAGGAAGAGGCCACCACCCACCCGCAGCGCTCCTTGCTGATGCGGGCGCTGGGCAGCGGCGACCACGTCGAGCCCGACCTCTCCATCCGTGAAGTCAGGGCCGGCGACCGCTACTTGATCTGCTCCGACGGCCTCTCGGGCGTCGTCTCGCACCAGACGATGGAAGAGACCCTCGCCAGCTACCAGGGCCCGCAGGAGACCATCCAGGACCTCATCCAGCTCGCCCTGCGCGGCGGCGGCCCCGACAACATCACCTGCATCGTCGCCGACGTCCTGGACGTCGACAGCAACGACACCCTGGCCGGGCAGCTCAACGACACCCCGGTCATCGTCGGAGCCGTCGCCGAGAACCAGGCCGCCCAGCTGAACGACGACGGGGCCATGCAGACCCCCGCCGGGCGCGCGGCCGGCCTCGGCCGCCCCGTCCCGCCGCCCTCGGGCGGCTTCGGCCCCCCCGGCAGCGGGGACGCCGGCTACGGCGGAATGCCCGACGACGACTTCGACCTGTACACCGACGACGACTTCGTCAAACCCGGTGGCCGTAGGTGGCTGAAGAGGTCCCTGTACGTCGTCCTGGCACTGGCCGTCATCGGCGGCGGGCTGTACGGCGGCTACCGCTGGACCCAGACCCAGTACTACGTCGGCACGAAGAACGAGAACGTCGCGATGTTCCGCGGCATCAGCCAGGACCTCGCGTGGATCTCGCTCTCGAAGGTCGAGAAGGACCACCCCGAGATCGAGCTCAAGTACCTCCCGCCCTACCAGCGCAAGCAGGTCGAGGCGACCATCGCCGAGGGCAGCGTCGCCGACGCCCGCAAGAAGGTCGGCGAACTCGCCGCCCAGGCCTCCGCCTGCAAGAAGGACGCGCAGCGCCGCGCGGCCGAGGCGGACAGCAATGCCCGTACCGGCGAGGGGGAGGCGGGCGGCACCGCCAGCGCTCCCGCCACCAGGACTTCCACGACGTCCTCCACGTCCGCCAGCACCGCGACCAAGCCGACCGCAGCGACTCCCACTCCTGGCCCCAGCCTCTCGGAGGAAGAGAAGAAGCTGGTCCCGCAGTGCGGTAAGCAGTAAAGCCGTAGGGGGCCTTCAGCACCATGAGCGTTGTCACCAACACGACCACCATCGGCGCGATCGACGCACCGAGCCGCCGCAACACCGAGCTGATGATGGTGGTTTTCGCCGTCTTCATCTCGGTGTTCGCCTATGCCAACGTGGGCCTCGCCCTCAACGGCGAGCTGCCCTCCGGCATGCTCGGATACGGAATCGGACTCGCCCTGCTCGGCGGGGTCGCCCACCTCGCGGTCCGCAAGTTCGCGCCGTACGCGGACCCGCTGCTGCTGCCGCTGGCCACCCTGCTGAACGGGCTGGGACTTGCGCTCATCTGGCGCCTCGACCAGTCCGCACGCTTCCAGGCAGAGAGCAGCTTCGCCCCGGCGGCCTCGAAGCAGCTGCTCTTCTCGGCCGTGGGCGTGGCGCTGCTCGTGGTGGTGCTGGTGGCCCTCAAGGACCACCGCATCCTTCAGCGCTACACCTACATCTCCATGGTCGTGGCCCTGTTCCTGCTGATCCTGCCGATGTTCTTCCCCGCGGTGAACGGTGCCAAGATCTGGATCAAGATCCCTGGCGTCGGCACGATCCAGCCCGGAGAGTTCGCCAAGATCATCATTACGATCTTCTTCGCGGGCTATCTGATGGTGAAGCGCGACGCGCTGGCGCTGGCCAGCCGCCGCTTCATGGGGCTCTACCTGCCACGCGGCCGTGACCTCGGACCGATCCTGATGGTCTGGGCGTTCTCGATCCTGATCCTGGTCTTCGAGACCGACCTCGGTTCCTCGCTGCTGTTCTTCGGCATGTTCGTCGTCATGCTGTACGTCGCCACCGAGCGCACCAGCTGGATCGTCTTCGGTCTGCTGATGTCCGGGGCCGGCGCGGTCGGCGTCGCCTCGTTCGAACCGCATGTCCAGGATCGCGTCACCGCCTGGCTCGACCCGTTCGCGGGCTGGGGCAAGGTGGCCGCGAGCGAGCAGATGGCCAAGTCCCTGATGGCCTTCGGCTCCGGCGGCACCCTCGGCACCGGCCTCGGCCAGGGCAACTCCGACCTGATCGGTTTCGCCGCCAACTCCGACTTCATCCTCGCCACCGTCGGCGAGGAACTCGGGCTGGCCGGGATGATGGCGTTCCTGCTCATCTACGGTCTGATCGTCGAGC
Source organism: Streptomyces sp. NBC_01433 (assembly GCF_026340105.1). NCBI lineage: Bacteria > Bacillati > Actinomycetota > Actinomycetes > Kitasatosporales > Streptomycetaceae > Streptomyces > Streptomyces sp. NBC_01433. The sequence continues at coordinate 2,444,049 of NZ_JAPEPM010000001.1, read as the reverse complement.
GCGGTGTCCGTACGGCGCTCGCCGCCCGCGACCCGTTCGGCAAGCTCCTCGCGATCGGTCTCTCCGGCTCGTTCGCCATCCAGGTCTTCGTCGTCGCCGGCGGCGTCATGGGCCTCATCCCGCTGACGGGTATGACCATGCCGTTCGTCGCGGCGGGCGGTTCGTCCGTGATCGCCAACTGGGCGCTGATCGGCATCCTGATCCGGATCAGCGACACCGCCCGCCGTCCCGCACCGGCCCCAGCCCCCTCACCCGACGCCGAGATGACCCAGGTGGTCCGACCGTGAACAAGCCTCTGCGCCGGATCGCGATCTTCTGCGGGCTACTCGTCCTCGCCCTGCTGATCCGGGACAACTGGCTCCAGTACGTCCGCGCCGACGAGCTGAACAGCCACAAGTACAACCGCCGCGTCCAGATAGAGCGGTACGCCCATGAGCGCGGCGACATCATCGTGGACGGCAAGTCGGTCACCGGCTCCGTCGAAACCACCGACAACGACTTCAAGTTCAAGCGGGTCTGGAAGAACGGGCCCCTGTGGGCTCCCGTCACCGGGTACTCCTCGCAGGCCTTCGAGTCCTCCCAGCTGGAGAACCTTGAGGACGGCATCCTCACGGGCAACGACGACCAGCTGTTCTTCGACCGGACGCTGTCGATGTTCACCGGCGACAAGAAGACCGGCGGCAACATCGTCACCACACTGAACGGTGCCGCGCAGAAGGCGGCCTTCAAGGGGCTCGGCGGCAAGAAGGGCGCCGTCGTAGCCCTGGACCCGCAGAGCGGCGCCATCCTGGCCCTGGCGAGCACCCCCTCGTACGACCCCTCGGTCTTCGCGGGCAACTCGCTCAAGGACTCGGACGCCCGGCAGAAGCTCCTGAAGGACAAGGACAAGCCGATGCTCAACCGGGCATTGCGCGAGACCTACCCGCCCGGTTCGACGTTCAAGGTCGTCACCGCCGCCGCGGCGCTGGAGAACGGCCTCTACGACGACATCGACGAGAAGACGAACTCCCCGCTGCCCTGGACGCTCCCGCAGTCGACCAAGCCGCTGCCGAACGAGGGCAACATCCCGTGTAAGGACGCCTCGCTCCGGGAAGCGCTCCGCTGGTCGTGCAACACCGTGTTCGGCAAGATGAGCGACGACCTCGGCAACGACAAGATGATCGAGCAGACGGACAAGTTCGGCTTCAACAAGGAAGTCTTCACTCCGGTCCGCGCCGACGCGAGCATCTACCCCAAGGACAACAGGCCGCAGAACGCCATGGCGGGAATCGGCCAGGCGTCCAACCGCACCACCCCGCTCCAGATGGCCATGGTGGCCTCCGCCATCGCCAACGACGGCAAGCTCATGCAGCCGTACATGGTCGCCGAGCGCCAGGCGCCCAACCTGGACGTCATCTACACCCACAAGAAGGAGCAGCTCAGCCAGCCGCTCTCGGGGGAGAACGCACAGAAGATCCAGCAGATGATGGAGACCGTCGTCAAGAGCGGCACGGGAACCAACGCCCGGATCAACGGCGTCACCGTCGGAGGCAAGACCGGTACCGCCCAGCACGGTCTGGACAACAGCGAGAAGCCGTACGCCTGGTTCATCTCCTACGCGAAGACCGACAACGGCTCCCCGGTCGCCGTCGCCGTCGTGGTCGAGGACGGTCAGGCCAACCGGGACGACATCTCCGGTGGCGGTCTGGCCGCCCCGATCGCGCGAGATGTGATGAAGGCGGTCATCGACAGCAAGTAGTGAGTCCCGTCACAGCGACCGCCATAACCGGACATCGGGATACCGGTCAGATATCAGCTGACGGGTGCGGGCCGATCACGTAGCGCGTGCCCGGTAGCGTATGCGCGAACAGCGCACCGCCGGACCACACACGGGTGCGGTCGGGACTGACGGAGAGGGCTGGAACAGTTATGGAAGAGCCGCGTCGCCTCGGCGGCCGGTACGAGCTGGGCTCGGTGCTCGGCCGTGGTGGCATGGCCGAGGTCTACCTCGCGCACGACACCCGGCTCGGCCGCACCGTAGCTGTGAAGACGCTCCGGGCCGATCTCGCCCGCGATCCGTCCTTCCAGGCCCGGTTCCGCCGTGAGGCCCAGTCGGCCGCCTCGCTCAACCACCCCGCGATCGTCGCTGTCTACGACACCGGCGAGGACTACGTCGACGGGGTCTCCATCCCGTACATCGTGATGGAGTACGTCGACGGGTCGACGCTCAGGGAGCTGCTGCACTCCGGTCGCAGACTGCTGCCCGAGCGCACGCTCGAAATGACGGTCGGCATCCTCCAGGCGCTGGAGTACTCGCACCGCGCCCAGATCGTCCACCGCGACATCAAGCCGGCGAACGTCATGCTGACCCGCACCGGGCAGGTCAAGGTCATGGACTTCGGCATCGCCCGCGCCATGGGTGACTCCGGCATGACGATGACCCAGACCTCGGCGGTCATCGGCACCGCCCAGTACCTCTCCCCCGAGCAGGCCAAGGGCGAGCAGGTCGACGCGCGCTCCGACCTGTACTCCACCGGCTGTCTGCTCTACGAACTGCTCGCGGTGCGGCCGCCGTTCGTCGGGGACTCACCCGTCGCCGTGGCCTACCAGCACGTGCGGGAAGAGCCCCAGCCGCCGAGCAACTTCGACCCCGAGATCACGCCCGAGATGGACGCGATCGTGCTGAAGGCCCTCACCAAGGACCCCGACTACCGCTACCAGTCCGCCGACGAGATGCGTGCCGACATCGAGGCGTGCCTCGACGGCCAGCCGGTCGCGGCAACAGCGGCGATGGGTGGGGCGGGCTACGGCGGTTACGACGCCTACGGCAACGACCAGCCCACGACCGCGCTGCGCCAGGCCGACCCGAACAGCGGCCAGACGTCCATGCTGCCGCCGGTGGGCCCGGACGACGGCTACGGCTACGACGACCGCCCGGACCGCCGCCGTCAGAAGAAGAGCAACACCTCGACGATCCTGCTGATCGTCGCGGGCGTCCTGGTGCTCATCGGCGCGATCCTGATCAGCCGCTCCGTCTTCGGCCCCACCGCCGACGACGGCAAGGTCAGCGTGCCGAACATGGTCGGCTCCACGGTCAAGGACGCGCAGACACTCGCGGACCGCGCCGATGTCGTTCTCAAGATCGGCGCCAAGGAGCCCTGCGAGACCCAGGACAAGGGCCTGATCTGCAGCCAGACACCGGAGAGCGGCGAGGTGGAGCAGAAGGGGACGGTCACGGTCGTCGTCTCCACCGGGGCGCCGAAGGTCGAGGTCCCCGACGTCATGGAGAAGTCGGAGGACGGCGCCCGCCAGGCCCTGGAGGACAAGGGCTTCACGGTCACCGTCAAGACCGTCGAGTCCGAGAAGACCGAGAACACCGTCATCGACCAGAAGCCCGACGGCGGCTCGAAGGCCGCCAAGGAGTCCGAGGTCACGATCACGATCGCCAAGAAGGCGACGCAGAACGTGCCCGGCGTGGTCGGCAGGTCCTTCGCGGACGCGGAGGGCCAGCTCAGGAACCTCGGCTTCACCAACATCTCCCGCACCGACGTCGACTCCAACGAACCGGCCGGCCAGGTCGTCGAGCAGACCCCCGCGCGGGACAGCAAGGCGGCGAAGGACGTCCAGATCTCCCTGAAGGTCTCCAAGGGGCCGGCGGAGCCCGAGAAGGTCGCCATCCCGGGCGACATCGCGGGGAAGACCTTCCAGGAGGTCAAGGCCCAGCTGGAGGGGATGGGGCTGACGGTCGAACTGGCCCCGGGCTCGTCCGACGACCCCAACGCCAAGGTGGTGACGAGCAACCCCGGGCCCAACACCCAGGTGGACAAGAACAGCAAGGTCACGCTCTTCACCGCACAGGACGAAGGCAACGGCTTCTTCGGCGGCCCTTCCGGCTTCCGGCCCTGACCCTGCCGACAGCGCAGCGAACGGCCCCGCACACTTCACCGGTGTGCGGGGCCGCTCGTTGTACGGGGGCGGTCTCTGTACGGGGGCCATTCCCCGCTGTACGGGACTTCCCGTGCCGGGCAGTTCGCTGTACGGGGCCGGGCAGGGCTCGCCGACCGGCGCCGGGCGGCTTCCGCCCGGTGGAGCTCAGCGCAGTTCCGCCGGCTTCGTACGGTCCTTGTCGACCTTCTCCGTACGCTCCAGCTCGCCCCACACGATGTAGCGGTACTTCGACGTGTAGACCGGGGTGCAGGTCGTCAGCGTGATGTAGCGGCCGGGCTTCTTCACGCCCGACTCCTTCGGCACCGGCTGGATCACCTCGACGTTGTACTTCGAGGTCTCCGGGAGCTCCTTGTAGACCTTGTAGACGTACCAGGTGTCCTTGGTCTCGAAGACGACCGCGTCGCCCGTCCGCACCTTGTCGATGTTGTGGAACTTGGCACCGTGTCCGTCCCGGTGCGCCGCCAGGGTGAAGTTGCCCTTCTCGTCCCAGGGCAGCGCCGACTTCACCGGGTCCGTGTAATAACCGGCGATGCCGTTGTTCAGGTTCTTGGTGTCGGTGCCCTTCTTGACCAGCACCTCGCCGTTCTTCATGGCAGGTACGTGCAGGAAGCCGATGCCGTCCTTGGTGTCCAGGGCACCCGGGCCGTCCGCCCAGCGGTCGCGGACCGTGTTGCCCTGCTTGTCGGCCTCACGGTCGGCGAGCACGTTCGTCCACCACAGCGAGTAGACGACAAAGAGTCCGAGCACCAGGCCCGCGGTGATCAGCAGTTCACCGAAGACGCTGACGGCCGTCGCGACGGGATGGCGGCCCCTGCTCCGCGCCGGGGGCACGGACTCGTCGGTCCGCTCTTCGTGCTCGGTCCTCGCTGCCACCGCACCCGTCCCCTGTCGTGATGATGTTCAGCCCACGAGCGCGTCGGGCTTCCCCTTGCTGCGCGGCCGTTCGTCGACCATCTTGCCCCAGACGATCAAACGGTACGTACTCGTGAATTCCGGCGTACATGTCGTCAGGGTGATGTACCGGCCCGGCCCCTTGAAGCCCGAACCGGGCGGCACCGGCCCGATCACCGAGACATTGGACGGCGAGGTCTGGGGAAGAACGCTGGTCATCTCGTACGTGTAGTACGCGTCCTGCGTCTCGACCACGATCGGATCGCCGGGGCTCAGCTTGTTGATGTAGCGGAACGGCTCCCCGTGGGTGTTCCGGTGGCCCGCCACCGAGAAGTTGCCCTGTTCGTCGGACGGCATCGCGGTCTTCAGCTTGCCCTCGCCGTAGTGGCCGATCATGCCGCGGTCGAGGACCTTCTCCTTGCTGATGCCCTCGGCGATCGGCGCGACCACGTCGAGCTTGGGGATATACATGATCGCGAAGCCATGGCCGGGCTCGAAGACACCGGGATTGCGTTCCCCGTTCGCCCAGTCGTCCTGGATCTTGTTCGTCTCCTTGCCGGCTATCTGATCGGCACGGATGTTGGTCCACCACAGCTGATAGGTGACGAACAGCAGCATCAGCACCCCCAGCGAGATGAACACCTCGCCCACGACCCGGCTGGCGACGACGGCGGGGCTGTCCTTGGCCGCACGCGCCGCGCGCCGCGCCTCCAGGCGCGTCATGGGAACAGCCGGTACGGCCGGGTCCGCGGCGCCCGCCGAGTCCGCTTCCGCGTCCGGCCGCGGTCCGGGGCGGCGCCGGCCACGCCCCTTCGCGGCCTTGCGGCGCTCGGCACGCCCTCCGGTGCGGGGTTCGGACGACAGCGGCACCGACGTCGGTTCCGGATCCTGTCCGGACTCCTGCCCCGGCGTCCGCCTCGGCTCCTGCCCGAGCCGCGGCTCACGCCCGTCCCGGTCGACCACGATCATGCGCCGGGTATCGGCTGTCCGCAGACCGACGGTCGCGTCGTCGGCCGGGGGAAGAACCGGCTCGGGCGCAGGCGCCGGGGCGGGTGCGGGAGCTGAGGCGGGTGCGGGAACCGGCACGGGAGCAGGCGCGGAGGGCTCCTGCTGGCCGTACCAGTCCCGTTGGTAGCCCTCGGGGTCGTACCACTCGGTCGGGGCTTCCTGGCCGCCCTGAGGCCCGTGGTGCGCCTGTTGCGTCTCTTGCCGCTGTGGGGCCTGGGGGGTCTGGTGGTCCGGGGGCCCCTGCTGATCCGCAGGCATGTTGTCCGCCCGGAACCACGGCGAGGCGTGCTGTCCCGGCAGTGGATCGTTCAGCGGGTCCGCGAGCTGTTCGACCGCCGCCTCGAACGCGCCGTCGGCCCCGTCCGCTCCCTGCGCGTACGGGCCCTCCTGTCCGGCTTCCGGTTCGGGGCGGAGTGGGGTCACGCGGCGGCCTTGCCCACCACCGGCGCGAGCCCGTCCGATCTCGCGACGGCTCCCTCGTCACCACACTGCTCCAGCCAGTTGGCGAGCATCAGGTGGCCGTGCTCGGTGAGCACCGACTCGGGGTGGAACTGCACGCCCTCCACCGCCAGTTCCCGGTGGCGGAGGCCCATGATGATGCCGTCCGCCGTACGGGCGGTGACCTCCAGCTCGGGGGGCAGCGTGCCCGGTTCGGCGGCGAGCGAGTGGTAGCGCGTCGCCGTGAACGGGGACGGCAGACCGGCGAACACGCCCTTGCCCTCATGGGTCACGAGAGACGTCTTCCCGTGCAGCAGCTCCGGGGCGCGGTCCACCACGCCGCCGTACGCGACCGCCATCGACTGCATCCCGAGGCAGACGCCGAAGACCGGAACCCCGGTCTCCGCGCAGTGCCGCACCATCTCGACGCAGACACCGGCGTGCTCGGGGGTGCCGGGTCCCGGCGAGAGCAGGACGCCGTCGAAGCCGTCCTGGGCGTGTGCCGTCGTCACCTCGTCGTTGCGCAGCACCTCGCACTCCGCGCCGAGCTGGTAGAGGTACTGGACGAGGTTGAAGACAAAGCTGTCGTAGTTGTCCACGACAAGGATGCGTGCGCTCACTGACCGGTCCCCGCTCCGCTGGTGCCTTCGCCGTCGACCGTCACATCACCGAACGGAAGCAGTGGCTCCGCCCACGGGAAGACGTACTGGAACAGCGCGTAGACGACGGCCAGGACCAGCACGAGCGAGATGGCACCCCGCACCCACGCGTTGCCCGGCAGATGCCGCCAGATCCAGCCGTACATGCTGACCCCTCCATTCGGTACGGCACCAGACTAAAGGGCGGGGGCCGGGCCGTGGGTCAGCTGTGGAAAGCTGCCGGTCTGCCGTCCGTCACAGGCTGGGTGGAGTCCAGATGCGCCCAGGCGATCAGCCGGTGGCTGCTGCCCCACTCGGGCTCGCAGGTGGTCAGCGTCAGATAGCGCCCCGGCCCGTCGAACCCCGACTTCCGCGGGACGGGGTCGATGACCGCGGTGTCGGAGGGCACGGTCCGGTAGGGCCTGGAAGCGATGCGGTACGTGAACCAGGTCGTCCCGTCCGTAAGCACCACGGCGTCCCCGGAACGCAGCTTCGGGAAGTCCTTGAACGGGTCGCCGTACGTCCGGCGGTGGCCGGCCACCGCGAAGTTGCCCGTGTCACCGAGGCGGGCGGTTCCGCTGTAGTGGCCGAGCCCCTTCTGCAGGGTCCTGACCTCGGTGTTCTCCAGGACGGGCCATTCCCAGCCGGTACCGAGGCGGGGGATGTACATCATCGCGAACGGCTTTCCGCCGCGGTACGCCTCCCGATCCTTCGAGGAGGGCGACGGGGGCGGGGAAGCGGGCGCCTTGTCGGGGCCGGGCGCGGGCGTGGGACCGCGGCCGGGTGCGGGGCCGGAGTCGGGTACGGGGCCGGGCACGGCACCCTGCGCCCACTGGTTCTGGAGGGTGTCGATCTGCCCCTCCGTCGCACCGGCGGCCTTCACCCCGGTCCAGAACAGCACGTAGACCACGAAGAGGACGATCAGCGTGCCGACGGTGATACAGATTTCGCTGAACGTTCTGACGATCAGTCGCACCGTCACCGGCCGGCCTCCCCGGGGCTACTCCACAGGCTGCGCGTAGTGGAGATCCACTGTGCCCGAGTAGCCGGGAAGAGTCACCGTCTTGTCCTCCTCGACTTTCCAGCCGAGCCCGTACGCCTTCACGTACAGCTGGTAGTTCTGGATCGCCGTGGAGTTGTTGAGCGCCTGCCTGAGCTTGCCCTGATCGCCCACCGCGGTGACCTTGTACGGCGGGGAGTAGACCCGGCCCTGCAGGATCAGCGTGTTGCCGACGCAGCGGACCGCGCTGGTGGAGATCAGCCGCTGGTCCATGACCTGGATGCCGCGGGCCCCGCCCTGCCACAGGGCGTTCACGACGGCCTGGAGGTCCTGCTGGTGAATGACCAGGTCATTGGGCTGGGGGTCGGGGTAGCCGGGGTTCGCGGTGGCGTCGGGGGGCGCGTCGTTCAGTGTCACGCTGACGGATTCACCGGTGATCTTCGTGGTGCCGGCCGCCTTCTCCAGGGCCTTGAGCTTGGCGTCCTCGGCCTTCGTGCTGCCGTCGTCGCGCTGGGCGAGGGCGTCGATGTCCTCGCGCACGGTCGCGGTCGACTCGTTGAGCTCTGCGTTGTTCTCGCTGCGCTCCTTGATCAGGTCGGAGAGCTTGAGCAGGGAGGAATCGCTGCGGATGTTCGTGCCCTTGGCCGTGTTGGCGCTGGTGACGAAGATCAGTCCGGCCAGGGCGAAAACAGCAGCGGTGAGCCCCCGGACCGGCCACTTGGAGGTGTACCGGGCCGGGCCGTCGGGAGAGTCGGCAGAATTGCTCAACGTACCCTTATCTCCTCAGGCGCCATGGAAGCACTACGCTAACGGACGCCCGGGGGAGGCAGCATTCCCCCTCGCGCCTCGCCCCGGCGCCAGCCAAAGAGATCCCTGCGCGGTCACGCAGCGCATCGACAGGAGAGTTCCTCGTGCCGAAGTCACGTATCCGCAAGAAGGCCGACTTCACGCCGCCGTCGGCGAAGCAGGCAACCAACATAAAGCTGACCAACCGCAGTTGGGTGGCGCCGGTGATGCTGGCCCTCTTCCTGATCGGGCTGGCCTGGATCGTGATCTTCTACGTGACCGAGGGCGATCTGCCGATCGACGCCCTGGGCAACTGGAACATCGTCGTGGGCTTCGGCTTCATCGCCGGCGGTTTCGGCGTATCGACCCAGTGGAAGTAACGCAAGCCTTGCCCTGAAGTTACCCACAGAGTTATCCACAGGTGGGGGAAAAGGTCAGACGATCTGTGGATAACTTCCGCCGATGTTGACGCCGGTGTGACTGCAGCCTCCCTCTTCGAGGGGGGCTGCAGCCCTTGTTCCTGCGGGAAAAACCCAGTTCAGCGACAACGGGAACACCTGTTCCTCTTGCCATGCACAAGATCCTGCGTCCATTGTGGACAACTTTGGGGGTGGAGGACAGAAATCCGCTCAGGTGAGCGCGGCAGTCCTGGCGAGAACGATCCCGAGGGTCGCCACCAGCACCAGCGCGCAGGTCCCGTACTGCACGGCGGTACGGCGCTCACGCGGGGCGTGCACCATGCCGATCGCGATCAGCGTGCCCGCGACCAGACCGCCGACATGCGCCTCCCAGGCGATTCCGCCCAAGGTGAAGGTGAAGACCAGGTTCAGCGCGAGCAGCACGAGGACCGGCCGCATGTCGTAGTTCATCCGGCGCATCATGACGGCGGTGGCCCCGAAGAGCCCGAAGACCGCTCCGGAGGCTCCGAGCGAGCCCTCGTTCGGAGCCGCGATCCAGTACATCAGGGCACTGCCGGCGAGCCCGGACAGCAGATAGAGCGCCAGATAGCGGCCGCGGCCGAGCGCCGCTTCCAGCGGACCGCCGAGCCACCACAGCCCCAGCATGTTGAACGCGATGTGCCACACCTCCTGGTGCAGGAACATCGACGTCACCAGCCGGTACCACTGGCCCTCGGCGACACCTTCGAGGCTGCCCGGCGGCGGGCTGGGGTCCCAGGCCCGGCCCAGCAGCATCAGATCGTCCACCAGCCAGGAACGGCCGGTGACCCAGACCGCGACGAAGACCGCGAGGTTGATGCCGAGCAGGATCTTGGTGATCAGCCTCGGGTCGGCCGCGACCCGGCCGCCCGCGAGCGTACGCGGCTGGTTGGCGGCCGGGTGGTGTCCCGTGCCGGAGCCCTGGCGTACGCAGTCCGGGCACTGGAAGCCGACGGAGGCGTTGATCATGCAATCGGTACAGATCGGGCGGTCACAGCGCGTGCAGCGGATTCCGGTCTCCCGGTCCGGGTGGCGGTAGCAGGTCGGCGCGCCACCGCTGTCCCCGGACGGGCCCTGGTCTGCCGGCGGCTGCTGATCCATCGGTCCTGGCCTGCCTCTCGGTCCTCGTCATGAGGGCGGCGCACATGCCACCGCCCTGCTCGTCCGCTATGTAACAGTACGGACGAGCAGGGCGGTTGGTTCCCGGGGGACCGGACCGTCAGCGGGTCTCGATGACGACCGACTCGATCACCACGTCCTGCACCGGACGGTCGGTGCGCGGGTTGGTCTGGGTGGCCGCGATGGCGTCCACGACCTTCTTGCCGGCCTCGTCGGAGACCTCGCCGAAGATGGTGTGCTTGCCGGTCAGCCACGCGGTGGGCGACACGGTCAGGAAGAACTGCGAACCGTTCGTCCCCGGGCCCGCGTTGGCCATGGCCAGCAGGTACGGCTTGGTGAACGCCAGGTCCGGGTGGAACTCGTCGGCGAACTTGTAGCCAGGACCGCCGGTGCCGTTGCCCAGTGGATCCCCGCCCTGGATCATGAAGCCGCTGATCACCCGGTGGAAGACGGTGCCGTCGTACAGCTTGTCCGTGGACTTCTTCCCGGTCGCGGGGTGGGTCCACTCGCGCTCACCCTTGGCGAGCTCGACGAAGTTCCTGACCGTTTTGGGCGCGTGGTTCGGCAGAAGCCGGATCTCGATGTCGCCTTGATTGGTCTTCAAGGTGGCGTAAAGCTGCTCGGCCACGATCTGCCTTCCGTAAGTCTTCACTGGCGTGGACCGATCCTCGCACGGCCCACCCCCGCCGTCGTGCTGTCACCGCGCGGCAACGGCGCCCGCTCTCGTACGCACGCCCCGCCGGGACAACCGCGGCCAGTTGCCCGCCGAAGCCACGCGGTCACCGCCGATCCGTGGCATTGTCGTCGGCACGCTCGCCTTGCACCGCATTGCCCGAAGTAGCCGTTCATGACCCGGATGCCTGTCCCGCATGCCGCGTGGGGCCCTGACAGGCATGATTTCGAATTGGGTGGAAAGGCGGAGTACCTACCCGCCACCAAGGAGGAGGATCCCGTGACCCGCATTGACCGCGTGCGCGCCGCAACCTACTCGGCGAAGGACAGCGCTCAGCACGCCGCGGAAGTGGTGGCGCCTTACGCCGACACGGCCAAGGAACAGGCCGCACATTATGCGAACGAGGCACGTGTACGGCTCGCGCCCAAGGTGACCAGGGCGACCCACCAGGCCCGTGCCCAGTACGCGTCCCATCTCGCGCCACGTATCGAACAGGCGCTGACCCATGTACCGCCCAAGGTCGACGAGGCCGCGCACCGCGCCGCGGTCCGGACCCGGCAGGCCGCCCGGAGCGCCGCCGACTACACCGTGCCCCGCGTGGAGCACGCGGTGGCCGTGGCCCAGCCTGTCGCCGAGCAGGCCACCGCGCGCAGCGCCGCGGCGCTGGCCGCCTTTCGCGGACAGGTCACGGCGAAGGAGATCCAGAAGCTGGTCAAGAAGCACGAGCGGCGGGCGAGGGCCGGCCGGCTGGCCAAGGGCCTCGCCGTGCTGGGTGTCCTGGCGGGCGGCACGTACGCCGCCTGGCGGTGGTGGGACAAGCAGGCCAATCCGGACTGGCTGGTCGAGCCGCCCGCCCCCACGGAGGTGGCCGCCGAGCGCGCACCGCTGACCTCGGTCGACGGCAGCGGCGAGCCGGTGCTCGACCCGGAGGTCCGGGCGAAGCAGGCCGACAGCGAGTCGGGCGACGCGGAAGGCACCGACCGCGACGACCGCCGCTGAACCGGGGCCGGGCGCAGGCGATCCGGCACCGCGAGCACGGCCAACGCCCAACGGCCCAACAGCCCAACGGGAAGGGGCGCCGGAGGACCTCACGGTCTACCGGCGCCCCTTCCCCACGTCTGCCCGTGGGGCCGCGACGGCTCAGGCGCGGGCATGGGCACCGGCACCGGCGCGGGTCAGGAAGCGGAAGCCGGATTCCGGCCCACCCCGGCCGTACCGCTGTCGGTGCCGTCCGCCGTACCCGCAGCCGTACCCGCCGTCGCGCCGTCCGCCGGGCCCTCGGAGGGAAGATCCGAGCTGGCCGCCCCCGACCCTCACCACATGCCCCTGCGAAACGTCCCGTACGACGTTCGCGTTGACCGCGACGGCGCTCGCCTGCGCGGTGAACCCCGGCGGGGCGGGAAGCACGGACGTGTACTTGGTGTGACCCCTCAGTACCTTGGCGGTCTGGTGCCTGGCCGGTGATGTCCGGATCTCGGCCACGTCGCCGACCTCCGCCCCGGTCAGCTTGCCCCACACGGTCCGGCACTCCGGGCTGTAGCGGATCTCCAGGCTCATCGTGCCCGCCCACTCGCTGCCCACGGTTCTCGCGTTGTCGCCACAGCCGGTGTCCTTGGGGTCGAGCCCCGCGCAGCCCTCACCCGAGCAGCTGGGCGGGGACTTCGGGTCGGGTCCGGCCGTGGGCCGGGCGGACACCCCGGACGAGCCCGGCCCGGTTCCCGCGTCGCCGTCACCGCCGCCGTCACCGATCAACGCGGTCAGGACCACCGTCACCGTCGGCCCACGACGGTGACGAGAACCGATCCGATGAGCGTCGAGGGGCCGTGGCGGCGTATCCACGCGGCCGCACGGCCGAAGGCCGAGCCACCGCCGGCACCCGTACGTCGGCCGTCCCCGCCCGGACTGCCCGCGTCCCCGGCCGGAGCGCCGGGCTCGTCGTCCGGCGAGGGGAGCCCGCTACCTTCTGTCATCTCTTTCCCTCGTCCCGACCGATGCTCAGCGCCCGGCGGCTGACCACACGGGAGACATCACGTGATGTTCCTCACTTCCCAGGAGGGATTCTTCCCCGTCTTTCCTCGTGGTTCACGCCCTCCGCCCGCAAACTTCAACCCACTCCAACTGGCGCCCGCCACAGCCCCGTTGGCGCTCCATGATGATCCGCCGCCAAACCCACACGAGCGAGCCGGTACGACTGCGCCCGCCGAGCCCCCGCCCCTCGTACAGCTGTCCGCACGGCGGATGCGACCGCACTCACCACTGGCTCACCGGATCGCCGAGCGTTGCTCCGCGTCACCCCCCGGCGGCGAGATTTCCCCCGATCGGGCTGTTTCCGTGGACGCGGACAGAGGGTGACGCCGATCCGGCCGTCGCGGCGGGTTCTGTCACCACTCTTGACGGTCATCCGATCTATTTATAACTTCCAGGCGCACACGGTCCACCAATGCGCTGGACGACCCGGATAGCTCGGATGATTCCCGTCCAGCACGACACCAGGAGTCATCTGTGCGCCCACCGCACCCCTCACCGCCGCTCTCCCCGAGAAGAACGCGGGCGGGCGCCACCGCCGCGGTCGCCGCCCTCGCGGTCGGCGGGCTCACCCTGCTGCCCACCGCCACCGCCACCGCATCCACCTCCACCTCCGTCTCCGCGACGCCCCGCGCCGTACAGCTGTATGTGTCCCCCACCGGGAACGACCGCGCCCAGGGCACGAAGGCCAGGCCCTTCCGCACCCTGGAACGCGCCCAGCAGGCCGCGCGCAAGGCCGCGAAGACAAAGCGGCACGGCCCGGTCGACGTCATCGTGCGCGGCGGTACGTACCGGCTGCGACAGACCCTGAGATTCGGGCCCGAGGACTCCGGCACCGCCGCCGCCCCGGTCCGGTACGCGGCCGCGCGCGGCGAGAAGGTCGTCCTCAGCGGGGGCCGCTCGCTCACCCCGCACTGGAGGACGTACTCCGGCAAAGTGCGGGTCGCCGACATCGGCCGCGGCCTGGACTTCGACGAGCTGTTCCTCGACGGTGCGCGCCAGACCCTCGCCCGCTACCCCAACCACGACCCGGCGACCGCGATCCTCGGCGGCTACGCCGCTGACGCCGTGTCCGCCCAGCGCGCGGCCCGCTGGAAGAACCCGACGACCGCCCTGGTGCGCGGACTGCACCAGGGCGAGTGGGGCGGCAACTCCTTCAAGGTCACCGGCCTCGGCCCGGACGGCACGCCCACGCTCTCCTGGGTCGGCGACAACAACCGCGGCAGCGGGCTGCACTCCACGTACCGCATGGTCGAGAACGTCTTCGAGGAACTGGACGCACCCGGCGAGTGGTTCTACGACAAACCCGTCGGCAAGCTCTACTTCTACGCCCCCGAAGGCACCGACCTCAGCAGGGCCAAGATCGCGACGGCCGAGCGGAACGAGCTGATCCGGGTCGAGGGGAAGAGCAGCACGGCCCCCGTACGCCACCTCTCCTTCGTCGGCTTCACCTTCACCCAGACCCACCGCACCCTCTTCAACCAGCCGTACGAGAAGCTCCAGCTGGGTGACTGGGCCATCGCCCGCGCCGGTGCGGTCCACCTGAAGAACACCGCGCGGGTGGACATCAAGGGCTCCCTCTTCGACCAGGTGGGCGGCAACGCCGTCCTCCTCGACGGCTACAACAGCGAGAACGCCGTCTCCGGCAACGAGTTCAGCCACTCCGGGGCCTCGGACGTAGCGGTCATCGGCAATCCGGACGCCGTACGCGAGCCGTCCACCTGGGACAGCATGCGCCAAACGATCAGCGACACCACCCCCGGGCCGAAGTCCGAGAACTACCCGCGTGACATCAGCGTCGACGACAACTACATGCACGACAACGGGCAGTTCGAGAAGCAGACGTCCGGCGTGCAGATCTCGATGAGCCGTCGCGTCACCGTCGCCGGGAACACCATCCACGACGGCCCGCGCGCCTGCGTCGACATCAATGACGGCACCTGGGGCGGCCATGTCATCGAGGACAACGACATCTTCAACTGCGTGAAGGAGACGTCCGACCACGGACCGGTCAACGCCTGGGGCCGCGACCGCTTCTGGCCGCTCACGGCGGACGACGCGACGAAGAAGTCGTACGCGAAGCTCGACGCGATGGAGACCACCGTCATCCGGCACAACCGGATCCGGCACTCCTCGCACTGGGACATCGACCTCGACGACGGCTCGTCCAACTATCTGGTCGAGAACAACCTGCTGCTCAACGGCGGCGTCAAGCTGCGCGAGGGCTTCCACCGGACCGTACGCAACAACGTCTTCGTCAACGGTGGCGCGCACTTCCACGTCTGGTACGCGGACAGCGGCGACACGGTCGAGAAGAACCTCTTCGTGACCGCCGACCCGTACGACCTGATCCAGGTGGACACGGCGAGGAGCAGGCCGGTCATCGACAACAACCTGTTCTGGAACAACGGGCGCCCCGTTCCTGACCTGAGCGACGCCTGGCGGGGCCAGGGCCTCGACACCCACTCGCTGATCGCCGACCCGAAGTTCACCGGGACCGACCCGTTCAGCGACCCGAAGAAGCTCGACTACACCGTTCAGGACGGCTCACCCGCTCTGGCGCTGGGATTCAGGAACATCCCGATGACGGGCTTCGGCAAGGCGGGCTCACCCACTCCGCCGCCCATCGAGTGGGCCGACGACACCCCCACCGACACGGTCGACGCCTTCCCCGAACCACTGCTCGGCGCGCAGGCGACGCGGATCTACTCCGACCGGATCAAGTCCTCCACCGGCCTCACCGACAGCGACGGGCTCTACCTCCAGACCGTCGCGCAGACGTCGGAGGCGTACCGGCAGGGGCTGCGCGGCAATGACGTGATCCGCGGGATCAACGGGGTACAGGTCACGGACCGCGACAGCTTCTGGCACGTGTACAACGGGCTCGCGCCCGGCTCGTCGGTGAAGCTGACGATCTGGCGCGGCCAGGCGTCCACCGACCTGACCGTCACCAAGCCCGCCGGCGGCGAGCAGCTCAACAACACCTCCGGCGTGGTGTACGGCGGCAGCGGCTGGGACTGGAAGAACACGTCCCGGGGCGGCGCGGGCGGCTGGGCCGACGATGTGCACGCGACGCAGACCAAGGGCGACTCCTTCGAGCTGGCCTTCAACGGCACCGCCATCGACCTCATCACCCAGGTCAACAGCGACGAGGGCCAGGTCGACCTGTATCTCGACGGCACACTCGTGGCCACGATCGACAACCACAGTGACACCCGCGTCCACCAGCGGACCGTGTTCAGCAAGGCGGGCCTCGCACCCGGCCCGCACACCCTCAAGGGCGTCATGAAGACGGGCGACTACTTCATCGTCGACAGCTTCAAGGTCTCGTAGAGGGCTCCCGCGAGCCCCACGAGCCCCGGGCGGCGAGGCAACGGGCCGTCGAGGCAGCGGGGCAGCGGGGCAGCGGGGCAGCGGGGACGAAGACGACAAGAGGCCGCCTGACCTGCGTTTGCGCAGGGCAGGCGGCCTCGTCTGGTGTGGAGCCCTGCCGTTCGAACAGGTTTCCCGGTCCGGTCAGGGCAGCCGCGGTGAGTAGTCCACGCGCTTCACGTCGTAGTAGTGGGCCACGCACGCCGTCGACCAGCTTCGCTTCCCGTTGCCGAACGGCTCCGTCATCTTTCCGATCACTGTCGGTGTGTACGGGACGACCTGCGCACCGTGTGCCACCCGGGCGCGGATCCACCGGTCCTGCCGTTCCCAGTCGTGCGCCCGCACCCGCATCTGATCCCCCAGGTGGACGAGCGGGGGTGCGAGGCCGACGCACGTGGCGGCGCACAGCACTGCCGCGGCCCAGCGCATGGCGCCGACGCGCGGCCAAAATCCCTGGAGCGCCTGTCCCAGGAGCATGCCGAGGGCGGTCAGCAGCACGACGTAGAGAAAGAGGAAGTCGTTCCGGAGCCGGGTGGAGTTCACCACGCCGGCCTGGAAGACGGGGTACGCGACGAGCGTGGCCAGATAGCCGCTGACGAGGAACGTGAGCGCTCCGGCGCACACCAGCAGAACCGGGCGGCGCGGCGAGCTCGGCGGGACACCGCCGGGGCCCCGCATCACCAGGCCGAGCAGGACGCCGGCCGCGACGGCGCCCAGGTAGTGCCACGCCGAGAAGGTGTCGATCATGATGTGCGCGAAGCTCCGGGCGGTCCCGGCCAGCGAATCCGGGGCGATCAGGGAAGTGTCCTTCGCGGCGCCGAACCGGCCCCTTCGGTACCGCGAGCCCGGAGACGTCACCAGGATCAGGGCACCGGCCACTGTTCCGGCCAGGCCGACGGCGAACCAGACCCGTAGTCGGCGGCGTTGCCGCCCGCCCGCCGTCCAGAAGGTCAGCACGAGCGCGGCGAGCAGTACCACCAGCACGACGATCGTGGTCTGTTCCGACAGCGTTCCGATACAGAGGCAGATGAGCAGGCCGATGGCCGACGCGACGGCCCTGCCGCCGCGCGACCGGGCGAGAAGGAACGGAATCACCGCCGCACAGGCGAGAACCGGGGGCAGGGTGTGCGAGACGGACGCCGCGGGCCAGTAGAACGTCTTGTACGTGTTGGGCGACCCCAGCAGGAAGACCACGGTCACCATGGCCGCCACGAGGAGGGGGACTCCGCGCGGGACCGTCAGGTTCGCCCGGCGCAGGGCCAGCGCGGTCACGGCCCAGAGAATCCCGAGCACGAACACGGCGCTGAGCGGGGCGAACCACTGGTGCCCCGTTACCCCGAATCTCCCGTAGAGCCAGACCAGCACGCCGTTCATGGCCCGCCCGTTGTCATGGACGTAGAACTTCCTGATCATCCCGGAAAATCCGTGATCACGGATGACCGGCAGGAAGCACCATTCGTCGCCACTTGGCCTTACCCAGCGCGCGTATGACACAGCCACGGCCAGGAGGCCCAACGGGAACAGACAGAGGACGGACGCCCATGGCACGCTGCGTGACCTCCGGGAGCCGGGGCCGTTCGCGCGTGTCGGCTGTTCTTCTTCTCCCACTGCGGAATCCGTCCTCGATCGGCCACCGGCGATCCGAAATCTCCTGGGACCGCCCATTTCCTTCGTGTCCGCAGTACCTCAATGGTTCGGCGACCGGGATTCCACACACGCGAACTCCATGTCCACCGCAACGCGAACGGCCGATTCCGGTGCGTTTTCCGGTGCACGTGGGTGACGGCCCGGCCCGGTGGTTGGTGGGGAGGACCCACGTTATGGACCATCGACTGCATTGTGGCGTGACGGCTGACGGCTGACGGAATGGCGCCGCGAAGACGCGGCAGCGGGTCGGGGGGCCGGGGGCCGGAGAAATCGGAGGGTCGGGATGCGTGAGGTGTCTGGTCGGCAGGAGAAGCATGCGGTCAGGAGACGTTCGGCGATATTGCGCTGGGGTGCGCCCTGCCTGGTGATGAGTCTCCTTCTCCTCTTTCCGTTCCTCGACCGGCCGGCCCGAGTGTCCGAGAACCGTGCCACCGCGCTCCTTGACGGACCCGGGGACCGGGACGCCTCCCGCGGCTGTGAACGCACGCTGGTGGGCGTGGCCCACCAGGACGACGACCTGCTGTTCATCAATCCGGAGATCCAGCAGGCCACGGGGCCGCGATGCGCTTTCAGTACGGTCTACCTGACCTCCGGGGACGCCGGCCGGGCATACGCCGGGGGCGATTACGTACAGAGCAGGGAAGAAGGCGTACGAGCGGCCTACGCGGAAATGGCGGGCGTCCCGAACCGCTGGACGCGGGACGACCTCCACGTGGGCACCCGCACCATCGCGTCATTCACCCTGAACGGAAAGACCGGCGTACGGCTCTCCTTCCTCAGGCTTCCTGACGGAATTCCCGATGGCGAAGGAACTGCGAAATACTCCCGCCAAAGCCTTCTGAAACTCTTCCGCGGAAAGATCCGGACCATTCAGCCGGTGGACGGGTCACAGAGCTACACGGAGCAGCAACTCGTCGATTCACTCACCGCACTCGCCCGGCGGGACGGAATCAAGCGAACTCTCACTCTCGACTACGACAATGCGACCTTCGGGCACACATACACGCCGGGCGCCGATCACAGCGACCACGGAGTGGCCGGAAGATATTTCCGACGCGTCGCGTTCGGTCTCCCGGGCGGCGCCCAGGACCGGGTGATGGGTTATCTCGGATACGGCATGTCCCGTCTTCCCGAAAACCTCGACCCGGTCCGGGCCCGGCAGAAGGAAGCGATTTTCCAGTCCTATCGCAGAGGTACGGGGTGCGAGTCCAGAGCGTGCCCGATGGGCCACTACATGAAGGGGAAATACCACGAGTGGGTGGGCAGGGAATACTCCCTCAAGCCCCGGACGCCGCAGCCGGGTGAGATCGTGTCGGCGATCGGTCTGGCGAATCGAGCGGGGCGGCACGAGCGCTGCCTCGGCTCGGCGAGTGGCCCGAGCGGCTCACACGCGGCCGTCGAAGTACGGACCTTCGATTGCAACGGCGGGGCCGATCAGTCCTGGCGGGTCAACGCCGGAACCATCGAGTCGAAGAGCGGCCGGAACTGCCTCACCGCCGACTCGCAGCGGATCACCGTTTCCACCTGTGACCACCGTCCTCACCAGAAATGGCGCCTGGACAAGAACGGAAGAATCGAATCCGGCGGCCGATGCCTGTTCCAGGAGGACATGGCGGCCCGAAACCCGCGACTGGTCCTGAGGCCGTGCGCTCCCCTGCGACCGGAACTGCGCTGGTACGGGACGGGCGCGCTGCCGCATTAGGCATGGCCCAGAACCGGCGCCGGCGGCGATCCCGAACCTGCCGGGACGGCCCGGACCGATCCTGCACCTGGCCCCGACTGCCTGAGCCGGACTGCCTTCGGTAGCCGCCCCGTTGCTCTCCGGCCGGTGGTCTCGTTAGGCGAACTGGGCGAACGACGAAGGGGGTTGCCCGGAGAGCCTGCCGGCCGAGCGGGCGGTGAAGGCGCACGCCTCGGGCTTCCGCGCGGCGGAGGGGGACGCGCGGGTCACCGGCGGCCGCGCCCTCTGTGCTCCTCCCTCGGCGGAGATCACCGGTGTCCTGGTGGCTCTCCCGGTCGCCCTGCCCCACAAGGTCAACGCCCGTGCCGGGGCCGCGGGCGGAACAGCAGTTCACCGCGGAGCTGAACCAGGTCCGCGGTGCAACGGTGCAGAAATGGACGGAAAATGATCTCAGAACCCTCCGAACTGTCGCGTTCGGCCTTCGTGTCGCCCACCGACTCCGTGTCGCCCACCGACAACGACTACCGGCTGGGCCGCGACGCGTACACCGACGAGCAGCGCGAGTCCGTTCTCGCCAAGCTGGAGGGATACCTCGGACAGCGGCGCGGCCGTTTCCTGGGCTATCAGAGCAATCTCGCGCTGGACGGTCACGCCTCGCTCGGCCGTTTCCTGAGCTACCACATCAACAACATCGGCGACCCGTTCGTCGACGGCCACTACAGCCTGCACTCGCGGTGGCTGGAGCGTGCCGTGCTTGAGCACTACGCCCGCCTGTGGCACGCCCGGATTCCCGAGGACCCGGCCAGGGCGCGGGACGACGACGGCTGGGGGTACGTGCTGTCCATGGGCAGCACCGAGGGCAACCTCTACGCCCTGTGGAACGCCCGCGACTACCTCGACGGCAACGCCCTGGTGCGCGACGACATCTCGGGGGACGCGAGCTGCCGTACGACGTACATCCGGGCAACGGCCCCCGAGGGCAACCCGAACGCCTACTCGCCGGTGGCGTTCTTCTCCCAGGAGACGCACTACTCGCACATCAAGGCGATGCGGGTGCTGGACATCCCGACGTTCTACGACCTGGGCGCCGCGCACTATCCCGGGCAGTGCCCGCTCGACCTGACCGGCACCGGGATGCAGACCTACAACGGCTGGCCGCTGGGCGGCGTCCCGACCACCGGCGGTGACGAGGGGCCGGGCACGGTCGACGTCGACGCCCTGGTCGCGCTGGTGGAGTTCTTCGCCGCGAAGGGCCATCCGGTCCTGGTCAACTTCAACATCGGCAGCGTCTTCAAGGGCGCCTACGACGACGTCCAGTACGCCTGCGAGCGGCTGCGGCCGGTCTTCGAGGCGCACGGCCTCATCGACCGCGCGGTTCCCTTCGACCCGGACGACCCGGAGCGGGTCAGCGTGCGCAACGGCTACTGGATCCACGTCGACGGCGCACTGGGCGGCGCCTACGCCCCCTACCTGGAGAAGGCCCACGCGGCGGGTCTCATCGACACGGCGCCACCGGTCTTCGACTTCCGGATCCCCGAGGTGTCCTCGATCGTCACCAGCGGGCACAAGTACCCCGGGGCCCCGGTTCCCACCGGGATCTTCATGTCCCGGGCCGGCTCCAAACTGCGTCCGCCGTCCGACCCGGCGGTCGTCTCCTCCCCGGACAGCACCTTCGCCGGTTCCCGCAGCGGATTCGCCTCCCTGGCCATGTGGAACCACCTCGCACAGCTCAGCGAGGAACAGCAGGTCCGGCAAGCGGCGGACGTCCTGGAACTCGCCCGCTACACCGCCGCCCGGCTCCGTGAGCTCAGCGGTCTGCTGGAGGAGCGCGACGAGCCCTGGGCGGAGGACGGCATCGAGGTGGGCAACGGGGACCACTCGCTCAGCGTGTGGTTCCAGCAGCCGCGCCGGGAACTGGTCGAGAAGTACACGCTGGCCTGCGTACCGCTCAACCTCGACGGGCGGCGCCACGACTACAGCCACGTCTACGTCATGCCGCACGTCACCCGCGACCTGGTCGACGAACTCCTCGACGACCTCGCTCGCCCCGGCGCCTTCGACCGCTCGGCCGAAACCGCCGACCGGCCGCCTCTGCCCCACCAGCGCTGACCCCACCGCCTCCGGCACGTGCACCTCGTACCGCCCCGCACCGGCACGTGCACCTCGTGCCGGTGCGGGGCGGTCCGCAGCGCCTCGGAGGGCCCTCGCCCGCGCCTCCGCGGCACTGGGGGCGCCGTCCCTCATCCGCTCCGCGGCCGACATCCGTATCGGCACACCACCCGCACGTTCCTCAACTGACCTTGGGAAAGAGGCACTTCCGTGACGACGCCCGAAGCATGGCTCCCCCGCATCACCGCGATCTTCCGCGCATACGACCTGGACGGGGACAGCCAACTCGGCCGCGAGGACCTGATCGCCTACGCCGCCCGGGTTGCCGAGAAGCTCACCGCCCCCGGTGACACACGACGCCGCTCGGCGCTCTACGACGCGTACGCGGAACTGTGGACCCAACTCGCCGCCGTCTCCGACACGGACCGCGGCGGCAGGATCAGCGAGCAGGAGTTCGTCGCCGCCACCGCACGCGGCGCCTTCGACGCCGACCCGCACTTCAGGGAGTCCACCCTGCGCGCCCTGGACTCCCTCGCCGACGCACTCGACCGGAACGGCGACGGCACCATCGACGCCGTGGAGTACGAACGCATCTTCGGCGCGACCGGCCTCGCCGGTGACACCTCCGCCCTGGCCTTCGAGACCGTCGACGCGGACGGCGACGGCCGCATCACCCGCACCGAGATGCGCGCGGCAGCCGTGCACCTCTCCCCCCTGGCCGACCCCTCCTGGCTGACCGGCGAGCCGACACCCGCCGGTGGCCCGCGCGGCATCGCCCTGGTCGCCCACGACACCCGCAAGGCAGACCTGCTGGCATGGACCGACCGCAGGTCCGCCGAGCTCAGCCGTCACCGGCTCTACGGAACCGGCACCACCGGCACCCTCATCAACCGCAGGCTCGGCCTGCCGGTCACCCCGCTGCGCAGCGGCCCCCTCGGCGGCGACCAGCAGATCGGCGCCCTCGTCACCAGCGGCGACATCAACCTGCTGATCTTCTTCTACGACCCGCTCTCCGCGCACCCCCACGGCGACGACGTACGCGCCCTCATCCGGCTCGCCGCACTCGCCAACATCCCCATCGCTCTCAACTCCGCCACCGCCGACGCCCTGATCGACAGCGCGGGCCTGCACATCCCCGAGCAGACGACCACGGAAACCCCCCACGCGTCCGTCCCGGCCTGATCCGATCCGGTTCCGCCCCACCAAATGGGCACAAAAAATGCCTTCTGACCTGCGTTTCCGCAGGTCAGAAGGCATTTAGTACGTGGAGCCTAGGAGATTCGAACTCCTGACATCTGCCTTGCAAAGGCAGCGCTCTACCAACTGAGCTAAGGCCCCGGAAAACGGCACACGCAAGTAGCGTCCAACACGTCCGTGTCACGGCTGCCGTCGCAGACCAGAGTACCGGGTGACCCCCGGAATCTCGCAAAAGGATTGGGACTCCCGGTCGGCAACCACTCTCCGTAAGATGCACGACGAGGTTCGCAGCAGCGAAGCCGCAGCGAAGGGGAGACGCCATGGACGCAGCGCAGCAAGAGGCAACGGCAAGAGCCAGGGAGCTTCAGCGCAGTTGGTACGGGGAGCCGCTCGGTGCGCTCTTCCGTCGGCTGATCGATGATCTCGGCCTGAACCAGGCCCGGCTCGCCGCGGTACTCGGGCTGTCGGCGCCCATGCTGTCCCAGCTGATGAGCGGCCAGCGGGCCAAGATCGGCAACCCCGCGGTCGTCCAGCGCGTGCAGGCCCTTCAGGAGCTGGCCAGCCAGGTGGCGGACGGCAGCGTCAGCGCGGGCGAGGCCACCGACCGGATGGAAGAGATCAAGAAGTCCCAGGGCGGCTCCGTCCTGACCAACACCGGGCAGACCACGAGCACGGGCGGAGCCCCCACCGTCCGCCGTGTGGTGCGCGAGATCCAGTCGCTGCTGAGGTCGGTCGCCGCGGCCGGGGACATCATCGATGCCGCCGACTCCCTCGCCCCGACCCACCCGGAACTGGCAGAGTTCCTCAAGGTGTACGGAGCGGGGCGCACCGCGGACGCGGTCGCGCACTACGAGGGGCACCAGAGCTGAGACAGGCCCCAGGGCCGCACGGACACCGGAGCCAGGGCTCGCCCGACGGCAGACGCCCTGGACCCGGCAGTACCCCTGTACCCCTGAGAACCGGGGTACGAGTCGGTGAGCGACACCGGAGCAGGAACCAGGAACGGGGAGCGGGCGCAGCGCAATGGGTGAGGTCTTCGCTGGTCGGTACGAACTGATCGATCCGATCGGACGTGGTGGGGTCGGCGCCGTGTGGCGGGCCTGGGACCACCGGCGCCGCCGCTACGTGGCGGCCAAGGTCCTGCAGCAGAGCGACGCGCACACGCTGCTGCGCTTCGTACGCGAGCAGGCGCTGCGCATCGAGCACCCGCATGTACTGGCCCCCGCCAGCTGGGCCGCCGACGACGACAAGGTCCTGTTCACCATGAATCTGGTCAGCGGCGGTTCGCTGGCCCATGTCATAGGCGACTACGGCCCGTTGCCGCCGCGCTTCGTCTGTCTGCTGCTGGACCAGCTGCTGTCCGGACTGTCCACGGTGCACGCCGAGGGTGTGGTGCACCGGGACATCAAGCCGGCCAACATCCTGATGGAGGCGACCGGAACGGGCCGTCCGCATCTGCGGCTCTCCGACTTCGGCATCTCGATGCGCAAGGGCGAACCGCGCCTGACCGAGACCAACTACGTGGTGGGCACGCCCGGTTACTTCGCGCCCGAGCAGATGATGGGCGCGGAGCCGGACTTCCCCGCCGACCTGTTCGCCGTCGGCCTCGTCGCGCTCTATCTGATCCAGGGTCAGAAACCCGACTCCCAGGCGCTCGTCGAGCACTTCGTCACCCACGGCACCCCAAGTGCCCCGCAAGGCATCCCGGAACCGTTGTGGCAGGTCCTGGCCGGTCTGCTGCAGCCCGACCCGCAGTCCCGCTTCCGGACCGCCACAGGGGCGCGCAAGGCCCTGACGGCGGCCGTCGAGATGCTGCCCGAACCGGGTGCGGGCGACGAGCCGGTCGAGGTCTTCGACCAGATCGGGCCGCTACCGGCCGGGTTCGGCCCCGACGGCCCCGTAGCGGGCCTCCAGGCGCCCGGACAGGCCGCGCAGGCTCCCCACGCCACCCAGCTGTCCCAGGACGCCTCTCAGGCCACACAGCCGCCCTCCACGCGGCAGCCGTACACCCAGGATCCGCACACACAGGATCCGTACGCGCGGCAGCCCGCGCAGCCGCCCGTCTCGATGTCGGAGACGGGCAGTTTCCACCTGGCGCCGCCTCCTCAGCAGCCCACGCCGCAATCCACGCCTCCGCCCGCGCAACTGCCCCACCCCGCGCGGTCGGCCACGCCTCCCACTCCGCCCCAGGCGCACGCGTCCGCCCCCTACGCCACCGGAACCCCGGACCTCTCCCAGGCCCCCACGTCCGCGGTGCCGCACGATCCGGCCGCCACCCGGGCCTACACCGCCCAGCACCCGCAGGCTCCCCACCCCGGCGCGGCGGTCTCCCCGCCGCCCGCCCCCGCGTCGCACGGCGCCCCCGCTCCCCGGACACGACCGGGACCGCCCCAAAAGGTGGCGGTCCCGGTCCTGCTGGTGGCGCTGCTCTGTTTCGCGGTCGGCATCTGGGCGCTGACCCAGAGCTGACACCGGGCTCGGCCGGGAGGGGCGGCGGCCGGCACCACGGCCACCGGGCCCCCGGACCCGCTACCGGTTCTGCGGCGGCGGACCGCCGAACGGCGGCTGCTGCCCGCCGCCGCCCGGCGGCACGGCATCGGCCGACCGCGGACGGCGCCTGGCCAGCAGCGTCCACACACCGAGCCCGAGCACCAGCACGGTGCCCGCGCCGATCCCGGCCATGGCGACCAGCCGCATCGTGTCGCTCTTCGCGGCCTGCGGGCCGCTCTGCCCGTTCCTGGCCATGTCCCTGTCCTTCTGGGTGACACCGAAGATCCCGGCGTCCCCTTCGTACGGGGAGGTCTTCGCGTCGTTCTTCACCTGCACGCTCAGGGTCAGCAGGATCGGGTCCTTGCCGTAGGACTTCGCGACCGCCGGACTGAGCGACACCGACAGGTAGTACCAGCCGGCGAAACGCATGGCGCTGACATCGGTACTGAAGTCGAACCGGTTCCCGTAGGCCACCGGAGGCAGCGGATCGAGTGCCGCCGACGCGGGCCTTCCGGAGTACGAGAGCGTCGCGTCGTCCACATGTCCCTGCGCGGGGTTGTCCAGGGACAGCGAGAGCGCGTTGCCGACGAACTCGTCCGAGTCGGTCGGGCTGTTGCTCAGCTTGGCGGTGGCGTAGATCTGCTGCCCCCAGTCCACCGGCACCTGGTAGAAGCGCGTCTGGCCCGGTGCGATGGTGTCCTTCCACTCACCGGAATCCAGGCTGGTGGCCTCGTAGTACCCACTGCCGCCGGTCCGCTTCTTCCCGGCCGCGGCGATCGGTTCGGGGGACGCCGAGGGCCAGTTCTCGGGCGCCCCGGTCGGCATCGGCCCGCCGCTCTTCAGCTTCGGCTCCAGCGCGAAGCGCAGCTCCAGGTCCCAAGGTGCGGGGCTGGAGGTCGCCTTGCTCTCCCGCTCGATCAGGACGTCGTAGGTGCCGGCCTTCTGGCACGTGGAGCTTTCCTTGTCGATGGTCCGGTACGCGTAGGCCGAGATCGGACGGGGGAATTCGGTCGACCCGAAGTCGGCGTCCTCCGAACCGCACCGGGAGTCGTCGAGATCGCGGAGGCTGACGGTGATGCCGTCCCCGTAGGCGACCGCGCCACCCGCCTTGGGCACCGCCACCGCCGAGACATAGGCGTTGGACCGGGCATCGAGCTTCACGCGGTAGTAGAGCTTCTCGCCCGGCTTGATGGTGCTCCGGTACACCGCGCCCTCGTCCAGCACCGCCGCGTCGGCGTTGGCCACGGCACCCTGGATCGTCTTCGCCCCGGGATCGAAGGTGTACGCCGGCGGGCCGGCCGCGTGCGCCTGCCCCGGCAGCGCCACCACCGCGCACATCGCCGCGACGGCCGCCAGCGTCACCCGGCCCTTTTTGCGCTGCCTCTTCACGCGCTTCCCCTCGTCGTCCGCATGACTGCCCTGCGACGGCCGCGTACGAACACGAGCACCCCGGCGACAACCACTACCAGGGCGCCCGCCCCCGCGGCGGCCGCAATGACGGTCCATCCTGCCCCGACCGCACTGCCGCTGTCTTCGGCCGCAGTCGAATTACCACTCTTGTCAGGGTTCTTGGACGTCGTGACGCCCTCGGCCGGCGGCGCCCCCACCCGTACACCGGCCCCGGCGGCCACCGCGCGGAGCCGGAGCCTTCCCGCTCTCCCGCTCCACCACCAACCAGTAACGGCCCGCTCCGTCGCCGCCGCGGCCGTCAACCCAGTCATTTTGCTCTCGCAACCTATTTATTCGCGTGAGCGAATTCAAGGGTCGGGGTGCCACGGTCCCGCAACAGCACGACCCCCGCCCCCGGCAGCGAGGAGACCATCGGCAACCATCGGGAAAGCCCCCGGACAGCACGAAGCCCCGGCCGCTCAGCGACCGGGGCTTGTAACAGACTGTGCCGTCTCACACACCCGAACCTGCGGGCACGGAGTCGGTCGCCTCCGTCCACAGATCCTGCTCGGCGCGATCCGCCTGGATCTGGCGGTACACGAGGAGCCCGCCGATGGCGGCCAGTGCGACCAGGAGAAGCTTCTTCACCGCGCGACCTCGTCTTTCCTTGACGTAGGGGACTTCTGCCGCCCGACTATACACACCGGCCGATACCGATCGGTGACCTGCCCGGAACCCCGCTGCGGCGGGCCGGAGCGATCATCCGAGCATCCTCAGGACCCCCGCGACCGCCCTCGGACGGTCCGTCAGCACCGGTTGAACCATACGAGTGGTGTTCATCTGAAGATCGGCGCAGCGGGGGCGTCGGTCCCCGAAATCGCGAGCCGGATCCACATGATCAGGAAAGTAAGCAAACCGGACCACCTGAAAGCGAGGGGCCATGAGCACCTTCAGGGTCAAGAGCATCTGGACCGCCTTCATCACCGCCTTCTTCGCGATCCTCGCGTCGCTGGGCCTCGCCTCCACCCCCGCCGCCGCGATCACGCAGCCGACGGCCACGACTCAGGAGCACACGGGTGCGACCGCGGCAACCGCGACCACCCCGTCGGTGCGATGGACCCTTCCGCGTGACAGGGCGCTGCCTCCCACGATGAAGCAGCGCATCCGCGCCGAAGCACACAACTCCTCACCGGCCACCCGGCACCTGTCCGCCGACACCACGGACGCCCTGAACGCCACGGAGACGGCCCGCACCAACCCCGCGGCCCCGGCGGGCGACTCGTCCCTGCTGCCACCCTGATCCCGCCCCGCCGCACGGCTCTCCAGCACCAGGGCCCCTGGTCCGGTTCACACCGGACGGGGGCCTTTCCCATGCCCGTACGGCAGGTACGGGCATTTCCCGAGCCCGCGCCCACCCCGTACACGAGCCGTCCGTACACGAGCCCGCCCCGTACACGAGCACCGGCTGCACGAGCGCCGGCGCTTCCCGCGCCCGCACAGGCAGCGGCACCGGGCCTCCGCCACATCCGTACGCACAGAACGTGACCTGCCGCACCCTGCCGCTCGGACACCCCGCACAAGCCCCGAGTACGCCGGCTCCGGACTCCGCCCCCGACATCGCTCCGCGCCACCCCGGAAACGCGAAGACCCCCAACCACAAGTGATTGGGGGTCTTCGTCTGCGTGGGGCTAACAGGATTTGAACCTGTGGCCTCATCCTTATCAGGGATGCGCTCTAACCAACTGAGCTATAGCCCCGCCGCGCTGTGCGCTGACTTCTGAAGATTAGCGCACGTCGGGGCCAGTCCCAAAATCGATACCCGGAGCGCTACTCGTCCTCGGCCAGAGTGAGCTCGACGCCGCCCACAAAGCCCGCCGACAAGTTGTAGATGAACGCGCCCAGCGTCGCCAGAGCGGTCGCCAGAACCACGTCGATCACCGCGATGACCGACGTGAAGATGAGGACGCGCGGCAGCGACAGGAACGACTGGAGATCGAAGCCGTTGCTCTCGTTCGAACCGGTGGCCTCGCTGATCGTGCCGCCGACGGTGTCGAAGACGCCCATCGCGTCCATCACCATCCACAGCACCGCCGACGCGACCACCGTGCAGATGCCCAGGGCGATGGAGAGCAGGAAGCTGACCTTCATCACCGACCACGGGTCGGCCTTCGCCACCCGCAGCCGCGCCTTGCGGGTACGCGGAGTGGTCCGCGCCCCCGTGCGCGGCAGGCGCATCGCCTGCGCGCCGCCCTGTGTGCCGCCCTGCTTACCCCCTTGTGTGCCGCCCGAGGGCGACGGGTACGCCTGCGGCGGGTGATACGGCCCCGCCGTCCCCGGCGCGGGCTCACGCTCGCCGGGCAACGGCCCGGTCGCGTAACCCTCGTACTGGGGCTGAGGCCCCCGAGTGTCCGTCACAGTGCCCCCTTGGGAGTCCGTGGCAGGGCCACGGGCACCGTTCGCTCCAGCTCCGGAAGCGGCCGAACCGGCGCCCGTGGCTCCACTCACGCTCTACTCCTCGTGCTCCCCGGTCGAAGGCTCCGTGCCCTCGACAGTGCCCTCGACCACGCGCTCGGCGTGGCCTTCGGCCGTGTCGCCGTCGGCTTCATCGGTCCCATCGACCTCTTCAGCCTCGCGACCGGCCTCGGCGTTGCGCGCGATACCGACGACGGCATCGCGCTTGCCCAGATTGATCAGTTGGACGCCCATGGTGTCACGGCCCGTCTCCCTGACTTCATTGACTCGCGTACGAATCACACCACCGCCGAGTGTGATGGCGAGAATCTCGTCCGTCTCCTCGACCACCAGCGCACCGACGAGCGAGCCCCGGTCCTCCACGATCTTGGCAGCCTTGATGCCCAGGCCGCCTCGACCCTGAACGCGGTACTCGTCGACAGGGGTCCGTTTCGCGTACCCACCGTCGGTAGCAGTGAACACGAAAGTACCGGGCCGGACGACATTCATCGAGAGCAGTTCGTCTCCCTCGCGGAAACTCATCCCCTTGACACCCGAAGTCGCACGGCCCATCGGGCGCAGCGCATCGTCCGTAGCGGTGAACCTGATCGATTGGGCCTTCTTGCTGATGAGCAGCAGATCGTCCTCGGCCGACACCAGCTCCGCGCCGATCAGCTCGTCGTCGCTGCCGTCCGCGGTCTCCCGCAGGTTGATCGCGATGACACCACCGGAGCGCGGCGAGTCGTAGTCCTTCAGCGCGGTCTTCTTCACCAGACCGCCCTTCGTGGCCAGGATCAGATACGGCGCGGCCTCGTAGTCGCGGATCGCCAGGATCTGGGCGATCTTCTCGTCCGGCTGGAAGGCCAGCAGGTTGGCGACGTGCTGACCGCGCGCGTCGCGGCCGGCGTCCGGCAGCTCGTACGCCTTCGCCCGGTAGACCCGGCCCTTGTTGGTGAAGAAGAGCAGCCAGTGGTGCGTCGTCGACACGAAGAAGTGGTCGACGATGTCGTCCTGCTTCAGCTTCGTGCCGCGGACACCCTTGCCACCGCGCTTCTGCGAGCGGTAGTCCTCGGTCTTGGTCCGCTTGATGTAGCCACCGTGCGTGATGGTGACGACGATGTCCTCCTCGGCGATCAGGTCCTCCATGGACATGTCGCCGTCGAAGGGCACCAGCGCGGAACGCCGGTCGTCGCCGAACTTGTCGACGATCGCCGCGAGCTCCTCGCTGACGATCTGCCGCTGCCGCTCGGGCGAGACGAGGATCGCGTTGTACTCGTTGATCTTCGCCTGGAGCTCGTCGTGCTCCGCCGTGATCTTCTGGTGCTCCAGCGCCGCCAGCCGCCGCAGCTGCATCTCCAGGATCGCGTTCGCCTGGATCTCGTCGATCTCCAGCAGGCCCATCAGGCCCTCACGCGCGATCTCCACGGTGTTGCTGCGCCGGATGAGGGCGATGACCTCGTCGATCGCGTTCAGCGCCTTGAGCAGACCGCGCAGGATGTGCGCCCGCTCCTCCGCCTTGCGCAGACGGAACTGCGTACGCCGGACGATGACCTCGATCTGGTGGGTCACCCAGTGCCTGATGAACGCGTCGATCGACAGCGTGCGCGGCACCCCGTCGACGAGCGCCAGCATGTTGGCGCCGAAGTTCGTCTGGAGGTCGGTGTGCTTGTACAGGTTGTTCAGTACGACCTTGGCGACCGCGTCCCGCTTGAGGACGACGACCAGGCGCTGACCGGTACGCGACGAGGTCTCGTCCCGGACGTCCGCGATCCCGCCGACCTTGCCGTCCTTCACCAGGTCGGCGATCTTCTGCGCGAGGTTGTCGGGGTTGGTCTGGTACGGAAGCTCCGTGACGACCAGGCACTGCCGGTTCTGGATCTCCTCGACCGCGACGACCGCGCGCATCGTGATGGAGCCACGGCCCGTGCGGTACGCCTCCTCGATGCCCTTGCGGCCCACGACGAGCGCGCCCGTCGGGAAGTCCGGGCCCTTGATCCGCTCGATCAGCGCGTCCAGGAGCTCCTCGTGCGAGGCCTCCGGGTGCTCCAGGTACCACTGCGCGCCGGAGGCGACCTCGCGCAGGTTGTGCGGCGGGATGTTGGTGGCCATGCCGACCGCGATGCCCGCGGAACCGTTGACCAGCAGGTTCGGGAAGCGCGCCGGCAGGACCGTCGGCTCCTGGTTGCGGCCGTCGTAGTTGTCCTGGAAGTCGACGGTCTCCTCGTCGATGTCCCGGACCATCTCCATGGACAGCGGCATCATCTTGCACTCGGTGTACCGCATGGCGGCGGCCGGGTCGTTGCCCGGAGAACCGAAGTTGCCGTTGGAGTCCACCAGCGGCATGCGCATCGACCAGTGCTGCGCGAGGCGCACGAGCGCGTCGTAGATCGAGGAGTCGCCGTGCGGGTGGTACGTACCCATGACGTCACCGACGACACGGGCGCACTTGTAGAAGCCCTTCTCGGGCCGGTAGCCGCCGTCGTACATGGCGTACAGCACCCGGCGGTGGACGGGCTTGAGACCGTCCCGTACGTCGGGGAGCGCCCGCGAGACGATGACGGACATCGCGTAGTCGAGGTAGGAGCGCTGCATCTCCGTCTCGAGCCCCACGGGCTCGACACGCATGCCCACACCGGTGGCGGGCTCCTCTTCGGGCGTGACAGGGGTGTTCTCGTCGGCCATTGCTGGTCAAAGTCCTTTCGAGCTGCGGCTTGCTTGTACGGCCGACTCAGATGTCGAGGAAGCGGACGTCCTTGGCATTGCGCTGGATGAACGAGCGCCGTGCCTCGACGTCCTCACCCATCAGCACCGAGAAGAGGTCGTCGGCCTGCGCCGCGTCGTCCAGGGTGACCTGGCCGAGCACCCGGTGGTCGACGTCCATCGTCGTGATGCGCAGCTCCTCGGCGTTCATCTCGCCGAGACCCTTGAAGCGCTGGATCGAGTCTTCCTTGATCCGCTTGCCGTTCTGCTTGCCGAGCGCCACGAGCGCGTCCCGCTCACGGTCCGAGTACGCGTACTCGAAGTCGTCCCGGCCCCACTTGATCTTGTAGAGCGGCGGGCGCGAGAGGTAGACGTGCCCCGCCTCCACCAGCGGCCGCATGAAGCGGAAGAGGAACGTCAGCAGCAGGGTGTTGATGTGCTGGCCGTCGACGTCGGCGTCCGCCATCAGAATGATCTTGTGATAGCGGAGCTTCTCGATGTCGAAGTCCTCGTGGACCCCGGTACCGAAGGCCGAGATCAGCGCCTGGACCTCGGTGTTCTGGAGGATCTTGTCGATC
The DNA here is from genome assembly GCF_026340105.1 of Streptomyces sp. NBC_01433. Lineage (NCBI taxonomy): Bacteria > Bacillati > Actinomycetota > Actinomycetes > Kitasatosporales > Streptomycetaceae > Streptomyces > Streptomyces sp. NBC_01433. The sequence goes on along the minus strand of NZ_JAPEPM010000001.1, from coordinate 2,411,493 downwards.
CGGGCCTTCTCGACGTTCAGGATCTTGCCGCGGATGGGCAGGATCGCCTGGTACATCGGGTTACGGCCGGACTTCGCCGAACCACCGGCGGAGTCACCCTCGACGATGAAGATCTCGCACTTGGTGGGATCGTTCGACTGGCAGTCGCTCAGCTTGCCGGGCAGCGAGGCGCTCTCCAGGAGCCCCTTGCGCCGGGTCAGGTCGCGGGCCTTGCGGGCCGCCACCCGGGCGGTCGACGCCGCGATGCCCTTGCGGATGATGTCGGCGGCCTCGTTGGGATTCCGGTCGAACCAGTCCGTCAGCTGCTCGTGGACGACCTTCTGCACGAAGGTCTTGGCCTCCGTGTTGCCCAGCTTGGTCTTCGTCTGGCCCTCGAACTGCGGCTCGCCCAGCTTCACCGAGATGATCGCCGTCAGACCCTCGCGGACGTCCTCACCCGTGAGGTTGTCGTCCTTCTCGCGCAGCAGCTTCTTGTCGCGCGCGTACCGGTTGACCAGCGAGGTCAGCGCCGCACGGAAGCCCTCCTCGTGCGTACCGCCCTCGTGCGTGTGGATCGCGTTGGCGAAGGAGTAGACCCCCTCGGTGTACTGCGTGTTCCACTGCATGGCGATCTCGGCCGAGAGAAGACGGTCCTTGTCCTCGGCCTCGATGTCGATCACCGACTGGTGAATGACGTCGCCCTTGCGGGAGTTGAGGTACTTCACGAAATCGACGATGCCGTTTTCGTAGTGGTACGTGACCGAGCGGGCGGTCTCCTCCTGGGCGGGCTCGACCGCGTCAGCGCTGTCCGCGCCCGCCGTCGCCTTCGCCGACTCCCGCTCGTCGGTGAGCTTGAGGGTGAGGCCCTTGTTGAGGAACGCCATCTCCTGGAAGCGGCGCGAGAGGGTCTCGAAGCTGTACTCGGTGGTCTCGAAGATGTCCCCGTCGGCCCAGAAGCTGACCGTCGTACCGGACTCGTCGGTGGCCTCGTGCTTGGCCAGCGGCGCGGTCGGGACGCCGAGCTTGTAGTCCTGGGTCCAGCGGTAGCCGTCCGTCTTGACCTCGACGGAGACCCGCGTGGACAGAGCGTTGACGACGGAGACGCCGACGCCGTGCAGGCCGCCGGAGACGGCGTAGCCGCCGCCGCCGAACTTGCCGCCCGCGTGCAGCACGGTCAGCACGACCTCTACGGCGGGCTTGCCTTCGGACGGCACGATGCCGACCGGAATGCCACGGCCGTTGTCGATCACGCGCACCCCGCCGTCGGCGAGGATCGTGACGTCGATGGTGTCCGCGTGGCCCGCCATCGCCTCGTCGACCGAGTTGTCGACAACCTCTTGCACGAGGTGGTGGAGACCGCGCTCACCGGTCGAGCCGATGTACATGCCAGGTCGCTTGCGGACCGCGTCCAAGCCCTCAAGGACGGTGATCGCACTGGCGTCGTACGAGGCGGTGACCTCGCCGTGCTCACCGGTTGTGGACGGGTTGTTCTCGTTGGGGTTGCCGGAATCGGCCACGAAGCGCCCTTTCTGGCACAGCACAGGCCGTTCTCCGGTCAGGCGGGAGCGGCTGCGTCGTTCGGCTTGTATCGACGACTCCCGCTTCAACAGCGGGATTAGCCATCAGTCTACCGGTAGCGCCGACATGAATGGGGGTTTGCCGGTACCTGAGTCCGCATGTGCCGCCCTGAATGAGCGGCTGACGACTCCCCATATTCAGGAAGGGGCCCCAAGGGGCTGTGACGGGCATTGAGCGCTTCCGCCTGTCAACCTCCCACTACGGTGAGGGACGCCGCAGTTCCACGACCCGGTCCGCACCACCGCACAACGGCACATCCCGGAAGGCGCGCACAGCGCCCGAAGCGGCGGCGACGGTCGGACTCACGGCACCTCAACCAGCCATAAGGCCAGGTCAGAGCGGTGATACGGCACCGGGGGCGCGAGCGGGACGTCCATGTACATGAGCGGGTACGCAGATGAGCAGTACGCGCATGTACGTGAGCGGGTACGCCGGTGACGTGCGGCTCAGCCGTACGTATCCCCTGGGCCCGTACTGCCCGGCGCCCGCAGCGGGCCGAACCGGCGCTGCGGGCCCCCCGGCCCCAGCACTTTGATCATCCGCACCGTGCCCCGGCCCAGGTCCTCGTTCAGCCGGGCCACCAGCCGCGGAGCCAGCAGCCGCAGCTGGGTCGCCCAGGCCGTCGAGTCGCACTGCACGGTCAGCACCCGTGCGTCCGGATCCTCGTCGTAACGCAGCGGCACACAATGATTGGCCAGATCTTCACCGACGATCTGCGCCCAGCGCCCCATCACCCCGCCCACCGCGGCCGGTGTCTCCCAGCCCCGCTCGGTGATCAGCCGGTTGATCGCCGACCCCAGCGGCAGCGGATCACGGCCGTCCGACCGCGCTCCCGAACGCAGCCCGCCACCGCGCCGGGCCTGCTTCTTCTGCTGCGCGGCGGCGCCCCTTGCACGGGCCTGCTCCTTGGCCGCGCGCAACGCCACCCGCGCCAGATCGACCCCGGACACGTCCGGCGGCTTCGCCGCACCGCCCGGGTCCTGGGGCGACGGCCCCGACGCACCGCCGTCCGGCGAACCGGCCGGCCCTTCGCCCCGGGGGCCCCGGGCGGTCATACCCGTTCCACCTCGCCCGCGGACACCGCATAGCGCGCCCCCGCCAGCACACCCGGCACATCGTCGCCCACCGCGGCCGTCACCAGCACCTGCTCACCCGGCGCCACCAGCTCCGCCAGCCGCTCACGGCGGCGCGCGTCCAGCTCGGCGAAGACATCGTCCAGGACGAGCACGGGCTCATTGCCCTCGGAGCGCAGCAGCTCGTACGAGGCCAGCCGCAGCGCCAGCGCGTACGACCAGGACTCGCCGTGGCTCGCGTATCCCTTCGCGGGCATTCCCCGCAGCCCCAGCACCAGATCGTCTCGATGCGGACCGACCAGCGTCACGCCGCGCTCGATCTCCTGCTTGCGGACCTCCGCGAGCGCCGCGATCAGCTGCTCGTACAGCTCCTCGCGCGTCCGCCCCGCGGCCATGTCGGCACCCACCTCGGGCCCCGCCGAGCTGCGGTACTCCAACGCCACCGGACCGCCGCCCGGCGCCACGTCCCCGTACGCCTTGTCCGCCAGGGGCCGCAGCGTCGCGATCAGGTCCAGCCGCTGTGCCAGCAGCTCGGCACCCACCCGGCCCAGATGCTGGTCCCAGACGTCGAGCGTGGACATGTCCATCGACCGGCCACCGTGCCTGCGTGCCATCGCCGCGGACTTCAGCAGTGTGTTGCGCTGCTTGAGCACCCGCTCGTAGTCGGACCGGACGGCCGCCATCCGCGGCGAGCGCGCCGTGATCAGCTCGTCGAGGAACCGCCGACGCTCACCGGGATCGCCCTTCACCAGGGCCAGATCCTCCGGAGCGAACAGCACCGTCCGTACGATGCCCAGCACATCACGGGGCCTGACCTGCGAGGACCGATTGATCCGGGCGCGGTTGGCCCGCCCCGGGTTGAGCTCCAGCTCGATGAGCTGCGAGCGCTCGCCCTGGGTGACCGCGGCCCTGATGACGGCCCGCTCCGCACCCATCCGCACCAGCGGCGCGTCGGACGAGACCCGGTGGCTGCCGAGCGTCGCGAGATAGCCGACCGCCTCGACCAGATTGGTCTTGCCCTGGCCGTTGGCCCCCACGAACGCGGTGACGCCCGGGTCGAGAGGGACCTCGACCCGGGCGTACGAGCGGAAGTCGGCCAGCGAGAGATGGGTGACATGCATCCGCGCCGACCTCCCGCTTTCCTGCTCCGCTGTGTGCTTCTCGTACTGCTTCTTGTTCTTGGCCTACTTCTTGTTCTCGACCGCGTGCCCGCCGAACTGGTTGCGCAGCGCGGCGATCATCTTCATCTGCGGGGAGTCGTCCTGACGCGAGGCGAACCGCGCGAACAGGGACGCCGTGATCGCGGGCAGCGGCACCGCGTTGTCGATGGCGGCCTCCACGGTCCAGCGGCCCTCGCCGGAGTCGGCGGCGAAGCCCCGGAGCTTGTCGAGGTGCTCGTCGTCGTCCAGCGCGTTGACCGCCAGGTCGAGCAGCCAGGAACGGATGACCGTGCCCTCCTGCCAGGAGCGGAAGACCTCGCGCACGTCGGTGACGGAGTCGACCTTCTCCAGCAGCTCCCAGCCCTCGGCGTAGGCCTGCATCATGGCGTACTCGATGCCGTTGTGAACCATCTTCGCGAAGTGGCCGGCGCCGACCTTGCCCGCGTGGACGGAGCCGAAGTCACCCTCGGGCTTGAGGGCGTCGAAGATCGGCTGGACCTTCGCGACGTTCTCGGCGTCGCCGCCGTACATCAGCGCGTAGCCGTTCTCCAGGCCCCAGACACCGCCGGAGACGCCACAGTCGACGAAGCCGATGCCCTTGATGCCCAGCTCGACCGCGTGCTTCTCGTCGTCGGTCCAGCGGGAGTTCCCGCCGTCCACGACGATGTCGCCGGGGGACAGCAGCGCCGACAGCTCGTCGACCGTGGACTGGGTCGCGGCACCGGCCGGAACCATCACCCACACGACCCGGGGGCCCTTCAGCTTGCCCACAAGCTCTTCGAGGCTCTGGACATCGGAGACGTCCGGGTTGCGGTCGTAACCGATGACGGTGTGGCCTGCGCGGCGGATGCGCTCGCGCATGTTGCCGCCCATCTTGCCGAGGCCGACGAGACCGAGCTCCATCAGAGATTCCTTAAGCGTTGTGCCGATTCGTACCCAGGGCCGAGCCTACGCCCGGCCGGGGACAGAGCGGCGGGCATGCTCTGCGCTGAGCGTGCCCGCCGGAAGCTGCCGTGAATGGACCGACTCGTGGATCAGCCGGTCGACCGGGTCAGCCGGAGAGGCGGACCGGCATGATCAGGTACTTGTACGCGTCGTCCGCTTCCGCGTCGACCGCCGGGCGGCCGCTGAGCAGGGCGGGCTTGGTGGAGGTCGTGAACGAGAGCTGGGCGACCGGGGAGTCGATCGCGCTCAGACCGTCCAGCAGGAATGTCGGGTTGAAGGCGATCGAGATGTCGTCGCCCTCCAGCACGGCGTCGACGCGCTCCACAGCCTGTGCGTCGTCGCTCGACCCGGCCTCCAGGATGAGCACACCCTGCTCGAAGCTGAGCCGCACCGGAGTGTTCCGCTCGGCGACCAGAGCCACACGCTTGACCGCCTCGACGAACGGAGCGGTCTCGATCACCGCGACCGAGTTGAACTCGGTGGGGAAGAGCGTCCGGTACTTCGGCAGGTCGCCTTCGAGCAGTCGGGTCGTCGTACGGCGGCCCGCGCCCTCGAAACCGATCAGCCCCTCGCCCGCACCCGAGCCGGACAGCGCGAGCGTGACCGTGTCGCCGCTGGTCAGCGCCTTGGCCGTGTCCAGGAGCGTCTTGGCGGGCACCAGGGCCACGGCCGAGGCGTCCGGATTCTCCGGCTTCCAGTTGAACTCGCGGACCGCGAATCGGTAGCGGTCGGTCGAGGCGAGGGTGACGGTGTCGCCCTCGATCTCGATCCGCACACCGGTCAGGACCGGCAGCGTGTCGTCGCGGCCGGCGGCGATGGCCACCTGCGCGGCGGCCGAGGCGAAGATCTCACCGGGGACGGTGCCCGTCGCGGTCGGCATCTGCGGCAGAGCCGGGTACTCCTCCACGGGAAGGGTGTGGAGGGTGAATCGCGAGGAGCCGCAGACCACGGTGGCCCGTACACCGTCTGTGGAGATCTCCACCGGCCGGTTGGGCAGGGCGCGGCAGATGTCGGCGAGCAGGCGGCCGGAGACGAGCACCGTGCCGTCCTCCTCGATCTCCGCGTCCACCGAGACCTTGGCCGAGACCTCGTAGTCGAAGCTCGAGAAGCTGAGGGCTCCGTCCTCAGCCTTCAGCAGAAGGCCCGCGAGAACGGGCGCCGGCGGACGGGCCGGGAGGCTGCGGGCCACCCAGGCCACCGCCTCCGCGAGTACATCGCGCTCCACCCGGATCTTCACCGGAACCGCCTCCTGCTGTTGCTCGCTCGCCCTGCTGGCCTTCGTCGTCTGGATGGGTCTCCCTGCCGAGGGGCTGGGGAGGACCCGGGGTCCAGTCTGACGTACGGCACCGACAGTCGTTGCTGCTCGGGGTCAAGTCGAGCCAAGAGGTCCGCGGCACTCGCCGGTCGAGTTGTACACAGGCCCCACTTCGAAGCGGATTCCTGGCTAACTCTGAGTGGTAGTAGTAGTAGGCCCTGTGGAAACCGTGGATAACGTCGTTTGCGCAGGTCAGCCACGGTTTTTTATCCACCGACCCTGTGGGCGGTACCGGTGGACAACCAGGCGTTTCTGTGGACACAGGAAAGTTCTGCACACCCGATGCACAGGAGGGGGCTACTTCTCCCCAGGCCTGTCCCCAGCTTTACCCACGTTCCCCACAGCCCAACCGACCCTCATGGTGTGACGCCTTTCACTCTCGGCGGTGAAAGTGGGTGCTGGGTTGCCGAACAGTGGACAGGGCTGTGGAGAAGCTGGGGACAACATGGCCCGGCCTGTGGGCCGACGGTGGACAACTCCGAAGACCCCCTGTGGACGAAAAGTTTGTCCACAGGCTGTGGATCATTGTTGACCACAAATCCCCAGGCACCTGACCTGGTCTGATGGAGTATCGGCAGATGCCCCTGTGGACGCAATATGGACAACTTCGCAGTCCCCAGGCTGTGGACGGCAGATTTCTCGCAGATCTGTGGAGAAGGGGCACTCGGCGGCCCGTATTCGAACAGCGGTGACGCGGCGGCGGGTTCGGACAGGGGCTTCCCGGCACGCTCCAGGCGCTCTCCCGGCCCGATCGAGGCGCGGCAGAGGGCCGTTCGAGGGCCTCTGGGCGGCTTCTGGAGGGCATCAGGAGGCATCCAGAAGGCTCACGAAGGTCGTCACGTCGGGCGTGTCGACCGTGCGCGACGCGTGCCGACTGCCGTATCGACTGCCGTACCGACAGGTTTGCCGACGGGTTCGCCGACGACGAAAAGGCGCCCGGAAGGACCGCGGAGAGTCCTTCCGGGCGCCTTTCGTACGTCTTATACGGCCCGGTGCGCCGTGTGGGGGCGGGGCGGTCCCGTCAGCAGGCGTGTGGAGCGGGCCTGCCGACGGGTCGGCCGAGGTGGCGCGTCAGCCGTTCTTGATGCGGTTGGTGAGTTCGGTGACCTGGTTGTAGATGGAGCGCCGCTCCGCCATCAGTGCCCGGATCTTCCGATCCGCGTGCATCACCGTCGTATGGTCGCGGCCGCCGAACTGCGCGCCGATCTTCGGCAGCGAGAGGTCCGTCAGCTCGCGGCACAGATACATCGCGATCTGGCGCGCCGTCACCAGGACGCGGCTGCGGGAGGATCCGCACAGGTCCTCCACCGTCAGACCGAAGTAGTCCGCGGTCGCCGCCATGATGGCCGGTGCGGTGATCTCCGGAGCCGAGTCCTCGCCGCCCGGGATCAGGTCCTTGAGCACGATCTCGGTCAGCCCGAGGTCGACCGGCTGCCGGTTGAGGCTGGCGAAGGCCGTCACCCGGATCAGCGCGCCCTCCAGCTCGCGGATGTTGCGCGAGATGCGGGAGGCGATGAACTCCAGCACCTCCGGCGGCGCGTTGAGCTGCTCCTGGACCGCCTTCTTACGGAGGATCGCGATGCGCGTCTCCAGCTCGGGGGGCTGCACATCGGTGGTGAGGCCCCACTCGAAACGGTTCCGCAGCCGGTCCTCCAGGGTCACCAGCTGCTTGGGCGGCCGGTCGGAGGACAGCACGATCTGCTTGTTGGCGTTGTGGAGCGTATTGAAGGTGTGGAAGAACTCCTCCTGCGTCGACTCCTTGCTCGCCAGGAACTGGATGTCGTCCACCAGCAGGATGTCCACGTCGCGGTAGCGCTTGCGGAACGTGTCGCCCTTGCCGTCGCGGATCGAGTTGATGAACTCGTTGGTGAACTCCTCCGAGCTCACGTACCGCACCCGGGTCCCCGGGTAGAGGCTGCGCGCGTAGTGCCCGATGGCGTGCAGCAGGTGGGTCTTGCCGAGCCCCGACTCCCCGTAGATGAAGAGGGGGTTGTACGCCTTCGCCGGCGCCTCGGCGACGGCGACGGCCGCGGCGTGCGCGAACCGGTTGGAGGCGCCGATGACGAACGTGTCGAAGAGGTACTTCGGATTCAGCCGGGCATGGGGCTCGCCGGGACCGGGCGGCGGCGCCGACTGGGCGCCCATCGGACCGGGACCGCCGCCTCCGGTGCGGCCCGGACCGGGGCCGCCCTGGCGATGCTGGGGCTGCTGCTCCTGCATGTCGTGGCGGTCGGGGCGCTGCTGCTCGTAGCCCTGGCGCTCCTGCGGCTGCGGCCGGTAGTCGTGCTGCGGCTGCTGGGGCCGTCCGGTGCCGTACGGCTCGCGCCACTGGTCGGAGGGCTGCTCGCGGTCCTGATATCCGCCGTGCCGGGGCTGCTGCCAGGAGAGGTCCTCCTGGGTACGGGGCCAGGCGCCGGGCTCGGGGCGCTGCTGCTGGTAGTCGGGGTAGGCCGGGCGGGCGGTCGGCATGCCGTCGTCCGAGGGCCGGTGCCCGTAGCCGTCGTACCCGTCGTTGTGCGGAGAGTCGTCGTGCGGCTGCCCTTGGTAACGGTGGACCTGCTGGCCCTGGTGGGACTGCTGGTGCATCGGGGGCGCCGGCGGGGTGGGCGGTTCACCGGCGGAGTCGTCGACGGTGATCGCGATCCGGATGGGACGGCCGCACTCACGGGTCAGCGTCTCGCTGATGAGCGGCGCGAGCCGGCCTTCCAGGACGCGCTTGCCCCATTCGTTCGGGACGGCCAGCAGTGCGGTGTCGGCGACGAGTGCCAGCGGCTGGCAGCGCTCGATCCACTGCTTGTCCTTCGGCTCGATGCCCTGCTGGCCCTCCCCGAGGAGTTGTTCCAGCACTCGTGGCCACACTGCGGCAAGATCGGCAGGTACGTCAGCCACAGGGCACGCTCTCTCGCAGGTCCCACGAATGTGTGGTTCTCGGGACGGGATGGGTCGGGTCGGGTGAGGCCCGGCAGGCGGGAAGGAAAAGAACCGGAGTTCAGCCAAGGTAGTCAGGCCGACCCGCGTGGTTCAAGTTGTTGTCCACAGGCTGTGCATAGCGGTGGCCCGTGCGGAGCCGGTTTGACCGGATGGCGTAGCCGCGCGTACCGTGACCAGGTCGAGTTGTCGATGGCTGCTGCCGCCTGCCTCCGATGGGCAAAGATCACGATCTGTGATTGTGAAGCGGTGCACTAAGGCGTTTACGCGAGTTCCTCGTGGGCGCACGGTGACAGCCAGGCGATGTCCCGCCAACACACGAATCATTTCTGGAGCCCCCGAGTGAGCAAGCGCACCTTCCAGCCGAACAACCGTCGTCGCGCCAAGACCCATGGCTTCCGGCTGCGTATGCGTACCCGTGCCGGCCGTGCGATTCTCGCGAACCGCCGTGGCAAGGGCCGCAGCAGCCTGTCCGCCTGATCGTTTACAGGTCATGACGTGCTGCCTACCGAGAATCGGCTGAGGCGGCGCGAGGACTTCGCGACCGCGGTACGACGAGGACGTCGAGCCGGACGTCCGCTACTCGTCGTCCATCTATGCAGCGGTGCAACGGACCCGCACGTGACTGGGGAGACTGTTCCCCCGCCGCGTGCGGGTTTCGTTGTCAGCAAAGCTGTGGGTGGAGCGGTCGTACGCACAGCGGTGAAGCGAAGGCTTCGTCATCTGGTCCGCGAACGGCTGGCTCAGCTGCCCCCCGGTAGCCTGGTCGTCGTACGAGCGCTGCCCGGATCGGGCGACGCCGACCATGCACAGCTGGCCCGAGACCTGGACGCCGCCCTGCAGCGGCTCCTGGGAGGGGGCGCGCGATGAAGTACCCGTTGCTGGCTCTCATCAAGCTGTATCAGTGGACGATCAGCCCACTCCTCGGGCCTGTCTGCCGTTACTACCCGTCGTGTTCCCACTATGGATATACGGCGATCGACCGACACGGTGCGATCAAGGGAACAGCGCTGACCGCATGGCGCATCCTGCGATGCAATCCGTGGTCACCCGGCGGTGTGGATCATGTCCCGCCACGCAAGCGTCCGCGCTGGCACGAGTTGCTGCGCAACGCTCTGCGCGGCGGCAAGGGCGGGGACTCCGCCGCTGATGTGCCGCCCGGGGGGTCGGTCTCCGAACCCCTGAGCCCGGCCACAGAGACCTCGTCCAAAGCTCAAGGAGCCTGATTAGTGGACACGATTGCCAGTCTGTTCAGCTTTATCACCACACCTGTCTCATGGGTCATCGTCCAGTTCCACAAGCTGTACGGAGCGATGTTCGGTGATGACACGGGCTGGGCCTGGGGCCTGTCCATCGTGTCCCTGGTGGTGCTGATCCGGATCTGTCTGATCCCGCTTTTCGTGAAGCAGATCAAGTCGACCCGGAACATGCAGGTGCTCCAGCCGAAGATGAAGGCGATCCAGGAGCGCTACAAGAACGACAAACAGCGTCAGTCCGAAGAGATGATGAAGCTGTACAAGGAGACGGGTACCAACCCGCTCTCCTCGTGCCTTCCCATCCTGGCGCAGTCCCCGTTCTTCTTCGCCCTGTATCACGTGCTCTCGGCGATCGCCTCGGGCAAGAAGATCGGCGCGATCGACCAGTCGCTGCTCGACAGCGCGCGTCAGGCCCACATCTTCGGTGCCCCGCTGGCCGCGAAGTTCACGGACAGCGCTGACAAGGTCGCCTCTCTGCAGGCTTCGCTGACCGACGTCCGCGTCGTCACCGCGATCATGATCGTGATGATGTCCGCGTCGCAGTTCTTCACGCAGCGCCAGCTGATGACGAAGAACGTCGACCTGACGGTGAAGACCCCGTACATGCAGCAGCAGAAGATGCTGATGTACATCTTCCCGGTCATCTTCGCCGTGATGGGTATCAACTTCCCCGTCGGTGTCCTCGTCTACTGGCTGACCACCAACGTCTGGACCATGGGTCAGCAGATGTACGTGATCAACCAGAACCCGACGCCGGGCAGCAAGGCGCAGGACCAGTACCTGGGACGTCTGCTGAAGAGCGTGACCTCTCATGGCGAGGTACGCGGGCGGACCAGGCGCAACATGATCAAGCGGATCGTCGCCAAGGGCCCGGACCGCAACGACATCGAGCGCAAGTTCATCACCGGTCTGGCCAAGCTGGGTCTCGCGGCCCAGGAGGACGGCACGGTGGCCAAGAGCGATACGGCCGTGGCCGAGGCCGAGGGCGGCGGTGCGCAGAAGCGGCACCAGCCCAAGCGGCAGACCAAGGCGAAGCGGCAGACCGGGGCCACCACGGCCGGTGGTGCCAAGGATTCCGATACGGCCGATTCGGCCGAGCCGGGCTCCAAGACCTCGCTGGAGAAGAGCGACGCCTCGCAGGACGACGACAAGCCGAAGGCGGCGGGCAAGCCCGCGTCCGGCTCCTCACGCCAAGCCAAGTCCGGACAGCGCAAGGGCCCGCAGCGGCCCAAGCACCCGTCCAAGAAGTAAGAAGGAGTCCATCCGTGACGGAAGGCACCACCTCCACGGCCGCTGAGGGCAGCGACACTCTGACCCGCCTCGAGCAGGAAGGGGAGATCGCAGCCGACTACCTCGAGGGCCTGCTCGACATCGCCGACCTCGACGGCGACATCGACATGGACGTCGAGGCGGACCGGGCCGCGGTCTCGATCATCAGCGACTCGGCACGTGAACTGCAGAAGCTCGTGGGGCGCGACGGCGAGGTGCTGGAGGCGCTTCAGGAGCTGACGCGGCTGGCCGTCCACCGGGAGACCGGAGACCGCAGCCGTCTGATGCTCGACATCGGTGGCTTCCGGGCCAAGAAGCGCGAAATCCTCGCCGCGCTGGGTGCCAAGGCCGCGGACGAGGTGAAGACCTCGGGCGAGCCGATGAAGCTGGACCCGATGACGCCGTTCGAGCGCAAGGTCGTGCACGACGCGGTCGCGGCAGCCGGTCTGCGCAGCGAGTCCGAGGGCGAGGAGCCGCAGCGCTTCGTCGTCGTTCTCCCGGCCTGACCGGATCCTTGTACTGTCGGCCCCGTCTGTTCGCAGGCGGGGCCGATCTTTGTCAGCCTGATAGTCAGCCACCCACAGTGCGTTAGTGCGGTACGGAAGGACGGTCCCCGTGACGGAGGCAGCAGAGCTCCCCCAGGCACCTGAAGAGGCGCAGGCGGTATTCGGAGAGGTCTTCCCGGAAGCCGTCCGGTACGCGGAGCTCCTTGCGGATGCCGGGGTCAAGCGCGGTCTGATCGGGCCGCGTGAGGTGCCGCGGCTCTGGGAGCGTCACCTGCTGAACTGCGCGGTGCTCTCCGAGGTGGTCCCTGAGGGGGTCACGGTGTGCGATGTGGGCTCGGGGGCCGGCCTCCCCGGTATCCCGCTGGCTCTGGTGCGCCCGGATCTGAAGATCACCCTGCTGGAGCCGCTGCTGCGACGGACGAACTTCCTCCAGGAAGTCGTCGAGCTGCTGGGACTGGACCATGTGACGGTCGTCCGTGGCCGCGCGGAGGAAGTTCTCGGGACCCTGGCGCCCGTTCATGTGGTGACGGCTCGCGCGGTGGCCCCGCTGGACCGGCTGGCGGGCTGGGGTGTGCCCCTGCTGCGCCCCTACGGAGAAATGCTGGCGCTGAAGGGCGACACCGCGGCGGAGGAGATCCAGGGCGCTCGTGCCGCCCTGAGCAAGCTCGGAGTGGTCGAGACCGAGGTGCTGCACGTCGGTGAGGGTGTGGTCGATCCGACGTCCACGGTGGTGCGTGTGGTGGTCGGGGAGAGCCCCGGTGGTGTGAGGTTCGCCGCAAAGAGGGCCAAGGCCGCGCGGGTGGGACGTACGCGTCGGCGTCGCTGAATCCGACGGATGGGACGGGGCGGCGGGGCGCGACCGCCCTTTACGTACCGATTCGTTCTATTTATCAGTATTGCTCCGGTAATGAGGTCGTACGTACCTCGTGCGGAGTGTCGTGGCCTGGTAATAGCGATGCGGGGGCATCGTGTTTCACGTGAAACGTCGCTCTCTGCTGCACGGAATCATCAGCCGCGGTCGCGCGGCTGCCACGCCGCGCGACCGCAAGCCCGTTAGGGCTACCGAGTTGTCCACAGGCGCGGATTCATCCACAGAACAGCGGGCCTCGCTGGTTCACGACCCCGAAAGCATGGCAGGCTCTGTTCATTGCGAGCCTGAAGTCGAGGAGAGTGAATCCTTGCGGTCCGACGCCAACATCGCGGGACCGATGACCGATCCGGTCCCCGGTCCCCGAACCGAGTCCGCGGGGGAGGGTGTTTCACGTGAAACACCGCCGCCGCTGGACGACACACCCATCGGTCGTGCGGCCCAGCTGGCGGTTGAGGCCCTGGGCCGCGCCGGCGAGGGGCTGCCCCGCCCTGACCAGACCCGCGTCATGGTGGTGGCCAACCAGAAGGGCGGGGTCGGCAAGACGACCTCGACGGTCAACCTTGCCGCGTCGCTGGCGCTGCACGGCGCGCGTGTTCTGGTGGTCGACCTCGACCCGCAGGGCAACGCCTCCACGGCTCTGGGAATCGACCACCATGCCGAGGTTCCCTCCATCTATGACGTCCTGGTGGAGAGCCGGCCGCTCTCCGAGGTGGTTCAGCCGGTCCCGGACGTCGAAGGTCTCTTCTGCGCCCCCGCCACCATCGATCTCGCCGGTGCGGAGATCGAATTGGTGTCGCTGGTGGCGCGGGAGAGCCGGCTTCAGCGGGCCATCCAGGCGTATGAGCAGCCGTTGGACTACATCCTCATCGACTGCCCGCCCTCACTCGGTCTGCTGACGGTCAACGCCATGGTTGCCGGAGCCGAGGTGCTGATTCCCATCCAGTGCGAGTACTACGCGCTGGAGGGACTGGGGCAGCTGCTGAGGAACGTCGACCTGGTCCGGGGACATCTGAACCCGGATCTGCATGTGTCGACGATCCTGCTGACGATGTACGACGGCAGGACCAGGCTCGCCTCGCAGGTCGCCGAGGAGGTGCGTACCCACTTCGGCAAGGAAGTGCTGCGGACGAGCATTCCGCGATCGGTGCGTATCTCGGAGGCCCCGAGCTATGGGCAGACCGTGCTGACCTACGACCCGGGATCCAGCGGTTCGTTGTCGTATCTTGAGGCAGCACGTGAGATTGCCCTGAGGGGCGTCGGGGTGCACTACGAGGCCCAGCATGCCCACACGGGTAGTCAGAACAGCCAGCAAAGCATCTCGGAGGGCATCCAGTGAGTGAGCGTCGTAGAGGGTTGGGGCGTGGGCTCGGTGCGCTGATCCCCGCGGCTCCGCAGGAGAAGCAGGTACCGTCTCCCGGGGGCGGCTCGACGTCGCCCGGGACGATTCCGGTGTTGACGGCCGAGCGTGGAGTGGCCGCCGCGAAGGTGACCACTCTCCCGCAGGCTTCGGTGGTGCCGGAGCCGAGTGCCCCGGAGGCTGAGCGGGAGACGGTCGCTGACACGACGGCTTCCGCCGGGGCGTACTTCGCCGAGATCCTCATCGGATCGATTACGCCGAACCCCCGACAGCCCCGTGAAGTGTTCGATGAGGACGCTCTTGCCGAGCTGGTCACCTCCATCAAGGAGGTCGGTCTCCTCCAGCCCGTCGTCGTGCGGAAGGTGGGTCCGGACCGCTACGAGCTCATCATGGGTGAGCGTCGTTGGAGGGCCTGCCGCGAAGCGGGTCTGGAGCGGATTCCGACCATTGTCCGGGCGACGGACGACGAGAAGCTGCTCCTGGACGCTCTCCTTGAGAACCTTCACCGGGCTCAGCTGAACCCGTTGGAAGAGGCGGCCGCGTACGACCAGCTGCTCAAGGACTTCAAGTGCACCCACGATCAGCTGGCCGACCGGATCGGGCGGTCCCGTCCGCAGGTGTCCAACACCCTGCGCCTGCTGCGGCTCTCGCCGCCCGTGCAGCGAAGGGTCGCGGCGGGAGTGCTTTCGGCCGGTCATGCTCGGGCGCTGCTGTCCGTCGATGACTCCGAGGAGCAGGACCGGCTGGCTCATCGCATCGTGGCCGAAGGGCTCTCGGTACGCGCGGTCGAGGAGATCGTGACGCTCATGGGGTCGAGTCCCACGAGCTCGCCGAAGTCGAAGGGGCCGCGGGCCGGCGGGCGGGTGTCGCCCGCGCTGAGCGACCTGGCCTCCAGGCTCTCCGACAGGTTCGAGACGAGGGTGAAGGTCGACCTCGGCCAGAAGAAGGGCAAGATCGTCGTCGAGTTCGCTTCGATGGAGGATCTGGACCGGATTCTCGGCAGCCTCGCACCGGGCGAGGGACGTGTGCTGGAGCGGGGACTCGCCGAGGGCTCGGAAGAGGACGCTGACGGCTGAGGTCCGAAGGACCCGTGTGGGGCGGGCTGCGTTCCGGTGAATGCCGGAACACAGCCCGCCCTTTGCTCTCTCTCGGTTTCCGCATCAACTCTGGGTGGATACGATGCGTTCTGGTATGGCGCATCCACCTGGATCCACCTCGGAGGAGGGCGGAGACCGTGCGAGCAGTGAGCCGCAGCCGACTGGTGACCGTCGGGTTGGGCCTGGGGGCCGTCGGAGGTTTCGTCGGCAGTCTGTTCCGCGAACGGAGTGCGCTGACAGCCGCACGCGATGCGGCGGGCGAAGGAAGTGAGGAATCGCCTTCATGGGGCGTCGACTCGTACCGCTCACACTGGACAACCTTCCGGATCTCCCCAAGCGGTGCCGATCGTGCGTCTTCTGGGAACTTGATCCGGTCAGCGGGGAAGCTGCGGTAAAGGCGGGCAGACCCGAGCTGGAAAAGGAAGCCTGGATCTCCGCGGTGCTGCTGGAGTGGGGTTCCTGCGGTCGGGTCGTTCATGTCGATGATGTGCCGGTCGGCTACGTGCTCTATGCGCCGCCCGCGTATGTCCCGCGGGCGACCGCGTTTCCTACCAGCCCCGTCTCCCCCGATGCCGTTCAGCTCATCACGGGGTGGATCACGCCGGGATATCAGGGGCAGGGACTGGGGCGCGTCATGGTGCAGACGGTGGCCAAGGACCTGTTGCAGCGGGGATTCAAGGCGATTGAGGCGTTCGGGGACGCCCGGTGGAAGGAGCCTGCCTGTGTACTCCCGGCGGACCATCTGCTTGCGGTCGGATTCAAGACGGTGCGACCGCATCCGAGGTACCCGCGGCTGAGGTTGGAGCTGCGTACGACGCTCTCCTGGAAGGAGGACGTCGAACTCGCTCTGGACCGGCTGCTGGGAGCCGTACAGAAGGAGCCGGTGCTGCGTCCGCTCTGAGCGGGGGCCGCCTCTGAGACGTGAAACGGGCCCACCCCTTCAAGGAGTGGGCCCGTTTCACGTGAAACATCGTGCCGGGTGGTACTTACTGGCCGATGAAACCTTCGAGGTCACGGAGGATCGCGGCCTTCGGCTTGGCACCGACGATCGTCTTGGCGACCTCGCCGCCCTGGTAGACGTTGAGCGTCGGGATGGACATCACGCCGTACTTGGCGGCGGTGGCCGGGTTCTCGTCGATGTTGAGCTTGACGATCTCGATCTGGTCGCCGTGCTCGGCGGCGATGGCCTCCAGCGAGGGGGCGATCTGGCGGCAGGGGCCGCACCAGGCCGCCCAGAAGTCCACCAGTACGGGCTTCTCGCTCTTCAGGACCACTTCGTCGAAAGTGGCGTCAGTAACGTGCTTCAGGTCGCCGGCCACGGCGGCCTCCTTAGTTTCTCGTAGTGGGGTGAGATGAGGCAGATCAGACTGCCGGGGTCTTCTCCGGCTCGGCGAGCTGGCCGTCGGCGAGCGCGGCGAGGAAGCGCTCGGCGTCCAGAGCTGCGGAACAGCCGGTGCCGGCAGCAGTGATGGCCTGTCGGTAGGTGTGGTCGACAACGTCTCCGGCGCCGAATACACCCGTCAGGTTGGTACGCGTCGAGGGGGCTTCGACATTGAGGTATCCCTCGTCGTCGAGGTCGAGCTGGCCCTTGAAGAGCTCGGTGCGCGGGTCGTGACCGACGGCGATGAACAGGCCGGTCACGGGGAGCTCCGAGGTCTCGCCCGTCTTGGTGTTGCGCAGGGTCAGACCGGAGAGCTTCTGCTCACCGTGGACCGCGGCGACCTCGCTGTCCCACGCGAACTTGATCTTCGGGTCGGCGAAGGCACGGTCCTGCATGGCCTTGGAGGCGCGCAGGGAGTCACGGCGGTGGACGATCGTGACGGACTTGGCGAACCGGGAGAGGAAGGTCGCCTCTTCCATGGCGGTGTCGCCGCCGCCGACCACGGCGATGTCGTGGTCCTTGAAGAAGAAGCCGTCGCAGGTGGCGCACCAGGAGACACCACGTCCGGAGAGGGCGTCCTCGTTCGGCAGGCCGAGCTTGCGGTGCTGGGAGCCGGTGGTCACGATGACGGCCTTCGCACGGTGCACCGTGCCCGCGGTGTCGGTGACGGTCTTGATGTCGCCGGTGAGGTCCACGGAGACGACATCGTCGGGGATGAGCTCCGCGCCGAAGCGCTCGGCCTGCGCGCGCATGTTGTCCATGAGCTCGGGGCCCATGATGCCGTCCTGGAAGCCGGGGAAGTTCTCCACGTCGGTGGTGTTCATCAGCGCACCGCCGGCGGTGACGGCGCCCTCGAAGACCAGCGGCTTCAGCGATGCCCGCGCGGTGTAGAGGGCCGCCGTGTAACCGGCCGGTCCCGAGCCGATGATGATCACATTACGGACGTCGCTCACGGGTTACTTCCTCGTCTCTGCAGACTGCCTACTGCCTACTGGGGCCGGTTCAACGACTCTCACCCCACCCAACGGATCCTACGGGGGATGCATTCCCGACGTGCCGGGGCCGTCGTCAGGGGCGGTTGTAGGAGTGGGTGAGCAGCAGCCGCCCCTTGGCCTTGGGCGTGGCGTCGACGCAGGTGGCGTCGACGACGTAGGCCTGAACGCGGGTGGTGTCGGTGGCGTGGGGCAGGACGACGAGGAAGGCGTCCGTTCCCTGGTAGTGGCCCTCGGCGAGGGCCAGAGCCGGGGTGTTCCGGCCGGTGGCCTGCTGAACGCACGGGGGCACTGTCACGACAGGTGTACGCAGCGGCCTCCTGGGTGCGGAGGAGTCGGAAGCGCCGACTTCGTTGGTGGATTTGGTGCCGGCCTCCGGCTGCTGCTTCTGGCCGCTGGGACTCTCCGAGGCCGCTGTGCTGCTCAGAAGGCCCTGCACCCTGCCTTCGAGCGTGTCCTCCGAGAAGCTCTGTGCGCTGCTCTCTGCCCTGCCGGCGCCGCTGTCCGCCTGGGTGCTTGTCGTATCCCGCGACGGCTGGAGCTGCTGGAGGAGGAGGGCGCTCATGGTGATCACCGCAGCGCCGACCGCCGTACCGATGATCACTGCGCGTCGACGGCGGCGAGAGGGGTTGCGGCCCGGCCCTGTGGCGGCTCGTGGGCGGCCTGCGGGGCGGTCGGCGCGGGAGAGATCGGTGCGCTGGTCCGGGAGGTCGGTCGCCTGAGGGGCGGGGTCCTCGGTGGACGACGATGTTTCACGTGAAACATCGGCTGGGCTGCCGGGGACGGTGGAGTCGAGAAGGGCTTCTGCCGCCAGAGCGGCGTCGATGCGTCCGGCGATGTCTTCGGGCATCGGCTGAGGGCCCGGGAGCGTGCCGAGCAGCCCGCGGATCTCCTCCAACGAGGTGCGGACGTCACCGCAGAGCGAGCAGCTGTCGACATGGCTGCGGACTTCCGCCGTGCGGGATGGGGAGAGAAGCCCTTCGGTGAGGTCGGAGATCTCCGAGACGTCCGGGTGCTGAGCGGTGTCTGCCGTGGATGTCATGTGCGCCCACCTCCTCCCTTCACAGCAGCAGGATCACTTGTTCCTGCGTCCTTTGGTCCCGATGCTGGTGGGACGGATGTCCCGGGCGTCCGGTTCCTTCCCACGGTGAGGCCGCCACTATCCCCGTTGTCACCGCGCAGATGGGTGACGAGGGGAACCAGTCTCGCCCGGCCGCGTGCGCAGCGGCTTTTCACGGTGCCGGTCGGCACGTCGAGAATGCGAGCGGCCTCCGCGACGGGATAGCCCTGCATATCGACCAGGACGAGGGCGGCGCGCTGTTCGGCGGGCAGGGTGGCCAGGGCCGCCAGAAGCTGGCGGTGCAGATCTTGGCGTTCCGCGGGAGCCTCGGCGGACTCGTGCGGCTCCAGGAGCTGATCCAGCCGCTCGGCGTCGTCGACCGGCGCCGTTTTGCGGGAGGCAGCCTTGCGAGCGCGGTCGAGGCAGGCGTTGACGGTGATGCGGTGCAGCCAGGTCGTCACGGCGGACTGGCCTCGGAAGGTGTGGGCGGCCCGAAAGGCCGACACCAGGGCGTCCTGGACGGCGTCAGCCGCTTCCTCCCGGTCCCCGAGGGTGCGCAGCGCCACGGCCCACAGCCGGTCGCGGTGGCGGCGTACGAGCTCACCGAAGGCGTCCGGTTCGCCTGCGACGTGCTGGGCGAGCAGTTCCGCGTCGCTGAGCGGAGCTGACGGATCGAAGGCCACCGTCCCCCCTTTCTTGGCCAGATCGTATGCGGGTGTGCCCAACGTGAAGAAGGCTGCCGTCATGCGCCTTGTCGCCGCAACCCTTGCCGCGGCCGACGTTCAGGCTGGTTCGGTGGCTAGGCGAACGGTGGCTGCGACCGCGTCGTGGACGTACCCGGAAACTCTGGAGTCAAGCTGAAGAGGGGCGTCTTCATCAAGGCCGATGGGGCTGATGGGCGCAAACTCCGGGTGGCGAGGGGTTTCCCTCCCCACCCGGAGCTGTCAGCCCATGACGGAGATCTCCGAGATCCCACCGCGGAACCGGTCGGGTGATCCGTCCGTCGGGAGCTCGGTGATGCGGACCAGAACGTAGCGGGTCCGCACGGGCTCGGTCAGCTTCCCGCTCAATGTGACCCCCGCCGTCGTCTGCTCCACGAGCCGCTGGGGAAAGTCCGTGAGGGCCGACGGTGCGGATGCGTCCGGTGCGGCCGCCCGTACCTCGGCGCCCTGCCCACCGCGGTACATGGCGACTTCGATGCCGGTGACGTCCTGGACACTGCCCAGGTCGACGATGACGCCACTGCCCTGCTTGCGGTTGGTGAGGTTCCCGAAGTTGGCGTACCCCCGGTACTGCGGGGTGATCCACGAGGTGCCGGGCCGGCCGTCGATGGTCTTGGGCACATCCTCCTGCTGTATCCCGGACCCGCTGGGCATGAACTCCGTCGCTCCGGCGATGCGGAGCGGCTTGGCCGGGATGGGCTTCTCGTCGCCCTCGTCCTTCGTCGTCTGCGTGGTGCCGGGGTCCGAGGAGTCGTTGCGGCGGTCGAGGAGCGTTTCGGCGAGCTGCCAGCTGCCGAGCCCCAGAGCCGCGATGAGCAGTGCGGACACGGCCCACTTGAGGGCCTTGCCGGTGCGGCTCTGGAGCGGGGGCGGCGGGGAGGCCATCACGGGCTGGGTCGCCGAGACAGGGCGGGCCGACGGGCGTCCGTAGGTGCCCTGCTGGTAGGTGGTGCGCTGGTACTCGGGCGGTGCCGTGAAGGTGGGCTCGGGCGGCAGGATGCGCGGCATGGCCGCGACGGCCTTGGCCAGCTCGTCAGGAGTGGTGCACGGCGGTTCCTGGCGTGAGGCCGTGGCACCGTCGTTGGCCAGCGCGCGCATGGCGAGCTCGGAGAGACCGCGGTGGATGCCGGCCCGTACCTGGTCCGGAGCGATCAGGCCCATGCCCTTGGGCAGCCCGGAGAGCCCGTAGGCGTCGTCCTCGTACGGCCAGCGCTGGGTCAGCGCGGCGTACAGGAGGGCGCCGATCGCTTCGGTGTCCGCGCGCAGCGGGCGCTCGGCGGTGATGCCGCGCAGGGCGGCGTTCACGGCGAGGCCGCGGATGCGGTACTGCCCGGTCGAGCTGCGCAGGACGGCACCGGGCGTGAGCCTGAGGTGGGCCAGGCCCTCACGGTGGGCGGCCGCCATGGCCTGGGAGACCTGGCTGACGAGCTGGTAGGCATCGTGGGCGTCCATCGGCCCGGCTGCCAGCAGAGCGGTGAGCTCGGTGGCGTCCGGAAGCCATTCGTGGACGACGTAGACGAGGTCGTCCTCCTCGACCGCGTCCAGGACCTGCACGAAGCGCGGGTCGCCGAGCAGGGCGGACGAGCGTGCCGCCGCCAGCACGGAGCGGGCGCGCGGATGGTCGGCGGGGAGCAGGTGAACGCCCACCGCGCGGCGCAGTTTCTCGTCGACAGCGCGCCAGCTGCTGAATCCGTCCAGACGGGTGACGCACTCTTCGAGCCGGTAGCGTCCGGCAAGTTTGTGACCGCTGTGCAGATCGGGCGTCGCCGGGACGGCATCGGAGGGCTCCCGCTCACCGTCCGCGCCCGTGGGGCCTTCGCCCGTTGTGTCCTTGGCTTCCGCCGTACCGTCGGTCGTGGCCTCGTCCGCCTTGGCGGTCAGCGGCTCGTCGCCGCTGTTGTCGGCCACGTCGACGGCAGCCGTGCTACGTTCCGCCACCGTCGTTCCTGCCTCCCCATCCGTTGCGCGATGCCAGCCAGCTCTGCACAGTCACGCCAATTGTGCCCACACTCCGGTGCTATGCACGACACGCGGACTCCGGCGATGGTTGTGCGGACGGACGCATATTCAGCGTCCGAGCCGTCCCCGGACCATACCCACCAGGCCGTTGACCTCTTCGATGCGCATCTTCTTCGCGGCTACGAAGAAGATGCTCAGGAGGACGATGCCGCCGCAGATCAGCGCGGCGAGTGAACCGAGGGCCCCCTCGCCGAGAACCTCAAGAAGCACGAAGCCCACGCCGCCGCCGACGACCGCCGCGGGGAGCGCCGCCAGGCAGAGCCGGGCGTAGGTGCGCACGACCTTGGCACCGTCCAGGTCACCGCCCAGCCGGTTGCGCAGTCGGCGCCAGGCGATACCGACACCGACCGCGTAGGCCAGCCCGTACGAGGCGGCCATGCCGACGACCGCCCACCGGGCGGGAAGCACGACGTAGCAGAGCGCGGAGGCCGCGGCGTTGACCGCGGCGACGATGACCGTGTTGTAGAAGGGGGTGCGGGTGTCCTCGTAGGCGTAGAACCCACGCAGCACGACGTACTGCACGGAATACGGGATGAGGCCGAGGGCGAAGGCCATCAGGATGAAGCCCATGGACCGTGCGGCCTCGGTGCCGCTGGAGGCGTACAGCAGGGTGCACATCGGCAGCCCGAGAGCGAGGAACGTGAAGGCGACCGGCACGATGGCGACCGCGGAGTTGCGCAGGCCCTGCGAGATGTCGTCGCGGACCGCGCCGGGGTCGTTGTCGTGGGCGGCGCGCGAGATGCGGGGCAGCAGCGCGGCCATGACGGAGACGGTGATGATGGCCTGCGGCATGCCCCAGATCAGCTGGGCGTTGGAGTAGGCGAGGAAGCCCGTGCCGTCCTTGCCGGCGAGCTTGCCCGCCGACGTGGCGAGCTGGGTGACGACCAGCACACCCGCCTGGTTGGCCAGGACGAACAGGACGGTCCACTTGGCCAGCTTGATCGTCTTGCCGAGGCCGTGGCCCTTCCAGTCGAAGCGCGGGCGGAAGCGGAAGCCTGCCTCGCGCAGATAGGGGATCATCGCGAGGGCCTGGACGACCAGCCCGAGCAGAGTGCCGATGCCCAGCAGCCGGATGCCCTCCGGCGGGATGGTCGCCACTCCCATCCGGGATTCGGCGGAGGTGCCGTAGACCCAGATGAACAGGCCGAACGTGAAGATCATGACGATGTTGTTGAGGACCGGGGTCCACATCATCGCGCCGAACTTTCCGCGGGCGTTGAGGATCTGCCCCATCACCACGTGCACGCCCATGAAGAAGATGGTCGGCAGGCAGTACCGGGCGAAGGTGACGGCCACACTGTCGGCCGCCGCGTCGTTCGCGATCGTGCTCGACATGAGATGGATCAGCAGCGGCGCGGCGAAGACCGCGGCGGCGACGATCAGGCCGAGCGCGACCATCACCAGTGTCAGCAGCCGGTTGGCGTAGGCCTCGCCGCCGTCCTCGTCGTCCTTCATGGAGCGGACGAGCTGGGGTACGAAGACCGAGTTGAGGCCGCCGCCCACGGTGAGGATGTAGATCATCGTCGGCAGGGTGTACGCGATGGTGAAACTGTCACCGAGCAGCGCGGCACCCAGCGCGGCGGTGATCACCAGGCTGCGGACGAATCCGGTGAGCCGGGAGACGAGGGTGCCGGCCGCCATCAGCGCGCTGGACTTCAGCAGACCGGAGGCGCGGCCGCCGGACTTCGGCGGTACCGGCGCCGGAGCCGCTTCCGGCTCGGGCGGCCCCGGTGGCCTCCCGGTTCCCTCCTGGTCGCGGAAGAGATGGGCGAACGCGTCCGGCTCCTCGTGGTTGTCGGACGCCTGGGTGACGAG
Organism: Streptomyces sp. NBC_01433; assembly: GCF_026340105.1. Classification (NCBI taxonomy): domain Bacteria; kingdom Bacillati; phylum Actinomycetota; class Actinomycetes; order Kitasatosporales; family Streptomycetaceae; genus Streptomyces; species Streptomyces sp. NBC_01433. Next base: position 2,388,170 of record NZ_JAPEPM010000001.1, on the reverse strand, counting down.
GGCGTCCACGCCGACGAACTGGGTGGTCGCCGCGTTGTCGCCGTACGGCAGATGGCGGGAGGGGCCCGCGGGCTCGGGCGGCGGGGTCTGCGCCCAGAGACGTGGGTCGGGGGCGTACGGAGTCGCGGGCGGCTGCTGGTAGAGCGGCTGCGGCTCCTGGTACGTGCCGGGGGGCGGCGGCGGGTGCGAGGCGCGGTCGTAGAGCGCCTCGTTCACCGGGTCCTGGGCGGCGAGATCCTGCGCCCGGTAGGGGTCGTGCTCGTAGGCGTGCTGGAGGTACGGGTCGGGTGGCACCGGGCCGTCCTGGCCGGCACCCGGGGGTACCGGGGGCCCGCCGGTAGATCCTGCTCCGCCCGCGCCTTGGCCGCGGTCACCGTCGTACGGCGCGTTCATCGAAACCCCACCTCATCGTCCCCGGCCGACCGGCCACGACAGACATCGCTCAACGGTCCACTTTCTCACCAGTTCCCGACGGTGCCCCGCTTTCCGGACCGGTGTCCGAGGCCGGGTCACTCGGCTGCTCGGGTTCGCCGCCGTTGTCGTCCGCCGTGCCGCCCGCGACGGTGCGCTTGCGGTGGCTGTACATCCTGACGCCCGCGAGCACCAGCAGCAGCAGCCCGCCGGCGATCACCAGCAGCACGGTGGGGGTCACTTCGGAGACCTTCACCGTGAACGTCATCTCTTCGCCGTACGGGGTTCCGTCCTCGGTGAAGAGACGCGCCGTGACGTGCGCCTGACCGTTGGCGCTGGTCGCCGCGTCGAATTTCACGGACTGGCTGTGCCCGCCCGCGATCCTGACCGGCAGCTCGGCCACGGCCCCGTCGTCGTTGAACTTGAGCCGGATGTTGTCCGACGTCAGCCGGAGCACCAGATGGTCGACGCCCTGTACCAGCTTGTTCTGCACCGTCACCGGGATCGTCGCGCTGCGGCCGGACAGGGTGACGTCCGACTTCGCGATGAGCTGGACCTCGTTGGTGAGGCTCTGAAGATACGTGCGTACCGAGTCACGGTACTGCTGTGCTTCCAGCGGCCTGCCGCGCCACGACGTCGACATCGAGCGGTTGATCGCGTTGCCGAAGGGGGTCACGACCCGCTCGGGCTGCGTGAGGATGACCCGGAAGCTGTTGAGCGAGTCCTGGGTGGTCCGGATGTCCTGGAACGCCTGGGTGGGCAGTTCCTGGTTGCGGAGCTTCTTCGGGTACGCGGAGGTCCTGGGCACCTTGGTGGTGGCCTTCGCGTCGGGCTTCACCTCGGCCGCCGCCACCAGGTCGAGAGGCTGCGTCCAGTGGCCCTGGCCGAGCGCCTGCAGGGCGCGGGCCATCGTCTGGGCCTGGGCGACCGTGGGGATCCGCTGCGGCGCCACGACGACGCTGCGCGCGTTGTCCGGGGCCTGCTCGGTCAGCGCCAGCGTCTGGGCGAGGAACTTCTGGATGGCGAGGGTCGAGGCGCCGGCCTTCGACATGTCGCCATCGAACGCGGTGGAGAGCCGGGCGTCGGCGACGACCGCGGTGGTGCCGCCGCCGATCGGACGGGCCGCGGTCGGCGTGTACGGCAGGTTGTTGGTCTCCTGGAGGCTGTCGCTGCGGGCAATGATCTTGTGAGCCCCCGCAGAGGTGGCGATGTCGACGATCGACGGGTCGACGGCACCGTTCACGGGCCAGGCGAAGTCCGTGGACGGCTTCACGTGCAGGACGGTCTCCACCGTCGACGCGGCCACCTCGGAGGCGGTCTGCAGATGGCTCAGGGTGCCGGAGACGTTCTTGCCGCGGTGGGCGATGGATGCCAGGTCGGGGTCGGCGAACGGCAGTGCGATCACCTTGCCGTCCTCCACCGCCGCTTCCAGCGAGGTGAGCCACTGCTTGGCGACGGCCTGGTTCCTCCCCGCGACCGTGGTGCCACCGACCCTGACCTGATAGTTGCCCGTCATCGCGTCGACACCGGCCAGAAGGTCCGGGTCGATGACCCAGGTCACCGGCAGCTGACGTCCCAGCGAGACCAGCTGTTCGAGCCGCCCCCCCGGGGCCAGCTCCATGGCGAGGTCGTCGTTCGCGAAGACCGGCGTCTGCTGTTCGTCCGAGCCCGTCTCCGCCGTCACATGCGGGGACGTGATCAGCGGCCACAGGAACGTCAGCTTGGTCTTGCTGTCGGTGTCCTCGGGCTGCCAGGGAAGGAAGGAGCGCTGGATGCCGAGCACCTGCTCGTATGCGGAACCCGGGGCCCGGCCCGACAGCGAGACACCGAGCTGGTAGACGCCCTCGTCGTCCAGGCCCAGCTTGTCGACGGGAACGGCGAGTGTGAAGTCCTGGCTGATTCCGCTGCGCAGCTTGGGGACCTTCAGCGTGTACTTGCCGCCGACCTCGACCGGATCGGCTCCGGGGATGTAACCGGTGCGCTTGGCCGCATCGTCGATCTCGCCCCTGCTGGAGAGCCGCGGTCCCACCCGCAGATCGACCTCGGCGTCGTTGATCGTCGCCTTGCCCTTGTTGGTGAGGGTGCCGGAGACGGTCAGCGTGTCCCCCTCCACCGGTGCGCTCGGGGAGAGCGTGTTCAGGGAGACAGCGACCGTACGGGAGCCGGTCGGAGCCTTGCCCGGCTCTGCGGCCTGAGCCGTCGGACCGGCCAGGAGAGCGGGCAGCAGCCCGGCCAGCAACGGAGCCCCGACGATCACGGAGACGGTGCGCCTCAGCCACCGGCGGGCAGGAGCGGGACTGATCCCCTGGAAGTCTGCCGCCTCGGCCACGCGCCTACCCGTCCCTCGTCGTCGTCAACTGCTGTCGATCGTTGTCGGTTCTGCGTCCACGCATGGTAACGATGTGCGCCGGGGCTAAGTGCTGGGGTCCGAGCCACATGATCGGGAGAGTCTTACAGGGTCCCGGTAAACGATGACGCCCGGGCCGGTCCATGCACGTAACCTTTTCTGTTGTGCCGAACGCCAACGAAGACAACGCCAGTGCCCTGAGTCAGGTGCAGCACCGCGCAGTGAGTGAGCTGCTGCGGGTGTCCCCGGTCGCAGACGACCTCGCCCGCCGATTCGAGGAGGCCGGATTCAGCCTCGCCCTGGTGGGCGGCTCGGTCCGCGACGCGCTGCTCGGCAGGCTCGGGAACGACCTGGACTTCACGACCGACGCCCGCCCCGAGGACGTTCTCAGGATCGTGCGTCCGTGGGCCGACTCGGTGTGGGAGGTCGGGATCGCCTTCGGCACCGTCGGCTGCCAGAAGGACGGCTACCAGATCGAGGTCACGACCTACCGGTCGGAGGCGTACGACAGGACCTCACGCAAGCCGGAGGTCTCCTACGGCGACTCCATCGAGGAAGACCTCGTGCGCCGCGACTTCACGGTCAACGCCATGGCCGTCGCTCTGCCGGAGAAGGAGTTCATCGACCCGCACGGCGGCCTCGGGGACCTCTCGGAGCGAGTGCTGCGTACACCGGGCACGCCCGAGGAGTCCTTCTCCGACGATCCGCTGCGCATGCTGCGGGCTGCCCGGTTCGCCGCACAGCTGGACTTCGAGGTCGCCCCCGACGTGGTGACGGCCATGACGGAGATGGCCGGACGCATCGAGATCGTCTCGGCCGAGCGGGTCCGTGAGGAACTCAACAAGCTGCTTCTCTCCGCACACCCCCGCAAGGGGCTGGGGCTGCTGGTCGACACGGGTCTGGCCGACCGGGTGCTGCCGGAGCTTCCCGCACTGCGGCTCGAAAGTGACGAGCATCACCGTCACAAGGACGTCTACGAGCACTCCCTGACCGTCCTGGAGCAGGCCATCGACCTGGAGGAGGACGGTCCCGACCTCGTCCTCCGGCTCGCGGCGCTGCTCCATGACATCGGCAAGCCGAGGACGCGTCGCTTCGAGAACGACGGCCGGGTCTCCTTCCACCACCATGAAGTGGTGGGCGCCAAGATGACCAAGAAACGGATGACTGAACTCAAGTACTCCAATGACATGGTCAAGGACGTCTCGCAGCTGGTGGAACTGCATCTGCGCTTCCACGGCTACGGCGACGGGGAATGGACCGACTCGGCGGTGCGCAGGTATGTGCGCGATGCGGGGCCGCTGCTGGACCGGCTCCACAAGCTGACCCGGTCGGACTGCACGACACGGAACAAGCGCAAGGCGAACGCTCTCTCGCGGACCTATGACGGGTTGGAGGAGCGCATCGCCCTGCTGCAGGAGCAGGAAGAGCTGGACTCCATCCGCCCGGATCTGGACGGCAACGAGATCATGCGGGTGCTGGATGTCGGTCCCGGGCCGGTGATCGGCAAGGCGTACGCGTTCCTGCTGGAGCTGCGCCTGGAGAATGGACCCATGGAGCACGATGCGGCGGTAGCGGCGCTCAAGGAGTGGTGGGCCGCGCAGAACTGAGTGCGCCGTCGGTGATGTTTCACGTGAAACATCACCGACCGCGCAGGCCGAGGGGCGTTGTTTCACGTGAAACAACGCCCCTCGTGCACGCTACGACTCGCCCTCGTGCACGCTACGACTCCCCGTTCGTGCGTCTCCATCGGAACATCGCCACCGCGACGGCCGCGTAGAGCACAGCCACTCCCGCCACCACGGTGACCGACTTTCCGTCCTGGGGGAGCAGCAGTGCCGATACGGCCGCAGCGCCCACGAACGCGACGTTGAACAGCACGTCATAGAGCGAGAAGACCCTGCCGCGGAAGGAGTCGTCCGCCCCGGTCTGCACCACCGTGTCCGTCGCGATCTTCGCGCCCTGCGTCACGACTCCGAGAACGAACGCGGCGATCATCGTCGGCACCAGGGCGAACGACAGTCCCAGCGCGGGTTCCAGGACGGCCGCCGTCGCGGCGCACACCACCATCCAGCCGTACCGGCCGACGTGCCCCACCGCCCACGGGGTCAGTACGGCGGCGACGAAGAAGCCCGCACCGGAGATCCCCACGGCCAGGCCCAGCAGGGCGAGGCCTTCGGACTCGTTGTCCGACCAGGCGTAGCGGCACAGCATCAGCACCATCACGGTCAGGGCGCCGTAGCAGAAGCGGAGCACGGTCATGGCGGCCAGTGCGCGGGCCGCGTCCTTGCGTTCGGCCAGATGGCGCAGTCCGGCGACGAGCCCGCGGGCCGTGACGGCCAGCGCCGCCCGTAGCCGCAGGGGGCTTCCGTCGGGTTCCGGCCCCAGGAGCCCCCGGGGCAGGCCCAATGAAGCCACCGCGGACAGGAGGTAGAGCAGCGCGCCCAGCAGGACCACCGCGGCATCGGACTCGTCGGCCAGCAGGCGTACGACGAAGGCGAGCCCGCCGCCCGCGGTGGCCGCGAGTGTACCGGCGGTCGGGGAGAGGGAGTTGGCCATGACGAGGCGGTCGTCGTCGACCACGCGTGGCAGGGCCGCGGAGAGTCCGGCCAGTACGAAGCGGTTGACCGCGGTGACGCAGAGGGCCGAGGCGTAGAAGAGCCAGTCGGGCACCGAGCCGAGGATCAGCAGAGCCGTGCAGGAGGCGAGGGCCGCCCGCAACAGGTTGCCGTACAGGAAGACCTGACGGCGCGGCCAGCGGTCCAGCAGTACGCCGGCGAACGGGCCGATCAGTGAGTACGGGAGAAGGAGCACCGCCATCGCCGAGGCGATGGCGCCGGCCGAGGCCTGTTTCTCCGGGGAGAAGACGACGTGCGCGGCGAGGGCGACCTGATAGACGCCGTCCGCCGACTGGGAGAGGAGTCGCACGGCGAGGAGACGACGGAAGTTCCGAAGGCGCAGGAGTATGCGCAGATCACGCGCGACAGACATGTGAGCAAGCGTCACATACGTCGGGGGCCCCTGGGCGGATTGCCCGGGGACCCCCGACGTGAGGCAGGAGGAGGAGCGTCGCCGCTCATCGCCCTGGTGAGGCTGTCAGCCGTGCGGGCCGGTTCAGCGCTCGATCTCGCCGCTGATGAACTTCTCGACGTTCTCGCGGGCCTCGTCGTCGAAGTACTGGACCGGCGGGGACTTCATGAAGTACGAGGACGCGGAGAGGATCGGGCCACCGATGCCGCGGTCCTTGGCGATCTTCGCCGCACGCACGGCGTCGATGATGACACCGGCGGAGTTCGGGGAGTCCCACACCTCAAGCTTGTACTCAAGGTTCAGCGGAACGTCACCGAAGGCACGGCCCTCAAGGCGCACGTAAGCCCACTTGCGGTCGTCCAGCCAGGCCACGTAGTCCGAGGGACCGATGTGGACGTTGTCCGCACCGAGCTCACGGTCACGGATCTGCGAGGTGACGGCCTGCGTCTTGGAGATCTTCTTGGACTCAAGGCGCTCACGCTCAAGCATGTTCTTGAAGTCCATGTTGCCGCCGACGTTCAGCTGCATCGTGCGGTCCAGGACGACGCCCCGGTCCTCGAAGAGCTTCGCCATCACGCGGTGCGTGATCGTGGCGCCGACCTGGGACTTGATGTCGTCGCCGACGATCGGGACACCGGCCTCGGTGAACTTGTCCGCCCACTCCTTGGTACCGGCGATGAAGACCGGGAGAGCGTTGACGAACGCGACCTTGGCGTCGATGGCGCACTGCGCGTAGAACTTCGCAGCGACCTCGGAACCGACCGGCAGGTAGCAGACGAGGACGTCGACCTGCTTGTCCTTGAGGATCTGGACGATGTCGACCGGCGCCTCGACGGACTCCTCGATCGTCTCGCGGTAGTACTTGCCGAGACCGTCGTGGGTGTGACCGCGCTGGACGGTCACGCCCGTGTTCGGCACGTCGGCGATCTTGATCGTGTTGTTCTCGCTGGCGCCGATGGCGTCCGCGAGATCGAGGCCGACCTTCTTCGCGTCAACGTCGAAGGCGGCGACGAACTCGACGTCGCTGACGTGGTACTCGCCGAACTGGACGTGCATCAGACCGGGCACCTTGCCGGCCGGATCTGCGTCCTTGTAGAACTCGACGCCCTGCACCAGCGAGGCGGCGCAGTTGCCCACGCCTACGATGGCTACGCGAACCGAACCCATTCCGGTTGCTCCCTGTGTGTTCTCGGTATTCCCGATGAAGGATGAAGTCCTGCGGATCTGCGGGGACTTCACTTGGCGGTGTCGTCGGACGGATCCGGCGGGGTGTTACCCCGGTGCCGGGGCAGGCCGCCCGTCTCTCCAGATGTGTCCTGCTGAGCGGAGCCCTCGGGCGAGGATCGTCGCTGATCCCGTCCCGACCGCTCGCTCTCGATGAGCTCGTTCAGCCAGCGCACTTCGCGCTCCACGGACTCCATGCCGTGTCGCTGCAGCTCAAGCGTGTAGTCGTCGAGCCGTTCACGGGTACGGGCGAGGGAGGCTCGCATCTTCTCCAGACGCTCCTCCAGCCTGCTGCGCCGGCCTTCCAGTACGCGCATCCGCACTTCGCGTTCCGTCTGTCCGAAGAAGGCGAAGCGCGCCGCGAAGTGCTCGTCCTCCCAGGAGTCCGGCCCGGTGTGCGAGAGGAGCTCCTCGAAGTGCTCCTTACCTTCCGCCGTCAACCGGTAGACGATCTTGGCGCGGCGCCCTGCGAGTGAAGAGGCGGGTGCCGCCGTCCGGCCGGTGGCCGGCTGAAGGTCCGCCGGCGCACTTCCCGGCTCCTCGATCAACCAGCCGTTGGCGACCAGCGTCTTGAGGCAGGGATAGAGGGTGCCGTAACTGAAGGCGCGGAAGATCCCCAGCGAAGTGTTGAGGCGTTTGCGCAGCTCGTACCCGTGCATCGGGGACTCGCGGAGCAGACCGAGGACGGCGAATTCGAGGATGCCGGAGCGTCTGCTCACCTTCGCCTCCTCCTTCTCCGAGTGCTCCCGTGGAGCTCGTACGTCGAACTTATGCCGTGCTGATGTATCGACTCGATACATCAGCACGATAGATCGGTATGCACGGTTCGACAAGGGGAGCCTTCGTGAACGGCGTCACATCGCTAATTCTTAGGAAGCGACTTGCGTTATTTGGGGTGAACTTCGGCCCTAGGCGGGTTTTGGCCGTGCGTAGTCTGTGCGGCATGCAGATCACCGGGAACCGAGTGGCGCCGCCGGGCGTCAGTCATCGCGGACTGCCGGATGCGCTGCGGGTGAGCCTTCCGCAGGGCTTGTCCGTAATTCGGGGGGACCGGATCTCAACTGCCGCTTCCAGGCGCTCTCGCCTGCCCGAGGAGTAGTCGTTCCATGAGCGAGCACCGTCGCAAATCGCCTCAGCCGGAAGGCAGCGGGCGTGCCGCGGCCAGACGGGCTGCCCAGCAGTCAACAGGACGCCGCGCAGCGCCGTCACGCAGAGCAACAAACGAGTCACCTTCCGATTCGCACGGCGAGGAGCGCCCTTACGGCGGCCGCGCCGAGGCCCGTCGTGCCGCTCAGCGCGGCGGACGGCGGCGAGGAGCCGAAGAGGCGGGTTCCGCCGGCCATGGAGCCGGTGGGAGCGGCGCGGGCGGCGGGGGAGGCCGACGGCGCGGTGGTGGCGGCGGCGGGCACGACGGCCCGCGCGGCCGGGGGCGTGGTGACAGCCGCCCAGGCAAGAAGCGCTTCATCGACTATCCGCGTCGCGGGAAGTACGGCTTCCGCCGCTGGGTGCCGTCGTGGAGGCTGGTCTCCGGCGTCTGTCTGAGCTTCCTCGGACTGCTGATGGGCGCGGCCGGGGTCGCGTACGCGATGGTCGTCCCCCCGGAGGTCAACAAATCGGCCAAGGCGCAGAACAACGTCTATTACTGGGCCAACGGTGAGCAGATGGTGGCGACCGGAGGCGAGGTCAACCGTCAGGTGATCAGCTACGAACAGATCCCCGTGGCGATGCGGAACGCCGTCATCTCGGCCGAGAACAAGACGTTCGAGGACGACCGGGGCATCGACCCGATGGGCATCGCCCGCGCCCTGTTCAACATGGCCAAGGGCGGTGAGACCCAGGGCGGTTCGACCATCACACAGCAGTACGTGAAGAACTCGATGCTCAGCCAGGAACAGACGCTCAGCCGCAAGTTCAAGGAACTGTTCATCACGCTCAAGGTCGGCACCAACGGCGACAAGCGCGACGTCATGGCGGGCTATCTGAACGTCTCCTACTACGGGCGCGGCGCGTCGGGCCTCCAGGCCGCGGCCCGCACGTACTACGGCAAGGACGCTTCCAAGCTCAACCCGAGCGAGTGCGCGTTCCTGGCGACGCTGCTCAAGGGCGCGAGCTACTACGACCCCGCCGGTGCTCCCGACGTCGACAAGGAGAAGGCCTCCGCGGCGAAGAACAGGGAGCGGGCGGAGGCGCGCTGGAAGTGGATCCTTGACGAGGAGGTCAAGGACGGCAGGATGACGCAGGCCGAACGCGACACGTACAAGAAGTTCCCGATGCCGCTCAAGCCGAAGAAGAACGCCCAACTGGGTGGCCAGGTCGGTTACCTGGTGGACCTCGCCAAGAAGTACTTCATCAACAACAGCAGCCCGAAGGTCGACGCCGAGGCCCTCGAACTGGGCGGCTACGAGATCCACACCACGTTCGAGAAGGACAAGGTCGACGCCCTCAGCGCCGCGGTGGAGAAGGTCTACAAGGCGAAGATCAACCCGGAGAAGCGCCCCAAGACCGACACCCATGTGCAGTTCGGCGGCGCGTCGGTGGACGCGAAGACCGGTGCCATGCTCGCCACGTACGGCGGTCAGGACGCCACCCAGCACTACACCAACAACGCCGACCCGACCGGCGCGCAGGTCGGGTCGACCTTCAAGCCGTTCGTCCTGGCCGCCGCGATGGAGTACGGCAAGCGCGATCCGGCGCTGGGGGCCGACCAGGGCGAGTCGTCGCGCACCCCGGTGTCCCCGAAGAGCGTCTACAACGGTGACGACCGGCTGGAGATCAAGCAGTACAACGGCGAGGTCTGGCAGGACGAGAAGAACAACAAGTGGCTCCAGACCAACGACGGCAACCACGACTACGGCGACATCGACCTGCGGTACGCCATGCAGGAGTCCGCGAACTCCCCCTACGTCCAGCTCGGTATGGATGTCGGGACGGACAAGGTGAAGGACGTCGCCCTCGCCGCCGGTCTGCGTGACGACGAGTACATGGCGAACTCGACCGTGCCGTCGTACTCCATCGGTACGTCCTCGCCCAGCGCCATCCGGATGGCCGGCGCCTATTCCACCTTCGCCACCAGCGGCCAGCAGAACGAGCCGTTCTCGGTGAACGAGGTGAGGTACAAGGGCAACGTCATCTACCGGCACGAGAAGAAGCCCAAGCGTGCCTTCGAGCCCGCCATCGCGGACAACGTCACGGACGTGCTGAAGAACGTCGTCGAGAACGGTACGGGCAAGCCCGCACGGCTTCCCGGACGCGACGTGGCGGGCAAGACGGGTACGACGGACGGCAACAAGTCGGCCTGGTTCGTCGGATACACCCCGCAGATCTCGACCGCCATCAGCATGTTCCGGCTGGACGACGACGAGAACAGCAAGAACCGCGAGTTCCTGAAGATGTTCGGTACGGGTGGCGAGGAGAAGATCCACGGTGCCTCGTTCCCCGCGTCGATCTGGCACGACTACATGGCCGAAGCGATGAACAAGAAGAAGGTCGTGCGCTTCCCGGAGCCGCAGCCCCTGGGCGAGACGCTGTACGGAGGCGGCGCGGCCAGCCCGACCCCGACGCCCAGCCCGACCCCCTCGGAGACCGCCACCAGCGAGCCGCCGCCGACGCCGTCGCCCGACCCCACCACGGCGTCACCCACACCGTCGAACACCTGCAAGCCGCTCGACTGGGAGTGCAACAACGCCAACGGCGGTGCCAATGGTGGCGCTAATGGTGGCGCCAACGGTGGTGCGAACGGCGGTGGGGACACCACCGGAACGAGCCAGGGCGCTGACGGGGGATCGAATGAGGGAGGCGCCAACTCCGGTGCGGCCGAGGGCGCGACGGATGGCGCCAATGGAGCGAACGGAAACGGGGAGCTATGGGGCGGCGGAGGCTGACCGCCCCATAGGCCGCCCCGTCGGACCGCCCCGGCGAACCGCCGACGGACCGGAGCCGATCCGACGAGGACTGCTCCTACGAGGGCCGCTCCTACGAGGCCGCTCCTACGAGGGCCGCCGCACCACCCGGTGCGGCGGCCCTTTCCGCGTCCCCCGGCCCGTGAAACATCCCTCCCACAGTCCCGTACGGCAGGATGTGCGGCATGCCAAGCGCAGAAGACACGAGCGTGCACCAGGAGCGGCCCGTCGTACGGCCCACGCGGCAGGACGAGGTCGCCGCGGCCGGCAGCGAGCTGATCGGCGGGCGGGTGGGCCGCTGGGCGCGCCTCGGCGACGGCCCCCTGACGCCCGTGCGGGTCATCGCTCTGGTGGCGATCGGGATGTTCGCACTCGGCATGGTGCAGAAGATCCCCTGCTACGAGTGGGCCTGGTTCAGAGGTGCCACCTCGCAGTACACCCACGCCTGCTACTCCGACATCCCGCATCTCTTCGCCGGGCGCGGTTTCGCCGACGGCCTCACGCCGTACTTCGACCGGCTCACCGGCGATATGCAGTTCCTCGAATACCCGGTTCTGACCGGGGTGTTCATGCAGGTCGCCGCCTGGCTGACGCTGACGCCGGACAGCGACCCCATCCAGCAGCGCGAGCAGATGTACTGGATGGTCAACGCGGGCATGCTGATGATCTGCGCCGTGGTCATCGCGGTGTGCACCTCCCGTACGCACCGGCGGCGCCCCTGGGACGGGCTGCTGGTCGCCCTCGCCCCCGCCCTCGCGCTCACCGCCACGATCAACTGGGACCTGCTGGCCGTCGCCCTGACGGCCGCGGCGATGCTCATGTGGTCCCGGGGCCGGGCGCTCGCCTTCGGCATCCTCATCGGCCTCGCGACGGCCGCCAAGCTCTACCCCGTCCTGCTGCTCGGACCGCTGCTCATGCTGTGCTGGCGGGCGGGCAAATGGCGGGAGTTCTCGGTGGCGGCACTGGGCGCGGCGGGGGCCTGGCTGGTGGTCAATCTCCCGGTGATGGTGTTCGCCCCCGAGGGGTGGAAGAAGTTCTACACCTTCAGCCAGGAACGGTCGATCGACTTCGGTTCGTTCTGGCTGATCATCACGCAGCGCACGGGGAAGGCCATCGAGGTCGACACCGTCAACACGGCTTCGGTGCTGTTGATGGTCGTGTTCTGCGCGGGGATCGCCGGGCTGGCGCTGATGGCCCCGCGAAGGCCCCGGTTCGCCCAGCTCGCGTTCCTGGTGGTGGCCGCCTTCATCCTGACGAACAAGGTCTACTCACCGCAGTACGTGCTCTGGCTGATCCCGCTGGCCGCGCTGGCCAGGCCGCGCTGGCGGGACTTCCTCATCTGGCAGGCCTGCGAGGTCATGTACTTCATGGGGATCTGGCTGTACCTCGCGTACACGACCAGCGGCGACAAGCACCAGGGGCTGCCGGAGGAGGGCTACCAGGTCGCGATCGCCCTGCACCTGCTGGGAACGCTGTACCTCTGCGCCGTGGTCGTACGGGACATCCTGCTGCCCGAGCGGGACGGAGTGCGGACCGACGGCTCGGACGATCCGTCGGGCGGAGTCCTCGACAAGGCACCGGACGCGTTCGTCCTGGGGCCCGTGGTGCATCCGTCCCGGCACACGGCACCCGCGGTCGAGGGACCGCGGGTGGAGTGGGGCACGGCGCACGGCCGGGCCGCCGCGGACTGACCTGCGGCCGCGGACTGGCCTGGGGCCGCCGACTGACCTGCGGCCGGGTCGCCCGGCCGCAGGGGTACGGGACGGCTCAGCGGTCCACGAGACGGTCGAACTGGGTCGTCGTGTGGCGCAGATGGGCCACCAGCTCGTCGCCCACCTTCGGCTCCTGCGCATCCGAGGGCACGAACAGGATCGACACCTGCATGTGCGGCGGTTCGGCGAACCAGCGCTGCTTGCCCGCCCAGACGAACGGCGAGAGATTGCGGTTGACCGTCGCCAGTCCGGCGCGTGCGACGCCCTTGGCCCGCGGCATCACACCGTGCAGGGCCTTCGGAGCCTCCAGGCCGACGCCGTGGGACGTACCGCCGGCGACGACCACCAGCCAGCCGTCCGAGGCGGCCTTCTGCTGGCGGTAGCCGAACCGGTCGCCCTTGGCGACCGCCGTGACATCCAGGACGGCGCCCCGGTACTCCGTCGCGTCGTGGTCGCCGAGCCAGAGCCGGGTGCCGATGCGGGCGCGGAAGCGGGTCTGCGGGAACTGCTGCTGGAGGCGGGCCAGTTCCTCGGCGCGCAGATGGCTGACGAACATGGTGTGCAGCGGCAGCCTGGCCGCGCGCAGCCGGTCCATCCAGCCGATGACCTCCTCGACCGCGTCGGAGCCGTCGGTGCGGTCCAGCGGCAGGTGGAGGGCGAAGCCTTCGAGCCGTACGTCCTCGATGGCGGCGTGCAGCTGCCCCAGCTCCTCCCCCTTCACGCCGTGGCGCTTCATCGAGCTCATGCACTCGATGACCACCCGTGCGCCCACCAGGGCGTGCACACCGTCGACGGAGGAGACGGACCTGATGACGCGGTCGGGCAGCGGGACCGGCTCCTCGCCCCGCCGGAAGGGGGTCAGGACGAGCAGGTCGCCGCTGAACCAGTCCTTGATCCGGGCTGCCTCGTAGGTGGTCCCGACAGCGAGCGTGTCGGAACCGAAACGGATCGCCTCGTCGGCGAGCCGCTCGTGGCCGAAGCCGTAACCGTTGCCCTTGCAGACCGGTACGAGTCCGGGGAACTGGTCGATCACGGACTTCTGGTGCGCCCGCCAGCGCGCGGTGTCGACGTAGAGGGAGAGCGCCATGGCCGGCCCGGAACCTTTCTGGTGGCTGCGGTGGAGTCAGAGGTTTGCGGTGCTTGGTGGAGTGTCCATTGAAGCGAGTGGCACCGGTTTCGTCACCGATGCCACCGGAGGTCAGCGGCGCGACATGTAGATGTCGAGCGCCTTGTGCAGCAGCTTGTTGAGCGGGAAGTCCCACTCGCCGACGTACTCGACGGCCTCGCCGCCCGTGCCGACCTTGAACTGGATCAGGCCGAAGAGGTGGTCGGTCTCGTCGAGCGAGTCGCTGATGCCGCGCAGGTCGTAGACGGTCGCGCCCATCGCGTACGAGTCGCGCAGCATCCGCCACTGCATCGCGTTCGAGGGCCTGACCTCGCGCCCGATGTTGTCGGACGCGCCGTAGGAGTACCAGACATGGCCCCCGACGACGAGCATCGTCGCCGCGGAGAGGTTCACGCCGTTGTGCCGCGCGAAGTAGAGGCGCATGCGGTTGGGGTCCTCGGAGTTGAGCACCGTCCACATCCGCTGGAAGTACGAGAGCGGGCGCGGCCGGAAGTGGTCGCGCACGGCCGTGATCTCGTACAGCCGCTGCCACTCGGCCAGGTCCTCGTAGCCGCCCTGGACGACCTCGACACCGGCCTTGTCGGCCTTCTTGATATTGCGCCGCCAGAGCTGGTTGAAGCCCTTGAGAACGTCCTCCAGAGAACGGTTCGCCAGCGGCACCTGGAAGACATAGCGAGGCTGTACGTCACCGAAGCCGGCGCCGCCGTCCTCCGCCTGCTGCCAGCCCATCTTCCGCAGCCGGTCCGACACCTCGAAGGCGCGGGGCTCGATGTGGGTGGCCTCGACGTCGCGCAGACGCTTCACGTCGGGGTCCTGGATACCGGACTTGATGGCCGCCGAGTCCCAGCGCCGGATGACCACGGGCGGGCCCATCTTCACCGAGAAGGCGCCCTGCTGCTTGAGGTGGGCGAGCATCGGCTGGAGCCAGTCGTCCAGGTTGGGGGCGTACCAGTTGATGACCGGGCCCTCGGGGAGGTACGCGAGGTAGCGCTTGATCTTGGGCAGCTGGCGGTACAGGACGAGGCCGGCGCCCACCATCTCGCCGTTCTTGTCGAACCAGCCCAGATTCTCCGAGCGCCATTCGGTCTTCACATCAGCCCACGCCGGGACCTGGCAGTGACTGGCCGAGGACAGATTCTGGATGTACGCCAGATGCTGCTCTCGACTGATGGTCCTCAGGGTCAGACTCATGCGGGGGGCTCCTCGGCAGGTGTGTCCCCATCGGTCAGGGGCTCCGGCTCTCGCGCCGAAGCCTACTGTGACCGAGGAGCGCCCGGTCTGGCCCCGCCCGACCGGGACCGGCCCTTCGCGGCCGGTGCCCGGTCGGGCGCGGCCGGTACTCAGCCGATCAGGCCTCCGAAGAGGCCGCCATGGGCCATTCCGAGGAAGAACCCGACGGCGGACGCGCCGAGGCCCAGGATCAGCGCGAACCTCTCGCGGGTGGTCACCGAGACGTACTGCCCGTAGGCGCCCGTGAGAATGCCGATCAGCCCGGCCCACGAACTGATCAGGTGCAGGTTGTGGAACATCGCCGTCACGAAGGCGAGAGCGCCGAGCACCAGGGTCACTGCCACCAGAGTGTCCTGGAGCGGATGAGCCTTGCCGTCCGTGGCGAAGAGAGAGACGGATGAGCGGGGTCGAATTGCCTGTGCCATGGAGTACCTCCTGGCCGGAAGGCGGCGCACTGTAGCGCCGCTCACACCCGATGTGTACAGATTGCGTCCTTCAGGCACCGGATTTCAACCCGAAGCCGGTCTACAGGTACTCTGTACGGTCTGCACCGGTGTCTGCCCAGGCCAGCACTGCGAGTCCCTCTTCACCGAGCGAATTGTCAGTGGCGGCTGTTTTACTCGGAGACACTGTTGCTTACGCATCACGACCCTCCTGCCACGGAACGACCGTGGCCGCTGAGTCCAAAGGAGGTGGGTTCCACATGCGTCACTACGAAGTGATGGTCATCCTCGACCCCGATCTCGAGGAGCGAGCAGTCTCCCCGCTGATCGAGAACTTCCTCTCCGTTGTCCGTGAGGGCAACGGAAAGGTTGAGAAGGTCGACACCTGGGGCCGTCGTCGGCTCGCTTACGAGATCAAGAAGAAGCCCGAGGGCATCTACTCGGTCATCGATCTGCAGGCCGAGCCTGCGATCGTCAAGGAGCTCGACCGCCAGATGAACCTGAACGAGTCGGTCCTCCGGACCAAGGTCCTCCGTCCCGAGACCCACTGAGCTTCTAGCTCAGTGGTCATCGGGTTCGAGTAGCAGCAAGCAGCCAGAAGCAATCCCCGCCGAGAGGTTCACCCATGGCAGGCGAGACCGTCATCACGGTCGTCGGCAATCTCGTCGACGACCCCGAGCTGCGCTTCACCCCGTCCGGTGCGGCGGTCGCGAAGTTCCGTGTCGCGTCCACTCCCCGCATCTTCGACCGGCAGACCAATGAGTGGAAGGACGGCGAAGGCCTGTTCCTCACCTGCTCGGTCTGGCGTCAGGCGGCGGAGAACGTCGCGGAGTCGCTCCAGCGAGGCATGCGCGTCGTCGTGCAGGGCCGGCTGAAGCAGCGGTCCTACGAGGACCGTGAGGGCGTCAAGCGCACGGTCTACGAGCTGGACGTCGAGGAAGTCGGCCCCAGCCTCAAGAGCGCCACGGCCAAGGTCACCAAGACCACCGGTCGCGGTGGCCAGGGCGGTCAGGGTGGATACGGCGGTGGCGGCGGCCAGCAGGGCGGCGGCAACTGGGGCGGCGGTCCCGGTGGCGGCGGCCAGCAGGGCGGCGGCGGTGCTCCCGCCGACGACCCGTGGGCGTCCGGCGCGCCGGCAGGCGGCCAGCAGGGCGGGGGCCAGCAGGGCGGCGGAGGCGGCTGGGGCGGAAGCTCCGGCGGTTCCGGCAGCTCCGGTGGCTCCAGCGGTTCCGGCGGCGGCTACTCGGACGAGCCGCCCTTCTAGGGCAGCTCGTACCCCACTTCTTGATCACACAGGAGAAACACCATGGCGAAGCCGCCTGTGCGCAAGCCTAAGAAGAAGGTCTGCGCATTCTGCAAGGACAAGACCCAGTACGTGGACTACAAGGACACGAACATGCTGCGGAAGTTCATTTCCGACCGTGGCAAGATCCGTGCCCGCCGCGTCACCGGCAACTGCACGCAGCACCAGCGTGACGTCGCCACGGCAGTCAAGAACAGCCGTGAGATGGCGCTGCTGCCCTACACGTCCACCGCGCGATAAGGGAAGGGTGACAAGAGCATGAAGATCATCCTCACCCACGAGGTCTCTGGCCTCGGTGCCGCCGGCGACGTCGTCGACGTCAAGGACGGGTACGCCCGTAACTACCTGGTTCCGCGTGGCTTTGCCATCCGCTGGACCAAGGGCGGCGAGAAGGACGTGGCGCAGATCCGCCGCGCCCGCAAGATCCACGAGATCTCGACGATCGAGCAGGCCAACGAGATCAAGACCAAGCTCGAGGCCGTGAAGGTCCGTCTGGCTGTTCGCTCCGGCGACGCCGGCCGTCTCTTCGGCTCCGTCACCCCGGCCGACGTCGCCTCGGCGATCAAGGCTGCCGGTGGCCCCGACGTCGACAAGCGTCGCGTCGAGCTCGGCTCGCCGATCAAGACGCTCGGCGGACACCAGGTGTCCGTGCGTCTGCACCCCGAGGTCGCAGCGAAGCTCGGCATCGAGGTCGTTGCTGCCTAAGGGCAGAGCTCAGCAGAGCTAGGTGAAGGGCCGCACCCCATGGGGTGCGGCCCTTCGTCGTTTCACGTGAAACGACAGCTTGTTTCACGTGAAACGGCTGCGGTTGCGGTTGCCGGGGCCGGGGCGAGAGCGGGCCGGGGCGGGAGCGGCGTCGGGGCGGGAGCGCGGGGGCGGGTACCGCGCCGGGTGATCGGCTCGCGGAGGCGCGGGGTCAGCGTGTGGCGCCGGTGACGATCCAGCGGCCCGACCGGGTGCGCAGCCAGAGGGTCACCAGCCGCACCACCATCATCAGAGTCATCGCCCACCAGAGTGCGGTGAGGCCGCCGCCGAAGGCCGGGACGAGCAGAGCGACCGGAGCGAAGACGGCCAGGGTGACCAGCATGGCCCAGGCGAGATAGCGCCCGTCCCCCGCTCCCATCAGCACGCCGTCCAGGACGAAGACCACTCCGGCGATGGGCTGGGAGACCGCCACCACCAGAAGCGCGGGGAGCAGCGTGTCCTTGACGGACGGGTCGCCGGTGAAGAGCGGGATGAACAGGGGACGGGCGAGCACGATCAGTACGCCGAGCACCACTCCGCACCCGATCCCCCACTCGACCATGCGGCGGCATGCCTCGCGTGCGCCCTTGGCGTCGTTCGCCCCGAGGTAGCGGCCGATGATGGCCTGTCCCGCGATGGCGATCGCGTCGAGGGCGAAGGCCGTGAGACTCCAGAGCGAGAGGATGATCTGGTGCGCGGCGATATCGGTGTCACCGAGGCGGGCGGCGACGGCGGTGGCGATCATCAGGACGGCGCGCAGCGACAGCGTACGGACCAGCAGGGGGACACCGGCCTGGGCGCTGGCTCTTATCCCCGCGGCGTCGGGGCGCAGGGAGGCTCCGTGCCGGCGCGCACCTCGTACCACCACGATCAGATAGGCGGCCGCCATGCCGACCTGGGCGATCACGGTGCCCCAGGCGGATCCGGCGATGCCGAGGCCGGCGCCGTAGACGAGGATCGCGTTGAGTACGCCGTTGGCGGCGAATCCGCCGATGGCGACGTAGAGCGGGGTGCGGGTGTCCTGGAGACCACGCAGGACACCGGTCGCGGCGAGCACGACGAGCATGGCCGGGATGCCGAGGCTGGAGATCCGCAGATACGTGGTGGCGTACGGGGCCGCGGTGTCGGATGCGCCGAAGACCTCGACCAGCCACGGGGCCGAGGGGAGGGTCAGCGCGATCACGACCGCGCCGAGCAGCAGCGCGAGCCAGATGCCGTCCATGCCCTGACGGATGGCGGACGGCAGGTCTCCGGCCCCGACCCGGCGCGCGACGGCGGCCGTGGTGGCGTACGCGAGGAAGACGAATACGCTCACCGCGGTCATCAGCAGTGCGGCGGCGACTCCGAGACCCGCCAGCTGAGGGGTGCCGAGATGGCCGACGATGGCGCTGTCGACCATCACGAAAAGAGGCTCGGCGACGAGCGCGCCGAAGGCGGGCACAGCGAGTGCGATGATCTCGCGGTCGTGCCTTCTGCGGCTGGACGGAGGGGTCGCGGGGGCCTGGGACATGGGGGCCAATCTAATCTTCCACAGGTAAGAGATGCAATGGCCTTGCAGTCCTTACTTAGGTCACGGTTGCGCGCTCAGGTGTGCGCCGTTTGCAGCGATCTTGAATTGCGGAGAAAAGTTTTTCTCCCCCACAGTCGGTGGATGGGGAACGTGCAGGTCAGGGCCTTGATGGTCAAGTGGCTATGAGTTTGTCCACAGTGCTGTCCCCCGGTCCGTGCACAGGTTCGGCGGGGTTCTCCACAGCATCTGGTCCGTCGTCCACATGCCCTGTGGATAACCAGATTGGCTGACGGTGCGGAGCGGCCTACCGTGGTCCGGCGCCCGCACTCCGTTCCGGCCTCGGAATCCCGCGGAACTCGACGCGCCGGAAGCGGAGTCGGGCGGCCTGTTTGTCGGTGCCGTGCCGTAAGAAAGAGTGGCATGGCTAGGTCCGCGAAGCGGACGGGAGGAGGTGGCCCGGTGAGCATTTCCGAGCCTTTGGACGACCCCTGGGCCGACACCGGTCCCAGTGACCGTCTGCCCGTTTCCCGTCAGCGCCGCGGAGACCGCAAGGGGCGTGACGACCGGCACGACCGGGGCTCGGAGGACAACTGGGACGGCGGCTCTCCCGGCTTCGAACGGGTGCCTCCGCAGGATCTCGACGCCGAGCAGTCGGTACTCGGCGGCATGCTGCTGTCGAAGGACGCCATCGCCGACGTCGTGGAGATCATCAAGGGCCACGACTTCTACCGTCCGGCCCACGAGACCGTCTACACGGCGATCCTCGACCTCTACGCCAAGGGCGAGCCGGCCGACCCGATCACGGTCGCCGCCGAACTGGTCAAGCGCGGTGAGATCACCAAGGTCGGCGGAGCGCCGTATCTGCACACCCTGGTCCAGTCGGTGCCGACCGCGGCCAACGCCTCGTACTACGCGGAGATCGTCCACGAGCGGGCCGTGCTCCGGCGGCTCGTCGAGGCCGGTACGAAGATCACGCAGATGGGATACGCGGCCGACGGGGACGTCGACGAGATCGTCAACTCCGCGCAGGCCGAGATCTACGCCGTCACCGAGCAGCGCACCAGCGAGGACTATCTGCCCCTCGGCGACATCATGGAGGGCGCTCTCGACGAGATCGAGGCGATCGGTTCGCGCAGCGGTGAGATGACCGGTGTGCCGACCGGCTTCACCGACCTGGACGCCCTGACGAACGGGCTGCACCCCGGCCAGATGATCGTCATCGCGGCGCGTCCCGCCATGGGTAAGTCCACGCTGGCCCTGGACTTCGCACGAGCCTGTTCGATCAAGAGCAACCTGCCGAGCGTGATCTTCTCGCTCGAAATGGGGCGCAACGAGATCGCGATGCGTCTGCTGTCCGCGGAGGCGCGGGTTGCCCTGCACCACATGCGCTCCGGCACGATGACCGACGAGGACTGGACACGGCTCGCGCGCCGCATGCCGGATGTCTCGGCCGCCCCGCTCTACATCGACGATTCGCCGAACCTCTCGATGATGGAGATCCGGGCGAAGTGCCGTCGCCTCAAGCAGCGCAACGACCTGAAGCTCGTGGTCATCGACTACCTGCAGCTGATGCAGTCCGGCGGCTCGAAACGCGCCGAGAGCCGACAGCAGGAGGTCTCGGACATGTCCCGAAACCTCAAGCTGCTGGCCAAGGAGCTGGAGCTCCCCGTCATCGCCCTGTCGCAGCTGAACCGTGGACCCGAGCAGCGTACGGACAAGAAGCCCATGGTCTCCGACCTGCGTGAGTCCGGATCCATCGAGCAGGACGCGGACATGGTGATCCTGCTGCACCGGGAGGACGCGTACGAGAAGGAGTCACCGCGCGCGGGCGAGGCGGACCTGATCGTGGCCAAGCACCGTAACGGCCCGACGGCCACCATCACCGTGGCCTTCCAGGGCCACTACTCCCGTTTCGTGGACATGGCCCAGACCTGATTCCGGCCTGTAGGGTCTCAAAATTCGCGGCACAATCTCAGGCTCGATGGCACATCGGTGGCACTTATGCCGCCTTCGTGAGACTCGCTGGTCGCAGCGTTCACCCTTTTGGGTGAGGGGATTCTGGGTCGCTCCGCCCATCGTTGTTCCGCTGACACCCTTGGCTGAGCGGGTCATCGTCCGCGGGGCAGGGGTGTGCGATGGGCAGTGTCACTGTGACGGTGAGTATCCGTCAGCAGCGTGGTGTTCTCATGGAGGGCCAAGACTGGAGTACGGCGTCTGTCGAACTTCTGCAGTCGGCTCGTCCGGGCGGACGTTTCGCTGGTGCAAGGGGCAGCAGCACTACTCGGGTACCTATTGGTCGTCGACGGTGCGCGACCACGTGATCTATGAGTCTCGCCTCGAACTATCGCGCTTGCTCTTTGCCGACTTCGATCCGTCGGTGCGCGGCCCATCGTGGCCCAGCCCTTCCTGCTGAAGGCGGAGCTGGAGGGGAAGGTGCGCCAGCACATCCCGGACTACCTCCTGCTCACCGGGCAGGCGCCGGTGGTTGTCGACGTCAAGCCGTTGCGTCGGTTGTCCAAGCCGGAGGTGGCGTTCACCTTCGACTGGACCCGGGAAGTGGTGGAATCGCGCGGATGGAACGGTGAGACCGTCGAGGTGGTGGAGATGGCTGCGACCACTGCGGGCAACGAAGTGGTCTTGAAGGACGGTCAAGGGCGGCTTCTGCGGCTGTCGCTCAAGGAGTTGCTGTTCTCCGACCGTGCTGCGATCAGCCCTGACGGTCCGGGGCCGTCGGCGGACGACGAGGGCGAGATCGCCTCTGTGGTTCTTGGGCAGCTTGACGCCGTGGAGAAGCAGAAGGTTCTGGAAAGAGCGGAGCACGTCCGTGAGGTGCTGACGGGTTATCGGTCCGGCAGTTCCGAACTCGCACGCGATGAGGAACCTCGTTCCGAGTACTCGCCGGAGAAGCCGTTGGAAGGCAGATACGCGGCGAAGACCGCTGAACTCGGTGTGGGTCTCAGGACCTTGAAACGGTGGGTCGCAGAGTTCCGGGAGCACGGGGAAGCTGGACTTGCTCCCCGGAAGGGACCGACGCGGAAGTCGCAGATCGCGGTCGATGAACGGTGGGTGGAGACCGCGGTGGAGGTGATGGTCGAGCATGCCGACCAGTCGCGGCCATCGCGGACGGTGGTGATCGAGCGGACTCGGGCTCGGGTGATCGCGCGGTTCGGCGAGGGGGTGGTGCCGCAGCCGAGTCGGGCGACGGCGTTTCGGTTGCTGGAGGAGCTGGAGCGACGGCATCCGCTGTTCCGGCTGAGTACGAAGCGGAACCGGGATATCGCTGGTCGGCCGGAGGGTCCGTACGGGAAGCTGCGGCCGACGCGGCCGGGTGAGTATCTGCTGATGGACTCCACGCGCCTGGACGTTTTCGCGTTCGACCCGTTGACGCTGAAGTGGGTTCAGGCCGAGTTGAGTGTCGGGATGGACTGGTACTCCCGCTGCATTACGGGGATCCGGCTGACGCCGGTCTCGACGAAGGCGGTGGATGTCAGCGCGGTGCTGTTCCAGTCGTTTCGGCCGCGGCCGGCGGGGCGGGACTGGCCGCGGCACGCGGTTTGGCCCGAGCACGGCATTCCCCGCACCGTCCTGGTCGATGTCGAAGGCGCTACCGGACCGAGGCTGGCCTCGCCTCCTCTGGTCCCCGAGACGCTGGTCGTCGACCACGGCAAGGTCTACGTCTCGGAGCATCTGACCAGCGTCTGCCGACGGATGGGCATCTCCATCCAGCCGGCCCGGCTGCGGACGGGCCGCGACAAGGGGCCGGTCGAGCGCTACTTCCGGACCCTGAGGGAGGGGCTGCTGCAGGTGCTGCCCGGCTACAAGGGGCCCGACATCCACTCGCGGGGCGAGAGCCCGGAGGACGACGCGTTCTTCTTCCTCGACGAGCTTGAGGCGATCATCCGGGAGTGGACCGCGACGGTCTATCACTGCCGGCCGCACTCCAGCCTGGTCGATCCGGGCCTGCCGGGTCTGCGGATGTCCCCGGCGAAGATGTTCGAGCACGGCATGGCGCGGGCGGGCTACATTGAAGCACCCCGAGACCGGGACCTGGCCTTTGAGTTCCTGCAGACGAACTGGCGCACGGTCCAGCACTACGGGGTCGAGATCGGACGCCGCCGTTACAGCGGCCCTGGCCTGCCCGAGCCGGGCGTCCGCAGCCCCTACGACAGTCCGGTCAAGAACGGCTGGCCTTTCCAGGTGGATCCCGACGACATCACCCGGATCTACTTCCGTGATCCGGCTACTCGGGCCTGGCACACGCTGGTCTGGGAGCATGCTCCGTCGGCCGAAATGCCACTGAGCGAGGACGCGTTGGCGTTCGCCCGGCAGCTGGCGGCCTCGAAGTATCGGTTTCCCGACGACCGGCTTGCCGTCGCTGACTTGTTGGAGCGGTGGAATCTCGGCCTGGGCACCACGATCGCCGAGCGGCGCATGGCCCTGCGGCTCTCACGTGAGCAGGCCGCCATCGAACTTCCGGAGAGTGAGGCGGAAGCGGTCGTCTCGCTTCCGTCTGTACGCAAGGCCCTCGGCCAGGACGAACGGACCGCGGAACTGCGGGAGCCCGACGCGGTGACGGAGGCCGGGGATGACGACGAGGCTGATCTGGAGGACCTCGCCAGGGAGGACGACTTCTACGCCGATGCCCTGGAGGACGTGTGAACGACGGCAGCGTTCCGCATCCAGGCAGCCTCGCATTGTCGCGGAAGGAGGATTTCAAGGCGTTCGCCGAGAGCCCTCGCCGCACCCGGCCCGACCTGCTGACCCGAAAACAGCTGAAGTCCCTGCCCACACAGGCGCGGGCGGACTACGACCGTCAGCGCCGGCAGTGGCACGCGAACATCGGCCCGGTCAAGACGCCGTAACTGACAGAGCTCCATGAAGACCTATGGGACATCGTCGACAGCAACGAGCAGGATGGCGACAAGGCCAAAGGGGCGGTGGCCGTCGACGCGTTCCCGGGGCTGGGCAAGACGACCTCGGTGCTGGCCTTCGCCCGGGACTTCCACCAGCGAGAGATCGAGGAGTCGGGCGCCTTCACCAGCCAGGGGCACGAGCGGATCCCGGTCTGCCGGGTCGGGCTGACCGGGAACACCGGAATGAAGGATCTCAACCGGGCCATGCTGGAGTTCTTCGGCCACCCCGGACAGATGCGAGGGACCACCGCCCAGTTCGGACGGCGGGTGCTGGACTGCGTGCTGTCCTGCGATGTCCGGCTGGTGGTTCTGGATGATTTGCACTTTTTGAAATGGGGACAGAAGAGCGGCATCGAGGTGAGCAACCACCTGAAGTGGATCGCCAACGAGTTCCCGGTGACATTGCTGATGGTGGGGGTCGAGCTCGCGAAGAAAGGCCTGTTCGGCGAAGGCACGAACGGGCGCGACACCGCTCTGGCCCAGACCGGCCGCCGCACCACCCGCCTCGGACTGCGACCGTTCACCATCGATACGGAGGCCGGTCGTCGGGAATGGCGGCAGATGCTGCTGGCCCTCGAACAGCGCGTCGTGCTCACCGGCAAGCAACCCGGCATGCTCGCGGACGACCTGTCGGACTACCTCTTCGCCCGCAGCACCGGACACATCGGCTCGCTGATGACGCTGATCAACCGCAGCTGCCAGCGGGCGGTCCGCACCGGCGCCGAACGTCTTGACCAGGAGCTCATGGACCGGGTGAAGAACGACGAGGCATCCGAGGCTGCCCGCCTCGAACTTCAGGCCGCATTGGAGAGGAAACGGCTGACCAGCCGCCCGCGGCCCCGGAGCCGACGACCCGCATGAGAACGCCGGTCCGCACCCTGTCGATCCGGCTGCCTCCACTGCCCGGCGAGGCCCTGGACTCATGGCTGGAGGCCACGGCCAGACGGATGGACACCGCACTCGGTGATGTCCTGCTGCACTTCGGCTTCCCGGTCCGACACCGGGCCGGAAACCAGTTCAAGGGCATCCCGGCAGACTGGACGATCGTCCTCGACGAACAGCAGACGAATACCGTCGCGCACGCCACCGGGACGTCCCCTGAGACGGTCGCTGCCCTGACCCTGGCGCACTACGACGGACGGGCCCTCCACATGAATGCCGGAGGCCGGGCCGTGTCACGGCACGTCCTATGGGGCCGCGGAGGGGGATCCCGGTTCTGCCCGGAGTGCCTTCTTGCCACTGGTGGGCGATGGCAATTGTCCTGGAGGCTCGGTTTCTCCTTCGCCTGCACCCGGCACCGCAGACTGCTGGCGGACTGCTGCCCGCACTGCGGGAGGGTGCTGCGGCAGCGGCCCCGTTCCGGTCGGTCGGTCCCGCAGTCCGAATTCTGCGGCAATCCACCGACCCGCCCCACTCGCTCGTTTTCGGCTGGCTGCGGCACCGATCTGACCCGCGCTTCGACGCTTCTCCTGTCTCCTGGTCATCCGGTTCTCATGGCACAAGACCGAGTGATGGAGATCATCGACGGGTCACTGGCTGCCTTCGGCCCCTACCAAACCTCTCCCCAGCCGGCATCGGCGGTGCTGGCGGACATCCGGGCCCTGGGCATCCGCGTCCTGAGCGATCTGCCCGCGACCGTCCTACGAGAACAGATCCCGGCTGACATCGCAGAAGCTCACCTCAGCACCGATGCGGTCTCCCCGCACACCGGACAGGCCATGGAACGTCCGGGGTTCATGGCCCCGCCCCGAGCCGCGGACACGGCCGTCGCGGTCACCATGGCCCTGAGCATCCTGGAGCAACCAGGAATCCACCCGGCCGGCGAGGCCCTGCGGAGCCTGCTGGAAGCAGTACGCGAGGAACTCACACAGATCTCGGCGACCAGCATCGACAGCTGGGGCAGGGGTATCAGCCCGGTGCTGCAGTCCGTGCACCTGGCGGCCCTCGCCCCTTCCTTCCGCCCCAGCGAATACGTCCGCTACCGCATCACGACCGAGACCCCCCGCCGGCCGACCAGGACCACTCGGGACATCGAGCAGCGAGCCAGGACGATCCCCACGATGTTCTGGCCGCCCTGGATGATCCGCCTCGCACCACCTGAAGGAATCCATGCGCGGGCTCTGGCCCCCGTTCTGGCCGCCCTGCTGCTGATTCCCGACAGTCGCGCATCCCTGGACCAGGCTGCCGCGCTGATCGGCGACGTCATCGACGGCACTGAGGTGTCACGCCTTCTCCAGGAACTCGACGACCTTCCGCAATGGCCGGACATGGTCACTGCCCTGGACCGGCTCGCGGACTACCTCGATGCCAACAGCATCCCCATCGATTACGGTCGGCGCCGACTTCTGGACTACACCGGCCTGCTTCCTCATGACCGCTGGCTGGAGATCTGCAGCCGCACCGGAACACCACCGGGAACTGGACGGCGCGAACGCATCGCACGCAGTCAGCTCTTCCAACGTCTCAGCGGCCTGCCTGCCGAGTCTGTCCCCGACGAACTGGGCGGGCTCGACAGCGCAGAGTTCCGGGCAACGTCCTTGTGGTTCACCGCGCTTCAGACCCCCGAACTTGCGCAGGCTCTCCAGCAGGAAGCCCTCAACTTCCTGGCCTCGCACCACATTCATGACGAGCCCGTGATCTGGCAGCCTCCCACCACCTTGCTGGCAGGGCTCTCCCTTCCCGGCCCCGACCCGGCGCACGTCGACCTACCCCGCCTGCACCAGCTCGTCCGAGAACGTCAGCACCCCGTTCAACACGCCGCTCAGGTTCTGGGCACGACCGTCGAGGCCATCCGACATGTCCTCGACGAACATCCAGCCCCTGCACCCCCGCTGACGAAGAGCACCGCCAGGGCCACCGGCCGCATCCGGCAGCAGGCCCGGCAAGCCCTTCCGGCAGAGCGCTTCACCCGGCTCTACCTCGACGAGTACCGGTCCCTCCAGCAGATCGCCACCCTCACCGGTTTCTCCCGCAGAGTGCTGACCGATCTCGCCAAGGAGTACGGCATCTCGCTCCGAGGGCCCCAGGACCACAAGCGCCGCGGCACCATCGAACGGGTCTGGCTCATCGAGCAATACATCCACCGCCGCCGGACTCTGCCAGACCTCGCCCGCGAAACCGGCATGAGCCCCGCGAACATGGCCCGCTGGGCCCACACCCACAACATCCCGCTGCGATCACGCGGAGGAGCCAGCCACAGCCAGGCACTTCGCGCTGCCGACCAGGCTCATCGAGCGCCGCGTCTCCTCCGGCCAGCACTAGTCGGTCAGGGTGCCAGTGAACGCTTGAGCCGGTTCGCGGCTGCATCCGCCTTTCCCAGCCTCGGCGCGGCGGCAAGCGGCCTCGGTCTCAATACCTTCACCCTCGTCGCGCAGATCAACCGGATCGAACGAGAGCTCGGCGGACCGCTGCTGGTCAGAGCCGAACGAGGCCGGCCCATGACGCTGACCCCCTTGGGGAGGAGGGTGCTCAGAGCTATTCGCACGTCTCAAGATGGTGCAGGGTCATGAAATCCGGAGTTCACTCCAGGCCGGAAAGGCGATGAAAGGCTCCGTCGAACTCTCCCGACGCAAGCAGTTCGGCGATCACGCCCACCATGCCTTGGATGCCAGGGTCCCGAACGATCAGCCCGTCCGAGCACCAGAAGCTCCGGCCCCCTGCCGCTTCTCCGGTCCCTTCCCACTTCCTCATCAGCCGGTCCACCTCGGCGAGGGTGAAGATCGTCGCACTCCAGCGAGAGCCACCGGGGAGGTGAACCTCGACATCCACATTGCAGACCTCATCGAGTACCTCGTCAGGGCTCGGGAGGAACAGCGCTTCGAACCCTTCGGCGCGGACACGGTAATAGGGGCCGTCCCATCCGGCGCCGGTCTGCAGTTCGCTCGTCGTCGTGGTCACAGCAGGAGCATCCCAGCAGTCCAGATGACGATCCACAGGAATTGGACATCGCAGCGGCTGGCGCGCAGACCGCCGCCATCATGGGCTCGTGAAGACATGGATGCGCTGCTACTGGGACGAGGAAGACACCTGGTTCTACTTCGAGGTCGACGCCGAAGGCTGGGTGATCCGGCAGGTCGAACTCGAAGGGCCCGAGCTGACCCCGATCGCGGCTGCCTCCCTCGCCGAGTGGCAGCGGGCCTATGACGCAGGCCGACTCGATGAGTACGACAGCAGGTTCGGGATCACAGCTGAACTGCCCATCTCAGAGTGGGAGGGGCACGATCCGGAGCTGCTGACTTCGGAGGAGTTCGAGGAGCATTGGAGAGCCGCACGCCGGCAGATCGCGGCCCGGCCTCGCTGACCCCTTGGCCCTGCGGGTGGCCCCGCCTGGGGCTGGTGAACGGCAGGACTCAGCGGCGTGGGACGATCGCGCGATGTTGAGGAGCATTGAGGTCACCGCGGAGCTCGTCGGCCTCAGCCGTGGCGACGGGTTTCATAATGTGCACTGGCAGGGCAGGCTCGCCGTGAACTTGGACTGTTTCATCTGCGAGCGGACCGATCGCACGACCTTCCTCGAACGCGCTGAGGAACGGGCCGTCTGTTCGTCCGACGATCAGCACGGAAAGCACTTCACCGCAGCCCGAATCGCGGCGTTTGATTCCACGATCGAGGACGAGCGGTTGAGGTTGAGAGCGATCATCGATTTCTGGTGGACTCCTTTTAGGGACTCCAAGCACGACCGCCCGTCGATAGCCTTGACGCGGGCGCCGTGGGTGCGACTTCATCTGGGCTCATACTGCGGCGAACACGGTGAGTCCGGCGAAACGTCGATCCAGAGCAACATGGTTCGCCCTGTTGGCTTGGGTTGCCGTCACTGTGACGCCATGATGGCCACCAGCGTCGAGGCCCCCACGGTCCGTCTCTTGCACTGACTTGGACCAGTACGGTTCGAGGCCGCGATTCGCTGAGGCGAGTGCGCCAACTGGCGTCGTTGCTCGCTCGACGCCCCTCCTGGCACCTTCGGCAGACTTCCGAAGACCCTGGACGCGGCCTCGACGAAGGACATCGCCAGCCGCATCGAGCAAGCCGTGACTCAGCGCGAGTGGTCAGACGGATGGGTCCTGAGGAAATGCCGCGAAGCTGAGACTCCTGCACGCGGGCCGGCGCTGAGACAGCCCAGGGGCCGCTGGTCAGAGCACTGCCTTATGACACGCGCGGCGAGATCCTACAGCCGGTGTTCCGGCTGGTGCTCCGGCCGGTGGGGGACTGCGGAGGGCTGCTGCGCGGTGGGAGTGCTCGACTCCTCACGCATCGTGGCGGTGATCAGTTCTGGCCGGTGCCGTGCTGGGCCGGGGTGTCCCATCCGCGTTCGAGGAGATCGAAGGCGACGTCGACGGCTTGTGCGGGATCCGCGGCCTCGTGGGCGAGGGCGGAGGTCTCCAGGGCGAAGCGGGCCAGGGCGGCGCTGCGCGGGTCGTCGGGCGGGGCGCCGGTGTCGTGGGCGATGGCGTGGGCGAGGGCGTCCTGGTGGCGCATCCACATGCGGTGGGCGTAGTCGCTGAGGGCGGGGGTGTTGGTCACCAGGTTCCGGAAGTCGGTGTAGCCGACGTCGGGGGCGGAGTCGGAGCCGGCGGCACGGACCCGGACGCGTTTGACGTGCGCGCACAGGGCCTGGGGGATGGTCGTGCCGGGGGTGCGGTCGTGAACGGCGGTGACGAGCCCGGCCTCCTGCTCGGCCTCTTCGTCGAAGACGAGGGCCTCCTTGCTCGGGAAGTGCTTGAGGAGCGTGGTGGTGGACACGTCGGCCGCCTCGGCGATGTCGTGCAGAGTCACCGCGTCATAGCCGTGTTCGATGAAAAGGCGCAGCGCGGCGTCGGCGAGCGCCTGGCGGGTGGCGGCCTTCTTGCGTTCACGCCGCCCCATGGGAGTCGTCATTCCTGCACCATACACAAAATTGTCTGATCTAAAAAGTTGCATCGTTGCACTTTTTGGGTGGTCGTGCTTTTGTGGAACTGGAGGAGCCGGAGGAGCCGGAGGGCTCGCCGGGATCGCGTCCGGCCTGTCGGCACCGGCCGGACGTCCTCGACTCTTCCGATTCCTTTCACAGGGGTGGTCGGTGATGTCCGCCGCCACTCCCGCAGCGCATGGAGACGAACATGAACTACACCCCTGCCCGCATCGCCGTCATCGGCGCCGGACCCGGCGGCCTGATCTGCGCCCGCATCCTCCAGTGTCACGGCATCGACGTCACCGTCCACGACCTCGACGCCTCCGCGACCGCCCGTGACCAGGGCGGCACCCTCGACATGCACCCGGACACCGGCCAGTACGCCCTGCGTGCCGCCGGCCTGTGGGACGACTTCACCCCGCTGGCCCGCCCCGAGGGCGAACAGTGGCGCCTGGTCGGACGCGACGGGCAGACCCTGTTCGACGCGACCCCGCCCCAGGGCGGCCGGGGCAGGCCCGAGATCGACCGGGGGCAGCTGCGCGACCTCCTCCTCGGCTCCCTCGCCCCCGGCACCGTCCGGTGGGGCCACCAACTGGACCGCACCGAACCGCTCGGCGACGGGCGCCACCGTCTGCACTTCACCCGCGGTGTCAGCAGCGACGCCGACCTGATCATCGGAGCGGACGGTGCCTGGTCGCGCGTACGCCGCGTCCTGTCCGACGCCGTCCCCGCCTACACCGGCGTCACCTTCGTCGAAACCGGCCTGTACGACCCCGACATACGCCACCCCGCGCTGGCCGCCCTCACCGGCGACGGCACGATGATGGCTCTCGACGACAACCTCGGCATCGTCGCCCAGCGCAACAGCGGCGGCCACATCCGCATTTACGTCGGCATGCGCACCCCGGAGGACTGGTACCGGCAGGCGGGCGTCGATCTGGCCGACCCCCACGCCGTCCGCGCCGCCCTCCTGGCACGCTTCGCCGACTGGAGCCCCGCCCTGTGCGGCTTCATCACCGACACCGACACCGGCTACACCAACCGCCCCTTGTTCGCCCTGCCCGTCCCTCACACCTGGGACCACACACCTGGCGTCACCCTGCTGGGCGACGCCGCCCACCTGATGTCCCCGTTCTCGGGCATGGGCGCCAACCTTGCCATGCGCGACGGCGCCGACCTCGCCCAGGCCCTCATCGGCCACGACTCCCTCGACGACGCCGTCACCGCCTACGAGAAGATCCTCCTGCCTCGCTCCATCGAGGCGGCCGGGGACGCCGCTGAAGGCATCGATGGAGCTTTCGCCCCCGACAGCGCCGAACAGACCCTCGCCCACATGGCCGCCCACCACTGACATACCGCTCCCGCGGCGGCCGGCCCGGCGCGTCCTACCTCGCGGGCACGATGCGCGTGACGACCGTCTCCACCAACTGGTCGAGCGTGGTGTCGGCGAGCATGTCGGGCAGCGTGAAGTGCTCCAGGAGTACGCCGGTCATGGCCAGGTAGAGGACGAGGAACACATCGTTGTCGCCCGGGAGTTCCGCGTTCCGGTGGAAGTCGGAGCTCTCGTCGAATGCCGCGCGCACCGTACGGGTCAGCTGTTCCCGCAGGGCGGGTCGGCGGGTGGCCTCCAGACGGAGCTCCAGCATGGCCAGGTAGCCGGTGCGGTCCTCGGCCATGCGCTGGACCAGCCAGCGCATGAGGTCGGCGACCAGTTCGCGGGAGGGCGCCGGGCGCATCGCCCGCTCGACCTTGGCCGGGTCGGGAGCCATGCGGCTGTTGATGCGGGCGCCCGCCTGCATGAACAGGTCGTCGCGATTGCTGAAGTAGTTGGACGACGTGCCCACCGGCACGCCCGCCCGTGCGTCCACGGCACGGAAAGTGAGCCCGCGGGCCCCTTCGTGCGCCAGTACTTCGATCGCCGCGTCCGTGAGCGCCGTTCTGCGCTCGGGGTTCTTCGCCATGGTCCCCTCTTCTGTCCGATCGCCTCTCCGGAAAAGAGACTTGCGTAACCACTACATGTGAAGCACTATAAGTGAAGTGGTCGCGTACGAGGGCACCATGTCGCCGCTGCCACCGTGAACAGGACATTTCGGCCTGCGCCGAACGGGGAACGGGGAACACATGCGAAAGCTCACGTACTTCATCGCCTGCTCGATCGACGGGTTCATCGGGGATCCCCAGGGTGATGCGACAACGATGTACCCCTTCGTGAGCGAGGAGTTCCTCGGATTCCTCACATCGGGGTATCCGGAGACGATCGCGGTCCAGGGCCGCGAGTCGTGCGGACTCCAGGACGCGAAGTCTCAGCGCTTCGACACCGTGATCCAGGGGCGGTCCAGCTACCAGCTGGCGCTCGACTCCGGGATCACCAGCCCGTACGGCCACCTGCGGGAGGTCGTGGCGTCCCGGACGCTCAAGGAGTCACCGGACGCGAATGTGGAGCTCATCTCCGAGGACCTGGTCGCCAGGGTCAGGGAACTCAAGGCCGAGGACAGTGAGCTGGACATCTGGCTCTGCGGTGGCTCACAGCTGGCGGGGGAGCTGCTGGGCGAGATCGACGAGCTCGTGATCAAGACGTATCCCCTGGTGTACGGGAGTGGGATGCCGATGTTCGGGTCCGGCTTCGCGGTCACCGAGTTCGAGCTGAGGGACGTTCGTACTTTCGAGAACGGGGTGCTGGTCAGGACGTACAGCCGCAAGCGCTGAGTTTCCTCGCCCCGCTGCTTGTCCCCTTCCTGGCCCTTGCCCGTCTCCTTCCAGCCGACGTTTCCGTCCCCGTGCCCGCCGCCCTCGTGGCGAGTCCCTTCCGCGTCTCGCGAAAAAGGCTCGCCACGAGCCGGGGCGCCGGGTAGTTGTTGACCATGACCTCCTCCAGTGAAGAACTGCTCCCCAGCACTCGGCGCGCCCTGTTGCACCGCACCGCCACCGCGCAGGTGGAAGGGCGTGCGCCCTCACTCGTGGCAGCGGTCCAGCGGCAGGGACAGCCGGTCTGGAGCGGCGCGCGCACCTGTGTCGAGGGGCATGCCCCGGATGCCGATACGCAGTTCCGGATCGGCTCGATCACCAAGACGTTCACCGCCGTACTGGTACTGAGGCTGCGCGACGAGGGCCTGATCCATCTGGACGACCAACTGGAGAAGCACCTGCCCGGTACCGGTGTGGGCAGCGTGACGGTCTTCCAGCTCCTCGGGCACAGTGCGGGCCTGGGGGCCGAGACGCCTGCTCCCTGGTGGGAGAGGACACCGGGCACCGCCCGTCCCGAGCTCGCCGATGTCCTCGGTGAGCAGCCGCACATGCACCCGGTCGGCCACCGCCACCACTACTCCAACCCGGGCTACACCTTGCTCGGTTCCCTGATCGAGGCGGTACGCGGAGCATCGTGGGAGGAGGTGCTGCGCCGCGAGATCCTGGAGCCGCTGGGTATGCACCGTACGACGGTCCGGCCGGAGGCGCCGCACGCGGGCGGCTGGGCCGTGCACCCCTGGGCGGATGTCATGCTGCCCGAACCGGCGGAGGATCTCGGCCTGATGGCGCCGGCCGGTCAGCTCTGGTCGACCGCGGCCGATCTCCTCCGGTTCTCCGCCTTCCTCGCCGAGGGGGATGAGCGGGTCCTGCGGGCCGCCTCCGTGCGGGAGATGCGTGAACCGTCGGCGCCGTCCGAGTCCGGTGACTGGTACGGCAATTACGGTCTCGGCCTCCAGGTCATCCGGCAGGGCGAGCGCACTCTTGTC
Organism: Streptomyces sp. NBC_01433; assembly: GCF_026340105.1. NCBI lineage: Bacteria > Bacillati > Actinomycetota > Actinomycetes > Kitasatosporales > Streptomycetaceae > Streptomyces > Streptomyces sp. NBC_01433. The sequence continues at coordinate 2,354,663 of NZ_JAPEPM010000001.1, read as the reverse complement.
GGGCACACGGGGTCGCTGCCGGGCTTCCTCGCCTCCCTGTGGTTCAGCGTGAAGGACGACGTCGCCGCGGTTGTGCTCACCAACACGACGTCCGGGCTGCTCGTCGGTGTGGTGGCCGCCGACCTCGTACGGATCGTCGCCGAGGCGGAGCCGCGCATCCCGGAGCCGTGGCGCCCGCTGCCCGAGGCGGAGGCCGACGCCGAGTTGGTGGCTCTGACCGGTCCTTGGTACTGGGGCACCCACGCATTCGCGCTGAAGCTGGTCGCGGAACGGGGCCTGGAGCTGCAGCCGCTGCGTACCCGCGGTCGCGGTGCGGCCTTCCGCGCGGAGCCGGACGGGACCTGGACGGGCCTCAGCGGCTACTACGCGGGGGAGACCCTGCGCGTCGTGCGCGCCGAGGACGGGACGGTGGACCACCTCGACCTGGGGTCGTTCGTCTTCACCCGTCAGCCGTACGACGCGGGGGCGGCCGTTCCCGGCGGTGTGGACGAGGGCGGCTGGCGCGGGCTCGGCAGCTGAACGTCCGGGGGTGCGTGTTTCACGTGAAACACGCACCCTCACCGGTGCCGGTGCCCGTTCGCTCAGTCAGAGCGCCAGCTTGAAGCCCACATGGCTGGCCGTGAACCCGAGCCGCTCGTAGAAGCGACGTGCGTCGGTACGGGTGACATCCGATGTCAGTTGTACCAACTGGCAGTCCTGGCGCCGGGATTCGTCCACGGCCCACTGGATCAGCTGGGTGCCGAGACCGCCGCCGCGCTCGTCGCCATGGATGCGGACGCCCTCGATGATCGAGCGCGTGGCTCCGCGCCGGGACAGCCCGGGGACCACGGTCAGCTGCAGGGTCCCGACGACGCGGTCCTCGCGCACGGCGACGACAAGATGCTGGTTCGGGTCCTCGGCCAGCCGCTGGAACGCGGCCCGGTACGGAGTCAGGTCGTCGGGCGACTCGCGCTGTGCGCCCAGCGGGTCGTCGGCGAGCATGGCCACGACCGCCGCGAGGTCGGCGATAACGGCGGGACGTATCTCAAGATCACTCATGATCGGCAGAATACGCAGCTCGTGAGCACTACACGGGGACCTTCAGCGCTTCGACCGTCCTGACGAGCGGGGCGAGCTCGGGATTCTCGGCGGCCTCGTCCAGGGCGGCGCGCAGCGCGGTGTCATTGGTCGGCCGGGCCTCATCGAGCAGGGCGAGACCGGCGTCGGTGACGTCGGTGTAGATACCGCGGCGGTCCGTGTCGCAGAGGTACCGGGTCAGCAGACCGCGGTCCTCCAGGCGGGTGACCAGCCGGGTGGTGGCGCTCTGGCTCAGAACGACGGCTTCGGCGACCTGCTTCATCTGGAGATGTCCGCCCGGTCCGTTGTGCTGTCGGCTCAGGACTCCCAGCAGTGAGTACTCGCGCACGCTGAGGCCGTGACCGGTCTGCAGCGCCCGTTCGATGTGCCCCTCGATTTTTCCGTGAAGCAGGGAGAGGGCGCACCAGCCCTGGGAGAGGGCGGTCAGTGCGGGGTCGGTCGCGGTCATGGATCTCTCCTCCGTGCGGGAGCTGCGTGTCTCCAGGATAGGGGACGTCTGCAATAGCCCGCGCTTGCAATTAACAAGCGCCTGCAATTATTGTGGACGCTTGTTAGGTGCAGACGCAATCTTCAGGGAAGGTGAAACCCATGCCGCTCGCGCTCCTCGCCCTCGCCATTGGGGCATTCGGTATCGGAACCACCGAGTTCGTGATCATGGGGTTGCTCCCTGAGGTTGCCGCGGACTTCCAGGTGTCGATCCCGACCGCAGGCTTCCTGGTCACCGGTTACGCACTCGGTGTCGTGCTCGGTGCTCCGCTGATGACGATGCTGGGCACCCGGATCACCCGAAAACGCATGCTGATGCTCCTGATGGGGCTGTTCATCGTGGGCAACGTGGTGTCTGCCGTCGCCCCCGTCTTCGGCGTCATGCTCGCAGGACGAGTGATCGCCTCGCTCGCCCACGGAGCCTTCTTCGGCATCGGATCGGTCGTCGCGGCCGATCTGGTCGCCCCGCAGAAGAAGGCCGGGGCCATCGCCATGATGTTCACCGGGCTCACCGTCGCCAATGTGGTCGGTGTACCGCTCGGCACCTTCATCGGACAGACCGCCGGCTGGCGGACCACGTTCTTCATCGTCGCCGGACTCGGCGTGGTCGGTCTTCTCGGTGTGGCGAAGCTCGTACCGGACCAGCCCAGGGCCGAAGGCGTACGCATCCGGCACGAACTGGCCGCGTTCCGCAACGTACAGGTCCTGCTCGCGATGGCGATGACCGTCCTGGGCTTCGGCGGGGTCTTCGCCGCGATCACCTACATCACGCCGATGATGACCGGGGTCGCCGGATACTCCACGTCCTCCGTCACCTGGCTGCTGGTTCTCTTCGGGCTCGGCATGGTCGGTGGCAATCTGATCGGCGGGAAGTTCGCCGACCGCCATCTGATGCCCCTGCTGTACGTGTCGCTCGGCGCGCTCTCCGTGGTTCTGGCCCTGTTCACCGTGACCGCCCACAACAAGATCGCCGCAGCCGTCACCATCATGCTGATCGGCGCCCTGGGCTTCGCGACCGTGCCGCCGCTGCAGAAGCGGGTTCTCGACCAGGCGGCGGGCGCGCCCACCCTCGCCTCCGCCGTCAACATCGGAGCCTTCAACCTCGGCAACGCCCTGTCCGCCTGGCTCGGCGGACTCGTGATCGCCGCGGGCCTCGGCTACACCGCACCCAACTGGGTCGGCGCCGCCCTTGCCGCTTCCGCCCTGGTGCTTGCCGTCGTCTCCAGCACCCTGGAGCGCCGTACCGCCGTCCGCGGCCGGATCGTCGCCGCGCACACCCCCGAACCGGCGGCCGTTCCTGCGGCCCGTCGCTGAACTCCCGCCCCACCGGCGGGCGCGGCCTAATCCCTCACCGGGCGACCGCGCCCGGCACGTCACACACCGCGCACACCCATGTATCAAGCACCACGCACCATGTACCGACAGGAGCAGTTCCCATGAGCACCACCACCCCCACCACCGTCGTTGCCCCGCTGACCATCCAGGACGCCGAGGCGCTGGTCGAGGCGGCCCGTACCGCCGCCGAGGCCGCCGGTGTCACCGTCGCCGTCAGCGTTCTCGACGCGGGCGGTCATCCGCTGGCCTTCCGGCGCGACGACCGGGCCGTACTCATCGCGGGCGAGACCAGCACCCGCAAGGCGTACACGGCGCTTCAGCTGAACGCTCCCACCGCGGACCTTGTCGACGCGGTCCAGCCCGGCGGGCTCTTCCACACGCTGCCGACCGCGCTCGACCGGCCGCTGCTCTTCATCGCGGGCGGCGTTCCCGTCCGCTGTGACGGCCGACTGGTCGGCGCCATCGGTGTCGGCGGAGGCGCACCCGAGCAGGACCACGGGTTCGCGTCCGCCGCCGCGGACGCACTTGCCTGACAGCCGCGGACGCGCTCGTCCGGCAGCTGTTCCTCGGCGGCGCTCCGTCAGCCAGTCGCGACGGTCAGCGGGGCGAAGCGGCGGGTCCAGTCGCCCGGCAGGCCGGGGTTCCCGTACGTCATCACAGCCGTACGGGAGCCCTGCTCCAGGCCGTGTTCCTCGAACCAGCCGAGCAGTTCCTCGTGGCGTGCGTCGACATCCGCCCGCAAGGGGCGGTCCGTCGTCGCGGCGAGCGAGCTGACGAGCGCCTTGGCCGTGGCCGTGTCCCGCGCGATCAACGGGCCGAGCGCATGGGCGTTTCCACTGGGCCAGAGCGCCGCGTAGCCGATGAGCTCGCCATCGGCTTCCGCGACCCGGAGCCGGTCGGAGAATGCCGGAAGCCGGGCGATGATGTGTGTCCGGTCGGTACCGAAGACCGCGAGGTCCAGCCGGACCATTGCCTGGAGGTCGTCCGCCGTGGCCGCGCGGGTGGCCACGGCCGCCGGGACCGTGGCAGCACCGCTCGCCCCGCCGTCCGGCCGGAAATAGCCGCTGACGCGGTCCGCCCGGCCCACGACGTCGAAACCGAGCTGTTCGTAGAGCGGCTGCCCCTGGACTGTCGCGTACAGCGAGAGCGGCGTGCTCCCGGCGGCCTCGATCACGTACCGCATCAGGCTCCGTGCGACTCCCTGCCGGGCGTAGCGCCCGGCTACGAGCAACATGCCGATGGCGGAGAGCCGAGGCCCGTACGAGGTCACCACGCAGGCTCCCACCAGGCCCTTGCCGTCGGGGGCGTCGATGCCGTACCCCGTACCGGCGGAGAGCAGCAGGCTCCATCGGTGCTCGTCGCGTGGCCAGCCGCGGTCCTCGCAGAGATCGGCGCAGGCGACCAGGTCGTCCCGGGTGAGACGTCGGATGGGCAGTTCGGCGAGCGGCCGGGGCAGTGGGCGGTGCATGAAGGTCAGGCTGTCCGATGCGGTGATCGCTCGTCCACCGTTTTAGCGGAACTGGCCGAGACCCGCGGGCGCCGGCCGCGCCGGGTCGGCCCCCAGGGCTTGAGCACCGAGACGGCTGTGATGAAGAGGTAGGTGGCCGTGGCCACCGAAGGCGCGATGATCAGATCGATGTCCACGACCCCGCTGGCGGCCGCCTCGTCGATCCCGGGGCGCAGCGAGAAGATCGACAGTCCTGCCGTGATCAGGGTCAGCCAGAACTTCGTCCAGACCCAGCGATGGCGCGCGAGCCCCCAGGGGGTGCCGAGGGCCAGCACCAGGCCGCTGAGGAGCGCGAGGAGGGCCACCGGGATCACCAGCCGGTCCCCGAAGATCTTCATGGCGCGGGTGGCCGCCTGAGCGGTGGTGGCATCCCCTGTGACGAACGCCGCGACGCCGAGAGTCAGCAGACCGACGGTGAGTCCGAGCCAGCTCACGGAGACGGCGACATGGGCGACGAGGAGACCCCGGCGGACGGGGCGCTTGAGTGGTTTCACGTGAAACACGGTGCCGAGCGAGGAGGGATCGGTCGTCTGCCGACGGGAGTATCCGCCCGTACTGAACTCGGCGTACGAACGCGGCCCGCGGGCTCGGGCGCAGAGAGCGCTGCTCATGCGGCCATGGGGCAGCAGAGCGCATCGGCTGGGGGCTCCGATGCCCGTAGCTCCCGCCCGCTGCCTCAGCCCAGGTCCGGCGCGTGCATGGCCCGTACGCCCTCGATGTTGCCGTCCAGATAGTGCCGCAGCGACAGCGGTACGAGATGGACCGCGGCGATCCCGACCCTGCTGAAGGGCACCCGGACGATCTCGTACTCCCCGCAGGGCTCATCGATCTCGGGGCCGTGGCGGCGTGACGGGTCCATCGACTCCAGTCGGCAGACGAAGAAGTGCTGAACCTTCACGCCGGTCACCCCGCCGTCCGCGATGTGCTCGACGGTGTCGACGAAACAGGGCACCACATCGACGACCTTGGCACCGAGCTCTTCGTCGACCTCGCGGTGCAGGGCGTCCACGACGGTGGCGTCCTCCGGTTCGACCCCGCCGCCGGGCGTGAGCCAGTACGGATCCACCCCCGGTTTGGTGCGTTTGATGAGGACAAGGTCCTCGCCGTCGAGCAGGATGGCGCGTGCGGTGCGCTTGACCACAGGACGTTCGGTCATGGCAAGAGCGTGGCCCGGGAAACGGGTTCTGAAACGCCCGCCGCCCGTCGGGTCACCAGGCGACAGCGGCGCGCACCAGCCATTCGTGCGCTCGCGCAAGGTGCGGCAGGGCGAGCGTGCCGGTCCGTACGGCCAGGAAGTACGTCCGCAGCGGCGGCACCGGAGGGTCGAGCAGGGCCACGACCTCGCCCCGCTCCAGCGCCCGCTCACAGAGGTAGCGCGGCAGGACGGCGAGCCCGGCACCCGCCACCGCGCACTCCAGGACCGCCCGCAGGTCCGGAGCGACGACGGTGGCGGACGCGGCGGGCCGGCTGTCGAAGACGGCGGCCCAGTAGCGGGAGACGAGCGGCAGGCTCTCGTGCACCTCGACCACCGGCAGTTGCTCCAGCACCACAGGGCCCTTGTGCCGCAGTGTTCCGGGCCCCAGCCGCCCGGCCCAGCGGGGCGCTGCCACCAGCACGTGTTCCTCGTCGCAGAGCGTTGTCGAGGCGAGCAGCCCGCCGCGCGGCCGGGCCGTGGTGATGGCCAGGTCATGATGTCCGGCTGCCAGCCCCTCCAGCGTCTCCTCGGCGTTCGGGACGAAAGAACTGCGCAGTGCGAGGCCCTGGGAGACCAGTGGGGCCAGAGCGGGCAGCGCACGTACGGACGTGAACTCCGGCGGACCGGCCAGATGCAGCGTCCGTACGCCCGACTCCTCGTCGAGCCCGGCCTCGGCGATCTCGACCAGCGCGTCCAGATGGGGGGCCGCCCGGTGGGCGAGTTCGTCGCCGATGCTGGTCGGGGTGACTCCACGGGCTCTGCGCAGGAAGAGAGGACGGCCCAGTTGCCGTTCCAGGGTACGGATCTGCGAGGTGACGGCGGGCTGGGACAGCCCGAGGAGGGCGGCGGCCCGCGTGAAGGAACCCGCCCGGTGCACGGTGACGAACGTGCGCAGCAGAGTCAGGTCCATGCCCCGCCCCCTCCCGGCCGCGCGCTGCCTCGGACCTGGACAGCGATAGATATGTCGATAGGTCGCTGCCGCTACTGTGATTGGACACTGACGCAGAGTCAACTAGCCTTGTCCAGGCGGTGCTTCATGCGGAGAGTGGGCGGAGAGCGCATGGAGAACCGGGGCGGTCCGAGCCACGAGGGGGGAGGCTCGGACCGCCAGGCCCCGCCATGACGTACGTCGCAGATCCGAGCCCCGGCGCCGCCCAGGCATGGTGCCGGGCCAAGCGGAACCTCTGCGCGCACGGCCTAGCTGTATTGACCCGCCTCGTCCAGGGCTCGCTCCACATCGGCCAGCAGGTCCTCCGGGTCCTCCGCGCCGACCGAGAAGCGGATGAAGCCTTCCGGTACGGCGTCGCCGCCCCATCGGCCCCGGCGCTCGGCGGTGGAGCGTACGCCGCCGAAGCTCGTCGCGTCGTCGACCAGCCGCAGCCCGGCCAGGAAGCGCTCGGCGGTCTCCCGGTCGGCCAGCACGAACGACACCACGGAACCGAAGCGCCGCATCTGACGTACGGCGTTGGGGTACGAGGGGTCGGTGGGCAGCCCCGGATACCGCAGCCCGGTCACCTCCGCGCGCCGGCCCAGCGCCTCGGCGAGCGCCAGCGCGGTCGCGCACTGACGGTCGATCCGCAGGTGCAGCGTCGCCAGGGAGCGGTGGGCGAGCCACGCCTCCATGGGGCCCGGAATCGCTCCGACGACCTTGCGCCAGCGCCGTACGCCTGCCGACAGCTCAGGGTCGCGGCAGGTCACATGGCCGAGCAGGATGTCGCCGTGTCCGGTCATGCCCTTGGTGTCGCTGGCCACCGAGAAGTCGGCGCCCAGTTCCAGCGGGCGCTGGCCGATCGGGGTGGCCAGGGTGTTGTCGACGGCGACCAGCACGCCCGCCTCGTGCGCGGCGGCGACGAGCCGGCGTACGTCGCAGACATCGAGGCCCGGGTTGGACGGGGTCTCGATCCACAGCAGCTTGGCGCCTTCCAGGACGGCGAGCTGAGCATCGCCCCCCGTGGGCGCGGTCCGCACCTCGACGCCATAGGCCTCCAGTTGCTCGCGGACCAGCGGCAGCGCCTGATAGCCGTCGTCCGGCAGCACCACGGTGTCACCCGTGCGTGCCTGGGACAGCAGCACGGCCGAGATCGCGGCCATGCCGGAGGCGAAGACGGTGGTCTCGACCTCCTCCCCCGGCGCCTCCAGCTCGCCGATGGCCCGCTCCAGATGGGTCCATGTCGGGTTGGAGTCCCGGCCGTAGGTGTAGGGGCCGACGGGTGCGCCGGAGAGATGGAAGTGCGCGGCGAAAACCGGACCGGGCAGGGTGGGTTCGTACTGCTCCGGTTCGGGAAGCCCCGCCCGCACCGCCCGTGTTCCGTCACCCATGGTGCTCATGCTGCTTCCTCGCTTCTCTCCCCGGCGTACCACCGGTCCGCACCCGCACTGTTTCAGGCGGCCCCGGAGCCGGCTTCAGGACCCCGGAGGTCAGTCCTCATCGGGCAGGACGACGTTGAGTGCCCAGGACACGACAGAGATGATCAGGCCACCGAGTACGGCGGTCCAGAACCCGTCGACATGGAAGCTGAGATCGAACAGACCGGCCAGCCATGAGGTCAGCATCAGCATCAGGGCATTGACCACCAGGGTGATCAGTCCGAGCGTGAGGATGAACAGCGGGAAGGTGAGCAGCTTCACCACTGGCTTCACCAGGAAGTTCACCAGGCCGAAGAGCAGGGCCACCACGATCAGGGTGAGGGCTTTGCGGCCGGTACTGCCCCCGTCGAGCGTGATGTCCTGGACCAGCCAGATGGCCACGGCCAGCGCACCCGCGTTGGCGATCGTCTTGACTAGGAAATTCTTCATGTGTCTGATCGTGGCAGACATGATCGGTGGCCGACACCGGCACTACGGGTACGAGGGGCGGACGGGCCGTGAAGGCATTCAGACTGGACGAGCTGGAGGCGGAGCGGGCCGCCAACGACGGCGCGTATCTGCAGTTCGTGCGGGAACGGAACATGTCCGTCGGCCTGTACGCCCTGGACGCCGGTGAACTCGATCCGCAGCAGCCGCACCAGCAGGACGAGGTGTACTTCGTCGTCAGCGGCCGGGCGGCGATCACGGTCGGCATGGAGACGACGCCGGTCGGCAGGGGAAGCGTCGTGTACGTACCGGCGGGAGTGGCCCACAAGTTCCACCACATCACCGAGGACCTCCGGGTGATGGTGGTCTTCTCCCCGCCCGAGAGCTGAGGGCCGGACCCCGGGTTCCCTAGGGGTCGGATCAGGGGAGTTCAAGGGCTCCGGGGCCCCCGCCGGCCACTCCCGCGCCTCTAGCATCGAAGCAGGAACTCACAGAGACGAGGTACAGGCGATGGCCGTGCGGGAGATATTCGCGGGGATGCCCTGGTGGGTGAAGTGGGTCGCGGTGCCCGTCATCGCGATCGTCGTGTTCGGCGGCCTGATCGCCAGCGTGGTCGGGTTCGTCGTCGCCCTTCTCTTCAAGGTGCTGATCTTCGTCGTCCTGGTGGGCGGTGTCGTCTTCCTCGTCCGGAAGTTCATGTCGTCGTCCTCCTCGCGAGACGACTGGTAGAGCACACCGGTCCCCGCGAGGCGGCTGGCAGCGGCGACCGGTCCGCGCCGGGCGACTGGTGGAGGAGACCGGTGAAGACGACCGGTGGAGGACGCGCATCCGTAAAGAAGGACGCCGGTCGGCAGCGGGTGCGACGTCAGCCCACTGACCACGCACAGTTACGACGATTAGCCCAGCTGAGCTAAGTCCCCCAGGAAACCCCACCCCGAACGGGCCATACGGATACAGTGGGGCACCGCTGCCGCCCTCTGGGACGTAACCGTCCGTCACCACCCTGACCGGTGGTTTGTGCGTCCGTCCGGTCTCCGCACCCCAGGATCGCGGCAGGCCCGTGGGGGCGGCCCCCACGGGAGGGCTGACCGCCCGTCACCATGCCTGGGGGTGACCTTGACCACGGCAACGAATGCCGCTGTCCCGACGCTGATCGGCTCGGTGCAGCGGGCGCTGAGGCTGCTGGAGGCTGTGGGTGCCCATCGGGACGGAGCGCCGGCGAAGCAGCTGGCGCGGGAGGCGGGCCTTCCGCTCCCGACCGCGTACCACCTGCTGCGCACCCTGACCCATGAGGGCTACCTCCGCCGGGAGAACGGCGTCTTCGTCTTCGGAGCAGCCGCCGAGAAACTGACCGGTCTGCCAGCAGTGCAGAAACGTCGAGGCACCGTCAGCGACTCGCTGACGCAGCTGCGCGACGCCATCGGTGCGCCGGTGTACTGCGCCGTCTACCGCGAGGGTGAGATCGAACTCATCGCGGTCGCGGACAGCCCCGCCGCCCCCGCGGTGGACGAGTGGGCCGCGTTCCGGGAGACCGGGCACGCGCATGCGATCGGCCAGTGTCTGTTGGCCCAGCTCGACGAGAAGGCCCGCGAGGACCATCTGGACCGCCATCCGGTCCAACCTCTGACCCGTTACTCAGTGCGAGATCGGCAGTCGCTTCTTGAGCGGTTCAGGTCGATGGAGCGTGCGAAACCTGTCATTGAGCGACAGGAGTACGCACTGGGTACGGTCTGTGCCGCCATCCCGATCACCGCAGGTAGCACGATCGCCGCAGTGGCCATTTCTATACCCCTTGACCAGGAAGATCGGTTGCTCCCCGCAGTCGAACAACTACGTGGCGAAGTGGCGAGCCTCTTGCGTTCGTTCGTGTTCTCTATCAGTATCTGAAAAATCACTCCTTGTGATCTGCTATCGCGTGCACCACGATGGCGTCAATAGGGCCATGGGGGATCATTCCTGGCCAGTTTCATCTACTGCGGGGTTGAACGATGCGTGAGTCGGTTCAAGCAGAGGTCATGATGAGCTTCCTCGTCTCCGAGGAGCTCTCGTTCCGAATTCCGGTGGAGCTCCGGTACGAGGTCAGCGATCCGTATGCGATCCGGATGACCTTCCACCTGCCCGGCGATGCCCCTGTGACCTGGGCATTCGGCCGCGAGCTGCTTCTGGACGGTCTCAATAGCCCCAGTGGCGACGGCGATGTGCACATCGGGCCGACCGAGCCCGAAGGACTGAGCGATGTGCACATCCGGCTTCAGGTCGGCGCGGATCGCGCGCTGTTCCGGGCCGGCACGGCGCCTCTCGTCGCGTTCCTCGACCGGACGGACAAGCTGGTGCCGCTGGGTCAGGAGCACACGCTGGGTGACTTTGACGGAAACCTTGAAGAGGCACTCGGCCGGATCCTCGCCGAGGAGCAGAACGCCGGCTGAAGAGAGAAGCACGGCGCCTGCTGAAGAGGCGAGGCGTCGGCTGTAGAGCAACAGAGTGTCGGCCGAACGGGTTGTCTGCCGGTCGTTCGCGGTTATGCCTTGCGACGACGGCCCCTCCCGGTCCGTACGGGTGCAGGAGCTCCGGCTTCCGCGCCGAGCCCTGTGCGGTCCGCGGAGACGACCAGAGCGGCGAGCACCGTGGTCACCGGAACCGAGGCGACCAGTCCGATCGAACCGACCAGCGTACGGACGATCTCCACAGCCACCAGTTCGCTGTTGGCCACCGTTCCCACGCTGCTCTGGGCGATCGAGAAGAGCAGCAGCAGCGGCAGCGCCGCGCCCGCGTAGGCGAGCACCAGGGTGTTGACGACCGAGGCGATGTGATCCCGTCCGATTCTGATACCTGCCCGGTACAGCCCCCGCCAACCCATCGTCGGGTTCGCCTGATGGAGTTCCCAGACCGCCGAGGTCTGGGTGACGGTCACATCGTCGAGCACTCCGAGCGAGCCGATGATGACGCCGGCCAGCAGCAGGCCGCTCATGTCGATGTCCGGGTACAGCCCGTGGATGAGACCGGTGTTGTCGTCGGTGTTGCCGCTCAGGCTCGCCCAGCCGATGAAGAGCGAGCCGAGCAGCCCGATCAGCAGCAGTGAGATCAGTGTGCCGATGACCGCGACGGACGTACGGGCCGTCAGCCCGTGGCACAGGTAGAGGGCGACCAGCATGATGGCGCTGGCCCCGATCACCGCGACGACCAGGGGATTCGAGCCCTCAAGGATCGCCGGCAGGATGAAGAGGGTCAACAGGGCGAACGACACGGCGAGCGCCACCAGTGCCATCACTCCGCGCAGCCTGCCCACGACGACGACCGCGAGGGCGAAGATCCCGGCCAGCAGAGCCATCGGGACCGTGCGGTCCACATCGGTGACCGAGTACTGGAGGTCGTGGGGGGCGTCGGGCGCGTACGCCACGACCACGCCCTGTCCCTTCCGCAGTTGCCGGGGCGCGTCGGGCTGGACGACCTCGACGAACGTGCGGCCCTTGTCCTTTCCCGTGATCACCTCGATCGTGGCCTTCTCGCACAGCCCGGACTGTTCGTTGACCGCCTCGCGCCCGGACGGCGTGGAGGTGTCACCGGTCGCCGGCACCTGGGCGGCGTTGACGTCCTTGCAGTCGACCTTGTCGACCCGGACCACCTTGCCCTGCTGAGTCTGCCGGTCGAAGCCCACGCCCGTGCGCTCGTGTGCCGGGGCGCCGCCGGGCCAGAAGGCCAGCAGACCGACGACGACCGCGGCGGCGAAGGGGATCAGCACGGCCGCGATCACCTTGCGCAGATGCTTCGAGACGGGCGCGGCGGGGCCGTGACTGTGCGAGTGGCCGTGGGCGTGGTCCTGGGGTGCGGGGTCGCTTTGGGGGGATGTCACGGGGCGATCATCGCAAGAACGGGAGGGGCCCTCTGGTCAGCTCGCCAGAAAGGACGCTAGCGTGGTGGCACCTTTGCACACGCGGGAGCTCGGAGCACCGGGCTGAGAGGGCGCTGACCTCCGTACTCCGTACGGGACATGCTGCGTCGACCGCCGAACCTGTTACCGGGTAATGCCGGCGTAGGGAGTAGGTCTCATGACCACATCGGACGCACGCACGCCTGCCTCGAAGCAGAATGACCGCGATGCGCGGAATGCGCAGCAGGGTCAGGACGCACCGAACGACGAGGCCGGGAAGTCCATCGGCTGGCACAAGGGATACGTCCAGGGCTCGCGCCCGGACCTCCGGGTGCCGGTCCGTCAGGTGCACCTCACCAACGGCGACGACGTGACGCTGTACGACACGTCGGGGCCGTACACCGATCCCTCCATCGACACCGATGTCCGCCGCGGGCTCGCACCGCTGCGGGAGAACTGGATCATCGCCCGCGGCGACACCGAGGAGTACGCGGGCCGTCCGGGCCGCCCCGAGGACGACGGGCTCAAGCACACCTCGCCGCGCGGCGGGCTGCGCAACCTCGACGCCGTCTTCCCCGGCCGCCCGCGCCAGCCGCGCCGCAGCCGGGACGGGCGCCCCGTCACCCAGCTCGCGTACGCCCGACGGGGCGAGATCACGCCCGAGATGGAGTACGTCGCGATCCGCGAGAACGTCGGGCCCGAGGTCGTGCGCGAGGAGATCGCCGCAGGCCGGGCCGTGCTGCCCGCGAACGTCAACCACCCGGAGATCGAGCCGATGATCATCGGCAAGCGGTTCCTGGTGAAGGTCAACGCCAACATCGGCAACTCCGCGGTCACCTCCTCCATCGAGGAGGAGGTGGACAAGATGACCTGGGCGACCAAATGGGGTGCCGATACGGTCATGGACCTCTCCACCGGGCGCAACATTCACACCACCCGTGAGTGGGTACTTCGCAACTCCCCGGTGCCGATCGGCACCGTTCCCCTCTATCAGGCCCTCGAAAAGGTCGACGGCAGGGCGGAGGAGCTGACCTGGGAGATCTACAAGGACACGGTCATCGAGCAGGCCGAGCAGGGCGTCGACTACATGACGGTGCACGCCGGTGTGCGCCTGCCGTACGTGCCGCTGACGGCCCGTCGCAAGACCGGCATCGTCTCCCGCGGCGGTTCGATCATGGCCGCCTGGTGCCTCGCGCACCACAAGGAGTCGTTCCTGTACGACCACTTCGAGGAACTCTGCGAGATCCTGGCGACGTACGACGTGACGTACTCGCTGGGCGACGGTCTGCGCCCCGGGTCGATCGCCGACGCCAACGACGAGGCGCAGTTCGCCGAACTGCGCACGCTGGGCGAGCTGAACACGATCGCCAAGCGGTTCGGCGTCCAGACGATGATCGAGGGACCGGGCCATGTCCCGATGCACAAGATCAAGGAGAACATCGACCTCCAGCAGGAGATCTGCGAGGAGGCGCCGTTCTACACGCTCGGCCCGCTGACCACCGATGTCGCTCCGGCGTACGACCACATCACCTCCGGCATCGGCGCGGCGATGATCGCCTGGTGGGGGACGGCGATGCTCTGTTACGTCACGCCCAAGGAGCACCTGGGGCTGCCCAACCGGGACGACGTGAAGACCGGCGTGATCACCTACAAGATCGCGGCCCATGCGGCGGACCTCGCCAAGGGGCACCCGGGAGCGCAGGACTGGGACGACGCGCTGTCGGACGCGCGGTTCGAGTTCCGCTGGGAGGACCAGTTCAATCTGGCTCTGGACCCGGTCACGGCACGGGAGTTCCACGACGAGACGCTGCCTGCCGAACCGGCGAAGACGGCGCATTTCTGTTCGATGTGCGGGCCGAAATTCTGCTCGATGAAGATCTCCCAGGACATCCGGCGTGAGCACGGCGGGTCGCGGGCGGAGATCGAGACGGGCATGGCGGAGAAGTCGAAGGAGTTCGCGGCCTCGGGCAACCGGGTCTATCTGCCGATCGCGGACTGACCGGAGCCCCGGTCTCCGTCCTACGGGAGGGGGCCGGGGCATGCGGAATTCCGCGATGCCAGGAGGGACTTGGCGGTGTCGCCCCGGGAGCCTCTGCGCCCGGGGCGACGCCGTATCCCGGCACCGGAGATCCCAACAACTGTCCGTAACAGGCTGTTTCGGCCACACAAGGCCCATTTGCCGTGTATTCCGTAGTGGTTGAGCGACGGTATGGACACGGTAGAGCTGCAGCTGGATGTACGTTTCGCCCCCGGCCCGCCTGCGCTTGACCGCGTCCTTATCTGTGCCTTACTTTCCGGCATGCCTGGCTGAAAAATGTGAGCCCTCGCACGGGGGGCCCGGGGAGGGAATCACCATGAACTGGTACCTGGACGTACTCAAGAACTACGCAGGCTTCAGCGGTCGCGCACGCCGCAAGGAGTACTGGATGTTCGTGCTCTTCAACTTCATCGCTGCCGTGATCCTGATGGTCATCGGCGGGGTGATAGGCACGCAGATCCCGTACTACATCTACCTCGTCGCGGTCATCGTGCCCTCGATCGCGGTCGTCGTGCGCCGGCTGCACGACACCGGCCGTTCGGGCTGGTGGATCCTGATCTCGCTCATCCCGCTGGTCGGCGGCATCATCCTGCTGGTCTTCCTGGCCACCGAGGGCAAGTACGAGTCGAACGAGTACGGTGCCAACCCGAAGCTGGCTCCGCAGGGCGTCTGATTCACCGCTCCGGTCCCGTTACGGGCCGGAGCACCGCACGGGCCGGGTGCAGCGTGAGCTGCCCCGGCCTTTGCCGTGTCCGCGCGGGCGTGCGCGGGGTGGGCACAGGCGGGGCGGGCACAGGTGGCCTGATGCGCGCGTGGCCGTCAGTCCGGCTGGTGTTCGGGGCCGCCGAAGTCCGGGCTCGTGAAGTCGGGGCTGGTGAAGGTCGGCCGCGGGCCCGCCGAGGGGCCGTCCTCCGGGCCGGAGAAGTCCGGCCTGCTGTAGCCGATCTTCGGGATGCGGTTGGGGGAGGGGTGCGGGGTCCGCGCGGCGGGACCGGCGGTCGGATCGGCCAGGGCGTCCCGCAGGAACGGCAGGATGCCGCGCTCCAGCAGGGCATGGCGCCAAGCCTCCCTGGCCCGCGCGACCTCTTCCGGGAGCTCCTGCTCCTCGTTCTCGGCGGACAGCGAGGACGCACCGTTGCGGAGCGCGGTGGTCAGCAGCCCCGTGGCGGCGACGAGGCTGGCCACCGCGGCGAAGGCCCCGAAGAACCACCCGGCCGTGACCATGGTGCCGGCGAAGGCGAGCGACGGGCTGACGGCCTTCAGTACGTAGCCGACCAGCAGGAAGATCAGGGCGGCCGTCCCCGCCAGGACCGGTGCCAGGACCGTGACGGCCGCGCCTATGCCGCCCGTCCGGTCCGTCCCGCCCAGCGGTCTACCGAGGTCCGGTTCCTGATCCTCGTCCTGGTCCGCCGCACCCGTGGGCGTACGCAGCTCGCCGCGGGCGCGCACGTAGTGCTCGTACTCCGTGGCGGCGGCCGCGGTGATCAGGTCCGTGGCGTTCAGCGCCATGGTGCGCAGCTGTTCCGTGTTGAGATGGTCTCCGACGCCGTCCAGATCCGGGCGTTCGTGAGCATGACGCAGTGCGTCACCGAGGATCCGCTCGTACTCGGGGCGGTCCTCGGCCAGCAGGTGCGGAGCGCTATTCATATGCATCCCCCGATGCTCCGTAGGGCCTGATGACCCGCGTTGGCCGGGCGATCGGGCGGAAACGGAGGAGAGCCTGCTACTGATACGCCGATGGTAGAGCGCTCACGGCACGGGGTGACAGGGGCTTTCCGTAATTGGGCCCGGTGATCGGCGGGGTCAGGTCGTGGATGCGTCTTCCCCGACAGCCCTCAGTCATGCAGGGGGAGTTGGACGACCAACAGCTTTCCGGCCATGGTCACTCCGCCGTCCATGGCGATGGCGAGCCCGTCCGCGTACACATGCGGACCGTTCACCACGGGCCCCGCACCGTTCTCGCCGTCCTCCGAACCGACTTCGCCGAGCAGATACGGAATGGGGCTGTGACCATGGACGACGCGCTGTCCGCCGTAGGTCGCCATCAGCTCGCGCGCCGCCTGCGAGCCGCCCTCGTCGCGGAAGGCGAACCGCTTGGTGAGCTTGCGGAAGAGGTCCCAGCACTCATCGGCGTCGTTACGCGTGAGAATGGCGTGCACCGTGTCGTTGACGTCCTCGATGGTGGACCCGTAGTCGAGGTACGCCGTCGTGTCGGAGTGCATCAGCAGGTGCCCGTCCTCCTCGACGACCGCGTCGAGCCGGGACATCCACTGGAGGTGGACGTCCTGGAGCCGCTCCATGTCCGTCTTCTGGCCGCCGTTGAGCAGCCAGGCGGCCTGGAAGGTGGCGGTGCCGGCTCCGGAGTTGACCGGAGTGTCGGCGAACCGCTTGGCGCCGATCAGCAACAGCTCGTGGTTTCCCATGAGGGCCTTGCAGTAGCCACCCGCGGCCGCCGCCTCGGCGGAGAGGCGCATGACGAGGTCGATGACGCCGATGCCGTCCGGGCCGCGGTCCGTGAAGTCGCCGAGGAACCACAGCCGGGCGTTGCCCGCGGTCCAGTTGCCGTCGGCGTCGACGAGGCCCTGTTCGGCGAGGGCGGCCAGCAGCTCGTCCAGATAGCCGTGGACGTCACCCACGACGTACAGCGGGCCGCGCTCCGTACCGGGAACGGCCTGCGGGTCCGGGGCGGTCCGCACCTGGACCGTGTCGCCGCGATTGATGACGGGAAGGTCGCGTTCGGTGGGCGTGTAGCCCGCCGGCGGCTCGTCGCCGGGCATGGCGTTGCCCGGGTGCGGTGGGTGCCGAGGCACGGGCGTCTGCGCATACGGCGGTACGCGGAAGTCGCGCAACGTCGCCGTCCGCACCACGGGTTCCTGACCGGCCCCCTGAGTCATCGACCCCTCCACCACCGTCGCGCCGCCGTACACCTGACGGGCCGTGCCTGGTAGAGGTGGTCCGCGGTGTCGTGCGCCCATCATAGGAATGCGGATCGTGCTGTGTGACGCACCAGGGGTGGTGAATCCGGGCGCACGCACGGTTCACCGGCCAATTGGTCCGGAATAATACGATCAGTCCCCGCTCGGGGATCGTGGCGGGCTGACGGTGGTGCGGGGCGGACGCCGTTGCGAGGAGGTCCGGACGATGAGCTCCGTCGGTATCACCTGCTCCACCGGACCGTCGTGTTCGACGCCCTCGATGGCGTCGATGAGGAGCTGGACGACGGCTGTGCCGATGCGGTGCGGCTTGAGCGAGAGCGTCGTGATGGGCGGCTCGGTGCTCGCGTACACGGTGGACTCGCTGCAGCAGACCAGCAGCAGGTCCTCAGGGACCCGCAGGCCGTAGCGGCGGGCGGCCGCCAGCAGATCGGTCCCGTTGGGGTCGAAGAGCCCGTAGACGGCGTCGGGGCGGTCCGGGCGGGCGAGGAGGCGGTCGGCGGCGACCGCGCCCGCGCAGGGGTCGTGGGCCGGGTAGGACTCGTAGACCGGGTCCTGGCCCACCCGCTCGCACCAGTGGAGATACGCGGTGGTCGACAGCCGGGTGTACGTGTCGGTGGTGGTGCCGGTCAGCAGGCCGATACGGCGCGCCCCGGCGGCGGCGAGGTGGTCGAGGAGGTCGAGCACGGCGGCCCGGTGGTCGTTGTCGACCCAGGCGGTGACCGGAAGCGTCCCGGCCGGGCGGCCGTCCGAGACGACAGGCAGGCCCTGGCGTACGAGTTCGGTGACGACCGGGTCCTGGTCGGAGGGGTCGATGACGACGGTGCCGTCGAGAGCGACGTTCGACCAGACGTCGTGGCGGGAGGTGGCGGGGAGGATGACGAGGGCGTATCCGCGGTCGAGGGCCGCGGAGGTCGCGGCTCTGGCCATCTCCGCGAAGTACGCGAATTCGGTGAAGGTGAAAGGTTCATTCCCGTAGGTGGTCACGGTCAGGCCGATCAGGCCGGACCTGCCGGTACGGAGGGTTCGGGCCGCGGCGGACGGGCGGTAGCCCAGGCGCTCTGCGACCTCGCGGACATGGCGGCGGGTGGCGTCCGGGAGCCTGCCCTTGCCGTTGAGCGCGTCGGAGACGGTCGTGATCGAGACTCCGGCCGCGGCGGCCACGTCACGGATACCCGCCCGTCCCGGCCGGCCGTTGCGCCGGGGGGTCTCCGTCCGGCTCACCTGGTGCTTCCCTGCTGCTGTCATGGCGAGCCGATAGTAGGGCTCGGAGGGGTGGTCAGGCCGGTCGCATATGCACACGTTGACAGGCACGTTTCTGCATGGTCACTATCGACCAAACGCCTTGAAAGCAAAGGGGGTTGGTCGCCTGAGCCTCAGTGTGTCATGTGTCGAACGGCGTGGGCCTACTAAATGTTCGATGTTTCGAAGAGGTCTCAACTCACCACTTCGGGGGACGCGCGCCACGGAGTGAGCCACCGGCGTGCGTCGGGACAGAGAAACGCTCCCCCCTGAAACGATTCCTCGCTCCCGCCATTCGCAGCAGGGCCCAATCCTCATAAGGTGAGCAGTATTGATGCGTGCGGATGACCTAGGAGGACCTGCGGTGAGCGAGACGAGCCCCAAGCTGCGTGCCGAGCTGGACGGTGTGCCTGCCTATGTGCCGGGCAAGCCGGCCGCCGCCGATGGACCGGTCGCCTTCAAGCTGTCCTCCAACGAGAACCCGTATCCGCCGCTGCCCGGAGTGCTGGAGTCCACGCTGGCCGCCGCCGCGGACTTCAACCGGTACCCGGACATGGCGTGTACCGCTCTGATGAACGAGCTGGCCGACCGCTTCGGTGTGCCCCTCGCGCACCTGGCCACCGGCACCGGATCGGTCGGCGTGGCCCAGCAGCTGCTCCAGGCCACCTCGGGCCCCGGCGACGAGGTCATCTATGCCTGGCGTTCCTTCGAGGCGTACCCGATCATCACCCAGGTCAGCGGGGCGACCTCGGTGAAGGTGCCGCTGACCGACGGCGAGGTGCACGATCTCGACGCGATGGCGGACGCGATCACCGACCGGACCCGGATGATCTTCGTCTGCAACCCGAACAACCCGACCGGCACCGCCGTGCGCAGGGCCGAGCTGGAGCGGTTCCTGGACCGGGTGCCGGGCGATGTCCTGGTGGTGCTCGACGAGGCGTACCGGGAGTTCGTCCGTGACGTCGAGGTGCCGGACGGCATCGAGATCTACCGGGACCGGCCCAACGTGGCGGTGCTGAGGACCTTCTCCAAGGCGTACGGCCTGGCAGGGCTGCGGGTCGGGTTCGCGGTGGCCCATGAGCCGGTGGCCGCCGCGCTGCGGAAGACGGCCGTCCCCTTCGGCGTCAGCCAGCTCGCGCAGGACGCGGCGGTCGCGTCGCTCCGGGCCGAGGACGAACTGCTGGGGCGGGTCGGCTTCCTGGTCGGCGAGCGGGCCCGTGTCTACGAGGGGCTCGTGGGGCAGGGGTGGACCGTTCCGGAGTCCCAGGCCAACTTCGTCTGGCTGCGGCTCGGTGACCGTACCGGCGACTTCGCCGCCGTCTGCGAGAAGGCCGGTGTGGTGGTGCGCCCGTTCGCGGGTGAGGGCGTGCGGGTCTCGGTCGGGGAGGGCGAGGCGAACGACCTGTTCCTGAAGGTGGCGGAGGAGTACCGCGCACGGCTGTAGGCGACAGCGTTGAGCGGCGATCGGCTGCGGCCGGTCGCAGGCAGTCGCGGTGGCCGGCCGTTACCGGCCGCGGCAGTACGTCCGCCGGTGGCCCCGGACCCCGACCTATGGGGTCCGGGGCCACCGCGCTGTCCGGAGTCCGGGGCCACCATGCCGCCCAGGGGCGTTCCCGGTGGATTGCGGGTGAGATCGTGCCGAAAGCCCGAAGAGGGGTACCCCGCACGAAGGTCCCGAAAGTCTGTGCGCCATAATGCTTGTGAATGTGAACGCGTTCACAAGCGTGTCATGGTTCGTCCCGTGATCGACGGGATTAACAGGGCAAGCTGCCGCTGTGACCACGGCGACCTAAGGAGAAGACGACGTGGACCTAGCTCTGGCGCCGGAGACCCTGGCGCGATGGCAGTTCGGTATTACCACCGTCTACCACTTCCTCTTCGTCCCCCTGACGATCTCGCTCGCCGCGCTCACCGCCGGCCTGCAGACCGCCTGGGTCCGGACGAGCAACGAGAAGTACCTCAGGGCCACCAAGTTCTGGGGCAAGCTCTTCCTGATCAACATCGCCATGGGTGTGGTCACCGGCATCGTCCAGGAGTTCCAGTTCGGAATGAACTGGTCCGACTACTCGCGGTTCGTCGGCGACGTCTTCGGTGCACCGCTCGCCTTCGAGGCACTGATCGCGTTCTTCTTCGAGTCCACCTTCATCGGGCTGTGGATCTTCGGCTGGGACAAGCTGCCGAAGAAGATCCACCTCGCCTGCATCTGGATGGTCTCGATCGGCACCATCCTCTCCGCGTACTTCATCCTGGCGGCCAACTCCTGGATGCAGCACCCGGTCGGCTACCGGATCAACGAGGAACGCGGCCGCGCCGAGCTCACCGACTTCTGGCACGTGCTCACGCAGAACACCGCGCTCACCCAGTTCTTCCACACCATCACGGCGGCCTTCCTCGTCGGCGGCGCCTTCATGGTCGGCATCGCCGCCTTCCACCTGGCGCGCAAGAAGCACATCCCGGTGATGCGGACCTCGCTGCGGGTGGGCCTGGTCACGGTCGTGATCGCCGGACTGCTCACCGCGGTCAGCGGCGACCTGCTGGGCAAGGTGATGTTCAAGCAGCAGCCGATGAAGATGGCGGCGGCCGAGGCGCTGTGGGACGGGCAGAACTCGGCGCCCTTCTCGATCTTCGCGTACGGGGATGTCAGCAAGGGCCACAACTCCGTGGAGATCTCGATCCCGGGGATACTGTCCTTCCTCGCGGACGACGACTTCAACTCGTACGTCCCCGGCATCAACGACATCAACAAGGCCGAGCAGGAGAAGTACGGGCCCGGCGACTACCGGCCGAACATTCCCGTCGCCTTCTGGAGCTTCCGCTGGATGATCGGCTTCGGGATGGCGTCCTTCGCCCTCGGCATCCTGGGGCTGTGGCTGACCCGGAAGAAGTTCATGCTGCCACCGGGGATGCGTACCGGTGAGGACGAAGTGCCGCATCTGGTCCTGTTCAAGAACAAGGCGCTGAGCCCGAAGCTCACCAAGCTCTACTGGATCGTCGCGCTCTGGACCCTGCTCTTCCCGCTGATCGCCAACTCCTGGGGCTGGATCTTCACCGAGATGGGGCGGCAGCCCTGGGTCGTCTACGGCGTGTTCCAGACCCGTGACGCGGTCTCCCCCGGCGTCTCGCAGGGCGAGGTCTTGACCTCGATGATCATCTTCACCCTGCTCTACGCGGTGCTCGCCGTGATCGAGGTCAAGCTGCTCGTGAAGTACGTCAAGGCCGGACCGCCGGAACTCACGGAGGCCGACCTCAACCCGCCCACCAAGATCGGCGGTCATGACGAAGAAGACGCCGACCGGCCGATGGCCTTCTCCTACTGAGAGCAGAGGAGCTGAGAGATGGAACTCCACGACGTCTGGTTCGTGCTCATCGCCGTCCTCTGGACCGGCTACTTCTTCCTGGAGGGATTCGACTTCGGCATCGGAGTCCTCACCAAACTGCTGGCCCGTAACCGCAAGGAGCGGCGGGTCCTGATCAATACGATCGGGCCCGTCTGGGACGGCAACGAGGTCTGGCTGCTCTCCGCGGGAGGTGCGACCTTCGCCGCCTTCCCGGAGTGGTACGCCACGCTGTTCTCCGGCTTCTATCTGCCGCTGCTGATCATCCTGCTCTGCCTGATCGTGCGGGGTGTCGCCTTCGAGTACCGCGCCAAGCGGCCCGAGGAGAAGTGGCAGACCAACTGGGAGCACGCGATCTTCTGGACCTCGCTGATCCCCGCACTGCTGTGGGGAGTGGCGTTCGGGAACATCGTGCGCGGCGTGAAGATCGACGCCGACATGGAGTACGTCGGCAACTTCTGGGACCTGCTCAACCCGTACTCCATCCTCGGCGGACTGGTCACGCTCTTCCTGTTCACCTTCCACGGCTCGGTGTTCGCCGCGCTCAAGACGGTCGGGGACATCCGGCAGCGGGCACGCAAGCTCGCTCTGAAGCTGGGCCTGGTCACCGCGGTGCTCGCGCTGGGCTTCCTGGCCTGGACCCAGGCCGACAACGGCGACGGCTGGAGCCTGCTCGCGATGATCATCGCCGTGGTGGCGCTGGTCGGTGCGATCGGCGCCATCGCGGTGGGGCGTGAGGGCTGGTCGTTCGCGCTCTCGGGAGTGACGATCACGGCGGCGGTCGCCATGCTCTTCCTGACGCTCTTCCCGAACGTCATGCCGTCCTCGCTCAACGACGCCTGGAACCTCACGGTCACCAACGCCTCGTCCACCCCGTACACCTTGAAGATCATGACCTGGTGTGCCGGGATCGCGACGCCCGTGGTGCTGATGTACCAGGGGTGGACGTACTGGGTGTTCCGCAAGCGCATCGGTACGCAGCACATCGCCGACGCGCACTGACGTCCGCGCGTGTACGTGTCGACGCGCACTGAGCCCTCTGGGAGATGTTTCACGTGAAACCGATCGACCCGCGCCTGCTCCGGTACGCCAGGGCCACCCGCTTCTTCCTGGCGGCCGTGGTGGCGCTTGGACTGGTCGGTGCGACGCTGGTCATCGCCCAGGCCATGCTCATCGCCGAGGTGGTGGTGGGCGGGTTCGAGGACCGTATGACGGTCTCCGAACTCCGCACACCGCTGCTTCTGCTCGTCGCGGTCGCGCTGGGCCGGGCGCTCGTCGCCTGGCTCACCGAACTGGCCGCGTACCGGGCGAGCGCGGCGGTCAAGTCCGAACTGCGCGGCCGGCTCCTGGAGCGGGCCACACGGCTCGGGCCGGACTGGCTGAGCGGTGAGCGCACCGGCTCCCTGGTGGCGCTGGCCACCCGGGGGGTCGACGCCCTCGACGACTACTTCGCGCGCTATCTGCCGCAGCTCGGGCTCGCGGTGGTGGTGCCGGTGGCGGTCCTGGCCAGGATCGTCACCGAGGACTGGGTGTCGGCCGCGATCATCGTGGTCACGCTTCCGCTCATTCCGCTCTTCATGATCCTGATCGGCTGGGCCACCCAGTCCCGCATGGACCGTCAGTGGCAGCTGCTGTCCCGGCTCTCCGGGCACTTCCTGGACGTGGTCGCCGGGCTGCCGACCCTGAAGGTCTTCGGACGGGCCAAGGCCCAGGCCGAATCGATCCGCACGATCACCTCGCAGTACCGCCGGGCCACCATGCGGACGCTGCGGATCGCGTTCCTGTCCTCCTTCGCCCTGGAGCTGCTGGCGACGCTGTCGGTGGCGCTCGTTGCCGTCACCATCGGGATGCGGCTGGTGCACGGCGAACTCGACCTCTACACCGGGCTGGTGGTCCTGATCCTCGCGCCCGAGGCATATCTGCCGATCCGGCAGGTGGGGGCGCAGTACCACGCGGCGGCGGAGGGACTCTCGGCCGCCGAGGAGATCTTCTCGGTCCTGGAGGCCGAGCCGCCGGCCGCCGGCACCCGGGCCGTCCCCGCGTCGCTGCGGCTGGAGCTGGAGGATGTGACGGTCCGGCACGGTGGCCGCGGCGAACCGTCGCTCGACGCCGCGTCGCTGGTCGTGGAGCCGGGGGAGACCGTCGCACTGGTCGGTCCCAGCGGCGTCGGCAAGTCCACCCTCCTCAATGTGGTGCTGGGCTTCGCGGTGCCCGACGAGGGGCGGGTACGGGTCGATGGCACCGACCTCGCCGACCTCTCCCCCGAGCGCTGGCGCGAACGGATCGCCTGGGTGCCGCAGCGCCCGCACCTCTTCGCGGGCACGATCGCCGAGAACGTACGTCTGGCCAGGCCGGACGCCGACGACGAGGCCGTGGCGGCGGCACTGCGGGACGCCGGGGCGTACGACTTCGTCACGGAGCTGCCCGAAGGGGCCCGGACACCGCTGGGCGAGGACGGTGCCGGGCTCTCGGCCGGTCAGCGCCAGCGTCTCGCCCTCGCGCGGGCGTTCCTCGCCGACCGGCCACTGCTGCTGCTCGACGAACCGACCGCGAACCTGGACAGCGAGACGGAGGCGGGCATCGTCGAGGCGGTCGGGCGGCTGGCGGCCGGGCGGACCGTGCTGCTGGTCGTGCACCGTCCGGCACTGCTGGCGGTCGCCGACCGCGTGGTGACGCTGGAGCCGAGGGAGCACACCGAGCGGGCCGCCACGGCCGCCGACGGGGAGCGGGACGCTTCGGTACCGCCGTCGCAGCGCCCGGCCGGTGCGGGTGCGGAACCGTTCGCCGCCGGTGATCCGGTGGACCTTCCCGAGCCCGCGCCGCTGCGCGAGACCGCGCCCCGGTCCGGGGGGCGGGTGCTCGCCCGGGTCCGGGAGGCCGCCGGTGCGCAGCGCGGACAGCTGGCGCTCGCCCTGTTGCTGGGCAGCCTCGCCGTGGGCTCGGCCGTCGGGCTCATGGCCGTCTCCGGATGGCTGATCTCCCGCGCCTCCGAGCAGCCCCCGGTGCTCTATCTGATGGTCGCCGTCACCGCGACCCGCGCCTTCGGCATCGGCCGGGCCGTCTTCCGCTACGCCGAGCGCCTCGTCTCCCACGACGCGGTGCTCAGGATGCTCGCCGAGCTGCGCGTGGCCGTGTACCGCGGGCTTGAGCGCATCGCGCCCGCGGGTCTGCGCACGACGCGCCGCGGCGACCTGCTGTCCCGGCTCGTCGCCGATGTGGACGCGCTGCAGGACTACTGGCTGCGCTGGCTGCTGCCCGCGGGGACCGCGGTCGTCGTCGGAACGGCGGCCGCCGGATTCACCGCCTGGCTGCTCCCGGAGGCGGGCGCGGTGCTCGCCGTCGGACTGCTGCTCGCCGGGGTCGGCGTACCGCTGATCAGCGGCGCCTGTGCCCGGCACGCGGAGCGTCAACTCGCGCCCGCCCGTGCCGCGCTGGCCACCCGTGTCACCGATCTGCTGGGCGGAACGGCGGAACTGACCGTCGCCGGGGCGCTGCCCGCCCGTCACGCCCGGGTACGCGAGGCCGACGGCCTCCTCACCCGGATCGCCTCCCGGGCGGCGACCGCGACCGCGCTGGGCGGCGGACTCTTCGCCCTGATCTGCGGGCTCACCGTGGTGGCCGCCGCCCTCGTCGCCGTACCCGCGGTGTACGGCGGACGGCTGGAGGGCCTGGAGCTCGCGGTCGTGGTGCTCATCCCGCTCGCCGCCTTCGAGGCCGTGGCCGGACTGCCCCTCGCCGTGCAGTACCGCCAACGCGTCAGGCGGAGCGCGGAGCGGGTCTACGAGGTGCTGGACGCCCCCGTACCGGTACGGGAACCCGAAAGTCCGGCCGAGGCGCCCGCTTCGCCCTTCCCGCTGGAGGTACGGGGGCTGACGGCCCGGTACGCGGGGTCGGGGCGGGACGCCCTGGAGTCCGTCGACCTGACGCTGGTGCCCGGCCGGCGCGTCGCTGTCGTCGGGCTCTCCGGTGCGGGCAAGACGACGCTGGCCCAGGTTCTGCTCCGCTTCCTGGACGCCCGGGAGGGCACGTACCGGATCGGCGGAGTCGACGCCCGCGCCCTGGACGGGGACACGGTTCGCGCGTTCGTCGGGCTGTGCGCCCAGGACGCCCATGTCTTCGACAGCTCCATCCGCGAGAACCTGCGCCTGGCCCGTACCGGGGCGACCGACGCCGAGCTGCGCGACGCCCTGGCCGGGGCGCGGCTGCTGGACTGGGCCGAAGGGCTGCCGGACGGGCTGGACACCCTGGTGGGCGAACACGGAGCGCGGCTCTCGGGCGGTCAGCGCCAGCGGCTCGCGCTGGCCCGTGCGCTGCTCGCCGACTTCCCCGTCCTGGTCCTCGACGAGCCCGCGGAACACCTCGACCTGGCAACGGCGGACGCCCTGACCGCGGACCTGCTGGCGGCGACCCGGGGACGTACGACCGTGCTGATCACCCACCGCATCGAAGGGCTGGACGCCGTCGACGAGGTGCTGGTGATGGACACGGGCCGGGTGGTGCAGCGCGGCCCGTACGCCGCGCTCGTGGCGCAGGAGGGGCCGCTGCGCCGGATGCTGGAGCGCGAGCGGGAGACGGTGCGCGAGAGCGTCGGGGAGCCCGCACGGAAGTTCGTACGGGAGTCTGCACGGAAGTCCGCACGGAAGTCCGCGCCCGCGTTGGAGGTGCCTGCGGCGGAGACGGCCGAGGAGGAGACGGCCGCGGAGGAGACAGCCGCGGAGAAGGCGTCCATGACGGAGGCGTCCGTTCGGGCAGGGGCCTGAGGGGAGTTCCGACTTTCGTTGCCAATCGGTACTAATTAGGCTCGGTGCATGCCAGAGCAGGACCCGAAGGACTCACTCGAAGCCGCGACGCGGGCCACCCGCAGTCTGCAGGGCCTCTCCACCGAGCTCACCGCCCGTGTCCCGCAACTGCTGGAGGCGATGCGTTCCGTCGGCACGGGCCTGGAACTGCACTCCACCCTCGACCGCATCTGTGAGACCGCGGCCGAACTCGCCCACGCCCGCTACGCCGCCATCGGCGTCGTGGACGAAGCGGGCGAAGGACTCTCCGACTTCGTCACCTTCGGGGTTCCGGACGAGGTGGCCCGGGAGATCGGGCGCCGGCCCGACGGGCACAGAGGTCTTCTGGGCGCGCTGATCCACGACCCCGTCCCCGTCCGGCTGGCCGATCTGACGGCCGATCCCCGGGCCGCCGGATTCCCGCCCGGCCATCCCCGGATGCGGACCTTTCTCGGCGTACCCATCCGCGTACAGGGAGAGATCTTCGGCAACCTCTATCTGACCGAGAAGCACGACGGGGCCGAGTTCAGCGACTACGACCTGCACATGGTGCGGGTGCTCGCCACGGAGGCGGGGATCGCGATCGGCAACGCCCGCCTCTACGAAGCGGCGCGGCAGCGCGAGCGGTGGATCGACGGCTCCGTGGCCGTGACCACCGCGCTGCTCTCCGGCGGCGACGCCGACGACGCCCTGGCCGTCGTCGCCGAACAGGCCCGCCACCTCGCCGACTCCGCCGCCGGAATCGTGCTGCTGCCCGCCGAGGAGGGCGGCCTGG
Organism: Streptomyces sp. NBC_01433; assembly: GCF_026340105.1. Taxonomy (NCBI): domain Bacteria; kingdom Bacillati; phylum Actinomycetota; class Actinomycetes; order Kitasatosporales; family Streptomycetaceae; genus Streptomyces; species Streptomyces sp. NBC_01433. Next base: position 2,327,301 of record NZ_JAPEPM010000001.1, on the reverse strand, counting down.
AGATCGTCGCCGTCTCCGCCGACGACCCTTCCGCGGCGCTCGGCGTGATCATTCCGGCGGAGAGCACGGTGGTGGCGGCACTGCTCGACGGGGACGCGGTGTTCATGGACGACTCGGCCACCGACTCCCGCATGATCACCAAGCTGGCCGGCCGGTTCGGCCCCAGCATGATGCTGCCGCTGCACAGCGGGGGCCGGGTGCTCGGCGCGCTGGCCACCCCACGGGCCCGGGGCGGGCGTCCCTTCACGGAGACGGAACGGACGCTGGCCACCCAGTTCGCCTCGCAGGCGGCGCTCGCGCTGATGATGGCCGAGGCGCAGCGGGACCGGGAGCGGCTCGCGGTCTACGAGGACCGCGACCGGATCGCCCGCGACCTCCACGACCTCGTCATCCAACGGCTGTTCGCCACCGGGATGATGCTGGAGAGCGCGCAGCGCCGGTCGGAGGTCCCCGAGGTGCAGACCGGCGTCGGCCGGGCGGTCGACGAACTGGACGTGACCATCCAGGAGATCCGTACCGCCATCTTCGCGCTCCAGCAGGAACCGGCCGAGGCCCCGTCGGGGCTGCGCACCCGTGTGCTGCGCGAGATCAACATGGCGGCCGTCCCGCTGGGCTTCAAGCCGTCGCACCGCTTTCTCGGCCCCGTCGATTCACTCGTCGGTGAACTCACCGGGAAGAACCTCATCGCCGCCCTGCGCGAGGCGCTGTCCAACGCCTTCCGGCACGCGAACGCCTCCCTCATCGACGTGGTCGTCGACGCGACGGCCACCCTGCCGGACGGGCGCGACGCGGTACGCCTCTCGGTCGCCGACGACGGGGTGGGCATCCCCCAGGACGGGCGCCGCAGCGGACTGCGCAACCTGGCCCGCCGTGCCGAGTCCCTGGGCGGGGCGAGCTGGTTCGGCCCGGGAATCGGGGAGGACGGCGGCGGTACGACGGTGGTGTGGGAGGCCCCGCTCTGACGGCCGGGCGGAGCGGGCCGCCTGGCCGTACGACGTCTCGGGGTCCCGGGAGTCGCGGTGGCCGGGGGCGACACCCAGTACGCGCATCCGGCGGGCGTCACCGTGCTCCGCCGGACCGCACCGTGGTCAGCGGGTGGCGAGGATCCGCTCGATGACGACCGCGACGCCGTCCTCGTTGTTGGTGAGCGTCGTACCCGACGCGGCGGCCACGGCCGCAGGGTGGGCGTTGCCCATCGCGAACGAGGCACCGGCCCAGCTGAGCATCTCCACGTCGTTGGGCATGTCGCCGAAGGCCACGACCTCGGCGGGGGAGATGCCGCGCCGCGCGCAGCAGTCCGCGAGTGTGCTGGCCTTGGAGACTCCGAGCCCACTGATCTCCAGGAGCGCGGAAGGGCTGGAGCGGGTGAAGGAGGCGCGGTCCCCGGCGGCCGTACGGGCCAGCGCGAGGAAGTCGTCCGGGGCGAGCTCGGTGTGGTGGGCGAGGACCTTCAGCACGGGGGCACCGGCGCCCGGAGCGTCCTCGTGGAGCAGCTTCTCGGCGACGGCCACCGTGGCACCCGGGTCCAGGTGGAACGGCGGGTAGGCCGGTTCGTAGTTGATGCCGGTGGTCAGCTCGATGGCGAAGGAGGTGCCGGGGGCGCTCTCGCGCAGCGTGTGGATGACATGGAGGGCGGCGTCGCGCTCCAGGGGGTGGACCGTGAGCAGCTCGCCGTCGGCACGCAGGTCGGCGACCACCGCACCGTTCGCGCAGATCGCCAGGCCGTGGCTGTGGACATGGTCGCTCACCACATCCATCCAGCGGGCGGGCCGGCCGGTGACGAAGAAGACGTCGATCCCGGCCTCCTCGGCGGCGGCGAGGGCGGCGATGGTGCGGTCGGACACGGTCTTGTCGTCGCGCAGCAGCGTGCCGTCCAGGTCGGTGGCGATCAGCCGGGTCAGGGCAGGCAGAGGCGAGTCGGTAGCTGAGGTCACCGCTTCATTCTCGCGTACGAGGGTGCACGGGCGTGCGCAGGGGCGCACATCTGAGGATGCGCGCCCCTGAGCTGCGGAACATCCCTCTGGCATATGCCTGAGTGCCGCTGTGCTGATCAGCCGAGCTGGACCGGCTCCGCTGTGCTGATCAGCCGAGCTGGGCCAGCCCGTCGGTGGCGATCCGCTCGAAGACCTTCTCGTCCGCCGCGAAGTCCGACCCCTGGATCGGCCAGTGGAGCACGATCTCGGTGAAGCCGAGCGCGAAGTGGGTTCCGGCGAAGTCGACGAACGCGTCGAACGACTCCAGTGGGCGGTCCGGGGTGAAACCGGTGAGCAGGACCTTGTCCAGTTCCGCCACGTCCCGGCCGACACTCTCGCAGGCCGCGCCGAGCTTCGTGAACTGGCCGCGGATGGCTGCCACGGACTCCTCGGGCGTCCCGGTCTCGAACACCTTGGCATCTCCGGTGGTCACCCACGCCTGGCCGTACCGCGCGGCGAGCTTCAGCCCGCGCGGGCCGGTGGCGGCGACCGCGAACGGCAGCCGGGGGCGCTGTACGCAGCCCGGAATGTTCCGGGCCTCGTTCGCCGCGTACAACTCGCCCTCGTACGTCACCGAGGGCTCGCGCAGCAGCTTGTCGAGGAGCGGTACGAACTCGCCGAAGTGGTCCGCCCGTTCGCGCGGAGTCCACGGTTCCTCGTCGCTCCGGCGCAGGGTCGTGGCGTCGAATCCATCGCCACCGGCGCCGATTCCCAGCGTGACCCGTCCACCGGAGACGTCGTCCAGGGTGATGAGGTCCTTGGCGAGCGTCACCGGATGGCGGAAGTTGGGCGAGGTGACGAGGGTGCCGAGCCGCAGCCGCTCGGTGGCGGCGGCCGCCGCGGTCAGGGTCGGAATCGCACCGAACCACGGACCGTCACGGAAGGTCCGCCAGGACAGGTGGTCGTAGGTGTAGGCGGCGTGGAACCCCAGTTCCTCGGCGCGCTGCCAGACCTTTCGGCCTTCGGTCCAGCGGTGGATGGGCAGAATGACAGTGCTCAGACGCATGGCCCCGACGATACGGCGGACGTCGTTGTATGTGGCGGGGATCCCCGACAGGTGTTGCCGCTGGTCCGTCCCCGGCGAGAGGCTGGAGACGAGCCCGGCCGGTACCTTCCCGCGTCAGCCCGGCAGGCGCAGGAACTGCGGCGGCACGGCATCCGCGAGCCAGACTCCGTTGGCGCTGACCCGGAACGTGTGACCCGCGCGGTGCATCGCTCCCGCGTCCACGGAGAGGACGACGGGCCGGCCGCGGCGGGCGCCGACACGGGTCGCCGTCTCACGGTCGGACGACAGATGCACATGGTGGCGGTCCATGGGCCGCAGACCTTCGCTGCGGATCGTGTCCAGCACCCGGGCGACGGTGCCGTGGTAGAGGTACGCGGGCGGCTCGGCAGGCGGCAGGTCGAGGTCCACGGCGACGGTGTGGCCCTGATTGGCGCGGATCCGGTCCCCGTCCACCGTGAAGCGCCGCTTGTCGTTGACGGCGACGACGTGGTCGAGTTCGGCACGGGTGACGACGAAGCCGTTGCGGGCCGTCGCCCGCAGCAGTTCATCGACGGCCACCCAGCCGTTGGCGTCGAGGGTGATCCCGATGCGCTCGGGCCGGTGCCGGAGATGCTTCGAGAGGTACTTGGACACCTTCACGGTGCGGTGTTCGTCCATCACGTCAGAGTGCCCGTGACGCACATCCCGGTGCATCCGGATTTCATGGGAAGTTCGCGGCAGTAATGTCCGTCCCCAGGTTTGATCCACAGCCAACTCGGGTTATCCACAGGCAATTTGATGATTCTGTGGACAAGTGAGCTTCGATTTAGCCCATTTGGTCAACTTCCTCAGCTTTTATGTGAGATGAGGCAAGTGCATCCAATGTCCTGGCCTGCACCTCGCGTTCGGCGGCAGCCGTGATGAACGCCGCCACGTTGTCCCGGCCAACAAGACTCTGGACGGCCTCCATTGTCGTGGCGGGCAGGAGCACCGGGCGGGGCTGCCCGTTGATGAGCGACTCGTCCGTCCCGAGGTGGTGGTGCAGGTGCCGGGTGGCGAAGGTCCGCATCGCACGGGCCAGTTCGGCGTCCACCGTCTGCTGAGCGAGCGGTCGGAGCCGTCGCACCATGGAGGCCGCCTCCGCCGCGTCGGAGTCCGTCGGGGGGTGGTGGCCCAGATAGCGGGCGAAGACATGCTCGGTGGTGAACTCCAGAAAACGTGACGCTATGTGCTCGACCTGGCCGCGAAGTTCCCTCAGATGACCGGAGATTGCGGGCAGTGGTACCCCGGCGGCATGCAACTCGACGGCCACGGCGAGCTCCTGGGGGCTCGGCACGAGAAATTCGTCGTCCCGGCCCGGGACGCGTTCCAGTACTCCGAGCTCCACCGCCTCCGCGACCGCTTCGTCGTCCTGAGAGCCGCCGAACCTGACATCGAGTTCGGCCCGGGTGATCCGGTCGGCCTCCTCGTCGGTCCACGGCCCGTGCACCTCGGCGACCAGACCGAGCACTCCGCCGAGACCGCGCCCCGCGTCCCATGCCTCCAGCAGCTCCTTGATGCTGGCCAGGGTGTAGCCGCGGTCCAGGAGGTCGGCGATCTGCCGCAGCCGGGCCAGATGTGTCTCGCGGTACACATTGGCCCGCCCGCGCCGCTCCGGTGTGGGCAGCAGCCCGCGGTCCTGGTAGGCGCGGATCGTGCGGACGGTGGCCCCGCTCGCATGCGCCAGATCCTCGATCCGGTACTCGACGCCGACCCGGCCCTCCGCGGCTGTCCGTGTGCCCGGCTCGGTCCGGCTGCCCGCAATCGTCCGCGCGCCCGGTTCCGTCCGGCCGCCCGCAGCCGTCCGGGCAGCCGGTTGTGCCCGGCCCTCCGTCGGCGAGGACGTGCTCGGCCCGCTCACAGCGGCGGCTTCAGCCGGGCGATCCCGCGCAGCACCCCGGGACTGATCCTGGACAGCAGCCGGGCACCCCGGGCCTCCGGTGTCACCGGTACCACCGCCTGGTTGCGCACCACGGCCTTGAGGATGGCGTCGGCGACCTTCTCCGGCGGGTAGTTGCGGAGCCCGTACAGTCGGCTGGTCCGCTGCTGCAGGCGCTTCTCCTCCACCGCGTCGGCCCCCGCGAAGTGCGTGGTCGCGGTGATGTTGGTGTTGACGATGCCGGGGCATATCGCGCTGACCCCGATCGAGCGCTCCGCCAGCTCGGCCCGCAGACATTCGCTCAGCATCAGCACGGCCGCCTTGGACGTGCTGTAGGCGGGCAGTGCCCTGGAGGGCTGGTAGGCCGCCGCGGAGGCCGTGTTCACGATGTGGCCGCCCTGTCCGCGGTCGGCCATCTGCTTGCCGAAGACGCGGCAGCCGTGGATGACCCCCCACAGATTGACGTCCAGGACGTTCTTCCAGTCCTCGCTGGTGGTCTCCAGGAAGGAGCCTGACAGCCCGATCCCGGCATTGTTCACCAGGACGTCGACGATTCCGTACTCCGTGGCGACCTTCTCCGCGAGCTTCTCCATCGCCTGTTCGTCGCTCACGTCGACGGCCTCGCCCCAGGCGGCCGGGGCGCCGATGAGCCGGGCCATCTCCGCGGTCCGGGCGGCCCCTTCGGCGTCACGGTCCACGGCCACCACCCTGGCCCCCGCCTCGGCGAAGGCGAAGGCGGTGGCCCGGCCGATGCCGCCCGCCGCGCCCGTGATCAGGACGAGCTGTCCGCCGAACCGGTCGGCGTACGCCCCCTTCGCCACCGTGTCCTGCACCGGCATGCCCTCCCGGCGGGCCGTCTCGTTCGCCGCGACGAACTCACTGATCCAGGACGCCAGCTGGTCCGGCCTGGTACGCGGTACCCAGTGCTTGGCCGGCAGGGAGCGGCGTACCAACTGGGGAACCCAGTGGTCCAGTTGGTCGTAGAGCTTCTCCGAGAGGAAGATGTCGCCGGTCGGAGTGATGAGCTGGACCGGTACGTGGGCGTAGGCGTCGGCGCGCGGCCTGCGCAGCCGGGAGCGCACATTGTCGCGGTAGAGCCAGGCGCCGTGTGCCGCGTCGTCGGGCAGGGAGTCCGTCGGATAGTCGCCCGCGGGCACCTTCTCCATCCGCTCCAGGATCCGGGGCCACCGCTTGCCCAGCGGCCCGCGCCAGGCGAGCTCCGGCAGGACCGGCGTATGCAGCATGTACACGTACCAGGACTTGGCTCCCTGGCCGAGGAGCTGGCCGACGCGCCGGGGGGTCGGGTGGGTCATCCGCTGCTTTATCCAGTGCCCGAAGTGGTCCAGGGATGGGCCGGACATCGAGGTGAAGGAGGCGATCCGGCCCTCCGTGCGCGTGACCGTGGCGAACTCCCAGGACTGGACCGAACCCCAGTCGTGGCCCACCACATGCACCGGCCGGTCCGGGCTGACCGCGTCCGCGACCGCCAGGAAGTCGTCCGTGAGCTTCTCCAGCGTGAAGCCGCCCCGCAGCGGCTTCGGCGCCGTCGACCTGCCGTGCCCCCGCACGTCGTAGAGCACGACGTGCCATTGCTCGGCCAGCCGCACCGCGACGTCCGACCAGACTTCCTTGCTGTCCGGGTAGCCGTGCACCAGCACCACGGTCGGCTGCTTCTCGTCGCCCAACTCGGTCACGCACAGCTCGATTCCGCCGGTGCGGACCCAGCGCTCGCGCGCTCCTGACAGATTCACGCCGCCACCTTCTCCTCGGCCCAGCGCCGCACGTGCGGCAGATCGTCGTCCAGCCAGAAGGCGCTCTCCTCGGGATCCCGGGAGTCCGTGACGACCAGGATCTCCTCGAACTTGGCGCCCGTACCCCGGAATCCGAGGTGGGGTTCCACCGCCCACAGTCCGGGCCGCGGTGGATGGTCGGAGAAGCTGTACGGACTCCACAGCGGGGACCAGCCGTCCCGGTGTCCGTGCAGCGCGTCGCTCAGCAGGCCCTTGAGCGACTGGGTTCCGAATCCGAAGACATGGGGGGACCAACGGCGTTCATCGACGCGGTCCACCTTGTGGGCGATGACGCCGAAGGGGTAGGCGCGGTGCCGGTTCGCATAGCCCTGTCTGATCATGAGGCGTTCCACGTCCTCGTAGATCGCGCGCAGCGAACGGCGTTCGCGCACCTCGCGCAGGATCAGGTCGCGATGGGCTTCCAGATCGGCCAGCAGCTTGTCGTGCAGGGGGCTCAGACCGAGACAGCCGGAATATCCGATGTCCGCCGTGAATCCCTTGTACACCGGGGCCATGTCGAGAATGAACGGCATTCCCGGCTCCAGCTTCCGGTTGGTGGGGAAGAACTGCAGCGGCACCTTGAAGCCGACGAACGCCGTGCGGTCCCCGAACCAGGCGAAGGGGAGATGGAACCAGTCCCGCACACCCCGCTCGCGCAGCCACTCGCGCTGCATCCGCGCCGCCTCGCGCTCCGTCACGCCCGGCCTGAGCTGGCCCGCGACTGCCTCCGCGCAGTCGTAGGCGAGGCGCTGCACCTCTCTGAACCCCTGTAGCTCCAGGGCTGTTCCGTCCTTCACCGCCGAGGTCATGCCGTGCCACCGTCCGTTCCCTGCCGTGTGCGGTACGTGCCCGTAACGTGACACTGATGAATGTGACAATGTCCAGCGGCTACGTCAAGGGGCGTGCGTCGACCTGTGGATAACCCCCGGCCGCCCAGTTCTCGGCACCGGCACAGGTTCGGCTCTCGGGCCGGGCACAGGTTCGGCTCTCGGGCCGGGCACAGGTTCGGATCTCGCCCCCGGCACAGGTTCGGGTCCGGGCCTGGCGCGGGTTCGTGCCTCCTCCCTCGTGGGGTCCCCCTACGGGTCCGTACGTCTGGAGTCTGAGGCGGAACCAGCCGCCAGGGCTGACGACCTCTGTGGCGCGCACCACTACCTTCGAAGACGTGACTGTGATCGCGACCGAAAGCCTGAGCAAGCGGTTCCCCCGGGTGACCGCGCTTGACCGGCTCTCCTTGGACATCGGACCCGGTGTGACCGGCCTGGTGGGTTCCAACGGAGCCGGCAAGTCCACACTGATCAAGATCCTGCTGGGTCTCTCCCCCGCCACCGAGGGCCGGGCCGCAGTGCTCGGGCTCGACGTCGCGACCAGCGGCGCCGCCATCCGGGAACGGGTGGGCTACATGCCCGAGCACGACTGCCTGCCGCCGGATGTCTCGGCGACCGAGTTCGTCGTGCACATGGCCCGGATGTCCGGGCTGCCGCCGACCGCGGCGCGCGAGCGTACCGCCGACACGCTGCGCCATGTGGGCCTGTACGAAGAGCGCTACCGCCCCATCGGCGGCTACTCGACCGGTATGAAGCAGCGCGTGAAGCTGGCCCAGGCACTGGTCCACGACCCGAAGCTGGTCCTCCTCGACGAGCCGACCAACGGCCTGGACCCGGTCGGCCGCGACGAGATGCTCGGCCTGATCCGCCGGATCCACACCGACTTCGGCATCTCCGTGCTGGTCACCTCGCACCTCCTGGGCGAGCTGGAACGCACCTGCGACCATGTCGTCGTCATCGACGGCGGCGCCCTGCTGAGGTCCAGCTCCACCAGCGACTTCACCCAGACCACCACCACCCTCGCGGTCGAGGTGACAGACAGCGACACCCACCCCGACGGCACGGACGCCCTGCGCCGGGCCCTCGCCGCGGCCGGGGTCGCGCTCATCGGCCACGACGGTCTGGAGGCCGAAGGACTGCCCGGCGCGGGCCACATCCTGCTGGTCGAGGCGACCGGCGAGGAGACGTACGACATCGTCCGCGACAGCGTCGCCGGGCTCGGACTCGGCCTCGTACGGATGGAGCAGCGGCGCCACCACATCGCCGAGGTGTTCCGTACCGAACAGGCTCCCGCAGCACGGACCGCGGCGCAGACCGCCTCCGTGGCCGCCGGGGTCGGACAGCAGAAGGGGAACGGTCGCGATGAGCACTGAGACCGGGGCCGTGACCGGGAGCGACACCTCCCGGATCCACAACATCGGGTACCGCACGTACGACGGCCCGCGTCTGGGCCGCGCCTACGCGCGGCGCTCGCTCTACTCGCAGACCCTTCGGGGCTCCTTCGGACTGGGCCGTTCCGCCAAGTCCAAGGTGCTGCCGATGCTGCTGTTCGGTGTGATGGCCCTCGTCGCGGCGATCCTCGTGGCGATCTCCATGGCCGCTCCGGACGCGACGAAGCTGGTGGTCAAGTACACGGCGTACGCGATCTATCTGCAGGCGGTCATCGGCCTCTTCATCGCCGCGCAGGCGCCACAGGCGGTCTCCAGGGACCTCCGCTTCAAGAGCGTGCCCCTGTACTTCTCACGGCCGATCGAACGGGTCGACTACGTCGTCGCCAAGTTCGCGGCCATGGCATCGGCGCTGTTCGTGCTCACCGGGACGCCGCTGCTCATCCTGTACGTGGGCTCCCTGCTCGCGAAGTTCGACTTCGCCGATCAGACCAAGTGGTTCGGCCAGGGGCTGGTGTCGGTGGCGCTGTTGTCGGTCCTGTTCGCCGGTCTCGGCCTGGTGATGGCAGCGCTGACCCCGCGCCGCGGGTTCGGGGTCGCCGCCGTGATCGCCGTGCTGACCATCTCCTACGGTGCGGTGTCCACGGTCCAGGCCATCGCCTGGGACACGGGGTCCACCGGAGCCGTTCAGTGGCTGGGCCTCTTCTCGCCGATCACGCTGATCGACGGCGTCCAGACCGCGTTCCTCGGCGCCACCTCCTCCTTCCCCTCCGGGGAAGGCCCGGGGGCGGGCACCGGGGTGGTCTATCTGATCGTTGTTCTCGCGCTCGTCGCCGGCTCGTACGCCGTACTGATGCGCCGTTACCGGAGGGTCGGGCTGTGACCACCATCGAGATCGACCACACCTCGCGCTGGTTCGGCAATGTGGTCGCCGTCAACGACGTGAGCATGACGGTGGGGCCGGGCGTCACCGGGCTGCTCGGGCCCAACGGCGCCGGAAAGTCCACGCTGATCAACATGATGGCCGGGTTCCTCGCCCCGTCGACGGGCACGGTCACGCTCGACGGCCGGCCGATCTGGCGCAACGAGGCGGTCTACAAGCAGATCGGCATCGTCCCGGAGCGGGAGGGCATGTACGACTTCCTGACCGGCCAGGAGTTCGTCGTCGCCAACGCCGAACTCCAGGGCCTGGGTGCCGCGGAGGCGCAGCGGGCGCTGGCGACGGTCCAGATGGAGTACGCGCAGGACCGCAAGATCTCGACGTACAGCAAGGGCATGCGTCAGCGCGTGAAGATGGCGTCCGCGCTGGTCCACGAGCCGTCCGTGCTCCTGTTGGACGAGCCGTTCAACGGCATGGACCCGCGTCAGCGGATGCAGTTGATGGAGCTGTTGCGACAGATGGGGGCGGAGGGGCGCACGGTCCTGTTCTCCTCCCACATCCTCGAAGAGGTCGAGCAGCTCGCCTCGCACATCGAGGTGATCGTGGCGGGGCGGCATGCCGCGTCCGGTGACTTCCGGAAGATCCGCCGCCTGATGACGGACCGGCCGCACCGCTATCTCGTACGGTCCAGCGACGACCGGGCGCTCGCGGCCGCACTCATCGCCGACCCGTCCACGGCGGGGATCGAGGTCGACCTGAGCGAAAAGGCGCTGCGGATCCAGGCCGTCGACTTCGGGCGCTTCACCGAACTGCTGCCCAGGGTGGCACGTGAACAGGGCATCCGGCTGCTGACCGTTTCGCCGTCCGACGAGTCCCTCGAATCGGTCTTTTCCTATCTCGTAGCGGCCTGAGTAGTGGCCTGAAAGGAGCTGTGAAGCGTCATGTACGACCCCACAGTCGCCCGGCTCACCTACCGGGCCCTGCTCGGCCGGCGCCGGGCCGCCATCCTGTTCGTCCTGCCCGCGCTGCTGGTGGCGCTCGCCGTGGCCGTCCGGGCCTTCGCCGGGGCCGATGACCAGGTCGCCTCGAACGTGCTGGGCGGCTTCGCCATCGCCACGATGGTGCCGCTGATCGGCGTGATCGCGGGTACCGGGGCCATCGGTCCCGAGATCGACGACGGATCGATCGTCTATCTGCTGGCCAAGCCGGTGAAACGGCCGACGATCATCTTCACGAAGCTGATCGTGGCCATCGCCGTGACGATGGTGTTCTCCGCCCTGCCGACCCTCGTCGCCGGTCTGATCCTGAACGGCAACGGACAGCAGATCGCCGTGGCCTACACGATCGCGGCGCTGGTCGCCTCGATCGCGTACAGCGCGCTGTTCCTGCTGCTGGGCACGATCAGCCGCCACGCGGTGGTCCTCGGCCTGGTGTACGCCCTGGTGTGGGAGGCCCTGTTCGGCAGCCTGGTGCCCGGGGCGCGGACCCTCAGCGTGCAGCAGTGGTCCCTCGCGATCGCCGAGAAGGTCGGCCGGGACGGCGCGATCACATCCGATGTGGGCATGCCGCTCGCGACGGTGCTGCTGGTCGGTGTCACGGTGGCCGCCACCTGGTACGCGGGTCAGAAGCTGCGCACCCTGAAGCTGGCCGGCGAGGAGTGAGCGTCTTCCTTTAGGACCTTCCCGGCCTGCTTCAGGGGCCGGACAACCCCCGTCCGATGGACGGGGGTTGTCCTATGAGCAGACCGTTGTACGCGTAACTGTGCGGTTATCGGTTCGTTGTGCAGGGTGCGTGGGGGCAACTGGATTCTGTGGCGTCGTAGCTTTCGTGAAATCGGGGAGTGCCGGCACCGGTGAGGCATCGTCCACCGGGCCGGTCATCGAGTGAGTGGCAACCGTGAGCGTCCTCCACCCCTGAAGCCCGGGGACTGGGCCGTCCATCGTCGTTCCCGCGTACGAAAGGCATCCCATGCCCACGGAACTCGCCCTGCTCGAATCGCGCGCGCTGCGCGTCGAGCGGATGGGGCGCGTCGACATTCTCGACAAGGTCAAGAGCCTTGTCATGCTCCCGGACGGAATTCACGTTCGCACAGAGGATGTGGCCCGGTACTTCGAAGTATCCACAGCCTCGGTCAGGAGGCTTACGGACCGGCATCAGCAAGAGCTCGCAGAGAACGGGATGCGTCTGCTGCGCGGCTCTGAGCTGCGCTCCTTCCATAGCGACATGGTGTCGCTATGGAACGGGGAGCAAGGGGAGCAGGGGGAAAGTTATCCACAGGCTGCTACTCAGCTGCGGCTCTACACCCGTCGGACCGTGCTCAACGTCGCCATGCTTCTTCGCGACAGCGACATCGCCCGCTGCGTCCGTACGTACCTTCTCGACGCGGAGGAGGACCTGCGGTCGAGGTACGACTCGCTCGACCGGCGCGTCACGCGCATCGAGAGCTGCCTCGCCGGAGTCGGCAGCGCGCTCCAGGAGCTCGGCCCGGTGCTGTGCCGGATGTCGGAGCGGTTCGACAGCCTCGACCGGAAGCTGGACGTGACGCATCAGGTGGTCGGCGCCATCAGCGTGCGGCTGTCGGACGTCTCGCAGGACATCTCCCGTATCGACGCGCGCATGGACGATTTCGTCCACCAGTTGAAGGATCTGCGCCGCCGTAACAGGCGCCGCTGACCGTCGGTTCGCACGACCGGCCGGCCCGGCTTCTCCGCGACGTCGGACGCAACGCCGGGCACCGTGTCATGGCCGGTCTGCTCGATGTTCCTTCACGACTGCCCGCGGCTCTCCAGGTCGCGGGCAGTCCGGTGAGGAAAACCGGTGGACCGGAATCCGCCGCGGGGCACAGTCGTAGGACACACGTACGCCACAGGATCGGAGCGGACCCGCCAGGAGCCCCCGGTCGTGGACACCTCCGCTACGAACAGCCCCAGCTACGAACGCCTCCGCCACGAACAGCCCCAGCCACGAACAGCCCAAGCTACGAGCGGGAAGTCCTCAGCAGCTCCTCCAGCACCACCGCGATGCCGTCGTGCTCGTTCGACGCCGTGACCTCGTGGGCCACGGCCTTCAGATCGTCGTGGGCGTTGGCCATCGCCACGCCGTGCCGCGCCCAGCCGAACATCGGGATGTCGTTCGGCATGTCGCCGAAGGCCAGCGCGTCCGAGGCCTTCACGCCCAGCCGTCGGGCGGCCAGCGAAAGACCGGTCGCCTTGCTCAGCCCCAGCGGCAGGATCTCCACGACCCCGGGACCCGCCATGACCACGTTCACCAGACTGCCGACGGCCTGCCGGGCACTTCTCGCCAGGGTGTCGTCGTCGAGCTCCGGATGCTGGATGTAGATCTTGTTGAGCGGGGCGGACCACATCTCGGCCGCATCGTCCACGAAGACGGCCGGGAGCGGGCCCTCCTGGACCCGGTACCCGGGGCCGACCAGTACCTCGCCGTCGAGCCCGTCCCGGCTCGCGGCCAGTGCCACCGGGCCGACGCCCGCCTCGATCTTGGACAGCGCGAGCCCGGCGAGCTGCCGGTCCAGGGTCAGGGAGGTCAGGAGCTTGTGCTCGCCCGCGTGGTAGACCTGCGCGCCCTGGCCGCAGACCGCGAGGCCCTCGTAGCCCAGGTCGTCCAGGATGTGCCGCGTCCACGGGACCGCGCGGCCGGTGACGACGATGTGTGCGGCGCCGGCCGCTGTGGCAGCGGCCAGCGCCTCACGGGTGCGCTCGGAGACCGTGTGGTCGTCACGCAGCAGCGTGCCGTCCAGATCGGTCGCGACGAGCTTGTAGGGGAAACTCACTTGGAGACCGGCTCCAGAACCTCGCGCCCGCCCAGGTACGGGCGGAGCACCTCGGGCACCCGTACCGAACCGTCGGCCAGCTGGTGGTTCTCCAGGATCGCCACGATCGTGCGCGGTACGGCGCAGAGCGTGCCGTTGAGCGTGGACAGCGGCTGGACCTTCTTCCCCTCCCGCATCCGGACGGAGAGGCGGCGCGCCTGGAAGCCGTCGCAGTTCGACGCGGAGGTCAGTTCGCGGTACTTGCCCTGGGCCGGGATCCAGGCCTCGCAGTCGAACTTGCGGGAGGCCGAGGACCCGAGGTCACCGGTGGCGACATCGATCACCTGGAAGGGCAGTCCGAGACCGGTGAGCCACTGCTTCTCCCAGTCCAGGAGCCTGCGGTGCTCGGCCTCGGCGTCCGCCGGGTCGACGTACGAGAACATCTCGACCTTGTCGAACTGGTGGACGCGGAAGATGCCGCGGGTGTCCTTGCCGTACGTACCGGCCTCGCGGCGGAAGCACGGGGAGAAGCCCGCGTACCGCAGGGGCAGCTTGTCGGCGTCGATGATCTCGTCCATGTGGTACGCGGCGAGCGGTACCTCGGAGGTGCCGACCAGGTAGTAGTCGTCCTTCTCCAGGTGGTACACGTTCTCGGCGGCCTGGCCGAGGAATCCGGTGCCCTCCATGGCGCGCGGACGGACCAGCGCCGGAGTCAGCATCGGGATGAAGCCCGCCTCGGTCGCCTGGGCGATCGCCGCGTTGACGAGGGCGAGCTCCAGCAGTGCGCCGACACCCGTGAGGTAGTAGAAACGGGAACCGGAGACCTTGGCGCCGCGCTCCATGTCGATGGCGCCGAGCTTCTCGCCCAGCTCCAGGTGGTCCTTGGGCTCGAAGCCCTCGGCTCCGAAGTCGCGAATGGTGCCGTGCGTCTCCAGGACGACGAAGTCCTCCTCGCCGCCGACCGGCACGTCCTCGTGGACGATGTTGCCGAGCTGGAGCAGCAGCCGCTTGGCGTCGGCGTCGGCCTCGTCCTGGGCGGCGTCGGCCGCCTTCACGTCGGCCTTGAGCTGATCGGCCTTCTTCAGCAGCTCGGCGCGTTCTTCGGGGGAGGCCTTGGGGATCAGCTTGCCGAGCGACTTCTGCTCGGAGCGGAGTTCGTCGAAGCGGACGCCGGACGACCTGCGCAGCTCGTCGGCGGAGAGCAGGGCGTCGACGAGCGCGACGTCCTCTCCACGGGCGCGCTGGGAGGCGCGAACACGGTCGGGGTCCTCACGGAGCAGGCGAAGGTCAATCACCCCTCCAGGCTACCGGTGCGGGGTTCTGGCACTCGAACCGATATTGCCGCGCGTGTCACTTTGCCCGAATTGCCGGAATTGATAATCCTGTGAGGAATCGCCGGGTGTTCGTTTGGTGTTCGGCGGGCGGAGGTGTCAATAAAGGGTGTTCTATTCCCCTGAACAGGGCAGAAGGGGCGTCCGGTCTTGACGCACCGGCCTTCCGTGGGAAGGGAGTTGAGGGGTGGTGTTCCCGATGTTGTCCACAGGGGTGTGCGAGTTGGATTAGTTATCCACAGGCTGTGAAGAAGTTCTGTGGATGCCGGAAGGGGGCGTTCCGGAAACTGGATGAAGGCTCATGGATTCCCTCCCAAACCCACCCCAGACACTCATTCGGGTGGGAATTGCTCGCCCCAAAGAGTTGATCAAGAGAATTGGGGCGACATCGGGGCGCCCGGGCGGTCTGCGCTTCCGGGGAAGGGTCTGGAGCCGCTGGGGCGATTTGTCGACGATGTCGCATTGGAGTGTCGACTTGTCCCCAGGTCGAGAGGCTGCCCTGTGGATAACTCTGTGGGTACATGAAAATCGGCAAGTCGGACCGGCGTGCAACGTGCGGGGAGGCCAGGTGGCCCGGTGCCCACGCCCCTCCCGCTGAGCTCAGAGCCGGCCGGTGCCTCCTGCCCCCGCCGAGTTCAGACTCGGCCGTCCTGGCTGCGCGCCAGCCAGTCGGAGGCGTCCGTGAACTCACGGTCCGAGGTCCCCGCCCGCAGCGGGCGCACCTCTTCCGGTGTCACCCCGGCCCGCGGATACGAGCCGAGGAACCGCACGCTCGGACAGATCCGCTTCAGTCCCATCAGCGCCTCCCCGACCCGCCGGTCCGCGATGTGCCCCTCGGCGTCCACGGCGAAGCAGTAGTTCCCGATGCCCTCCCCGGTCGGACGCGACTGGATGAGCATCAGGTTGACCCCGCGTACGGCGAACTCCTGGAGCAGTTCGAGCAGCGCACCCGGGTGGTCGTGGCCCAGCCAGATCACGACGGACGTCTTGTCCGCACCCGTCGGTGCGGAGGGCCGGGCCGGGCGCCCCACCAGGACGAAGCGCGTCTGGGCGTTCTCCGCGTCGTGGATCTCCGTCACGAGGGGTTCCAGGCCGTAGGTCGCCGCCGCGAACTCGCCCGCGAAGGCCGCGTCGTACCGCCCCTCCTGGACCAGCCGTGCCCCGTCCGCGTTGGAGGCGGCCGATTCCCATGCCGCCTGCGGGAGGTGGGCCGCCATCCAGTTGCGTACCTGCGGCTGAGCGGCCGGGTGCGCGGTGACCGTCTTGATGTCCGTCAGTTTGGTCCCGGGGCGCACCAGCAGCGCGAACGTGATGGAGAGCAGTACCTCGCGGTAGATCATCAGCGGTTCGCCGGTGGTCAGCTCGTCGAGCGTCGCGGTGATGCCGCCCTCGACGGAATTCTCGATCGGTACGAGCGCTGCCGCCGCTTCTCCGTTGCGCACCGCGTCCAGGGCCGCGGGTACGGAGACCATCGGGACGAGTTCCCGGGTGGCGGCCTCCGGGAGCGTACGGAGGGCGACCTCGGTGAAGGTGCCTTCTGGGCCGAGATAGGCGTAGCGCGTGGCTGACATACGGTCACCCTAATGCGCTGTACGACGGGTGCCGTGCTGTCTCAGGATGCGACCGGGCCGGTGCCCCGCCCGCCCGGCTGACGCCCCCGCCCGTGCCTCCACGACCGGCCGGGCCCGCCCCGCTCCCCGGAACGCGTCCCCCGGCAACGGCCCGCGCCCGCTCCGGCCCGTGCGTCAGGACTCCAGGAGCCGCTGTCCCACGTACTCACCCTTCGCGGCGCCGCCCGGCACCGCGAAGAGGCCGCTCGCCTCGTGCCGCAGGAACGGTGAGAGCGCGTCGCCGCGGTCGAGCTTGCGCTGCACCGGGACGAAGCCCTTGTACGGATCCGCCTGCCAGCAGATGAAGAGCAGCCCGGCGTCCGGGGTGCCGTCCGCCGAGATGCCGTCGTGGTACGAGAAGGGGCGTCGCAGCATGGCCGCGCCGCCGTTCTTCTCCGGGGAGGAGATCCGGGCGTGGGCGTTGTCGGGGATCACGAGCCGGCCGTCGGGACCGGCCTTGTCGAGGTCCATCGCGGTGGTCTCGGTGCCGCCGCTGAGCGGGGCCCCGTCCGCCTTGCGCCGCCCTATGACCCGCTCCTGCCGGTCCACCGAGAGCTTCTCCCAGTCGTCCAGCAGCATCCTGACGCGTCGTACGACGGCGTAGGAACCGCCGGCCAGCCAGTCCTGCGAAGCATCCGACGCGGACGGTACGAAGATCCGCTCGTCGAAGTCGTCGTCGGCCTGCTTCGGATTGCCGGTGCCGTCGATCTGGCCCATCAGATTGCGCGCGGTCATCGGACGCTCCGTGGCACCGGGAGTGCGGTTGAAGCCGTTCATCTGCCAGCGCACCCCGGCCGCTCCCGCCGCCTCCTTCTGGATGGCACGCAGCGCGTGGAAGGCGACCAGCGCGTCGTCGGCGCCGATCTGCACCCACAGGTCGCCGTTGGACCGCTTGGCGTCGAGCTGGTCGGAGGAGAACGGCGGCAACGGGTCGAGCCCGGCGGGACGGCGACCGGTCAGGCCGGTGCGGTCGAAGAAGGTCCGGCCGAAGCCGAAGGTGATCGTCAGGGAGGAGGGCCCGGCGTCCAGCGCGATCCCGGTGTCGTGGCCGGGCCCGTCCGCACCACCGCCCGTGGCCGGGCGCCCCGCCATCAGTTCTCCCGCCACGGCCGACCAGCGGCGCATCAGGGCGGCGGCTTCCGTGCGTCCCGCGCCCGGCGCGAGGTCGAAGGCGATCAGATGGCCGCGGGCCTGAAGCGGAGTGGTGATTCCCGGTTGATGTTTCCCGTGAAACATCGCCTCGGTGGACCCGATGGCCGTCAGGGCGGTCGGCTCGTCGGGCCGGGTCGCGGCGTACCCGGTGGCGCCACCCGCGGCGCCGAGCACCAGACCGGCGGCCCCGGCGGCCCCGGCCGCTCCCGCGCCGCCGAGCAGCCGCCGCCGTGAGACGCCACCGATGCCGGCGCCACCGCGCTCGCGCTCAAGGTCACCGGCACCACTGAGGTCGCGCTCGCGCTCAAGGTCACCGGCACCGGCGCGGGAACCCGCGCCCGCTTCTCCCGTCGAGGTGCCCTTCGTACGCTTCGTGCTCTTGCTCACCGTGCTCAGCCGATCTCTACGTTCTTGTCGATGGTGGCCTGGTCGATGTCCGACGTACGCACCGTCACGGCGACCTTCCAGTCACCCGCGATCGGGATCTGGACGCCGCTCGCCGTCCAGTGCCCCTCTGTGAGCCGGTCGGGGGCGACCGGCAGCGGGCCGATGTCCTTGGACTCCAGGGTGAGGGCGAGCTTCACCTCGGGGACATCCATCGGCTTCCCGTCACTGCCGTCGATCCAGATATGCAGCTCGTTGGCGCCGGTGCGTCCGGGATCGAGTTCGATCCGGACGGTCCCCTTGCCGTTCCGGGCGCCGGTGTCGAAGGGCATGCTCAGTTCGGCGGGGCCCCCGGACACCGGTGCGCTCGCCGCCGTTGTGCCGCGAGCGGCCTCCTCCTCGGTGCGCGCCGGCTCGGTGGACGTCAGGACCGTCGCCACCGCGAGCAGCACCACGGCGACGGCCGCCTCGGCCAGGACCGAGCGGCGCAGCCCGGAACGCTCGGGGTCGGCGTCGCGGACCCGCTTCTTCTTCGTGGCGGTCAGCACGGCCTGCTGCCGGGCGAGTTGGGCGGCGCGCTCGGGAGCGACCTTCACCTCGGACTCCCGCGCACCCGCAGCCTCCAACTCGGACTCCTCCGGACCCGCCTCCTCCTGCGCAGAAGTCGCCTCCCCGGAGATCTCCCCCTCCCCGGAGATCTCCCCCTGCTCGGAGGTCTCCGCCTCGGTCTGCGACGCGCCGTCCGTCAGCCGGCCGGTCCACCGCCGGGAGATCCAGGCCAGCCCGATGAGTACCGCGAGCAGTCCCACCTTGATGAGCAGCAGCTGTCCGTACCGGGTGCCGGTCAGCGCCGACCAGGAGCCGACCTGGCGCCAGGACTGGTAGATGCCGGTCGCCGTGAGGACCAGGACGCTGCCGAACGCGACCCGCGAGAAGCGCCGTACCGCCGCGCTCCCGATGTCCGGCGTCCGGTACAGGGCGACGAGGAGCGCCGCGAGCCCGCCGAGCCAGGTGGCGACGGCCAGCAGGTGCAGGACGTCCATCGGCATGGCGAGGCCCGCCTGGATGCCGGTCGACGCGTGCTCGGAGAGCGCCCAGGTACCGGCGATGCCCGCGGCGATGACCGCTCCGCCCGTCGCGAGCCCGAAGGTGAGGTCCTTCTTCACCTTCTCGTCCTCGCGCTTCGCGTACGTCCCGAACAGAACGGCGATGAACAGCGCGCCGGCACCGAGCAGGAGCAGCCGGGAGACGAGCGCGGCTCCGGGCTTGGTGTCCAGGACGGTCTGCAGGCCGGCGAGGTCGAAGGCGTCACCGAGCTTGCCGCTGCCGGTGTACGGGCTCCGCAGCAGCAGCATCGCGAGGGTGGCCGCGGTGAGGGTGATCCAGCCGCGTACGACGAGACGTTGCAGCGGGCGGGCGGCCGCGCCGCGCTGCCAGCAGCCGAGGACGAACACGGAGCCGCCGACGAGCAGGACGAACCCGGCGTACGCGGCGTAGCGCGCGATGCCGTAGAGGGTGCCGACGAGACCGCCGCCCGCTCCGCCGGAGGGCAGGGCGACCGTGGTCTCGGACGGGGCGCCGATGGAGAACGTGAAGGCGCCGGAGACGGGGTGGCTGTCGGCGGAGACGGCCTGCCAGGCCACCGTGTAGGTGCCGTCGGGCAGACCGGCGTGCAGCTTGACGCCGTAGCGCACGGTGCCGCCGCTGTTCAGATCGCGCGGCGCGCCGGTGTCGGCCCGCTTGCCGCTGGGGTCGAGGACCCGGATCGAGTCGTCGCCCATGGCGATCGACTCGGAGAAGGTGAGGGTGACTTCCTTGGGGGCCGATGCCACCACCGCCCCGTCCTGCGGGTCGCTCCCGGTGAGGGCGGCGTGCGCGGACGCGGGGCTCGCGCCTGCCAGCACCAGGCCGAACAGCAGGCTGATCAGCGTGGCGAGGAGCGCGGCCGCGGCGAGCGGCCGTCGTATCGGGGACGGCCCGAAGCGCGGGGCGGTGGCGGTCATGGGTGTCAGTCCCTCACTGCTTCTTCGGGTTGTGGGTGGTCTCCTTCACGGGAAGGTCGACCTTTATGGGGTCGGCCTTCTCGAAGTGCAGCTCCATGGAGACCTTCTCGCCCTGCTTGGGCTTCTGCTTGAGCTTCATGAACATGATGTGGTTGCCACCGCGTTCAAGATCGAGCTCGCCGCCTGCGGGGACTTCGAAGGACGTGACCTCGCGCATCGTCTGGTTCTTCGTCTCGTGGATCGTGACGTCGTCCGAGAGCGGGCTGGTCACCGAGGTGAGCCGGTCGGCCGTGCCGCCGCTGTTCTCCACGACGAGGAACGCGGCCGCCATGTCGCTGACGGGCTGCGGCATGAACGCGCCGACGACCTTCAGCTCCGGCTTGCGGTCCGAGGAGCACCCCGCCAGCGTCAGCCCGGTGGTGAGGGCCAGAACGCAGGCGAGGGTCGTGCGGCGGTTCACGGGGTCTCCCCCTTGAGGATCTTGGGGAGGTCCTTGGCGTACTCCTCGGACGTGGTGTCCTCGCCGTAGAGCATGTAACCGCGGTCGGTCTTCGGGGAGAAGGCGATGACCTGGGCGCCGTGCATCGAGACGACGGTGCCGTCCTTCTCCTTCTTCGGCGCGTCGATGCCGATGCCGATCTGCCGTGCTCCCGCCTGGATGGTCGGGAAGTCGCCGGTGAGTCCGGTGAAGGACGGGTCCTGCGCCGTGAGCCACTTGCCGAGGGAGGACGGGGTGTCCCGCTCGGGGTCGGTGGTGACGAAGACGACCTGGAGCTTGTCCCGGTCGGCCTTGGGCAGCGCCCGCTTGGCGAGCGAGATGTTGCTCATGGTCAGCGGGCAGACGTCGGGGCAGTTGGTGTAGCCGAAGTAGATGAGCGTCGGCTTGCCCTTGGTCTCCTCGCGGAGGTCGTACTTCTTGCCATGGGTGTCGGTGAGTACGAGGTTGGGCTTGGTGAACGGCTGGTCGAGCACGGTCGCGGCCTGGGTCATGGGCTGGGTGCTGACGTCGGAGACGGGCTTCTTCGCCGAGTCGTCACCACTGCCGCAGGCCGACAGGGTCAGTGCGACCGCGGCGGCGAACGCCGCGGTCAGCACCATCTTCTTGCTGCGCATGGGAGTTTCCTGAGTGTGGTGCGGGTGGTGGAACGGGTCGGTCAGGCGTTACGGCGGCGGCCTGCGAGGACGCCGAAGGCGACGCCCGCGATGCCGATGACGATGCCGATGATGCCCAGGGTGCGGGCGGTGCCGTCGCTGGAGGACGCGGCGGTCGCGTTCTTGTCCTTGGACGACGCGGTCGTGTCGCTCGCCTTGTCCGTGCCGGCGTCCTTGCCGGCCGCGGCGCCGCCGTGGCCGTCGGACGCCGCCGCGGTCAGCTTGAGGACCGGGGCCGGGCTCTCGGGCTCGGGCGCGCCTTCCTTGGGCTCCTCGATCCAGCGGACGACTTCCTTGTCGTCGTACGTCTGGAGGGCCTTGAAGACGAGCTGGTCGGCGTCCTCGGGGAGCTGGCCGACCGAGAGCGGGAACTGCTGGAAGTAGCCGGGCTTGATCTCGCTGCCGTCCGCGGTCCAGGTCACCTTGGAGACGGCCTCGTTGATCTTCTTGCCGTGTACGTCGAGCGGCTTGGCCAGCTTGCTCTTGGTGATGTCGATCTTCCAGCCGGGCACTGCCTGCGGGGTCACGGACGACAGCGGGTGGTCCGTCGGGAAGTTCACCTCGACCTTGACCGTCGAGGCGTCGTCGCGCTCGTTGGGGACCTTGAAGTTGATGGTGGCGTAACCGCCCTTGGCGGCTTCGCCCTGCGGCTGCACGCCGACGTGTGCGGCGGCGGGACCGGCGAGCAGCAGGACGGTGGACGCGGCGACGCCGCCCGCGATGGCGATGCGTGAAACGTTCATGGCAGGGATCACTCCACAGGGCTACGAGGAAACGGTGGTCCGGCGCGCGGGTGCGCGACGGCAGCACGACACCCGTCCGCGAAGAAGCGGTGGAACGGCGAAGCGGAGGTGTCGTGTCAGGCTGCGAGTGCGTACGCGGCGGGAGGCCCGCGCCTGGTCACCATGTGCTGCAGAGGGTCCCCGGTGGCGGGCGCCGGGACATCTTCGGCCGTGCGGAGTGTGAGCGGCCCGGACGTGAGCTGTCCGGGCAGGCCCGCACGCAGGGCGCGTACGAGAGAGAGTGCGGCCCGCAGGGCACGCAGCCGGGCCGCGGCCGCCAGTTCCTGGGCGCCGTGCGCCGAGAGCGTGGCCAGCCGGAAGAGGGCGATCTCGCCGCGCCGCAGCAGCCAGCCGGTGGCGAGTGCGGCCAGCAGGTGCCCCAGGCACATGGGCAGGTTCGGCAGCAGGTCCATCACCGACCCGTACGCCCCGGCCGTACCCGTGGCGCCGGGTGCCGCTCCGGCGGTGGCCGCTCCGGCCGACGCGAGGTGGTCGTGCCCCTGCGAGACGGCCTCCGGGTCGATCCCCGCGGTGGTGACGATGCGGTGGGCCTCGGCGGCGTTCAGCTGGGACGGTCCCATGCCGCACACGAGCCCGGCGGCGAACCGGATGAGGGAGTGGTCGCCGGTCGTGTTCGCGGCGCCCGTGCCATGGCCGCCGGCCGCGAAGAGCGCGTGCAGGGCGAGCTGGCCGCCTGCCAGGACGCCCGCGATCGAGGGCATTGACCGTTCGCGCCCGGCGAGCGACGCGGCGACCACGAAGATCGCGGCGAAGCCGACGAGCAGCGTCCAGAGGGGCACCGCGGCACCGGCGGCGAACGCGTGTCCCGCCGCGGACAGCACGACACAGACCGCGGCGAACACCGCGGCCCTCATGAGCCGCAGACCGGCTCCGGCACGTGCGTCAGGCGTGGACATGGCCGGGACATCATCGCACTGTGCCCCCGGTCCCCGTACGGCAGGTCCGGAAGATCTACTTCCGTCCCCAAGAGGGCTTGTTGCACCTGTTCGCGGAAGTCGCGCGGCCGGTCGGCCGACGCCGCCGCCGCGCCCGTCACATGCGGCACTGTGCGCCCATCCCACGCACCACCGCGCGCCCATCCCACGCACCACCGCGCGGCCGTCACACGCACCACCGCGCGGCCGGACATACACCGCTGTGCGGAATATTCGCATCCGCCGAATGAGGGCTCTCACAGCCGTTCTGTGCTTACGAAGCGCCCTGTGCGGCAATACGTATCGGTATGTCGAGCCGCAGCCAGGAGGCTGGAGCATGAGCATGTGGTGGTCACTCCATTTGCGGCGCGAAGCTGCGAGCGTCCCGCTCGCCCGTCGTTTTCTGCTCGGCACCATGGAAACGGCCGGGGTTGATCCGGACATCTCCTACGACCTGTCGGTCGCGCTCAGCGAAGCCTGTGCGAACGCCGTGGAACACGGCGGCGGCCGGGAGGACTCCGGGTACGAGCAGCCCCGTACGGACTCCGGGCAGTACCGGGTCACGGCGTATCTGGACGGCGAGAAATGCCGTATCGAAGTCGCCGACTCGGGGCCGGGCTTTCCCGTCCGGCGCGTGCTTCGCCCTGCCGCACACCCCTTGCCCACCGCCGAGAGCGGCCGTGGCCTGGGTCTCATCGAACAGCTCGCCGACCATGTCCACTTCGGCAACCGTCCGGGCCGGGGCGCGGTCGTGAGCTTCGACAAGGTCCTCAAATGGCGGGAGGGCGCGCTGCTCATGGTGTCCTGAGCGGCGCGCCCTCCGTTTACCGGTCCGGGCGGGGTCCGGGCTGGTGAGGTCCGGGCGGGTGGGGTCAGCTCTTCAGCTGAGCCATCCACGCCTCGATGTCGTCGGCCCGGCGCGGCAGCTTGTCGGACAGGTTCCGGTTGCCGTCCTCCGTGACGAGGATGTCGTCCTCGATCCGGACGCCGATGCCGCGGTATTCCTCGGGCACCGTCAGGTCGTCGGCCTGGAAGTACAGTCCGGGCTCCACGGTCAGGCAGACGCCCGGCTCCAGGGTGCCGTTGACGTACGAATCGGTGCGCGCGGCGGCGCAGTCGTGGACGTCCATACCGAGCATGTGGCCGGTTCCGTGCAGGGTCCAGCGGCGCTGGAGGCCCAGCTCCAGGACCTTGTCCACGGACAGATCGCCGAGCAGACCCCACTCGACGAGCCTCTCGGCGAGCACGCGCTGCGAGGCGTCGTGGAAGTCGCGGAAGTCGGCACCCGGCCTGACGGCCGCGATGCCCGCTTCCTGGGCCTCGTACACGGCGTCGTAGATCTTGCGCTGGAGCGGCGTGAAGGTGCCGTTGATCGGCAGGGTCCGCGTCACATCGGCGGTGTAGAGGTCATTGGTCTCCACACCGGCGTCCAGGAGCAGCAGTTCGCCCGCGCGGACGGCGCCGTCGTTGCGGACCCAGTGCAGCGTGGTGGCGTTCGGGCCCGCGGCGCAGATCGAGCCGTAGCCGATGTCGTTGCCCTCGATACGGGCGCGCAGGAAGAAGGTGCCCTCGATGTAACGCTCGCTGGTCGCCTCGGCCTTGTCGAGGATCCTGACGACGTCCTCGAAGCCGCGTGCCGTGGCGTCGCAGGCCTTCTGGAGTTCGGAGACCTCGAAGGCGTCCTTCACCAGACGGGCCTCGGAGAGGTAGACGCGCAGTTCCTCGTCGCGCTCTGCGGTGACCTTGTCGGTCAGGGCGGCCTCGATGCCCGCGTCGTGGCCCCGGACGTTGCGGACCGGGCCGGTGGCCCCGGTCAGCGCGGCCGCCACCTCGCGGACGTCCTTCGCCGGGATGCCCAGCAGCTGCTCGGCCTCGGGCAGGGAGTGGCGGCGGCCCACCCACAGCTCGCCCTGGCCGTCGAGCCAGAACTCGCCGTTCTCGCGGTCGGAGCGCGGCAGGAGGTAGACCGTCGCGTCGTGGCCCGTCGCGCCCGCCGGTTCCAGGACGAGCACGCCGTCGTGCGTCTGGTCGCCGGTGAGGTACGCGTACTCGGTGGAGGCGCGGAAGGCGTACTCGGTGTCGTTGGAGCGGGTCCGGATGTTGCCCGCGGGAATGACCAGGCGCTCGCCGGGGAAGCGCGCGGAGAGTGCGGCGCGGCGGGCGGCGGTGTGCGCGGCCTGGGCGATCGGTTCGAGGCCGTGCAGCTCGGTGTCGGCCCAGCCCGACTTCATGCTTTCGGCAAGCTCGTCGGAGACGCCCGGATACAGGCCGTTCTTCCGCTGCTTGATCGGCTCTGCTTCTTCGGTCTCCGGCTCCGGGTTCTCCGGGGTGAGCTCCTCAGACACGATTTGTCTCTCCTTGATACGACACTGGACCGCCTCCATCGTACGGGTGTACGGAAGGGGGCCCAGGGCAGAAGGACCTGTTACACCTCCGACGCCCGCGGAGGGGGCGGCGTTGGGGTGAGCGGCGCGGACTCCGGGCTGTCGCCGGCCGTCGCCGTCACTCGAAGTACGCGGCCAGCACCACCACGTCCTCGGTGCTGTCGCTCCGGTCGAGACCGTCGGGCAGCATCGTCCTCAGGACGTGGTCGGCGACGGCGGAGGGGTCGTGGCGGGCGGCCCTGGGCACCCCGGCGGCCGCGGAGTGCAGCCGGGCGAAGGCCCGGTCCATCGCGTCGCCGGTGCGGCGCAGCAGCCCGTCCGTGTAGAACAGCACGGTCTCGCCGGGTCCGGGGGTGAACTCCACGCTCGGCGCCTCCCAGCAGGCGAGCATGCCCAGCGGAGCGGACAGCGTCGTCTCCACGAACTCGGTGCGCCGGTCGCCGGTGATCAGGGGCGGTGAGTGCCCCGCCCCGGACAGCACGATCTTGCGGGCCGCGGGTTCGCAGTAGGCGAAGAGCGCGGTCGCGGTTCTGGCCGGTTCGGTCAGCCGGAGCAGCAGTTCGAGATCGGAGAGTACGGCGACGGGGTCCTCGCCCTCCATCACGGCGTACGCCCGCAGACTGGCCCGGAGCCTGCCCATGGCGGCCAGGGCGCCCGGTCCCGACCCGCCGGCCGAGCCGACGGCGAGGCCGAGCGCGTTGTCCGGCAGCGGCAGGGCGTCGTACCAGTCGCCGCCGCCCTTGGCCGCGACGAGGCGGCGTGCGGCCAGCCGGACGCCGGGGACGCGGGGCAGCCGGGTGGGCAGCAGCTCCTCGGCGAGGATCGCGACCTCGGTCCTGGCCCGTTCCAGTTCGAGCATCCGGGCCAGGTGCTCGGAGGCGTAACGGCTGTACAGGCCGACGAGGTGGCGCTGGCGCTCCAGGGGTTCGGCGGGTTCGTCGTACAGCCAGACGGCCGCGCCGAGCCGGCCGGCCGCCTCGGTGGCGAGCGGCAGCGCGTAACTGGCGGCGTAGCCGAGCCGGGCGGCCACCTCACGGTGGCGGGGGTCGAGGCCCTTGTCGCCGAGCAGATCGCGGTGGGTGAGCGGACCTTCGGCGTCCGGAAGTCCGTCGAGGATCCGGCCGTAGGAGGTGACGCTGCGCGGCACGGTCTCGATGCTGCCGAGATCGGCGTGGGCGAGCCCGAGACCGATGGTGGTGGACGGTCCGCCACCGTCCGCGGGCTCCAGCACGAGAAGTCCGCGACGGGCGCCGACGAGGGCGGCTCCGGCCCGCAGCAGCTCGTGCAGGGCGTCGTCGAGGGTGTGGGTTCCGGCCAGGCGCTCGGTGAGCTCGTGGAGAGTGGTGAGATCCGAGACCCAGCTCGCCAGACGGTCCTGGATGAAGGCTCCGGGGGCGGCCGCCACTTCCGTCAGAGGTGCGGCAGTGTGCGTTGAAACCGGAACTGTGGGATCGATTCCAGCCACTTTCGGCAGGTGTAGGGAGCTCATGGCAGCCAGCTTTCCGACTGGTGCGATTCGTCGAATAGCATCGCAAACCCCCAAGTCATTCTGCGCCGCTATCAATGCATCCACATGTACACGCACAAGTAAGCTGATGTCCAGCATTGTCCCCACGGGAATCGTGGTGTCCAAGTGATTCTTAACTTGGCCAAAAAATGCACCCTATGGCAGCTATTTGCGGTCGACTGGTCGTGCTCGACAGAGGGTGCCCTCGGGACGAAGTGCCAGGGGGAGCGTCATTCCGGGCATGCTGGGTACGTAATCGATGATGAGCAGGGGCAGTTGTGATCAGCCCCGGAACCTGGCAGCGGGCCCGGACGTCCTTATCCGTGACGGTTACACCTCCGCCCCCGAGTGGCGGGGTTTGCACCAGGGACGGCTCGCGTGAGGCGCGTGCCACCCTCGCCATGATGTGGCCGGCCTCGATCCGGCTCGGCCGGTTCGACTCCGCCAGGCCGGTTCGACTTCGCTCAGTTCGACTCTGCTCGGTTCCACTCAAATCGGCTCCACTCTGCTCGGCTCGGCTCACGCTCGGTACCGACGGCTTGCCCGTACCGCAGAACTGTTGAGCATGTACGCACAGCGAAGAGACGCACACGTGCGGTAACGCCCACGTGGTGCGATGTGGACCTCGGCGTTCAACGGAAAGGAACGAGCGCTCATGCGCGAGATCCTCGGAAGGCGACGCAGGCTCCGGCGCAAGGGAGGCCCTGCCCAGCTCGACGCGGCGCTGACCTGTGCCACGGCATGGCAGTGGCCCGTGCTGCCCGGAGTCGGCTCTGCGGCGGCCGGTCCGCGCGGCGATCGCGGCTGCGCCTGCCCCGACCCCGAGTGCGCCGTACCCGGCGCGCACCCCTTCGATCCCGGACTCCTGGCGGCCACCACCGACGAGCGCATGGTGCGCTGGTGGTGGGCCAACCGCCCCACCGCTCCCGTCCTGCTCGCCACCGGAGGCCATGCGCCCTGCGCGGTGAGCCTGCCCGCCGTGGCCGGCGCGAGCGCGCTGACCGCCCTCGACCGCCTGGGCCTGCGCCTGGGGCCGGTGGTGGCGACGCCGACGCGGTGGTCGCTGCTGGTGGCCCCGTACACCCTGGAACGGCTCGGAGAGCTGCTGCACGCCAAGGACTGGGTGCCCAGTTCGCTGCGGTTCCACGGCGAGGGCGGCTATCTCCTCCTGCCGCCGTCCGAGGCGGGTGCGGGACAGGCGCACTGGGAACGGGTTCCGGGCCCCGGGACCGCGGCACCCTGGCTGCCGGATGTGGAGGCGGTCCTGGACGCACTGGTCGAGGCGAGCACCGGCGCACCTGACGGCGGCAGCAGACTCGCGTACTGAAACGGATCCGGGCGGCGCACTCGTACGGGTGTGAGCCGCCCGAGATCCGCGGTGAATCGGTGCTCGGCGTCCCGGCGCGGAGTATTCCGCCGATATCTTCGGCTCACCGTCAGGAATTCCCGGGCGGTCACCAGGCGCGGCCCCCGCGAATCTCCGCATGATCGGGTCCCACGGCTCCGGCGGTCGTCGCCGGACGACTTCCACCGGGCGCTTCTACGAGCGCTTCCGCGGGCCCTTCCGCAGGCCCTTCCGCAGGGATGCCGGGCGGTCCGGAACCGGTATCGGAAGCCGCGGAATCCCCTGCCTCAGTGGCAAAATCTGCTGGCGGCAGGCTTTCTGACGACCCTTCCGGTGACCTTTCCGGCGTACCCTCCGATGCCTCTTCTGCGGGAGTGCCGAATAGGAGTTCCGGCCCCGGACCATTGTCCGAATTCGAACGGTCCGGCGCCAAGGACGGCATCGGTGCGACCGGGGGGGCATCGCCGCGACGCGGCTGTTCCCCACCTGGACGGGTGACGTGCGACGTGGGCGAGGGGCGCGCGGGACGTGGACGCGTACGCACTGCCGCGCAGCACGATGGGCGCGCGGGGCCGAGGGCGAGGCGGCGTTGCTGCTGCTGCGCTTTGGGTCGAATCGACCGTCCCACGCATCGGATTGATGGGGGAGAGGCGGCGTTCCGGCGGCCCGGGGGCGGGGCCGAACGGCCGGTCCCGGCTCTGCGACGGGGCGCCGCGTACGAGGGCGCCGTACACGCGACGTATCCGGAACGCACCCGGAAATGAGGACGCCCGATCGCTGGCGACGGGGGATGCACCAGCGACCGGGCTTTTAGAACGGTAACAAGAGATCTCCCGTTCGCAAATTCGATCTCGCCTATTCGGACAGTGATTTACCTGTGGGTACGGGGAGTTGTGACGCGAGTCACCAGATGCCCACAGGTGTCGTCACTGTCAGCTGAGCGTCACTTGGCGGTTGGTGAGCCCGCCCCGCGCCCGGCGTTCCTCGGCGGTGAGGGGGGCGTCCGACGCGAGTGCCCCGGCCAGGCGCTCGGCGAACTCGACCGCGGGCTTCTCGCACGCCTCTGCGCCCATCGAGCTCGGCAGGTCCCAGACCGGGACCATCAGCCCGTGCGCCCGGAACGACCCGACCAGCCTGGTTCCTTCGCCGAGCGAGGAGGTGCCCGCGGCGTGCAGCCGGGCGAGGGCGTCGAGAAGCTGCTCCTCGGGGTGCGGCATGACCCAGCGCAGGTGGTTCTTCTCCGGGGTCTCGCACCAGTACGCGGCATCGACGCCGGAGAGCAGGGTGGTGGGGATCGCGGCGGCGTTGGCGCGCTCCAGGGAGGCGGACACCTCGGGGGTGGCGTTCTCCGCGTCGGGAACCCAGAACTCGAATCCGGAGTGGACGACCGGTTCGAACGCGGCGTCCGGGTCGAGCAGATCCTGGAGCCGCGGACCGTCGGCCGGCACCCGGCGGGCGGCGACCGGCGAACCCGGCTCGGTCTCCAGCGCCCGCTGAAGGGTGTCCGCGAGGTCCCGGCTGAGGTCCCCGGAGGAGGTGTCGTTCTGCAGGGCGAGCAGGACGGTGCCGTCGTCGCGGCGCAGGGCGGGCCAGGCCATCGGCAGGACGGTCGCGAGCGTCACGGACGGCACGCCCTCGGGCAGCCCGCCCTTCAGCGTCAGTTCGGCGGTGGCGGCGGGCACCAGCTCGCGCAGGGACACCCAGTCGCACTCACCGGCCAGGCCCTCGAAGGGGCGGTGGACGAGCTCGGTCACGGCGTGGGCGGCGGCGCGTCCGTGACACGCCTTGTAACGGCGGCCCGAGCCGCACGGGCAGGGCTCACGGGCCCCGACCACCGGGATCTCACCGTCCTTGAGCTGCTGCTTCCCGGCCTTGGTCTGAGGGCGCTTCTTGGCCATGGTGGGCATTCTCCCGTTTGCGACAGTGCGGTCTCGGCGCGAGCCTAGCCGCACGCGCCGACCCCCAGGGGCACACCCGCCTGTACGGCTGCCGCGACGACGCTGGAATCACTGCTGGAAGACCTGCCGGGAAGACCGGCTGCGAAGACCTGCCGCGACGACGCCGGAAGCACCGCCGCGACGACCGCGCCGGAACGAGCGGTGCAACAACCGCGGCGCGACAACCGCGGGCAACAACGGCGGCGCAACGACCCCGCCGCAACGGCCGCGCCGCGACGACCCCGCCGTAACGACCCCGCCGCGACAACCGCGGCGCACGACGGCGGCGCAACGACCCCGCCGTAACGGCCGTTGGGATTGCCCGGCCAGGTTCAGCTCGCGTCGTCGAAGGCGTCCGCGAAGTCCAGGCCGTCGAATCCGGCCAGCCCCCCGAGCCCGCTGAGCCGGTGCTGCTTGGCGGAGACCTTGGAGGAAACCTTGGCGGAGACCAGGGCCCAGACGGTGACCTCGCCCGAGGAGTCGTCCCGTACGCCCCATTCCTGGGCAAGGGCGCTGATGATGTTGAGCCCCCGGCCGCCCCGTGCCGTCACCGAAGGGGTGGCCGGGATCGGCCGAGTCGGTCCGCCCCCGTCCGTGACCTCGACGGTCAGCCCGCCCTTTCTGTCCACACGCCACGCGGCACGGATGTCGCCGTCACCGACGTCCGCCTGCCGCCCCAGCGGTCTGCCGTGCCGATACGCATTGCTGAGAAGTTCGGAAAGGATCAGAACCGCGTCGTCGACGACCGAATCGGATACCCCGTTGCCGCGCAACTGCTCGCGCATCCGATGTCTCGCCTGTCCCACGCCGGCAGGGCCATGGGGAACGGCCATGCTCGACGACGTGGGCACTTCTTGTGCCACCACAAACGCCACCCCCGAGACCTCCTTTGCCCCACGCCACGGATTGGATGCCCCGAGGGACCGGACCGGAAACCGGCCAAAGCATTACCGGTGACGCACTCGTAACGATCGGGCACGCAACGAGTGCGCTGGCGCACTCCCTATAACTGATCTTAAAGGCGGCCCAGTTGGGACAGGACCTGTTTCGGGCGATTTGTAATGATTGCCTCCACGCCGAGGCGCGCGCAGAGCTCGACATCCGCCGGTTCGTTCACCGTCCAGACGTGTACCCGGTGTCCCGCGCGGTGGAGCCGTTCGATGTAGCCGGGGTGACTGCGTACGATCCGCATCCCCGGTCCGGCGATCCGCGCCCCGGCGGGCAGTCGTCCGTCGCGCAGCCGCGGGGAGACGAACTGCATCAGATAGACGGTGGGCAGGGTGGGCGAGGCGGCCTGCACGCGGTGCAGCGAGCGTGCGGAGAAGCTCATGATGCGTACCGGCGAAGGGCCTTCGGCCGGAGGCGCGTCCAGGCCGAAGCGCTTGAGCAGCTGGAGGAGCCGTTCCTCGACCTGCCCGGCCCAGCGGGTGGGGTGCTTGGTCTCGATGGCCAGCTGCAGGGGCCGCCCGGCCGCCCGTGTCTCGGTGACCAGCTCCAGGAGGCGTTCGAGGGTGAGTACGGAGGTGAGCTCGCCCGGCACCGGATCCCAGTCCGGTGACTCCTCGCGGTCCTTCCAGGAACCGAAGTCGAGAGCGGCGAGGTCGGCGAGCTCCAGGGCGGAGACGGCGCCGCGGCCGTTGGACGTGCGGTTCACCCGGCGGTCGTGCACGCAGACGAGCTCTCCGTCCGCGGTGAGCCGGACATCGCACTCCAGGGCGTCGGCGCCGTCCTCGATCGCTTTCCGGTACGCGGCCAGGGTGTGCTCGGGGGCATCGTCGGAGGCCCCGCGGTGGGCGATGACCTGGATGGGCGTGTGCGGGGTGTGCTGCCGTGCGTGGGTCACCGAGCCATGGTGTCACCGTGACACGGCGGGTGCGCGCACGTTGTCATGGAGGACGGTTTTGTCTGATGTAAAGATTGGTGTGCGGATGCACAGGTCCTGCTTACAGTGGCCTGACGTGCTGTGGGAAAAGCTGACCGCAGACACGTGCACAGCGGATCTCTTGCCGAATGCCGAGTGGAACCGAGGAGTAAAGAGCTGTGAGCACCGAGAACGAGGGCAACGAGGGCGCCGCGGTTCCGGCCGTACCGTCCGTTCCGTCCGCACCTCCAGTGCCGGCCGCCGCTCCCGAGAACACCCCTGACGGAGTCACGCCCCCGACGGCGGCCGCCTCCGTTCCGGATTCCGGCGCGGACGCCACCACCTACCAGGA
Organism: Streptomyces sp. NBC_01433; assembly: GCF_026340105.1. NCBI lineage: Bacteria > Bacillati > Actinomycetota > Actinomycetes > Kitasatosporales > Streptomycetaceae > Streptomyces > Streptomyces sp. NBC_01433. The sequence goes on along the minus strand of NZ_JAPEPM010000001.1, from coordinate 2,295,036 downwards.
GCAGTCGCGGCCCCAGTCGCAGCCGACGTCACCCCCGTCGCCCGGCCACCAGCCGTACCCCGCCCCGCAGCCCCTGGCCCCGCAGCCCCCGGCCGCGGCGGGCGCCTGGCCGCCTCCCCCGCCCGCCGTCCCGTCGTACGCCGGTGGTGGCGGCGGTGGCCCGGTGTGGGGTGCCCCGGTTCCTCCGTCGCCGGACGCGCCGCGCAAGCCCCGGGCGAACGGTCTGATCGCGGCCGTGGCCGTGGCGGCGCTCGTCGCGGGGGGCATCGGCGGCGCCCTCGGTTTCTGGGCGGCCGACCGCAACGGCGACGGCTCCTCCAACGGCTCGACGACCGTCGCGGCCTCCGACACCCCGAAGGACCTCAGGCGCGCGGCCGGCACCGTGGCCGGAGTCGCGGCGAAGGCACTGCCCAGCGTGGTCACCATCGACGCCCAGGGCGGCGACGGCGAGGGCGGTACGGGCACGGGCTTCGTCTACGACAAGGAGGGCCACATCCTCACCAACAACCACGTGGTGGCCTCCGCGGCGGACAGCGGCCAGCTGACGGCGACGTTCTCCAACGGCAAGAAGTACGACGCCGAGGTGGTCGGCCGGGCACAGGGCTACGACGTCGCCGTGCTGAAGCTGAAGAAGCCGCCGTCGGGTCTCGCGCCGCTGGCCCTCGGCAACTCGGAGAGTGTCGCGGTGGGCGATTCGACCATCGCGATCGGTGCCCCGTTCGGCCTGTCCAACACGGTGACCACGGGCATCATCAGCGCGAAGAACCGCCCGGTGGCCTCCGGCGACGGCTCCAGCAACAAGAACTCCTACATGAGCGCCCTGCAGACCGACGCCTCGATCAACCCGGGCAACTCCGGCGGCCCGTTGCTCGACGCGGGCGGTGCGGTCATCGGGATCAACTCGGCGATCCAGTCGACCAGCGGCGGCAGCGCCGGGCAGTCCCAGGCGGGCTCCATCGGCCTCGGCTTCGCCATCCCGATCAACCAGGCGAAGAACGTCGCCGAGCAGCTGATCAGGACCGGTCAGCCGGTCTACCCGGTGATCGGCGCGACGGTCACGATGGAGGAGAAGACCGGCGGCGCGGCGATCTCGGCCGCGGGCGCGAGCGGCACCGCCGCGGTCACCCCGGACGGCCCTGCGGCCAAGGCCGGTCTCAAGGCGGGCGATGTGATCACGAAGTTCAACGACACCGTGGTCGACAGCGGCCCGACCCTGATCGGCGAGATCTGGACCCGTAAGCCGGGCGACAAGGTCACGCTCACCTACAAGCGCGACGGCAGGACCGCAACGGCCGAAGTCACCCTGGGCGAGCGCAAGGGCGACAGCTGACCGGCTAGGCTGTCCCACGCGTCGAACCGGCCGTGGGGCCGGGCGAACCGTCGGGTCTCGGGGCTCGACGGGGCGATGACGCGGGGTGGGTTGCCCGAGCGGCCTAAGGGAACGGTCTTGAAAACCGTCGTCGCAGCGATGTGACCGTGGGTTCAAATCCCACACCCACCGCAGGTAGCGCGATGAGATCGGCCCCTGACCAGCCAACTTGGTCGGGGGTCGTTCTCGTGTGGTCGCACCGCGATTGCCCGCAGTTCCCCGTAGCTTCCCGCTCGATCGGGCACGTGAGGGGCACGGTAGCCTCGCGGCATGAACGCACAGCCACGGATCGGCTCCGTCTGGGCTCGACGCGTCCCGGATTACCCGCAGCACGACCGCGACTTTCGTGTGACTGGGGTGTTCACCAAGGGGGATGTTACTTACGTCGAGGTTGAGGATCTCGAAGGCGGCTCGCTGAGTAGGGGACTGCTTGGGTACATGCTCGACTACGCGAAGCCCGTGACTGGCGACGACAGTACGGCGTACTGATCCTCAGCCTGCACCTCGTCGAGCCTCCCCTAACCCACCACTCAGCCCAGCTCCCATCCCGTCCGCCTCCGACCCACACACCGTGGAGCGGTCGCGGTTCAGGGCGTCAAGGTGGAGCGCGCCACTGTACGAACGACCTTGACGCCCTGGGCCGTGACTGCTCGGCTTTGCCTGGGTCGGAGGTGGTCGGGATGGGAGCCCACGACGCTCGCCACGTTCCGGCCTGCACTCGCGAACGGCGCCCCCACCATCCCGGAGTCTTCGCGCCCCCGCCGGAGGCATCGTCTTGAAGCCGCGGGCTTGGTTCTCGGCTCATGCCCCACGGGCCTACACAGCGGGCGCGCGTCGGCGGCGGCAGCGCCGAGCGGGCCGGAGGCAGGAGCGCGGGCGCAGCCAGAGCCGGGAAGCGCGCCCGGCGGAGCGGAGCGCAGTCGGGTGCCTTGATGAGGTAGAGAAACCTGTAACAGCTCAGCCTGCAAAGGGCTGTGGGCTCGGCGTCTGGTCCTCGAATCCGTGCTTGGCTGCTTGGGCGGGCCGTTGGGCGAGCCAGCCTGAGACGCGTGGCCCGCCGTTGATGGCGCCGCCTTCCCGAACGGTCCGAACGTACTCGAAGCCGTGCCGGAGGTAGTAGCGCTGAAGTGCAGTGTTGTTCGTCCAGGCGTCCAGGCGGAGCCACTTTGCTGACGCTTGATAAGCGCGGTCTCCTGCCCACTCCAGGAGTCTTCCTCCGAGGTCCTCACCGGCGTAGTCGCGAGACACCGTCAGCTTGTTGACGAAGATGGACGCTTCCCTCAACTCCTCAGGCGACCACAACCCCTCTTCTGCCTCCGATGTAAGGGTGATGGTCCCAGCAGTTCGGTTCCCGTCGCGAAGCATGAACACGGTCCCGGCCTCGATGGTCGCCAAGAGACGATCTGCGGGATACGGACGGCTCCACTGATCGCTGCCCAGCTTGCTAATCCAAGATGCGGCTTCAATCCGGAATGTCAGGAGCTGGTCCAGGTCGTCAGAGGTGGCGCTGGTGATTCTCGGTGACGTGTTCCACGTTGACGGACGGATCGTGTTGGCAGCCCTCTTCCTGCTACGGTCATCCGCTCGCCGAGGAGGTCATGATGAACGGATCCCTGCCCGTTGCTGCCCAGGTGGATCTACGTCGCCAGCCGGTTGAAGACGTGTTGGAGCGAGTGGAAAAGGCTCTACACGTGCGGTTGGTTCGGGAGGTCTTGGTGCGCAAGCGCCGTTCCTTGGGGGGCCGTACGGATCGGGGCACGTGGGTGCGTATCGAGCGGCGGGGATTCGAGCGGATCGGCCCGCAGGGCTGGAACGGGACCGAGGCTGCTGCCGTGCTGCAAGGTGTCGCGATGCCCGAGTGGTACCAGGGTGTGGCGTGGCGCGAGCCGGGCGAGCCGGTGATGTGGCGCGCGGATGAGCTGGAGCTGCTTCCGTCGCCGTCTGTTGGCAAGGGCGCCCTGGTGCTCGAAGACCCGGGCTTGCCGGACAACTGGTGGGAGGCGTTGAACGCTTCGTTGGACGCGCTTGCCTCACAGCAGACGCCGCGGATCGCGACGCCGGACACGGTGACGATCACGCAGGAACAGGTGACCCAGACCCTCGGGGCAGTCTTCCCCGGGGTGGCCGATACGCGGATCGAGCGGTGGGCGCCGGCTCATGCGGATCTGACCTGGGCCAACGTGATGGGACCGGAGTTCTCCCTCATCGACTGGGAGGACTGGGGCATGGCGCCCTGGGGCCTGGACGCCGCAACGCTGTGGGGCAACGCGCTTGCCGTCCCGGGTCTCGCGGACCGTGTCCACCGGGAGCGGCGTACGGACTTGGAGAGCCGGGACGGCAAGCTGATGTCGCTGTTCTTCCTGTCGAAGATCGTCGGCCCTTATGCCTACGAAGAGGATCCACTGCTGGCGTCGGCCCGGAGGGAAGCCGAGCGCCTGGTGGCGGAGCTTCAGCTCTGACGGTGTCCGTCGAGGGCCCGCAGGTACTGACTGACGGCGGCGGTGTCCACCTCCGTGCCCAGGGCCTGGAGCAACTGGGCCAGGTGCCTGGGGTCGTCGGTGCCGACCGCCATCGCGGAGGTGGTGGGCAGGTGGAACGCGGTCCGGAACGCCGCCTGTATGCGGGACAGATCGCCGTGACTCGGTCGCAGGAACGGCCGGGGGTCGAATTCTTCCCACGCTTTTCGGTGGCCGCCGCCGAAGGGACTCATGCCCCAGGTTTTGCCCGGCTGCCAGGCCGTGCGCAAGACGGTTGTGGCGTCGAGTAAGTCGATGCCTACGAGGAGCCCGGCCCGGACCATCAGGACGTCCGGAGACGGCAGGTCGTCCACCCGGACCATGCCGAGTGATCGGGTATCCCAGGAAGCCACACCCCAGGCGCCGCACAGACCGTCGCGGGCGGCGTCGGCCAGAGCGGTGCAGGCGCTGCCGAGGAGGGCGTGGCCATCGGCCGGGGACAGGGCCGCGAGGCTCCGTTCGGGGTTGTGGAGGAGCACGGTGTCAGGTTCCCTGCCGAGTTCCCGGGCCGCTCGCTCGACGGCCAACCGCAGCCGGACCGGATCAAGGGAGTGCTCCGCACCTCCAGCGCTCGGGAAGAAGCCCACCTTCGTGGAGAGGGCGAACTTCGGCAGCAGATCGGCCGCCGTCTCGGCCAGCACTGTGTGCGAGCGAAAGCCGAGGTAGGGAGCCGCAGTGTCCAGGGCGGTGACGCCGAGGTCGAGGGCGGCCGTCAGGATGCCGCGTTGGTGACGAGACCGGTGTAGGCCGAGGACAAGGCGGGGGTCAGCTCCGTGCACAGTTCCTCCTTTACCAGGATCTCGGCGAGCTGTTCCACGTCCAGGCCGGTCTTCTCGGCGGCGTCGGCGATGTCGACGGGGTGGCCGCTCAGCAGCAGGGCGAGAGCGGGGTACGCCTTGCCGGCGAACGTGAGCTTCTTGCCTGCGGCGAGTACGTCCACGGTGTCGTGGTGCTGTTCGATCACGGGCTCGAAGTCGGTGACGCACACGACGGCCGCGGGCTTGCCGAACAGGCCGGTGGCCGGGACGTGCCGGGCGGCCAGACGTTCCCGCTCGCGGGCGGCGAAAAAGTCCTGCGGGGTCAGCTTCGTAGCCATCTCGGAGACGGCGTCGGCCAGGAGCTGCTGCTGTCCCTCCCACTGGCCGGGGGAGTTCCAGCGGTCCAGGTCGTACCGGAACAGGTCCTGCGTGCGGGCCTGGTCGGCTAGCCAGGACAGCCAGTTCACGCCGACACGCTTCACGATGCCGAAGGTGGCGTGCAGGCTGTAGCCGTCGCCCTGGTCGTCTCGGGTGGCCTGGTGCCAGAAGCCGCGCGGGATGTGCATCACGTCGCCAGGCTCCATGACGCCCTGCCACACGATTTCCTCGCTGGGCTCGGAGTTGGGGGCAGAGTCGCGGTACATCGGAACCCTGCGCGAGGTACCGCGGACTTCCCAGCTCTTGCGGCCGGCGAGCTGGACGATCACGGTGTCGTGGTCGTCCCAGTGCAGCTTGAAGCCGCTGGCGTCCTGGGTGGTCAGGTAGGCGTTCACCTGCACCAGCTCGCGGGCCCACCACTGGAGCGCACGGCAGGTGGCCTCCATGGCCGGGTCGAAGAAGTCGACCTCGTCCAGGACCATGGTGCAGCCCTCGTGCATCAGCCCGCCGACGCGGCGCATGTCGGCCATGGGGATGGCCTGCCCCCGCCGGGTGACGGAGGGCTGAATGTAGCGGCCGGGGTGCAGTTCGGCTCCGTCCTGGAAGATGCGGAACTGGGGTGTGGTGACGCTGCGGCGCATCACCAGGTCCAGCAGTTTCTTGGGGTTGAGCAGGCGATCGAGCAGATCAAGGTCCTCGATCGTTCCCCGGGCGAAACCGGCTCCGAGTGCACCGGGCCCGTCCCAGCCGAGGGCCTTCTCCAGTGCGGTGACGAAGTGGTGGTCCATGTGTTCCTCCGGTCGGCGTCATGGCGAGTGAAGGCCGGGGGCCCGCCGTGGATGACGGGCCCCCGGGTGGTGCTGTGGCGTACTGGTGGGGCTACTCCTGCGGGAGGTTCAGGCCGTCGCGGTTCTCGCCGTCGTCGCCCGCGGAGGTGCCGGTGGAGTCGGACTCCGCCGCTGCAGCGGTGAAGCGGTCCTGGACCTTGATCAGGCTCTCGACGCCGATCAGCAGGTCTTCCTTCTGCGCTGCCATGTGTGTCTCCATTTCCTGGAAGTCCAGGGCCGACGGATGCCGGCCCAGCCCCGATGGGGCGTGCCTCGCCAGTCCTTTGTTCCCGGGCCGGTGAGGAGACGGGGGTGGCGCGAGGCCACGGATCGTGCGAAGGCGGGATTCGTGCCGGAAGCCGGTTGCCGGTCAGCGGCCGGGATCACCAGCGATGGCCAGGGTGACCACCAGGACGGTGACGACGGCGGCGTAGAGGAGCACGGCGAGCTGTTGGCGCCAGCCCCGCGGAGCTCGACCACGTACCCGGGAATCCCGTTCTAAAGGAGCTCTCAACGTCGGAAGGCGGCCACTACGCCGACCCCGGCGCGATGGATGCCGGCTGAAGGGCACGGACCGACGACGAGGTACCGCCGCAGCGGGGGCATTCGCACGGGGGGTAGCGGCCGGGGTTGGAGAGGATGTCGAACGGGTCGCCTTCCAGGACCCGCGAGCGCGGCGACCATGTCCGGCCCGAGTCCCGCGATACCCGGATGTTCATCAGGACGCGGGGCTCTATGCCCAGGTCAGGGGTTGCCCCGAGTGCCGTTCGCTCTGTGTCAGGAGTGCCCGCCGAATCGTTCAAGGCGGTCGTCCTCGGTCGCTTCGCCATGTCCAGAAGGATCGCGATCAGGACGACGAGCCAGAAAGGCCCAGCGGATTACCCAACTTGGGTAACATCACGATCGGTTGAGACTTTGAAGCGATCCGTAGTCTTCCTCCGGAGCGTGCCCGATGCCCGAGACGCGTCGTACGAAGGAACTACCAGTAAGTCTGCTCACCGAGCCCGAGATGATCGACGCGTGCCGCGTGCGCGACTTTGCGAGGGTCTTTCGCCTGGTCAAGACTCGGGCCGGCATCTACCCGTCGATGATCGCGCGGCAGTGCGAGCTGACGCCGAGCCGAGTGGGTGAGGTGATCGCGGGTCAGCGACAACTTCTCCACATGGAAGTGATCGAGCGGATCGCCGATGGATTGCGTATCCCGGGGCACATGCTCGGGCTTGCCCGCCGCACGTGGGAGACGCCGGCTGTCTTGGCCGTGGCCGAGCGGGAACGGCCGGAGTTCGGTCACGTGCCCGTTGAGCCGAAGCTCCTCAGCGCCCTACCTGGCGTGGAGGTGGACAGCATCCTGGCCCTGGCCGCCGGGACCAACCCGAGCCCATCCACATTGCACGCTCTGCGTTCTTCGATCGAGGACTACTGGCGTCGCGACGACGAGCACGGGGGCGAGACGCTTCGACCCGCTGTCGTCGGCCAGCTGCGATATGTCGAAGGGTTACTGAAGGACCAGCGGCCCGCGCCGATCCAGCACGGCCTGTACGGCATCGCGGCAGAGCTGGCGCGGCTGACCGGGTGGACGTACTTCGATGCCCGGCAGTACCACCAGGCTCGCGCGTACTTCTCGGAGGCTCTGCAACTGGCCAGGGAGATTGACGACCATCCCTTCATGGCCAACGTCCTGGCCTGCATGAGCCTGCAAGCGACCTACCAGGATAAGCCAGCGGATGCGCTTGCACTGGTGTCCGCCGCCCAAGACCAGGCCCGGGCAGCCATCGGCACGACGCCGAGAGTCCGGGCCATGCTGGCCATGCGTGAGGCGTTCGCCCATGCGACCTTGGGTGACCGGACAGCGACCCACACCGCGATTTCGGAGGCGCAAAGTCAGTACGGCCGGATCAAGGCGGACGACCCGGATCCGGCATGGGTGACGTACTTCGATGAGCCGAAGCTCATCGTGGATACGGGCATCGCACACGGCCGTCTCGGCGAGGCGGCGATTGCCGAACCGTTGATCGCGGATGCACTGGAGCGGGAGGACCCCGCGAACCAGCGGGGCCGGGCGTTCCATGCCTTCTGGCTCGCTCGTACTCAGCTCCAACGCGGCAAGCTTGACCAGGCGTGCCACACGGCGATCGAGGCACTGGAGCCCGCCGCAGCCGTGTCGTCTGAGCGGGTGACCGGGCACCTTCGCGAGTTCTACGAGCAGCTTGCGCCGTATCGCGAGGTGCCGGCCGCGGTTGCTTTCGAGGTACGTCTACGAGCGATGCTTCCCCCACAGGGTCAGCGAACCCCTTCGTTCATCAGGACGTAGAGAAGGCCGACCAGGGAGCCGCTGCTGACGATCTCGCGGCGGTCGATCATGCCCCGGATGTTCGCCAGTGGGATCCACTCGATCCGGTCTGACTCGTTCTTCTCGGTCGGTGGCCCGTCGTACATGGCGCCGTCGGCGCGGAACAGGTGGTGTTGGGAGTCGGTGATGCCGTTCGCCGGTTCGGCGTAAATCAGCGGCTTCATCGGGCCGGGACGCCAGCCGGTCTCTTCGCGGACCTCACGGGCGGCAGCCTCGCCAGGGGTCTCGTCCGCCTCCACCAGACCCATGGGCAGTTCCCAGGCCCACGCGTCCGTGATGAAGCGGTGGCGCCACATCATCAGGACCTCTTGGCGGTCGTTGATTACGGCGGCCACGGCCAAGTGGCGGAGTTTGACGACGTGATGTTCCCATCGGTGCCCGTCCGGCGTCTCGACGTCGGTGAGCCACAGGTTCACCCAGTTGTTCTCATAGATCGGACGTTCCCCGTGGATCTTCCACTGCATCGCTGCGGCCCCTCTCGATCGGCCTCCAGCATCGCAGAACCCGGGCTAACTAGGGCTAACTAAGGCTAGGTTCAGTGGGGATTAATGTCATGCCGACGAGAATCTGAGTGCTGAGTCGTTGAGAGGAACCTTCGGCGCTTCCCAGCCAGTAAGACTGACCGTCAGTCCCCAGATGTGAGACATGATGTTGCCCGCCGAGACGGATCCGTCAGGGGGGTGGCAATGGAGCCGCAAGTGGTCACGCCAGAGGAAGTCGAGACCGCAGAGACCGCGACGGCACTGGCGCAGGCGCCAGAGAAGCCGGGGAACCTCACGAGGCTGAAGCTCAGTCCGTTGGGGAACCGTCCCTACAAGTGCCCTGAGGTCATACCTGCCTGGTGGAAGCTGCGCAGCACGCACAGCAGCGTGTCTGGGCTGTTCGACACGCTGCACCTAGTCCGACGTGAGCGGTCGCAGCAGAACAAGGCCGAAACTAGGGGACGCCTCCACTCTGATGCGCAGGACCTGCTGCGTGCCGCCATTGTGTTCACCTCGGCTGGTGTGGACGCCTCGGTGCAAGCCCTCATAGAGCACGCTGTCCCAGAGCTGATCACGCGCCCAGGCACGCCGAGGGACAAGTACGAGACGTTCGTGGAGGAACAGGCGAGAGCGCCGAAGGTCGAAGACAGCTTCCTAGCCGCGCTGAAGTCGCAGGATCCGCGGCCGGAACTGCTCAGCCTCTACGTGCAGAGCAAGACCAAGGCCAGCTTTCAGGGCAGTGGTGATCTTCGGACCCGTGCCGCATCCTCGCTCGGGATTACAAACCAGCAGGTACCCAAGGGACGCTTCACCTCGCTGGATGTCTTCTTCACGGCAAGGAACGACGTGGCGCACCGACTGGACATGGATGACGTCACCAGAGCTGATGCCGCACCTCCCAGGAAGCCTCGCGTTCAGGAAGAAGTGCGCTCGATGTGCGACGAAGCGCTTCTCCTCGTCCGTGACCTGATCAAGGAGACCGCGGTGAATCTGGCTGCCTGCCGCTGAGAGCCGTGGGCCTGCGGGCGAGCAAGCATGGGTGACCTCCCGAGATCCCCAGCCGCTGCCGGTGAGATTGCGAGGAACCTGGGCCAATGGACCAGGTGTGGACCGCCGGAGGCCGGGGAATGTGCAGGTCATCCACGAGGTAGACGCCTCCAGCAGCACCCTCTTGAAAACCTTCGTCGCGGCGATGTGACCGTGGGTTCAAATCCCACACCCACCGCCATGAATACGGCCCCTGACCGGGTAAATCGGTCAGGGGCCGTTTCGGCACGCGGTGGGGTTCGTTCGGCACGATCGGCCGAGTTCAAGAGGACCAACGGCCATAAGAACGGACGTTGGTCCGGTTCGGGCGGGGCGAGGAGTTATGGCTGCCGCGGGGCGGTGGAAGGTGTCGGCCGGAGGGCGCCCAGGACCTGGGGCATCGTCTTCTTGCGGGTGATGATCAGTACCGGTACGCCGCCGTCCTCGCACTCCAGGACCCAGCAGTGGTGGTCGGGGCGGCCGGGGTCCGTCAGATAGGGCGGCCGGACGCGGACCGGGGTCAGGGTGGACGGGACCTCTCGGCGGAAGGCGGCGCCGGTCGGGTCGGGGGTCGACGCCAGCAGAGCCGGGCCGGCCACCAGGTAGCCGCCATCGCCCGCGTACGGGATGTCGCCCAGGACCGTACCCAGGAAGCAGTGTTCCGTGGTGGGCACGGACGGCGTCACCGCGATGGTGTCGTCGTTGTCGTCGCTCCTTCGTCGCCGGAGGAGCAGGGCGGCCACCCAGCAGGCGGCCAGGACCACGGGGACGGACAGGCCGACGAGCCGGAACGCCGACCCGGCGCTGTCGGTCAGCCACGGCGCCGCAGCCGCGAGCGCGGTGAGGCAGAGCGCTCCCGCGACGGTGAGATTGACCTGCCAGGAGAAGGCTCTGACCGAGGCCCGCGAGCGTCGGGCCGCCACGTACATGCCCGACGTGAGGAGCAGCCCGTAGAAGCCGAGGCCCAGGCCGAAGGCGAGGGGCATCCGGTAGTCGTCGCGCGGGTCCGCGTTCGTGTACCGGCGTGTGGACTCGAAGTCGACGTACCGGATCCGGTCGCGCCAGTACGTGACGTCGACGCGCGTTCCCGGCCGGGTGACCGGGTGTTCGTCCGGGCTGCCCGCGAGGCGGGTGCGGGTGGATGTTCCGTCCGCCTCGGTGACGTACAGCCAGTACTGGGCCGTCTTCCGGCCCTGCTCCACTTTCTCGGCCCGGTCGATCCGCGCCTCGACGGTCCGCAGGCAGTCGTCGCCCCGGGCGCCCGGAACGCTGTCGTCCGAGGCGCACCCGACCGCCGACCTGAAGGCGCGTTCCTCGTCGAGTGCCCCGCGCATGGGCACCAGCAGCAGCCACGCCGCCACCAGTACGCACAAGGAGCCGAACACCGAGGCGGCGAGCGTCGCCGTGCGGTTCCTCCGGGTGGGCGGGTCGGTCTTCGCGAGAGTCACCCGGGCATTGTCCGGCGGTGACGGCCGAGCGGGACCGGGTGAGGGCGGGCACCTGTGCGGTGCCGCTCGCTGCCGGGAACCGGCAATGCGGACATGCTGCTCGGCCCGGTCGGCGGGCCGTGCGCTCAGCCGTGTCCGGGGCGGCCCGAGGTGAGGCGGGCGGCGGAGGCGATGGCGGCGCGGGCCTCGTGCTCGGTGAGGCCGGTGCGGACGGCGGCGTCGGTGAGGGCGTCGGCGAGTTCGTCGCCGAAGCCGTGTTCGTACGCGCGGCAGGCCGCCCAGAACAGGCGCGTGTTGCGCTGGCCCTCGTGCGCCGCGAGGACGAACTGGATCAGGCCCTGGCCCTGGCGCCCGCGCGAGGGGTGGCCCGAGGGGCGGGGAGGGTGCGTGGGGGGTGTGAGGAGGCGCAGGAGGGTGCGGGGGCAGGGCGCGGGGACGAGACCGGCCGTGCCGGGGGCGAAGCGGTACATGCCGTGGGTGGTGACGGAGCCGGGGCCCACCAGATATCCGCCGGCACCACGGATGTCGATGCCGGCGGCGAGGCGGCCGGCCGAGTTCGGTACGGAGACATCGGCGGGTCCGGTCAGCCAGAGGTGGCGGCCGCCGCTCGGGGTGAGCACCGTGACGGTCGGCGGGATCGTGAACAGGTGCTGGAAGGCCAGCTGCTGGAGTGCGGCCACGGAGTCGTTGCCGCCGGTGGTGTCGATGTCGAGATCGACACCGACGAGCCGGTGCGGGGCACGCCCGCAGGCGATGCCGTAGCCGGTGGCTCTGGGTGCGGCGGCGAAGAGAGCGCGCACGGCAGCGGGGTCGGTGGTGGCGTCGTGGACGCCGTGACCGGGCAGGCCGCAGGCGCCCCGGCAGTGGACCGGCGGGCTCTCGCCGCGGTGGGGGGAGCGCAGCGCGGGGAGCTTGGTGGCGGACAGGGGGAAGACGGGGAGCCCGCGCTCGGCGGCGGAGAGCGCATGGGCCAGGGCCAGGGTGGCGGTCTGCCGGTCGATGGTGGCCATGGATCTATTTTCGTACGAGTGTTCGAAGAAAGGAAGGGGGTGGGTGGGTGGTGTGGGTGGGGAGCTGACCCTTGGGGGGCGGGTAAAAGGTCTATCGGTTGTTCCTCACGCTTGCGGGGGAATCGGCGAGGCGCCGGGATTCCCCCAGGATCCGGTGGGCAACTTTGGTCTCGCGACGTCGTGACCACCACCGGGTCGGTCGGCCAACTGCCCCGGAATCAGCCGTATATATGCCGCATCTTCGGTTCCTGGAGGAATTGTCATGGCAAGCACCCGTACCGTTCGTGTCCTCGCCGCTGTTGCCGCGCTGCCCCTCGCGGCCGCCCTCTTCGGTGGAGTGGCAGTGGCCGACAACGGCTCGTTCGCGAACGACGGATCGAACGCGGCCGTGGCGACGGTCGGCGGCAGCGGTGTCGGCGGCAACAATGGCGGCAACTCGTCCACGTCGCAGCAGCAGGCTGTCGGCGCCGGCGCGTCGAACCAGGGCAATTCGGCCCAGGTCGACGGGCCCGCCATCACGCCGATCAATCAGTCCAATACGAACCTCGCGGTGAATTTCACCCCCTTCTGGTGAGCCGGCTGCCGGGGCCCCCTGGGGGGTGGGTCCCGGTCGGCTGAACAACGGCCCGCGGGGCGGCACTTCGGTGTCGTCGCGCGGGCCGTTGCGTGTGATGCCGCGGGGTGTGGGGGGCGGTCGCGGGCCGGGTCGTGGCGCGCCGGTGGGTGCCGGTGCGGGGTGGTCGGTACGCGTGCGGCGCGGCGGTACGCGTACGGGTCGTGGCCCCGGGCTTGACAGGGTGAGTGAATCTGACGGACAGTCAGGAAACTGTCAGAGCCTTGATCCGTACGCCCGGGAGGCCCGCCACCGTGCACCTCGCCCCGACGGAGCGCCAGCAGCGGCTGCGCGCCGAACTCCGCACGTACTTCCGCGATGTGATGCCCGGGACGAAAGTCCGGGAGGGTGCCGAGCAGCGCCGTCTGCTGCGCCGCATCGGCGCCGACGGCATGCTCGGTCTCGGCTGGCCCGTCGAGTACGGCGGACAGGGCCGGGGACCCGACGAACAGTTCGTGTTCTTCGACGAGGCGTACCGGGCCGGCGCCCCCGTCTCCATGGTCACGCTCAACACCGTGGGGCCGACCCTGATGAAGCACGGGACCGAGGAGCAGAAGGCGTACTTCCTGCCCCGGATCCTCAGCGGCGACCTGGTCTTCGCGATCGGCTACAGCGAGCCGGAAGCCGGTACGGACCTGGCCGCCCTGCGGACGAAAGCGGTGCGGGACGGCGACGACTGGGTGATCGACGGCCAGAAGATCTTCACCAGCAACGCCCAGCAGGCCGACTGGATCTGGCTCGCCTGCCGTACGGATCCGGCGGCGCACAAGCACCGCGGCATCTCGATCGTCCTGGTGCCGACGAGCGCCCCGGGCTTCTCCTGGACGCCCATCGAGACGGTGGGCGGGCTGACCACGACGGCCACGTACTACGACGGCATCCGGGTCCCCGCCACGAACCTCGTCGGTGCCGAGAACGGCGGCTGGGGGCTGATCACCGACCAGCTGAACCACGAGCGCGTGGCACTGGCCGCGATCGGGATGCAGGCCGAGGACTTCTACGAGGCGGCGCTCGCGCACGCCCGGACCCCTGATCCGGTGACGGGCCGGCGGCCGGCCGACGAGCCGTGGGTGCGGTCCCGGCTGGCCGAGGCGTATGCCCGGCTGGCGGTGACGCGCCTGCTCAACTGGCGTCTGGTGGGGTCCGTGGGGGCGGGGTCGGTGGCTCCTGGCGAGGCGAGTGGCGTGAAGTTCGTGGGGACCGAGAGTGCTGTCGAGGTGTACCGGATCTGCCAGGAAATCCTGGGCGAGGCCGCGCTGATCCGCAGTGGCTCGCTCGGCTCCCTCGGCTCCCTCGGAGACGGGGGCGGGGGCGGGGACGGGGACCGAGCAGGGGCCGGTGACGGGGCCGGTACCGGGGAGGGCGTCGGTGACGGAGAGCTGGAGCGGATGAACCGGGCGGCGCAGATCAACACCTTCGGGGGCGGGGTGAGCGAGGTGCAGCGCGAGATCGTCGCGACGATGCGGCTCGGCATGAAGAGGGGCAGGCGATGACGGGCGGCCCGGCGGAGCCGGTGAGCGCGACGGCCGCGACGGACGAGCTGTACGGGCGGCTGAAGGCGTACGAGGGGTGCTCCGCGGCCACGGCGGGCGTCGGCAAGGACCTGGTCAACGAGGCGATGATCCGGCACTGGTGCGAGGCGATGGGGGACACCGGGCCCGCGTACCGGGGGCCCGGCGCGATCGCCCCGCCGACGATGCTTCAGGCGTGGACGATGGGCGGACTTTCGGGGCACTCGGACCGCTCACCGGCGTACGAGGAACTGTTCGACCTGCTCGACGGCGCCGGGTACACCTCGGTGGTCGCGACCGACTGCGAGCAGGAGTATCTGCGGCCGCTCCGCCCCGGCGACCGGATCACCTTCGACGCGGTCGTCGAGTCTGTGTCGCCGCGCAAGACCACCAAGCTGGGGACGGGCTACTTCGTCACGACCCGGATGGATGTCCGCGCGGGTGGGGAGCCCGCCGGGACGCACCGCTTCCGGATCCTCAAGTACACGCCCGCGACGAAGCGGCAGGGCGGTGCGGGGAAGCAGGGTGGCGCGGGCGAGCGGAGTGGCGCGGGGACGGGTGCGGCGGCGGCTCTGCGGCCCCGGCCCGTGATCAACCGCGACAACGCCGGATTCTGGGCGGGCGTCGCCGAACACAAGCTGCTGATCCAGCGGTGCGGCGACTGCCGGACGCTGCGTTTTCCCTGGCTGCCCGGGTGCAACGCGTGCGGCGGTCAGGACTGGGACACCGTCGAGGCGAGCGGCGAGGGCACCGTCTTCAGCCATGTCGTGATGCACCACCCGCCGTTCCCCGCCTTCAGCGCCTCCGGCGAGGGCGGGCCGTACGCCGTGGGGCTGATCGAACTGGCCGAGGGCGTACGCATGGTCAGCAATGTGATCGGTGTGCCGTACGACAAGGTCCGCTCGGGCCTGCCGGTGCGGCTGGAGTTCCTGCGTACGGACCCCGGTCTGGAACTGCCGGTCTTCCGCGGGGATCCGGGGGACCTGCGGGACCTGGGGGAGAGCGTCCGGGAGAACTTCCGAGAGAGCGAGGGGTGACATGGACTTCACGCCCACGGAGGAGCAGTCCGCCGCGCAAGGGCTCGCCGCGCGGATCTTCGGTGATCTGTCGACGCCCGAGCGGCTGGCGGCGGCCGGGACCGGGACGGACACGGAGCTGTGGAAGGAGCTGTGCGCGGCGGGGCTGCCCGCAGCCGTCGAGGACATCGGGCTGCTCGGCCTTGTGCTGCTCCTGGAGGAACAGGGCCGGACCACGGCGCAGGTGCCGTTCGCGGCCACCTGCGTCTATGGCGTGCTGGCGGTCGCCGAGCACGGCACGGTGGAGCAGCGGGAGCGGCTGTTGCCCGCCCTGTACGACGGTACGGCCGTGGCGACCGGGGCCTTCCCGGCGCGGAGCGGCGTGCGGTCGGCCGGTGGCGGTGGCGGTGGCAGTGGCAGTGGCAGTGGTGGCGGTGGCGGTGGTGTCAGTGGGGGAAGTGCGAGGGCGGGGCTCAGTGGGGTGGTGCCCTACGTGCCGTGGCTGAGGGACGCGACCCACGTGCTGGTGGCCGATGCCGACCAGCGCCTGTGGATCGTACGGACCGGCGATCCGGGGGTGACGGTGCTCCCGGTGGACACCACGGCCCCGTGGTCCGCGGCACGGCTGGTCCTCGACGGCGCGCCCGGCGAACGGCTGGGCGGGGCGGGCGGGGTCGATGAGGGGGCGCGCACGGGAATGGGTGCGAGTACGAGTACGGGAGCGAGCGCGGGCGCGTACGCGTCGGTGCTGGCCGCCGGTCGTACGGCGTTCGCCGGTCTGCAGGCCGGGGTGTGCGCCGGTTCGCTGGCGCGGGCGGTCGAGCACACCGTGACGCGCGAGCAGTTCGGCCGGCCGCTCTCCACCAACCAGGCGGTCCTGCTGCGCGCCGCCGACGCGCACATGGACGTCGAGGCGATCCGGGTGACGGCCTACGAGGCGGCGTGGCGCAGGGACCGCCAACTGGCTTACACGGCACAGGCATTGACTGCGGCCTGGTGGGCCTCGGAGGCCGGGAAGCGCGTCGTGCACGCCGGGCAGCATCTGCACGGAGGAACCGGCGCGGACCTCGATCACCCGGTCCACCGGCACTTCCTCTGGGGTCGGCAGCTCGACGCGTATCTGGGCTGCGGCAGCGAAGTGCTTCAGGAATTGGGGTTGTTGCTGACGAGCACCGCCGGGGAGAGGGAGGCGTCGTGAAGCGGGAGGACGGGTGCGGTACGAGGGTGGGCGACGCGTTGGCGCCCCTGGAGATTCCGGTGACCCGGACCCTGATCGTCGCGGGGGCGGTGGCCTCCCGGGACTACCAGGATGTGCACCATGACGCCGAGCTGGCCCGGGAGAAGGGCTCGCCGGACATCTTCATGAACATCCTGACGACCAATGGCCTCGTCGGCCGTTACATCACCGATCACTTCGGTCCCTCCGCGGTGCTCCGCGGGGTCGCGATCCGCCTCGGCGCGCCCAACTACCCTGGCGACACGATGGTGTTGACCGGGACCGTCACCGCGCTCACCCCCGGCCCCGTGCTTGTCGCCGAGGTGGCGGTCGTCGGTACGAACGGCCTGGGCCGCCACGTCGCCGGAACGGTCACCGTCGCTCTGCCCGCCGTCTCCGAAGCTCCCGTCACCACCGGTCCCGTCTCCGGAGCTCCCGTCACCACCGGTCCCGTCTCCGAGGCTCTTCTCGCCACCGGTCCCGTCACCGGAGCTTCCGTACCCGACGCCCGGCCGGAAGTGACGGGATGAGCGTGCGGAGGGCGGATTCGCTGGGCGGGAAGGCCGCGATCGTCGGCATCGGGGCGACCGAGTTCTCCAAGGACTCCGGGCGCAGTGAGCTCACCTTGGCCGTCGAGGCCGTGCGGGCCGCGCTCGACGATGCGGGCCTGACGCCCTCCGACGTCGACGGTCTCGTCACCTTCACCATGGACACCAGTCCCGAGATCACCGTCGCCCAGGCGGCCGGCATCGGTGAGCTGTCGTTCTTCTCCCGCATCCACTACGGCGGCGGCGCGGCCTGCGCCACCGTCCAGCAGGCGGCCCTCGCCGTGGCGAGCGGGGTGGCCGACGTCGTCGTCTGCTACCGCGCCTTCAACGAGCGCTCCGGGCGCAGATTCGGCTCCGGCGTGCAGCGGCGCGAGCCCACCGCCGAGGGTGCGGCGCTCGGCTGGAACCTCCCCTTCGGGCTGCTCACCCCCGCCTCCTGGGTGGCGATGGCGGCCCAGCGCTATCTGCATACGTACGGGCTGACGCCGGACGTCTTCGGTCATGTCGCGGTCACCGACCGGCGCCATGCCGCGCGGAATCCGGCCGCCTACTTCTACGGGAAGCCGATCACGCTCGCCGACCACGCCGCCTCGCGCTGGATCGTGGAGCCGCTGCGGCTGCTGGACTGCTGCCAGGAGACGGACGGCGGTCAGGCGATCGTCGTGACCAGCACCGAACGCGCCCGGGACCTGCCCGGGACGCCCGCGGTGATCGTCGCCGCGGCCCAGGGCGCGGGGCGGGCCCAGGAGCAGATGACCAGCTTCTACCGGGACGGGCTGACCGGGCTGCCGGAGATGGGAGTGGTCGCCCGGCAGCTCTGGCGGACCTCCGGGCTGTCTCCCGCCGACATCGACGTGGGCATCCTCTACGACCACTTCACCCCGTTCGTCCTGATGCAGCTGGAGGAGTTCGGCTTCTGCGGGCCGGGCGAGGCCGCCGGTTTCGTGGCGGGCGACGAACTGCCGCTGAACACCCACGGGGGCCAGCTGGGCGAGGCTTATCTGCACGGGATGAACGGCATCGCGGAGGCGGTCCGGCAGATCCGCTCCACCTCGGTCAACCAGGTCGCCGGTGCGGCCAGGACACTGGTCACCGCGGGCACCGGCGTACCCACCTCGGGGCTGATCCTGGGCAGGGAGGACTGAGTGCCTCCGGTTTCCCGCCCCGGACGCGTAACGCCGGGTCCACCCGCGGCCGGGTCGACTCGGCCCCGCGTACGACTCGGGGGTGGACCCTGACGGGCGGTGGCGGCCCCTCCACCTACAGGAGGTGTAATCCGCCCCGCCCCTACAACCTGAGGCGGACCCGGCTTCGGGACCTGGGGCCGATCCCCCGGGCGGTGCCCGCTCCTAGCGTGGAGACATGACCACGCCAGTCTGCACGGGCGCCTCCAGGGCAGCCGCTGCCGCCTCCGGACACCCGCCCTACGCGTCGTTCTCGTCGTACGTACGGGCGCGGGGCCCCGTACTGCTGCGAACGGCCCGCTCGCTCACCGCGAACCCCTGCGACGCGGAGGATCTGCTGCAGACCGCGCTCACCAAGACGTATGTCGCGTGGGAGCGGATAGAGGACCACCGGGCGCTCGACGGCTATGTCCGCCGGGCCCTGCTGAACACCCGTACCTCGCAGTGGCGCAAGCGCAAGGTCGACGAGTTCGCCTGCGACGAGCTGCCCGAACAGGAGGGCGTCCCGGCGCCGGATCCCGCCGAGCAGCAGTCGCTGCACGACGCGATGTGGCGCGCCGTGCTGAAGCTCCCGGACCGGCAGCGGGCGATGGTCGTCCTGCGCTACTACGAGGACCTCAGCGAGGCCCAGACGGCCGAGGTGCTCGGAGTGTCCATCGGAACGGTCAAGAGCGCCGTGTCCCGGGCGCTCGGCAAGCTCCGTGAGGACCCGGAGCTGACGCCGGTCCGCTGACGCCGGTCCGTTGATCGGTCCGGTGCGGTGCGGTGCGGTGCGGTGCGGTGGGCGAGGCGGGGGTCCGAACCGTCCCCACCGCCCGATTCCGCCGACCGACACCGATTCGTACGCCCGGAAGTAGTGACATACCAATTGGTATGTGAGCAGAATCAGCGGAACCTTACTGCCGCGTAGCGCCCACCGGGAGGACGCCGTGCTGAGCACCATGCAGGACGTACCGCTGACTGTCACCCGCATCCTGACCCATGGGATGACCATCCACGGGAAGTCGCAGGTCACGACCTGGACCGGCGAACCCGAGCCGCGACGACGCACCTTCGCCGAGGTCGGCGCCCGTGCCACGCAGCTGGCCAACGCCCTGCGCGACGAGCTGGGAGTCGACGGCGACCAGCGGGTGGCAACCCTCATGTGGAACAACTCGGATCACGTGGAGGCGTATCTCGCCATCCCCTCCATGGGCGCCGTGCTGCACACCCTCAACCTTCGGCTGCCCGCCGAACAGCTGGTCTGGATCGTCAAGCACGCCGACGACAAGGTGGTGATCGTCAACGGTTCGCTGCTGCCGCTCCTCGTGCCGCTGCTGCCCCACCTGCCGTCCATCGAGCACGTGATCGTCTCGGGCCCCGGCGACCGCTCGGGCCTCGCCGGTGTCACGCCGCGCGTGCACGAGTACGAGGAACTGATCGCGGGCCGCCCCACCACGTACGACTGGCCGGAGCTGGACGAACGCCAGGCCGCCGCCATGTGCTACACCTCCGGCACCACCGGTGACCCCAAGGGCGTCGTCTACTCCCACCGCTCCATCTACCTGCACTCCATGCAGGTCAACATGGCCGAGTCGATGGGGCTGACGGACAAGGACACCACTCTCGTGGTGGTCCCGCAGTTTCATGTGAATGCCTGGGGCCTGCCGCACGCCACCTTCATGACCGGCGTCAACATGCTCATGCCGGATCGTTTCCTCCAGCCCGGCCCGCTCGCCGACATGATCGAGCGGGAGCGGCCGACCCATGCCGCCGCGGTCCCCACCATCTGGCAGGGCCTCCTCGCCGAGGTCACCGCCCACCCGCGCGACCTCACCTCGATGGCCAACGTCACCATCGGCGGCGCCGCCTGTCCGCCCTCTCTGATGGAGGCGTACGACAAGCTCGGCGTCCGGCTCTGCCACGCCTGGGGCATGACGGAGACCTCGCCGCTGGGCACCATGGCCAACCCGCCCGCCGGGCTCAGCGACGAGGAGGAGTGGCCCTACCGCATCACCCAGGGCCGCTTCCCGGCCGGGGTCGAGGCGCGCCTGGTCGGTCCCGGTGGCGAGCACCTGCCGTGGGACGGCGAGTCGGCCGGTGAGCTGGAGGTCCGCGGCGCCTGGATCGCCGGGGCGTACTACGGCGGTGCGGACGGCGTACATCTGCGCCCCGAGGACAAGTTCAGCGTGGACGGCTGGCTGAAGACCGGAGATGTCGGCGTGATCAGCGCCGACGGCTTCCTCACCCTCACCGACCGGGCCAAGGACGTCATCAAGTCCGGCGGCGAGTGGATCTCCAGTGTCGAACTGGAGAACGCGCTCATGGGGCATCCGGATGTCGCCGAGGCCGCCGTCGTCGCCGTCCCGGACGAGAAGTGGGGCGAGCGCCCGCTGGCGACCGTCGTCCTCAAGGAAGGTGCCAGTGCCGGGTACGAGGTGCTGAAGGCGTTCCTCGCGGAGTCCGGCATCGCCAAGTGGCAGCTGCCGGAGCGCTGGACGATCATCCCGGTGGTGCCGAAGACGAGCGTCGGCAAGTTCGACAAGAAGGTGATCCGCAAGCAGTACGCGGACGGCGAGCTGGACGTCACGCGGCTCTGACGCGACCGGCGGCGCGAGACAGCCCACCGCGGCAGCTGACCGCGACCGGCGACGCGCGCCCGTCGGCGTACGCGACGAGGGCGGTACGGAGTAGCTCCTTTCCGTACCGCCCTCGTGCGTACCGTGACGCGTGCTCCCGTCCTCGCCGCCGCTCCGGGTGAGGACCTCAGTTGGCGCGAGGAGCCCCTCAGTTGGTGCCTATCTTCGCCAGCAGGTCGACGATGCGGGACTGCACCTCGTCGCTGGTGGAGCGTTCCGCCAGGAAGAGAACGGTTTCGCCGGAGCTGAGCCTCGGCAGTTCCGCCCGGTCCATTCCGGCCGAGGTGTAGACGACCAGCGGGGTGCGGTTCAGCTGGCCGTTGGCGCGCAGCCAGTCGATGATCCCGGCGCGCCGGCGGCGTACCTGCATCAGGTCCATCACCACCAGGTTCGGCCGCATCCGGGTGGCGAGGTCGACCGCCTCGCTGTCGGCGGCGGCCCGTCCGACCTGCATCCCGCGCCGCTCCAGCGTCTCGGTGAGGGCCAGCGCGATCTCCTCGTGCTCCTCGATCAGGAGCACCCGCGGGGGGTGCTGCTCGCTGTCGCGCGGGGCGAGAGCCTTGAGGAGTACGGCGGGATCGGCGCCGTACGCCGCTTCTCTGGTCGCCTGCCCCAGACCCGCTGTCACCAGCACCGGAACCTCGGCGGCCACGGCCGCCTGGCGCAGCGACTGCAAGGCCGTACGGGTGATGGGCCCGGTCAGCGGGTCGACGAAGAGCGCGGCGGGGAACGCCGCGATCTGGGCGTCGACCTCCTCGCGGGAGTTCACGATCACCGGACGGTAGCCGCGGTCGCTGAGCGCCTGCTGGGTGGAGACGTCGGGCGCGGGCCAGACGAGCAGCCGACGCGGGTTGTCCAGCGGCTCGGGGGGCAGCTCGTCGTCGACCGGCCGCGGCTGCGGGCGGTTGGCGACCTCGACCGCGCCACCGGGGCCGTCCAGCGGCTCCGGGCCCTCGGCGCCCTCGTCGGGGGCACCTATCGCGTACGCGCGCCCCTCGGCGGCGTGCGGCGGCAGCAACTGGCCGGAGCCCGGACCCGTGCCACCGGCTGCCGTGCCTCCGGGCGGGGTGTCGCCGTGCGGGATGTCGCCGCGCTGGGCGGCGCCCGGCTGGGCACCGGCGGTCGGGCCGCCGGTGGCCTGTGCCGCGCCGGTTTGTGCCGAGCCGGTCGGCGCCGCGCCGGTCTGTGCCGCGCCGGTCTGGGGGGCCGGACGCTCGCCCTCCGGCGGGGCGGCGAGCTTACGGCGCCGTCCGGCACCGCCGAGGCTCTGGTTCTGCTGGTGCGCGAGGTGCTGCGCGAAGGGCACACCCTGCCCGAGCGTCCGCACGCTGAACGCCCGCCCCTGTGTCGAGTCCGACGACCCGGACATCGGAGCCTCGGCGGGCAACGGCTGCCTGCGCGCGTCCGCCGCGGGGCCGCCCGCCCCGCCGTCGGCCGGGTGAGGTGCGGCGGCGTTGCCCGTGGTGCCGGTGGTGTGCGTGGTGCGGTCGAGGCCGGCCCAGGACACATCGTCCGGCCCGTCGTCCGGCGTATCGTCCGGTGCTCCGGTGGGAGCCGCCGCGTGCGGTGCCGCGGACCGGTCCGACCGGTCCTCCGGTCCGTCGACGTCGTCGTGCACCGTCAGTGCGGCCAGGCCCTGCCCGGACGTGCCGCCCCGCGCCCAGTCGGGCTGAGCGGGGTGCGCCTGCGGCGGAGTGTGGTCGGCACCCGGCGCGGTACGTACGGCGTCATGGCGCTCCTGCCGCTCCCGGACCTCCTGACCCGACTGACCTCCGTGGCCCGCCTGACCGGCCTGACCCGATTGACCCGCCTGGCCCTCCTGGTACGGGGTGCCCTGTCCACCGCCGACGGGCGGTACGGGCGGCACGGGCGCGATCCGGTCGGCGTCGGCGGGCGGAAGGGCGAACGCGGTGCGCGGCCCCGTCGCCTCGGCCGCCGCGGAACGCTCCTGCGCCGCCGACAGTGCCCGCCGGGCCCGCCGCCCACCGGGCTGCACGGCACCGGCACCAGCACCGGCACCGGCATCGACGGGCGCGTCGGCGTCGGCGCTGCCGGACGCGAGAGCCGGAAGCGCGGGCCGGTCCTCCCCGTCGCGACGCGCGCGACGCCCGGAAGGCGATACCGGAAGCTGCGCCTCGGACGGCACACCCTGCGGCGGTACGGTCTGCCCGCGCTGCGGGCGTCCGCCGCCGCCCTGGGCACCCTCCGCCGCCGTGACGACCGAGCCTTCGGAGGGCGCGGCGGGATCGGACGGCGGCGCGGACGCCCCCGCGGGCAACGCCAGAGCCCGCCCCTGCTGCTGTCCCTGCTGCTGTGCCTGCTGTGGTGCCTGTTCGTGCGCCTGCCCGGCCGGACCCGTGGGAGAGGCCACCGACCCGGTCTCCGCCGGGCTGGGCCGTCCGCGCCTGCGCCCGGAGCCCTCGCCCTGCTGGGCCGGGATCAGTTCCTGGGCCTGCTGCTGCTCGTCCGGCGCGGCGGGCCCGCGACGGGCCCTGCGACGCCCCGTCGGTTCGGCGGCCGCGGTCTCCTCGTCCCGAGCCGCGCCCACCGGGCTCTCCAGGAAGGCATCGGTCGAGGACCGGCGGGCCCGGCGCCGCCCGCCGCTCGTGGCCTCCGGAACAGCGGCGTCAGGAAAAGCGGCGTCCGGAAGAGCGGCATCAGGAACAGCGGCGTCCGGAACAGCGGTCTCCGTACCGGCCCCCTCCGCCCCGAACTCCTCGTGCGCCACCGCCGGAGGCGCCACGGTCCCCGAGCCCGCGCCGAGCGGCACTTCGAGGACGTACGCGCTGCCGCTCATGCCCGGCACCTCGTGCGTCTGGAGCACGCCGCCGTGCGCCCGTACGATCCCGCGCACGATCGGCTCGTGCACCGGGTCGCCGCCGGAGAACGGACCGCGCACCTCGATACGTACGACGTCACCGCGCTGCGCGGCGGCCACGACCACGGTCGAGTCGACATAGCCGCCGCCCGGAAACAGCCGGGCCTTGCCGGTCGAGTCGACGCCCGCCACGTCCGCGACGAGATGGGCGAGCGCCGTCGCCAGCCGCCTCGCGTCCACCTCGGCCTCGATCGGCGGGGCGTGCACCGCGAACTGCGCGCGTCCGGGCCCGATCAGCTCGACCGCACCGTCGACCCCCGCCGCCACGACCGCGTCGAGCAGGACGGGCGCCTTGGCGAGACCCTCCGTACCCGCGTCGAGACGCTGGTAGCCCAGCACGTTGTCGACGAGCGTCGTCATCCGGGCGTAACCGGCGGCCAGGTGATGGAGGATCTGATTCGCCTCGGGCCAGAGCTGGCCCGCCGGGTCGGCGGCGAGCGTGGACAGCTCGCCGCGCAGCTCCTCCAGCGGTCCGCGCAGCGATTCGCCGAGGACGGCCGTGAGCTGGATGTGCCGGGCGTTCAGCGCGGCGATGTGCTCGGCCTGCTCCTCCAGCTCGGACGCGTACCGCTCGGTCCGGTCGGCCAGTTCGGTGGCGTGCCGTTCGGTCAGCGCGGCGACCTCGGCGGTGTGCCGTTCGGTCAGCGCGGTGATCTCGGCGGTGTGGCTCGCGGTCAGTTCGGTGACGGACGCCGTGTGCTGCTCGGTGAGTTCCTGGTGCGGCCTGCGGTCGGTGAACGTCATCACGGCGCCGACGAGCTGGTCCCCGTCGCGTACCGGCGCGGTCGTCAGGTCCACCGGCACCTGCGCACCGCTCTTGGACCAGAGCACCTGGCCGCGCACCCGGTGCTTGCGCCCGGACTTGAGGGTGTCGGCGAGCGGCGACTCCTCGTACGGGAACGGCTCGCCCTCCGCACGCGAGTGCAGGATCAGCGGGTGCAGCTCCTGACCGCCCAGATCGCTCGCCCGGAAGCCGAGGATCTGCGCGGCGGCGGGGTTGACCAGGACGACCCGGCCGTCGTTGTCCGTGCCCACGACGCCTTCGGACGCGGCCCGCAGGATCATCTCGGTCTGGCGCTGCGAACGGGCCAGCTCGGCCTCGGTGTCGACGGTGCCCGACAGATCACGTACGACGAGCATCAGCAGCTCGTCGCCGGTGTAGCTCGCGTGGATGTCGTTGTATTCGGCCTGTCCGCTGTCCAGGCTCGCGCTGGTGACCTCGACGGGATACTCGTTGCCGTCGGTACGCCGCGCGGTCATCCGCGTCGGCTTGGTCCTGCCCTGCTCGTCCGCAGCCTCCGGTCGGCGCATCGACCCCGGGATCAGCTTGGAGTCGAACTCCGGAAGCAGATCGAGCAGTCCGCGCCCGACGAGCGCGGTGCCCGGGGTCTCGAACATTTCGAGGGCGATGGTGTTGGCGTTGACGACCGTGCCGTTGCAATTGACGAGCAGGAGCCCGTCCGGGAGGGCGTCGAGTATGGCTGCGAGGCGAGCAGTGCCTCGGGATGGCCTGCTGCTCACGACGACGCTTCCTCCCTGATTACCGCACCTTGCCGACAGCGGGCCCCATCTTGCCCCTCGGGCCGCAGGCTGTCACTGGAGGAGTCTAAAGGCTGGGGAGGGCCGAGGGGCGGCGGATGAGGGGGAGCTCTCACCAAGGTTCTGTGCACGCCGTGTACGCGCCAGGTCGGTGACGTGACCGCCCGCACACCCTGTGACGTGCGCGAACACAGGGCGGCGGGCCCGGTACGGGCGGCTACTTGACCGTCGGCAGCACCGGAACGAGGTTGTTCCAGCGCGAGATCTCGCAGCCGTTCGCCCGGCTCAGCGAGGTGTCGACCCGCTGTCCCTGCCAGGTTCCGACGATGCGCGCGCCGGCGGGTCCGCCGTCCATCTGGGTGCACATCGCGTCCTGGGGCGTCGGCGCGAACAGCTCCTCGCCCGCCTCCGCCGCCTTTGCCAGCCGGTCGCAGGCCCCCTGCCGCTGCGGGTGGCTGCCCCCGGTCGGCCCGCACTCCAGCTCGAACGTTCCGTCGGCCGCCCGGTCGCCGGACGACGAGACCGTCACCGTCAGCCGGGTCGGCTCCGCGTTCGCCGGGTGCTGCCCGCCGCCCAGCCCCTGGAACAGCGGGAGGTCCTGGAACTGGAACGCGGGCAGCGGCGGGATCGGCATGGACAGCGGCCCCGCGGCCGTCGCGGCGGGAGCTGCGGCGGACAGCGCGGCGAGGGAGGCGAGGGAAACGGCGGCGGTTCGGGTGAGACGGCGCAGCATGCGGGGCTCCTGTGCTCTGACACGACGGGCTCGGTGGAGGGCGGCGGACAGCGGACGGCGACCAACGGGCCGTCACCCCGTCACCCCGCCTCCTCTAACGCTCCGGACGCCCCGACGTTGCGCCCCTTGCGCCCGACGGCGTCGCGCTCCGGCGTTGCACGACGGCGGGCGACGGCTTCGGGCAACGGCATCTGGCGGCGACGGCGGGCAACGTCGGGCAACGGCTTCGGGTGATGCACGGGAGAAGATGCTTTGCCCTGGCGCCCGCATGCCTAGTACCGTGGGCGGCGATTGGTGACAGCGCGCTCGTATGTGTCATCATCTGCACGCACCACTCGCGTCCGCGCGGGGTGTGCTGGAGGCGTCGCCTAGTCCGGTCTATGGCGCCGCACTGCTAATGCGGTTTGGGTCTTAAAGCCCATCGAGGGTTCAAATCCCTCCGCCTCCGCTCGAACACCGAAGCCCCGTGCCACTGGCACGGGGCTTCGGTCGTCTCCGGCTCCGGACGCCTCACTGGCGGGTCGGTACCGGGTCGGCATCGGGTCGGCGCGGGTTCGGCGCAAGGGGAGAGCGCCGGGGCGGGCGGGAGGATGGCCGAGATGCGCCTCAGAACGGTGTTTTCGCAGGTCAGAGGCAGTATGGCTAATGGATTTCGCGTCACGGCGCAGGTCATGTAATGTTGTTCCCGCAACGCCGACCAGGCAGAAAAGCCCGGAACGCCAAGCACTCGTAGCTTAACGGATAGAGCATCTGACTACGGATCAGAAGGTTGCAGGTTCGAATCCTGCCGAGTGCACAGCAGGCCAGAGGCCCCCAGGAGAAATCCTGGGGGCCTCTCGCGTTGTGATCCGCGAAGGGCAGGGATGTCGGCTCATGGGGTGGTGGTGCACCGGGCTGCGGTGGCCGGGCGAGGTGCCCGAGCTGGGGTGGCGCAAGGGTGCGGCCCGCCGGGTGAGTGTGCTCTCGTACGGGGCCGACCTCGGGTTCCGGGCCGTGGGGGAGCGGCACTGTGTGGGGGCTCGGGGGAACGTGTGTCCGGTGGGGGCCGTGGTGCCCGCGCGGAGTACCGGGGCGCGGTGCGCGGAGTGTGCGCGGCTGGACCGGGCGCATTCGGTGGCCGCCGACACGATCGCCGATGACCCGCGTACGTACCGCGTCTATCTCGCCTGGTTCGGGCCCGGAATGGTCAAGGTCGGGATCACCGGGGAGGGGCGCGGGGCGGCGCGGCTGCGGGAGCAGGGGGCCGTGGTGTTCAGCTGGCTGGGGCGTGGGCCGCTGATGGCGGCGCGGCGGACGGAGGAGGTGCTGCGGGCCGCGCTCGGGGTGCCGGACCGGATTCCGTACGCGAGGAAGCGGGCCGTGCGCGGGACGCTGCCGGGTGCCGGGGAGCGGGGCGACGAGGTGGCGGAGCTGTACCGGCGGGCCGTCGCGCTGGAAGGGGGCGGCTGGCCGGAGTCGTTGGAGCGGCTGCCCTTCGAGGCGGTCGATCACGTGGAGGTGTTCGGGCTGGAGGGTGCGCCCGAGGCGGTCAGGGCCGTGAGCGCGCTGGCGGACGGCGGTGTCGTCGCGGGGCGGCTCCTCGCGGCGGCCGGGCCCGATCTGCATCTGGCGACGACCGGGCCGGGCGGCGGCGGGGTGGTGGTGCTGGACACCCGGCTGATGAGCGGGTGGGAGCTGTCGGGTGCCGGAGCCGGGTCCGACAGCAGCGCTGGAGTCGGAGGCGTGCGCGGGGGCGGGGGCGGGGGCGGGGGCGGGGTGAGTGTGCCCACCATCGACATTGGGGGTGGCGGCGTGCAGGGTGGGTTGTTCTGAGGGCGGGTCGGCCCTGGGAACAGGCGAGGGAGCGCACGTGGGGCAGGAACGGGACGATGTCGTGCGGTTCTGGGAGCGGCTGGGGCTGCCCGGGATCATCGATGTCCATACGCACTTCATGCCGGAGCGGGTCCTGCGCAAGGTGTGGGCGTACTTCGACTCCGCCGGGCCGCTGACCGGCATGGAGTGGCCGATCACCTACCGGCACGACGAGGACGAACGGCTCGCCCTGCTGCGTTCGTTCGGGGTGCTCCGGTTCACCTCGATGCTCTATCCGCACAAGGCGGGGATGGCCCGCTGGCTGAACGGCTGGGCCAAGGACTTCGCCGGGCGGGTGCCCGACTGTCTGCACACCGCCACCTTCTTTCCGGAGGAGGGCGTCGAGCGGTATGTGAAGGAGGCCGTCGAGGACGGGGCGCGGGTCTTCAAGTCGCACCTCCAGGTCGGCGCGTACGACCCGAACGACCCGCTCCTGGAGCCCGTCTGGGGGCTGCTGGCGGAGGCCGGTGTTCCGGTGGTGATGCACTGCGGGTCCGGGCCCGCCCCGGGCGCGTACACCGGGCCCGAGCCGATCGGCAGGCTGCTGTCGCGGCATCCCCGGCTGCCGCTCGTGGTGGCGCACATGGGGATGCCGGAGTACGCCGAGTTCCTGGCGCTGGCCGGGGCGTACCCGCGGGTACGCCTCGACACGACGATGGCGTTCACGGACTTCACCGAGGGGTTCACCCCCTTCCCGGTGGCGGAACGGGGACGGCTCGCGGATCTCGGGGACCGCATCCTGCTGGGAACCGACTTCCCGAACATTCCCTACCCGTACGTCCATCAACTGCACGCACTGGAGCGGCTGGAGCTGGGCGACGCGTGGTTGCGGGGCGTGTGCCACGGGAACGCGAGCGCACTGTTCGGCTGAGGTTTCTCAGGGAATTCACAGGAATGGGTCAGGCGGCTCTCAGGCGGGCCTCACAGGGTGGAGGCATGACGACGACCTCGCCCCAGGGGCGTACCGAGATGCTCAGGCCGGACCGCAACCCCGTGCGCGTCCTCATCGTGGACGACGAGGCGCCGCTCGCCGAGCTGCTCTCCATGGCCCTGCGGTACGAGGGCTGGGACGTGCGCAGCGCCGGTGACGGTGCCGGAGCCGTACGGGCCGCCCGTGATTTCCGCCCCGACGCGGTGGTTCTCGACGTGATGCTGCCCGACATGGACGGGCTCTCCGTGCTCGGCCGGCTGCGGCGGGAGTACTCCGACGTCCCGGTCCTCTTCCTGACCGCGCGGGACGCCGTGGAGGACCGGATCGCGGGGCTCACCGCGGGCGGCGACGACTATGTGACCAAGCCGTTCAGCCTGGAGGAGGTCGTGGCGCGGCTGCGCGGGCTGATCCGGAGGTCGGTCACGGCGGCAGCGGCGGTACGCAGTGAGTCGACGCTCGTCGTCGGCGACCTGGTGCTGGACGAGGACAGCCACGAGGTGAGCCGGGGAGACGACTCGATCCACCTCACGGCCACCGAGTTCGAGCTGCTGCGCTTCCTGATGCGCAATCCGCGCCGGGTGCTCAGCAAGGCCCAGATCCTGGACCGGGTGTGGAACTACGACTTCGGCGGCCAGGCCAATGTGGTCGAGCTCTACATCTCGTATCTGCGCAAGAAGATCGACGCGGGACGGACGCCGATGATTCACACCCGGCGTGGGGCGGGGTATCTGATCAAGCCCGGCGAGTAGTGCCGGTGCGCAGCCCTGTGAACGGACCTGTGAGAAGCGCTGTGAGTGGACCGGCGCGGGCGGGTGGCCCGGCGCGGGCGGGTGGCCCGACGGGGAAGCCGCCGAGGCTGCGGAAGTCGCGGAAGCCGTGGACCCTGCGTACCCGGCTCGTCGTGTCCGCCGTCTCTCTCATCGCCGTCGTCGCCGCCGTGATCGGCTCGGTCACCGCCATCGCCTTCCACAGCTACATGTACGGCAAGCTCGACGATCAGCTGCACTCCATCGCCGTACGCGCCGAGCGGCCGCCCGGTGCCTCGCCGCTTCTCCAGGGGCTCCAGAGCGCCGGTCCGCTGGGCTTCATCGGCGGGGGCGGTCAGCCCTTCGGCACGCTCGGGGCCGTCGTCGTCGACGGGACCGTCACCGAGTCGAAGGTGATCGAGGACTCCGGGAAACGGGCCCAGGCGAGTGCCGTGCCGCTGACCGGGGCCCAGGAGGGCGCGCTGGAGAACGTGCTGGCGGACGGGCTGGAGACCGGGCCCGCAGCGGGGCCGGCGGGCGGACCGGACGACGCCGGTTCCGATGCGGGCGCGAAGGCGCGGGGCGTCGATCTGCCCGGCCTCGGCGGCTACCGGGTGGAGGTCGTCGCCACCTCCGACGGGGACACCGTCCTCGTCGGCATCCCCAGCGACGAGGTGAGCAGCGCCCTCACCACCCTGATCCTCGTCGAAGTCTGCGTCACCGCGGCCGGACTCATCGCCGCCGGGATCGCGGGCGCCGCCATGGTCCCAGTGGCCCTGCGACCGCTGCGCCGGGTCGCCACCACCGCGACCCGGGTCTCCGAACTCCCCCTGCACAGCGGTGAAGTGGCCTTGCTCGAACGCGTTCCGGACGCCGAGGCCGACCCCCGCACCGAGGTCGGGCAGGTGGGCGCCGCGCTCAACCGGATGCTGGGACACGTCGGTTCGGCGCTGGCGGCACGGCAGGAGAGCGAGACGCGGGTACGGCAGTTCGTCGCCGACGCCAGCCATGAGCTGCGCACCCCGCTGGCCTCGATCCGAGGGTACGCCGAACTGACCCGGCGCGGCCGGGAGGACGCCGGCCCCGACACCCGCCACGCACTGGGCCGGATCGAGTCCGAGGCGCAGCGGATGACGGGGATGGTGGAGGATCTGCTGCTGCTGGCACGGCTCGATGCCGGACGGCCGCTCAGTTACGAGAGCACTGATCTGCTGCCGCTCGTGGTCGACGCGGTGAGCGACGCGCGCGTCGCGGGCGCGGCGGGTGGCGGGCCGGGGGCCGGACCGGGCGGCGGACAGGGCCACGGACCGGGCGGCGGGCCCGGAGCCGTACATCACTGGCGGTTGGAGCTGCCGGATGCCCCCACGACCGTACGGGCCGATCCGACCCGCATCCAGCAGGTGCTGGTCAACCTCCTGGCGAACGCCCGTACGCACACCCCGCCCGGGACCACCGTCACCGTCCGGGTGCGGGCGGCGTCCGCCGACGTGCCCCGGGTGACGCTGGAGGTCCAGGACGACGGGCCCGGCATCCCCGCCGACCTGCTGCCGCATGTCTTCGAACGGTTCGCGCGCGGCGACGCCTCGCGCTCACGCGGTGCGGGGTCCACCGGGCTGGGGCTCGCCATCGTGCAGGCCGTCGTCGCCGCGCACGGCGGCCGGGTGGAGGTGCGCTCGGATCCCGGACGCACGGTCTTCGCCGTCCAGCTGCCCGCCGACCCGGCCGCTACGGACTCCGGCACGGATCCCCGCACAGGGCTCGGCGCGGCCTCCGGTACCGGGCTCGGCGCGGGCGACTCACAGGGTGGACACAGGCTCAGCACACCGGTGTGACAGCGCGGTTGGCGAATGTCGATGACATGCGAACCGACAGCCTCCGGAGCAGCGGCAGCGGCCATAGCGGCAGCGGCGACAGCAGTGGCAGCAGCGGCAATGGCAGCGGCAGTGGCAGTGGCAGTGGCGACAGCCTGCCGGCCAGGGAACACCTCCTGGCCGGCGAGGCCGATGCGGCCGGTGTCCCCGTGCTCGACATCGTGGTTCCCGTCTACAACGAGGAGAAGGACCTCGAACCGTGCGTACTGCGCCTGCACGACCATCTGGCCCGCACCTTCCCGTACCCCTTCCGCATCACCGTCGCGGACAACGCGAGCACCGACCGCACGCCCCGGGTGGCGGCCGCGCTCGCGGCGGCCATCCCGGAGGTGCGCTCGTACCGGCTGGAGGAAAAGGGGCGCGGCCGGGCGCTGCGTACCGTGTGGTCGCACTCCGACTCCCCGGTCCTCGCCTACATGGACGTCGACCTCTCGACCGACCTCAACGCACTGCTCCCGCTGGTCGCCCCCCTGATCTCCGGCCACTCCGACCTGGCCATCGGGTCGCGGCTGGCGCGCAGTTCGCGGGTGGTGCGCGGGTCGAAGCGTGAGTTCATCTCGCGGGCCTACAACCTCATCCTGCGCTCGTCGCTGGCCGCACGGTTCAGCGACGCCCAGTGCGGATTCAAGGCGATACGGCGCGAGGTCGCCCAGCGGCTGCTGCCGATGGTCGAGGACACCGGGTGGTTCTTCGACACCGAGATGCTGGTGCTCGCCGAACGTGCCGGGCTGCGCATCCACGAGGTACCGGTCGACTGGGTCGACGACCCCGACTCGACCGTCCACATCGTGCGGACGGCGACCGAGGACCTGAAAGGCGTGTGGCGGGTGGGGCGGGCGCTGGCCGTCGGCGCACTGCCGCTGGACCGGCTGGCCCGGCCCTTCGGCGACGACCCGCGCGACCGCGCCCTGCCCGGGGTGCCGGGCGGGCTGGCCCGCCAACTGGTCGGGTTCTGCGTCGTGGGGGCCCTCTCCACCCTCTTCTATCTGGCCCTGTACTCGCTGTTCCGGATGGGCTTCGGGCCGCAGTTCGCCAACGGCGGCGCGCTGCTGGTGTCGGCCGTCGCCAATACGGCGGCCAACCGGAGGCTCACCTTCGGCGTACGTGGCAGGGGCGGCGCCGTACGCCATCAGGCGCAGGGGCTCGTCGTCTTCGCCATCGGCCTCGCCCTGACCAGCGGCTCGCTCGCCGCGCTGGGGGCGGCGTCCGGCTCGCCCTCGCACGGCACGGAACTCGCCGCCCTGATCGCGGCCAACCTCGCGGCGACGGTGCTGCGCTTCCTGCTCTTCCGCGCCTGGGTCTTCCCGGACCGGCGCACCGAACACGAACTGGGGAACGTCCGATGACCACCCTGTACCCCGACCATGTCCCCGCCCCGCCACCGGGCGTCCCCGCCGCGCACGGGCGCACCAGGGAGGCGTTCGCACGCCGCACCCTGCGGGGCAGGCCGGACGACCCCCGCTGGGCACGGCCCGCCTTCCTCGGACTGCTGCTCGTCGTCGCGCTGGCGTACCTGTGGAATCTCAGCGCATCCGGTTACGCCAACTCCTTCTACTCCGCCGCCGTGCAGGCCGGCAGCCAGAGCTGGAAGGCGTTCTTCTTCGGCTCGCTGGACGCCGCCGACGCCATCACCGTCGACAAGCCCCCGGCGACCCTCTGGCCGATGGCCCTGTCCGTGCGGCTCTTCGGGCTCGGCTCCTGGGCGATCCTCGTCCCCCAGGTGCTGATGGGCGTCGCCACGGCCGCCGTGCTGTACGCCGCCGTGCGCCGTCGCTTCAGTGCTGCCGCCGGGCTGATCGCCATGGCGGTCCTCGCGCTGACGCCGGTCGCCGCGCTGATGTTCCGCTTCAACAACCCGGACGCGCTGCTCGCGCTCCTGATGACCGTCACCGTCTACTGCGTCCTGCGGGCGATGGAGAACGGGCGCACGAAGTGGCTGGTCTTGGCGGGGGCCGCGGTCGGGTTCGCGTTCCTGACGAAGACCTTGCAGGCGTTCCTGATCCTTCCGCCGCTGGCCGTGCTGTACGCGGTGTTCGCACCCGGTTCCGTACGCAGGAGGCTCGGCCAACTCGCCCTGTCCGCACTCACGATGGTGGTCGCGGGCGGCTGGTGGGTGGCGATCGTCGAGCTGATGCCCGCGTCCTCGCGGCCGTACATCGGCGGCTCCCAGAACAACTCGTTCCTGGAACTCACCTTCGGCTACAACGGACTCGGCCGGATCAACGGCGAGGAGACCGGCAGCGTCGGAGGCGGAGGCGGTGGTGGCCGGGGCGGCGGCTGGGGTGAGACCGGCATCGGCCGGATGTTCAACTCCGAGATCGGCAGCCAGATCTCGTGGCTGCTGCCCGCCGCGCTGGTCCTGCTCGCCGCGGGTGTCTGGCTGACCTGGAAGGCGGAGCGGACGGACACGGCCCGCGCGGCCTTCCTCGCCTGGGGCGGTTCGCTGCTGATGACCGCGGTCGTCTTCAGCTTCATGGCCGGGATCTTCCACCAGTACTACACGGTGGCCCTCGCGCCCTACATCGCGGCGCTCGTCGGCATGGGCGCCACGGTCCTGTGGGAGGAACGGACCAGGTGGTGGGCGGGCGGCGTGCTCGCCGTGACCGTCGCCGTCACGGTGATCTGGTCGTACGTCCTGCTGGGGCGCACCCCGGACTACCTGCCGTGGCTGCGCTGGGCCGTCCTGATCGGCGGTCTGGTGGCCTCGGCCGGCCTGCTGCTCACCGGCCGGACGGGTCGCAGGTTCGCGCTCGCCGCGGTGGGGCTGGGCTTCGTCGCGTCGCTGGCGGGGCCGACGGCGTACACGATCAGCACGTTGGACACCGGACACCAGGGGTCGATCGTGACGGCGGGCCCGGCGGCGGCGAGCGGCAGGGGCGGTCCGGGGGGCGGCGGCCGGGGCGGTCCCGGCGGCGGTGGTGACGGCGGCGGAATGCGCGGCGGGATGCAGCCTCCGGGGCAGGGGACCCAGCAGGGCAATCAGCAGGGCAACCAGCAGGGCGGCGGTATGGGACAGCCGCCGACCGGCGGTCAGCAGGGCCAGGGCCAGGGCCAGGGCAACAATCGGCAGGGCGGAATGCCCGGCACCGCTCCCGGCCCCACGGGCGAAGGCCGTACGGGCGGCGGCATGGGCATGGGCGGGGGCGGCATGGGCGGACTGCTCAACGGCTCGTCCGTCGGTACGGAGGCCAAGAAGCTCCTGGAGAAGAACGCCGGAGACTACACCTGGTCCGCCGCGGCCATCGGCTCGCAGAACGCCGCGAGCTACCAGCTCGCCACCGGTGACCCGGTGATGGCGATCGGCGGCTTCAACGGCAGCGACCCGTCCCCGACGCTCGCCCAGTTCAAGAAGTACGTGGCCGACGGCAGGATCCACTACTTCATCTCGGGCGGCGGTGGCGGAGGCATGGGCGGCGGCGGTATGGGCGGCAGCGCCGGTACGTCCTCGCAGATCTCCTCGTGGGTGACGGAGAACTTCACGGAAGTCACCGTCGGCAGCTCCACCTTCTACGACCTGACCCAGCCCGCCACCACCTGACCCGAGCACAAGGCACACCCCACCCCACCCCCTGACCGGGGCCGGAACATCCGGCCCCGGTCAGGCGCCTTTCGCCGCCCCGCCCCGCCCCGCCCCGCCCGCCCGCGCCCCGCCCCGCTCGCGCGAAATCGAGTTGTACGGCGTACAGGACGTCCCATACGGTGTACAGCGACATCTCCCGTACACCGTACAAGTCGCGCTGGAGCGCAAGGAGCCCCGTATGACGGCAACCGTCGCCGAGCAAAAAGACCTCGCCCCCCGGGGCCACCCGCAGCGCTGGCTGATACTCGGCGTCATCTGCCTCGCCCAGCTCACCGTGCTGCTCGACAACACCGTCCTGAACGTCGCGATCCCCTCCCTGACCACGGAGCTGGACGCCTCCACCGCCGATGTGCAGTGGATGATCAACGCCTACTCGCTCGTCCAGTCGGGGCTGCTGCTCACCGCGGGCAGCTCGGCCGACCGCTACGGGCGCAAGAAGATGCTGGTCGCCGGGCTCGCCCTGTTCGGCGTCGGTTCGCTGGCGGCCGGGCTCTCGCAGACCTCCGGCCAGCTCATCGCGGCCCGTGCCGGGATGGGCATAGGCGGCGCGCTGCTGATCACCACCACCCTCGCCGTCATCGTCCAGATCTTCGACGACAGCGAGCGCGTGAAGGCGATCGGCCTCTGGGCGACCGTCAACTCCCTCGGCTTCGCCGTCGGCCCGCTCCTCGGCGGATTCATGCTCGACCACTACTGGTGGGGCGCGATCTTCCTGGTGAACATCCCGATCGCGGTGATCGGTCTGGTCGCCGTCGTCCGTCTCGTACCGGAGTCCAAGAATCCGCAGGGCGACCGACCCGACCTGCTCGGCGCGCTGCTCTCCACCATCGGGATGACCGCGGTCGTGTACGCGATCATCTCCGGGCCGGAACACGGCTGGACCTCCGGCCAGGTACTGCTGACCGCGTTCGTCGGGGTCGCCGTCCTCGCCGGGTTCGTCCTGTGGGAGCTGCGCATCCCGAACCCGATGCTGGACATGCACTTCTTCCGGAACCAGAAGTTCGTCGGTGCGATCGGGGGCGCGATCCTGGTCGCCTTCGGGATGAGCGGATCGCTCTTCCTGCTCACCCAGCACCTGCAGTTCGTGCTCGGTTACGGGCCGCTGGAAGCCGGTCTGCGTACGGCTCCGCTCGCCCTCACCGTGGTCGCCCTCAACCTCACCGGCGTGGGCGCGCGGCTCGTTCCCAGGCTGGGGACGCCGCTCACCATCGCCAGCGGGATGACCTGCCTGGCGGCCGGCCTCGCGGCGATCGCCCTGCTCGGCAGCCATGACTACGCGGGCATGCTGCTCGGCCTGGTCGTGATGGGGGCGGGCATCTCGTTCGCCATGCCCGCGATGGCCAACGCCATCATGAGCGCCATCCCGCCGGAGAAGGCGGGCGTGGGCGCCGGGATCAACGGCACTCTCGGCGAGTTCGGCAACGGGCTCGGGGTCGCGGTGCTCGGCGCCGTGCTCAACTCCCGGTTCGCCGCCCTCGTGCCCGCCGCGGTCGGTGCCGCCTCGCTGCCCGCCGCACTCGCCGCCGCGGACAGCGAGTCGGAAGCGCAGGGCATCAAGGACGCGTTCGCCTCCGGTCTGGAGACCAGTCAGCTGGTCGGCGCCGTCGCGGTCCTGATCGGCGGTCTGATCGCCGCGGTGCTGCTGCGACGGGCGGAACGCGCCGAAGCAGCGGGCACGGGCACGGATTCCGGTTCCGCTTCCGGTACCGGCACTGACCGGGCGGGCTCCGCTCCGGCAGACTCGACCGGGTCGGCGGCATAGCATCGGACAGGACGCACGTACCGGATGTTCACCTTCCCGTACGTGCGTCCGCCACCGGCTCGTTTCCGCCGGCAAGACGAGGAGAGTGCGCCATGGTGTCTGCGGCAGACCGTGCGAAGAACCCCGCGCGAACCAGTGTGTGGCTGGATCAACGGGTCTCCGCACGCGCCCGCAGGACCGACTCCCCGGAGGGCCTGGACCGGGACAAGATCACCGCGGCGACCGTCCGGCTGCTGGACGCCGAGGGCCTCGCCAAGTTCTCCATGCGCAGGCTCGCCGCCGAGCTGGACGTCACCGCGATGTCCCTCTACTGGTACGTCGACGCCAAGGACGACCTGCTGGAACTTGCCATGGACTCGGTCTACGCCGAGATCGGGCCCCCGCGCGAGTCCGCCGACTGGCGCGACCGGCTGCGCGAGCTCGCCCGCAGTTACCGCGAGCTGCTCGTCCGCCATGTCTGGGTGTCGCCGCTGGCCGGTCACTTCCTCAACATCGGCCCGCACTCCATGCTGTTCTCGTACGCCGTCCAGGACGTCATCCGGGCCACCGGACTCCCCCTGAAGCACCAGATGGGCGCGCTCGCCGCCGTCTTCCAGTTCGTCTACGGATTCGGCACCATCGAGGGCCACTTGCTGGAGCGGAGCAAGGGGGTGGGGCTCAGCCAGGACGATTATTTCCGGCAGTCGGTGGCCGCGGTCCGGAGCCGGCCCGAGCTCAAGGAGATCGTCGACTCCTCGCAGGACCTGATGGACGCCCGCGGCGGCGGGACGGTCGAGGAGATGCGCGAGCGGGACTACGTCTTCGCGCTGGATCTGCTGGTCGCGGGCATCGAGGCGATGTGCGCCCGCGAGGATGCCACGGCTCCGTGACGGGTGGGGCGGGCAGGTCCTCGTCACGCGAGGGGCGGGCAGGTCTCCCGGCGCCCCGCCCCCGTAACGCCCGGGTCGCAGGCGGCTCTCAGTACCCCCGGCCCACGTCCACGGCGAGGCCGGGTACGCGGCCCGCGTGCAGGTCGCTCCAGCACGCCCCGAAGTCCGCCGCCACGTCCTCGGGGGCGGTGATCCCCGCGGAGTGCGAGGTGATCACCGTACGGGGCAGCTGCCAGCACCGGTCCCCGGGAGCGGCCGGCTCCTCGGGCAGGACGTCGAGTACCGCCCGCCGCACCGAACCGTCCCGCAGCGCGGTCTCCAGCGCCCCCGGGTCCACCGTCGCGCCCCGGCCCACATTGACGAACGTGGCCCCCCGGACGGCCGCGAACCGGTCCGCCCCGAAGAACCCCTCCGTCGCACCGGTCAACGGCAGGGCGGACACCACCCACCGCGCGGTGGCGAGCGCTTCGATGTCCTCACCGGTCCCGATCACCCGGTCGAAACCCGGCGGCGGCACGGCACGCGCGGTGCGGGCCACGCCCACCGTCCTGATCCCGCACCCGCGCAGCAGACCGGCGACGGCCGCCCCGATGCGGCCGGTTCCGTAGACGAGGGCCGTCTGCCCGGCGACCAGCTCGGACGGGATACGACGCCACTCGGCCCGCGCGTGCTGGGCGGCGAACTCGGGCACGGACTGGCACTCGGCGAGCACCCAGGCCAGCACGTACTGGGCGATCCGCTCGCCCATCCGGCCGACGGTCCGGGTCAGCAGCGCTCCGGCGGGCCAGGGACCGGAGGCGAGCAGCGCGTCCGTCCCGGCGTTGACGCTGTGGAACCACACCGGACGGCCGGTGGTGCGCCAGGCGTCCGGGAGCGTGGCTCCCACGCAGACGTACGGGAGGCCGTACGGCGGGGCGCTGCCCATCGGCTCGGCGCGACGGCCGGTGATCCGCTCCAACGCGTGGACCAGGGAGGCGTCGAGGTCCGGCGCGACAAGGAGCCGGGCCCGCGCGAGCAGGTCCGGCCCCGGTATACCGCTGGGAGAGCGAGGCACGGGCCGGTCAGTTCTCGGGGGCCAGGCGGGCCGGGAAGCCGCCGGTGGCGATCGGGCTCCAGCGCTCCGGAGTGATCCGGATGATCGACTTCCCCTGCTTCACCATCGCCGCCCGGTACTCGTCCCAGTCCGGGTGCTCCCCGGAGATGTTCCGGAAGTACTCCACGAGCGGCTCGACCGAATCCGGCGAGTCGACCACCTCGGCCGAGCCGTCGATCTGCACCCACGGCCCGTTCCAGTCGTCCGACAGGACGATCACGCTGACCCGCTCGTCCCGCTTCGCGTTACGGGTCTTGGCCCGTTCGGGGTAGGTCGACATGACGATCCGGCCCGCGTCGTCGACGCCGCAGGTCAGCGGGGAGCCCTGGGGGCGGCCGTCGGACCGGGTGGTCAGGAGGACCGCCCGGTGCCGGGGCCGTACGAAAGCCAGCAACTCGTCGAGCTCCACGGCGGTGTTGGTCGCGATGTTGGATGCCATACGGCCAACCCTACGGCGGCACCAGGACCCTACGAAGGCAGCGAACCGCGCCACGGCACCGCGAACCGCCCCACGACATCAGCGAACCGCCGTGCGACACCGGCGAACCGCCTACGAAGGCAACGCGTCGCCCTGCACGGCCTGGATGTCCAGTTCCACGCGCAGGGTCGTGCCGATCGCCGAGATGCCCGCCTGGATCACCTGGTTGTAGTTCATGGCGAAGTCGTCGCGGCGCAGCTCCGCCGTGGCGTGGAAGGCCGCGCGGATGCCGCCCCACGGGTCGGGGCCGGTGCCCAGGTAGCTGAGGTCCAGGTCGACCGGGCGGGCGACGCCGTGCATCGACAGCTCGCCGTGCACCGTCCAGCGGTCGGGTCCGGCCGGGGTCAGCCCGCTGGAG
The DNA here is from genome assembly GCF_026340105.1 of Streptomyces sp. NBC_01433. Classification (NCBI taxonomy): domain Bacteria; kingdom Bacillati; phylum Actinomycetota; class Actinomycetes; order Kitasatosporales; family Streptomycetaceae; genus Streptomyces; species Streptomyces sp. NBC_01433. The sequence continues at coordinate 2,255,477 of NZ_JAPEPM010000001.1, read as the reverse complement.
CGGTACGTGATCTCGGGGAACCGTTCCACGTCCAGGAAGTCGGGCGAGCGCAGGTGCTTGTCCCGCATGCCGTTGCCGGTGTCGATGCTGGTGGCGCCGATGACCGCGTCGACGCGGGACCTGGCGATGTCCTCGGCGATCTCGATGCGGCCGCCGAACTCGGTGAACCGGCCGTGCACGCTGGAGATGCCCAGGTGCTGGGCGACCGCGGCCACCGAGGAGTGCGCCGGGTCCAGGGACCAGGCGCCGGGCGGCGGAAGTTCCACGCCGCCCTGCCGGGCCAGCACGATCTGCCCGGCCGAGATCAGGCCACTGGCCGTGACGAGCGCGGTGGAGGCGGCGGGGGCGTACCCGACCGCCGTGACGATCACCGTGTACGCGCCGGCGGGCAGCGAGCCGTCGGCACGGACGGCCCCGTTCTCGTCGGCGTCGGCCCGCAGCACCTGGGTGCCGGTCATGTCGGTGACCGTCACGACCGCGTGCTGGACCGCCCAGCCGTCCCGCGTCCGTACCTGTGCGCGAAGTGCCATCCCGTTTTCTCTCCTTGCATCTTGACCCGGTGGGTCAATGAGTCGGGCCCCGGGGCGGGGGCGACAGGCCGTCCCCTGCCTGCCGTCCCCGCCGCCGGGGCCCATTTCCGCCGGCCGGGACAGCCTCTCCGCTGGGAGTGCCGTACCGCCAGGGGTCTTGTCACCCGTGTACCGGTGAGATACCCGGGATACCGGTGTCACGAGGGATACCGGTGGTGCGCGGGATGCCGGTGATACCGGCTACCCGTGCACTCGTCCTACCCGTGCACTCGTCTCACTCGCCGGGGTGGGCGAGCTCGATGTCGTGACCGTCGACGCCGTGACCGGCCACGGTCAGGGAGCCGGCCACCGGCGGGTAGCCGGTCGCGATGACCGAGTACTCGCCCGCGTCCAGGTCGGTGAAGGCGTACGCCCCGTCCTGGCCGGTCGTCGCGTTGGCGACCACGTTGCCCGCCGCGTCGATCAGCGTGACCCGTGCGTCGGGCAGCGGGGCCCGCGCGGCACCGGCCCGTACGAGACCCTGGACCAGCGCACCGGCCCGGAGGGCGGCGTCGATCCGGGTGACACCCTGGCCGCCGATCTCCACCGGCAGGGCGAGCGGGCGGAAGCCCGCGGCGTTGACCGCGACGGTCACCGCACCGGGGATCAGCTCGCCGAAGGCGAACTCGCCCGTCTCACCGGACTTGCCGGTGGCCAGGACGTCGCCGCGTACATCGGTCACGATGACCATGGCGCCCTCGACCGGCGTACCGGCCTCGGCAGCCCTGACGGTTCCGGCCAGGCCGCTCGTACCGGCCAGCAGGATGTCGAAGGCCAGCGGCTCCTCGCCGACGACCACGGTGGTCGCCTGCGGCTGGAACCCGTCGGCGGACGCGATCAGGACGTACGAACCGGAGCCCGGCGCGTCCAGGGTGTAGCCGCCGTCGGACCGGGCGACGGAGCGCCCCAGCTGCCGGCCGCCCAGCGAGATCAGCGTGACGGCGGCGCGGGCGACGGGTGCGCCCTCGGCGCCGCGCACCACACCGTGCACCGGAGTGCCCCGCACGGTGGCCGCGGGGGTTTCGAGCGTGTCGACCGAGGTGATCCCGGCGGCGCCCTCGGCGACCGGTGCGGCAGCGCCGACCGCGAGCGCGGCGGGCACCGCGGCCTCGACAGGAGCCTGCGAGGGGACCTGGGCGGGGACCGCGGCCTTGGCCGGGTCGTCGTTGGCGGCGTTCGTCTTCAGCGCGACCTCCTTGATGAAGATCGTCACGATGAAGGCGACGAGCGCGGCCGGAGCGGCGTACAGGAAGACATCGCCGACGCCGTGACCGTAGGCGGCCTCGACGACCGTACGGAACGGGCCGGGCAGCTTGTCCAGGTCGGGGATGCCCCCGCCGCCGGTGCCGCCGTGGCCCATGGCCGCGCCTTCGGGACCAAGGTCCGCGAGGCCGTCCTTGACGTAGTGGGCGACGCGGTTCGCCATGACGGCGCCGAGCGCCGAGACGCCGATCGCGCCGCCGAGCGAACGGAAGAAGGTGACGACGGAACTGGCCGAGCCGAGGTCGCTGGGGGCGACCTGGTTCTGCGTGGCGAGGACCAGGTTCTGCATCATCATGCCGATGCCGAGACCCATCACGAACATGTAGATCGCGATGTGCCAGTACGCGGTGTCGTACCGGATGGTGCCGAGCATCCCGAGACCGGCGGTGACCAGGAAGCCACCGCTGACCAGCCAGGCCTTCCAGCGGCCGGTCTTGGTGATGACCTGGCCCGAGACGGTCGAGGAGAGGAACAGACCCGCGATCATCGGGATCGTCATGACGCCGGACATCGTCGGCGACTTGCCGCGCGCCAGCTGGAAGTACTGGCTGAAGAAGACGGTGCCCGCGAACATCGCGATACCGACGAACAGCGAGGCCACCGAGGCCAGCGTGATGGTCCGGTTGCGGAAGAGGCGCAGCGGGATGATCGGCTCGCTGGCCTTGGACTCGATGAGCAGGAAGAGCCCGACGAGCACGACGGTGCCGCCGAGCATCGTGTAGGTCTGCCAGGAGATCCAGTCGTACTTGTCGCCCGCGAAGGTCACCCAGAGCAGCAGCAGCGAGACGGCGGCGCTGATGAAGAACGCGCCCGACCAGTCGACCTTGACCTCGCGCTTGACGACCGGGAGCTTCAGGGTCTTCTGGAGCACCACCAGGGCGATCATCGCGAACGGCACACCCACGTAGAAGCACCAGCGCCAGCCCATCCAGCTGGTGTCGGTGATGACACCGCCGAGGAGCGGACCGCCGACGGTGGCGACGGCGAAGACCGCGCCGAGGTAGCCGCTGTAGCGCCCGCGCTCACGCGGGGCGATCATCGCGGCCATCACGATCTGGGCGAGGGCGGAGAGACCGCCGACGCCGACGCCCTGGACGACACGGCAGGCGATGAGCATGCCGCTGCTGGTCGACAGACCGGCGACGACCGAGCCCGCGACATAGATGACCAGCGATATCTGGACCAGCAGCTTCTTGCTGAACAGGTCGGAGAGCTTGCCCCACAGGGGGGTGGTGGCGGTCATGGCCAGCAGCGAGGCCGTGACGACCCAGGTGTACGCGCTCTGGCCGCCGCCGAGGTCGGAGATGATTTCCGGCAGGGCGTTGGAAACGACCGTCGACGACAGAATCGCGACGAACATGCCGAGCAGCAGCCCGGTCAGCGCTTCCATGATCTGCCGGTGGGTCATCGGCGTGCCGTCGGCGGCGTCGGCGCCACCGTGCTTGGCGTGGCCGCCCCGCACACCGGTTGGTGTGGTCGTAGCCATGGAGTTCCTTGTCTTTGCTTCTGTTACACAGGTGTACGGGTGTAGGCGTCGTCGGAGTGCCGGGTGCGGCAGTCGCCGGTGTGTGTCCCGGGGGCACATCCGCCGGAGCCGCGACAGGCGAAGCTGTCGCGCAGCCGGGACAACAGCGAGTTGAGCTGCCCGACTTCGTCGTCGGACCAGTCCTGAAGGTTGTGGGCGAACATCTCGGTGGTCCGCCGCGTCAGCTCGTCGAGCTGGTCGTTGCCGGCGGGGGTCAGCCGCAGGATGCGGGACCGCTTGTCCGCTGGATCCGAAGACCGTTCGATCCAGCCGTGCTCTGCCACATGGGCGACATGACGGCTGGTCACCGACATGTCCACGGCCAGCAGCTCGGCGAGTCTGCTGATCCGCATCTCACCGTGCTGAGCCAGGAGCGCCAGCACGGCGGCGGAGCCACCGGGACACTCGGAGGGGAGGGCGCGGGCGAGTCCGCGCTTGACGGCCCCGATGGCGCTGAGCTGCCGGGCCAGTTCTTCGTACTGACTCCGCTCGGCCACGGGACCCCCAGACAGACTCGCCGACATCTTGTTGCTTAGGGCAACCATAGATTCGTTGGTTGCCGCAGGCAAACGAAAAGGGGCTTGCAGAAGTAAAGGAAGGCAAAAGCCTCCGTAGGGTCCCGGTCAAGCGCGCAGCGTGTGCGGTGGTCCCTCGTAACAGGGGTGTCATGCGTCACGTCCGGCACGGCTTTCCGTCACGTCCGGCACGGCATTCCGTCGCATCCGGCACCGCTTTCCGTGGCGTCCCGCCCTGCTTTCCGTGGCGTCCGGGCCTCGCGTTCACCGGCGTTCGGCCCTCGCGTTCACCCGCGCGGCCCGCGCGGGACCACGCTCCCTGCGGGCCCCGGGGGTTGGGCCGTACGCCCGAGTTCGCTAGGGTCCTGCCCCATGGCACACAACCCCCACGCCCCTCAGCAGGGCCCCGAGGGCAATCAGGACCCGGCGGGCAGCACGCAGATGTTCCGCGCCTTTGTCGACGAGGGCGAGCCGCAGCGCCGGCAGCAGCCGGCGGCGACCTCGTCCGGGCCGAGGACCGGGGTGATCGCGGCGGTCGTCGCGGTCGTTGTTGTCCTCGGCGCGGTCGCCTGGCTCGCGCTCAGCTGACATTCCGCCGCCCCCGCCCCCGCGTCGGTGGGGGTCACTTCCATACGGCGGTGACGTCCTGGGTCTCGACACGCATCCCCAGGGGGACCCGCCAGGCGTCCACACAGACGGTGTACGTCTTCTTCCGCACCGCTCCCGCGTCGATCGGCGCGGGCAGCGGCTGCGTCGATTCGAGCGTCGCCCAGTCGACTCCCAGCGCACCGATGATGTGCGTGGCGAAGGTGACGGTGCCCGAGCGCACCGCTGAGCCGCCGGTATTGCGGAACTCCATGCTCACCTTCTCGCACCAGCGCTTGTCGGCGGCGGCCCGCTCGGGGCCGCTGAGCTGAAGGGCGGCCGGGGCGGGCGGAGCGGTGGTGCCGGGAGTGCTGGGAGTACCGGGGGAGCTGGGCTTCGCGGGGCTCGGTGGGGTCGTCGGGGCGCCGGTTCCGTGGCCGCTCCCGCTCCCGTGGCCGGTCCCGGAAGACGGCTCGGGGCCGGGTGTTCCGGGCGCCCCGGATGAGCCCGGGGGTGTGCCCGCGTTCTCCGTATCGCGCAGGTCCGCAGGACGGCCGGAATCACCCGCGCCGCCCTTCGCGGCACTCGGTCCGCCGCTTCCGCTTCCCGCCCCGCTGCCGCCCTTGTCCAGCGGGACCAGCGTCACCGTGCCCGAGGGGCCCGCCGCGCCCGTGGGTGCCCTCCCGGGGCCCGCGGCGGCGGCTCCCACGGCCGCGTAGCCGTCGCCGCCGCCCGAGCCGCCCGCGCAGGAGACCAGGGCGCCGCCCAGACACAGCACGGCCGCCGAGGCGGCGATCACGGTGCCCCGGCGGCCGGTCGAGCCGAATGTCTGACGTCGCATCGCGCCAGTGTGGCTGACGGTCCGTCAATTCGGAACCCTTGTGCGCGTGGCACCGGGTCAGTCGGCGATGAGCCCTTCCCTGAGCTGGGCGAGGGTGCGGGTGAGCAGGCGCGAGACGTGCATCTGGGAGATGCCGACCTCCTCGCCGATCTGCGACTGGGTCATGTTGGCGAAGAAGCGCAGCATGATGATCTGGCGTTCGCGCGGGGCGAGTTTGGCCAGCAGCGGCTTCAGGGACTCGCGGTACTCGACGCCCTCCAGCGCGGCGTCCTCGTACCCCAGGCGATCGGCGAGCGAGCCCTCGCCGCCGTCGTCCTCGGGCGAGGGGGAGTCCAGCGAGGAGGCGGTGTACGCGTTGCCGACGGCCAGGCCGTCGACCACGTCCTCCTCGGAGACCCCGAGCGCCTTGGCCAGCTCCGGCACGGTCGGCGAGCGGTCGAGCCTCTGCGCGAGCTCGTCGCTGGTCTTGGTGAGCGCGAGCCGCAGCTCCTGGAGGCGCCGGGGCACCCGTACCGACCAGGAGGTGTCGCGGAAGAACCGTTTGATCTCCCCGACGACGGTGGGCATCGCGAACGTCGGGAACTCCACGCCCCGTTCGCAGTCGAACCGGTCGATCGCCTTGATCAGGCCGATGGTGCCGACCTGGACGATGTCCTCCATCGGCTCGTTGCGGCTGCGGAAGCGCGCCGCGGCGTAGCGGACCAGCGGGAGGTTGAGCTCGATGAGTGTGTCCCGTACGTAGGCACGCTCCGGGCTGTCCGTTCCCCCGGGGCCCGGAGCGGGGCCGAGCGCGGCGAGCCGCAGGAACAGGGAGCGGGACAGAGTACGGGTGTCGATGGCTTCCGACGAGCTGGTGAGCACGGCGGGTGCCGGCACGCTCTTCGTGAGCGTGAGCACCTTCGAGCTGCCCTGTTCTGCGGACATGCCACCCCCTTGAGGTCGCGGACGGTCGCGGTGACCGCGACCATCGGAGGAACGCAGCCTCCACCTGAATACCGGAGGCGGGGCTGCGGCAAACGCGGTTCCAGCAGAATGTCACATGTCGGCAACACGCTGTAGTGACATGTCGACAAGTCAGCGCCAAGTCTGCGCAGGAAACAGGGGGTGTGAGGCTTTTACACCGCCAGAAGTGCTCTTTGTGTGGTCTACCCGTTCTGACTACGCCTCGATCCTATTTGCGGATCTCAGTCGGGCGAAGCTTCTGGCCAGGAGCCTTGACACATGCATCTGCGAGACGCCCAGTTCTGCGCTGATCTGAGACTGGGTCAAGTTGCTGTAGTAGCGCAGCAGAAGGATCCGCTGCTCGCGCTCGGGGAGCTGGACGAGCAGGTGCCGTACGAGGTCGCGGTGCTCGACCCCGGCGAGCGCGGGGTCCTCGTAGCCGAGCCGGTCGAGGAGTCCGGGCAGCCCGTCACCCTCCTGGGCGGCCTCCAGCGAGGTCGCGTGGTACGAGCGCCCCGCCTCGATGCAGGCCAGCACCTCGTCCTCGGAGATCTTCAGCCGTTCGGCGATCTCGCCGGTGGTGGGAGAGCGCCCGTGAGCGGTCGTCAGATCCTCGGTGGCGCCGGTGACCTGAACCCAGAGCTCGTGCAGCCGGCGGGGTACGTGGACGGTCCTCACATTGTCCCGGAAGTAACGTTTGATCTCGCCGACCACGGTGGGCATCGCGAACGTCGGGAACTGGACGCCGCGTTCCGGATCGAACCGGTCGATGGCGTTGATCAGTCCGATGGTGCCGACCTGGACGACGTCCTCCATCGGCTCGTTGCGGCTCCGGAACCGCGCGGCGGCGTACCGCACGAGCGGAAGGTTCGCCTCGATCAGGGCGGCCCGCACCCTGCGGTGCTCGGGAGTGCCCGGCTCCAGGTCCTTGAGCTGCCCGAAGAGCACCTGCGTGAGCGCCCTGGTGTCCGCGCCGCGGGTCCTGGCGGGCGGGGCGGTGGGGTCGGGCGTCTCGGTCTGGATGTCCTCGGTCTGGACGTTCTGGGGAGGCACTTGAGGCGCTGTACTGGCCGGCACTGTGACGCCACCCCTTTGCGGTCAACTGCGGTCAACTCATCCGTCAAAAGCGGTCATAGCATCACAAGACATGTCCACTGTGTGCAAGCACCGCATATGGTCGTGTTGAGGGCAGTTTTGTTTTTAAACGCCAAAAACCCCTCACCTGAGCGGCGAGGGGCCTGCGGAACCGAGGGCCGGGATGCTGTCAGAAGGGGTAGTCGGCGATCACCCAGGTGGCGAATTCACGCCACTGACCGGCTGCGGCCTGGTGGGCCGGGTGCTCGATGTAGCGCTTCAGGGTGTCCTCGTCGGCGACCGCCGAATTGATCGCGAAGTCATACGCGATCGGCCGATCGGTGATGTTCCAGGCGCACTCCCAGAACTCCAGCTCCGGAATCACCCCACCGAGCTCCCGGAAGGCCTGCTCCCCGGCAACCACCCGCGGATCGTCCCGCTCGACGCCGTCGTTCAGCTTGAACAGGACCAGGTGGCGGATCATCGGATACTCCTACTTCACCAGCTCGGACATGAAGTCGCCGACGCCCTGGGCGGCGCTGGAAACGCCTTCGAACCCTACCTGGACGAGATCAGCGGCCCTGCTCGGGGACGTGATGATCGTGTACAGCACGAAGACCACCACTATGTAGAGCGCGATCTTCTTCGCTTGCACCACAGCCCCTGCCTCCCCTTCGGTCGCGTGTGCGGTCGCGCGATTCTATCCGCACACCTGGCCGTATCCAGTGGCTGTTTCCGATCACTGATGCGCTCTTTAAGGACCTATGGCCCGGCCACCGGGGTCTTTTGCCCGCAGGGCCGGCTTCTACGGAGGGGCAGGATGGATGACGAGCCCAGCGGATCTGGCAGGAATCCGAGGGGCTGGAACAGGACCTATCTGTGGGGTCCACGCCGCAAGACTTCCCCCTGACTGCGGCGGGGACCAGTAGGCCCTGTTCTCACCGGGGGAAGCGGCTTGTCCCCCCGATGCCGCTTCCCCCGACCTAACTTTCCGATACCCCCCGATGAACCGCGCTCCGGACTCGACGCCTATGCATGGGCGCGACGAGTCGGGGCGCGGTGTTTTGCGTGCGGGGCGCCGCTTACCTTGAAATCACCTGGCCGACCGGCGGAGGTGGCGGTGGCCCCGCGTGGGCGGGGATGACACGCGGGCGAGATTGGCCGCGTTGCCGGTCCGGGGGACAGCCCCGCGTGTGCGGGGACGACAAACCTACGGTTTCCATTAGCTGCCCACGAACGGGAACAACCCCGCACGCGCGGGGACGACGTGCTCCCGGCGCCGGTGCAGGCAGCGCCGCCGGGAACAACCCCGCACGCGCGGGGACGACGGTCCATCGACACGGGGACGGGCGACGACCGCAGGAACAACCCCGCACGCGCGGGGACGACCCGCCGAACGGCACCAGCTGCTGCCACTCGCGGGGACGACTACGAGCACCGTCGCACCGTTCTGGAAGGGCTGGGAACAACCCCGCACGCGCGGGGACGACACGGCGGGACGCCTGGGAAAGCAGAGAGCAGTGGGAACAACCCCGCACGCGCGGGGACGACTCTCGTCCGTCTCGGGCTTGTCGAGACGGACGGGGAACAACCCCGCACGCGCGGGGACGACTACCTCATGAGGACGTACGCTTCCGTCACCGAGGGAACAACCCCGCACGTGCGGGGACGACTCCCTTCCTGTGCCACCGCCGTTCCGGCCGCCGGGAACAACCCCGCACGTGCGGGGACGACCCCGCGGTGGTCGTACCGGCTGCGGCGGCTGCGGGAACAACCCCGCACGTGCGGGGACGACCGTCCACAACGAGGTACACCCTTCCAAGGACCGGGAACAACCCCGCACGTGCGGGGACGACCCTCTTCACCCGTGGAGAGCGGCGAAGAGCCGGGGAACAACCCCGCACGTGCGGGGACGACGGTGCGGCCAGACAAGGACGTCATCCCGCTCTGGGAACAACCCCGCACGTGCGGGGACGACGGACCGCGCTGCTCCATGGGCTGTCCGCAGCAGGGAACAACCCCGCACGTGCGGGGACGACCATGACGGCGGCGCCCGTTACGGTTCGCGGCGGGGAACAACCCCGCACGTGCGGGGACGACTGGGCACGCTCCATCGTGCCGCCGAAAAATGCGGGAACAACCCCGCACGTGCGGGGACGACCGCCTGGGCCTCATCACGGACGAACGCGACCGGGAACAACCCCGCACGTGCGGGGACGACGCCCGGGGCGCCCCCGTTCTTCCACCCCGCCCGGGAACAACCCCGCACGTGCGGGGACGACCTCGGCAGCCGGGAGGACGTCGAGCGGTTCAGGGGAACAACCCCGCACGTGCGGGGACGACAGTTGCTGACCTGGGGGTTTATTCGGGCAGGAGCCTGTTTTTGCTTACTTCTTTGGATTCCGACATAACGGGCTTTTCATCCTTCTTTGAGGAAGTGCGGACGTCTTCTCTCCCCGACGCCCCCTACCGCCCTCCGTACTTCCTCCGCTTGGCGGCCTTGCTCCAGCCCTGGCGGGGAACGTCGGCCGGTCCCTTCGGGGGGTGTGGTGCGGTGGGGTTCGGGCGGTGGATCAGGGTGAGGCCCTCGTGGTCCGTCGGGTGCCACGCGTGGTCGTGGGTTTCGAACGCGTAGCCCTGCTCGGTGTTCGTCTGGTACGCCAGCAGCGCGCGGCCCTGGCCCGCGTACTGGCGGACCTCGTTCCACAGGACTTCGCGGATGCGGGTCGAAGGGGCGCCCAGGAAGACTCCGGGCGAGATCTCCAGCAGCCAGCGGGTGAGGAAACCCCGCAGGCCGACCGGGCAGTTGGTGAGGACGATGACGGTCACCAGAGGGGCTCGTCACCGTGATTGCGGCCGCTTTCGACGTGGAGGTCGCCGTCGGACTGGAGTGTGACCCGGTCCTGTGACGCGTCCCCCGTCTCGCTCGTGTCGCGCTTGCCGTCGTAGCCGAGCAGATCCTTGATGTCCCGGACGCAACGGTCGAGGAGGCCCGTCTGATTGATGCGGTCCCTGAGCATCCGGCGGGTTCGCGCCGCGACGTCGTCCACCCCCTCGACCGCCGCGTCGAAGGCGGCGGGGATGGCGATCTCCGTCTTGTAGAAGTCGGCGACGTCCATGACGAACGAGCGCTCGTGTCCGGAGTGGACGAAGCCCAGGCCAGGAGAGCAGCCGAGGGCCGCGACGACCGAGTGGGAGACCCCGTACATGCACTGAGCCGCCGCGGTGACGGCCTGATTGGGGGCGTCGCCCGCCGAGAAGTCGTCGCGGTGGTACTCACGTCGGTGCCACGGGACGCCCGTGCGTAACGACTCCCGCCGGTAGCAGTCCTTCAGGCGCCGTCCCTCCATTCCGAGGAGATCCTGCCGCGTTCGGCCCGCCGTGTCCTCGCCCGGAAACCGCAGGCGGTACATGGCACGCGCCACGTCCAGCCGGGTACGACGGTTCGCCCAGGTCGTGGCCTGCGCCTCGATCAGGCCCGAGGAACGCGTCAGGGCCCGCCCGCCCGCGTAGTACCGCACCCCGTGCTCACCGACCCACGCCACGCCCGCGCCGCTGTCGCCGAGGAGGGCCATCGCCTGGTGGGTGACGCGGGTTCCCGGGCCGAGCAGGAGGGTGCCGATCGTGGCGGACGGGATGTGCGTGACGCCGTCCGCGTCCTCCGCCGTGATCGCGTTGGAGTCCCGGTGCACGGTGCACCGCTCCAGGTAGACGAACGAGAGCCGGTCCCCGACCCGCGTGAGTTCCCGGGGCGTGGAGGCGCCACGGCGGCTGACGGTGCTCATGACTCCCCCCGTACCGGAGCCAGCGTCATCAGACCGCAGCCGTACGCCTTGGCCTTGCCCAGGCCGTGGGTGAGCGTACGGCGGAAGAGCTCCGGGTCGGTGACGCGCAGGCGGCCGTCGAACGTGACCTTGGTGATCTGTACGTCTTTGCTGCTCGGCTTGGCCGGGGGCCGGTGGAACTGGAGGGGAATGCGGTCGCGGACGATCAGCTCGTACTCGTCGCCCTGCTCCAGGAGCCGGCGCTCCACCGGCTTCCGGACGATCTCGAAGCCCGACTTCTCCTGCCGTCGGAGAAGCCATTGCATCTGGTGCTGTGTGGTCCGGTGTGCGGCGCGCTTCGTCCCCTCGCCCTCCTTGAGGTACTGGTGACGGATGTTGTGCACGGGGTTCGCCGTGAGCCTGAACCCCCAGGTGTCGCCCACATCGAGCGCCGTGAGGAACTGCTCGTACGCGAACGACGTCCAGCCGGGCTCGTCCGAGGCGGGCCAGCCCGCCTGCTCGACCAGGTGGGTCAGATCGGGGCGGGTGGGGCTGACGACGTACAGCAGCGTCTCGGAGGCTCCGTCGCGGTCCACCCGCCACAGCACCCGGGGGCCCGATCCGTCGCGGGTGGGGGGTGTGGGGAAGGACATGTTCACCGCCCCGTGCAGGCGATGCGGCGAGCCGAGCAGCTGTCGGGCGTCTGAGCGGCCGGTGTTCACTCGGAAGCGGGTGAGGTACATCAGTCGGTCCTCGGTGTGACAGGCGGTGTGACAGGCAGTGTGACGGGTGGAGTGGCAGGCGGTGTGGCAGGCGGTGTGGCAGTGCCGGGTGGAGCGGCAGGTGGTGCGACGGGTGCCAGTGGCGCGAGCGGAGCGGTCGGTTCGTGGCGTGGCGGTGCGGCGGGCCGAGGGACGGATCTGCTGCGAACGCCCCGCGGCCCGTACCGCCGATGGCGCGGGTCGAAGCTCAGGGGCAGGTCGCGCAGCGTGATGTCCGGTTCCCGGCCGGGCGGGCAGTCCATCAGCAGGCCGAGCTCCTCCTCGGACGGGCGGGACGTGGCCGCGAGGCGGTCCTTGTACCAGTCCGACGCCTCCCATTCCGCTTCGCGCAGGGCCTGTTCGAGGTCCGACGCAAACGGCTCCCCGATTGCGATCGGCTGCGAGGGCGGACAGGAACGCCGCCCGAGATAGGGCAGGAACACGGGCTCCAGCAACGCCTCGTACAGCCGCTGCACCAGCGCCGCCTCACCGCTCACGCCCGCCACGAACACCGCGTCCGCGAGGTAGAAGCGCTCCGACAACGGCATGGCCTTGTCCGTGTCGCCGTGGTGCGCCGTCTGGAAGTCACGGAGCCGCGTGCCCGGCTGATCGATCCGGACGCCGAACTCCAGCGCCGCCAGATCGGCGAGGTCGGCGTCCCGTCGGCGCCCCTGGGCTGCGGCGAGGAGGCCGATGACCCCGCTCTTCGTCGGTGCGTTCTCGGTCGTGCGGCGCGTGAAGCGGGCCGCGGACCCCCAGGACTGGAGGGGACCCGCGAGCCGCAGCAGCAGCACGCTCATGCCCCGGACTCCGACGCGAGGGCCGGGGCCTCACCCTGCCTGGCGGCAGGGAGCACCGGCGTCAGCCGGGCCTCCACGGCGTCGCCCACGGCCGTCAGCAGCTCGGTCAGGTTCACCTCGGACCCGAGCGCCGCCAGGGCGCCGGTCTCCTCGCCGACCCGGAGCACCCAGCCCTGCCCGCTGTCGGCCAGCCCGTAACTGTCCTCAAGCGTCGGTACGAAGGTGGCGAGCCGTTCGCAGCTTTCCTGAAGGAAGCCACCGGCCTCGCCCATGATGACGGGCTTCTCGAAGGCCGCGACGTAACTGACCGGCCGCCGGGAGCGGACCTTGACGATCACCGCGGTCGGCAGGGTCTGGTTGGCGAAGGTGTTGATCTTCCCGGTCGGGAGGGAGGTGATGAAGCCTTCGAGGAACGCCGTGACCGCCCGCCGGGTGGGCTCCACCGGCCGGGCCGCGTCATGCCCGGCACCCAGATTCTCCTGGAGCCGGTCGACGTCGACCGCCGCGTACCGGTAGAGGGTTGCCGAGTTGAAGTCGATGGACCCGATCATTCCGGCGCCGGTCTCGGCATCGGTGTTCTTGTCGTCCACCGCCGTGTAGTAGTCCGACTCGACCTCCACCGCGTGCACGCTCAACGCGTGCGCGACCTGGGCCGCGGCGTCCACGTTCAGATCGGTCGAGTCCGCGACCATCCGGCCGAACAGCGCGATGTCCACCGAGTGTTCGGTACGGGCGAGCTGCTTGGCCCGCGCCTTGTTCTCCTTGACCGAGAGGAACTCCTTGAGCGCCTTGACGTCACCGCCCTTGCCGCCCTCGACCGCGATCGCGGCGAGAGCGTCGAACTGCCGGTCGCTCAGGAACATCAGATAGGTGGACTCGGCGGCGGGGTCGTCCACGTCCTTCTTGTTCTTGCGATGGGGTACGACGGGCTTCGAACCGGTCGCCGCGAAGATCGTCTCCCCGGCCAGGTCCTGTGCGGCGGCAGGCGTCAGCGTCGGGTCGAGCACCAGGATGCGGTCGGCCAGGACTCCCACGACCTTCTTCGTCCGGACGCCGAGTTCGGAGGAGTCGAGCAGCTCGGTGAACGCCTTGCGGGTGGCCCGCTTCCACGCCTGGCTGGACACCCTGGAGCGTCGCACGCCTCCGTACGTCGCCGACTTCGGTGTCCCCGTGTCGTCGCGGTTCAGATTGCTCGGCGGGACGGTCTGAAGGATGTGGATGTCGAGAATCGTCCTGGTCACGCGTACTCAATTCCTCTTCGTAGAAGGTGTTCCGGATGGCGGGCAGGTCCGGGCCGAGGCCGGCGGACGGGCAGGGGACAAGGTGGTGTCTGGCTGACGCGACGTCACGTCACTCCCCTGCGGCGTAGCCGCCGTACTCCTCGGACGAGCTCAGCGACGGGTCGATCGCGTCGCCACCGTCCGTGGCACCGCCCTTGCCGCGCTTGGTGCGGGGAGGGGCGGCCAGATGGAACTCGCGTCCCCATTCGCGCTGCACGGCCGCCCGGTCGGGCCGGTACTGCCACCGGTGGAGCTGGCCGGCCAGACGTCCGTAGTCGAGCGGAACCTGGGCGGTGCGCAGGAGCAGCACGATCTCCCTGAGCCGTACGGCGACGGACTCGATCGACTCGGCGGTGCCGACCCGGACCAGGCGTGTGCGCAGGGGCGAGCCCTCCTCCTCGGCGCCCGAGTCGCCCCTCGACTCCGTCTTCAGCCGGATCAACGCGCGGACCGCCCCGCCCAGAGACCGCCTTTTGACGTGCATGCCGTGTTCGCGTCCCGACTGCTGATGCAGCGCCCACAGGGTCGAGGCGAGGAAGACCGCGTGCTCGGCGTCCGTGCGGCGGGGGAAGTCCCGCCGGCCGGCCAGCAGGCCGGACAGTTCCTCCAAGCTGCCGATGCCCCAGAGGTCCTGGACCTGGTGCGCCCGCTTGCCCGCCCCGCGCCGCAGCCGGGCCAGCTCCGCCACGGCCGCCGGGTTGTCCTTGAGGTACAGAGGCTGAACTCGCGCGATGTAGGTGTCCGTCGCCTGCATGACCAGGGCGTGCACCGAAGGCGGTTCGGCCCGGCCGCCGCTTGAGGGGGCGGGGCCGTCGGTGGCTGCGCCGGTCGTCGTCGTGGTCATACCGTTCCGTCCAAGGGGGCTTCGTCGGGCTGGGAGGCCAGGCCATGGCCTCTCGTCTGGATCAGGCCTGGGGCGCGGGTGAGTCCGGTGAGTCCGGCGAGTCCGGTGGTGGCTTCGGCAGCACCTTGTTGATCCGGGTCCGGAACCACAGGTCCGCCCGCGAGCTGTCGACCCAGCGCTTCCCGACCTGGGGCAGCTCGACCACCCGGCCCTCCGCCGCGGCCCGCCCCGCCGAGTCGAGCAGCTCACGGCCGAGGTTCAGCACGACGCGGCGTGCGGTGGCCTGCCACGCGGCCCGCGCCGCATCCGGATCCTCGGCCTCGCCGAGGCCCGCCAGCCATCCCCGGTACGGTCCGTCCAGCGCCCCGAACCCCAGATCGCGGGCCGTGTCCGTGGGCGGCCCCGGCTCCGAACCGGCCGCACGCGCCAGATTCCCGGCCAGGTGCCCCAGAGCCGCCACGGCCCGCTCGGCGTCCGCCACCGCGGCGACCGCGGCCGCGCCGTACAGCGGGCGGTCCTGGTGGAGCAGCACGACCGGCAGGGTGACGCCGTCGTCGACCACCTCGTCCACCACGGACTGCTGGGTCCCGTACACCGCGCCGATGAGCCGCGTACGGATCAGCGACTGCTTCGGCAGGACGTCCTCATTGGTCAGCAGGGACAGCCACTTCACCACCCCGGAGGGCAGGCTGTGGTCGGTCCCTCTGCCCGTCGTGTCGCTGTCCGACTTCTGCGCGCGCAGCAGGCTCGCCAGACCGCGCCAGGCGGCCCGGTTCGGATCGTGCTGGCGCGGCAGGTAGATCAGCGGGCGGCCCAGTTTCTTCTCCTGCGCCTGGCTGCGCCGCCAGCCCGTCATGGGCTCCGCCTTCCACCGGTTGGCGGGGGCGAGCGGGTCGCCGTAGCCGAGGACGACTCCTGTGACGTCGTCGCCCTCGGTGTGGAGGAGCAGTCGCCGGGACTGCCAGGTGTAGAGATCACGGGGGCCCGCGGGCCGGGGTACGGACGGGTCGGCCTCCAGCACACCCGCGCCGGGCGGTGTCTCGCGGCGCCAGACGGGCAGATCAGCCTTCCGGTCCGACGTCAGGATGCCCTCGTCCGTCGGAATCAGGTTCAGCAGGAGCGTCTCGCGCAGCGTGGCGCCTTCCGCGAAGACGCCGCCGAGACCGCCCGCCCATCCCACGCCCTGCGGGTACACCTTCCCGCCCTTGACCCGGGCGTCGCCCTCCATCCCGGACTTGATCCCGGACGAGTCGTACGCGTGCGTGTGGACCAGCCAGCGAGCCGCTTCGGCGAGGCCCAGCCGGTCCACACCCGGCCGGCGCATCGAGAAGAACGCCTCTCCGTTCGGTACGTCGGCGACGATCCGGTTCAGCGAGGCGACCTCGTTCTTCGCCGTGTGCAATCCGGCGACCTGGAAGAACGGGCGCTCGGCGTGGAGCAGGTCGAAGCGGTCCCGGTGCCGGTCGAGGTATCCGGCGACGACACCGAAGGGGTCCTTCGCCGCTCTCAGCTCCTCCCAGTCCTCCAACTCGGCCGGGGCACCGGTCGATCCGCCCCGCGCCTCGTCCAGCGCGTCGTACAGAATCGCCAACAGCAGCCGCAGCAGGGCCAGTTCTTGAGTGGGGAGATCGCCCACCAGCCGCCGCACCTTGTCCGCCTGGGCGAAGACGTCCAGGAGTGACAGTTCGACGGTGGTTCCGTCCTCGCGCTGGACGGGCAGCCAGGGCCGGGAGACGAGATCGAAGGAGGGCGCCATAGGGCCGGGCCTCTTTGCGTGGGGCGCGCCGACGGGGGCGGTGCGAAGTCCGTCGGCCGGGCTGTAGTGGAGTTCGAAGCCTGCCAGGCGGGTCCGGCACTCCTCGTCGAGGACGAGCAGTAGTTCGCCCGCCAGCCAGGGGCATTCCTTCACCTGCCAGGCCGGTACGACCCACCGCTCAAGCTCCGCGATGGTCCTGTCGATGGCACCCGGATGGGTGAGCGGCCGGGGGAGCGTCAGCGCGCTCGCGGCGACCGCCTCGGCGGCCTGCCGGGTGGGAGGCGCGTGTTCCGGGAGGGACAGCCCGCCGCGTCCTGCGTCGAGCCAGCCCACGGTGGTGAGCCCGCCGTCCTTGTGCCGCTGGACGACCAGTACTTCCAGGGTCTCCTCGCTGTCGCGCACCTGGGCCCGACCGCTACGGCTGTCGTCGGCGTCACCGGCGTTGGCGTCCAGCCAGCCGAAGACGGGCCGCCCGGCTCTCCGTACCGGCCCGAGCCGGAACACGTCGGCGCGCTCCCGCTTGTCGGCGAGCCGGGTCTCGTACGCACGCCGGGCGTCGGCCAGCGCGGGCCCCCACCGGTCCGGGCCGACGGGCCGTTCGTCGTAGGCGGCCTGGACCAGCGGGCTGATGTGGTCGGGCAGCACCACCGGGGCGCCGTCGAGATGCGGCCCGAGCACGGCCAGCGCCCGGAGCAGGGTGTGCGGCCCCTGGTAGACGGCGAGCGAACCGCGCACGGGCTCCGGCGGGTCGGCGCTCCAGTCCGCCACGCCGGTCACCAGGCAACGGGCCCGTACGAGCAGGGGCGGTCGCGTACGCGGATGGCGGTGCAGCCGCCCCATGCGCTGGAGCATCAGGTCCACGGGTGCCAGATCGGTGACCAGGAGATCGAAGTCGATGTCCAGCGACTGTTCGACCACCTGGCTGGCCACGACGATGTGCGGCCCGGCGGGCCGGTCGCCGCCGGGGCCGAACCGCTCGCGCAGGTCGGTGTCCTTGCGCGCCCGGTCGGCCGCCAGGAACCGTGAGTGGGCCACGGTCACGGCATCCGCGCCGAAGTGATCCCGCAGGTGCTCGGCCGCCTCCAGCACGCGGTCGACGGTGTTGCGTACGACCAGGGCGCACCCGCCGTCCCGGAGTTCGTCGGCCAGCCGCCGCACCAACCGCGAGGGATCGTCATCGAGCCGTTCGAGCGCCACTTCGGTACGGCGGCCCGAGGCGGGTTCGGGCCGCGCGGTGATTACGTCCCCTCCGGGCGCGGCGGCGGTGATCAGGGGGTAGGCGTCGTCGGGCAGGTTCAGGGCGTCGGCGAGTGCGCCCGTCTCCTCACCGGCGTACGCGGCGGCCAGCTCCCTGCGCCGCTTGGCCGGAAGCGTGGCGGAGAGCATGACCACGGGAACCCGGTAGGCCGCCAGCCACTCCAGTACGCGGTCGAGGTAGGCGCTCATGTACGCGTCGTAGGCGTGCACTTCGTCGATGATGACGACCTTGCCCGCGACGGCCAGGTGCCGCAGCGCCAGGTGCCGGCTCTTGAGCCCGGCGAAGAGGACCTGGTCGATGGTGCCCACGGCGAACGAGGCGAGCAGCGCCTTCTTCCGGCCGCGCAGCCACTGGTGGGCGTGGAGCCCGGAGGGGTGGGACGGGTCGGCCGCCCCGGCGCGGGAGACCGTGTCGTCCGGGCTGTCCAGCTCGACGGCCGCGATCGTACGGTGACCGGCCTTCGTCATCCCGGACCAGACCTCGTTGAGGGCGGACTTGGCGTGGGCGAGCACCACGGACCGGGGCCCGTCCGCCGGGAGCCGCGCCAGCCAGCTCAGCAGCCTGGGGAACATCGCGTCCCCGGTCGCCCGCGTCGGCAGCGCCACGAGGACGCCCCCGGCCCCGGACCGGGCCGCCAGGATCTCCGCCGCCGCGAAGGCCGCCTCGGTCTTGCCCTCGCCCATGGGCGCCTCGATGATCAGCAACCCGGCGGGGGCCATCTGCCGGGCCACGCGTACGGCTTCCTCCTGTACGGGCCTGACCGCGGCGCCGTCCGGAAGTTCGAACCTCTCCCGGAACAACTCGGCCGCTGTGAAGGCTGGTTGTTCCGCCGCCCACGGTCCGGGCAGATCGAGCCCCGCCCAGGCGGCTTCGAGCCGCCGGGCCTCGCCCACTTCCCCGAGCGGTGACCAGGAGGACGGATCGTACGGAAACAGCTCGGAGGCGCTGGCGATCCAGTCCGAGACGATCACGATGGCGGTGAGCACCACCTGCACCGGCTGGGGAAGCCGTACGGACTGCCAGTCCGCGAGCCGCTCCGTGACCCCGGCCCGCCGCGCGCACGCGTCCATGAGCTCGTACTGCACCGAGCGCCAGGTGTCCTCGCTGTCACCTCTGGTGCGCAACAGCCGTGGATGAAGGCCGAGATCATGAATCTGCTGATGATCCGGCGGCGTCCCGTGATGCCCGCCCGCCACGACGGCGAACTGCCCGGAAGCGCGCCCGCTCCACCCGAACCGCTCGGCCAGCCACTCCTGGAGAAGCAACTGCCCGGCCAGCCCGTGCGGGGCCATCCTGCGGTCCACGCCGAACTGCTTCTGATACGGCAGGTCGAGCCCGGCCCGCCGCATCCGATCGGCGAGCCCGTCCACCTGGCAGGCGAAGGCGGGCGTGGCCTTGCCGATGTCATGGACACAGGCCAGATAGACGGCGACCTGCCGGGCATCGGCGGCGCCGCCCGGAAACACGTCCGCGACGAGCGCTTTCACGTTGGCAGGCACCCATGCGTCCCACAGCCTCCCGGCAACGGCGGCACTGTCCGCCATATGCCGCCACAACGGCAGCCACTCCTCGGTCTTCCGATCGTGCTTGCCCCAGGCGGTACGGGATGCTGCGGACAACTCGTTGTACGCGGTGGGACATTCGGGAAAATCGCTGGACATGGGGCCATTCGATAGCGCGTGGTGCGGGGTGAGGCGGGCTATTCGAAAATGGGTGAGAACTGACCGAAGGTGACTGTTTGATGCTCAAGGTCTTTGGTTATGGACGCTGGGTGGCTTCTTGGTTGCGAAGCCTGTTCGGTCGGCTGCCTGCTACTCGTGGGGCTGATGGGTGGGGTGTGGTGCTGAGGGGTGTGGGCGCTTGACGTCGTACCTCATCGCCCGGCACCGAGGGGGCTCCGTCCGCCTGGAACGGGCCCTGTAGGCGCGGAGCGCCGCGACGATCCCGATCTCCGGGACGTGGGGGACGCGGGGGTGGTAGGCGTGGAGCGGCCGGCCCGTGCCGGCGGGGACCACGGCCGATGAGAGCGAGCACAAGACGCGGCGCTGCGTACGCGAGGCTCGCGACGCTCGACCGTGCGGTGCGGTGCGGTGGCGGCTGGAGGGCCAACCCCGTGTGTACGGGGACCACGCCCCGGACGCTCGGGGCGCAACCCCGCTTGTGTGCTGGGGTGACCCGGTCCGGAGCCAGGGCCTGGGCGAGTCGGGAGGACCACCCCCGCTTCTGCGGGGACCAACTGATGTTCACCGGAAAGCTGTTCCCGTACCAGGGGTCAACCCCGCTGCGCGGGGACCACCGCGACGGGCCCCCGCGAGGGCCAGGGCTCCGCCGGACCAGCCCCGCAGGCGCGGGGACCACCTGCCTCCCCTGGACCGGTACTTCCTGCGCTCGGGACCAACCCCGCAGGCGCGGGGACCACGACGGGCGTCTGTGCTGCGTCGCTCAGTGAGCGGGACCAACCCCGCAGGCGCGGGGACCACGACTGACGGGCAAGGACGTCGTCGTCACACAGGGGACCAGCCCCGCAGGCGCGGGGACCACCGCGGGCAATCGCAAGCGCCGGCGGACTTCATGGGACCAACCCCGCAGGCGCGGGGACCACCGGGTGTACCGGGCGAGAATGCGCGTTGCGAAGGGACCAACCCCGCAGGCGCGGGGACCACCCCGACCGGGCGAACTGCGGGCTACAGGGCGCGGGACCAACCCCGCAGGCGCGGGGACCACGTCTGGGGGAAGACGGATGCCGAAGTCATCGCGGGACCAACCCCGCAGGCGCGGGGACCACTCGGGCCATGCTGCCAAGGTGAGGCGCAAGACGGGACCAACCCCGCAGGCGCGGGGACCACGTCTGGGGGAAGACGGATGCCGAAGTCATCGCGGGACCAACCCCGCAGGCGCGGGGACCACTCGGGCCATGCTGCCAAGGTGAGGCGCAAGACGGGACCAACCCCGCAGGCGCGGGGACCACCGCGCCGTCAGCCACGCCGTGATGCCCGTGCTGGGACCAACCCCGCAGGCGCGGGGACCACCCAGCCCGGATGCCCGGACGACGTCCAGGAGGTGCCCAATGGGGACCAACCCCGCAGGCGCGGGGACCACGCGCAGGGTCAAGCTCATCCCCTTCGACGCCACGGGACCAACCCCGCAGGCGCGGGGACCACCGCTGGCTCTACCACCTGGCCAAGCCGACCGAGGGACCAACCCCGCAGGCGCGGGGACCACGCGGTCACCTGCAACACGTCCCGCCGCAACGTGGGACCAACCCCGCAGGCGCGGGGACCACACCGGCACCGTCGTCGCCTGGCCGTTCGAGAAGGGACCAACCCCGCAGGCGCGGGGACCACAGCGGCTCGTAGTACCGCAGGATGGCCGCACAGGGACCAACCCCGCAGGCGCGGGGACCACGGAGAAGCACCAGCAACTCACCAGCCGACCCGGGGACCAACCCCGCAGGCGCGGGGACCACCCTCTACCTGACGGTTGGTCGGGGCCCCCACCGGGACCAACCCCGCAGGCGCGGGGACCACCCTCTACCTGACGGTTGGTCGGGGCCCCCACCGGGACCAACCCCGCAGGCGCGGGGACCACCCCATCGAGCTACTGATGCGCCAGAACTCGGTGGGACCAACCCCGCAGGCGCGGGGACCACGTCGCATCCAGAGGACAAGCAGCACCCGTCTCGGGACCAACCCCGCAGGCGCGGGGACCACTCCATCGGGATCAGCCGCGCCCGGCGGGCCCGGGGACCAACCCCGCAGGCGCGGGGACCACTCCGGGACGACCAACGTCGTATCGAGGACATTGGGACCAACCCCGCAGGCGCGGGGACCACAGTTGCTGACCTGCGTGTTTAGGTGGGCCGGGGCCTGTTTTTACCTACTTTGCGAAACTCCGACATAGGGAACTTTTCGCCACACTTCAGCGGTTCCTTGACGTGTGTCGTACCTGCGGTTCTCATGTGCCTCTGTGGCCCGCTATTCGTTGAGCTAGCCGTAGCTACCGTAGCCACCGGACGCGGCCTCCGTCGCGGGTCGCTCTTCGACGTCAACGTACGTGCCAGATCGCGAACGGCGCAGGCGCACCGCAGGAGCGGCCGCCGCGCGTCGCGGCGAATCACAGGCGCCCGGTTGCGACCGCCCCTACCATCGCCGTGAGCGCCTCATTACTGAAGAGCAGGGCGGGGCCGGCCGGGTACTTGCTGTCGCGGATGGCGACAGCCGACGGGCTGACGGTGCCGCACTCGACGCAATCGGACTGAGCGTGTGAGGCGCTGGACTTCCACCAGGTCACGGCCAGAGTTGAAGAATCGGCGATAGTCATGGTTTTTGGTCCCTTGCGTGTGTGATCAGGTCAAGTGACTGCTCGACCGAGAGCGCGGCGGCGGTCAACGACTCGTGCGCGTCGGCATACGTGCTGACCTGCGTCGCGTCTTCGACATAGAGGGCGCTGGTCAGCTGTTCAAGGTGCACCACACTCAGCTCTGCAAGCTCCCCGAATCCGAGGATGGAAAAGCTGCCGGTCTGCCCGACGGTGAGCGGCGCGGTGATCGGCAGCACTTGAACATCGACGTTGGGCATAGATGCGAAGTGCACGAGACGTGACAGTTGGTCATACATCACCGAAGCGTCGGGGAGCCGGGTGCGGAGAGCGGCCTCACCGATGATTGCGCGTAGACGCAGCGGCTCGCTGCGAGACAGCACCGACTGCCGGGCAAGCCTGACCTCGACCAATGCTTGTACGCGGTCGGTGATCGCCTTCGACATTGCGGTACTTGCGATTGCGGCATGCGCGTACTGAGGGGTCTGCAGCAGTCCTGGGATGGAAGCGAGTTGCCATGTGCGGATCGTGCTTGCCTCCGCTTCGAGGCTGATCAAGTCCTCGTACACCGGTGACAGAACAGACCGGTACGACTGCCACCATCCACGCTGCGAACCTTCACGCGTGAGGCGAATCATGTCGCGGCGGACGTCTGCGTCGGAGACTCCGTAAAGGTCGAGCAGTACCTCGACATCGCTGGCCGACGCTGCATTTCGCGCCGTCTCGATACGCGAGAGCTTTGCAGGCGAGATCCGACCGCTGGTGCTCTCCGCAGCTTCTTCCTGCTTGAGCCCGAGCTTTTCCCGAATCGAACGCAAGGTTCGGCCAAGCTGCCGCCGTCTGACTGTCGGTGCCGACACGTACCCTCCCGCCTCTTTCTGGCCGCGTTCAGTCTGCCGCGCTTCCCGCCGTGCTGTCACCTTCGAACACCTCTTCCTTCCGGCCGTTCTCTCGGTGTGGTGCAGATTTGCACATTCGAGTGAATGACTTGCAGGGCTCTCTGTCGAGCGTCACTCTAGGTGCAAGAGTTGCAGTCGTGCCGATACAGAGCGATGCGCGTCTGGTCGGCCCATACGCGAGGGGTCCGCACGATGGCCATGCATTCGCGAGCGTTACCGCCGACCCACCCCTGTGGCCCGCCTGTCGTGCCGCCGCAGGCGATCTATTCCGCTGAGCCTGAGTCCGTGCGGGCTGCTCGGCGTTACGTGAGAGAGGCGGCTGCCTGTCAGGAGCCGTCCGTCACTGAGGACGCGCTCGGCACCCTCGAACTTGTCGCGAGCGAGCTGGTGACCAATGCGGTGCGGTACGGAACGGAGCCGGGCGACTCGCTGATGGTGAAGGTGGAAGCCCAGTCGGGAAGTTGCCGCATCGAGGTGCACGACACCTGCCGCAGGAAGCCGCGCAGCAGGCCGGCATCGGACGAACGGGTCCGTGGCAGGGGGATGCATCTGGTCGAGGCACTGGCAGTGCGGTGGGGTGTGGACGACCGCCCGTTCGGCAAGATCGTCTGGGCGGTGGTCGTGTGGTGAGCGAATCGTGGCAGCCAGTGGGCGATGACGTGGTGCTGTATCGGGCTCTGCTCGACCACGCGGTGCTCTGTCAGGCGTGCTGGCGGTGCGGCGAGTGCCTCCACCTGATCCGCCTGCGAGAACTGGCACATGCTGCCGCAGGTGTTCGAGCCTCACGGCTGGGCGCCATGCCTGACCGGTCCGAGGCCACGCTCGTGGACCCGGAGAGCGCGTCGTGCCGAAGCGTGAAGATCATGGATGCCTCGGATGCGCACGGTCTGTGCTTTCGAGCGGAATGCACGTGTGACTGGCATCAGGGATCGCCTTGGCCAAGCTGACGGGGATGAGTGCTCCTGGGGTGAGGAACACTCTGGGAGCGCTCCGTCTTCATCCCACCGCTGCATGATGCGGTGGGCCGTGTGGTGCTGACAGTCCCATGCGCCGGGGACCGTGCCTTGGGTGCGCGGCTGGTGATGGCAGTTCAGGGCCTACCCGCTGGCACGCGGCATTACCTCGGTTCTTTACGGCGTAAAAGTCCGGCCGGACCAACGCCTCGGGCGCGCGGAGAGCCGCTAGGAGCGCCGAGGACAGACGGAGCGTGCGGGGAGCAGGCGATATCGCCTTTTCTGGTGTGGCGGGGATGAACTGACCCCGTATTTGCGGGGATCACACCTCCGTGTCCCGGTCGGACTGCACCACGGCGAGATCAACCCCGCAGGCCCGGGGACCATCACTCGGCCGGGTCCTTGTCAGATTTGGACCGGGGACCAACCCCGCAGGCGCGGGGATCACAACTGGTCACGGACCTTGACCGGAATGGCGTCAGGACCAACCCCGCATGCGCGGGGATCACGTCCGGCCGGGCACGCTGTCGGGTCGAAAACCGGGACCAACCCCGCATGCGCGGGGATCACAGTTGCTGACCTGTGTGTTTAAGCGGGCAGGACCCTGTTTTTACTTACTTTGCGAAACTCGGGCATTGGGGACTTCCTGCCTGGCAGTGGTGCCTCGGTGCGCGTTGCCGTTGCGGTTCTCATGTGCCTCTTTGGGCCGCCGTATATGGAGGTAACCGTAGTCACCGACCCGCTCGTCCGCCGGGAGACGCGCGAACGCCCCCCTGATCTACGTTTCCGCAGTTCAGGAGGGCGTCGATGGCGGTAGCGGAGGGATTTGAACCCTCGGTGAGTTTCCCCACACTCGCTTTCGAGGCGAGCTCCTTCGGCCGCTCGGACACGCTACCGAGAGAGAGCTTAGACCATCCTGGGCCGTGGTTCGAAATCCAATCTCAGAGCGCGCGGAAGAAGGCCGTCAGCTGGGCCGCGCACTCCTCCTCCAGGACGCCGGGGATGACCTCCGGGCGGTGGTTGAGGCGGCGGTCGCGTACGACGTCCCAGAGGGAGCCGGCCGCGCCCGCCTTCTCGTCGCGGGCTCCGTAGACGACCCGGGCCACGCGGGACTGGACCAGGGCGCCCGCACACATGGTGCAGGGCTCCAGGGTGACCACCAGGGTGCAGTCGGTCAGGCGCCACTCGCCCAGTGCTGAGGCCGCTCGGCGCAGGGCCAGGATCTCCGCGTGCGCGGTCGGGTCGCCGGTGGCCTCGCGCTCGTTGTGGGCGAGCGCGAGCGGCGTCCCGTCCGGGCCGAGTACGACGGCGCCGACCGGCACATCGCCGGACGACGCCGCCTGCGCCGCCTCGGCCAGGGCGCGGCGCATCGGGTCCCGCCACGGATCCCGTACGGGGTCCCGTACGGGGTCCCGTACGGAAGCGGCGGCGGGTGTGGTTGAAGGTTTCGGCGGTCGGGCGGTCACCCGCGGACCCTAACGGACGGTCTCCAGGACCTCGGCCGCTCCCAGCGCGTCCGCGATCTCCACCAGTGCGTCGTTCCGCAACGTCAGCAGCTCCTTCTCGGACATCCCGAGGTCGGCGAGGACCCCGAACTCTCCGATCGGCCCCGCCGGTACGGCGTCGGGGTCGTCGTCCGGGTCGATGGGGTCGATGGATTCGGCTGCGGGAGCGGACCGCCCGCTCCCGATGGCCACGCTCGGCTCGTCGTCCTCCGTACCGTCGAGGTCGACAAGCTCCTCCAGCGCGGCGATCTCGTCCTCGGCCCCCGGTTCGCGGCCGAGCAGTTCGTCGGTGAGCAGGATCTCCCCGTACGAGGAGCGGGCGGCGGCGGACGCGTTCGAGACATAGATACGCGGGTCCTCCTCACCGTCCACCCGGACGACGCCGAACCAGGCGTCCTCCTGCTCGATGAAGACCAGGACCGTGTCCTCGTCCACCGAGGCTTCCCGGGCCAGATCCATCAGATCGGACAGGGTCTCCACATCGTCCAGCTCCGTGTCGCTCGCTTCCCACCCGTCTTCGGTGCGCGCGAGCAGTGCGGCGAAGTACACCGTGACTCTCCCACTGGTCATAGGTGAATCGGTCCGGCGGGAGGGCAGACGGTGAATCCGGCTGCTCTGTGCCCCGCCCAATCGGCATCGTGGCAGAAACAAGCGCCTCGCGAGACCTCTTCCGGCGTTGCGTCGGCCATCAGTTCCAGGAGTGCCTGCTCGGCGGTGGTTCTGACGTGGGTGTTCCGGCGCGGCGACCGCCACCCGTTCGCCGTGGCCGTCACCAACGGAACGTGCGCATCCGCATCTGTTGGCGCATACGGGCCGCGCGGGCCCTGCGCGGCTGGACCCGGTCGCGCAGCTGCTTGGCCTCATGGAGCTCGCGGAGGAAGTGGGCGCGTCGTCTGCGCCGGGCCGCGTCACTCTCCTGCGCGTCCCGCACGTCCGGTGCCGCGTCCCGCGCCTCGCGCGCGTCGCGGGCCCGGGGTGTCCCGGACGCTTCCGGTACGTCGTGTGCCCGGGGTGTCCCGGATGTCTCCGGTACGTCGCCTGACCGAGGTGTCCCGGACGTCTCCGGAACCTCGTCCCGGGGACGCTCCCGATTCCTCTGCTCCCCGTCCTGCATCGACACACCACCCCAACGCCGGGTCCGTATGTCCCCACCTTCCCCCCGAACAGGTGGTTGATGCCAGCGCAGACTGCCGAGAGGCGCGGTTACTGTTGACGCATGCGGATCCACGTCGTCGACCACCCGTTGGTGGCGCACAAACTCACCACGCTGCGCGACAAGCGCACCGACTCCCCGACCTTCCGGCGGCTCGCCGACGAGCTGGTCACCCTCCTCGCCTACGAGGCCACCAGGGATGTGCGCACCGAGCAGGTCGACATCGAGACCCCGGTGACGCGGACGACGGGTGTGAAGCTGTCGTACCCGCGGCCCCTGGTCGTGCCGATCCTGCGCGCCGGTCTCGGCATGCTGGACGGCATGGTGCGGCTGCTGCCGACCGCCGAGGTGGGCTTCCTGGGCATGATCCGCAACGAGGAGACGCTCCAGGCGGAGACGTACGCGACCCGGATGCCGGAGGACCTCTCCGGCCGCCAGGTCTATGTCCTGGACCCGATGCTGGCGACCGGCGGAACCCTGGTCGCGGCGATCAGGGAACTGATCAAGCGCGGTGCGGACGATGTCACCGCGGTCGTGCTCCTCGCGGCGCCCGAGGGCGTCGAGGTGATGGAGCGCGAGCTGGCGGGCACCCCGGTCACCGTGGTCACCGCCTCGGTCGACGAGCGGCTCAACGAGCACGGCTACATCGTGCCGGGGCTGGGAGACGCGGGCGACCGCATGTACGGCACGGCGGGCTAGAGCCCGCTCGGCTGCGGCACGGCGGGCTCGTTTTTCGGGCGCGGCGGGATGGGGCGCGGCGGGTCCGGGCGTGGTCCGTCCCGCCGTCGCCCGGATTCCTCGGGAGTCGCGGGTGCGGCTTCAGCAGGAGGACGGGGCCGGAGCCGGCTTCGACAGGGCCGTGAGCGCCGCCGCGGCCGCCTTCGGGGTACTGAACGCCGTGAACTTCGTCCCCAGAATCAGATCGACGTCCCCGGTCTTTCGGGTGTCGGTCTTCAGCGCCGTGCCCGGCAGCTGCGTACCGAGTACCGGGAAGGTGCCGTTCGTCGCCGCCGGTGCGCCCAGCAGCATCCCGGGGCCGGGGACCTTCTTGTCGTACGCCGCCGGGGCGTTGCCCACCTTGCCGATGGTGAAGCCGCGCTTCTTCAGCTCGTCCGCGGCGGCCTTGGCGAGCCCGCTGCGGGGTGTCGCGTTGTAGACGTTGACCTTGATCCCGGCCGGTTTCGGCAGGGCCTTCGCGGGCGCCGACGGCTTCGGGGCCGGGCAGTCGCGCTTGTGGTCGGCGGCGCTCGCCTTCTTGTCTCCGCCGGTGAAGACATCGATGAGCTGCAGCGTGCCCCAGCCGGCCAGGCCGAGGGCGACCACGGCGGAGATACCCGCGAGGACGAACCTGCGGCGGTGACGGGGGCGGCGCATCCGTGGGAACTTGTCGCCCGTGATGCGGTACTTTCCGCCCATGCCGGGGGGAGTGAGCATGCTCATGGGCGCAGCGTAGTGCGACCTGGTGATGATGCGTACTAAATGATCAATGGATGGCACCCGCATGCGCACTAAAGCACCCGAAAGGCCGGAATCGGCTCGGGGATGAGCGGGGTGGGTCAGCCCATTTCCAGGACGCGGGCGTGCAGCACCTGGCGCTGCTGGAGCGCCGCGCGGACCGCGCGGTGCAGTCCGTCCTCCAGATAGAGGTCGCCCTGCCACTTCACGACATGCGCGAACAGGTCACCGTAGAACGTGGAGTCCTCGGCGAGGAGGGTTTCCAGGTCCAGTTGGCCCTTGGTGGTCACGAGCTGGTCCAGACGCACCGGACGCGGCGCGACATCCGCCCACTGTCGGGTGCTTTCCCGGCCGTGGTCGGGGTAAGGCTTCCCATTTCCGATGCGCTTGAAGATCACACGGAAAGCCTACCGGCCAAGGGGCTCCGGGCGCAGCCAGGGAACGCTACTGCGATGCTGGACGAAATGTCATATAGCGCGTGATGTCGGGACAGGGGTTGCCATGAGCGGGAGCGGGAGCGTGAACACGTCCGAGGGCGCGGACTCCGGCGCGGGCTCCGGCGCGGGTACGGATACGAGTACGGATACGGGCTCCGGCGCGGGTACGGATACGGGCTCCGGCTCCGGTTCCGGCGCTGGTGCCTTGCCGCAGCCGGCCCGGGACATCGCCGCCGGGTACGCCGTTTCCGGCACCGCCCTCGATCTCGGCGCGCTCCTGTGGGACGGCGCCTGCCTGCCCGCGGCACAGATCCGTATCCCGCTGGGCATGCTCAACCGGCACGGACTGGTCGCGGGCGCCACCGGCACCGGGAAGACCAAGACCCTCCAGCTGATCGCCGAACAGCTCTCCGCCAACGGGGTGCCGGTCTTCCTCGCCGACATCAAGGGCGATGTCTCCGGTATCTCGGCCCCCGGCCTGCCCGGCGACAAGGTGGACGAGCGGGCCGGGCAGGTGGGCCAGACCTGGCGGGGCACCGGCTTCCCGAGCGAGTTCTACGCGCTCGGCGGCATCGGGACCGGCATTCCGCTGCGGGCGACCGTCACCAGTTTCGGGCCGGTCCTGCTCTCCAAGGTGCTCGGTCTCAACCAGACCCAGGAGCAGTCGCTCGGGCTGATCTTCCACTACGCGGACACCAAGGGCCTGGAGCTGGTCGACCTCAAGGATCTGCGGTCCGTCGCCGCGTTCCTCGTATCGGACACCGGGAAGGCCGAACTGAAGGGGATCGGTGGGCTCTCCACGGCCACCGCCGGGGTGATCCTGCGCTCGCTCACCGCCTTCGAGCAGCAGGGTGCGGGCGACTTCTTCGGGGAGCCGGAGTTCGACACCGCCGACTTCCTGCGGCAGGCACCGGACGGGCGCGGTCTGGTCTCCGTACTGGAACTCGCCGCCGTGCAGGACAAGCCGCAGCTCTTCTCGACCTTCCTTATGTGGCTGCTCGCCGATCTCTTCCACGATCTGCCCGAGGTCGGCGATCTCGACCGGCCCAAGCTCGTCTTCTTCTTCGACGAGGCGCATCTGCTCTTCGACGACGCGTCGAAGGCGTTCCTGGAGTCGATCACCCGGACCGTGCGGCTGATCCGTTCCAAGGGGATCGGGATCTTCTTCGTCACGCAGTCCCCGCAGGATGTGCCCGCGGCGGTGCTGGGGCAGCTCGGCAGCCGGGTGCAGCATGCGCTGCGCGCGTTCACGCCCGATGACGCGAAGGCGCTGCGGGCGACGGTGAAGACCTTTCCGAACTCCCCGTACGACCTGGAGGAGCTGCTCACACAGCTGGGCACCGGCGAGGCCGTGATCACCGTGCTGAGCGAGAAGGGGGCGCCGACGCCGGTGGCGGCCACCCGGCTGCGGGCGCCGCAGTCGCTGATGGGGCCGGTGGCGGCGGACGCGCTGGACGCCGCCGTGAAGGGATCGCCGCTGTACGGACGTTACGCCGAGGCCGTGGACCGTGAGTCGGCCTACGAGAAGCTCGCGGCCCGGGAGGCGGGTGGGGCGAAGGAGGGCCGGGGGGCCCAGGCGGCCCAGGGGGCTAAGAAGGCTCAGGAGGCGGCTGACCGGGCGGCGGTGGAGGAAGCCGTGAAGCCGTCGCGTACGCCCGCCGAGCGCGGCAAGGACGATGCCTCGCTGGTCGAGCAGGTGGTGGGCAGCGGGATGTTCAAGTCGCTGGCGCGGTCGGTGGGGACCCAGCTGGGGCGGGAGATCTCCCGGTCGCTGTTCGGTACGGCACGCCGCAGGCGCTAGAGGGCCGGAGCGGTACGGAACCGGCCGCCGCCGAAGGCGAAGGCGAAGGCGAAGGCGATGGTGGTGGCGAGGCGAGGACAGGCGGCCGACGCTGGTGCGCGCCGGCCGCCCTGGGGCGTGCCCGCCCGGGGGTGTGCCCGCCCGGGGTGTGCGGGCCCGGGGCGTGCGGGCCGTTCCGGTGTCCGTGCCGCTTACTCGGTGACTTACTCGGTGACTCCGTGCGCGTGGCCGTCGCGCAGGCCGCCGCCGCTGCCCGGCCCGCCCGTGGTGGGCGTGGAGGTGACCGGGCGGGTCAGGGAGCTGATGTCGTGGGCGTACGTGCCGACGGCGTTGGCGATCACGTCGATGTTCGTGTCGAACAGCGCCATGTCGATGTTGTCCAGGTCGTCGCAGGCCGCGTGGTAGCACGGGTCGAACGCGACTCCGGCCTCACCGCCGAACTTCTCCGCCTGGGCCGGTGTCTTGATCCCCTCGGCGCCCGTGTCCGTACCGCCGGAGGGGATGCCGACCTCGATGAACGGCCCGTAGTCGGAGCGCCCGGTGAAGTCCGTGCCCTCGTGCGGCGTGTTCTTGCGGTCGAGGAAGTCGTTGATGTCGCGCTCCAGTTGGGCGGAGCCCTCCGGACCGGGGCCGTCGCCCACCTTGTCGGAGTCGTCGCCGTCGAAGACGAACTGCGCGCCGTTCGGCGAGGCGATCATGTCGAAGTTGAGGTACAGCGCGACCTGCTTGCGCTGCGCCTCGGTGAGCCCCGCGACGTACGCCTCCGAGCCCAGGAGGCCGTTCTCCTCGGCCGACCACCAGGCGAACCGGACCTTGTTGGCGACCTTGTTCTTGGACTTGGCCAGTTCCAGGGCGACTTCGAGCAGACCGGCCGAGCCGGAGCCGTTGTCGTTGATGCCGGGGCCCTCGGTGACCGAGTCCAGGTGGGCGCCGAGCATCACGGTCTTCGCCGCCTTGCCGCCGCGGGTCTCCGCGATGACGTTGCGGGTGGAGCGCTTCTCCTGGAGCTCCCGGATCTCGAAGGCGACCTTCACCTCGCCCTTCGCCAGATCGGCGACGAGCTTCTCGCCCTCGGCCTGGGTGAGGCCACCGGTGGGTATCTTGCCGGAAGGGGCGTCTCCGAGGGTGCCGGAGAGGACCCCTTCGGTGTTGTTGTAGATGACCGCACCGGCCGCGCCCGCCGTAGCGGCCGCCGCCTGCTTCTCGGCGAAGGAGCAGCCGCCGCGCTTGATCAGCGCGATCTTTCCGGTGAACGTCTCCGAGGCGTAGTCGGCCGCCTGGCATCCCGTGGTGTCGTCGACCGGAACCCCGGCGAGCGGCGCCGTGAGGCCGCCCACCTTGGTGGACGGCGTGTACGTCATCGCCTTGATGGAGACGTCGCGGGGCGTGGGCGAGACCACGGAGAGCTTCTCGGCGAGCGTCTCGGTGTAGGTGAAGTCGAAGGTCTCGTACGAGACCTTGTAGCCGGCCCTCTGGAGCTGGCGGTACACATACGCGGCGGAGGCGTCGTGGCCCAGCGAACCGGCGGCGCGGTGGCCTCCCGCCGAGTCGGCTATCGCCTGGAACTGCTGGAGGTGCCGGTACGCGTCCTGCGCGGACGAGCGCTGCACCAGCTTCCGCGACAGCTTGGCGGCGTCCTTCGCGGCGTCGTGCGAGGACGGGTGGCCTTGGTGCGGGGACGCGGCCATGAGGAGCGGCGTGGCCAGGGCGGTGGCGGCCACAACAGCTATGGCTCTGCGACGTGTTGCGTGCACAGGGGTCCTTCCGGCGTGAACGGATGTGGTGGGAAAGTTAGCGAGTGAGGTGAGTTCTGTGAACCGCTGTGGCCGTTTGTGATCAGTTGTTATTCATCGAGTGGCCGCTCAGGGGTGCCCTGGAAGAGCCCGTCGATGACTGGCCGGTCCGTGATCACTTCTTCGCACTCTTCTTCGCGTCTTTCTTCGCGCCCTGCTTCGCGGTCGCGGTCGTTGTCGCCTTCGCGGTCGCCGTTGTGGTCGTCGCCTTGGCAGTCTTGGCCGCCTTGGCCGCCGCTTTCGCCTCCTGCTTGTGCGCACGCACCTGGGTGAGGGAGTCCGGGCCGGTGATGTCGGCGACCGAGCGGTGCGAGCCCGCTTCGCCGTACGGACCGGCCGCCGCCCGCCAGCCCGTGGGCCGGACGGCGAACTGCTTGCCGAGCAGTGCCAGGAAGATCTGCGCCTTCTGGGTGCCGAAGCCGGGCAGTGCGTTCAGCCGTTTCAGCAGCTCGTCGCCGGTTTTCGCGTCGGTCCACACCGCGCTCGCCTCACCGCCGTACTCCGCCACCAGGAACTGGCAGAGTTGCTGCACCCGCTTGGCCATGGAACCGGGATAGCGGTGCAGGGCCGGTTTGGCGGTGAAGAGTTCGGTGAACGCCTCCGGGTTGTAGGCGGCGATCTCCCCGGCGTCCAGGTCGTCCCCGCCCATCCGTTCCGCCAACGTGAACGGGCCCGTGAACGCCCATTCCATCGGTACCTGCTGGTCCAGCAGCATCCCGACGAGGGCGGCCAGCGGGCTGCGCCCGAGGAGCTCGTCCGCCTCGGGCCGCTGGGCGATCCGCACCGTGATGTCCTTGCCGCTGTCGCTTCGCGTCATCCTCCGATGATCCCGAGAGCACCGGAGGACGGCGACTCCAGCTGCTGCTGATGGGCGAGACGGAGGCAGCTCACGCGGCCGAACGCCGCCCGCATCCGGCGGTCGTGGGTGACGACCACCAGCGTTCCGGTGTACTGGGCCAGCGCCGCTTCGATCTCTTCGGTCAGGGCCGGGGCCAGGTGATTCGTCGGCTCGTCCAGGAGCAGCAGATCCACCGGGTTCGCTATCAGCGCGGCCAGTTCGAGCCTGCGCCGGCCGCCGATGGAGAGCGCGCCGACAGGCGTGGCCAGGTCACGCGAACGGAACAGGCCGAGGGCGAGCAGTTCGTCGGCCGCCTCCTCGGGGTTGGCGCATCCCCTGGTCGCGGCGAAGGTTTCGAGGACCGTACGGGCCGCGTCGTCGCCCTCGGGGCGTGCGGTGCTCTGGCGCAGGAGGCCGACCCGGTCCGGGCGACGGACCGTGCCGCGCTCGGGGACCAGCTCGCCCGCGAGGACCTGGAGGAGGGTGGACTTGCCCGCTCCGTTGGGGCCGGTGACCGGGAGGCGGTCGCCGGGGGCGAGGTGCAGGACGTCGAGGGTGAGACGGCCGGGGACATGGACGCCGGTGAGCTGGGTGGCGGCGGCCTCGGGGGTTGGGGCCGGCGTTGGGGAGGGGGATGTGGTCGGGGCCCGTCCTGGCGTCAGGTCCGGGGTCGGGGTCGGGGCCGGAGCCGGGATCGCTCCGGTCGGTGCGTCGGTGCGTCGGTGCGTCGGTGGGGCCTTGGATACGGCCGGTGAAGCGCAGGGGCCGCGGCGGTGGCGGCACCGGGTTCGAGGCGAGCCGGTGCAGATGCTCGCGGGCGTTGCGGATACGGCTCATCGCGCCGTGGGACCGCGACCGCGCCCGGAACGCCCTCGCGCCGATGAACGAGGCGGGCGCCTTGCACGGGATGGCGGAGAGCAGCCCGATGTTCGAGTCGGCGAGCGCGGAGTACCGGGCGTTCTCGGCCCGCCACTGTTCGTACCGGCGTTGCCGGCGCGCCCTGGCGGCGGCCTGCGCGGCGAGGAACCCCGCGTAGCCGTTGCCGTACCGCTCGACCGTGTGCCCGGCGCCGTCGACCTCCAGGATGCTCGTGGTGACCCGGTCCAGGAAGGCGCGGTCGTGGGTCACGGCCACGACCGTCCCCGGGTGGGCCAGCAGGTGGTCCTCCAGCCACGCGACCGCCTCGTCGTCCAGGTCGTTGGTCGGCTCGTCGAGGAGCAGCAGTTCGGGGGAGCCGACCAGGGCCGCGGCGAGCGCCAGCCTGGAACGCTGCCCTCCGGACAGGGTGCCGAGCGGACGGTCGCGGTCCGGGGCGGTGTGCCCGCCGTGCCGGGCCAGGACGATCTCCACCCGGCGCTCCGCGTCCCGGCCGCCCCGTACCTCGTACGCGGTGACCAGCTCGCCGTACGCCGTCAGCTCCTCGGGCGTCGCGCGGCTCAGGGACGCCTCCGCGTGGGCGATGCGCCGCTCCAGGGCGCGCAGGTCGGCCAGGGCGAGGTCGATGGCGTCGCCGACGCGGGCGGTGTCCGGCAGGTCGACGGTCTGCGGAAGATGACCGATGCCGCCGGGGGCCGTGACGTCGACGGTGCCGTTGTCGGGCTGCTCGACGCCCGCGAGGAGCCGGAGCAGCGTCGACTTCCCGGAGCCGTTGTCGCCGATGACCCCGACCCTTTCGCCGGGGCGGAGGGCGCAGGTCACGCGGTCGAGGACCTGACGGTCGCCGTAGCGCTTGGTGACGTCGGTCAGGACGATCCGGGAGGTGGTGCGGGGCGTTGTGGTGGCTGGGGTCGGCTGCAATGGCGATTCCTTCCGTCGGCGACAGGGCGGTGAAGCGTTGACGAGATGTACGTAACTAGACGAGTCGTATCGTCTCGTTTGGCGCAGGTGGCAGATTGGCGCGATCGCTCGGGCCTCGCAAGACGTATCGTCTCGCCGTCTCGGCGGCGTTGGTTGCCAGCGTTGGCTGTCGGCGTTGCGCTGTCAGTGGTGGATGTCAGGATCGGATACGTGGACATCGGCAACTGGCAGTTGTTCCTGGATCGTTGGAGTGGGCAATGGGTCGCGGCACAGTCCGCGCTCGATCCCGAGGAGGTCGACGAAGGGGCGGAGGGCGGCCGGGAGCGCTTCGGGAGTACGGCACGCGGAGGCGGGGCCGAAACCACCGGGACGCCGCCCGAGGGTCTGGACCCGGCCCTGTTCGGTACCGCTCTCTTCGGCGCCGGTCCCCACGGCCTCGTCGACGGGGCCGGTCCCCACCTGGACCAGGACGCGGAGATACGGGCGCTCGACGCGATAGCCGGGGCGTTCGGGGTGACGCTGCCGCGGTTCGCCCTGCGCCACGGCCGGTTGCACGCGGTGCGGGGTGCCTCGTGGACCCGGCGGCCGGGGTCCGGAGAGAGCTACGTGTCGGTGAGCGTGGCCCCGGCGTGCGACACGCACTGAGCGGTGGTGCGGTGCCGCCGCCTCGGGCGGGTGTGCGGGCGGGGGCGCGGGGACGTCCGTACTGTCCGGGTGCCCGAAAAGGCAGCACCGGGTGCACCGGACCGGCCGGATGCGGGCTGGACGGGGCAGGGAGCCTCCCGTAATGGTGGAGAGCCGGGACCGGCGCGGGCCGCCACGGCGGACGTCTGCGACCGGTGCGGTCAGGGGAGATGGCGATGAACGCGCACGACCACGAGCATCAGCACGAGCAGGACCCGGAGCGGGCCCACGACCACGACCTCCCGCGCGAGAGCGAGTACGGGCAGGACGAGCACGGGTGGCACGAGCACGCGGACGCGGTCGCGGCGCCGAGGACGGCGGACGTCCACGACGGCGGGGCGGACACGCACCACCTCTTCCGGGCCGCCGCCGCCGGGCGCACGGACGTGGTCGGGACGAGCGGGATGGGCATGCTCCAGCGGACCGTGGGCAATGGCGTGCTCGGCCCGATGATCCAGCGCGCCAAGGCCGGCCCGTCCGGACCGGCGGAGGAACAACCCCAAGAGGCGCAGCGCTCACCCGTGCACGACGTCGTGGCGTCCGGCGGCGGTTCGCCCCTGGACACCGACACCCGTACCGATCTGGAGAGCCGCATGGGCGCGGACTTCTCCGACGTACGCATCCACAACGACTCCGCCGCGCACGAGTCGGCGAAGGGCGTCGGGGCGCACGCGTACACCGTGGGCAACAACGTGGTCTTCCAGCGGGATGCGTACGATCCGTCGTCACCGCAGGGCCGTACGACACTGGCCCATGAGCTGACGCATGTGATCCAGCAGCGCAGCGGGCCGGTCGAGGGCACGGAGGCGCCGGGCGGCATCCGGGTCAGTGATCCCTCGGACCGCTTCGAACGGGAGGCTGTGTCGAACGCGGACCGGGTGCTGTCGGACCCGGCACCCGTGTCGGCCGAGCCCGCTCCGGCCGCCGTCGCTACCGCTGTTCCCGCCGCTCCGGTCGCGTCCGCCGCGCCTTCCGTGCAGCGTGCGGCCACGGAGGACGAGGACGAACAACCGGCCGATGTGCAGGGCTCGTTCGTCCAGCGGGCCGAGGAGAAGGGCCCGGAGGAGGACGAGGAAGCCCCGCCGGCCTGATCCACCCGCCCGGCCGCCCCGCAGCCGACCGGACCGACGGCGCGACGGCGCGAAGCCGCCTGGTCCGCCCGGCCGCCCTGATTCGACCGGCCTCCCTGACCTGACCGGTCCGACGACCGGACCCGGACCGACCACCGGCTCGGACCGACCACCGGACCGGCCCGACCACCGGCCGACCCGACCACCGGCCGACCCGAGGTCCGGCCCGGTCGGGTGGTCAGCCTGCGGAGTCCGGGCGCATCGTGCCGCCGAGGAACAGCGACTCGGCGCACCGCGTAGGCGCCGGTGCGCCCACCGGCTTGCCGACCTTCCGGCAGTCGATGGTCATGGTGACCTTGCCGCCCGCGGGCACCAGGATCGGGGTCACGAAGTGGTAGTCGGAGTCCCGGAAGTTCTCCAGCCCGAGGCTCAGCACACGGTTGTCCTTCCCGGCGGAGACGGTCACCGTTCCCGCGTCCCCCTGCGGGTTCTGCACCACGATGTCGGTCAGCTGGAACGTGTGCCCGTCCGGCACCTGGAGCGCGGTCGAGGTGTTCGAGCCGCCGCCCACCGCGTCCCTGACCCGCACCTGGGCGCTGGTCGGGGCGGCCGACGCCGCAGAGTCTCCCGCAGCACCCGGGCTCGGGGAGGGGCTGGGTTTCGACGTGCTGCCGCCCGTGCCCGCGCCTGCGGAGTCGCCGCCTCCGGAGCCCGCCCCGGATGTGTCGCCCTGGACCGGCGCCTTGCTCTTGTCGGCCGCGACCGCGGAACGTACCGCCTCGGGCGTGACCGCCTCCCGTGCCGCCGACTTCACGGCCGGGCGCAGCAGGGCGTACCAGAGGCCGACCAGCGCGATCAGCAGCACCGCCGCCGTGATGAGGGCGCGGGGAAGCCAGCGCGGAAGGATCGGTTCCTGCTGGTAGGAGCCATCCACGAGGACGGGTTCCACCGGCTCCTGGCCCTCTGCCACCTGCGGGGCGGCGAACACCTGGAAGGGGTGCGTGACCGGCGTACCGCGCCACATCCGCTTGGCGGGACGGACGCGCAGCTTCCCGAACTCCGCTTGCCCGGGGGCGACCTGGAGCTCGGGGACGGCGAAGGCGACGCGTGCCAGTTCCGAACCGGGCTGGGCGCCGAGCCGCACGGTGACCGGTGTGTTGCCCCGGTTGTCGACGGCGAACTGGTGCCGTCCGCCGCGCGAGCCGTGTGAGCTGCGCGGTACCAGTTCGGCGGTCGTCTCGGTGAACGGCAGTACCGTCACCCGGCCTTCGGGCACCACTGTGCCGTCCGGCTCGCTGGTGGGCACCACCCGTATGCCGAACGGGGTCTCGCCCGCGAGTACGGTCGAGTCGCGGGGCGGCCTTAGCATGAGCGATACGGTCCGGGAGTCACCCGGGTACAAGGACAGGACCGCCGGCTCCACCGCCGACCAGGCGGCACAGGCGCCCACCACCTCGAAGCGGTATTCCTCGACGGTCTGGCCGGAGTTGAGGACCCGCAGGGGGAGCGCCGTGTCCTCGCCGGGTGCGGCGGTGACGGACGACTCGTCGAGACTTGCCGTAAGACTCATACGGCGGACCGTAGGGGCGCCGACGCCGTCGGGCATCGGCCGTGAAGGAACACTTTCGGGCAGATGTAGTGCCCGTAACCACCTTTTAGTTTCCTCGTCAGTAAACATGGGAATCTTTTGACCGCCTCATAACTAATGAGGCAGACGTGTGCAGCTGTGAGGCTTGAGCATGCTGTGATGCTTCCGGCTGTTGCCCAGGGGGAGCATTGACATGGAGCGCACCACTGTCGCATTAAGGGCCCAAGATCCCATTTCGCAGGCGGGCGTGGCCAGCCAATTGAGGGCCCGTCCCGAGGTCAGTGTCATGGAATGGGGCGAGGCCGAGCCCTCGCCCCAGGTGGTGGTCGTGGTGGTGGACGCGGTCGACGAGGACGTAGTGAGGATGCTGCGCCACATACAGCGCACGAGTACCGCCCGCACCGTTCTGGTCACCACGGACATCGATGAGCAGAAGCTGGTGAGCGCCGCGGAGTGCGGTGTCGCCGGTGTGGTCAGGCGCTCCGAGTCGACGCCCGAGCATCTGGTGCATGTCATCGGGACGGTGGCGCGCGGCGAGGGCCACTTGCCCTCCGACCTGCTCGGACGCCTCCTCGAAGAGGTCGGCAGGCTCCAGGGGCAGGTGCTGGGTCCGCGCGGTCTCCACTTCACCGGACTGGCGGCGCGTGAGGTGGATGTGCTGCGGCTGGTCGCCGAGGGGTATGACACCGCGGACATAGCGACGAAGCTCGCTTATTCGGAACGCACGATCAAGAACGTTCTCCATTCGGTGATGACCCGGCTTCAACTGCGCAATCGTTCCCACGCGGTGGCGTACGCGATGCGGCAGGGTCTTATTTGATCTTTGTGTGTCGCCGCATTGCCTCAAAGGGCAATACGGCCTTCCCCGGGGTGTGGCTCACTTTTCGGTGCGGACGCGCAGTTTTCGCGGGACCGTGCGAACCGGTCGGGTCGGGTTTCGGGGGAGGAATTCCGTGCGGTGGTTTCAGCCAGGAAAAGGATCACGCGGGCCGGCCGGGGCGCGCCGTTCAGCGGCGCTCGTCCTGCTCCTGCTGGCCGCCGGTCTGGCCCCGGCCTCGGGTGTGACCGGTGTGACCGGCGTGGCCACGGCCATGCCGGTTCCCCCGGACCCGTGGGTCACCCCGGCGAGCGTGCACGAGGCGCTCGACCCGGGCGGCTCGACGGGTGTGGACAAGTTCGTGCGTACGCCCGCGATCCCGCCGATGCCGGAAGTGGTGCTGCTGGTGGACGGCACGCTCAGCATGGACGGTGCGATCACGAACCTTCAGGAGAATGTCCGCGCCATCACCGGCAAGATCCTGGGCGAGCAGCCCAAATCGCGCTTCGCTGTGGCCACGTTCGGTGACCAGGAGGGCGACGTCGACGCGGGATACAAGGTGCTCCAGGGGCTGACGGACAACCTTGACGAAGTGCAGACGGGTGTCAACGGTCTGAAGTTCGACCTCGGGCAGAAGAGCCGGGGGCCTTCCGAGGACTGGATCAACGGCCTGTGGCAGATCGCCAACGGGTCGGGCGGTACGACGGTGTTCCGCGAAGGGTCGAGTCCTGTCGTCGTCCTGGTCAGTGACGCCTCCAGCCACGCGCCCAGCAACGGCCACACCATCGACGACACGATCTTCGACCTTCAGGACAAGGGCGCCCGGGTGATCGGCGTCGAAGTGGATACGTCGATCGGAGACGGCCTCAACGGCAACGGCGACGCGGGTAACCCGAACTATGTCGAGAATCCCCCCACTGTGCGCGGACAGGCCACGCGGATCATCAAAGCCACCAACGGTCGACTGTTGGAAGGCATCGACGAGAACAAGGTCGCCGACGCGATCATCGAGGGCTTCGACGACCTTCCCACGTCCGTCCGTTATCAGCTCGACGGCTGCGACCCGCACCTCACCGTTGCCCTCGACCCGCCCATCCGTCAGGTCACCAGCGGCGAGACCGCCCCGTTCGCGGAGACCATCGACGTCTCGGCCGACGCACCGCAGGGCACCACCCTCACCTGCACCGTGCAGTTCCTGCTGAGCACCCACGTGCCGGGGACGGACAGCAGTGGCCCCGCCGCGGTACCCGACCCGGACTTCCAGCAGCAGATCAGCATCGACGTGAACGACATCAACGCCCCCGTCGTCACCGTGGACGACCGTACGGTCCGGGCGAAGGACGACGACGGGGTGCGCATCAGCTACACGGCCACGGCCACGGATGCCCAGGACGGCACGCTGCCGGTCACCTGCACGCCCGCGTCCGGATCGCTCTTCCCGGTCGGGGCGACCACCGTCACCTGCTCGGCGACGGACGCGGCGGGCAACACCGCGACCGACACGGCGGAGTTCGAGGTGCTGGAAGCCCCGGTGCCGCCCTCGTCGGACATCGCGGTCAAGGCCGAAGTCAGCCCGGACCGCACCTACGTCGGGCGCCCGGCCCGTGCCCGGTTCACGGTCACCAACGCCGGCCCGGACGCGGCGACCGGGGTCGTCATCGGCGCGACCTGGCCCAAGCCGGCCAAGGCGAAGGACCGCAGCCTGCCGGGTCTCAACCGGTGTACGGCCGCCAAGCCGTGCACCATCCCCGCCGGGGGACGGATTGAGGTGACGCAGACGGGTACGTACCGGGCGGCGATCACCGGCGACGTACGAGCCACCGTGCGCGGCGAACTGCCCGACCGCCGCACGGCGAACAACAAGGACACGGACCGGCTGCGCGTCCTGAAGCCCTCGCTCACCGTCACCCCGCAGGTCGCCAGGCCGGGGCAGCCCGTACTGGCCCGGGGCAAGGACTATCCGCCCGGCGAGACCGTACGTTTCACGTGGAACATCGGCATCACCGCCGACCGGTCCGGCGTACGGGTGGGCCGCGACGGGACCTTCGAGGTACAGATGCTGGTCCTGCGCAAGGACACGCTCGGCCCGCGCACGCTGCGGGCGGACGCCCGCGACCTCCCCCGTCTCCAGAAACCGGTCCTGGTGGTGCAACGCAACCTCCAGCCACCGGACTTCGCGGGCCGGTCATGAGGAGCCGAGAGGGAGAGGCCGGTACATGAGGAGCCGAGCCCGATGAGCCCAGCCTGAGGAGCCGAGCCCGATGAGCAGAGAAGGATGAGCCGAGCAGGATGAGGGCGGTCACCGGATGATCCACGAGGTCGACGACGTACTACGGTCCCTGATCCGGGCAGAAGTGCTCGAAGGCGGTCAGATCGCAGTGGTCTTCGACGCGCCGACGAGGGAGTGGGCGGCGAAGGTCAACGCTCCCATGGTCAACCTCTACCTCTATGACATCCGCGAGGACATGAAGCGCCGCGAGCGGGGCCTGCACAACGAGTACGACGAGCGCGGGACGGTCGTCGCGCGCCGCCGCCCGCCCCGCTACTTCAAGCTGTCGTACCTGATCACGGCGTGGACGAAGCGCCCGGAGGACGAACACCGTCTGCTGTCCTCGCTGCTCGCGTGCCTGTTGCACTACGAGGCGCTGCCCCCGGAACGGCTCACGGGTTCACTGGCGGAGATCGGGGCCGCCGTACCGATGTCGATCGCGCTGCCGCCGCCCGAGGACCGTTCGTTCGCGGATGTGTGGAGCGCGCTGGGCGGGGAGCTGAAACCCTCGCTCGACCTGGTGGTCAGCGTTCCGGTGACGGCATCGCCGACCTACGTGGCGGGTCCGCCGGTGGGGGACGGGGGGCTCCAGGCACGGTTCGGGGACGTACCGACGCCTCCGGAACAGCCCCGTCAGCCGATGCCGGGGCGTGGGCCCGGTCTGCCGGTGTACGGGTCCCGTCCGGGCCGCCCCGGACGGGTGGTGGTCGACGGGTCCGACCGACGCGACGGCCCCGATGGACGGGCCGGCTCCGATGGACGGTCCGATGCCGATGGACGGGACCGGCGTACGGCGTCCGGTACGGGCGAGCCCCGCCGGGGCCTCTCGCTCCGGATCACCGAGAACCGGGGCGCGAGGGATGGCCGGGACGACCGAGGCAGCCGAGGCAGCCGAGGCAGCCGAGGCGAGAGGGACGGCCGAGGCGGACGTACGGAGGACAGCGAGGACGGCACCGCATGACGACCTCGGGCCACCCCACCGACGACCCGAACCTGCGCCATCTCCTCGCCCGGGCGGTGGCCGTGGAGCAGCGCATCCGCCGGGCGGTCGAGGCCCGGCAGCGCGTCGACCCGGACCCGGACGACGCGTTCCGGGGGCTGTACCTCACGGACGAGAACATCGCGAGGCTGCTGGACGAGGACGCGGTACGCGGGTTCCCCGAGCCGCTGCCGGAGGTCCCGGAAGCCCCGAGTATCCTCGCCCCCGCATCCCGACTGACCTCCCTGGAAACCGAGTTCGGGCTCACGCCGCTCGACATCGAGATCCTGCTCATCGCCCTCGTACCGGATCTGGACGACCGGTTCGAGGCGTTCTACGGCTACCTCAACGACGACGTGACGCGCCGGCGCCCGTCCATCGGTCTGGCGCTGGGACTGTGCGGACTGTCTCCGGCCGACCAGGTGGCACGCGGCCGGCTGTCGGCCCGTTCTCCGCTGCGCGAGGGCCGGCTGCTGCTGGTCGAGGACCTGGACCGCCCGTTCCTGAGCCGCGCGCTGCGCGTACCGGACCGGGTGACCGCCCACCTCCTGGGCGACGACACCCCGGACCCGCGCCTGGCGGACCTGCTGGCCCCGTGGCACGCGATACCGGGCGTCGGCGACCCGGCTCCGCTCGCCGGGGTCCTGACCGACGGAGTCCCGCTGGCCTACCTCGGCGAGGACCAGGGCGGCGCGGGCACGGCGCTGGCAGCCTCGGCACTCACGCTGGCGGGCCGCGGCGTCCTGGGCCTGGACCTGGCACGGCTGGCCGAGGACCCCGCACCGGCGGACGCGGTACGTTCCCTGGTCCGCGAGGCGCGGCTGACGGGCGCCGGCCTGGTCTGCGCCCCGCTGGACGCGGTCTCGCGCGAACACCCGCACCTGCTCAGGCTCCTCACGGCCACCCCCGTACCGACGGTCATGGTGGGCCGGGTGCCCTGGGACGCGTCCTGGTCCACCTCTCCACCACTGCTCCTGCACGCCCCCAGGGTGGAGCCGTCGGCGCGCGGCGCGCTCTGGACGGACGCGTACAAACAGGTGGCCCCGTCCCCCCTCCCGCCCGCCATCGACCCGGACCATCTCCTCGCGCCGTTCCTCCTCACTCCGGAACAGGTGACGGGAGCCGCCCGGAGCGCCGCCCAGACGGCCCGCCTGGCCGGGGGAACCCTCACCCCCGACCACGTACGCCAGGGAGCCCGCGCCCAGAACGCGGCGGGCCTCGACCGGCTGGCCCGCCGTATCGAGCCCACGGTGACCTGGGACGACCTGGTTCTGCCCCCCGACTCCCACACCCAGCTCCGCGAACTCACCGCCCGCGCCCGCCACCGCGACCGGGTCCTGGGGGAGTGGGGCATGCGTCCGGGAGGCGGCAGGGGCCGGGGTGTCTCGGCGCTCTTCGCGGGCGACTCCGGCACCGGCAAGACGATGTCGGCGGAGGTGATCGCCGCAGACCTGGGCCTGGACCTCTACACGGTCGACCTGGCCACGGTCATCGACAAGTACGTCGGCGAGACGGAGAAGAACCTGGAGCGCATCTTCACGGAGGCGGCAGGGGTGAACGGCGTCCTGCTCTTCGACGAGGCGGACGCGATCTTCGGCAAGCGGTCGGACGTGAAGGACGCCCATGACCGCTACGCGAACGTGGAGAGCGCGTACCTGCTGCAACGCATGGAGTCCTTCGACGGCCTGGCCATCCTGGCGACGAACCTCCGGGCGAACCTGGACGACGCCTTCACCCGCCGCCTGGACCTGGTCATCGACTTCCCGGTCCCGGACCCCGACCAACGCCTGGTCCTCTGGGAACGCTGCCTGGGCCCGCTCCTGCCGAGGGGCACGGACCTTGACCTGGACTTCTGCGCGGAGAACTTCGAGCTGGCGGGCGGCAACATCCGCTCGATCGCGGTGACGGCGGCGTACCTGGCGGCGGATACGGGCGAGTCGGTGACGATGCCGACGCTGATTCACGCGATCCAGCGGGAGTACCAGAAGCTGGGACGGCTGACGCTGGCGTCGGAGTTCGGACCGTATCTGCGGCTGGTGCAGAGCTGAGGGCGCGTGGCGGACGCGGCTCGGCGTGCGTGGACATGCCGCTGCCGCTCTCGCTCCGGTACGTGGGCCGTGCGGGGAGGGCGGCAGGGAGCTGCCAGGCAGTCAGGGCCGTCAGGCCGCCATCAGGCAACGCTCCCCATGGTGTCCGCACCCCCTTGCAGCAGAGCGCACGCGGCGTCAATCTCGTCCTGGCTGAAGGCCCCGTGCTCGGCTTCGTGATCGGCGGTCAGTTCGGCAAGGTTGTCG
Source organism: Streptomyces sp. NBC_01433 (assembly GCF_026340105.1). NCBI lineage: Bacteria > Bacillati > Actinomycetota > Actinomycetes > Kitasatosporales > Streptomycetaceae > Streptomyces > Streptomyces sp. NBC_01433. The sequence goes on along the minus strand of NZ_JAPEPM010000001.1, from coordinate 2,211,051 downwards.
CGCTCGATCTGGCGTCGGATGGCGGCCTCGACGTATCCGGAGACCCCGCGCTTGCCGACACGGGCACGCACAGCCTCGATGGTGCCCTCGTGGACGGACACGGACACGGATCTGGTGGGCCCCTCACCGGGGGCGTGGGCGGAAATCTTCACGAATCGACTCCAACGAGATTTCTGTGAGAAGCGTGGGGTGGCGGATGGGGATCCGACAGTCCCACGAAGATCGCGGTGCACGACGTCCGGACGGGACCGCACGAAAAGTCGGCCATCTCAACCGCAGTGACTCCAACAGCACCAGAGACCAGTCCGGTTGATGTCGGGATCGGGGTCCGGTCCGCACCTTTGCCCGCCGGCATCTGTACCCGTCGGCGTGACATGACCAGCGGCCTTGCGGCAGGCTCCGCGTGTGCCCTTGCGCGGTCTGGTGGTTGCCGCCACCGTGGGCGGGCGGGCTGTTGACGACAGATCATCGCCGTACCGCGACGGGAGCCAGTGTGACCGCATTGTCTGTTCTGCCTCATGTCCTGCACGGCGACGGCCCGCACAAGGTGATCGCTGTGCACGGCTGGCTCGCCGACCGCTCCGCCTACGACCCGCTGCTGCCGGATCTCGACTTCGGTTCGTTCCAGTACGCGGTGGTGGATCTACGGGGATACGGCGAGGCCAGGGACGCGGGTGGTTCGTACACCACGGCGGAGGGCGCCGACGACGTGATCGCGCTGGCCGACCGGCTCGGCTGGGACCGGTTCTCGCTGATCGGCCACTCGATGGGTGGCTCCGTCATCCAGCGGACGCTGGCCGCGGCGCCGCAACGGGTCCGCAGAATCGTCGGGGTGTCACCGGTCCCCGCGTCCGGCCTGCCTCTGCCGCCCGAGCAGTGGGAACTGTTTGCCGCGGCGGCGCAGAACCCGGACAACCGTCGGGCCATCCTCGACACCACCACCGGAGGCCGGCGCCCGGCGGGCTGGCTGGATCGCATGGTGCGTCGCTCGGTCGAGTGCAGCGACGCGAAGGCGTTCCGGGCCTGGCTGGACTCCTGGGCGGGCGAGGACTTCCACGACCGGATCGACGGTTCGACCGTGCCGGCCCTGGCGGTCGCGGGGGCGCTGGACCCGGCCCTCTCCGCCGATCTGCAGCGCGCCACCTGGATGCGCTGGTTTCCGCGCGCCGAACTGGTGGAGCTGCCCTCGTGCGGCCACTACGCGATGGACGAGGCTCCGCTCGACCTGATCCGTGTGATGGAGGACTTCCTGCGGGCGGACGCCGACGCCGACGTGGAGGGCCGCGAGGTGACGGCGTGAGTGGGCCTGACGCCGGATCGCCCGCACCGGACATCTTCGACCCGAGGCAGTACGCGCTGGGCATCCCCCACGACCGCTACCGCCACCTGCGCGATCACCATCCCGTCGCGTGGCAGGAGGAGCCGGAGGTACTGGGGTGGCCTGCGGGCCCCGGCTTCTGGGCGGTCACCCGGCACCGGGACGCCGTTCGGGTCCTGAAGGACTCGTCTGCGTACTCCTCGTACCTCGGCGCCACCCAGATCCGCGACCCGGACCCCGCTGACCTGCCGTTCATCCGCCGCATGATGCTCAACCAGGACCCACCGCACCACCGGCGACTGCGTACGCTCGTCAGCCGCGCCTTCACCCCCGGGCGGGTGGACCGCTTCGAGACGGTCGTACGTGAACGCGCCCGCTCCCTCCTCGACCGGGCGGTCACCGAGGCGCGGGACGGCGATGGCACCTGCGACCTCGTCACCCAGGTCACCGACGACTACGCGCTGCTCAACCTGACGGACCTGCTGGGGGTACCGGACAGCGACCGGGGCCTCCTTCTCCACTGGACCCAACGGGTCATCGGCTACCAGGACCCCGACGAGGCGGGGACGCCGATATTCGGCCCGGACGGCAAGCCGGTCAACCCGCGCTCTCCGGCGTCGCTGCGCGACATGTTCGAGTACGCGCACGAGCTGGCGGCACACAAGCGTCAGCACCCTGCCGACGACGTGATGACGGCCCTCGCCACCGACCCCGAACTGACCGCACGCGAGCTGGAGATGTTCTTCTTCCTGCTGGTGGTGGCGGGAAACGACACGGTACGCAGCGCGGCTCCTGGCGGCCTGCACCTACTGGCCCAGCATCCGGATGCCTACCGGCGTCTGTGCAACGGCGAGGTGGGGTTCACCACGGCCGTGGACGAACTGCTCCGCCGCCACCCGCCGGTCCTGACCTTCCGCCGCACGGCCGCCCAGGACACGGAGTTGGCGGGCATCCGTATCCGCGCTGGCGACAAGGTGGTCGTCTTCCACGCCTCGGCCAACCACGACGAACGCGTCTTCCCCGACCCGCACGCCCTGGACCTCTCCCGGTCTCCGAACCCACACATCTCGTTCGGCGACGGCCCGCATGTCTGCCTGGGGGCGCACTTCGCACGGTTGCAACTACGGGCTCTGTACGAGGAGATGTGCCGAGCTTTGCCATCCGGCCGACTCCACCCCGCGGCCCCACCGCGCCGACTGGTGTCGAACTTCATCAACGGCCTCAAGTCGCTGCCTGTGCGGGTGGCCGATGCGTGATAACTGATCGGTGAGCAAGTTCTTGGCGCATCTCAACGAGTGCCGGCTTGGAAGGCAACCGGGACTGGATCAGTGGGAGGTGGCCGAGGCCTGCGGTGCACCGTGGCGGAGGTGTCCTACTGCGAGGTCGCGGAACGCCATGTCGTGGTAGGCGACTTGGACGAAGTACCGTCGCCGCTCTACAAGGTTCCACACGAACGCTGGGAGACTACCTCGGCGCAGCCAAGAACGCTCGCCAGAAGAGCTGGTGGGAGAGGTTCAACGGCAACCCGATGCCGCGTGGCTTCTCGCTGTTCGTCGACTGGAACAGAGAGCCTAGATCCCCGCGTACGAGAGTAAAGCCGTTCCTGGGTTGCTCCAGGGCATACGTCGATGTCATCACGCGTTGCGGAACTATTGAAAGGGCCGATGCGGATGTGGAGCGACACATCAACCTCCGTATGACCCGACAGACTGCGCTCAGCCGGGACACTGATCCGCTGCGCCTGTGGACGGTCGTCAACGAAGCGGTACTGCGCAGGGTGGTCGGCAGTGCGCCGCTCATGAGGGACCAGCTCATCCACCTGGCCGAGATGGCCAAGCACCCGAAGATCACGGTGCAGGTCCTTCCGTACTCGCACGGTGCACACCCCGGCATGGCTGCAGGCCCGTTCCAGATCCTGGGGTTTCCTTGGTCGGCCGATCCGGGCATCGCGTACGTGGAGCATCGGGCCGGAGCCCTTTACCTCGAAAGTGCCCACGAAGTCGATGCGCATAATGTGGCGTTCGAGCACCTGGTAGGGCTGGCTCTGAGTCCGGACGCGTCGATCACGATGGTGCGAGACCTCGCGGAGGAGTACGCATGACGGGCACCGAACCAGTCTCTCTGTCAGGCAAGGTGGCTGCGGCAGAAGTGGCGGAAGTCCAGTTTCAGCGGCGATCAGGGCGCCTACGTGGAGGCCGCGCCTCTGGACGATGGTCGTATAGCGGTCCGCAACAGCAACCACCCGGATGCCGGCGTGGTCTTCTTCACCCGGACCGAGATGGAGGCCTGGCTCAGAGGTGCCAAGGCAGGAGAGTTCGGCGACCTGGGGGCTGCGTAGTGGGCAACAGCCAGAGGGTTTCCGCTGCAGAGCCGTTGACCGGCTGAACTTGTCTGGGTGATGTCTGCTGGTCGTGTCAGGCGCCCAGGGGCAGACCGGTGCCTATGATGCAGCCGCCGGTGAAGTGCGGTCGGTGCTCGCCTGACCTCACCACGGAACAAGACGAGGCCAGGGTAGGTGATAGTTGCTGGTCAGAAGGTGGTGCGTGGAATAGAGGTTGACTCCGAACGCTCTCAGGATCGCTGCGAGGTCGGATTCGACGAGCAGTGGGCGAACGCGCCCCAACCGGATCGTCACCCGGTTCAGCGGCAGGAGGCCGGTGGGCACATCCACCACATCGATCTGCTCTGGGCTCACCAGGCCGTCCAGGAAGGACATGCTGGACATGCTGCCACCGTCGGCCAGAACGACCACCTCGTACTCCTCGGCCTCCGCCCCGGTTAAGCCTGGCTCGTCCGCCCAGCTCCGGTCGATCTCGTCAACGTAGTACGGCCCGAGTCCGCCGTACTGAAACGGTGGTCGCTCAGTGACCAGCCACGACACTCGCCAGGCCGGGCCGAAGCGGTTTTGCCAGTCGGCGGTGTCCGACGCGACCTCGGCGAACGGCCGCTGATCGGGCCATATCTCGTAGGCGTAATACGGAGACAGGAATAGTCCGACACTCCAATCCCGCACGATCCCGCTCATGCCGAGCGTGCGAGCGAATGCAGTCATCAGGGATTCTGTACCCTCGTTGATCTCCTGAAAATCTGTCGCCGTAACGTCGGCGACACACCGAAACCCTTGCCTAACCGCAGTGCAGGTGGGATGCCACAGCGCGAAAGTGCTCACAGCCCACGTCCCATGTGGTCGGTGAACCCCTGATGGACCATCCAGGCGCTAATGCGGGGACCGCCCTTTGTGCCATTGCAGGTGTTGCACATCGGCACCAGATTGTTCGGATCGTTATAGAAACGTTCCCGATCCGGATGGCTGCGCCGGTTGCCCCGATTCATCCAGTGGTCGGCGACCGGTGAATCGTGGTCCAGAGTGAGGAACTCCGCTGGGTCGGTACTGTCAGCGAGGTGTGGCATTAGGCCGAGGGCAGGGTAGCCGGGGCACACATATACGCCCGGCTGCCCGAACTTTGGATCTGCCGACCAAACAGATCTCACCGTGGCCGTCGACATGGCGGCCAGGAGACTTGCCTTGGTCGTCTTGCGAAGCTTTGTTGAAGATGGGGCCCAGCCGCCGTATACGACCCTGCGAAATTCTTTGTTATCGCGTAATTCGATTTTCAGGAGGTTGCCCAGAAGCCAGTCCGAAGGCTTCTTCAGTTCCTTGAGTTTGGGGAATCCGTATTTACCGCCTATCTCGCCAAGGATGGCAGTGAGGTGTGACAGGGTGCGTTCGAATTCTCGACGCTGCCGCAAGGGGATGTTGGAGTCCCACTCGCCGGCCGCTTCCAGTTGGTCGAGGACCAGATCGACCCGGTCGAGGCCATCCGTGATCTCCTTGCGCTGGGTCGGGTCGGCGGTGCGATTCGGAATGTCTCGCCGGGCTGATTTGATGAGCTTTTTGAGGTAGTTCCAATGCTCCGACGCCATTTCGACGTGGGGCTTCTTGTTCTTGATCGACAGAAGTAATGTGTGTTGCTCGCCGCCGATGGTGAAGGATTTGCGAACTTCTCGAACCGTCGGCCCGTTGCTCTTTTCTGAATTAATTTTATTCTTGTCTCTGCTTTTTGATTTGTCCTGGAATTTCTTTCCTTTCTTGGTTAGGAAGTCCACGATCTTGTCGATGGCGCGGGTGACAGGCCGGGACACCGCGTGGAAAACGCTCTTGACCTTGTTGGCGAGGCCGCCGATGCCCAGCAGTGACGCCAGGAAGCCGATCAACAACGGGACGCTGGTCGCCAGGGCGGCTTCTACCAGCTTTGGGACGCCTGCCGCGCCGCCGTTGGCTATCGCTATGACCGCGTCCAGGACCGCGTTGACGAAGTCGGCTATCTGGGCGCCCTGGGTCACGATGAATGTGACGATGTCGATGATTCCCTTGACCGCCCGGATGAACGCTGAGGCCGGGTTGAGGAGGGAGAGGATCCAGGTGATGCCCGCGATGATGACCGTGGGGATCAGGTAGCTCGTCAGCTTTTGCAGGATTGTGGATTTGAGGTCGCCGGTCTCCGCCTGGATTTCCTTTGCCGCGCCTGCCGGGCCCTCTCGGGCGATGTTCTTCGCGACGGGGACGGACGTTTCGACGGCGGACATCGCCTCTTCGGGGACGCCCTTGCGGGTCACGCGGGTGCGGATGTTGTCCCAGGTCAGGCCGAGCAGTGAGCCGATGATCTGGATGATGCCCTTGAGGTCGAACCTGGCGGGGAGTTCGAGGCCCGCCTTGACCGCGGTGCCCAGCAGCCAGGACACGACGCCGGTCTTGAGGTGCTCGGCGATGTTCGTGATGAAGAGGTTGAGGCCCGCGCCGACCGCCTTGACCAGGTTGCCCAGGAAACCGATCGGGTCCTTGATGATCTTCATGATCGCGGAGGCGGCCTTGGCGAGGATGCCGAGGAGGAGGTTCTTCAGTTCGTTGATCGTCTTGATGACGCCGACAATGGCGTCCTTCGCCTTGTCGATCAGGCCCTTGTTGGCCTCCTGGAGCTTCTTGATCTCCTCGTCGATCTTGTTCAGTGCGGCGGTGTACTTCGACGCGAGGTCCTGGACCAGCTGTTCGGACTTCTCGTTGACCGTGGCTTCCAGGTCGTCGAACTTCCCGGCGAAGTCCTTCGCCGCGTCCTCGCCGAACTGCTTGAGGTCCGCGGGGAGTTTGTCGACCTCCGCCTTCAGCTCGGTGCGGCCCTTCGCTATACGGGTCTTCGCCTTGCCCAGTTCCGTACCGATGAGGTCGGCCACGGCGGAGATCACCGTCTGCATCTGGGACACGTAGAGCTTGCGGGCCTCCTGGTAGAGGTCGTTCGCCTCCTTCGGCAGGCCGGCGAACTTGTCCTTCACCCAGCGGCCCTTGCCCATGAGGCCCGAGTAGCGTTTGTCCTTGTACTTCTTCATCCGGCGCTTGTGGTCCGCCGTGAACGCGTCCCGCGCCGATTTCTCGCCCGCCGTGAACGCTGTGTCGACCTTCTTGTCCAGGTCGGAGAGCGTGGTCTCGACGTCCTTCTTCGTGCCGTCGTAGACCTTCTGGAGCTTCGCCGTGACCTCGGCGCGCTTCTTCTCGTCCTTGGTCTTCGTGTCGCCCTTGCCGCCGTCGACCTGCTTCCCCGCCGATGCCCGGGTCGCGGTCAGCGCGGTCATCGCCTGGGCGCCCGACGCCGCCGCACCCTCCTTCGCCCCCGCCAGCTGCTGGTTCTCCGCTGCCTGGCCCTTCGCCGGGGCCTTCGCGGAGTCCGTCTCGGCGGTCTTCTTCGCGGAGAGGGCGTCGTTGAAGTCCGGCTCGTTGCTCTTGGTGAGCTGTTCCTCGGTGACCTCGGCGTCCGCCATCGCCTGGTCGTTCTGCGCCGGGCCCTCGGAGAAGTCCGTCACCGCCGCGGGCTGCTTCGCCGGGACCGCGTCCGCTGCGGACGGGGCGCCCGGGTTGCCGGGAGCCTGGTCCGGGGTGAGGGGGGTGACTTCCTTGTCCTTGGCGGCCGAGGTGTCCGGCGGGGCCTTCGTCGCCGTGTCGATGTCCTTGGCCGAGGACTCCTTGCCGTCCGTGACCTTCCCGTCGACCTCCGCCTTGACCTGGTCGGCCTTCCCGGACTTGGAGAACTTGTCGGCCTCGTCGAGGTTCTTCGGCGCCTGCGCGTCGATCGCCTTGTTCACCGCGTCGACGAACGCCCTCTTGTCGAACTCCCCCGGCTTCGCGGCATTCATCTTCTCCGCGTTCGCCGTCTTGCCCTGGGCTTCCTTGTCGTCCGGCGGCGCGACCGCCGCGTCCTGCGACGCCTTCGACTCCGCAGCCGCGGGCGCGTGGACAGCGATCCGGGTCCGCTTCGCCGCCACATCCGCCTTCACCGCCCGGAAACCCGGAGCCTGCGCGGGGGACGGCTTCACCGGTGCCGTATAGCGCTGCGCGACCAGGCGGGATACCGCCGCGTTACCCGCCGACCGTTGCAGCCGCTGGAGCGAGCGGCGGTCCGGGGAGGGCCGGGAGGGAACAGGAGCCGTGTGCGGAGTCTCGGTGCGGGGTGCCGCGGTGGGGGCCGTCTTCTCCGGAACCGCCTTCATCGCCGTCCCTCCCAGCAGCCCTCGGTTGCCCGGACGTGGTGCCTGTCAGGGTGCCGGGGGACCCCGGGGGCGGGCGGAGTGTGCGGGGGCGCGGTCGGGGGCAGAGGCGGCCCGTCCGGGCGGAGCTGTCGCGTTGCCTCTTAGGGCAGCCGTCGGTGCGCGGCAGGGCGGCCGTGCATCCGTTCCCGGTGATCGAACCAGTGGCGAGAATTGCCGGCGTTCCCCGGTCGTGGAACGGGGCGAGCAGCACGTCGAGGAGCGCGTCAAGGAGAGGCTCATATGCCGTCGTACCTGTCCCCGGGCGTCTACGTCGAAGAGGTCGAGTCCGGATCCCGGCCGATCGAAGGGGTGGGCACCTCGGTCGCCGCCTTCGTCGGCTTCGCCCAGCGGGGACCTCTCGACGAGCCGACGCTGATCACGAACTGGAGCCAGTTCGTCAGTACCTTCGGCGACTTCGTCGACGGTACGTACCTCGCCTCCTCCGTCTACGGCTTCTTCGCCAACGGCGGCGGCATCTGTTACGTCGTGCGGATCGGCGACGGTTCCGCGCAGGGCGGCGACGGGGAGAGCGGGGAGACCGGCCAACTGGCTGCCGGGTCCGAGGTGCAGGTCGGCCCCTACGCCGTGAAGCCCCGGCCGGGCGTGGCCGGGGAGATCAGCGTCGAGGTGACGGACGTCGAGGGCGACGACCCTCCCTCCGACGTCTTCCAGCTCATCGTGAAGCGCGACGGGCAGGTCGCGGAGACGTACCCCTCGGTGACGACGAAGCGCAGCAAGGAGAACGTCGCCACCCGGGTCAACGCCAAGTCCGAGCTCATCGAGGTACGGGAGTCGGGGCGCGGCGCCGCGCCCGCCCGCCCAGAGACGCAGTCCGTCACCCTCGCGCCCGCCGCCCCCGCCGCCGGTGGTGCCGGGTCGCTGGCCCCCGAGGTGTACGTCGGTGACGCCGACCGCAGGACCGGGCTCGGCGGCCTGGAAGCGGTCGACGAGGTCACCATGATCGCCGTTCCCGACCTCATGAGCGCGTACGAACGCGGGCTGCTGGACCTGGAGTCGGTGATCGCCGTCCAGCAGGGGCTGATCTCCCACTGCGAACTGATGGGCGACCGCGTCGCCATCCTCGACCCGCCGCCGGGGCTCTCGCCGCAGCAGGTCAGGGGCTGGCGCACCGACCGGGCCAACTTCGACTCCAAGTACGCGACGCTCTACTACCCCTGGATCAGCGTCGCCGACCCCGCCTCGGGCCGCGCCACCCTCGTACCGCCCAGTGGGCACATCGCCGGGGTCTGGGCGCGCAACGACGATTCGCGCGGGGTGCACAAGGCTCCGGCGAACGAGGTGGTCCGGGGAGCCGTCGCGTTGCAGACGCAGCTGACCAAGGGCGAGCACGATCTGCTCAATCCCCTCGGGCTGAACTGCATCCGGTCCTTCCCCGGGCGGGGAATCCGGGTGTGGGGTGCGCGGACGCTCGCTTCGGACCCGGCCTGGCGGTACCTGAACGTGCGGCGGCTCTTCAACTATCTGGAGGAGTCGATCCTCGCCGGTACGCAGTGGGTCGTCTTCGAGCCGAACGACGACGCGCTGTGGGCCCGTATCCGCCGCACGGTCTCGGCGTTCCTGGTGAACGAATGGCGCAAGGGGTCGCTGTTCGGGCTGACGCCCGACGAGGCGTTCTACGTGAAGTGCGACCGCGAGACCAACCCGCCCGAGAGCATCGACGCGGGTCAGGTCATCTGCGAGATCGGTGTCGCACCGGTCAAGCCGGCCGAGTTCGTGGTGTTCCGGCTCTCCCAGCTGACCGGCGGCACCGGCGGGATCGACGAATGACCGGACCCTCGAACGGCCCGCAGCCCGGCCCGTTTCTGAGCATGGCGTAAGGAGCCCGTTGTGCCACTTCCCGATCTCGACAGTTCCGTCGGGTGCTCGTTCGGCCTCGAATTCGACAGCGTCCTCATCAAGCAGATCACCGAGGTCAGCGGTCTGAAGATGGAACAGGACGTCATCGAGCTGAAGCAGAACACCGCCGACGGCAAGTACGCCCTGAAGAAGCTGCCGGGCCGTCCCAAGGCCGGTGAGGTCACCGTGACGCGCGGTCTCACGGAGGACAACAGCTTCGAGCGTTGGATCAAGGACTCGCGGTTCGGCCGGATGACGGACGCCCGCCGCAACGGCTCGGTCATCGTCTACGACTACGAGGGCATGCCGATCAAGCGCTACAAGCTCATCAACGCCTGGCCGAAGTCCCTGGAGATCGGCACGCTCAAGGCCGGTGACACCTCGGTCCTGACGGAGAAGCTGGCGATCACCTACGAGAGCATGGAACTCGACTGATGCGCCGTACGGTCCAGTTCCAGCCCCCCGGGCAGGAGCAGCCGGAAAGGGCGGAGCGGTCGGAGCAGCAGGGCCGGGACCGGCACCCCGAGCCGCTGCGGACGGAGTTCGCGTTCGAGCTGCCGCGTGGGTACGTCGACGACTCGGGCGCCGTGCACCGTAGCGGAGTCATGCGGCTCGCGACCGCCCGCGACGAACTGGTGCCGCTGCGGGACGACCGGGTCCGGGAGAACTCCGCGTACCTCTCCGTCGTCCTGATCTCCCGGGTCGTGACCCGGATCGGCACCATCGACGACATCCACCCCGGCATCATCGAGGACCTGTTCGCCTCGGACCTGGCGTTCCTCCAGGACTTCTACCGCCGGATCAACGCCGAGGGGCACACCCGCGCCGCCGTCACCTGTCCCTCCTGCCAGGAGGAGTTCGCGGTGGATCTCGCCGGTGGCCGCCTGGGGGAATCGTGACGTACGCGGCCGACCTGCTCTACGAGGAGGTCGCGTACCTCGCCTATCACTTCCACTGGCCGCTCGATGACCTGCTGGACCTGGAACATCCGGAACGCCTGAAGTTCGTCGCACAGATCGCTCGCCTCAACGGGCGGTAGCGAGTGGCGCGGGGGAGGACACGAGATCCATGGGGCTGATGTCCTGGCTGCGCGGCGGCCGTTCCACGAGCGGGGCCGGGCCGGTGCCTTCGGAAGGCGCACGGACACCGGCACCGCGGGATGACCGTGTCGATGTGCATCGGCTGGTGCCCATGCAGCGGACCCTCGCCGGGCAGGAGCTCGTCACGGATCCCTCCGGGTTCGAGCAGTCGCTGTCCACCCGGCAGGGCACCGCGCTCGGTACGCCCCTCGGGCATCTCGTCAGCCCCGACGCGCCCGCCGGACTCGTCCACGGGCTCACCGCTCCGGCGCCGGTGGGCCCACAGCCGCCGCCCACGGCCCAGCGGTCCGTCGAGATGCCGATGCGGGCGGAGACCGTCCCCGTACAGCTTGTGTACGGAGGTGGCGCACCGGCCATGACCTCGGCCGGGGAGCGGGCGGTGGCCGACCTTCCCGTACGTCAACTCGTCGGCGAGCAAACCCTCGTACCGCGGTCGGCACTCCCGCGACCCGGCGATGCGGGGCCTTCCGGGAGCGGGGCTGTTCAGCGTGCCGCGGAGCCTCCGGCGGCGGAGCCGGCCCGGCGCGCGCCCGGACTCGGGGCGCCGCTGGCCGGACTGCCGCCGACAGCTCAGCGATCGGCCGCCGCTTCCGTACCGGGGAGCGGAGGCGGGAGCGCGGACGGGAGTGGGGGCGGGGCCGGGTCCGGTAGCGAGGGTGGCGCGGCGCCGGTTCCCGTGTCGCGGAGTGCGGAGGACGGTCCCGGCATGGCGGAGGCGGCGGCTCCGGACGAAGGACCCGAGCCGCCGTCCGTCGGTACGGACGTGAGCGGGCCCACCGCCCCGTTGCTCGGCGACGATCCGCTGGTCGGTGCCGTGTCCGGTGGTGTGTCCAGCGCCGTGTCCAGTGGCGGTGCTGGTGTCGGTGGTGAGGCTTCCGGGGCGGATCTCCAGCGTTCCACCGGTATTCCCGGTGCCCCTGGTGGTGCCTCTGGTGCTCCCGTCGCTCCTGGTCCCACGTCACCCTTGCCCACCGCCCCGCTGCTCGGCGATCGTCCGTTGGCCCTCCGCACCACCGCCGGTCCGGAGGGGGGCGAAGCGCCGATCGGGCCCGCCGTGCAGCGTTCCCCGGAAGGACCTTCGGGTGGGGTGGCCGGTACCGGACCCGGTGCGGGACCTGGCCCCGGACCCCTTGGCGTACCCAACGCCGTGCCCGTGCGCTGGACCACGGCGGACACGTACGCGGGCGCGGGCACGTACGCGGGGGCGCCCGCCGTGCAGCGGACCGTCGTCGCCTCGCCGGGCGCCCCCTCCACGGCGTCGCGCCTCCCGGTGCAGCGGCGGACCGGCCAATGGTCGCCGGGGGGCGGCGGCCGCAGCGCCTCTCCCACGGCCGGGGCCTTCGCCGTCGCGGCCGGGGTCGCCCAGCGCATGCCCGACGGAAGCGTCGTCTTCGGCTCCCCGTCCGCCGCGTCGGCCTCGCCGCCCTCGGGCACGTCGCGACCGGTCGTCCAGCGGGACGCGGAGATCTCCGAGGAGCCACCGCCGCCCGACCCCGTACCGGACATGGCGACGGGACCGGAAAGCGAACCGGAATCGGAGGCGGACTCCGAGTCCGCCTCCGCCGGCGCGGCAGGTGCTCCGGCCTCCCGCGCCGGTGGTGGCGGAGCACCGGGCCAGGCGGGTGCGCCGCCCGTGACGGACGAGCTGGTCCGTGCCCTGTACGCGCCGCTCAGCCGCCTCCTCAAGGCCGACCTCCGGCTGGAACGCGAACGCGCCGGATTCCTCATCAACACCCGCCACTGAGCACCACCCACCGAGAGAGGTACGTGTCATGGCCACCGCTCAGGACAGCGACCCCGCCGTCAGCGTCTGCTTCGTCGTGACGATCGACGACATCGAGCTGGGGTCGTTCAACACATGTGACGGCCTGGGCTGCGAAGTGGTGCTCGAAACGCGGGAGGAGGGCGGCAACAACGGTCATCTGTGGCAGCTGCCGACCCGTCTGAAGTACTCCAATGTGAAGCTCTCCCGGCCGCTCACCCGGGAGACGGAGAAGGTGGCGCGCTGGTTCGCCACGATGACGACCGGGTTCAGCCGCAAGACGGCGCACATCGAGGCGCGGACCGGGGACGGGCGGAGGGTGGCCCAGTGGGGGCTGCTGGAGGTCGTTCCCGTGCGCTGGACCGGCCCGTCGTTCACGCCCGAGTCGCCGAAGGTCGCGATGGAGACGATCGAGATCGCCCATCACGGCTATGTGATGGAGGGCTGAGCGGCGTGAGCGGGGCAGGGCCCATCGCCTTCAGCGCCGCCGGTACGTCGGGGGTGGCGTCCGCCGCGAAGGGCGGCTCGGCCCGGCCCAAGCTGGAGCACGCCTACCTGGAGCTGCGGACCCCGCCGACCGGCGGTGGGCTCACCCCCGGCGGGCCGTGCGGGCGGATCGACTTCCAGTTCAACCCCAAGGAGCTGAGCCTGACCAAGGCGGCTTCCTGGAAGCGGAGTCCGGCCAAGGGGGCGAAGAGCTCCGGGCCGCCGGAGTACCAGGGGTCGCAGCCCAGCAAGCTCACCGTCGAGATGTTCTTCGACGCCAGTGACACCCAGGACACCCGGGTGGTGACCTCGGTGGAGCAGCTGTTCGCGTGCTGTGTGCCGACGAACGAGACCCGGCAGCAGCAGCGTTCCTCGCCGCCGTGGGTGGTCTTCCACTGGGGCGGGCTCACGGGATTTCCGGGGTACGTCAGTCAAGTGGCCGCGAAATACACGCTGTTCACGACCTCCGGGGTGCCGATCCGGGCGGTCTGCCAGGTCACGATGGAGGAGATCAGCGGGGAGACACCGGGGCAGAACCCGACCTCGGGCGCGCTGGCGGCCCGGCGCGTGCACCGGGTGGACGCCGGGGACTCGCTGCCGTCGCTGGCCCACCGGGAGTACGGGGACGCCGGTGCGTGGCGGGTGATCGCCGAGGCGAACGGCATTGACGACCCGATGCGGCTCGCGCCGGGGACGCAGCTCCTGCTGCCCGCCCTCGACGAGCTGAACCGGCTCCGGGACGCGGCCGACCGGCTTCGCGGTTCCGTCGACCGGGAGAGGCGGGGCTGATGGCCCAGCAGGGGGTCGCCACCGCGCTGGTGGTGGAGTTCGGCGGCACACCGCTGCCTGCGAAGTTCGTGAACACCCTGGTCGAGGGGTACGTGGACGACAGCCGTACGCTCCCGGACCTGTTCCTGCTGCGGTTCCGGGACCCCGACCGGGTGCTGCTGGAGCAGGCCGGGCTGAAGATCGGCAGCGAGGCCCGGCTGCTGGCCCGTGCGGGCGGCGATACGGCTCCGAAGCCGCTGCTCGACGGAGTGGTGACCGCTCTGGAGGTGGAGCTGGACGAGACCGGCACCTTCACCGTCGTACGCGGGCTCGACGAGTCGCACCGGCTCTTCCGGGGGCGCCGGGTGGCCAGCTACCAGAACATGACCCTCGCCGACATCTGCGGTCAGGTAGCCCGGCGCGCCGGGCTGAAGCCGGGGAACGTGGACATCGCCGGGCCCGTGCTCGAACACATCGCCCAGCCCAACGTCACCGACTGGGAGTTCGTGCGTGGCCTTGCCGAGGAGGCCGGTGCCCAGGCGTACGTACGCGACGGGCAGCTGCACATCACCCGGCCCGCCGAGGCGAGCGGGGCACCGGACGCCTCGGCGCGTGCGGACCGCGATCCCCTCGTCCTGGAACTGGGCAACAACCTGCTGCGCTGCCGGGCCGGGGTGTCCGCCGCCGAGCAGGTCTCCGAGGTGGAGGTGCGCGGCTGGGACGTCCAGGCCAAGCAGCCGCTGGTGGGCAGGGCCCCGGCGGGGAAGTCGTCCACGCTGGAGCTCGGGGTGACGGCGGCGGAGGTGGCCGCCCCGTTCGGCGAGGCGCGGTTCGTCGTGACGGACGCGGCGTACGGGGCGCAGGCGCAGGTGGACCAGGCGGCGAAGGCCCTGGCGGAGCGGATCGCCGGGTCGTTCGCGGAGCTGGAGGCGGTGATCCGGGGGAACCCGGAGGTCCGGGCGGGCAGCGCGGTGGCGCTGAACGCGGTGGGTGCCCCGTTCGAGGGCCGGTACACGGTGACGTCCTCGCGCCATGTCTTCGACGCCGTTCGCGGGTACGAGACCTGGATCACCGTCTCCGGCCAGCAGGAGCGTTCGCTGTTCGGGCTGACCGGTGGAGCGCCGGGCGGGGGCGGTGGTGGCTCGCGGTGTGCCGGGCTGGTCAGCGGGACCGTGACGGACACCCAGGACCCGGAGGGGTCGGGGCGAGTCAAGGTCCGGTTCCCGTGGCTGTCCGACGAGTACGCGAGCGACTGGGCGCGTACGGCGCAGTCGGGCGGGACGGGCGGCGGCGAGGCGTTCATTCCGGAGGTTGGCGACGAGGTGCTGGTCGGGTTCGAGCACGGGCACCTGGACCGGCCCTATGTGCTCGCGGGGCTCTACAACGGGAAGGACCGGCCGGGCGGGGGTGGTTCCGGCGCCTCCGGGAGCGATGCGCCCGGTGGTGCTCCCTCCGGCAGTGGCACCGGTGGAGGCGGCGAACTGGTCGATCCCACCAGCGGGGCCGTGAACCGGCGCGCCTTCGCGTCCAAGAGCGGCAACCAACTGGAGCTGCTGGACGCGGCGAACGGCCCGCAAGGGGTCAGGCTCCGTACCGGCGACGGCAAGCTCACGATCGACCTCGACCGCAAGGGCACCGCCATCGTCATCAACAGCGACGGCAGCGTGACGATCGAGGCCGAGGAGCAGGTCTCCATCACGGCGGCCAAGGGAGTTGCCCTGGACGCCGGGCGCGGTGCGCTCGAACTCGCCGGTGACAGCGTGACATTGACGTCCCGCAGCGGAGTGTCCGTCGACGGCGGGAACGGGAAGGTCGCTCTCTCCACCGGTGGAGCGGTGGAGGTGCAGGGCGGCCAGGTCTCGGTCAACGGTACCCAGCGCACCGACATCAAGAGCGGCGCCTCGGTGTCCGTGAACGCCCCGATGATCAAGCTCAACTGACGCACTCGCCCCGTACTCGGCCCCGTACTCGCACACGTACACACACGTACACACACGTACTCGCAGACGTACTCGCACTCGTACAGACAGGAGTGGACCGCATGTCGGCAGGAGCGTCCGCAGCCGCCCGGGTCGGCGATCCCACCGGGCATCCCGGCACGGTCGGGCCGCCCGGTGTGCCGTCCGTGCTCATCGGCGGGAGGCCCGCCGCCACGGTCGGCACCGCGCACCAGTGCGCGTCACCCGCCGCCCATCCGCCGTCCACGATCGCGCCGCCCGGCAGCTCCTCGGTGCTGATCGGCGGGAAGCCCGCCGCCCGGGTCGGGGATCTGGCGGGCTGCGGTGCGCCGGTCGTGTCCGGGTGCACGTCGGTGCTGATCGGGGGCTGAGCCGGTATGGGACAGCAGTTCATCGGCGCGGGCTGGGCGTTTCCCCCGCGTACGGATGCCACCGGGTCCATCGCGCTGGTGCGCGGCGAACACGAGCTGGAGGAGTCGATCCGGCTGATCCTGGCGACCTCGCCGGGGGAGCGGCCGATGCGGCCGGAGTTCGGCTGCGCCGTCAACGACTACGTGTTCGCCCCCGCGGACGCGGGGACCGCCGGGCAGCTCGCGTACGAGGTACGGCTGGCGCTGGAGCGCTGGGAGCCCCGGATCGAGGTGACCGAGGTGGTCGTCCGGTTCGACGAGGCGGACGAGGGGGTGCTCTACATCGACATCGGTTACACGGTGCGCGGTGCCAACGACCCCCGGAACCTGGTCTTCCCCTTCTATGTGATCCCGCAGCACGCCCAGGACACGAACGCCGCCCAGGGCGCGACGGCCGCCCGGGACGCGACGGCCGCCCGGGGAAGGCCCTACGACGAGGAGGCAGGCGCGTGACGCTGCCCAGTCCGCATCTGGACGACCGCCGCTTCCAGGACCTGGTGGACGAGGCCAAGCGCCTGGTGCAGCAGCGCTGCCCGGAGTGGACCGACCACAATGTGTCCGACCCCGGTGTGACCCTCATCGAGGCGTTCGCGGCCATGGTCGACCAGCTCGTCTACCGGGTGAACAGGGTGCCGGAGAAGAACTATCTGGCCTTCCTCGACCTGATCGGGGTGCGGCTCCACCCGCCCACGGCCGCGCAGACCGAGGTGACGTTCCGGCTGTCCGCGCCGCAGCCCGACCCGGTGGTGGTGCGGGCCGGTACGGAGGTCGCCACCGTCCGTACGGAGACGGAGGAGGCGGTCGTCTTCACCACCTCCGAGTCCCTGACGGTCGTGCCCTGCGCCTTCGCCCATCTCGCCACCTGGCCCTCTCCCGGGGAAGCCGTCGACCGTACGGAGGAGCTGGCGCTCGGTCGGGACGTGGCGTGTTTCGGGGCCACTCCGGCGCCGGGGGACTGCCTGTACGTGGGCCTGTCCGCCGCCGTTCCGGCGGGCGTGGTCGTCCTGCGGCTGGACTGCAAGGTGGAGGGCGTCGGGGTCGACCCGTTGCGGCCGCCGCTGCTCTGGGAGGCGTGGGACGGCACCGCCTGGACGGTCTGCGAGGTCGAGAAGGACGACACGGGCGGCTTCAACCGGTCCGGTGAGCTGATCCTGCATCTGCCGAAGAACCACGTACCGGCGGCCGTCGTGGGCCGTACCGGCGGCTGGCTGCGCTGCCGTCTGATCGAGGCGGAGCCGGGCCGGCCGACGTACATGGCGCCGCCCGTGGTCCGCCGGATCTCCGCGTTCACGATCGGGGCGACCGTGCCCGCCGAACACGCCGAGACCGTCACGGACGAGGTGCTCGGAGCGGCGGAGGGCGTACCGGGCCAGGTGTTCACGCTGGCGCGCCCGCCCGTGGTGCCCGGCGAGTTCGTCGTGGAGGTGTCGGATCAGGCGGGCGGTGACGGGTTCACCCGGTGGACCCAGGTCGACGACTTCGCGCACTCCGGGCCCGAGGACCGCCACATCACCCTCGACCCGAACTCCGGCCGCGTGGAGTTCGGCCCCGCCGTACGGGAACGGGACGGCGGCATCCGCTACTACGGCGACTTCCCGGACAAGGGCGCCATCGTCCGGGTGCGTTCCTACCGCACCGGCGGCGGTCTGCGCGGCAACGTCGCCCGGTCCACCCTGCGGGTCCTGCGCAGCGCGATCCCGTACGTGGCACGGGTGGAGAACCGCCGCCCGGCGCTCGGCGGGGTCGACGGGGAGAGCGTCGACAGCGCACGGGTGCGCGGGCCGATGACGCTGCGGACCCTGCACCGGGCCGTCGTCCCGCACGACTACGAACTCCTGGCCCGTGAGATCGCCCCGGACGCGGCCCGCGTGCACTGCATCCGGGCCGGAGAGGACGGGGGCGGGTCCGGGGGGAGCGGCGGGGCAGCGGCGGAGAGCGGGGGCTCCCAGGCGGGCGGGGGCTCCCAGGCGGGCGGAGGCTCCCAGGCGGGCGGAGGCTCGGAGGCGGGCGGAGTGCGGCTGCTCGTCGTACCGGCCGGACGCAGTGACGAGCAGGGCCGGATCGCGTTCGACGAACTCATCCCGCCCGCCCAGACCCTCGGCCTCATCGCCGGGCATCTGGACGCCCGTCGTCCGATCGGGGCCCGGCTGGTGGTCGAGCCGCCGTTCTACCAGGGCGTCACGGTCGTCGCCACGGTGCAGGCCGAGCGGGGGGCCGTCGTGGAGCGGGTCCGCGAGACGGCGCTCGCCGCGCTGTACGGGTACTTCAACCCGCTGACCGGAGGTCCGAACGGGCAGGGCTGGCCGTTCGGCCGGCCGATCCAGTCGGGCGAGGCGTTCGCCGTGCTGCAACGGGTGCCCGGGGTGGACCTGGTGGAGGACGTACGGCTCTACCCGGCGGACCCGGTGACCGGGGAGCGCACCGAGGCCACCACCCGGATTCCGCTGGACCGGCACGCGCTGGTCTTCAGCTACGAACACGCGCTCCGGGTACGGGAGGGCTGAGCCGATGCGTACCGGCGTCCCCGGTCTCCCGACCCCGCACCCGCTGATCGAGCAACTGCCCGCCGTCTACCTGGAGCAGGACTTCCTCCAGCGCTTCCTCGCCGCGCTGGACGACGTGCTCGCCCCGGTCCTGCTCACCATCGACAACCTGCCCGCCCACCTCGACCCCCGCAGCGCCCCGGACGACTTTCTCGCCTGGCTCGCCCAGTGGGTGGCCGTGGAGCCGTACGAGGACAGCGCCCCGGACCGGCAACGGGCCGCGGTACGGGGGGCGGTGGCCCGGCACGCCCGGCGCGGGACGTCGGGCGGTCTGGCCGAGGCGGTACGGCTGGAGACCGGCGCGGAACCGGAGATCGTCGAGAGCGGCGGTACGGCGTGGTCGACCCGGCCGCTCACCCCGCTGCCGGGCCAGGCCCGCCCGTGGGTGACGATCCGGGTCCGTGAGCCGGAAGCCGGGCGGGGGCGGCGGATCGACCGGGTGCGGCTGGAGGAACTGATCGGTACGGAGGTCCCGGCGCACGTCGGGTTCACGCTGGAGATCCTGCCGCCGGCCGGGAGCCCGGCGGCCTCGGGGGGTGGTGCGGAGTGATCTGTGAGTCGTGCGGTCACCGGAACGCGCCGGGGCGGGAGTTCTGCGCGTCCTGCGAGGCGTTCCTGGCCTGGGAGCCGGCGGAGGGGGGCGCGGAACCAGCGCCTGCGCCTGGGCGTGGGGTGCCGGTGGTGCCGGTGGTGCCCGCGCCGGTGGTGCCGGTGGTGCCCGTTGTGCCGGTCGCGTCTGCGCCCGCGTCGGTTCCGCCTGTTGCGCCGGTGGCGCCCGCGCCCACCCCCGTACCCCCTGCGCCCACCGCCCCACCACCATCCGCAGCCCCAACACCACCACCCCCACCCCCCACCGCAGCTCCCCGGCGTCCCGGGGAGGAGGTGGACGGGCCCGCCCCGGGGCCTGATGCCTGGCCGGACCGGGGGCCGAGGCCGCCCGCCCCCGAGACACCGGGGCCGGTCACCGCCGGAGTGCCGGTGATCTGCCCCAACTGCCGTACGGAGAACGCGCCGGGGCGCACGCTCTGCGTTCGCTGTGCGCTGCTCCTCGACCCCGGCCCGCCCCCCGATGTGCGCCCGCCGTGGTGGCGCCGGATCTTCCGCCGAGGCCCCCGGCAGGCCCATGTCGCCGGGACGAGGCCGAAGCGCGGATGGCGGCGGCCGAGATTCGGGCTGCCGATCGTGCTGCTTCTGCTGGCGGCCGGGATCTGGTTCGCGCTTCCGCACCTGTCCGGCCTGTTCGGCTTCGCGCAGGACGAGACGGGGACTCCCGAGTCGGTGCCGCCCTCGGTGTTCCGCGCGTCCAGCGCGGTGTCCGGCCATCCGGCGGGTGCGGCCTTCGACGGGTTCAACAATCGCTACTGGGCGCCGAAAGAGGCCGGGGAAGGCGCCGGGGAGTACCTGGAGTGCGAGTTCGCGCAGCCGGTAGGGGTGCGGAAGATCGTCGTCTTCTCCGGGACCTCGGCGCGGAAGGACGAATTCCTCACCCAGGCACGCCCGGCGCGGATCACCGTCGTACTGACGGCGAAGGACGGCAAGGAGACCAGTCGGACGATCCGGCTGCGCGACCAGGCGGGTCAGCAGACCTTCGACGTACGCGGCACGGAGACCGTACGGGCCCGGCTCGTGGTCGACTCGGCGTACGGCACCGGGAAGGGCCGCCGGGTCGCCGTGGCGGAGATCGAGTTCTTCGGCCGGAGGTCGTAGCTCCGGCCGCACCGCGGCCACCGGCCTTGACTTGAAGTGCACGCGAGCACGCAGACTCCGTTCCCTCGCCCTCCGCATGGTCTGCGGCGGGCCGTAGGAGGGGGAACTCCCATGCGCTACCGCACGATCGGCACCGACCCGAAGACCCGCCGCGAGGTCAGCGTCCTGAGCCTCGGAGCCATGCTGTTCGGCACGGCGACCGACGAGGCGACGTCGTTCGCGATCCTGGACCGGTACGTCGAAGCGGGCGGCACCTTCGTCGACACGTCCAACAACTACGCGTTCTGGTTCACCGGCAGCCGGGGCGGCGAGAGCGAACGGGTCATCGGCCGCTGGCGCCGCAGCCGTGGCGTCGGGGACGAGATCGTGGTCGCGACCAAGCTCGGCGCGAGTCCGCTCGCCGAGGGCACCGGGTACGTCGACAACGCCGAGGGGCTGTCGGCCGACGCGATCCGCCGGGCCGCGGAGCTCAGCCGCGAACGGCTCGGCACCGATCGGCTCGACCTCCTCTACGCCCACATCGAGGACCCGCGCGTGCCGCTGGAGGAGACCGTCGAGGGCTTCGCCGCGCTGGTCGCCGACGGGACGGTGGGCCTGCTGGGTGTCAGCAACCACTGGACGTGGAAGGTGGAGCGTGCCCGGCGCATCGCGGCGACGGCCGGGCTGCCCGGGTACGAGGTGCTCCAGTACCACCACACGTATCTGCGCGAGCGCGGCGATCTGCCCGGCCAGCTCTCCGAGGACGGGCATCAGGGCCTGGTCGGCGGGGACATGCTGAGCTATCTGCGCACCGAGCCCGGCCTGGCGATGGTGGCCTACTCGCCGCTGCTGAAGGGCGGATACGTACGCGAGGACCGGCCGCTCGGTGCCGCCCACGACCATGCGGGCACCCCGGCCCGCCTCGCGGTGCTGCGCGAGGTGGCGAAGGAGACCGGGGCGACCGCGAACCAGGTGGTGCTGTCCTGGCTGATCGGGGGCGGCGTCCCGATGATCCCGCTGGTCGGCGCGTCGTCGGTGGCGCAGCTGGAGGAGAGCCTGGCGGCGGTGGACCTGGAGCTGAGCCCGGAGCAGCGCGTCCGCCTGGACGGTACGTGGTGATGCCGTCGGGACTCACGGCGACAGCGAGTCCGCCCGCCTCCGAAGGTAGTGGGCCTCGGGCTCACTGAGGGTGCGGTCGGCCGCCGAGCGGTACGCGGCGCGCGCCGCTTCCGGGTCCCCGGCCCGCTCCAGCAGATGGCCGCGTACGGCATCGAGCCGATGATGACCGCCCAACGGGCCCTCCAGCAGGGCGACTTCCGCCAGACCGGCCTGCGGGCCGTGCACCATGGCCACGGCGACGGCCCGTCCCAGCGCGGCCATCGGGTCGGGTGTGCGGTGCACGAGGATGTCGTACAGGGCGAGGATCTGCGGCCAGTCGGTGTCGTCGGAGTGCTTCGCCTCGTCGTGCAGGGCCGCGACGGCGGCCTGCAACTGGTAGTCCCCGGCGGGTCCCTGGGACAGCGCCTCCTCGGCGAGGGCGGTTCCCTCCGCGATCGCGGAACGGTCCCAGAGGGTGCGGTCCTGTTCGTCGAGCGGGATCAGTTCGCCGTGCGGGCCGGTGCGGGCCGGGCTGCGGGCCTCGGTGAGCAGCAGGAGTGCCAGCAGGCCGGTCACCCTGCCCTCCCGGGGCAGGAGGCGGCGGACGGAACGGGCCAGCCGGACGGCCTCGCGGGCGAGGTCCGCGCGGTGCAGGTCGGGGCCGGAGGAGGCGGTGTAGCCCTCGTTGAAGATCAGGTAGAGCACCTGGAGCACGGCGGCCAGCCGCTCGTCACGGTCCTCGGGTCCCGGCTGCCGGAACGGCGTTCCGCGCACTTTGTGCTTGGCCCGGCTGATCCGCTGGGCCATGGTCGCCTCGGGCACCAGATGGGCGCGGGCGATCTCGGCGGTGGTCAGGCCGCCGACGGCGCGCAGGGTGAGCGCGATCTGTGCGGCGGGGGTGAGCGCGGGGTGGCAGCACAGGAAGAGCAGGGTGAGGGTGTCGTCCTCGGAGGGGGCCCGGCTCTCCCCGGGCGGCGGCGCGGTGAAGGCGTCCCTCGGGGTGAGCGCCGCCGCCGTCTCCTCGCGCCGCCGCCGGGCCGAGTCGGCGCGCAGCCGGTCGGTCAGCCGCCGGGACGCGATTCTGATGAGCCAGCCGCGCGGGTTGTCCGGCAGCCCTTGTTCCGGCCACTGCCGTGCCGCCGCGAGGAGGGCCTCCTGCACCGCGTCCTCGGCCGCGTCGAAGTGTCCGTACCGGCGTACGAGCGCGCCGAGGACCTGCGGCGCGTGCAGGCGCAACAGGTCCTCGATCCGGTCTGCGTCATGGTTCACACGTGGCCTCCGGCCTTCGGCTTTCTCAGCTCCCGTCCTGGACGGGGCGGATGACCACCGGGTACTCGGGCGCGCCATCGGGCTGCGGGCAGCGCGCGATGCGGGCCGCGATCTCGGTGACCCTCTCCAGGCTCTCGCAGTCGAGCACCCAGTACCCGGCGAGCAGTTCCTTGGTCTCCCCGTACGGCCCGTCCGAGATCACCGGCCGCCCGTCGTCGCCCGCGCTCACGAACCGGGTCTGCGCGGGTTCGGTGAGACCGTTGGCATCCACGAGCTCACCGGACTCGGCGAGGTCGTTGTTGACGCCCTCCATGAAGGCGAACATCGTCTGCATGTCCTTCTCGCTCCAGGTCACGCCGTGTTCCGAGCCCTTGCCGGACATCGCGTCGTAGTCGGCCTGAGTGCCCTGGACCATCACCAGATACTTCATGAGTTCGCTCCTCGGTTCCTGTGTCCGCCCCCGGTGGGCGGCTTTCACAGGGGACGTCGGAGCCGGGGGCGGTTCCTCGACACCACGCGCGGAACTTTTCCGTCATCACTCGCCCTGCCCCGTACGGGGAGGTGCCGCCGGGACAGCGGGTGCCGGAGAATCGACCGTATGAGCGTCAAGGAATCCCCGGCCCCGCTTCCGGGGCAGCTTCCGGTCCGGGACCCGGCCGAAGGCTCTGTCCAGGGCCCGCCCATGGGGCTGCGCGAGCGCAAGAAGCTGCGGACCCGGCGGACCATCCGGAGCGAGGCGTACCGCCTGTTCGCCGAGCAGGGTTACGAGGCGACCACCGTCGACCAGATCGCCGAGGCGGCCGAGGTCTCCCCGAGCACGCTCCTCCGCTACTTCCCGGCCAAGGAGGACATCGTCCTGGCCGACGACCAGGGGCACGACCACGACCACGGTCACGTCCTCGCGCTCGCCCGGTCGCTCCGGTCCCGCGTGGCCGGGGGCGAGCCGGGCGGCGGCGAGCAGGTCGTGGACGAGCCGGTCGTGGACGCCGTCCGGCACGCGCTGACCGACTCGCTGGCCGGGCTGTCGGCCGCCGACCGGGAGGAGCTGCTGTTCCGTACCCGGCTCGGCCTCACCGACCCCGCCATACGGGCCCGCAGGCTGGACGAGCAGCAGCGCGGCCAGGACGTGGTCGCGGAACTGATCGCCGAGCGCGCCGGGCGCGCGCCGGGCGATCTGGAGGCGAGCTGCGCCGCCGCGGCGGTCGTCGCGGTGTTCACGGCCGTCGTACGGCATTGGGCGGAGGGTGGCGGGACGGCGGACCTGGCGGCCCTGTACGACCGGCACCTGGGGCTGCTCGCGGAGGGGCTGCGGCTCTGAGTGGTGTGGTGCCCCTGCCCGGCCCCGGCCACCTGCCCGGGGCCGGGATGCGGCCGTTCAGTAGAGTTTCGGCTGCGTCTCCCGCCCCCCTCCCCCGCCCGAACACCGAGGTCCCGGCCGTGTCTCCTGCCCCCAAGCCCGCGCTCCCCGTGTCCGTCGTGGGGATCGGCGCCGACGGGTGGGCGGGCCTGTCCGGCACGGCGCGCGACACGCTCCAGCACGCCGAGGTCCTGATCGGCGGTGAGCGCCAGCTGGGGCTGCTCCCGCCCTCGTGCACCGGACGGCGCGTGCCCTGGCCGTCCCCGCTGCGCCCCGCCGTCCCCGGCCTCCTCGCCGCGCACGGGGGCAGCGCCATCGCCGTACTGGCCAGCGGGGACCCCATGTTCTACGGCATCGGCCGGGCCCTGACCGAGGAGCTGGGGGCCGGGGCGCTGCACGTCCTGCCGCACCCGTCGTCGGTGTCGTACGCCTGCGCCCGACTCGGGTGGCCGGTGGAGGACACCGAGGTCGTCACGCTCGTGGGCCGCCCCGCCGCCCGGCTGGCCGCCGCGCTGTACGAGGGGCGCCGCCTCCTGGTCCTGAGCGCCGACGCGGCCACGCCCGCCGCCGTCGCCGCCCTGCTGCGCGAGCACGGCTTCGGCCCGAGCCGGCTGCGGGTGCTCGAACAGCTCGGCGCCGAGGGCGAGGCCCACGTCGACGGCACGGCGGAGACCTGGGCGCACCCGCCGGGCGACCCGCTGAACGTCATCGCGGTCGAGTGCCGGAGCGCCCCGGACACGCTGCGCCTCGGCGCCGTACCCGGTCTGCCCGACGAGGCGTACGAGCACGACGGCCAGCTCACCAAGCGCCACGTGCGGGCCGCCACGCTCGGCACGCTCGCGCCCGCGCCCGGCGAACTCCTCTGGGACATCGGCGGCGGCTCCGGCTCGATCGCCGTCGAGTGGATGCGGGCCCATCCGTCGTGCCGGGCGATCACGGTGGAACGCGACCCGGTACGGGCGGCGCGCATCGCCCGCAACGCGGACCGGCTCGGGGTTCCCGCCCTGCGCGTGGTCACCGGCCGGGCACCGGAGGCGCTGGCCGGACTGCCCGCGCCCGACGCGGTGTTCATCGGCGGCGGCCTGACCGTGCCGGGCCTCCTCGACGCCTGCTGGGACGCGCTGCCAGCCGGGGGCCGGCTGGTCGCCAACACGGTCACGCTGGAGTCCGAGGCGCTGCTCGCCGAGCGGTACCGGGAACATGGCGGCGAGCTGGTGCGGCTCGCGGTGGCCCACGCGGTACCGGTCGGCGGCTTCACCGGCTGGCGCCAGGCGATGCCCGTAACGCAGTGGTCGTGCCGCAAAACCTCAGCCTCAGCAGACACAGGAGACACCCCATGACCGTGTACTTCATCGGCGCAGGACCCGGCGCGGCCGACCTCATCACGGTGCGCGGCGCGCGGCTGCTCGCCGCCAGCCCGGTCTGTCTGTACGCGGGCAGCCTGGTCCCGGTCGAGTTGCTGGCCGAGTGCCCGGAGGGGGCGCGGCTGGTCGACACGGCGAACCTCGACATCGAGCAGATCACGGCGGAGCTCGTACGGGCCCACGCGGAGGGTCACGACGTGGCCCGGCTGCACTCCGGCGACCCGTCGGTCTTCAGCGCGGTCAACGAGCAGATGCGACGGCTCGACGCGGCGGACGTGCCGTACGAGGTGGTGCCCGGGGTGCCCGCGTTCGCCGCGGCGGCGGCCGCGCTGAAGCGGGAGCTGACCGTGCCGACCGTCGGGCAGACCGTGATCCTCACACGGGTCGCCCAGCGCGCGACCGCGATGCCCGAGGGCGAGGACCTGGCGACGCTGGGCCGCAGCGGCGCGCTGATCGTGCTGCACCTGGCCGTGGCGTACGTGGACCGGGTGGTGGCGGAACTGCTCCCGCACTACGGCGCGGACTGCCCGGCCGCGGTGGTGGCCATGGCGTCCCGGCCGGACGAGATCATCCTGCGGGGCTCGCTGGACTCGATCGCGGAGCAGGTGAAGGCGGCCGGAGTCGTCCGGACCGCGGTGATCATGGTCGGCCGCACGCTGGGCGCGGAGCAGTTCCGCGACAGCCACCTGTACTCCCCGGAGCGCGACCGCCACGTGTGCTGAAATCCGAGGGCTCCGAGGGCTCCGAGGGCTCCGAGGGCCGAACCCCCGGGGGCAGCGGGCGATGCCCCGGGGGTTCGGGCGATTCCCGTGTTCCCCGGCACCACGGGAATCGGACATGTGGCACAGAAGGCCAAGCGGTCACCCGGTCGCGATCACGCAGCCGGGCGACGGCGCACGCGTTGGCGAGATCGCCCGGCCTCGGGCCTGTGCGGCGACGACCACTGGCTACCGGCTACTGGCTAACAGGCGTGGGAATCGATGACCGTCCCGTAGAAAACCCCGCCGGGAGGCGCCACGATGTCCACCGGGCTGTCATCACCCTTGGGGCCGGCCGAGGCGGAAACCAGGGAGCCATTCGACATGAAGGCCCTGACGTAGGGGCAGCGACCATCGGCTTTGGTGTCGTACACGTTGCCGACGATGCGATTGTTCCCATCGCAGTAGAAGATCCTTGCGTATCCTTCTTCGGCGCTCACCGTTTGGACGTCTCCGCAGGAGGCGGCGCCCGCCGGTGCCGCCGACACGGCCGACGACGTCGGCACCGAAGCCGAGGCCGTACCGGTGGCCAGTGAAACAGCCAGAAGCAGCGTGCTGCCCAAGACGGCGAGGGATGAGCGCATGACGTGTTGTCCTTTCCTTCGGGCCTCGCGGCCGAACGGTCGTCGTGCAGTTCCCGTGGGGTGCTTCCATGATTGTGTGGCCCGGCGTTCACGCGGTCGTTGTCCACCCGCGCACGATTCCTTGTCATCGCGAGCACGCGCTGTTCGCCGACTGCCTCCGCCTCAGGCCGCACCGGCGCACCGGCCGCACCGGCCCACCGGCGCGGTCATGTCGCAGGTCATACGTTGCTTCCAGCTGTCCCGGGCCAGAGGGCGGGAATCCGGACAGGTGCCACCCGGACAGAGGATCTGATGGCGTTCACGGCGTTCGACACAGCGGGGTTGCCACGCGACGAGCGATTTGCCTGGTGGTGCGAGACGGTCGGCCGAGGAGTGGCGCCGACCCGGATCACCAGTGACTCCGAAGCCGACTTCTCCGGGAGCATGACGTCCTTGGGCATAGGCGACCTGCAACTGACCACCATGGCCTTTCCCGAGTTACGGTCGGAGCGCACCGCGGGACTCATCCGCGGTGGCGATCCGGAGACCTACGAACTGACCCTGATTCTGGGCGGGGCCATGTGGGTCTCCCAGGGACGTAACGAAGCCGACCTGTCGGCGGGGGACTTCGCCGTCTGGACGTCCTCGCGCCCCTACCGTGGCCGGGCGGTCAGCGGGCCGACGGTGGGTGACTCGCGTGCACTGATCCTGCACCTGCCCCGAGCCCTGGTCCCGCTTCCCGAGGCCAGAGTCGATCAGTTGCTCGCCCGCGGTCTCCCCGCCCGGTCCGGAATGGGACGGATTCTCGCCGAGTACCTGAGCGCCCTGGCCGAGCAAGGACCCACCACGGACGAACGGGACCGCACGCGGCTCGGTGCGACGACGCTGGACCTGGCCGCGGGATTCCTCGCACACCTGACGGACGCCCAGGACGAACTCGCGCCGGAGACCCGGCATCAGATACTGCTGGCCCGCATCGACACCTTCATCCAGGAAAACCTGGCAGACCCTCAGCTCACGCCCCGCAGCATCGCGGCACACCACCACATCTCCGTACGGCTGTTGCATCACCTGTTCCGAAGCCGCGACGAGACCGTGTCCACCACCATTCGCCGACGCCGGTTGGAGCGCTGCCACGCGGACCTCACCGCACCGCATCTGCGCACCGTCCCCGTGCACGCCATAGGTGCACGATGGGGCCTGAGCAGTGCGACCGGGTTCAGCCACGCGTTCCGCGCCGCCTACGGCATACCGCCGGGCGAATACCGGCAGGCCACAGCTTCGACGCCATCGAGAAAGCGCTGACACGAGACGCTTCCTGACCGTGTATTGCGGGTGAGCATCCTGATCCCGGCGAGGATTTCTGCCTGGACCAGGAAGATGAACGGTCCAACGCAGGCACCGTGCGGGAAGTTGCCTGCGGGACCGGGCCGACCGAGGCGGACAGGGCCGCGCGCCCGCTTCCGTCCCCGGCCCCCGCTCGGCGGTACGAGCTTCGCTGACCGACTCGGTCAGAGTTACGGATCAACGGGTGCGGGGTCACATGTCCAGGCGGTGCTCGTGCCAGGTGCTGGCGGCCGTAGCCAGACGCAGGGTCCACGGGACGGGGTCGCCCGCGCTGATCTTGTCCCACAGAAGGCGGTTGGCGGCTGCGAAGGCGGTGATGCCTTCGACCGGCGCGGTGTGCCAGGCGGGGACCTCGGTGGCCCACCGCTCGGCAGCGGCGGGAGTGTGACCCGAGGCGATGAGCCAGATGACCCAGTAGCCGGCGTCGAGCCAGGCAGCCCCCTGGGTGGCCCAGGCCCAGTCGACGAGGCGCGCTCGATCGCCTTGTGGAGCGTGGCTGTCGACGAGCACGTTGGTGTGGTTCAGGTCGGTGTGCAAGAGGTGGTCCCCGGCGAAGAAGCGTAGATCGTCGAGGGTGTTGGCGTAGTGCTCCAGACGTTGTTCGGCGCGGAGCAGTTCGATGCCGGGGCAGGGGATGCCACCGAGGTGGCGCAGGAGAGCGGCGACTTCGGGGAGGTCGGGGGAGCCGGGGGAGTAGTCGGCGTGGTGGCCGTCGAGGGCCTCGAACCCGAGAAGGTCCCATCCGGCGGTCTCTACGTGCCAGCGCAGGACGGGAGCGGCCCCGTCGAGGAAAGGCGCGATCTCGGCTTCGCGGCGCTGAGTCCAGACGCGGGGGTGGTCGGTGCGCAGGCCCTTGATGTGCCAGGTTCCGGTGGCGGAGGCGACGCGGGCGGCGATCTCGCTGTTGAAGCCCTCGGTGACCTCCGCGACCGTGAGCAGGGGACCGGTGTGCTGCTCGACGGCGGTGCGGGCGATGGCGGGCAGCCGGTCGAGGCCGATACGGGTGGTCGCCACGGGACCTCACTCTTCTACGGGGCAGGTGGTGCGGGGGCTTCGGATGGAAGAACGTTCCGAAGCCCCTGCGGTTCTGTGGTGCCGGTGATCAACTGATCCACCGGACCTCCTCCACGATGTCTGCCCAGGTGTGCTGCTCGGGGTGCCCGGCGAACAGGCAGCAGCCGTCCCCGTCGGGTCCGGGGCTGATCACGGGGCAGTCCGGCAGCACCACCAACCGCACCTCGGCGCTTCCGTGCCAGCTCAGCCACCACGCGGTGCCGTACTCGGCGAGGTCGTCGATGAGGCCGTAGTGCTCGTCGCCGTCGTGGGTGGACAACTGGCACTGGACGGCGCTGTCGACGCACTCCGCACCCGACCTCTCCTGCGTCTCTCGCACCAGGTCCAGAGGCACCCGGCGCCAGTGAGTGCACCGCATCACGACACCAGCCCCCGAGGGTCGACAGAGTTCCGTGCCGGGCATTGGCGACACACGCAGAGTGGGAAGCCGCCCGGGTTGTCGGGGAGTAGCGGGTCATCGCCCACGCGTACCTCTGTAAGAGGCCCCCACGTTCGGCCGGAGTCGCGCGACACCCGCAAGGTCATCCGTACGGCATCAATCTCGAACGACGGCATGAGCACCTCATATACAAGAGACGATCTCCTTCACTCATGTACATGAGTGATAGCTGAAAGAGTGCCTCACTCCTATATAGGAGTCAAGTGACCCTCAGGGGAACGTCTGACGGTCTGGTTGGCTGACGCCTTCTCAGTCTTCGGCGGGGAAACGGTAGTCCAGGACGAACTGGTCAGCAGCCATGATCGTGTCGCACACCTCCACGACCCGTCCGGACTTCGTTGTCGCGTTTCGTACGAGGTGGATCACCGGAGAGCCGGGACTCAGTGCAAGTGCGGACGCCTCGGCCTTGGTTGCGAGCCGTGCCCGGACTGTCTCGCTGAACTCTGCGAGGGTGTGGCCGTGATCTTCGAGGCGGGCGTAGATCCCTCCGCCACCGGGATTCTCGGCGAACATCTCCGGGATGTCCTTCGCGACGTCCCAGGGGAGATACGAAGTCGCCTCTTCCGTGGGCACCCCCTCCCGGAAGTATCGGCGTTTGCGCGCGAGGACCTGGGAGCCGGCGGGTACGCCCAGCCGCTCGGTGATCTCTTCCGGAGCCTTGGCGGGGCCGATGAAGAGGATCGTCACGGACGGCTTACCACCGGACTGCTCGGCTTCTGCGAGGTAGGCCGCTTTCCCTGCCCTCCGGTGTGCCCGGCGGAACCGGTCGGAGGACTTGCGCTGCACGGGCGGCCGGGACCGTACGAACGAGCCCCGCCCGTGGTGCGTTTCGATCAGCTGAGCCGCCCGTAGTTCCGCGACCGCCTTGCGCACGGTTCCCGAGGCAACGCCGTAGCGTTCCATGAGAGTCGTCTCGCTCGGCACGGCATCCCCGGCTGCCAGCGCACCGGACCGAATCTGTGCGGCAAGGTCGTCGGCGATCTGGAGGTACTTCGCCTTGGCCGAAGAGGTCACATCGCTGTTCGCCATAGTCCTTCTGAGTCTCCTATTCTCATGTACATGAGTAACATCCCTCAGGAGACGCCGTCAACGCCGCTCCACTCCGTGTCCGTGGCCGGAGTCGTCGTCCGGGAGGACGGCCGGGTGCTCACGATCAAGCGAGCCGACAACGGGACCTGGGAGCCGCCCGGGGGCGTGCTCGAACTGGCTGAGGACCCGGAGGACGGTGTTCGTCGGGAGGTCTACGAGGAGACCGGTATCAAGGTCCAGGTGGACCGGTTGACCGGGGTCTACAAGAACACATCCCGAGGCATCATCGCCCTGGTCTTTCGCTGCCATGCCGAAGGCGGCAACGAGCAACTGTCGGATGAGTCCACGGCAGTCGAGTGGCTGACCCCGGACGAGGTGACCAGCCGCATGGCCGAGGTCTACGCGGTCAGGGTCACCGATGCTCTGCTGAACGATGCACCGCGCGTGCGAACACACGATGGTCGGAAGCTCATTCGGAACACATGAGCCCGGGGACCCTCCGGCAGGTCAGCGGATCGCCGCGTCCATGAGCACGTAGAGAAGCCCGACGAGGGAGCCGCTGCTGATGATCTCGCGCCGGTCGATAGGGGATGGCATGTCACAGGCCGAGGGTGCACGACTGTTCCGGGAGACCTGGATCGCGGGAGTTCACCGGCACTTCCCCGGTGAACCGAAGGGCGGTTACGTCACTCCGTGGGACGACACCCCGCAGTGGGAGCGCGAAGCCGCAGGGGCGGTCTACGAACAGGTGGCCCAGTTCGTCGAGATCAGCGACGCACACACCTCCCGGTTGTCCCGCGAACAGCGAGGCCGGTTCGTCGCGACCTGCTGGACGGCACAGATGTTCAAGCACTTCGACGACCCGAAGCCGGGCTATGTGGCGGACTGGCCCGACCTGCCCGCCTGGCAGCGGGAGACCGACGCCGACATCTTCGACGCCATCGAGAAAGCGCTGAGCTGACTGGAAGGCGCGTCGTGCGGTGCGGTGCGGCCGTTGGGAATCGGTAAATGTCCGGCAGAAGCGGGGCGTTGAGCGGATTGTCCGCAACACGCCCCCGGCTGCGGTACCGTAATCGTGTCATCACGCTCTGTGTGTACGTGTGTTCGTGCGTACGTGTACATGGGGCGGCCCCCGGGGGTGTTAGCAGCACCGGTCCGGAGGCCTTCACCCACGAGTGGTCTAGAGGTCCACCGGGATGCTTTGGCATGCTATCGCGCCGGTTCGGCGCTACACGAAGGCTTCGCACGACGTCGTGCGTCATCCGCGTCTGTGCAGCGACGCGAAGATCCTCCTCCTGTACGTCCAGGGGCTTCCCGAGGATCAGACCCACCTCCCGCTCTCCGAGCACGCGCAGAAACTGGGCATCAAGGGACGGGCGTTCCAGCGGGCCAAGGAACAACTGGTCACCCACGGATTCGTGCATGAGCAGCGGGTCTCCGGGGAGCAGGGGCGGTGGGTCACCCATCAGCTCTGCTCCAACGTGCCGCTCTCCGACGCCGATGCCCTCGCCGTGTGGCGGGAAGCGGGCGTCGACAGTGCTGCGCCTCCGAGTACGCACTCTCCGACGGTCGGTCATCCGACCCCCCGGACGGTCGGTGGCCAACTACCGGTAGACGAAGAACGGGAGAAGAACACATCCCACCCACCCACCGAAGCGGCCGACACGGAAGGCGATGGCCAGGTCTCACCGCCCGGAGCGGCTGAAGCGCCCGAAGCGGCTGAAGCGCCCGAAGTCGCGGAGGCCGAAAAGGTGTTGCTCTCCTTGCGGCACTCCCATCGCGATCTGCATCTCGGCGTCTCCGAGGCGCGTGCGCTCGTCGCGCACGCGGTGGAGTGGCTGCGGCGCGGGATCTCCGGCGGTGAGCTCCGGCGCGTACTGACCAGCGATCTGCCACCGGGCGGGGTCCGTTCCGCCGGGGGGTTCCTGCGGCACCGGCTGGTGCAGAAGATGCCCGAGGGGGAGCGGCGCGGTCCTGTTGCCCCGGTGGGGGTTGGGCGGCCCGCCGGGGTCTCGCTCTCGGCGGGTCAAAGGACCCGGGCCCGAGCACGTCTTCCGGGCCATGGCGGGCGAGGCCGAGTGCCCGGAGTGCCAGCAGGCCGCCGCCTGGGCGCACTGGGCCGCCAGGAGGGCCGCCGACCTCGGCGTCGATCTCGCGGGCGACGCGGCGGCGGCCGTGGACGCCGGGCAGGGTCCGGGAGGGTGGCGGGCGCGGCTCGCCGCTGCCGCGTCCGGTGGACATGGTGGACCCGGTGGACCCGGTGTCCAGTAGCGGGCCCTTACGTCCGGCCCACCACCACCCCCGCCCGGTCGACGCAGATCACGTCGACCTCGACCGGCGCGCCCCGCAGGACCGCCAGGGCCTCGTCGCGGGCGCGGGATGCCACCAGGTCGCCGAGCGGGACGCCCGCCGCCTCGCACAGGCGGAGTGCCGCCAGGCCCGTGTTGGCGACGGCGATCTCCGCCGCCAGGGCCTCGTCCGCGCCGCCGTGCCGGGCCAGTTCGGCGAGGAAGCCCTTGTCGACCTGGGAGCGGGCGGAGTGCAGGTCCAGATGTCCGGCCGCGAGCTTCGACAGCTTGGCGAACCCTCCGCAGATCGTGAGCCGGGCCACCGGATGACGGCGTACGTACTTCAGTACCGCACCCGCGAAGTCCCCCATGTCGAGCAGGGCGATCTCCGGCAGCCCGTACTCGGCCACCACGGTCTTCTCCGAGGTCGAGCCGGTACAGCCCGCCACATGGGTGTGCCCGGCGGCACGCGCCACGTCGACCCCGCGCCGGATCGAGTCGATCCAGGCCGAGCAGGAGTACGGCACCACGATGCCGGTCGTGCCCAGGATCGAGAGGCCGCCCAGGATGCCGAGCCGCCCGTTCCACGTGGAACGGGCGATCTCCTCGCCGTGGTCCACGGAGACCGTGATCTCCACGTCCCCCGTACCGCCGTGCGCCGCGGCCACCCGGGCGACGTGCTCCCGCATCAGCTGCCGGGGCACCGGGTTCACCGCGGGCTCCCCGACCGCCAGCGGCAGGCCCGGCAGGGTGACCGTGCCCACGCCGGGTCCCGCGCGGAACACCACCCCGGACCCCGGCGGCAGCTTCCGTACCGTGGCCCGTACCAGCGCCCCGTGCGTCACGTCCGGGTCGTCGCCCGCGTCCTTGACCACCCCGGCCATGGCCCGCTCCGGCCCGGCCGACAGCTCCTCCACCGCCAGCGCGAACGCGGGCGTCTGCCCCTTGGGCAGGGTGATGGTCACCGGGTCGGGGAACTCGCCGGTCAGCAGTGCCGTGTACGCGGCCGTCGTCGCCGCCGTCGCACAGGCCCCGGTGGTCCACCCCGGCCGCAGACCGGTGTGCTTGAGTTGAGCGCCGCGCCCGCCCTGCGGCTCACTGCTCTGCGGCTCACCGCTCATGGGGGCCTCGCTGCTCATGGAGATGGACCGTTGTGACGCATGTACTCGTACTCGGCGGTACGACGGAGGCCCGCCGCCTCGCCGAGTCCCTGGTGGAGAACGCCGAGTCCCCGGTGGAGAACAGGGACACGGGCGGGGACGTACGGGTGACCAGTTCACTCGCCGGGCGGGTGGCCGGGCCGAGGCTCCCGCCGGGCGAGGTCCGCATCGGCGGCTTCGGAGGTACCGACGGGCTCGCCGCGTGGCTGCGGGAGCACCAGGTGGACGCGCTCATCGACGCCACCCATCCTTTCGCCGGGACGATCAGTTTCCACGCGGCCGCGGCGGCCGCCATGGCCCATGTTCCCCTGCTGGCACTGCGCCGGCCGGGCTGGGTGCCCGGCGACGGCGACCGGTGGCACCCGGCCGGGTCACTGGACGAGGCGGCGGAACTGCTGCCCGCGCTGGGCGAGCGGGTGTTCCTCACCACCGGCCGGATGGGGCTCGCGGCCTTCGCCGGACTGGACGCGCTGTGGTTCCTGATGCGTTCGGTGGACGCCCCGGAAGGTCCCTGCCCGGCCCGGATGGAGGTGCTGCTCGACCGGGGCCCGTTCACCCTGGACGGGGAACGGGAGCTGATCCGCCGCCACCGCGTCGACGTCCTCGTCACCAAGGACAGCGGCGGCGACGCGACCGCCCCGAAGCTGACCGCCGCCCGCGAGGCCGGAATTCCGGTGGTCGTCGTCCGGCGGCCACCCGTCCCCGAGGGGGTTCCGGTGGCCGCCACTCCGGAGGAAGCCGTGGCCTGGCTGCGTGGCGTGGGCCGACCCTAGACCTGCGGGTCCTCCGGGGCCTCCAGGGACTCCGGATACCGTCGCGGCGTCCACACGATCTGCTGTCCGTCGCCGCCCCGCCGCACCCACCGCGTTTGCGACGAGCCCACGATCAGGATGGTCCGCATGTCGACGTCGGCCGGGTCGAGATCGGCGAGCCGCACCGTACGCACGCTCTCCGTCGGCCCGCCCACGTCCCGGCCGAGCACCACGGGGGTGTCCGGCGAGCGGTGTTCGAGCAGCAGGTCGCGGGCCTTGCCGACCTGCCAGGTCCGGCTCTTCGAACCGGGGTTGTACAGGGCCAGCACCAGGTCCGCCGTCGCCGCCGCGCGCAACCGCTCCGCGATGACCTCCCACGGCTTGAGCCGGTCGGACAGCGAGATCGTGGCGTAGTCGTGGCCGAGCGGAGCGCCCGCGCGGGCCGCCGCCGCGTTGGCCGCGGTCACCCCCGGCAGGACCCGTACCGCGATGTCCGCGTAGGCGTCCTGCGAGGCCACCTCCAGCATCGCCGTCGCCATCGCGAAGACCCCGGGGTCACCGCCCGACACCACGGCCACCCGCCGCCCGCGCCGGGCCAGGTCGAGGGCGAACTCGGCGCGCTCGGACTCGACCTTGTTGTCGGAGCCGTGGCGTGCCTGGCCGGGCCGTACCGGCACCCGGTCCAGATACGTCGTGTACCCGACCACGTCGTCGGCGGCGGCCAGTGCCCCGCGCGTCTCGGGCGTCAGCCACAGCGGTCCGGCCGGGCCGGTACCGACCACGACCACCTCACCGGAGTCCGGCGCGCGCTCGGGGCGCGGCGCGTCGATCCGGCTCGGCAGCACGGCGACAGCGAAGTACGGGACCGAACCGGCCTCGACGTCCGCCAGGTCGCCGGTGCGCTCCCCGGACATCGTGGCGCGCTCCACGTAACGGGCCTCGGGCAGCCGACCCGACGCCTCGAACGCACGGCGCACCGCCGGGAACGTACGGCCCAGCTTCATCACCACCGCGGAGTCCGTGGCCGCCAGACGGGCCGTCAGCTCCTCCTCGGGCAGCGTGCCGGGCAGGATCGTCAGGATCTCCTCGCCCTCGACGAGCGGGGTGCCGAGCCGGGCCGCCGCGGCGCTGACCGAGGTGACGCCGGGGATGACCTCGGTGACGTACCGGTCCGCGAGCCGCTTGTGCATGTGCATGTACGAGCCGTAGAACAGCGGGTCGCCCTCGGCGAGTACGGCGACGGTGCGCCCGGCGTCCAGGTGCACCGCGAGCCGGGCCGCGGCCTCGGCGTAGAACTCCTCCAGCGCGCCCCGGTAGCCGCCCGGGTGGTCCGTGGTCTCCGTCGTGACGGGGTAGACCAGCGCCTCCTCGATGTGGTCGGGGCGCAGGTGCCCGGCCGCGATGGACCGCGCGATGGACCGGCCGTGCCGGGCGCTGTGGTACGCGACGACGTCGGCCTCACCGATGATCTGCACGGCCCGTACGGTCATCAGGGCCGGGTCGCCGGGACCCAGCCCCACGCCGTAGAGCCGGCCTGCCCCGGTCTCGTCGACCGTGCCCGCGTCGGCCTCGCGCACTTCGGCTGCTCCGGCCTCGTCCACCTTGCCCGCTCCGGCCTCGTTCACGCTGTCGCTCATTACTCTTCCTCGCTGGCGATCGCGTTGATCGCGGCCGCGGCTATCGCGCTGCCGCCGCGACGGCCGCGCACGATCAGGTGCTCCAGGCCCGACGGGTGGGCGGCCAGGGCCTCCTTCGACTCGGCGGCGCCGATGAAGCCGACCGGGACGCCGATGACGGCGGCGGGGCGCGGGGCACCCTCCTCGATCATCTCCAGCAGCCGGAAGAGGGCGGTGGGCGCGTTGCCGACGGCGACGACGGCACCTTCCATCCGGTCGCGCCACAGCTCCAGGGCCGCCGCGCTGCGCGTGGTGCCCATCTTCGCGGCGAGCTCCGGCACCGACGGGTCGGACAGGGTGCACACCACGTCGTTGCCCGCCGGGAGCCGCTTGCGGGTGACCCCGCTGGCGACCATGGCCACGTCGCACAGGATGGGGGCGCCGGAGCGCAGCGCCGTACGGGCGTGGGCCACGGCGTCCGGGGAGAAAGCGAGATCGCGTACGAGGTCGACCATGCCGCAGGCGTGGATCATCCGGACGGCGACCTGGCTCACATCGGCGGGCAGCCCGGCCAGATCCGCCTCCGCGCGGATGGTGGCGAAGGACTGGCGGTAGATCGCCGGTCCGTCCTTCTCGTACTGATGCACAGTGCTGTCGCTTTCTTCTTCATCTACGGGAACAGGAACAGGAACAGGAACGGCTACGAGTACGGGGTCGGGCAGGGGCACGGGTCGGGCACCGTTCAGGCGCGGGCCGCGGCGACCGCGGCGGCGAGCGCGGCCGGATCGTCCCGGACCGTCACCGGAGCCTCGCGCCCGTCCCCCCGCACGTGGGAGATCCGGTGCCCGTCATGCGTGGCCACCACGTCGATCCACTCCCCGTGCGGATGGCCGCACCGGCGTTCGCACCCGGACCAGTACACAGGTAGCCGCCCGAGCGGTCCGACGGCGGCCCCCGCTTCGGCCCGCACATCGGCGAGCGACTTCGCGCAGCCCGGGTGCCCGATACAGGCCCCCACACCGGTCCAGGGGGAGTCGGGCCCGGTGATCAGCCCGGCGTCGGCGAGCGTACGGAGCGCCTCGGCGGCGTCCGCCTCGGCCAGCCCGGGGAGGACGACCCCGCGCCACGGGGTGAGCCGCAGCTCGCCCGAGCCGCGCCGTGCGACTGCGGTGAGCAGTCGCCACTGCGCGGGGGCGAGCCGGCCGAGCGGTACCCCGGCACAGAGCGCGGTGAGCCCGTGCGGTCCGGTTACGGGGCCCGGGGCCGGGGGAAGCGCGGCGGGCGGGCGGGCACGGTGGACGGCCGGGCCCACCGGGCCGACCCGCCGCGCGACCTCACCCGGCAGCGCGGCGCGGGCGTCGTCGGGCAGGTCCTTCACCCGCCAGGCACCGGACTCCCGGGCCGGCCCGAGGAACGCCTCGGCGGCGAGGAGCGCGGCGCGGGGTGCGTCGGCGGCGGGCACCCGGAGCACGGCGTCGTCGCTCCCGACCCGCAGCAGCGCGCTCCCGCCGTCCGCGATCAGGGTCACATCGGCACCGAGGGCGTCCACGTCGCCGCGGCCGTCGTCCAGGGCGAACAGGAAGCGGCCCGAGAGCCCCGTCGCGTGCGCGCTCCCGCACAGCGACGCGTCCAGCCCGGTCAGCCAGGAACGGATGTCGGGGAGCCCGCGGCCGTCGAGTCCGGAGAGCGGCGAGGCGACGATGTTGCGCACCCGCTCGTGCGCGTCGGAGGGCAACAGCCCGGCGCGGCCCAGCGAACCGGCCAGCTCGGCCCCGCAGCCCGGACCGAGTCCGCGCAGTTGGACGTTGCCCCGTGAGGTGAGATGCAGCTCACCGTCACCGAGCCGCCCGGCAGCCGTCAGAAGGGCATCCGCCTGAGCGGCGGTCAGTACCCCGCCGGGCAGCCGGACCCGCGCCAGCGCACCGTCGTCCGCCCGGTGCAGCCTCAGCGTTCCCGGGCAGGCATCACCACCGCTCGGGACGGCGAGGGCGCCCGTGGACCGGGGCGAGGGGGCGGAATCGGACATGGCGGCGAGCATACCGACCGCCCACCGTCCGCTCCCTGTGACGTACAACTCCAGCAACTCCAGCCCGCACCCGTGCTCACCGGCTTTCCGGTCCGGCCCGCACTCCTGCCCACCGGCTCTCCGCTCCAGCCCTCCACCAAGCGTCCGCCACGGGGAACACCGGTCTTCCGCCACGGGGAGCAACAGCCTTCCGCCGGCGGGAGCACCAACCTTCCCCACCCGCGCCCACCCACCGCCGCACCCCACCCGCTTAGGATGCAGAACGGCGGCCCATTCGGTCCGCCATCGCCAGACGGCGACAGGGGAGGAAGCCCGGTGAGATTCCGGCGCGGTCCCGCCACTGTGAGCCCGGCCGACACCCCGGCCGGGCGAGTCAGGAACTCCCTTCCCCGCAGCGCTCGGCTCCGTTCGAGCAGGGGAACCCGATTCCGACACCGCCCGGGGCGTGGACACCCCGAGGAAGGCCAAGACGCAGCATGATCCTGCTCCTGTCGACGTCCGACACCGACCTTCTGAGCGCCCGCGCCTCCGACGGCCCGGTCAGCTACCGCTACGCCAACCCCTCCCGGCTCCCGCTGGACGGCCTTCCGCAGCTCCTGGACGGCGTGGACCTCGTCGTCGTACGTCTCCTCGGCGGCGTACGCGCCTGGCAGGAGGGACTCGACCAGCTGCTGGCCACCGGCCGCCCGGTCGTGGTCCTGACCGGCGAGCAGGCCCCGGACGCCCAGCTGATGGCCGCCTCCACCGTCCCCATCGGCATCGCCGCCGAGGCGCACGCGTACCTGGCGCACGGCGGCCCCGCCAACCTCGACCAGCTGGCCCGGTTCCTGTCCGACACCGTGCTGCTCACCGGCCACGGCTTCGAGCCGCCCGCCCCGGCTCCCGCGTGGGGCCCGCTGGAGCGGACCGCCCGGCAGGTCCCCGCGTCCGCGCCCACCGTCGCGGTGCTCTACTACCGCGCCCACCACATGAGCGGGAACACCGCGTTCGTCGAGGCCCTGTGCACGGCCGTGGAGGACGCGGGCGCCCGCCCCCTCCCGCTGTACGTGGCCTCGCTGCGTACCCCCGAGCCCGAGCTGATCGACGAACTCCGCGCCGCCGACGTCATCGTGACGACCGTTCTCGCGGCGGGCGGCACCCGTCCCGCCGAGGCGTCCGCGGGCGGTGACGACGAGTCCTGGGACGCGGGCGCGCTGACCGGTCTCGACGTCCCCGTCCTCCAGGCGCTCTGCCTCACCAGCGCCCGCGCCGCCTGGGAGGAGAACGACGAGGGCGTCTCCCCGCTGGACGCCGCCACCCAGATCGCGGTGCCGGAGTTCGACGGCCGCCTGATCACCGTGCCGTTCTCCTTCAAGGAGATCGACGAGGACGGCCTGCCCGCGTACGTCGCCGACCCCGAACGCGCCGCCCGGGTCGCCGGAATCGCCGTACGGCACGCCAGGCTCCGCCACATCCCGAACGCGGAGAAGCGGATCGCGCTCGTGCTGTCCGCGTACCCGACCAAGCACTCCCGGATCGGCAACGCCGTCGGCCTCGACACCCCGGCCAGCGCCGTCGCCCTGCTGCGCCGGCTCCGCGCCGAGGGCTACGACTTCGGCCCCGAGGACGCGATCCCCGGCCTCGTCTCCGGCGACGGCGACGAACTGATCTACGCGCTGATCGACGCGGGCGGTCACGACCAGGACTGGCTCACCGAGGAGCAGCTGGCCCGCAACCCGGTCCGCATCCCGGCGGCCGACTACCGCCGCTGGTTCGCCACGCTCCCCGCCGATCTGCGCGAGGCCGTCGAGCGGCACTGGGGCCCGGCGCCCGGCGAGATGTTCGTGGACCGGTCCGCCAACCCCGAGGGCGACATCGTGCTCGCGGCCCTGCGGCGCGGCAATCTGCTCATCCTCATCCAGCCGCCGCGCGGCTTCGGCGAGAACCCGATCGCGATCTACCACGACCCCGATCTGCCGCCCTCGCACCACTACTTGGCCGCGTACCGCTGGATCGCGGCGTCCGCCGAGGACAACGGGTTCGGCGCCGACGCGATGATCCACCTCGGCAAGCACGGCAACCTGGAGTGGCTGCCCGGCAAGAACGCGGGCCTGTCCGCGTCCTGCGGCCCGGACGCGGCACTGGGCGATGTCCCGCTCGTCTACCCGTTCCTGGTCAACGACCCGGGCGAGGGTACGCAGGCCAAGCGCCGCGTCCACGCCACCCTGGTCGACCACCTCGTACCGCCGATGGCCCGTGCGGACAGCTACGGCGACATCGCGCGGCTGGAGCAGCTGCTCGACGAGCACGCCCAGATCGCGGCGATGGACCCGGCGAAGCTCCCGGCGATCCGCGCCCAGATCTGGACCCTGATCCAGGCGGCGAAGCTCGACCACGACCTGGGGCTGGAGGACCGCCCCGAGGACGAGGGCTTCGACGACTTCATCATGCATCTCGACGGCTGGCTCTGTGAGATCAAGGACGTCCAGATCCGCGACGGTCTGCACGTCCTGGGCACCGCACCGGCCGGTCACGACCGCGTCAACCTGGTCCTGGCGATCCTGCGCGCCCGCCAGATCTGGGGCGGTACGGCGTCCCTGCCCGGTCTGCGCGAGGCGCTCGGTCTCGACGAGTCCGCCGCCACCCGCACCGCCGCCGACGAGATCGAGGAGCAGGCCCGCGCCCTGGTCCAGGCGATGGAGGACGCCGACTGGGACCCGGCCGCCGTCGCGACCGTGGCCGCCGGACACCCGCGGGCCGTCGCCGACATCCTCGACTTCGCCGCCCACGAGGTCGTGCCGCGCCTCGCCGCGACGACCGACGAACTCGCCCACGCCGTCCACGCGCTGAACGGCGGCTTCGTCCCGGCGGGCCCGTCCGGTTCCCCGCTGCGCGGCCTGGTCAACGTGCTGCCGACCGGCCGCAACTTCTACTCCGTCGACCCGAAGGCCGTCCCCTCCAAGCTCGCCTGGGAGACCGGTCAGGCGCTCGCCGACTCGCTCCTGGAGCGCTACCGCACCGACAACGGCGAATGGCCCACCTCGGTCGGCCTGTCGCTGTGGGGCACGAGCGCGATGCGGACGGCGGGCGACGACATCGCGGAGGCGTTCGCGCTGCTCGGTGTCCGCCCCGTCTGGGACGACGCCTCGCGCCGCGTGACGGGTCTGGAGGCGATCCCGTACGAGGAACTGGGCCGCCCCCGCATCGACGTCACGCTGCGCATCTCCGGCTTCTTCCGCGACGCGTTCCCGCACACCATCGGCCTGCTGGACGACGCCGTACGGCTCGCCGCCTCGCTCGACGAGCCGGCCGAGCAGAACTACGTACGCGCCCACACGCAGGCGGACCTGGCCGAGCACGGCGACGAACGCCGCGCCACCACCCGTATCTTCGGCTCCCGCCCCGGCACGTACGGCGCGGGTCTGCTCCAGCTCATCGACTCCCGCGACTGGCGCACGGACGCCGACCTCGCGGAGGTCTACACGGTGTGGGGCGGTTACGCCTACGGGCGCGAGCTCGACGGGCGGCCGGCCCGTGAGGAGATGGAGACCGCGTACAAGCGGATCGAGGTGGCGGCCAAGAACACCGACACCCGTGAGCACGACATCGCGGACTCGGACGACTACTTCCAGTACCACGGCGGCATGGTCGCCACCGTGCGCGCGCTGAAGGGCACCGCCCCGGCCGCGTACATCGGCGACTCCACCCGCCCGGAGACGGTCCGCACCCGCACCCTGGTCGAGGAGACGTCCCGTGTCTTCCGCGCCCGGGTCGTGAACCCCAAGTGGATCGAGGCGATGCGCCGCCACGGCTACAAGGGCGCCTTCGAGCTGGCCGCGACCGTCGACTACCTCTTCGGGTACGACGCGACGACGGGCGTGGTCGCCGACTGGATGTACGACAAGCTCACCGAGACGTACGTCCTGGACCCGACGAACCGCGAGTTCCTCCAGCAGGCCAACCCGTGGGCCCTGCACGGCATCGCGGAACGCCTCCTGGAGGCCGAGTCGCGCGGGATGTGGGCCAAGCCCGACCCGGCGGTGCTCGAAGCGCTGCGCCAGGTCTTCCTGGAGACGGAAGGCAACCTGGAGGGCGAGGACTGATCCGGGTCGGCCGACTCCTCGGCGGATACGGATACGGATACGGATAGCGATACGGATACGGCCCCCGGGACAGGAGTCCAGGGGGCCGTACCTATGGGGCGTTGATTGCCGTTGGCTGCCGTTGGTCGGCGCTAGTTGGCGTCCACGCGGTCGTGCGCGGGGACGGTCACCGTACGGGCGCCGGGCTTGCCGCCCAGGACGACCTTGCGCAGGGCGCTGTTGTTGGTGAGGTCGGTCTCCTTGAGCCGCTTCTCCGGGTTGGCCAGCACCTGGATGTAGTAGGTGCCGTTCGCCAGGCTCGTGATGTCGAAGGACTGGCCGGGCAGGTCCTGGGTGTACGTGTCACCGGAGCCGATGTCGAGCACCTCGCGGACGGAGATCGAGTTCTCCTGGCCGCACGCGGTGGACAGGTCGGTGTTCTCCGGGTGCCAGTTGGCGTTCTTCACCGTGTAGTCGACCGCGTCGGTGTTCGCGAGGCAGAACGCCTCCTTGCCGCTGCGCACGGTCTCCTTC
This sequence comes from Streptomyces sp. NBC_01433, assembly GCF_026340105.1. NCBI lineage: Bacteria > Bacillati > Actinomycetota > Actinomycetes > Kitasatosporales > Streptomycetaceae > Streptomyces > Streptomyces sp. NBC_01433. The sequence continues at coordinate 2,167,852 of NZ_JAPEPM010000001.1, read as the reverse complement.
TTGTCCGCCTTCAGCAGCCGGTAGCTGGCGAAGTCGGTGAAGTGCCAGTGCTCGTGGCCGGGGCGCGGGTCCCACTCCATGGTGCCGGTCGGGGTGTACCCGATCTGCTTGCCCTTGGCGTCGTAGAAGTACTGGTACGCGTCCATCAGCTCCTTGCCCGGAGCGCGGAAGCCGTCCACGACGAGCTTCGCGGGGCCCGCGTTCCACACGTTGGCGCTGAAGGCGAGGTAGTCCTTGCCCGGTACCTCTTCGTACCCGTCGCTGACGGTGATGCCGTAGGCGGGCAGCGACCGGAGGTCCGGCTTGGGAACGTCGGGCACGCTCGCCTTGCCGGTCGGCCGCTTCGCGTTGGGCTGGGCGGCGGGAGCCTTGCGGGACCCGTCGGTACGCCCGGCCACGTCGCCCGCCTGCGCGGACTTGAGGGTGGCCTTCTTGAGCGCCCACGGCAGGGCGGGCGGCGCGGGGGCGTAGGGCCCGTGACCCACGTTGTACGAGGGACCGGCACCGCTCGTCGCGGCAGCCGGGGCGGGCGAACGCATCGCGCCGTGTCCGGGCATGCTGTGGCCGGACATCTCGTGCCCGGACATCTTGGACATGTCGTGCCCGGACATCTGGGAGGCGCCCGAGACGCCCTCGCCCTCCTCCCAACTGCGCTCGCGGACCGTCACCTTGATCTTCTGGGGCTTGTCGGCGATGCCGAACAGATCGCGGTAGGTCTTCGACACGGACACCTTGGCGGTGTACTTACCGGCGGCCAGCTGGACCGGCGTGGAGTAGTAGCCCGCGTAGGTGTTGGACGCCCAGCCGTTCTCGACACCCCACACCGAGCCGAGGGTGAACGGGTTCACGGGACAGCTCTCGGGGTACTTCGAGTTGGCCGGTGCGTCGGGACGGATGCGACCGGACGCGTTGTTCGGACAGAACGCCTCGGTCTTGTCCAGCACGGTCTTGCCGGCCGCGTCCGTGACGGTGATCTTCGCGAAGTCGGGCAGCCCGGCGAAGTCCTTGAGCAGACGCTTGGGCAGAACCTTCGTCCCGGTCTGCTTGCCCTTCCCGTCCCGGATGATCTGCTTGGCGATGATCGGGTCCTTGTAGGACTTACGAGTCACCTTCAGTTCGAGAGGACCGTTCTCGGCGGTGACGTACGTGCCGAGGTCCAGGTAGACGCCGGGGTCCTCCTTCCACGAGTCGAGGGTCACCGACGTGGAAGCGGCGATCAGGCTGAGCTTCGGCGTGGGCTCGGCCGTCTTGGCGTCGGGTGCTGCGGCGACGACGCCCGCGGTCACGGCGATGGCCGCTGCTGCGGCGATGGCCGAACGCGACAGACGGGCCTGGTGGGATCTGGTCATCATTCCTCGTACTTCCGAGTGCCTGATGGGACGGTGGACGGACAGCGCCGCACCGGATGCGATGACGAAACTGTCTCCCGCCTGTGAGAGATGACGTACGGCACTCCCGGGGTTGTCTCCGAGGCACGAGACGCCCATCGTTGTCCGAAACCAAGCCAAGGAGGCTGAATTCAGCCGTAGTTGGTGTGGCCACGCGTATCTCGAGCGGGGTGCGGGGCCGGCTTCTCTCCGCTCTCCCGCAGGTGCGTCGCGTATGGCCCGGCGCGGCCCACGGTAGAGGTGGATCAATTCGAACTTGTGAGGGATTTCCCTTGGTCTGCATTAAGGGGGACGCGTTCCCTGGCCGGAAGCGGCTGGCTCGAAGTTTTCTCTCTGGCGAATTCGGCGGCAGGGAGAGAAAAATCGATGACTGTGCTGCAGTAAAGAAGAGGAAACATGAAACTTGCCCATACCCGGGCTAGGTAGCGCGTCACCGTGCGAGACTCGTCAGCAGACGCAGTCGGGCGGCAAGTTGGCTGCCCACAAGGGTGTTTAGGGGAGGTTGAGGTATGGAAATTCCCTTAGGTTTCGGCGCGGAGTTACGTCGTCTGCGCCAGGATGCGGGAATGACGCTGCAACAGTTGGCCGTCGCCATGAGCTACAGCAAAGGACACCTGTGCAAGATCGAGAGGGGTGATAAGCCTCCTACGCTCGATTTGGTGCGGCGGTGCGATGCGTTCTTCGGAGCGGATGGGCAGCTGACGGAAACTGTCGAATCCCGAGCCGGAGCCGCTGGGGGCAGGCCGACGATGGCACGTCGGCAGGCAATCGCCACAGGCGTCGGGTCGCTGCTCGCCGTCACTCTGGCCGAAGGGGGCAAGGGCGGCAGCCCCGCCGAGGACACAGCACTGCCCCCGGACGACTTGTTCCGAGATCAGCTCCATCAGATGCGGCAGTTGGGCCAGAGCATGGCTCCCGCCACCCTGCTGCCGATCCTTCGGTCCCAGGCAGCAACAGTCACCGCGCTCGCCTCTCGTGCCACCGGTTCCCATCGGACCGGGCTGCTCGTCATCGCGTCGCGTTTCGCCGAGTACCTCGGGTGGATGACGCAGGAAGCCGGTGATGAGGCCGGAGCCCTGAAGTGGACCGCCCAAGCGACTGAGTTGGCGCGGGCCGGTGGTGATGAATATCTGGCGGACTACGCCTTGGTGCGCCGGGCCCTCGTCACCTTCTACAACGGGCGGGCGCCCGAGACGATCGCTCTCGCGCAGCAGGCCCAGAGGACCATTGTGCCGCCCCGGATCCGAGGTCTCGCCGCACAACGGGAAGCACAGGGGCATGCTCTCGCGGGCGACGAGAGGGCGTGCGGCAAGGCACTGGACCGGGCGCGTGCGCTTCTAGCCCTGGACGAGGGATCAGCGGACGCTCCCGTACTGGGGACCACGCAACTGGCCGATCCCGTCTCCATGGTGACCGGCTGGTGCCTCTACGATCTGGGCCGCCCCCGGGGGGCGGCCACCGTCCTGGACCGCGAATGCCGGCTCATCGCGCCGCATGCGCTGCGAACCCGTACCCGGTTCGGGCTCCGTAACGCCCTGGCCCAGGCGGCATCGGGTGAGATCGAGCGCTCGTGCGAGACGGCTCGGGAGCTGTTGGCCTTCGCGAGCATCGTTCCCTCCGCCACGGTACGCACAGATGTGCGGCGGCTCGACCGGGAATGGTCCCGGTTCCGGACACATCCCGCTGTGCGCGATCTTCGCCCCGTGCTGGCTCATGTGCTGAGCCCCAGCTGAACGTCTTTCCCGCTGCGGTTTCCGTGGCGTAGAAGCCCCTGTACGCCCTACCGCTGCGACGTGATCTGACCAGGTCCGGCCGCGCGGTCCGGCGTGCTCACTTCGTCACGGAGCACCGCCCCGGTCCTCGGACCGGCGGGGGCTGTCCTTCGCGCACGTTTCATTCGTCGTCCGAGCATGAACTCACAGAATGGGATCCCGCATGCCCTTGATCTTCGTGAATTACCGAACCAACGACGAAGAAGCCACCGCCACGCTGGTGGACCGGGAACTCTCGCGCATTTTCGGCGATGAGAACGTCTTCCGTGCGAGCAAGTCCATCGGCCCGGGAAGCCGGTACCCCCAGGAACTGCTCAAAGCCGTCCGGCGCACCAGTGTTCTGCTGGCGGTGATCGGTCCCCGGTGGCTGGAGGCCGGTGGCTCGGGCGGCCGCAGTGCACTGGAGGACCCGGACGACTGGACACGGCGGGAGATCGAGGAGGCGTTCGAGAACGGCGCGGTTGTCATCCCACTCCTGGTCGGTGGGGCGAAACGCCTGCGGAGCGGGGAGCTTCCGGAGGAGCTCGTAGACCTTGCCGACTGTCAGTATCGCCGGCTCAACCACCGCAACGCGGACGCCGATCTGTCGCGTCTGGCAGACGACCTGGTGACGCTGCTGCCTGATCTCGCGGACGCCGCACGGAGCCACGGGCACGAGAGCCCTTCGGCGAAACCGCAGGAAGACGGGCAGACGGACTCGGAGGAGACCGGGGCCGCCCGTGGAAGGGCGAGGGTGATCAAGCACCGTCAGCACGGTGGCATCGGCAACCTCGAGGACGGCTTCTCCGGGAATTTCCTCAGCGAGTCCCACGGCCCCGTCCATATGGGCAGTGGACACCTCTACCAGGCCCGCGAGCAGCACGTGGGCCCGCGAATCTCCGGCGACGGGGGTGGCGTCAACTACGTGGCAGACAACCACGGCAAGGCCAATCAGCGTTCGGACCAGAGCGGACGGCCTGTGGACGGGGAGCGTTGACCGAAACGGGTGGCACGTACGTCAGTGATCCGCGAGGCCCCGTGCACAGCGGCAGCGGGGACCAATACATCGTCAACCAGTGGATGGCCGGTGCGAACGAGCGGCTGATCAGATCAGGGGCCTCGCGGCTGGGCATCGTACGCGAGCACCGGCGCAGGCTGGCCAGTTACTTCGTACGCCCACGGGGCTACGGTCAGGCCACCGACCGGCTGGCGACCCCCGGCGCTGTGGTCCTCGTGGACGGAGCGCCCGGGATCGGCCGACGTACGGCGGCGACGATGCTGCTGGAAGAGGCATCGGTGCGCGGTGGGCGGGTCGAAGAACTACCGCTGACCTGGGAAGAGGACACCCTCGACGTCTCGGCCGACGACTGCTATCTGCTGGACCTGTCGAATGTGACCCACGCGGACTACCCCGAAGCCCAGCAGAGCCTCATGCGTTACCGCGCGCTCGTGGCACAGTGCGGTGCTCGCTTGGTCGCTGTACCCCCGGTCGGCCTGGAGTGGATGCTCGACCCGGACCTGACCCCTCTGGTGGTGCGTCTCGAACGCCCCCGTGGACGGGCGGTGTTCAGTAGATACCTTCGGGTACGGGGTGTGGCGTTCGAGCCGGGGCAACTGGATACCGACCACCTGGCCCACATGTTCGCCGCCGCTCCTGTGAGGGAGCTGGCCCGCTTGGCGGATCTGGTCGTCCAGGCGCGGGACGGAAACCGGTACGGGACGAACTTCCCGGACTGGCGGGACGAGGCCGTCGCCGCCGCGACCAACCGGTCGTCCGAGGTCGCCGGGCACATGCGGCAGCATCGTGGTGCTCCGCAACGCGCCCTGCTGCTCACGGCAGCCATGAACAGCGGAGCGGCATCGGCGGCGGTGCTGAGCGCTGCGCACTGCCTGTTGACGGTACTGAATTTCGAGCAGGAACAGACACCGCGCCTCGCACAGGCCGACTTCGGCGAGCAGTTGGAGGAGCTTGACCTCGGGCGGGACGGCGACGGGCGCGTGACGTTCACCAGGCTTGCTTACGACAGCGCGGTCAGACGGCATTTCTGGGAGAACTTTCCCGATCTCCGTTCGAGCTTCCGGGACTGGGTGGGTCAGTGCGTGGAACTCCCCGAATTCACGGCGGAGGACCGTGCGCGCCTGATCGGCCGATTCGCGGAGCAGACACTGTCCACCGGCCGCACGGACGATCTGTGCGAACTCATTGAGCGGTGGACGCAGCCCGCGGTAGGCGGTCGCCTGCGCGCTGAGGCCGCCGCGGCGCTGGAGATGGGCCTCAGCCATGCTCAGTACGGTCCGCGATTCCGGTCCCGGGTGTACTCCTGGGTGACCGGCGGAGGGATCGCGCCCGATCTCGCACGGGTACTCACGGCTGTGTGTCAGCAGGTGATAGCCGTGACGCATCCCGAACAGGCGATGGTCCGGCTCCGCCATCTCGCCCTGGGGCGAGGGCGCACCGAGGGCACCGCGGCAGCGGCGCGGTTGGCGCTGTTGGAGTTGGCCCGAAGCAACCGTCGGTTGTACGGACGGCTGATCCAGCGTCTTCTGCACAGAGCGACAACGGACGGCCGGGGCATGGATGTCCTCCTGGCATTGCTGGACCCCGTCGAGCTGCGTATTACTCCGCCCAGGCAAGAGTTCATCCAGGCGTGGCGAGCGGTCATGACCGCACCGGCGGCTGCCTGGACCCCCGTCGTGCGGCGCTGGCTCGCCGTCCTGACCTGGCGCAGGTCGGGAGATCAGGTTCTGGGCATGTTGCTTGCCGCGTCGGCGGGCGATCGTGACCTGCTCAACCACCTCTATGCGGCCGCGTGTGACTGGATCGACTCCCCTCCCGTCGGCATGCCCCTGGAGACGCGCATGCGACGCGAAGACCGCTGTAGGACCGCCGACCGATTCTGTCGGGAGATCGACCTGATGCAGGGCATCGGCCCCGTGTTTTCCGGCTCTGACACACGAAGGACAGGGAAGGGTATATGAAGCCCCATCACATGACGCGGCTCTTGTCAGCCGGCCTGGCATCGGCGGTCCTGACGCTGGGAGCAGTGCTCGGATGGCCGATCTGGGTGTGGTTTCTCCTGCCGGCAATCGGAGCCGGCGCGCTGCTGATCGACATGCGAGTGTCGAGTGCCGTCCGGGAGGGCGGCTCCGCCTGGCCGGAAGACGAGGAGGAAGAGGCCGGGGGTTTTCCGGAGCCTCCGGCCGAAAGTCCCTACCTGGAAACCTCGGTAGTCGTGGTACCGGTGCGGAGCGCCTTGGAGGATTGTCCGTTTCTGTTCTCCGCCACCGTCTGCTGGAGGGCGGCGGGAAGGAATACCTCGGCACACGGCAATCCAGGTGCTCTGGCGGCGACGGCCGTCCTGGAGCGTGTACAGAGGGTGACGGAGGTGGAACACCCCAGCCGGTGCACATTCCTGGAACAGTGGCTGGAGGGTGTGCTCGGAACTCCGCTTGTCGACGACTCGGCGCTGGTGACCGCATTTGCCACAGACATCCGGCTTGTTCTGAGGCAGGCGGATCGTGAACATCTGGAGGAACTGGACGGACTGCGGAAGGCTATGGGCGCCTGGGAGAGTCGCAGTCAGCATGAACGTAATCTCCGCGAATACCTCGGTGGGGAGGTACTGCAGAGTCCCGGCAGTGCGGTCGTCTGGTGGTTGGCGCGCCATGAGGACCAGATCGAACGCGCGGTGGAGATGATCGCACCACTGACGGTTCTGTCAGCCGCTGCCAACGATGAGGTAGTTCCGGAGGAGTTCCGTGATCTGCTGACCGTTCGTGGCGCCTCCTTTGTGGACGAACCGATGAGTGGGTTCGACCACCCGGAACCAGTTGACGAGAACGCCGTGCCGGAGGCGGGGGGCGATGGGCAACGGGCAGGACGTCAGGAGTCCCCTGGTGAGAGGGTGTCCGCCCTGCTGGACGACCTCGGCATGGCCCCGGATTCGGCCGAGCGAGCCGCGTTCACCCATCGTCTCGCTCGGATGTTTGAGGGCGTCGGTCGGTCGGAGGCTGCGGAGAGCGTTCGCGCGGATGTGCGACGTGGGGCGGCCTGGTACGAGCAAGTGGGGCGCCCCGCTGAAGCGGCGTACGAGGACGGAGCGGCGGTGTCGGACGGGCCGGACATCCACCGGCAACCCACCTACCCGGGTGCCGATCCCGGGTTCTTCGCCGCTGACACGTTTCGATCCGAAGGCACGGATGCGGTGAGCGGTGGTGGTTGGCAGGTCACGCCCTCAGGCACGGTGTCGGCAGCGGACGTGCCCGAACAACCCCGGCCCGGTGGCTGGAATCAGGGCGGCTCCGACAGCGGTAGCGAGGGGGTGGGTCGATGACCGTTACGTTGTCCAGGGCTGACGCTTTGAGCCGTATTTGCGGATGGGTGGAGGAGAGGTATGCCGACACGCGCCTGTGCGGGGGGCCGGGGTTACCCACCATGCCTCTCTGCGTCGAGGAATACGGCAGGCCGGATCTGCTGCGCACCAAGGCTGCCCAGGGAGCGGCCGATTGCCCCGCACGTGCCGATGCCTGGCGCCACATCGCGCACCACATCCGCGAAGAGGGAAAGGGCGGGGGAGAACAGCGGTGGACCCTGGTCGCCCTCTGGCTGCTGGCGCCCCGGCTGAGAGGCGCGGCGAGGGCGATTGCCCGGCGTACAGGTGCGGAACACGCCGATGTGTGCTCCGCGCTGCTGGTTGGAGCTCTGGAAGGGATGCGGAGTGTCGGCGAAGCAGATCCCCTGGAGGCCGAGCGACACCTGATGGACGCTGCGTTCGCCGTCGGATGGCGGACAGGGCGTCGGAGTCCGCACGAGAGACCGACCGCGGAGTGGGACATGGCGCGGGGTCCGGCGGCGGAGGCGGAGGTTCGTTCGGCCATGGCGGAATCCGACACCGTCGTCCCGGTCGATGTCATGTCCTCAAGGCTCGCCCAGCAGGCACAAGGAGAGCGCCTGGGCTCCTTGGCGTACCGCCTGGGACTCCTGCCGCATGTGCGCCAGGTAAGACAGGACCGTCGTGCGGGCCGGTGCCCGGGGCGGGGCGATACGCCGCGCGAACCGGACGTACAACAGGGTCTGTTCGAGATGAGGGAGGAGGAGAATGATGCGTCGTCGTGATGAGTCGGTGTCGTTCTCAGCGGTCTTCGGGCTCCCAGCGGAGGTGGGCCTGCGGACTGCGGCGAAGGCGTTGGACCTGAGTCCGACCACGGCGTACAGGCGGGCCGGACGTGGTGAATTTCCCTGCCCCCTGCGGAAGGTGGGACGAGCCTACGTCGTGCGTCTGCCCGATCTGATGCGTGGACTCGGCATCCAGGATGTGCGGGTTCTTTACGACGACCTTGAGGCGGGCGCGCGTTTCGCCGAGGGGCGGACGGCGGGCTGAGGCCTGCGCGAAAGGCGAACTACGTCTGTTGTGGTGATCGCTGGACGGTTCGGTGATCTACGAATTCGGGGCTCACCGCAGGACGACGCCCTCTCCTGCTTGTGCGGGGAGAGGACGCCGTCAGTCGTGCCGAAGACCGGAGAGCTCAGCTTTTTCGGAGTCTGCCGGGGCGCTAGCGGCGGGCCGTCGGCCGCGACGTGAGCTCCGTGGACCGCTGGATCAGGCCGTTGACCTGCTGGTCACCGTGGGCGTCCATGGGCGTGGAGTAGTCGCCGACGGCCCAGAAGCCGCCGGAGTTCCCGGCCGGTGCCAGATCGTAGAAGGAGTAGGACGGCCACTCGGTGGCGCCGTCGGGTGCCGACGCACCGGCTCCCTTGGTCCACGTCGTGCCGTCGTAGTGCCAGAAGACCGGCCCGGCGGCTGCTGGTTCGGCCTGGTCGTTACCGGTGACCCAGAGGCCGCCGCGGCCGTCGGGCGCGATCGCGTGGACGTAGAGGCCGGTGAGCGAGCCCGTGACGTCCTCCCAGCGGGCGCCGTTCCAGTGCGTGACGCTCGGGACGGGCGGACCGGCGTCGGGGTCATCGGCCCATCCGGCCACGTAGACGCTGTCGGGGGACTCCGCGGCGATCTTGGCGGTGTCCGTACCGGCGCGGACGGGGGGCTGGGCCATCAGGGTCCAGGTCGTGCCGTCCCAGTGGTAGGTCACCGGGTGCCCGCCCTTCACCGGGTACCGCATGCCGGTCGCGTAGGCGTCGTCCGCCGACAGGGCGTCGATGTCGCGGATGTCGACGAGGTGCGGCAGTGCGAAGGTCGTCCAGGCGCCGTCGGCGTAGGTGTAGAGGGCATTGCCGCCCTTGAACAGCCGTCCGGGAACGGCGTCGATCGGCACCTCGGGCCAGGACTCGTCGGCAGGACCGGCGGTGGGAACGCCGCTCCAGCGCTCGCCGTCGAAATGCGCGAGCACCTGATCCCTCTTCCGCGTGCCGTAGGCCCAGACGTCGTCGGCGGACACCGCGCTGACCGACGACCACTGCCAGACGTCGGGAAGCCCCGGGGCGGTGTCCTCCTTCCACGCCGACCCGTCCCAGCGCATGATGACGCCGTGCTGTTCCTTCCGGCCGACGGCCCAGGCCGATCCGTCATCGACGGAGGAGACCGACATCAGGGACCCGGCAGGGCCGTCCCCGGAGAGGGAGACCTCCCACGCGGACGGGATGCCGGCCGCCTCGGCGCCACCGGCGACGAGCAAGGTGGCGGCAAGGGTCGCAGAGGCTGCCGAGGTGCGCAGCAGGTGTCTTATGAGCATCGTTGAGCGTTCCTTCGCGGTGAGGGATCCCTGTCCAGGTGACATACGTGTGGACCGGAGGGCGGCTGGACGACGAGACAGACTCACAGCGGCACGGGACGGTTGTAGTGGAGCACCCGACCCCGATTGTCCGGGGAGCGATGTCGACGTTGTCATTCGTCAACGGCCCTGGGGCGGCAGCGCAGTTGAATTTGCGCACAGGGTCGCGGTGATGCGTTTCCGCGGAAGGCGCGGTGAAGTGACTCATATGTTCATCAACTACCGCAGAGAGGGCGGCGCTTACGCGGCGGCCCTCCCAGTCCGAGTGCTGCTCAGTGGTTCAGCCTTCGTACTCCTCGACCGAACTGCCCAGGTCGGCGGTCAGGCGGTCGTGGCGGGACGTGGGCTGCCGTGGAAGACCTGGCTGGTGTGCCAGGAACGGTGGGCGGCGGCGATGGGGCGGATGCCCGGCTGGGGGCCGATGAGCGGACGGCCGGCGAGCCTGATGACGTGCTCGCGGGCGGCGGTGCTGTGGCCGACGAAGCTCTGCGAGACCAGGATGCGGTGGCCCTCGCCGAGACCGAGTACGCCTTTGTCGAACAGTTTGTGGTGCAGCGAGCACAGGCACAGCCCGTTCTCGACGTCGTCCGGTCCGTCGAACGCCCACCAGCGCACATGGGCGGCTTCGAGCCCGACCGGCATCGCGCCGATCCTGCCGTCGTACCCGCAGAAGGCGCACCGGTACTCGTACGCCGTCAGGACCATCTCCCGCATCCGCCGGTCCCGTTGCCTGCGCGCGGCCGGTAGCAGTCCGGTCTCGGCCTCCTCCAGCTCCAGGCCGACGGCTTCGCACAGCTCGCCATGGAGGGAGGGCGGGAAGTTCAGATCGAGCAGCACCCGTGCCATTCGGCCGAGAAGGGACGGCTCCCGCCGCAGCGCCGCCCGCAGCTCCGGCGTCAGCCGCCCGGCGGCGCCGGTTGCGCGCAGTTCCCTGACCCCGGTCCCGGGGCTGCCCGGCCCGTGCTCGGTGCGCACCTCCCACACGCCGTCACTCACCAAGTGATGGAAGGGATAGGCGGGCGTCGTCCGGTTACCGGGACCGTATTCGGCGAGCAGTCCCCGCAGGTCCTCCTCCACGGCGCTGTACCGCAGTTCGTCATCGGCGGCCTGCTGGAACCGGCTGAGCGCGTACAGGAACAGCAACGGCTTGTGCGGAGCCCGCGCCCCGCTCCTCGTCCACTGCCTCAACCGCGCGGTGCGCTCGACCCAGTCCATGGTCGGCGATCGTAGTGGTGGCTCGTCGCAGCGCTCGGTGGCGGGGCACGGCCGCAGTGGCGGGCCGCACACCGAGCCACGACACGGATCCCGGCTACCCGGGCATGACGCCGTGGACGCGGGAGAGGGTGAAGACCCGTTCGTCGTCGCGCAGATGGCACCAGGCATACAGGTACGGCGGGTCGAGCACGAGCTCGCTGAGGGTACGTACGGTCCGGTTGCCCGAGGCGGCGACGTACTCGACCGTGATGGCCGTGCCGGCGTCGAAGGCATGGGCGAGCCGGCGGACATCGCTGTACGCCAGGTTCTTCGCGTACCCGGCGACGATCTCCTCGGTGTCCGTGGCGTAGGGGACCCCGGTGCCGAACGGGTCGGGAGCCGGAAGTGTCGGTGGGGCAGCCCGCAGCCTGGCGGCCAGCGTGCTCAGGTCGACGGTTTCCGGGGCCAGCGGAGCCACCGTCGGCACGGACCGCCGCCGCTGGCCCGGGAGTGGGGCGGTGGCACGTCGGCGCCGGGTCTTCTCGACGCGTACGGTTCCGTCGGCCCCCTCGGCGACGGGGGCATAGCCGGCGGCCCGGAGCGAGGCGAGGGTCTTGTCGAGGGGGCTCCGGCTGATCAGCACGGTCGGGGCCAGCAGGCGCAGGCCGAGGGCGGCGAGCTTTCGGTGAGTGACGAGTTCGGCGAGGAGAGCGGGTTCTTCGCCGTGGATCACACATGCGGCGGGGGCGATGCGCACCCGGCCATGAGTCCGCGCGGTGTCGTTGATCAGGTACGACAGCGGCTGGGGGAGGGCACCGACCGCGACGGCGCTCAGGTCGGCCGCGAGGGCATCCGCCGCGCGGCCCGTGTCCAGGGCACGGCGAACGGATGTGGGGCTGAACCGCCACACCGATGCCGTGCCACCGGCTTCCTTGTCCGCGACGGTGTCCAGCAGTGCGGCGAGGCGGGCGGACGGGGTGCCGGTGACGACGGCGGTGAGGTCCGCGCCGAAACGGACAGCCCTGGTGGCCTCCGGCAGCAGCCGCTCACAGGCGGCGGCGAGCGCTTCGCCGGCTTCGGCGTCGTCGGCCCGCAGAGCGGCGCCGACGGGGGACAGGCAGCCGCGGGCGACGACCCCGAGCAGTTCCGCTTCCCGGATCGCGGTGGCGAAGGGCGCGGTGTCCTGCGGGAGTTGCTCGGCGAGCGGGCGGTGCCAGGCGACCAACGGCCCCAGTTCCGCGGCGCTGTGCACCCCCTGGTGCGCCGGGAGCCGCGCCGCGGCGGCGAGGAGCCCCTCCCGGGCCTGTAGACAGCCGCCGCAGGGCGGTGTTCCGGCGAGCGCGGGCAGCGCCTTGCCGTCCTCGTCGCGGGCCCGGGACGGAGTCAGCGGCAGCGTCCGCCAGGCGTGGAGAAGCGCGGTGAGCTGCGCCGCCGGTTCTCTCTCCGCCCAGGTGTCGTACCCGTCCGTCGCCGCGACCCGGTCGCCGTCCCGGGCCAGCAGCCCGGCGTCGTACGCCGTCTCCAGAACGAGGCGTACGACGATGTCGTCGCACTGCGCCGCCTTGCCGATCCGGGACAGCTCACGTGCTCCGACCCCACCGGACTTCAGCAGGACCGGCGGAGTCGCGGAGCACGTCGCCAGAACCGACGCGGCATGTGCGGCGAACACCGTGGCGGCGGCCGCAGCCTCCCGCTCCACTTCCGCCGAGGTGACGGACACCGTCCGCACGACGGGCGGGACGGGCTCGAAGGGGGCGTGCCAGCCTGTTCCGCGCAGGGCGAGCGTCACTTCGGCGGGCATGCGTGTGGATCCGTACCCGGAGTGCCGGTCCTGGACCAGCAGTCCCCGCTCCAGCGCCCAGCGCGCGCCCGGCTCGGAGTCGGCCGACGGGGTCCTGAACGTGATGAAACGCGCCTGCGATTCCGCGTGTTCACCGTGGTGAGAGGCTCGCCTCTCAAGCAGTTTCCGGGTGGACACGGGCGCCGAAGCGATGACCGCGGCCAGCCGCTCCGGATCGCCATGGTGTTCCAGCAGGGCGATCAGCCGATGCTTTTTGGTGGTGCCGGGCGACCGGATGCCCAGGGCCACCAGCATGCGGCGCAGTTCCTCGGAGGTCGTGTCCGCCAGGAGCCGGGTGAGCGGAGCGTCCACCCCCAGCGGCGAGTCCCACGCCTGCCGCAACGGCGCCGCCATGCGCAGCAGCCCTTCGCCGTCCGGCCAGACGAGTGCGCGGTCGGCCAGCGCCTCCAAAGCCGCGTCCAGCCCGCGAGCGCTCTCCGCTCCGGTCACGTCCACCAGATCGGCCAGGGCGGCACGTGGAACGGGCCCCAATGCCGCCAGAGCCTCGGCCACCTGAAGGTGCGGCAACGCGAGCCCGGTCAGCACCGGGTCCACGGACGCCGGGCGCTGAAGGCGGTCCGCGAGCTCGCCGAACGATCGTGGCTCCGGCGGGGACACGGCATCCGGGCGAGCTGCCAGGACCCGCTCAAGCCGGTCGGCCTCCAGATCACTCAGCCACGCGGCCAGAGTTGATCCACTGGGCTTGCCGATGGGGACACCTCACAAAGACGAGTGCTGGTGGTCTCCGACCGGAATCGGCCGTGCACAGACGCCAGAATGGCAGATCGTGGGGGACGTCGTCCTGAGCCGGAGCCGGGACAGATCGGCGGTCTGAACGGTGATGTACGGCGGTGAATGAGACCAGAACTGAGACCGGGCCGAGGTCACACCTTCCTGACGACGATTGTGTCGGGGACCAGCCGTTCCAAGTCGTCCACGTCTGAGGTGAAGACCGTGATTTGCCCCTTCTGCTGCCGCGCGATGACTGCGAGTACCGCATCGATCGTGTACTTGTGGCCGTGCAGACCCGCGTCGGCCAAGAGCCGACGGGCCTGGCGCGCTTCGTCCTTCCCGATGTCGGCCACGTTGATGCGGGAGAGGACCCAGTCCCAGCGTTGCTCGGTGGTTCTGCCGTCGTAGGCCTCGACGAGTGTCATCGGAGAAGTCACCACTTCGGCTTCACCGTCAGCGGCCAGCCTGAGCCGGGCAATCATCATTCGATCCCCGCGCACGGCCAGCGACAGAGCCTCGCAGTCCAGCACGAAGACACGCAGCGCCGGATTGTGGTCGCTGCTCCGCTGCTCCGCTGCTTCATGCGGTTTCTCCCGCACAATTCCTGCCCGCGCGGTTCTCGTGCTCGGCATCAAGATCGTCCAGCTCGTGGCGCACTGCGTCGCGCTCGCTTTCCGTGACTGGCCCGTGCTCCTCCTCCAGCCAGCCGGCGAGCTCTCTGAGCCGGTCGCGGTCGCGCTTGAAGCGCAGGGCTTCGGCCACGTACGCCGACAGACCTCGCTCGGCCGCTCCCCGCGAATCTCCTCAAGAAGATCCTCGGGGATCGTCACCGTCACTTTCTTCGATGCCATACAAAAGGCCATACTCCGCATATTCGCTGCCGTACCAGTTCTGACGGCTCAGTGGTGTCGGTTCTTTCCCGCAGCGGCGGCCTGGCTTCAGTACCGCACTGCTGGCGTTACTGGCGGTCCCGGGAGGGCCTCGTACGGGGTTCGCCATCGCGGTAGTCGTATTGGTCCGTGACCGCGCGGTCTTCTGACGCGTCCACCGGGCTGTCACCGCCTGTGGGTACGGCCGGGAGGGGCGCCCCGTCTCGCTGTCGCCACCCGGTCGGGTCGGCCCACGAACCCTCATCGACAGCCGGAGGCGTGTACAAGGGCCGACTCCCCGAGCCGGGGGACGGCCTCTGGAGCAAGCTGTGGCAGGAGTGGCAGCACGTACTGCCCGGAGTCCTGCGCGTCAGGAAGAACCGGCTGAGGCCGAAGTACCTGCACGGCTGCGGCGGCGACTGCGGCACCAAGCCGGGGTTCTGCAAGAAGAGGGTCAGGAAGAACGAGGACACGGCCAATACGAAGTCGCGCGCCGGCCGCCGCGTCATCGGTGTACCTGACGAACTGGTGAGGCTGCTGGAGCTCCATCGCAGAGAGCAGGCACGCGAGCGGGCGATCGCGGGGGAGGACTGGCGAGAGTCCGGGTTCGTCTTGACCTCTCCTGTGGGGGAGCCGTTGGTGCCGAGCGCGGACCACGACGTGTGGAAGAGGCTGCTGACCGACGCGGAGGTTCGGGACGGGCGCCTGCACGATGCCCGGCACACCGCGGCAACGGTGCTGCTCATCCTCGGTGTCCCCGAACGGGTCGTGATGCAGATCATGGGCTGGTCGTCCACGGCGATGGCGGCCCGGTACCAGCACGTGACGGGCGGCATCCTCGCCGACGTCGCGCAGCGGGTCGGAGGACTCATCCGGGAAGTGGCCAACGACGCTGACGATAGCGGCGCGGAGGGCTCCGAGGAGTCTCGTTGAGACTGAAGATGAGACTACGAACGCCGAAGGGTCCCACCGCGAACGGTGGGATCCTTCAACGTATTGCCCGGTGAGAGCAATGGCGGAGGATACGAGATTCGAACTCGTGAGGGGTTGCCCCCAACACGCTTTCCAAATGTTCGTCTGGGGGTTCTGGAACGTACGGGAACGTCCTGACCTGCGAGGCAGCCAGTGACGGTGAGGCTTCCGAACGGTGCTGTACGCCGGTGAATGCAACCAGAACTGCAACCACGGAGCGGCCGGGTCAGCCCTACCGACCTGGGCTTATCCCTCGGACAGGTACGGTCGCCACTCCCGGATGTCGTCGTCGAAGTCGCCGTCACGCACGTCGCGCAGAGCAGCTGCATAGCCGATCTGGATGGCCTCGTTGATCAGCTGGTGCAGCCAGGGTGGCGCCACAGAGAGCCCCGCGTCCGAGCAGAGGTTGGCTGCAGCATGGTCGGTCGCCCGAGCGTGCTCATCATGGACCGTTGCCATGTGCAGGTCCGAAACGGCTCGAACTGCGCTCCCGATCTCTTCCTGTGACGGCGAAGCCATGGCGGTCAGTATCCTCACGTCGCAGTCGGTACGGAATGGCGCCTCGGCGCACTGTGACCCGACATTGGCGGAGGCCAATGGGCGAGCACACGAAGCGAACTATGCTGCATGCGCTGGTGAGGGTGCTGCTCGGCGGAGCAGCACCCTCACCAGCGAGGTCAGGAAATGCGGTTACAGCTGGAGGATGAGGGCTTCGACCTGGCTGAGGGCAGAGATGCTTGCTTCGGCCGCTCCGCGAGCCTTCGTCAGCTTCTCCATCCACTCGATCCGCTGATCGGCGGGAAGCGGGTCTTCGCCGAGGTCATCCCGGAGGCGCCGGGCCGTTTCGAAGTCGCTCAGCAGTGCGTCGGCTGCCTGGACCGCGCGTTCGTACCCGCCCTCGACGAGCTCGATCCGGGCCGGCAGTTCTTTCCGTAGGGCGCCCAGCTGCGCCCGTGGATCTGCGGCGACGCCT
Organism: Streptomyces sp. NBC_01433; assembly: GCF_026340105.1. Lineage (NCBI taxonomy): Bacteria > Bacillati > Actinomycetota > Actinomycetes > Kitasatosporales > Streptomycetaceae > Streptomyces > Streptomyces sp. NBC_01433. The sequence continues at coordinate 2,151,407 of NZ_JAPEPM010000001.1, read as the reverse complement.
CCTGCTGCACGCGAGGTGTCGTCGTTGGAACGGTCGTCGTCGGCCTGATCTGCCGAGCCAATGGTGCCCGTGACTGCGTTGCGGCCACTTCCATTCTGGAAGGCGCTGCCCCAGATGGGCGGGAAGAGCTCGTCGAACCACGCCTTGTCGACCACGAGCGCTGTCGGCTGTCCGTCTGTGTCCGGGGCGAGGATCATGCCGGGGACGATCGTGCTCCTGTTCTCTTCGGACCAGGTCTGCTCGCCGTAGCAGATCAGCCTTGTGCCGTCGGATACCTCCGGTGTTTCGGTGGCGTCCGGGTGCTCCAACACCGCCTTGGCGAAGGCGAGAAGCAGTTCGCGGGTGACGTTCGGCGCTTCTTGCTTGTACGCCATCTTCAATGCTGCCACTGCGTTTGCCGGGCTCCGGCGCTCTCCCTTTCGCTGCCCGCCGGCTTCGCTTCCTTGGCCTGGTGTGATCAGGGGCTCGGGTGCGTGGATCAGGTTAGGCACCATGCGTTGGACCAGAGCTGCCCATGCGGTGGCGTCGCCTGCCTGTGCACCAAGGAACAAGTCCTTTAGCGAACGGGGATCTTGCCGCGCGCCCTCTTTGGTGTCCGCAGTGGCGAACAGGCCGGTGGCGGAGAGGATGTTGGCGCGGTGCATGGAGAGCTGCGCCACGGCAGCGGACCACAATTTAGTCCGGGCCGCGGCTGTTTTGGCGCCCGTCTGGCTCCAGGCCGGCTCCTGCAGTGCACCGCGCACGATCGGCCAGTAGCGGCCTGTATCGCGGACTTGGCGCTGCCCCGACTTTGGTGGTGCTGCTGGCAGGTCGGGGAAGACCAGTGCAGTGATGGACCGGAGCGCGACGTCGCGAAGGGTGACGAGTGAGATCTCTTCGCCCGGCGGCAGCAGCGGAGAGAGGGGGGCGAGTGGCCCGTTAGCGGTCAGAGCTGACCGCACACCGTCTGCGTTGAGACGGTCGGCGCCCCTTGCCTCAGGAAACGTGTCGGCGAGTGCCGGTACGAGTAGCCCCTCTGTGGCGTATGCGTCGACGAGAATGGCGAAGAGGGCAATGAGGCGGGCATCCTCGTCGTATGGCTGGATCCCACGGAGATGATCGTCGACGTTCAGTGCCCGAAGCAGATGCTCCAGGGCGGCGGGGTTACTGCAGCCGACCACAACCTCCGTCGGGACCTCCGCGATCCGGCCGGCCCGATGGGCAGGATGCTCCCGGTCTGTTCCTTCTGCGGCGAGCGCCTCGTTGAGGCTGTAAGAGATGCGATTCAGTACTTCCCGCTGGTTGTGCAGCAGCAGTTCGGAGTCGGTGCTCTCGCGCGGTTGGGGGTACAGGGACTGGGGCATCCCGGTCACTAGGTGTTCGACCTGCAGGCCGAAGATGTCGAGGCGGGCCAGTGCTCGGTTGTTTGCGGTGACGGCGACCATCCGCCACGACTTGGGCGTCTGGCCGGCTGGATCCTGGAACTGCCACTGCTGCAGGACGCACATGCCGCGCGAGAGCTGACCCGCAGCGACCAACGACTCGACGAGGTCATATCCACGACCTCGGCCGGCACGCCGAAGGTTCTCCACTGCGTACCGCTGCAGGTGCACCGCGACCTCACGGGGCTGGGGCGCGAGCACGAGTGCCGCCATGGCTCGTCCGTCTTCTTCTGCCGACTTCACTACTGGACGGGGCCGACGGTTGCCAAGTGAGGACAGCAGAGCGTCGCGCTCGCGCTGAGCCTCGGTCACCCGCGATGTTGTCACCCGGTACTTGTCCTCCGCAGCTGCAAGTTCTGCGGCTGCGTACGTGTCATCGTCGACAGAGCGGCGACGGGCTTCTCGCGCCTTCTCTGCTTGCTTCGCCGCTTTCCGGGCCTCTTCCAGCTTGAACTCGGCATCGACCAGTGCCTTGACGCGCTCCGTTGCCTCCGGACTGGGAGGGGTCCAGAAGCTAGCGGTGCGGTCGTTGAGATCCCAGGGGGCAACCCCGGCGCCGTGGACGTGGCAAGTTAGTAGGAGGACCTTGTCGTCGCCTGCCTTAACGACCCGGTACGCGGATGTGGCGAGCACCTTCATGGTGCGCTGCGAGACCACGAGCTTCTTGATCTCGGTGTCGCCCAGCGCGGTGCCAAGTCCTTCAACGATCGCGGTACGCGGCGGCGGGGTCACGCCCTCCAGCTCACACGTGTTCTTGATCGCTTCCGCCAGCTTCTCCGACCACGGGTCGGTACTGACGTACGGGAAGTTTCCTTCAGGCCGCTTCACAGCCATGGCAGTTATTGCCTTCTCCGGGCATGCCCGGGGACGCACGCTCCCGGCAGTCGAGGGCGTGACACGCACCCGAGAGCCGAAGCCTCGCGCTAGCTGGATGCAGGTGGACGGCGTAAGAGCCTCCCGAACCTGTCCCGCCCCGTACGATCCAACTGTCGGCGCCCGAAGAGGATCAGCTCCAACAGCACCCATGGCGGCACCTGAGCGTCTCGCACCTTGCTCCTGCTCCGCCGTCGGCGGCATGAGGCGGACGCCGGTGGAGGACCACCGACGTGCGTGATCGAAGGTGCCAGAGCGATCTGGTTGCAGACCAGCAAGCTGGACTTGGTTCACCTGAATGGGTCGTATGTCGCCAAAGTTCGTGCGGTTGTCGCGACCTTACGGTACTGGCTTCCGCTACGGACCCATGGCTTCGCTATCGCTGTGATCGTCGATTTGGGCCTCACGTAAGGCCGGATGGTCAATATCCTTGCAGGTCACGAGGGGGTGGAGTCGATGTTGCGGCGGTGTGGAGGCTGGTCCGTGCCCCTGAGCGCCATCAGCACCCAGGAATGTCTCCGTGCTCCAGGTAAACCGTCTCGCCGCGCTGCCGTGCCCGGACCGCCTGCTCGATCCGACGGGCCAGGCGAGGGATGGTCAATGTCGAAATCTCTGCGACCGGGTGGAAGGCGACCGCCCGGATCTCGCCGTCCCAGAACTCGATGCAGTCCAACACAGGCTGGTCCAGTAGTCCGCCGTCGAAGAGGTAGAGGATCTTGTCACCCTCCTTGTCCGACGGGGCCCAGTCCATCGCGAGGAGGCGGCCGATCGGCGGGGTGATGCCGAGTTCCTCGCGCACTTCACGAACGCACGTCTGGAGCGGAGACTCGCCTTGCTCGACGTATCCGCCGGGGATGTCGCGGTAGTCCTTGTAGGTCGGCTCGACCAGCAGCACGTGTCCGGCCTCGTCGAAGAAGAGGGCTCCGGCCGCCATGAGGGGTGTGGCCTTGCCGATCAGGAATTCGCTGCGGTCCATGTCGGCAGCCTAGCGATCACCTTCTCGACCCCAAGTGGTGCCGCCTCAGGCCACGACGTGGAGCCGGCGGGCAAGCGCGGTGAGATGGCTCTGTGGCCGCCCTCGGGAGTTGCGTATCCAGCGGAGTACGAGTTCCCGGCTCATGGTGTGATACCGGATCTGCTCGGGTGCGATGACCTCAGCCTGGAGCAGGATCTCGAGGGCTTCGTCGCCCCGGTTGCGGGCGGCCAGGGCCCGTGCGACTTCGAGGTGGTGGCGCACCTGTCGCTCGACAGGGAGGCCGCTGGTGTCTACGCGCCGTCCGAGGTCTGCGGCGATCTGATGGTCGCCGAGCTCGCCAGCGGTGGCCACGGTGTGGATGGCGACGTTGGTAGGGCCGAACGCGGTCCACAGTTCGTTGCTGTCTGCCCCGAGACGTTGAGCGGCTTGGTCGGCCCTCTCCATGATGTCGCGTACGGCGTTGCGGTCTCCGGCGCGGGCCGCTGCCATCGCGCCGGCCAGGTGTAGCGCGCCATACACGGACACCTGCTCCCGGGAGGAGTCCGACTCCGTCGGCCGGAGCAGCGTCTCGGCGTCCTCCAGCAGATTCAGTGCGGCGTCGAAGCGGCCGGTCGAGGTGAGGCAGTGCATCACGGATCTCAGCAACGACCCGGTCACCGCGAGATCACCGCTGTGTTGGGCGGCGGCGAGCCCTCGGTCGGCGGCCATCCATGCGAGTTCGGCCTCGCCAACCTTCCCCAGCACCTGGGCAGTTGCTTGATACGCAAGCGCCAGGAGGCGCTGGGCTTCGTCCTGCTCCGCGCCCTGGTGGGACCGGGTGGCGGCGAGGGTGCTTGTGAGCAGCCCGGGGAGCTGGTCGGCCACCCATGCGTATCGGGCTGACTGGTAGCCGTCCATGGAGGCGGATATGTCCCGGCGAAGCCCGATGAGCCCAATCGGCTCCCCCTCCGGCTGACCAGGGGTGAACAGAGGGGTGAGCATGCGGTAGTCCATGAGCGCGGCCCGCAGTTCGGGTACTCCGCGCCGTCCTGTGTCGGGACCCCAGTCCATGAGGGTTGGCTCACCGAGCAAGTCTCCGACCGTCACGCCGAGGGCATCGGCCAGGCTCTGGATCACGGAGAGCCGATCGAGTTCGATGCGGTTGTTCTCCGCCTTGCTCAGCCAGTCTGTGGTCCTGCCCACGAGGCCGGCCAACACATCCTGGGACAGCCCGCGCCGCCGCCGGTACCACGCGACCCGCTCGCCGATGGTCAAGGTGTCACTGATTCCGCGCATGGCCAGATCCTCCCCGTCCTCGCCCTGGCCACCCCGGAAGGATTTTCCGGGGTGCGCACGCAGAACGGACCTACGGTCACACCACCCAGGTCAACCCGCCTTCCCGTTAACGGAATTGGCGGACCCGCCGTGTGATCACCCGGAGGCATCGTGTCCACCGCACCCCGCACGAGGAACGACTGCGTCGGCCACGTACATGCCGTGGAGCACGAGTGCGAGGCCGTGATCTTCGATCTGTTCGGCACGCTCGTGGCGGCCCCCAGCGCAGCTGACCGCGAGCTGGCGGTGGGGGAGTTCGCCGCCGCCATGGAGGTCAGCAGCGACACTGTGGACTCGGCTCTGAATGACAGCTGGCGTCCGCGCCACGACGGCCGGCTCCGATCGGCCGCAGAGGTCGCCGCGCATCTGGTCGTACGTTGCGGTGCGGCTCGCGCACGCACGAACGATGTGGAAACGACGCTGCTCCGCCTGGCCTCGGCCCGGCTAGGGGCTGACCGCTCCGTATACCGGGCGCTGGACATGCTGCGACGGTCCGGAGTCAGGCTGGCGCTGCTCAGCGACGCCTCTCCAGAAATCGCCGAGTGCTGGCGTACGACACCCTTGGCGCCCTACTTCCACACGGTGGTGTTCAGCTGCTGGGAAGGCGCCATCAAGCCGGCCCCTCGGCTCTTCGCACGCGCACTGGAGCAGCTCGACGTCCCGGCCCACGGCACCGTCTACTGCGGGGACGGGGGCGGCGACGAGCTGATGGGTGCGCAACGGGCTGGCCTTCGTGCGTTGCGTGTGGCGCGCCGGGGCGGCCAGGACGGGCTCGCTTTTGGGGAAACGCCCTGGCACGGCGACTGTGTGCCATCCGTAGAGGCTCTGCCTGCCGTGCTGACCTCGAGGCGAGACCGATGAGCGCGGTGCGTGCCTGGACCATGCGTGGTGGCTCGTTGCACCTCGCGACGGCTCCAGGGCTCGATGCCACCGACGACACCACGTTGATCCACGTCCGGTACGCAGGCGTCTGCGGCAGCGACATTCCCAAGCTCAGCTCGTCCTGGCGCGGCCCGGTACCGAGCCCGTGGTTCCCCGGACACGAGATCGTCGGCACCATCGCTCGGACTGTCGACTGGGTCTGCGTCGACCCGCTGATCGGATGCCGGTCGTGCCCCGCGTGCGCCGATGGGCACGTGCATCTCTGCCAGGGTCTGCGGCGCGTTGGTTGGGATCTTCCTGGTGGGCTTGCCGAGGCGGTTCGCGTGCCGTCCGCCAGCGTCGTACGGCTCCCCGCCCTGGGCGACCCGGCGCACGGGGTGCTCGCCGACGCCATGGCGGTCGCCGTGCACGGGGTGCGTTGCGGTCTGCCCACGCGCCCAGGACGTCTGGGTGTCATCGGGACCGGCGCCGTAGCCGTGTGCACCGCGATCTGCGCAGTACGGGCCGGATGGGAGGTACACGTCGCCGCGCGGTCTGCCGTGCGTCGCGACCAACTGCACCAGGCCCTCAGCGACGTCCCGGTCGCCGTGCACCAGCGCCCGCTACCACCGTGCGATGCCGTAGTGGATGCGGCATCTGGGCAGGACGATGCCCCGCTGCGTCAGGCCCTGTCCCGAGTACGGGACGGCGGAACCGTTGTCGTCCAGAACGCTTACGCCCCACGGGTTGTGCTGTCCCTGCCGCTTCGTGACCTGTTCCGCCGCTCGATCACCGTCCGCGGCTCCTACTCCTACTGCCGCGCGGACGGCCGCGACGACTTCCGTGACGCCCTGACCCTCCTGACTGGCGGCGGCGCATGGGCCGACCTGCTCACCAAGGACCGATACCCACTGCTCGACCTGCCGCGGGCGCTGTCCGACCTCCGTGGCGCGGATAGGCGACGGCCGTTGAAGGCCCTGCTCACTGCTGACTCCTGACCGACCCGACTGGAGTGCTCATCGTGGCTATGCAGATCCCACCACTCGTCCACAAGATCAATTCCCCTGCCGACATCGACCCTCGCGACGTTCACGAAGGCGTCCTCGGCATCCTCGACCTCCCCGCCGGCCACACGCGCGACGTGATGCTGGGGAGCGTCCTGACCGGTCTCCTCTTACGTGGCCCGAGAATCGCCGAAGTCGAAGCCGCCGTGCGGGCCGCCACCTGCCTGGACCGGGATGGTTGGGATTACTGCCAGCCACCCGCGGGCGTGCGGCTCGTCGGCTACACCGGCAGTGGAAAGAAGACCTTCAAGACCCTCAATCTCAGCTCCGCTGCTGCTTTCGTCGCCGCCACCGGCGGCGCTCACATCGCCAAGCTCGGCTCGCGCAGCGCCTCGTCCAAGACAGGCTCGCGGGACTTCATCGACCTGGTGGGCGCGGACTGCGACGCGGTGCCGCACGACGAGATGGTCGGCATCGCGGCCGAGTTCGGGTTCGGATTCTTCTCCATCGAGCACCGGGTGCCCGAGTTCGACAGTCGCTACGGCGGGCGCTTTCAGGCCGTGCACGCGCTCAGCCTGGCCTTTCCCGCCCTCCTCAGCCCGGTCGTCTGCCCCTCCTATGTGTACGGGCTCTCGCACCCCGCCGTTGATGTCTCCGCGCAGCTCCTCGCCCGGCTGGGGCTGGAGGACGTGACAGTCATCAACTCGTCCTCCGGCACAGCCCTTCACGTGGATGAGCTGCTGCCTGGCAGCACGGTGCGCGTCAGCCGAATCCGCGACGGGCGGTGCGACCCGGCTCTGCCCCAAGACGTGAGTCGCGCCGCCGCGCTCATACCTGGTGATCTGCGTTCCATTGCCCAACTGCCCGATCCCCACACGAATGTCGCCGCGGTGGTCCACGTTCTGGCCGGACACGGCAGCTCATCAGCTCGCAATGCTGTGGCCCTCAACGCGGCCCTGCTCATGGTGACCGGCCACGCAGCCCCCATCCTGCAGGCCGGGCTCGACACCGCACAGACCATCCTGCGCACCGGCGCGGCTCTCGACACCCTGCGGCGGTTCGTCCGCCTCACCGGAGGCTCCCCGCGCTCGCTCGACGCCCTCCTGTCGCGGCCCCGTCCCGTCGCCGCATCCGCCGGTGCATCACGCAAGGAGGAGATCTCATGCTGACCCGCGATGAACTGGGCATCGTCCACCTGGTCCTCAACACCGACTGCAACGCCTGGGACTTGGCCCCGACCACCGCGTCCCCTGGCGTGTGCCGCTTCTGCTACCGCGAGCGAAACCGGGTCACCACCACCCCCGAAGTCATCGCCCGGGTCGTTGACCGCATCCGAAGCGAATCCTCGGCGTACCGCATCGTCTTCACCGGCGGGGACCCGGTGATGCCGTACGACAACCACCTTGAGCCCGCCCTCCAGCACGCACACAGCAGCGGCTTCGAGACGAACCTGCACACCAACGGCCTGCTCCTCAAGGACCGCTATCCCGGCCTGCGGGAGCACGTCACCGTCTACTCCCTGGCCGTCGACGGCCCTGACGCGGAGACCGCCGACTGGTTCCGAGGCCAGGGCTATTTCGACCGGTTCCAGGCCAACATGACCATGCTCACCGCCGATCGTCGGCGCCTGGCCTTCAACACCTTCACCTCGGCCGCCTCTCTCGCCGAACTCCTGCGGCTCGCCCAGCAGATCGCCGACTACGCCCAGGCCACCCCGGTCGAGTACTGGCTGATCTCCCAGTACAGGCCGATCGGCCGGGCGAATTCCCGCAAGGCCGGGATCTACGGGTTCAGCCGCGAGGACTTCATCCAGGCGGTCACCGACGTCCGCGAGCTCGTTCCGGACCTGCCGGTCTACGCACAGCCCACCCGCGAGCCGGACGACGCCTATCCGTTCCGCGTCTGGGTCCTGGGCGACGGCACGGTCACAGCCGACCTTGGCAGCGTCGCCGCGCCCCGCAACACAGAGCTAGGCAACCTCCTTACCGACGGCTTCGAGCCGCTCGTCCGCAGTGCCTTTGCCCTCCGCGAGACCGACCCCTCCTCCACCGTCCCGACCACGCCCCAGGAGACGTCCGCATGAAGTTCGACACTGCCTACTACGACAACGTCATCGACCAGCACCGGTACGAGCGCCTCGGCCTGGGCGCGATCGACTTCGCCCTTGCGGGGATGAGCCCGGATGACCTGAGTACCAAGTGGGTGTGCCACACCGGTGCCCGGGACTTCGCCGAGGCCGCGGCGGCCGGAAAGCCCGCCATCGTCACCACCGGCGTCGGGCTGGGCGGACCGCCGCACGCCGGCACCGTCTTCCAGCTCCTGCGCGCCATCAAGCTCCAGCAGCAGGGCCTCGACGTGCAGATCGTGCTCGGTGACCTGGACTCGTACAACGCCCGCCGCACCCCGCTGGACAAGGTGCGCCGCATAGCCGACCAGTACGAGGAGTTCGTCCGCCGTCTCGGCTTCGACGAGCGGCGCGGCGTACTGCGTCGTCAGGAAGGCCACACCGAAGTGCTGGCCACCGCGTTCCTCCTCTCCCGCCACCTGGACGACGAGGACTTCCACTGGGCCGAGGAAGACCTCTCCGGTCTCTACCGCAGTCACGGCGTCTTCGACGGCCTCACCTACGGCATGAAGCAGGCCACGCTCCTCATGGCCGCCGACTTCGTGCAGCTCCTGACCGAGGGCCGGCACGTCCTGGTCTCCCTCGGCGTCGACGAGCACAAGTACGTCGCACTCGCTCGGCGCGGGGCCGAACGCTGGGGTCTGCCCGCACACCAGCTGTCCGGCATCTACACCAAGATGATCCCCGGCCTCGGGGGACTGCCGAAGATGAGCAAGAGCATCCCCGGCTCAGGGCTCGACGCATCCATGCCCGCCGACGACATCCGAGCCCTGATCACTGCCGACAGCGACACGTCCCGCGAGGACGAGGGCTCGGCTCTGCTTCAGATGTACGCCTGCCTGCCCGAGGTCGACGGTGCCGCCTACGACCACGCCGCCGCGGCTCGCAGGACCGGCTCGCCCGAGTGGCAGGTGCTGCGCGAGGAACTCGTCGAGCGCCTGATCAGCGTCTTCTCCCACTGGCCGAAGTGACGGACGGAGTTCTGATATGCCTACCGCACCCCTGCTCTCAACTCTCCCGCTCGGCGACGCCGCCTCGTACTTCATACGGGCCGGCTACCGCAGCCGCGACAGTGTGGAGTACTTCGCCGACGAGGGCGACGATGCCACGGTCTGGCAGCCCGACGTCTACCCCTACGCCGCCGCCCGCGCTGAGCAGCTCGGCTGTGACGGACTGATCGACATCGGCTGCGGCCGTGCCGGCAAGCTCGCAGCCCTCGCCTCCACCCACCCCAACTGGGCATTCGCCGGGGTTGACTTCGGCGAGAACCTCCACTGGTGCCGTGCCAATCACCGCTTCGGCGAGTGGATCGAGGCAGACCTGGAGACCGCCCGTTCCCTTCCCCTCGCTGCCTCCGTCACCAAGCGGTCGCTCGTGGTCTGCTCCGATGTGGTGGAGCACGTGATCGACCCGCGCCCGCTCCTGGCCCTGGTACGCGGCCTGCTTGCTGCCGGGAGCCCTGGCGCGATCTTCTCCACCCCGGCCCGGGAGTACCGCAGCGGTTACGAGACTCCCGGGCCGCCGCGCAATCCCAGCCACGTCCGCGAGTGGGCGAGCGACGAGTTCCAGGCCCTGCTGCGCGCTTCCGGCTTCGAGATCCACTACGCGGGGCTCACCCGCAGCGACGACGCATCCAACGGGCTGTCCACCCAGCTGGTCCTTGTCGGCCTCGGGAAGGAGACCCCGTGACCAAGGCGGCCTCACCCGCCCAAGGGCTGCGCGTAGTCCATCTCCCAGCCCGCACTCCGTACGCGCGCAAGCTGAACGGACCCGACTTCCACATCCTCAACGGGACCGAGATCAGCTCCGGCACCACCGTCCCCGCGGCCGTCAACGCTGCCTGGCTCCTTGCCCATGCGCCGCTCACCTGGCTCGACGTTCTCCACCTGCATCACATCGACATGGAGGAGCCGGTCGTTCTGGAGCGGCTCCTCGACACCTGTGTCGGCGATGGAGTCCGCGTCGTCTTCACCGCTCACGACACCCGCCCCATGCACGGCGAGATATCCGCGTTCACCGAGCGCTTGCACGTCCTCCTCGCCGCGCACGTCCACTGGGTCTTCCTCACCGAAAGCTCCCGCACAGAGATAGCTGGCCTCCTCGGCGCCACCCCGCCGGGGACCGTCATCCCACACGGCTACGTCGTACCGCCCGAGGTCCTCCATGGGCGCGAGCGGGAACAGCCCACCACCGCGTCAACCCGCTTCCTCATGTTCGGGGCCACGCGCCCGAGTCGCGATCAGCTCTCGCCCGTCATCAACTGGAGCCTGGGCGTCACCGACCCCGCCAGCACTCTCCAGCTTCTCCTGCGCGCCTTCAGCCCGGCCGACTTCACCCCGAACAGCCCCGTCCCCTTGTTGCTGGAGACGGTCCGGCACGACCCGCGCATCCGGCTGTCCATGCGCCCGTACCCCACAGACGACGAGGTCACCGATGCGGGACTCGCCTCGGACGTACTCCTGCTCCCGTACCTCTGGGGGAGCCACTCCGGGCAGCTGGAACTCGCCTTCGACTTGAACCTGATCCCGGTGTGTTCCCGCACCGGCCATCTGCCCGAGCAGTACCGGCGCCACGAGCAGCTCGTCGCCGAACCAGAGTGGTTCGACTGGTCGACGGGCCATCCCAATCTCTACGGCGAACGCTTCCTCGCGGCTGTCGAGAACGCCCGCGCCCGAGCCGGCTCCGGTCCCCGGCGGCTCGACCGCACCTTCCTGGACCACCGCATCCAGGAACACAAGGCCATCCTCGCTGCCCACGCCGAGGTCTACGGGGGCGACCGATGACCACCACACCGCCCCGGATCTCGTGCGTCATCCTGTGCCACAACTACGGTCGCTACCTCGACCGTGCCATCACCAGCTGCCTCGACCAGGAACCCGGCGACTACGTCCTGCACGAGATCCTCGTCATCGACGACGGCTCTACGGACGAGACGCAGGAGGTGTGCCGTCGCCACCGGGACCGCGTACGGATCGTCCGCCGCGACCGCCAGGGCTTCGGCCCCACGCTCACCGACGCCTTCCTGCTCACCGGCGGCGATTGGGTTGCCCCGCTCGACGCCGACGACTGGTTCCACCCCGCCAAGCTCCGTACGTGCGCCGAAGCGATCACCGGCGGCCGGCTCTTCATCGAGCACTGGGAGTACGTCGTCGACGCGGAAGGCCGCCCCCTCATCCCGGAACCCCACGCTGGCGGGAACACCAGCACTCTGCTCGTACAGCGCGAGGCCGCCCTCACACTCCTGCCCGCGACCAACGAGATCTTCTTCCACGCCCTGCGCGAGGCAGGCCACGGCCACGTACTCCCCGCGCCACTGGTCCACTACCGCGTGCACCCGCACAACATGACCGACCGCCGCACCCCAGGCGTCTCTCAGCACTACAGGGCCGATGTCTGCTCGGCACTCGGCCACCGTCTGCGCGCCATGGCCACGGCACCTCCGGACTGGGCGAGCGCCAGCACCCTCCGCCGTATGTCCCACCGCTTCCACGCCCAAGCCGCCGGGCACCGTGTGGAGGCACAACTACAGGTCGGAAGCCGTCGCGCCAGTCTTCGCCCGCTCGCTGCCATGCTGGCTCGCACCATTCGATCCGGCGCAGCGGCCGGCCCCTGGTTCACGGCGCTCACCAGCGCTGCGACAGGTCGCCCCCAGGCGCCTCTCCCGAAGATCAAGAATGCCGAGGCGGGGGATACCGAAAGTGATCATTCAAATACAGGGGCGTGACCAGCGGTGATAAAATCGCCGCTTCCCATCCCCACTGGCTACGCCAGTGACCCAACCCAGGAGCGAACAGGCATCATGAGCCGCCTCAGCGAATCCGTAATCCGCGCCATGGAGATCCTCACCGGATCGGACCTGGCCGCGGACTATACGGTCGCCCGGCTCCTGGAAGAGACATATACGCGGCGCTCCCTGGACCTGTCGGACCTCTCCCCCCAGGAGCAGGCCGCCCTGGTCGAAGGCCGCGCCATCAACGTGATCCCGTCGGCGTCCGCACTCGCCGTGAAGATCACCGCGGCCCAGGCTGCGGGCCGGCCGTTCGTCGTCAAGTACGGCATCGACCCGACCTCGCCCGATGTGCACCTCGGCCACTCGGTGCCGATCATCATCGCGAGCCGGTTCCAGCGCATGGGTCACCACGTCGTCTTCATCATCGGCGACGTCACGGCGAAGATCGGCGACCCGTCCGGCCGGTCTTCCGAGCGCCCGCCGCTCACTGACGCCGACATCGCGGCCAACCTCTCCGGCTACCAGGCTCAGGTCACCCCGTTCATCGACTTCGAACGGGCCGACCTCCGCTTCAACGGCGAGTGGCTCAACAAGGTCAGCCTGCCCGAGCTGGTCGAGATCCTCGCCAGGGTCCCGGTCTCCATGTCCCTCCAGCGCGAGGACTTCCGCACCCGCCTCGCAGCCGGCGACGGCCTGTCCGTGGCCGAGTTCGTGTACTCCGTGGTCATGGCCCTCGATTCGGTCGCCATCACCGCCGATGTCGAACTCGGCGGCGTGGACCAGCTCCTCAACCTCCAGATGTGCCGCAAGGTCATGGAGATCAGGGAGCAGACCCCCGAGGTCGTCATCACCACGCCTCTCATCGAGGGCACCGACGGCAACGGGTCCAAGATGAGCAAGTCCAAGGGCAACTACGTCGGTCTCTCCGCCACTCCGGACGAGATCTACGGCCGCCTGATGTCCATCCCGGACCACGTCACCGAGCCCTACTTGAAGCTCCTCACGGAGTGGACGGACGACGAGATCCAGCTGGTCACCAAGCGGCTGGCGGACGGCACCGCCCACCCCATGGCGGTCAAGCGCATCCTCGCCGGCGAGGTCGTGGCCGCCCTGCACGGTCTGGAGGCGGCCGAGGCCGCCCGTACGGAGTTCACCGCCCGCTTCTCCAAGCGGTCCTTCGGCGACACGCAGAACCTCCCAGTCGTGTCCGTGAAGGAACACGGTGAGACCACCCTGGGCCAACTGATCAGTCAGACCCTGGACTTCGCGCCCAGCATCTCCGCTGTCCGCCGCGTCGCTCAGCAGAAGGGTCTCCGCCTGGTCAGCGAGACCAACGGTGATCAGCACAGCACGCTGCTCGTCGAGACTGCGGTGCAGCAGACCCTTGCCGCGGTGCTCGCAGAGGCCGACGCCGGCGAGGGCGCAGACCTTTACCTCAAGGTCGGCCGTAAGGTCGCTCGCGTCGACAGGTGACGAGAGCACGGCGGCGCCCACTCGTAGTTGGCGCCGCCGTGTTCTTAACTCGCCAGGATCCTGCCACGGTGATGGGGGCGACGAGGTGCCGTTGCAGGCCCGGTCTGACCTTGCAATGGCGCAGGCCCCTGGTGGAACGCCGGGGTTAAGCCCGTCGCCCAGCTTGGCTACGTCGCGCCATCGTCGCCCCGGTGCTCTTTGCCGAGGAGGTACTCCCTGATGAGTCGGCCGAGCACGTCCCCCTCGTGAGCGCGTCCGTTGAAGACGGCTCGCCGGAAGGCGTCACGCTCTTCACGGTTCAGGAAGGCCACCATGTGCTTAGCCTTTGGGTGTTGGTAGCCGCAACACATCAAGCGGGTACATACATTGGGTGACTTGCCGAGCTTCGGGGTGCGCCACGGATAGTGCGGATACCCGCGCAACTCCATCTTGCAGCGGGTAAGGATCTCGGCCAGCTCGGTCTTGTTCTGGTGCCTTTCACCGCCATAGTGCAGGCGGAACCACTCGCGGCGGTCCATGTCCGCTATCTCGCGCTGTACGCGTTCTACGCGCCTGGTGATGCCGGCGTACACCTCGGGGCGCATGCCTCGTGTTGCGAACCCGGCCTTGGGGAACCTGTGATGCAGGTCCAGGTTCGCTACCCAGCTCCCGGCACTGCGGCCCTTCTTCCAGCGATTGCAGTCATCGCAGGCCGGGACGAAATTCCACCAGACGTCTGCTCCACCCTTAGCGATGGGCTCCTCGTGGTCGATCGTCGTAGAGGGCGACCGACCACAGTAGGTGCACAGCACTCGTTGCGCCGTCAGGACCATGAGCCATTGCCAGGTCTTCTGCTTGCCCCGCTCTCCGCGACGAATCACATCCACGATGCCCCTCCTCCTGAGTCAATCGTGTGGATCGTAGGGGGAGGCACTGACATTGGACCTGGTGAAAAGGATCGACTGGCGGTGGCCTCGGCAAGGAACCTCATCCCGACGTTCTGCCAGTTCGCTGTCTGCTGTCATTCAACCCATTCGTTTGACAGCGAACGCAGCCGTTTCGGCTGGCCGGTTGTGAACCTACTGAGATTGAACTCGTGAAGTCATAGGGGCTGACGAGGGGTGTCTGCCTGCGGTATCACGAGAGGGTGAGGTATCCACAGGGTGGCGGGTTGACCGCTGAACGGCAGGGCAAGCGCGAGGAGTTACGGCTCCAGGCAGCTGAGCGGTTCGCTCGGGGCGAGGGCAGTACGGCGATCGCCAGGGATCTGCGGGTCAGTGTCCGATCGGTGCAGCGGTGGCGTCACACGTGGGCCGAGGGCGGCCCGCGATCCTTGAGGTCGCAGGGGCCCGCGTCGCTGCCGCTACTGAGTGAGAAGCAGTTCGCGCAGCTGGAGTCCGAGCTGGCCAAAGGGCCGGCCGCGCACGGCTGGGAGGACCAACGCTGGACTCTGAACCGTGTGAAGACGGTGATCGGACGGCGCTTCCACCTCACGTACACGATTCAGGGTGTCCGCAAGCTGTTGGTGCGCAACGGCTGGTCCTGCCAGGTCCCGGCCCGTCGTGCCATGGAACGGGACGACGACGCGGTGGCCGGGTGGGTCAAGGAGGTGTGGCCCCGCGCGGAAGGCCAGCGGCGGCCCGTGGGGCCTGGCTGGTCTTCGAGGACGAAGCCGGCTTCTCCATGACGTCGTCGCAAGCCAGGACCTGGTCCCAGCGCGGGCGGACCCCGGTGGTGCGGGTCCGCAGCCGCTCGCGCAGACGGATATCGATCGCCGCGCTGACTTGCTACAAACCCGGCCGCCGATCCCGGCTGATCTACCGGCCGCGACGGGACGACGGCAACCGTGACGGGCGCAAGAGCTTCTCCTGGCGCGACTACCGGGACCTGCTGACCGCAGCCCACCAGCAGCTCGGCGGCCCGATCGTCCTCATCCGGGACAACCTCAACGTCCACAAAGCCGCAGGTCTACGGGAGTTCGCCGACTCCCGTGGCTGGCTGACCATCCTCTACCTGCCGCCCTACGCACCCGACCTCAACCCCGTCGAAGGCATCTGGTCCCTGCTACGTCGCGGCTGGCTCTCCAACGTCGCCTTCTCCACGCCAGACCATCTCATCCGCACGGTCCGGAGCGGTCTACGGCACATCCAGTACCGCAGCAACCTAATCGACGGCTGCCTAGGACTTGTCCGGGCGATCATGTTGCTGGTTAGGGTGCGAGCGTGGCCAAGACGAGCGTGAGCAACGAAACCAGCAGCGTGGTCTGCCTGTGGGTTGAGCCGTGGGGAACTGATCACTGGATGGGGCCGGGCGAAGAGTTCACCGTCGTGACCGAGACGGACCCGGAGCACTCGCCGTTCAACGTGGTTGTGCATGATCAAGGCATCACGGTGTGGGTGAATTCGGGCAGCGACGCCGAAGTCTTCGACAAGAACGGCGACCTGGTCCCGTGTGGGCATCAGCGGCCGGCGGAGGGCGACCACTGAGGTGTGTTTTGCCGTCAGGTTCGGAGCCAGACGACGATGGCTGCCACGGTTGCGGTGCCGAGGTAGACGTAGCGGCGTTTGTCGTAGCGAGTGGCCACCGCCCGGTGCTGTTTCAGTCGGTTGATCGCCCGTTCGACGGTGTTGCGCTTCTTGTAGCGGTCTTCGTCGAACTCGGGTGGCCGCCCGCCGCGTGATCCCTTGCGCAGGCGGGCGGCCTGGCTGTCGGTCTTCTCCGGGATCGTGTGCCGGATGCCGCGGTGCCTCAGGTAGTCGCGGCACGGCCCATTGCTGTAAGCCTTGTCCGCAGCGACGCTGTCGGGCTTCTTCCGGGGCCTGCCCGGCCCGACTTTGGGAACGCGGATCTTCTCCAGTACCGGCTCGAACTGCGTGCAGTCTGCCCGCTGACCTGGTGTGACGATCAGAGACAGAGGGCGGCACCGGCCGTCCGCGCTCAGGTGGACCTTGGTCGTGAACCCGCCGCGCGAGCGGCCCAGGCCCTCACCTCCAGCACCACCTCCACCAGGCGGGCGACGAGGCTCTGCCACGGTCTCTCGTGCTGGTGTTCTTCTGACGCGTCCCCCTTTGAGGCGGGAGCCGGCGGTGGGTCTGTCCGGGCGCCCGCCGCGTGCTGATGCGCCCGCACGATGGTGGAGTCGACCGAGACGTCCCAGTCGATCTCACCCGCCGCATCCGCCGCGGCCTGGACCTGCTGGAGCAGACGCTCCCACGTCCCGTCGGCCGACCACAGACGGTGGCGTTCGTAGACGGTCTTCCACGGCCCGAACCGTTCGGGCAGATCACGCCAGTGAACACCGGTCCGAACCCGGTGCAGAATCCCGTCGATCACCTGCCGATGATCCCTCCACCTGCCACAACGCCTATTACTGACAGGCAGGAACGGCCGCAGCCGTTCCCACTCTGCATCACTCAGATCACCCCGCCCCATGACCACATCAACGACCTGGGCAGGGAGTAGTCACATGATCGGCCGGACAAGTCCTAGCCGAGACCGGCCTGACCATCAGATCTACGTAACGACACCACGAGTTAAACCTCAGTAATCGCGTGCGGTGAAGGTGCTGGTGGGCAGCCCTGCCCGAAGGCGCTTGCGGTCACACACTCCATGCTCTGATCGTCCTACAGGTGGTCGAGGGGTTCGGCGGCGTACGTGCCGTCGCCGAGCGGGGCGTCGGTCAACTCGAAGCGGTGCGAGAGGCTGCCGATCCGGCGGGTGATGACGCTGCCGGGCGCCCGGGTGGTCTCGTAGTGCAGAGGAGTGCCGTCGGCGCCGGTGGTGCCCAGCAGACTGAAGCGGCGCAACACGCGGGGAGGTGTCGGGGTGGTCCGACGCCGCCGGTAGAGACAGCCGGCTGCGGTGGCGAGACCGGTGACGAGCAGGCCGACTGCGATCGGGATCAGGAACTTGTCGAACAGCGCGGACACGACGGCATCACTCCTGCGAGGCGGGTAGGGCCCGCCGCGGTGACGGGCCGCGCCGACCATGCCGCAGGCAGGGGTTAGCCGCGCAACCCCCGTTCATCTGGCCGCTCCATCCGGGAAGTTGGGAGCGGTCGGCGGATCGTCGTCCAGCGCGTTCGGTACATCGACGTCGGCCGCCCAGCTCGGATGGACGGCGAACGCGGACGGTGCCTCCTCGTCCCAAGCGGGCCGGGATGTGGTGGCGGCGTAGTGGGCGAGGGCGGCGCGGAAGACGGGTAGATTCTCACCGGACATCTCGTAGGCCGATGCCTGCCGCCATCCGTCCTGCGGGCCGCCGCCGTAGACCACGGTGACTGGCGCCTCGGTGCCTTCGGGCCACCAGCCGTGCTTGTAGCCGCGCTTGAGGGCATAGGTCAGGGCCACAGTGGGGCCGCGCAGTCCGCGCGGGAATGCCTCGCGCAGCACGGCGGCCTCCAGATGGCCATCGGACTCGACGACCAGGCGCACAAACTGGCGGGCGTCCTCATTGAGTGTGTTCAGGAAGACCATCGCCCGGTCGGCACCCCATGCGGTGTCGACGGAGACGGCCAGTTCGTCTCGGTGCTCGGCGAGCAGGGCGAGGATTTTGCGCTCGAACTCCTCGCTCGCGCCTTCAATGGTGAGCCTCATAAGAACCTCCGCAGCACTCTACGTGTTCTCTATCGATCGCTATAGGTAGTGTTGCGGGCTGGGGCCTGGGTTGTCTATAGAGATGACGTAGCGCTCTATAGAGCGTCAGCATTTTGCGGGTGCGGGCATGCCGGATTCGGCGGGGCTCGGTTCGATGGCAAGACGACCTGGGTTCGATGTCAACGGACAGTTCGCCTACGGCAGACGAGAAAGAGTCCGGGATGACTGGATCGCCGCGTCACAGCATGTCAACGTACAACACCCTGCTGGACGTTCGTCCCGAATCCTCTGGAGGTGCCTCTGCACTCGTGTCGCCCCGATGACCCCTTCCCTTCTAGTTCGCAGGACTCGGTGTACTGGGTCGCTCCGCGGCATCTAGCCGGTGACGACGGTGCTCTGGCCGAGCGAGTGGGCGAGACCTTGACCCGCCTGGACTGGCGAATGTGGCCGACCGCGCGCGACAGCCTGCTGTACGTGAGCCCGGACGGGCTGTGCGGTGCCGAATGGATTCTTGCCTCTTACCCGTTCGAGCTGGGCGGTCTACCCGTGGCTTGGCAGGTGAGTGCCCGGTCGCATTCCGACTCCGCGATGGTGGAGTGGAATGCGTACTTCACCGCCGAGGTGCCGTACGAGGCAGTCACGGACCTTCTCCTCGCGCTCGATGCCCGTACGGCGCCGGACGTGGGATTCGACGGTCCGGATGTGGTGCTCGAGGAGCTGGGCTCCCGGGGTTGGTTCCGTGACGCCGACCGCCCTCGTACCGCGGCGTTCGATCCCGGGTTCTCCGCCACCGTCTCCTTGGAGTTGCTGCCGCCGCTGGTCCGGGACGCCGATCCGCGCCCTGGGCAGATGGGCTGGCAGGCGTGGGCGGAGCCCCGAATCGGAGACCCATATCTGTGGTGTGCGAGCTTCAGCGCCAGCGTCCCGCACGACCTGGTCGCCGTGTTCGCCTCCTCTCTGGCCTCGTCGGCTCCCGTTTCCCGGCGCACGGTGCCCGCGAGCGCGGAGGACCGGCTGAGTGTCATCCGGCGCGGCTGACAACTCGTCCACCTGCAGTGCCCTTTCGGCCTTGGTGCCGGCCTCACGGCACCCCTGCCCTCGTCAGACGACTGAAGTGGAGACGACATGTTCCGACGCACCACCCGTGCGGACCGAGAGTTCCGTGAAGCCCAGCGTGCCGGCCAGGCGATGCTGGCGATGCACGCCGAGTGGCCGCTGCCGGAGGCCCCCGGCCCGGTTGCTGCGCCGGCTTCGGCCGCGGCAGTGGCCGCGGTGGTGCCCGACTTTCTGCCGCCGCAGTTCCGGGCGCCGTCTCGGCAGGACGTTTTGGGCTTCATGATGCGCTGGGATCTGCCGCTCGTCATCGACGGCGAAGTCCACGCTTGCCACTGCGGTGCGTACCGGAACTGGATCGTCTTCAACATGCGCGACGACTCGGTGTGGCTGCGCTGCCCGGCTGGCCACGAAGCGCAGGAGGCCCGTCTGGACACCGCCTGGTACAACCGCAACTCCGGTCCGGTCGACCACTTCCACGCCACCCTCGAAGAGGGCCTGCGCCACCTCGGCCACTGAAATGGCGAAACCCCTTCCCCTCAATCCTGCGTTCGTCGGCACCCGGAGGGCCGACCCGGTCAGACCGTCCGCCTCGCATCACCAAGGGGTAATCGCATGCGCCGTTCCACCACGACCGCCCTCGCCCTGAGCGCCGCCGTCACTGTCATCGCCCTGACCGGCTGCTCCAGCAGCACCAATCCCGCCGTCGCATCGGTCCCGTTCTCCGCACCCGCACACCCCTCGGCATCCGCACCGCTGTCTTCGGCCGAGCTGAACCAACGGCTGCTGATCGAGAGTGACCTGGGCGAGGGCTATACCCGTAATCCCGAGGCCCCTCGCCGCAACGACGACGTCACCGTCATCGGCTGCCCGGCGCTGGAGAAGCTCGGCAGCAGCGCGGCCGCCGGCGCCGACCTCGATTTCGCCCGCAGGGCGAAGGCGTCGTTCACCTACACCGGCAGCAGCAGCTCCGAGGTCGGTGAGGAGCTGTACAGCGACAGTCCGGCGAAGCTGTCCACGGGCATCGGGAAGGTCTTCGACGCGATGCTGTCTTGCCCCACGTACCAGGTGACGTCAGGCAGCACGGTCGTCGACATTAGTACCACCAAGACTGCCGCGCCGGACCTCGGTGCTGAGCAGTGGAGCCAGCTGCTCACCTTCTCTGTGGGTGGGCAGCGCAGCATCGTCAAGCAGACGGCGATCCGCACCGGCAACATCCTGGTGGTGGTCTCAGGCAGCGCCGGCCTTGTCGACCTGCACCTCCAGAGAGCCGTTGACAGGGCACAGCGTCCACGCTGACTCGGAGGTACGGAAGGGGCCGGCGGACGGGATGATTCCCGTCCGCCGGCCCCTTCCACATGGTGTGCGGGCGGCGTTGCCTGCTACGGCATCAGATGCCCCCGTGGGGCGGGTCAGTTCTCGTCGTGTTCAAGCAGCCCGCTCTGGACCGCACGCAGGCGCTCGAACTCCTCGTAGTCCTCGTCGGTCATGAGGTCGAAGATGTCATCGATGGAGCTGTCGGGCGCCTGGTGCACGTACTTCATGAAGAGGTCGATCAGAGCCTTCCCTGCCTTGAGGCGTTCGTTCAGCTGATCCGGGACGTCGGGCAGCTTGTGCGTGACCGCGATCGATATCTCGTCCGCAGTGATGGTGGAGAACAGGTCGTACTCGGCGTCGGTGAGCTCACGGCCGTCGAGGTGGTACAAGCGCTCCGGTGCCTTGGGGTGGGTGGTGTCCACGTCGGCGGCGAGTGCGATGACCTGGGGGCGGAGCTGGGTCGAGAGCATGCAGGGTGCCTTCCGGAGTTCGGGGTGGGGCACAAATACTCCGGACGATCCCCGGTTTCGGTAACCGGGGATCGTCGGCTATGTTCCGCGCCTCTGGGCGGCGTACACCGTGCTCATCGGGACCGGCCCGAGGGGGATGACGAGGGCACGTGCGGTGCTTGCGGGCGACTGCCAGCGGCCTGCGCGGCTCGTGTACCGGATCCGGGTGCGTGACGCTGACCGAGGCGCTGGATGCGCCAGACAAGGACCTCGGACGCCGACTTCACGTCATCCAACGAGCGTTGCTGAGCGGCTTGTTGGACGACCGTGGCCGGTTCATGGCCGGCGGCTTCAGCGGCGGCGAGGGTGGCGGTGAGTGCGGGCCAGGCGGGATCGGTGACGATCTGCTCGGCGTAGGCGGGCAGCACTTCGCTCACCACACGGGCGTACCGGCGGGCCGCGTGCTCGGAGGGCTTACGCCCTGCAAGTTGCACGAGACTGGCGGGTGCGAGCTGGTCGTAGGCGGCCTGGAGATGGATCAGTGTTTGACGGGCTGCGGCTACCTGGCGATCGTGGTGACGTAGTGCGCTGCGGCGCTGAGTGGCGAGAACGACGACGATCGCGACGTCCAAGAGCATGGCCAGTCCAGTGAGCTCCGCTGGCTGGTGGCGCATGCCCTTGAGGGCGCCACGCAGGGCGCGAGCGTGCTGGTGGCCGGCCTGGGCGCGGGTGTGGGCGGCGTGCTCGAAGGTGAGCGCGGCCCGCTGGAGTTCGGCCTTCAGAGGGATGGGCGCGTGAGCGGGCAGGGCGTAGAGGACTTCACCGAAGACGGCCAGGTGGGCCTGGACGGCGGGGTCATCGGCGTGGGTGAGGTGGTGGGGGATGCGTTCCGCGGCCGCGGTGGCCTGGTGCCAGGGGTTGGGGCTGGGGCGCCCAGCCGGTGAGGGTGCCGGATCGGCAGGCACGTCGGCGGCAGCGAGACGCTTGCGGATCTGGGGCAGGGACAGGTCGGTGGCGAGCTTCGAGCCGGAGTACCAGATGGGCGGGTGCTCGTCGGGCAGGGCGACCTTGTAGCCGCCGAGGTCGCCGGAGGGCAGGGTGCGGGTTTCGACCTGGAGGCCGGCGTCGGCGAGCAGGTTGAAGAAGTCGTCCAGGTCCTGGGCGTGGGAGAGCGTGGCGCGGACGGTGTGCCGCAGCCGCTCGCGTGCGGTGGCGGTGTGGCCGAGGCGTTTGGCCTTCTCCTGCTCGGCGCCGGTGGGCCGCTTCGCGGCCGGGGTGCCAGCAGCAGCTTCGGGGCCACGCGGTACCTGGGTGAGGCCGAAGTGCTTTTCGATCGAGGTGAGTTCGGTCATGGCGCGGTGGTAGTCGTTCCAGTTCCGGGCCGGGCGCAGGTCCCCGCGGACTTTGGTAGCGACGATGTGGATGTGGTCGTCCGCGTGCCGCACGGCGACCCAGCGGCATCCGTCCGGATCGCCGTCCGGTGCGATGCCGGTCGCGTGCAGGATGCGGCGGGCGATGGTGGCCCACTCGGCGTCGGTGAGGATGCGGTCCTCGGGTGCGGCGCGCAGTGAGCAGTGCCACACATGCCCTGCGGGTGCCTTGTCGCCGGCTTGCACCACCCGCAGATCCAGTGCCTTCGTGAGCTGGGCGAGCCGCTGCTTATGGCCGGGGCTGTCCCATGGCCCAGGGTCTGGGATGAAGCTGTCCCAGGAAGCGACGACGTGCTGGTCGGTGTGTTCGTTGGCGCGGCCCTTGTCGAAGAGGTACGCGAGGACGCCGTACGTGTTGTTGCCCGGTTTGACGATGTTCGCGATCACTCAGGCGACCGCCTTTTTCTGCTCGGCTGCCCGGAACGCTGCTTCGTCGATCGCCCGGACCGTGTTGTGGGCGGTGGCGAGGAGCCGGTCTGCCCGATTGAGGATCGCGGTGTCCACAGGGTGTGGATCGCCGCCCGCATTGAGGCGGCGGGCGATCTGGTTGACGTTGTTGCCGATCCGGGCGATCTGCGCCCGGATCGCGGCCAGCTCGTCGATCGCGTCGTCGTACGGAGTGCGCTCGGCAGCGACGGTGATCTCACCGCGGACGCGGGCCATGGTGGCATCGGCGATGAAGTGGGCCATCGTCACGTGCTCGTTCGCCGCGGCCGACTGGACGAGCTGCTTCTCGTGCGGGGCGAAGCGTACGGTGACGCGCTTTTCGCGCTGCGCGTCGAGGTTCGGACGGCGGTACGGCGAACGCGGCTTGGCCACCACAGCAGGAGCGGTCGGCTGCTCGCCGACACCCACCTGCTCCTGTTCCGGCGCGCCCTCGCGCCGGAGCAGCTCCTCCGCCACCCCTGGGGCGGAGGTGTCCGCGATGGACCGGCCTATGGACGGTCCATCGCTATTGCTTGCTCCCGCCGAGGCAGGGGGTATTTCACCTGCACCTACTGGGGTGTTGAGGTCTTCGAGGCGTGGGTTGCGCATGGCGGGATGTCCTTGTGCTGGGGGTAGGGCGCGGGGTTCTGGTGGGTTCAGGCGGTGCGCGGTCGTCTGCAGAGCTCGGTGAACTGCTCAGCGGCGAGGTCGAGCAGATCGACCAGGGGGTACTCGGGGAGACCGGCGGCCTCGGCCAGGACGTCGTCGATGCGCGGGTCGAGGGTGCTGACGGCATCCAGTCCGGCGGCGCGGGCGACAACCAGTCGCAGCTCGGCCTCCAGCCAGGCCCAGTGCTCGGGCGCGGGCTTGGGGGCGCCGTCGGCGACTGCGTCCTTGAAACGGCTCAGGTAGCGGCCGCCGGCGGACAGGATGTCGGGCAGCGGGATGTCGTCGCCGACCATCCACCGGCCGTGTTCCAGCAGAGTGAGGATGGCGCACCGCAGCACGGTCATGTCGTCGCGCTCGGGGGCGGTGCAGATCGGGCAGGAGCCGTCGCCACAGGTCCAGGCGGAAACGGTCGAACGGGGCATAGTGGAGGGCCTTTCATCGGTGGGAAGTTAGAGCGGGCGGCAGGGTTCAGTGGGGGTGGGCGGTGCGGACGGAGTCCTGGTGGCTGGCCTTGACGGCGTTGACGACGCTTTGCGCCAGGTCGGTGCCGACCTGGTGGCCGTCAGCGCGCACGGTTGCCTTGAGGGAGTCACGCGAGAGGCGCCCGGTCTTCCGGTAGATGTCCTCGGCGTATTCGACGAGGACCTTCCAGGGCAGGTCGGGCTTGCGACCCGGTCGTTTCGGGTCTGACTCTCTGCCGCCCGGATCGCCGTTCGAGGTCTTGCCCGCATTCGGCTCCGGACTGGCGTCCTGCGGGAGTTGCGGGCGGTTGGCGGATTCCGGTCGGACCGCCCGGTGCGCGTCACTACCGCCCGGATCCGGCACGGCCGCTGGACGTGTGGGCTGTGCCCTCTTCGAGACGGCACGGCGGGGCTGGGGGACTCGGGCTCCGGGTGTCTCCCAGCGCTCGGGCAGAGAGAGCGCGGCCAGTCGCGTGGCCTGCTGCCGGGTACCGAGCTTGCGCAGCAGCAGTTCGTCCTGGTGGGGATCGCTGTCGACGCCGGCCCGCTCCAGCGCCTCATGCAGACGCCGAGTCGCACGCCGGTGACGCCACTTGGTGCGCTTCTTCTCGGGCATCGCCTCGATGCGCAGGATCAACGTGACAGCCCGGCTCAGTGCGCGCTCGCGGATCAGCCGTGCAGCATCGGCGTCCTGATCATGGATGCCCAGGCGCGCCAGGAGCCGCTCGCGTGCCTGCCGGCCGAGGATCGCGAGCAGGCTGCGGGAGGTGGCCTCGGGGGTGTGGTTGCGCAGATCGATGCCCATGGCCAGGTGCCAGAGGACCGCGGCCATGACCGGACTGATCAGCGCGCGGACCGTGCCGCCGACGGGCCCTGACTCGGCGTAGGCGGGGATGATCTGAGCTCCGGTGATCACCCACACGAGGACGCCAGGCGTGCCCGGCGCCTGCTTCGGGCCCTTCAGGTTCTGGCGCGCCATCAAGGCCATCGCGAACAGGGCCAGTTCAGCGGTGGCGAACATGAAGACACGCTCGACGGTGCTGGCGATGTCCAGGTAGTCGGCGGCGAACCGCCAACTGGTGTCCGCGCTGTAAGCGGTGCATGCGGCTGCCGAGACAGCGGCAACCCGTACCGCCCACGTGGACGGTCGCCGTCTGCCATCAGCACGGCGCCGGCCTCGCCAGCTCAGCCATCCGGCTAGCAGCCCGAGGAGCGCGACGGACATGGCGGTCAAGGCAGGCAGGGGGAGTGACATGCAGGTGGTCTCCAGGAGGCAGGTAGGGAGGCGTTCACGGTGGGGCGTACACGCGAGCCCCCTTCTAAAGGGGGGCTCGCGCGTGATCGCCTGGGCGTGTGAACGGCGTGCACGGTCGCGTGACCCTCTGACCTGTGGTTTTAGTTGCGAGCGTGTGCGCAGCGGACGGTTTTCGGGGTCGTGTACGCACAGGAGGTGCGTGTACGGCCGCGTGTACGGTCCGGGCCCCGGAACGGGGTGGTCAGGACACGGCGCCGATGTGACATGCGGAGGCGCGGTAGCGGGTCTGCTGGCCGCCACCGTTGCCGCCTGCGGCGCCTTCGGCCTTCGTGGCCAGTCCGGCCTTGACGAGCCGCTCCAAGTGGCGTCGTGCCTTCTCGACCTCGGCGCGGCCCGGCTCCGGCTCGCCGCAGAGCACCTCGGCCAGCTCCCGCACGGTCAGCCCGTTGCCCGCCGCACGCAGCAGCGTGACTGGGTCGAGCGCGGGGTCGACGGTGCTGGTGCCTCGCTCGTGGTCGTGGATGACCTGGAGCGGGCCGATCTCGCCGGTCGCGAGCTTGAGGTGGTGGATGGTGACAGCCAGGTCACCGGGCTTGCCATTGATGAACAGCACGCTGCCGGCGCCGGATGTGAGCCAGGTGGAGCCGTAGACCTGGTCCAGAGTGGGGCGTTGCGCCTTGGGTGCCTCAGCGCCGGACTTGCGCTGGTGGTGCAGTTCCAGGACCTCGATGCCGTTCTGGAGGGCTCGACCGCGGGCGTTGTTGTATGCGACCGCGAGGGCGTCGTCGACCATGGTGCTGACGGCGTCCTTGAGGCTGTCGATCACCAGGGTGTCGGCCCCGTGGGCGGCGGCCAGGTCGGTCAACAGATCAGGTTCCTTGTCGAGGGCGGCAGGCAGCGGGCCCTGCCACACAACGAGCCGTTCGCGCAGGGCAGCCTCGTGCTCGTCGCTGATCCCGCGAGCCAAGGTGCGGGCGATCTGCGTCGGCCGGTCGATGGCCAGATACAGAACCCGCTTGCCGGTCACCACAGGCATGCCGAGGACGGAGTCCCCCAGGCCGATACGCGCGAGCACGACTTGGTGAGCGAGGGTCGTCTTGCCGACGCCCGGCGGTCCCACGATCATCAGGCTCTCGCCGGATGCCCACGCGGTCTGCGCTGGAGTGCCCCAGATCGGATGTGTCTCGGCGGCCTTCGTGACGAAGTCCCAGCCGTTGGTGATGTAGCGCGACAGCCGCCCGGTGCCGGATGCCAGGGCACGCTCGCGCTCGGCGCGGACGTCGGCCTCAGCGGCACTGCGTATCTCGTCCGGATCGGCGCCGGGCTCGATGGCGCGCTGAACCAGACGGAAGCCAGTTGCCTGCAGGCGACGCAGGTCAGCCTTCCGCCGAACGATTCCCGCGTAGTATGCGGCGCTGCCGACCGGTCCTGCGATACCAGCGAGCTGGTGCAGATAGGAGGCCCCACCGATACGGGTGAGGTCCCCGGTGCCGGCAAGGTACTCGGTCAGAGCGATGGGGTCCGTGGGCGCATCCGACGAACGCAGAGCCAGCAGCGCACGCCAGACCGTCTCGTGCGTGGGCCGGTAGAAGTCGGCGGCGTCCAGGATGCCGCGTACCTCGTCGACCTCGCTGGTCTTGAACATGCAGGCGCCCAGAGCGGCACGCTCAGCGTCCACGGCGTGGGGAGGCTCGCCACCGATACCGAAGGGGCCGGTGGCCTCGTCGGTCTGGTGATCGGATGGATTCTCTTGTCGCGGGGCCCTATTCTGGGCCATAGAGCTCCTCACATCGGCAGGCCATATGGGGCGGCAACCCCGGCCGGGCTGGTTGAATCGTTCAGGGATGGGCGGTCGTGCGTTGGAGCTTTCGCTTGGGGCCCTCGGTGTTCGCACCGGGGGCCGTTCGCTTTTCATGGGCCACGTTCACCCGCGTCCGGCGGCGGACGACGAACCATACCCACAGGGCTTCGGGAACGCAACGAGTTGCATTCGACTCCGCAATGATGTTCACTCTTGACCCTGGCCGCAGTAGCCCCTGCTGCACCGAAGGGAGGCGGGAGATGAGTACCAAAGACGACGCGGCACGCGCCGGGCCCGAACGGCCTGTGCCCGAGGACTACGTCGCCGAGCGCATCAAGCAAGAGCGCGAGGCCCGAGGCTGGAGCACGGTCGCCCTGGCCGAGAAGATGGCCGAGGTCGGCCATTCACTCAATCAGGCCGCGATCTGGCGCATCGAGAGCGGGAAGCCACGGCGTCGGGTCAACCTCGACGAGGCACTCGGCTTCTGCAAGGTCTTCGGCCTCACCATGGACGAGCTGACCGCGCCGCCTTTGAAGCACGCCGACCTGGTCATCCGCGGGATCGTTCGCGAGTGCATCGAGAACAAGGCTGCGCTCGCGCGGGCGAAGAGCGATGTGGAGTTCCTGGAGCGCCAGATCGACCGCCTCGAGTTCGAGCTGAAGCACTTCGCCAGCTACGGCGACGAGCAGAAGGCCGAACTCGAACAGCTGATACGACTCGAAGAAGAGGCGTGGAAGCGCCAGCACCCCTGAATCACTGCGGGCCGTGAAGACAGGTGCGCGTCGGCTGGCCCGAGACGCCTGACCTCCGCGAGACACCCCTCGGTGCTGCGAACGCCGAGAAGCGTGCCCCCACGCCCCACCAGTACCGCCCATCCCTGATCATCACCACCGGCCTGGTCTACGAGGGTTGCCGCCCCGTGACCGTGTGCGCCGGAGGAGGAGCACACCCTTGCCCCAGCACTCCCTGCCCATTTCCCTGATCGCCCAGGCCCTCGGCGTGGATGAGCACGCGCTGCAGGCGCTCATGGCTCAGCGCGACAACGCCCAGGGTGACTCCACCCTCGTCGGCCTCACCGTCGCCGAGGCCGCACGCCGGCTCGGCGTCGGCCGCACCAAGCTGTACGAGTACATCTCCTCCGGAGAGATCGCCTCCGTGAAGATCGGCCGACTTCGCCGCATCCCCACCGAAGCAGTCGGTGAGTTCCTCGCCAGGCGTATGCGGCCCGGAGCCGGGCGTCCGAAGGCCGCCGACTTCGGCACTGCAGCCTGACGGGGGCGTACATGGCACAGCCCCGAGAAGCTCAGAAGTCCCGTCAGCCCAACGGCGCCTCGTCCATATTCCAAGGCAAGGACGGCCGCTGGCACGGTTACGTGACCGTTGGGGTCAAGGACAACGGCAAGCCCGACCGCCGGCACGTCGGCCGCAAGAGCCGCACCGAGGTCACCAAGGCCGTACGCGAGGTGGAGAAGCAGCGCGATTCCACAGGTGTCCGCAAGGCGGGTCAGACCTGGACGGTCGAGACCTGGCTGACCCACTGGGTGGAGAACATCGCCGCGCCCAACGTCGCCGAGAACACCATCGACGGCTACCGCGTGGCGGTCTACCACCACCTCATACCCGGCCTGGGCGCCCACCGCCTGGAGAAGCTGGAGCCCGAGCACCTGGAGCGCCTCTATCGGAAGATGCAGGCGAACGGCAGCGCCGCCGGCACCGCCCACCAGACGCACCGCACGCTCAAGACGGCCCTCAACGAGGCCGTACGCCGCCGCCACCTCACCATCAACCCGGCCTCCGTCGCCAAGGCCCCCAAGGTCGACGAGGAAGAGGTCGAGCCGTACACCCTGGAGGAGGTCCAGAGCCTCCTCGCCGAGGCGGTGAAAGTGCGCAACACCGCCCGCTGGGTCATCGCCCTCGCGCTCGGTCTGCGCCAGGGCGAGGTCCTCGGCCTCAAGTGGGACGACGTCGACTTCGAGGTGGGCGTGCTCCTCGTACGCCGAGGCCGCTTGCGGCCCCGCTACCAGCACGGCTGCGGCGACAAATGTGGCCGCAAGCCCGGCTATTGCCGGCAGAAGATCAACGTCCGGCGCGAGACGAAGGACACCAAGACGCGCGCGGGTAAGCGCGCGATCGGCGTTCCCGAGGAGCTGCTGACCCTGCTGCGACAGCACAAGGAGCGGCAGGACCGAGAGCGCGCCCTCGCCCGCGATCTGTGGGTGGAAAAGGGGTACGTGTTCACCTCGCCGACCGGCGAGCCGCTCAACCCCAACACCGACTTCCACAGGTGGAAGGACCTGCTGGAGGCGGCGGGCGTCCGTGACGGACGCCTGCACGACGCCCGTCACACCGCGGCGACCGTGCTGCTGATCCTCGGTGTCCCCGAAGCGGTCGTCGACCGCATCATGGGCTGGGAGCCCGGCAAGTCCGCCCGGATGCGCCGCCGCTACCAGCACCTCACCGGCCAGGTGCTTCAGCAGACGGCGGCAAAGGTCGGCGGCCTTCTGTGGGGAAAGACGCCACCTGAACTTCAACCGGCACCTGGGCGCCCGGTGCCTGGCCCGAGCCAGAACCCCGTGTCGGCGGATTCGACGGTGTACGTGGCTCTCCTGGGCGAACGTCGCATCCCGTTCCTGCACCGCGAGCACGCGGAGGCGGTGGCCTCGCAGTGGGCCCCCGACCATCCCGGCCATCCGGCGGAGGTTGAGGAATGGGGCCGAGAGAAGTGGGAGGACGAGGGCCTCGGTGGCACGCGAGCGATCCGCGACAGTGTGCCCGACCGCCAGCTCGTCCATCACGCCCACGCTGTGTACCTGCCCGGCGGCGACCGGCTCAACATCGGCCGCGATGAGCAATGGTCCGTGGTGGCCTGGGAGTTCGAGACCGACATCTACACGGACCTGTCCGTCCGCTGGCACACCAGCCGCCGCCCCGGCCAGGAGGTCGAAACT
Organism: Streptomyces sp. NBC_01433; assembly: GCF_026340105.1. Taxonomy (NCBI): domain Bacteria; kingdom Bacillati; phylum Actinomycetota; class Actinomycetes; order Kitasatosporales; family Streptomycetaceae; genus Streptomyces; species Streptomyces sp. NBC_01433. Next base: position 2,121,247 of record NZ_JAPEPM010000001.1, on the reverse strand, counting down.
CAGGTCCGCGGCACGGACCAGGAAGCTGTCGCTGCCGCGTTCGTGGAGGCATGCGCACAGGCTGTGGACCGTGCGAAGAATCCCGGAAAGTACGGCGATCCTTCTCACTGAGGGCTGCCTATGGATCCCCATGAACATGGGGATCCATAGGCAGTTGAGGAGTCTCGCTATGTGCCGACACCGGGCTGGCGTGATTCAGCCAGTCCCCTCGGCCTGCTACTGACCGAAGCCCTTCAGGAACTCCCAAGACCCTTGCGCATCCTCGACCTCCTGCTCTCCGACGAGGAGGTACTTCCAGGTGATGTCGACATCAGGTGAGGAATTCGCGGTGTTGGCCCACCTGCGGGCTGCTCGGCGTTTGGCGACTACCTCCGCGGAGTCCATGTCCTTGTCGGCCTTTGTCTCCACCAGCCAACCGACACGCTGTCCATCAACCTCTTCGAGGACGACGAAGTCGGGGTTGTACTTCCTACCCTCCGATGTCCAAGTGATGGGCACATCGTTGATGTGTAGACGTGCCCACACCGTAACGTTCATGCCGCTGTCGATCGCGTTGGCCGCCTTGAACTCCGGCGCGGTGTCGAACCAGGCGTGGCTGTAAAGATTCTTGCTCCAGCCGTTGAATGAGATCGTCTTGTCAAACGAACCGTCGGCGTGGCCGGCCATCTTGCGCTTGCGCGTCACGCGAGTCTTGCTCAGCGCGACGAGCTGTACGTCATCGGCGTAGGAGACCTGGGCCTGATTGGCATCTCGGAGCGTTCTTGCAACCTCGGTGGCGAGACGCTGACCGCACCGTTCGACGAAGGCGGAGAGGTGCTCAGTCGCCTTTTCGCCCATTGCCGCGATGAGCCTGTCAACGATCCGCTCAGCAGCTCCAACCTCAAGTTGGCGGTTCGGAACACCCTTGACGCGCATGACTCGCTGGACCAGAGAGTTTTTCGTGTCCGAGAGAGGCATGACGAACGGCAGCGCGGAGGTCACCACGTCAGCGGCTGTCTCGGTGCCCACTATGACCTTGCGGCCATCATGACTGGCGACGATCTTGGTCCGCTTCAGCTCGTCAGAATAGTCAGCGGTGAGGGTGCGGCCAAGCCGCTCGAACGGGGTGTAGTCAGTGATGTCGTTCAGGCTGACTGAAACGAACTGAGGCACCGAGATCAGCCGCGGGATCAAGATGGGATCCCGATCGGGCAGCGGGTCGTACTGTGTGGCAGCGGAAGTGTTCTTCGCGGCCTCTGCCGCCCCACGTGTGCGGGTCTCCACGTCCACAACGCCGGGCGTATTGGCGGCGGCTTGCGAGAGGGTATGTGCACTGGTTACCGAGGTAGAAGCCTTCGCGGCGCCCTGCCCACTGCCTCCGCCGCCGCCAGACTCTGCGGGGTCGCTGTCACCGGGGAGACCGATGACGTCCGAATCACTCTCGACCGTCTTCTGGCGGACCACCGAGCTACCGTCAGCCAGTCGCCGAACTTCGGCGAAGGTGCCGTAATCGATGAACGCCTCGTTGAGGACCTTCCGCTTCTCGAGCAGTTCGCCGTACTTCTCGTGCGCCAAGACTTCGAGGGTGTCGAGGATCTCGACGTTCGTGTAAGCGCCGAACGGAAGGCGCATACCGCGACCGAGAGTCTGCTCGGTCATGACTTCCGAGACCGACGCCCTCATGGACGCAATCACGTAGACGTTCTTGACGTCCCAGCCTTCCTTCAGCATGCCGACGCTGATGATGATGCGGATCGGCGAGTCCGGGTCCTCGACAGCCTGGAGATCGGCCAGCGCCTTCTCCTTGGCATCGCCGGTCAGCTTCGAGTGGATCAAGAGCGTCTTCCCGACCCACGCGCCGCCATCGAAGGAGGCCGTATCGAGGACGTCCTGGAACTCTTCGGCTTCTTCGATGTTCCGGGCGATGACCAACATCACCGGGTTAACCCGAGACAGGCCGTTCTCGTCGCAATGGGCATCGGCAGCCTGGCCCTTGTAGCGCAGCAGATTGACACCGTCGAGCAGCTTTGTCCCGACGTCAGAGCGGTCGTCTCGACGAGCCACCATCACAGGGGTCTTGACGAGCCGGTCGGCAATCGCGGCTGCCAGGGGGTAGCGGAACGCGACAAGAGACTCGTCTGCTCTCACAGGTGTGGCGGTCATGCCAACTACCAGCTGGGGCTTCAGTTCCCGGATGGTTCGGGAAAACGCCGGCCCTCGGTAGCAATGATGTTCGTCCGCCAGGATCACGAGGTCATCGAGCTGCGCGAGGTAGTCGAAGAAGGACGTACCCAGATTCTCCAGGGGGAGATGCGTAGCGCGACCTTCACCCGTGGCAGACGTCAGCGCCTGAACAGTGAAGATGTAGAGCTTCGTGATCGTCGGGTCGTCGATTGCGGTCCTAGTGGCCGGTGTATTGAAGTTGTCGGCCGTAATGACGTAGGGGTCGGATCGAAGCATGCGCCGTAGCGACTTCGGGTTGCCCGCAGTGAAATTGAGAACCGACTTGTCGCGGATCGTCCTACCAGGTGCGAGCAGAAGGAAGTTTCGCGCCGGCGTCTCGGCCCCAGCCAGGTACTCCATCAGGCCGGCCATGACATAGGTCTTTCCGACGCCGGTGGCCGAATCGACGATGCACTCGTACGGCTCGGTCTTCTCTTGCACGTCGTAGTGGTCGGAGGTGCGGAGCAACACTGACTCGATCGCCTTGCGGTTCGGCTCACGCAGGGTGAGACGGTGGGCGACCTGGTCCAGGAGGTCAGGCTGGAACTGCAAAACGCCCATCAGGCGCTCTCCCTTTCGGTTGCGACGGCAGCGACAGCGGGCTCCGTGGAATCGTCCGCGTCTCGGGACGACGGCATGGAACGACCCGCGCCGAACGGCGACTTGCGGGCCGACTTGCGACGGTAGTTGTCGAGGACCTTATCGGGGATCAGTTCGAGTCGAGAGCCGTTGCGGGCCTCCTTCAGGGCCTCGGCCGCGTCGTCTTGGATCTGGGTCGCCCACACCTCGACCACCTCGTCTTCAGCCAGCCTGTCGACGACGGAAGCGATAGTGCCCGCGCCGACCATGCCGTCGATGACGACGTACCTGACGCGGCCCTGCTTGCCGGCGAAGATCCCGTCCGGCTCGTAGGGAACGGACAGCTGGGCGCACATGACTTCGGCCAGGGCGCCCTGGGTCGCCCAGTCGGCCAGGAGGACCATCCCGGCCATTTCGACGAACATGGACTCGCCGACCTGGAGATGAGTGAAGCCTCCGCCTCCGTGCCAGTTGTCCGTTGTGACGGTCTTGGTCTTGGTGGCTGTCTTGAGGGCCTTGATCGTGGGGGCGTCGAGATCCCTGTCGACGGTCTTGGTCACCTTGGTGAGGAGCCGGTTGAATTCCTGGGCCTCCTCTGGGGTCATCCCGTTCGGTAGGCCGCGCTCGTCGTCCTCGTCTTCATCGACGGCTGAGATTCGCTCGGTGATGGTGGTGATGCCCCCAGGGTCCTGTCCATTGACGACCTTGGTCAGTCGGGGCAGTGTGTATCGGGCCACGGTCTCGGGCAGCAGCTCGCTGGTGATCCAGCGACGCCCCATCTTGTGGGCGACGGCCGCTGTGGTACCCGATCCGCCGAAGCAGTCCAGGACGATGTCGCCGGGATTCGATGCGATGTGGATGACGCGGGCCAGAAGGCGTTCTGGTTTCGGCGTCGCAAACGGATGCTCGTCGGGGAAGAGAGCCTTGATCTCGATCTTCCCGCGAAGGCTCCCTCCGACCTCGCTTCCCAACCAGAGCGTCTCGGGTACCCGGCCGTTGTCTTCCAGGTGCTTCTTGCGCTGAATCCGTTCCCGGAGCCCGAGCATGACGATGTCGGGCCAGTGTCCGGCGTCGTAGCGGGCCTGAGCGTGCTTGGCTGCCTCGTCGACGGACACCGACAGCATGATCGCTGGCACACCGGCCTTGACCTTCTCCGGTGTCGTCCCGCAGATGCGTGCGCGTTCCGTTTCGTCGCCGATGTCACGCAGTTCGTATGGTGCGTACTCCGACATCTGTTCCAGCATCCACGACTGAGCCTTGCCCCAGCATCGGCCCGCAGTTGGATACATCAGGCCCCCCGTGACAGGGTGCTGGATCGCGTAGACCATCGGATGGTTCGTTGCCGCCTTGCCTGCGGTCGCATCCCCGTCGCGCCACGGCACAGGGTCCCCGTCACGCTGCTGGTATCGGCTCGTGTTCGAGGCAGCCAGCCTGGGCATCCTGTTCGGGATCCAGGACTCGGACTTTCGGTAGACCAGGATCGTGTCCTGCGAGGTTGACAGCAGTCTGGTGTCGTTTCGAGGTGAGTCTGCCTTCTGCCAGGCGACCTCGGCGACGAAGTTGTTTTCCCCAAGCTCCTCGTCGAGGACGACGCGGCACCGGTGCGACTCCATGTGGTCGAGGTGCACCCACACAGACGCTTCTTCCGCGAGCAGCGGCCTGATCTGACGGATCCGGTCCCGAAGGAGGGTGAGCCAGATCGAGTGCGTGATGTTGTCCTCGTACTGCGTGAATGCCTGACCGGTGTTGAAGGGTGGGTCGATGTAGACCAGCTTCACCTTGCCGGCGTACTTCTCGGAGTACGCCGGGATCTTGGCGAGCGCGTCCAGCGCGTGCATCGCGTCGCCGGTGATCAGGAGGTTGTCGGTGGTCGGCGGCGGTAGTTCCTCCGGCCGGCTGGCGGGCGTTGGCGCCTCGACTCGGTCGCTCTCGTGGAGGAGGCGGACCTCGGAGACCCGGTAGTCCGCTGGGTCGACGAACGTGTAGTCGTACCTACCGTCCCCGGTCGACAGAAGCGTCTTGTCCTTGTCGGTCCAGGTCAGTTCGAGACGGCCCTGGTGTCGGGGCGTCGAGTTCGAGGCCATGCAGCAGTCCCTTGCGATGTGGAGATGACGTGGTCCATATTGTCGGAGTCCCGGCGTCTGCGATGGTGAACCACGACTGACCAGGTGCTATGCGCTTGACTGCGCCGGGACGGCTCAGGCAAGCGCTGATTTTCAAGAGGGGGCATGCCTGCCGGGGTGGGAGCGCAGCGCGGAGGCGCCGCGCCCCTCGCGGTTCACCGGACCTGATGGGCACATCAGGTCCGATCCCTCCCCTCCCAGCAATCCCGGAACCAGGTCAGTGTCGCGAACAGGCGCTCTCTGTTTCCGGCGTCTTCCAGCACAGACAGGCGGAAGCTGGGGCGCAGGTCCAGCTTGCCTTCCGGGAGCGAGACGCCCTCCATTCCGTTCAGCCAGTTCAGCAGCTCGGCGCGCAAAGCGCGGTCGGTGAAGGGCTCGCGGTTCGCCAGATAGAGGAACACGACCTCCGCCGTGCCGCCACGTCCGCCGCCGGGGTAGAGCGTCAGTGGCCAGATGCCCTTGCCCGGTGCCCCTGCCTGTCCCAACATCAGGAATGCACTGGTCATGACCTCGTCGGCGCCATATCCGATCCACCCACCGAGCTTCTCCCAATGGGCGAGGACATCTCGGATGGCGGAGACGGTTGTAGGGGTGTCGTCCACTGCGAGTTGGTGAAGGAACCGTGCGGCCCGAGTCCCTTCACCCTGCTGCTCTGGATAGGGCGCCGAAGCCGTCTCCGTAGATTGGCCCTCGGTGCTGTCAACAAGCAGGGCGAGATCGTCCACGCTGAGGCGCTGCGCTGGATCAGCTGCTCCGGCGGCCGTGAAGTGGATACCGTCGGCGCCCAGCCGGGCACGCACGTCGCCGCCGTCCGATCCGGTCCAACGGAAACCATCTGCGATCTTCCCATCAGCGTTCAGCACCCGGTAGGCGTTGACCACGCCATCGGTGTTGGCCAGGTGGACGCCCACGGCCTGCGCCCCCGAGCCGATGAACGCGGCAAGGTCTCCGTAGGACGTCCAGGTGCCGTGTGGAAGGGCGGCTAGTACCTGATGGGCGAGACGCCAGTCCCGACTGCGCTCGGCGCGTCCAACGCCGCTCAGAGGGGCGGGCCACATGCGTATCGCCCGGTCGGCGAGATCGTTGGCCCGCGCCAGGATCTCCTTGGCGCCCCAGCGTTCGGTGGCGGCGATGCGCCGGTTCATCTCCAGGTGGCTGCCTTCGAGTAGCCCTTGCTTGCGCTCGAAGGGGTGGTTCGACAGCTCCGAGTTCACGCCGGTCAGCGTCAGGTTGCCGAGTGTGTGCTGCAGCCGGGAATGTAGATCTTCCGTACTCTCGCCCTGCGTTGCGTCATCGTCCAACATGCGCATCCACTCGTCGCCGGGCGACTGTGGCATCACGTGCTCGATGGTCAGCTGCGCCGATGCGAAGTCGACCGGCTCGGGGTGGTCGTAGCTCTCCTCCATCCGCTGGAGCACCAGCCTGCGCTGGTTCGGCCGTCCGTACTGGTAGAACGGCGCGGTACGGATCTTGTCGCGCAATTCTTCGTCGTCGGGCCAGAACCGGTTCTCGGCGGAGAGGAGTTGGTGCAGCCCGTCGGCCACGCCCACGTCCTGCGGAAGCTGTGCGGGCACGGACTGGAAGATTCTGTTGAGGTTGTTTGTCGGCACCCGGCAGATCGTCCGCCGCACCAGAAAGCTCTCGATGTACGACATGGCACGGGCTGCCTCGGAGGCGTCAGCATCTCCCCGATCCCGCCGGTCGAGTACCAGCATGAGTGCGGGATAGGTCACCACGGCCTGCCAGTCGTTCAACCGCTTCAGGTGGCCGCGGACCAGTGAGTCTGGCTCCTCCTCCGGGCTGATCATCTTCCGGAAGTGAGCACTGCGGCGGTGCAGCTCCTTGATGTACGCCTCGATCTCCGCCTCAGTCTGCGCTCCGCTCACCGCTTGGCGCTCGAAGCGCTGTTGCTGCGCGGTGTACAGGTCCTGGCGCCGGACCCGGTCGTCTCCGTCGAGGACCAACTGCAGCCACATGAGCTGTTCGAGCTCGTCGTTGCTCAGGCTGCTCTGCAGTGGCAGCCAGTGAGTCTCGTACACCTGCTCGCCACGGGCTGGCATGCGCATGAACAGGTAGTTGCGCAGCAGGTCGGCCTGGCTGAGCTTCAGACCGGTGTTGTTGAGGGACTCGAAGATGCGGTGCACATTGTCGCCGCGCTCTGCGGTCACGGTGACCAGCGTAAGTCTGGAGGTGATGGCCTGCTCGATACGCAGCACATCCTGCTGGGCTGCAGGGTCGTCCGTCTCCACGAGTTCCACGAGTTTGCGACGGAAGAACCGGTAGGCCCCGGCGACCCTGTCTCCCGATGCCTGCTCCGACTGCACTCCATGCACGTGCGCGGCGTACTGTGGCCGGTCCGCCTGGGTCGGCAGCAGGCGAAGGCGGTCCCCACCCTTCTTGCGCTTGTTGATGAGGTATTCCTCGTCGATGCGCTCTGCCTCGTCCGGCTGCGTGCCGGCGACGTGGTCACGGATTGCGGCCAGCGCGAGGGAGAGAGTGGTCAGCCGCTGCTGACCGTCGACGACGAGCCAGCGCGGGAACGTCGCCTCGTTCTGGGGGGAGGGCGCAAGCACGACAGAGCCGAGGAAGTGCGTGCTCGTGGTCTCATCCGTATCCACCAGCTCGGCCTGGTCCAGGATGTCGCCCCACAGCTGAGCGAGCTGCTTCTCCGTCCAGGAGTACGTCCGCTGGTAGAGCGGGACCTGGAACTGCTGGGCTCGCCCCTGAACCAGGTCGGCGAAGTGTGATTCCTCAGCCCGCATGTGGTGTCCGTCCTCCGTCGTCTCGGCCGTTCGGCTCCTGGGAAACGACGATATGGCTGAGCACTGACAAACGCGTCGTTTTCGCTGATCGCCCTCGGCGCTGGTCCCTCGACCAAGCCGAATGGCACTTGAGGGACCTACGGCGGTTGAGGGTGCGAGGCAGGCAACTGCAACCAAAACTGCAACCACGAACGTCGAAGGGCCCCACCGCAAGCAGTGGGGCCCTTCGACGTATTGCCCGGTGAGAGCAATGGCGGAGGATACGAGATTCGAACTCGTGAGGGGTTGCCCCCAACACGCTTTCCAAGCGTGCGCCCTAGGCCACTAGGCGAATCCTCCGCAGCAAACAATACAAGACGTTGAGGAGTGCTCGCGAACCTGTTCCCGCGGAGATCGTCCGGGGCGGTCCCGGAGCCGGGTGGTGGGGCCGGGCGGGTGGACCGGAGGGGGTGGGGATCCGCTAAGGTGGGCGTCAGCCCCTCACGTGGCGCTATCTGACTGAACTCCCCCAGGGCCGGAAGGCAGCAAGGGTAGGTTGGCTCTGGCGGGTGCGTGGGGGGTGCTTGCGTGTCCGGGGGCTTTGTCCGGGCCGGGCAAAAGCCGCGCGGGGCCGGTTGTCGGTCCGTCCCGATAACCTCGTAGGTGTGTCGTCCCTTGCGCTGTACCGCCGCTATCGCCCCGAGTCGTTCGCCGAGGTCATCGGTCAGGAGCATGTCACTGACCCGCTGCAGCAGGCCCTGCGTAACAACCGGGTCAATCACGCGTACCTGTTCAGCGGGCCGCGCGGCTGTGGAAAGACGACCAGCGCGCGCATCCTCGCCCGCTGCCTGAACTGCGAACAGGGGCCGACGCCGACTCCGTGCGGCCAGTGCCAGTCCTGTCAGGACCTCGCGCGCAACGGTCCGGGTTCGATCGATGTGATCGAGATCGACGCCGCTTCGCACGGTGGCGTGGACGACGCCCGTGATCTGCGCGAGAAGGCGTTCTTCGGGCCCGCCTCCAGTCGTTACAAGATCTACATCATCGACGAGGCGCACATGGTCACCCCGGCGGGGTTCAACGCCCTGCTGAAGGTGGTCGAGGAGCCGCCGGAGCATCTGAAGTTCATCTTCGCGACCACCGAGCCCGAGAAGGTCATCGGCACGATCCGGTCGCGTACGCACCACTACCCGTTCCGGCTGGTCCCGCCGGGCACGCTGCGCGGGTATCTCGCCGAGGTGTGCGCCAAGGAGAACAGCGCAGTCGAGGACGGGGTGCTGCCGCTGGTCGTGCGCGCCGGCGCGGGGTCCGTGCGTGACTCGATGTCCGTCATGGACCAGTTGCTGGCCGGCGCGGGCGACGACGGTGTGACATACGCCATGGCGACCTCGCTGCTCGGATACACGGACGGGTCCCTGCTCGACTCCGTCGTGGACGCCTTCGCGGCGGGCGACGGGGCCGCCGCCTTCGAGGTCGTGGACCGGGTGATCGAGGGCGGCAACGACCCGCGTCGCTTCGTCGCCGACCTGCTGGAGCGGCTGCGCGACCTGGTGATCCTGGCCGCCGTGCCCGACGCCGGGGACAAGGGCCTCATCGACGCCCCCGCCGACGTGGTCGAGCGCATGCGGGCCCAGGCGTCCGTCTTCGGCGCCGCCGAGCTGAGCCGCGCCGCCGACCTGGTCAACGAGGGGCTCACCGAGATGCGCGGGGCGACCTCCCCGCGCCTCCAGGTGGAGCTGATCTGCGCCCGCGTACTGCTGCCCGCCGCCTTCGACGACGAGCGTTCGCTCCAGGCCAGGCTGGACCGGCTGGAGCGCGGCGCGGCGTCCTTCGCGGCCCCCGCAGCGGGTCCGGCCATGGGGTACGTACCGGGACCCGAGGCGCAGGCCCACGCCCCCGGCGCACCGCACGCCCCGGCCGGACAGCCCGGTGGCGGGCCTGCCGCCGCCCGCGCTGCGGCACGGGGTGACGCGCCCATGGCCCCGGCGCCCGCAGCTCCGGCGCCCGCGCCGTTCGCACCCCCCGTCGCGGCCGAGCCCCCGGCTCCCGCCGCACCGCCGGTCCAGCAGCCCCCGGCTCAGGCACCCGCGCCCGCCCAGCGCCCCGGATCGTGGCCCGCCACCGCCCCCGCGGAACAGGGGCGCCGCCCCGGGGGCTGGCCGACCGCCTCCGCGCCCGGCAGCACGCCGCCCCCGCAGCCCGCCGCCCCGGCACCCGCCCAGGCGCCCGCGCCCGCCGCTCCGGCCCCCTCGGCGCCCGCGCCGAGCCAGGGCATGGTGCAGGGCGCCGCCCAGGTCCGGAACATGTGGCCGGACATCCTGGAGGCGGTGAAGAACCGCCGCCGGTTCACCTGGATCCTGCTCAGCCAGAACGCCCAGGTCACCGGCTTCGACGGGACCACCCTGCAGATCGGTTTCCTCAATGCGGGCGCCCGTGACAACTTCGCGAGCAGCGGCAGCGAGGAAGTGCTGAAACAGGCGCTCTCCGAGCACTTCAACGCCCAGTGGCGGGTCGAGGCCATCGTCGATTCCTCGGGCGGCGCGGGGCTGCCCCCGGACACCGGAGACGGACGGCCCGCGGCCTCTTCGTACCAGCCCGCGCCCGCCGCCCCGCAGTCGTACGAGTCCCGGCCGGCCCCTGCCCAGCAGCAGCCCCCGCAGTCCCAGTCCTCGCAGTCGTCGTCCGCACCGGCCCCGCAGCCGCCCCAGCGCTCCCAGGGGCCCGGCGCGGAGCACGCGTCGTCCGGTTCCTTCGGGTCGGAGCCCCCGCGGTCGGTGGCCCCGGAGGACGACACCCCGGAGGCCGACGATCCGGATCTCGTCGACTCGGCGCTCTCCGGACACGACCTGATCGTCCGCGAACTGGGCGCCACGGTCGTGGAGGAGTTCACCAACGAGCAGTGAGCCCGGTGCGTACGGAGACGTCGGGCGTACGAGGTGAGGCGCCCCTCGTGCCAAGGCGTCGTGCGTACGAGGTGAGGCCGTGCGCACGGAGCTGTCGTGCGTCCACGGATCGGCGGCCGTCGAGCCCCCCGGCCCCCGGCGGTTAGGCTGCACCCCGTGAAGGTCCTCGTCATCGGCGGCGGCGCCCGCGAACACGCCCTGTGCCGCTCTCTCTCCCTCGACCCCGACGTCACCGCTCTGTACTGCGCCCCCGGCAACGCCGGCATCGCAGAGGTGGCCGAACTGCGCCCGGTCGACGCGCTCGACGGCGACGCCGTCGCGCGCCTCGCCACCGAACTGGGCGCCGAGCTGGTGGTCGTCGGCCCGGAGGCGCCCCTTGTCGCGGGGGTCGCCGACGTCGTGCGCGCGGCCGGTATCCCCTGCTTCGGCCCCTCCGCCGAGGCGGCCCGGCTCGAAGGCTCCAAGGCGTTCGCCAAGGACGTCATGGCCGGGGCGGGCGTTCCGACCGCCCGCAGTTACGTCTGCACCACCCCGGCCGAGATCGATGTGGCCCTCGACGCCTTCGGCGCCCCGTACGTCGTCAAGGACGACGGTCTCGCGGCGGGCAAGGGCGTCGTCGTCACCGACGACGTCGAGGCGGCCCGCGCCCACGCGCTGGCCTGCGACCGCGTGGTCATCGAGGAGTTCCTCGACGGCCCCGAGGTGAGCCTCTTCGCGATCACCGACGGCACCACCGTGCTGCCGCTCCAGCCCGCCCAGGACTTCAAGCGCGCCCTGGACGGCGACGAGGGCCCGAACACCGGCGGCATGGGCGCCTACTCCCCGCTCCCGTGGGCCGACCCCAAGCTGGTCGACGAGGTCATGGAGACCGTTCTCCAGCCGACCGTCGACGAACTCCGCCGCCGCGGCACGCCCTTCTCCGGGCTGCTCTACGCGGGCCTCGCGATCACCTCGCGCGGCGTACGGGTCATCGAGTTCAACGCCCGCTTCGGCGACCCCGAGACCCAGGTGGTCCTGGCCCGTCTGAAGACCCCGCTGGCCGGTGTCCTGCTCGGCTCGGCCAACGGCACGCTCGACCTCGTCCCGCCGCTGAACTGGCGCGACGAGGCCGCGGTCACCGTGGTCATCGCCTCGCACAACTACCCGGACACCCCGCGCACCGGCGACCCGATCGACGGGCTCGCGGATGTCGCGGCGCAGGATGCCCCGCACGCGTACGTCCTGCACGCCGGGACCAGGACGGACGGCGACGCGATCGTGAGCGCGGGCGGCCGGGTGCTCTCCGTGACCGCGACCGGCAAGGACCTCGCCAAGGCCCGTGAGCGCGCCTACACCGCGCTGGGCAGGATCCGCCTGGACGGCTCGCAGCACCGCACGGACATCGCGCGGAAGGCCGCCGAGGACTGACCACGCCCGGTACCCCCGTGAGCTGCGCGCCCTGTGTGCGCCGGTGCGTGCGGCGCGTATGAGCCGCGCGCACCGGGAGACACCTGCCTCATAAGCGCCGACACGTCAGCAGCTTTACCCAAAGCCATTCCATCGAGTGACGACTGCGCCATCCGGATGACGCCCGCCGGGGCCCCAACTAGGGTGCGGCGCAAGCGTTCCGGCACTTGGCCCACCGGCATTGCGATGTCAGTGACGGGTGCCACAGTGGGGGAGTGAGCAACACCGTCGCGGGGGCAGAGGGGGTGACTTCCGGCCGTGTCCGGTACCGATGTGGGTGAGGAGCTGGGGGCGCGGGCCGCGCGGGCCCGTGCACTCGCCCTGCTGCGTATCCGCAGCAGGGCACTCGCCGTGGCGATCCTGCCGGCGGCCGTGGCCGTCGTGCTGTTCGCCGCGGGTGCGCAGGGCCATGCCGGCGGCGCGGGCTGGGACGCGGCGCGCTGGGCCGTGACCGGTGTGGCGGTCCTGGTGCTGGTGCTCGCCGCCGCGGTCGCCGTGGCCGTCGTACGGGCGAGGCCCGCGGTCAGCCCGACCATCGCCGTGACGGAGGAAGCCGCCCCCGACCTCTATCGGCTGGTCCGGGATCTGGCCGACCGGCTCGATGTCCCGGCGCCCTCCGCCATAGCGCTGACCCCGGACTGCGACAGTTGGCTGGAGGACCGCACACACCCCTCCGCCCAGCCGAAGCAGGGCTCGAAGCCGGGGTCGAAGCAGGGCTCGAAGCCGAAGCGGTCGGTCCGGGACTTCGCGGCCGAGCGGCGCCGTCGTCGTCGGGTGCCGGCCGCCCCCGTCCTGGTCATCGGCTCGCCCTTCCTGTGGTGGATGCGGGTCGCTGAACTGCGCGCCGTGCTCGCCCCGGTCGTCGCGGGCACGGCCCCGTCCGCGCACCCCGACATAGCCGCCGCCCGCCGTTTCGTACGTGGTCTGGACGCCGCGGTCGCCGACGCGGCCGTGACCGGAGCGGGTCCCGTGCGCGGGATTCCGCGCGCCTTCGTCGGCTGGATCGCCCGACTGCTGCTGCGCGGTTGCCGCGGCCACGCGGCCGAGATGGAGCGCTGTGTCGCCGCCGCCGCCTCGATGCGCGCACAGACTGTGGATTACGGGCTGCGCATCGTCGCCCAGGAGCAGGTCGGCCTCGCCTACGCGGGCTGGGACCGGCTGCTGACCCGGGTCGCGCTCCCCGCCTGGCGGATGGGGCGCTGGCCCTCCCGGCTGGACGCGGGCGTCGTCTCCGCGCTCACCGAGCTCTCCCGGCGCGACCGGCTGGCCGAGGGGTTCACCTCCCGGCTCGGCGAGCGGCCCGCCTGCGACCTCCTCGAAGAGCCCGGTACGGCCGACGAGGCGGCCTCGCTGCTGGCCGCCCGGCTCTTCCACGGCGGTCCCGCCGAGAGCGGCCCCGACTGGTCGCCGGTCGACTGGCAGCAGTATCCGGAGGAGGTCGTCGACCGCAAGTGGCGCACGGAGGCCGCCCGGCTGCACCGCGTTCTCGACTCCATGGGCGTGCCCCCGGTGTCGTCGGCCGATCCAGGGGTGCCCACCCTGGCCCGGGTCATGCAGCATCTCGCCGGGCCGGACGGTGCCGGTGAGGAGCTCGCGGCCGGGATCAGCGCCGAGGTGGCCCGCGAGGAGGCCGGGGCCCCGAAATTCGCGAACGGCGCCTCGGCGCAGCGCGCGTCGGGCGGCGGTGGCCCGGACCCCCTCGACCTCTGGGGCCCCGACCCGCTTCCGCTCTTCCCGCTCCAGCCGCCCCGTACGGGCACGGAACTGCTCGCCGACCATGTCGCGGCGATGGTCTGCTGCGCGGCCGTGGACACGGCCGGGGCGGCGCCGGGCCTCGACTGGCTGGACGGCCCCGCCCTGCTGGTCGACGGTGAACGCCGGGCGGACCTGGTCACCCCCGTCCTCACACTCGTGGAGGACGGCGACGCGGAGCCTCTGCGGTCCTGGCTCACGGGTCTGGGCGTGCGCTGCGACAAGCCGGTACGCCTGGTCTGAGCGTGGGCACCAGCACCAGCACCAGCACCAGCACCAGCACCAGCACCAGCGTGAGCGGGTGCCCGGCGGTCGGTACCGGACCCCGGTCGTACGAGGGGCCTGCACCGGGCCCGCGCCGGGTCCGCCGAGTTGTGCGCGGGCAGCCGTACACGCGGGCCGCGCGCCCCATGCCCGTACGCCCCCATGCCCGTACGAAGGTCCCGCCCCGGCCGTCCGCGAGCCCACCCAACGGTGCCCCGTCGCCCGCCGAAACCCGCCCTTCCGGCCCCACCCCGACCACCCGGTAGACGAATCACCGCGGCCTCAATAACCGGAAGAACAGGTTCCGTTCACGCCAATTCGCGACGAACGGTGACGGACCGCATGCGTTATGTGATGTGCTGGGGATCGACGCTGACATCAAGCCACTAAATTGGCGCACCAAAGATGTCCGCGGGCCTTCCGGGAGGGGAGCGGTATGGGGGCGGAGCAGATTCGCCGATGGGAATCGGGTGCCCTCGCGCACGCGGTGAGCGACCCCTTCGGGCAGGGACCGCTGCCCTGGCTGCGCGGCAGCGAGAACTATTTCGACGACACCGGTCAGGTCGTCCCCTGGTACGCCGACCCGGACCTCGGCCGCGGCGGTGCCGGCGGTGGGACCAGGCCGTCCGACGATGTGCGCCGGCAGATCAAGGGCTTCGTCTCGCCCAGTGCCGCCGCCCCCGGTGAGGCCATCGACTTCCACATCACCGTGGACCCGCCCCAGCAGTTCTCCGTCGACGTCTACCGGATCGGCCACTACGCGGGTGACGGCGCCGCCAAGATCACGACGAGTCCGCGGCTCTCCGGCATCGTCCAGCCCGCCCCGCTGGCCGCCGACCGCACGGTCTCCTGTCACCACTGGTGGATGTCCTGGCGGCTGCAGATCCCCAGCTACTGGTCGGTCGGCGCGTACGTCGCCGTCCTGACCACCGTCGACGGGTACCGCTCCCACATCCCGTTCACGATCCGCGACGACCGCACCGCCGACCTGCTGCTCCTGCTCCCGGACATCACCTGGCAGGCGTACAACCTCTACCCCGAGGACGGCCGTACCGGCGCCAGCCTCTACCACGCCTGGGACGAGCAGGGGCGCCTGCTCGGCGAGGAGGACGCCGCCGCCACGATCTCCTTCGACCGCCCGTTCGCGGGTGCGGGACTGCCCCTCCACGTCGGACACGCCTACGACTTCATCCGCTGGGCCGAGCGGTACGGCTACGACCTCGCCTACGCGGACGCCCGCGATCTGCACGCGGGCCGCGTCGACCCCAGCCGCTACCGGGGCCTGATCTTCCCCGGCCACGACGAGTACTGGTCGCTGCCCATGCGGCGCACCACCGAGCTCGCCCGGGACACCGGCACCTCGCTCGTCTTCCTGTCGGCCAACACCATGTACTGGCAGGTCGGCCTCGCCCCGTCCGCGTCCGGGGTCCCCGACCGCCTCCTCACCTGCCGCAAGCGCCGCGGCCCCGGAAAACCGGCGCTGTGGCGCGAGATCGACCGGCCCGAGCAGCAGCTCCTCGGCATCCAGTACGCGGGCCGGGTCCCCGAAGCCCGCCCCCTGATCGTGCGGAACGCGGAGCACTGGCTCTGGGACTCCACCGGCGCCCACGAGGGGGACGAGCTCGACGGCCTGGTCGCGGGCGAGGCCGACCGCTACTTCCCGCGCACCAGCCTCCCCGAGCACGACAACCGCATCCTGCTCGCCCACTCCCCGTACCAGGACTCCGAGGGAACAACCCGCCACCAGGAGACCTCCCTGTACCGGGCCCCGTCCGGCGCGCTCGTCTTCGCCTCCGGCACCTTCGCCTGGTCCCCGGCGCTGGACCGCCCCGGCCATGTGGACGCCCGGATCCAGCGCGCCACGGCCAACCTGCTCGACCGGATCTGCAAGCGCGACTGACCGAATCTGCAAGCGCGACTGACCGGATTCGCACGCGCGACTGACCGGATGCGCGAGCAGGACTAGACGGATCCGCAAGCGCGACTGACCTTTCCGGGGCAGACCTCGCGCATCGGGCGGCCCCGCGGCCGTCTCCGCCTCCGGGATACGGGACAATCGGAACCGCTCCTGGATCAACCTACGCGGAGGCAGCGTGTCCGGTTTCGTAGAAAAGCCCGAGCCCGTGCAGGTCCCGGGCCTCACCCACCTGCATACCGGCAAGGTGCGTGACCTGTACCGGAACGAGGCGGGTGACCTCGTCATGGTCGCCAGCGACCGTATCTCCGCGTACGACTGGGTCCTGCCCACCGAGATCCCCGACAAGGGCCGCGTCCTCACCCGGCTCTCGCTCTGGTGGTTCGACCAGCTCGCCGACCTCGTGCCCAACCATGTGCTGTCCACCGAGCTGCCCGCAGGCGCTCCGGCGGACTGGGCGGGCCGCACCCTGGTCTGCAAGTCGCTGCGGATGGTCCAGGTCGAGTGCGTGGCCCGCGGCTATCTGACCGGTTCGGGGCTCGTCGAGTACAACGAGAGCCGTACGGTCTGCGGCATCGGCCTTCCCGAGGGTCTGGTCGACGGGTCCGAGCTCCCGGGGCCGATCTTCACCCCCGCCACCAAGGCGGCCGTCGGCGACCACGACGAGAACGTGAGCTACGAGGCGGTCGCCCGCGAGGTCGGCGTCGAGACGGCCACGCTGCTGCGCCGGACGACCCTTGACGTCTACCGCAGGGCCCGGGACATCGCGCACGAGCGCGGGATCATCCTCGCCGACACGAAGTTCGAGTTCGGTTTCGAGCCCACGCCGGACGGCGGCGAGAGGCTGATCATCGCGGACGAGGTGCTGACCCCGGACTCCTCGCGCTTCTGGCCCGCCGCCACCTGGGAGCCCGGCCATGCCCAGCCCTCGTACGACAAGCAGTTCGTCCGGGACTGGCTGACCTCGCCGGCCTCCGGCTGGGACCGCAAGAGCGAGCAGCCGCCCCCGGCACTGCCCCAGGAGATCGTCGACGCGACGCGCGCCAAGTACATCGAGGCGTACGAGCTGCTGACCGGCTCCAACTGGTAGCACCGCACGGCGGGAAGCGGCACCGCACGCGGTAGGCGCACCGCACGGCGGGAAAGCGAGCGGGATGCAAGAAGGCCCCGGTCCTGAGGACCGGGGCCTTCTTCTACGGAGCGAACGACGAGGTTCGAACTCGCGACCTCAACCTTGGCAAGGTTGCGCTCTACCAGCTGAGCTACGTTCGCATGCGCCGAAGCGCGATGCCTACTATACCCATCCCCGCTCGCGTGCGAGCCGCACTGCCGTATGACGGTTTTCCGCACCGATCTTCGTGACGGCGGAGGACAGGTAGTTCCGTACGGTTCCCTGCGACAGCGAAGCCCGTTCCGCGATCTCCGCGACCGGCGCTCCGTCCGCCGCGAGTTCCAGTACCTCGGCCTCTCGGGCGGTCAGCGGAGAGTCCCCGGCGGCGATGGCGTCGGCGGCCAACTCCGGGTCCACGTAACGGTTTCCGTTGTGCACGCTGCGGATGATCTCGGCCAGCTTGCGGGCGCTCACGGTCTTCGGCACGAAGCCCCGCACGCCCGCCGCCAGCGCCCGCTTCAGGTGCCCCGGGCGCCCGTGGCTCGTCACGATCATGGTCCGGCAGCCGGGCAGCGCGGACCGCAGCGATGTGGCGACGTTCACACCGTCCGCACCCGGCATCTCCAGATCGAGGACCGCGACATCGGGCCGGTGGGCCAGCGCCATGGCGAGCGCCTCGGGACCGGTCGCCGCCTCCGCGACCACGACCAGATCGTCCTCCAGGGCCAGCAGCGCGGCCAGCGCACCCCGGATCAGATGCTCGTCGTCGGCGAGCAGGACCCGTACGGGTGGTGCGGATGTCATCGTTCCTCCGTGAAGGCGCTGTGGTGACCGCCGGGGCCCTCGCCGCGCCGCTCCGGCGACGAAGACGGCTGAGACGAAGACGGCTGCGACGAAGACGGCTGGGAGGACGGCTGCGGCAAAGAGGACGATGGCGACGAGGGCGACAAGGGCGGCGAAGGCGTCCCCGGCACCGTCGCGGTCAGCCGGAACAGGCCGCCGCCCACCGGCCCCGCCTCCAGCGAACCGCCCAGCGCGGCGAGCCGTTCCCGCAGCCCGGCGAGACCGGAGCCGCCGCTGGGGGCTCCTGCCGCGTCCGGCACACCGTCGTTCTCCACGACCAGCACACCGGTGCCCCCGGCGTTCGCGAGCCGGATCGTGCAGCGTCGTGGATCACCGTGCCGCAGCACATTGGTCGCGGCCTCCCGGACGACCCAGCCGAGCGCCGCCTGCACGGGCGGGGCGAGCCGGCCACCGCTCCTGTCCTGGATGTCGCACGCGATCCCGGCGGCCCGCAACACCCCCTGCGCACCGGCCAGTTCCGTACGGAGGTCGGCCTCGCGGTAGCCGCGTACGACATCACGTACCTCCTGCTGCGAGGTACGGGCGATCCGCTGGACCTCGACCATCTGGTCCATGGCCGCGGGATTGCCGCGCTGGGCCAGTTCCACCGCCAGCTCGCTCTTCAGCGCGATCACCGCCAGATTCCGGCCCAGCACATCGTGCATGTCGCGGCCGAACCGCAGCCGCTCCTCGGCGACCGCGAGCCGTGTCTCCACGTCCTGGGCGTCGCGGAGTTTCGCCATCACTCCCAACGACCACGCGGACAGTCGCACGGTGACGGCGATCAGACCGCTGCCGAGGGCCGACCCGAGCATGGTGCCGAACACGAACGAGGTGTCCCCGCCGGCCAGCGCGACGCCACCGCTCAGCGCCAGTGACATCGCCGCCTGGAAGGCGACGGACGCCCACAGCGGCACGAGGAGGACGAACGGGGTGATGAACGGCACCACCGAAGCGCCGAGGGCCAGCCCCAGCTCGGGGAACCGGTCCACTCCGGTGTACGAGCAGAGGACCAGCAGTCCGGCGGCGTTCGCGGCCATCAGGACGAATCCGAGGCCGATGAACCGCCGGTCGACGGTGCGCCGGCCGAGGTAGCCCTCGACCGCGTGGGCGGCCAGCGAGGTGCCGCAGACCCCCTGGGCGATCGCGGTCAGGACCGTCCCGACGATCAGTACGGCGGGCGCGCCGGAGTCCCGCACCGGGCGCGTCACCGTCAGCAGGGACTGGGACAGGACCGTCATCCACACCAGGGAGTACAGCGTGCCGCGGGTGTAGAGATCGATCTTGTCGAAGCCGCTGCGGCTGTGCCAGCCCCGCATTTTCGTCCTCAGCCACATGGCACAGCCCTCCTTCTCAACGACGCGGGTCCCAACGGAACCACCGCTGCACAGCAAACACCGCGAACCCGGTCCAGGCCAGCGCGGTCACCGTCGCCATGAGCAGGTCGCCGCCCCCGGCGCCGCCGAGCCAGCCGTGCCGTACGAGCGTCATGACCCCGGTCACCGGCAGCAGCTCGCAGACCGAGGCGATCCGGTCCGGGAAGACCTCCAGCGGGATGAAGAGCCCCGAGCCCAGCATCGAGACGAAGAACAGCGGCAACGTGGTGAGCTGCGAGCTCTGCACCGTACGGGTCAGTGTCGCGGTGGCCGCCGCCAGCGCGGTCATCAGGAGGAAGCCCAGCAGCAGCCCGGCGACGAGCAGCGCGGGCCGCTGAGGCGCCCCCAGGTCGAAGGCAAGGGTGCCGACCACGACCATCAGTACGCACTGGGCGAGCGCCAGCAGTACGGAGGGCAGGGCGGTCCCGGTCAGGATCTCCCGGTCGGAGACCTCGCCCGTGCGCAGCCGCTTCAGGACGAGTTCCTCGCGCCGGGCCACGTACGCGGAGACGAGGTTCATGTAGACGACCTGGATCAGCACCATCCCGATGCCGCCGGTCAGGGCCGCCCCGGAAACGGTGAGCCCGGTGCCGCCGAGGTCGATCCGGTCCAGCGAGGACTTCATCGCGAAGATCATCAGCAGCGGCATCAGCAGCGCGATGAAGACGGCCGTGCGGTTGCGCATGAGCAGGGTCAGTTCGGCCCGCCCGAGCGCGTTCAGCCGCCTCGCGGCGGTCGAGGCCGTCGTCATGCCGCCACCTGCTCCTTCTCCGGGTGCGCGGCCCGGGTGTGCTGGGCCTTCGCGATGTCGAGGAACGCCTCTTCGAGGGAGGCGGAACGGGCATCCAGCCCTAGCAGCTGAACACCGGACTCCCGTGCCCAGCACAGGAGTTCGTCAAGGGATTCCTGGAGTGCGGGCGTGCGGATCTCGATCCGCTGCCCCTCCGCGGCCGCCCGCAGCGAGAGCGGCAGGCGCGCGGCCGGTACGCCGGCGGGCAGCTCGAACCGGATCCGGGCCGGCTGCCGGGCCGTGACCTCGGCGGTCGTCCCCGTGGTCACGATCCGCCCCTGGTGCATGATCGCCAGCCGGTCGGCGAGCGATTCGGCCTCTTCCAGGTAGTGCGTGGTCAGCAGCACGGTCGTGCCGCCGTCGCGCAGCGCCCGGACGAGATCCCAGGTGTCGCGCCGCCCCTCGGCATCGAGCCCGGTCGTCGGCTCGTCCAGGAAGAGCACCTCGGGCCGCGAGGTCAGGGCCAGCGCCAGGTCGAGACGGCGCTTCTCGCCGCCGGACAGCTGCTTGACCCGCACCCGGGTCCGCGCCGACAGGCCCACGAGGTCCAGGACCTCACCGGCGGGCCGGGCACCACTGGTGCAGGCCGACCACATCCGTACGGTCTCGGCGACCGTCAGATCGGACGGGAAGCCGCCCTCCTGGAGCATCACCCCGGTCCGGGGGCGCACGGCGGCGCGTTCGCGGTACGGGTCGTGGCCGAGCACCCGTACGGTTCCCCCGTCGGGGGCGGCCAGGCCCTCCAGGAGCTCGACGGTGGAGGTCTTGCCGGCGCCGTTCGTCCCGAGCAGGGCGAACAGTTCGCCGCGCGCCACCGAGAAGGAGATGCCGGAGACCGCCTCGAAACCGCCCGCGTAGCTGCGCCGGACGTCGGATGCCTCGATCACGGCGCCCTGCCCGGAGTCACGGCGGTGGCCCCGTCCGCTGTCGCTGAGAATGTCGTCTCTGGTCATGACACCAGACTTCCGCCCGATCGGTTCCGGGAGCAGTGCGCACTGTCATCACTGCTCATGACAAACGTCATCAGGGGGCGCGGCCGACGCGCGGAGATATCGGAGAAGACCCGGGACCCTTGGAGATCGACCCGGGACCCATGGAGATCGGCGAAGACCGACGTGGATACGACAAAGGCCCCGACCGATATCGGTCAGGGCCTTTGATCAAGAGCGGACGACCAGGTTCGAACTGGCGACCTCAACCTTGGCAAGGTTGCGCTCTACCAACTGAGCTACGTCCGCATTGCTACCACTCGGCTTTCATCGGTGGAGCGCTCACCACTCTACCCGATCCAGCGAACTGGTCGAACAAGGTGATGCAGAGCGGGTGACAGGAATTGCACACTGCGCCTTCCCCCTGGAAGGGGGATGTTCTACTACTGAACTACACCCGCACGCTGCGTGGGATTCGGCTTTGCGGCCTCGCCCCTCGGCGTGCTCCAGACTCTAGCCGACCTGCGGGGGTGTCGCGCAAGTCGGCTCCCTGCGGGTGTCGCGCGAAGGGTCCGGAGCGGGCGCCGAGGAGGGGGTTGCGCACGGGTGCCCCGCGCCTGACGGTGCGACGGCCGAAGCGCCGACCGCCACCGCCGGCCCGGCCGTGCGGCCGGACCGGCGGTCACCGGAAGTCGGGCGTCGGCGCGGCCCGCCGGGTCAACTCGCGGCGTGGAACGCCTCGTAGACCTTCTTGGGGATCCGGCCGCGGGCCGGCACCTCCATCCGGTGCGAGCGGGCCCAGGCGCGGACGGCCGCCGGGTCGGGGGCGAGTGCGGTGTGGCTGTACGACACCGGCTTCCTGCCGTGCTTGCCCGCGTTCGTCTGCTTGCGACCGGCTGCCACGTACGGCGCCAGGGTCTTGCGCAGCTTCTTTGCATTGACGGGATTGAGGTCGATCTCGTACGTCTTCCCGTCCAGGGCGAAGGTGACCGTTTCCGCCGCTGTTCCCCCGTCGATGTCGTCGGAGAGCGTAACCACTACGCGCTGAGCCACGGATATCGGTCCTTTCCTACGGCATCCGCGCGTCGGGCTTGCGCTGATGCCGGCCTTCCGGCTGTTAGGCGGATGTGGATGCGGATGGGGATCGACTGATGTCGACTGTTCCGGCGTTCCAGTGTTCCAGGGCAATGTTGCTTTCCCCGGTAATCATTTGTACAGCGGTTGGCACCGCATTGTGAAGCCCAGCCAATTACATCCGCGTGTCCGCATGCAATCCGGGCATGATTTTTTCCAGGACTTTCCCCGTGTGTTGTCCCGTCCGATATCTCGGCGTGATCTGCTTCGCCCGATATCTACCCGCGTAGAATTTTCGGCCAGGTACGCTGAGTGGACCCGCGGGGGTCTGGGGAACCCCCCGTAGACACAGCCGCACCACACCACCGGGAGTGCCAGTGGCACGCGTCGTAGTCGACGTCATGCTCAAGCCGGAGATCCTCGACCCGCAGGGACAGGCGGTGCAGCGTGCACTGCCGCGTCTCGGCTTCGAGGGAATCGCGGACGTTCGTCAGGGAAAGCGTTTCGAGCTGGAGGTCGAGGGACCGGTCGACGACGCCGCCCTGGCCCGTATTCACGAGATGGCCGAGACCTTCCTCGCCAACACCGTCATCGAGGACTTCGTCGTGAAGGTCGAGGAGCCGAAGTGACCGCTCGTATCGGAGTCGTCACCTTTCCCGGCACCCTCGACGACCAGGACAGCCTGCGGGCCGTCCGGATCGCGGGCGCCGAACCCGTCTCGCTCTGGCACCGTGACAAGGACCTGCACCAGGTCGACGCGGTCATCCTGGCCGGGGGCTTCTCCTACGGCGACTACCTGCGGGCCGGGGCCATCTCCCGCTTCTCGCCGGTGATGGAGACGGTCATCGAGAACGCGCGGGGCGGCATGCCGGTCCTGGGCATCTGCAACGGTTTCCAGATCCTGACCGAGGCGCACCTGCTGCCCGGCGCGATGCTGCGCAACAACCACCTCCACTTCATCTGCCGCGATCAGACGCTGCGGGTGGAGAACGCGGAGACCGCCTGGACCTCGGACTACACCGCGGGCCAGGAGATCTCCGTACCGCTGAAGAACGTGGACGGCCGGTACACCGCCGACGAGCACACGCTCGACGAGCTGGAGGCCGAGGGCCGTGTCGCGTTCCGTTACGTGGGCGCGAACCCCAACGGCTCGCTGCGCGACATCGCGGGCATCACCAACGCCGCGGGCAATGTCGTCGGCCTGATGCCGCACCCGGAGCACGCCGTCGAGCCGCTGATCGGAACCGGTCGCACCGACGGCCTCGGGTTCTTCACCTCGATCATCAAGAAGCTGGTCAACGCATGAGCCTGGATACGGTCAAGCACGCGGCCGAGACCCCGGAGACCGAGCAGCCCTGGAAGGACCTCGGCCTCAAGGAGGACGAGTACGCCCGGATCCGCGAGATCCTGGGCCGCCGTCCCACCGGCGCCGAGCTCGCCATGTACTCCGTGATGTGGTCCGAGCACTGCTCGTACAAGAGCAGCAAGGTCCACCTCAAGCAGTTCGGCGAGAAGGTCCCCGCGAACGACGCGATGCTCGTCGGCATCGGCGAGAACGCCGGTGTGGTCGACGTCGGCCAGGGTTACGCGGTCACCTTCAAGGTCGAGTCGCACAACCACCCCTCGTACATCGAGCCCTACCAGGGCGCGGCCACCGGCGTCGGCGGCATCGTCCGCGACATCCTCGCCATGGGCGCCCGCCCGGTCGCGGTCGTCGACCCGCTGCGCTTCGGCGCGGCCGACCACCCCGACACCAAGCGCGTCCTGCCGGGCGTCGTCGCGGGCATCGGCGGCTACGGCAACTGCCTGGGGCTGCCGAACATCGGCGGCGAGGTCGTCTTCGACGCCTGCTACCAGGGCAACCCGCTCGTCAACGCCGGCTGCATCGGCGTGATGAAGCACGAGGACATCCACCTCGCCCAGGCTTCGGGTCCCGGCAACAAGGTGATCCTTTACGGCGCCCGCACCGGTGGCGACGGCATCGGCGGCGTCTCGGTGCTGGCCTCGGAGACCTTCGAGTCGACCGGTCCGGCCAAGCGTCCGGCGGTCCAGGTCGGCGACCCGTTCCAGGAGAAGCTCCTCATCGAGTGCACCCTGGAGATCTTCAAGGAGAAGCTCGTCGCGGGCATCCAGGACCTCGGCGGCGCGGGTCTGTCCTGCGCCACGAGCGAGCTGGCCAGCGCCGGTTCCGGCGGGATGCGCGTCGAGCTGGACACCGTGCCGCTGCGCGACTCCTCCCTCTCGCCCGAGGAAATCCTCATGAGCGAGTCGCAGGAGCGCATGTGCGCGATCGTCGAGCCGCAGCACGTCGAGCGGTTCATGGAGATCTGCGAGAAGTGGGACGTCATCGCCACCGTCATCGGTGAGGTGACCGAGGGTTCGCAGCTGGAGATCTTCTGGCACGGCGAGCAGATCGTGGACGTGCCGCCGCGGTCCGTCGCCCACGAGGGCCCGACGTACCACCGCCCGTTCGCCCGCCCCTCCTGGCAGGACGCGCTCCAGGCCGACGACGCGGGCAGGCTCGCCCGCCCGGCCGACGGTGCCGAGCTGCGCGAGCAGGTCCTCAGGCTGGTCGCCTCCCCCAATCAGGCGTCCAAGGCGTGGATCACCGACCAGTACGACCGTTTCGTGCAGGGCAACACCGTGCTCGCGATGCCCGAGGACGCCGGCATGGTCCGGATCGACGCGGAGTCGAACCTGGGCGTGGCCATGGCGACCGACGGCAACGGCCGTTACGCGAAGCTCGACCCGTACACGGGTGCGCAGCTCGCGCTGGCGGAGTCGTACCGCAATGTCGCCGCCTCCGGCGCCAAGCCGCTCGCGATCTCGGACTGCCTGAACTTCGGTTCGCCCGAGGACCCGGACGTCATGTGGCAGTTCGCCGAGGCCACCCGTGGTCTCGCGGACGGCTGCCTGGAGCTGGGCACCCCGGTCACCGGCGGCAATGTGTCGCTGTACAACCAGACCGGTGAGACGGCGATCCACCCGACGCCGGTCGTGGCCGTGCTCGGTGTGATCGACGATGTCACCCGGCGTACGCCGGTCGCCTTCGCGGAAGAGGGCCAGCTCCTCTACCTGCTGGGTGACACGCACGAGGAGTTCGGCGGCTCGGCCTGGTCCGAGGTCATCCACCAGCACCTCGGCGGCATGCCGCCCAAGGTGGACCTGGGCCGCGAGAAGCTGCTCGGCGAGATCCTCATCTCGGCCTCCCGCGACGGCATGATCGACGCGGCGCACGACCTGTCGGACGGCGGTCTGATCCAGGCGGTCACCGAGTCCTGCCTCCGTGGCGGGAAGGGTGCCCGGCTGGTCGTGCCGGACGGTCTCGACGCGTTCACCTTCCTCTTCTCCGAGTCGGCGGGCCGGGCGATCGTCTCGATCCCGCGCAGCGAGGAGCTCCGCTTCAACGACATGTGCGGGGCACGCGGTCTGCCCGTGGCCCGGATCGGTGTCGTGGACGGCGACGAGATCGAGGTCCAGGGCGAGTTCAGCATCCCGCTGAGCGAGCTGCGTACGGCGCACGAGGAGATCATCCCCGCGCTGTTCGCCTGAGCATTCCGTCTCTCCGAAGCCCCTGTCCGGTCCGTCCGGGCAGGGGCTTCGGCGTATCCACCGTTGCGCGAGATTACGTAATTACGTAAGGTTGAGTCATGGGGCTTGAAGAACGTGTCGCCGAGCTGGAACGGCGGCTCACCGCGCTGGAGACGTCGGACCGCGAGGCGCCGGACGAGGCGCCGGACCGTGAGGCGCCGCAGCTCGGCGAGGGCGACTTCTGGGCGCTGGAGGGACTGAAGGCGCAGCTCACCGAGGTGGGGGGCGCGGCCGACAGCGGCGGAGTGCTCTACACGGGCGCGGTCCGGATGCCCACCGGCGAGGGCTACGAATGGCAGTACGGCGTCCTCACCGAGAGCCTCATGGACGCGGACTGGGCGGACACCGCCGAGTCGTTCGCCGCGCTCGGCCACCCGGTACGGCTGCGGCTGCTCCGCGAGATCCTCGGCGGCCGTCGCACGGCCGCCGAACTGGCCGCGCTCGACGAGGTCGGCACGACCGGCCAGATCTACCACCATCTGCGCCAACTGACCGGCGCGGGCTGGCTGCACACGACGGGACGCGGGCGCTACGAGGTGCCGGGCGGCCGGGTGGTGCCGCTGCTGGTGGTGCTGACGGCTGCCCGGCCGTGACGGGCCGCCCGACAGAACGTCCCGACCACGGGCTGCCCGGCAAACGGAGCGCCCGACAACGGAACGCACGACCGATCAGGGGGAAGACATGTCTGTCCGCAAGGTACTGATGGTGCTGCACCGCGTGTGCTGGATCGTCTTCGTCGTCATGGCCGTCGTGGGGGTGTTCGCCGAACGGCTCTATCCGTTCTGGGCGACCTTCGTGCCCGCGGCAGCCGCGATAGCCATCGCTCTCCACCTCAGCCGCAGCGCTGTCGCGTCCCGCGCCCGGGAGCCGCGGCGCCGCCCCGCCGTCGAGGTCGGCCCCCCGGTGGCGGGGCGCTGGACCGCGCTGAACAGCCCGGCGGACAAGGTGCCCAGCCACGGCACGCACGTGTACGGGCAGGCGTACGCGATCGACATCGTCGCCGAACCCGAGGGGGAGGACGCACCGGTCCGGCCGCCGTTCCGCTGGGTGTGGCCGGTCGTCCGCCGCAACCGGGACTTCCCGGCGTTCGGTGCCCCGCTGTTCGCGGTGGCCGACGCGACCGTCGTCCACGCGAGCCACGGGCAGCGCGATCACCTGAGCCGGAACTCGGGTCTCGCCCTCGGCTATCTGATGCTGCTGGAGGCTTCCGTGCGGGACATGTTCGGCGCGAGCAGAATTGTCGGAAATCATGTCGTTCTGGACCTGGGTGACGGCGTATTCGCCCTGTACGCCCACCTCCAGCGCGGTTCGCTCCAGGTGAAGACCGGGGACACCGTCCGGGCGGGGCAGCAACTCGCCCGTTGCGGGAATTCCGGAAACTCCACCGAACCGCATGTGCATTTCCAGCTCATGGACGATCCGGATCTGGATGTGGCCCGCGGAATTCCGTTCACCTGGCGGGGCATCGGCGTCCCGGCCAATGGTGACGTGTTCAGCGCGGGGGAGCCGGTCGGTCCCGCCTGATCCGGGTGCGGGGCGGTGTCGGGGGTGCCGGTTAGTCTCGGCCGTATGCCACCGGCCAAGAAGCGTCCGCGCACCTACGACCACGCCAGGACCCGGACCGCGGTCCTCGACCAGTTCGCCCATGTCCGGGAAGCCGTACGGGTTCTGACGCCCGAACAGCTCGCCCTGCCGACCCGGCTCGGGGACTGGAAGGTGCGGGACCTGGCCGCGCACCTCACGATGGCGCTCTCCCACGTCAGCCGGAATCTGGAGCTGCCGGAGCCCTCGGGCCCGAAACCCGAGGTCGGGCTGCTCCAGTGGCCGTCCTCCACCGCCGCGCGGGCCGGACGGATCACCGACGACACCCTGGCCCTCGCCCTGGACCGCCCCGACCTCGACGCGCTGTACGCGGAGACCGCCGAGCGGTTCGCGGCGGCGGTGCCGGAGGGAGCGGGGGACCGGCTGCTCCCGACCCGGGTCGGGACGATGCGGCTCGTCGATTTCCTGGTCACCCGCACCGTCGAACTCGTCGTGCACACCGACGACCTGAACGAGGCGGCCGGGCTCGGCATCCCGTACGACCGGCAGGCGCTCGCCGCCTGTACGCGGCTGCTCGCCGATGTCCTCGCGGACCGGGCGCCCGGCGGCTCGGTCGAGGTGCGCGTCCCGCCGTTCGCCGTCGTCCAGTGCATCGGCGGCCCCAAGCACACGCGCGGTACGCCGCCCAATGTGGTGGAGACCGCACCGCTCACCTGGATCCGGCTCGCCACCGGACGTACGGGGTGGGCGCGAGAGCTCGACGAGGCCCGGGTCAGCGCCAGTGGCGAGCGGGCCGATCTCGCCGACCTGCTGCCGCTGATGGGCTGATGGGCCGATGGGCCGAATGGCCGGGGAGGGGAACCGGATCGGCCGTTCGTTCCGTCAGATGGCCATGCGCACACAACGTATGGCTGTCAGCGTCCTGGCCCTCTTCACCCTTGCCGCCTGCGGGACACAGTCGGGCTCCGGAGCGGACTCCGGCTCCGGCGACGGCAGAGGCAGCGGCACCGTACGGACGGACGTGCCCGTCAGCGGGGTCCGGTGGAGCGTCGACTCCTTGACCGTGGGCGGCGAGAAGACCGAGGCCCCGGCCGGCGCGCACGTCGAGATCGGCCCCAAGGGCCGGGCCACCGGCAGCCTGGGCTGCAACCGCTTCACCGCCGACGTCCGTGTCGAAGGCGACGCGGTGACCGTCGGGCCGGGCACCACCACCGAGATGGGGTGCGAGAAGGATCTTCAGCGGTTCGAGAAGTCCCTGTCCCGGACGTTCAGCGGCAAGCTCACCGCGGCCGTGGACGGCAGGGACCTGACCCTCACCACGCCCAAGGGGGACTCCATCAGCCTCACTTCGCAGCCCGCCGCCCCGCTCACCGGCACCAAGTGGAGGGTGACCACGCTGGTCAGCGGCAGGACCACCACCTCGTTGCCCGCCGACACCCCGCCGGACCGGGCCCCGCACCTCACCTTCGGCAAGGACGGCACCGTGGAGGGCAACCTCGGCTGCAACAGCTTCCACGGAAAGGCGGCCGTGGCGGGCTCCACCATCACGTTCGGGCCGCTCGCCGCCACCCGCCGGATGTGCCCGGCGGCGGAGATGGAGGTGGAGCGGTCCGTCCTCGCCGCCCTGAAGGGGGAGACGACGTACGTGATCAAGGGCCAGGCCCTGTCCCTCACCGCTTCCGGCGGCAAGGGAGTCGGCGCCGCGGCACCCGCGCCCGACAAGGGCTGAGAGTCAAGGGCTGAGAGGTAGGGGGGAAGGGAACGGTGAGCGCCGACCGCCGCCTCAGGGGCTCGTACGAGCCCCACCGGCCCCCGTACCCGTGCCCCCGGTGTGAGGCTCACCACGAAACGAGCGTTCGGCCAGCGGGCGGCCCGCCGTCGGCGCCGGTTCACCCAGTGCCACGGCCGGGCTCCCTCCGCTCACCCGTGAACGGCACCGGCGACCGGCCGGTAATCGGCTCCGTATCGGGGCGACGCCCGCGCCCCACGCTTCCGCACACCCTCCGGACGTCTCCCGGGAGCCGCCCGATGATCACTCCCCGTGATCACGCGAAGCCCCCCGAAACGCCCTCCCCGGCCCGCTTCCCGGTACGTTCCCGGTGCTCCGGCGGTCCTTCGCCGACCGGTCCCGAATTCGGACCAGTGGTCGATCTCGCCTACACTCGGTGCTGTGCCCCGTGGTGATGGACGACTCAACCACGACCTGCTCCCCGGAGAGAAAGGCCCCCAGGACGCTTGTGGCGTCTTCGGTGTCTGGGCTCCGGGTGAAGAGGTCGCCAAGCTCACCTATTTCGGACTGTATGCCCTGCAGCACCGTGGACAAGAGTCCGCGGGCATCGCAGTGAGCAACGGGTCCCAGATCCTCGTCTTCAAGGACATGGGACTGGTCTCGCAGGTCTTCGACGAAACGTCTCTGGGATCTCTCCAGGGCCATATCGCGGTCGGTCATGCCCGTTACTCCACCACCGGTGCCTCGGTGTGGGAGAACGCGCAGCCGACATTCCGTGCCACCGCGCACGGCTCGATCGCCCTGGGCCACAACGGCAACCTGGTCAATACGGCGCAGCTCGCCGAGATGGTCGCCGACCTTCCCCGCAAGGACGGCCGGGCCACCCAGGTCGCCGCCACCAACGACACCGATCTGGTGACCGCGCTGCTCGCCGGCCAGACCGATGACGACGACAAGCCGCTCACCATCGAGGAAGCCGCCACGAAGGTGCTCCCCGAGGTCAGGGGCGCCTTCTCGCTCGTCTTCATGGATGAGCACACGCTGTACGCGGCCCGCGACCCGCAGGGCATCCGCCCGCTGGTCCTCGGCCGTCTGGAGCGTGGCTGGGTGGTGGCCTCCGAGTCCGCCGCCCTCGACATCTGCGGCGCCAGCTTCGTACGTGAGATCGAGCCGGGCGAGCTCGTCGCCATCGACGAGAACGGCCTGCGCACCTCGCGATTCGCGGAAGCGAAGCCCAAGGGCTGCGTCTTCGAGTACGTCTACCTGGCTCGGCCCGACACCGACATCGCCGGGCGGAACGTGTACCTCTCCCGCGTGGAGATGGGCCGGAAGCTGGCCGCCGAAGCCCCGGTGGACGCGGATCTGGTCATAGCGACGCCGGAATCCGGTACGCCCGCGGCCATCGGCTACGCGGAGGCCAGTGGAATCCCGTTCGGCGCCGGACTCGTCAAGAACGCCTACGTCGGCCGGACCTTCATCCAGCCCTCACAGACCATCCGCCAGCTCGGCATCCGCCTCAAGCTGAACCCGCTCAAGGAAGTCATCAAGGGCAAGCGCCTGGTGGTCGTCGACGACTCGATCGTCCGCGGCAACACCCAGCGCGCTCTCGTCCGGATGCTCCGCGAGGCCGGTGCCGCCGAGATCCACATCCGGATCTCCTCCCCGCCGGTGAAGTGGCCCTGCTTCTTCGGCATCGACTTCGCGACCCGCGCCGAGCTCATCGCGAACGGCATGTCGGTCGACGAGATCGCCACCTCGATGGGCGCCGACTCCCTCTCGTACATCTCGCTCGACGCGATGGTCGAGGCGACCACGATCGCCAAGCCGAACCTGTGCCGCGCCTGCTTCGACGGTGAGTACCCGATGGAGCTGCCCGACCCGGAGCTGCTCGGCAAGCAGCTGCTGGAGACCGAGCTGGCGGCCGGCCCCGCGGCGACCGCCGCGGCCGACGCGCTGCGCCGTCCGTGACCCGGACCGGCCGGCGGCCTTCCCACCAGCCCCGTATCTCCACACGAAAGATCCCAGGCAATGTCTGAGACAACAGGTGCTTCCTACGCGGCAGCGGGCGTCGACATCGAAGCCGGTGACCGTGCCGTCGAGCTGATGAAGGAGTGGGTGAAGAAGACGCGTCGCCCGGAGGTCGAGGGCCTCGGCGGCCTCGGCGGTTTCGCCGGCCTCTTCGACGCCTCGGCGCTCAAGCGTTACGAGCGCCCCCTCCTGGCCTCCGCGACCGACGGTGTCGGTACGAAGGTCGACCTGGCGCGTCAGATGGGCGTGTACGACACCATCGGCCACGACCTCGTCGGCATGGTCGTCGACGACCTGGTCGTCTGCGGTGCCGAGCCGCTCTTCATGACCGACTACATCTGTGTCGGCAAGGTGCATCCCGAGCGTGTCGCGGCCATCGTGAAGGGCATCGCCGAAGGCTGTGTCCTGGCGGGCTGCGCGCTCGTCGGCGGCGAGACGGCCGAGCACCCGGGCCTGCTGGGCCCCGACGACTTCGATGTCGCCGGTGCCGGTACGGGCGTGGTCGAGGCCGAGAACCTGCTCGGGCCGGACCGTATCCGTAAGGGTGACGCGGTCATCGCGATGGCGTCCTCCGGCCTTCACTCCAACGGGTACTCGCTGGTCCGCCACGTCGTCTTCGACCGGGCCGGCTGGGCGCTGGACCGTCAGGTCGAGGAATTCGGCCGCACCCTCGGCGAGGAGCTGCTGGAGCCGACCAGGATCTACTCGCTGGACTGCCTGGCCCTCACCCGTACGACCGAGGTGCACGGCTTCAGCCACGTCACCGGCGGCGGCCTGGCCAACAACCTGGCCCGGGTCGTCCCGGACGGCCTGCACGCGACGGTGGACCGTTCCACCTGGACGCCCGGCGCGGTCTTCGACCTGGTCGGCAAGGCGGGCCGGGTCGAGCGGCTGGAGCTGGAGAAGACGCTCAACATGGGCGTCGGCATGATCGCGATCGTCCCGGCCGACTCGGTGGACGCCGCCCTGACGACCCTGGCCGACCGCGGGGTCGAGTCCTGGGTCGCCGGGGAGATCACCGACCGCGGCGCACACACCACGGGCGCCGAGCTGACCGGCGACTACGCACGCTGAGCAGCGCTCACGGGCGCCGGACGGGTGGGATCACCACCTCCGTCCGGCGGCCGGGGCGCGGCTGCGCCGCTCCTGGACCCGGGCAACACAGAACCCGGTCCGGGACAGGCCCGGACCGGGTTGTTGTGTCAGCGCGAGGTCAAGCGCCGCGGCGCTGTGACGACGGACCGGACTGGTCGTCCTCGTCCTCGTCGTCTTCGTTGTACAGATCCGCGTACTGTGCGTACGGGTCATCTTCCTCGTCGTCGTCCTCGAACGGCTCAGCGTTCGGTGGTTGACTCGAAGGCGATGCGCCCAGCTCATTGGCCAGACGCGACAGGTCAGTCCCGCCGCTGCTGTACTTCAGCTGGCGGGCGACCTTGGTCTGCTTGGCCTTTGCCCGGCCGCGCCCCATGGCTCGACCCCCTCGGTGACGGGGCTCGACGGCCCCAGAGTCTTGACACGCGTTCATGTTTCAGGACGGACTCCCGTGAGAGAGACCGCGCCCGTAGAGCTTTAACGGTACCTGCTTCCGTGGCCATACGGTACGCCGCCCGCATCACGCACCCCGCCGCAGGGCCAGCGAGGAGCCCCGTCCTCCCTGGTCAACTGCGATTTTAACCTCTTCTTGGCGAACGACCCGCCGACCGGGGTGAGTCTTGTCTCGCCGGTCGGCGGGTCGTCCGTGCCCGGTCCGTGCGACGGACCGGCATGCCTGTGTGACGGACCGGCACGCTTGTGTGACAGGCCTCCGAACGGCCCGTGACCGAATCAGTGACCGGTCAGTGACCGCGGGCTTCGGCCATGCGCTGCTCGGCGATGCGGTCGGCGGCCGCGGCCGGCGGAATCCCGTCGGCCTTCGCACGTGCGAATATGGCCAGCGTGGTGTCGAAGATCTTCGATGCCTTCGCCTTGCAGCGGTCGAAGTCGAAACCGTGCAGCTCGTCGGCGACCTGGATCACGCCGCCCGCGTTCACCACGTAGTCGGGGGCATAAAGAACCGACCGGTCGGCAAGGTCCTTCTCGACGCCGGGGTGGGCGAGCTGGTTGTTGGCCGCGCCGCACACCACCTTCGCGGTGAGCACCGGCACGGTGTCGTCGTCCAGGGCGCCGCCGAGCGCGCACGGGGCGTAGATGTCGAGGCCCTCGGTACGGATCAGCGCGGCGGTGTCCGCGACGACGGCGACCTCGGGGTGCAGATCGGTGATCCGGCGTACGGACTCCTCGCGGACATCCGTGATCACGACCTCGGCGCCGTCCCTGAGCAGGTGCTCGACGAGGTGGTGGCCCACCTTGCCGACACCCGCGACGCCGACCTTGCGGCCGCGCAGCGTCGGGTCGCCCCACAGGTGCTGGGCGGAGGCGCGCATGCCCTGGAAGACGCCGAAGGCGGTCAGGACGGAGGAGTCGCCCGCGCCGCCGTTCTCGGGGGAGCGGCCGGTGGTCCAGCGGCACTCCCGGGCGACGACGTCCATGTCGGCGACATAGGTGCCGACGTCGCAGGCGGTGACGTAGCGCCCGCCGAGCGAGGCCACGAACCGTCCGTAGGCCAGCAGGAGTTCGTCCGTCTTGATCTGCTCCGGGTCGCCGATGATGACGGCCTTGCCGCCACCGTGGTCGAGCCCGGCCATGGCGTTCTTGTAGGACATGCCGCGCGAGAGGTTCAGCGCGTCCGCGACGGCCTCCCCCTCGGAGGCGTACGGATAGAAGCGGGTGCCGCCGAGGGCCGGGCCCAGGGCGGTGGAGTGGATGGCGATGACGGCCTTGAGGCCGCTGGCACGGTCCTGGCAGATCACGACTTGCTCGTGGCCCCCCTGATCCGAGTGGAACAGGGTGTGCAGGACGCCGTCAGTCACATCGGTCACTGTGGTGACTCCCAAGTACGAAGCGGCGGAAGCCCTCCTGAAGGTGGGGAGGGCCCTGTTCCGGCCGGGGCGCGGCCGGTACCGGCAAGAGCGTAAGTCCTACGGACCCGTGGATCCCTGCCGGTGTGGAGGATCACCCCCTGGCGGAGTACGGGCGTGACACGATTTACCGCATGTCGGTGGTGTCTTCAGTGCTCGTCCCTTACACGTCCTATCTCCGGGTGTACGAGCCCCTCGCCGCTTTCCCGGAGCCCGAACGAAGTCATTGGACCCGGTACGCGCAGCGCTCCGCCCTGCCCACTTACCAGGACGAACTGCGTCGCTCGCTGGCCGACCTGGTGCCGACCCCGCCGGTCGGGGTGCCCGTGCACGAGAGCGGGGACGCGTTCGTGGCGGAGCTGGACGGGGTGGTGTGCGTCTGTCCGTGGCGTACCCGGCTGCGCGGATGGCTGGCTCTGGAGGAGCTCGGGGGGATGTTTCCGGCCACTGTGCTCGACGCGGTGCTGCCGCCGGTCGTCCGGGGTCAGGCGCTCGCGGACCACGAGCGCTGGCAGAAGCGGAATCCGGATGCGCGGCCATGGATCCGTTCCACGGTGTGGCACATCCCGGTGCGCTGGTTCGTGCTCTTCTCCGACGAGGAGCGGGAGTACGGCGCGGCGGCCGGCGACGACGGCGGGGCGGCGGGCGGCGACGGCGGGCCGTCCGTGCTGCGCTACCGGACGCCGATGGTGCAGGCGCGGCGCCGGCTGGCGCGGGCGCTCAAGACGCTGCGCGAGAGCGTCGACGACGGGCCGCTGTCCGAGGGGCTGGTGGATGTGGGGCGCTGGCTGGAGGAATTCCATCCGCGCGCGCTGGTCGAGCTCGACTACGGCGGTCTGGTGCACGCGCTCCCGGCGGAGCACCTCGCGGCGGACCGGTCGGCCGCGGACGTGGCCGAAGGGCTCGCGGCGCTCCGGGACGGCGACAGCGACGGCGCGGGGGTGGCGTACGCCCGGCTCGCGGAGCGCTGGCGGGCGGTAAAGGACCGCCAGTTCACCAATTGACGTGAAAAGGCACACAGCGGCATCAACCTGAGTGAACCGGGGCATCCTCCGTTCGGGACGAACCGAACCGGGAGAGGAGGTGCCGGGAGGAGCCGGGAGGACGGTCGGTCAACGCGGGAGCGCCTGGGAACTCGCGGGAACCGGCAGGGCCGGATGGGACCCGACGGGAACTGACGGGGTGTGAACCTGCGTCCCGTGTGACACGTGGGATGGGCGAGGCGGAAGAGTACTCTCATGGGCCTGGGACCTACGTCCCGAACCGGGCCTTTGCCTCAAGCGTGACGGATAGCACTAACGGGGCCCTTGCGCCCATCCCTACTCCTCGTGCCAAAATAGGACAAGGAGTCCGGGGAGGGCTCCATTCGTCCAACTATGGGCGGAATGCTCAGCATTGCACGCTATGGGGGGTCTGATGACTCCTGATCGCTCTGTGACTGATCGTCACGGTGGTGTGACTGTCCGCTATGGCATGGTCCATCGGCTTCCGTCGCTGATGAACACCTGGGAGGGCAATTCCATCGGTTTGGCCGAAGCGGCTGGACGGATGGTGTAGTTGTAGTGCCGAGGACAAGCCGTTCGTCCTATAACCGACTCGGCCCGCGTCCGCCATTTCGGGCAACGTGGGTCAAGGTGCAGAATTTAGAGGAAAGAACCGAGAATGTTCGGTTCTCCCGAGGAGGCCGCTCATGACCGCTCGCACCCCTGATGCCGAGCCGCTGCTGACCCCGGCTGAGGTTGCCACGATGTTCCGCGTGGACCCGAAGACGGTCACCCGTTGGGCCAAGGCTGGCAAGCTCACGTCCATCCGCACGCTCGGTGGGCATCGCCGGTACCGCGAGGCAGAGGTCCGCGCACTGCTTGCGGGTATTCCGCAGCAGCGCAGCGAGGCCTGACACACCCCTGTCGCGCCGCACCACAACCGGGCAGCTGCCAGGTCCCCCAAACCTCAGCCGCCCACCCATAGCTCCACACGACGGACGCCCGCCCCAACGGGCGTCATTCCTTCGCAAGAGGGGTACGTCGTTTTGATCGCGCTGGACTCCGCCGGGTCCAGCGCGATCTTTTTTTGTGCCCGGCGGCCCCGGCGGCGCCCGCGAGGCTGTCCGGGCCGTGTCCGGCGCGGGTGTCCGGCAAGGCTGTCCGGCGCGGGCGTCCGACGCGCGGTGCGGAACCGCGCGGTCGGTTCGGTTCGGTGGTCTGTGGGTGGGTCTGTGGGGGACTGTGGGTGAGCGTCCGGGACGCGGTGGGGCAGCTCCGGACGGAACGGTCCGGTAGCGCTGTCGAGGTAGTGCAATTGCACATATTAAATTCGACAGTTGTAGGAAGGGTGTAAGGTCACCCCTTCCGAAAACTGTTCCCGTGACTCCCGTCACACCGCCCCGAGCTTGCCAACTCCGAGCCTGCCACTGCGGGGAGGCGGAACGGTCCCGCCGTTGGTCATGTCGGGGCGGGACTTTCGTCCTCGGTCGCACCCCGCGCTCCGGCGGGCCGCTCCCGCCTCTCGGGCGCTTCGGGCGCCTCGGGGGCGTGCGGGGCCTCCTGTGGAGCCTCCGGGGTCTCCGGAGCCGTGTGCGGGGCCCCAGGGGCCGTCAGGGGCTCCATGGCGAGCCGCAGGAGGCGATGGCAGACCGGACAGTGCCGGGTGAGATGCCGGAAGTCGGAGGCGGCCGCCAGATGGGCCCGCAGCAGCGCGCGGGTCTCGTGCCGTGCCGTGGACGCGGACATACGAGCCACCTCCCGGTGGACCCGGCCGCCTCTCGCCGAAGGAAACAGGGGCGGCCTCTGTCTCTACGGGTTACCCGTGGCGGATGCCGCAGTCAAGACGCGCGAAAGCCCGGATCCAGAGGATCCGGGCTTTCGTCTACTGCGGTCCTGACGGGATTTGAACCCGCGGCCTCCACCTTGACAGGGTGGCGAGCACTCCAAACTGCTCCACAGGACCAGGTTTTCGCTGCCTGCCTCGCGGCTGGCTGCGAAACCAGACTGTACAGGAGGTGGGAGGTCCAGGTCGACTTCACTCCTGGTGGTGACTCCGTCACGCCTCCGGGCGGCCCCGGTCAGGGGGCCGCCGCCGTCGGTCACGGGGCCGCGGCGTCGATCGCCTTCACGATCCGCTTGTCCGAGACGGGGAACGCCGTGCCCAGCGCGTGCGCGAAGTAGCTCACCCGCAGCTCCTCGATCATCCAGCGGATGTCCAGCACCTCCCGCGGAACGGGCCTGCCCTGCGGCAGCTGTTCGAGCAGCCAGGCGTACTCGTCCGCCATCTCGTGCACCTTCTCCATGCGCGTGGTGTCGCGCTGGACGGCCGTCGGCATCTGCTGGAGCCGGCGGTCCACGGCGACCAGATAGCGCATGAGGTCGGGCAGCCTGCGCAGCCCGGTGGCGGTGACGAAGCCGGGCGGCACGAGCCGGGCCAGCTGGTCGCGTACATCCGTGACGTTGTTGACCAGCGTCAGGCTGTTGGTGGACTTCAGACGGCGCTCGCACGCCTGCCAGGCCGCCAGGATCTGCTGCACCTGGTCGATCGTGCGGACCGTCAGGTCCACCAGATCGGCGCGCACCTTGTCGAACAGCCGCCGGAACGCCTGCTCGTCCCAGGCCGGACCGCCGTGGGCGGCGATCAGCCGGTCCGCGGCGGCGGTCGCACAGTCCTCGAAGAGCGCCTGGACGGAGCCGTGCGGATTGCGGGACAGGGCCAGCTTCTGCTGGTTGGTGAGCCGGTCCGAGGCGAACTTGGCGGGATTCACCGGGATGTTCAGCAGGATCAGCTTCCGGGTGCCGCGCCACATCGCCTGCTGCTGCTCGGCCTCGGTGTCGAAGAGCCGTACGGCCACTGTGCCCGCCGCGGCTCCCTCCTGCTCGACGAGGGCCGGGTACGCCTTGACCGGCTGCCCGGCCCGCCGGGTCTCGAAGACGCGGTTCAGTGTGCCGATCGTCCAGTCGGTGAGGCCGGAGCGCTCGACGGACTCCCCCGAGGGGCCCGCGGTCTCCGCCGCGGCCTTGGAGAGGGCCTGGCGGGCCTTGGGGCGCAGCTGGAGCTTCAGCGCCTCCAGGTCCTTGTCCTCGGCGACCTTGCGGCGCCGCTCGTCGACGATCCGGAACGTGATCTTCAGGTGGTCCGGGACGCGGGTCAGGTCGAAGTCACCGGCCGTGACCGGGACGCCGACCATCCGCTGGAGCTCACGGGCCAGCGTGAACGGCAGCGGCTCCTGGAGGGGCACGGCCCGGTCCAGGAACTTGTCCGCGTAGTCCGGCGCGGGGACGTAGTGCCGGCGGATCGGCTTGGGCAGCGAGCGGATCAGCTCGGTGACCACCTCATCGCGCAGCCCCGGGATCTGCCAGTCGAAGCCCTCGGAGGTGACCTGGTTGAGCACCTGGAGCGGGATGTGGACGGTCACACCGTCGGCGTCGGCCCCGGGCTCGAACTGGTACGTCACGCGGAACTTGAGCTTCCCCTGCCGCCAGGAGTCCGGGTAGTCGTCCTTGGTGACCGCCCCCGCCTTCTCGTTGATGAGCATCGAGCGCTCGAAGTCCAGCGCGTCCGGCTCGTCACGGCGCTTGTGCTTCCACCACGAGTCGAAGTGGGCTCCGGAGACGACGTGCTCCGGAATCCGCTGGTCGTAGAAGTCGAACAGCGTCTCGTCGTCCACGAGGATGTCGCGGCGCCGGGCGCGGTGCTCCAACTCCTCGACCTCGCCCAGGAGTTTGCGATTGTCATGGAAGAACTGGTGGTGCGTGCGCCAGTCGCCCTCGACCAGGGCGTTGCGGATGAACAGGTCCCGCGAGGCCTCCTGATCGATTCGGCCGAAATTGATCTTGCGCTGGGCGACGATCGGTACCCCGTAAAGGGTGACTCGCTCGAACGCCATCACCGCCGCCTGGTCCTTCTCCCAGTGCGGCTCGCTGTAGGTGCGCTTCAGCAGATGCTGGGCCAGCGGCTCGATCCACTCCGGCTCGACCCGGGCGTTGACCCGCGCCCACAGCCGGGACGTCTCGACCAGCTCCGCCGACATCACGAACCGGGGCTGCTTCTTGAACAGGGCCGATCCGGGGAAGATCGCGAACTTGGCGCTCCGGGCGCCCACGTACTCGTTCTTCTCCGTGTCCTTGAGCCCGATGTGCGACAGCAGCCCGGCCAGCAGCGAGGTGTGCACCGCCTGCTCGGGCGGGGCCGTGTCCGCCGAGGGCTCCTCCACCTGCATGCCCATCTGCTTCGCGACCGTGCGCAGCTGGGCGTAGATGTCCTGCCACTCACGGATGCGCAGGAAGTTCAGGTACTCCTGCTTGCACATCCGGCGGAAGCTGGAGGAGCCGCGCTCCTTCTGCTGCTCACGGATGTAGCGCCACAGATTCAGGAACGCCAGGAAGTCGGAGGTCTCGTCCCGGAACCGGGCGTGCTGCTGATCGGCCTGCGTCTGCTTCTCCGAGGGCCGCTCGCGCGGGTCCTGGATGGAGAGCGCGGCGGCGATCACCATGACCTCGCGGACACAGCCGTTGCGCTCGGCCTCGATGACCATGCGGGCCAGCCGCGGGTCGACGGGCAGCTGCGAGAGCTTGCGCCCCAGCTCCGTCAGCCTCTTCCTGGGGTCCTTCTCGTCGGGATCCAGCGCTCCCAGTTCCTGGAGCAGCTGAACGCCGTCCCGGATGTTGCGGTGGTCCGGCGGGTCGATGAAGGGGAACTTCTCGATCTCGCCGAGGCCGGCCGCGGTCATCTGGAGGATGACGGAGGCCAGATTCGTACGGAGGATCTCCGGGTCCGTGAACTCCGGGCGGGTCACGAAGTCGTCCTCGGAGTACAGCCGGATGCAGATGCCGTCCGACGTACGGCCGCAGCGGCCCTTGCGCTGATTGGCGCTGGCCTGGGAGATCCGCTCGATCGGCAGCCGCTGGACCTTGGTGCGGTGGCTGTAGCGGGAGATACGGGCGTTGCCCGGGTCGATCACGTACTTGATGCCGGGGACGGTCAGCGAGGTCTCGGCGACGTTCGTCGCGAGGACGATCCGGCGGCCCGTATGGCGCTGGAACACCCGGTGCTGCTCGGCGTGCGAGAGACGCGCGTACAGGGGGAGCACCTCGGTGTGCCTGAGGTTGCGCTTGTTCAGCGCGTCCGCGGTGTCGCGGATCTCCCGCTCGCCGGAGAGGAAGACCAGGACATCGCCGGGCCCCTCCGCGTGGAGCTCGTCGACGGCGTCGCAGATCGCGGTGATCTGGTCCCGGTCGGAGTCCTCGCTGTCCTCTTCGAGGAGCGGTCGGTAGCGCACCTCGACCGGATACGTACGCCCGCTGACCTCGACGATCGGCGCCTCGCCGAAGTGCTTGGCGAAGCGCTGGGGGTCGATGGTCGCGGAGGTGATGACGACCTTGAGATCCGGGCGTCTGGGCAGCAGCCGGGCCAGATAGCCGAGCAGGAAGTCGATGTTCAGCGACCGCTCGTGGGCCTCGTCGATGATGATCGTGTCGTACGCGAGCAGCTCGCGGTCCGTCTGGATCTCGGCCAGCAGGATGCCGTCCGTCATCAGCTTCACGAAGGTC
Source organism: Streptomyces sp. NBC_01433 (assembly GCF_026340105.1). Taxonomy (NCBI): domain Bacteria; kingdom Bacillati; phylum Actinomycetota; class Actinomycetes; order Kitasatosporales; family Streptomycetaceae; genus Streptomyces; species Streptomyces sp. NBC_01433. The sequence continues at coordinate 2,080,816 of NZ_JAPEPM010000001.1, read as the reverse complement.
GACTCCGGGTTCACCTGGTCGGTGAAGCGGACCTTCCAGCCGACGGTCTCGCCGAGCGGGGTGTTCAGCTCCTCGGCGACCCGCTCCGCGACCGTGCGCGCCGCGATCCGGCGCGGCTGGGTGTGCCCGATCATGCCCCGGACGCCGCGCCCCAGCTCCATACAGATCTTGGGGATCTGCGTGGTCTTGCCGGACCCGGTCTCACCCGCGACGATCACGACCTGGTGGTCGCGTATCGCCTCAAGGATCTCGTCCTTCTTCTGGCTGACCGGCAGCTGTTCCGGGTACGACAGGGCGGGCATCCGGGCGGCGCGCCCGGCGAGCCGCTCGGCCGCCTTCCCCGATTCGGCCGCGATCTCGTCCAGCACGGACTGTCGGGCCTCGGGCTTGCGGATGCGGCGCGCGCCTTCGAGGCGACGGCCGAGCCGTTGCGCGTCACGGAGGGAGAGCCGTCCGAGCTGGGACTGGAGATCGGCAAAGGAAGTAGACATACGGGTCCCAGGATCTCACCCGCGCCCAAGGAGTGGCGAACGTATTTCGCGCGGACTGTGTCACCTTCCCGGTGACCGCGGGAACGGACGCGGTCACGGCACGTACCATTTCGGGCAACTGAACGCGTGTGCCCCCGCAGGATTCCCCAGGAAGGCCGTTCCCGTGTCCCGTACGCAGTGGTGCTGCCTGGCGGCGTTGCTCGCGGTCGTCATGGGGCTGTTCTGCGGACCGGCGGCGACGGCGGCGACGGTGACTCCGGCAGCGATGGCGACTCCGGCGGCGACGGTGGCGGTGGCTCCGGCGCACGGGGCGGAGGCTGTGACCGCCCCGGCTGTTTCGGCAGCCGTCTCCGTAGCCCCCTCCGTCGCCTCCGTCGATGAGGACCGGCGCGGTAGCGGCATCCCGGGCTGCGGCAAGAAGCGCGGCCACGACGGCACCGAACCCGCCGTCCCGGCCCGGACCCGCACGGCGCACGACCAGGCGCCCGGCCTCGTCCACTGGGGCCTGCCCGCGGCCGTGGGCCAGGAACCGCCCCGGTCGCTCGTACGGATACGCCCGCGCGCCCCCGCACCGGCCACGCCCACCCCGGTCGAACTCTCCGTGCTGAGGGTGTAGCAGCCCCGCTGCCCCGCCCCACCCTGCCCTTTTCTTCCGCACCACCAGCACGGAGTGCCGCATGCCCACGCCCACATCCCCGTCGAAGAACTCATCCGGTTCCTCTTCCTCCTCCGCCAGGAAGCCGCTGCTGTACGGAGCCGTCGTCGTCCTCGCCGCCGGGCTCCTCGGTTTCGTCTCCTACCGGGCCACCGCCCCCGACTCCGGCTCCGGCTCGGTGGACACCTCCGCCTCCGCACCGGCCGCCGAGGTGTCCACCGACCCGGAGGAGGGCGTCTACCCCGAACTGGCCAAGCTCGCCCGCCGCGACGCCGGTGACAAACTGGCCCAGGGCCGCGCGGACGCCCCCGTCGTGCTCATCGAGTACGCCGACTTCAAGTGCGGCTACTGCGGGAAGTTCGCCCGCGACACCGAGCCCGAGCTGATCGAGAAGTACGTCGAGAACGGCACCCTGCGCATCGAGTGGCGCAACTTCCCGATCTTCGGCGAGGAGTCCGAGGCCGCCGCCCGCGCCGCCTGGGCCGCCGGGCAGCAGGACCGCTTCTGGCAGTTCCACGAGGCCGCGTACGCCGAAGGAGCCAAGGAGAAGGGCTTCGGCAAGGACCGGCTCAAGGCGCTCGCCCAGCAGGCCGGGGTGAAGGACGTCGACCGGTTCATGACCGACCTGGACGGCTCAGCGGCCCGTGCCGCGGTCAGCAAGGACCAGGAGCAGGCGTACGGCATCGGCGCCACCTCCACTCCCTCGTTCCTGATCAACGGCCGCCCGATCGCCGGAGCCCAGCCGATGGAGGCCTTCACGCAGGCCATCGAAACGGCGGCCGAGAAGGCGAAGAGCACGGGCGCGGGCACCGGCACCGGCAACGCGGGGAACTCCGCGAAGTGACGGCGGACATCGGCTACTTCGCGGCCTTCCTCGGCGGGCTGCTGGCACTGGTCAGCCCGTGCAGCGCCCTGCTGCTCCCGGCCTTCTTCGCGTACTCCATCGACTCCACCTCGCGCCTGCTGGCCCGTACCGGCATCTTCTACGCCGGTCTGGCCACCACCCTCGTCCCGCTCGGCGCCGCCGGTTCGTACGCGGGCCGGCTCTTCTACAGCCACCGCGACGCCCTGGTGACGGGCGCGGGCTGGCTGATCATCGGGCTCGGCGTCGCGCAGATCGTCGGCCTGGGCTTCGCCTCGCGGCGGATCGCGGCACTCAGCGGCCGCATCCGCCCCACGACCGCGTTCTCGGTCTACGCCCTGGGCGCGGTGTACGGCCTGGCCGGATTCTGCGCGGGTCCGATCCTGGGCAGTGTCCTCACCGTGGCGGCCGTCAGCGGAAGCCCGGTCTACGGCGGGCTGCTGCTCGCCGTCTACGCGCTGGGCATGGCCGTACCGCTGTTCGTGCTGGCGCTGCTGTGGGAACGCTTCGACCTCGGCCGCCGGGCCTGGCTGCGCGGCCGTACCTTCCGGCTCGGCCGCTTCGAGCTGCACACCACGTCGCTGCTCTCGGGGCTGTTCTTCATCGGCCTCGGCGCGCTGTTCCTCATCTACGACGGGACGACCGCGCTGCCCGGACTGCTGGACGTGGACGACTCGTTCGCGGTCGAGCAGTGGGCGCAGAGCCTCGGGGAACGCGTCCCGGATGTGGTGCTGCTGGGGTCCGTGGTGGCTCTGGTGGTGCTGGTTCTGGGGGTACGGGCCTGGCGGCGGCGGGACACCGCGGCGCCGGAGCAGGCAGAGGCGCCGGAGCAGGCCGCGGCACCGGAGCAGAAGGAAGGCGTCTGACACGGCGAAGGCCCCGTCCACCGGACGGGGCCTTCGGGTGGTGGCTGGGGCCGGGATCGAACCGGCGACCTATCGCTTTTCAGGCGATCGCTCGTACCAACTGAGCTACCCAGCCACGCAGCGCACAAGGGCTGCAGCGGTCCTGACGGGATTTGAACCCGCGGCCTCCACCTTGACAGGGTGGCGAGCACTCCAAACTGCTCCACAGGACCAAGCAATGTGCGAGACGAGTCTCGCACACAGTAAAGCGTGCCCCCAACGGGATTCGAACCCGTGCTACCGCCTTGAAAGGGCGGCGTCCTGGGCCACTAGACGATGAGGGCTAATTGGCCCACCTGTTCGCTTTGCAGCGCGTCGGGGACGTGAGAAGCATATGGGATGCGGGGAGCTATCGCCAAAACGGTTTACGGGGAGGTCGCGGCGGGCGTCGGCGAGGGCGAGGCGTTCTTCAGATTCTCCTCCGGCAGATGGCGGCTGACCTCGGCCGTCGTCAGGCCCAGACCGCCCAGCGTGATCTCGTCCCAGGCCTGCAGACGGCGGGTGGCCCGGTCCAGATAGAGCACCGAGGCACGCACCTTCTCGGGCTTCTCGTTCTGCACGGCGCGCAGCCCGCCGCCGCCCGTGGAGCCCTCGACCTTCAGCCGCGTACCGAGCTTCAGGAGTTCGTTCACCCGGTGGTGCACATGCCCGGCGAGGACGAGCGGGACCGCGCCGTCGGTCTCCCGGGCGGCGTTCGGGTCGTGGGCGACCGCGATGTCCACCGGGGTGCCGGCCCGCTGCTGGCCGCGGAGCGCCGAGGCGAGCCGTGCGCCCGCCGCCTGTTCGGCCGCCCGGCCCTCGGCGGGGATCGAGCGGTCCGGGGTGAACTGGGGGTCGCCGGTGCCCGCGATCCGCAGCCCGGCGACGCTCACCGCGCTGCCCTCGTCCAGGACGTGCACGTTCTCGAAGCCCTTCAGATACTGCTGGGTGATCGTGGAGTCGTGGTTGCCGCGGACCCAGACGTAGGGCGCGCCGAGATCGCGGATCGGGTCCAGGAAGCCGTTCTCGGCGGCGCTGCCGTGGTCCATGGTGTCGCCGGAGTCGATGATCACGCCGATCTCGTACTGCTCGACGAGCGAGCCGATGATGTGCCAGGCCGCGGGGTTGAGGTGGACGTCGGAGACGTGCAGGACGCGGATGGTGCCGGGGTCCGGGCGGTAGACGGGGAGCGTGGACGTGGCGTCGTACAGCTTGGTGACGTTGGTGACGAGCCGGGCCAGTTCCTGCTGGTAGACGTCGAACTCGGTGACGATCGAGCGGGCGTCGCCGACGACGGACGGGGCGCTGGACAGCAGCCCGGAGAACCGGGGCTCCAGGACGGACTTCGGGTTCCAGGTGGCGTACGCGCTGACGCCGGACGCGGCCAGGAGCGTCAGCGCGAGCCCTCCGGCGGCCATGGCGCGGCGCGGGCGGCGGTAGACGGCGAGGCCGAGCGCGGTGGCACCGGAGACGACGGCCACGCAGGACCGCACGGCCAGGTCGCGGGTGCCGGTGGCGACGTCCCGGGTGACCTGGTCCTGGAGGCCGGAGAACTGTTCGGGGTGGTCGACCAGGGTCTGCGAGCGCGCCGGGTCGAGGCGGTCGACGTCGACGTCGAGACGCAGCGGCGCGACGTGCGAGTTCAGCTCCAGGGCGCCGAGCGGGGACACGTTGATCCTGCTGCCGCCGGTGAGGGAGGGGCGCAGGGTCATGTTCGTGTCCATGGGGCCGACCGGCGTACGGACGCTGCCGACGACCAGCAGCCCCAGCCAGGCCCCCAGCACGACGACGGCGAGCAGGCCCAGCCCGCGGAGGTACGGGTTCGGGGCGGCGGCGAGGGGGCCGGTGGGGCCGCCGGGGCGCTCGGGGGAGCTGAGGCGTGTGCGGAGGGGGTTACGGAAGGGGCTGCGGAGGGAGGTGTGGACGGAGTTGCGGAGGTGCGGGCGCTTGGTTCGGGGGCGGTGCCGGGTGCGGTCGACTGCGGCACGGAACGGGTCGCGGGCCATTGGACCCGTATGCCCCGATACGGCCCCCGGCATGCGGGCGCACGGCGCCGGGACCTCGCACCGGACCGGCGGGAGCCCGCCCGTCCGGGCCGGTCGTACGTGACAATGGCGGGGTGCTGGAGATGACGCGGGAGCAGTTCGAAGAGCTGGTGAGCCAGGCTCTTGACCGGATTCCGCCGGAGCTGACGCGGCTGATGGACAACGTCGCGGTGTTCGTCGAGGACGAACCGGCCCCCGGCGACCCCGAGCTGCTCGGGCTGTACGAGGGCACGCCGCTCACCGACCGCGGCGAGTGGTACGCGGGTGTGCTGCCGGACCGGATCACCATCTACCGGGGTCCGACGCTGCGGATGTGCGAGTCGCACGAGGACGTCGTCGCCGAGACCGAGATCACCGTGGTCCACGAGATCGCCCACCACTTCGGCATCGACGACGAGCGGCTGCACGCGCTGGGGTACGGGTGAGCAATCCCCGGCCCGAGCGGGAGCCCGACGGCAACGGCAACGGCAACGGCACCGGTGCCGGTGGCTGCGGCGGTCGGGCCGGCCGCCCGGCCATTGACCCCGATGTCGATCTGTCCGTCCCCGCGCAACGCGCGGAGACGGCCGGTCGGGAGAAGTGGAAGGTGCTCGGGGCCATCGCGGCGGGCGGTGCGCTGGGTGCCTCCGCGCGGTACGCCGCCCTGTTGCTCCGGCCGGCCGCCGAGGGTGCGTTCCCCTGGGCGGTCCTCGGCGTCAATGTGACCGGCTGCGCCCTGATCGGCGTAGTGATGGTGCTGGTCTCCGAGCGGGGCGTGGTGAACCATCCGCTGGTGCGGCCGTTCCTCGGGGTCGGGGTGCTCGGCGGGTTCACGACGTTCTCGACGTACGCGGCCGATGTGTCGAAGCTGCTGGTGCGCCAGGAGGCGCTGACCGCCATGGCGTACGCGGCGGTGACCGTCGTGGGGGCGCTCGGCGCCGTGTGGGGCGCGGCGGCGGCGACGCGGGCGCTGCTGGGCGTACGCGGTGGTGGGCGGGCCGCGTGAACTGGCTGCTGGTGGTGATCGGCGGGGCCGTCGGGGCGCCCTTGCGGTATCTGACGGACCGCGCGGTGCAGGCGCACCACGGACGGGGACTTCCGTACGTGTTCCCGTGGGGGACGTTCACCGCCAACGCGGCGGGCAGCCTGCTGCTCGGGGTGCTGACCGGGGCCGCGGTCTCCGCACACACGTACGCCCTGCTGGGTACGGGGCTGTGCGGGGCGCTGACGACGTACTCGACGTTCTCGTACGAGACGCTGCGGCTGGCCGAGACCGGCCGGGCCTTCCTGGCCGCGGCCAATGTGGTGGTGTCCCTGCTGGTGGGACTGGGGGCGGTCTTTCTGGGCGCGGAGCTGGCGGGCGGGTTCGGGGCATAACGCGGCCGGGTGGGTGACGCCATGGGCGTGTCTCCGGCGGGGGTTGGGGAGTTGGGCACGGCGCCGCTCCCGTACGGCCCCGTCGGCGTAGGTCCTCGCGGACTCACGGAGCTGTCCCGCCCTCGTCACCCGATGTGGCCGCCCCGTGCGGCCGTTCGTGCGGCTGTTCTGCGCGGCCGTCCTGTGCGGCCGCGGGGTTCCGCCGCCGTTCCGTTCCGCTGCCGTTCCGTCGTCGTTCTGCTCCGCCGTTCCACTCCGCCGTTTCCTCGTCCCGGAGGTGCCACCCGTGCGCCATTTGTCCGCCCCCGCCCGATGGGCAGCCGTCACCGCGCTGACGATCGCCGCGTCCACAGGCTGTATGAGCGTCGGCGACGACGACGCGAGGCCGGGGCCCTCGCGGTCCGCGGACGAGAAGGGCGGGGATGCCGAGCCGGACGGCACCGTGCCGGACTCCGGCACGGCCGGCGCCGGCCGTGGCCTCGCCCACACGCACTCCGACCGGGATATCCCGGGGGAGCCGGACCCGGACGCCTCGGGGGCCACCTCCTCGACCGCCGCGCAGGGCCCGCGCCGGACCCCCGTCACCCCGCCGCCCACCCTGGGAGGCCGGCCGCCGGTCCCGACCCCTTCCGCGCCGGGTCCCGCGGAGCCGTCGCCGGTCGCCCCGGAGCCGCCGAGCCCGTCGGCTCCCGGTCCCGGTCCCGACCCCGATCCGAAGCCCTCGCAGCCCTCGGAACCGCCCACACCACCCCCTTCCGCCTCGCCCGCCGCGCAGCTCCGTGCCGGTGCGATGGGTGCACCGCGGCGGCCGGAGGTGTTGCGGACTCCGGAGGCATCACCGCAGGTGGGGCCGGTGTAGGGGGGCGAGAAGAGCGCGTGGTTTGCGCAATGTGGGTGAGAGTGCGTATGGTAGTAGATCGTTTGATCCCATTGCCCGGCGCCGACACAGAAGAGCGCCGTGTGGCGCGTACTCTCCCTTGCCGTGGCTGGACCGCATTGAGGCGGTCGAAATTGCGAATCACGGAGTTACGGGCGCGTGCCGAGACTCCGGAAGGTTTCGCATTTCGCATGTCAATTTCCAGTTCTGACCACACCGTCATGCCCGAGAACATCGACAACATCGACAACGCAGAGCTCGCTGAGCTCGCCGAGGCCGTAGTGGCCCAGGCTTCCCAGGCCGACGAGCCCGTCGCCGACATCATCACCGTCACCGCTGAGGTCACCGAGGTCGCTGAGGTCTCCGAGGCCGCTGCCGTGACCGAGGCCGCTGCGGTGACCGAGACGCAGACCGCCGACGCCGAGGTCTCCGCCGACGCGGAGGTCTCCGAGGCCGCGGACGTGCGGGCCGCCGATGACGCCGAAGAGGCCGACGCCGAGCCGACCGTCACCTTCAGCTCGCTCGGACTGCCCGACGGCATCGTCCGCAAGCTCGCGCAGAACGGTGTGACCTCCCCCTTCCCGATCCAGGCAGCGACCATCCCGGACGCCCTGGCCGGAAAGGACATCCTCGGCCGTGGCCGTACCGGCTCCGGCAAGACCCTCTCCTTCGGTCTGCCGACCCTGGCCGCGCTGGCCGGTGGCTTCACCGAGAAGAAGAAGCCCCGCGCCGTCATCCTCACCCCGACGCGTGAGCTCGCGATGCAGGTCGCGGACGCGCTCCAGCCCTACGGCGACGTGCTCGGCCTGAAGATGAAGGTCGTCTGCGGCGGTACGTCGATGGGCAACCAGATCTACGCGCTGGAGCGCGGTGTCGACGTCCTCGTCGCCACCCCGGGCCGTCTGCGCGACATCATCAACCGGGGCGCCTGCTCCCTGGAGAACGTCCAGGTCGCCGTCCTCGACGAGGCCGACCAGATGTCCGACCTGGGCTTCCTGCCCGAGGTCACCGAGCTGCTCGACCAGATCCCCGGCGGCGGCCAGCGCATGCTCTTCTCCGCCACCATGGAGAACGAGATCGGCACCCTGGTCAAGCGTTACCTGACCAACCCGGTGAGCCACGAGGTCGACAGCGCCCAGGGCAACGTCTCGACCATGACGCACCACGTCCTCGTCGTGAAGCCGAAGGACAAGGCGCCGGTCACGGCCGCCATCGCCGCCCGCAAGGGCCGCACGATCATCTTCGTCCGTACCCAGCTGGGTGCCGACCGCATCGCCGAGCAGCTCATCGAGTCCGGCGTGAAGGCGGACGCGCTGCACGGCGGCATGACCCAGGGCGCCCGTACCCGCGTTCTTGAGGACTTCAAGAAGGGTTACGTCAACGCGCTGGTCGCGACGGACGTGGCCGCGCGCGGTATCCACGTCGACGGCATCGACCTGGTCCTGAACGTGGACCCGGCCGGTGACCACAAGGACTACCTGCACCGTTCGGGCCGTACCGCCCGCGCCGGCAAGTCCGGTGTCGTCGTCTCCCTGGCGCTTCCGCACCAGCGCCGCCAGATCTTCCGCCTGATGGAGGACGCGGGCGTCGACGCCTCCCGCCACCTCGTGCAGGGCGCGGGTGTCTTCGAGCCGGAGGTCGCCGAGATCACCGGTGCCCGTTCGCTGACCGAGGTCCAGGCCGACTCCGCGAACAACGCCGCCAAGCAGGCCGAGCGCGAGGTCGCCGACCTGACCAAGCAGCTGGAGCGCGTCCAGCGCCGCGCCGTTGAGCTGCGCGAGGAGGCCGACCGCCTGGTCGCCCGCGCCGCGCGCGAGCGGGGCGACGACCCCGAGGCGGCAGTGGCCGAGGTCACCGCGGAGGCGGAGGCCGCGATCGAGGCCGCCGTGTCCGTACCGGAGCAGCCGGCCGTGCGCGAGGAGCGCCGTGACGAGCGCGGCAACTTCGAGCGCCGCGACAACCGCCGTGACGACCGCGGCGGCGACCGTGGCGGTTACCGCGGTGGCAACGACCGGGGTGGCTTCCGCTCCGGTGGTGGCGACCGTCGTGATGACCGTGGTGGCGACCGTGGTGGCCGTTCGTTCGAGCGTCGTGACAATGACCGTCCGTCGTTCAACCGCGACCGTGGTGGCGACCGTCCCACCGGTGGCTTCCGCTCCGGTGGTGGCGACCGTCGTGATGACCGTGGCGGTGACCGTGGTGGCCGTTCGTTCGAGCGTCGTGACAATGACCGTCCGTCGTTCAACCGCGACCGTGGTGGCGACCGTCCCACCGGTGGCTTCCGCTCAGGCGGCAGCGACCGTCGCGATGACCGTGGCGGTGACCGTCGTGATGACCGTGGCGGTGACCGTGGTGGCCGTTCGTTCGAGCGTCGTGACAATGACCGTCCGTCGTTCAACCGCGACCGTGGTGGCGACCGTCCCACCGGTGGCTTCCGCTCCGGCGGCAGCGACCGCCCGTTCAACCGTGACCGTCGTGACGACCGTCCCTCGGGCGGCTTCCGCGCCGGTGGCGGCAGCGACCGTCCGACCGGCCGCCGTGATGACCACCGTGGTGCCAACACCGGCACCAACACCGGTACCTTCGGCCGCCGCGACGACAAGCCGCGCTGGAAGCGCAACGGCTGATCGCGGTCTGCTGAACTGTTGAGCTGCTGTGAGGCAGCTCGGCCGACCTGCTGAAGCGGGCCCGTCCTTCACGGACGGGCCCGCTTTCTTTGCGTCTCCGGCTTTACGTCCCTGGCGTTCGTCTCCGGCAGGAGTGCGGGGGCCGTTTCCGGGCCACCCGGTACGCATGTCGGGTGCCCGGCAAGGGAATCGCTGGGGGCATGACAAACGACTCACCCGCGCCACACGCGGGACCCCCCGGCCCACCAGCATCGTCCGCGCCGCCCACCGACCGGCCCGTGTCCTCCGGTTCGCCCGCGTCCCCCGGCCCGTCCGCGGCGCCCGGCCCGTCCGCGGCGCCCGGATCGGACGAGGCGCGACTGGCCGAACTCGGCTACACCCAGGTCCTCGCCCGCCGGATGTCGGCCTTCTCCAACTACGCCGTCTCGTTCACGATCATCTCGGTGCTCTCCGGCTGTCTGACGCTGTATCTGTTCGGGATGAACACCGGCGGCCCCGCCGTCATCACCTGGGGCTGGGTCGGGGTCGGCCTGATGACGCTGTTCGTCGGGCTGGCGATGGCGGAGATCTGTTCGGCGTACCCGACCTCGGCGGGCCTGTACTTCTGGGCCCACCGTCTCGCCCCGCCACGCTCGGCGGCCGCCTGGGCGTGGTTCACGGGCTGGTTCAACGTGCTCGGCCAGGTCGCCGTGACCGCCGGGATCGACTTCGGGGCGGCGTCCTTCCTCGGGGCGTATCTGAACCTCCAGTTCGGCTTCGAGGTCACGCCCGGCCGGACGATCCTGCTCTTCGCCGCGATCCTGGTGCTGCACGGTCTCCTCAACACCTTCGGCGTCGGCATCGTCGCGGTCCTCAACAGCGTCAGCGTCTGGTGGCACGTGTTCGGCGTGGCCGTCATCGTCGGCGCCCTGACCTTCGTACCGGACTCGCACCAGTCGGCGTCGTACGTGTTCACCGAGTTCGTCAACAACACGGGGTGGGGCAGCGGCTTCTACGTGGTGATGATCGGCCTGCTGATGGCGCAGTACACCTTCACCGGCTACGACGCCTCGGCGCACATGACGGAGGAGACGCACGACGCCGCGGTGGCGGGGCCGCGCGGCATCGTCCAGTCGATCTGGACCTCCTGGATCGCCGGTTTCGTCCTCCTGCTCGGCTTCACCTTCGCCATCCAGTCGTACGAGGGCGCCCTCACGTCCCCGACCGGCGCCCCGCCCGCCCAGATCCTCCTGGACGCCCTCGGCGCGACCACGGGCAAGCTCCTGCTGCTGGTGGTGATCGGGGCCCAGCTCTTCTGCGGCATGGCCTCGGTCACGGCCAACAGCCGCATGATCTACGCCTTCTCCCGCGACGGCGCCCTGCCGTTCTCCCACATCTGGCACACGGTCAGCCCCCGCACCCGCACCCCCGTCGCGGCGGTCTGGCTCGCCGCCCTGGGCGCCCTCGCTCTCGGCCTCCCGTACCTGATCAATGTCACCGCGTACGCCGCCGTCACGTCCATCGCGGTGATCGGTCTCTACATCGCGTACGTGATCCCCACCCTGCTCCGCCTCCTGCGCGGCGACGACTTCGCCCGCGGCCCCTGGCACCTCGGCCGCTGGTCCCGCCCGATCGGCATCGTGGCGGTGACGTGGGTCGTGATCATCACGGTGCTGTTCATGCTGCCCCAGGTGTCGCCGGTCACCTGGGAGACCTTCAACTACGCCCCGATCGCGGTCCTGGTGGTGCTCGGCTTCGCGGCGACCTGGTGGCTGGTCTCGGCCCGGCACTGGTTCCTGAAGCCGGACAACCCGGATCACAAACGCACGATCTCCCCCGAACCCCCGCACTGACCCCACCCTGCCCACACCCCGCCCACCCTCCGGACGCCCTCCGACCACCCTCCGACCGGGACGACGGACCCCGGCACCCGATACCGGATCGGCTGCCGGGCTCGGGCGGGCTATGCTCGGGGGTGATTCGCCAGGGGCCGTTAGCTCAATTGGTCAGAGCAGCGGACTTTTAATCCGTTGGTTGTGGGTTCGAGTCCCACACGGCCTACGCGATGCAGGGACGGTCGCAAGCCCGTGACCTGTGAAGGAGCGCCCCGTCCGGCTGATGCCGGGCGGGGCGCTTCGGTGTTTCGGCGCTTGTGCGGTCCTGTACCCGCTGGTGTCGGCTGCCCGCCACCGAGGCCGAGACCAGTCGGCCATCGTGCCCGCAAGCCACGGCGGTACGACGGTGCGGACGCTGAACCCGTCCGTCAGCCGTCCGACGAGCGGGCTCCGTGCTCGGTGGCGAGGGCGGTGAGGCGGGCGGCCATAGCAGTGTCGAGGGCGGTGATCGCGTCCCCGGCGTCGTGGGTGTTGAGGGCGAAACCGATCGTCCCGTAGAGGATGGTGACCTCGGCGTGGTGGTTGGCCTCGTCCTCGGCGGTGGCGACGGCGGTGTAGAGGGCTGGGACGGTGGAGCGGTCGGCCTTGAAGGTCGCGGTGAGCTTCCCGTCCCGGACGCTCCAGTCCGGGAGGTCGGTGAGGGCCAGGCCGAGTTCGGCCTCGGACAGCGGGGTGGCGGTCAAAGGGGACTCCTTCGTTCAATGGTTTTGAGCGGCGAGTGGTTTGAGGGCCTTGACCAGGCGGTCGCCGATGGGGTCGTCGCGCCAGCGGCTCATGCTCTGGCGGAGGGCTTCCAACTCCTTGCGATGGCGGGCGGAGCGCGTCTGGGCGGCGATCTCGGCGGATTGGGCGGCCAGGGTGACGGCGTGTTCGGGTTCGCCGGTGGCGGCGTACGCGGCGGCCTGGCGGGCGAGGTACACGCCGGTATCGCGGCGGGCGGCCGGAGGCATGTCGGCGTTGATCCGGTCCCAGATGTGCTGGGCCTCGGAGTGCAGCCCCATCCGTCCGTAGCAGGTGGCGCGCTGGACCTCGAAGAAGTACGCGTTGTGGTGGACCGCGCCCCAGGGTATGGACGGATCCACCACCTCCACCACTGCGGACGCCTCGTCCAGGAGCTGGTCCACAGCGGTCCGTTCTCCGAGCAACGAGTGGCCGTGGGCCTGTTGGTGCATGAGGTTGACGCGGATGCGGTGGGAGAGCCGGTGCCGCTCGCTCAGCCCTTGCCGGCACAGGTCGACAGCGGCCCGTCCGTCACCCAGGTCGGAACGGAGGCGGGCCATGTTGGAGAGGATGTACGCGGTCAGGTCGGTGTTCGCGAGCATTTGCGCGTCCATCTGGGCGATGCCGTGCCAGTAAGCGGTCGAGTCCCACAGGCCGGCGTCCTGGTGGAGCCATCCGGCCAGCGCGGCGTAGGCCACCCCGACCTGGATCAGTTCTTCCCGCACGGTGCCCCTGGCCGCCCGGGTGAGATCGCTGATCAGCCGGTACTGCTCGGTGACGGTCCCTATGAGATCGCGAGGACCGAGCATCATGTCGGCGGTGTAGTGGCCACCGAGCTGCTGGTAGAAGTAGCCGACCAGGGCCGGGTCGATGTCCCGGGGCCTGAGGTCGGCAGCGTTCACCATGCCGAGCGCGGCCACCGATCCGGCAGCCAGGAAACTGCGGCGTTCCATGGACGATGCCTCCTCCGCGTGGCGCAGACGGGCGGGGTGGCCGGGTGGGGGAGTGAAGCCGAGATGTTCGGGGCCGAGACCGAAGGCCGCACGCAGGGCGGCGGCGGTGTCCGGCCGGGGCCAGCCCGGCCCGTCCGATTCCCAGCGCCGGTAGGTACGCACGCTGACGGTGAAGTACGGGTCCCCGAGCGCGAGCCGGCCCGCCGTGCTGATCTCCTCGGCCGCCTTCTCCTGGGACAGCCAGCCATGGTCGAGCCGTGCCGCCCGCAGTCTGCCGTTGGTCCTCACCGTGTCCCCTTGCGTTCGACCTCTCCAACGTAGCGCCCAACTGATCGACTCATACCCCGCGTTACGGGGGTTCGGTGCGTCTGTTCGAAGTGGCCGGTGAATGGCCGCTCTGTGGCCGTCGGGCTTCCTGGCTGTCCGGCGGGGTCCAGCGGTTTCCTGGAACGGCTCCGCACCTCCTGAGACTGCCCCGACAAGGGGCGGACCCACCCTCGGCCCGTCCGGAGCGCATGACCCCCTGGTCATCGATCCAGGGACCGCCTGAGCATCTTTACGACGAAAGGGAAACCCTGGTGTCCTTGCTGCTGGAACGCGTCCCGTCCCTCTCCCACGAGATCGCCGTCGAGCCCGCCGGACCGGCCGAAACTCGTCCGTTCGGTCTGGACAGCCTGACCAACCCGGTTCCGGTCACAGGCCACCGTCCGGTGCTGACCGTGGACCCGGTCACCCAGCTCTCCCTGGTCGACGGCCTCCCGGCCGGCGCCCACCCGGCCATGAGCAAGACGTCGTGCAACACCGAGTCGGACGGCAAGGACGCCATCGCAGTCGACACGGACCAGAACGACGACGAGTACGACGACTGATGACGTTCCGCGCCAGTCAGGGCACGCGCGGCGGTCTCCCGCCGCGCGTGCTCGTCGTCACCCACGCCCTGGACCCCACCGCGGACTTCGTCCTGCGGGAGCTGAACGAGCGGCGGGTCCCGTTCTGGCGGACCGACCTCGCCGACTTCCCCACCCGCACCACTCTCCGTACGGAGCTGGGGGCGGACGGCCGCTGGACCGGATCCCTCCACGACGACGCCCGGGGCATCGACTTATCGGAGCTGCGGGCGGTGTGGTGGCGCAAGCCCACCGTCCACGAGCTGCCGGAATCGATGGGTGGCCCAGAGCGCCGCTTCGCGGTCGGGCAGGCCAAGCGGGCGATCACCGTTCTCGGCTCGCTGCCCGGAGTGCTGTGGGTGAACCGGCCGCAGGCGAACGTCGACTGCACCAAGCCGGTGCACCTGGCCGCCGCCGTGGCCAGTGGACTCCAGGTGCCGGAGACGCTGATCACCAACGACCCGGCCGCCGTGCCGCCCTTCGCCCGGCGGTGTGGTGGGCGGATCGTGACCAAGGTGCTGGGCGGAATCGTCCACACCGAGGGCGGCACCCGGGGCCAGCTCTACACCCGCCGCGTCCCCGAGGAGCGCTGGGCCGATCCTCGTATTGCGCTGACCGCGCATCTGTTCCAGCGGGAGGTCACAGACCGGGCGTACGAGGTCCGTGTCGCGGTCGTCGCCGGGAGGCTGTTCGCTGCGGCCGTCCACGCCCCGGTCGGTCACCGCGGCCCGGACTGGCGCCAGGATTCCGATGCCTTCACCCACACCGCCATCCGCCTGCCCGCCTCGATCGGGGACGCGGTACGCGAGATGGTGCGCCGCCTCGGCCTGGTCTTCGCCGCCATTGACTTCATCGTGGATGCCCAGGGCGTGCACTACCTGGTCGACGTCAACGCGGGCGGCCAGTGGGCCTGGATCGAGCCCACCCGCGAGCCGATCACCCACGCCCTCGCCGATCTCCTGCAGAAAGGCTCAACCCGCTGATGACCGACGACCTCACGAATCGGGCCGCCAAGGCCCGCCGCGCCCTCGCCCAGTCCCTCACCGACGCGGGCGACCTCACCGACCCCCAGTGGCGCCGTGCCTTCGAAGAGGTTCCCCGCCATGTCTTCGTCCCGTACTTCTACGCGTCGGCCGGTGACCGGATCTCTGGCGACGACCAGTGGTTCACCGCTGTCCACGAGGACCGAAGCCTGGTCACACACCGCACGGACGGGGCGGCAACCTCGTCCAGCTCGCAGCCCTCGCTCATGGCGACCATGCTCGAAGCCCTCGCCGTCCAGGACGGGATGAGCATGCTGGAGATCGGCGCCGGCACCGGTTACAACGCCGCCCTGCTCGCCCACCGCCTCGGCGACGATCACGTCACCACTGTCGACATCACCGAGGACATCACTGGACCTGCCCGCGATCGCTTGGCCACCGCCGGATACCACCCGACCGTGATCACCGGCGACGGCTCCCTCGGCGCCCCCGACCGCGCGCCCTACGACCGTGTCATCGTCACCTGCGGTCTGTCCACCGTTCCTCTGGCCCTGCTCCAGCAGCTCACGGACGGCGGCTTCCTTCTTGCCCCGCTCGGCAACGCCCTCGCCCGCATCCGCCCCACAGGCCCGGACACCGCCACCGGCCGCTTCCTTCCTCACGGGGCCTTCTTCATGCCGCTGCGCCAGACCCCGTCCGACGGCGTCCCCACCCGCCGGCCGCCGCTGCCCACCGGCCTCGGCCGTCCTTCCACCGTCCCCGCCGAGGCCATCGCCGACAACCACTTCCGCTTCCTTGCCAGCATCGCCGTACCCGGCCTCACCTGGCAGTACGACCTGAACGACAACAGGGAGATCACTGGCGCCCGCGTCTGGAACCAGGACGGCTCCATTGCACAACTCCGCTCCGATGGCACGGTCGTTGAGGCAGGCCCCCGATCCCTTTGGGCCTGTCTTGAAGACGCTCACCGCAGCTACCAAATCGCGGGCCGCCCCACCCCAGACCGTTACGGCATCACCACCGGCCCGGAGGGACAGGTCGTCTGGCTCGACGACCCGGACGGGCCGAGTTGGACGCTGGGCGAATGACTGGTCAAAAGCATCCCTCGCAGGCTTGAGGGCCTGCGAGGGATGCGCTGTCAGAACACAGCGGCGACAGCCACGCTGACGATGAGGTTCCACCACCCCGGATTGGACCACCAAGGATCCCGCCTCTTCAGTGTGATCACGAACATGTTCGCCCCCTACGGATATTGATTGGGCCACTCGCCTGGCGGCCTTCTCCGAGGTCAACGGGCTTCCGTATCTGGGGTTACGGGAAGCGCGGAACAGTCTGCTTAGTTAGATACGAACATCATGGGCGGGTCGGGCTGGCAATCGAGAACCGCTCGCGCGTGTGCATCCGTTGTCGGGGCAAGACGCACGTGGTCGCCAACCGAGGTTTCGGTATGGCGACCACGTATCGATAAACACCCCCGCGTGCGCGGGGACCAATCTGTGTCCAACTAAGCAGACTGGGACCATCCCCGCGTGCGGCGGGGACGACTGCGCCAGCGGCAGCGCAGCGTAGGCGTCGACAGGACCACCCCCACGTCCGTGGGGTCGTTCCGAGCCAGGCTCTCAAAGATAGGTCCCAGCAGTGCGGTGTTGGGCCACCTATCGGTGACTGACCGCCGGTAGCGGCGCCGGATCTGTCCAGACGGTTTTGCGTGAGCGGACGTGCCGGCACAGGCCTCCTTGAGTCGAACCGGATGGCATCGGTGGCCCTGCCTGCTGGATGTCTGCGGCCGGCGGGGGCAGGGAGGGACACCTCGACACGAGATCGTCAGGTCTTCAATCCGTTGGTTGTGGGTTCGAGTCCCACGAGCCCTGCCTCTCGGCCCAGTCCAGAGCGTTGACTGTGGTGGGCGACGCGCTCACCGTCGAGGCGGGGAGTCTGCCGGATCCTGTGGGCTCTGACCGCAGCTCGCCAGAACCTGTGGCGGCATCGCGCCCGGCAAGGAACTGCGCCACGTCCTGCCCGTGATGTGGGATGGCCAGGAGCTGAGAGGAGAGCGTTGTGGCTGACGACCTGACCGCAGTGGGCCGCTTCCTGTACGAGGCGGGCACGCTCAAGCAGACTCGGCGAACGGGCTGGTGGATGGCTGGAGTCCGGGACCCGGAGAGCGTTGCCGAGCACTCGTGGCGCACGGCGCTGATCGCCACGATCATCGCGAAGCTGGAGGGCGCGGACCCTGCCCGCGCCGCGTTCCTCGCGGTGTGGCACGACACGCAGGAGACCCGCACCGGGGACGTGAACCACCTCGGGAAGAAATACGCGTCGGCAGGCGACCCGCAGGCGGTAACCGCCGACCAGACGGCAGGGATGCCCGAGGTGCTGGCGTCGACGGTCCGCGAGCTGGTCGCAGAGTATGAGGCGAAGGAGTCGCCCGAGGCGGTCTCTGCCCGCGATGCGGACAAGCTGGAGTGCCTGCTCCAGGGCATCGAGTACAAGGCGCAGGGTTACGAGAACGCGCAGCGGTGGATAGACAACAGCCGTGGGCGTCTCGTCACCGAGACCGCGAACCGGTTGGCCGATGAGCTTCTGTCGCAGGGCGCCCTTGACTGGCCGCGCACCCGCCCTGGGCGAGGGGAAGCAGTAGCTCCGGGCATGACGAAAGGCCCCTGGAATTCGCCCCGTGACGGCGGGGCCATCGCTGATTGGCCCCCGACGCACGAAGAGGCCCTTCCGCCCGGTGGAGACCACCCGTAACGTCGCAACAATCACGGTGGTAACCCGGTTCACCCGCGTGTGGCGGCAGTTGGTCACTCTGGAGAGCGTGATGCGTCCGTGGCGCGATGCGCCGGGCACCAGCTCACCGAGGCCGACTCGACCTGGCCACCCGGATCGATCAGATTGCCGTCGCGCACGGGACGCAGCCCTTCAACGGCTGATCAGCTGCGTATGGTCCGGACCATGGCAGGTAGTCGAGCTGGAGCACGCGGCCTGGACCGAGCGGCAATCTGACCGCCTCGCCGTGGCCAACAGGCACCGCACTTCCCTCGTGGGCGGGAACAGGTGACGCCCCTGCCCTCGGGGGGAGGGACAGGGGCAGCCTACGGGGCGTGACTGGCGGGGACCGTTGGTCACATGAGGCCGTGCCGACGCGGGTCCCGGCAGGTGCCCGTCGTGGTGCCGCATCCGGCGCACCCCTGGCTTTCCTCGTTCGAGGGCGGCGCGGGGATCGGTTTGATGGTCATCGTGGTTCCGTTCAGGTCGCGGTGGGCAAGTCTGCGACCGGTCGGAGCGATCGGCAGCGGCGGGCAGGGTTCAGGAGTGGCAGGGGCACGCGCAGCCAGGGCGTCGGCAGGCGGTGTGCCCGTCGGCCAGATGCGACTGTTCGGCGGCGGCCCGGCATACGGCGCTGTACGTATCGCTGCGCGCTGCCTCGGCCGCGGCGAGCTCCTCATCCAACCGGGTCCACGCGGCGGCCGTCCCGGCCAGCTCGGCGTCCGTGATCGGTTCGCCGTGCCACAGGAGGGTGACCCCGTGTTCGGGGCACCGGGTCATGCCGTCGGTCTCGATCGCGAAGTCGTGGACGCCTCCGCTGTGGTGGCACTTCACTCGTCGTCCCTCCGGGCGCGGTGCGGGGTGGTGGTCTGGTGGTTCGGCCATTCCCTGTGGTCGCTGGGGGCGCGCCAGTGGTAGTGGGGCCCTGTGTGGCCGGGGGGCTGGGTGCAGCGGGCGTACGTGTCGGAGCGCTCGGCCCAGCAGTACCCGTACCCGATGGGCGCGTTCATCGGCGCACCTTCCGCCAGGCGCGGCCGAGCCGCACGGCGGTCGCGCACTGTGCCCCCGTACGGCAGGCATCGCACGCCAGGGTATGCCCGAGGTACGCCAGATACGCGTGGTCCGGAGGCAGGTGCGCGGTCCGCTGCCGTGTCGATGTCGTCATCGGGCCGCCCTCCGCCCCGCGCATGCCAGGACGTCGATGCATTCACGGGGAAACCAGGAGTACGCGGCGCCGGTGGCGGGGATGACCCGCTGCTCGCCGAGGTCGATACCCAGGTCGGTGCCGAGGCGTGCCGTGCACCAGACGCAGTGCGTGCCGCGCTGCTGAGCATCGGAGAGGTTCTCAAGGGGCGGTAGCGGCGTGGTGGGCTCCTTGCGGGTCACCTGTACGGCACCGCCGTACCGATCGACCGCGTACAACTTCATCGTCATCGCCGTGCCTCTCCGCTTCGGTTGCGGTTTCCGTCGCCATCACAGCGTCGTCTCGCACCCGCAGCTGCGGGATGACCAGCGGGGGTTACCGAGGCGGTAATACAGTCGTTGGCGCTCCAGTAAGTGCCTGAGCGTGCATAGGATCGCAAGGGGAGTCAGCCCATGGAAGCCGCCATCCCCAGCCTGCTCACCCCCGACGTGCTCGACAGAGCAGACGTCCGGGCAGCGCTCATCGAGCATGACTTCGCTGCCGTCTTCACTCTGATCAAGAAGTGGGGCGGCCTCTCCCAGAATCGCATCGCGTCCGCCTGCCAGCTCACCCCCGGCAAGGTGTCCACGATCATCAATGGGGCCCAGCGGGTCACATCGTTCGATGTTGTCTGCCGGATCGCGGACGGCCTCCGCATCCCGGGCAGCCTGCTCGGGCTGGCACCACGCCCCTGGGAGAGCGAACACACCACATCGCGGCAGGACCAGCCAGAGGCTCCAGGTACCCGGGCGGACACAGGCGAGATCCCGTGGCGGCCCGACGCCACCGTGGACCTGGCTGCCCACCTCACCAGGAGTGATCTTGTGATGGACCGACGGGCCCTCACCCGCGCCCTCGCCGGTGCCGCGGTAACCGGCGCTGCGCTCCTCGACAGCCTCGAAGGCTGGCTTGTTCCGGCCGCCGCCGTACCAGGGCAACGCCGTCCGGGCCGACTGGGGATGCGTGAGGTCGAAGAGCTGGAGACCACCGCGAGGGCGTTCCGTCAGTGGGACCACCAGTTCGGCGGCGGGCTGCGAAGGAAAGCGGTTCTTGGCCAGCTCGCCGAAGTTTCCGGGGCCCTCGATGACCACCAGGCCCCAGCTGTCACGGAGCGGCTGTACTGCGTCATGGCGCAGCTGGCCGGCACGGCGGCCACCATGGCCTGGGATTCCGGATCGCACCGGCGTGCGCAGGACTACTACCGCCTCGCTCTCCGTGCCGCCCACGCCGGAGGTGATGTGGTCTTCGGGGCCAATGTGCTGGCCGGGATGGCCCGGCAGATGCTCTACCGCGACCGGGCCGACGACGCGCTGCAACTGATCCACCTCGCCCAGGAGGGCGCCCGCGACGTGATCGGCCCCCGGGTTCGGGCCATGCTCCATACCCGTGAAGCCTGGGCCTACGCCGCGCAGGGCCGCATCGCCGGATTCCACAGGGCCACCGCGAAGGCGGCCGAGAATCTCGCCGCCGTCGGCACAGATGGCGACGAGCCCTATTGGATCGCCTACTTCGATGAGGCGGAACTCGCGGGCGTCACCGGGGGGCGGCTTCTCGATCTTGCGCGTACCGACCCGCGTCGGCACGCCGCTGGGGCAGCCGACGAAATCCGGATCGCTCTGTCGTCCCGCGGTGCCGAGGCTGGGCGCTCGCACGCGCTCGATCGCATTGGCCTGGCCGAATGCCGGTTCCTCGCAGGCGACATCCAGGGGGCCGCCGCTGAAACGACCCTGGCAGTAGAGGCCGCGCGAGGTACGCAGTCGGGGCGTGTCCGTGCCCAGCTGGGGCAGCTGTACCCCTACACCGTGGGACACAGCGCTTCGCGTCCGGTACGGGAGGCGCGCGATAGTATCCGCGACCTGCTGTCGAGCTGAGGAACGGGCACATGACGACACTTGCCGTGACCGGGCACATGGACCTGACCGACGAGAGCGTCCCACTGGTAAGGGCCGCACTGCGTGAGCTGCTCGCCGAGTACAGCGACGACCTGACCGGGGTGTCCTGCATCGCCGCCGGGGCGGACAGCCTCTTCGCGGAAGAGGTCACTGCCATCGGGGGCCGCCTGGTCGCGGTGATCCCTTCCCAGGACTACCGCGCGACGAAGGTGAAGCCAGCCCACGCTGCCGTCTTCGACCACCTGATCGAGGCAGCCGAGGACGTGGTGACCCTGCCGCATACAACCGCCAACCGGGCCGCCTACGAGGCAGCGAATGCTGAACTTCTCCGCCGCGCTGACCGCCTGGTCGCCGTGTGGGACGGTACGCCCCCGTCTGGCAAGGGGGGCGGCACCGCCGACACCGTTGTACAGGCCCGGCAGGCTGGACTGGCGGTTGATGTGATCTGGCCGGCCGGAGCCGTTCGGCGCGGGTGACCTCCCGACAGCACAAGAAGCCCCCTCCGCCCGAAGGCGAAGGGGGCAACCCCGCAGTGCGGGGACCATCGGCCCGTGGTTGCCCCGGAGGGGAGCACGGGGGACCGTTCCCGCGTGTCCGGGAAGGGCTGTTCGCGCAGTCCGGTATGTCTCTAGGCGGTCTGCGGGTGGAGCAGCCGGGCCAGTAGGTCGTCCAGGCTGATCAGGCCCGTGAGGCGGCCGTGGTCGTCGCGGATGACGGCCAGCGACGCGCGGTTCCTGCGCAGTTGTTCCACCGCGTGGGAGATGCTGTCGCCGCTCTTCAGCTCGGGTACGGGCCGGGCCAGTTGGCGGGCGGTGGTCGTGCGGTCGTGGGCGCGGGCGACCAGGGCGTCGCGTGCGTGGATCGAGCCGAGCACCCGGTCGCCGTCCCGTACCAGGAGGCGGGTGCGGTCGGCGGTGGTCGCTCGGGCCAGGATCGCGTCGAGGCCCGCGTCGGCGGGGACGGTGATGATGTCGCCCGCCGGGATCCGCAGCTCGGCGACCGGGGTCTGCGGTTCGGTCAGGGAGCGGGTGATGAGCTCGGAGTCGGTCTTGTTGATCAGGCCGAGGCGCTCGGACTCGACGACCAGGTGCGTGAGCTGTTCGCGGTTGTGGACGGAGGTCAGCTCGTCGCGTGGCTGGACGCGGCACAGGCGTACGAGGGCGTTGCTGATCGTGTTGAGGAACCGGATCAGCGGGCGCACGGTTCTGACCACGGCGCGGAAGGGCGGCGTGAGCAGCATCGCGGAACGCTCGGGGTGGGCGATGGCCCAGGACTTCGGCGCCATCTCACCGACCACCATGTGCAGGAAGACGACGACGAGCATGGCGAGGGCGAAGGCGATGCCGTAGCTGAGGCCGCTGGGCAGGCCCAGATCGACCAGCAGCGGGTCGATCTGATGCGAGATGGCGGGCTTGGAGATGGAGCCGAGGCCCAGGGTGCAGATGGTGATGCCGAGTTGGGCGCCCGCGAGCATCAGGGACAGCTCGCGCATTCCGGCGAGGGCCGCTTTGGCGCCCCGCTGTCCTTCGGCGGCGGCCTTCTCCATGCGGTGGCGTTTGGCCGCGACCAGGGCGAACTCGGCGGCGACGAAGAAGCCGCTGCCGATGAGCAGCAGGACGGTGATGAGGAGGGCTACGGGGAAACTCATGCCTGTGCCTCCTCGGCCGGGCGCTCGGCCGGCTCGATGCGTACGCGTTCGGGAACGTGGCGGTCCAGGCTCAGTACCTGGATGCGGACGCCGTCCGTGGTCAGACGGTCGCCGATGGCCGGGAAGCGGCCGAGCCGGTCGATGATCAGGCCCGCCACGGTGTCGTAGTCCTCCTCCTCGGGAAGCGCGATGCCCGTGGCCGACTCGACCTCGTCCAGGCGGCGGCCGGCGTCCACGAGCCAGCCCGCTCCGTCGGCGACCGCGAGCTCGACGACGGTGTCGCTCTCGTCGGCGATGTCGCCGACCAGTTCCTCGGCGATGTCCTCGTACGTGACGACTCCCGCGATGCCCCCGTGCTCGTCGAGGACGACCGCGAACTCGTCGTCCCGCTCCCGCATCCGCGCCACCGCGTGCGGCAGCGGAAGCGTGTCGGGCAGCAGCAGCGGCCGGTGGGCCACCTCGCCCGCGGTGGTGCGCTCGAACCGGGCGGCGGGCAGCCGCATCAGATCCCGTACGCCGAGGACTCCCGCGACGTCGTCGGGGTGATCGCCCACCACCGGGTAGTTGGAGTGGCCGTGCCTGGCGATGAGTTCGACCGCCTGCGCGGCGGTGGCGTCCTTGCGGACGAACACGGCGTCGGCGCGGGGCACCATCACCTCGTCCAGCGTGCGCTCGGAGAACGCCAGCGCGTGGTCGAGGAGCTCGGCGGTGTCGGCGGGCAGATGCCCCTGCTCGTGGGACTCGCCGATGAGATGGCTGAGCTCTTCGAGGGTCGCGCCGTGATGCAGCTCCTCGACCGGTTCGATCCGCACGGTGCGCAGCAGCTTGTTCGCGGCCCCGTCGAAGACGCGCACCACGGGGCCCACGATCCTCAGATAGACGAGGGTGGACGAAGCCAGGGACTTGGCCAGCCGTTCGGGTACGGCGAGCGCCAGATTCTTCGGGGCCAGCTCACCCAGCACCATCTGTACGAAGGTGGCGAGGACGAAGGCGAGCACCACGGAGATCGCGGAGACGGCTCCGTCCGGCAGGCCGAGGCCCTCCAGCACGGGCCTGAGCAGCGCGGAGACGGACGGCTCGGCGAGGAAGCCGACCACCAGCCCGGTGACGGTGATGCCCAGCTGGGCGCCCGAGAGCATGAACGAGAGCCGCCCGAGCACCTTCAGGGCGCGTGCGGCCCGCTTGTCGCCCGCCGCGGCCTCGCGGGCGAGTGCCAGCCGGTCGACGGCGACGTACGCGAATTCCTGCGCGACGAAGTATCCGGTGCCGGCGGTCAGTACGACGACGGCCAGCAGCCCCAGTACGGCGCTCATCGGCAGGTCGATCGCGTGAGGGCACCCTGCCGCCGCCGTGCGTCACGGCTGCGGGCGGGCGGTCGCGGATTGTGCCCCGGCGAGTCGGGTGCCGTCGGTCTGGCGGACAAGGAGCGCTCCTTCTGGAGGGTGGGGAGGGCGGAAGGCGGAGAGCCGAGTGCCGGGTGGGGTGCGGGGCAGGGTGCTGAGCCGCGCGCCGGGTGGGGTGCTGGGCAGGGCGTTGCGCCGGATGCCCGGTGGGGTGTTGAGCCGGGTGTTGCGCTGGATGCCCGGCGGGTGTTGAGCCTGGTCCGAGCGGGGTGTTGAGGCGCACGCCAGGGCGTTGGAGGGCCGGTTCGCGCGGGGCGTCCGGGCATCCGGTGGCGGGCCCGCGCCGGTTCGGCGTGCCCGGCCGTGGCCGGGGCGAACCCGGTCGCCGCGAACAGCGCGCGGCCCGGATGCGGGGCCGGGGCACGCGGAAGGGGTGAAGCGTCGGTCACCGTGTCACTCCCGTCCCGCGGTTCCTGTGCGGGGGCGGGGAGCGGCACGGCCGGTACTGGGAGGCTCACCCATCGCGGGTCCGTGGCTCCTTGTCAAAAGGGTCAGATCAGTGGATGCCGAAGCGGCGTACTTCTACACTCACTGTAAAGGAACGGCAAACGGACCATGCGGGGGACGGTCCTCCCCAGGTCTTCGGGTTCGGCCCCGGACGCCGCCCTCCCGGCCCTATGCTTCTACACGCGTGTAGAAGAAGTGTGGGGCGGCCCGGACTTCCGGCTTCGCCCTGCGCGCGAACGGAGTTCCGGCGGGGGCGCACGACGACCGGTCCCCGGACCGGACCCGTCGCACGCACCATCCATCCGAATTCCGTGGGAGGACCTTCGTGGCTTCGATCGATCTGGACAAGGTGCTGGACAAGGCGTGGGCGGACAAGAGCCTGCCGGAGATCCTCGACGCACCCGTGGCCGCGCTGAAGGGGGTCTCCGACCGGGACGGCGAGCTGCTCCAGGAGGCGTTCGGCGTCAAGACCGTCGCCGATCTGGCAGACCTGAAGTACGCGCGCTGGGCGCAGGCCCTGGCGGCGCTGGGCGCGACCGCCAAGTAGGCATGGTGTGCGGGCCGGTGCGCCGCGGACGCCCGCGGCGCACCGGCCCGCCGCTCCGGAATCACCCGCAGAGAAGAAGGAGTGAACGCCACGATGGTGTTCAAACGGCTGCTCGGCTCGCTCGGCGTGGGCGGGCCCACGGTGGACACGGTCCTCGACGCGGGCGCGGTCGTGCCCGGCGGCAGCCTCGACGGGCAGGTCCATCTCCAGGGCGGCGACGCCGACTTCACCATTGAGCAGATCACCCTGGAGCTGGTCGCCCGGGTCGAGGCCGAACACGACGACGGCGAACACGAGGGCACCGTCGCCTTCGACCGCTTCGCCGTCGGCGGCACCTTCCGCCTCGTCGCGGGGGAGCGGCGCAGCGTCCCCTTCAGCGTGACGCTGCCGTGGGAGACCCCCGTCACCGAACTCCACGGTCAGAGCCTCGGGGTGGTCCTCGGTGTGCGTACCGAACTGTCGGTGGCGGGCGCCAAGGACAAGGGCGACCTGGACCCGCTCGTCGTGCGCCCCCTGCCCGCACAGGAGGCGATCCTCGAAGCCTTCGGGCAGAGCGGCTTCGGCTTCAAGTCCGCCGACCTGGAACTGGGGCGGATCAGCGGGACCGGCCAGCGGCTGCCCTTCTACCAGGAGGTCGAGCTCACCCCCTCCGCGCGGTACGCGCACGCGGTCAACGAGATCGAGGTGACCTTCCTCGCGCATCCGGGCGGGATGGAAGTGGTCCTGGAGGCCGACAAGCGCGGCGGCCTCTTCGCCGAGGGCCACGACACGGTGACCCGCTTCACCGTGAGCCACCACGACGTGGGGCAGCGTGACTGGAACGCCGAGGTCGACGCCTGGATGGGCCAACTGGTCGAGCACCGCGCCTCGTACGGCACGACTGGCGCGTACGGCACGCATGGCTCGTACGGCACGCATGGCTCGTACGGCCACCAGGATCCGCATCAAGCGGACCGCTTCGGCCACAGCGAGCCTCACCACGGGGAGGGGCACGGCCACCGCTCCGGACCCGGGATGGGCACCGTCGTCGCAGTCGGTGCGGCAGGACTCGCCGTCGGGGTGGTCGGCGGGATGGTCGCGGCCGAAGTGGTGGACGAGATCGGTGACGCCTTCGAGGACGAGGACGAGGACGAGGAAGAAGGGGGCGACGAGGGCTGAGGCGGCCCCGACGTCCCGCGCGCACCCGGCCCCGACGTCCCGCGCGCGCCGCGCGCACCCGGCCCCGCTTCTACATCGGTGTCGCGGCGTGCAGGACGAAGTACAACGTGATGGCCGAGTTGGCGGAGGACAGCGCCGAGACGGTGGTGCCCGCCGCCGCTCCCCAGGCCGCCAGCCCCACCGTGGTGAAGACGGACGGCCACACGCGCGCGGCGGGGGCCGGTCCGAGCAGGGCGGCCACCCGGCGCGGCACCGGCCCGGCCGCCGCGAAACCGGCGAGCGTCGCGACGGGCGCGCCGCGTGAGATCAGGGCGGTCTTTCCGATCGCGCGGGCCACGGTGCGCCGGCTGCCGATCGCCGCCGCCGCGTCCTCGTCCGCCCACCGTTCGGCGGTGTAGATCACTGCGGTACGCAGCGGCCGCAGGAACGGGTTGGCCCGCGCGGCCAGCTGCACGGCCAGCAGGAAGCGATGGTGGCGCCCGGTCAGATGGGCCCGCTCGTGGGCGAACAGGGCACGGCGTTCCGCGGCGTTCAGACCGGCCAGGATGCCGGTCGTCACGACGATCCGGTCCCGGCGCCCACCCGGCAGGGCGTACGCGTACGGCGTCTCGTCCGGCAGCACCGCCACTGACCTGCTGGGCAGCCACGCCAGCGCCTGTCCGGCCCGGCGCCGTACCCGGTGATGCCGCCACGCCGTCCTCGCGCACGCGATGAGCACGCCGAACAGGGCGGGGATCGCCACCTTGCCCGCCACCTCGTCGTACGGCAGGGCCTCGCGCACCTCCGGGTCCGACCAGGCGTCCGGCAACGGGTTGCCGGGCAGCTGCGCCGTACCGATGACCATCAGCAGCGCCAGGCACAGCGTGCTGCAGACCGCGAGCACGCCGGCGACCGCCGTCAGCAGCAGGGTGGCGGCGCGCGGGTGGAGGTGCTGCTCGGCCAGGCGCGCGATCGGCCATGCGCTTAAGGGCAGTACGAGCGGCAGGAAGACGAAGACCCCCATGACGTCAGTCTTCCGCGTCGTCGGTCGTCTGGGCGAGCAGGCCGCGCAGCAGCTGTTCGTCGCCGGGGGAAAGGGCGGTGAGGAAGCTGGCGAGGACGGCCTCACGGTCCGACTCCCCGTCCAGCACCTTGCGCATCCGCAGCGCGGCGAGCCCGGCCTCGTCGGCGGCCGGGGTCCAGGCGAAGGACCGGCCGGTCCGCTCGCGGGCGACCGCGCCCTTGGCGTGCAGGCGCGTGAGGATGGTGATCACGGTGGTGTACGCGAGGTCTCCGACCAGCCGCTCCTGCACCCAGGCGGCGTTCACCGCGCCGGGTGCCTGGCGCAGCGCGGCCAGTACCAGTGCTTCCAGCTCTCCCTGGCCCCGGCGGCGGGGATGCCGGCCGGTACCGTCCTGGTGCTGTTCCGTCATGCCGTCTCCCGCCCGCCTCGTGGCCTCGCCTGCCGCCGCGGGGCGGTTCATCGTACTGACTGATGGCCCGGCCTTTCGCCTCCGTCCGCCCGTCGTCGGCGCGGATGCCGCCGCAGGGCCCGGGGGAGTGGTCGGCAGCGTTCCGTATCGGGCCCCCCAATGGTTTCTACAGTGCTGTAGATTTTGGGGTGTCACTGGGAACCGGGTAACGGACCCGGCTCCTTCGCACGGGATACACGCGGGATAGGGGTACGACATGGGTGTCAGCCTGGCCAAGGGCGGCAACGTCTCGCTCAGCAAGGAGGCTCCGGGCCTGACCGCCGTACTGGTCGGTCTGGGCTGGGACGTCCGTACGACCACCGGCACCGACTACGACCTCGACGCCAGCGCCCTGCTCGTCGGCGAAGCCGGGAAGGTCCCCTCCGACCAGCACTTCGTCTTCTTCAATAACCTCAAGAGCCCGGACGGCTCGGTCGAGCACACCGGCGACAACCTGACCGGCGAGGGCGAGGGCGACGACGAGGTCATCAAGGTCGACCTGGCCGCCGTCCCCGCCGATGTGTCGAAGATCGTCTTCCCGGTCTCCATCCATGACGCCGAGAGCCGCGGCCACAGCTTCGGCCAGGTCCGGAACGCCTTCATCCGGGTGGTCAACCAGGCGGGCGGCGCGGAGCTCGCCCGCTACGACCTGTCCGAGGACGCCGCCACCGAGACCGCGATGGTCTTCGGAGAGCTCTACCGCAACGGTGCCGAGTGGAAGTTCCGCGCCGTCGGCCAGGGTTACGCGAGCGGGCTGGCCGGTATCGCCAAGGACTTCGGCGTCAACATCTGACCCGTACGGCGGCACCGCGCACGGCACCACCGCCTGTGCCACCGCCGCCACAGCCGTCACTGTCACACCGCCGTACGCACGGGGCACGGAACACGTTCCGCGCCCCGTGCGGTATGCCCCGCCCCGTGCCCCTCGTCCTTCACGGCCACTTCAAGAAAGCGGATTCCAGTGCTCGGACTCAGCGAACTCGCCATCCTCCTGATCGTCGTCATCGTCTTCCTCGGCGCCAAGAAGCTCCCGGACCTGGCCCGCAGCGCGGGAAAGGCGGCACGCATCCTCAAGAGCGAGACCAAGGCGATGAAGTCCGAGGCGAAGACGTCCGGGACTTCCGCGGCCGACCCGCGATCGCCGTCCCCCCAGGTCATCCGGGTGCGACCCGGCGACACGACCACCGTGCGGCCGGGCGGCGGCACGGACGGCGGGCCCGCCCGGAGCTGAACTCTGGCACCCGCACCCACGCTCCCTGCCACCCGCACCCACGCTCCCTGCCCATCCGACCGAACGAAGAGGCGGCACATGTCCGTAAACCTGTCCAAGGGCCAGCAGATCAGCCTCAGCAAGTCCGACGGCGGCGCGCTGAGCGTCGTACGGATGGGGCTCGGCTGGAAGTCCGCACCGCGCAAGGGGTTCCTCGCCAAGCTCACCGCCCGTGAGATCGACCTGGACGCCTCCGCGGTGCTCTTCGCCGACAACCAGCCGGTGGATGTCGTCTTCTTCCAGCACCTGGTGAGCGACGACGGGTCCGTACGCCACACCGGCGACAACCGGGTCGGCGGGGCGGGCCAGGGCGGTGACGACGAGTCGATCGTCGTGGACCTGCAACGCGTCCCCGTCCACATCGACCAGATCGTCTTTACGGTGAACTCCTTCACCGGCCAGACCTTCGAGGAGGTCGACAACGCGTTCTGCCGCCTCCTCGACGAGAGCAACGGCCAGGAACTGGCCCGCTACACGCTCACCGGGGGCGGTCGTCACACCGCTCAGATCATGGCCAAGGTGCGGCGCAGCGGCACGGGTTGGGAGATGGCGGCCATCGGGAGTCCGGCCGACGGACGCACCTTCCAGGACCTGATGCCCGCCATCACCCCGCATCTGTAGCGGCCCGTGTACCTGTAACGATGGTTGCCTCGCACGACCTGATCAACCAGTGGGCCGCCGGGCAGTGCAAGGACTATGTGAAGGACGCACTCTCGGTGCTGGGCAGGGACTGAACCGTATGACGGAGAACGGCACGGCTCACGAGAGCACCCTTGACGAGGGCACCCGTCACGACGGATCGCCCCGGGGCTGCGGCGTCGGCGGGTGATCTGGGCGTCGGGGGGTGTCGTCGCGCTCGCCCTGATCGGGGGCGGGATCCATTACGCGACCGACGGCGGCCGGGAGGACGGACGCTCCCTCGACTCGGCCTGCGACGGCCTGCTGGACACCTCGGAGCTGACGGACCTGCTCGGCGCGGACCGGCTGCGCGGCCAGGGGGAGGATCCGGCGCACTGCTCGGTGTCCGATCCGGGCGAGGGCGCCGCTTCGCTCCGGGTGGAGATCACCCGGGGCGACGCCCCCGCGCGGCTGCTCGGCGCCATGCGGCGAGCCGACCCGCACCTCGGCGGAACGCTGATGTCGCCACTCGGGAACAGCCGGTCCGCGGTGCTGAAGACCTCCAAGGGAACGGCCGTGGCCAGCGGATATCTCGCCTGCGGAAAGAGCGGGGCGGGGAGTGAGGCGGCGGATCGGCTGACCGTCGTGATGGCGGCGGTCCGCGACGGTTCCGGCTCCCCGCTCGATCAGCCGTTCCAGCGGGCGCGCCTGGCCCGCGTGCTGGCGGGCACGCTCGACAGCACCGCGGAGAAGTGGGACTGCGGCGGCACCGGCTCCGCCGCGGACGGCAAGATCACCGAAGTTCCCGAGGACACCACGCGGACGCTCAAGGCGGCGGGCAGCGCCACGGGCACGTGCGAGGGAATCGCCTCGGCCGTCTTCGAGGCCGTGGCGGACGGTGCCGCTCCGGTCGAGGACTGCGTGCTGACGGACGACGCGGGCAACCGGTTGTTCCAACTGTCCGCCTACTACGGCCCGTACGTGAAGGCCGCCCGCCTGGAGACGGTCCGCGGCAAGCGCTACCTCACCGGTACGGGTGGTACGGGTGGTACGGGCGGTACGGACGGCGTGTACTGGACCACGGCGGACTGCCCGGACGGCGAAGCCCTCTATGCCGTCGAGACCGTCCGGGACGAGGAGGCCGGTGCCTTCCGCGCCGCCGATCCGAAGCTCCAGCGGGCCGCGCTGAAGACCTTCGCCACGAACTCGGCCCGGCGTCACGGCTGTCCGGCCCCGGTGTCCCCGGCCGCCGACTAGGGGCGGCGGCGGTCCCGGTGTCCCCGGCCGCCCACCGGGGGCCGCGGCGGTCCCGTCAGGCCGGGGCCACCCGGTTGCGGAGCGTCCCGATGCCGTCGACCTCCACCTCCACCACATCGCCGGGGCGCAGGAAGCGCTCGGAGAACACCCCGGCGCCGCTCGGCGAGCCGGTGCAGATCACATCGCCCGGTTCGAGGGTCTGATAGCGGGAGAGGTACGAGACCAGCTCGGGCAGGCCGTGGATGAGGCCGCTCGTCCGGTCGTCCTGGCGCGGCTCGCCGTTGACCCGGGTGCGCAGCCGCAGGTCGAGCGGCTCGTCGAACTCCTCCTCGGTCACCAGACAGGGGCCGAGGGGCTTGAAGGTGTCGAAGCTCTTGGCGACGCCGATGGAGGCGGTCGGGTCCCCGGTCATCGCGCGGCTCTGGATGTCGCGGGCCGACACGTCGTTGGCGGCCGTCAGACCGGCGAGATGGCCCCTGGCGTCGGCGGGGGAGACGGCCGTGGCGGTGCGGCCGATGACCGCGGCCACCTCGCCCTCGTAGTCGACCCGGGAGGCCGCGACCGCCGGAAGCGCGATGTCCTCGCCGTGCGCGATCACGGCGGAACCCGCCACGACCTGGAAGTTCGGCTCCTCGGGGAGGGCGATGCTCCCCATTCCCATGGCGGCCATTCTCTCCAGCGCCTCCGCCGCGTGGCTGCGGTAGTTGAGGCCGACGATAAGGACCTTTCCCGGCCGGCGTACCGGCGCGTGCACCCGTACGCGGTCGAGCGGGACGCGGCGGGTGACCGGCGCCGCCCTCGCCGCCTCGGTGCCGGGGCCCCGCAGGAGCGCGTCCAGGTCGGCGAAGGGCAGGCCGAGCAGTGCCAGCTCGCCCGGCCTGTCCTCCCTGGCGATGCCCAGATCGGTGCTGTACAGACGCATCACGAACCCCTTTGTCCGGTCGGCCGACTCTCTTGCCTCACAGTCAAGAGTCTTCTTGTTCCAGAGTCAAGGGGAGGGATGGCCGCTCGTCAAGAGGTGTTCACGTACCGCGTCGGCAGGTGTGCGTGTGTGGCGTCGGGAGGCGTTCATGTACCGCGACCGGGGGGCCGCCGCCTTCGGCATAGGCTCCTTGCCATGCCACGTAACCGACAGCAGATCCCCAAGGCCGAGCGCGAGGCCGCCATGGTCGAGCATGCGTGGGAGCTCTTCGCGGCCAAGGGGTACAAGGCGACCAGCGTGGCCGAGGTCGGCCGCGCCGCCGGGGTGGCCGCCAACGCCGTGCGCTGGTACTTCCCGACCAAGGACGACCTGTTCGCGGCTGCGATCGACCGCTTCTTCGCCCAGGAGCGGGCGCGCGTCGAGTCGGACCCCGGGATCGCCGGGGACCCGCAGCGCGAACTGGTCGCCCTCCTGTCGGGCATGGAGCCCTACCGAGGGCTGCACCGGGAGGCGTACGAGCGGATCGTGGAGTCGAAGGCCCTCGGTGAGGCGTACGCCCGGATTCAGGAGTGGCTGGAGGAGCGCCTGCTCGCGGTCATCGCGACCCGGCTGCCCGCGGGTGCCGATGTCGGACTCGTCGCGGACACCGCGCACGTGCTCTTCGAAGGTCTGCTGGTCAGTGTGCGCAGGAGTGACCGCGCGACCGGTGAACTCGTCGAGCTGCTGACCGACGCGCTGGTGGCGGCCGCCGCCGCGCGCTGAGGCGCCTTCGCGCCGACCGTGGAGCTCTTCCGTACGCCGTGAGCGCCGTGCGTGACCGTCGGCTCACCCGTGCCCGATCGCGCCGAGGGTGACCGGGTGGATCACCCCTGCCCGGACTCGGCGCGCCCACTCCCGCACCCCGCGCCCGGCCCCACACCCCGTACCCCGCCCCACACTCCACACCCCCACCCGCACCCCCCGCACCGCCTCATTGCGACCTCCTCTCTTGACTCTCGAACAAGAGCGTCCCTATGCTCCTCTTGTACGACAGCCAAGAAGGCTGTTCTGCCCTCGATGAGGAGGTTGCTCTCATGGCTTCTCCAGGCAAACTCGCCCACATCGTTCTCAAGACCGGTCAGCTGGCGGCGATGACCGAGTGGTACACAGGAGTTCTCGAAGGCCGCGTCACGTTCGCCAATGACTTCATCGCCTTCCTGACCTACGACGACGAGCACCACCGGGTCGCGCTCGTGGGCACCGGTGCCTCCGAGCACCCCGGCGAGGCGCACACCGGTCTGCACCACGCGGCTTTCACCTACGACACGATGGCGGACCTGCTGGGCACCTACCGGCGGCTGAAGGCGGACGGGGTCCATCCGTTCTGGTGCATCAACCACGGGCCGACCACGTCGATGTACTTCGCCGACCCCGACGGCAACCACATCGAGCTGCAGATCGACAACTTCGCCACGGAGGCGGAGCTGCGCGAGTGGTTCCGTTCCGGAGCCTTCGCGGCCAATCCGATCGGGGTGGAATTCGACCCCGCCGAACTGGTCCGCCGGTTCGAGTCGGGTGAGGCCTTCGCGGAACTGGTCAAGCAGTCATGACCGTGACCGACACCCCCGTCGTCATCGTCGGCGCGGGCCCCGTGGGGCTGGCCACCGCTCTGGTGCTGGGCCGGCACGGCGTTCCCAGCGTGGTCTGCGAGCGGTACTCCGGCGTCAACCCCCACCCGCGGGCCCACGTCGTCAATACCCGGTCCATGGAACTGCTGCGGAGCTGGGGCCTCACCGAAGCGGTGCTGGGGGACGCGGTCGACCCCGAGTGGACCCTCAACATCCGCTGGAAACAGACCCTTTCCGGGCCCGAGCTCGGCCGGATCAACCTGGCCGAGGGTCCCGCCGAAGAACTCCGGCGCCGCGTGGAGGCATCCCCCGAGATGCTCACCTCGTGCGCCCAGGACCGTGTGCAGCAGCACCTGCTCGACGCGGTCCTCGCCCAGGGCATGGCCACGCTCCGCTACGACACCACCGTCCTCGACGTGGCCGACCGGGGCGGGAGCGTCGAGGTGTCCGTGGAGAGCGGGCAGCGGAGGGAGACGATCCGGGGGCGTTACGCGGTCGCGGCCGACGGGGCGACCGGCGTGATCCGCGACGGGTTCGGGATCGGGCTCGAAGGGTCCCCGGTGCTGGGCCACCAGCTCAACATCTACTTCCACGCAGACCTGTCCCCCTGGACGAGCCGCGATCCCGCTCTGCTCATCTGGGCGATCAACACGGTCTCGCCCGGTGTCTTCATCGGGATGGACGGAGACCGCCGGTGGACCTTCCAGCGGAGCTTCGACCCGGCCACCGAGTCACCGGCCGACTATCCGCCCGAGCGGTGCGCGCAGATCATCCGCGACGCGGTCGGCGTGGACGAACTCGACGTACGGATAAGGGCCGTGGGGCCGTGGACCATGGCGGCGCGGACCGCGGAACGCTACCGGAGCGGCAGCGTCTTCCTGGTGGGCGACGCCGCGCACCAGTTCCCCCCGACGGGCGGACTGGGCATGAACACCGGTCTCGCCGACGCGGACAACCTCGCGTGGAAGCTCGCCGCGGTGATCAACGGGTGGGCGCCCGAAACCCTGCTCGACAGCTACGAGGGCGAGCGCCGCCCGGTCGCCGTGGACAACGCCCGCCACAGCGTGCTCAACGCGCTCAAGATGGCGGACGCGGGCATCGGACCGGACACCGGGAACATCGCCGCACGCCTCGAAAGCCCGGACCCGGCGGTGGCGGCGGAGGAACGCGGGCGCCTCGCCGCGGCCATCCCCGGCCAGCGACCGCACTTCGACGCGCTCAACCAGGAGATCGGCTACGTCTACGGGCCCGGCCGGCGCGCGGACGGAGCGACGGGCGCCCCGCTGTCGGCGACCGACTTCCGCCCGTCCGCGGTGCGCGGCGCCCGGCTGCCGCACGCCTGGGTCGTACGGGACGGCGTCCGGGTGTCGACCCTGGACCTGCTGATCCCCGGCTTCACGCTGATCACCGGCCCCGAGGGCGCGGCCCGGGCCGACACGTTCGCGACGGTCACCGAGAGCGTGCCGTCGCACACCGTCGTGCTCGGCCGGGACGTCATCGACGACGACGGAGTCTGCCCGGCGCGGCTCGGCATTCCGGCGGACGGAGCCGTCCTCGTCCGGCCCGACGGCCACATCGCGTGGAGCAGCGCCGAGGGGACCGGCTCGTCCCTCGAAGCGGCGCTGTACGAGGCGCTGACCGCAGGTTACTGAGTGCGGGGCGCCCACCGCAGGTCACTGATTCGGGGCGCGAAGCCCGCCCAGCCCGCAAGCCCGGCCGAACAGCGGCACAGCCGTATCGCGGAGGGAAACGCACATGGATCACACGGATCACACGGACCGCCTGGGCCGCACGGATCACACGGATCACACGGATCACATGGATCACATGGATCACATGGACCGCATGGACCATCTGGACCGCACGGACCACCGGGCCCGCCGTGACACGCAGAAGGCGGCGCGCCCGACGCTTCAGGACCGGTACGTGTGTGAGGAGGGCAGCCTCCACCTCACGGGTATCCAGGCGCTCGCCCGGCTGACCCTGGACCTGCGCCGGGCGGACCTGCGGGCCGGGCGGCGTACCGCTGGGTTCGTGTCCGGCTACGAGGGCTCGCCCCTGGCCGGCTACGACATGGAACTGGAGCGCTGCCGGGACCTGCTCGACGAGTACGGCATCGTCTTCCGCCCCGGCGTCAACGAGGAACTGGCGGCCACGGCGGTCCAGGGGACCCAGCTCGCCGCCATGCAGCCGGACAAGCGCGTCGAGGGCATCACGGGCATCTGGTACGGCAAGTCGCCGGGTCTGGACCGTGCGTCGGACGCCCTGCGGCACAACAACCTGATGGGGACGCATCCCGACGGCGGCGCGCTCGCCCTGGTCGGCGACGACCCCGGCGCGAAGTCCTCGACGGTGCCCGGCGCCTCCGAACTGCTCCTGGCCGACCTCGGGATCCCCACCCTGTACCCGGCCGACCCGCAGGAGGCGCTCGACTTCGGCCTCCACGGCGTCGCCATGTCGCGGGCCAGCGGGCTGTGGGTCGCGCTGAAGATCGTGACCGCTGTCGCCGACGGTTCCGGCACGGTCGACGTGGCGGCGGGACGCGTCTCGCCGGTCGCGCCGGATCCCGGCATCGACGGCACCCCGTTCCGGCACCGCGTGGCCGCCCGGATGGTGCAGCCGGCACTCGGCGAACTGGAACGGAGCAGGGACGGCGCCCGGCTGGAGATCGCCCGGCGCTACGCCGCCGCCAACGGCCTCAACCGGATCACCCGCACGGGGCCGGACGACCGCGTCGGGATCATCGCCCCCGGCAAGACGTACCTCGACCTCCGGCAGGCGCTGCGCGGTCTCGGTCTCGACGACGCCGCACTCGCGGAACGCGGCATCCGCCTGCTGCACCTCGGCATGATCCATCCCCTCGAACCGTCGGTGGTCGAACGGTTCGCGGCCGGACTGGCCCACATCGTCGTGGTGGAGGAGAAGCGCCCGCTGATCGAGACCGCCGTCAAGGACCTCCTGTACGGCTCCGAGGCCATGCCGACGGTCTCCGGCAAGCGCGCTCAGGACGGCAGCGCGATGTTCCCGGCCGACGGAGAGCTCGACCCGGACACGATCGCCGCACGGCTCGCCCCCGCACTGGCGGCCCTCGGCGTCCGGCTCGTCGGAGTCCCGCCCCAGGGCACGCAGCCCAACGGGAAGCAGCCCAACGGCACGCAGCCCAACGGGTCCAAGGGCACGCGCACGCTTCTTCCGCTGCTCACCCGCACTCCGTACTTCTGTTCCGGCTGCCCCCACAACGTATCGACCAAGGCTCCCCAGGGGTCGACCGTCGGTGCCGGGATCGGCTGCCATGCCATGGTCACGCTCATGGACCCGGCGCAGGCCGGAGACGTGATCGGTATGACGCAGATGGGCGGCGAGGGCGCCCAGTGGATCGGCATGGAACCGTTCCTCGACCGGAACCACCTGATCCAGAACCTTGGCGACGGTACCTTCCACCACTCCGGAAGCCTCGCCGTCCGGGCGGCGATCGCGGCCGGGGTGAACGTCACGTACAAGCTGCTGTACAACTCGGCGGTCGCGATGACCGGTGGGCAGCGCCCGGCCGGTGTGATGCCGGTGCCCGCCATCGCCGGTGCGCTCCTCGCCGAGGGGGTCGCCCGGATCATCATCACCACCGAGGACATGAAGCGTTACCGGAAGGTGAAGCTCCCCAAGGGCGTACGGGTCTGGCACCGCGACCGGCTGCCCGAGGCACAGGAGATCCTCGCCGCGATCCCCGGCGTCACCCTGCTCATCCACGACCAGGAGTGCGCCACCGAACTCCGCCGCCGACGCAAGCGCGGGCTAGCCCCCGACCCCGTGGAACGGGTCGTGATCAACGAGCGGGTGTGCGAGGGGTGCGGCGACTGCGGCAAGAAGTCCAACTGCCTGTCGGTCCAGCCCGTGGAGACGGAGTTCGGCCGCAAGACCCGGATCGACCAGTCCTCGTGCAACAAGGACTACTCGTGCCTGGCCGGTGACTGCCCCTCCTTCCTCACGGTCGTCCCGGCGAAGGGGAAGGCAGGTATGGCTCGGAAGGCCGGTGCGGCGCCGGCCGCCCGGACCGCACCGATGCCGGACGTCACCGCGCTGCCGGATCCGTCGTACCGGCCCGCCGCTTCGCACACCACGAGGATCACCGGAGTGGGCGGTTCCGGCGTCGTGACCCTCGCGCAGATCCTGAGCACGGCCGCGACGCTGGCCGGGCGCCACGTCCGGGCCCTGGACCAGACCGGGCTCGCACAGAAGGGCGGCGCGGTCGTCTCCGACATCAAGATCACCCATGAGCCCACGCAGCAGGCCGGCAGGGCGGCCGAGGGGGAGTGCGACCTCTACCTCGGCTGCGACCTGCTCGTCGCCGCGGACGCCGGGCACCTCGCGGCGGCGGCACCCGCCCGTACGGTGGCGGTCGTCTCCACGGCGGAGGTCCCGACCGGGCAGATGGTGATCGACCCGGAGGCGTCGTTCCCCGACGCCGGACCGATCAGGGACCGCATCGGCGCGGCCGTCCGCACGGCCGTGTTCCTCGACGCCCGGCACCTGGCCGACACCCTGCTGGGGGCGGACCAGTACGCCAACCTGCTGCTCACCGGCGCGGCTCACCAGTCCGGTGCGCTGCCCCTGCCCGCGGAGGCCGTCGAGGAGGCGATCACCCTCAAC
Organism: Streptomyces sp. NBC_01433; assembly: GCF_026340105.1. Lineage (NCBI taxonomy): Bacteria > Bacillati > Actinomycetota > Actinomycetes > Kitasatosporales > Streptomycetaceae > Streptomyces > Streptomyces sp. NBC_01433. Next base: position 2,042,786 of record NZ_JAPEPM010000001.1, on the reverse strand, counting down.
GGGGTGAAGGTCGAGGACAACCTCAAGGCGTTCCGCTACGGCCGCCTCGCCGTCGCGGACCCCGAAGGCTTCGCCGCGATCCTGGCCGGGGCGGAGGGCCCGAAGGCCCCCCGGCGTACCGTGCCCGCCGCCGCGCCCGGACTGATCGCACAGGTCGGCGCGGCACCGGGCTCGGAGCTCGCCCGGCTCCTCGACGTCCGGGTGCCCGACCTCATCGCGTACCAGAACACGGCCTACGCCACGCGCTACGCCCGCTTCGTCGAACGCGTGCGGCGGGCCGAGGCCGAACGGGTCCCCGGCTCGACGGAACTGACCGAGGCCGTGGCCCGGCACCTGTACAAACTGATGGCGTACAAGGACGAGTACGAGGTGGCGCGGCTCTCGCTGGACCCCGATGTGGAGCAGGACGTGAAGACCCGCTTCGGCGCGGGCGCACGGATGTCCTACCGGCTCCACCCGCCCGCGCTCCGGGCACTCGGAATGGACCGCAAGATCGTGCTCGGCCCGTGGTTCAAACCGGCCTTCCGGCTCCTCGCCGCGATGCGCCATGTCAGGGGCACCCGGCTCGACCCGTTCGGCGCGGCCTCAGTACGCCGTACGGAGCGGGCGCTGATCACCGAGTACGAGGCCATGGTCACGGAGGTCTGCGGCACGCTGAGCCCGGCCGCTCTCCCGTCGGCCGTGGACATCGCGTCGCTCCCCGACGCGGTGCGCGGATACGAGGACATCAAGATGGCGGCGGTCGCCGAGTACCGCGTGCGGGCGGCCGAACTCATGGTCCGCTACGCCGAACCGGACCTCGCCGCCGCTCACGGGGGCACACCGAAGTCCTAGGGTCCCGGGGGGCCCTCGACGATGCCCGCGAACCCGTCGAGCAACGGCCCGAGCCCGAACTCGAACAGGACGTCCAGGTCCAGGTCGTAGCCGTCGGCGAGGGCGGCGGTGACCTTGGCGAAGACGGGGTAGCCGGTCGATCCGGCGATCGCGCGAAGGGATTCCACCTGGTCGGCCATCCATTCGTCCTCGGTGAGTCCGGTGGCGGCCTCGGCCTGGGCCTCCTGCTCCAGGCTGACGGCCAGGCCCTGGACGTAGCTGTAGAGCAGCACATGGACGTCCATCATGGTGGCCGGCTCCAGCCCGTGACCGTCCAGCGCGCTGAGCGCGCACTCCGCGTGGACCATCAGGTTGGGCAGCACCAACGGGCGCGAAAGAGGCGCGAGTTGGGCGAGCCATGGATGCCTGCGGTACACCCTCCAGAGGGTCCGGGCGCACAGTTCGAGGCGGGCGCGCCAGCCTTCGGGGGGCGTGGCGGGGTACGTCTCCTCGCCGAAGGCCGCGTCGGCCATCAGCAGGATCAGGTCGTCCTTGCTCTTCACGTACCGGTACGGGGACATCGCGGCGACCCCGAGCCGGGCGGCGACCCCGCGCATGGACAGGCCGGACAGCCCTTCGGTGTCGGCGATGTGCATGGCGGCACGGACGATGCGGTCGCGCGTCAGTTCATGGTCGCGCGTCAGCTCTGGTTCGTGGTCGTGGTCGTGGTCGTGGGAGGCGGAGGGGGGCGCGGCGTGACGGGACGGCTTCGGTGCGGGGGCCGGCGTGCGCGTGGCGACCACCGTGCCGATCCGGGGGCGGGTCTCCACGTACCCCTCCAGGCGTAGCGTGGTGAGAGCCTTGGTCGCGGTGGCCAGGGCGACCCCCCAGTCCTTGACGATCTGCCGGGTCGAGGGCACCCGGTCGCCGGGGGCCAGCCCGCCGGACGTGATGCGGCGGCGGATCTCGTCGGCGATGCGCCGGTAGGGAGGTTCGGGGTCCGGGGTCATGCCCGCTCCTTCTTCTTTCTCTTCCTCCTCGGAATTTCTCCTCGGATTTCTTTTTCTTCTGAAGCTGTACTAGTGCAGAGGCTAGCAGGGGTGCGGCCGGGAAAGCGTGCTCTGTCCTAGTTCAGATACGGGAAAAGTGCACTTGGCGGGCGTGCGCGTACGTCGTACATTCGGCATGCGTACACCGTACTGGGCGAGTTTGAACAGCTTCGGCCGCTCATGCCGCCCGAAGGAATCGAAGGGGTTTCGCCATGAGGACAGTGCTCATATCCGGCAGCGGTGTCGGCGGCTCGGCGCTGGCGTGTCTGCTGCGCGACCGGGGTTTCGCCGTCACTGTCGTGGAGCGCGCCCCCGCCCCGCGCCGGGGCGGGCAGGCCATCGACATCCGAGGCGTCGCGCTCGGCGTCGTCGAGCGACTGGGGCTGCTGGAGCAGGCGCGAAGCGCCCGTACCCGGATGCGGGGCATGTCCGTCCTCGACCGGGACGGCAACGAGATCCACCGCTCCACCGAGGCCGCCTTCAGCAGCGGCCGGTTCGACAGCGGCGACATCGAGGTGCTCCGCGACGACTTCGTGCCGATGCTGCACGAACGCCTCGGCGGCGGGGCGGAGTTCCTCTACGGGGATCGCGTCACCGCTCTGGAGGAGGGCGGGGACGGCGTGCGCGTCACCTTCGAGCGCGGTGCTCCGCGCGCCTTCGACCTGGTGGTGGGCGCCGACGGTCTGCACTCGGGGGTGCGGCGGCTGGTCTTCGGCGCTGAGGAGGAGTTCGTCCGTCACCTGGACATGCACATCGCCATCTTCAGCGTGGAGAACTTCCTGGACCTCGACAACTGGCAGGTGTGGCACCGGGAGGGCCCGGCCGGTTACGGCATCTACCCGGTGCGCGACAACACCGAACTGCGGGTCACGTTCGGCTTCGAGGGCGGGCCGCTCGGACCCGGCGCCCGCGCCCAGGAGCGGTACCGGGCGCTGGTCGCCGAGCGGATGGCGCCCCTGCGCTGGGAGAACGCCCGCCTGCTCAAAGCGCTGTGGGACGCGCCCGACTTCTACGCCGACGCGGTGGCCCAGGTGCGCATGGACAGTTGGTCGCGGGGGAGGGCGGTGCTGCTGGGCGACGCGGGGTACTGCGCGTCCGTGCTCTCCGGGCAGGGGACCAGCCTCGCTCTGGTGGGTGCGCAGGTGCTGGCGGACGAATTGGCGCGGGCCGGTGACGACCATGCCGCCGCGTTCGCCCGGTACGCGGAGCGGATGCGTCCGTTCGTCGCGGCCAATCAGGCTCTGGTGACGGGGAACGGCGGCGGCGAGGCCGGTCCCGCGTCCTGGGAGGCGGTCGACCGGGCCAAGAACGCCATCACGTTGGACGCCTGACGCCACGCTTCATCCGGGCCTTCGAGTGGCCGTCGAGGGGCCTTCGAGTGGCCTTTCGGGGGCCTTTGCGGGGGTGGGAGCCGGCCGCCCGGCGGCGGGGGTCGGGCATGTGGTCAAGAGTGCGTCCAGCATGCCGTAGAGTTGGGTTTAACGACGCGGGGTGGAGCAGCTCGGTAGCTCGCTGGGCTCATAACCCAGAGGTCGCAGGTTCAAATCCTGTCCCCGCTACTGAAGGACCAGGCCCGGAACGCACACAGCGTTCCGGGACTGAGTCGTTTCCGGGCCCCTGTACGCCGTGGGCGCGCGTCGAGCCGGGCCGGGTCGCGCGGGAGCAATGGCTACCGCGACCACTGGACGGGCGGCGGGACACGGCCGGGGCCCTGCGGGCAGCTTCGCGAAGAACTACGATCGGCACGGAGACGGCACCGCCGCCTTCGTGCGGGACGCACTGACGATCTACGCGGAACACCGGCTCTCCGACTGGCCTCCGGAAGGCCGGGCCTCCCGCCCGCTCCCCCCTTTGGCCGATGAGGAGTCGCCGCACGGCGCGGCTCCGGCAAGCCTGGACGGGGCGCGGTACCGTCCGCAGCCGTGGGCGGACCGGGCAGGAGTGCACACGTGGGGAAGCGGGACAGGCGGCGTGGGGGACCTGTCGGGCTGCCCCGTGCCTGGAGCCGAAGAGTTCCGGGTCTCCCGGCGCGCGGCCTGGGGGGTTCCGCTTTCGGTTTCCCGGCGCGTGGCCGCGGGGGGCGCCCCGGAGGCCGTGCCGCCCGGCGGTTCGTGCGTGCGCTGCCCGCCCTGATGATCGGCGGCGGGCTGCTCTTCGACGTCGGGACCCCGCCCACCTTCACCGCCGTACCGCTGTTCGTGGCGGCACCGCTGATGGCCGCCCCGTTCTTCTCCCTGGCCAGCACCGTCCGTACCGGAGTGGCGGCGGTCCTGGCGGTCGTCGCGCTGCACGCGTACGCCGGGACGCTGACCCGGGCCGTCCCGGTCACCGAGCTGGCCACCGTACTCACCGCCTCGGTCCTCGCCCTGGTCATCAATGGCGTCGTGCGGCGCGGCAACGAGCAGCTGGCCTCGGCGCGGGTCATCGCGGCGACGGCCATGCGGGCCGTGCTGCCGACCCCGGACGACCGCATCGGCGGGCTGCAGGTCGCCGCGCGGTACGAGGCGGCGCAGGCGGACGAGTTCGTCGGCGGCGACCTGTTCGCCGTCGCGGACACCCCGTACGGGGTACGTCTGGTGGTCGGCGACGTACGGGGCAAGGGGCTGGACGCCGTCGAGGCGGTGGCGGTGATCATCGGGGCGTTCCGGGAGGCCGCCGAGCAGGAGCGTTCGCTGGAGGGGGTCGCGCAGCGGCTGGAACGGGCGCTGGCGCGGGAGGGGACGCGGCGCGGCGGGCTGGACGCGATGGAGGGGTTCATCACGGCCGTGCTCGCCGAGATCCCGCCCGGTTCGACGACCCTGCGCATCGTCAACCGCGGGCACCCCGAGCCGATCCTGCTCCACGTGGACGGGGCGGTGGAGGTGCTGGCACCGGCCGTGCCCGCGCTGCCGCTCGGCATGAACCTGGGGGTGTGGCCGGACCGGGCCGATGAGTGGGCGCTGCCCGCCGGGGCGACGCTGCTGGTGTTCACGGACGGCCTCTCCGAGGCGCGGGACCCGTCCGGGGCCTTCTACGACCCGGCGGCGCGGTTGCGTGGCCGGATCTTCCCGGGTCCCGAGGAACTGCTCTCCGCGCTCACCGACGACGTGCGGCTGCACACCGGTGGCCGGTCCACTGACGACATGGCACTCCTCGCGGTGGCGCGGCCGGCCGAGGGACAGCCCGAACGCCGGACGACGGTGAAGATCGTGGGCCGGGGCAGCAGATGAGCCGGGGCGGCCGCATGAGCGGGGGTGGCGCGTGCGGCCGGGCGGCGCGTGAACAGGACGTCCGGGCGCACGGCACGGGAGTCGGTACGGGGGTCGGCCCGGGAGCCGCCCCGGGAGGGCGACCATGAGCGATGCCACCGTACGTAACTGAAGAACGCCGCTCCGCATAACATTTGACGCAACGTCAGAAACTGGGTAATGGTCGGACTCGATTCAACTCGCCCGATTCCAACCCTTTGTACCCGTTAAGTCCAGGCCAAAGTCATGAACGATCAGTGGGAAGAGCTTGGAATAGGGCCCATCAGTCTATTAACGTTCGATAACGCAGCGCGGTCGTCCCAGTCGTCGCAAGAGGCGGCACCGTGCGCGAGCGCCGAATCCCGCAAGGGAACCGGGGAACCACCTACATGGGGTGAATCGGACACCTGTGTCTCGTGAGAGGCAGAGGAGCCCGTAGGAGACCTTCCTGCTCCGAACCCGTCAGCTAACCCGGTAGGCGAGAAGGAAGGAAAGGAGTGCGCCCACGTGGCGTCCAACAAGCCTGCCCCCGAGGCCCCGTCACCCTTCGTCACCGACAACTTCGGTGACGCGGACAGGACCTGGGAGGAATGGAATCCCACCGAGGAGTCCATCCGGCCCGTACGCGGCAGGCACCGCGTAGCCAAGCAGCGGGGACTCGCCCGTAGCTCCACCGTCCTCGGCGTCGGTGTCATCGCGGCCGTCGGCGCGGGCGGCATGGCCACCGCGCAGAGCAAGCCGCCGGTCTCCATCTCCCTTCCCGACTCCCTCGCGGACAACCTCCCCGATGCCAAGTCCCTTCCCGGCGTCGGTGCTTTCATGTCCGACGACGCGGACAAGACACCGGTCTCGGCAGCCCCGCTCACCTCCGCGGGCATCACCAGCGCCGAGGCCGAGCAGGGCACGACCGACGCCGGTGAGGCGCTCCGCGCCCGCATCCTCCAGCAGGCCGAGCAGCAGCAGGCCAACGCCGACGCCGAGGCCAAGGCCGCGGAGGAGAAGGCGGCAGCCGAGAAGGCCGCAGCCGACGCCAAGAAGCAGCAGGACGAGGCCGAGGCCAAGATCGCCGCCGACAAGAAGAAGGCGGAAGAGGCGGCGAAGAAGAAGAAGGAGGCCGAGCGCCTCGCCAAGCTCGCCGCCAGCTACGCGCTGCCGACCTCCTCGTACAGCATCACCTCGACCTACGGCCAGTCCGGCCCGATGTGGTCCTCGGGCCACCACACCGGCCTCGACTTCGCGGCGCCGACCGGCACTCCGGTCAAGGCCGTGCACAGCGGCACGGTGAAGTCGGCCGGCTATTCCGGTTCGTACGGCTACCGCACCGTCCTCGAACTCGATGACGGCACGGAGATCTGGTACTGCCACCAGTCCACGATGAATGTCACGGCCGGCCAGAAGGTCTCCACCGGCGACACCATCGGGCGCGTCGGTGCCACCGGCAATGTGACCGGTGCTCACCTCCACCTGGAGGTCCACACCGCGGGCGGCTCGGGCATCGACCCGATGAGCTGGCTGCGCAGCAAGGGGCTCACGGTCTGAGCCCCCGCGCCCGCCCCGCGGGCGCACCCGAACCCCGGCAGCCCTGACGCACACCCCCCGACGTCAGGGCTGCCGGTCTGCTGTCCGCAGGAGAACGACGCGCGCGGCTTCCGGCGCGGAGGCTCCGGGCGCCGGGCGCACAGGCCCGCGTAGGCGGCCCGCGGCTTCCGGGACAGAGGCTCCGGCGCGCGGCTTCCGGGGCGGAGGCTCCGGTGCAGTGAATCCCGCCGACGCGGAATACCCCTCATCGGCGCTCTCGTTGAACCGACCATGACTTCTGCGACCTCTCTGCGCCCGCTCGGCTCCTCCGTCCTTCAGGTCTTCCCCCTCGCCCTCGGCGGCAACGTCTTCGGCTGGACGGCGGACGAGGCGCAGTCCTTCGCCGTCCTGGACGCGTACACCGCGGCGGGCGGCAACTTCATCGACACCGCCGACTCCTACTCCTCCTGGGTCCCGGGCAACGAGGGCGGCGAGTCCGAGACCGTCTTGGGCAAGTGGCTCGCCTCGCGCGCCAACCGGTCCGACATCGTCGTCGCCACCAAGGTCGGCGCCCACCCCTCGTACAAGGGGCTCTCCGCCGGCACCATCAAGTCCGCCGCCGAGGAGTCGCTGCGGCGGCTCGGCACGGACCACATCGACCTGTACTACACGCACTTCGACGACGAGACCGTCCCGGTCGAGGAGATCATCACGGCACTCGACCAGCTGGTGAAGGACGGCAAGGTGCGCGAGATCGCCGCCTCCAACATCAGCGCGGAGCGGCTCCAGGCGTCCCTGGACTTCTCCGAGCGCGAGGGCCTGGCCCGCTACGTCGCCCTCCAGCCGCACTACAACCTGGTCTCCCGCGATACCTATGAGGGCGCCCTCCAGGACACCGCCGCCCGCGCCGGGCTCGCCGCGGTCCCGTACTTCGCGCTGGCCTCGGGCTTCCTCACCGGCAAGTACCGTCCGGGCACCTCGGTCGACAGCGCGCGCGCCGAGAAGGCGGCCCAGCACCTGGAGTCGGAGCAGGGCCGCAAGGTGCTGGTCGCCCTGGACCGGATCGCTCAGGAGCGCGAGGCCGAGATCGCCACGGTCGCCCTGGCCTGGCTGGCCTCCCGGCCGACCGTCGTCGCGCCGATCGCCTCGGCCCGTACGGTCGAGCAGCTGCCCGCACTGGTCGCGGTCGCCGAGCTGCGCCTGACGGACCAGGAACTCGCGGAGCTCACCGAGGCATCCGCCTGATCCACGCGGCCGTGCGCCGGGAACCGGGCTACTGCGGGGGACTCAGGTAGGGGTTGTGGCCGCCGTACTGCGGATGCGGGGCCGGGCCGTACGGCTGCGTCCCGCGCTGTTGAGGCATCGGGAACGGCTGCGGCACCGGCCCGTACGGATACGGCTGCGGCTGCGGGGCCGGGCCCGGGTTCGGATACGGGTAGGGGTAAGCCTGCGTCCCCGGTACCCCGTACGCGTACGGGGGCCGCTGCGGGAACCGCCCGCCGTACGGCGGGACCGGGGGGCGGAGGTGCGCGCGCAGCCGGCCCGTGGCGTGGGCCGCGTACGTCAGGGCCGGGCCCGCGATGTCCCTGCGCTGCCAGAGGTGATGCAGCAGTTCCCGTTCCCGCGCGGCGAAGTCCGGGCCCGCCGTGTCGCGGCGGGCCCTTCGGCGCAGCACGGCCAGGGACGTCGCGAACGACTCGTACTCGGCGACGGCCCGTGCCGCCGCCCTGCCCCGGTTCCGGTCCGGGTGGCCGTGCCAGTGGCGGGCCAGATCACGGGCCATGCCGCGCGCCCGCATCGAGGAGAGCGCGAGCGGCTCGGCCGGGGTCAGCCAGCCCGCCGCCGCGTAGGCGGGCAGCTCGGCGGAGAGCGTACGCAGCTCCCGTCGGCGCGAGAACACCGCCAGCCAGGTCACCAGCCCGAACGCCGGGACCATGAAGACCCCGTACACCGCGTAGAAGCCGTACGGGCCGAAGGCCGACGAACCGTTCCACAGGGCGTGCAGGCCCATCGCGAGGACCAGGCCCAGTACCGGCAGCGCGATCCGGCGGACCCGGTGGCGCCGCGCGCCGACCGCGGCGAACCCGAAGCCGATGCCGGTGAGCACCGTGAACAGCGGGTGCGCGAACGGCGACATCACGATCCGTACGAAGAACGTCCCGGCGGTCACCGAGGCGAACCCGGTCATCCCCAGCTGCTGGTCCTCACCGAAGGCATTGCCCAGATAGAGGATGTTCTCGGTGAAGGCGAAGCCGGTCGCGGTGAATCCGGCGACCACGATGCCGTCCACGATGCCGCTGAACTCCCGTCGCCGGAACAGGAAGATCAGCAGGACGGCGGCAGCCTTGGCGCTCTCCTCCACGACCGGGGCGATCACCGTGGCCCCCAGGGTGTCGGCGCTCGCCGGGTCGGCGGTGGCCGTGGCGATCCAGCGGGTCGCGAACGAGTTGGCGATGATCGCGACGAGTGCGGCGGCGCACGCGCCCCAGGCGAAGGAGAACAGCAGATTCCGCCAGGGGCCCGGCTCGACCCGGTCCAGCCAGCGGAAGGCCGCCATCAGCAGTGGTACGGGCAGCACGGCCAGCCCGAGCCCGACCAGGAACCCCTCCGTGCCGGTCTGCTCACGGACCAGGGACAGGATCACCAGCCCGCACAGCGCGAGCGCGACGATCACCGCACCGGCGCGGAACGCCTTGCTGCGCCACACCATGCCGACGCGGCGCGGCCGGTATCGCCAGCCACGCTCCGGCACGGCGCCCAGGATCTCGCCGAGCTGACGCTCCTCAAGAACCGGGACGGCCGGATGCGGCTGCGGCTGCTGGTGATGCACGGACCCGTCGGACACCCCATGACCCTAACGAGCGGGACCGACAGCTGACCATGGGCGCCGGGGGGACTCGGCCGGTTCGCAACGGTCCCCGGCCGCGCGCCGGACCGTGTGCCGGGTCGTGCGCCGGACCGTGTGCCGGGTCGTGCGCCGGACCGTGTGCCGCGTCTGCCCGTGTGCCCGTGTGCCCGTCCGACCGCGTGCCGCGTCGGTCAGACGCGTGCGAACAGCAGGTCGTGGACGAGGTGCCCCTTGTCCAGGCCCTGCCCCTCGAAGCGGGTCAGCGGACGGAACGCGGGCCGCGGGGCGTAACCGCCGTCCGCCACGGTGTTCTCGAAGAGGGGATGCGCGGTGAGGACGTCCAGCATCTGTTCCGCGTACGGCTCCCAGTCCGTCGCGCAGTGGACCACGGCGCCGGGCTTCAGCCGCTGGGCCACCAGGTCCAGGAACTCCGGCTGGATCAGCCGCCGCTTGTGGTGCCGTGCCTTGGGCCAGGGGTCGGGGAAGAACACCCGGAGTCCGTCGAGCGCGTCCGGCTTCAGCATCTCGCGCAGCAGGATCACCGCGTCACCGTTGGCCACCCGGATGTTGGTCAGGCCGTTCCGGTCCGCGAGACCGAGCAGATTGCCCTGGCCGGGGGTGTGCACATCGACGGCGAGGATCCCGGTGCCCGGGTCGTCGGCCGCCATCTGCGCGGTGGCCTCGCCCATGCCGAAGCCGATCTCCAGGACGACGGGCAGACCGTCGAACAGCTCGGCCGGGTCCAGCACGCGGAGCCCGTCGATGTCCAGGCCCCAGGTGGGCCACAGCCGCTGGAGGGCGTCCTCCTGCCCGGTCGTGACCCGGCTGCGGCGCGGCTGGAAGCTGCGGATCCGGCGCTCGTGGTGCGAGCCCGCCGGGTCGGCGGCGGGACCGCCGGGGAAGCGGGGTTCCTGGCGGAGCCTGCGCTGCCGCTCGAAGGAGGCGGCACGCCGGGCAGCCGCGTCGTCCGCGGCGTCGTCCGCACCGGCCGCGTCGTCCGCACCAGTGGTACCAGGGGCACGGGCCGCGTCGTCCGCACCAGTGGTACCGGCGGCACCAGGCGCGTCAGGGGCATCAGGAGTGGGGTTCACAGGCTGCTCAGACACAATGACCCGATTCTACGGCGGGCGGCTTCCACCCCGCGCCGCGAGCCCGCAGCAGTGCCCGGCGTGCCACCTCCCTGCCGATGGGCAGAGAGGCCGTGGCGGCGGGCGACGGGGCGTTCAGCACGTGCACGGTGTGCGGGGCCTCGCGGATCAGGAAGTCGTCCACCAGCGTGCCGTCCCGCAGGACCGCCTGGGCTCTGACCCCGGCGGGCGACGGCCGCAGATCGTCCTCACCCACCTCGGGCAGCAGCCGCTGTACGGCCAGAGTGAACGCGCGCTTCGACAGCGAACGGTGCACCTCGCCCGCCCCGTACCGCCAGTGCCGTCGGGCGATCCGCCAGGAGCCCGGCCAGCTCAGCGTCTCCATCAGCTCACGGGGGCGCACGACCGGCCAGCCGTACCCCTCCCGGGCGAGTGCGGGCACCGCGTTGGGTCCGACGTGGACGGAGCCGTCGAAGCCCCGGGTCAGATGCACCCCGAGGAACGGGAACGCCGGGTCCGGCACCGGATAGACCAGCCCGCGTACCAGCTCCGGCCTGGCCAGCTCGTAGTACTCCCCCCGGAACGGCACGATCCGCACTCCCGGGTCGTCGCCCGCCAGCCGTGCCACCCGGTCGCAGTGCAGCCCCGCGCAGTTGACCATCACCCGGGCCCGGACGACGAGGCCGTCCGCTGTCCGCACCGCGACACCCCAGGGGCGCCGGTCGATCGCGGTGACCTCCGCCCCGTACCGGATGAGGCCGCCGGCCGCGGTGGCCTCCGTCGCGAGCCGTGCGGCGACCGCCCCGAAGTCGCACACCCCGGTCGTCCCGACCCGGATCGCCGCGAGGCCGCGCACATGGGGTTCGTACTCCGCGATCTGTGCCGGGCCCAGCTCCCGCACCGGCAGCCCGTGCTCCCGGCCGCGCTGCACCAGACCGTGCAGCCGGGGCAGCTCGGACCGCTCGGTCGCGACGATCAGCTTGCCGGTCACCGCGTGCGCGATGCCGTGCTCCGTACAGAAGTCGACCATCTCGGCGGCGCCGCGCACCGCGTACCGGGCCTTGAGCGAACCGGGGCGGTAGTAGACGCCGCTGTGGATCACGCCGCTGTTGCGCCCGGTCTGGTGGCGCGCGGGGCCCCGTTCCTTCTCCAGCACCGTCACCCGGGTGCCCGGAGCGGACCGCGTGATCGCATACGCGGTCGACAGACCGACGATCCCGCCGCCGATCACCAGCACATCGCAGTCGTACGCCGCGTGCGTCATCATCACGCCACCTCCCACCCCGATAGTGCACTGACCCACTGACAACCGGCTCAAACCCGGGACGGGCGGGACGTGGCGCACACCCCGGCCCCGCGGACCCGGGGCGGGCGCCGGATCAGACCGGGGCCACCAGCAGCGGCCGGGCCCGTTCGCGCAGCTCAGCGACGCGCGGCTCGTCCCCGTACGGTTCGAGCCGGTGCAGCAGATCGCGTACGTACTCCGTGGTCCGCGCCGAGGAGATCCGGCCCGCCACCTCGACCGCCCGGGTCCCCGCCGCACACGCCGCGTCCAGGTTGCCCGACTCCAGCTCGGCGACCGCGGACACGACGAGCCGCAGTCCGTGCGAGCGGACGAACTCCTCGGTCGGCTGGGACAGGGCCTGCTCGGTGAAGCGCCGCACCTGCCGGGGCGCCTTGAGGTCGCGGTAGCACTCGGCGGCGTCGGCCGCGAATCTGTCGTACGAGTAGAAGCCGAGCCACGACGGGTCGGCGTCGCCCGCCCTGGACCGTTCCAGCCAGCCCTCGGCTGCCTTGAGCGCGGCCCCCGCGGCCGCCGCGTCCCCCGCCTTCGCGTGCGCCCGCGCCTCCACCAGCCGGAAGAAGCTCATGGTGCGGGCGGTGGCGAGCCCGCGGTTGCGTTCGACGGCGGCCTGCGCGAGGTCGACCCCTTCGTCGGCGAAGCCGCGGTAGGTCGCCTGGAGGGACATCGATACGAGCACGTACCCGCCGAGCGGTACGTCGGCGGCTGCGCGGGCCAGGCGCAGGGCCTGGATGTAATAGCGCTGGGCGGCTTCCTGCTGGCCGGTGTCGAAGGCCATCCACCCGGCCAGTCTGGTCAGTTCGGCCGAGGCGCCGAAGAGGGCGCGGCCCACCTCGTCGCTGTACGAGCCGAGGAGCAGCGGTGCGGCGTCGACCCGTAAGCACTCCGGAACCATGGAGGAACGCCAGTCCCCGCCGCCGTACTTGGAGTCCCAGCGGCGCGCGTCCTGGGCCGCCTCGCGCAGCTTGGCCACATCGCTGTGGCCGACCCGCAGCGGCGAGGCGTCGGCCGCGGACTCCGGGCCGGGCTGCACGGGCACGGACCCCTGCGCGCCGGGTCCGATCAGTGCGCCGGGCATGCCCGGCGCGCCCGACGGGCCGTGTGCGCTCCGCATGTTCTGAGCGGCGTGCGCGCCCTGTGCGCTCTGTGCGCCGAGGATGGCCACCCGGGCAGCCGCGGAATCCCGCGCCACGGAGGGATCGGCGGGCGTTATCAGCCATCGGGACGCGGGGGTCGCGTACGCGCTGACGGCGAACGACCCCGCGAGGGACTGCCAGATTCCGCCGCCGCCCCGCCGCCCGGCGAGATCCAGTCGGTACAGCTCGGTCGCCGACCGCACCGCCTCGCCCACGTCACGCGGGAAGGCGAGCCCGACCTCGGGCGCCGGGTCGGCGTCCGCGAGCCCGATCTCGTGCAGCGGGACCGGCCGGCCGAGCTTGGCACCGATCGCCGCGGCGATGAGATGGGGCGCGGCGCCCTGCGGCACCATGCCCTTGGCGACCCACCGGGCCACCGAGGTCTTGTCGTAGCGAAGTGTCAGACCGCGCTGTGCTCCGAGGTCGTTGACCCGCCGGGCGAGCCCGGCGTTACTGATTCCCGCGAGGGCGAGAACCGTGCCGAGCTTCTCGTTCGGCCCGCGTTGCTCCCTGGACATGCGCCACCCCTCGACACACAGACAGCCGCCGCGACACCGAGGGCGGCGCGCGGCATTCGTGCCGATGCCTCCCCAGGTTCGAACCCCGTCACTCCGGCTGCACACGCATTTGGCCGAGCCCCGAGGAATATGCCGCCCTGCTGAGAACATCAGTAAACACAGCGTAGTTCGCCGCATCCCTACCGTTAAGGGGCGAGCGTCCGTATGGCGGGATTGTTGTCCGTGCGGGCGGTCGGTGTTCGAATCCCGGCCGTGTGCCGGGCAGGGTCCGGCGTGCTCCTGTTGTGTGGCCGTGCGCCCGGCCGTGCGCTCTGGCCCGGCCCGCCCGGTGAGGGCTTCCATGGATGCTGCGTGGGTCGGCCCGCTGTACTGGACTCAGTGGGCTGGGGGATGCTGCCGCCCCATTCCCCGCGGGCGGCGGACCGGTCCGGGAGGTGAGGCCCACCTCCCGGGCTGTGCGTGGAGCCGCTCGGCGCGGGGGGTGAAAGCGGACAGTCGCCGGTTGCGGCGCGCGCCGAGAATGGCTGAATGACGACGCTGGGGTGATGCTCTGGTCAACGGTCCGACTATGGCCGGATTTCGACCGCTCGTGCGGGCGGTCAACCGGGTGTCCGGAACGCCGCACCGGCCATTCGGGGCTGACGCTTTGGCTCCACAACACCCGGAAGCCATCGTTCCGTTGTGGATACGTCGCCGTTCGCGCCCGGGAAGCGGTGCCGGGCCCTTGCCAGGGGCGCATGCCCTTCCGGCGTGCGCTGCCCGTACCCCCTCCGGTACGCCGTTGTCGTGGCAGCATGTCCCGCAGCGGTGTCCCGTTCTCCATGTGCGCCGCTTTGTCCACAGCCTGTGGAGGCGGCGATGCGTTGGTTGGTGGGGTGGAGCAGTATCGCCGCGAGTTTCGGCACCGTCGGCGCGGTCGACGCCGGCGGCGAGGGGCGCACGGTTCAGCCCGTGGGCTCCCAACTCCTGTGGGGAGACCCCGATCCGCTCTGGGCCGTCGGTGACTGGCGCCCCGACGAGATCCGCGTCATCAACGTCGCGACCCCCGAAGGTGCCCCCACCGCCCGCCTCGCCGTCCTCGGCTGCTGCGGGGCCACCGACGAACAGCTGCGCGTCGGGCTGCTCTCCGCACGCGGCGGTGCGATGCGGCATCTCACCGCCTGGCCGGGCAGTTACACGGCCGTCGTGCAGATCGGCCGCCGGATCACCGTCGCGGGGGACCTGGCCGGAGCCCGGCCCGTCTTCCACACGCCCTGGGCCAACGGCACCGCCTACGCCACCGCGGCACTTCCCCTCGCCGACCTCATCGAAGCGCAGCTGGACATCGGCCACTTGGCCGCCCTGCTCGCCTGCCCCGAGACACCGGAGGCGCTGGGCGACGGCACACCGTACGTCGGCGTGAAGCGGGTCCCGCCGGGGCACGCGCTGATCCTGCGCGAGGGCTCGCGCGAGATCACCGGGTACGAGGCGGTGGCCTCGCTCGCCGTCGCGGCGCCCCAGGCCGACCCGGTGCACGCGGTCGAGGGCGTACGGGACGCGCTCGTCGAAGCCGTGCGCGCCCGGCTCACGGCCCCGCGCCACGCCCCGGAAACCCTTCCGCCGGACCCCGGACCGGTCCCCGGCATGGGACCCGCCGAACGCCGCGCGGCGCGTGGCGCACCCGTACCGGGCATCGGCGCCGACCTCTCCGGAGGCAGCGCGTCCGCCACCCTCGCGCTGCTGGCCTCCGGACTGCCCGGACTGCCCGGCACCCTCCTCGGACACGGCACGGGGGCGGGGGAGCGGCTGCTCGCGGTCACCTTCAACGACCTCACCACCCGCGGCCACGAGGACGAACTCGAACGCGCCCGAGCCATCGCCGCCAACCCGCGCCTGCACCACGTGGTGGTCGCGGCGGGCGAGGAGGCACTGCCGTACGCGGCGCTGGACAGCGGCCCGCTCACCGACGAACCGGCCCCCTCCCTGGTCGTCTCCGAGCGTCACCGCCGCCGGCTCGCCGCGGGCAGCGCCGACCACTTCGTCGGCCACGGCGCCCGGCAGGTGCTGGACGCGCACCCGGCCCGCCTCGCCGACCTGCTCATGGACCGGCGCAGACGCCACATCCTGCGCCCCGTGGCGGCACTCACCAAGGCCGAAGGCGCCTCGGCGCACTCCCTGTTCGTGCCGCTGACGCTCTACCGCGCGGCGCGGCGGCTCGCCCGTACGTCGTACCGCACCGGCCTGGAGGCGGCGGCCGACCGGCTGCCCGACGCCAACCGTTACGCCCCCGACCTCGGCACCCCGGCCGACGCCTCGCTCGCCGCCCTCGCCTGGTCGCGCCCCGGACCCGCGGCGCGCTGGCTGACGGGGGAGGCACTGGCCGAAGTGGCGGTCCGTCTTCAGGAGGCGGCGATCCGGCCGACCTCCGTGCAGCGCCCGGGAGAGGCCCGCGCCCGCGCCGCCCTCGCCCGCAGCGCCGCCGACCACCGCATCCTGGAGCAGGCCGCCGAGGTCCGCAGCCAGCGCCTCCACGCCCCGTTCCTCGACAACCAGGTCGTCCGGGCCGCCCGCGGCCTTCCCGAATCCCTCCGCGTCCAACCGGGCGCACGGGCCGCGATCCTGCGCCGGGTGCTGGGCGGCGCGGGCATCCACGACCTCCCGCCCGGCTGGGGAACCCCGTCCCAGGCCACCTCGGCCGTCGCCACCCGCACCGGCCTGCGCGCCGCGCTCCCCGAGCTGATGGCGCTGTTCGACGCCCCGCTGCTGGCCGACGCGGGCCTGGTCGAGGCACGCGTCGTACGCAAGGCCCTGCGCGCCGCCTCCGAGGGCGAACCCCTCCCGCTGGACGGGCTGGCCGACCTGGCCTCCACGGAACTCTGGCTCCGCCGCCTCCTCGCCCGCCGGGGCACCTGCTGGACGGGCACGGCGGCTCCACGCCAACGCGCGGTGGCGGGCGGAGTGGTCCCTTCCGGACGCAGCCTCCAGCCGTGACCGTCCAGCGCGGCTCGGTTCACCGGCGGCCGGCGCTCCGGCTCACCGCTCCCGGCTACCACTTGTCGGTCACCGTTTCCGGTTCACCGCTTTCCGGTCGCCGTTTCCGGTTCACCGGCAGCTGATCCTCGACTCCGCCCAGTTGGCCAGCCCCAGGCCGCCCATCGGGGACTGTGCCTCCACGACGATCCGGATCGACGACTGACCGCCGATGCCCACGCTCACCGGAACGGCGGGCTCGCCGCCCTCCATGACCGGGGACTGCCAGAGCCGGGCACCGTCCCCGTTGAAGACGGAGAAACGCACCGAGCCGAGCCCCATCGTCAGATCGTCGATGCCGACCTTCGCCTCGTAGCGGGTGCACTCCCGGTTCAGCTGGATGGTGACCGATGAATTGGCGTGCACCGTCACGCCGGGCGCGTACGACGTGGACGCGATCGACACCTGGGAGCGCTGCCAGATCCAGCTGCTCTCGCCGAACACCACCTCCGGCTCGGTGTGATCCCCGAGCAGGGTGTAGCCGAGCTCGCTGACCTGGTAGACGGTCGGGGCGGGTGGCGGCGGCTTCGGGCTGGGCGGAGGTGTGGGCTTCGGCGCGGGCGGCTTCGGCGCCGCAGGGGTGGGCTTCGGTGTGGGCTTGGGCGTGGCTTTCGGCGGGGGTGTGGGCTTCGGCTTCGGTTCGGGCGGCGGAGCCGGTGCCGGCGGCGCGGGCGCCGCCGGAGGTTCGGGCTTCGGCGCGGGCGGCGGTGCCGGAGACGGCACCGCGGGCGCCACCACCGGCGGCTTGGCCACGGGCTTCGGTTCCGGTTGCGGCCGGTCGTCGCCGACCAGCGCCCACACCAGTCCGGCCGCGGCCGCCACGGCCACCGCCGCGGCGATCCCGGCCTTCACCGGTGCCCCGAGCCCTTCCGCGGCGGCACCACCGGCCGCACCTCCGGACGCACTTCCGCCGGTCGCCGCGGCGGCGGCCCCGGCGCCCGCGGCTCCCGCCGCACCGCCCGCCACGATGCCAGCGGCCTTGAGCGAGTACCCGGCGGCGAACCACCCGATGACCGCGACCGGGAGCAGCGCCGGAATCCCGGCGTTCACATGGTCCAGCTCGCCCGCCGCGACCCGGCACCGCGCGCACTCGTCCAGGTGCTTGCGCAGCCCGCGCTCGGCCCGCATCCGCAGCCCGCCCCGGGCATAGGCGCCGAGCCGGTCGGCGTACTGGGCGCAGTCGCCGCCCGTCGTGAGCGACTGGCTCACATGCGCCTGCAAATACGCCTGCTTGAGCCCCTCACGGGCCCGGCTGGCCAGAACGGCCGTGGCGTTGGCGGTCAGGCCGAACAGCGGGGCGATCTCGCTCGGCGACTCCTCCTCCACGGTGGTGTGCCACAGCACCGCCTGCCAGCGCTCCGGCAGACTGCGGAACGCCCGCATGGCCATCGTCTGTTCGGCCTCGTGCATCGCCCTCACGTCGGCGCCGAGGTCGAGGGTGTCGTCGTCCGACAGCTCGGAGGTACGCGATGCCTGTGCGGCGAACACCGCGAAGTCATCGACCAGATGCTCCCGCTTGGCGCTCTTCGTCCAGGCGGCGGCGACATGGCGGACGGCGGTCATGAGGTAGGCCCGGACGGCTTCCTGCGGCCCCTTGCCACCGCGTACCGCCTGCAGCGTCCGTGCGAAGACCTCGGCCGTCAGGTCGTCGGCGGTGTGGCCGTCCCGGCAACAGCTACGGGCGTAGCGGCGCACCGCGCCCGAGTGCCGCCGGAACAGCTCCTCGTACGCGCCGTCGTCACCGGCCCGCATGCCCTGGATCAGCTGGACGTCGGACAGCCCGAGGTCGGCGGCCCCGCCGCGGCCCTCCCGCTGTGACGGAACGGCGATCCCGGCACTGCCCGCCGCGTCGGCGGCCGAGGAAGAGGAGGCGGAATCGGACGAGGAATCGGACGAGGAATCGGACGAGGGAGAGGAATCCGAATCGGGGGAGGACAGGCCGTCGGCGGACGGGGCGCTGTCGGACGGCGCGGGCCACGGACCGGGCAGGACGGTGCCGCCCTCGGCATCACCGTCCGACCGTACGCGTCCGGCCTGACTCGGCACCTGCCCCAGGGGCGGCCCACCGGTCTCCATGACCCCGCCCGCGGTAGCGATCCCGTCGAGCGGTTCTTCCTGCTGCCCGTCACCGCTCACAGCGGAAGCCCCCGTATGCACCCTTCGGACCCGAACACCGGGCAAGAGTGCCACACGGCCCCATGGCCACGAACGGTCAGCCCCGCCAACCACTCATCCGGGGCGTTTTTCCGAATGGGAGCACTAGACATCCCTCATTCGGGGAATGCTTCTCGGCGATCTTCAGCCGCCGAACCGCCGGATGCCGGGGCCACCGCACGGTCCGCCCCGCCCGAGCCCGGCCGACCGAAGTCGGCCGACCGGGCCGAACAGACCCCGACCGCGCAGGAACCCTCACGCGGACGCCAATCGCGCAGGCGCCTCCGCGCGGTACCCGTCACTCAGCCGCCGTCACGCGGGGCGCGACCGCAGCCCCTCCAGCAGAATGTCCAGCAGCCGTGTCGAAGCGGCCGCCTGCTGAGCCGCGTCGGGCAGCGAAGGCGCGGCCGTGGCGATGACCAGGAGTACGTCGGCCACCGTCACATCACCGCGCAGCTCACCCGACTCCCGCGCCCGGTCGACCAGTCGGCCCACGATCTCCAACAGTTCGGCCGCTCCCGAGTCGTCGTCCAGACCGTCGACGACCGCGGGGCGCTGCGGGACCACCCGGAGATCGGGCTGTCCCAGGCTCTGCCGCTGCTGCGGAACACGCGTCTCGTCGACGATGTCACCGGAGACCGGACCCACCGCCGAGCCCGGCTCGTCCGCGGCGGCCCCGACCCGCAGCACCTGCGGCGGCAGCAGCCGTCCCGCACCCGACGCCACGGATGTCCGCAGGAAGCGGGAGAGCGCGGACCAGGGCTCGTCCTCCTGCCCCAGAGCCGTCCGCGCCTGCTCGGTCAGCCGGGCGGTCTCCTCCTCGGCTATCCGCCGTACCAGCACGTCCTTGCTCGGGAACCGCCGGTAGACGGTGCCTACCCCGACCCTGGCGCGGCGTGCCACGTCTTCCATCGGAGCGCCGTACCCCAGCTCGCCGAACACTTCACGTGCGGCCCGCAGGACATGTTCCAGATTGCGCTGTGCGTCCACGCGGAGCGGCGCCGAGCGCGGCGTGCCCCCGTTCCCTCCGGCCGACGGAACGGTCGCGGCCGATCCGACTGAACCGACGGGACCCACCGGTCCCACCGGTCCCACCGGTCCCACCGACCCGAGCGGTGCCGCCGAACCTATGGTTCCGACCGCTCCTACCGAACTCAGCCGTCCGTTGCCCTCGGACGAGGACGAGACAGCAGCCTGCCAATGCGAATCCTGAATGTGCATGACTTCCCCCGGTTATGACGTCTCCCCCCGGAGACTTCCCCGCTGTGTCGGTCGGGGAGCGGATCACAACCTAGTCCGAACCCGACACCCCGACGGGTTACGAACATAGTTGAGCCCGGGTCAATTCAGAAGGGGGTAGTTCCGCACGGAGCGCCCCCCGATCGGAGCAAGGGCCGGTTGGTTCCCGATTCCACCCCATCCCACCGCGCCTCCCGCAAGGTCTGACCTGCGCAACTGCACCGTCCCGCGGTGCGCGGTCCCCGACGGACCGTCAGGATCCTCCGGTCACACAATTTGCCGGGGCTGTGGACAAACCCCGGACTCCGTTGCGTCATGGGGTGGTGATGGCTCCAGATTCCCGGGGGACGACCCCCGGCACCCGGCCAAGTGTGCGCATTCTCGTCGTCGGCGGTGGCTACGTCGGGATGTACACAGCGCTGCGTCTCCAGCGGAAGCTGAAGCGGAGACTCAAGAGCGGTGACGCCGAGATCGTGGTCGTCACGCCCGAGCCGTACATGACCTACCAGCCGTTTCTTCCCGAAGCGGCCGCGGGCTCGATCTCACCGCGCCATGTGGTCGTGCCGCTCCGCCGTGTCCTCGGCCAGTGCGAGATCGTCATCGGCGAGGCGCAGAGCATCGACCACGCCAAACGGACCGCGACCGTCACCACCCTCGCCACCGGCGAGGACGGCACCGGGGCCCTGGAGATCTGTTACGACGAGATCGTCATCGCCCCCGGCTCCGTATCGCGCACCCTCCCGGTCCCCGGGCTCGCGGAGTTCGGCATCGGCTTCAAGACCGTCGAGGAAGCCATCGGCCTGCGCAACCACGTCATCGAGCAGATGGACATCGCCTCCGCCACGCGCGACCCCGCCATCCGCGACGCCGCCCTGACCTTCGTCTTCGTCGGCGGCGGCTACGCAGGCGTCGAGGCGCTCGCCGAGCTGGAGGACATGGCCCGCTACACCTCGCGGTACTACCACAACATCAAGGCCACGGACCTCAAATGGATCCTGGTCGAGGCGTCCGGGCGCATCCTCCCCGAGGTCGGCGAGGCGATGGGCACGTACGCCATCCGTGAGCTGCGCGGCCGCAACATCGACGTACGCCTCGAAACCCGCCTGGACACCTGCGAGGACCGCGTCGCCGTCCTCAGCGACGGCTCCCGCTTCCCGACCCGCACGCTCGTGTGGACCGCGGGCGTCAAACCGGCACCGCTCCTGGCCGCCACCGACCTGCCGCTCACGGAGCGCGGCCGGCTCCGGTGCACCGCCACGCTCGGCGTCGAGGGCAACGAACACGCCTGGGCCGCGGGCGACGCCGCCGCCGTACCCGACCTGACCGCCGCCGAACCGGGTACGGAGACCGCGCCCAACGCCCAGCACGCGGTCCGCCAGGCGAAGACCCTCGCCGAGAACGTCCTCGCGGCCATCGACGGCCGGCCGCTCACGGAGTACCGGCACTCGTACGCGGGATCGGTCGCCTCGCTCGGCCTGCACAAGGGCGTCGCCCATGTCTACGGTCGCAAGCTGAAGGGCTACCCGGCCTGGCTGGTGCACCGTACGTACCACCTCAGCCGAGTCCCCACGTTCAACCGGAAGGCACGTGTCCTTGCTGAATGGACCCTGGCGGGACTCTTCAAGAGGGAGATCGTCTCCCTCGGCTCCCTGGAACACCCACGCGCCGAGTTCGCCCTCGCGGCGGGCGGCACCGGAAACCGCCATGTACCCGGAAACCGCCATGCAACCGGAAGCAGCCGGGCCCCCGGGAACCGGCAGGGCCCCGGCAGCACCCCGCCCCCCGGAAGCGACCCTTCCCAGGGCGACGGACCGCCGAAGACATCCGGCTGAACGGCGACTGTCAGTACGGTCGGTCACACTGGACGTGTGACCATAGGTGGGCCCACGCCTGCACAGAGTGACCCGGCCGACAGTGACCAACAGTGACCAGCCGCGACGCACCAGCAGCATGATGAGGCCCGGCTGCGCCTTCCCGGGGTCCGGCCCCGGCGCCCCGACCCAGGCAGAAGAAGCAGCCCGCCCGAGCGGACCAGACCGACACACGAGGCCAGAAATTCCGTGAACTTCACGCGTTGGAGCGCCCGCCTTCCCGGAACGCAGCGTCGCGCCGCCGCGCGGGACGACCGCAGTTCCGTACCCGCGGCGCGAGCCGAGTACGCCCAGCCGGAGAGCCCGCCCGTCCCACCGGAGGGCGAGCCCGCCTCGCCCTCCCCTTCACCCGCCGAGGCCACGCCTGTACCGGAACCGGAACCGGCACCGCCGGCCGCCCCCGCCCTCGACGACCTCTCGGCCCGCGAGATCCTCGGCAGGCTTCCCGCGCCCGTCGCCCTGCTCCACGGCCCCGACCACCGCATCGCGTACGTCAACGACGCCTACGAGGCGGTCTTCGGCCCCCGCCCCTCCGGCGTCCCCGCCGCCGAGGCCATGCCGGAGCTCGCCGAGCTCAGCGTCCTCCCGCTGATGGACCAGGTGTTCCGCAGCGGCACGCCCCGCACGGTCAAGTCCCGCAAGACCGCCGACGGCGGCTCGTACACCGTGACCTGCACCCCTGTGGCCGCGTGGGACGCCGCGAGCGATGAAGAAGGCACACCAAAGGGGAGGACGAGGGCGAAACCCAGGGACAAGCAGAAAGACAAGGAGAAGGACAAGAAGGGCGCGGGCAAGGGCGTGGGAGGCGTCCTCGTGTACGCCGCCGATGTCACCGACCACGCCGAAGCCGCCGAACGGCTCCGCACCAGCGAGCGCCGGCACCGCGAAACGGCCGTCACCCTCCAGCGCTCCCTGCTCCCTCAGGAGCTGGAACAGCCCGATGACCTGCGGATCGCCGCCACCTATCAGCCCGGCGGCACGGACGCGGCCGTCGGCGGCGACTGGTACGACGTCATCACCCTGGGCGCGGGACGCACCGCTCTGGTGATCGGGGACGTGATGGGCCGAGGGGTCCGCGCCGCCGCCGTCATGGGACAGCTGCGCACCGCCGTGCGGGCGTACGCGCGTCTGGACCTGCCGCCCCACGAGGTGCTCCAGCTCCTCGACGGACTCGCCGCCGAGATCGACGCCAGCCAGATCGCGACCTGTGTCTACGCGGTCCACGACCCGAACGAGGGCCTGCTCGTCTACGCCTCCGCAGGCCACCTCCCGATCCTCGTGTGCGACGAGGAAGGCACGGTCCACCGGGCCGCGGAACCCACCGGACCGCCGCTGGGCACCGGTGGCTGGGTGCACACCTCGGGCACGATCCCGCTGCCGCCCGGCTCCACGGCCGTCCTCTACACGGACGGCCTGGTCGAGCGGCGCAGCGAGGACATCGACGAGGGAGTGGCCTCCCTGGCACGTGCGCTGTCCGGCGCCAAGGGCTCGCCGCAGGTGGTCTGCGACCGGCTGATCCGTTCCCTCGGGGTGACCGCCGAACACGACGACGACGTGGCGGTCCTGGTGGTCCAGCACCCCGCCCGCACGGGGACGAACGCGGAGCTGTTCCACAACGCGTCGCTCGATCTGCTCGGCGGCATAGAAGCGGCGCCGCGCGCTCGCGCCTTCGCCACCGGTGTCCTGACGTCCTGGCGCTTCCCGGTCGAACTGTGCGATCTGGGGGTCCTCGCCGCGAGCGAACTCGTGGCGAACTCGCTCCAGCACGGCACCCCACCGATGCGCCTGGGCCTGCGCCGCACGGACCGCCGCCTGATCATCGAGGTGACGGACGGCGACGACCACCTGCCGCGCCGCCGCCGCGCCGAACCGGCGGACGAGGCGGGACGCGGCATCTCGATCGTCGCGACGATCGCCTCGTCATGGGGCAGTCGGCGCACACCGGGCGGCGGCAAGGCGGTCTGGTGCGAGTTCGCGCTGCCTCAGTGAGCGGCGGCGCGTGCCGCCGCGGGCTCGGTCTCCGGTACGGAAACGGCGACCACCCGCGACGGCACGGCCGCGAGCGACGGCTGATCCTGCAGGGGGGTGAGCCGACGGCCCAGCCGCAGCGCCAGCACGGTGATGCCCAGTGAGAACAGCACGAACGTCACGATGTACGGACCGTGCAGCGCCGCCCCCATCGGGCCGCCCACGGCCGGACCCACCGCCAGCGCGAGCTGCTTGCACAGGGCGAACGCGGAGTTGTACTGACCGACCATCGACTCGGGCGCCAGATCGGCGACCAGCGGAGCCACGGTCGGCGACAGCATCGCCTCGCCCAGCCCGAACAGGGCGTACGTCGAGATGAACGCAGCCGTCGCCATGGTCTGGCTCCCGTGTCCGAGCCCCGCGTATCCCGCCACGATCCAGGCGAACGCCCAGATGAGGCCGACCCACGCGATCACCCGGCTGCGCCGCCGCCGCTCGACGAGCCGCAGGACGACGAACTGCGCCACGACGATGACGGCGGTGTTGGCGGCCAGCGCGATGCCCAGCGTCGACGGCTCGATCCCGGCGGCCTCGGTCCCGTACGCCGCCAGCCCGGACTCGAACTGTCCGTAGCAGGCGAAGAACAGCACGAAGCCCATCACGCACAGCTGCACCATGGCCCGGTGCGAGAGCAGCGCCCGCAGCCCGCCCTTCGCCGCGGCCCCGTCGGTCGGCCTGGCGCCGGAGAGGGAAGCGGTACCGGGCATCCGCACGCTTCCCGCGACGACACCGAGCACGATGAACATCACAGCCTCGATCAGGAACAGCAGCGTGAAACTCGCCGGCCTGCTCGTGTCGACGATCTGGCCGCCGACGAGTCCGCCGAGGCCGAGACCCAGGTTCTGCAGGAAGAACTGCGTGGCGAAGGCCCGCGTACGGGTGGCGGTGCTGGAGCACCACACCAGCATGGTGGCGAGGGCCGGCTGCATGACCGCCGTACCCGCACCGAGGACCGCGGCCGACAGGACAGCGGTCGTCACACTGCTCGAAAAGCCCAGCGCCGCGGCCCCCACGGAGGCCACACCGGAGGCGACGACCAGTACGGGCAGCGGCCCGCGCCGGTCTATGACCCGCCCGGTGAACGGCAGTACGGCCAGCGCTGCCATGGCGAAGACCGCCAGTACGACCCCCGCCGTACCGGCACCCAGATCCCGCACCTGCGCCACATAGACGTACAGATACGGGACGGTGAACCCGAGGCCGAACGCGCTCAGCGCGCTCCCCACCTGGATTCGCCGCAGCGCTGCGCCCATCTCCCTGGTCACACTCACCTACCTCAAGATCTTGAAGGAATCAGACTCGAAGACTTTAGCACTAAAGTTAGAACCTTAACAATACAGATTGAAGGACTTCGATGGTGACGAAGGGCGTGCCATACTGCGCGCCATGTCTGACACCACCGAGCAGCCCGGCCTCCACGAGCCGAGCCTCGACGAGCAGATCGCCGCCTACCAGCGCGAATTCCGCGACCTGGACCCCCAGGTCGAACAGGTCGTCTCGGCCCTCGGCCGACTCAACCGGCGCATGAACGTCGCGTACGGGAGACAGGTCGCCGCCCTCGGCATCAGCAACGCCGAGTGGGAGGTCCTCAAAACCCTCGTCCTGGCCGGCACCCCCTACCGGCTGGGCCCCGGCGAACTCGCGAAGCGCCTCGGCCTCACGCCCGCGGCCATGACCCACCGGATCGACCGCATGGCCGGCGAGGGCCTGGTCACGCGGGACAGGGACGAGAACAACCGCGTCCGCGTCATCGTCGAGCTGACCGACGAGGGTCGTACGAAGTGGCTTGAGGCGATGCGCATGGCCAGCGACTTCGAGGAGGACCTCCTCCAGGACCTCTCCGGCGACGAGCGCGGAGTCCTCGGCGAGATGCTGATCAGGCTGCTGCGCCGCGTGGAGCACGCCCAGCCGGACGCGGGCGGCAGGCTCACCGACCTGGACTGACCCCTTCTGCGGGGCGCCACCGACTAGGCACCACTGGTGGCGGGGTCACCATCGGCTGGGGGCTCCGAGGGGTCTCCGTCGAGGCCCTGAAGAGGGGCTCCGGGCGGCCCCACAGCGGGGTTGACACAGTCCCGCCCGATCCGTAAGGTTCTTCGAGTTGTCACGGGGCCGGAACGGTTCTGTGACAGCCGATCCCGCCGCGAACGCGGCAACCAAAACTCAGCACGATCTCCCACCAGGGATGATTTCGGCATGCCGGAATTTATTTCGAGGCTCGATTATGAGCCGCCGGGAGAATCCGCTAGAGTTTGAGCGTCGGAACGGCCCAACAGCCGGGAAGACAAGCCCCACTGACTGGGAATCAGGCCCGAAAGGATCTGATAGAGTCGGACTCGCCGGAAAGGGAAACGCGAAAGCGAAGAACTGGAAAGCGAAAACTGCTTGACCCGCTTCGGCCGGGAATCGGACACGAAAGAGTCTGATAGAGTCGGAAACGCAAGAACACGAAGGGAAGCGCCCGGAGGGCCCCGGTGAAACGGGACCGAAGGAAGCGTCCGTTCCTTGAGAACTCAACAGCGTGCCAAAAGTCAACGCCAGATATGTTGATACCCCGGCCTGCTTCGGCAGGTTGGTGGTTCCTTTGAAAGTCCTACCGGGCCTTACGGTTCCGGTGGGCAATTACACAGCGAGGACGCTGTGAACGACTGGTCTTATTCCGACCGGTCGTTCCGCTCTCGTGATGTGTGTCCCGATTACGGGAAAACATTCACGGAGAGTTTGATCCTGGCTCAGGACGAACGCTGGCGGCGTGCTTAACACATGCAAGTCGAACGATGAAGCCTTTCGGGGTGGATTAGTGGCGAACGGGTGAGTAACACGTGGGCAATCTGCCCTTCACTCTGGGACAAGCCCTGGAAACGGGGTCTAATACCGGATAATACTTCTGCCTGCATGGGTGGGGGTTAAAAGCTCCGGCGGTGAAGGATGAGCCCGCGGCCTATCAGCTTGTTGGTGGGGTAATGGCCTACCAAGGCGACGACGGGTAGCCGGCCTGAGAGGGCGACCGGCCACACTGGGACTGAGACACGGCCCAGACTCCTACGGGAGGCAGCAGTGGGGAATATTGCACAATGGGCGAAAGCCTGATGCAGCGACGCCGCGTGAGGGATGACGGCCTTCGGGTTGTAAACCTCTTTCAGCAGGGAAGAAGCGAGAGTGACGGTACCTGCAGAAGAAGCGCCGGCTAACTACGTGCCAGCAGCCGCGGTAATACGTAGGGCGCAAGCGTTGTCCGGAATTATTGGGCGTAAAGAGCTCGTAGGCGGCTTGTCACGTCGGATGTGAAAGCCCGGGGCTTAACCCCGGGTCTGCATTCGATACGGGCTAGCTAGAGTGTGGTAGGGGAGATCGGAATTCCTGGTGTAGCGGTGAAATGCGCAGATATCAGGAGGAACACCGGTGGCGAAGGCGGATCTCTGGGCCATTACTGACGCTGAGGAGCGAAAGCGTGGGGAGCGAACAGGATTAGATACCCTGGTAGTCCACGCCGTAAACGTTGGGAACTAGGTGTTGGCGACATTCCACGTCGTCGGTGCCGCAGCTAACGCATTAAGTTCCCCGCCTGGGGAGTACGGCCGCAAGGCTAAAACTCAAAGGAATTGACGGGGGCCCGCACAAGCAGCGGAGCATGTGGCTTAATTCGACGCAACGCGAAGAACCTTACCAAGGCTTGACATATACCGGAAAGCATCAGAGATGGTGCCCCCCTTGTGGTCGGTATACAGGTGGTGCATGGCTGTCGTCAGCTCGTGTCGTGAGATGTTGGGTTAAGTCCCGCAACGAGCGCAACCCTTGTTCTGTGTTGCCAGCATGCCCTTCGGGGTGATGGGGACTCACAGGAGACTGCCGGGGTCAACTCGGAGGAAGGTGGGGACGACGTCAAGTCATCATGCCCCTTATGTCTTGGGCTGCACACGTGCTACAATGGCCGGTACAATGAGCTGCGATGCCGCGAGGCGGAGCGAATCTCAAAAAGCCGGTCTCAGTTCGGATTGGGGTCTGCAACTCGACCCCATGAAGTCGGAGTTGCTAGTAATCGCAGATCAGCATTGCTGCGGTGAATACGTTCCCGGGCCTTGTACACACCGCCCGTCACGTCACGAAAGTCGGTAACACCCGAAGCCGGTGGCCCAACCCCTTGTGGGAGGGAGCTGTCGAAGGTGGGACTGGCGATTGGGACGAAGTCGTAACAAGGTAGCCGTACCGGAAGGTGCGGCTGGATCACCTCCTTTCTAAGGAGCACTTCTTACCAGGCTTCGGTTTGGTCAGAGGCCAGTACACCGGCGAATGTTCGGTGCTGGTTGCTCATGGGTGGAACGTTGACTACTCGGCACGACAGGTTGTTTTTCACTAGTACTGCTTCGGCGTGGAACGTGGGGAATGGTCGGTCGGGTCGGGCACGCTGTTGGGTATCTGAGGGTACGGACTCGTTTGAGTCTGTCCTTCGGTTGTCGGCCCCAGTGAACTCGTCGTATATGACGGGGTGATGGGTGGCTGGTCGTTGTTTGAGAACTGCACAGTGGACGCGAGCATCTGTGGCCAAGTTTTTAAGGGCGCACGGTGGATGCCTTGGCACCAGGAACCGATGAAGGACGTGGGAGGCCACGATAGTCCCCGGGGAGCTGTCAACCAAGCTTTGATCCGGGGGTTTCCGAATGGGGAAACCCGGCAGCCGTCATGGGCTGTCACCCGCTGCTGAACACATAGGCAGTGTGGAGGGAACGAGGGGAAGTGAAACATCTCAGTACCCTCAGGAAGAGAAAACAACCGTGATTCCGGGAGTAGTGGCGAGCGAAACTGGATGAGGCCAAACCGTATGCGTGTGATACCCGGCAGGGGTTGCGCATTCGGGGTTGTGGGATCTCTTTTTCATGGTCTGCCGGCTGTGAGACGAGTCAGAAACCGTTGATGTAGGCGAAGGACATGCGAAAGGTCCGGCGTAGAGGGTAAGACCCCCGTAGCTGAAACATTAACGGCTCGTTTAAGAGACACCCAAGTAGCACGGGGCCCGAGAAATCCCGTGTGAATCTGGCGGGACCACCCGCTAAGCCTAAATATTCCCTGGTGACCGATAGCGGATAGTACCGTGAGGGAATGGTGAAAAGTACCGCGGGAGCGGAGTGAAATAGTACCTGAAACCGTGTGCCTACAAGCCGTGGGAGCGTCGCTGTGTGTGCTTGCACATGCAGTCGTGACTGCGTGCCTTTTGAAGAATGAGCCTGCGAGTTTGCGGTGTGTTGCGAGGTTAACCCGTGTGGGGAAGCCGTAGCGAAAGCGAGTCCGAATAGGGCGGTTTAGTAGCGCGCTCAAGACCCGAAGCGGAGTGATCTAGCCATGGGCAGGTTGAAGCGGAGGTAAGACTTCGTGGAGGACCGAACCCACCAGGGTTGAAAACCTGGGGGATGACCTGTGGTTAGGGGTGAAAGGCCAATCAAACTCCGTGATAGCTGGTTCTCCCCGAAATGCATTTAGGTGCAGCGTCGTGTGTTTCTTGCCGGAGGTAGAGCACTGGATAGGCGATGGGCCCTACCGGGTTACTGACCTTAGCCAAACTCCGAATGCCGGTAAGTGAGAGCACGGCAGTGAGACTGTGGGGGATAAGCTCCATGGTCGAGAGGGAAACAGCCCAGAGCATCGACTAAGGCCCCTAAGCGTACGCTAAGTGGGAAAGGATGTGGAGTCGCAGAGACAACCAGGAGGTTGGCTTAGAAGCAGCCACCCTTGAAAGAGTGCGTAATAGCTCACTGGTCAAGTGATTCCGCGCCGACAATGTAGCGGGGCTCAAGCGTACCGCCGAAGTCGTGTCATTCGTACATATATCCCCAACGGGAGTACGGATGGGTAGGGGAGCGTCGTGTGCCGGGTGAAGCAGCCGCGGAAGCGAGTTGTGGACGGTTCACGAGTGAGAATGCAGGCATGAGTAGCGATACACACGTGAGAAACGTGTGCGCCGATTGACTAAGGGTTCCTGGGTCAAGCTGATCTGCCCAGGGTAAGTCGGGACCTAAGGCGAGGCCGACAGGCGTAGTCGATGGACAACCGGTTGATATTCCGGTACCCGCTTTGAAACGCCCAGTACTGAATCAGGCGATGCTAAGTCCGTGAAGCCGGCCCGATCTCTTCGGAGTTGAGGGTAGTGGTGGAGCCGATGAACCAGACTTGTAGTAGGTAAGCGATGGGGTGACGCAGGAAGGTAGTCCAGCCCGGGCGGTGGTAGTCCCGGGGTAAGGGTGTAGCCCGTGTGGTAGGTAAATCCGTCACACATATAAGGGTGAGACCTGATGCCGAGCCGATTGTGGTGAAGTGGATGATCCTATGCTGTCGAGAAAAGCCTCTAGCGAGTTTCATGGCGGCCCGTACCCTAAACCGACTCAGGTAGTCAGGTAGAGAATACCGAGGCGTTCGGGTGAACTATGGTTAAGGAACTCGGCAAAATGCCCCCGTAACTTCGGGAGAAGGGGGGCCATCACCGGTGAGGGAACTTGCTTCCTGAGCTGGGGGTGGCCGCAGAGACCAGCGAGAAGCGACTGTTTACTAAAAACACAGGTCCGTGCGAAGCCGTAAGGCGATGTATACGGACTGACGCCTGCCCGGTGCTGGAACGTTAAGGGGACCGGTTAGTGCACTTTCGGGTGTGCGAAGCTGAGAACTTAAGCGCCAGTAAACGGCGGTGGTAACTATAACCATCCTAAGGTAGCGAAATTCCTTGTCGGGTAAGTTCCGACCTGCACGAATGGCGTAACGACTTCTCGACTGTCTCAACCATAGGCCCGGTGAAATTGCACTACGAGTAAAGATGCTCGTTTCGCGCAGCAGGACGGAAAGACCCCGGGACCTTTACTATAGTTTGATATTGGTGTTCGGTTCGGCTTGTGTAGGATAGGTGGGAGACTTTGAAGCGGCCACGCCAGTGGTTGTGGAGTCGTCGTTGAAATACCACTCTGGTCGTGCTGGATGTCTAACCTGGGTCCGTGATCCGGATCAGGGACAGTGTCTGATGGGTAGTTTAACTGGGGCGGTTGCCTCCTAAAGAGTAACGGAGGCGCCCAAAGGTTCCCTCAGCCTGGTTGGCAATCAGGTGTTGAGTGTAAGTGCACAAGGGAGCTTGACTGTGAGACCGACGGGTCGAGCAGGGACGAAAGTCGGGACTAGTGATCCGGCAGTGGCTTGTGGAAGCGCTGTCGCTCAACGGATAAAAGGTACCCCGGGGATAACAGGCTGATCTTCCCCAAGAGTCCATATCGACGGGATGGTTTGGCACCTCGATGTCGGCTCGTCGCATCCTGGGGCTGGAGTCGGTCCCAAGGGTTGGGCTGTTCGCCCATTAAAGCGGTACGCGAGCTGGGTTTAGAACGTCGTGAGACAGTTCGGTCCCTATCCGCTGTGCGCGTAGGAATATTGAGAAGGGCTGTCCCTAGTACGAGAGGACCGGGACGGACGAACCTCTGGTGTGCCAGTTGTCCTGCCAAGGGCATGGCTGGTTGGCTACGTTCGGAAAGGATAACCGCTGAAAGCATCTAAGCGGGAAGCCTGCTTCGAGATGAGTATTCCCACCCTCTTGAGGGGTTAAGGCTCCCAGTAGACGACTGGGTTGATAGGCCAGATGTGGAAGCCCGGTAACGGGTGGAGCTGACTGGTACTAATAGGCCGAGGGCTTGTCCTCAGTTGCTCGCGTCCACTGTGTTAGTTCTGAAATAACGAACGGCCGTGTTGTGTTCCGGTGTTGGTTAATTTCATAGTGTTTCGGTGGTCATTGCGTTAGGGAAACGCCCGGTTACATTCCGAACCCGGAAGCTAAGCCTTTCAGCGCCGATGGTACTGCAGGGGGGACCCTGTGGGAGAGTAGGACGCCGCCGAACAATTTTTCCGGGAAAGCCCCGTACCGCAAGGTACGGGGCTTTTCTGCGTTCACCACCCGTTTTCCCTTACCCCTGCCTTCGAGGAAGTGGAGGCAGGGGAGGAATCAAGGGAAGCGGAGAGTGGCGTTTACGTCGGGGTGACCAGGCGGGTGTCGTACGCCAGGATGACGGCCTGGACGCGGTCCCGAGCTCCGGTTTTGGCGAGGATGCGGGTGACGTGCGTCTTCACTGTCGATTCGGCGAGGTGGAGGCGGGCGGCGATTTCCGTGTTGGACCAGCCCTGACCAATCACCGTGAGGATTTCCCTTTCCCGCTCCGTGAGGGCGGCGATGCGGGGGTCCGCCGATATGGGGTCGCCCGGTACGGCCGGGAGATGTCGCACGTACGCGTCCAGGAGCCGGCGGGTCAGGCTCGGGGCGACGACCGCGTCGCCGCCCGCCACGGCACGGATGCCGGAGAGGAGCTCCTCCGGCAGGGCGTCCTTGACCAGGAACCCGCTGGCTCCGGCGCGGAGGCCGTCGTACGCGTACTCGTCCTGGTCGAAGGTCGTCACGATGAGGACGCGGGTGCGGGCGCCCGATCTGATGATGCGGCGGGTGGCCTCGATGCCGTCGAGGCCCGGCATACGGATGTCCATCAGGGCGACGTCGGGCTGCTGTTGGCCGATCAGGTGGAGTGCTTCGGTGCCGTTGGACGCCTCGCCGACGACTGTCATGTCGTCCTGGCTCTCCAGCAGCATGCGGAAGCCGAAGCGTTGCATCGGCTGGTCGTCCGCGATGAGTACGGTCGTCACGGGGGAGTTTCCTCCAGGGGAAGGCGAAGTCGTACCTGCCAGCCGCCGTCCGGCAGAGGACCCGCCTCGATTGTGCCGTCGTAGAGCGCGGCACGTTCCCGCATACCCGTGATCCCCCGGCCCTGATGCGAGCCGCTGTGGGTGAGGGTGACCACCGCGGACAGGGCAGGGCCGCCGCCCGCGTGCTTGAGGGTGTTGGTGAGCGCCTCCTGCACCACGCGGTACACGGTCAGTTCGCGTCCGGGGGTGAGGGAGGCGGCCAGGGGCGTGCCGTGGATGTCCAGGCGCACCGGGAGGCCCGCGGCGCCGACGGACGTGACGAGGGGGCGCAGATCGTTCAGCGTCGGCTGGGGGGTGCGGTCGGCGTCGGGGTGTTCCTCGCGCAGGATGCCCAGGAGCCGGCGCAGTTCGGCCAGGGCCTGTCTGCTCGTGGTGCCGATGGCCTCCAGCGCCTGGACCGCTCGCTCCGGGGTCTTCGCCGCCGCGTAGGAGCCGCCGTCCGCCAGGCCCGTGATGACGGAGAGGTTGTGGCCGATGATGTCGTGCATCTCGCGGGCGATACGGGTGCGTTCGGCCGCCGCCGTGAGTCGTGCCTGCTGGTCGCGTTCGTGTTCCAGCCGGTGGGCCCGTTCGACCAGGGCCTCCGTGTAGTCCTTGCGGGTCCGGACCGCGATGCCCAGGAGGGAGACGAAGGCGAAGCCCCAGAGGTAGGAGACCAGTTGTTGGTTCCAGACTTCCGGGATGCGTGCCGCCCCGGCCACGGCGGGGGCGCACATCAGCAGGCCCGCCCCCGCGAGAGTCCTCAGGGGCAGGCGCAGCGCGATCTGGAACGCGGGGATCAGCTGGAGGAAGGCGGCCTGCACGACGGCTCCGGTCCAGATGTTGACCACGGACACCGGCGCCATCAGGACGAGCACGGCCACCGGATGCGTGCGCCGCCACAGCAACGGCACCGAGAAGCCCAGGGTCATCAGCAGGACCAGCGGTTCGGGCGCGTCCACGTCACGGGCCACGGTCCGCCAGCCGCCCGAGGTGTAGTCGAGCCCCGTGACCAGGACCCAGAAAGAGGTCAGCAGGATGTCCCAGACCCTCGGCCGGCGCCGGTCGAAGACGCGCAGGCGGTGCAGGCGCCCCTGGATGTACCGGGTGAGCGGAGTGGTACCCGTACCCGTGAACCACTCCGGGTCCCGCCGGTCCTGCCGGTCTTGGCCGTCCCGCCGGTCGGGTTCGTCCGGGCCGTCCTGGGCGGTCGCGTCGTGTCCCGTACCGTCGACGTCTGGTTCGGCGTGTGCCTTGTTGTCCGTCACCGGGTCATCCCCGTCGGCTCCATCGCCTTGTTCACCGTAACCGTCCCCGTCTCGGCGCTTGTTCGTCGTCAGGCATCCCGGCGGCGCAGGAGGAATGCCGCCGCGCCCAGTGACGCCGCTGCCCACAGGAACAGGGCGAGCAGGGCCGTGCCGGGGGAAGCGGTGTCCGGGATGGGGGTTGCGGAGCCGAGTGCTCCGGCGGCCTGGGTCGGGAAGTACCTGATGGCGGTCTCGACCGTCTCGTACGGGATCATGCCCAGGATCTCGGGGACGATCATGACTCCGCCGATGAAGGCACCGATCGCTCCGGGCACGGAACGGAGCAGCGCGCCGAGGCCGAGGCCGATCAGGCTCAGCAGGGTGATGGCCGCCGAGTTGCCCGCCACCGCTCGCAGCACGCCCGGGTCGGTGAGGGAGGCCGACTGGTCGGTGTCGTGGAGGAACAGCTGCGCGGCGGAGAAGGTGATCAGTGCGGTCATGAACATGATCGTGAAGGCGGAACGGCGAAGACCGTGGCCTTCGCCCACAGGACGGGGAGTCTGGTCGGTACGGCGGTGAGCGAGGCGCGGATCATGCCGGTGGAGTACTCGCCCGCGGTGACCAGAATGCCCAGGACCGTGATGCAGAGCTGGCCGAGCAGGGTGCCGTAGAGCGTCAGGATGACCGTGTCGACGTCGGAGTCGCCGCTGCCGGACGTGTAGGTGGCACCCATGATCAGGCCGATTCCGAAGATCAGCGCGGCCGCCGAGCCGACGGTGATCCAGGTGGAGCGCAGGGACCAGAGCTTGTGCCACTCGGATCGCAGGACGCGGGCCGGGGTGACGCGGTACGTCAGGCGGACGGTGGCGGTGGGACGGGTGGCGGTGGGACCGGTCGGGGTGAGATCGGCGGCGCCGGGATTGGCGGGGCCGGGATTGGTGGCGCTGGGATTGGCGGCGCCGGGATTGGCGGCGCTGGGGTCGGTGGTGGTCATGCCGCGGCTCCGGTCAGGGGGGTGGCTGGGGCTCGGTACTCGACCGAATCGTGTGTGAGGTCCATGAACGCCTGCTCCAGCGACGCGGTCTGCGGCGTGAGTTCGTGGAGGGCTCTCGTGTGAGCGGCCGCGATCCGGCCGATGTGCGCCGCGTCCACGCCCCGGACCTCCAACTGGCCGAGTTGGTGGGGCTGGTGGGGCTGGTGGGGCTCGTAGGGCGGGTCGGGCTCGTCGGGCTCGTTGTTCTCCGGCGTGGTGATCTCCACGTCGGGGGCGGTGAGCAGTGTGCGCAGGGCGGCGGCCTGCGGGGTGACCACCTTGACGGAGGCGCCGCCCGCCGTGCGGACCAGTTCGGCGACCGTGGTGTCGGCGAGGAGCCGGCCCCGGCCGATCACGATCAGGTGGTCGGCGGTGAGGGCCGTCTCGCTCATCAGGTGCGAGGAGATCAGGATCGTACGGCCTTGGGCGGCAAGGGACTTGAGGAGGTTGCGGATCCACAGGACGCCCTCCGGGTCGAGTCCGTTCACCGGCTCGTCCAGGATGAGGGTGCCGGGATCGCCGAGGAGTGCGGCGGCGATGCCGAGCCGTTGGCCCATGCCGAGGGAGAAGCCCTTGATCCGTTGGTGTGCGACCTCGGTCAGGCCGGCCAGGTCGAGGGCGTGTTCGACGCGGCTGCGCGGGATGCCGTGGGTGTGCGCCAGCGCCATCAGGTGGTGGAAGGCGGACCGGCCGGGGTGGACGGACCTGGCTTCCAACAGGGCGCCGACTTCGGTGAGGGGCGCGGCGTGGGTGGCGTAGGTCCGCCCGCCGATGGTGGACCGGCCGCGGGTCGGGGCGTCCAGGCCGAGCAGCATGCGCATCGTGGTCGACTTGCCGGCGCCGTTGGGGCCGAGGAAGCCGGTGATGGTGCCGGGGTGGACCGTGAAGTCGAGGCCCTCGACGACGGCCTTGTCCCCGTACCATTTGGTGAGTTCGTACGCCTTGATCATGCCGTCGACGCTACGGAGCGGCCGGGCGGCGGTCGTCCGACCGGGGGTGGGACGTCGGCGGGGGCGTAGTACCGGGGTACGACGCCGAAACCGGTTTGCCCCTCCTGCGCGCCGGAGGTCAGGATCGGCGCATGGATTATGTGATTCGCGCCGTGCGGGCCGAGGAGTGGCCGCTGGCCAGGGAGCTGCGTCTGGCCGCCCTTCAGGACCCCGTGGCTCCCGTGGCGTTCCTGGAGACGTACGAGAGTGCGGTCGCGCAGCCGGACGATTTCTGGCAGGAGCGGACTGCCACCGGTGCCACGGGGACGCGTGTCCGGCAGTTCATCGCCGAGGCGCCGGACGGTACGTGGGTGGGGTCGGTCACGCTGCTCGTCGAGCTGCCTGCGGACGAGGTGCGGTTCGGGGCTCCCGCCGAGGTGAACCAGGGGCATCTGGTCGGCGTGTTCGTGCGGCCGGAGGTGCGGGGCACCGGGGTGACCGATGCGTTGTTCCGTGCGGCGGTCGAGTGGGCCTGGTCGTTGTCCGAGCCGCGGCTCGAGCGGGTGCGGCTGTATGTGCACGAGAGCAACCTGCGGGCCGCCGCCTTCTACCGCCGGTTCGGATTCGTGCCGTCCGGACAGACCGTTCGCCTGCCGGGTGACACGGGTGACACGGGTGAAACGGGTGATGTGGGAAACGTGGGTGGCACGGGCGATGCGGGAGCGCCTGAATGGGAGCTGGAGTACGTGCTCGGGCGCGAGTAGACGCCCCTGGTCCCGTGCGTCACCTGAGTCACCTGGGTCCGGTGGCGGGCAGTTGCAGTCGCTGCTGCCAGCGGGCACGGCCCTGTTCCTGCGAGCGGAGCAGGACCAGGGTTGGCATGCCCTGGTCCTGACCGGTTGCCAGCAGCTCCGGGAGCAGGGGAAGGGGAGCCACGGCCGCGACGTCGTCGAGGACGAGCGTCATTGGTGGGTCGAGCCGACCGTCGGATGACCGTGCGGCCATGCGGCGGCCGTGCTCGACCACGTATGAGGCGAGCGCGGTGAGAAGAGGCATCGCGCCGGGGCGGGAGCGGGGATCCTCGATGGGTTCGCCCACCACATAGAGCGTTCCCCCTTCACCCGTAAATGATTCCAGCGCGAGCGAATCCGCTCGGTTCGCCGTGCAGGCTTCCCG
This sequence comes from Streptomyces sp. NBC_01433, assembly GCF_026340105.1. Classification (NCBI taxonomy): domain Bacteria; kingdom Bacillati; phylum Actinomycetota; class Actinomycetes; order Kitasatosporales; family Streptomycetaceae; genus Streptomyces; species Streptomyces sp. NBC_01433. The sequence continues at coordinate 2,005,906 of NZ_JAPEPM010000001.1, read as the reverse complement.
GATATGGACCGAGGACAGGGCGGTGAGGGCCCGTACGGTCAACTCCTGGGCCACTTCCCGGCGTTCCGGGTACGCGGTGAAGGCGGACTCCAGCAGCCCGGCGAGTCCGGAGGCGGCCTTGGGGTGGGTACGGAGCAGGCGCACCGGTTCGTGGGCGCTGCCGCCGAGGGCCCAGCGGTGGACCTGGCGGAAGGGCCGGCCGTCCACCGCGGCGGCGTGCAGCCAGCACTGCAGGAGCGTCTGCGCCGTGTCGGCCGTCGCCGCGTCGATCCGGGCCTGCGGTCGGACCGGGGCGAGCAGCGCGGCGGCGCGGCTGGCGGCCACTCCGGGTCGCTCGCAGCCTGCGGTGGGCGACCAGTGGAGGCGGGCCGGGGTGTCGCAGAGGTGGCCGGGGTCGTAGACGAGGACCGGGCCGAGCTTGCCGCGGGCGTCCTTCGTCTCGGCCCAGACGGTGGGGTCGGAGGTGACGACGAGTACGGGGCCGTCGGCTTCCTGGATGGCCTGGACGACGGTGGGGCGGCGGGTGGCGGCGGGGGCGTAGAGGAGGAGGGGGGTGCGGGGGGAGGGGAGGAGCGTGGGGGGTGCGGTGGATGTGGTGGCTGTTGTGGACGCCGTGGACGCCGTGGACGCCGTGGGGGTCGTGGACGCCGTGGGGGTCGTGAATGCGGTGGGTGTCGTGTGGGTGGGGGGTGCTTCCGTGGGGGTGGTTGCCGTTGCGCCGGAAGGGGTGGAGGGGGGCTGTGTGGTGGCGGGCTGCTCGTGTACGGGGGTGGGTGCGGTTTCCCAGCCTTCGCCCCGGTCGCGTACGCCCTTCTGCGCGGGCTCGTCGTGTACCGGGTGCATCCGCTCCTCGCGGCGCCGTTCCCGCACGGCGCGGCCACGGGCCACCACCCCCAGGACGAACACCGTCAGCACCACCAGCACCATCAACTCGCCGATGAGGAGGCCCCAGAAGAGCCCGTACCCGGAGAGCTCGGCCGGTGGGGTGTGCGGCCAGGCGTTGGGGAGGTCGTTCGGTGCCGCGATCAGTTCGCGCAGGGCAAGGGGGGTCTGTGTGAACGCGACGCCCTCCGGCCAGGCGCCGTGCGCGAAGAGCCCGGCCAGGCCCGTGGCCGTCCAGGCCAGTACCGTCAGCGCGAGGAAGAAGCCCAGGAGGCCGATCAGCAGGCCGTCCGGGATGCCGCCGCTGCCCCGTTCGTCGTCGCGCCCGCGCCCCGTACCGTGCGCTGCCTGCCGTGCCATGTCATGCCACCGTTGACTCGGACGACTCGTTCAGTCGTTGCTGGTGCTCGATCCGGGCCGCGCGTTGCTCCGCCTCCAGCTCCGCGGCTCGTACGTCCTCGGGAAGCATGTCGGTGTCGGAGCCCTCGGTCATCGCGCGGTCGGTGAAGACCAGGGGCCGTTCCGCCTCGGTGATCAGGTGTTTGACCACCTGTACGTTCCCGTTGACGTCCCAGACGGCGATGCCCGGGGTCAGCGTTGGAATGATCTCGACCGCCCACCGGGGAAGGCCGATGACCCGTCCGGTCGCTCGCGCCTCGTCGGCCTTCTGGGCATAGATCGTCCGGGTCGAGGCCATCTTCAGGATCGCCGCGGCTTCCTTCGCAGCGGCACCGTCCACCACGTCGCTGAGGTGATGGACGACGGCGACGAACGAGAGGCCGAGCCGTCGGCCGAACTTCAGCAGCCGCTGGAAGAGCTGGGCCACGAAGGGCGAGTTGATGATGTGCCAGGCTTCTTCCACCAGGAAGATGCGTTTCTTCCGGTCGGGCCTGATCCAGGTGTGTTCCAGCCAGACACCCACGATCGCCATCAGGATCGGCATGGCGATCGAGTTGCGGTCGATGTGCGAGAGGTCGAACACGATCAGCGGGGCGTCGAGGTCGATGCCCACGCTCGTGGGGCCGTCGAACATGCCGCGCAGGTCACCGTCGACCAGCCGGTCCAGGACGAGTGCGACGTCCAGACCCCAGGCCCGTACGTCGTCTATGTCGACGTTCATCGCCTCGGCCGATTCGGGCTCGGGGTGGCGCAGCTGCTCCACGATGTCCATCAGCACCGGCTGGCGGTCGGTGATGGTCTCGTTCACGTAGGCGTGGGCGACCTTGAGCGCGAAGCCGGAGCGCTCGTCGAGCCCGTGGCCCATCGCGACTTCGATGATCGTACGGAGCAGGGCGAGCTGGCCGGTGGTGGTGATCGACGGGTCGAGCGGGTTGAGCCGGATACCGCCGTTCAGTGCCGCGGTCGGGTCCAGGCGGATGGGGGTTATGCCCAGTTCCTGCGCGATGAGGTTCCACTCGCCGACGCCGTCCTCGCCCTGGGCGTCCAGGACGACGACCTGCCGGTCGCGGAAGCGGAGCTGGCGCAGGACGTAGGTCTTCTCCAGCGCGGACTTGCCGTTGCCGGATTCACCGAGCACGAGCCAGTGCGGGGCGGGGAGCTGTTGCCCGTACAGCTGGAAGGGGTCGTAGATGTAGCCCTTGCCGGAGTACACCTCGCGCCCGATGATCACGCCGGAGTCGCCGAGGCCGGGGGCGGCGGTCGGCAGGTAGACGGCCTGGGCCTGGCCCGTCGACGTACGGACCGGCAGCCGCGTCGTCTCCACCTTTCCGAAGAGGAAGGCGGTGAAGGCATCCGACAATGCGGACAACGGGTCTCGCATGGCGTGACTGCCCTCTCTCTCGGTTTCCGGTCTCGGTTCTTGCGGGTGGGGGTTGGGTGTGTGGAGTGCGGGGTGGAGTGTGGGTGCGGGTTCGGTGGGAGGTGCGCTGGGGGTGTGGTGCTGTGGTGCTGTTTTGCTGTGGATCCGTGGATCCGTGGATCCGTGGGTCAGCGGCGGATGCCCGTGGCGAACGGCAGGGTGTTCACGAAGGCGCGGTGGTGCTCGCGGTCGCACCATTCCAGCTTCAGATACGACTTGCCGGCCGAGGCCCGGATCGTCCGCTTGTCGCGGGCGAGGGACTCGGGTGATCGGGACGACACGGTGATGTACCCCACCAGGTTCACCCCGGCCGCGCCGCTCGCCAGATCTTCACCCCGCTGGTCGAGCCGGCCGTGGGCGGCGATGTCGCGTGGGTCGACGGTGCGGTTCATCTTGGCCTGGCGGCTGGCCTCGGCCTCGTCGTTCGTCTTCTCCGTCAGCATGCGCTCGATGGCGACCTCGGTGGGTTCGAGGTCCATGCAGACCGCGACCGTACGGATGACGTCGGGGGTGTGCACGAGGAGCGGTGCCAGGAAGTTGACGCCGACGGGGGTCATCGGCCACTCCTTCACCCAGGCCGTGGCGTGGCACCAGGGGGCGCGGGTCGAGGATTCGCGGGTCTTGGCCTGGAGGAACGTCGGCTCGACCGCGTCCAGTTCGGCCGGCCAGGCGTTGCGCTTCGTCATCGCCTGGATGTGGTCGATGGGGTGGTCGGGGTCGTACATCGAGTGGACGAGGGAGGCCAGGCGGCTCTGGCCGAGCGGCTGGCGTACCCGGATGTCGGCCTCGGCGAGGCGGGCGCAGATGTCGGTGAGCTCGCGGGCCATGACGACGGCGAGACCGGCGTCGCGGTCGAGCTTGCGACCGCCCTGGGGGCGGGCCGCGCGGGCCATGGCGTGGCCCTCGGCGGCCAGTTCGCGGCTGTAGTGCATGCAGGCGACGAGGTAGGCGCGGTGCTGCTCGCTGGAGGTGGAGACCATGGACTGGAGTTGGTCGTAGGACTCCTGGAGCCAGCCGGGTGAGGCCTTGTCGCCGCGCTGGGCGACGTCCTTGGCGTGCGCGTCGGGGTCGGCGGGCAGCGTACGGGCCAGCATCTGGAGGCGGGTCACGAAGCCGTCGCCGTTGGCCACGTGCTTGAGCAGGGTGCCGAACCGGTCGACCAGCGCTTCCTGGTCCTCGCTGTCGCGGAGGCCGACGCCGGGACCCTCGATCTCGATGGCGGCGGTGACGGTGCGGCGGTCGGCGTGGAGGAGTACGGCGATCTCGTCGGGGCCGAAGGGGGCCGCGAGCCAGCCGATCCGGCCGATGCCGGGCGGCGGGCCGATCTCGACCTCACGGCCGTCGGCGCTGACGCCCGCTTCCATGGCGGTGGAGCGGTACGCGGTGCCGCGCCGCAGGGACCGCTTGAAGCTGCGGTTGATCTCGAACCACTTGTAGAAGGTGCGGTGCTTGTACGGGACGTACACGATGGCCAGCGCCAGCATGGGGAAGCCCATGAGCAGCACGATCCGCAGGGACAGGACGGGGACGATCAGCCCGCTCATCATGCCGAGGAACGCACCGGCGATGATCAGGGCGATCTCGCCGGTCTCGCGGTTCTTGCCGACGATCGCGTTCGGCCGGGCGCGGCCGATGAGATACGTACGGCGGGGCGTGATCATGTGGGACTGGGTCGTCAACGCCCTCCACCTCCTGTGTTCGGATTACCTGTGCTGCCTGAACCGCCCCGGGGGGAGCGGCTGCCGTGGGGAGTGCCGGAGGTGGGGCCGCCTCCGCTGCGGGGCGAAGGTGCGGCGGAGGGGACAGATCCGCCGCCGCCTCCGCTCCCGCCGGTACTGCGGGAGCTGTGCGCGGCGACACCGCCGCTGGCGGGGTTGGACGGGCGGGCGCCGCCTCCGCCGCCTCCGCTGTTCTGGTCGTTGCGGCCGCTGTGGGTCTTGATGCCCTGGGAGACGAGGGCGGCCGGGGAGCTGATCAGGGCGGCGGCCTGGGCGCCGTCGGTGGCCTGCTTGCGGTTGGTGCGGGCGCCCTGGATCTCGTCGCCGAAGCCGGGGACGAAGCGGTAGATCATGGCGGAGGCGAAGATGGCCAGCAGGATGATCGCGAGGCCGGAGACGACGGCGGAGAAGGCGTCGGGGCCGTCGTCCTCGGAGAGTGCCCCGGCCAGGCCGAGCACGATGACGATGACCGGTTTCACCATGATCACCGCGATCATGATGCCCGCCCAGCGGCGTACGTGGCCCCACATGTTCTTGTCGACGAGGCCGGAGTACACGACGATGCCGAGGAGCGCGCCGACGTAGAGCAGGGCTGCTCGGATGACGAGCTCCAGCCACAGGACCCCGGCGGCGAGGATCGAGACGAGCGAGACGACGATCAGCATGATCGGCCCGCCCCCGATGTCGGTGCCCTTCTTGAGGGCCTCGGCGAACGAGCCGAAGAAGACATCGGTCTGGCCGCCGGTGGAGCTGGCGATGACCTCGGTGACGCCGTCGGTGGCCGAGACGACCGTGTACAGGATGAGCGGCGTGAACGCGGAGGCGAGGACGGTCAGCCAGAGGAAGCCGACGGCCTCGGAGATCGCGGTGGTGAGCGGGACGCCGCGGATGGCGCGCTTGGCTACGGCGAGCAGCCACAGTACGAGGGTGAGGATGGTGGAGGCCGCGAAGATGACGGCGTACTGCTGGAGGAACTTGGGGTTCGTGAAGTCGACGTTCGCGGTGCTCTTCACGGCCTCGCTGAGCTTGCCGACGATCCACGCGGCGGCGTCGGCGCAGCCGCGGGCCAGGGAGGCGAGGGGGTCCGCGGAGTCTGGGGTGGGGGGGGCGGAACCTCTGGAGCCCGCCTTCTCGCCGTCCTCGCAGTAGTCCTTGGCGAGGCCCACGATGAGGTCGCAAGGGTTGTTGCTCTTGCTCGGCGATGGCGAAGGGGTCGGTGTGGGGGCAGCGGATGCGCGGGATGCCAGCAGGATGACCGTGGCAGGAAGGCTGCTCAGGAGGGCGGTGAGCGAGAGTGCACGGAAGCGACGGCTATCGGGCATAGGTGAACCCTCCATATCCTTCTACCGCACCGGCGATGTCATCGGCAGTTGATGCCCGGTTGTCGCCGCTGACCGGCGTCGGGCCCTCCGCTTGGGTGGACGACTCGATCTTCCAGTCGCCCTCGACCCACTTGAGCTTCTCGGAGATGGTGAACCATGTCTCGGCGACAGGCTTGGTGGAGCCTTGGCCGGCCATTCCGACCAGGCCCGTGCACCACACCTCGACGGTGGCCGTGTCAGCGCTCCGCGCGATCACTTTGGTGCCTACTGGGACGGTCCGGGAGACGAAGGTCAGCCCGGCGGGGGTGCTGCCGTCCTCGTTCAGGCCGACGTTCTTGTAGAAGTCCGGTGAGTAGGCCCGGTCCAGGTCGGTCTGCAGGCTGCCGACGACCGAGGGGTCGTGAGTGGCTTGGAGGATGCCTTGCCGTGCCTCGGCGTCGAACATTTCCGCAGATCCCAGCGCCACCGCATAGTTCGCCGCCGCGCTCTGTGCCCCCTGCTCGTCGTGGGCGAAGCCCGAGGCGATCGTGCCGTTCTTGCCCTGTACCGGCTTGGTGCCCGTGGCTTCCGTCGGAGCCGGGCCCGCGGCGCCCGGCTTCTTTCCGTTGCCGGTTGCCTCGTCGTCGCTGTTGCCGCCGCCCCGGTTCGCGAAGGCGATGGCGGCGATGAGGAGGACGACGATGCCGACGACGGTGACGAGGGAGCGGGAGCTGCGGGCGGGGCGGCGGGCGTGGGGGGTCGCGGTGTCGCCGTCGGGGAGGCGGGTGCGGGTCTGGCGGGTGCCGCCGAGGGTGCTGTACGGGTCGTCCGTGCGACCCCCCTGGTCCATGCCGCGGTAGTCGTGCTCGTCGCCGGGACTCATGCCGCGTACGCTCCCTCGGTCGTGTGCGGATCCGCGCAGGACGACGGTAGCTGTGCTGGTTGCCGCGTGGGCGCGGTGTGGTGACTCGACATCAGGGAGACGCAACCTCAGCCGGTGGGCACGACGGGCGGATGGTGGGGGAGCGGGCTGGGACGGCCCGGGGTGGAATGAGGGCGGGTGACGGCGAGCAGGGCCGGCCGACGGCCGGTCAGACGGCCATTCCGTAGACAATGGTGAACAGGGTGCCCAGTGAGCCGATGATGAAGACTCCGGTCAGGCCCGCCACGATCAGGCCCTTGCCCTGTTCCGCGCTGAACGTGTCACGCAGCGCCGTCGCCCCGATGCGCTGCTTCGCCGCGCCCCAGATCGCGATGCCGAGGCAGAGCAGGATGGCGATCGCCATCACCACCTCGATCATGATGCGCGCCTCGTTGCCCAGCGTCCCGAACGGCCCCCAGTTCGGGGCGATTCCGCCGATGATGGTGGTGATGTCGCCCTTTTCCGCTGCCAGGATCATGTAAGTCACCGCCCCTGTTGGGTAGTTCGCTGCCCGCGCCGAACGGCAACGGGTCGCCTTCTATCTTCGCTGATGAAACCGCGCCCGCACGACGCCTTCCCGGGTCTCTTTACCCGGATCTCGCACGTTTGACCGGGACGGCTGCCCTGACCTGCGGCTCATTCCGGTTTTCCCGCGCATATGCACAGTCACTCTGTGTATCACGCGATATGACCACGAGCAACGACGGTGGCCATGGGTTCCCGACACGGTTGCAGCGTTCGTGGGGCACGGGGTGTTCGTATGCGCCGTTCGAGAGCCGTCGGTGCGCCGGTCGGCTTCGCGTTCGACGTGTTCGACGCTTCGTCAGGAGTCGGGTGGGGAAGGGGGCGCCGCTTGGAGCCGCGCCGTGAGACTCACAGGATGGTGCGGCTCGGGGGTGCTGAACGGTGTGGCGTCATCCAATGCCTGGATGGCCGAAAATCGCACCAGGTGCCGTCGAAGGGGAAGGCTCCGGACTCCGCGAGCCCGGCCATCCGTTCTCCCTCGGCGCGGATGGACGCGGCCTCCTCCGCGGACCAGTAGGCGGGGTGACCGGTCTTCTCGGCGAACGACCGCTCGTCCTTCCACCGCCACGTCCGGTCGGGCGCCACGGTGATGTCGAGCTCGTGGTCGACGACGTCGATGTCCTCGCCGTGGTGCGCGCGGCGTTCCAGGTTCACGTACCAGCCGCGGAATTTCTGACGGCGGCCGAAGAACCAGAACACCGCGTGCCCGGCTCCGAGCGGCTGGTGGATGAGCGCGCTGCCCATGGGCCAGCGGTCGGCTTTCACCGGGTACCCGTGCGCGGGGCGGTCCTGCGGCGGGATGTCGCGGAGATGGGCGCCGCCGGGTAGTTCGGTGCGCCACATCGGTGTTCCGGTCTCCAGCCAGAGCAGCTGGCCCACCCTCGTACGTTCGACGAGGCGTACGGGGACGGAGGAACTCAGGTGGCCGCCGACGAAGAGGTTCCAGCGGAGTATCCCGCCCGGTGCGTCGTCCATCGGGCGATCATGCCACTGGGAGTTCGGGTGCGAGTCGCTCGTATGAACTCCTTGTATGAACCCCTCGTATGAACAGGTTGCATGAACGCCTCGTGCGGGTCCCTCGCGTGAACCCCTTGGCGGCGGCGCACCTGTCTGAGTTCGGCCTCCTGACCGCGTTCCCGTCCGCGCCTTCCTTGCCGCGCCTTCCTTACGCCTCGTTGTCGGCCGGGACTCCGAGCAGGGACAGTTCGTCGATGGTGAGCCGGAGTGCGCCGGCGGCCACGTTGTCGGCCAGGTGGTCGGGGTTGCCGGTGCCGGGGATGGCCAGGACGTGGGGCCCGCGGTTCAACGTCCATGCCAGGCGGACCTGGGCGGGTGTCACCCCGTGCGCGCGGGCCACGGTGAGCACCCGGTCGTTCTCGGTGGCGGCCGCACCTGCCTCGCGGCCCGCCCCGGCGATGGCGAAGAACGGTACGTAGGCGATGCCCTGCGCACCGCAGGCGTCCAGGAACTCGTGCTCCTCGCGCGGTGCGCCGACCGCGTACGCGTTCTGGACGCAGACCACCGGTGCGATGGCCAGGGCCTCGGCGAGGTGGTCGGGACGGGCGTTGGAGATACCCAGGTGGCGGATGAGCCCGGCCTCGCGGAGTTCGGCCAGTGCTCCGAAGTGGGCGGCGATCGACCCGGAGGTCTCCTTGCGCGGGACGCGCAGGTTCACCACGTCGAGGTGGTCGCGGCCGAGCTGGCGCAGGTTCTCCTCGACCTGGCCGCGCAGCTGCTCCGGGGTGGCCCAGTGCCATTCGCCCCACGTGTCGCGTCCGGGGCCGACCTTGGTGGTGATGACGAGGTCGTCCGCGTACGGGGCCAGTGCCCGGTTGATCAGTTCATTGGCCGAGCGCAGCGGTGAGAAGTAGAAGGCGGCGGTGTCGATGTGGTTCACACCCAGTTCGAGCGCCCGGCGCAGGACGGTGAGGGCCCGGTCGCGGTCGATGGGGGTGCCGTCGGCGTTCTCCGTGAGGCGCATCGTGCCGTAGCCGATGCGGTTGACCGTCAGGTCACCGAGCTTCCAGGTGCCGGCGGCTGAGGCCGCGGGCGTCGAGTTGATCTCTTCTGGGGGCATCAGCGGATGATGGCATGAACGGTGCTCCGCCAGCCCGTGCTTGGGCCGACCCGGTCTCGTGGCGGTGAACCAGGTCACCCTTCCGCTTCTCGGCCGGGGGGAGAGAGGGCCCGTCACACGGACCGGGCGATCCCGTGGATCAGGTCGCGGGATTCCTCGATGCCGAGTGCCGCGTCGTCGAGCCGTTCGAGCAGCAGCCGGTAGTGCGTGAGCTGGGCCTCGGAATCGATGAACAGCGGGCCGTGCGACTGGTCGAGCTGCGCGGTGTCCAGGCAGGGAACGGGCCCGTGGACGTAGTACACGGACTGGCCGGACCCCGGGTAGTACGCGGCTTCGAACGGGATCACGCGCACCGTGACGTGATCGACTTCGCTCGCCTCCAGTAAGTGGAGGAGTTGGGCGTGCACCACCACGGGGCCACCGAACCTCATGCGAAGCGCCGCTTCATGGATGAAGGCCCGGTACGGGACGGACCCGTTCCCGTACAACGCGGCCTGACGCCTGGTCTGGTACGAGACACGGTCCTCGATCTCCGGCGGCGAGATCTCGGGCACTGCCTGACGGTGCAGCTCACGCGCGTGATCGACCGTCTGGAGCAGGCCGGGGAGATGGATGCTGTGCGCCGCGTGCAACGCCGTGCCGTGGTGCTCGATCTCGGCCAGATCGAGCAGTTCGGGCGGCAGCGTCTCCCGGTACTCCTCCCACCAGCCGCGCCTGCGGTCACCCGTCATGGCGACCAGTGCCTCGATGAGGGCCTGATCGGTGCAGGAGTAGGCCCTGGCGGCGACGCGTACGCGGTCGGCGCTCACTCCGAACCGGGCCACCTCCATATTGCTCAGCTGCCCCGGACTGGTGCCCAGCAGACCTGCGGCCTGAGTGGTGGTCAGTCCGGCGCGCCGGCGCAATCTGCGCAGTTCCGCTCCGAGGCGGCTGCGACGAGCGGTCGGTGCGGCTCTGCCTGCCATCGCGAACCCTCCCGGGAGGTGTGTTGATCGCGCGGTCACTCACACGAGTGGTTCGCGGCGGGAATTCCACCCATCGCGTGCAAAGAATCCTTGCGCGAATCTAGTGTCGGTTCCAAGGTCATCAGCCCGGTGCCGCCCGCTCGACGGGGCGGTCGTATCGCCGGGAATCGCGCTGTCCGATCCACCGACACCCCTCCGTGAACGGAGACTTCCATGGCCACGGCCACCGTATCGCCGCCCTGGGCCTACACCCTCCACCTCCCGCAGGATCCGCGCGCACCCGGAATCGCCCGGTCGACCCTCCGTACGGTGCTGCGCGCGCACGGGCTGGCCGAACTCCGCGAAACCGCGGAACTGTTGGCGAGTGAGCTGGTCACCAACGCGTACCGCCACTCGGCGGGCGAGTACGCGCTGCGGCTGTGGGGAGCGGGTCGGCGACGGATCCGGCTGAGCGTGTGGGACACGAATCCGGAAATACCCGCTCCGTTCGACGGGGTGCGGAGGGCGGAGCAGCAGCCCGAGCTGGCCGAGCACGGGCGCGGTCTGCACCTTGTCAGCCTCTGCGCGGACAACTGGGGTGCGTACGCGATGCGGGGCGGGCTGCCGGGGCGGGACGGGAAGCTGCTGTGGGTCGAGTGCGGGGGCGGGCGGGGCGAGTCGGAGCCTCGTGAGACATGGGAGACGTAGGAGTCGTGGCAGACGTAGGAGTCGTAGGGCCGGAAAACGGCACGTTCGGGTGAAGCATGCGCCCCGGCCGGTGCCTTGTGGGCCCTGATGAGGCAAGGGCAGTGCCGCTCCTGGGTGTACGTGACGGCGGCGTGTCGAGTAGTTCCGATTTGGCACAGTGCCGCTCCACGATCAAGGAGCGGGTGAGCTGGGTGAGTGGTGGTCGGCAGAGGCAGAGGCTGAGTGATCTGGCCGGACCGACGGGTGGCGGCGCGGAGCTGAGACACAGTGACGGGCCGTGGACGCGGGCCGCCGGGGGAGCGGAAGCCCTGCGTACGCATATGGGCCCGGTGAAAGCCGAGTTGGAGGCGGCCCACGAGGGGCTGGTGGCGGGAGCCGGTGCGCTGGTGGCGCTGGCCGAACTGGGTGCCGTACGGGACTCCTGGGAGCGGCGGATCGAGGCCGCACGCGGTGAGTGCGACGACCTGGCCGGGAAACTGCGTGCCGTGGCACGGACCCAGTGCGAGACGAACGAAGCCGTGAAGTCCGCCTTCGCGCCGGTGTCGGCGAACGACGGTGGGATTCGGTGAGTGGGGTGCGTGGTGCGCCTGGGGTGTTTGGTGAGCACGGTGGCGTGCGCGGTATGTCCTCCACCTTGACGTGGGCGACGTTGCGCGAGGTGAAGTGCGACGAGCTGGAGGGCGCGGCCGACGGGTGGGGCAGGGCCGCGAACCGGGCCGACGCGGCCCGCGACCGTATCGAGAAGCAGCTCCTGAAGGGCCTCCGCGAGACGCAGCGGGGCGAGGCGGCCGAGGCGGCGGTCGGACGGCTGCGTCGGCTCGCCCGGAATTTCCAGTACGTGTACACGGAGTGCGGCCTGCTGCGTACGGCGATGAACGGCCTGGCCCACGAGATGAAGACCCAGCAGCGGGCGTTGCGGAATGCGTTGGACGACGCGGCGGCGCTGGAGTTCACCGTGCACGCGGACGGTTCGGTGACCTATCCGGAGGCCGGAGTCGGCCTGATCGACGGTAATCCGTTGCCGGGCGGCACGGCGTCGGGGGTGGCCGAGCCGGGGCTCGTGGCGCCGTCCGGGCTGGTCGCGCCCAACCCGAACACGGCAAAGGCCCAGGACATCGCCGACCGGGTGGTGAGGGCCGTACGCGCGGCGGCCGAGGCGGACTGGCGGTACGCGGGCATCCTCCGGAAGCTGAAGGCCGAGGAGGGGCTGAGGGTCCCGGACGCGACGTGGACGGACGCGGCGGCGGACGCGGCCGCGGTGCGGAACGCGGCGGGTGGCTACTTGGAGAAGGCCATCCCGCTCGACGCGACTCCGGCCGAGCGCAAGGAGTGGTGGGCCCGGCTGACGGACGAACAGCGCGAGGAGTACCTCGCGGTGTACCCGGACCGGATCGGCAACCTGGACGGGATCCCGGCCCTGGTGCGGGACGCGGCCAACCGGGACAACCTGCGGCTGCTCATCGGCAAGTTGGAGGGGCAGGACGATGACGCGGCGGCGACGCGGCTGGTGGCCCTGCGCGAGATCGACCGGCAGCTGCAGGCCGTCCCCAGGGCGGGGGACCCACCGATGTACCTGCTCGGCATCGGCGATGCGGGGAACGGGCGGGCGATCGTCTCGTACGGAAACCCTGATACGTCGAGGAATGTGGCGGCCTATGTCCCGGGGCTGAATACGTCCCTGGATGAAGAATTCGCGAAAGGTGATCTCAAGCGGTCTCGTGATCTGGCGATCGGTGCACAACGGCACGATCCCTCCACGGCGGCGATCACATGGCTCGGATATGACGCGCCTCAGTCACCCGACGGGTGGGGAAGCCTGGCTGTCGCGAGTGACGGGAGAGCCCAGGGCGGCGGGAAGTCCTTCCACGAGTTTATGGGTGGCTTGGCGGCGACCAATGAGCATGGTGAGCCACACATGACAGCAATCGGGCATTCCTACGGGTCCCGGACGGTGGGAGCCGCTACCCAGTACGGAGACGGAATCCCGGGCGTCAGCGACATCGTCCTTGTGGGGAGCCCTGGCGTGGGCGTGGACAGCGCCGACGAACTCGGAGTGGGTAGGGACCATGTCTTCGTCGGTGCGGCGAAGAACGACATTGTCACCGAACTGCCGTCCAAGGGGCAGTCCTTGATCGGCTCTGCCGGGCTGTTGTTCGGCGGCCCGGCGGCTGCGTATGTCGCGGGGGATATCGCTGACCCTGGAGATGACGATGTGTGGTTCGGCAAGGACCCGGCCAGTGACGCATTCGGGGCGCGGCGCTTCCAGGTGGACGACGGCCCGCCGCTGGTCGGGCAGGGCGGGCTCTCCATCGACGCGCACTCGCAGTACTTCGACCCGGAACTCGACAGGTCGTCAGCAGACAGCATCGGGCTGATCGCTGCCGGACATTCTCACAAGGTCAAGATGGAGGAACCGCGATGAACCCTCGTGCACGGCCGGTGGTTGCGGCGATTCTGGCGGGGGTGCTGTTGTCGGGCTGCGATGTGGCAGAGAGCGAAGATATGAATATGCAGGAGGCGGCAGAGCATGCCGATGTAGTTCTTGACGCCGTTCTCAAGGAGATTGAGCCGAGCGTCAACTGGACCCACGGTCCGACAACCACCGGAAGTTGCACCGTAACGCGGAGGCGGACAGTGATGACCATTGTTTCCGCCGAACGCCGGGGGAGCCTGCTGGGTGTCGTCGATCGCTTCTGGCGCAAAAGCGGATACAGGATCAACGCGGTCAACAATGACGCCGATATCCCGGCGATCTACGCCGAGACGGAGAACGGGTTCGGCGTAAGCCTGATCGTCGCGGACAAAGGACAGATCCACTTCGACGTCGACACCCCCTGCGTCACGCCCTCCGAAGTGGCCGATTCCACCAGCAGGGCGACCGCCCCCACCTACGAGGGCATGGAGCACATCCCCCGCCCCAACATCCGCTCCGACTTCTGGTCCGCCGGGACCCTCGCGGCCGGGGCGGCGGCGTCTTCCCCGTGACCGGAGCAATCCATCTCAACTTGCCCACCGGGCAATGTTTTTGAGCCCTGCATTGGGCCCTGGGGCCCATGCTGCGTCCCCTGCCGCTGTGGTCGCATACGTGGAGTGATTTATCTGTCGCTGCGCCGCCCACTCACAAGGTAGGGGACTGGTCTTGTCTGGCATACGAGGAGTCGCGGTTCCGGGCGGCGTTGATGTAAGCGCTGCCGCGGTCCGTCAGGGCGGGCATTCGATGCCACGCCCACTGCAGGCGGTGCTCATTCTCGTCCAAGTGCTCCTCGTGGCCACGATCGTGGGTGCGATCGAGGTGTTGTCGGTCGCCTCGTCGGTCGATGCCGTCGACGGCTACCTGATCGGGATGCTTCTGTACGCCGCGCTGCCTGGCCTCTGCGGTTTCGTGCTGTCTCTGTATGCGCGTACAGGAGGCGTCTGGATCTGGCGTGGGCTGCTCGCCGTACACATCTGGTTCATCCTCGGCGCGTTGGCGACGCTGAGCGGTGACGCCGGGGTGCAGGGGGTGACGCGGCTGGTGGTTCCTGCCGCCGTCGTCGTGTTGCTGACGCGGCCCGGGTCACGTGAGTGGTTCCGGCTGAGTCGTGAACAGCGCTCCGTGCAACGGTCGTTCGGCGTGGCCCGGATGGTGAGGCTGCGCCGGGACAGTGGCCAGAGCGCGTTGGAGTACCTGGGTCTGGTCCTGGTGGTCGTGGCCCTCGTCGGCGCGATCACGGCGACGGGTATCGGCGGGTCGGTGTCCGGTCGGCTCCAGAGTGCGATCTGCGAGTTGACCGGCAGCTCGTGCCCGGCTCCGGGTACTGATGTGGAGGCCGGCGGCGGTTCCGGTTCCGGGGGCGGCCAGGGCGGCGCGGGTTCGGCCTCCGGCGGCGCCGGCTCCGAAGGGTCGACCGTCACCGGTGGCACGACGTCCGGTGGGTCCGACTCCGCTGGGTCCGCCGCGTCCGGTGGGTCCGACACGAGCGGATCCGGAGGCTCCGGCGGATCGGGCAGCGCTGGTGGGGCCGGTGGTGCCGGTGGTTCCGAAGGGTCTGCCGCGTCCGGTGGGGGCGATTCCGCTACGCCGGTCGACGCGGGTAGATCCGGTGGCGCCGGGGGAAGCGGCTCGGGCAGTGGTTCGGGCAGCGGCTCCGACGGCGGGTTCATCGACGGGTTCCTCGGTGACGGGCTCGGAGGCGATGTCAGTGGCATCGTCGACGCCGTCCTGCACCCCGTCGAGAGCGGCCGGGGCATCGTCGACCAGTGGACCCGGGACTCGCAGGACGCGAGCGACAAGTGGGACCGGGGCGACTTCATCGGTGCGGCCCTGGACCTGAACAAGGCCGCCGGTGGCGGTGGCGGCGCCGGAATGGGCATACCCGGCTCCGGCGGCCGGGTCGACGCCAAGGTGCGGGAGGCCGAGCGCGGGTACCTCAACGACCGCATCCCGCAGAACGCCACCGCGGCCCAGCGCAAGGCCTGGTGGGACGGGCTGTCGCAGGAGCAGCGCGAACGGTACATCGAGCTGAGCCCGGAGCGGATCGGCAGCCTCGACGGCATTCCGGTCGAGGCCCGTGACGCGGCCAACCGCAAGAACCTCCAGGACCTGATCGGGAAGCTGGAGAAGACGGACACCGAGAAGGCCAAGAAGCAATTGGCGGGCCTCAAGGAGATCGACCGGCAGCTCAAGGAGAAGAAGCAGCCGCCGATGTATCTGATCGGTATCGGGGACGAGGGCAACGGGAGGGCCATCGTCTCGTACGGCAACCCGGACACGTCGAAGAACGTGTCGGCGTACGTACCGGGGCTGAACACGTCCCTGGACGAGGAGTTCGCCAAGAACGACCTCGGGCGCGCCCGGGACACGGCGATCGGTGCCCAGGGGTACGACGAGTCCACCGCGTCGATCGTCTGGCTCGGCTACGACGCTCCGCAGCTGCCGGACAGCGACGGTGTGGGCGGGTACTTCGCGGTGATGGGTACCGGACGGGCGGAGAAGGGCGGTGCGGCCTACAGCGACTTCATGGGCGGCATCGCGGCCACCAATCAGAACAAGGACCCGCATGTGACGGCCATCGGACACTCCTACGGCTCGCGCACCGTCGGTGCCGCGGCGAAGCGGGAGGGCGGCATTCCGGGGGTCGACGACATCATCCTGGTCGGCAGTCCCGGGGTGGGTGTGGACCACGCCGTGGACCTCGGGGTCGGCAGCGGGCACGTCTTCGTCGGAGCCGCCGCCAATGACCCGGTGACCAAGCTTCCGTCCAAGACGCAGGCCGCGGTGGGGGCCATCGGTCTCATCGCGGGCGGTCCCGGTGTCTCCTACCTGGTGGGAGATCTGGCCGATCCGGGGGACGATGACCTCTGGTTCGGCAAGGACCCGGCGAGCAAGGCGTTCGGGGCCCAGCGGTTCCCCGTGGACGCCGGGCCGCCGGTGATCAGTGGCAGCGGTGTCAGTCTGGACGCTCACTCGCAGTACTTCGATCCTGAACGGGACGCCGTCTCGGCGGACAGCATCGCTCTGATCGTGTCGGGGCACTCCGACCGGCTCAAGATGGAGGAACAAAGGTGAGGCGAAGGTTCCCGATCGTGGCGATGGCCCTTGCTCTCGGGCTCGCTCTGTCCGGCTGCGGGAGCGAGGACACGCTTCGGGCGGACGCGGGGAAGAAGAGCGGTATGAACATGCAGGAAGCCGCCGAACAGTCCGACAAGATGCTCGACGCGGTACTGGACGGCATCGACCCGGAGGTCGAGTGGGCGCACGGTCCGACGACGACGCGCGCCTGCGGGGTGACCCGCAGGCGGACCGTGATGACCATCGTGTCGGCCGACCGCCGCGAGATGTTCCTGGACCGGGTGGAGACCTTCTGGCGGGACAACGACTACCGGATCAAGGCGGTCAACGCCGACAAGGTGTTCCCCGCCGTCTACGCCGTGACGAAGAGCGGGTTCGGCATCAGCGTCAGCATTCGCGGCAAGGGCCAGGCCTTCTTCGAGGCGGACAGCCCCTGCGTGAAGGAGTCGAAGGTCGCCGACCCCACCGCCGAGCCGAACGGTCCCGCGTACGAAGGCGTTTACCCGCTGCCCCGTCCCAACGTCCGCTCCGACTTCTGGTCCGCCGGAGCGTCCTGAGGGGCGGTCAGACCCACCGATGACCCGAACGACTCGTACACACCCTCGAAAACGCCCTTGAACCACGCACGAATGGGGGATGGTTGAGGGGTGCGGAAATTTTGGGTGATCGGTGGGATCGGCGTCGGGATGGCCATGTGCTTCGTGGCCCTGCTCGTCGTCGGTACGTACTCGGCCGCCGCCGGGATCGCGGGAGCCGGCGGCGGTGGTGCCGTGGGGCTGGCCAAGGGGGCCGTTCCGGCGCGGTATCAGCCGCTGGTCCAGAAGTGGGGCAACCTCTGTCCCGCCATCAACCCCGCGCTCCTGGCCGCCCAGCTGTACCAGGAGAGCGGATGGAACCCGAAGGCGCAGAGCCACGCCGCCGCGCAGGGCATCGCGCAGTTCATCCCCGGGACCTGGGCTTCGCACGGGGTCGACGGGGACAAGGACGGCGACCGGGACGTATGGGACCCGGCGGACGCGATTCCGTCCGCGGCCTCGTACGACTGTGAGCTCGCCGGGTATGTGAAGAAGGTCCCGGGCGACCCCACCGACAACATGCTGGCCGCCTACAACGCCGGTGCCTACCGGGTGATCAAGTCGGGCGGGGTCCCCGGGATCGCGGAGACGCAGAACTACGTAAAGATCATCCGGTCCCTGGAGAAGAGCTTCGCCAGGCCAGTCGGCCGCGTCGAGCCGTCCCGGCAGGCGGCCGGTGCCATCTACTTCGCGCAAGGGCGGCTCGGCACCCCGTATCTGTGGGGCGGCAACGGGACGAAGGAGCAGGGCGGCCGGTTCGACTGTTCCGGGCTGACCCAGGCCGCGTACCGCACCGTCGACATCGACCTGCCCCGGGTGGCCAACGACCAGTACAACGCCGGGCCGCACCCCTCGCGGGACGAGCTGCTGCCGGGGGACCTGGTGTTCTTCTCCGACGACCTGACCAATTCGCGGGCCATCCGGCACGTGGGGCTCTACGTCGGCGGCGGGTACATGATCAACGCTCCGTACACCGGGTCCGTGATCCGGTTCGACAAGATCGACACCCCCGATTACTTCGGTGCGACGCGGGTCACCAAGGACGGGGCCGCCGCTCTTCCCAGGGACCTTCCCACGGCCTGACCGGGAACGGGAGCGGTAAGGGACCGGAGCGGGACGGGAGCGGGACCGGTGAGCGGTACGGAAACGGGCCGGTCCGGGCGGGGGCCGGGGCCGGGGGCTCGGCCGCGCCTGACGGAGAGTCGGCCGTGGCCGGAACTCTCCGTGAAGCCTGGGCCCTGAGCTGCGACGATGAGTCACTCTTCGATAACGTCATGGTGATCATTCGGTGGAGAGCGGAACGTAGACGGCGGGCAGGCCGTTCCCTGAACTGGGACAGCATGCGCACTGACCATGCGGGCGCCGGTCCTGACGTCGTGCGACAGCGTGGTCGCACGGTGACGGGATCGCAGCAGCTGGACCGCGGTATCCGGATCGCACCGAACACGGGGGTTCGACCGATGCGGCGCGCGTGGACGCGCGTCGCGGCAGCAGACAAGGCAAGGGGCCGCAGCAGATGGCTGGACTCGCACTCGATGGGTCGAACCCCGACGTCAGCCTGCTCTACGACATCAACGGGCTGGCGAAGGCCGCTCCCGCCTGGTTCGACCGGGTCATGGAGTTCGTCGGTGAGTACGGGATCATGCTCGGCATGGTCCTGGTGGGCCTGTGGTGCTGGTGGAGCGTTCGCCGGCGCGGCACGGCCGAGGACTCGGTGGCGGCCGTCGCCGGGATCATCTGGGCGCCGCTCGCCGCGGGGATCGCCCTGCTCATCAACATCCCGATCCGTGGGTTCGTGGAGCGGCCGCGTCCGTTCAACGACCACGACGGTCTCGACGTGCTGGTGAAGGGCAAGACGGACTTCTCGTTCGTCAGCGACCACGCCACGATGGCGATGGCGATCGCCGTCGGACTCTTCGTGGCCAACCGGAAGTTCGGGTTCGTCGCCCTCGGGCTCGCGTTCGTCGAAGGTTTCTGCCGCGTCTACATGGGCGTGCACTACCCCACCGACGTGATCGGCGGCATGGCTCTCGGCACCGCCGTGGCCCTGCTGCTCGCACCGCTGGCCATGGCGCTGCTGACCCCGCTGGTGACGGCCGTCTCCCGGTCGGAACGGGTGGGCGGGCTCGTACGGTCCCGTCGTCCCGGCGTCGCGTCCGCCGACGGGCGTGAGGACGCGCTCGGGATTCCCGAGCCGCGGCCGGGGTCCGGCCGCGGCAACGCCGGGGAGAAGGACCTGGCGGCCTGATCCGGGCCCCACAGTGCCCCGGGCCTCACGGCTTCGGATCTGACACAGCGCCCCGGGGCCTCACGGCCTCGGGGCTTTGTCGTGCCCGGCGAACCCCACCGTGCCGGACGGAGACCTCACCCCGTCCGGAGACCCCACCGTGCCGGACGGCCTCGGAGCGCCTCGGGGAAAGCCTCACAGTGCCTGGGGGAGGTCTCACAGCGCCTCGGGGAAAGCCTCACAGCGCCTGGGGGAAAGTGAAAAGGCCCGTCGGGTCGTACCGCTTCCTCAGGCGCGTCAGGCGGTCCGCCGATGTGCCGTAGTAGGCCGTCCGCCAATCGGTCAGCCGAGGGTCCGCGTAGTTCTGGTACGCCGCTCCCGACGCGTATCTGCGCAGCGCCCCATGAGTGTTTTTCAGCCACTCCTGTTGCGCGGTACCGGAGCTGTCGGGGCGCCAGGAACCGATGTACTGGGCGAGCATCCGTGAACGGCGGTGGACGAACGCCGTCGCCTGCGGGTCGACCCGGTTGATGGCCCCGCCCAGCGCGGTCAGGGCAACGGAACCGCCGCCTCCGCCCTGCTCCCGCGCCGCGCCGATCCGGGTGAACGCTTCCGTCCGGTCGATCAGGGCGCGCAGGCCCGCCGGGGGGAGCGACCCCGTGAAGAAGTCGGACGCGGCGGCGTACGTCTCGCGCTGGAGGACCCCGTCCGCCGTACGGCCCGGTGTCGTACCCGGCAGATGGCACTGCGCGTCCGTGATGCCCGAGCAGCCCGCGTACACGAGCATCGCCTCCTGGTAGCTGCGGCGGCGCAGCGATACGGAGGAGGCCGAGGCGCCTATTCGGTCGGCGAGGCGGTCGACGGCGTTCTGCAGGTCCCCGTACGTACCGAGGCTGAAGGCGGCGACCGTGAGGGTGGGGGTGCCGCCGCCCGGACCTGCGGCGAGGTGGACGGAGGACCAGATCTCGTCCGGCTGGTCGGGACCCCACTCCTGCCAGGCGGCGAGGACCGCCTGGGCGCGGGACCAGGGCCAGCTGAGGTAGGCGCCGACCGTCCGGGGGGCCGGGCGGGTGCGGAAGCGGAGTTCCGTGACGACGCCGAAGTTGCCGTTGCCCGCGCCGCGCAGCGCCCAGAACAGGTCCTGATGGTGGGAGGCGTCCGCCGTGACCGTCCTGCCGTCGGCCGTGACCAGCCGGGCCGAGGTCAGGCTGTCGCAGGTCAGACCGTACGCACGGGACGCGACGCCGTGGCCGCCGCCGAGCGTGAGACCGGAGATGCCGACGGTGGGACAGGAGCCGCCCGGGATGGTGCGGCCGTGCCGGGCGAGGCCCTGGTAGACGTCGATGAGTCGGGCGCCCGCGCCGATGGTGCTGTCGGTGCCGTCGCGGTCGACCCGGGCGAGCGAGGAGACGTCGATGACGAGGCGGCCGTCGCCGCTGGACCAGCCCGCGTAGGAGTGGCCGCCGCCGCGGATCGCCACGGGGGTGCCGGTCGAGCGGGCGAAGGCCAGGCAGGCGCGGATGTCGTCCTCGTGCCGCGCGTACGCCACCGCTGCGGGCTTCAGACCGTCGAACCGGGTGTTGTAGAGCTGCCGGGCCGTGGCGTACGCGGAGTCGCCGGGCCGTACGAGGGTGCCGTCGAGGCCGCGGGCCAGCGCCGGCCAGTCGGCCCGGGACGGTGAGGCGGACCCGGACGGGCCGGACCCGGACGAAGCGGACCCGGACGGGGCGGGGTGGGGCGCGGCGGACGCGGTGCCGCTGCCCGCGCCGGAGCCCTTGCCGTTGCCGTGGTCCGGGGGATCGCAGGCCGTGGCGGTGGCGGTGGTGAGCGCCGCGGCGAGGCCGGTGCCCAGCACGGTGCGGCGGGTCGGCGCGGTGGGGGCGTTCATGGGACCTCCGGGTCGGGCCTCCGGCCGGAACGTGCGACGGTCAGGGAATATCGGGGAACATCCCGCAATATCCGGGAGCGTTCGCGAGCATCCGGAACGCTCGCGAGCAGTTCGGGACCTTCAGGGTGCTTCAGGGAGTGGAGAGGTGCTCTTCGGCGTCGGTGCGGGCCCGGTCCCGTGATCTGCGGGCAGGTCCCGACCAGCCGCAGGTGCAGCGGGCCAGGCAGAACGAGCCCCGTTCGACCGTCGTGGTGCTGTGCGCCGCGACGTACGACGGGGGCGGGACCCGCAGAGGGGCGAGAGAGGTGAGGGGGGCGAGGGGGGCGGAAGGAGCGGGTGCCGGGGTGGTGGGGGCTGGGGTGGGGGCTTCCTCATGCACGCGTCCACGGTACTGGCGGCAGCCCCCGTACGGGAGGGTGAGCGGGCCGATCCGTCCGCCGCTGCGGGAGGGGGCGCGGCGGGGGCGCGCCGGGGCGGCGTGACGGGGGACCCCGGTGGTCGTTATGCGGGGCGGGTGAGGGCTCGGTCGGGCGGTAAGTCGTTGGGGGTTGGCAGGCGATGGTGGTGCGGCAGCACAGGTGCGGAGGCGGGCCCCTGGCGGTCCGCGCCCTCGCGGTGGCGGGTGTGATGGCGGTGGCCGCCGGGTGTGCGGGTGGTGGCGGCAGCGGCGGGGCGGGGGCCGGCGGCCGTGCCGTGTCCGCGGAGCGTCCGGCCCTTGTGCTCGGGCGGGCGGCCGACGTGCTGGTCGAGTCGGGCGGCGCGGAGACGCGTACGTCCATGGAGACGGCGGTCGGCGGGACCCGGGTGACGATCAGGGGACAGGGGACGTACGACTTCCGCAGGCAGCTCGGGCAGATCAAGGTCGTGCTCCCGAAGGACGCCGCGGGCGCCGACGGGCACCGGCCGATCATCGAGCTGCTGGCCCCCGGGGCCCTCTACATGAAGCACCGCGGCGCCGGAGTCCCCGACGACAAGTGGGTCAGGGTCGACACGACGGCTCTGGAGGACGGCAATCTCGTCACCGGCGGGGTCACCGATCCGATGGCCGCGGCCGAACTGCTGCGCGGCGCACGCGAGGTGACGTACCGGGGGAGGACGGAGCTGGCCGGGGTGGCGGTGCGTCACTACCGGGGCGTCGCGGACCTGGGGCGGGCGGCGCGGACGGCCTCACCGCTGTCGCGCGATGCGCTGGCCGCGGCGGCGAAAGGGTTCAGCAGGGACGCGGTGCCGTTCGACGCGTATCTGGACGACGAGGGGCGGCTGCGGAAGGTGCGCCACCGCTTCAGCTTCGCCGCCGAGGGGCCCGCGGTGTCCGTGATCTCGACCATGCTCCTGTACGGGTTCGGGTCGACGGTCACCGTGACGTTGCCGGACGATGCCCACATCTATACGGGCAGGATCAGGCAGAGCTGACGCGGCGGGCGGGGCCGGGAGCGAGGGGGTGTGGTGCGTGGGGTCCGGTTGGGTGGCCGAAATGGTCCGTCCGTGCCATGCGCGGCACGTATCGCGATCCCTACGCTAGGAAGCGGTACGCCAAGGGCCGGCGCCGGCGGGGATACGGCAGAGAGAGGTGACGCAGGTGGTGACGCTCAGCGCTCCGAACGCTCAGGACTGTGTGGCTCTCGCCGAGATCGAATGGTGCGGCGAGCTGATGATCGCGGCATCGGCCAGCCGTGAGGAACGCCTCAGTCCGGACCGCATCGACGAGGTGCTCGACGTCCGAGGAGACGTACGGGGAGACGTACGGGGAGATGCAAGGGCCGGTGCCCGGGGAGACGGACGGGGAGACGCCCGGGGAGACGTACGGGCCGATATCCGGGCCGAGGTCCGGGGTGACGTTCGCGCCGACGCCCGCGGCGATGTCCGGACGGACGCCCGGAGGGACGTCAGGGACACCCGGGACAGCCGAGACCCCCGGGACGGCTGCGGCGTCGGTGGACAGCGGACGTCGGTCCCCCGGCAGGCCGGTTGCCGGGGGTGACATCCCGCGCGCCGCGGGCCTTCGTGCACCGGCTCATGTACGGAGCAGCCGGGCGATCGCCTTCGTGGCCTCCTCGACCTTCGCGTCGATCTCCTCGCCGCCCTTGACCGAGGCGTCGGCGACGCAGTGGCGCAGGTGCTCCTCCAGGAGCTGGAGCGCGAAGGACTGCAGGGCCTTGGTGGAGGCCGAGACCTGCGTGAGTATGTCGATGCAGTAGACGTCCTCGTCGACCATGCGCTGCAGGCCGCGGATCTGGCCCTCGATCCGGCGCAGCCGCTTGAGGTGTTCGTCCTTCTGATGGTGGTAGCCGTGGATGCCGCGGTCGTGGTCGGTGAGCACCTCGGCCGGTGCCGCCGGTGCCGCCGGGTCCGGTGTCTGTGCCGAGCCCGTGGCCTCGGTGGTGGTCATCGCGTCCGTCATTGCGTCCTCCCGTTGTCCTCTTTGCCTATGTCCGAGATACCCCTGCTGGGTATATCGTAACGAATCCAGCCGAAACGTGACCGGGGTCCCGTGCTGATCACTGTGCCCGATGGGCGACACTGACAAGGCCGGTTAGCCGTGGCCGGATGATGCGCCTAGCATCAGCCTGACCGAATCCAAAGCACCCCGAGGACCCCACGTGCGCTTTCGTCTGACCCCCAGGGAGACGAGCTTCTACGACATGTTTTCCGCGTCCGCGGACAACATCGTCACGGGCTCGAAACTCCTCATGGAACTGCTCGGGGCGGATTCTGCCTCCCGAGTCGAGATCGCGGAGCGTATGCGGGCAGCGGAGCACGCGGGGGACGATGCCACCCACGCGATCTTCCACCAGCTCAACTCCTCCTTCATCACGCCGTTCGACCGCGAGGACATCTACAACCTCGCTTCGTCGCTCGACGACATCATGGACTTCATGGAGGAGGCCGTCGACCTGGTCGTGCTGTACCAGGTCGAAGAGCTCCCCAAGGGTGTCGAGCAGCAGATCGAGGTGCTGGCCCGCGCGGCGGAGCTGACCGCCGAGGCCATGCCGAGCCTGCGCACCATGGAGAACCTCACCGAGTACTGGATCGAGGTCAACCGTCTGGAGAACCAGGCCGACCAGATCCACCGCAAGCTGCTCGCCCAGCTCTTCAATGGCAAGTACGACGCCATGGAGGTTCTGAAGCTCAAGCAGATCGTGGACGTACTGGAAGAGGCGGCTGACGCGTTCGAGCACGTCGCCAACACCGTGGAGACCATCGCGGTCAAGGAGTCCTGAACCACGTGGACACCTTTGCGCTGATCGTGACCATTGGTGTCGCGCTCGGCTTCACATATACGAACGGCTTCCACGACTCGGCGAACGCCATCGCCACCTCGGTCTCCACCCGGGCGCTGACCCCGCGGGCGGCCCTGGCGATGGCCGCCGTGATGAACCTCGCGGGCGCCTTCCTGGGACAGGGGGTCGCCAAGACGGTCAGCGAAGGGCTCATCGCCACGCCCCAGGGGCAGAAGGGGATGGGGATCCTGTTCGCGGCGCTGGTCGGCGCGATCATCTGGAACCTCGTCACCTGGTACTACGGCCTGCCGTCCTCGTCCTCGCACGCGCTGTTCGGCGGCATGGTCGGTGCGGCACTGGCCGGCGGGACGATGGTGCACTGGGACGGGGTGCTGGAGAAGATCGTCATCCCGATGTTCCTCTCGCCGATCGTCGGCCTGGTCGTCGGCTATCTGGTGATGGTGGCCATCATGTGGATGTTCCGGAACGCCAACCCGCACAAGGCCAAGCGCGGCTTCCGGATCGCGCAGACGGTATCGGCGGCCGGCATGGCGCTCGGGCACGGCCTCCAGGACGCGCAGAAGACGATGGGCATCGTCGTGATGGCGCTGGTCATCGCCGATGTCGAGGGGCCGAACGACGAGATCCCGGTCTGGGTGAAGATCGCCTGTGCGCTGATGCTCTCGCTCGGTACGTACGCGGGCGGCTGGCGCATCATGCGTACGCTCGGCCGCAAGATCATCGAGCTGGACCCGCCGCAGGGCTTCGCGGCCGAGACGACCGGTGCCTCGATCATGTTCGGCTCCGCGTTCCTGTTCCACGCGCCGATCTCCACGACGCATGTCATCACCTCGGCGATCATGGGTGTCGGTGCCACCAAGCGGGTGAACGCGGTGCGGTGGGGCGTGGCGAAGAACATCATCCTCGGCTGGTTCATCACCATGCCGGCCGCGGCGCTCGTCGCCGCGCTGAGCTACGGGATCGTCGTCCTGCTGTTCGGCTGATCGGGTATTCACAGCCGATCGGGTAGTCATATGGGTCCGCCCCCGTTCTCTCTCCGGAGAGCGGGGGCGGACCCTTTTGCCTTGTGGTGGCACCGCCATGCAGCACCGCAAGGCCGTCTGTGGGTTATCCGAAGCGGCCGGAGATGTAGTCCTCCGTCGCCTGGACCGACGGGTTGGAGAAGATCCGCTCCGTCTCGTCTATCTCGATGAGGCGGCCGGGCTTGCCCACCGCCGAGAGGTTGAAGAACGCCGTGCGGTCCGAGACACGGGCCGCCTGCTGCATGTTGTGCGTCACGATGACGATCGTGAAGCGCTCCTTCAGCTCGCCGATCAGGTCCTCGATGGCGAGGGTCGAGATCGGGTCGAGCGCGGAGCACGGCTCGTCCATCAGCAGGACGTCCGGCTCGACCGCGATGGCGCGGGCGATGCACAGGCGCTGCTGCTGGCCGCCGGAGAGGCCGGAGCCGGGCTTGTTGAGGCGGTCCTTGACCTCGTTCCAGAGGTTCGCGCCGCGCAGGGACTTCTCGACCGTGTCGTTCAGCTCGTTCTTGCGGTAGCCGCCGTTCAGGCGCAGGCCCGCCGCGACGTTGTCGAAGATCGACATGGTCGGGAACGGGTTCGGGCGCTGGAAGACCATGCCGACCGTGCGGCGCACGGTGACGGGGTCGACGTTCGAGCCGTAGAGGTCCTCGTCGTCCAGCAGCACCTTGCCCTCGACGCGGCCGCCGGGGGTGACCTCGTGCATCCGGTTCAGGGTGCGCAGGAAGGTGGACTTGCCGCAGCCGGACGGGCCGATGAAGGCGGTCACGGAGCGGGGCTCCACGGTCATCGAGATGTCCTCGATGGCCTTGTGGCTGCCGTAGTAGGCGGTCAGTCCGCTGATGTCGATGCGCTTGGCCATGATCAGATCACTGCTTCTTTCGGGAGGTCGCTGGTGGCCGCGTCAGCGACCGGTCTTCGGGGCCTTCCAGCGGGCGATGCCGCGGGCCACGAGATTGAGGATCATGACGAAGGCGATCAGGACCAGGGCAGCGGCCCAGGCACGGTCGTACGCGGCGGGCTCGCCGATCTTGTACTGCTCCCAGATGTAGAAGGGGAGCGAGGACTGAGCGCCTTCGAAGGGGTTCGGGTTGATCAGCTGGCTGCCGAAGACCAGCAGCATGATCGGGGCGGTCTCACCGGCGATGCGGGCGATGGCGAGCATGACACCGGTCGTGATGCCACCGATCGCGGTCGGCAGGACCACCTTCAGGATGGTGCGCCACTTCGGGATGCCGAGGGCGAGGGACGCCTCGCGGAGCTCGTTGGGGACGAGCTTGAGCATCTCCTCGGTGGAGCGGACCACGACCGGGACCATCAGGATCGTCAGGGCCAGCGCGCCCATCAGGCCGGACGGCTGGAGCCCGGCCATCAGCATGATCGACAGGATGAAGAGACCGGCCACGATCGACGGGATACCGGTCATCACGTCGACGAAGAAGGTGACGGCCTTGGC
The DNA here is from genome assembly GCF_026340105.1 of Streptomyces sp. NBC_01433. NCBI lineage: Bacteria > Bacillati > Actinomycetota > Actinomycetes > Kitasatosporales > Streptomycetaceae > Streptomyces > Streptomyces sp. NBC_01433. The sequence continues at coordinate 1,979,049 of NZ_JAPEPM010000001.1, read as the reverse complement.
GAGGGCGCCCTTGCCGTACTCCACCAGGTAGACGGCGGTCAGCAGACCGATCGGGGCGGAGATCGCCGTGGCGATACCGACCTGCTCCAGGGTGCCGATCAGCGCGTGGTAGACACCGCCGCTGGCCTCGGAACCGAGCACTCCGGCCATGGAGTGGGTCAGGAAGTATCCGTCCAGACGCTCCGCGCCGCGGCTGACGGTGGTCCAGAGCAGCGAGGCGAGCGGGACGATGGCGATCAGGAAGCAGACCCACACGACACTGGTGGCGAGGCGGTCCTTGGCCTGGCGCTGGTTCTCGACGACGGTGGTCGCCACGTACGAGATCACCAGGAAGAGCAGGGCGGAGATCAGCCCCCACTGGGTGCGGCTGTGCCAGCCGGCGGCCACGCCGATGCCGACGCCGAGGGCGAGGGCGACGGCGGCGAAGCCGAGCGGGGCCAGGCGGGGCAGGGTCCGGCTGCTGAGGCTGTTCTTCGGCGCGGTCGTCGTCACGGGCTTCGGGCGTTCCTCGACACTGGTAGGTGCGTGGCTCATGCGTTGGCCCCCGAGTACTCCTTGCGGCGGGCGATGATGAGCCGGGCCGCGCCGTTGACCAGCAGGGTGAGGATGAAGAGGACGAGGCCGGAGGCGATCAGGGCGTCGCGTCCGAAGGCGTCGGCCTCGTCGAACTTCGCGGCGATGTTCTGGGCGAACGTCCCGCCGCCCGGGTTGAGCACGTGCAGCGAGATCAGGAAGCTCGGCGACAGGACCGTGGCGACGGCCATCGTCTCGCCGAGTGCCCGGCCCAGACCCAGCATCGAGGCGGAGATCACGCCGGAGCGGCCGAAGGGCAGCACCGAGAGGCGGATGACCTCCCAGCGGGTGGCGCCGAGGGCGAGCGCGGCTTCCTCGTTCATCTTCGGGACCTGGAGGAAGACCTCGCGGCTGACGCTGGTCACGATCGGCAGGATCATGATGGCCAGCAGGATGCCGACGGTGAAGAGCGAGCGGGCGACGCCGACCTCGGTCTTCTCGAAGATGTACGTCCAGCCGAAGAACTGGTCGAGCCAGAGGTTCAGGCCCTCCAGGTACGGCACGAGGACGAGTGCGCCCCAGATGCCGTAGACGATGCTCGGTACGGCGGCGAGCAGATCGACGACGTACGCGAGGGGTGCGGCCAGCTTGCGCGGCGCGTAGTGCGAGATGAAGAGGGCGATGCCGACAGCGATCGGAACCGCGATGAACATCGCGATGATCGAGCTGACGACGGTGCCGAAGAGCAGGACCGCGATACCGAAGACCGGCGGGTCACCGGCCGGGTTCCAGTCGAAGGTGGTGAGGAAGTTGCCTTCGTCCTTCGAGACGGCCAGGACGGCGCGGTAGCTGAGGAACACGGCGATCGACGCCATGAGCACGAGCAGCAGAATGCCCGAACCCCGCGAGAGGCCCAGGAAGATCTTGTCGCCGGCGCGCCCGGTGGACTTGGCGGGGGGCGTTCGCCGGACCGGCGGGGCCGGTGGCGTGTCTATCGGTGTGGTGGAAGCCATGGTCTTTCCGGTCTGTGTGGGGGAGCTGTGCGCTCCCCTGGCGGCGGTGCACCGGATGGAGTGGGGCGGATGGGGCTGGTGTTGCGGTGTTGCTGGCGTTGCTGGCGTTGCTGGTGGAGAGGGGGTGGCGGGCCGGTCCGGAGGGGTGCGCCGGGCCGGCCTGCCGGGTGGTGCGTGTGGCGCAGGTGGTGCGGGTGTTGCCGGTGTGCCGTTCGGTTAGGAAAGGCTGCCGATGGTCTCGCGGACCTTGGCGTTGATCTCGGCGGGGATCGGGGCGTAGCCGGCCTCGGAGAGGACCTTCTGGCCCTCGTCGGACGCGGTGTAGGTCAGGAAGGACTTGACCGTGCCGAGGGTGTCGGCCTTGTTGCCGGTGTCGCAGACGACCTCGTACGTCACCAGGACCAGCGGGTAGGCGCCCTCGGCCTTGGTGGTGTAGTCCAGGTCGAGCGCCAGGTCCTTGCCGGTGCCCTTGACCTTGGCTGCGGCGATGGCCTTGGAGGCGTTCTCCGAGGTGGCCTTGACCGGGGCGGCGCCGCCGGTGTTGATGTCGACGGTGGAGATGTCCTGCGAGGCGGCGTAGGAGAGCTCGAAGTAACCGATCGCGCCGTCGACCTGCTTCACCTGGGCGGCGACGCCGGAGGAGCCGGACGCGGCCTGGCCACCGGGGGCCGGCCACTTCTTCTCGGCCTCGTACTTCCAGTCGCTCGGGGCCGCGGCGCCGAGGTACTTGCCGAGGTTCTGCGTGGTGCCGGAGTCCTCGGAGCGGTGGAAGGCCTGGATGGCCTTGTCCGGGAGCTTGGCGCCGTCGTTGAGCTTGGCGATCGCCGGGTCGTTCCACTTCTTGATCTTGTTGTCGAAGATCTTGGCGAGCGTGGGGGCGTCCAGCGTGAGGCTGTCGACACCCTCCAGGTGGAAGCCGACCGCGATCGGGCCGCCGACCATCGGGAGGTTGATGCCCTGGCCGGTCTTGCAGGTCTTCTTCGAGTCGGCGACCTCTTCGGGCTTCAGCGCCGAGTCGGAGCCGGCGAAGCCGACGGTGCCCTGGTTGAAGGCGATGATGCCTTCGCCGGAGGAGGAGGACTTGTAGTTGATCTCCACACCGGAACAAGCGGCCATGTAGTTCTTGACCCAGAGGTCCATGGCGTTCTTCTGTGCGCTGGAGCCGGATGCGCGCAGCTGGCCCTTGGCGTCGTCGCACTTGATGTTCGACGCCGCGCTCGTCTTCTCGCCGCTGCCGCCGGTGCTGCCGTCGCCGCTGTTGTTGTCCGAACCGCACGCCGTGAGGACCAGGGCGCCGGAGACGGCGAGGGCACCGAGCGCGGTGGCACGAAGCCGGTTCTTGCGCTGAAGCTTCACTTTCGGGTGTTCCTTCCAGGAGCCGCCGTGGTCTGTTCGTTCTACGACGGCGTGCGATGAGGATCGGTGTTGCGGCTTGGCGCCGCGCACCGTGTACGTCCGAAATTAGGCAGAACAGGTGAAGCGGCCCACGGAAGGGAGTGAACGGAAGGTGAACCGTGTCGGGCAGGCGGGGGGCGGGCCACGATGAGCCGGTCCGAGGGGTGACCACGGAGGTGACCTGGCAGGTGACCGGACGGGTGACCTGGGAGGTGATCAGCGGGGTGACCTGGGGCGCGGTCAGGCGGGGCCGGGCGCGTGGTCGGGCGGGGCCGGGCGCGTGGTCGGCGGGCGGTCAGGCGCGCGGGAGGAGGTCCGGGAGGGCCGCTTCCAGCTGGTCCCGGTCCCGCGGGCGGGTCAGGCGGTTGCGCGCCGCCGTGGGGGAGAGCCAGGCGAGGCGGTCCACCTCGTCGTTGGGGGCGAAGGCACCGCTCGTGGCCTCGGCCGCCCAGTACGTGACCTCCTTGGGCCGGCCATTGACCACGTACCGCGACGTCGGGAGCCGGGTCCCCGGGGTGCAGTGGTGGCCGGTCTCCTCCAGCACCTCGCGCAGGGCACCGTCCAACGCCGCCTCGCCCCGCTTCAGCTTCCCTTTCGGGAACGACCAGTCGTCGTATTTCGGCCGGTGTACGAGACAGATCTCCGGCCCACCGTCGTACGGGGACCGGCGCCACAGCACGCAGCCCGCGGCCAGCACGGGCGCCGGGTCCGGCACCGACCCCGCGTAGCCCGCCGCGCGGTCGCGGTCAGCGTCGCGGTCACCGGCACCGTCCGGTACGGACCCCGTGCCGCTCATGGTGCGGTCGCGGCCGCCGCGTACGGCCAGGTCTCCCGGAACACCCCGCGTGCCGCCTCCACCTCGTGCCGCTGGTCCGCGTGGAGCACCCCGAGGGCGTACGCCGTCGCCGGGGCGATCCGCGGGGTGCGGGCCGCCGCTGCCGCCGCCGCTGCCGCCTCCGCCGCGTCCCGGTGCCGATCGAGGGCGTTCCCCGCCCCGGCCAGGACCGGATCGGGCGCGCCCAGCACCACCTCGTGGGCGTACCGGTGCAGCCGCAACAGCAGGCGGGCCTGGTGCCAGGGCGCGTCCTGCGCCTCGTTGTAGGGCTCGGCCGTCGCGTCGGGCGGCAGCGCCGCCACCGCACCGAGCAGCCGCTGCTCGGCCCGTTCGGCCGACTCCAGGAGGGCTTCGGCGGCCGGACCCGTGGCCCCCGCCGCCAGCGGGACCTCGGAGGCCAGCAGCGCGACGGCGTCGGCGACCGCGTGGAAGCGGGAGGAGCCGAGCGCCTGGAGGGCGGCGGAGTGGGCGCGGGTCCGGGCCAGGGTCAGCTGGCGTTCCAGGAGCGCCCCGGCCCGTGCCGTCCCGACGCCGAGCGCGGCCCGTTCCTGGCCGGGGGCGGCCGGGGACGCGGATGCCGGAGCCGTGGCGGAGCCACCGGAGGAGCGTGCCGTGGGCAGGGCGGCGCCCGAGAGCTGGTGCAGGGCTTCGAGCAGCCGGACGAGCCGGGTGGAGTAGGCGTGCTCGCGGGCGAGCGTGCCGGAGAGCCAGGCCAGTTCCGTACGGAGCTGGTCGGCCCAGACCGGGTCGAGCAGCCCCCGGAAGGTGTGCAGCGAGCCGCTGATCCGGCGGGCGGACCGGCGCAGCGCGCTCGCGGCCGCGTCGGCTCCCCGGGGACCGGGGTCCGTCGGGGCGCTGTGCTCGCGGTGCAGGCGCAGGCTGCGCAGGAAGTCCGCGGCCTGCGCCCGGAGGTAGGGCGCGAGGACCGCCTCCGCGCTCAGGTCCGCGGGGTCCCGCGTCGTCGTCTGGTGGTCAGGGCGTCGCACGCCGGCGCCTCCGGGCATCAATGAGCATTTCCTGTACGTGCCGCAGCGGCTGGCCGTCCGCGTCCGTGGCGTGCCGGGTCCAGTTGCCGTCGGGACCCAGGTGCCAGGAGGCGGTGGTGTCGGCCATGCCGGTCTCCAGGAGCCGGCTGAGCGCGGCGCGGTGGGCGGGGTCGGTGACCCGGACCAGTGCTTCGATCCGGCGGTCGAGGTTGCGGTGCATCATGTCGGCGCTGCCGAACCACACCTCGGGCTCTCCTCCGTTGCCGAAGGAGAAGACCCGCGAGTGTTCGAGGAAGCGGCCCAGTATCGAGCGGACCCGGATGTTCTCGGAGAGGCCGGTGACGCCGGGGCGGATCGCGCAGATCCCGCGTACCCAGATGTCGACCGGCACTCCCGCCATCGCGGCCCGGTAGCAGGCGTCCACGATCGCTTCGTCGACCATCGAGTTGACCTTGAAGCGGACGTAGGCGGGGCGCCCGGCGCGGTGGTGGGCGATCTCCTTGTTGATACGGGTGATCAGTCCGTCGCGCAGGGACTTCGGGGCGACCAGCAGCCGGCGGTAGGTCTCGCGGCGCGAGTAGCCGGAGAGCCGGTTGAACAGGTCGGAGAGGTCCGCGCCCACCTGCGGGTCCGCGGTGAGCAGGCCGAGGTCCTCGTACAGCCGGGCGGTCTTGGGGTGGTAGTTGCCGGTGCCGACGTGGGAGTAGCGGCGCAGCGTGTCGCCCTCCTGGCGGACGACGAGCGAGAGCTTGCAGTGGGTCTTCAGCCCGACGAGGCCGTACACGACATGGCAGCCGGCCTCCTCCAGCTTGCGGGCCCATTTGATGTTGGCCTGCTCGTCGAAGCGGGCCTTGATCTCGACGAGGACGAGGACCTGTTTGCCGGACTCGGCCGCGTCGATCAGGGCGTCCACTATCGGGGAGTCGCCGGAGGTCCGGTACAGCGTCTGCTTGATCGCGAGCACGTCCGGGTCGCCCGCCGCCTGTTCCAGGAACGCCTGGACGGAGGTGGAGAACGAGTCGTACGGGTGGTGCAGCAGGACGTCGCGTTCGCGCAGGGCGGCGAAGATGTCGGGCGCGGAGGCGGATTCGACCTCGGCGAGATCGCGGTGGGTGCCCGCGATGAACTTGGGGAACTTCAGCTCCGGCCGGTCCAGCGAGGCGATGGCGAACAGTCCGGTGAGGTCGAGCGGGCCGGGCAGCGGGTAGACCTCGGCGTCGGACACCTTCAGCTCGCGGACCAGCAGGTCCAGGACGTACGGGTCGATGGACTCCTCGACCTCCAGCCGGACCGGCGGGCCGAAGCGGCGCCGCATGAGCTCCTTCTCCAGGGCCTGGAGGAGATTCTCGGCGTCGTCCTCCTCGACCTCCAGGTCCTCGTTCCTGGTGACCCGGAACATGTGGTGGGCGAGGACCTCCATGCCCGGGAAGAGCTCCTCCAGGTGCGCGGCGATGATGTCCTCGATGGGGACGTAGCGCTGCGGGGAAGCCTCCAGGAAGCGGGTCAGCAGCGGCGGCACCTTGACGCGCGCGAAGTGGCGGTGGCCGCTGACCGGATTGCGTACGACGACGGCGAGGTTGAGCGAGAGGCCCGAGATGTACGGGAAGGGGTGCGCCGGGTCGACGGCCAGCGGGGTCAGGACCGGGAAGACCCGCTGGCGGAAGAAGGTGAACAGGCGGGCCTGTTCCTTCTCGGTCAGCTCCGGCCAGCGGATCAGCTGGATGCCCTCGTCGGACAGGGCGGGCGCGATGTCCTGCTGGTAGCAGGCGGCGTGCCGGGCCATGAGTTCGCGCGAGCGGGTCCAGATCAGTTCGAGGACCTCGCGGGGCTGCAGCCCGGACGCGGAGCGGGTGGCGACGCCGGTGGCGATACGGCGCTTGAGTCCGGCCACCCGGACCATGAAGAACTCGTCCAGGTTCGAGGCGAAGATGGCGAGGAAATTAGCCCGTTCGAGTACCGGTGTCGTCGGATCCTCGGCCAGTTCGAGGACGCGTTCGTTGAAGGCGAGCCAGCTGCGCTCCCGGTCGAGGAAACGGCCCTGGGGAAGTTCGTCGCCGTCCCGGTCGGGCTCGTACGCGTCCGCGTCGGCGTCGAGGTCGGGATCCAGGTCGGCGGCGGTGGAGAAGCCGACGTTGCGGGACGAGGCGGTGGCATGCGGCCGGTGCGCGGCGAGGGAACCGACGGACGGCTGGGCGGGCTGGACGGGGACCTCGGAGCTGGGCTGCTGGCTCATGTACCTATTGTTCCGCGCGTACGGCCCTCCAGGCTCGTCGGAGCCGGGAAAGATCGCGGAGGGACCGGGGAAGCCGGGTTCGGTTCCGCGCGCTGTTCCGGGTGCTCTCCCGGGTTCCTTCCGGGGGACTCTCCCGTTGCGGGGGGTGGGCACAGCTGGCTGCATCCCGTGAGGGTCGCAAGAGTGTCTGAATGGCCGGTAACGGCGACATGACATGCAGGATGCGGTGTGCCTGCCGGTGGGGCTCGGACGCACCGTACGCGCGTCTGTCCGGGCCCTCCCCCCCGTGGGGCCAGGACAGACGCGCGGAGTCGGTGGGCGCGCGGAGCCAGTGGGCGCTCTCCTCAGCCGTGCAGGCGGCGCAGCACCCGGAAGGCCACGAACACGGCCAGGGCGGCGAGGGCGAGCAGGATGCCGGTCTCGACGAGCTGGAGCGGCCAGAAATGGGAGGAGGGGTGGACATCGGTGAACGGGGTGACGCCGCCGCGCCCGCGCATGCACACGGTCATGTCCCCGCCGGGCATCTCCTCGGGGGTGCAGTCGTTCCAGTACACCGCCTTGCCTGTGGCGGTCAGCATGCCCGAGTCGATGAACCAGGAGAAGTCGTCCGGGTTCCGCTCCCCCGAGAACCGGGCGATCGGCCAGAGGTGCTCGCGCAGCTGCGTCATCGTCAGGGCGACGGCGCCGACCAGGAGCGCGGTGATCGCCATGGCCGGGAGGGTGCGGCGTACGAGTACGGCGACGAGCGCGCCGAGAGCCACGGCCAGCAGGGCGTACCCGAGTGTGACCGGGCCGCTGCCCGGGTAGACGGCGCTCTCGTACCAGCGCAGCCCCCAGGCGAACCGGTCGGGCTGGAGGGCCATCCAGCCCCAGCGGTACACGGGCACCACCACGGCGGTCGCGGCCGTGGCCAGGACGACCGGGACGGCGAGGCGCACGGTCAGCCACCGGGCGGGGGCGACCGACTGGGTCCAGGCCATCTTGAAGGTGCCGCTCTCCAGCTCACGGGCGATGAGCGGGCCCGCGACGAAGACGCCGAGGAGCGCGGCGAGCAGCAGCATCACGGTGCCGCCGTCGGCGAGGAACGTCTGGGTGTTGATGCGGGCGCTGGTGGGCCCGTAGAGGTCATCCCCGCACACGGTGGTGTCCCCGTCCGGGCAGCGCTCATCGGAGGCCGCGACCGCGACCCAGATCCGCAGCGCCACGACCGCGGCGACGCCGAGCAGGAGCAGTGCCCCCGCCGTCCGGAGGGAGCGGCGGTGGGTGCGGAGCAGGACGCGGACGGAACCGCGCAGGCCCTCGGTGGGCGCGCCGGTGCGGGGAGCTTCGCGCGCGCCGTCGCGGGCGCCGGGTCCGTGCTGGGTGAGGGTGCTCATGCCGAGGTCACCGCCTCGCGGGAGGTGTGGGCCGTCGCGCTGGGGGTGAGCAGCGGCGGGGCGTCGGGCGCGCGGAGGTGTGCCAGCAGCAGTTCCTCCAGCGAGGGTTCCGTGATGTCCCAGGCGGTGTCGTCCACCGGGCCCTCCTTCCTTACGAGCGCGGTGAGCTGACGTCCCGTCGTGCGGGATTCGACGACGGTGTGCGGGGCCGGATCGCGGACCCGGCCGGTGAGCAGGGCGTGCGCGCCGACGAGGTCCTCGGTCTCGCCGCCCAGGCGGACCCGCCCGCCGTCGACGAGCAGGAGGTAGTCGCAGGCGCCCTCCAGCTCGGTGAGGATGTGCGAGGACAGCACGATGGTGGTGCCGTGCTCGGCGGCCTCGGCCATCAGGACGCCCATCAGCCGGTGGCGGACGAGCGGGTCGAGGTCGGCCATCGGCTCGTCGAGCAGCATCAGTTCGGGCCGCTTGCCGAGCGCGAGGGCCAGGGCGAGCCGGGTGCGCTGGCCGCCGGAGAGCGAACGGACCCGGGCGTCACGGGGGAGGTCCCCGACGACGCGTTCGGCGGTGTCCCGGTCCCAGGTGGCGGGGTTCAGTTCGCCGCCCGCCCAGAGCGTGTCCGCGACCGTGAGCTGCGGGTACAGCGGTTTCTCCTGGGCGACGTACGCGATCCGGTCGCGGGCCTCGGCGGGGGACGAGCCCAGGACGCGCAGGGTGCCCGCACCCGGTGCGCGCAGTCCCGCCGCCAGTGCGAGCAGCGTGGACTTGCCGGCCCCGTTGGGCCCGACGAGCGCGCAGACCCGTCCGGCGGGCAGCCGGAACGTGCAGTCGCGCAGGGCCCATTGCCTTCCGCGCCCGTACGTCATTCCGAGGCCGTCCGCCTCGATCGCAGCGCCAGTCATGCGTGCTGGTCCCCCTTGAATGTGCTGTCCAGTACGGCGGTGAAGAGGGCGCTCACGTCGTCCCTCTCCAGCCCGGCCTTCCGGGCCCGGCGGGCCCAGTCGGTGAGTTCGGCGCGCAGCGGCGCTTCGGTGTCGGCCGCGGTGCCGCCGAGGGTCCGGCGCACGAAGGTGCCGAGCCCGCGCCGGGCCTCCACGAGCCCTTCGCGCTCCAGTTCGCGGTAGGCCTTGAGCACGGTGTTCGGGTTGATGGCCGTGGCCTCGACGACCTCCCGTGCGGTGGGCAGCCGGTCGCCCGGTTCCAGTACGCCCAGCCGTAGGGCCTGCTTGGTCTGCTGGACGATCTGGAGGTAGGTGGCGACGCCGCTGCGCCGGTCGATGCGGAACTCGACCGCTGCGGACTCTGCCATGTTCACCACCCTTTCACTAATTAAGTAGTGAAAGGGTGGCGCAAAGAAGGGGCGGCGTCAAGTGACGCCGCCCCTGGGGGAAATGAGGCCAGGTCAGGACTCCGTGCGGTACATCAGATCCACCTCGTGGGTGGTGAAACCCATCCGCTCGTACACCGTCACGGCCGCCGTGTTGTCGGCGTCGACGTAGAGCATCGCGGTGGGCAGCCCCTCGGCGGCCAGGTGGCGCAGCCCGATCGCGGTGAGCGCCTTACCGAGGCCGCCGCCCTGCGCGTCGGGCCTGATGCCGACGACGTACACCTCGCCCAGCTGCTCCTGCGCGTGCACCTTCGTCCAGTGGAAGCCGATGATCTCGCCCCCGCGCTCGGCCAGGAAGAAGCCCTTCGGGTCGAACCAGGACTCGGCCTCGCGGTCGTCCAGGTCCTGCTGGGTCAGGGAGCCCTGCTCGGGGTGGTGGGCAAAGGCGGCGCTGTTCACGGCGAGCCAGGCGGTGTCGTCCTGTCCGGGCACGAAGGTGCGGACGGTGACGCCCTCGGGCAGGACCGGGTCGGCGAGGCCGAGGGGGATCAGCGTGCGCCGGAGCTGGCGCAGCTCGCGGAAGAGGGAGAGGCCGAGGACCTGGGCCAGATGCCGGGCGGCGGACCCACCGCCGTGCGCCCACACCCGCAGCCGCTTCCCGGTCGTGGCGAGGAGGGCGGCGCCCAGGGCCCGCCCGTGCCCGTGGCCCCGGTGGGCGGGGTGTACGACGAGTTCGGCGGCGGGGGCCTCGACGGGGTCGGTGTCCTCCAGCTGGGCGTACCCGGCGAGGGTGCCGCCGGCGGTGAGCAGGAGGTGGCGCACGCCCACGCGGTGTCCGCCCCGGAGCCGGAGCCGCCCCTGCTCGGAGACCGCTTGCCTGCCATCGGTCCGGGCCGCCTCGCCGAGCAGGTCGAGGACGGCTTCGGCCTGCGCGGGGTCGAGCGCGTCGAGGGTCTGAATCTCGCGTCCGGGGGCGGGGAGGGGCACATCAGTCGTCATGCGTACGAGCGTACGGCGGACGGCTTCGAGGCGGGTCACACGGCTTCGGGCGGGGCGTGCAGCACCTGATCCGCGATCCGCGACAGATCCTCGGCACTGGGCAGCAGCCCGCGGACCCGCTCGGGCAGACCGGCGTACGTACTGACGGCCAGTGGCTGGTTGGAGCCGCGCAGCGCGTACTCGACCATGGCCCGGTCGCGGCTCTCCGCGATGAGGATGCCGATGGTGGGCTCGTCGCGTTCCTTGTCCCGGACCAGGTCGTCCACCACCGCCACGTAGAACCCGAGCTGCCCGAAGTGCTCGGGCCGGGCCTTTTGGGTCTTGAGCTCCAGCACGACGTAACAGTGCAGCTTGCAGTGGTAGAAGAGCAGGTCGATGCGGTACTCGCTGTCGCCCACCACGACGGGGTACTGACGCCCGACGAAGGCGAACCCGACGCCCAGCTCCGTCAGGAACCGGATCAGGTGGGTGACGAGTGCGTCCTCCAGTTCCCGCTCGGCCGGCCGGCCGCCCAGTTCGGTGAAGTCGAGGCGGTACGGGTCCTTGAGGATCCGCTTCACCGCGTCGGAGGTGTCGGGCAGGCTGACGTCGAAGTTGTTGGCCGCAGCGCCCTGGGCGAGGTGGAACTCCGTGTGGATCATCGAGCCGAGCTCGTCCCGGGACCAGCCGTGGTGGACCGCGTGCTGGGCGTAGAAGTCCAGCTCAAAGCGGGTTTTGCACTTGCTCATGAGGAGGACGATGTGGCCCCAGGGCAATTGTCCAACAGCTTGTTGGACAATTGAGCCGGGCCAGGTCCGCGCCATCTGCTGCATGTAGTGGAGATTGCTGCGGCTGAACCCCCGCTGGTTCGGGAACTCCGTCCGCAGCTCGGTGGCGATGCGGTCGATGACCTTCGTCCCCCACCGCTCCCCGCTCTGCCGCTCCAGGATCGTCCGCCCGATCTCCCAGTACATCAGCAGCATCTCGGTGTTGACCTTGAGCTGTGCGCGCACATGAGCGCCCCGCACGATCGACTTCAGCTGGTCGACCATCTCGTTGAAGCCCGGCGGCAGGTCCGACGTCCGTGCGCCCGGTACGACGGCCTTGGCCGTGAGTTCGCTGTCCATGCCGTACAGGCTTGCGCCACACGTGCGTGCCGTGACGTTTCTGCCTGCATATGTAAGCCAAACGAGTTATATGCACCCTTAGGTCCTCCGTGCGGCCTCAAGGGCAACCAGCTCGTAACCCGAAAGCCCCTGTTGCGCTACGCGCGTTGACTCTAGGCTGCGGCAGGCAGGATTCAGACTTTTGACCACTTCCCAACCCTCCCGCTGAACTCACAAGGGGACCGATGTCAGCGACTCCGCAGAAGAACCGTGCGTCCCGGCGGGTGCTCGCCGCCGCAGCCGGGCTGGCCACCGTGGGCGCGCTCGTCGCCGCGCTGCCGGCCGGCGCCCAGGACCGGGGCAACGGCCACGGTCACGGCCACGGGCACAAGCCCCGCACCGTCGACGTGCAACTGCTGTCCTTCAACGACCTCCACGGCAACCTGGAGCCCCCGGCCGGTTCCGCGGGCACGGTCTCCGAGACGCAGGCCGACGGCACGGTGAAGTCGGTTCCGGCCGGTGGCGTCGAGTACCTGGCCACCTCGCTGCGCAAGGCGCGCGAGGGCAACCGCTACTCCGTCACGGCCGCGGGCGGCGACATGGTGGGCGCGAGCCCGCTGCTGTCGGGGCTCTTCCACGACGAGCCGACGATCGAGGCGCTGAACGGCCTCGACCTCGATGTCACGTCGGTCGGCAACCATGAGTTCGACGAGGGCGCCACCGAGCTGGCCCGCCTCCAGAACGGCGGCTGTCACCCGGCCGAGGGCTGCTACGAGAAGGGCAAGAAGTTCAAGGGCGCGGACTTCCCCTACCTCGCGGCCAACGTGACGAAGGAGAAGACGGGCAAGCCGCTTCTCAAGCCGTACACGGTGTGGAAGAAGAACGGCGTCAAGATCGGCTTCATCGGAGTGACCCTGGAGGGCACCCCGAACATCGTCACGGCCAACGGCGTCAAGGGCCTGAAGTTCCACGACGAGATCGAGACGATCAACAAGTACGCCAAGGAACTGGACCGCAAGGGCGTCAAGTCGATCGTCGCGCTGATCCACGAGGGCGGGGCCCCGGCCTCCACCTCGTACAACTACGACTGCGACAGCCCCGGCGCCGGTGACGGCATATCCGGGCCGATCGTCGACATCGCCAAGGGCATCACGCCGAAGGTGGACGCGCTCGTCACGGGCCACACCCACCAGGCGTACGTGTGCACCGTCCCCGACCCGGCGGGCAAGCCCCGCATGGTCACCTCGGCGTCCTCGTTCGGCAAGGTCTACACCGACACGACGCTCACCTACGACCGTCGCACCAAGGACATCGTCCGTACGTCGGTGAAGTCCGCGAACCACGTCGTCAGCCGGGACCAGTCCAAGGCCACCGACATGACGAGGCTGATCGCCCGCTGGAACGCCCTCGCGGCTCCCATAGCCAACAGGCCGCAGGGCTGGATCACCGCCGACATCAACGGCCGCGGCTCCACGGCCCCCGAGAAGCCGCTCGGCAACCTGATCGCCGACGCCCAGCTGGAGGGCCTGGCCCCGGCCGACAAGGGCGGCGCCCAGATCGCGTTCATGAACCCGGGCGGCATCCGCTCGGACCTGGTGCACAAGGCGTCCGGAAGTGAGGGCGACGGGGTGGTGACGTACGGCGAGGCGTTCACCGTTCAGCCGTTCACCAACATGATGAACGTGGTCGACCTGACCGGCGCACAGCTGGTCGAGGCCCTTCGGCAGCAGGTCAGCGGCTCCAACGAGGCCAGCCCGAAGATCCTCCAGGTCTCCAAGGGCCTCACCTACACGCTGGACATGACGAAGACGGGCGCGGCCCGCGTGGTCACCGACACCGTCAAGCTCGACGGTGCGGCGATCGACCCGGCGAAGAGCTACCGCGTCGCGATGAACGAGTTCCTCGCGGGCGGCGGCGACGGCTTCGCGGCCCTCGGCCAGGGCACGAACAAGCTGGTCGGCGCGTCCGACCTGGACGTGTTCAACACCTACCTGGCGGCCCACTCCACGGCGACGGCCCCGCTGGCCCCGCCGGCCACGGACCGGATCACGATCATCAAGTGACCCCGTGACGCGGGTGACCGCATGAGTGCGTGAGTACGAGGGTGGGGGCGGTGGGCCGGAAGGCCGGCCGCCCCCACCTTCTTGGTCTCCGTACGCCGCCGCTCTCGATGCGGCCCTGCTCGACCAGGTGCTCGTAGGCGTTGGGATCGCGTTGTTGCGACGGCCTTCAGCCGGAAGCGTCCCGCCCACGCGGTGGCCGTCGTCCGCGCCCTCCCGCCGCGTCTTCCGGTCGCGTACGCGGTACCGGCACGAAGGCCAGCGCCGCGGCGAGCGCGCCGAGGACGACGGCGACGACCACGAAGTCCCAGTGCGGTACACCGCCGCAGGGTACGGGAGGCGTCACGGCTGCGGATCGGGCCGGCCCAGCGTGAACCAGACGGCCTTGTGCCCCGGCAGGCGGCCGTCCAGCGTGTTGGTGCCCCACGCGAGCGCGAGGCTCTCCACCAGCAACAGGCCGCGTCCACCGCCGTGTTCCGGCCCCGACCGCAGGGCGGCGAGCACGTTCCCGGCGCAGGCCTCCTCATCCGCGACGGAGACGGTGACCCGCTTCCGGTTGACCGCGACATGGACGCGGATCAGTGACGTACGGGTGTGCCGGTGTGCGTTGGTGACCACCTCCGAGACGCAGAGGCGTGCGTCGTCCACAAGGCTGAGATGTCGGCTCACCCGCAGCAACGAACCGACGAAGTCCCGCGCGATCCTGGCGGCGTTGGCGGTGCTGGGAAGGGTGAGGCGGTAGCTCTCCCCGCCAAGCGGGTTGATGGGAACGGGAATTGTGGCGGTGGCGGTCATGTCGTTCTCCCCACACGGTCTGGTGTCTCCGAGCGTGTGCGCTGCGCGTCGCCCCGTGGCGATGGCTGGACAGGCGCAGCAGTCAACGCACGCCTGTGCGGCTGCACTTCGGGCTTGCCGACGTGTAGCGCGTGGTGAGAGCACCGTAGCGCATCGTCTAACGCGTTAGACGTGAATCCGTAAAGCATTCGCCCCTTTGGGTAGGGTCGTAGCCAGGGGCCACAATGGGGTCCGACAAGAGGAGGGTCGATGCCATCGAGGAAGGCGCCCACGGCACGACAGCGCCGCCTGGGTACTGAGTTGCGTCGGATCCGTGAGCACACTGGCCTGTCGCTCACCGAGGCGGCGGCCATGTTGGGCACCGATCGCACCACTATCAGTAACGTCGAATCCGGAAGGTTCGGCGTGAGTGCCGAGCGGGTGCGAGCGTGGGCCGGTCACTACGGATGTCCCGACGACGTGTATGTCGATGCGCTGGCCGACATGGCTACCGAGCGCATAAGCGGCTGGTGGGAGGATTACCGGAGCCACCTCACCAGCGACGCTCCCGACCTGGCCGAGTTGGAGCACCATGCGGTGGCCATCAGGTCGGTGCAGATCATGTATATGCCCGGCCTGCTCCAGACCGAGGACTACGCGCGTGCGGTTTTCGGCGAGAGCGTGCCGCCCCCGAGCCCTGCCCGTCAGCGGCGCCAGTTGTCGCATCGGCTGCGGCGCCGCGACGTGCTCGATCGGGACGACCTGGGCTCGTGCACGTTCCTCATTCATGAGGCCGCACTGCGCATGACGTATGGCGGTGCCACGGTGGCTCGCAGTCAACTCGACTACCTGATGAGGCAGTCGGAACGCGAGAACGTCACCGTTCGTGCGATCCCGTTCGCGGCAGGCGGTTTCCCGTACGCGAGCAGTTCGGCACACTACCTCTACGGTGTGGTGCCGCAGCTGGACACGGTGCAGACGGACACGTCGACCGGGTCGGGATTTCTGGATTCCGAGACGAGTCTGGAGAATTGGCGAGTCGCTCTGGACCGGACCGAAGAGAAGTCGCTTGATCCGGTGAGCTCGCGGGACTTCATTCGCCAAATCGCACAACAAGTATGAAGGCGTGAGAATGTTGGAAATTCAGTGGCGCAAATCCTCGAAATCCTCCAATGCCGAAGGCTCTGACTGCCTTGAGCTCGCCGAGGTCGGTGGCGAGATCCTGATGCGTGAGAGCGACAACCCCGAAGTCGTCATCCGCACCACGCGTGCCAAGCTGCGGGCGTTCTTGGGTGGTGCGAAGGGCGGCGAGTTCGACGATCTGGCCTAGTCGGCCGGGTCGCGTTCGCTTCGGGCGGTCTCCTACCGGCGCAGGTGGGTGGCCGCCCGTTCGGTTGTGGGTGCTGTTTCCCTGCCCGTCGGCGGCTACTGCTGCGGGGATGTCCCCTCGGGAAGCCCCAGCGCCTCCGCCAGGTGGCGCCGGGTGTGGGCGAAGGCCTCCTGGGCGTTGAGGACTCCGGCTTCCACGGTCAGAAGGTGCCAGGGGGTCCGTGCGAGGAGGCGGCGGGTCAGGTCCGCCTCGTAGCGGAGGTGCGCGGCGGCCGAGGCGAGGTCATGAACAGCCCGGGTGCCGGGGGAACCGGCGAGTCTGGCCACGTACCAGTCCTCCCAGGCGGCGCCTTCCCGGTCGACGGCGCGTCGCAGTGCCGTGTCCGGGTCGTCGTGGACGTACACCACCGTGACCTCGGCGGGTTCCACGGCCCGGGTCAGTTCGGCCATGACGTGGATGAGCGTGTTCTCGTCGTGGCCCCATGCCACGAGGGACGGGACGAACGGCAGGAGGGCGTCGGTCACCAGGTGGTCCTTGCCTGACCCGAGTGACTCCTCGACGTAGGCCCGGGTGCACGCGACGAGGGTCGCGGGCCGGACACCGGCGGCTCCGCCGGCGAACTCCTCCGCGACGGGGCGGAAGGCCGGTCGCGTGAGAACGTCGGCCTCCTCGAAATGGTCGACCGATGCGCCGGCGTCGGTGAGCCAGTCGGCCACTGCACGGCACAGGGTGGATTTGCCGACGCCGGGGCTGCTTCCGATCACGGAGATGAGATGCGCGGTCATGGCGACAGTCTCTCCATTCTCGGCGCGGGCACGTGAGCCATCGGCATCCGAACCGGAAGAATGCGGGGAGTGAGCACGCGCAGAAGTTTTCTCGGCTCCGCCACCACAGCCGGTGCCATGGGATTCCTCGGCGGCCATCGGGCCGCATCCGCAGATGGCGTGAGCAATTCTCCGGGTTCGGCCGAAGGGGGCCGGGAACGCCGGGCCCGCGACGCGATCCTTGCGGCCGAGACCGGAACGCAGCATCATTACGACGCGCTCCGGGCCGAGTTGATCGACCACCTGAGTCCGGTCATCGTCATTCAGAACGACGACCAGGGCGGCCTGTACACCCTCATCCACAACGGAGAACAGGAGTCGCTGCACCCTGTCTCCGAGGTCTTCGAGCTGGCCAAATCCATCGCCCACATTCCGCTGGGCATCTACTCGATCATCGCCCCGTACCTCGGCCGCCGGCTCCCGGATCTCCCCAGCTCCGCCCGTCTCGACCAGCACGACGTGGACATGGTGGCGTTCAAGGGGCCCGAGGAGAAAGGCTGGATCGGTCCGCTCCGGGATTTCGGCACGACCCTGACGACAGCCAGGCAGCAGCTCGGCAACGCGGACCTGCCGCAGCGGCTGGAAGCGTCGAGTGCGCAGATCCTTGACGGCGCGATCGACTTCATCCACCGGTCCGTGCGTCGCGGGCAATTCGACATGGAGTCCTTCGAGAACTTCACCGGCCCGTTGAGCGACGCCATCCGTACCAACGTGTGGCACGCGTCCAGGGTGCAGATCGAAGGCGTGGAAAACCTCATGGGGCGGTGGCGGGAGACGATCGGTGAGGAGGACTGGCCCGATCTGTACGTCGTCGTTCTGTCGATCTGGACGACGTCCGCCCTGAACCAGAACTCGATCATCGTCAGACAGCTCATGGATCCCGCGAAGGCGGACTCGCACCTGATCGACCTGCCGACGGCCCAACTGCCCGCCGACCCCGTCTTCGTCGCCCTCGACAACCTGGCCCGGATCGTGCAGGACAACATCGCGGCGGAGCTGGTGTTCCCCGTTGACCATGATCTGGCGGACGCGCTGAAGGGGCCCGAGGATCTGCTGGCGCAGGAGATCCTGCATCAACTCGCCTGCCCCTACCGGAGCGCGATCGCAGCGAGGAAGGCCGCACGGGTGGCGCCGTAGGCCGTGGTGTTCTCGCGGCCCGGTTGCCCCGTCCGTTCCCGGCGACCTCCGGCGGCATGGTTCGGGTCCGGCCGCACCTGCGTATCACTTGTCGGCAATCATTGCCTCACTCGTTAGACGTCAAACACTTGATACGCATCGGCATCAGGCGCTAGCTTCGTGGCGTAGCGCCGGGCGACGCGTGCCCTGTCGGGAACATGTCGATGGCGCTCAACACCCTCTGCCTCTGCGCCGGTTGAGGGATTCCGAAGGGGCTCCCCTTGTTCGCCGCTCGTCACGCCGGCTCCGTGGACAAGGGGTGGTCCTGACGATGCCAGAAGGCAGCTCATGCCCGACGACCCCGAACCGTCGCCCTTTGCCGTGCGGGCTTTCTGGTGCGAGCGAGTCACGTACCGGTCCATGGAGGCGGACGAGATCGCGGACTTGTCGCGGTGCTCCGTGCCTGTCCCTGGAGAGGCGATCCGGCGGGTCCGATCGGAGGTGCGTGCGCTGGCCGCCGGGCTGCCGCCCATCGAGCGGCACCGCGCGCTGTCCTGGTTGTACGGGGGCGGTTGCATCGGGGCGTTGGCCTTCTTGTACCGGGGTGAACCCTGCGGATTCTCGCTGAGCCATCGGGGTGCGTGGATCGAGTGGACCGTGCGCCCCTACCTCGTATTCCATATCGGCGGCAGGACGCGGCTCCCCGTCCCGTCCGAAGCGGCCGACGCGGCGCGGTCCGATGCGTCGCCGCTGGGAAAACACGTGTGCGGTCCGTCCGCGGTGCGTGATAGGCACCGGGGCATGGGCGACCTTGAGACAGCGCGGCTCCTCCTCCATCCGCTGAGCGCCGATGAGGCCCATGAACTGGTGGCGTACGCCGAGGGCGGGCCGGACGGGCCGGGGCGGCGCGACTCCTGGGCGGCCGGGTATCCCCTGGACGGGGACGTGTCCGCCGCCCGGCGCCTTCTGAACTCCCGTACGGTCGAAGGCGCTACGCCGCACCCGCACCCCGGGGCGTTCGAGATCCGCCGTCGTGAGGACGGGCTGGCCATCGGGGGTGTGGACTTCCACGGTCCCGCCGACGACACGGGCAGCGTCACGATCGGGTACGGGCTCGTTCCGGCGGCGCAGGGCAGAGGGTACGCCTCCGAAGCGCTGCGCGCGCTGCTGGAGTTCGCGCGGGTGAGCGGTATCGCCCGCGTGAAAGGTGACGCCGACCACGACAACATCGCTTCCCGGCACGTCATGGCGGCCGCCGGCATGCGGCAGGTCGGGGAGGACGAGCGCGTGTCGTACTACGAGGTCTCGTGGGGCGACACGGACTCGTGCGCCGAGACCGGGACGGGTGTGGTCCACCTCTGACAGGTCGCCCGATCCGGCCGGTTACCCGACGATTGTGCCGCCGACGTCGTCGAGGACCTGCCGGGCGGTCTCCACGACGAGGCCGCGCCACGGCCGGAAGTCCTGGAAGTCGCGCTCGGGCACTCCCAGCACGTGCCACAGCATCTCCCCGACCTTCTCGGCATCGAAGAGCCGCGCGTCCGGGATGCGGGAGACCAGTTCGCCCGCTGTGGTGGTCCTGCCCGCGCCGAAGGTTCCGTTCAGCCAAATAATCACCGTACGACTTCAGGGTCATGGCCTTGTTCCTCTAGTGACGTGCTCCCGTCATAATGCGTGGGCTGACCCCCACGGCATACGGAGGCACCCCCGCATGAGCCCGTACACCGCTACCCGTAGGAACTTCCTGGCGGGCGCGCTCGCCGTCTCCGCCACCGCGCTGGCCGGCGTCGCGCCCGCCGTCGCCGGGGCGCGTACGTCCCGTACGGTCCGCACTCCGCAGGACTGGATGGGCGGCATCCCGGACGCGACCGGCCTTCAGCGGCTCACGATCCCGGGCTCGCACGATTCGGGCGCGAGGTACGGCGGCCCCTGGACCGAGTGCCAGAACACGACGATCGCCGAGCAGCTGAACAGCGGCATCCGCTTCCTCGACGTGCGGTGCCGGATCACCGGGGACTCGTTCGCCATCCACCACGGGGCGTCGTTCCAGAACCTGATGTTCGGCGATGTCCTCGGCGCCTGCTGGGACTTCCTGGCCGCGCGGCCGAGCGAGACCGTGCTGATGCGGGTCAAGCAGGAGTACTCGGAGGAGAGCGACGCCGCGTTCCGGCGGATCTTCGACCTCTACCTCGACACCAAGGGCTGGCGGCCGTTGTTCCGCCTCGACCCCACGCTGCCCACGCTGGGAGGGGCGCGCGGCAAGGTGGTGCTGCTCGCCGACAACGGGGGGCTGCCCGGGGTCCGGTACGCCGATCCGGCGGTCTTCGACATCCAGGACGACTACATGGCCGAGCCGTTCGGGAAGTACCCGAAGATCGAGGCCCAGTTCCGCAGGGCCGCCGAGCAGCCGGGCAAGCTGTTCATGAACTACGTGAGCACCGCCGCCCTGATGCCGCCCCGCTGGAACGCCGACCGGCTCAACCCCCAGGTGCACTCTTTCCTCGACGGCTCGGGAACCGCGGGCTGGACGGGCCTCGGCATCGTCCCCCTGGACTTCCCCGCGACCCGGTCCGGGCTGGTGGAATCCCTGATCCGGCACAACCCGGGGGCCTGAGGCGCGGGGCGCTGACCGCTTTCGTTTCTTTCGAATTGCGCGATGCTGGGTCTACTCTCAAAGGAGACAGGGCTATGCACGGCACTACTGAAGACCGCACTCTCCTGCCCGAGCACCGCGCGGAGACCGCTGAGCTCCGCGCCTTTCTGGACCGGACCCCGCAAGCTGTGGAGCCGGCCCTGCTGCGCGGCCCCGACGGCGCCACGCACGCACTGCCCCCAGAGGTCTACGAGGCGCTCATGGTCGTGGTGCGGGCGCTGTCGGAGGGCAAGGCGGTGACCGTCGCACCGGTGAACACCACGCTGACCACGCAAGAGGCCGCCGACCTCCTGGGAGTCAGCCGGCCGACGGGAATCGTCGAAGCGATGGCAGGGACGTTTCCCGACGGTCTCGTATCGGGATACGAGGCGCTCATGCCCGCCATGGCGAACGACCCCGAGGATCGGCATGTGCTGGCGGCGGCGGTCCGGGGCCAGCACATGCCGTCGTCACGCTGAACGTGAAGACTTCCCGGCCGAGGCGTCGGACCCGTACGAGATCGAGGTATTGCGCCCCGACGACTTCCTCCTGGACATGCTCGATCTCGCGCCGGTGGAGATGAATTCCGTCCTGCGCGCGCAGCTGGGTTCCTGCCGGCGGGAGCCCAGCGACCTGCACGGTCTGCTGGACCGGCTGGACCCGGGAGGCGCACCGCAGTTCGCCGCCGAGTTCCGGCGCCGTCTCTGACTTTGCCCGGTCACAGCTCCGGCGGCGGTTGCGGTGCCCCCGGCAGCCGGATCGACGCGACCGTGCCGGGGCCGTCGTCCGGGGCCGGGGTCAGGGTGATGGTGCCGCCCGCCTGCTGGACCGTGCGGGCGACGATGGACAGGCCGAGGCCCGAGCCGGGGAGCTGGCGGGCCGACGGGGAGCGCCAGAAGCGTTCGAAGACGTGGGGGAGTTCGTCGGCGGGGATGCCGGGGCCCCGGTCCCGTACCGTCAGCTCGCCCCGGTGCAGGGCCACGTCGATCGTCGCGCCGGGCGGGCTGAACTTCACCGCGTTGTCCAGGACGTTGACGATCGCCCGCTCCAGCGCGGCCGGTTCCGCCCGTACGTACCAGGGGGCCAGCTCCGCCGTGATCGTCAGCTCGGGGCCGCGCAGCCCGGCCCGTTGCAGGGCGGTGCGGGTGATGTCGTGCAGGGCGACCACCTGGAGCGGGCCGGGCTGGGCGGCGTCCGGGCGGGCCAGTTCCTGGAGGTCGCCGATGAGGGAGGCCAGCTCTGTCATCTGGGCCTTGACCGACGTCATCAGCGCCTTGCGGTCGTCCGGCGGGATCGCCCGGCCGGTCTCCTCGCTGCGGGCGAGCAGTT
This sequence comes from Streptomyces sp. NBC_01433, assembly GCF_026340105.1. NCBI lineage: Bacteria > Bacillati > Actinomycetota > Actinomycetes > Kitasatosporales > Streptomycetaceae > Streptomyces > Streptomyces sp. NBC_01433. The sequence goes on along the minus strand of NZ_JAPEPM010000001.1, from coordinate 1,957,225 downwards.
CGACGTTCGTACGCAGTGAGGTGAGCGGGGTCCTCAGCTCATGGCCCGCGTCCGCGATCAGCTGGGCCTGGCGGTCGCGGGAAGTGGCGAGCGAGGCGGTCATGGAGTTGAAGGAGCGCGAGAGCCGGGCGATCTCGTCCTCGCCCTCGACCGGGATGCGGACGGTGAGGTCCTCGGTGCGCGCCACGTGCTCCACGGCCTCGGTGAGCTCGTCCACCGGGCGCAGCCCGGACCTGGCCACCCACAGCCCGGCGGCGCCCGCGCCGACGACGCCGATGCCGGAGACGAGGGCGAGGACCCAGGCGAGGGTGGAGAGCGGGGCGTCGATCTCGCTCAGGGGGCGGGCGACGGAGACGGCGAGCCGGTCGCCCGCCGAGCCGACCCCGACCACCGGCAGTTTGCGGGTGTAGACGCGCATGTCCGCGCCGTCGTCGTTCTCGGTCGTGTGCAGGGCGTCGTGCCGCTGCCCCGACGCCACGGCGATGTCGCTGGGCTGGGCGGGAATGGGCGTGGTGTTCGGGGCCGGGCAGTAGGTGCCGTTCGCCGCCACGATCTGCACGGTGTACTGGCCAGGGAACTCCTGGGCCGGCAGCTTTCCGCCGCTCAGGCACGCGGTCAGCAGGTCCCGCATCTTGTCGTTGTCCATCTTCGCGCTGCGCAGCGAGTTGTCGAGCTGCCCCTCCAGCTGGGCCCGCGTCACGAACCAGCACGCCGCCGCCGCCGCCGCGACGGCCACTGCCACCGCCGTCGCCACCAGCAGCGCGAGCCGGGACCGCAGTGGCAGGGCGCGGAACCGGCGCACCAGGCCCGTCACCCGTCACCGCCGCCGGACCGCAGCGCGTATCCCACGCCGCGCACCGTGTGGACCAGACGCGGTTCCCCGCCCGCTTCCGTCTTGCGGCGCAGGTACATCACGTACACGTCCAGGGAGTTGGAGCTCGGTTCGAAGTCGAAGCCCCAGACCGCCTTGAGGATCTGCTCCCGGGTGAGGACCTGGCGCGGGTGCGCCAGGAACATTTCCAGGAGGGTGAATTCGGTACGGGTCAGTTCGACCCGGCGCTCTCCCCGGGTGACCTCGCGGGTGGTGAGGTCCATCCGCAGGTCGGCGAAGGACAGGACGTCGTCGTCGGTGACGTCCGCGCCCGCCGCCGCCGCGTAGGAGCTGCGGCGCAGCAGGGCCCGGATGCGGGCGAAGAGCTCGTCCAGTTCGAAGGGCTTGACCAGGTAGTCGTCGGCGCCCGCGTCGAGGCCGGTGACCCGGTCGCCGACGGTGTCGCGGGCGGTGAGCATGAGGATGGGGGTGGTGGTGCCGGTGGACCGGATGCGGCGCGCGGCGGTGAGGCCGTCCATGCGGGGCATCTGGATGTCCAGGACGATCAGGTCGGGGGCGTACGCCTCCGCCTTGGTGAGGGCGTCGTAACCGTCCACGGCGACCTCGGTCCCGTACCCCTCGAACGCGAGGCTGCGCCGCAGCGCCTCGCGCACGGCGGGCTCGTCGTCGACGATCAGGATGCGCTGCGGATCGTCTTCGGCGGGGCTCATCGCTGCTCGTCCTCTTCTCGTTCCGGCCTGATACGGATGCTCTCAGCCTCGCACGGCCGTCACCTGGATCGGTGCTCAGGAGCCGGCGCCGGACCGCAGTGTGTCCAGGTCGGCCTTGACCGTGTTGACGGGGATGGCGAAGCCGAGGCCCACGCTGCCCGCGGCGGAGCTGTCCGTGCCGCTCGCGGAGCTGGGCGAGTACATCGCGGAGTTGATGCCGATGATCTCGCCGTTCATGTTGATCAGCGCGCCGCCGGAGTTGCCCGGGTTGAGGGAGGCGTCGGTCTGGAGGGCCTTGTACGTGGTCTTCGACGTACCCGTGTCGCCGTTGAACTGCTGCCCGCCGAACTCGAACGGCCACTGTCCGCCGCCCTGTTGGCGCTGTCCCTGGCCCTGCCCCTGCCCCTGTCCGCTGCCGGAGCTGTCGTCCTTGGCCACGGTGACATCGCGGTCGAGCGCGGAGATGATGCCGCTGGTGACGGTGCCGGTCAAGCCCTCGGGGGAGCCGATCGCCACGACCTGGTCGCCGACCTTCACGTCGGAGGAGTCGCCGAGCGAAGCCGTCTTCAGGCCGCTCGCGCCCTTGAGCTTGATCAGCGCGAGGTCCTTGTCGGCGTCGGTGCCGACGACATCGGCGGTGTACGTCCTGCCGGTGGAGAACGTCACCTTGATCTCGGAGGCGCCGGAGACGACGTGGTTGTTGGTGATGATCTCGCCGTCGGCGGTGATGACCACGCCGGAGCCGGTGGACCGGCCCGCCGTCGAGGTCGCGCCGATCTCGACGATCGCCGGGGACACGGCCGCCGCGACCCCGGAGACGGTGCCCGCGCTGCTCTGCGAGACGGTGGTGCCGTTGACGACGCCGGAGGAGCCGGAGGCGGTCGTACCGCCGTCGCTGAGCGTCCCGACCAGGGCCGCGCTGCCGCCGCCGACCACCGCCGCGACGATCGCCACCGCCGCCAGGAGCGCGACGGGCCGCTTCGCCCGGCGCCGGGGCTTCGGCTGCTCGGGCTCGTACGCGGGCGGGGGCGGGTAGGACGCGGCCCCGCCCGCGTACACGTGCGAGGGGTCCGTCGGGTACGAGGGGTACGTCGGGTACTCGCCGCTCGGGCGGTGGCTCTCAGTCATGTCTACGAGAGTGGCCAGCGAACATGAGAAGAGCCTGAATACGTCCTGAGAAGCCCGGCAGAACCGTGTATGTCCGAAATAAAGGCCCGCCCCGGACCGCCCGGCCGCCGGACCGCCGGCCTCCCCGTGTTCTACCGCTCGGGCGTCGGCTCCCCGCACCCGCACGAGCGCCGCACCACCAGCGCCGACGGGAACTGCTTCAGCCGCTCCCGGCGCGAGCCCGAGACCCGCAGCGAGTCGTCCAGGACCAGGTCCACGGCCGCCCGCGCCATCGCCGGGCGGTCCGAGAAGACCGTCGTCAGCGGCGGGTCGGTGAGACCGGCTTCCTTCACGTCGTCGAAGCCCGCGACCGCGAGCTCCCCGGGCACATCGATCCGCAGCTCGCGGGCCGCCCGCAGTACCCCGATGGCCTGGTCGTCCGTCGCGCAGAAGATCGCCGGGGGCCGGTCCGGGCCGGACAGCAGCCCGAGCGCGACCTGGTAGGCGTCGTAACGGTTGTACGGGGCCTGGAACAGCCGGCCCTCCGTCGAACGCCCCGACTCGTGCATCGCCCGGCGCCAGCCCTCGACGTGGTCGGCGACCGGGTCACCGACCGCCGGGGTCGACTCCACGCCGCCGAGGCAGGCCACGTACGCGTTGCCGTGCTCCAGCAGGTGACGGGTGGCGAGCTGCGCGCCGCCGACGTCGTCCGTGACCACCGCGACGTCGTCGATCGCCTCGGGCCGCTCGTGGAGCAGCACGACGCGGGCGTCCCATGCCTCGATCTCGGCCGCGGCCCGTTCGCTGGGTCCCTGGCTGACCAGGATCAGGCCGGAGACGCGCATGCCGAGGAAGGCCCGCAGATAGTGGACCTCGCGTTCGTCGCGGTAGTCGGAGTTGCCGACGAGGACCATCTTTCCGCGTTCGGCCGCGGCCTGTTCGACCGCGTGCGCCATCTCCGCGAAGAACGGCTGGCGCGCGTCCGGCACGATCATTCCTATGAGGTCGGTGCGCCGCGAGGCCATGGCCTGGGCGACCCGGTCGGGCCGGTAGCCCAACTGCTTGATCGCGGCGAGCACCCGCTCGCGCGTGGCCGGGGCGACCGGCCTGGGTCCGTTGTTGATGACATAACTGACGACCGCGGTCGACGTACCCGCAAGTCTCGCCACATCGTCCCGCGTCACCTTGGCCACGCGCGGCAGTCTACGCGGATGGACCTACCTCCTGGCAGGCCGGACCGGGGCTTCTTCCGGGAGCTTCGCTTCCGGTCGCCGCACCGAACGGGTCACGGCTTCGGTGGCCGTCGCCACCGGCGCCCGGACCTTCGCCGCCCGGTCCTTGGCTTCCTGCGCCTTCGCCTCCTCGGCGGCGGCGCGCTCCACCTTCTCCGGGGTGACGAAGCGGTAACCGACGTTGCGCACGGTGCCGATCAGCGACTCGTGCTCGGGGCCCAGCTTGGCGCGCAGCCGCCGGACGTGGACGTCGACCGTCCGCGTACCGCCGAAGTAGTCGTAGCCCCACACCTCCTGGAGCAGCTGGGCGCGGGTGAAGACGCGGCCCGGGTGCTGGGCGAGGTACTTGATCAGTTCGAACTCCTTGAAGGTCAGGTCCAGGACCCGGCCCTTCAACTTGGCGCTGTACGTCGCCTCGTCGACCGAGAGGTCGCCGTTGCGGATCTCCATCGGGGAGTCGTCGGAGCTGATCTGCCGACGGCCGGTGGCCAGCCGCAGCCGGGCCTCGACCTCCGCCGGGCCCGCCGTGTCCAGCAGGACGTCGTCGATGCCCCAGTCGGCGGTGACGGCGGCGAGACCGCCCTCCGTGACCACGAGGATCAGTGGGCAGCCGGGTCCGGTGGACCGCAGCAGCTGACAGAGCGAACGCACCTGTGGAAGGTCGCGGCGCCCGTCGATGAGGATCACGTCGGCACCGGGGGTGTCGACGAGAGCGGGGCCCTCGGCGGGGGCCACCCGCACGCTGTGCAGCAGGAGGCCGAGGGCGGGAAGCACCTCCGTCGACGGCTGAAGTGCGTTGGTCAGAAGCAGCAGTGAACTCATCGCCGCCCACCTGCCCGGTTCGTCGGTCGATCGTCTTGCACGGTTCGCTCGCCCATTACGTCGGTCCTCCTCGTTCCCTGCGAGAGGGGCACTCCCGGGTCGGACCCGGGGGAGTATGCGGCACTGCTTCGTACGGTCATGCGGGTTCTACGGGTGCGGTCCCGCGCCCTGGGACCGCTGAGCTTGTTGAAACGTCTCCGTAACAACGTGTGGAAAGCACAAAAGGACCCGGGGGCTGCATTGCCCGGATCCTCTTCGCAGCAGAATAACCCACATGAGTTCTGTGTCCGAGGGCCGATTCCTGAGTTCTTCTGTTTCCTTCCTCACGCCGAACCCCCGCCGCACCACATTGCTGACCGATGACGGGGTCGCGGTCGAGGCGGTGTACGTACCGTGTACGGCGGGTTTCGCGGCTCCGGCGGAGGGGGCGCGGGACGGTGCGCGGGACCGGGTTCGGGCCACCACGGCGATCGTCGTCGCGCACGGCTTCACCGGCCATCTGGACCGGCCCGCCGTGCGGCGGGCGGCTCGGGTGTTCTCCCAGCGTGCGGCCGTGATCACGTTCTCTTTTCGGGGGCACGGAAGGTCCGGCGGCCGCTCGACGGTGGGCGACCGTGAGGTACGGGATCTGGCCGCCGCGGTGGCCTGGGCGCGCTCGCTGGGACACCGGCGGATCGTGACGGTCGGCTTCTCCATGGGCGGCTCCGTGGCGCTCCGGCACGGTGCCCTCTATACCGATGACGCGACCCCGTTTCCGGCCCGGAACGCGGGACCGGATTCCGTCCACGATGTGATACGAGGCGATTCGGCCGTTCGAGTAACGGCGTGCGAGGGGCGCACGGAGGCGTACGCCGACGCGGTGGTTGCGGTAAGTGCTCCCGCGCGCTGGTTCTACCGGGGTACGGCCCCGATGCGGCGCCTGCACTGGGTGGTCACGCGCCCCACGGGCCGGCTCGTCGGCCGCTACGGCTTCGGCACCCGGATCGACGGCGGGGCCTGGGACCCCGTACCGCTCTCCCCGGTCGGGGCGGTTCCGCTGATCGCCCCGGCCCCGCTGCTGATCGTGCACGGCGACCAGGACCCGTACTTCCCGCTCGACCACCCGCGGGCGCTCGCCGCGGCCGCCGGTGAGGGCGGCGCGGATCTGTGGCTGGAGCGGGGGATGGGGCACGCGGAGAACGCGTCCGACGAGGCCCTGCTCACCCGCATCGCCGACTGGGCGGTCGCGGCGTGACCCATCATGGACAGCTGACGTACGAGGAAAGGGGTGGCGCCATGGCGACGGGAACGATCCGTTACTGGGCTGCGGCCAAGGCCGCCGCGGGGACCGCGGAGGAGCCGTACGCGGCGGCGACACTCGCCGAGGCGCTCGACGCGGTACGCGAACGGCACCCCGGTGAGCTGGCCCGCGTACTGCGAAGGTGTTCGTTCCTGATCGACGGTGACCCCGTCGGGACCCGTGGCCATGAGACCGTACGGCTTGCCGAGGGCGGCACGGTCGAGGTGCTCCCGCCGTTCGCAGGAGGGTGAACCGCAGACCATGAGCAGCAACGATCAGCAGTATCCGTATCCGTATCCGCACGGTGAGCAGCCGCACGACGGACAGCAGTCCCCGTCGTACGACGGACAGCGGCCGTACGACGGCCAGTCCTACGGCGATCCGGCCCAGGGCGCTCCCGTGTACGGGCAGCAGCAGCCTCAGCAGCACCCCCAGCAGCAGCCTCAGCCCCAGCCCCAGCAGTCGTACGGTGGCCAGGCCCCGTACGGCGCGTACGGGGCCCACACGGGCGACACGGGCGCCGCAGCGGCCCAGTGGCCCACGGGGCACTCGGAGCCGGGGGCCTTCGACCAGGGCGCGACGCAGACCTGGCAGGCGCAGACCTGGGACACCCAGTACCAGCCGACGATCCAGCCGCTTCAGCCGCAGCAGCCACTTCAGCCGCAGCAGCAGCCGTACCAGGGACACCAGCAGCACCAGCAGCACCCGGCCGCCGCCACCGACGCGGCGTATCTGCCGCCACAGGGTGACTCGGGTTCGTACCCGCTGCCGCCCGAGGTCGCGGACTCATCGGCCGCCCCCGCCCCCGCGCCCGTGTCGCCCGTCGCGGCCTCCGGGCCGCGGGACGCCTCCGGGTTCAGCGCGCCCACGACCCTCGGCAACAGCCGGATCACCGACGCCCAGCGGGCCCGCGCCGAAGGCCGTTCACCGATCATCGCGCCGGGCATGCAGCCCGCCGCGATCACCGCGGGGCTCGGCCTGCTCCTCGCCCTCGGTGCCGCGATCGGGCAGTACGCCCTGCTCGTCCCGCTGGTCCTGCTCCAGGCCGTGACGGCCGCCGGGTGGTTCCGGCTCAACGGCATGTGGCCGGCCCGCCAGGGCATCGCGCTCGCCTTCGCGGGCGGGTTCGCCGCGGATGTGGCGCTGCTCGCGGCCGGCCGGGAGAACGGCCCCGCCGCCCTCCTGGGCACCCTGGGCGTCTGGGTGCTGCTCATGGTCGTCCTGCAACTGCGCAGCCACGCGGGCGCCGACGAGCGGATGTCCGGGCTGATGGCCACCGTCGTGTCCGCCGCCCTCGCCGTGCTCGCCGCCGGGCATCTGGCGGCGGTCCCGGACGCCGTGACGGTGGGCGGGGTGGCGGTCGCGGCCGCCGTACTCGTCAGGGCGCTGCCCCTGCCGGGAGCCGCGTCGGTCGTGTTGGCGCTGCTCGTCGCCACGGGAGCCGGTCTCGCGATGGGCGGGTTCACGGACTTCGGTACGAAGGCCGCGTTCCTCGGGCTCGTGGCCGGTGGCTGCGCGCTGATCGGGCTGCGGGTGGCGAGCTACGACTACCCGTCCCGGTTCGTGCACATGACGGCCGGAGTGGCGCTGCCGCTGACCGCCGCGGCTCCCGCCGTGTATCTGATCGGCCGTGTGATCGCCTGACGGTGATGCCGTGCGTACGGACGGGGACGCGCGTACGCACGGGGCCGTGAGATCGGCGGGCGCGGTGAGTTCGGAGGTACCCCGCGTACGGGAGATGCCGCGGGAACCGATCGGGGGTCTCCGAACGTCGATCACCCCGGGTGTCCCGTGCGGCCCAAGTAGGCTCACGGGCGCCAGGGGTCCCGTCGGGTCCCACGGGGGGTCCGGTCGGGTCAGGGTGGGGAGCAACGGGCATGCGCGCACTGCGAATACTGCTGATCGTCCTGGTGGTGCTGGGTGGTGCCTTCGTCGCCGTCGACCGTGCCGCCGTGTACTTCGCGGAGTCCGAGGCCGAGGGCCGGATCCGGATCAGCGGGGGCAGCGCCGGTTCGACGGACGTCTCGATCAAGGGCTTCCCGTTCCTGACGCAGATCGCCGGTTCACGGTTCGGCCAGGTGGACGTCAAGCTCACCGGGATCAGTACCAGCGCCGGTGGCCGCGCGATCCGGATCAGTGAGATGCGGGCCCAACTGCACGACGTGACCCTCGGTTCCGGCTACTCCAGCGCCACGGCCGCCCGTGCCACCGGTACGGTCCTCGTCAACTACGCGGACCTGACCTCGGCGGCCAACGACGGCGTCGCCGTCGAGTACGGCGGCGACGGCAAGGTGAAGGTCACCGGCACGGTCGACATCCTCGGCCGCCCCGTCTCGCGCAGCGTGCTCTCCACCGTCACCCTCGTCGACGGCAGGACCATCCGGGTGCACGCGGACAAGGTCCCGGGCGAGGGCATCCCCGGTCTGGAGGATCTGGTCCGCGGGAAGACCGACTTCGAGCGGGAGACCGGCGGGCTGCCGAACGGTCTGAAGCTGGAGAAGGTCGAGGTGACCCCGGACGGCCTGGAGATCTCGGTCACGGGCTCGGACGTCGCGCTCACGGGGTGACGGACCGGCGACGGCGGCCCCGGCCGCCCCGGATCCGCAGCCGATCCAGATATTGAGACATTCCTGTCCGGTCCTCAGATGGACGTCGGGCGCACACCGCCGGGGCACGACTCCCAGCCCCTGGTCACGCCCTCCCCGTCTCGCATGACGGACGATCCCGTCTCATCATCCGACATGACGGTGACATCTCCGCCCGTACCTCCCTACGATCGGACACATGAAGCGACAGGCGGACCTCACGAAGCGGCGGGCAGTGGACCTCTGCCGCGTCGCCGCCATGCTCTGTCGCACCTTCTGAGCGGGACGTTTCCGGCGTCCTGTTTTTCCCCGGCTCCTCGACCACTGTCAGGGCCGAGCCCGCGCCTCGTACGCGCCGCGCTCCGTGCATGTCGCGCGTACATCCCGCACCCGCACTCCGCACCACCCCGCCGCAGACTGCCCCGGAGGAGAACCACATGAGCCGCAGTGACGTCCTGGTAGACGCCGACTGGGTCGAGGCCCACATCGACGACCCGAAGGTCGCCATCGTCGAGGTCGACGAGGACACCTCCGCGTACGAGAAGAACCACATCAAGAACGCGATCCGGATCGACTGGACCAAGGACCTCCAGGACCCGGTCCGCCGCGACTTCATCGACCAGGCCGGCTTCGAGAAGCTCCTGTCGGAGAAGGGCATCGCGAACGACACGCTCGTCGTCCTGTACGGCGGCAACAACAACTGGTTCGCCTCGTACGCGTACTGGTACTTCAAGCTGTACGGCCACGAGGGCGTCAAGCTCCTCGACGGCGGCCGCAAGAAGTGGGAGCTCGACTCCCGCGACCTGGTCGACGCCGTTCCGTCCCGCCCGGCCACCTCGTACAAGGCCAAGCCGCAGGACGAGTCGATCCGCGCCTACCGCGACGACGTCGTGAAGGCCATCGGCAGCCTGAACCTGGTCGACGTGCGGTCGCCCGACGAGTTCAGCGGCAAGCTGCTCGCGCCGGCGCACCTCCCGCAGGAGCAGTCGCAGCGTCCCGGCCACGTGCCGAGCGCCCGCAACATCCCGTGGTCGAAGAACGCCAACGACGACGGCACCTTCAAGTCGGACGACGAGCTCAAGGCCCTCTACGAGGCCGAGAAGGTCGACCTGGCGAAGGACACCATCGCCTACTGCCGCATCGGTGAGCGCTCCGCGCTCACCTGGTTCGTGCTGCACGAGCTGCTCGGCCAGGCGAACGTCAAGAACTACGACGGTTCGTGGACCGAGTACGGCTCCCTCGTGGGCGTGCCGATCGAGCTCGGCGCCGCCAAGTAGTTCCGCAGGACCGCTCAACCGTTCAGCAGGACTCCGACCAGAAGGACAGAACACCATGTGTGGAGCACAGGCCGGCGGCCCCGACGCTTCGACGGTCAAGCCCGGCGAGACCACCATCCAGGGCAGCGTGACCCGTGACGGCGAGCCCGTCACCGGCTATGTGCGCCTGCTGGACTCGACCGGCGAGTTCACCGCCGAGGTCCCGACCTCGGCGACCGGACAGTTCCGCTTCTACGCGGCCGAGGGCACCTGGACGCTCCGCGCCCTGGTTCCGGGCGGCAGCGCCGACCGTACGGTCGTGGCGCAGACCGGTGGCCTCTCCGAGGTCGCGATCGCCGTCTAGCTCCGGCTGACGCGACACACGACGCGCGACGCGGGAGTACGAGACGCGGGAGTACGACGCGGGAGTACGAGACGCGGGAGTACGACGTACGACGCATGACCGGCCGAAGGGCCGCACCCCAGGGGGTTGGACGCCACCTGAGCAGGGGTGCGGCCCTTCGCGCCGTTCGGCCCGGGCCGCTTCGCCGGATCGGGCCTACGCTGGAGGTATGTACGCCCGGCGCCGTCGCGGCTATTTCCTGATGATGGGCGGATGCATCGTCCTCTTCGTCTCCGCCTGGGCTTTCGTACGCCTCTGGTCGATGCCGGCCGCCATCGGGATGTGCCTGGTCGCCATGGTCATCCCGCCGATCGCGGCGATCGTCGCCAACCGGCGCGGCCCGGAGGACCGTTGGTGGGACGAACCGCCCGACGACGCGAAGTCCGACGACCGGTGGGACGAACTCGACGGCAGGAAGCGTCGCCGGTAGGAGCCTCCCGGACGCGGGGCCCTCAGTAGACGAGGGCCTGAGTGCCGTCCGCCATGGCTTCCTGTACGAAGACCTGGGCGCCCGCGATCCGTACGCCCTCCAGTACGTCCTTCTCGCTGATGTCGCGCCGGGCCGCGCACTGCGTACAGAGCGTGACGCGACCGCCCGCCAGGATCGAATCGATCAGGTCGGGCAGCGGCGCGGCGTGCGGCAGCTCGAACTCGGCGGCGCGCCCCGGCAGGGCGAACCAGGAGGATTCTCCGGTCAGCCAGAGCGAGACCTCCACACCGCTGGCGACGGCCACGGCCGCCACGGTGAAGGCCTGGGAGCAGCGCTCGGCGGAATCGGCACCGGCGGTCACCTTGATCACGAGCTTCTTTGGCATATGCCGAACTGTAATCGTCGGGTGGGCAACCTCTTTCGGTGCCTGTGGGTCAGTTGTGTGCGCAGGTAACGGAATCTGCGCCTCGGGTCTCGGGGGGACCCTTTCGGAACTGAACGACACCATTCCTGACGTACCGACGGAGCCACCTGCCGCTCCCGTCGCTCCCAGCGCTTCTGTCGCTCCTGTTGTTGCTGACACTCCCGTACGCCCACGTCCGCGCGGACGTACGACATTGCTCATCGCCACCGCCGCGCTGCTCGGCATCTCCGGCGGCGCCGCCGTCGGTCACGGCATTCAGGCCGAGCGCGCACCGACCCCGTTGGCCGCGCTGTCGCAGCCGGGCCTGGGCTACCCGGCGAAGCCGCTGCCCGCGGACAAGGCCCCGGCCCCGCCGCCCGTCGCGCAGGACCGGCAGGTCAAGACGGACGGTGACCTGCGCGCTGGACCGCCGCCGTGCTGGTGCTCGGCTCGGCCGGCACCGGTACGGCTCTCGGTCCCGCGTCGATGGAGCGCACCGACGTGCCGGGGCTCGCCACCGAGGGCGACGGGCGCTGGGACTACCCGACGCTGTCGCTTCCCGCGCTCCCGGCCGGTTCGCCGCGACCGTTCAGCGACGGCAACCCCGCCGAGGTGCACCACGCGGACCTGCGGAAACTGCTGCTGCCCGCCCCGGCCGGAGCGACGGCGGACAAGAAGCTGACCGGCGGCTGGGTCCCCACCGGGCAGTTCCTCGCGGAGTTCCGGAAGGACAAGCGGGACGGGCTGTCCCAGCTCCTCAAGGACTCGGCCCTGCGGCACATCGCGGCCCGGGGCTGGACCATGCCGGACGGCACCGTGTCCCGGACCTATCTGCTCCAGTTCAACTCGGCGGGCTTCGCCGGGGCGCTGCGCGACGATCTGTACGTCGGGGTCTCGGCCGGCATCCCGCTCGTCGGCACCGACGTGATGGAGCTGGACGAGTCCTGGAACGCCGCGGACAAGGTCCCGGGCGTCACGCCGTACGTGTTCGACGAGAAGGCCCCCTTCGGCGGCGAGCACGTCCGCCAGGCGTACTCCGTCGCGGGCGACACCCTCGCGCTGGTGATCCACACCCGTAAGGGCAAGGAGGAGGCGGCACGCATCCCGTTCCAGCAGTCGCTGATCCTGCGGAACCAGCTGCTCGGCTGAGGACCTGAACGAGAGGGCCGGGCCCCTACCCATTAGGCTGGGACCCGGCCCTGTACTGCTGCCATTTCGCTCGTTCCGAGGAGCCCCCGTGCTTGAGGCATTCTTCTCCGCCCTGCTGATCCTGGTCTGCGTCGGCGTGCTCGCGTTCGCCGGTCTGACCGTGAAGAAGCTGTACCAGGGCCAGCGCTGACCCTCGTAGAACTCCGCCGCTCCCTCACAGATCGTCTGAGACGCCCATGATCTCGATTCCGTCCGACCTCCACCCGGACCTCGTCCCGCTGGCCTTCCTCCTGGGCAACTGGGCGGGCGCGGGTGTGTCCGACTTCCCCGGTGCCGAGAAGTGCAACTTCGGCCAGGAGGTCACCTTCAGCCACGACGGCCGGGACTTCCTGGAGTACGTCTCGCACACCTGGGTGCTGGACGAGGAGGGCAATCAGGTCCGGCCGCTGGAGTCCGAGTCCGGCTACTGGCGCATCGACAAGGACCGCAAGGTCGAGATCGTCATGGTCCGCGACCAGGGCGTCGTCGAGATCTGGTACGGCGAGCTGGCGGACCAGAAGCCGCAGATCGACCTGGTCACCGACGCGGTGGCCCGGACGGCGGCCTCCGGCCCGTACAGCGGCGGAAAGCGCCTCTACGGGTACGTGAAGAGCGACCTGATGTGGGTCGGCGAGAAGTCCACCCCCGAGGTCGAGCTGCGCCCCTACATGTCGGCGCACCTGAAGAAGGTCGTCACTCCGGAAGAGGTCGCCGAGATGGCGCGGAACCTCGAGGACATGCCGGACGACGGCATCGCGTTCTTCAAGTAGTCCGCGAAGCTGCGGGAAGGTGCTCACCCGGACCTACACTGGCCATGTGGTGAGCACCGACTGGAAGACCGATCTTCGGCAGCGTGGCTACCGGCTGACGCCTCAGCGTCAGCTCGTCCTGGAGGCCGTCGACGCGCTGGAACACGCGACGCCCGACGACATCCTGTGCGAAGTGCGCCGGACCGCGTCCGGCGTGAACATCTCCACCGTGTACCGGACCCTGGAGCTCCTGGAGGAGCTCGGGCTGGTCAGTCACGCCCATCTCGGGCACGGCGCTCCGACGTACCACCTGGCCGACCGCCATCACCACATCCATCTGGTCTGCCGGGACTGCGCGGACGTCATCGAGGCCGATGTCGACGTGGTCGCCGACTTCACCGCGAAGCTCCGGGACAGCTTCGGCTTCGAGACGGACATGAAGCACTTCGCGATCTTCGGCCGCTGCGCCGACTGCACCGCGAAGGCGAAGACCGCCGCCGCCGAATAGGTCCTGGTCAGGTCCTGGTCAGGTCCTAGGTACAAAGGCCCGGTGCCCGGCCGGGCAGGCCCTCCGCCGCCGGGTCGTAGGCTGGGCGCATGAAGAGCCCCCTGTTGTCCCTGCCCGGCGCAGTCCCCGCCGAGGGCCGCGACGAAGGTGTTGCCGCGCACTACGGCGACCTGTTCCGCGAGCAACGCGCCCTCGCCGACGGCAACGGTTTCGTCGACCTCTCCCACCGGGGTGTCGTCACCGTCAGCGGCGACGACCGGCTGAGCTGGCTCCATCTACTGCTCACCCAGCACGTCAGCGACCTCGCCCCCGGCCAGGCCACCGAGGCGCTGATCCTGAGCTCGAACGGGCACATCGAGCACGCCATGTACCTCGTCGACGACGGCGAGCGGGTGTGGATGCACGTCGAACCGGAGACGCAGGGCGAGCTCATCGCCTATCTGGAGTCGATGAAGTTCTACTACCGGGTCGAGGTCGCCGACCGTACCGAGGACATCGCCGTCGTCCATCTGCCGGCCGGTTCCATCGCCGAGGTGCCCGAAGGCGTCGCCGTACGGGAGACGCCGCACGGCCGGGACCTGTTCCTGCCCCGCGCGGACCTGGAGACGTACGCCGCCGGGCACGGTCCGGCGGCGGGCATCCTGGCGTACGAGGCGCTGCGCGTCGAGGCCCACCGCCCGCGCATCGGCTTCGAGACCGACCACCGCACCATCCCGCACGAGCTGGGCTGGATCGGCACCGCCGTCCACCTCCAGAAGGGCTGCTACCGGGGTCAGGAGACCGTCGCCCGCGTCCACAACCTGGGGAAGCCGCCGCGCCGGCTGGTCTTCCTGCACCTGGACGGCAGCGAGGTGCACCTGCCCGGACACGGCACGCCGGTGCGGCTGGCGGCCGACGGGGTGGAGGGGCGGCAGCTCGGCTTCATCACGACCTCGGCCCGCCACCACGAGCTGGGCCCGATCGCCCTGGCGCTGGTGAAGCGGAACGTGGCCGTGGACGCGGAACTGATCGCGGGGGACACGGCCGCCGCCCAGGAAACGGTCGTCGAGCCGTAGTTCCTCTACGCACCGGCGTCCACCGCCGATGATGCGGTGGTGCGGGCGCCCCCGCACCACCGGACCGCTACACCTCGATCAGTACGGTGAACGGGCCGTGATTCGTGAGCGAGACGCGCATGTCCGCACCGAACCGGCCCGTCTCCACATGTGCGCCGAGCGCCCGCAGTTGCGCCACCACCTCGTCGACCAGTGGTTCGGCGATCTCGCCGGGAGCGGCGGCGTTCCAGGTGGGCCTGCGGCCCTTCCGGGCGTCCCCGTAGAGAGTGAACTGGGAAATCACCAGGAGGGGGGCATTCGTATCCGAACAGGACTTCTCGCCCTCCAGGACACGCACCGACCAGAGCTTGCGGGCGAGCTGCGCGGCCTTCTCCGGGGTGTCCCCATGGGTGACCCCCACCAGCACACACAGTCCTTCGCCGACGATCTCGCCGACGATTCCGGTCCCCGACGGGTCGTCCGCGGTGCCTGCCACGGTGACGCTCGCGCCGTCCACTCTCTGTATCACTGCACGCATACAGACCAACCTATCTTGGGCTGAACGGGTACAGATCACCAGCGTGGGCCCCCCGGCAGGTGGCACGATGCACGATGGCGGTGTGCCGACGCACCGGTTGAGGGGACGGAACAGCATGAGTACATATGGAGCCGGACAATCTCCGGGTGCCGTACCGGTGCCACGCGCCAGCACCATGCGGCCACCCGTGCAGCGGAGCGTACCGGGGCAGGGCCCCGTGCCCCCGCCCCTGGGCGGACAGGGGGCCGCGCCCGCCGGGTCCGTACCCGAACAGGGGGTGTCGCCGGTGGCGACGGCCGAGTCCGGGGAGGACGGCACGGCCACGGGGCGCGCGCCCGCCGGGTTCACCGGGCTGCGGCTGCCGGAGCTGCGGACACTGCGCCGCGACGCGCAGCGCGACGAGGCCGACCTCAGCTACGTACGCCGGCTGGTACAGGGCCGCATCGACATCCTGCGGGCCGAGCTGGCCCGCCGCAGGGACCCCGAGACGCCGGTGGTGGACCGGCTCTCCGAGATCCTGGCCGACGCCCCGTCCCGGCACCGCACCTCCGCCCGGCACGTCACGCTGACCACGCCGCGCAGCGACGAGTACCGCCGGCTGGCCGCGGAGACGCTCGCCGAGGTCGAGCTGTCCGACCTCGACGCCCGGACGGACGAGGAACTGCACACGGCGATGGGGCGGCTGGTCCGCTACGAGCAGCAGGTGTCCCGGCGCCGTCACCAGCTCCAGCGCACCGCGGACGATTGCAGCGCGGAGATCGCCCGCAGGTACCGTGACGGGGAAGCACAAGTAGACGACCTGCTCGCCTGAAGCGACCCTTCCGGGCGCGGGTCCCGCACCCCGTCCCCGGAAGGCCACCATGACGTCGATCGGCGCCACCTCCGACATAGCCCCCGACATAGCCCCCGCCCCGCCCGTCCTGGCCGAGGTCGTACGGTCCGGGTTCACCGAGGGCCATCACCGGGGCTCGCTGGTCGTGCTGGCCGCCGACGGCGGTGTGGAGTGGGCGCTCGGCGATCCGGCGGCGCCGGTCTTCCCGCGCTCGTCCAACAAGCCGATGCAGGCAGCCGCGATCCTGCGGGCCGGGCTCGACCTGTCCGGGGAACGGCTGGCACTGGCCGCCGCGAGCCATTCGGGGGAGCGGTTCCACCTCGAACTCGCCCGGACGATGCTGGCCGAGCACGGGCTGAGCACCGACGACCTCCGGACCCCGCCCGATCTGCCGCTGGACCCGGTGGAGGCGGAGGCGTATCTCGCCGCCGGGCACGTCCGGGAGCGGATCACGATGAACTGCTCCGGCAAGCACGCGGCGATGCTGGCGGCCTGCGTACGCAACGGCTGGGACACCGCGACCTACCTCGACCCCGCGCACCCGCTCCAGCGACTGGTGCACCAGGTGATCGAGGAGGCGGCGGGCGAGCCGGTCGCGGCGGTCGGCACGGACGGCTGCGGGGCCCCGCTGATGGCGATCGGCCTGGTCGGGCTGGCGCGGGCGTTCCGGTCGTTCGTGCTGGCTGAGCCGGGGACGGCGGAGCGCCGGGTCGCGGACGCGATGCGCGCGCACCCCGAGTACGTCGCGGGTACCCGGCGCCCCGACACCTGGCTGATGCGCGAGGTGCCCGGGACGCTCTCGAAGATGGGCGCGGAGGCGGTGCAGGCGGTGGCGCTGGCGGACGGCCGGGCACTGGCCTTCAAGATCGACGACGGCTCGGGGCGGGCGATCGGCCCGGTGCTGGCCCGCACGCTCGAACTGCTCGGCGTGGACGCCCCGGTGGTGTCCCGGATCGGCCGGGCGCCGCTGTCGGGCGGGGCGGCGGAGGTCGGCGAAATCCGCGCGACATTCTGACGGCCGTATGCCTAGCGTGGGGGCATGAGCCCTGAGGTCCGTACCGTCACCGCCGCCGAATATCCCGACTGGATGCGTGCCGTGGGCACCGGCTTCCTGCGCGCCGCGAAGCCGTCGGAGGAGGAGATCGCGGGGCGGCTGGCCCACACCGATCTCTCGCGTGTGCGGGGGGCGTTCGACGACGGGCGGTGTGTGGCGACGTTCCGCTCGTTCGCCCAGGAACTGACCGTCGTCGGCGGCGCGACGGTGCGGGCCGACGCGATCAGCGCGGTGACGGTGACGCCCACGCACCGCCGCCGCGGACTGCTGAGCCGGATGATGGCGGCGGACCTGGCGGCGGCGAAGGAACGCGGCGAGCCGGTCGCCACGCTGATCGCGGCCGAGTACCCGATCTACGGCCGGTACGGGTTCGGCCCGGCCGCCTGGACCGCGGAGTGGGAGATCGACGTTCCGAGGGCCGGTCTCGACCCCCGCTGGGCGGGCCCGTCCGCGGCGGACGGCGGCGGCAGGATCGAGATGGCCGACGGCGCGGAGATACGCAAGCTGGGCCCCGGACCGCATGCCCGCCTCGCCGCCCACCGGCCCGGTGTCATCAGCCGGGACGAGCGCTGGTGGGAGCTCAGCACCGGCGTGGACGTCCCCGCGCACGAGGGCTGGACCGAGCCGTTCTACGCGGTCCACCGCGCCGCCGACGGCGAGGTCGACGGCTTCGTCGTCTACGCCGCCGACGACAACTGGGGTGACGGCAAGCAGCCGTTGAACAGGGCGACGGTGCGGCAGCTGATCGCCGCGACCCCGGCGGCGGAACGCGCGCTGTGGCACTTCGTCTGCTCGATCGACTGGATCACCACGGTCCGCTCCGGCTACCGGGCCCCCGACGACCTGCTGCCCCTGCTCCTCCCGGACCCCCGCGCCGCCCGCATCGTCACCCTGGCGGACTGGCTGTGGGTGCGTGTCCTGGACGTCACCCGCGCGATGGAGGCCCGTACGTACGGTGCCGAGGCCGATCTGGTGCTGGAGATCCACGACTCCGCGGGCCTGGCGGGCGGCCGTTTCCGGCTGGACGTCTCACCGTCCGGGGCGAGCTGCGCCCCGACCACGAGGAGCGCCGATCTGACCCTGGACGTAAGGGAGTTGGGTGCGCTGTACCTGGGCGACGAGTCGGTGCGGCGCCTGGTGGACCTGGGCCGGGTCGAGGAGAACCGGCCGGGCGCCGCGGACTCGGCGGACCGGGCGCTGCGGACGGGGCGGCGGGCCTGGTGCCCGGACGTGTTCTGAGGCGCGGTACGGGCACGCGGCGGTGAGCGTGGGGTGCGTGCGGCGCCGGGTGCGCGGGTTCCGGGTGCCGGGCGGGCGGTGCCGGTGCCGGGCGTCGGGTGCGTACCGCGTACCGGTGTCCTATCGGGTCCGGGTCCTGAACAGCACCCCCGAGAGCGCCACCGCCACCAGCAGGATGCCCGCCGCCCAGGTCAGCGCGATCCAGGGGGTGTTGCCCACCGGCTGGTTCAGCAGGAGCCCGCGCAGGGACTCGATGGCCGGGGTGATCGGCTGGTGGTCGGCGAAGCCGTGCAGCCAGCCGGGCATCGAGTCGATCGGGACGAACGCGCTGCTCGGGTACGGCAGGAACGACATGAAGAACGTGAATCCGCCCGCCGCCTCCGGGGTCCGGGCGAGCAGGCCGATCGCCGCCGAGATCCAGGACAGCGCCACGATGTAGGCCAGGAGTACGGCGGCCACGGCGAGCCAGCCGGTGGCGGTGGCCGCCGGACGGAAGCCGATCAGCACGGCCACGCCGAGGACCAGTGTCGTGGAGACGAGGTTGCGTACCGTGCTCGCCACCACATGACCGGCGAGCACCGACGTACCGCCCACGTCCAGTGAGCGGAAGCGGTCGATGATGCCGCCCTTCATGTCCTCGCTGACGGCCACGGCGGTAGTGGCGGAGCCGAACCCGGCGCACAGGAGCAGGACGCCGGGGACGACGTACATGACGTACGAGTCGTACCGCGTGCCGGTGTCGATCGCGCCGCCGAAGAAGTAGACGAAGATCAGCATCAGCATGATCGGGAGCATCATCGAGGTGATGACCGCGTCGATGTTGCGGCGGCTGATGCGCAGGCTGCGGCCGGTCATGACCGCCGCGTGGCCGAGGGCTCCGGATGCGTCAGACATGGGCCGGTACCTCCGTGGTGAGGGCCAGGAAGACGTCGTCGAGGGTGGCGCTGTGCACGGTGAGGCGGGCCACTTCGGTGCGGGCGGGGTCGATCTCGTCCAGCAGGGCGCGGACATGGGCCGCCGTGCCGTCCGTGGGCAGGCCGAGGGTGAGCGTCTCGGGGGAGTGGTGGACGGCGCGTCCGGCCAGTCGGAGATACGCCTCCCGGCTGGTGAGGACGAGGTCGAGGCGGTGCCCGGCGACGCGTGACTTGAGGCTGTCGGCGGTGCCCTCGGCGACGATCCGGCCCTTGTTCAGGACGGCGATCCGGTCCGCGAGCTGGTCGGCCTCCTCCAGGTACTGGGTGGTGAGCAGGATCGTCGCGCCGCGCTCGGCGAGCCCGCGGACGACCTGCCAGAGCTGCTGGCGGCTGCGCGGGTCCAGCCCGGTCGTCGGCTCGTCGAGGAAGAAGACGCCGGGCTCGGGCGATCCGACGAGTCCGGCAGCCAGGTCGAGCCTGCGGCGCATGCCCCCGGAGTACGTACGCGCCTGACGGCGGGCCGCTTCGGTCAGGTCGAAGCGGATGAGGAGTTCCTCGGCCCGGCGTCGGGCGGCGCTGCGGGAGAGGCCGGTCAGCCGGGCCATCATGCGCAGGTTCTCCTCGCCGGTCTGCGTCTCGTCGACGGCGGCGAACTGCCCGGTGAGGCTGATGGCGCGGCGTACCCGGTCGCGCTCGGCGACGACGTCGTACCCGGCCACGCGGGCGGTGCCGGAGTCCGCCGCGGTGAGCGTGGCGAGGATGCGTACGGCGGTGGTCTTGCCCGCGCCGTTGGGGCCGAGCAGGGCGAACACGGTGGAACGTTCGACGCCGAGGTCGATGCCGTCCAGGACCCGGACCGCCGGTTTTCCGTAGGACTTGGTGAGGCCGTGGGCCTCGATGGCGTGCCGGGCCGTGCCCTGTGCGCCGCTCCGGTGGCTTCTGTCGCTCTCGATGATCACGATCGGTCCCCCTTCTGCGTATGTCATACGCGTTACTGTGTAAGCATTACGCAAAACTAGGATGGTGGTCAAGCGGGGGATCGGCGCCGGGTCCGGAATCGGGAAACGGGAAACGGGAAAAGGGGATTCGGTGGCGGAGAAGAGTGACGCGCCCGGAGCGGGCGACCTGCCGGCCAGCATCGAGGCCGCCTGGGGGCTGCGCGAACGCCCGGTCAAGGGCCCGAAACCGGGCCTGAGCCTGGAGCGGATCGTGGCCGCGGCGGTGGCGGTGGCGGCGTCCGAGGGGATCGCCGCCGTGTCGATGGGGCGCGTGGCCAGGGATCTCGGCGCGTCGACGATGTCGCTCTACCGGTACGTCTCCGCCAAGGACGAGCTGTTCCTCCTCATGCAGGAGGCGGCCATGGGCCCGCCGTCGCCGCTGCCCGCGCTGGAGGCCGGGGCGGGCTGGCGCGAGGCGATCTCCGAGTGGGCCTGGGCGCAGCGCGGGATGTTCCACCGGAACCTGTGGATGCTGCGCATCCCGATCGCGGGCCCGCCCGCGAGCCCGCACTCGGTCGCCTGGTGGGAGCAGGGGCTCCAGGCGCTGGAGAGCAGCGGCCTGTCCGAGGGCGACAAGATCTCGGTGATCCTTCTCATCGCCGGATTCGTGCGGAACGAGGCGCTGTTGATGAGCGAGATCGCCGCCGCCGTCGAGGCGCGCGGCATCCCGCCGGAGGAGGTCATGGCCGGGTACGAGCGCACCGTGAGGCGGCTCGTCGATCCCGTACGGCATCCGGCGCTCTCCCGGCTGCTGGACACCGGCGTGATGAGCGAGCCGGACGAACCCGACTACGAGTTCACCTTCGGCCTCGCCCGGCTGCTGGACGGGATCGAGGCGCTCGTCCGCGAGCAGGGGCGGTAGGGGGCCGAGCGGGAGTCGCGGCGGGGGCGGCAGGCAGTCGTCCGATACATCAAGTCCGCTTGAGGTAAAGGGCGTAGGCTTTGTCGTCATGAGTGGAGAGAAGGCCGGAACCGGGGCGTCGGCGCATGCGCCGGGCGGTCTGCGGGAGCGCAAGAAGCAGCTGACGTACCAGGCGGTCTCCGATGCCGCGATCGCGATGTTCCTGGCGCGGGGCTTCGACAAGGTCTCGGTGGCGGAGGTGGCGGCGGCGGCCGACATCTCCAAGCCGACGCTCTTCCGGTACTTCCCCACCAAGGAGGACCTGGCGCTGCACCGGTTCGCCGACCACGAGGACGAGTCGGCCAGGGTGGTCGCGGGGCGGGCGCCCGAGGAGACACCGCTGGCCGCGCTGCGCCGCCACTTCCTGGCCGGGCTGGCGGAGCGGGACCCGGTGACCGGTCTCTGTGACGCCCCGGAAGTGCTCGCCTTCCACCGGCTGCTGTACGGGACGCCGGCACTGGTGGCCCGCCTGTACGCGTACCAGGGGCGCTCCGAAGCGGCGCTCGCCCATGCCCTGGGCGGGGACGGAGGCGGGGACGGGGACGGGTACGGCGTGGCCGAGCGGCTCGCCGCCGGGCAGATCGTCGCCGTACTGCGCATCCTGGCCGAGGCGAACTGGCGGCGGATCGACGCGGGGGAGAGCGCGGGGCAGGTGTACGCGGAGGCGGTACGGGCGGCCGATCTGGCGTTCGCGCAGCTGCGGGAGGGGCTGGAGCGGGGGCGGTGAGGCGGCGGGCCGAGGCGGTGGGGTTGTTCGCCGGGCGGGTGGTCAACCTTGTCGGTCGGTCCGGTCGGTCCGGTCGGTCCGGTCGGCCCGGTCGGTCCGGTCGGCCCGGTCGGCCCGGTCGGTCCGGTCGGTCCGGTCGGCCCGGTCAGCGGGTCGCCAGGTCATTCGGTTGGCTCGTCAATCGGTCAGTAGCGCCGTGGTCAGGTTCTCCCGGTGGGCGGCCATCCACGCCTGGTGGCGGTCCCAGCGTTCCCAGCCGCCTTTTACCTCAAGTACCTCCGTATACACGGGATCCCCGCCCGCCACACGCCGCTCGACGAAGGTCCGGCAGACCCCGGTGGCCTCCTCGATCACGCCCGGCAGCGCGGCCCGCTCCTCCCGCTCCAGCCCGTAGCCGTCGGCGAGCACCCGGAGCCGGTGCGGCACATCGAGACCGTCGCGCCCCGACATCGGCACCCAGTAGCGCGCCGTCATCGCGACATCCCACAGCGGCCGGCCGGGCGCGGCCAGGTCGAAGTCGATGAGGGCGGCGGCGCGGCCGTCGCGGAACACCACGTTCTCCAGGCACACGTCGTTGTGGCAGAGCAGCGTCCCGTCCGCTGCCACCCCCTGTGGATCGGCCAGTTCGGTCGGCCACCCGGCCGTACGGTCGAGGGGTACGGCCGCGGTCGCCGCATGCAGAGCCCGGAGCAGGGCGCCCACCGAACGCAGCGTGCCCTCCGTCCACGCCCATGGCGGGTACGGCGGGACGGCGACGTCCCCGGGCACGTAGGAAAGCCGTTCGCGGCGGCCGGAGCCACCGATGTCCAGGGGTGCGCCGATGCTCAGGGGTGTGGGTACCCCGTCGAAGCCCCGTGCGGCCAGTGCCCGCAGATGGGCGTGCAGGGCGATGGCGTGCGGCGGGGCGGGCCGCTCCACGACGTCCCCGTGGCGGACGACGGCACCCGCATGGGCCAGGCCGCCGGACAGCACCTCGGGGTTCACGCGTCCCGCCCCGGCGCACCCTTCAGTACGGGCCCCAACGCGCGTTCCAGATCGGCCGGTCCGTGAAAGAGCGCGCCGGTCATGCCCAGCGCCACGGCCGCCTCGATGTTCTCCCGCCGGTCGTCCACGAACAGGCAGCGCTCCATCGGTACGCCGGCCCGCGCGGCGGCGATCTCGTAGATCGCCCGGTCCGGCTTGGCCACGCCCTCCACGGCGCTGCTCACGACCTGGTCGGCCAGGTCCGTCAGCCCCAACGAGGCGAGGTCCTCGTCCAGTTGCGAAGACGCGTTGGCGACGAGCACCAGCGGGACGTGGGTCCTGGCCCGCCTCAGCAGCGCCACCACTTCGGCGTCCGCCCGGAACGGGGCCCGCGCGAGCGCCCGGCCCAGCTCGCGGGCCCGCTCGCCCGTCACCCGGCCGCCCGCCGGACCTTCTGTTCTCTCCGTGCCCCGGGCCGTCCCCTGGTCCGTCAGCCCGTGCGCGATGGCCTCCACCCACTCGTCCGTGGTGATCCGGCCGAGGAGGAGGGGGAGATCGACCTCGGGGGCGAAGGCCACCTCCATGGTCGTGCCCTCCGGCAGGCCCGAGGCCCGCTCCAGCTCCGCCAGCCGCTCCGTGTCGTAGAACCGGATCACGTTGTCCAGATCGCAGAGCACCGCGTCGAAGGGGCGTCCGCCGGACCGGAAGGCGCGGATGTCGTCCACCGCGTCGCGCAGCGCGGTGAAGTGGCGGTGTGCGCCGGTCGAAGCGCCCTGGGCGGCGGGGGAGTTCACCGACCACACGGTCATCCCGGCCGCCAGCCCCGCCCGCACCCCGGACGGGGCGTCCTCGATCACCAGGCAGTCCGCCGGGTCGGCGCCCAGCCGCTTCGCCGCCAGCAGGTACGGCACGGGGGACGGTTTGCCCTCCTCGACCGAGGCCGCGTCCACGATCACCTCGGGCAGCGGCAGCCCCGTACGGGCGAACCGGCCGCGCACCCGGTGCTCGTAGTTGGAGGTCACCAGGGCCCAGGACCCGGCAGGCAGGGCGGCCAGGAGGTCTGCGGCGCCGTCGAAGGCGCCGTACGCGCCGTCGCGTACGTCGTCGTCCTCCAGGGCGTGCAGCAGGTCCAGGCAGGCGTGCGGGTCGTGGCCCGGCGCGACCTCGGCGAAGGTCTCCATGGGCCGGGTACGCAGGGCCGCGCGGTACACCGTGTCGGGGTCGAGCCCGTATCGCCGGGCCCAGGCGCCCCAGATCCGGCGCTGGTTGTCGAGGGCGTCGATCAGGGTGCCGTCGACATCGAGGAGGACGTACTTCGCGCTCACTTCAGATCTCCGTCCGGCGCTTCGGGGCCGTATCCAGGGGGTCCGGCAGGCCAGATTCCCATCCGGGGGCGATTCCGTCGAGCGGCCGGTCAGGTCCCGGGTCCAGTTCCCGAGCCCAGTTCCCAGGTCCCGGGCCCAGGTCGGCCCACGTACCCGGCCCGGTTCTCAGTCCTGAGCCGGAATGGCCAGGGCCGGAATGTCCAGGGCCGTCCCGTACAGCCGGGAGACCTTGATCCGGATCACCACGCGACGCTCCTCCACCACCTGTTCGAGGAAGGCCGCCTCCTCCGCCCGGTCCTCGAAACCCGGGGTCAGGGAGAGCAGTTCGCGGCCGACCGCGTCACCGGGCGTCGTGGTCGTTCCCGTTACCTCCGCCTCTCCCTCGGCCACGGCGAAGGACCAGACGTCGGGACCGTGGACATGGAGCGCGGCATGTGGATTCCGGCGCAGTTGGCGGGCCTTGAGGCGGTCGGCGGTGGTGGAGACGCGCAGGACGCGCTCGTCGGCGTCCCAGCGGTAGAGGACGGTGGACAGGTGCGGGTGTCCGGTGGAACGGACGCCCGCGAGGACTCCGAACCGCTGCTCACCCAACAGCCGGGAGAGTTTGCCGTCGGTGAGGACGCGCGGGGCGGGCCCGCCCCGCGGTTTCGTCCCGTCCTGCCCCGGTGCCTGCTCCCCGGTCGCGGTCGCGGACTCGGCCCTGGCCCCGGCGTCTGCGTCTGCCTCTGCCTCTGCCTTCGTGTCCGCCTTCGGGGTGCGCCGCAGCGTGACGAACGCGACCGCGAACGCCGCGACCAGGAGCCCCGTGCCGACCGTGAACGCCAGGTGGTAGCCGCCGGTCAGCGCCTCGGCCGGGCGGTGGCCTTCGCCGAGAAGGCTGTCGGTCCGGCCCGCCGCGAGCGTGGACAGGACCGCGACACCGAGCGCCATGCCGATCTGCTGGGTGGTGTTGAAGAGCCCCGAGGCGAGGCCCGCGTCGTCGTCCCGCGCCCCTGACATGCCGAGCGCGGTCAGGGCCGGGAGGGCGAGCCCGAAGCCCGCCGCCAGCAGCATCACGGGGAGCAGATCGGTGACGTAATCCGCTCGCACCGGCACCCGCGCGAGGAGACCGAGGGCCCCGATCAGCAGGACGAGACCGGCCAGCAGAACGGTGCGTTCCCCGAACCGGGTGTTGAGCCGGGCCGAGGCGCCCAGCGATACGGCTCCGATGGCGACGGCGGCCGGGAGCATCGCGAGCCCGGTCTCGGCGGCCCCGTACCCCAGCACCTTCTGGAGGTGGAGGGCGACGAGGATCTGGAACGCGAACAGGGCCGCCACCATGAGCACTTGGACCAGGTTGGCGCCGGAGACGCCGCGCGACCGGAGGATGCGCAGCGGCATGAGCGGCGTCCGGGCGGTGGCCTGGCGGACGACGAACCCCGCGAGCAGGGCCAGGGCGAGCGCGCCCTCGCCGAGCGTGGGCGCCGAGGTCCACCCGTACTCCCCGGCCCTGACGACGGCGTGGATGCCCAGCATCAGCCCGGCGGTGACGAGCAGGGCGCCGATCAGGTCCGCCCCGGCGGCGAGCCCGGAGCCGCGGTCGGCGGGCAGGACGCGGAGCGCGATCACGAGGGCGGCCAGCCCGATCGGCAGGTTGATGAAGAAGATCCAGTGCCAGTCGAGGGCATCGGTGAGGACACCGCCGAGCACCTGCCCGATCGAAGCCCCGGCCGCACCGGTGAACGAGAACACGGCGATGGCCCTGGCCCGTTCCCGGGGTTCGGTGAACAGCGTGATGAGGATGCCCAGGCCGACCGCGGAGGCCATCGCGCTGCCGACGCCCTGGAGGAACCGGGCGGCTATTAGTACCGCCGGGCTCGCGGCCGCGCCGGCCATCAGCGAGGCCGCGGTGAACACGGCGGTCCCGGCCACGAACATGCGCTTGCGCCCGATCAGGTCGCCGAGCCGCCCGGCGAGCAGCAACAGGCTGCCGAACGCGATCAGATACGCGTTGACCACCCAGCTCAGTCCGGCGGGGGTGAACCTCAGGTCGCTCTGGATGGCCGGCATCGCCACGGTCACGATCGAACCGTCGAGGACGATCATCAGCATCCCCGTGGCGATCACCCCGAGGGCGAGCTTGCGGGCGCGTGGCGTGGGCGGGGCGGAAGGGGCGGAGGGCGAAGACGGTGCGGAGGGTGCAGGCGGGGCGGTGGTGGCGGCGGCGGAGGAGGAGGGCGGTGTGGGGAGGGGAGGAGCGGAGGCGGGGCGCGTAACGACGGCGGGCATCGGTCTTCTCCTGTCGGTTGAGGCGACAGGTTTGACCGTAGCAGATGGTTTTGTTGCGGACTATTTCTTTCGGTTCTTCTTCTGGGCGTTCCCCCCGGGGGGGTGCTCGCTACTTCTTGTTCTGGCGTGCCCTTCGTACTGGCCGGGGGTTCTCCGTGGGCGTGGCCAAGTGGTCGTCGGCCAGTGCGTTCAGGGCCCGGAGCAGGACCTCGCGGTCGGTGGCGGCGAGCGCGGCGAGCGCTTCCCGGTGAACCCGGTCGACGATCGCCTGACTCTTCTCGGCGAGCCGGGCGCCCTCCTCGGTGACTGCGATGATCCTGGCCCTCCGGTCCCGGCTGGAGGGGCGGCGTTCGGCGAGACCGGCGCTCTCCAGGGCGTCGACCGTCACGACCATCGTGGTCTTGTCCATGTCGCCGATCTCGGCGAGCTGGATCTGGGTGCGCTCCTCCTCCAGGGCGTGGACCAGTACGCAGTGCATACGGGCCGTGAGGCCGATCTCGCCGAGCGCCGCCGACATCTGGGTCCGCAGTACGTGGCTGGTGTGGTCCAGGAGGAAGGAAAGGTCGGGTGCGGTGCGTGCGGGTGTCATGGCGGTCATGTCTGCCAGCGTAACAATTCGGTCCGTGGCGGATCGTCCAGAAGGGGATGTTCCCTTGGTCGGGGACGGCGCCGGAGTCGGGTGTCGGGGGTCGAGGTCCGAGACGGCGCCGGGGAGCGCTCATCCGGCCTCGGGGAACATCGGTACAGCGGTTGGCGCTGAGATTGATCATGGTCGGCCAGCACACCGGCCGGTGGCTCCGCTGAGGTTCGCGGAGAGATCGCCGGGCGGGTGCCAGGGCTGGCTACGGTCCGCTCGTGCCGGTGGAGTGGACGTGGCCGCGCTGTGGGCAGCCGTGGAGGAAGTGGCCCCGCGCGCCGCCGTGATGAGCGCGGCGGCCACCGTGGTGACCCTGGTGCCCGAGGACGAGAACTCGGCCGAGGTCGCCATGCGGGCCGCGCTCGCGAACCGGTACGCCACGGTGCGCCCGTTCCTCGCGCTGCTGGGCGAGTCGAAGGCCCTGGACGCGGCGAGCGCCGGGAAGAGAGTCCTGGCCGGTGCGGGCCGCCCGCCCGGCGGCCCTCCGCTTCGCCGGGCCCCGCCCTCACCCTGGGCGGCAGCGGCGCGAGGTCCTGGGACACCCTTCCGTCCCGGCTGTGATTCACGTCACTACCGGCGGCTCGGTGCAGCACCCGGCCCCGTTCCGCCGTCATGGGGGCAGTGATCGGGACGGGACGAGGAGAGGAGGTCGGCAGGTGAGGTTTCGCAGGAGCGGTCCGGGCATCGGATTCACGGAGTTCGTCGCACAGCGGTCGGGAGCGTTGTTCCGCACCGCGTATGCGCTGACCGGTGACGTGCACGTGGCCGAGGATCTGGTGCAGGAGACGCTGGAGCGGGCGTGCCGACAGTGGCGGAAGGTCGCGGTGGCGGACTCGCCGGAGGCGTACGTGCGCAAAGTGCTGGTCAACCTGGCCAACGACCGCTGGCGGCGGCTGTCGCGCCGGGGCGAGCGCCCCGGGCTGTCGGGGGTGCCCGAGACGGCCGACCCCCGGGACCGGTTCGGGCAGGTGGATCTGCGCGCGGAACTGATCGAGGCACTGCTCGGGCTGCCGATGGGCATGCGCAGCGTGGTGGTCCTGTACTACCTGCACGATCTGGACGCCCGGCAGGTCGCCGACGTCCTGGACATCTCTTCGAGTGCGGTGAGGTCCCAGCTCGCCCGCGGTCTGGCCAAGCTGCGCGATTCCGTATCGGGCGCCCAGGCGCCGCACACGCCGTCGGCCGCTTTCGGAGGTACGAAGTGAGGAACACGTCGTCCGGACCGGCCCCGTTCGAGCCGGGCCTCGAAGCCGAGCTGCGTGCCGCGGTGGCCTCCTTCGCCGACGGGCCGACGGCGCCGGTCGTCGACGCGGCCGCGATCGAGCGAGCCGTCAGCCGCAGCCGCCCCCGCCGGGTGCTCCTCGGCACCGCTGCGGCGTGCTGCGTGCTGGCGTGCGCCACGGTGGGGTTCTTCGCGCTGAAGCCCGTGCCGCCCGCGCCCGGCGCCTCCCCGTCCCTGTCTTCACCGGCGAACGGGGCGTGTACCCCGCTCGCCACCGGCACCCCCAAGAGCGGAAGCGCCGATGCGACTCCGACACAGGAGCAGGAGCAGACCGCGGGAGGGGGCATCGCGCTGCCGGACCTGGCCGGCATGCCGGTCGAACAGGCCGGAAGCCTGCTGCGCGGACTCGGACTGAGCTGCACGATCATGCGGCACACGGACTGGAACGCTCCCGCCGGGCAGGTGATCAGCAGTGACCCCCGGGGCGGCGCAGAACCGGTGGCACCGGGCTCGTCCGTCCTCCTGCTGGTCTCGACGGGCAAACCCGGCGGAACCTGAGCGACCGGGCCCTTCGGCCCGCGCACCGGCCGAGTGACCCAGGGGCCGGTGCCGGGCAGTCCGTCGACCGCGGCGCACCGGCTGGACGCCCGCCCCTCCGGGCCGCTGCTGGGCTTTTCCGAGGGGCGCGTGCGGGGAGGGGAGTGGGGGGAGGGCTCCTGCCGGTGGGGCGCAGGGCCGTGGCGTCGGCGGAGCATGCGCGCACAGACGCTCCGCCCGTGCGCGCGCCGACCGCCGACTCCCCGTCCCGGCCCAGCGCAAGGCCCGCCGCGAGTACGAGAACCGGGTCAGCGCGCTCACACCCTGACCATGATCGTTCTCAGCGCCAACCGCTGTACCGATGTTCCCCGAGGCCGTCATCCTCGCGGTGCGTGGCCGCGTACGGCGGGAAAGCCGTGGATGCGAGCGGCGATCACCACGATCAGCACCGGAAGCATGAGGGCGAGAGCGCTCCAGGCCAGCGAGGCCGGGCCGAGGAGCCCGAGCAGCAGGCCGCCGGCGACTCCGCCGCCCGCCATCGCCACGTTCCACAGGGTGACGAGCATGGCCTGTGCGGCGTCCGCCGCGTCGCCTCCCGCGTCGCCCGCGGCGGTCTGGAGAAGGGTGGGGGCGCCGCCCCAGCCGAGCCCCCACAGGGTTACGGCGGCATAGACCAGCGCCGGACTGTCGGCCGGCAGGGCCAGGGCGGCGGCCGCCACGGCGACCAGGAGCGCACCCGCGACGGTGAGTGCCCGAAGCCGTCGGCCGATCGTGGCCCCCACGACCCAGATGCTCACCAGCGAGGCGGCGCCGAAGACCAGGAGTACGAGGTCGGTGGAGCCGCCCATGCCGAGGCGGTCGAGGTACGAGGCGATGTACGTGTAGAGGACGGTGTGGGCGAGGACGAACATCAAGGTGACGAACAGGACCGGTGTCACGCCCGGAACGCGGAGCGCATGTAGGACCGGCGCCCGTCCGTTGCCGGGCCTGCCGGGCAAATCCGGGGCGGACACGGTGATCCAGCCGAGCAGCACCACGGTCAGCACGCTCATGGCGAGGAAAGCCACCCGCCAGCTGAGTACGGTGCCGAGGAAGGTCCCGGCGGGTACGCCCAGCGACAGGGCGACCGGAATCCCGGCCATGGCGATCGCGACGGCCCTGCCGCGCAGATGCGGAGGTGCCATGCGGCGGGCGTACCCGGCCAGCAGTGCCCAGGCGAGGCCCGCGGCCACCCCGGCGGCGAACCGGGCCGCCATGGTGAGGGGGTAACTGCCGGAGAGCGCGGTGACCGTGTTGGCGACGGCGAACCCCGCCATCGCGGCGAGCAGCAGCCGCTTGCGCCGCCACCCCGCCGTGGCGGCGGTCAGCGGGATCGCCGTGAGCGCGGTCCCGATCGCGTAGACGGTCACGGTCTGGCCCATCGCGGACTCGCCGACGCCGAGGTCGGCGCTCATGGCGGGCAGCAGTCCCGCGGGCAGGGTTTCGGTCAGGCTGGTGATGAACACGGCCGTGGCCAGAGCCAGTAGTGCGGACAGAGGGAGAGTGCGCTTCCCGGCGGCACCGGCCTCACCGGTCTCGGCGGCCTCGGCGGCCTCACCGGTCTCGGCGGCCTCACCGGTCTTGGCGGCCTCGGCGGTCTCGGCGGTATCGGCAGGGATTCGGGTGGTGTTCCGGCTTGTCATGCTGCGTATGCTCGAACCTTCACACTGATGTGAAGGTCAATGTGGTGCGATGTGAGGTGGGGCACATGCGTATCGGAGAGCTGGCGGAGCGCACCGGCACATCCAGGCGGCTGCTGCGTTACTACGAGGAGCAGGGCCTGATCGTCTCCGACCGTTCCCCGAACGGCTACCGCGACTACGACGAGTTCTTCGTGGACCGGGTGCAGCAGATCAGGGGGCTGCTCGACGCCGGGCTGCCCACCCGGATCATCAAGCAGATCCTGCCGTGCCTGAACAAGCCCCGGATCATTCACTTCCCCGACGCGACGCCGGAGATGCTCGCCACGCTGGAGCATGAGCTCGACCGCATGACCGAACGCATCGCGTGCCTCGCCCGCAACAGGGACGCCGTGGCCGAATACCTGGACGAGGTACGCCGCGACGAGGCAGGCCGCGACGACCGTTCGGACGGACGGCCGGGCGACCGCACACAGGGGCGCCCGGACCGCGAGGGTGTCGCCGTCGCCGTTGCCGACCACGTACCGGAGACGGCGCCCTGATCCGAAGTCAGCCGGCGTCGCGCTCCGGCAGCGGGAACATTTTGCTCAGGCGGGGCAGCCGACGGGCCGCTTCCGCCGGGTCCCGTACGTCCCACTCCTCGCCGCTCGGCTCGGGGTTGCAGGGGAGCGCGATGCCCTCGGCGTCCAGCGCCTCCTCAAGGCCGTCCTCCTCGCCCGTCAACTTCTCGAACGCCTCGGCCGCGACGTAGTCCAGGCTCTCCCAGTCGGGCCACTCGTCGTCCTCCCAGTCGCTCATGGGCCGGCCGGTCAGCCGCTTCAGTTCCGGTTCGTCCGCCAGCGCGTCCGGGTCGGCCAGCACCCTCTCGTAGCCCTCGCGGCCGAGCCCCACCACCCAGAACTGGAAGTACCAGAAGCTGTCGTCGGAGCACCAGCCGGCGTGTATCTGCTCGGCGACCGCCCACATGCTCCAGGTGTCGACCCGTTGCCGCACGCGGTACAGGTCGGTCTGGAACCGCACGATGTCCTGCGCCGACCGCTGCGCGAGCCGCTCGCGCAGCAGGTCCGTGCGTGCGTCACGGGTGTCCGCCCGCTGCCGGGAATCCTCGATCAGCGACCAGAAGTCCTCGAAGCTCTCCTCGTTCATGGCAGCACTCTGACAGCCGGGTACGACAGTGACCGGGTGTCCTGTTCCCGTTCCCGTTCCCGTTCCCGTTCCTGGTCCTGGTCCTGGTCCTGGTCCTGGGGCTCGTGGCGACCCTGCCGATCCTCGGCATGATCGCGATCTCCGGTTCAGCGCCGACTCCGGCAGCCTCACCGCCGCCGCCCTGCTCGATCGCGCCCCGACCGCTGTACGCCGGGAGAGGGGGCGCGCGTAGCTTGAGGGGCATGACTGTCGAGCGCGCTGCCACCCGGATGTCCGCCACCACGCTGACCGCTCTCGCCGGTCTGCACGTCGCCTGGGGTGTGGGTTCGTCGTGGCCGCTGCCCGACCGTGAGGCGTTCGCCGACGCGGTGGTCGGCCGTCCGAACCCGTCCGGCCCGGGGGCGTGTTTCGCGGTCGCGGGTGCGCTGGGGGCCGCCGCGCTCCTGGTCGCGGGCCGGCCCCGGAGCCGCCCGGCACTGTCCCGCCTCGGCGCGGCCGGGGTCGCGGGCGTACTCGGTCTGCGCGGCGCGGCAGGGCTTTCGGGCCGGACCGACCTGCTGTCCCCGGGATCGTCCTCGGCCCGCTTCCGCCGCTTGGACCGGCTCGCCTACTCGCCGCTGTGTCTGGCGCTGGCGGCCGCGACGGCGGTCGCCGCCGGGTCGCACGGCCGCCCGGAGGCCGGGGCGACCCGCCCCTGACGCCCGGCCGGTCAGTGCGGAAGCCCGACCGACAGATGCGGGGCCAACGCCCGGAGGAAGTCCGGCGCGTCGAACATCGCGCCGGCCGAGGCCACGCCCGTCGTCCGCGTGCGCCCGGCCAGGATGCGCCGGACGGCCTCCACCACGAGTGGGGCGGTGACCGCGTAGATGTCCTGGCCACGGGCCGTGGCGCGCCGCTCGATGCCACCCGCGCGGACCAGGACGTCGACGACGAAGGTCTGGTCCGACCGCCCCAGGGCGTCGACGGGCTCCGGTGCCGGTGTGTCCTCCCCGGCCAGGTCCCTCACGGCTTCGACGGCCATGTGGGTGCGGACCTCCGGCACGTCCACGTGGCTGGGAACGGTGACGACATCGGCCATGGTGAACTCCGAGATCACCGCGCGTCGGCCGAGCGGCTCCGGAAAGAGCCAGTCCTGTTCCGAAGCCTCGTCGTCGTGGTACCGCAGCGCGCCGTCCGTGAACCGCACCCGACGGCCCGCCCGACGCTCGTGGGACACCTGCCCGGCCGTCCGGGTGCCCGCCGTGGGGTGCCAGCCGCTCAGCCCGTACGCGACCTGCACCTCGTCCGCCGCGGTCCACTCGCCCATCGCCGCGGTCACCAACAGGTCGCCCAGCCCACCGTAGAAGGCCATGGCCGGCACCACGGGCGTGCCCGCCCTCCGGGCCGCTTCCGCGTAGTCGGCGAACATCGCCGCGTTCGCCTCGATCTCCGCCGCGACATCGACGTACGGGATCCCCGCACGCAGGGCCGCCTCGACGACCGGACCGCCCGTCACCGCGAACGGCCCGGCACAGTTGATGACGGCCGCCGCGCCGGCGACGGCCCGGTCCAGCGAGCGCGCGTCGTCCACGGTCGCGGGCCGCACGTCCACGCCCGTCCATTCACTCGCCAGCACCTCCAACTGGGCCGCGTCACGGCCGGAGATGACGACGGCGAAGCCGCGCCTTCGCAGTTCGGCGACGATGAAGCGACCGGTGTGACCCGTCGCCCCGTAGACCACCACCGCAGCTGTCGTACGCATCGTTCCCCCGTCTCGATGTGCTGAGGGGCCCAGTCTCGCCGTGGGCGGTACCCAGCTGTGATGGTCAGGAACGACAGCATGCGTACACTTCCGGACATGCCAACTGTCGCGCTGCTGACCGCCGGTCACCTGCTGCACTTCGAACTGGCAGTGGCCTACGAGATCTTCGGCAATCCCCCGCGTGAGGCCACGGAGGGCTGGTACGACGTACTGCTCTGCGGGCCCGGACCGGTGCGGGTCGGCCCCTTCACGGTCGAGCCCGACCACGGGCTGGAGCGTGTGGCCGGAGCCGACACCGTGATCGTGCCCGCGTGCGCCGACATCGACGAGCCGCCACCGGCGGAGCTGATCGAGGCCGTGCGGGCGGCCCACGACGCGGGTGCCAGGATCGCCTCGCTCTGCACCGGGGCGTTCGTGCTCGGCGCCGCGGGTCTGCTGGACGGCCGACGGGCCACCACCCACTGGGCTCATGCCGCGGAGCTGAGCGCACGTCATCCGCGGGCGCTGGTCGACCCGGACGTGCTGTACACGGACAACGGCAGCGTGCTCACGGCCGCGGGCAAGGCCGCCGCCGTGGATCTCTGCCTCCACCTGATCCATCTCGACCACGGCGCCGTCGTCGCCAACTCCGTGGCCCGTCGCCTGGTCATGCCGCCGCATCGGCCCGGCGGCCAGGCCCAGTTCGTGTCCACGCCCGTGCAGGTGACGGGCGACCACGTACTCGCCCAGCTGCTCGCCTGGGTCCGGCAACGGCTGGACCAGCCGCTGACGGTGACCGACATGGCGCGGCGGGCGAACACGAGCCCGCGCCATCTCGGACGGCAGTTCAGGGCGCTGACCGGGCAGACGCCGCTCCAGTGGCTGCTGACGCAGCGCGTACGCCGTGCCCAGGAACTGCTGGAGGCCACCGACGAGAGCATCGAGGCGGTTGCCGTCGCCACCGGCATGGGTACGGCCACGACACTGCGGCGCCAGTTCAAACGCATCGTCGGGGTTCCGCCCGACAGCTACCGGCGCGCGTTCCGCGGTGCGAACCCTGCCTGACCGTCACGGGTGTCCGCTCCCATGGGGGACGAACCGGCTTCGGTGATCGGGCCTCCACAGCAGTCCGGGACCACTGCCGGGAGGACACGGCGGGGTCCGGGACGAGCGTGGAGCCGAGTGGGCGGGCCGAGCTGCGTGGAGGCGTCAGACGTTGTAGGGGACGGCCTCGTTGCGCTTGGTGGACCAGTTGGTGACGATGGGCTTGTCCACGGTGGCCATGTCGGGGAGTTCGAGCTCGGCGGGGTTGGGGTCGTCCTCGGTGGTGGCGATGATGACGTTGCCGAACTCCGTGCCGCCTTCGCCGTCCGTGGTCTTGGGGTTGATACCGGCGTACGCGACGGCGGATCCGGAGAGCTTGATGGGGTCTTCGCCGCCCTGTCCGACGGGGGAGGCGACGCCGTCGGCGTCGGAGCCGAAGGAGACGCTGGGGGTGTTGACGTCCAGGTAGCAGGTGATGCCGGACTTGGCCTTGGCGGTGACGAGGTAGTAGCTGATCGGCTGGGCTTCCCACGTGACCGTGAAGTCCAGGTCGTTGGTGCCGCAGGACTGCCCGTAGCCGCTCTTGTCGCCGTTGTCGGAGGCACTGACCTGCTCGGTGGAACCGCCGGTGGTGGAGCTGCCTGTGGTGGAGGCGCGGGAACCGGAGCCACTGGCGGTGGAGCTGCCGTTGTCGGAGGAACTGTCGCTGGAGGAGCTGTCGTTCCCGCCGCTGCCGGCGGAGGCTGCGGCGGAGGGGGCAGCGGCGCTACCGGCGCCCGTGATGTCCTCGGGGTTGCAGGCGGTGGTGGTGGCGGCGAGTGCCGTCACGGCCGCGGCGGCGAGGACGAGACGGGCGGAACGGGCGGCGAGACGCGAGCGCATCATGATCTCCAGCGACTGTCGTTGCGGGTGTTTCCTGCTGACACCGATGACATTAGGGCCGGGTCGATCCTCAAATGATCCTGTGCATGTCCGGGTTCTGTCTCAGCGACCTCGGTTCCAAAAGTGGCGGTGGATCGCACCAACCCCAGCAAGCGTGGCAGCAGGTTGAAAGACGGGCTCAGTACGTGTTCCTGAATCTCCCGTGCCCTCGGTGGCCCCAGCAACACCCCCACACACTGCCTGGCCGCACTGTCCTGTCGCCCCGTGTCCGCCAGAGTCGTGGGGGTCGGCAGACAGGGCCGACGGATTCACCAGCAGGAGGGGAAACGGCATGTCCGAAGCACGAGTTGGGGCACATCGCGGCATGGCCCGGCGAGGGTTCCTGGCCGGGGCAGTCGCCGTGACGGGTACGGCACTGACGAGCACGGCGGCCGCCGGCACGGCACGCGCGGCCGGGACGGGGGCCGGAAACGGCGCCGACGCCGGCCCGTTGGCGTTCACCCACGTCACCGTGATCGACGGATCGGGCGCACCCCCGGCCCCAGGCATGACGGTCGTCGTCGAGGGCGGCCGCATCACCGGACTCGCCCCGAGCGCACGCACCCGGCTCCGCCCGGGCACCCGTACGGTCGACCTGACCGGCAAGTACCTGATCCCGGGACTGATCGAGGCGCACACCCACAGCGACGGCCCGGAGACCGTGGTCCCGGCGCTGTACGCCCTCACCGGCGTCACCACGGTCCGGGAGATGCGGGGCGAGCCGGTCCACCACGAGTGGCGCGAGAAGATCCGCGGCGGTGCGCTGCTCGGCCCCCGCTGGGTGATCGGCAGCCCCATCGTCGACGGCACGCCCTCGCTGTGGGCGGCCGACGTGGGCCCGACCATCGAGGTGCGCGACGCGGCCGAGGCCCGGCGCGCCGTACGGCGGGTCAAGCGTGAGGGGGCGGACTTCGTCAAGGTGTACTCCCGCCTGTCCCGCGAGGCCTACTTCGCCATCGCGGACGAGGCCCGGCGCCAGGGCATCCCCCACCTCGGGCACTGCCCCGACACCGTACGGATCGCGGAGGCGAGCGCCACCGGCCACCGCACCATCGAGCACCTGCACGCGCTGCTCCTGGCGACCTCACGGCACGAGAAGGAGATACGGCGCGGCCTGGCCGCCGTACGGATCGACCCGCGCGACCCCAGCAGCCTGTCCCGCTACCACAGCTGGTTCCAGCAGGTGCATCCCCTCGAATGGCGGGCGGTGCAGGGCTACGACCGGGACCGGGCGGACGCCCTCTTCCGGAGTCTGGCGGCCGACGGGACCGCGGTCGTCCCCACGCTCGGCGTGCACCGCACACTGGAGCTGCCCGACGACGTTCCGTCCCGGGCCGAGGAGTGGAAGTACCTGCCCGCCTGGCAGGTGGAGAGCTGGCCGGACCAGCTGGCGGCCCTGACCGGTGGGCGCACCCCCGAGCAGGACCGGCGGATCCGCCGGATCTTCGCGCACCGGCTCCGGCTGGTGAGCGAGCTGCACGGCGCGGGTGTGCGGCTGGCGGCGGGCACCGACACCGGCACGGGATACCTCGTCCCGGGCTTCGCCCTCCACGACGAGCTGGCGCTGCTCGTGGCGGCCGGCCTCACCCCGGCCGAGGCCCTGCGCGCGGCCACGCGGGACGCGGCCCGCACCCTCGGCCTGCCCGCCGTCGGCACCGTGGCCCGCGGACAGGCCGCCGATCTGCTCGTCCTGGACGCCGACCCGCTGCGTGACATCCGCAACACCCGCCGGATCCACGGCGTGGTCGTCGACGGCAGGTGGATCCCGCCGGAGGAACGCCGCCGGCTGCTCACGGCGGTGGAAGAGGCCGCCGCGCAGACCCCGCCTCCCCAGGAAGGGGCGACCATGACGGGCTGCGGCTGCGGCGGACACCCCTGACAGCCCTCCGGCGGCGGCTCGGTCCAGCGGGCGGCAGTCCACCACCGGGCCCCGCCCGTCGTCGAACCGTGCGAAGCAGTCCGGTGAGGGCGGCGAGCAATACTTTTGCAAGCGCCTGCTTGCAATAGTTAGCAAAGGTGTTGCAGTATCGAGTCATGGCATCACTCAACGTCGGCAATCTCGGTGAGTACCTGCGCGAGCAGCGACGCGCCGCGGAGCTCTCGCTGCGGCAGCTCGCCGACGCCGCCGGGGTGTCCAATCCCTACCTCAGCCAGATCGAGCGCGGCCTGCGCAAGCCCAGTGCGGAGGTTCTGCAGCAGGTCGCCAAGGCATTGAGGATCTCGGCCGAGACGCTGTACGTGCGGGCCGGGATTCTCGACGAGCGGGAGCGGGAGGAACTGGAGACGCGGGCGGTCATTCTGGCCGATCCGTCGATCAACGAGCGGCAGAAGAACGTGCTGCTCCAGATCTACGACTCCTTCCGCAAGGAGAACGGGTTCGAGCCCGAGCCCCAGCCCGGTGCCGACACCGATACCGATGCCGGTTCCGACGCAGTCACACACCCTCACAGCTAGTTCTGATGATCCGGGAGGACCACAAGTCATGGCCATCACCGATGACCTGCGCAAGACCCTCACCGACCCCACCCCCCTCTACTTCGCCGCGGGTACGGCCGACCTGGCCGTGCAGCAGGCGCGCAAGGTCCCGGCGCTGATCGAGCAGCTGCGGGCCGAGGCGCCCGAGCGGATCGAGGCCGTACGCAACACCGACCCCAAGGCCGTGCAGGAGAGGGTGACCACGCAGGCCAAGGAGGCCCAGGCCACCGTGCAGGCGAAGGTCACCGAGGTGTTCGGGTCCTTCGACACCGATCTGAAGAAGCTGGGCGAGAACGCTCAGGACCTGGCTCTGCGCAGCCTGGGCGTGGCCGCCGAGTACGCGGTCAGGGCCCGTGAGACGTACGAGAAGGTCGCCGAGCGCGGCGAGCAGAGCGTGCGGACCTGGCGCGGCGAGACGGCCGACGAGATCGTCGAGATCGCCGCCGTGGTGGAGGCCGAGCCGAAGGCGAAGCCCGCGACGGCCGTGAAGAGCGAGCCGAAGTCCGCCCAGGCCGGGACCGCCGCTCCGGCGAAGCCCGCCGCCAGGCCCGCTCCCGCGAAGCCCGCAGCGGCTCAGCCGAAGCCCGCTCAGGCCAAGCCCGCGGCGGCTGAGGCCAAGGCGGCGCCCGTCAAGAAGGCGCCCGCACCGCGCAAGCCCGTGGCGAAGAAGATCACCCCGCCCGGGAAGTGAACCCGGGCGGTCCAGGCGCTGTCGGCCGAGTGGCCGGGGCGCGGGCCGGGCACCTTTACCGGTGGCCGGTTCGTTCTCCCGGTAGCTTGGCCGCAGGGCGCCCATCCACTCACTAGGCGGTAGTCACCATGTTGCTCACAGGTTTCGGCACACTCGTCGGGCTGCTCTATCTGGCCATGCTGGTGCTGGCCGTGATCGCCCTGTTCTTCGCGGTGACGGCCCGCGAGGACGCCTACCGTGCGGCCGACAAGCAGAAGAAGTCGTTCTGGCTGATCATTCTCGGCATCACCGTGGCCGTGAACCTCTTCGTGCCCATGCTGTTCCTCCAGCTCGCGGGCGCGGTCGCGTCGATCGTCTTCATGGTGGACGTGCGGCCCGCGATCAAGGCGGTCTCGGGCGGTGGCGGTGGCCGTCGCGGCGGGTCCAGCAGCGACGGGCCGTACGGGCCCTACAACGGCGGGCGCTGAGCGTTCGCCGTCCGGCCCGGCGCCGGTACGGGGCGGGAGCGCGGTGCGCTGCCGCCCCGTCGGCGTATCCGCTCCTGGTCGCGGTCCAGCAGCAGGACCGCCACGTCGTCGGTCAGCTCCCCGCCGTTCAGCTCCCGCACGTGCGTGACCGCCGCCTCCAGCAGCTCCTCGCCGCCGAGTCCCCGGTCGAGCTGGGCGTTGATCATCGCGACCATGCCGTCCTGGCCGAGCCGTTGGGTGCCCGTCGGTCCGACGCGGCCCTCGATCAGCCCGTCCGTGTACATCATCAGGCTCCAGGAGCCGCCCAGTTCGACCTGGCGCCGCGGCCACCGGGCCCGCGGCAGCAGGCCCAGGGCCGGTCCACCGTCCTCGTACGGGAGCAGCTGCGCGGGCTGTCCGCGGCGGGCGATCAGCGGTGCGGGGTGGCCCGCCAGGCAGAGTCCGGCGCGGCGGCCGTCGGGGGCGATGTCGACGGTGCAGAGCGTCGCGAAGATCTCCTCGCTCTCCCGTTCGTGCTCCAGAACCTGCTGAAGCGTGGAGAGCAGTTGGTCCCCGCACAGTCCGGCCAGTGTCAACGCCCGCCAGGCGATGCGCAGTTCGACGCCGAGCGCCGCCTCGTCCGGGCCGTGCCCGCAGACGTCGCCGATCATCGCGTGGACCGTGCCGTCGGGGGTGCGGACCGTGTCGTAGAAGTCCCCGCCGAGCAGGGCGCGGCTGCGGCCGGGGCGGTAACGGGCGGCGAAGCTCAGGTCGGAGCCGTCCAGGAGGGGGGTGGGCAGCAGCCCGCGTTCCAGCCGGGCGTTCTCCTGGGCGCGGAGCCGGGACTCGGTCAGCTGGTGCTGGGCGGTGTCCGCGCGCTTGCGCTCCACGGCGTACCGGATGGCGCGGCTCAGCAGCCGTGCGTCGAGCTCGCCCCGGAAGAGATAGTCCTGGGCCCCGACCCGTACCGCCTCGGCGGCCAGCTCCGCGTCGTCCTCCGCCGTGAGCGCGAGGACGGCGTGCCGGGGCGCGATCCGCAGGACATGGGTGAGGGCCGCCAGCTCGTCGGAGCGCCCGGAGGGGGTTTCCGGCGGCGTCCCGGCGGCCGTGGGCCGCGGCTCGGCGCCCAGCGGCAGGGCCAGGTCCAGCAGGATGCAGTCGACGTCGTCGGTGAGGAGCCGGCCCGCCTCGGTGAGATTGCGGGCGGTACGGATACGGACCCGGGTCCCGGCCGCGGCCGACAGCTCGGGTACGGCGACGGTGCCCGTCGGGTCGTCCTCGATCACCAGGAGGGTGAGGTCGGCGCCGTGGGTGGTCTCCGCAGCGGGAACGGCACGCTGCTGCGGTACGGGTACGGGCATCGGTTCGGGTTTCCTTCCCTCCCCCCGAGGGCACGGCGGGACGACGATCGACGACCCGCCAGACGGGGACCATAGCGGTCCGTGGCAGGGGAACGGAATGGCGCACGGGTATCGGCCGCTGTCATATGCGCAGCCATAAGCCGCGTCCCGTCACGGATCCGGCGAGATGCGCCTCCCGGAGCCGGGGCGGAGGCCATGACAAACATCACGCGCCGCCGTCACGGTGGCGTGGCCCCGCTCACGTGACCCGGTTCACGCGGTCCCGGCGGACCGGTCCGCACGGGGGGTGCTGCCCCGACCGGTGCGGGGCGGGGCCCGGCCGGGGGTTTGCCGGCCGGTGGTGTCCGCCTGCCGGCCGGTGAGGCTGCGGGGCCCGGTCCCACCCGGCTCCCGGCGCCCGCTCTCCTCGTCGCTGTTACTCGCTTACTCGCCTACTCGGCTGTTACTTGCCTACTCGTTTACTTGTCCGGGCGGACCACTCCGAGGATCTGCATGGAGCCCGCGCCCGCCAGCGTCACATTCCGGCCGGGGCGCGGCGCGTGCACGATGGCGCCGTCGCCGACGTACATCCCGACGTGGCTGGCGTCGCTGTGGTAGATGATCAGGTCGCCGGGGCGCATGTCCTTGATGTCGATGCGCGGCAGTTGGCGCCACTGCTCCTGCGAGGTGCGCGGGATCGGGCGCTTCGCCGCCGCCCACGCCTGCGAGGTCAGCCCCGAGCAGTCGTACGAATCGGGGCCCTCGGCGCCCCAGACGTACGGCTTGCCGATCTTCCCCGTCGCGAAGGCCACCGCCTTCTTGCCGCTCGCGCTCGCCTCGCGGTTGATGTCCTTGATCGCGCCGGAGGAGAGCCACGCGCTCTGCGCCGTGTACGCGGCCTCCTGCTCCATCTTGAGGAGCCGGGCCCGTTCCTTCTTCTCCAGCTGCGATTCGAGCTTCTTCGCCGCCGCGATCTGGGAGTTGATCTGCTTCTTGGCCTTGGCCTGCTTGAGACGGTTGGATTCGAGCTTCTGCCAGTTGAGGCTCGCGTCCTGGGTGTACGTCTCCAGGTCCTCCTGGGTCCTGTTCAGTTCCGTCAGGACCGCTTTGGACGCCTGCTGGCCCTGACGGACCTGGTTCACCCCGTCCAGGAAGAGCTGGGGGTCGTCGCTGAGGACCAGCTGCGCGCCCGGCGGCAGCCCGCCGT
Organism: Streptomyces sp. NBC_01433; assembly: GCF_026340105.1. Lineage (NCBI taxonomy): Bacteria > Bacillati > Actinomycetota > Actinomycetes > Kitasatosporales > Streptomycetaceae > Streptomyces > Streptomyces sp. NBC_01433. The sequence goes on along the minus strand of NZ_JAPEPM010000001.1, from coordinate 1,915,863 downwards.
TGCGGTACTGCTCGCGGGCCTGGGCGCCCGCCTGGCTCTTCAGCTCGGCGATCTTCGCCTGACCGTCGACGATCGCCTTGGCCAGTTTCACGATCTCGCCGGACTGCTTCGCGGTCTGTTCCTCGGCGAGGTTGTACGCGTCCGTCGCCGCCCCGGCCTTGCGGTAGAGGCTGTCGATCTCCTGGCGCACCTCTTCGAGGCTCTTCTTCCCCGGAGCCGCGGGAGCGGTGGGGGAGGGCTCCGGTATCGGAGCCGCCATGGCCTGGACCGGCGCGGACAGCACGGCCAGCGCGCAGACCAGAGTGATCGCGGCAGCGGCACAGTGGCGTCGGTTCACAAGCTCCCCCTCCGGGCAAATGCAACAAAGGTCAGATATCGTGTATATGACTTACCGTCAGTAACTTTTCGGCAACGTCGCGATCGTGCCATGTCGCCCCGTAAAGCAACAGAGGCCAACCGCACCTGCCGTGTCACACGCGAGGCGCGACGGACCACTATCCCCCGTACGACAGACCACTATCCCCGGTACGACGGGCCACCGTCCCCCGTACGACGCAGAACACCGCCCCCCGTACGACAGAGCGCGATCCCCTCCTATGTACGGGACGAATGATGCCCGTGCGGCGTTCCTCGGGGCGGCGACTTCTGGGCGCGCGGCGCGTTGTTCAGCCGCTGTTGGGCCGCAGGGCGGACCACGGCACGGTGACTTCGCCCTGCCGCCACCGCCGTACCCCGTCCGCCGTCGGCCAGTCGGCGGACAGCGCGCGCACGGCGGCGATCCAGCGCTGCCGTGCGCCCAGCGAGGCGTACGGGGCGGCAGCCGCCCAGGCGCGGTCGAAGTCGCGGAGGAAGGCATGGACCGGTTCGCCCGGCACGTTGCGGTGGATCAGCGCCTTGGGCAGGCGTTCCGCGAGATCGGAGGGGCGCTCCAGGGATCCGAGCCGGGTCGCGAACGTGACCGTGCGCGGACCCTCCGGCCCCAGGGCCACCCACACATGCCGGCGCCCGATCTCGTCGCAGGTGCCCTCGACGAGCAGTCCGTCGGGGGCGAGCCGCGCGCACAGCCGTTCCCATACCTCGGCGACCCGGTCCTCGTCGTACTGACGCAGCACGTTCGCCGCCCGGATCAGGTGCGGCCGCCGCGTGAGCGGGATCTCGAAGCCGCCGTGGAGAAAGGTGAGCCCCTCCCGCTCGTACGGCTTCGCCGCGGCGACCCGGTCCGGGTCGATCTCGATACCGGCCACCGCGGTGCGTGGCTCGACGGTGCGCAGGCGCGTCAGCAGCTCCACGGCGGTCCAGGGGGCGGCCCCGTACCCGAGGTCGACGGCGACGGGGGTGTCGGCGCGGCGCAGGACCGGGCCGTGCACTGCGGCGATCCAGCGGTCCATGCGGCGCAGCCGGTTGGGGTTGGTGGTCCCGCGGGTCGCGGTGCCGATGGGGCGCTGACGCATGCGGCGAGCGTATGCGACGGGCGGGGCGCGGTGCGGGGTGGTGCGTCCGCGGTCGGTGCTCAGCGCACGGGGGAGGGGATGAAGGGGAGGGGGCCTCCGCCGGGGCGGGCCCCGGCCGTCAGACCTCCGATCCCTTTCGGCCATACATGCGCAATGATTTGGCAAAGCGGAAATGAAAGGCAAGATTCCGCTGTTCTCGCCCTTCGGAGGGACCCTGTGTCCCTTCGAAGGCATGCCCTGATCGAGGAGGACCGGACGACGTGAGTCAGTACGTCTCTCGGCTCGGCTCCACCCGTGTGGCGCCGCGCATCAGGTTTCCCGGCGGCTTCAACGGATCGCCTCGCAAGCCGCGCCGTATCGCGATGCTCTCCGTGCACACGTCCCCGCTCCACCAGCCCGGCACCGGCGACGCGGGCGGTATGAACGTCTACATCGTGGAGCTGGCCAAACGCCTCGCCGCGATCAACATCGACGTCGAGATCTTCACCCGGGCCACCACCGGCTCGCTGCCCCCGGCGGTCGAACTGGCGCCCGGCGTCCTGGTCCGGCATGTCGACGCGGGTCCGTACGAGGGTCTGGCCAAGGAGGACCTGCCAGCCCAGCTCTGCGCCTTCACGCACGGCGTGATGCAGGCGTGGGCCGGTCAGCGCCCCGGGTACTACGACCTCGTCCACTCCCACTACTGGCTCTCCGGCCAGGTCGGCTGGCTCGCCGCCCAGCGCTGGGGCGTCCCGCTCGTCCACGCCATGCACACCATGGCGAAGGTCAAGAACGCCGCGCTCGCCGAGGGCGACACCCCCGAGCCTCCCGCCCGCGTCATCGGCGAGACCCAGATCGTCCGTGCCTCGGACCGGCTGATCGCGAACACCGCGGAGGAGGCCGACGAACTCGTCCGCTTCTACGAGGCCGACCCGGCGGCCGTCGCCGTCGTGCACCCCGGGGTCAATCTGGAGCGCTTCCGCCCGGCGGACGGGCGCGCCGCCGCCCGCGCCCGCCTCGGGCTGCCCCCGGACGCCCTGATTCCGCTCTTCGCGGGCCGTATCCAGCCGCTCAAGGCCCCCGATGTGCTGCTGCGCGCGGTGGCCGAGCTCCTGGACCGCGAGCCTTCGCTGCGCACCCGGATGGTGGTGCCCGTCGTCGGCGGTCCCAGCGGCAGCGGGCTCGCCAAGCCGGAGGGCCTGCAAAAACTGGCCGCGCGCCTGGGCATCGCGGATGTCGTACGGTTCCACCCGCCGGTCGGGCAGGACCAGCTCGCCGACTGGTTCCGGGCCGCGTCCGTGCTGGTCATGCCCTCGTACAGCGAGTCCTTCGGCCTGGTCGCCATAGAGGCCCAGGCGGCCGGTACGCCGGTCGTCGCGGCGGCCGTGGGCGGTCTCCCGGTGGCGGTGCGGGACGAGGTCAGCGGCTTTCTGATCTCCGGGCACGATCCGAAGGCGTACGCGCGGGCGATCGGCCGGTTCGCGGACGCGCCCGAGCTGGTGGAGCGGATGGGCGCCGCGGCCGCCACGCACGCGCAGTCGTTCGGCTGGGACACGGCGGCGGCGGCGACCGCGGACGTCTACACGGCGGCGATGTGCGATCACCGCCGCCGCGCCCGTACCCACCACGGCTGATCGCGCCCGCGCGGCGGCCGATGCGGGACCCGGCGTGGGGGTCGTACGGCGGTCGGCGCGCGGGCCCGGCGCCGCTGTCGTACGGCGGCCGATATGCGTGGGGGCGGCGCCCGAAACGTGGGGGCGGCGGCCGATGCGTGGGCGCGGCCCCCTGTCGTACGCTCGCCCCATGGCTGACGTACCCGACGAAACCGCAGCGGCGCAGGTCATCGAGGCGACCCTGAGCGAGGCCGGGCTCGAATGGGAGAGCCCGGAGCCCGGCGCCTATGTGGTGAAACTGCCCGGCACCCGCAAGCTGTCCACCACCTGTTCCCTGATCGTCGGGAAGCACTCCCTCTCCCTCAACGCGTTCGTCGTCCGGCACCCGGACGAGAACGACGCCGCGGTCCACCGCTGGCTGCTGGAGCGCAATCTGCGCCTCTTCGGCGTGAGTTACGCGATCGACTCGCTCGGCGACATCTATCTGGTCGGCAAGCTTCCGCTCTCCGTGATCACGCCGGACGAGCTGGACCGGCTGCTGGGCACCGTCCTCGAAGCGGCGGACGGCTCGTTCAACACGCTTCTGGAACTGGGCTTCGCCCGTGCGATCCGTAAGGAGCACGCGTGGCGGGTGTCGCGCGGCGAGTCCACGCGGAACCTCGACGCGTTCACTCATCTGATTGAGCGCCCGGCCGACAGCTGACGCTTCCGACGCTCCGGCCCATCGGAATCCCCGAATCTCGGCGGTGCAGCGGTCTTTCGCCGTGCCGTCGCGCCGTGGCATGCTCGCCGCCGACGCAGACATGAATGTCATTCACATGCATGAAAGGCGGTCGGGGTCATGGCGAGCATGGGGAACATCGGCAGACGCGGACTGCTCGGCGGCGCGGTGGCGGTCGCGGCCGCCGCGGCGACCGGAGCGCTCGGTACCGGACGGGCACAGGCGGCGACCACCACCGGCCGAGCGACGGCCACCACCACTCCGGCAACGGCCACCACCGGCCGAGCGGCGGCCATCAGCGCACCGGCGGGAAGCGCCCCCGCCCCCGCGGCGGCGACCGGCCGTCCCGGGGGCTCGGTCCTCTGGCGGGAGTTCACCGCGGCCCCCTTCTCCCACCCCCAGATCCCGTTCATCGGCCGGGCCGGCTACCGCGCGGGCTCGGGCCTCCCCCGCCGCACCGCCCACGGCTTCGTCGTCGATGTCCGCCGCTACGGAGCCCGGCCGGACGGCTCGGCCGACGCCGCCCCCGCGATCAACCGTGCCATCGCCGCTGCCGGAGAGCGTGGCGGTGGCACGGTGCTCATCCCCGCCGGGACGTACCGCGTCGACGACCTCATCCGTATCGGCCACAGCGACGTGGTGGTGCGCGGAGCGGGCAGTGGCCGCACCACGCTGCACGCGACCAGGAACCTCACCGAACTGATCGGCGTCTACGGCAGCCGCTACGGCGGCGACAAGTCCAGCTGGTCCTGGGCGGGCGGCCTCATCTGGCTCTGCCCCGAGGACCGTTGGACCGCGCTCACCGACGCGATCAGGGCCGAGGAGTGGCCGTTCGAGGGCTGGACCGGCAACCGGCGGGACGAGTGGCGCACCCTGGCCACCGTCGCCCCCGCCCGCCGCGGCGACCGGACGATCACCGTCCACGACACCCGCGGGCTCAGGCGCGGCGCGCTGGTCCTGCTCCGCCTCGCCGACGACCCCGCGCACACCCTGCTGGAACACATGGCGGGCGACGGCGACGGCCCGGCGGCGTACCACTGGGACGACAAGACCAAGCTGACGTCGTACGTCCCCTACGAGTGGCCGGTCCGCATCACCGCCGTACGCGGCCGTGAAGTCACGCTGGAGCGCCCGCTTCCGCTCGACGTACGCCCCGAGTGGGACCCCCGGCTGACCACCCTCGTCACTCCGCTCACCGGTTCGGGCGTCGAGGGGCTGACGCTCGAAGCGGTCGAGACCCCGCAGTCGCCGCACCTGCTCGACAAGGGGTACAACGGCGTCGCCTTCCAGTGCGCGTACGACTGCTGGGCCGACGACATCACCGTCCGCCACGTCGACAACGGCTTCGGCCTGATCGGCGCGTCCGCGTGCACCCTGCGCCGTACGAAGGTGGAGGGACGCGGCGCCCACCACCCCTACTACTGCCGCGAGGGCTCGCACGACAACCTGATCGAGGACTTCGCCATCGAGCGGCGCACGGTCCCCGCGCCCGCGGGCACCCAACTGCACGGCATCAACGTCGAGGGCCTGTCCAGCCACAACGTCTGGTCCCGCGGACGGATGGCGATGGGCACGTTCGACTCCCACCGGGGGATGCCGTTCGCCAACGTCCGTACGGACATCACGGTGAACAACAACGGGCGGCACGGCGGCGACGCCAGTGCCGGACCGCTCTTCGGTGCCCGGTTCACCCACTGGAACATCCGGGTGACCAACGGCAGGGCCGGTCTGCTGCGGATCGACGGCCTCGCCCCCTACAGCGCGACGGTCGGCATCAGCGAGGTGTCGGAGTTCGACCAGATCGACGTCCCCGACTTCACGGGCGACCTGCACACCCGGCTGGAGGGCTACGGGACACCGGAGTCGGTACGCCCGCGCAATCTGTACGAGGCGCAGCGGGACCTGGAGGGCTGAATCCGGATGTACCGCGGTGCGGCGGCACTCACAGCGTCTGCACAAGTTGATCACAGCAAAATTACGATCCTGGTCTAGGGGCGGCCGATCCACGATTCGGACAGGTGTCCGATCGTAGGCTGTGGAGTACTGCGGCGGTCTGTCCCGGTGCGCGTCGAACTGCCGCATCGGGCAGGGTCCGTTGCTCCATGAGACGGAGAGATGAACCCATGCGCGCCACTGCCGTACGCCGTACCGCCCTTGCCGCTTCCGTGGCGTCCCTGACCCTGCTGGCCACCGCGTGCGGCGGCTCGTCCGACTCCGACGGCAAGGGCGGCGCGAACGGAGCCGGGTCCGGGGACAAGGGCGGTGCCGCGCCGAAGGCCGCCGTGAAGACGCTGACCGCCGCCGAGTTGGAGAAGGCGTCGCTGGTCCAGGGCGACGTCAAAGGCAACAAGATCGCCAAGGCCGGCCCGGACGACGAGGTGAAGGCGGACGGCGTCAAGGTCGACAAGAAGGAGTGCGAGCCCTTCGCCCACGCCTACCTCGGCGTGAAGCAGGGCGAGCCGGTCGCGCGCACCCAGCGCACCGCCGTCGGCGAGCCCAAGAAGACCGGCAAGGGGACGTCCCTCGAAGACCTCGCCGAGATGCCGGAGGGTGATGCCGAGGACGCGTTCTCCGCGGCCTTCGACGTGACCTCCACGCTGGTCTCGCTCTCCTCGTACGAGGGTCAGGGCGCTCCGGAGACCCTGGCGGGCGTGCGCGAGTCCGCGGCCAAGTGCACCGGTGGATTCACCATCGTGATGGACGGGGACACGCAGAAGATCGCCGCGCTCACCGAGGAGAAGGTGACGGGCGGGGACGAGGCCATCGGCTGGACGGTGACGAGCGAGAGCGACGGCAGGAAGATCCCGTTCAAGCTGGTGGCGCTGCGCCGGTCGGGAACGCTCGCGACGTTCGTCTCCTTCAACCTCGCCGCGACGAGCGACAAGGGGGCGGCGGGCTTCGGGCTGCCGACCGCGATCGTGGCCGCGCAGTCGCAGAAGCTCTCCTGACCCGTGGCTCGTTCCCCTGCCCGGCTCCGGTTCAGGGCAGGGGGACGAGCCGGACGACGGTGACGGTCAGGACGGAACCGGAGACGTAGTAGAGGACGATGGCGCCGAAGACCGTGGCCTCGCGCCGGTCGTGCTCGCGCTTGACGGCGGACGACCCGTGTCCGTACGGATCGCTTCCCAGGGTGCGGGCCATCTCGTCCCGGAAGGACTCGCCGTCCCGCATCTTGGCCAGGGAGTCGTCGGCGGGCGGTGCGTATGAGATGCGGAAGCTCAAGCGACGCTCCGCCTCTCGGCCTCGTCCTGCGCCAGCCGGTCCAGGATCTGTTCGGCCTCTGGATCGGGTACGGCCTCCAGCATCCAATGCCGCATCACGGCCTGGATCTCGTGCACACCCGCCTCGTTGATGGCGCGGTCGAACTCCTCGCGTCTCTCCTCGGGCAGCGTGGCCCGGATGGCCGGAATGCTGTTGGGCACCTCGACTTCGGTGCCACCGACGAAGGTCTTCAGAGACTCGCCCATGATCGCTCTCCCCGATCTCCTTGCCCTTGACGCCTGGTTGGCCGCTCCCGCGCTCCGGGAGTGCGCGGTGGGGACACGCTATCGGTTGGGTGCGACACCCGGCCGGACAGCGGGGGAGCACGTGCGGCCGAGTGCCGCCCGCGGGTCGCTGACGGGCCCGACTGTCAGTGCCGGCCCGTATGTTCGCCCCATGGCTGAGAAACCTAGTGACCTCTGGCGCCGACGTCTGGCCGAGGAGGCAACCGGACTCGCGACCGGCACCCTGGCTCCGGAGCACGCGTACACGACGCAGCTCTTCCCCGAATCCCTCGTGACCGCCACGGACACGACGCTGGACTCCTTCGAGACCGGGATACGCACCCTGAGCACCCCCTCGGACGGCGAGATCCTCGCCGCGGTCGAACGCGTGGTGCTGGCTTTGAACGCGGTGAACGAGGCCCATGGCGGGGCGGGTTACGAGACGGGGGAGCGCGAACTGCTCTGCGACTACATCGACCTGACCCTCACCGAGAACGGCGTCGACGTCGCGGCCCTGGCCGAACGCAACGGGCTGGACCGGTACGAGATCACGGACGAGTGGCGGGAGTGGTAGGGGGCGGGCCCTGGTCTCGCGCGCGGCTTCTCGGCTGACGTACCGAGGTACCGACGTACAGCGGGAAGCGCCGTTCAGGCGCGAGCAGTTGTCCCTGACTCTGCCCCTACAGGGCGGCGGTGGTCCTGGCGCGTCGGTGGGGCAAACCGCGCCAGACCACCCAGAGGCTGACCAGTACCAGGACGACGCCGGCTATAGGGTAGCCCACGGAAGCGCCGTCGCGGTAATCCTCGACGCCGATCGCGAGAAGACCCAGGGACAGGGGCAGTCCTGCCCAGTCGAGCGCTCTGCTCAATCTCGTGGAAATCGAAGGCTTGTTCACGGCTTGATCCTGACAGGTGCTCACGCTCTCCACCACAGCAGGGGGAAGTGTTTGCCCAAAGGACAGCCCTCAGCCGAACTCGACGATCGGCCGCACCTCGACCGTGCCGTACGAAGCGGTCGGGATCTGCTGGGCCCATTCGGCTCCTTTGTGGCTCCGTGCCGGGCCGGCGGCCATTTTCGGCACGCGCACGACGGCCGGACAAGGGAGGGACACCACGCGTCCCCACTTGGCCAGGTACGGAACGGTGTCCAGAGACGGCAACGAGCCCCCGACCCGCGGATTTCACGCGGGTCGGGGGCTCGTGAGCTGAAGCAGGTGCTGCGGGCTACTTCTTCTTGCCCTGGTTCTTCACGGCCTCGATGGCGGCCTTCGCCGCGTCCGGGTCGAGGTAGGTGCCGCCCGGCTTCAGCGGGCGGAAGTCGGCGTCGAGCTCGTAGGCGAGCGGGATGCCGGTCGGGATGTTGAGGCCCGAGATGTCCTCGTCGGAGATGCCGTCCAGGTGCTTGACCAGACCGCGGAGGCTGTTGCCGTGGGCGGCGACCAGGACGGTCCTGCCGTCGAGCAGGTCCGGGACGATGTTGTCGTACCAGTACGGCAGCATGCGGACGACGACGTCCTTGAGGCACTCGGTGCGCGGGCGCAGGTCCGGCGGGATCGTCGCGTAGCGCGGGTCGTCGCTCTGCGAGAACTCGGTGCCGTCCTCAAGGGCCGGCGGCGGGGTGTCGTACGAGCGGCGCCAGAGCATGAACTGCTCCTCGCCGAACTCGGCGAGCGTCTGCGCCTTGTCCTTGCCCTGGAGAGCGCCGTAGTGGCGCTCGTTCAACCGCCAGGAGCGGTGGACCGGGATCCAGTGGCGGTCCGCCGAATTCAGGGCGAGCTGGGCGGTGCGGATCGCGCGGCGCTGGAGGGAGGTGTGCACGACGTCGGGGAGCAGACCGGCGTCCTTGAGCAGCTCACCGCCGCGGACTGCTTCCTTCTCACCCTTCTCGGTGAGGTTGACATCCACCCATCCGGTGAACAGGTTCTTCGCGTTCCATTCGCTCTCGCCGTGGCGGAGGAGGATCAGCTTGTACGGTGCGTCGGCCATGAGTCCGAGCGTAATCGAACCCTCGCGGGCTCCGCGCGCCCGGCCACAGGACGGACGCGGGGCGGAAGCGGCGCTGGTCGCGGGGCCGGTCGCGGGGGCGGAACCGGGGTGGCGGCGGGGCGGGCCGAGGCGGCCCGACCGGTCCGGGCCGGGCGACGTTTGACGGTCGGCGTCAATCGAGTGGCGGCCCGGAACCCGCGCTTCGTAATGTTCCGATTGCCGCTGGGCCTCTTACCGGTGGCACCCGTTCCGTACGTCCCAGGGGGGAACCCGCATGTCTGTCGCCGGTCTCAGAAGAGCCGCACACGAGACCGTGTCCGGGCTGCCCAGGGAGTTCTGGTGGCTGTGGGTCAGCACGCTGGTCAACCGGCTCGGGGCGTTCGTCGCCACGTTCATGGCGCTGTACCTGACGCTGGACCGGGGCTACTCGGCCTCGTACGCCGGGCTCGTCGCCGCACTGCACGGGCTCGGCGGGGTCGTCTCCTCGCTCGGTGCCGGGGTGATGACGGACCGGCTCGGGCGGCGTCCCACGATGCTGATCGCGCAGACCTCGACCGCCGTGTCCGTGGCGGTGCTCGGGTTCATGGAGCACCCCTTCGCCATCGCCGGTGTCGCCTTCGTGGTCGGTATGGCGAGCAACGCCTCGCGCCCTGCCGTTCAGGCGATGATGGCCGACATCGTGCGGCCCGAGGACCGGGTGCGGGCCTTCTCGCTCAACTACTGGGCCATCAACCTGGGCTTCGCGATCTCCTCCGCCGGGGCCGGGTTCATCGCCGAGTACAGCTACCTGGCGGGCTTCGTCGGCGAGGCCGCGATGACCCTGTTCTGCGCCGTCGTGGTCTTCCTGAAGGTGCCGGAATCCCGGCCGGAGCAGGCACCGAAGACGAGCGGGGGAAAGCCGGGGCCGGACGACGGCGTGCGGCTGGGGACGGTCCTGCGCGACGGGCGGTTCATGGGCGTCGTCGGGCTGTCGTTCCTGGTCTCGCTGATCTTCCAGCAGGGGTACGTGGGCCTGCCGGTGGCGATGGGCGCGGACGGGCTCTCCAGCTCCGACTTCGGCACGGCCATCGCCGTCAACGGTGTGCTGATCGTGGCGCTCCAGATCCCCGTCACCCGCTTCATCGAGCACCGGGACCCGCGCCGCCTGCTGATCATCTCCTCGCTTCTCGCGGGGTACGGATTCGGGCTGACCGCGTTCGCCGGATCGGTCGCGGTGTACGCGCTGACGGTGTGCGTCTGGACCCTCGCGGAGATCGTCAACGCCCCGATCCAGACCGGCCTGGTCGTGCAGCTGTCGCCCGCTCAGGGGCGCGGTCGCTACCAGGGCATGTACACCATGTCGTGGTCGGCGGCCGCCCTCGTCGCCCCGCTGATGTCCGGCCTCGTGATCGACCACTACGGCGCCGCCTGGCTGTGGGGAATCTGCGCGGTGCTGGGCACAGTGGCGGCGCTCGGCTACTGGCTGCTGATGCGGAACCTGCCGCAGACGGGTGCGGGGGAGGTCCCCGCGGTCCCCACCGCGGGGACCTCCCCCGTGCTCGTGGCGGAGGCGGCTTCCGCGCCGGTGCCGGTGGGGGAGGCGGCTGCCGGAGGGGCGGCGAAGGACCTGGCTGCCGAGCGGACGGCCTGAGGGCTTCGAGGCCCTTCGCCGGGCCTCGTGGTGGCGTGCGCCGGGCCTCCGGACCTGCCCGCCCCGGTCTCCCGGACCTGCCCACCCGCGCCCGGACGCCCCGCTGCGGATGAGCCTCCGCCGCGGGGCGCCGTCCGTGCGGGGGCTCAGCCGGAGCAGCCACCGCACTGGCACGGGGCGCCGGACTGGCAGCCGCACCCGCAGCCCGAGCCGCAGCCGCAGGCGCCGAGCACGGTCAGGCGCACCACTTCGGTCGGTGTCTCCTGCTGGGGTTCGGTCGTGGGGGAATCGGCCATGGTTCCTCCTCAGGTCGTACGGCTGGGCGGCGTACGACAGGTACGCCGCGGCCGGTGACGTACGACAGGTGCGCACGCCGGGGACGTACGGCATGGCGTGGCGCCCCCACCCCATTGCATGCCCACCCCGGCGGGCGCATCAACGGCGCATGCGCGCAGGACAAACGTGCGACCACCGCACTCCGGAGGCGCCCCGCACGCCCCGTATCCGTACGGGACGGTCCTACACGCCCTCCACCGGGGCCGCCGCCTGGATCTCGTCCGCGTGCTCACCCGTCACCAGGTAGACCACGCGCTTGGCGACCGACACCGCGTGGTCGGCGAAGCGCTCGTAGTAGCGGCCGAGCAGCGTCACGTCGACGGCCGTCTCGATGCCGTGCTTCCAGCGGTCGTCCATCAGGTGCTGGAACAGGGTGCGGTGCAGCAGGTCCATCTCGTCGTCGTCCTGCTCCAGCTGCAGCGCCAGATCGACGTCCTTGGTGATGATGACCTCGGCGGCCTTGGCCATCAGCCGCTGGGCGAGCTGGCCCATCTCCAGGATCGTGGCGTGCAGGTCGTGCGGTACGGCGGACTGCGGGAAGCGCAGCCGGGCCAGCTTGGCGACGTGCTGGGCGAGGTCGCCCGAACGCTCCAGGTCGGCGCTCATCCGCAGCGACGTGACCACGATCCGCAGATCGGTCGCCACGGGCTGCTGGCGGGCGAGCAGCGCGATGGCGCGTGCCTCCAGGTCGTGCTGGAGGTCGTCGACCTTCTGGTCGGCGGCGATCACGGTCTCCGCGAGCTTGAGGTCGGCGTCGAGCATGGACGTGGTGGCGCGTCCGATCGCCGACCCGACGAGTCGGGCCATCTCGACCAGGCCCTCGCCGATCGAATCGAGTTCCTCGTGGTAGGCGTCGCGCATGAGAAATGTCTCCAGTTTCTTGGACCGTCCTGGGGCCGCGCTCTGGACCGGCCCCCACGCTCCCACGGTGCGTGCACAACGCGTCCGGATGCGGCCCCCGAAGTGAACCGGTACTTGCTCCTCGGTGAACTCTGGGCGACGAGTGTTCGAGATGGCACCCGGATGGCTGGGAGAGTGTCGTCGCGCCCGCATAACCTTGAAGCATGGACGTGAACGCGGCGGTCGCCGCAGCTGCAGCGATCGCCGGGCTGTGTACCGGTGTGATCGCCATGCTGGCGTTCCGCTGGAGCGAGCGCGACCTGAAACGGCCCACGCGTACGTCCCTGCGGCCCGACGGCAATGCCGCACTGCCCCCGGGAGTGGACACGGTCCTCTCCGTGCTCAGCTCCTCCGCCGTCGTGCTCGACGAGAGCGACAGCGTGGTCAAGGCCAGCTCCGCCGCGTACGCGCTGGGCCTGGTCAGGGGCGGGCGCCTCGCCGTCGAGCCGATGCTCCACATGGCCAGGGACGCCCGGCGCGACGGCGAGATACGGCAGGTCGAGCTGGACCTGCCCCGGCGCGGGACGGGCCGGGGCGAGGCGCTCGCCGTCTCCGCCCGGGTCGCCCCGCTGGGCTCCCGGCTGGTGCTGCTGCTGGTGGAGGACCTCACCGAGGCCCGCCGCATAGAGGCGGTACGGCGCGACTTCGTCGCCAACGTCAGCCATGAGCTCAAGACGCCGACCGGGGCGCTCTCGCTGCTGTCCGAGGCCGTCATGGACGCCTCGGACGACCCGGAGGCGGTCGAGCGGTTCGCCGGGCGGATGCAGATCGAGGCGACCCGGCTGACCAACCTCGTCCAGGAGCTGATCGACCTCTCCCGGGTGCAGAACGACGACCCGCTGGAGGACGCCGAACCGGTCCGGGTGGACGAGCTCGTCGCCGAGGCCATCGACCGCTGCCGCCAGCAGGCGGGCTCGAAGCAGATCACCATGGCCTCGGGCGGCACCGCGGACCTGTTCATATGGGGGAACCGCGGCCAGCTCGCGGCGGCGCTCGGCAATCTCGTCGAGAACGCCGTCAACTACAGTCCCGCCCGCACCCGCGTCGGTATCGCCGCCCGCCGCATCGCCGCATCCGGCGGGGATCTGATCGAGATAGCCGTGACCGACCAGGGCATCGGCATCTCCGAGAAGGACCGCGAGCGGGTCTTCGAGCGGTTCTACCGCGTCGATCCGGCCCGCTCCCGGGCCACCGGTGGCACCGGTCTCGGCCTCGCCATCGTCAAGCACGTGGCCGCCTCGCACGGCGGGGAGGTCACCGTCTGGAGCTCCGAGGGTCAGGGCTCCACCTTCACCCTGCGGCTGCCCGAATCGGGCGTCGTACGGGAGCGCACCACCGGCGGACCGCTTATCGTCAATGGTGACGACGAGGGCCCGTACGAGACCGACACCTTTGAACCATTCCCCGCCCCGGAGGCTCTTCCGTGACCCGAGTGCTTGTCGTCGAGGATGAGGAATCCTTCAGCGACGCCCTGTCCTACATGCTGCGCAAGGAAGGCTTCGAGGTGGCCGTGGCGGCCACCGGCCCCGACGGTCTCGACGAGTTCGAGCGCAACGGCGCCGATCTCGTCCTGCTCGACCTGATGCTGCCGGGCCTGCCCGGCACCGAGGTGTGCCGCCAGCTGCGCGGCCGCTCCAACGTCCCGGTGATCATGGTCACCGCCAAGGACAGTGAGATCGACAAGGTCGTCGGGCTGGAAATAGGAGCCGACGACTATGTGACCAAGCCCTTCTCCTCGCGGGAGCTGGTCGCCCGCATCCGCGCCGTCCTGCGCCGCCGCGGTGAGCCGGAGGAGGTCGCCCCGGCCGCTCTGGAGGCCGGCCCGGTCCGGATGGACGTGGACCGCCACGTCGTCACGGTCTCCGGCGGCAAGGTCGACCTCCCGCTCAAGGAGTTCGACCTCCTGGAGATGCTGCTGCGCAACGCGGGCCGCGTACTGACCCGCATGCAGCTGATCGACCGCGTCTGGGGCGCGGACTACGTGGGCGACACCAAGACCCTCGACGTCCATGTGAAGCGCCTCCGCGCCAAGATCGAGCCCGACCCGGGGGCGCCGCGCTACCTGGTGACGGTGCGGGGCCTGGGGTACAAGTTCGAGCCGTAAACCGGCATCCGACACGTGTGATGTGTGAAGGGGCGCCTCCCGGCCGGGAGGCGCCCCTTCACGTGTACGCGGCTGTGCTGCCGGTCAGTGCTCCGCGGACTGCGTGGTGGAGGCCGCGTCGCCAGCGTTGCCGGTCGTGGCGTCCGACTGCGTGCCGGAGGTCGCGGAGTCCGCCGACTCTCCCGGGGCCGGGGTGGTCCCGTCGGAGGCCGTCCCCGTCGGCTTCGGCGACGGCGTCGCGGGCAGCGAGCTCGGGCCGAAGCCCTTGAAGAAGCTGGTCGCCGGGACGACGCCGGCGCCGAGCCCGATGTCGCCGGTCCGGCTGAGCTTGAAGACGACCCGCTGGACGTCGCCGTTCCGGGTGGCCTCGTGGCCGTTCTCGATCACGGCGGCGGCGTTGCCCTGGCCACCGATGACGACCCGGCCGCCGGCCGGGACCACGACCGGGCCCTTGCCCTTGGCGGCGTGCAGCTTCACCTGGGCGTTGGAGCCCGGCAGCGTGATGGCCTCCAGGACCTCGCGCTTGGTGCCGTCGTTGAACAGCGTCGCGCTGACCACGGCCGGACCCTCGGCGCCGGGCTCGGGCTGCGTGATGACGTTGACGTTCTGGACCTTGATGGTGCCGACCGAGGTGGCCGCGTTGTCGGGCCTGATCTGGAGCGTCTGCGCGTCGTTGCCCGCGCTGCAGGCGGACATCGAGGCGATCGAGAACACGATGGCAGTGGCGGCGAGAGCGCCGTGTCGAAGGCTGCGGCTCACGGCGGCGGCAACTCCTTGAACGTTCGGTCTGCGGGCTTCGGACTCTGCGGACGGCAAGGACGGGCGACGTAAAGCCGCCCTAAGTGTGTGTCAGCGAGGTCAGGCTACCGAGCCGCCGCCGCCGCCCCGCACCCGACCCGCCCCCTACGGCTCACCGCCTCACGCCGCGACCCGCCCCCTACGGCTCACCGCCTCACGCCGCGACCCGTCCGGCACCGCTCCGACCTGCCCGGCACCAGTGCGACCCGCCGACGTGGATTCGCAGTTCGTTCACATTACGGGGGTGATCAATTTCCCGGACCTTGGCGTATTCCTTACGCATAATCCGCGATCAGGAGGGCCGTTGATCAAATTCATTGGCCCTCGGCTCTTACCTCCGTACGGGTGATCGATCTCCGAACGGAGTACGGAAAGTTCACCATCTGGAATCCGGCAAAACGGGACGTTCGGCCCCTTCTGGAGGGGTTGCGGCAGGGGTGACGCGCGCGTTTCGCCGTGCCCGCACAGTGGCTCCGACCTGCGAATACCGGCTTCCGGAAGCCTTCCGCAGCACGTTCGTGTTGCTGTTGTCAAGCCCCGAGATATGCCCTGACCTGCGAAAACGCCATTCAGGAGATGCGGTTCTCGTGTTACTCTGGATAGCCACGGAAGGGGTACCTGTCACATGACGTTCAAGGTTGGCGACACCGTGGTCTATCCCCATCACGGGGCCGCGCTGATCGAGGCTATCGAAACTCGCCAGATCAAAGGCGTGGACAAGACCTACTTGGTGCTCAAGGTCGCCCAGGGCGACTTGACGGTTCGTGTGCCGGCGGACAATGCGGAGTTCGTGGGCGTGCGCGACGTGGTCGGGCAGGACGGGCTGGACCGGGTCTTCGAGGTGCTGCGCGCGCCGTACGCCGAAGAGCCGACGAACTGGTCCCGTCGTTACAAGGCAAATCTTGAGAAGCTCGCCTCCGGCGATGTCATCAAGGTCGCCGAAGTGGTGCGTGACCTGTGGCGCCGTGAGCGTGAGCGCGGTCTCTCCGCAGGTGAAAAGCGCATGCTCGCCAAGGCCCGCCAGATCCTGGTGAGCGAGCTCGCACTCGCGGAGAACACGAACGAGGACAAGGCCGAGGCGCTGCTCGACGAGGTCCTCGCGTCCTGAATCGGTCCGGACCGAATCGGCCCGGACCGAAACCGTTCGGATCGAAACCGTTCGGATCGAAGCGGTTCGGACTGGAACGTCTCGGACTGAACCGGATCGGGTCATGCCGATCGTAAGAGTGTGTCGCGGTGCCCGCTGACCAGCCGTATTTACGCTGCGTCGCCGGGCACTGAGGCATGTTCGGACGCGGTTACGTGTATGGAGTTACGCGTATGGATGTGGCGACCGCACGGGCTCGGTTACCGGTGCGTATTCCGGGAACGTGCTGCTCACGGGGCTGGTGACGTTCGCGGAACCCATGACGTCGCGCGTACCGGACGTTCATGCAGGTGCGCGACTTTCCTTTTCGGCCAAACCGATACCGCTCAATTCAGCCATGTCATAGGTAAAGCCTGCGCTTGATCCGCCCCCGTCAGTTGTTCCCGGCTACCGTCCCCCAGTAGCCGACCCCGAGCCGCACGGCGACCGACTCGACCGGGTGTCACGGAAGGGGGCCCGGATCAAGTCAGGTCGTCACGCCCGGCTCGCTGGGGCCATACCCATGTCGGCCGTGGAAACAAACCTGCCAAAGCTTCGGAGTGCAACCGATGTCACCGATGTCACCGCCGCCTGACGAATCGCGTCCGCACCGCACCGCCGCGGTGATTCCCGCGGCCGGCCGGGGCGTGCGGCTCGGCCCGGGGGCGCCCAAGGCGCTCCGCGCGCTCAGCGGTACACCCATCCTGATCCACGCGGTCCGGGCGATGGCCGCCTCCCGTGCCGTCTCCCTGGTCGTCGTCGTCGCGCCGCCCGACGGCGCGCCCGAGGTCAAGAACCTGCTCGACGAGCACGCCCTGCCCGAGCGCACCGACTACCTGGTGGTGCCGGGCGGGGACACCCGGCAGCAGTCCGTGGGGCTCGGCCTCGCCGCGCTGCCCGAGGACATCTCCGTCGTGCTGGTCCATGACGCGGCCCGGCCGCTGGTCCCGGTCGACACGGTCGACGCGGTGATCGAGGCCGTACGCGACGGGGCGCCCGCCGTCGTCCCCGCGCTGCCGCTCGCCGACACCGTGAAGGAGGTCGAGCCCGGAGGGCCGGGGGAGCCGGAGCCGGTGCTCTCGACCCCCGTACGCGCCAGGCTGCGTGCCGTGCAGACGCCGCAGGGTTTCGACCGGGACACGCTGGTGCGGGCGCACGCGACGGTCGCCGTCGACGGCGAGGGCGCGACCGACGACGCGGGCATGGTGGAACAGCTCGGGGCGCCGGTCGTCGTCGTTCCCGGGCACGAAGAGGCATTCAAGGTGACCCGGCCGCTCGATCTGCTGCTGGCCGAGGCGGTACTCGCACGCCGGAGGGCGAACGATGGCTTCTGAGAATCCCGCGGGTGCGCCCGCGGCCCCCGCGATTCCGCTCGTCATTCCGCTCGTCGGGATCGGGACCGACATCCACGCCTTCGAAGAGGGCCGCGAGCTGTGGTGCGCGGGCCTGAAGTGGGAGGGCGAGGGCCCCGGTCTCGCCGGGCACTCCGACGCCGACGTCGTCGCGCACGCCGCCTGCAACGCGCTCTTCTCGGCCGCCGGCCTCGGCGACCTCGGGCAGCACTTCGGCACCGGACGCCCCGAGTGGTCCGGCGCCTCCGGTGTCACGCTGCTCACCGAGGCGGCCCGGATCGTCCGGTCCGAGGGCTTCGAGATCGGCAATGTGGCCGTCCAGGTCGTCGGCGTACGGCCGAAGATCGGCAAGCGGCGCGACGAGGCGCAGAAGGTGCTGTCCGCCGCCGCGGGCGCCCCCGTCTCGCTCTCCGCCGCGACCTCCGACGGGCTCGGTTTCACCGGGCGCGGCGAAGGCATCGCCGGGATCGCCACCGCGCTGGTCTACCGGGTGGGATGACCGGTCCGCCCGGCCGGGACCTGTTCGCGCACCGCTCGGCACCCGCCTGACCTGCCGGTCCTCCCGGGCCCGCCCCTTGTTGCACATCGCTTGCACGTACGCTGGTACGGCAAGCGATGTGTACGGCGGGCGAGATGTGTACGGCAGGCGATGCGCCGTTCGGCGAGCGATGTGCCGTACGAGGTGGGAGTGAGGGCCCGGTGGTGAGCGCGACCACGGTGACGGCCGGTACGGCGACGACCGGCATGGACGGCTACGTCCTGCGGACCGCCACGGCGGAGGATCTCGACGGGGCCAGGGCCGTGATGCTCGACACCGTCTACGGAGACCTCAAGTCCGGTTACGTACCCCGCTGGCACGGCGACATCATCGACCCCGGTACCGCCTATCTGAGCCCCGACCGCCGCACCCTGCTGGTCGTCGAGCGCGACGGCGAGATCGTCGCCACCGGTGCCGTGCGCGACCGGGGGCCGCAGGCGCCGCCCAATCCGCAGTGGGTCGCGGACCGTTTCCCGTCCGGTTCCACCGCCCAGCTCTGCCGGATCTATGTGCGCCCCGGGCACCGCAGGCACGGGCTGGCCCGGCTGCTGGTGCGTGAGCTGGGCCTGTTCGCGGCGCGGGCGGGCGGCTACACCTCGCTCTACCTGCACACCGATCCGGCCGTGCCCGGTGCCGAGCCGTTCTGGCGCTCGCTCGCCCACGAGGTGTGCGACGAGCGCGAGCTGCCGGGCGGCGGCCAGGGCATCGTCCACTTCGAACTGCCGATGCCCGTGCTCTCCGGGGCGTCCCTCCCAGGGGCGTCCCGTTCCGCGGCATCCCCCGGTGACGTCCCCCCCCGGAGACGTCACCCCCGCCAGTTAGGTGACAATCATTTTCATGTAAGGTCGCTGCCATGCCCACGCCCCGACTCCGTCGCTCCAGGCTGCCGCTGGCCCTGTCCGCGGCAGCCCTCCTGGTCCCGCTCGCCACCGCCTGCTCCGGCGGTTCGCCGGACGGCTCCGGCGCGTCCGGGGGCGGGCAGCGGCTCCGGGTCGTCATGGCCTTCCCGCCCGCCCAGGCCATGTCGCCGTACGGGGACGACGCGGTCACCCTCAGCAGGCTCGCCGTCATCGAGGGCCTGACCACCCTGGACAAGAACGGCGAGGCGAAGCCCGCCCTCGCCGCGTCCTGGAAGCGGGACAGCGACAACGCGTGGACGTTCACGCTCCGCGACGCCGAATTCCAGGACGGCACCGCGGTCGACCCGGCCGCCGTGGTGCGGTCCCTGAACGCCGCCCAGGCGGCCTCGCCCAAGCCCCGTGTCCTCAGCGACACCCGGCTCACCGCCTCGGCGCCGGACGCGCACACCGTACGGATCACGACGGCGGACCCCGACCCGCTGCTGCCCCAGCGGCTGGCCAACCCGTCCCTGACGATCCTGTCGGCGGGCGCCTACAAGGGCGGCAGGGTCGACCCCGCCGGGCACGCCACCGGCCCCTTCACCCTGGCCGAGGTCAACGGCGCGGTCAGCGCCACGCTGGAGCGCAACGACACCTACTGGGGTCACCGGGCCAAGGCCCCCGGTGTCGACGTGACATTCGTCGCCGACGGCACCGCCCGCGCCAACGCGCTGCGTACGAAGGCGGTGGACGTCGCCGAGTACGTACCGATCTCGCAGGCCTCGCTCCTCGGCGAATCCCTCGTCCACGCGTTCCCCTCCGCCCGTACCAACGGCCTCTCCCTCAACACCGCGCGCGGTGTCTTCGCCGACCCGGCGATGCGCGCCGCCGCCCGCGAGGCCATCGACTCGAAGGCCCTGGTCAAGGGCGTCTACGAGGGCCGCGCCGACACCGCGCGGGGGCTCCTGGGCCCCGGCGTCCCGTGGGCCGCCGCCGACCGCACCGCGCCCACGGACCGGGCGAAGGCCGCCGGCCGGGCCGAGGTCGCGAAGACCGGGCAGATCGTCCTCGCCACGTACACCAACCGGCCCGAACTCCCCGAGGTCGCCACCATCGTCCAGCAGCAGCTGGAGAAGCGCGGCTTCACCGTCAAGCAGGTCGTCCGCGACTACGCGCAGATGGAGGCCGACGCGCTCGGCGGGAAGTACGACGCCTTCATCCAGGCCCGCAACACCCTGCTCGACACCGCCGACCCGGTCTCCTACCTCGCCTCCGACTTCACCTGCGACGGCAGCTTCAACATCTCCCAGCTCTGCGACAAGCGCGTCGACGCCGCCGTGGACAAGGCCGCCTCCCTCGCGGACACCGACGCCCGCCACCGGGCCGAGATGACCGCCGAGGCCCGCATCCTCGGCGCCGACGCCCTCGTACCGCTCGTCCATGAACGCTTCGTCCAGGGGTACGACGACGGCCGCGTCGAAGGCGTCGCGCTGGACCCGATGGAACGCACCCTCATCACCGCCGACACCCGCGTCGGGTGACCGCGTGAAGTACCTCGCGGGGCGGCTGGGCACCCTCCTGGCCGTCGTCGCCGTCATCGGGCTGCTGCCCCGGCTGACCCGAACCGACCCGGCGCTGACGATCCTGCACGCCCGGTACGCCGACCGGCCGCCCACCCCCGAGACCCTCGACGCGATCCGCGCCGAGACCGGGCTCGACGGCGGACCCCCGCACGTGCTCGGCGGCTGGTTCGGCGGGCTGCTCCACGGCGACCTCGGCGAGTCCTGGGTCTCCGGACAGCCCGTCGCCCCCGACGTGACGTCCGCGCTCGGCGTCTCCCTCACCCTGATGGGCGTCTCGCTCGCCGTCGCCGCGGTCCTCGCCCTCGCCCTCAGCGCGGGCACCCTGCGGCGCGGGGCGGCCCGCCGGATCGACCGGGAGCGTGCCGGGGTCGGCGCCGCCGTGCTCGCGGCGCTGCCGGAGTTCCTCATCGCCGCCGTGCTGGCCACCGTCGTCGCCGTGCAGCTCGGCTGGCTCCCGGCGCTCGGCTGGGGCGCCCCGGACCAGGTCATCCTGCCCGCGCTCGCCATGGGCGTCCCGGCGGGCGCGCTCCTGGGGCGGCTGCTGGACGACGCGCTGCCCGCCGCGTTCGCCGAACCGTGGGCCCGCGCCGCGACCGCGGGCGGCCTGCCCGGACGCCGCGTCGCCCGTCACGCCCTGGGCCGTACGCTGCCGGGTCTGCTGCCCCAGGTCGGCCTGATCGCCGTCGGGCTCACCGGCGGCGCCGTCGCGGTGGAGACTCTGTACGCCATTCCGGGGCTCGGCGGCACGGCGCTGGGTGCCGCCCTCGCCCAGGACCTGCCGGTCCTCCAGGCGTGCGTCCTGACCCTGCTCCTGCTGGGCGTCGCGGCCGGGCTGGCCGCCCGCCTCGCCTCCCGCGCCCTGCTCGGCCGGGCCCTGGCCGACGGCGCCCTGCCCGCGCTCGTCCGCCCGCCGCTGCCCACGAGCCGCCTGATCACCTCGGCCGCCGTGCTGCTGGCCGTGCTCCTCGTCGCGGTGACCGTCGCGGGCCTGCTGCGCGACCCCCTCCACGTCGACGCCGCGGCCCGCCTCGCCGCCCCGTCCGCCGCGCACCCCCTGGGCACCGACTCCCTCGGCCGCGACGTCCTCGCCCGCCTCGGCCACGGCGCGGCCCGTACGGTCCTCACCGCCCTCGCCGTCGGCGCCGTCACCCTGGTGCTGGGCCTGGCCCTCGGAGCCATGCGCGCCGGAGCGCTCACCGAGACCGCCAACGCCCTGCCCGCCGTCCTCGCCGGACTCGTCGTCGCGGGCATCGCGGGCCCCGGCCCCTGGGGCGCCGCCGCGGCCGTCGCCGCCGTCGCCTGGGCCCCGCTCGCCGCCCACACCTCCGCCTTGTACGCGCAGGAACGCGCCGCCCCGCACGTCGCCGTGGCCGTCGCCCTCGGGGCCGGCCGATGGCACCGGCTGCGCCGCCACGTGCTGCCCGGCGTGTTGCCCCCGGTCGTCCGGCACGCCGTCCTGCGCGTTCCGGCCGTCGCGCTGGCCCTCGCCTCCCTCGGCTTCCTCGGCCTCGGCACCCAGGCACCGGCACCGGAGTGGGGCCGGATGCTGTCCGAGAACATGCCGTACGCGGAACGGGCCCCCTGGTCCGTCCTCGCCCCCGCCGCCGCCCTCGCCCTCCTCGGTGCCCTCGCGGTACTGACCTCGGCGGCGGTACGGGGCCGGAATCCGGCGGTACGGGGCCGGAATCCGGCGGTACGGGGCCGGACCCCGGCGGTCCCGAAGTGACGGAGCCGCGGGGACGCGCCCGCGGGCCCGCAGGAAGTCCGGCCGACCCGGCGACCGAGGACGCCGGGGCCATGGGGCTTTCACCCTCCGCCCCGGGAGCAGCCCGCGCCCGCGCCTCGAAGGCAGCCCCCGCCCGCGCCTCGGGAGCAGCCCGCGCCCGGCACACGCCCTACCTCCGCCTGCTCACCGGCACCCAGTTCGCCTTCAACATCGGCTTCTACGCCGTCCTGCCCTACCTCGCCACCCACCTCGGCAGCGGTCTCGGCATGGCCGGCTGGCTCGTCGGGCTCGTCCTCGGTCTGCGTACCTTCAGCCAACAGGGCCTCTTCGTCGTCGGCGGAGCGCTCACCGACCGCTACGGCCCCCGGCCCGTGGTCCTGGCCGGCTGCGTCCTGCGCATCGCCGGGTTCGGCTGGCTCGCGTTCGCCGGGTCCACCGCGACCGTGATCGCCGCCGTCCTCCTCATCGGCTTCGCCGCCGCGCTCTTCTCGCCCGCCGTCGAGTCGGAGACC
Source organism: Streptomyces sp. NBC_01433 (assembly GCF_026340105.1). Lineage (NCBI taxonomy): Bacteria > Bacillati > Actinomycetota > Actinomycetes > Kitasatosporales > Streptomycetaceae > Streptomyces > Streptomyces sp. NBC_01433. Next base: position 1,893,184 of record NZ_JAPEPM010000001.1, on the reverse strand, counting down.
GCCCGCGAGGCGGTCCGGCACGAGGCCGCCACCGGCACCCCGCGCGCCCAGGTGCTGGCCGTGTTCTCCGCCGCCGGACAGGCCGGAGCCTTCCTCGGGCCCCTCCTCGGCTCACTGCTCCTGCTGCTCGGCGGCGGCTTCCGGGCCGCCTGCCTGGCCGGGGCTCTCGTCTTCGTCGCCGTACTCGCCGGACACGCCCGCCTCATGCCGCGCCGGGCTCCCGTCACCCGGACGGCCGAACCCCGCCGGTCCTGGGGAGCGGTCCTCACCCACCGGCCCTTCCTCGTCCTGTGCCTCGCGTACAGCAGCTACCTCGTCGCGTACAACCAGCTCTACCTCTCGCTGCCCGCCGAGGTGGAACGCGCCACCGGCTCACAGGCGGCCCTCGGCTGGCTCTTCGCGCTCTCCTCGCTCCTCGTCGTCGCCGCGCAGCTGCCCCTGACCCGCTGGTCCGCGCACCGGATCGCCCCGCGCACCGCGCTCGTCGCCGGGCTGGTGACCGTCGCCGCGGGATTCGCCGCCGTGCCGCTGACGCCGGGCGGGCCCGCCGGGCTGCTGCCCGGTGCCGTACTGGTCGTCCTGCTCACGCTCGGCCAGATGCTGCTGGTGCCCGCCGCCCGCGGGATGGTCCCCGATCTCGTCGACGACCGGCAGCTCGGCCTCGCCACCGGAGCGCTGTCCTCCGTCTCCGGGCTCGCGGTCCTCGGCGGCAGCGCGGCCACGGGCGCGCTCCTCGGTGCGCCCGGACCGGTGCTGTGGACGGTCCTCGCCGCCGTCCCGCTGACCGGCGCCGCGCTGGCATTCACCCTTCCGGCGGGCCGGATCGGGAAGCAGCGGGGCTGACGCGTGGTTGGCGGGTAGGAGCGATTCCGACAGCCCGCCGGTAACAGGAGGACGTACGCCATGACCGCCGCACTCTCCGAGAACCTCAAGAACGTGCTCGACACGCCCGTTTTCGTCACCATCGCCACCATTCAGCCCGACGGCAGCCCGCAGGTCTCTCCCGTCTGGGTGAAGCGGGACGGCGACGACGTCCTGATCTCGACCACCCTGGACCGCCGCAAGGAGCAGAACCTGCGCCGCGACCCGCGCGTCACCGTGGTCGTGCAGCCCGCCGACAACCCGTACGCGTACGCGGAGATCCGCGGCACCGCGACCCTGACCACCGATGGCGGCCAGGAGCTGATCAACGAGCTGGCGTTGAAGTACACCGGCAAGGAGTACGCGGAGTTCAACCCGAGCTCGGCCGACGACGCCGCCCGCGTGGTCGTGCGGATCACCCCGCGCAAGGTCGTCGGGCGCCTCTGAGACGGGGGGCGGGGGCGGACGGAGTCCGGGACCCCGGGGTCCGGCTGCCTCCGCGACCCCGGTCCGGTCGCTTCCGGGCCCTGCTCGGGCTGCCTCCGGGACCCCGGTCCGGTCGCTTCCGAGCCCCGGTCCGACGGACTCCGAGCCCCGGTCCGACGGACTCCGGGACCCCGGCCCCGTACCCCACGCGGCCCGCCACCGCACATCCCAATATCAGAAAGTTGTCCCCGCGATCCCCAAGGGGTCGCGGGGCACTGGTGTTGGCCTACTACCCTTGAGGCGTGACTATTCGCCTGTATGACACCAGCGCCCGGCAGATCCGTGACTTCGTCCCGCTCACAGCGGGCTGTGTCTCGATCTACCTCTGCGGCGCCACTGTCCAGGCAGCCCCGCACATCGGGCATATCCGGTCCGGTCTGAACTTCGACATCATGCGCCGCTGGTTCGCCTACCGCGGCTATGACGTCACGTTCATCCGGAACGTCACCGACATCGACGACAAGATCATCAACAAGTCGGCCGAACAGGGCCGCCCCTGGTGGTCGATCGGCTACGAGAACGAGCGCGCGTTCAACGACGGATACGACGCGCTCGGCTGCCTGCCGCCCACGTACGAACCGCGCGCCACCGGCCACATCACCGAAATGGTCGAGATGATGCGCGGCCTCATCGAGCGCGGCCACGCCTACGCGGCGGACGGCAACGTCTACTTCGACGTGCGGTCCTTCCCCGGCTATCTGGAGCTGTCCAACCAGGAGCTGGACGACCTGCGCCAGCCCACCGGCGACGGTGAGACCGGCAAGCGCGACCAGCGCGACTTCGCCATGTGGAAGGCCGTCAAGCCGGGCGAGCCCAGCTGGCCGACCCCGTGGGGCCGCGGCCGTCCCGGCTGGCACCTGGAGTGCTCCGCCATGGCGCACAAGTACCTCGGCGCCGCCTTCGACATCCACGGCGGCGGCATCGACCTGATCTTCCCGCACCACGAGAACGAGATCGCACAGGCCAAGGCCTTCGGCGACGAGTTCGCGAAGTACTGGGTGCACAACGGCTGGGTCACCATGTCCGGCGAGAAGATGTCGAAGTCGCTCGGCAACTCCGTGCTGGTCAGCGAGATGGTCAAGGCCTGGCGCCCCATCGTGCTGCGCTACTACCTCGGCACCCCGCACTACCGGTCGATGATCGAGTACAGCGAGGAGGCACTGCGCGAGGCGGAGTCCGCGTTCGCGCGGATCGAGGGCTTCGTGCAGCGCGTCACCGAGAAGGCGGGGGAGACCGTACCCGCCGCCTCCGAGGTGCCGCCCGCCTTCGCCGAGGCGATGGACGACGACCTGGGCGTCCCGCAGGCCCTCGCGATCGTCCACACCACGGTCCGGCAGGGCAATTCCGCCCTCGCCGCCGACGACAAGGAAGCCGCCGTCGCCCGCCTCGCCGAGGTCCGGGCCATGCTCGGCGTCCTCGGCCTCGACCCGCTCGACCCGCACTGGGCGGGCGAGACCGACCGCGGCGAGGACCTGCACGGTGTCGTCGACACGCTCGTACGCCTCGTCCTCGACCAGCGCCAGTCGGCGCGCGCCCGCAAGGACTGGGCCGCCGCCGACGCCATCCGCGACCAGCTCAACCAGTCCGGTCTCGTCATCGAGGACAGCCCCAGCGGCCCCCGATGGACGCTCGGACCGCGCTGAACACCACCTCTTGGCACCGGCCTGACCGGCGCAAATGTGCCGCCCGGCCGTCCGGGCGGCACACTTTCATTACGTACGTACTTCTGAAGCAACGAAACAGGTAGGTCATGGCCGGGAACAGCCAGCGCAGGAACCGCCGCACGTCCAACAAGAAGGGCATGCAGGTCGGCAGCGGTGGCCAGCGACGCCGTGGTCTCGAAGGCAAGGGACCCACGCCGCCCGCCTCCGCCCGCAAGGGACACAAGAAGAACCGGGTCGCCAACGCCCAGGCCAAGCACGCCGCGGCCCGCCGCCCCGCGCCCCGGCGCGGTGGCGTCAAGGGCACCTCGGAGATGGTGGTCGGCCGCAACCCGGTCTACGAGGCCCTGCGCGACGGTGTGCCCGCGGTCACCCTGTACGTCCAGCAGTACATCGACAACGACGAGCGGGTCCGCGACTGCCTCAAGCTCGCGGGTGAGCGCGGCAACATCAACCTGATGGAGGCCCCGCGCCCCGAGCTCGACCGGATGACGAACGGCCTGAACCACCAGGGTCTCGTCCTCCAGGTCCCGCCGTACGAGTACGCGCACCCGGAGGACCTCACCGCCGCCGCGTACGACAACAACGAGGACCCGCTGATCGTCGCCCTCGACGGCGTCACCGACCCGCGCAACCTCGGTGCGATCGTCCGCTCCGTCTCCGCGTTCGGCGGCCACGGTGTGGTCGTCCCCGAGCGACGCGCGGCCGGGATGACCGCCGGTGCGTGGAAGTCCTCGGCCGGTACGGCCGCCCGTACTCCGGTCTCCCGCGTCACCAACCTGACCCGCGCCCTGGAGGGCTACCAGAAGGCGGGTCTCACCGTCGTGGGCCTGGCGGCGGACGGCGAGCACACGGTCGAGGACCTGGAGCAGCTGGCCGGTCCGGTCGTCATCGTCATCGGCAGCGAGGGCAAGGGTCTGGGCCGCCTCGTCGGCGAGACCTGCGACTACCGGGTCCGGATCTCGATGCCGGGCGGCGCCGAGTCGCTGAACGCCGGTGTCGCGGCCGGCATCGTGCTGTACGAGGTGGCGCGCCGCCGCGCGTAAGCCCCGGGTGCGCCGCCCGCGCTCGTCGTGCGCCTCGTGCGCCCCGCTCGTTCCGTGCGCCCCGCGCTCCCCGTCGCACGAGGAGCGCGGGGCGCACGGAACGAGCGCGCGGTAGGGGCGGGCGGTGTTCGCGCGGGTGGTAGCGGGCGGTAGCGGGCGGTAACGGGTGTGACATCCGGGTCAGTTGACGCTCGCGAGCACCGAACACAGTTCCTAGATGCCCGAGTTTGGCCTGATCTTGACGGGTCTCGGACACATCGGGCCCGTCAAAGCAGTGTCCTATCCACACGTCACTCGGTTAGATGAGTGTGGACACCAGAACGCCTCGGTTCGACGAGCAACCCGCCCTGAGCATGACCAAGGTGGACAGCGACCCCGCGCAGGTCATCGTCAACCACGCCAGCTTCCGGGTGCAGCTCGCCCCGGGCCAGCGCGCACGGCTGCGCGGTGCCCCCGTGGGCACGGCCCGCGTCCCCGCCATGAGCGGCTCCGGCGGCCGCAGGCGGGCGCCTGTCGTCTGGAGCGGCAGATCGGCCCCCGGCGACCCGGGCGCGACCGGCCTCCTCCAGGCCGTACGCAACTCCACCGCCGGACAGCTCGACGGCCGGCCCGGCGGGCCCGGCGGCCTCGGCGGTGAGTACGAGGACGGCCGCGGAGCCGTCGGGACGCAGGTCATCCCGCGCCTCGAAGAGACCCAGCCCAACCCCGTGCTGACCGCACCGCACCAGCCCGGACGCGGCAACGGGCCGCTGCTCCCGCCCATGCGGCAGGCCGTCGGGGCGTACGACCCGGTCGACATCGGGCCCGACGGGCCCGGAGGCGACGACGAGGAGTACGACGAGAGCCCCGCCGCCAGGGACCGCCGCCACGGCAACGACCCGGTCAAGCACGCCTATTACCCCGGCCGCCGGATGAACCTGGGGGTCGTGCTGCTCCCGATGCGCGTCCTGCTCGGCTTCATCTCCATCTACGCCGGCATGGGCAAGCTGTGCGACCCCGTCTACTTCGACGGCGGCGAGCGCGGCTCCATGGTCAAGTGGCTGACCTCGCTGCACCCCTGGGCGCTGGCCGAGCCCCTGCGCGACTTCGCCCTCTCCCACCCCGTCGGCGCCGGTCTGACCGTCGCCTTCCTCCAGGTCGTCGTCGGCGTCCTCACCGTGCTCGGCCTCTGGCAGCGCGTCGGCGCCTCCGTGGGCGCGCTGCTCTCCGCGGCTCTCCTGGTCACGGTCAGCTGGCGCACCGTCGCCGTCTACGACGCACCCGACATCATCATGCTGGCCGCCTGGAGCCCCCTGATCATCGCGGGCGCGCCCGTCTACTCCGTGGACGCGCGGCTCGCCGGAGAGGCATGGCGCCGGCTCGGCCCGCGCTCCGAGATCTGGGACCTGCGCCGTCGCGTGCTGCGGCGCGGCACCGTGGTCGCCACCGTGGTCGTCGGCCTCACGCTGCTGATCGGCTCCATGCTCGGTGGGGCCGTCCGCTCCACCGAGGTCGTCACCGTCCCGGGCCCCCACGACAACCCGACCAACCAGCTCCCCGGCATGCCACTCCCCGGCGAATCCACCGGCGAGCGACAGGCGTCCCGCACCCCGGACGGCCGACGCCCCGAGCCCTCCCGCTCCGGCGTCGCCACGACCCCGTCCAGCAAGGAGTCGACGCCCGGCACGGACACCGTCCGCGAATCCGGGAGCGCCTCGGGGGCGGGCACCCAGCCCAGCCAGACCCAGGGCACGGGCCAGCAGCCCCCGCGGCAGACGACCCCGCAGCAGCTCCCGTCCACCAGCGCGGGCCCGACGTCCTCCGGCGGCACCGACGGCGGCGGCTCCACGGGCGGTGGCTCGGACAGCGGCGGCAGCGGCTCGACGGGCGGCGACAGCGGCGGCGGCTCCGGCGGCGGCGGCCGGAACCCGATCGGCGGACTGCTCGGCTGAGCCGACAGGGAGAACGGACCGCACGTACGAAGAGCGGCGGGACGTACGAAGGGGGCGGGCACCGATTCCGGTGCCCGCCCCCTCTGACGTGCTGCTTCCGTTTCCGGGCTCCCAAGTCCGCGCCGGTACCGGTCCGTCCGCTTCCCGCCCCGCGGCCTCCCGCTCCCCGCTCCCGCTTCCGGCGCGAGGCTCCCCGGGGCTGTCCCGGGCTTGGCCCGAGCTGTCCCGTTCCCACCCCCGCAGCGGCTCTCTCAGCCCGCCTGGGCGCCCAGTTCCTTCGCGGCCTCGGTGAGGTCCTTCGCCGTGTCGATCGCCCGCCAGTAGGCCCCGTGCGGCAGCGGGTACCCGGCCAGGCTGCGCTCCCGGGCCAGCCGCGGGAACGTCGTCCGCTCATGGTCGCCCCGGTCGGGCAGCAGCTTCGTGAACGCGGGCGAGAACACGTACACACCCGCGTTGATCAGATACGGCGAGGGTGGCGACTCGATGAAGTCGGTGATGTGCCCGAACGCGTCCGTCTCCACGGCGCCCCAGGGAATCCGGGGCCGGGCCAGCGCCAGGGTCGCGGTGGCGTCGCGCTCGGCATGGAACGCGGCCATCTCGCGCAGGGAGAAGCGCGTCCAGATGTCGCCGTTGGTGGCGTACCAGGGCTGCTCCGGGTCGGGCAGCCGGGCCGCCGCGTACTTCAGGCCACCGCCGCGGCCCAACGGCTCCTTCTCGACGACGGTCGTGACGCGCAACGGAAGATCGGCCGAGGCCAGCCACTCCTGGAGCACCTCGGCGAGGTGGCCGCACGAGACCACGGCGTCGGTGACGCCCTCGGCGGCCAGCCAGGAAAGCTGATGGCCGATGATCGGGGTCCCGGTTCCCGGGATCTCGACCATCGGCTTGGGACGGTCATCGGTGTACGGGCGCAGCCGCGATCCCTGGCCACCCGCCAGGATCACCGCCTGCGTCGGATACGTATGCATGGCAGGCACGATATGCGGTGCCTGCCACGTCCCGCTCAGCTGAACTGTGCGACGCCGGAGGCGAACGACGTGTCGCAGACCGGGCGGGAGAAGCGGTGGGCGCGCGTCGGGCCGTACTGCTCGACGGCCGCCTTTCCGAGCGCCTTGGCGATCGACATGCAGTGCTGGGCGAGCGAGGGGCGCGCTTCGACGGCGCGCTGGAGATCCGTGAGAGCCGCCGCCGGGTCCTTCTCCTGGAGTTCCACGAGCAGCTTGTCGCGCAGTACGTCCTGCGCGGCGCGCGGCTTGGCGCGCTTGGAGACGGTCTCCGATGCGGCGGCCAGCAACGGGGATTCGTTGTTCTGCGCCGCCCACGGAACGCGGGTCACCGCGAGGGTTCCGGAGAGAACCATGACGACGGGCAGGACGAGAGCGAGAGTTCGGCCGATTCGGCGCGCGGTGTGGGTCACGCAGGCGAGCGTAGCGGGCAGTGATGAATTGACGACATTTCGTCACCCTCGCGGGGGATGGTTCGACGTGGTCATTCGAATCGCCGGTTGACGGGAGGGGCTGAAATGTCCCGTCTGGCGGGGTATTTGGTGACGTCCATGATCGACGCGCAAACATGTGCCGCGCCATGCAAACGGCCCCGCACCCTCGAAGGATGCGGGGCCGTGCGCACGGCGGGGCGATCAGCCGGTGAGGCGCTCACCGGTCGAGGTCGCGAAGACGTGCAGCTCGTCCGGGCGCGGGACGACGTGCAGCTTGGTGCCCTTCTCCGGGACGGCGCGGCCGCCGACGCGGACGACCAGGTCCTTGTGCTCGCCACCGACCTGGGCGGCACCGTAGACGAAGCCGTCGGCGCCGAGCTCCTCGACGACGTTGACCGAGACGGCCAGCCCGGCCGGGGCGTCCGAGGAGTCCTTGGTGAGGGTCTTCGCGGCGGCGCCACCGTGCTCGACGATGTCGAAGTGCTCGGGGCGGATACCGACCGTGACGGTCGTGTCGCCGCGGTCCGCGGCGGCGGTGAGCGCCTCACGGGAGACCGGGACGACGCTGTTGCCGAACTTCACGCCACCGTCGGTGATCGGGACCTCGATCAGGTTCATGGCGGGGGAGCCGATGAAGCCGGCCACGAAGAGGTTCGCCGGGCGGTCGTACATGTTGCGCGGCGAGTCGACCTGCTGGAGCAGCCCGTCCTTGAGGACCGCGACCCGGTCGCCCATGGTGAGGGCCTCGACCTGGTCGTGGGTGACGTACACGGTGGTGATGCCGAGGCGGCGCTGGAGCGACGCGATCTGCGTACGGGTCGAGACACGGAGCTTGGCGTCGAGGTTCGACAGCGGCTCGTCCATGAGGAAGACCTGCGGCTCACGCACGATGGCACGGCCCATCGCGACACGCTGACGCTGACCACCGGAGAGCGCCTTCGGCTTGCGGTCCAGGTAGTCGGTGAGGTCCAGCATCTTGGCGGCCTCTTCGACCTTCGCCCGGATGTCGGTCTTGTTCACACCGGCGATCTTGAGCGCGAAGCCCATGTTGTCCGCGACGGACATGTGCGGGTACAGCGCGTAGTTCTGGAACACCATGGCGATGTCCCGGTCCTTCGGCGGCAGGTGCGTGACGTCGCGGTCACCGATGCGGATCGCGCCGCCGTTGACGTCCTCAAGACCCGCGAGCATGCGCAGGGAGGTCGACTTGCCACAACCGGAAGGACCGACGAGGACGAGGAACTCACCGTCCGCGATGTCGATCTCAAGCTGGTCCACGGCCGGCTTCGTGGAGCCGGGGTAGACGCGGGACGCCTTGTCGAACGTGACACTGGCCATGCTGAATCTTCTCCTCCACCGGCAGGAACGTGCCGGACGGTCCGAGTAAGGGAGTGGTCTGGTCCACTTGGGTGAACCTGATGTGACGCTACCTGGCGTTTTCGGATCTGTCAGTAGTCCAAGGCGCCGGGAATATCTCGTCCGATCCCCGCGCGAGGTTGGTTACACTGCTCCGGCACGCCTCCTTAGCTCAGTTGGCCAGAGCAACGCACTTGTAATGCGTAGGTCGTCGGTTCGAATCCGACAGGGGGCTCCACGAAACCCCAGGTCACATAGCCCGTGACCTGGGGTTTCTGGTGTTCCGGGGCTGGTGTGGCGGGTGGCCGGGGCGCGGCGGGAGTGCCTGCGTGAGCGGAGCCGCTCAGGAGCCCTTACTTCTTGGGCTTCCGGCGCTTGGCCTTCACGGCCTCCTCAGCTCGGGCCTTCGCCTTGGTGCTCGGCTTGCCGCCCTTGGCCCTGCCGGCGTTCTTGGCCGCGGTCCTCTTGGCCTCCTCTTTCTTCGCGGCCTTGTGTGCCGCCTTCTCGGCCTCGGCCTTGCGCTGGAGGGGGACGAGCTTCGCGGTGGCCTCGGCGGCGCTCCTGCCGACGTGGGGCAGGACGCTCTGGTAGATGTCCCGGGTGATCCGGGTGTCGCTGTGGCCGGGGGTGTCCGACACGATCTTGATGTCGATGCCGGCGGCGAGCATGAGCGTCGCCGCGCCGTGGCGGAGGTCGTGCAGTCGGATCGGCGGGAGGCCGGAAGCGGCGACGAGGCGTTCGAAGAGGTCGGTGACCTTGCCCGGGTGGAGCCAGGAGCCGTCCTCCTGGGTGAAGACGTGGCCGGTCTCGACCCACGCAGGCGCCTCGTCGCTCCATGGACCGCGACGAGCGAGCGGCCCTGCGGTGCCTGTCCGGAGCCACCCACGACGCCGCCCCCGGTATCCCAGCCGAGGCCGAACCGGGAACGGTCGACGAGCTGAGGGCCGTTCTCCAAGACGCCGACGCCGCCTACTGGGCGGGTCGGTACACCGAACTGGGGGTTCTGCTCGGCGCGCTGTTGCCCGAGGCCCGCGCGCGGTACGACGCATCGAACACCGACGAGAAGACGGCAGCCGCCGGCGTTCTGGCCGACGTCTTCCAGACCGCCGCGATGGCCGCGAACGTCTGGGGCTCACGGGACTGGCCTACGCGGCGCTCACCTACGGCCGGCAGATCGCCGTACAGGCGGGCGACGACCTCCGTGACGCACACCTCGCCGCCACCACAGCATGGGTCAACCTCCGTGACGTTCGGACCGCGCAGGGGTTCTCGCTCGCCGCCACCCAGGCGGACCGGATCGAGCCGAAGATGTCGGAACACGACCCGGATCGACTGGCGGTCTACGGCCAGCTCGTCACCAACGCAGCCGTGGCGGCCTCCCGAGGCGGCTCCTCCGCCGAGAGCGCCCGCGAGTACCTTTCTCAGGCGCACGCCGTCGGTGCACGGCTCGGTTCAGAACACGCCCGTGGAGGGCACGCGCAGCCCTACGGTCCCCTCTACGCCGCCACCCAGGCCATGAGCATTGCCGTTGCTCTCGGCGACATTCCTGGAGCGCTGCGCCTCATGGATACCGTCAAGCTCGACGACACCGTTCCTCTCGCCACCCGGGCCCGGTACGGCCTCGATGTGGCCCTGACCCACGTGGAATGCCGCCGCTGGGACCAAGCCGCCGACACCCTTGAAGCCGTGTGCGGCATGGCGCCCGGCTGGGTGCAGCACCAGATGCTGCCCGGCGTGATCATCTCCCGCCTGGTCGGCGTGTCCGTCGGCCGCCTGCGTGGACTGGCCCATGCAGCGGGCGTCCCCCTGGGCGTCCGCTGACTGCCACGACCCGTAGCAGCGGGGCGACAGGAGGCGTGACTGCCGCCACGCTTCGTAGCACCGGTCCGCCCCACCCGGAGCCATGGCGGTTACGCGACGTGGCGGCGCCCGTCCGTGCGGTCCGCTCCACAGCCACGGGGCGTGCCTGTTCCGTACGGACCGCCAGCAGCACGCTTGGGGCATGCCGAACACTCCGCTCGGCGGCCTCGGACATGTACCGGTAGCCGTCTACTCCTGCGCCAGCTCCGCTTCTGCCGTACGCGAGGCCGAACGCCGTGCCCGCCACTACGCCGATGCCTGCCATTGGCTCGTGGCCGGCGTGTGGACCGACCGCGACCCGAGTGTGCCCTTGGGTTCTCGCCTGGGCTGGCAGGCTATGACGGGCGCTCTGTCGTCCGGCCTCGTACGCGGCGTGGTCGTGGCGGCCATCTCCCACGTGGCGCTCGACGCTGCGCAGTTCGCCGCCCTCGGCGTTCTCGTCAGGGACCGGGGTGGCTTTCTCGTGGAAGCGACGACCGGGCCGCCGCAACGTACCCCGGGCCAGCCCGGGTACCGCCCCACTCTCTTTGAGGGAGCCGCCCGACGGTTCTCGTACGGACACCTCGCGCCAGAGGCGTCGTAGTGAGCGCGAGGCGGGCCGAGGTCGGCGACATCGTCGAGGACGCCGAAGGCCGGCAGGCGATCGTGACCGGCATTAGGCAGAACGCGACCTGGGTCCTGCGCCCGAGGCAGGGACCGGCGACGGCCCAGTGGGACACAGCCGAACCTGACTCCCTCCGCGTCGTGAAGAGCCGTGCCTCCCGCCTCGGCGAAGAACACGGCCTCTGGTGACCGAGCGGGTGAACCGTGCCACGATCAGCGGTGCCGCGGTGGGTGAGGAGGTCGGGTAGGGGCCATGCCATCCCGCGCTGGTCTCGCTCTGCGGGCAGGTGACCTGCCGGCGGTCGAAGTCGATGCCCCTTGAAGGAGATCCACGCGAACCTGCTCGACCGGCTCCAGGAGGCCAAGGAACAGGGATGGCCCGGCGAGGTCGCCGCGATCGAGGCCAGCCTCGCCGCCGCCGAGCAGAAGCTCGCCGCCACGCGCCACATCGCGGCGCGGCACACCACCGTCCACCTGGGCATGCCCGTTCTCCGTGGCGTCGTTGCGCGCATCGACTCCGAGCAGCGAAACGAGGATGCGAAGGGGCAGCCCTGAGTACTGCAACAAGGGAATGACCGTCTTCCTCTGTTACAAGTGCGGCACCGCGATCTGGCCGGAACTCGCCGAGCTTGCCGCCGTCCCTGACGTCTCAGACGACGAGCGCGGCCGGGACAAGGGGACACGGCGGGCACCTGCCATTGTTCCGCGGGGCCACTACGCGATCGACCCCGAGCCCTGGGGACCTCCCTACGTCCTGCAGGACGATCAGGAGGACCCGAAGCCGGCTCAGTCGCGCGGACCTGTGGTCTGCCGTGAAGAAGGCTTCGTCATCTCGGCCGGCAGCCGGCACACAGGGCTGGTGCACCCTGATGACGCTGCTGGCCTTCACCCACTGCCCAACTGGGAGAACAGCAACGGGTGCTGCGGACCGACAGGCGACGAGGGACTCAACTGGGCCTGCCCCTGCGGCGCTCCGGTCGCGACCCTCGCGGCCGACTGTTTCGGGCCCTTCGAACTGCACCTCGACCCCGTCCGGACCTACGCGTTCTCCCAGTGAGACCGCGAAGCGCGCGAACGAGATGCCCGACACGCCCGACGGCACCCGTCCACCCACTTCTTCACGACTGCTTTCCGTAGTGAACGACGGCTCGCAGGCGGACCTGCCGCCCAGCTATCTCTGCCACTGGGATGCCAGGGGCGTGGTGTCAGAGGGTGGCCTGCGGGTGTGCGGGGCTGACGTAGTGGACGGTGCTCTGGGCGGAGTGTTCGGTGAGCAGGTCCTGCAATTCGTCGGCGGCAGTGGTCAGGAGGTGGCCGTTGCCGGTGGCGTGGAGGGTTTCCAGGACGAAGGCGACGTGGGTGGAGTCCTCGGTGACGCGGGTGCGGTGGGCGTCGCGGTGGTTCCAGTGACGGGTGAGGACGTCGGTGGTGTCGGTGTAGACGATCTCGCCGAGCTTGGGGTTTTCGACGGTGTCGGGTTCGCCGAGCGGGGTGAAGGTCTCGGTGCCGTCGGCGTAGCGGATTTCGACGTCGCCGGTGACGTGGTCGAGGTCGAAGGCTCCGGCGGGCAGGCCGTGGCGGACGGAGACGGCGTTGTAGGAGTCGACGGCCGGGTTGATCCGGGGCAGGGTGCCCTTCTTCGCCAGGCGGCGGCCGAGGGCATCGACGCTGGGGCGGATGCGGCGGGGGTTGGTGCCGAAGGAGCGGTAGGCGGTGTGCCACGCCTCGATGCGCGGGTCGCTCTCGTCGGCGGGGGACCAGGTGCCGGCGGCGAGGTCCTGCTCCAGGCCCTCCACGGCGGCAGCGGTGTGGGGCCAGGGCTCGCGGCCGTTCAGGCCGGTGGCGGTGACGACGGCGATGAGGGTGTCGGGGAAGGCGGCTGCGACGTCGGGGCTGATGCGGAAGGCGGTCATCGTGGGAGCAATTCCGTTCTGTGAGCGGGCCGAGGATGGTCAGGACTTCCAGGTACCGACGCGGTCCAGGCGGCGGAGCTGCTGTGCCGCGGTGGGTGCGTTCAGGGCGGTGCCCCGTTCGGTGAGCCGGCGGGCGGTGTCCGTGCGTCCCCGCCGTCTGCCAGTGGTACCGGTTCCGCTTCCGGATGAATCTCTGTTGAAGTGGATGGACAACTTGTCTGTGGTGTACGGCGTAGGGCGGCCCGCGGCAGCCCAAGCCTGCCGCGGCCGGCTTCGGCTTGCTGGCACAGTACGGAACCCTTCGCACATCGGGAGGGTGATGATCTGGGCGCTCTGGGTCGGGATCCACGCGGGAATCTCAGTCGGCGGGCTGTGCTTGAGCGTCTGGGCGCTGATGTCCGGTCGTTGAATGCCGGAGCTCGAAGAGCCCCCGGATGAGCAGGACGATGGGCAAGCGGCACGACAGAGGCTCCATCCGGGAACGGATGGTGCCTCTGACCCTGAGCATCCGGATCAGCCTAGGAGGCGTCCTGCGGCGGACTCCCGCGCGGAACGCGACTTACGGAGATCACGTGCGACAACTGCCTTCTGCAGCCAGCGGTCGGCTCCGTCGTAGCGTGCCGTAAACGCGCGACGACCGTGCACGGCGAGGTAGTTGTCGACGACCAGCAGGGTGCCCGCTTCCACCACCACGTCCTGCTGCACGCGCTCCAGCTCTGTCACCAGTTCCTTGAGCGCCACTTCCGCTTCGGCGTCGCCGTCGACGCAGCGCATGAAGAACGGGTCGATGCGCAGGTACGGAGCGTCCCCGGCACCGAAGAGCACGGCGACGGGCTCGGGGTTATCCCGCATCTCGCGCATCCGCAGCAGTCCGGGGTCATTGGGCCGCTGAACAGCGAGCTGACGCAGGTGCTCGTCGTCGGGCAGGATGTAGAACCGCGGTTCGGACAGCGCCTGCCGCGTGCCCGCCGACAGTTCCACGTCCTGGACCGAAGCCAGCGTCGTCGGAACCCGGTCGTGGTTGCGAATGCCGAAGAGGGCCAGGTAGTCGCAGCGGTAGGGATGAAAAGCGTCCTCGGTGTGCCATTCGAGGAGCACGTCACTGCCGTGTCCGTTCTGCTCGCCCTCTTCGCCGGCGATGGGCAGCACGTTCTGGATCATTCGTCCGGACTGCAGTGTGGGCCAGCTGAACACTTCGCCGAGGCACTGGCCCATCAACGCGAGAAAGAGCTCTTCCCGGCGGGTACGTCCGGCGGTCGCGGCCTCGGCCCAGTCACCGGGCGTCGGGCCGACAGCGTCGTCGTCGACGCCGAAGCCGCGCAGCAGGAAGCCGGCAGCCGCGTCGTTGCGTCGAAATTCCTCCACGAACCGACGAAGTCCGATCGGCGCCTTCAGTACCAGCTCCCAGGCGTTGTCATAGAACGTTTGCTCGCCGGGATCGCTCTGTGTCACCTTCGGGTCGGCGAGCAACTGTTCGAGGGATGATATTTCGTCGGCGGAGAGGTCGTAGCTCAGAATGCCGCGGTACTCACTCATGGATGCCTCACTTCTGGTGTCGAATGTTTCCTGTCAGCCTTCAAAGACCGGTGTGCAGGTGACGATCCTGCTGTTCTTGCGCTGTGCTGCCCTCAGGTTCCCACCATGGAATGTGATGACCGGGAGAGTCGATCGGCATGACGGCCTTGAACATGTCGTTTTCCAGATTGGCCAGTCGCGCATCGTACGGTTTGCCGACCGCGGCGAAAGCGCGATGGATTCCCGCACGTTGCCGATCGATGAATTTGACATTCCGCTCGAAAGTGCTGGCGGGTTGCAGCAGAAAGTAGGTCCGTTGATCGCCGTGGGTGTACCGCGGTGATGTCTCCGGGTAGCAGGGGGCGAAGGAGACCAGGAAGAAAAGTTCACCTTCGATCATCGCGTACCAGCGTTCATCAGGCTGCGGATCATCGGGAATGTATACGCTTGAGAACATATGAGCGAGCGTGGTGTAGAAGCGTCGAGTGAGATCCACCAGCGCGTCCAGCGTGATACCAAGCGTCGACTCCTCGAAGGTGATGACCATGCCGTCGCGCGAACGCTCGGCGGCCGTGCGGAAGAAGTCCGAGATGATGTCACGGTGCCGCACCAGCTCGTTCTCGACGTCGTCGGTCCGGATGGTGATCCCGCGCCCCATCTTCGACGGCTTGGCGAAGGGGCAGTACGTCTTCTGCGTGATCTCCTCGAAGCTCATTTCTCATTCCCCGCCTTCACTGATTCCGCACCCGCCTGCACTTGGCCGCGATGGGCTGCCGTGACCCGGCAGCCGATGACGTAGAACCACCAGCTGGCCACCACGACGCCGATCAGGACGTAGAACATTGCGGCTGGCACGAAATGCTGGAGAAGAAAACCGCAGAGTATCGGCCCCAGAGCTATGCCGATATGGATGAGATTCTGTGCGCCGAAATAGCTGCCGCGCAGGTTGTCGGGAGCGATGGAGTCGATGAATGTGAACTCCGCGGGCACCAGAACGACCTCGCCAAGGCTGAAGATCACCACAGCGATGACGATGATGGCCGCATTCGTGGACAGCGACATCGCGACCAACCCGACAACGAAGGCGCCGATCCCGACGGTCAACCACTTCAGGAGATTGTCCTGCTTCAGGCGGCTGCCGAGGGCGTACTGGGCGCCGATGACCGTAATGGCGTTGGCGGCGGAAATGTAGGCGACCAGCTTGTAGGCGGTGTCGCGGTCCTCCACCAGAATGAGGTACTGCGACATGAAGGTCAGGAGCGGCCCGTACACCACGATGCTGAGAATTCCACCGATGGTGAAGTAAGTCAGCCGCCTGTCCGCCCCCATCACCTTCAGCACTTGACGGAACGTGGGAGTCTCTTCCTCGTCCTGCTTCTCTGCGCTTTGCTCTTCTGTACTCTGCTCTGCTGCCCCAGTCGGCGCCGTCGTACCACTGCCGGCGGGCAGGAACCGGTGGCGGAAAATTATCAGAGGCAGCAAGGAGGCGCCAATGACGGTGACGCTGAGAATAAACGGACCACTGGGTCCCGCCGCGAGCGCGGCAATGCCCAGGAAGGGGCCTACTGCTGCACCTATGTTCTGCAACGAATAGCGCAGAGAAAACACCTTGACGCGGTTCTCGGATGGCACCAGTTCGGAGAGCAGGGCACTGCCGGCGACGCCCATCGACCAGGAGGCGACGTTGGCCATCAACAGGATGGCCGTAACGGTGACCGGATCGTGGAACACCGTCAGGCTGAGATAGAGAAGTATGAGCGCGAGGTCCAGCACGATAACCAGATCGACTTTCCTGAACCGGTCCGCGAGATAGCCACCGTAAACGGCTGTCAGCGTGCCAACCAGTACGCTGCCGCCGATCACATAGCCGATGGTGGCACCGTCCATGCCTACCGTGTCGTACAGGTAGATGGGCATGTAAGCAAGGATCGCGAAGGAGCTCAGGCTTCGCGCGGCAGCGGAGGCCAGCAGGACCTTCATTGCGAACGGAAGTCCACGAACCATCGTCAGGAAATTCTTCATCCGTGTTCCCCTGCCGCGATCGTTTCGAGCGTATCGATGATGGACTCCTTGATATCGTTCATCTGGTCGTCGTCGAACAAATGAGGGTGGTATCCGACGGTGAATTTGATTTGTCGGCCCGGAGTTACCGTGATGCCGAGCGGGTAATGCGGAAGCCCCTCCGCACCGTCTACCAGTTCACGCACCTGCAGTCCGTCGGTCTCGCTTCCCTTGAGGGAATCTGCGGGGTAGCTCTGGAACACGTAGCAGGCGTCGAACAGTTCGTCTGCCCCGAACAGTCGCTGAATTTCGGTGAGTTCGAGGGATCGGTGCGGGAGTATGTCCAGCTGCGATTCCTGCACCCGAGCCATGGTTGTGCCGATGGGTTCGCCCGACTGGATACGCACGCGCAGCGGCACGGTGTTGAGTAGCAGCCCGACCATGGACTCGACGCCGTCGAGTTCAGCCGGCCGTTCCGAGACGGTGTTGCCGAACAGCACGTCGTCGCGCCCAGTGAGACGGCCGAGCGCGATGCCCCACGCTGTTTGGAGGGCCGTGTTGAGAGTGATCCCGGCCTGTGCGCACCGGTGCTGCAGTGAACCGGTCAGCTCCGGTGTCAGCGTGACACCCATGGTGTGCAGCGAGACGTCCGGCGCCGGCTTGGCGGGATGGACCCTGGTCGGGCCATCGACGTCCGTCAGATAGCTTCGCCATGCCGACGCCGCGGCATCACGGTCGCACGACGCGAGCCACGCCAGGTAGTCACGGAAGGGCGGCACCGCCGGCAGCCGCTCGCCGCAGTACAGGGCGAACAGCTCCTGCCACACCAGCGAGTTCGACCAGCCGTCGAGCAAGATGTGGTGGTCTCCGACGAGCAGCCGATGCCGCTCCGTTCCAAGGCGCAGCAGGGTGAAGCGCATCAGCACGGGCGTCGACAGGTCGAACTGTCGGCCCCGGTCCGCAGCGAGGATCTCCGCCTCCCGGCGCTCCTGCTCCGCTGGTGCGAGCGGGGACAGATCGTGCACGATCCACGGCACCTCCACCTGTTCCTGCACCACCTGCACCGGGGCTTGAACTCCTCTGTGGGTGAAGCCGGCGCGCAGGTTGGGGTGTCTCATCAGGAGTGCGTGCGCCGCCTGTCGCAGCCGCTCGGTGTCCAGCGGCCCGTCCAGGTCGAACAGGCTCTGTCTCTGATAGGGATCAGGGCCGTGGTGGTCGGCGGCGGCGTACAGCAGGAAGCCCTGCTGGAGTGGGGTGAGCGGCAGGATGTCGCAGAGGCCGGGGTAGTCGGTCTCCAACTGGCTGATGGTCGACTGCTTGACATTGACCAAAGCGACGTCCGAAGGAGTCAGCCCACCGAGCTCCGGATGCTTCGCGAGGTCTGCCAGCGCGACCAGGAAGGTCACCCACCGGTCAGCGAGCGCCCCCACGGCGGCTTCGGTGAACCGCGTGGCGTCCCAGGACCAGATGGTCTCCAGAGCCATGCCGTCATCGGCCGGCCGTACATCGATGCTGAGAGCGGGTTCCGTACCGTCGTCCCCGAAGCGCACGTTGCCGTTGGCACGGGCCGCACCGGCGGGCATCACCCGGAAGCGCACGTGTGAAGCCCCGTACGAGGACAGTCGCTGCGCGGCCGCGGGGTCGGCGAGCAGCGTGGAGTAATTTCGGCCGGCTTCCGGTACGGCGCGTACCTGCTCCTTGACCCGCTTCAGCACACGGGCCAGCTCCTGCGGTTCAGCCAGAGCCTTGTCCAGGTCCGGGGCGCCCGGATTGAGACGCACCGGGTGCCCGGTCGGCGAGCCCGCCGTGGCCAGGTCGAGTCGCAGCCAGGCTCCGGCCCCTGGCAGCTGCGTACGGCGCCACTCGATGAGCACCGGAGCCAGCGCGGCCACCGCGATGTGTTCGGGGCCGCAGCGGTACAGGCGCGGCAGGGCGGTCAGCAGCCGCTCGGCGTCCTTGCCGACGACGCGCCGGGTGATGTGCCCCCGATCTGCGGCGGGTGAGGCGTCGGACACCGGGTAGGCCGGATCGGGAGTCCGCAGGATCTTCTCCCAGGCATCGACGTCCACGACCGCGCCGTCGTCCGTCGGGTGCGCCTCGGCGTGCTGAGCGGCCCGGGCCACCAGAGCCTCGACCGTCTGTTCGTGGAACACATCGCGCGGGGTGATCCGGAAGCCCGCTGCGCGTGCCCTGCTGACGAGTTGGATGGACCGGATGCTGTCGCCGCCGAGGTCGAAGAAGCGGTCATCGGCGCCGACCGTCGGCAGGCCGAGCACGTCGGCGAAGAGTGCCGCCATCGTTGCTTCCTGCGGCGTGGCCGGCGGCCGTCCCGCCCGGGAGCCGAACTCGGGTTCGGGCAACTGCCGGGTGTCCAGCTTGCCGTTGGGCGTCAACGGCAACGCGTCCAGTACGACGACGGCGGCGGGCACCATGTGGTCCGGCAGCCGTCGTGCCGCGTGGCGGCGCAGCTCGGTGGCGAGGTTGCGGCCGCGATCGGAGGCCTGGGGGTCGTTGGCAAGCTGCCACAGCGGACGCTCGTCCTCGTCCGAGGCCAGGAACACATCGGTCAGCCCTTGCCCCGCGGCCCGCCCGGCAGCGAGGAACACCACGTCGAACCGGTCGCCTTCCTCGGTGTCGGTCCACGTCGGGTGCACGGTGTAGCCGAGCCTCGCGCCGATCTCGCACAAGGTCTCGGGGTCGACCCCGGACCGTACGTCGGTGGCCTCGGACAGGCTGCGTACGAGAGCGCCGGTCCCGGAAGCTACCCGCTGCGCGCTCGCCACCTGTGCCGTCACCCGGCCGTTGGGAACCCCGGTGACACGCAGCGCCTGTGGCCGGGCCGTACCCAGGTGGGTGTCGACGTCCTCGGCGCTGCTCCACTCGCGCGCGGGCACGTCGGCGAGGGACACCAGGTCCGCTCCCCGCTTGTGCAGGACCACGTCGTAGCGGAAGTCCGTCAACTCGTTATGGAAGGAACCTCGCTTGAGCTGTACGTCCACACCGGCGACGTCCGGAACCAGATCGCCGATCCGGGCGAAGAAGGCCGGATCGAGTAGCAACTCGCTCTCCAGATCCCGCTGGTGGGCGACGATGTCCCGCACCGTGGCCAGAGACTCGTCGGCGTGCGCGCCGTCGTGCAGGACGATGGCGGTGACGAAGGCCCGCAGCAGCCGCAGATTGCGGATGTCACCCAGCACGATCCGCCCGCCGGGAGCGAGCATCTTCATGGTCTGGCGCACGACGTCGATCAAGTAGTCGACGCTGGGGAAGTACTGCGCCACCGAGTTGATCACCACGGTGTCGAAGCAGGCGGGCGCCAGCGCACCGACCTCGTGGGCGGCCATGGTGTGCAGTTTGACCCGGTCGTGCAGGTCGCTGCCCTCGATCGCCCTGTCGAGGGTCTGGATCAGAGCGTCGGAGAAGTCCACGCCGGTGTACGCGGTGCAGTGCGGTGCGACCGGCCGCAGAATCAGACCGGAACCGACCCCGACCTCCAGCACTCTGGCCGGTCGCAGGTCGAGAATGCGCCGGACCGTGGCCGCCTGCCACTCGGTCATGTGCTCCAGCGGCAGCGGCTCGTTGTCATAGCTGGAGTTCCAACCGGTGAAATCCTGCTCGGTGCCGAGGTCACGCTGCTCGCTGTATCCCTGCTCGTGGATCTGGTGCCACTTGTCGACGTGCTCGATGTCGTGGGCCCCGCCGTGCGTCCGGGGGACCACATAACCGACGAGCTGCTGATGGCCGGGGGTGTCCTCGCGGACGACGACGGCGGACTGCGCCACCTCCTGGTGGTCCTTCAGCACCGCGTCGATCTCGCCGAGTTCGATGCGCATCCCGCGGATTTTGACCTGGTCGTCGGCGCGGCCGACGAAGTCCACCACACCTGCCGCACCGTTCGCGCGCCAGCGCGCCAGGTCTCCGGTGCGGTACATACGGCTGCCGGGTGCACCGAACGGGCAGGCCACGAACCGCTCGGCGGTCAGGGCCGGCCTGCCGAGATAGCCGCGAGCCAGACCGTCACCGCTGATGTACAGCTCGCCGGTGACACCGGGCGGCACCGGGTGCAGCGCGGCGTCGAGGATGTACACCTGGGTGTTGCTCAGCGGACGGCCCACCGGCACCGACGCGTCCTCGAAGCCGTCCGGGCCGCTGCCGCACTCCCAGTACAGGGTGTCGACGGTGGCTTCGGTCGGCCCGTACGCGTTGATCATCCGGCGGCCCGGCGCCCAGGCGGCGGCCAGTGCGGGCGGGCAGGCCTCACCGGCGACCATCACATTGCCGCAGTCCGCGAGCGCGTCCTGGGTCATCCCGCTGAGAATGGTGGGCGAGAAGGTGATGTGCGTCGGCCGGTACCGGGCCGTCACTTCACGCTGCCGGTCGGCGGAGAGCAGCTCGTCGGGTGAGGTGAGCACGACGGTCGCGCCGGCGAGCAGGGTGCAGCACAGCTCGCAGAACGTCGGGTCGAAGTTGATCGAGGAGAACTGCAGGAACCGCGAGCCCTGCTCGAGCCGGAACCGCTCGAGGTAGCTGTGGGCGAGGTTGGGGATGCTCCGGTACGTGACGGCGACGCCCTTGGGGTGCCCAGTGGAGCCGGAGGTATAGATGACGTACGCCAGGTCGTCCGGGCGCAGCGGGGCGCGGCGGTCCGCATCTGTCGGCGCGTCAGGGCGGTACCGCGCCAACTCGCCTGCCGTGTTCGGGTCGTCGAACTCCAGGCGTGGCAGCTGCCGCGCCTCGTCGGTCAGCTTCGCGACGACGTCGCTCGTCGTCAGGAGCATGATGGGAGCACTGTCCGAGATCATGAAAGCAAGGCGGTCCGGCGGATAGTCCGGATCGAGCGGCAGATACACGCCGCCGGCCTTGAGGATTCCGAGCAGCGCGCACAGCAGCTCGGGACTGCGCCGCATCGCGAGTCCGACCACGTGGTCACGGCCGACGCCGCGGGAGATCAGCCAGTGAGCGATCCGGTTCGACCGACGGTCCAGTTCGGCGAAGGTCAGCTCCGTGTCCTCGTGGATGAGCGCGACGGCGTCAGGGGTACGGGCCACCTGATCGGCCAGCAGCTGCGGGTAGGTCGCACCGGACAGTTCCAGGCCGGTGTCGTTCCACTCCTGCAGAATCGTCCGCCGCTCGGCCGCGCCGAGGACGTCGATGGACGCCAGCGGACGCGCCGGGTCGTCGGCCACCGACCGCAGCACCCGCAGCAGCCGTTCGATCAGGGTCTCGGCCGTGGACCGGTCGAACAGATCGGTCGCGTACTCGATCTCACCGCTGAGCCCGTCCGGCTGACCGCCTGCGGTGAACCGCTCGGTCAGCTCAAAGGTCAGGTCGAACTTCGAGGTCCGGGTCGGCACCACCTCGAGCGCTGCCGCCAGCTCGCCAAGGCGCCACTGCGGGGCCGCATTGTTCTGCAGCACCAGCATGACCTGGAACAGCGGGTGGTGGCTGGTGCCGCGGGCCGGGTTCAGCACCTCGACGAGGTACTCGAACGGCAGGTCCTGATTCTCGTACGCGGCCAGGTTGGCGCTCCTGACCCGGGCCAGCAGGTCGGTGAAGGCCGGATCGCCCGAAGTATCGGTGCGCAACACCAAGGTGTTGACGAAGAAACCGATGTTGTCATCGACGGCACGGTCGGCGCGCCCGGCAAGGACGCTGCCCAGGGGTATGTCGGTGCCGGCGCCCAGCTTGGTCAGCAACGTCGCCGTGGCCGCCTGGAGCACCATGAACAGGCTGACGCCCTCTTGCTTGGCCAGCTTCGTCAGGCGGTCCGCGAGCGAGGCCGGCACCTCGAAGGGCACCACATCGCCCTGGTAGGTCGCCGTGACGGGGCGCGGACGGTCGACGGGCAGCTCCAGCAGCTCGGGCGCACCGTCGAGGTGCTCGCGCCAGTAGGCGAGCTGCCGCGCCATGAGGCTGTCCGCGTCGTCGGTCGAACCGAGCAGTTCGCGCTGCCACAGCGTGTAGTCGGCGTACTGGACCTCCAGCGACGGCGTCGTGGGAACCGTGGCCGCACGGTGGGCGGTGTACGCGTCGCACAGGTCGCGCACCAGCGGGACGAGCGACCAGCCGTCGCTGGCGATGTGGTGGATGCACAGCAGCAGCACGTGCTCGTGTTCGCCGGTGCGGAACAGGTCGACTCGTACCGGAATGTCGGTGGTGAGGTCGAAGAGGTGTCCCACCGCGATATCGACGGCGGCGGGCAGTTCCTGGTCCGTGACCTCGTGCACGGAGATGTTGGCAGCGGCGGCCACGGCGGCGTCGGAGCCGGCCACCACCACCTGCTCGGCTCCGAAGGGCCCGTCCATGAATCGGGTGCGCAGGCTTTCGTGCCGCTGCAGGAGGTGGACGACGGCCGCGCGCAGCGCCGCCATGTCGAGCTCCCCGGTCAGCCGTACCGCGACGGGCATGTTGTAGGTGGAGCTGGGACCTTCCATCCGGTGAAGGAAGTACAGACGTTGCTGGGCGTACGACAGCGGTAGCGAGGCGCCGCGGTCCATCGGGCGCAGGGCGGGGCGGGCCTGATCGGCCTCGGTGAGCCGCAGTGCGAGGGCGGCCGGGGTGGGCTCGTCGAAGACGGCCCGGATGGGTATCTCGACGCCGAGTTCGCTGCGGATGCGGGCGACGAGGCGGTTGGCGGCGAGCGAGTTGCCGCCGCGGTCGAAGAAGCTGTCGTCGGCACCGACGTCGCTGAGCCCCAGCACCTCACCGAACAGCTCGGCCAGCACCCGCTCCTGCGGGGTATCCGGAGACCGGACCGCTCCGGAACCGGAGCGGTCCGCCGACGGCAGCGCCTTGCGGTCGATCTTGCCCGCCGGAGTCAGGGGGAAGCGGTCGAGAACCCCGATGCCGGACGGCACCATGTGCGCCGGGAGCCAGGCGCCGAGGGCATGGCGCAGCTCGTCGGCCGTGGGGCTGTGGCCGCCTGTGGGTACGACGTACCCGGTCAGCTGGGCCACGCCCGAGACGTCCTCGCGCATGATGACACGGGCCTGGGCCACCTGGGGAAGCCGACCCAGTGCTGCTTCGATCTCGCCGAGTTCGACGCGGTAGCCGCGGATCTTCACCTGCTCGTCGACCCGGCCGACGAAGTCCAGCGCGCCGTCGGCACGTTGCCGCACCAGGTCTCCGGTGCGGTACATACGGCTTCCGGGGGCGCCGAACCGGCAGGCCACGAACCGTTCGGCGGTGAGCGCGCCGCGCCCGCGGTAACCGCGGGCCAGGCCGTCCCCGGAGAGGTAGAGCTCGCCCGTCCCGCCCCGCGCTACCGGTGCCAGGCAATCGTCCAGGACGTGGATTCCGGTGTTCCACATCGGGTGTCCGATGGTGACGGGCTCCCCGGCGACCACTGGTGCCAGGAGCGACCAGATGGTGGTCTCGGTCGGGCCGTAGAGGTTCCACACCGAGGCCGTGCCCGCGGCGAGGAAGTCGGCGAGATCCTGCGGCAGTGCCTCGCCGCCGCACAACAGGCGTGCTGTACCGGAAAGTTCGTGCGGGCTCCAGTCGGCCTCCCGCAGCAGCTGCCACAGCGCCGGAGTTCCCTGCACCAGCGTGGGCCCGGCCGTGGCCAGGTACCGGCGCAGCGCCACGCCGTCCACGGTGGTCTCCCGCGGCACCAGATGCACCACGGCACCGTTCACCAGCGGCAGGTACAGCTCGAGCCCGGCGATGTCGAAGGAGATCGATGTGGTGGAGAGGACGACGTCACCTGAGTGCACCTGGAAGCGGTCGGTCAGGCAGTCCAGGAAGTTCGCAAGCGAACGGTGCGTGACAACAACCCCTTTGGGGCGCCCCGTCGAGCCCGAGGTGTAAATGGTGTAGGCCCCGCGGTCCGGATCGAAGTCCGGACCGACCGTGCCGGCCGGAGCCGAGTCCCGCTGGTCCTCGTGCTGGTCCTCCTGCTGGTCCAGGTACAACACCGCGCCCGTGTCGACCCCGGTCAGGTCGTCGAATCCGGCCTCTGCCTCCCGGGTGGTGATCAGCGCCCGGGGTGCGGCGTCGGCCACCATGTAGGCGAGCCGGTCCGGCGGGTAGTTGGGATCCAGCGGCAGGTACATCGCACCGGCCTTGAGGGTGCCGAGGAGCGCGGCGACCAGATCGGGAGAGATGGGCAGGAGGATCCCGACGGTGTCCTCCGCCTTGATGCCCTGGTCGGTCAGCCGACGCGCCACCCTGTCGGCCCGGTCGTCGAGTTCGCCGTACGTCACGACGGTGTCCCCAGCGATCAGTGCCGGTGCCTGGGGGGCACGGGCGACCTGTTCCGCGAACCGGCCGATGAGACCGGTTGCCGGTCCTGCTCCCTGGACGAGGGTGGCGAAGCGTTCGAGTTGTTCGGTCATGAAGCCAGTTCTCCCGCCGCGGCACCCGCGCGCACGGGACCCAGGTCTGTCCAGTTCTTCTCGATGTGCTCGGCGCAGGCCGTCCGCGGTCCGGGGCCGAAGTCGGTGTGCCATCCAGCGGGCACATCGGCGAACCCCGGCCACAGGGAGTACTGACCGGCGGTGTTGCGCAGCACGAGGTACACGCCGGTGGTGTCCTCGAACGGGTTGGTGGCTGTGCTGTCCATGCTGATCAGTCCTCGCCCAGGTAGTTGATGGTGCGGGCCACGAGATACGAGGCCTCTTCGATGCAGAGCCGCTGGCCGTAGAACTCGGAATCCAGTACTTCCGCGGTCAGCTCGCCCTTGATGACCGAACGCCAGTCTTCGAGCGTGTAGTTGTCCTGCGCGAGGAACAGGAGCAGATCGACGTCGGCGGGCTCGGGGCGGTAGGACTCCCATGCCCGTGCGGTGCTGACGAAGGAGGTGTAGAGGCGGCGGCAGAATGCCTCGGCCCGCTCGTCGAAGCCCAGACCGGCGCCGAACATGGCGGCGGCCGAGTTGCGCAGTGCCAGCTCGAGGTCGGCGTCCCGCGGGCTCATCGCCGGAAACTGTTCCGTAGTGCCCGACATGCGCAGGAGGCCCTCGTAGAAGTCCACGATCAGCTCGTCCTCGGACGTCACACTGGAGGGGTTCCGTTCGATGTAGCCGTCGACCACGATCGTCCGGCCGATGGCAAGCCCGCGATCGGCGGCGATGCGGTTGAGTTCCAGGCTGAGCGCGCCGCCTGCGCAGGAGCCGAAGAGATGGAACTCGTCCTCACCGAATTCGTCCTGCAGCGCGTCCGCGTAGAGCCCGGCAAGCCCCTGGATGTCGTCCGGCACGCTTCCGGCGCCCTCGACCAGCAAGGGGGACTGCAGCCCGTAGCAGGCCCGGTCCGTGCCCAGCTCCCGGATGAGCCGACCGTAGCCGTCGACCATGCCGTGCCCGGCGTGGACGAAGACGATCGGAGTGCGCGAACCCTGGTTGCTCATCCGGATCAGCGCGATCTCGCTGTTCGCGGCCTGCGGCTGCGCCTTTTCCGCGCTCAGTTCGGCGATGGTCTGGAACCGCATTAGGTCGCCCAGGTTGAGCCGCCAGCCGAGGCGCTGGTTGATCTGCTCGATGGTGACAAGGGCCGTCAGCGAATCGCCACCGGATTGGAAGAAGTTGTCGTGCACGGTCACGTCGTGCTTGAGCGTGGTGCTCCAGATGTCCAGGAGGATCTGTCGCACCAAGCTGGGCGCCGCCGGTTCGGCCGACGGGATGACAGCCGTCTGGGCTGCATTCATGCGCTGTGTCCTTTTCGGGAATCTCACGGGCGATCGACTGGGAGCTGTCCGCCGGATCAGGCCGTGGGCCTGATCCGGCCTGGGCTCGGTACAGCCCCTAGGCCAGAACAGGCCCTGGGCCGACCCGGTGCGACAGACTGGGCCGCCCGTCCAGATGGGCGTAGACCCGGTGCAGCCAGCGGTCGTTGCCGTCGTAGCGGGGTGTGAACTCGGTACGGCCGTGCACCACGAGGCGGTTGTCCAGGAACGCCATGTCGCCCGGCCGCAGCACCAGTTCCGACGCCACCTCGGTCAGGGCGGCGCCGAGCCGGCGCAGCGCTCCGCCGGCCTCGTCGTCAAGTGCCCTGGTCGCGTTGAAGTCGACCTGGATGTCCGGGTCGTCGAACGAGCCGTTCAGGACGCCGTGCGCGGTGGCCGAGTCGCCCGCATGGAACGACGGCGGCGCCTCGGTGACGAACCGGGGCTGACGCAGGATCGCCACGTCGCTGTCGTCGAGCAGCACTCGTGCCCGCCTTATGGAGGAGAACAGGGTGCCCGCCGTGCCCTCCTGATCGCTGCGCAGGCAGAGCAGCCCGATGAGGTCCGGCCGGTGCGGGTGGAAGGCGTTCTCGTTGTGCAGTTCGAGCTCGACGGAACCGCCGTTGCTCTGCGAGGCTGCCAGTGCCGGGACCGGCACGACGTTGTGCACCAGTGCGCCGTGCTTCTCGTTGCGGAAGGCGAACACATCGCCGAGCTGCTGGCCGAGAAGCATCGCCGTCGAAGCGGGCACCGTGGCTCTGCGCTCCACCGAGTCCGGCACCGACGGAGTGTCGGGCAACGTCTCCGCGTCGACGGGGAGGTTTCCGACCAGCAGGGTTCCGCCGAGGCCGGGCGCGGAGCGGAAGTCGCGCAGGGCTTCGAGCAGCCGGACCGGCAGCCGGCAGCTGTGCCGCCGCGCTTGCGCCAGCCAGCGGGGATCGTCGACCTGCCCGGCGGCCGGAGACCGGTGCAGTTCCTCCGCCAGGGCGCGCACCTCGGTGCGCTCCCGGTCGGTCAGCGTCACGCTCGGTCGGTCAATGTCCTGGGGGGCTCGATGGCTCAACGCGTGAATGGGCATGTCTGGTCCTTTGAGCGTCTACGCGGCCTTGATGCTGGATGTCACGCCGTGTTCGTTTGCGTGGTGTCTGGCAGTCACGAGCCGCATCGGCCGTCTACTTGCTGATCGCTGCGGTCATTTCGCGCTCGACGAGGTCGCGCAGCTCTTGGGGGAAGCGAAGGAATTCCCAGTGATCGCCCTCAAGAACGTGGTACGTGGTCGAGGCGCACTCGTCCCATCCGGGCCATACCTCGGCCTGGGGGACGACAGCGTCCTCGGTCCAGCCGATCACCGAGACGGGGATGTTCCGGCTGGGCAGTGCCTCGGCCCGGTAGCCGCGCTGCAGCCGCACATCGGCAAGGAGGGTCTCTGCGGCCATCTCAAGGTATTCGGAGGGCAGTTGGTAGCCCAGGGCCGTGCACCGCTCCTCGATCTCGGCGACCATGTCGACCTCGTCGAGGTCGACGAAGTTCAGCTTGCCGTAGAGCCCCTTGTGCGGAGCGCCCCACCCGGAGGCGAACAGCCGCTGGGGAGTCGGCAGGCCCTGCTTCTCCAGATGTGCCGCGATCTGCAGCAGGAATGGCACCGCCCCGCAGTGCCCGATCAGCGCGTACGGCCGGTCCAGCTGGTCGGCGATCTCCGCCACCAGGCCCTCCGCGAACTCCTGGTGGCTGCTGACGTGGGCTTCGCCGAACCGGTTCTCGCGGCCCGGCGGCTGCACGGCGCAGAACCGGCCCGCGCCGAGCTCTCGCGGCCACGCCTTGAACGAGGCGGCTCCGGTGCCCGCGTATGGCACGCCGAAGACCAGGTAATCGCCGTCGGCCGGAATGGGCTGCAGGGTCCAGACAGTCATACCGCGGTCACCTCGGCGGGAACGCTCTTGTACTCGAGCATGAAGTTCGACCGGAGCCGGACTGTCGGGCCGGCCGGGACCAGCCGGCCGGGCCGCTCGCGCAGTCCCTGGAGCAGGGCGGCGAGCGCGGTGCGGCCCATCGCGGCACCGATGCAGTGATGCGGTCCGCTGGCGAAGCCGACATGGCGGTTGGGGGTGCGGCCGAGGTCGAACCGGTTCGGGTCGGGGAACTGGTCCTCGTCGCGGTTGGCGGACGCCGTCCACAGCGTGACCGAGTCGCCCTCGGCCAGCTGCACGCCGCGCACCACGACAGGCTTGGTGACCTGCCGCTGCACGTACGAGGCGGTGGACGTCCAGCGGACGAACTCCTCGAGACCGGTGCCGACCAGCTTCCGGTCCGCCCGCAGCATTTCCCACTGCGCCGGGTCGTCCATCAGCGCGAGCAGACCACCACTGGCGCTGTGCTGGGTCGTCTCGTTGCCGCCGATGGCCAGGTTCATGAGGTTGAACAGAAGCGTGTCCTCGTCGAGTTCACGCTCACCCGGCTCGGGCCGGAGCAGGATGCTCACCGCGTCGTCGCCTGGCTTGGCCCGGCGCTCGGCGATCAGGTCCAGGAAGAAGTCGAAGACGTCCGCCTGGGCGGTCGCGAGCCGCAGCCCTTCGTGCGCGATGCCGAGGGTGTGGTCCTCGTCCCGGTACCCGATCATGGCCTGGGTGAGGCGCAGCAGGTGCAGCGCGTCGGCGTGTCCGATGTTCAGCTGGGCCATCAGACCACCGGCCGGCAGCTCGCGGGCCACGTCGATGGCGAAGTCGCCGCCGCCGTCGACCCACATCTTGTCCAGCACGACGGCGACCCGCTCGCGGACCGTCTCCGTCACCCGCTCGATCATCCTCGCGGAGAACACACGGTGCATCCGGCGGCGCAGCTGCCGGTGGCGCTGTGCGTCGGAGGTGACGAGCATGCGCCCGGAGGCGGTGTCGACCTCGTTGCGGAACGAGCCGCCGATGACGGTTCCGTGCTCAGAGCTGAACGTCTCGGTGTCCCGGAAGCCCATCAGCACGTCGTCGAACTTGGTCAGGGCCCAGAACCCGCCCTCGGGCGTGGGGTTCCAGTGGACCGGGTCCTCCGCGCGCAGCCGCGCCCACAACTCGTGGGGGTCGCCGGTGACGAAGGCCTCGGTGTCATTGAGGTCGATGTCGGCGGCCGACATCAGAAGCTGCGTCATTCGTCCTCTCCCTTGCTCCGCGACGCGTCGAGGGCGAGCGCCATGTCGGACAGCACCGTGTTGCCGAGCACGTCTTCCAGCCCGATACCCGCCCCCTGGTCCCGGCTGATCCGGCGGCTCATGCGGAAGGCCAGCATCGAGTTGCCGCCGAGCTCGAAGAAGTCGTCGTTGACGCTGATCCGCTCGGTGCCGAGCAGCTCCTCCCAGACCTTGGTGAGGTAGCGCTCGCTGTCCGTGCGCGGTGCCACGTAGTCGCTGCGGCACCGGTCCCGGTCGCCCAGGAGCTCCAGCAGCGCCGCCGTGTCGCGCTTGCCGTGCGGGGTGGACTGGATCTCCGGCACCTGAAGGAACTCGGAGGGCACCTGATAGTCCGGGATGGTCGCCTCGGCGTACGCACGCACCTCGGGCATGGTGGTCCGGCCCTGGGGCACGACGAACGCGACGAGCCGCTTGTCCTGGCCCTCGCCCTGCGGCAGCACGGCGACGTCGAGAACGCCGGAGCAGGCCAGCAGCGAACGCTCCACCTCGCGCGGCTCGACCCGGTAGCCGCGGATCTTCACCTGGTCGTCGTTCCGGCCGAGGTAATCCAGTACGCCATCGGGGCGCACGCTGACGAGGTCGCCGGTCGCGTACATCACGGATCCGGGGGTGCCGAACGGGTCGGGCAGGAACCGCTCCGCCGTTCGCGCGGGATCACGCAGATAGCCGCGAGTCACGCCGGCTCCGCCGATGTGGAGCTCGCCCGGTGTGCCCTTCGGCACCTGGCGCAACTGCGTGTCCAGGACGTGCAGTTGCACGCCCGCGAGACCGG
The DNA here is from genome assembly GCF_026340105.1 of Streptomyces sp. NBC_01433. NCBI lineage: Bacteria > Bacillati > Actinomycetota > Actinomycetes > Kitasatosporales > Streptomycetaceae > Streptomyces > Streptomyces sp. NBC_01433. The sequence continues at coordinate 1,862,903 of NZ_JAPEPM010000001.1, read as the reverse complement.
CGCCGATGGGCACGCTCGTCGCTTCCTGCGCGACGTCGGTGATGGTGAACGCGGTGGCCGCGGTGGTTCCCTCGGTGGGCCCGTACAGATTGACCAGTTGACCCGAGAACTTGCTCGCGAGCACGTCGCGGCAGGCGGCGGGACGGACCACGTCGCCACCGGTCTGCAGCACGCGGAGCGAGGAGAACACGTCGGCGTCCTCGGCCGCGATGTGGTTGAAGGCCATGGTCGGCGAGAGCAGCGCGGTGATCCGGCGGCGGCGCAGCTCGCGGCCGGGGTCGCCCTTCACCAGGTCGGGCACCGAGGGCATCATGACGATCTCGGCGCCGGCCCAGAACGCACTCCACAGCTCCCAGTGGAAGGTGTCGAAGGAGATGTTCGCGATCTGGGCCACGCGGTCGGCGGGGCTGAGTACCGGCAGCCGCGGATTCACCGCGAAGTGCACGAGGTTGTGGTGCTCGACCACGACGCCCTTGGGGGTACCGGTGGAGCCGGAGGTGAACAGCACGCACGCGGCGTCCTGCGGGGCGGGCTCGGGCAGGCCGGCCTTCGGCGCGTCGGCCTGGGCGCGTTCGGCGTCGTACTCCCAGACCATGGTGCGCACCTGGTCACCGAGCTGTTCCCGCTCGCCCGGGCCGACCAGGGTCAGACGGCCGTCGGCTGCGCGGAGCATGAGCTCGCGCCGGGCCTTCGGGTAACGCAGGTCCACGGCTACGTAGGCCGCGCCGGCTCGTAGTACGCCGAGAATGCTGATGACGAGGTCGACATCGCGCTCGCGGTGGATGCCCACCCGGTCCTCTCGGCGTACGCCCTTGTCGATGAGGCGCTGGGCCAGCTCCGCCGACGCGCGGTCGAGCTCGGCGTAGGTGAGCCGGCGGCCGGAGTCGTCCGACACCGCCGGAGAGTCGCCGTGCGCGGCGGCTGACCGGGCGAAGAGCTCGGTGAGGGTGAGGGGCACGCCCAGGGCAGTGCGGTCGTCCGTGTTCACGGTGCGAGCACTCCTATTCATTCGGGGAGACCGTCTGCGATGACCTGAAGCAGGTCCGCCGGTGCCGATCGGTGGGTGAAGTCGTCTCCGGTCAGCAGGATTTGGTGCACATTTCCGTAGGCCGACCACTCGTCCATCTCCTCGGGACGCATGTGCGTGTCCCCGGTCCAGGAGATGGTGGTTACGTTCAAGAGGGTGCTGCCCGCGCTGGAGGGCTGGTAGCCGCAGGTCAGTGCGATGTCGGCGCGCAGCACCTGGATGGACAGGGCGAGCAGCTCGTCCGGGGGTGTGGGCTCGCCGCGCTGCTCGCAGCCGTAGCGCAGCTCCTCCATGTACTCCTCGTCCGTGGTCTCCGGCGTGAAGGGGCCGGAGCGACCGCCGCCGAAGTAGCCGCCGCGGTGGGGAGCCAGGCACGAGGAGGCGAAGATCTGCTGGGGCATCGGACCGCCACGGGCGGCGAGCTCGACCGAGAGGCCGTAGCTCAGGCGCGCCCCGAAGCAGTGGCCGAAGAAGGCGAAGGGCTTGTCCAAGTAGGGCTGGAGTACGTCGGCCGCTTCCTTGGCGAACACCTCCATGGACGTATGGGCGGGGGACCTGAACCGGTTCTCACGGCCCGGGAGCTGGACGGGACAGATCTCGATGTCATCAATCCGCGTGGGCCAGCCGCGATAGGCGGAAGCACCTATTCCGGCCACCGGAAAGCAGAACACCCGGGCTCGCGCGTCGGGATCGGTATCGCGGACGAGCCATTGCCGACGGCCTTCTCGAATGCTCAAGTCCGCACCCGACCCACACCGGCCGGGCGCGCGTCCACCCAATTCTCCGAAATCCAATCCAGACAACTGGACTTATCGCCGCAGTGCCCGGCCTCGCTCCATCCGGGGGGTATGGAAAGGCCGACAGGCCAAATGCTGTGCCGCCCTTCCTCGTTGCGCACGGCCAGCCATGTGGCACTCTCCGCTGCTTCCAGTGAGGTGTTGCTCATCATTGCTCCGGTCGGGATGTGGGTGGGTGAGCTCAAAAATGGTGGCCCTGCCAGATGAAGCTCAGAAAACCAGGCTAGAACCCGGAAGCGACCGTCACCGGCACCTGCTGAGGCAAAACAGCGGCAACTGCCGGGCACTCGAATTCCGGTGTTTCGGCAGACCGTGCGGCGGTGTCGGCGCCGGCTGTTGCCGAATCGGCGCCCCACTGCCCCTCGCGGTGGCGACCGTCGTGTCGCCTCTTCTGGACGGTGATGGGCAATTGGGTCATCCCCGCAATGAAGATCGACCGCAGATGCTGCGGTTCTCCATCGAGTTCAATCGACCCGCACCGCTGAAGAAGTTCCTCGAGGAAGATGCGCAGGGTCATCCGGGCCAGCGGCGCCCCGATGCAGAAGTGCGGTCCGAAGCCAAAGGCGACTTGCCGCTTCGCGTTGCTGCGCGTGATGTCGAATCTGTGCGGGTCGGGGAACTGGGACTCGTCCCGGTTGGCCGACCCGATCCATGCGACAACCGCTCCGCCGGCGGGGATCGTGCCCCCGCCGATCTCAACGTCGTGCACCGCGTACCGCATGAAGTTGCACGCGGACGATGTCCAGCGCAGCCCTTCCTCGACGAGGTTGGGCACCAGGGACAGGTCGGCGGCGGCCCGCGCGTACTGCTCGGGGTGTTCGATGAGCGCCTGCACCGTGCCCGAGATGGTGTACGGAGTCGTGATGTTGGCGCCCAGAAGGATGCTGTAGCCGTCGAGGGCGATCTCCGCGTCGGTCAGCGGCGCGTCCCCCGCGCGGACGCTCATCAGGTGGTCGAGTAGACTCCCGTCCTCCCCGCCGTCCGACCGCCGCCGTTTGACCCATTGGGTCACGTAGTCGACGAGCTCGTGGTGGGCGATGGCCAGTGTCGCCGCTTCGCTACCGAGTTTGAATTGCGGGTCCGAAGGGGCCATCACCATCGAAGTCAGCTGTACGAGTTCGTCCCAGTCCTTCTCCGGGATTCCCAGGAGTGGACCCGTGACGATCGCAGGCAGGCGTTGCACCTGCTCGCCCAGGTCGAAGGTGGAGCCGTCGAGGGCCGGTTCGAGGAACCGTACGATCGCCCGCCGGATGCCGTCCTCCCAGGACTTCACCGCCCGTGCGGTGAGCTTGGGAGCGATCGGCCTGCGGACCGCGGTGTGCCGGGGCGGGTCGGTGGACGTCAGCAGCACGCCGGCCGCTACGTCGTCCTCCCCGAGATGAGTGATCACCGTGCCGCGTTCCGAGGTGAATTCCCGGTGGTCGCCGAGCACGCGGCAGACGTCGTCGTAGCGGGTCACCGACCAGAATTCCCGGCCGTCCGCCAGCTTTTGGTGATGCAAGGGCGCCTTCGCCCGCATCACGTCCCAGATACTGTGCGGATCGCCCGATGTGTAGAGGTCCAAGTCGAGCAGATCGACATCATCGAGGTTGATGTCGCGGCCGACGCCCGGTGTCAACCTCACGTCCGGGCCCTGCTCAGTTCGATCAGCTCGGCAACCCGAGCCGGGGTCTGCGCCAGGTAGAAGTCACGTACGGACAGCTGGACTCCGTACGTCTGCGACAGCCGTTCAAGGATCCGGATGCCGATCAGCGAATTTCCGCCGATCTCGAAGAAGTTGTCGTCTGCCCCGACCTCGCGGTCGTCGAGAAATGATGCCCACAGCTCCGCGATTACCTGCTCAAGCGGAGTGGATGGGTCAGGGCATGTGTTCGGAAGTTCCGATATCTCGCCCTGTTCGCCTTGCTGACGGACGGCCTTCGGTGACGATTCCATTGCCTGTCTTTCCTTCTCAGTCGGGGTCGATCTCGTACTTCGGGTGGACTGTGATCACAGCGGTGCCGTCTCCCCGACCTTCGCTATGTCCTCGGCCATGTACCGAGCGAGGCTTTCTGCCTGCTCGAACAGGTAGAAGTGGCCCCCGGACAGGTAGTGGAACCGCACGGGCCGGGTGCAGTACGACTGCCAGTCGTCGATCAGCTCGGGCGTGGAAAGCTCGTCCTCGACGCCCATGAAGACCGACATCGGCACCGTGACGGGCGGTCCCTCCGCGTACTCGTAGGTGTCCACCAGGTGCAGGTCACCCCGCAGGATGCCGACCATCCAGGCCGCTATGTCGGGGTCGGTCAGCATCTCCTCCGGAGTGCCGTCCAGCCTCCGCATGAAGCTGATCAACTGCTCCGGCGACCACAGGTCGCGGCGCTCCGAGAAGCGGGCGCACGCCAGCTTGGGCGCGGGCATCGCGGACACCCCGAGCCAGACCGGCGGGAGACCGGCCCGCTCCAGCTCCCGGACGAGCTCGTATCCGATCAGGGCGCCCATGCTGTGCCCGAACACGGCGTACGGGCCGCTCGCTTCGGCCAGGAAGGCGGGCTTGAGCAGCTCCACGGCCTCCGCCGCGTCACGGCAGTGCGGCTGATGGTAGTCCGTGCCGCGGCCCGGGAGATCGATGGCGCGCAGTCGCCAGTCAGGCGGGAAAGCCTGGGCCAGCGGCATGTAGCCAGCGGCGGAACCGCCCGCATGGTGAAGGAAATAGCAGGTCAGCTCCTCGGTCGGCCCGTTGGAGGACATCCCGGGACGCTTCCGGAGATCTCTGAACATCGTTGTTTTGCCTATCTCATGGGCCCGGCCACCGAGCTGACGGCGCCGTGGCGGGGCGCCCCGGTCCGAAGCGGCGTGCTGCGGTGTTACCGGGCGGCCCGGTTGACCGCGGAGGCTATGGCGCGCACGGCTGCGCCGGCCTCGTCGGAGTGGAGGCCGACACCCCAGACGCTCTCCCCGCCGACCGTGCACTCGGCGTAGACGACCACCGAGGAGTTCTCGGCGCCAGGCGGCTGGATGGTGAGGGACTGCGCGACCACGTCCGTCCCGGCGCCCCGCAGCGCCTCGGCGAATGCCTCACCGCCGTCGGCTCGGAAGTAGCGGGTGGATCCGTCGAGTTCCGCCTCGACCACGCCGTCCGCCGTGCCGGTCACCCGCAGCCGCAGGCCCTCGGCCAGGAACTCCCGGGTGAAGAGCTCCCACACCTGCGCGGACCCGACCTCGGTGGCGCATTCCTCGCTGTGCCGCTGGACCAGGCGGGAGAACTCCACCTGGAGGCGGCGCGGAAGGTCGATGCCGCGCCCTGTCTTGAGCAGGTAGGCGACCCCGCCCTTGCCCGACTGGCTGTTGACGCGAATGATCGCCTCGTACGAACGGCCGACGTCCTTCGGGTCGATCGGCAGGTAGGGAACGCCCCAGGGGGTCTCACCGATGAAAGTCCCGGCGCTCTGCGCCGCTCGCTCCATCGAGTCGAACCCCTTCTTGATCGCATCCTGATGGGAACCGGAGAACGCCGTGTACACCAGGTCGCCCGCGTACGGGTGACGCGGATGGGTCGGCAACTGCGTGCACTCCTCGGCGACCTGCCGGATCGTGGCGATGTCCGAGAAGTCGATCATTGGGTCGACACCCTGGGAAAAGAGGTTCATGCCGAGCGTCAGCAGGTCCACGTTGCCGGTGCGCTCGCCGTTGCCGAACAGGCAGCCCTCCACCCGGTCGGCCCCGGCCAGGACCGCGAGTTCGGCCGCGGCCACTCCCGTGCCCCGGTCGTTGTGCGGGTGCACGGACAGGCTGATGTGCTCGCGACGGCTCAGGTTGCGGTCCATCCACTCGACCTGATCGGCGAACTCGTTGGGCAGGGTGCACTCGACGGTCGCGGGCAGGTTGATGATGATCGGACGCCCCGGAGCCGGCTGCCAGACGTCCATGACGGCCTCGCAGATTTCCAGCGCGTAGTCGGGCTCGGTCGCGGTGAACGACTCCGGCGAGTACTCGAACAGGATCTCTCCGCCGACATGTTGCGCCGCGAGCTTGGTGATCAGCCGGACCGCTTGCACCGTCATGTGGAGGATGTCCTCACGGTCCGCGCCGAACACCACCCGGCGCTGGAGCGGTGAGACGGAGTTGTACAGGTGGACCACAGCGCGCGGGGCGCCTCGCAGCGCCTCGAAGGTGCGCTCGATCAGTTCGGTACGTGCCTGCATGATGACTTGGATCGTCACGTCGTGCGGGATCAGGTCCTGCTCGATCAGCTCGCGCACGAAGTCGAAGTCGACCTGGCTCGCCGACGGGAAACCGACCTCGATCTCCTTGAAGCCCATGGCGACGAGTTGCCGGAACAGCCGATGCTTGCGCGCCAGATCCATGGGCTCGGGCAGCGCCTGGTTGCCGTCGCGGAGGTCCACCGAGCACCACAGAGGCGCCTTGCGGAGCTTGCGCGCCGGCCACCGGCGGTCCGGCAGATCCGGGCCGTCGAAGGGCTTGTAGCGGTGCACCGGCATACCGCTCGGCTGCTGAACGCTACCGGTCAGGGAGATACCGGTCAGGGAGGTGGCGGCCACGAAGGCGGGCCGTTCCACGAGTGTGCTTGACATCATTGGTCCTCTGCCCAAATCGGAAAGGTATGTCCGTGTACTGAGGGGCGCGCTCACCCCAGGAGTCGGCCTGTACTGGTGCCTGCCGCGCCGAAGACTCGCGCGATGTTGTGCGCATGGTTGAAAGCAGCAGTCACAGGTCTGGTGCGCCTTCGGAAAAGAACGCTCGCTGATCCGCCAACTTGCTTGTACGGCGATCTGATTGCCATGCGCGATGAATCAAGACCTTAGGAGTGCCAACGCCCCAGGATCGGCAGCAACAGAGGCGACCAGGCGGCGACTTCCGCCTAGTACCGCCGGTCGGATCCGCCCCAGCTCCCGCGGCGAGGACCAGGATGTCGAGTCGCCTCTTCAAGGGTGGTGCACGCCACACTCGAGAACTCCGGGCTGCAAGTAATCTGAGCCGCATGACAGCCCGCTTGGACGATGACGATGACGGTGACCGTGAGGGTGCCCCCTCTCCCGGGGAGGAGGTTGCCGACCAGGAGCGTGATTACTGGGAGAATCGGCGACTCACCCAGGAACTGGACGACGATGAAGCCGGACGGCGGGAGCGGCGTCGGCTGAGTATGCGGGAACGGAAGATGCATCTGCGGGTCCGTATGCATCGCTACGCGCGTCAGCAGGACCAAGGACCGCTGCCAAGTGCCCTGGTGCTCCCGCCGTTGCCCGAAGACGGTGATCCCTACGGTCGTCACGACGTCACGAAGTCTGACGACGACTGGTACTGACGGTCGGCCCCTTCGGCCCCTGCTTCCTGGCTCCAGAGCGATGGGATATTGGGCCAACTCCCGGGTACGGCCCGCGACTCGTTGCCAGCGCCGCGTTCACTTGTACGCCGAAACGGCACGGCGATAGCGGTCAGGAGAAGGCCGTCCATGTGCAGCCAGGTGCCGCTGAAACTGTCCAGGACTTCCCCGTCCAGCGTGGGCCCCTCGACGAGTAGTTGTGCTTCAAAGGTTCCTGCGGGGCTGATCCTCACGATTGCTTCTTCGAATCCGAGCCAGCGCCTGGTCAGTGGGAACCAGGTTTTGTAGACGCATTCCTTCGCGCTGAACAGCAACCGGTCCCACGCGGTTCCGCAGGCAGGCAGGATCGCCAGGAGGTCGGCTTCTTCGCGGCGCGCGAGTACATTCAGCAGGCTGTCGCCGTCGGGCAATGGAGCATTCGGTTCCGCGTCGATGCCCAGTGCGGCGATATCGCGATCGTGCGCGACCGCCGCACCCCGGTAACCCGTGCAGTGGGTCATGCTCCCCACGATTCCGGCCGGCCAGCGAGGTTCCCTGTCTTCACCGGGAACCAGGGCCACGGGAGGCTGCCCGAGCTTCGTGAGCGCGTCACGTGCGCAGGCACGTACTGTCGCGTACTCCGCCTGGCGGGAGGTGACGGCTCTCGCGACGGCGGGCCACTCCTCGGGGAACAACACGGCCTCGGCGTCGGCGCGATCACTCAGCGAGTGAGCGGTCTGGACCGTGGGGGGAAGTATGTGCTCGAGCACGTGCTCTCGATTCTCCTCTGTTCCGTGGGCCCACTCAACGATCAGGCCCGTTCACGCACTCAAGCCGCATAGGACGGGGACTCCACGCTCGCAGGGGATTGCCAACGCAGAGGCCCCCTGGATTCGAGTGCGGGGGTCGCCGGTGCGGCGCGCTCCGCCAGCAGATGGCGGACCAGGTTCAGCACGGTGAACCTGGGGGTGCCGCCGGCGTCCCAGTTGGCTGGGCGTACCAGGCCCCGGGTGCACAGCAAGTGGATGGCGCTCAGCGCCGAGTCGCCGACTTGCTCCGGCGAGGCGAAGGCCTGGGCCATGGTCCAGGGGAGCGAATGGGCGGCGAGCTGGCGCAGGACGTCGGCGTCGCGTGGATGCAGCGACTTGATGGACGCCCCGAGCACCGCCCGTAGATCGGCGGTGTCGTTGCCGGGTGGGGTGGCGAGCTTGATCGGATTGCGCCTGGCCAGGCTCAGGAGCTGGTCCGGACTGTAGAGGAGGAGCCAAGCGGCGGCAGCTTCGATCGCTTGGGGGATGCCGTCAAGGCTCTGGCAGATGCCGGCGAGCACGGCCATGATCCGGCTGTCGACCAGCGCCTCGCGTTCGAGGGAGCTGCAGCGCGACAGCATCAGCTGCAGAGCAGGGCTGACGGCCGATTCACGGCCTGTGGGACCGACCGAACGGTCTGCCACGGACAGCGGAAAGACAGGGTAGTCAGTGCCCGCGCCCCACTTCGAGCCCTCACGGGCCTCGTACAGGACGTGCAGTCCCCGGCACCGCACCAGCAGGCGCCGGAGCGCCGCCTGCGTGCCGGGGCTCATGGTGACGTCGGGCACCACCAGCAGGATGTCGTTGGTGCCAAAGGCGGTGGCCAGATAGCCGAGCTCGGAATCGCCGCGGAGCAGGGCGGCGATATGAGCCTGCAAGCGGTCCGCAGGCTTGCCGGCGGGCCCGCCTTCCGGCTCCGCCCAGACGACCGGCATCTGGGCAGAGGCGTCCATCGCCCCGGCGACCTCCTGGATCAGCCGGGACTTGCCGACTCCGGCCATGCCGACCACTCGGATCAGGCGGTGTCCGCCGAACTTGATCAGACCCATGAGAGCTTCGATGTCGCGCTCGCGGCCGATGGTCGGTTCGAGGACGGCGGGCGGCGGGGCGGGGGAGTCGGCCGGTATGTCGCGAGTAGACGGCCCAGCGGCTGCTTCCTCGACTCTCGCCCGCTGGACTCCGGTCAGCCGCAGACCGTCCAGCAGTAGTCGGAGAGTTTCCCGCCGGGGGTTCTGGGTGAGATCGAGTTCGAGATCGCGAATCGTCCGGACGCTGACAGACGACAGGTCGGCGAGCTGAGTCTGGGTGACGCCGATGCGTCTGCGTGCCGCCTTGAGTACAGCCCCGAGGGTCGGAGACGTCTGATGGTCCAGCGTTACTGTGCGCTCGTCGCGGTTCTGAGTCGAATTCAAAGTATCCTCGCCACTGTGTCTCGTGCTGCGGACAGCAAACTGATTCTGATCGCACACCGTCGCCGCATCCCCCCCCGAAAGCGATGTCGACCCGGGCACCGGCATCCGTGATGCCCTACTACCGGCGCCGTCCAGAAGGAGCCACGGTCAGAAAGGCGTTCAGCCGGCTGACGTCCATGGCTCTTCCCCGTACCCCTCCACCGAGGACAAGGCCGCGACGTAGTCACGCTCCACGGTCTGTTCGTCGGCGTGGAGGAACTGAACCCGGGTCACCGGCGGAGCTCCGCCCACCACTGCGCCGCGGTAACTCTCCAGTGCCTTCAGTTCCCGCATGAGGCTGCGGAATCTCGCGGAACCGGACGCCGGAGTGGGCAGGGCGACCCAGGCCGCGTGCCGTAGCTGCCGGTAGGGCCTGGCGGCACGCAGCCGGAACCATTCCGGGGCGAGGTAGGCGAAGACGGTCCAGTCGGCCTGTCCTTCGCCGATTGCCGCGCGCGTGAGCAGCGGCTCGTCGGTCGCGCAGATGCCCGCGCTCGGGGCGACCTGGACCGGACCGTGCGCGGTGTGCTCGAACTCCGTGCAGGCCGGACCGTTACGCAGCCCTGCCGCGTCGAGTCCTGCCAGAGTCAGGTCCACCAAGCGGTCCTGCCGCACGCCCCGGCGGGCGAGTAGCCTCGCACCGCGCGGCCGTCCGTCCGCTTGCAGTGAACCGGTCTGCCGCGTCTCCCAGATATCGCAGATGTAGTGGACTCCGTCCAGACTCACGGAATGCACCTTGAATCCCGTCAGCCCGGCTATTTCCGCAGAATTCCGCTGAGCCACGCTCCGTCGCACACCACTGTTTCGCAGACCCAGACCCGCGCTAAGAGCCGCAGCGAGTCCGACCCCCGTGCCGAGTCCGGGCAGCACGGCTACCGGCCGATAGGAGGATACGCGATCCAGCGTGTCCGTGAATTGATCGCGATGCGCCACGAGGTCACGAAAGTCATCGCAGCGAAAGGACGACGCAAACCATTCAGGTATCATTGCAGTGCTCTGCACATGGACAATTTCATAACCTCGATCCCGGATCGGGGAAACGAGCAGTCGCGCGCTGGAGTAAGCATCGACCAGGGCCACCACGGGCCGATCGGTCATCCTGACTCCTCCTCCTTTACACCAGGCATTTCATTCAGGCACTGCAACATCTGTCGGTGACTCACAGAAGGGCCCGACTCCCAGTAGCGTGCGCCACTTACAGCTCCGGCCACGGGACGGCACCGAATTGAGAGTCGCGAAGGCGAATTCCGAGACGTGGAGCCACGCGGAGCCATACCGGCCGCCTCGTCGGACACTCCCGGACGATGATCGGCCGAGACGCTTCGGACCCTCTCAAATGCCGTCCCCCACGGATCAGTTGATGGCGAACGCGCATGCCCTTCGGCCTGCTCACCGCGTTGCGCCATGCCGTCGGCTCACGGTGGCGCCCATCGGGGCTGCGGTCCGTCGAGCACGCCGGCGTGAAGGCGCTCGCCTCGGGGTGCCCGGTACCGTAACCGGTCGGCATTCCCGCGCGAACCGACACACGTAAGTGCACACTTTCACTGACGCGCAACATTCTGGATCGCCGTCAAGGGTGCACTGGAATTCGCCAGATTCTATCCAACTCCGCCGGATATCAGATACGAGCCACGCTGGTTCTCGCGAAGTATGCGAATCAGCGTTTCTCATGCCAGGTCACCTGGGCGACGTCACCGTGGTCGCCCTGACGTTCGGATCCTCATCCACTCGGACCGCATCCCGTCCTGACGGCTGCGGGAGCGTGACGGGAATTACCCCCACGCAGAGTCGGCCGGCGTAGCGGATTCGGAACCCTGCGAAGCAGATGCCGCGTACTCAGTATTCGCCAGCGTCGCGCTGCCCACAAGGAAATTGACGGCGCCAAAGGCGAGCAGAGCGGCCGTTCCGAGTGCAACAGGGATGGCGCGAATGCGGTAAATCATGGGTCCCCCTCGATTCAAGAACGTGGTTCACCGTTGCGGTGTTCCAGAATCATCCACCGCCGTTCGCCGCGAGCGAAGATTTTAGTGGCATCATGAGTGGGCAATGCAGGAATGCGAAGGATGGGCAAATGTGCACAGAGCGGGATCAGGTGGGGGTAACGCGGCTCCCTGAGCTATGCGAGGACGGCTTGGAGCGCTATCGCGACGTGCTGGCGGCGGGTGGCGTTACGACTGACCGGGTCCCCGACTGCCTGCTCGACCTGGGGTTGCTCCGGGCTCTGCCGGACAACCCGGGCTCTCTCACTCCGATTCCTCCTGACCTTGCTGCTGCCTCACTTTCCCGGCCGATCAAGCAAGCAGTCACCGAGTACCAGGACACCCTGACGGCGATACGCACTACGATGGCCCGGGCGGAGGCTGTCTACGCGGAGGCCCAGCAGGACGGCGGCACCTCGATGCAGGTGCTCTCCGGTGAGAGCGTGATCGCAGCCGCTCTGGAAGAGACGGTGCAGTCCTGCCGTGAGGAGCTGCTGACCGCCCAGCCCAACGGTGGCCGTTCGCCCGAGCTCCTCGCCGAGGCCCTGCCGCGCGATCTCGCCCTGGCCGCTCGCGGCGTCAAACAGCGCACGCTATACCAGCACACGGTGCGGGCACACGGCCCCACGCTCTCCTACATCGAGCGAGTGGTGTCCGCGGGCGCGGAGGTCAGGACGCTCGACGAGGTGTTCGACAGACTCATCGTGTGCGACAGCAGGACGGCCTTCATCCCCGGTCCGCGCGACCGCCGCCAGTCCGCATTGCTCATTCGGCACCCCAGCGTCATCGAGTATCTGGTCAAAGGCTTCGAGCAGGCGTGGAGCCGTGCGGCAGCCGTGGGCGAGGCCCCCTCCCGGCTGCGCCCGCCGCCCCTCACCGACGAGACCCGAAGGGCCGTGCTGCGGCTCATGGTGGAGGGCTACACCGACGAGGCGATCGCTGGACGGCTCGGCATCAGCAGGCGAACGGTGGGCACCCACGTCCAGAAGACCTCTGAAGTCCTCGGCAGCCGCAGCCGCGCACAGCTCGCCTACCTCATCGCACAGACCAACCTTCTGGACTACTCCGACCTGGGTGCCGTGGAGGAGGCTTCAGCCAAGACGGCAACGTGAGGAGCGGCGACAGCCGGGAGCCTCCGTGAGGAGGACGACGTCACCAGGATTTACGTACGGACTGGGCCACGAGCCATGGCGACAGGCCGGGTGTCTCTGGACGCGAACCGGGGGTTCCGGCGTCACCAGGTGGTCCGGTTTCTCCTGGTCGAGACCCGCGGGGCGACGAGTATGTGCCGACTCAAAGCCGTTCGGGGCATGTATTGCGGCACAAGCGGGGTCGACGGTCCTGGATAATGCGGCATCGCTGCGGACCTTCACATCGCTGGCGGACTCGCCTCTATACCAGTACCTGCTACCTGCCTTCCTCTTCGGATTCCCTTTCACCTTCGTACCTGCGCTGCTCGCCCGACGGCTGCTGAACCCGAAGTCCGGCGTGCTGCGGATCGCTCTGTGCACGCTCGTCGCCATCACGGTCAGCGGCGCGACGGTCGGCCGGACCATGAGCAGGGGCGACGAATGGTCCCTATCCACCGTCTTCTGGGGCGTCACGCTCGCCCTCACCATGCTGCTGTTGCTGGAGGCGTTCGGCCTCAGCGGCCTCGGCCCCGTCTCCCTGGCCAAGGAGCTCTGGGCTTGTCCGGCGCATCTTTCCGGGTTGCCCACCGCCGCTGAATCGCTGTAGCGACCCGCCGGACAAGGAACTGGGTGAGCAGGTCGGGTCCGCCGCGAAATGCCTCGACATCGGGCGCGGTGATCGGGGATGCTTCACGCGATGACCAAAATCGAAGACACGCCGCCCGCATGGGACGACCGCACCCAGCTCACCACGTTCCTCGACTACGTACGTGACACCGCCCGCGCCAAGTGCGACGGTGTCTCTGCGGAGAACGCACGCAAGGCGCTGCTGCCGGGCTCACCCCTGATGACCATGAGCGGGGTCATCAACCACCTCCGCTGGGTCGAGTACTACTGGTTCCAAGTGATCTTCCTCGGCGAGGAAGACCGGGCCCCCATGACGGAGGAGGACCCCGACCGCGAGATGCGTATCGCCGTCGACTTTCCGCTTACGCAGTTGCTCGACGAATACGCCGAACAGAGCGCCCACTACCGCGAACTGGTCGCCGGGAACGATCTGGACAGGCAGGCCAAGGGAACCATTCGCAACGGCCTCCATGTCGACCTGCGCTGGATCCTCCTCCATCTCACCGAGGAGACGGCCCGCCACAACGGCCACCTGGACATTCTGCGCGAGATGCTCGACGGCACGACCGGCGACTAGGGCGCGTATTTGGCCGTGATCAAGGGCAGGTCCGAGCGAGGTCTTTGATCCAGATCATTGAGGCGCGCAGGTGGAGCCGGCGAGGTAGCTCTCGGGTGTTTTGTCGTATCGAGTGGCGATGCCTCGCCAGGCCTTCAGCTTGTTGATCAGGCGCTCGACGGCGTTCCGCTCCTTGTAGAGGTCGGCGTCGTGGGTGACCGGCCGACCGCCCCTGCGGCCTGGTCCTTCTTTTCCGGGATGACTGCTTTGATGTTGCGTTTGCGCAGGTAGGCGCGGTTGCCGCGGGACGAGTACGCCTTGTCTCCGGCGACCGCGCCGGGCCGGGTGCGGGGACGACCAACGGGCCCGCGGACCCGTACCTTCTTGAGCACCGGGATGAACTGCGGGCTGTCAGCGGCCTGCCCGGCGGTCAGGATCAGGGCCAGCGGCCGGTACCTGCGGTCGGCAGCCAGGTGAATCTTGCTGGTCTGTCCGCCTCGTGAGCGCCCGAGCAAGGCAGCTTTCAAGCGGAGCTTGCGCCGCCGCCGGACGCGCCGCCGTTCGGCCCGGCCGGGATCAGCGACACCGCCGTGTCCGTCTTGTTCCGCCGTGCCGCCCCCTTTTGCCGGGCCGCCTCCGCCTCGATGGCAGCCTTTTCCAGAGCGTCCAAAACATCCTCCTCCAGACGCATTCCAGCAGCGTCGTGATGGGCACGGACCGTCGTGGAGTCCACACTGACCAGCGACGTATCCACCCTGCCCCGCCCGGCCGCCTCGGCTATCGCCCCCTCCAGCAGCGCCTCGAAAACTCCGGCGTCCCGCCACTGCCTGGACCTGTTGGGCACGGTAGACCAGGCGCCGAACCGGCCCGGCATCTCCCGCCACTGCGCTCCCGTTCGGAACTTCCAGATCACACCTTCGAACTGTTGCCGCAGCCGTTCTGGATACGGACCGTACTCACCGACCGGCAGATACGGCTCGACGTACCCCCCACTCGTCGTCCGTCAGTTGCTCACTCGTCATATGCACCGGACTACCGGATTCGCCGCCGGGCGCTACCTGACCGTCGCCGCACGGCTGGGCGAGCAAGACGACGAACTCGCAGACCTTCCCGCCTACATCGCTGACATGCTCGCCGAGGACCGCAGACAGCGCGACGAACACCGATTCAACGGGGGAGTAGGCCACATCGACGCCAAACCTCAGACCGCAGCCCAGGCCGCCGCCGTACTCGCACTCGCAGCACGTCTCCTGACGCCCCGACGGGGAGACCAGCACCCGCCGCCTCGAAGCGTCCGCCCGGCCTTCGGCCAAGTACCCTGACTCCCTCACCGAACTTCCGGCCGGCACTTCCGCTCAGCGGGCGGGAGAGCGGCCGCAGCTGAGCGGCAAGCCACGCAGCGGCCGGCCGGCCGACGCCACGGTCGATGACGTTCGCGCAGCCAGGACTCGAGGGTGGCCATCTCGCGGCCGGGCAGCACTTCGACGCGTCTGCTGGCTTCGGCGTCCGTGATGATCGTGGCGTAGCGGCGGCGGCGGCGCAGGGCGAAATCGTCCACGCCGATCACCCGCAGGACCGCCTGCTGCGGGAAACGGGCACGGCCATTGGACCAGCTAGGCGTGCGACCCGCCCGGCCGCATAACTCCCGCGCCCCCTGGGATATCTGCCAGGCAAGCCGCACCGTGCGGCGCTGATGGCGCTCCAGCAGTCCGGGAATCTGCTCGCGGAAGGTCTGTCTCCGGCAGCCCAGGGCTGGACAGACCAGCCGCCGTACCCGCAGGTGGGTGACGACCGGGCGGCCGTCGACCGGCACGTCCGTCGGTGATACCCGTGCACCTTCGCCGTCGGCGTCCGGCACGCCGGACACGGCACCGCCGCATCCCGCGTGCGGGCCGTGACCACCACTGCGTCACCACCGTCCACCACGTCCTCGACGACGAGCACCGGCAGCCCGGAAAACACCGTCCCGACGAGGGAGTTGACATCCATCACAAGATCATGATCGCGGATGACTACTCGGCGTCACCACCGACTACGGGCCAGACCCGAACGTTTTGCAGTCCCCCTGCAAGGACTATTCCAGGGTTCATAGCGCCGTCATGCCCCGCATCATGGAGAGCCTGTGGAACCTCGCCATCAAGTGTCCACCGGCAGGACGGGCGCGCCAACCGAGCTGTCGCCCTACGACTTTACGGGCCCGGAGTGCGTAAGCGCTGCGTGAGCGGACGGGG
Organism: Streptomyces sp. NBC_01433; assembly: GCF_026340105.1. Lineage (NCBI taxonomy): Bacteria > Bacillati > Actinomycetota > Actinomycetes > Kitasatosporales > Streptomycetaceae > Streptomyces > Streptomyces sp. NBC_01433. Next base: position 1,846,994 of record NZ_JAPEPM010000001.1, on the reverse strand, counting down.
CGGCACAGGATGGATCGGGTGGTACACGTAGCGAGCGATTCAGGTCTCCTACCTGGGCGGACGGGATGCGCAGGCACCGCCCAGCGCCACCCGAGATGATCTTTCAGGCCCTTGTAATGCGTAGGTCGTCGGTTCGAATCCGACAGGGGGCTCAGGGGAAGCCCAGGTCGGACAGTGTCTGACCTGGGCTTTTTCTCATTCCGCGCCCAAGCGCGCGAAGGGGGCGGGGGAGGTGGCGGTGTCAGAAGCGTGTGTTCGTGAGCTGAGCGGAGCGTCCGCAACCGGGGTTCCGCTCAAGATCGGTGTGGACGGTGGCTCGCCCGCGTTCGGCTCGGCGGTCGCTGGGGAGCCTTGTCCGCGGCGCGGGGTGCACGGGTCTGCGTTGGATTGGCTGTCCTCGGGGATTCAGCGCGTGCCGGAGTCCTGAGCCGGTGGGGCGAGGCCGTCGGCTCTTCGTCCCTGACGGCCGTCAGGGATTGTGGGACAGCCCTTGGGGCTGGGCGATGGAACTGAGTGGGACGGGGGACGGCATCGCAGCAGCTTCGGCGCGCAGGATTTCGGTGGCATCCGGGCTGTCGCCAGACCCACGGCCGTCCGGCGGGCTGTCTTCCATCGCCGGGTAAGGCGAAATTGGTCCGGTTCACGACTGGTCCGGCCTTCATGGACGGGAAGCCGTTCCCCTGGATCGCCCGGAAATTCGCGAACAGGCGGGTCCGGATTCCGGTGTGATGAGCCCGCGTTCGCTCTGCCGAAAACAGCACGCGATGCGCGTGTGACGCGCAGCTGCACGAACTGGCTCTTGTCCTACCGAAATTCTATTCATCCCAACGAGTGCACCGAATTCAGAATGGTGGCGGAGGGGCCATCAGAATGGTGGGGCCTCCCGTTGTTGCAGTCGTTGGAGATGCTGTTGCCCAGTTATGACATGCCCGCCCACGACCACAGCTCCTCATCCCCGGCTCCGGCTCCGGGCTCGTTCCGCGACCCGAGGGACGCCGCGAGTTTCGCGCCCGCCGCGCTCGGATACGCCCTCTTCGCCACCCGCTGGCTCCAGGCCCCGCTCTATTTCGGCCTGGTCGCCGCACAGGGCGTCTATGTCTACAAGTTCTTCAACGAGCTGTGGAAATTAATCGGTCATGTCATCAACGGTTACGCCGACGAGACGTACGTCATGCTCGCCGTCCTCAAACTGGTCGACGTCGTGATGATCGCCAATCTGCTGATCATGACGATCGTCGGCGGCTACGAGACCTTCGTCTCGCGCATCAATCTCCAGGGCCATCGAGACCAGCCGGAATGGCTCTCGCACGTCAACTCGAACGTGCTCAAGGTCAAGCTCGCCACCGCCATCGTGGGCATTTCGTCCGTCCATCTGCTGCAGATGTTCGTCGACGTGCACCACACTTCCCGGCACGCGCTGCTGTGGGGGACCGTGATCCACATGGCCTTCATCCTGTCCGCCGCGATTCTGGCCTATATGTCGGGCCCCATGTTGGAGTCGCGGAAGAGTGGTCATGGGGACGGTGGGGACGGTGGCCATGCAGACGGTCACGGGGGAGGGAACATGCGGCTGATCCCGAAGCAGTCCGGTGGGTCGCACAGCGATGTCATGTCAGTGGGGCGGGCGGCGCCCTCCGCCTCGGCAGCGACGTCCGTTTCGTCGCGTGGGGTTTCGGGCGCCGAGTCGCGTATCCGCGCCGCGGGTTTCCCCGCCCCCAAGACACTGGAGGACTTCGACCACGACTACGTCCGGTCACTCGACCGGGAGGCCGTGGCCATGCTCGGCAAGCTGGACTTCATCACCGCCAAGGAGAACGTGGTCCTCCTCGGCCCGCCCGGCACCGGCAAGACCCACCTCGCCGTCGCCTTCGGCACGCGCGCCTGCCAGGCCGGCCACCAGGTGCTGTTCGCCACCGCTGACGAATGGGCCGTCCGACTCGCCGACGCCAAGGCCGCAGGCCGCCTCACCAAGGAACTGGCCCTGCTGGACCGGTACCCCCTGCTGATCGTCGACGCACTGGGCTGCTTCCCCCTGGAGGCCGAAGAGGCCCAGCTCTTCTCCCGCCTCGTCGCGCACCGCTACGAGCGCGGCTCGCTGATCGTCACCAGCGACAAGCCCCTGAGCGGCTGGGACCTCGTCCTCGGCGACGCCTCGGTGGCCTCGGCCGTGATCGACCGCCTCGTCCACCACTCCGAGATCATCAGCGTCGAGGGGGACAACTACCGGATGCGCGACCACGGCGGCTTCGGTTTCGCGTCCTCGGCCGTCCGTTAGGGCCTGCTCCGGGTTGAGATCTCGACTTCCGCGTTTGGCCGGATCGAGTCCATCGTCGCCACGAAGCCCGTCGCGGCCGACCTGTCTGGCCGCCTGTCTCTTGCGGCACCCATTCGTTCGCGTCGGCGTCGAACGGTTGGGCGTAGCAGCGGATGGCGTAGGTGCCGGGCGGGTGCGGGCGCGGGTCCACGTGCCGCGGTGTGCGTGGCCGGTGAAATCTCACCGTCGCGCAGCACGGCCGCGTTGTCAGAGTGCCCGAAAAGCTCACGGGGGAAGGGGCTCCAACGATGGTCGAACAACCGGCCCTTGCCGTGTCGGCGGACGATCTCACGCGGCTCGCAGATGACTTGGACGAGATGCAGCGCCACCTGGACACCCAGGTACGGCGGATGGACGCCATCGTGGACCGTATCGAATCCGGGTGGCGCGGTGAGGCGGCCAAGGGCTATCGCGCACTCCACAGAGGAGCCGCCGAGGACGCGGTGCGCATCCGGGAGATCCTCCAGGTCCTGGAAGAAGCGATGCGCATGGGCCGGGACGGCTTTACGCAACAGGAGCTGGACGTGCTCCACGCCATGCGGTCGGTCCAGTCCAAAGTCGATGTGGCGGCCGAGGCGCGTGAGCTCTCCGAGGGCACCCCGCCGCCGCGCAGCAGGATCAACGACCTCTGACCGAACGCACCCGGAGGAACCTCGCGTGTCCGACGACCACATAGGCGTCATTTTCTCCACCCTGCGGGATCTGGCCGGCGATCTTGAGGACATACTCAAGCAGCTCAACGAGAAGCTCGAAACGCTCTACGAAAGAACCGAGAAGGTCGTCCTCACCTGGGAAGGGGAGGCCCGGGACACGTTCGTGGACGAGCTCGACAAGTGGGACCGTCAGCTGCAGGACCTCCAGGCCGCGCAGGCGTGGCTGCATGACGTCGTCACGACCGGCCACAGCAACTACGCGGAAGCCCACCGGGCCGTCCTGCGTGGATGGGGGGCCGCCTGATGGCCGAACCGACCCCCGGCGCCTCCCCCTCGGCCACACCTCCGGCCGACAGCGACCCGCCGAAGAGTCCTTCCGGCGGCGCCGGGCCGACCCCCGAACCCTCGCCCGGTTCGCTTCAGGACCCTCAGGGCCGGGACATCTCGCGTCATGACACCGCTTCGGCCGAGCGGGAGCGCAGGCGGAACGTCGAGGAGCTCAAACCGGCGGCCCCTCCGGACGTCAACGGCGGGTTCGACATCTCGCCGGGGCACGTCTACTACGCCTCGGGGCTCGTCAGCAACGAGCAGTTCGAGTTCGACAGGTCCGCGATACGGCTGGTCGACGCGGTCGGAGGGTGGAGTCAGACCCAGGTGGCGGGCCGCGGGCACGGCGCCGACGCCTTGGCCGCGGCCTACGCGGGCATGGCCGACAGCTTTCTCCAGCTATCGGCCAAGTGCATCATGAGCATCGAAGGGGTCATCGTCGGCCTGACCGTGACGGCCAACAACTACCAGCGGGCGGACTGGGCCTCGAGGGAGGCCAACCGCCGGCATCGCGGTGAGGAACCCCCGTACAGGAGCCCACCGGTCAGCGTGGGCAGGACCACGTACAGGTCGGTCTCGTCGATCAAGTGGACGGGTACGGGCGACGACTCCGGCCCGATTCTCGCGTGGGCCGGGAACGGCCCGGACTGGCTTGCCGGACAGATCGACGAGGTCGTCGAACACGTCCTCAGACTCGGCAAGACCGTGGAGATCACCCCCGGCGCCGACACGGGGGAGCTGCGGGCCATCGGTGACGCATGGCTCGCGGCCTCGAAGGCGGCGAAGACGTCCGCCACCAACTTCACCTCGTGCATCGCCTATCTCACCGACGGCGGCAACAGCGAGTGGCAGGGGGCGATGAACTCCTTCTGCCAGTCGATCTGGGGCACGACGGCCTGGGGCGGCAGCCGGGGGATCTCCGACGCGAAACCGGCAGCAGGTGGTGCCGCGGACGCCCGCGAGTGGCGGACCAATCCGTCCGAGTCGCCGGCCAACCGGCGGCCCATCATCGAGGTTCTCGCGCGAACCGGCGAAACGCTGCACCGGGCCTTCCACGACGCGGCGGACGCGGCGGACAAGTGCCGGGAGACCACCTCGCGGCTCGCGACGGAGGCCGCGAACGCCACGGTCAAGGACCTGACGGTCGACCTCGACTTCGGTGAGCTGACCAGGCTCGGCGCCACCCTGGCGTTCGGGGAGATCACCGCCACCTTCGCCAAGCACATGGACAAGGCGGGCGCGGACGCGGCGGTGGAGGCATGTCATGCCGCCTTCCACGAGGCGGCGCGGGCGGTGAAGGAACTCGGACCCGAACTGGTGGAGGCCTCGTGGAGCGCCCCGACGTTCGCGGCGGAAGAGGCACGCGCCCGCGCGTTCGGTGCGCGCGCTCGACGAGTTCGCACCGCGCCATCGCTGGTCCCGACCGGGCCACGCGGACCTCGCCACCTACGAGATCGATCTGGCGTCGACCGAGTGGCTGGACAACTCGCACACGGTCACCAAGCACGTCGGCCTGACGGACGAACAGCTCGCCCAGCGTCTGCGGGACGACCTGAAGAAGGGGCCCCGGCCGGGAACCGAATGGGAACACGGACAGCCCAAAATCGCGAGAGCGTCCGCCTTCAAGGACATCGATTCGGCGCAACGGATGACCCAGTACACCATCGACGCGAGGCAGGACATCATCAATCGTTGGATCGAGCAGCAGCCTATGAGGCCCTGGCGCTTTTCCAGAACGATGAAGACGCGATGGATCGATTTTTTTCCCAGGTGTTCGGTGGGGGCTCCGGTAGCGTCGATTTCACCGAATTCTTCCCCCTGCTCGCCCGATCGATCATCGACCATCTCGCCACCGCGCATCCCCCCGTGTGGCCGAAAGGGGATTGACGCACACCATGCGAACCCGCAGCGCGACGTACACCGACCGTGCGACCGCCCAGTGGGCCACCCAGCAGGTCGTGACCGCCAGCGAACAGGCCATTCACCACTGGCTGGCCCAGTCCACAGGGCAGCGCCTCACCGTCGAGGCGGCGTGGCCCTCCCGCCCCGACCCGGTCGGGCGGGTGCTGCTGCAGGCGATGATGCTGGCCGGGCGCTCCGCCGTCGACGTGCGCGCCGCACGCGTCGTCCTCAGGCGCGACCCCATGCGGTCCCACGGATTCGTCGTCCACTCCACCGCCCCGATCTACCTCTAGAGGCATCCGTGTCCCTCAAGCCGCTCGAACACGACCGCAAATACGGCGAGTTGGACCAGGTCGTCCGCGCCTGCCTGGGGCGTACCGCCGATGACGAGGAGGCCATCACCGGCTATCTGCGCCACACCTGGCGCACGCGCCCCTGGTCCATCGCCACCGCCGAGTTCCAGCTCCGCGAGTACGCCCGGAATCCTCCGGGCCGGCTGCGGCTGCGCCTGGGCGAGTTCTACCCCGTGCCTGATGTCGGGCTGCCGGACGAGCGGATCCAGGCATGGCTGCTGATGCTCGCGGACCGCCTCAAGGAGAGCGTCGAGACCGGCCAGGCCCCGCCGCCCGCACCGCCGCAGACCCGCTGGGAGTGGCGCGCCCGTTTTCCGGAGCTCGCACAGTTGCTGGGGGGCTGGTACTCGCAGGACATGCCGGACGAGTTCGAGGACCACGAGGCCGCTTTCCAGGACTATCTGGACAGCACCGATCCGGGACCGGTGGCCCAGCTCGCCGGCGAGCTCCGTGACCTGCTCGCGCTCCCCGTGGAGGAGCCCGACTACGTCACCGGACTGGCCGAACTCGGCCTGGAGGTCGAGCCGCCCGCCCCGCTCAGCACGGTCGGGTGGCTCGTCGAACTCGCCCGCGCGGTCGACCGGCACTGACCCCGCGGACCACGAAAGGCGATCCGGCGCAGGGCGTCCACGCCCTCGCCCTCGCCCACGCGTGTCGCGGCGTCCGAGCCGGGGTTTTCCCTTGCCCGCCTCACCCGTTGAGGAACTCCGCACACCGGTACGGGCCCAGCGTGGCTCCTTCGGAGGGGCGCAGGGTTACCTCGACGTCGTCGGTCCTGACCTTCGGGTCGATTACGGACTGGGCGCGGGCCAGGGTGCACACCAGTTGGCCCGTGCCCTGGTCGCGGCCCGTCGCCGTGTAGGCGCCGTCGATGCGCACCGTGACGCGGGTGCCCGTTCCGGTGGCCCGGTAGCCGCCGAGCTGGACGAGCGAGGTGAGGCCGTCGCGCTGTTCGGCGGGTGGGGGGCCCTGGGCGAGGTACTTGATCACCGTGTTGAGGTCCTCGACCTTCACGTCGATCAGGGGCACCCCGCGCAGCCCGGCGGCGGAGGCGTAGTACAGGCGGATGCCGCGCGTCAGCCCGGACGCGGGCTCGCCCGCGCCTATCACTCCGGTCGGCTGGACGCCGCAGCCCATGAGGGCGACCCCCAGCGCGGCGGCCACCGCCCCCTGTCGGACCCTCACTCCGAGCGCTCCGAGCACTCCGGGCTCCCCTCGGTACGTCGCAGCGGCAGCCGCAGCGTGAACACCGCCCCGCCCTCCGGGCCGGCGGCCACGTCGATCGTGCCGCCGTGCAGCCGGGCGTTCTCCAGTGCGATCGCCGTGCCGAGGCCGCTGCCCTGGCCGCTGTCGTCGGCCGCGCCACGCGTGCGGGCCGCGTCAGCCTTGTAGAAGCGGTCGAAGACCCGCTCGCGAGCCTCCGGCGGCAGCCCCGGACCGTGGTCGGCGACCTCCAGCGTCACCCACTCCCCGTCCGCCGCGAGGGCCGTCCCGAGGGTCACGTTGACCGGCGGGGCGCCGTGCCGCAGCGCGTTGCCCACCAGGTTTGCGACGATCACGTCGATGCGGCGCCGGTCGACCACCGCCCGTACGCCCTCGGGGAGGCGCGTCCGTACCCGGTCCGTCCAGCCGCGCAGCGCCAGCGACGCGCGTACGGTGTCGGCGAGGTCCGTCCCGGCCGCGTTCAGCCGTACCGCCTTCGCGTCGAAGCGGGAGATCTCCATCAGGTCCTCGACCAGCCGGGACAGCCGGGCCGTCTCCGCGCCGACGGTACGGGCCGCCCGCGCCGCGTCCGGCGGCAGCTGGTCGGCGTCCTCGTCCAGGACGGTCGCCACCATCGTCATCGCCGCGAGGGGCGTGCGCAGTTCGTGCGACACGTCCGCGACGAAGCGGCGCGCCTTCGCCTCCTGCTCGCGCAGTTCCGCGTCGGAGTGCTGGAGCGCGTCGGCGGTCTCGTTGAACGTCCTCGCCAGTTCGGCCAGTTCGTCGTGGCCGGAGACGGCGACCCGGCTGCCGAGGTCTCCGGAGGCGAGTTCACGGGTCGCGCGGCCCAGCTTCCGTACCGGACGGAGGACCGTTCTCGCGGCCAGCAGCGCCAGGACGGCGGCCAGCAGCACCACCGGCACGATGCCGTCCCGTACGGAGTCGAGCAGGGCGGCCGTGTCGTCGCGTTCGGCCCGCAGATCGGCGATCGCGAAGACCTCCAGGCCGGAGGCGCTGAGGTCGCCGTCGGCGAACGTGACGGGCGTGCCGACGACCAGGTAGGGCTCGCCCCGCCACACCACCCGCTGGAACTCGGCGTCGTCGCCGGTCATGACGGCGGTGCGCAGTTCGGCGGTGATCCGGCCCTCCGTCCCGGCGAGCGAGTCGGAGACCGCGACGAGGTCCTGGTAGTGGGCGACCACGGTCTTCCCGCCGATGCCCTCCGACACCTGCGCCGTGAACCGGGACAGCGACCGCTGGTCGGGTGGTACGTCGAAGTCGGCGGCCACCGTGCCGACCCGCTCCCGGAAGTCGTTCACGGTCGCGTTCTGGGCGCGCTGGAGAACGGCGGTGCGGGCTTCCCGGTAGGCGAGGGCGGTCGCGGTCACCGCGCTGATCAGGGCGACGACGACGAACGCGACGACGAGCCTGCTGCGCAGCCCGACGAGGAGCCGCAGGGAGCGCCGCTTCGATGCGGCGCCGTACGTGCCTCCCGTGTCCTTCCGGGTCACAGCGGCCCGAAGCGGTAGCCGAAGCCTCGCACCGTCTGTACGTAGCGCGGCTTCGCCGGTACGTCCTCCAGCTTGGCCCGCAGCCGGCCGACTGCCGCGTCCACCAGCCGGGAGTCGCCCAGGAAGCTGTGGTCCCAGACGGATTCGAGGAGCTGCTCGCGGCTGAGGACCCGGCCGGGGCAGGCCGACAGCTCCAGCAGCAGCCGCAGTTCGGTGGGCGGCAGCGGGACCGGTGTGCCGTTCTTGGTGACGGTCAGCCCGGCTCGGTCGATGCGCAGGCCCCCGAGGTCGGGCGGGCCGCCCGCCTGCCCGGGGGAGGACCCGGAGGGCGACGGGTCCGCGCGCCGCAGCGCGGCCCGGATGCGGGCCTCCAGTACGGGCGCGGTGACCGGTTTGACGACGTAGTCGTCGGCGCCCGCCTCCAGGCCCGTCACGATGTCCGAGTCGTCGCCGCGCGCGGTCAGCATGATGACCGGCAGGGTCGCGGAGCGGGCGCGGATGCGGCGGCAGACCTCGAAGCCGTCCATGCCGGGCAGCATCAGGTCCAGTACGGCCAGTTCGACCCGCGCTCCCCGCTCCCCGGCGAGCAGGGCGAGGGCCTGTTCGCCGGTGGCGGCGGTGTCCACGCCGTACCCGTGCCGGCGCAGCACGAGCTCCATCCCGTCCCGTACGGACGCGTCGTCCTCGATGAGCAGTACATGCGGCATGGGGCCGATTATGGGCATGCCGGGACCGTGTCCGCCCGCTCCGTACGGGATGGATCCGCAGGTCGGGGGCATTGTTACGTTCCCATCATGTGGCCATGGACGGGTCATCATCCACGGCGGCGAACGTGAAGCGCATGAGCTTCCTCAGGACGAATCCCCGCGCCACCGCCCGGCTCCGCGCCACCGCCCGGCTTCGCGTGGCCACCCTCGTGGCCGTGCCCGTGCTCGCCCTCTCCGTCGCCTGCGGCGGCGGTGACAGCGGCGGCGGTGCGAAGAAGGACGACGCGATCGCCGACGTACCGGACGCCCCGGCCGGGAGCACCGCGAAGAGCGGGAGCACGCCGAGCACCGAGCCCGCGGCCAAGAGCGCCTTCTACGACGCCCAGATGACGTACGTCCAGTGCATGCGTGCCAAGGGCGGCTACAAGGACTTCCCCGACCCCAGGCTCAGCGGGTACCTCGACTGGGCGAAGATCAACGAGATCGCCTCCCGGCCCGGCAGCAACGACGCCTTCAAGGGTGGCAAGAACCGCGCCTGCGTCCCCGAGCTGCTGGCCGCGTCGGACGCCGCGCCCAAGGTCGACCAGCAGAAGGCCTACGAGTCGATGCTCGCGCACGCCCAGTGCATGCGGGACAACGGCGTCTCCAGGTTCACCAACCCGACGATGTCCGGCGGCCAGGCGATCCCCGGCGGCGACCCGACCCCGGGGTCCCCGTCCATCGACCAGGAGTCGCCGTCGTACAAGCAGGCCCGCAAGGCGTGCGAGTCGAAGCTGCTCGAAGGTCTGGACGGCATGCAGTGAAGCGCCGCACCGCCTTCCTGGCGCTGGGCGCGGTGACCGTCGCCGCCGCCGTCATTGGGGGAGTCCTGTTCCTCGGCGGCGGCGGCGACGCGGGCGCCTCCGGCAGGGGCGGCGATCTGCCGCCCGCCACCACGGCCGTCGTGCGCACCGACCTCGTGCGGTCCAGGACGGTCGACGGCAGGCTCGACTTCGCGCAGCGCCGCGTCGTCAAGTCCGCCGTCGAGGGCACCGTCACGGTGGCCGCTTCCGAAGGGAGGACGCTGACCAGGGGACAGGCACTGTACGAACTGAACGACAAGCCCGTCACGCTCCTCTACGGGCCGGTCCCGATGTTCCGCGACATGAAGGTGGGCGACCGGGGCAGCGACGTACTCCAACTGGAGCGCAATCTGCGTGACTTGGGGTACGGGGTCGGGCTGTACGTCGATGTCCGGTACGAGGAGGACACCGCGGCCGCCGTCAAGCGGTGGCAGAAGTCCCTGAACCGTGACAGCACCGGCAGGGTCGGCAAGGGCGATGTCGTCTTCCAGCCCGGCCAGGTCAAGGTGGCCGCCGTCGACGCCGCGCTCGCCGACTCGGTCGGCCCCGGTGACCCGGTCCTGACGATCGCCTCCACCAAGCCCGTCGTCAGGGCGGAGCTGGAGCAGACCGACGGCGCGCTCACATCGAGCGGCACCAAGGTCGAGGTCACCCTGCCGAGCGGGAGGACCGCGCCCGGCCGGGTCGCCGGGACGGTGCGCCCGGAGGAGCCCGCCGCCGGGGGCGGTGCGGCCGCCCAGGAGGGCATCACCGTCGAGGTCGTCCTGAACGGCGGGGCGGGTGCCGCGTCCGGCGAGGACGCCAAGGCGCCATTGAGCGTGAAGTTCGTCAGCGAGGCGCGCAGGGGAGTCCTCGCCGTCCCCGTCGAGGCGGTCGTCGCCCTGCGCGGCGAGAGGGGCGGCTACGGCCTCCAGGTCGTCCGGGGCGCCACCTCGACGATGGTGCGGGTGGAGACGGGGATGACCGCCGACGGGCTGATCGAGGTCAGTGGTCCGGACCTGCGTGAGGGCATGAAGGTCGGAGTGGCGAAGTCATGACGCTCCCATCGGACGCGGTGATCGAACTGCGGGATGTCATCAAGTCCTACCCCGGCGGCGTCCACGCCCTGCGCGGAGTGGACCTCACCGTCGAAGCGGGCGAACTGCTCGCCGTCGTCGGCCCGTCCGGCTCCGGCAAGTCCACGATGCTCAACGTCATGGGCACCCTGGACAGGCCCACCACGGGCACCGTGCGGGTCGCCGGGTACGACGTCTCCAAACTCTCCGACTCCCGGCTCTCCGCGCTGCGCGCCCGCCACATCGGCTTCGTGTTCCAGCACTTCCACCTGGCGGCGGGGCGCGACGCGGTGGACAACGTCGCCGACGGGCTGCTGTACGCGGGCGTCCCGCCGAAGGAACGGCGCGCGCGTGCGCGGGACGCGCTGGCCAAGGTACGACTGGACCACCGCCGCTCGCACACGCCGGGCGAGCTCTCCGGCGGCGAGAGGCAACGCGTGGCCATCGCCCGCGCCCTGGTGGGAGACCCCCGGTTGTTGCTGGCGGACGAACCGACCGGGGCGCTGGACACCGTGTCCGGCGAGATCGTCATGGAGCTGCTGCGTGAGCTGAACGCGTCCGGCACCACCATCTGTGTGATCACCCACGACAGCGGGATCGCGGACTCGCTGCCGCGCCGGGTCCGGTTCAAGGACGGCGAGATCGTCGCGGACTCGCGTTCCGGCGAGCGCGCAGTCCCGGATTCCGGCGAGCGTTCCGGTGTGCGTCCCGGTGTGCGTCCCGTCCCGGGTTCCGGCGTGCGCGCCGTCCCGCGTCCCGTCTCCCGTACGGAAGAGGCCGGTTCATGAGGAACGACCTCAAGCCCTCACGTCTCTCCCTCCGCGACATCTTCCGTGTCGGTGCGGTCGGCCTCCGTGCACGCCGGGCGCGCGTGGTGCTCTCGGCGCTCGGCATCGCCATCGGTATCGCGACCATGGTCGCGGTCGTCGGCCTGTCCGAGTCGAGCCGCGCGGACCTGATGGCCCAGCTCGACCGGCTCGGTACCAACCTCCTCACCGCGGAGGCGGGTGAGGACGAGACGGGGAAGCCGGTCAAGCTCCCCAAGAACGCGGTCGCGATGGTCGAGCGGGTCGGCCCGGTGCGGCACGCCACGGCCACCGCCGACGTCGACGCCCGTATCCGCCGCAGCGATGTGGTCCCCGAGGAGCGCACCGCCGGTGTCATCACCCAGGCGGTCCGCACCGACCTGCTGTCCACGCTCGGCGGCGAGGTCGGCAGGGGCGTCTGGCTGAACCCGGCCGGCGAACGTCTCCCGACGACGGTCCTCGGCGCGGTGGCGGCGGAACGCCTCGGCATCACCCGCCCCGGCGGGACGATCATGATGAACGACACGCGCGTGGTCGTCGTCGGCATCCTCGAACCGATCGAACTGGTCCCCACCCTGGACCGGGTGGCCATGGTCGGATTCCCCGCCGCCGAGCGCTACTTCGGCTTCGACGGCCACCCCACCACCATCTTCGAGCGCTCCACGGACGCTTCGGTGGAGGACGTGCGGGCGGTCCTGGCCCGCACCATCAGCCCCGGCCGCGAGTCGGGTGTCAAGGTCTCCCGCCCCTCGGACGCGCTGGCCGCCAGGGCCGCCACGGACGAGGGCCTGACGACCCTGATGCTCGGTCTGGGCGCGGTGGCCCTCCTGGTCGGCGGTGTGGGCGTCGCCAACACCATGGTCATCTCCGTCCTGGAACGCCGCCGGGAGATCGGCCTGCGCCGTTCGCTGGGCGCGACCCGCAACGCGATCCGGCTCCAGTTCCTCACCGAGTCGCTGCTGCTGTCGGCGCTGGGCGGGGCGACGGGCGCACTGCTGGGCGCGGCGGCGACGTACGGCTTCGCGCAGGTCCAGGGGTGGACGGCGGTGGTGCCGCCCTGGTCCCTGGCGGGCGGCCTGGCCGCCACCCTGCTGATCGGCGTGGTCGCGGGCCTCTACCCGGCGATCCGCGCCTCCCGTCTCCACCCGACGGTGGCTCTGAACGCGACGTGAGGCGGGGGCGTACGGGGGCGTGCGGTGGTGCTTGTGAGGTGGCGGAGCTCGTGCCGGTCATACCTCCGCGTGCTTCGCGCGCGGGCCGGTGGCCGATGCCAGGCGTCGCGCGTCGTGTTCCGGCCGGATCGCGGCGACCGCGAACGCCCCGGCGACGACCATGACGACGGCGGTGACGAGGAACGCGGCCCGGTATCCCGCCGCCTGGGTGGCCGACGCGTCGATGAGGTGGCCGGTGAGCGACGGCGCGATGAGGCCGGGGAGGGTGCCGGTCGCGGCGACGATGCCGAACACCGCTCCGCGCTGGGCGGTGGGGACCACCTCGGCCGTGGTCATGTAGTGCAGGGGGATCGCGACGGCGGTGCAGCCGAAGGCCACGCCGATCAGCAGGAGGCGGGGGCCCGGCGCGTCGACGAAGGGGAAGGAGGCCATCGCCGTCCCCGCGACGCATACGGCGGTGCCCTGGAGGGCACCGCTCGACCAGCGGCTCGTCAGGCCGCGAGCCTTGAGGGCGTCGATGAGCCGGGAGACGGTGAGCAGCAGGACCAGGCTGAAGCCGGAGACCGCACTGATGGTGGTCGCGGCGGACTCGGCCGTCATGCCGAGCTGGGTACGCAGGTAGGCGGGCAGCCACGCGTGGCTGAGGGACAGGGCCCAGGAGGCGCCGAAGGCGCTGGACACGCTCCCCAGCACCGTGCCGGTGAGCAGAAGCCTGCGGTAGGGCAGCCGGACGGCGGTCGGCGGTGCGGCGGTCTCCGGGAGGGGCCGGCGGGTGTCGTCGTACGGGCCGTCGTGCCCGACCCGCCACCAGATCACGCTCCAGACCACGCTGGTCACGGCGAGCGCGGCGAACGCCGAACGCCAGCCGAAACCGGTGATGAGCCAGGTGAGCACCGGTGCGGCGATGAGCGTGCCCAGTGCCGCGCCGCCGATCTGCAGCGCCGACGGCAGCCCGCGCCGCTCGGGCGGGAACCACTTGTACAGGGCGTGCATGGACATGGAGGCGGCCGGGCCCTCGGCGGCCCCCAGCAGGAGACGGCCGGCGACGAGGGTCGGGACCGTGGCCACGACCAGGACCGGGAGCTGGGCCACCGCCCACAGCATCGCCATGGCGAACAGGAGCGTCCGGCTGGTGATGCGCGAGGAGAAGAAGCCGACGATCAGGCCGGAGAGGCTGAAGAGGAGGAAGAAGGAACTGGAGATCAGCCCGTAGGCGCTGTTGCTGATGTGCAGTTCGTCCATGATCGGGACGGCGGCGAGGCCCAGGACGGACTTGTCGGCGAAGTTGACGACCATGAAGGCCACGATCATGGCCGTGACCAGCCAGGCGCGGCGACGGTCGGGGGCGGGGGGCACCGCTGCCGTGCTGACGTCGGCGGGCGCGGGGGGCCGGTGCGGGGATTGAGGCTGGGGTGCCAAGGGTGACTCCTGCGGATTCGGGGAAGAGCCGGGGGTCGGGTCTGGGGGCGGCGGTCGTGCCGGGGCGGGCGATGCGACCGGGGCGGGTGGTACGGGTGATACGGCCGGGGCGGGCTGCGTCTCGCCACCCGCCCCGGCCGCGCCCACCGACGCGGCCGGGAGCGGTCGGCGCCGCCTCATGTGCCTCGGTCGGGGGGCAGTCGGGCCGGTCGTACAGGCTCCCGGTCAGACGAGGGACTTGGCGATCGCGTTCTTGTGGATCTCGCTGGTGCCGGTGACCACCCGGAACATGCGCAGCGTGCGGAAGATCTGCTCGACCTCGTGGCCGCGCGTGAGCCCCGCCTTGCCGTGGATCTGTACCGCCTGGTCGGCGACGCGGAAGCAGGATTCGGCGGTGAGCAGCTTGCACATGTTGGCTTCGACGCCGATGTTCGCGCCCTGGTCGGCGCGGGCGGCCGTGGCCATGACCGTGGAGCGGGCCGCGTAGATGTCGGTGGCCATGTCGGCGAGCTTGTGCTGGATGGCCTGGAGGGCGAGCAGCGGCTGACCGAAGGCGATGCGGCTCTTGGAGTACGCGACGGACAGGTCCCAGGCGCGCCGGGCCGCGCCGATGAGCGAGGGACAGTGGAGGAGGCGGTTGAGGGTGATGCGGCCGATGCCGATGCGCAGGCCCTGGCCCACCTCGCCCAGCAGGTTCGCGGCGGGGACGCGGCAGCCGTCGAAGTCGAGGTCGCCCTCCATCTGCTGCCCGGACATGGGTACTTCGCCGTCCAGGACCCGGCAGCCGGGGCTGTCGAGGTCGACGAGGAACGCGCTGTACGTCTCCGTGTCATCGGCCGACGCCATGCGGGCGACGACGATGGCGAAGTCGGCGAACGGCGCGGCCGAACTGAACACCTTGCGGCCGGTCAGGATGTACGAGTCGCCGTCCGGGGTGGCGGTGGTGGTCATGCGGCGTACGTCCGAGCCCGCGTCCTCCTCCGTGATGGAGAAGCAGCAGGCGCGTTCGCCCCGGATGACGGGCAGCAGATAGCGCTCCAGCTGGTAGTCGGTCGCGTACCGCACGACGGAGCCCGCGCGCAGCGGTCCGCCCATGTCGCCGAGGACCGAGTGCGACAGCGCGGCGCCCGATGCGGTCAACTCCTCCTTGAGTGCGCAGAGTTCCCACAGGCTCAGGCCCTGTCCGCCCAGCTCCGGCGGCAGGCTGATTCCGTAGAAGCCGAGTTCGCGGCTGCGCTTCCAGACGTGTTCGAGGGTCGGCCGGTCCAGTTTGCTCTCGGCGGTGAGCCCGCGCTCGCGCTCGTACGGGATGAGTTCCTCGTGGAGGTAGCGGCGCAGGTCCACGACCAGGCCCTGGAGGCGCGGATGGTCGTCGTAGGAGGGTTCGAGGGTGAAGGGCACGGTGCGGGTTCCTGTTCGGAGGGTTCGGGAGCGCGGCGCGGCGCTCCGAAAGACGAAGAGCGAAGGCGGAAGGCGGAAGGCGGAAGGCGAAAATCGGAGGCGGAGGTGTCTCTGGCGGGCCTCAGTGGACGCGGCGCTCGGTGCCCGCCCAGTAGGGGTCGCGAAGGGCGCGGCGGTCGATCTTGCCGTTGGGGTTGTGCGGGAGCGCGGCGACGAGGTCGACCGAGCGGGGCTTCTTCATCCGGGCCAGGTGCCGGGCGCAGAACTCGATGAGCTCGGACGCGTCGAGCGCGGCGCCCGCGCGCGGGACGACGACGGCCTTGACCGCCTCGCCCCACCGCTCGTCCGGGACTCCGATGACGGCCGCCTCGTACACGTCCCGGTGCTGGTGCAGTACGGACTCGACCTCGACGGCGTAGATGTTGAATCCGCCGGAGATGATCATGTCCTTCTTGCGGTCGACGATGAAGACATAGCCGTCCGCACGGCGGCGGGCGAGGTCTCCGGTGAGGAACCAGCCGTCGCGAAAGGTCTCGGCGGTGAGGGCCGGTTCGTTGAGGTAGCCGGGTACGACGTCCGGGCCGCGTACGGCGATCTCGCCGATCTCCCCGTCGGGCACCGGCGCCCCGTTGTCGTCGACGACCGCGACCTCGGCCTCGGCCCGCGGCCGGCCGCAGGACAGCAGCAGCTCCTCGTCGAGCCCCTCGATGGCGCGCCGATGGTCTTCGGTCGACAGGAACAGCACGCCCGAGGTGGTCTCCCCGCAGCCGTACCCCTGGGACAGCACCGGCCCGAACAGCTCCCATGCCTCACGGATGCGCCGAGGTGACATGGGCGCCGCACCGTAGATCAGTTGGCGCAGGCTGGATACGTCGTGGGCGCGGGCGTCCGGGAGTGCCAGGATCGTGTTGATCATGGTCGGCACGACGAACGCGTGTGTCGCGCGCTCCCGTTGGACGGTGGCGAGGAAGTCCTCGGCATCCCAGCGGGGCAGCACGATCGCGCATCCGCCGGCGAAGAGGATCCCCAGCAGGGGCATGCCCGAGGCGTGGGTCACGGGCCCGGCCAGGATCTGCCTGTCGCCCGGCCCGACGCGGGTGTCCGGGCCCATCACCATCTTGCGCATCACCGCGGCGCGGTTGCCGTACGTCTGGATCGCGGCCTTGAGCCTGCCCGTCGAGCCGGAGGTGAAGTGCAGGACGGCCGGGTCCTCGTCCGCGCAGTCGACGTCGACGGGTTCGGGGACGGCGGCGGCGAGGACATCGGCGTAGCCGGGACCGGAATCGCCCGGACCGTCGTAGCCGATCACCGTCGTCACCTCGCTGCCGGGCACCGCGCGCTGTGCCGCTGCCAGGTGGGCGGCGTCGGCGAGGAGGACGCGTGCCCCCGACTCGCGCAGCAGATGGGCCACTTCCCGCTCGCCGAGCCGGGCGTTGACCGGGGCGCGGACCATCCCCGCCTTGTAGAGGGCCACTTCCGTGACGACGAGTTCCGCGCGGTTGGCCGCCAGGGTCGCCACGCAGTCGCCCTTGCGCAGCCCCAGGCCACGCAGTGCGGTGGCGAGCCGGTCGCTGTCCTCGTCGAGGGCCGCGTACGTGAGCCGCGTCGGTCCGCAGACCACGGCTTCGGCGTCGGGTTGATGGCTGGTTGTCCTGCGTACGTATCGTCCGAGGTTCATGGCGACTCCAGGCACAGTTACTGAACACTCTGTTCAGAAACAATCTCTACGTCCGGGAACGTAAGTGCAGCGTTAGTCTCAGGTCAACGGTTCGAACGAAGAGGAAATAATCCGGACATGAAGCCAGCAGCCCCGAAGCCCGCCGAAGACCGCCGTGTCCGCCGCACCCGCCACGCGCTGCGCTCGGCACTCGTCGACCTCGTTCTGGACAAGGGGTTCCACGCGATCACGGTGGAGGAGATCGCCGAGCGCGCCGATGTCGCCCGTGCGACCTTCTACGCGCACTATCGCGACAAGGAGGACCTGCTCGTCGGTGTCGTCCGGGAGCTCGCCGAGGACAGGGATCGGCTGCTGCCCGCCATCGAGCAGGCTCAGGTGCAGGGTTTCACCGGCCTTCCGGTGCTCTACATCTTCCAGCACGCGGAGCAGGAGAAGCCCGTCTACCAGGTGATTCTCCGGGGTGAGGGCGACGGCCGGGCCCTGCGCGAGTTCATCGAGATCATCTGTGGCCGGGTCGAGCGCCTCTTCCGCGAGCGGGCCGCGCAGCTCGGCGTCACGCCGCGCGTCCCGTTCGACGTCATCGCGAGGGCGTGGACGGGTGAGCTGATCGGCGTGCTGACGTGGTGGGTGGAGAGCGACACCGGCTACAGCGCGGCCGAGGTCACGGGGTATCTGCGGGACCTGTCGGTGTACGGGCGGGTGTGGGCCTCGGGGCTGGCGCCCTCGGACGCCCCGGGAGCGCTGGACATCGCGCCCTAGCCGCGCCCCTCGTTCGCCTTACGTCCCGCGTCCCCTTCGCGTTCCGCGTGCGCCTCCAGGGTTCCCAGTTACCGGACACTCTGTATGGTAACTGTCGGTACTCTGAACCGACAGGAGCGAGCGCATGGCGCAGACGGCGGAAATGTCCTCCCTGGCAGACCTCACCTGGGCACGGGGGTTCACCGATCCGGCGTGGGTGCGCCGGTTCACCACGGCGGGCCGTGAGACGGTACCCAGCCGCAGTGTCTGGCGGGGCCGGAACCGGCCCCAGGAGCTTGTGACGGCCCGGCCCCGGGAGCTGCCGACGGCGGAGGGCGGGCACGGCCTCGACAGCCTCCCGATCACCGCTCCGGACGGCCGCGTCCTCACCCTCCGCGAGCTGTTCGACGCGGCGCAGACCGACGCCTTCCTCGTCCTGCACCGGGGGAAGGTTGTCCACGAGACCTATCTGCACGGCTGCGAGTCCCACATCCCGCACTTCAACGCCTCGGCGGCCAAGTCCTACATCGGCCTGCTGGCGGCGCTGCTGGAGCACCAGGGGCTGCTCGACCGGACGACGCGCGTCTCCACGTACGTCCCCGAGCTGTCCGGCACCGCCTTCGGTGAGGCCGACGTCGACCATCTGCTCCACATGGGCACGTGGATGAGCTACGCGGGCCGCCCGTACGACAAGGCACTGGAGGCCCAGCGGTACGCCGCCATCCTGGCCCCCCGGCTCCGCCCGTACGGCTACACGGGGCCGGCGAGCATCCGCGAACACCTCGCCACCGCACGGGCGACCGCCGCCCCCGGCACCGGCTTCCGCTACGAGAACGGCAATGTCGAGGCGCTTGCCGAGGTCCTGCGCCGGATCACCGGAACCACCACGTCCGAGCTCCTGTCCGAACTCCTGTGGTCCCGCATCGGGGCGGAGGAGGACGCGTACTACGTCCTCGACTCCGAGGGTGCCGAGTCGGCCTGCGGCGGTTTCAGCGCGACCGCACGCGATGTGGCCCGGCTCGGCGAGATGCTCCGCTGCGGGGGTGCTGTCGGCGGCCTCCAGGTGGTGCCGGAATCCGTCGCCGCCGCCATCGCCACCGGGGTCCCCGACGGCTACCCCCGGCGCGTCCACTTCCCCGGTGCCCCCGAGACGACGCCCGCCACCCTCTCGTACCACGACCTGTGGTGGATCCCGAACGACCCGTACGGCTCCTTCATGGCCAGCGGCATCCATGGTCAGCGACTGTTCGTCTCGCCCGGACTCGACCTGGTCGTCACCCACTTCGCCTCGCAGGTCATGTCACCGGCGGTGCCCCCGGCCCCGCTGGTCCAGGCGTTCCTCCGGATCGGCGCGCACCTCAACGGCTGACGGGCGCCCGGCGGAGCCCGAAGGGCGGCCGGGGACGTAGGTGTCTCAGTGCCGCCCGGCGATGCGGTCCGCCACCTTGGCGATCGGGTCGGTGCCCGGTCGCGGTGAGGTGGCCTCGCGCCGGTCGGCGGCGCGGTAGGCGGCGTACATGCTGTGCACGCCCAGCCAGCGCAGCGGTTCGGGCTCCCAGCGGCGCACCTTGTGGTTGACCCAGGGCAGGGCGGTCAGTTCGGTGGGGCCCGCCTGGCCGGAGTCCTGCTGGATCAGGTCGCGCAGGGTGCGGGCGGCGAGGTTGGCGGTGGCGACGCCGGAGCCGACGTAGCCGCCCGCCCAGCCGAGACCGGTGGAGCGGTCCAGGGAGACGGTGGCGCACCAGTCGCGGGGCACGCCGAGGACGCCGGACCAGGTGTGGTCGACGCGGGCGCCCGCCGTGGTGGGGAAGAGCCGGACCAGGAGGTCGCGGAGGGCCTCGACGGTGGCGGGCCGGGTGCGGCCGTCGCCGGCCCGCGCGGCGGCCGAGGCGTAGCGGTAGGGGACGCCGCGGCCGCCCAGGGCGATCCGGTCGTCGGCGGTGCGCTGGGCGTAGACGTAGGCGTGCGCCATGTCGCCCAGCGTTTCGCGGCCGTCCCAGCCGATGGTGTCCCAGACGGACCGGGGGAGCGGTTCGGTCGCGATCATCGAGGAGTTCATCGGGAGCCAGGTGCGCTTGTGGCCCTTGAGGTTCGCGGTGAAGCCCTCGGTGCAGCGCAGGATGTAGGGGGCGCGGACCGTGCCGTACGGGGTGACGGCGTGTTTGGGCTTGATCTCGGTGACGGGGGTGGACTCGTGGAGGGTGACGCCGAGGGCTTCCACGGTGTCGGCGAGGCCCTTGACCAGTTTGACCGGGTGCAGCCGTGCGCCGTGCGGGGTCCAGGTGGAGCCGATGGCTCCGGTGACGTGGACGCGTTCGGCGGTCTCGCGGGCGCCGCGCAGGATCCGGTCGGTCTCGCCGAACGCGATCTCGACGGAGTGGAAGTCCTTGAGGCGGGCGAGCTGGGCCGGGGTGTGGGCCACTTCCAGGACGCCGCCCCGGTGGATGTCGGCGTCGATGTCCTCCTCGGCGGCGACGGCGATGACCTCGTCGACGGTGCTGTTCATCGCCTTCTGGAGCCGGACCGCCGCGTCGTGGCCGTGGAGTTTCGCGTACCGGTCGCGGCCCGCGATGCCGTTGTAGAGCCAGCCGCCGTTGCGCCCGGAGGCGCCGTACCCGCAGAACTTGGCTTCCAGCACGGTGATGTTGAGGAAGGGGACGGCCTTCTTGAGGTAGTACGCCGTCCAGAGCCCGGTGTAACCGCCGCCGACGATGCAGACGTCCGCGGTCGCGTCGCCCGGCAGGGGTTCGCGGGGAGTGGGGGTGCCCTCCTGCGCGTACCAGAACGATATGCCGCCGTTGACGGTACTGACGGTGTTCATGATGCCCCTGCTGTCCGATGTGCGCCGAGAGTGCGTGTGGCCGGACGTTACTGCGCCGCGGGGCGTTTCGTCTTGTGCCGGGCGCGGGAGGTACGTGAGCCCGGGGGGTGTCGGGTCAGCGGGTAGCAGGCGAGTCCGATCAGTACGGCGCTGAAGTGGCCCAGGTCGGTGAAGGAGCGGCCGGTGATGAGCGGGACGCCGTAGAAGACGAGGACGGCGAAGACGTACACGTACCGCCAGGGGCGGGGGATGCGGTAGGCGAGGACGGCGACCACGCCCGCGAGTGCGTAACTGACCCCGATGTCCAGGGTGTTGACGGAGGACTGCGGTGCCTGGCCGTGCCGGACCGCCCAGGCCAGGACGCCCTCGCTGATGAGTGTGGCGAGGACGTGGGCGGCGACGGCGACGGTGAGCCAGCGCAGGGTGCCGAGCCAGTGTTCGGCGCTGGCGTGGAAGACGGTGAACAGGACGGCGTACGGGAGCCATCGGCCGCCGTCGATCCACAGGGCGCTGGAGACGAGGACCCGGACCGGGTTCTGCGAGAGCTCGTGGATGTTGGTCGAGCGCTGGCGCAGGAAGTCCTCCTCGAAGTCCGGCGACATCCGGTGCATGAGGACGGTGGTGGCGAAGAGGATCGCCAGCCAGATGTACGTGCCGGGGGCGCCGGTGATCCAGTGGCGGAGGGCGGTGAGGGCAGCGCGGGTCATGCGGGCCGTGCGGGCCGTGGTGGCCCGGCTGTTGCCCGGACGGGTCTTCGGTCCGCTTTCCGGCGCGCTCTCCCGATGGCTCCCCGGGACGGGCGCCGGGATGTGCTCCGGCTCGTTCTCCGGCTCGTTCTCCGGCTGGTTTTGGGGCATAACCGATTGACGCACGGGCCTACGATCGGGAGCGTGATCGACATTCCGGATGCGCTGATCGAGACCCAGTCCAAGTACAACGGGGAGGCCGGGCGCGCGTTCATCGCCACCCTGCCGGGGCTGGCCGCCCGGTTCCTGGAGGAGTGGGGGCTGCGGCGGGACGGCGCGGCGATGTACGGCGTGACCGCGCTGGTGTTGCCGGTGGTGCGGGAGTCGGACGGGTGCCCGTCGGCCCTCAAACTCCAGCTGCTGGACGAGGAGTCGGTGGGTGAGCCGGTCGCGCTGCGGGTGTGGGGTGCGGCGGGGGCCGGGGCGGTGGGGCTGCTGGACCACGATCCGGTGACCGGCACGATGCTGCTGGAGCGGCTGGACGAACGCCGCCCGCTGTCGGCCGTGGCCGACGCGCGGGAGGCGGTGGGCGCCCTCGCCCAGGTGCTGGCCCGGCTGGTGGCCGTACCGGCCCCGGAAGGGCTGCGCGGGCTCGGGGACATCGCGGCGCGGATGCTGGACGCGGTGCCGGGCGCGGTCGGGTCGCTGGTGGAGGAGTCGGACCGGCGGCTGCTGGTGGACTGCGCGGCGGCGGTACGGGAGGTGGTGGGTGAGCCGGGCGACCGGCTGCTGCACTGGGACCTGCACTACGACAACATCCTGGCGGGCCGGGCGGAGGCGGGCCGGGCGCACGAGTGGCTGGCGCTGGACCCGAAGCCGCTGGCCGGGGACCCGGGCTTCGATCTGTTCCCGGCCCTGGGCGACCGGTTCGACGCGGCGGAAGTGGGGTGGCGGTTCGACGCGTTGACGGAGGCACTGGGCATGGACCGGGACCGGGGGCGGGCGCGGGCCTGGACGCTGGGCCGGGTGCTCCAGGACGGACTGTGGGACATCGAGGACGGGGAGGTACGGCTGACGGAGAGGCATGTGGAGATCGCCCGACAGCTGCTGGGGCGGGGGCTGTAGGGGCTCGGGGCAGGGGCAGGGGGTAGGGACGAGGGCTGTAGGGGTCCCCGGGCAGGGGCAGGAGTTGAGCGCGCGGGAGGCGTGTCTACGCTGCCTCCATGATTCGTACCGCTGCTCCCGACGATGTCCCGGTCATCCACGCCCTGGTGCGTGACCTGGCCGAATTCGAGAAGGCCCCGCACGAGGCGAACGCCACCGAAGAGCAGTTGCGCGAGGCGCTGTTCGGCGAACGGCCCGCCGCGTACGCACATGTCGCGGTGTCGGACGGGGACGGCGAGGTGGTCGGGTTCGCGCTGTGGTTCCTCAACTTCTCGACCTGGCGCGGGGTCCACGGCATCTACCTGGAGGACCTGTACGTGCGTCCGGAGCGGCGTGGCGGCGGCCACGGGAAGGCGCTGCTGACGGAGCTGGCGCGGATCTGCGCCGAGCGGGGATACGAACGCCTGGAGTGGTCGGTGCTGGACTGGAACGCCCCGTCCATCGCCTTCTACGAGTCGCTGGGCGCGCGGCCGCAGGACGGGTGGACGGTGTACCGGCTGACGGACGGGGCGCTGGCGGAGCTCGGAGGGAGCTGAGCGGGGCCTCACTCTTCTTGCGTCCGCGCTTTTCTTGAGTCCGTGCTTTCCCTGGTCTTCGCTCTCCCCGGTCTTCGCTTTTTCGCGTCCTACGGTTCCAGGACGACCTTGCCCATCGTGCCGCGGGTTTCCAGTGCGCGATGGGCCGCCGCCGCTTCGGCGAGCGGGTAGCGCTGGACGGCGGGCCGCAGCCGGCCGGCCGCGGCCTCGGCGAGGGCCAGGGTCTCCAGGGCGCGCAGCCCGCCGCCCTTCCGGATCATGGCGGGGCCGAGCACGTTCTCGGACGTGATGCCGCGCGTGGCGAGTTCCTCGGGGGTGAAGGAGAGCGGCTTTCCGTCGTGGAGGTCCTCGCCGGACCAGCCGAAGACGATGTGCGCTCCGCCTTCGCCGAGAAGGTCGACGGCGGCGCGGGCGGTGGCTCCGCCCACGGAGTCGTAGACGACGGTGGCGCGTCGGCCGATCGGGTCCAGGTGGCCCCGGACCGTGCGGGGCCAGTCGGGGAGCGTGTAGTCGACGGCGAGGTCGGCACCGTTGGCCTTGACCGCGGCGACCTTGGCGGGGCCGCCCGCGAGGCCGATGACGGTGGCTCCGGCGTTCTTGGCGTACTGCACCAGCAGCGTTCCGATGCCGCCCGCGGCGGCGGGGACGATGACGACGGAGTCGGGGCCCAGTTCGGTGAACCGGAGGATGCCCAGGGTCGTGCGGCCGGTGCCGATCATCGCGACGGCCTCGGCCTCGTCTAGCCCGGCCGGGATCTCGTGGAGCCGGTCGGCGTCGGCGACGGTGAGTTCGGCGTAACCGCCGGGGGCCATGCCGAGATGCGCGACGACGCGCTTGCCGAGCCAGCCGGGGTCGGTGCCCTCGCCGAGCGATTCGACGGTTCCGGCGACTTCCCGGCCGGGGATGGTGGGCAGTGCGGCCGGGGCCGGGTACGGGCCGGTCATGCCTTCGCGCAGAGCGGCGTCGAGGAGGTGCACGCCGGCCGCGGCCACGACGATCCGGACCTGGCCGGGGCCGGGCACAGGGTCCTCGGCCGGCTCGTGGGTGAGGTTTTCGGCGGGGCCGAAGGCGTGGAGGCGGACGGCGTACATGGTGGTCTCCCCGGGGTGGATGCGGTCGGTTGCCCCCAGCCTGTGACCTCAAGTGGCCTTGAGGTCAACCTCGGTACATCGGCTGGTTCACGGGTCTTATGCGGGCGGTGGGTGTCATGGGAGCCGTGGGCGTCATGGGCGGCATGCGCGTTATCGGTGTCATGTCCTCCTGAGGTCCACTCCGGTGTCCGTGCGCCGTTCGGTGGCCTTCAGTGCGAGCGTCGCCGCTTCGATGCCGCTGTTGAACGACACCTCGCTGAGGAGTCCCGGCGCTGCCACCTGGTCGCCCGCGAGGAAGACGCCGTCGCCCCGGATGATGGACGGGCGGTCCCGCCAGGTGGTGCCGGGGCGGTCGACCGCACCCGTACGCCCGGCGGCCAGGGCCTCGCGGCGCCAGGTGACGCGGTCGCGCCAGCCCGGGAAGCCGAGGTCGAGCAGCTGCTCGGCGCGGGCGACACCGTCCGCCCTCGGAGTGCCGGGAGCGATCGGGACATGGCCCTGCACGAGCTGTTCGCCGGCCGGGGCGAGGGTGCGGTCCTGGGCGCTGAACCGCTCGATCCAGCCCGGAGCGTCCAGGTCGGACACCACGAACGCGTCGCCCCGCCGGGTCCGTACCGCGAGGTCGATCAGCGCCGTACGGCCGCTGTCCCAGGTCAGGGCGGGATCGTCGAGCAGGGTACGGGCGGCGTCCAGGGAGGTCGCGACGACGACGGGGCCGGTCCGTGCCAGGGCGGCGAGGGCGGGGGCGTCGACACGGGCGGTGGTCTCGACGCGTACGCCGAGGTTCCGGGCGCGGGCGGCCATCCGGTCGATGACCTGGGCCCAGCCGCCGACCGGGTAGCGCGCCTCGGGCGGGAGCGTGGCTGCGCGCCGGAAGCGTTCCTGGACGAAGGCGGCGGAGAGCGAACCGGGGTCGTGGTGGAAGAGGGCCACGCCCATGTAGTGCGCCGCCGCGCGGGCCCCTGCCTCGCCGACCTGACCGGTGGCCCAGCCGAGGTAGTCCGCGTCGACGGGGGCGTGCCGGGCGCTGCGGCGGGCGAGCCGGAGCATGGCGAGGGGCGGGATCCTGCGGGAGACGCCGTCGCGGCGGAAGCGGAAGCGGGCGCCTTCGAGGGGCGGTACGGCGGCGACGGGCCCGAGGAGACCGCGTTGGGCGAGCCAGGTCCAGTGGGGCCCGCCGTTGTACAGGGCGTGCGGCCCCTCGTTGGTGCGGTACGGGCCTTCGGCGGTCCTGGCCCGGCCGCCGAGGGTGTGGTGGGCCTCGTGGAGGGTGACCTGTGCGCCGGATTCGGCGGCGGTGACCGCGGCGGTGAGTCCGGCGAAGCCGCCGCCGATGACGTGGATGCGCTGCATGGCTGGGTTTCTCCCTTGGCTGTGGGCGCTTCTGCGTACGTGACGGTCGGGCGGCGGTGGTTTGTGACATCGGGGCGGGGCGTTGTCAGTGGGGTGCGTCACGATGGGGGCATGGCAGGAAGCGCGGGCAGGACCAGAGGCAAGAAGGACACCGTGGCGGCGGCGCGGCGTCCGGAGGTGCGGCTGCCGCCGCTCGTTCCGTACGAGGGGGCGGAGCTGGAGCCGGACGGGGACTACGACGGTGTGCGGTTCGACGCGGTGGACCTCGCGGACCAGTCGGGTCCGGGCGCCCGCTTCATGGACTGCGCGCTGGAGGGCTGCGCCCTGGACCGTACGGAGCTGATCAGGGCCCGCTTCATCGATTCGGTGCTCACGGGGGTACGGGGGGTGGGCACCGATCTCGCGGGGGCGTCGCTGCGTGACGTGGAGATCGTGGACGCGCGGCTGGGCGGGGTGCAGCTGCACGGCGCGGTGCTGGAGCGGGTGGTGGTGCGCGGCGGGAAGATCGACTACCTGAATCTGCGGAAGGCCCGGCTGAAGGACGTCGTGTTCGAGGGCTGTGTGCTGTCCGAGCCGGACTTCGGCGACGCGCAGCTGGTGCGGGTGGAGTTCCGGGACTGTGTGCTGAAGCGGGCCGACTTCAGCGCGGCGCGGATGGAGTCGGTGGACCTGCGGGCGGTCGCCGAGCTGGACATCGCCCGGGGGGTGGAGCGGCTGGCGGGTGCGGTGATCAGCCCGGTCCAGCTGATGGAGCTGGCACCGGCGTTCGCGGCGCAGATCGGAGTGCGGGTGGAGGCGTGATCCGGGCGCGGGGCGCCGGGGCGCGTGATTCCGCCGCGTGCCGCGGGGGCGCTCGGGTGGCCGGATCCGGGGCGGGGGCCGGGGGCACGGGGCCGGTCACATACGGGGGAAGCGGGCCTGGAGGTCCCAGATCACGGGGTTCTCGGTGAGGCCGTCGTGCATGTCGGCCAGATCGGCGATCAGGTCGTGCAGGAAGTCGCGGGCCTCACGGCGCAGGAGGGAGTGGCTGAAGGTGAGCGGGGGCTCGTCGCCGGGCATCCAGTCGGCCTCGACGTCGACCCAGCCGAAGCGCCGCTCGAACATCATCCGGTCCGTGGACTCGGTGAAGTCCAGCTCGGCGTACTGCTGCCGGTGCGAGCGGTTGCCCCGGGGGTCCTGGTCGATCTGCTCGACGATGTCGCACAGCGCCCAGGCGAAGTCGAGCACCGGAACCCATCCCCAGGCTGTGGATACTTCGCGGTCCGCCTTGGTGTCCGCGAGGTAGACGTCCCCGGAGAACAGGTCGTGCCGCAGGGCATGGACGTCCGCACGGCGGTAGTCGGTCTGCGGGGGATCCGGGAAGCGCCGGGAGAGGGAGTAGCCGATGTCGAGCACGAGTCGATGGTGTCATGCCCGGTGACGGGGGGCCGACACGATCGGGTGAGTGGTGGGTGCCCCGCCTGACGCGGCCGTCGCTTACGGCCGTCGCCCACGGCCGTCGCTTACGGCCGTCGCCCACGGCCCGTCGTCGGCGCGTACTGCCATCGCCTACGGCAGCAGGCGCTGTTCCTTCGCCACGGCGACGGCGCCCGCCCGTGTGTCGACGCCGAGCTTGTCGTAGATCCGGCCCAGGTGGGTCTTGACCGTGGCCTCGCTGATGAACAGGGCGCGGGCGATGTCCCGGTTGCCGAGTCCCCGCGACAGCTGCCCCAGGATGTCGAGTTCGCGTTCGGTGAGGGTGGGCAGCGGATTGCGCATCCGGGCCATGACCCGGCTGGCCACCGGTGCGGAGAGCGTCGTACGGCCCTGGGCCGCCGAGTGGATCGCGGCGAACAGTTCCTCCGGGCGTTCGGCCTTCAGCAGGTAGCCGGTGGCTCCCGCCTCGATCGCGCGGGTGATGTCCGCGTCCGTGTCGTACGTCGTGAGCACCAGCACATGAACGGTTCCGCTTCCGGCCGCGGTGATCCGGCGGGTGGCCTCGACGCCGTCGATGCCCTCGCCCAGCTGGAGGTCCATCAGCACGACGTCCGGAGCGAGCCGGGCGGCCAGGGCCACCGCCTCCTCGCCACTGCCCGCCTCGCCGACGACCTCGATGTCCGGTTCGCTGCCGAGCAGGGCGAGCAGCCCGGCGCGTACGACGGCGTGGTCGTCGCAGAGCAGGATGCGGACGGTCGCGGCGGTAGCGGTCATGCGGATTCCTCCGGGAGGTTCTGCGGGACGTTCCGCGGAACGGGGGGCGGTGCAGGGGGCGGCACGGGGGTGAGCGGGACCACCGCCGAGAGCACCGTTCCCTCGCCCGGTGCGGACTCGATCGTCAGTGTTCCGCCGAGCTGGCGCACCCGGGCCCGCATCGCGGGCAGCCCGTGGCCGCGTACGCCGCCCGCCGGGCGGGGCTCCGGTGCCGAGGGGCTGAAGCCCCGGCCGTTGTCGGCGATGTCGAGGACCACCCGGTCGTCCAGGTGCGTCAGGGTCAGTCCGGCGGCCGTCGCGTCCGCGTGCTCGCGTACGTTCGCCAGGGCGCCCTGGGCGATCCGCAGCAGCGCCGACTGCACCCGGTCGGGCAGAGGGGTGTGCGCGGTCCCCTCCACATGGCAGCGGACGGCGACCGCGCCCTGTGTCTGGGCCGTCTCGCGGGCCGCGAGTGCGTGCAGCGCCGCCTCCAGACCGCCGCCCTCCGCCAGATCGGCCGGGGCCAGATCGTGGACGAAGCGGCGGGCCTCGGCGAGGTTGCGCTCCGCGATACCGGTCGCCGTCCGGACATGGCGGCGGGCGGCGGCCGGGTCGTTCTCCCAGGTGCGGTCGGCGGCCTGGAGCAGCATCTGCTGGCTGGAGAGGCCCTGCGCGAGGGAGTCGTGGATCTCCATGGAGAGCCGCTGGCGTTCGGCGAGGGTGCCTTCGCGGCGTTCGGTGGCGGCCAGTTCGCGCCGCGTACGCAGCAGGTCGTCGATCAGCTCGCGCTGCCGTGCGGCCAGTTCGCGCTGGCGTACCGCCTGACGCCGCATATGGACGAAGACGGCGGTCGCCACGGCCGCGACGGCGGGCGGGGCGAGCACCAGATTCGGGTCGAACCCGGTGGCCAGCCGCAGTTGTGCGGCGACGACGAACGCGGTCAGCAGCGCGACGAGGGCGAGTGCGGCGCGCGGCGGCAGTATCCGCAGCCCCGTGTAGAACAGCGGCACCGCACACCACGCGAAGCTCGGCGCGAGGACGACCAGCACCATCCACACGACGACGAGAATCCCGAGCCAGGTCAGCCTGCGGGGCGTCGGCCGTGAACCGAGCACCGGCCCCACCAGGTAGAGCGTGGCGAGGACGACCGACAGCGCGATGATCCACGGGGTGCGGTCCTCGCCCGGGTGCCGCATCAGGAACCGCGTGAGCGAGGCACCGAGCAGCAGGAAGAACGCGGCGTGCATGAGAAGCGCCAACCATCGTGCGTCGGGGTCGGCGGCGGTCAGGTCGGGGTCTGCGCCCGAGGGACGGCCGGGGTCTGCGCCCGGGGGACGGCCGGGGTCTGCGCCCGGAGGACGGCTGAGGTCTGCGCCCGGGGCACGGTCGGGGTGCGGCGGCTCGCTGCGGTGCTGCACCTCGTACCTCGCACTCCCCGTCGACGATCCGGTGGACGACCCGCTGCCGCCTGCCGCTGACTGTTGCCGTCTGCCGCTGAACACCGCGGCTGACCGCTGCTGACCTGCGCAGACCTCTCCATGGTGGCCCGAACCGACCACCCCCGCATCAACCGATCGGCCGATGGGGCCGTCAGCCGACCTGCGCGGCTCCTCCAGCCGGTACGCCGACCGTACGGGCCCGGATCCGGCCGGAGGATCGATAGCAGAGCGAAACAGCGGAACAGCGATACACCGGCCGGCCCGCTCGCCCACCAGAGCCACCGGTCACCAGAGCCACCCCGCCCTCGTCACCAGAGCCACCAGGAGCCCACCATGAAGAAGATGTCGCTGCGCACCCGCGTCCTGACCGGAGCCGTTGCCGCCGCCGCCCTCGGTGCCGGAACCTTCGGCGCGATGTCCGCGAACGCCTCCACCCCGGCCGCCGCCCCCGCCGCCGCCGTCAAGGCGGACGCCGCCGACCGGAACCTCCAGCAGAGCACCCACCTGACCGTGGCCGCCGCGACCAAGGCCGCGCAGGCCACCCTGGACGCCGCGAAGAAGGAGAACCAGCGCGTCTCCGTCGCCGTGGTCGACCGCAACGGCAACACCATCGTGACCCTGCGCGGCGACGGCGCGGGCCCGCAGTCCCCCGAGTCGGCCGTGCGGAAGGCGTACACCGCCGTCTCCTGGAACGCGCCCACCTCCGAGCTGGTCAAGCGCCTGGGGCAGACCCCGAACCTGAAGGACATCCCCGGCACCCTGTTCCTCGCGGGCGGCGCCCCGGCGCAGGTCAAGGGAGCCCCGGTGGCGGGCATCGGCGTGGCCGGCGCCCCCAGCGGCGACCTCGACGAGAAGTTCGCCGCGGCGGGCGTCGCCGCCCTCGCCAGGTAACCGCCCGCTACGGTGACCGACCGCCGCCGCGACCGCCCCGTCGCGGCGGCAACCCCACCGCCCCACGTACGGAGAAACGCATGAACGCCCTCGATCACGACCTGCTCACCGCCGCGCGCACCGGCGACACCGCCGGAGTGCGGACCGCGATCGAGGGCGGCGCGCGCGTCGACGCCCGCGACGAGGAACTGCGCACCCCGCTGCTCCTCGCCGTCCACGGCGACCATGTCGGGGCGGCCCGGCTGCTGGTGACGGCGGGCGCCGACCCGGATGCCCAGGACCGGCGCGAGGACAGCCCCTGGCTCGCCACCGGAGTCACCGGAAGCGTCGCGATGCTGCACGTCCTGCTTCCGGCCGGTCCGGATCTGACGCTCCGCAACCGGTTCGGCGGCATCTCGCTCATCCCCGCCGCCGAGCGCGGCCATGTCGCGTACGTACGGGAGGTGCTCCGGGTCACGGACATCGACGTCGACCACGTCAACCGGCTCGGCTGGACCGCCCTGCTGGAAGCCGTGATCCTCGGCGACGGCGGCCGGGCGCACCAGGAGATCGTGGAGGTGCTGCTGGCGGCCGGTGCGACGCCCGGTCTGCCGGACGGCGACGGGGTCACGGCCCTGGCCCACGCCGAACGGCGCGGCTTCGCGGAGATCGTGGCACTGCTCCGGGACGACCGATGACACCGCCCGGACGCCGGACCGGCGCACGCCGGGCGGTACTGAGGGCCAGTACCGCACGCCGGGCGATAGTGGCCCTCGCCGCGGCCGCCGTACTCGCCGGGTGCGCGAGGGACACCGCGACGGACACCGCGACGGGCGTGGCCGGTCCGGCGACGGACGACACCGTCCCGCGCGCTTCGGACGAGCCCCGCACCGCACCCAGCGGCCCGGCGGACCCGGGCCCCGCCGCCAGGACGCCCCGGGGCACCCTCCTCGTCGCCGACTTCGGCAGCGACACCGTGACCTTCGTCGACCCGGGCCCCGGCGAGGGCCGCGGCCCCATCGCCACGGTGGAGGCGGGCACCGCTCCGTACGGGCTCGTCGTCGGCAAGGACGGGCGGGCCTGGGTGGCGACCGCGGAAGGGGTCGCCGTCATCGACACCGCGACCCGGACCCGGCTGGCACTCGTCCCGTACGAGACGGAGAGCGGCCCGGTCACGACCGGCGAGTACCGGGGCGGCGGGATGGGCATCGCCCTCGCCCCCGACGGCAGGCACGTCTACGTCGGCGTCAACGTCCCCGGCGGCAACGGAACGCTGGAGGTCATCGACACCGCGACCCGTGAGGTGACCGGCACCGTCCCCGTCGGCCGCCGCCCGTTCGACGTGGATGTCTCGCCCGACGGCGGTGAGGTGTACGCCACCGGCCACGACTCCTTCGACGTGACGGCGGTGGACACGAAGACGCTGGAACCGCGGCGGATGGAAGTAGCCCCGTACGGCACCGAGGGCGGTCTCGGCTCCTGGCTGAAGCCGCACTACGCCGTCGTACGCCCGGCGGACGGAAAGCTGCTCCTGCCGTTCGAGGGCGAACGGCTCGCGGTCCTGGATCCGCGCACCGGAAAGGTGGCGATCGAGAGGATGACCGCCGACACGCACCAGCACGGAGCGGCCCTCGCCCCCGACGGCACCCTCCTCGTCGTCGGCACCGGCCCGATCGCCGCGGACGACGAGGACCCCTCCCTCACCGTCCGCAGCCCGGACGGCAAGGAGCGGTCCGTGCCCCTGGAGGGCCCGCACGAGGACGTGACGGTGTCCAAGGACGGCCGTACGGCGTACGTCACGGGGGGCTTCACCCGCGACGGCTACTGGAACGGCATCACCGCCGTCGACCTCCACGACGACGGGGACGGGTACGGCGCACCGGTCCGGATCGACGCGGGCGAACGTCCCCTGGGCATAGCCGTCCTCTGATCACCCTGCCGACTCCGACATTCCGCACATAGGATCATCGGTGTGGAGCAACAAACCCCGATACGGCGAACCCCGATACGGCGAGCCCCGACAGGGCACACCCGGATACGGCGCACGACGCCCGCGGCCGCCCTGCTGCTCGCGCTCGCCGTTCTCGGCTCCGTCTCCGCCTGCACGGGCGGGGTGACGGGCACACCCGGTGCCGCCGGGCTGCGCGACCCGTACTTCCCCAAGCTCGGCAACGGCGGTTACGACGTCACGCACTACGGCCTGACCCTCGACGTCGACCCCACCGCGCACCGGCTGCGGGGCACGGCGGAGATCACCGCCCGCGCCACCCAGGACCTCAGCGCCTTCCACCTGGACCTCGCCGGGCTCGACGTCGAGAGCGCCACCGTCGAGGGCCGCCCGGCCGCCGTCAACCGGGCGGGCAAGGAACTGACGCTGCGCCCGGACGCGGATGTCGAGGACCGGCTGCGCGAGGGCCGGACGTTCCGTACGGTCGTCCGCTACTCCGGCTCCCCGCAGACCATCACCGACGCCGACGAGTCGGAGGAGGGCTGGCTGCGGACCGCGGACGGCTCGCTGGCCCTCGGCGAACCGACCGGCTCCATGGCCTGGTTCCCCGGCAACCACCACCCGAGCGACAAGGCCACGTACGACGTCGAGGTCACCGTGCCGAAGGGGCTGACGGCCGTCTCCAACGGAGAACTGGCCGCCCGCCGTACGACAGGCGATCGCACCACGTACAGCTGGCACACGCCGGAACCCATGGCGAGCTACCTCGCCACCGTCGCCATCGGGAAGTTCGAGACGAAGGAGTCGGTCACCCCGGACGGCATCGAGGTGTTCACGGCCGTGGACCCGGAGGTGGCGAAGGCGAGTGCCCCTGCGCTCGGCCGGCTCCCGGAGGTCATGGAGTGGGCGGCGAAGAACTTCGGCCCGTACCCCTTCACCTCCACCGGCGTGATCATCGACCGCGAGGACGATGCCGGGTACGCACTGGAGACCCAGAACCGGCCGTTCTTCCCTGGCCCGCCCGACACCGGGCTCCTCGTCCACGAGCTGGCCCACCAGTGGTTCGGGAACTCCGTCACGCCCGCGACCTGGCAGGACATGTGGCTGAACGAGGGGTTCGCGACGTACGCGGGGTGGCTCTGGAGCGAGGACTTCGAGGACACCCCGGCCCAGGACAGCTTCGACGAGGCGTTCGACGACGACGAGAACTGGGCCTTCCCGCCGGCCGAACCGCCGTCGGCCGCCGACATCTCCGAGCAGCCGGTGTACGGGCGCGGGGCGATGGTCATCCATGAGATCCGGCTGGCCATGGACGACGACGAGGCGTTCTTCGACCTGGTCGCCGGATGGCCGAAGGCGCACCGGCACGGCAACGCGTCGACCGAGGACTTCGTCGCGTACGTGGAGAAGGAGAGCGGGCAGGACCTGACGGAGCTGTGGGACACCTGGCTGTACGGCGAGAGCCGGCCGCCCGAGGGCTGACCGGCTCCCACCACACGTCACCGCACTCACCAGCTGCGGAACAGCGGTTGACTACTTCACCGCACTACCGCACTACCGCACTGATTCACTTCACGTTGACGCCGGTCCAGGCGTCGCCCACGGCCTTGAGCTCGGCGCTGTCCGCGCCGAACAGGTCGGTCGCCGCCTTCTCGGTCGCGACGCGCGCGGCCGCGTAGTCGGTGGAGGACGTCATGTAGACGGAGAGGGCCTTGTACCAGATCTGGTAGGCCTTCTCGCGCCCGATGCCGGTGACCGTCGAGCCGTCGGAGGTCGGGGAGTCGTAGTCGACCCCGTTGATGGTCTTGGCGCCGCTGCCCTCGGACAGCAGGTAGAAGAAGTGGTTCGCGACGCCGGACGAGTAGTGCACGTCCAGGTCGCCGACGCTGGAGTCCCAGTAGTCCGCCGAGCCGCCGTCCTTGCTGGGCTTGTCCATGTAGCGCAGCGGGGTGCCGTCGCCGTTGATGTCGATCTTCTCGCCGATGAGGTAGTCCCCGACGTCCGTGGTGTTGTCCGCGAAGAACTCCACCGAGGTGCCGAGGATGTCGCTGGTCGCCTCGTTGAGGCCGCCGGACTCACCGACGTAGTCCAGGTTGGCGGTGGCCGCGGTCAGACCGTGGCTCATCTCGTGACCGGCGACGTCGAGGGCGGTGAGGGCGCTCTTGTTGTCGGCCCCGTCGCCGTACGTCATGCAGAAGCAGCTGTCGTCCCAGAACGCGTTGACGTACGCGTCGCCGTAGTGGACGCGGGAGTACGCGGCCTTGCCGTCGCCCGCGATGCCGTCGCGGCCGAGCGCGGACTTGTAGAAGTCCCAGGTCTTCGCGGCGCCGTAGTGGGCGTCGACCGCGGCGGTCTGACGGTCGTTGCCGGTGCCGTCGCCCCAGGTGTCGTCGTCGTCGGTGACGAGGTCGCCGGTGCCGTCCTCGCCCTGGTTGAGGTCGTACGTCTTGTGGCCGCCGCGGTCGCCGTCGGTCAGCTCGAAGCCGGAGCCGCCCGGCGTCGTGCTCAGCTCGACCTTTCCGCTGTACTGGCTGTTGCCGGCGCCGGTCTCGATGGCCTCGAAGGAGTGCAGCTTCTTGCCGGTGAGGGCGTCCGTGATGATGTGCAGCTTGCTGGGCGTGCCGTCCTTCTGCACGCCGGTCTTCACGGTCTCGAACGCGAGGACGGGCTTGCCGCTGCCCGCGAAGATCACCTTGCGCGCGGCGGCGGCGCTCTTCACCTTCGGCGTGGTCGACGGCACCGATATCGGGGCCTTGGTCGCCTTGTCGACGCCCTTGAGCTTGCCGTTGCTCGCGATGTGGGTGACGAGGTCGCCGCCGAGGACCGGCAGTCCGGCGTAGGTGCGCTCGTAGCGGGTGTGCACCGTGCCACTGGCGTCCTTGATCACATCACGGACGATCAGTTTCTCCTGGCTGCCGAGCCCGAGGGAGTCGGCCGCCGAAGCCGCGCCCGCCTGGGCGGACTTGATGGCCGTGCCGCGCTGCGACGCGGTGTTCACACCGAGCGCGGAGGCGGAGGCCGTACGGGACGAGGAGTCGCCGTTGTCCGCGGTCTTGGGGGCGGCGCCGGCCGAACCGGCCTGCACGCCCGCGACCACCATGGCGGCCACTGCTGCCAGGGTCGCGGCACGACGGGTGTTCATGTGGAGGGTCATCAGAGTTCTCCGTTGGTCGTCCTGTGGGGGGACTACGAGCGGAGAGCGTGCCACCGAATGACCGTCTTTGACGGTGTGCCGACAATTGCCTCACAAGTTTTTGACCAGTTCTTGTCCGACTGGGGTCCATGTGTGTCCGCTATTCGGTGGACTTGAGGGGGTGCAGTGAGGTGCGCAGCACCGCGCAGGGGCGGCCCAGTTGACGGTCCGGCCGATGGCCGATGACTTCGTAGCCGAGTGAGGTCCAGAAGGCGAGCGCGCGGGGGTTGTTCTCCAGGACCGCGATCCGTAGGCCGTTCCGCCCCGCCGCCCGGAACCGCTCGGCGACGAGTCCGGCCAACTGCCGCCCGTACCCGGCGCGCTGCTGCCCGGCGTCGACCATCAGGAGGCCGATCCAGGGGTCGGGGTCGGCCGGGTCCGGATGGTGGGCGAGCGTCACGGCGACGCCGACGAGCGCGCCGTGCGAACGGGCGAGCAGCACCTCGGCGTCCGGGTGGGCCAGGTCGTCGGCGAGCGCGGCGGCGACCTGCTCGGGGCGGACGTCGTCCGGGTCCGGGAAGTCGCCGCTGAGCTGGTGGAACGCCCGGTTGGAGGCGTAGAGCGCGGAGAGTTCGGTGAGCAGCGGACCGGGGATGCCGTGGGTCACCGTGTCGAGGCCCAGCGGTTCGATGATCATGCGGCGCACCCTACGCGGGGGCCGTGCCCGTCCCCTTGAGGCACCCGTACCGCCGCCGGCCGTGACGCGCGGGAGCCCCCGGCTGTGACACACGGGAGCCCCCGCCCGTGACGCACGGGAGCCCCCGGCCGGGGTACGGCCGGGGGCTCCCGCGGAACAGTCAGGTTCGCGTCAGAGGTTGACGCCGAAGTCCTTGGCGATACCGGCCAGCCCGCTCGCGTAACCCTGGCCGACCGCGCGGAACTTCCACTCGGCACCGTTGCGGTAGAGCTCGCCGAAGACCATGGCGGTCTCGGTGGCGGCGTCCTCGCTCAGGTCGTAGCGGGCGAGCTCGGTGCCGCCGGCCTGGTTGATGATGCGAATGAACGCGTTGCGGACCTGGCCGAAGTTCTGGTTGCGGTTCTCGGCGTCGTAGATGGAGACCGGGAAGACGATCTTGTCCACGTCGGCCGGCAGACCCGCCAGGTTGACGTTGATCTGCTCGTCGTCGCCCTCGCCCTGGCCCGTGACGTTGTCACCGGTGTGGACGATGGTCTGGTCCGGCGTCGACTTGTTGTTGAAGAAGACGAAGTGGCCGTCGGAGACGACCTTCCCCGCCGGGTTGACCGCGATCGCCGAGGCGTCGAGGTCGAAGTCGGTGCCGGTGGTGGTGCGGACGTCCCAGCCGAGGCCGACCGTAACGGCGGTCAGGCCCGGTGCCTCCTTGGTGAGCGAGACGTTGCCGCCCTTGGACAGGCTTACAGCCATGGGAAGTCCCTTTCCTTCGTCGTGTACGGGCTTCGTGTCATCACGAAAGCTACCGTCACCCGTCATAACGCAGGCAATGGACCACGAGGTTCCTGGTCGCTTTACTTTCTTTGCCGAACTTCTGGCCCAATGTGTCGGACGGGTGTGGCAAAAGAAGGTGACGGAAGGCCCGTGGGGCAGGGAACATGGGTGTCATGTCCGGGCCCTATGTCATCCGCGGTTCGGTCTCCCTGCCGGAGGCCGAGCTCATGTGGCGTTTCTCGCGGTCCTCCGGGCCGGGCGGCCAGCACGTCAACACCAGCGACTCCCAGGTGGAGCTGCGCTTCGACGTGGCGGCGACCGAGGCGCTCCCCGAGGTGTGGAAGGCGCGGGCGCTGGAGCGGCTGGCGGGCCGGCTGGTCAACGGCGTGGTGGCGGTGCGGGCCTCCGAGCACCGTTCCCAGTGGCGCAACCGCGAGACGGCCGCCGTCCGGCTCGCCTCGCTGCTGGCCGAGGCCACGGCGCCACCGCCCAAGCCGCGCCGCAAGAGCCGGATCCCGCGCGGGATCAACGAGCGCAGGCTGCGGGAGAAGAAGCAGCGCGGCGACACGAAGCGCGGCCGTTCGGGCCGAGACTGGTAGCGGGCCGGTGGCGGGGGCGCCGACGAGCTGCTCCGCGCGCCGGTCCGGGTGGGCGTCGGCCCATGGGGTGCGCGCGCCGGTCCGGTGGGCGTCAGTCCAGCTGGCGGTAGCGACCCTTGAAGTACGCCAGCGGGTCGCCGTCCGCGCTCGGCAGGGTCGCCGTCAGCACCCGTCCGATCACCAGCGTGTGGTCACCGGCCAGGACGCGCTGTTCCGTACGGCATTCCAGTGTCGCGAGCGCTCCGCCGACCAGCGGCGCGTTCGTCACCTCTCCCCGGAGGTAGGGGATGTCCTCGAAGAGCAGCCGGTCGCTGATCCGGCCCTTCATGGCGAACCGGCCCGCGATGTGCCGCTGGCTTCCCGCCAGTACGGAGACCGCCCACAGCGGCTGCTCCGACAGCAGGTCGTCCATCCGGGAGTCGTTGCGCAGGCTCACCAGCACCAGGGGCGGGTCCAGGGACACGGACATGAAGGCCGTCGCCGTCATACCGACGTCCTCACCCCGGCCGTGCTCGTCGAGCGGTGGCTCCTGCGCGGTGACCAGCACCACTCCTGCGGCCAGCCGCGCGAGGGCGGCACGGAACTCGTCGTTGCTCACCCCCTCAGCATGGGGGACGGGCTCGGGACGCGGGGCGGGGGGCTTTGTCTGCAACACACGGGGCACGCTAGCCGTGAGCGCCGGGCGACCGCATCGGGCCAGGGGACCAGCCGGGTCCTAGGACTCCGGAACCACGGGGGGCTCCACGGCGTGGCGGGGGCCACTGCAACGTAAGGATTTGCGTTCAAGAAAACGATGGGCGACTTCGAAGAGTCACTGCCAACCCTTCACCACCTGTTGTGACTTGAGTCACAGAGTGCAGTATTTGTTGACCCTGTGTACCGGGTGCACAGCTCACTGTGATTCAGTGAGCGTGACACTGCAAGTAGTACGTCGATATGAAACCTGGAGTTGCTGTCGAGGTCTCGGGGAGTGCGAGCAATGGAGGCCGAGTCGGAACCGTACGTTCGTCTTGCGACCATGCGGCAGCTGCACCAGGCCGTCGCTGATCTCAATACGGCGCGGAGTCTGGCGGACACGCTGCAGACAGTGGCCGACGGCATCGTTGCCGGTCTCGGCTACGAACTGGGCTGTGTGAACCTCGTCCGGCCCGATGGTGACCTCGTCATCGCCGCCTTCGCGGGCAATTCCGCGGCCGAAGCCCTGATCACCGGACGCGTCGGCTCCCGTTCCTCGTGGGAACGCAGGCTGACCATGGGCGAGGCCTGGGACGAGCTCCGGTTCATACCGCACACCGAGGGCTGGGTCCTCCTCGACGACGACGTACCGCAGTGGCACACCGAGGGGCCCGAGCCCCGGTTCGAGGACGAGTGGCATCCCCTGGACCGGCTCTACGCCCCGATGTACGCGTCCGGCGGTGGGCAGGATCTTCTGGGCGTTCTCTCCGTCGACCGCCCCCGCAACGGTCGCCGCCCCGGCGCGTGGGGGCGCGAAGCCCTCCAGATGTACGCATCACAGGCAGCGATTGCGATCAGTAACGCTCGCCTCAGAGCAAATATGCAGCGCGCGCTGGTCAGGCTCGAACGGGAACAGCAGGCACTGCGGGCCAGCGAGGAGTCCTTCCGCCAGGCGTTCGAATACGCCCCCAGCGGTATGGCCATCGCCGAGATGGGCGGGGACCAGCACGGCAGGCTGCTGCGCACCAACGACGCCCTGTGCCGGCTGCTGGGCCGCCCCGCCTCCGTACTGCGCCGCTACTCCTTCGCCGACCTGGTCCACCCCGAGGACATCGGCACCCTGCTGCGTACGTCGGCCGAGGGCGGCCGGGCCGAGCTGCGGCTGGGGCGCCGGGACGGCACGTACCTCTGGGTCTCGCTGCGCAACTCCGTCGTGGCCGACACCGCGGACGGCCCCCGCTTCCTGCTCACCCATGTCGAGGACATAGAGGAGCGCAAGCGCCATGAGCTGAACCTCGCGCACCGCGCCTCGCACGACGCCCTCACCGGGCTGCCCAACAGCGCCGAGCTCAAGTCCCGGCTCAGCGCCCGGATCTGTGAGCGCCCGCACTCCACCGCCACCACGGCGATCGAGGCGCTGGACGCGGCGTACGGCGATGTCGAGACCTCCCGTACGCACGGCTTCCAGCCCGACGGCTACGAGACGGACCCGGTGCCGGGCGGTGGCCCGTACGACCACCATGTGCACACGGCGGCACCGGACGCGGACAAGGACGACGGGGCGAAGGGGCTCGCTGTCCTCTTCTGCGACCTCGACGGCTTCAAGTCCATCAATGACCGTTTCGGGCATCACACAGGGGACGCCGTACTGATCGAGGTCGCCCGGCGGCTCAGCACCTGTGTGCGCGACGGGGACACCGTCGCGCGGCTCGGAGGTGACGAATTCGTCGTGCTCGCGGACGGGCTGGGCGCCGCAGACGCCGCTGACCTGGCCGTACGCCTGCGAAATGCCATTATTCCGCCCATCCGGGTGGACGGCAGGGCGGTCCGGGTCGGGGCGAGCTTCGGTATCGGATGGGCCGAGTGCGGCATGACGGTGGAAGAGGTCCTGCGCTCCGCCGACCAGCGGATGTACGTGGAGAAGCGGTCCCGGTCGAAGGTTCACCGCAGGGCCGGCTGACGTTCACGGCACGGTCTCTCCCGTGCCCGGACCGGTTCGCGGTACCGCACCGGTGGGGTGACGGCAAATTCGGCGGGTGCTCCGTTCGAGGTAGGCTCGGCCGGTCGGCGACGGCTGGCGACATGGTGAGGAGTGACCCAGGGATGACGGCCGGAAACAACGGCGCGAGCAAGCCCGAGGACGACGATCCGTTCGGCTACCTGTACGCGGACGGACAAGCGGCGGGAGCCCAGCCGCCCGGTCAGGGCGGCTACGGCTACCCCGGCCCGGCCGCGCAGCCCGGCGTGCCCAGAACCTCGTACAACCAGGTGCGGACCGTCGGCGAGCGCCAGTACGGGCAGCAGGTTCCGCATCAGCAGCAGGCGTACGGCCAGCAGGCCCCGCCGCACTACGGCCAGCCGAACGCGCAGTACGCGGCCCCCGAGACCTACCCCGGTGGCGCGCCCACCTCCCAGGTCCCGCGTCAGGGCGGCAGGGACGGCGGTCCGGGCCGTGGCGGCCCCAACACCAAGGCCCTGCTGATCGTGGCGGTCGCCGTGGTCGCGGTCGTGCTCATCGGCATCGGCGTCGTCCTGACGACGGGCGACAACGGTGACAAGAAGAAGAGCGAGGCCGGATCGTCGGCCGGTCCCACCGGTGAGGTCAAGGAATCCCCGAAGACCGAGAATCCCAAGAAGCCGGAGGAGTCGGCCGAACTGCCGAAGCAGGACGCGGCGACGCTGACGCTCGGCGGCTCGGCCCTGACCGAGAAGACGGTCAAGGGCGCACAGGGCGCCGGGGGCACGTACATCACGGGCTTCAACCAGGTCGGCGCCTCGGCGACCTGGAAGGCGAACATGCCGGATTCCGGTGAGTACGCCCTGACCGTGCGCTACGCGATTCCGGCGGTGGACGCCTTCGCGACCCTCACGGTCAACGGCAAGGCGAACTCGCAGCCGATCGGGCTGAAGAACTTCATCAAGTCCTCCGACGCGAACTGGGAGAAGAACTGGCAGACCACCTGGGCGCCGGTCACCCTCCAGAAGGGCGAGAACGAGATCAAGATCTCGTGCGAGGACGGCAATCAGTGCAACGTGATCCTCGACTGGGTCGAGGTCACCCCGCCCAAGTAGTCCCGAGCGTTCCGCGGCGCCGCCCCCGGCCCCGTGTCACCGCGGCGATCGAGCCGTGGTGACACGGGGCCGGAGGCGGCGCCGTTTCATGTCCGGTCAGCCCATCAGCCCGTCAGCCCATCAGCCGCAGGAAACCCGCCACCGTCCCGGCCATCGCCTCGCGAGCCGGGACGAGGTATTTGCGCGGGTCCACGCCCGTCGGGTGCTCGGCCAGGTGGGCCCGTACCGCGCCGGTGAACGCGGTGTTCAGGGCCGTGCCCACGTTGATCTTGACCATGCCCGAGGTCACCGCCTGCCGGATCTCCGCGTCGGGGACGCCGCTGGAGCCGTGCAGCACCAGGGGGACCGGGACCGCGTCGCGCAGCCGGGTGATCAGGGGGTGGTCCAGGGCGGCGGTGCGCTCGGTCATCGCGTGCGAGGAGCCGACCGCGACGGCCAGGGCGTCCACCCCGGTACCGGCGACATACGCGGCGGCCTCGGCCGGGTCGGTGCGGACGCCGGGGGCGTGGGCGTCCAGCGGGGCCTCACCCTCCTTGCCGCCGACCTTGCCCAGCTCCGCCTCGATCCACAGGCCACGCTCGTGGCCCCAGCGGACGGCTTCCGCGGTGGCCTTCACGTTCTCGTCGTACGGGAGCTTGGAGGCGTCGAACATCACCGAGCCGAAGCCCTCCCCGTGCGCCCGGTGCAGCAGCTCGACGGACTCGACGTGATCGAGGTGGAGGGCGAGCGGTGCGGTCGAGGCGCGGGCCACGGCGGCGGCCGCGGCGGCGACGGCGGAGAGCAGCCCGCCGTGGAACTTGACGGCGTTCTCGGATATCTGGAGGATCGCGGGCGCTCCGGCGCGCTCCGCCCCCATCGCGATGGCCTCGGCGTGCTCCAGCGTGATGACGTTGAAGGCGGCGATCCCGCGGCCCTCGGCCTGTGCGGCCGAGACGAGTTCACCGGTGCTGACGAGCGGCATGATGCCCCCTGCTTGCTGTTGTGCTGAGTGGTGCTGGACTCCCGCGTCGCGTCCGCGGCGTCGTCCCGGCCCGCGCGGTTCAGGCCGCGGGCGCGAGGCGTTCGACGCCGACGCGCGGCAACAGCCCGGCGTAGGCCGGGCCGTCGAACT
The DNA here is from genome assembly GCF_026340105.1 of Streptomyces sp. NBC_01433. Classification (NCBI taxonomy): domain Bacteria; kingdom Bacillati; phylum Actinomycetota; class Actinomycetes; order Kitasatosporales; family Streptomycetaceae; genus Streptomyces; species Streptomyces sp. NBC_01433. The sequence continues at coordinate 1,804,781 of NZ_JAPEPM010000001.1, read as the reverse complement.
CCCCGGCCGCCGGGGCCAGCACGGTCGCCGTCGACAGTGCCACCGCCCTGGTCAGCCGGTCCGGCCAGCTCAGGCCCTCGGCGAGGCCGGACAGCAGTCCGGCCACCGCCGAGTCGCCCGCGCCGGTCGGATTGCCCTGTACGGCGGCCGGCGGGGAAGCCCGCCAGGCGCCGTCCGGGGTGACGGCGAGCATGCCGTCCGCCCCGAGTGACGCGATCACGCTGTGGGCGCCGTGGCGACGGGCGTCATGGGCGGCGCGCAGCGGTTCGCGGGCGCCGGTGAGCTGGGCCAGCTCGTCGGCGTTCGGCTTGACGAGGTCGGGGCGGGCCGCGATGCCGCGGCGCAGCGGTTCGCCGCTGGTGTCCAGCAGCACGGGGACCCCGGCGGTGCGGGCGAGCCGGACCAGTTCCGCGTACGCGCCGACGTGGACGCCGGGCGGCAGGCTGCCGCAGAGGGCGACCGCGTCGGCTCCGCTGAGCAGGTCCTCGTACGTCCGGAGGAAGGCGGCCCATTCACCGGCGCTCACCTGTGGTCCCGGCTCGTTGAACTGGGTGGTGTCGCCGGTCGAGCGGTCGACGACGGCCAGCGTGCGACGGGTGTTCCCGGCGACGGTGACCAGGGCGTCGCGCGGGGGCGGGGCCATGGCAGCGGTTCCGGCTTCGGCGGAAGACCCGGCTCCGGCTTCGGCGGAAGGACCGGCTCCGGCGGCGGAGGCTCCGGTTCCGGCGTGTCCCGTCTCCGCCAGGAGCTCGCGCAGTACAGCCCCGGTGGAGCCGCCCACGAACCCGGTGACCACCGTCTCGTGGCCGAGCGCGGAGAGCACCCGGGCCACGTTCAGACCCTTGCCGCCGGGGCGTTCGGACATCTCGCCCACCCGGTGGCTGCTGTGCGGGACGAGTGCCGGAACGGCGTACGTCACATCGAGTGCGGTGTTCAGCGTGACGGTCAGGATCATCCGCGCCGACCCCCCATCCTTTGGTGCCTCGGCCCTTTGCCGCCTTGATAGAACGCGCTTACCCGCGCTGCGGCGGAAGCCCTGACGATCATGCCAAAGAGACGGCGGTCGGCCCAGTCCCCGGGGCCAACCGCCGTCTCTTCGTTACGTGCTCGACCCGCCGTCGGCGGCGGGCGACAGGTGCCGTTCTACGGCTCGATGATCCATTCGCCCTTGCGCATGACGCCCTTCAGCGCGAAGTCCGCGTCCAGGACCACCAGGTCCGCGTCCTTGCCCGGATCCAGCGAGCCGACCCTGTCGTCCACGCCGAGCAGCCGCGCCGGGTTGGCGGAGATGGACCGCACGACGTCGTCCACCGGAATCCGGTCGACCGTCACGGCCCGCCGGAACGCGGTGTCCAGGGTGAGGGTGGAGCCCGCGATCGAGCCGCCCTCCACCAGCCGGGCGACCCCGTCCTTGACCTCGACCGCGAGCGGGCCCAGCTGGTACTGGCCGTCGCCGAAACCGGCCGCGTCCATCGCGTCGGTGATCAGCGCGACGCGGTCGGCGCCCGCGTGGTGGTAGGCCAGTTGCAGGGAGGCCGGGTGCAGATGCGTGCCGTCGTTGATCAGCTCGACGGTGATCCGCTCGTCCTCCAGGAGGGCGGCGATCGGACCGGGGGTGCGGTGGCCGAGGGGCGGCATCGCGTTGTAGAGGTGCGTGGCGACGGTGGCGCCCGCGTCGATGGCCTCGACGGTCTGCTCGTACGTCGCGTCGGTGTGGCCGATCGCGGCGATGACCCCGTGCTCGGCGAGCAGGCGCACCGAGTCGATGCCGCCGGGCAGTTCGGTGGCGAGGGTGAACATCTTCGCCGTACCGCGCGCCGCGTCCATCAGCTTGCGGACCTCGGCCGGGTCCGGGTCGCGCAGCAGCTTCTCGCTGTGCGCGCCCTTGCGGCACGGGGAGATGAACGGGCCCTCGAAGTGGATTCCGGCCAGGTCGCCCTGCTCGACCAGTTCGGAGAGGACCCCGGCCCGCTGGGCGAGGAAGTCCATCTCACCGGTGACGGTGGAGGCGACCAGGGTGGTGGTGCCGTGCTCGCGGTGCGTGCGGACGCCCGTGAGGACCTCGTCCACGGTGCCGGAGGTGAACGAGGCGCCGCCGCCACCGTGGTTGTGCATGTCGACGAAGCCGGGGACCACCCAGTGGCCCGTGAGGTCGACGGTCCGGGCGCCCTCCGGCGAGCTGCCGGAGATCCGGGTGCCTTCGACGATCACCCGGCCGTTCTCGACGGTCCCGGTGGGAAGTACCACCCGGGCCCCTGCGAGAACGGTGCTGTCTGCGCGTCCGGCCATCAGGCGGATACCTCCGTGGAGAGTAGATCCCAGGCGAGCAGCCCTGCGCCCAGGCATCCGGCGGTGTCCCCGAGGGCCGCCGGGACGATGCGGGGCAGTTTCTGGAACGTGACGCGTTCCTCGACGGCCGCACGCAGTGGTGTGAACAAGGTTTCCCCGGCCTCGGCCAGACCGCCACCGATGATGAGCATGCGGGGGTCCAGCAAGGTGAGCGCGGTGACCAGTCCGGCGGCGAGCGCGTCGACCGCGTCCAGCCAGACCCGGATCGCCGCGGGGTCGCCCGCCTCGACGGCCTTCGCGCAGTCCGCCGCGTCCGCCTCGGGGTTCGAGGAGGCGGCGGCCCAGGCCCGGGTCACCGCGGACGCGGACGCCAGGGTCTCCATGCAGCCGCGCTGGCCGCAGCCGCATTCCGGGCCGTCCGGCCGGACCACGAGGTGGCCGATCTCGCCCGCGTAACCGTGGGCGCCCGCCTCGATGGAGCCGTCGATCCCGATGGCCCCGGCTATCCCGGTGCCCAGCGGCACGAACAGGAAGCGGTCCGCGCCCTGCCCGGCCCCGATCCGCCCCTCGGCGAGACCGCCGGTCCTGACGTCGTGGCCGAGCGCGACGGGTACGCCGCCGAGCCGCTTGCCGAGCAGGTCGCGCAGCGGTACGTCGCTCCAGCCCAGGTTCGAGGCGTAGACCAGGATCCCGTTCTCGACGTCGATGATGCCGGGCACGGCGACCCCGGCGGCGACGGCGCTCTCGCCGAAGTGCTCCTCGCCGTACGCGCGCAGATCCGCGGCGAACGTGAGGATGGTTTCGACGACGGCATCGGGACCGCGCTCGCGCCCGGTGGCCCGTCGCGCCTTGTGGAGGAGCGTGCCGTCGGTCCCGACCAGCGCGGCCTTCATTCCTGTGCCGCCCACATCGAGGGCGATGACATGTCTCACGGGAGACAGTTTCGCCCGCCGACCCCTAAAAGGTCTAGTCCACTAGGGTTGTTTGTTGCGCATGCATACAAAATCATCGGCACCGTGGCCCGGGTTGCCCCTTTGTGTACGTTGCCGAAGTGAGATGCCGGTGGTGTAGACCTTTAGGCCGCGGGTGGGGGAAACTCGCAGTTCTTCCGGACGACGTCCGCGCAGTGCCGGAGTCGCGGCCGCGGGGCGCGAAGGCGACGGGACTCCGCCGGTCCGTGAGCGATGCGTGCCAGAGCGATGCGACCGACGAGGATGGGCGGGGCTGTGCAGCGACGCTTTATGGGTTGGACCGCGGTAGTGGCCGCACTCGGTATGACAGCGGCGTTGACGGCCTGCGGCGGTGACGGCGGCTCGGAGGACGTCACCCTCAAGCTGGTCGCCGCCGACTACGGCACCAGTGCGGCCAACCACTCCGAGAAGTACTGGAACCGTGTCGCCGAGGGCTTCGAGAAGGCCCACCCCGGCATCAAGGTCGACGTCCGCGTCTACCCGTGGACGGACGTCGACCGCGAGGTCGCCGAGATGGTGAAGGCCGGGAAGGCCCCGGACATCGCCCAGATCGGGGCGTACGCCGACTACGCCAAGGCGGGCAAGATCTACACCGCCGACCAGATGCTCGCCATCCGCACCCAGGCCAACTTCCTCCCGGTGCTGAGCGACGCGGGCAAGATCCGGGGCCGGCAGTACGGGCTGCCGTTCGTCGCGAGCACCCGGCTGCTCTTCTACAACAAGAAGCTCTTCCGCCAGGCCGGTCTCGACGCCCCGCAGACCTGGGACGACATCCAGCGCCACGCCTCCGCGCTCAAGCAGCGTGGTGTCGACTACCCGTTCGCGCTGCCGCTCGGCCAGGAGGAATCCCAGGCCGAGACCATGATGTGGCTGCTCAGCGGGGGCGGTGGCTACACCGATGACGTCGGTTCGTACGACATCGACTCCGACAGGAACGTCGCCACGCTCCAGTGGCTGAAGGACAACCTGGTCGGCAAGGGGCTCACCGGTCCCGTCGAGCCCGGCAAGCTCGACCGGGCGAAGGCGTTCGTCGCGTTCACCAAGGGCGAGGTCGGCATGCTCAACGGGCACCCCACGCTGATGCGGAAGGCCGAGGCGAAGGGCATCGATGTCGGCATGGTGCCGCTGCCCGGCATCGACGGTCCGACGCAGGGCACGATGGGCGTCGCCGACTGGATGATGGGCTTCAAGCAGAACGACCACCGCAGGGAGATCGGTACGTTCTTCGACTACGCGTACTCGGACGAGAACGTGCTGGCCTTCGCCGACGAGTACGACATGATGCCGGTGACCGGCAGCGCGTCCGCGGTGATGGAGACCGACGCCAAGCACAAGCCGCTGCGGGGCTTCCTGGAGGCGCTGCCGAACTCGCAGTTCTACCCGTACGCCAAGACGTCCTGGGCCGGTGTCAGTGAGGGCCTCAAGAAGAACATCGGCGACGCGGTCGCCCCGGACGGCAACCCCCGGAGCGTCCTCTCAGCGATCGCCAGTGCGGCGAGCCGGGCGGAGAGCGCGGAGTAGCGGGCCCGGTGGCGGTGTCCGGGGCGGGAGCTAGGTTGGTTGATATGACCGCCCCCGAGAACGGACCCGACAACGCGCTGTCCGACCGGGACCGCGGGCTGCTGGCCCTGGAGCGGCGCTCCTGGGCGGGCCCCGGGGCGAAGGAGCGGGCGATCCGCGAGGAACTGGGGATCTCGCCGGTGCGCTACTACCAGCTCCTGAACGCGCTGATCGAGGACCGTCGGGCGCTGGCGGAGGACCCCATCACGGTGAATCGGCTGCGCCGGATACGGGACGCGAGGCGGGACCGCCGCTGAGGCGCGGCCCGCACCGCGGGGAGCGGGGAGTCTGCGCGGGGTCGGCGTACAGGCCGGGCGTACAGGGCGGAGGGGCTTTTCCCGCCCCCGGGGGCTTCGGGCGCTATAGGGTCGAAGCATGGGCAGACACACCGAACTCCTGCCGACCCCGAGTACCCCCGCCGGCCGTGAGGGCCTTGCCGCACTCCTCGCCCGGCCCGACCGCGCGGTCGTCGCTCTCGACTTCGACGGCACGCTCGCCGACATCGTCCCCGACCCCGAGCAGGCCCGCGCCCACCCCGGCGCCGTTCCCGCGCTCGCCGCGCTCGCCCCGAAGGTCGCCTCGGTCGCCGTGATCACCGGGCGCCCGGCCGGTGTCGCGGTCCGCCACGGCGGCTTCGCCGGAGTGCCGGGCCTCGATCATCTCGTCGTCCTCGGCCACTACGGGGCCGAGCGCTGGGACGCCGTCACCGGCACCGTCCACGCCCCCGCCCCGCACCCCGGCGTCGCCGCGGTCCGGGCCGAACTCCCCGGCGTACTGCACGAGTCCGGTGCCTGGCACGGCACCTGGGTGGAGGAGAAGGGGCAGGCCCTCGCCGTCCACACCCGCCGCGCCGAGGACCCGCAGGCCGCCTTCGAGTCGCTGCGCGGGCCCCTCGGAGAGCTCTCGGCCCGGCACGGCCTGATCGTCGAACCGGGGCGCCTGGTGCTGGAGTTGCGCCCGCCCGGCATGGACAAGGGCGTCGCGCTGGCGGAGTACGTACGGGAGCTGGACGCCGAGTCCGTCCTGTACGCGGGTGACGACCTCGGCGACCTCGCGGCGTTCGCCACCGTGGAGAAGCTGCGCACCGAGGGGCCGGACGGCATCCCCGGTCTGCTGGTGTGCAGCGGCAGCGCCGAGGTTCCCGAACTGGCCGAGCGGGCGGATCTGTTGCTGCCCGGACCGGCGGCCGTGGTCGGCTTCCTCGCGGACCTGGCACGGCACCTCCGGCTCCAGTAGCTCCCGGTTCCGCCCCCAGTAGCTCCCAGTCCGGTCCGCGCGGGCACCTCCACCTCCGGCCCCAGTAGCTCCAGGTCCCGTCCGCGCCCCGGGCCCGGGTCAGTCGCGCCGCAGCGCCTCCAGCTGGTCCAGGAACCACTGCTGCGGCGGCAGCGCGGTCGCCGCGGCGGCCAGCCGCTCGCAGCGTTCGGCCCGTTCGCCGCTCTCCATCGACAGCGCCTCGTGCAGGGCGGCGGCCGTCGCGGTCACGTCGTACGGGTTCACCACGATCGCGTCGGCGCCCAGCTCCTCGTACGCCCCCGCCTCCCGCGACAGCACCAGGACGCAGCCGCGGTCGGAGACGACCGGGACCTCCTTGGCGACCAGGTTCATGCCGTCGCGGATCGGGTTGACCAGGGCCACGTCCGCCAGCCGGTACGCGGCCAGGGAGCGTGCGAAGTCGTCCTTGACGTGGAGGACGACGGGGGTCCAGCCGGGCGTGCCGTAGGCGGCGTTGATCTCGTCGGCCAGGGTCTGCACCGCCGCCGTGTACTCCCGGTACACCGCGAGGTCCTGCCGTGAGGGGTAGGCGAAGGCGACATGGACCACCCGTTCGCGCCACTCGGGGCGCGCGTCGAGCAGGGCGCGGTAGGCGTGCAGGCCGCGGACGATGTTCTTGGAGAGTTCCGTACGGTCCACCCGGACGATCGTCCGGCGGTCGCCGTCGCCGCCCACCTGCTCCCGCAGCGCTGCCATCCGCTCGTCCACGTCCGGCTCGTGCGCGCGGCGCCGCAGGAAGTCCGCGTCCGCGCCGAGCCCGTGCACCCCGATGCGGGTCCGCCCCGTGCCGCCCAGGATCTCCGTGCAGCAGCTGATGAAGGCGTCCGCCCAGCGCCGGGTCAGGAACGCCGCCCGGTCCGCGCCCAGGATGCCCCGCAGCAGCTGTTCACCGATGTCGTCGGGCAGCAGGCGGAAGTAGTCGACGGGCGCCCACGGGGTGTGCGAGAAGTGGCCGATGCGCAGGTCGGGGCGGAGTTCCCGGAGCAGGCCGGGGACCAGCGCGAGGTGGTAGTCCTGCACCAGGACGGCCGCACCCGGCCCCGCCTCCTCGGCGAGTGCCTCGGCGAAGGCCCGGTTGTACGTCTCGTACGAGGCCCACTGGCGCCGGAACTCCGCGTCGAAGACCGGCTCGACGGGCGTCTGGTAGAGCAGGTGGTGGACGAACCACAGGACGGAGTTCGCGATCCCGTTGTACGCGTCGGCGTGCACGTCGGCGTCGATGTCGAGCATCCGTACGCCCGGCTCACCGACCCCGCGCCGGACCGCCTCGCGGTCGCCGTCGCCCAGGGCCGCGCACACCCACAGCTTGTTGTCGACGGCGCTCAGGCCGGAGACGAGGCCGCCCCCGCCCCGTTTCGACGCGAGCGAGCCGTCCTCGCTCAGCGAGTACGACACCGGGCCGCGGTTGGACGCGACGAGAACCTGGGCAGCGTGCTCGGAGACCATGTAGCGGAACCTAGCCCGTTCGGGAAGCCGTCAAACGCGATTGGTTACGCCACACCGAACACGGCCGGTACCGGACCGTCCCCGCCGCACGCGGCCCAGTGGCTCATGCCGCCCGGTGCGCCTCATGCGGCCCGGTACCTCAAGCGCCCGCGCCGCCCGGCGCCTCACGCGGCCCGGCGATCGGTGTACTCCGCGATCTCCCGCATCGGCGGCCGCTCCTCGGTGTCCACCGCATGGGTGCGCGGTACGAAGCCGTTCTCGCCCCGCTCGAACTGGGTGAGCGCGGGCCGCACGAGATGTCCCCGGGAGAGCCGCAGCTGCGCGGTGCGGTAGATCGCCGCCGCCATCCGGCCCAGCGCCTGACCGTCCTGGTGGCGGTGCTTGCGCACGCCGACATCGACCTGCGCCAGCGCGTCCAGGCCCACGGTGTGCAGGGCGTCGACGAGCAGCCCCAGCTCCACTCCGTAACCGACGGGGAAGGGCAGCCGCTCCAGCAGGGAGCGCCGCACCGCGTATTCGCCGCCCAGCGGCTGGACGAACCCGGCCAGCTGCGGCCAGTGCAGATTGAGCAGGGGGCGCGCCACCAGTTCCGTGACCCGGCCGCCCTGACCTGCGGCTTCTCCCAGGGGGCGGTCGTACATCGCCTTGACGAACTGCACGGACGGGTCGGTGAGCAGCGGTCCGACGATGCCGGAGACGAAGTCGGCGGAGAAGTCCTTGAGGTCGGCGTCGATGAAGCAGACGATCTCGCCGCTCGTCACGAGGAGCGACCGCCACAGCACCTCGCCCTTGCCGGGCAGGGCCGGTATCCGCGGGAGTATCGCGTCCCGGTGCACCACCCGGGCGCCCGCGCGGCGGGCGGCGTCGGCGGTGGCGTCGGTGGAACCGGAGTCGATCACCACAAGTTCATCGACGAGCCGGACCTTCTCCATCAGCTCGCGCCGGATCGTCGTCACGATGGCGCCGACCGTCGCCTCCTCGTTCAGGGCGGGCAGGACGACGCTCACGCTCGCCCGGCGTGGATCCCTGGCTCGCGCGGCGACGAGCCGGTCCAGCGGGCGGTCGGCGGCTGACCAGGAACGCCTGGTCAGCCAGCGTTCCACCTCTTCCAGCACGGTCGATACTCCCTGTATGTGATTCATCTCGCGGTTCGGACGACTATCTCAACGGTCCGGTGCTTCGGTTACAGTCTTGAACAACGCGGATGGCCGTCGCATGTCGGGGTCCGTCCGCCAATAAATGCCTGGATCGAAGATCCAGTGCCACAGCGCTCATCCAGAGGGACTGAGGGAACGGCCCGTTGAAGTCCCGGCAACCCTCCCGCCGACCGCTGAGGTCACGGTGGGGAAGGTGCCAATTCCGTCTTGTGGCGAAATGCGTCGCAAGGAAGATGAGGAGAAAGGGACCTCCGCCATCATGGCTGTTCAGACTGTTGCCGCATCCACCGATTCTGCTGTTTCCGCTGTGGATCTCGGCCCCGCCGCGGCGCTTTCCTGCCGCGAGTGCGGCGAGCGTTTCGAGCTCGGCCCCCTCTTCGCCTGCGCGTCCTGTTTCGGGCCGCTCGAAGTGGCGTACGACCTGCCGAGCGGCACCCCGGACGAGCTGAAGAAGCGCATCGAGGCCGGACCGAACAACATCTGGCGTTACGCGCCGCTGCTGCCGGTCCCCGCCGATGTCGCGGACAAGCCCAACATCAACCCCGGCTTCACCAAGCTGGTCAAGGCCGACAACCTCGCCCGTGAACTGGGCGTCACCGGTGGCCTGTACGTCAAGGACGACTCCGGCAACCCGACGCACTCCTTCAAGGACCGCGTCGTGGCCATCGCCGTCGAGGCCGCCCGCGCCTTCGGCTTCACCACCCTGTCCTGCTCCTCCACCGGCAACCTCGCCGGTGCGGTGGGCGCCGCCGCCGCCCGTGCCGGCTTCCGTTCCTGCGTGTTCATCCCGCACGACCTGGAGCAGGGCAAGGTCGTCATGGCCGCGGTGTACGGCGGTGAGCTGATCGGCATCGAGGGCAACTACGACGACGTCAACCGCTTCTGCTCGGAGCTCATCGGCGACCCGCTCGGCGAGGGCTGGGGCTTCGTCAACGTCAACCTGCGGCCGTACTACGGCGAGGGCTCCAAGACGCTGGCGTACGAGATCTGCGAGCAGCTCGGCTGGCGGCTGCCCGACCAGATCGTCATCCCGATCGCGTCCGGCTCGCAGCTCACGAAGATCGACAAGGGTCTCCAGGAGCTGATCAAGCTCGGTCTGGTCGAGGACAAGCCGTACAAGATCTTCGGCGCACAGGCCGAGGGCTGCTCCCCGGTCTCCACCGCCTTCAAGGCCGGTCACGACGTGGTGCGGCCCCAGAAGCCGAACACGATCGCCAAGTCCCTGGCGATCGGCAACCCGGCCGACGGCCCGTACGTCCTGGACATCGCCCGCCGCACCGGCGGCGCCGTCGAGGACGTCAACGACGAGCAGGTCGTCGACGCGATCAAGCTGCTGGCCCGCACCGAGGGCATCTTCGCCGAGACGGCGGGCGGGGTGACGGTCGGCGTGACCAAGAAGCTGATCGAGGCCGGTCTGCTCGACCCGTCGCTGACCACCGTCGTCCTGAACACCGGTGACGGCCTCAAGACGCTCGACGCGGTGGCCGCGACCTCGCAGGCGACCGCGACCATCCGGCCGAGCCTGGACGCGTTCCGCGAAGCCGGCCTCGCCGCCCTCTGATCACCCCGAGACCGAAGGAAGGCACCCCACCATGAGCGTCAAGGTCCGCATCCCCACCATCCTCCGCACCTACACGGACGGCCAGGCCGAGGTCGCCGCGGAGGGGACGAACCTCTCCGAGGTCATCGAGTCCCTGGAGAAGAACCACCCGGGCATCGCCGCCCGCGTCCTGGACGACCAGGGCAAGCTGCGCCGCTTCGTCAACGTGTACGTCAACGATGACGACGTGCGCTTCGAGGGCGGCCTGAAGGCGGCCACTCCGGACGGCGCGGGCATTTCGATCATTCCGGCAGTCGCCGGAGGCTGCTGACTTCACAGCGTGACCCCATTGCCCCCTCCGCGAGAGAAGCGGAGGGGGCAATTCTGCATGGTTGAGCGGGGTAGAGTTGGGGAAGCCCCCTCCGCTGCCCGTGCCGCCCGCATATGAGAATGCGCCCGGCCACGATAAGAAGCAGCCAATGTGGTTGAGCACCTTGCGGCGTAAGTTCCCTTTGTCGGGCCCGACTTGCCCAGGATCCTCACGTATTCCTCATATTCGTGTGTTCGGCCATGCCCAGAATTCTCGTCCGATTGACCTGTTGCAGAGGGCAGTTGGGCAGATACATTCGGCCGCGGTCGACGCGCTACGGCGCACGCACCCTCTTCTTTTCGGAGGGTGAGTTCTGACCCGGGCCCGCGAAGTGCGGTCCTGTGCAAGGGCCAGTAATAGGGGAGTTAGGCATGGCTCAGGGCACCGTCAAGTGGTTCAACGCGGAGAAGGGGTACGGCTTCATCGCGGTCGACGGTGGTGCGGATGTTTTCGTCCACTACAGCGCGATCCAGATGGACGGGTACCGCACCCTCGAAGAGGGTCAGCGAGTTGAATTCGAGATCTCGCAGGGCCAGAAGGGGCCGCAGGCGGACATGGTCAAGCTCGCCGTCGGCTGAGCTCGGCGCGGTCGGCCAACGACACTACTCACGCACTGAGGGCCCGTACCCCCTGGGGTACGGGCCCTCAGTGCGTGCCGGTGCCCTCGGTGCGTGCCGGTGGTGTGCGGCACGACCTGCGACGCGACCGTCCCGCTGACGTCCCGCCGCTGTCCCGTGGCCGTCCGGCGGCGATCCCGTGACCGTCCTGCGGCAGTCCTGCGGCTGTCCACAAACCGTGACACCTGCTTGCACTCGCAGGGGTCGAGTGCTAATCATTGGCGTTAGCACTCTCCAGGTGAGAGTGACAGAAACTTGGACCGGGCCGGTGAGGCCCGCAGGCGCGGTGGGGCAAGGAACCACCGGGCACGCAGGCCGTCCGTCGCGGGCGCCACTCGGTCCGGAGAAATCCACCCCTGTCCGGGAGGACCACTTCACATGGCCAAGATCATCGCGTTCGACGAGGAGGCACGGCGCGGTCTCGAGCGCGGGATGAACCAGCTCGCCGACGCCGTCAAGGTCACCCTCGGCCCCAAGGGCCGTAACGTCGTCCTCGAGAAGAAGTGGGGCGCGCCCACGATCACCAACGATGGTGTTTCCATCGCCAAGGAGATCGAGCTCGAGGACCCGTACGAGAAGATCGGTGCGGAGCTGGTCAAGGAGGTCGCCAAGAAGACGGACGACGTCGCCGGCGACGGTACGACCACTGCCACCGTTCTTGCTCAGGCGCTCGTCCGTGAGGGCCTGCGCAACGTTGCCGCCGGTGCCAACCCGATGGCGCTCAAGCGGGGCATCGAGAAGGCCGTCGAGGCCGTCTCCGCCGCTCTGCTGGAGCAGGCCAAGGACGTGGAGACCAAGGAGCAGATCGCTTCGACGGCCTCCATCTCCGCCGCCGACACCGAGATCGGCGCCAAGATCGCCGAGGCGATGGACAAGGTCGGCAAGGAAGGCGTCATCACCGTCGAGGAGTCCCAGACCTTCGGTCTGGAGCTGGAGCTCACCGAGGGTATGCGCTTCGACAAGGGCTACATCTCGGCGTACTTCGCCACCGACATGGAGCGTATGGAGGCGTCGCTCGACGACCCGTACATCCTGATCGTCAACTCGAAGATCGCCAGCGTCAAGGACCTGATCCCGCTGCTGGAGAAGGTCATGCAGTCGGGCAAGCCGCTGCTGATCATCGCCGAGGACGTCGAGGGCGAGGCCCTGTCGACCCTGGTCGTCAACAAGATCAAGGGCACGTTCAAGTCCGTCGCCGTCAAGGCTCCGGGCTTCGGCGACCGCCGCAAGGCCATGCTCGCGGACATCGCCATCCTCACCGGTGGCACCGTGATCTCCGAGGAGGTCGGTCTCAAGCTGGAGAACGCCGGCCTGGACCTGCTCGGCCGTGCCCGCAAGGTCGTCATCACCAAGGACGAGACCACGATCGTCGACGGCGCCGGTGACAGCGACCAGGTTCAGGGTCGCGTCAACCAGATCCGTGCCGAGATCGAGAACTCCGACTCGGACTACGACCGCGAGAAGCTCCAGGAGCGCCTCGCGAAGCTGGCCGGCGGCGTGGCCGTCATCAAGGCCGGTGCCGCGACCGAGGTCGAGCTCAAGGAGCGCAAGCACCGCATCGAGGACGCGGTGCGCAACGCCAAGGCCGCTGTCGAGGAGGGCATCGTCGCCGGTGGTGGCGTGGCTCTGCTCCAGGCCGCGGCCGTCTTCGAGAAGCTCGACCTGACCGGCGACGAGGCCACGGGCGCCAACGCCGTGAAGCTCGCGCTGGAGGCCCCGCTCAAGCAGATCGCCGTCAACGGTGGTCTTGAGGGTGGCGTCGTCGTGGAGAAGGTGCGCAACCTGCCGATCGGTCACGGCCTCAACGCCGCGACCGGCGAGTACGTCGACATGATCGCCGAGGGCATTCTCGACCCGGCGAAGGTCACGCGCTCCGCTCTGCAGAACGCCGCGTCCATCGCCGCGCTCTTCCTCACCACCGAGGCCGTCATCGCCGACAAGCCGGAGAAGGCCTCTGCGGGCGCTCCGGGCGGTATGCCGGGCGGAGACATGGACTTCTGATCCTTCCGGGAGACCGGTGGGTAGTTCATTGAACTGCCCCGGTTGAGTCCACACAGAACCCCCAGTCCGGAGAGATCCGGGCTGGGGGTTCTGGCGTTTGCGCGGAGCTTTCCACTGCCAGGCGGAGACGTGGGCCGGGTCGGTGATTTATACCTTTTTGCCACACTGTACCGATGGGGCAGGCGAGGGCTTTTGGGCCGGTGGGGTGGGTGATTCCACGGCCGAGCAGCGGCCGTAGTCCTTGGCCCAGGCCGTGGTGCCCCACAAGTTGCGTTGCCGGGTGCAGGCCATCTGCGCGGGCGGGAGGGTGATGGTCCTCCCGCACGCGCATTCGGTACCGGGAATGCGGCCGGTGGTGGGCCGGGCATGGGGCAGGCGCGTCGAGCGGGGGGAGTTGGGGGAGCGCCGTGCCCGCGACGGCCGGGCCCTTGAAGCGTTGGTAGCCGTCGATGTCCGGGCGGCCGCAGGGCGCGGAGGCGGACGCGCTGGCGGCGGCGGGTGATGTGGACGGCCTGGTCGCGTTCGATGTGGACGGCCTGGTCGCGTTCGCGTTCCGCGAGTGGGCGGCGGCCGGCGCCGACGAGGCCGTCGCGGCACAGGTGAGGAGCGCGGTCCCGGGCTGGATCACCGAGCGCGCGTTCCGACGCGACGACCCGCCCGCCTACGCCCGCCTCGCCGAACTGGCCGTGCCCACCGTCCTGATGGTCGGCGACCTCGACCGCCCGCCGATCATCGCCTGCAACGAGCAGATGGCCGCCCGGATCCCCGCCTGCCGCCTCATCCGCGCGCCCGGCGTCGAGCATTTCCCGCCCCTGCGCGCCCCGGCCCTGGTCACCGACACCGCCCTGGCCCACTTCGGCAGCGACGTGCGCCGACGGCGGGGCTTGGCGCCTTCTCCCACGACGTGCTGACGTGCCGACTTGCTCGCGTTGGGTAATCTGCCGGGTCACCGGGTCACCGGGTCACCGGGTCACCGGGTCACCGGGTCAGCCGGAGAAGCCCGGCACCACCAGACCGGACTCGTACGCGATCACCACCGCGTGGGTCCGGTTCTGCGCGCCGAGCTTGGTCAGCACGTTCCCGACGTGCGTCTTCACCGTCTCCAGGCTCACCGTGAGCGACCGTGCGATCTCCGGGTTGGACAGCCCGGTGGCCATCAACCGCAGCGCCTCCTCCTCCCGCCCCGTCAGGGCCGCCCTCGGCAACGCCTCGGCGGAGCCCAGCGGGCGGGCGGCGACCATCCGGCGCAGTGCCGAAGGGAAGAGGATCGTCTCCCCCGCCGCCACCACCCGTACCGCCTCCGCGATCTGCTGGACCGGAAGCCGCTTGAGCACGAACCCACTGGCCCCCGCGCTGAGCGCGGCGGTGACGTAGCCGTCGTTCTCGAAGGTGGTGATCACCACGACCTTCGGCGGTTCGGCCGAACCGGCCGACTCGGCAAGGAGCTGCCGGGTGGCCTCCAGCCCGTTGAGACGCGGCATCCGCACATCCATCAGCACCACGTCCGGCCGCAGCAGCCGCACCTGCTCGACCGCCTCGACGCCGTCGGCGGCCTCCCCGACCACCGTGATCCCCGGCCGTGCCGCGAGCAGCATGCGCAGACCGCTGCGGGTCACCTCGTCGTCGTCCGCGATCAGGAGGGTGACGGCTTCGCTCGTGTCGGAGCCGGTCATGCCGACAACCGCACCGGCAGCCGGACTGCCAACCGCCAGTGCTGCGGCCCGTCCGGGCCGGCATCGATCTCACCGTGCAGCAGCCGCACGCGCTCGGCCAGCCCGGGCAGGCCGTGGCCGGACGTAGGGAAGGCACCGGGCCCGGGGTCCGTCCCCGCTCCCGTCCCCGTCCCCGACCTGGTCCGGTTGACCACACTGAGCTCCAGTCCATCCGCCGCGGCCGCCACCCGGACCTCGATCGGACCGCCCGCCCCGTGTCGCAACGCGTTCGTCAATCCCTCCTGCAGGATTCGGTACGCCGCGCGGGAGAGCGTCCCCTGGACCTGCGCCAACTCGCCCGACAGTTCCGGCTCCACCACCGCGCCCGCGTGCCGCAACCGGTCCAGCAGCTCGGGCAGGTCGGCCAAGGTCCGGGTCGGCGCTGTCTGCGCCTTCTCCTCGCGCAGCACGCCCAGCACGTAGTCCAGGTCCTCCAACGCGGCCCGGGCCGACTCCTCGATGCTGCGCAGGGCGGCCCGCGCCGCCGTCGGATCAGCGGAGAGCACCTCGCCCGCCACTGCCGCCTGGATCGTGGTCGCCGTCAGCGTGTGCCCGATCGAGTCGTGCAACTCGTGGGCCAGCCGGTTACGTTCGGCCAGCCGCAGCTCCCGCTCGGCCGCCAGCGCGAGCCGCTCGGCCGACGACGGCCCCAACAGCCTCGGCGCCAACCACTGCAGGGCGCTCGTCACCAGCACGCACACGGCCGCCGCCAGCAGCACGCAGCCGAGCGCTGCCGCCCAGCTCTGCCAGCCGGACTCCGGCCGCACCGACCAGCCGTACAGACTCAGCTCCGCCTCGGCACGGAACCGGCCCACCGGGAGAGTCAGGCCCGCGATGACCAGCACACCGCTCGTCAGCGCCCCCGTCCACCCCAGCGCCACGTGCAGCAGCAGCCAGAGCGGAGTCCGCAGGCGGTCGGCGCCGGACGGCGTGACGGGGCCCGAGACGGCTGGAGCCGACGCGGCCACGGGATCCGGCAACGGCACCCTCAGCAGTCGACGGGCGAACGCGATCAGCGCCCGCCGCGTGGTGCGGGCCAGCCCGACCATGCCTATCAGCGCTGCCCAGACCAGCAGGGTCAGAACCATCCGCAATCCATAGGGAGCGGATGGCCAGGCCAGCGTCGGCAGCATCGCGAAAGGCAGCAGTGGAAGGCTCGCCATCGCGCCGCAATAGGCGAACAGCACGCCCGAATACGTTGAGCCGCGCAGCAGCGGCCGGATTCCCTTGATCATGATTCGGCCAGTATGACCGGGCAGCTCACCGGGGGCCTCCCCCGATCGGGGGAGCTCTTTTTCCCGCTTTCCCGCGATGCGCACCCGAGACCCCGGAAGCCAGGATCGTGCCCTGAGCAGTTGACCGGAGGACGGCCGATGAATACGCAAGGGATAGAGATGTCGCCGAATCACACAGCATCGAACTGGGCTGCCGGAGCGGGCCCGTATGCCCCCGGCCCCGGCCCCGGCCCCGGCCCTCGGGGCGGCAAGAACGGCCTGGCCAGGGCCGCCATGGTGCTGGGCATCATCGGCTTGAGCACCTCGATCGGCGTCATCGGCGGCCTGCTCGGCGTCATCGGCCTGGTCCTGGGCCTCATCGCCCTGAAGACGACCAAGCGGACCGGCGCAGGACGGGGCATGTCCATCACCGGCGTGGTGACGTCGTCCGTCGCGATCGTGGTGTCCGTCCTGGTCGCCGTCTTCTTCGTCTGGTACGCCAACGAGACGCAGGAGTGCTACCAGCCCGACAGCTTCCAGCAGTACAAGCAGTGCGTCCACCAGCAGCTCACCGGAAATTGACCGGCGGGCGATTCCCAGTCCCCCCAGCAAGGACGAGCATCATTGTGCGAAACACACGAATAGCATCGCTCATGGCCGTCGGCATCGTGGCGACTTTCGTTTCGGGGCTGACACCCGCAACGGCCTTTGCCGCATCTGAACCAGCCGCAGTTGCGTCTGCGGCCAAGGCCCCTCTGCGGCACTACGCGCAACAGAAGCCCCAGTGGCAGCGCTGCGATGCGAAGAACCCCGCCACCTATCAGTGCGCGACTATCAAGGTGCCGCTGGACTACAGCGATCCCGGCGGCAAGAAGATCGACATCGCGATATCCCGGTTGAGGGCAAGCAGCGCGAGCGCGAAGGAACGTCGTGGCGTTCTGCTGCTCAACCCCGGCGGCCCCGGCGGGCCGGGCCTGAACATGCCTGTCCACCCGGACGTGAACCTCCCCGAGGAAGTGAACAGACGTTACGACCTCATCGGGTTCGACCCGAGGGGCGTCGGGCGCAGCTCACCCGTCAGCTGCGGTCTGACCGACGACGAACAGGACTTGGAGCGCCCGTACAAGGCCGAGACCTTCGCGAAGGATGTGAAGTGGGCCCGTACGGTGGCAGACAAGTGCCGGGCCAGGGCGGGTGACACGCTGCGCCACCTCACCACCCGCAACACCGCTCGCGACATGGACGTCATCCGCACGGTGCTGGGAGAAAAGAGAATCTCCTACCTGGGGTTCTCCTACGGCACCTACCTCGGCGCCGTCTACACGCAGATGTTCCCCCGGCGAACCGACCGGTTCGTGCTGGACAGCGCGACCGACCCCGCGCGGTACGGGCGGGGCATGTTCCAGGCGATGGCGGCGAGGGCCGAGCCCGCCTTCACACGATGGACCGAATGGACCGCCCGGCGACACACGACGTACGAACTGGGCCGTACCCCGGCCGGGGTCCGCAAGACCTTCTGGGACCTCGTCGCCCGGGCCGACCGCGAACCCGTCGACTACGGCGGGACACTCTTCACCAGTGACGCCATCCGCGCTCAGCGCGCCATGTTCTCCCGCGTCCGGGAAGCCGCCTCATGGGTCACCGGACTGAAGAAGGCGGCCGAGGGCAAGACGAGGACGCCGGCCCCGAGCCCTCTCCCGCCGACGTCCGCCCGTGACGTTCCCTCGGACAACAACGCCGCGAGCGCCTGGGCGGTCCTCTGCGCCGACACCCGCACGTCGTGGCCGCGCGACCCCGAGCAGTACCGCCGTGACGCGATCCGCGACAACACGCGATATCCGCTGTCCGGCGATTTCGAGTCCAACATCAAGCCGTGTGCCTTCTGGAAGCCGGGCAGCGAGCCCAGGACACCGGTGAACAACACGGTCCGTGCACTCATCCTGCAGAACGAGTGGGACCCCGCAACGCCCCTGGCCGAGGGCCAGGCAATGCACCGGGCCCTGCGCGGCTCCCGGATGGTCACCGTCGCCGGCGGGGAGGGGCACATCGTCAACGGCACCAACTCCTGCGCGGACAGGAGCGCCACGCTCTACCTGACCACAGGCAGGCTCCCGGCCAAGGACCTGACCTGCCGAGCGCCGGAATCTCCCTGACCTGGCCCCCGGGGAACCCCGGATGCACGACTGTTTCCGAGAACCGGTCGGGCGTATCAAGTAAAGCAGCAGGTCAGGGCCAGACCAGGCAGTGCAGCTGATGTCCTGCCTCATGGCATCGGGACGAAAAGCCCTGCCACTCGTGGAGCAAGTGATCATCCCGGATATCCGCCGCACCGGCGTATTGCTGTGCTCAGCCACCGTCCAAGGCTGTGCGGGCAGGGCCGGCCTGGCCATGCCTGTGCGGGTCAGGCCGTTGTGTGAACAACCCCGGTGGATCGGAGCTGTCCGACATACCGAGGGCGGCACCCCTGCAAGGCGGGTGCCGCCCTCGGGCGTTCGCGGCGAGGTGCGCTTCGCCCCGGTGCGGACCGTACAGCTGCTCTCGCCGCATGCTTGGGTACAGGGGGACGGTCGGTCGGTCGGTCGGCGAGCAGGCGGAGGCGGTCGACCTCCGGCCTCTGACGGTGGTTTCGGTACGCGAGGGGGATCCGGATGAGTACGACGACAGAGGCGGCGGACGAGCAGACGCCCGGGGCGAAAGCCGAGGCGGCCGCCGCGAAGGGCGGCACAGCGGAAGGCGCGGCGGGCGACACAGTGGGCGGTGCGGCGGGCGGTCCCTCCGCACCCACCACCCCCCTGCGCCTCCTCCTGGGACGGGTCCGGCCGCACTGGCGGATGCTCCTGTGGGCCGGTCTGCTGTCGCTCGCCGGTTCCGGGGCGGGGCTCGCCATGCCGCTGATGGCGAAGTACGCCGTCGACGCCTTCGCCGAGGGCGGCTCACCCGCCGCGCCGCTCATCGCCCTCACCGCCGTCGTCCTCGCCGGGGCCTGTCTGTCGGCGACCGGCCGCTACCTCATGGCCCGTACCGGAGAGGGCGTCGTCCTGCGGGCCCGTAACCAATTGGTGGGCCGCATACTCCGGTTGAAGGTCCCGGCAGTGGACCGTCTGACCCCCGGCGACCTCCAGTCCCGTGTCACCAGCGACACCACCCTGCTGCGCACCGTCCTGTCCAGCAGCGTGGTCGAGTCGGTCAACAGCGTCCTGATGCTGCTGGGCACCCTCGCGTTCATGGCGTACATGGACGCGGTGCTGCTCGGCGTCACCCTGCTCGTCATCGTCGTCATCGGCGCCATGACCGGCCTCCTGATGCCCCGGATCCAGCGCGCCCAGCTCCGGGCCCAGGAGGCCGTCGGCGCGATGGGCGCCTCGCTCGACCGGGTGCTCCAGGCATTCCGCACGGTCAAGGCGAGTGGAGCCGAGGAACGCGAGAGCGCCCTTGTCGCCGAGGCCGCGCGCCGCGCCCACGACCGGGGCGTGTCGGTGGCCCGTTGGTCCTCGGTCTCCGACGTCACGATGATGATGGCGATCCAGCTGGCCTTCCTGGCGGTGCTGGGTGTCGGAGGCGCACGCGTCGCCTCGGGATCGCTGGAGATCTCCTCGCTGATCGCCTTCCTGCTCTACCTCTTCTATCTGATGGGCCCGATCGGCGGCCTCGTGGAGGGCTGGACCGGCCTCCAGAGCGGCCTCGCCGCCGTACGCCGTATCGACGAGATCGAGTCCCTGCCCGGCGAACCGGCGCCCCCCGCCGCCACGCCGGTCACCGTGCCCCCCACCCCTCTCGGCGTCACCTTCCGGGACGTCGTCTTCGGCTACGGCGACGAGCGCGCCCCGGCCCACAACGGCGTCACCTTCGACGTCCCCACCGGCGGGCTCGTCGCGCTGGTCGGCCCCTCCGGAGCGGGAAAGTCCACCGTGTTCGGCCTGCTGGAACGGTTCTACGACCACGACGGGGGCACGATCACCGTCGGCGGCCGGGACATCCGGGACTGGCCGCTGGCCGAGCTGCGCGCCTCCCTGGCGTACGTGGAACAGGACTCCCCGGTCCTCGCCGGGACCCTCAAGGACAACCTCCTGTTCGCCGCCCCCCGGGCCACGGAGGACGAACTGCGCGCGGCGGTCGAACGCACCCGGCTGGACGACCTCGTCGGCCGGCTGCCGGACGGGCTCGACACGGCGGTCGGCCACCGGGGCGTCACCCTGTCCGGTGGCGAACGCCAGCGGATCGCCATCGCCCGCGCGCTGCTGCGCAAGCCGCGCCTGCTCCTGCTGGACGAGGTGACCTCGCAGCTGGACGCGGTCAACGAGCACCGGCTGCGCGACGTCATCCTCGAACTCGCCCAGGAGACCACGGTCCTGGTCATCGCCCACCGGCTGTCCACGGTGGTGCACGCGGACCGCATCGTGGTCCTTCAGGACGGACGTGTCCGTACGGCGGGGACCCACGAGGAACTGGTGGACTCCGACGACCTGTACCGCGAACTGGCCACCACCCAGCTCACTGCGGACGCACGCTGACGGGCGGGTTCAGCGGGCGTAGTCCTTGAGCTCTTCGGTGTCCAGGGTGACATCGACGGGTGCGGGGAGGGCGACGGTGTCGCCGTACCCGTACGTGGTCTGCTGCCGGTAGCGGCCCTTCTCCGGTTCGCTGTGGACGACGAGGGTGTCGTTGTCCCGGTCGATGAGGAGGTAGACGGGGATGTCGGCAGCCGCGTGGCCGTCGCGCTTCTCGGTACGGTCGCGGCGGTCGGTGTCGTAGTCGTACGACGTGACTTCTACGGTCATCAGGACGCCGTCGGCAGGTGCCCACTCGCCCTTCCCGGCGAAGTGGCGACGCGGGGCGAGCGTGCCGTCGGGGCGTGCCCGGCCCTGAGGGTAGGCCTCCACTGCCAGGCCCTGCTCGGGGTGCAGGTCCAGATCGGCGCGCTGTTGCATGCATTGACGCAGCAGCCACATGAAGATGGTTCCGTGGTCACCGTCGGGCACGGGCTTGACCTCCGGCCTTCCTCGGATGAATTCGAGCGTCACGGTTTCCGGGGCCGTGCGGGCGAGCTGCTCGAACTCCTCGACGGACATCTGGGCGTGATCGGCCGTGCTGGGGGTCATGGCGTCGCCTCCTCCCCTCCATCGTGCCCGGCTTCTGCCACGGATGAGCCGCACGGTCATCGGTATGTCCTTTCCGATCGGGGGACCACTGCCGCGCGCACCGCGCTCATGCGGTCGCGGACACCTGGTGCCTGTACGGCCCCGGGCGGGCCGAAGTCGTTGTCGGGTGCGGCGCCGCGGCAGGGTTTGCACCGGCCGCCGAGAAGGGTCTCGGGGGTGCCGGGACGACGGCACTCGCCGCATTCGAGGCTGCGCAGGACCGTGCGGTGGACCGGGGCGATCCGCTCGGGTGGCATCTTGTCGGTGAGGCGGCGGCGGACCAGGGACGCGGCGTGGTGGACGGGGCTGGGGAGGCCCGCGGTGAGGGCGTGCAGCAGTTCCGCCTCGGTGGCGCCCCGCTCGAACCACTCGCTGACCTGCGGTTCCAGGTTCACGCAGTCGGCGGCGGACAGGGACAGCGCGGGTACCGTACGCCCCAGCGCGGCCAGCAGGATGAACGCCCGTGAGCGGGTGGGCCGTTGCGGCTCCTGCGGTACGTCGCCCCGGGTGAACGCCGCCCACCAGTCGTCGTCGCGCGCGGTGCGGGAGAAGAACGACCGGGTCACCCAGAGCAGGACGTCCTCGGTGGCGACGCACTCGCTGCCCCGGCGCAGATGCCCGGCGTCCTGGAGCCGGTTGAGCGAGGTGCGCATAGCGCACTGTCCGTACGGGAGCACCTTGGCCAGCGTCTTCACGGAGATGTCGGAGCCGTCCGGCAGCCGGTCGATGTACGCGGCGATGGCGGCGTCACGGGGGAGCAGGTGCGCGAAGTCCCGATCGGCATGAGGGCGTTGGTACGGGGCCGAGCGCTTGCCGTAGCCCGGATTCGCCATCGGGTGGGGCGCGGCGGGCGGTGGGGCGGGCGATGCGGTGGGCGGGGATACGTGCGGCGGGGCAGGGACAGCACTAAGCTGTTCAGCAACCATGGATCGACCTTTTTTCGATCTAGTGGGCCAGACCCTCGTTCGGTGTTCGTTGCACCGGCGGGGGTCGTCCATTTTCCGTTGTCTGTGACGCACGCTAGAGCGTGACAACCGTCCGTGGCAAACCGGTCACAAATGGTCAACTTCGCAGGCAGGGTGGGTGGGTGGGACAAGTGACCCATCCACCCCATCACTGTGAAGAGCGCTCGGATCTCGCTGCTTGAGCTTCGGGAGGCGCGCGGCGGATCACCCGAGGGCCGAGACCGTCAGGCGCGCTTGACGTTGCTGAGGAAGGGCTCCCAGGCACCGGCCCGGAACAGGATCGCCGGGCCGTCGGCCCTCTTGGAGTCGCGGACGGGGACGAGGCGGGGGAGGGCGTCGGGACCGTCGCTGCCGCCCGCGTCCTTGCCCTCGCAGTCGCCCTCGCCGTCGCCCGCGCTGCGTGGGGACGGCTGCCAGAAGCCGACTTCGAGGCAGTTCCCACCGCTTGCCCCGCAGTACGAGGACCTGTGCCAGGTCGCCGTGGACAGATCGTGGTCGGAGCTGCTGGGTCTCATCGTCGTCATCCTTTGCCGCCGGCGCGATCAGGGCCAGGACGCGGCCGCCGGGATCGTGTCGGCCACCCTTGGATCGTAGGTCAGTTCGTACGGCATTCCCCGGGTGATGGCGGGGCCTCATGGCAACTGGCTGTGACACATGCGCGTTTGCCGGAACTGCGCCTCTTCCGGGGCAGCTGCGCGTTGGACACGCTGGGTAGGCATTTCCCTCACTCAGCGTGGAAGGTGTGCAGCATGGAAGCGACAGAGCGGCGCAAAGCGGCGGCGGAGAGAGTGCGGATGGCGGAGGACGTGGTGGCGCGGCTGAAGGACGGTCTCGGCGGGGTCGGCGTCACGCTGCCGTCGCTGCGGATCGACCCCGTGTCGTGCGCCGGGAACGAACCGGCGCCACTGGTCGACCTGGGCCGGTGCAACCTCGACACCGCGCTGCGGCTGTGCCAGGTGCTGGCGGACAAGGAGAGCGGTCAATGACGGGTGAGGGACTTGACGCGTGTATGCCCGAGCCGGGGTCGTTCGCGGTGGACGTCCGGGACGGGCGGGTGGGCCGGGTGATGGGCCGGGTCGGGCCGTACGTACAACTGAGGCCGCCGGGCGGCGGCCCGGAGTGGGACTGCCCGCCGGAGGTCGTCGAACCGGCCCCGCCGGGCGCTGTCCTGCGGGCCCGGGTGACCGAGATCAACCGGGAGGGACAGCTGCCACGTTGAGGTGGGACCGGCGGTGGCGCGGTGGTCGTTAGGCTGCTGAGGTGATGACCGGTGCGGGACAGCGGGCGGGTGCGCGGGCAGCGCGCCGCCTGGCGGAGATCGGCGACTGCGTGATGCGGCCGGGGCTGAGTGAAGGGGAGTTCGGCCGCATCGAGGCGGAGTACGGAATCGAGTTCGCCGACGACCACCGCGCCTTCCTCGCCGCCGGTCTGCCCGTCGGGTCCGTGTCCCCTCCGGAGGAGGGCGCGTCCCGGCGTCAGCCTTGGGTGGACTGGCGGGACGGTGATCCTGCGGAAATCCGACGGCGGCTGTCATGGCCGGTCGAGGGGCTGCTGTTCTCGGTCGAGCACGGGTGGTGGTACGGGGAGGCGTGGGGGCCCCGGCCGTCGGACACGGAGCAGGCCGTGATCGTCGCGCGGGGCGAACTGGCTTCGGTCCCGCAGCTGATTCCGGTGTACTCGCACCGGTACCTTCCGCCGGGCCGGGGGACGTTCGGGCACCCCGTCCTGTCGGTGTACGGCGCGGACACCATTTGTTACGGGCGTGACCTGCGGGACTACGTGGACCGCGAGTTCGTGGGGTGGGAGGCGGCGGGGGGCGACGCTTCGGACGTACCGCCGAGCGTGTCCTTCTGGTCGGACCTGGTCAGCTGACGGGGCGTTTGGCGGGGGCGGCGCGGGCGTGGGGCGGGCGCGGGACTGGGCCGACGTGCCGGTGAGTGACGTGCCGGGGCCGACGGCAGTGGGCACACGTTCCGGGGCCGACATGCCGAGAGCCGACGTGCCGGGAGCCGACATGCCGGACGGCGGCGGGGCCGGCCCTTCTTCAGGGTCGGGCCCGCCGCCTCTGGGTGGCGCGAGGGATCACATGATGCGGAAGGCGCCGTAGTAGCCGCCGACCTGCGCGTGATAGCCCGGGTCACCCGTGTGCTTGTGCCGGTCGAACTCCGGTGAGTCCTTGACCTGGTCCTTGGTCAGCTCCACGAAGACCTTCCGGTCTTCCGTGTCTATGCGCGTGACCGTGCCCGCGGGCAGCAGGACTTCCTTGCCGAAGATCCACATCCCGGTGTCGACCACGAGACAGGCCGAGCCGACATCGTCGGAGTGCTTGTCGACCTTGCCGATGCTGCCGTCGGTCGCCTCGACCGAATATCCGGTCAGATCCGCTCCGGCGGTGTGACCGCTCGAAGGCCGGTAACCCCACAGGTCGTCGCTCATGAAAAGGCTCCTTTCCAGACGGTCCAATTCGGCGTGAGGGCCCCCACCGAAAAGGTGGTGAGCGGCTCTCGGTCTATCGGGTGCCCGGGTCTGTGGACCTCATGCACGATTTCTTCGGTTCATATGTCCCGGGTAACGCGGAACGCGAGTGGGCCCGGACGGAGATCCGTCCGGGCCCACTCGTCATCTGTACTGAGCTCTGCGCTGTGGAGACTGTCCGTGCTGGTCAGGCGCGGCTACCAGCGGTACCACCGGCCGCGCCCGCCGCCGCTCGCGGTCGGGCGGACGAAGAAACCTATCAGCCAGATCGCCAGCACGATTATGGCGATCCACCACAGTGCCTTGAGTGCGAAACCGGCACCGAAAAGGATCAGGGCGAGCAGAAGAACGAGTAGCAGGGGAACCATATGTATCAACCTCCGATGCATCTGGTGCCCGTGAATGAAATCCCTACACACCATGGGTGAAATAAGTTTCCGGGGCATCGTCGCGCTTTACCGCGCGAGGGGATGCGGGGCCGTGGCGCGGGAACCTCGCGGCGCCACCGACGGCTGAACGGCACCGGGGCACACGCAGCGCTGCGTGTGCCCCGGTGCCGTTCAGTCGTCGGTGGCGCCGTACGAAGGGCGGTCAGACCCCCGCAGGTTCCTTCGTGGGGGAGCCGGGGCCCTTCTCGGGTCCGGTGCCGGGGGGCGTTCCCGGTGCTGCCGTGGGGTGGCCGCCGGTGGCGGTGACCGTGGAGGGGGCGGGTTCCTGGGAGACGTTGAACTCCGTCAGCAGGTCCTTGCTGAAGCCGAAGAAGTACGTGGCGACGAACCCGGCGACATAGCCGACGAGCAGGCCGCCCGCGTAGATGGCGATCGTCGAGCCCAGGCCGTGGTTGCCGTCGAGCAGCGGGAACAGGGCCCAGCCGGACGGGCCGATGGCCGTGGAGCCGACCGTGTCGCCGAGCTGGTTGAACAGACCCACGAAGCCCGCGCCGAACGCGCCGCCGACGCACGCCGTGATGAAGGGGCGGCCCAGCGGCAGCGAGACACCGTAGATCAGGGGTTCGCCGACGCCCAGCAGACCTGCGGGGAGGGCGGACTTGATGGTGCGGCGGATCGACTCGTTGCGCGGGAGGCGGAAGTAGACGGCCGCAGCCGCGCCGACCTGGCCCGCGCCGGCCATCGCGAGGATCGGGAGCAGGACCGTGTAGCCCTGCTGTTCGATCAGCGTGGTGTGGATCGGGATCAGCGCCTGGTGCAGGCCCAGCATCACCAGCGGCAGGAAGAGACCGCCGAGGACGAAGCCCGCGCCCGCGCCGCCGTTGGACAGCAGCCAGTCGGCGAACGTACCGATGGCGGAGGAGACCTCACCGGCCACGTACATCAGGCCGAAGATGGTCACCAGGCCGGAGATCAGGACCGTCAGGGTCGGGGTGACCAGGACGTCCAGGGCCTCGGGCACCCAGCGGCGGCACCACTTCTCCACGTACACCGCGAGCACCGCCGCGCCCAGCGCGCCGAGCACACCGCCCTGTCCGGGGGAGAGGGTCTGGCCGAACGCGTCGATGTTCGCGACGCCCGGGAAGACGATGATGGCCGCGACCGCGCCGCCGAGGATCGGCGTACCGCCGAACTCCTTCGCCGTGTTGTAGCCGACGAACACCGCGATCAGCGCCATGAAGCCGGAGGCCATCGCGGCGAGTGCGGGGGTGACGGAGGGCAGCCACCCCAGGTTGACCAGCAGGCCGTTGAGGCCCGCGATGATGCCGCAGCCGATGAGGGCCGGGATCAGCGGGACGAAGATGTTCGCGATCTTCCGCAGGAACAGCTTGAACGGGGTGGCGTTCTTCGCCTTCTGCTGCGCCTTGATCGCGGCGCCCTGCGCGGCCAGTTCGTCGGCGGAGACGGGGCCGGTCGCGGGGGAGGGTTCCGGAGCGGCGGCCCGGCCTTCCTCGACCAGCTTCTCGAACTCCGGCGTGACGCGGGCGACCGTACCGGGGCCGAGGACGATCTGGTACGTGTCGTCATCGACCACGCCCATGACGGCGGGGACGGCCTTCAGGGCCTCGTCGTCGACGAGGGAACGGTCGTGCAGACCGAGGCGGAGCCGGGTCATGCAGTGGGCGATGGAGCTGACGTTCGCGGCGCCACCGACGAGCGGCAGGATCGCGGCGGCAGTGGCGCGGTTCTTGTCTTCTGTGGCCATGTGCGTGGTGCCTTGCTGTGCGGGGGTGCGGGAGTGGTGCCGGTGGGTCAGGTGGTGCGTACGGCCGCGAGGGCGGCGCGGAGGTGACCGTCGGAGTCGGTCAGGAGTGTGGCGGCGGTGGGTCCGTCGACCCGGCCGAGGATGGTGAGGATCGCGTTCTTCACCTCGCCGTCGGTGGCGGCGAGCGCGGCCTCGATCTCGGCGTCGGAGGCGCCGGTGGCCAGCGAGACGATGCGGCGGGAGCGGGCCCGCAGCTTCTCGTTGGAGGCGCGGACGTCGACCATCAGATTCCCGTACGTCTTGCCGAGCCGGATCATCGTGATGGTCGAGATCATGTTGAGGACGAGCTTCTGCGCCGTACCGGCCTTGAGGCGGGTGGAGCCGGTGAGCAGCTCGGGTCCGACGACGACCTCCAGGCCGTGCTCGGCGGCGGCGGCGAGCGCCGAGTCCGCGTTGCAGGAGAGCCCGATGGTCAGGGCGCCCAGGGCGCGGGCGTGCTCGACGGCGCCGATGGCGTACGGGGTGCGGCCGGAGGCGGAGATGCCGACCACGGTGTCGTCGGCGGTCAGCTTCAGCGCGTCCAGGTCGGCGGCGGCCAGCTCCTTGCTGTCCTCGGCGCCCTCGACGGCCTTGACCATGGCGGACGGGCCGCCCGCGATCAGGCCGACGACCTCGGACGGGTCGGTGTTGAAGGTGGGCGGGCACTCGCTGGCGTCCAGGACCCCGAGGCGGCCCGCGGTGCCCGCGCCCGCGTAGATCAGCCGGCCGCCGCGTGCCATGCGCTCGGCGGTGGCGTCGATCGCGGCCGAGATCTCCGGCAGCCGCGCGGCGACGGCGGCGGGGACGCTGTTGTCCTCGCCGTTCATGATCCGCGCCAGTTCCCGCGTGGGGAGCTGGTCGATCTCGGCGAGCTCGGGTCGGAATGCCTCGGTGGTGAGGGTGGCCAGCTGGGCGCGCAGCTCACCGTAGCCGCCGGTGTTGGCGTCGGTGTTGGCGTCGGTGGTGGAGGTCATGGAGAGCGGCTCTGCTTTCTCGGTCTCGTACGGTTCAGCGGGTGCGGGGGTTGTGGCGGTGGGCGAGCGCCTCGTAGGACGCGGCGAGCGCCGGGGCGGCCGTCTCGTACGTCCGCTGGGCCACCCCTATGAACAGGCAGTCCACGACGAGGAGCTGGCTCGTACGGCTCGACATGGCGGCCGGGCGCAGCTCGCTCTCGCGGGCGGTGGACGTGGTCAGCACGTGGTCCGCGTACTGCGTGACCGCGCCGTCCGGCCGGCCGGTGATCGCGACGGTCGTCGCCCCGTGGTCGAAGGCGACCCGGAGCGGCTCGATGACGTCGCTGGTCGACCCGGAGTGCGTGATGGCGATGGCCACGTCACCGGAACGGAGCTGCACGGCGTTGGTCACCGCGAGGTGCGGGTCCATGTGGGCGTGCGCGATCAGCCCGATCCGGAGCAGCTTCTGCGCCAGGTCCTGGCCGACGAGGGAGGAGGCCCCGGCGCCGTAGATGTCGATGCGGCGGGCGGTCGACGCGGCGGCGACGGCGGCACCGAGCTGCACGGTGTCCAGCCCGGCGGCGGTGTCGGCGAGGGTCTGCTGCTCGTCGTAGGCGAGCTTGGCGACCACGTCCGCGATCGGGTCGTCGACGGCGATGTCCGCGGTGACGGCGGGCGCCCGGCCGGACTCCTGATGCGCGGCGAGCCCGGCGAGCGCCAGGCGCAGGTCCCGGTAGCCGGGATAGCCGAGGAGCCGTGCGGTGCGGACCACGGTGGCCTCGCTGGTGCCGGTGAGCTCGGCGAGACCGGTGACGGTGAGGGCGGCGCATCCGGCCGGGTCACTCGCGACGGCTTCGGCGACGCGCTGCATGGAGCGGGTCATGGAGGGCGCGAGGGTCCGGACCTTGGCGGCGAGGGCCGCGGGAGCGGGCGGGGAGTCGCCGCTGAAAATTTCCTTCACGTCATTGGTCACTCTTGAAAGATATTTTCAGCCCTGCGGTCCGTCAACCCCCCTTTGGTCCCTACCTCTGGAGGGACCTTGGGCACGGGGTCGGGGCGGGCGGCGGTCCTGTCGGTCGTCGGCCCGGTCGGCCCGGTCGGCCCCGTCGGCCCGGTCGGGCGGCTGGGGCGGGCGCGTGGGTGGCGCGATTTCAGATGAATCCGGGCCGATTCTTTTCGGCAGCGGGCGGTGTCGGGAATGTACGTGGCGAAATGTGCGGGACCTGGCGGGATGCGCCCGGGTGTGAGTTGTTAATTTGGTCGCACGGCCCGTGGTGAATGGGCCTTAATGGGCTGACGGATGGGGGGAATCCGATGGACGGGCAGTTCCTCCGGGTGGTCGATCACCGATTGATCGACCTGGCTGACGATCTCGACGAAATGCAGGAATACCTGACCAAACAGGTAAAACGCATGGACGAGATCGTCGATGTGATCGAGGCGGGCTGGCGTGGCCCCGCAGCCAAGGCATACAGGGCGCTCCATAGGGGAGCCGCGGAAGACGCTGTGCGGATCAGGGGCGTCATGAAGATCCTGGAACAGGCCGTGCGTCTGAGTCGGAACGGCTTCACGGAGCAGGAGCTGGAGATCATGGGCCAATTCCGGCGGATGCAGAACGCCGTCGACGTGGCCGCAGAGGCGAACGCGCTCTCCACGCCGAACCAGAACGGCGGGGTGCAAACCGGAGTGACGCCGCGCAGCCGTATCAACGACCTGTGACATCGGGGGACACATGCCATCGGACGACGATTCCATAGCCGTCGATTTTGCGACTTTGCGAAACCTCTCCGCTGATCTTGAGGACATACTCAAGAAACTCAACGAGAAGCTGGACCTGCTCTACCCCCGGGTGGAGCAGGTGGTCCTGACGTGGGAGGGCGAGGCGCGCCAGGCGTTTGTCGATGAACTCGACAAGTGGGATCACTCGGCGCAGGACCTGGAGGCGGCCCAGGCCTGGCTTCAAGAGGTGGTGGTCGCCGGCCATATCAACTACGCGTCAGCTCACCAGGCCGTGCTGCGCGGCTGGGGGGCTGCCTGATGGCAGGCCCGCCGCCTCCACCGCCCTCACAGGGAGGGGGCTTCGACATTCGGCCCCCACACGTCTACCACGCCTCGGAGCTGGTGCGGGACGGACAGGATGCCCACGATCGGCGCGGTGTGAAGCTGGTCGACGCCCTGAACAAGTACAGCCAGTCGGCAGGGGCCGGGTCGGGTGCCGAAGCTTTTGCCGCCGAGTACATGGCGGTGGCGGGAAAATTCCTTGAGGTCTGGGGAAGGGGAGTGGTGAGTATCGGAGGTGCGGCGGTGGGTCTGACCGTCACCGCGAACAACTACGCCCAGGCGGACTGGGAGGCTCGTGGGCGGAAGGGCGCTCCGCCGGTGAAGCGGCCCGAGCCTGTGGTCATCAATAAGATCCTGCCCTACGGTCCGGTCAACGAAATCGAGTGGACGGGTACGGGTGAGGACGCCGATTCCTGGCAGATATCGGGGATTCTCGGCGAGATCCCAGACTTCCTCGCGGACGTCATCCGTCCGGCGATCGAGCATGGCCTCCGCCTCGGTAAGGTCCATGAGATCACCCCGGGTGCCAGGGACGATGAACTCCGAGGAATGGCGGTCGCGTGGCGGGAGATCGCCAAGGACGCGGCGAAGTCCGCCGAGGAGCTGACCGATGCCATTGCATACCTCACCGACCCTCAGGGGAACAGCGAGTGGCAGGGGGCGATGAGAGCGTTCTGCCAGACGATCTGGGGAACTACCGAATGGGGGCGCACCCGCAACGAAGAAGGGCAGCGGGCGCCGCAGGGGCGTAGTTGGAAGACCAGTCGCGGAACGGTCCACGCCGGGCGCCGCCCCATCATTGACGTGCTACGGAAGACGGCGGACGCTGTCCAGAGAATCCTGGACCCATTGGCCGATCTTGCCGAGAAGAATCGTGGCTTGAAGGTGAAGTATGCCAAGGAGGCGGCTGACGCGACGGTAAAGGATCTGACGGTCGGCCTCGACCTGATGGAGTTGACCCGACTTGCGGCGACGATGGCATTTGCTGAAATCGTCATCACTTTTCGTTCTCATATGGATAAGACCGGCATGAATGCGGTGGTCGAGGATCATCACCGTCAGTTCCACGAGGCTGCCGACGAACTGAAAAAACTCAAGCCGGAATTGGATTTCGCGCTGCGTAGTGCACCCACGTTCCAGTCGGAGCAGGCGCGTGCTCAGGGCTACGGTGCCAGGTCGCTCAACGAATTCAAGAAGGAACACAGTTGGCAGCGACCCGAGAGCCAGGTTCCTTATGTTTATTCGCTGGATCTCGCGACCAACGAAGAGCTCGTTGGCGGGCACACGTTCGACAAGCATGTGGGAAAGACTGACAGTCAATTGCTCCTGCGTCTGGAGGACCAGGCCAATGGGGCGGGGAAGCCAAGTATCCCTGCAGCATCCAGCTTCATTAACTTGGAGTCGGCTCAAAAGTATACACAGTACTGTATACGGGCGAATACTGCGGAGATCCAGGAATGGTTGAAGGATCCGCCTCCGGAAAGGCCCCAGAAGGATTTCGATGTAGATTCCATTTCGGCAGAGGGGCCAGCTTCTGGGTCGGTCGTAACAGGTAGGATATCGAATGTTGTGAATCACCAACCCATGCCTGTTCGGGACGCTGAGGGGGTTAATACTCGGCTCAAATATGATCCGGATCTCAATCCTCCATTTGTTGTTGTGACATCGATGCCTGAATGATGGAGTGCTTATGGAAGCTCTTGACGAGCAATCTTGGGCTGATGCGGTAGCGCTCTTCGAGCGCTATTCGTATGTGGCTGTCGTTCGACGCTCGCACGCGGAGTGGTGGTACGACGTCTGGTCCATTATGCGTGGAGAGGGGCGGGACCCCAGGGGGTGGCTTTCGCTCGATCCTGCCGAGGGTGAAGACGAGCGTATGGAGGACCCGACCTTCCCTTTTTCTCCTCCTGTTAATTCCGGTTTGGCGGATGCGGATGCGGAGGCTTGGCGAGGCCGTGCGTTCGAGCTTCCTCGATCTTCGGTCAGGACGCTGCTGGTGACTCTTGCTACGAACTGGTTGAATGTCTCGCGTGAATGGGAATTCGATCGGCGTCGCCCCGGGATGGAGCGTCGGGCTGACCTGCTGCTTTCCAGATTCCCACCGGGGTCCCGATTCTATTCAAACGTCGGATGGAGAGGGGCGGATCCGGATTTTTATGAACAACCTGTCCGGGAGGTTGATCCATTCAGCCAGTTCGACTGGGATGCTGGCTTGATCGCTGTGTCGGAAGCTGAAGTGGGTATCTTCTGGTCCTTTGACGCGCGGTGAAATTCCGGCCGCCGTCCGTGGGGCACGCAATGGTTTGATTGGGATTTCCTTAATAGTTGGCGTATCGTCATGGCGCGCTTCGGCCCTTTATAGTGGAGTGGGCGATTACACTAACCAATGCGGTGGCATGGGCGGACGCACTCAAGCTGTTCTACCGCTTTACATTCGTGGGCGTTGCACGGCGTGAGCATGAAGAGTGGTGGTACGACGTCGCGTCCATCATGCGGGGCAAAGCGCAGGACCCCCGTGGGTGGCGGTCGCTCGACCCTCATGAGGGTGAGGACGAGCGACGGGAGGACCCGATTTTCCCTTTTCAGCAGCCTCCTGCGAACGCGGCTGAGGTGGACCTGTGGCGGAAGCGTGTAAAGGAGATCCCGCGAACCTCGGTCGAAAGGCTGCTGGTCACACTCGCCAGCGCTTGGCTGGACGTCACGCGTGAGTGGGAGTTCGACCGTCGTAGACCGAAGATGGAGGAGAGGGCCAGAGTCCTGCTCTCTCGCTTTCCGGCGGCAACCCGTTTCTACGCGAACACCGGATGGGGGAGCGAGAATCCAGACTTCTACGTCATGGCGGCCACTGGTGTAAACCCGTTCACCCAGTACGACGCGGATGCCGGTCTGATTGCCGTCTCCGACGTCGAGGTCGGCATGTTCTGGTCTTTTGACGCCCTCTGACCACCCACCGAACCGAGGACACCGTGCTCACCCGTTCCGCGACCTACCCCGACCGGGAAACTGCCCGCTGGGCCACCCAGCAGGCCGTCACCACCAATGAACAGGCCATCCACCGCTGGCTGGCTCAGGGCACCCGGCCCCGTCTTGCCATCGAGGCCGCCTGGCCGTCGCGGGCCGAGCCGGTCGGCCGGGTGCTGTTGCAGGCCATGGCGCTCGCCGGACGCGAGCCCATCGATGTGCGAGCTGCGCGGGTGGTGCTCAGACGTGAGCCGACGAGCCCGCACGGCTTCGTTGTGCTCACCACCTTTCCGATCTACTTGTAGAGGCTGACCGCGTGTCCATGAAGCCACTCGAATTCGACCGCCGTTACGGCGAGTTGGACCAGGTTGCCGGCGCGTACCTCGGTGAGAACGCCGATGATGCCCCGGAGATGCCGAGTCGCGCCCTCCAGGCGTATCTGCGGCATACCTGGCATGCCCGGCCCTGGGCCCTGTCCGTCGCGGAGCAGCAGATCCGGGAGTACGCGCGCAATCCCCCCGGCCGGCTGCGGCTGCGCCTCGGCGAGTTCTATTCGGTGCCGGATGTGGGCCTGCCCGAGTCCGGGATCCAGGGCTGGTTCTTCCTGCTCGCCGACCACATCAAGCACAGCATCGAGGAAGGCGAGGTTCCGCCCCCGTTGGCGACACCGGAGACGCACTGGGAATGGCGCGCCCGCTTCCCCGAGCTCGCCCAGTTCCTCGGAAGCTGGTTCTCGCAGGACATGCCCGATGAGTTCGCCGACCACGATGCGGCCATCGACGACTACGGCAGCACGGTGGACCGTACGCTCGTGGCCCGACTCGTCGGCGAGCTGCACGAACTGCTTGCCCTCCGCCTTGATGAGGCCGACTACGCGCTCGCCGTGGCCGAACTGGGGATGGAGGTCGATCCGCAGGTTCCGTACACACCCGGCGCCTGGCTCGCGCTGGTGGCGGAGCGGCTCGGGGGCTTCCGGGCGGAGTACGGGCAGCCGGGTACGGATGGGTGAGATGGGGTGACGACGCCACCTGTACCGACCATGAAGCGGCCCGCCGCCCCCTCTCCACCGGCCGGAGGGCGGGGCGTACCGCGTTGTGGGGGGACAATGGCTGTATGGAGCTGAACCCCCTGGAGCAGGCACTGCACACCGCCCGCGCGCTCGTCATGGCCGATCTCGCCGCCGGAGACGTGGCCGAGGCCGAGATCGTCTCGCTCGTCGAGGACGCGGTGACGCACCGGCGCTGGTGGGTCGAGCAGTGGCCCGAGGGGGCGGGGTTCGTCGTCGGGCTGATCGCTCAGGACGTGCAGGACGCCCTGCTGGAGCGGTACGGGCGGTGGCCGCTGTGCCCCGTGTGCGTCGGCGAGGACGGGCCGCACGCCCTGGACGTCGAGCCGGAGCTGGGGCCCGATCCGCACTGGGTGTGCACCAAGGCGACCGTGAGGGTGGCGCCGGTGGGGGCGCTGAGCGGGGTGCTGCGGCGGTGACGGTCTACATCGACCCGCCGGACTGGCCGGGACACGGCCGGCTCTGGTCGCACCTGGTCAGCGATGTGTCCTTCGAGGAACTGCACGTCTTCGCCGCCTCGATCGACTGCCCCCCGCGCGCCTTCGAGCGGGACCACTACGACATACCGGAAGCCCGGTACGGGGACGCGGTGCGGGCCGGAGCGCGGGAGATCGGCTCCAAGGAGCTGGTCCGGCGCCTCACTGCTGCGGGGCTGCGCAGACCGAAGGGGCGGCCGGCTCCCGGGTAGCGGGGACCACGCTCTTCGCCACCTCGCGGGACGGGGAACCGCCGCCGCGCTGGAGCCGCAGCGAGACGACCACCGCCGCCAGCGCCAGCACCGTCATCGCCGCGCCCGCCCAGGCCGTGGCCTCGAAACCGAAGTCCGCGTCGATCACCGCACCGCCCAGCCACGGGCCGCTCGTGTTGCCCAGGTTGAACGCGGCGGTCGTCGTCGCACCGGCCAGCGTCGGCGCGGCGCCCGCCACGTTGAACATCCGGGCGTTGAGCGCCGGAGCCGTGAAGAACGCCGACAGGCCCAGCAGGAAGGCCAGCGCGATCACCGCGATCTGGCTGGAGGCGAACAGGGCCAGCGCCGTCAGGAACACCGTCGACGCCGTCACACCGCCCAGCAGCACCCCGAACAGGTGCGCGTCCGCGACCCGGCCGCCGATCGTCGTACCGACCAGCGCACCGATCCCGAACAGGCCGAGGATCCACGGCACCCAGCCCGAGTCCAGGCCCGCCACATCCGTCAGCAGCGGCGCGAGATAGCTGAACGCGCAGAAGACACCGCCCGCCGCGAGCGCCGTGATCACGATGGACAGCCAGACCTGCCGGTCCCGGTAGATCGACAGCTCCTGCCGCAGCTCCGGCTTCCGGTCCGGCAGCGGGATGTGCGGGATGCGCGTCGCGACCCCGACCAGCGCCACGGCGGACGCCGCACCCACCGCCCAGAACGCCGACCGCCAGCCCAGGTGCTCACCGAGGAACGCCCCCAGCGGCACACCCAGCACGTTCGCGATCGACAGCCCGCCGATCATCACCGCCATCGCCCGCGCCCGCGCGTTCACCGGCACCATCGCGATGGCCACCGACGCCCCGACCGCCCAGAAGCCCGCGCACGCGAACGCGCTGACCACCCGGGAGACGAAGAGCACCTCGTACGTCGGAGCCAGCGCACCCGCGATCTGGCCGAGGCCGAAGACCGAGATCAAGGTGATCAGCGTCGTCTTGCGCGGCAGCCGGAGCGTGGTCACGGCGAGCAGCGGGGCGCCGACCACCATGCCGATCGCGAAGGCGGATATGAGGAGTCCGGCGCGGGGAATGGACACGTTCATGTCGTCGGCGATGGGCGGCAGCAGCCCGGACAGCATGAACTCACTGGTGCCGAGAGCGAAGACCGAGAGGCCGAGGATGTATACGGCCAGCGGCATACGGGTGCGGCGGGAGGCAGAGTCGGGCATGACAGGCCCCAACACGGATCATGCCCGTTACATTCCCGGCCGTCCTGCTCCGTGGACGCGAGCTGCCGCGTCTTCCGGTTGTTCTGCTCCGTGGACGTGAGCTGCCGCCTCCGGCCGTCCTGCTCCGTGGACGCCGGCCGCAGCGCCTCCCGTCCTCCTACTCCTCCGACGCGCGCGTCGAGGACAGCAGGTCCAGCTCCGTCGTCAGGTTCTGCCGCGCCCTCGGCTCCCATTCCGTCACCCCGTGCGGCGTACGGAACAGGCGCGGCAGCTCCAGCAGTTGCCGCAGCACCGCCGCCCGACCCTCCCGGAACGCGTCGTCCGGTACGAATCCGTACTCCTCG
The DNA here is from genome assembly GCF_026340105.1 of Streptomyces sp. NBC_01433. Lineage (NCBI taxonomy): Bacteria > Bacillati > Actinomycetota > Actinomycetes > Kitasatosporales > Streptomycetaceae > Streptomyces > Streptomyces sp. NBC_01433. Next base: position 1,768,569 of record NZ_JAPEPM010000001.1, on the reverse strand, counting down.
CGCACCTGTGCCGCGTACGCCCCGTACTCCTGCGGGCCGCCCGCCAGGATCGCCAGGTCCGCGTCGCACAGCACCTCGCCGTTGCGGTCGCCGTCCGCCGGGTCGTGGGTGACCGTGAGCCGGACCAGCCGGGCGACCTCCGCCGTGACGGGCGCCGGGACGCCCGCCTCGGGCAGCGCGCGCTCGGCGAGTGCGGCACTGCGCTCCTCGTTCTCCGTGCGGTCCGGGCGGTACACCGCGTCGTGGAACCAGGCGGCGAGCCGTACCGCCGCCGGGTCGTCGGCGTGGCCGGCCAGCGTGTCGACGCGGTCCAGGACCGCCGCCAGGTGGGTGGCCGTGTGGTAGCGGCGCTGCGGTTCCGCCCAGCGGGCCAGGAGGTTGTCGGCGTACGGCAGCGGATCGGGGCCCGGCGCCCCGGACCGGGCGGCGACTAGGGCCTCCCGCCAGCGGTCGCGGAGGGCGGCGGTGCGGGTGCCGTCGTCGTCAGGTCCGGGGGGCGTGGTGTCGGTCATGGGCCGACCCTAGAGCCCCCGTCCGCGCGGATCGGCCGCGCGGTCCGGGTGGAGCGGCAGTCCGACCGTCAGTGGCCCGGCGCGGTGTCCAGGGCCAGCGCGGCGAACGTGGCCAGCCAGTGGTCCGAACTGAAGTCGCCCGACGACACCGTGGGGAGGCCCGCCGTCAGGTGCGCGTCGGCGGACTCGGTCAGCGCCGTGCGCTCCGGGCCGTCGGGCAGCGCCGCGGCGATGGTCCGCAGAGCCGCTGCCCGGCTCAGGGTGAGGCCCAGCAGATGGCCGATGTAGGGGTCCGCGTGGTCGGAGACCACGGGCGGGGTGAGCAGTGAGGAGGTGGCCAGGCCCGGCAGGAACGCGGCCAGCCAGCCGCGGAACTCCTCGACGGGCAGCACCCTGCGCACCGCGTCCGCCTCGGTCAGGGCCGGGGAGAGGAAGTCCTGGCCGGAGGGCTCCCAGTGGGTGGGCGCGTCGTGGTCGGCGGTGAACCAGTCGCGGATCCGGTCCGCCACCGCGTCGAGCACGGGTGCGGTCAGTCCGGCACGCTCGCCCGCGTCCAGGATCAGGCCCAGCCCGAACGCGCTGTTGCCGTGGATCCCGTGCCGGATCGGGTACGTCGCCCTGGGCAGCCAGCCGGTGAGCAGGTCGCCGACCGTGGCCACGGCGGGGGCGAGGGCGTCGGCCCAGCGGTCGCCGTCGGGGGTGCCGAGCACACGGCACTCCGCGGCCAGTGCCACGAGCCACGCCCACCCGTAGGGGCGCTCGAAGTGGGGCCGGCCGCGCAGGTAGTCCGCTTCCACGGCGAGGTTCTGCGGGGTGAGGTGGGTGTTCAGGACCTCGTGGATACGGGTGGTGAGGGTGGCCGGAAGCTCGCCGCGGGACGAGAAGCGGCGCAGGAGACGGACGAGCAGCCAGTGCATGTGCACCGTGGAGTGCCAGTCGAAACCCCCGTAGAACGCGGGATGCAGGGTGCGCGGCTCGACCAGTTCCTCGGGGCCCGCGTACAGGTGGGCCGGGGCGTTGGGGTATTCGCGTACGACGTTGGCGAGGGCGAGTTCGGCGAACGGGACGGCGTACGGGGCGGGGAACGGGGCGGGGACCGGGCTGGGGGACGCGGAGGGCATCGAGATCACTCCAGGGGGGTGCGGGCGGGTGAGGGTACGGGTGTTCGGGGGTGCCGGGGTGTTCCGGGGGTGTGCCGGGGCGAATGTTCGGCGGCTCGGGTCAGGACGCGAACAGCCGCCCCGACACCATTGGCTCAGTGGCCCGGCGGTTCGGTGGCTCAGAAGGCGAACAGCGCCATGATCGCGATGTTGCAGACCAGCAGCGCGGCGGCCGTGGGGAGCTGCGCCTTGATCGGGCCGTACTGGTCCTTGAGTTCGAGGAGGGCCGCGGGGACCAGGTTGAAGTTGGCGGCCATGGGGGTGACGAGGGTGCCGCAGAAGCCGCAGAGCATGCCGATCGCGAGGACGGCGGGCGCGTTGCCGTTCATCTGCTCGATCAGGACCGGCCAGCCGATGGCCGCCGTCATCACCGGGAAGGCCGCGAACGCGTTGCCCATGACGATGGTGAACAGGGCCATGCCGCCGCAGTAGACCACCACGGCCACCAGCTGCTGTCCCTCGGGCAGCACCGCCTCACTGATCCTGCGGACCTGCTCGCCGACGCCCGCGGACTGGAAGATCGAACCGAGGACGGCGAGGAGCTGCGGCAGGAGCAGTGCCCAGCCCATCGATTCGAGCATGCTGCGGCCGGAGTGCAGGGGTACGGCGATGCTGCGCTCGCGGAGCACCACCATGCCGACGATCAGGGCGGCGATGGCGCCGACGCCCAGGCCGAGGATGGTCTCGTACCCCGGTTCCAGGACCGGTTCGCCGTCGATCCTCCAGTTCTTCACGAGCGTCGCGCAGATCATCGCGACGACGGGGATGGTGAGGGCCGGGAGGAACAGCTTGTTGCCGAAGCGGGCGGCCGTCGCGGCGCGTTTCTCGCGCGAGGGGGTGCGCGACTCGCCCTTGCCGGTGAGGCCGAAGCCGCCCAGCACGATCAGGATCAGCACGGCGACGCCGAGGGGTTCGGCGGGCAGGAAGTCGTCGACGACTCCGGTGGAGTAGAAGAACGCGGCACCCAGCAGGCCCCAGAATCCGGCCGAGCCGAAGCGCTTGGGGTTGGTGCGGTCCATGGCCATCTGCGAGGCCATGACGAGGAACACCGCGCCGACGAGCCAGAAGAAGTACTCGGACTTGATCACTTGGAGTCCTCCGTCCGGCGGGCGGCGTGCGCCGACGACTCGTTCTCGGCTGCGGCGACGGCCAGTTCGCGCTCCAGCTGACGGTCCAGGTTGAGCAGCCGTCCGCCGTGGATCAGGAAGGCGCATATCGCGGACGGGATGGCCCACAGCGCCAGGTGCAGGGGTTCGAGGTGCTGGTTGTAGGTCGAGTTGACGAACCCCGTGATCAGGAGGATCGAGCCGATGGCGATGAAGCAGTCCTCACCGAAGAAGACGCCGATGGTGTCCGCCGCGGAGGCGTGCGAGCGGACCTTCTCGCGCAGCTTCTCCGGCAGCGGGCCGCCCGCCTTCGCCTCGGCGGCGGCCTCGGCCATCGGGGCGATCAGCGGGCGCACGCTCTGGGCGGGCCCGCCGATGCTGGTGAGGCCGACGGAGGCGGTGAGCTGACGGATCAGCAGGTACAGGGTCAGGAAGCGGCCGGTGGTCAGTTTGCCGAGTCTGCCGATCAGCGTGCGGGCCTGCTCCTGGAGTCCGTAGCGCTCCAGCAGCCCGATCACGGGGAGCGTGATGACGAAGACGGTCACCGAGCGCGAGGAGGCGAAGCTCTCGCCGAAGGTGGTCAGCACCTCCTGCGGGGAGAGCTTGCCGAGCAGGCCCGTGACGATGCCTGCGACACCCACCACGAGGAGGGGATTGCGGCGGGTGGCGAATCCGAGGATCACCACGAGCACGCCGAGGAGAACGATCACGCGTCGGCCTTCTTCCGCGTATGGACATGCGGGCACGGGGGCTCGCAGGGTCCTGATCAGACGAGGTATCGCGGAGACGTTAGGCGATTGTTGAACAAGCCCACAAGAGTGCGGGGTGCGTGGATCGGAAAGCGGGGGCGCGCTCAAGATCCGCCCGGGTGGGTGGTACGTGCGGGCGGAGTGAAGGGGTGACGGGGCGGGGTGAGGGGTGGGGGAGGCCGGTGGCGTGGGCCGGACGGAACTTCGCGGTCGCGGCCTATGCGGCCTACGGGGCAGCCCTCAGCCGTTGTGCTGACCCGTGAGCCGTTCCGCGTACGCCTCCGCGAGCTGGCGCCGGGAGTCCTCCAGGTAGAAGGCCAGCAGTCGTTCGGCGCCCGCCGCGTCGCCCTCGGCGAGCCGGTCCGTGATCTCCCTGTTGCGGGTCAGGTAGGGCTCGTGGAAGCGGCGCGGGTCGGCCATCACATGGAACGCCAGCCGCAGTTCGGCCAGGACGTTGCGCATCAGTTCGTCGGTGCGCGCGCTGCCGGCCAGCCCGGCCAGGGCCTGGTGGAAGCGGATGTTCGCGGTCGAGCAGGCGGCCCAGTCGTCCGCCAGGGCGGCCTTTTCGCCGGTGGCCACTGCGGCTTCGACGTCCGTCACGTCGTACGGCGGCTCGCCCAGCGCCCGCAGGGCCGCGCACTCGACCAGCAGGCGTACGCGGTAGATGTCCACCAGATCGTCGACGGCCAGGATGCGGACGAAGACGCCCTTGTTCAGGCGGTGTTCCAGGAGGCGCTCGTGGGAAAGCAGCCGGAACGCCTCGCGCAGGGTGTTCCTGGACACGGCGAGCGCACCGGCGATGGACTCCTCGGAGAGCCGGCTGCCGGGCGGGAAGTAGCCTTGCGAGATCCGGTCGCGCAGGATGACGGCGACGCGTTCGGCGGTGCCGGAGCGGGACAGGGAGGCGCTGTCGGCCGCCAGTTCGGAGAGATCGGGATTCCCGGTCCGCCCCGCTGCTCCGGCCCCTGCCCCTGCTCCGGTCCCTGACGTCGCGCCTGCCATGCCCGCCCCTGCTCGTCGCCGTGTCCGCTGTGCCGTGTGTGGTGCGTGTGCGTGCTGTGCACGCCCAGTGAACCGTACGGGCGTCCCGTTCCCCGGACCGGGCCTTGTCAGATTGTTGAACAATCGCTAGCGTGCGCCCGTGATGATGGATCTCAACGCGGATCTCGGTGAAGGCTTCGGGCACTGGACCCTCACCGACGACGACGCGCTCCTCGCGTGTGTCACCAGCGCCAATGTGGCCTGCGGCTTCCATGCGGGCGACGCCTCCGTGATGCGGCGGGTCTGCGACGCGGCGGCGGCCGGCGGCGTACGTATCGGGGCCCAGGTCTCGTACCGGGACCTGGCCGGTTTCGGGCGACGCTCGATGGACGTGCCCGCCGCCGAGCTGACCGCCGAGATCGCGTACCAGATCGGTGCCCTGCGGGTCTTCGCGGAGGCGGCCGGTTCCTCGGTCTCGTACGTCAAACCGCACGGCGCCCTCTACAACCGCGCCGTGTGGGACGACGATCAGGCCGCCGCCGTCATCGAGGGCGTCCGGCTCGCGGGCGGCGGCCCCGGCGGCCTCGGTGTCCTCGGGCTGCCCGGCTCCCGGCTGCTCGCCCACGCCGAGGCCGCGGGCCTGCCCGCCGTTCAGGAAGCCTTCGCCGACCGGGCGTACACCGCGCGGGGCACCCTGGTCCCGCGCGGCGAGCCGGGCGCGGTGGTGCACGACGCGGACGAGGTCGTACGCCGCAGCGTCGGGATGGCCGTCGAGCGGACGGTGACCGCCGCGGACGGCAGCCGGATACCGGTCGCGGCGCGCTCGCTGTGCGTCCACGGCGACACCCCGGGCGCCGCGGCACTCGCGCGCCGGGTGCGGGCCGCGCTGGAAGAGGCGGGCGTCTCGGTGCGGGCGTTCATGTGAGCGGGGCGTGCGGGGTGCCTGGGGCACCTGCGGCACCTGCGGCTTTCGGTGAAGTCAGGGGCCGCGACGGGGGCCGCTACGGGGGCCGCGAGGGCCGGGTACAGGTGCTCCCCGCCGGGCGGCAGGCGCTCCTGGTCGAACTGTCCTGCGGCGAACACGCCGAGGCATTCCACGCCGAACTGCTCCGCCGCCGCGCCCGCGGTGAACTCCCCGCCGTCCGCGAGATCGTCCCCGGCGCCCGTACGGTCCTCCTCGACGGCATCGCGGAACCGGGCCACGGCCACGACCCCGACGCCATGGCCCGGTTCGCCCGCGACCTCGCCTCCTGGCGGATACCGCCGCTGCGCCGCGACACGGGCGCGGCCGTGGAGATCCCCGTCGTCTACGACGGCCCGGACCTCGCCGAGGTCGCCGCGGCCTGGGGCGTCGCCGACGACGATGTCGCCCGCATCCACTCCCGTACCGAATTCCGGGTGGCCTTCTGCGGCTTCGCGCCGGGCTTCGGCTACCTCACCGGGCTGCCCGAGCGGCTGCACATGCCCCGGCGTACGACCCCGCGCACCAGGGTCCCGGCCGGGGCGTTGGCCCTCGCCGGGCCCTACACCGGGGTCTATCCGCGCCCCTCGCCCGGCGGCTGGCAGCTCATCGGCCGGATGCCGGACCCGGACGCCCTGTGGGACCCGGCCCGCGAACCGGCGGCGCTCCTGGGACCGGGCGCGCGCGTGAGGTTCGTCGCGGCGGGGACGGGGCCGGGGCCGGGGGACACCGTGGTGGAGAACGGGACGGCGGATCGGACCGCGGGCGTTGCGGGGGAGGCGCGTCGATGACCCACGTACTCGATGTGATCCGGGCCGGTGCCCTGACCACCGTGCAGGACGAGGGGCGGACCGGCTGGGCGCACCTCGGGGTGGGCCGGGCCGGGGCCCTGGACGCGCCCGCCGCCCGACTGGCCAACCGGCTGGCCGGCAACCCGCCCGGCGCGGCCGTCCTGGAGACCACGGTCACCGGCTGCGCGGTCCGCCCGACCCGGACCGTGGTGGCCGTCGTCGGCGGTGCGGTGTGCCGGGTGACGGTGGACGGCCGGCCGGTGGCCTGGGGCGCCCCCGTACGCGTACCGGCGGGTGCGGTCCTCGACGTGGGGCCCGCGGCGTCCGGCCTGCGCGGTTATCTGGCGTTCGCCGGTGGCCTCGTGCCGGAACCGGTGCTGGGCAGCCGCTCGGCCGACCTGCTCTCGGGGCTCGGGCCCCCGCCCCTGCGCGACGGCGACGTACTCCCGCTCGGCGCCCCGGCGGCGTACGGCCCACCGCTCCCCGACGCCGTGCCCTGGCCCGCCGCGCCCACCGAACTGGTGCTCCCGGTGAGCCTCGGCCCCCGCCACACGTGGTTCACCGACGCCGCGCTGCGTACGCTCACCACCGCCGCGTACCGGGTCTCGCCGCACAGCAACCGCATCGGCCTGCGCACCGAGGGCCCGGCCCTGGAGCGGGCCCGCGAGGAGGAGCTGCCCAGCGAGGGCCTGGTGCTCGGGGCGGTTCAGGTGCCGCCGGACGGGCGACCCGTGGTGTTCCTCAACGACCATCCGACGACCGGGGGTTACCCGGTCGTCGGGGTCGTGCCGGAACCCGCGCTCCCGGCGGCGGCGCAGGCCGTGCCGGGAACGCGGGTCCGGTTCGTCGTGGGCGGATAGGGGCCTTCTCGTCGCGTCGCCCCGCTTTCTACGACCCCGCTTTCTACGACCCCGCCTCTTACGACCTCGCCTTTTACGACCTCGCCTTTTACGACCCCGCCTTGAACCCGCGCAGTCGCAGCGAGTTGCCGACCACGAAGACCGAGGAGAAGGCCATCGCGGCCCCCGCGATCATCGGGTTGAGCAGTCCGGCCGCGGCCAGCGGCAGCGCGCCGACGTTGTAGGCGAAGGCCCAGAACAGGTTCGTCCGGATGGTGCCGAGCGTCTTGCGCGACAGCCGGATGGCGTCGGCGGCGGCCCTCAGGTCGCCTCGTACCAGTGTCAGGTCACCGGCCTCGATCGCGGCGTCCGTCCCGGTCCCCATGGCCAGGCCCAGGTCGGCCTGGGCGAGGGCGGCCGCGTCGTTGACGCCGTCACCGACCATCGCGACCGAACGGCCCTCCGCCTGGAGGCGCTTGACGACGTCGACCTTGTCCTCCGGCATGACCTCCGCGAACACCTCGTCGATGCCGACCTCGGCGGCGACCGACTCCGCCACCGCCCGGTTGTCACCGGTGAGCAGGATCGGGGTGAGGCCGAGGGCCCTCAGCCGCACGATGGCTTCCGCGCTGGTGTCCTTCACCGCGTCCGCCACCTCCAGGACCGCCCGCGCCTCGCCGTCCCAGGCGACCGCGATCGCCGTACGGCCCGCGGCCTCCGCCTGCAACTTCAGGCGCTCCAGCTCCACGGTGAGGTGGATCTCCCACTGCGCCAGGAGCTTCTCGCGGCCCACCAGCACCGCGTGGCCCTCGACGATGCCCTGGACTCCGAGGCCGGGGACGTTGGCGAAGTCCTCGGGGGTGGGGAGTTCGCCGACTTCGGCGGTGGCTCCGGCGGCGACGGCCTGGGCGATGGGGTGTTCGGAGGCGTGTTCCAGGGCTCCGGCGAGGCGCAGGACGTCGGCTTCGGTGGTGCCTTCGGCGGTGTGGACGGCGAGGAGGGTCATCTTGCCGGTGGTGACGGTGCCGGTCTTGTCGAGCACGATCGTGTCGACGCGGCGGGTGGTTTCCAGGACTTCGGGGCCCTTGATGAGGATGCCGAGCTGGGCGCCGCGTCCGGTGCCGACCATGAGGGCGGTGGGGGTGGCGAGTCCGAGGGCGCAGGGGCAGGCGATGATCAGTACGGCGACGGCGGCGGTGAACGCGGCGGTGAGTCCCGCCCCGTTGCCGAGCCAGAAGCCGAGGGTGCCGAGCGCGAGGGCGATCACGATGGGGACGAAGACGGCGGAGATCCGGTCGGCGAGGCGCTGGGCCGCGGCCTTGCCGTTCTGGGCGTCCTCGACCAGCTTCGCCATCCGGGCCAGCTGGGTGTCGGCGCCGACCCGGGTCGCTTCCACGACGAGCCGGCCGCCCGCGTTGAGCGTGGCTCCGGTGACGGAGTCGCCGACACCGACCTCCACGGGGACGGACTCGCCGGTGAGCATGGAGGCGTCGACGGCCGAGGCACCTTCGACCACGATGCCGTCGGTGGCGATCTTCTCGCCGGGGCGGACCAGGAAACGGTCACCGGCCTGGAGGTCGGCGGTCGGTACGGTCACCTCGCGGCCTTCGCGCAGAACGGTGACCTCCTTGGCGCCCAGTTCCAGGAGTGCCTTGAGCGCGGCGCCCGCCTTCCGCTTGGAGCGGGCCTCGAAGTAGCGCCCGGCCAGGATGAACGTGGTGACCCCGGCGGCGACTTCGAGATAGATGTTCCCGGCGCCGTCGGTGCGGCCGATGGTCAGCTCGAACGGGTGGGTCATGCCGACCATGCCCGCAGTGCCGAAGAACAGGGCCCAGAGCGACCACAGGAACGCGCCCGAGGTGCCGACCGAGATCAGGGTGTCCATCGTGGCCGCGCCATGCTTGGCGTTGGTCCAGGCGGCACGGTGGAACGGCCAGGCGGCGTACGTGACGACGGGCGCGGTGAGAGTAAGCGAGAGCCACTGCCAGTAGTCGAACTGGAAGGCCGGGATCATCGCCATCGCGATGACCGGCACGGCGAGCAGTACGGAGGTGAGGAGCCGCTGCCGCAGGGGCCGCAGCGCGTCGTCCTCGGCGCTTCCCCCGGAGCCGGAGCCGGAGCCGGAGCCGGAACCGGCGTCGTCGGCCCGTGCGGCAGGGGCGGGCTCCTGCGCGGTGTACCCGGTGGCTTCGACGGTGGCGATCAGATCCTGTACGGAGATGTCCGCGCCCCGGTAGCTGACCTTGGCCTTCTCGGTGGCGTAGTTGACGGTGGCCTCGACGCCGTCCATCCGGTTCAGCTTCTTCTCGATGCGGGCCGCGCAGGAGGCGCAGGTCATGCCACCGATGGCGAGCTCGACCTCTGCTGCTGCGGCGCCGGTGGTACGGGCCGCGTTGCTGGCTGCGGGTGCGGCGGGGTGCGCGGACACGGGTTCCTCCCTGGCGTGGTCCTGGATACCCCTAGGGGGTATCTACTGTTGCCTCATGTATACCCCTGAGGGGTGTAAAAGGCAAGTGGTTCCGGGGAGGTGCCCTCACCCGTCCGCGGTGTGCACTCGCGTATCTTCGCGATCACGCGTTCACATGGAGAGCTGCGCCTTCAGGTGGCTGACCCGTAGGCTGACTATTGGACTAGACCTATAGCCGTTATCTGGAGGAATGGGGATCCATGAGCAACCGTGCAGTCCTGGAGGTGATCGCCCTCGACGCTGAGGACGCGGTCGCCGCACAGGCGGGTGGTGCAGACCGCCTCGAACTGGTCACCGATATGGCGGCCGACGGCCTGACCCCGTCCCGGGAGACCTTCGCGGCGATCCGGTCCGCCGTGGACATTCCCCTGCGCGTGATGCTCAGGGTGGTCGACGGATTCGCCGCCGGTGACATCGACCTCCTGCTGGAGAAGGCGCGGGAGATGCGGGCGGAGGGCGCCGACGAGTTCGTCTTCGGCTTCCTGGACGAGGACGGTTACCCCGACCTCGTGACCGTCGAGCGGATTCTCGCGGAGCTGGAAGGCTGTCGGTGGACCTTCCACCGTGCCATCGACCGGGCCGCGGACCGCGACGCCCTGCGCAAGCAGCTCGCGGACCTGCCCGGCCTCGACACGTACCTCACCGCGGGCTCGGCCGGCGGGGTCGACGAGGGCATCCCGACGCTCCTCGCCGAGGCGGCCCGCACACGCGAGCCGGGCTACGAGCCGCAGATCCTGGTCGGCGGCGGCCTCCACCTCCACCACCTGCCGCGCCTGCTCGCTGCGGGCATCGACGCGGTCCACATCGGCGGCGCCGCCCGCCCGCGAGGCTGGTCGCACCCGGTGGACGCGGCAGCGGTACGGGAATGGCGCGAGGCCGTCGACGCCTGACGGCCGCGGTCCCGCTCCTCAAGCCCCTCCGGCGTGTGAGGAGCGGGGCCATCTCGACCCGTCCGGGCCGACCATCTCGACCCGTCCGACCATCTCAGCCCGTCCGGGCCGACCATCTCAGCCTGTCCGGCGATTGAGGACAAAAGGGGGCCCGGGGCGAAGCCCCCGGTTTCGGGAAGGGGCGGGCAGGGGACAGCCCCGCCGCAGGCGCCCCCACCCGTCCACAGCCCCGCCCCCACCCCCCCCGCAGGCGCCCCCGCCCCACCTACCGCAGCGCCCCCGGCAACCCCACCGCATGCAGCACCGTCAGCCCCGACACGGCCCGCGTGAGCGCCACGTACAGCCGCCGCAGCCCCGTCCGCTCGTCCGGCTCGCCGTCGACCACCGCCGCCGGTTCGTCGAGCACCACGTAGTCGTACTCCAGGCCCTTCGCCAGCGACGCGGGCACCAGCGTCAGCCGTGACTCGGCGGTCGTCTCCTCGCCGGGGGACAGATACGGGTGGCCCGCCGCCGTCAGCGCCTCGGCCAGTGCCGGAATCCGGGCGTCGGCCGCGATCAGGCCGATCGACCCCTCATGGCCCAGCGACTCCTCGCACGCCGCGACGACGGCCGTGTCCAGGGCGTCCGCGCCCGCCACCTCCCGTACGACGAGCGAGCCCGGCGACTCACGTACCGACTCGACCGCCGCCAGGCCCGGTGAGATCTCCGGCAGCAGCCGTGAGGCGTACGCGATCACCTCGCGCGGCACACGGAAGCCCGCGGTCAGCTCCTCGACCACCGCGTCCGCCTTGCCGAGGTGGAACAGCGCCTGCGCCCAGCTCTCCGTCGACCACGGCGTCGTCCCCTGCGCGAGGTCGCCGAGCACGGTCGCCGAACCGGTCGAACAGCGGCGCCCCACCGCCCGGTACTGCATCGGGGACAGGTCCTGCGCCTCGTCGAGGACGACATGGCCGAGCGAGTGCGTACGCGCCACCAGGTCACCGGCCTCGTCGATCAGCACCGCGTCCGCCGCCGACCACTTCACGGACTTCACGCTCCGGGCGGGCTTCGCCCAGAGGATCCGCTTCTGCTCGTCCTCGCTGAGCAGCCCCTCCGCGTGAGCGGCCAGGAACTCCGCGTCCGACAGCAGCCGCAGCACCAGCTTCGCCGGGTCCACCGCGGGCCAGATCGCCTTCACGGCCGCCTTCACCGAGGGATTGCGGGCCACCGCGTTCTGCACCCGGTCGTCGGGCGCCTCACCGGCCTCCTCCATCCGTACGAGGACGGAGTGCGCGATCCGCTGCGGCAGCGCCTCGTGGGCGGCGCCGTACCGCATGTCGCGGGCGAGCAGTTCGTCGACCATCTCCGCCAGCTCGTACACGGGCACCCGCCAGCGGCGCGACCCGCGCACCACCACGACCGGTTCCGTCGGCGGCGTCACATGCGAACGGATCGCCCGCCGCAGCACCTGTGCCATCCGGGCGTCGCCCTTGATGACGGCGGCGGCCGCCTCGTCCGTGCCCCGGACCTCGACGTGCGCCGTCACCAGGTCGTCGACAGTGGCCTGCTTCACCTCCAGCTCGCCCAGGGCGGGGAGGACCTGCTCGATGTAGTGGAGGAAGGACCGGTTCGGCCCGATGACGAGCGTGCCGGTGCGCGCGAGCCGGTCGCGGTGCGCGTAGAGCAGGTACGCGACACGGTGCAGGCCGACGGCGGTCTTGCCGGTGCCGGGACCTCCCTGGACGCAGACCGTGCCGCCCAGGTCGCTGCGGACGATCTCGTCCTGCTCCGGCTGGATGGTGGCCACGATGTCGCGCATCGGCCCGACGCGCGGCCGCTCGATCTCCGTCTGGAGGAGCCTGCTGGTCCGCACGGCCTCCGTCGGGTCGGTGAGGTGCTCGTCCTCGTACGCGGTCAACTCGCCGCCGGTGTAGCCGAACCGGCGGCGCAGCCCGACGTCCTGGGGGTTCTTCGGGGACGCCTGGTAGTACGGCTGGGAGACCGGTGCACGCCAGTCGATGACCATCGGGTCTCCGACGGCGTCGTGCACATGACGCCGCCCGATGTAGAACTGCTCGCCCTCCGCGCCCTCGGCGAGTTCGCCGCCGACCGGGTGCAGATAGTCGAGGCGGCCGAAGAACAGCGGGGTGTGGGAGAGGTCGGCGAGCGCTTTGATGCGGTCGTCGATCTGGGCCTGGAGCACGGCGGCGTTGACCCAGTTCGCGGTGACATCGCGGATGTCGAGGGCCTGGACGTCCTCGCGCATGGCGCGCAGGGCGGCGCGGGACGCGGCGAGATGGGCGCGTTCGTGTGCCAGGGGGTCGGTGGTGGAATCGCTTTCTGCTACGTGCGCGGGCACGGTGTTGCCTCCGGCTCTTCAACGCAGGACGGCGGACCGTGCCGCTCCGGTGACGACGGAGTCGGGCGGTCCGCTCTCAAGGGGCGTTCGCATGGGTACGCGCTTGGGCGCGCGTACGGGCTGTCGGCCGGTTTCCGTCCGGCCGGCGGCGCTCCCCCGGCTGCCGGCATGAGGCCGGTACCACGGTGCGGGAGGCGGGCAGACCGGCGATTGTATCGATCACCGCCCGCCCCGTCGAAACGGTATCCGCGCAACGTATCCGCACGTTCGTGGCCCGGACGGTATCGGCCGGTGGGCGTACAGCGGGTCGGCGACCCGTAGGGGACGGTGTGGGACCGGAGGTCTACCCGCGGGCCCCGCCGGTTCCGCCCGCAGACCGACGCGTTCACGGGGGTGGCCGGAGCACCATGGATACATGAGCACAGTCACCCTGAACCCACGCAGGACCGGCCCCGCGCACGGCGCGACCGCGGCCACCGGTCACCACCGGCCCCACCGTGTCGGCGACGCGCTGCGCGCCGTCAAGGTCTTCGCGCAATCGGCCTTCGGCGTCGTCGTCCTGGGGGAGTACGCGGAGGAGGCGGGCGTCCGCCGCACACGATGAGTACGTGTATCGCTCCGGCGTGAGTACGGGGCCGCGGACGCCGAGCGCCGCGGACGCCGCGCCGCGGACGCCGCGCCGAGCACCCCGCGCCGAGCACCCCGCGCCGCCGCCCCGGCCTTCCGCGCCACTCGGCCAAGCCGCGCCACTCGGCCAAGCCGCCCCGCTCAGTTGTCGGTCAGCAGCTCGTCCGCGTCGACGATCCGGTACGCGTACCCCTGCTCGGCCAGGAACCGCTGGCGGTGTGCGGCGAAGTCCTGGTCGATCGTGTCGCGGGCGACCACCGAGTAGAACCGCGCCTCGTGCCCGTCGGCCTTCGGCCGCAGCACCCGGCCCAGCCGCTGGGCCTCCTCCTGACGTGACCCGAACGTGCCCGACACCTGGATGGCGACGGTGGCCTCCGGCAGGTCGATGGAGAAGTTGGCGACCTTCGAGACGACGAGGACGCTGATCTCGCCCTGCCGGAACGCGTCGAAGAGCTTCTCGCGCTGCGCGTTGCTGGTCTCGCCCTTGATGACGGGCGCGTCCAGGTGTTCGCCCAGCTCGTCGAGCTGATCGATGTACTGGCCGATGACGAGGGTCTGCTCGCCCTGATGCTTGCGCACCAGCGCCTCCGTCACCTTCCGCTTGGTCGCGGTGGTGGCGCAGAACCGGTACTTCTCCTCCGCCTCGGCCGTCGCGTACGCGAGCCGCTCCGAGTCCGTGAGATTGACCCGGACCTCGACGCAGTCGGCGGGCGCGATGTAGCCCTGCGCCTCGATCTCCTTCCACGGGGCGTCGAACCGCTTGGGCCCGATGAGCGAGAAGACGTCCGACTCGCGGCCGTCCTCACGCACCAGCGTCGCGGTGAGCCCGAGCCGCCGCCGGGCCTGGAGGTCGGCGGTGAACTTGAACACGGGGGCGGGCAGCAGGTGCACCTCGTCGTAGATGACGAGGCCCCAGTCGCGCGAGTCGAAGAGCTCCAGATGCGGGTAGATGCCCTTGCGCCGCGTCGTGAGCACTTGGTACGTGGCGATGGTGACCGGCCGGATCTCCTTGCGCGTACCGCTGTACTCGCCGATCTCCTCCTCGGTCAGCGAGGTCCGCTTAACCAGCTCGTGCTTCCACTGGCGGGCCGAGACGGTGTTGGTGACCAGGATCAGGGTGGTCGCCTTGGCCTCGGCCATCGCCCCGGCCCCGACCAGCGTCTTCCCGGCGCCACAGGGCAGCACGACGACTCCGGACCCGCCGTGCCAGAACCCTTCGACGGCCTGCCTCTGGTACGGCCGCAGCGCCCAGCCGTCCTGGTCCAGCTCGATGGGATGCGCCTCGCCGTCCACGTACCCGGCGAGGTCCTCGGCCGGCCAGCCCAGCTTCAGCAGCGTCTGCTTGATCTGCCCGCGCTCGGAGGGGTGCACGGCCACGGTGTCCGGGTCGATCCGGGCGCCGACCAGCGGCGCGACCTTCTTCGACCGGAGGATCTCCTCCAGCACGGGCCGGTCGGTGCTGGTCAGCACCAGACCGTGCACCGGGTGCTTGGACAGGGTGAGGCGCCCGTACCGCGCCATCGTCTCGGCGATGTCGACGAGCAGCGCGTGCGGCACGGGGTAGCGGGAGTACTCGACCAGCGCGTCGACGACCTGCTCGGCGTCGTGCCCGGCGGCGCGGGCGTTCCACAGCCCGAGCGGGGTCAACCGGTACGTATGGATGTGCTCGGGCGCACGCTCCAGCTCCGCGAAGGGCGCGATCACCCGGCGGCAGGCGTCCGCCAGCTCGTGATCGACTTCGAGGAGCAGCGTCTTGTCGCTCTGGACGATGAGGGGTCCGGTCACGCGCTTCGGCCCTTTCTGCGGGGGGTGGCCACCGATGTGGCCAAACGTCCAGTGTGCCGCATGCGGGCCGGATGGTGCGTGGCTCAGGCCACAGAGCGCCGCCGGCCGTCCGGTGGGCGGATGCGGCTCACGTGGGAAAGGCCCGGTGGCGTCGGCCGCCGCGGGAGCCCCGAAGTCTGTGCGGACCGTCCCGGACGAGGACATGTCAGGGCCCCGGCCGGTGCGGGAGCCCCGCCCGCACCGGGGCGTCCGGTCGTACGTGATCACGCCGCCCGGTGGCTCACTCGGACGAGTGCCATCCCTATGCAATGTCGTTTCGCGGGCACTATCGTCAAGTTATGACGCGATGAGCCATGGAAAGACATCGTTCGATGCTTGGAGAGGCTGGCATGCTGCTGCGGTTCCAGGTCACGAATCATGCTTCGCTGCTGGAGGAACAGGAACTGTCCCTCGTGGCTGCCGACCGCCATCCGGAGCGGGCCGAATTCCCCTCCCCGGGCGTCGGGGAGTTCGCGGTTCCCGTGGCCGCGATCTACGGCACCAATGCTTCCGGGAAGTCGAACGTCATCGACTCCCTCGGCTGGATGCGATCCGCGGTCCTTTCCTCATTCCGCCGCTGGGACCCCAGCGGCGGCGTTCCACGCCGCCCGTTCCTGCTCGGTCACGGCGCCGCCGACCGCCCCAGTTCCTTCGCGGTCGATTTCGTCGTCGGTGGAGTGCACCACCAATTCGGGTTCTCGGTCGACGACGAGCGGGTCACCGAGGAGTGGCTGTACTACTACCCGGAGGGACGGCAGCGCCGCCTGTACGAACGTGGGGCGGACGGCACGATCGCCTTCGGCAGATGGCTCACCGGCCGGCGGAAGCTGATCGCCGAACTGCTCAGGCCGAACAGCCTGTACCTGTCCGTTGCCGCGGCCCAGGGGCATGACCAGCTCAGCGAGGTCTTCCAGTGGTTCCGGTCCGGCTTGCGGATGGCCACCGACCACGACTTCGCCCGGCGCCTGGACCTCACGGTCCGGCTCTGCCTGGAGGGGCGGGACGGCCGGCGGAACCAGCCGGTGCTGGACCTGCTCGGCTTCGCCGATCTCGGGGTGTCCGGACTGGAGATCCAGGACTGGGACGACGCCATCCGCGAGGACCACCAGCGGATCACCCAGGCGCTCCGCGAGGCGCTCGGGGACAAGGTCCTCGTCCGGGACGACGCGAAGCAGCGGGTCCGGGTGGAGCACCGGACCGCGGAGGGTGTGTTTCCGCTCGATCTCGCGTACGAGTCGAGCGGCACACGGACGTGGATCGGCCTCATCGGCCCTGTCCTCACCACGTTGGCCGAGGGCGGTGTGCTCTGCGTGGACGAACTCGACGCCCGCCTGCACCCCTATCTGGTCGATGCCCTCGTCGGCATGTTCCAGTCCACCGAGACCAACAGCAGGGGGGCGCAATTGGTCTTCAGCACGCATGAGGCGGCGCTGCTCGGACGGAACGTTCGCACTGAACTCTTCAGGGACCAGGTCTGGTTCACCGAGAAGGACCCTCGGACACTGGCGACGAGGCTGTTTCCGCTGACCGAGTTCTCTGTCCGTGACCCGGCCGACAACCTGGAAAGGCGCTATCTGGGGGGGCGCTACGGGGCGGTACCGCATTTGGACGACGACCTGCTGCGGGATGTGGCCGCGGCGCTGGGGCATGGGGGTGGGCGTGAAGCGGGGAAAGCCGCTGACGCGGACGAAGGGCGTACGCCCGGAGCAGCGTAGGTTTCTCATCTACTGCGAAGGAGAGCGTACCGAGGACCAGTACTTCAGGGGCTTGCGCGCCGACCTGCGGACGCTGCCCGTGTCCATCTGTCTCGGCGGTGAACACGGAGAGCCGCAGTCACTGGTCCGCGCGGCGATCGAGCACAAGGAGCGCGCCCCTCACTCCCCGCAGGACCGGCGAACGGCGTACGACGAGGTCTGGTGTGTGATCGACGTCGAGGCGCCGATTCCGCACGACGGTCTGGACAAGGCCGTGGAGCTTGCCCGGCGGCACGGGGTCGAGGTGGCGCTCACCAACCCGTGCTTCGAGTTGTGGATCATGCTCCACTTCGCGGACGTCACGAGGTACAGCACGTCGGACGATGCGCAGAGAGCGCTGGAGAAGCTCGGCACCTGCGGTTACTCCCTGTCCCGCAAGCACCTGGCGTACGACAGCCTGCGCGAGGGCTTCGGACAGGCCAGGGAACGCGCGGAGGCGCTGAGGCGACGTACCCCGAAGGGGCACCGTCAGAACCCCTGGACGGATGTGGACCGGCTGGTGGGAATGCTGAAGGCGGCCCGACACGGCTGAGGCCGCCGGGCGGCGGGCCTGTACGGCGGGCCCTCGGCGGGGTCTGAACGGCGGGTCCGCGACATGGACCCCGCCCGAGCCGCACCGGCAGGTGCTACGGCTTCGCGTCGTCGGCCAGTTCCGCCACGCCCGTGATGCGGTGGAGCGGATACGTGCGGACCTCGTCGGCCGTGTGGTCGTACGCCGTCACGAAGCCGCCCTCCACCCGGACCGGGGCGATCACCCGCTGGCTGGCCGCGCCCTCCGCGTTGACGTAGCCGATCCAGACCGCCGAGCCCGTCATGGCGGCGGCCTGGACCGTGGCCAGGGTCTCCGCCGACGTCGTACGGGGCAGGGAGCCGGCGGCCGTCGGGGCCGCGGGGCCCTCCCCGGTGTCCTTGCGGACGACCGTCGCGGCCGTGTCCCCGG
Source organism: Streptomyces sp. NBC_01433 (assembly GCF_026340105.1). Classification (NCBI taxonomy): domain Bacteria; kingdom Bacillati; phylum Actinomycetota; class Actinomycetes; order Kitasatosporales; family Streptomycetaceae; genus Streptomyces; species Streptomyces sp. NBC_01433. The sequence goes on along the minus strand of NZ_JAPEPM010000001.1, from coordinate 1,750,630 downwards.
CCCGGATCGCCCGCACCGCCGCGCCCAGCAGCGTCCCGTCGGGTACGGGCGGGCCCTCGGGGACGGGAACGGGGGCCGTGCGGGGAGGGGTGCGGCGGGCGCCCGCCCGGGTGATCAGGACGTCGCCCTCGGCGGACTCGGCCGCCGGGGCGTAGCCCATCTCGCGCAGCCCTTCGAGCAGGGGCGCCGGGTCGGTCTGGGCGGCCAGCACGGTCGGCGCGAGCCGGCGCAGTCGCAGCGTGGCCGAGCGCTTGTCGGCGAGGATCTCGTTCAGTACGGCCTCGTCGTCGCAGCGCACGTACGCGGAGGCGGCGCCGATCCGCAGGTGGCCGTGGCGGCGGGCCACGTCGTCGATGAGGTAACTGAGCGGCTGGGGCACCGGCGTACGGCTGTGCGCGGTCAGGAACGCGTGCAGGTCGGAGGCGGCCTGCCCGGCGTCCAGTGCCCGGCGCACGGAACCGGGCGTGAAGCGGTACACCGTCGCGCCGCCCTTGGACTCGACGTCCGCGAGGACCGACAGCATCTCGGCCAGCGGGCGTTCCAGCGGGCCGGGGGCGACGGCCGTCAGGTCGGCCTGGAGCAGCACATGGCTGAGCGGTTCGGGGATCAGCGGGGCGAGCCGGGCGGCGGCCGCGGCGGGTCCGTGGGCCAGCAGCGCGCGGGCCTGCGAGGAGAGGGCGCCCCGGCCCGTGATGCCCAGCAGTTCCGCCTCGTTGACCGTCCACAGGGCGAGCCGGGAGCGCAGGTCGGAGGTATCCCCCGGCGCGGTGGGCGAGGCTTCGGCGGGCCGGGGGACCCCGGGCGCGCCGGGGGTTCGCGCGCCCGAGCGCAGGGGGCGTTCCCAGCGCAGCCGGGCCAGCAGCGTCACCGGGTCGGGCGCGGTGCCCGGCGGCAGCGCGGCGAACAGGGCCAGCACCCGGTGACGTACCTCCGGCGCGGCCGAGCGGTCCAGTTCGGGTCCCAGGGCGGACAGCGCCCGGCCCTTGGCGTCCTGGCCGCCGACCAGACCGGCCGTGCGGGTGGCGGCGAGCCAGGCGGCGGCGAGCTGTGCCCAGCGGTCCTGGGCGGGGAGTTCGAGCCAGTCGTCGTACGCCGGTGTCGCCGCGTACCGCTCGTCGCTCTCCCCGTCGGCGGCCAGCAGCCCGGCCGCGTAGGCGAGTTCGACCCAGAACGCGGCGATCGGCTCCGACACGTCCATCGCGTTCGCGGCCCGCTTCAGTTCGCGCACGCTCAGCCCGCCCGCGCGCAGGATCGCGGGGCCGCCGCCGTTCCAGAGCTTCAGCAGGTCCTCGATCGTGGACAGGGCCATGAACGCCTGACCTGCCGCCGCGCCGTCCACAGCCTGGGGATCACGGTCGGCGGCCGCCGCGACGACCGGTGGCACCGGCTCCGGTACGCGGTGGGCGCGCCCGGCCCGCAGATGCAGCGCCGCCTCGCGCGGCAGCACGACGGTGCGCGTCGACACCGGCAGCAGCAGCCCGCGATCGCGCAGCCACCGCACGGGCGGCGCGGGGTTCGGTGTGATCTCCCCGTACGGCGGCCCCCACACCAGCCGGTCCAGCACGGACAGCGCCTCGACCGGGGCGGTGTCCAGCAGCGCCGCCATCCTGGTCCGGTCCGTGAACAGCCCGGCCAGCGCGGTGACGGCCGAGACCGGGTCGTGGGTGGCGGGCAGGCCGACCGAGGTCAGGATCTCCTGGAGCCGGCCGGGCGACATGCCGGCCGTCGCCTCGGCGACGGTCGGCCCGAGACCGGTGGGGGAGGGGTGCTGCGGGGACGGGGCGAGCAGTTCCCGGGCCGTGCGGACCAGGCGCAGCCGGTCGTCCTCACCCCAGACGAGGGCCTGTTCGCGCAGGGTCGCCAGGGCGGCGGGCAGCGCGGCGGTGATCGCCGTGCCCGCGTCGTCACGGTGGTCGCCGTCGTCCTGGCCGTCACCGGTGAGCAGCGAGAGCAGCGTGTCGTACGGCGCCGGGTCGGGCGCCACGGCCAGCGCCTCCGCGGTCTGGAGTGCGAACCGGTCGAGGTGTTCCAGCGCGCGGACGACGGAGGCACGGGTGCCCGCTCTCGTCGCGAGCTGGGTGATGTCGTTCGGTACGGGGCTGAGGAGATCGGGGCGGGCACGCAGCAGCCCGGCCAGCGATTCGTCGCCCCGGGCGCGCAGAGCTTCGGCGAGCGTGCGCGGTGGTGTGGTCGTCCCCATCCGTCCCACGGTAGCCCCTGGAACGCTACCGTCGGGGCAGGGCCGGTAGAGGGGAACCATCGAGTGGGGATCGAGAGCGACCAGCTCGTCTACGACTATCTGAGCCGGGTCGGGGACCTGGCCCAGCAACAGCAGCTGCCGTCGGGCACCAGAATGCGGCTCGTCTCGACGCTGCGGGGCGAGATCGACCGGCAGCGCGACAAGGACGGCACGGACACCCCGGCGTCGGTGCGGCGCATCATCGGCAGGCTCGGTACGCCGGACGAACTGGTGGCCGCGGCGGTCGAGTCGGGCGACGGATCGGTGCCGCTGCCGTCGGCGCGGGCCGCGGCCGATCCGGCGCGCGGCGCGGGCGGCGGTTCCGGCGGCGGGCAGCGGCGGGGCGTTCCCCGGCCCCGGAGCGGGATGCTCCGTAAGGTGCCGAAAGCCGGTTCCGGGCGGGGCGCGTCGGACGGGCCCGGACGCTCGCGGGAGAGCGGGGAGAGCGGGGAGAGCGGGGAGAGCGGGGAGAGCGGGGAAACCCGGGAGAACAGCAAGAATCACGAGAGCGGGAAGAACCGCGGGAGTCGCGAGGGCGTGGATGCGGCCACGGATGCCGCCGCCGCCCCGGCGTACGACTGGCCGGACCCCTCCGCGCCGCATGTGCTCGGCAGCGACCAGCAGGGGCCGTCCGGCGGTGAGCCCGACTGGTGGCGCATCGAACCGGGGCCGTTCGGCGACGGCGAGCGCGTGCCGGGGTTCGTCGGCGGTGTGGAGATCCCCGAGATCCTGAGGCCGCCGAGGAGCCGTGACCCGGTCGCGGACGAGGACGCCGACGACTTCGAGGACGAGGACGGCGAGAACGGCGACGGCGGCGAGGACTCCGCGGGCGAGGCGGGGAAGGCGGGGAAGGGCGACGGGCAGTCCGCGAAGCTCGCCCGCGTACGCCGTCGGCTGCCGAGGCTGCGCCGCCGCAGGCCCGCCGCCGCCGAGCAGCCCGCCGCGGCACCGAAGGAGCGCTCCTCGCATCCGCTGCTGCTCCTGGCCGCGGCCCTGCTGGTCGGCGGCGCGGTGACCGGTTCCTGGCTGGCCCTGGCGGGCGGCTGGCTGCTCGCGTACAGCTCGCGCACCCTCTCCCGGGCCGAGGCGAAGTGGGCCGCGATGGGCCTGCCGGGCGTCGTGGTGGCGGCCGCGGTGGTGTGGGTGTGGGGCCGGATGGAGGGGCGCTGGGGGGAGCCCATCCTTGAGGGCCAGATGCGGGACGCGCTGGTGGGGGCGTGGCCGGTGGTGCTCAGGACGGCGGCGGTGGCCTCGGCGCTGTACCTGGTGTGGCGAGGCCGCAGGCGCACGAGCTGAACGTTCCCCGGTGGGCCACCACCGGCCGCGCCCTCATCCGCCGGGCGCGGCCCACCCGCGGGGCGTCACTTCGTCAGGTCGGCCTGGAACTCGTCCAGGATCTTGCTCGCGGCGGTGTACCCGATGCCCGCGATCCACAGCCGGTCGTCGACCTTGAAGACCTTGCCGTTCTTGGACGCGGTCAGGCCCTTCCACAGGCCGCTGTTCATCGTCTTCGTCGCCCCCGCCTTGCCCGGGTCGCCGTACGTGGACGTGAAGATGACGTCCGCGTCCGCCAGGTCGATCTTCTCGGGGGACACGTCGTACGAGAACCCGTCCTTCGCCTTGTCCGTGATCGCGGGGCGGCCCATGCCGAGGTCGGCGAGGAGTGAACCGATGTAGTTCTGCTTGCCGTAGATGCGGATCTCCGCGCCCTCGACGAAGCGGACGAAGTTGACGTCCGTGGCCGCCGCCTTCTCCTTGCCGCCGATCGCCTCCGTCACCTTCGCCACATGGGCGTCGTACGCCGCGATGACCTTCTTGGCCTCGGCCTTCTTGCCGAGCGCGTCCGCGTGCAGCTGGAAGTTCTCCTTCCAGGCGCTGCCGGTCGCCTCCGTCATCACGGTCGGGGCGATCTTGCTGAGCTGCTCGTAACGGTCCCCGTCACGGACCTTGCTCGTGAGGATCAGGTCGGGCTTGAGAGCGGCGACGGCCTCCATGTTCGGGTTGGCGATCTCACCGACCTGCTTGATGTCCTTCGTCTCGCTCGCGGGCAGGTAGGAGGGGAAACTGTCCTCCGCCGCCGAGTGCGTCGCGCCGACCGGCCGGACGCCGAGGCTGAGCGCGGAGTCCAGCTCGCCGCTGTCGAGGACGACGACCCGCTTCGGAGCCACGGGGACATCGACGTCCCCGTTCGCGGTGCTGACCGTGTGCGTCCCGCTCCCGGCCGCCTTGGAACCGGAATCCCCGTCCGAGTCCGAGGAGCCGCACGCGGAGAGGGCGAGCGCGGCGGTCACGGCGAGCGAGCCGGCGACCAGGCCGCGGTGGTTGCGGAGTGAGGCGGTCATGTCTGGGGACCCTTTCGGAGAGGGGAGGGGGACGGTGTCCAGGGGGCGCCGGGCACGACGAGCGGCGAACCCGTCACCGGGTCCGGGACGATCACCGCGTCCAGGCCGAAGACCTCACGTACGAGCTCGGCGGTGACGACGTCGCCGGGGTGGCCCTCGGCGACGATCCGGCCCGCCTTCATGGCGACCAGGTGGTCGGCGTACCGGGCGGCCTGGTTGAGGTCGTGGAGCACGGTCACCACGGTCCGGCCCCGGGTGCCGTCCGCCGCCGGGGCGGAGAGCTGGCGCACCAGGTCGAGGACCTCCACCTGGTGGGCGATGTCGAGATACGTCGTCGGCTCGTCGAGCAGCAGCAGATCGGTGTCCTGGGCGAGCGCCATCGCGATCCACACCCGCTGGCGCTGACCGCCGGACAGCTCGTCCACCGAACGGTCCGCGAGCGCCGAGACGTCCGTGCGCTCCATGGCGTCCGTGACCGCCCGCTCGTCCTCCTGGGACCACTGCTGCCACCAGTGCTGGTGCGGCTGGCGACCACGGGCGACCAGGTCGGAGACGGTGATCGCCTCGGGGGCCACCGGGGTCTGCGGGAGCAGCCCGATCGACTGGGCGATCTTCTTCGTGGGGATCTTCGCGAGTTCGGTGCCGTCCAGGAGGACGGCACCGCCGCGCGGCTTGAGGAGCCGGCCGAGCGCCCGCAGGGTGGTCGACTTGCCGCAGGCGTTCGGGCCGACGATGACGGTGACCCGGCCGTCGGGGACGGCGAGGTCCAGCCCGTGGACGACGGTGCGGTCCTCGTAGGCGAGGGTCAGTTCGCGGGCCGCGAGCCTGCTCGTCGCCCCCGCGACGTCGGTCGGACGGGTCGTCGCGCTCATGCCTTGCCTCCACTGCGGCCACCGTGGCCGCGGATGATCAGCCAGATCAGATACGGGGCGCCGACCGCCGCCGTCAGAACGCCCACCGGAAGTTCGGTGGGGGAGAAGAGCCTGCGGGCGAGCAGATCGGCGAAGACGACGATCACCGCGCCGAGCAGGGCCGAGCAGAACAGCGGGATCTGCGCCGTGCGCGTCATCCGGCGGGCGATCTGCGGGGCCAGCAGCGCCACGAAGTCCACCGGCCCGGCCGTCCCGGTCGCCACGGACGCCAGGATCACGCCGAGTGCGACGAGCCCCAGCCGTACCCGCCCCAGGCGCACCCCGAGCGCGGTCGCGGTGTCGTCGTCCATCGTGACGGTGCGCTGCGCGCGGGAGGCCCACAGCACGGCGGGCAGCAGGATCAGCAGCGTCCAGCCGATCGGCGCCGCCTCCTCCCAGCCGCGGCCGTTGAGCGAGCCGGTCATCCAGATCTGGGCCTGCTGGGCGACCAGGTAGTCGCCCTTCGTCAGGAACAGCGTGGTGACCGACCGCAGCGCGATGGCGAAGCCGATGCCGATGAGGACGAATCGGGTGGCGTGCAGCCCGCCGCGCCAGGCGAAGGCGTACACGAGGGCCGCCGCTGCGACACCGCCGATCACCGACAGGTACGGCAGGACGGTGTACGAGGTCAGGCCGAACGTCATCGCGCCGACCGTCAGCGCGCTCGCGCCCTGGCTGATGCCGATGATGTCCGGGCTGGCGAGCGGATTGCGGGCCACCGTCTGGATCAGGGCCCCGGCGATCCCGAAGGCCGCGCCGACGAGGAGCCCGACGACCATGCGCGGCAGCCGCAGCGTGCCGACGACCAGTTCGTCCGGCGACGGCTGCCCGAGGACCACCCTGACCGCCTCGGCGGGGGCGACGAAGCTCTCGCCGACACAGAGGTACGCGACACAGATCAGGGCGAGGAGGACGGTGAGGACGGCCGCGACGACGGCGGCGCGGCGGTGCAGCAGGAACCGCCCGCGCGCCCCGATCCGGACGACCGAGTAACCGGCGGGCCGCACCGGGGCCGTGGTCCCGGTCATGGTCCCGGCGCTGGTTCGGTCCGTGGTCCCGTCCGTGGTCCCGGTCATGCGGGCACCGCCTTCCGGCGCACCAGCGCCACCAGGAACGGCACCCCGATCAGGGCCGTCATCACACCCGCCGGTACCTCGCTCGGCGGGAAGAGGACGCGGCCGATGACGTCGGAGACGAGCAGCATCACGGGGCCGATCAGGGCCGCCATCGGCAGCACCCAGCGGTGGTCGTTGCCGACGATCGCGCGGGCGATGTGCGGGACGGCGAGGCCGATGAAGGCGATCGGCCCGGCTGCGGCGACCCCGGCGCCGGTCAGCACGGTCGCCCCGATGCCGCCGACGATCCGTACCGTCGCCACCTTCTGCCCCAGCCCCTTCGCCATGTCCTCGCCCAGCGCGAGCGCGTCGAGCCCGCGCGCCACGGAGAGCACGAGGACCGTGCCGAGGAGGAGGAACGGCCAGATCTGCTGGGCCACCTCCGCCTCGCGTCCGGCGATGGAACCGACCTGCCAGAAGCGGAACTCGTCCAGCGCGGACGCCTTCGTCGTGAGCACCGCCATGGTCACCGACACCAGCAGCGCGTTGATCGCGGCGCCGCCCAGCGCGAGCTTCACCGGCGTCGCGCCGCCGCGCCCGCTGGACGCGATGGCGTACACAGCCACGGAGGCGACCGCGGCGCCCGCGAACGCGAACCAGACATAGCCGGTGAGCGTGTGGACCCCGGCGTACGCGATGGCCAGCACCACACCCACCGACGCCCCCTGGCTGATGCCGAGGATGCCGGGGTCGGCGATGGGGTTACGGGTGATGCCCTGGAGCACCGTGCCCGCGAGGGCCAGCGCCGCGCCGACCATCAGCCCGATGAGGGTGCGCGGCACCCGCATGTTCCGGATGACTTCGGCGGCGTCGGAGTGCCCGCCGTGCAGCAGCACGTCGAACACCTCGGACGGGGCGATGGAGCGCGCCCCCACGGCGAGGCTGAGCAGAACGGCCAGCAACAGCGCCACGACGGCCGCCGCCGTCGCGGAAGCGCGTCTGGAGAGGCGTGGTGCGGCGGCTGACATCTGACCCAATCGAAACGGACACGGGCGCGCGCGGGACGGGGGCACGTGACGCGTGGTGGTGTGTCACGTCGGCCGCGGGCACGGGTGCGGGACAAGTAAGGCTTGGCTAAGTCATCAGTCTAAGCGGCGCGATTTCGGGGACTCAGGCGGCCGGTCGGCACAATGGCCACCATGGCTTCGCACACGTCTTCGCATCCCCTGACGGTCGGCTTCGACCTCGACATGACGCTCATCGACTCCCGGCCCGGTATCAGGGCCAACTACCGGGCGCTGTCCGCCGAGACGGGCGTGCCGATCGATGCCGACCTGGTCGTCAGCAGGCTCGGCCCGCCCGTGGAGGACGAGCTGGCGAACTGGTACCCGGCCCACGCGGTGGCCGCGACCGCCGACCGCTACCGGGAGATCTATCCCACACACGCGATCGCCCCGAGCCCGGCCCTGCCCGGCGCGCGGGAGGCCATCGGGGCGGTGCGGGCGCTGGGCGGCCGGACGCTCGTGGTCACCGCCAAGTACGAGCCGAGCGCGCGGCTGCACCTCTCCCACCTCGGGATCGAGCCGGACGCGCTGATCGGACGGCTCTGGGCGGAGGCCAAGGCGCGGGCGCTGCTCGAACACGGCGCGCAGGTGTACGTCGGCGACCACACCGGGGACGTGCGCGGAGCCCGCGCGGCCGGTGCGCTGTCGGTCGGCGTCACGACGGGCCCGTGCGACGCGGCCGAGCTGCGGGCGGCGGGCGCGGACGTGATCCTGCCGGATCTCACGGAGTTCCCGGCCTGGCTGCGTACGTTCGCGGAGAGCCGCGGCTGACGCGGGACGCGCCGGGGCCGCTACGGGACGCCGCCCCCGTACCGCGTTACGAGCGGCTCGCGGCCCGCTTCGGGGAGCTGGTCCACGCCGACCGCACGACCCCCGCCGCCGCGATCAGGAACCCCACGCCCATCAGCATGCAGACCGCGTAGGCGATCGACGGGAACGGGTCCGTGCCCAGGAACAGTGGGGCCACTGTGACCAGTGTGGCCAGTGCGCCGACGAAGAAAACGATCGCGCCGACCTGAACCAGCCGGTCACCTGCGCCAGAAGGAGTAGTACTCACCCCACCAGGGTAGTTCCCAGCCCGGAGGAACCGTCCGGCGACGTCTTGTCACCGGCCCCAGGGCCATTAGCCTGGGAACCGGCGGGTCATGGGGACCCGCTGTACTGCTATCCGGAGCCGTTTTTCCCGGCTCTCCCGCGCACCGACGAGTACGAGGACGAGGACAGACGTGCCCACCGGCAAGGTCAAGTGGTTCAACAGCGAGAAGGGCTTCGGCTTTCTCTCCCGCGACGACGGCGGCGACGTCTTCGTCCACTCGTCGGTACTCCCTGCCGGCGTCGAGGTGCTCAAGCCGGGCCAGCGGGTGGAATTCGGCGTTGTCGCAGGCCAACGTGGTGACCAGGCACTGTCCGTGGCGATCCTCGACCCCACCCCGTCCGTCGCGGCCGCGCAGCGCCGCAAGCCGGACGAGCTGGCGTCGATCGTCCAGGACCTGACCACGCTCCTGGAGAACATCACGCCGACGCTGGAGCGGGGCCGCTACCCCGACAAGGTCGCGGGCGGGAAGATCGCCGGTCTGCTGCGGGCGGTCGCCGACCAGCTCGACGTGTAGCCCGGTTCGCGGCCCGGCACCGCGGGCCGCGTCAGGGAAACGACAGGGCGCCGTCGGGCAAGTGCCGGAGCGCCGTCAGGGAAATGCCAGAGCGTCCGGGCCGAGGGGCGGAACGAGCCCCTCGGCCGCGGCGCGGGTCAGCAGGCCGCGGATCGCCGCGTAGCCGTCCTCGCCGAGCCCGGCCGTGAACTCGTTGACGTAGAGCCCGATGTGCTGGTCGGCCACGGCCGGGTCCATCTCCTGGGCGTGCTCCAGGACGTAGGGCCGTGAGACCTCCGGCGCGTCCCAGGCCATCCGTACCGACGTACGCACCGATTCGGCCAGCCGCTCCAGCGTTTCGGCGCCCAGCGAGCGCTTGGCGATGATCGCGCCGAGCGGGATCGGCAGACCGGTCGTCTCCTCCCAGTGCCGTCCCATGTCCGCCAGGTTGTGCAGGCCGTAGTTCTGGTACGTGAAACGCGCCTCGTGGATGACCAGACCGGCGTCCACCTTGCCGTCCCGCACGGCGGGCATGATCTCGTCGAACGGCATGACGACGACCTCGCCGACCCCGCCCGGTACGACCTCCGCCGCCCAGAGCCGGAAGAGCAGATAGGCGGTCGAGCGCTCGCTCGGTACGGCGACGGTCCGGCCGGTCAGATCCGCACCCGGCTCCTTCGTCAGCACGAGCGGCCCGCAGCCCCGCCCCAGCGCGCCGCCGCACGGCAGCAGCGCGTACTCCTCCAGGACCCAGGGCAGCACGGCGTACGAGACCTTCAGTACGTCGAGCTCACCGCGCTCGGCCATGCCGTTGGTGAGGTCGATGTCGGCGAAGGTGACGTCGAGGGCGGGCGCGCCGGGGACCCGTCCGTGCGCCCAGGCGTCGAAGACGAAGGTGTCGTTGGGGCAGGGTGAGAACGCGATGCGCAACGCCGCGTCAGCTGAGTGAGTCGTTTCGGTCATGCCGGGTCCAACCTTCCAGTACGGCTGCTGTCTTCCCGAACGCCCCGGTGAGCGCGGCCAGCGCGTCGCCGATGCGCCAGGCCTCCCGGTCGCGGGGGCCGACGGCGTTCGAGACGGCCCGCAGTTCCAGTACGGGGACGCGGGCCCGGTCGGCGGCCTCGGCCACCCCGAAGCCCTCCATCGCCTCGGCGAGCGCACCCGGGTGGGCGGCGAGCAGGTCGGCGGCGCGGGCGGCGCCGCCGGTCACGGTGGAGACGGTGAGCACCGGTCCGGCCGCCGCTCCGGTGGCCGCCGCCACCTCCCGTATCAGCGCGGGCGGCGGCAGGAAGCGGTCCCGGCCGAAGCCGAGTCCGGTGACGGGCACGAAACCGTCCGGGGTCTCGGCGCCCAGGTCGGCGGCGACGACCTCGGTCGCCACGACGAGCGAGCCGACGGGTGCGGCGGGGGCGAAACCGCCGCCGATCCCGGCCGAGACGACCAGACCGTACGGCTCTCCGGGCGGAGCCGAGGCCAGGGCGAAGGCGGCCGACGCCGCGGCGGCGGCCGGTCCCACACCGCCCGCCAGGACGTCGAACGCACCGGTGCGGTGCAGTTCGCCGCCCGGCACGTCAGCCACCTCCGCGATGGCCCCGAACGCACGCGTGACCGCGTCCCGTTCCACCGGGACAGCGGTCACGACAAGCACACGCACGGAAGGGAGCCTCCGGGATCGGGTGGGATCAGGAGGGGGTCAGGACGTCTTCTTGAGCTCGAAGTGCCAGATGCCCGTGAGCTTCTTGCCCTTGGTCTCCACGATGGAGATCTGGGTCTTGTTCGAGGTCTCGCCGGTCTGGCTGGCGAAGAAGGCGCTGCCGGGGATCGACCGGTAGGTCTTCTTGTACGGCTCCTGCTCGGCCTGCTGGCCGTTGATGAAGAGCGTCCAGCCGTTGTCGGCGATCTCGGGGTCGACGCCGAAGCGGACCTTGTCGTCCATCGCGACCTTGACGGACTTCTCCGCCTTCTTGTTGAGGCAGCCCTGGATGTCGGACTCCTTGAGGGCCTTGCCGTCGTTGTAGCAGGACGCCTCGGTGTTCACCGAGTTGTCGCCGACCGTCACGGTGGCGAGCGGCGTCGGCTTGTCGCAGGCGGACAGGACAAGGAGTCCCGCGGACACGGCACCAAGAGCGACGCCGATTCGACGGCCCTTACCGGAGAAGAACGCAACGGTCATGGGCCGAAGGCTATCGGTCGGCCCCGCTCATGCCACGCGGGGGTGCGGCGTGCCGCGCCGTGCGGCGCCCAGCAGCCCCCGTACGGAGGTGGCGGCACCCAGGGCGAGGATCGCCGAGGCGACCGACATGCCGAGTACGCCGTTGAGGGGCAGCGCGATCCCGATGCCGCCGCCGACCACCCAGGCCATCTGGAGCAACGTCTCGGACCGGGCGAAAGCGGATGTACGGACCTCTTCCGGGACGTCCCGCTGGATCATGGCGTCCAGCGACAGCTTCGACAGGGCCTGGGTGAAACCCGCCACCGCGGCGAGCGCGGCGACCATCACGGTGGAGAAGAACAGCGCGGTGAGCACGGCGACGCCCAGGGCGAGCCCGAGGACGGTCGCGATGATCACCTCGGGGCCGCGGGCCCGGAGCCAGGCGCCCACCGCCGTACCGCAGGCGTTGCCGGCCCCGGCCGCGACGCCGACGATGCCGAGCGAGACGGCGGCGCTCTGTCCGGCGAGCGGGTGCTCGCGCAGCAGGAAGGCCAGGAAGAAGATCAGGAAGCCGGAGAGCGCCCGGTGCGAGGCGTTCGCCTGGAGCCCGTGCAGGACGGAACCGCCGACGGAGCGCAGTCCGGGGGGCTTGTCCCGGACCGGCTTGGCACCGTTCTTCCTGCCGATGCGCAGGCCGCGGCGCCCCGTACGGGGCGCCGCGGCGGGCTCGCCGTCCGCACCGTGCGGGACGATCAGGCGCGCCTTGCGCTCGCCCTTCGCGGAGTCGACCTTGGGCGGCAGGGTGAAGGCCAGGAACGTCCCCCCGAGGAAGATCGCGCACGCACCGTAGAGCGGCCAGCCCGATCCGACGGTCTGGAGCCCCGCCCCGATCGGGGCCGCCAGACCCGTCGCGAGGAGTCCGGCCAGGGTGACCCGCGAATTGGCCTTCACCAGGGAGAAGCGGGGTGGCAGCAGCCGCGGCACGACAGCGCTGCGGACGACCCCGTACGCCTTGGAGGCGACCAGGACGCCCAGTGCCGCCGGGTACAGCTCCAGGCCGCCGGTGGCGACCGCGCCCGACATGGTGATCGCCAGCACCGCCCGCGCGAACATCGCGCCCGCCATCGCGGCGCGGCGGCCGTGCGGCAGCCGGTCCAGCAGCGGGCCGATCACCGGGGCGAGCAGGGTGAAGGGGGCCATCGTGATGGCCAGGTAGAGCGCGACCCGGCCGCGCGCCTCGTCCGTCGGGACGGAGAAGAACACCGTGGAGGCGAGCGCGACCGTGATCATCACGTCGCCCGCGCCGTTCACCGCGTGCAGTTCGATCAGTTTGCCGAGGCCGGATTCCCCGGCCCCATGGGCGTGTGTCGCCTTTCGGATGCCTTTCGCGGTGCCCGTGAACGGGGAGCGCAGGGCATGGCCCATCGACCGGCCTGCCCTGCGGAGCGGGCCGGAACCGTCGTGCGACCTGGCGGCAGCCACCCCGTCATAGTGCCCCAACCCTCGCTCCGATGAACCGTGATCGGCCGCCGACGCGGCGCGGGGCGCCCTGTCGGACCAGTGCCCGGAGCGGTGATCGGGGCAGTGACCGGCAGAATGGATACGGCACGTTTGGGACGGGCAGGTGGGCTCGGAGCGGCGGAGAGGGTAGCGTGCGTAACGCGCCACCGGCGGTTGTTCTTGGCCGCGCGCCTCTCCGCGATCCCGCAGAATGGATGGCAGAAGGCGCGCCCGAGGCAGGCACAACGGGTGTGGACGTCGACGCGGCCCCCAGGTCCGCTCCGCCCACAGCCGTCATGGCCGAAAACAGCAATCGCACAGCAGCTGGCGCGCTCGTGAGACTGGCGTATGGAGAGAAGCGAGACCTGTGAGTGCTGCGACGACGCGAAGCCGTACGGCCCGTACCCCCGTTCCCGACCGCCTGTGCGCCGAGGCGGTAGACCTCGCGCGCACGGCGGCCGAGGAAGCCGCCGCGCCAGGAGTGGTCGGTGAGCATGTGGGGGTCGTCTCCGAGGGAGACCGGGTCGTCACCCACTACTTCGAGTGCGAGGATCCCGGCTACCGGGGCTGGCGCTGGGCGGTGACGGTCGCCAGGGCCTCCCGGGCCAAGAACGTCACCCTGGACGAGACGGTGCTCCTGCCGGGCTCGGACGCGCTCCTGGCCCCCGAGTGGGTGCCGTGGAGCGAGCGCCTGCGCCCCGGCGACATGGGCCCCGGCGACCTGCTGCCCACCGAGGCGGAGGATCTTCGCCTGGAGCCCGGCTACACGGGCGAGGACGAGCCCCCGCCGAACTCCGCGGTCTCCGCGGACCTCGCGGACCTCGTCGAGGCGGAGGACGCGGAGCTGACGACCCGGCCGGGCGCGACGAGCCGCGGTTCGATCGCGGCGGTCGCGGACGAGCTCGGCACCCGGCGGGCGCGGGTGCTGTCCCGGTACGGGCTGTACGCGGCCGCGGACCGCTGGGACGAGGAGTTCGGGGCGAAGACCCCGATGGCGCAGGCGGCCCCGGCCACCTGTGTGACCTGTGCGTTCCTGGTGCCCATGGCGGGCTCGCTGAAGCAGGCGTTCGGCGTGTGCGCGAACGAGTTCGGCCCGGCCGACGGCCATGTGGTGTCGCTGGCGTACGGGTGCGGAGGTCACTCCGAGGCGGCGGTCATGCCGAAGCCGACGAAGCCCGCGCCGCACGCGCTGGACACCCTCCAGGTGGACGAGTACACCCTGCGCCCGGCGCGTGACAGCGGGTCCGTACCGGACGAGGCGGACGCGCCCACGGAGGATCTCGGCCACTCCTGACGGGATCGGCGCGCGGGAGACCCGGCTCGTCCGGCGATGGAGGTCATCGCCGGGCGGGCTTGATTCTGTGCCTGCCCGCCGTCGCGGTACCTTCGGGCGCACACTGGGCGGCATGGGCACACGTGCCACACGGCGGTACACCGCACGCGTCACGCGTCGTGCCCGCCGCGCACAGGTCACGGGTCACCGGAACAGAGCGGAGTCGAGAGCGTGAGCATGAATGCGACCGAGGGGGCCGATCCGTTCGGGACGGCACGGCTGCGGCGCGGCGTGCTCGACGCCTGGGGAGCCGGGCCCGCCCGGTTCCGGGAGGACGCCAACGCCGAGGAGGACCTCGCGCTCGGCGGCTACCGTGACCGCCTCGTGGTCGAGCTGGCCCAGAACGCCGCCGACGCCGCCGCCCGCGCCCGCGTCCCCGGGCGGCTGCGGCTGACCCTGCACCCGCCCGCCCCCGGCGATCCGGACGCCCGCGCCGTCCTCGCCGCCGCGAACACCGGCGCCCCGCTGGACGCGACCGGCGTCGAGTCCCTGAGCACCCTGCGCGCCTCCGCCAAGCGGGAGGGGCACGAGTCCGCCGTCGGCCGGTTCGGCGTCGGGTTCGCCGCCGTCCTCGCCGTCAGCGACGAGCCCGCGGTCATCGGCCGGCACGGCGGCGTCCGCTGGTCCCTGGCCGAGGCCCGCGACCTGGCCCGCCAGGCGTCCATCGGCAGCCCCGGTCTGGGGGACGAGCTCCGCCGCCGCGACGGCCACGTACCGCTGCTGCGGCTCCCGCTGCCCGCCGAGGGCACCGCACCGGACGGGTACGACACCGTCGTGGTGCTGCCGCTGCGCGACGGCACGGCCGAGGATCTCGTCGGCCGGCTGCTCACCGCCGTGGACGACGCGCTCCTGCTCACCCTCTCCGGACTCGACGAGATCGTCATCGAAACCCCGGACGGTGTACGGACGTTGCGGCGCACCCAGCAGGGCCCGTACATCCACATCGACGACTCCGCGCACGGGACGAACCGCTGGCGCACCGTCTTCCACCACGGCCCGGTCGAGCCCGCCCTGCTCGCCGACCGGCCCGTCGAGGAGCGGCTGCGTCCGCACTGGTCGGTCACCTGGGCCGTGCCCGTGGACGAACAGGGCGCCCCGCGGCAGCCCCGTACCGCCCCCGTCGTCCACGCGCCCACCCCCACCGACGAACCCCTCGGCATCCCCGCGCTCCTCATCGCCTCGCTGCCGCTGGACACCAGCCGCCGCCACCCCGCGCCCGGCCCCCTCACCGACTTCCTGGTGGAGCGCGCGGCCGACGCCTACGCCGAACTGCTCGCCGCGTGGCAGCCGGTGTCCACGGGCACCGTCGACCTGGTCCCCGGGCCGCTCGGCAAGGGCGAGCTGGACGGAGCCCTGCGCGGCGCGATCCTCTCCCGGCTGCCCCGGATCGCGTTCCTGGAGGCCGCCGCGCCCCGCGACCCGGCCGCCGAGCCCGACCGGTGGGACGACTGGGACAAGGACGACGCCCCGGCCGCATCGCACACGGCCACCACCGCCCTGCGCCCCGTCGAGGCCGAGATCGTCGAGGGCGTCGGCGCCGCGACCGTACAGGTGCTCGCCGAAGTGCTGCCGTGCCTCCTGCCCGCCGGGCTGGAACGCCGCACCGAGCTGCGCACCCTCGGCGTCGCCCGTGTCCCGCTCACCGAGGCCATCGACCGCCTCGCCGGACTGGAGCGCGACCCGTCCTGGTGGCGTCGGCTCTACGACAGCCTGACGGGCATCGACCCGGACCGGCTCTCCGGCCTCCCGGTCCCGCTCGCCGGAGCCCCCGACGCTCCTGCGGACCAGGCGCCCCGCACCACCATCGGCCCCCGCCAGGTCCTGCTGCCGCTCCCGGACGCCCTCACCGGCCCCGTACTCGCCCGGCTGGCCCGGCTGGGGCTGAAGGTCGCCCACCCGGACGCCGCCCATCCGCTCCTGGAGAAGCTGGGCGCCCTGCCCGCCACCCCGCGCGCCGTGCTGAGGACCCCGCAGGTGCGGGCCGCCGTCGCCGGTTCGCTGGACGCGGGCGAGATCTGGGACGAGGACGCGCTGGACGGCGACGAGCTCGCGGAGACCGTCCTCACCCTCGTACGGGACGCGGACCTCGCCCCCGGCGACGAGCCCTGGCTCGGCGCGCTGGCCCTGCCGGACGAGGACGGCGAGCCCGCCCCCGCCGGTGAACTCGTCCTGCCCGGAAGCCCGTTCGCCCAGGTCATGCGCGAGGGTGAACTGGCCCTGTGCGACGAGGAGCTGGCCGGCCGCTGGGGCGAGCAGCCGCTCACCGCGTGCGGAGTGCTGGCCACGTTCGCGCTGGTGCGGGCCACCGACGTGGTGCTCGACCCCGATGAACTGGAGCCCTGCGACGGCGACTTCGCCGAACCGGACGACGCCGGGCTGCTCGACGCCGTCGACGTGTGGTGCGAGGACATCCTCGACCAGCTGCCCGACACCCCCGTGCCGCCCGTCGCCACCGAACTCGTCGCCGTCCGCGATCTGGACCTCGTCGACGACGACGCCTGGCCGCAGGCGCTCGCGATGCTCGCCCGGCCGCCGTTGCGCGACGCCCTGACCCAGCCGGTCCGGGTGCTGCTCCCGGACGGCACCACGCAGTCCGTGCGCCCGTACACCGCCTGGTGGCTGCGCGACCACCCGGTGCTGGACGGCCGCCGCCCGGCGGGTCTGCGCGCGGCGGGCGGCGACCCGCGCCTCAACGGGCTCTACGACGCCGTCGACGCGTCCGGGTTCGACGATGCCCAGGTGCTGCGCGCGCTGGGCGTACGGACCTCGCTGGCCGCGCTCCTGGACGAGCCGGGCGGCGCCGCGGAACTGCTGGGGCGGCTCGCGGACGAGGACCGCCCCGTCGACTCCGTACAGCTGCACGCGCTCTACACGGCGCTGGCCGAACTGGACCCGCAGCAGGTCACGTTGCCCGACGAGCTGCGCGCGGTCGTGGACGGCGAGGTACGGGTGATGGACGCGGCGGACGCCGTGATCGCCGACGCCCCCGACATCCTGCCGCTCACCGAGGGCGTGGCCCTGCTGCCGGTCGCCCCGGCGCGCGCCGCCGAACTGGCCGACCTCTTCCAGGTGCGGCGGCTCGGCGAGACGATCGAGGCCGAGGTGACGAGCGAGGGCGAGGAGCACCGCGTACCGGAATCGGTGCGGGTCCTGCTCGGTGCCGGGACCCCGGACGTGTACATGGAGCACGCGGAGCTGCGGGCGGGCGGCGTCGAGCTGGACTGGCGCCGGACCCCGGACGGCGCCGTGCACGCCGCCACGCTGGAGGGCGTCGCCGCGGGCCTGGCCTGGGCGGCCGGGCAGTGGCCGCGCCGCTTCGAGGTGGCGGCGCTGCTGGAGGATCCGTCGCGTACGGAGGAGCTGGCGCGGGACCGCTGGTTCGACTGATCCGGGCACGGGGCCGTCGCGCGACGGGTCCGGGGCGACGGGTGCGGGCGACGGGCCTGACGTGACGGGTCCGGGGCGACGGGTCCGATGTGACTTTCACAGAAAAGTCATGGGTTCGTACAACCGTTCACACGTGTGAGAGGTCTGGTCTGTCGAGTCAGCAGACTCGCAGACCAGACGGGTCCCACAGGGTGAACGTGAAACCGTGGGCCCCCTGCTCCACACTTGGGGAACGCATGCGCATTCGTGCCACTGTTGCCGTAGCTACCGGCGCCCTGGCCCTGTCCGCTCTCACCATTCCGGCCGCGCAGGCAGCGCAGGCCGACGACGGTCGTTCGTGGTCCCTCGACTACAAGTTCCCGGCGCCGAAGGGTTCCGACACGGCGAAGGCGCCCCTCGGGGCCCGCGCCGCCGCGGCCGACACCTTCAAGGTGACCAAGATCGTCACCAACGCTGGCAAGCCCATCGTGGTCGGCACCACGGCGAAGAAGAAGATCTCCATCTCGGTGACCGCCACCGACACCGCGGGTGTCGGCGGCGTCGCCGCGTACATCTGGGTCGGCAAGAACCGCACCGACGAGGACAGCTTCGGGTTCGGCCCCGAGGAGGACGGCGTCACGTGCAAGGCGGTCAACGCCACCACCACCACGTGCAAGACGGTCCTCACGGTCGAGCCGGGCTGGCTGATGAACTCCGACGCGCGTAACTGGCACGTCGGCATCGCCGGCGTGGACGACAACGGCGAGGAGTACGCGCACGACTCCCTCGCCTGGGTCAAGATGCAGCGGCTCTCCAAGCTGACGGCCAACGCCTCGCCGGAGCCCGTGAAGAAGGGCAAGACCATCACGGTCACCGGCAAGCTGACCCGTGCGAACTGGGAGACCGGTACGTACAAGGGCTACAGCAAGCAGTCCGTGAAGCTTCAGTTCCGTAAGAAGAACAGCAAGACCTACACGACGATCAAGACCATCAAGTCGAGCTCCACGGGCGCGCTGAAGACCACGGTCAAGGCCACGGTCGACGGCTACTGGCGCTACAGCTTCGGTGGTACCTCCTCCACCCCGGCCGTCTCGGCCGGCGCCGACTACCTCGACGTGAAGTAGTCACGCACCGGGCGTCTCCCAGGAGTTGCCCGAGGTGCCCGTCGAGGCACCACCCGAGGCACCCCGCACCTTCCCAAAAAGGCGCGGGGTGCCTCGCGGCTTTTCCTCGGGGTGCCTCGCGACTCTCCTACGCTCCGAAGCGGCGGCCGACCCAGCGCCAGACGAACTCCAGGGCCACCGACGCCGCCACCGCGATCCCCACGGCCGCCCACGGCATGGTCGTCCCCACCAGCTTCAGGGCGAAGAAGTTCTGGAGCCACGGCACGACCAGCACGATCAGGAACCCCAGCCCCATCGCCGCGACCAGGCAGACGCGCCACCAGGTGTACGGGCGGGCGATGATCGCCAGCACCCACATCGAGACCAGGAACAGCGTGAGCGTCGCCGCGCTCGTCTCGGCCTCCAGCGCGCCCGCGCCCGAGTAGTGGTGCCGGGCCATCAGATACGTCGCGAAGGTGGCCGCCGCCGCGATCACCCCGGACGGGATCGCGTACCGCATGACACGGCGGACGAAGTGCGGCTGGGCCCGCTCCTTGTTCGGCGCCAGGGCGAGGAAGAACGCCGGTACGCCGATCGTCAGCGTCGACAGCAGCGTCAGATGGCGCGGCAGGAACGGGTACTCCACCTGGAAGCAGACCACCAGGACCGCCAGCAGCACCGAGTACACGGTCTTCGTCAGGAACAGCGTGGCGACCCGGGTGATGTTGCCGATGACCCGGCGGCCCTCGGCGACGACGGACGGCAGCGTCGCGAAGCTGTTGTTCAGCAGCACGATCTGCGCCACGGCACGCGTCGCCTCCGAGCCCGACCCCATCGAGACCCCGATGTCGGCGTCCTTCAGCGCGAGGACGTCGTTGACCCCGTCGCCGGTCATCGCGACCGTGTGGCCGCGCGACTGGAGGGCCGCGACCATGTCCCGCTTCTGCTGCGGGGTGACCCGGCCGAAGACCGCGTTCTCCTCCATGGCCGTGGCCATCTCATCGGGGTCGGTGGGCATCCGGCGCGCGTCCATCGTGTTCTCGGCACCCGCGAGACCGAGCTTCCCGGCGACCGCGCCGACCGAGACCGCGTTGTCACCGGAGATCACCTTCGTGGCGACCCGCTGGTCGGCGAAGTAGGCCAAGGTCTCCGCGGCGTCCGGCCGCAGCCGCTGCTCCAGGACGACCAGGGCGGTGGGTACGGCCCCGTCACCGATGCCGGGCCCGTCGAGTGCGCCGGAGGCGCGGGCCAGCAGCAGCACCCGCAGACCCTGCTCGTTCAGCTGCTCGATCTCGGTGAGCGTCGGGTCCTGGTCGGGCAGCAGCACATCGGGGGCGCCGAGCAGCCAGGTCGACCGCCGGCCGCCGTTCCCACCGTTCCCGCCGTCCGCGCTACCGGCGTCGCTCTCGTCGAACGCCGCCCCGCTGTACTTGCGCGCCGAGGAGAACGGCAGCGTGTCCGTGACGGCCCACGCCCCGCCGTCCGGGTAGGCGTCGGCGATGGCCTTGAGGCTGGCGTTGGGCCGGGGGTCGGAGGCACCGAGGGCGCCCAGTACCCGGGTCACGTACGCCTCGTCGGAACCGTTCAGCGGGCGCACCTCGGTGACGTCCATGCCGCCCTCGGTGAGGGTGCCGGTCTTGTCCAGGCAGACGACGTCGACCCGGGCCAGGCCCTCGATGGCGGGCAGCTCCTGCACCAGGCACTGCTTGCGGCCGAGCCGTACGACACCGATGGCGAAGGCGACCGAGGTGAGCAGGACCAGGCCCTCGGGGATCATCGGGACGATGCCGCCGACGGTCCGCGCGACGGACTCCTTGAAGTTGTTGTCCTTGACGACGAGCTGGCTGATGATCAGGCCGATCGCGGTCGGCACCATCATCCAGGTCACGTACTTCAGGATGGTGCTGATGCCGGTGCGCAGCTCGGAGTGGACGAGCGTGAAGCGGGACGCCTCCTCGGCGAGCTGCGCGGCGTACGCCTCGCGGCCGACCTTGGTGGCGGTGAACGCGCCACCGCCCGCGACGACGAAGCTGCCGGACATCACCGGGTCGCCGGACCGCTTGATCACCGGGTCCGCCTCGCCGGTGAGCAGCGACTCGTCGATCTCCAGGCTGTCCGCCTCGGCGACCGTGCCGTCCACGACGACCTTGTCACCGGGGCCCAGTTCGATCAGATCGCCCAGGACGATCTCGGAGGTGGAGATCTCGGCGGCGACCCCGTCGCGCCGCACGGTCGGTTTCGCCTCACCGATGACCGCGAGGCTGTCCAGGGTCTTCTTGGCGCGCCACTCCTGGACGATGCCGATACCGGTGTTGGCGACGATCACGAAGCCGAAGAGGCTGTCCTGGATCGGCGCGACGAACAGCATGATCACCCAGAGCACGCCGATGATCAGGTTGAACCGGGTGAAGACGTTCGCCCGGACGATCTCGGTGAGGGAGCGCGAGGAGCGTACGGGTACGTCATTGACCTCGCCGCGGGCGACCCGTTCGGCGACCTCGGCGGTCGTGAGCCCGCCGGTGTGCCGGGCCGAGGGCGGTGGCCGCATCGGGTGTACGGGGTCGAGTTCGGCTCCGGCGTCGATCATGGCCGGCCGGGGAGGTCCGGGGGTTTGCTCCCCCGAGGAGTCGAGTGCCCGCTGTGTCATGGTTCCGACGGTACGGGTGGGTGCCCCGGATCACCCGCCGGGGGTCGGAAGATCAGACCAGCGGAGGACCAAGTCGGTCCTGTGGTCGTACGGGAACGCGCTCAGGAGGCGGGAGAGGCGGGGGAGGCGCCCGAGGCCCCGCCCGGTGCTTCGCCGTGGGTGGTCGCGGCGGCCTCCGCCTCGGCGGCCTCGGCCGCGTGCCGCTTGAGTGCCGCGTCCCGGCCCCGCACGTACCAGATGCCGAACAGCCCGAGCCCGGCAGCGGCCAGCGGGGTCCACACCCACCAGGTGTGCCCGTGGTCGTCGAACCAGCCGTAGAAGGGGAGCTGCGCGAGGAAGAGGACGAACCAGAGGATCGTGCCGCCCGTGATGGTGGCGACGACGGGACCCTCCAGGGGCTCGGGTGCCTCGTGCTTCGGTGTCCACTTCTCCATGAGCTCAGTGTATGGGCCGTTCGGGAACAGCCGGAGGACGCCCGTCGGATGCCCCGAGGACGCCCGTCGGACGCCCCTGGGGCTGCGTACATAAGTGCCGCCGGGCCAGTCGGCCCAAGGGTCTACGCGCGGAGATAGCGATCTTCGCCTTATGTATTCATACTGAATCTGCTTTGGCTGGCTCGAATTATTCGTCTGAAAGTCCAAAGTTGATCGCTTTTTGTTCCTTGAACCCCCCTACGTACGACTGAGGTCATACATGTCCCCCGCGGCTACCGCTCAGGTCGAACCCGAGCAGCCTCCGGCCCCGCAGCCGCACGGCAGCCTGGACCGGTTTTTCAAGATCTCCGAGCGGGGGTCGTCGGTCGCCCGTGAGATCCGGGGCGGATTCGCCACGTTCTTCGCGATGGCCTACATCATCGTGCTCAACCCGATCATTCTCGGCAGCGCGAAGGACATGTACGGGCATCAGCTCGACAGCGGCCAGCTGGTCACCGCCACGGTGCTGACGGCGGCCTTCTCCACGCTGCTGATGGGCGTCATCGGCAATGTGCCGATCGCGCTGGCCGCCGGTCTCGGCGTCAACACCGTCGTCGCCCTCCAGCTCGCTCCCCGGATGAGCTGGCCGGACGCGATGGGCATGGTCGTCCTCGCGGGCTTCGTCGTGATGCTGCTCGTCGCGACCGGGCTGCGGGAACGCGTGATGAACGCCGTACCGAAGTCGCTCCGCAAGGGCATCGCGATCGGCATCGGCCTCTTCATCCTGCTGATCGGCCTGGTCGACTCGGGCTTCGTCTCCCGCATCCCGGACGCCGCGCACACCACCGTGCCGCTCCAGCTCGGCGGCGACGGTCACCTCAACGGCTGGCCGGTCCTGGTCTTCGTCCTCGGCGCGCTGCTCACCCTCGCGCTGATCGTCCGCAAGGTGCCGGGCGCGATCCTGATCTCCATCGTCTCCATGACGGTCGTCGCGCTGATCATCGACGCGATCGCCGATCTGCCGGGCCAGGCGTGGGGGCTGACCGTTCCCGCGTGGCCGGGCAACCCGGTCGCCTCGCCCGACTTCGGGCTGATCGGTCAGGTCAGTCTGTTCGGCGGCTTCGAGAAGGTCGGCGTCCTGACGGGCGTCCTCTTCGTCTTCACCGTGCTGCTGTCCTGCTTCTTCGACGCGATGGGCACCATCCTCGGCGTCGGCGACGAGGCGAAGCTGACGGACAAGGACGGCAACTTCCCCGGCATCAACAAGGTGCTGTTCGTCGACGGCATCGCGGTGGCCGCGGGCGGTGCGAGCTCCTCCTCCGCCTCGACCTGCTTCGTGGAGTCCACGGCCGGTGTCGGCGAAGGCGCCCGCACCGGTTTCGCGAGTGTGGTGACCGGTCTGCTCTTCACGGTGGCGCTGTTCCTGACGCCGCTGGCGACCATGGTCCCGTCGCAGGCGGCCACCCCCGCCCTGCTGGCGGTCGGCTTCCTGATCATCGCGGGCTCGGTGCGGGACATCGACTGGAGCGACTACACGCTCGCGATCCCGGCCTTCCTCGCCATGGTGATGATGCCGTTCACGTACTCGATCACCAACGGCATCGGCATCGGCTTCATCGCCTTCTGCGTGCTGCGGCTGGCGGCCGGCCGCGGCCGTGAGGTCCCGGTGGCGATGTACGTGGTGTCGGCGGTGTTCGTCTTCTACTACGCGATGCCGGCTCTCGGCCTCACGTGATCGGTGGCGGCACCCTCCCCGGGGCGGCTCAGGTGAACCGGTTCGCCGGGTCCACCCGGGCCTCGGCCCCGTAGAACTTCTCCGTTTCGTCGACGGCCGCCTTGAAGCGTTCGTCGAAGTCGTCGCGAATGAGCGTCCGGACCACATAGTCCTGGACGCTCATTCCGCGTTTTGCGGCGTGCTGCCGGAGCCGGTCGAGCAGCTCACCGTCTATCCGCAGGCTGAGCACTGTCGATCCCATGCCAAGCAGGGTCGCCGCCCTGGCGCACGTTCGGTATCACTTTCCGCTTCCGAATCACTCGTTCGGGTGAGCAGATTCTCGCGCGTGTACCATCGGGTGGTATTTAGGGTAGGTAATGAGTTACTCTAACGAACATGCCTGACCTGATCCACGACGGCGACAGTGCCGCCGCCGTGAGCTCCCTCCGCTCCGCCGTGATGCTGCTGAGCCGACGCCTGAAGCACCAGCGTGTCGACGAGTCGCTGAGCCCGACAGAGATGTCCGTGCTCGGCACCCTTGCCCGTTGCGGTTCCGCCACCCCCGGTGAGCTGGCCCGCAAGGAGCACGTGCAGCCCCCGTCGATGACCCGCATCGTCGCCCTGCTCGAAGCCAAGGGACTGGTCCGGCTCGAACCGCACCCCGATGACCGTCGGCAGAAGATGGTCAGCCAGACCGAGCAGGCCGAGGCCATGCTCCTGGAGAGCCGCACCAAGCGGAACGCCTGGCTGACCACCCTCGCCGAGGGCCTGGACGAGGACGAGTGGGACACGCTGCGGGCCGCGGCGCCCGTGCTGGAGAAGCTTGCCCACCTGTGACCTCGCGGGCGCCCCGGACCACAGCCGGAGCGCCCGTTGTCACGTCCCCGTCGGACAGCACGCCGTATACGCCCGAGGAGGCGAACCCTTTTGAGTACGGGATCCGGAGCAGACTCCGCCCCCGCACCGACGTCCACCCACGAGAGCAAGACCGGCGGGACCTTCTCGTCGCTGAAGATCCGCAACTACCGCCTGTTCGCCACGGGCGCCGTGATCTCCAACACCGGTACCTGGATGTCCCGCATCACGCAGGACTGGCTCGTCCTGAGCCTCACCGGTTCCGCCACCGCCGTCGGTATCACGACGGCGTTGCAGTTCCTCCCCATGCTTCTCTTCGGTCTGTACGGCGGAGTGATAGCCGACCGCCTCCCGAAGAGGCAGATCCTGCTCGTCAGCCAGGCCATGCTCGGTCTCTGCGGCATCGCACTCGCCGTCCTGACCCTCTCCGGCGCCATCGAGGTCTGGCACGTCTATCTGATCGCGTTCCTGCTCGGCATGGTGACGGTCGTGGACAACCCGGCCCGCCAGTCGTTCGTCTCCGAGATGGTCGGCCCCGCGCAGCTGCGCAACGCCGTCAGCCTCAACTCGGCGAACTTCCAGTCCGCCCGGCTCATCGGCCCCGCCGTCGCGGGTGTCCTGATCACCACCGTCGGCAGCGGCTGGGCCTTCATGTTCAACGGCCTGTCGTTCCTCGCGCCGCTCATCGGCCTGCTGATGATGCGCACGAACGAGATGCACGCCTCGGTGACCGTCCCCCGCGCCAAGGGCCAGCTGCGCGAAGGACTGCGTTACGTCTCCGGGCGCCCGGACCTGATCTGGCCGATCGTCCTGGTCGGCTTCGTCGGCACGTTCGGCTTCAACTTCCCGATCTGGCTCACCGCCTTCGCGGACGAGATCTTCCACGGCGGTGCCGGGATGTACTCGTTCTTCAACATCCTGATGGCGGCCGGCTCCCTGGCCGGTGCCCTGCTCGCCGCCCGCCGCCGCTCCACCAGGCTGCGGATGCTGGTGGCCGCGGGCACGGCCTTCGGGCTGCTGGAGATCGCCGCGGCCCTGTCGCCCTCGGTCTGGATCTTCGCGATCCTGCTGGTCCCGATCGGCATGATCGGCCTGACGACCAACATCACCGCGAACACCAGCGTGCAGATGGCCGCCGACCCCGAGATGCGGGGCCGGGTGATGAGCCTCTACATGATGGTCTTCGCCGGGGGTACGCCGGTGGGCGCCCCGATCGTCGGCTGGATCAGCGACACGTACGGCGCCCGCACCGGTTTCGCGGCGGGCGGCGCGATCTCGATGGTCGCCGCCCTTGCGGTCGGCTTCATGCTGGCCCGCGTCGGCGGCCTGCGCCTCAAGGTCGACCTCCGCCCCGGCCGCCCGCACGTACGGTTCGTCCCGCGCGAGCAACTGGCGACGGCTGCGTGAGCACACCGGAACCGCCCGCGTGAGCACACCGGAACCGCCCTCTTCCCGCACGGGGAGAAGGGCGGTTCCGCGTATGCGGGAGGACGGTCAGTCGCGGGGGAACGCGTCGGTCTTCAGGACGAGGCCGACGGGGGTGTCGGTCAGGTCGATCGGGGTGCCGAAGTCGAAACCCACCGCACCGCGGTACTCGTCGTCCTTCGGGAGCGTGTGGAGATGCCACGTGCCCTTGTACGGGTCGACGATGAGGTACACGGGTACACCGGCGGTGGCGTACGTGGCCTTCTTGGAGCCGTAGTCGTTGGCGGCGGTGTCCTTGGAGATCACCTCGGCGATGAACTCGATGTCCTGGTAACGCCACCGGCCCTTCTCGTCCTTCGCGGCGCCCTCGGTCAGGGCGACGACGTCGGAGGCGAAGCCGTTGAGCCGCCCGGGGAAATCGATGCGTACGTCGGATTTCAGCTGCTTGCGGGAGTACGCGGCACGCAGCTGCTCGACGATGTCGAAGATGATCTCCCAGTGGGTGTCCCGCTGCGGCGACATGTAGACGTTCCCCTCGACGATCTCTACCTTGAATCCCTCGGGGGTGGGCTCAAGCCACTCGAACATCATGTCCAGGGTGCGCTCGTCGCTCTCTTCGGCCATCTCGATCCTGTCGGTGTCTACGACGGTCATCGTGACGCTCCTCCCCGCCGCCGCATGGGCGTGCGGGCAGCCGCGCAGTACAACGATACGCACGGGCCCCGGGACACGCCGGGAGCTGCCAGACTCGCGCGCATGAGCAGTCAGAGACTCTTCGCGGCCGTTCTGCCGCCCGCCCCGGCCGTCGAGGAGCTGCGGCGGGCCGTCGCCCCGCTCCATGAGCTGCCCGGTGCGCGGGACCTGCGCTGGACGGCACCCGAGGGCTGGCACTACACGCTCGCGTTCCTCGGCGAGGTGGACGAGGACGTGCTGCCCGAGCTGTACCGGCGGATGGAGCGCGCCGCGCACCGCACCGAGCCGTTCCCCCTCCGCGTGCACGGCGGCGGACGGTTCGACGGGCGGGCGCTGTGGGCCGGGGCGGCGGGCGGGCTCGACACGCTCAGGCTGCTCGCCGAGCGCGCCGACGCCGCCGCCCGCCGGGCCGGGCTGCCGATGGAGGAACACCGCCGCTACACCCCGCACCTCACCCTGGCCCGCAGCCGGAACCCGGCCGACCTGACCCCGTTCACGGCCGCGCTCGAAGGCTTCGAGGGGCAGCACTGGGAGGCGGGTGAGCTGAGTCTCGTACGGAGCGACCTGCCCGTGGCGGGAGCGCCCGGGGAGCAGCCGCGCTACGAGGTGACGCGAGCCTGGCCGCTGGGACGGTGAGCGGTGCGGTTAGGCTCGAAGGGTGGATCCGAAGACCAGAAACCGCATCATGGCCGCCGTACTCGTGCTGATGTTCGCCGTTGTCGCCGTGGCGGCCGCCCTCGGGGGATGACGACGGCCGCCTGACGGCACCGGCACCCGGCTACCAGGCGAAGTTCTCCGGCGACGGGCCCGGACCGGGGAAGATCTCGTCCAGCGAGGCCAGCACCTCGTCCGAAAGCTCCAGCTCGACCGCGCGCAGCGCCGAGTCGAGCTGCTCCCGCGTGCGCGGGCCCGAGATCGGCCCGGTGATGCCCGGCCTGGTCAGCAGCCAGGCCAGCCCCACCTCGCCGGGCTCCAGGCCGTGCTTGGCGAGCAGGTCCTCGTACGCCTGGATCTGCGCCCGTACCTTCGGGTCGGCGAGCGCGTCGGCGGACCGGCCGGAGGTGGACCGGGCACCACTGCCCTCGCGCTCCTTGCGGATCGCGCCGCCGAGCAGCCCGCCGTGCAGCGGCGACCACGGGATGACGCCGAGGCCGTACTCCTGGGCGGCCGGGATGACCTCCATCTCGGCGTCGCGCTGCATCAGGTTGTAGATGCACTGCTCGCTGACCAGGCCGTAGCTGCCCCGCTGGTGGGCCCGCTCGTTGGCCTGGGCGATCTTGTAGCCCGCGAAGTTGGACGAGCCCGCGTAGAGGATCTTGCCCTGCTGGATCAGTACGTCGATGGCCTGCCAGATCTCATCGATCGGGGTGGACCGGTCGACGTGGTGGAACTGGTACAGGTCGATGTGGTCCGTCTGGAGCCGCTTGAGGCTGGCGTCGACGGCCCGCCGGATATTGAGCGCGGAGAGCTTGTCGTGGTTGGGCCACGCCTCGCCGTCCGCGCCCATGTTGCCGTAGACCTTGGTGGCGAGGACGACCTTGTCGCGACGGTCGCCGCCCTTGGCGAACCAGGTGCCGAGGATCTCCTCGGTGCGCCCCTTGTTCTCGCCCCACCCGTAGACATTGGCCGTATCGAAGAAGTTGACGCCTGCCTCCAGGGCGGCGTCCATGAGCGAGTGGCTGTCGGTCTCGTTGGTCTGGGGGCCGAAGTTCATCGTCCCGAGGACGAGTCGGCTGACCTTGAGTCCCGTGCGTCCGAGCTGCGTGTACTTCATGACCCCCAAGCCAACGCCTTCGAGCGCGCTCGAAGCAAGGGGAGGGCCCGCGCCCCGGACCGGCCGGGCTACCCGCGCCGGGCGAAGCGGTCCAGGGCGGCGAGCACCGCCCGGCCGGTCGCGGCCCCGCCGAGGTGTCCCGCGTCCTCGATCACCGTCAGCTCGGCGTCCGGCCACTCCTTGGTCAGCTCCCAGGCGGTGGTCAGCGGTCCGCCCAGGTCGAACCGGCCGTGCACCAGCGCCCCGTCGATCCCCGCCAGCCGGCCCGCGTCGCGGATCAGCTGCCCCTCCTCCAGCCAGGCGCCGTGGGAGAAGTAGTGCGAGCAGATCCGGACGAGTGCCTGCCGGGCGACGGCGGGCCTGCCGCTGTACGGGAGCGGACCCTTGTACGCCTCCTGGGACAGCACCGCGTCCTCCCACGCGCACCAGTCGGCCGTCGCCCGCTCCCGTACCGCCGCGTCCGGGCTCTCCATCCGCCGGGCGTACGCGGCGACCAGGTCACCGGGGCCCGCCGCCTCCGGGACGCCCGCCCGGAACAGGTCCCAGGCTTCCGGGAAGATCTGCCCCGCACCCCGGTACAGCCAGTCGATCTCGCTGCGCCGGGTCGTCGTGACCGCCGGGATCACGATCTCCGAGACCCGTTCCGGGTACTGCTCGGCGTAGGCGAGGATCAGCGTGGAGCCCCAGGAACCCCCGTACAGAAGCCAGGTGTCGATCGACAGGTGGGTCCGCAGCCGCTCCATGTCGGCGATCAGGTGGTGCGTGGTGTTGTGCCGCATGTCGGCGGCCGGGTCGCTCGCGTGCGGGGTGGAGCGGCCGCAGTTGCGCTGGTCGAAGAGCACGACGCGGTAGCGCTCCGGGTCGAAGTACTGCCGGGGCCGCTCGGTGCACCCCGAGCCGGGACCGCCGTGGACGACGAGCGCGGGCTTGCCGTCCGGGTTGCCACAGACCTCCCAGTACACGAGGTTCCCGTCGCCCACGTCGAGCATCCCGTGCTCGTACGGTTCGATAGGCGGGTACTTCTCGTCCGGCTTGCGGTCCACAGCGGCGTTCCCCTCGGGCTGTCGGGCGGTCAGGTCGAAGGGGGCTACGTTACGCGGGTGGCGCCGGGAGCCCAGTCGCGGTCGGCGGGTTCCGGTGTCAGGAGCCGGAGTTGGAGCCGGTGCACTCGTCGAGGTCCGGTCGGCCGGGCGGGTTTCCGCCGCCCATCAGGGGCGACAGGTTGTGCATGTACAGGTCGTCCCAGACCTTGCCGTCCAGGATTCCCTTGAGGGCGGAGCACACCTCGCCCTTCAGGAGCGGGGTCTTGGGCCGCATGGCCACGCCGTAGCCCTCCGCGCCCTCGATGGGCTCCAGCCGTCGCACCTTGCCCGGGTTGTCCCTGACGTATCCGGCGAGGATGACGTCGTCCGAGGCCACCGCGTAGACGTCCGACTTCTTGTCCAGGAGCCGGTCCAGGCAGTCCTGGTACGTGTTGGGCTGCGTCTTCGCCATCGTGAAGCCCTTCTTGGGGAGCTCCTTCTCGTACGTCGAGTCCCGGGCGGTGCACACCTCGACCTTGAGTCTCCGCAGGTCGCTGGTGTCGCGGATGTCGTACTTGGCCGACTTCTCGCGTACCAGGAACTCCCGGCTCGCCTCGTAGTACGGACCCGCGAACTCGACGCTGTATCCGCCCGGTGCCGCGGTCTTGCGTTCGGGCGTGATGCTGTACGAGGCGATGACGAGGTCGACCTTCTTGGTCTTCAGGGCGGTGCTGCGATAGTCGGTGGCGACCGTGGTGAAGTCGACCTCGTCCCGCGTGTAGCCCATGCGCTTGGCGAGCTCGTAGGACAGGTCGATGTCGTAACCCGTGTACGTGCCGGTCTTCTTGTCGCGCTTGCTCAGTCCGGGCTGGTCGTCCTTGACGCCGACCTTCAGGGTGGGGTGCGTGCTCCTCCACGTCTCCTGCTCGCCGCCCCGGCCCTGACCGGAGCCGGTGACTCCACCGGTCTTGTCATCCGTCTTCGAGCCGAAGTTGTTCGCGACGAGCCACCCGGCGGTGGCCAGCAGCGTGACGCACACGGCCGCCGTCGTCACCTTCAGCCAGGGCCGTCGCGTCCGGCGCTTCTTCCCGCCTGCCGCCGCAGCGGCGGCGGATGCGGATGCGGGTACGGAAGGGGGCGGGGGTGTGGCCTGCGGGCCCGGAGAGGAGGCGGGCGCGGGCCCGAACGAGGGCGGGGGGCCGAACGAGGCCGCCGGACCGGATGCGGGCGCGGGGCCGGAACCCGACACGGGCGCGGGACCGAACGAGGCCGCGGCTGTCGGCGGGTGGGTGGCTTCGGGGGCCGGGCCGCCCGTCGCCGGTGGGGTGTTCGGCGCGGCGGGTGCCCCCAGGATGTCCCGGAGCAGCCCTTCCGCCCCGGCGGCGTCCAGGCGGCGTTGCGGGTCCGTGGTCAGCAGTCCTTGGATGACCGGCGCCAGGGGCCCGGCGTAACGGAAGGCGGGTGTCGGGGAGCTCCTGATCTGCTCCTGGACCTCCCAGACTTCGTTTCCGGCGAAGGGCACGTGCCCCTCGACCATCAGGAACAGCGTGATTCCCAGCGCCCACAGGTCCGACGCGGGAGTGGGCGCCGGGGCTCCGGGGGCGAAGAGTTCGGGTGCCAGGTACGGGGGCGTGCCGAGGACGCCGCCGTGCTGGGTCACCTGCGCGCCGCCGTCGAACTTGGCGATGCCGAAGTCGACCAGGATCACGAGCCCGTCGTCGCGGACGAGTACGTTGCCCGGCTTCACGTCGCGGTGGACGACCGACGCGCCGTGCACCGCCCGCAGCCCCTGGAGGATCTGCAGGCCGATGTCCGCCGACCTCGGTACGGCGAGTACCTTCTCGCTGCTCAGCAGATCGGCCAGGGACCTGGCTTCGAGCAGCTTCATCACGATCCAGACCTGGTTGTCGGTCTCGACCTGGTCATGGACCGTCACCACGTTCTGGTGCTCGATCTTGGCGATGGCCTCCGCCTCGCGACGCGCCCGCTGCATCGCCTCGGCCTGCGTGGTGGGGGTCATGGAGTGGCGGTCGAGCAGCCCCTTCACGGCGACGAAGCGGCGGAGCCGCCTGTCGTGCGCCTTCCAGACCTCGCCCATGCCGCCGCTGCCGATCGGTGACAGCAGCTCGTAGCGGCCGTCGATCACCGTGTTGTCGGCAGGGGGCTCCGCCCGGGGCGGCGTCTGCGGCCATTCCTGCGGCGCCTGTGCGTCGGCGCGCTGGAGGTCGTTGGCCACCCAGCGGTCGTCGGGACCGCCCGCAGCCCCGTCGTCCGCTCTGCCGTCGGCCATACCTTCGCTGTGCATGCGACCCCCTGTGCACTACTGGACCAGGCCACCCGTAGAGGTTCGGCCGACGACGCACAGGCCAAGGCGGCCTGCGGTCCCGGACACAGTCTAGGAAGCGGATCCGCCATTGCTCTTCAACAGTTGGCCGTTGACCCATTGTCCCTGGGGCGAGCAGAGGAAGTCCACCAGATGCGCGGTGTCCTGCGGGGTGCCGAGACGGCCGAGCGGTGTCGCCCCCAGGCATGCCTCCCGCACGTCGTCGGTCATCCAGCCGGTGTCCACCGGACCGGGGTTGATGGCGTTGGCCGTGACACCCAGATGGGCCAGCTCGTGGGCGGCGGCCAGCGTGATGCGGTCCAGGGCGCCCTTGCTCGCGCCGTAGGGGAGGTTGCCGACGGTGTGGTCACTGGTCAGGGCGACGATCCGGCCGGTCCCCGGGGCGGAGCGGAAGCGCAGCCCGTACTCGCGGATCAGTAGCCAGGTGGCACGCGCGTTGACGGCGAAATGACGGTCGAAGCTCTCGACGGTCGTGTCCAGCAGGCCCGAGTCGACGGACTCGGCATGGCTCATCACGAGTGCGGTGACCGGGCCGAGGCGCCGCTCCGCGTCGTCGAAGATCCTCGTTGGGGCGTCGGGGTCGGAGAGGTCGGCCTCTATCGCGGCCGACCGCGCCCCGGTCGGGCGCAGGCTCTCGGTGATGGCGTCCGTGGCCCCCTGCTCGGGCCCCCAGCTCATGCGCTTGTCGTAGGGCGTCCAGTAGGTGAAGGCGATGTCCCAGCCCGAGGCGGCCAGCCGCCGCGCGATGCCCGCACCGATCCCGACGGTGCGGCCGACCCCGGTGATCAGGGCGACGGGGCGGGGCGACTCGGACGCGGGGGAGTGCGGTTCGGTGGTAGTCATATGAGCCGATGCTCTGTTACGGCACGGCGCGGGTCAACGGCATTTGCGGCGGCCCCTGTTGTGGCGTGTCACCGGGCGGTGGCGAGCCTTCCGCCGGCCTCACGGCGGAGTCGCGATCACCTCGCGGCCCCGCCACGCCTCACAGCGTCATCGGAAGGCCGAAGGCGGGGAACAGGTGGGGTTCGAAGGTGGTGATCTCCGCGATCCGGTCCTCGCCCGCCTCGATGCGCAGGACGTCGATGATCTGCGCCCGGTAGACGCTGGTGCCGGGCCGCTGAAGGTAACCGGCCATCGCCATACGGCCGTTGGCGCGCACCGGCACGGTCCGCCAGTGCCCCGCGAACTTCGGGGACGCGGGATCGAGGTTCGGGCGCAGGAACGTGAGGAGCGCGTCACGCCCCGTGAACCAGAACGGGTTCGGCGGCATCGTCAGCACCGCGTCCTCCCGCACCAGCTCCACCATCGCGTCGATGTCGGAGTGCGCCATGGCATCCATGAAGCGCCGGACCAACGCCTGTTCCCCGGAGCCGGGTTCGCGCAGCGACCAGTCCTCCCGGCGCCCCGGCAGCGCCTGCCGCAGGGCGGCCCTGCCACGCTGGACAGCGCTGTTCGCCGATGCCGTACCGGAGCCGAGCAGGTCGGCCGTCTCCTGGGCGGACCACCCGGCGACATCCCGCAGGAGTACGGCGGCCCGCTGCCGTGCGGGGAGCTTCTGCACGGCGGTCAGGAAGGCCAGTTCCAGCGTCTCGCTCGCCACGGCCGCCGCGTCCGGTTCGTGCATCGGCGCGGGCTTGTCGGGCAGTTGATCATCGGGGAAGGGCTGCAACCAGGTCACCCGTACGGGTGGCGGCCCAACCCCGGAGTCGACGCCGGGGACGGGTGCGTACGTCGTGGGGTGCCGGTCGTGCTCGCGCAGGAAGTCCAGGCACAGCCGGGTGGCGATCTTGTACAGCCAGGCCCGGGGGTCGGCCACGCAGCTGAGCGCGTCCCGCGCCCGCCAGGCCCGGAGGAACGTTTCCTGGGTCAGGTCCTCGGCCTCGTCGTACGAACCGAGCATCCGGTAGCAGTGCACGCGCAGCTCACGCCCGTACTGCTCGGTGACCGTGGCGAAGACGTCGTCGGAGGCGGCTGAGGAGGAGAAAGAGGCCGTCGGATTTGTTACGGGTTCAGGTGTGACGCGTTCTTCCTCGCGCTCGTCCGCCCGCGTCTGCCGGGCGATGCGCCGCAGTTGCGTGAACGGCCCGGACAGCGCCTCGACGTCCGTATGGAACGCGTCGTCCCTGGTCACCGGCCGGAGCTTCCGCAGCCGGTCCCCGAGATCGGCGATCAGTTCCTGCACGGGTAGGGCGGAGGTCTGTTCTCGCTCCCGGTACAGGCGCTGCCGACACGCCTGGGTGCAGTACGCGGGCGCCCGGCCCGGCCCGGCGGTCTTCTCGATTTCCCGTCCGCAGGCGAGGCATTCCCCCGCTGTCGCAGTCACGGCTCAGACAGCTGATCCGGCCGCGTAACCGAGGAAGGAGGACCATGCCCCGGGGGAGAGGGAGAGCGCGGGGACGGCGGGGTCCTTGGAGTCCCGGACGCGGACGGTGTGGGGACAGGCGGCGACTTCGACGCAGTCGCCGCCCTCGCTGCCGCTGTACGTCGACTTGGACCACGTCATGGCGACCTCTACGCAGTCGCC
The DNA here is from genome assembly GCF_026340105.1 of Streptomyces sp. NBC_01433. Taxonomy (NCBI): domain Bacteria; kingdom Bacillati; phylum Actinomycetota; class Actinomycetes; order Kitasatosporales; family Streptomycetaceae; genus Streptomyces; species Streptomyces sp. NBC_01433. The sequence continues at coordinate 1,716,565 of NZ_JAPEPM010000001.1, read as the reverse complement.
GCCCTGATTGCCGCTGTAGCTGGACTTGAGCCAGTGGAGGTCGGCGCTCATAGTTCCTCTGCCATCTTCTCGATCATTTCCAGAGACCTTTCGGGAGTGTATGCCTGGGCCCGCAGAACCCCATACTTCCCGAACAGGTTTCCGAGGTCAGGCTGTTCGGTGACATAAAAGCTTCCTCCCTGCCCCTCGATGTAGGCGAGATGCTTCCGCTCGTCGGTCTCCAGGAGGACCAAGGGGCCATCGAGGGCGGCGTGATCCGCGCGGTCCGGGGCCATCAACTGGATTCGTACGTGCCGGAGCCGAGCCACTTCGGCGAGGTGGTGGAGCTGTGCCTTGAGTACTCGGCGACCGCCGATCGGCCGGGTGAGGGTGATCATCTCCAGAACGAAACTGATGTCGGGAAGCGGCCTGCGGGACAACAATTTCTGCCGTCCGAGCCGCGCGGCGACCTTCGCCTCGATCTCGTCGTCATAGGTCGGAAAGCGGCTCGCGAATACGGCGCGTGCGTACGCTTCCGTCTGGAGCAGGCCAGGGATGACCTGATTCTCGTACGAGTGCCGTGCCGATGCCTTTTCCTCCTCGTCCGCGAAGCCGGTGAACCAGTCCGGCAACGGGCTGTTGCCCGACTTCGGCGCCACAGCGATCAGTGCACCCTGTGCACCCAGCACCTCGTCCGCTCGCTGCACGAAGATGCCCTTGGGCGGCCGGGCGCCCCGTTCGACCATGGCCACTTGGGACTTGGCGTATCCGATCCGCCTGCCCAGGGCCTCCTGGGACAGTCCGGCCCGTTCCCGGAAGTGCTTCAGCAGCAGCCCGAACGTCGTGGCGTTGCTGTCCCGTGGATCACTGGAGTTCACCGGCTCACCTCTCAGGTACACGGCCGATCACGGCCTGCGTGTGACGCTGGTCACTCTAGGTGTTCTGCCGCAACGCTGAGCGCATGGAGAAGCGAAGTTCACTTGATCCGGTCCCCTGCTGGGTGCCCGCGACCGGGCACGCCCTGCGGCATGTGGGAATCCACTTCGACGCGGTGCGGGCCATCGGCATGCTCGGCGAGGAAATCGCGTACGAGATCATGCAGTTCACCGATTTTCACGCCGGGCCGATCGTCCGCTCACGCATCGGGGAGCGCGGTATGTACTTCCTGCTGCCGCCGCAGACCGCCACCGCGTACCGCTGGCCGCGCGGGGTGGAGGCGTTGCACCGGATCGAGCGGGGCGCGGCCTTCATCGGGGTGCCCGCGCTGGACGGGGCGACCTGGCCGCTGGACTGGCGGTCGCGGCCGACGACGGAGGCGCCGTTCGTGGACGCGGGGCTGCTGCACGAACTGGCGGTGAAGGTGGCCGGGGACGCCCCGTGACCGGGAGGCGTCAGAAGTCGACGGTGAGCTGGGCCCGGACGTGGGCGCGCAGGACGCCCGCCATGTCCGTCTCGCCGTCGCTGAGGAGCCACTGGACCTGGAGGCCGTCCATGAGGGCGATCAGTTGCCGGCCGGCGGCCGACGGGTCGATGCCGGCGCGCAGGGCGCCTTCGTCGCGGGCCTCGCGGTAGGCGCGTTCCGTGTTCGTGACGGAGGTCCGGTAGCGGCGGACGAAGTACGCGTGGGCGGGATGGTCGGCGGCGGTCGCCTCGGCGGCGACCACCGAGAACAGCTCGACGATCCCGCGCCGCGTGGCGTTCAGGGCGGCCAGGTCGGCGAGCCGGCGCAGATGGTCGACGCCCGTGGCGACGCCGAGCGCCAGCCACTCGCCGTCCACGTCGTCGCGGTGTTCGAGGACCGCGAGGAGCAGGGACTCCTTGGTCGGGAAGTGGTGCAGGAGGCCGGGGTGCGAGATCCCGCAGCGGGTCGCGATGACACGCAGTGAGGCGCCCCGGTACCCGGCCTCGCCGAACATGGCCATGGCCTGGTCGAGGATCTCGCGGCGCTTCGCCCGGCCCTTGGCGTAGCCACGCCCCGCTTCTGCGGTCACTCGCACGCTCCCGACTTCTTCCCGGCCCCCCGGACGGCTGTCCCGCCAGGCTGTCACAGCCAGATACTTACCACGCGGTCGGTATTGAGCGTACGGTGATGCGGTGATGTGTGGAGTGACGTCCTGAAAGGAACTCCTGTGGGTCTCTTCCCGCCCTACCTCGACCCCGCGCTGCCTGTGGCGGAGCGGGTCAGTGACCTTCTCGGCCGGATGACGCTGCCGGAGAAGACCGGCCAGATGCTCCAGCTGAACGCCAAGGACGGGGTGCGGCACCTCGTCGAGGACCTGCACGTGGGATCGATCCTGCACGCCTCGCCCGAACGCGTCCTGGAGGCGGCCGAGGCGACCGGGCGCACTCGGCTGCGGATTCCGCTGCTCGTCGCGGAGGACTGCATTCATGGGCACTCCTTCTGGGAGGGCGCCACGATCTACCCGACGCAGCTCGGCATGGCCGCGACCTGGGACGCGGAGCTGGTGGAGCGGATCGCCAGGGCGACGGCCGTCGAGGTCGCGGCGACCGGTGTGCACTGGACGTTCTCGCCGGTGCTGTGCATCACACGGGACCTGCGCTGGGGTCGGGTGAGCGAGACGTTCGGCGAGGACCCGTTCCTCATCGGCGAGCTGGCCTCGGCCATGGTGCGCGGGTATCAGGGCGACGGTCTGGCGGACCCGACGGCGATCCTGGCGTGTGCCAAGCACTTCGCGGGCTACTCCGAGACGCAGGGCGGCCGTGACGCGAGCGAGGCGGACATCTCGCGGCGCAAGCTGCGGTCGTGGTTCCTCCCGCCGTTCGAGCGGGTCGCGCGCGAGGGCTGCCGGACGTTCATGCTCGGCTACCAGTCGATGGACGGCGTGCCGATCACGGTGAACAACTGGCTGCTGAACGATGTGCTGCGCGGTGAGTGGGGGTACACCGGGACGCTGGTGACCGACTGGGACAACGTCGGCCGCATGGTGTGGGAGCAGAAGGTGTACGCCGATGCCGCGCAGGCGTCGGCGGCGGCGGTGCGCGCGGGCAACGACATGGTGATGACGACGCCCGCCTTCTTCGAGGGGGCGCAGGAGGCGGTAGCGGCGGGCACGCTCGACGAGGCGGAGATCGACGCCGCCGTACGCCGCATCCTGACGCTCAAGTTCGAGCTGGGCCTCTTCGAGAACCCGCGCCGCCCGGACGCCGCCCGGCAGGCGGAGTTCATCGGGAGCGCCGGGCACGCCGCGCTGAACCTGGAGGCGGCCCGGCGCTCGCTGGTGCTGCTGGCCAACGACGGGACGCTGCCGCTGTCCGGCGGGTTCGAGGCGGGTGACGACGGGCGGGCGGTGGCCGCGCCGGGGTCGTCCTCCGCGCCGGGGGCCTTGGGCCCCGTACCGCGCACGGTCGCCGTCGTCGGCCCCAACGCCGACGACGCGCAGACTCAGCTCGGGGACTGGGCGGGGTCCTCGGGCCAGGCCGACTGGCTGCCGGACGGGCAGCCGCGCCGCATGATCCGTACGGTGCTGGACGGGTTCCGCGACCATGTGCCCGCCGGGTGGAACGTGTCGTACGCGCGCGGCGCCGACATCCTCACCGTGGGGCCCGACCCGGAGGGCGCGTTCTTCCCGGACGGGCAGCCCCGGCCGGAGGTCGTCGTGCCCGCCGCCGCCGACGCGGCGCTGGTCGAGGAGGCGGTCGCGGCGGCGGGCGCGGCCGACTACGTGGTCGCGGTCGTCGGCGACCGTATCGAACTGGTCGGTGAGGGGAAGTCCACCGCGACGCTGGAACTGGTCGGCGGCCAGGTGGCGTTGCTGGACGCGCTCGCCGCGACGGGCAAGCCGCTCGTCGTCGTGGTCATCAGCTCCAAGCCGCTCGTGCTGCCGCCGTCCGCACGCGGCGCGGCGGCGATCGTGCACGCGTTCAACCCGGGCATGCTCGGTGGCCGCGCCGTGGCCGAACTCGTCCTCGGCCTGGTCGAGCCCACCGGTCGCCTGCCGCTGTCCTTCGCCCGGCACGCCGGTCAGCAGCCGACGTACTACAACCAGGTGCGCGGCCAGCACGGCACGCGGTACGCGGACCTCACGCAGAGCCCGGCGTTCGTGTTCGGCGAGGGCCTGAGCTACACGACGGTGGAGTACGCGGACCTGGAGGTGCTGACGTCCGTCGTGGGGGCGGGCGACACGGTGCGGGCGCGCGTCACGGTCACCAACACGGGTGCGCGGCCCGCTCTGGAGACGGTGCAGGTGTACGTCAGCGACACGGTCACGTCGGTCACCTGGGCCGAGAAGGAGCTGAAGGCGTACCGGCAGGTGGCGCTGGCTCCGGGGGAGTCGCGGGAGGTTCCGGTCGAGCTGCCGGTCGCCGACTGCACCCTCGTGGACGCCGAGGGCCACCGCATCGTGGAACCCGGCCGCTTCGAACTGCTCGTCGGCCCGTCGTCGCGTGACGAGGCGCTGCTGCGGGCGGACTTCACGGTGAAGGGCTGAAGGGTGTACTGATCCGGGTCCCGACCCGACCGCTCCGGGCACAGGATGTCGGGTGCGGTGGGCAGCGCCTCTCCTAGCCTGGGCGCGAAAGGGAAGGGGGCCGGGATGCTGGAGCAGCTGAACCGGGCCATGGAGCACGTGGAGGCGCACCTCGATCAGCCGATCGACGTGGCGGATCTCGCGCGCATCGCGGTGACGTCGGAGTACCACTTCCGCCGGATGTTCTCGGCACTGGCGGGCATGCCGCTGTCGGAGTACATCCGGCGCAGGCGGCTGACCGTGGCGGGCGCCGAGGTGCTCGCCGGTGAGCGGACGCTGCTGGACGTCGGCATGCGCTACGGCTACCGCTCGGGCGAGGCATTCGCCCGAGCGTTCCGCGCCGTGCACGGTGTGGGTCCGGGCGAGGCCCGGCGGACCGGTGCGGCTCTGCGGTCCCAGCCACGGATGTCCTTCCGCCTCGTCATCGAGGGGAGCAGCAGCATGCGCTACCGGATCGTGGACAAGGAGGAGTTCCGCGTGGTGGGCGGGAAGGCCCGCGTACCGCTCGTCCATGAGGGGGTCAACCCGGCGATCGCCGCGTTCATCCGGGGCCTGGACCCGGAGAAGCTGCGGCGCATCGCGGAACTGTCCGACCAGGAGCCGGAGGGGGTGGTCGGCGTGAGCGACCACATCGATCCGAGCCGGGCCGAGGGGACCGAACTCGACTACTACCACGGCGTGGTGACGCGCGCCGAGGCCCCGGCGGACATGGAGGCACTGGACGTCCCGGCGGGGGCGTGGGCCGTCTTCGAGAACTCGGGAGCCTTCCCGCGGGCACTCCAGTACCTGTGGCGGGACGTGTTCACGCAGTGGTTCCCGTCGAATCCGTACCGGAGCAGACCGGGCCCCGAGATCCTGCGCGTGCGCGTCTTCGACGACGGGGCGCGGGCGGACGCGGAGCTGTGGATTCCGGTGGAGCGGTCGGCCGCCTGAGCGGCCCGGAGGGGCGGTCCGGGCTCACTGTCCGGGCTCACTGTCCGGGCTCACTGTCCGGGCTCACTGTCCGGGCCGTGGACTTGTTCGCCGGGCTGTTCGCCGGGCTGTTCGCCGGGCTCTTCGCCGGGCTTCCGCCTACGCGGCGGGGGCCCGGTTGTTGCGTACCTTCCAGAGCCAGCCCGCGCCGCCGAAGGCCATGACCGCCATCACCGCGGCGATCACCCAGCCCACGGCGGCGGGCGGATCGCTGGGGGCGAGGCCGAAGTTGAAGGTCATGGCCAGCGCCGTGGGCAGGAGGGCGGTCACGGCCACGCCGGCCCATTTCTGCTCCCGCGTCCAGTACGGGGACCTGCACAGCACGATGATCCCGGCGATCCTGAACACGAATCCGAGCGGCCCCCAGAACTGGCCCGGCACGATGGTGAGTACCGGAAGCGCCACCGCGAGCCACGCGGGCGCACGGCGCCCGGCGGTCTTCCCGCTACCCGCCTTCACCGCTGCCCCGGAAGAGTCCCGGGCCCCGGCCTCGGCTCCGATTCCAGCTCCAGCTCCAGCTCCAGCCCCTGCTCCCGCCTCCTGGAGCGCGGTGGTGGCGATGGTGCGGGGGTCACCCAGTTCGCGCAGGATGTCCCGGCTGCTGCCGGGCCGTTCGGCGAGCGCGATCTCGATGTGCTCGGTGAGATCGGCGACCAGCTCCTGGCGGCGGTCCGCAGGGAGCGCGGAGGTCTCGCGCTCGACGGCCGCGAGGTACTGCTCGACCAACGCGCTGTCGGTCTGCCCGGTGTTCTGGGTGTTCATCGTTCTGTCTCTCCAGGTGCCTGGGTGCGCGTCTTCGGTGCGAGAAGGTGGTCGACGGCGTTGCGGAAGGCGGGCCATGTGCCGGTGAACTCGGCGAGGGCGGCGTGTCCGGCCTCGGTCAGTTCGTAGTAGCGCCGCGGCGGACCCGAGGCCGACTCGCGCCAGGTGGTGACGACGAGCTCGTCCCGCCGCAGCCGGGACAGCAGGGGGTAGACCGTGCCCTGGCTGGTCGCCAGCGCACCCGTCTCCTCCAGCTCCCGCAGCAGCTCGACCCCGTACCGCGCACCGTCGCGCATCAGGGCGAGCACGCAGTACTCCAGCACGCCCTTACGAAGCTGGCTCACGGCCTTGCTTCCGGGGCGGCTGCTCGCTTCGACCGGTTCCATGCAATGCACAGTACCTTGTCTGGGAGAGGAGCGGAACGCCGCCCGTGCGGCCGTGGCGCGGGGGCCGGTGGGGGGCACGGGGTGTCTCGGGCGGCGGACCCTCGGCGAACAGCATCCGTACCCGGGTTGCCCGCCACGGCCCGGTGGCCCTGGAGATCGACGGCCACATCCATCCCGTGGCGGGCAACCCGGCCGCGCTGCACCGTGCGGAGATGCTCGACCTGGTCAGGTCGCTCGGCCTGTCCTAGGCGGAGCGGATCACCGGCACAGGGCCGTTTCCACGACGCTGTCGACACGCTTCCTGGACGCCTCGTCGCTCAGCTGAACGGTCACCGCGACATTGGCGGCGCGGCCGTCGTCGGTGGCGCCGCCCCGGGTCTCGTATCCCGGGAAGCTACCGCCGTGGCCCCAGTAGATTCCGTCGTCGCAGGGCAGTGGCTTGCTCACGAGCCCCAGCCCGTAGCGGGCGCCGGGGCCGAAGGTCTTGTCGGCGGGGCGGGTGGCGCCGCGCATCTCGGCGAGCTGGGCCGGCCGGAGGAGGTGGCCGCGCAGGAGCTCGCCGAAGAAGCGGTCGAGGTCGGAGGTGGTGGAGATCAACTGTCCTGCCGCCCAGCCCCAGGAGGGGTCGATCTCCGTGATGTCGGTCAGCGGCCCGCCCGCCGAATCCTGGTAGTAGCCCTTGGGATGGGGCCCTCGGACGGTCGCGTCACCGGGGGAGGGGAAATAGGTGTGGCGCAGCCCGATGCGCTTGATGATGCGCCGGTCCATCTCCTCGGCGAGGGGGTGTCTCGTGACCTTCTCCACGATCAGGCCGGCCAGTACGTAGTTCGTGTTGCTGTACTCCCACTTCTTCCCCGGGTCGAAGCCGGACTTGTGCCGGAGCGCGATGTCGACGAGCTCGCGGGGTGCGAAGTAACGGACCTCTTCGCCGAGGTAGTTGCTGTAGTTGGGGAGTCCGCTGGTCTGCTGGAGGAGGTGACGGACGGTGATGCGACGTCCGTCGATCCCGTCCCCGCGTACGAGGCCCGGCAGATAGGTGTCGACCGGGTCGTCGAGGCGGATCTTCCCCTCACCGACCAGTTGCAGCACGACGACCGCGGTGAACGTCTTGGTGTTGCTGCCGATCCGTACCCGACCGTCTCTGGGCACCTTCGATCCGGTGGCCAGGTCGCCGACCCCCGCGGTGTAGTTGCGGGTGCGGCCGTCGCGGTCCGTGACGCTCGCCAGCGCGCCGGGCGGGCCGTCGGGGTGTACCAGCGCGTTCAGGCCCTGCTGGACGGTGTCCGGCCCGGAGGCGGCGAACGCCGGGGGTGGTGCCAGGGCGCCCATCGTCATGACGCCGACGACCACCGCGGCCGCGGCTGTGGCGGCTCCGCGCCGCCCGCCCCGCCGTCGGCCCTGCTGCTCGCCCCGTCGCCCGCCCCGTCGCTCGGAGGAACGGAACCTCTGCCATGCCTGCTCACGCACGCGCCAACTCCTGTGGAATCGTTGGGGAAACCGGCGATATCCGCCGGGTCCAGCATCTCCGGAGGCGGCCTCACGGGGCGATCCTGCTACCCGCCCGGCTCAAGGTGGGGCTAACCCCCGAGGCGCTCACGGTCCGGTCGCGGTGGTGCGGGTGCGGGGCACGGGCGTGGGTGTGGGCGCGGGTTCCGGCCGTACGACCGATGACTTCCGGCTCGCCGTGCCGTCTGCGTATGGGGGAGCGTCCCGTGGGAACGTCCCTCTCTTCCGCGCCTGCGGGAGAACCGAGATGAGATGACAAGGAGCGGTGAACACCGTGGACCAGGAGAACGTGAGCGCCACCCTGACTGTTGCCGCGCCCGCCGAGAAGGTGTTCGCGGTGCTGGCGGACCCGACGACCCATGCCGCGATCGACGGCACCGGCTGGATCCAGGAAGTGGGCGACCCGGCGCCGCTGACCGAGGTGGGGCAGATCTTCCGGATGGACATGCACCACTCCCACCACCCGAAGGTTGACTACCAGGTGGCCAACAAGGTCCACGTGCTCGACCAGCCGCGCGCCATAGGCTGGTTGACGGGGCAGGAGAAGGACGACGGGCAGGTGGAGTACGGCGGCTGGACCTGGCGCTACGACCTCGCGTCGATCGGGCCGTCCCGGACCGGGGTCACGCTCACCTACGACTGGTCGGCGGTGCCGCCGTCCGTCCGGGAGAACTTCCCGTTCCCGCCGTTCGGCCCCGAGCATCTCGGCAACTCGCTGAACCACCTGGCCGAGATCGTCGCCGGTAGCTGAGGGCGCCGACCCGCGGCGGGGTCCGGCCCAGTGGCGCCGTTCGTCTTCGCGGGTGTGGGCGGCGGTCCCGCCGGGATTCCGGTCCCGGACGCGCCCTGCTCGTCAACTTCCTGTACGCCCAGCGCACCACCCTTGAGATGAAGTGTGCCGGGCTGGGTGACGAGTTGGCGCCCGGCGGTCCGTGGAACCGTCCACGCCCTCGCCGCTCGGTCTCGTCCGCCATCCCGCCGACACGGAACGCCGATGGTTCCGGCAGGACATGGCCGGACAGGGCGCGCCGCCGCTCTTCTCCTCGGAAGCCGATCCGGACGGGGATTTCGGCGGCGCGCGCGCCAATACCACTGTCATATCCGGTGCTTGGAGGCATGGCGGGCGGAAGTGGCGTTCGCCGAGCCGGTACGCCGCCGACGCCCCCGATCTCGATGTCGAGGGCCACGACGCTCTGCGGGGGCCCGGTCCCGCCGCGTCGGGTGATCGTGCACATGATCGCGGAGTACGCCCGCCACAACGGTCACGCCGATCCGCTGAGGGAGCGCGTCGACGGCGCGACAGGGGTGTGAAGGCGGGCGCCGCGCTCCCGATGGGGGTGTGGCGCAGTCGGAACCGGGGTGCGGGGGCGAGCACAATGGTGCGGGCGGTCTGTGCAGAGGTGCTGAGGCCCTCTCCCGCACCTCTTCCGCTGAAGGAGGACCGGTGATGGACAACTGGCCGGCTCAGCGCACCGGGCCCGGTGACATGCTCCGTAACCAGGCGCGCGAGCGACTCCTCGACGCGGCGCGGGAACTGTTCGGCGTCGTCGGCTACGCGGAGACCAACGAGATGGCGCTCTGCGAGGCCGCCGGGGTACCGGCCGACGTGCTGCGCCAGGAGTTCGGCTCCCGGGAAGGACTGCTCATCGCCCTGCACAACCGGGTGACGACGAGCGGCCTGCGGGCGGCGGAGAGAGCCCTGCACGCGGACGACATAAGCAAGTGCGGGACGGCGGAACGGGTCCAGCGCCTCTTCAACGCCTATGTGGAGGCCGTCACCCGTGATCCGCGTGAGGCACGGGTGACCTTCGTCGAGGTGCTGGGCGTGAGCGCCACCGTGGACGAGCACTGCAAGCTGTGGCGGGCCCTGTGGACGGAGTTCCTGACGGGGGAGGCCGAGCGGGCGGTGGACCGGGGCGAGGCCGAGGACCGGGACCACCGCGTCGACGTGATGGTGATGGTCGGTACGGTCCATGAACTCATGGCCCACCACAGCCGACGGCCCCGGCGGGCGCGGCCCGGCGAGGTGTCCGGTGAGCTGACCCAGCTCGCGCTGACGATGCTGGGGCAGCGGGGGGAGTGACCCGGGAGTGACCTGGGGGGTGCGGGGACGGGCGTGCGGGGGCGGGCGTGCGGAGGCGGGCCACCGGCTCCGCACCGCCCTCACCCGTAACGGGGCCGACAGCGGAACTATCCGTTGAACGTGTTGTTCTGGGTGCCGCTGCCCTGCACCGGGCCGCTGAACGTGCTGCCGCGGAAGTCGTTGTGCACCGCCCCCGGTGCCACGGCCTCCGGATCGATCGCCCGGACGGCCGCCTCCAGGTCCGCCGCCGCGTCCGGGTCCGCGGTCAGCGAAGCCTGGAACATCGCCTCCCACACCCGTACCGCGCGGGCGAACGCCTCGTCCCCCTCGGCCCGCGTACGCAGCGCCCGTTCGAGCTCTCGGGCGCACTCGTGGTCGCCGGGCTGCCCCTCCAGCGCGGTGAGCGCGGTCTCGGCGGTGTCGGGTTCCGGGGCCGCGCCGTCGGGCGTCCCCGGCGCGGGGTCCCGGCGGCGGCTCACCAGGCCCGTCAGCCCGGACCACGCCTGACGGCCGATCTCCCCGCCCGCGCCGCCTGCCAGCGCCGCCAGCACACCCAGCGAAATCGGGTCCATGGACCCACCCCCGTAACAGCTCGTCACTTCACCGATCAGGCACCACCGTACGGTGGCCGGTCCGGCGGGCGCAGCGGTTTCAGGCGCGGGCGGCGTACGGGGCGCCCAGCCCCCACGCCTGGTGCATCGCGTCGGCGAAGGCGGCCGCGAGCTTGTGCTCACCGCTCGGGCCGGGGTGCGTGCCGTCGTAGGTGTCGGTGTGGATGTCGTACGAGGCCGGGCGCGAGGCCAGCAGCAGCGGGGACGCCGGTCCGTCGAGGTCGGCGACGGCCTTGGCGAGGAGTTCGTTGAAGCGCTCGCACTCGGCGGCGAAGGGGGCGTCCGACTCGGCCCTGATGTTCGGTATGACGGGCAGGAGCACGATCCTGATGTGCGGGTTGGCGGTGCGGGCCGCCGCGACGAACGCGCGGGCGTTCTGGGTGGTCTGCGCGCTGTCGGTGTAGAACCCGAGGTCTATCAGCCCGAGCGAGACGAGCAGGACGTCGGCGCGGGCCTCGGTCACCGCGTCCGCGATCACCGGGGCCATGTGCAGCCAGCCCTCGCCCCAGCCGGCGAGGTGGCGGCGGGCGTCGGCGGGGAAGGACGGGGCGCCGTACGCGTACGAGAGCGGGGCCTGTGCCTCGGTGTCGTACAGCGCGGTGCGCGGGCCGGTGATCGTGTACCGGCCGGGGAGCGTCGCTTCGAGGTGCTGCCACATCCGGAAGCGCCAGGTGAAGTCCCCGGCGCTGCCCACGGTCATGGAGTCGCCGACGAAGAGGAAACGCATGGCGACATCATGGCCGATCACCCATCCGGCCTGCGACGTGACGATGGACACTGGGGTCATGCGCTCGTATCTGACAGCCTCCGGTGCCGCCCTCCTGCTCGTACTGACGGGGGCGGCCACGGCCGTGGCCGACGACGGCGGAGCCGACCGGACCTTCACGATCGAGGACCCCCGGATCACCGAGTCCAGCGGCCTCGCCGCCAGCCCGATCCATCCGGGCGTCTACTGGACGCACAACGACAGCGACGACGGCCCGTACATCTACGCCGTCGACTCCCGCACCGGGAAGACCGTCGCGACGATCACCATGCGCGGGGTCGGCGAGCCCCGCGACGTCGAGGCCATCTCGATCGGGCCCGACGGCAATGTGTACGTCGGTGACATCGGCGACAACCTGAACGGGACGTGGGACCACGTCTGGATCTACCGCTTCCCCGAGCCGAAGCAGCTGCGGGACGCCACGGTCACGGCGACCCAGTTCGACGTGAAGTACGCGGACGGGGCGCGCAACGCCGAGGCGCTGATGGTCCACCCGAAGACCGGCCGCGTCTACATCGCCTCGAAGAACGAGGACGGCGGCGGGCTGTACGAGGGGCCCGCGAAGCTCTCCACCGGCGGGACCAATGTGTTCCGGCGGGTGGGGGAGGTGCCGTGGGTGACGGACGGGGCGTTCTCGCCGGACGGGCGCGAACTGCTGCTGCGGTCCTACTTCAGCGCCCGCGCGTACGTCTTCGAGGGCGGCAGGCTGGGCGAGGACCACGCGGTGAGCGCCCCGTTCCAGCGGCAGGCCGAGTCCGTGACGTACACGGCGGACGGCTCGGCGCTGATGTTCGGCTCGGAGGGGAAGGGCAGCGATGTGGAGCGGGTCGAGGTGAAGGGCGGGGGCGGGGGCGGAAGCGGGAGCGGGGACGGTGGCAAGGACGCGGGACGCGGGTCCGGGAGTGCCGTGAGCGGGTCCGGCGGGGACGGGGCGGACGGCGGCGGGGAGAAGGGGAGCATGACGCTGGGCGCGGTCGTCCTCGCCGGGGTGGCCGTGGCCTGGTTCGCCCTGCGGAGGCGCCGGGGCGGGCGGGGCTGAGGCGGGCGTGAGGCGTCACGGGCGGGCGTGAGGCGCGCGTGAGGCGTCACGGGCAGGCGTGAGGCGGGACTGGGGCGGTCCCGTGGGTGTCCGCACCGCCCCGCCCCGCGCCACGCCGTGTACGGGGCGATCCCCGCCCCCGGGTGGTTCCGCACTGCCGTGGGCGCGCGGACCGGGCCCGTCGTCATCCCCTCGCGCGCTCCCCGACCAGCACTTCGAACCCGTCGATCAGCCGCCGCAGCCCGAACTCGAAGTGGTCGAAGTCGGCGCTGAAGGTGTCCTCCGACATGCCCGCCATCATCGGGTACTCGCCGCTGAGCATGGCCCGCTCCAGGTAGGGGCGCTGGTCCTCCCAGAAGTCGGCGTCGCTCAGGCCGGTCTGCTGCACGGCCTCCACGGCATGGCTCTGGGTGCGGGCGAGGCCCTCGACGAAGCTGTTGACGGTGATGATCACGGCGATCAGCTCGGGGTCCTTGAGGCCCATGCCCCGCAGGCCGGTGAGCGACAGTTCGAGGCCGCGCAGGGCACTGGGGCCGAGCACCGTGCGGGCCTGGTTGATCTTGAGCAGCCAGGGGTGGGTCCGCAGGTTGTCCAGGTAGGTGCGGGCCATCGAGTCTATGGCGGTGCGCCAGTCGTCGGGGACCTCGGCGGTGTTGCCGGTGAGCGGTTCGCCGAGCACCCGGTCGAGCATCAGGTCCAGGAGTTCGGCCTTGCCGGGGACGTACCGGTAGAGCGTCATCGTGCCCGCGCCCAGCTCCGTGGAGAGCCGGCGCATCGAGACACCGGCCAGCCCCTCCGCGTCGGCGACGGCGACGGCGGTGGTGACGATCCGGTCCAGGGTGAGGCCCGGTTTGGGGCCGCGGCTGGGGCGGTCGCCGCTCTTCCACAGGAGCTCCAGGCTGCGCGCGATATCGCCGCTGCCGGTGGCTGTGCCGTCCGCTTCCGCTGCCGAACCGTTTCTCGTCATGGGCACCAGAGTAATGCTCTGGACAGGAATTGGGTACGGTGTACTCTCATTCGGGTACAGCGTACTCAGTTCTCATGTTGCGGAGGGGGTTTGCCATGTCTGCGTCCGGATACGCGGTGCTGGCCGAAGGGGTCGTGAAGCGGTACCGGGAGAAGGGCCGGGGCAAGGGGCGGGGCACGAGCAAGGACGGGGGCAGTGACGGGGGCGGATCCGGGGGCGGGGAGAAACGGGCGCTCGACGGGTTCGACCTCGCCGTCCGCCCCGGCACCGTGCACGGTCTGCTCGGACCGAACGGTGCGGGCAAGACCACCGCCGTGCGGGTCCTGGCGACCCTGCTGCGCTCCGACGCCGGCCGGGTGGAGGTGGCGGGGCTCGACGTGCGGCGTGAACCCCGGCTCGTACGGAGCAGGATCGGGCTCACCGGTCAGTACGCCGCCGTCGACGAGGTCCTCACCGGCCGGCAGAACCTGGAGATGTTCGGCCGCCTCTTCCACCTCGGCGGCTGCCGGGCCCGCCAGCGGGCCGGGGAGCTGCTGGAACAGTTCGACCTGGTGGAGGCCGCCGACCAGGGGGTCATGGAGTACAGCGGAGGCATGCGGCGGCGGCTCGACCTCGCCGCGTCCATGATCCTCGCGCCCGCCGTGCTCTTCCTGGACGAGCCCACGACCGGGCTCGACCCGCGCGGCCGGGGCGAGGTGTGGGACGCGGTACGGGCGATGGTGGCGGGCGGTACGACGGTGCTGCTCAGTACGCAGTATCTGGACGAGGCGGACCGGCTCGCCTCGCACATCACCGTGATCGACCGGGGCCGCGCCATCGCCGACGACAGCCCGGACGGGCTGAAGGACCGGATCGGCGGGGACCGGATCGAGGTCGTCGCCGCCGAAGCGGCCGATCTCCCGGCGGTGGTGAGGGTGGTGGACCGGGTGGCCGGGGGCGGTCTCGTCGTCACCGACGACACGGCCCGCCGTGTGCACGCGCAGGTCTCCGACCGGGTGGCCGCGCTGACGGAGGTGGTGCGGACGCTCCGGGACGAGGGGATCGCGGTCGAGGACATCGGGCTGCGCAGGCCCAGCCTGGACGACGTGTTCCTGCGGCTGACGGGGCGCGGCGCGGGCGAGGAGACGGCGCTGGACACGACGGCCGCGAAGGACGCGAAGGGCGAGAAGGCCGCGAACGAGAAGGCGGGGGTGGCGGTATGACCGTGCTCGAACTGAACGAGGGCCCGGTCCACGCGGGTCCGCGGCACGGCCGGGCCTACTGGGCGCTCGCCGACAGCTGGAACGTCACCCGGCGCAGCATCACCCACTATCAGCGCCAACCCGTCTCCATCATCTGGCAGTTGGGCTTCCCGATCCTGTCCGTGCTGCTGTACGGCTATGTCTTCGGCAGCGCGATGAAGGTGCCGGGCGGGGGCGACTACCGGGAGTTCCTGATGCCCGGCATGTTCGTCACGACCATGGCGATGGGCTTCATGAACACCGCGATGGCCGTGGTCACCGACACGGACGGGGGCGTCATCGACCGGTTCCGCTCCATGCCGATGGCCCCGTCGGCGGTCGCCTCCGGACGCGGGGTGGCGGACCTGGTGGTGGCCTCCGCCGAGCTGGCCATCCTGGCGGCCACCGCCCTGGCGATCGGCTGGCGGGCGGGCGGCGGCCCGATGGAGGCGGTCGGCGCCTTCGGACTGCTCCTGCTGCTGCGGTTCAGCCTGATCTGGGTGGGCGTCTGGCTGGGGCTGCTGGTCCCGAACGCGGAGGCGGCGGGCGGTCTGTACGCCATCGCCTTCCCGGTCACGATGATCTCCAGTGCCCTGGTCGCGCCCTCCCTGATGCCGGGCTGGCTCGGCACCGTCGCCGCGTGGAACCCGATCTCCTCGACGGCCACAGCGACCCGCGAACTGTTCGGCAACCCGGTGGCCGGAGGCGGTACATGGGTCGAGGAGCACGCGCTGCTGATGGCTCTGGTGTGGCCGCTGGTGATCACGCTGGTGTTCCTGCCGCTGGCGGTGCGCAGGTTCCAGCGGCTGAGCCGCTGAGCCGCTCAGCCGGGCCGCTGAGCCGGGTCGCTGAGTCGCTGGGGGTTGGGCCGCCCAGCCGCTCGGGGTGGCGCCGCCCGGCCGCCGGGAAATGGTGATGCCGCCGGTGGGAGGCCCGGCATAAGGTCGGGCCTCATGCACAGAAACGGGCCCCTGCCCTTCACCACCGAACGTCTCGACGCACTGCCCCTGGAGGCCGCGTACGCGGACGAGATGGCCGCGGTCCTCGCCGACCCGGCCCTGCACACGTACACCGGCGGCGCCCCGGAGGACGTGGCCGCGCTCCGGGCCCGCTACGAGCGTCAGAGCGCCGGGTCGCCGGACCCCGCCGAGATGTGGGGCAACTGGGTCCTCCGGGCGCGCGCGGACGGCCGCCTGGCGGGCTACGTCCAGGCGACGGTACGGGGGTCGAGGGCGGAGATCGCCTGGGTGGTGGGGACCCCGTGGCAGGGGCACGGCTACGCGAAGGAGGCGGCGGTGGGCCTCGTCGCGCACCTGCGGGCGAACTGTTCCGTCCGTACGGTCATCGCGCACATCCACCCCGACCACACCGCGTCCGCCGCCGTGGCCGGGGCGGCGGGGCTCGCCCCGACCGAGGAGTGGGAGGACGGCGAGGTCCGGTGGCGCAATGACGTGCCCGGAGCCGCCGGCACGGCCTAGGGTCCTCGCCATGACCGAACCCGCCTTCCTTCATGCCACCCGCGACTCCTACGACACCCTCGCCGTCGACTACGCCGCCCGCAGCCGCGGTGAGCTGGCCGCCAAGCCGATCGAACGGGCCGTGCTCGACGCCTTCGCCGAACTGGTGGGCAAGGGGGGCGGCGGCGGTCTCCCGGTGGCCGATGTCGGCTGCGGGACGGGCCGGATCACGGAGTACCTGCACGGGCTGGGCGTCGACGTGTTCGGGATCGACCTGTCCCCGGGGATGCTGGCCGTGGCCCGCGAGAACTGCCCCGGGCTGCGCTTCGAGGAGGGGTCGATGCTCGGCCTCGACCTCCCGGACGCGTCACTGGGCGGACTGCTGGCCTGGTACTCGACCATTCACGTACCCGACGAGGAACTCCCGCGGGTCTTCGCCGAGTTCCACCGTGTGCTGGCGCCGGGTGCCCACGTACAACTGGGCTTCCAGGTGGGCGACGAGCCCCTGCCGATGAACGACGGCTGGGGCCATGAGATCTCGCTCGTCTTCCACCGGCGTCAGGTGGAGGAGATCGCCGAACTGCTGCGGCGGGCGGGCCTGGAGGTACGGGCGCGACTGTGGCGGGAGCGGGACACCGACAGCGCGTTCCCTGAACGGGCCCCGCAGGGTTTCGTACTGGCCCGTAGGCCGATTGTCAGTGGTGGGCGTCAGGATGAGGACACCAACTGAGAAAGGGACCTCATGGGCGCCTGGGACATCGGCCATTTCGACAACGACACCGCTGCGGACTTCGGGGGCCGGGTGGACGACGCACCGCCGGAGAAGCGCGCGGATGTCCTCCGGGACGCGCTGACCGCGGTGGTGGGCACGTCGCCGCAGGACTATCTGGACGACGGCGAGGTGGCGGTGGCCGCCGCGGCGCTGATAGCCACCCAGTGCCCCGGCGGTGAGCCCGTCACCACCCCGTACGGCCCGAAGAAGCCCCTGCCCCCGCTCCCCGCCGACCTGCGCCCGCTCGCGGTCCGGGCCCTGGACCGGGTCACCGCGGAGAATTCGGAGCCGCTGGAACTGTGGACGGACGGCGGTGCGGGCGAGCAGTGGCTGGCCGGGGTGGCCGCCCTGCGCGCCGTACTGGCGGCGGCGCCGGGGGAGTGACGGCTCAGCGGTGACCTGAGGGCGGCGGGGTCCCGCCCCGGACCTCAGCGTTTCGGGCGGCCCGCCTGCACCAGCTCGGCGACATCGAGGGAGACCTCGGCGCCGATGGAGGCGGGGAGCGGGGCCTCCTGGCCGGGGGCGTACACCTCGTGCCGGTCGTACCCTCCGGCCAGCGGCTCGGTCAGGACATGGATGCGGCTGTGCTTGCGGTCGAGGATGACGTAGACGGGGATCTTGGCCTGGGCGTACGCGACGACCTTGATACGGAGGTCGTTCTGGTAGTTCCCGGAGGTGACCTCCGCGACCAGACGGAAGACGCTGGGGTCGTAGCAGCTGTTCTCGGCGAGGTGGTCGTCGAAGTCTTCGTCTACCAGGGACAGGTCAGGAATGGCGTAGTCGTGCGGGCCACTGGGCAGCCATACGCCGATACCTTGAATGATGGCGGATTCGCCGTCGTCGAGACCTGCGGCAATGAACGGACGCATCAGTTTGGTCAGTGCGTGGCCGTGTCGGCCGTCCGGCGATGGAGCCACGGTGATGACGCCTCCGATGATCTCGACGCGGCGCCCCGGGAGCTGTTCGGAGAGTTCGTTGGCACTCTCCAGCAGCGAGATCTCCGGTTCACCGTCACAGGGGTGCTCGACTGCTGCTGCAGACATTGCGGGCCTCCTGGAATGGCTGGTGTCGAGAACATCATCGTAGGACGGAGTCGCTCCGGGTGTCCCGCAGGCGATCCGCCACCCGGCCGAGTGAAGCAGAAACGGCCCGGCACACGTCGTGTGCCGGGCCGTCTCCGTACGTCCGGTTACAGCTTCTCGATCACGTAGTCGACGCAGGCCGTCAGGGCCTGGACGTCCGACGGGTCGATCGCCGGGAACATCGCCACGCGCAGCTGGTTGCGGCCCAGCTTGCGGTACGGCTCGGTGTCCACGATGCCGTTGGCGCGCAGCACCTTGGCGACGGCGGACGCGTCGATCTCGTCCGCGAAGTCGATCGTGCCGATGACCTGCGAGCGCTTCGCCGGGTCGGTGACGAACGGGGTCGCGTACTTGGACTCCTCGGCCCAGCCGTACAGGTTCTGCGCGGAGGCGGCCGTGCGGCCGGTGGTGAAGTCCAGGCCGCCCTGGGTGTTCATCCACTTCAGCTGCTCGTTCAGCAGGAAGAGGGTGGCCAGCGCCGGGGTGTTGTACGTCTGGTTCTTCAGGGAGTTGTCGATCGCCGTCGGGAGCGAGAAGAACTCCGGGATGTGGCGGCCCGACGCGTGGACGCGCGCGGCGCGGTCCAGGGCTGCCGGGGAGAACGCCGCGATCCACAGGCCGCCGTCGGAGGCGAAGGACTTCTGCGGGGCGAAGTAGTAGACGTCCGACTCGGTGATGTCGACCGGCAGGCCGCCCGCGCCGGAGGTGGCGTCCACCAGGACCAGGGAGCCCTCGTCGGCGCCCGCGACACGCTTGACCGGCGCGGCGACACCCGTCGAGGTCTCGTTGTGGGTGAAGGCGTAGACGTCGACGCCCGCCTCGGCGCGCGGGTCCGGGTGGGTGCCCGGGTCGGAGGCGATGACCGTCGGGTCGGCCAGCCACGGCGCGAGCTTCGCGGCCTTGGCGAACTTCGACGAGAACTCGCCGAAGTTCAGGTGCTGGGACTTCGACTCGATCAGACCGTGCGTCGCGACGTCCCAGAAGGCGGTGGAGCCGCCGTTGCCCAGGATCACCTCGTATCCCTCGGGGAGGGAGAAGAGGCTGCGTACACCGTCACGTACCTCGCCGACCAGGTTCTTGACCGGGGCCTGGCGGTGGGACGTACCGAGAAGAGAGGTGCCGGTGGCGGCCAGCGCGTCGAGCGCCTCCGTCCGCACCTTGGAGGGTCCGGCGCCGAAACGTCCGTCGGCGGGCTTGATGTCAGCGGGAATCTGGATATCGGCCACGAGTCGGAGCGTAGTCCCTCGGCGGCACGGCGTAAGACCGTGTCCGTCGGATGAGACGGGGGCTCCGACCCGTGGGCCGGGCGTCGCGCGGGCGGCGGCGCGGGGTCAGCCGAGGTCGACCGGGAGCTCGTACAGGTCGTTCTGCGTCACGATCGGCTTGTTGCGCAGTTCGGCGGCGGGCACCGCGAGATCGAGCTTCGGGAAGCGCTCGTACAGCGCGGGCAGCGCGATCCCCGCCTCCAGGCGGGACAGGGCCGCACCCGGGCAGACGTGCGGGCCGTGGCCGAAGGCGATGTGGCGGTTGGGCGTGCGGGCGGCGTCGAACTCGCCCGCCGTCGGGCCGTACTGCGCCTCGTCGCGGCCCAGCGCGCCGAAGGAGACGATCAGCGCCTCACCCTTCGGCAGCACCTTGTCGCCGACCTCCACGTCCTCGGTGGCGAACCGGATCAGGACGTGCGAGGTCGGGGTGTTCCAGCGCAGTGTCTCCTCGATCACGCTCTCCCACGCGATCTCCCCGTTGAGCACCCGCTCGCGCTGCTCGGGGTGGGTCTGGAGCGCCTCGACGACGTTGACGATCAGGCTGATCGTGGTCTCGTGACCGGCCGCGATGATCAGCTGGAGCGTGTTGACGATCTCCTCGTCGGTGAGGTGGTCACCGTCCTCGGAGGCCGCGATCAGGGCGCTGGTCAGGTCGTCGCCCGGGTTCGTCCGCTTGCCGTCGACGATCTTCGTGAACAGGGCGCCTAGGTCCGCCATCATCCGCGGGACCTCCTCGGGCGGGGTCTGCGTCGAGAAGAACTTCTCGAACAGCTCCTTGAGGCGGGGGTGATCGGCGGCGTCCACGCCCATCAGCTCACTGATGACGTTCATCGGCAGCGGGTAGGCGAACTCCGCCTTCAGGTCGACGCTCTGCCCCTCGGGCAGCGCCGCCAGCCGGTCCAGGCTCGCGTTCGTCAGTGCCTCGATGCCCGACCGCAGCCGCTCCACCCGCTTCACGGTCAGGGCCTGCGCGACCAGGGTGCGCAGCCTGCGGTGCTCGGTGCCGTCGACCGTCAGCATGGAGCGGCCCGGGTTGGCGAGGCCGATCAGGGGCCAGTCCATCGGTATCTCGCCGCGCTGCCAGGCGCCCCAGACGTTGATGTCCTTCACGATCCGGCTGTCCGTGAGCAGCGCCTTCGCCTCGGCGTGGTGCGTGACGGCGTAGCAGTGCACCCCGCCCGGCAGCTCCACCTCGGCCAGTGGTCCGGCCGCCCGCAGTACGGCGCCCTCGCCGTCGAGGTCAGCGACGAAGGGGTCCAGGGCGATCCGGGTCATGGTCTTCCTCCGAGAGCGGGGGTGGGAGTGAAACGCACCGGCAGGTCGGTCAGACCGCGCAGCCAGGGCGAGGGGCGGCGGGTCAGCGCCTCGGCGCGGACGGCGAGGTCCACGTCGGGCAGCCGGTCCAGGAGGACTTCGATGCCCGTACGGGCGATGACCTCGGCGGTCTCCTGGGCGGGGAACGGGCAGCGGTGCTCGCCGTGGCCGAAGGAGAGGAAGGCGTTGTTGCCGCCGGTGAGGGCCGAGGCGTGGGTCCGTACCTGCGGGTCGCCGTTGGCGGCGGCGATCCCGAGGAGCAGCAGGTCCCCGGCGCGGATGTGCCGGCCGCCGAGGTGGGTGTCGCGGGAGGCCCACCGCCCGGCGACGTTCTGGGTGGGGGTGTCCTCCCAGAGCACCTCGTTCATCGCCTCGGCGACACTGTGCCGCCCGCCGGAGAGGGAGGCGGCGAACCGGTCGTCGGTGAGCATGAGGCGCAGCGAGTTGCCCATCCAGTCGGCGGTCGGCTGGTGGCCCGCGGCCATCATGACCATCAGGTCCTGGGCGATCTCCTCGTCGGTGAAGCCCCCGTCGTCGGCGAGCATCCGGCTGGCGACGTCGTCGCCCGGCGCGGTGTGCTTGTCGGCCAGCAGCTGGACCATGGACGAGGCGAGGTGCTGCTGTCCGGCGAGCGCCCGCTCCCGGCCGTCGATCATGTCGTTGATCGAGCCGACGAGCGCGGCACCGGTCTCGTCGGAGAAGCCGTAGATCTTCGCCAGGACGCGTACGGGGAGCAGCATCGCGTACTCGGCGATGATGTCCGTCCCGCCGGTGGAGCAGAACCGGTCGATGAGACCGTCGGCGAACTCCTCCGCGTACCGCTTCAGCGAGAACGGGTCGACGCCCTCCAGGGCGTCGCTGATCATCATGGCGCGGCGGCTGTGCCGTTCGCCGACCGTGTAGAGGATCGAGGGCTGCTTGCGCCCGATCATCGGCAGCAGCGGCCAGTCGGCCGGGATGCGGTCCCACTGGTTCCAGAGGTCCGAGTCCCGGCTGAAGAGCACCGGATCACCGGTGACCTGGTGCAGTTCGCGGTATCCGAGGATCAGCCAGGCCGGTACGTCGCCGTCGAGGACGACCGGGGCCACGGAGCCGTGGTCGCGCCGCATGTCCCGGTACAGCCGCACGGGGTCGGTCTGGAAGCGGGGTCCGGACAGCGGTACGGACCCGTGGGTGACGGGGCAGCCCGTCACGGGGAGAGCGGTCACGGGGTGGGCTCCGGGGTCTTGGCTGCCGGGGACGCCGAGGTCGCCGTCAGGGCCGCTTGTGGGGTCCGGGCACGGGCGGCCAGCGTCTGGAGGTGTTCGACGAGCGTGATCAGCACGTACTTGCTGGAGGACCGGTCCCGGGCGTCGCACTCGACGAGCGGGATGTCCTCGGAGAGGTCCAGGGCCTCCCTTATCTGCTGCTCGGTGTGGAGCGGGCCGCCGAAGTCGTTGCACGCGACGATGAAGGGCGTGCCGTGGTGTTCCAGCCGGTCGATGGCGTACCAGGAGTCGGCGAGCCGCCGGGTGTCGACGAGGACGACGGCGCCCAGCGTCCCGGAGAACAGCCGGTCCCACAGGAACCAGAAGCGTTCCTGTCCGGGCGCGCCGAAGAGGTAGAGCACCGAGCGTGCGTCGAGCGTGATGCGGCCGAAGTCGAACGCGACCGTGGTGGACGTCTTCGCGTGCACGCCGTCGAGGTGGTCGACGGCCTCGCCCGCGCGGGTCATGGTCTCTTCCGTGTTCAGCGGGCGGATCTCGCTGACGGAACGGACCATGGTCGTCTTGCCGACGCCGAAGCCGCCGACGACGACGATCTTCAGTCCGTTGTCGGCCGTCGCCCGCAGGGCGGCACGGTCAGAGGTTGCGGAGTCCAACGAGCACCTGTTCCAGGATGTCGGGGTCGGGGAGCCGGTCCGCGACACGGGCCGTACGGGGGTGGCGGGCGCTGATCCGGCTGGTGTCGAGCAGGTCGCAGAGCATGATGCGGACGATGCTGACGGGCAGGCTCAGGCTCGCGGCGATCTCGACGACCGCCGTGGGGCGCTCGCACATCCGCAGGATCGCGACGTGTTCCGACTGCATGCCGGGGGACGGATCGCATTCCGAGACGACGAGGGTCACCAGGTCGAAGGCGGCCGAGTCGGAGCGGCTGCGGCCACCGGTGAGGGTGTAGAGCCGGTCCGGATCGTCGTCGCGACCGGGTCGGGGGCGGGGCGCCGTCGTCATACGGCCGTGGTTTCGGCCGCGGCCGGGCCCTCGGCGGGATAGCGCGGCGGGGCGACGAGGTGCTCGCCGAGCTGCTCGACGAGTTCGCTCATGTTGTGGCCGACGAGGCCGACGTCGGAGTCCTCCGCGGCGACGACCGCGAGGTGGGCGCCCGCGCCCGCCTCGACGATGAACAGCACACCGCCGTAGAACTCGGTCATCGCGGACCGTACGCCGCCGGTGCCGTCACCGAACTCGATGGACGCGCCGTGCGACAGGCTCTGGATTCCGGCGGAGATCGCGGCCAGCTGGTCCGCCTGGTCGACGGAGAGCTCGGGGGTGCGGCACAGCTTGAGGCCGTCCCGGGACAGGACGAGGGCGTGCCGGGTGCCGGGCGTGCGTTCGAGCAGCCCCTCCAGCAGCCAGTTGAGCTTCTCGTCGGTGGTCGCGGTCATCGGGTGTTGCCTTCCGGGTGCGGGGAGTTGGCTCGTACCGCCTTGCTGAAGGTGCTGAAGCGGGCTGCCTGGACCTTCGGGTCGGTGGTACGGGGCCGGGGGCTTTCGGCTTCGCCGGGGGTGGCGGTGCCGGTACGGGACTCGGCGGCGGCCAGCGTGCGGCCGCGACGGCGCTTGGGAAGGCCGCTCTCGCCGAACTGGGGAACGGCGCCGGTCGATTCGGAATCCGGACCCTGGGGGCCGGTGTCCCGGTCCTGGTCGGGGCCGTGCGAGCCGGGGCCGTGCGCGCCGGGGGCCGGGTCCGGCGCGGGCCGGGCGGCGGGGACGGGCGCGGGGGTGGCGTCCGGGTACGCGGCCGGTGCGTGCGCGGGCTCCGGCTCGGCGGACGCGCGGGGGTCGGTCACCGGCGCGGGGAGCGCCGCGGCGGACGCGAGCGGGGTGGGTGCCGGGGTGGGCGCGGCCGGGGCGGCTGCCGTGGCCGACGGGGTGCGGGAGATGAGGTCCTGAGGCAGCATCATCAGCGCGCCGGTGCCGCCGCGCGCGGACGGCCGGAAAGAGACGGTGAGTCCGTGTTTACGGGCCAGCCGGCCGACGACGGCGAGGCCGAGCCGGGTGCCGGACAGGCCGGTGAGGTCCTGGTTCTCGGCGGACACCGCACGCTCGGCGCGGCGCAGCTGCACCTCGCTCATGACCAGGCCGCTGTCCTCGACGGTGATGACGATGCCCGCCGGGACCTCCTCGACGTACACATGCACTTCGGCGGTGGGCGGCGAGAAGTTTGCGGCGTTGTCGAGCAGCTCGGCCAGGGCGTGCATGACGCCCTCGGCCGCGTGCCCGGCGATGGCGACGTCGCTCGTCGAGTGCAGGCGCACCCGCTGGTAGCTGCCGATCCGGCCCATCGCGCCACGCAGGATCGACTCCATGACGATCGGCTTCGCCCAGCGGCGACCGGAACGCGCACCGGTCAGCACGGCGATGGAGTCGGCGAGCCGGCCCGCCTGGGCGGTGCGGTGGTCCAGGTGCAGCAGATCCCCGAGTACGTCCTCCGAGGCGTGCCGGTGCTCCATGTCCCGCAGGTCGGCCAGCATGCTGGTGGCCAGGGCCTGCATGCGGCCGGCGGCGTTGGCGCAGGCGGCGACGGCGGCGGACCGCTCGGTCTCGGCGCGGGTGGCGCGCGCGGTGAGCTGCTGGGACTCCGCGGTCAGACGGGCCCTCTCCGCCGCGGTCGCGGCGGTGATCCGGGACATCTCGGCCCGCGCCTCGGACGTGACCCGGGCGGTCTCGGCGGTGAAGCGCTGCGCGTCGGCCGCCGAGGCGGAGACCAGACGCGAGGTCTCGGCGGTGAACCGCTGGGCCTCGGCGGCCCGCTGGGCACGCAGCGCGCGGGCGGCGCCCAGAGTGCGGACGATGACGGCCAGGGCGACGCTCAGCAGTACGGCGGCGGCGCCCGCCCCCCAGGCCAGCGGGGTCCTCACAGAGTCGGGGGCGACGGCGACGGCCCACACGGTCAGTGAGCCGGTGACGATTGCCGAGATCAGCAAGGCGAGTGCGGTCGGCCGGAATGAGGGGCGCAATCGGAGTCCTTGGGAGCGGACGGTGCGGGACAGGTCAGATCGGGACAGTTCGTCACGAGTATGGATGATCGTGACAACTGGAGCTGATAATTCCTGCTCAAGTCTTGGTCACTATAAGAGAATTGACGATTGGTTTGGGAAGTTCTTGTGGGCTTTTATATTCCGAATGTGCCTTTGCGCCCGGTCCTGTCCCAAGAGTTCACTCCGTCGAAGGCATCCTGAGGGCATGGCCGAACAGCGCGAGGGGATTTCCGGACAGACGGGCGACCTGAGGCACGACCTCGGTGCCGCCGTACGCGGAGAGGTCGATTTCGGCGCCTCCGCGCGGGCGCTCATGACGATGGACGCCTCGAACTACCGCCGTGTGCCCGTCGGCGTCGTCGCCCCGCGCGACGCCGACGACATCGCCGCCGCGCTCGCCGTCTGCCGTGAACACGCGGTTCCGGTCGTCCCGCGCGGCGGCGGGACGTCCATCGCCGGGCAGGCCACCGGGACCGGCGTCGTCCTGGACCTCACCCGCCACCTGCGGTCGATCGTGGAGCTGGACGCCACCTCCCGTACCGCCGTCGTCCAGCCGGGCGTGATCCTGGACGACCTGCGGGCCGCCGCGGCACCGCACGGGCTGACCTTCGGACCCGACCCGTCCACGCACAGCCGCTGCACGCTCGGCGGCATGATCGGCAACAACTCCTGCGGCGCGCACTCGGTGGCCTGGGGCACCACCGCGGACAACGTGCACGCGCTGACGGTCGTCCGCTACGGCGGCGAGACGCTGAGACTGGACCGGGGTCTCGCCGATGTCCCGCCCGGCCTGCGCGCACTCGTCGACGCCAACCTCGCCCTGCTCCGCACCGGTTACCCCGACCTCCCGCGCCGCATCTCCGGCTACGCGCTCGACGCCCTGCTCCCCGAACACCCGGGCGGCCCCGACCCGGCCCGCGCCTTCTGCGGCAGCGAGGGCACCCTGGCCGTCGTCGCGGAAGCGACCGTCCGCCTGGTCGAGGCCCCGCGCTCCCGCGCGCTCGCCGTCCTCGGGTACGCCGACGAGTCCGCCGCCGCCGAAGCCGCCGCCGGTCTCCTCCCGTACGGCCCGCTCACCGTCGAGGGCATGGCCGCCGACCTCGTACGCGAACCGGCGGGTCTGCCGCGCGGCGGGGCCTGGCTGTTCGTCGAGACGGGCGGGGCGACCCCGGCCGAGGCCCGCGCCCACGCCGAACGCGTCCTGCGGGCGGCCGACGCGCTCGACGGTTCGGTCGTCACCGACCCGGTCGGACAGCGCGCCCTGTGGCGCGTCCGCGAGGACGCCGCCGGCACGGCGACCCGGATGCCCGACGGCAGCGAGGCCTGGCCCGGCTGGGAGGACTGCGCGGTTCCGCCCGCCCGGCTCGGCCCGTACCTCCGTGACTTCCGCGCCCTGCTCACCGACCACGGGCTGCGCGGCACGCCCTACGGCCACTTCGGCGACGGCTGCATCCACGTCCGGATCGACTTCGACCTGCTGAGCACCGAAGGCGTGGCACGCTTCCGCCGGTTCTCCGAGGAGCAGGCGGACCTCGTCGTCGCGCACGGCGGCTCCCTCAGCGGGGAGCACGGCGACGGCCAGGCGCGCGCCGAACTGCTGCCCCGGATGTACGGGGACGAACTCGTCGGCGTCTTCCACCGCTTCAAGGACCTGTGGGACCCGGACGGCGGCCTGAACCCCGGCATGCTCGCCCGCCCGGACCCCCTCGACGCCAACCTCCGCTTCGCCGTGCTGCCGAAACGCCCCGTGGACGTCGCCTTCGGCTACCCGCAGGACGGCGGCGACTTCACGGCGGCCGTCCGCCGCTGCGTGGGCGTCGCGAAATGCCGTACGGACACGGCAGCGGGCAAGGGCACGGACGTGATGTGCCCGTCCTTCCGGGCGACCGGGCAGGAGGCCCACTCGACGCGGGGCCGGGCCCGGCTGCTGCACGAGATGCTGGCGGGCGAGGTGGTCACGGACGGCTGGCGGTCGACGGAGGTGCGGGACGCGCTCGACCTCTGCCTGTCCTGCAAGGGCTGCCGCAGTGACTGCCCGGTGGGCGTGGACATGGCCACGTACAAGGCGGAGTTCCTGCACCACCACTACAAGGGGCGGCTGCGCCCCGCGTCCCACTACGCGATGGGCCGGCTGCCCCGGTGGCTGCGGCTCGCCGCCCCGTTCGCCCGTCCGCTGAACGCCCTGGCCCGGACGCGCCCGCTCGCCGCGCTCGCCAAACGGCTGGCGGGCATCGCGCCGGAACGGACGATTCCGGTGCTGGCGACGGAGACGTTCGCACGGTGGATGCTAGTGCGGGCGGGCAAGGGGACCCAGATCTTCTCGACCGACCAGGTGGTGGCCCTCTGGCCGGACACCTTCA
Source organism: Streptomyces sp. NBC_01433 (assembly GCF_026340105.1). Taxonomy (NCBI): domain Bacteria; kingdom Bacillati; phylum Actinomycetota; class Actinomycetes; order Kitasatosporales; family Streptomycetaceae; genus Streptomyces; species Streptomyces sp. NBC_01433. The sequence goes on along the minus strand of NZ_JAPEPM010000001.1, from coordinate 1,689,295 downwards.
CCGACCACCTCTCCCCGGAGGTGGGGCGGGCGGCGGTACGGGTCCTGGAGGCCACGGGCCGCACGGCATACCTCCCGGCCCGGGGCGTGTGCTGCGGCCTCACCTACGTGTCGACCGGCCAGCTCGACGCGGCCCGCCGGGTGATGCGCCGCACCCTGGACCGGGTGGACCTCTTCCCCGGCCAACCGCTCGTCGTCCTCGAACCGAGCTGTGCCGCCACCCTGCGCACCGACCTTCCCGAACTGCTCCCCGACGACCCGCGGGCCGCCGAACTCGCGGCGTCCGTACGCACCTTGGCCCAGTACCTCCAGGAGTACGCCCCCGACTGGACCCCGCCCCGCACCGAGCGCCCCGTCGTGGGCCAGACGCACTGCCACCAGCACGCGGTACTGGGCGACGACGCCGAGCGGCGGCTCCGGGAGCGGATGGGGCTCACCGGCGGACTGAGCGGCGGCTGCTGCGGGCTCGCCGGGAACTTCGGCTTCGAGAAGGGCCACTGGGAGGTGTCGGTGGCCTGCGCGGAGGAACAACTCCTGCCGTCCGTACGGGCGGCGGAGCCCGGTACGGAGATCCTGGCGGACGGATTCTCCTGCCGGACCCAGCTGGAACAACTGGCCGGACGCCGGGCCAGACACCTCGCGGAGGTGCTGGCGGAGGGGCTGGACATCGAACAGAACGATCCCGCGGTGGGGACGGGGTCCTCGTGACCGGGGCCGGGGAGGAGGAGCATCGGATCTCGGACGGCCTGTCGATCATGCACGCGCTTGAGCGCACGCTCGGCCACAGGCATTCCGAGAGGACTCCGCAATGGGCAGATCTCGGCTTCCCCGTGATCGACCGGGGCACGTACGCGATCTTCCCGCTCGCGGTGGCCCGTGTGCGGGAGGACGGCGATTGCGGAACGGCCGAGCGCCTGTCGGACATGGCGCGCAGCCTGCGGCGCGGCTGCGTCCACTTCTTCGGGGGCGACGATTTCCATGCGGAGACGGAGCTCGATGCCGAGGACGGGTACGGCCGGAAGCTCGCTGACGCCGGAGCCGTCGTCACCGGACCGCCCTGGGAGTGCTTGTGGTGCGTCCAGCGCTTCGCCGTGGTGCTCGCGCACTCGGTCGATCAGCAACGTGCGTGGGAAACCCTGGCCCTCCACATCGTCCCGATCGACTGGGTCCGGTACCGCCCGCTCAACTCGGGGACGAAACGCGAAGCATCCCGCCGGCGGCGGATCATCAGGGAACGGGACGCCGCCGATGTGGTCTGGTCGTGGCCGCTTCCGGTTCCGGACGAATGAGAAGTCAGTGATGCGGCTCCCGGCCCGTCGTGCGATGCGGCAGCCCTCAGGGCCGGGCGTTGTGGTCCCGCCCCACGATCTCGCGGGCCAGCGCGGCGAGTTTCGGCAGCGCGGGGTGGCCGGGGGCGTCCCGGCGGGCGAGCAGCACGGGCAGTGGCGGGGCGTCGTCGAGCGGGCGGTAGGCCACCCCGGTGTGCGGATGCATCCCGGCGGTGGAGGCGCCGGACACCCCGCTGCCGCGCCCGGCGGCGATGGCGGTGAGCCAGTCGTCGGTGTTGGCGACGGTGAGGGTGGCGGCGGGCCGGGCGTGCGGCGGCCACAGGTCGAGGGCGGTGGTGCCGGAGACGGTGTTCAGGACGACCGGACCGGCCGCGAGATCGGCGAGCGTGAGGGAGGTACGGGCGGCGAGCGGGCCGTCCGCCGTCACCGCCGCCACCCGCGTCTCGGTGAACAGCACCTCGGTGACGAGCCCCGGCGCGTCCACCGGCCCGCGCAGCAGGGCCGCGTCGACCTCGCCCCGGGTGAGCCCGGCGGTGCGGTCGTCGATCCGCAGCAGTTCGAGCGGGGTGTCCGGGTAGCGCTCCTGCCAGGTCCGCAGCAGCGGTGTGGTGTACGGGCCGAAGGCGGACCAGGCGTGCCCCAGGCGCAGGGGCCAGTGGCGCAGCCGTCCGGAGTCGAGCGCCTCGTCGAAGGCGGCGACCGCTGCGGCGGCCTTGTCGCGGAAGGCGACGCCCTCGGGGGTGAGGGCGAGGTGGTGGGTGGAGCGGTCGACGAGCCGGACGCCGAGGTGTTTCTCCAGGGCGGCGAGAGTACGGGAGACGGCGGGCTGGGTGAGCCGGAGGCGGGCGGCGGCGCGGGTGACGTTGCCCTCGTCCGCGACGGCGAGGAAGGCCCGCAGGTGCCGGAGCTCCACGGGGCGGCCGGAAGTAGGTTCCATGCTCATGCGCGGGGAGCATAACGTGAGCCCAACAGGCATTTCACGGGACGCGCCGGGGTCCCTACGGTGGAAGGACACGGCGATGTGGTCAGTCCAGTATCGTCACTTGTCCGGTGCATTGTGTTGTACTGGAGTCTCTCCCTCCGGAAGGCCAGCCCGTGAACGACCGGCGCACTGCCGCAGAATCGGCCGCAGCGGCCGTCGCCGTACCCGAGGCGGTGTCGGCGCTGGACGAGACCGGCGGCGGTGCGGGACGCCCGGGTGGCCGACGGGCCGCGCTGGCCCCGGTCGTGCTGGTGGTCGCGGGCGGCCTCTCGGTCCAGTTCGGCTCGGCGGTCGCGGCGCTGCTGATGCCGAAGGCCGGTGCGCTCGGCGTCGTCACCCTGCGCCTGGCCGTCGCCGCGCTGGTCCTGCTGATCGTCTGCCGCCCCAAGCTGCGCGGCCACTCGCGGGCGGACTGGGGCACGGTGCTGGCCTTCGGTGTCGCGATGGCCGGGATGAACACGCTCTTCTACCAGGCGCTGGACCGCATCCCGCTCGGTATCGCCGTCACGCTGGAGGTGCTGGGCCCGCTCGCCCTCTCCGTCATCGTCTCCCGCCGCCTGATCAACGTCCTGTGGGCGGGCCTCGCGGTGGGCGGGGTCGTCCTGCTCGGTGGCGGGGGCTTCGACCGCCTGGACCCGGTCGGCGCGGCGTACGCCCTGGGCGCGGGCGCGATGTGGGCGGCGTACATCATCTTCAGCGCCCGCACCGGCCGCCGCTTCCCGCAGGCGGACGGCCTGGCCCTGGCGATGGTGGTCGCGGCGGTCCTCTCGCTGCCGCTGGGCATCATCGAGTCGGGCAGCAAGCTGGTGGTCCCCTCCACGCTGGCGCTCGGCGCGGCGGTGGCGATGCTCAGCTCGGTCCTCCCGTACACCCTGGAACTGATGGCCCTGCGACGGCTCCCCGCCTCCACGTTCGCCGTGATGATGAGCCTGGAACCGGCGATCGCGGCGGCGGCGGGCTTCCTGATCCTGGACCAGGCCCTGTCCACCACCGACGCCCTCGCCATCGCCCTGGTCATCGGCGCGAGTGTGGGCGCGGTACGCAGCCAGGTGGGCGGCGGCAGGAAGGGCTGAGCCGGGGCTCACTTGTCGGCGGGCAGGACGCGGAAGGCGTCCAGTCCCGGTGTCAGGGGCGCTGGACCAGCTGATCCAGTTCGGTGATGACCAGGGGAGAGACGGCAAGCCGCTCGTTCCTCAGGATCTCGGCCGCAGCGGAGTGCCTCCTGGGCGGCATCGAACGCGGCGTACAGGGCGGATGCATCGGAGACGATGATCAACGGCGGGCCGCTCGTTCCTTGATGTGCTCGTAGAGCGTGTCGTCCATGGCCTCGGAGGTGAGCGGGCGGCCGCTGTTGAACACGGGCATCTCATGGCCCCGCTTCGGACGCTCCGCGTTGTCGAGGAGCAGGGCGACACCGCGCCTGATGAGCTCGGCCTTGCTGACGCCGGTGGCGGACGACTCGGCGTCCCGTCGTACTTCCAGCTCCTCCGGGAGGTACACGGTCGTCTTTTTCACGCTTCCACGCTACGCACCCCGCCAGACGTATGGCACTCCGGCGAACTCCTCCGGGAAACACCTCGCCGAACAGCGCCCCGGGGACAGCGGTAGTGCCGCCCCCGGCGCTCGATCGGGTATCAGCGGCGGGCTTCGATCCTCAGGTCGCCGCGGGTCACCGCGCGCATCCTGTCGCCCGCGAGCATGTCGTGCGGGAAGCCGAGTTCGATCGCACTGGCCTTGGCGAGGCGGGCCAGTTGAGAGGCAGTGAAGTCGACCTCCAGGGCGCCCAGATTGTCCGCCAGCTGCGCGGGGGTGCGGGCGCCGATGAGCGATGCCGTCACATCCGGATTCCGCAGGGTCCAGGCCAGCCCGACCTGGGCGGTCGTGCGGCCCAGCTCCGCGGCGACCTCCTTCACGACCTCGGCGATGTCCAGGCCGCGCTCAGTGAGCCCCCCGTTGGCGAGGGTGAAACTCTTCCGGGTGCCGTCCTCGGCCGCGGCGTTCGTCGTGGTCAGGTCGTCGCGGCTGTACTTGCCGGTGAGCACCCCGCCGGCCAGCGGCGAGTACGGCACCACGCCCAGCCCCATCTCGCGTGCCATGGGGATCAGGTCACGCTCCCCGGTGCGCTCGATCAGGCTGTACTCGATCTGCAGCGCGACCAGCGGCGACCAGCCGCGCAGGTCGGCGATCGCCTGCATGCGCGACACCTGCCAGGCCGGGACGTTGGACATCGCCACGTACAGGACCTTGCCCTGCCGGACCAGGTCGTCCAGGCCGCGCAGGATCTCCTCGACCGGCGTCGTGAAATCCCACACGTGCAGGTAGAGCAGATCGATGTAGTCCGTATTCAGCCGGCGCAGACTGGCTTCCACCGACGAGAACAGGCTCTTTCGGTGACTGCCCCCGGAATTCGGGTCGCCGGGCCGGCGCAGCGTCGTGTACTTCGTCGCCAGCACCAGGCTTTCGCGGTTGTCGCGGGTGAATTCGCCCAGCAGCCGCTCGGAGCTGCCATCGGTGTAGGTGCTGGCGGTGTCGATGAAGTTGCCGCCGTGCTCCACGTAGAGGTGGAACAGCTTGCGCGCCTCGTCCTGCTCGGCGCCCCAGCCCCATTCGGTGCCGAAGGTCGCCGTGCCCAGCGCCAGTGGTGAGACCCGCAGACCGGAGCGGCCCAACAGCCGGTAGGTGTCGAGGGTGAGCGACATGGTGTCCTCCTGCGGTAGCGATCCGTTGTCGATAACGAAGTCTGTGACCGCCGCGCACCGGGGATAAGGGAAGGAAGTTCCTGGGAACGCCGGTCCTACCCACGCTGTTGGACCGAGCATGATGACCCGCACCGTGGACACGACACAGGAGCTGGCCGCGTTCCTGCGGACCCGGCGCGAACGGCTGGACCCGCAGGATTTCGGCCTGCCATCACGTCGGCAGGCGCGGCGGACCCCCGGACTGCGCCGCGAAGAGGTCGCCGAACTGGCCGGGGTCAGCACCGACTACGTCGTGCGGCTGGAACAGGCCCGCGGGCTGCGGCCCTCGGCGGACGTGGTGGAGGCGCTGGCCCGTGCGCTGCGCCTGCCTCCCGCCGAACGCGTCTACCTCTTCAATCTGGCCCAGCAGCGCCCCCGCATCGCCGACAAGCCCGCCGACGCCCCGGCCCCGCCGCTGGCCCGACTGGTCGACGACCTGTCGCCGCTGCCGGTCATGCTGTTGAACCACCGCTACGACATCCTGGCGTGGAACGGCGAAATGGCGAGGTTGCTCCTGGACTTCGACACCCTGCCACCGTCGCAGCGCAATGCGATGTGGCTGTGCCTGATGCATCCGGAGATCCGTGATCTCTATGTCGACCGCGAACGCGTGGTGCGGGAGGGGATCGCCCACCTGCGCGCCGCGTGGGCCGCGCATCCGGAGGACCGGGCGTTGACCGACCTCATCACCGCATGCACCTCCCACAACGAGGAATTCGCGCGACTGTGGGCCGAACAGGACATCAAGGTCAACGGCCGCGGGCGCAAGGTGCTGCACCACCCCGACGCCGGTGTGATCGCGGTGCATTTCGAAGTCCTCACGCCACTCGAAGATCCTGACCAGCGACTGGTGATCTACCGCGCCGCGGACGAGGAGAGCCGGGCGGCCCTGGACCGGTTGTGCGCGCGGTGACGTCGTTCCGGCGTTCCGGCATGTTGCCGGACCGTCGAATCGCTGTCCCGGCGGTGGTACTGGTGGGCCCGCGAGGGTTACTTCACGTCGACGTAGTCCGCCGTGGAGGCGACCGCCGGGGTGGTGGACGTGCCTGCGAAGAAGTAGCGGAAGTGGCCGTCCGCCGTGGCCTTCGTCGTCGTCCTCAGGTTGCCCTTGCTGTCCGTCGTGGCGGTCTTGAGGGTCTTGTAGGTGCTGGAGCCTTTCTTCTTGAACTGGAGCTTCACCGGCTGCTTGGTGTAGCCCCCGTACTTGTAGGTCTCCCAGTTGGCGCGGGTCAGGGCACCCGTGACGGTGATCGTCTTGTTCTTCTTCACCGGTTCCGGCGAGGCGTTGACCGTCAGCCTGGAGTTGCGCAGGACTTTCGCCTTCGCGGCGGAATCCTTGGTGATGTAGTCACCGTCGTTGGCCAGGGCAGGGGCACTCACGGTCCAGGTCCCGGCCGTGGTGTTGTCCTGAGGGTCGACGCGCGGGTTGATTTCCAGCGTGTAGGTGCAGGTGGTCGTGGTGAAGCTCTGCCGCACGCACTTGCCCGCGAAGTTGTCGGGCATCACGAGACCGTGATAGTCGCCGTTCGGGAAGGGCGTGTGCCACATAACCGGGAAGGTCTTTCCGACCTCGATGCCCGAGTCGTCCGTGGCGGTCACCGCGATGGTGAACGTCTTCACGTACGTGGTCCCCAGAACGATGTCCCTCCCGCCGTTGACGACCACATTCGTGATCCTGATGTCGCCCGAGGAGTCATCCGCCTGGGCGGCCCCCGGAATCGTGAGCGCGGACAGGGCGAGGGCCCCGGCGAAGCCTGCCACGGTGGTGCGGTGATGCATGAACGCGTTCTCCCCATGTTCCAGCGCCTCAGGAACGTCCCGAGGCGGAGCTGACAACGGCCCCCGGTACGCGGGTGGCACGCACATGACCATCAGGTCGCGGTAATGGTTGCCCATCGATCACACGGCTGCCAGGACGAGCGCGGGGCTCACGCCATCTTCCGGCCCCGGGGTGTTCCGGCCTTGGTCGGACCATCGGTACAGCAAGTGACGTCCGGGGGTCAGGGGAGTTCGGCGACTTTCACTCCGCGTAGTTGGCGGAGGAGGAGGAAGGCGAGCATGCCGGGGTGGCGGGGTTTGCTGTAGGGGGAGAGCTGTCCGTTCTCGGTGGAGACCCAGCCGGTGGTGGTGAGGCGGTAGAGGGTGCCGGATACCCCGTAGAGGTGGGGTTTGCGTACGCGTAGGAGGACGTGTTCGCCGCGGCGGAGGAAGGGGCATTGTCGCAGGGAGATGCGGGCGTGTTCCGTACAGAGCGGGGGCATGGTGGTGAGTGATTTCTCGGGCCAGGTGGGGGGTGAGTCCTCGCGCTGCCAGTCGATGAAGAGCCAGCCTTCTTTGTTGCGGTCTGCGGGCTGTGCGCAGATCTGGCACAACAGGTGTTCCATGCAGGTGCGTTGGCGGGTGGAGTGGAGGGAGTCGTACTGGACGTGGCCGGGGTCGGGGGACTCCTCGATGCGGACCCAGAGGTTGCCGTGGTTGTCGCGGTCCTTTGGGCGTACGTCGCGGTAGGCGAGTCGTGGCCCGTTCGCGGTGAACTCGACGTCGAGGGTGGATTCCGGCATGCCTCTGTCGGTGCTGCGTGAGGCGACGTACGGGGTGAGGAGAGGCATGGGTTCCTCCGTAAGTTGTTAGGCGGCCCGGGAGGGCCGGATGTGGCTTATGGGTTCTTGCCTTCAGTGGCTCCCAAGGAGTGGCCGTCCGGCTCTCCGGGGCGCCCTGGCTGCTGATTGAGATGTGCGCGCTGTGTGCGGTCGCTGATTACGGAGACGGCAGCGGGGTGTTCCTCGGGCCGACGGCATGTCGTGCGGAACGAGGAGGGGCGAGTGAACGAGCGGAAGACCCAGGTCTGGGCCGGCGTGGATGCCGGCAAGGGCCACCACTGGGCGGCCGTGGTCGACGAGACCGGTGCCACCCTGTGGTCGAAGAAGGTCGACAACGACGAGTCGGCGATCCTGACCGCGCTCGGCGAGATCCTCGACCTGGCGGACCACGTCCACTGGGCGGTGGACATCTCCTTGTGGGGGTGGAGCCGCCCGGCTGCCGCCGTCCCGATGACAGGGGGCAGCCGGGCGGGGCTTGGGGGTTACTGGGCTGCCGGGTGTGTGCCGTGGGTGTGGGGTGCTGTGGTGGGCGGGGTGGGTTTCGCGTAGGGGCAGCCGGGTTTGGTGCCGGTGCAGAGGTTGCAGTGGGGGCAGTCCTGGATCCGGGTCTCGGGGTTGTTTTCCACGGGGATCGCTCCATGCCTTGGTACGGGGAGGGGAAAGGGGCGCTGGTAGGGGCTGGTCCGGTGTGGCCGGGGGTGGCGGGCCGTCCGGCCGGTGAGGGTCAGGTGGAGGCCGACGGCCGGGTCGGTCACGGTGAGCAGGGTGCCGGGGCCGGATTCCATCTGGTGCAGTGCGTCGGCCTGGCGCTGGTCGTCGGCGGCCCAGGCACGGAGGCTTTCGGGAGCGTCGGAGCCGTGAAAGGTGACCGGCCGGACATCGTTCCCTGCCCGTGTCCAGGGGGTGGTGTCGGGAGATATGAGGTGTCCGTGCCCGTCCGCGAGCCGTAGTGCCTGCCTGCGGAGCCATCGCAGGGCGAGGCGGCGGTTGGGCGCGGTGATCCGGCCGAGGGAGACGGGGCGTCTGGTTCCGGTGGTCACGGTGATCTCGGCGACGTAGTCCGTGCCAGCGCCTGTGGCGGTGGCGGGTTCGCCGTGGCGGGGGCCGGGGGCGGGGCGGACCAGGCGCTGGAGAAGGTCGGCCGCCGCTTCGACCGCGTGCAGCCGGGCGGTGCGTTCCGCGTCGTGCCGGGCGATCGCGGCGTCCAGCCCGGCGAGGAACAGGGCCCGGTAGGCGGGGTCGGTCTCGATACGTTGCAGCTCGGCGAACAGCGGTTGTGGTGTGGGTGGTTGTGGGGCGAGTGCCCGGATGATCCGGGGGAGGTAGCGGCGCAGGAGGATTCCGGCGGCTCCGAGGGTGAGGGCGAGCCGGACCGTCAGGAACCCCGGCCTCATGACGGTGTTCCGTGCTCGGCGGTCTCGTGGCGCCGGCGCGAGGCCCGGCAGGCGGCCTGTTTGGTGGCGTCGCGCTCGGCTCCGGCCACGGCCTCGGCGTGGTCGATCTCCTGGCAGCCCCGGCACGGCTCCGGCGCGGGCGGGCCGTCGTGGACGACCGGCCGTACGCGCTCGGGGTCGGCCTCCCACTCGGGGCCGCCGCCGACCGGCCGGAGCGACCAGTACGGTCCGGCGAGCCCACGGAACTCACCTACGCGACCGGCGCGGCTGGTGTCCGTCAAGAGGGTGCCGGGGGCGGGTACGTGGGGGGTACGTCCGTTCGGAGAACCGTTTTTCGTGGACACGATCGTTCCTCTCCGTGGTCATTTCGCTACCAGGTGAGACGAGCGTGACCTAAAGTCTGGCTGTCTTCAACGTTCCTTAAGGGGAGGGCACATTGGTAAACCGCAAGGAGTTAAACCCCGAAGCGAGCCCGCAAGCCGCCTTCGGGGCGCGTGTCCGCAAGTCGCGTGAGGCTCGCGGCTGGACGCAAGACGAGCTTGCCGTGCTGGTCGGCTACTCGGGCAGGCATATCTCAGCAATCGAAACGGGACGCAAACCTCCAACTCTCCGTTTCTCGCGGAGCCTGGATACCGTGCTGGGGCTCACTGGAACAGCAGAGGCGTTCGAGCGCACATGGGGAGAGCTGCGGAACGGCAGCCTGTTGGAGGGCTTTCCGGAGTACGTGGCGTATGAGGGACGAGCCGCAGAAGTCAGGTTGTTCGAAGTCGGCATCGTGCCCGGCCTGCTCCAGACCCCGGAGTATGCGACGATCCTGGCTGCAAGCGCGGTGGCGCGTGGGGCGATCACGCCCGAGCAGGCTGACGAGCGGGTGGCGTTGGTTGCCGAGAGGCAAGCCGCACTTGTGCGCATGCCGCTGCCGCTGGTGGTTGTCGTGCTGGACGAGAGCTGCATTCGCCGGTCAATCGGCGAAACTGCCGCCATGGATGCGCAGTTGGCACGGCTGGTCGAGTTCGCTCGGCAGCCGAACACCATGCTTCAGGTTGCCCCGTTCGATCTGGCGCACCGGCCGTTCTATCTGCCGATAACGGTGTTGACGATGCCGGACCGCTCCCTGATGTCGTACGCAGAGTCTTCGCAGCGGGGGCATCTCGAACGGGAAAGCACTTCGGTCTTGCCCATGCTGACGGCCTACCATCAACTACAAGCAGAATCGCCCTCCCAGGCGACATCCGTGGCCATGATCGAGCAGTTACGAAAGGGCACTCCGTGACGACCGAATCCCCTCGTTGGTTCACGTCCTCGTACAGCGACAACGGCGGCCAATGCGTCGAGGTCGCTGCCAACCTCGCCGCCTCGCGCGGCATGGTCCCCGTACGTGACTCCAAGGATCTGAGCGGTCCCACCCTGGACCTTCGTGCCGATGCGTTCGCTTCCTTCGTGGCGGGCGTCAAGGCCGGAGAGTTCGGCACCGTCTGAACACCCGGTTCCTCACCGAGCCGGACAGCCCCGTCGTGCGCCGCATGGTGGGGCTTCGTGCTGTTCGGGTCGCAACACGGTTTTCAGTGGGCGTCGACTACAGGGATTGAAGGGAGTTACCAGCCGCCGCGTCCTCCTTCCCACAGCGCCGTGCCAGGGTTCGCAGCTCTCCTCGCGTACGTGGACGGGTATCCGGTCGGCCACGCGTACGGCAACACCAGCGAGCAACGCGCTGTGCAGGCCGGGCTGGCGGGGCCACGCGGGTGTACCTGGCGCGGACCTGCCGGAACGTCCTCGTCCGCCCGGTCGCGCGACGCAGAATCGCCTGGTTGATCCCGAACCATCAGAAGGACATCACCATGACGTCGACCGGCTCCGACCTCCCGCAGTCCGTGGAGCGCGAGGACCTGCTGGCGCTGGTCGCCGACCAGCGCACCAACTTTCTCTACACCGTCGCGGACCTCACCGAGGAGCAGGCACGCTCCCGTACGACGGTGAGTGAGCTGACACTCGGCGGGCTGGTCAAGCACCTCGCGCAGGTGCAGCGCGGCTGGCTCGAAGTGGTCGACGGCACGGCGCCGACGAAGGTCGAGTGGTCCGACCTCGACCCCGACGGCAACCGGCTGACGGAGTCCGAGTCGCTGGCCGGAGCGGTCGACGCCTTTCACGCCGCCGCCCGGGAGTTCGACCGCACGGTCCGGGAGGAGGCCGATCTCGACCGTACGGTGACGCTGCCGGAGTACCCGTGGTCGCCGCCGGAGCCGGTCACCTGGACCGTCCGGCACGTCCTGATGCACGTCTTCCGGGAGATCGCGCACCACAGCGGCCACGCGGACATCGTGCGCGAAGCCCTGGACGGCGCCAGTACCACCGCGCGGATGGCGGAGGCCGCCTCGCGCGGGGAGTGACTTTCCGAACCGGGTCATCAAGACCGTCGCCCGCGACGCCTACGGCTTCCGCGACCCCGGCAGCCAAGCCCCTACGCACCCGCTGCGCGACCACCCGTCGAGCCCGTGGGCACCTCGACGCCCGCTAATTTCGTTGAGCCCGCACCTGTGATCGTGTTGGCTACGGGACAGCCCTTAGCGGCGCCGAACTGTCCGTACCGCGGGTGTCCGCTTGGCTGTAGCAGGGAGTTAAACGTGCAGGACATGGGTGTCGACCCCGTTGCCCATAATCGGGCGGCCTGGGACAAGTACGTCCAAGAGGGCAACGAGTGGTCGACGCCGGTGAGTGCTGAGGATGTCGAGCGCGCCCGCATGGGCGACTGGTCGATTGTTCTCATCGGGCGTGAGCCGGTCGACCGCTCCTGGCTGCCGACGGACCTGACCGGCAAGGACGTGTTGTGCCTGGCCTCCGGCGGTGGCCAGCAGGGGCCGATCCTCGCCGCCGCGGGGGCGCGGGTCACCGTGTTCGACAACTCGCCCGGCCAGCTCGGTCAGGACCGGATGGTGGCGGCGCGCGACGGACTTGAGCTGCGCACCGTCCTGGGTGACATGCGCGACCTCAGCGCCTTCGGCGACGCGGCGTTCGACGTCGTATTCCATCCGGTCTCGAACTTGTTCGTACCCGACTTGGCACCGGTGTGGCGTGAGTGCTTCCGCGTCCTGCGACCGGGCGGAACTCTGCTCGTGGGCTTCCTCAACCCTGATGTGTACTTGTTCGACCACGAGGCGCTCGACGAGCGCGGCGAGCTGGTCGTCGCGCACAAGCTGCCCTACAGCGATGTCACGCAGTACTCCGCCGAGGAACGCGCCACGAAGTTCGGCGCGGATGCCGCTCTTGAATACAGCCACACCCTGACCGACCAGATCGGCGGGCAACTCGCCGCGGGGTTCGTCCTCACCGGCTTGGCGGAAGCGCCGCACCAATCCAACGCATCCGCTCAATACATGTCGAACTATTTTGCGACGCTGGCGGTCAAGCCGGGCTGACCCAGCCGTGGGGCCGGCCGGGACGGCCGTGTCTCCGCATGGTCAAGTGGAGCGCTGTGCCGGCCCGGCCCCCACTGACTTCGCCGAGCCGGGACAGGGCGCGGGCTAACGGCCGCGGCTTCGCTCCGTGGCGTGGCCGTCCGGCTGGGCGGTCGCGTGGGCGGACCACTGGAGGAGGAAGCGCAGTGATTCCTGGGAAGGCGAGTCCGGTGGGGCCGTGTAGGCGACGAGTTGCTGGTCGGGCTGTGTGCCGACGCGGAACTGTTGTACGTCGAGGGTCACGGAGCCGATGACCGGGTGGCGGTAGGTCTTGGTGAGCTGCCTGGGCCCGCGGACCTGGTGACTTGCCCACCAGGCCCGGAAGTCCGCGTCCCGGACGGTGAGTTCGCCGACCAGGGCGGTCAGGGCCGGGTCACCGGGGTTGCGTCCGGCCTCCATCCGCAGGACCGCGACGCACTCGCGGGCGGCGCGGGGCCAGTCCGCGTACAGGGACCGGTAGGCGTCGTCGAGGAAGGTCAGCCGGATCAGGTTGCGCTCGGACGCGGGCAGTGCGGCGAAGTCGGTCAGCAGGGCTGCCGCACCCCGGTTCCAGGCCAGCACGTCCATGCGGCGGTCGAGGACCATGGCGGGGATGTCGCGCATGCCGTCGAGCAGTTGCCGCAGCCGCGGGTCGACCTGCTGCCCGGCGGGCTGTCGGGCGGGGGCGGCCTGCGTGGTGTCGGCCACGGTGAACAGGTACGCGCGTTCGTCCGGGGCGAGTTCCAACGCGTCGGCGAGGGCGTCGAGGACCGGGCGGGAGACCCGGCGGGTCCGGCCCTGTTCCAGCCGTACGACGTAGTCGATGCTCACGTGCGCGAGCTGGGCCAGTTCCTCACGGCGCAGGCCCGGTACCCGGCGCGGGCGGCCGTCGTCGGGCAGGCCGACGCGGCGCGGGTCCAGGGCGGCGCGGCGGGCGCGCAGGAAGTCGCCGAGTTCCTTGCCGCCCGGCGGATCGCGGCGGTTGTCCATGGTTCCCAGTGTCCGCCAGGTTCCGGCCGCGTGCCTGGTACCGGTCTGCACAGGCAGGGCTCTCCCTGGCACCTCGTAGCGGGCTGCGCGACGGTGGTGGAGGTGGCCCGGCGCACTCGACGCGGTCACCGGTATCCCGCCCTCGGGGCGGGGCCGCCCCTGTCATGACCGGAGAGCATCACCATGAAGACGGACGTCAGCTTTCCCAGCGCCGGCCTGGAGCTCGCCGGTCACCTCTACGCGCCCGACGGCGAAGCCGGTGGTACCCGCCCCGCCGTCGTGGTGGGTCATCCCGGCGGCGGGGTGAAGGAACAGGCCGCCGGTCTGTACGCGCGGCGCCTGGCCGAGCGGGGCTTCGTCGCCCTCGCGTTCGACGCCGCCTACCAGGGCGAGAGCGAGGGCACCCCGCGCGGCCTGGAGGACCCGGCCCATCGGGTGGAGGACATCAAGGCCGCGGTCTCGTTCCTCACCACCCGCGACGGTGTCGACCCCGACCGCATCGGGGTGCTGGGCATCTGTGCCTCCGGCGGGTACGCGCTTCCCGCCGCCGCCACCGACCACCGCATCAGGGCCGTCGCCGCCGTCAGCGGCGTCGACATCGCCCGCCAGTTCCGTCTGGGTGCCGACGGCGCGCAGGACCCCGCCGTCATCCAGGGCATGCTCGACGCGGCCGCGGCCGCGCGTACCGCCGAAGCCCGCGGTGAGGGCGTGCAGAGCTTTCCGCTCTTCCCCGACACCGCCGAGCAGGCGCGCGCCCTGGGCGGCCGGCACGGCTTCGAGGGCTTCGAGTACTACCGCACCGACCGCGCCCAGCACCCGCGCGCGGCACGGTTCTTCACCTGGTCCAGCGTCGACCGCATGGTCGGCTTCGACGCCTTCCGCTTCGTCGACCTGATCGCACCCCGCCCGCTGCTGCTGATCGTCGGAAGCGAGGCGGTGACCTCCTGGATGGCCGTGGAGGCGTTCCAGAACGCTCGCGGCCCCAAGGAACTGCACTGGATCGACGGAGCCGACCACGTCGACCTCTACGACAGAGAGCCGTACGTCGGCCCCGCGGTCGCGAAGCTCACCGACTTCTTCGGGACCCACCTGGCCACGGCCGGGCAGACCGGCCGTGCCGCCGTGGCCTGACTACAGCGACGCCAGCACGGCTGCCCCGGCGAAGACGATATTCAGGTCGATCACGACCTCCTCACCCTCCCAGCGCCCGCGCTCCGAGATCACCAGGCCGATCAGTGCCAGATCACCGGCCTGGTCCCGCAAGGTGGACTGCTCAGAGGTCTCCTCACCGAGGTCACCCGACTCATCACGCTCCCAGGCAGCCACCGCGGCCTCGGCCACCGCCCTGGGCAGTCGCACCGTGACATGGCCGACCTGCGCGTCGACGTGCTTCCCGATCGCTGCCAGTACCGTCGAGTCCGCCCGGTACCGGACGTACGCCTCTTCATCCACCACAGGGCGAGGCTACGCGGGCCGCCGGACCTGTCCCGACCGAATTAGTCCGGCGAACCCATGCGGTCGGCGCGCCGGCCGTTGTGGGAAGCGGCCTTCGGCTCCACCTGAGTGTTCGTCTCCGGCGGCACCGGGAAGTGCCTCAGCAACTCCTCCATCCAGGCGGCCGGATGCGTGGCCGTCGCCGCGCCGCCCGGGAGGGCGCGTGCGCCGCGGATGCCCTCGATCAGCGCCGCGGTCGCGGCCTTGGCGGTGTAGCGGTCGGCCACCCACTGGCGGCCCGCCTGCCGCACCTCCTCCTGGTCGGGCAGTTCGAGCAGTTCGAGAGCCTTATCGGCCAGCTGATCCGTTTCGAGCTCCGGAATCCGCCACGCGGACGGCGATTCGAACAATTCCGCTCCGCCGCCACCGGCGTAACCGGTCACCAGGCAGCCGCCGGCCATCGCCTCGGCCGGTGGCAGTCCGAAGCCCTCGCCCTCGGGCGCTCCCAGTGCGATGAACACCGACGTGTCCGACAGCACGCGAGCGACTTCCTCATGGGGAACCGCGTGGATGTCGTACAGCTCGACGTCGTGGGACCGCGGGTCGGCGTGGAGCAGGCGGTGGAGCAGCGTGCTTTCGATCGGACGCTTGCGGGACATCCACGCGATGCGCCGGACCCGCCGGGTCGTTGCCGGGCGGAACAGCTCGGTGTCAATGATGTTCGGCACCAGGTGCGGTTCGAACTCGGGCAGGGCGCGGCGAAGCATGTCGACGCCCGCCTGCGAGATCACCCACAGTGCCGGGCGTTCCGACCAGCCCGGATACGGGCCGACGCCGGGGCAGGTCAGGAAGTTGACGTAGTGCCCCTGCGAGTAGATGACCTTGTGTCCGCCGGGCGCCGGGTCGTGGTCCGGGACCACGCTGACCTCGTGCAGCACGAGTACGTCCTCGGGCCCGAGATCCAGGGTCATGCCGGACAGCGTCGGCACATCGTCGTCGAACCACGTGTAGCGGAACCCCGGCGTGGGTGTCCAGCGGTACGCCTCGACACCGATGTCCCGCAGCAGCGAGATCTGTTGGTTCAGCACGCGAATGCCGCCCACCGGGAACTGGAACTCGAACGACGCGTAGATCACTCGACCGGTCACGGTACCTCCATGAGAGACAACGTCCGGTGAGACCAACCAGGGGGAGTCCCTGTGCATTCCTCCACCGCACGTGACGAGTTGGCTGTGCCGATGTGTCAGAGGCCCTGATCCGCACGGCGGTTGGCGTACGGGAGCGGCGGTCAACGGGCGGCGGGAGAACGGCCCGATACGTCCGGCCCGCGGCATAAAGGCTGGCTCACGACAGCGCGCCGGTGGTCTAATCAGCGGCGCTCCGTCGGGTCGAACGTATGCCCTATCGAGAGCCGGGGGGCGGTCTCTTCACGGCGGAGCGATGTGCGCCCGTAGATCACGGGCGCATTCTCCCGTCCAGTGACAAGGGGCATGAGCAGCCGGATGAAGAAACCTTTTGGCATAATAAGCGCCGCTGTTGTGTGCGCTCTGCTCGGTCTGCACGCCGGTACCGGCAGTGCGGGCGCCGTGGCGAAACAGGGCCCACAGGTGGGCGTCGAGTCCACCGTGAGCGTCGGCGGCACCGGCTCGGACCGTGCGTGTACTGACAACTGCCCGGCCGGTGTGGAGCCCAGTGCCGCCTCGCCGCGCGGCGGTGAAGCCGTAGACGGGACGCGGATCGCGGCCGGAACCACGCTCTTCCCCGGAGAGAGCCTGCGCTCCGAGAGCGTACGGATGACGATGCGGACCGACGGCAATCTCGTCATCGTCTCGGGTGCGGGGACCACGGTGTGGTCCACCGACACCGCGGGCAACCCCGGTGCCACCGCCCGGTTCGACGACACCGGCAATCTCCGCGTCCTCGATGACGACGACACGACCGTCCTGTGGGAGTCGGGTACCTCCGCTCCCGACGGCGAGGCCGTCCTCCAGGACCGCGGCAACCTCGTCATCTACGACGCGGACGACGCGTCGCAGTGGACCAGCGGCACCTCCGCCCGCCACGACTACAACCGAGACGGCCGCAGCGACCTGGTGGCCTGGTACGACTACGCCGAGGCAGCCGGGCAGACGGACGGCGACGACGCCCTGCACGTCTTCCCCGCCGGTGCGGACGGTGCCCTGCTCGAACCCGGTAAGGCATGGAAGACGGATCCCGGCAACTACTGGGCCGAGCACATGAAGCGCCTCACCGGTGACTTCAACGGTGACGGTACGGGTGACGTCGCCGCGTTCTACGGCTACGACGACGGGAAGGTCAAGCTCTGGACCTGGCTCGGCAAGGGCGACGGCACCTTCGCCGAACCCTTCTCCTCCTGGTCCGTGGCTCCCAAGATGTGGTGGTTCGACGCCATGACCGCCGAGGCCGGTGACTTCAACGGTGACGGCCGTGACGACCTCGCCGTTTGGTACAACTACAGCAACGGCGACGACAAGCTCTTCACCTTCCTCTCCAACGCCAAGGGCGGTTTCGCCGAGCCCTTCTCGTCCTTCGAGCGCACCGCCGCCGACGGATGGGACGTCGCGCGCATGAAGTTCGCCACCGGTGACTACAACGGTGACGGCCGTGACGACCTCGGTGCCCTGTACGGCTACGCCTCCGGCACCGTGACGCTGATGTCCTTCACCAGCAGGCCCGACGGCGGGTTCAACGAGGTCGTCCGCGGCTGGGAGGCCACCAGCGGCTGGACGTTCAGCCGGGCGACCATGCACTCCGGTGATTTCGACGGCGACGGCCGCGACGACCTCGCCGCCTGGTACGACTACAGCGACGGTCACGATGCCCTGATCGCCTTCACCCTCGGCGCCGACGGGGCGTTCGGCAACCGCCGCGAGATCCTGAACAGGCCGGCGGGCTGGTACGAGCGGTCCCGCATGAAGATCGTCACCGGTGACTACAACGGGGACGGCCGCGACGACCTCGCCGCTCTCTACGGATACAGCGACCTGCGGGTGAAGACCGTGAAGACCATCACCTTCACCGCCGGGGCCGACGGCATTCTTGAGGGCGACCTGCACGGCTGGGAAGACCTCACCGGCTGGAACTTCGACAGGGCGCACCTGATCGAGCGCCACTCGGAGGGGCTGCCCGTCTGCCCGACGATCTTCGGACACGGCGGCTACCCCACCGGGCCGGACGCCGGGAAGCGCGACCAGATCCGTCAGCCGAACCATCCCATGGGCCTCGCACAGCAGAAGAGCTGGGGAGCGGGCGGTGTGGAGGCCGACCTCCAGCTCACCAGGGACGGCACCAAGGGCGTGATGTGGCACAACGCCTCGACCAGGGGACTGACGGGCACCAGTGCGAAAATCACGGACCTCTGGTGGGCCACCGGTGCCGACCAGCTCAAGGGCCGCACGATCGACCGGGGCCCGTACGCGGGGGAGACCGTGTACACCTTCCGTGAGTGGCTCGACAGCGCCAAGGCCCAGAAGATGGCCGCCTATGTGGAGCTCAAGGGCGAGGCCGGCCAGTCACTCCTCAACACCGACGCGTCGATCCGCGAGGCCGCGTGGAAGGAAGTCATCGATCCCATCAAGGACCGCATCTCCGCGCAGAAGATCATGATCTATACGGCGGCCAAGAACACCGATCTGGTCGTCGAGCTCAAGAAGCGCATCGCGGCGGCCGGTCTTGGTGCCACGCTCAACAACCGCCCCTACTGGGTCGACGGTATCGGCTGGGAGGAGCCCTCTCCGCCGGTCTCGGGCAACTATGCCTCCTGGCTGGACAGGCTGACCCGGAACGGGCTCCCGACCACCTCGGTGCCGATGGCCACCACCTGGCCGAAGGAGTTCGCGTCCTGGCTGGACGGACGGTGCATCTGACGCTCTGGGCGCGTGCGGGGGGCGGCGGTGCTGCCGTCCCCCGCATGTCCTCGCCGGCGCGACCCGGCGCGACCCGGCACGATCCGACAGCACCCGGCGCGACCCGGCCGTCGGCACGGCCCGGCGGACATCGAGGACACCCGGGCGGGGAATCTGAAAATCATGCAAGCGTGCTTGATTGTTTCCCGGCCCGCTGCCATGCTCCTGGGCACCACACCCGGTCCCGAGGGGGCGCACGTGTTCGACGCCGTAGCCGTGATCGACGATCTGCGCGAGGAGAGCGACGAACTCGACCGGCTGGTGCGCGGGTTGAGCGTCGAGCGGTGGGCCGTTCCGACGCCCGCCGAGGGGTGGACCGTCGCCCATCAGATCGCCCACCTCAGCTGGACCGACGACGTCGCCCTGGTCGCCGCGACCGAGCCGGACCGGTTCGCCGACGAGGTGGCGAAGGCGCTGGAACGCCCGGACTCCTTCGTCGACGAGGCCGCCGGTGAGCTGGTGGCCGCCCACGGCCCGGACGCGCTGCTCGCCCGGTGGCGGGCGGGACGGCAGCGGCTCCAGGAGGTGCTGCGCGCCGCCCCCGCCGGGAGCCGTTTCCCCTGGTACGGGCCGCCCATGGGCGTCGCATCGATGGCCACCGCCCGGATCATGGAGACCTGGGCGCACGGGCAGGACATCGCCGACGCCCTCGGTGTCACCCGGACCCCGACCGCCCGGCTGCGGCACGTGGCGCGGATCGGGGTGCGGGCCCGTGACTACGCCTACGCGGTACGGGGGATCAAGCCGTCGGAGGAGGAGTTCCGGGTGGAACTGACGTCACCGGACGGTGAGTTGATCACTTACGGCCCCGAGGGTGCCCCGCAGCGCGTCACCGGGCCGCTCCTCGACTTCTGCCTTCTGGTCACCCAGCGCACCCACCGCGACGACCTCGCCGTCACCGCCACCGGGCCCGACGCCGAACAGTGGCTGGACATCGCCCAGGCGTTCGCTGGGCCCGCCGGTCCCGGCCGCGCGCCCCGACGGGCCCGCTGATGGAACCCCTGCGGATCGGCAACGCCTCCGGGTTCTACGGCGACCGCTTCGACGCCGTACGCGACATGCTCACCGGTGGCCCCCTCGATGTCCTCACCGGCGACTATCTCGCCGAGCTGACCATGCTCATCCTCGGGCGCGCCCGCCTGAAGGACCCGCAGCGCGGATACGCCACCACCTTCCTGCGCCAGCTCGAAGAGGGGCTCGGGCTCGCCCACGAGCGCGGGGTGAAGATCGTCGCCAACGCCGGGGGGCTCAACCCCGCCGGACTGGCCGCCGCCGTGCGGGAGTTGGCCGACAACGTGGGCGTGCCCGTGCGCGTCGCCCATGTCGAGGGCGACAGCCTGCCCGTGCCCGGCGGATTCCTCACCGCCAACGCCTACCTCGGCGGCGCGGGCATCGCCGCCTGTCTGCGCGCCGGGGCCGACGTCGTCGTCACCGGGCGGGTCACCGACGCCGCCCTCGTCACCGGACCCGCCGCCGCCCACTTCGGCTGGGGACCGGACGACCTCGACGCGCTCGCCGGGGCCGTCGTCGCGGGGCACGTCCTGGAGTGCGGCACCCAGGCCACCGGCGGCAACTACGCGTTCTTCGGCGAGCACGACGTGCGCCGCCCCGGCTTCCCGCTCGCCGAGATCCACGCCGACGGATCGTCCGTCATCACCAAACACGACGGTACGGGCGGCGTCGTCGACGTCGGCACGGTGACCGCGCAACTCCTGTACGAGACCGGGGGAGCCCGGTACGCCGGGCCCGACGTCACCGCCCGGCTCGACACCGTACGGCTCACCCAGGACGGGCCGGACCGGGTCCGCGTCCACGGGGTGCGGGGCGAGGCCCCGCCGCCCACGCTCAAGGCCGGGCTCAACCGGCTCGGCGGCTGGCGCAACGAGGTCGTCTTCGTGCTCACCGGTCTCGACATCGAGGCCAAGGCGCGGCTCGTGCGGGAGCAGTTCGAGGACGCCCTGGACCGGGGCGGACGCCGGCCGGCCGAGGTGCGCTGGGAGCTGGCCCGTACCGACCGGCCCGACGCGCCCACCGAGGAGACCGCCAGCGCCCTGCTCCGGCTCGTCGTGCGCGACCAGGACGCCGCCACCGTCGGGCGTGCCGTCTCCGGCGCCGCCGTGGAGCTGGCACTCGGCAGCTACCCCGGCTTCCATGTCACCGCCCCGCCCGGAAAGGGCGCGCCCTACGGGGTGTTCGAGGCCCTGTACGTACCGGCCGGGGACGTCCCGCACATCGCCGTCCTGCCGGACGGGGCGCGGGAAGCCGTGCCGCCCGCCCCCGTCACCCGCGTACTGGAGGATCTCCCGGACGCCCCGGAGCTTCCCGAGCCCCTGCCGCCGGGCCCCACCCGCATCGCCCCCCTCGGGCGGGTCGCGGGCGCCCGCAGCGGGGACAAGGGCGGCGACGCCAACGTGGGGGTGTGGGTGCGCACCGACGACGTGTGGCGCTGGCTCGCCCATGAGCTGACCGTCGAGCGGTTCCGGGAGCTGCTGCCGGAGACCGCCGGACTCACCGTCGTACGCCATGTCCTGCCGAACCTGCGCGCCCTGAACTTCACCGTCCGGGGCCTGCTGGGCGAGGGCGTCGCCGCGCAGGCCCGCTTCGACCCGCAGGCCAAGGCGGTGGGGGAGTGGCTGCGGTCCCGGTGCCTCCCGATTCCCGTCACTCTGCTCACCCTTCCCGAGTCCGAAGCCGCAGCCGGACCCGAAAACGAGCCCGAGTCCGCCCCCGCACCGGAGGTGACCGCATGACCGTCCTGCCCACCGGGCTCGACACCGCCGGACCCGAATACGCCGCGAACCGCGAGGTGATGCTCGCCAAGCTCGCCGAGCTGGACACCGAGCACGCCAAGGCCCTCGCGGGCGGCGGCGAGAAGTACCTCGCACGGCACCACAAGCGCGGCAAGCTCCTGGCCCGGGAGCGGATCGAGCTGCTCCTCGACCCGGACACCCCGTTCCTGGAGCTGTCGCCGCTCGCCGCCTGGGGGAGCGACTTCGCGGTGGGCGCCTCGCTCGTCACGGGGATCGGGGTGGTGTCGGGCGTCGAGTGCCTGATCACCGCGAACGACCCGACCGTACGCGGCGGCGCGTCGAACCCCTGGACGCTGAAGAAGGCCCTGCGCGCCAACGAGATCGCCTTCGCCAACCGGCTGCCCTGCGTCAGCCTGGTGGAGTCGGGGGGCGCGGACCTGCCGTCCCAGAAGGAGATCTTCATCCCCGGCGGGGCGCTGTTCCGCGACATCACCCGGCTCTCCGCCGCCGGAATCCCCACCGTCGCCGTCGTCTTCGGGAACTCGACCGCCGGAGGCGCGTACGTCCCCGGCATGTCCGACCACACCGTCATGATCAAGGAGCAGTCCAAGGTCTTCCTCGGCGGACCGCCGCTGGTGAAGATGGCCACCGGCGAGGAGAGCGACGACGAATCGCTCGGCGGCGCCGAGATGCACGCCCGTACGTCCGGGCTGGCCGATCACTACGCCGTGGACGAGCACGACGCGCTGCGGCAGGCCCGCCGGATCGTCGCCCGGCTCAACTGGCGCAAGGCGCACCCCGATCCGGGTCCCGCCGAGCCGCCCGCGTACGACGAGGACGAGCTGATCGGGATCGTGCCGGGGGACCTGAAGGTGCCGTTCGACCCGCGCGAGGTCATCGCCCGGATCGTGGACGGCTCGGACTTCGACGCGTTCAAGCCGCTGTACGGGACCAGCCTGGTCACCGGGTGGGCCACGCTGCACGGCTATCCCGTCGGCATCCTCGCCAACGCGCAGGGCGTGCTGTTCAGCGAGGAGTCGCAGAAGGCCGCCCAGTTCATCCAACTCGCCAACCAGCGCGACATCCCGCTCCTCTTCCTGCACAACACCACCGGCTACATGGTCGGCAAGGAGTACGAGCAGGGCGGCATCATCAAGCACGGCGCGATGATGATCAACGCGGTGGCGAACTCGAAGGTCCCGCACCTGTCGGTGCTGATGGGCTCCTCCTACGGGGCCGGGCACTACGGCATGTGCGGCCGCGCCTACGACCCCCGCTTCCTCTTCGCCTGGCCCGGCAGCAAGTCCGCCGTCATGGGACCCCAGCAGCTCGCGGGCGTCCTGTCGATCGTCGCCCGCGCCTCCGCCGCCGCGAAGGGGCTGCCGTACGACGACGAGGCCGACGCCGGGCTGCGCGCCATGGTGGAGCGGCAGATCGAGTCGGAGTCGCTGCCGATGTTCCTCTCCGGGCGGCTGTACGACGACGGGGTCATCGACCCGCGCGACACCAGGACCGTCCTCGGGATGTGCCTGTCCGCGATCCATACCGCACCGGTCGAGGGCGTCCGTGGCGGCTTCGGCGTATTCCGGATGTGAGGCCCCAGATGATCACCACTCTGCTCGTCGCCAACCGGGGCGAGATCGCCTGCCGGATCTTCCGTACCTGCCGCGCCCTGGGCATCACCGGCGCCGCCGTGTACTCGGACGCCGACGCGGACGCCCTGCACGTCCGCGAGGCCGACCTCGCCGTGCGGCTGCCGGGGGCCGCCCCGTCGGACACCTATCTGCGCGGCGATCTCCTCGTGGCCGCCGCGCTGGCGGCGGGCGCCGACGCGGTGCATCCCGGGTACGGCTTCCTCTCCGAGAACGCCGCCTTTGCCGCCGCCGTCCAGGACGCCGGGCTCCGCTGGGTCGGGCCACCGGTCAAGGCCATCGAGCTGATGGCGTCCAAGACCCGCGCCAAGGAACTGATGGGGGCGGCCGGGGTCCCGCTGCTGGCACCCCTGGACACCGGGAGCGTGACCGCCGCCGATCTGCCGCTGCTGCTGAAGGCCGCGTCGGGCGGGGGCGGGCGCGGTATGCGCGTCGTACGGGAACTGGGCTCGCTGGAGGCAGAGTTGACGGCCGCTTCCGCCGAGGCGGCGGCGGCCTTCGGGGACGGGGAGGTGTTCGCCGAGCCGTACGTGGAGCGCGGCCGGCATGTCGAAGTGCAGGTCATGGCGGACGGCCACGGCACCGTCTGGGCGCTCGGCACCCGGGACTGCTCGCTCCAGCGCCGCCACCAGAAGGTCATCGAGGAGGCCCCCGCGCCCGGTCTGGACGACGCGGTGCGGGCCCGGCTGCACGAGTCCGCCGTCGCCGCCGCGCGGGCGGTCGGATACGCGGGGGCCGGCACCGTCGAGTTCCTGCTCTCGGCCGAGGGGCGCCCGTACTTCCTGGAGATGAACACCCGGCTCCAGGTCGAACACCCGGTGACGGAAGCGGTGTTCGGGCTCGACCTGGTCGCGCTGCAACTGCGGATCGCGGAGGGGGAGCCGCTGCCCGCCGCCGGGCCGCCGCAGCCCGAGGGGCACGCCGTCGAGGCCCGGCTCTATGCCGAGGACCCCGCGCGTGACTGGCGACCACAGACCGGAGCACTGCTCACGCTCACGGTGCCGGAGGAGCCCGGACTGCGCCTGGACACCGGGTACACCGGCGGTGACACCATCGGCGTGCACTACGACCCGATGCTCGCCAAGGTCATCGCCCACGCGCCCACCCGCACCGAAGCGGTGCGCCTGCTCGCCCGCGCCCTGGAGCGCGCCCGTGTTCACGGCCCGGTCACCAACCGCGATCTGCTCGTACGGTCCCTGCGCCACCCGGACTTCGTCGCGGGCCGCGTGGACACCGGCTTCTACGACCGGCACCTGGCGGACCTCACCGCCCCGGCGGACGGCGACCGGGCCCGTGCCGCCCTCGCCGCCCTTGCCGCAGCCCTCGCGGACGCCGTACGTCACCGGTCCGCCGCCGCCCCGGCCGCCCACGTCCCCGCCCCGGCCGCCTCCGTCCCCGGCCCCGTCCGCTTCGGTGCCTGGCGCAACGTCACCTCGCAGCCGCAGACCAAGCGCTACCGCAGCGAACCCGACGGAGCCGAGCACACTGTCGCCTACCGCACCACCCGAGGCGGCCCGGTCCCGTACGACGCCCCCGGCATCCGGGTCCTCGCCGCCCGCCCCGACCGCGTCACCCTCGAAACCGACGGCGTCACCCGCCACTTCGACATCGCCGTCCACCGCGACCGGGTGTACGTGGACGGAGCCACCGGCTCGTACACCTTCACCGCCCTGCCCCGCTTCACCGACCCGAGCGCGCAGAGCGAACCCGGCTCGTTGCTCGCCCCGATGCCCGGCACCGTCGTGCGCCTCGCGGACGGGCTGGCCCAAGGCGCCGCCGTCGAGGCCGGACAGCCGCTGATCTGGCTGGAGGCGATGAAGATGGAGCACCGCATCCTCGCCCCCGCCACCGGCACGCTCACCGCACTGCACGCCGCCCCCGGCCGCCAGGTCGAGGTCGGAGCCCTGCTCGCCGTCGTCACCGAACCCGCCGCACCGGAGGAGAACGTATGAGCACCGTCCTCGAAACCGAAGAGCACCGGGCGCTGCGCGCGGCCGTCGCCGCCCTCGGCAAGCGCTACGGGCGCGACTACATGACCTCCGTGATCCGCGAGGGCGGCCACCCCCGCGAGCTGTGGGCCGAGGCCGCCGAGCTCGGCTACCTCGGGGTGAACCTGCCGGAGGAGTACGGCGGCGGTGGCGGTGGCATGGCCGAACTCTCCATCGTGCTGGAGGAGTTGGGTGCCATGGGCTCACCGCTCCTGATGATGGTCGTCTCGCCCGCGATCTGCGGCACCGTCATCGCCCGCTTCGGCACCGAGGCGCAGAAGCGGCAGTGGCTCCCCGGTCTGGCCGACGGCAGCCTCACCATGGCCTTCGGCATCACCGAGCCGGACGCCGGTTCCAACTCGCACCGCATCACCACCACCGCCCGCCGTGACGGCACGGGACCCGACGCCGACTGGCTGCTCACCGGCCGCAAGGTCTTCGTCTCCGGCGTCGACATCGCCGACGCCACCCTGATCGTCGGCCGCACCGAGGACGCCAGGTCCGGCACGCTCAAGCCCTGCCTCTTCATCGTGCCGCGCGAGGCCCCGGGCTTCGGTCGCTCGCAGATCGACATGGAACTCCAGGCGCCGGAGAAGCAGTTCGAGCTGGTCCTGGACGACGTACGGCTGCCCGCCGACGCGCTCGTCGGGGACGAGGACGCCGGACTGCTCCAGCTGTTCGCCGGGCTGAACCCCGAACGCGTGATGACCGCCGCGTTCGCCATCGGCATGGGGCGCTACGCGCTGGGCAGGGCCGTCGAGTACGCCAGGACCCGCCAGGTGTGGAAGGCCCCCATCGGATCCCACCAGGCCATCGCGCACCCGCTCGCCATCGCCCACATCGAGCTGGAACTGGCCCGGCTGATGATGCAGAAGGCCGCCGGGCTGTGCGACGCGGGCGACGACGTCGGCGCGGGCGAGGCCGCCAACATGGCCAAGTACGCGGCCGGTGAGGCGTGCGTGAAGGCCGTCGACCAGGCCGTCCACACCCTCGGTGGCAACGGCCTCACCCGCGAGTACGGGCTCGCCTCGCTGATCACGGCGTCCCGGGTGGCCCGGATCGCCCCGGTCAGCCGCGAGATGATCCTGAACTACGTGTCCCACCAGTCGCTGGGACTGCCCAAGTCGTACTGACGGGCCCGCTCCGGCGAAGGTGTTCGGTCCAAGGTCTCCCCAACCCTGCCGGCAGAGGCGATTCTGTCTCCCGTCAGACCCGACGCGCCCGACCCACCCGGCTTACCCGTCCGACCCGGCAGACGCGACTTACCCGTCTCACCCGTCCGACCCGTCAGACGTGACTTACCCGCCCCACCTGCCCCACCCGACCCACCACATCCGCACGGCGCCCCTCGCCATCGTCATCGCCATCGGCAGGGGCGCCGGTCCGGCCACACCGCGACAACAGGGGACTGCCATGGTGTTCCGCAGCGAGTACGCAGATGTCCAGGCCCTCGACACACCCATCCACGAAGCGGTCCTCGGGAGGGCCGCGGAGTTCGGTGACACCGTCGCCCTCATCGACGGGACGAACGGCGCCACCCTCACGTACGCCCAGCTCGACGGCTTCCACCGGGGGATCGCCGCCGCCCTCGCCGAGGCCGGACTCCGCAAGGGCGACGTGCTGGCCCTGCACAGCCCCAACACGATCGCCTACCCCGCCGTCTTCTACGGGGCCACGCGCGCCGGAGCCTCCGTCACCACGGTCCATCCACTCGCCACGGCCGAGGAGTTCGCCAAACAGCTCGGCGACTCCGGGGCCCGCTGGATCGTCTCCGTGTCCCCGCTCCTCGAATCCGCCCGCCGGGCCGCCGAACTCGTCGGCGGCATCCAGGAGATCTTCGTCTGCGACCGGGCCGAGGGCCACCGCTCCGTACAGGACATGGCGGCCTCCACCGCCCCCGAGCCGCGGATCACGTTCGACCCCGCCGAGGACGTGGCCGCCCTCCCGTACTCCTCGGGCACCACCGGCACTCCCAAGGGCGTCATGCTCACGCACCGCTCCATCGCGACCAACCTGGAGCAGCTGAAGCCGTTCGTCCCCACCGGCCCCGGAGACCGCATCCTGGCCGTGCTTCCCTTCTTCCACATATATGGCCTCACGGCCCTGATGAACGCCCCGCTGCGCTGCGGTTCCACCGTCGTCGTGCTGCCCCGCTTCGACCTCGCGCAGTTCCTCTCCGTGATCGAGAAGCACCGGATCACCGGCCTGTTCGTGGCCCCGCCGATCGTCCTGGCCCTGGCCAAGCACCCCGCTGTGGACCAGCACGACCTGTCGTCGCTCGAATACATCATCAGCGCCGCCGCCCCGCTGGACGCCGCGCTCGCCACCGCCTGCGCCGACCGCCTGGGACTGCCCGTCCGCCAGGCGTACGGGATGACGGAACTGTCGCCCGGCACCCATGTGGTGCCGCTGTCCGCCGAGCACCCGCCGCCCGGCGCGGTCGGCAAGCTGCTGCCCAGCACCGAGATGCGGATCGTGTCGCTGGAGGACCCCGGCAAGGACGCGGACACCGGCACGGACGGCGAGGTCCTCATCCGGGGCCCGCAGGTGATGAAGGGCTACCTCGGCCGCCCCGAGGCCACCGCTGAGATGATCGACGCGGACGGCTGGGTGCACACCGGCGACATCGGCCGCGTCGACGCCGACGGCTGGCTGTTCGTGGTCGACCGGGTCAAGGAACTCATCAAGTACAAGGGCTACCAGGTCGCCCCCGCCGAACTGGAGGCCCTGCTGCTGGGCCACGAACACCTCGCGGACGCGGCCGTCATCGGGGTGTACGACGAGGAGGGCAACGAGGTCCCCAAGGCGTACCTGGTGCGCGGTGCGTCCGCCGCCTCGGAGGCCCTGACCGCCGAGGACGTCATGGCGTACGTCGCCGAGCGCGTCGCCCCGTACAAGAAGGTCAGGCGGGCCGAGTTCATCGCCGCCGTACCGCGCGCGACCTCGGGGAAGATCCTCAGGCGTGAACTGCGCGACCGCGAGAAGGGAACGTCCGCATGACCTTCGGGGCCCTCTCCGAGCCCACCCACGACCGGGGCGTCACCACCCTCGCCCTGGACTCACCGGCGAACCGCAACGCGCTCTCCGCGCGGCTCGTCTCCGAGCTGTCCACGGCCCTCGACGCCTGCGCGGCCGACGACTCCGTACGCGCGGTCGTCCTCACCCACACCGGCAACACCTTCTGCGCGGGCGCCGACCTCACCTCCCCGCCCGACCCCGGGGCGTTCGTCGCCCTGATGCGGCGGGTCGTCGCACTGCCCAAACCCGTCGTCGCCAGGGTCACCGGACATGTCCGGGCGGGCGGCCTCGGCCTGCTGGCCGCCTGCGACATCTCGGTGGCCGGTCCCGCCGCGAGCTTCGCGCTCACCGAGTCCCGGCTCGGCCTCGCCCCCACCGTCATCTCCCTCACCCTGCTGCCCCGCCTGGACCCGGCCGCCGCGAGCCGCTACTGCCTCACCGGAGAACGCTTCGACGCCCCCGAAGCCGCCCGGACCGGGCTCGTCACCCTGGCGGCCGAGGACGTGGACAAGGCGCTCGTACCCGTACTGGACGGACTGCGCAGGGCCTCGCCACAGGGGCTGACGGCATCGAAGGAGCTGCTCACGGCTACGGTTCTGAAGAGCTTCGACCAGCACGCCGAAGACCTCATCGCCCGCTCGGCGGCGCTCTTCGCCTCCGCCGAGGCACGGGAGGGGATGACGGCCTTCCTCGAACGACGGGACCCCGCATGGGTGTGGTGACACCCCCCAAGACCCCCAACGCCCCCAAACAGGACCGCAGTCGGGCCACCCGGCAGCGGCTCCTGGAAGCGGCGGTCGCCTGCCTCGCCGAACACGGCTGGGCGGGCTCCACCGTCTCCGTCGTCGCCGAACGCGCCGGAGTCTCGCGCGGCGCGGCCCAGCACCACTTCCCGACCCGCGAGGACCTGTTCACCGGAGCCGTCGAATACGTCGCCGAGGAACGCTCCGCCGCCCTGCGCGCCCTGCCCGTCCAGGGCCGCAGCGAGGTCGTCGCGGCCCTGGTCGACCTGTACACCGGCCCGCTCTTCCGAGCCGCGCTCCACCTCTGGGTCGCCGCCTCCAACGAGGAACAACTGCGCCCCCGCGTCACCGAACTCGAAGCCCGCGTGGGCCGCGAGACCCACCGCATCGCCGTCGAACTCCTGGACGCCGACGAGACCCGCCCCGGCGTCCGCGAAACGGTCCAGGGCCTCCTCGACATGGCCCGCGGCCTGGGCCTGGCCAACCTCCTCACCGACGACACGACCCGCCGCACCCGCGTGGTGACCCAGTGGGCGTCGGTACTGGACGAGGCGCTGGGCTGAGGGGGCGCGGGCGCGGCGGCGGTCAGTTCCCCAGGTCCGCCAGCTGGTCGAAACCGGCGATCTCCGCCGGGTTGCGGGTGCCGGGGCCGATGTACGTCGCCGAGGGGCGCACCAGGCGGCCCGTCCGCTTCTGTTCCAGGATGTGCGCCGACCAGCCCGCCGTACGGGCACAGGTGAACATCGACGTGAACATGTGGGCGGGGACCTCCGCGAAGTCCAGCACGATGGCCGCCCAGAACTCCACGTTCGTCGCCAGCACCCGGTCGGGGCGCCGGGCGTGCAGCTCCTCCAGCGCGGCCTTCTCCAGCGCTTCCGCCACCTCGAAGCGCGGTGCGGCCAGCTCCCTGGCCGTGCGGCGCAGGACGCGGGCGCGGGGGTCCTCGGCCCGGTACACGCGGTGTCCGAAGCCCATCAGACGCTCGCCGCGGTCCAGGGCCTGCTTCACGTACGCGGACGCGTCACCGGTGCGTTCGATCTCCTCGATCATGCCGAGGACGCGGGAGGGCGCGCCGCCGTGCAGCGGGCCCGACATGGCGCCCACCGCGCCGGACAGCGCGGCCGCCACGTCGGCGCCGGTGGAGGCGATGACGCGGGCGGTGAACGTGGAGGCGTTCATGCCGTGCTCGGCGGCGGAGGTCCAGTACGCGTCGACGGCCTTGACGTGCTGGGGGTCCGGCTCGCCGCGCCAGCGGATCATGAACCGTTCCACCACGGAGCCCGCCTTGTCGATCTCGCTCTGCGGCACCATCGGCCGACCCTGGCCGCGTGCCGACTGGGCGACGTAGGACAGGGCCATCACGGCGGCCCGCGCCAGATCGTCGCGGGCGGTCGCCTCGTCGATGTCCAGCAGCGGTTTCAGGCCCCACACGGGGGCGAGCATCGCCAGCGCGGACTGCACGTCGACCCGGATGTCACCGGAGTGGACGGGGATCGGGAACGGCTCGGCGGGCGGCAGGCCGGGGTTGAACGCCCCGTCCACCAGCAGACCCCAGACATTGCCGAAGGACACATGGCCGACGAGGTCCTCGATGTCGACCCCGCGGTAACGGAGCGAGCCGCCTTCCTTGTCCGGTTCGGCGATCTCCGTCTCGAAGGCGACGACTCCCTCTAGTCCCGGTACGAAGTCGGACATCAGGCGGCTCCCTCAGTTCGGCGGCGGGCGGTGGCTGTACGAAGGCCGCAGGGGCCTGCCACAAGATATTGGCGGGTTCCCACGATGCGGGGAAGCGTGACATCCGGCACAGGACCTCATTTCGGCGGCCGGCGGTTACCACCCCTCCTCGCCGGGCACACTCGGCCGCTGCGGCAGGATGACCCCGTGCCCACACGAGACGACAAGGCCCCTTCCGCCGCTTCCTCCGCACCCACCTCCGTTCGCGCCCCCGGTTTCGATTGCACCACCGATCCGGCGGCCATGCGCGAGCAGTACCGCTCGGAGCGGTTCGCCGAGCAGGACCTCAGCCCCGATCCGATGGACCAGTTCGCCCGCTGGTTCCGCCAGGTCGCGGCGGGTGGCGTGCTCCACGAGCCGAACGCCATGGTGGTCTCCACGGCCACCCCGGAGGGCCGCCCGTCCTCCCGCACGGTCCTGCTGAAGCGGTACGACGGCCGGGGCTTCGTCTTCTTCACGAACTACGGGTCCCGCAAGGGCCGCGAGCTGGCCGCGAACCCGTACGTCTCGCTGCTCTTCCCCTGGCACCCGCTGGCCCGCCAGGTCATCGTCACCGGCACCGCGGCCCGGGTCTCCCGCGAGGAGACGGTCTCCTACTTCCGCACCCGCCCGCACGGCTCCCAGCTGGGGGCCTGGGCCAGCGCCCAGTCCACGGTCATCGGCTCGCGCCAGGAGCTGGTCACCCGGTACGAGGACCTGGCCGCGCGCTACCCCGAGGGCGAGAAGGTTCCGGCCCCGCCGCACTGGGGCGGCTTCCGCGTCGTCCCGGACACCATCGAGTTCTGGCAGGGCCACGAGAACCGGCTGCACGACCGGCTGCGGTACGTACGCGAGGACGCGGAGAAGGCGGAGGGCGCGGAGGAGCGGGACGCGGAGGCCGGTGGTACGGGGTGGCGGGTGGAGCGGCTCTGCCCGTAGGCCGCCGGTAGACCCGTAGACCCGCAGGCCGCCCGTAGGTCCGTGGCGCCCGCGGCCGGGTCGTCCGGCGCGAGGCGCCCGTACGACCCCGGACACGCAGAAACCCGCAGGCTCTGGTCCCTCCTTGCGGAGGGGCCGGCCGGACTTACCGGCGAGCCTGCGGGTCGGTGACTGCTAGGGATTGGCCGGCGACCGGCCTGCACTGCAAGAGCGCGACGACGGGCGTCAGCCCGCAGTCACCTCACGAGTCCGAAGATAAATCACTTCCGGAACACCTCCTCTCTTGTGTGCCATCAGCTTAGGAAACCCCGTCGGGGGCCTCAACCGATTTAATTCGCGCCGCCGGTGAACTCCTGTCGCAGGGGGAACGCCCGCCCCTGGGTGAACTCCCGCCGCACGGTGGACGGAGCCGGGGGAGCCGCCGGATTTCGGTGAAGTGGATGTGCGCCGGGTCACGTTCCAGTTGAATGGTGTGACGTGCAGCAATGCGTGCGGAAATACGTACGGCAAGGGCCGACACGTCCTGCGGGGGGTACGGAATGAGTGCTTCCAGGAGCAGTGGGACCACCGACGCTCTCGGGCCGGACGAGGGCCCCGGCAGAGAAGCCTCGGGGTCCCCGGAGGCCGGGGCGGTTCCCGGGTCCGAACTGCTCGCGGCACTGCTCGACGGGATGGACGCCGCCCTGTGCGCGTTCGACGCGGGCGGCGCGATCACCCACTGGAACCGCGAGGCCGAGCGGATTCTCGGCTGGACCGCCGAGGAGGCCGTCGGGCGGACCGGGTTCGCGGGCTGGGCCGTGCGCAGGGCCGACGCGGACGAGGTGCAGGGGCGGCTGATGTCCGCCATGGCCGCTCCGGGGCGCCAGGTGCACGAGTTCGCGCTGCTGCGCAAGGACGGCGGCCGGGTTCTCGTACGGACCCAGTCGGCCGGGGTGCGGGGCGCGGACGGGAAGCCGGCCGGGGTCTACTGCGCGTTCAGCGAGGTGCACGCGCAGATCGACCTGGAGCGCTCGATCGCGCTCAGCGAGGCACTGTTCGAGGACGCGTCGTGGGGTGTGGTGCTGGTCGACGTCGATCTGCGGCCCACGGTCGTCAACTCCCACGCGGCACGGGCGCTGGGCGGCGGCCGTACGACGCTGCTGGGGCGCCCGCTGGGCGAACTGGTCGTGCAGGGCGTCGAGGACCTGGAGGGCGCGTTGCAGCACGTGCTCGCCGAGGGGGCGCCGACCGCCCCCACCGAGATCTGGGTGACCCTGCGGACGGCGGAGGGCGACCGGCGGCGCTGCTGGCGCAGCGGATTCCTGCGGCTGGCCTCACCACTGGCCGAGGAGCCCGTGCCCCTGGGCGTGGGCTGGCTGTTCCAGGACGTGACCCGGGCGAAGCTGGCCGAGCAGGACGCGGACCGGGTGCGCTTCCGGGCCAACCAGCTGCACCGGGCCGCGCGGGCGGCGTCCGAGTGCGAGGACCCGATGGAGGCGGCGACGTCGTCGCTGGACTTCGCCCTGGCCGGGTTCGCCGACCATGTACTGGTCGACCTGGTGGCGGGGGAGCGGCTGGTGCGGGCCGCGGCGACGCCGTCCGACGAGCCGGGCCCGTGCCTGCCGGTGTCGGGTGGTGCCGTCCCGGCGCGCTACGGGCCCGGTCACCCGGCCCTCCAGGCGGTGGAGCGCACCGGCTCGGTACGGGCGAGCGCGGGTGCGGCGGGTGCGGCGGACGGGGTGTGGGCGCTGGAGCGGCAGTGGCCCCGGGACTCGGCGCACGCCCTGTGTACGGTGCTCCGGAGCCGGGGCAGGACGCTGGGCGTGGTGACGTTCCTGCGCGCGGCGAACCGGGTCGCGTTCGAACGCCCGGACGTGATGTACGCGGAGAGCGTGGCGGTCCGGGTCGCGTCCGCGGTGGATCTGCACCAGCTGCTGAACGCGGGCGGATCGGACATGGGCGGCGGCACCGGTATTGGTGGCCCGTCCGGGGTGTGAAGGGCGCCCCTGTCGCGCCCCTGTCGCGCCCCTGTCGCGCAGCTCAGGGGCTGCGGGGCGGGGCAGGGGCGCGGCGGACGAACCGGACCCCTTGGTTCAGTGGCGGTAGAAGACCCGGTCCGCGTACTCCGTCATGACCCGGCCGTTCCACTCGTGCCCGCCGTCGACGTTGCCCGACCGCAGCAGCGGCGGCTCGATCCCCCTGGCCACCAGCTCCTCGGCGGCGGCCGCCATCATCGCCTGCATCACCGCACTGGTGACCACCGTCGACGCGGGCGCGAACGGCGCCTCGATGCCGTCCGTCGTCAGTTCGGCGTCGCCGATCGCGATCTTGCTGTCGAGCACGATGTCGCAGTGGTCCCGCAGGAAGCCGCCCGACACATGCCGGGACCGGGTGCCTTCCGTGTACGCGACCGAGGTGACCCCGATGACCTTCAGACCGAGCGCACGGGCGTTCAGCGCCATCTCGACGGGCAGCGCGTTGCGCCCGGACAGCGAGATGATCACGAGTAGGTCGCCGGACGTGGCGGGGCTGGTGTCCAGTACCGCCGAGGCGAGCCCGTCCACCCGCTCCAGCGCGGAGCCGAGCGTGGCGGGCATGACGTCGACGCCCATGGTGCCCGGCACCGTGAGCAGGTTCATCAGGGCGAGCCCGCCCGCCCGGTAGACGACGTCCTGCGCGGCGAGGGAGGAGTGCCCGGCGCCGAAGGCGAAGAGCC
Source organism: Streptomyces sp. NBC_01433 (assembly GCF_026340105.1). NCBI lineage: Bacteria > Bacillati > Actinomycetota > Actinomycetes > Kitasatosporales > Streptomycetaceae > Streptomyces > Streptomyces sp. NBC_01433. The sequence continues at coordinate 1,655,014 of NZ_JAPEPM010000001.1, read as the reverse complement.
GGCCGCCCGCCTCGACGGTGTCGGCGATGGCCGCACCGGCGGCCGCGATGTTGCCGGATTCCTCGTCCCGCACCCGTGTCAGCAGGCCGATCGCTGCGTCGAAGAACTGACCGGCCAGCTTGCTTTCGCTCATCGGGGAGAGCCCTTTCGGCGGGGTGGGATGTCCGTGCCGCCGATCACGTTGCGGTCTGGACCAGCGGCCTGTCAATAGCGCCTGGGCCGCTCCGCCGCATGGTCTTCGGTCCGTGCGGCACGGTTGTCGGCGGTATGCGTCAGAATTGGTGCAGGGCCATCGCACGACGTTTTTCTTGTCACAGCATCGAGGGGCACGTATGTCCGGACTGATCGACACCACGGAGATGTATCTCCGCACCATCCTCGAACTCGAAGAGGAAGGCGTGGTCCCCATGCGCGCCCGGATCGCTGAACGGCTGGACCAGAGCGGTCCGACGGTCAGCCAGACGGTGGCGCGCATGGAGCGCGACGGACTCGTCCAGGTCGCGGGCGACCGCCATCTGGAGCTGACGGACGAGGGCCGCAGGCTCGCGACGCGCGTGATGCGCAAGCACCGGCTGGCCGAGTGCCTGCTCGTCGACGTGATCGGCCTGGAGTGGGAGCAGGTCCATGCCGAGGCGTGCCGTTGGGAGCACGTCATGAGCGAGGCCGTGGAGCGCCGGGTGCTGGAGCTGCTGCGGCACCCCACGGAGTCTCCGTACGGGAATCCGATTCCGGGCCTGGAGGAGCTGGGCGAGAAGGCCGAGGCCGACCCGTTCCTGGACGAGGGCATGGTGAGCCTGGCCGAGCTCGACCCGGGCGCGGAGGGCAAGACGGTGGTGGTGCGGCGGATCGGCGAGCCGATCCAGACCGACGCCCAGCTGATGTACACACTGCGGCGCGCGGGCGTGCAGCCCGGCTCCGTGGTCAGCGTGACGGAGTCGCCCGGCGGCGTGCTGGTCGGCTCCAGCGGGGAGGCGGCCGAGCTGGACTCCGATGTCGCCTCGCACGTGTTCGTCGCGAAGCGCTGACGCGTCGCGAAGCGCTGACGCGGGGCGCACGCCCGGCGTGTGGAAACGGCGCGCGGACCGCGCGTACGGAACTGGAAGCGGGCGCTACGGAAACCGAACCGTAACGCCCGCTTTCTGTTTTCCGTCCGGAATTGCAGCGCCCGCGCGCATCGCGTGCCAGGCTGAGGCCAGGCATATGACCTGAGGGTGCCGGCCGGGTTCGGCCGCGCGGTCGGGGAGGGAGCAGGGGATGCGCCCGTCGTACTGGCATGTGCGCCGAAGGGCGGCTGTCACGAGCCCGGATGCCCATGCCGGTTGCCGTTCCGACGCCGGTCGCTGTCCCCGTGCCCCTGCCCCTGTCCGTACCCATGCCCCTGCCCAGGCGCCCGCCCATGCCCGTTCCCGCGCCCACGGCAGTCCCCGTACCCATGGCTGTTCCCTTGCCGACGCCCGTGCCCGTACGCATGCTCCGGGGCGGTTTTGCCCGTCCGTTGCCATCGTTGTCGTACGAGGCCGGAAGGGCGCTTCCGGCGCCTCCGGAACAGGGGGCGGCCCCGGCGCCCGAGGGCGCCGGGGCCGGTCCTCCCCTTCGCTGACCTGGAGCCCCGAGCTCTCAAGGTCAATCCCCACGAACCGTCATCCCCGAGCGGCCCGCCTCCCGCTGAAGGTCTCCCCTCGGCGGCGGGCGCCAATCCTTGGGCGCGGTCACTCGAAGGTGGGGTGTTATGTGGCGGAACCCGATTTTCGAATAAGTGTTCGATAGTCTGGCGTGACGCGATGACACGGTGATCGAGGACCGAGAAGGGGGTGCCAGAACCTATGGTGCAGCGCATCGATGTGACCGGATCCGGCGGTGTACGCCTCGCGGCGTGGGAGTTCGCGGATCCACCCAAAGCGCGCGCGGAGGCGGAACGCGTGCCCGGGATCTTATTGCTCCACGGGCTGATGGGCCGGGCCTCGCACTGGGCCGCCACCGCCCGCTGGCTCGCCGAGCGGCACCGGGCGGTCGGCCTCGACCAGCGGGGCCACGGCCGCAGCGAGAAGCCCACGGACGGCCCGTACACCCGCGACGCCTACGTCGCGGACGCCGAGGCCGCCATCGAACAGCTGGACCTCGGCCCCGTGACCGTCATCGGTCACGCGATGGGTGCCCTCACCGGCTGGCAGCTCGCCGCGAAGCGCCCCGACCTCGTCCGGGCACTCGTCATCTCCGACATGCGGGCCTCCGCCCTCGGCGCCGCTTCCCAGCGGGAGTGGGGGGACTGGTTCGACTCCTGGCCCGTCCCCTTCGCGACCCTCGCCGACGTACGGAAATGGTTCGGCGAGGACGACCCCTGGGTGGAGCGGCCGAGCCCCTCCCGCGGCGCGTTCTACGCCGAGGTGATGGCGGAGCGGGCCGACGGCTGGCGCCCCGTGTTCTCGCGCCGTCAGATGCTCACGTCCCGGGCGACCTGGGTCTTCGACGCGCACTGGGAGGAGCTGGCACAGGTCCGGTGCCCGGCCCTGGTCCTGCGCGGGCTGGACGGGGAGCTGGGCCGGGCCGAGGCCCAGGAGATGGTCCGCGTCCTGCCGCGCGGCCAGTACGCGGAGGTGGCGGACGCCGGTCATCTCGTCCACTACGACCAGCCGGAGGGCTGGCGGGCGGCGGTGGAGCCGTTCCTGGAGCAGCTGGCGGAGGAGTCCCACGACGACCTTGAGCCGGTCGCCCCGTAGCCCGCGGCCAGCTGCTCCCGCGTCGGCCCCGGGCGACCTGCCCGTGTCCCCGACCTGCCCGTGTCCCCGAGCCGCCCGTCCTGCCGCGGCCCGCCCTGCGCTCCCGTCGCGGCCCGCCGGTCAGCCCTTGCTGACCGCGGTCAGGATCTCCGGCAGCCGGTTCGCCGTGCGCGGAGCGGCCACGCGCAGCCCCGCCCAGCCGATGAACGTCCCGTACGCGGCCCCCACCGGCACCAGCAGCCACAACGCGTCCTGCTGGTCCGACACATGCAGCCAGATCGTCAGCGCGATCACGGGCGCCGCCAGCAGCGCCGAGGCCACCATCCCGCCCAGGATCGAGATCCAGGCGAGCCCGCCCTGCCCCGGCACCACGTTCTTGAACGCGCCGTCCTGCGGGATCGAGTACGGGAACGCCGCGGAGGCCACCGCGCCGGTGGCCAGCATCGCGCCCAGCAGGGCGAACGACAGCCCCATCGCCCCCGGCATCGCCGTCCAGTCGCCGATGACGGCGGCCGTCACCAACGTCACCAGAATCGTGTACGGCAAGGTCACCACCAGCAACGCCAGCGCCCGCGCCCGCAGTTCGAGGTACGCGTCCCGGGTGGAGGAGATCGTCAGCGCCACCATCCAGAAGGCGGAGGTGTCCTGGCCGAACTGGTTGTACATCTGCATCCCGAGCATCCCGGCGGCGAAGCACGCGAAGTAGACCGAGCCGCCCCCCTGCACCGCGTTGAGCACCGGCACGATCAGCCCGATCGCCAGCGCCGCCACCCAGGCCGCCTTGGTCTTCGGGTCCCGTGCCACGTACCGCAGACTGCGCTGCATCACCGTGGCCGTACGGCCCTCCGGCAGCAGCGCGGCGAGCCCCGAGCGGCCCGGGGCGGACTCCTTGCGGGCGGGCGCGGACGCGGCCAGCGTCGAACCGTCCGGCGAGGTCATCAGCTTCACCAGGCTCCGCTGCCACAGCCACAGCAGCGCCACCAGAGCCGCCACCGAGATCAGCAACTGCACGACGGCCTGCCCGTACGAACCGTCCGAGGCGGCGTCCACCGCACCCATGGCCGAGGCCCCCGGCAGCCAGCGCACCACGTCCGCCACCGGGACCAGCGCGTCGAGCCCGCCCGCCCGGCCGAGCCGCTGCGCCCCGAAGTTGACGAACTGGATGCCCACCGCGATCACCAGACCGCTCAGTACCGCCAGATCGCGGCCCTTGCGCGAGGTCAGCAGCCGGATGTTGGCGGTGGCGACCGAGCGGGCCAGCGCCACACAGATCAGCAGCGTCAGCGGGACCGCGATCACCCCGAACACCACGGCCGCGGCTCCGTGCGCCAGGGCCAGCACCGAACCCAGGGCGAGGCAGAGCGTGAACAGCGGGCCGATGCCGACCAGCGAGGCCACCAGCAGCGCCCGGACCAGCGGGCGGGGGCGCAGCGGCAGCATCACCAGCCGGCTCGGGTCGAGGGTCTCGTCGCCGCTGGGGAAGAACAGCGGCAGCACGGCCCAGCCGGCCGCCACCACCGCCGTGAGCAGCACGACGAGGGTGCCCGCGTCGGCGTGACCGCGCATCAGGATCAGCCCGAGCACCTGGCCGGCGGCGATCAGCAGCGTGAACACCAGGGAGACGATGAACACGGCCCGCCGCCCGGAGGACTGCCGCAGCCCGTTGCGCAGGAGCGTCAGCTTGAGCCGTACGAAGACCGAGACGATGCCCTCGCCCCGGCCGGCCGGGGCCGTGGTCCCCGTAGGGGCGTCGAGCACGCTCATCGGGTGCCGCCCAGCCAGTCCAGGGAGTCCCCGGTGTCCCGGCCGCCCGCGCCGACCAGCTCCAGGAAGGCGCTCTGCAACGAGGGGGCGTCGCCGCGCACTTCCGCGAGCGTGCCCTGCGCCGTGATCCGGCCCGCGGCCATGACGGCCACCCAGTCGCACAGCGACTCGACCAGCTCCATCACGTGGCTGGAGAAGACGACGGTCGCCCCGGACCCGGTGTACCGCTCCAGAACCCCGCGAATGGTCTGCGCCGACACCGGGTCGACACCCTCGAAGGGCTCGTCGAGGAAGAGCACTTCGGGGTTGTGCAGCAGGGCCGCGGCCAGACCGATCTTCTTCCTCATACCGGTCGAGTAGTCCACGACCAGCTTGTGCTGCGAGCCCGCGAGATCGAGTACGTCCAGCAGCTGGGTGGCCCGCCTGTCGACCTCGTCCCCCGGCAGCCCGCGCAACCGGCCGGTGTACGCGAGGAGTTCACGCCCCGAAAGTCGTTCGAAGAGCCGCAGTCCCTCCGGCAGCACCCCGATCCGGGACTTCACCTGGACCGGGTCCGTCCACACGTCGTGCCCGGCGACCTCGACCTTTCCCATGTCGGGCCGGAGCAGCCCCGTCACCATCGAGAGCGTGGTGGTCTTCCCCGCCCCGTTGGGCCCCACCAGGCCGATGAACTTGCCCGCGGGCAGCTCCAGATCGATTCCGGCGACCGCGATCTGGTCCCCGAACCGCTTCCACAGGCCCTGCACGCGAACGGCGGGCGGCGCGACCCCCGCCCCGCCCGCCCGGTCCTCCTGCGCGCCCCGGGTGCTCTGCGCGCCCTCTACGCCCTGTGCGTTCTGCGGGCCCTGCGTGTCGTGTGCGTTCTGCGTATCCGCTACGTCTCGTGCATCTGCCCGGTCCGGCATGGCACAGCCTTTCGATATCCCCATCGGTGGGGACCACCCTACGAAAGGCGTGCCCGAGCGTCCGCCGCCTCGCGCGCGCAGGCGTAGGCGAGCGGGCTGATCAGCTCCTCGGCGTCCGGCAGCCACCGGTTGGCGTGGGTGGGGCGGCGCGCCCACTGCACGGCGCCGCGTCCCCCGACCCGGGTCGGCGGCCCCGCCACGTAATGGCCGTCGCCGCGGCCCACCAGGTCGATCGCCTCGGCGTTCCAGCCCAGGGTCCGTACCAGCTCGGCGACCTTGACCGCGGCGCCCGGCAGGACGAAGAACAGCATCCGGCGGTCGGGGGTGCAGGTGACCGGGCCGAGCGTCAGACCCATTCGCTCCATCCGGGCCAGCGCCAGGAAGCCCGCGGACTCGGGAACGTCGATCGCGTCGAAGGTCCGGCCGGTCGGCAGCAGGACCGAGGCCCTGGGGTGCTTGGACCACATCCGGCGGACGGCGGCGGCGCTGCCGGTCGCCTGGCCCGCCCAGTCGGGCCGGGGGGCGTGCGCTCCGGGGGCGGCACAGCCGTCGTCCTCGCAGGAGCAGCGCTCCCTGCCGCCCACCGCCTCCAGCCAGGTGCCGGGGAACACGTCCCAGTGGCGCTCTTCCGTGTACCGCACGGCGGCGTCGAGCAGTTGCTCGCCTCGCTGTTGGGGGACGTGCGCGTGCTTCGTGACTCCGATGGTCTCTTCCACGAAGAGCACAACTCCCGCCGCCACCTGGGGTTACGGGCGTGACGTACGCGTCACGGCGCATCGGTCCCCCGTACGGGGCGCATGGATGCATGGGCGGGGGCGCGCGTGCGGCGGTGCGTCAGTGTGTGGGTAGCCCCATGCAGAACTGAGCAACTCGCCGTGCTCGTACCGAATGCCGTTGGAATATGCGCATTTCTTGTGTATCCGCCGGGCAGTGATCCGTCCATCGATCACCGCGTATCCATCTCAGTCTTCGCGCATCACGCGTATCCATCTCTGTCCATCAAGGGGGAAACATGGCAGCCAGGCCACTCGTAGCCCGCCAGCCGAACGAACGGCTTCAGACACTCATTCAGGAAGCGGCTTGCTCCAACGCGGGTCTCGCACGACGCGTCAACATGGTCGGCGCCGAGCGCGGACTCGATCTCCGTTACGACAAGACGTCCGTGGCCCGGTGGCTGCGCGGTCAGCAACCACGCGGCAGGGCACCGGGAATCATCGCCGAGGCGCTCGGCCGCAAGCTCGGCCGTACGGTCACGATCGACGAGATCGGCATGGCCAACGGCAAGAATCTGGCCTCCGGCGTCGGCCTCCAGTTCGCGCCGACGGTCATGGGCGCGATCGAGCAGGTCTGCGAGCTGTGGCGCAGCGATGTGGGCCGCCGCGATCTGCTGACCGGTTCGACGGTGGCCGCCTCCGCCCTCGTGGAACCCAGCAGGGACTGGTTGATCACGGGCGCCGACCCGCAGGTCGCCCGGACGGCCGGGGCGCGCGTCGGCATGTCGGACGTGGAGGCGGTACGGGCGATGACGGCCGCGCTCGTCGACCTCGACCACCGCTTCGGCAGCGGACACGTGCGTCCGGTGCTGGTCCACTACCTCAACAGCGTGGTCTCCGGGCTGCTTTCGGGGGCGTACCGCGAGGCGGTCGGCCGGGAGCTTTTCGGCGCGGTCGCGCGACTCACCGAGCTCGGCGGCTACATGGCGATCGACACCGGCCAGCCGGGGCTCGCCCAGCGGTACTACATCCAGGCGCTGCGCCTGGCCCAGGCCGCGGGGGACCGGGCGTACGGCGGCTATGTGCTGGCCGCGTCGATGAGCCACCTCGCCGCGCAGCTGGGCAACCCCAGGGAGATCGCCCAGTTGGCACGGGCCGCGCAGGAGGGGGCGCGTGGGCGGGTGACGCCGAGGGCGGAAGCGATGTTCCACGCGGCGGAGGCCCGCGGGCACGCGTTGCTGGGCGACGTCCGCACCTGCCAGGCGGTGGCGGGCCGGGCGTTGGCGGCCATGGAGCACGCCGACCCGGACACCGGCGACGACCCGGACTGGATCGCCCACTTCGACGCGGGGTATCTCGCGGACGAGCTGGCGCACTGCCACCGCGACCTGGGGCAGGCGGAACACGCCGCGCGCCGGGCGAAGGAGGCCCTGGCCGCCCTGCCGGAGTCCCGGACCCGGCGTCGCGGCATCGGGCTGGTGCTCCTGGCCACGGCTCAGGTGCAGCAGCGCGAGGTGGAGCGGGCCTGCCACACGGGGATGCGGGCGATGGAGCTGCTGGGGACGGTGCGCTCCAGCCGGGGTGCGGAATATCTCGATGACCTCCAGCAGCGGCTCCTGCCGTACGGGGACGAGGCGGCGGTACGGGAGTTCGGCGCGCGACTGGAGCTTCAGGCGGCCTGAGAAAGGGTCCCGGGGGCGATCCGAACCGCGGCCCGAACCGCGGAATCGGGAAGTCGCCCCTTAACAGCGCCTTAAGAGCGCTGGGTGTTACCCGGCGTGTGAAGGGGTGGTGAGTGGCATCACGCGCTTGGCGGAGGCGGGCGACCACCCGATAGCGTGAGCCGACGATTCCGTAGGTTTACACGTAGGAGTCCCGGTGACGCAGAGCGGACAGGGTGACGAGCGGCAGCTCCCTGCTGTACGGCCCGCGCACGAAGGGGTCGTGCTGCCCGCAGACGGTGGCGCCCCGTGGATCCCGGGGGGCGACGCGGGCGGCCCGGCCGAGCAGGCCGTGCCGGCGGGCGGGCAGCCATGGGGGCAGCCCTGGGGGCCGCAGAGCGCTCAGCCGCCGCACCCGGACGCCCAGGCACCGGGGCAGGGCGGGCAGGGATATCCGCAGGCGCAGCAGCTGCCGCCCGCGCAGCCGGGGTCGTACCAGCAGCCTCAGCAGCCCGGCCCGTACCAGCCGCAGCAGCCTGGCGCCTATCAGCAGCCGCAGCAGCCGGGGGCGTATCAGCAGCCGCAGCAGCCCGGTGCGTACCAGCAGCCGCAGCAGCCCGGTGCGTACCAGCAGGCGCCGCCGCAGCAGGGCGCGTATCAGCCCCAGCAGCAGGGGCGGCCCCAGCCGTACGCGCAGCCGCTGCCGCCCGAGGCCGGACCGGGCGCCGGTGCCGGCGCGCCCGGCGGGGACGCGGACGCCACGCAGTTCATCGCGCCCGTCCCCGGTGGGCCCGGACCGGTTCCGGGTGGGCCCGGTGCCGGTGGGCTGCCGCCCGAGCGGCCCGCGGAGTCCACGGCGTACCTGGGGCAGGCGCCGCAGTCCGGCCCCGCTCCGCAGGCGGCGGACGCGGACGCGACGCAGTACATACCGCCGGTGCCCGGGGGCGCTCCGTACGGGATCAGGCCGGGCGCGCCGGGGGACCGGCAGCCGCCCGCGGAGTTCGACAACCTGTTCCGCGACGAGGCGCCCGCGGGTGCCACGCAGCAGATGCCGCACTTCGACCCCGCGCGGCAGCAGGGGCAGCAGCAGGCTCCGCAGCACCAGCAGTACCAGGGGCAGCAGCATCAGGGGGCGCAGGGCGGGCAGTTGCCGCCTCAGGCCCCGCACGCGTACGGGCCGGGGGCCCAGGCGTTCCCGGGGGCGGCCGGGCCGCAGGAGCCGCCGCGGCAGCATCAGGACGGCGGCCCCGCGCCGCGCAGGCGTCGCCCGCACGTCGCGCTGATCGCCGCGGTCGTCGCCGGGTGTGCCGTCATCGGGCTCGGCGCGGGCGCGCTGATGAGCGGTGGCGACGACGACAAGAAGGACGACAAGCAGCCGGTGGCGGCGCAGAGTCCCTCGGCCGAGGAGACCGGCACGAAGGCGGCCGACCCCGCCGAGCCGCAGGCCCAGGCGCTCGACAAGCTGCTGGCCGACAGCAACAACAGCCGTGCGGCGGTGATCGGCGCCGTGGAGAAGATCAAGTCCTGCCAGGCGCTGGAGCAGGCGGCCACCGATCTGAAGGGCGCGGCCCAGCAGCGCCGTGATCTGGTGACCAGGCTCCAGGGGCTCACCGTGGACAAGCTGCCCGACCACGCCGCGCTGACCGCCTCGCTGACCAAGGCGTGGGAGGCGTCCGCGTCGGCCGACGACCATTACGCCGCGTGGGCCGGGCAGGCCAAGAGCAACAAGAAGGTGTGCAAGGGCGGCAAGGCCAGGTCGACCAACGAGACGGTGCAGGCCACCATGCGCAGCGGTGACGCGAGCAAGGCCAAGGCCAAGGCGTCGCCGCTGTGGAACACCATCGCCGAGAAGTACGGCCTGACCAAGCACGCCCCGACCCAGCTCTGAGCCGCTGCGGCTCTCCGGCGGTGCTCTCCCGCGACCGGCCGGAGGGCCGACCTACCGCCGGAGTGTCGAAGAGCCGCCGAAGAGCCGCCGGAGGGCCGGCCAAAGGCTCAGCCCACGGTGTTCGGGGCGTCGGACAGGGTCTCCGTGACATCCACGAAGCCCTTCCTGTCGGCGACGAGGCGGCCTTCACGGACCACCTGGAACGTCACCTTCCCGTTGATGATGCGCGGATACGCGGACGAGCCGACCATGTCCTTGTAGCGCCAGCGCAGCACCGGAGTCAGGCCGCCGGTGTCGACCTCCGCGCCGTGGTTGAGGGCGGCGGTGACCCGGCCGGAGGTGACCGCGGAGTCGCCGAGCGACTCGACGACCGCCTTCAGCGCCGTGTACGCGATCCAGGTGGTCTGCACGCCCGTGTCCTCCGGGTCGACGCGGTTGTCGCCGAACGCGTGCTTCCGGATCACCTCGCGCATCCCGTCCCAGCGCGCGTCGCCCGAATCCGGGTACCAGCCGGTGACGTACGCCCCTTCGAACGGGCTGTTCCGGCCGCCCGTGCGGTCGATGAGCGGCTGGCCGACGCTGCCGAGCACGGAGGAGATCCGCACTCCGCTGCCTTCCGGTTCGAGTCGGCGGAAGGAGTCGAAGAAGGTCTCCGTGCGTTCGCCGAGCACCGCCGTCACACAGCCGTCGCCCGCCTGCTCCAGCGCCTTCGCCGCCTGGTCGGCGTACGACGTTGCGGTCTCCGGAGCCAGGATGTCGACGGACTCGGGCCGGTCGGCCGCCAGGAGGCTGGTGTTGAGGAGCGACGGCATGCCGTCGCCCGCGATCGAGTCGGGCCGCACCAGGGACACCCGGTCGCAACCGGCCGCCAGCTGCTTGCCGTTGCCCGCCAGGAGCGCCGACTGGCCGCCGTTGACCGGGTAGGAGACATAGCTGGTGAACTCCTCGTCGGAGGCCCCGTACCCACCGATGTACGGAATTCCGGCGGCCTCCAGCGGGGCCATGAAGGACCGCCCGTGCCGGCTGTAGGACCCGACGACCGCGGTCACCTTCCGCCGGACCGCGTCCCGGGCGCACTTCTCCGCGCCGACGGAGGTGTCGCCCTCGTTGCAGACGATCACGCGCAGGTCGTGCCCGCCCATGCCGCCCCGCCCGTTGACCCAGCGGGCGTACGTCTTCGCCATCGCGGGCATCCCCGACATGTTCACCGCGTCGGCGTCGTCCGAACGGTCGGGTGCCCAGGTCATCACGGTGACGGGCTCCCCGGAACCCCCCGAGGCCCCGGGGAGCACGCCGCAGCCGGATATCAGGACTGCCCCGGCCGCCGCCGTACAGGTGAGGAACCAGTAGGGGCGGGGGGAGGTGGGGCGTCGCCGTCCGGTCATAGGTCTGTACATTTCCGCCCCTGGGGTAACGCCACAGAGTGCTCTGTTCAACGCTCGGTGACATCGAGGTGAATTGCGGGGGCCCGTACGTACACGGGAAAAGGGAACGTACGATCGACAACCGTGCAGCAAGGTTCGGAGAACACTTCCCGTCGCGGCCGTCGCTCCTCCACCATGGGCGACATGCCGCTCAATGACATGCCGTGGTGGCGCTGGCGCACCAACGTGCGCTCGGCGCTGCACATGCTCTCCGACCCCACCTTCCACCACGAGTGCTGGCTGGCCGGCCGGGAAGGGTACGGGGACGTCACCGACGCCGTGTACCGCCTGGTCGAGGACACCTGGCTCGACAACTGGTCCGCCGAGAAATACGTCGGGACGATCTTCCGGGACTCCGGTGAGGCCGCCGCCGTCGACGTCGCCGCGCTGCGGGTGCTGCGCATCATGCACCAGGTCGGCGCGGACGCCCCCGTATCGGCCTATCTGGAACATCACGGCTGGCCGGAGGCCGTCCGGGCGGCCCGCGAGGCGCATGTGATGCTCGCCACCAACGACGCCGAGGATCCGGACATCCCGCCCCGTTCCCTGGACGTCATCCGCATCATGACCAGGGCCGCCTGAGACCGGGCGGGTGTGGCACCCTACGGGGATGACCGCGCCGCAGCCCGCCTCTCCCGCCGCCTCGGACGCCGTATCCGAGCAGTACGTCCTCACCCTTTCGTGCCCCGACAAACAGGGCATCGTGCACGCCGTGTCGAGCTATCTCTTCATGACCGGGTGCAACATCGAGGACAGTCAGCAGTTCGGCGACCACGACACGGGTCTGTTCTTCATGCGCGTCCACTTCTCGGCGGACTCCCCGGTGACGGTGGACAAGCTGCGGGCCAGCTTCGCGGCCATCGGGGACTCCTTCCGGATGGAGTGGCAGATCCACCGGTCCTCGGACCGGATGCGGATCGTGCTGATGGTCAGCAAGTTCGGGCACTGTCTGAACGACCTGCTGTTCCGGTCCCGGATCGGGGCGCTGCCGGTCGAGATCGCGGCCGTCGTCTCCAACCACACGGAGTTCGCCGAGCTCGTCGCCTCGTACGGCATTCCCTTCCGGCACCTTCCGGTGACCAAGGAGAACAAGGCGGACGCCGAGGCGCGGCTGCTGGAGCTGGTGCGCGAGGAGGGCGTCGAACTGGTCGTCCTGGCCCGGTACATGCAGGTCCTCTCGGACGACCTCTGCAAGCAGCTGAGCGGCCGGATCATCAACATCCACCACTCGTTCCTGCCGAGCTTCAAGGGCGCGAAGCCGTACCACCAGGCCCATGCGCGCGGCGTGAAGCTGATCGGCGCGACCGCGCACTATGTGACCGCGGACCTCGACGAGGGCCCGATCATCGAGCAGGAGGTCGAGCGGGTCGGCCACGACGTGACGCCGGACCAGCTCGTCGCGATCGGCCGCGACGTGGAGTGCCAGGCGCTGGCGCGCGCGGTGAAGTGGCACGCGGAGCGGCGGATTCTGCTCAACGGCCGCCGTACGGTGATCTTCGCGTAGCGGTAGCCGTAAGCCGTGAGCCACAGCGGGGGCCGTCTCGACCGTTGCGGCGGGCGCTCGGGAGCTGGGCTTGTTACAGGCGGCTGAGCGAGGCCGCGGCGAACAGCACGTCGCGGATCGCCTCGCGGTCGCCCTCCTGGCCCGCCGCCGCGTCCACCGGCGAGATGTGGCCCGCGACCAGCCGGCAGAACTCCACCCCGTCGAGCGCGACCTGTGCCACCGCGTGCTCGGGGGAGCCGACGGCGGCCGGGGAGTCCAGCGCGATGTACCAGTCGCCGCCGCCGTGCCCCTCGACCTCCAGATGGAGCGAGCGGCCCGGTGCACCGGCCGTGACCAGTTCCTTGGCCGGTCCGGCCAGACCCGTACGACGGCGACCCGCGAGGGCGGCCGGGAGCAGCCGGGCCGCCAGGTCGATCATCCGGTGGAGGTGCGCGGCGGACGGTGCCCCGTACGGGTAGTCCACGGCGTCGGCGATGTCCCCGCCGTGCATCCAGCACTCGAACGCCCGGTCCAGCAGCGAGTCCTGGAGCGGGAGGGCGAAGTCCCCGTAGGAGACGGAGTGGTCCGCGATGTCGCGGCCGGCGAAGGACACCGTGCGGATCAGCTCGTGGCTCTGGTCGCGCCAGGGTTCCCGGACGGTCCGGGTGGGTGGCAGGCGCGCGGCCGACCAGTACGTCTCGGTGCGCTCGGTGGGGGAGGACGGCACGTCGCCGGTCCCGACCGGGTCGTCGAGGCCGAGGGCCGCGGAGACCAGGCCGTCCACGGCCATGAGATGGCCGATCACCCCGGCGACCGTCGTTCTGCGGTGGACCGCCCGCTCGCTCTCGAACCACTTCAGCCGCACCGGGGCGTGCCATTCCGAGGCGCCGATGTCCCGGAGCAGGGCATCGAGCCGCGCGGTCTCGGCGTCGTACGGTGCGGCCCAGCCCGGTACGGGGATCTCGGCCGGACGACGCCCCAGGCAGCCGTCGATCACCCGGGACCGCAGCGTCGGGTCGAGGTCCAGGGAGCGGTCGGCGTGCAGCAGCCCCACCGCGTCGCGCAGCCGCAGGGCCTCGTCCTCGCAGCCGGCGCACTCGGTGAGGTGATCCTCGACGGCCGCGGTCTCCCCGGCCGAGCAGGCCGAAAGGGCCCAGGCACCGAGGAGGGACTTGAGGACCTGGTGGGAGAGGACCGGCGGGGCCGACATCACCTCGGGCTCCGGTTCCGTAGGGGCGGCGGGCGCTTCGGCCGAGGACGCCTCGGGTGAGTGCTCGTCCGGCACGGGGGCGTCCGGCGCGGGTTCCTCGGGCGAGGGCTCCTCGGCAGCGGGCTCACGCCGTACGCCCGGGAGGGCGGCCCTCCGCACGACGGCGGCGAGGTCGAGGTCGTCGAGGTCGTCCGCGGCGCCGCGGGGCGCCGGTATGCGCCGCGCGCCCCGTACCTCGTCGTCGCGCCCGCGGCTCTCGCGGCCGTTGTCGTCTTCGCCGGTCACAGTGTCCGACCGTATCCGGGTGGCGAGGACCCTTCCAGTGGCCGGGCGTTCGCGGTGGACAGCAGCTGGAGTCCCAGCCGGAGCCGCCGCCTCGCCTCGTCCTCGGTGACCCCGAGGTCGGCCGCGGTCTGCCGGTAGTCCCGGCGCTGGACGTACGCCAGTTCCAGCGCGGCGCGCAGGGGTGCGGGCATGGAGGCGACGATGTAGTCGGCGCGGGCCGCGGCGGTGGCCCTGCGTACGCGCCGCTCCAGCTCCTCCGGGTCGAGGACGGCGCCGTGCCCGTGCTCCTCCTCGTAGGAGGAGGCTTCCGTCGTGCGCAGCCGCTCCACGGAGCGGCGGTGGGTGAGCCGGGCCACCCAGGACCGCATCGAGCCCTGCTTCGGGTCGTACGCGTCGGGGTTCTCCCAGACCTGGCCGAAGACCTCGCGGGTCACCAGGTCGGCGGCGTCCTCGTCGTCGAGCATCCGGTTCGCCTGGCTGTGGACCAGCGCGGCGAACCGGTCGTAGAGCTCGCCGAGGGCCGCCGCCTCACCGCGTGCCAGCCGTTGCTGCATCCTGCGGTCCCAGCGGGGAGGTGCGTCCTTCGCCATGAATCCCCCAGCCCCAGCCCTGTGCCCTGCTCCGTGCCCTGCCCTGTGTCCCGCTCCGTGCCCTGCTGTGTCCTGATCTGTCCTGTCCTGTGCCGCTCGTCACTCCGAATGTAGTCGGCGGCACCGCTCAATCACGCACGTTTCTCTCAACTGCGCCCGGTGGAGGGCCGGGGATGGTAGGGAATGTGTCACCTGCCTGCGTCCTTGGCAGGAGAAACAGACCCGAAGTGATCATTTCCGCAGGAAACCCTCTGTTCCTTTTTGAGCGGGTCGGTGTTTCATGGATGAGCGGTGGGGCAGCCGCGAGGAGGAACGGAAACTTCCGCATCGTCGGGAGCCCCCCGGAACGAGAGGTCCAGCCGCGTGACACTGAAGGTGGACGAGACCGAACAGGGCGCGTGGACCGTGCTGAGGATCCGGGGTGAACTCGATCTGGTGACCTCACCCGTCGTCCGTCAGTCCGTGCACGACGCGGTCGCCGAGGGCCGTCACGATGTGGTGCTCGACCTGTCGGACGTCTTCTTCTGCGATTCCAGCGGTGTCGGCGTACTGATCGCCTCGCGCCGTCTGATGAAGTCCTGCGGTGGCCGGCTGCGGCTGATTCTCCCGGCCCGGGGGGCCGAGGACGGCTCCCACGTCAACCGGGTGCTCGCCGCGCTCGGGGTGCGCCGGCTCTTCGCGGTCTTCTCCGACGCGGCGGCCGCCGTCGACGAGGAAGCCCAGCCGCTCTCCGCCTGAAGCCCGGGTTAATACCAGGTTGTCACATGGGTGGCGTGCGTTAGTGACACGTGATGGCTCCGGGCGTCGTACGCTCCCCGCATGGACAGCGCAGAGTACGAGCGCAAGATCGCGCACCGGTTCGCCGCCTTCGACCAGGACGGCAACGGATACATCGATCGCGCCGATTTCAACGCAGCCGCGGCCCGTCTGCTCACCGAGTTCGGTACGACGGCCCGCTGCGACAAGGGTCAGGCGCTCTACACCGGGGCCGAGGCGTTCTGGCAGGGCATGGCGGGGATCGCCGATGTGGACGGGGACCAGCGCGTCACCCGTGAGGAGTTCGCGGGCGGAGCCGTGAAACGGCTGCGCGACAACCCCGAGCGTTTCGCGGAGATCGCCCGCCCCTTCCTGCGCGCGGCCATCGCCGTCGCGGACGGCGAGAACGGCGGGGCGGCCTCGGTGGCGGCCGTGGAGCGGGCACTGAGAGTCCTCGGCGCCAGTGGCGAGATCGCGAGCGTCGCCGCCCAGAGCCTGGACACCGACCGGGACGGCCGGGTCGCCGAGAGCGACGCGGTGGCCGCGTTCGCCACCTACTTCACGGTGATCGAGCCGGACGCGTAACCACTTCCCTTCCCGGCCTTCCGGTCGGGGCGGGGTGCGGACGTGCCGAGCCGCCGTCCGTGCCCCGCCTCCGCGCGCCCGGACCCGGGCGTTGTCAGTGCCCCGTTCTACGCTCCACCCATGAGCGTCTCCCTCTACTGCTCGGCTCGCCGCGACACGCTCCTGAGCCCGGCCGAGACCGCTGCCGTCCAGCGGGTCGTGACCGTGCGCGGAGCCACGTATCCCTACGACGACGAGGAAGGACTCCATCTGTACGACACGTGCGGGGACGAGCCCGCGGAGATCCTGGCCGGATCCACCAAGCTCTCCTTCGAACCCGCCCGCGTCTTCCCGCAGCTCCGCCATCTGCTGGGCTCCATGACCGAGCTGCGCCGGGCCGTGCCCGACGCCGAGTGGTACGTGGCGATCGACGACGGCGCGGTCGAGTGGGAGGAGCCGGTGGGCTACACCCTGCCGGGCCTGGACGACCCGGACCTCCAGGCCGAACTGGAAGCCCTGTAGCGGAGGTTCGCCTGCGGGCGGCCGGTCCGGTCCCGCATGGATCAGGCGAATCGCTCCCGCAGCTTGTACTTGAGCACCTTGCGCAGCGTCTCGTTGCGCGGCAGCGCGTCCACCACCTCCAGCTGTTCCGGCACCTTGTGCACCGAGAGGCCCTCGGCGCGCAGGTGTCCGGCGATCTCCGCCAGGGTCAGGACCGGTGCCCCGGTGGGCTGTTCGACCACCGCACAGACCCGCTCCCCGCGCTCCGGGTCCGGCAGACCTATCACCGCCGCGTCGGCCACGCCGGGGTGGCGGTGGAGCAGGTCCTCGATCTCCTTGGCGGAGATGTTCTCGCCCTTGCGGATGATGATGTCCTTGAGGCGGCCGGTCAGGGTGAGGTGGCCGCTCTCCTGGAGCCGGCCGACATCTCCGGTGATCAGGAAGCCCTCGCCGTCGAAGACCGGGACCGAGGCGTCCGGGTTCAGATAGCCCCGGCAGACCGCCTCGCCGCGCAGCCGTACCTCGCCCTCCGCGCCGTACGGGAGTGGCGTGCCCCGCTCGTCGGTGATCCGGATCTCCATGCCCGCCGGGGGGCGGCCCTCCGTCAGGGCGAGGTGCTCCGCCGTGTCGTCCGGGGTGCCCATGGTGATCATCGGGACCTCGGTCATCCCGTAGCCGTGGGTCAGCATGACGCCCATCTCGCGGACGACCGCGTGGTGGATCTCCGGCGGTTTCGGCGCCCCGCCGCCCGCGAGCAGCCGCAGGGTGGGGATCAGCCTCCGGTCCGGGGCCTTGCGCTGTTCGGCCAGGAACATCGAGTAGAACGCGGTCGATCCGCCCGCCACCGTCACCCCGTGGCGCCGGTACTCCGCCAGCGCGTCCGGCAGCGCGAAGTGCTCGAACATCACCGCGGGGAACCCGTACAGCAGCAGCATCACGGTGTAGTCGGGCCCGGCGACATGGGCGAACGGGAACGCCATCGAGCCCACGTCGTCCGCCGACAGGCGCAGGGCGTGGGCCAGGCAGGAGCCGGCCGCGATCAGGCTGCGGTCGGTGTGCAGTACGCCCTTCGGGTCGGACGTGGTGCCCGAGGTCCAGTAGATCCAGCGCACCGCGGTCCCGTCGGCGGGCGCGGGAGGGGGTGGCAGGATCGCCGGATCGCCGTCCGGGAGCGTCTCGTACGCCTCGAAGACCAGTGGCGGGCGCTTCAGTTCCCCGGCGAGGCGGTGCGCCATCGCCGTGTGGTCGAATCCGCGCCACAGGCCCGGTACGGCGAAGAAGTCGGCCTGTGACTCGCGGAGCGCGAACCCCACCTCGCGGTCCCGGTAGAACGGGATGACCGGCGTCTGCACCGCCCCGAGCCGGGTCAGCGCGAAGGACAGCAGGGCCGTCTCCAGCCGGGTCGGCAGCTGCCAGGCGACCACACTGCCGGAGCGCACCCCCAGCTCGTACAGTCCGGCGGCGACCCGTTCGGCGCGGTTCCGCAGCTCGCCGAAGGTGAGGGCCCGGTCGTCCTGGAGGAGTACGGGACGGTCCGGGGTCAGGGCGGCCCGGCGTTCGATCAGCTCCCAGAAGGTGCGGGAGGCGCCCAGGGTGTGCGCGATGTCCGTCGCGGCCGCGTCCCCCGTCGGTGTGCTTCCGGTGTTCCCGTCGTTCACGGCTCCCACGGTGATCCCCTCTGAACTGACGGATAGTCAGATAGTGCGGAGAGCGTAGAGCGCTGCGCCTTGTCGGTCCAGGGGTGCGGGGCTAGCCTGGGTGCGGATGTGAATCTGACGGGTCATCAGATATTGGCCGAGTGCGCCGAAGGGGACACCATGACGGAACTGCCTCGGATCGTCAGCGTCGACGACCATGTGATCGAGCCACCGCACCTCTTCTCCACCTGGCTGCCCGCCAAGTACCGCGAGCGCGGCCCGCAGCCGCTCACCGCGGGCATCGGCGAGCTGGCGTACACGGGAGGCAAGTACGTCATCACGATGGACCCGGACGGACCGCCCACCGACTGGTGGATCTACGAGGACCTGAAGTTCCCGTACAAGCGCAACATCGCCGCCGTCGGCTTCGACCGCGACGACATGACCCTGGAGGGCATCACCCGGGCGGAGATGCGGCGCGGCTGCTGGGACCCCGCCGAACGCCTCAAGGACATGGACCTCAACCATGTCGAGGCGTCCCTCTGCTTCCCCACCTTCCCGCGCTTCTGCGGGCAGACCTTCGCCGAGGCCCACGACAAGGAGGTCGCCCTCGCCTGCGTGCGCGCCTACAACGACTGGATGGTCGAGGAGTGGTGCGGCGACAGCGGCGGCCGGCTGATCCCGCTCTGCGTCATCCCGCTCTGGGACATCGACCTGGCCGTCGCGGAGATCAGGCGCAACGCGGCCCGCGGGGTGCGGGCGGTGACCTTCTCCGAGATCCCCACCCACCTCGGACTGCCGTCGATCCACACCGGGTACTGGGACCCGTTCTTCGCGGTCTGCCAGGAGACCGGGACGGTCGTGAACATGCACATCGGGTCCAGCTCGCAGATGCCCGCGGCCTCCCCCGACGCCCCGCCCGCCGTCCAGGCGTCGCTCTCCTTCAACAACGCCATGGCCTCGATGATGGACTTCCTGTTCAGCGGGGTCCTGGTGAAGTTCCCGCGCCTCAAGCTGGCCTACAGCGAGGGGCAGATGGGCTGGATCCCGTACGCGCTGGAGCGCGCCGACGACGTGTGGGAGGAGCACCGCGCCTGGGGCGGGGTGCGCGATCTGATTCCCGAGCCGCCGTCCACGTACTACTACCGGCAGATCTTCTGCTGCTTCTTCCGCGACAAGCACGGGATCGCGTCCCTCGATGTCGTCGGCCGCGACAACGCCACCTTCGAGACCGACTACCCGCACGTCGACTCGACCTTCCCGCACACCAAGGAGGTCGCCCTCGACCACGTCAAGGGACTGGACGAGGAGACCATCTACAAACTGATGCGCGGAAACGCGATCCGGATGCTCGGTCTGGATCTCGACCGGGACCGGGACAAGTAGGCGGCTGCGCCGTGGATCTCGCGTACACGGAGGAAGAGGAGGAGTTCCGGGCGCGGCTGCGGAAGTGGCTCGCCTCGGTGCTCCCCGGGCTGCCCGCGAAGCCCCCGCCCGACGACTGGCCCGCCCGCCGCGCGTACGACACCGCCTGGCAGCGGATGCTCCACGACGCCGGGTACGCCGGTCTGCACTGGCCGCTCGACGCGGGCGGCCGGGGCGCCACCCCCACCCAGCACCTGATCTACCTGGAGGAGACCGAGCGGGCCGGCGCCCCGTACGTCGGCGCCAACTTCGTCGGGCTGCTGCACGCCGGGCCCACCATCGCCGCCGAGGGCACGGCCGGGCAGCGGGCCCGCTGGCTGCCGCCCGTCCTGCGCGGCGACGAGATCTGGTGCCAGGGGTTCAGCGAACCGGACGCGGGCTCCGACCTGGCCGCCCTGCGCACCCGGGCCGTACGCGACGGCGACCACTACGTGGTGAGCGGCCAGAAGATCTGGACCTCGCACGCCGAGGTCGCCGACTGGTGCGAACTGCTCGTGCGTACGGACCCGGAGGCGCCGAAACACCGCGGCATCAGCTGGCTGGCCATGCCGATGGACGCCCCCGGGATCACCGTCCGCCCGCTGCGCACCCTCGCCGGGTCCACGGAGTTCGCCGAGATGTTCCTCGACGAGGTCCGGGTGCCGGTCTCCCACCGCGTCGGCGCGGAGAACGACGGCTGGCGGGTCACCATGGTCACCCTTTCCTTCGAACGCGGTACGGCCTTCGTCGGCGAGGTCGTCGCCTGCCGCCGCACCCTCGGAGAACTGGCGGCGGCCGCACGCGTGAACGGCCGCTGGGACGACCCGGTGCTGCGCCGCAGGCTCGGCAGGCTGAACGCGGAATTCCGGGCGCTGTGGCGGCTCACCCAGTGGAACGTCAGCGAGGCCCAGCGCAGCGGCGGCGTCCCCGGCACCGGCGGGTCCGTCTTCAAGCTGCGCTACTCGCAGGCCCGCCAGGAGCTGTACGGGGCGGCGGCCGAGGTGCTCGGCGCGGACAGCCTCGATCTGGACCGGGAGTGGGTCCTGGACCGGCTGTCCTCGCTCTCGTACACGATCGCCGCGGGCACCTCGCAGATCCAGCGGAACATCGTCGCCGAGCGGATGCTCGGCCTGCCGAAGGGGCGCTGAGCGGACTGTGGACTTCCAGCTCTCGGAGGATCAGCGGGCGTTGCGGGCGGGGGTGCGCGACCTGCTCGCCGGCCGCTTCGGCAGGGACCGGATGCGGGCCGCCCTGGACCGGGGCGAGGGCCCCGGCCGGGGACTGTGGGCAGAGCTCGGCGCGGCCGGGTTCTTCGCGCTGCGGCTGCCGGAGGACAGCGGCGGGGTGGGCCTCGGGCTGCCCGAGGCCGTGCTGCTCTTCGAGGAGGCGGGGCGGGTGCTGCTGCCCGGCCCGCTGGTGGCCACCCACCTCGCCGCCGGTGCGGTGGAGGGGGCCGCGGAGGGGCGGACGATGGTGACCGCTGTGACCGCTGTGACCGCGGCGACCACGGTGACCGCGGCGGACGGTGCCGGTCCGGTGGCGGGCCCGGTGGCGGACCTGGCGGGCGCCGACGCGGTGCTCGTCCTGGGGGAGGGCGTGCGGGTGCTGACCGGGGAGCCGTTGCGCGCCCTGGTGCGCGGGGCCCGCCCCGTACGTTCGCTCGATCCGTTCACCCCGCTCCACCGGTTGACGGACCTCCCCGGACCGGGGGAGCCGCTGCCCGGCGACGCGGCGCGGCTGCGCGGTGAGGGAGCGGTGCTGACCGCCGCCGAACAGCTCGGAAGTGCCGCCCGCACCCTGGAAATGGCCGTCCAACACGCCCGTGAGCGTGAGCAGTTCGGTACCCCGATCGGGTCGTTCCAGGCGGTCAAACATCTCTGCGCCGAGATGCTGGCGCGGGTCGAACCGGCGCGTTGCGCCGTGTACGCGGCGGCCGTGACCGGCGACCCCGTGGAGATCGCGGGCGCCAAGCTGCTCGCCGACGAGGCCGCCGTCGGCAATGCGCGGGACTGCCTCCAGATATACGGCGGCATGGGCTTCACCTGGGAAGCAGATGTTCACCTCCACCTGAAACGGGCCTGGGTGCGTTCCGCCCGGTGGCTCACGGCGGCGGCCGCGGAGGAGATTCTGGCGGCCGAGCTGGGCGCTGCCGGGCCGCAGGACCGGGACCCGGCGATACACGTGTAGAGGGCATCCGAGCTTGTGGGTGGGGTGTGACTCACCGCAGCCGGACCGTGCCGAGACCGGGTTGTGTCCGTTGCGTGATTCGTCACCGGCCGGAGTCGGCGCCGGGCTCGGGTACGCTCCGTGGGATGCGAGTGGTTCTGGAACCGGGCGATCCGGGTGCGGCCTGTGCGGCTGCTCCGGGCCGGGAGAGATGCCCCGCGCATACCTCAAGGAGATCGGCGGAGCCTGTCCGGGAAGCGATTCCCGAGGCGTCGGCGCGCTCCTGTTCGACTCCCCGCAACGTGCGTCGCACAGTATGCACCACGCGTACTCCTTCGCGCTGGAATATGCCCGAAGCGCTTGTTGCGGTGACTGTACGTCAACCATGCTGTATCCCAAGGGAATCACGTTCCGTGACCCTGAGGAGGCGCGAGGCGATGTGTCCGCCGGTTCGGATGGTGTGAGCGGTGCAGGTGCTTCAGGTTCAGCTGGAGGTCGGGCCGGATCCCGCGGAGGTGGGGCGGGCCCGCAGATGGGCGCGTTCGCGCCTGGTCGGGTCCGGGATGGGGGACGACGAGCCGCTTGCCGAGACGCTCATCCTGCTCATCTCGGAGCTGGTCACCAACGCGGTCGTCCACACCGGCTGTCCGGCCGTGCTGAGGATGCTGTTCGGTTCGGCCGGGGGCACGTGCGCCGCCGGGACCGTACGCGTCGAGGTCGCCGACGCCAGCGCCCGCCCGCCCCTCCAGCGTCACGCCGAGGGTGACGACACCAACGGCCGCGGCCTGGAACTGGTGGACGGTCTCGCGGACCGCTGGGGCTGGCAGCCCGAGGGCGCGGGCAAGCGGATCTGGTGCGAGGTCGACCGGGGCGGCCCGGTACTGGTTCCGGTGCTCAAGGACCGGTCCGGGCCGGGGACCGTCGCGGATTCCGGGGCCGGGGTCACCTCCGGGGGAATCGGCGCGCAGAGTGCGGGGGCGCAGGGTGTCGGCGTACAGGGCGCCGGGGCGTGCGATCCGTCCCGCGCCGTCTTCACGCCCTTCTTGTAATGGGCGTTGGCGGCACTGGGCGGCACTGACAGGCGCTGGTGCAAGGCATCGGTCGGGCGGCTACGGGGCTCCGGCTGTCACATGACACCAGAGGTCACGCGGGGCTCCGGCCGTCACAGGATGGCGACCGGGGCGACCGGGGTGCCGGTGGCCCCGACGAAGGGCTCCGGCATCGCCGAGAGCAGGAAGGCGTGGCGCCGCTCCTCCGCGCAGGCGGTGGAGAGACCTTCGAGGTTCCAGTTCTGGCCCTGGAGCATGCCCATCTCGACCAGATGGAGCGCGTGCACCGGCATCCACAGGTCCTCGATCTCCGGCGGGAAGATCTCGAACGTCAGGGTGTCGTTGGCGACCGCGGCCACGTCGCGCGCGTGGAACCACTCGGGCGTCCGCACCGAGAGGCCGGGTGACGGATAGCCGTAGCCGTGTTTGTCGCCCGCCAGACAGACCCGCACCTGTCCGGTCCGTACGAGCACGATGTCTCCGGCCCGGACCCGTAGGCCCGCGAGATCCTCCGCCGCGTCCAGGTCGTCCGGGGTGACGGCGTGGTCGCCCGGCAGCCGGTCGACGCCCCGGGCGCGGGCCACGTCCAGCAGGACCCCGCGCGAGACGAGGTGCGGCACGGCGGCGATCGAGCTGAACTCCGCGCCGCCATGGGCGGTGATGGTGGCGGCGGGGCGGCCGTTGTAGATCTTCCCGCTGTGCGAGGCATGGGTGAGCGCGTCCCAGTGGGTGGCCGCCTGGAGTCCCATCGTGACGGCGTCGTCGCTGGTGGCGACGGTGCCGGGGCCGAAGAGCTCCTGGTTGATCTGGACCATGGTGTGCAGGGGATTGACCCGTCCCGGGATCAGCCCGCTCTGTACGCCGTCCTGCTGGAGCGGCAGCGCGAGCGGTATCCGGCGGCCCGTGCGGACGGTGGCGGCGGCCTCCCGTACGACCGCGTCGGTGATCAGGTTGAGCGTGCCGGTTTCGTCGCCCGCGCCCCAGCGGCCCCAGTTGTTGACGCGCTTGGCGATCTCGTGGAACTCGGCCGGCAGGGACATGGGGGCCTCCTGGGTCTTGTGCCGGAGCATCCGACTACCCATAAAATCTAACGGTCCGTCAGAAACCGCGGGAAGGGGCCGGGCATGGGGAACTTCTTGGCAGGCAAGGTGGTCGCCGTCACGGGGGCCGGCCGGGGCATCGGGCGGGCGGTCGCCGTCGCCGCCGCCGCCGAGGGCGCGCGGGTCGTCGTCAACGACTACGGCGTCTCCATCGAGGGCGGTGAGCCGAGCAGCGACGTCGCGCGGTCCGTCGTCAAGGAGATCGGGGCGGCGGGCGGGGAGGCGGTCGCGGTCGCCGACGACATCTCCACGATGGCGGGCGGGCAGCGGATCGTGGACACGGCGCTCGACCGGTTCGGGCGGATCGACGGAGTCGTGTGCGTCGCCGGGATCCTGCGCGAGCGGATGCTGTTCAACATGTCCGAGGAGGAGTGGGACCCGGTCCTCGCCACCCATCTCAAGGGCACCTTCACGGTGTTCCGTGCCGCGTCGGCGGTGATGCGCAAGCAGGAGGGCGGCGGCACGCTGATCGGTTTCACCAGCGGCAACCACCAGGGCAGCGTGGCCCAGGCCAACTACAGCGCCGCCAAGGGCGGGATCATCTCGCTCGTCCGCAGCGCGGCGCTCGGCCTGCACAAGTACGGCGTCACGGCGAACGCCGTCGCCCCCGTGGCCCGGACCCGGATGTCCGCCAACGTACCGATGGAACTGGCGGAGATCGGGGAGCCGGAGGACGTGGCGGCGCTCGTCGTGTACCTGCTGAGCGAACGGGCCCGCGCCGAGCGGATCACCGGTCAGGTGTACACGATCGCGGGCCCGAAGATCGCGGTCTGGGCCCAGCCGAGGGAGCTGCGCGCGGGGTACGCGGACGGGTCCTGGACCCCCGAGAAGATCGCCGACTTCCTGCCGGGGACGGTGGGGGTGGACCCGATGCCGATGCTGGCGCGGCTGGAGGAGATGGCGGCGGCGGCCAGGGCGGGCACCCGGCCCAACGCCTGACCGTCCGTGGGGTCGCATCCGGCCCGACGTCGACCGCCCGTGCGGTCGCACCCCGGCCCAACGCCCGACCGTCCGTGGGGCGGAGCCCCCAGGAGAGAAGCAGGAGGCACGCATGGACTTCCGTTTCGGGCCCGAGGACGAGGCGTTCCGCGCACAGGCCCGCACCTGGCTGGAGGCCAACCTCCCCACCGCCACCACCCCCCGCACCTGGGAACGCACCCTCGGCCGTGACGGCTGGATCGGCCTCGGCTGGGAGACCCCGGACCCCGGCTACGGCAACCGGCGCGCGAGCCCGGCCCAACAGGTGCTCTGGGCCGAGGAGTACGCCGCGTCCGCCGCCCCCGCCCGGGTCGGCCACATCGGCGAGAACCTCCTCGCCCCGACCCTGATCGCGTACGGGACCGAGGAGCAGCGGCGGCGCTTCCTGCCCGGCATCGCACGCGGCGAGACGCTGTGGTGCCAGGGGTACAGCGAACCGGGCGCCGGTTCCGACCTCGCCTCGGTGCGGACCGCCGCCGTACGGGAGGGGGCGGGCGGCTATGCCGTGACCGGGCAGAAGATCTGGACCTCGCTCGCGCGGGAAGCCGACTGGTGCTTCGTCCTGGCCCGCACCGAGCCGGGATCGTCCCGCCACCACGGGCTGTCGTTCCTGCTGGTCGAGATGGACCAGCCCGGCCGCGTCGAGGTGCGGCCGATCCGCCAGATGTCGGGGACCAGCGAGTTCAACGAGGTCTTCTTCGACGGGGCGCGTGCCGAGGAGGTGGTGGGCGGCGAGGGCAACGGCTGGACCGTCGCCATGGGGCTGCTGGCCCTGGAGCGCGGGGTGTCCACGCTCGTCCAGCAGATCGGGTTCGCCGCCGAACTGGAGCGGGTGGTGCGCGCCGCCGTCGAGGGCGGTGCCGTCACCGATCCGGTCCTGCGGGAGCGGCTGGTGCGGCAGTGGGCGGAGCTGCGGACCATGCGCTGGAACGCGCTGCGCACCCTCGGTACGACGGGCGACCCCGGCGCCCCCAGCGTGGCCAAGCTCTTGTGGGGCGGCTGGCACCAGCGGCTCGGCGAGCTGGCCGTACGGATCAAGGGCCCGGCGGGGGCCGTCGGCCCGGCCGCCTGGTCCGAGCGGAGCCCGTACGAACTCGACGAGGCACAGCGCCTGTTCCTCTTCACCAGGTCCGACACCATCTACGGCGGCTCGGACGAGATCCAGCGGAACATCATCGCCGAGCGGGTGCTCGGCCTACCGAGGGAGCCGAGATGAGAGGCGTCGTCTTCGACGGCAAGCGGACCGAGGTCATCGACGACCTGGAGATACGCGATCCGGCGCCCGGTGAGGTGCTGGTCGCGGTGGCCGCGGCGGGTCTGTGCCACAGCGATCTGTCGGTGATCGACGGCACGATCCCCTTCCCCGCGCCGGTGGTCCTCGGCCACGAGGGTGCCGGGGTGGTGGAGGCCGTCGGCGCGGGCGTCACGCATGTGGCTCCGGGGGACCATGTGGCGCTGTCGACGCTGGCGAACTGCGGGGCCTGCGCCCAGTGCGACCGGGGCCGGCCCACGATGTGCCGCAAGGCGATCGGCAGGCCGGGGCGGCCCTTCTCGCGGCGCGGGAAGCCACTGTTCCAGTTCGCCTCCAACTCCGCTTTCGCCGAACGGACCCTGGTCAAGGCCGTACAGGCGGTGAAGATCCCCGCCGGGATCCCGCTGACCTCGGCGGCGCTGATCGGCTGCGGGGTCCTCACGGGAGTCGGCGCCGTACTCAACCGGGCGCGGGTCGACCGCGGCGAGACGGTCGTCGTCATCGGCACCGGCGGCATCGGGCTCAACGTGATCCAGGGGGCGCGGATCGCGGGCGCCCTGACCATCGTGGCCGTCGACGCGAACCCGGCGAAGGAGGCGGTGGCCCGGCAGTTCGGCGCCACGCACTTCCTGACCTCGGCCGAGGGCGTACGGGAGATCCTGCCGACCGGCGCCGACCACGCCTTCGAGTGCGTGGGCCGCACGGAACTGATCCGGCAGGCGATCGACCTGCTGGACCGGCACGGCCAGGCGATCCTGCTCGGTGTTCCGGCGGCGACGGCCGAGGCGTCGTTCCTGGTCTCGTCGATGTATCTGGACAAATCGATCCTGGGCTGCCGGTACGGATCGTCGCGCCCGCAGCGCGACATCGCGCTCTACGCCGACCTGTACGGCGAGGGGCGGCTGCTCCTGGACGAGCTGGTGACCAGGACCTACCCGGTGGAGGACTTCGACGAGGCGGCGGACGACGCGCACCACGGGCGGGTGGCGCGGGGGGTGCTGGTGTTCTGAGGCCGCGCGGTGCGTCGCGTCGCCGGGGGAGCGCGTGCTGCGCCCGGCGACGCGTCGCGCCGTTGTGGGTCAGTGGCGCTGGTCCGCCGTCGTGCGGAAGGTGCGGCGGTACACGGTCGGCGGCACGCCCAGCGCAGCCTGGAGATGCTGGCGCAGTGAGGTGGCCGTGCCGAAGCCCGCGTCCCGTGCCACCTGGTCGATCGACAGGTCCGTGGACTCCAGCAGCTGCCGGGCCCGCTCCACCCGCTGCTGGGCCAGCCACTGGCCGGGGCTGACGCCGACCTCCTCGCGGAAGCGGCGGGTGAACGTCCGTACGCTCATCGCCTCCTGCCGCGCCATGTCGCGCAGCAGGATCGGCCGGTCCAGGTGCCCCAGCGCCCAGGAGCGGGCGCCGGTGGTGGTCGCGAACCGCGGTTCGGGTACGGGCCGGTGGATGTACTGGGCCTGCCCACCGTCCCGGTGCGGGGGCACGACGGTGCGGCGGGCGATCTCGTTGGCGACGGCGGCGCCGTGGTCGCGGCGCACGATGTGCAGGCAGAGGTCGATCCCCGCGGCGACCCCGGCGGAGGTGAGGACGTCGCCGTCGTCGATGAACAGGACGTCCGGGTCGACGCGGACGTTCGGGAAGAGCCGCTGGAAGTGTTCGGCGGAGGACCAGTGCGTGGTCGCGGGCCGCCCGTCCAGATACCCGGCGGCGGCGAGGACGTAACTGCCGGTGCAGATGGAGACCATCCGGGTGCCCGGCCGGACGAGCGCGAACGCGGCGGCCAGTTCCTCGGTGAGCCTGCCCTCGGTGTGGACGGGGCCCAGCTCGTAGGAGGCGGGGACGACGACGGTGTCGGCGGTGGCGAGCGCCTCCGGCCCGTGCTCGACGGTGATCGTGAAGTCCGCGTCGGTGTGGACCGGGCCCGGCGGGCGGACGGAGCAGGTCACGACCTCGTACAGCTTTCTTCCCTTGTTGCGGGGCTCCGCGCCGAGCGACCGGCCGAAGATCCTCTGGGCGATGCCCAGTTCGAAGGGGAGCAGCCCATCGAGGGCCAGAACGACGACACGGTGCGGCATGACGGACCTCCTACAACCCACTAGCTGGTATAGACCAAAAGCTGATACATGTCACTGCTGTGATGGAGAAGCCGATAGAAACCGCGCCCATTCCCGGCGCACCGGACGACCTGGTTCCGCCCCTGGCCCCGCCGCCCCCGCTGCGGGGGGTGACGGTCGGTATGGGGCCCGGCTCGGGGTCCGGCGCAGGTCCCGGCTCGGAGTCCGGTGGAGGGTTCGGCTCGGGGTTCGGCTCGGGTCTCGGCTCGGGGCCCGGCGAGCTCTGGAACCGTAACTTCCGGTACTTCTTCGTCGCCCGTACCGTCGCGCTCTTCGGCGACGGGATGATCCCGGTGGCGCTCACCGCGGGTCTGCTCGGCGCGGGCCGCCCCACGTCGTCCGTCGGGTTCGCGCTGGCCGCCTGGATGGGGCCGCTGGCGTTCTTCGTGCTGTTCGGCGGGGTGCTGGCGGACCGCTTCACCCCGCGCCGCATGATGATCATCGCCGATGCGCTCCGGCTGATCGGTGCGTCGTTGCTCGCGGTGGCCTTCGCGACGGGCAACCCGCCGCTGTGGGCGGTCTACGTACTGAGTTCCGTCGCCGGGGTCGGCGCCGCGCTGTTCCAGCCGGGCGTCGCCTCGACCGTGCCCCGGGTCTCCTCCGACGTCCAGCGGGCCAACGCGGTCCTCCGGGTCTCCGAGGCGCTGATGACCATGGCGGGTCCGGCCTTCGCGGGCGTGCTCGTCGGGCTGGCCAGCGCCGGGGCCGTGTACCTGGCGAACGCGGCGACCTTCGCCGTCTCCGGGATCTGCCTCTTCCTGATGCGGCTCGCCCCCGCCCCGGCCGACGACGCGGTGCGCGGCACGTTCGTCGCGGAACTCGCCGACGGGTGGCGGGAGTTCCGGGCCCGCTCCTGGCTGTGGGGCGTGATCGCGATCTGGACGGTGTACGGGTTCATGGTGCTCGGCCCGATGCTCCCGCTCACCGCCGTCCTGGTCACCGAGGAGCACGGCTCGGGGACGTACGGCGTGATGATGGCGGTGAACGGCGCGGGCAGCGTGGCCGGCGGCCTGCTCGCCCTGCGGCTGCGCCCGCGCAGACCGCTCGCGGCGGGGGCCCTCGCGCTGTCCGCCGTGGTGGTGAACCTGGTGGTGCTGGGCCTCGGGACGCCGGTGTTCGCGCTGGGGGCCGGACAGTTCGTGGCGGGCGCGGCGTTCGCGTTCTGGCTGGTGATGTGGTCGACGACGGTCCAGACCCACGTTCCGCCGGAGGCCCTGAACCGTCTGCACGCCTATGACGTGGCGGGCTCGCTCCTGATGGTGGCGGCGGGCCGCGCGCTGGCCGGACCGGTGGCGGAGGCGGTGGGTGCGCCGGAAGTGCTGCTGGCCGGTGCGGTGATCAACATGCTGGTGGTGGGCGTGCTGTTGATGGCCCGGCCGATCCGGCGGCTGGAGCGGATCGGATGACGGCGCGGGTACGCGGGCGGGCGTCGGCCGCTCGTACGCGGGCGCTGGCGGCGGGTGCCGCGCTGCTGACCGTGGCCGCCGGGCTCGGCATCCGGTCGGTGGCGGTCGGCGACGTCGCCAAGTACGCCGGGGACGCGCTGTACACGGTGCTGATCTGCGTCCTCGTGGTGATCGTCGCACCGAGGGCGAGGCCGCTGCCGGTGGCGGGGGTGGCGCTGGCCTTCAGCTGGGCGGTGGAGTTCGCCCAGCTGACCGGCGTACCGGCGGAGCTGTCCGCGCGCAGCGGGGTGGCCCGGCTGGTGCTCGGCTCGACGTTCAACGCCCCGGACCTGTTCTGGTACGCGGTGGGGGCGGGGGCTGCCTGCGGTGTGCACGCGTGGGCGACGCGGCGTGGCACGTCCGGCCGGGCCGTGGGGCGGGCGGTCGCCGAATAGGCCGGGGAGGGGGCGGACAGGTCCGGGAGGTCCGGGAGGTCCGGGAGGTCCGAACAGGCAGGGGCGCCTCGACCCGTGCCCCGACCCGTGGCCCGATGCCTGCGAACCGTGTCCGTCCGGCCACTCGTACGCCCGGCGTCCGGGCCGGATGCTGAGTGACGTGACCCAGACAACCGAAGGCGCCGCCAGGGACGACGACCGGCGGCCCGGCGCCGCCGCGGGGCCGGGCGGCAAGTCCGCGACGTCCGGCTCCCGTACGTGGACATCCGACCGTCGCGCGGGCGGGCCCGGCCCCCGTTCCGGGACGCATGACCGCCGCCGCCGGGACCCGCGCGTCCACTGGGCCTGGGTCATCGCCGCCGTCACCTTCGTGACGATCATCGGCGGCGCGGCGTTCAACTCGCTTCCCGGCCTGCTCATCGACCCGCTCCACACGGAGTTCGGCTGGTCGCGCGGGGAGATCGGGCTGGCCGTCTCGATCGACATGGCGCTGTACGGGCTGACGGCACCGTTCGCCGCGGCGCTGATGGACCGGTTCGGCATCCGCCGGGTCGTCGTCGTCGCGCTCAGCATGGTGGCCGCGGGGGCGCTGGCCAGTGTCTGGATGACGGCGGCTTGGCAGCTGATGATCTATTGGGGCCTGCTCGTCGGCCTGGGTACCGGCTCCATGGCGATGGCGTTCTCCGCCACCGTGACCAACCGCTGGTTCGTCGCCCGGCGCGGCCTGGTCACGGGCGTCCTCACCGCGGCCGGTGCCTCCGGCCAGCTGGTGTTCCTCCCGCTCTGCGCCTGGATCGTCGACGCGCACGGCTGGCGCCCGGCCTCGGTGACCGTGGCTCTGGCGGCCCTGGTGGTCGTCCCGTTCGTCTGGCTCCTGATGCGCGACCACCCGGCCGACGTGGGCCTGGCCCCGTACGGCGGTGAGTACGTGGCGAAGCCCGTACCCGAGAAGGGCGCCGCAGGACGTACGGTGCGCATTCTGTTCGACGCCGCGCGGACGGGCCCGTTCTGGCTGCTCGCGGGTACGTTCGCGATCTGCGGGGCCTCGACCAACGGCCTGATCCGCACCCACTTCGTCCCGTCGGCCCACGACCACGGCATGCCGATCACGGCCGCCGCCTCGCTGCTCGCCGTCATCGGGGTCTTCGACGTGATCGGCACGATCTTCTCCGGCTGGCTCACCGACCGCTACGACGCCCGCCGTCTGCTCGCCGTCTACTACGCGCTGCGCGGCCTCTCGCTGCTCTTCCTGCCGATGCTGATGGCGCCGACGGTCCACCCGCCGATGGTCTTCTTCATCGTCTTCTACGGCCTGGACTGGGTCGCGACGGTCCCGCCGACCATGGCGCTGTGCCGTGAGCAGTACGGCGAGGACAGCGCGATCGTCTTCGGCTGGGTCCTGGCCTCGCACCAGGTCGGCGCGGCGGCGGTGGCGTTCCTCGGCGGTGTGGCACGGGACGTGTTCGGTTCGTACGACATGGTCTGGTACGCGTCGGGAGCGCTGTGCGCGACGGCGGCACTCATGGCGCTGGTGATCCGGCGGAAGGCGCCGGCGCCTGCGTGAGGCCCCTCGGCCGGTTCAGCCGCTGAACCGGCCGAACGCCCCCCGGTGGAACAGCAGCGGATCCGCGTCCGCGCCGTCCGCCGTCGCCCCCAGCGCCTCCACCCGGCCGACCACGATCAGATGGTCCCCGCCCGTGTGCACGGCCTGGATGCGGCAGTCGACCCAGGCCGGTACGGAGCGCAGGAGCGGTGACCCGGTCGCGGGGGTGTTCTCGTACGCCACTCCCGCGAACTTGTCGGCCCCGCTCACCGCGAACCCCCGGCACAGCGCGCCCTGGTCCGCGCCCAGGATGTTGACGCAGAAGACTCCGGCGCGCGCGATGCGCGGCCAGGTCGACGACGTACGGGCGACCATGAAGGTGACCAGCGGCGGATCGAGGGAGAGCGAGGCGAACGACTGGCAGGCGAACCCGGTCGGGCCGTCCGCGTCCTGAGCCGTCACGACGGTGACGCCCGTCGCGAAGTGCCCCAGCACACGTCGGAATTCGCCCGGATCGACGGACAGCCGCTCGTCGTCGCGGACGGCTCTGAGCTCGGGCCGAGGCAACGGGTCCAGCGGTGCCGGGGCGGTGGTTCCGGCACCGACGGACCTGAGGTACCGGACGGCGGTTGCGGCCATACCTGCGTGTCCCATCACACCTCCATTAGAACTGACGAACCATCAGACAGGAAGGGATGGAACCCTCACCTTCCCCGGTACTTCGGTGAGCGCCGTGCCACGAAGCTCGCGACCCCTTCGTTCGCGTCCCGCGTCGTCATGTTGACCTCCTGGGCCATCGCCTCGGCGGCGAACGCCGTCGCCCGGTCGCTGTCCAGCGAGGCGTTCACCAGCTGCTTGGTCAGGGCGATCGCCCGGGTGGGCCCGTCGGCCAGCCGCCGCGCCCATTCCCCGGCGGTCTTGGCCAGCTCCGCGTCCGGCACCGTGCGGTTGACCAGTCCCAGCCGCTCCGCGTCCGCGGCGGGGAGCGCGTCGCCGAAGAACATCAGCTCCTTGGCGCGCTGCGGCCCGATCAGCCGGGGCAGCAGATACGCGCCCCCGCCGTCCGGGACGAGACCGCGGCGTACGAACACCTCGATGAACTTCGCCGAGTCGGCGGCCAGGACCAGATCGCAGGCGAACGCGAGGTGCGCGCCGAGGCCCGCCGCGGTGCCGTTGACGGCCGCGATCACGGGTTTCTCGCAGTCCAGGACGGCGGCGATCAGACGCTGGGCGCCGAGCCGGATCGTACGGGCGACATCTCCGGGTACGCGTTCGCCGCCGGAGGCCGGGGCGCCGCGCAGGTCCGCGCCCGCGCAGAAGCCGCGGCCGGTGGCGGTGAGGACGACGGCCCGCACGGCGGGGTCGGCGGAGGCTTCGGCGAGCAGGGCGATGACGCGTTCACGCTGGTCCCAGGTGACGGCGTTCATGGCGTCGGGCCGGTTGAGGGTGATCCACGAGACGCCGTTGTCAGTGGTGTGGAGTACCAATGACTCAGTGGGGTCTACGGGTTCGACAGGTACGACGGGTTCGACGGAGGTGTCGGGCCTGGCGGTGTCTTCGGGGGAGGACGGCATGAGGCAGCTCCATGGCGGGCGGCGGCGGGGCGTGGGCGGCAAGTGGTGGGACAAGGACAAGGGCAGGAGCAGGAGCAGGACCAGGAGCAGGACCAGGAGCGGCGGCGGGGGCTGGAGCGGAGGCGGCGGGTGGTGGCGCTGGGGCCGGCGTGGGGGATCAGCTGCAGACGGCCAGCGCGTCCAGGGCCACCGCGCCCTGCCCCCGCCCCAGCACCACCAGCGGATTGATGTCCAGTTCGGTGAGGTCGTCGCCCAGCTCCAGGGCCATGCGCTGCACCCGGAGCACGACCTCGACGAGCGCGTCCACATCGACCGGCGGCCCGCCGCGTACGCCCTCCAGGAGTGCGCGGCCACGCAGTTCGCCGAGCATGTCCCGCGCCTGGTCCTCGCCGAACGGCGGCACGCGGACCGCCGTATCGTGCAGGACCTCGACCAGTACGCCGCCGAGACCGACGGTCACGGTCGGCCCGAAGAGGGCGTCCTGGGTGACGCCGACCATCATCTCGACGCCCCGCTCGATCATCTGGCAGACGAGGACCCCGTCCAGGTCGATGGACTCGAAGCGCGCGATGTCGGTGAGTTCGCGGTACGCGTCGCGGACCTGGCTGGCGGAGGTGAGCTGCACCTTCACCAGCCCCAGCTCGGTCTTGTGGGCGAGCTGGGCGCCGGACGCCTTCATGACGACGGGGTAGCCGACCAGTCCCGCCGCCCGGACGGCGGCCGCCGCGCTGGTCACCAGCTGCTCGCGCGGCACGCGAATGCCGTACGCGCGCAGCAGCTGCTTCGCCGCGTGCTCGCTCAGCCGGCGTCCCGGGCGGATCAGTGCCTGCGCCTTGCGGAACGAGGGCGACGGGGTGCGCGGCGCCTCGTCGAAGGGCGAACGGTAGCCGGAGGCGAAGCGGTGGTGGTCCAGATAGGCCCGCACGGCGGTGATGCAGTTGCCGAACGTACGGAAGGTGGCGACCCGGGACGAACCGAGCAGCGTCGTGCGGTAGGCGTCCTCGGTGCCGACGGGCGACCCCCAGATCACGCACACCAGCTTGTCCGTGGTCTCCGCCGCGTCCACCAGGTCCTGGGCGAGCCGGTCGCTCATCGGAGGGAAGGGGCCGGTGATCGGGCAGATCAGCACCCCGACGGACGGGTCCGCGAGGATCGCGTCGATGATCTTCCGGCCACGCCAGTCGCCGACCGGGTGGCCGCCGTTGTCGATCGGGTTGGCGACGTTCAGATAGCCGGGTATCCAGGAGTGCAGTTCGCGCTGCTTCTCCTCGGACAGGGTGGGCAGGTGGAGCCCCGCCCCGGTGGCCAGGTCGGAGAAGTGCGCGCCCGTGCCGCCCGAGATCGAATACACCGCGACCCCGTCGGCCTGCGGCGGCCTGGCACGGGCCAGTAGCGCGGCGGTGTCCTGGAGTTCGTCGAGGCCGTCGACCCGGATCACCCCGAACTGCCGCATCGCCGCGTCCACCACCTGGTCGGCGCCGGTCAGCTTGCCGGTGTGCGAAGCGGCCATCCGGGCCCCTGTCTCCGTACGCCCCACCTTGACCGCCACGACGGGGACCCCGGCACGGGCCGCCCGGTCCGCGGCGAGGAGGAACGCGCGGCCGTCCTTGAGGCCCTCGACGTAACAGGCGATGGCCCCGACCTCGGGGCGCTCGGCGAAGTACGAGATGAAGTCGGAGGTCTCCAGATCGGCCTCGTTGCCCGTGGGCGCCCAGTGCGAGAGCCGGATGCCCAGCTCCTGGAGGGTGTAGACGGGCCGGCCCTGGTGCCCGGACTGGGTGATGAGGGCGATCGCGGGCCCGTCCAGGTCCTCCCGGAACTCCTCGAAGGCGTTGAGGTTGGTGTTCGGCCCGAGCAGCCGCAGCCCGGACCGTTCCACCGCGGCCGCCAGCCGGGCCTGCGCCGCCGCGCCCGCCTCGCCGGTCTCGGCGAACCCGGAGGCGAAGGCTACGGCGAACTTCACCTTGGCCTCGGCGAGTTCCTCGATGACCGGAAGGGGGTCGCCGACCAGCAGTACGGCCAGATCGACCTGTTCCGGCAGGTCGGCCACGGAGGGAGAGCAGGCCCGTCCGAACACGGAGGGCCGCGTGGGATGCACCGGGTGCAGCCGCGCCCCGACCCGCTCGGCCCAGGCGATGAGCTGCCGGGTGATCCCGGTGTTCGGCCGCCCCTCGGTGTCGGAGGCCCCGATGACGGCCACGGACCGTGGCCGGAAGAACCGGTCCAGGTCGGGCACGGTCGAGTGCAGCGGCCGCCCGCTGACGTCGAGACCGCCCTCCACCGCAGCGGTTGTCATGCTGACGACGGCGGCGTGCGGCTCCTCGCCGCAGGCCACCACTCTGGCGCGGAAGTCGGTGGTGAGGGTGCCGTGAGTCGATCCAAGCATCGTTCCGCCCACTTCTGCTCGATGGTGTCCGTCCGGGCCCCGCGGAGTCGTCCGGGCCCCCGTTCCATAGCTGACGCCTTGTCAGGTTACTGAACTGACGGCCCGTCAGGAATGGCTGGGACGGAATGGGTGGGACGGAATGCGTGCGGCACCGCCGGTCCGGGGCATCGCCCGGTGGCCGTGACCGCGAGGGGCCGGACCTTCGGAGCCCGGACCTTCGGAGCCCGGAGACCCGGGCGCCGGACGTCCGGACATTCATCCCGGATTCTGGAACATGGCCGCAGGAGCGCCGCCGGGACAGGCTTCAGTCATGACAAAAGCAACTGTTCTCGTAATCGGCGGCACCGGCAAGACCGGCCGCAGGGTGGTGGCCCGGCTCCGCGAGCAGGGCGTGGAGACGCGCGTCGCCTCCCGTTCCTCGGAGATCCCGTTCGACTGGGCGGACCCGGGCACCTGGGAGGGGGCCCTCGACGGGGTCACCGCGGCCTACATCGTTCCGTACGACATCTCGCCCTCGCCGACGCCCGCGCTGGTGGAGCGGGCCGTGGCGAGCGGGGTGCGGCGGCTGGTGCTGCTCTCGGCCCGGGGTGTGGACGTGCCCGGATACTTCGGTGCCGCGTACGACGGTGACGGGCCCCATACGCAGGGGGAGACCGCCGTACGGGCCTCCGGGGTGGAGTGGACGATCCTGCGGCCGGGCTGGTTCGCCCAGAACTTCAGCGAGGGCATCTTCCACGACGGAGTGACGGGCGGCGAGCTCGCCCTGCCCACCGGGGACGGCGCCGCCGCGTTCGTCGACGCCGAGGACATCGCGGCGGTGGCCGTCGCCGCGCTCACCGAGGACGGCCATCAGGGCCAGGTGTACGAACTGTCCGGCACCCGGGCGCTCGGGATCGCCGACGTACTCGCGGAGATCGCCGGGGCGACCGGGCTGCGGGCCCGCTATGTCCCCGTGGGGGAGGACGAGTTCCGGGCCGGGCTGGTCGCCCAGGGATTCCCGGCCGAGGAGGCGGCGGTCTGGACCGACGCGCTGAAGCCGATCCGGACGAGCGAGGAGGCCCCGGTCGTCGACGGGGTACGGCGCGCGCTCGGCCGGGCACCGCGTGACTTCACCGATTTCGTGCGGGACGCGGCTGCGGGGGGTGCCTGGCGGGCGTGAGGGCGGGGAGGCGCGGGTCGGGGGCAGGGGGCGAACGTCCCTTTGCCCCCGCGCCCCCGCGCCGGCCGTTTCAGCATCCCCGCGCCCCGCACCGCGCCCCCCGACCGCGCCCCGCGACCGCGCCCCGCACTGCGTACGGACCGTCTCGGCCCCCCGGAACTGGCGGCCCCACTTACCCCGCAGGGGCCGCCAGCTCCGAGGGCGCGAGGGACGCGGCCTCCCGGCGGTACGTGCTCGGGCTCTCGCCCCGGAGCCGCTTGAACGCCGCGCTGAAGCCGAAGGCGTCCGCGTACCCCACCCGCCGGGCCACGGCCGCCACCGTCAGCTCGGGGCGGGTCAGCAGGTCGGCCGCGAGGGTCATGCGCCACTCGGTCAGATACGCCACCGGCCCCTCCCCGACGAGTTCCGTGAACCGCTTCGCCAGGGTCGTCCGCGACACCCCGGCCCGGGTCGCCAGTTCCGCCGTCGTCCACGGGTGCGCCGGGTCCTCGTGCATCGCGCGCAGCGCGGGCCCCGCGACCTCGTCGCCCAGCGCGCGGTACCACTTGGGCGGGTCCGCCTCGGGGCGGTCGAACCAGTCCCGCAGCGTGCAGACCAGCAGCCAGTCCAGCAGCCGGTCGAGCACGATCTGCCGGCCCGGCCGGGCCCCGGTGATCTGGGCCTCCAGGTAGTCGCGCATCGCCGTGCAGTCGTAATCGTCCGGCACCACGAGTACCGGGGGCAGGACCCGGAGCAGCCGCTGCGGAACCTCCGCGCGCACGTCGTAGGCGGCGGCCAGCAGGACGGTGGGGCCGGTGAGTTCGTCGTCGGGGGACGACGCGTCGTCCGGCCGGTCCTCACGCCAGCGCACCTCCCGCACCGAGGCGCCGGGCGCCGCCCCCGTGGCCGGGTCGTCGGTGAAGACGAACGGTGCCGGACCCCGTACGATCGCGGCCTCACCGAGCCCCACCCGCTGCGGCGCACCGCTTTCCGGCACGATCCACCCGGCACCCCGCAGCGGCACGCACAGGGTCAGATACGCCCCGTCCGTGAACCGCAGCGACCACGGCGGCCACAACACCGAACGGCCGAACACCGCACCCTTGCCCCGTACGCCCCGCAACAGCTCATCGAACACGTCCATGTTCCCCACCGTACGCAGCCCCGGCACAGGTCCGGACGATCGCCTATGTGCCACGGACGGGCGGCCATGGTCGCGACCCCGTCGCCGCGATGGACTTGCCCCATGACAACGAAGACGAGCACCCATTCAGCCTCAGCCCCTGCCTCCGCCTCCGCCGACATCCTCGTGCTGGGCGCCACCGGCAAGACCGGCCGCCGGGTCGTCCAGCGCCTGCGCGACGCCGGGACGGCCAGGGTTCGGGCGGCCTCCCGCTCCGGTGGAGTGAGGTTCGACTGGACCCTCCCGGACACCTGGGAGCCCGCACTGTCCGGGGCGTCGGCCGTCTACCTCGTCGCACCCGACGACCCGTCCCCGGTACGGGAGTTCGTCACCAGGGCGACGGCCTCGGGCGTACGCCGCTTCGTCGCCCTGTCCGGCCACGGCATCGACAAGGCCGGGGGAGGCTTCGACAGGGCCGGGGGCGGGTTCGGCCAGGGCATGGCGGCAGGTGAGACGGCGGTACGCGAGTCCGGGGCCGAGTGGACGATCATCAGGCCCAGCAACTTCTTCCAGAACTTCGACGAGGACCTCTGGCTGGCCCCGCTGCGGGCCGGCCGGCTGGGGCTGCCGATCGGTGCGACGCCCGAGCCGTTCATCGACGTGGACGATGTGGCGGAGGTGGCGGTGGCCGTCCTCACCCAGGACGGCCACGCCGGCCGGATCCACGAACTGACCGGACCCCGGGCGCTCACCTTCGCCGAGGCCACGGAGACGATCGCCCGCGCCGCCGGACGGCCCATCCGCTACGAGGAGTTGACCCCCGACGCCCACCGCGCGGAACTTCTCGCCGAGGGCTGGCCCGAGGCCGCCGCCGACGCGCTGGGCGCCATGTTCGCCCTGCACCGGGCTGGCCGCTCGGCGGATGTCGCCGACGGCGTACGGGAGGTGCTCGGCCGCGCGCCGTCGGACCTGGAAACCTGGGCCCGCCGCATCGCGGCCAGGGGCACCTGGTCGGCGATGACCTGATCTTCCGAGACGACGGTCAGGTTCGCCGCCACGATATGTGGCCGAAATATCGGCCGGAAACCCCGCTCGCGCATGTGGTCGGAGCATCTCGCCCTCCGCCGTGAAAGACGAATGGGGGACGGCGGTCGAATAGGCGGAGCATGAGGGTGATCGCTCTTGCGATGCCAGAACTCCCGATGATATGACCCGGAGGCTTTTCCGGAGATGCCTGTCTTTCGCCTGTGTGTTTGGCAAGGGGCGGTGCGATAACGTCACCCACGAAACGGTAAGCGTTGGGGAAATCGGGGGGATCCGTGCAGAGTTCGGTCGAATGGCTGGAATTATTCGAACAGGCGGAGCGACCCAGAACCGCTGAATCCGGAGAAACGGCGCAGCGCATGTCCCTCGCCTCGGTCGCACCCGAGGGGCCGAGGAGTCCTTCGGCGCCTCCGGGCGAGGGCGGTGCGGGAGGTCTGCGGCACAGCGGCGGACCCTGGACCACGGCGTCGGGTGCGGCCGAGACCTTGCGGATCAGCACCGAACGGAGCCACCGCAGACTCGGATCCGCGCATGAGGGCGTTGCGTCCGGGGCGCGGGGGCTCGCGTCCGCAGCCGCACTCAAGTCCGTCCAGGAGTCCTGGGAGGAGCGGCTGACCGGCGTACGCGACGAGTGCGGATATCTGAGAACGGTGCTGCTCAGGGTCGCCAAGGACGTGGGTGAGACCGATGCTGCCGTGGACCGTTCCTTCGGTGCGGTGGCGAAGGGCGGGTCCCGGTGACCGGAGTGTCGCTG
This sequence comes from Streptomyces sp. NBC_01433, assembly GCF_026340105.1. Classification (NCBI taxonomy): domain Bacteria; kingdom Bacillati; phylum Actinomycetota; class Actinomycetes; order Kitasatosporales; family Streptomycetaceae; genus Streptomyces; species Streptomyces sp. NBC_01433. The sequence goes on along the minus strand of NZ_JAPEPM010000001.1, from coordinate 1,615,454 downwards.
ACCTGGCAGCTTCTGCGGGACCTGAAGCCGTCGGAGTTCGAGAGCGCGGGAGACGGCTGGCACGAGGTCTCGGGCCGCGCCGATGCCGACCGGGTGAAGACCGACAAGGTGATGACGGCGGGCCTGAGGAGACGCAGCAGGGGGCGACTCGGCGAACGGGGCCGTCGCGCGACTGGAGCGGCTGAGCCGGAACTTTCAGTACGTCCACACCGAAGCGGGCCTCATTCGTACGGCACTGAACGGCCTCGCCTCTGAACTGGCCGTACCGCGCAAGCAACTCCTTGAATTCCTGGAGGATGCGTGGAGCCTGAAGTTCACCGTCCACGAAGACGGTTCGGTCAGCTATCCGGCAGCCATGGGTGAAACCCTCCTCGGAAAGGAGGAGGCGCCGGGCGGGAAATCCCTGGGCAGCTCGCGATTGCCACTGGAAGCGCCGGGCCTGAACGAACAGCCCGGACTTCCGGGAGGCCGGTTCATTCCCAACCCGAATGCGGCGAAAGCGCAGGTAATCGCGGACAGCATCGCCCGGGCGGTCCGGTCGGCGGCCGAGATCGACGGCCGGTACGCGACGGCACTCGGCAAACTCAAAGCAGCCCGGGGCCTCGACGTCACCAGGGCGATGATGGACGACGTATTCCGCGACACGGCGGTGGTGCGCTCCACTGCCGGTACCTATCTGGGGCACGGCATTCCCTGGGACCGAACTCCCGCTGAGCGCAAGGAATGGTGGGACGGCCTGACGGAGGAGCAGCGCCAGGAGTATCTGGAAGTGGCCCCGGATCTGGTCGGCAACCTGGACGGCATTCCGGCGGTGGCGAGGGACGAGGCGAACCGCAACCATCTACCGGTGCTGAGCGGTGAGTTGGAGCAGCGGGGCGGCGAGGCGGCCCGGACGAAACTGGACGCGCTCCGAGAGCTACAGGTCAAACTGGGCGAGCCTTCCAAGGTGCCGATGTATCTCCTGGGCATCGGGGACGAAGGCAATGGGCGCGCCATCGTGGCGTACGGGAATCCGGATACGTCGCGGAACGTCTCTACGTACGTCCCTGGGCTGGGGACCAAACTGGACAAGAGTTTCGTCGATGGCACCCTTCAACGGGGCCTGGACACCGCCGTAGGCGCTAGAGGCTACGACTCATCGAGTGCGGCCATCGTGTGGCTCGGCTACGACGCACCCCAGGACGTGGACGTCATGGGCAAGGGCGACGCGCAGAAGGGAGCCCCCGCCTACAACAGTTTTATGGGCGGGCTGGAGGCCACCAACGAGTACAAGGACCCCCACCTGACCGCGATCGGCCACTCCTACGGCTCGCTCACGGTGGGCACCGCGACCCAGCAGGCCGGCGGCATTCCGGGCGCGGATGACATCATCCTGCTCGGCAGCCCCGGCACCGGAGTCGACAGAGCGGAGGACCTGGGTGTCGGTAAGGACCATGTCTTCGTCGGAGCGGCCGACAACGACCCCGTGACCAAGTTGCCTTCGAAACAGGAGACCGCGGCGGCCGCCCCATTGGTGTTGGGTGGGCCGCTGGCGATGTACATGGCCGGGGATATCGCGGACCAAGGTGACGACGGCCTCTACTTCGGCAAGGACCCGGCGAGTGGGGCCTTCGGCGCGCGCCGCTTCGAGGTGGACGACGGGCCCCGGCCCATCCGTGATCGGGGCGGGTTCGACGCCCATTCCCAGTACTTCACACCGACGAAGGACCACGTGTCCGCAGACAACATTGCCCCCGGTATCTTCGCCAAGAGCTCTGACGGATTCGCGATTGCTTTGACGATTGCCGACAAGGGGCAGGCCCGTTTCGAGGTGTCAACCCCATGCGTCAAGGAGTCGGACGTCGCAGCGCCCACGGCCGCGCCCAACGGGCCCGCCTACGAAGGCGTCGAGATTCCCCGTCCCAATGTGCGTTCCGACTTCTGGTCGGCCGGAACGCCGGTGCCCGCGCCGACGCCTCGCACGGGCTGATCCGACGCCCCGATGAGCGCCAAGGGCCGACGCCCCGATGAGCGCCACCACGGGCGGGCCCGCGCTCAGTGCGTTTTGGCCACCTTCTTGGCGATCTTCTCCGCGTCCAGGGCCATTTCGCGGAGCATGCCGCTGATCGGGTTGGTGAACCCGGTGAAGTACAGGCCGGGCGCCTGCTTCGGGGTGCGGCCTCCGTGTGTCACCGGGCGTCCGCGTGCGTCGAGCACGTCCAGGTGGCCGACCAGGTCCTCCAGGGCCCGCCGGTAGCCGGTTGCCGCGATCACCGCGTCCGGGGTGATCCGGGTGCCGTCGGCCAGGATCACCGTGTCCTGGTCGAAGGACTCCACCGTCGCCACCGGGGCCACCCGGCCCTTCTTCACCGCGTTGATCAGCCCCACGTCCTGGACCGGGATCGCCCCCTCCTTGACCCGGGAGTACAGACCGGTGTCCGGGCGCGGCAGCCCCTGGGCGGCGAGGTCGGGGACGGCGATCCGGTTCATCAGGCGGCCCGCCCAATCGACGAGCCGGACCGGCAGACGGCGTACGAGGATGCCGGTCGACTGCGCGGGCCAGCCCGCGGTGGAGCGGCGCACGATGTGCGGAACGGTGCGTACCGCGATCCGTACCAGGGAAGCGCCCCCCTCCACCAGGTCCACGGCGATCTCCGCCCCCGTGTTGCCGATGCCGACGACCAGGACGTCCTTGCCCGCGTACGGGGCCGGGTCGCGGTACTCCGAGGCGTGTGCCAACTCCCCGGTGAATGTGTCGCGGCCGGGCCAGTCGGGAGTGCGCGGGGTGTGGTTGTAGCCGGTGGCGACGACGACCGCCCGGCCGGTCAGCACCCGGCCGCCGGTGGCGGTGAGCTGCCAGCCGGTGCCGTCGGCGGTCCGGTCGATCCGGGACACCTCGACGCCCGTCACCACCTCCAGCTCGTGGTGATCGACGTACTTCTCCAGGTACCGCACCACGTCGTCCCGGGACACCCACCGTCCGAACCGGCGCGGCATGGCCAGCCCCGGCAGGGCGGACCGGCGGCGGGTGGTGTGCAGGTGCAGCCGGTCGTAGTGGCGGCGCCAGGACGCGCCGACGTTCTCCGACTTCTCCAGCACCACCGCCCGCACTCCCCGCGCGCGCAGGGCGGCAGCGGCGGCGAGGCCGCCGGGGCCGCCGCCGATGACGTAGACGGGCCTGGCTGAGGGGCCGGAGAGGAGAGCGCGGTCGGACATGCTTCGGAGCGTAATGGCGCGATTTGTTGTTGGGTCTCGGTCAAGACCGAAATCGATTGCGAATTGATCACGGGGACCTGTGCACGCCTCTTGCGGACCGCCTTCGCCATCAGGTGAACTGACGTATCGTCAGATTCGGCGACCGGGAGGGACCCCGATGCAGACCATCTGGCTCGGCGGCGCGGAATGGCTCGCCGTTCTCCGTATAGGGCTCGGCCTGTGGTGGCTGGAGAGCTGGCGGCACAAGGACAAGAAGGGCTGGTTCGAGCGCGGTACGGGCATCGCCTGGGCGGCCGACGTGGCGGGCAAGCACCGGTGGCCCGTGGTGCGCACCGGCTTCCGGCGGATCGTCGAGCCCCGCCCCAAGGTGATGGCGTACCTCGTCGTGTACGCCGAACTCGCCCTGGGGCTCGGGCTGATCGCCGGATTCCTCACCCCGGTCGCCCTCGTCGCCGGGCTCCTGCTCAACCTGCTCTACCTCGTCCTCATGATCCACGACTGGGCCGAGCAGGGGCAGAACGCCATGATGGCGCTCATCTCGCTCGTCGCCCTGTTCGCCATGTCCTGGCAGACGTGGTCGCTCGACGCCGCGATCGGACTCTTCCTGTGACGGCCGCGCCCCGCTACGACCTGCCGGAACCCGACGCCTTCACCCGCCCCTACTGGGAGGCCGCCGCCGAGGGGCATCTGCTCCTGCGCCGCTGCGCGGCCTGTGGGCGCGCCCACCACTACCCGCGCGAGTTCTGCCCGCACTGCTGGAGCGAGGACGTGACGTGGGAGCGGGCGAGCGGCCGGGCCACGCTCTACACCTGGTCCGTCGTCCACCGAAACGACCTGCCGCCCTTCGGCACCCGTGTCCCGTACGTCGCGGCCGTCGTCGACCTGGCCGAGGGGCCCCGGATGATGACGGAGATCGTGAACTGCGAAGAGGCGGATCTGGCCATCGGCATGGAGCTACGGGTCACGTTCCGGCAGGAGGAGGGCGAGGAGGCCGTACCGGTGTTCCGGGCCCGGCGCTGACCTCGGCCGCCCTCTGCGCCACTCGATCGGAGGATGGCGAAGCCATCGCGCCGGGCCCCTCCGGCGCCGGAGGGGCCCGGCGCCGGGCACCCGCCGACCACGGACCGCGTCCCCCGGACACCGCTCCCACTGGCTGCTCACAACCCCGGCGCGCCCCAGACCGGGAACCAGCGGGCGAGGTCCTTCTCCACCCGTAGGTCGTCGCCGAGTACGGCTCTGGCCTGCAACTCCAGCTGGCTGTCCCGTTTTTCCGCGCCTCCTTGGACCGGGGCGAACGGATAGAACGTGCCGCGCTTGTACAGGTACACCAGCGCCAGCGAACGCCCCTCCGCGTCCCGGAAGCCGATCAGCGAGCAGAGCAGCTGCGGGCCGAAGCCGCCGTCCTGGAGCAGGGTGTTGACCGCGTGCAGGTCGTTGACCAGGCCGGCGGTGTCCTCGGGAGGGTGGCGGGCCAGCAGCCAGGTGTAGCCGTACGAGTCCCGGCTGAACTCCACCGGGACCCCGCCCCGGTCCGCGTCCAGCAGTTCCCGTACGTCCTCCTGGATACGGGCGAAGCCGCCGCCCTCGACCCCCGCGAAGCACACCGAACCCAGCCCGGTCGGCGTGAAACCCGCACCCGCCTGGAGGGTCAGCGCGGCCGAGGGGACGGCGAAGAGCTGGTCGAGGTCGGGGCGGACCGGTTTGCTCCGGCCCAGGATCGCGTCGAGCAGGCCCACGGAGTCTCCTTCGGGAGTTACGGGCGGTTACGAACAGCTACGTGACGGTTGCGGGGCGGTTGTGGGGCGGTTGTGGGTCGGGATCCTTACCGGTGGCGATCCGTACGGGTACGGGCGCGGCCCTTACGGGCGGGACAGGTCCGCCGAGATGCGGGCCAGCTGGTCGAGGCGCTGTTCGAGGGTGGGGTGCGAGGAGAGCAGCCGGCCCAGGCTCTCCTTGGAGGCGAAGGCCGGGACGAAGTAGAAGGCGTTGTACGGCTCCGCCTTCCGCAGGTCCTCGGTGGGGATGCGGGCCATCTGACCGCTGACCTTCGTCAGGGCCGACGCGAGGGACGACGGGCGTCCGGTGAGCAGGGCCGCCGTGCGGTCGGCGGACAGCTCGCGGTAGCGGGAGAGCAGCCGGGTCAGCAGGAAGCTGAGGGCGTACACGACGGCGCTGATCAGCGGGATCAGCATGATGACGATGCCCACCGGGTCGTTGCCCCGGCTGTTTCGGGCGAGGCCGCCCCACAGGGCCACTCGGGTGATGATGCCCGCCAGCACGCCGAGGAACGACGCGATCGTCATGACGGCGACATCGCGGTGCGCGACGTGCGACATCTCGTGCGCGAGGACCCCTTCCAGCTCCTCGGGCTCCAGTCTGCGCAGCAGTCCCGTGGTCGCGCAGACCAGGGCGGTCTTCTCGCTGCGCCCGGTGGCGAAGGCGTTCGGTACGTCGCTGGTGGCGATCGCCACCCGGGGCTTCGGCATGTCCGCCAGGGCGCAGATCCGGTCGATCGCACCGTGCAGCTCGGGGGCCTCCTCGGGCGTGACCTCGCGGGCTCCCATGCCGTACGCCGCGATGCGGTCGCTGAACCAGAACTGGGCGATGAAGAGGCCGCCCGTGATGATCAGGATGATTGGCCAGGCCCCGCGCAGCACCGCGAGCAGCACGCCGACGAGGACGACGTACAGCAGACCGATGAAGAACATGGTGCTCACCATGCGGGCGGTCAGACCGCGGTCCGGTGCGTAACGGGAACGAGTTCGTGGCATCGGTGCCTCCCAACAGCTCACCTGTCTCCCATAGTGCCCCTTTCTTGTCGAAATCGAATAAAATCCGGCCCGCGGTACGGACGGAGACGCGGGGCGCGGGGCGCGAGGGGCTGGGCGCGAGGCCGGTGTCTTCTACGGCCAGAGCAGTTCCCGCACCCAGGCGTCCGCCTCCCGGCGGTAGCGGAGCCGGACGTGCCGTCGACCCGCGTCGCCCTGGAAGAACTCGACCTTCTCCGGGGCGACCACATAGCGCGTCCAGGTCTCCACCTCGGCGTCCGGCTCGGCCCGCGCCCGCTCCCACGCCGCGTCGGCGGCCCGGGTCAGCTCCTCCCCGGAGCCGAGGACCGCGCTCTGCGACCCGGTCAGCGCCGAGGCCAGGGCTCCGGTGGACCGGGCGTGCAGATCGGCGCGGCTCTCGGCGGGTGTGCAGGCCGTGACCGGGCCCCGTACCCGCACCTGCCGGCCCTGGGCGGGCCAGTAGAAGCCGAGTGCGGCGTACGGGCGGGCGGCGAGCTGGCGGCCCTTCGCGCTGGTGGAGTGCGTGGCGAAGTGCCAGCCCCGGCCGTCCGCGTCGTGCAGCATCAGCGTCCGTACGTCGGGGCGGTCCGCGCTGTCGACGGTGGCCAGCGTCATCGTGTGCGGCTCGGGCTGCCCGGCGGCCACCGCCTCGGCGAACCAGGCGTGGAAGAGGGGTACGGGGGCGTCCGGTGCGGTGGCCGGGTCGAAGCCGGGAAGGTCGACGTCCCAGACGCGCTGGGCGTGCAGAAGGTCCCGGAAGGTGCGCTGGGCATCAGGAGTCGCGTCGGTCATGCGGCCATTGGACCTCACGCGGCGCTCCCGTACGCGGTGCGGTGGAGCGCACCGGGCAGGCTCGGCCGCGCCGGTCGTACGGAGAGCCACGGCGCTCGGCCGCGCCGGTCGTACGGAGAGCCACGGCCCGCCCGTTCCCGCCCCCTCGGCCGGGCCCCTCAGCCCCGCCCCAGCACCACCGTGCCCGATGAGCAGAACCAGCCGCCCGTCCCCGAGGCCACCGCCAGTTCCGGGAGCCGTCCGCCCGCGCGCCGCACCTGACGCGCGCCCGCCTCGCCGCGCAGCTGCCGTACCGCCTCCACCAGCAGGAACAGTCCCCGCATCCCGGGGTGGCAGGCGGAGAGGCCGCCACCGTCCGTGTTCACCGGCAGCTCGCCCGTCAGGCCGGTCCGGCCCTTCTCGACGAACGCGCCGCCCTCGCCCTTCGCGCAGAACCCCAGGTCCTCCAGCGTCACCAGCGTCATATAGGTGAACGCGTCGTAGATCTCGGCGATGTCGATGTCGGCGGGCCGCACCCCGGCCCGTTCGAAGGCCAGCCGCCCGGAGACGGCGGCGGGGGAGACCGTGAAGTCCTCCCACTCGGACATGGCGGAGTGCGAGACGTGCTCGCCGGTGCCGAGGATCCACACCGGAGCCTTCGCCGTGTCCGGTACGTACTCCTCCGCCGCCAGCAGCACCGCGCAGCCGCCGTCGCTGCGGATGCAGCAGTGGAGCTTGGTGAACGGGTCCGCGATCATCGGGCCGGACAGCACGTCGTCCACCGTGATCGGGTCCCGGAACATCGCCTCCGGGTTGACCGCCGCGTTCGCCCGCGCCTGTACCGCCACTTCCGCGAGCTGCTCCAGCGTCGTGCCGTACTCGTGCATGTGGCGGCGGGCGGCCATCGCGTACTTGGCGATCAGCGAGTGCCCGTAGGGCACTTCGAACTGGAGCGGGCCGCGCGCCCCGAACGACAGGTTCGACGTGCGGCGGCCCGCCTTGATGTCGGCGCGGGCCGTCGATCCGTACACCAGGAGCACGGCGTTCGCCCGGCCCGCGGCGATGGCGTCCGCCGCGTGGGCCGCCATCACCTCCCAGGTCGCGCCGCCGACCGCCGTGGAGTCCACCCAGGTGGGTTTGAGGCCCAGATACTCGGCGACCTCGACCGGGGCGAGCGTGCCGAGGCCCGCCGAGGCGAAGCCGTCGACGAGCGAACGGTCCAGGCCCGAGTCGGCGAGTGCCCGGCGGGCGGCCTGGGCATGCAGGGCGTACGGGGTGGACCCGTCGACGCGTCCGCAGTCCGCGAGGGATATGCCGACGACAGCGACCTTGCGCGGGGAGGAGGAGGGTGAGGAAGGCATGAATCTGACGGTACATCAGATATGAGCGGACGTGACCGGGCGCGGAGGTCGGTTCTCCGGCCTCCGTAAAAGGAGTTGGGGTGGTGCCCGTGGAGGTGGGGGTGTGCCGGAGTCTGGGTTTCTCGCCGCTTCCCGCCTAGCATGACGCACCGTCAGATCGGGGGCACCCGCTCCCGAGGGGAAGGAGCCCGAGGATGGACGCCGCCTTCACCGCGGAGCAGCACGAGATCCGCCGCACCCTGCGCGAACTGCTGGCCGAGCGCTGCGGACCCGCCGAGGTCCGTGCCGCCGTGGACACCGCCCTCGGCTACGACGAGGCCCTGTGGAACCGGCTCGCGGGGGAGCTCGGGCTGCCCGGGATCGCGCTGCCCGAGGCGTACGGCGGTGTCGGCTGCGGGACCGCCGAGCTGGCCCTCGCCTGCGAGGAGACCGGCCGCGCCCTGCTGCCCTCACCCCTGCTGGCCACCTCCGTGCTCGCCGCACCCCTGATCGCCGCACTCGGCACCGAGGCCCAGCGCGCGGCCCTGCTTCCCCGCATCGCCGCGGGCGCGCTGACCGCCACCCTCGCCGTCCCCGGCGGCTCCCTGTCCACCGCTCTCGGCCTCACCGGCGACAACGCCCGCGGCGAATGGGCGGGCGGCGGCCGTGCCGGTGGCGTCCAGGCCAGACGGGCCGACGGGGACGGGGGCGGAGGCGGGGACGCGGGCGGAGGCGACGACGGACGCGACGACGGAGGCGGGGGCTGGCGGCTGTACGGGGAGGCCGCCCAGGTCCTCGACGGCCACAGCGCCGGGCTGCTCGTGGTCGCCGCCCACACCGGCGGCTTCCCGCGCAGCCGTACGCTCCTGTTCCTCGTCCGCACCGACACCGCGGCCGGACTCGTCCGCACCCGGCAGACCTCGATGGACGCGACCAGGCCGCTCGCCCGCGTCGAACTGCGCGACACGGGCGCCGAACTCCTCGGCGCCGACGACACTGTGGACGCCGCCGGTGCGCTGGCCGCCACCGGACGCAAGGTCGCCGCGGTACTGGCGGCCGAGGCGGTCGGGGCCGCGTCGAGCGCGCTGGACCGGACCGTCGCCCACGTCAAGGAACGTGAACAGTTCGGCCGGCCCATCGGCTCGTTCCAGGCGGTGAAACACCGGCTCGCCGACCTGTACGTACGGGTGCAGGCGGCCCGCTCCGCGGCGTACTACGCGGCCTGGGACCCGGCGGCGGGCGGGCTCGCGCTCGCCCAGGCACTGGAGGCGCTGCGCGTCACCACGGCGGAGGCCGTCCAGCTGCACGGCGGCATCGGCTTCACCTGGGAACACGAGGCGCACCTCTACTTCAAGCGGGCGGCGGCCGACGAACTGCTCTTCGGCCCCGTCCACCGGCTGCGCGACCACGCGGCGGGCCAGGCCGGACTGTTCGCGCCCCGGACCGCGGGACAGCGGGTGGCGGTCTGATGGCCCGCGGTGTCCGGCTGATGCAGAAGGTCTCCTCGACCCGCACCTTCGCGCGGATCGCCCCGCACGTCGTCCCCGCCATGGACCGCGCCGTGCACCGGCTCACCCGGGGCAAGGTGCTCCTGAGCGCCCGGATGCTGCCGGGGCTCATCCTCACGGTGCCGGGGGCGCGGAGCGGGCAGCCCAGAACGACCCCGCTGGCCTGTATGCCGGAGGGCGGGGCGGACGGCGGCTGGATCCTGGTCGGCAGCAACTTCGGCCGTGCGGGGCATCCGGCCTGGACCGCGAATCTGCTGGCCGGTCCGGACGCGGCCGTCGTCAACTGGAAGGGGCGGGACATCCCGGTGCGCGCCACGCTGCTCCGGGGCGAGGAGCGGGCGAAGGTGTGGCAGGTCGCGCTGGCGTTCTGGCCGCCCTACGCGACGTATCAGGCGCGGGTGGAGCGGGAGATCCGGCTCTTCCGGGTGGAGCGGCGGGAGGGGCCGTGAGACCGGGGCTTCGGTGAGACCGGGCGTTCGCTGACGCCGGGGACGGGGACGCCGACGGCGGATCACCTGCGTGATCCGCCGTCGGTGAGACAGGACCTGGGGGCGCCCGGGGCCGCCGTACGTGCCCGGCGTGAGCCGGGGCGTCCGGAGCCCGTGCCGGTGCTTACTTCGTCGGCTTCTTGCCGGTGATGCCCAGGTGGACCAACAGGGCGAGGTTCGGCTTGAGTTCGGCCTGCTTCACGCCCCAGGTGGTGAAGCCCTTCTGGTGCGAGGCGACCGCGGCCAGCATCGCGACCAGGGCGCCCGCCATCGCCGCGGGGCTGACGTCCTTGTCGACCTTGCCCTTGGCCTGGAGCTCCTTGACCGTTTCGGTAAGGGAGTTGGTCACCGAGTTCAGGATTTTCATGCGGATCTTGTAGAACCGCTTGTCGCCCTCGGCCGCGCCGAGGTCGACCACGCGGAGGATCGCGTCGTGGTGACGCCAGAAGTCGAGGAATCCCTCGACCAGTTCCTCGGAGGTCTGCCAGCCGGCCTTGCCGACCCAGGAGCGGCCCGCGACCAGTTCCGTCAGCCCGGCGCCCTCCTTGGCCATTTCCTCGGCGATTTCGAGGACAGCGCCCTCGACGTCGGGGAAGTACTGGTAGAAAGTCGCGGGTGAAGTCCCGGCCTTCCGGGCGACGTCGATGACTTTGACGTCCCGGTACGGCGAGGAACTGAGCATCTCGCTGAGGCAGTCGAGCAGCTTCTGCCGCGTCGCCTGGCCGCGTCGTCCGGCCACGCGGCCGTCGACGGTGCGTACTTGTCCTGTCATGCCGTCAGCTTACCGACGGGTGATCGGAGCGCGATTCGGCCGACTGCAAATGGGGAACGCCGCAGGACCGGAGGGGTGTACGGAGGCATTCGGGCCCTTCCCGGGAGGCTCGCTCCCGGCGCGGGGAGCCCGGTCCGCATTAGTGTTATCAACAGCCTGTGGACAACTTCGGTGGACAACTTTTGTCCACGGGGGTGCTGGATCTTCACGATTCGGGCGAACGTTCTATATGGACAGGGTCGGGGATGTGCCGGGGCGCGGAGTGCGGGACCCGAGGCTACGTTGAGTGTGACGGGCGTCACTGCAACGGAAGGATCCGGGCCCATGGCCGTATTCGCGCACTCCGCGCCGTGCTGGGTGGACGTGCAGCTCTCCGACCTCGAAGCGGGCAAGCGCTTCTACGGCGGGCTCTTCGGCTGGACCTTCCGGGCGGGTGACGGCATGCCCTTCGCCGACGCCCTCAGCGACGGCAAGCTCGTCGCCGCACTCGCCGCGAAGCAGGACGGCCGGATGCCGACCGCCTGGGGCGTCTACTTCTCCACGGACGACATCAGGGCGACGGTGGCAGCGATCCGTGCGGAGGGCGGCCAGGTGATCACCGAGCCGGTGCACGCCGGACGGGCCGGGTTCGTGGCACAGGCCGCCGACCCCGGCGGCGCGGTCTTCGGGCTCTGGCAGGCGGGCGACCGTACCGGCTTCGAGAAGCGGAACGAGCCCGGCGCCTTCTGCTGGACCGAGGTCTACACCCGGCAGCCGGAGCGTGTCGATCCGTTCTACGAGAAGGTCTTCGGCTTCCGGGGCACCGACCTGGGAGAGTCCGGAAGCGACGCCCCCGGCACCGCCGAGTCCCTCGTCGACTTCCGGATGTGGTCCCCGGCGGGCACCGAACCGGGCCCAGACACCGCGATCGGCGGGCGCAGCGTGATCACGGACGCCCTCCCCGCCGAGCTGCCCAGCCACTTCCTCACCTACTTCGCCGTCGCCGACTGCGACCGGGCCGTCGAGACCGCCGTGCGTCTGGGCGGCCGGGTCTCCGCGCCGCCGTTCGACATCCCGTACGGGCGGATGGCCGTGCTCCACGACGATCAGGGCGCCGTCTTCGCCGTGCTCCAGCCGATCGAACCGCTTCCGTAATCGTTCCGGGCGGCCGTTGTGGGCCGATAGCGGGCGAAGTGACATGAGACACCCTGATCCGCCCCCGGGTTCGCAACCGGCGCCCGAGCCAGGAACAATCGGGGTGCGCACCGCCAGGTGGTGCCCAGTGGTGAGACGCTGCACAGGGCGGGAATTCGCGGGCTTCTGTTCCTGAGGTCCGTACGGGGAGGTGGCAGGCAAGTGGTGGAACAGCTGACGCAGCACGACCCGAGGCGGATCGGCCCGTTCGAGGTGCTGGGACGGCTCGGTGCCGGTGGCATGGGGCTGGTCTATCTCGCGCGCTCGGCGTCCGGCCGGCGGGTGGCGATCAAGACGGTCCGTACGGAGCTCGCCGAGGACCAGCTGTTCCGGGTCCGCTTCACGCGTGAGGTGGAGGCCGCCCGCGCCGTCAGCGGTTTCTACACGGCCGCCGTGGTCGACGCCGACCCGCGGGCCGCGGTGCCCTGGCTGGCCACCGCCTATGTACCCGCCCCCTCCCTCGAAGAAATAGTGAACGAGTGCGGGCCCATGCCGACCCAGGCGGTGCGCTGGCTGGCCGCCGGGATCGCCGAGGCCCTCCAGTCCATCCACGGTGCGGGGCTCGTCCACCGCGACCTGAAGCCGTCCAACGTCCTGGTCGTCGAGGACGGCCCCCGGGTGATCGACTTCGGCATCGCGTCCGGAGTCTCCAACACCCGGCTGACCATGACGAACGTCGCGGTGGGCACGCCCGCGTACATGTCGCCCGAGCAGGCGCGGGACTCGCGCAGCGTGACGGGTGCCAGCGACATCTTCTCGCTCGGCTCGACGCTGGTCTTCGCCGCCACCGGCCACGCGCCCTTCCACGGGGCGAACCCGGTCGAGACGGTGTTCATGCTGCTGCGGGAGGGCCCGGACACCGAGGGCCTGCCCGACGACCTGCGGCCGCTGATCGAGTCCTGCATGCAGCTGGACGCCGGGCTGCGGCCCAGCCCCGCCGACCTCCAGGCCCAGCTCGCCCCGCATCTGTTCGCCTCCGGGAGCGACGACAGCGGTACGGCGTCGGCCTGGCTGCCCATCAGCGCCACGGCGATGATCGAGCGGCGCCGCGGCGGCGGGCGCACCGTCGCGCCTGCCGCGCCCGCCCCGGTCGCCGCACCGCCGCCGCCCTCGCGCCCGCCGCGCTCCCCGGACACCGGCTGGCGCGGCGGCGCCGACCTGCGCTCCCCGTCCCCGCTCTCCTCGCCCGCCCCCGTCTCGTCCCCGCTGCCCGACGGCGGCCCGGTGCGACTGGCCGGGGCGAAGGTGCCGATCGGCCCCGGTCCGCGTGCGGGGAGGGCCGCGGTGCCGCCGCCGCGCATCCGGCCGCGGCCACCGGCTGGGTCCGGCCGCCCGCCGGGCTGAACGGCGCGACCACCGCCGCGGCCGCCCCGGTGCCCTCCCCGGCACCCGCCCCGGACGCGGCGCCCGCGGCGCCGGACCGCTGGCGGCCCTGGCGTTTTCGCATGTCGAACGATGTGTGGGGGACGCCCATCGTCTCCGGTGACCTGCTGTACGTGACGTCCTTCGAGGTGCACGCGCTGGACGTGGGCAATGGGCGCCGCCAGTTCAAGACCCGTGACGTGGCCTGGGCGATGGCCGTCGACGGGGGCAGGATCCACGCCTCGGACGGCCCGTCCCTCTACGCCCTGGACGCGACGAGCGGCGCCGAACGCTGGCGGCTCCAGACCGATGCCTGGGTGTACTCCCTGAAGGCCGACCGGGGGACCGTCCTGACGGGGACCCGGGGCGGCGGCGTACAGGCGTGGGAGGCGTCCAGCGGCGAGAAGCTGTGGGAGTCCTCGGGCCTCCAGACGGACTTCGAGACGCCGGAGGCCGGGCCCGCGATACACGACGGCACGGTCTACCTCTGGCAGGACGCCCGGCTGCGGGCCGTGGACGCCCGTACCGGCCGGGAGCGGTGGTCGTACCCGATCGGCGACGCCGCCTCCTGCGGCGGTGTCCCGGTCCGGGTGACCCCGGCGCCCGACGGTTACGTCTACGTCGCGGCGGGGACCCGGGTGCTGGCCGTCGACGCGGCCTCGGGCCGGGTGAGCTGGCACTTCGAGTCGCCTGCGGTCTTCCTCTCGCCGCCCGCGTTCGCGCCGGGCCCCGCGGTCACCGGGGGCGGGGTGTACCTCGCCGACTACCTGGGCACGGTGTACGCGCTCGACGCGTCGACCGGCAAGGACCGCTGGCGGATCGCCACGGAGGCCCGGCAGTCCATCGAGCCCGTGCTGGTCGTGGCGGGGAACGTGCACGTCGGCAGCGGCAGCGCGCTGTACACCCTGGACGCGGTGACCGGCACCCCGAAGTGGCGGTTCGCCGCGGGCGGCGACGTGGTGGGCTCCCCGGTCGTCGCCGACGGCCGGGTGCACTTCGGCTCCGCCGACCATGTGCTGTACACCCTGGACGCGGCGGGCGGTCAGCTGCGCTGGAAGCTCGCCACGGGCGGCGAGATCACGGGCTCACCGGTGGCGCAGGCGGGCGTCGTCTACGCCTGCAGCAAGGACCGGTGCGTGTACGCGCTGGACGCGCTGAAGGGCACGGGCACGGGGAACAAGGCCCGCGCGTAGGTGCGGAACAGGGCCCCGCGCGCACGGACGGAACAAGGCCCGCGCGCACGGACCGGCGGGGGTCTCAGTTCTGCGGCGGGCGGCCGGGGTCGTGCCCCTCGTCGTGCCCCTCGTCGTGCTCCGGACGTACCGTCGGAAACGGAGCCGTGTCGTGGTCGTCGTACGGAGCCGCGCTCCGGGAGCGCGGGTCGTGCGGGTCGTGCGGGGCGCCGGGGTCCGGGCCCGTGTACGGGTCGGCCTCCGGCTCCGGCCACGGCGTCGTCTGCGCGGACATTCCCGGCTCCTGCGTGGGAGGCCAGGTGTCCGGGTGGTCCGCGCCGGGCGCGCGATAGGGGGCCGCGTGCCGCCCGGCCCGCTTCACCCGCCCCGACATCAGCAGCGATCCCAGCAGAATCAGCACCCCGCCCGCCGCCGCGCTCGCCACCCCCATCCGGAGGCCCGACCCGTCCCCGGACACGGTCAGACCGCCCGCCGCCTGCCCCTGCCGGACCATCCACAGCACGGTGAAGCCGAGCACCACCACGCCCGCGAACGCCACCAGCGGCCGTGACCGCAGGATCACCCCGACGATCACCACCAGCGCGGCGAACATGAACGGCAGCAGGATCGAGACCATGACCCCGGACGACGTGGTGGTGATGCCGCCGAAGAGGTCCTGGACGCGGTAGTCGCGCCCGAGCCGGCTGTTGTACCACTCGCTGAAAGGGCTCTGGACGGCGCCCGCCGCTCCGATGAGGGCGACGACGGAGCCGAGGACGTTGCGGATCATCATCAGCCTCCTGCGGCACTTGCCGCGTGTGCGGTGCGCGCGTGCCGACGGCATTCGCGCCCACCCCCGGCCGACGCTACGCCCGGCCGATCACCCCCGCCACACAGACGCCGATCACCCCCGCCACACAGACCATGACGGGGTCGTGACAGGGTCATGACTTGGCTGTGAGTCTTCGGCCGCCATGCTGTGGGGCGGTACGGGGACGGCCGGCAAGCAGACGGTGACAACTCAAGGGGGGCTGCATCGATGATGCGGCAGCGTATGAAGTTCGCGGCGGTGCTGGTCGTGGTGGTGCTCGCGCTCACCGGATTCTCGACCTCCACCAGCGGCGGCAAGGGCGGCAAGAGCCGCAGCGGCAAGAGCAGCGGTTCGGGTGGCGGCGGCGGATGCTCCAGCTCCAAGAAGAGCAACCACGACTACGACGACTACGACGGCGACAGCTCGTCGAGCAGCTCCTCCGGCGGAACCGACTACGGCACACCCACCCCCGGCATCACGGAGTCCGACGCCCCCGACGTCCGGGTCATCCGCTGCGCCCAGCCCCGCAAGGGCAAGCGCAAGGCCGTCACCTCGTCCGTCGTGGAGATCAGGTCCAAGGCGGCCGGCACGGACCGGACGTACGAGATCGACGTGACCTTCCTGGACGCCGCCGGCCGGAAGGTCGACTCCGCGGAGACCACCGCGACACTCGGCTACGGCGACGTCAGGAGCCTCACCGTGCGCATGGACAGCCCCCGCAAGGTGTCCAAGGTGAAGCGCTGCCAGGTCACGGCGGTGGCGCGCCCCTGACGCCGGACGGGCGGGCTCACCGCGACCGCGGAACGCCACCGGCTCACCGCAATCGGGGAGCCCCGCCCCTGCGCCGTCCCTCGAACAGCTCGGCCTGCCGCTCCGGCGCCAGATTGCCGAGCGCGACGAGATGCGGGGCGTGCGCCATGGCCTGGGTGCGGGCCGCCTCCTTCGCGGACCACACCGCCCGTACGGTGCCCTGGACGGCGGCCGTCGGGTACGAGGCGATCGTGGTGGCAGCCCGTACCGCGGCCGCCACCGCGCCGCCGGGCGCGGTGACCTCGCTGACCAGCCCGGTCTCGTACGCCCGGCGGGCCGTCACCCGTTCGGCCGTGCCCATCAGGGACATCCGGGCCACCTCCCCGAACGGCATCCGCTGGGCCATGGAGATCGCCTCGTACGCGCTGACCATGCCGTACGTCGTGTGCGGGTCGAAGAACGTCGCCTCCTCGGACGCGATGACGAACTCGGCCTCGCCCAGCAGATAGAACGCCCCGCCGCAGGCCATCCCCTCGACGGCCGCGATCACCGGCTTCCACAGGTCGTTCGCCTTGGGCCCGATCGCCAGCAGCGGATCGTCGATCGTGTACGGGGACGGGGGCTGCGGGACCTCGGCCCCCCGGTCGATCCCGGTGCAGAAGGCGCGCCCGCCCGCCCCGGTCAGGACGACGGCCCGCACCTCCTCGTCGAAGCGGAACGCCCGCCAGACGGCGGCCAGTTCACCGGCGGTGGCCAGGTCGACGGCGTTGAGCCTGTCCGGCCGGTCCAGGGTGACGACCGCGACTCCGCTCTCCTTGTCCGTTTCGGTGCGCAGCGCCATCGCTCAGCGCTCCAGCAGCCAGCGGACCATGGTCACGTCCGGCGTCACCCGGCAGAAGACGGCCCGGACCGCCGCCCCGATCCGCAGCCGCCCCGGATCGACGGAGTCCAGTCGCGCGTCGGGCCCGGCGACCACATTGCCGACCAGCCGGATGTGCGGGGCGTCGGACAGCTCCACGACGACCGCGTTGTACGGGGCCTGTTCGGCGTACGCGGGCAGCAGTGGCGGGTGCGGCAGCACGTACGACCAGATGCGGCCGCGCCCGCTCATCGCCCGCCACTCGCTGTCGAAGGACTGGCAGTGCGGGCAGCAGGGCCGGGGCGGGAAGCGGAGTTCTCCGCAGCCGGGGGCGGCGCAGGACTGGACGCGGAGTTCACCGGCGGCGGCGTACTCCCAGAACGGTGCCCCGTCCTCGTCGACGACGGGCAGCAGAAGGGGGGAATCCGGTGTAGGCATCTCAACTCCTCAGCAGAACGGCGGAGGTGGGCACGCCCTCACCCGCGGTGACCAGGCAGGTCGCGGCGTCCGGCACCTGGGCGGTGGAGGTTCCGCGCAGTTGCTTGACGCCCTCGGTGATGAGGTTGAAGCCATGGACGTACGCCTCACTGAGCCCGCCGCCCCCGGTGTTGATGGGCAGCCGGCCGCCACTCTCCAGCGCGCCGCCCTCGGTGAACGCGGCGCCCTCGCCGCGCCCGCAGAAGCCGTAGCCCTCCAGGGAGAGCGGAATGAGGGGGGTGAACGCGTCGTAGATCTGGGCGACATCGACGTCGTCCGGACCGAAGTCGGCCTGCTTCCACAGCTGTCGCGCCGCCGTCCAGGCGGGGCCGGTGAGCGGGTCGTCGTTCCAGTAGTTGACCATGCCGTGGTGCTGGGCGGGCAGGCCCTGGGCGACGGAGTGGATGAGGACGGGCCTCTGCCGGCAGTCGCGGGCGCGTTCGGCGGAGACGATGACGCAGGCGAGCGCCCCGTCGGTCTCCAGGCAGTTGTCGAAGAGGCAGAGCGGGTCGCTGATCCAGCGGGAGGTCATGTACATCTCGCGGGTCAGCGGCCGTTCGTACATCATCGCGTCCGGGTTCTGGTTGGCCCGGTTGCGGCAGGCGAGCGCGACGTTGAAGAGGTGGTCGCGGGTGGCCCCGTACTCGTGCATGTACCGCCGGGCCAGCATGCCGATCTCGTCGGCGGGCCGCAGCAGTCCGTACGGCCGGGTCCACTGGGCGGGGGTGGGCAGCTGCACGGCGGTGTTCTTCCATGGCCTCGGCCCCGAGCCCCGCTTCCGGGACCGCCAGGCCACCCCGACGCTCGCCTGCCCGGTGGCGACGGCGGCGGCGAGATGCGCGACGGTCGCGCAGGATCCTCCGCCCCCGAAGCCCACCTTGGAGAAGAAGGTGACATCACCGGCCCCGACGGCCTTGGCGATCTCGACCTCGTCGGTCTCCTCCATCGTGTACGAGGCGAAGGCGTCCACCTCCGAGGCGTCGATGCCCGCGTCGTCGAGGGCCGCGACGATGGCCCGGCAGGCCAAGGTCTTCTCGGACTCGGGGAGTTGTTTCGCGAAGGCCGTCTGTCCGATGCCGGCTATCGCTGTCACGTCTTTGAGCGTCGCCACCCGTGCACCTCCCGGAACGTCCTGACTGCTGACAGCGCCCGAGGCTACAGCTAATCTGACGGATAGTCAGCTACTGCGGTTCGGTTCGGCGGGAGGGCGTGCGATGCGCGGCGACGAGGAGTGGGGAAGCATCCCGGAGCTGGTACGGGCGGCGGCGGAACGGTACGGCGACCTGGAGGCGGTGGTCGAGGGCCGCACCCGCCTCTCGTACGCCGAACTCGGCGAGCGCGTGGAGCGGGCCGCCGCCGCGTGCATGGCCTCGGGCGTGGAGCCGGGGGACCGGGTCGCGGTCTGGGCCCCGAACACCCTGGACTGGATCGTCTCCGCGCTGGGGGCGGTGACGGCGGGAGCGGTGCTGGTCCCGCTGAACACCCGGTTCAAGGGCACGGAGGCGGCGTACATCCTGCGGCGGAGCCGCGCGAAACTGCTCTTCGTCACGGGCACGTTCCTCGGTACGTCGTACGTGGCCTCGCTGCGCCGCTCGGACGTGGAACTCCCGCACCTGGAGACGGTGGTGGTGCTCGCGGACAGCGCCCCGCGCGACTACGTCGCGTGGAAGGACTTCCTGGCGGCGGGGGAGGGGGTGTCCGGTGCGGAGGTGCGGTCCCGCGCCGACGCGATCGCCCCCTCCGCCCCCTCCGACATCATCTACACCTCGGGCACCACGGGCAGCCCCAAGGGGGCGGTGATCACGCACGCCCAGACCCTGCGGTGCTACGCGATCTGGAGCGACCTGGCGGGTCTGCGCGAGGGCGACCGCTATCTGATCGTGAACCCGTTCTTCCACACCTTCGGCTACAAGGCGGGGATCATCGCCTGTCTGATGCGGGGCGCGACGATGGTCCCGCAGCCGGTGTTCAACGTGGACACGGTGCTGGCCAACATCGCCGCCGAACGCATCTCGGTCCTGCCGGGCCCGCCCACCCTGCACCAGTCCCTGCTGGACCACCCGTCCCGCGCGGCGCACGACCTCTCCGCCCTGCGCCTGGTGGTGACCGGCGCGGCCGTCGTCCCCCTCCAGCTGGTGGAACGGCTGCGCACCGAACTGCACATCGCCACGGTCCTCACGGCGTACGGCCTCTCCGAGGCGAGCGGCATCGTCACGATGTGCCGCCGGGGTGACCCGGCGGACGTCATCGCCACCACCTCGGGCCGCGCGATCCCCGGTACGGAGATCCGCGTGCTGGCCGGACCCGGCGAGCCCGGCGAGGTTCTGGTGCGCGGCTTCCACGTGATGCGCGGCTACTTCGAGGACCCGGACACCACGGCCGCCGCGCTCACCCCCGACGGCTGGCTGCGCACCGGCGACGTGGGCGTGCTCGACGAGGCGGGCAACCTCCGGATCACGGACCGGATCAAGGACATGTTCATCGTCGGCGGCTTCAACGCCTACCCGGCCGAGATAGAACAGCTCCTGGGCCTCCACCCGGACGTGGCCGACGTGGCGGTGATCGGCGTCCCGGACCCGAGGCTGGGCGAGGTCGGCAAGGCGTACGCGGTACGGCGGCCGGGAGCGACGGTGACGGCGGACGACCTGATCGCCTGGTCACGGCGCGAGATGGCGAACTTCAAGGTGCCCAGGTCGGTGGAGTTCGTGACCGAGCTGCCGCGCAACGCGGGCGGCAAAGTGGTGAAGGAAGAACTGCGGGGGAGGGGCGAGTAGGGCCCGCGGCCCGCGCCGCTGTGCGTGCGCGGTGACGCCCCGACGGTCGTTCCGTCACCCAGGTGAATCGACTGACGCGGCCGACGGCCAGACGGTATGGCAACCAAGAAGTACACGGTCACTCTCCCGGAGGAGCTCGCGGAAGGGATTCGCGGCGAGGTGGGCCCCGGCGCGTTCAGCGCCTATGTCACTCGCGCCGTGGAGCGCCAGCGTGAGCACGACCGCCTGGGGAAGCTCGTGGGGCGGCTGGAAGGCGAGTACGGGCCCGTGGCGGACGCCGATCTGGCCGAGGGCGAGGTCGAGCCCCGCGAGATCGAACAATTGTTCGATGAACAGGGGGGTGGTGCGGAGCCGCACCGGAGCGAGGCCGCCTGATGCCGGATCTCTCCTGCGTACTGGACTGTGAGGCCCTTTCCCTGACGGCGCTCGGAAACCCCGCGATGAAGGCCCGTCTCAAGGACGCCCACGGCAGGGGCATCCGGGTGCTCACCAGCTCGATGACGCTGATCGAGGCGCAGCACAGCAAGATCCGGCGACCCGTCCGGGAGTGGGCGATGTCCGGCATCGTCGTCGAACCGGTCACCAAGGATGTCGCGGACGAGGCGATCAGGCTGCTGCGGGAGGCCGGTCCGCACGGCCACGAGTACGCCATCGACGCGGCGCTCGCAGTGATCGCGGGGCGTCAGCCCGGACGGACCGTGGTCTTCACATCGGACGGACGACATGGGGAAGCTGTGCGGGGGGCGGTTCCTGGTGCGGGGGCTGTAGCGCGCGCACGGAACGGGCCCCAGCGACGGAGCGGGCCCCCGGGGCCCCGACGCCGCCGGTACGCGGACATGCAGTGGCCGCGACGGCTCCCCCTCCGCGCCGCCGCGGCCACTCCCCCGTCCCCGTGGGCAAAAAGTCTTACTTGGCCGGCTTGAACGGCTCCGACGTGGCGTGCTGGTCCAGCGTGGTGATCTCTTCGCCCGTCGCGTGCTGGTCCTGCGTCGTGAGCGGCGTCTTCGGCTCACCGGTGGCGTGCTGGTCCGCAGGCTTGAAGATCGGGTCCTGCTTCTTGGCGTCGGCCATGATGGTCAACTCCTTCTCTCCGCGCTGTGCGCTATGGGTTGGTGAGGCCCGTCCGGCTGTTCCCCCGTGGACTGCCGGACGGGCCTCATCGGGCCGCTCACCTTAGTGGGTGGCCTGTCGCCCCCGTCTGCCCCCCGACGCGACGGATCGACAGGTACGAGAATGCCGGACGGCGATAAACGAACGATGAACGCCCGCGTTTGTCAGGACGCGGAGGCCGGCGCCAGCAGCGATCGGACCTCGTCCGCCTCCGGCGATCCGAGCTCCTCGTAGATGGCGAGCGCCTCCTGCCAGCAGACCTGGGCGCGTCCGGTCTGCCCGATTCCGGACAGTGCGCGCCCGAGGACGGTCAGGACGTTTCCCCGCCGCCATTCGCCACCGATGCCCCGCAGGACGGTCAGCGCGAGTTCGGAGTACTGGGCGGCCTGCGCGGGGCGGCCGGACGCGATGTCCACCTCCGCCAGCCGGAACATCGCCATGCCCTCCCACAGCCGCTGACGGCTGTCGCGGAAGATCTCCAGTGCCTCCGTCAGCTGGGCGGTCGCCGCGGCGAACTGTCCGCTCTGGGTCAGCGCCATCCCCAGGGCGTAGCGGCCGTTCGCCCCGCGCAGCGCGTGGCCGAGGGAGTCGTAGATCTCTATGCCCGACCGGGCGAGCGTGATGGCGCTCTTCGTCCGGCCGGTGGCCAGGTGTATCCGGGACAGGTTGCACAGGGCACTGGCCTCGCCCGGACGGTTCCCGTCGCTGCGGAACGCCGCGATGGCCTGGCTCAGGAACTCCTCGCCGTCCGCGTGCCGGTTCTGGTAGAGGGCGATGATCCCCCGGGCGTTGGCCGCCCAGCTGGCGGGCAGCAGGTCCTGGACCGTGTCCGCCAGCCGCATCGCCTCCTGGGCCTCGCGGTCCGCGTGGTCGAATCGCCCGGCCAACTGGTGGGCGTTGGCCAGGGACATGACGGCGCGGCCCTCCGCCCGCGGATCGCCGCACTCCCTGGCCGCCTCGCGAACGGTCAGCGCGGCCGCTTCGTACTGCTTCGCGTTCGCGCCGGACTCGCCCAGGTCGAGGGCGGCGTAGAGGAGGTCGACGGCGCGGCGCAGCGTCGCGGGGCGGGACGCCTGGCACACGCAGGCGAGCAGATTGGTCGCCTCCGCGTAGAGCCAGTCGAGCGCCGAGTGGCGGCCGGCGAAGGTGAGCCCCGCGTGGACCGTCGGCTCCAGATGGTCGACCAGCCGGTCCTCCGGCCGCTCCAGCGCGTACACCCCGGCCGTCGTGGCGAGGTAGAAGTCCAGCAGCCGTGACAGCGCCATCTCCCGCTCCTCCGGCGTCTGTTCGTCGCGCTCCGCACATGCACGCGCGTAGAGGCGTACGAGGTCGTGGAAGCGGTAACGTCCCGGCGCCGCCGACTCCAGCAGGCTCGTGTCGACCAGCGCCTCCAGCAGGTCCTCCGCCGCGTGCGGCTCCAGGTTCAGCAGGGCGGCGGCCGCGGCCAGCGAGATGTCCGGGCCGTCGGCGAGGCCGAGGAGACGGAAGGCGCGGGCCTGCGCGGGCTCCAGCTGGCCGTAGCCGAGCTCGAAGGTGGCCTTGACCGCGAGGTCGCCCGCCTGGAGTTCGTCCAGGCGGCGGCGTTCGTCGGCGAGTTTGGCGGCGAGGACGGAGACGGTCCAGGTGCGGCGGGCGGCCAGCCGGGAGGCGGCGATGCGGATGGCCAGGGGCAGGAAGCCGCAGGCGGCCACCACGTCCAGGGCCGCCTCGCGCTCCGCGCCGACCCGCTCCTCGCCGACGATCCGGGTGAACAGCTGGAGGGCTTCCTCCGGGGACATCACATCGAGGTCCACCAGATGCGCACCGGCCAGGTCGACCATCCGGACCCGGCTGGTGACCAGCGCAGCGCAGCCCGCCGTGCCGGGGAGCAGGGGGCGGATCTGGGCCGCGTCGTGGGCGTTGTCCAGGAGGACCAGGACGCGGCGGCCGTCCAGGGCCGAGCGGTACAGGGCGGCCCGTTCGGCCAGGGTGTCCGGGATGGCCGAGTCGGCGGTGCCGAGCGCGCGCAGGAACGAGCCGAGCACCGTCTCGGGTTCCGCCGCACGGGATCCGGCGCCCTGGAGGTCGACGTACAACTGGCCGTCCGGGAAGTGCGGACGGGCCTGGTGGGCGACGTGGACGGCGAGGGTCGTCTTGCCGACGCCGCCGATGCCGGCCAGTGCGGACACCGCCATCACCGAGCCCTCGGCGGTCGCGAGCCGGGCCCCCAGCTCCGCGACGAAGGAGGTGCGGCCGGTGAAGTCGGGGACGGTGGCCGGGAGCTGGGCGGGGCGGAGCGGGGCGGCCACCGGGGCCGGTTCGTCGGCCGGGAGGGCCAGTTCCTCGTCGGCCTGGAGGATGCGCCGCTGGAGCTGCGCCAGCTCGGGGCGTGGATCGACGCCCAGTTCGTCGGCGAGCAGCCGGCGGGTGTCCGTGTACACCGCGAGGGCCTCGGCCTGACGGCCGCTGCGGTACAGGGCGATCATCAGCAGTCCGCGCAGCCGCTCGCGCAGCGGGTGCGTGGCGGTGAGCGCGGTCAGTTCGGAGACCGCCTCCGCGTGGCAGCCGACCTCCAGGTCCAGGTCGAGCCGGGTCTCGGTGAGCTGGAGGCGCCATTCCTCCAGCCGGGTGCGCTGGTTCTCCGCGTACGGGCCGGGCACGGAGGCGAGCGCCTCGCCGTCCCACAGGCCCAGCACCTTGTTGATCAGGGTGCGGGCCTGGCCGCGGTCGCCGCCCGCGCGGACCTTCTCCGCCTCGGTGGCCAGCTCCTGCGCGAGGCTGACGTCCAGCGCGTCGTGCCGGATCCGGATCGCATAGCCGCCGGACTCGCTGGTCAGAGTGTCCTGGCCGAGCGCCTTGCGCAGCCGGGAGGCGTACGTCCGTACCGCCGCCAGCGCCTGCTGGGGCGGCTCCTCGCCCCAGATCGCGTCGATGAGTTCGGCCGCGGTGGCCGTCCGCCCGTCGCGCAGGAGCAGCGCGGCCAGCAGGGCCCGCTGCTGCGGTGAGCCGGAGGGCAGCAGCTCGCCATCGCGCCAGGCGCGTACGGGACCGAGCACGGCGAACCGCAGCGCGGCACCGGCCGCCGGTTCATCCGGAGCGCGCTGCTCCGGCACGCGCACGCGTGGCCCGTGGTGACGGTCCATTGATGCCCCCAGTCCTGCTCGCCTGCCGGTCCTGCCCTGGTGCCTGTGTCGGAATGCCCGCCTGTGTGCCGATGTATGACGGGCATCCGGATTGCTCCCTACCGCTGGTATCGCGCTCAACAGTCTGCCTTGTTTTAGGCCGACTCGTCAGCAGCGGGTGACGCTCTGCACAAGCCCTCGACAACGATTCGGGAACCGAGCCCGGTGCCGATCGCGAACAGATAGCTGACGGTTCGTCAGATCAACGCTACCGTGGTACGCATGGAGACCTTCCCGAAGATCATCTCGGTGGACGACCACACGGTGGAGCCCGCTCATGTCTGGCGGGACCGGCTCCCGTCCAAATACGCGGACACCGGTCCGCGGATCGTCCGGGCGCCGCTCAAGGAAATGACCTTCATGGGCGGCAGGTTCGCGCCCGTGATGGGGGCGAAGGGTGACGACGGGCCGGTCGGCGACTGGTGGGTGTACGAGGACCTGCACCGGCCGCTCACCAGGCTGGACACCGCCGTCGGCTACGACAGGGACGAGATCAGGCTGGAGGTCATCACCTACGAGCAGATGCGTCCGGGTTCGTATTCGGTGCCCGACCGGCTCGCCGACATGGACGTCAACCACGTCCAGTCCGCGCTGTGCTTCCCGACCTTCCCGCGGTTCTGCGGGCAGACGTTCACCGAAGCGAAGGACCGCGAGCTGGGACTGCTCGGAGTCCGGGCGTACAACGACTGGATGGTGGAGGAGTGGTGCGGTCCCGAGGCGCACGGGCGCCTCATCCCGCTCACCCTCGTTCCGCTCTGGGACGCGGAGCTGGCGGCGCAGGAGGTCCGGCGCAACGCGGCGCGGGGCGTGCGCGCGGTGGCATTCTCCGAGATACCTCCGCATCTCGGGCTCCCGTCCATACATACGGATGAATGGGATCCGTTCCTTCGGGCCTGCGACGAGACGGGGACGGTGATCGCCATGCACATCGGCTCGTCCTCGAAGATGCCGTCCACCTCGGCCGACGCCCCGCCCGCCGTCGGCTCCACCATCACCTTCGCCAACTGCTGCTTCTCGATGGTCGACTGGCTGATGAGCGGCAAGTTCGAGCGCTTCCCGAACCTGCGGATCATGTACGCGGAGGGCCAGATCGGCTGGATTCCGTACATCCTGGAACGCGCCGATGTGGTCTGGGAGGAGAACCGCGGCTGGGGCGGCGTCGCCGACAAGGTCCACCGGCCGCCGTCCGAGCTGTTCACGGAGCATGTGTACGGCTGCTTCTTCGACGACGCCTTCGGGCTGAAGAACCTCGACGCGATCGGCGTCGGAAACGTCCTGTACGAGACCGACTACCCGCACTCCGACTCCACCTGGCCCCGCTCCCGCGAGGTCGGCGAGGAGCAGATGGGGCACCTGGACGCGGAGGTCGTGGACCGGATCGTGCGCCGGAACGCGATCGACCTGCTGGGGCTGACGGACGACGGGCTGTGGGCGGGGCAGTGAACTGAGCGGGCCGGGGGTGAGGGGCTCGCGGCCCCTCACCCCCGGTCCGTGTGTCAGGCCCCGGTGACCGGCTCCTGGAGTTCCGTCACCCACTTCTCCCGGTCGTCCGGGCACTCCAGGTTGACCTCCCGGGCGTACCCCGTCGACCGGTAGCCACTGGTGTCGATCCACCGGGCCAGCGTCTGCTCCGTCGGCAGGACGGTGTCCATCGGGCCCCGGTGCACGATCGTCGCCGCCTCGAACGCGGGCAGCTCCACCACCGTGATCCCCGTGGCGCCGACCGGGCCCACCGGGGCGGAGACCGTCACGCCGGCGTGCACGGCGATCGCGCCGCCGCCGGACGGGGCGTCCTCGTAGTACGCGATGCCCGGCCCGGACGGGGAGAGCCCCGCCGTGTCCAGCAGGCCGAACAGCCGGTCGTACAGCGGAACGATCACCTCCGTGATGTCCTCGGGCCCGTAACTCGCCGCGGTCCCGGTCAGCTCCGCCACCCGTACCGCGGGAACGGTCTTCAGTACGACATCGTCCGTGGGCATGTGCCCCTCGCTCTCGATCGACCGGAGCCTCGCCTCGACCTGCGTCAGCCGCGCCTGGGCCGCCGACCTGGCCGCCTCCAGTTCCGCCCGCCGCAGCCGCAGCATCCCGCGCAACTCCTCGGGCCCCACCTGCTCGTCCAGGACGGCCCGCACCTGCTGGAGCGTGAAGCCGAGGTCCTTGAGAGCGATGACGCGGTTGAGGCGGGCGAGCTGGGCGGCACCGTAGAAGCGGTATCCGGTGGCGGGGTCGGTGCGGTCGGGGCGCAGCAGACCGATGGCGTCGTAGTGACGCAGCATGCGGGCCGACACCCGCCCGTACCGGGCGAAGTCTCCGATGGTGAACATGATGGCTCCCACTGCACCGCTTCACACGGTGTCAAGGTCAAGCGCCTCCGCGCCGCTTCCGGTCCAGCGCCCGCCGCGCCGCGAGGCCGGGTTCAGTCGCGCCGCTTCCGGTCCAGCAATTGCTCCCGCAGCGCCGTCAGCTGGTGCGAGGACTCCACCGCCCGGGTCTCGTCCAGGGTGGTCAGCGCCAGCAGCAGCGCGTCGGCGACCAGCAGTCCCGTCAGCGACTCCGCCGTGATCCCGGTCGGGGTGTGCGGCGCGGTCAGGACGGCCTCGACGCGGTCCGCGTACGCCTCGCCCAGCTCGTCCGTCACCAGGACGACCTTGGCGCCGACCGCGCGGGCGCGGTCCATCATGACGGCCAGCTCCACCAGCCGACGGCCCGGCTGGAAGATCACCACGGCGTCGCCCTGCCCGAGGGCCAGCAGCTGGTCCGCGAGGGCGAAGCCCGTCTCGGAGACGAAGCGGGCCCGGCGGCCGATCCGGCCCAGCGCCAGCGCCAGGTGCCGGGCGCCCGGCTCGGAGGCGGCGATCCCGTAGCAGAACACCTCGTGCGCCTCGGCGAGCGCGGCCACCGAACGCCTCAGGGCCTCCGGTTCGGTGAGGCGCCGGGCGTGGTCGATGCGCTCATGGGCCTCGTCGAAGACATCGGCCCAGATGGAGTCCAGGTCCTGGCCCACGTACGCGATGCGCTGCTTGAGGCGCACCTCGGGCGCGACGGCGGAGGTGAAGTCGTTGGCCAGCTCCCGCTTGAGCGCGGGCAGACCGGCGTAACCGAGGCGCTGGAGCGCGCGGACGACGGTGGCGTTGCTGGTGGAGCTGGCGGCGCCGAGTTCCTGGGCGCTGGCGAAGAGCAGTTGTTCCACGGGCGCGCTGACCAGGTACTGCGCCACCGCCCGCTCGGAAGCGGACAGTTCCTCCCATTGGTCGCGAATCGCGGCACGGAGGCGCGTCACTCCGGTCTCGTTCTCTGGAATTTCCATTACAAGCATTGACTTCCGTGTGACCGGCGTTACTGTCCTGGGCAGTACGTTCCAAAGGGAACGCTTTCTGAAATCGACGTTACAGGATCGTGGTGATCCTGCGGTGCCGGTCGCGGAGGCGTTCCGTCGCGAGGAGAACAATGGCACCCCGTCCCACGGAACCCGCCCCCGCCCGGGTCCTCCCGGTCATCGAGATCTCCGGCAGCCCGCTCGACCGGGGCCGCCAGTACGGCGAAGCCGTACGGCCCCAACTGCGCGCGGCCCTCGGCTACTACGAGGAGGCGTTCGGCCGGTCCGCCGGGCTGACCTGGTCCCGGGTGGCCGCCCGCGCCGCCCGCTGGCTGGAACCCGTACGCGACTTCGCGCCCCACCTCGTCGAGGAGATGCGGGGCATCGCGGACGGCGCGGGCGTCGGCCTGCTGGACGTCCTCGCCCTGAACGCCCGCGGCGAGGTCATCTACGACAAGTCCTTCGCGCAGATGCGGGCGGACGGGCCGACGTCCGACGAGGAGCCCGACGAGGGACCCGCCGAGGGACCCGCAAAGGGACCCGCCAAGGAGTCCGCCGAGATACCCGACGAGGAACCCGCCGAGGGCTGCACCTCCTTCGCCGCCTACGGCGAGGCCAGCGGCGACGGACACGTCTACGCCGGGCAGAACTGGGACTGGCGGGCCGGAGTCGCCGACACCGTCGTCATGATCCGCATCGTCCAGCCGCCGCGGCCGACCCTGATCATGCAGGTCGAGGCCGGACAGATCGGCCGCCAGGGCGCCAACTCCGCCGGGATCGCCTTCAACGCCAACGGTCTCGGAGGCCGCTTCGACGACACGATCGGGCTGCCCCAGACCGTCGTACGCCGCAGCGTCCTGGACCAGAGCAGCATCACCGACGCCCTCGACGTGCTGTGCCGCACCCGGGCCCACATCGCCAGCAACGCCCTGCTCACCTGCCGCGAAGGCTTCGCCATCGACCTGGAGACCACCCCCGCCGGGCACGGCTGGATGTATCCCACCGACGGCCTGCTCGTGCACGGCAACCACTACCAGGCCGGCATCCCCGCCCCGCTGGCCGTCGCCGGATACCGCCCCATGTCGTCCGACTCCCTGGTCCGCGTCCCGCGTGCCGAGCAGGGCCTCAAGGCGCTGCGCGACTCCACCGGGCCCGACGAGTCGCGGCAGATCATCCGCCGGGCGATGTCGGACCACCTCGGCCACCCCGAGTCCCTGTGCACCCACCCGGACCCCCGGCAGCCGGTCGTCAAGCACTGGACGACCCTCGTCTCCTCGCTGGCCGACCTGACCACCGGGGACTACCGCGTCACCGCCGGAACCCCCTGCGACCGCGAGTACCAGCACCTCCCCTGGAACCTCTACGACGGCCCGTACGGCCAGAACTGACAGGAACGCAGTGATGACCCACATCCCTTCACGAAGGACGGCACTCGCCGCGGGCCTCGTCGCCGCGACGATGGTCGCGGCCGCGGGCTGTAGCGGCGCCACCCGGAACACCTCGGGCAGCGGCACCGCCACCGACGCCGCCAAGCTCACCCTCACCCCGGCCACCGCCCCCGCCAAGGGCGAACTCGCCGCCGCCGACTGGCTGCTGGAGGACGAACCGGACTCGCTCGACCTGGACACCCAGGGCTCCAGCGCGGGCCGCGTCGTCCTCACCAACGTCTGCGAGCGGCTCTACCAGCTCCAGCCGGACATGTCGACGAAGCCCTTCCTCGCGGAGAAGGCCGAGACGCCCGACGACCGGACCCTCGTCCTCACCCTGCGCTCCGGCGTCACCTTCCACGACGGCACCCCGATGACCGCCGACGACGTGCTGTGGAGCCTTCAGCGGCACGCCGACCCCGACATGGAGCAGGGCGACGAGTTCGGCAACATCGCCGCGATGAGGAAGACCGGCGACCGGCAGATCACGATCACCTTCAAGGCACCGGACGCCATGTTCTTCAAGGCGCTCGCCGGTGACGCGGGCATCGTCTGGAACAAGGAGCAGGTCGAGAAGGCGGGCAAGGACTTCGGCACCCCGGGACAGCCCGACGCCTGCACCGGGCCGTACGCGCTCGGCGGCTGGAAGTCCGGCGACTCGATCACCATCGAGCGCTACGACGGGTACTGGGGCGAGAAGCCGCTGACCAAGAAGGTCACCTTCCGCTGGGCCACCGACAGCGCCCTCGTCAACGCGCTGACGACCGGCGCCGCCGACGGCGCGTACGCCGAGTCCCCGAACACCGCCTCCGCGCTCAACGGCAAGAAGGGCATCGAGCAGCACTACGGCCCCTCCACCGCCTCCCTCGTCCTCATCCCGACCGAACGCGGCGGGCTGAAGGACCCCGGGGTCCGCCGGGCGCTCTCGCTCGCGCTGGACCGCAAGGGCATCGCCGCCTCCGGTTACGGAGGCATGGTCCAGCCCTGGGGCACCCCGGTCGGCTCCGGCGCGTGGGGCTACGAGAAGCCCGTCTTCGAGGCCGCCCAGAAGGCCGTCGCGTACGCCCCCGCCGCCCCCACCGCCGACGATCTCGCCGCCGCCAAGCAGCTGGTGAAGGACGCCGGAGCCGACGCGGCCACCCCGATCGTGATCGGTACGGACGCCAGTCAGGGCCGCACCGTCGTCGCCAACGCCGTGCGCGCGGCACTTCAGCGCATCGGCCTCAAGGGGCAGATCAAGACGGTGCCGACCGCGCAGTTCGAGCAGTTCTACAGCGACCCGGAGATCCGCGGCGAGATCGATGTCCTGGTCGGCGACTGGTACATCTCCAAGGCCGACCCGATGGGCTTCTACGACAACGCGCTCTCCGACTCCTCCAACAACTGGGTCGGATTCAAGGACAAGGCGTACGACGCCAAGGTGAAGCAGGCGCTCGGCACGCTCGACGACGCCGCCCGCGCGAAGCTCACGGTCGACGTCCAGAAGATATTCACCGACGCCGCCGTCTGGATCTCGGTCGCCCAGGTCCCCTCCGTCCTCGTCCTGAACGAGAAGCTGACCGGACCGCCCGCCTCCATGGCCTACCTCTACTACCCGTGGGCCGCCGAACTCGGCGCGAAGAAGGGCTGATTCCGCGATGCTCGCCCGGATCTCCCGGCGGCTGGCCGGACTGCTGGCCACCCTCCTCGCCGCCTCGTTCGTCATCTTCGCCGCGGTCTACGCGGCACCCGGCGACCCCGCCGTCTTCCTGGCCGGCGGCCGCGACAAGCTCACCCCGGAAAAGCTGGAACTGGTCCGGGCGCAGTACCACCTCGACGAGCCCCTCGTCGTGCAGTACGGGCGCTGGCTGGGCGACTGCCTCCAGTTCGACCTCGGCCGCTCCTTCAAATACAGCGACCAGGTGGCCGACCTGCTCACCGCCCGCTTCCCGACGACGCTCGCCCTGGTGGCGTACGCGACCGTGCTCTTCGTCGTCCTCGGCGTCGGCGCGGGCATCCTCGCCGCCGTCCGCCGCGGCACCTGGATCGACTCGGCCGTGGTCGGCGGGACGACCCTGGCCGCCTCCGTCCCCTCGTTCGTCTCGGCCATCGCGCTGGTCGCGCTGTTCGGCGTCCAGCTGGGCTGGTTCCCGGTGACCGGCAGCGGCGAGGGCTTCGCCGGAACCCTGCACCATCTCACGCTGCCCGCCCTGGCACTGGCGCTCGGCGCGCTCGCGCTGATCAGCCGGGTGACCCGGCAGGCCATGGCCGACGCGGGCGCCGCCGACCATGTGGAGGTCGCCCGCGCCTCCGGCGTCCCGGAGCGCGAGATCGTGCTCCGCCACGTCCTGCGCAACGCGCTGGGCCCGATCGTCACCATGTGCGGCCTGGTCATGGCGGGCATGCTGGCGGGCACCGTCGTCGTGGAGACCGCGTTCGGGATCAGCGGCATCGGCTCGCTGCTCGTCGGCGCGATCAACACGCACGACTTCCCGGTCGCGCAGGCCGTCCTCCTGCTGATGGTCACCGGCTACATCGTCGTCACCACCCTCGTCGACCTGGTGCACCCGCTGCTCGACCCACGGGTGAAGGAGGCCGCCGCATGAGCACGACCCTGTCCACCCCCCTCACCCTCAAGCGGACCGGGGACCGGTGGCCGACCGGCGTCGTCGTCGCGGGCGCGGCGCTCGCCCTCGTGGTCGTCGCCGCGGTCCTCGCCCCGCTGCTCGCCCCGTACGCCCCCGACGCCATCGACCTCTCCGCGTCACTGAACGGCACCACCGGCGCGCACCTCCTCGGCACCGACTCCTCCGGACAGGACCTGCTCTCGCGGGTGCTGTACGGGGCCCGCACCAGCCTGATCGCGCCGGTGCTCCTGCTCGCCATCGCCGCCGTCCTGGGGGTCGCCCTGGGCACCCTCGCGGCCTGGCGCGGCGGCTGGGCGGACACCGTGGTCTCCCGGCTCACCGACGTCATGTACGCCTTCCCCGGGCTGCTGTTCACCGTGCTGATCATCGCGGTCTTCGGCGCCGGAATGACCACCTCCGTACTCGCGCTCGGACTCGCCTACACCCCGACCGTCGCCAAGTACACCCGCTCCGTGGCCCTCGCCGAACGCCGCAAGCCCTACATCGACGCCTACCGCGTCCAGGGGATGGGCGGCGCCCGGATCTGCGGCCGCCATCTCGTCCCCAACCTCGGCCGGTCGATCACCGGCTATCTGGTGGTGCTGTTCGGCGAGGCCCTGATGTCCCTGGCCACGCTCTCCTACCTGGGCTTCGGCGCCCAGCCGCCCAGCTCCGACTGGGGCCTGATGGTGCAGGAGGGGCAGGCGGCCGTCGTCCAGGGCGCGCTGCTGCCGGCCATGGTGCCCGGCGTCGCCATCGCCCTGGTCGTGGTGTCCTTCAACGTCGTCGGGGTCTGGGCCGCCGACCGACTCGACAGCGGGAGGTAGCCGCATGCTCCTCGACATCGACAACCTCACCCTCGAACTCCCCGGCGCCGCCCGGCCCCTCCTGACCCAGGTGTCCCTGCGGGTGGCGAGCGGCGAAGTGGTCGGCCTGGTCGGCGAGTCCGGGTCGGGCAAGTCCACGACCGCCAAGGCGGCGCTGCACGCGCTCCCGGCCGGGACGGCCGTCTCCGGTTCGGTACGCGTCGACGGCACCGACGTCCTCGCGCTGAGCGGTGAGGCGCTGCGCGAGCACCGTGCCCGTACGGTCGCGATGGTCCACCAGGACCCCCGCGCGGCCCTCAACCCGGTCCGCCGCGTCGGCGACTTCCTGGTCGAACGGCTCGCCGGGACCGGCCTCGACAAGCGGGCGGCCCGCGCGCGGGCGGTGGAACTGCTGGACACGGTGGGCCTCTCCGATCCCGAACGCCGGGTCCGCCAGCGTCCGCACGAACTGTCCGGCGGCATGCTCCAGCGGGTCGTCATCGCCGGTGCGCTGGCCGCCGAACCCAGGCTGCTGCTCGCGGACGAGGCGACCAGCGCCCTGGACGTCACCACCCAGGCCGAGATCCTGGCACTCCTGCGCACCCTGCGGGCCGAGCGGAGCCTGGGCCTGCTGTTCATCACGCACGACCTGCACCTGGCCGCCGCGTACTGCGACCGGGTGTACGTGATGTACGCGGGCCGGGTCGTCGAGGAGCAGCCCGCCGGGGCCCTCTTCGACCGGCCCCGGCACCCCTACACCCGGGGGCTGCTGGCCTGCTCGCCCACCCTGGGGGAGGGCGAGCGGGAGATCCGGCCGATCCCGGGGCGCCCGCCGTCGCTGGCGGACGCGTTCGGCGGCTGCGAGTTCGCGGACCGCTGCCCGGAGGCCGAACCGGAGTGCGCGACCTGGCGGCCCGAGCCGGTGCCGCTGGACGGCGGCGGCACCGCGTCCTGCCGCCGCCTGCCCGCGCTCGAGGGTACGGGTACGGGTAGGGGCACGGCCACGGAGAAGAGGAGCGAGCGATGACCGCCGCGAAGGATGCCACCGCCGACACCACCACCGCCGCCGCCGCCGACACCACCGACACCGGCATCCACACCGCCACCGCGCCGCTGCTCGCCGTTGCCGGGCTGCGCAAGACGTACGCGCTGCCCGGCAAGGGGCACCTCACCGCCGCCGACGACATCACCTTCACCGTCCCGGCGGGCGGTTCGCTGGGGATCGTCGGGGAGTCCGGTTCCGGGAAGACGACCGTGGCCCGGATGCTGGTGGGCCTCGTCCGCCCCGACGCGGGCACGGTCGCCGTGGCGGGGCGGCCCCGTGACCGGCGGACGTCGCGCGGGCGGGCGGCCCGGCTGGCGCGCGCCCGGGAGATCCAGATGGTGTTCCAGGACCCGTACATCTCACTGGACCCCCGGCTCACCGCCCGGCAGTGCCTGACCACGGCCGTGCGGCTGCACGGCCGGGAGGAGGCCCTGGTCGACGGGCTGCTCGATCAGGTGGGGCTCGGCGCGCGGGAGGCGGGTGCCCGGCCGCACGGTCTCTCCGGCGGCCAGCGGCAGCGCCTGGCCATCGCCCGCGCGCTGGCCGTCGGCCCGAAGGTGCTGGTCCTGGACGAGGCGGTGGCCGCGCTCGACGTCTCGATCCAGGCGCAGATCCTCCAGCTGCTCGGCGAGATCCGCCGGGACACCGGAGTCGCCCTCGTCTTCGTCAGCCACGATCTGGCGGTCGTCCAGCACATCACCGACGAGGTCGTCGTGATGCGCCGGGGCACGACGGTGGAACAGGGCCCGACCGCCGCTGTGCTGGCCGACCCGGCCGACCCGTACACCAGGCTGCTGCTGGCCTCGGTGCCCCGGGCGGGCTGGGACCCGGCGGACGCGGTCAGGGCACGGGCCGCCACGGTGTGAGCCGCGCTTCCCGGAACTCAGGGGAGAAAAGGGCAGGAGCCCCGCTCCTCCGCCGAAGCGGGGGAGCGGGGCTCCTTGGGTACTGCAAAACGGCCGCGATCGGCCGACCCGGGCAACTAGGCCGGGGTGACGTTCTCAGCCTGCGGACCCTTGGGTCCCTGAGTGACGTCGAAGTTCACGACCTGGTTCTCCTCAAGGGAGCGGAACCCGGCCGCGTTGATCGCGGAGTAGTGGACGAAGACATCCGGGCCGCCGCCGTCCTGGGCGATGAAGCCGAAGCCCTTTTCAGCGTTGAACCACTTGACGGTTCCGGTAGCCATAAGCCCTCCTTGGGCCAAAGGGTTGCCCTGCTCCAGAACCTGCAAACAAGTCTGAAAACTACAAAAGCCTGCGGGTTACATGCTCCGCAGGCTCTGTACTGCAAGGGAAACCAAACTGCAACTTGCGTCGAGCCTAGCACGCAGTCTCTGGAGAGCGGTAGAGGGAAAGATCACTTCACTCGAATGTTTGATTGCCCTGCCGATGACGTGAGGTGGAAGCGACTCGGGAGGGTGTCGCGTCGCCCCGGTGACGTCCTCGGACGACCGCGGGTCTAGCCTCGGGATGTGGACAATTCAACCGTCTCTCCCCTCGAAGGCGACCACCGTCGCAGCCGGCCGCGCGTCGGCCACATCCAGTTCCTCAACTGCCTCCCCCTGTACTGGGGCCTGGCGCGGACGGGAACCCTGCTCGACCTGGAGCTCTCGAAGGACACCCCGGAGAGACTCAGCGAGCAACTGATCAGGGGTGACCTGGACATCGGCCCCATCACGCTGGTGGAGTTCCTGCGCAACGCCGACGATCTCGTCGCCTTCCCCGATATCGCGGTCGGCTGCGACGGGCCCGTCATGTCGTGCGTCATCGTCTCCCAGGTGCCGCTGGAGCAGCTCGACCGGGCCCGGGTGGCGCTCGGTTCGACCTCGCGGACCTCGGTGCGGCTCGCGCAGCTGCTGCTCGCCGAGCGCTACGGCGTCAGCCCCGACTACTACACCTGCCCGCCCGACCTCGGGCAGATGATGCAGGAGGCGGACGCCGCCGTGCTGATCGGTGACGCCGCGCTGCGCGCCAACCTGCACGACGCGCCCCGGCTCGGGCTCCAGGTCCATGACCTGGGCCGGATGTGGAAGGACTGGACCGGCCTTCCGTTCGTCTTCGCCGTCTGGGCGGCCCGCAAGGACTATCTGGCCACGCAGCCCGAGCAGGCGGCCAAGGTGCACGAGGCGTTCCTGGCCTCGCGGGACGTCTCCCTGGAGGAGGTAACCAAGGTGGCCGAGCAGGCCGCGCGCTGGGAATCCTTCGACGCGGAGGTGCTGGAGCGGTACTTCACGACGCTGGACTTCCGCTTCGGTCCGGATCAGCTGGCGGGTGTGCGGGAGTTCGCACGCCGGACCGGCGCGGACACCGGGTACCCGGCGGAGGTCCAGGTGGAACTGCTCGGCGGCTGAGGGCGGCCGGGAGCAGCCGGGAGCGGCCGAGAGGTGTCCCGGGAAGGGATACCGGGAATGGATGAATCCCGTACCGTCCTGCCGTTTATCGGTGTGGTGGTGAATGGAGCGAATGGAACGAATGGGCCGGACATACGTCCGGTGCCCGGATGTCGAATAATGGACGGCGTCCGGGGTGAGTATCGTTTGCGTCCCGGTATCGATCGGATGAACGACACATTCGCGCCTTTTACCGTGGCGAAAACCTCCCTTCGTGCCCTTAGGGGGGAAATCGGTAACACGTTTCCCTGTGACCTCATGACCCCCGCCCCATAGGCTTCGGTCGGAGGTCCGGACGGTCCACAGGGGGAGTCCTTATGCAGCCGCTGGAAGCCGGCGAACCGCACACCATCGGCGCCTACCGGCTGCTCGGCCGGCTCGGCGCGGGCGGTATGGGCCGGGTCTATCTGGGGCGCAGCGCGGGTGGACGTACCGTCGCGGTCAAGGTCGTCCACCCCCACTTCGCCCTGGACGAGCAGTTCCGGGCCCGGTTCCGGCGCGAGGTCGAGGCCGCCCGGCGCATCGGTGCCCAGTGGACGGCCCCGGTCCTGGACGCCGATCCGGACGCGCCCGTGCCGTGGGTCGCGACCGGCTACGTGGCCGGACCCCCGCTGTCGGAGGCGATCACCGACCACGGCCCGCTGCCCGAAGACGCGGTACGCACCCTGGGCGCGAGCCTCGCCGAAGCGCTCGCCGTCGTCCACGGACAGGGCATCGTGCACCGGGACGTGAAGCCGTCCAACGTGCTGCTCGCCCTCGACGGCCCCCGGCTGATCGACTTCGGTATCGCGCGGGCCCTCGGGGCGACCGTCTCGCTCACCTCGACCGGCGTCTCCGTCGGCTCGCCCGGCTATATGGCCCCCGAGCAGATCCGGGGCCACGACGTCTCGGGCGCGGCCGACGTCTTCTCGCTGGGCGCGGTCCTCGCGTACGCGGCCACCGGCACCGCCCCCTTCGTCGGCGACTCGTCCGCCGTACTCCTCTACAAGGTGGTGCACGAGGAGCCGGAGCTGGGCGAACTGGAGGGCGAGCTGCGCGAGGTGGTCGCCGGGTGTCTGGCCAAGGACCCGGCGGACCGGCCCGCCCCGGCCTCCCTCGCCCGCGCGCTCGCACCCGGCGGGGCCGCCGCGATGGTGGCGGGCGGCTGGCTGCCGGGACCGCTGGTGCGTGAGGTCAGCCGGGCCGCGGTGGCCCTGCTGGACCTGGAACCGCCGCAGGACGTACCGACGCAGACGGGGCCGGTGCCGTTCAGCGACGCGTCGCTGGAGATCCAGGACCGGGGCCAGGGGGACCAAGGCCGGGGAGGCCACGGGGGCCGCGGCGACCGGGGCGACCGGAGCGGGACGGCCGCCGGGGCCGGGGAATCCGGCGGGCCGGGCGTGTTCGGTCCGCCGTTCAGCCTGCCGCCCCCGACACCCCCCGCCCCGCCCCTCTCCGCCGCCTCCTTCCTGTCCGCCGACTCCGCCAGGCGGATGGGTGCGGGCGGGATGCCCGAGCAGCGGACCCACGACCCCCGGTTCTCCGTCACGGTGAACGCCGAATCGCAGCCGGCCGGTGAGCGCCGCGGGCGCCGGGTCAGCTGCACGGTCGCCCTGGCCGTGGCGAGCGCCTGCGCCGTGGTGATGGTGAGCACCGGCATGCTCACCGACGTGCTGCCCGGCA
The DNA here is from genome assembly GCF_026340105.1 of Streptomyces sp. NBC_01433. Taxonomy (NCBI): domain Bacteria; kingdom Bacillati; phylum Actinomycetota; class Actinomycetes; order Kitasatosporales; family Streptomycetaceae; genus Streptomyces; species Streptomyces sp. NBC_01433. The sequence continues at coordinate 1,577,691 of NZ_JAPEPM010000001.1, read as the reverse complement.
GCGGCGGGGAACAGAACAGCACCGACAGCGTGGGCACCGCGCCGTCCGCCTCCAAGGCCCCGTCCGAGGCCGGGAGTCCGACCCCCGCCGGTTCCGCACCGACCGGTTCCGGCGCTGCTCAGGTCGACGCGCTGCCGAAGGAGTTCGTCGGCACCTGGAAGGGCCCGCTCAAGGAGCGGACGACCGGACAGCCGCACGGCACCCTCACCGCGGTGTTCACCGAGGGGAAGCGGGGCACCGACGTGGTCCGGATGCGTACGACGATCTCCAGCCTCGGCATCAGCGTCAGCTGCCACAGCGTCGGCACGCTCTCCTCCGGCACCGCCGACGAGCTGACCTTCGAGGAGCGCGTCGATCCCGACCGCATCAGTACGGCGGGCCTGTGCACCACGACCACCGCCGAAGTCGTCTTCGCCAGGAGCGCGGACGGCCGACTGCGGTTCCGGTCCGAGGAGAGCGGTGCGGGACTTCCGTACGGCACGCTGACCCGGTCCGGCGGCTGATGGCGCCAGGGGCTGGCGTACGCTGGATCGGTCCGTGGATCCGTAGAAAAACCGCCGAAAGGTGACAGCCCGGTGACCGAGAAGGCCGACCTTCAGCCCGTCCTCGACCGAGCCGCCGAAGGCGGTCGGATCACCCCGCAGGAGGCGCTCGACCTCTACCGGTCGGCCCCCCTGCACGCACTGGGAGCGGCGGCCGACGCCGCACGCCGTCGCCGTTACGCCGGTACGGAGCACATCGCGACGTACATCATCGAGCGCAACATCAACTACACCAACGTGTGCGTCACGGCCTGCAAGTTCTGCGCGTTCTACGCCGCGCCCAAGGACACCGCCAAGGGCTGGTCCCGCGACCTCGACGACATCCTGCGCCGCTGCGCGGAGACCGTGGAGCTCGGCGGCACGCAGATCATGTTCCAGGGCGGCCACCACCCGGACTACGGCGTCGAGTACTACGAGGAGCACTTCTCCGCGATCAAGAAGGCGTACCCGCAGCTGGTCATCCACTCGCTGGGCGCCTCCGAGATCGAGCACATGGCCCGGATCTCCAAGGTGTCGGCGAAGGAGGCCATCGAGCGGATCCACGCCGCCGGTCTCGACTCCTTCGCGGGCGCGGGCGCCGAACTGCTGCCCGCCCGGCCGCGCACCGCGATCGCCCCGCTCAAGGAGTCCGGCGAGCGCTGGCTGGAGATCATGGAGATCGCCCACGGCCTGGGCGTCGAGTCCACCTCCACCATGCTGATGGGCACCGGCGAGACCAACGCCGAGCGCATCGAGCACCTGAGCATGATCCGCGACGTACAGGACCGTACGGGCGGCTTCCGCGCCTTCATCCCGTACACCTACCAGCCCGAGAACAACAAGCTGAAGGGCCAGACGCAGGCCACGCTCTTCGAGTACCTGCGGATGATCGCCATCGCCCGGCTGTTCCTGGACAACGTCGCGCACATCCAGGGCTCCTGGCTGACCACCGGCAAGGAGGTCGGCCAGCTGTCGCTGCACTACGGCGCCGACGACCTCGGCTCGATCATGCTGGAGGAGAACGTGGTCTCCTCGGCCGGTGCCAGGCACCGCTCCAACCGGCTGGAGATCATCGACCTGATCCGCAAGGCGGACCGCGTCCCCGCCCAGCGCGCCACGACGTACGAGCACCTCGTCGTGCACGACGACCCGGCGAACGACCCGGTCGACGAGCGCGTCGTCTCGCACATCTCGTCCACCGCGATCGAGGGCGGCACGGCCCACCCGGAGCTGAAGCTCCTCAGCACCAACTAGGCCCTCCTTGCTGACGATTCACACCGCGGACCTGCTGCTGCCGGGCCACGGGCGCGAGCCCGTGCCCGTCGGCGCCGTCCTCGTGGCGGGGCGCCTGCTCACGGCCACCGGTCCGTACGAGGAACTGGCGGCCGCCCACCCGACCGCCAGGGTCCGCCGCTGGCCGGGCGTGCTGACGCCCGGTCTGCTCAATCCGTACGGCCCCGAACTGCTGGAGCGGACCTACCACCCCGACCCGCGCGAGGCCGACACCCTGGGCACCGAGCCGCTCACCGGGGCCGCGCTCGACGCCCTCGGCATGACGGACGCCCGCTGGGGCGCGAGCGCCCGGCGCGGGGTGCAGCGGATGCTGGCCCACGGCACGGTCGCCGTCACGGGCCCGCTGACCCGGGACGCGGTGGCTGACGCCGTGCACCGGGTGGGCCTGGGCGTACGGGAACGTTTCACCGGGGGCGAGGCCCCGGGGCGGCCGTCCCTGGACCCCCTGGCGGGGCTGCCGTTGAGCGAGGCGCTGCTGCTGCCGCCCCTGGACTTCGCGGGCCGCGACGCCGACTTCTCGGTGTTCGACGTGCCGGATGTCGCGGGCCTCCTCACGGCGGGAGCCGCGTCCTGCGTGGTCACGGTGCTCGCCGGACGAATGGTGTACCGGCGCCGCTGACCGGTGAGGCTGTCCGGCGGGGTTTCCGGCTCGGCTGTCCGGCGAGGTCGATTGGCAAGGTCGGCCGGCGCGACCGTCCGGCCTGGTTTCAGCGCACCGACGGGCCGCGCAGATACTTCCCGTTCGCGTCGTACGGCCAGCCGTTGGCGACGCAGCCCTTCAGCCCGTCGATCTGCTGCATCATCGCGGGGGCCCGGCGACCCGCTCCCGGGCAGGTCTCGTGGCCGTGGCCGAGCCAGTGCCCGACCTCGTGGTTGATGATCAGCGCGCGGTAGTCGTGGATCGGCCCGTCGAACTGGGGCGAGCCCTTGAGCCACCGCTTGAGGTTCACCACGACCGTGGTGCCGATCCGGCAGTTGACCTCGCCGCGGGTCCTCAGCCCGTACGCGCCGCAGAGCTTGTCGACGGTGTCGGGCGTGGCGATACGAATCACCAGTCCGGCCGGTCCCGAGGAGATCTGCCGGAAGGCGTCGTCGCCGGGCCCGGTCCAGCCGCGCGGATCGCCGAAGATCTCGCTGATCTCGGCCGCCGCGGGCCCGGCGGTGAGTCCGCTGCCCTTCTCCGCCTCGACCCGGTAGTGGTGGACCTTTCCCTTGCCCTGGGTGCCGCCGACGGGCCGGGCCACCGTGAACCGGCCGGAGGCGGCTGCGGCGGCCGAGGACTCCGCCGAGGATTCAGCCGAGGGCTCCGCCGGGGTCTTCGTCTCCCCGCCCCACGGCCCGGTCAACAGCGCCAGGGCCAGGGCCACCAGCAGCGCAGGAACCGCCGTCGCCCCCAGCACCCGTATCCGCGCCCGGACCCGCCGGGCCTCGCGCCCCCTGCCACGCCCAGTCCGCCCCCGCCCCGCTGCACGACGCGTAGGCCGTCCGCCCTGCTCAGCCACCACGGACAGAGGTCTCCTTCGCGTTCGGGTGTTCCGCTTCCACCGTTACTGAGTGCCTCCGGAGCCAAAAGGTTGTGGGCGACTCACGCCGCCGTGGGAGCGATCCGGCCGGACTGCTTGAATGGGAGGGTGACCCGAGCCTCCCTGGAAAAGCAGCCGCACGAAGTCGCCTCGATGTTCGACGACGTGGCCAGACGCTATGACCTCACCAACGATGTGATCTCACTCGGACAGGCCAGGCTCTGGCGCAAGGAGGTCGCCAAGGCGGTGGACGCCCGCCCGGCCCAGAAGATCCTGGACCTGGCCGCCGGTACCGCCACCTCCTCGCAGCCCTTCGCGCGGGCGGGCGCCTATGTGGTGCCCTGCGACTTCTCGCTCGGCATGCTCAAGGTCGGCAAGGAGCGCCACCCGTGGATGCCGTTCACCGCCGGGGACGGCACGAAACTCCCGTTCAAGGACGAGACGTTCGACGCCGTCACGATCTCCTTCGGGCTGCGCAACATCCAGGACACCGACGCCGCGCTGCGTGAGCTGTACCGGGTGACCAAGCCCGGTGGCCGCGTGGTCATCTGCGAGTTCTCCCAGCCGACCTGGACGCCGTTCCGCACGGTCTACATCGAGTACCTGATGCGAGCACTGCCGTCCGCCGCCCGCACGGTGTCGTCCAACCCCGACGCGTACGTCTATCTCGCCGAGTCGATCCGTGCCTGGCCCGACCAGGCGGGCCTGGCCGCACGGCTCCAGGACGCCGGCTGGTCGAACGTGGCCTGGCGCAATCTCACCGGCGGAGTGGTGGCCCTGCACCGGGGCGTACGCGCCTGACGGCCCGCCGGGTCACAGCGCCAGCCGGAAGCACCACGCGACCTGCCCCGCCCTGGGGGTCGTGAAGGTCTCGGCCCGGCGCATCCCGAGCCGCTCGGCCACCGCGACCGACCGGGCGTTACGGGAGTCGATCATCGCGACCACCTCCGGCACCCCGGCCGCCCGCACCCGCTCCAGCGCGGTGCGCGCGGCGGCGGAGGCGTACCCCCGGCCCCAGGCCGCCCGGCCCAGCCGCCAGCCGATCTCTATCTCGCCGACCGGGCCGTACGTGGTGTGCGGCCACGGCTGCGCGCCGGTGAAGCCGAGGACGCGGTCCTCCTCGTCGGTCATGGTCCACAGGCAGTAGCCCAGCTCCGCGTCGTGCCGCCGCTGCCGGGCGGTCAGCTCCTCGTACACGGAGAATTCGGCCGACCGGCCGCCGAAGAACTCCATCACCTCGGGATCGTCGAACACCCGGTGCCAGGTCAGGGCGTCCTCGTCGGTCGGGACTCGCAGACGTACGGCAGGGTGGGAAACAGGCGCGGTCGACATCGGGGAGCCCTTCGGGAGGTTGATCAGCAGGCCCCCCTAGACTGCACGGGACATGTGCCGCGCGGCACGCGAATTCGAGTCTTCGGGAGATCCGACCGTGACCGAGCCCCTCTCCGAGCACAGCGCGGACGTGATCGTCGTCGGAGCGGGCCCAGCCGGCTCCACGACCGCGTACTACCTCGCCAAGGCCGGACTGAACGTCCTGCTCCTGGAGAAGACGGCCTTCCCCCGGGAGAAGGTCTGCGGCGACGGCCTCACGCCGCGCGCCACCAAGCAGCTCGTCTCCATGGGCATCGACATCTCCGAAGAGGCGGGCTGGCTGCGCAACAAGGGGCTGCGCATCATCGGCGGCGGCGTCCGTCTCCAGCTGGACTGGCCGGACCTCGCCTCGTACCCGGACTACGGCCTCGTCCGCAAGCGGGACGACTTCGACGAGCAGCTGGCCCGGCAGGCGCAGAAGGCGGGCGCCCGGCTGTACGAGCGCTGCAACGTCGGCGCCCCGATCATCGACGAGCGCACCGGCCGCATCACCGGCGTGAACACGAAGCTCGGCGAGGACAAGACCCCGGTCACCTTCCACGCCCCGCTCGTCGTCGCCGCCGACGGCAACTCCACCCGGCTCTCCCTCGCGATGGGCCTGCACCGCCGCGAGGACCGCCCGATGGGCGTCGCGGTCCGTACGTACTTCACCTCGCCCCGCCACGACGACGACTACCTGGAGTCCTGGCTGGAGCTGTGGGACCGGCGCGGCGCCGAGGACCGGCTGCTGCCCGGCTACGGCTGGATCTTCGGCATGGGCGACGGCACGTCCAACGTCGGCCTCGGCATCCTCAACTCCTCCGCGGCCTTCAAGGAGCTGGACTGGCGCGAGGTCCTCAAGGCGTGGTGCGCGTCCATGCCGGAGGACTGGGGCTACACCCCGGAGAACATGACGATGCCGATCCGGGGCGCCGCGCTCCCGATGGCCTTCAACCGCCAGCCGCACTACACCAAGGGCCTGCTGCTCGTCGGTGACGCGGGCGGCATGGTCAACCCGTTCAACGGCGAGGGCATCGCGTACGCCATGGAGTCGGGCCAGCTCGCCGCCGACGTCATCGTCCAGGCCCACGCCCGCGCCACCCCGGCCCAGCGCGAACTGGCCCTGCACAACTACCCGAAGGTGCTCAAGGAGACCTACGGCGGTTACTACACGCTGGGCCGCGCCTTCGTGAAGATGATCGGCAACCCGAAGGTCATGAAGATCGCGACGCAGCGCGGTCTCACGCACCCGATCCTGATGAAGTTCACCCTGAAGATGCTCGCCAACCTCACCGACCCGACGGGCGGCGACGCGATGGACCGCATCATCAACGGCCTGTCGAAGGTGGCCCCGAAGGCCTGACCACGCAAGGTCGGCCGCCCGGCACATGGCTGGGCGGCCCGGTGTGCGACGGTGGAAATCTCAGACGTTGATGATCTTCACTTTCGGTGAGCCGGAAAGTTCCTCGGCGGCCTTGCACAGGGCCGGGATGTGCGACTTGTCGGAGGTGACGAGTAGTACCGGGGGCGTGCAGAGTGCGGCCGTGGCGACCACGAGCGCGTCCACGAGGCATTCGTGACCATCGAGGCCCGAGACATCCAGCAGCTTCTCAGCGGCGTCTATCACCACGTCGCTGACCGGCTTCACGTCGAACCGGGACAGCAGGAACTGGAGCCGCTTGGCGGCCTCCCCGCTCCGGCGCACCTCCAAAGGCGTCAGGGCGGACAATGCGACTCTTCGGCCGCTCTGCTGGGCGACCTCGATGCGCGCCCGCATACCCTCGTCGCCGTCGACGTGCAGCGAAAGCCCCTGGGCATCCAGGACGAGTGTGCCTTCACTCTTCGCCTTGATCTTGAGGCGTTTACTCACCACTCCAGTTCCGCCTGCCGCCGTGCCTCGTCGGAGACGGGGCCGAATGCCTTGCGGTCGGCTGTGACGACCTCGCGGAGTTTGGCCGTGGCGAGCCACTGCTCCAGAGCTTCGGCCACGACGGAGGAGAACGCGTTCTTTCCGGTCCGCTCCTCGACTTCGTTGATCAACGACTGTGCCAGCGAGACGGATCTCTTACCGGCCCGCTCGGGTACGGGGTGGGCTGCATGGCTGCTCATACCTAAAACGTAACACCGGCGGTAGGAAATTTCTTGCGAGCGTCACTCGCGTAGCCGTCGGCCTTGGACCAGGCCCGGCAGAGCTCCCCGCGCCTTATCCACTGGCACCGGGACCGCCCGGCCGGATACCGTGGCGCCCATGTCCAGCCCCGAGTCCGACAGACCGAGGCCACCGGTGCTCCGGTGGCCGAGTTCCTGCTGACCGACGCCGGGTGACCCACAGGGTCACGGGCATCTCTTCGCACGGCTCCGTCCCCGCCGGATCACCGCGGGTACGGGCCGTTCCCTCCTCGGTCACGCGCGCCGAAGCGCCGCTCACCGAGTCATGCCCCCGCGATCAGCGGGGCATTCTTCCGCGCCGCCAGGTCGCCGCCCGCCGGATCCGCTCCGGCGCGCACGACGGGGCGTGGGCCCGTATCCCCGCACACCGGTCTGTCTCGTCCATCGACGGTTCCGTCCAAGGGGTCCTGTTCCCATGCCATTCGCTGTCTACGTCCTCGGGCTCGCGGTCTTCGCCCAGGGCACCTCCGAGTTCATGCTGTCCGGGCTGGTCTCGGGCATCTCCGCCGACCTGGACGTCTCCCTGTCCGCGGCGGGTCTGCTGACCTCGTCCTTCGCCGTCGGGATGGTGATCGGCGCGCCCCTGATGGCGCTCTTCAGCCGCAGCTGGCCCCGCCGCCGCGCACTGCTGCTGTTCCTCGCGGTGTTCGTCGCCGTCCATGTCGTGGGGGCGCTCACCCCGAGTTACGGAGTGCTCCTCGCGACCCGTTTCGTCGGGGCCCTCGCCAACGCGGGCTTCTGGGCGGTGGCCCTGATGACGGCCGTCTCCCTGGTGCCCGCGCACCTGAAGGCGCGGGCCACCGCCGTGGTGGTCGGCGGGGTCACGGTCGCCTGTGTGGTCGGGGTGCCGGCCGGTGCGGTGCTGGGGGAGCGGTGGGGGTGGCGGTCGGCGTTCTGGGCGGTCGCCCTCGTCTCCGTACCGGCGGTCCTGGCGATCGTCCGCAGCATCCCGGGCGGACGGCCCGACGCCGAACCCGTACCGGTCCGGACCGAGCTGCGCGTCCTGACCCGCTCACGGCTCCGGCTCACCCTGCTCACGATGGCCCTGGTCCAGGGGGCGACCTTCTGTACGTTCTCCTACCTGGAACCGCTGCTGACCAGGGAGACCGGTCTGGGCGCGGGATGGGTACCGGCCGCCCTCGCGCTCTTCGGCGTGGGCTCGTTCCTCGGCGTCACCGTCGCGGGCCGCTTCGCCGACGTCCGCCCCACCGCGCTCATCGCCTCGGGGATGGTCGCCCTCACCCTCGGCTGGAGCGCGCTGGCCCTGACGGCGGGCAGTCCGGTGGTGGCCCTCGCCCTGATCCTGGTCCAGGGGATGCTCGCCTTCGGTACGGGCACGGCCCTGATCACCCGCGTCCTCGACCAGGCCCCGGACGCCCCGACCCTCGCGGGCGCCTTCTCCACGACCGCCTTCAACCTCGGTGCCACGGTGGGACCTTGGGCGGGCGGCCTGGCCCTGGACGCCGGATTCGGCTACCGGGCGCCGGTCTGGGTGAGCGGTGCGCTGATGACCCTCGCCCTGGTCACGGCCGGGGCACGGCGCGTACGGGTACGGGTGCTGGCGTGAGGGCCGGGTAGCGCGGGGGCGCCGGGCACGTGCTCGGCGCCGACCGCGCTGGCGCGTGGATCAGTCCCCGGTGGACAACTCCCGCGCCGCGTAGTAGGCGCGCAGCGCGGCCTCACTGCCGGAGCCCATGGCGGTCATGATCCGCTGGAAGCGGGCGGATCGCAGGTCACCGGCCACGATGAGGCGGGAGCGGCGGCCGGTCGGCGGGCAGTAGCCGTCCGCGCCGCGGACGAGGTCACCGGGCGGCGCGGTGGGCACGCTTCCGATGCTCAGGTACGCGGCGTCTGCCGTGACCGTGTGCCGTACGCCGTCGCGGCCCACCGCTTCCGCTGTGACCGGGGTCCCTCCGGAGGGGGCCAGGGTCAGGTGCGCGACGGGCAGGAGCGCGACGCGGGGGTCGTCGCGGATCTCTTCGGTCTTGTACGCGTCGGCGTCCGGGTACGCCACGAGCAGGCGGGTGCCGACGGCCGGGTGGGCGCGGAGGAAGGTGCCGATCGGGCGGTCGCCGCCGAGGACGAGGAGGGTCCGGCCTTCGGCGTCGTCCGCGTCGGCCTGCCAGAGCGGGGGCAGGGTGAGGGACTCGGGCCCGGTGATCCAGGCGGCGTCACGGGGCTGGAGCGGGCCGACGCCGGTCGCGACGACGGCGTACGGAGCGGTGAGGCGCGTACCGGTGTCCAGGGTGACGGCGACGCGGTCGTCGTCGGCGCGCAGTTCGACGGCGCGGCGGCCGAGTTCCAGGCGGCACAGTTCCGTGCTCTCCAGCTCCCCGGTGATGGCGTCGGCGAGCGCGGGGCCGTTGGTGTGGCCGCCCAGGACGTTGTTCAGGGCCGGGATGCGGTAGAGGTTGCGGCACAGGGCGTCCGCCTCGATCAGGACCGAGCGCATCCCGACACCGGCGGCCGTCCGGGCGGCGGCGCAACCGGCCGGCCCGCCCCCGACGATGATCAGATCGGTGTCGGGGGCGGTGGGCGAAGGGGGGTGGGGCGGTGTGTCGTCCATGGGGCTATTCGAGCACCGGCGCCCCTGTGTACGCGGTGAACCGGTCCTCCACGTGTTCCGTGGTCCCGGCGGGCCCGCTCTTCCGCTCTTCCGCCACCCGGGACCGATGGCGCACGGCCTGCCGGAGCACGCATCTCCTCCCGATTGAGGTGTCGGCGAGAGCCCTGTGGGTCCGGGCCGGCGTCCGCCGGGTGAGGGCCGCGGCCCGCTGGTGGTCAAGGTTCGGTGGGTTACGGGTCTGTCCCAGCGGGCGGTGGCTGGGTGCGGGTGGGGGTTGGGGGTGGGAACCGGTGGTGCGGCTGGGCGGGGGGTGCGTTCCGTCGTGACGTGCCTGGCCGCGCGTGTAACAGCGGTGTATTAGGGCGTGGTTGGGCGGAACGGGGGGCCGGGCCGGGCGGGTCTAGGTGATCAGAAATGCTCGCTCGTACTGACCCGTACTGACCCGTACCGAGCGGCTGTCGCCGCCGACCGGCAGTGCCGACAACCGATGCTGAGGAAGACATGATGCGCGTTCACAAGCTCACCTTCGCCGCTCTGGCCGTTGCCGCGAGTCTGTCGCTCACGGCCTGCCAGGGTGAGGAGGACGGTACGGGTCGGGGTGCCCCGTCGTCCGCGTCCGCCGGGTCGTCCGCGTCGTCGTCGGGTGGTGGTTCGGATCAGGTCGGTGCGGGCAAGGGCGGTGCGGACGGTTCCGAGGGGAAGGGTTCCAGCGGGAACGGTGGGACGGGCGGGGGCGGTTCCGGTGCGGGTGGCGGGGTCGGGAAGTGCCGTACGGACGAGCTGGAGATCACGGCGTCGGACCGGAGCATCAGCGATGAGGGTGAGGGCACGGTCGTGGTGGAGCTGAAGAACGGTGGTGGCGGGGACTGCTCGGTCTCGGGGTATGCGGGTGTGGATCTGAAGACGAGTGAGGGGCCGCTGTCGGCGGAGCGGGCGGGCCGCGAGACGGGTCCGGACGTGCTCAAGGACGGGGAGCGGATCTTCTTCGGTATCACCTACCCGCTGAACGAGTCGGGTGGTTCCGGTGTGCGTGTCACGGGGCTGGTGGTGACCCCGCCGGACGAGACGAAGTCCGTGACCCTGGACTGGCCGGGTGCCGCCACGCTGCCCGTCACGGACGGCTCGGGCTCCCCGGTGACGGTCGGCCCGATGGGAGGCGCCGGACAGGGCGGCTGACCCGCCCACCCCGGGCACCGGAACGGGCGGTCAGCTCGGGACACCCGCCGGCACGGGCTCGGTGGTGCGGCGCTTGATGAGCAGCACGACGATGAGGACGACCTGGAGCAGGATGATGAAGACCAAGCCCAGGGAGACCTGGGGCTTGTCGCCCACGAGGTTGGAGATCAGGCTTGTGTCCCACAGACCGTGGACGAGCATCGGCAGCAGGATGATGCCGCCGACGCGGAGGCACAGGTAGAAGAAGTAGCCCGAGGTGGACACCACGAGGGCCTGCGCGATGGCCTGCGCTCCCTCGCCGAAGGCGTTGCTGACGTGTACGAGGCCGAAGACGAGCGAGGAGTAGAGGGCGACCTTGCCCTCGGTGAGTCCCGCCCGGCGGAAGACATGGACGCCGATGCCCCGGAACATGAGTTCCTCACCGACGCCGACGAACAGCCCGAGCAGCAGCAGGCAGGCCACCAGGGAGATGCTCTGGTCGGAGAGGTGGCCGTAGTTCAGGCCGATCAGCGCGACGGCGAGCATCGAGATCGGGACCCAGCGCACCCAGCGCCGCACCGGGGCCCGATAGCGCAGGACCTCGCCCCACCAGCCGAGCCAGGTGACGACGGCCGCCGCGAACACGATCGACGCCCCGATCGGTATCAGCGCGTTGCGGACCAGGGACTCGGTGGTGGGGAACTGGCTGTCCGAGTAGCTGGTGTCCACGCCGATCAGGAGTCCCAGACCCTGGATGATGCCCGCGTACACGACGACCACCACCAGGAACCACGGCCACGACAGCCTGCGCCCCGGTTGCCCGTCCCGTATCGAGTCCGTCGTGTCCCGCACCGTGTCTCCCTTTCGTCCGGCGGCGAGGAGGGTCCCCCGCCCGGTCGGGCGCGGCCGTATGCCGCCCCTGCTTCCCGCGAAGAATCTCATACGGAATAGAACAAACATCTCGGACCGCCCTTTAACCGGCAGGAGCATCGCTCAGCGGAGACGCTCCTCAGCGCCCCGGTGGCGGTGTGAGCGATACGTAGCGCAGGGGGCGCACGCTCCACTCGATGTGGCGCCCCCTGCGGAGCAGCAAAGTGAATCCGCAGGGCTCGTCGCGATGGAGCGCGCCGAGCGCCTGTACCCAGCCACCCTGGTCGGCCCAGTGGAGGGCCCGCGCCGTCTCGCGCGGGGTCAGCCCGAGGACGTGGCTCGCGCGAAGCTGGACGCGGATCACGCGGACGGCCTCGCGGGGGCAGGCCAGGATGCGGAGGTCGACCGGTTCGGGCACGAAGCCGGTCGCGGGCCCGTACCGGAGCACGTCGAGCCGGAAGCCGTGCTCGACGCGGGCTTCGATGGGCGGGGTGTGCGGTGGCGTACGCATGGTCGACCGTCCGATCGCAGCGTGTGGGTTGGTGCGGTGCGGTGCCGGAGAGCCCCCGCCCCGGGGTTGTGTGACGAACAGCGGGGCGGGGGCGGCCCGGGTGTGCCCGCATGACGCTCAATGCGTCTGCGGGCAGGGGGAGTTGCGTTGCTGCGCGAGTGCGGCCGGGCGATGCGCCTGTTCGCTTTGGCGACGTACGGTGACCGTAGCGTCACCGGGCTTGCGGTGCAACTATGCCCCGGAGCATGCATGTTGCCGAGACGCGCAAAAGCCCTCCGCCGTGGGCGGAGGGCTCTCGTGGGCTCTACGGCTGAAGGTTACTACCGGGCGAAGTGGTCGAACTCGCCTGCCTTGACGCCCTCGATGAACGCGGCGAACTTGGCCCGGCTGGTGGTGGTCACCGCGCCTGGGTCGTCACTCTCGCGCATCAGGATCTCGCCGGCGTGCGCCGCGATCTCGACGCACTGCTCCCCGCCGCCGCCGGAGAAGGACGACTTCTGCCACTCGATCTCTGTGTTCATGCTGCGGATTATCACAGGTCCCGTGCGATGTGGTGAATGAAGCTTCGCGACTCCTCGGGGGCCAGACTGACCTCCTGTGCGAAGTCGAGCTGCATCCGGTACCGGTGGAGATCGGCTGCCGCATCCAGGTGGGTGCCGCCGAAGGGTGTGTCGATGTGCACGGTGTCCAACTGCGGCACCACTCCGCCCGCGTACAGCACTGTCTGCGTGACCTCGACGAAGTGTTCGCTCGCGAATGGAATCACGCGCACGGTGATGGCAGGCCGATCCGTTGCCTCAAGCAGGTGCTCAAGCTGTTCACGGGCGACCTTGCGGCCGCCGACCCGCATGCGCAGGCTGGCCTCGTGCACGATGACTTCGAACTCGGGCGGATCGTCGCGGTCGAGCACCGACTGTCTCCGCATGCGGTGTTCGACCCTGGCTGTCACCTCGTCCTCGGGCAGCTTGGGGAGCACCCCGTCGAACAGGGCTCGTGAGTAGTCCGGGGTCTGGAGCAGCCCCGGCAGCGTCACCGACTGGAGGCATCGCATGTAGTGCGCATGGTGCTCAAGTTCCGCGATGTTCAGGAATCCGGGTGCGAGCACGCCCCGGTACTCGTCCCACCAGAACTGGCCCCGGTGCTCGCGGGATATCGCGCACAACGCGTTGATCAGCGCTTCGGCGTCGCATGCGTAGAAACTGGCGAGCCGACGGATCCGCTCCTCGCCGATGCCGCTGCGTCCGGCTTCGATGTGGCTGATCCTGGCCTGGTCGGTGGAGATACGCCCGGCTGCCTCGCGGGCGGTCCTGCCCGCACGTTCGCGGAGCTTGCGCAGCTCACTGCCCAAGCGGGCCTGGCGTGCGGTCGGGTTGTCCCTTGGTGGCATGTCACCTTCCCCTGTTTGCGTGTGCAGTCTCGCAGGGCGCTCGCCGGTATGCGACGCGTTCACCCCTGGGCGTGAACACAAGAGGTGCAGACTTGCGCCGGTGCATTTATTGACCCTACCGTTCCCATCGTGTCGCACAGCTCGCCCCGTGGGTCGAAGTGCAGCCACCCGCACGCGAGTTGATGCCACCTCGGAGACCCGCTCACGTAGGGAGACCTCGTCATGACCTCCGTAACCGCTCCGCCTCCGCCCACCCCGTACCTCCCCCAACGCGGCGAGCGTTACCGGCTCATCGCGCCGAACACCCCCACCGCACCCCGGATCGCACGGGACTTCGTGGGCGCCGTGCTGCGTACCACCGCGCATTGCGGGCTCGCGGACGACGCCCGGTTGTGTGTGAGCGAGGTGGTGTCCAACGCGCACTGCCACACGCGGTCGGCGCGGATCCGGGTGGACGTGACGGTGAACCGGCGTCAGGTCCTGGTCTACGTGACCGACGACGAGCCCGGCCCGTTGCCGAAGCCGGGTGCCGATCCGCACGCGGAGCGCGGCCGGGGGCTCCTCATCGTGGACAGCCTGGCCGGGCGGTGGGGGACCACGACGCACGGCGGGAGCGCGCCGCACGCGAAGACGGTCTGGTTCGTCCTGGTCGGGCCGGGGGCGTGACGGATTCGAACAGGGGGTGAGCCGAGGAATGGCGTGATCGCGATGCTCCCGGAGGCGTCGCCGGAACGGTCCCGGACCCTCTTGCCGGGCCCCACCCGCGCGGGTGGCCGCTCGGGGCCGTTCCCCGACCGAAAGAGACGCGCCAAGCCCGCATTCCGGCGGGATAAACACACCACGCCGGGTTCGTACCTGGAGGGGTGACGCCGTGCGGCGATCGCGTATCCGGGCGCCGGACGTATGGCCATGATGTGCCGGTCTTCGCACCCTCCGCGGTCACCGAGCCCGTGTTCTTCGGGCCGCTGCGGCATGGGCGCAGACAGAGGAGCGACACTTTGTCCGGACAGCAGGGCGAGACGGCGGAGCAGGGCATCGGCGAGTTCACGCTTGCCGGTTCACTGGGGACCGCGCGCACGGCCGAGGTGCGGGTTCCGCGGCCGGACGAGGAGTGGGACCTGCCCTTCGGCTTCGCCCGCGTCTACTACGGCGAGGGCAACAACGCCATCCGGAACCCGGTGCTCATGGCCGATGGGTTCAATCTGGGCAAGAGCGACCTCGACGCGCTCTACAAGGGCCTGGACGGGGACTTCGCGTTCCTCACCGAACTGCGGCGGCGGGGCAGGGACGTCATCCTGCTCGGCTACGACAATCGGGGCGCGTCGATCCTCGACAACGCCCAGGCGGCGACCGCGGCCATCCTGCGCACCATCAGCGGTCAGGAGGGCGACGCCCCGCTGACCGTGGGCGGCTTCAGCATGGGCGGGATCGTCACCCGTTACGCGCTCGCCAGGATGGAGAGCGAGGCCATCGACCACCGTACGGCGCTCTACTTCTCCTACGACAGCCCGCACCGCGGTGCCGTGATCCCGGTCGGGCTCCAGGCGTTCGCGCACTTCATCCCGGTCGCCAACAACTTCGCCCGGCAGATGAACAGTTCGGCCGCGCGGCAGATGCTGTGGCGTCACTACGACAACGAGAGCGGCGCGGTCCGGATCGACCCGGAGCGCGAGAAGTTCCTGGACGCGCTCCAGGACGTCGGTGGGTGGCCGATGAGGCCGCGCAGGATCGCCGTGGCCAACGGCCGGGGTGACGGCCGGGGCCTCGATGTCCCGCCCGGCCAGATCGCCCTGGCGAGCACCGGGAAGCTGGTCTACCCGGGCACCACGTTCTTCACCCAGGCCGAGGGCCACGAGGTGGTCGTCGCGGAGCTGAAGCGCCTCTTCCCGAAGGGCGAGAAGACGATCAGGACCAGCGGCTTCCCGGCGCTCGACGGAGCACCGGGCGGCTCGCTGGACTCGTACAGGATCCTCGGCGACATGCTGAAGAAGTTCGGCGCGACCGTGGACCTGCGCCACCCCGACGTCTGCTTCGTCCCGTCCGTCAGCGCGGTCGCCGTCCGTGACCTCGACCAGCCGTCGGATCTGTACGCGAGCATCGACCGGATGTCTCCGGAGGAGAGCGAACTCGACGAGTTCCTGTGCTCCTCGGAGACCACCGAGCACACCGCCATCACCCAGGAGCTGTGCACCTGGCTGCTGGACCGGCTGCCGAACTGACCGCCGGGGGGCTGTCAGCCGTCCGACCGGCCGGCGGCCCCCGACTCCTCCAGCCCGCCGAGCGCCTCGGGCAGATCGACGGTGTGCAGTACCCCGAGGCGCTGGGTGGCGCGGGTCAGCGCGACGTACAGATCACTCACGCCGTACGCGGCCGGTTCCACGACCAGCACCGTGTCGAACTCCAGTCCCTTCGCCTGCCGTGCGTCCAGCAGCACCACGTCCCGGGTGAGGTCGGGCGCGGGCCCGTGACCCGCGTCCGGCAGCTCCGCGAGGAGCGACGCGTGCAGTGCCGCCGGGGCGACGACCGCGACCCGTCCGCCGTCCCGGGCCGCCGCGGCCTCCCGCGCCACCGCTGTGGCCAGGCCGTCCGCGGTGACCCGCAGCGCCCAGGGCCGCACCCCGGTCGACCGCACCGAGCCGGGCGGCTCGAACGACGGGTCGTGCGCCCGCAGGAACCCGGCCGCCACCTCCATGATCTCGGCGGGCGTCCGGTAGTTGACCCCCAGCCGTACGTGCTCCCAGCGGTCGCCCACGTACGGCTCCAGAATGCGTTCCCAGGAGCCGATCCCCGCTGCTTCGGCGGTCTGCGCCGGGTCCCCGACGAGCGTCATGGAACGCGTCGGAATGCGGCGCATCAGCAGCCGCCAGGCCATCGCGGACAGCTCCTGCGCCTCGTCCACGACGATGTGGCCGAACGCCCAGGTCCGGTCGGCCGCCGCCCGCTCGGCCGCGCTGCGGAGGTCGGCCTCCTCGTGCCGTTCGGCCATCCGTTCGGCGTCGATGATGTTGTGCGCCGCGAGGATCTCGGACTCCTCGTCCTCGAACTCGTACGTCTCCGAGCCCGCCGACAGCTCCAGCACGCCCTGTGCGTAGGCGATCCGCTCCTGGCGCTCGGCCTCGGCCGCGGCGCGGGCCGCGCTGTCGTCCTCGCCCAGCAGCTCGGCGGCCTCGTCCAGGAGCGGTACGTCGGCCTCGGTCCAGGCCCCGCCCCGCCGCCGGATCAGCCCGGCCGGCTCGTCATCGAGGTGGACCGGATCGGCGAGGAAGTCCGCGACGAACTCCTGCGGGGTGAGCTGTGGCCACAGCTCGTCGACGGCCGCGTGGACCTCCCGGCTCATCGCGATCTCCTTGCCCATCTGCGCGATGTCGTCGGGCCCCAGCAGATTGGGCCCGCCGAACGGGTCGGCACCGATCCGCTCGGTCAGCTGCGCCGTGAGCGCGTCGATGATGTGGAACGCGAAGACGGGTCTGGCCAGGTTGTGCGGCAGCCCGCTCTCGCGCGCCCGCCACCGGGCGTCCTCGGCCATGGCCCGGTCCAGCTGGAGCGTCCCGTAGCCGTCGTGGCCGATCTCCGTCGCCCGCTCGGGCACGGTCTGCCTCTCCCGCAGCGCCTTCGCCAGCACGTCGGCCATCGCGGCGCGCCCCTTGACCTCGGCGGCGGCCGGACTGTCGGTGCCGGTGGCGCGCACACCGGGGAAGAGCTCGCCGAGGGTGGCCAGCAGCACGCCGGTCTCGCCCAGGGACGGCAGTACGTCGCCGATGTAGCTCAGGAAGGCCGGGTTCGGGCCGACGATCAGCACGGCGCGACGGGCCAGCAGCTCCCGGTGCTCGTACAGCAGATACGCCGCCCGGTGCAGCGCGACGACGGTCTTCCCGGTGCCGGGGCCGCCCTCGACGACCATGACGCCCTGGTGGGGCGCCCGGATGATGCGGTCCTGCTCGGCCTGGATGGTCCGGACGATGTCGTGCATCCGCCCCGTGCGGGCCGCGTCCAGCGCGGCCAGCAGGACCTCATCGGCGTCCGCGCCCTCGTGGCCGGTACGGGTGGGGTCCCCGAGGTCCATCAGCTCGTCGTGGAGCGCGGTGACGGTGCGCCCCTCGGTGGTGATGTGCCGCCTGCGCCGCAGGCCCATCGGGGAATGACCGGTCGCCAGATAGAAGGGGCGCGCCACATCCGCCCGCCAGTCGATCACCAGGGGCGTACGGGACGGATCGTCCTGCCGAATTCCGATACGCCCGATGTGGTGTGCCCGGCCGTCCCGGAAGTCGATGCGCCCGAAACAGAGACCGTTCTCTCCCGAGTGCAGCGCACCGAGCAGCCCGGACTGCTCCGCCACCAGCACATCCCGTTCCAGCCGGGCCTGGAAACCGGTCCCGACCTGCACGAGCGCGTCGCGCACCGACTCCTCGGCCAGCTCCCTGAGCTGATCGAGCCGGGCATAGAGGCCGGTGATGAATTGCTGTTCCTGCCGCATTTCCTCGGTTGACAATTCGACTCCTGACGCGATATGGTTCTGGAAGAAGAGTTCTTCTTCATGCCTTTTCTCGCAAAGACATGAAGGGTTAAATATACGCAGGATCGAGCCTCGGACGCCAATTCGTCCGGGGCTTTTTTGTTATGAGGAAGCGCTGCTCCTGGCGGGCAGGGTCGCCGCCCCACCTGCCCTGCCCCTCTGTGCCCTGACCCACCCGCCTCGTACGCCCCTCCCGCCTTGGACGGCCCTCCCGCCTCGTACGATCGGAGGCCGACGATCAAGGGGATCCGATGAACGGACAGCAGACGGTCGACTGGGCGCAGGCCTACTGGCTCAACCCGCCGCAGGCGTCCGTCGCCCAGGGCGCGGATCTGCTCGTGACCACCCGGGACCGCGGCGACTTCTGGCGCACCACCAGTTACGGCTTCGTGCACGACGACGGGCATGCCCTTCTTACCGACCTGCCCGGCGGATCGGCCGTCGAGGTGACGTTCGTGGCGGACTTCGACACCCTGTACGACCAGGCGGGGGTCATGGTCCGGGTGGACGAACAGAACTGGATCAAGGCCGGGATCGAACTGACCGACGGGGTCCCGCATCTGGGGGCCGTGGTCACCCGCGAGGTCTCGGACTGGTCGATGGCGCCCGTCCCCGACTGGGCCGGGCGGCGGGTGACCGTACGGGCCAGCCGGGCCGGTGACGCGCTCACCGTGCGCGCGCGGTGCGAGGACGGGCCCTGGCGGATGGTCAGGCTCGCCCCGCTGGACCCAGGGGCGGCGGCGCTGGCCGGCCCGTTCTGCTGCTCGCCGCAGCGCGAGGGCCTTGAGGTCCGCTTCACCGGCTTCACCACGGGGCCGGCGGACAGGTCGCTGCACGAGGCCTGAGCACGGCAGGCCCCGGAGTCCCGGACACGGCGAAGGGCCGTCGCTCCCGAGCGGGGGAGCGACGGCCCTTCAGCGTGCTCGGCGGCGGCGGGTGACGCTCGCGCGAGAACGCTGATGAATCAGATAGCGCTGGTGAATCAGAGAACGCCCGCGGAGCGGCGAACGATTGTGGAGCGGCGACCGCCCATGGGCGGCGAACGCTTGTGAATCAGAGAACGCGGACCGCGCCGGTCGGCCTGTCGTAGTCCAGGGAGCGCTGCACCGTACCGGTGTTGGAGTTCTGCGCGCCGACGAACTGGCCGCCGCCGATGTAGATCGCGACGTGGTACGCGCTGCCCGCGCTGCCCCAGTACAGGATGTCGCCCGGCTGGAGGTTGCTCAGCGAGACCTGGGTGCCGGCCGTCGACTGGCTCTGCGAGACGCGCGGCAGGTCGATGTTGACCGAACGGAACGCGGCCTGGACGAGGCCCGAGCAGTCCCACGAGTTGGGGCCGGTGCCACCGGGCACGTACGCGTCGCCGACCTGGGCCTTGGCGAAGGCGACCACGGCGGCTGCGGAGCCGGTGGCGTTCGACGAGGAGTACGAGGGCGAGGAGGAGGGGGACGCGGAGGAGCCGGAGGCGCTGGAGGAGCCCGGGGAGGCGCTGAGCGTCGTGCGCTCGGCGGTGCGGGAAGCGCGCTCGGCGGCCTCCGCCTTCTTCTTGGCGGCCGCCTCGGCCTTCTTCTTGGCCTCTGCCTTGCGTACGGCCTCGGCCTTGGCCTTCTTGGCCTTCTTCGCGGCGTTCTCGGCCGCGGCGTCCTCGTTGGCCTGCGTCTCCAGGTCGAGGGCGACCTGCTGCGTGGCCTGTGCGGAAGCGGCGACGGTCGTGGAGAACCCGGAGGTGATGGTGGGCATCTCGATGGTCTGGGTCACCGGCTCGGCCTGGGCCGGGCCCGCGGCGCCTGCGACCGCGATGGTGCTGAGGACGCCACCGGCAACTCCGGCCCGCAGTGCCGTCTTCGAGGCACTCTGGCGGGGCTTCCGGTGGCTGGGTATGTGAGCGGTGAGGGACATGAGTACTAGCGCTATCAGGGCTGAAGGGGTCCCATCAAGAAACGTGTGTTGCGACACAGTTACGTTCGGAATCTGTGAATCCGCTTCCCGAGGGCCTTTATTGACGCCGTAACGGGCAAACCGGGCATGCGTAATCAGGGCTGTGATCATTGACTTTCGGCAATACGCCCGAATTGCCCGGTGCTTACCATCCGTTCACGCCGATGGCCAGACCCGCTGTATGTGGAGCGGGGGACGTGTGGCGCAGGTCACGGCATGACTCGGGCTCGATCGGCAACCGCGCGGACGCGCCACGAGTACGGGAGTGGCTGGATCGGACCCCTGAGGCGGGATGACCTATTGGTGCGTCATGTCCGTTTGGTTCAGGAGTGGTCGCCGCTCGGCGACGCCCCTCGCCGGTGCGCGGCGTGCGGGTGTCCGACCGGCGTGAGGTGGTCGCCCGGAAGATCGTGAATGCGTGCACATGTCCACATGGCACCCCGTGGCACCCCCTTCCGGGTGAGCGCCGGAGTGGGTCGATGCCTATATCACCCGGATCCGTCCATCGCCAATTTGCTTGTAGGGGCCGTCGATTGATAGCGCGGCACTGCTTTGACCAGCGGTAACACCATCGAATGTCACGTCTCGTGATCACTCGGCCGCTTCGCGTACGAAGATCACCGCTCATCCGACTTCATGATCCTTCGTCAGGTGGTGGAGATCACAAAGGCGTTGTTGCACCCCGTGTCGCAGATCACAGGATGGCAGGCATAGGATGCGGGGCAGTCGGGCTTGTGAACTGCCTCACATGTGCACGATCTTGGTGAGGTGGCGAGCCGGTTCGCCCGATGCGGTCCAACGGTCAAGGACGACTGGAAGGAGCGAGGAGCGTGAATGCCTACGCGCCCATCCTCGTGCTCGGCGCCCTCGGGGCAGGGTTTGCGATCTTCTCCGTGGTCATGGCCACGCTTATCGGCCCCAAGCGGTACAACCGAGCACGGCTCGAAGCGTACGAGTGCGGTATCGAACCCACCCCGACTCCGGCCGGTGGCGGCCGCTTCCCGATCAAGTACTACCTGACGGCGATGCTTTTCATCGTCTTCGACATCGAGATCGTCTTCCTCTATCCCTGGGCGGTCACCTTCGACGCCCTGGGGATCTTCGGGCTCGTGGAGATGCTGCTCTTCGTGCTCACCGTCTTCGTCGCCTACGCGTATGTGTGGCGCCGGGGCGGCCTGGAATGGGACTGAGGGGCTGAGGGGCACACATGGGACTCGAAGAGAAGCTGCCTAGCGGCTTTGTGCTGACCACTGTCGAACAGGCCGCCGGCTGGGTGCGGAAGTCCTCCGTCTTCCCGGCCACCTTCGGCCTCGCCTGCTGCGCCATCGAGATGATGACGACCGGTGCGGGGCGCTACGACCTGGCCCGTTTCGGGATGGAGGTCTTCCGCGGATCGCCGCGGCAGGCCGATCTGATGATTGTCGCGGGACGGGTCAGCCAGAAGATGGCGCCCGTCCTGCGGCAGGTCTATGACCAGATGCCGAACCCGAAGTGGGTGATCTCCATGGGGGTTTGCGCATCATCGGGCGGGATGTTCAACAATTACGCCATTGTTCAGGGTGTTGATCACATTGTCCCGGTTGATATCTATTTGCCGGGGTGCCCGCCGCGCCCCGAGATGCTGATCGACGCCATTCTCAAGCTCCACCAGAAGATCCAGAGCTCCAAGCTCGGGGTCAACGCCGAGGAGGCCGCCCGCGAGGCGGAGGAGGCGGCCCTCAAGGCGCTCCCCCTGATCGAGATGAAGGGGCTGCTGCGGTGACCGACAACGCGAACGGCGACGAGCGGACCGGCAACGGAGTCCCCGCACCGCGCGAGCAGGCCGAGGTCATCCGCGTACGCAAGGGCATGTTCGGCGCCGACAACGGCGGCGACACCACCGGCTACGGCGGTCTCGTACGCACGGTGACCCTGCCGGGCGCCACGTCCCGCCCGTACGGCGGCTGGTTCGACGAAGTGGCCGACGAACTCGAAGGGGCCCTGGAGGAACAGGACCTGCTCCCCGAGAACGCCATCGAGAAGACCGTCGTCGACCGCGGCGAACTCACCTTCCACATCGCCCGCGAGCATCTGCTCCAGGTCGCCCGCACCCTGCGCGACGACCCGGCGCTGCGCTTCGAGCTCTGTACGGGAGTCAGCGGCGTCCACTTCCTGGGCGACAAGGGTCGCGAACTGCACGCCGTCTACCACCTGCGGTCCCTCACCCACGGCCGGCTCATCCGGCTGGAGGTGTCCGCCCCGGACAGCGACCCGCACGTCCCGTCCCTCGTCGAGGTCTACCCGACCAACGACTGGCACGAGCGCGAGACCTACGACTTCTTCGGCCTCATCTTCGACGGGCACCCCGCCCTCACCCGGATCATGATGCCGGACGACTGGCAGGGCTTCCCGCAGCGCAAGGACTATCCGCTCGGCGGCATCGCCGTCGAGTACAAGGGCGCCCAGATCCCGGCTCCGGACCAGCGGAGGTCGTACTCCTGATGACTACTCCCCACGCGACACCCAGGGCCACGACCGAGGGGACTGTATATACAGTCACCGGCGGCGACTGGGACGAAGTCGTCGAGTCGGCCGTCAAGTCCGACGACGAGCGCATCATCGTCAACATGGGTCCCCAGCACCCGTCCACGCACGGCGTGCTGCGGCTGATCCTGGAGATCGACGGCGAGACCGTCACCGAGGCCCGCTGCGGCATCGGCTACCTCCACACCGGCATCGAGAAGAACCTCGAATTCCGGAACTGGACCCAGGGCACCACGTTCGTCACGCGCATGGACTATCTGACGCCGTTCTTCAACGAGACGGCGTACTGCCTGGGCGTCGAGAAGCTCCTCGGCATCGAGGACCAGATCCCCGACCGGGCCACGGTCCTGCGCGTCCTGCTCATGGAGCTCAACCGGATCTCCTCGCACCTGGTCTGCATCGCCACCGGCGGTATGGAGCTCGGCGCGACCACGATCATGATCTACGGCTTCCGCGATCGTGAACTGGTTCTCGACCTCTTCGAGCTGATCACCGGCCTCCGGATGAACCACGCGTTCGTCCGCCCCGGCGGACTCGCCCAGGACCTGCCCCCGGGCACGGTCGACCAGCTGCGCGAGTTCATCAAGACCATGAAGAAGAACCTGCCGGAGTACGACAAGCTCGCCACCGGCAACCCCATCTTCAAGGCCCGCATGCAGGACGTCGGTTACCTCGACCTCACCGGCTGCATGGCGCTCGGCGCCACCGGACCGGTCCTGCGCTCCGCCGGGCTCCCGCACGACCTGCGCAAGACCGACCCGTACTGCGGCTACGAGAACTACGAGTTCGACGTGCCCACCGCGGACACCTGCGACTCCTACGGCCGCTTCCTCATCCGCCTGGAGGAGATGCGGCAGTCGCTCAGGATCGTCGAGCAGTGCCTGGAGCGGCTGGAGCCGGGCCCGGTCATGGTCGCCGACAAGAAGATCGCCTGGCCCGCGCAGCTCGCGCTAGGACCGGACGGACTCGGCAACTCGCTCGACCACATCAAGAAGATCATGGGCACCTCCATGGAGGCCCTGATCCACCACTTCAAGCTGGTGACCGAGGGCTTCCGGGTCCCGGCCGGACAGGCGTACACCGCGGTCGAGTCGCCCAAGGGCGAACTCGGCGTGCATGTCGTCTCGGACGGCGGCACCCGCCCCTACCGGGTCCACTTCCGCGACCCGTCCTTCACCAACCTGCAAGCCATGGCGGCGATGTGCGAGGGCGGCCAGGTCGCCGATGTCATCGTCGCCGTCGCGTCCATCGACCCCGTGATGGGAGGCGTCGACCGGTGACCGCAAACCAAGAGGTCAGTCTGGGGATGCCGCAACTCCCCGCCCCCGCCTACCCGGCCGACGTACGCGCCCGGCTCGAAGCGGACGCGAAGGAGGTGATCGCCCGCTACCCCGACAGCCGCTCCGCGCTGCTGCCGCTGCTCCACCTGGTGCAGTCCGAGGAGGGTTTCGTCTCCCGTACGGGCATGGCCCTCTGCGCCGAACTGCTCGACCTCACTACCGCCGAGGTCACCGCCGTCGCGACCTTCTACACCATGTACCGGCGCAGGCCGAGCGGCGACTACCAGGTCGGTGTCTGCACCAACACCCTGTGCGCGGTCATGGGCGGTGACGCCATCTTCGACCGGCTGAAGGACCACCTCGGTGTCGGCAACGACGAGACCACCGAGGACGGCAAGGTCACCCTCGAACACATCGAGTGCAACGCGGCCTGCGACTTCGCGCCCGTGGTGATGGTCAACTGGGAGTTCTTCGACAACCAGACGCCCGAGAGCGCGACGCGACTCGTGGACGACCTGATCGCCGGACGCACCGTCGAACCCACCCGCGGCGCCCCGCTCTGCTCGTACAAGGAGACCTCGCGCATACTGGCGGGCTTCCCCGACGAGCGCCCCGGCGCCGTCGAGGCGAGCGGCGGCGCGGGCCACGCCTCGCTGATCGGGCTCAAGCTCGCCAAGGGCGAGGCCGTCCCGGGGACCCGCGTGGTCTCACCGCGCGGCGCGGCCCCCCGCGACGCCCAGTCCCGCGACGCGCAGCCCCACGATCCTTCACCGTCCGAACACCTCAGCTCTCATGACGCACCACAGCAGACCTCGGCCTCCGACCCGGAGCACTCGGCCGGGCCGGTAGCCGAGGAGGGGGAGTGATGACCTTGGCCGCCGAGATCAACGAGAACGGGACCAGCCCCGAGAAGCTGCTCTCGCCCGTGCTCTCCGCCTTCTGGGACCAGCCGGACTCATGGACGCTGGACACCTATCTGCGCCACGACGGGTACCAGGGACTGCGCAAGGCGCTGGCCATGTCACCCGACGACCTCATCGCGTACGTCAAGGACTCAGGTCTGCGCGGACGCGGTGGCGCGGGCTTCCCCACCGGGATGAAGTGGCAGTTCATCCCGCAGGGCGACGGCAAGCCGCACTACCTCGTCGTCAACGCCGACGAATCGGAGCCCGGGACCTGCAAGGACATCCCGCTCCTCTTCGCCAACCCGCACAGCCTCATCGAGGGCATGGTGATCGCCTGTTACGCGATCCGTTCCTCGCACGCCTTCATCTACCTGCGCGGTGAAGTGGTCCCCGTACTGCGGCGCCTGCACGAGGCCGTACGCGAGGCTTACGAGGCGGGTTATCTGGGGGCGAACATCCTGGGTTCGGGGCTCGACCTGGAACTCACGGTGCACGCGGGTGCCGGTGCGTACATCTGTGGTGAGGAAACCGCGCTGCTCGACTCGCTCGAAGGACGGCGTGGCCAGCCCCGGCTGCGTCCCCCCTTCCCCGCGGTCGCCGGTCTGTACGCCTGCCCCACTGTGGTGAACAACGTCGAGTCCATCGCCTCGGTTCCCGCGATCCTGAACAGGGGCAAGGACTGGTTCAGGTCGATGGGCAGCGAGAAGTCCCCGGGCTTCACGCTGTACTCGCTCAGTGGCCATGTCACGAGCCCCGGCCAGTACGAGGCCCCGCTAGGCATCACGCTGCGTCAGCTGCTCGACATGAGCGGCGGCATCCGGGCCGGTCACCGCCTGAAGTTCTGGACCCCGGGCGGCTCCTCCACCCCGATGTTCACCGACGAACACCTCGACGTCCCCCTCGACTACGAGGGCGTCGGCGCCGCCGGATCGATGCTCGGCACCAAGGCGCTCCAGTGCTTCGACGAGACGACCTGCGTGGTCCGGGCCGTCACCCGGTGGACCGAGTTCTACGCCCACGAGTCCTGCGGCAAGTGCACACCCTGCCGCGAGGGCACGTACTGGCTCGTCCAGTTGCTCCGCGACATCGAGGCGGGCAAGGGGCAGATGTCCGACCTCGACAAGCTCAACGACATCGCCGACAACATCAACGGCAAGTCCTTCTGCGCCCTCGGCGACGGTGCCGCCTCGCCGATCTTCTCCTCGCTCCAGTACTTCCGCGAGGAGTACGAGCAGCACATCACGGGCAGGGGCTGCCCCTTCGATCCCGCCAAGTCGACCGTCTGGGCCGACGACAAGAACACTCACCGGGGGGTGAACGCATGACAGTCACCACGAGTGCGCCCTCCGGGGGCGGCGAGGCGGCTCTCCCGCCCGAGGACCTTGTCACGCTGACCATCGACGGCATCGAGATCAGCGTCCCCAAGGGCACCCTGGTCATCAGGGCCGCCGAACTCCTCGGCATCGAGATCCCGCGCTTCTGCGACCACCCCCTCCTCGACCCGGCCGGCGCCTGCCGCCAGTGCATCGTCGAGGTCGAGGGCCAGCGCAAGCCGATGGCGTCCTGCACCATCACCTGCACCGACGGCATGGTCGTCAAGTCGCAGATCACCTCGCCCGTCGCCGAGAAGGCGCAGAAGGGCGTGATGGAACTGCTGCTGATCAACCATCCGCTGGACTGCCCCGTCTGCGACAAGGGCGGCGAGTGCCCCCTGCAGAACCAGGCGATGTCGCACGGCGACAGCGACTCCCGCTTCGACGGCAAGAAGCGCACCTTCGAAAAGCCCGTCCCGATCTCCACCCAGGTGCTGCTGGACCGTGAGCGGTGCGTGCTCTGCGCGCGCTGCACCCGGTTCTCCAACCAGGTGGCGGGCGACCCGATGATCGAGCTGATCGAGCGCGGCGCGCTCCAGCAGGTCGGCACCGGGCAGGGCGACCCGTTCGAGTCGTACTTCTCCGGCAACACCATCCAGATCTGCCCGGTCGGCGCGCTGACCTCGGCGGCGTACCGATTCCGCTCCCGTCCCTTCGACCTGGTGTCGACGCCCTCGGTGTGCGAACACTGCGCGGGCGGCTGCGCGACCCGTACCGACCACCGGCGCGGGAAGGTCATGCGGCGCCTCGCGGCCAACGAGCCCGAGGTCAACGAGGAATGGCTCTGCGACAAGGGGCGGTTCGGCTTCCGGTACGCCCAGCAGCGCGACCGGCTCACCACCCCGCTCGTACGCAACGCGGACGGCGTGCTGGAACCGGCGAGCTGGCCCGAGGCGCTGGCCGCCGCGGCAGCCGGGCTCGGTGCCGCGCGGGGCCGGGCCGGAGTCCTGACCGGCGGCCGGCTGACCGTCGAGGACGCCTACGCGTACAGCAAGTTCGCCCGGGTCGCCCTCGACACCAATGACATCGACTTCCGGGCCCGGGTCCACAGCGGCGAGGAGGCCGACTTCCTGGCCGCCCGGGTCGCCGGACGCGGACGCGACCTGGACGGCGACGGGGTCACGTACACCTCGCTGGAGAAGGCCCCGGCGGTGCTGCTGGTCGGCTTCGAGTCCGAGGAGGAGGCCCCCGGCGTCTTCCTGCGGCTGCGCAAGGCGAACCGCAAGCACGGGCAGCGCACCTTCGCCCTCGCCTCGCACGCCTCACGCGGCCTGGTGAAGGCGGGCGGCACGCTGCTTCCCGCCGCCCCCGGCACCGAAACCGAATGGCTGGACGCGCTCGCGGGCGGCGTCGGGCTGGACGGCGGCGGCGCCACAGCGGCCGAGGCGCTGCGCGGCGAAGGCTCCGTGATCGTGGTGGGCGAGCGGCTGGCCGGGGTACCCGGAGCGCTGAGCGCCGCCGTACGGACCGCCGCCGCGACCGGCGCCACGCTGGTGTGGATTCCGCGCCGGGCCGGCGAGCGCGGCGCGGTGGAGGCGGGCGCGCTCCCGACCCTGCTGCCCGGCGGCCGTCCGGCCACCGACCCGCGGGCCAGGGACGAGGTGGCGGCCGTGTGGGGCGTCGCCGAACTCCCCGCCCGCCACGGCCGCGACACAGGCCAGATCGTGGCGGCCGCGGCCTCCGGCGAACTGGCCGTGCTGCTCGTCGCCGGGGTCGAGGTCGCGGACCTGCCCGACCCGGCCCGTGCCCTCGCGGCCCTGGACGAGGTCGGGTTCCTGGTCTCGCTGGAGCTGCGGCCCAGCGAGGTCACCGAGCGGGCGGACGTGGTCCTCCCGGTCGCCGCGGTCGCCGAGAAGCCCGGCACCTTCCTCAACTGGGAGGGCAGGGCGCGGCTGTTCGAGGCGGCGCTGAAGCCCGAGCAGATGCCCCGGACGCTCTGCCCGAGCGACGCCCGGGTCCTGCACATGCTGGCCGACGCGCTCGATGTGCACTTCGCGCTGCCGGACCTGAAGTCGGCCCGGCGCGAGCTGGACCGGCTCGGCGGATGGCAGGGCGCCCACGCCGAGGACCCGCGGGAGTCGGCGCTGCCGCTTCCCCGGCCCGGCGACGGCGAGGCGGTCCTCGCGGGCCACCGGATGCTGCTGGACCTGGGCCGGCTCCAGGAGGGCGACACGGCGCTGGCCGGCACCCGGCACGCGGCCGTCGCCCGGCTCTCGTCGGTCACCGCCGCCGAGTCCGGGGTGAAGGACGGCGACCTGCTCGCCGTCACCGGCCCCACCGGCACCGTCGAACTCCCGCTGAAGGTCACCGACATGCCGGACCGGGTGGTCTGGGTGCCGCTGAACTCCGTCGGGCGAGGCATCCCCGGTGACACCGGCGCACGCCCCGGCGGCCTGGTACGGATCGGCCCCGCCGCCGCACCGGGTGCTCCCGTCGTCCCATCGGAGGTACGCGCGTGACTGGCCTCGCTCCCTTCGCGACGGCACCGGGCGGTGCCGTTCTCGCCGCCGAGGATCTCTCGATGTTCGGCACCGACCCCTGGTGGCTCGTCGTCATCAAGGCGGTCTTCTGCTTCGCGTTCCTGATGGTGACCGTGCTGTTCTCCATCGTGTGGGAGCGCAAGGTCGTCGCCTGGATGCAGCTGCGCATCGGGCCGAACCGGCACGGGCCCTGGGGGATGCTCCAGTCGCTCGCCGACGGCGTCAAACTGATGCTGAAGGAAGACGTCATCGTCAAGCGGGCGGACAAGGTCGTCTATGTCCTCGCGCCGATCATCGCGGCCATCCCGGCGTTCATGGCGATCGCCGTGATCCCGTTCGGCCCGTCCGGCAACGAGGTCTCGATCTTCGGCCAGCGCACGACGATGCAGCTGACGGACCTGCCGATCGCGATGCTCTACATCCTCGCGGTCGCCTCCGTCGGCATCTACGGCATCGTGCTGGCGGGCTGGTCCTCCGGCTCGACGTACCCGCTCCTCGGCGGGCTGCGTTCCTGCGCGCAGATGATCAGCTACGAGATCGCGATGGGCGCCGCGTTCGCCTCGGTGTTCCTCTACTCCGGGTCGATGTCGACCTCGAAGATCGTGGAGGCGCAGGAGGACCGCTGGTTCATCATCCTGCTGCCGGTCTCCTTCATCATCTACATCATCACGATGGTGGGCGAGACGAACCGCGCCCCGTTCGACATGCCGGAGTCCGAGGGCGACCTCGTCGGCGGGTTCAACACCGAGTACTCGTCCATCAAGTTCGCGATGTTCATGCTCGCCGAGTACGTCAACATGGTCACCGTCTCCGCGGTCTCCGTGACCCTGTTCCTCGGCGGCTGGCGGGCTCCCTACCCGGTCAGCACGTTCTGGGAGGGCGCGAACCACGGCTGGTGGCCGATGCTCTGGTTCATCATCAAGGTCCAGCTGCTGCTGTTCTTCTTCATCTGGCTGCGCGGCACGCTGCCCCGTGTCCGCTACGACCAGCTGATGAAGCTCGGCTGGAAGGTGCTGATCCCGGTCTCCGTGGTCTGGCTGATGCTCGTCGCCACGGTCCGCGCGCTGCGCAACGAGGGCTACGACTTCTCCCGGATCGTGCTGTACGTCGCCGGGGCCGTGATCGCGATCCTGCTGATCTCCTTCGTCGTCGACATGTTCCGGGACCGCCAGGCCAAGGCCGAGGAGGCGGCGGCCGGACCGGAGCCCGCGTTCGACCCGATGGCGGGCGGATTCCCGGTGCCTCCGCTGCCCGGACAGGCCTTGCCGACCGTGCCGCGCCGCCGTCCACGACGCGAGCGGGAGCTCGTTGTCAGTGGTGGGCCGGATACTCAGAGTGACGGAAATTCGAGTGACGGAAAGGAGGCTGACGGTGTCTGAGTCATCAGAGCCCAGGGGATCGAGTGAGTCCTCGGGATCCACGGGATCCACGGGGTCCACGGGGGACAAGTTCCAGAATCCTGTGGCCGGCTTCGGCGTGACCTTCAAGGCCATGTTCAAGAAGCGGCTGACCGAGCAGTATCCGGAAACGCCGAAGGTCACGGCGCCCCGCTTCCACGGCCGCCACCAGCTCAACCGTCATCCGGACGGCCTGGAGAAGTGCATCGGCTGCGAGCTGTGCGCCTGGGCGTGTCCGGCCGACGCCATCTACGTGGAGGGCGCGGACAACAAGGAGGAGGAGCGCTACTCCCCCGGGGAGCGCTACGGCCGCGTCTACCAGATCAACTACGCGCGCTGCATCCTCTGCGGACTCTGCATCGAGGCCTGCCCGACCAGGGCCCTGACGATGACGAACGAGTTCGAGCTCGCCAACACCACCCGCGAGAGCCTCATCTACACCAAGGACGAGCTGCTCGCGGGGCTGGAGGAAGGCATGGTCGACAGCCCGCACGCGATCTTCCCGGGCATGGACGAACAGGACTACTACCGGGGCCTGGTGACCGAAGCCGCCCCTGGTACGGAGCGTCAGACCGCCGTCTCCAAGGGCGAGGGCGAGAAGGACGCGGCAGAGAAGGACGGGGCCGAGGGCGAGAAGGCCCGGCGGGACAAGGAGGTGGACGCATGACCGGCCTGGCCGCAGCGGCCTCCATCACCTCGACCGGCGAGGCCGTCCAGTTCTGGGTACTGGGCACCGTCGCCGTGATCGGCGCGCTGTCCACCGTCCTGATGAGGAGGGCCGTCCACAGCGCCCTGTCGCTCGCCGGGACCATGATCGTCCTGGCGGTCTTCTACCTCGCCAACGGCGCGTACTTCCTGGGCATCGTCCAGATCGTCGTCTACACCGGCGCGATCATGATGCTGTTCCTCTTCGTGGTCATGCTCGTCGGCGTCACGGCCGCGGACTCGCTGAAGGAAACCCTCAAGGGGCAGCGCTGGCTGGCCGCGGGCTGCGGCCTCGGCTTCGGCGTCCTGCTCATCGCGGGGATCGGCAACGCCTCCTTGAACAGCTTCACCGGGCTCGGCACCGCCAACGCCAAGTACGGCGGAAACGTCGAGGGGCTCGCCAACCTGATCTTCACCAAGTACGTCTTCGCGTTCGAGATCACCGGCGCCCTGCTGATCACCGCGACCGTCGGCGCGATGGTGCTCACCCACCGCGAGCGCACCGAACGGGCCAAGACCCAGCGGGAGATGTCCGAGGAGCGCGTGCGCGGCGGTCAGCTTCCGCCGCTGCCCGCCCCCGGCGTCTACGCCCGGCACAACGCGGTGGACATCGCCGGCCTGCTGCCGGACGGCACCCCGTCCGAGCTCACCGTCATGGGGACGCTGCGCGAGCGCGGCCAGATCCGTGATGTGTCGCACGAGGCGCTCGCCGACCTCAAGGCGCTGGAACAGCGCTCGGAGGAACGGCTCGGCCGTGACAACGAAGAAGAGGAGGTCGCCAAGTGAATCCGGTCAACTACCTCTATCTTGCGGCCCTGTTGTTCACCATCGGCGCGTCCGGGGTGCTGATCAGGCGGAACGCGATCGTGGTGTTCATGTGTGTGGAGCTGATGCTCAACGCGTGCAACCTCGCGTTCGTCACGTTCTCCCGGATGCACGGCAATCTCGACGGGCAGATCGTCGCGTTCTTCACGATGGTCGTCGCCGCCGCGGAAGTCGTCGTCGGGCTCGCGATCATCGTGTCGCTGTTCCGCTCCCGCCACTCGGCCTCGGTCGACGACGCCAGCCTGATGAAGCTGTAAGGGGTCGGAAATCGTGGAGAACCTGATTGCGCTGCTCGTCGCGGCGCCTCTGCTCGGAGCGGCGGTCCTGCTGTGCGGCGGCCGTCGGCTGGACCGGGCCGGACACTGGCTCGGCACCGTGCTCGCCGCCGCCTCGTTCGTCGTGGGAGTCGTACTCTTCCTCGACATGCTGGGCAAGGGGGCCGAGGACCGGGCCCTGCACCAGCACCTGTTCAGCTGGATTCCCGTCGAGGGCTTCCAGGCGGACATCGCCTTCCAGCTCGACCAGCTGTCGATGACCTTCGTGCTGCTGATCACCGGTGTGGGCACACTGATCCACATCTACTCCATCGGCTACATGGAGCACGACGAGCGCCGACGCCGCTTCTTCGGCTATCTGAACCTGTTCCTCGCGGCGATGCTCGTGCTGGTCATCGCCGACAACTACCTGCTGCTGTACGTCGGGTGGGAGGGCGTCGGTCTGGCGTCGTACCTGCTGATCGGCTTCTGGCAGCACAAGCCCACCGCGGCCACCGCCGCGAAGAAGGCCTTCCTGGTCAACCGGGTCGGCGACATGGGCCTGTCGATCGCCATCATGCTGATGTTCACCACCTTCGGCACCTTCGCCTTCGGGCCGGTGCTGGGGGCGACCGGCGAGACGAGCCAGGGCAAGCTGACGGCCATCGGCCTGCTGCTGCTGCTCGCCGCCTGCGGCAAGTCGGCCCAGGTGCCGCTTCAGTCCTGGCTCGGTGACGCGATGGAGGGCCCGACCCCGGTCTCCGCCCTCATCCACGCCGCCACCATGGTGACCGCGGGCGTCTATCTCATCGTCAGGTCCGGCGCGATCTTCAACGCCGCCCCGGACGCCCAGATGGTCGTCGTGATCGTCGGAGCGGTCACGCTCCTGTTCGGTGCGATCGTCGGTTGCGCGAAGGACGACATCAAGAAGGCCCTCGCCGGGTCGACGATGTCCCAGATCGGCTACATGATCCTGGCCGCGGGCCTCGGCCCCATCGGCTACGTCTTCGCGATCATGCACCTGGTGACGCACGGCTTCTTCAAGGCCGGGCTCTTCCTCGGTGCCGGTTCGGTCATGCACGGCATGAACGACGAGGTCGACATGCGCAAGTACGGCGGCCTGCGGAAGTACATGCCGGTCACCTTCATCACCTTCGGCCTCGGCTATCTCGCGATCATCGGTTTCCCCGGTCTGTCCGGCTTCTTCTCCAAGGACAAGATCATCGAGGCGGCCTTCGCCAAGGGCGGCACCGAGGGCTGGATCCTCGGCTCCGTCGCCCTGCTGGGCGCCGCGATCACCGCGTTCTACATGACGCGGGTGATGCTGATGACGTTCTTCGGCGAGAAGCGCTGGCAGCCCGACGCCGAGGGGCACGAGCCGCACCCGCACGAGTCCCCGAAGTCGATGACGATCCCCATGATCGTGCTGGCCTTCGGTTCGGTCTTCGCCGGTGGCTTCTTCTCCATCGGCGACCGGTTCATGCACTGGCTGGAGCCCGTCACCGGACACGACCACGGCGATGCCCCGGTCAGCGCGACCACCGTCACCGCCGCCACCATGGTGGTGCTCGTCATCGGTGTCGCCATCGCCTGGCTGAAGTACGGGCGCAAGCCCGTCCCCGTCGTCGCCCCGCGCGGCTCGCTGCTCACCCGGGCCGCCCGCCGTGACCTTCTCCAGGACGACTTCAACCATGTGGTCCTGGTCCGCGGCGGCGAGCACCTCACCCGCTCCCTGGTCTACGTCGACCACACCCTGGTCGACGGCGTCGTCAACGGCACGGCGGCCTCGGTCGGCGGGCTCTCCGGCCGACTGCGCAAGCTGCAGAACGGCTACGCCCGCTCCTACGCGGTTTCGATGTTCGGCGGTACGGCCGTGGTCATCGCCGCAACCCTGCTGATGAGGGCGGTCTGATCACCATGTCCTTTCCCCTCCTGACAGCGACGGCCGCGCTCCCGGCGATCGGCGCGATCGTCACCGCCGCCGTCCCGGCCGCGCGGCGCACCGCGGCCAAATGGCTCGCGCTGCTCTTCTCCCTCGGCACGCTCGTCCTGGCGGGCATCGTCTTCGCCCGCTTCGAGCCCGGCGGCGACCGCTACCAGCTCACCGAATCGCACTCCTGGATCGCCGACTTCGGGGTTCGCTACGAGCTGGGCGTGGACGGCATCGGGGTGGCGCTCCTCGCGCTCACCGCCCTGCTGATCCCGTTCGTCATCGTGGCGGGCTGGCACGACGCCGACCCTCTGGAGACGAAGTCCTCGCGCTGGCGGCCCACCCAGGGCTTCTTCGCCCTGATCCTGATGGTCGAAGCGATGGTGATCCTCTCCTTCGAGGCCACCGACGTCTTCCTCTTCTACATCCTGTTCGAAGCCATGCTCATCCCGATGTACTTCCTCATCGGCGGCTTCGGGGACCGGGCCCACTCCGGCAGCGACGAGAACGCGGCGACGCAACGCTCGTACGCCGCCGTGAAGTTCCTCCTCTACAACCTGGCCGGCGGCCTGATCATGCTGGCCGCCGTCATCGGCCTGTACGTCGTCGCGGGGAGCTTCTCGCTCGCCGAGATCGCCGAGGCGCGGGCCAACGGGTCGCTGGAGATGGCGACCAGCACCGAGCGGTGGCTGTTCCTCGGGTTCTTCTTCGCCTTCGCGGTGAAGGCCCCACTGTGGCCGCTGCACACCTGGCTGCCCAACGCCATGGGGGAGGCCACGGCACCGGTCGCCGTGCTGATCACCGCGATCGTCGACAAGGTCGGCACGTTCGCGATGCTCCGCTTCTGCCTCCAGCTCTTCCCGGAGGCCAGCAAGTGGGCGACGCCCGTCGTCCTCGTCCTGGCGCTGATCTCCATCGTGTACGGGGCGCTGCTCGCGGTCGGCCAGCGGGACATCAAGCGGCTGATCGCCTACGCCTCGATCTCGCACTTCGGCTTCATCATCCTGGGCATCTTCGCGATGACCAGCCAGGGCCAGTCGGGCGCCACGCTCTACATGGTCAACCACGGCATCTCGACGGCCGCGCTGCTGCTGGTCGCCGGATTCCTGATCACCCGGCGCGGTTCGCGGCTCATCGAGGACTACGGAGGGGTGCAGAAGGTGGCACCCGTGCTGGCCGGGACCTTCCTGATCGGCGGCCTGGCCACGCTCTCGCTGCCCGGCCTCGCGCCGTTCGTCAGCGAATTCCTGGTGCTGGTCGGCACGTTCAGCGCGTACCCGGTGGCGGGCATCATCGCCACCTCCGGCATCGTGCTCGCCGCGCTCTATGTCCTCGTCCTCTACCAGCGGACGATGACCGGCCCGGTGAAGGCCTCGGTCCGGGGGATGCCGGACCTCAAGGCCCGGGAGCTGGTGGTGGCACTCCCGCTGATCGCGCTGCTGATCTTCCTGGGGGTCTTCCCGAAGCCGCTCACCGAGGTCGTCAACCCCGCGGTGCAGCACACCATGAATGACGTACAGAAGAAGGACCCCCAGCCCGAGGTGGAGGCCGCCAAGTGAGCGCAACAGCTGTCCACAGCCTGTGGACGACGGCGGGCGGGTGGGCGACGGCCGCCCCGGGCCAGAAGTTCGAGGCGCCGAACATCGAGTACGGCCAACTCGCGCCCGTACTGATCGTGATCGGCGCCGCCGTTCTCGGCATCCTGGTGGAGGCATTCGTCCCGCGCCGGGCCCGCTACCACACGCAGGTCTTCCTGACCGTCGTGGCACTCGCCGCCTCGTTCGCGGCGGTCCTCGCCCTGGCGGCCGACGGGTACGCCTCCGATCCGCACCTCGCCGCGATGAAGGCCATCGCGATCGACGGCCCCACGCTGTTCCTCCAGGGCACCATCCTGCTCGTCTCGGTGGTGTCGGTCTTCACCTTCGCCGAGCGGCGCCTGGACCCCGAGTCGCACGGCAACCGGGTCGACTCCTTCGTCGCCCAGGCCGGTTCCGTCCCGGGCAGCGACAGCGAGAAGGCCGCGGTCAGGGCCGGATTCACCACGACCGAGGTCTTCCCGCTGGTCCTCTTCTGCATCGCGGGCATGCTGGTCTTCCCGGCCGCCAACGATCTGCTGACCCTCTTCATCGCGCTCGAAGTCTTCTCGCTCCCGCTCTACCTCCTGTGCGCCCTCGCCCGCCGCAAGCGGCTGATGTCGCAGGAGGCCGCGGTGAAGTACTTCCTGCTCGGCGCGTTCTCCTCGGCGTTCTTCCTCTTCGGGATCGCCCTGCTGTACGGGTACGCGGGCTCACTCTCGTACGCCCAGATCGCCAATGTGGTCGACGGCTCCGTCATCGAGATCGACCCGGCGCTCGCCGACACCATGGGCAACGACGCGCTGCTGCTCATCGGCGGCGCGATGGTCCTGACCGGGCTGCTCTTCAAGGTCGGCGCGGTCCCGTTCCACATGTGGACCCCGGACGTCTACCAGGGCGCGCCGACCCCGGTCACCGGCTTCATGGCCGCGGCCACCAAGGTCGCCGCGTTCGGTGCGATGCTGCGGCTGCTGTACGTGGTGCTGCCGGGGCTCACCTGGGACTGGCGCCCGGTGATGTGGGGCGTGGCCATCGTCACGATGCTGGGCGGGGCGATCGTCGCGATCACCCAGACCGACATCAAGCGGATGCTGGCCTACTCCTCCGTCGCGCACGCGGGCTTCATCCTCTCGGGGGTCATCGCGACCAACCCGAACGGCATCTCCTCGGTCCTCTTCTACCTGGCCGCGTACTCCTTCGTGACGGTCGGCGCGTTCGCCGTCGTCACGCTGGTGCGCGACGCGGGCGGCGAGGCCACGCACCTGTCCAAGTGGGCCGGACTCGGCCGGCGCTCGCCGCTGGTCGCCGCGGTCTTCGCGGTGTTCCTGCTGGCCTTCGCCGGTATCCCGCTGACCTCGGGCTTCTCCGGGAAGTTCGCGGTCTTCAAGGCGGCGGCGGAGGGCGGCGCGGGCGCCCTGGTCGTGGTCGGTGTGATCTCCTCGGCCATCGCCGCGTTCTTCTACATCCGGGTCATCGTCCTGATGTTCTTCAGCGAGCCGAAGGTGGACGGCCCGACGGTCGCCGTCCCGTCCCCGCTGACGATGACGACGATCGCCGTCGGTGTCGCGGTCACCGTGGTGCTGGGCCTGGCCCCGCAGTACTTCCTGGACCTGGCGGGTCAGGCGGGAGTGTTCGCGCGGTAGCCGCACCGCGGCACGCGCCACGGCATCGCACCACGCCACCGTGGCGCCGACACCGTCCGCCGGGCGGGCCCGATCTCCGGGCCCGTCCGGCGTTGTCATCGGTGGCGCTTATCGTGGCAGGAGACGGTGAAGCGGTGAGACGGTGCGGAACAGAGCGGGACGGACCCCGGGGGACAGAGCGATGAGCGGGACGGGCGTAACCATGGATGTGACCGAGAGCGATGCGCAGCGGACACTGCATCGCGTATTCGGGTACGAGTCGTTCCGCGGCGAGCAGGGTGCCGTCATCGAGCATGTGGTGGCGGGCGGTGACGCCGTCGTGCTCATGCCGACCGGTGGCGGCAAGTCCCTCTGCTACCAGATCCCGGCCCTGGTCAGGCCCGGCACCGGCATCGTCGTCTCGCCGCTGATCGCCCTCATGCAGGACCAGGTGGACGCCCTGCGGGCGCTCGGGGTGCGGGCCGGCTTCGTCAACTCCACGCAGGACTTCGACGAGCGGCGCTCGATGGAGGCGCAGTTCCTCGCGGGCGAGCTCGACCTGCTGTATCTGGCACCGGAGCGGCTGCGCCTGGACTCCACGCTCTCGCTGCTCGCCCGGGGCGAGATCTCGGTCTTCGCGATCGACGAGGCGCACTGCGTGGCCCAGTGGGGCCACGACTTCCGCCCGGACTACCTGGCCCTGTCCGTGCTGGGCGAGCGCTGGCCCGACGTCCCGCGGATCGCGCTGACGGCCACGGCGACCGACGCCACGCACCGGGAGATCACCCAGCGCCTGGGGATGCCCGACGCGAAGCACTTCATCGCCAGCTTCGACCGGCCCAACATCCAGTACCGGGTCGTGCCGAAGGCCGACCCGAAGAAGCAGCTGCTGACGTTCCTGAAGGAGGAACACGACGGGGACGCGGGCATCGTCTACTGCCTCTCGCGCAACTCGACCGAGAAGACCGCCGAGTACCTCTGCCGCAACGGCATCGAGGCCGTGGCGTACCACGCGGGACTGGACGCCGGGACGCGCGCCGTCAACCAGGCGCGCTTCCTCCGCGAGGAGGGCCTGGTCGTCGTCGCGACCATCGCCTTCGGCATGGGCATCGACAAGCCGGACGTCCGCTTCGTCGCCCACCTCGACCTGCCGAAGTCCGTCGAGGGCTATTACCAGGAGACCGGCCGCGCGGGCCGTGACGGTGCGCCGTCCACGGCGTGGATGGCCTACGGCCTCCAGGACGTCGTCCAGCAGCGCAAGCTCATCCAGGGCGGGGAGGGCGACGAGGCGTTCCGCCGCCGGGCGGCCTCCCACCTGGACTCGATGCTGGCCCTGTGCGAGACGGTGCAGTGCCGCCGGGCCCAGCTGCTGACGTACTTCGGCCAGGAGCCCACGGCGGAGTCCTGCGGCAACTGCGACACCTGCCTCACCCCGCCCGAGACCTGGGACGGCACGGTGGTCGCGCAGAAGCTGCTGTCGACCGTGGTGCGGCTGAAGCGGGAGCGCGGGCAGAAGTTCGGCGCGGGCCAGATCATCGACATCCTGCTGGGCCGCAAGACCGCGAAGATCATCCAGTTCGACCACGACCAGCTGTCCGTCTTCGGTATCGGCGAGGAGCTGGCCGAGGCCGAATGGCGCGGTGTGGTGCGCCAGCTGCTGGCCCAGGGGCTGCTCGCCGTCGAGGGCGAGTACGGCACGCTGGTGCTCACCGAGGAGAGCGGTACGGTGCTCGGCCGGGAGCGCGAGGTGCTGCTGCGCAAGGAGCCCAAGAAGCCCACGTCCCGGTCCACGAAGAGCGAGCGCACCTCGAAGGCGGCGGCCGCCGTCGCGGAGCTGCCCGAGTCGGCCGTCCCGGTCTTCGAGGCGCTGCGCGCCTGGCGCGGCGCGACGGCGAAGGAGCAGGGCGTCCCGGCGTACGTCATCTTCCACGACGCGACGCTGCGGGAGATCGCCGTGCTGCGCCCGGGTTCGTCGGCGGAGCTGGGCGGCATCAGCGGCCTCGGCGAGAAGAAGCTGGCGACGTACGGGGAAGGCGTGCTGGCCGTGCTCGCGGAGCTGGGCCCGGCGCCGGACCAGCCCGAGACCGTGCCCCCGGCCGCGGTACCGGCCCCGGCTCCGGCACCTGCTGCGGTACGGACCCCGGCTCCCGCACCGGCCGCGGTACCGGCCCCGGCTCCCGCACGGACCCGGGCCGCCGCGCCTGCGGCCCGTCCGTCCGTGGCCCGTCCGTCAGCTGCCCGCCCGTCCGCCCCGGACAGCGATGCGGAGTTCGGCTGGGACGAGGAACCGCCCGAGTACGAGTGAGTACCGGGCGGTGACGGGAGGGCGGTGGGACCCAACCCAGGTCCGCCGCCCGGTGGCGAGGCGTGATCGCCGTGAGGTCCAGGTCGACGGGGAACGGCACCGACACCTTCATCCGGTCGTGGAAGATCCCCGTCGAGGTGTAGGCGCCGGTGGCCGGCTCCCGCTCGAAGACGTAGACCACGGCCCGGCCGTCGTGGTTCTCGACCCGCCAGTAGTGGGGGATGGCCGCGCGGGCGTATTTCACGGGCTTGGTCTCCCGGTCGCGGGTCAGGGACTCGTCGGAGACGACTTCGATCGCCAGCAACACGGCTTCGGCGGGGAACCGTGTCTGCTCCAGGCTTTCGACCGCGTCCCCGCGCACGACGACGACATCGGGCTCGGGCCTGTTCTGCCGGTCGATGTCGATGGTGAACCGGCTCACGACCTCCAGTTCGGGCGGAGCCAGAGACTGCAACTGCCAGTCGAAGAAGTCGACCGCCCGCGAATGGAACACGGTCTGGGGGCCGACGAAGACCAGGCTCCCGTCGATCAGCTCCGTGTGCGGAGGCAGATTCGGGAGTGTGTCCAGGTCATCGGCGGTCCAGCCGCCCTCGGGCGGGACCGCCCACCGTGGCTCGGGGGCCACGGGGTCGACGCTCATCGATGCTCCCGTGGGACGGAGTCTCGCGGGTCCGATCAGCGCATCCGCCGGGAACCGGATGCGACTCCCCCGAACGTGTGAGCGTCTCGCGCACCGCTGACCACCGGCCCCGCGGGACAGCCCTCAGTCGCCTCCGCCGCCCCCGCCGCTCCCTCCGCCGTCCCCGCCGCCGCTCCGGTTCGACCTGTCCTGGCTGACGTTGCGGTGCACCGCGTGCGCGGCCCACTCCTCGCGGCGCAGCGTCCTCATCGCCGCCCGTCCGCGGCGGCCGTCCGCGGTCATCTCCGTTGCCAGCCCGGTCGCCGAGAGCAGTGCGGCCAGGAGTCGGTCGCGGCGGTCGGGGAAGCCGGCCCGTTCGGCGGCGGTGAAACGGTCCCGTATCCGCTCGGCGTCGTCCCCGGGGCCCGCCGGGTGGCGGTGGTAGGGGAACAGGCCGAGGAAGCGGCGGGTCTCCCTGCGCAGGGTGCCGCGCTCCACCAGGGAGTCCAGATACAGCCCCCCGGTCTGCCGGGCGGTCTGCCGGATCCAGCGTTTCGCGGACACACCCGAGCCGAATGTGCTCTTCCCCGGTGCGGGCAGGCTGCGCAGGAAGACGGCCAGCAGTGGATCGGCCGGGTCCAGCGGGTTCGCCACCAGCACCCGGCCGTGCTGTTCGGTGATGCGGCCCTGGAGCTCCAGCTCGGCCAGGACCGCCCCCGCCATCCCGTACTCCAGGAAGCGGGCCCGGCACAGGGGCTTGCCCCGCTGCGGGTCCAGGGCGAGCAGCAGCAGTTCCTCGGGGAGCGTCGGCCCGGGTGTGTCCTGGGTCATGGCGCGGGAACGATCCGGCCGGTCACTTCGCCGAGGCCGACGCGCGTCCCGTCCGGGCCCGGGGCCCAGGCCGTCAGCGTCACCGTGTCGCCGTCCTCCAGGAACGTCCGCTTGCCGTCGGGGAGGTCCAGCGGGTCGCGGCCGTTCCAGGTGAGTTCGAGCAGGGAGCCGCGCTGGCCCGGCTCGGCGCCGCTGACCGTGCCGGAGCCGTACAGATCGCCGGTGCGCAGCGACGCTCCGTTCAC
Source organism: Streptomyces sp. NBC_01433 (assembly GCF_026340105.1). Taxonomy (NCBI): domain Bacteria; kingdom Bacillati; phylum Actinomycetota; class Actinomycetes; order Kitasatosporales; family Streptomycetaceae; genus Streptomyces; species Streptomyces sp. NBC_01433. Next base: position 1,537,027 of record NZ_JAPEPM010000001.1, on the reverse strand, counting down.
CGTCATCTGCGCCAACTGCTGGGCCGCCGTCCAGTACATGGTGGAGAACGGCGGCTCGGCCACCACCTGGCCGTTGATCGCGACGGAGATCCGCAGGTCGATGCCGCCCGGCTCCTCCTCCCGCGCGTCGTCGAGGTAGGGCAGCAGCGGGAAGTCGCGGGCGGGCGGTGCGGTGCGGGCCGCGTCCAGGGCCTCCAGCGGAGTCACCCACGGCGATACGGAGGTGGCGAAGGACTTGCCGAGGAACGGGCCCAGCGGCACGTACTCCCAGGCCTGGATGTCGCGCGCCGACCAGTCGTTGAGCAGGGAGAGCCCGAAGACGTGCTCGCGGAAGTCGCCGAGCGCGACCGGGGTGCCCTGCTCGGAGGGGACGCCCACGACGAAACCGACCTCGGCCTCGATGTCCAGTTTCACCGAGGGGCCGAAGACCGGTGCCGGATCGGAGGGGGCCTTGCGCTGGCCGGAGGGCCGCACCACATCCGTACCGGAGACGACGACCGTGCCGGCCCGTCCGTGGTAACCGATCGGCAGGTGCTTCCAGTTGGGCGTCAGTGCGGCACCGTCCGGGCGGAAGATCCGGCCGACGTTGGTGGCGTGGTGCTCGCTCGCGTAGAAGTCGACGTAGTCCGCCACCTCGTAGGGCAGGTGCAGCGTCACCGCGTCGACGGGGTGCAGCAGCGGCTCGATGTCCGCGCGGTGGGCCGGGACCGTCAACCAGGCGGTGAGCGCCCGGCGGACGTCGCGCCAGGCGGTGCGCCCGGCCGAGAGCAGCGGCGTCAGGCTGGGCCGGTCCAGCAGTCCGGCGTAGGGCGAGCCGAGCGCGTGGGCGGCGGCTCCGGCGTCCAGTACATGGTCGCCGATGCGGACGCCGACCCGGCGGTCGTCGGGGTGGCCGGGGGTGGAGAACACTCCGTACGGAAGGTTGTGCGGGCCGAAGGGATCGCCCTCGGCCAGATCGAGCGGGCTGCTCTGCTCGGACATGTGTTGCTGCCTCGCTTTCCAGGTCGCTTGGGGGACACGTTACGTCGGTCCCCCTACCCCGCGGCAGTGCCCCAACTATGCGCAATGCCCGGAAAGTTCTGTGGGGCACCCGGAAATCCGGGTGCCCCACGCGTACCACCGGGCGGCTTACCCCGCCGTGCGCGGAATGCGCTTCTCCCAGGTGCGGTGGAAGACGACCTCGCCGCCGTCCTTGCAGACCACCTCGTTGGACGTGATGAAGTCGTCCGCGTCCGCGCTGATCTCGGAGCGCGTCTCGATCAGCACGTCCCAGGCCATCTCCGGCCGGTGCAGCCGGATCGTCCAGTCGGAGCGGGTCCGGGCGGAGAGCGGGTCGTTCTCCCGGATCGTGTACGTCTCGACCGCGTCCTCGGTGAATTCGAGGCCGTCCGGGTAGACCCGGGTACCGCCGTAGCGCGGGTCGACCTCCATCCGCCATTCGCCCTTGGCGACATCGCGGACCACCAGCCGCTCGGGGCGCTGCTCGTCGAGGGTCACCGGGTAGACGACGCCCAGCGGTTCGGACTGCTCCGGTTCGCCGAAGGTGATCGCGGGGTCCTCCGTGTGGCGGCGCACCGGGAGTTCGACGAAGCTGCCGTCCGCGTCGAGGGTGAAGCCCGCCGAGCCGGCCTGCGGCCAGATCCAGGGCCAGTACGAGGAGGAGATCGCGATCCTGATCCGGTGGCCGGGCGGGAAGGTGTGCCCGATGCCGTTCAGCTCGAAGGTCACGTCCTCGCTCTCGCCGACGGGCCAGTCGTCGCAGCGGTCGCGCCCGTGGCGGGCCGAGAGGTTGAGCACGCCGCGGGTGACCAGGGTGGAGGAGCCGTCCGGGGCCACGTCGCAGAGCCGGGCGATGGCCTGGCCGCGCGGCACGTCCATCCGGACCCGGAGCTTCACCCGGGGGCGGCCCAGGATCTCGATGGGGGAGTCCTCGACGGGGAACTCGAACGACACCGACTTGGCGTCCTCGTCGCGCTGGTCGGGCGGCAGGTCGGCGTCGTTGCCGAACGGGAAGAAGCGGCCCGCGTCCACCCCGGTCTGCTGCGGCGAGCGCACGATCCGCTCGCCGCCCTGGAGGGCGTACGCGACCGGTGCCACGGTCTCCGAGGGCCAGCTCGCGTCGCCCACCCAGCGGCCGGGCAGCGTCTCGTACACCGTGGCGGGCCGGTGCGAGCCGCTGATCCAGGACCGCAGCAGCGGCTCCCGCATCACTCCGGTGTCCTTGTTCTTGAGGTGCTGGTCCCACCAGCGCAGCGTCTCCTGGAGGAAGCCGATCGCCGGCCCCGGCGGCAGCCCCCGGTCCGGGTACTGGTGCGACCACGGCCCGATCAGCCCGCGTACCCGGCCGGGGTCCAGGTGCTCGACGAGCCGCAGCACGGTGTCGCGGTACGGGTCGTGCCAGCCGCCCACCGCGAGGACGTTCGCCTTGATGGCGCCGTAGTCCTCGCAGACGCTGCCGTGCCTCCAGTAGTCGTCGCGGGTCTGGTGCGCCAGCCAGGTGTGGATGAAGGGGTCGACGGCCTCCAGCCGCTTGAGCCACATGGCCTTCCAGTCGTCGCCGACCTGCGCCGGGTCCGGCGGCCGGGAGACGAAGGCCAGCATCGTGGCGGCCCAGGCGTGCATGTCGACGGCGAGGACCGAGCCGCCCATGTAGTGGACGTCGTTGTCGTAGCGGTCGTCGGCCGAGCAGACGGTGACGATCGCCTTCAGCGGCTCGGGGGCGAGCGCCGCGATCTGGAGCGAGTTGAAGCCGCCCCAGGAGATGCCGAACATGCCGACCCGGCCGGAGCACCACTCCTGCTGGGCCAGCCAGTGGATGACGGCGACCCCGTCGTTCAGTTCGGTCGCGTCGTACTCGTCGCCCGGCATGCCCTCGCTGTTGCCGTGGCCGCGGACGTCGACCCGTACGGAGGCGTAGCCGTGGCCCGCGTACCAGGGGTGGCGCTGCCAGTCGCGGGGGGCCGTCCAGTCGCTGAGCCGGTAGGGCAGGTACTCCAGGAGCGCGGGGACCGGCTCGTCCGTGAGAGGCCGCCAGATCCGGGCGTACAGCTGCGTGCCGTCCGGCAGCGGAATGTAGACGTCCTCGCGGAACGTCTCGTACGGGAACTCGGTGCTGATGTGCATGGCGGTACCTCAGTGGACGGGGTGCATGGTGCGCTTGAGCCAGGGGGCGGCGGCGATCATCGCCACACCGGCCACCACCGCGATCGCACCGTTGACACCGAAGTAGGCGGGGTTGGAGACCTCGCCGTACAGCTTCACGATCTGGGCCTGGATGCCGTTGGCGAGGGCCAGCGACAGGAACCACAGCGCCATCGTCTGGCTGGCGAAAGCCTTGGGGGCGAGCTTGGTGGTGGCCGACATGCCGGAGGTCTCCAGCAGGACGTCGCCGAGCCCGAGCAGCAGATATGAGCCGACGATCCACCAGGCGGCCATCTTGAAGGTGTCGTCGGAGTGCCCGGACGTGGGCAGGACCATCAGCAGGAACGAGAGCCCGCCGAGGATCACCCCGAACGCGATCTTGTTGGAGGCGTGCGGCTGGCGGGGGCCCATCCGGGCCCACACGGTGGCGACCACGGGCGCCAGCGCGACCTCGAAGGCGCCGAGCGCGGAGGCGTACCAGCTGGCCGGGAAGTGGAAGCCGAAGATCTCGGTACGGGCGTTGGTCGACGCGAGCAGCATCATCGTCGAGTACGCCTGGAAGAGGATGAAGTTGAAGACGACGGAACCCAGGAACAGCACCACGTACGGACGGAGCCTGCCGCGCTCCTCGGCGCTCACCCGGGGGCTTTTGAACATGACGACGAAGTAGACGACCGGGGCGATCACCGAGATCACGGTCAGGACGTCGACGAACCGGTCCATCGTCAGCCAGCCGGCCAGCGCCAGCACGGTGGCGAGGGCGGCGAACACGACGGCCCCGACGACGATCAGCCGCACGGCACGGCGCATCGGTCCGGGGGCGAGCGGGAACTCCGCCCCGTGCTTACGCCCGGCCAGGTGACGCCTGCCCGCCACGTACTGGATCAGGCCCAGCGTCATGCCGACGGCGGCGGCCGAGAAGCCCCAGTGCCAGCTCGCGTGGTCGCCGAGCCAGCCGGTGATCAGCGGACCGGCGAAGGCGCCGATGTTGATGCCCATGTAATAGAGGGCGAATCCGGCGTCGCGCCGCTCGTCGTCAGTGCGGTAGAGCTTGCCGACCATCGAGGCGACATTGGGCTTGAGCAGGCCCGTTCCGGCGCTGATCAGGCCCAGGCCTACCCAGGTCATGGTGTCGGTCGGCACGGCCATCGAATAGTGGCCGCAGGCGATGAGGATGCCGCCGTACAGGACGGCGCGGTACGAACCGAGGATGCGGTCGGCCAGCCAGCCGCCGGCCACGGAGACCAGATACACCAGGGTGCCGTAGGCGGCGGAGACGGACGCGGCGGTGCCGGCGTCCATGCCCATGCCGCCGTTCGACACCTTGTCGGCGAAGAAGAGGACCAGGATCGCCTGCATCCCCAGGAACGAGAACCGCTCCCAGACCTCCAGCCCGGACAGGGTCATCAGACCCCGTGGCTGGCCGAAGAAGGCGTGGTCGTCCCCGGGCGGGGGCTGGGTCGACTCGGTGTCGTTGGCGGTGTGCGACAAAGCGGCAACTCCTGATCGTATGAGCTGATCCCGAACATACCGGCGGTGGCGGGAAGGCGCCCACGGTGATCCAAAGCGGACCGGATACGCTGAGTTGAGTGATGACAGCGACACATCGACAATCCGTGTGATCGTCAGTAGACAGGAGATCCCCTCGTGACCGTCGTCGGGCCGTTCGGACTGCGCGTGCGGGACCAGGCTCTTGAGGCCGATGTCCAGACGGGTTTGGCCGCTGTCGAGGCGGGGCTGCTCGAAGCGACCAAGAGCGAGGTCCCGTTCATCACGGAGGCCGCGCAGCACCTTGTACGCGCGGGGGGCAAGCGCTTTCGGCCGCTGCTGGTCATGCTGGCGTCCCAGTTCGGTGACCCGGACGCGCCCGGGATCGTTCCCTCGGCCGTGGTCGTCGAGCTGACCCATCTGGCGACGCTCTACCACGACGACGTGATGGACGAGGCGGACGTACGCCGCGGGGTCGACAGCGCCAACGTCCGCTGGGGCAACTCCGTCGCCGTCCTGACCGGCGACTTCCTCTTCGCCCGCGCCTCGCACATCCTGGCCGACCTCGGCCCGGAGGCCGTACGCATCCAGGCGGAGGCGTTCGAGCGCCTGGTCACCGGCCAGATCCTGGAGACCGCGGGCCCGCGCGACGGCCGCGACCCGGTCGACCACTACCTGGACGTCCTGAGCGGCAAGACCGGCTCGCTGGTCGCGGTGTCCGGGCGGTTCGGCGCCATGATGTCCGGCGCCGACGAGCGGGTCGTCGACATCCTGACCCAGTACGGGGAGCGCCTCGGCATCGCCTTCCAGCTCGCCGACGACGTCCTCGACATCGCCTCCGACTCCCACGAGTCCGGCAAGACCCCCGGCACCGACCTGCGCGAGGGCATCCCGACGCTGCCGGTCCTGCGGCTGCGGGCGCAGGCGGCGGCCTACGGCAAGCCGGAGGACCTGGAGCTCGTGGAGCTGCTGGACGGCGACCTGAGCGACGACGGCCGGCTGGCCGAGGCGCTGCGCGGGCTGCGCGGCCACCCGGCGCTTGAGCAGGCCCGTCAGGACACCGTCCGGTACGCGCAGGAGGCGCGGGCCACGCTGGCGCCGCTGCCCGAGGGTTATGCCAAGTCCGCGCTGGCGGAGCTGTGCGACGCCGTGGTGCACCGGGCCGGCTGACACACCGTTCGGCCCTACCCCTACTGGACGGCCGATCCTGAGCCGTCGGTTGTCATACCGGAGCAGTAGACGCAGTTGATCCCGCGGGCTGACGCTTCGTGCCGCCCGATTTGGTCAGATGGAGAACAACCACTCCTGACCACATCGGGTGAGAATGGCGGCAGGGAGTGGATGTGAGCAACCGGACGGACGCCGCCGACCACGGAGGTAAGGCACACATGGCACCGAACGACAGCGCAGAGACCACCGGCAAGGCCACGGGCACTGTCGTGGGCCGTCGCAAGGCCGCGCGATACATCGTCCCCGTCGCGGTGGCGGGGGTGGCGGCCGCGACGATCGGACTCGTCCCGGCCCTCGCGGACTCCGGTGACCCCGAGCTGCCGAAGATCAGCGCACAGGAACTCATCGAGAAGATCGCCGCGTCGGACGAGCAGCAGCTGTCCGGCACGCTCAAGATCAGCACCGACCTCGGCATCCCGTCCCTCGGCGGGCTCGCGAGCTCCTTCGCTCCGGGCGGCGCCGGTACGGACGGCGGCGGTTCCGCCGCTCCGGAGGACAAGCTGATGGAGCTGGCCTCCGGTACGCACACGCTGCGGGTGGCGGCCGACGGCCCCGACAAGCAGCGGCTCTCGATCCTCGGGGGCGCCGCCGAGTACAGCCTCATTCACAACAAGGGTGAGGTCTGGGCGTACGACAGCAAGTCCGGCGAGGCGTACCACGCGACGACGGGCGCCGAGAAGCAGAAGCAGAAGCAGCACAAGGCGCCCGCAGGCGTGCCGACCACCCCGAAGGAGTTCGCCGAGCAGGCACTCGCGGCGGCCGGGGACACCACCTCGGTCACCGTCGACGGCACGTCGCGGGTGGCGGGGCGCGACGCGTACCAGCTGCTGATCAAGCCGAAGCAGTCCGGTTCGACGGTCGCGTCGGTCCGGGTCGCGGTGGACGCGGCCAACGGCGTCCCGCTGAAGTTCACCCTGTCCGCGAACGGTGGCGGCAAGGCCGTGGTCGACGCCGGATTCACCAAGGTCGACTTCTCCCGGCCCGACGCCTCCTCCTTCTCCTTCACCCCGCCCAAGGGCGCGAAGGTGACCGAGGCCGACGACCTGAAGGACGCGGCGGAGCAGCAGGGCGGGGAGGGGAAGGCGCCGGAGGGCCTCGCCGAGCTGGGAGGCATGAAGGGCCTGGAGGGCCTGGACGGCCTGGACGGTTCCAAGGGCCTGAACGTGATCGGCGACGGCTGGACCTCGATCGCCCAGATCAAGGCTCCCGGGGGTTCGGGTCTGCCCACCGGCGGTTCGCAGGGCTCGGGCGACATGCCGGCCGAGGCGCAGGGCTTCCTGGACGCCCTGGGCGACAAGGTCACCGGGAAGTTCGGCTCGGGCACGGTCTTCAAGACCCGCCTGGTGAACGCCCTGCTGACGGATGACGGCACGGTCTACGTCGGAGCGGTGACGAAGGACGCGCTGGTGCAGGCGGCCAACGGCGCCAAGTAGGCGTCGGGGTGCTTCACTGCCCGCAGTGAACGACAGCCGCCCCGCCGCGCGCACCGCGCGACGGGGCGGCCCGCCGGGCCGGGCCGGGGACGGTGTGAGCTGAGCCGAGCTTCGAGGGGTACGCATGACCGGGACAGAGGCGGCCGCGGACGGACGGGCGGCGGCCGGGAATGCGACGGCGGCCGGGAATGCGACGGCGGCCGGGGACGCGGCGGTGGTCGGGGGAGTGGCGACGGCGACCGGGGACGCCGCGGCCGTGATCGAGACCCGGGGTCTCACCAAGCGCTACCGGGGCGGCCAGCTCGCCGTCGACGGCCTCGACCTCACCGTCCCCGGCGGCAGCGTGTTCGGCTTCCTCGGCCCCAACGGCTCCGGGAAGACCACCACGATCCGGATGCTCATGGGCCTCATCGACCCGACGTCCGGCACCGCCCGCGTCCTCGGCCGCCCGATGCCGGGCGGCGCCCGTACCGTACTCCCGCAGGTCGGCGCGCTGATCGAGGGCCCGGCCCTCTACGGCTTCCTGTCCGGCCGGGACAACCTCGTGCGCTACGACTCCGCCGACCCGGCCGCCGACCCGCGTACCCGCCGCGCCCGCGTCGCGCACGCCCTGGACCGGGTCGGGCTCGCCGCCGCCGCGGGCAAGAAGGCCAAGGCGTACTCGCTCGGCATGAAGCAGCGCCTCGGGCTCGCCGCCGCCCTGCTCCAGCCGCGCCGCCTGCTCGTCCTGGACGAGCCCACCAACGGCCTGGACCCGCAGGGGATGCGGGAGATCCGCTCCCTGATCCGGGAACTGGCGGCCGAGGGCACCACGGTCTTCCTCTCCTCCCACCTCCTGGACGAGATCGAACACGTCTGTACGCACGCCGCGGTGATGGCCCGCGGCCGGCTGATCGTCCAGGGGCCCGTCGGCGACCTCGCCGCGGGCGCCCGCGGCCGGCTCGCCGTCACCACCCCCGACCCGGGCGCCGCCGCCCGCATCCTCAAGGAACACGGGATCACCGGCCTGAGCGCCGACGGCGAGCGGCTGACCGGTGACGCCCCGCCCGGCGGCACGGAACTGGCCGACCTCAACGCCGCCCTGGTACGCGGCGGCGTCCGGGTCCGGTCCTTCGGCGTCGAACGGGCCTCGCTGGAGGACGCCTTCGTCGCACTGACCGGAGAGGGATTCGATGTCGCGGGCTGAAGCAACCGGCGTACGGGGTGAGACCGACGGCGTACGCGGTGAAGCGAACGGCGTACGAGATGAAGCCGACGGCGTACGCGGCGCGGGAGCGCCCCGCAACCCGCTATGGACGTTCGGAATCCTCCGTTCCGAAGTCACCACCACCCTGCGCCGCTGGCGGACCCTCGCCCTGCTCGGGGTGCTCGCCGCCGTTCCCGTACTGATCGGGATCGCGGTCAGGATCGAGACGGGCGGCGGTGGGGACGGCGCCGACGGCGGACCCGGGGTCGCGGCGGGCCCGGCGTTCCTCACCCAGGTCACCAACAACGGCCTCTTCCTCGTCTTCGCCGCCCTCGCCGCGACGCTCCCGGTCTTCCTCCCGATGGCCGTCGGCGTCGTCGCGGGCGACGCGATCGCGGGGGAGGCGAGCGGCGGCACCTTGCGCTACCTGCTGGTCGCCCCGGCGGGCCGGACCCGGCTGCTGCTCGCCAAGTACGCCTCCGTGCTCATCTTCTGCCTGGTCGCGACGCTGGTCGTGGCGGCATCGGCGCTGGCCGTGGGGGTGCTGCTCTTCCCCCTCGGTGAGGTCACCACGATCTCCGGGACCCGGATCGGCTTCGGCGAGGGGCTGGTGCGGGCCGGACTGATCGCGGTGGTGGTCGCGGCCTCACTGATCGGCTTCGCGGCGCTGGGCCTGTTCATCTCGACGCTGACCAGCAGCGGGATCGCGGCGATGGCGGCCACGGTCGGCGTGCTGATCACGGTGCAGATCCTGGGCTCGATCCCACAGCTGAGCGCCATCCATCCCTATCTCTTCCCGCACTACTGGCTGTCCTTCGCGGACCTGCTGCGCGACCCCGTCTACTGGGACGAGGTCGTCAAGAACCTCGGCCTGCAGGGTCTGTACGCGGCGGTGTTCGGCTCGGCGGCCTGGGCGCGCTTCACGGCCAAGGACATCACTGCCTGAGCGGGCGCGGAGCCTGAGCGGGACGGGCGGGTGGCGGATGAGCCAGATGCTCGACGCCGAGGCTGCTCTGGCTTGATCCGGCCGGTGCGGGCCCGTCCGCGCCGTCGGCCGGGCGAGCCGTCCCCCGATCGGCTCGTCGCGGCACGAACGGCACGAACGGTGCGGGCAACGGGAACGACACGACACGGTACGTTCCGTTTCCGCCTGGGTATTGTTCGACTTCTGGCGACGACCTGTCAACAAGAGATGGCTTGAAGACCCCTATGCTCACCGAATGATCACATCGCCGAGTTCCCTGCGCCGCAGCGAGAGATCACGACGTGCGACCCTCCAGGCCGCGCTCGACCTGTGTACGGAGAAGGGGTACGGCCGCGTCACGATCGAGGCCATCGCGGCCCGCGCCGGTGTGAGCAAGAAGACGATCTACCGCTGGTGGCCGTCGAAGAGCGCGGTGCTGCTGGAGGCGTTCGCCGAGGCCGTGGCCGACGCGACCCCGTTCGTCGACACCGGTGACATCGGCGCCGACCTGCGCACCCATGTCACGGGCGCGGTGAAGCTGCTCTCGACACCGCCGTACGGCCCGGCGTACGCGGGCATCCTCTCCGAGGTCCACCATGACGACGTCCTCGCGGAGGCGGTCAGGGACCAGTTGGTCGGACCGCGCGTCGAGGGTGCGGTGGGGCGGCTGCGCAGTGCTCAGGAGCAGGGCCAGATCCCGGCGGGCGCGGACCTTCCGCTGGCGGTGGAGATGCTCTACGGCCCCGTCTACTACCGCCATCTGCTGCGCAAGCCGGCCCAGGACGAGGCGACGGTCGCCGCACTGGTGGCGCATGTGCTGCGCTCGCTGGGGGCGCGGGGCTACTGAGGTCCTGCCATGTCGGCGAAGTTCCGCCTGAGCCCGGCTGAGCCCGCCTGAGCCCGGAAGCGCGCCACCCGGTTGGGGCCACCCGGCTGCCGCCATCCGGTGGCAGGGGTGCGTGTGACGGGTGATGCTGTTCTGGCGCGTGGGGGTTCCCCGGTGCGCCGGAGAGCCTGAGGGTGGGGTGAAGCCGTGTCGGACGCCGAGGGAACGGCAGCTGAGGGAACAGCGGCTGAGGGAACGCGAGCCGCCGGGACGGCGCCGGATGCCGCCTCCGACTCAGCTTCCGCTTCCGACCCCGCTTCCGACCCCGCTTCCGACTCCGCCCCCGAGTCCGCCTCTTCGGATGTCTTCACCGTTCCGGGCGCCCCTGCCGTCCTGGACGCGGCCCTCCTCGACGCGCTGTTCGCCCAGTCCGCGGTGGGCCTGATCGTGCTCGATCCGGACCTGCGGGTGCTGCGGGCCAACTCCCTCGTCGACGCCGCCCACGTCCGGGAGATGATCGGCGATCACTTCACCGACGTGTACCGCCTCGACAGGCCGGACAGGGTGGCCGAGGTGCTGCGCGGTGTGCTCGATGGCGAAGGCCCCGTGCACGGCCGTCCGGTCCGCGGCCGGCTCAGGCGGCTCCCCGGACCGGACCGCAGCTTCAAGGTGTCCGCGTACCGCCTCGACGGCCCCGGCGACCGGCCCCTGGGCCTGCTGGCGGCCGTCGTCGATGTCACCGGGCGGGAGCGGGCGCGCTGCCGGGAGGAGTGTCTGGCGGCGGTGCGCGAGGCGGTGGGCGGATCACTCGATGTGGCGGACACCTGCCGGGCGCTCGTCGGGGCCCTGGTGCCGGGGTTCGCCGATCTGGCCGTGGTCGAGGTGGTGGACGACGTCCTGCGCGGTGCGGAGCCGCCGGTGGGGCCGCTCGGGCCCGACGTCCCGCTGCGCCGGGCCGACCCGGACGGCGGTACCCGCCACCTCCCCTTCCGTACGCCGTACGCGCTGGCGGTGTCGGACCTCCGGCCCCGGCTCGTCCAGCTCACGCCGGACACCGCGTGGCTGGACGCGGACCCGGACAGTGCCCGTCTGATCAGGTCGACCGGCGCCCACTCGCTGATCGCGGTCCCCCTGACGCTGCGTGGCGCGGTCCTCGGGCTGGTGAGCCTCTACCGGTGCGGGGACACCGAGCCCTACGGCGAGGACGACGTCTCCCTCGCGCGGACGGCGGCCACCCGCACCGCGCTGAGCATCGACAACGCCCGCCGCTACGAGCGCGACCATGTGATCGCCTCGACGGTCCAGCGTCGGCTGCTCCCGCAGGACGACGGGGACCAGGCCGCCGTCGAGACGGCCCATGTCCTGCTGCCCGGACACGACAGCGGCTGCTGGTTCGACACCATCGCGCTGTCCGGCGCCCGTACCGCCCTCGTCGTCGGCAGTGTGGCGGGGCAGGGCCTCCAGACGGCCATCGCCATGGGGCAGTTGCGTACGGTCATCCAGGCGCTGGCCGGTCTCGACCTGGAGCCCGACGAGATGCTGGCCCGGCTGAACGACACGGCCGAACGCCTCGCCGTCGAACGGGCGGCCCTGCCCCGGGCCGACGCCCTGCACAGCGAACCGCTGGCGGCGGCCTGTGTGTACGGGGTCTACGACCCGTTCACCCGTACCTGCACCCTCGCGCGGGCCGGGAACCCGGCGCCGGTCGTCGTCGCCCCCGACGGGAGCGCGCGGCCCCTCGACGTACCTGAAGGGCCCAGCCTCTTCTCCGCCGACAGCGCGCCCTTCGCGACGGCCACCATCACCCTCGAAGAGGGCAGCCTCCTCGCGTTCTGCACCGAGGCCCTGTTGCCCGACGCCGAGGCCGCCGCTCGTATCGGCGAAGCGCTCGCCGAGCCCGGACGCGGTCTCCGTGACCTGTGCGACGCCGTCGTCTACGGGCTCCCGGCCGGCTCCCGCCCCGACGGCGCCGCGCTGCTCCTCGTCCGCACCGGCACCGTTCCGGCGAACCGGGTCGCGACCTGGGACCTGGCGCACGACCGTACGACTCCCGCCACGGCCCGGGTCCTCGTACGCGACCGGCTCCAGGGCTGGAACCTGGACGAGGACACCATCGACGCGACCGAACTGATCGTCAGCGAGCTGGTCACCAACGCCGTCCGCTACGGCACCCCGCCGCTGCGGCTGCGCCTGCTGCTGGGCGCCACACTGACGTGCGAAGTGCACGACAGCAGCGAGGTGGCACCGCATCTGCGCCATGCCCGTACCGCCGACGAAGGCGGCCGGGGACTGTTCATCGTCTCCCAGCTCGCCACGCACTGGGGGACCCGGCACGGTCCGCAGGGCAAGACGCTGTGGACCGAGCAGGACCTGCCCCTGCCCCCGGGCCGCGCGGGCGCCGGACGCGGCCGACCGCAGGGGGAGTGAGCTCCCGGGGCCCCGGAGCCCCGGACCTCAGGCGACAAGGCCCCCCGGAGCCCCGCCCTCAGCCGAAGAGCCGCTCCAGTACCACCGCGACGCCGTCGTCCAGGTTGGACGCGGTCACCTCGTCGGCCGCCGCCCTGAGCCCCGGGTGCGCGCCGGCCATCGCCACCCCGTGTCCGGAGAGGCGGAACATCGGCAGGTCGTTGGGCATGTCGCCGAACGCGACCGCGCGGGCCGGATCGAGCCCCAGCACCTCGGCGGCCAGCGCGAACCCGGTGCCCTTGTCCACGCCGTAAGGGGCCAGTTCGACCGTGCCGGGGCCCGCCATCGTGACGGTCGCCAGATCGCCCACGGCCGCGCGGGCGGCGGCCGTCAGCGCGTCGTCGCCGAGCTCCGGGTGCCGTACCAGGACCTTGATGACCGGTTCCGCCCACAGGTCCGTACGACGCCCGACCCGTACCGCGGGGAGCGTGGGGTGCGGCATCCGGTAGCCCGGTTCGATCAGGGTCCGGCCGAGTGGGCCGTCCTGGTCCACGGCGGCGAAGACCGCGCCTACCTCCGCCTCGATCTTGCCGAGCGCGGCATCGGCCAGTTCCCGGTCGAGGGTCACCGAGTGGAGCATGCGGTCCGGCCCGGCGTCGTACACCTGGGTTCCCTGTCCGCAGACGACCGGGCCGCGGTAGTCCAGGTCCGCGAGCAGCCGCCGTATGCCGGGCACCGGCCGCCCGGTGACGATCAGGTGCCGAACTCCGGCCGAGGCGGCCAGGGCGAGGGAGGCGCGGGAGCGCGGGCTCACGGTGTCGTCCGGGCGCAGCAGGGTGCCGTCCAGGTCCGTGGCGACGAGGGCATATGCGGGTGGCGTGGGCATGGACCCAGCCTAGGAGGCCACCGATGGCCCCTTGCGCGACCCAAAAAGATCCGGTACGTACGCCCTTCGGCGTCGTACCGGATCTTGGCAGGAGCCCAGGAGCCCAGGAGCCCAGGAGCCCAGGAGTCAGGTAGTCAGGCTGTCAGGAGCGCGGGCCCCTGAAGGCGGCTCGGGTCAGCTGAACACCACGGAGCGGACCTTGAGGCGCTCGGAGGCGTGACCGCCGTTCGGGCGGAGGCTGAAGTAGGGGCCCTCGCAGTCGGCGTCGGCGAAGACCGTGGCCGTGGAGTCGGTGTTGTTGCGCGGGGAGTGGGCGGGCTCGGTCCACCCGTGCTCGACCTCGGGCAGGGTGATGCAGACCCCGCTCGGCGGGTCGATCAGGCCGCCGATGTGCGGGGTGCCGCCCAGGTCGCTGTAGCGGTACGTGAAGTCGCCATCGGCCGCGGAGGCGGAGCCGGGAGCGGCGAGGAGCACGGCGAGGCCGCAGGCGGCGGCGGTGGCGAGGGCGCGCAGGCGCATGGAAAATCGTCCCATTCGTTTGTCGGGGTTCGGTCGGGCCGCCCCAGTTTTCCCCGGAACGATCTTGAGATGGACCTCCGAAGGCCGCAGAAACGATCTTGCATCACTCGTACGAGGGGCTTTTCGGGCTTCGCGGCCGCGCGGCGCACCCGCAGTGCCTCGCCGGGACCCTGTGAGTGCGTGCGGTGCGTCCCCCGGCGGGGGCGGGTGCCGGGGGCGGCGGCTACCGCACCACGTGGGGGCCTTGCTGGGGTACGCAGTGGGTGAGCCCTTCGCTGTCCACCAGTTGGGTACGGCTGTACGCCTCCCATTGGAGGCCGATTCCGCACGCGGCGCAGTCACCCGCGAAACGGCGGTAGCCCGGCGCGGGCTCGGAAGCGTGATCGGCAGTAGTCATCCGCCCACGTTAGGGCACGGCACCGACAGCGGGCGTCGTGCGCCCTGTCGACCGCCCCGGGGCCGCCCCGTCCGCGGTGGCCTTTCCCGCCCGGCCGCGCCCCTACTGGACGCAGAACTCATTGCCCTCCGGGTCTCCCAACACTCCAATCTAGCGGTTCTGGAGTGCGGGCATGGTGGCATCAACGCTGGTCAGGGACGGTAGCGGGAACCCTTCGCTCTCTACAGAGGGCATGGCCAACACATCCCGAAACCCTCTCGCGGGCACGGTCTACGAAACCGAGACCCTTCGGGGTGTCCGGTGCGTGCGCCTGTCCGTCCTTACTGACGAGACCACCAGCCCCGAGCGGCAGCGCGAGGCCGACGACATAGCGGCGGCAGCACTCGGCATTGACTTTGGCGAGGGTGACCAGCTCCGCGAGGCTGTAGACCTTGACGTGAGCGCGTCCGCGTTCGGCCCGTTCGACCGTCCGCAGCTCGGCGGGTGGCTCGCGCGCCCCGATGACTTTGACGCGCTGGTGTGGTGGCGCTTTGACCGCGCTATCCGGTCCATGGCGCACATGCACGAACTCGCCAAGTGGGCGAAGCAGCACCGAAAGATGTTGGTCTTTGCCGAGGGCATCGGCGGGGGTCGGCTGGTGTTCGACTTCCGCAACCCCATGGACCCCATGTCGGAACTCATGATGTTGATGTTGGCTTTCGCCGCTCAGGTGGAGTCGCAGAGCATCAAAGACCGCGTTACCGGCGCCATGGCAGCCATACGGAAAATGCCGCTTAGGTGGCGCGGTGGCGGTCGCCCCCCGTACGGCTACATGCCCGCGCCCATGCCCGCGGAACACGGTGGGATCGGCTGGACGCTCGTACCGGACTCCGATGCGGTCAAGGTCATTGAACGTATCGTCCGAGAGCTGTTGGAAGGCAAGACCGTTTCCGCGGTTGCCCTCGGGCTCAACGCGGACCAGGTCCCGAGCCCGCGCGATCACTGGGCAGTGAAGAACGGCCGTGCAAAGGGCGGGAAGACCGGCGGGGAAACCGGGCTCACTAAGGACGCGTTCAACTGGAACCCGACCGTTCTCGGCCGGATGCTCCGTAACGCAACGTTGCTCGGCTGGAAGATGCACAAGGGCAAGCCCGTGCGGGACGCCGAGGGCAACCCCGTCATGAGCACCGAAACCCCGATCATGACGCGGGAAGAGTTCGACCGTATCGGGGCGCTGCTCGACTCCCGCAGCATCGAGAACGGGGACCGTAAGGACACCGACGCGCTTCTGTTGCGCGTGATCCACTGCGACTCCTGCGGCGGACGTATGTACCTGAACAAGCAGGAGAGCAAGAAGAACCAGGCCCCTGTCTACAAGTGCGACTATCACGCGCGGGGCGACAACTGCGAGGCGCCCGCGCACGTCCGGGGCGATTGGGCGGACGAGTACGTAACCGCCGAATTCCTGCGGCTGGTCGGCAGCGTCCAGACCACACACGTGGTCGAGATCCCCGGGTACGACCCCGAGCCCGAGCTACGCGCCACCCTCGCGGAGTTCGAGGAGCACCAGCAGCAGAAGGGACGCCAGAAGTCCAAGCACGCCGCGCACGCGTGGCAGGAACGGGCCGGCGCGTTGGACAACCGCATAGCCGAGCTGGAGTCCCGCGAAAAGGTCGAGCCGCAACGCGTCGTCACCCCGACCGGCCGCACCTTCGCGGACGAGTGGGCCGAGAAGGACACAGCGGGCCGACGCGCCATGTTGGTTGAAGCAGGGTGCGGCTGGACGTGCGGCGCGGTGTCCGTGGCGGGTGGCGGAAGCTCGACACTCGGTGCGTGGACTTCACCATGACGGGAGAGCTGGACCCCGCCGCGGAAGCACTCACAGCAGTTGCAACGGCGCTGGAATCCGTCGTACGCGGGGACAGCCCGACCCCGGGCAGCAGCGTGCGCCTGGTCGCCCACGCAGCAGCCGAGCGGGTGCCCGTCGCCGCGTAACGGCCCCTGTAGGGCCCGAGACAGCCCCGGTTGGTCCACGGACCGCCGGGGTTTTCTACTGCCCGCAGAGAACGTCTCAGCGGGATGCCGACAGCGAGGATGAGAGGTGGTGGAGTGACGGTTCTACCGGTTTTTTGGGGACAACTAGAAAAACCAAGAGAGAAGAGGGACCGGGTCTCTGTTCGTCATCGCATCACTCACGCTGTCCTTGCCTGCCAACTCGGCGGCAACCGCGAGCCACGGACCGAGCCGTCCGCACCTTTCATCCGAGTTGTTATGTGATGTACACCACACTTGATGTCCCGTTTGCCCGTCCTGGGCGGCTTTGAGGGCAACCACCGCTCTCCATCAATACCGGGAGGGAAACCGGCCTTGCCATCCACGGGCCGAACGCAGGAAACCACCACTCTCCCGTAAAGGACAGAGGGAAAGCCGCGAGGATCAACCCGCCACCATGAATGCAGCGAGGGACTGATGGACACCACACGACACCTTGAAGTGCGCGCGCTGCTGTGGCGCGCCGAGAACGCTGCGCAAGAGGCACTGAACGGCGACCAGGACGCCGCCCGCGCAACACTCCGCCTCGTTTCCAACGCACGGCAGCGCGCCGAGGAAAAGGGCCCCGGGACCTGCGCGCACCCCGATTGCTCTAACGAACTATAGGGGCCCGGGTCGTCCGCCCCGGTTCTGCTCGCCGTACTGCCGCACGGACGTGTACAGGGCGACGCAGATTGCGGCGCGGGAATTGCTCAAGAATCCGGGTATTGCTCCGCAGTAGAACTGACTCCCACACATCAGGTAACGCCCTGAACTATTTTCGTCCCCTGGCGTGATGCACACAGGGGCTTTTTCATGCCCGAACACACAGCAAGGACAAAAAACATGAGTGACACTCTTGGTCGAGTCTCTTTCCTGGACGGCTTTCCTGACAAGGATCGGATGCGCGCGGAAGAATTCGAGAGGGATGAGTGCATGGAAGAACTCGCCACATTGTGCGACTCGCGTCCCGAGGTATTCGACCGGATGGGCACCACGGCCCGAATCGGTCTCGGCTACTACGAGAACGACAAGAAGAATGCTGCCGCGCACGGCGTTGATGTGACGAAGGAGAGCAACTGATTATGACGATCGAAATTGAGAAGGCCGCGGAGCGCGTTGCGAAGCTCCGGGCGCAGGCGGAAAAGCTGTCCACTCCGCTCGCCAACGCACAGGCCGAGTTGGAAGCGGCGCAGGAAGCCGAAACGACCCGACGTGCGGAGCGAGGGGCGGTCTATGACCGCCAGTTTGCCGACACTTGGCACGAACGGGCGGACGAGGCTGCCCGCTCCGGCGACGAGGCCCACGAGCGGTTCATGGAGGCCCTGTCGGTCGAACCGTGGTTCGCCGCATATGTCGAATACCGTGCGGCCCGCTACCGGCGCGGACACGTGCTCACCGAAGCAGAACGAGCGCAGCGAGCCATTAGGGAACCGAACACGGTGCCCGAACAGCGTTGGTATGACGCGCAGATCCTTGATGAGATTCAGCGAGCGGTCGAAACGCAGGCTGCCGAAATCGGTGCACAGTTCGCCGAAGAAATGACGAAGGCTCGCGAGGGTCACCTTTACGGAACGAACTAACGATGGCTACAGACGCACTCGACCCCGGACCGAATGGGGATTACCCGTACTTCCCCCGTGATGAGCACGGCCGGCCCGCATGGGCTGATACGGGAACGCATGCAGAGACCGTAATGCCGAAGGGGATTCAGCGAATGCGGCATGCTGGCCGGCTCACGGTTATTCATCTCACGCCCCGACACCCGGATGAGACTCCGCTTGATCCCCCGGCCATTCCACCTAATGGCCCCCATGCCGCGTAAGCCCGTACCCCCTTCCCGATACCCGGGTGCCCTGAGTTGACGGCAGGGTGGTAGGTCGGCACCTGGGGGCAATCCATTGCATTGCATTACGCATAAATGCAATGCAATGGATTACGTTTAGTTTCGTTCGGGAAACGAAACTAAACGGCCTTGCCGTGAAGGTGGAGAGACTTAGCGTTAATGGGAGTTCGGCGGTGAAAAGCTGCTACGGTCCTCGCCATGGAACCAGCTACCTACGGGCTGCCGATGACTGGATTGGTGGCGCTACTGTCCTCGCTCGCTATCGTCGCGCTGGCGCACCCAGATCCACGAGTAAGGCAGCGCGCATTAGTGATCATCCGCACTGTCTTTGGGCGACGCGAGTGACCCAGGCGGGTGCCCCCATCGCCCGGTCCAAAAGAGCGGCAGGGAGGTGACTTTCTCGCGTGGCTAATTAGAGCGTTCCTGTGGGGGTGATTTCATGGGGTTGCTTGGGATACTCGACCCGCGAGACCTTGCCAGAATGGAAATTCAGTCGCTCCCGAGCGTTGATGGCGTTCCATGCATTCTATGGACCGGTGCTCTCGTTAAGGGATACGGCTGTATTGGCCGGGATGGCAAGACACTTCGGGCACACCGGGTTATATGTACGAGGCTATGCCCGCCCCGGACGCACTGTGCGCTGTCGCACCTGTCCCGGGTCGCCTGCGCCCTTGCCCCCGATTGCTGCCCGCGCTGGGTGGTCGTCGGGGGCTTCGGCATGTCCGGGGCAAGTGCCCAGGGGGCAGGCGGTCTTGACGCTGTGCACCCGACGGGGTAACGCTCGTGCAACCAGGTAGAACCGAGTAGGCAGGGGTCAAGGTCATGGCTCTAATGTTCTTCGGCAAGGACCCGAACACCAACGGCGACAACTGCCCGACCGTGTGGGTAGACGAGAAGTGTGCCGACATGGTGTTCCAGGGGTGGAAGGCGGACGAGGAGACGGAAGCGGAGTGCCTGACGGTCGGGCACATCCCCGACTCTGAGGCGGTGATCCGTGTTCCAGCGAGCATGGTGCATCTGATCAGGAAGGCGTGTGATGAGGCCGAGCAGCGTTCCGCCGTTCAGTGAGCTGATCGGGAACTGTCACCGCTCCGCTGTCCACCTCGAACTACGGGACACTTACGAGGGGTACGACGACGGGGGCCGCTTCGCTGAGTGGAAGCAGGCGGGCGGGATCACTCCGGCCTTTGTCGCGGACTTCCAGGCGTGGACCGATCTAGTGCGGGGAGCGGTTGCCCGTGGCGTGGAGATGCGCCGGGCTCGGGTTGTCTCTGAGCCGGTCACTGACTACATCCGGTTTGAGTACGAGGCAACGCACCTCAACCAGGAAGCCGGGGAACAGGTGCGATGGCTACCGCGCAGGGACGCCGCAACGTTCCTTCTGCCGGGCGCTGATCTGTGGATCTTCGATGACCGGCTGATCAGGTTCGGGCACTTCACGGGAAACGGTGCGCTGGACTGCCAAGAGATGTGCGATGACCCGGTAGTGATCAAGAAGTTCAGCGAGGCATTCGAGGCTGTGTGGCAGCGCGCCACCCCGCACGAGAGGTTCACGGTCTAACCGCGCAAGCTCATGCCCCAGTACCAGTCATCAAGTGTCGAGAGCGCCCGCAAGGCTGTTGCGGCACGGCTCCGGGAAGCGCGCCTAGACGCTGGCTTGAAGGGGCACGAGCTGGCCGCACGCTGCGGCTGGCACAAGTCCAAGACCTCTCGCATTGAGAGCGCCCGCACGCCCCCGTCTGACGCAGATATCCGCGCATGGTGCGCCGCCTGCGGGACGGATGATCAGGCGGCCGACATAGTGGCCGCGTCGCGTACGGCGGACTCGATGTATCTGGAGTGGAAGCGGCTACAGCGCACCGGCCTGCGCCGCCTGCAAGAGGCCCGCATCCCGCTGTATCAGCGCACCAAGCTGCATCGGGGCTACGCCTCGCACGTCGTGCCGGGACTGTTCCAGACGCCCGCCTACGCCGCCGCGCTGCTCTCGTCCATCAGCCGGTTTCATGGCACCCCCAACGACACGGCGGAAGCGGTAGATGCCCGCATGGACCGTGCCCGCGTGCTGCACGAGGGAACGCACCGTTTCGCGCTGTTGGTTGAGGAATCCGTGCTGCGCTACCAGGTGGGCAACTCGGCAGCCATGGCTGGCCAGTTGGGACACCTGCTGTCGATCATGTCGCTGCCCGCTGTCTCCCTCGGGATCATCCCGTTCGCCGCGAGTGAGCGGGGCATGTGGACGCTAGAGACGTTCGACATCTTCGATGATCAGCGCGTTCATGTGGAATTGCTGACGGCTCAGGTGACGCTCACCGCGCCGGGTGAAGTGGGCATGTACGTCAAGGCATGGGGTGACCTAAAGGGGTTGGCCGTCTACGGGTCGGAAGCCCGCGCATTGGTGGCTGCTGCCCTTGGCGCGCTGCGGTGAGAAGTCGCGTGCAACAACGTAGAACTCACTAGGCGTTGGGGTTCCGCACTCCCTAGCGTGGTCGTCATCGGACCACGTGAGGGGACGGCCGGCATGAAGATGCAGACAACACAGGGGAGTCCCGTGAACCTCCCGCTGGGACTGGACCCCGACCCTGCGCCGGTTCCGGGCTGCGCCCACTGTGACAACGTCGCCCAGGAGCGCGACCGGTCCAAGGTGAACGGCGACGCGAGCGGCGTGAGTGATTGCAACGTGAGGTTGCGGCGGCACCTCACGGCGGATCACCAGTGAGCACCCCCGTACGGCCGCAGGGGCGTTGTACTCCGCCCCTCCCGCCCCTGGAGTTGGTGTGCCTCATAGGCGACCCCAATGGTCCGTACGCGGGATCTCCTGCCGGTTGGTGGGATCAGTACGGCGGTGCTGTGGACGGGAGTTCCGGCGTGGTTCACCTTCCCGGCCCGAAGCATCCCCCGTCGTCCTTCCACCCGGACGGCTGCCCCAACTGCATTCCGCGGCGTGGTGACGCGTGAAGTGTGCGCGGCATGTTGCCTGGTCGGTTCTGGTGTTCGCCGCGGCTGCGGCAAGCATCGCGCTGCCCGTACTGGCTCCAACCTGGCCGTCTCTCACTCCGAGCCGGCGGGCTGGGGCGTGACCCACTCCCCACCGCTCCGGTTGAATCAGCTACCGCAGGCGCCCCCGGCGCTTGCCCTATCGAAGGGGTGCGCATGAAAAGGATCGTTGCCCGGGTGTGGAAACTCATTCGCGGGCCTCTGCAATGGCGCGTCCTGTGGTTTGCACACGCCAAATTTATGGTTGGCGTGACGGGTGTGGTGCGAAACGAACAAGGTCAAGTCCTCTTGCTCAAGCACCGAATGTGGCCCGCCGGCCGTCCATGGGGTCTTCCTACCGGATACGCCGTCAAGAGCGAGGAATTCCCGAAGACGATCGTTCGGGAGGTTCGGGAAGAGACCGGCCTCGAAGTTGTTCCGGGAAGACTGGTTCAGGTAACCAGCGGCTACAAACTGCGCGTGGAAATCGCCTACGAGGCGCTTCACACAGGTGGAACTCTCAAGCTCGACGGGTTCGAGATTCTGGAGGCGAAATGGTTCAGCCCGGATGCACTTCCGGAGGGGATTCAAGAGAGTCACGTTCAGCTCATCAAGGCGGGCTCGCCGACTTAGCGGAACTCGCGCCGAACGAGTACGTGACCGGCGCTAAGGCAATCGCCGCACCGGCAGCTATGCGCACCGACGCGTCTCCGCTGACGGAAAAGCATCCCGCCCACGTCTTCCGGCCCCTCTCGGAAATGCTCAGCCGGTGGGCGGCAGACGGAATCGACACCACCCCGTTTCATTCTGGTGTCGAAAACGCCACACGCCGGTATGCCGGGTACGGGCTGGCCAAGATGCTGCCGCTTGATCGCGTGATGGTCGGCTGTGACTCCTCGCGTGCCGGTGCCTTCGGTGGATTTCACCACCCGGACCAGGGATACCGGCACTTTCAGATGGTGGCCGTCATCACTATGTACGGACCCATGGAGCAACGGAATCCAGATCGCCCCGCGCTGGCCCTGCTCGACCTTCTTCGTGCGTACGCTCATGACTGCCTTCACTACGGGTCGCGTCGGCGGTATGTGGAAGTGGCGGGCGTGCCCGTCCGAACTCAGTATGGAATCAACTACCGCCGGTCAACCGGACAGTCTTATTCGGCTGCCGACCAGCGCGGAAGTCACCACACCCGCAATATCGGAATCGTCATGGAAGGTGCGTGCGACAAAGAGGCGCGTTCCATCACTCGGCAGACGGTAGAGCGCTTCGGCGTGCCGGAGCCCTCAGACGTTCTCGATTCCCTCGCGTTTCGGGACGTGACGGGAACGCTGACGGAAGGGGACGCCGACCGCGCGGCGGGGATGTCGGGAAGCGACGAGCAGACGCGATACGCGGCGGCCCTCACCGGCTACGAGAATGGCGTCAATCGCCGCTACGCGCGCTTCCTTGAGGAGTTCGCACCCGGCGAAGAAGGCGCGTGCCACACACGGCTCCTCGGGGCCATCATCAGCGGTGACGCGACCGCACTGGGGGCATGGCTGGACGAGCGGCACGGCCCCGGGACCTTCACCGGCCTGTTCCGTACGCCGGGGTACTTCGACCCTGGCTTGACCGCGTAAGTGGTCTCCCGGCGACCTGCGCTGCCCCGTGGCGCATGGGCGGGGTCTACTGCGTGCCCTGGTCCTGCTGTCCGTCCTGGCTGCGGTCGCGTACGTAGGTACCTCGCTGCGGCACGGTGTAGACGTACCCGAGTTCCCGCAGGTGCCGCACCGCACGGCGGGCGGTGTCCCGCGCCACGCCCCATCGCTGGATCAATGAGGACTCCGAGGGGATCGGGCGGTCCACAGGGAGGGTGCCTGACTCGATATCCCGGATGATCTCCGCCGCGATCTGCTGATACGGCGGCATCGGGGCTTCGTAGTCAATGCTCGGGCTCATGGGGAGAGCGTAGACAACAGGACACGCATACGACCGTCTCCATACGTGGGTAGACGTGGCTATAGGAGTTGTCTTACCGTCGCAGGTGAAACGCCCCGACAGACCGATTAGGCCCGGTCCATCGGGGCTCGCCGAACAGCTGTCTAGGAGCTGAACGACGTATGCGCGACCTTATCGCCCGCTCCCTTACGTGGGTGCTGCGGCTGCTGCTGCCCGCCCAAGGGCAGCACAGCACAACGGCCACCCCGACGACTCCCGAGCCCGCGCCCGTGTCGCCCTGGTCCCGCCCGTGGACCGCCCCGTCATCGCAGGAAGTCCGAGCGATCTTCCAAGACGAGCGCACGCAAGAGCTGCCCCCGCTCCAGCGCGAACGGGTCTGGGCCGCCGAGTTTGCCGATCTCGGGTTGGACTACGACTTCCCGACCATGCCTCTCGGCAGCCTTGTGGGCCGCAAGGGGGCAGCGTGACCGCCCCCGAGTTCATATCCGCGATGCTTCGCCCCGAGCCCGCCCCCGAGCCGCGCGGGGCCGTGTGCTGCCGCTGTGATCAGTGGACGTACGCCCCTATCCCAGTCCGGTACATCGAGCGCCCGAGCGGCCCCGGAGTGACCCTGTACGCGTGCCCGAGTCACGCCGTGGCGATCGGTGCGGGCCCGACCCCCGATGACGAGCTACGCGCCCCGTAGCGACCCCGCAGACAGGAAACCGCCCCGTTCGGCCAAGTGCCGGGCGGGGCTCTGCCGTTGGCGCTGACGTGCAGGTATTCTCAGAACCGGTAGTCAGAAGTGTTGGGGTCGCTGAGGACGAGCCAGCTCCCGCCCGGTTCGTCCACCGTACGCAGCAGGCCCGCGCCCAGTTCCCGCAGTCGTGCCACCTCCGCGTCGCGCTGTCCCGGTGCGGCGTGCACGTCGATGTGGAGGCGGTTCTTCACCGCTTTCGGTTCCGGTACCCGCTGGAAGAGCAGCCGCCGCCCCTGTCCCGTACCGCTCAACTCCTCGTACGGATCGTCCGGGTGGCGTGCTGCCGCGAGATCGCGCCAGGCGCGGCGGCCGTGGGCGTGGACGGTGATGGCCTCGGGCACGGCCCCGGCCGCGAGCAGTTGCTCGACCAGGGCGCTGTTGTCCTCGACGAGGTAGCCCAGGGCCTCGGCCCAGAAGCCGGCCTGGGCGTGCGGGTCGGCGCTGTCGATGACGAGTTTCCAGTGCAGGGTCATGGAAACCGTTTATGGTGGTTACGTGACTGAGAGGGCAAGGGGCGCGCCGGGGCTGGTCCTGAGGCACCCGGACGGCAGCTCGTTCCGCTTCGATCCCGGCTCCCTGTGCCTGGAGTTGCTGCCCACCGGCGGCCCCGGCCCGCTCGCCCGCTTCGAGGTGCTGAACGAGCCGGTGGATCTGACCGGGTGGGCGGCGGAGAGCAGGCTGCCCGGCGGGCTGCGGCTCACGGTGTGCGCGGCCGAGGTGTCCGCCGCCCGTGAACTGCGCGATGCCCTGTGGCGGTTGACCGCCGACCGGGCGCACGGCCGCGAGCCGGACCCGGCCGACCTCGACGCGGTGAACGACGCCGCCGCGCACCCGCCGCTGACGGCCCGGCTGACCGGGGGCGGCGACCGGGCCTGGGCCCCTGGGGCCACCGGCTCCCAGCTGCTCTCGACGGTCGCCCGCGACGCCGTGGACCTGCTCACCGGACCGTACGCCCACCGGGTCCGGGAGTGCGGCGCCCATGACTGCCGCCTGCTCTTCGTCGACACCTCCCGCCCCGGCAGGCGCCGTTGGTGCTCGATGGAGCGCTGCGGGAACCGGCACAAGGTGCGGGCCCACCGCGCCCGGCTGACCGAAACCGGCGAGTGAGGGAAGCGGCTCCGTGCGGATGGGGCTTCGTGCGGATCAGGTTCCGTACGGATCAGGTTCCGTACGGATCAGGTTCCGCGCGGATGAGTCTGCGTGCCGATCAGGCTCCACGCGGGGGACAGGCCGCGCAGACGTGTCCGTCGATCGCGGCCAGCAGTTCCGCCGCGGCCTTCGCCTCGGACGGCGCCTGTGGTTCCGGTTCTGGCGTCGGCACCGGCACCGTTACTGGTGTGGACTGCTGACGGGACGCCGGTGCCGCGGCCAGCCGTTCGGCCGTCGCGCGCCCCGCCACGACCGCTTCGTGCGCCCCGCGCGCCCACTCGGGGTGGTGATGATGCCCGGCGGAGAGGATCGTCCTCAGCAGCTCCAGCACCCCGGCCCGGTCCCTGACCGTCTCCGTGCCGGCCAGCTCCCACAGGAACGGCACCGCGGCCACGGTCGCGTCGAAGACCGCCAGCGCCCCGATCCACTGCTCCAGATCGCTCAGCGCGTCCTCGGCACTCGGGGCGTCGCCCCAGGCGATCCGCGACAGCATGCCGGGGACCTGGGACGCCGAGCCGCGGGCATGCTGGAGTTCGTGCCACTGAACGTTGCTCATGCCCTTGAGAACTGTCCCCATCCGGGCACTCAATCAGCCTTACCGCACGGCGTCCACCATGCCGGCGGCACCGTCCGCCCGGTGCAGCAGGTCCAGGTACTCCCGTACGGAGCGGGGGGCGTCCGCCGGGGCGACGATCCCCACGTGGTTGTCGGGCCGGATCACGACGACCGCGCCGGAGCCGCCGACCCCGTACGCCGCCCGCGCGTGCCCCTGATGGTCGATCACCGCGTGCGCGTCGGCGCCGGGTGTCTCCCCCGCTCCGTACACCCGGCAGGCCCGTACCGCGCCACTGCCCCCGTACGCGGCCGTCACCCCCCGCAGCGCCGTCGCGCTGCCGGGGCCGAAGCCGAGCACGGTCAGGTGCGGTCCGGCGAAGGAGCGGAACAGGCTGGTCGGCGCGCCCGTCGCGGCGACGAGGCAGGGGGCGTCCGGAGCCCGGTCGCCGGAGTGCGGGCCGTCTCCGGGGCCCCCGCCGCCCGGCGCGCTCCGGTGCTCGGCGGCCAGCGAACTCCACCGGTAGCCGGTGCCGAGCCCGGCCGTTTCCGGAGTGATGGCCGAGTCCAGACCGCCGCCGGGCTTCCTGATCGCCGCCAGCGTGGCCCGCAGCCTCTCGGACGTCAGGTCCAGGGTCCGGGCGGCGACCGGCAGCCGCTCCTCCTCGTACGTGTCCAGCAGCCCCGGCTCCGCCCGCCCGGCCAGCACCTGGGCGAGCTTCCAGCCCAGGTTGAAGGCGTCCTGGAGGCCGGTGTTCATGCCGAGGCCGCCCGCGATCGCGTGCACATGCGCGGCGTCCCCGGCCAGGAAGACCCGGCCCACCCGGTAGCGGTCGGCCAGGCGGACGTTGACGCGGTACGTCGACAGGAGGGTGGCGTCGGTGAGGTGGCTGCCGGGGAGTCCGGTGTGCCGGGTGAGCAGCCGCCGGAACCCTTCCCGCGACGGGGCGAGGGGGCGGCCCTCCTGGTCGCGCTCGGGCCCGGCCTGGAACCACCAGCCCGAGGGCGTACCGGGGATGGGGCAGAGCATGACCGCACCGTCCTCGTCGAACCACTGGTGCCAGCGGTCGCGGTCCAGCACGCCGTCCGTGAGGGCGACATCGCCGCAGACCATCATCTGCTCGGCGTGCGTCTCCCCGTCGAAGCCGATCCCGAGGAGTTTGCGTACGGGGCTGTGGGCGCCGTCGCACCCGACCACGTACCGCGCGCGGACGGGGGGACCGGCGGCGAACGTCACGGTGACGTGCCCGCCGTCGCCCGATTCCCCGCCGTCGCCCGTTCCCCCGTCCGCGCGCGTGATCTGCGCGATCTGCGTGATGCCCACGACCTCGGCGCCCAGTTCGACGCCGACGCCGGACGTGGCCAGCCGGTCGCGCAGGATCTCCTCCAGCCGCCACTGGGCGATCAGCCATCCCCTGTCGTAGGGCGCGTCCGGCGTCGGGGTGCTGTCCGCGTACGGGTCGGTGTCCATGACCGGCAGCCTGTCCCGGTACTTGCGCATCGGCAGCGGCGCCGACCCGGCGGCCAGCACCCGGTCGATGACACCCAGGTCCGCCAGGACTTCCAGGGACCGGGGGTTGGGCCCCTTGGCGCGCGAACTGCGCGGGTACGCGGGGGACTTGTCGACGATCCGTACGGCGATGCCACGCCGGGCGAGATCGCACGCCAGGGTCAGTCCGGTCGGGCCCGCGCCCACGATCAGTACGTCCGCCGGTGTGCCGGCCGTGTCGGTCATGCCCGCTCCTCGGTTCGTGTTCCGGAGCACCCAGAAAAACGTAACCAAGTAATAAAAGCAACCCAGTAACTATCGCGAGAGTGTCAGTGGTCCTCCAGGGCCGCCCGCCCGTCGTACGAAGCGCGCGCCGCCGCGATCTCGTTCTGGTGCTCCTCGGTCCAGGTGACCAGGGAGCGGATGGTGGTGTGCAGGGTGCCGCCGAGCGGGGTGAGCTCGTACTCCACGCGGGGCGGGACGACCGCGTGGACCGTCCGCTCGACCAGGCCGTCGCGCTCCAGCTGGCGCAGGGTGACGGTGAGCATCCGCTGGCTGATGCCGTCGATCTCCCGGCGCAGCTGGGTGAAGCGGAGCTTGCGGCGGTCGAGCAGGGCGATGACCAGCAGTGACCACTTGTCGGCGACCCGGTCGAGGATCTGCCGTACCTCGCAGCCCTCACGGGTGTCCCACTGGAACGGATCCGGGTCGCCGCCGGTCAGATGCCCGTCGTCGCTCACGGTCGCGCCTGCGGTCTGGGTCGCGCCCGCGGTCTGGGTCGCGCATACGGTCTCGCCCGCGGTCGCGGCCACGGTCTTGTCCGCGGTCGCGGCCACGGTGCCTTCGAAGTGACTCGGTGACTTAAAAGTGCCTACTTCCATGACATCTGATGGTGGCGCAGGATTCCCATGGTTACAAGAGGGAACTGACCCTCTTGTGCGTAACCGACCCGGCTGTCCGGCCGGTCCCGGAAGGGGACACCTGTGTCTGCCGACGTACCCACGCCACCCGTGCCACCCGCACCGGCCACCCCGGCACCCGCTTCCGGTGGCGCTTCGGGTTCCGCTTCCGGTCCCGCCGCAGGTTCCGCTTCAGCTTCCGCTTCCGGGTTTTCGCCCCGCGCACGGCTCCTGCTGCTCGTCCTGTGCGGCACGATCTTCCTGGAGGGCATCGACGTCGCCATGCTCGCCGTGGCCGTTCCCTCCATCAGGTCCGACCTCGATCTGTCGACCGGTACCGCGGCCTGGGTGATGAGCGCCTACGTCCTCGGCTACGCGGGCTTCACCCTCCTCGGCGGGCGGGCGGCCGATCTGCTCGGCAGGCGCCGCATGTTCCTCGTCTGGCTCACCGTCTTCCTGCTCTTCTCCGGGCTGGGCGGCTTCGCCACCGAGGGCTGGACGCTGGTCGTCGCCCGCTTCGTCACCGGAGTGGCCTCCGCCTTCATGACCCCCGCGGCGATGTCGCTGATCACCACCTCGTACGCGGAGGGCCCGCAGCGCAACAAGGCGCTGCTCATCTTCGCGGGCACGGCGGCCGGTGGTTTCTCGCTGGGGCTCGTCATCGGCGGGCTGCTCACCCAGCTCGGCTGGCGCTGGGTGTTCTTCGCGCCGGTGCTGCTGGCGGCGCTCCTCCTGATCGCCGCGCTGCGGACCGTCCCCGTCGAACCGCGTCCGGTCCGCACCGGCGGCTTCGACCTGCCGGGTGCCGCCGCGGCGGCCGGGGCGATGCTGCTGCTCACCTACGGAATCGTGCGGCTGGAACACGGTCTCGACGGAGGGCTGTGGACGGCCGGGGCGTTCGCCGCCGGGCTGGTCCTCATCCCGCTCTTCGTCGCCATCGAACGGCGCGCGTCCGCGCCGCTGGTCCGGCTGTCGATGCTGCGCCGGGCCGCGATGATCCGGGCCGACCTCGGGGCACTGCTCTTCGTGGGCTCCTTCTTCGGCTTCCAGTTCGTGATGACCCTGTACCTCCAGGAGCTGCGCGGCTGGTCCTCGCTCCAGACCGCGCTGGCCCTGGTGGTGATGGGTTCCGACGCGGTCCTCGCGCCGACCCTCACCCCGCGCCTGGTCGACCGCTACGGCAACACCAAGGTCATCCTCGGCGGCTTCGTCCTCGCCATCGCCTCGTACGGGCTGTTCCTGCCGGTCGGGCTCGACTGGTCGTACGCGGCGATGTTCCCGACCCTGCTCCTCACCGGCTTGGCCTTCGCCCTCGCGTACGGCCCGCTGTCGATCGCCGCGACCGACGGTGTGCCCGACAGCGAACAGGGCCTGGCGGGGGGCCTGCTGCACACCTCGACCCAGTTCGGCTCGGCGGTCGGCATCTCGGCGGTGACGGCGGTGTACGGGATCGTCTCGGCCGGAACGGACGGCTCCGCCGGGGCGACCCTGACCGCCTTCCGCGCGGCCCTGGTGGTGCCGGTGGTGATGGTGGTGCTGGGCGCCCTGATCACCGCACTCGGGCTGCGCCGGCGGAACGGGAAGCGTCCGCCGTCCGCCGGGTCACCTCAGGAGCTCGGTGCCCGTTCCGGGGGCGTGGCGCCGGGCGCCGTCCCCGTACCGTGAGCGACAGCGGTGGCGGCCGCCGCCGGGTCCGTCGCTGCCGGGTCCGTCGCCGCCGAGTCCGCCCGCGCCGCGGCCAGGCGCACCGCCTCGCCCCGGTTGCGCCGCGCCGTCCGCAACGCGTCCCAGGTCAGCAGCGACAGCGCCAGCCAGACCAGCGCGAACCCGGACCACCGCTCGGGCGGCATCTCCTCGTGGAAGTACAGGATGCCGAGCACGAGCTGGAAGACCGGGGCCAGGTACTGCAACAGCCCCAGGGTGGAGAGCGGCACCCGGATCGCCGCCGCGCCGAAGCAGACCAGCGGCACCGCCGTGACGATGCCCGTCGCGGCGAGCAGCACCCCGTGCCCCGCGCCACCGGACGTGAACGTCGTCTCGCCCCGGGCCCCGAGCCACAGCAGGAATCCGAGCGCGGGCAGGAAGAGCACCGCGGTCTCGGCGGCCAGTGATTCCAGGCCGCCCAGGTTGACCTTCTTCTTCGCCAGGCCGTACGTGGCGAAGGAGAAGGCAAGCGCCAGCGAGATCCAGGGCGGGTGGCCGTACCCGATCGCCAGCACCAGCACGGCGAGGAAGCCGGTCGCGACCGCGATCCACTGGACGGGGCGCAGCCGCTCGCCGAGCAGCAGGACGCCCATGGCTATGGTGACCAGCGGATTGATGAAGTAGCCGAGCGAAGCCTCGACGACCTGGCCGTTGTTGACGGACCAGATGTACAGGCCCCAGTTGACGGTGATGACCGCCGCCGCCAGGGCGATCAGGCCGAGCTTGCGGGGTGTGCGGATCAGCTCGCCGATCCAGGCCCAGCGGCCCACGACGAGCAGGGCCATTCCGACGACGCCCAGGGACCAGACCATCCGGTGGGCGAGGATCTCCATCGCCCCGGACGGCTCCAGCAACGGCCAGAAGAGGGGGACGATGCCCCACATCCCGTATGCGCCGATTCCGTACAGCAGGCCAGCCCGCTGTTCTGTCTTCCCCTTCACGGGCCCTCCCGGCGTACCTGCGTCGACGGATCGGCCGACTGCATGAAGGTAGCGCCGGAAGGGCCGGGTGTCATAGCCGTCTCACGGAAACACTCGTGACACGAGCCTCTTCCCGGTCGGGCCGTTGAGGAGGGGGCTTCCCGGTCGGGCCGCTGTGTGTGGGGGGCTTCCCGGTCGGGCCGGGCGGGGGGCGTCCCGACCGGGAAGGGGCTCTTCTCCGGTCAGGCCGTGGCGAGGGCCGCGGTCACCGATTCGGCGAGCGGCGTCGTCGGACGGCCGATCAGCCGGGCCAGGTCGCCGCTCGTCCCGGCGAGCAGCCCGCGCCCGATCGCCTCGTCGACGTCGACGAGGATCGCCGCGAAGCCCTCGGGCAGGCCCGCGCCGACAAGGATCTCCTGGTGGACGGCGGCGGGGACGTTGTTGTACGCGATCTCCCTGCCGGTCGCCCGGGACAGCAGCGCGGCGTACTCGGCGAACGACCAGGCGGTGTCGCCGCTCAGCTCGTACGCGGTGTTCAGGTGGCCGTCACCGGTCACCGCGACCGCCGCCGCGGCGGCGTAGTCGGCCCGGGTGGCGGACGCGACGCGCCCGTCGCCCGCGTTGGAGACGACCGCGCCGTGCTCCAGGACGGGGGCGAGGTTGGCCGTGTAGTTCTCGGTGTACCAGCCGTTGCGCAGGAAGGTGTACGGCAGCCCCGAGTCGAGGATCAGCTGCTCGGTGACCTTGTGCTCGGCGGCCAGCTCGAAGTCGGCGCCGGGGCCGCCGAGCACCCCGGTGTACGCGAGCTGCGCGACGCCCGCGGCCCTCGCCGCGTCGATGACGGCGGTGTGCTGCGGCACCCGCTTGCCCACCTCGCTGCCGGAGATCAGCAGCACCCGGTCACCGGCGCGGAACGCCCCGGTGAGGGTCTCGGGGCGGTCGTAGTCGGCGATACGCAGCTCGACGCCACGGGCGGCGAGACCGGCGGCCTTTTCCTTGTCGCGGACGACCGCGGCGATCCGGTCGGCGGGGACCGTGGTGAGCAGCTGCTCGACGACGAGGCGGCCGAGTGCTCCGGTGGCTCCGGTGACGACGATGCTCATGGTGGGTTTCTCCTCTTTGGGGGGTTCGGTCCGTTTCCGGGCCGTCTGGAACCCACCCTACGACGCACACTAACCAAGAGAAAGTACCCACTTTGAAGTAAGGTACTGATATGGGAGTTAGTGAAACGGGCCGTGACCCGGACGTCAATCAGGCGATGTGCCCCTCCCGCCTGGTGCTGGAGCACGTCACCAGCCGTTGGGGGGTCCTGGTGCTGGCCGCGCTGCTGGAGCGCTCGTACCGCTTCAGCGAGCTGCGGCGTTCGGTCGGTGGGGTCAGCGAGAAGATGCTCGCCCAGACCCTCCGGACGCTGGAGCGGGACGGCTTCGTGCACCGCGACGCGAAGCCGGTGATCCCGCCGAGGGTGGACTATTCGCTCACCCCGCTCGGCCGGGAGGCGGCCGAGCAGGTGTGGGGGCTGGCGCGCTGGACCGAGCGCCGGGTGGACGCCGTGCACGCGGCGCGCGAGGCGTACGACGGGGCCGCCCGGACCTGAAGGGCGTACGACGAGGCCCGGACCTGAAGTGCCGGGTCCGGGCCTCGTCGTGGGTGCTCGTGATGCGTGCGTGACGCTCGTGGTGCGTGTGATGGCGCTTGCATAGTGCTCGTGGTGCGTGCGGTGATGCTGTGGTGGCGCTTGCCGCCGGGCTGTCAGCCGACGACCGTCCAGGTGTCGTTGCCCGCGAGCAGCGCGCCGAGGTCGCCCTTGCCGTCCCGCTCGATCGCGGCGTCCAGCTGCTCGGACATCTGGCTGTCGTAGACCGGCCGTTCGACACTGCGCAGCACCCCGATGGGCGTGTGGTGCAGCGTGTCCGGGTCGGCGAGCCGGGAGAGTGCGAAGGCCGTGGTCGGTGAGGCGGCGTGCGCGTCGTGGACCAGGATCTGCGACCGGTTCTCCTCGGTGACCGCGACGACCCGGAGATCCCCGGTCGCCGGATCCCGTACGACACCCTTCGTGCCCTCGGCTCCGAAGAGGATCGGCTGCCCGTGCTCCAGCCGGATCACCGCTTCCTGGGCCTTCTCCTTGTCCTTGAGGACCTCGAAGGCGCCGTCGTTGAAGATGTTGCAGTTCTGGTAGATCTCCACCAGCGCCGTGCCCGGGTGGTCGGCCGCCGCGCGCAGCACACTGGTGAGGTGCTTGCGGTCGGAGTCGACCGTACGGGCCACGAAGGACGCCTCCGCGCCGATCGCCAGCGACACCGGGTTGAAGGGCGCGTCGAGCGAACCCATCGGCGTCGACTTGGTGATCTTGCCGACCTCGGAGGTCGGGCTGTACTGCCCCTTCGTCAGCCCGTAGATCCGGTTGTTGAACAGCAGGATCTTCAGGTTCACATTGCGGCGCAGCGCGTGGATCAGGTGGTTGCCGCCGATGGACAGCGCGTCGCCGTCACCCGTGACGACCCACACCGACAGATCGCGGCGCGAGGTGGCGAGCCCGGTGGCGATGGACGGGGCGCGGCCGTGGATGGAGTGCATCCCGTAGGTGTTCATGTAGTACGGGAAGCGGGAGGAGCACCCGATGCCGGAGACGAAGGTGATGTTCTCCTTCGCCAGGCCGAGCTCGGGCATGAAGCCCTGCACCGCGGCGAGGACCGCGTAGTCGCCGCAGCCGGGGCACCAGCGCACTTCCTGGTCCGACTTGAAGTCCTTCATGGACTGTTTCGCCTCGGCCTTGGGCACCAGGTGCAGCAACTCGTTGGTGTCAGGCATCGATGGCCTCCTGAAGAGCGGTGGCGAGCTGCTCGGCCTTGAACGGCATTCCGTTGACCTGGTTGTAGCTGTGGGCGTCGACCAGATACTTCGCCCGGAGCAGCATGGCGAGCTGCCCCAGGTTCATCTCCGGAACGACCACCTTGTCGTAACGCCCCAGGACCTCGCCGAGATTCCTCGGGAAGGGGTTGAGGTGTCTCAAGTGCGCCTGGGCGATGGGCTGTCCGGCGGCGCGCAGCCTGCGTACGGCGGCGGTGATCGGCCCGTACGTCGAACCCCAGCCCAGCACCAGGGTGCGCGCGCCCGAGGGGTCGTCGACCTCCAGGTCCGGGACGGTGACGCCGTCGATCTTGGCCTGGCGGGTGCGGACCATGAAGTCGTGGTTGGCCGGGTCGTAGGAGATGTTGCCCGTGCCATCCTGCTTCTCGATGCCGCCGATACGGTGTTCGAGGCCCGGGGTGCCCGGTACCGCCCAGGGGCGGGCCAGGGTCTGCGGGTCGCGCTTGTACGGCCAGAACACCTCGGTGCCGTCGGCCAGTTCATGGTTGGGGCCGGTGGCGAACCGCACCCGCAGGTCGGGGAGCCGGCCGACATCGGGGATCCGCCACGGCTCGGAGCCGTTGGCCAGATAGCCGTCGGAGAGCAGGAACACCGGAGTGCGGTACGTCAGCGCGATCCGGGCCGCTTCGAGCGCGGCGTCGAAGCAGTCGGCCGGGGTCTGCGGGGCCACGATCGGCACCGGGGCCTCGCCGTTGCGCCCGAACATCGCCTGGAGCAGGTCGGCCTGCTCGGTCTTGGTGGGCAGCCCCGTGGACGGTCCGCCGCGCTGGATGTCGATGATCAGCAGCGGCAGTTCGAGGGAGACCGCGAGCCCGATGGTCTCCGACTTCAGCGCCACGCCCGGACCGGACGTGGTCGTCACCGCCAGCGAACCGCCGAAGGCGGCGCCGAGCGCGGCACCGATGCCCGCGATCTCGTCCTCCGCCTGGAAGGTCCGCACGCCGAAGCTCTTGTGCCGGCTCAGCTCGTGCAGGATGTCGGAGGCCGGGGTGATGGGGTACGAGCCCAGGTAGAGCGGCAGATCCGCCTGCCGGCTCGCGGCGATCAGCCCGTAGGACAGCGCGAGGTTCCCGGAGATGTTGCGGTACGTCCCGGTGGGGAACGCCTGCGTCGCGGGCGCCACCTCGTAGCTGACCGCGAAGTCCTCGGTGGTCTCGCCGAAATTCCACCCGGCCCGGAACGCGGCCACGTTCGCCTCGGCGATCTGCGGCTTCTTCGCGAACTTCTGCCGCAGGAACTTCTCCGTGCCCTCGGTCGGCCGGTGATACATCCACGACAGCAGCCCGAGCGCGAACATGTTCTTCGAGCGCTCGGCCTCCTTGCGGGGGAGCCCGAACTCCTTCAGCGCCTCCAGCGTGAGCGTGGTCAGCGGCACCGGATGGACGTTGTACGCCTCCAGCGACCCGTCCTCCAGGGGACTGGTCGCGTACCCCACCTTCGCCATCGGCCGCTTGGTGAACTCATCGGTGTTGACGATGACTTCGGCGCCGCGCGGCACATCCGCGATGTTCGCCTTCAGGGCGGCCGGGTTCATCGCCACCAGCACGTTGGGCGCGTCGCCCGGCGTGAGGATGTCGTGATCGGCGAAATGCAGCTGGAAGGAGGAGACGCCGGGCAGGGTGCCCGCGGGGGCCCGGATCTCGGCCGGGAAGTTCGGCAGCGTCGAGAGGTCGTTCCCGAAGGAAGCCGTCTCGGAGGTGAACCGGTCACCCGTGAGCTGCATGCCGTCACCGGAGTCACCCGCGAAACGGATGATGACCCGGTCCAGGCGGCGGACCTCTTTCTCGCCGGCGCCCGTGGTTCCTGGCAGGGGGGCTCGCTGCTCCCCGACGACGGGTTCGCTGGCCTCATCGGCCCTTTCGGCCGGGCTACTGACCTGGCTGGTCACTGAACTGGACCTCCCTCGGGGCGGCGGTTCGGGACCGGCCGACCCGCCGGTGGTCCCACGGCCCACCCTACTTCCGCAAGGGCCGCCCTCCAGGGACCGATCACATGGCGGACATCATTTTGAGACACCCTTTTGGCCCGGTTTGACATATTTTTCAAGCCCCCCAGTCGTTCGCCTACAACGCTGCGTGCTCATTCTTTGGTGCTAGGTCCTCGGTTCTCGCCAGCAATCTGACACAGTGTCAGATGCTTAGGATTTCAGGTAGGTCAGGACGGCCAGGACGCGTCGGTGATCCCCGTCGCTGGGGGAGAGCCCCAGTTTCAGGAAGATGTTGCTGACGTGCTTCTCCACGGCGCCGTCGCTCACGACCAGCTGCCTGGCCACCGCCGAGTTCGTCCGCCCCTCGGCCATCAGACCGAGGACCTCCCGCTCGCGCGGTGTGAGTCCGGCCAGCACGTCCTGCTTACGGCTCCGGCCCAGCAGCTGAGCCACCACTTCCGGGTCCAGCGCCGTCCCGCCCTGCGCCACCCGCACCACGGCGTCCACGAACTCGCGGACCTCCGCGACCCGGTCCTTCAGCAGATAACCGACGCCCCGGCTGCTTCCGGCCAGCAGCTCGGTGGCGTACTGCTCCTCGACGTACTGCGACAGCACCAGCACCCCGATCCCGGGGTAGTCCTTGCGCAGCCGCACCGCCGCCCGTACGCCCTCGTCGGTGTGGGTCGGCGGCATCCGTACGTCGGCCACCACCACATCGGGCAGCGCCTGCTGCGCGTCGAGATCCGCCACGGTCTTGATCAGCGCCTCGGCGTCCCCCACCCCCGCGACGACGTCATGCCCGAGATCGGTGAGCAGCCGGGTGAGTCCTTCCCGGAGCAGTACCGAATCCTCGGCGATGACCACCCGCACCCTGTCCTCCACGACGCTGTTTCCCCTGCTGTTCTCGATGTGTGTCCGGCCTCTGTCGTCCCCAGCATCCCAGGGCCGGCGCGTGGATGGGGCGGCGCCCGGAACGGGGGTGCGACTTGGAGAGGTTTCCCCGATCCAGGGCTGGGCACTCAGCGTGACGGGAAACTCACCGCAAGGTGTGGTGTCGCCGGACTGCCCCGCCCCCGGAGCGGGTGTCCGGGGGCGGGGCGGGGCCGCGAGAGAGCCGTGGGCGGAGGCCGCGGACCAGAGGCGCGGAAGCAGGGGCAGAGGCGCGCGGGACCCGGTGGCCGCGCGGGGCCGGTGGTCGCGCGGGACCCAGCGGTCGCGCGGGGCCGGTGGTCGCGCGGGACCCAGCGGTCGCGCGCGGGAAGCGGACAGCCGGCGCGGGCGGGGCTCAGCCGCACCGGGGCAGCTCAGCCGCATCGGGGCAGCTCAGCCGCGCCAGGGCAGCTCGGCCGTGACCGTGGTGGGGCCGCCCACCGGGGAGTCGACCACCAGGATGCCGTCCACCGCGTCGAGCCGCTCCGTCAGACCGGCCAGACCGCTGCCCGCCGCGACATCGGCGCCGCCCCGTCCGTTGTCGGTGACCTGGAGCATCAGCCGGTCCGCGGTGTGCCACACGTCCACCGTGGCCCGGGTCGCGCGGGCGTGCTTGCTGACGTTCTGCAGGAGTTCCGAGACCGTGAAGTACGCGATGCCCTCGATGGCCTGGGCGGGCCGGGAATCCAGATCCACCTCGACCTTCACCGGGACGGTGCAGCGGGAGGCGATGGCGGAGAGCGCGGCGTCGAGGCCGCGGTCGGTGAGGACGGCGGGGTGGATGCCCCGCGCCAGGTCGCGCAGCTCCTGGAGGGCGACCTTAACCTCGCCGTGGGCCTCGTCGACCATGCGGGCGGCGGCCTCGGGGTCGTCGGTCAGCTTCTCCTTCGCCAGGCCCAGATCCATGGCGAGGGCGACGAGGCGGGCCTGCGCTCCGTCGTGGAGATCGCGCTCGATACGGCGGAGGTCCGCTGCCGCGGTGTCCACGACCACGCCCCGGTCCGACTCCAGCTCGGAGACCCGGCTGGCCAGCCGGGACGGGCCCAGCAGACCGGAGACCATCAGCCCGTCCACGGTCACCAGACCCCGGATGATCCAGGGCGAGACCAGGACCACGGCCAGGCCGATCGCGCTGGTCACGGCCAGGTCGGAGGGGGAGTCCAGGTAGACCTGGTGGGTGCCGTCGCCGTACAGCTGGACGCCGTCGACCCCCGTGTACGTCGGGAAGACCCAGTGCCACAGCGGATACGTGAGCGCCGTCCACCCGAACGACCAGAACGTGATGGCCACGCAGAAGGCGAAGACCGCCCACGGGAAGTGCAGCAGCGAGTAGAGCAGATGCCGCCAGGACACCCCGCTCTTCAGGACCGCGCCGACCCACGACATCATGCCGCCGGTCTTCCCGCGTACCGGTGCGGGGTCCGCCACGTCCAGCTTCAGCAGCCCGCGCGCCCGGCTCCGCTCCATCACGCCGAAGCCCCGGCACATCGTCAGTCCCACCGCGAGGATCGGAATGCCGAGGAAGGTGATCAGCATGCCGACGCCCAGCGTGGTCATCGTGAGCGCGAAGGCGAACAGCACCGAGCTGATCGGCAGGCTCAGCACCAGGTAGAAGAGCTCGCGCCAGGCCCGCGCCTCCAGCGGCGCACGCAGCGCGGCCGGGAGGAAGTGCTTGACCGGGGGGTGGTCCCCCACACCGGAGCCGGACCCCTGGTGGTCCCGCGTGTCCGGTCCGTATGCCGTGGCCATGAGTTCCGTCCGTTCCGTGTCCGCCGTTCCGTGTCTGCCGCGGCGGCTCGTTCTCCGAGGGCTGTACTTCACCAGCTGTGACAAGAGTGCGCGCCCGCCGGGGCTTGGCGCCATGAGGACGGTCTCAGTATCCGGCCGGGGGTTTTCCCCACCCCCGGTGCCCGTTAAGCGCGCGTAGAGGCACCCCCCGTGCGGCCGGAGAGCGTCAGGGCGCCTTCGTCGGCTCCGTACGGTCGCGCCAGGGCAGCTCCGCGGTGACGGTCGTCGGCCCGCCCACCGGAGAGTCCAGGACGAACAGGCCGTCCACCGCCCCCAGCCGCTCCGCGAGACCCGCCATGCCCGTACCGCCGTCCATCCGCGCACCGCCGGACCCGTCGTCCCGCACCTGGATCAGCAGCCGGTCACTGGAGCGCCACACATCGACGGACGCCGAATGGGCCCCGCTGTGCTTGCTGACGTTCTGAAGGAGTTCCGAGACCGTGAAGTACGCGCTGCCCTCGATGGCCTGGGCGGGCCGGGACTCCAGGTCCACCGACACCTTCACGGGCACGGTGCAGCGGGAGGCGATGGCGGAGAGCGCGGCGTCGAGGCCGCGGTCGGTGAGGATCGCGGGGTGGATGCCGCGGGCGAGGTCGCGCAGTTCCTGGAGGGCGACCTTGACCTCGCCGTGGGCCTCGTCGACCATGCGGGCGGCGGCCTCGGGGTCGTCGGTCAGCTTCTCCTTCGCCAGGCCGAGTCCCATGGCGAGGGCGACGAGGCGGGCCTGCGCTCCGTCGTGGAGGTCGCGCTCGATACGGCGGAGGTCGGCCGCCGCGGTGTCCACGACCACGCCCCGGTCCGACTCCAGCTCGGCGATCCTGCGCTCCAGCTCGTCCGAGGGCGAGAGCAGCCCCCGCACCATCGCCCGGTCCGCGTTGGCCAGGGCCCGCACGATGAACGGGAGCACCGGCCAGAGCACGAACAGGCCCACCAGCGTCACCGCGAACGTCACGAGGCCCCACGGCAGTCGGATGAACGAGAACAGCAACGTCCGCCAGGCCACCGGATCCTTCAGCCCCGACCACAGCCAGGGCAGGAACCCCTCCTCCCGGCGGCCGCGCGCGAGCGGGCTCGGCTCGTCGATGTGCAGCCCGAGCAGCGTCCGCGCCAGACCCCGCTCCGCCCGGCCGAGCAGCCGCGCGCCGTGCAGGCCGAGGACGAGCAGCGGCAGACCGATCACCGTGATGGAGAGCCCCATGCCGACACCGAGCATGAACATGGTGTAAACAAAGCCGACAATCGCCATGGGCAGGTTGGCCAGGAGATAAACGATCTCCTTCCAGGTCCACCGGTCGAAGGCGAAACGTGCGGGCGGCGGCCGGTCGGTGTCCGGCACAGGGGGGCTCATGGTCATGCCACCACCCTGCCGGGCCGGACCCGCGCACGCCATGGGGTACGTGGGTGGGGCGAAGTAGGGATAACCCCACCTGTCGCCCGACGCGGCTGCTTACCACTTCTTTAACAGGGCCTAGACTCCCGTGCGTACAGATGGGGCCGGACAGGCGTGTTCGAGGGAGCGAGGGGCGGACGTGGGGATCGAATCGACCGTTCTCGCGTCGGAGTACTTCCAGAGCTATTCAGTGGTCGGACTGCTCGCCCTGATCGGCGTGCTGTTCGTCGCCGTCGCCTTCGGGGCCGGCCGACTGCTCAGGCCCGTGGTCCCGACGCCGGAGAAACTCCTCACCTACGAGTGCGGCGTGGACCCCGTCGGGGAGGGGTGGGCGCACACGCAGGTGCGCTATTACGTCTACGCCTTCCTGTACGTGATCTTCGCCGTCGACTCGATCTTTCTCTTTCCCTGGGCGACGGTATTCGCGGCACCCGGATACGGCGCGACGACGCTGGTGGAAATGTTCATTTTCCTCGGCTTCCTGGCCGTGGGACTGCTCTACGCATGGAAGAAGGGCGTCCTCGAATGGGCGTGACGAGCCGGCCGACTCCCGAACCGCAGCCCGAGCCGCAGCCCGACCCCGCGCACCAGCCGGTCGCACCGCAGCCGGTCGCGCTGCCGGAACCGGTCGTGCTGCCGGAGCCGAAGCGGCTCGGTGTGCTCTCCCGGCTCGCTCCCGAACCGATGAAGGTGGTCCTCAACTGGGGCCGCCGCTACAGCCTCTGGGTCTTCAACTTCGGACTCGCCTGCTGCGCGATCGAGTTCATCGCCGCCTCCATGGCCCGCCACGACTTCATCCGGCTCGGAGTGATCCCGTTCGCGCCGGGCCCCCGGCAGGCCGACCTCATGATCGTTTCCGGCACGGTGACGGACAAGATGGCCCCGGCCGTGAAGCGCCTCTACGAACAGATGCCCGAGCCGAAGTACGTCATCTCCTTCGGCGCCTGCTCCAACTGCGGCGGCCCCTACTGGGACTCGTACTCCGTCACCAAGGGCGTCGACCAGATCATCCCGGTCGATGTGTACGTACCCGGCTGCCCGCCCCGGCCCGAAGCGCTGCTCCAGGGCATCCTGAAGCTCCAGGAGAAGATCGCCCGCGAGTCGCTCGCCGAGCGGTACGCGCCCGAGGGCGACGGCCCCGGCCGCCCGTCCACCGCCGCCCTGCGCAGCGGACTGGTCGCAGGCCCCACCGCGCCGGGGGAGGACCAGAAGTGACCACCTCCGACGCCACTCCCGACTCCGCCCCGGACTCCGGCGCGGCCCCGACGTCCGGCCCCGCCCCGGACTCCGCCCCCGCCCCGGTCCCGACCGCCGCCGAGGACGCGTACGACCGGTTGCCGGACGCCGTCACCGAGATCTTCGGCACGGACGCCACGGCCGAGCGCGCCTACGACCTGCTGACCGTCGACGTCCCCGCCACCGACTGGATCGGCGCCCTCGAAACGGCCCGCGACCGGCTGGGCTGCGGCTACTTCGACTGGCTCAGCGCCGTCGACGAACCGGGCATCGGCTTCCGTGTCTGCGCCCACGTCGCCGCCCTGCGAGCCGGTACGGTGCGGCGCCTCCTGGTCCGTACGACCGTCCCGCACGAGGCCGCCACGCTGCCCAGCGCCATCGACGTCTACGCGGGTGCCGCCTGGCACGAGCGCGAGACCCACGAGATGTTCGGCATCGCCTTCGAGGGCCACCCGCACCTCGTCCCGCTCCTGCTGCCCGAAGGCTTCGAGGGCCACCCGCTGCGCAAGGACTTCGTCCTGGCCGCCCGGGTCGCCAAGGCGTGGCCCGGCGCCAAGGAGCCGGGCGAGTCGGAGCACGGCGGCCCCAAGCGCCGCACCATGCTGCCGCCCGGCGTCCCCGACCCGAACGAATGGGGTCCGCTGAAGGGCACGCTCCCGGATGCCCCGGCCCGCCCGGCCCGAGGCGCCCGCGCCGCGGGCGGCGACCGCCCGGTGCGCCGCGCCCGCAGCGTGAGCGAGGGCTCGGCCGGTCAGCGCACGACGCCGGACGCGACCGGTACGGCCGACCCGACGGGTCCGCCCGCGGAGCCCACGGCCCCGGCTCCGGCCACCGCACGGCCGAGGCGTTCGCGCAGCGTGTCCGAGGGCTCGGCGAGCCAGCAGCGCGAGGCGACGCCTCCGGTGCCCACGCCGGAGCCGGTTCCGCCCGCACCGGCACCGGAGCCGGATTCGGACAGCACGACGAGCGCACCGGCGCCCGCGCCCGCGACCGCCCCCGAGCCCCAGCGCGCACCGCGACCGCCCCGCGGCACGGACGCCCCCTGGCACGATGCCCGCCCCGCGTTCGACCCCGCCGCTCCCGACCCCGACGCGGCCTCGGACAGCGAGCCGACCACCGACGCCGAGCCGGTCACCGACACCGACACCGACTCCGACACCCGACCCGACCGTCCCGCCGGAGGCGATACCGCGTGAACGACGTACTCGACGTCGCCCTCCGGCTCGTCATCGTCTTCGCCGTGTTCATGGTCGTCCCACTCGTCGTGGGTCAGACCGAGCACAAGGTGATGGCCCACATGCAGGGCCGCCTCGGCCCCATGTACGCGGGCGGCTTTCACGGCTGGGCCCAGCTCGTCGCGGACGGTGTGAAGTTCGCGCAGAAGGAGGACGTGGTCCCGGCGGCGGCCGACCGCCGCGTCTTCCAGCTCGCGCCCGCCGTCGCGCTCCTCCCGTACCTCCTCGTCCTCGTCGCCATCCCGATCGGCCCCGGTGAGGGCGCGGTCGGCCAGGTCGTCGACGCGGGCATCTTCTTCGTACTCGCCGTGATGGGCATCGGCGTGCTCGGCTCGCTGATGGCCGGATGGGCGTCGGCCAACAAGTACTCGCTGCTCGGCGGACTCCGTACCGCCGCCCAGCTGCTCGCGTACGAACTGCCGATGCTGCTCGCCGCCGCCTCCGTGGCCATGGCGGCGGGCACCGTCTCGCTCCCCGGCATCCTCAACGCCTTCGAGTGGTGGTGGCTGCCCTGGCAGATCGTCGGAGCCCTGGTCTTCTTCGTGGCCGGACTCGCCGAACTCCAGCGCCCCCCGTTCGACATGCCCGTCGCCGACTCCGAGATCATCTTCGGCGCGTACACCGAGTACACCGGCCTGCGCTTCGCCCTGTTCCTCCTGGCCGAGTACGCGGGCATCGTCGTCCTGTGCGCCCTGACCACCGTCCTGTTCCTCGGTGGCTGGCACGGACCGCTCGGGGCCGACGGACTCGGCTGGGTCTGGACCCTCCTCAAGACCGGCATCCTCGCGTTCGTCGTCATCTGGCTGCGCGTCAGCTATCCCCGGCTGCGTGAGGACCAGCTGCAGAAGCTCGCCTGGACCACGCTCATCCCGCTCGCTCTCGCGCAGATCGCGCTCACCGGCATCGTGAAGGTGGCGATCAACTAGTGCCTCCGATCCCTGGCTCCGGCCTGGCCAAGGGCCTCGCCGTGACTCTGCGCACGATGACGAAGAAAACCGTCACCGCGCAGTACCCGGACGTACAGCCCGACCTGCCGCCCCGCAGCCGCGGCG
Organism: Streptomyces sp. NBC_01433; assembly: GCF_026340105.1. Taxonomy (NCBI): domain Bacteria; kingdom Bacillati; phylum Actinomycetota; class Actinomycetes; order Kitasatosporales; family Streptomycetaceae; genus Streptomyces; species Streptomyces sp. NBC_01433. The sequence goes on along the minus strand of NZ_JAPEPM010000001.1, from coordinate 1,493,903 downwards.
TCATCGGCCTGTTCGAGGAGAACTGCACGGTCTGCATGCTCTGCGCCCGTGAGTGCCCCGACTGGTGCATCTACATCGACTCCCACAAGGAGACGGTGCCCGCCGCGGCCCCGGGCGGGCGCGAACGCAGCCGTAACGTTCTGGACCGCTTCGCGATCGACTTCTCGCTCTGCATGTACTGCGGTATCTGCATCGAGGTCTGTCCTTTCGACGCGCTGTTCTGGTCACCGGAGTTCGAGTACGCCGAGACGGACATCCACGAACTCACCCACGAGCGGGACAAGCTCCGCGAGTGGATGTGGACCGTGCCGGCGCCGCCCGCGCTCGATCCGGGGGCCGAGGAGCCGAAGGAGATCGCGGCGGCCCGCAAGACCGCGGAGAAGCTGGAGGCCCAAAGCGCCCAACGCGCACAGGAAGCACGGGAGGCGCAGGAAGCCCAGGAAGCGCGGGAAGCGCGCGACGCCCAGCAGGCACCGACGCAGGAGGGGGACCAGTGACCCTCGCCGCCACGGCTGCCGCCGCCACGACCGCCGCTCTCACCGCCGCCGCGGGCCACCCCGGTTTCCTCTCCCCGACCGGTGTCGAGATCGCCTTCCTCCTGGTCGGCCTCGCCACCTTCGGCGCGGCGCTCATCACCGTCACGACCAAGCAACTGGTGCACGCCGCCCTCTGGCTGGTCGTGGCGCTCGGCGGACTCGCCGTCGAATACCTCCTGCTCACCGCGGAGTTCATCGCCTGGGTCCAGGTCCTGATCTACGTGGGTTCCGTCGTCGTCCTCCTCCTCTTCGGACTGATGCTCACCAGAGCGCCCATCGGCCGTTCCCCCGACGCCGATTCCGGCAACCGGTGGATCGCGCTCGGCGTGGCCGCGACCGCCGCGGCCGCCCTCGTCTGGGTCGTCGTGGACGCCTTCCGCACCACCTGGATCGACCTGGACGGACCGGCCCAGGGCTCCACCGCGGCAACGGGCGAGTTCCTCTTCCGGCACTGGGTGCTGCCGTTCGAAGCGCTGTCGGTCCTGCTGCTCGCGGCCCTGGTCGGCGCGATCGTCCTGTCGCGCAAGAACCAGCCACCCACGCAGGCCGGAAAGCCCGCGCAGGCCGGAAAGCCCGCGCGGTCCCGGCAGTCCGCGAAGGCCCGGCAGTCCCCGCTGGACCAGCCGCCCGCGAAGAACCGGCCGTCGACCAAGAGCCGAGAGGACAAGAGCTGATGCACCTCGCCTATCCCGCCGTGCTCGCCGTCCTCCTCTTCTGCACCGGGCTGTACGGAGTACTCGCCCGCCGCAACGCGATCCTCGTCCTGATGTCCGTCGAGCTGATGCTCAACGCCGTCAACCTCAACCTCGTCGCGTTCGATGTCTGGCTCCGCGACGCCCTGCACTCCGGCCAGGCCCTCACCCTCTTCACCATCGCCATCGCCGCGGCCGAGATCGGCATCGGCCTGGCGATCGTCCTCGCCGTATACCGCAACCGCGGCAGCTCCGACATCGACCGCCTCCGCGACACCGCCGAGACCGACGCCGCCGAATCACTCCCCGACGACGGCACCGGCACACGTGCCGACGCGGGTACCGAAGACGCAGACCAGGCCACTGCTCCGGCAGGAAAGGCAAAGAAGGCAGGGGCCACCGCGTGACCACCACGACGCTCGCCGCCCTCGTCCCCCTCCTACCCTTCCTGGGCGCGGTCGCCGGTCTCCTCCTCGGCCGCACCGCCCCCGGTTACGTACGCCCCCTCGCGATCCTCCCCACCCTCACCGCGGCCGTCATCGCCGTCATCGTCGCCGCACGCCAGGGCGGCGGCCGGGCCATCGACGCCGCGACCCAGCTGACCCCCACCGGCTCGGTCCCCATCGACCTCGCCCTGCACCTCGACGGCTTCGCCGTCCTCGTCGCCGTCCTTGTCGGCCTCGTCGCGACCTGTGTGCAGATCTACTCGACGGCCTACCTGCGCGACGACCCCCGCTACCCCTCGTACGCGGCCCTCGTCTCCCTCTTCACCGCCGCGATGCTCCTCGTCGTCTACTCCGGCGACCTGATGGTGCTCCTGGTCGGCTGGGAGATCATGGGCATCTGCTCGTACTTCCTCGTCGGCCACTACTGGGAGACACCCGAAGCGCGCGCCGCCTCCCTCAAGGCGTTCCTGGTCACCAAGCTCGGCGACGTCCCCTTCCTCATCGGCCTGTTCGCCCTCGCGGCGGACACCGGAACCTTCCGGATCACCAAGATCCTCGGCGCCGTGGCCAACGGCGGTCTCGACCACCCCACCCTCATCGCCCTGCTGCTTCTCGCGGGCGTCGCGGGCAAGTCCGCGCAGTTCCCCCTGCACACCTGGCTGCCCGACGCGATGGCCGGTCCCACGCCCGTCTCCGCGCTCATCCACGCCGCGACGATGGTCGCCGCCGGTATCTACTTCGTGGCCCGGCTCCTCCCCGTCTTCGCCGCCTCCGGCGCCGCCCTCGTCGTCCTCGCCGTGATGGCCGCCGTCACGATGATCGGCTCGGGCCTCGCCGCCCTCGCCCAGGACGACATCAAGCGCGTCCTCGCCTACTCGACCATCGGCCAGCTCGGCTACATGTCCGGTGCCCTCGCCGTCGGGGACCGCGGTGCCGCCGTCTTCCACCTCCTGTCGCACGGTGCGTTCAAAGCGGTCCTCTTCCTTGCCGCGGGTGTCGTCATCCACGCCGCCGGGACGAACTCACTGGCCGTCATGTCCCGCATGAGCGGCCTCCCCAAGCGCATCCCGGACGCCTACTGGACGATGACCGTCGCGCTGCTCGCCCTCGCGGCGATCCCGCCGTTCGCCGGCTTCTTCTCCAAGGAAGCCGTACTCGTCGCCGCCGAACACACGGCCTTCGGCGACCGCGACGTCGCCCCGGCCGCCGCGGGCTGGACGATCCTCGTCGCCGGACTCATCGCCGCCGTCCTCACCGCCGCGTACGCCGCCCGCCTGTGGCTCCTCGCCTTCCGGGGCCGCGGTGCCGAGGCCCCGGAGCACGGCAGGCAGCCCGTCGCCATGACCTCGGTCCTGTGGATCCTGGCCATTCCCACCATCGCCTTCGGACTCGCCGTCGGCACGATCGGCGACTGGTTCGACGGCCACGCACTCACCCCCTCCCTCGCCACCGCCGTGCTCTCCACCGGCGTCGGCCTCGTCGGCGGACTGGTCACCTACGGCGCCTGGCGGCACACCACGGCCCTCGCCGCCCGCACCCCGATGGGCAGCGTCGTCGCCCACCCCGACGCCGAACCGGCCCTCGTCGAAGTCGAGGCGATGACCGCGCACACCGCCGCCTACGGCCACGACGGGGACGCCCCCGACCCCGCCGACCCCGGCCGCCTGCTGCTCGGCCCGCTCCACCGCCACGCGGCCGCGGGCTTCCACCTCGACGCCCTGTACGCGGCTCTGTTCGTCCGCCCCGTACTGGGCGCCGCCCGCGTCGTCCGTTTCCTGGACCGCGAGGTCGTCGACACCTACGTACGCGGCTCCGGCACCGGCGCACGCTGGCTCGGCACCGCGGTCCGCCGCGCCCAGACCGGCAACGTGCAGACCTACCTCAGCGCACTGCTCGCCGGTTCCCTTGTCCTGGCGATCGCCGCCGTCGTTTTTGCCAACGTCAACGCCGGGTCGTGAGCCGTGATCGATATCAGCGAATCCGTGATGCAGTTCCTTCTCGCGTTCATCGTCGTCGGCCCGCTCCTCGGCGCCGCCGCGGCCCTTCTCCCCGCACCTCCCGGACTGCGCGGCAGGAACCCCGACCAGGCCGTGCTCCGCCACGGAGTGACCGTCACCGGCGTCATCCTCATCGCCGCGATCGTCCTGGCCGTCGGCTTCGACCACGACCACCCGTCCAGGATGCAGGCCAGCACCGACATCAGCTGGATTCCGGCGCTCGACGTCCGCATCCATCTCGGCATCGACGGCATCTCGCTCCCCCTTCTCGTACTGACCGCGCTCCTGACCTTCCTCTGCGCGGTCTACAGCTACTTCAAGATGCCCCCGGGCCCGTCCCCGAAGGCATTCGTCGCCCTGATCCTCGTACTGGAGTCCGGCACCCTCGCCACCTTCGCCGTCCTCGACCTGCTGCTGTTCTTCCTCGCCTTCGAGATGGTCCTCATCCCGATGTACTTCCTCATCGCCCGCTGGGGCGGCGACCGGAAGCAGGCCGCCGCCTGGAAGTTCATCCTCTACACACTGCTCGGCTCGGTCGTCATGCTGCTGGGCCTGCTCCTCATCGGACTGAAGAGCGGCACCTTCGACATGGTGGCACTCGCCACTGACAACGGCCGTGGCCTCACCTCGTCCGTGCAGGTCATCGCCGTACTGGCGATCGGCGTCGGCCTCGCCGTGAAGACCCCGATGTGGCCGTTGCACAGCTGGCTCCCCGACGCCCACACGGCTGCCCCGACCGTCGGCTCCGTGCTCCTCGCGGGCGTCATGCTGAAGATGGGAACGTACGGGTTCGTCCGCATCCTGCTCCCCATCACCCCCGACGGGATGCACACGTTCGCGCCCTACCTCGCCGCTTTCGCGGTCGTCGGCATCATCTACGGGTCCCTCGCCTGCCTCGCGCTGGCACGCCCCGGGGCCAAGGGCGACCTCAAGCGCCTGATCGCGTACTCCTCGGTCGGCCACATGGGCTTCGTCCTCCTCGGCATCGCGACCATGACCCCCACCGGTGTCAACGGCGCGCTCTTCGCCAACATCGCCCACGGCCTCATCACCGGCCTGCTCTTCTTCCTGGTCGGCGCGGTCAAGGACCGCTACGGCACCGCCGACCTCGACACCCTCGCCGGTGCGACCGGAGCCGCCCTCTACGGCCGGGCCCCCCGCCTCGGAGCCCTCCTCGCCTTCGCCGCCGTCGCCTCGCTGGGCCTGCCGGGACTCGCCGGATTCTGGGGCGAAATGCTCACTCTGTTCGGCGCCTTCGATCCTGCGGACGGCCTCAGCCGCCCCGCGTTCCGCACCTTCATGGTCATCGGCGCGTTCGGCACCCTGCTCACCGCCGCGTACATGCTCATCGTCGTACGCCGCGTCTGCATGGGGGAGCACTCCCCGGCCCAGCAGCCCGGAAGCACGCGGCAGCTCGCCGACATCCAGACGTACGAATACGCCGCCTGGACCCCGCTCGCCGCCCTCACCGTCCTCGCCGGACTCTGGCCCGCCGTCCTTCTCGGCCTCACCGACCCGGCCGTGCAGAAGCTCCTCGCAGGAGGCAAGTCGTGACCGCGGACCTCGTGACCACAGCAGCCGGGACCACGCACCTCGCCGCGGGAACAACAGCCGGAGCCGGGGCGGGCGCAGGAACCGGAACCGGCGCCTCCGGCCTGCTCGCCACCGCGGCCGACAGCACCCCCAGCCTCGTCCAGTCCATCGACTGGCTCGCCATCGCGCCCCCCGCCGTCGTGGCCGCGGTCGCCCTGATCGTCCTCGTCGCCGACCTGTTCGTCCCCGGACACCGCAAGTCGCTCCTCGGGTACGGCACCATCGCCGGGCTCGTCGCCGCACTCGCCCTGCTCATCCCGCTGCGCGCCGGGGACCGCTCCACCTTCTGCGTCACCGACGGCGCCCAGGCGTGCAGCTACACCGCCGACCACTTCGCCCTCGTCATCCAGGCCCTCGTGCTCGGCGGCGCCCTGCTCACCGCCCTGCTCTCCCTCGACGACACCCGCAAGCTGCCCGCGGGCGAGTTCTGGTTCCTGCTGCTGTCCTCCGCGGCGGGCGCGGCACTCCTGCCCGCCGCCCGCGACCTCACCACGCTCGTGGTCGCCCTCGAAGTCGCCTCCCTGCCCGCCTTCGCCCTGGTCGGCATCAAACGCGGCGACCGGCGCTCCTCCGAGGCCGCACTGAAGTTCTTCCTCTCCTCGGTCGTCGCGACCGCCGTGATGCTTCTCGGCGTCAGCTTCGTGTACGCGGCCACCGGCACCATGCACCTCACCGAGATCGCCGCCCACCTCGACGACGTGCCCGGTCAGCTGGACACCCTCGCCAAGGCGGGCGTCGCCCTCACGCTCGTCGGCTTCGCCTTCAAGACGGCCGCCGCGCCCTTCCACTTCTGGGTGCCCGACACCTACGTCGGCGCCCCCCTGCCGATCGCCGCCTACCTCTCCGTCGTCGGCAAGGCCGTCGGGTTCTCCGGCCTCATCCTCGTCACCGTGATCGCGTTCCCCGCCTACGCCGACGTCTGGGGACCGGCCCTCGCCGTCCTCGCCGCGCTCACCATGACCATCGGCAACGTCGCCGCCCTGCGCCAGAACGCCACCCGCGCCCGCAGCGCCGTCCGCCTGCTCGCCTGGTCGTCCGTCGCCCAGGCCGGCTATCTCCTGGTCCCGATCGCCGCCGCCGCGTACTCCAGCGACGAACAGATCGGCTCCACCGTCGCGTACGCACTCATGTACGCCGTCGTGAACCTCGGCGCGTTCGCCGTCGCCGCCCTGGTGGCCCGTACGAACCCCGGCAACCGGCTCACCGACTACCGCGGCCTGTACGCCACCCGCCCGCTCGCCGCACTCGCGATGGGCTTCTTCCTGCTCTGCCTGGCCGGTCTGCCGCCCGGCATCATCGGCCTCTTCGCGAAGGTGACGGTCTTCTCGGCCGCAGTCGACGCGGGACTCGACTGGCTCGCCGTCGTCATGGCCGTCAACGTCGTGATCGCCCTCTACTACTACCTTCAGTGGACAGCGGCCCTCTTCCGCACTCCGGAAGCGGCGGACGCACCCGACAACACGGCAACGGACAGCGGCGGCGCCCCGGCGCCCGCCCCGCACCGGCTTCGCGCCCCTGCGCCCCTGGTCACGGCGATCGTCCTCACCACCCTCGCGGGCGTGGTCCTCTCCGGCGCCCCGCAGCTCGTCCTCAGGTTCGCCGCGGTCAGCCTCTTCTGACCGGCCGGGGACGTCACCCGGCCGCCCAAGATCGGTTTGCCCACGGCGGCCCCCACAGGGCAGGGTTCATGCCTGCATACGTCACGTAAAGGACGTCACGTAGCGGGCACGGAAGAGGGAAAAGCAGTGCTGAACGGGTTCAAGGACTTCATCCTGCGCGGAAACGTCATCTCGATGGCGATCGGGCTCGCCGTGGGAGCAGCGTTCACCGCGGTCGTCACCGGCTTCAGTACGGCGTTCATCACCCCGCTGATCGGCCTCGCCACCGGCTCGGTCGGTGACTTCAGCGCGGCGGAGTTCGTGGTGGAGGGCGCCATCTTCCCGTACGGAAAGTTCCTCGCCGCCGCCATCGCCTTCCTCATCACCGCCGCGGTCCTCTACTTCTGCGTCGTCGTCCCCATGGCCAAGGTCCAGAACCGCTTCACGGCCAAGGCCGACGAGAAGGCCGACATCAAGGCCGCCGTGCGCGACTGCCCCCGCTGCTTCACCGAGATCCCCTCCATCGCCTCCCGCTGCGGACACTGCACCAGCGAGGTCGAGCCCGACGCCGAGGCCCTCGTGCTCGCCGGACTCCCCGCCCAGCGCTGACCCGCCCGGCGCTGATCACGCCCGGCACCGACCCCCTCGGCACCGACCCCCTCGGCACCGACCCCCTCGGCACCGACCCCCTCGGCGCCGAACCCGCTTCGGCGCCGCCCCGGCTCACCGCCGGCCCGCCCCACCGCGACACCCGTACGGCCCAGCGGCGGCCCGTACGGGCACGGAGCCCGAACCGGCCGGAACAGCCGGACGGGCCACGCCCTCCGGCCGCGCGCACAAGGGAACTAGCTCTCCTCGCCTGGCGTTGACCAGTACGGGAGGCTCCACTGGAGAGTGGAGCACCACCAAGCAAGGGTTCCCCTGCTGCACCACTTGGAGGGCGTACCGTGCACCGCCGGCACAACGGGCTGAGAACCGCCGTACTCCTCGGGGGCCTGTCCGCACTCATCATCGTCATCGGCAGCTTCTTCGGCCGTACGGGCCTGATCGTCGCGCTCGTCGTAGCGGTCGGTACCAACGCCTACGCGTACTGGAACAGCGACAAGCTGGCCCTCAGGGCCATGCGGGCCCGGCCCGTCAGTGAATTCGAAGCGCCGCAGCTCTACCGCATCGTCCGGGAACTCTCCACCGAGGCCCGCCAGCCCATGCCCCGGCTCTACATCTCCCCGACCCAGGCGCCCAACGCCTTCGCGACCGGCCGCAACCCGCGCAACGCGGCGGTCTGCTGCACCGACGGCATCCTCCAGATCCTCGACGAACGAGAGCTGCGAGGAGTCCTGGGGCACGAGCTCAGCCATGTCTACAACCGCGACATCCTGATCTCGTCCGTCGCCGGAGCCCTGGCCTCCGTCATCATGTTCCTCGTCAACTTCGCCTGGCTGATCCCCATCGGCCGGTCCAACGACGACGAGGGCCCCGGCATCCTGGGCATGATCCTGATCATGATCCTGGGTCCGCTCGCCGCATCGGTCATCCAGCTGGCCGTCAGCCGCTCCCGCGAGTACGAAGCCGACGCCTCCGGCGCCCAGCTCACCGGTGACCCCCTCGCGCTCGCCAGCGCCCTGCGCAAGCTCGACGCCGGTACGAAGCAGCTCCCGCTGCCCGCCGAACCGAGGATCGAGACCGCGAGCCACATGATGATCGCGAACCCGTTCCGTCCCGGCCGGGGAATGGCCAAGATGTTCTCGACGCACCCGCCGATGGCGGAGCGAATCGCCCGACTCGAGCAGATGGCAGGTCATCGCCCGTGAAGACAATCCTGAACGTCATATGGCTCGTCCTGTGCGGCTTCTGGATGTTCCTCGGCTACATCGCCGCGGGGCTGCTGCTGTGCATCACGATCATCGGGATCCCCTTCGGCCTCGCGGCCTTCCGCATCGGCGTCTACGCCCTGTGGCCCTTCGGGTACACGGTCGTGGACCGCCGGGACTCCGGCGCGCCCTCCTGCGTCGGCAACGTCCTCTGGCTGGTCCTCGCCGGATGGTGGCTCGCACTCGGCCACATCTTCACCGGCATCGCGCTGTGCGTCACGATCATCGGTATCCCGCTCGGCATCGCGAACTTCAAGCTGATCCCGGTCTCCCTCATGCCCTTCGGCAAGGAGATCGTCCGCACCGACCAGCCCTTCGCCACCCGGTAGAACACCCGGACAGGGCCACAGGCAACCGTCCGCACGCCCCTGACGTCTTGGATTTCAAGACCAGACAAGGGGTAGGTGCGGCAGCATGAGCATTATCGGTTGGATCATTCTCGGGCTGCTCGCGGGCGCCATAGCCAAAATCCTGCTGCCGGGCCGGGACCCGGGCGGCATCATCGGCACGACCCTCATCGGCATCGTGGGTGCCTTCGTCGGGGGCTGGCTGTCCAGCCGATTCCTCGACCGCCCCATCAGCAACGACTTCTACGACACCGCGACATGGGTGGCCGCCATCGTGGGCTCCCTCGTCCTGCTCATCGCCTACCGGCTGCTCTTCGGCAACTCACGCGAACGCCGTTGACCACGGCCGGCCGCCCCCGGCGCCCGGCCGTTAATGGAGCCCCGTCTCGCGCAGCGTCACATTGAGCCGGCCGGCCCGCAGTCCGGCCGCCGGGTCGGCCGTCCCCGCGTACACCTTCGGCACCCCGTGGAACGCGAAACGTGATGGTCCACCGAAGACGAACAGATCCCCGGACGCCAACTCCACGTCGCTGTAAGGCCGTCCGCGATCCTGTGTGTTCCCGAACCGGAACACACAGGTGTCGCCCACGCTCAGCGACACCACAGGAGCACCGGAGCGCTCCTCCTTGTCCTGGTGCATGCCCATCCTCGCCGCACCGTCATAGAAGTTGATCAGCGCGGTGTCCGGCGCGAACGACGCGGCGGCGTCCGCGTCCCCGTAAGCCTCCGCCACCGCCGCCCGCCCCAGATCGGCCAGCCATTCGGGGAACGGGGCCACGCGCGCCCCGTTCACATCATCGGCGGTACGCCCGTAGCGGTACGGCTGCCAATGCCACCCCAGGCACACCGTGCGCACCGACATCACCCCGCCCCCCGGCAACACCGTGTGCCGCAACGGAACAGGGCCCCGCGCCCACTCCCGGCAGGCGGCCACCAACTCCCGTCGGCGGTCCACCGACAGCCACTCCGGCACATGGACGGCGCCCGGCGCGACGACCCGCCGCGGCCGGGGAAACAGGCCGTCGGACGACGACGGCGGATCCACCCGTGCGACCACGCGGACCACCACCTTCAGACTTCAGAACCTCGTACCGCCCACGCACCGTCCATGGCGCCAGGCAGGGCTCTCGGCACCCACAAGGGTCTCAGGGCCCCACCGGCTCAGCGTCGCGGCACCGAGGCGCCCTCAAGCCCCAGCAGCCGCTCCTTGCTCTCCAGTCCGCCCGCGTAGCCGCGCAGTGCCCCGTCCGCCCCGATCACGCGATGGCACGGGCGCACGACCAGCAGGGGATTGCGCCCGATCGCCGTCCCCACGGCTCGCACCCCCGCGCCGGAGGACCCCACGAGCGCGGCGATCTGCCCGTACGACACCGTCTCCCCGTACGGGATGGTGTCCAGCGCCTGCCAGACCCGCCGTTGGAACTCCGTACCCACCCCGTCCGCGTACGGGATGTCGAAGCGGGTCAGCCGCCCTGCGAAGTACGCCTCCAATTGTGCGGCGATCCCGGAGAACAGCTCGGGAGCCTGCCGCCAGCCGTCCTGGACGACGGCGCCGCCCTTCTGGCCGGGCAGGGACAGCGACACCAGCGCGACACCATCCGACGTACCCGGCGAATCCGCCGCCGTCCCGGCGTCCGCCCCTCCCGTCCCCGCCGTTCCCGCAGGCATCTCGCCGACCAGAAGCAGCTCGCCCAGCGGGCTGCCGACCTTCGCGTACACCGTTGTCATGACTCGTCATCCTCCTTGCCGGGCGAACCGCGCCCGCGGACCGAAGGCCGTGCGCGCTTCCCGTACCGCCAAGTCTGCGCCTGCCACCGTGCGGGCACTGGCGGAATTCGGACATCGCGTCCCGGGCTTCACCAGGCCCCGTCCGCCCCCGGGGACGCCTGCGGGGCGGCCCGCGCCGACCGGCACGCCCGCCCCGCCCCCACATCGCCGCGAACCGCGGCGGCGGGACCGTTCCGCCTGCCTACCGGTAGTTGGCGAACTGCACCGCGAACTCGAAGTCCTGGCCCTTGAGCAGCGCCTGGACAGCCTGCAGGTCGTCCCGGCTCTTCGAGCTGACCCGCAGCTCGTCGCCCTGGACCAGTGCCTTGACGCCCTTCGGGCCCTCATCGCGAATGATCTTCGCCACCTTCTTGGCGTTCTCCTGGGAGATGCCTTCCTCGATCGTGGCGAAGATCTTGTACTCCTTGCCGGAAAGCTGCGGCTCGCCCGCGTCCAGCGACTTCAGCGAGATGCCGCGCTTGATCAGCTTGGACTGGAAGATGTCGAGGATGGCCTTGACCCGCTCCTCGCCGTTCGCCTCCATCAGGATCTTCTCGCCGGACCATGAGATCGAGGCGCCCGTGCCCTTGAAGTCGTAACGCTGGGAGATCTCCTTGGCGGCCTGGTTGAGGGCGTTGTCGACCTCCTGCCGCTCGACCTTCGAGACGATGTCGAAACTGGAGTCGGCCATGACGTGTGGCTCCTTGCGTCGAATGCGTTGGGGTACAGCCCGAAGCCTAAGGGCTGCCCTGCTCATCCCCGGCGGGCGCGCGACGATGGCTGCGGCAGCTCGCGGCGTTGTCGGAACGCCCGAATACCTCCCGTACGCGAACGTCCATCCGCCGTGCGGTGCGCCGCATCCGACGCCACGCGCCGATCCACCAGGGATGACGGGACAGCCGCTGGCCGCCGCCCGCCCCGAGTGCTGATCAATCAGGTGGCGGAGCACCCCTGGGCATCGGGTATCGTTTACGTCGTCGCCAAGGAGCACCCAGTGGGGTTCCGACGCGTCGTTCGAGGCGGTGTGCCCGAGTGGCCAAAGGGAGCAGACTGTAAATCTGCCGGCTCAGCCTACCCAGGTTCGAACCCTGGCGCCGCCACGCGAACAGAGCCCCCGACCAGCACGTCTGGTCGGGGGCTCAGTCGTTTCCGCCTGTCCTGTCCGCAGGCTCGCGCCGCGGACAGGCGGATAGGGGGCGGCCGGATCAGTTGCCCGCGACGTCCTTCACCGCGACCGTCACCGGCACGTTTCCCGAGATCAGTTCCAGCGTCAGGCCCGCCGTCGCGGGGGTGTCCAGCAGCTCCAGCAGGGACGCCGCCACATCGTCGCGGGGCACCGGTCCGCGCCCGGTCGACGCGGCCAGCAGGACCTGGCCGGTGCCCGCGTCGTTCGTCAGCATCCCCGGGCGCAGGATCGTCCAGTCGAGTGCGGTCCTGGAACGTACGTCCGCGTCGGCGGCACCCTTGGCCCTCAGGTAGGCGTCGAAGACCTCGTTGCCCGGGTGTTCCGGGTCGGCGCCCATCGAGGAGACGACGATGTAGCGCCGCACTCCCGCGAGTTCGGCCCCGTCCGCGAACAGCACCGCCGCGCCGCGGTCCACGGAGTCCTTGCGCTCCAGGCCGCTGTTCGGGCCCGCACCGGCTGCGAAGACCGCCGCGTCGGCGCCGCGCAGGACCTCCGCGGCCTGCTCCACGGAGGCCGATTCGAGGTCCAGTACAACCGGTTCGGCGCCCACTGCTCCGAGATCGGCGCTCTGTTCGGGATTGCGGATGATGCCGACGGCTTCATCGCCGCGTGCGGCGAGCAGACGCTCCAGCCGCAGCGCGATCTGACCATGTCCACCTGCGATGACAATGCGCATACTCACGACCGTACGCCGGAGCGCGGCGGCGCGCTCACGGCCTGCCGCCGGGCGCGGAATCGGGGCGGCCCTGACGGGGAAGGCCGAGGGCGACGGTCGCCTCGGAGTCGCAGAACTCGCGTACGGCGCTGGTGCGGGCGACCACGCGGCCCCGGTGCACCACGATCCTGCTGTAGGCGAGCGAGAGGACCGCGGCGATCCGCTCCCCGCGCACGGCGAGGAGTTCGGCCGGGAAACCGGCCTCGACCCGGACCTCGGGAAGGCCCATGGCCGCTCTGGCGGTGGCGGAGACGGTGTCGTAGGCGTGCTCGGCGCGCAGGCCGTTCTGCGAGGCCAGGAGGTAGGCGGCTTCGAGGGGGTCGCCGCGGCCGACCGGGTTGGCCGCGTCGCGCAGCGCGCCGCTGCCCGCCGCCACGCGTACGCCGGCGGCGCGCAGGAGGCATACGGGAGCCGTTCCGCGGCGTTCCGCGCCGGAGCAGCCGCCCTGGGGGAGGCAGATGACCGTGACCCCGGCGGCGGCGAGCTGGTCGGCGGCCCGGGTGGCGGCTTCGAGCGGGAGCTGGGCGAGGCCGGCGCAGGGCCCGACGGAGACGCCGGGGCGGAGCCCGCCGGCCATGGCGGCGAGGCGGGCGAGGCGGGCCGGGTCGTCACCGTCGGTGTGCAGGTCGACGGGGCAGCCGTGCTCGGCGGCGATCTCCAGGACGGCTTCGGTGTAGCCGGTGGGGTCGGGGTCGAGGTCGGGGCAGCCGCCGACGACCCCCGCGCCCATTTTCACGGCGTCGCGGAGCATGGCGAGGCCGTCGGCGCCCGCGATGCCGGTGAGGAGGCGGGGGACGGCCACGGCGGTGAGGTCGGCGAGTCCGCGCAGCGCCCGCCGGGTCTGGAGGACGGCTTCGAGGGCCGCGAGGCCCTGGACGTCGCCGATGCGGACGTGGGAGCGCAGCGCGGTGGTGCCGTGGCCGAGCTGGAGCAGGGCGGCTTCGGTGGCGCGGCGCTGGATGTCCTCGGTGCGGTGGGAGGCGGGGCCGGGGCCGTCGGGTCCCGTGCTGTCGGCGGTGAGCGCGGTGTCGCTGTGGGCGTGGGGTTCGGCGGGCGCCGGGAGCAGGAGGTACCCGCGCAGGTCGACGCGTGGGCTGCGGCTGGTGAGGCTGCCCGCGGTGCCGACGGCTTCGATGCGGCCGCCACTGAGCCGTACGTCCACGGTGCGGCCGTCGGTGAGCCGGGCGCCGGAGAGCACGAGCGCGGGGGTGTCGGCGGTGAAGGCGTCGGAGGTGGCCGCGTCGGCGCTTTCGGGCGCGTTGTCGTCGGGCCGCCGCGGCTGGCTGTCGGGCATCGCGCTCCTGGGAGGGGGTGCAAGATCACATGGAGTGGATCGAGCCTAGGGGGGTGCCAGGCCCACTTCGAGGAAGAGCGCAATAGTCGTACCGGTGTGCCTCGCGGGGGCGTCACGTCTCCGCTCCCGGCCGTTTCGGAAGCCGCGGCCGGGTCGCGATGAGCCCTGATCAAGGCCCGATCAAGGCCCGATCAAGGTCCGATCGAGGCCCGATCAGGGGGTCGGGCAGGGTGTCGATCAGGGGCCGGACGTGGGCCGTCGAAACGGATTTGGGCGATCGGCGGAGGACCGTGTAATGTCTTCATCGCTCGCCCCAATAGCTCAGTCGGTAGAGCGTCTCCATGGTAAGGAGAAGGTCTGCGGTTCGATTCCGCATTGGGGCTCTGGTGATCGGGAAACCCCGCTTCGGCGAGGGGACTCATTCATCAAAGCGGTGTAGCTCAGTCGGTAGAGCAAGCGGCTCATAATCGCTGTGTCACCGGTTCAAGTCCGGTCACCGCTACCAACGGTAGCCGATTGTTGGGTCGGTCCTTCGATCGGCTACTCTTTTATGCGTTCATCCGTCCATCCGTCCGTCCAAGGAGCACTCACGTGGCTGCCACCGACGTCCGCCCGAAGATCACGCTGGCCTGCGTGGAGTGCAAGGAGCGGAACTACATCACCAAGAAGAACCGGCGTAACAACCCGGACCGTCTTGAGATGAAGAAGCACTGCCCGCGCTGCAACTCGCACACCGCGCACCGCGAAACCCGCTGAATCAGGCTCGTACACGAGGCCGTCCCCTCTGGGGGCGGCCTCGTGTCGTTGTATGGGGTAGTCCCTGCCCTTATTCGTCTTTCATCAGGAGGTAGCGAGCTCATGGCGCTCGACCAGTCCTTCGTGGGGCGGACCTATCCGCCCACCCCGGCGTACGAGGTCGGCCGGGAGAAGATCCGCGAGTTCGCCGAAGCGGTGGGCGACACCAATCCGGTGTACGTCGATCCGGCGGCCGCGGAGGCGCTCGGGCATTCCGATGTGATCGCGCCGCCCACCTTTGTCTTCTCGATCACTTTCAAGGCCGCCGGGGTGGTCGTGCAGGACCCGCAGCTGGGCCTGGACTACAGCCGTGTGGTGCACGGTGACCAGAAGTTCACGTATGTGCGTCCGGTGCGGGCGGGGGACCGGCTCACGGTCACGTCGACGATCGAGGGCATCAAGTCCCTGGCGGGCAACGACATCCTGGACATCCGGGGCGACGTGCACGACGAGTCCGGTGAGCTCGTCGTGACGGCGTTGACGAAGCTGGTGGCGCGCGCCGCCGAGGAGGCGTGATGACCGCGAAGATCAGTTACGGGTCGGTCGAGGTGGGGACGGAGCTGCCGTCGCAGTCGTTCCCGGTGACGCGGGCGACGCTGGTGCAGTACGCGGGTGCCTCGGGCGACTTCAATCCGATCCACTGGAACGAGAAGTTCGCCCGTGAGGTCGGGCTGCCGGATGTGATCGCGCACGGCATGTTCACGATGGCCGAGGCGATCCGGGTGGTCACGGACTGGGCCGGGGATCCGGCGGCGGTCGTCGAGTACGGGGTGCGGTTCACCAAGCCGGTCGTCGTGCCGAACGACGACAAGGGCGCACTGGTCGAGGTCAGCGGCAAGGTCGCCGCGAAGCTGGACGGCAACCAGGTCCGGGTGGACCTGGTCGCCATGTGTGACGGCAAGAAGGTGCTGGGAATGTCCCGGGCCGTGGTCAGGCTCGCCTGACACGTCGGGGTCTCGACCCGTCGGCGCTGGGCACGAGGCTGCCGTACATGGGGTGGCTGTGCACGAGGTGGCTGTTTACGAGGTGGCTCCCCGCGAAGTGCCTTGCGTAAGGGGCGTCCCTCCAGAGGGGCGCCCCTTACGCATGCCGCCCGCACCGGGCCGGGACGCTGAGTGGTTTCGCACCGGGCTTGCCAAGTTAGTGATTGAGCAATAACTTACCTGCATGGCAAGAATGAGTGCGGAGGAGCGGCGCGAGAGCGTCGTTCGTGCGGCGATCACCGAGTTCGCGCGCGGTGGCTACAACGGCACGTCGACCGAGGCGATCGCGAAGCGGGTCGGTGTCTCGCAGCCGTATCTCTTCCGGCTCTATCCGAACAAGCGGGCCATCTTCCTCGCCGCCGCCGAGCGCTGCCTCGAAGACACCCATCAGGTGTTCATGACGGCCGCCGAAGGGCTGGAGGGCCAGGAGGCGCTGCACGCCATGGCCGCGGCGTACCAGCGGCTCATCGTCGACGACGCCGACAAGCTGCTGATGCAGATGCAGATCTACGCGGCCATCGCGGCGGCGGAGGCGAGCGGGGACCACGAGTTCGGCGAGACGGTGCGGGCCGGCTGGGGGCGGATGTGGGACGACCTCCATATCGTCCTCGGGGGGGATCTGGGCGAGACGACGACGTTCCTGGCGTACGGGATGCTCGTCAACACGCTCGCCTCGCTCGGCTTCCCGGCCGACCATCGCACCTGGTCGGGGCTGTACGAGTCGGCCAGGCCGCCGGGGTGAACAGCGCGACCCGGGTTCGGCCCGGTTTTCTGTCCGTGAAAGTTAGTAATCAATAACTAATGCTCTGGGGGAGCAGTGAACCAGCACACAGCCAGTCGCGGGAGAGCCGTCTGGGCCCTCGTCATCACCAGCGTCGCCGGGTTCATGGCGGCGCTCGACAACCTCGTCGTCACCACCGCGCTGCCGTCCATCCGCGAGAGCCTCGGCGGTGAGCTGAAGGAGCTGGAATGGACGGTGAACGCGTACACCCTCACCTTCGCCGTGCTGCTGATGACCGGTGCCGCGCTCGGTGACCGGTTCGGCAGGCGGCGGATCTTCATCGCCGGGCTGTCCGTCTTCACCGCCGCCTCGGCCGCCGCAGCCCTGTCGCCCGGCATCGACGAGCTCATCGCCTTCCGCGCGGTCCAGGGCGTCGGCGCGGCGATCATGATGCCGCTGACCCTCACGCTGCTGAGCGCCGCCGTCCCGGCCGCCCGGCGGGGCATGGCGCTGGGCATCTTCGGCGCGGTCACCGGCATGGCCGTCGCGAGCGGGCCGCTGATCGGCGGCACGCTCACCGAGCACATCTCCTGGCACTGGATCTTCTGGCTGAACGTCCCGATCGGCCTGGCGCTGCTGCCACTGGCCCGGTGGCGCCTGGCCGAGTCGTACGCCCCCAAGGCCCCGCTCGACATACCCGGCACGGTCCTGGTCAGCGCGGGCCTCTTCGGCATCGTCTACGCCCTGGTCAGCACCACGAGTCACGGCTGGACCAGCGCCACCGTGCTGACCGGGCTGATCGTGGGCACGGCACTGCTCGGCGCGTTCGTGTACCACGGCTTCCACGCGAAGAACCCGATGCTTCCGATGCGGCTCTTCCGCAGCCGCGCCTTCTTCGGGATCAACATCGCGAGCATGCTGATGTTCCTCGGGATGTTCGGATCGATCTTCCTGCTCAGCCAGTTCCTGCAGAACGGGCTCGGCTACTCGCCCACCGAGGCCGGTCTGCGGATGCTGCCCTGGACCGGGATGCCGATGCTGGTCGCGCCGATCGCCGGTTATCTCTCCGACCGGTACGGCGGCCGTCCCGTCGTGGTGACCGGGCTGGTGCTCCAGGCCACCGGCCTCGCGCTCTTCGCGCTGATGATCTCGCCGGGCATGAGTTACGTCTCCCAGCTGCCCGCCCTGATCATCGGCGGCATCGGCATGGCGATGTACTTCGCGCCCGCCGCCAGCCTGGTGCTCTCCAGCGTCCGTGACGGTGAGCAGGGCATCGCCTCCGGCGCCAACAACGCGCTGCGGGAGGTCGGCGGCGCGCTCGGAGTCGCCGTGCTGGCCTCGGTCTTCTCGGCGCGGGGCGGATACGGATCGGCCCGCGCCCTCGCGGACGGAACCGGTCCGGCCGTCTGGATCGGCGCCGGAGTGGTGGCCCTCGCCGCGCTCGTCGCCCTCCTCATCCCTGCCCGGCGCGGTGCGCAGGTGCCGGAGCCCCGTCCGGCCGAGGCTCCGGCCTCCGTCGCGGCCTGAGCCTCCTGCGGGGCAGGCGCGGTCCGTCGTCCGGGCGCGGTGACGTCGTGCGGTCACGGTGACGTCGTGCGGTCACGGTGACGTCGTGCGGTCCGGCCCGTGCGGCCCGACCGGTCCGTGAGGCTCATGCGGTCCGCGGCCCCGCCGAAGAGGCGGGGCCACGGACCGTACCCTTGTCCCCGTGCTGGAACTCCACGATGCCCCCCTCGCCCCCCTGACCACCTTCCGGCTCGGCGGCCCCGCGGCCCGCCTTCTCACGGCCACGACCGACGCCGAGGTGATCGCCGCCGTGCGCGAGGCCGACGGGAGCGGCACGCCGCTCCTGGTCATCGGCGGCGGATCCAACCTGGTCATCGGCGACAAGGGCTTCGACGGCACCGCCCTGCGCATCGCGACCGAGGGCTTCGCCCTGTCCGGTACGACGCTGGAGCTGGCGGCCGGCGAAGTGTGGACCGACGCCGTCGCCCGCACGGTCGAGGCCGGTCTCGCGGGCATCGAGTGCCTGGCCGGGATCCCGGGATCCGCGGGCGCGACGCCGATCCAGAACGTCGGTGCCTACGGTCAGGAGGTGTCCTCCACGATCACGGAGGTCGTCGCCTACGACCGGTACGCACGCGAAACGGTCACGATCCCCAACGCCGAGTGCGCGTTCTCGTACCGGCACAGCCGCTTCAAGGCGGAACCTGATCGCTTTGTCGTGCTCCGTGTCCGTTTCGAGCTGGAAGATGCGGCAGGCCAGTCCGCGCCCCTCAGGTACCCCGAAACGGCACGGGCCATGGGCGTCGAGCAGGGCGAGCGCGTTCCCGCCGCGGCGGCTCGCGAAACGGTGCTGCGTCTGCGCGCGGGCAAGGGCATGGTGCTGGACCCGGAGGACCACGACACGTGGTCGGCCGGCTCCTTCTTCACCAACCCCATCCTCGAACCGGCGCAGTACGAGGCCTTCCTGGGCCGGGCCGAGCAGCGGCTCGGCGACGGCACGACGCCCCCGGCGTTCCCCACCGGGGACGGCCGTACCAAGACCTCGGCGGCCTGGCTGATCGACAAGGCGGGCTTCACCAAGGGGTACGGCACCGGCCCGGCCCGTATCTCCACCAAGCACACCCTCGCCCTCACCAACCGCGGTGGCGCGACCACCGAGGACCTGCTGGCCCTGGCCCGCGAGGTCGTCGCCGGGGTCCACGAGGCATTCGGCGTCACGCTGGTCAACGAACCCGTGACCGTCGGCGTGAGCCTGTAGAGGACGGGCGGGGGCGGCGGGGCGGCGGCTTCGGGAGCCGGAGCGGGCGCCGAAGCTCAGTAGGCGACGCCCACGCCCTGCTTCAGGGCCGCCGGATCGTCGATCAGCGCCAGCATCGCGTGCGCCACGTCGGCCCGCGCGATGACCCGGCCGCCGCGCGGGGTGCCGCCGACGACCTTCCGGTACGTCCCCGTGCGCGGCCCGTTCGTCAGCCTCGGGGGCCGTACGGACGTCCAGTCCGTCGCCGAGCGGGCCAACGCCGCCTCCATCAGCGCCAGATCGGCGTACACCTCCCGCAGGACCGCCCCGACCACCTTGCGCGTCAGCCGGTCCCGCAGCGGGTCGTCCGCCGGCGCGGGCCCGACCGGCGCCGCGCTCACGACCACCAGCCGCCGCACCCCCTCGGCCTCCATCGCCGCCAGCACCTGCCCGGTCAGCCGCTCCGTGATCCCGTCGGCCTTCCGGCCGCCCGCCCCCAACCCGGAGAGCACCGCGTCCCGGCCGGCCACCGCCCGGCGCACCGCGGCCGTGTCGTCGAACCGCACCACCTCGTGGAACGCGGCCCCGGCCAGCCCTTCCGGGAGCTTCGCCGGGTCACGGGCCACGATGGTCACCTCGTGGCCCGCCTCGATCCCCTGGCGGACGATCTCCTGGCCGATGCCGCCCGTCGAGCCGAACACTGTGAGCCTCATGGCGAGCCCTCCTCGGGTGGGTGAGTATTCACTCACCTCTAGGGTGAGTGGGTACTCACCCGCACGTCAAGGTTGGCTGGAGCACGCATGGAGCAGAAACCGGCCCGTGTCCGCATAGTCGACGCCGCGTACGAGCTGATGCTCGGCATCGGCCTCGCCAGGGTCACCACCAAGGAGATCGCCAGGGCGGCGGGCTGCTCGGAAGCGGCGCTGTACAAGTACTTCGCCGGCAAGGAGGAGCTGTTCGTGACGGTGCTCGGCGAGCGGCTGCCCAAGCTCGGCGCCGTCCTGAGCGCCCTGGCCGCCGAGCCGGGGGAGGGCGACATCGAGCGGAACCTCACCGAGATCGCCCGCCAGGCCGCGCTGTTCTACGAGCAGAGTTTCCCGATGGCCGCCTCGCTGTACGCCGAGCCCCAGCTCAAGCGCCGCCACGAGGAGGCCATGCGCGAGCTGGGCACCGGACCGCACAAACCCATCCAGGGACTCGACGCCTACCTCCGTGCCGAACAACGGGCGGGCCGCGTCCGCGCGGACGCCGACACCTACGCGGCGGCCTCGCTGCTGCTGGGAGCCTGCGCCCAGCGGGCCTTCGCGTACGAGATGGCTCCCGGCGGCACGCCCCCGCAGCCGCTCGACGCGTTCGCCGCCTCGATCGCCCGCACCCTGCTCGGCGGAATCAGCTAGCCGAGGGCGGTCGCAGCCACGCGTCGATCCCGCTCAGCATCTTCTCCGCCACGTCGGCCGGCGCCGCCGACCCCCGCACGGACTGCCGGGCCAGTTCGGCCAGCTCCTCGTCGGTGAAGGCGTGATGGTGGCGTACGAGGTCGTACTGCGCGGCCAGCCGGGAACCGAACAGCAGCGGGTCGTCCGCCCCCAGCGCCAACGGCACCCCCGCGTCGAACAGGGTGCGCAGCGGTACGTCCGCGGGCTTCTCGTAGACCCCGAGCGCCACATTGGAGGACGGGCAGACCTCGCAGGTCACCCCGCGCTCCGCCAGCTTCCGCAGCAGCCGGGGGTCCTCCGCCGCGCGTACGCCGTGTCCGATCCGGGTCGCGCCGAGGTCGTCGAGGCAGTCGCGCACACTGGCCGGCCCGGCCAGCTCGCCGCCGTGCGGGGCCGCGAGGAGTCCGCCCTCGCGGGCGATGGCGAAGGCGCGGTCGAAGTCGCGGGCCATCCCGCGGCGCTCGTCGTTGGAGAGCCCGAAGCCGACGACGCCCCGGTCCGCGTACCGCACGGCGAGCCGGGCCAGGGTCCGGGCGTCCAGCGGGTGCTTCATCCGGTTCGCGGCGATCACCACCCGGATCCCGAGCCCGGTCTCCCGGGAGGCGCTGTCCACGGCGTCCAGGATGATCTCGATCGCCGGGATCAGGCCGCCGAGCAGCGGGGCGTACGAGGTGGGGTCGACCTGGATCTCCAGCCACTGGGAGCCGTCCGCGACGTCCTCCTGGGCGCTCTCGCGCACGAGCCGCTGGATGTCCTCCGGGGACCTGAGACAGGACCGGGCGATGTCATAGAGCCGCTGGAAGCGGAACCAGCCCCGCTCATCGGTCGCCCGCAGCCTGGGCGGCTCGCCACCGGTCAGCGCCTCGGGCAGGTGTACGCCGTACTTGTCGGCTAGTTCGAGCAGGGTGGCGGGCCGCATCGACCCGGTGAAGTGCAGGTGCAGGTGGGCCTTGGGCAACAGACGTACATCACGCTCCATCGGTAGATCCTGCCGCACGAGCGGGCCGGAGCGGAAGCCGCTTTCCCTCTTGGGGCGCCGATCGAACAAAAAGTGCCCCCCGGCCGCGGCCGGGGAGCACTTTCCGGGGTGAGGGAGTGACCGGGTCAGTCCTTGGCCTCGCCCAGCAGCTTCTGGAGCCGGGAGACGCCCTCGACGAGGTCGTCGTCGCCCAGGGCGTACGACAGCCGCAGGTAACCCGGCGTACCGAAGGCCTCGCCCGGTACGACGGCGACCTCGGCCTCGTCCAGGATGAGCGCCGCGAGCTCCACGGAGGTGGCGGGGCGCTTGCCGCGGATCTCCTTGCCGAGGAGCTCCTTCACCGACGGGTACGCGTAGAACGCGCCCTCGGGCTCCGGGCAGAGCACGCCGTCGATCTCGTTGAGCATCCGCACGATGAGGCTGCGGCGGCGGTCGAAGGCGGAACGCATCTCGGCGACCGCGTCCAGCGGGCCGGAGACGGCGGCCAGCGCGGCGATCTGGGCGACGTTGGAGACATTGGAGGTGGCGTGCGACTGAAGGTTGGTGGCGGCCTTCACGACGTCCTTCGGGCCGATGATCCAGCCCACGCGCCAGCCGGTCATCGCGTACGTCTTGGCGACACCGTTGACCACGATGCACTTGTCGCGCAGCTCGGGCAGGATCGCCGGGAGCGAGGTGAACTTCGCGTCGCCGTAGACGAGGTGCTCGTAGATCTCGTCGGTCAGCACCCACAGGCCGTGCTCGACGGCCCAGCGGCCGATCGCCTCGGCGTCGGGCTCGCTGTAGACGGCGCCGGTCGGGTTGGACGGCGAGACGAACAGGACGACCTTCGTGCGCTCGGTGCGCGCGGCTTCGAGCTGCTCGACGGAGACCCGGTAGCCGGTGGTCTCGTCGGCGACGACCTCGACCGGGACACCGCCCGCGAGACGGATGGACTCGGGGTAGGTGGTCCAGTACGGGGCGGGGACGATGACCTCGTCGCCCGGGTCGAGGATCGCGGCGAACGCCTCGTAGATGGCCTGCTTGCCGCCGTTGGTCACCAGGACCTGGGAGGCGTCGACCTCGTAGCCGGAGTCGCGCAGTGTCTTCTCCGCGATGGCGGCCTTGAGCTCCGGGAGCCCGCCGGCCGGGGTGTAGCGGTGGTACTTCGGGTTGCGGCAGGCCTCGACCGCGGCGTCGACGATGTAGCCGGGGGTCGGGAAGTCGGGCTCACCGGCGCCGAAGCCGATCACCGGTCGCCCGGCGGCCTTGAGGGCCTTCGCCTTGGCGTCGACGGCGAGGGTCGCGGACTCGGAAATCGCACCGACGCGGGCGGAGACCCGACGCTCGGACGGAGAAGTTGCAGCGCTCATGCTCCCCATGTTCCCAGACTGGAATTGCCGTCGGCACAGGGGTTTCAGGGACCGGACAGGACCTGGACAGCATGCGGACAGGACCGGTCGGTTCCTGTCTGTTCGACGCGAGGGCCCCGAGCACGTACACTCACCTGTCGTTGGCCTTCACCAGCCGCACCGTTCCCGCACCCGACCACCGGGGAGGATGCGGTAGGTTGGTGGAAACCACAAAGGGTCGTAGCTCAATTGGTAGAGCACTGGTCTCCAAAACCAGCGGTTGGGGGTTCAAGTCCCTCCGGCCCTGCTACACACTCCTTCGCCAGGATGTGTGCGCATGTACGTACTTCATTGCACAGCCGTGCGGCTCCACCGGGCGCGGCACGGCCACGACCCGGAATCAGGTGAGTAGCGTGACGGACGCCGTGGGCTCCATCGACATGCCTGATGCCGAGGATGAAGTCCCCGAGTCGAAGAAGAAGGCTCGGAAGGGCGGCAAGCGCGGCAAGAAGGGCCCCCTGGGGCGCCTCGCGCTGTTCTACCGCCAGATCGTCGCAGAGTTGCGCAAGGTCGTCTGGCCGACTCGTAACCAGCTGACCACGTACACCGCAGTGGTGATTGTGTTCGTCGTTGTCATGATTGGTCTTGTTACCGTGATTGACACGGGATTCGCGCGGGTCATCAAGTACGTTTTCGGCTGATCTGCGGGAGGCGTCCGACAGGGCGCCCCTTTCGCATGTTCCACCCATTTGTATCCAGGAAGAAGCAGCCATCGTGTCTGACCCGAACCTGAACGACGCCGTCGAGCCCAAGGCTGGCGCCTTCGAGTCCGCCGAGGACGAGCTCGACATCGTTGAGGCGGCGGATTCTGTGGAGCCGGACCAGGCCGAAGCTGCTGATGAAGCTGCGGGCGAGCCCGCCGAGCAGGCCGCCGTGCACACCGAGTCGGAGGAGTCCGACGAGGTCGACGCTTCCTCCGACGAGGACGCCACCGACGAGGACGCCGACAGCGACGACGCCGAGGCTGCCGACGACGAGAGCGCCGACGAGGAAGAGGCCGAGCCGGCCGCCCCCGTCGACCCCGTCACCGCCCTGCGCGACGAGCTTCGCGGTCTTCCCGGCGAGTGGTACGTCATCCACACGTACGCCGGGTACGAGAAGCGCGTGAAGGCCAACCTGGAGCAGCGCGCCGTCTCGCTCAACGTCGAGGACTTCATCTACCAGGCCGAAGTGCCCGAGGAAGAGATCGTCCAGATCAAGAACGGCGAGCGCAAGAACGTCCGCCAGAACAAGCTCCCGGGTTACGTCCTGGTGCGCATGGACCTGACGAACGAGTCCTGGGGTGTTGTCCGCAACACTCCCGGCGTCACCGGCTTCGTGGGCAACGCCTACGACCCGTACCCGCTGACCCTGGACGAGATCGTCAAGATGCTCGCCCCCGAGGCCGAGGAGAAGGCGGCCCGCGAGGCGGCCGAGGCCGAGGGCAAGCCGGCTCCGTCCCGCAAGGTCGAGGTCCAGGTGCTGGACTTCGAGGTCGGGGACTCGGTCACCGTCACCGACGGCCCGTTCGCGACGCTCCAGGCGACGATCAACGAGATCAACGCCGACTCGAAGAAGGTCAAGGGCCTGGTCGAGATCTTCGGTCGCGAGACCCCGGTCGAGCTCAGCTTCGACCAGATCCAGAAGAACTAGCACCTCCCGCCGGTTTCTGGACACATGCCTACCGAGCAGGTCAGACAGGCTTCGCAGCCCGTCTGACCTGCTCGGTTTTTGGTCGCGCAGCTATACCCGTTATCGTTGTGCGGTATGCCTCCATCCGGATGACCGGACTGGCGGCGAAAAACTCTCAACTGGACCCGGAGAGAGCAATGCCTCCCAAGAAGAAGAAGGTCACGGGGCTTATCAAGCTCCAGATCAACGCCGGTGCGGCCAACCCGGCGCCGCCGGTCGGCCCCGCACTGGGTCAGCACGGCGTCAACATCATGGAGTTCTGCAAGGCCTACAACGCCGCGACCGAGTCGCAGCGTGGCATGGTCGTGCCGGTGGAGATCACGGTCTACGACGACCGCTCCTTCACCTTCATCACCAAGACTCCGCCGGCCGCCAAGCTGATCCTCAAGGCCGCAGGTGTGGACAAGGGCTCCGGCGAGCCGCACAAGACCAAGGTTGCCAAGCTCACGGCTGCCCAGGTCCGCGAGATCGCCACGACGAAGCTCCCCGACCTGAACGCCAATGACCTCGACGCCGCGTCGAAGATCATCGCTGGCACCGCCCGTTCCATGGGCATCACGGTCGAAGGCTGATTCAGCCCCGTAGCCCTCAGTGGTAGGACCAAGCGCTGGTCCGCACCACGACTCCACACCCTGAAACCACAGGAGTAGAAGTGAAGCGCAGCAAGACCCTCCGCGCTGCGGACGCGAAGATCGACCGGGAGCGCAACTACGCCCCCCTCGAGGCCGTCCGTATCGCCAAGGAGACCTCCGCCACCAAGTTCGACAGCACCGTCGAGGTCGCGTTCAGCCTGGGTGTTGACCCTCGCAAGGCCGACCAGATGGTCCGTGGCACCGTGAACCTGCCGCACGGCACCGGCAAGACCGCCCGGGTCCTGGTCTTCGCGACCGGTGACCGTGCTGCGGCCGCGGAAGCCGCGGGCGCCGACATCGTCGGCTCCGACGAGCTCATCGACGAGGTGGCGAAGGGCCGTCTGGACTTCGACGCCGTCGTCGCCACTCCGGACCTCATGGGCAAGGTCGGCCGCCTCGGCCGCGTGCTCGGTCCGCGTGGTCTGATGCCGAACCCGAAGACGGGCACCGTCACCCCCGATGTCGTGAAGGCTGTCAACGACATCAAGGGCGGCAAGATCGAGTTCCGCGTCGACAAGCACTCGAACCTGCACTTCATCATCGGAAAGGTCTCCTTCGACGAGACCAAGCTGGTGGAGAACTACGCAGCGGCGCTGGACGAGATCCTCCGTCTGAAGCCGTCCGCCGCCAAGGGCCGCTACATCAAGAAGGCCACGCTGGCCACCACGATGGGCCCCGGCATCCCGCTGGACTCCAACCGCACCCGCAACCTCCTCGTCGAGGAGGACCCGGCCGCCGTCTGAGCCACCGTGCTCACCAGGTAGTCGCGTCACACGCGTGCTTTGTGACGGGCCCCGCAACCTTTCGAGGTGCGGGGCCCGTCCTCGTATCCGAAGGATGCGTCCGGTAGTACGACCAACTGTCGGTCCTCTGTGCCAGTGTGGGACGTCAGGACGAAGCGAGGGGTGGAGCGGCAGATGACGACGACCAGGACTGTACGGCGGGTGTGCGTGGCCTTCGCGTCGGTGGCGGCGCTGACTTCGGT
Organism: Streptomyces sp. NBC_01433; assembly: GCF_026340105.1. Taxonomy (NCBI): domain Bacteria; kingdom Bacillati; phylum Actinomycetota; class Actinomycetes; order Kitasatosporales; family Streptomycetaceae; genus Streptomyces; species Streptomyces sp. NBC_01433. Next base: position 1,467,525 of record NZ_JAPEPM010000001.1, on the reverse strand, counting down.
GGCGGCCTGCAGCGGTTCCAACGACGCCGGTGGCACCGGCAAGGAGGGGACGGGCGCGGGCGGCGCGGTGAAGGGCGAGCAGGTCGCCGCGCTGCGCCAGGTGCAGGAGAAGACCGGTGGAGCCAAGTCGGCCAAGGTCGAGGGCACCACCGTGATGGGCAGCGACATGTCGATGACGCAGAGCGGAGTCATTGACTGGAGCAAAGGGCTCACGGGCTCCCTGAAGATCACCTACACCGGGGGCACGATGGGCGATGCCCTGAAGAAGTCCGGTGGCGACGGCTCGATGCAGGCCCGGTACCTCAAGGACGAGTACTACGCCAACATGGGCGACGCCTTCGCCGCCAACATCGGCGGCAAGCACTGGGTCCGGTACGCCTACAAGGACCTCGCCGAGATGTCCGGGGCCTCCGGCGGGGTGATGAAGGACCAGATGGAGAGCAGCACCCCCGAGCAGGGCGTGAAGGCGCTGCTGGCCTCCGGCGACGTGAAGAAGGTCGGCCAGGAGGACGTACGGGGGGTGCCCACGACGCACTACTCCGGGACGGTCGACGTGGCGGAGCTGACCGCGAAGAGCGGGGCCCTGGACAAGGCACAGGTCGCGGCGCTCAAGAAGCAGCTCGACCAGGCCGGCATCACCACGGAGACCGTGGACATCTGGGTCGACAAGAACGACCTGCTGGTGAAGAAGACCGAGCGCGGTCAGATGAAGACCGGCGAGCTCAATACGACGGTCTACTACAGCGACTACGGGACCGAGGTCGCGGTGGAGAAGCCCCCGGCCGCCGACACGGTCGACTTCGCGGACATCCTGAAGCAGCAGGGCGCCGCCGCGGGCGCGGACGCGTCCTAAACCTCACGCACCCACCCGATCCGGGACGGATTTGCCCGACGCGGCCCCGGTCGCGTACTCTCGTGAAGAAGCCAAAGACCGCTGGTCGTCGCTGTGCTCTCGCAAGAGGGAACAGTGACCGAAGGATCCGCTGAGAACGGACGACCTGCGCAGGTGACTGTGGAAAGCTCCCGGACTCTGTCCGGTCGAGCTACGCCCTGGCACTTGTGCTGGGGCGTTTCGTCTTTTACGGCACCTTCTGAGCGGTCCTCATCACCCGGAAGGAGGCCGACGCTCATGGCAAGGCCCGACAAGGCTGCCGCGGTAGCCGAGCTGACGGACCAGTTCCGCAGCTCGAACGCCGCCGTGCTGACCGAGTACCGGGGTCTCACCGTGGCACAGCTCAAGGAGCTGCGCCGTTCGCTCGGTGAGAACGCCCAGTACGCCGTGGTGAAGAACACGCTGACCAAGATTGCGGCCAACGAGGCCGGGATCAACACGCTGGACGACCTGTTCTCGGGTCCGACGGCGGTTGCCTTCGTCACCGGTGACCCGGTGGAGTCGGCGAAGGGTCTTCGTGACTTCGCCAAGGACAACCCCAACCTCATCATCAAGGGCGGTGTCCTTGACGGTAAGGCGCTGTCCGCCGATGAGTTCAAGAAGCTCGCGGACCTTGAGTCCCGCGAGGTTCTGCTCGCCAAGGTGGCCGGTGGAATCAAGGCGTCGATGGCCAAGGCCGCGGCGACGTTCCAGGCCCCGCTGTCGGAGTTCGTCCGCACCGCGGACGCCCTTCGCGCCAAGGTCGAGCAGGGCGGTGCCGGTACGCCGGCTCCCGCCGACGCCGAGGTGGCGGAGTAACCCTCCGCTCCACGGCTCGCAGCGGGCCCGTACGCCCGCCTTCATATACACCCGGCACCTGCCGACTTAGTGGAAGGACGCCATCATGGCGAAGCTGTCCCAGGACGACCTGCTCGCGCAGTTCGAGAACCTGACCCTCATCGAGCTCGCTGACTTCGTCAAGGCCTTCGAGGAGAAGTTCGACGTCAAGGCTGCCGCCCCGGTCGCCGTCGCCGCCGCCGGTGGCGCTGCCGCCGCCGCGGACGCCCCGGAGGAGCAGGACGAGTTCGACGTCGTCCTCACCGGCGCCGGCGAGAAGAAGATCCAGGTCATCAAGGTCGTGCGTGAGCTGACCTCGCTGGGTCTCAAGGAGGCCAAGGACCTCGTCGACGGCACCCCGAAGCCGGTCCTCGAGAAGGTCGCCAAGGAGGTCGCCGAGAAGGCTGCCGACTCCCTCAAGGCCGCCGGCGCTTCCGTCGAGGTCAAGTGACCCTGCGAGTCATCTGACTCCTCAGGACCGTCTCTGCCGCAAGGCGGGGATGTCACATCGCAAAGGGCGATCACCCATCCGGGTGGTCGCCCTTTGGCGTGCCCGTGGCGGGTGCCTTGCTCTTCCGGCGGTGACGAGTATGGTGATCTTCGCCGTGCGCCTCTCAGGGGGCCTCCTACGGCGTCCAGGGGCGGCTGGAGAGGATCGCTGGGGATCGGTCCCGGCTCGGGGGCCTTGACGAACCGCACGAGGCGCGCAATTCTCAGGGGCGCGTCATCACATCGATCCGAATCCGAGGCATGGATCGAGAGTGAAGAGGGCAGTAAAGAAGAGCGCACCCCGCGCAAGGACTAGGCATAGGTGTTGAGAACAGCTGTTGAGAGCAACGTGGGTCTCTGAGAACCCCGACTGGACATCAGTGTGGCGCTTGGCTACACTGACCCTTTGCGCTGCCTGTTAGCTGCCTCCTGCCCGTCACCAGGGGCATGCCCACGCTTGAGCACCGATGGCTGATCCTCCCTTACCTGGGATATCTGTCTTTGTGTCCAACTTGGGACCGGTACGCGCGTAGTGAGTCCGAGCCCTCGGAAGGACCCCCTCTTGGCCGCCTCGCGCAACGCCTCGACCGCGAATACGAACAACGGTGCCAGCACCGCCCCGCTGCGCATCTCTTTTGCAAAGATCAAGGAGCCCCTCGAGGTTCCGAACCTCCTCGCGCTGCAGACCGAGAGCTTTGACTGGCTCCTCGGTAACGCCGCCTGGAAGGCTCGCGTCGAGGCTGCTCTGGACAGTGGACAAGACGTCCCCACCAAGTCCGGCCTGGAGGAGATCTTCGAGGAGATTTCGCCGATCGAGGACTTCTCCGGGTCGATGTCGCTTACGTTCCGCGACCACCGCTTCGAGCCCCCGAAGAACTCGATCGACGAGTGCAAGGAGCGCGACTTCACGTTCGCCGCGCCGCTCTTCGTCACGGCCGAGTTCACCAACAACGAGACCGGCGAGATCAAGTCCCAGACGGTCTTCATGGGCGACTTCCCGCTCATGACCAACAAGGGCACCTTCGTCATCAACGGCACCGAGCGTGTCGTCGTGTCGCAGCTGGTCCGCTCGCCGGGTGTCTACTTCGACTCCTCCATCGACAAGACGTCCGACAAGGACATCTTCTCGGCCAAGATCATCCCGTCCCGGGGTGCCTGGCTGGAGATGGAGATCGACAAGCGCGACATGGTCGGTGTCCGCATCGACCGCAAGCGCAAGCAGTCCGTGACCGTTCTCCTCAAGGCTCTCGGTTGGACCACCGAGCAGATCCTCGAAGAGTTCGGCGAGTACGAGTCCATGCGCGCCACCCTGGAGAAGGACCACACCCAGGGCCAGGACGACGCGCTGCTCGACATCTACCGCAAGCTGCGTCCGGGCGAGCCGCCCACGCGCGAGGCCGCTCAGACGCTGCTCGAGAACCTCTACTTCAACCCGAAGCGCTACGACCTCGCGAAGGTCGGCCGCTACAAGGTGAACAAGAAGCTCGGCGCGGACGAGCCGCTGGACGCCGGTGTGCTCACCAGCGACGACATCATCGCGACCATCAAGTACCTGGTGAAGCTGCACGCCGGGGAGCTTGAGACCGTCGGTGAGTCCGGCCGGACGATCGTCGTCGAGACCGACGACATCGACCACTTCGGCAACCGTCGTCTGCGTAACGTCGGCGAGCTCATCCAGAACCAGGTCCGTACGGGTCTCGCCCGTATGGAGCGCGTCGTGCGTGAGCGCATGACGACCCAGGACGTCGAGGCGATCACGCCGCAGACCCTGATCAACATCCGGCCGGTCGTCGCCTCCATCAAGGAGTTCTTCGGCACCAGCCAGCTGTCGCAGTTCATGGACCAGAACAACCCGCTGTCGGGTCTCACCCACAAGCGCCGCCTGTCGGCTCTTGGCCCGGGTGGTCTGTCCCGTGAGCGGGCCGGCTTCGAGGTCCGTGACGTGCACCCGTCCCACTACGGACGCATGTGCCCGATCGAGACCCCTGAAGGCCCGAACATCGGTCTGATCGGTTCGCTCGCCTCGTACGGACGCGTCAACGCGTTCGGTTTCATCGAGACGCCGTACCGCAAGGTCGTCGACGGTCAGGTCACCGACGAGGTCGACTACATCACGGCCGACGAGGAAGACCGTTACGTCATCGCCCAGGCGAACGCGACGCTCTCCGACGAGCTGCGCTTCACCGAGCCCCGCGTCCTGGTCCGCCGTCGTGGCGGAGAGGTCGACTACGTGCCCGGCACGGACGTCGACTACATGGACGTCTCGCCGCGCCAGATGGTGTCCGTCGCCACCGCGATGATTCCCTTCCTGGAGCACGACGACGCCAACCGTGCCCTCATGGGCGCGAACATGATGCGGCAGGCGGTGCCGCTCATCAAGTCGGAGGCCCCGCTCGTCGGCACCGGCATGGAGTACCGCTGCGCCACCGACGCCGGTGACGTGCTCAAGGCCGAGAAGGACGGTGTGGTCCAGGAGGTCTCCGCGGACTACATCACCGTCACGAACGACGACGGCACGTACACCACGTACCGCATCGCCAAGTTCATGCGCTCCAACCAGGGCACCTCGGTCAACCAGAAGGTTGTCGTCTCCGAGGGTGACCGGGTCATCGCCGAGCAGGTCCTCGCCGACGGTCCGGCCACCGAGAACGGCGAGATGGCCCTCGGCAAGAACCTCCTCGTGGCGTTCATGCCCTGGGAGGGTCACAACTACGAGGACGCGATCATCCTGTCGCAGCGCCTCGTGCAGGACGACGTCCTCTCCTCGATCCACATCGAGGAGCACGAGGTCGACGCCCGTGACACCAAGCTCGGCCCGGAGGAGATCACCCGGGACATCCCGAACGTCTCCGAAGAGGTCCTCGCCGACCTCGACGAGCGCGGCATCATCCGTATCGGTGCCGAGGTCGTCGCCGGTGACATCCTCGTCGGCAAGGTCACGCCCAAGGGTGAGACCGAGCTGACCCCCGAGGAGCGCCTGCTCCGCGCGATCTTCGGTGAGAAGGCGCGCGAGGTGCGCGACACCTCGCTGAAGGTCCCGCACGGCGAGATCGGCAAGGTCATCGGCGTCCGCGTCTTCGACCGCGAAGAGGGCGACGAGCTGCCGCCGGGCGTGAACCAGCTGGTCCGCGTCTACGTCGCGCAGAAGCGCAAGATCACCGATGGTGACAAGCTCGCCGGCCGTCATGGCAACAAGGGCGTCATCTCGAAGATCCTGCCGATCGAGGACATGCCGTTCCTGGAGGACGGCACCCCGGTCGACATCATCCTCAACCCGCTGGGTGTCCCGTCCCGAATGAACCCGGGACAGGTCCTCGAAATCCACCTCGGCTGGCTCGCCAGCCAGGGCTGGAAGGTCGAGGGCAGCGAGGAGTGGATGGAGCGTCTGAAGGCGATCGGTGCCGACGACGTCGCCGCCGGTACCAACGTCGCGACCCCGGTCTTCGACGGTGCCCGCGAGGACGAGATCTCCGGCCTCTTCGAGTCCACGATCCCGAACCGCGACGGCAACCGGATGGTCCAGCCCTCCGGCAAGGCCAACCTGTTCGACGGCCGCTCCGGCGAGCCGTTCCCCGAGCCGGTCTCGGTCGGCTACATGTACATCCTCAAGCTCCACCACCTGGTCGACGACAAGCTCCACGCCCGTTCGACCGGTCCGTACTCCATGATCACCCAGCAGCCGCTGGGTGGTAAGGCTCAGTTCGGTGGACAGCGCTTCGGTGAGATGGAGGTGTGGGCGCTGGAGGCTTATGGCGCCGCTTACGCCCTCCAGGAGCTGCTGACGATCAAGTCCGACGACGTGACCGGCCGCGTGAAGGTCTACGAGGCGATCGTCAAGGGCGAGAACATCCCCGAGCCGGGCATCCCTGAGTCCTTCAAGGTGCTCATCAAGGAAATGCAGTCGCTCTGCCTCAACGTGGAGGTGCTGTCCTCGGACGGTATGTCCATCGAGATGCGTGACACGGACGAGGACGTCTTCCGCGCGGCGGAGGAACTCGGTATCGACCTGTCCCGGCGCGAGCCGAGCAGCGTCGAAGAGGTCTGACGGGTTGGCCGGCCGGATCCCTGTGATCCGGCCGGCTCTCCCCGGACCCGTTCAGACCATTGCTGAAGTGCCCCATTTCTCGCTTTGACGCGAGGGGCTCGAACCCCCGAAAGAGGGATTGACGACAAGTGCTCGACGTCAACTTCTTCGACGAGCTGCGGATCGGCCTTGCCACCGCGGACGACATCCGGACCTGGTCGCACGGCGAAGTGAAGAAGCCGGAGACCATCAACTACCGCACGCTCAAGCCCGAAAAGGACGGACTCTTCTGCGAGAAGATCTTCGGTCCTACCCGGGACTGGGAGTGCTACTGCGGCAAGTACAAGCGTGTCCGCTTCAAGGGCATCATCTGTGAGCGCTGCGGCGTCGAGGTCACTCGCGCCAAGGTGCGTCGTGAGCGGATGGGCCACATCGAGCTTGCCGCTCCCGTCACCCACATCTGGTACTTCAAGGGCGTCCCGTCGCGCCTCGGCTACCTGCTGGACCTCGCGCCGAAGGACCTCGAAAAGGTCATTTACTTCGCCGCGTACATGATCACGTTCGTGGACGAGGAGCGTCGTACCCGCGACCTGCCGTCCCTGGAGGCGCACGTCTCCGTCGAGCGTCAGCAGACCGAGAACCGTCGCGACTCCGACCTGGAGGCCCGCGCCAAGAAGCTTGAGACCGACCTGGCCGAGCTTGAGGCCGAGGGCGCCAAGGCCGACGTACGCCGCAAGGTGCGCGAAGGTGCCGAGCGTGAGATGAAGCAGCTGCGTGACCGTGCGCAGCGCGAGATCGACCGTCTCGACGAGGTGTGGAACCGCTTCAAGAACCTCAAGGTCCAGGACCTGGAGGGCGACGAACTCCTCTACCGCGAGCTGCGTGACCGCTTCGGCACGTACTTCGACGGCTGCATGGGCGCCGCCGCGCTCCAGAAGCGCCTGGAGTCCTTCGACCTGGATGAAGAGGCCGAGCGGCTTCGCGAGATCATCCGCACCGGCAAGGGCCAGAAGAAGACCCGTGCGCTCAAGCGCCTCAAGGTCGTCTCCGCGTTCCTGCAGACCAGCAACAAGCCCAAGGGCATGGTGCTCGACTGCGTGCCGGTCATCCCGCCGGACCTGCGTCCGATGGTGCAGCTGGACGGTGGCCGCTTCGCGACCTCCGACCTGAACGACCTGTACCGCCGTGTGATCAACCGCAACAACCGCCTCAAGCGTCTCCTTGACCTCGGTGCCCCCGAGATCATCGTGAACAACGAGAAGCGGATGCTGCAGGAGGCCGTCGACGCGCTGTTCGACAACGGCCGCCGCGGTCGCCCGGTCACCGGTCCCGGTAACCGTCCCCTGAAGTCCCTCAGCGACATGCTGAAGGGCAAGCAGGGCCGTTTCCGTCAGAACCTCCTCGGCAAGCGCGTGGACTACTCCGCGCGTTCCGTGATCGTCGTCGGCCCGCAGCTCAAGCTGCACCAGTGCGGTCTGCCGAAGGCCATGGCGCTGGAGCTCTTCAAGCCGTTCGTGATGAAGCGCCTGGTGGACCTCAACCACGCGCAGAACATCAAGTCGGCCAAGCGCATGGTCGAGCGTGGCCGCACCGTCGTGTACGACGTCCTCGAAGAGGTCATCGCCGAGCACCCGGTGCTGCTGAACCGTGCACCCACCCTGCACCGCCTCGGCATCCAGGCCTTCGAGCCGCAGCTGGTCGAGGGCAAGGCCATCCAGATCCACCCGCTCGTCTGCACCGCGTTCAACGCGGACTTCGACGGTGACCAGATGGCCGTGCACCTGCCGCTCTCAGCGGAGGCGCAGGCCGAGGCCCGCATCCTGATGCTGTCCTCGAACAACATCCTGAAGCCGGCCGACGGTCGTCCCGTCACCATGCCGACCCAGGACATGGTGCTGGGGCTGTTCTTCCTCACCACCGACGGTGAGCTCCGTGACACCAAGGGCGAGGGCCGCGCGTTCGGCTCCACGGCCGAGGCGATCATGGCGTTCGACGCCGGTGAGCTGGCGCTCCAGTCGACCGTCGACATCCGCTTCCCGGTGGGCACCATGCCGCCGCGTGGCTGGGTGCCGCCGGTCGCCGAGGAGGGCGAGCCGGAGTACCAGCCGGGCGACACCTTCCGGCTGCGTACGAGCCTGGGCCGCGCGCTCTTCAACGAGCTGCTGCCCGAGGACTACCCGTTCGTCGACTACTCGGTGGGCAAGAAGCAGCTCTCCGAGATCGTCAACGACCTGGCCGAGCGCTACCCCAAGGTCATCGTGGCGGCGACGCTCGACAACCTGAAGGCGGCGGGCTTCCACTGGGCGACGCGTTCCGGCGTCACCGTGGCCGTTTCGGACATCGTCGTGCCCGAGGCCAAGAAGGCCATCGTCAAGGGCTACGAGGAGCAGGACGAGAAGGTCCAGAAGCAGTACGAGCGCGGTCTGATCACCAAGGACGAGCGCACGCAGGAGCTCATCGCGATCTGGACCAAGGCGACCAACGAGGTTGCCGAGGCGATGAACGCGAACTTCCCGAAGACGAACCCCATCTTCATGATGGTTGACTCGGGTGCCCGAGGAAACATGATGCAGATGCGTCAGATCGCCGGTATGCGTGGTCTGGTGTCGAACGCGAAGAACGAGACGATCCCGCGTCCCATCAAGGCGTCGTTCCGTGAGGGCCTCACCGTTCTGGAGTACTTCATCTCCACGCACGGTGCCCGTAAGGGTCTGGCGGACACCGCCCTGCGTACCGCCGACTCGGGTTACCTGACCCGTCGTCTGGTGGACGTCTCGCAGGACGTGATCATTCGCGAGGAGGACTGCGGCACCGACCGCGGCCTCAAGCTGAAGATCGCGGTCAAGGGTGCCGACGGCGTGCTCCGCAAGACGGACGACGTCGAGACCTCGGTCTACGCCCGCATGCTCGCCGAGGACGTCGTCGTCGACGGCAAGGTCATCGCGCCTGCCAACGTCGACCTCGGTGACGTCCTGATCGACGCCCTCGTGGGCGCCGGCGTCGAGGAGGTCAAGACCCGTTCGGTCCTGACCTGTGAGTCCGCGGTCGGCACCTGTGCCTTCTGCTACGGACGCTCGCTCGCCACCGGCAAGCTGGTCGACATCGGTGAGGCGGTCGGCATCATCGCCGCCCAGTCCATCGGTGAGCCCGGTACCCAGCTGACGATGCGTACCTTCCACACCGGTGGTGTGGCCGGTGACGACATCACCCAGGGTCTGCCCCGTGTCGTCGAGCTCTTCGAAGCCCGTACGCCCAAGGGTGTCGCCCCGATCTCGGAGGCGGCAGGCCGCGTCCGGATCGAGGAGACCGAGAAGACCAAGAAGCTCGTCGTCACCCCGGACGACGGCAGCGAGGAGACGGCGTTCCCGATCTCCAAGCGTGCCCGTCTGCTCGTGGGCGAGGGCGACCCGGTCGCGGTCGGCCAGAAGCTCACCGTGGGTGCCACCAACCCGCACGACGTGCTGCGCATCCTCGGCCAGCGTGCGGTCCAGGTCCACCTGGTCGGCGAAGTCCAGAAGGTCTACAACTCGCAGGGCGTGTCGATCCACGACAAGCACATCGAGATCATCATCCGGCAGATGCTGCGCCGTGTGACGATCATCGAGTCCGGCGACGCGGAGCTGCTTCCGGGCGAGCTCGTCGAGCGCTCGAAGTTCGAGGTCGAGAACCGTCGTGTGGTCACCGAGGGCGGTCACCCCGCCTCCGGCCGTCCGCAGCTGATGGGTATCACCAAGGCTTCGCTCGCCACCGAGTCGTGGCTGTCGGCGGCGTCCTTCCAGGAGACGACCAGGGTTCTGACCGACGCGGCGATCAACGCCAAGTCGGACTCCCTGATCGGCCTCAAGGAGAACGTCATCATCGGTAAGCTCATCCCGGCCGGTACGGGTCTGTCCCGCTACCGCAACATCCGGGTCGAGCCGACCGAGGAAGCCAAGGCCGCGATGTACTCGGCCGTCGGCTACGACGACATCGACTACTCGCCGTTCGGCACGGGCTCCGGCCAGGCCGTTCCGCTGGAGGACTACGACTACGGTCCGTACAACCAGTAAGCGAGTCGTCAGCGACTGACCACAGGGCGGTCACCCCGGACAACGGGGTGGCCGCCCTGCGGCGTGGGTAGGCCCTCGGTGACCCGTACGCGCAGCCGGGAGCCGTTGAGGGCTTCACGGGCGGATATGGCCGGCGGGGCAGGCCAGGCTTGGGGACGGTGGGGGGACCGCTGTGGAGACGGCACGAGTCTTTTTCGGGATGGCAGCTGCGCTGGCAGTGCCCTGGGGCGCCGGATGGCACCGCTCCAGGCCGGGCGCCGGCCTTCTCTTCGTGGGCCTGTACGGGCTCTACTGCATCGCCCCCTACACCGGCCACGTCCAGGCCTGGTCGGCCCTCGGAACAGCCGTGCTGGTCATGCTCGGGTCCTTTCTGTGGCAGCACCCGCCGGCGCTGCCTTCTCTCGGCTTCTCGCTGCAGGTGCCACTGACCTCGGGTTCCGGAGCCCGTACGCGCAGAGCGGGAGCGGTTCTGATGGCAGGCGCGGCGTTACTGGCTGCGTGGACCGGCGGCGTGAAGACGGCCTCGCTCGTGTCCGACCTGGTGCTCAGCGACCGAGCCGCGGTTCAGGTGTCCGCGCTGCTGCTGGCCGTCTTCGGTGGCGGTGCCCTGGCGAAGGCGGCGACGGCCTCCGTACGGGCCGAGGTCGAGGCGATGCCTGAAGGGCCGGAGAAGAGCAAGGCCGTGGAGTTCATGGGCGGGAGCCGGCGCATCGGACTGCTGGAGCGCGGGTTGCTCTTCGTCTTCATCGCGGCGGGCCAGCCGGAGGCCGCAGCTCTGGTGCTGGCGGCGAAGTCCCTGGCGCGGGTGCCCACGAACGACCACGGCAAGCATGCTTCCGAGTACTTCCTCATCGGTACGCTGGCCAGCGTCATCGCGTCGCTGGCGATGGGGATGGCCGCGCGTGCCGCGGTGGGGCTGCCGGTCCTCTAGAAGGAGAGCCATTGAACCTCTGCGATCATCCGCTCGTCGGAAAGCTCACCTCGCTGGGGCTGGCGCGGGGGGACTTCGTGGTGGCCGGCAGCGGCCCGCTGCTGGCACACGGACTCAGGAGCTCGGTGGGCGATCTGGACATCGTCGCCAGAGGTTCTGCCTGGAAGCGGGCCATCGAGCTGGCCGACCCGGTGCCGGCCCCCTCCGGGCACGGGCAGATGGTGCTGCTGTTCGACGGTGGCCTGGAGATCTTCGACCGCTGGCTTCCGGGATCGGCGGGACCCGATGAGCTCATCGACGGCGCCGAGTGGGTGCAGGGCCTCCCCTTCTGCCCGCTGCGGGAGGTGCTGAAATGGAAGCGGACCTCGCTGCGCCAGAAGGACCGGGAGGACATTCTCCTGATCCAGAAACACCTGGACGGGGAAGTACTGGATCTTGAATGAGCCCCGGCGTGTCATGGTGGACAGCATTTGTTTTGACCGGAGTGCGTGAGGTAGGTACGCTCAAGCCTTGTGCCTGGGGTGTGCCTGGGCTCGGGTGCGTGTCCTCAACCGCATGGCGAGTCCGTAAGTGGCCACCGCAATCTGCGCCCCTTCTGCCCCTAGGGCAGGAGCCTGCAGTATTCGACACACCCGACCGCGTGGGTCGGCGATGTTCCAGGTTAGTTTCACGAACGGCACACAGAAACCGGAGAAGTAGTGCCTACGATCCAGCAGCTGGTCCGGAAGGGCCGGCAGGACAAGGTCGAGAAGAACAAGACGCCCGCGCTCGAGGGTTCGCCCCAGCGTCGTGGCGTCTGCACGCGTGTGTTCACGACCACCCCGAAGAAGCCGAACTCGGCCCTCCGTAAGGTCGCGCGTGTGCGTCTGACCTCCGGTATCGAGGTCACGGCCTACATCCCGGGTGAGGGACACAACCTGCAGGAGCACTCCATCGTGCTCGTGCGTGGTGGCCGTGTGAAGGACCTGCCGGGTGTTCGTTACAAGATCATCCGCGGCTCCCTTGACACCCAGGGTGTCAAGAACCGCAAGCAGGCCCGCAGCCGCTACGGCGCCAAGAAGGAGAAGTAAGAATGCCTCGTAAGGGCCCCGCCCCGAAGCGCCCGGTCATCATTGACCCGGTCTACAGCTCTCCTCTTGTCACCTCGCTGATCAACAAGATCCTGCTCGACGGCAAGCGTTCCACCGCCGAGCGGATCGTGTACGGCGCCATGGAAGGCCTCCGCGAGAAGACCGGCAACGACCCGGTCATCACGCTGAAGCGCGCGCTTGAGAACGTCAAGCCCTCGCTCGAGGTCAAGTCCCGCCGTGTCGGTGGCGCCACCTACCAGGTGCCGATCGAGGTCAAGCCCGGTCGCGCGTCCACCCTCGCTCTGCGCTGGCTCGTCGGTTACTCCCGCGCGCGCCGCGAGAAGACCATGACCGAGCGCCTCATGAACGAACTGCTCGACGCCTCCAACGGCCTCGGCGCTTCGGTCAAGAAGCGTGAGGACACCCACAAGATGGCCGAGTCGAACAAGGCCTTCGCGCACTACCGCTGGTAGTCGCTACCCACATCGAGACCGAGAGAAGATTGAGCCTTATGGCCACCACTTCGCTTGACCTGGCCAAGGTCCGCAACATCGGGATCATGGCCCACATCGACGCGGGCAAGACGACCACCACCGAGCGGATCCTCTTCTACACCGGCGTTTCGTACAAGATCGGTGAAGTCCACGACGGCGCTGCCACGATGGACTGGATGGAGCAGGAGCAGGAGCGCGGCATCACGATCACGTCCGCCGCGACGACCTGCCACTGGCCGCTCGATGATGTTGACCACACCATCAACATCATCGACACCCCGGGTCACGTCGACTTCACCGTCGAGGTGGAGCGTTCGCTCCGCGTCCTCGACGGTGCTGTCACCGTGTTCGACGGTGTCGCGGGCGTCGAGCCCCAGTCCGAGACTGTCTGGCGTCAGGCGGACCGCTACGGCGTGCCGCGTATCTGCTTCGTCAACAAGCTCGACCGCACCGGAGCCGAGTTCCACCGCTGCGTCGACATGATCGTCGAGCGCCTGGGCGCGGTTCCCCTCGTCATGCAGCTCCCCATCGGCGCCGAGGCCGACTTCAAGGGCGTCGTCGACCTCGTGTCGATGAAGGCCTTTGTCTGGCCCGAAGAGGCCGCCAAGGGTGAGATGTACGACACCGTCGACATCCCCGACACGCATGTCGAGGCTGCCGAGGAGTGGCGCGGCAAGCTGCTCGAGGCCGTCTCGGAGAACGACGACCAGATGATGGAGCTGTACCTGGAGGGCGTCGAGCCCACCGAGGAGCAGCTGCACGAGGCGATCCGTCGGATCACCCTGGCGTCGAAGGGCAGTGCCGACTCGGTCACCGTCACCCCGGTGTTCTGTGGCACGGCGTTCAAGAACAAGGGCGTTCAGCCCCTGCTCGACGCCGTTGTGCGCTACCTGCCTTCCCCCCTGGACGTCGAGGCCATCGAGGGCCACGACGTCAAGGACCCGGAGAAGGTCATCCAGCGCAAGCCCTCGGACGACGAGCCGTTCTCCGGCCTGGCGTTCAAGATCGCGAGCGACCCGCACCTGGGCAAGCTCACCTTCGTCCGGATCTACTCCGGTCGCCTCGAGGCCGGCACCGCGGTGCTGAACTCGGTCAAGGGCAAGAAGGAGCGCATCGGCAAGATCTACCGCATGCACGCGAACAAGCGTGAGGAGATCGCGTCGGTGGGCGCCGGTGACATCATCGCCGTCATGGGCCTGAAGCAGACCACCACAGGTGAGACGCTGTGTGACGACAAGAACCCGGTCATCCTGGAGTCCATGGACTTCCCGGCGCCGGTCATTCAGGTCGCCATCGAGCCCAAGTCCAAGGGTGACCAGGAGAAGCTGGGTGTTGCCATCCAGCGTCTCTCGGAGGAGGACCCCTCCTTCCAGGTGCACTCCGACGAGGAGACCGGCCAGACCATCATCGGTGGTATGGGCGAGCTTCACCTCGAGGTGCTCGTCGACCGCATGAAGCGCGAATTCCGCGTCGAGGCGAACGTCGGCAAGCCCCAGGTCGCGTACCGCGAGACGATCCGCAAGGCCGTCGAGCGCATCGACTACACGCACAAGAAGCAGACTGGTGGTACCGGCCAGTTCGCGAAGGTGCAGATCGCCCTTGAGCCCATCGAGGGTGGCGACGCCTCCTACGAGTTCGTCAACAAGGTCACCGGTGGCCGTATCCCCAGGGAGTACATCCCCTCGGTGGACTCGGGTGCCCAGGAAGCCATGCAGTTCGGCATCCTGGCCGGTTACGAGATGGTCGGCGTCCGCGTCACCCTTCTCGACGGTGGTTACCACGAGGTCGACTCCTCGGAGCTCGCCTTCAAGATCGCCGGTTCGCAGGCGTTCAAGGAGGGTGCCCGCAAGGCCTCTCCCGTGCTCCTTGAGCCGATGATGGCCGTCGAGGTCACCACGCCCGAGGACTACATGGGCGATGTCATCGGCGACCTGAACTCCCGCCGTGGCCAGATCCAGGCCATGGAGGAGCGCAGCGGTGCTCGCGTCGTGAAGGGCCTCGTGCCCCTCTCGGAGATGTTCGGCTACGTCGGAGACCTCCGCAGCAAGACCTCGGGTCGCGCAAGCTACTCGATGCAGTTCGACTCCTACGCCGAGGTTCCGCGGAACGTCGCCGAGGAGATCATCGCGAAGGCCAAGGGCGAGTAGCTCACCCGAGTTCACGCTTTAGGCTTGTCACCGGAGCCCGGTGCGGCATTCGACGCAGAGCGCAAGCAATCGTGTCGAATGCCCCCGGCCCCGGCATCCCAGCAAAGATCACCTGGCGCCGATGAAGCAAGGCGTACAGAACCACTCCGCAGGAGGACCAAGTGGCGAAGGCAAAGTTCGAGCGGACTAAGCCGCACGTCAACATCGGCACCATCGGTCACATTGACCACGGTAAGACGACCCTTACGGCCGCCATTACCAAGGTGCTGCACGACGCGTACCCGGACCTGAACGAGGCCTCGGCCTTCGACCAGATCGACAAGGCTCCCGAGGAGCGCCAGCGCGGTATCACGATCTCGATCGCGCACGTCGAGTACCAGACGGAGTCGCGTCACTACGCGCACGTCGACTGCCCGGGTCACGCCGACTACATCAAGAACATGATCACGGGTGCGGCGCAGATGGACGGCGCCATCCTCGTGGTCGCGGCCACCGACGGCCCGATGCCGCAGACCAAGGAGCACGTGCTCCTGGCCCGCCAGGTCGGTGTCCCGTACATCGTCGTCGCCCTGAACAAGGCCGACATGGTGGACGACGAGGAGATCATGGAGCTCGTCGAGCTCGAGGTCCGTGAGCTCCTCTCCGAGTACGAGTTCCCGGGCGACGACCTTCCGGTCGTGCGTGTCTCGGCGCTCAAGGCTCTTGAGGGCGACAAGGAGTGGGGCCAGTCGGTCCTGAACCTGATGGCCGCCGTGGACGAGGCCATCCCGCAGCCCGAGCGTGACGTCGAGAAGCCGTTCCTCATGCCCATCGAGGACGTCTTCACGATCACCGGTCGCGGTACGGTCGTCACCGGCCGCATCGAGCGTGGTGTCCTGAAGGTCAACGAGACCGTCGACATCGTCGGTATCAAGACCGAGAAGACCACCACCACGGTCACCGGCATCGAGATGTTCCGCAAGCTGCTCGACGAGGGCCAGGCCGGTGAGAACGTCGGTCTGCTCCTCCGTGGCATCAAGCGCGAGGACGTCGAGCGCGGCCAGGTCATCATCAAGCCGGGTTCGGTCACGCCGCACACCGAGTTCCAGGCGCAGTCCTACATCCTGTCGAAGGACGAGGGTGGCCGTCACACCCCGTTCTTCAACAACTACCGCCCGCAGTTCTACTTCCGTACCACGGACGTAACGGGCGTTGTGACCCTCCCCGAGGGCACCGAGATGGTCATGCCGGGTGACAACACCCTCATGGACGTCGCGCTGATCCAGCCGGTCGCCATGGAAGAGGGCCTGAAGTTCGCCATCCGTGAGGGTGGCCGGACCGTGGGCGCCGGCCAGGTCACCAAGATCATCAAGTAGTTTCTGCTTGATCGTCTGACCTGGTAGCTCGCTGAGCTGCAAGAAGGGCCCCGTACCTCTCGCAAGAGAGGTACGGGGCCCTTCGCTTTGTGCCGGGGACCGGTACGGCCGAAGGCCGAAGGTCAGACGCCCGCGACCGACTGGATCCAGGATCGGTACGCGGTGACATTCGTGTACGCGGTCGTGGTCTGCCGGTCACTGGTCGAGGCGACGCCGACCTGGACACCGCCCGCCGTCATCGGGCCGCCCGAGTCGCCGCCCGCGGTGATGCCGTTGCCGCGGCGCGCGCAGATCGCCGAGCCCCCGTACGCGTCGGTGCAGCCGCCGCTCACGGTCACATTGGCCACCTTCAGGTAGCGGGACTGGCAGTTGATCTCGGAGCCGCACTGCGAGGTGGCACCCCAGCCGAACACCTGGACGCTCTGCCCGACGCTGACCGAGCCGGGCTGGCCCAGCGGGGAGTAGGTGCCCTGTACGGAACGGTCCAGGCGCACCAGCGCCAGGTCCGCGCTGTGGGTGTAGGTCTGGACGCCGTTCGCCACCGTGCCGCCGCTGTGCTGGTCGAGGCTGCCGATACGGAACGACAGCCCGCCGCCCGCGACGCAGTGCTTCGCGGTGAGGATCCACGTCGGCGCGATGATCGTGGACGAACAGGTCTCCTGGCCGTTGGAGAAGAGGCGCGCGGCCCAGGGGGCGTTCTGCGCGTAGCCGCCTCCGATGATCGGCTGGACGGCCTGGGCCGAGGGGGCGGGGGTGGCCTGGGAGGCCGAGGCGGTGGGTGCGAGGAGGGCGAGGACGGAGACCGCCGCGGCGGCGAGGGCGGGCACGAACCTGGCTATTCGCATGGTTCCTCTTTCGGGGGGAGGCACGCCGGAGGCGTGTCCGTGGGGGTCGGTCGGCCCCCAGGGTCCCGAAGTCGGAGTGAACCGGGTACTCACGCTTGGTCACAACGCGGCGTTATACCCCGCTCGCGCGCGGTCACCGGCAGGGCTCGTCGCCCGTGCCGGGCGGTGGTACCCGACGTACGGGGCTGGTCGCCCGTACGGGGCGGTGGTTACGGCGGGACGGACGCCGTTACCCGGTCACGGCCGCGACGACCGACGCGATGATCGCGAGGGCGGGCTGCGCGATGTCGGCGGCACCGGCGAGCATCTCCCGCAGCCGTTCCGCCCGCAGCCGGACGCCGGGTGCGTCCGGTTCGGGTTCCGCGGTGAGCCGGGCCAGGTCGTGCACGGCGGCTGCGGCCTCCTCGCGTTCGGCGTCGGCGAGGTCGGTGCTGGAGAGGGTCAGCCGGAGCAGGCTGCGCAGCTCCTCGTGGCACGGGGCCGTTCCGTGCTGGTTCTGGAAGTCCTGGACGACGGTGTCCACGGGGCGGTTGATGAAGGTGGTGTTCTGGCCGTGGAAGTGGAAATTCTCGGTCACGGATGCTCCTGGGGTGAGAACGACCCGGCAGTTGTCGAGGTGGTAGTCGGTGCTGGGCGCGGGGGCGGGCCGCAGCGCGTCCCTGATCGCCCGCTGGGCCGCTTCGACGGCGGCGAAGGCGGCGCCGTCCAGGTCAGGGCCCCGGCCGCTGTGCAGCAGTGCGCGCAGTGCGGTCCGGGTGTCGCTCTCGGCACTGTCCGGCCGGCTCGCGAACGACAGCGGCCCGCGGCGGCCGTCCGACGGCGGCTCCCCCTCCGGAGGGGCACTTTCGAGGACCTTGGCGATGCGGCCGAAGAGGGTGCGGAAGTACCGCGGGGTGACGTCCTCCACCGGGAAGACGATCTTCCGCTCGCCCCAGGGCAGTCCGGGGCGGCTGTCGAAGAAGACCAGACAGGGCAGGAGTTCGGGGTCCACCTTCAGTACGGCGGCGATCTTGTAGGCGCCCTGGGGGTCGTACGGCTGCCAGTGCAGCCACCGCATGGACGAGAGCACCCGGTACGGTTCCGGCTCCAGGCGGGTCCGCCAGTACTTCCGTGCCTCGGCCCATCTGGCCTGCCGCTCGACGACGAAGACCCGGGTGTTCGGCCCGGACAGGGCGTTGAGGTCCTCGAAGTGCGTCCGGACGTACGTCGCCAGCTCCACGTCCGCCGTGGTGTAGAGGAGCACGCCCCACAGCCGAGGCCCGTCGGCGGGGGCGGTCCCGTTCATCGCGAGCTGCAGATGCTCCAGCAGGACGGCCGGATTCGCGGCCGGGCCCATGCGGTAATCGCCCTGCGCGGTGCGTTCGACGCACAGGACGACGAGGTCGTCCTCGGCCAGACCGGCCCGCTCCAGCGTCAGCCCGTCCTCGTAGCGCTCGTCGGTGACGGGATCGGCCAGCCAGGTCCGCAGCACCCGGTCGCTCAGGAACGGGTCCGCTCCGTCCGCCGGTGGCTCCGTATCCGGCTGGGCGACACCGCGATGGCGGGCCTCGCCCAGCGCGTACGCCAGGCATTCGGCCACGGTCATGGACGGCGGTACGGAGATCTCGAAGGCATGACCGAGCGTGGCCTCGTACAGCTCGTGCCAGCGGGCCGATGTGTCGTCCGTGCCGCGGGAGGAGGCGGGGCCGAAGGACTCCAGACGGTCGAGCCGCCATGCGGTCCGGTTCCCGTAGCGGCCGTAGAAGGTGGCCCAGTCACCTTCTAGGACATCGATCAGCAGACGCACCGAGCCTCCCCCGAGAGCCGTGGAGGATCAGGCTAGGCCGCCGGACCGGGCACGTCCGGGCGAATGGGGAAAGTGGGGTCAGGCCGCCGGTTCGCGGACCATGAACACGTCGATCGGGTCCTGGCGCTCCTCGATGAAGCCGTGCCGCTCGTACAGCGCCCGCGCGGCGCTGCCCTGGAGCACGTCCAGCCGCACGGTGACGCGGTCGCGGTCGGCCCGCGCGAGGAGGGAGCGCAGGACACTCGTACCGATGCCCCGGCCCTGGAGCGCGGGGGAGAGGTAGAAGTTCTCCAGCCACCACCCGCCCGCCGTGCCGTCCGCCGCGCCGCCCGTCGCGGCGTCCTGTACGGGGCGCAGGGTCACGCACCCCGCGAGCGCTCCGTCCACGAGGATCACCGAGGTGTGCTCCGGCGCGTACACATCGCGCAGCCGCTGCCGTACGCGGTGCTCGTCGTACCGGCCCAGCCGCTCCAGGTCGGGGCGCATCACCAGGGCCCGGAGCTCGGCTATGGGCTCGACGTCGTCGGGGGTGGCGGCGCGCAGGGCCCAGCCGGACTTGGTGCTCGTGGACATGGCCGGATTCTGTCAGGTGAGCTGTTTCATCCATCCGCCGGTCCGCCGGGACGGCTGATGCCTAAGGGGGAGCCGATCATGGGGGAACCGGACGGCAGGGTTGCACCGGTGACGGGCGGCTCGCGGGGGATCGGGCGGGCGGTCGCCCTGCGGCTCGCTTCCGAGGGGGCGCTGGTCGCGGTCCACTACGGCAGCGACGACCCGGCCGCCGCAGAGACCGTGGCGCGGATCGCCGAGGCCGGAGGCCGGGCGTTCGCGGTGCGGGCCCGGTTCGGCGAGAGCGGTGCGGTGCGGTGGACCAGTTGTTCACCGGGCTCACCGCCGGGCTGGTGGACCACGGCGTGGACGGCGTGGACGGCCTGGACATCCTGGTCAACAACGCGGGCATCCACTCAACCCGTTCGATCGGGCAGCTCACCGAGGAGGAGTTCCAGCGGCTGCTGGCGGTCAACGTGAGCACCCCGCTCTTCGTCATCCAGCGGGCGCTGCCCCTGCTGCGGGACGGCGGACGGATCGTGAACATGGGCTCCGCGGCGACCCGGATCGCGGACCCCGGCCAGATCGGCCACACCGTCACCAAGGCGGCGCCGGCGGCCCTCGGCCCGTCGCTCGCCAACCAGCTGGGCCGGCGGGGGATCACCGTGAACACGGTCGAACCCGGGGTGGTGCTGACCGACATGATCGCCCCCTACGCCGCGGTTCCCGAGGCGGTCGCCGCACTGGAGTCGATCACCGCGCTCGGGCGGATCGGCGAGCCGGAGGACGTCGCGGATGTGGTGACTTTCCTCGCGGGCCCGCAGGGCCGCTGGGTGACCGGCCAGACCATCGATGTCTCCGGCGGTACCTGCCTGGGACCGATCGCGCCTGAGTGAGTCGTCCGGAGCGCGTACCCGGCGACGGTGTGCACTGTCTGTTGTCGAACGGGCCATAGCCCTGGCACCATGCCGTGGCTATGGCGAGAAGAGTCTCCTTTCCGGTCCCGGTACTCACTGTCGACAACCCCCAGCGGACGGACCGCTCCGTCACCAACAGCTGGGTCGTCTGGGGCGACCAACAGGTCTTCCCCGGCGAAGCGTTCTCTTCTCTGAGCGTGAACGCGGCAGGGGTCGGGGCCGACGAGGTCATCGGCGCACGCCTGACGGCCATCCAGAACGGGGTGGACGCTGGTTCCTGGTACCTGGTGGCGTACGGGACCGCGATCTCGTACGGATAGGTCAAAAGCTGATGGGGCCCGCAGCCGCTGCGGGGATTGCCGCCCACCCGGCTCGTCGGGCAACGCTCAGGCGGCTGTCCGCGCGCCTTCCGCCCGGCAGTCGCGGCAGTGGCCGGGCGTGGGGGAGCGGAAGGCGCGCTCGCAGCCGTCGCAGGTCTGGAGAGGGGTGGCGGGGGCGCGGCGGACGGGGGCGAGGCCGTGGGCGCCGGGGAGCGGCGGTGGCAGCAGGGCGGTCAGGCGGTGCCTGAGAAGTTTCGCGGGTTGCCTGAGGGGCTGGGGAGGGTCGTCGGTCAGCGCATGGCGGATGGTGTCGGGGTGGGCCTCGCGTTCGAGCCAGGCGGCGACACCGGGCACCAGATGCCGCACATCACTCTCGGACAGCACGAACTGCGGTGCGTGACGGCGCAGGTCGCTCAGGAGCGCGGCGGCGGCCCGGTGCAGCTCCGGGGTGAGCTCGCGGGGCTGGGGGAGAGGCCGGGGCGGGGGCTTGGGTGCGGTGGACAGCGGTACGAAGGGCGGTGACGCCGGGGCCGGGGGCGGGACCATGACCGGCATCGGGACGACCGGCGGGCGGGGCTCCGGGGCGGCGGAGGGCCGGTCGGAGGCTTCCGGCACGGGGGCGGGGCCGGGAGCCTCCGGTACGGCGAGAGCTGCGGGCGCCTGTGGTGCCTGTGGTTCGGGTGACGCGGGCGTCGGAGCCGGTGCCGGGACCAGCGGCGCGGGAGGCGGTTGCGGGGCCGCCGTGCGGGGTCGCAGCAGAGCCGTCGGCTGGTTGCAGAACACCGTGCGGGTGACGACCCGGCCGCTCGGCAGGCGGTTACGGGTCCGTCGCAGATAGCCGTGGGCCTCCAGCTCGCGCAGGGCGGCGGCGATGCGGGTCTCCCCTTCGGGGAAGCGGGCGGCGAGCGCCTTGATCCCCACGTCGGCCCCCTGGGGCAGCGACTGGATGCGCACGGCGATGCCCACGGCGGTGGAGCTGAGGCCGGGGTGCTGGGCGAGGTGGTTGCCGACGACCGTGAAGCGGCTGGTGTGCGGGATCACGATGTGGATCACGCCGGAGGCCGGGAGGGGGCCGGGAACCTCTGCCAGGGCGCACGTGAGGGCGTTATTCTGCTGGGCATCCATCAGGAAGGTGTCGCTTCCTCGGTGGTCAGGCCCTCGATCGGGATTGCAGTCCTGATTGGGGGCCGACGTATGTCTGGTGTTGTGGCGCGAGCATATGCCTGCCAACCGGCCCGAAATCCAGCCCAGTTGCCAAACCTCACCCGTGTGAGTGACGAGCCATGGGGGGTGGGTCAGGTAGAGGCCGGGTGGGGTCGGGTGGGGTTATTTCTCCTGGTTCTTTACGTAGTTGATGTCGTGGGCCACCGCGTCGTGGCCGCCCACGACGCGGTCGTGAGGTACCGGGTCGTGACCACGCACGACCCGGTGGATGCCGTCAGCGCGCGAGGTCGAGCTCGGCCCACACCGTCTTGAGCGGGACGGGTCCGGGGACGACGCCCCAGTGGTCGGCCAGAGCCTCGACGATGAGCAGGCCCCGCCCGCCCTCCGCGTCGTCCTCGGGCGCTTCGACGGACCCCGGGCCGGACGGAACGCTGTCGCCCCGGGTGTCGGTGACCTCGATCCGCAGCAGGACCTCGTGGTGGACCGCGAGGCGCAGCTGGAAGTCACGGCCCCGTACGCGGCCGTGCACCGAGGCGTTCGCCGCCAGCTCGGCGACGATGTGCGCCGCCGACTCCGAAGGGAGCCCCCAGGCCCCGAGATGGGCCACGGTGAGCAGCCGGGCGAGCTGGGCCCCTCGGCGGGTGGGCGAGAGCAGCACGGTGAACGTCCGGCTCGCGGCGGGGCGCTGGGTGCGGACGATTTCTAGGTTCATGTCACTCAGCGTGGCCGCCTCTGCGTACCGTGCCCAGTGACAGAGCGCTTGCGTACGGTGATTGTCCGGGGCTTGTCCGGCGCTGTCCTGGCTGTCCGGCGTGACGCACCGGGAACGGACGCGGTTGGGAAAAGATCGGCACGCACGTCGGAAGTGGGGCTCGCATGAGCGTGGTTGGCGACGGTACGGGGCACGGGGACGGTACGGAGCGCGGGGACGGCGGGGCGGACGAGCCCGGCTGGGACGTCGATCCCGACGACGAGTCGGGGGCGGCGGTGGTCGCCGCCGTGGGCCGCCAGATCAAGGCGTGGCGCGAGGCGGCGGGGATGCGGGCGTGCGAGCTCGGGGCGGCGATGGGGTACGGCGAAGACCTCATCTACAAGGTGGAGGGCGGCCGGCGCATCCCCCGCCCGGAGTTCCTGGACGGGGCGGACACGGTACTGGGGGCGGGCGGCAAGCTCGCGGCGATGAAGCCGGATGTCGCGGAGGTGCGGTACCCGAAGAAGATCCGAGAACTGGCGAAGCTGGAGGTTCAGGCGGTGGAGCTTCTGGCCTACGGCAATAGCAGCGTCCACGGTCTGTTGCAGACGGCCGAGTACGCGCGTGCGTTGTTCGCAATGCGACAACCTGCGTATCCGCAGGACGAGATCGAACGAGGAGTGGCCGCGCGTATGGCTCGACAGGCCATCTTCGAGCGGTCACCCGCTCCAACGGTCGGATTCGTCCTGGAAGAGGTGGTGCTCCGGCGTCCGCTCGGAGGCAAGATGGTGTTGCGCCGCCAGCTCGAACACCTTCTGGGCTTCGGTGAGTCGCGGAACGTGACGGTCCAGGTAATGCCGATGGACCGCGAGGAGCACGCAGGAATCGACGGGGAGATCCAGGTGCTGAAGTTCAGGGACGGTACGGCGGTGGGACGCTCAGAAGGGGCGTTCGGCGGACGGCCTGTCTCGGATCCGAAGCACATCAGGATCCTTGAGTTGCGGTGTGGCATGATCCGGGCCCAGGCTCTCCCCCCTCGGGAGTCGATGGCCTTCATCGAGAGAGTGTTGGGAGAGACATGATTCGCAAGCTGTCTGCCAGGGACGCTTCCGAGCTGCGGTGGTTCAAGAGCAGCTACAGCGACAGCAGCAACGGCAGCGAGTGCGTCGAGGTTGCCGCTGCCTCCGGCGCCGTCCATGTTCGTGACTCCAAGGACGTCCAGGGCCCGCGTCTCGCCGTCGCCCCCGCCGCCTGGGCTGGCTTCGTCTCGTACGTCGCCGGGCACTGACCCCTCTACGCACGCGCGCCCCAGCCCATGGCCGTCGCCGGGCCATCGCCGGGCCGTGGGCGCGCCGAATGCGTGCCCGCGTTTGACCGCTCCCTCGCGGGGGGTAAGATCCTCGGCCCGATTGGCCAGGCCAGCTCCCCGTATGGCACACTGACCAGGTTGCTCGGTTGAGTGTCAATGCTGCGCGCCTCCCGCCGGGAGGACCGGAAGCGAGTCCCACAGTACTCGTCGGCCCTGTAGGGCCGGACGTACGGGAATCTTCCGGGAAGTAAAGCAGGGCATAAACCAGGCACCCGGTGGGTGTTCCGCCCCCGGTTCCGCGGTCCTTGGGCCCGCACCCCCTTGGTTGGGATCTCCTTCGGGAGATTTTCGTAGAGGGGATGCGACACGCCCGACCGCGTGGGTCGGAGGAGGAGTCGGTAGAACCCTCGGGTTCCAGAGCGTTTCGAGAGACAGGACTACTAGTAGCCATGGCGGGACAGAAGATCCGCATCCGGCTCAAGGCCTACGACCACGAGGTCATCGACTCCTCGGCGAAGAAGATCGTCGAGACGGTGACCCGCACTGGTGCGTCGGTCGCGGGCCCGGTGCCGCTGCCCACTGAGAAGAACGTGTACTGCGTCATCAAGTCGCCGCACAAGTACAAGGACTCGCGCGAGCACTTCGAGATGCGCACGCACAAGCGCCTCATCGACATCCTCGACCCCACGCCGAAGACGGTTGACTCGCTGATGCGTCTCGACCTGCCGGCGGGCGTCGACATCGAGATCAAGCTCTGAGGTGACGCGCGAGATGGCTAAGAACATTAAGGGCGTCCTGGGCGAGAAGCTCGGCATGACCCAGGTCTGGGACGAGAACAACCGGGTTGTCCCGGTGACCGTCGTCAAGGCCGGGCCCTGCGTCGTGACCCAGGTCCGCACCAACGACAGCGACGGCTACGAGTCGGTCCAGATCGCCTTCGGCGAGATCGACCCGCGCAAGGTGAACAAGCCCCTCAAGGGCCACTTCGCCAAGGCCGACGTGACCCCCCGCCGCCACCTGGTGGAGCTCCGCACCCCTGACGCCAGCGAGTACACGCTGGGCCAGGAGGTCACTGCCGAGGTGTTCGAGTCCGGCGTCAAGGTTGACGTCACGGGCAAGAGCAAGGGCAAGGGCTTCGCCGGTGTCATGAAGCGTCACAACTTCAAGGGCCTCGGCGCCGGTCACGGCGTGCAGCGCAAGCACCGTTCGCCTGGCTCCATCGGTGGCTGTGCCACCCCCGGCCGTGTCTTCAAGGGCATGCGCATGGCGGGTCGCATGGGCAACGAGCGGGTCACCACCCAGAACCTGACCATCCACGCGGTTGACGCGGAGAAGGGTCTGCTCCTCATCAAGGGCGCGGTCCCCGGTCCGAACGGCGGCCTCGTCCTGGTCCGTACCGCGGCCAAGGGGGCTTGAGGTAATGAGCACCATTGACATCCTTTCGCCGGCAGGCGACAAGGCCGGTACCGTCGAGCTCCCCGCGGAGATCTTCGACGCCAAGACCAGCGTTCCGCTGATCCACCAGGTCGTCGTCGCACAGCTGGCAGCTGCCCGTCAGGGCACGCACAAGACCAAGACCCGCGCCGAGGTCCGAGGCGGTGGCCGCAAGCCGTACCGCCAGAAGGGCACCGGCCGCGCGCGCCAGGGTTCGACCCGTGCGCCGCAGTTCGCCGGCGGTGGCGTCGTCCACGGCCCGCAGCCGCGTGACTACTCGCAGCGCACCCCGAAGAAGATGAAGGCCGCCGCTCTGCGCGGTGCCCTCTCGGACCGGGCGCGTCACTCCCGCATCCACGTCGTCACCGGCGTGGTCGAGGGTGCGATCTCCACGAAGGCCGCGAAGACGCTGCTCGGCAAGATCAGTGAGCGCAACAACGTGCTCCTGGTCGTCGACCGCGCCGACGAGGCCGCGTGGCTGTCCGCACGCAACCTGCCCCAGGTGCACATCCTGGAGCCGGGCCAGCTGAACACGTACGACGTGATCGTCTCTGACGACGTGGTCTTCACTCAGGCCGCCTTCGAGTCCTTCGTGTCTGGCCCCCAGACCGCTGAGACCGAAGGGAGCGACGCCTGATGAGCGAGGCGACCGTTACCAGCATTACGAGCAAGACCTACTCGGACCCCCGCGACGTTCTCGTCAAGCCGGTTGTCTCCGAGAAGAGCTACGCGCTGCTCGACGAGAACAAGTACACGTTCATCGTCGCGCCCGGCTCCAACAAGACCCAGATCAAGCAGGCCGTGGAAGCGGTCTTCTCGGTCAAGGTCACCGGGGTCAACACGATCAACCGGCAGGGAAAGCGCAAGCGGACCAAGACCGGTTTCGGCAAGCGTGCTGACACCAAGCGCGCCATCGTGACCCTCGCCGAGGGCGACCGTATCGACATCTTCGGCGGCCCGACCTCCTGACGGAGGTCGAGTCGTCCGGAATCGGACGAGGACTGAGAAATGGGTATCCGCAAGTACAAGCCGACGACCCCGGGCCGTCGTGGCTCCAGCGTCGCCGACTTTGTCGAGATCACGCGGTCCACGCCGGAGAAGTCGCTGGTCCGCCCCCTGCACAGCAAGGGCGGCCGTAACAACGCCGGTCGGATCACCGTTCGCCACCAGGGTGGCGGACACAAGCGCGCCTACCGCGTGATCGACTTCCGTCGTCACGACAAGGACGGCGTGCCGGCCAAGGTCGCGCACATCGAGTACGACCCGAACCGCACCGCGCGCATCGCGCTGCTGCACTACGCGGACGGCGAGAAGCGTTACATCGTCGCCCCGCGTGGCCTGTCGCAGGGTGACCGTGTCGAGAACGGTCCGGCCGCAGACATCAAGCCGGGCAACAACCTGGCGCTGCGCAACATCCCGGTCGGTACGACCATCCACGCCATCGAGCTTCGGCCCGGCGGCGGTGCGAAGTTCGCCCGTTCCGCGGGTACGTCCGTGCAGCTGCTGGCGAAGGAGGGCACCATGGCCCACCTTCGTATGCCGTCCGGTGAAATCCGGCTGGTCGACGCCCGCTGCCGCGCCACCATTGGCGAGGTCGGCAACGCCGAGCAGTCGAACATCAACTGGGGCAAGGCCGGCCGTATGCGCTGGAAGGGCGTACGCCCGACCGTCCGCGGTGTCGCGATGAACCCGGTTGACCACCCGCACGGTGGTGGTGAAGGCAAGACCTCCGGTGGACGTCACCCGGTCTCGCCGTGGGGTCAGAAGGAGGGTCGTACTCGCTCGCCGAAGAAGGCATCGAGCAAGTACATCGTCCGCCGCCGCAAGACGAACAAGAAGCGCTAGGAGCGGGTTTAGATGCCGCGCAGTCTCAAGAAGGGGCCCTTCGTCGACGGCCACCTCGTCAAGAAGGTGGACGTACAGAACGAAGCCGGCACCAAGAACGTCATCAAGACCTGGTCCCGTCGCTCGATGATCATCCCGGCCATGCTGGGTCACACCATCGCGGTGCACAACGGCAAGATTCACGTCCCGGTGTTCGTCACCGAGTCGATGGTCGGCCACAAGCTCGGCGAATTCTCGCCGACTCGCACCTTCCGCGGCCACGTCAAGGACGACCGGAAGTCGAAGCGCCGCTAGCGCGGGGTGGAAACGACTATGACTTACACCGAAGGGACAACCATGGAAGCCAGGGCCCAGGCGCGGTACATCCGCGTCACGCCCATGAAGGCCCGCCGAGTGGTGGACCTCATCCGTGGCATGGATGCCACGGAGGCTCAGGCGGTCCTGCGTTTCGCCCCGCAGGCCGCGAGCGTGCCGGTTGGCAAGGTGCTGGACAGCGCCATTGCCAACGCTGCACACAACTACGACCACACCGACGCCTCTTCGCTGGTCATCAGCGAGGCGTACGTGGACGAGGGTCCGACCCTGAAGCGGTTCCGTCCGCGTGCTCAGGGCCGTGCCTACCGGATCCGTAAGCGGACCAGCCACATCACCGTGGTCGTCAGCAGCAAGGAAGGAACCCGGTAATGGGCCAGAAGGTAAACCCGCACGGGTTCCGGCTCGGCATTACCACGGACTTCAAGTCCCGTTGGTACGCCGACAAGCTGTACAAGGACTACGTCAAGGAAGACGTTGCCATTCGTCGCATGATGACGAAGGGCATGGAGCGAGCCGGCATCTCGAAGGTTGAGATCGAGCGCACCCGCGACCGCGTCCGCGTTGACATCCACACCGCCCGTCCGGGCATCGTCATCGGCCGCCGCGGCGCCGAGGCCGATCGCATCCGTGGCGAGCTGGAGAAGCTGACCGGCAAGCAGGTCCAGCTGAACATCCTCGAGGTCAAGAACCCCGAGGTGGACGCTCAGCTGGTGGCCCAGGCCGTCGCCGAGCAGCTCTCCTCCCGCGTCTCCTTCCGTCGTGCGATGCGCAAGAGCATGCAGAGCACGATGAAGGCCGGCGCCAAGGGCATCAAGATCCAGTGCGGCGGTCGCCTCGGCGGCGCCGAGATGTCCCGCTCGGAGTTCTACCGCGAGGGCCGTGTGCCCCTGCACACGCTCCGTGCGAACGTCGACTACGGCTTCTTCGAGGCCAAGACGACCTTCGGCCGCATCGGTGTGAAGGTCTGGATCTACAAGGGCGACGTCAAGAACATCGCCGAGGTCCGCGCCGAGAACGCCGCAGCCCGTGCAGGCAACCGTCCGGCTCGTGGCGGCGCTGACCGCCCGGCCGGCCGCGGTGGCCGTGGTGGCGAGCGTGGCGGTCGCGGCCGCAAGCCGCAGCAGTCGCCGGCAGCCGAGGCCCCCAAGGCCGACGCTCCCGCCGCCGCTGCTCCGGCTGCTGAGAGCACCGGAACGGAGGCCTGACCGAAATGCTGATCCCCCGTAGGGTCAAGCACCGCAAGCAGCACCACCCGAAGCGCAGCGGTATGTCCAAGGGTGGCACGCAGGTTGCGTTCGGCGAGTACGGCATCCAGGCGCTGACTCCGGCGTACGTGACGAACCGCCAGATCGAGGCAGCTCGTATCGCGATGACCCGCCACATCAAGCGTGGCGGCAAGGTCTGGATCAACATTTATCCGGACCGCCCCCTGACGAAGAAGCCTGCCGAGACCCGCATGGGTTCCGGTAAGGGTTCTCCCGAGTGGTGGATCGCGAACGTCAAGCCGGGTCGGGTGATGTTCGAGCTGTCCTACCCGAACGAGAAGATTGCTCGTGAGGCGCTTACCCGCGCTGCTCACAAGCTTCCGATGAAGTGCCGGATCGTTCGGCGCGAGGCAGGTGAGTCGTGATGTCGGCCGGTACCAAGGCGTCCGAGCTGCGCGAGCTGGGCAACGAGGAGCTTCTCAACAAGCTCCGCGAGGCCAAGGAAGAGCTGTTCAACCTCCGCTTTCAGGCGGCGACTGGGCAGCTCGAGAACCACGGCCGGCTCAAGTCCGTCCGTAAGGACATCGCCCGGATCTACACCCTGATGCGCGAGCGCGAGCTGGGCATCGAGACGGTGGAGAGCGTCTGATGAGCGAGAAGACTGTGACTGAGACCAACACCGACCGCGGTTTCCGCAAGACCCGTGAGGGTCTGGTCGTCAGCGACAAGATGGACAAGACCGTCGTCGTCGCTGTCGAGGACCGCGTCAAGCACGCCCTGTACGGCAAGGTCATCCGCCGTACGAACAAGCTCAAGGCCCACGACGAGCAGAACGCTGCCGGCGTCGGCGACCGTGTCATCATCATGGAGACCCGGCCGCTGTCCGCCTCGAAGCGCTGGCGCATCGTCGAGATCCTCGAGAAGGCCAAGTAATTCCTGAGGGGCATTCCCCTCAGGCAAGTTCCGCCAGGCTCGGTGGGGAGCTTCGTAAGACATTTGCGAAGTTCCCCACCGGGAACCGGCAGACGATCAGGAGATAGACGTGATCCAGCAGGAGTCGCGACTGCGCGTCGCCGACAACACGGGTGCGAAGGAAATTCTCACCATTCGTGTTCTCGGTGGCTCGGGTCGCCGCTACGCGGGTATCGGTGACGTCATCGTCGCCACCGTCAAGGACGCGATCCCCGGTGGCAACGTGAAGAAGGGTGACGTCGTCAAGGCCGTCATCGTTCGCACCGTCAAGGAGCGTCGTCGTCAGGATGGCTCGTACATCCGCTTCGACGAGAACGCCGCCGTCATTCTGAAGAACGACGGCGACCCCCGCGGCACCCGCATCTTTGGCCCGGTTGGCCGAGAGCTGCGCGAGAAGAAGTTCATGAAGATCATCTCGCTCGCGCCGGAGGTGCTGTAAGCATGAAGATCAAGAAGGGCGACCTGGTTCAGGTCATCACCGGTAAGGACAAGGGCAAGCAGGGCAAGGTCATCGTTGCCTACCCTGTGCAGAACCGCGTCCTCGTCGAGGGTGTCAACCGGGTCAAGAAGCACACGAAGGCCGGTCAGACCGCTCGCGGTTCGCAGACCGGTGGCATTGTGACGACCGAGGCTCCCGTCCACGTCAGCAACGTGCAGCTGGTTGTTGAGAAGGACGGCAACAAGGTCGTTACTCGCGTCGGCTACCGCTTTGACGACGAGGGCAACAAGATCCGCGTTGCCAAGCGCACCGGTGAGGACATCTGATGACTACCACCACTGCGCCGCGTCTCAAGACGCGCTACCGCGAGGAAATCGCCGGCAAGCTGCGTGAGGAGTTCTCGTACGAGAACGTCATGCAGGTTCCCGGTCTGGTCAAGATCGTGGTCAACATGGGTGTGGGCGACGCCGCCCGCGACTCCAAGCTGATCGACGGGGCCGTCAAGGACCTCACCACGATCACCGGTCAGAAGCCGGCCGTCACCAAGGCCCGCAAGTCCATCGCGCAGTTCAAGCTGCGCGAGGGCCAGCCCATCGGCTGCCACGTCACCCTCCGCGGTGACCGGATGTGGGAGTTCCTGGACCGTACGCTGTCGCTCGCGCTGCCGCGTATCCGTGACTTCCGCGGCCTGTCGCCCAAGCAGTTCGACGGCCGTGGTAACTACACCTTCGGTCTCACGGAGCAGGTCATGTTCCACGAGATCGACCAGGACAAGATCGACCGGGTCCGGGGCATGGACATCACCGTGGTCACCACGGCGACCAACGACGACGAGGGTCGTGCCCTCCTTCGTCACCTCGGCTTCCCGTTCAAGGAGAACTGACCGTGGCGAAGAAGTCTCTGATCGCTAAGGCCGCCCGCAAGCCGAAGTTCGGCGTTCGCGGGTACACCCGCTGCCAGCGCTGCGGCCGGCCCCACTCCGTCTACCGCAAGTTCGGCCTGTGCCGCGTGTGCCTTCGTGAGATGGCTCACCGTGGCGAGCTGCCGGGCGTGACCAAGAGCTCCTGGTAATTCTCCTTCGCCCCTTGGGCGTTGGGATTACCCGGAGACTCTCGGTAAGTATCTGGTCGGCAGGAGCCCCTCCTTTCATGCCGTAGGCTTGAAGGGTTGGGCGCCTGCCGCCCTAGACCGACTTACTACGCCGTAGGTCCCCGCACCGCACCCGTCCCGCCACTGAGTGGGGAGAGGGATGGCGCATACAGGAAACCCCGGCGAGAGAGGCCGAAGGCCAACTCATGACCATGACTGATCCCATCGCAGACATGCTCACGCGTCTGCGTAACGCGAACTCGGCGTACCACGACGGTGTCGCGATGCCGCACAGCAAGATCAAGTCGCACATCGCGGAGATCCTCCAGCAGGAGGGCTTCATCACCGGCTGGAAGGTCGAGGACGCTGAGGTTGGAAAGAACCTCGTCCTCGAGCTGAAGTTCGGCCCGAACCGCGAGCGCTCGATCGCCGGCATCAAGCGAATCTCGAAGCCGGGTCTGCGTGTATACGCAAAGTCCACCAACCTGCCGAAGGTTCTCGGCGGCCTGGGCGTGGCGATCATCTCCACGTCCCACGGTCTCCTGACCGGCCAGCAGGCCAGCAAGAAGGGCGTAGGTGGGGAAGTCCTCGCCTACGTCTGGTAGTCGGGAACGGAGGAATAGCTCATGTCGCGAATCGGCAAGCTCCCCATCCAGGTTCCCGCCGGTGTGGACGTCACCATCGATGGCCGCACGGTCGCGGTGAAGGGCCCCAAGGGCACCCTCTCGCACACCGTCGCAGCGCCGATCGAGGTCACCAAGGGCGAGGACGGCGTGCTCAACGTCGTTCGCCCTAACGACGAGCGTCAGAACAAGGCCCTTCACGGCCTGTCCCGCACGCTGGTGGCGAACATGATCA
This sequence comes from Streptomyces sp. NBC_01433, assembly GCF_026340105.1. Classification (NCBI taxonomy): domain Bacteria; kingdom Bacillati; phylum Actinomycetota; class Actinomycetes; order Kitasatosporales; family Streptomycetaceae; genus Streptomyces; species Streptomyces sp. NBC_01433. Next base: position 1,435,520 of record NZ_JAPEPM010000001.1, on the reverse strand, counting down.
CCGGCGTGACCGCGGGATACAGCAAGGCGCTCGAGATCAGCGGTGTCGGTTACCGCGTCCAGGCGAAGGGCTCCAATCTGGAGTTCGCCCTGGGCTACAGCCACTCGATTCTCATCGAGGCCCCTGAGGGCATCACCTTCAAGGTCGAGTCGCCCACGAAGTTCAGTGTCGAGGGCATCGACAAGCAGAAGGTCGGCGAGGTCTCCGCGAAGATCCGCAAGCTGCGGAAGCCGGACCCGTACAAGGCCAAGGGCGTCAAGTACGCCGGCGAGGTTGTCCGCCGCAAGGTCGGAAAGGCGGGTAAGTAAGCCATGGCATACGGTGTAAAGATTGCCAAGGGTGACGCCTACAAGCGTGCCGCCCTCAAGCGCCGCCACATCCGCGTCCGCAAGCACATCTCCGGTTCGCCGGAGAGGCCGCGCCTGGTTGTGACGCGTTCCAACCGCCACATGGTGGCTCAGGTCATCGACGACGTCGCGGGCCACACGCTCGCTTCCGCGTCGACCCTGGACGCTTCCATCCGTGGTGGCGAGGGTGACAAGAGCGCCCTGGCCAAGCAGGTTGGGGCCCTGGTCGCCGAGCGCGCCAAGGCCGCAGGCGTCGAGGCCGTCGTGTTTGACCGCGGTGGTAACCAGTACGCCGGGCGGATTGCCGCTCTGGCTGACGCCGCCCGTGAAGCCGGGCTGAAGTTCTAAGCCCCGGTTCCTACGCACAGCGGACGTAACAGAGAGAGGTAATTCCAATGGCTGGACCCCAGCGCCGCGGAAGCGGTGCCGGTGGCGGCGAGCGGCGGGACCGGAAGGGCCGTGACGGTGGCGCCAGCGCCGCCGAGAAGACCGCGTACGTCGAGCGCGTCGTCGCGATCAACCGCGTCGCCAAGGTTGTGAAGGGTGGTCGTCGCTTCAGCTTCACCGCGCTGGTCGTGGTGGGCGATGGTGACGGCTCCGTCGGTGTCGGATACGGCAAGGCCAAGGAAGTTCCCGCGGCCATCGCCAAGGGCGTTGAAGAGGCCAAGAAGAGCTTCTTCAAGGTTCCGCGTATCCAGGGCACCATCCCTCACCCGATCCAGGGCGAGAAGGCTGCGGGCGTCGTTCTGCTCAAGCCTGCTTCCCCCGGTACCGGTGTGATCGCCGGTGGCCCCGTGCGCGCCGTTCTGGAGTGCGCGGGCGTTCACGACATCCTGTCGAAGTCGCTCGGTTCTTCGAACCCGATCAACATCGTGCACGCGACCGTGGCGGCCCTTCAGGGTCTGCAGCGTCCCGAGGAGATCGCGGCTCGCCGTGGTCTGCCCCTCGAGGACGTCGCCCCCGCGGCTCTTCTCCGTGCTCGCGCGGCAGGTGTGTGATGGCTCGCCTCAAGATCACGCAGACCAAGTCGTACATCGGCAGCAAGCAGAACCACCGCGACACCCTGCGTTCGCTCGGGCTCAAGCGCCTGAACGACTCGGTTGTCAAGGAGGACCGCCCCGAGTTCCGCGGAATGGCTAACACCGTCCGCCACCTCGTGACGGTTGAGGAGGTTGACTGACATGGCGGAGAACAGCCCGCTGAAGGCCCACAACCTCCGGCCTGCCCCGGGCGCCAAGACCGCCAAGACCCGTGTGGGTCGTGGTGAGGCGTCCAAGGGTAAGACCGCAGGCCGTGGTACCAAGGGTACGAAGGCCCGTTACCAGGTTCCGGAGCGCTTCGAGGGTGGCCAGATGCCCCTCCACATGCGTCTCCCGAAGCTCAAGGGCTTCAAGAACCCGTTCCGCACGGAGTACCAGGTCGTGAACCTGGACAAGCTCGCGACGCTCTACCCCGAGGGTGGAGAGGTCACGGTGGCCGATCTGGTCGCCAAGGGCGCTGTGCGCAACAACCACCTCGTCAAGGTCCTTGGACAGGGCGAGATCTCCGTGGCACTGCAGGTTTCGGTTGACGCCGTCTCCGGCTCCGCCAAGGAGAAGATTGCCGCCGCCGGCGGCACCGTCACCGAGCTCGTCTGAGACAACTCGGACAACTCGATGTACTGAACACCCGACCGGGGATGCCTCTCATATGGGGCATCCCCGGTTGGTCGTTCCTAGGCGGGCATGGTCGCCGGTAAGGTGGCGTGCGTTGTTGTGCTATCTCTCCGGGCAACTGCCCGGGGATCTTTGACTGTTTCGTATTCGTCGATCCTCAAGACCGTCACCTCTACGCATTGCGCGGGGGTCGCAGGAGGCACCGTGCTCACCGCGTTCGCCCGGGCGTTCAAGACGCCCGACCTGCGCAAGAAGCTGTTCTTCACGCTCGGCATCATCGTGCTCTACCGGCTCGGGGCACACATCCCGGTACCCGGTGTGAGCTACGAGAACGTCCAGACCTGTGTTGACCAGGCAAGTAAGGGCAACAACAGCCTCTTCGGCCTGGTGAACATGTTCAGCGGTGGTGCACTGCTGCAGATCACGATCTTCGCGCTCGGCATCATGCCGTACATCACGGCCAGCATCATTCTTCAGCTGCTGACCGTCGTCATCCCCCGACTGGAAGCCCTGAAGAAGGAGGGGCAGTCCGGCACGGCCAAGATCACGCAGTACACGCGTTATCTGACCGTGGCGCTCGCCATCCTCCAGGGCACCGGCCTGGTGGCAACCGCTCGCAGCGGTGCGCTGTTCAGCAGCTGCTCCGTGGGCGACCAGATCGTCCCGAACCAGTCGATCTTCACGACGGTCGTCATGGTGCTCACCATGACCGCCGGAACCGCCGCCGTCATGTGGCTCGGTGAGCTCATCACCGACCGCGGTATCGGCAACGGCATGTCGATCCTGATGTTCATCTCCATCGCCGCGAGCTTCCCCGGTGCCCTGTGGGCCATCAAGGAGAGCGGCAAGCTGGCCGATGGCTGGATCGAGTTCGGCACGGTCATTCTCATCGGCTTCGTGATGGTCGGTCTCGTCGTCTTCGTCGAGCAGGCCCAGCGCCGTATTCCGGTGCAGTACGCGAAGCGCATGATCGGCCGCAGGTCGTACGGCGGTACGTCCACATACATCCCGCTGAAGGTGAACCAGGCGGGTGTGATTCCCGTCATCTTCGCTTCTTCGCTGCTCTACATCCCGGCCCTGATCGTCCAGTTCTCCAACTCCCAGGCGGGCTGGGCGACCTGGATCCAGGACCACTTCGTCAAGGGTGACCACCCGTACTACATCGCGACGTACTTCCTGTTGATCGTGTTCTTCGCCTTCTTCTACGTGGCGATCTCGTTCAACCCCGAAGAAGTTGCCGACAACATGAAGAAGTATGGTGGCTTCATCCCGGGTATCCGGGCTGGTCGACCTACTGCCGAGTACCTGAGCTACGTGCTCAACAGGATCACTTGGCCGGGCTCGCTGTACCTGGGTCTGATCGCTCTGGTGCCGACGATGGCGTTGGCAGGCTTCGGCGGTGCAAACCAGAACTTCCCGTTCGGCGGGACAAGCATCCTGATCATCGTGGGTGTGGGTCTGGAAACCGTGAAGCAGATCGAGAGTCAGCTCCAGCAGCGCAATTACGAAGGGTTCCTCCGCTGATGCGAATCGTCCTCGTCGGGCCTCCTGGTGCCGGCAAGGGAACGCAGGCTGCGTACCTTGCCAAGAACCTGTCGATTCCGCACATCTCCACGGGCGACCTCTTCCGCGCCAACATCAGCCAGGGCACCGACCTTGGCAAGCAGGCCCGTTCCTTCATGGACGCGGGCCGGCTGGTGCCGGACGAGGTCACCATCGGGATGGCCAAGGACCGCATGGCCCAGTCGGACGCCGTGAACGGCTTCCTGCTCGACGGCTTCCCGCGCAATGTGGGTCAGGCCGAAGCCCTTGACGCGATGCTCAAGGACGAGGGCGTAAAGCTGGACGCGGTCCTCGATCTGGAGGTCCCCGAGGACGAGGTCGTGAAGCGGATCGCGGGTCGCCGCATCTGCCGCAGCGACAGCGCGCACGTCTTCCACGTGACGTACAACCCGCCGAAGACCGAGGGTGTCTGCGACACCTGCGGTGGCGAGCTGTACCAGCGGGACGACGACAGCGAGGAGACGGTCCGTACCCGGCTGGAGGTCTACCACACGCAGACCGAGCCGATCATCGACTACTACCGGGCCCAGGGCCTGGTGGTGACCATCTCCGCGCTCGGCAAGGTCACGGATGTGACCGCGCGTGCCATGGAGGCGCTCCAGAAGTCCGACCAGGACTGAGCGACGCCCCGCATTACCTTCACAGTCGGCCGCGGCGCCCTTCAGGCGCCGCGGCCGACTGTTTGCGCCGTATCGTTGAGTACGCCGCAGCCGTCATCCTTCGATGCAGAGAGGCGCCGAGCAATGGTGCAGATCAAGACCCCCGAGCAGATCGCGAAGATGCGCGAGGCGGGCCTGGTGGTCGCTGCCATTCACGCCGCCACCCGCGAGGCGGCCGTGCCGGGCGCCACCACGAAGGACCTGGACGAGGTCGCACGCAAGGTGATCGCCGATCACGGAGCGAAGTCGAACTTCCTCGGGTACGGCGGGTTCCCCGCGACCATCTGCACCTCGGTCAACGAGGTCGTCGTGCACGGCATCCCCGACGAGAAGACCGTCCTCAAGGACGGCGACATCATCTCGATCGACGCCGGCGCGATCATCGACGGCTGGCACGGCGACGCCGCGTACACCGCCTTCGTCGGCACCGGTCACGCCCCGGAGCTGATCGAGCTCTCCCGGGTGACCGAGGAGTCGATGTGGGCCGGGATCGCCGCGATGAAGGTGAACAACCGCCTGGTCGACATCTCGAAGGCGATCGAGACCTACATCCGCCGCCAGCCCCGCCCGGCCACCGGCAAGTACGGGATCATCGAGGACTACGGCGGCCACGGCATCGGCACCGAGATGCACATGGACCCGCACCTGCTGAACTACGTCTCCCGCAAGCGCGGCAAGGGCATCAAGCTGGTCCCGGGCGTCTGCCTGGCCATCGAGCCCATGGTCTCGCTCGGTACGGCGCAGACCGAGGTGCTCAGCGACGACTGGACGGTCCTCACGACCGATGGCACCTGGTCCTCGCACTGGGAGCACTCGATCGCCCTGACGGAGCAGGGGCCGCTGGTCCTGACGGCCCCGGACTGCGGCCGGGCCAAGCTGGCGGAGTACGGCATCACGGCGGCTCCCGACCCCCTGGGGTGAGTCCGGACCTCCGCGGTGGTCCAAGGATCATCCCGGAGAGGTCTAAGGATCATCCAGGCTGGGCAAACTTGACGGATTCGTCTTTTGGGTTCCGCTGACGTAGACTGACTCGTCGGCTCTCGTGCATCCGTGTGTCTCCATGCGGAAGTCGGAGTCGATCAAGGTAGCCGATTCGAAAGGCGAAGCGTGGCCAAGAAGCAAGGTGCCATCGAAATTGAGGGCACCGTGATCGAGTCCCTCCCGAACGCTATGTTCAGGGTGGAGCTCCAGAACGGTCACAAGGTCCTCGCGCACATCTCCGGCAAGATGCGGATGCACTACATCCGTATCCTCCCGGATGACCGGGTCGTGGTGGAGCTTTCCCCGTACGACCTGACGCGTGGCCGGATCGTCTACCGGTACAAGTAGATCTTGCCGCCATCCCGCTTCGGCGTGGTGAGGGCACTGACCCGGAGAACCTGACATCCCATGAAGGTCAAGCCGAGCGTCAAGAAGATCTGCGACAAGTGCAAGGTGATCCGCCGTCACGGCCGGGTCATGGTCATCTGCGACAACCTGCGCCACAAGCAGCGCCAGGGCTGACGCACGACCACCTGCATCTCGCAGCTCTTCGCGCGACGCACGTAAATACGTACATACGCAGAGCCCGTCCAAGCCACGGCTGACGACACCTCCGGCGGGGGCCGGGGACCCGGACGTACCACCTCTCCCAGCGAGAGGTCGGCGGCCGGGAGTGGCACTGCGGAAGACCCCCGATCTAACAACTGGAGCCATTGAATGGCACGCGTTTCAGGTGTTGACATCCCGCGCGAAAAGCGCGTGGAGGTTGCCCTCACCTACGTCTTCGGTATCGGGCGCACCCGGTCCAAGGAGATCCTCGCCACCACCGGTGTCGACCCGAACGCCCGCGTTCGTGACCTGGCCGAAGAAGACCTGGTCAAGATCCGCGAGTACGTCGACGCCAACCTCCGCACCGAGGGTGACCTTCGACGCGAGATCCAGGCCGACATCCGCCGCAAGGTCGAGATCGGCTGCTACCAGGGCATCCGTCACCGTCGCGGTCTGCCCGTCCACGGCCAGCGCACCAGCACGAACGCGCGTACCCGCAAGGGCCCGCGTCGCGCCATCGCCGGTAAGAAGAAGCCGGGCAAGAAGTAGTCCTCAGCGGACGCACTGCGCACGTCCGGAATCCCGGACATCCGCAGCATCCAGCGGTCTTCGCTGTAGGACCGATCACCTCCCCTCTCCATCTGGAGTCAAGACATGCCCCCCAAGGGTCGTCAGGGCGCAGCCAAGAAGGTGCGTCGCAAGGAAAAGAAGAACGTCGCTCACGGCCACGCGCACATCAAGAGCACGTTCAACAACACCATCGTCTCGATCACGGACCCCGCGGGCAACGTGATCTCCTGGGCCTCCGCCGGCCACGTCGGCTTCAAGGGCTCGCGCAAGTCCACCCCCTTCGCCGCGCAGATGGCCGCCGAGTCGGCCGCCCGCCGCGCGCAGGAGCACGGCATGCGCAAGGTTGACGTCTTCGTCAAGGGTCCGGGCTCCGGCCGCGAGACCGCGATCCGCTCCCTCCAGGCCACGGGCCTTGAGGTCGGTTCGATCCAGGACGTCACCCCGACGCCGCACAACGGCTGCCGTCCGCCGAAGCGTCGTCGCGTCTGACGCACGGACGCCGGTAACGGCTGTTCGCGCGTTGTCGCAAGTGTGGGGCCGGGCGGTACATCTCTTCGGGGGTGTGCCGCCCGTACCCTTGTTTCATCTGTCGGGCATCAAATAGTGGGTGCCCACGACTGAAGGATTTTCCTCATGCTGATCGCTCAGCGTCCGTCGCTGACCGAAGAGGTCGTCGACGAGTTCCGGTCCCGGTTCGTCATCGAGCCGCTGGAGCCGGGCTTCGGCTACACCCTCGGCAACTCCCTGCGCCGCACGCTCCTCTCCTCGATCCCCGGCGCTGCTGTCACCAGCATCCGGATCGACGGTGTCCTGCACGAGTTCACCACCGTGCCGGGCGTCAAGGAGGACGTGACCGACCTCATCCTCAACATCAAGCAGCTGGTCGTCTCCTCGGAGCACGACGAGCCGGTCGTGATGTACCTGCGCAAGCAGGGCCCCGGCCTGGTCACCGCTGCTGACATCGCCCCGCCGGCCGGTGTCGAGGTCCACAACCCGGACCTGGTCCTGGCCACGCTGAACGGCAAGGGCAAGCTGGAGATGGAGCTGACCGTCGAGCGCGGTCGCGGCTACGTCTCCGCCGTCCAGAACAAGCAGGTGGGCCAGGAGATCGGCCGGATTCCGGTCGACTCCATCTACTCGCCGGTGCTCAAGGTCACGTACAAGGTCGAGGCGACCCGTGTCGAGCAGCGCACCGACTTCGACAAGCTGATCGTCGACGTCGAGACCAAGCAGGCCATGCGCCCGCGTGACGCCATGGCGTCCGCCGGTAAGACCCTGGTCGAGCTGTTCGGTCTGGCGCGCGAGCTCAACATCGACGCCGAGGGCATCGACATGGGCCCGTCGCCGACGGACGCGGCGCTGGCCGCCGATCTGGCGCTGCCGATCGAGGAGCTGGAGCTCACGGTCCGCTCGTACAACTGCCTCAAGCGCGAGGGCATCCACTCCGTGGGTGAGCTCGTGGCTCGTTCCGAGGCCGACCTGCTCGACATCCGCAACTTCGGTGCGAAGTCGATCGACGAGGTCAAGGCGAAGCTGGCCGGTATGGGCCTCGCGCTGAAGGACTCGCCTCCCGGCTTCGACCCGACCGCCGCGGCGGACGCGTTTGGCGCGGACGATGACGCGGATGCCGGTTTCGTGGAGACCGAGCAGTACTAGTACGCCTCCGGCTGGGGTGCCCGGGATTGCTGGGTGCCCCGGACCGGGCGAGGGCTTTGTCCTCAATCGCCGGACGGGCTGGATTTGGCTCGGGCGCGAGGGCTTTGTCCTCAATCGCCGGACGGGCTTGATTTCGGCTCGGCCTCGAACGTTGGGCGGGCTGGGTTTGGCTCGTCCAGTACCTGGACTTCCGTGTGGCGACCGCCGCGCGGGAACTGACACCGGTACCTGATACGGCCGGTGCAGCACACAAGGAGAAACACCATGCCGCGTCCCGCAAAGGGTGCCCGTCTGGGCGGCAGCGCCGCGCACGAGCGTCTGCTTCTCGCCAACCTGGCGAAGTCGCTGTTCGAGCACGGTCGCATCACCACGACCGAGGCCAAGGCCCGTCGCCTGCGTCCGGTCGCCGAGCGCCTGGTCACCAAGGCGAAGAAGGGCGACATCCACAACCGTCGCCTGGTGCTGCAGACGATCACGGACAAGAGCATCGTGCACACGCTCTTCACCGAGATCGCCCCGCGGTACGAGAACCGCCCCGGTGGCTACACCCGCATCACCAAGATCGGCAACCGTCGTGGCGACAATGCCCCGATGGCGGTCATCGAGCTGGTCGAGGCGCTGACCGTGGCGCAGCAGGCCACCGGTGAGGCCGAGGCCGCGACGAAGCGTGCGGTCAAGGAAGACTCCCTCAAGAAGGACGAGGCCCCGGCCGAGTCCGCCGAGGTCGTCGAGGACGCCAAGCCGGCCGAGGCCGACGCGGAGTCCAAGGACGCCTGAGCGTTCTGAGACCACTGGACGGGCCCGCATCACCCTTCGGGGCGGTGCGGGCCCGTTCTGCTGTGAAGGGTTCGAGAGGGGACGCGTGGTGAGTGACGAGGCGGAGCCCGGTTTCGTACGGGTGCGGCTGGACCTGTCGTACGACGGGAAGGACTTCTCCGGCTGGGCGAAGCAGACCAGCAGGCGCACCGTGCAGGGGGAGATCGAGGACGCGCTGCGGACCGTGACGCGGTCCTCCCGTACGTACGACCTGACGGTGGCCGGGCGCACCGATGCCGGGGTGCACGCGCGGGGGCAGGTGGCGCATGTCGACCTGCCGGCCGAGGTGTGGGCCGAGCACGAGGAGAAGCTGCTGCGGCGGATGGCCGGGCGGCTGCCGCTGGACGTCCGGGTCTGGCGGGCGGCCGAGGCGCCGGCCGGGTTCAACGCGCGGTTCTCCGCGATGTGGCGGCGCTACGCCTACCGGGTGGGGGACAGGACCGGCGGGGTGGATCCGCTGACGCGCGGTCATGTGCTGTGGCACGACCGGCCGTTGGACGTGGACGCGATGAACGAGGCCGCCGCGCTGATGGTCGGGGAGCACGATTTCGCGGCGTACTGCAAGAAGCGCGAGGGTGCTACCACCATTCGTACGCTGCAGAAGCTGAGTTGGGTACGGGACGAGGCGTCGGGGGTGCTGACCGCGACCGTGCAGGCCGACGCGTTCTGCCACAACATGGTGCGGGCGCTGATCGGTGCCGCGCTGTTCGTGGGGGACGGGCGCCGTCCGGCCGGGTGGCCCGCCGAGGTGCTGGCGGCGAAGGTGCGGGACCCGGCGGTGCACGTGGTGCGGCCGCACGGGCTGACGCTGGAGGAAGTGGCTTACCCGGCCGACGAGTTGCTGGCGGCGCGGGCGGTCGAGGCCCGGAACGTCAGGACGCTGCCGGGGGCGGGCTGCTGCTGACCCCGGCGGGCGGGTGTGGTGAGGCGCGTTGCCGGGCCGGGGGGTGGGGCTGCGGGTCGGGGCCGGGGTTCGGTGCGCGCCCCGACCGCGACTCCGCGGGGCGTCAGGTGGCGGGGTTCGCCGCCTGCGCGGCCTGGACCTCGCCCCGGTGCCGGATCTGACGGAACGTGAACTCCGTGAGGTCGTCGCCGACCGCGTACACCTTCTTGTCGGACGTGGTGACGCGGGTTCCGTCGGTGAAGCCGCTGACGGTGAAGTACGCGTAGCGGCCGTAGGAGTTGGCGGTGCGGCGGCAGACCGTACCGGCGCGGCAGAAGGTGGGTACGCCCTCGCCGCCGAGGGAGGCGATGCCGCCGGACGACTGCTGGGCCGCCTTCTTCGCCCGCGCCTCGGTCTTGAACACCGCGACACCGACGGTGACCGCGATGCCCTCCTTGCGGTACGTGGCGCGGATGAGCTGTTGGCAGCCGTTGTTCGTGAGGACCGCGCCGAGTGCGCCCTGGGTGCCCGCGGCGCAGCTCGTGGTGCGGTTCGTCGCGCCCTTGATGTGGACGCGGTCGCCCATCGTCAGCTTCTTGCCCGGGAAGAAGCCGTCGACGGTGATCGGCGCCTTGTCCTTCTTGGCATCGGATATGTAGTCCTTCGGGTCCGGCGGGGGCGGCGGCGCCACCGAGGAGAAGGACGGTGCGGGCTCGGAGGTGTCCGGGGGCAGATCGGCCGGTGCGGGCAGATCGCTCGCGTTCTTGTCCGAGCCGGCGCGCTTGTCGCCGTTGTTGTTGGTCGAGATGACGGCCGTGGCCACGATCGCGCCGACCGCGGCGGTGGCGAGCACGCCGCCGCCGATCATCAGCCACCTCTTGCGGCGGCCGCGTGCGGCGGATTCGTCGGCCAGCGCCGACCAGTCAGGCGTCTGCTGATCTCCCGGCCCCCAGGAGGGCCCCCCTTGCCCAAAGCTCATGCGGCGAATCTTAGACCGACCGAGCCTCGGTGGGCCCGATTCCCAGGGCCTCGGTAAACCGGTTGGGCCAGGGCTTCGCAGGGCGTGACAATGATGTGTATGGGACATCTTGAAGCGGGCCATCTGGAGTACTACCTACCGGACGGGCGGGTACTGCTCGGCGATGCTTCGTTCCGGGTCGCGGACGGGGCCGTCGTCGCCCTCGTCGGCGCCAACGGTGCGGGCAAGACGACACTGCTGCGTCTGCTCGCCGGAGAGCTCCAGCCGCACGGCGGCACGGTGTCGGTGAGCGGCGGGCTCGGGGTGATGGCCCAGTTCGTGGGCTCCGTGCGGGACGAGCGGACCGTACGGGACCTGCTGGTGTCCGTGGCGCAGCCCCGCATCCGGGAAGCGGCGAAGGCCGTGGACGTGGCCGAGGAGCTGATCCTCTCCGTCGACGACGAGGCCGCGCAGATGAAGTACGCGCAGGCCCTGAGCGACTGGGCGGAGGCCCGGGGGTACGAGGCCGAGACGGTGTGGGACATGTGCACCATGGCCGCGCTCGGTGTCCCGTACGAGAAGGCGCAGTGGCGGGAGGTGCGGACGCTCAGCGGTGGTGAGCAGAAGCGGCTCGTCCTGGAGGCGCTGCTCCGGGGGCCGGACGAGGTGCTGCTGCTCGACGAGCCGGACAACTATCTGGACGTCCCCGGGAAGCGCTGGCTGGAGGGGAAGCTGAAGGAGACCCGTAAGACGGTGCTCTTCGTCTCCCACGACCGGGAGCTGCTGGCGCGGGCCGCCGAGAAGATCGTCAGCGTGGAGCCGAGCCCGGCGGGCAGCGATGTGTGGGTCCACGGTGCGGGCTTCGACACGTACCACCAGGCGCGCAAGGACCGGTTCGCCCGGTTCGAGGAGTTGCTGCGGCGCTGGGAGGAGGAGCACGCCCGGCTGAAGGCGCTCGTCCACCGGCTGCGGCAGCAGGCGGCGATCAGCCCCGACATGGCGTCGCGCTACCGGGCGATGCAGACCCGGTTCAAGAAGTTCGAGGACGCCGGGCCGCCGCCGGAGCCGCCGCGCGAGCAGGACATCAGGATGCGGCTGCGCGGCGGACGGACCGGGGTGCGGGCCGTGACCTGCGAGGGGCTGGAGCTGACCGGCCTCATGAAGCCGTTCGACCTGGAGATCTTCTACGGGGAACGGGTCGCCGTCCTGGGATCCAACGGGTCGGGGAAGTCCCACTTCCTGCGGCTGCTGGCGGGGGAGCCGGTGGCGCACACCGGCAAGTGGAAGCTCGGGGCGCGGGTCGTGGCGGGGCACTTCGCGCAGACGCACGCCCATCCGGAGCTGCTGGGCAAGACGCTCGTCGAGATCCTGTGGACGGAGCACGCCAAGGACCGGGGCGGGGCGATGTCGGTGCTGCGGCGCTACGAGCTGGAGCGGCAGGGGGACCAGCCCTTCGAGAAGCTGTCCGGGGGGCAGCAGGCACGGTTCCAGATCCTGCTCCTGGAGCTGGCGGGGACGACCGCGCTGCTGCTGGACGAGCCGACGGACAACCTGGACCTGGAGTCGGCCGAGGCGCTTCAGGACGGGCTGGAGGTGTACGACGGGACGGTGATGGCCGTCACGCACGACCGGTGGTTCGCGAAGTCCTTCGACCGGTATCTGGTCTTCGGATCGGACGGGGTGGTCCGGGAGACGACGGAGCCGGTGTGGGACGAGCGGAGGGTGGAGCGGGCGCGGTAGGGGAGGCGCGTTTTGACCCGTCCGGGGCACGACGGGTAGTGTCGGTGATTGTTATGCGTATTGGCTTCGTCGTTCTCACGCGAAGGGCCCTTACGTAGGTTCTCTGGAGCAGTTACCAGTGGCTCGCATACGGACAGTGTTTCCGGCTTTTGTGAGCCCCAGCTGCATGATCGCTTCAGAGGTGCCATGTGTCTGGACCCATCCACTGAAGAAGCGAAGGCTACGACCGTGCGTACGTACAGCCCCAAGCCCGGAGATGTGACGCGCCAGTGGCACATCATTGACGCTCAGGACATCGTCCTGGGCCGTCTGGCCACCACGGCCGCGAACCTCCTCCGAGGCAAGCACAAGGCGATCTACGCCCCCCACATGGACATGGGCGACTTCGTCATCATCATCAACGCCGAGAAGGTTCACCTCTCCGGCAACAAGAAGACCCAGAAGATGGCGTACCGCCACTCGGGCTTCCCGGGCGGTCTCCGTTCGGTGCGTTACGACGAGCTGCTCTCGAAGAACCCCGAGAAGGCCGTCGAGAAGGCCATCAAGGGCATGATCCCCAAGAACACCCTGGGCCGTCAGATGATCTCGAAGCTCAAGGTCTACGCGGGCGACCAGCACCCGCACGCTGCTCAGCAGCCGGTCCCGTTCGAGATCACCCAGGTCGCGCAGTAGTTCCGGCCACACCCTAAGACGTACAGAAAGATCTGAGGAGCATCGTGGCCGAGACCACTGTTGAGACGACCACCGAAGACGTGGCGGGCACCGAGGGCGAAGAGGTTTTCGCCGAGGTGACCACCTTCGAATCGGAGGTTCCCGTCGAGGGCGAGTACACCAGCGAGTCCCTCGCCGGCCGCTTCGGCGACCCGCAGCCCGCCGCCGGCCTTGGCCGTCGCAAGAACGCCATCGCCCGCGTCCGGATCGTTCCGGGCACCGGCAAGTGGAAGATCAACGGTCGCACCCTTGAGGACTACTTCCCCAACAAGGTGCACCAGCAGGAAGTCAACGAGCCCTTCAAGGTGCTTGAGCTCGACGGCCGCTACGACGTCATCGCCCGTATCTCGGGTGGCGGCGTCTCCGGTCAGGCCGGTGCCCTGCGCCTCGGCGTGGCCCGCTCGCTGAACGAGGCCGACGTGGACAACAACCGCGCCACGCTGAAGAAGGCCGGCTTCCTCTGCCGCGACGACCGTGCGGTCGAGCGCAAGAAGGCCGGTCTCAAGAAGGCCCGTAAGGCCCCGCAGTACAGCAAGCGCTAAATCGCCTGCTCGTCTGTTTTACTCGTTCGCCCCGGCGGCACACCTGTGCTGCTGGGGCGTTCGTTTATCGCCCCTCGCGGGCGTATAACGGCATAAGACGCTTATTGGCATTTCCTCGTCCGGTCGCGCGGTGCGCAGCCGTGGCTTGTTGCGTTTTGCCTGTTTCTTGGTTGCTGTGGTTGTGCGGTTTCGGAGCATCTCGGAGGACACCAGTGGGACGACTCTTCGGCACGGACGGCGTGCGCGGTGTCGCCAACGCGGACTTGACGGCCGAGCTCGCGCTCGGACTCTCGGTCGCGGCGGCGCACGTACTCGCCGAGGTGGGCACCTTCGAGGGCCATCGGCCGACCGCCGTGGTGGGCCGGGACCCACGCGCGTCCGGAGAGTTCCTGGAGGCCGCCGTCGTGGCGGGCCTCGCCAGCGCGGGCGTGGACGTCCTGCGCGTCGGGGTGCTGCCCACGCCCGCCGTCGCGTATCTCACCGGCGCGCTCGGCGCCGACATCGGCGTGATGCTCTCCGCCAGCCACAACGCCATGCCGGACAACGGTGTGAAGTTCTTCGCGCGCGGCGGTCACAAGCTCGCCGACGAGCTGGAGGACCGGATCGAGACCGTCTACGACCAGCACCGCACCGGTGCGCCGTGGGCGCGCCCGACCGGTGCCGGCGTCGGCCGGGTCACCGACTACGCGGAGGGCTTCGACCGCTACATCGCCCACCTCATCGCGGTCCTGCCGAACCGGCTCGACGGGCTGACGGTCGTCCTCGACGAGGCGCACGGTGCCGCCGCCAAGGTGTCGCCCGAGGCGTTCACGCGGGCCGGGGCCGAGGTCATCACGATCGGCGCCGACCCCGACGGCCTCAACATCAACGACGGCTGCGGCTCCACCCACCTGGAGCTGCTGCGCGCCGCCGTCGTCGAGAACGGTGCCGACCTGGGCATCGCGCACGACGGCGACGCCGACCGCTGCCTGGCCGTGGACGCGGCGGGCGAGGAGATCGACGGCGACCAGATCCTGGCCGTGCTCGCCCTCGCCATGCGGGAGGCCGGGAAGCTGCGCAAGGACACCGTGGTCGGCACGGTCATGTCGAACCTCGGCTTCAAGATCGCCATGGAGCGGGAGGGCATCCGGCTCATCCAGACGGCCGTCGGCGACCGCTACGTCCTGGAGTCGATGAAGGCCGAGGGCTTCGCGCTCGGCGGCGAGCAGTCCGGCCACGTCATCGTCCTGGACCACGCCACGACCGGCGACGGCACCCTGACCGGCCTGATGCTGGCCGCCCGGGTCGCCGCGACCGGCCGGAGCCTGGCCGAGCTGGCCGGGGTCATGCAGCGCCTGCCGCAGGTGCTCATCAATGTGCCGGACGTCGACAAGTCCCGGGTGAGCACGTCCTCCGAGCTGGCCACGGCGGTCATCGAGGCGGAGCGGGAGCTGGGTGCCACCGGGCGCGTACTGCTGCGCCAGTCGGGTACGGAGCCGCTGGTACGGGTCATGGTCGAGGCGGCCGACATCGAGCAGGCGCGGGCCGTGGCCGGGCGCCTGGCCGATGTGGTGAAGTCCGCCCTCGGGTGACGGAGGCCGCACGCGCAGGCGGCGTGACGTCAGGTGAGGTGTGAGGTGTCGTGCCCCGGCCGGTTCAGACCGGCCGGGTGCGGCGGAGGTGGGCCGACCACAGGACCTTCTGGGCCAGCAGGGTGAGCGTGCCCGCCACGATGATGCCGCCCAGGTTGGCCAGCAGTTGCTGCACGGAGCCGACCGTCTGGGTGTAGTCCGTGTAGCTGAACGCGACCGCCGCGTTCGCCGCCGCCGGAACCGTCGTCACCGAGATCGCCACGCCGATCAGCGCCCCGGACTTCGCCGAGGTGAGCGACAGCGTCCCGGCGATGCCCGCCAGGAACGCGACCACGAACGACATCCAGTCCGGCTTCCAGATGAAGGCCGTGTTGGGCCGGTCCCCCTCGACCATCGAGCGGGTGAACAGCCCGAAGGAGTCCATCAGCCAGGCGAAGCCCACCGTCAGCACCATCGCGATGGCGAAGCCGCCGATCAGCGCCCACAGCGAGCGCCACACCAGGCGCGGGGCGCGCTGCACCAGGGCCGTGGAGATCCCGGCCAGCGGGCCGAACTCCGGGCCGACCGCCATCGCGCCCACGATCAGGATCGCGTTGTCGAGCATCACACCGCAGGCGGCGAGCATCGTGGC
Organism: Streptomyces sp. NBC_01433; assembly: GCF_026340105.1. Classification (NCBI taxonomy): domain Bacteria; kingdom Bacillati; phylum Actinomycetota; class Actinomycetes; order Kitasatosporales; family Streptomycetaceae; genus Streptomyces; species Streptomyces sp. NBC_01433. Next base: position 1,419,688 of record NZ_JAPEPM010000001.1, on the reverse strand, counting down.
GACGGTGAGGAACGCCAGGTACGTGACGCTGAACGTCGACTCCTCGTGGGTGACCTCCGTCAGCTCCTCCCACAGCACCGCGTCCGCACCCTCGCCCGGTGCCTCCTCCTCCGCCCGGTCGGCGTGCGCGGAGAGCGTCAGATCCATGTTCTCGACGGTGATCGAGCCGGACTTGTCGATGCCCAGGTCGCGTAGCTCGCCGATCAGTTCGTCGCCCGCCTCACGGGCCACGTCGCACAGGATCACATCGCCGACGGGACTGCGTGCCGCGCCCGTCAGGACCGCCAGATGGGTGGTGCCCACGGTGGTCTCCAGAAGGTGGACCACCTCGTCCGTGGCGTCGGCGGGGACGATCAGGCGCAGATGCAGCACGGCGCTCCAGGGGGTCAGAGTTTGCGCAGGGACAAACGCTGGACCTTGTGGTCCGGCCCCTTGCGGAGCACCAGGGTGGCACGGCCGCGCGTCGGCGCGACGTTCTCCAGCAGGTTGGGCTTGTTGATGGTCCGCCACATCGTGCGCGCGTAGTCCATGGCCTCCTCCTCGGAGACCTGGGTGTACTTGCGGAAGTACGAGGACGGGTTCTGGAACGCCGTCTCGCGCAGCTTGCGGAAGCGGTTGAGGTACCAGGTCTCGATGTCCTCGGCGCGCGCGTCCACGTACACGCTGAAGTCGAAGTAGTCGGCGAGCCCGACCCTGGTCCGGCCGTCCTTGCCGGGCATGGCGGGCTGGAGCACGTTGAGGCCCTCGACGATGAGGATGTCGGGGCGGCGCACGGTGAGGCGTTCGTCCGGCACGATGTCGTAGATCAGGTGTGAGTAGACGGGGGCGGTCACCTCGTCCTTGCCGGCCTTGATGTCGGCGACGAAACGGGTCAGGGCGCGCCGGTCGTACGACTCCGGGAACCCCTTGCGGGACATCAGGCCGCGCGCCTGGAGCTCCTTCATCGGGAGCAGGAAGCCGTCGGTGGTGACCCGTTCGACGCGCGGGTGCTCCGGCCAGCGGGCCAGCAGCGCCTGGAGGATACGGGCGCTGGTGGACTTGCCCACGGCGACACTGCCCGCGACCCCTATGACGAACGGGGTGCCGCGCTGCTCGCCGTGGCCGTTGCCCGCGTCGCCCAGGAAGGTGTTCAGGGCGCCGCGCAGGCCGGAGGTGGCCTGGACATAGAGGTTGAGGAGCCGCGAGAGCGGCAGATAGACGTCCCGTACCTCGTCCAGGTCGATGACGTCGCCGAGCCCGCGCAGCGCCTCCACCTCCTCGGCGGTCAGCGGCAGCGGGGTCTTGTCCCGAAGAGCGCTCCACTCGGCACGCGACAGGTCGACATAGGGCGTCGGCGCGTGGTCGGTGCGACGGGAGCTGCTCCGGGACGGCGAAGTGATCACAGGTTCATTGTTGCGGGAGTTTGAACGGAGTGGAGGGTGGGCTCGGTCACGTAGGTGCGTAGCGGGGTTACGGGGAGTGCGGGGCGGGGCGGGGCGTGGCGGGTGCGGGGGTACGGGGGTACGGCGTCGGGCCCGCGTCGTGGTGGTCGTCCGGACACAGAGCGCCTCCAGGGGGGTGGTCGGTCGGTGAGTCCGGCACCCCCTGTTGCCCGCAGCGGCCGGAAAGGTTCACGGGGGCGGGCCACCGCGACCGTGCGATGCTGGGGTGTATGAACCTGGAGGACCTGGTACGGCTGCGCCGGGCCCGGGACGCGATGGACCGTGATTACGCGCTGCCGCTGGACGTCCCGGCGCTGGCGAAGGTCGCCCTGATGTCGTCCGGCCACTTCTCCCGCAGCTTCCGTGCCGCCTACGGGGAGACGCCCTACCGCTATCTGATGACCCGCCGTGTCGAGCGGGCGAAGGCGCTGCTGCGCCGGGGCGACATGAGCGTGACGGAGGTCTGCTTCGCGGTGGGATGTACCTCGCTGGGGTCGTTCAGCTCACGCTTCACGGAGCTGGTCGGCGAGAGCCCCAGCGCCTACCGGGCCCGCCGTCACGAGGCCGGTGCCGCGATCCCGCCGTGCGTCGCCAAGGTCCGCACGCGACCGGTCAGGAATGGAGAAGCGGAATCCGCCGCCTCCTCGTAGCGTCGAAGGCATGAACATCAAGCTCACACAGTGCTTCATCGCCGTCGACGACCACGACAAGGCGCTCCCCTTCTACCGCGACGTCCTCGGCATGGAGGTCCGCAACGACGTCGCGTTCGAGGGGATGCGCTGGGTGACCGTCGGCTCACCGTCGCAGCCGGACGTGGAGATCGTCCTCGAACCCCCGCTCGCCGACCCCAACGCCGCGCCCGCCGATCGGCAGGTGATGGCGGAGCTGCTGGCCAAGGGCCTGCTGCGCGGCGTGATCTTCTCCACCGACGACGTCGACGCCACCTTCGAGAGCATTCGGGCCGCCGGCGGGGACGTCGTGCAGGAGCCGATCGACCAGCCGTACGGCGTCCGCGACTGCGCCTTCCGCGACCCGGCGGGCAACATGCTCCGCTTCAACCAGCCCCGCAAGGCGTGAGGACCGGCGCTCAGCCAGGGACCGGCCTGCGGCAGGAAGTCCTGCGGTAGGGTCCCGGCCCATGGCTGAGCGCCCCCGCCCGTAAGGGAGGCAGCGGACCCTCACCACGATCACAGGCCGACTTACCAGAAGCCGACGACGCGCGAGCCGACGAGGCCCGAACCGACGTACCAGAAGCCGACGAAGCGCAAGCCGACGACGCAGAAGCCGGAGAACGACCAGCATGGCCACGAAGAAGGACCCGCAGTCGCCCGCGCCGCACGCTGCCGACAGCCACGACCTGATCCGCGTGCACGGTGCGCGGGAGAACAACCTCAAGGACGTCAGCATCGAGATCCCGAAGCGCCGGCTGACGGTGTTCACGGGTGTCTCCGGTTCGGGCAAGAGTTCGTTGGTGTTCAGCACGATCGCCGCGGAGTCGCAGCGGCTGATCAACGAGACGTACAGCGCCTTCGTCCAGGGCTTCATGCCGACGCAGGCGCGGCCCGAGGTCGACGTCCTCGAAGGGCTGACGACGGCGATCATCGTCGACCAGCAGCGGATGGGCGCCGACCCGCGCTCCACGGTCGGCACCGCCACCGACGCCAACGCGATGCTGCGCATCCTCTTCAGCCGGCTCGGGAAGCCGCACATCGGCCTGCCGAGCGCGTACGCGTTCAACGTCCCCTCGGTCAGGGCCAGCGGTGCGATCACCGTCGAGCGCGGTGCCAAGAAGGCCGTGAAGGCGACCTTCAACCGCACCGGCGGCATGTGTACGCGCTGCGAGGGCCGGGGAACCGTCTCCGACATCGACCTCACCCAGCTCTACGACGACTCCAAGTCACTCGCCGAGGGCGCGTTCACCATCCCCGGCTGGAAGTCGGACAGCCAGTGGACCGTGGGGCTCTACGCCCAGTCGGGCTTCCTCGACCCGCACAAGCCGATCAGCAGGTTCACCAAGAAGGAGATGCGGGACTTCCTCTACGGCGAGCCGACCAAGGTCAAGGTCAACGGCATCAACCTCACCTACGAGGGGCTGATCCCCAAGATCCAGAAGTCGTTCCTGGCCAAGGACAAGGAGGCGATGCAGCCGCACATCCGGGCGTTCGTGGAGCGGGCGGTCACCTTCACCACCTGCCCCGAGTGCGACGGCACCCGGCTCAGCGAGGGGGCCCGGTCCTCGAAGATCAAGCGGATCAGCATCGCCGACGCGTGCGCGATGCAGATCAGCGACCTGGCCGAATGGGTACGCGGCCTCCGCGAGCCGTCGGTGGCGCCGCTGCTCGACGCGCTGAGCCAGACGCTCGACTCGTTCGTGGAGATCGGTCTCGGCTATCTCTCGCTCAACCGGCCCGCGGGCACGCTGTCGGGCGGCGAGGCGCAGCGCGTCAAGATGATCCGCCACCTCGGCTCCTCGCTCACCGACACCACCTATGTCTTCGACGAGCCCACCATCGGGCTGCACCCCCATGACATCCAGCGGATGAACGACCTGCTGCTGCGGCTGCGGGACAAGGGCAACACGGTGCTCGTCGTGGAGCACAAGCCGGAGACGATCGCGATCGCCGACCATGTGGTCGACCTGGGGCCCGGCGCCGGTACGGCGGGCGGCACCGTCTGCTTCGAGGGCACCGTCGAGGGGCTGCGGGCGGGCGGCACAGTCACCGGCCGCCACTTCGACGACCGGTCCTCCTTCAAGGAGACGGTGCGCAAGCCCACCGGCGCGCTGGAGATCCGCGGCGCGACGGAGAACAACCTGCGCGACGTCGACGTCGACATCCCCCTCGGGGTCCTGGCCGTCATCACGGGTGTCGCCGGTTCCGGCAAGAGCTCGCTCGTGCACGGGTCGATTCCCACCGGTGAGGGCGTGGTGTCCATCGACCAGGCGCCGATCAAGGGCTCGCGGCGGAGCAATCCGGCGACGTACACCGGACTGCTCGACCCGATCCGCAAGGCGTTCGCGAAGGCCAACGGCGTGAAGCCCGCACTGTTCAGCGCCAACTCCGAGGGCGCCTGTCCCACGTGCAACGGTGCCGGTGTCGTCTTCACGGACCTGGGGATGATGGCCGGTGTCGCCAGCACCTGCGAGGAGTGCGAGGGGAAGCGGTTCCAGGCATCGGTGCTGGAGTACCGCTTCGGAGGCCGTGACATCAGCGAGGTACTCGCGATGTCGGTGAGCGAGGCGGAGGAGTTCTTCGGCTCCGGCGAGGCGAGTACGCCCGCCGCGCACCGCGTCCTCGTCCGCCTCGCCGATGTCGGGCTGGGCTACATCAGCCTCGGCCAGCCGCTCACCACGCTGTCCGGCGGCGAGCGGCAGCGGCTCAAGCTGGCCACCCACATGGGGGAGAAGGGCGGTGTCTACGTCCTCGACGAGCCGACCACCGGACTCCACCTCGCCGACGTGGAGCAGCTGCTCGGCCTGCTCGACCGGCTGGTCGACTCCGGGAAGTCGGTCATCGTCATCGAGCACCACCAGGCGGTCATGGCGCACGCCGACTGGATCATCGACCTCGGCCCCGGCGCCGGTCACGACGGCGGCCGGGTCGTCTTCGAAGGCACCCCCGCCGACCTCGCCGCCGACCGCTCCACCCTCACCGGCGAGCACCTGGCGGCGTACGTCGGGGTCTGAACGGGGCGCATTCAGGCCCGCGCGGGCCTGAATGGGTCTGAACAGGTCTGAACGGGTCTGAACAGGATCGGCGCGCCCGTCACGGGCGCGCCGATTCCCGTTGTACCGGCCTTCGGATGACGCGGCCGCTCCGGCGGGAGCCTCAGTCGCTGCCGACGGCATGCTTGGCCGCGTACCGGCGGGCCTTGGTCCGGTTGCCGCAGACCCGCATGGAGCACCAGCGGCGGCTGCGGTTCTTGGAGACGTCCCAGAACACCCAGGCGCAGGCGTGCTCGGCACAGCGCTTGAGGCGGGCGACCTCGCCGGTGGCGAGCAGTTCGCTCCACGCGATGGCGATCGTCGCCAACGCCTGCTTGGCGGGCGGGAGTTCGGGGTCGGGAATCAGGGACGTGCCCGCTCCTCGTCGTACGGTGGCGAGAAGCGGCAGCTCGCGCAGGGCCTCCTCGGCCGCCGCCACGCGGCGCGCGTCGGGGGAGTCGCCCGCGTGTACGCCCAGTTCCTCGCGGATTCCGTCGCGCAGTCGCAGCGCCAGATCGTGGTCGGCGGGAGCGATCCGGCCGCCGGGCGGCAGGAGCCCCCGCTCGGTCAGCCAGGCGGCGAGCTGCGCGGGCTCGGTCACGTCGTCGGTGCCGAGTTCGACGTCGACGGTGTTGGCGAACGCTTCGACCAACCGGGCCGAAGGCGGTGCTTCGAGCATGGGTCACCTCCTGGTCCCGGTCAGTCTACCCCTCGCGTAACCGGCTAAGCGCTTGACTGGTTCGCGCCGGTGATGTCAGGCTGCGTACCGATAACCGGTCAAGCATTTAGAGGGTTAGGGGAATGCTTCATGGGTGCTCAGGCTCCATCGGCCGCCGAGGACGCGGCATCAACCGTGCCGCCTGTACCGTCCGTATCGCTTGCGCCGTCCATAGCGCCTATAGCGCCCATACCGCCCGTTCCTCCCGCAGTGGATGCGCACGGCACCCGCAACACCCGCGTCCTGCTCGCCCTCACCGCGTTCACCAACCTCGCGGACGGGATCATCAAGATCGCCCTGCCGGTGCTGGCCACCCGGATCACCAGCTCGCCCGGCCCGGTCGCCCTGGTCGCCCTCACCCTCACGCTGCCGTGGCTGCTCGTCTCCCTCCCGGTCGGCCTCCTCGTGGACCGCGTCGACCGTCGGCGGCTGCTCTGGCTGGCCAACGGAGTGCGGCTCCTCGCGGTCGGCTGGCTGTTCCAGACCGTCACCGCCGGACAGGTCACCCTCACGTCCCTGGCCGTCACGGGCGCGGCGCTCGGCATCGCCGAAGTCGTCGCGCAGACCGCGGAGTCGGCACTGATCCCCACCCTGGTCCCGCGTGCCGCACGTGAACGCGCCAACGCGTGGATCACCGGCGTCGAGACCGCTGCCAACGAATTCTGCGGCCCCATGGTCGGCGGCCTGCTCCTGGCCGCCGGGACGGGAATCGCGCTCGGCGCGACCTGGGCCGGGTATCTCGCGGCCGTACTGCTGCTGTTCCTGCTCGTCGGCCGGTTCCGCGCCGAGCGGCCCGCCGCCGCCGCGCCGCGGAAGGACGCGGGCCGGGCGGGCGGCCGGCTCACCGAAGGGCTGCGCTACCTGTGGCGGCACCGGCTGCTGCGCACCATGAGCCTGATCCTCACGGTCCTGTGCGCGAGCTGGGGCGCCTGGCTGGCCCTGATGCCACTGATCGCGAAGGAGCTGATGGGGCTCTCCACCCAGGAGTACGGCATCGTCCTCAGCGCCCTCGGCGTCGGCGGGCTGGTCGGCACCCTGGCCGTGGTCCGGGTCAACCGGCTGCTCGGCCGTCGGTGGGCGATGTTCGCGGACCTGCTCGGTACGTTGGCGATGATGGCGGTCCCCGTCCTCACCGCGAACCTCTGGGCCGTCGCCGTCGCGGCCTTCCTCGGCGGCATGGGCGGCACCCTCTGGACGGTCAACGCCCGCCTCATCTCCCAGAACCTGGTCCCGGACGCCCTGATGGGCCGCTACTCCAGCGCCTCCCGCCTGCTCACCTGGGGCGGCATGCCGGTGGGCGCGGCCCTCATCGGCCTGCTGGCCGAGTGGTTCGGGATACGGGCGGCGTTCCTCGTCTTCGCGGCCGCCATCGCCCTCACGATCCCGCCGTTCCTGCGGATCGTGACCACGGACGAACTGCGCCGAGCGCTCTGAGCGGGGGCTCAGCGGCTCACCGGTTGCCCGAAGGCCGCCGGAGCGGCAGCACCACCTCGAATGTGACCCGGATCACTCCCCAGGGAAAACCTGCGGCCCCGGCAGGGCGTCTAGCAGGTGTGAAACGGCTCAGGGCGGCAGCGCCGCAGGAACTGGACGAGGAGCGCCTCCTACGACGGGTGGCCCGGGGCGACCGGGCCGCCTTCGAGGAGCTGTACCGGCGCACGTCGCCGTGGCTGGCGGTGCGGCTGCGCCGCCGCTGCGCCGACCCGCAGATCGTCGCCGAGGTCATGCAGGAGACGTATCTGGCGGTGTGGCGGGCGGCGGGCTCCTTCGCCGGGAGCCACACCGGCGGAACGGCCGTCGGCTGGCTGTGGACGATCGCGGCCCGCCGCCTCGTCGACGCGTTCCGGCGCAGGGCCCACCACGCGGAGCCGCCGCCCGCCGCCGCTCCGCACCCCGTGGCGCCCGCGGCCGAGGAGGAGGCGCTGGTGGCCACCGTCGGCGGTGACGTCGGGGACGCGCTGCGGCGGCTCGCACCGGAGCTCAGAGAAGTACTGCAGGCCATGGTGCTCGACGGACTGTCCGTCCGGGAGACCGCCGTTCTGCTCGGAGTGCCCGAGGGAACGGTCAAGACCCGCGCCCGACGGGCCCGGATCATGATGCGGGAGGCGCTGGCATGAACGTGGAACACGCGTCGGCACGGCTCATCGACGGGTACGCGCGCGGCGACACGGAGCTCGTCGCGGACGAGGTATGGGCCCTGGAGGCCCATCTGGAGGGGTGCCGGGTCTGCCGTGACCGGCTGTCGGCGGCCGTCACGGTCGAGGCCCCCGCACTGGTGGCGCTGACCGACGCCGTCTGGTCCGATCTCGAACACGAACTGGCCGCGGCCGTCCCGGCACCGTCGCGCCGGCGCCGTACGAGGCTGTCGGCATGGGCGACGCCCGCCATGACGCCGTGGCTGGCCATGGTCCTGGCCGTGACGGCGCTCGCACTGCTGCTGGACCTGGTGGGACCCGGCCCCGGCCAGGTGTCCCTGGTGCTGCTGGTCGCCCCCCTCCTGCCCGTGTGCGGTGTGGCCGCCTCGTGGTCGCGCGGCCTGGACCCGGCGTACGAGCTGACGGCCTCCACGCCGAGAGCCGGGCTGCAACTGGTGCTGCGGCGCACCGCCTCCGTGCTCGCCGTGGTGATCCCCGCGCTGCTGGCGGGGGGATGGGCGACCGGGGTGACGGCCGCGCAGTGGCTGCTGCCCTGTCTGGCCTTCACCTCGATGACCCTCGCGCTCGGCGGCGTGATCGGCGTGACACGCGCCGCCGTCGCCATGGTGGCCGCATGGGCCGTGGTGGTGGCGGCGCCGACCCTGGCCACCAGCCGTACGGCCGCCGCCCTTCAGGAGGGCGGACTGCCGGTGTGGGCGCTGATCCTCGCGCTCGGCGTCGCCGTCGTGATCGCCCGCAGGGGCGCGTACACCGTGCTGGCAGCGAACCGTTGAACCCCCCTCTCGGAACCCCGGGAGAACCCCAACAGAACCAACAGAACCAACAGAACCAACAGAACCAACAGAAGAGGAAGCGCACGATGCCCGCAGTGAGTAGGGCCGACATCGCGCCCACGGCCTACGCCTGGGAGATCCGGGCGACCGGACTGAAGGTGAAGGTCGGCAGGAACCGGATGGCCGTCGACGGGCTCGACCTGTCGCTGGGCACCGGAGTACACGGACTTCTCGGCCCCAACGGGGCGGGCAAGACCACCCTCATCCGGGCGCTGGCCACCGTACTGCGCCCCGCCGGGGGTGAGCTGGAGCTGCTCGGGGAGTCCGCGGGCGGGCTGGGCGAGCACCGGGCGCTGCGTCGCCGGATCGGCTACCTGCCGCAGGACTTCGGCTACTACAAGCGCTTCACCGTGCGCGAGTTCGTCGAGTACATGGCGTGGCTCAAGGAGGTGCCCAAGGCGGACATCCCCGGGGCGACGCAGCGCGCCGTGGAGCGGGTCGGTCTGGCCGACCGCGCCGACGACCGGATGAAGGCCCTGTCGGGCGGGATGGTGCGACGGGCCGGCATCGCCCAGGCCATCGTCAACGACCCGTCGATCCTGCTCCTGGACGAGCCGACGGTCGGCCTGGATCCGGCGCAGCGGCTGCGCTTCCGCGACCTGCTCCAGGAGTTGGGGACGGACGCCTGTGTGGTCGTCTCGACCCATCTGGTGGAGGACGTGGCCGCCGCCTGCACCGACGTGGTGCTCTTCGCCGAGGGGCGGCTGGTCTTCCAGGGCACCCCGGACGAGCTGGCCGCGGCGGGCGGCCCGGAACACGTGGGCGACAGCCCGCTGGAGCGCGGTTACTCGGCACTGCTGGCCGACCCCGCACAGACGAAGGGCGCCTGGTGAACCTCCGTATTCTGCGCATCGAACTGCGGCGGTCCGTCGCCCCGTGGGCCGGCGCCGTCATCCTGGTGGCCGCGCTCGCGTTCCTCCTTCTCATCCCCGGAGCGTGGTCGAAGGGCTCCGTCCTGTGGACCGCGCAGTGGACCTCCATGGCCCTGTGGATCCGGTACCTGCTGTTCTTCCTCTGGCCGCTCGCGGTGGGGCTCGGGGCGCTCCAGGGGCTGCGCGACCACCGCTCGAAGATGCCCGAACTGCTGACCAGCACGCCACGGCCCGCACGGCACCGCGCGGCGACCGTGGCGGGCACGACGGCATTCGCGCTGTTCGTGGCCTTCGCTCTTCTCGTCGTCGTGGGCGCGGTACAGGTCCTGGCGGGCGACGCCTCGTACACCCACATCGGCTGGCTGCCCATCTCGCTGGTGGGGGCGCTCGCGCTGGCTGCCGGGGCGGTCCTCGGCATGGGGGTCGCGCGGGCCCTGCCCTCCGTCCTCACCCCGCCCGCACTGGCCGTGGCCGCCCTGGTGTTCAACAACTTCTTCCGGCAGATGCAGACTTCGGACGCCCCGCAGCCGACCGCCGGGTTCATGTCGAACGCTCTCTCGCTGCTGTCACCGGCGACGGCCGACGTACGCGAAACGCTCCTCACGCTCTCCGGCTCCGTGCAGCTCGGGCAGACGCTCTGGCTGCTCGGCATGGCCGCGACGGGTCTGGTCCTGCTGGCCGCCACCCGCCCGCGCACCCGGCTGCTCGCCCTCACTCCCCTGGTGGCGGGCGGGGCGCTCGCCCTGCTCCTGCTGCCGGCCACCGCCCGCGACACGTACGTCGTCGACCGGGCCGCGGCGAAGCAGGTGTGCGACGGCCCGGTGTGCGTGACGACGCTCCGGCAGGCGAGGCTCGACGCCCTGGCGGGTCCCGGCAAGGAGGCGCTTCGGCTGATGCGCGGCGCCCTGGGTGACCGGGCCCCCGTCGCCATCCGTGAGACCGCCGTTCCGAGGGCGATCGCCGGCGTGCCGGAACGGCCGCGCGACTCCGTGCTCCTCGACTTCGACGACCGGACGATCGGCGAGGCCGAGGGCGAGCGCCCGGTCACCCGGGCCCTGGTCGCCCAGGGCATGGTCCCGCTGTGCAGCCCCCGCAGCGAGACCGAGAGCGGCACGCAGGAGGAGGCCGCCGCGCAGAGCATCGCGACCGCGTGGGTCCTCGGGGAGGACCTCCGGCCGCTCGCCGGGACCATGTATCCCGTGAAGGACCAGAACGACCTGGCCCGCCCGGTGTGGAAGAAGTTCGTCGCGCTGCCGAAGGCGGAGCAGCAGCGGCGGATCGGCGCCATGCACGCCGCCGCGGTCTCCTGTTCGTCGGAGGACGCGCTGACCGTACTGAACGGTGGTGCGCTCCGGTGAGATGGCTGACGCTGTACGCGCGCTCGCGGCAGCTGCCCGCCTCGCTCGCGGCGGTGGTGATCGGCGCGCTGGTGGTGTGGGCACTCGCCGGGATCGGCGGCGGCACGCTGGGGGACCCGCGGCTGATCATGCTCATCCTCACCGCGGGAGCCATGGCGTTCTCGGTCGGTCTGGGCGGCCAGGACCGCGCGTTGGACCGGACGGCCGCGATCCGCTGGATGCCCCGCAGGGCGGCGCACGTGCTGCTCTGCGGCGTGCTCATCGGCGCGGTGCTGCTGGCGGTGCAGACGATGAGCGGCCAGTCGGCCTCCGCCGCCTTCGTCGTGCGCAACAGCGCGGGGCTGATCGGACTCGTCGCCATGGGGGCGGCCTGGTGCGGGGCGCAGTACGCGTGGATCCCGCCGTTCGCGTGGCTGTCGGTCTCCTTCGTCGTCCCGCCCGCGTCGGGTGTGGGGACGCAGGTGCTGACCTGGATGATGCTGCCGACCGGCACGGCGACCGCCACCTGGGCGGCCCTCGTCCTGGTCGTCGCCGGTACGGCGGTCTACGCGGTCGGGGGACCCAGGCGTTAGCGGCGGTGGGGGGCCGGTTCCAGGGGGAGAGGCTCCAGGAGGAGAGGGTCCTCCACCACCCGATCGATGTGCGCATGGAACCGTCCGCGTCGGGATACGCGTCGAAATAACTGGCCGGAGGAGCGACGGGCAGCAACCCGCGCCGGGTCCGGGGAGCGTCTGCCGGTCCTGGGACAATCTGTGGGACCGGCGGACTGAACGCGAAGGTGGGAACCATGGTGCTTCCGGTACTGCTCGTCGTCCTGGCCGTCTGCGTCGGTGGGTGCGTGTGTGTGGTCTGGGCGGGGCGCGGTGGGCCCCGCTGGGTCCGCGCCGTGGCGGCCGTGACGCTGGCCGCAGGGACGCTGGTACGTGACGTGAGGGGAAGGAACCGGCGCCGGAACAGGTGGTCCATCGGCGGCGGCACCAGCGGGGACGGCTGAGCGTGAGCGGTGACACCGGAACCGTTACGGAACATGCCGGTACAGGCCACGCGGAAAGCGCGTGGCCTGTATCGATGAACCGGGCAGCGGTTAATTCAACCGTGCGATGAATTCAGGTTCATTCGGTAAGGGGAGGGAATCTGTGAAGGGCCGTGAGTCGGTGCGGCCTTTCCTGGGGAACTGGCCCGCTCGTCAGCTAAAGGATTTCGATGTCCTTGACCAGCGGGGGGTGGTTCGGGAAAGTGATGTCGGTCCATCGATTGATGCGTACCGAGTCGCCGTTCTCGTCGTAGTAGATGAGATCGTTGTTGCCCGTCGAAATACGGTCGACCCACCAGCTGCCGAAGTTGGTCCGGCCCTTGTTGGCGTAGCAGTCCACGCTGGACCTGCCGTCCAGGTGCGACCAGATCTTCAGGAAGTTCTCCCCACCACGGCACTCGACGTGGTCGATGGCGAAGGCGTTGCCCGTGGGCATGGCCATCGTGACCCCGACGGTGGCGGCGAACGCCACGGCCGCGGAACGGGCGAACCTCTTCGTCTTTGAGATCACAAGTTCTCCTTCATTCGATATTCGAACGGGGAGGCGACGGTGCGGCCGGACAAATGAAGGTGCGTCGAAAACATATTCGCCTGCCTTCGTGCGGACCTTCCGTCGTCTCGTCTCTCGTGCTTGCTCTACGAAGATCCTGTAAGGCAGCTGTGTATGGCAATCATTCGCGACTCCCTGGGCCGGAATGCACCCCTAAATGTCTAGATCGAGAGTGCGTGGGGGAGTTAACACGTTTCAATCTCGTGGCTGCCGTGGGCCTTTCCCGGTTTCGGTGCGCGCCGGTCGGGTGCGGCGTCCGGCAGGGATCGGATGTGCCGATACGAGTGGGTGGAGCGTGGGGCCGGGGCGGGTGCCTGGAGCAGTGGGACGGCTTCACCTTCGTGATGCTCGGTACCGCACCGATCCGGTCTCGTCGTGCTGCCGATCGCACGGACCGGTCGGCTGCCCTCTCTCTGCAAAAGGCAGCCGACCGGCGTTGGTCTCCGCCCCCGCGCGGCGCGTCGTCCCGATGGACGGGCGACGCCACCGTGCGACAGGGGCGGAAGTCTCGTCGTGGTGCTGGGGGTTACGGAAGTTCGGCGACTTTCACTCCGCGTAGTTGGCGGAGGAGGAGGAAGGCGAGCATGCCGGGGTGGCGGGGTTTGCTGTAGGGGGAGAGTTGTCCGTTTTCGGTGGAGATCCAGCCGGTGGTGGTGAGGCGGTAGAGGGTGCCGGATACCCCGTAGAGGTGGGGTTTGCGTACGCGGAGGAGGACGTGTTCGCCGCGGCGGAGGAAGGGGCATTGTCGCAGGGAGATGCGGGCGTGTTCCGTACAGAGCGGGGGCATGGTGGTGAGTGATTTCTCGGGCCAGGTGGGGGGTGAGTCCTCGCGCTGCCAGTCGATGAAGAGCCAGCCGTCTTTGTTGCGGTCGGCGGGCTGTGCGCAGATCTGGCAGAGGAGGTGTTCCATGCAGGTGCGTTGGCGGGTGGAGTGGAGGGAGTCGTACTGGACGTGTCCGGGGTCGGGGGACTCCTCGACGCGTACCCAGAGGTTTCCGTGCTTGTCGCGGTCTTCGGGGCGTGGGTTCCGGTAGGTGAGCCGGGGGCCGTTCGCGGTGAATTCGACGGTCAGGGTGGATTCCGGCATGCCTTTGTCGGTGCTCCGTGAGGCGACGTACGGGGTCAGGAGAGGCATGGGTTCCTCCTCGTGGGGGTGGTGGGGCCGCCCGGCTGCCGCCGTCCCCGTGACAGGGGGCAGCCGGGCGGGGTCTGGGGGTTACTGGGCAGGCAGAGGTGTGCGCGGGGTGCGGGGTGTCGCGATGGGTGGGGCGGTTTTCGCGTGGGGGCAGCCGGGTTTGGTGCTGGTGCAGAGGTTGCGGTGGGGGCAGTCCTGGATCCGGGTCTCGGGGCTGTTTTCCACGGGGATCGCTCCATGCCTTGTGGGGTGGTGCCCGTCCTGGCCGCCCGTGGGGGAGCCACTGCGAACGCGGCCAGGACGGGGGTCTGTGGGGTGCTGGAGGCCGGGCTAGGCGGGTCGGCCGGTGAGGGTGACGTGCAGTCCGACGGCCGGGTCGGTCACGGTGAGCAGGGTGCCGGGGCCGGTTTCCAAGTGGCGTAGTGCGTCGGTCTGGCGTTGGTCGTCGGTGGCCCAGGCGCGGAGGTTTTCGGGGGCGTCGGAGCTGTGGAAGGTGACCGGCCGGACGTCGTTCTTCGCCCGTGTCCAAGGGGTGGTGTCGGGGGGTTCGGGGTGTCCGTGCCCGTCCGCGAGCCGTAGTGCCTGTCTGCGGAGCCATCGCAGGGCGAGGCGGCGGTTGGGTGCGGTGATCCGGCCGAGCGATGTCGCGCGCCTGGTCCCGGCGCTCACGGTGACCTCGGCGACGTAGTCCGTGCCTGCGGCGGCGGCACGTTCGCCGGAGCCGTGGCGGGGGCCGGGGGCGGGGCGGACCAGGCGCTGGAGGAGGTCGGCCGCCGCTTCGACCGCGTGCTGCCGGGCGGTGCGTTCCGCGTCGTGCCGGGCGATCGCGGCGTCCAGCCCGGCGAGGAACAGGGCCCGGTAGGCGGGGTCGGTCTCGATGCGTTGCAGCTCGGCGAACAGGGGTTGTGGCGGTGGTGGTTGTGGGGCGAGTGCCCGGATGATCCGGGGGAGGTGCCGGCGCAGGAGGATTCCGGCGGCTCCGAGGGCGAGGGCGAGCCGGACCATCACGAACCCCGGCCTCATGACGGCGCTCCGTGCTCGGCGGTCTCGTGGCGCCGGCGCGAGGCCCGGCAGGCGGCCTGTTTGGAGGCATCGCGCTCGGCACCGGCCACGGCCTCGGCGTGGTCGATCTCCTGGCAGCCCCGGCACGGCTCCGGCGCGGGCAGGCCGTCGTGGACGACCGGCCGTACGAGGGTGCCGGGGGCGGGTACGTGGGGGGTACGTCCGTTCGGAGAACCGTTTTTCGTAGACACGATCGTTCCTCTCCGTGGTCATTTCGCTACCAGGTGAGATGAGCGTGACCTAGGGTCGGCCCGTATTCAACGTGGCAGAAACGGAGAACACATTGGTAAACATCAAGGAGTTGAACCCGGAGTCGTCACCGGAGGCGGCGTACGGCGCACGACTACGCAGGGCACGAGAGGCGCGCGGCTGGAAGCAGGATGACCTAGGTGTACGGATCGGCTACACGGGGCGGCATGTCTCGGGGGTCGAGAACGGCCGCAAACCGCCAACCCGCAGGTTCTCGATCGGTGTGGATGCCGCACTCGGGACCGAAGGAACAGCCGATTCGTTCGAGCGCGAGTGGCGCGAGATCAGCCATGGCAGCCTGCTGGAAGGCTTCCCGGAGTACGTGGGGTACGAAGGCCGGGCGGTAGAGATCCGGCTGTATGAAATCGGCATCATTCCGGGGCTGTTGCAGACACCCGAGTACGCACAGGTGCTGGCTGACAGTGCCGTGCGCAGGGGAGCGATCACGTCCGAGCAGGCGGCCGAGCGAGTTTCGTTCCTCGCGGAGCGCCAGGCGGCGTTGGTGCGGAGCCGCCCTCCCATGGTGTTCGTTACCATCGACGAAAGCTGCATCCGTCGGCCCGTCGGCGGGACCAGCATCATGGATGCCCAGTTGGCGCGCCTGATCGAGTTCGCCGAACTGCCGAACACGATGATTCAGGTGGCACCGTACGAGATAGGCGAGCGCCGCACGTTCGACCTTCCGGTCAACCTCCTGACGCTGTCTGATCGGTCCGTGATCTGCTACGCGGAGTCTCAAGCACAGGGTCACTTGGACCGCGAAAGTACGTCCGTGCTGCCTATGTTGACGGCCTACCATCAACTACAGGCCGAAGCGCTGTCCCAGGCGGCGACCGTCGCCATGATCAGCCAGTTACGAAAGGGCACCCCGTGACGACCGAATCCCCCCGCTGGTTCACGTCCTCGTACAGCAACAACGGCGGCAACTGCGTCGAGGTTGCCGCCAACCTCGCCGCCTCGCGCGGCATGGTCCCCGTACGTGACTCCAAGGATCTGAGCGGTCCCACCCTGGACCTTCGTGCCGATGCGTTCGCTTCCTTCGTGGCGGGCGTCAAGGCCGGAGAGTTCGGCACCGTCTGAACACCCGGTTCCTCACCGAGCCGGACAGCCCCGTCGTGCGCCGCATGGTGGGGCTTCGTGCTGTCCCGGCCCGACACCGTCACGTGCCGCAATCGCCCCGCCCCGAGGCGCTTTTGGGATGTAGCGTCGGATCATGGAGCCGCCGACTGACACCGCCACCGATCAGGCACCGGCCGATCCGGCCGCCACGGACGACATGCTGGCCACGCAGCCCGTCGGGTACTGGAGCGGCCTTGCTCATGGGGTCGTCCCCCGGCACCTGCGTGATGCGATGGCCAGGATCGACGTGACGCAGCCGCAGTACTGGGTGTTGAACCGTCTGAACGGCGTTTCCTCGGCGCCGAGTCGTGAGCAGGTCGTCGTCCAGCTGACGCCCCTCGCGGACGGGCCGCACGAGATGGGGCGGGTCGTCGACCAGCTGGTCCACCGTGGCTGGCTGCGGTGCGACGCCGGGCACCGTCTGTACCTCACCGAGGCCGGGGAGGCGGCCAGGGTGCGGCTGCGCGAGCTGGTGACCGAGGTGCGCGCCGTGGTCCACGCGGGCATCAGCGACGAGGAGTACGTGGCCGCGCTCAAGGTCCTGCGCAGGATGGTGGCCAACGTGGAGGAAGCCGGAGTCTCCTGACGAACGGACCGTGGCGGCGCGGGTGTTCAGTCGCCGAGAGCCAGTCGGATACCGAATGCGGCGATGACGGTGCCGGTGATCCGGTCGAGCAGGCGGCGGGCCCGGGGCTTGCGGAGCCAGCCGTGCAGCACCTGGGCGAAACCGATGAGGACGGCCGACCAGATCAGGCCGATGAGGATGTGCACCGTGGTGAGCAGGAGTCCCATGGTGAAGTGGTTCGCGCCGACGGGGATGAACTGGGGCAGGACGGCGACGTAGAAGGCACCCATCTTGGGGTTGAGGAGGTTGGTGAGTGTTCCCTGCCGCCAGCCGTCGCTTGCCGAGTCCGTACCGGCGAGCAGCCCGGATTCGTTCGTGTCCGGGGCCCGTAGTTTCTGGAAGGTGTCCCGGAGCATGCGGACACCCATCCAGACCAGGTAGGCGGCGCCGACCCAGCGCAACGCCGTGTAGGCGAGGTGGGAGGCCGTGAGGAGTGCGGTCACTCCGAGGGAAGTGAGCGCACCCCAGAGGAGGGTGCCGGTCTGGATTCCGAGGACGACGCCCCACGCTCTCCTGCGGCGGCCGAGGGCCGAGGTGCGCAGGATCAGAGCGGTGTCGAGACCGGGAGTGAGAGTGAGGAGCCCTACAACCAGGGCGAAGGACCACAGCGCAGTACTCATTGCCATGGAATGCCAGGCTACCTCCACCCGATCCGCTGTTTCGCTCCTCCATCCCGCTTAGTGACCTAATACACGTACATCAGGTGCTGCCCATCGGGTTCGGGCGGGTCACCTGGGCGGGAAAACGCCTCACTTCCGCCCGTGTGGGCGGCCTACTGTCGGAGGCGGGCCGAAGCCGCTGTCCCGGGCGTCGACCGCTGCCATGATCAGTCGGCCAGGAAAGGGCACTCCGTGATGACCGAATCCCCCTGCTGGTTCACGTCTTCATACAGTGAGAACGGTGGCGCCTGCGTCGAGGTCGCCGCCAACCTCGCCGCCTCGCGCGGCGTGGTCCCCGTACGTGACTCCAAGGATCTGAGCGGTCCCACCCTGAACCTTCGCGCCGATGCGTTCGTCGGCTTCGTGGCGGGCGTCAAGGCCGGAGCGTTCGGCACCGTCTGAGCAACCGGCCGACTGGTCGGCGTATACCTCTCGAAGAGGGCCCCACCGTGCGTCGCACGGTGGGGCTTCGCGCTGCCCTGGGTGCGTGTGGGCGAGAGCGCTTCTGCCGTGGTGCGTCAGGGAGTTCTGCCCCCGCCGCCGGTCGGCGCGGGGCGGGTCACGCCGCCGTCGCCTGCTCGCCGCCCTCGGCGTCTTCTTCCGCGCAGGCGACGGCCAGGCCGTCCAGCGACAGGCCCAGCGCGTGGGCCAGGGCCGCCACGGTGAAGAAGGCCGGGGTCGGGGCCCGGCCGGTCTCGATCTTGCGGAGGGTTTCCGCGGACACCCCGGCCGCCGCTGCCACGTCCACCATGCTGCGGTCGCCGCGGGCCTCGCGGAGCAGGGCCCCGAACCGCTGCCCACGTCGACGCTCCTGCGGGCTCAAAGGAACTCTCACCATGTCCGTGATACTAATACCGGTATAATTATTGGGTAGCGGCGCATCGCAAGGAGTCTGGAACATGGTGGAGATCAAGACCGACACGGCAATGGAAGCGATGCGGGAGGCGGGACGCGTCGTGGCCCACGCCCTGGCGGCCGGTCGCGCGGCGGCAGCCGTGGGAGTCCGCCTGAGTGAGCTCGACGAAGCCGCCCGCGCCGTTCTCGACAAGGCCGGAGCGCGCTCTCCGTTCCTGGGATACCGGCCGTCCTTCGCCCCCACCCCCTTCCCCGCCGTGATGTGCGTGTCCGTGAACGACGCCGTCGCACACGGCATCCCCGGCGACTACCGCCTGCGCGACGGCGACCTGGTCGGCCTCGACTGCGGAGCCGAACTCGACGGCTGGACCGGGGACGCGGCGATCAGCTTCATCGTCGGCACCCCTCGCCCCGCCGACCTCGAACTCATCGCCGCCACCCAGCGGGCCCTGGACGCGGGCATCGCCGCCGCCACCACCGGCCACCGGATCGGAGACATCTCCCATGCCATCGGCGCGGTCGCCCGCAAGGCCGGCTGCGGCATGCCCTCCGACTTCGGCGGCCACGGCATCGGCCGCACGATGCACGAAGACCCCCACGTCCCCAACCACGGACGGCCCGGCCGCGGTTTCCCCCTGCGCCACGGCCTCACGCTCGCCATCGAGCCCATGCTCATGGCCGGAGGGCACAACGACTACTACACCGACCCCGACGGATGGACCCTGCGCACGATCGACGGCAGCCGGGCCGCCCACATCGAACACACCATCGCCATCACCGAGGACGGCCCCCGCATCCTGACCCTGCCCTGATCACGGATCCGCTCACATCCGGGGGATGGGCACGGCACCGCCGTACGCGGGTTGACCGACCTCAGGAGCAACCGCGGACCGGAGTCGGTGCGGCCCGAGAAGCCCCTCAGGCCGCCGTCAGCGCCGCCAGCGCGCGGTCCATCGCGGCGTTGAACTCTTCCGGCGTCAGCGGCAGCCGGGACTTGACGTCCCGGCTCCACTGGTCGGCGAGGACCTCGGCGGACCCCGCCTCGACACCGTCGAGCGCCGCGTCGGCCAGGTCCGACGGCGCGATCTTGTCCACGGGCCAGCCCGCGGCCATGTCGGTGTCGGCCAGGCCGAGGTGCACCGCCGTCACGAGCGTGCCCTGCTCGGCGAGCTCCAGGCGGACGCCGTTGGTCATGGCCCAGGCGGCGGCCTTGGTCAGGTGGTAGGCGTTGGCGCCCTTGCCCCCGAACCACGACATGGCGGAGAGCACGTTGACGATGGCGCCCCCGCCGTTCCCGGCGAGCGTGGGCGCGAACTCCCGGATCATTCCCAGGTGGCCGAACACGTTGGTCTCCAGCTCGTGCCGCACCGCGTCCAGCGAACCGGTGACCAGGTCGGTCCCCGTCTGGATCCCCGCGTTGTTGATGAGCAGCGAGACGTCCGGGGCGGCCTCGGCGGCGGCCCGCACGGCCGCAGGATCGGCGATGTCGAGCGACAGCACCTCGACCCCGGGCAGGTCCACGGTCTCCGGCCGGCGGGCCGTCGCGTAGACCTTGCGGGCGCCCCGTTCGAGCAGGCGCTGGGCGAAGGCGCGGCCCAGGCCGCGGTTGGCTCCGGTGACAAGGGCGACTGAGTTGTTGATGTCCATGCCCGGTACGCTAAAACCTGACGTTGACGTCAGGGGCAAGCGTTGGTCAGCAGGACCGGGGTGAGAGGAATCACCATGACCGTCACAGAGACCGCGGCCGAGCGGCTGATCCGCATCGGCGAGGTGGCACGGGGGGCCGGCGTCTCGGTACGCGCCGTGCGCTACTACGAGCAGCAGGGGCTGCTCATCGCGGAGCGCAGCCCATCCGGCCAGCGCCTCTACCGACAGGACGCCATCTCCCTGGTCCGCTTCTTCCAGCAGATGTACGCCGCCGGCCTGACCAGCCGAAGGATCACGGAACTCCTTCCGTGCTGGGACTCCGGGCACACCGACGCCGAGCAACGGGCCATGCTGCGCGCCGAGCGCGACCGGATCCAGGCCAAGGCCGACGACCTTCAGGCTGCCCTGGACCGCCTCGACGAGGTCATCGCGGTCACGGACACGCACCCGTAGGCGCGGTCGGCCGGACGCCGCTCCGGCGATCTGCGGGTGGCGTGCTAGGCGTTGACCGGTGCGGCCGACCCGGCGGCGGCCTGTTCGATCTTCGCGCAGTGGGCCGCACGGGCTTCCTCGTCGAACGGCTGCTCGTGTTCGGCGCGCAACCCGGTCCGGCCGTCGAGGCCCTCGCGCAGGACATCGGCCTGCCCGGCATGCCGGATGGTCTCGCCGAGGACGTGGACCACGATGGAGAACAGGTTCGTGTCGGCATGAGGCTCCGGCCACCACGGCACGTGGCCGGGGGCGTCGAGGGGAAGCTCGTTGATCGTCGCGTCCGAGTGTTCCCACGTGCGCCGGTAGAACCCGACGATCTCATCGCGGGTCTCGTCCTCGGTCGCCCACAGATCGCTGCCGTCGGAGTCCTGCCACCGGGGCAGCGATTCCGGGGAAGGGCGGTCGAAGACCTCGCCGAAGTACCTGGCCTCGACGTTGGCCACGTGTTTGACGAGGCCGAGGAGGTTGGTCCCGGTCGCCGTCAAGGGCCGGCGGGCGTCGTATTCCGACAGGCCGTCGAGTTTCCAGAGCAGCGCCTCGCGGTCCCGCCGCAGTCTTCCGTGCAGGTTGTCCTTCGCGAATTCATCGATCATGCGGCACGAGCCTGCCATGGGCTGTTCATGGTCTCAAGATCCCTTGCGTGGTCCGCAACGGCTGTCCGCAACGAGGGGCAGAGCCGAGGCCCGGCCATGGCCGCCGCCCTGACCGGCTACCAGAAGCTCGATCCGTAATGCCCCCTTTCAGGCTTGGGGGATATCCGGCCATGTGAGGCGCCGGGCGAACTGGGTCCATACGGCCACGGCCATGAGGGCGGCGGTGATGCCGCCGAGTGTCATGACCGTGGAGGGGAGGTGTGATCCAAGGTGAGCCCTCCGACCGGTGCACCGACCGCGAACGTCGCCTGGAAGGAAGCGGTGAACAGCACCGAGGCCGCCTCGGGCGCGTGCGGGGTGGCTTTGGCGAACCAGGTCCGGGACGTGCAGGGGCGATCGAGCCGGAAGGGCGGTTCCACCGGGAGCCGCGGCCGCCGGTCGTGCTCGCCCGCTCTCCCGCTTGCCCGCGCGGCTTCGAAATCACGCGACACCGCGTCCGGGCTGTGGGAACCTCACCCGCGATGACACAACGAACCGATACACCCCCCACGTGGGACGAACGTACGCAGCTGGCCACCTTCCTGGATTACGCCCGTGACACGGCGCGGGCCAAGTGTGAGGGCGTGTCCGAGGAAGATGCCCGCAGGGCGCCGCTCCCGAATTCACCGTTGATGACGATGTGCGGGCTGATCAGCCATCTGCGATGGGTCGAGCATCACTGGATCCAGGTGATGTTTCTCGGCGAGGAGCCCGAGGGGCCGCTCACGACGGCGACCGACGACGACCCCGACCCCGAGATGCGGACAGCGGTCGACGTCCCACTGCCCCGGCTTCTCGCCGAGTACGAGGAACAGAGCGCCCGCTACCGCCGCCTGGTGGCCGACCGCGACCTGGACTCGACGGCCGAGCGTCCCATCGGCGACGGCCGTCATGTGGACCTGCGCTGGGTGGTCCTCCACCTCATCGAGGAGATTTCCCGCCACAACGGGCACCTCGATATCGTGCGTGAACTCGTCGACGGGCAGACCGGCGTCTAGACCGTCGCGCCACCGCCGCTCGGTGAGGCGGGTGACGGTGACCGTTGCCGCGATCACCCGCCGATTCCCGGCCGGTCAGGCGTCGGCGGCCTCCGAGATGAGGAAGTCCAGGAAGCGGTCGGCCAGTGGTTCGCCCAGGAGGGATTCCAGGAACAGGAACTGTCCCTGGGGGTTGACCTCCAGCCATACCGGTTCGCCGTCCGGCATCAGCTTGATGTCGATGATCCCCATGCGCAGGTCGAGCCGACGCAGGACTGCCGTGACCCCGCCGGGCGAGCGGTTCCGGAACCTCCCACTTGGTGATGGGTACGTTCAGATCGGGGCGCCAGTCGAGCCGGTCCGTTTCGATGAGGGCCGCGCACATGTCTTCGCCGAAGCAGTTGAGCCGGACATGGCGCCTGCCGGGGACGTACTCCTGGTAGACCGCGGGGCACACCCGGAAGGACTCCTCGGGAATCGAGGACGGGTCGTCGAGGTACTGAGTGAACATCAGCGGCCCGCTCGCCCCCAGCACCGGCTTCACGATGACCCGGCCGGTGCGGCGGACGAACTCGATGACCTCCTGGCGCGACTGCGAAACCAGGGTGCGCGGTACCCGGAAGCCTTCCTCCCGTGCGACGGCGAGCTGGTACAGCTTGTCCGCCGCACGGTCGGTCGCCTCCGGGGACGACACCCACCGGCCGGTGAAAGAGGCCGCCAGCATGCCTCCGAGCGCTCCGCGGCAGTCGTTGTTGACCAGCCGCCGCTCGTGGTCGTTCGCCGCGTCCGCGGAGTTCTGCTGGTTCGCCCTCATCCTCCGCCACCACAGCACCGGGACGTCCTCCAGCGGTACCGCGATCCCTTCGGAGGTCAGAACAGTGGCGGGCGAGTCCCGGTGCGAACTCCAACTGAGGCTGGGCCGCCCGCTGATCCGGTCGCATTCGACGACATGGAACGGCGTGTAGTGGCGGCGGGCCGCGGCCTCGCGGATGGCGAGTGTGTGGAGATCATCCTCGATCGATACCGTGAGGATCATTATTCGGGACAGTCCACGCAGCAGTCATCGGTGCAACCGCACGAGCAGGACTCGGACGCCGAGCCCGCCATGTAGCTGGCATCGATCCTGAGGCCCGTCGTGGCCCGAACCCCTTCTTCCCACGCCCGCAACTCCTCCGGGGTCTGAAGGTAGATGTAGGACTCGGGCTGGACACGCAGGACGACCGGGGGCGCTGCCGCCGCAGCCGCGGAAGAGAACTTCGTCAGCCCCCTCCGCTCCTGTTCAACCGGATCTCCGAGCTTGAAGGAGGCCATGATGACCATCTCCGCTGTGCGTTGGTTGGCTGAACACTCCTCTCGCCATCACACCACCGGGGGCCCGTCTCCGCATTTTGAACCAGGCGCGGTTTCAACTTCCTTGGACGTAGGGACTTCAGTGGGGGAGGCGGGGGCGAACCCGGCAGCCGGTGCACCGCGCGGCACCGGATCGTGACCGGCCGCGACCCGGTGTGCCGTGTCGTGGGGCAGGGCGTCGCGGTGGAGCGGGTCGCGGTCGGCCACGACGTAAAAGCTCTTCAAGGACCGAGAGGAAAGAACCCTTCCCCACCCCTGACCCCGGCCATCTGCGGGCGTCACTCACACGGGTGAGGTTTGCCAACTGGGCTGGATTTCGGGCCGGTTGCCTGGCATATGCTCACGCTCACCACCCAGACATGCGACGACCCCCGACCGGGCTGCAATCCCGATCGAGGGTCTGGCCGCCGAGGAAGTAGGAGCTTCCCGATGGATACCCAGCAGATTAGCGTGCCCCCGCGTGCCCCGTCACACGGTGTCGTGCACCTCAACGTCCGGCTGACCGAGCGCTTCTCGGTCATCTCCAACGCCCTTTCCCAGCACGGCGATCTGTCGCTGGTCGCGATCGGCCTCAGCACGTACATCCAGTCGCTGCCCGCCGGAACGAAGGTCGGCATCAAGGTGCTCGCCGAGCGTTTCAAGGAGGGCGAGAGGTGCATCGCCGGTGCGCTGCGCGAGCTGGAGGTTCATGGCTTCCTGCGGCGGGTCCGCGTGCACCTTCGCGACGGCCGCATCGCGACGCGTACGGAGTCCTACAACCTGCCGGAGCGCGACCGGCACCCGCGGGAAGCCCCGAAGAACCTGCGGAACGCCGTCGGTCCGGGATCTCCGAAGGCTCCGAAGCGGGCAGCGCCGCCCGCGCCACCCCGGCCCGTCGCGGCGCCCGCGCCGACGCCCGTACGGGAGCCGACTCCCGCGCCCCGCCTCGTACCGCCGCCCACCGCGCCCAAACCGCCGCCCCCTCCGCTCCCCGTACCGCAGGCACTAACGCCCCAGTTGCACCGGGCGGCCGCCGATCTCCTCGCCGGTCTTCCGCGCACGGTGCCCCATCTGGTCCTCTCCGAGCGCGACGTCCAGGACCTCACGCCCGGCGCCGCCGCCTGGCTCGAACGCGGCGCCACCCCGGCCGCCCTCCGCGCCGCCCTGACCGGTGACCTCCCCGTACCGCTCAAGCACCCGGCGAAGCTCCTGAGGCACCGGCTCATCGCCCTGCTGCCACCCCTGCTGCCGACGGCGCCACCGGTCGTCCCGATGCAGAACTGCGACGACTGCGACCGGGCCTTCCGCTCACCGGTCGCGGGCCCCTGCCGGGACTGCCGGGCCGAAGTCTTCCGCGAACCGGACCTGCTCAGCGCGTGAGGGGATGCTCGCTTCCTGGTACCGCCCTAAGGCCCCTTGTTCCGGGGGAAGTCGGGGAGGCGGTACGCCCACCGGGGCGGTCGACTGCCGACGCCAACGCGTCGGAGCCGTTCAGTGGTCCTGCCCCAATGCCGCACGCACGGCCGACGGGCCCGTGTGGTCCTTGGCGAGGGCGTCCATCATGACATCGTCGCAGACTTCGCCGAGCCAGTACCCGGCCTCGCGCATGGTCCCCGCAGTGCGGAATCCGGCCTTCTCGTAGGCACGGATGCCCGCGGTGTTCGGGGCGAGGACCTTGAGCCAGACCATGCGCAGGTTGGTGATGTGGAAGGCGTAGTCGAGGGAAAGCCGCGTGGCCCGGGTGCCGAGCCCACGGCCGCGAGCTTCGGCGGCGAGCATGATCACGTACTCGGCGGTCCGCACGGAGTGGTCCGGCAGCAGCGTGGCGACGCCGACCGGTGCCGGGGCGCCGGAGCTCAGGTCGTAGATGGTGAAGCGGATGTTCCCGCCGCGAAGCTGGTGGGTCATGCCCTCGGTTCGGGCTTCGAGTGACTCGGGGCTCTGACGGCCGTAGCCGACCAGGAGAGCGGGGTCCTGTTCCCAGCGCCAGTACGTTTCGACCAGGTCGGCGCGGTAGGGGCCGAGAGCGCAGGTGCCGGCGCTGATCCACAGGATCGGCTCAAGGCTGGTGCTGATGATGGCCTCCGATGGTGAGTGCGGTGTGTAGGCAAGCATCGAGGGCGGTTCGGCGACGGGGGTGCCATCCTCAGCCTCCACCCAGGCATGCAGTCGCACGGGGTCAGGCGCGACACCGACGTCGGAGTCCTCGCCGCGCGGCCTGTTACCGTGGTTCGGTAGTGACGCGCGAAAACACGGTTCCCGGTATTGGTTAGTCCGGGCGGGGCTTGCGCTCTCAGCACACCGGCTTTCCGGTAGTGCCCGGTGCGTCTCTTTCTCTCGTGATCTTTCTGAGAAAGGGACCTCTGTGTCTGACTTTTCTGCGGGCGGTATCGCCGTCCACACCCCCGTTCACGCAGCTGGGGAGCAGGTCGCCCATGCGCCCTACCGGTGGCGGTGGGTCGCTCTCTGGGTGCTGCTCGCCGCCGAGGCGATGGACATGCTGGACGCGTTGATCGCCAATGTCGCGGCGCCTTCGATCCGAGGCGACCTGGGCGGCGGTACCGCCACGGTGCAGTGGCTGGGAGCCGCGTACGCGCTGGCGATGGCGGTCGGCCTGATCACCGGTGGACGTCTCGGTGACATCGCGGGCCGCAAGCGGATGTTCCTGATCGGCGCACTCGGCTTCACCGCCGCCTCGCTGCTCTGTGCGGTGTCCTGGTCGCCGGGGATGCTGATCGGCGCGCGCGGACTCCAGGGCCTGTTCGGTGCGGTGATGATCCCTCAAGGTCTGGGCATCATCAAGGAGATGTTCGACGGGCCGGAGACCGGCCGGGCGTTCGGGATGTTCGGCCCGGTGATGGCCCTGTCGACCGTGGGCGGCCCGGTCCTGGCGGGCGTCCTGGTCGATGCCGACCTCTTCGGCTCCGGCTGGCGCATGATCTTCGCCGTCAATCTGCCGCTGGGGCTGCTCGCCCTGCTGGGCGGCTGGAAGTTCCTGCCGGAGTCACGCTCCGCGCGACGGCCCCGGCTCGACCTGGTGGGTGCCGGGCTGGCCTCACTGGCCGCGCTGCTGCTGGTCCTCCCGCTGGTGCAGGGTCGTGAACTCGGCTGGCCCGCCTGGACGTTCCTTTCGATGGCGGCCGCGATCGGGCTGTTCGCGGTCTTCGCCCGGTACGAAGTACGCCTCGCCGAGGCAGGTGGCGACCCGCTCGTGGTGCCGGGCCTGTTCCGCAAGCGGGCCTTCACCGGGGGGCTGGTGACCGGTGCGGTGTTCTTCGCCACGGTGGCGGGCTTCTCGCTGATGCTCAGTCTGTTTTTGCAGTCCGGCCTCGGCTTCGCACCGCTGAGGGCAGGGCTGGCGAGCCTGCCCTGGTCGCTGGGCATGGTGCTCGGCTTCGCCGTCATCCAGGTCGCCGAGCGGTTCGGTGCCGTCGAACGGTTCGGCCGCCGGGTCATCCAGGCGGGGATCGTAGTCATGGCCCTGGGCATCGCCACCCTCGCCGCCACCCTGAACGCGGCCGGTACGGGTGTGACGGCGTGGCACCTCGCTCCGGCGCTGATCGTCACCGGCCTGGGCACGGGCCTGGTCATGGGGCCGTTCTTCGACACCGTCCTCGGCGCCGTCGAACCGCATGAGAGCGGGTCGGCCTCCGGGACGATCACCGCGGTCCAGCAGCTCGGAAGCGCGCTGGGCGTCGCGGTCCTGGGCACCGTGTTCTTCGGCGCGCTCGGTGGGCTCGGCACCCTTGGCGGGCAGATCGCCG
Source organism: Streptomyces sp. NBC_01433 (assembly GCF_026340105.1). Classification (NCBI taxonomy): domain Bacteria; kingdom Bacillati; phylum Actinomycetota; class Actinomycetes; order Kitasatosporales; family Streptomycetaceae; genus Streptomyces; species Streptomyces sp. NBC_01433. The sequence continues at coordinate 1,392,499 of NZ_JAPEPM010000001.1, read as the reverse complement.
GTGCCGTCGGCCACGTCACGCCGGAGACCGATACGGCGGCCCGCTACAACGCAACCATGCAGGTCACGTTGTGGGCCGCGATCGGCCTGCTCGCGGCAGCACTCGCGGCCTCGTTCCTGCTGCCCCGCCCCGGCCGTGCACAGGAACGTCGAACGCAGGGCAACGGGTAGGCCCCGGCACGCCCGTAGGCTCCTGCTCCGGCACGCCTGCGGGCTCCTGCTTCGGGCGTTGAGCCCCCGATTCCGGGCACCCTCGTCCGAGCGTCAAAGGGGCAGCCGTACGCGCGTCGCCGGGTCCGCCGACGACGCGCGTACGGAACCTCTCGCCGGGTTCACCGCCCACTCCCGGTCCCGGGCGACCCGTGAGGGCCGGTGCGTACGTGCGCACGTACCCCTTGCAGGCCGAACAGGATGAGGAGTTCGACCGCGCCGCCGTCGGCGCTGCCCAGCCAGTGGGGCAAGGACGTGTCGAACTCGGCTGCCTCACCGGGCGGCAGCGTCAGGTCGCGCTCGCCGATCACGAGCCGCAGGCGCCCGTTGAGCACGTAGAGCCATTCGAAGCCTTCGTGGGTCTGCGGGGTCGGTTCGAGTGGTTCCGGCCGGGCGGGGATGATCATCTTGAACGCGTGGACACCGCCCGGCCGCCGGGACAGGGGCACGAAGGTCATCCCGAACCGGCTGATCGGCTTGAGGTGCATGCGGGGGTCGCCGGTGCGCGGGGCGCCGACGAGGTCGTCCAGCGGAACGTCATAGGTACGGGCCAGCGGCAGCAGCAGTTCCAGGCTCGGCCTGCGCCGCCCGCTCTCCAGCCGGGACAACGTGCTTTCCGACACGCCGATGGTCGACGCGAGGTCGGCGAGCGTGATGCCGCGTTCACGGCGCAGCGCGCGAAGCCGCGATCCCACCGCGTCGAGCACGTCGTCGTCCCTGTTGCCGTCCATCGGGCCATCTTGCCATTACCGCAAGTTTTCGTGCCGGATCGTGGGGTGCCCGGCAAGACTCCACGTACCTACCGACACAGGGAGTCTTGATGAGCACCACCGAAGCGGTCGCGTTCTGGGACGGCGTCTACGCGGCACGTCCGGCAGCCGACGGACCGCGGCCGAACGCTCGCCTCACCGAGACCGTTACGGGCCTGCCGCCCGGTGACGCGTTGGACCTCGGATGCGGCGAAGGCGGCGACGCGCTGTGGCTCGCCCGCCAGGGCTGGCACGTCACCGCCGTCGACATCTCGGCCGTGGCGGTCGAACGGCTCGCCGCCCTCGCCCGCTCGCACGGCCTGGACGACCGTGTCACCGCCGTGCGGCACGACGTGCACCGGTCTTTCCCGCCCGGCGGATTCGACCTGATCTGCGCCCACTACCTACAGACCCCCTTCGACCTGGACCGGGCAACCGCCCTGCGATCGGCAGCGCACGCACTGCGGCCGGGCGGGCGGCTGCTGGTCGTCGACCACGGCTCGGCCGCGCCGTGGTCGTGGAACCAGGATCCCGACGCCCGCTACCCGGGCCCGCGGGAGATCGCCGCGGACATCGGTTTGGCCCCGGAGACCTGGACGGTCGAGCGGGCCGACTCACCCCGCCGGATCGCGACCGGACCGGACGGGAGCACCGCCGAGGTCACCGACCATGTCCTCCTCCTCCGCCGCCGCTCCGTCTGACACGGAGGTCTGCGCCGCCCGATGCGGTACCTGCGCCACCCCCGATGCCAGTAAAGGAGACGACTGTGCCCAGCACCACGCGCCGCGACCGACGCCGTGACACCCCACCGCCCAGGACCGGGAACAGCGAGATGGAGGTCCTGCGAGGATTCCTCGACTACCTCCGGACTTCGATCGCCGCGAAGGTCGACGGCGCCCCCGAACCGCAGGTGCGAACAGCCGCGGTGCCGTCGGGCACGAACCTGCTCGGCCTGCTCAACCATCTGACCTTCGTCGAGCGCTCGATGTTCCTCGGGGACGAGGTCACCGACTGGCAGGCGACGTTCCGGGCCGCACCGGCGGACAGCGTGGCCGATGTCGTCGCTCGCTACCGAAAGGCGGTCGAGCGCGCGAACGACGTTCTCGACGGGTGCGCCGATCTCGGCGCACCGGTCCCCCGACCGCGGCCGGACCGCCCCGCTCCCAGCGTCCGCTGGGCACTCACCCACCTGATCGAGGAGACCGGCCGACACGCGGGCCACGCGGACATCATCCGCGAACTCATCGACAGCACGACCGGCCGCTGATCCACCTTCTCCAGGACAGGAACACATGGCCACGGCGCCACAGCCGTAGCCGACGCGTCGAACGCGCCTTCTTCAAGGGCGGGCGACCGCCCAGGCCGCCTCGATCATCAGGAAGATCTCGTCCACCGCAGCCTCCGGATCGGCCGCCTCACGGGCCAGTGAATAGGCGTCGATCACGAACCTCGCGATCGTCCGGCAGGCCGTCGTGGGCTGTGACAGGTCGAGATCGGCGGCGATGGCCGCTGCCAGCAACTCCGCATGGCGCAGCCGCATCGACTCCTCGTACTTCCGCAGGGCGGGCGATTCTTCGATCATGCGCCAGATCGGGGCGGCGCCGGCCGCCGTGCAGTGGCGCACCAGGGCCTGGATCTCGCGGCGCAGCGCGGGCATGAGCGGCTCGTGCGGGGCCCGGCCGGTCACCGCCCGCGTGAGGCGTTGCTCGAAGTCCTCGTCCTGCTCGAACACCAGGGCCTCTTTCGAGGCGAAGTGGGAGAAGAGCGTGGTGACGGCCACGTCGGCCTCGGCGGCCACGTCGCGGATGCCCACGGCGTCGTATCCGCGTTCCAGGAAGAGCCGCAGGGCGGTGTCAGCGATCTTCTGGCGGGTCGCGGCCTTCTTGCGCTCGCGGCGTCCGGACTGCACGGTCATGCCCTGACGCTATCAAATGCAAAAATGGAACGGTTCCTAAAAGCTAACCGTTAGTGTTACGTTCGACCGCATGAAGAGAGTGAGCTTCGCCGAGTTCGGCGGTCCGGACGTTCTGCGACTGGTGGACGCCGAGGAGCCCCACGCGGGCCCCGGCCAGGTACGTATCGCCGTACGGGCGGCGGGCGTGAACCCCGTCGACTGGAGGGTTCGTGAAGGCCAGACCCTGAAGGCCCATCCGCTGGAGTTGCCCGCCGGAGTCGGGCTGGACGCCTCCGGGGTGGTGGACGAGGTCGGCGAGGGCGTCGAAGGGGTCGCGGTCGGCGATCACGTGTTCGGCGAAGGGTCGAGCACCTATGCCCAGTTCGCCGTGCTGTCGGCCTGGGCCCGTATGCCCGAGGGCCTGACCTTCGAAGAGGCGGCCGGGTACCCCTCCGTGGTGGAGACCGCGCTGCGCATCATCGGCCAGGTCGGTGTGCGGTCCGGGCAGACGCTGCTGGTCAGCGGCGCGTCCGGGGGAGTCGGATCGGCCGTGCTGCAGATCGCCCGCGAGCGGGGCATCACGGTGATCGGCACGGCCGGGGCCGCGAACCAGGACTATCTGCGCAGCCTGGGTGCCGTCGCCACGACGTACGGCGAGGGCTGGGTCGAGCGGGTGCGGCAGCTCGGCCCTGTCGACGCGGCTCTCGATCTGGCCGGCTCGGGCGTGATCCGCGAGCTTGTCGAGCTGACCGGGGATCCGCGGAAGGTGATCTCCATCGCCGATCTCGGCGCGCCCGAGTTCGGTGTCCGGTTCTCCGGCGTGGCCGGGAGCGTGCCGGAAGCGCTCGTCGAGGCCGCCGACCTCATCTCGCGGGGGAAGCTCCACATCCCGGTCGAGAAGTCGTACACGCTCGCCGAGGCCGCGGCGGCGCACATCGACAGCCAGGCCGGTCACACGCGCGGGCGCCGGGTCATCGTCGTCTGAGCCATTTCCCGCACACAAGGTCATTTCCCGCACACAAGAAAAAATTGTTCAGGGCGTGTCGATCGGGCCCTGTCCCGTTCGTCGTCATGGTGAAAGGCACCCCCCGCGGCGGGGTGCGACGGGACAGGGCAGGACACGACAGGAGCCGGAACCATGAAGTACATGCTGCTGATCCACAGCGGGGCGATCGACGAGAACGGCGGGGCGGCCGAGTGCACCGTCCAGGACTGGATGGACTACGACAAGGCCGTACGCGACGCGGGCATCCACGTCTCCGGGGAGTCGCTGGCCGACCTGGTCACCGCCACCACGGTCCGCGTCGGGCCGACGGGGGAGCGGACCGTGACGGACGGGCCGTTCGCCGAGACGCGTGAGGTGCTGGGCGGGTTTCTCGTCATCGACGTGCCCGACCTCGACACCGCGCTCGACTGGGCCGCACGCTGTCCCGGTTCGCGCGGCAGCGGCGCCGTCGTCGTGCGGCCCGTGGCCGACTTCGGGGCCTGACGGTGACGGGCGGGGGAGCCGGGGCGGCGGGAGCGCGGGCGTCCGTCGAGGCGGTGTTCCGGGAGGAGCGCGGGCTGCTGCTGGCCTCCCTCGTCCGCCGGTTCGGGGACCTCGACCTGGCCGAGGAGGTGACGTCGGAGGCCATCGAGGCCGCGCTGCTGCACTGGCCGGCCGACGGGGTCCCGGCCCGCCCCGGGGCCTGGCTGCTGACGACGGCCCGGCGCAAGGCGGTGGACCGGCTGCGGCGGGACCAGTCGTACGCGGCCAGGCTCGCCGTCCTCCGCGCCGACGCGGAACGGGCGGCGACGGACCGGGCGTACGCCGTGCCCGCCGGTGGCGCCAGCGGTGAGTTGCCCGACGAACGGTTGCAGTTGTTCTTCACCTGCGCCCACCCGGCACTCGCCGCCGAGCACCGGACCGCCCTGATCCTGCGCTGCCTGGCCGGACTCACCACACCGGAGGTGGCACGGGCCTTCCTGGTGCCGACCGCCACCATGGCCCAGCGGATCGTACGGGCGAAGAAGAAGATCCGCGAGGCCCGCATCCCGTTCCGGCTGCCCGGCGCCGCCGAGCTGCCGGAGCGGCTGCCCGGGGTGCTCCAGGCCCTCTACTCGATCTTCACCGAGGGGTACGCCGCCAGCTCCGGGCCCAGTCTCCAACGGCCGGACCTGGCCGAGGAGGCGATCCGGCTGGCCCGGATCCTGCGCCGACTGCTGCCCGCCGAACGCGAGACCGCCGGGCTCCTCGCCCTGATGCTGCTCGTCCACGCCCGGCGCGATGCCCGCAGCGGGCCGGACGGCGAGCCGGTGCTTCTCGACGAGCAGGACCGGGGGCGCTGGGACCGGGCCATGATCGAGGAGGGGCGCGTCCTGGTGGTCGACGCGCTGACCGGTGGACCGGCCGGGCCGTACGGGGTGCAGGCCGCCGTCGCCGCCCTGCACGACGAGGCGGCGGACGTCGCGAGCACGGACTGGCCGCAGATCGTGGCCCTGTACGACGTGCTGCTCGCCCTCACCCCGTCCCCGGTGATCGCTCTGAACCGGGCCGTGGCGGTGGCGATGCGGGACGGCCCGGAGGCGGGGCTCGCGCTGCTCGACGCGCTCGCCGGGGAGCCGAGGCTGCGCGCGTACCCGCCGTATCCGGCCGCGCGGGGCGACCTGCTGCGCCGCCTGGAGCGCTTCGGCGAGGCCGCCGCCGCGTACCGGGAAGCGCTCGAACTGCCGGGCACCGAGCCGGAGAAGGCCGCGCTGCGCCTACGGCTCGCGGAGGCCGAGCGGGGTGGCCACAGCCCTTAGGGCTCCGGCTCGGAAACCGCCCCTGAAGCGCACGGCTCCGGGCCCGTTGTCGCCCCTTCATGGCAGTGCGGGCGTGAAGTTGACCGGAGGGGGCGGGCGCTGCGACTGAGACAGGCGGTGGTGGAGTCGGCCGCGATGCGGAGGGGGACGCTGGGCCGGACGTTGCCCGACCGTGAGCGAAGAGACCCGTCCAAGCCCCGGCCCAGGTCCTGACGTCTCACGCCAGGGCGGCGAGTTGGGCCTCGACCACTGCCGGGGGGACGGCAATACCCTCCGGCGGGGTGGCGCCGTCGGAGACGGTGGTGAGGACGCCGATCGTGGACCCCTTCCGGAAGACGATCACCTTCCGCGTGGTCTTCTTTCCGGCTGTGCGGAGCGTCAGCCCGAACCCCATCGCCTGATCGGTTCCGACGGGCGCGAGCTCCCGCACGGCCCGGGTGACGTTCTGCTCCGCTCCCCGCACCGTCAGGGTGAAGCCCTCCGCACAGGCATCGGCGGACGCGCTCAGGTCGGTCATCGCGGCCACCGCCCGCTCTTCCTTGTACGAGGCGAGCGTCACCGTCGTCACGAGTCCACCGCCTGACACGCGTCGTACCACGGTGTCGTCGGGACTTCCGACCGCCGCGCCCGCCGCGATGCGGGCGAGCGGCCGACAGGGCGGCCCGGCGCCGACGTCCTTGGTCCCGGGCGCCCTGGACCGCCCCGGGGTGGTGACGGTGAGCCCCGGCACGCTGTCGCGTTTCAGAGCCTTCGCGTTCAGCTCGCCCGGAGCGGCGGCAGGGCTGGACGCCGCACCGCGCTGCAGCCCGTGCCCGGTTCCCGCCCCGCCGCCGCTCGCGACGGTGCACGCCGTCGCTGTCAGCAGAAGCGCTGCTGACAGGCCGCCGGCCAGTGCCCCGCGCGCCGTGATCCGTACGCCCGCGTGGGAGCCGTCGCGCCGGTCGTTCTGCTTCATCGTGTCGTTCCTCGAATATGCCTGCCGCGGTCGGTGCGTGGACGGATCAGCCGAGCGCCAACTTCTGCTCCCAGCCGCCGCTGATGACCGTGGTGGCGCTGCCGCCCCAGGTAGGAGTCGCTTTGTAGATGCGCAGCGTGCCGTCGGCCATGAGCGCCCAGATATCGGGGATGCCGTCGCCGGTGACATCCGGGGTGCCGGTCATCAGGGGGATGGCCGCCTTGCCCCATCCCGTACCGAACTCGGCGTCGACGCCGGTCAGGGAGTTTGCCGCGCTGCCGAGAGAGGTCAGGCTCGTTCCACCCCCCGCGTCCGCCTTGCCGAGCCGCAGCAGCAGGCGGTTGGTCACGAACGTCCGGTAGACCAGGTCCGCCGCTCCGTCCTTGTTGAAGTCGCCGACGTTGACCAGATCGCGGTCCGCCCACTCCGATCCGGACAGCCGGGTGGCGGTGGTGAAGGTGGCGCCGGTATAGCCGCTGAAGGCCCATAGCGCGTCACCGGATGTCGCGAACAGCTCCGGCCGTTTGTCGCCGCTGATGTCGTCGACGGCAAGGATCTGGCTGAACGTCGACGGGGCGGGTGCGTTCTCCGGAAGCCTTACCTCGGTGCGCTGTTCGACGTCCACACTGCCGTAGCCGTCGCCCCGGTAGATGTAGAGCTTGCCGTCACCGGTCCGTGCCACCAGGTCCTGGATGCCGTCGCCGGGAAGGAAGTCGCCATGGTGTGTGATCAAGGACGGACGGCCCTGCTTGTCCAGCCAGTAGTCGCCGTGGTCGGAGACGCCGTCCTCGTCCGAGTCGGCCTCCAGGCTGACGCCGTCCATGTGGGCTGCCTGGAGGGAGACATGGATGTCGCCGCCCAGGGTGGCGGGATAGAGCCGCAGATCGCCGGTGGCGTCCAGGAGGTAGAGGTCCGCCACCCCGTCGCCGGTCACATCGCCCGGCTTGTCCGCACCGTCCTTCGGGGTGACGTAGAACAGGTACTTCGTCGGTGAGGCCGAGGTGTTGCCGGAGGCGTCGGATGCCTTGGCGTACAGCATGTTCGGCCCGGCGGCGAGCGGCGGGATCGACACCGTGGCCGACGCGCCCGCAGCGACCGTCACCGACTGCTTATAGCTGGTCGAGTTGACGGAGTACAGGTACTTGACGGTGTCCTTCGAACCGGCGGAACCGAAGGTGAACTTGCCGGTAGTAGGAAACTTGACCTTGCTCCAGTTGGTGCCGTTGCCGTCGTCCTCGGGGTAGTCCGTGGAGGTGATCTCGGGTGAGTTCGGCGCCGAGGAGTCGTAGACGAAACCACAGTTGGCCGTCGTCGGGGGAGCGTAGGTGGAAGCGGCTCCGGAGGAGTCGAGCGCCCGGACCCGCCAGTAGTACGTCTTGCCGTTGACGAACTCGCTCGCCGTGCCGTCCGCCCCGTCGATGGTGATGCTCGCCGCGCCCGCTGAGTCGACCGCACGCTTGTCGTCGTAAATCTTGGTCGAGGCGCCGGACTGCCACACCTCGAAATCGAGGTACTTCAGGTCACCGTCGGGGTCGCTGGACCTCGCGGAGAACGTGACGTCGCTCAGACCCACCGAGGCGTACGGGCTGGTCGTGTCGCAGCCTGTGCCCGGGCTGATGTCGAGCTTGGTGGGCTCGGCGGGCTTCCGGTTGTACGTGATGCTGATGCTTGGCGCTCCCGCGTTCTCCGCCTTGAACTTCTTCCAGGAGTAGGAGGAGTCCTCCGTGCTCGCCTGGAGCCCGATGGTGAAGTTGGTCCAGCCCCCGTCCGCCGCATCCTGTGCGATCGATTTCCCGTCGAACTTCACGTAGGAGTCGGGGCAGGTGGAATTCCACCCGTGCGCGAACGAATCGGTTCCGATCCTCTTCTTCCAGGCCGGCTGGTTGTTCCAGGTGGTCTTGGACGAGATGCCGTCCGTGTGCCAGAGCTGCATCTCCCGTTCGGAGCATGACCAGGCGTACGTCTCGTACAGCCTGATGCTGGCACTGGTGACCGTGGCGCCCTTGATGCTGGAGGACCAGCCGATCCGGAAGAAGGACCGGGACAGGCCGCCGGTCGAGGACTCGTAGCCGACACGGGCCTCGGTGGTGCCCGTGTTGTAGTTGGCGCCGTCGTAGAAGCTGGAGCTGGGGTACTTCTTGTACGCGGTCGTCCAGTTCTTGGTGTGACCGGAGATGGACGGGTCGATGAAGACGGGCCAGACCGTGTCCTCGTGCGTCAGCAGCTCCGGGTCGGGTGTGATGCCCAGCGTCGCCCCGGTGGTGCCGTCCCCGGCGAGCGCCGCCTCGCCCAGGGCTGTCCGCGCACCGATCTGGGGTCCGGCAAGGCCGGGCAGCGTAAACAGGTCTGCGGAGCTGTCGGTGGTGACCGCCGCGCGTGTGATGCCGACGCCAACGGTGGTGCCGGGTGCGTACGCGGACTGCTGGGCGGTGCCCCGAGTTTCGTCGCTCCCAGGGATGGCCGTCGGGACCGAGGACGGACCGGCACCGGTGCCGTCGTCACCGGTGCCGGGTGCGGCGGTGTCATCGGTGTCCGGTGCGTCCGGGTCCGCCGGGCCGTCGGAGATGTCCTCGCCCGGCTCCTCGGAGTATTCGGGGGCCGGGCCCTCGGTCGGCTCCGGGGCCTGCGGGTCGGGCCCCTCGGTCACGGCGGGGCGGCCCGCGGAGTCCCACAGGTAGGGGGTGGGGGCGACAGCGATCTCCGCTCCCCCGGAGTCCTGCGCGGTCACGGCACGGGTGACCGGATCGAGGTGGAAGGTCAGGTCGGGTGAGGTCAGACGGTACGAGAGCCCCGCCTTCCGCAGTCCGGCCGCCGCGGCCGGACTGTGGACCACCAGGACATGCGTGAAGCCGCTGTCCTGTGCGGTCAGCATCATGTCCACGCCGTCCAGCACGCTCCGGTACAGCACGGTGGCCCCCCTGACCTCGGGGGCGGGGAGCTGTCCGGGCCAGCCCATCGTGATCTCGTGACCGGCGGACCGCAGGGTGACGAGATCCTGGTACGAGGCGTCGTCGGACACCGTGGTCGGCGCGCCCGGAGCGGCATCGCGAGACACGGTGTACGAGGCGCGGCTCACAGCGCTGTTGGCGGTGGTGCCGGACGCATTCTTCGTCCCGGTGGCGCCGTCCCGCGTTCCGCCGCTCCTGCCGCTGCCGGCCGAGAACACCACCGGGTCCGCTGTCGCCCGGGGAGCCCAGCCTCTCTTCGTCCGCACCAGGGTGGTGTCGATGGGCTTCCAGGTGCCGCCTACCTTGGCGCGTATCGGCGCCGCGTGCGCGGTCAGCTCGAAACTGCCGTTGGGGAGCGCGGTCGTCGTCGAGGTTGCGTCGCGCAGCGCGGTCACCTCGACGCGCTTTCCCGTGCGGACGGCCTGGCGCTGCGCCGCGCTCTCGTCGAGCGGAGCGGCGGCGCGGGAAGCCGGAGCGGCCGCGGGAGGAGCCGGGGTGTTCCGGTCCGGCCCGAGCAAGGCGAATCCGAGACCGGCCGCGACGACAGCCGCCACTCCTGCCGTGGTGCGCCGGGCGGTGGCCCGGGTAGGACGACGACGTTCCACGGTGCTGGATTCCCTCCCCCAAACGACAGTTGCCGCACCGGGGATTCCATCCCGGGTTCGGCACAGCCGTTTCGCCGGGGCGTTCCGGAACATGCGCACGCCGTCACGTTTTCAGTGAGACCCCTGCCCTGTCACGGAATGTGGCTCGGACGGCTGAAGTGATGCCCGGGCAGGGAGGAGCGAGACAGAAGCATGCCGGATGGATCACATCGCATCCATAGGTGTGTCCATCTTGTGATGGCGGTTGGTCAGTCACCATCCGAGTCGGGTCGACCCCGCTGAGCTGCTGCTCAGGCTCACGCGGAACCCCTGCGCACTCACCCCACCATGCCCAAATGCGATGTAAGTGGACTGATTGAACCGGGCTGGGGGTTGCTTGATGCCTTGGTTTGATGTTTTGTCAGCATCTCAGATGATCTTGTTCTTGATCAGCGCCAATTTCCGCGATGGTGCATATAGGGAAGGTAAAGGGCCCTCAACGGTAAATGTCGTGTGAGTGAGATCACCAGTTGTGCAGAACATTTGACGAGTTGTGAATTTATGGATCAACATTCGCCCCATCAAATAGCCTTCGGAGCAGCGTGTTTCGCGCGGTCCGTCTGGTGGTCGGGATCGACTGTGGGGGGCCGCGGCCGTCATGTGGGGATCGCTTTCGTGGAGCGGCCGGGGAAGCCTGCCCGGTACGGAGGAGCAACGTCGTCGCCGACGCCGGGCGCGGATCGGTGTCATCACGGTTGTCGCCACCGCCGTGACGGTGGGCATGCTGCCGAGTGCGTACGCCATGCCGCTGCCCGGCTCCCGTTCCGGCGTGGAACTCGTCGATCTGCCCAAGCCCAAGCTCGCGGGCGGGCGGGACGGCGGTGACCTGGCCGAGATGACGACCGGTGATGCCCTGCCCGGCGAGGACTACGAGCCGAAGAAGATGGCCTCGCCGGCCGGCACGGGCATCACGACACCGGCCACCGGCACCGTGGACGGGCTCACACCCGGTGAGACCCAGCAGATCAGTTCGCTGCCGATCGAGATCGGCGCCCCTGCGACCGCCGACGCCGCGGAGGCGGCCGCGTTGGAGGGCGACTGGCAGGTCGCTCTCGCCGACCGGGCTGAGGTCGACGCGGCCGACATCCAGGGACTCGTCTTCACCGTCAAGCCGCCGGCCACGGCGACCGGCGACGCCACCGTCGCCCTGGACTACACGGAATTCGCCGAGCTGTACGGCGCCAACTGGGCCGACCGGCTCCAGCTCGTCAAACTTCCCGAGTGCTTCCTGACCACACCCGAAGCCGAGTCGTGCTCCGAGCCGGTCGAGGTGGACACCACCAACGTCGTCGTGCCGAAGGACAGCGATGTCGGTGGTGACGGCATCCTGGACGGCGAACGGCGCGTCGAGGCCATCCTCGACGTGGCCGAGTTCAGTGATCCGGCCGCTCCGGCCACCGGTGCCTCCGCCGTCGGCGCAGGGACGATCACCGATGCGCTGTACCGCGCCCCGCTCACCCACTCGGCCCCGCTCGCGCCCGCGCGGGCCCGTACCGCGGCGAGCGGTTCCGGTTCCTCCGTCTTCATGGCCACCTCCGGTGGCAGCGGGGCCAAGGGCGACTTCTCCGCCACCCCGCTCGCGAGCGCCGGTTCCTGGGCCGCGGGCAGCAGTTCCGGGGCCTTCACGTACACCTACGAGCTCCAGCCGCCCTCGGTCCCCGGCGGGCCCGCCCCGAGCCTGGGATTCGGGTACAACTCCCAGGGTGTCGACGGCCGTACGTCCTCCACCAACAACCAGGCGTCCTGGATCGGGGACGGCTGGGAGTACAACCCGGGCTCCATCACACGGACTTATCGCACCTGCCGTGACGACACCGAGAACGGCAACAACACCAAGCGCAAGACCAGCGACATGTGCTGGGGCTCCGACAACGCCACGCTCACCCTCGGCGGGACAACGACCGAACTCGTCAAGGACGACAACGAGAAGGGCGACGCGTGGGTCACCGCCAACGGCGACGGTTCACGGGTCCGCCTGAAGCGGGACACCTCCCTCGACAACGGTGACGATCTCGGCGAGTACTGGGAGGTCACCACCCGCGACGGCACCGTCTACTCCTTCGGCAGGCACAAGCTTCCCGGCTGGAGCGGCAACGGCGACGCGGCCGACGATCCGGTGACCGACTCCGTCCTCACGGTTCCGGTATCCGGCAATCAGCCCGGTGAGGACTGCTACGACGCCGACTTCAGCAAGTCGTTCTGCACTCGTGGCTGGCGCTGGAACCTCGACTATGTCGTCGACACCAGCGGCAGTGCCATGTCCCTGTGGTGGGACAAGGAGGAGAACCTCTACGCGCAGAACATGAAGTTCAAGAAGCCGGTCTCCTACGACCGGGGCGGCTACCTCAAGCGCATCGAGTACGGGCAGCGTACGAACACGCTCTTCAGCGCGGCACCGCTGGCCCGTGTCGACTTCACGGTGGACGAGCGCTGCTTCATGGAAGACAGCATCGCCTGCTCCGAGGCCAACTTCACCTCGGGTGACTTCGCCAAGAACCGCATCTGGTACGACACTCCCGCCGACCTTCTCTGCCGGTCCGGCAAGGACTGCTACGTGCCGGTGCCCACCTTCTGGTCACGCGTACGACTGGCTCAGGTCACCACGTACACGCAGCGCACCCAGGGCTCCACCGCTCTTTCCAAGGTGGACAGCTGGACCCTCGGCCAGTCGCTGCCCGCCGAGCGGACCGACGAGGGCACGGCACTGTGGCTGGACTCCATCACCCGCAGCGGCTACGACACGGACGGCGAGAGCATAGCTCTGCGTCCTGTCACCTTCGTCCCCAACACCCAGCCCATGCCCAACCGCGTGCGCCGGGGCCCGAAGGACCCCAACCCCATCTTCGACCGGCTGCGCATCGAGCGGATCGTCAGTGAGTACGGCGGTGAGACGCTGGTCGACTACCGCGCTCCCACCGGACCCTGCAGGACCGGAACGGGGTTCCCCGCTCCCGAGAGCAACACGGAACTGTGTTTCCCGGCCTACTGGCACCCCGACCCGGACAAGGTCGACGAGTCCATCGAGTGGTTCAACAAGTACGTCGTCGACACGGTCCAGGAACTGCCCGCGGTCAAGGGCGTCGCACACGTCAACACCTCGTACGTCTACGGTGACAACGCCGACACCAAGGGTGCCTGGGCGCTGAATCAGGCGGAATTCTCCAAGAAGAAGACCCGTACGTACGACCAGTGGCGCGGCTTCAGCCGTGTCCGTACCGTCAGCGGTGCCGACTCCGCAGACCCGTTCCAGGGCTCCGCACGTTCCATGTCCGAGGTGCGTTTCTTCCGGGGCATGAACGGGGACCCGCTCCCGGAGAACAAGAAGCGCCAGGTCACCGTCCTGGACAGCGACGGCGCGAAGATCGCCGAGGACGATCCCGCCTTTCAGGGCAGGGTCGCCGAGGAGCTCAGCTACACCGGGTACAACGGCACCCTGATCTCCAGGTCCGTCGACTATCCGGTGGCCGTGGAGCTGGCGAGCCGTACCCGCACCGGCGGCATCCCCGCGCTCAAGGCGTACCGGGTGCTGGACGATCACACCCTCACCAAGACGCGCTCCTCGGGGACGTTCGACAAGGACGAGACCCGCCAGTGGCGTTCGCTGCGGACCAACACGACGTACGACGACACCTACGGCCTGCCCGTCACCGTCGAGTCCCTGGGTGACACCGGCAAGACCGGCGACGAGTCGTGCTCGGTCCTCAGCTACGTCCACAACACCACCGCGCACCTGATCGGCCTGGAGAAGGAGACCCTCACCACGGCCGGCACCTGTGCCCAGGCCGCCTCGGCCAAGCCCGCCGCCCGCATGTCCGGCTCCCGCATCGCCTACGACAGCACTGCCTTCGGCGCCGCGCCGTCATCCGGTCTCGCGACCACGACCTGGTCCCTGACCGGCGACGGGGCGGGCTGGCAGCAGACCGCGAAGATCGGCTACGACTCCTACGGGCGTGCCGAGTCCACCACCAACGCCAAGAACGAAACCGAGCACACGACGTACGTTCCGACCACCGGCCAGGTCTACTCGGTGGTCCAGGAGAACGCCAAAAAGCACATCACCACCACGTACGTCGAGCCGGGACGCGGCACCACGCTCAAGGAGGTCGACCCCAACGGCCGGTCGACGCTCTACGCGTACGACGCGCTGGGACGCACCACCGACGGCTGGGGCACCTCGCAGGGCGCCGACGAACCCGCCTCGGTGAAGTTCACCTACAACACGGCGCCGGGCGAGCCGGTCTCCGTCGTCAGCTCGACGCTGAAGGACGACGGCACCGGCTACGACGAGTCGATGGTCTTCTACGACGGTCTCGGCCGCGAACGCCAGCGGCAGGAACCCGCGGTCGGGGACGGCCGGCTCATCACCGACACGATCTACAGTGCCAACGGCACCATCGAACGCACCAACAACGGCTATTACGCCGAGGGCGGGCCGCAGTCCGTCATGTTCGAGGTCGACTCGGACTTCAAGATCCCGAACGCCACCCTGTACAAGTACGACGGCCAGGGCCGCATCCTCGCCGAGACGCCCTACGAGGCGGGCACCACCAATCCGGCCAAGGCCACCCGCTACGACTACGGTTACGACTGGTCCACCGTCATCCCGCCCACCGGCGGTGCCGCACAGCGCAGCTGGAGCGACGCTCTGGGCCGCACCGTCCGGGTCGACTCCTTCACCGACGCGGCGCGCACATCCTTCCGCTCGACGTCGTACTCGTTCGACGCGCGCGGTGACCGGATCAAGGCCGAGGACTCCTCGAAGAACGTCTGGTCCTGGACCTACGACGCGCTCGGTCGGCAGGTCACGGCCACGGACCCGGACACCGGGACCACCCGCACCGAGTACGACGTGCTGGGCAGGCCCGAGCTCACGACCGACTCCCGCGACGTGAAGGTCTGGACCGGTTACGACGCGCTCGGCCGTCCCGTCGCGCAGCGGCGCGACTCCTCCGAGGGCGAACTTCTTTCCGAGGCCGACTACGACAAGGTCATCGGCGGCATCGGCCTTCCCTCCTCCTCCACCCGCTACACAGACCAGAAGCCGTACATCTCCACGGTCACCGGATACACCGCCGACTACCAGCCGACAGGTTCGAAGCTGACCCTGCCGGCGACGGTCGCCGCCGCTTACGGGCTCCAGGAGACGTACTCGTACGCGTACGAGTACGGCAAGAGCGGCCAGCTCAAGTCGGCCTCCCTCCCGGCGGCGGGCGGGCTGGGGCCGGAGAAGATCGTCACCCGGTACAACGATGACGGCCTGCCGATTTCCACGTCCGGCCTCGACTGGTACACGGCGGAGACCAGCTACAGCGTCTACGGAGAAGTGCTCCGGGCGGTCACGGGCGAAAATCCGAACCGGGTCTGGACGACGAATCTGTATGACGAGTCAACCGGTGAACTGACGTCCTCGATCACCGACCGGGAGTCGAAGAGCGACACCTCGGCGGTGCTCGGCAACCGTGTCAACGCACGTTCCTACGCGTACGATCCGGCCGGAAACGTCACCAAGATCGAGGACACGGTCGACGCGTACACCGACCGCCAGTGCTTCAGCTACGACCCGCTGGGTCAGCTGACGCAGGCGTGGACCACGCACGACAGCGCATGCGGCGTGAAGACGGACGGCACGCCGAGCACGGTCACCATCGGCAAGTCCGCCGACGGTTACCGCAAGACCTACACGTACGACGCCATGGGCAACCGGAAGACGGAGGTCGACCACTACCTCGGTCTCGTCAACGGCAGCACGGCGGTCGACCCGGCGAAGGACGCCACCACCACCTACTCGTACGGCAAGGCGGACGGTTCACAGCCGCACACCCTGACCGGGATGTCCTCCACGTATGTGACGGACGCCGGAGCGAAGGTCACCGAGGCGTCGACCCGTACGTACGACAAGGCCGGCAATACCGAGACACGGATCGACGGCGGTGACGAACAGGGCCTGAAGTGGACCTGGGACGGAAAGCTGGAGAAGGTCACCGGCTTCGGCGAGACCGGGGCGGGGGCCTGGACCGGCCTCTCCGGCAAGTGCCTCGACCTGTCCTCCTCGTCCACGGTCGCCGGAACGGCACTCCAGCTCTTCTCCTGCAACGGCACCAGGGCGCAGCAACTGCGGATCGACGGCTCGACGCCGACCGACTCCTCCAAGGGCGCGCTGAAGGTCCTCGACCGCTGTGCCGTACCCAAGGGCGGTGCCGGCGCTGACGGCACACCCGTCGTGATCGCGGACTGCACGGGCGCGGCGGCCCAGGAGTGGACCGCCGTCGCCACCGGCCACAAGCTCAAGCACGTGGCCTCGGGCAAGTGCCTGGTGGTACCGGGCGCCAACCCCGCTGTCGGCACCGACCTCCAGCTCGGCGCCTGTGACACGAACGGCGCGTCCCAGTCGTGGGCCCCGGCGGACGAGACCACGTACGTCTACGGCCCGTCCGGCGAACGGCTGATGGCGCTCACCGCGAATACACGAACCCTGTTCCTCGGGGACACCACGGTCTCGGTCAACAGCGACGGGACGCCGGCCTACACCGAGCGCTACTACCAGCAGCCGGGCGCACCGGTCGTCATGCGGTTCAAGCAGGGCGGCGGCGCCGAGCAGGTGTCGATGCAGGTCACCGACCAGAACGGCACGGCCTACATCAACGTCCAGCTGGCGGCGGGCAACGCGGTCAAGTTCGACAAGACCGACCCGTTCGGCGCCAAGCGAAACGAATCCGCCAACTGGTCCTCGCACAAGGGCTACATCGGAGGAAACGACGACAAGGCCAGCGGTCTGATCCATCTGGGCGCGCGCGAGTACGAACCGGAGACGGGCCGTTTCCTCTCCGCCGACCCGGTCCTTGACCTGGCCGATCCGGTCCAGATGAACGGGTACGTCTACTGCGAGAACAACCCGGTGACGTTCGCCGACCCGTCCGGTCTGGCATCGGACGGCGGCGGCGTGTCCGGTTACGGCGGTGGTGGTGGCGTCGACAGTGCTGAGGAGGCGTGGGCCAAGAAGCAGCTGAACACGTCGCTGTCCGACATCATCCTGAACATCGGCTGGGCCGTGTTCAAGGAGTTCGTCGGCTGGAACGACGTCGTGAGCTGCTTCTCGCGCGGCGACATGTGGGCCTGCGGCTCGCTGATCATCGACGCCATCCCGTGGACCGCGGTCTTCAGCAAGGGCAAGAAGATCTGGCGCGCGGTCGAGATGACCTTCAACGCGATCAGCGCCTGGCGCAAGGCCCAGGAGAAGGCCCGAAAGATCATCGCGATGGCCAAGGCAGCCCGCGAGGCCGCGAAGAAGGCAGCCGCGGCGGTCAAGGCGGCGGCGAAGAAGGCCGCGCAGGCGAAGAAACGAGCACAGGAAGCGGCCACCAGACAGGTCAAGAAGGCGGCCGAGAAAACAGGCAACGCGGTCCAGAAGACCAAGAGAGCCGCCGCCAAGAGCAATGAGAAGCCAAAGAGCGCCGCGGCTCGCAGCAGCGGGAAGGAAGGCGGCGGCAAAAAGAGCGGCGGCAGCTGCGCGGTAGGCAACAGCTTCGTCCCCGGCACCCAGGTGGTGATGGCGGACGGGTCGACCAAGCCGATCGAGAAGGTCAAGAACGGCGACGAAGTTCTCGCGACGAACCCGGAGACGGGCGAGACGAGCGCCGAGACGGTCACGGCCGAGATCGAGGGCAAGGGCGTCAAGCACCTGGTCGGCGTCACGATCGACACCGACGGCGACAAGGGCGACGACACCGCCTCGGTCACGGCGACGGACGGTCACCCGTTCTGGGTCCAGGAGCTGGGCGAATGGGTCGATGCCGCCGACCTCAAGTCCGGCGAATGGCTCCGCACCAGTGCCGGCACGTACGTCCAGATCACCGAGGTCGAACGCTGGACTGCTCCGGACGAGACGGTCCACAACCTCACTGTCCGTGATGCTCATACGTACTATGTGGTGGCGGAGGCTACTCCGGTCCTGGTCCACAACTGTGGAAAGAAGCTCACCGATGTTGCCCTCGGAACGTCGGACAATAAGCTGGAGGAATGGGCGATTGAAAAAGGCTACACCCATTTCATGAGGGAGACGCGTGATGGTTCCATCTCGAGCGCCGCAGATGCGATGAATTACCACCCTGAGGCCACCATCCACGTACGTCTTGACGGATTCACGTTGGAGAACAAAAGGTCGGGAAATCCGGCGGAGGTATTCGACTACGCAGTGCAGCAGGGGCACGGCGACAACTGGTTTACGACGCAACGGGAGATGGCGTTCCTGGAGCGAGCTTTCCGGGTGGGGAACCTTGACAGCAGTCGACTCAGGTTTTACCTGGGGGGTAGTAATATCACATCGGAAGTCCTCAAGGGTTCCAAGTACCTAGGAGGTTCGTAGTGACCTTGGTCGCGGCCTGGGAGAGGCCGTTCCGCATGTGGCATTTCTCGGTGAGCTTCAACTCGCTGCTGCTTCGCAGCCTCCGCGATGACGCCTCTCCGGCTCGAGTGGATGTTCTTTTCTCGAACGTCTTCTTTCTTCAGATGCCCACGACGTGTTCGCAACTTGAGATTCGTACGGGAGAAGGCATTGATGCGCCGAAGGTGGAGATTCCGGCCGGTACTCGTGGGCAGTGGTACACCATCAATTCAGGGAAGGGGTACCTCTATGCCACCCATTGCGAATGGCACGAGGACGAAGGCACCGCGATGTCCCCGTCCCGCTTCGGTCCTCTGAGGAGGACGGACTAAACTGAGTCTCCCGAAGTCGCCTCGATCAAGAGGTGAGCAAGGGGGTCTGTGAAACGGGCCGCATCATGTCAGCAATGACATTATGCGGCCCGTCGGGCTTCGGCCTGCTGGTTCCGGGGCGGTCGGATTCGGGTGTCTGTCGTGATCCGTTTTCGATGAGCCGAATGGGCGTGAATCCATTACGGGGTTCATGGATTTCGCTCCTGGGGATGAAATAAATCTTCCCGGGTCTCGACTGTATATTGCTGACGGGAATAAGGGAACCGAGGAGATAAGGACCTGGGCATGCCTGTGCGGTCCCCTGAATCACTGCCGCTGGTGTCCTGGCTCGGCTGCTGGAGCGCTCAGGAGAGGGTCGATGCTTTGACGCTCTGATTGGGGAGGGTGAGGATGCGGGGCCTCTCTTCTTTCCGGCCGGGTCTACGCCTGACCTGGCGCCCCTTGAAGAGCTGGAACTGGGAGATCAAATTTTCACTCCGGTGGTACTTGGCGGTGGGCGGCAGGATAGGCATGCGAGCGTTTTGGATCTTGCTGTCGAGGGGAATCTTCGCACGCGGATCATGAGCGTGGGCTAGCCTTGATGCCGGCGGGTCGGCGTGGGGGATTGAGTGGTTCCTGTTTCAGGCCCTGAACGGTCATCTTTGGTAAAGTTCGCATATTTGTTTGTGATCTCTTCCGAGGGGTGATCTCCGAGAACGGTGAGGGATAGATTTTTTGGCGTGGAATCGTCAATAACCCGCCTGCTGCCCGCGGCAACAGCTTTGAGGACTTGTCAGGTGTGGAGTGAATTACCGAGGTCGTCGCAACACATGATCACTGACGTGTGGTGGCGAATGGCATCGACAGACGCTCGGCTTGGGATTCCCGGTCGAGCGTCTTGCGTAACGGCTGTTGAGTTCGGTGGCGACGGTATTCAGATGCTCACGGGCATGGGTGGCCAGGTTGGTGCCCTTGGGGACGTACTGTCGTGGTGGACCATTGGTGTTCTCGGTGTCGTCTTCCTCGTACAAGTACCTGGATGCGCCGGAAGCCGAAGCCTCCACTCGGTTCGGAGGCTTCGGCTTCCCTGTGGGCGGCGAGTGCCAGCCGTTGCGCGATCTCTTGCCGGTCCGCCGGTTGATGCCGACTATCCGGCCGGCCTCTCCGTTGCCGTAGCCCTGTGCATGAGCTGGAAGTATGCCTCCCGATCACCCGCCAGATGGCAGCCTCCGCCTACCTCCCGGTCATCCCGATTTTGAAGTCCACTACTTCCCCTGAATTGGGGTGTTGCGGCGATCACTGGAACTCAAGGCGCTCTGGTGGGCTTCCGCGTTGGGTGGCGGCAGTAATGGTCGGCAACGTCAGTGGATGAAGCTGGTGCAGGTGGCTGTTCATCGCTGTTTGGTTAGTCGTCTAGGCGGCCTGCGGTTCGGATCAACTGTTTTCCTTCTGGCCTCAGTTGGAGCGATCGCGGTGTCGTCGATGCTTGTCGGCAGGTGGCCCCGAGGTGGTAAGCCGAGCTGCTCATCCCTCGCGCCCAAGCCTGGCGGCTCAGCGTGTATCCCGCATCAGAACCCACCCTTGGCCGGAACCATCCTCTTGACCCGGCCATGTCACGACACGACCATATGCGCGTCGCACAGGTCCATCCCCCCACCCATCCGGACTCAGGAGACTCCAGCATGCGACTTCTCCACGCACGGAAATCCCGGCCGACGAGAACCAGGCGGAACGCCACCCTCGCCGTCCTGCTCGCCCTCGGACTCGCCGCTCCCGTCACCGCCGTCGCCAGTGCCGACACCTCGGCGCGCAGCGCGGTCGTCGCCGCGGACGAGCAGACCTCCCAGTACGAGATCACCGGGCGCACCACCGCCGCCGCCCGCACCGAGATCGCCCGCACCGGGGTCTCGATCGACGAGGTGCACGACCATGGCATCGTGATCACCGCGGACGCCGCCCAGGCCAGGAAGCTCCGGGCGCGCGGCCATGTGCTGGCGGCGCTGCCCGCGCCTCAGGCCGAACCGGTCGCGGCGGGTGACGCCGGGATCCTCGACTTTCCGCCGTCCGACTCCGGCTACCACAACTACGCCGAGATGAACGCGGAGATCGACGCGCGCATCGCCGCGTACCCCTCGATCATGAGCAAGCGGGTGATCGGGAAGACCTACCAGGGCCGGGACATCGTCGCGATCAAGGTCAGCGACAACGTCGGCACCGACGAGGCCGAGCCCGAGGTCCTCTTCACCGCCCACCAGCACGCCCGCGAGCACCTGACCGTCGAGATGTCGCTCTACCTGCTCCGCGAACTCGGTGAGGACTACGGCACCGACTCCCGGATCACCCAGGCGGTCAACGGCCGCGAGCTGTGGATCGTGCCGGACCTGAACCCCGACGGCGGCGAGTACGACATCGCGTCGGGCTCGTACCGCAGCTGGCGCAAGAACCGGCAGCCCAATTCCGGCTCCAGCTCCGTGGGAACGGACCTCAACCGCAACTGGGCCTACAAGTGGGGCTGCTGCGGTGGCTCCTCCTCCAGCACGTCGTCGGAGACCTACCGCGGGGCCGCGGCCGAATCCGCGCCCGAGACGAAGGTCGTCGCCGACTTCGTCCGCAGCCGGGTGGTCGGCGGGAAGCAGCAGATCACGGCGGGCATCGACTTCCACACGTACAGCCAGCTGGTGCTGTGGCCGTTCGGCTACACCTACGACGACACCGCCACCGGCATGACGGCCGACGACCGCAACGCGTTCGCCGCCGTCGGCAAGAAGATGGGTGCGAGCAACGGCTACACCGCCGAACAGTCCAGTGACCTCTACATCACCGACGGGTCGATCGACGACTGGCTGTGGGGTTCGCAGAGGATCTTCTCCTACACCTTCGAGATGTATCCGGGATCGGCCGGGGGCGGCGGCTTCTACCCGCCCGACGAGGTGATCGAGCGGGAGACCTCGCGCAACCGGGACGCGGTGCTCCAGCTGATCGAGAACGCGGACTGCATGTACCGGTCGATCGGCAAGCAGGCGCAGTACTGCTCCTGACGGCCGGACGGGCGCGGTACCGCGCCCGACGGCCGGACAGGCCGAAGCGCGGGGCGTGATCGGCTGCTCCTCGGGGCGCGTCCGGGACTTGCGGAACCGGTGCGTCCGAAGGGTGGCTGATCCGTCCCGCGTGCTCCTCCGCCTGTGAGGTGGCTGCGGCCTTTAGGGTGCCGATATGTGCGGAATCGTGGGTTACGTCGGTGGGCAGTCGGCGCAGGACGTCGTCGTCGCAGGTCTCAAGCGCCTCGAATACCGGGGCTACGACTCGGCGGGTGTCGCCGTTCTCGCGGACGGTGGGCTGGCCGCCGCGAAGAAGGCGGGCAAGCTCGTCAATCTGGAGAAGGAGCTGAAGGACCGGCCGCTTCCGGCCGGGCACACCGGCATCGGGCACACCCGGTGGGCCACCCACGGGGCGCCCAACGACATCAATGCCCATCCGCATCTGGACAACGCGGGCCGGGTCGCCGTCGTGCACAACGGGATCATCGAGAACTTCGCCGCGCTCCGGCACGAGCTCGTCGGGCGCGGGCACGCGCTGGGGTCGGAGACCGACACCGAGGTGGTGGCGCACCTGCTGGCCGAGGCGTTCTCCGGGTGCGGGGAGCTGGCCGAGGCGATGCGGCAGGTGTGCCGGAGGCTGGAGGGGGCCTTCACCCTCGTCGCCGTGCACGCCGATCAGCCCGACGTCGTGGTGGGCGCCCGGCGCAACTCGCCGCTGGTCGTGGGAGTGGGCGAGGGCGAGGTGTTCCTCGCCTCCGACGTCGCCGCGTTCATCGCGCACACCCGCGCCGCGATCGAACTGGGGCAGGACCAGGTCGTCGAGCTGAGCCGGGCGGGCGTCGTCGTCACCGGGTTCGACGGGCGGGCCGCCGAGGTGCGCGAGTACCACGTGGACTGGGACGCCTCCGCCGCCGAGAAGGGCGGCTACGACTACTTCATGCTCAAGGAGATCGCCGAGCAGCCCAAGGCCGTCGCGGACACCCTCCTCGGGCGGATCGACCAGGAGGGCTCCCTGCTGCTGGACGAGGTGCGCATCGCGCCCGGTGTGCTCCGGGAGATCGACAAGGTCGTCGTCGTGGCCTGCGGGACCGCGTTCCACGCCGGGATGATCGCCAAGTACGCCATCGAGCACTGGACCCGGCTGCCCTGCGAGACCGAGCTGGCCAGCGAGTTCCGCTACCGCGACCCGATCCTCGACCACCGCACCCTCGTCATCGCCATCTCGCAGTCCGGCGAGACCATGGACACGCTCATGGCCGTGCGGCACGCCCGCGAACAGGGCGCGAAGGTCCTCGCCATCTGCAACACGAATGGATCGACCATCCCCAGGGAGTCCGACGCCGTCCTCTACACGCACGCCGGACCCGAGGTCGCCGTCGCCTCCACCAAGGCGTTCCTCACCCAGCTCGTTGCCTGCTACCTCGTCGCCCTGTACCTCGGACAGGTGCGCGGGACGAAGTGGGGCGACGAGATCCGGACCGTCGTACGGCAGCTCTCGGCCATCTCCGAGCAGGTCGAGCGGGTTCTGGCGACCATGGAGCCCGTACGCGCGCTGGCGCGGTCCCTCGCCGACAAGAACACCGTGCTCTTCCTCGGACGCCACGTCGGCTACCCGGTCGCCCTCGAAGGCGCGCTGAAGCTCAAGGAACTCGCGTACATGCACGCCGAGGGCTTCGCCGCGGGCGAGCTCAAGCACGGGCCGATCGCACTCATCGAGGAGGACCTGCCGGTCGTCGTGATCGTGCCCTCGCCGCGCGGCCGCTCCCTGCTGCACGACAAGATCGTGTCGAACATCCAGGAGATCAGGGCCCGCGGCGCCCGCACCATCGTCATCGCCGAGGAGGGCGACGAGGCCGTCGCTCCGTACGCCGACCACCTCATCAGCATCCCCGTTACGCCTACGCTGCTTCAGCCGCTGGTCTCCACCGTGCCGCTCCAGGTCTTCGCCTGTGAGCTCGCGACGGCCCGCGGCAACGAGGTGGACCAGCCGCGCAATCTGGCGAAGTCCGTGACCGTGGAGTGAGACGGAGAGGGGCAGGAAGCATGACAAGGGGAGTGGCGAGGGTGAGCTCGTGATCATCGGGGTGGGGATCGACGTGGCCGAGATCGAGCGCTTCGGCGCGGCGCTGGAGCGTACGCCCCAGATGGCTCAGCGGCTCTTCGTGCAACGGGAGTTGACGCTGCCGAGCGGGGAGCGGCGCGGCGTCGCCTCGCTGGCCGCCAGGTTCGCCGCCAAGGAGGCCCTGGCGAAGGCGCTCGGCGCACCGGCCGGGCTGCACTGGACCGACGCCGAGGTCTGGGTCGAGGACTCAGGGCAGCCCCGGCTGCGGGTGCGCGGCTCGGTCGCGGCGCGCGCCGCCGAGCTCGGCGTACGGAGCTGGCACGTGTCCCTCAGCCACGACGCGGGGGTGGCGTCGGCCGTGGTGATCGCGGAGGGTTGACCGTATGCGACGTGCGTACAGCGTGGAGACCGTACGGGCCGCCGAGGCGGCACTCCTCTCACGGCTGCCGGAGGGCGCCCTGATGCGACGGGCCGCCGCCGGGCTCGCCGTGGCCTGCGGCGATCTGCTCCGGCGCAACGGCCGGGTGTACGGCTCCCGGGTCCTGCTCCTGGTCGGCAGCGGCGACAACGGCGGCGACGCGCTGTACGCGGGGGCCCGGCTGGCCAGGCGGGGCGCGGGCGTACGGGCCCTGCTGACCTCGCCGGACAAGGTCCACGCGGGCGGGCTCGCCGCGCTGGAGGCGGCCGGTGGGCGGGTGCTCGACAGCCCGGACGGACTCGGCGCCGTCGACCTCGTCGTGGACGGCATCACCGGGATCGGCGGGCGCGGCGGGCTGCGCCCGGAGGCCGCCGCGCTGGTGCGGGCGGTGACCGGGTCACGGGCCCCGGTCCTCGCGGTGGACCTGCCCAGCGGGGTGGAGGCCGACAGCGGGGAGATCCACGGGACGGCCGTGCGGGCGGACGCGACGGTCACCTTCGGCACGTACAAACCGGGTCTGCTCATCGACCCGGCCGCCGAACGGGCGGGCGCCCTGCGGCTCGTGGACATCGGCCTGGGGCCCGACCTGCCCGAGCCGCCGGACCTGGAGGCGTTGCAGTACGCGGACGTCGCGGCCCTGCTGCCGGTTCCGGGCGCCGAGAGCGACAAGTACCGGCGCGGGGTCGTCGGTGTCGTCGCCGGGTCGGAGCGCTACCCGGGCGCGGCGGTGCTCGCGGTCGCGGGCGCGCTGCGCGGCGGTGCCGGGGCGGTGCGGTACGTCGGACCGGGCGCCGACGCGGTGATCACCCGCTACCCGGAGGCGCTGGTGCACGCCGGGCCGCCGTCGAAGGCCGGGCGGGTGCAGGCCTGGGTGGTGGGGCCGGGGCTCGGGGACGGTACGGCGGCCGGGGCGGCGGTCGCCGACGTGCTGGCCTCGGACGTCCCGGTACTCGTCGACGCGGACGGGCTGCGGCTGATGGACGCCGACGCCGTCCGTACGCGCGGCGCCGCCACGGTGCTCACCCCGCACGCCGGGGAGGCCGCCGCGCTGCTAGGCGTACCGCGCGAGGAGGTCGAGGCGGGCCGGCTCGCCGCCGTACGGGAGCTGGCAGCCCGCTACCGCGCCACGGTCCTGCTCAAGGGATCGACCACCCTGGTCGCCGAGGCCCGTGACACACCCGTACGGGTCAACCCGACCGGTACCTCCTGGCTCGCCACCGCGGGCAGCGGCGACGTGCTCTCCGGGCTGACCGGGTCGCTGCTGGCCGCCGGGCTCGCCCCGCGCGACGCCGCGTCGGTGGGCGCGTACCTGCACGGCCTCGCGGCCCGGCACGGCTCGGACGGGGCACCGGTCGCCGCCCAGGACGTCGCCGACCGGATCCAGGCAGCCTGGCGCGACGTGCGGGCCGGGTGAGATGCGCGGGCCGGGTGGGACATGCGGGCTTGGTGGGACATGCGGGCAGGGTGGGACCGCTTCAGGGTGGGGGGAGCGGGGGCGGGCGGAGAGGCGGTCGGTGCGGTGAGCGGTTCGGACGCGGATTCCGTACGCGTACGCAGGGTCTACGACCCGCCCGAGGACGGTGACGGCACCAGGGTCCTGGTCGACCGGCTCTGGCCGCGCGGCGTGTCCAAGGAGCGGGCCGCGATCGATCTGTGGCTGAAGGACATCACCCCGTCGGACGAGCTGCGGTCCTGGTACCACCAGGACCGGTCCGGCGCCCGGTACGACGACTTCGTCGACCGCTACCGCACCGAGCTGGGCGACCCGGCCCACACGGAGGCCGTCGACCGGCTGATCGCCCTGGTGCGCGAGGGCGGACCGGTGACCCTGGTCACGGCCGTGAAGGACGTACCCGCCAGTCATGTCCCGGTCCTGGTCGACCATCTGGAGCACGCGCTGAAGTACCACTGACACCTCGACAGGGGCCTGCCGGAGCCTCGGAGGTGTCGTTCCGCACGACGGCGGGACCGGGGTTCGAACGGATGACCGGGAGACGGTTGACCGGGCGGGCGGACGGGCGGTGACGGGATGCCGCCGTACGCCTCTGAGAGACTGGGCGCGATGAACGAGACAGCGCCCCTGAGAGCCCGTGCCGAGATCGACCTCGCCGCGCTGCGCGCCAACGTGCGCGTCCTGCGCGCGCGGGCGGGCGGAGCGCACCTCATGGCCGTGGTGAAATCCGACGCCTACGGGCACGGCGCGGTGCCCTGCGCGAAGGCCGCCCTGGAGGCGGGCGCGACCTGGCTGGGCACCGCGACCCCGCACGAGGCGCTGGCCCTGCGGGCCGCCGGGCTCGGCGGCCCGCTCCTGTGCTGGCTGTGGACGCCGGGCGGCCCCTGGCGCGAGGCGATCGAGGCCGGCATCGACGTGTCGGTCAGCGGCATGTGGGCGCTGCGCGAGGCCGTCGCCGCGGCCACCGCGGCCGGCCGCCCGGCCCGTATCCAGCTCAAGGCCGACACCGGCCTCGGACGCAACGGCTGCCAGCCCGCCGACTGGCCCGAACTGGTCGCCGAAGCGCTCGCCGCCGAGACGGCGGGCCTGGCCAAGGTCACCGGACTCTGGTCCCACTTCGCCTGCGCCGACGAGCCGGGCCACCCCTCGATCGCCGCCCAGCTCGGCGTGTTCCGCGACATGGTCGCGTACGCGGAGAAGGCGGGCGCCGAGCCCGAGGTGCGGCACATGGCCAACTCCCCGGCCACGCTGACCCTCCCCGAGGCGCACTTCGACCTCGTCCGGACCGGGATCGCGATGTACGGCATCTCGCCCAGCCCCGAGCTGGGCACGTCCGCCGACTTCGGGCTGCGCCCCGTGATGACGCTCGCCGCGTCCGTCGCCCTGGTCAAGGAGGTCCCGGCCGGCCACGGCGTCAGCTACGGGCACCACTACACGACCTCCGCCGAGACCACCCTCGGCCTGATCCCCGTCGGCTACGCGGACGGCGTCCCGCGCCACGCCTCGGGCCGCGGCCCGGTCCTCGTCGACGGCAAGGTGCGCACGATCGCGGGCCGCGTGGCCATGGACCAGTTCGTCGTCGACCTCGATGGCGACCGGCCGGAGACCGGCGCGGACGCCGTGCTGTTCGGGCCGGGGGACCGGGGCGAGCCGACCGCCGAGGACTGGGCGGTGGCCTCCGACACGATCGCGTACGAGATCGTCACCCGGATCGGGGCACGGGTGCCCCGGGTGTACGTGAACGAGCGGGACGAGCCGCACGAGACCCCGACCGACAACGACTAGGAGCGCGGCACGGTGAGCGAGAGCAGCGCGGGGGACGTGGCGGCGGCGACAGCGGCCGCGGCGGCAGGCTGGCGCCGGGCGGGTGTCGCGGGGGCCGCGATAGGAGTGCTCGCCGCGGGTGCGGCGGCCGGGGTCGCGGTCGAGCGGCTCACCGTGGGGCGCGGCATGCGCAAGCGGGCCCGGCTGGCGCTGGACGCCACCGGCCCCTACGGCTCGCTGCGAGGCATGCCGGGTCGGGCCCTCGCGGACGACGGGACCGAGCTGTACTACGAGGTCGACGAGGTCGAGCCGCCCGCCCCGGAGACCGGGGCGGGCGGGAGCGGCACCGGTTCGCGGCGGCGACGGCTCTTCGGACGCAAGGCTCCCGGACCGGTCACCGTCGTCTTCAGCCACGGCTACTGCCTCAGCCAGGACTCCTGGCACTTCCAGCGGGCGGCGCTGCGCGGTCTGGTGCGTACGGTCCACTGGGACCAGCGCAGCCACGGCCGCTCCGAGCGCGGCCGGGCCCAGGCCGACGGCGTACCGGTCGGCATCGACCAGCTCGGCCGTGACCTGAAGGCGGTCATCGACGCGGCGGCCCCCGAGGGCCGGCTGGTCCTGGTCGGGCACTCGATGGGCGGCATGACGATGATGGCGCTCGCCGACCAGTACCCGGCCCTGATCCGCGACCGGGTGGCCGCCGTCGCGTTCATCGGCACGTCGAGCGGGAAGCTCGGCGAGGTGAGCTTCGGGCTGCCGGTGGCGGGCGTGAACGCGGTGCGCCGGGTGCTGCCCGGGGTGCTGAAGGCGCTCGGTTCGCAGGCGGAGCTGGTGGAGCGGGGGCGGCGGGCCACGGCCGACCTCTTCGCGGGGCTGATCAAGCGGTACTCGTTCGGGTCGAGGGACGTGGACCCGGCGGTGGCGCGGTTCGCCGAGCGGCTGATCGAGTCCACCCCGATCGACGTGGTCGCCGAGTTCTATCCCGCCTTCACCGAACACGACAAGAGCGGGGCGCTGCCCGCGTTCCGCGAGGTCCCGGTGCTGATCCTCGCGGGCGACAAGGACCTGGTGACGCCCAGCTCGCACAGCGAGGCCATCGCGGACGTGCTGCCGGACGCCGAGCTGGTGATCGTGCCGGACGCGGGGCACCTGGTGATGCTGGAGCACCCGGAGACCGTCACCGACCGGCTCGCGGACCTGCTGGTGAGGATCGGCGCGGTGCCCGCGGCGGCTAACGTTGGCGAGCATGGAAGCACCGCACAACAGCCCGGCCGCTGAGGTCCCCGAGGGCGCCGAGTCCCGCACCGCGGACGTGGAGCCCCGTACCGCGGACGGGCAAGCCGTCACCGTACGGATGACCGTCGAGTCCCCCGAAGAGATGCGGGAGCTGGGCCGCCGGCTCGCCCGCGTGCTGGCCCCCGGCGACCTGGTGATGCTCACCGGCGAGCTGGGCGCCGGAAAGACGACGCTGACCCGGGGCCTCGGTGAGGGGCTCGGGGTGCGCGGCGCCGTCACGTCCCCCACCTTCGTGATCGCCCGGGTCCATCCGTCGCTGGGCGACGGTCCCGCACTGGTCCATGTCGACGCGTACCGCCTGGGCGGCGGGCTCGACGAGATGGAGGACCTCGACCTCGATGTGTCCCTGCCGGATTCGGTGGTGGTCGTGGAGTGGGGCGACGGCAAGGTCGAGGAGCTGTCGGACGACCGGCTCCAGGTGCTCATCGGCCGGGCGGTCGGCGACACGGACGACGAACGCCGCGAGGTGACGCTGGTCGGGATCGGGGCGCGCTGGGCGGGGCTGCGGGAGGAATTGGCGTAAGGCGGCGGTGCGGGTGTCCCGAGGGGCTCTTTCCGACAGGCCGTCGGTAAATTGTTGCGCGGGGGACGGTGGGCGTGGTCACATGGAGAGGAGACCTGGTTAGGTCTACCTAACCAGGTCTCCTCAGCGGAGCCCAGGAGGCATCCATGCCGACGCCCGAGCGTGAAGAGCGGCCGCAGTCGTCCCCGTCCCCGTCACCCTCCACAACGTCACCGTCCACAACGACGACGTCGACAACGACGCCGTCCGCCCTGTCGATGAAGGATCTGCTGGCCTCGTGCGCGGCGGCGACCGCGGTCTCGACGCCGCCGTGCGCGCAGGACGAGCCGGACGAGGGTGCGCCGGACGCGGCGCCGGTTCGGCGCCGGGCCGCGTAGGGGGACCGGTTCCGCTCCGGGTCCACGGGACAGTTCCCGCTGCCGCTCCCGTTACGGGACGACGACGACCTTCGCGCTGACCGTCGCGAACGTCCACATCGCGTTGCCGTCCGCGCGCTTCATGCGTACGCCGCCGGTCTTCGTGGTCGGGTTCGGGCTCTCCATCGAGCCGTCCTGTGCCGCGCTGAAGCCCACGGACACGTCGCCGACGTTCGCGAAGCGCACCACGTGCTCGATCAGCACGCCGTCCGAGCCCTGGATGCTGCCGGAGCGCGAGGTGACCGCGTAGGTCCCGGGGAGCGGGCTGACGGTGCTCGGCATCACGGTGAACGTCCGGCCGGCCTTCTCACCGGCGTTCACCAGCCACACCCGGCGGTCCTTCAGCGCGTACACGACGCGCACCCCGGTGCCGGAGTCGGCCGGGATCGCGAGGGGGTCGGTCTTCGGGGCCTTGGGCTTCGCGGAGGGGTGGAGCGAGGCGGAGGAGGACGCCTTCGGGGTGACGGCGGCCACCGAATCCGGTGCGTTCGCCGATGCCTGGTAGGCGAGGAAGCTGACCGCGACGACAGCCGCCGCAGTGAGCCCGGCCACGATTCCCGAGCTTCCCCTTGCCACCGTGAGCTCCCCTTTCGGATGCGGACTGCCGCATGTCATACAAGCGTTTACGTCGTACCCGTGTATCCCCGGTGACGGTAGCAGCCGGGGCGGGGCAGTTCGGGACGACGTACGGACGCCATGCCTCCGTCGGCGGAGCCGTAGGCTGTTTGCGTGCTCTTGCTCGCCATGGATACCGCCACCCCCGCCGTCACCGTCGCCCTCCACGACGGGAGATCCGTCGTCGCGGAGTCCGGTCGGGTCGACGCCCGCAGGCACGGGGAGCTGCTGCTGCCCGCCGTCGACCGGGTTCTCGCCGAGGCCGGGGTGAAACTCGACGCCGTGACCGGTGTGGTCGTCGGCGTGGGCCCCGGCCCGTACACCGGGCTGCGGGTCGGCCTCGTCACCGCCGCGACCTTCGGCTCCGCCCTGTCCGTGCCGGTGTACGGGCTGTGCACGCTGGACGGACTCGCGTACGCCGCCGGGCTCGCCGGTCTGGAGGGTCCGTTCGCCGTGGCGACGGACGCGCGCCGCAAGGAGGTCTACTGGGCGCGGTACGAGGACGGACGTACCCGAATCGGTGAACCCGCCGTCGACCGGCCCGCCGACATCGCCGACCGGCTGGCGGGCCTTCCCGTGGTCGGGGCGGGCGCGCTGCTGTACCCGGACGCGTTCGGCGACGCCCGTGAACCCGAGCATGTGGCGGCCGGGGCGCTGGCCGCGCTCGCCGCCGAGCGGCTGGCCGCCGGGGCCGAGCTGCTGCCGCCGCAGCCGCTCTATCTCCGCAGGCCCGACGCGCAGGTCCCGAAGAACTACAAGGTGGTCACCCCGAAGTGACGACCGCGACCGCTGTGCTGCGCGAGATGCGCTGGTGGGACATCGATCCGGTGCTGGCGCTGGAGCACGAGCTGTTCCCGGAGGACGCCTGGTCGGCCGGGATGTTCTGGTCGGAGCTGGCGCACTCCCGCGGGCCGGGGGCCACCCGCCGCTATGTCGTCGCCGAGGACCCGGCCGACGGGCGGATCGTCGGCTACGCCGGTCTCGCGGCCGTCGGTGAGCTGGCCGACGTCCAGACGATCGGAGTGACCCGTGAGTACACGGGTGCCGGTCTCGGCTCCGAACTCCTCACCGATCTGCTGAAACACGCCACGGCCTTCGAGTGCGCCACGGTGCTCCTCGAAGTCCGCGTCGACAACACCCGGGCACAGAAGCTGTACGAGCGCTTCGGCTTCGAGCCGATCGGCTTCCGGCGCGGTTACTACCAGCCGGGCAACGTCGACGCGCTCGTCATGCGCCTTCACGTACAGGAACACGAGCACGTACAAGTAGACGAGCCTGTGCACGTACATGAGCACGTACAAGAACATGAGCACGTACAAGAAACTGAGACTGACTGATGGCTGACGAACCGCTCGTACTCGGCATCGAGACCTCCTGCGACGAGACCGGCGTCGGCGTCGTGCGCGGTACGACGCTGCTCGCGGACGCCGTCGCGTCCAGCGTCGACACGCACGCCCGCTTCGGCGGGGTCGTCCCGGAGATCGCCTCCCGCGCCCATCTGGAGGCGATGGTTCCCACCATCGAGCGTGCCCTGAAGGAAGCCGGGGTCGCCCCCCGCGACCTGGACGGCATCGCCGTCACGGCCGGTCCCGGGCTCGCCGGGGCGCTGCTCGTCGGCGTCTCGGCGGCGAAGGCGTACGCGTACGCCCTGAACAAGCCGCTCTACGGGGTCAACCACCTCGCCTCGCACATCTGCGTCGACCAGCTGGAGCACGGCCCGCTGCCCGAGCCGACCATGGCGCTGCTGGTCAGCGGCGGGCACTCCTCGCTGCTGCTGGCCCCGGACATCACGAACGACGTACGGCCGCTGGGCGCGACCATCGACGACGCGGCGGGCGAGGCGTTCGACAAGATCGCCCGGGTGCTGCACCTCGGCTTCCCCGGCGGCCCGGTCATCGACCGGCTGGCGAAGGAGGGCGACCCGAAGGCGATCGCGTTCCCGCGCGGGCTGAGCGGTTCGCGCGACCCGGCGTACGACTTCTCCTTCTCCGGCCTCAAGACCTCCGTCGCGCGCTGGATCGAGGCGAAGCGGGCGGCGGGCGAGGAGGTGCCGGTACGGGATGTGGCGGCGTCCTTCCAGGAGGCCGTGGTGGACGTGCTCACCCGCAAGGCCGTCCGGGCCTGCAAGGACGAGGGCGTGGACCACCTGATGATCGGCGGCGGGGTCGCGGCCAACTCGCGGCTGCGGGCGCTGGCCCAGGAGCGGTGCGAGCGGGCCGGGATCCGGCTGCGGGTGCCGCGGCCGGGGCTCTGCACGGACAACGGGGCGATGGTCGCCGCGCTCGGCGCGGAGATGGTGGCCCGCAACCGGCCCGCCTCGGACCTGGAGCTGTCGGCGGACTCGTCGCTTCCGGTGACCGAGCCGCATGTGCCGGGCCGCCACGGTGACGGTCACGGTCATACTCATGGTCACGACCACGATCACGTGCACGAGATCAGCAAGGACAACCTGTACTCATGAGCGAGCCGACCGTCGCGCTGATGTGGGAGGCCCGTGCCACCGAGGGCCGGGGCGCCGAGCTGCTGGAGTGGGCGCGGGCCCGGACGGGCGAGCTGTCCCGCGAGCCGCTGCGCAGCGAACTGCTCCGCGCCCCGCAGGACCGGGTCCTGGTGATCACGTGGTGGGTGGGGGAGTACGGCGACGAGCTGCCCGAACTCCCCGAGCCGGACGCCGGACTGATCACCCGGGCGGTGCACCGCTGGCGCTTCGAGTCCCTCGGCTGATCAGCCCGCTGATGATCGCGTCGAGTTCGTCGGCGACGTCGTAGTCGGCGGCGTACTCGTGCCACCGGTCCTTGACCGCGCTGAGCCGCGGCAGCGTGGCCGCGTCCTCGTCGGTGACCATCTCGGGGAAGTACTGGACGCGCGGCGGATTCTCCGCCCGGCGCGCCGCGGCCCTGCGGAAGATCAGGTCGCCGTAGACGTAGCTCCAGATCGTCCGGTAGGCGCGTACCGACCGGGCGGGGGAGAGCCCGCAGGCGAGGGCGGAGTCGAGGATCTCCTCCACCATCCACAGCGCGTTCTTGTCGGTGAGCCCGCCCAGCGCCAGGATGTCCAGCACCCATGGGAGCCGGCCGAGGATGTCGTGCATGTGCACGGACACGGCGAGCAGCCGCTCGCGCGGATCCGCGGGCAGTTCGGGCCGCGGGAATGAGTCCGCGGTGCCGGACAGGGTGAGCATCAGCAGCTCGTCCTTGTCCCGCACGTAGTGGTAGAGCGCCATCGGCGTGCTGCCCAGCTCCTTCGCCACCCGCCGCATGCTCAGGGCCGCCACGCCCTCCTCCTCGACGATGCGGCGCGCGGTGGCGACCATCACGTCGGGGTCCAGCTTGCGCGGCCGGCCCACGGATCGCTTCGCCGCCGCCGGTTTCTTCTCTGTGCCTGCCACCGGGGCATTGTCCCCCGCGCCCTTCGCCACTTCCGCGCCTCCCCGGCCATGTCCGCGTTCCGCAGCACCGGCGTACGCCGTTCCGCCATACCCCGCGCCTGTCGGTCCGCCGCACCGTGATTAATTTCTATACGCGTATAGTAATGATTCGAAGGGTGACAGCGAGGGAAGGGTAAATCGTGAACAATCAGGCGAAGCAGGTGCGTTGGCTGCTGGTGGTGGCACTCACCGTGCAGTTCATGGTGTCGTTGGACATGTCCGTGGTGAACGTCGCGCTGCCCGACATCCGCGGCGATCTCGGCTTCGGCCAGGACGGACTCCTGTGGGTGGTCAACGCCTACGCCCTCGCCTTCGGCGGGCTGCTCCTGCTCGGCGGCCGCCTCGCCGACCTGATCGGCAGCCGCCGCGTCCTGACGGCGGGACTGGTGCTCTTCGGCGCGGCGAGTCTGGCGGGCGGTCTCGCGCAGTCGCCGGGCGCGCTGGTCGCGGCGCGGGCCGTGCAGGGGGTCGGCGCGGCGGCGCTCGCCCCGGTGGCCTTCGCCCTGATCACCCTCGCCTTCCCGGCCGGTCCCGCCCGTTCGCGGGCCCTGGGGCTGTGGGGCATGGCGGGCGCGGCGGGCGGCGCCGTCGGGGTCCTGGCGGGCGGGCTGCTCACGGACGCGACGAGCTGGCGTTCCGTGATGCTGGTGAACGTGCCGATAGTCGCCTTCGCGCTCGCCGTGTCGGTGCGTACGGGACTCGCCGCCCGGCCCGTGCGGACCGGGGACCGGCTCGATGTGGCGGGGGCGCTGCTGGCCACCGTCGGTACGACGCTGCTGGTTCTCGGGCTCGTACGGACCTCGGACCACCCCTGGGGCTCCGCCACCACTCTGGGCACGCTCGGCGCCGCGGTGCTGCTGCTGGTGACCTTCGTCGCCGTCGAGCTGCGGACCGCGTCGCCCCTGCTGCGTCCCGGTCTGCTGAAGGGGCGGCCGGTGCTGACGGCGAACCTGATCTGCCTGCTGCTGGCCTCGGGGCAGTTCGCCGCGTTCTACTTCGTCTCGCTCTATCTCCAGCTGGTGCTCGGTTACGGGCCGACGGCGGCCGGTGCCGCGTTCCTGCCGTTCTGTGTGGGCGTCGTCGTGGGCTCGGTGATCGCCGCCCGTACGGTCACGGCGCTCGGCACCCGGCGGCTGCTGGCCACGGGCGCGGCGGTGGCCGCGCTCGGCATGGCCGGGTTCGCCGCGACGGCGACGGCGGACGGCGGCTTCCTCTATTCGATACTCGGCCCGTCCCTGGTGACGAGCGTCGGCGTCGGCCTCTGCTTCGTACCGCTCGGCACGGCCGCCACGACCGGTGTCGTGCCCGGCGAGACGGGCATGGCGTCCGGGCTGCTCAACAGCTCCCGCCAGGTCGGCGGCTCGCTGGGGCTGGCTTTCCTGGTCACCGTCGCCGCCCAGGTGACCGGCGGCGGCTCCGGCCGCACCGAACTGGCCTCGGGGTACTCGTCGGCGTTCTGGGTCTGCACGGGGCTGCTGGCACTGGCCGCGGTGACGGCGCTGGTGCTGCTCCCGGCGGGTGAGCGAGCGGTGGCCGCGGCGGAGCCGGAGGGGGCGACGGGCGTGTCCCGATGAGTCCGGGGGCCGTCACGGGTCTACCTTCCACAGCGTCCGGCGCCTGAGCGCCCGGTGCCCCGATGCGCGGCGCCTCGGCGTCCGGTGCCCCTCCGGACGGCTCTACGAGGAGAAGACCATGCAGAAGATCACGACCTTCCTGTGGTTCGACGGCCAGGCCGAGGAGGCGGCGAACCACTACGTCTCCATCTTCGGCGGTGACTCCCGGATCCTGGACGTCACCCACTACACCGCGGCGTCCCCCGGCGAGCCCGGATCGGTGATGACCGTCCGGTTCCGGCTCGCCGGCCAGGAGTACGTCGCCCTCAACGGCGGCCCGCAGTTCCCGTTCACCGAGGCGGTCTCGCTCTCGGTCGACTGCGAGGACCAGGCGGAGGTGGACCGCCTGTGGGCCGCGCTCACGGAAGGGGGCGAGGAGAGCATGTGCGGCTGGCTGAAGGACAAGTACGGCCTGTCCTGGCAGATCGTCCCGCGCGCCCTGGCCGAGGTGCTCGGCGACCCGGATCCGGCCAAGGCGGACCGGGCGATGAAGGCCATGCTCGGGATGCGGAAGCTGGACATCCAGGCGCTCCGGGACGCCTGACCGCCGCCCGACCTGCCTCCCCGGCCGCCCGGCTTTCCGCTGGTCCCGTCCCGTCCCGGCCCCGTCCCGGCGGTCAGGGGGAGGTCAGGAGGGCCAGCAGCCGGGCGGGCGCGTCCTCCTGGACCGTGTGGCCCGCGCCGTCCACCCAGATCAGCTCGGACCCCGGAATCCGGGCGTGCAGCCGCTCGGCGAACTCACCGACGAGGAGCCGGTCCTCGCGCCCCCAGATGATCCGGGTCGGCACCGACACCTCGCCGAGGAGCGGCTCGAACGCGTCGGACTGCGCCTGCTCCAGATCCCGGTACTGCCGGTAGAACGCCGCCTGGCCGACCGGCCCGCGCCAGGGGGCGAGATAGGCGTCGAGGACGCCGGGCCGGTATCCCGTATGGGTGGCGTACCGCAGGTGGCTCGTGACCAGTGCCTCGTGGGCGTAGTCGGGGAGCCGCTCGAAGACGCTCGCGTTCTCGCGGATGAGCTTGAAGAAGCCCGTGCCCCAGTCGCCGCCGCCCACGGCGTCGACGAGCGTGAGGTGCCGGTAGCGGGCGCCCTCCAGCAGCAGCGCCCGCAGCGCGACGGCGCCGCCGATGTCGTGGGCCACCACGTCCGGGGCGGACAGCCCCCAGTGGCCGAGGAGGGCGGCGAACCGCCGCCCCTGGGCGGCCAGACCGACGTCCTGGCCCGCACGCTGCTCCGAGCGGCCGTAGCCCAGCAGGTCGAAGACGAAGACCTGACGGGTGCGGGCGAGGGCCGGGGCGATGTCGCGCCAGATGTACGAGGAGAACGGGGAGCCGTGCAGCAGCACGACGGGATCCCCCTGCCCGAACGAGTCCCACCGGATGGCTCCGTCGGGCGTCTCGAAGGTCTTGCCGAGAGTCCAGGTCATGGGGTGGTGCCTCCTGCTTCGGGGATGCTCGACCACTTCGGTGAAGTTACCAGAAGAAGCGTTTAACAGGTAACGGTCGGAGGGGGTGGGAGTGACCCGCCGGTAGTGTCTGGGTCATGTCACGCCGTTCGCCGCTGCCGCCGTCCCCGCCGCCCGTGGAGATCCGCTCCTGGCCCGACCGTGAAGCGCTGCTCGCCGACCGGGACGTGGTCCTGGGCGAGCTGGTCAGGATGCATGTGGGGCTGGGGCGGCTCGGGTTGCTGTGGATGTGGGCGGCGCTCGCCGCGCTCGGCTGGTCCCTCGTGGGGACCGGGCTCATCATGTTCGAGGAGACGTACGACGTGGTCAGCGCCATCGGCGCACTCGTCAGCCTCGTCATCGGCGTCGCACTCCTGGTGCCGTCCGCCGTCTTCGTCCCGCTGGGCCTGGCCCGGGACCGGAAGGTCCGTCAACTGCTGCTGGAATGGGGCGCGCTGGACCGCGACCCGGCCCGCGACGTGCGGCTGCGCGGGCCCGGGGCCAGCCTCGCCTGGCTGCTGATGTCCTTCGTGCTGTGCGCGGTCGGCCTGTTCGCGTGTACGGCCGGACCGGCGGGTGCCACGGCGGGTGACCCGTACGGCCTGGTGGTCCTCGTCATGGGCGTCGGTCTCATCGCCTGGGTGACCGGCCTGATCGGCATCACCAAGGCGATCTCCCACCGCCGTTGGGTGGTACGGGTCCTGATCGGCGCCGTATCCCGGCCGCGGGTGCCGGCGGGCGGCGGCCCGCACCGCTGACACCTCACCACCTCACCGGCCCACGGGGTGGCCGATCAGCATCGTCGGGGCACCGGCCACCCGGGTCAGGAACACGGTGGCCGAGTGCGGCCCCCGAAGCTTCATGCGGCGGCGCAGCTCCTCCGGTTCGACCGCCGAGCCACGCTTCTTGACGGTCAGTACGCCGACCTCCCGCTCCCGCAGCAGGGCCTTCAGCTTCTTCATGCCGAACGGGAGCCGGTCGGTGATCTCGTACGCGGTCGTGTAGGGCGACACGTACGGCGTCTCGCTGGTGACGTACGCGATCGTCTCGTCGATCAGCCACCCGTCGCACCGCTCCACGATGTCGGCGACCAGATGGGCGCGGATGACGGCGCCGTCCGGCTCGTACAGATAGCGGGCGACGGGGCCGACGGGCGGGGCGGGGAGCGGGGCGTCGGCGACCAGAGTGGCCGCCGACGGCAGGAGCGTCGCCCGGAACGAGCCGGGCGCGAAGCCCTCGCCGAACCAGAGCACCGCCTCCTTCACATCGCCGCCGTCCGAGATCCACTCCGCCTCCGCCCGCGGCCCGATCGCCTCGTGCGGGACTCCGGGGGCGATCTTCAGCGCCGCCCTGGGGGCCTTCAGAGCGGCCGCGGTCGCCCAGGACAGCGGCGGTGAGTACGCCTCCGGATCGAAGATCCGGCCCCGCCCGCCGCGCCGCGCCGGGTCGACGAAGACCGCGTCGTACGGGGAGGTGTCGATCTCCGTGACATCGGCGCACCGCACCTCGATCAGGTCCGCCAGGCCGAGCGCCGCGGCGTTGGCGCGGGCGACCTCGGCGGTCAGCGGGTCGCGGTCCACGGCGAGCACCCGGATTCCGGCGCGCGCCAGGGCGATCGCGTCGCCGCCGATCCCGCAGCACAGGTCCGCGACGCTCCGTACGCCGCCGAGCCGCGCGAACCGTTCGGCGCGGTACGTGGCGACCGATGTACGGGTGGCCTGCTCGACGCCGTTCGGCGTGAAGAACATCCGGTGCGCGTCCTCGGCACCGAACTTCGCCACCGCCCGCTGCCGCAGCCGCGCCTGCCCCAGCGCCGCCGACACCAGATCCGCCGGGTGCGAACGGCGCAGCCGGGTCGCGGTGGCCAGCTCCCGCGCGGGGTCGTGGTCCCGCAGCCCGGCCAGGAGCTCGGCGCCCTCGGGCGTGCGCAGGGCGGCGAAGGCGGCGAGCGGGTCCGTGGGGCCGGCGGGACCGGTGGGGGTAGTTGCGTTCACCCGGTCCATTGTGAGCCAGGCGGGGGACCGGGCGAGTCCGGTGGCGGTGTCGGGGCGGGGGCCCGGTGACGGGCTGGCAGGATGCGGCGCCATGCAGCCAGTACGACAAAAGGAAAAATTGGTCATGAAGAGGCGCAGACCGGGTCACATGGTTCTGGCGGCCCTGCTGGTCGCCGCCGTCGGCTCCGGATGCGCCGCCGGATCGGACGGCGGTGGCGCGGGCGCCCCCGACAGGTCGGCCGAGCCCACAGCCGGACAGCGGGGCGGGCCGCCCGCCGGCCAGCCCGGCGGCCCGGCCCGGCAGGCCGGACCCTCCCGCGCCCTGGACACGTACGCCCAGGAACTCAAGCGCAAACAGGCGGCCCGGGTCGTCGCGGCGAAGAAGTGGGGGCTGGCCGCGGTGCCGCTGCCCGCCCCCGCGCCGCCCGCCGTGAAGCCGCACATCACCTCCCGCGAGGGCTTCGAGGTCGCGGACGGGGACGAGCTGCCGCCCGTCTTCACCACCGTGCCCACCAAGGAACGGATCGTCTTCCTCACCATGGACGACGGGGCGGAGAAGGACCCCGAGCTGCTGCGGATGATGACCGAA
The DNA here is from genome assembly GCF_026340105.1 of Streptomyces sp. NBC_01433. NCBI lineage: Bacteria > Bacillati > Actinomycetota > Actinomycetes > Kitasatosporales > Streptomycetaceae > Streptomyces > Streptomyces sp. NBC_01433. The sequence continues at coordinate 1,352,972 of NZ_JAPEPM010000001.1, read as the reverse complement.
CTCGACATCCCCTACAGCGCCTTCCTCAGCGACTACGTGATCAACGACAACTACGGCTACTTCGCGAAGATGCAGAAGCGCGGAGTCACCCTCAACAACCACACCCTCAACCACCGCTATATGCCGGGACTCTCCCGAGAGGAACAGCGGACGGAGATCTGCGACCAGCAGGCGAAGATCCAGAAGCGCTACGGGAAGCGGCCCACCCTCTTCAGGCCGCCGTACGGCAACTACAACCGCGACACCCTGGTCGTCGCGAAGTCCTGCGGGGTCACGGCCGTACCCCTGTGGTCCGCCGAGGCGTTCCCCGACCACATGGAGTGGCGCGAGTGGGACCGGGACCTGCACCCCGGCGACATCGTCCTGACCCACTTCCGGGGACGCGAGGACTGGGAGGGCTCCATGGCGGACATGGTCCGCCGGGTCATGAAGACGATCACCGACAAGGGATACGCGGTGGCCAGGCTGGAGGACTACGTATGAGCCGCGCGCACCGGCTGCTGGCCGGGCTGCTGACGGCCGGTGCGCTGTTCACCGTCACCGCGGGGTGCGCGCAGTCGGTGGACCCCATCGAACGGCTGGGGCGCAAGGCGGCGCAGAAGGTCGGCCCGCGGTCGCCGTCGCCCAAGGCCACCGTGCTCAAGGGCAGTCACGGCGCGTGCGGCCGGCGCCCCCTCTCCCTACGGCTTCCCGCACGACGCGAGGGTGGTGAATTGGCACTCCGCTTGACCGAGTGCTAATCGCGGTCATAGTCTCGGGTCTGGCACTCCCCCCTGGAGAGTGCCAGCACCACTGTGCGACAGGGCAGGTCCGGCACCCGCGACGACGGATCGACCTGGTCGCCGACCAAAGACTGTTAAACCCCGTGAGATCTCCGAAGGGGGAGACCGGATCGTGTCGACCACCAGCTCCAAGGTTGCGATCAAGCCGCTTGAGGACCGCATTGTGGTCCAGCCGCTCGACGCCGAGCAGACCACGGCTTCCGGCCTGGTCATTCCGGACACTGCCAAGGAGAAGCCCCAGGAGGGCGTCGTCCTGGCCGTGGGCCCGGGCCGCTTCGAGAACGGCGAGCGTCTTCCGCTCGACGTCAAGACCGGCGATGTCGTTCTGTACAGCAAGTACGGCGGCACCGAGGTGAAGTACAACGGCGAGGAGTACCTCGTCCTCTCGGCGCGCGACGTCCTCGCGATCGTCGAGAAGTAATTCACCCACGTTTGCTTCTGTTCTGCGCCCCTGGTCCCCTGCGAAATAACTAGCCGGGCGGCGAGGGGCGCAGTTCGTTCGAGAGGGAAAGATTCAGCCCATGGCGAAGATTCTGAAGTTCGACGAGGACGCCCGTCGCGCCCTTGAGCGCGGCGTCAACAAGCTTGCCGACACGGTGAAGGTGACGATCGGCCCCAAGGGCCGCAACGTCGTCATCGACAAGAAGTTCGGCGCTCCCACCATCACCAACGACGGTGTCACCATCGCGCGCGAGGTCGAGCTCGACGACCCGTACGAGAACCTCGGTGCCCAGCTCGTGAAGGAGGTGGCGACCAAGACCAACGACGTAGCGGGTGACGGCACCACCACCGCCACCGTGCTGGCCCAGGCGCTCGTCCGCGAGGGTCTGCGCAACGTCGCCGCGGGCGCGTCCCCGGCCTCCCTGAAGAAGGGGATCGACGCCGCGGTCAAGGCCGTGTCCGAGGAGCTCCTCGCGACCGCCCGCCCGATCGACGACAAGTCCGACATCGCCGCCGTGGCCGCGCTCTCCGCGCAGGACACCCAGGTCGGCGAGCTCATCGCGGACGCGATGGACAAGGTCGGCAAGGACGGTGTCATCACCGTCGAGGAGTCCAACACCTTCGGTCTGGACCTTGAGTTCACCGAGGGCATGGCCTTCGACAAGGGTTACCTGTCCCCGTACATGGTGACCGACCAGGAGCGTATGGAGGCCGTCCTCGACGACCCGTACATCCTGATCCACCAGGGCAAGATCGGCTCCATCCAGGAGCTGCTCCCGCTGCTGGAGAAGGTCATCCAGGCCGGCGCCTCCAAGCCGCTCCTGATCATCGCCGAGGACGTCGAGGGCGAGGCGCTCTCCACCCTCGTCGTCAACAAGATCCGTGGCACCTTCAACGCCGTCGCGGTGAAGGCCCCGGGCTTCGGTGACCGCCGCAAGGCCATGCTCGGCGACATCGCCACCCTCACCGGTGCGACCGTCATCGCCGAAGAGGTCGGCCTCAAGCTCGACGGCGCCGGTCTCGACGTGCTGGGCACCGCCCGCCGCGTCACCGTCTCCAAGGACGACACGACCATCGTCGACGGCGGCGGCGACTCGGCCGACGTCAAGGGCCGCGTCAACCAGATCAAGGCCGAGATCGAGTCCACGGACTCCGACTGGGACCGTGAGAAGCTCCAGGAGCGCCTCGCGAAGCTGGCCGGCGGCGTGTGCGTGATCCGCGTCGGTGCCGCCACCGAGGTGGAGCTCAAGGAGAAGAAGCACCGTCTGGAGGACGCCATCTCCGCGACCCGCGCCGCGGTCGAGGAGGGCATCGTCTCCGGTGGTGGCTCCGCTCTGGTCCACGCCGTCAAGGTCCTTGAGGGCAACCTCGGCAAGACCGGCGACGAGGCCACCGGTGTCGCGGTCGTGCGCCGCGCCGCCGTCGAGCCGCTGCGCTGGATCGCCGAGAACGCGGGCCTTGAGGGTTACGTCATCACCTCGAAGGTCGCCGAGCTCGAAAAGGGCCAGGGCTTCAACGCCGCCACCGGCGAGTACGGCGACCTGGTGAAGGCCGGCGTCATCGACCCGGTCAAGGTCACCCGCTCCGCGCTGGAGAACGCCGCGTCGATCGCGTCGCTGCTGCTCACGACCGAGACCCTGGTCGTCGAGAAGCCGGCCGAGGACGAGTCCGACGCCGGTCACGGCCACGGTCACTCGCACTAGTACGCACCCGGCACACCACCGAGGCCCGGTACCCCCGTCGCGGGGGCACCGGGCCTCGGTGCGTTCCACCCAACCGGGGGCGCTGCCCCGGCAACCCGGGGGCGCTGCCCCGGCAACCCGGGGGCGCTGCCCCCGGACCCCCCGCTCCTCAATCGCCGGAGGGCTGGGTTTTCGTGGGCTAGGCCCCCCTGAACCCCGCTCCTCGATCGCCGGAGGGGCTGGGTTTTCGGGCACGCTGCCCCCGGACCCCTGCTCCTCGATCGCCGGAGGGGCTGGGTTTTCGGGCACGCTGCCCCCGGACCCCCGCTCCTCAATTGCTGGGGGGCTGGGTTTTCGGGGTGCTCGGCCGATCAAGCCCGCCCGGCGATTGAGGGCATCTTTCAGCCTGTCCGGCGTTTGAGGACCGGGGTCCGGGGCGGAGCCCCGAGGGGTCACGCCGAGTGGCGGAGCGCTCCCGGCGTCACCGGGTCCGCGAACGGCAGCCCCCGGGCAAAGCGTTCCAGCTCGTCCAGCGACTGGTCGGCCATCCGATGCAGCTCATTGCCCAGCGACCCCGCGACGTGCGGGGTAAGCAGGACGTTCGGCAGGTCGTACAACGGAGACTGCGGCGAAGGAAGTTCGGGCTCCGTGACATCCAGCACCGCGTGCAGCCGCCCGCTCACCAGCTCCGGCAGCAGCGCGTCCTCGTCCACCAGCGAACCCCGCGCCGTATTGATCAGCGTCGCCCCGTCCGGCAGCAGCGCCAACTGCTCCGCGCCGATGAGATGGTGCGTGGCCGGGAGCTGCGGCGCGTGGACGGAGAGGACCGAGCTGTCCGCGCACACCTGCGCCAGCGACGCGGACCGGACCCCCAGCGCGGCAGCCTCCTCGGCACCGACGTACGGGTCGTAGAGAGTCACGTCCAGGTCGAACGGCCGCAGCAGTTCGATCACCCGGCGGCCGATGCGGGACGCTCCGACGATGCCGACGGTACGGCGGTAGTTGCCGGTGCCGTCCAGCTCGTCGAGCCAGTCGTGGTCGGCGCGCAGTTCGCGGTAGCGCCGGGCGGAGTGCAGGACGCGCTTGTTGGCGAAGAGCACCGCGGCCACCGTGTACTCGGCGACCGGCAGCGCGTTCGCCGCCGCCGCCGAGGTGACGGCGATCCCGCGCTCCCAGCAGGCGTCGGTGATGTGGTGCTTCACGGACCCCGCGGCGTGTACGACGGCGCGCAGCCGCGGGGCGGCGGCCAGTACCTCGGCGGTGAGCGGGGTCGCCCCCCAGCACGTGAACAGCACCTCGGCCTCGGCGAGCGCGGCGGCCACCTCGGGCGTCGGAGCGGCCAGGTCGTGGCCGACGAGGCGGGGATCCGTCCGGGTGAGGGCGGCCAGCCGGGTGCGGTGGTGTTCGGCGAGGAGGCGTTCGGCGATGCCGGGGGCCATCGCCAGCAGGGCCTTCGGCCGGTTGTCAGTGGCGTGGGGCATGGTGGGACTCGTACTCCTCAGGGCTCGCGCGGGCGGTCCGACGGTCACTTGACGCTTCCGGCGGTCAGGCCCGCCTTCCAGTGCCGTTGCAGCGAGACGAAGGCGACGATCAGGGGGATGACGGCGAGGAGGGAGCCGGTGACGACGAGCGGGTAGAAGCTCGGCTCGCCGTGGGTGTTGGTGTTCCAGGAGTACAGACCGAGGCTCAACGGGAAGAGCTTGCGGTCCGACAGCATCACCAGGGGGAGGAAGAAGTTGTTCCAGATCGCGGTGAACTGGAAGAGGAAGACCGTCACGAAGCCCGGCATGACCATGGGCAGACCGATCGACCAGAACGTGCGCAGTTCTCCCGCCCCGTCGATCCGGGCGGCCTCCAGCGCCTCGTTCGGGATGTAGCCGGTGCAGAACACCCGCGCGAGATACACGCCGAACGGGTTGACCAGCACCGGGATCAGCACCGACCAGTAGGTGTTGACCAGCCCGATCTCGGAGGCCAGGAGATACATCGGCAGGGCCAGCGCGGTGGTGGGCACCAGCACGCCCATCAGGACCAGGCCGAACAGCTTCTCCTTGCCCCGGAATTCGTACTTGTCGAAGGCGTAGCCCGCGGCGACACAGATCAGCGAGCAGACGATCGCGCCGCCACCGGCGTACAGGAGGCTGTTGAGATACCAGCGGAAGTAGATGCCGTCGCCGTAGGAGGCGAGGTTCGACAGGTTCTCGCCGAGGTTGAAGCCGTCGAAGGAGAAGGCGTTGCCCGCGAGCAGGCCGCCGGTGTCCTTCGTGGCGGCGGTGACCAGCCAGACGAGGGGGAAGAGCATGTAGACGACCGCGAGGAGCAGGAAGCCGTTGACCGCGGTCTTGGACATCCAGCGGCTGGGGCGAGTCGATGAGTTCATGCCTTCTTGCCCTTCCGGCCGGTGAAGCGGGTGACGACGAAGGAGAGCAGCGCGGCGGTGAGGGCCAGCAGGATGGAGGCGGCCGCGGCGAGCCCGTAGTCGTTGCGCTCGAAGGCCGCGGTGTACGCGTACATGTTCGGCGTCCAGGTGGAGGAGACGGCGGAGCCCGTTCCCTTGTTGAGGATCAGCGGTTCGGTGAACAGCTGGAGCGAGCCGATGATCGTGAACAGCGCGACCATCGCCACGGAGGCGCGGATCAGCGGGACCTTGATGGACAGGGCGATCCGCCAGGCGCCCGCGCCGTCGACCGTGGCCGCTTCGAGTACGGACCGGTCGATGGCCTGGAGCGCGGCGTAGAAGATCACCATGTTGTAGCCGAGCCACTCCCACAGCGCGATGTTCACGATGGAGGGGAGAGCGCCTTCGGGGGAGAAGAAGTCGAAGCCGATCCCGCCGGACTCCATGGCGCTGACGACCGGGCTGAGCTGGGGTGTGTAGAGATAGACCCAGATCAGCGCGGCGATGATGCCGGGCACGGCGTGCGGCAGGAAGAGCGCGAGCTGGAAGAACCGGCGGGCGCGGGCCAGCGTGGAGTCCAGCAGCAGGGCGAGGGCGAGGGCCCCGATGAGCAGCAGCGGAATGTAGAACAGGCAGTATCCGAGCAGGACGACGAAGCCCTCGCGGAAGGCCCGGTCGCCCAGCGCCGCCGCGTAGTTGTCGAGGCCGCTGAAGACGGTCTCGGTGCCGCCGAAGCCCAGTCCGGACTGCTTCTCGGTGAACAGGCTGAGCCAGACCGCGTATCCGATCGGCACGAGCATGGCCAAGGTGAACAGTACGAAGAAGGGCCCCAGCAGGACGGCGGCGGCTCTGGTTGTCCGGGCGCGCTTCATCAGCCGGCGTCCTTGACCTTCAGGCCACGCTTCTTGAGCTCGGCGACGGTGGCGTCATGGCCCGCCTGCACGGCTTCGGCGATCGTCGAACCGCCGCTGGCGACCTTGCCGAACTGGTCCTTGATCACGGTGTTGGACGTGCCGGTCGTCGGGCCCCAGGCCCAGTTCTGGCCGATGGACGTCGCGGCGCCCTCGAACACCTGGTAGATGTCCGTGCCGCCGTAGAAGCTTGCGTCGAACGCCTTCTTCGCGACGGGACGCAGCTCGGCCGCGGCCGGGAAGGCGCTCGACGTACCGGATTCGATGCGGGCCTTGATGCCGTCCTCGGTGGTGGACATCCAGGTCGCGAACTCGACGGCGGCCTTCGCCTTCTTGCTGTTCTTGGACACCGCGAAGGTGGAGCCGCCGAGCATGCCGCTGGCCGGCTTGCCGTCCCAGCTGGGCATCGGGGCGACCGCCCACTTGCCGCTCTGCTCGGGCAGTGTGCCCTTCAGGACACCCGCGCCCCAGGCGGCGCCGAGGTAGCCGACGGTGGCGCCGTTCTTGAGGGAGTTGGTCCACTCCGGGCTGAAGGAGGCGTTGGCCCGGATCAGGTCGTCGTCGAGCAGTCCCTGCCAGTAGTCGGCGACCTTGGTGGTGGCCGCGTCCTTGGTGGTGACCTTCCAGGTGTCGCCCTCGGCCTTGTACCACTGGGCCCCGGCCTGCCAGGCCATCGCCTGGAAGGTGGTCGGGTCGTCCGGGAAGAAGGTGCCGATGCGGGCCTTCTTGTCGGCCTGCTTGACCTTCTCGGCCGCCTTGCGGAAGTCGTCCCACGTGGTGGGGACCTCGACGCCGTACTTCTTGAACAGGTCCTGGCGGTAGTAGAACGCCTGCGGCGAGGCGTCGAACGGAACGGCCCAGTTCTTGCCGCCCAGCGTGGTCAGCTCCACCGCCTGCGGCAGCAGCTTCTTCTTGACGTCGTCGGTGACGTACGAGCTGATGTCCTGGAGGGCGCCCTGGCTGACGAACTCGGGCAGCTGCGGGTACTCGATGCTGACCAGGTCGGGGGCGTTGCCCGCCTTCACCGCGTTGGAGATCTTGGCGTAGCCGCCCGCGTTGCCGGAGGGGATCTCCTCGTAGACGACCTTGATGTTCTTGTGCGAGGCGTTGAACGCGTCAACGACCTCCTTGGATCCCTTGGTCCAGCCCCAGAAGGTGACGCTGACGGGCTTCCCGTCGCTTCCGGGTGCTGCGGAGTCGTCACCGCTGCCGCCGCAGGCCGTGAGAACGGCGAGGGCGGTGGCGGCGCCGACTATGACATGGGACGTTCTGCTCCGACTGCGGCTCACAGCGTGGCTCCTGAACAGGCGACGACATTGGCGTTGGCCGTGATCCTTGAACCAGCCGTGACCGAAGTCAAGAGCGAAAGATTGATTGATCGAAAAAAGATCAAATAAGTTACGAACGGAAGTGGTCGCGGAGGTACCCGGCGGCTTACCTCAGCGGGTCCCCGCAGGAGGACCTGACCCGCAGTTCGGGGAGCAGCGTCAGATGCCGGCGCGGTACGGCGCCACCCGCGCCGCGAGCCCGCGTCAGCCGCTCCACCAACAGCTCCGTGGCGTGCCGTCCCACCTCGCGCTTGGGCGGGGCCACCGCGGTGAGCGGGGTGTCGGCGAGCGCCGCCACCTCGTCGTCGTACGCGATCAGCGCCAGGTCGTCCGGCACCCGTACGCCCAGCTCGGCCAGTCGCTGCACCACCTGGATCGCGTCCACGTCGTTGTGGATCAGCGCGGCGGTGGCCACCCCCGAGCCGACCGCGTCGCGCAGTGCCAGCACCGCGTCCTCGAAGCCCTCCGGCGCCAGCTCCGCCGGTACGGAGTCGATCACGTCCTGCGGGGCGCGCAGCCCCAGGATGCGCAGCGCCTCCTCGTACCCGGACCGCACGGCGACCGCCGTCGGGGAGTCGGCGCGGGCCATCAGCAGCGGCGCCCCGTGGCCCAGGTCCACCAGGTGGCGGACGGCCAGCAGTACCCCGTGCCCATGGTCCGAGCAGACCCGGTCCAGGGCGTCGAGCGGGGAGCCGGCCGCGGGCTGCCGTTCCAGGAGCACGGTCGGCACGGGCAGCGAGGTGATCCAGTCGCCGAACGCCGCCGGGTCGCCGGGCCGCCGCCAGCCGGGCGCGACCAGCAGGCCCTCGGCGCCCGCCGCGAGCAGGCCCTCGGTGCGGGCGTGGTCCTCCTCGGGCCGGTAGTCGGAGATCCGCAGGATCAGCCGGGCCCCGGCCCGCGCTGCCGCCTCGTGCGCCCCGCGGATCACCTCGGCGAAGTAGTACGTCGCGGAGGGCGCGAGCATGCCGAGGACGAGGCCGCTACCCGCACCCGCGCTGCCGGGACCGGTGGCGCCCGGACCGGTGGCGGCGCCGGGCGGGGGAACGGCGTCCTGCGGCCAGGACACGGAACCGTGCACCCGGTCGAGCAGGCCCCGTACCGCCAGATCCTCGACGTCACGGCGGATCGTGACGGGGGAGACCCCCAGCTGGGAGGCGAGATCCGAGACCCGGGCCGAGCCCCGTTCGCGTACCAGCTCCAGCAGTCGGTCATGGCGTTCAGCAGCACTTTCGCGCACGGCAGCAGTCCCCTCGCAATGTGTGGCCCGGTCTCCGGTCCGGCCGCTCCCGGAGCCCTGGCCCGACCCTAGTCCAGCGTGATCGAACGATGGCAGTTTCGATCATTCAAACGCAATCCATTGACGTTCGATCAATCGGCGTCCAGGATTCCGGCGATGCCGACCGACCGAGCGAGCGATCCGAGCCAGCCGGCCGATTCGGCCTGATCGGACCGTCCGTCCGATCCGACCGTCCGTCCGATCCGACCGTCCGTCCGATCCGGACCGACCGACTGATCCGAACCGACCCTGACTGTTCGTACGGAGGAATTGTGAGACACCGCGTCACCGCAGCCGCGCTCGCTGCCCTGACCGCCGCCGCTGGCCTGACCGCCGCGGGAACGGGCACCGCGCAGGCTGCGCCCACCGGCCGTACCCACCACGTCGACTGCTCCGCCACCCCCGGTGCGACAGCGGCCGACGGCAGCAGGGCTCGGCCCTGGACCGGTCTCGGCGAGGCGAACGCCCAGACCTACGGCCCCGGCGACCGGCTGCTCTTCCGGCGCGGCGCCACCTGTACCGGCACCCTCGCCCCGCAGGGCGGCGGCTCCGCCCGCGCCCCGTTCACCATCGCCGACTACGGCCGCGGGTCCGCCCGCGCCAAGCTCGACGGCGCGGGCGCCCACGATGTCGTCCTGCTCTCCAACACGCAGTACGTCCATCTCAAGGCCCTGGAGATCACCAACGCCGACAACCCCGGCAGCGAGCGCAACGGCGTACGCCTCCGTCTCACCGACTACGGCACCGCCCGCGGCTTCAGCGTCTCGGGTCTCTACATCCACGATGTGCGCGGCGGCGACTTCAAGACGCTGACCGGCTCCAGCGCCATCCACATCGCCGTCGAGGGCAAGGCGAAGGCCAGCCGGTACGACGGTCTCGACATCGGCTACAACCGGATCGAGAACGTCGACCGAGAGGGCATCTACTTCAAGTCCACCTTCTCCAAGCGCGATCTGGTCGGCGAACAGCAGGACCCGAACGTCTATCCGGGGGAGTGGACGCCCAGTACCGGCGTCCGCATCCACCACAACACGCTGAAGTCCCTGGCGGGCGACGGCATGAAGCTGGACACCACCAGCGGCGCCCGCGTCGACCACAACAGGATCGACGGCTTCCAGCTCCGCTCGCCCTCCGCCAACGCGGGCGTCTGGACCTTCAACACCGACGACACGACCATCGAGTACAACGAGGTCTCGGGCGGCGGCAACACCCATGACGGCATGTCCTTCGACGCCGACGGCGCCTCGCGCAACACCGTCTTCCAGTACAACTACAGCCACGACAACAAGGGCGGCTTCCTGCTGATCTGCCCCTACAGCGGGGCCAAGACCATCGGTACGGTCGCCCGCTACAACGTCAGCCGCAACGACGGCGCGCGCCTCATCCAGAACTGCTGGGGCCCGATCCTCGACACCCGGATCTACAACAACACCTTCGTCAACAGCGCGGAGACGGTGCCCGGTTACCTTGTCCAGGACGACGCCGGAAGCCCCGCCACCACGCAGCACGAACTGTCCATCCGCAACAACGTCTTCGTGAGCGAAGGCACCGGCGGCTACGCCCTCAAGAACCCGACCGCCGGTCTCACCTTCGACCACAACGCGTTCTACGGCGTCGACATGACCCGCCCCGACCCCGGCGGCATCACCGCCGACCCGAAGCTGCGCCCCGACTTCCGGCTGGGCAAGGGCTCGCCCGCCCTCGCCGCCGGAACCGTGATCGAGAACAACGGCGGCAAGGACTACTTCGGCAACAAGCTGAAGCCCGGCGCTCCCAACATCGGCGCCTACGCGGGCCGCGGCATCAGGTAACGGGCCCCGCGCCCCAACCCGCAACGCGAGCAACACAGGTAACACCCGTAGCACCCGTAGCGCCCCTGGAACCAGTAACTGCCCACTCACCGCGCACTCACTGAGGTCCGTACTTGCGGCCTGTCCTGGCGGAGACCCCTCCGAGCAGGCCGCGAGGCGTGACCTTGACCAGCCCCATCAGCGCCTTGTAGCGCGGGTCCGGAATCGACACCGGCTTGCCGCGCGCCAGATCCGCGAGCGCCGACGCCACCACCTTGTCGGCGTCCAGCCACATCCAGCCCGGGATGTTGTCCGTCCCCATCCCGGCCCGCTCATGGAACTCCGTCCGCACGAAACCGGGACACAGCGCCATCAGCCGTACGCCGGACTCGGCGAGGTCCTTCGCCGCGCCCTGGGTGAACTGCACGACCCACGCCTTCGACGCACCGTACGTCCCGCGCGGCAGGAACGCCGCGACGGAGGCCACGTTGATCACCCCGCCCCGGCCCCGCTCCCGCATCCCGGCGGCGGCAGCCGAGGTCAGCCGCAGCACGGCCTCGCAGTGCACCTTCAGCATCGTCAGCTCATCGGCCATGGGCACATCCAGATAGTGCCCCTTGCTGCCGAACCCGGCGTTGTTGACCAGCAGATCGACCGGATGCCGGTGGTCCTCCAGCCGTGCCTCGACGGCCTCGATCCCGGTGTCCTCGGACAGATCGGCACTCAGCACCTCGGCCTCGATGCCGTGCCGGTCGTGCAGTTCGGTGGCCTGGGCCCGTAGCCGCTCGGTGTCGCGGGCCACCAGCACCAGGTTGTGCCCGTCACCCGCGAGCCGCCGCGCGAAGGCGGCCCCGATACCCGCCGTCGCGCCCGTAATCAGTGCAGTCGTCATACGCGGCACGTTAGTGCCCTTCACGCACCGTCGGATCACCCGCCCGGCCGCCTCTGGCGCCGCCCGGTACCACTCGAAGTGCGCTAGCCGGCCGCGGGCTGCTCGGCGTTCCCGGCGGCCTCGGCCGTCCCGGCCCTCGCGGCGTACTCCCGCGCCTTGCGCAGCGCTTCGGGGTGCAGCGCGTTCCCGGCGGCCAACAGGCCGGGCAACAAATCCCGTTCGGTCGTCACCGCCCGGAACTGCAGAGCCACCGTTACCTCGTGGTCCGGGCGGTGCACGATCTCGACCGGATCACCCGCCCGGATGGTGCCCGGTTCGATCACCCGCAGGTACGCGCCCGGGGCGGCCGCCTCGGTGAACCGCTTGACCCACCCCTTCTCGCCGAGGTGACCCGCGAACGTCCGGCACGGGATGCGGCCCGAGGTCACCTCCAGCAGCAGGCCGGAGCCGATCCGCCAGCGCTCCCCGATCTTCGCGCCGCTCACGTCGATGCCCAGGGTCGTCAGGTTCTCGCCGAACGCTCCGTTGGCCAGCGTCCGGCCGCCCAGCGCCCGCTCCCAGGCATCCAGTTCCTCGCGGGCGAAGGCGTACACCGCCTGGTCGCTGCCGCCGTGGTGCCGCAGATCGCACACCGCGTCCCCGTCGACCCCGCTGCCGCCGATGTGCTTGGGGCCGGGATCGGTGACCCGTATCGGCCCCTCGACAGGCCGTTTGTCGATCCCGGTGACGCCTTCGGAGTGCGCGGAGGCCCGGGGGCGGCCCACATTTACGGTCAGCAGCTTCATGCCACACACGCTAGCGAACCGGCCCCCAAAGCAACCAGCCATTAATTCGCTACTGCTACAAGATTCGCTTATGGTGGTGGAGTGATCGAAGCCCGTCATCTCCGTGTCCTGCGAGCCGTGGCCACCACCGGCTCGTTCTCCGCCGCCGCGCGCGAGCTGGGCTGCACACAGCCCGCCGTCAGCCAGCAGATGAAGGCCCTGGAGTCCTCCGCGGGCACCACGCTGCTGATTCGTACGGGCCGCGAGATGCGCCTCACCCAGGCGGGTGAGGCACTGGTGCGGCACGCCTCCGGAATCCTGGCCGGGCTGACCGCGGCCGAGGAGGAGGTCGCCGCGATCGCCGGGCTGCGGGCGGGCCGGGTGCGGCTCGTCTCGTTCCCCAGCGGCAGTTCCACCCTGGTCCCCGGCGCCCTCGCCGCGCTGCGCGCCGAGCACCCCGGCACCCGGGTCTCCCTGGTCGAGGCCGAGCCGCCCCGTTCGGTGGAGATGCTGCGCGACGGCGACTGCGACATCGCCCTCGCCTTCCGGTACGGGGCCTCCGGCGGCGAGTGGGACGACCTGGTCGTACGCCCGCTGCTCACCGACCGGCTGATCGGCCTGGTTCCGGACGGGCACCGGCTGGCCGGCGCGGAGACCGTGGGCATCGGCGAACTGGCCGACGAGCCGTGGATCGCCGGCTGCCCGCGTTGCCGCCGTCAGCTGGTGGAGGTCTGCGAGGAGTCCGGCTTCACCCCGCGGATCGACTTCGCCACCGACGACTACCCGGCGGTGATCGGCCTGGTGGGCGCGGGTCTGGGTGTGGCGGTCCTGCCGGAGCTGGCGATCGAGTCGGTACGCCCCAAGGGGGCCCGCACCATCACGGTGGAACCGGCCATCGAGCGCGAGATCGTGGCGCTGACCCTGCCCGACCTGGCCCGGGTGCCGGCGGTGGCGGCCACCCTGGACCAGCTGTCCCTGGCGGCCGCGCGTTGAACCGCCGTACGCCGGGCAGCGCGCACCGAACCGCCGAGCGCCGCAGGCCGGGCGACCGGTCATCGAGCGGCCATTCGTTCAGCGACCGTGCATCGAGCGACCGTCGACCGAGCGACCGGTCATGGAGCGACTGGGCGCCCGAGTGACCGGGCGATCGAGCGCTGAGCGACCGCTCCGGGCGGGCGGCGTCCGGAGAAACGTTTCTGCTTCAGTGGGGCGGGATCGGGTGTCAGGCGTGTCCCGGTCCTGAGACGACGCCCGACGGGGTCGCCGCGATCAGCCGGTTGCGTGCCCGGCCCATCAGCTCTTCGCGCTCGTCCTCGGTCAGGCCGCCCCACACTCCGTAGGGCTCCCGTACCGCCAGCGCGTGTGCCGCGCACTCGGCCCGTACCGGGCAGCGCATGCACACCTCTTTCGCCGAGGTCTCGCGAGCGCTCCGAGCCGCCCCGCGCTCACCTTCCGGGTGGAAGAACAGTGAGCTGTCGACCCCTCTGCACGCGGCCAGCAGTTGCCAGTCCCACAGGTCTGCGTTGGGTCCGGGAAGGCGGGAGAAATCTGCCATTGCTTGTCCCCTCGAAACCGTGCTGTGTCGGAAACGGCATCCTCGACCGTCCGGATCTTCGGCGGCCGGAGTTCCGACCGTACATCTACGGTCTTAGTAGATGTAAATATGACTGATTGCGAATCTAGCCATAGACACCAGCAAAAGGGAAGAAAACCCGCCAAATAGGGCATGCCTTCAGGTGAAGATTAGGTTGACGGGTGGACCATTCGCGCCGCTCTCCTCCGTGTCCGGCCCTTCACGTAGAGTGCCGAACCCGGCGGTCCGACCCGTAACTCTTTCGAGTGACCATCGTTGAGAGTGCGGAGGCGGTTGACGGAGATCGAGCTCGGGCACATGTCCGAGGGGGTCAACCGCACAGGTGACGACTTGTATCAGCCTGGAGGCTCAAGGTGACGCGCATCAGCTGCGGAGGACGGTCATGACATCCGTCCTCGTCTGCGACGACTCCCCGCTTGCCCGAGAAGCGCTCCGTCGCGCGGTGGCCACTGTGCCCGGCGTCGAGCGCGTGACGACGGCGGCCAACGGCGAGGAAGTCCTCCGCCGCTGGGGAGCCGATCGTTCGGATCTGATTCTGATGGACGTACGCATGCCCGGTCTGGGGGGTGTGGAGACGGTCCGGCGGCTGCTCTCCGCGGATCCCGGGGCCCGGATCATCATGCTGACCGTCGCCGAGGACCTGGACGGGGTCGCGCTCGCGGTCGCCGCCGGTGCCCGCGGCTATCTGCACAAGGACGCCTCGCGGGCGGAGTTGCGGGCCACCGTGACCCAGGCGCTGGCCGATCCGACGTGGCGGCTCGCCCCGCGTCGGCTGCGGTCCGCCGAGATGGGCGCGGCCCCGACGCTCACCGCGCGGGAGATCCAGGTGCTCGAAGGCATGAGTCACGGCCGTTCCAACGCGGAGATCGGGCGCGAGCTCTTCCTCTCCGAGGACACGGTGAAGACGCACGCCAGGCGACTGTTCAAGAAGCTCGGCGCCTCGGACCGCGCCCATGCCGTGGCGCTCGGCTTCCGCTGGGGTCTGGTCCGCTGAGGGCGGGCCGTCCTCAGTGGCCGAGGCCATCCCCGTCCGCACACCGGCGGACGGGGTGACGGGACCGGCGAGGGCCGTGAGCCCGTCGCCGGACCCTCCGTACCAGCGCTGTGTGACGCTTCCCGGCCGATGACGCATCCTTGAGTCGTGGAGTTCCTCAGGAACGATTCGGACGAGCGGAAGGGGAGGGCGCAGGACATGACATCCGGCGCACCCGCTCATAACGCTTCGGTGCACAACTCAGGACGCGGTGGAGCGGACCAGGCGGCACCAAGGCACCATGGTCCGATGCGCGACGACGAGACAACGGTGATCGGTGCTCTGGTGCACCGTGCCGTCGACGGCGACGCGCAGGCCACCCACGATCTGCTGGCCCATGTCCACCCCCTTGCCCTGCGCTATTGCAGGTCCCGGCTGAACCGGCTGCCCGGTGATGCTCGCCACTTCGTGGAGGACCTCGCGCAGGAGGTCTGCGTCGCGGTGCTGATGGCGCTGCCGCGCTACAAGGACACCGGTAGACCCTTCGAAGCCTTCGTCTTCGCCATCGCGGGCCACAAGGTCGCCGATCTCCAGCGCGCCGCCATGCGGCACCCGGGATCGACGGCCGTCCCCTCCGACGAGATGCCGGAGCGGCCCGACGATTCGCTCGGCCCCGAGGAGCGTGCGCTGCTCAGCAGCGATGCCGCCTGGGCGAAGAAGCTCCTCGCCAACCTCCCGGAGAATCAGCGCGAGCTGCTGGTCCTGCGGGTCGCGGTCGGGCTGACCGCCGAGGAGACCGGACAGATGCTCGGGATGTCGCCGGGCGCGGTCCGGGTCGCCCAGCACCGCGCGCTGAGCAGACTGCGGGCTCTCGCGGAGCAGTAGGGCCGCAAGGACCGGGACCGGGGCCGGGGGCGAGGGCATGTCACGGGACCGGAGATATGTCACGGGACCGGAGGCATGTCACGGGACCGGAGGCATGTCACGGGACCGGGGGCGCGTCACGGGGCCGGAAAGTGGGTCGCGACCCCGGAAGGCATGTCGTAGGAACTGACAAAAGTTCTAACTGATCTTGATCGTGGAATGAGACGCCCGTGGAGCCCGTTAGCATGGACATCCGCACCGATCAAGGCCATTTGGGGAAGGTGTCATGACTGCAAACGTCGACGGAGTGCCCGAGAAATTCGCGACGCTCGGGCTGACATACGACGACGTGCTGCTGCTGCCGGGCGCGTCCGACATGGCGCCCGATCAGATCGATACCTCCTCGTACATCTCGAAGAACGTGCGGGTGAACATCCCGCTGCTCTCCGCGGCGATGGACAAGGTCACCGAAGCACGCATGGCGATCGCCATGGCCCGGCAGGGTGGCGCGGGCGTACTGCACCGCAACCTCTCCATCGCCGACCAGGCCAACCAGGTCGACCTGGTCAAGCGCTCCGAGTCCGGCATGGTCACCGACCCGATCACGGTGCACCCCGATGCCACGCTCAGCGAGGCCAACGACCTGTGCGCCAAGTTCCGCATCAGCGGTGTCCCGGTCACCGACCCGGCGGGCAAGCTCCTCGGCATCGTCACCAACCGTGACATGGCCTTCGAGCCCGACCGTACGCGCCAGGTGCGCGAGGTCATGACGCCGATGCCGCTGGTCACGGGCAAGGTCGGCATCTCGGGCGTGGACGCCATGGAGCTGCTGCGCCGCCACAAGATCGAGAAGCTGCCGCTGGTCGACGAGTCGGGTGTCCTCAAGGGCCTCATCACCGTCAAGGACTTCGTCAAGGCCGAGAAGTACCCGAACGCGGCCAAGGACAAGGAAGGCCGGCTGCTCGTCGGCGCGGCCGTCGGTGTCGCGGGCGACGCCTACGAGCGCGCCCAGGCGCTCATCGAGGCGGGCGTCGACTTCATCGTCGTCGACACCGCCCACGGCCACTCCCGGCTGGTCGGCGACATGGTCGCCAAGATCAAGTCGAACGGGACGGTCGATGTCATCGGCGGCAACATCGCCACCCGTGACGGCGCCCAGGCGCTGATCGACGCCGGTGTGGACGGCATCAAGGTCGGCGTCGGCCCCGGCTCCATCTGCACCACCCGGGTGGTCGCCGGTATCGGCGTCCCGCAGGTCACCGCGATCTACGAGGCATCCCTCGCCGCCAAGGCGGCCGGTGTCCCGGTCATCGGCGACGGGGGCCTCCAGTATTCCGGTGACATCGCCAAGGCCCTGGTGGCCGGCGCGGACACCGTGATGCTCGGCTCGCTGCTCGCGGGCTGCGAGGAGTCCCCGGGCGAGCTGCTGTTCATCAACGGCAAGCAGTTCAAGTCGTACCGCGGCATGGGATCGCTGGCCGCGATGCAGACCCGTGGCGACCGCAAGTCCTTCTCCAAGG
Organism: Streptomyces sp. NBC_01433; assembly: GCF_026340105.1. Lineage (NCBI taxonomy): Bacteria > Bacillati > Actinomycetota > Actinomycetes > Kitasatosporales > Streptomycetaceae > Streptomyces > Streptomyces sp. NBC_01433. Next base: position 1,335,757 of record NZ_JAPEPM010000001.1, on the reverse strand, counting down.
ACCGGTACTTCCAGGAGGGTGTCGCCTCCGACGAGAAGCTGGTCCCCGAAGGCATCGAGGGCCAGGTGCCCTACCGGGGTCCGCTCTCCGCGGTCGTCCACCAGCTCACCGGCGGTCTGCGCCAGTCGATGTTCTACGTCGGCGGCCGCACCGTCCCCGAGCTCCAGGCCAACGGCCGGTTCGTACGGATCACCTCGGCGGGTCTCAAGGAGAGCCACCCGCACGACATCCAGATGACGGTCGAAGCGCCGAACTACAGCAGGAAGTAACGCATCACCGCAGGTGAGGGGCGGACCGGTGTTCCCGGGACCGCCCCTCACGTGTGTGTCGGGGATACTGGTCAGCGCAGACGTAGAGGGAAAGGCCACATCATCGTGACTGAGATCGAGATCGGGCGCGGCAAGCGCGGCCGCCGGGCGTACGCATTCGACGACATCGCCGTCGTACCGAGCCGCCGCACGCGCGACCCGAAGGAGGTCTCGATCGCCTGGCAGATCGACGCCTACCGCTTCGAGCTGCCGTTCCTGGCCGCTCCCATGGACTCCGTGGTCTCTCCGCAGCACGCCATCCGGATCGGCGAGCTCGGCGGCCTGGGCGTTCTCAACCTGGAAGGGCTGTGGACCCGGCACGCCGACCCGCAGCCGCTTCTCGACGAGATCGCCGAGATGCCCGTCGAGTCCGCGACCCGCAGGCTCCAGGAGATCTACGCCGCTCCCATCCAGGAGGAGCTGATCGGGCAGCGCATCAAGGAGGTGCGCGACTCCGGGGTCGTCACCGCCGCCGCGCTCTCGCCGCAGCGCACCGCGCAGTTCTCCAAGGCCGTCGTCGACGCGGGTGTGGACATCTTCGTCATCCGCGGTACGACGGTCTCCGCCGAGCATGTCTCGGGCGCGGCCGAGCCGCTCAACCTGAAGCAGTTCATCTACGAGCTGGACGTCCCGGTGATCGTCGGCGGCTGCGCCACGTACACCGCGGCCCTGCACCTGATGCGTACCGGTGCGGCCGGTGTCCTCGTCGGCTTCGGCGGCGGCGCCGCGCACACCACGCGCAACGTCTTCGGCATCCAGGTCCCGATGGCGACCGCGGTCGCCGATGTGGCCGGGGCCCGCCGTGACTACATGGACGAGTCCGGTGGCCGGTACGTACACGTCATCGCGGACGGCGGCGTCGGCTGGTCCGGCGACCTGCCGAAGGCCATCGCCTGCGGTGCGGACGCCGTGATGATGGGCTCCCCGCTGGCCCGTGCGACGGACGCCCCGGGGCGTGGCCGGCACTGGGGCATGGAAGCGGTCCACGAGGACGTGCCGCGCGGCAAGCTGGTGGACCTGGGCTCGGTCGGGACGACGGAGGAGGTCCTCACCGGGCCTTCGCACACCCCCGACGGCTCGATGAACATCTTCGGCGCGCTGCGTCGTGCGATGGCCACCACGGGTTACAGCGACCTCAAGGAGTTCCAGCGCGTCGAGGTGACGGTGGCGGACTCGCAGCACCGCCGCTGACGCCGGACACGCCTCCGGGAGTACGCGAGGAAGGGCCCGGACCGCCGCGAGGTGGTCCGGGCCCTTCCGTATGCCGAGTGCCGTATGCCGTGCGCCGCCGTCCGGGGGCGCGCTGCTGTGCCGCCGGTCCGTCCGGGTGTGCGGTGGGTGCGCGGCGGGTGTCAGCCGGCCTTCTTGGCGCCACCGATCGCGGCGATCGGGCCGAGTGCGAGGAAGAGGTAGGTCATGAAGTCGGACTCTTCCTTCCAGAGCCTCGTCACCACGTCGAAGTGGTCGAAGAAGACCTCGGAGAAGGACATGCCCGCCACGTCCGCCATGATCATCGACATGCCGACGAGCTGGCCGAGGTAGACGCCGCCGAGGGAGAAGAGGGCCGCCGCGCCGATGACGGCCGGGTTGCTCCCGCCGACCTTGCTCGCCGCGAAGCCGACGAGGAAGCCGACGCCGACCGCGGCGTAGCCGACCTCGCGCTCGATGGAGCCCGCGATCACGCCGTACAGGATGCCCGCGAGGATCGCGGCGCCCAGCGCGGTGAGCACACCGAGCCCGATGTTGTTGCGCGCCGGGGGTGCCGGGGCGAAGGGGGTGCCGCCGCCGAACTGGCCGGGCTGCTGGCCCGCGAAGGGGTTGCCGGTGGGAGCGGGCGGCTGCTGGCCGTACGGGTTGCCGGTCGGGGCGCCGGGCTGCGGCTGGCTCGCGTACGGGTTCCCGTCGGCGGGCTTGCCGCCGTAAGGCTGCTGGGGCTGGTTGGGCGGTGGCACGGGCTGGCTCACGGTGGTTCTCCCCCTGGGGACGTATCCGCACGACTGTGCGAGATGTGACGCCGCAGGCTAGCAGCAGCTTCCGACAACGCCCACCGAAATCGTTGGGGCGGCTGGCCAGGAAGGGGCTCGGTGTCCGTCAGGGGCCGTTTCAGAGCCGGTGCGCGGCTCCGGCCGGAGTGGCGCCCCGGGTGTCCAGGAGGAGTTGGGCCTTCACCGCGAGGCCCTGGAGGTCGTACGTGCGGTGCTGCTGGAGCAGCAGGGTCAGGTCGGCGCCGGCGGCGGCCTCGTACAGCGAGTCGGCGCGCGGGACGGGGAGTTCGCGTACCCGCCAGTCCAGGACGTGCGGGTCGTGGTAGCCGATCTGCGCACCCATGTCCATCAGCCGTGTCGCGATCTCACGGGCGGGTGACGCCTCCTGGTCGGCGCTGTCCGGCTTGTAGGTGACGCCGAGGAGCAGGATCCGGGCGCCGCGTACGGACTTGCCGTGCTCGTTCAGCAGGGTCGCGCAGCGCTGGATCACGTAGCTCGGCATCCGGTCGTTGATCTCCTGGGCCAGCGAGACCATGCGCAGCGGGTGGCCGGGGGTGCGGGTGTTGTACGGGAGGTAGCCGGGATCGACCGGGGAGCCGTGGCCGCCGACGCCTGGGCCGGGGCGGAAGGGCTGGAAGCCGAAGGGCTTGGTCTCGGCGCACCGGATGACGTCCCACAGATCGACGCCGAGGTCGTGGCAGAGCACCGCCATCTCGTTGACGAGGGCGATGTTGACGTGCCGGAAGTTGGTCTCCAGGACCTTCGTCATCTCGGCCTCGCGCGGGCCGCGGGCCCGGACGACCTTGTCGGTGAGCCGGCCGTAGAAGGCGGCGGCCGACTCGGTGCACGCGGGGGTGAGGCCGCCGATGACCTTGGGGGTGTTGGCGTAGACGTGGGTGCGGTTGCCGGGGTCGAGCCGGCTGGGGGAGCAGGCGAGGTGGAAGTCGCGTCCGGCGCGCAGGCCCGAGCCCTCTTCGAGGAGGGGGAGCAGGAAGTTCTCGGTGGTGCCCGGGGGGACGGCCGATTCCAGCAGGACGGTGGTGTGCGGGCGCAGCCGGGCGGCCAGCGCGCGGGCCGCGTCGCCGAGCGCGGTGAGGTCGAGGGTGCGGTCGGCGCCGAGAGGGGTCGGGGAGCAGATCACGGCGGTACGTACCCGGCCCAGTTCGGCCGCGCTGGTGGTGGGCCGGAAGCCCCCGGAGAGCATCCGGCGGATGTCGGAGGCGGTGAGGGAGCCCTCGACGGGGGTGCGGCCCGCGGCGAGTTCCGTGCACGGGCGTGGGTCGGTGTCGTAACCGACGGTGTCGATGCCGGCGGCGACGGCGGCCTGGGCGAGGGGCAGGCCGAGGTGACCGAGTCCGATGACGGCGAGGTCTGCGGGCATGTCGAGGCCGTCCTTCCCTAAGACCAAGAAGACAGAAAGCGCAACTGCTGGGACAGTGCAATGTCAGACTAGGCGTAAATATGACCTATATGTCGCATTGTGTGGCTCCGATCGCCGGGGTGTTGTCCACAGGCGGTGGCTGAAGTCGCCGACCGCGGACAGAATCGAGAGGTGGGCACGGACGCCCCGGCCTCCCCGGCCGGGCCGCACCTCCGCGCCCGACCACCCCGATCTACCGGGAGGCAGCAGTGAGGACAGCGACACTGGGACCCGCGGAGCGTGCCACGGCGCTCGCCGCGCTGGCCGAGCGCGAACTGGACGTGCTGGTCGTGGGGGCGGGCGTGGTCGGCGCCGGGACGGCGCTGGACGCCGTGACCAGAGGGCTCTCGACGGGCCTGGTCGAGGCGCGTGACTGGGCATCCGGCACATCGAGCCGGTCGAGCAAACTGATCCACGGCGGGCTGCGCTATCTGGAGATGCTCGACTTCGCGCTCGTGCGCGAGGCGCTGAAGGAGCGCGGACTGCTTCTGGAGCGGCTCGCCCCACACCTGGTGAAGCCGGTGCCCTTCCTCTATCCGTTGCAGCACAAGGGCTGGGAGCGGCTCTACGCGGGCTCCGGCGTCGCGCTGTACGACGCCATGTCCGTCTCGTCGGGCCATGGCCGCGGGCTGCCGGTGCACCGCCACCTCTCCCGTCGGCACGCCCTGCGGGTCGCGCCCGCGCTGAAGCGGGACGCCCTGGTCGGGGCCCTGCAGTACTACGACGCGCAGATGGACGACGCCCGCTATGTGGCGGCCCTGGTGCGCACCGCCGCCGGATACGGCGCCCATGTGGCGAACCGGGCGCGGGTGATCGGCTTCCTGCGGGAGGGCGAGCGGGTCGTAGGGGCGCGGGTGCAGGACGTCGAAGGGGGCGGTGAGTACGAGGTCCGGGCCAAACAGGTGGTCAACGCGACCGGGGTGTGGACGGACGACACCCAGGCGCTGATCGGCGAGCGCGGGCAGTTCCACGTCCGGGCGTCGAAGGGCATCCACCTGGTCGTTCCCAAGGACCGGATCCACTCCTCGACCGGGCTGATCCTGCGTACCGAGAAGTCCGTGCTGTTCGTGATCCCGTGGGGCCGCCACTGGATCATCGGGACGACGGACACCGACTGGGACCTCGACAAGGCCCACCCGGCGGCGTCCAGCGCCGACATCGACTATCTGCTCGAACACGTCAACTCGGTGCTGACCACCCCGCTGACCAGGGACGACGTCCAGGGTGTCTACGCCGGGCTGAGGCCGTTGCTGGCCGGTGAGTCCGACGCGACCAGCAAGCTCTCGCGCGAGCACACGGTGGCGCACCCGGTCCCCGGACTCGTGGTCGTCGCGGGCGGCAAGTACACGACGTACCGGGTGATGGCGAAGGACGCGGTGGACGAGGCGGTGCACGGCCTCGACCAGCGGGTCGCGGCCTGTGTCACCGAGGACATCCCGCTGCTGGGTGCCGAGGGCTACCGGGCCCTGTGGAACGCCCGCGCCAGGATCGCGGCCCGGACCGGCATCCATGTCGCCCGGGTGGAGCATCTGCTGAACCGGTACGGCTCAATGGTCGAGGAGCTTCTGGAGCTGATCACGGCGGACCCCTCACTGGGGGAACCGCTGGCTGCCGCGGACGACTATCTGCGGGCCGAGATCGTCTACGCCGCCTCACACGAGGGGGCCAGACATCTCGACGACGTACTGACCCGGCGCACCCGGATCTCCATCGAGACCTTCGACCGGGGCACCCGCTCCGCACGGGACTGCGCGGAGCTGATGGCGCCGGTGCTGGGCTGGGACGAGGGGCAGATCGACCGGGAGGTCGAGCACTACGAGAAGCGGGTGGAGGCGGAGCGGGAGTCGCAGCGGCAGCCGGACGACCTGACGGCGGACGCGGCACGGCTCGGCGCTCCGGACATCGTGCCGATCCAGTGACCTGAATCAGCGATTCCGCGACGGGGCTTCCGCTGGGAAAGGGCCGATGCGGGGAGCGGGGTCAGCCGCAGCGGAACTCCGCTTCCGGCAGGGCCGGTTCCAGCGTCGGCCCACCGTCGCGACGAACGTCCTGGTGATGCTCCCCGCCCGGAATCGGGCGTCGGGCCGGATGCCGGGTCCGGCCGAGGCGTACACCGGGTGAGAGAGGAGGAATTCCGGGCCGGCGGGGCCGCCGCCGGGCCTCGCCCTGGACGACGAGGCGGGGCAGGTAGGAGGCTGCGGGCGTGAGGTGTGGTTCGCTGGGCAGGCTCGCCGTTCCCAGGACGAGTGGAGAAAACACCGGCGGGGCGGTGAACAACGCCCTGCGTATCGGCATGACGGGGGATCGCTTTCCTCCGGCCACATCATGGCGGACCACGGACCCGGCACCAGGACCGGTCCCGGGGTGAGGGACAATGAACGCTCTGCCAGGGCGGGTTGATCGCAGAGGGGACGCATGTCGGAGGCGGAGCAGGCACGGGAGCCCCAACGGGACAAGGAAGGTCGTCTTCTCGCGGGGCGTTACCGGCTCGGGGAGGTGCTCGGCCGGGGCGGCATGGGCACGGTCCACCGCGCTGCCGACGAGACGCTGGGCCGCACGGTCGCGGTCAAGGAGCTGCGCTTCCCGTCGGCCATCGACGACGAGGAGAAGCGTCGTCTGATCACGCGCACCCTGCGTGAGGCGAAGGCGATCGCACGGATCCGCAACAACGGCGCGGTGACCGTCTACGACGTGGTCGACGAGGACGACCGGCCATGGATCGTCATGGAACTGATCGAGGGCAAGTCGCTCGCCGAGGCGATCCGCGAGGACGGGACGCTGACACCCAGGCGCGCCGCGGAGGTCGGACTCGCCATCCTCGACGTGCTGCGCTCGGCGCACCGCGAGGGCATCCTGCACCGCGATGTGAAGCCGTCCAACGTGCTGATCTCCGAGGACGGCCGCGTCGTGCTCACCGACTTCGGCATCGCCCAGGTCGAGGGCGACCCGTCGGTCACCTCGACCGGCATGCTCGTCGGCGCCCCTTCGTACATCTCGCCGGAGCGGGCCCGCGGTCACAAGCCGGGGCCGCCCGCCGACCTGTGGTCGCTCGGCGGACTGCTGTACGCGAGCGTCGAGGGCTGCCCGCCGTACGACAAGGGGTCGGCGATCGCGACCCTCACGGCCGTGATGACCGAACCGGTCGACCCGCCCAAGAACGCGGGCCCGCTGGAGAAGGTCATCTACGGCCTGCTCGCCAGGGACCCCGACCAGCGGCTGGACGACGCCGGGGCACGGGCCCTGCTCAACGACGTGATCAACGCTCCGGACCTCCCGGTGCCCCCGCCCGCCGACTCCACCCAGGTCATGGCGCTGCCGGTGGACGTCGACGCCGGGAGCGCCACCAGGAAGCCGCCGAAGCCGCCGAAGGTGCCCAAGCCGGCTGCCAGGTCCGGTGAGTCCGGCGAGGGCGCCCGCGACCGGCTGCGCGGAGCCCTCCGCTCCGTGCGGAAGCCGACGCCGGGCGTCGCGGCGGGAGCGGGAGCCGGAGCCGCGGCCGCCACCGCCTCGGCGTCCGGCACGGCCGGCGCGGCCACCCCGGCCGAGCCGTCGACGAAGCCCGGGACCGGCCCCCGGAGCCCCGCGACGGCTGCCGCGGCATCGCCCGCCGCGGCTCCGACGCCCGCCCCCAAGACCCCCGCGAAGCCCCCGAAGGCGCCGGTCACCGCGGCAGCGGTACCGCCGCAGCGCCCCCCGGCCCCGTCGGCCGCCCACGCCGTCCGCGCGTCCATCACGGACGTGGTGCCCCGCCGTACGCTCGCGATCATCGCGGCGGTCGTGGCGCTCGCCATCCTCGGTACGGTGCTCGCGATCGCCCTCTCCGGGGGCGACGACAAGGACAGCGGGAGCGGCGGCTCGGGCAAGGCCGACACGTCCGCCTCGGCGGGCGGTTCCGGTGAGGGCCAGGGGGACGGCCAGAAGGAGGGCCAGGGCCAGAGCGACGGCAAGCCTTCCGAGCAGTCGTCCGGGGACCCGGCGACCGAGGACCCGAAGACGGACGCGCCGCCCCCGGCCGACGCCCTGCCCGCCGGGTACGAGAAGGTCACCGACAAGCGGTTCCACTTCGCCATGGCGATGCCCGAGGACTTCAAGCGTGACGCCATCGCGGGGCGGAACTCCGGCGGGATCTACAACGCCGACGGCGGTTTCCCGCGCGTCCAGGTCGACTTCAACGACTCGCCCAAGGACGACGCGGCCGCGGCATGGGCGGGGGCGGTGGCGGGTACCAGAGCCCTCAGTAACGGTTACAAGCAGCTCGGCATCAAGAAGGTCGACTTCAACGGCTACCCGACCGTCGCCGACTGGAGTTTCGAACGCGATCAGAAGGGCATCCGGGTCAGGGTGCTGAACCGCGGCTTCAAGGTCGACGCCAAGCGCGGCTACTCGATCATGATCAGCTGCAAGGCGAGCGAGTGGGACGACACGGAGTGCCGGACGCTGCGCGAGACGGCGTTCGCCACGTTCAAGCCCACGGGCTGACCATCGGACGGCCGGGTTGCCGCGACCCGGCCGCGTGGCCCCGGCTTGCCACGTATCGTAAGAGACAAGGGACCGTACGCAGCCGGAATGATAGGTCAATTGTGCGGCAACTGACCGTAATTGACTGATTCATGCGGCCCTGGTGACCGGGGGCAGCGCGCTCTGGGGAGGCGTCGTGGACGACTACGCGGGTCGGGTGCTTGCCGACCGCTACCGCCTTCCCTTGCCTCCTTTCGACGGTTACGAACTGGTCGAGACCCGGGCGTTCGACACATACAGCGGGCAGGAAGTCCTGATACGTCAGGTCCCGTTGCCCGAGATCGTGGAAGCCGAGGTCCTCGACGCCGACGGCCTGCCCGCAGCCGCCGGACGCGTCCCCGGACGCACCACGGGACGTGCGGTACGCCGTCCCACGGACCCTGCGGTCCGGCGTGCGATCGAGGCCGCCCAGGCGGCCGCCCAGGTGCCCGACCACCCACGGCTCGACCAGGTCTTCGATGTGTTCGCCGAGGCGGGATCGCTCTGGATAGTGAGTGAACTGGTCGCGGCGCGCACGCTGGCCGCCCTCCTCGCCGAGCGCCCCCTCAACCCGTACCGGGCCGCCGAGATCGGCTCCGATGTGCTGGCGGCGCTGCGGGTGCTGCACGCGCACGACTGGACTCACCGGAACATCACCGTCCGTACCGTCCTGATCTGTGACGACGGCCGCGTGGTGCTGACCGGACTGGCGGCCGGGGCCGCCGAGGAGGCGCTGTGCGGGTACGTCACGGCGCCGCTGCCCGACGATGACGATGACGTCGATGCCGTGCACGACGACGACGCCGCGCACGGCGCCGGAGACGGGTACGACGGCGGAGACGGCGACGACGGTCACGGCGACGACGGGTACGGGGGCGACGGGCGCGGCTCGGAAAGCCCGTACGGCACCGAAGGCACGCACACCACGTACAACACGTACGGCGCGGACGTGGCGCCCGCGGCGGCTCACGACGCGTACGCGGACCCGTCACCCATGCCCCCGGACAGCCAGGAGCTCGTCCCGCGACCCGCCGCACCCGCCGTCCCGTACGCCGGTGCGCGGCCCCTTCCCGAGCCGGGCGCCGTGCAGCCCGGTGCCGCGAGCGCCGCACAGTTGCGCGCCGCGCGCGCCGGGGCGATCGCCGCCTACCGCGCGGGCGCGCGCGCTGCCGCCCGCGGCAACGTCGAGGATCAGCACCACACCGGGAACGACACCGAGAGCGCCTCCGGCGGCGCTCCCGACGCCGAGGACACGGCTCTCCTCCCGGTCCAGCGCCCGGCCCCCCGCGACTCCCTGCTCCCCGGCGCCTGGAGCGGCGCGGCGGACGACCCGTACGCCGGGGACGACCCGTACACCGAGGACGACCCGTACGCGGCGGACGACCCGTACACCAAGCGCGACGAGCGTGACGACGAGCACGACGAGGACGGACGCGGCGAGGGCGACGGCGGCGACCGGCCGCCCGGCCGCCGGGTCCATCTGGCCGGCAGCTGGGACGACGGGCCGGGCTCCGGCCGCCCCGTCCCCGCGGGCGGCTCGGGCGAGGACGCGCTGCGCGCCGACTCCCGCCGCCCCGGCAACACCCCCGTACCGGCCGGGCGGGCCGCGCGGCCCGCCGCCGTGACCGCGTCGGGCGGCTGGGACGAGGTCGTCGCGGGCGGCCGGGGGACCCCCGCCTACCGCGGCCCCGCCACCCCGCTCGCCGCCGAACGTGCCCGGCAGGCCCGGATCGCCGTCGTCGGCGCGGTCACCGAACGCTGGGCGCCCGAGCAGGCCGGACCGGTCCACGAGAACTGGCAGCTCGCACCGCCCATCGGCCCCGCCACCGACCTGTGGGCGCTCGGCGCCCTGCTCTACCGCGCGGTCCAGGGTCACGCCCCCTACCCCGAGGAGAACGCGGCCGAACTCGTCCAGATGGTCTGCGGCGAGCCGCCCGCCTTCGCGGAGGAGTGCGGCGCCCTGCGCCCCGTGGTCGAGTCGCTGCTGCGCCAGGACCCCACGGAGCGCCCCGATGTCGAGGAGCTGAGCGGCTGGCTGCGCTCACTGGTGCGGTCCGCCCCGGAGCCGGAAGCGGGCACGGACGTCGTCCCGCTGCCCTCGGCCGATGAGACCCGCCTGCCCGTCGTACGCCGCAAGGGCGAGCTCGTCCGCAGGCGCCGGGGCCGGCGGCTGGGCGGCGGATCGGCGCACGGCCGGCACCGCCAGGGCAAGCAGAAGCCGCACCTGGAGAAGCCGCGGCGGGAGCCCGCCGGGCTGCCCGAGGAACCGCGCGAGAGCGCCGAGTCCTGGGAGACCCCGCCCTCCCGTCCCCCGCGCGCCCCCCGCGCACCGCGCGAGCCCAAGGGCCCCAAGGTGCTGCGGGAACCCGCGCGGCAGCGAGAGGGGAAGGCACCGCGCAGCCTGGGCCGGATGCTGCTGGTCCTCATACTGCTGGGCATGGCCGCAGCGGTCGCGTACGCCCTGATCTTCATGTCCGAGGACGACCCCGGCACAGGAACGGCGCCGTCCGGTTCGGCGACCCCCGCCGGGCCCGGCGCGCCCGAGCCCTCCGGCGGCGCCTCCGGTACCCCTGGTTCCCAGCAGCCGCAGACCAGCCGTTCCGCCGTCGCGCTCGCCCGGGGCTACGTACTGCGCAAGGACACGGAGGGCTTCGAGGTCGGCGTACTCAAGGGCTGGCAGCGCAGCCCCGCCAACGCGGACCGTCAGATCCGGTACGGCAGCGACGGGTTCAGCCTGCTGATCGTGCCCGGCCGCGACACCGTCAAGGCCAACGGCGCCGACCCGCTCGCCTATCAGCGGGACAAGGAGCCGGAGCTCCAGCCGTTCCGGGACTCCAGCTGGTCCTCCGCGGTCGGTCTGCGCCGGGTCGACGTCGGCCGACAGGCCATGGCGGAAGGCCAGTTCACCTGGCAGGACGGCAACGGCCGCGAGGTGTACGTGCGCAACCTGGTGATGGTCGTGGACGGCAAATACCACATCATTCAGGCGCTCGGCCCGCAGGGCGACCGGGACAAGGTCACCGCCATCTACGAACAGGCCATCGCCTCCTATCGCGTCGGCTCCTGACCCGGAGTCACCATCGCGTCGGCTCCTGACCCGGTGTCACCGCCGAGGCGGGTCGGGTGACGCGGGCCCGCGAACCCGTGGCGCTTCGGAGCGACAAGCATCACAGTGCGGTCTCGTGGGGCGATCCGAGGTTCCATGCCCACACGTCCCCTCCGTAATCTGGCAGCCGAGGAACGGGGCGGGACTACACGTGGATCAATCACAGGGCACGGGCAGGGGCACGGGCGCGGGACTGGTGCTGGCCGGGCGGTACCGGCTGGGCGAGGTCCTCGGCCGCGGCGGCATGGGCAAGGTCTGGCGCGCACACGACGAGGTGCTGCACCGCACCGTCGCCGTCAAGGAGTTGACCGCAGGACTGTACGTCGCCGAGGCCGACCGGCTCGTCCTGCACGCGCGTACCCAGAAGGAGGCGCGCGCGGCGGCCCGCATCACGCACCCCGGAGTCGTCACCGTCCATGACGTCATCGAGTACGACAACCGCCCCTGGATCGTGATGCAGTACGTCGACGGGCCCTCGCTCGCCGACGCCGCCAAGGAGAACGGCGAGATGGCACCGCGCGAGGCGGCCAGGATCGGCCTCCATGTGCTCAGCGCCCTGCGCGCCGCGCACAGTGCCGGGGTGCTCCACCGGGACGTCAAACCCGGCAACGTCCTGCTGGCCCGCGACGGGCAGGTGCTCCTGACCGACTTCGGGATCGCCGCGATCGAGGGCGACTCCACCATCACCAGGACCGGTGAACTGGTCGGCTCCATCGACTATCTGGCGCCCGAACGGGTACGCGGCGGCGACCCGGGCCCGTCCTCCGACCTCTGGTCGCTCGGCGCCACCCTGTACACCGCGGTGGAGGGACGCTCCCCGTTCCGCCGTACGTCACCGATCTCCACCATGCAGGCGGTGGTCACCGAGGAGCCGCCCGCGCCCGCCAACGCCGGCCCGCTGACCCCCGTGATCACCGCGCTGCTCCGCAAGGACCCCGCGGACCGGCCGTCGGCCGCCGAGACCGAACGGATGCTGCTGGACGCCATGGAGGGCCGGGAACCCCGGGCCGCCCAGGCGTTCGTACCGACCCAACGGGTCACCGAAGAGGCCCTGCGCGGAATCGCGGCCTCGGAAGGCACCCCGGACCGGCTGTCGGCCGACGCGCCGGCCGACACCTCGCACACCCCAGCCGTCCCCGTCCCCGTCCCGGCTTCCGCCCCCGCCCCCGCCCCCGCCCCCGCCCCCGCCTCCGCGCCGGTGACGCGGCGTGGCGGATCCCGGTGGCGCACGCGGCTCGTGGTCATCGCCGTGGCCGCGGTGCTCGGTGGCGCGGCGGGTCTGGCCGCGATGAAGTACGCGGACGGCGGCGGTTCCGGCGACGGGGGCAGGTCACCGCAGGTGCCCGCGACCGCGGAGCCCGCGCCGTCCGTCTCCTCGGGGGGACGGGACACGGAAGCGGAAGCGGAACGGGACCCGAAGCCGCCCGCCAAGGCGATACCCGACGGCTGGAAGAGGGTCGAGGACCCGAAGGGCTTCAGCCTGGTCGTACCGGACGGGTGGGAGCGCCGGATGGAGGGCAACCAGATCGACTACACACCGGACAACGGGGCCCACCGCCTCCGGATCAGCATCGATCCGGAACCGGACTTCGACAGTTCGTACAGGCACATGCTGAATCTGGAGAAGGACCTCGCCAAGCGGCTGCCCGGCTACGAGCGCGTCAGCCTTCAGTCGAACATCTACCGCGACCGGCCGGGCTCCCTCTGGGAGTTCACCTGGGTCGAGTCCAAGGACCATCCGGGCCCGCGTCGCGGCATCGACCAGATGTACTACGGCGAGGCGGGCGGGCCCGAGTACGCGCTGTACTTGACGGCGCCGGACGAGGACTGGGAGACCAGCCGGGAGCAGTTCGACACCATGCTGCGCAGCTGGAAGGCCCCGGAGGCGGCGAACTGAGGATGCCCGCCCCGTCCGGATGCCGACGGGACGTCTTCCGTGGAGCCCGCCGGGACGCCGACGGGGCCCCCGGCCGGATCCCTGTCCGGATGTTCGTCCGGACGCCTGTTCGGAAGTCGACGGGCCGCCGCCGGGGAGATAGCCACTGATCAGCGGATATGCGGCCAGCGATCACTGGCGAGTTCGCGGGGCGGGTTGTAGGGAGTGTGAAAACCTATTACCCACGGGTACCCAAAGTCTGCGGGTGGACATACTCTCGCCCTCATGACGGACTCGCAGGCCCCTGTTGCCCCCCTCGGTACGAACCCCGTCGCGGCCGCCCCCGCAGGCGTGCGCACGGCCGCCGATGTGGTCACCCCCGAGGTGATCGCCCAGCTGACCCGCGGCGTCGTCGGCTCCGGCCGTACGGCGAACCACACCCCCTTCACCGGGGAGAAGCTGGCGGACCTGCCCGAGTCCACCCCCGAGGACGTGGCGACCGCCTTCGAGCGGGCCCGCGCCGCCCAGCCCGCCTGGGCCGCGACCCCCGTACGGACCAGGGCGGCCGTCCTGCTCCGCTTCCACGACCTCGTGCTCAGCCGCCAGTCGGAGGTCCTCGACCTCATCCAGCTGGAGACCGGCAAGGCCCGGCTGCACGCCCACGAAGAGGTGCAGGCCGTCGCCGTCGCCGCCCGGCACTACGGCCGCAAGGCGTCCTCGTACCTGCGGGCGAAGCGGCACACCGGTGTCGTACCGACCCTCACCAAGGTCACCGAGCTGCGTCAGCCGCGCGGGGTCGTCGGCCAGATCGCACCGTGGAACTACCCGCTCGAACTGTCCGTGGGCGACGCCCTGCCCGCGTTCGTCTCCGGCAACGCCGTGGTGATGAAGCCCGACACGGAGACCGCGCTGACCGCGCTCTGGGCCCGTGACCTGCTCATCGAGGCCGGACTGCCCGCCGAGGTGTTCCAGGTCGTCCTCGGCGAGGGCCCCGTCGTCGGCCCCGAGGTCGTCAGTCACGCCGACTACGTCTCCTTCACCGGCTCCACCCGCACCGGCCGCGAGGTCGCCCAGGGCGCCGCCGCCCGCCTCGTCGGCGTCTCCCTGGAACTCGGCGGCAAGAACGCCATGCTGGTCCTGAAGGACGCCGATGTGGAGAAGGCCGCCGCGGGCGCGGTGCGTGCCTGCTTCTCGTCCGCGGGACAGCTCTGCATCTCCATCGAGCGGCTGTACGTCCACGAGTCGATCGCCGACGACTTCGTGGCCCGGTTCGCCGCCCGTACGAAGGCGATGCGGCTCGGCAGCTCCCTCGCGTACGGCGCCGACATGGGCTCCCTCGTCGGGGAGCGCCAGCTGGAGACCGTCACCCAGCACGTCGCCGAAGCCGTCGAGAAGGGCGCCACCGTCGTCGCGGGGGGCGTCGCCCGGCCCGACATCGGCCCGCTGTTCTACGAGCCGACCATCCTGGACGGCGTCGAGGCGCCGATGGCCGTCTGCACCCAGGAGACCTTCGGACCGGTCGTCTCCATCTACCGCTTCAGCGACGAGGACGCGGTCATCGACCTCGCCAACGCCACCCCGTACGGACTGAATTCGAGCGTCTGGACCACGGACGGCAGGCGCGGCCACCGGGTCGCCGCCCGGCTGCGGACCGGCACGGTCAACATCAACGAGGGGTACGCCCCCGCGTACGGGAGCGTGCAGTCCCCGATGGGCGGCATGAAGGATTCCGGTCTCGGCCGGCGGCACGGTTCGGAGGGCATCCTCAAATACACCGAGGCCCAGACCGTCGCCCAGCAGCGGCTGATTCCGCTCGCCCCGTCCTTCGGGATGGACGACGAGAAGTACGCGGCGTTCATGAGCCGCAGCCTGAAGGCGATGAAGGCGTTCCGCCTGCGCTGACCCGGCCACGGCGTACGCGATTCCGCAGCACTTCTGCCCTTTTCGCACGGAGGAGAGCCATGCCCCAGGACAGCCCTGCCCAGAATCGGCCCGTGAACCCCGTGAACCCCGTGAACCCCGTGAACCCCGTGAACCCCGTGAACCCCGTGAACCCCGTGAACCCCGTGCCGGCCGAGGACGACGCCGCGTACGACTACGACGTCCTCGTCGTGGGCTCGGGCTTCGGCGGAGCGGTGTCGGCGCTGCGGCTGACCGAGAAGGGCTACCGCGTCGGGGTCCTGGAGGCGGGCCGCCGCTTCACCCCCGGCACGCTCCCCAAGACCTCCTGGGACATCCGGAACTACCTCTGGGCCCCCGCGCTCGGCCTCTTCGGCATCCAGCGCGTGCATCTGCTCGGCAACGTCATGGTGCTGGCCGGGGCGGGCGTCGGCGGCGGCTCGCTCAACTACGCCAACACGCTGTACGTGCCGCCCGCGCCGTTCTTCGAGGACCGTCAGTGGGCCGGGATCACCGACTGGCAGGACGAGCTGAAGCCGTACTACGACCAGGCCAAGCGGATGCTGGGGGTCCGGCTCAACCCGACCATGACCCCCTCCGACGTCCACCTCAAGGCCGCCGCGCAGGCGATGGGCGTCGGCGACACCTTCCACCTCGCCCCCGTCGGGGTCTTCTTCGGCGACGGCAAGGACGCCGACGGCACGGCGAGGGCGAAGCCCGGCGGTACGGTCCCCGACCCGTACTTCGGGGGCGCGGGCCCCGCCCGCAAGGCGTGCACCGAGTGCGGCGAGTGCATGACGGGCTGCCGCCACGGCGCGAAGAACACCCTCAACGAGAACTACCTCCACCTCGCGGAGAAGGCCGGAGCGGTCATCCGTCCGATGACGTCCGTCGTCGCGATCACGGACGACCCGGAGGGCGGCTACCACGTCACGACCGTCCCGACCGACCGCCGCAGGAAGGGCAGGTCCACCCTGCTGCGTGCCCGCAAGGTGGTCGTCGCGGCGGGCACGTACGGCACCCAGACCCTGCTGCACACCATGAAGGACCAGGGGCTGCTGCCCCGGCTCTCGGCGCGGCTCGGCGAACTGACCCGGACCAACTCCGAGGCGCTCGTCGGCTCGCAGACCAGCGACCGCCGCTACCGCAGGAAGCACGGCACCCCGAAGGCCGACTTCACCCAGGGCGTTGCCATCACGTCCTCGATCCACCCGGACGCCAACACGCACATCGAGCCCGTCCGCTACGGCAAGGGCTCCAACGCCATGGGCGCCCTGTCCATCCTCCAGGTGCCCTACGGCGGCCGCCGGGTGCTGGGCTGGCTGGGCAACATGGCCAAACACCCCACGCTAGCGGTGCGTTCGCTCTCCAACCACCACTGGTCCGAGCGGACCATCATCGGCCTGGTCATGCAGTCGCTGGACAACTCCCTGACGACGTACCGCAAGCCGGGCGGCCTCGGGAAGGGCCTGCTCACCGCCCGGCAGGGGCACGGCGCGCCCAACCCGACGCAGATAGCCGAGGCGACCCGCAGCGCCTCGCTGCTCGCCGACGAGATCCACGGCTTCGCCGGTTCCAACGTCGGGGAGCTGATGGGGACGCCGCTCACCGCCCACTTCCTCGGCGGCTGCCCGATCGGGGCGAGCGCCGAGGACGGGGTCATCGACCCGTACCACCGGTTGTACGGCCACCCGGGAATCTCCGTCGTCGACGGCTCGGCCGTCTCCGCGAACCTCGGCGTCAACCCGTCGCTGACGATCACCGCGCAGGCGGAGCGGGCCATGTCCTTCTGGCCCAACAAGGGCGCGCGGGACCCGCGTCCGGAGCCGGGCGCGGCCTACGAGCGGCTGGCTCCGGTGGAGCCGCACGCGCCGACGGTGCCGAAGGAGGCGTTCGGCGCGCTGCGACTGCCGTTCCTGGGCATGCCCGCGCTCCCGCCCAGGAGCGACGGTGCGGTCCGGGCGGAAGGCGACGCCGTACCCAATCCGTGATCTTGCTCAGGGCAACTCTTCGGACAACTGCGTGGTCGAACCGGTACTGCCTCACAGCAGTCACAGCTCCTGTCGAGTCCCAGAGGTTCGCGATGACACGCCTTTCCCCGAGAACCGCGCTGCGCCGTACGGCAGGCGGTCTCGCCGCCGCCGGTCTGCTGGCCGCCGGTTCGCTGGCCGCGGGCTCCTTCGCCTCGGCCGCACCCGTACCGGCGGCCGGCCCCGTATTCACGCTGGGCGGTCCGGCCGGGACGGGGCTGTACCCGTATCCCGCGAGCGGCTCCCCGAAGAAGTCCACCGCCGCGATCACCGTCGTCAACCCGACCGAGGACGACGAGAGCGGCGGCTTCCAGGGCAGGGTCACCTACACCTTCGACCTGTCCGGCGTCGCGGGCGTCGCCGACATCGGCTTCGACGGCGAGGCGGGCGGGGACTGCAAGGTCACCGGAGCCACCGCCGTCTGCCACGACTCCGGAGTGTGGCCCGGCCTCAACGGCGTCGCCGACCTGGAGATCAGCGCGGCCAAGGGCAGCGAGGACGGCGACTCGGGCACCATCAAGGTGACCGGTGCGGCCGAGGGCGCGACCTTCAAGCCGTTCACGACGAAGGTCACCGTCGGCGGGCCCGACCTCGTGATGAAGCAGCTCCCGTTCGAGCAGGAGCCCGCTCCGGGCGAGAAGCAGAAGGCCCCGATCACCTTCACCAACAACGGCACGCGGGCCGCCGACGGGGTGCTGCTCACCCTGATGTACTCGCGCGGCCTGGACCTTCCCCAGCGCTACTCCAACTGCGAGTACCTGGAGAACAGCGTCCCGGAGGCGGGCGACTTCGCCTGGTCCACCGCCCTCTGCTCCATCGACGGCTCCTTCGAGGCGGGCGAGACGTACACGCTGGAGACCCCGCTCACCGTCGAGTCCACCGAGCGCGCGTACTACGACACCTTCATCTACCGCATCCACGAGGGCGGCGCCGCCCAGCGCGCCGCCCAGCGCGCGGGCGCCCGCTTCGACAAGGGGAGGGGCCCCGCCCTCGCCCTGAAGAAGGTGGCGTCCACCCGCGGCGTGGACCTCAACCCCCACGACAACCAGCAGGAAGTCGACTTCCGTACGAAGAACACCGCCGACTTCGTGGCGTACGGCGACAAGGTGTCCGGCGCCGAGGGCGACACCGTGAAGGCCGACATCGGCTTCCGTAACGAGGGACCCGCCTGGATCGGCTACATCCGGTCCGGGGAGAACGTCGCCACGGTCGACTTCACCGTCCCCCAGGGCGCGACCGTCACCGCCAAGCCCGCCTCCTGCCGGGGCGTGTCGGCCGGGGGCAACCACCGCGACGAGCAGCTCGGCGCCCCGCGCTACTTCTGCGACACGTCGATGACCGTGCGCGAGGACGCGGATGTCCCGCTGCCCTTCGAGCTGAAGATCGACGAGCAGCTGATCGGCTCCTCCGGCAAGGTCACCGTCCGCAACACCTGGCTCTCGGACCCGGCACTGCCCTTCGACCCGAAGCCGGCCAACAACACCGCGCAGCTGGTGCTGAACGGCGACGACTCCGGCTCCGAGGACTCCGGCGGTACGACGGCGGGGTCGGCGGGCTCCACGAAGGGAAGCACCGAGGGCGCGACGTCCAGCACGGCGGGTACGTCCGGCTCCTCCGGTGACGCGTCCGCCTCCGGCACGTCGGGCGCCACCGGCACCTCAGGGACCACCGGCTCGTCCCAGGGCGGCAGCCTCGCCTCCACGGGCTCCGTCGCTCTGGCGGCCTCCGGCGCCGCCGCCGTCGCCCTGGCCGCGGGCGGCGTGCTGTACGCCACGGCCCGCCGCCGCATACAGCAGCGCTGATCCCCGCGTCCGGTGAGCACCGAGGGCCCCGCCGACCAGGAACGGTCCACGGGGCCCTCGGCTGTCGGCACCGACGTCCGGGGCAGCGCGTCGGTACCGATGAGCGGCGCCGGGGGGTGCGCCGCGGGAGGAAGGTCTGTCGGTCGGCTCCCGGCGTACAAGGGAGCGCGAGATCGCCGGTGGCCCGGATGAGGGCCGGTGGCGGAAGAGTGCGGGACGGGACAAGTGGGGGCGGGCCGGGACGAACGGTGGGGTGCCCTTCGCATCGTGCTGGACGGACCGCTCCCCGCACAACCGTTTCGACCGGATGAGGCCGGATGCGGCCGGCTCGGGCGTCCCCGAGGCCGACCGCACATGGGGTGACCGGGCTGCTGTCCCCTGCCGTCCGGTCACGTGCGCCGGGACGCGGTCCCACGACGTACCTGCAGTACGTCACACGTCCCGGCGGAGCCACGCGTGGTTTCCTACCGCTGCCGCCCCTGGTTGGCACGGACACCCGGACCAACGAAGCCGCGGCGGCCCCGGTCACGCGCCGTACGGGTGAGACCGGGACCGAACGCAGATACGGCCGTACAGTCCCGCAGGGACGCACCCGTCACACCCGGCCGCGGGACAGCTCCAGCAGCGTCATCGCGAGCGAGGTGCCCGGCCTGCCCAGCGCGTCCCTGAAGTGGCCGAGCACGTCCATCTCGCGGGAGAGATTCACCCGCCGGCCCCCCGAGGTGATCCTGGCCTCCTGGATGACCGCCGAGACGGCCATCCGTTCCTGGACGAGGCCGATGATCCGGTCGTCGAGCGCGTCGATGCGCGCGCGGGCGTCGCCGATCAGCGAGGCGGCCTCGTCGGTGTGCGCGCCGGTCCGCTCGGCGGCGGTCTTCGTGGTGGCGGTGCTGTTGCTCATGACGTGACTCCTGGTGGGGTACGGCCCCCGGAGCGACACGGCCCGCAACGCAGAGCGCCCCGGGCCTGTCGGCCCGGGGCGCCTGGAACGTTGCTTGTCAGTAGCTCAAGCAGCACGACCATGGCAGCCGGCGGGCCGGGTGCCATAGGTAAAGACGAAGGTCGTGTGCTGACGCATGGGGGACAGTATGGCCCCGGCCCCGCGGTCCCACCAACGCCGGGCCCGGATGCTGAGACGCGGGTGGCGATCTCACCGGGCGGGGGACGGTGCCGCACGGCCGGTAGAATCGACAGAACAGCCCCCTTTTCACCGCCGGAAGGCCGCCCCCGTGCCAGCAGCACCCCCCGCCGCCCCCGACACCACGGCCGACGTGGTCCTCGTTGTCGACTTCGGCGCGCAGTACGCCCAGCTCATCGCCCGCCGCGTCCGTGAGGCCCGGGTCTACAGCGAGATCGTGCCGTCCACGATGCCGGTGGCCGAGATGCTGGCCAAGAACCCGCGCGCGATCATCCTGTCCGGCGGTCCGTCCTCGGTGTACGCGCCGGGCGCGCCCACCCTGGACCGTGCGCTCTTCGAGGCCGGGGTCCCGGTGTTCGGCATGTGCTACGGCTTCCAGCTGATGGCCACCACTCTCGGTGGCACCGTCGACGACAACGGCGCCCGTGAGTACGGCCGTACCGCGCTCACCGTCTCGAAGACCGGATCCACGCTCTTCGAGGGCACCCCCGCCGAGCAGCCGGTGTGGATGTCGCACGGGGACGCCTGCTCCGCCGCCCCCGAGGGATTCACCGTCACCGCGTCCACCGACGTCGTACCGGTCGCCGCCTTCGAGAACGACGAGAAGAAGCTCTACGGCGTCCAGTACCACCCGGAGGTCCTGCACTCCACCCACGGCCAGCAGGTCCTGGAGCACTTCCTCTACCGCGGCGCGGGCATCGAGCCGAACTGGACGACGACCAATGTCGTCGAGGAGCAGATCGCGCTGATCCGCGAGCAGGTCGGCACCAAGCGCGCCATCTGCGGTCTCTCCGGCGGCGTGGACTCCGCGGTCGCCGCGGCCCTCGTACAGAAGGCCATCGGCTCCCAGCTGACCTGTGTGTACGTCGACCACGGGCTGATGCGCAAGGGCGAGACCGAGCAGGTCGAGAAGGACTTCGTGGCCGCCACGGGCGTCAAGCTCAAGGTGGTCGACGCGGAGAAGCGCTTCCTCGACGCGCTCGCCGGGGTCTCCGACCCCGAGCAGAAGCGGAAGATCATCGGCCGCGAGTTCATCCGCGTCTTCGAGCAGGCCCAGGCCGAGCTCGTCGCCGAGGCGGGCGCGGAGGGCGAGGACGTCGCCTTCCTGGTCCAGGGCACGCTCTACCCGGACGTGGTCGAGTCCGGCGGCGGCACCGGCACCGCCAACATCAAGTCCCACCACAACGTGGGCGGCCTGCCCGACGACATCGAGTTCCAGCTCGTCGAGCCGCTGCGCCAGCTGTTCAAGGACGAGGTCCGGATGGTCGGCCAGGAGCTCGGCCTGCCCGAGGAGATCGTCCAGCGCCAGCCGTTCCCCGGCCCGGGACTCGGCATCCGTATCGTCGGCGAGGTCACCAAGGAACGGCTCGACCTGCTGCGCGAGGCCGACGCCATCGCCCGCGAGGAGCTGACCGCGGCCGGTCTGGACCGCGACATCTGGCAGTGCCCGGTGGTCCTCCTGGCAGACGTCCGCTCGGTCGGCGTCCAGGGCGACGGCCGTACCTACGGCCACCCGATCGTGCTGCGCCCGGTCTCCTCCGAGGACGCCATGACGGCCGACTGGTCGCGCCTGCCGTACGAGACGCTGGCGAAGATCTCCACCCGCATCACCAACGAGGTCGCCGACGTCAACCGCGTCGTCCTTGACGTCACGAGCAAGCCGCCGGGCACCATCGAGTGGGAGTAACCCCGTAGCGGGTACTCCCCGCAGTCGGGACCATGCCGATGCCGCCGCCCACGCGTTCCGGGCGGCGGCATCGGCGTACCTGGCCGGCGGCTTCGTCGTACCGCGGCCGATGGCTTCGGAGTGGCGTGTCCGGCCGCTCCGGCGTAGCGCGGCCGACGGCGTCGGAGTACCGCGGTCGGCGGCCGTAATTCGGTGGCGGGGCCTTTCCGCCCGTGCGAGGCTCCGCGACCATGTCCGCCGAAGAGATCCGCCCGCTCATGTCCGCACCCCACAACCACCGTCTGACCTGGAACACCCCGCTCTCCGAGGAACACGCGGCCCTGCTGGTCGCCGCCTGTGCGACCGCGCCCGAGGCACGGATCGCCGACTTCGGCTCCGGCTGGGGCGAATTGCTGATGCGCCTGGCGGAGTCGGCACCCGGCTCCACCGGGGACGGGGTCGAGACCGACCCGGACGCCGTGGCACGCGGTCGCGAGCTGGCCGCCGGGCGGGGGCTCGCGGAACGCGTGCGGTTCCACGAGGTGCCCGCGGCCGAGTGGACCGGGGACGGCTACGACCTGGCCGTGTCCATCGGTGCCTCCCACGCCTGGCCCGGTTCGACGGCGGAGGCGCTGCGGGCCCTGCGGGCCGCGGTGAAGCCCGGCGGGCGGGTGCTGTTCGGCGACGGGGTCTGGCTGCGGGAGCCGACCCCGGCGGCGCTCGACGGGATCGGGGCCGAGCCGGGCGACTTCGGCTCGCTGCTCGAACTGATCCGGCTGGCGGAGTCCGTCGGACTGCGCGCCCTCCAGGTCACCGTCGCCGACGAGCGCGAATGGGATGTCTTCGAGTCCAACGGGCCGATCGGGCGCGGCCGGCGCTGGGCGCTGGAGAACCCCGGCCACCCGCTGCACGACGAGGTGATCGCCGAGGTCGACGCCCGTCGCACCGGCTACTACGGCGGCTACCGCTCCCTGTTCAGCCTCGCCTACCTCGTACTCAGCGCCTGATTACGTCGGCGATGGCACTGGCCACCTGGGGCAACCGGCGGTAACTTCCGATCCCGTACGCCGCCCGGGAGTCCGAGGAGCCGCCATGTCCGAGCCCACCGCCGTGCCACCCGCCGTGCCGCCCGCCCCCGTACCCGCGCCGATACCCGTCGAGCAGCTGCGGTTCGCGATGCCGCCCGTGCACACGACGCCGGGCGAGGAGCGTGCCCACCGCCGGGAGCGGCTGGCGGGGGCGTTGCGGCTCTTCGGGCAGCACGGGTACGAGGAGGGCGTCTCCGGGCACATCACCGCGCGGGACCCGGAGCTCGCCGACTGCTTCTGGGTCAATCCGTTCGGGGCACCCTTCGAGGACATCGCGCCGCAGGACCTGATCCTGGTCAACGGCGAAGGACAGGTGGTCCAGGGGCGGTTCCACGTCAACCAGGCGGCGTTCGCCGTACACGCCCAGGTGCACCGGGCCCGCCCGGACGCCGTGGCCGTGGCGCACACGCACTCCGTGCACGGGCGGGCCCTGTCCGCGCTCGGCGAGCTGATCGAGCCGATCACCCAGGAGTCCTGCGCGTTCTACGAGGATCATGCCCTCTACGACGCATATACCGGGGTCGTCGTGGACGAGGACGAGGGGCGCCGCATCGCCGCCGCGCTCGGCCCCCGCAAGGCGATCATCCTGCGCAACCACGGGCTGCTGACCGTCGGGGACTCGGTGGACGCGGCGGCCTGGTGGTTCCTCACGATGGAGCGCTCCTGCCAGGTGCAGCTGATGGCGCGGGCCGCCGGGAAGCCCGTCCTGATCCAGCACAGGGACGCCGTGAGCACCCGTGAGCAGCTCGGCAGCGACCTGGTGGCGTGGATCAACTACCAGCCCCTGTGGCAGCGGATCAGTCGCACATTCTGACGACACGCGCCCCCGGCCCGCCCCGATGCGGCCGGTGGCCCTCCCGTACGGCACAATTCGCAGAAATCACAGGTGAGTTGGCTGTACCGGGGCGGGAAAGGGCGGAATTCTCCGTGGCGTTGGACGAGGCGAGGGCGAGCAGCACGCACGGCGGAGGCTGTACGTGCGGCGACTGCCCGCACGGAGCACGCGAAGGGCACCGGCGCGCGGTGGCCGCCTTCCTCGCCAAACGCGACGAACTGGCGGCGGGCAAGGGCCTGCCAGCGGGCGTCGCCCAGTCGGCCTCCGCGTCCCGGCAGTGGGTCTCCGACGAGCTGACCGAGTCGGCCCGCGCCGTCGCCGAACGCGGCCGCGACGCGGGGGACGCCTGGCTCCACCAGGTCTGGCAGCGCACCCTGCTCATCGTCTGGGGAGGCGTCGCCGTGCTGGTCCTCGGCGAGAGCGTCACCGCGATCGGTGCGGGCTGGTCCACCGCCCGCACCGCGGGCCTGGTAGCCGGACTGGCCACCGCGGCCCTGCTGACCGGCGCCGCCCGCCTCCACCGGGCCCGCGGCGGCCTGCTCGCCCCGCTCATCGGGGAGGACAACCGGCTCTCCACCTCACGGACGGTCGCCGCCGCCTGGGTGCTGCTCGCCGTGTTCTCCGTGCTCGTCCTCTCCCTCCAGCTGGCGGGCGCCTCCGACCACGGGGACCGGGACGCCCTGATCGAGGGTCTGGACCTGGTGCGGTCCGCCGGAGTGCTCACGGTGCTCGCGCTGGTCTGCGCCGTGGCCGTCGTCGTACGCCAGGTCGTGACCGTACGGGTGCTGGGCCAGCGGCTGCAGAAGCTGCGGGCCGACCGGCCGCGCGCCGCCGATCTGCTGACCGACGACTCGGGCCGCGGCAGCTTCACCGATGTGCAGTACGTGCTGGTCAGCGCCGTCGCCGTACTGTTCGCCGGAGTCCGCCTGGCCCGCCGCCCCGAGCAGCTGCCCGACCTGCCGTGGGGCCTGGCGCTCCTGGTCGCGGTGTCCGCGGCGACCTACTTCGCCGGGAAGTACGCGGAAGGCGGCCGTCCGGTCGTCCTGTCCGTCGTCCGGACCCGGGAGGCCGGGGACCTGGACGCCCCTATCCGTACCGGGGACGACATCGAGATCCGTGGCGCCGGCTTCGTACCGCCCGGCGCGGGCAGCCCGGACCGGCTGGCCCGGATGGTCGTCCGGATCGGCCGCGTCCATGTCCATGTCCCGCTGATCCCGGTCGCCGGGGGGTTC
The DNA here is from genome assembly GCF_026340105.1 of Streptomyces sp. NBC_01433. NCBI lineage: Bacteria > Bacillati > Actinomycetota > Actinomycetes > Kitasatosporales > Streptomycetaceae > Streptomyces > Streptomyces sp. NBC_01433. Next base: position 1,310,875 of record NZ_JAPEPM010000001.1, on the reverse strand, counting down.
GACAATCCGACCGACACGGTGCTCACCGTGCCGGTGCCGGTGGAGGTCGAGCCGGGCGTGGTGGACGTGCAGGTCGTCACCGCCGCAGGGGTGGAGACCAACCGCTTCCCGATCGACGTCACGGACTGACGCCACGGATCACGTCACGCACTGACCTCACGGATCACGTCACGGGCTGACGCCCAGCCCCTGGTACCCCCTCCGGACCGGTGCCTCCCGACTTTCGGGTGCGTCCGGTTGAACCGCCTCCCTGGTGAGCCTCGCGTTTCCGGCGTACGTATGGTCTGGTGACGGGCAATCGGAGAGTGGGGCAGTGATGCATGGCTACGGCGGCAATACGTACGGTCTGAGCGAGCCGAGGACCCTTCGCGAGCGGGCACGGGAGTACGCCCTGCTGCCGCTGCGGGTCTTCCTCGGTGTCACCTTCATCTACGCGGGGCTCGACAAACTGACGGACAGCGCGTTCATGTCCGCGAGCGGCGCCGGATCCATCGGCGAGACGATGAACGCGGTGCGCGACTCCGCCGCCGTCCCGGGCCTCGTCGACCTGGCGCTGAAGAGCCCCGAGGGCTTCGGATACGCCATCGCGATCGGTGAACTGGCCGTCGGCCTCGGCACCCTCGTCGGGCTCTGGGCACGGCTGGCCGCGCTCGGCGGCGCGCTGATCTCGCTGAGCCTCTGGCTGACCGTGAGCTGGCAGACCACCCCGTACTACTACGGCAACGACCTGGTCTACCTCATGGCCTGGCTGCCGTTGGTGCTCGCGGGCGCCGCCGTGTTCTCCGCGGACAGCTTCCGCGCGTCCCTGCGCCGCCGAAACCTGTAGGCCGTCCACGTCACGGTGGCGGCCAGCCACAGGCCACCGAAGAACAGCGGGAAGAAGAAGGTCCAGGGGACGTTCCAGGCTCCCGCCGCGTCGGCCGCGTAACCGCCGGCCAGGCCGAGCATCGCCAGGCCCGCCACCGCGCGGCCGGGCCGGAATTCATGAATCAGCACGGGTTACCTCCACCTGTCCGATGCCCACGTCCAGTCTCAGCTCGACCGTGCCGGCCGGCTCGGCGCCCTTGGGCGGGGCGAAGGTGCGCGCGGTCTTCAGGTCCGACTCGATGCGCACGCCCTCGCGCGGTCCGGCCCGCATCAGCCGGATGTCCCCGAGGCCCGCCTCGGCGTGCACCTTCACCGTCACGCCCTTGGGTACGACGACGGCGGCCCGGCCCGCTCCGACCTCCAGCCGGGTGCTCAGGGTGTCGCCCCGGGCGACCGTGACCCCGGACAGATCGAGCCGGGCGTCACCCGTGCCCAGCTCGTAGCGCGGCTGGACCGCGGCGACCGAGGCGGGGTTCCACTCCTTGCGGATCCAGTCCGTGCCGATGTCCTTCGGCACCGCAGAGGCGCCCGCCAGCAGCCCGGCGGTGATCATCGCCATCATGATCGTGCCGAAGCCGGTCCGGCCGAGGAACGAAGCGACCACCAGGCCGAGACCGAACACCGCGAGCGCGGCGGCGAACCCGACCTCCAGGGCCGTCCCCAGCGGCTGGGAATCCCAGCTCAGCCCCGTACCCAGGCCCCCGGCGATCAGGGCCAGGAGGAGGACGAGACCGCCGATCGAGCGTGGGCCGCGGTTGCCGGGAGCCTGCCCCGGCGGCCGGAACGGCGCATCCGCCGTCGCCCGGCGCGGCCGCGCCGCCCGGGAGTCGAGGGCCGTGTCCGCCGGACCCCACAGATATCCGGCCCCCACCGGCCCGGAGGTGCCGTCCTTGACGATCGGGTCCCGCCACCAGGACGGGCTGCCCGGCGTCGGCGGCGCCTTCACCTCGGGCGGCGCCGTACCGAGGCCACCGGCGTGCGGGGCACCGGCGGCCGGACTCTGGGCACCCGCCGCGTCGAGCGGGTCCTCCGGCGCCGCGGTCCTGCGGTGCTGCGTCCACACCGCGAAGCCGACGACGGCCAGCGACAGCATCGAGGCGAACGCCAGCACACCGCCGTTGCCCAGCATCGACAGGAACAGCCCGCAGCCGATCAGCGCCAGCAGCAGCGCGACCAGCGACGCACCCTCGACCCGGCCCGAAAGAAGCCTGCGCGCCTCGTTCTCCTCCTCGCCCTCCACGGGGAGCAGCAGCCAGGCGAAGCCGTAGAAGATCAGGCCGATACCGCCGGTCACCGCGAGCACACCGAGCACGATCCGGAAGATCACCGGGTCCACGTCGCAGTACCGCCCGAGGCCGCCGCACACCCCGGCCACCACTTTCTGCCGCGGGCTGCGGCGCAGCTGCGGTTTCGGTTCGCCTGGGGGTGCGACGCCGGGTGCGGCGTCCTGAGGAGCGGTCATGGCTCCATGGTGACGTCCCGGGTGCCCCGGCGGCACCCGCGCCTACCCTGGCCGATCCCTGATTTTGGCCGGTGCGGCCCCTGAGGGGCGGCACCGGAGCGTACGGGGGACGGGGGCCGGGGCCGTGTCGGGGCGGTCGCGCGGCGCAGGGGGCCTCACGGGGCGGGCCTCAGGGAGCGGGCATCAGGGTCGATTGGGGGGCGACCCTGATGCCCCGCCCGGTGCGCACGTGTGACGATCGAGGCATGCCAGCCGCCCCCACCCGAGCCGCCAGCTCCCTCGCCTCCGACCCGGAGGAGCCGCCGCCGCGCAAGCTCTACCGCAGCGCCGACGGACGGCTGCTCGGCGGTGTCGCGCGCGGGCTCGCCGGGCATCTCGGGCTGCCCGTCGCCTGGGTGCGGTTCGTCTTCCTCGGACTGTTCTTCGCGGACGGCCTCGGCGCCCTGCTGTACGCCGTGTTCTGGATCGTTGTCCCGCTCGGTGTCGGCGGAGTCGACGCACCGCGCTCGGTCTTCGAGACGGCGCCCGACGGCCGGCGCAGACTCCGCAAGCCCGACAAGGGCCAGGTGTTCGCCCTGGTCGCCCTGCTCTTCGGCGCCCTGATCTTCGTCGGCAACGTCGACATGGGCGGCGAGGCCGACCGTTACATCTGGCCCACGCTGCTGATCGGCGCGGGCTCCGTCCTGGTGTGGCGGCAGGCCGACAACGCCCGGCGCGCCCGCTGGATGGAGGTCGGCCGCAGCCGCCGCGTGCTGCAACTGGCCCGCGGCCTCGCCGGTGTCGCCCTCGTCGGCCTCGGCCTCGCCGTCTTCATCGTGGTCCGCGGCTCGGCCGCCCAGCTGGGCAACGTCCTGACCGCCGCCATCGCCGTACTGACCGGAATCGCCCTCCTCGCGGGCCCCTACCTGGTCCGGATGACACAGGACCTCTCCGAGGAACGGCTGATGCGCATCCGGGCCCAGGAACGCGCCGAGGTCGCCGCGCACGTCCATGACTCCGTCCTGCACACCCTCACCCTGATCCAGCGCAACGCGGACGACGGCAACGAGGTCCGCAGGCTGGCCCGCGCCCAGGAACGCGAGCTGCGCAACTGGCTGTACAACCCCGAGGGCACCGGCAAGGACGAGGACGACGAGCCGTCGAGCCTCGCCGAGGCGGTCAAGCGCGCCGCCGCCGAGGTCGAGGACAAGCACGGCGTACCGCTGGAGGTCGTCGTCGTCGGCGACTGTCCCCTCGACGACCGGCTCGCCGCCCAGATGCAGGCCGCACGCGAGGCGATGGTCAACGCCGCCAAGTACGGTGGCGAGGGGGGCGCCGTCCAGGTCTACGCGGAGGTCGAGGGCCGCACGGTCTTCGTCTCCGTACGGGACCGGGGTCCGGGATTCGACCTGGACTCCGTACCGGGCGACAGGATGGGCGTACGAGAATCAATCATCGGCCGGATGCAGCGCAACGGCGGTACGGCCCGGCTGCGTTCGGTGCCCGGTGGGGGCACGGAAGTCGAGCTGGAGATGGAAAGGGCGAGCGAATGACCGAGAACACCGAAGCCACCGGGGGCCCGGAGCGACGGGTACGGGTCGTGCTCGTCGACGACCACCGGATGTTCCGCACCGGAGTCCAGGCGGAGATCGGCCGCACCGAGGAGACCGGGGTCGAGGTCGTCGGCGAGGCCGCCGACGTCGACCAGGCGGTCACCGTCATCACGGCGACCCGCCCCGAGGTCGTCCTCCTCGACGTCCATCTGCCCGGCGGCGGCGGCGTCGAGGTGCTGCGCCGCTGCGCCTCGATGATGGGGACCGCCGAGAATCCGGTGCGCTTCCTCGCGCTGTCGGTCTCGGACGCCGCGGAGGACGTCATCGGGGTCATCCGCGGCGGTGCCCGGGGCTACGTCACCAAGACGATCACCGGCACCGACCTGGTCGACTCGGTCTTCCGGGTCCAGGACGGCGACGCGGTGTTCTCCCCGCGGCTGGCCGGCTTCGTGCTCGACGCCTTCGCCTCGACGGACGCGCCGCCGGTCGACGAGGACCTGGACCGGCTGACCCAGAGGGAGCGCGAGGTGCTGCGGCTGATCGCCCGGGGTTACGCGTACAAGGAGATCGCCAAGCAGCTCTTCATCTCGGTGAAGACGGTCGAGTCGCATGTCTCGGCGGTGCTGAGGAAGCTCCAGCTCTCCAACCGGCACGAGCTGACCCGATGGGCGACGGCGCGACGGCTGGTCTGAGCGGGGCGCTCCGGGGAGGGGCCGGGGCGAGGCGGGCCGGCACGGGGCTCTGTCCGCGCGGCGGTCCTTGCGCGGTGGTCTTTGCGTGGCGGTCGCTCCTGGCCGTGCGCCACGCGTCCGTCCGTCGGGTCAGCCGGCCGCCGGGGTGAGCGAGATGTTCAGCTTCTCGCCGATCCGGCGGTAGCCGACGCTCGCGTAGATCCGCTCCACGTCGTCGTCGCCCGGCTCCAGCCAGACGGTGCGGCAGCCCCGGTCGAAGGCCGTCGCCGTCAGCCAGGCGGAGAGCGCCGCGCCGATGCCGCGGCGCCGGAAGGCGGCCGCGACGGCCAGACCGGCCAGTTCGCTGAGACCGTCGACCACGATGGAGCAGCCGCCCGCTCCGGCGGGGTCCGGGCCGAGCGTGGCCAGGGCCACGACGCCGCCGTCCGACGCCGCCGTCCGCAGCCAGCCGGTCATCCCCTCCTCGGGTTCGCCCTCGCCGCCGAAGCCCTGGTGCTGGACTCGGGCGGCGTCGGTGAACTCCGCGTCGGTGACCGGCACCGCGATCCGGAGCCCGTCCACCGGCTTGGGCGGGAGCAGCGCACCGGGGGCGCAGGCCAGGATCGGGGCCCGGTTCTCCACGGTGAAACCGGCGGCCAGCAGCGCGGGTTCGACGGCCGGTGCCCAGTCCGGCAGGAATTCGAGCCGCGGCATCCGCTCCCGCTCGCGGAACGCGCCGATCAGGGCCGTCACCTCCGCCGCGGTCGGTTCGGCACCCCGGTCGGGGATGGCGTAGTTGGCGTACTTCAGCTCCCAGAGCGGGTTGTGCCGCACGGTGAAGGGACCCACCCGGTAGTGGTCGGAGGAGCGGAGGGCGAGCGTACGGGCGTAGTCCTGGACTTCGATGTCCATCGGCGTACGGGAGTCATGCGGCGTGCGGGAGTCCATCGACGTGCGGGAGTCCTTCGGCATACGGGAGTCCTTCGGCGGGTCCGGTGTCGGCGCCGGGAGACTATGCCACCCGGGTGGCTCCCGCGAAAGGCATTTGATCGATGGGCGCGACGCGGACCGGGGCGCCGGGGCGCGGCGCGTGGATCATCCGGCCGCCGCCGATGTAGAGCCCGACATGGCTGATCCCGGAGTAGAAGAACACCAGGTCACCGGGGGCCAGTTCGGAGCGCGAGACCCGCTGTCCGGCGTTGATCTGGGTGTACGTGGTGCGGGGCAGCGAGACACCGGCCGAGCGCCAGGCGGCCTGGGTGAGGCCGGAGCAGTCGAACGAGGAGGGGCCGGTGGCGCCCCAGACGTACGGCTTGCCGATCGCCCCGTACGCGAAGCCGACGGCCTGCGCGGCACGGGCGTTGGGGGCCGTGGCCGAGCCGCGCGGGATGCCGCGATCGGCGGTGCCGCCGTGGCGGGCGTCCGCCGAGCGCTCGTAGTCGGCGCGCTGGGCGCCGGTCAGGGTGTCCAGGAGCCGCTGGGCGTCGGCCAGTTTGGTGCGGATCGCCGCCTTGTGCTTCTTCAGGTCCGCCTGGCGGGCGGCCAGGGTGCCGAGCTCTTCCTCGGCCCTCGCCCGGACGTGGGCGACCTCGGTGATCTGCCGTCGGATCCCGTTGAGCACCCCGGCCTGCCGGTCGCCGGCCCGGTCCAGGAAGGCGGCGCGTTGCAGGTACTGGTCGGGGTCGGAGGAGAGCGCCAGCTGGACGGCCGGGGAGAGGCCGCCGGTGCGGTACTGCGCGGCGGCCAGCGAACCGAGTTCCTGGCGCGAGGTGTTGAGGCGTGCGGTCCGGCGGGCGGCCTCGTCGCGCAGGGCGTCGACGGACTTCGCGCTCGCGGTCGCCTGCTCCTTCGCCCCGTTGTACTTCTCGGTGGCGACCTCCGCGTCGTGGTACAGCCGGTCCACCTTGGCGTTGACCTGGGCCGCGGTGGTGAGGGGCTCGGCGTGAGCGGGGGCGGTGGCGGTGGTGGCGGTCGCCGCCCCGGCGAGCGCCAGGGTGGCTGCGGTGCGGGCAGCAGAGCCGCTGAACAGGCGCTGCTTGGGTTTCCGGTGCGCGGCCACGAGGGCTGCATCCTTCCTGTCGGCTGCCCGCCGGGGGCTACCGGCGGGCCCGCGAGGTCCGGCGGCGGAACACCACAGGGAAGTGGCCCGCCGCCGGATCTCGCGGCGCGGTGACCGGATGCCGCCCCGGACACGAAGCGGCGCTGGAGTGCCGGTCACCTGGAAGGGACGCTAAGCCCGGGGCACGGAAAAGGTTCGCCATGACAGTTATTGCCCACATGTGGCGTTTCGTTATGGTCAAGCGACCGGAGATACTGCCACAGAGGCAGGCAATTCGTACTGGTTCGGGCGAAGTTCGCAAGGAAGCGGCAAAGGATGCCGCACCTGGGTGCGAGGTGGTGATATGGCCAGGGCTAGGCTGCGGAGCCATGGACGTACTCATCAATGCCTTCGTCGCCCTGCACATCATCGGTATCGCCTCGCTGCTGGGCGGCTTTCTGACCCAGATGAAGGCGATGGGCGCGGGCACGGCCCGTTTCGTGCCGGCCATGCTGCACGGCGCGCTGACGATGCTGGTCACCGGTATAGCCCTGGTCGGGCTCAATCAGGCCGACGACCAGACGGTGAACAACATCAAGATCGGCGTGAAGATGCTGATCCTGGTCGTCATCCTCGCGCTCGTCTACATCAAGCGGGACGAGGAGAAGGTCGACAAGGGCGCGTTCGCCGCGGTGGGCGGGCTGACGGTCGCCAATATCTTCATCGCCACGCTCTGGACCTGAGCGGCGTGTCCCGACCTGTCCCGACCTGACCTGACCTGTCCTGATCACAACATGACCGGCCCGACCCGGCGGCCTCGCCGGGCCTCGCCGGCCGGACCGGTCAGGGCGTGATCAGGCGGGGCGCACGCTGCCGTAGATCGGCATGTAGTAGATCGACTCCTCGCGCACGTTCGCGCCCGGTTTCGGCGCGTGGATCATCATGCCGTCGCCCTTGTAGATGCCGACATGGCTGATGTCGTCGTAGAAGAAGACCAGGTCCCCCGGCCGCAGATCCGCGGTGGCCACCCGGGTGCCGACCTTGACCTGGTCCCAGGTGGTGCGGGGAAGGTCGACCCCCGCCGCCTTCCACGCCGCCCGGGTCAGCCCGGAGCAGTCGTACGAGGCCGGACCCGTAGCGCCCCAGACGTACGGCTTCCCGATCTGGGCACGCGCGAACGCGAGGACCTTCTCCGCCTTGGCGGCATAGCCGCTGTCCGACCCCGAACCGGTTCCCGTGCCGCCGCCGGTCCCGCCGCCGCCGTCCTTCTTCGCGGCCTCTTCCCCGGCCTTGCGTTCGGCCTCCGCCTCGGCGGCCTGCTGGCGGGCCAGCTTCTCCGCCTTGATCCTGGCCTCGGCCTTCTTCTTGCGCTCCAGCTCCGCCAGCCGGGCCTTCTCCTCGGCGGTCAGCTTCGACAGCAGGGTGCGTGCCTCGGTCAGCTTGGCCTGCACGTTCCGTTTGCTGGACCGCAGCGTGGCCTGCGACTCGGTGAGCGTCTCCAGGCTCTTCACGGCCTCGGTGCGCTTCGTCGCCGCCTCGGACTGCTGCGTACGGAAGTCGGCGACGGCCTTCTGCTGCTGGCCCGTCATCCGGTCCATCAGCTGGTCCTGGTCGAAGTACGCCTGCGGGTCGTCCGCGAGGAAGAAGGTAGCGGTCGGGGCGATTCCGCCGGTGCGGTACTGCGCCGCCGCGTAGTTCCCGAGGGTGCGGCGGGCCTCGTTGAGCTTGTCGGTGCGCCTGGCCGCGTCCTCCAGGAGGGCGTCGACCTTGGCGCGCTGGGTCACGGAGGCGGACTTCGCCCGGTTGTACTGCTGGGTCGCGGTCCCCGCCTGCCGGTAGAGGTCGTCGACCTTCGTCCGGACTTCCTCGATCCCGGGCCTGGGCTCCGCGGGCGCGGCCGTCGCGCTCTGCGTGGAGAGCAGGGTGACGGAGGCCAGTGCCACTGTCGTCAGCCCGACGGCAGGGGTGGTGGTGCGCACCTTCGTGCGCGGTTTGCGATGCGAGGCCAAGGCCGGCATCTCCTTCCGTGGACCGCCTACCGGGTTAGCTGTCGGGTTCGGGCGGAACGGAAGGCTGCCCTACGGTCCCGTGGGGGAGGACCGATTCACCCCGGTGCTGCTGGTGGGTCCCCGGTTCCGGACAGCCGTGAGGGCAGTACGGATTCGGCGGGGGCGTCCGCTCGGCGTGGTTCGCCTCAAGGGGGTACGGGGCGCCCGACGGAGCACGCTAGCCAACCCGTGGTGCCGCTGTGAAGGTTGATGTTCGATATGCCCGATACATTTTCGTGACCTTGATGGATCGGGTCCGCCGACACCGGGCGCCGCCCCGTTTCCCTCACGCGGCGTGGCCGCGCGCTCTCCTTGCGTGCCCGCCCGGGAGGTCTCGTACCCGAAGCGGCCACGGGCTGTCAGTGGGGCGGCCTAGACTCGTCAAGCGATGAGCAGCCTCTTTGACGACAGTTTCCTGACCGGCCTCCAGAACTCGGAGGAAGGGCCCCCGCCGCCTCCCGAGGACCACGCACCCGAAGCGGTGCCGGAGGGTCTCTTCGAGGGCGTCTTCGACGCGCCCCCGCCGCCCCGCGACGGCTACTACCGCGACGGTGCCCCGCGGCCGGTCATCGACGCCGCGGCGCTGCTCGACGGGTTGAACACCGAACAGCGCGCCGCCGTGGTGCACGCCGGTTCGCCGCTGCTCATCGTCGCCGGTGCCGGCTCCGGCAAGACCCGGGTGCTGACCCACCGGATCGCCCATCTGCTCGCCGAGCGGGGCGTGCACCCCGGCCAGATCCTCGCGATCACCTTCACCAACAAGGCCGCGGGCGAGATGAAGGAGCGCGTCGAGCAGCTCGTCGGACCGCGCGCCAACGCCATGTGGGTCATGACCTTCCACAGCGCGTGCGTACGGATCCTGCGCCGCGAGTCGAAGAGGCTCGGCTTCACCTCGTCGTTCTCGATCTACGACGCCGCCGACTCCAAGCGGCTGATGGCCCTGGTCTGCCGCGATCTGGACCTCGACCCGAAGCGCTACCCGCCGAAGTCGTTCACGGCCAAGGTCTCCAACCTGAAGAACGAGCTGATCGACGAGGAGACCTTCGCCGGTCAGGCCGCCGACGGCTTCGAGAAGACCCTGGCCCAGGCGTACGCGCTGTACCAGGCGCGGCTGCGCGAGGCCAACGCCCTGGACTTCGACGACATCATCATGACGACGGTCCACCTGCTCCAGGCGTTCCCGGACGTCGCCGAGCACTACCGCCGCCGCTTCCGGCACGTCCTGGTCGACGAGTACCAGGACACCAACCACGCGCAGTACACGCTCGTACGCGAACTGGTGGGCCCGTCCGGGGAGGCCGACGCACCCGCCGAGCTGTGCGTCGTCGGTGACGCGGACCAGTCGATCTACGCCTTCCGCGGCGCGACCATCCGCAACATCCTCCAGTTCGAGGAGGACTACCCGAACGCGACCACGATCCTGCTGGAGCAGAACTACCGCTCCACGCAGACGATCCTCTCCGCCGCCAACGCGGTGATCGAGCGGAACGAGAGCCGCCGCCCCAAGAACCTCTGGACGAACGCCGGCACGGGCGCCCGGATCACCGGCTATGTCGCCGACACCGAGCACGACGAGGCGCAGTTCATCGCCGACGAGATCGACCGGCTGACCGACGCGGGCGACGCGAAGGCGGGTGACGTCGCCGTCTTCTACCGGACGAACGCCCAGTCCCGTGTCTTCGAGGAGATCTTCATCCGGGTCGGCCTGCCCTACAAGGTCGTCGGCGGGGTGCGCTTCTACGAGCGCAAGGAGGTCCGGGACGTCCTGGCCTACCTCCGGGTCCTCGCCAACCCCGAGGACACCGTCCCCCTGCGCCGCATCCTGAACGTGCCCAAGCGCGGCATCGGCGACCGCGCCGAAGCGATGATCGACGCCCTGTCGCTGCGCGAGAAGATCTCCTTCCCGCAGGCGCTGCGCCGTGTCGACGAGGCGTACGGCATGGCGGCCCGCTCGGCGAACGCCGTGAAGCGGTTCAACACGCTCATGGAGGAGCTGCGCACGATCGTCGAGTCCGGCGCCGGGCCCGCGGTCGTCCTGGAGGCGGTCATGGAGCGCACCGGCTATCTCGCCGAGCTCCAGGCGTCCACGGATCCCCAGGACGAGACCCGTATCGAGAACCTCCAGGAACTGGCCGCCGTCGCGCTCGAATTCGAGCAGGAGCGCGGCGACGAGGAGGGCGCGGGCACCCTCGCCGAGTTCCTGGAGAAGGTCGCGCTGGTCGCCGACTCGGACCAGATCCCGGACGAGGACGAGGACGGCTCCGGCGTCATCACGCTGATGACCCTGCACACGGCCAAGGGCCTCGAATTCCCCGTGGTGTTCCTGACCGGCATGGAGGACGGCGTCTTCCCGCACATGCGGGCGCTCGGCCAGGCGAAGGAGCTGGAGGAGGAGCGGCGGCTCGCCTACGTCGGCATCACCCGCGCCCGTGAGCGGCTCTATCTGACCCGGGCCGCGATGCGCAGCGCCTGGGGCCAGCCGTCGTACAACCCGCCGTCGCGGTTCCTGGAGGAGATCCCGGACCAGCACCTGGAGTGGAAGCGGAAGGGGCCGATGGCGGCTCCGGCCGGGCCGACCTCCGGCATCACGTCCTCGCTGTCCTCGTCCCGCTCGCGCTCCGGCCCGTCGGGCTTCGCCACCCGCCGCAGTGCGGACAAGCCGGTGGTCACGCTGGTGGTGGGCGACCGGGTCACGCACGACCAGTTCGGGCTGGGCACGGTGACGGCGGTCGAGGGATTCGGCGACCAGGCGAAGGCGACGGTGGACTTCGGCGACGAGCGGCCCAAGAAGCTGCTCCTGCGGTACGCACCGGTCGAGAAGCTCTAGGGGCTCGTGGGCGGTGACAGGCCCGCGGGCCTGTCACCACGTCACATCAGGTCGGGGACGTCCCCTCAAGGGCGGGACGTCACATCAGGTCGGGTTGACGCCGTGGCTGCGGAGCCACGCCAGCGGGTCGATCGACGCGCCGCCGCCGGGCCGTACCTCGAAGTGCAGATGTGCGCCGGTGGAGTTGCCCGAATCCCCGGCGTACCCGATGACGTCACCGGCCTTCACCGGGCCCGAGCGGATCCTCGTGCTGCTGAGGTGGCAGTACCAGGTCTCCGTGCCGTCGGCCATGGTCACGATCGCCATGTTGCCGTAGGCGCTGTTCCACTGGGTGCGCACGGTGCCGTCGGTCGCGGCCATCACCGGAGTGCCGTACGAGACGGGGAAGTCGATGCCCGTGTGGACGGACATCCAGTTGACGCCCGCCTGGCCGTAGTAGGCGCTGAGACCGTGCTGCTTGACCGGCAGGACGAACTTGGGACGCAGCGCCTCACGGCGTGCCGCCTCGTCCGCGCGCTTCTTCTTGTCGGCGGCCTGGCGCTCCTTCAGGTCGATGCGCTCCTGGGTGCGGCTGGCGCGGTCCCGGAAGTCGTCGGCATCGGCGCTGAGCCGGGCGAGCTGGGTGTCCAGCTTGTTGTTGGAGGCCACGGGCTTGACGGTGCTGGGGTCGGCGGCCGCCATCGAGACGGTTTCGTCCTGCTTCTCCTCGCCGCCGCCGAGTCCGCCGACGGAGGCGGCCGCGATGCCCGCGACACTCATGACACAGGCGGAGGGGACGGCGACGGTGAGCAGTGCGGAACGCTTGGCGGGCGTACGCCGCCGGGCCCGGCCGCGGTTCGCGGAACGGCCCGCGGGCCGGGGGGAGTCGACGGCGTACGAAGCGGTCACGGGATCACGCTCGTCGGCGCCGCCCCCGCTCGTGCCGCTCTCCGGCGCCTCGGTGTCCAGGACGGCGAACTCGGCGGTCTCGGGTGCCTGGTGTGCCTCGGACGCCTCGGGTGCCTCGGGAAGAATCTCCAACGCCTCGGTCATGTCGGGCGTGTCGGACGTCCCGGGCGATTCGTGGGAGGCCGTCCCCTGTTCGTACAGCGAGTACGACGTCTGTTCGGGGTCGTACGGCGCGCTCTCGGGCGTGGCGCCGGAGTTCCAGGCGGTGGCGTCGTAGGCGCCGGTGTCGAAGGCGGCGTCCCCGTACGTACTCGTCGTACCGGAGTCATGGGCGCCGGTCGCGAAGCTGCCGGTGCCGTACGCAGGCGTGCTGTCGTACGTACCGGTCGCGTAGGCACCGGTGTCGTACGTGCCGGTCGCGTACGTGCCGGTGTCGTACGAGGCGGTGCTGAAGGTGGTGGTGGGGAACGCGCCCGTGTCGGTCGCCGCCCACTGGCCGGTCTGCTGCTCACCGGTCTGCTGCCACGTGGTGGTGTCCCACTGGCCGGAGGTGTCCGGAGCGCCCGCCTGGCCCGGGATGCCGGGCTCGGAAGTCCAGGTGGCCGCGGTGTCGTACGGCTGCTGGACCTGCGCCTGGGCGGTGTACGCGTCGTACGGGGCGGTCGGGTGCGCGCCCGTGTCCCACTGGGCGGAGTCGTACTGGCCGCTGTGGTCCGGCTGTCCGGTGGCGTACGTGGTGTCGTAGCCGCCGACGTAGGAGCCGTTGTACCCGGGCGCGTAGCCCGTGTCGTAACCGCTTTCCTGGTCGCCCGGAAGAGCACCGAAGAGCGGATCGGTGTCGAAGCTGCCGGTGGACTGACTGTCGTATCCGACGTGTCCGGCGTGGGGGTGCTGGTCGTTCACCAACTTCTCTCTCGCCTCGGCGGCAGGACCTGCTCTGGGCTCCGGTGGAGGGATCCCAGGGGGAAAGCAGTGGCCGCGACTGTACCCGGCGGTACGTGACGACGACAATCTTCGGCAGGTTTTGGGCCCTCAGGAAACGGGCAATCGGCCGCCTTTCGGTGGAGTGCTGATGCATCCTTGGCGATTTGTTCGAAACGCGTTCTATTTGTGGGCGGGGCATTGTCTCTTCGAGCCACTCAAGCCACGCGGGCCACTCAAGCCACTTGCTCCACTCGCGCCACTCAGGCCACCGACGCCGTTCCGGAGGAGGGGGCCGCGGGCGCCTGCGCCTCAAGGGCGGCGCGGACGGCGGCGGCGACCGCGGGGTGCGCGATCAGGGCGAGGTGACCGATGCCGCTGACGCGCACGTTCTGCGCGTCGAGGTCGGGATGGCCGATACGGGCCGTCCCGACCGGGACCATCATCTGGTCCAGCTCGCTCCAGAAGCTCACGAACCGCGTCCGGCAGCCGGGGGCGGGTCTGCGCAGCTCCTCGATCACGGAGGAGTCGCCGCGCATCTGGCGCACGATGGGGTGAGCGCTGGCCGCCGGGGCGACGGCGGTGCCGCCGTGCGGTGTGCCGAGCGTGACCAGGGTGCGCACCCGGTGGTCACCGCCCAGCCGTTGTACGTAATACCGGGCGATCAGTCCGCCGAGGCTGTGCCCGACGATGTCGACCTCATGGTGCCCGGTGCGGGCGCAGATCTCCTCGATGTGGCGGCCGAGCAGCTCGGCCGCCGTGCGGATGTCGCGGGTCAGCGGCGAATAGTTGAGGGACTCCAGATGGCGCCAGCCGTGCCGGGAGAGGGAGCGGCGCAGCAGGACGAAGACGGAGCGGTTGTCGATGAGTCCGTGCAGCAGGACGACGGGTGGCCGGGTCGGACCGGCGGCCGGCAGGGCGGTGGCCCCGGTCGACGGAGCGTCCGGTTCGCTACCGGGCGTTGGGACAGCGCCAGGCGGTGGGACGGGCCCGGGCGTCGGAACGGGGCCGTGGCGCTCCTGGGTGAGGCCGAGCGGGTAGATGAGCAGATGCCCGGCGAGGATCGCGAGCTCCAGTGCCGCGGCGCCGAGCACCGCGGACGACAGCCGGGGGCGGAGGGGACGCAGGGGGCGGCGGGGGACCGAGCGGCGCGGCAGTGGGAAGAACAACAGAGGGAGGACCTTCATCGCCGACCTCCTGTACCGGCACGTGGGGAGGCGGCTGCGACTCTCCGTATGCCCTCATGGAGTGTCGGAGGCACCGTCGTCCGACGGAGCGGATTCCGGTGGGCCGTACCACCGTGCCGTGCGGCTGGCGGCACGGTGGTACGGCGACCTCGTAGCGGCTCCCCTCGCGTCCGTCCTCGCGCGGCGGGTGTGCCGAGTGGTGCGGGGAACGACGCGTAGCGAACATGTCCCACATGTGATTTCCCCCTCCCCGTCCACCGCGAAACGGTGGCTTGCGGGATGCTGTGGATAACGTTCGTTCACATCCCCGGCCCTTCAGGCGCGGGAGACCATGTGGAGGCAGTGATGGGTGTGACCGGTCCGATTCGTGTGGTGGTCGCCAAGCCGGGGCTCGACGGCCACGACCGTGGAGCCAAGGTGATCGCGCGGGCGCTGCGGGACGCCGGTATGGAGGTCATCTATACCGGGCTCCACCAGACGCCCGAGCAGATCGTGGACACGGCGATCCAGGAGGACGCCGACGCCATCGGTCTCTCGATCCTCTCCGGGGCGCACAACACGCTCTTCGCGAAGGTGATCGAACTGCTGAAGGAGCGCGAGGCGGAGGACATCAAGGTGTTCGGCGGCGGCATCATCCCGGAGGCGGACATCGCACCGCTGAAGGAGCAGGGCGTCGCGGAGATCTTCACCCCCGGAGCGACGACGGCCTCGATCGTCAACTGGGTGAACGCCAACGTCCGTCAGCCCGCGGAAGCCTGAACCGGTCGGCCGGACTGGCCCCTCAAGCCAGTTCGGCGTCCATCGCCGCGCGCAGACGCAGGGTGGAGACCAGGCGCTGGAACGCCTCCGACCAGTAACCGCCCGCTCCGGGTGACGCCCCTTCCGGCTCGTCCTGAGCGGTCGTGAGGACCTCCAGGTGATCCGCCTCCGCCGGGTCCAGGCAGCGCTCCGCGAGGCCCATCACTCCGCTGAAGCTCCATGGGTAACTCCCCGCGTCCCGGGCGATGTCGAGCGCGTCGACCACCGAGCGGCCGAGCGGCCCGGCCCACGGCACCCCGCAGACGCCGAGCAGCTGAAAGGCCTCGGACAGCCCGTGCGCGGCTATGAAGTCCGCCACCCAGCCCGCGCGTTCGTCGCCGGGCAGGGTGGCCAGGAGCTTGGACCGTTCGGCGAGAGAGGCCGTACCGGGACCGTTGGACGGGGGCGTCGCGGGGGAGCCGAGCAGCGCGCGGGCCCATTCCGGGTCCCGCTGCCGTACCGCTGCCCGGCACCACGCGGCGTGCAGCTCCCCGGCCCAGTCGTCGGCGACGGGCAGGGCCACGATCTCCTGTGCCGTACGCCCCCCGAACCGCTTGAGCCAGATGGCGAGCGGGGCGGCCTCCACCAGTTGGCCGAGCCACCAGGACCGTTCCCCGCGCCCGGTCGGCGGGACCGGCACCACACCGTCGCGCTGCATTCCGGTGTCGCACTCGTGCGGTGCCTCCACGGCTATGCGCGCACCGCCGCCCGTACGGTCGGGATTCACGCAGGTCGCCGCGCGGGCCGCCATCCGTCCGGCCAGCGCCGAGCCGGGGAGCGCGGACAGCAGTTCGGCGGCGGTCGACCGGACATTGCGGCTTCGGTCGGACAGCGCCTGTTCCAGGAACGGCTCGTCCGCCCCGGACAGACCGGTCCGCAGCGAGTCGAGGAACATCAACCGGTCCTCGGCCCGCTCCGTGGACCAGGTGGTGGCCAGCAGGGCGAGCGCGGCACCGGGATCCCGCATCCGTACGGCGTCCAGCAGCGCGACCCGCTCCGCGAACAGGCCCTCCTCCCACAATCGGCGCACCGTGTCCGGGTCCGAGGCGGCGGGCCGGACCGAGCCGCCGGAGGAACCGCGCAGGGCGAACTTCCACTCGGGATTCAGCGCGGCCAGCCACAGGCCGAGCGGCCCGGCGAAGGTGAGCGCCTGCGGGCGCAGATCCGTACGCGCCCGTGCCGCGTCCAGCAGCGGCGGAAGCAGCGCGGCCGGGGCCCGGAAGCCCCGCAGATTGGCGGTGGCCAGCCACTGGGGGATGAGTTCGGTGAGGTCGGGTGCCGTGCCGCGCCGCCCGCCACCGGATGGTGCGGCACGGTCGGCGAGCAGCTGGGCGAGCCTGCGCCGGGCGGCCTCGGGAAGCGGCGGGCGCGGATCGGCGGGGGCGGACTCCGGCCGGGCGCCCGGACGCGCGGGCAGCAGACCGGCCCGCCGCCGCACGGTGTGCAGCGCGGCGGCGTCCAGCAGCGCCACCGGACCGTTCGCCGGAGCGGGGCCCGCCGTCCCGGTTGCCGGGGGGCGTCGGTCGGTCCCCAGCAGCGCCGACGTGACGAGCTCCTCCCACGACGTCACGGATGCGTTCGCGGGCGGCGTCGTGGATGCGGTCACAGATGCGGTCGTGGACGAGGTCGTATTCGTACGGGGCATCGGTCCCCCTCCAGGGTCGGGAGTCGCAGCGGTCAAGAACGCGCGCCGGGGCGTGCGGCCGGGGGTCAGATGAGCGGCACGGTCTCGCCGGGGCCCGCGCTCTCACCGCCGGGACCCGCGCTCGGGCCGCCAGGGCCCGCCCCGGGTCCCGCGCTCCAGGCCGCGAACGGGTCGAAGCCGCGATGGCCGATCTCGCCGAAGACGGTGACGGGGCCGCCGCCGGAGAGTGCGACGAGCTTCCACAGGCCCGGCCGGGACAGCGCCGCCGGGGCCACCGGCACGGCGGACTCGGCGTGGGCGTCGGCCAGTTGCCACCCGTCCCCGGACGGCACGGGTATGACCTCGCGCAGCGTGACCGGCCGGGCGTCCAGCCACGGATCGTCCCGAAGGGCGTGCCCGTACGCGGCGAGCGCGGCGGCCGTACCGGCTCCCGGCGGAGGCGTCCCCCCAGGTGCGGGCGTACCGAACTGCCGGCCCAGCTCGGCCCGCAGCTGTCCGGCACCCGGATACGGCGTGAGCTCCGCGTCCAGCGTGACGCCCACCGGCAGGGCCTGACCGGGCGAGCGCCCCGCGGCTCCGAAGGAGAGCAGCAGCGCGGTGCGGCCCGACTCCCTCCCGTACAGCCAGATCCGGCGGGTGACGATCTTGCCGTCCGGGGTGTCGTACTGCGCGAGGACCAGCCAGTGGTCGCGGACCGGGGGCCCTTCGGCGGGCGAGGCCAGCCCCACTCTCGTACGCACGGTCGCGGCCAGGGGCGCCGACAGCCGGTCCAGGCCCAGCCAGGCCGTGTCCAGCAGGTGGAGCAGCGCGCACTCCTCCAGCAGTCGCACCGGCCAGCCCGGACCGGACGCGGGTATCGCCCCCAACTCCCGCACCCGGCCCGCCAGTCCCGGCGCCTGGGCATCGACCATGCGGGCCGCGGTCTCCTCCCACAGCCCGTACCCCGCCTGATCGGCCGCCGCGAGCCCGCCCCGCAGCAGGTCGGTGAGGCGCTGTTCCAGCTCCTGGGCGCCCCCGGTGATCCGCTCGGCCCGCCGCTCGGCGCGCTTCCTGGCGGCCTCCCGGTCGGCCGGGCCCGGCGCCCCCGCCGCCTCCGTCGAAGACTCCTGCCCGGCGGCACGCCTGCGACGGCCTTCGAGCCATTCCCCGGCCCAGTCCGCGGTCTCGCCGCTCCGGAGCTCCGGGGTGCCGCCCGCCCAGAGCAGGAGGAGCCCCAGCGCGTGCTTGCACGGGAACTTCCGGCTCGGACAACTGCACGTGTACGCCGGTCCTGCGGTGTCCACCGCCGTCCGATACGGCTTGCTTCCGCTTCCCTTGCACAGCCCCCACACCGCGCCCGAGCCGTCGAGTCCCGCGTCGGACCACCGGTCCGCCGAACCGAGCTTGCCCCCGGCCTTGCGTGACGCTTCGTCAGGAGCCAGGGCCAGTACCTGCTCCACCGTCCAGCGCGCCGCCGGACCGGCGGCGCGCGAGGGTTCTCCCCCGTGAGATAGCAGCATGGGAACGACGGTAGGGCGCCCCACTGACAATCGGCCGTGACCTGCGATCCAGCCGGTGCGGTCAGGATTTGACTTTACCTTTCCTTTGCGTTTCTCTGCGAGCTCCGGCATTCGGAGTTCGACCCAGGGGGATCCCAGATGAACCGCACCACCCGCACGTCCCGTTCCGTCCGTACGGCGTTCTGCGCCGTCGCGGTGACCGGTCTCGTGTTCGGCCTCGGCGCCTGCTCCTCCGAGTCGGTCGACAAGGCCGTCGACAAGGCTGTCGACAAAACGGTGAACGAGAAGTACGAGGTCACGTACGAGGTCACCGGCACGGGCGTCGACGAGATCCAGTTCCACGGCGGCTCCGGCGACGCCATGGACCCGAAGCTCGAAACGGTCAAGTCGCCCACGCTGCCGTGGAAGAAGACCGTGACGCTGACCGGCATCATGCCGCCCGCCGTCATGCCGATGGCGCTGGACGCGGGCGGCGCCGACATCGCCTGCACCATCACGTACGAGGGCAAGGTCATCAAGGAGGGCAAGGGCGAGGGCATGGTCGCGGCCGGCGGTTGCGTCGCCGTCTCGCCGATCGTCGGCTGACCCCTCCTCAACTGCCGCCATATCGGCCCTGACCAGCGGTCGGGGCCGATTGTCAGTGGCATGGTGCACGGTGGAACCACATCAGGTCGACCGATCTGGAGGGGGATCCATGACCGTGCCCGAAACCACCGCAGCCACCGCGACCGCCGGAGCCGGAGCAGCCGAAGCCGCCGCCGTCGAAGCAGCCGGGACAGGAGCCCGCCCCGAGGTCCTGCGGCCGCACGCCGAGGACGCTTTCGCCGGTGAACTCAAGGCGCTCGCAGCCGCCGACGACCGGCCGAGGCCCGTCCGCTGGCGCCTCTCGCCGTGGGCCGTCGCCACCTATCTGCTGGGCGGGACGCTCCCCGACGGGACGGTGATCACACCCAAGTACGTGGGCCCGCGCCGCCTCGTCGAAGTCGCCGTGACCACACTCGCCACCGACCGCGCCCTGTTGCTCCTCGGTGTCCCCGGCACCGCCAAGACCTGGGTGTCCGAACATCTCGCCGCCGCCGTCAGCGGCGACTCGACGCTGCTCGTCCAAGGCACCGCCGGGACCCCGGAGGAAGCCGTCCGCTACGGGTGGAACTACGCGCAGCTGCTAGCCCATGGACCGAGCCGGGAAGCGCTGGTGCCCAGCCCGCTCATGCGGGCCATGTCCGAAGGCATGACCGCCAGGGTCGAGGAGCTGACCCGCATTCCGGCCGATGTGCAGGACGCGCTCATCACGATCCTGTCGGAGAAGACGCTCCCCGTGCCCGAACTGGGCCAGGAGGTCCAGGCCGTCCGCGGGTTCAACCTCATCGCCACGGCGAACGACCGGGACCGCGGAGTCAACGAACTATCCAGCGCGCTGCGCCGCCGGTTCAACACCGTTGTCCTGCCGCTGCCCGCGACACCCGAAGCCGAGGTGGACATCGTGTCCCGGCGTGTCGACCAGATCGGCCGTTCGCTCGATCTGCCGGCCGCCCCCGAGGGAATGGCCGAGATCCGGCGGGTGGTGACCGTCTTCCGGGAGCTGCGCGACGGCGTCACCACCGACGGGCGAACCAAGGTCAAGTCCCCGTCCGGGACGCTCTCCACGGCCGAGGCGATCTCCGTCGTCACCAACGGACTGGCCCTCGCCGCCCACTTCGGCGACGGCATCCTGCGGCCCGCCGACGTCGCGGCCGGAATCCTCGGCGCCGTGGTCCGCGACCCGGTGGCGGACCGGGTGGTCTGGCAGGAGTATCTGGAGACCGTGGTCCGCGAGCGGGACGGCTGGAAGGACTTCTACCGCGCCTGCCGCGAGGTCTCCGGATGACCGGGCGCACCGCGGCCACCGGGCCGCTGCTGCTGGGGGTGCGTCACCACGGCCCCGGATCGGCCCGCGCGGTCCTCGCCGCGCTGGAGGCCGTCCGGCCGGGTGCGGTGCTCGTCGAGGGGCCGCCCGAGGGGGACGCCCTGCTCCCGCTCGCCGCCGATCCGCGGATGCGGCCGCCCGTCGCGCTGCTGGCGCATGCGGTGGACGACCCGGGCCGAGCGGCCTTCTGGCCGCTGGCGGAGTTCTCGCCCGAGTGGGTGGCGATCCGCTGGGCGCTGTCCAACGACGTCCCGGTGCGCTTCGTCGACCTGCCCGCGGCACACTCACTGGCGCTGAAGGAGACCCCGGACGGCCCCCGCGACCCCGCTGCCGGGGGAGACCCGGAAGGCCGGGACGGCGAGGGCACGGGGGACGGCGGCGGTGCGGTGGACTACCGGCCTGGCGAGGGCGCCGGGGACGGTGACGGTGGGGTGGGCAGCCGGGACGGCGAGGGTGCCGCAGACAGCGAGGACGCAGGGGCCAGCGACGGCGCGGCGTACAGCCGGATGCCGTTCCGGCCCGCCGTCGACCCGATCGGCGTCCTCGCCGAGACCGCCGGTTACGAGGACCCCGAGCACTGGTGGGAGGACGTCGTCGAGCACCGCGCACCCGACGGCACCGCGGGCGACCCGTGTGCCCCGTTCGCCGCGCTCGCCGAGGCCATGACCGCGCTGCGCGAGGTGTACGGGGACGGCGGGCACCCCCGCGACGCCGTTCGGGAGGCGTACATGAGAATCCAACTGCGCACCGCGCGCAAGGAGTTCGGGGACGACATCGCCGTCGTCTGCGGCGCCTGGCACGTCCCCGCACTCGCCGCCAGGACCACCCTTGCCGCCGACAAGGCGCTGCTCAAGGGGCTCCCGAAGGTCAGGACCGAACTGACCTGGGTGCCATGGACCCACCGCAGGCTCGCCCGGCACAGCGGATACGGTGCCGGGATCGACTCGCCCGGCTGGTACGGCCACCTCTTCGGCGCCGCCGACCGGCCGATCGAGCGGTGGATGACCAAGGTCGCCGGGCTGCTGCGCGACGAGGACCGCTTCGTCTCGACCGCCCATGTCATCGAGGCCGTCCGGCTCGCCGAGACGCTCGCGGCGATGCGGGGCCGGCCGCTCGCCGGGCTGAACGAGACCACCGACGCCGTACGGGCCGTGATGTGCGAGGGCTCCGACGTGCCGCTCGCCCTCGTCCGGGACCGGCTCATCGTCGGCGAGACCCTCGGCGAGGTCCCGGACAGCGCCCCCGCCGTCCCGCTGCAACGCGACCTGGCCCGGCAGCAGCGCACGCTTCGGCTCAAACCGGAGGCGCTGGAGCGGCAGTTGGAGCTCGACCTCCGCAAGGACACCGACGCCGCGCGCAGCCGCCTGCTGCACCGGCTCCGGCTCCTCGCCGTCGGATGGGGCGAGCCCGCCACCGGCCGGGGCAGCACGGGCACGTTCCGGGAGAGCTGGCGGCTGAGCTGGGAGCCCGAGCTGTATGTACGGATCGCCGAAGCCGGAGTGTGGGGCACCACCGTGCTCTCCGCGGCCACGGCGAAGGCCGAGTCGGAAGCCGTGTCGGCCACCGCCCTGTCCGAGGTGACCGCCCTCGCCGAGCACTGCCTGCTGGCCGAACTGACCGAGGCCCTGCCCGTCGTGATGAAGGCGCTCGCCGACCGTGCCGCACTCGACGCGGACGTCGGCCACCTCGCCGAGGCGCTGCCCGCTCTCGCCCGCTCCCTGCGGTACGGGGACGTACGGTCCACGGACACGGCGGCGCTCGGCGAGGTCGCCGCCGGGCTCGCCGAGCGGATCTGCGTCGGCCTGCCCTCCGCCTGCACCGGACTCGACGCGGACGGCGCCGACGCGTTGCGCCGCCAGGTGGACGGTGTACACACCGCGATCGGCCTGCTCGCCGGAGCCGTACCCGCCGAGGGCCTGCGGGAGCGCTGGGCCGCCGTCCTGCGCAAGCTGGCCGACAGGGACACCGTCGCCGGTGTCATCCGCGGCCGTGCCGCCCGCCTGCTGCTCGACGAGGGGCGACTGGCCGAGGACGACGCGGCGCGCCTCATGGGCCTCGCGCTCTCGCTCGGCACCCCGCCGCCCGACGCCGCGGCCTGGATCGAGGGCTTCGTCGGCGGAGCGGCGGGCGGCGGCATGCTGCTCGTCCACGACGAGCGGCTGCTCGGCCTGGTCGACACCTGGCTCACCGGTGTCCCCGCGGACACCTTCACCGATGTGCTGCCACTGCTGCGCCGTACGTTCTCCGCGTACGAACCGGGTGTACGGCGCACCCTGGGCGAGCTGGTCCGCCGCGGACCGGCCCGCGAAGGACCGCACCACAGCGGCACGGACCCGGCCGCGCCCGGCTTCGGCCCCGGTCTCGACGGCGCCAGGGCGGACGCCGTGACGCCGGTGCTGCGCCTGCTCCTCGGCCTCACCCCCGAGTCGGCCGCACAGGACGAAATGCAGGACGGCAAGCAGGGCGGGGACGGCGTCGCGGCGCTCCAGGAGCAGGAGGCAGCCGAATGACGACGCACGCGGCGAGGGACACCAGCGAGAGGGAGCGGGAGCCGGTGGCGGGGACGACGGTGGTGGGGACGACAGACGTGGGCGTGACGGCCGTGGGGGCGACAGCCGTGGGTACGGCGGGGGCACAGGCCGACGACGAACGGCTGCGGCGCTGGCGGATGGTGCTGGGCGCGGACAGCGCCGAGAGCACCGGACGCACGCTCACCGGCCGTGACGTCGCGATGGACGGCGCGCTGAACGCGCTCTACGGCGGCGGGAAGAAGCCCGGCGGGCGGGGCGGAAGCGAGCGCTCGGCGGGACTCGGGGCCTCCGCGCCGTCCGTCGCCCGCTGGCTCGGTGACATCCGTACGTATTTCCCCAGCTCCGTCGTCCAGATCATGCAGCGCGACGCGATCGACCGCCTCGGCCTGTCGGCGCTGCTGCTGGAGCCCGAGATGCTGGAGGCCGTCGAGGCCGACGTCCATCTCGTCGGCACGCTGCTCTCGCTCAACAAGGCCATGCCGGAGACGACGAAGGAGACCGCGCGAGCCGTCGTCCGGAAAGTCGTCGAGGACCTGGAGAAACGCCTCGCGGGCCGCACCCGGGCCACCCTCACCGGAGCGCTGGACCGTTCGGCGAGGATCAGCCGGCCCCGCCACCGGGACATCGACTGGGACCGCACCATCCGGGCCAACCTCAAGAACTACCTGCCCCTTCCGGGGGAGGACGGCGCCGGAACGGTCGTGCCCGAACGTCTCATCGGGTACGGGCGCGCGGCCCGGTCCGTGAAGAAGGACGTCATCCTCTGCATCGACCAGTCGGGCTCGATGGCCGCGTCCATCGTCCACGCCTCCGTCTTCGGGGCGGTCCTCGCCTCCATGCGCACCCTGGCGACCCGGCTCGTCGTCTTCGACACGGCGGTGGTCGACCTCACCGATCAGCTCGACGACCCCGTCGACGTCCTCTTCGGCGTTCAGCTCGGCGGCGGTACGGACATCAACCGGGCGCTCGCCTACTGCCAGTCCCGCATCACCCGCCCCGCCGACACCGTCGTCGTCCTCATCAGCGACCTCTACGAGGGCGGCATACGCGACGAGATGCTCAAGCGGGTCGCCGCGATGAAGGCGTCCGGGGTGCAGTTCGTGACACTGCTCGCACTCTCCGACGAGGGCGCGCCCGCGTACGACCGTGAGCACGCGGCGGCGCTCGGTGCACTCGGCACGCCCGCGTTCGCCTGCACGCCGGATCTCTTCCCCGACATCATGGCGGCGGCGATCGAGAAGAGACCGCTGCCCGTACCGGACAGGGAGCCCGCTAGGTGAGTTCGCCGACACCGCGCCCGCCGACCGCGCTCGGCGGGCCCGCCCCGGCGGGTCTCCGCACCCGCGCCGACGTGGCGTTATGTCCCTCGCGGCGCGGCCACCGGCGCGATCTGTGACCGTAATCACCGCTCAGGTGCGATCTGCGATTTAGGGTCCTGCGGAGCGCGGGGATAACCTGCCGGATGGACATGCCGCGTACTCGGACACCGTGTACGCCTCCCTAGTGACAGCGCAGTCACGTTGCCCTTCGCGGCACGCCCACGCAGAAAACCAACCGCGAGACCACTAAAAGGGACGGACGCGCGTGGACCTGTTCGAGTACCAGGCGAGGGACCTCTTCGCCAAGCACGGTGTACCGGTGCTGGCCGGTGAAGTCATTGACACGCCTGAGGCAGCCCGCGAGGCGACCGAGCGGCTGGGCGGCAAGTCTGTCGTCAAGGCCCAGGTGAAGGTCGGCGGCCGAGGCAAGGCAGGCGGCGTCAAGCTCGCCGCCACCCCGGACGAGGCGGTCGCCCGTGCGACCGACATTCTCGGCATGGACATCAAGGGCCACACGGTCCACAACGTGATGATCGCCGAGACCGCGCCGGAGATCCTGGAGGAGTACTACGTTTCGTACCTCCTCGACCGCACCAACCGCACCTTCCTGGCCATGGCCTCGGTGCAGGGCGGCATGGACATCGAGGAGGTCGCGGAGAAGACCCCCGAGGCCCTCGCGAAGGTCCCGGTCGACTCCAACTCCGGCGTCACCATCGAGAAGGCCCGCGAGATCGTGGCCCTGGCGAAGTTCCCGGCCGAGGTGGCCGAGAAGGTCGCCGAGGTCCTGGTGACGCTGTGGGACACCTTCGTCGCCGAGGACGCGCTCCTCGTCGAGGTGAACCCGCTGGCCAAGGTGGTCTCCGGCGACATCATCGCGCTGGACGGCAAGGTCTCGCTCGACGAGAACGCCGACTTCCGCCAGCCCGGCCACGAGGCTCTTGAGGACAAGGCCGCGGCCAACCCGCTCGAGGCTGCCGCCAAGGCCAAGAACCTCAACTACGTCAAGCTCGAGGGCGAGGTCGGCATCATCGGTAACGGTGCCGGTCTGGTCATGTCGACCCTGGACGTCGTCGCGTACGCCGGTGAGAACCACGGCAACGTGAAGCCCGCCAACTTCCTCGACATCGGTGGCGGCGCCTCCGCAGAGGTCATGGCGAACGGCCTGGAGATCATCCTCGGCGACCCGGACGTCAAGTCCGTCTTCGTCAACGTCTTCGGTGGCATCACCGCCTGTGACGAGGTCGCCAACGGCATCGTCCAGGCTCTGGCGCTGCTTGAGTCCAAGGGCGAGAAGGTCGAGAAGCCGCTGGTCGTGCGCCTCGACGGCAACAACGCGGAGCTGGGTCGCAAGATCCTTTCCGACGCCAACCACCCGCTCGTGCAGCGTGTGGACACCATGGACGGCGCGGCCGACAAGGCCGCCGAGCTCGCCGCGGCTGCGAAGTAAGGGACGAGGGACTCCAACACCATGGCTATCTTCCTCACCAAGGACAGCAAGGTCATCGTCCAGGGGATGACCGGCGCCACGGGCATGAAGCACACCAAGCTCATGCTGGCTGACGGCACCGACATCGTCGGCGGCGTGAACCCGCGCAAGGCCGGCACGACCGTCGACTTCGACGGCACCGAGGTCCCGGTCTTCGGTTCCGTCAAGGAAGCGATGGAGAAGACGGGCGCGGACGTCTCCGTCCTCTTCGTGCCGCCGGCCTTCGCCAAGGCCGCCGTCGTCGAGGCGATCGACGCCGAGATCCCGCTCGCGGTCGTCATCACCGAGGGCATCGCCGTCCACGACTCCGCCGCCTTCTGGGCGTACGCGGGCTCGAAGGGCAACAAGACCCGGATCATCGGCCCGAACTGCCCGGGTCTCATCACCCCCGGCCAGTCCAACGCCGGCATCATCCCGGGTGACATCACCAAGCCCGGCCGCATCGGTCTCGTGTCCAAGTCCGGCACGCTGACCTACCAGATGATGTACGAGCTCCGTGACATCGGCTTCTCGTCCGCCGTCGGCATCGGTGGCGACCCGGTCATCGGTACGACGCACATCGACGCCCTCGCGGCGTTCGAGGCCGACCCCGAGACCGACCTCATCGTGATGATCGGCGAGATCGGCGGCGACGCCGAGGAGCGTGCCGCCGACTTCATCGCGAAGAACGTCACGAAGCCGGTCGTCGGTTACGTCGCGGGCTTCACCGCCCCCGAGGGCAAGACCATGGGCCACGCGGGCGCCATCGTCTCCGGCTCCTCCGGCACCGCCCAGGCGAAGAAGGAGGCCCTTGAGGCCGCCGGCGTGAAGGTCGGCAAGACGCCGACCGAGACCGCCAAGCTGGCGCGCGAGATCCTCGGCGCCTGATCGCCGCGCCGAGGCCGTTCCACCGCCTCGGCACAGCGTCACCGCACGGACGGCGCGGGCCCGTACCCCGGACAGGGGTACGGGCCCGCGCCGTTCTCGCGTTCTCGCGTTCCGGGGAAGTTCCGGCCGTCCGGGATCCGCTCTCCCGCCGTCAGGCGGAGGAGGCAGATCCCGGTCGTCAGGGGATTCGGGGCACCAGTCGTCCCGGGCCGTTCGCGAACTCCTCGCGCAGCGCCCGCTGGAGCCTCAGATCCTGGGAGGTGAGCTTCTGCGGTCCACCGCGCGGCGGAACACCGCCGACCCGCTCGGCGGGCGAGAGCGGCTGCTCGTACCGGGTGGGGGCCGTGTGCAGGGTGAACCCCGTCACCCCGATCAGCAGCGCGGCCAGGGCGATCGCCGCCCGGGTCCAGAGCTGGGCCTTGCGCTCACTGCCGGTGCGCACCACGCGGGGCGGCGGCAGCGCGGGGGCGTGGTCGGCGAGGGCGAGCGCGCCCAGCCTCTCGTGCAGCAGCGCCGACTGATCGGCCGGTGAGGTGGGGCCCGCCAGTTCGGGCAGCCGTTCGGCGACGGCGGCCCGTGCGTTCATCAGCCGGCCCGCCGCCGCCGGGGTGCTCGCCTCGGTCTCGGCCGCGGTCTCCGGCAGATCCAGACCCACGCCGTCGTAGAGCAGCAGCGTGCGGCGGTACGAGGGGGGCAGGTCGAGCAGCGCGTCGCGCAGCGCCCGCCGGCCGGGCTCGGCGGGCGGCGCGTCGGGGTGCCGGTGGGCGCGGCGCAGCCGGTGCCAGGGCGACATCGCGTACTCGTACGCGGCGGCCCGCACCCAGCCCGCCGGGTCACGGTCCACGGCGACCTCCGGCCAGCGTTGCCAGGCCAGCTGGAACGCGCGCTCGACGGACTCGCGGGAGAGACTCCGGCGCCCGGTCAGCAGATACGTCTGGCGGACGAGGCTCTGCCCGTGGTGGCTGTACAGGGCGTCGAACGCCTCGTGGGGAGAGAGCGCCGCGACGCCCCCCGCCTCGTCGCCGGGGTCGGCGCCCGGTGCGGCGTCCGGCGGCGGGCTCGCCGCGGGTCTCGCTGCGTGGCCGGGCTCGGGGCCGGATCCGATGCCGGGCTCGATACCGGGCTCGACGCCGGGCTCGGTCGGGGACATGGCGGTGCTCCCGGTGGCTGCGACGGAGGGCGGGGGAGACACCGAGGGCGCGGGAGGTGCCGCCGGTGCGAGTGCGCGGGCGGGGGTGGGGGTGGTCGCGGGGGCGAGCCTGTCCGGTTCGGACAGCTTCGGGACCCCCGAGGGCGTCGGTGGCCGTGCCGCCCCCTTCGCGGCGGGCCTCGGCCGGGTGGTCGCGTGGCTCGGCGCGGCGCGGGTGGTCGGAGCGGCGTGCGGGTCGTCCTCGGCGCAGGCGCCGATGAACCTGGCGTACGCCGCGCGCTTGCGCCCGCGGGGGCTCGTGCGCCCCGTCTCCCAGGAGCGCACGGTGGCGCGCGTGACGCCGATGGCCGCCGCGACCTGATCCTCGGTCAGTGACTTCGCCTCACGCAGTCTGCGGCACTCCTTGGGGGAGGGCAGCGGGGCGGCGGCGGCCGTATCGGTCGTGCTCCGCGTCATGAGTGGCCCCCGACAGCGCTGCAATGGGTGAAAAAGTACATAAACGTATATTGAGCGACACAGCGGCCGTTCGCCCGTTACACGGAATAAGCGCGTGTCGTTGGCAGCATGGCGGCGTGACCCAAGTGACCGAGCGCAGCCCGATGTTGTCGGCCGAGCGGGGCAGGTCCACCGCTCTGGCCTCCGCTTTTCTACGGGGAGTGATCGCGGCGGGGCTCGGGCTCGGCTCGCTCGCCGTGCTTGTCATGGTGCTGTGGATCAGCTCTCCGTACCCGGACAGCGGGCCCGGTGGAGCCCTGCACGTCGCGGCCGGGATCTGGCTGCTCGCGCATGGCGCCGAACTCGTCAGAACCGACACCCTCAGCGGTGTCCCGGCCCCCGTGGCGACCGTGCCGCTGCTGCTCGTACTGCTGCCGGTATGGCTGGCGCACCGGGCCGCCCGCGATGCGGCGGATCCCGACGAGGGGCGTGCCCGGCCCTCGCCGGCCGGCGCGTTCTGCGCGGTCACGGCCGGATATCTGCTGGTCGCGGCGAGTGCCGCGGCCTACGCGCGGGGCGGGTCGCTGAGTGCGGACCCGGACACGCTGGTGTTCCCGGCGGCCTTCGTGGTGGCGGGTTCGGCGGCGGCCGGGGTGTGGACGGCGGCCGGGCGCCCGCTGGGGTCCGTGCCGTCCTGGGCGCCGTTGTGGCTCCAGGAGGCCGTCGCGCGCACCCTCTTCCGGAACCGGGTCGAGGCGCTGTGGCGGTCCGCCGCGGCCGGGGTGATGGTGTTGCTCGGCGGCGGTGCCCTGGTGGTGGCGGTGGGACTGGTGTGGCACGCGCAGGAGACCCAGCAGTCGTTCCTGGCGCTCTCCGGCGACTGGGCGGGGCGGTTCGCCGTGCTCCTGCTGGCCCTGGTGCTGGTGCCGAACGCCGCGCTGTGGGGTGCCGCGTACGGCCTCGGCCCCGGATTCGCGCTCGGTACGGGGGCCACGGTCACCCCGCTCGCCTTCGCCGGGCAACCGGCTCTGCCCCACTTCCCGCTGCTGGCGGCGGTACCGGACCAGGGGCCCGGGTCGCTCGCGAACTGGGCGGCCGCGGTGGTCCCGGTCGCGGCCGGTCTGGCGGTCGCCTGGTTCACCGTACGGAGGGCGGTGCCGGTCCCCGCGGTGCGCGAGGGGTGCTGGAGCCCGCGGGAGACGGCGCTGGTGACGCTGCTGGCCGCGGTGGGCTGCGGGGCCGGTACGGCGGTGCTCACGGCGATGGCCGGGGGGCCGCTCGGGACCGGGGCGCTGGCGGACTTCGGGCCCGTGTGGTGGCTGACGGGCCCGGCCGCACTCGCGTGGACGGTGGTCATCGGCGTACCGCTGGCGCTGCTGCTACGGGTGTGGCGGCTGCGGGAGCCCGGGTGGGCGTGGCGGCGGACCGCGACGGAGGAACTCCAGGAGCCCCAGGAGCCCCAGCAGCCTCAGGTGGAGACGCGTCCCGGCAGCGACGCGAGCGGCGGCGGCAGCAGCGACGAGACCGCGAAGGAGACCGTGCAGGAGAGTGCCGGGCGGCGGCGCTGGTGGAAGCCGACGTGGAAGCGGAAGGGCAAGGCTGGGGACGGAGCGGACGAGGCCGCCGTGCCAGGAGCCATGCCCGGCTCCGGCTCGGCATCCGGCGTATCCGCGCCCGTGTCCGTGTCTGCTTCCCGTCCGGGGGGTACGTCCCGTGGGGCGGCAGGGGCGGCAGGGGCGGACGGGGCGGAGGCGGGCTTCGAGCCCTACGACTTCCTGCCGACCGACCCGTGGCACGACCCGGAGGCCAGGGAGGCTCGATGGGCCTCGCTCAAGCAGGGTTCCGGCGGACTCATGGCCGACTTTCCGCCGGATGTCCCGTCCGACCGGGCTCCGGAGCCCTCGCGGTCCCCGGAGCCCGGCCAGGGGGCTACTCCTTGACGCCGAAGAAGGGTTCCAGCGGCTTCGGCAGCAGATCGTTGCAGGCCAGTGCCCCGGACTTGGTCAGGGCGTCGTTCACGCAGGTGTAGTAGTCGCGGTAGACCAACTGGACCGTGAACGTCGTCGCGACGATCGACAGCGCGAGCAGGGCGGTCACCAGCCCGCTGACCGCCGCCGTGGTCAGCGGCCTGTTGCTGCCGCCCTGCGCGGTGGCGGGAGGAGCCCCGGGCGCGGGCGGTGTCGCGGGGCCCGCCGTCCCTCCCGTACCGGTCGCCGCGGTGGCGCCCGTACCGGCGCCCGCCCCCGCGGCTCCTGCCGCCCCGCCCTTCGCGGACGGGCTGCCGGGCTTGGCGCGCAGGGCGCTCAGCGCCCAGTAGACGGAGAGCGCGCCCAGGAGCAGGGCGACCTCCGGGAAGTCGAAGAGTGCGAAGAAGAACGCCCACATGCCGCCGAGCACCGCGTACCGGGCGCGCCGCTGGGCGGGGTCGGTCGGGTCCCAGCGCAGTCCGCCCGGGTTGCGCTCCGGTCCTCCCTGCCCGCCGGTGCCGCTGCCACCGGGGCGGCTGCCGAACCCGCCGTTGCCCCGGCCTGGCTGCTGGTCGCTCCACTGGCTGCCCCAGGCCGGGCGGTCGCCGGAGGAGCCGTCGCCCTTGCCGTTCTTGTCACCGTCCGAGGACGAGGACGAGGACGGGTGGCGCGGCTGCCACGGCTGGTCGGGCCGGTCCACGGGCGGCGTCGCGAACGGATTGTCGTCGGAGGAACCGGAGGAACCGGAGGAACCTGAAGGACCAGAAGTACCCGAAGGGCCAGAGGAACCAGGGGCACCAGAGGAACCAGAGGAACGAGAAAGGCGGAAGGCGGTGCGGTGGCGTCGGTCCGGCATGTGGTGAACGTCTTCCCCATCTCGTCATGTCCGTCCCGAGGACGGTTCGTCCGCCCGGTGGACGGCTCGCTGTCCCCTGACGCTACCTCCCGGTCACGCCCCCGTCCCGTGGGGGCCGCTGGGTGTGCCGGTATCGTTGCTGACGGTCGGCTCGTTCGTAGAGTTCCCCGTATCGAGGGGCGAGATTCTTTCGTACGACCGTACAAAGAGCACCGCAAGCACATCGCACCTGAGTTACCACGCGAGAAAGGGCCCAGCTGTGGCCTCCCCGCCCCCCTCCGCCGCTCCGGCCCGCCTCGTCGTGCTGGTCTCCGGATCCGGTACGAATCTCCAGGCCCTGCTCGACGCCATCGGTGACGACCCCGAGGGCTACGGCGCCCGGGTCGTCGCGGTCGGCGCGGACCGCGACGGCATCGTCGGTCTGGAGCGTGCCGAGCGTGCCGGGTTGCCCACGTTCGTGTGCAAGGTCAAGGACCACGCCACCCGCGAGGAGTGGGACGAGGCGCTCGCGGCCGCCACGGCCGCGCACCGCCCGGACCTCGTCGTCTCCGCGGGATTCATGAAGATCGTGGGCAGCGCGTTCCTCGCCGCGTTCGGCGGCCGGTTCATCAACACCCACCCCGCCCTGCTCCCCAGCTTTCCCGGTGCCCATGGGGTGCGTGACGCGCTCGCGTACGGCGTCAAGGTCACCGGCTGCACCGTCCACTTCGTCGACGACGGCGTCGACACCGGTCCGATCATCGCGCAGGGCGTGGTCGAGGTGACCGAAGAGGACACGCCGGAGGGCGAAGCCGCTCTCCATGAACGCATCAAGGAAGTCGAGCGCAAGCTGCTCGTCGAGGCCGTGGGGCGACTCGCCCGTGACGGCCATCGCATTGAGGGACGAAAGGTTCATCTCGGTCATGTCGGTGAATAAGCCCATCCGCCGCGCCCTGGTCAGTGTCTACGACAAGACGGGGCTCGAAGACCTCGCCCGCGGTCTGCACGGGGCGGGCGTCGAGCTCGTCTCCACCGGCTCCACCGCCGCGAGGATCGCCGCCGCCGGCGTGCCGGTCACCAAGGTCGAGGAGCTCACCGGTTTCCCCGAGTGCCTCGACGGCCGCGTGAAGACGCTGCACCCCCGCGTGCACGCCGGCATCCTCGCCGACCTGCGCCTGGACACCCACCGCGAGCAGCTCGCCGAACTCGGTGTGGAGCCCTTCGACCTCGTCGTCGTCAACCTGTACCCGTTCAAGGAGACCGTCGCCTCCGGCGCCTCCGACGACGAGTGCGTGGAGCAGATCGACATCGGCGGCCCGTCGATGGTCCGCGCCGCCGCCAAGAACCACCCGTCCGTGGCCGTCGTGACGAGCCCCGAGCGGTACGCCGACGTCCTCGCCGCCGTCGAGGCGGGCGGCTTCGACCTGAGCGCCCGCAAGCGCCTGGCCGCCGAGGCCTTCCAGCACACCGCCGCGTACGACGTGGCCGTGGCCTCCTGGTTCGCCGCCGATTACGCCGCCGCCGACGACTCGGGCTTCCCCGACTTCTTCGGTACGACGTACGAGCGCGGCAACGTCCTGCGCTACGGCGAGAACCCGCACCAGCCCGCCGCCCTCTACACCTCGGGCGCCGGTGGCCTGGCCGAGGCGGAGCAGCTGCACGGCAAGGAGATGTCGTACAACAACTACACGGACACCGACGCCGCGCGCCGGGCCGCGTACGACCACGCCGAGCCCTGCGTCGCGATCATCAAGCACGCCAACCCGTGCGGCATCGCGATCGCCGACGACGTTGCCGAAGCGCACCGCAACGCGCACGCCTGTGACCCGATGTCCGCGTTCGGCGGTGTCATCGCCGTCAACCGTCCGGTGACCGTCGCCATGGCCGAGCAGGTCGCGGAGATCTTCACCGAGGTCATCGTCGCCCCGGCGTACGAGGACGGCGCGGTCGAGGTGCTGGCCCGCAAGAAGAACATCCGTGTGCTGCGCTGCCCCGACGCCCCGGCCGCCGAGGTCGAGGTCAAGCCGATCGACGGCGGTGCGCTGCTCCAGGTCACCGACCGGCTCCAGGCCGACGGCGACAACCCGGCGAACTGGACCCTCGCCACCGGTGAGGCCCTCTCCGAGGACGAGCTCAAGGAGCTCGCCTTCGCGTGGAAGGCATGTCGCGCGGTCAAGTCCAACGCGATCCTGCTCGCCAAGGACGGCGCCTCGGTCGGTGTCGGCATGGGGCAGGTCAACCGTGTCGACTCCGCCAAGCTCGCCGTCGAGCGGGCGGGCGAGGAGCGGGCGCGCGGGGCGTACGCCGCCTCCGACGCGTTCTTCCCGTTCCCCGACGGCCTGGAGATCCTCACCGCGGCCGGTATCCGGGCCGTGGCCCAGCCCGGCGGATCGGTCCGCGACGAGCTGGTCGTCGAGGCCGCGCGGAAGGCGGGCGTGACCATGTACTTCACCGGCACGCGCCACTTCTTCCACTGAGTCGGCCCGTTCCGGCGCGGTCGAGTCGTTCCGCGTCGGCGCAGTGCGGGCCGTACCCTCTCCGGGGGTGCGGCCCGCACCGCGTCCGGGGGGTCCCGGGGTATCCCGGAATTCAGGACTTCGTCGCCCCTCTGTTCTAATAAACGGCCGTTGGGAATCCGTAGCGGGGGCGTCGTGCTTGATCTGAACAAAGGGAAACCGGGCCGGTCCGGCGCGGATGGCGACGGTCCGGCGTCCGGCGTGCCGGCCCCCGGTGGACCGGTGTTCGACGCGACCGCGGACGCGGCGGACACCGCAGGCACCGCGGACGCTTCGGGGGGCGTCGACACCGTGGGGGACGCCGACGGCAGCCGTGTTCCGCTGCGCCCGTACCTGATCGCCGCGGCCGTCCTGTGCGCGCTCTACTTCCTCTACTCCCACCTCCAGTACAGCCGGTTCGGCTCGCCCTCCTGGGACCTGGGGATATTCGAGCAGGAGGTACGGGCGTACGCCGGCCTGAACGCCCCCGTCGTCGACATCAAGGGCCCCGGCTATCTGATCCTCGGCGATCACTTCAGCCCGGTCGTGGCGCTGCTCGCCCCGCTCTACTGGATCTGGCCCTCCGCCGAAGCCCTGCTGTTCGCGCAGGCGGCGCTGTTCGCCGCCTCCGCCGCGGTCGTCGGGCGCACCACCCAGCAGATCCTGGGCGGCCGCTCGGGCCTGTGCGTCACCGTCGCGTACGGCCTCTCCTGGGGCCTCCAGGAAGCGGTGAAGTCCGACTTCCACGAAATCGCCTTCGCCGTACCGCTGCTCGCCCTCGTCTGCCGGGCCCTGCTCACCCGGCGATGGACCGCCGCCGTCCTCTGGTCCCTGCCGCTGGTCCTCGTCAAGGAGGACCTGGGCGCCACCGTCGCCGTCGTCGGCTTCCTGCTCTTCCTGTACGGCCGCAGGCTCCACGGCGCCCTGCTGGCGGCCTTCGGCGTACTGGCCTTCGTCGTCACCGTCCTCGTCCTCATACCGGCGGCCAGCAGCGCGGGGACGTACGACTACTGGACGAAGATCGACAAGAACGGCGAGCAGGACGTCTCCCTCTTCGACTCCGTCCTCGGCGCCCTCAACTCCTCGGTCAAGATCGAGATGCTGGTCTTCCTGGTCGGCGTCACCGCCTTCATGGCGCTGCGCTCGCCCCTGATCCTGCTCATCCTGCCCACGCTCGGCTGGCGCCTGCTGTCCCAGGACTCCTACCACTGGGGCATGGTCTGGCACTACAGCGCCATCCTGATGCCGGTGCTCTTCCTGGCCATGGCGGACGGCATCCGCCGCAGCCGCGCCTCCGCGCGCCCCTGGCTCGCCTCGTACGCGAAGGTCGCCGTCCCCGTCGCCACCGCGATCGCCGTGGCCCTCACCCAGCATCTGCCGCTGCGCGACCTGCTGCGTCCCGAGACCTACCGCACCGACGCGCGCACCCACGCGGCCCGGGAGGCGCTGGAGGCCATCCCCGCGGGGGCACGCGTCGAGACGGACATCACGCTGATGGCGCACCTCACGGGCGACCGCACCGTCTACTGGGTCGGCGGAGCCCCCGGTACCGCCCCCGACATCGTCGCCATCAACCTGGACTTCGGCTGGGCGCAGCCGATCACCGACCCGGTGGCGTACGCCCAGCAGCTCCACCCCGAGGCGCGTTACCGGCTCAAGCACCGGTCCGGGAGCTTCGTGGTCATGGAGCGCACCTCCCCGGCCCCGGCGGAGATCCCCGGGCGCTGAACCGCCCCGCCGCCCGTACGGGGTGGGGAGAGGCGACCGTCGGGACGGGCGGGACCATCGGGACGGGCGGGAAAACGCGCGGAGGCCGCCCCCGGTGAACGGGTGCGGCCTCCGGCGCGAGCGGGGCGGTTCAGCCGGCCTTGACGACCACCGACGAGCAGACCTTGTCCGCGAACGTCTGCTTCTTCGAGTCCCACAGCGGCCACAGCCAGCCGATGTAGCAGGCGACGCTGTCCAGGAAGTGGGCCAGGCGGCGCCCGAAGGCCATGCCGAAGCCGAGCGGACGGCCGTCGGCCTCGCGCAGCAGCCGGATGCCCACGGCCTTCTTGCCGACCGTCTGGCCCGTGGTGCCTTCCTGGTAGCACTGCCAGAGGGCGACGGCGATCATCGCGACGAAACCGATGACGGCGAGCACAACCCCCACGATGTCACCGACGCCTCCGCCGATGATGGCCACCATGTACGGAACCATGAGGATCAGGCCGTCGATGATGAACCCGCCGAGGCGCAGGCCCCAGTGGGCCAGTTCGGGCATGCCGCTGCCATAGCCCGGCTGCTGCTGCGGGTAGCCGCCGCCGTAGGGCTGGCCGGGCTGCTGCTGCGGGTAGCCGTAACCCTGCTGCGGGACACCCTGCGGAGCCTGCTGCGGGTAGCCGTAACCGGGCTGCTGGCCCTGGGGCGGCTGGCCGGGCTGCTGCCCGTACGGATTGTTCGGGTCGCCGAAGCTCATGGGGTGTTCCTTACAGCAGACGTGCGGGGACGGATGCGGCCGCACGGAGGAAGGAACAGCTCAGCGGTCCGCCCCCCGTACTACCGCGGCACTGCGACCATAATCGTTATAAGTCGCACGTAAGTTTGTCCAGTCCGGGTCACCAGGTGTTGTGCAAGTGCAACCTTGTGTCCACGCGGTGACCCGCAATTGGTATGCGGGCGGGGTCATCCGCGAGGATGGGAACATGACTGCCCAGATTCTCGATGGCAAGGCCACCGCTGCCGCGATCAAATCCGATCTGACCGTCCGTGTGGCGGCCCTCAAGGCCCAGGGCATCGTCCCCGGCCTGGGAACCCTGCTCGTCGGGGACGACCCGGGCAGCCGCTGGTACGTGAACGGCAAGCACCGTGACTGCGCGCAGGTCGGCATTGCCTCCATCCAGCGCGAACTGCCCGACACCGCGACCCAGGAGGAGATCGAGGAGGTCGTGCGCGAGCTCAACGACAACCCCGAGTGCACGGGTTACATCGTTCAGCTCCCCCTCCCCAAGGGCATCGACACCAACCGGGTCCTGGAACTGATGGACCCGGCCAAGGACGCCGACGGCCTGCACCCGATGAGCCTGGGCCGGCTGGTCCTCAACGAGACCGGCCCGCTGCCCTGCACGCCCCAGGGCGTCGTCCAGCTGCTCCGCGCCCATGGTGTGGAGATCAACGGGGCGCATGTCGTGGTCGTCGGACGCGGCGTCACCATCGGCCGCTCGATCCCGCTGCTGCTGACCCGTAAGACCGAGAACGCCACCGTCACCCAGTGCCACACCGGTACGCGTGACCTCTCCTCGCACCTCAGGCAGGCCGACATCATCGTGGCCGCCGCCGGTGTGCCGCACCTGATCAAGCCCGAGGACGTGAAGCCGGGCGCCGCCGTGCTCGACGTCGGCGTCAGCCGCGACGAGAACGGCAAGATCGTCGGAGACGTCCACCCCGGCGTCGCCGAGGTGGCCGCCTGGGTCGCCCCGAACCCCGGCGGTGTCGGCCCGATGACCCGCGCCCAGCTGCTGGTCAATGTGGTCGAGGCCGCCGAGCTGATGGCCGCCGAGGCCGCCGACGCCGCCGCGACCGCGGGCTGACCCGGACCGGAAGGAACCCCATGGGTGCTGGTACGAGTCAGGCCGAACCCGCTCCCGCCCGCCGGGAGTCGGGGGCGTCGGGGGAGCAGGGGAAGCCGGGGGAGCCGGGCGTGGCGACGGACGACGGAGCGGGCGGCGCGGTGGGCGACGGAACTGACGCGGTGACGAGCGAGGGCTCCGGCGGGACGGCCGGTGCCGGACTCGGTTCGGGTGCCGGCGCCGGTGCGGACGCCGGTTCCGAAGCCGAAGCTGTTTCCGGAGCCGATTCCGTTTCCGAAGCTGATGCGGAAACCGGTTCCGTTTCTGGTTCCGATTCCGGGCGCGCCGCTCCCCGTAGGTCGCGGCGCTTCCCGTCGCTGACCCGCGACACGGCCCGCCCCGAGGGCGGCGGCAGGGCGGCTCCGGGTGACGCGCCCGCCCCGGCGCGGCAGTGGCCGCTGCTCACCGTGCTCTGCACGGCCGGCGTGGGGCTGCTGATCGTCGCCACGGACCCGTTCGACCAGGCGTTCCGGATCGGCACGATGCTGATCGGGTTCGCGCTCGTCGCCGGGGCCGTGCTGCGCTGGGTGGTCCCCTCGGTCGGCATGCTCGCCGTGCGGTCCCGGTTCACCGATCTGGTCACGTACGGGCTGATGGGGACCCTGATCGTGATGCTCGCGCTGATGGCCCAGCCCAAGCCGTGGCTGGACATTCCGGTGCTGGAGGACGCGGTCCACTTCGCCATCCGCTGAGCCTGTTCCGACGGAGTGTCCGTCCCCTCCCCGAGGAGGACAGACACCCGTGGCCGGGGCTCAACCGAAGCGAGAAGCTCAGGTATGCGGTGATGTGCGTGGCCGTGCCTCGTCCCGCGTTCAGTCGTCGCGCAACGGTGGCAGACTGGCACGGCGCACGGTACGGAGCGCGGCGCACGACAAAGCGCGCCGCAGTCCGAATGCTTCTGTGCGCTCCCTCGTCAGGAACTGACACCCTGGCTCCGCACATCCCCTTGGGCAGCCCCGGAAACGGAAGACCGCCGAACCGGGCGTGGGGGCACGGAGCCGGTCGGCAGCGGGGCACAGCAGACACGTCCGGGGGAAAACGATGGGGGGAGAGAGGCCATGCCTCGCTGGAAGCCGCTACCGGAGGAACTCGACCCGCAGATACGGGAGTTCGCCAGCCAGTTGCGCAGGCTCGTCGACCGCGGCGGCCTGAGCATCGCCGCGGTGGCCGACCGCACGGGTTACAGCAAGACGTCATGGGAGCGGTATCTCAACGGGCGGCTGCTCGCGCCCAAGCGTGCCGTTCTCGCCCTCGCCGAGGTGACGGGCACCGACCAGAACCACCTGAGCGTCATGTGGGAGCTGGCCGAACGCGCCTGGAGCCGCTCCGAGATGCGCCACGACAGGACGATGGAGACCATCCGGATCACGGAAGCGCGCGCGGCGCTCGGTGAGTTCGGTACGGTCCCGGCGGCGGGCGCGGGCGGCCGGGGAGGCCGCTCCGGAAGCGGCAAACACGGTTCCGGGCGGTCCGGGAACGCCGACAGATCCGGGAACGCCGACAGGGGAGTCTCCACCGCGGCGGGCGCGGGACCCGGCGCGCACGCGTATGACGCGGCGCGCTCGCCGTCCGTACCCGTCCAGCGCGGCACGGTGCCGCAGATTCCGCGTCAGCCGCAGTCGCCGTACCACTCGCAAGCACAGCCCGGCCCCCAGTCGGGCCCCCCGCCGCAGCCGCCGAACCACAACGGCCGTCGGGGCAAGCCCGCGGGCCGCCGCAAGCCGGCCGTGGTCGTCGCGGGCGTCGTCGGCGTACTGCTGGTGGTGACCGCCGCGGTGCTCCTCACCGGCCTGGGCGGCGACGACGGTGAGAAGAAGACCGCCACGCCCCCGTCGGCCGCACCGACAACAGGCGCGGCGGAGCTGCCGGACGGCGTCGAGTGCAGCGGCGCCGACTGCACGGGACAGGACCCCGAGGCCATGGGCTGCGGCGGCCAGTACGCCCGTACGGTGTCCAGTGCCGTGGTCGGCGGCAGCCGGGTCGAGGTGCGTTACAGCGAGCCCTGTTCGGCGGCCTGGGCCCGGATCACCGAGGCCACCGCGGGCGACACCGTGCGGATCAGCGCGGGGAAGGCCGAGCAGGAGGGCACGGTGGACGCGGACAAGGACGCGTACACCTCGATGGTCGCGGTGAAGAAGGCCGACGACGCGAAGGCGTGCGTGACGCTCGCCTCCGGCACGAAGGGGTGCACCGTCCCCCAGGCGTGAGGGTGCGCCGCGCGGTCTGCCGGTGTGCGCGGTGCGTGCCGTGCATGCGGTGCGTGACCGGTTGTGTGCCGTGCCACAGGGGGGCGGGCGGCCGGGCGCGCGCGGGTCGGATAGCCTGACCGCTGGATATCTCTTCACATCAAGATTCAGAGGTGTCCAGCACCAGGGGACCGGCACGAGGGGTCGGGACCCCCACCGCCAGCTGTCTAACGGAGATCGCCATGACCCGCACTCCCGTGAATGTCACCGTGACCGGCGCAGCCGGCCAGATCGGCTACGCGCTGCTCTTCCGCATCGCCTCCGGCCACCTGCTCGGCCCGGACGTGCCGGTCAACCTGCGTCTCCTGGAGATCCCGCAGGGCCTCAAGGCCGCCGAGGGCACCGCGATGGAGCTCGACGACTGCGCCTTCCCGCTGCTGCGCAACATCGAGATCACGGACGACGCCAACGTCGGCTTCGCCGGTGCGAACGTCGCCCTGCTGGTCGGCGCACGCCCGCGCACCAAGGGCATGGAGCGCGGTGACCTGCTCGCCGCCAACGGTGGCATCTTCAAGCCGCAGGGCAAGGCCATCAACGACAACGCCGCGGACGACATCAAGGTCCTCGTCGTCGGCAACCCGGCCAACACCAACGCGCTCATCGCGCAGGCCGCCGCCCCGGACGTACCGGCCGAGCGCTTCACCGCGATGACCCGCCTGGACCACAACCGCGCGATCTCGCAGCTGGCCGCCAAGACCGGTGCCGCCGTCTCCGACATCAAGAAGCTGACGATCTGGGGCAACCACTCGGCCACCCAGTACCCGGACATCTTCCACGCGGAGGTGGCCGGCAAGAACGCCGCCGAGCTCGTCGCCGACGAGGCGTGGCTGGCCGACACCTTCATCCCCACCGTGGCCAAGCGCGGCGCCGCGATCATCGAGGCCCGTGGCGCGTCCTCGGCCGCCTCGGCCGCCAACGCCGCCATCGACCACGTGCACACCTGGGTCAACGGCACCGCCGCGGGCGACTGGACCTCGATGGGTATCCCGTCGGACGGCTCCTACGGCGTGCCCGAGGGCATCATCTCGTCGTTCCCGGTCACCACGAAGAACGGCACGTACGAGATCGTCCAGGGCCTGGACATCAACGAGTTCTCCCGCGCGCGCATCGACGCGTCGGTGAAGGAGCTCACCGAGGAGCGCGACGCGGTGCGCGAGCTCGGCCTGATCTGATCGGATTCCGGCCCCGGTCGGATCCGCCCGCCGTACGTCGAAGCGCCCCCGCAGCCTCCGCTGCCGGGGGCGCTTCGCCGTTTCGTCCCGGTCCGCGCCCAGCCCGCGTCCGGTTCGGGGCATACCTGAACGATCCGTCGCACGTGTCGGCGCGATGGCCTGCAAATCGCCTCCACCCGGCGGCGCGATCCAGGTATGTTGTCCCCTTTCCATCACCGACTCGCGTCACTGCCAAGCGGGTTGGGGTCAGCAAGGGGGAACCGGTGACCCAGAGTGCCGTGCCGCGGCCGTCGCGGGGCCAGGACGATCTGCTCGGGAAACCGCCCGTGCCTCCGGCCGCGAGCGAGGCGTGCAGACTGCTCTGCGCCGGGGTCTATCTGCACGACGGCTACCGCGATGCCGTGATCGACCAGCTCTACGTGCAGGAAGAACGGATCGCCGCCCCGTCGACGGGCTTCGACGCGGCACGGGTGCTGGCCCACGCCCTGCGGGCGCGCCGTGCCGAACTCTGGTGGGCCGCGGGCATCCTGTGCGCCTGGCTGCTGGGTGTCGTGCTCACCAGAGGTGGCATCGCCGCCCTGGTGATGCCGTGCGTCCTCCTCGCCCTCGCCCCCTTGATCCGGGGGTCCGCGCGCAATCCGCCGGTCTACCGGCGGATCCCGGCGTTCCTGATGCGCTGGTACGGGCGGCTCCTGCTGTTCACCTTCGTGCTCTGGATGGCCGGCGGCACCCTCTACGGTCTCTTCGGCGACGACGATTCCGAGGGCTACGGCCTCTCCGTACTGACCGGCGGTTTCACCTCCGGTGAGTCCGGCTCGGGCGCCGCTTGGGGAGCGCTGGCCTTCTTCGCCCTGATCGCCGCGCTGGTGGGGCTCCGGCGCGGTCAGTTCGCCCGGGTCATGGCCGGTGAGCTGGCCAGGAAGAACTTCGCCGACCTCGCCGCCGACCCGGCCGAACACGCCGTGGGCGGCCGCTTCCGGCGGCTCCAGCAGCGGATCAGGCTGGAGCAGCACGCCCCGTTGATCATGTACAGCGCCAACGACCCGTTCTGCGGCGCCGGGGTCCCGTACCACCCGTGGAATCTGGCCGTCGAGCTCCGGCCGAGCGAGGACGGCCCGACCGAGCCGATCGACAACGCGCGGATCCTCCGCCGGATCGTGCCGCTGCTGGAGGCGCTGCGGGTGCCGTCCGCGCACGGTTCGCCGGAGGCCGCCGATGCCGTACGGGACCGGCTCCGTGAGCTGCTGATCGACGAGTGCGTGTTCCTGCCGGTCGTGGGCATGCCGCGGCGCGAGGACGCCCCGTACGGCCCCCAGGGCTTCGAAACCCACCGGCTGGGCGCCGTCGAGGAGGGCGGCGAGAGCCGCAGGCACTTCCTGCGCATCCGGGTCGGCGGGTGGAACGAGGAGGTCGTCGTCACCGTCTTCGTCCGGGTCCACACCCAGGGCGGGATGCTGATGCTGGAACTCGCGCCGCACGTCCTGATGCCGGTGCACCCGCTGTTCCAGGAGGCCGACCGGACCGCCCACCGGCACCGCAACAACAACTGGTTCGGGAAGGCCGCCTGGGCGGTGGCCCGCACCCCTGGCTCGCTGGTGCGGTCGGTCATCACTCTGGGGCGCGGCGCGGTCAGTGGCTGGACGCTGCTCACGGCGGGCAACAGCGGTGCGCTCCCGGACGGGCCCGCGATGTCGATCCGGCAGCTGGGCGCGGACGACGAGGCATCGCTGTTCCAGGACATGGACATCAACCGGTATCTGAAAAGCATTCAGGACCGGGTGACCGGTGGTGTACGACTGGCCCTGCGGGAAGCGGGCTGGCAGACCGACGAGTTCGAGCAGAAGGTCGTGAACATCGGTGCGGGCGGGGTCTTCATCGAGTCCGCGAAGGACAGCGCGATCGGCATCGGGGACCACAACGCCATCACGCACACCGACAAGCGGACCGCGGCGAACCCGAACACGGCCGCCGGGGCGAAGCCCGGCACGAAGCAGGGGCCCGGCGCGCCGAAGCCCCCGCCGAAGGCGTCCGGCCCCGGCCCCGGACCCGCGCCGCGCACCTACCAGCACCCGAACAGCGGAGGTAAGTGATCATGGAGACGCCCGACGGGCAGGAGCCGGGCCGACGGACCGTCCACGTGGGGTCGGTGACCGGCAGCGCGTTCGCCATCGGTGACCACAACACCGTCACGCAGCACCAGCACGCCGCCCCCGCCGACGAGAGCCAGGCCGAACTGCTGCGTGCCGTGCGGCTGCTCCGCGCCGACCTCGAACGGTTCGTCCGCTCGGACACCACGGAGATCCTCGACGCCGAACTGGTCTCGGTCGAGGAGGAGATCGAGACCGGTGGCGCCGCCGCACCCGGCCGGCTCGCCCGGCTCCAGGAGGCGTTGGCGGCGGCCGGTGCCCTCACCGGGACGCTGGCGTCCGGTGTCGCCGTGGGACAGGCGCTCGCCGCCCTGCTGGGAGGCTGAACGATGACCGGGGGCGGCGGACCGCGCTGGAACGACGAGACACAGAGCTGGGAGACCGAGGAGCGGCGCGCCTACACCCCGCCGCCCCCGCCGCTGCCCTCCGTACCGCCCGTGGTGCCCGGGGTGCCGGCGGTGCCTGCTCCGCCCGTACCGCCGGGTCCGCCCGGTCCGCCCGGTCCGGCGGACACGTACAACAACATCACCGGGACCTTCGTCGCGGGCGGCGCGAAGTCCTTCCGGGAGCGCGTCACCCCGCTGACCGCCGGTCTCGCCGTGGCCGTGCTCGCGGTGGGCGCGGCGACGCTGTGGTTCACGCTCGGCGGCGAGGACGATGACGGCCGCGAAGGTGCGCAGGGCCCCAGCGCCACGTCCACCGAGTCCGCGGCCACCGGTGGCGGGGGTACCGGCGGCCAGGAGACCACCGGCACGGACAGCCCGCCGCCTCCCGACGCCTCGGCGTCGGAGTCCGTGTCGCCGTCCGGCGCCCTGGAGGCGGGCTATACGGAGGCCGACGACGAGGAAGGCTTCACGATCGCCGTTCCGGAGGAGTGGGACGTGCGCACCGAGGAAGGCAACGGGGTGTTCTACGAGCCGGCGGGCGGGGCGGAGCTGCTCCAGATCTTCCGGGTCTCGGAGCCGTCCATGACCGCGTTGAAGGCGGTACGAGCGGCCTCCGACGAGCGCAGCGTCAACCCGGGTTTCGAGGAGGTCCGGATCGGCGCGGTGGAGAACACCGGAGGCGGTGAGGCGGCCGAGCTGGTCTACGCCTACGACAGCGAGGAGACCGGTGGCCGGCGCCAGGTCGTCGAGCGCGTGTTCACCGCCTCGGACGGACGGCTGTACGCGGTGCTGGTCGCCGCACCCGACACGGCCTGGCCACGTCAGGAGGAGATCCTGGACGTGGCCGTGAGGCACTTCGATCCGTACGGCAACCCTTTCTGATCCGTACGGCAACCCTTTCCGACGGGGGGCACCGCGCCTCGCTCAGTGCTTGATGTCGCCGGGCGTGTAGTGGCCGGGGACCTGGCGGGTGGCCACCCCGAAACGGTTCCAGGCGTTGATCACCGTGATCGCGGCGAGCAGCTGCGCGAGCTCCGCCTCCTCGAAGTGCTCGGCGGCCTTCGCGTACACCTCGTCGGGGACGAAGCCGTCTGTCAGGACGGTGACGGCCTCGGTCAGCTCGATCGCCGCCAGCTCCTTCTCCGTGTAGAAGTGCCGCGACTCCTCCCAGGCGCTGAGCTGGATGATCCGCTCGACGGACTCGCCCGCGGCGAGCGCGTCCTTGGAGTGCATGTCCAGGCAGAGGGCACAGCGGTTGAGCTGCGAGGCCCGGACCTTCACCAGCTCGACCAGGACCGGGTCCAGTCCCTTCCGGGAGGCGATGTCCAGCCGGACCATGGCCTTGTAGACATCGGGGGCGAGCTGGGCCCAGGGCAGGCGGGCCGGGTGTTCGGGGGCGTACCCGGAGGGGGCATACGCGGAGGGGGTGTGGTCGGCGGCGGTGTGGCCGGAGGCGGTGTGGTCGTGCGCGTGTGTCGTCATACCGGCGACATTACGGGCACGGTGGCGCAGCTGTATGGTCCATTTCCATGACGGATTCCTGGGCCACTTTCGGCGCCGACCTGCACCTCGACCGGGTCGGCGGGGGCCTGCGCAGCGGG
The DNA here is from genome assembly GCF_026340105.1 of Streptomyces sp. NBC_01433. Classification (NCBI taxonomy): domain Bacteria; kingdom Bacillati; phylum Actinomycetota; class Actinomycetes; order Kitasatosporales; family Streptomycetaceae; genus Streptomyces; species Streptomyces sp. NBC_01433. Next base: position 1,266,341 of record NZ_JAPEPM010000001.1, on the reverse strand, counting down.
CTGATGGAGGCGTTGCGGAAGGCCGTACGCACCGGGCGGCTGGCCCCCGGAACCCGCCTGCCGTCCTCCCGTTCGCTCGCCACGGACCTGGGCATCGCCCGGAACACGGTCGCCGACGCGTACGCCGAACTGGTCGCCGAGGGCTGGCTCACCGCCCGGCAGGGCTCGGGGACCCGGGTCGCGCCGCGGTCCGCGCCGCGCGAGGCGGACCGGGCCGCGCCCCTGTCCCGTCCGCCGCGGTCCGGGCCCGCCCACAGCCTGAAGCCCGGGTCACCGGACCTCTCCGCCTTCCCGCGCACCGAGTGGCTCAAGGCGGCCCGCCGCGCGCTGACCGATGCCCCCAACGAGGCGTTCGGGTACGGCGATCCGCGCGGACGCGTCGAGCTGCGCACCGTACTGGCCGGCTATCTGGCGCGGGCCCGCGGCGTGTACGCGGCTCCGGAGCGGATCGTGATCTGTTCCGGGTTCGTCCACGGGCTGATGCTGCTGGGCAAGGTGCTCGGGCAGCGCCGGGTGCGGGAGGTCGCCGTCGAGTCGTACGGGCTCGATGCGCACTGGAACCTCCTGACGGAGGCCGGTCTTCGCACCCCGTGCCTGCCGATGGACGCGCGCGGCTCCAGGACCGGGGAGCTGGCCGGGATGCACGGTGCCGGGGCGGTCCTGATGACGCCCGCGCACCAGTTCCCGACGGGCGTCCCGCTGCACCCGGACCGGCGGGCCGCCGCGGTGGACTGGGCCCGGTCCACGGCGGGGCTGATCCTGGAGGACGACTACGACGGGGAGTTCCGCTACGACCGGCAGGCGGTGGGGGCGCTCCAGGGGCTGGATCCGGAGCGGGTCGTCTACTTCGGGACCGCCAGCAAGTCCCTCGCGCCCGGCCTCAGACTGGGCTGGATGGTGCTGCCCCAGGGCATGGTGGCGGAGGTGGCGCGCGCCAAGGGGGTATCCGACTGGATGACGGGTGCGCCGGACCAGCTGACGCTCGCGGAGTTCATCGCCTCGGGGGCGTACGACCGGCACGTGCGGTCCATGCGGCTGCGCTACCGGCGCCGCCGCGACCAGCTCGTCGCGGCGCTCGCCGAACGCGCGCCGGACATCCGGGTCGGCGGCATCGCGGCCGGGCTGCATGCGGTCCTCGAACTCCCCGAGGGCAGTGAGCGCGCGGTGATCCAGGCGGCGGCCCGGCAGGGGCTGGCCCTGGAGGGCCTCGCCCGCTTCCGGCACCGCGACGCCCCGGCGGGCCGCGACGCGCTGGTGATCGGTTACGGCTCCCCACCCGACAGCGCCTGGGCGGGCACGCTGGACGCCCTGTGCCGGGTCCTGCCGTAGAACCGCCGCGTCCGCGCTCCCGCGTACACCCGCGCTTGCGGGGTTACGTCGCGTCGCGGGGCCCCGCCCTGCCGCGCCCGCCGGTCACACCGGCCCGCCCGCCGGTCACACCGGCCCGCGTGCCGCTCACACCGGCCCGCGTGCCGCTCACACCGGCCCGCGTGCCGCTCACACCGGCCCGCGTGCCGAACGCGCCGCGTATGCGCGCCGAACGCGCGCCGGTTACGTCGGGTCCGCCGCCCTGTCCACCGGCGCCTCGCCGAACCGGGCCAGGGCCAGCGCCCCCGCGACGGCCACCGCGAAGCCGGTGACGGCCAGCCAGCCCAGGCCGTTCCGGGTCTCGTCGCCGAGCCAGACGACGCCCACGAGCGCCGGTCCGATCGTCTCGCCGAGCACCATCCCGGCCGTCGCGGTGGTCACCGAACCGCGCTGCAGGGCCGACGTGAGCAGCAGGAACGCCGAGCCGCCGCCCAGCAGCAGGGCGTACGTCGCGGGGTTGGCCACCAACGCGCCCGGAGCCACGTCGTCGATCAGCCGGACCGCGACCTCGACCACCCCGAAACCGCACCCCGCCCCGAGCCCCAGCGCGAGCGCCCGGGGCCGCTCGGGGAGCCGTCCGGCCGCCGCGCCGACGAGCAGTACGCCGCACGCGATTCCCAGCATCGACCAGCGCAGCGCGGCCGAACCCGTCAGATGCCCCTCCGAGCCGGAGGCGAGCCCCAGCATGCCGAGCCCGGCGACCACCACACCGACCGCGCCCCATTCGGTGCCGGTCAGCCGGACGTCGAGGAGGCGGGCGGCCACCACGGCGGTGACGGCGAGGCTCGCGGCGAGCGCCGCACCCACCGCGTAGATCGGCAGCGAGCGCAACGCGATGATCTGGAAGACGAAACCGAGCCCGTCCAGGCCGAGTCCGGCGACGTAACGCCACTGCCGCAGCGCCCGCAGCAGCAGCGCCGGATCGACCCCCGCGTCGGAGCCGGGCCGTGCCGCGGCGCGGGCCGCGACGGCCTGAAGGACGGAGGCCGTACCGAAGCAGACCGCGGAACCGAGCGCGCAGATCATTCCAAAGAGCACATAGGGACTCTACTGGCGTGTGGTTGACCCACCGGGTTCCGGTCGAGTGGATCAGCCATCTAATCTGACGAGCGGTCTGATGGTGGGCCGAACAGGACACGGCAGGGCGACGGGGGAGCGGAACATGGCCAAGCGCCGCAGGCTGAGGTCGAGCACAGTGGTGCTCGGCGGCATGGGAGTGCTCGCGGCGACGATCACCTCCTGCGGTTCGGATCCGGACCGGCGGTGCGTCGACCCGCTGACCCAGGACACGCTGCCGAGTTACGAGTGCAGGGGCAGTGGAAGCAGCGGGGGGAGCGGTGGCAGTGGCAGCGGCTCGTACTACTACGGCGGCCGCACCGAGAACGGCAAGGCGACCGGCGGCAGCTTCGACAAGTCCGCGGTCGACCGGGGCGGCTTCGGCAGCTCCGGGACGGGCGGCGGCTGAACGTCATGCAGCGCCGCACCATCGAGCCGCGCCCCGGCTGGCAGGAGACCGTCGAGGAACAGGGCCTGGTCTACCCGCTCACCCGCTACCCGGACGGATCGCTGCGCCCCTACTGGGACGAGAGCGCCTACTACGCCTTCTCGCTTCCCGAGGTGGAGGCTCTCGAAGAGGTGGTCGAGGAACTGCACACGATGTGCCTGGCCGCGGCCGCGCACATCGTGGAGCGGGACCGGTTCGCCGATCTCGGCATCACCGACCGCCGACTGACCGCGCTGATCGCCGAGTCCTGGCGGCGCCGCGCCGAACTGCCCTCGCTGTACGGCCGGTTCGACCTGTGTTACGACGGTACGGGCCCGGCGAAGATGCTGGAGTACAACGCCGACACCCCGACGTCGCTGGTGGAGGCGGCCAGTCCGCAGTGGTTCTGGATGGAGGACCGTTTCCCCGGCGCGGACCAGTGGAACTCCCTCCACGAACGCCTTGTCGACGCCTGGAAGCGGCAGGCGCCCCTGCTGCCCCCGGGACCGCTGTACTTCGCCCACTCGGACGGTGACGAGCTCGGCGAGGACCTGATGACGGTCGCGTATCTGCGCGAGACCGCTCAGCAGGCCGGGATCGACACCGAGGCGCTGTCCGTCGAACAGATCGGCTGGGACCGGCTGGCCGGGCGCTTCGTCGACGAGCGGCTCCGCTTCATCCGGAGCTGCTTCAAGCTCTACCCCTGGGAGTGGCTGGCGACGGACCGCTTCGGACCGCATGTGCTGGACACCCTCGACAACGGCGGCGGCACCGGCACCACCTGCTGGATCGAGCCCGCCTGGAAGATGCTTCTCTCCAACAAGGCGCTGCTGGCCGTCCTGTGGGAGCTGTACCCGGGGCACCCCAACCTCCTGCCGTCCTACCTCGACGGTCCCCGCGAGCTGGCCGGGCCCGGCGGGGCGGGATACGTCTCCAAGCCCCTGCTCGGCCGCGAGGGTGCCGGGGTCGCCGTCCACGGGCCGGGAAGCGCGGCGGCGGTACGGGACGAGCCCTGCTGCTACCAGGAGCTCGCCCCGCTGCCCGACTTCGACGGCAACCGGGTCGTGCTGGGTGCCTGGGTCGTCGAGGACGAGGCCGCCGGGCTCGGCATCCGGGAATCGGCGGGGCCGGTCACGGACGAGTACGCCCGCTTCCTGCCCCACGTCATCCTCTGAGCGCTGTCCCGTGATCCCTGGCGGGCGCGCGACGACAGCGCCGGGCAACCCCGCCCCCGACGGATCGCGGCCCGGGACACTCACGCTCAGGTGCTCGGCCGCTCACACCGAGTCGCTCAGTCGCTCACGCTCAGTCGCTCACGCGCTCAGGACCGCCCGGAGCTGTTCCAGGCCCCAGTCCAGATCCTCCTTGCTGATCACCAGCGGCGGCGCGATCCGAATCGTCGAGCCGTGGGTGTCCTTGACCAGCACCCCGCGCTCCATCAGCCGCTCGGAGATCTCCCGGCCGGTGCCCAGGGCCGGGGCGATGTCGATGCCGGCCCACAGGCCGCGCCCCCGGACGGCCTCCACCGCGCCGCCGCCCACGAGCAGCCCCAGCTCCCGGTGGAGGTGGTCGCCCAGCTCCGCCGCCCGCTGCTGGAACTCGCCCGTCCGCAGCATCGCGATCACCTCCAGCGCGACCGCGCACGCCAGCGGATTCCCGCCGAACGTCGAGCCGTGCTCACCGGGCCGGAACACGCCCAGCACCGCCGCCGACGAGACCACCGCCGACACCGGCACGACCCCGCCGCCCAGGGCCTTGCCGAGCAGATACATGTCGGGCACCACGCCCTCGTGCTCACAGGCGAACGTCTTCCCGGTCCGGCCCAGGCCCGACTGGATCTCATCCGCGATGAACAGCACATTCCGCTCGCGCGTCAGCTCCCGCACCCCGGGGAGATAGCCGGACGGCGGCACCAGCACCCCGGCCTCACCCTGGATGGGCTCCAGCAGCACCGCCACGGTGTTCTCCGTCATCGCGGCACGGAGCGCGGTCAGATCCCCGTACGGCACGATCTCGAACCCCGGGGTGTACGGGCCGTAGTCGTCCCGTGCCTCGTGGTCCGTGGAGAAGCTGACGATCGTGGTCGTCCTGCCGTGGAAGTTCTCCGCCGCGACGATGATCTTCGCCATGCCGTCCGGGACGCCCTTGACCCGGTAGCCCCACTTGCGGGCCGTCTTCACCGCGGTCTCCACCGCCTCGGCGCCCGTGTTCATGGGCAGGACCATCTCCATGCCGCACAACTCGGCGAGCCCCGTACAGAACTCGGCGAACCGGTCGTGGTGGAACGCCCTGGAGGTGAGGGTCACCCGCTCCAGCTGCGCCTTGGCCGCCTCGATCAGGCGGCGGTTGCCGTGGCCGAAGTTCAGCGCCGAGTATCCGGCGAGCATGTCCAGATAACGGCGCCCCTCGACATCGGTCATCCAGGCACCGTCCGCCGAGGCGACGACGACCGGCAACGGGTGGTAGTTGTGCGCGCTGTGCGCCTCGGCGGAGGCGATGGCAGTTTCCGTGATCGACACGGGATCTCCGTTCGTCGTGCGGCGTGGGCGGGGGGTGGTGCCCACTTTGTATCGTCGGTTCGATCCGGCGCGAGGAAACCTTCACAGCGCGGCGCGCCCCCGCGCGGACCGCGCCGTGCCCCGCGTACAGCGTGCGCGGGGCGCGCCGAATTGCGCCGTACACCGGCTGCCGGGGAACGGTTGTGTACCTGAGACAATGGGTTCCATGGCCTCTGATGTTCCTCGCGTGCTCTCCGGAATCCAGCCCACCGCAGGCTCGTTCCACCTCGGCAACTACCTCGGTGCCGTTCGCCAGTGGGTGGCGCTGCAGGAGTCCCACGACGCCTTTTACATGATCGTGGACCTGCACGCGATCACCGTTCCGCAGGACCCCGCGGAGCTGCGCGCGAACACCCGGCTCGCGGCCGCCCAGCTGCTCGCGGCCGGTCTGGACCCCGAGCGCTGCACGCTCTTCGTGCAGAGCCACGTCCCGGAGCACGCGCAGCTCGGCTGGATCATGAACTGCCTCACCGGCTTCGGCGAGGCGTCCCGGATGACGCAGTTCAAGGACAAGTCCGCCAAGCAGGGTGCCGACCGGGCGACCGTGGGCCTTTTCACCTACCCGGTTCTCCAGGTCGCGGACATCCTGCTCTACCAGGCCGACCAGGTCCCGGTCGGTGAGGACCAGCGCCAGCACATCGAGCTCACCCGGGACCTCGCCGAGCGGTTCAACGGCCGGTTCGGGCAGACGTTCACCATTCCGGCGCCGTACATCCTCAAGGAGACGGGGAAGATCTACGACTTCCAGGACCCGTCGGTCAAGATGAGCAAGTCGGCATCCACGCCGAAGGGCCTCATCAACCTGCTGGACGATCCGAAGATCACGGCGAAGAAGGTCAAGAGCGCCGTCACCGACACCGACACGGTCATCCGTTTCGACCCGGAGAACAAGCCGGGCGTCAGCAACCTCCTGAGCGTCTACTCCACCCTCACCGGAACCGGAATCGCGGATCTGGAGCAGAAGTACGAGGGCAAGGGCTACGGTGCGCTCAAGACCGACCTCGCCGAGGTCATGGTGGAGTTCGTCACCCCGTTCCGGAGCCGTACGCAGGAATATCTGGACGACCCGGAGACGCTGGACTCCCTCCTGGCCAAGGGCGCGGAGAAGGCCAGGACCGTCGCCGCGGAGACCCTGGCACAGACGTACGACCGCATGGGCCTTCTGCCCGCCAAGCACTGAGCCCAACGGCCCTGGCGAGATCGGGGCCGCAGACGGCACACTTGCGGCGGCAGATCCGGAAAACGACCATCGACGATTGAGGAGAACGACGTGGGGACCGTAACGCTTGGCGTTTCGATCGCGGTCCCGGAGCCCTACGGCAGCCTGCTCCAGGAGCGGCGCGCGAGCTTCGGGGACCCTGCCGCGTACGGCATTCCCACCCACGTCACCCTGCTCCCGCCGACCGAGGCGCAGGCGGCCGACCTGCCCGCGGTCGAGGCGCATCTCGCCCGGATCGCCACGGCCGGCCGCCCCTTCCCGATGAGGCTGTACGGCACCGGGACCTTCCGGCCGCTCTCGCCGGTCGTCTTCGTCCAGGTGGTCGAGGGCGCCTCGGCCTGCTCCTGGCTGCAGAAGCGGGTCCGGGACGCATCGGGGCCGCTGGTGCGCGAGCTCCAGTTCCCGTACCACCCGCATGTCACCGTGGCGCACGGCATCTCCGAGGAGGCGATGGACCGGGCGTACGCGGAGCTCTCCTCGTACGAGGCGGCCTGGACCTGCGGTTCCTTCGCGCTCTACGAACAGGGCGCGGACGCGGTCTGGCGCAAGATCAACGAGTTCCCGTTCGGGGGCGGGGGCGGCGCGCCCGCCGTCCCCGCACAGGGCGGCTCCTCCGTCGACGAGCCGTCGCTGCGCTCCTGACCCGGGCCCCGGGTTCCCGGCCCGCTGCCCCGCCCTCGCCCCGCCCCCGGGCCCCCGCGCTACACCGGCAGGCGTCGGAACAGCGGGCGCGGCACGTGGCGCAGTGCCGACATCACCACCCGTAGCGACCCCGGTACCCACACCGTCTCCGTACGCCGCCGCAGTCCGGTCACGATCGCGGCCGCGACCGCTTCCGGTGTCGTCGTGAACGGCTGATCCGCCGCCTGCGCGGCCTGCGCCGTCCGGCTGTCGCGGACGGCTCCTGGGCGGGCTGCTGAAGGGCGTACCGCTGAGGGGTGTACGGCTGCGGGGCGGACCGCTCCGGGGCGTACGACCATCACCTGCACCCCGGTGCCGTGCAGCGCGTCGCCCAGCCCCTGCGCGAACGCGTCCAGGCCCGCCTTGCTCGACCCGTAGATGAAGTCCGCGCGCCGGGCGCGCTCACCGGACACGGAGGAGAGCACGACCAGCGATCCATGGCCCTGCGCCTGGAGCGCGCCCGCGCACACCAGCCCTGCGGAGACCGCTCCGGTGTAGTTGGTCTGGGCGACCCGGACCGCGGAGAGCGGCTCCTCCTCGTCGCGTGCCTGGTCGCCGAGGATGCCGAACGCCATCAGCACCACGTCGATGTCGCCCTCCGCGAAGACCTTGCCGAGCGCCTCCTCGTGGGACGCGGGGTCGAGGGCGTCGAAGGTGACGGTACGGACCTCGGCGCCCCGTTCACGCAGGCCGGCGGCGGCCGCCTCCAGGGCGGGGGAGGGGCGACCGGCCAGCCACACCGTGCGGGTGCGCAGCGCGATCAGCCGGCGGGCGGTGGCCAGGGCGATCTCCGAGGTGCCACCGAGGACGAGCAGGGACTGCGGGGCACCGAAGGCGTCCTTCACGAAAACACTCCTAGCGGGGAACGGGCGGGGGTCACGGATGCCGGGCGGGGTTCAGGGGCAGGGATGCCGGGCGGTGGCCAGGGCTGTCGGGCGGGGTTCAGAGCGAGAGACGGCGGGACAGGTCGGACCGGAACGCTCCACCCGGGTCCAGCTCCTCCCGCAGCGCCCGGAACCCGGCCAGCCGCGGATACATCGCGGCCAGCGCCCCGGGCCGCATCCGGGAGTCCTTCGCCAGGCAGACCCGGCCGCCGGCCGCCGCCACCTCCTCGTCGACCCCGTCCAGGAACCGCCCCAGACCGGGCAGACCGGCGGGCAGGTCGAGCGCGAGGGACCAGCCGGGCACCGGGAACGACAGCCAGCCCGGGTCGGCGTCGCCGAACCGTTTGAGCACGGCGAGGAACGAGGGGAAGCGGCGCCGCGAGATCCGCTCCACCACCCGGCGCAGCACCTCCTCCTGCCCGTACCCGACGACGAACTGGTAGTGCACGAAGCCGCCGCGCCCGTGCAGCCGGTTCCAGTGCGGTACGCCGTCCAGGGCGTGGAAGAACGTGGAGATCCGCTGGAGCTCACCGGTGCGGGACCTGGGGGCGCCGCGGTAGCGCAGCTCGTTGAACAGGGCGGCGGAGGTCCGGCCGAGCAGCCCTTCCGGGACGAAGGCGGGGACGGCGGGCAGCTGCCCCGGACGGAACACGAGCGGTGTGCGCCGGGCGCGCGCCGGGAGCGCATGGAGGGGCGCGTGCGACCCCCGGGTGAGTACGCCGCGTCCAGTCGCCCTGCCCCGCGCCAGCAGATCGATCCAGGCGGACGCGTAGCGGTGCTGGTCACCGGTCGCCGTGAACCGGGCCAGCAGGTCGTCCAGATCTCCCGCCCGCTGCGTGTCGACCGACATCAGCGAGGTGGCGACCGGCTGGAACCGGAGCGTGGCGGCGAGGACGACACCGGTCAGTCCCAGGCCGCCGGTGGTCGCGTCGAAGAGATCGGTGCCGGGCAGCACCGTACGCACCTCGCCGTCCGCGGTGAGCAGTTCCAGCGCGCTCACATGCCGGGAGAAGGAACCGGAGAGGCGGTGGTCGCGGCCGTGGACGTCGGAGCCGATCGCGCCGCCGACGGTGACCTGGCCGGTCGAGGGCGTGACCGGCACGAACCGGCCGAGCGGCAGCAGTACCTCCATCAGCCGGCGCAGGCTCACCCCCGCGTCGCAGACCACGGTGCCGGTACGCGTGTCGACGCTGTGGATCCGGTTCAGCGCGGTCATGTCGAGGACGGAGCCGCCCGCGTTCTGGGCCGCGTCGCCGTGGGAGCGGCCGAGCCCGCGGGCGAGGGCGCCACGGGGGCCGCGGCCGCGTACGGCGGCGGCGGCTTCTTCGTGGCTGCGAGGGCGGAACCGCAGCGCGGTCGTCGGGGCGGTGCGGCCCCAGCCGGTCAAGGACACCGTGTCGACGGACATGGTCGTGACCGTATCGCCAGAGAAAACCCCTTTTGGGCATTTGTTACGGTACTCACCGGAATGGGTGATTGATTGGATGTCAGGGGGCAGCCGACACCGGTTCTTCGGGGCCGGGAGGGTACGCGTACGTCATGGACTGGCTGAAAAAACTCCCCGTCGTCGGGCCGCTCTTCTCCCGGCTGATGGAGACACACGCCTGGCGCTCGTACGAGACGCTGGACCGGGTCCACTGGGCCAGGCTCGCCGCGGCCATCACCTTCATCAGCTTCCTCGCGCTCTTCCCGCTGATCGCGGTCGGCGCGGCGATCGGTGCCGCGCTGCTCTCCGACAAGCAGCTGGACAAGATCGAGGGCAAGATCACCGAGCAGGTGCCGGGCATCTCCGACCAGCTGGGCATCGACAATCTGGTGGCCCACGCGGGCACGGTCGGCGTGGTGGCCGGTGCGCTGCTGCTCTTCACCGGCATCGGCTGGGTCGGCTCCCTGCGGGACTGCCTGCGCGCGGTCTGGGAGGTGGACGACGCGGAGGAGGGCAACCCGGTCGTCCGCAAGCTCAAGGACGCGGGGCTGCTGCTGGGGCTCGGCGGCGCGGCACTCGCGACGCTGGCGGCCTCCGCGGTCGGTTCGACGGCCGTCGGCTGGACCGCCGATCAGCTGGGCATCCCCGACCACGGCGCGGGCGGCGTGCTGTTGCAGGTGGCAGCCCTGGTGGTGGCGGTGGTCGCCGACTTCCTGCTGCTGCTCTATCTGCTGACGCTGCTGCCCGGCGTGGAGCCGCCGAGGCGCCGGCTGATGGTCGCCGGACTGCTCGGTGCGATCGGCTTCGAACTGCTCAAGCTGCTGCTCGGCGGCTATATGAAGGGCGTGGCCTCGAAGAGCATGTACGGCGCGTTCGGCGTGCCCGTCGCCCTGCTCCTGTGGATCAACTTCACCGCGAAACTGCTGCTGTTCTGCGCCGCCTGGACGGCGACGCGGAGCAGAAGCGAGCAGATCGCAGAAGCCGGAGAAGCCGGAGAAGCCGACGGGGACCGGGAGAAGCGGGGAGGCGCGGAACGGAAGGCGGTCAGCGACGGGGGAAGCGACGGACCAGGTCGGGCAGCGGCCAGCGCCGGTTGACCAGGAACACCCCGGCCGCCAGCGCCAGCAGCAGCCCGCCGACGATCGCCAGGGCGATCCCGACCCCGCTGGAACCCTCGGTGGAGGCGGCCGCCTTCGCCGCCTCCGCTGCCTTCGCCGCCTTCGCGGCGTCCTGCTCGGACTTGTGCGACCCGGAGGCCGGCTGCGCACCCTTCCCGCTCCCGGTCTCCGCGGACTTCGGCGGTACCAGCTCGCCGACCGGCGTCACCTTGCCGCTCGCGGCGAAGCCCCAGTCGAGCAGGCTCGCGGCCTCCTTGTAGACGGCGTGGCTCTCGTCCGACGACGGGTTCATGACGGTGACCAGCAGTACCCTGCCGTTGCGCTCGGCGACCCCGGTGAAGGTGTTGCCCGCGTGGGTCGTGTAGCCGTTCTTGACGCCCGCGATGCCCTTGTACGGGTCCACGCCGATGTCCCCGGTGATCAGCCGGTTGGTGTTCTGGATCTCGAAGCTCTCGCGCTTCCCGCCCTTCGTCTCCTCGCCGGGGAAGTCGGCGCTGGCCGTCGCGCAGTACTCGCGGAAGTCCTTCTTCTGCAGCCCGCTGCGGGCGAACAGCGTGAGGTCGTACGCGCTGGAGACCTGGTTCGGCGCGTCGTACCCGTCCGGCGAGACCACCGTCGTGTCGAGCGCCTGCAACTCCTCGGCGTGGCTCTGCATCGCCGCGACGGTCTTGGGCACGCCGCCGAACATCGAGGCCAGTACATGCACCGCGTCGTTGCCCGAGCGCAGGAACACCCCGAGCCACAGGTCATGGACCGTGTACGTCTGGTCCTCCTTGACGCCCACCAGGCTGCTGCCCGCGCCGACATCGGCCAGCTCCTCGTCCGTCACCGTGTGACTGAGGGACTTCGGCTGGAGCGCCGGAAGGACCGTGTCCGCGAAGAGCATCTTCAGGGTGGAGGCGGGCGGCAGCCGCCAGTGGGAGTTGTGCGCCGCCAGCACCTGGCCGTTCTCCGCGTCCGCGACGATCCACGACCGGCCGGTGAGGTCCTTGGGCAGAACCGGGGCGCCCGTCCCGAGATTGACCTGCGTACCGACCTTGGCGAGCTGCTCCCCGCCGACGCTCGACATCGGGTGTGTCGGCTTCGGCTGTTTGTCGTCGGTCTTGTCCTTGTCCGCCGCCGACGCGGGACTAAGAACAAAACCGGTCAGCAATGCGGCGGAGAGGACCGTCAACACGGTCTTTTTCAGAGCAGGCACGGTCGAAAACGTACAGGGCGAAGATGTGGATGGGGACCCGGACCGCCGGACCCGCCGCAGGTTCCGCCGGGACAGCCCCCCTCGGGCCCCACCCCGGGCGACCCGGCCGGAGGGCGGCGGAGATACTGAATCCATGAAGCTCAGCCGCCCCGTCTCCTGGTTCCTGCTCGCGTTCGGGGTGTGGAGCTGGTTCATCTGGATCACTTTCGTCAAGAACCTGTGGAAGGACGGCAGCGGGCTCGCGTTCGACGACGCGGGCGACCCGACCACGTACTTCTGGGTACACCTGCTGCTCGCCATCACGTCCTTTCTTCTGGGGACGGCGGTTGGGGTGATCGGGTTCCGTGGTGTCAGGGCTTTGCGCGACGAGCGCGCCTGATCATCCGTACGCGGACCGGCGCACGGGCCGGTCCGAGGAGATGTATGTGGGGGAACACACGTGGCAGTGGTCTTCGTCCTGGTGGCGCTCGCGGTTCTGGCGCTGCTCGCCGCCGTGCACCGCTATGTGTGGCGTCGCTTCGTCGGTGACACGACTGCGCGGGGCAGCGCGATGCGCGGGGCGGGCACGGCCGCCGCGTTCGTCCTGCCCCTGCTGAGTGTCGGCGCGCTGGTCTCCGGCCGCGTGGGCGCGCCCTTCTGGCTCCAGCAGGTTCTGGCCTGGCCGGGCTATCTGTGGCTGGCCGCACTCCTGTATCTGACGCTGGCTCTGCTCGTCGGTGAGGCTGTACGCCCGGTCCTGCGCCGAGCGCTCGCCCGCCGGGACCGCGGGGCGACCGCGGAGAAGAGCGATGAGGAAAGCGCGGAGAGGAACGCGGAGGAGAACACCTTCCCGCGTACCGGGGCCCTGGCCCTGGCCGGAGCCCCGGCCGACTCGCCCGCGCCCCCGGCCGATGGGAGACCCGAGCACGAGCCTCCGCAAGCCACCGCGACCCCGGAAGGCGTCGAGCCCCCGGAAGAGGCCGAGCCCCCGCAAGCCGCCGCCCCGCCCGCGACCGGCCCCTCGCGGCGGCTGTTCGTCGCCAGGGCCGTCGGCGGTGCGGCGGCCGTCGCCGGGCTCGGCACCGTCGGATACGGCACGTACGGTGTGCTGCGCGGCCCCCGCACCAAGCGGATCACCGTGCCGCTCGCCAAGCTGCCCCGCTCGGCGCACGGCTACCGGATCGCCGTCGTCAGCGATGTCCACCTCGGCCCGATCCTCGGCCGCGCCCACACGATGCGCATCGTCGACGCGGTCAACGCGACCCGGCCCGATCTGGTCGCCGTCGTCGGTGACCTGGTCGACGGGTCCGTCGCCGACCTGGGCACGGCCGCGGAGCCGCTGGCCCGGCTCGAAGCGCGGCACGGCAGCTACTTCGTCACCGGCAACCACGAGTACTTCTCCGGCGCCGCCCAGTGGGTCGACCATGTGCGCGAGCTGGGTCTGCACCCGCTGGAGAACGCCCGGGTCGAGTTCGACGGCTTCGACCTCGCCGGGGTCAACGACATCGCCGGGGAGAGCGAGGGCCAGGGCCCCGACTTCGTACGGGCGCTCGGTGACCGGGACCGGGCCCGCGCCGCCGTTCTCCTCGCGCACCAGCCGGTCGTGATCCATGACGCCGTCGAGCACGGCGTCGACCTCCAGCTCTCCGGCCACACCCACGGGGGTCAGCTCTGGCCCGGCAGCCTCATCGCGGGGCTGGCCAACCCCACCGTCGCCGGGCTCGAACGCTACGGCGACACCCAGCTCTACGTCTCACGCGGCGCCGGGGCCTGGGGCCCGCCCGTGCGGGTCGGGGCGGCCTCCGACATCACCGTCGTGGAACTCGCCTCCCGGCAGGCATAGGGGCTGCCCCATGACCGGAACGGGCTCTAGCACGATCCGCGCCGGCCGTCGGCGTTCTCCTGGAATCCGCACCGAAGCGTCACGGTCTGCTACGAAAAACTGCAGGTGGGAGGCCGTAAGCTGCCTTTTCGGGCACCCTATGTTTCAAGCAGCGAACAAATCCCTGTGAGTGCCTCATTTACTCTTCCAGTTGTGAAAATCGTGTGATTGGGTGAGCGCGAGCATGCGGCAATGTGCGTGTCTGAGCGCAATGCCGAGGTGGGGCTGGTAAGGGAGAGCACGGCAATGCGGTCGATCCGGATACGGATTCTCGCGATTTTCGCGGTACTGGTCATCGCAGGCGTCGGCGCCTGGCAACTTCTTCCCTCGGGCGAGGAGAAGAACGATCCCGTCACGGTGGGCACGACGGACGAGGTGACCTCGCTCGACCCGGCCGGTGCGTACGACGCGGGTTCTTGGGCGATCTACAGCAATCTCTACCAGTCGCTGATGACGTTCAGGTCCGGCGCGATCGTGCCGGAACCGGACGCCGCCGAGAGCTGCGGCTTCGTCGGGCAGAAGCTCCAGACGTACCAGTGCAAGCTGCGGGACGATCTGAGCTTCTCCAACGGCCGGAAGATCACGGCCGCCGACGTCGAGTACTCCTTCGAGCGGATGCTCAGGATCAAGACCAACGTGGGGCCCTCGGCGCTGTTCCCGAGCCTCAAGAACGTCGTGACCGAAGGCCGCACCATCACCTTCAACCTGTCCTCGCGCGACGCGACCTTCCCGCAGAAGCTCGCCACCGGCGCCGGGTCGATCGTCGACCCCACCCAGTACCCGGAGAACAAACTCCGCACCGGGAGCCAGGTCGACGGATCGGGGCCGTACGTCCTCAAGTCCTACGAGCCCGGCGTACGGGCCGAACTGGTGCCCAACATCAAGTACAAGGGCGCTCTCAAGAAGACCGGCGACCCGGTCGACGTCCGGTACTACAAGGACTCCGACGCGCTGCTGGCCGGCTGGAAGAGCGGCGACCTCGACGTCACGCACCGTCAGCTGCCGCCCGCCCGGCTCGCCGAGCTGAACCCCGGCGACCCGGACCTGCGCGTCACCGAGGCGGACAGCGCGGAGATCCGCAACCTCGTCTTCAACGTCCGTGAGGGCTCCCCGCTCGCGAACAAGAAGGTCCGCCAGGCCATCGCGTCGATCATCGACCGCGGTCCACTGGTGGGCGATGTCTACAAGAGCACCGTCGAACCGCTCTACTCGCTGATCCCGCAGGGGTACATCGGCCACAGCACCCCGTTCTTCGACGAGTACCCGTCGCCCGACCCCGCGCGCGCCAAGAAGCTGATGGCGGAGGCCGGTGTGCAGACTCCGCTGCACATCAACTTCGCCTACCGCGACGACGCCGCGTACACGCAGGAGACCAACGAACTGCGGCGCCAGCTGGAGAAGGACGGGCTGTTCAAGGTCTCGGTGAAGGCCGTGAAGTGGACGGACTTCCAGAAGGGGTACGCGGACGGCGCGTACGACGCCTACACCGTCGGCTGGCTTCCCGACTACCCCGACCCCGACACCTTCAGCCAGCCGCTCGTCGGCCGCGACAACAGCCTCCACAACGGCTATGCCAGCAAGCAGATGGACGAGCTGATCCAGGCCACGCTCCAGTACAGCGACCGCGGCAGGACCTCGGCCGACTTCAAGGAGCTCCAGCAGCTGGTCGGCGAGGACGTCCCGCTGGTCCCGCTGTGGCAGAAGAAGGACTACGTCGTCGCCAAGACGGACGTCTCCGGCTCGCAGTACCTCTCCGACGGCACCGGCATCTGGCGGCTGTGGGAACTGGGCTGGATCTGACGGCAGCCGCCGTCAGGGCCTCCCGGGTCCTGACGGGGCCTCCCGGGTCCTGACGACGACCGGGGTCGGCCGTGCCTACGAGCGCTTGCGGGCGGTGGCCGTCTCGGCCATCCCCGGCAGGAAGTCCGTGAACAGCTCGTGCACTTCGTGGACGAGCGGCCGCAGCACCCGGAACCGGGCGAGCGCGACGCCCCGGGTGGTGAGCCGCGCCCCGCGCCCCGCGAGCCGGCGGCTGCGCTCGCGTTCCGGTGAGCGGTCGAACACCCAGTACAGGACGAGCCCCATCTGGGAGAGCCACATCAGCTCGGGGAGGATGTCCGCGAGTTCGGCGGGGATCTTGGCCTTGGAGCCCGCCAGCACCTCGCGGTGGATGGCGATGGACACCTCGCGGGCCGGCTCCGACTCGACGGAGAAGGGGCTGAGCGGGCTCTCCGGGTCGGCGGCGTTCTTGAAGAACTGGGCCGCGAACTCGTGGTACGGCGCCGCGACGTCCAGCCAGCACGTCAGCACTCCGGCCAGCCGGGTCTCCAGATCCGTCTCCTTGTCCAGGACCTCCCGGACCGCCGCCGCGTGTTCGGCGCCGATCCGGTCGTAGAAGCCCTGGACGAGGTGTTCCTTGCTGGCGAAGTAGTAATAGGCGTTGCCGACGGAGACCCCGGCCTCCTGGGCGATGGCCCGCATGGTCGTCTTGTCGAAGCCGCGCTCCTGGAAGAGCCGGAGCGCGGTTTCGAGGATGATCGTGCGGGTCTGCTCGCTCTTGAGGACCTTGGCAGGCTTGACGTCCTTCGCGCCCGGATCGCTCTTCACACCTTGGTCGTCCTTCTTCTCGCTCGCCACGGTCCCCAGGCTATCCGCCCGTTTCGGCGCACATGACCGGGACTTCGCGGGCCCCGCCGCCGTCGCCGCACGAGGGGGCGGTCACCGAGCGGTACTTCGCCGCGGCGAGCACGGTCGCACGGGCGAACGGCCGGCCCGTCGGGGTGGTCAGCCAGTGGGCCTTGGGCCGGTGCTCGGAGAGCGCCCAGAGGCAGACGATCCAGGCGGCGGTCCCCCGGTAGATCTGTCCCCGGTCGCCGATGACCGTGATCTCGTCGAGCGTCCCCGCGTGGTCGAGGCCGGGGAAGCGCCGGCGCGCCTCCTCGGAGGCGGCCGGCACCAGGTCGAGCGGTATGAGCTGACGCTGCTTCAGCAGCCAGTGGCGTACATGGACGCAGAGCGGGCACCGCGCGTCGTAGAGCACGGTGAGCCGTGCGACCGGGGTACGGGGTCCGGCGGCGGCCATCCGGCTCACCGTCCGGTGGCGGGGGCGGTCCACGGGCCCTGCGGGGTGGGGCCGGTCCAGCCCTGCGGCGGCACCGGCGGGGTCTGCTCGCGCTCCATCATGCCGCGGCGGCGGATCTTGTTCAGTACGTAGACGTTGGCGAGGTGCATCCCGCCGAGCACGAGCAGCACGACGCCGACCTTCGTGGAGAGGGCGTCGAAGAGTCCGCGGGCGTCGGCCACGCCGTCGGCGTTCTTCAGATAGAGGGTCACGAAGCCCAGGTTGACGAGGTAGAAGCCGACCACCAGCAGGTGGTTGACGGCGTCGGCGAGCTTCTCGTTCCCGTGCAGCACATCCGCGAGGAACACCCTGCCGTTGCGGCTGAGGGTGCGGGCGACCCAGATGGTGAGAGCGACGCTGATCAGCAGATAGATGACGTACGCGACCACGGTGAGGTCCATGCCCCGGCTCCCTTGAACGTGTTCAAAAGCTGTTGTCCTGGACTGTAGACCTGGCTTTGAACATGTTCAAGAAGGGGTTCCTGTGTGCTCCACCACTGAACTCCCCGAAGAATCCGACCCCTTGGGCTCCGCTGATCCCTTCGGCTCTTCCCACCCCTTCGGCTCCTTCGGCTGCGGGACCGGTGGCCCGAACTTCCGTACGCCCGGCACAGCGGCCGTCGCCAGGCACGCGGCCCCGACCGCGACCGCGGCGACGAGGAGCGGGGTCTCGGGGCCCCAGGCGGACGCGGCGAGCGGCGCCAGCACGTAGCCCAGCGGCATCGCGCCCAGCGAGAGCAGCCAGTCGTACGAGGTCACCCGGGCCAGCGCGTGGGCGGGTATCGCGGACTGCACCGCGGTGTCCCATACGGGGCCGAGGAAACCCAGCCCCGCCAGGGCGACGCCGTACGACGCGATGGTCAGCCAGTGGGGGGCGTCGGCGGCGAGCAGGACGAGCGGGAAGGCGTACGTGGCGAGGGCCAGATTGGCGACCAGGACCGGACGGCGCGGCCGGACCCGGCTCGCGAGCAGGGAGCCGAGCAGCAGACCGGCCGACCCGGCCTGGAGCAGGGCGATCCAGGTGCCCTTGCCGCCCTGTCCGCCGACGACGAGGGCCGGTCCGAGCGTCGCCAGGACGGCCGCGGCGCCGTTCCAGGCGGCGTGGGCGACGAGGCTGGTCCAGTACCAGTCGCGGGAGCGGACCTCGCCCCAGCCCTCCTTGAGGTCCGCCGTGAAGGAGCGCCGGGGGATCGGTACCCGCTCGACGTCGATCGCGCCGAGCAGCGCGGCGCTGACGGCGAAGGTCGCGCCGTCCAGCAGGAACGCCCAGCCGGGCCCCACCGTGAGGACCAGCGTCCCGGCCAGTGCGGGGCCGCCGAACCGGGTCGCGCTGACGGCCACCGCCATCAGGGAGTTGGCGCGCAGCAGTCCCGAGGGGGCGACGGTGGACCGGATCAGCGGCGACACGGTCGGCATGGCGAAGGCCCCCGCCGCGCCGCCGAACACCTCGGCCACCGCGATCTGCCACAGCTCCGGTGACCCGCCGAGCAGTTCGATGCCGACGAAGATCTGGGTCGCGCACCGGACGAGGTCGGTGAGCAGCGCGACCGTACGGGCGTTGAAGCGGTCGCCGATGACACCGCCGAGTGGCAGCAGGAGCAGCTTGGGGGCCATCGCGCAGGCCAGGACGAGGGCGAGTGCCCCGGTCGATCCGGTGGCCTCGTAGACGGCGAGCGTGAGGGCGGCGGGGATCGCGGCGTCGCCGAGGAGGGAGAGGGTGCGTCCGACGAACAGGAGGCGGAAGGCGCGCGTGCGCAGGGGATGGGGCATGATCGACAATGTATTTCGGAAGCGAATAGTTCGTCAACGAAATACCTGATGGCGAACAGGTGCCCAGGTGCGGGAAGCGTGCCGGGGACCGGGCAGGGGCCGGGCGTACGATTTCGGCATGGAGCAACGCGACTGGACCGACGGGCATGTGGAGCGGTGGAAGCCGGTCCTGCCCGGTCTCGATCCCGTGGTCGAGGGCGCGGTCATCCGGATGAAGAAGATCTCCGTCCATCTGCGCCGGGCGCGCGAGCAGTCGCTCGTCGACTTCGACCTGGACCGTCAGGAGTTCGACACGCTCCACAAGCTCGCCGGCCGCGGCGGCGTGGCGGCGCCCTCCGAACTGTCCGCCGACCTCGACCTCGCCCCGGCCTCCGTCACCGGCCGCCTCGACGCGCTGGAGAAGCGCGGGTTCGTGCGGCGCACGCAGTCCATCACGGACCGGCGGCGGGTCGTCGTCGAGCTCACCGAGGCGGGCCGCTCGACCTGGCAGGGCGCGATGGACTTCCTCGGCGGCGAGGAGCACCGGCTGCTCGGCGTGCTCGACGCCGACGAACGCACCCGGCTCAACGACATGCTGCGGCGCATCATGGTCGCCGCGGAGGACCGGGACGGCGTCGGCCGGGTGTGAGCCGTACGCCGGTGCGGCCGGCCTCCCGGCAGACTCAGGCGCTCATCGAACGGGCGGTGTTGAGCTGCGCCATGACCATGGGAAACGTCTCGGGAGCCATCGCCGGGATCATCGTCGAGTGGTGCCGGCCCCCGCTGGTGACCGTGACGTGGATGAAGCCGGTGGTCTTCTTCTCCTTCATCAGGAGGAAGAGCAGGCCGATCAGGCACAGCAGGGCGAAGATGATCGCCAGCACGATCGCGACCGGCGGGATCCTCTCCTCCGTGCGCGACATGTCGGTCGCCGTCCACACGGCACCCTTCAGCGGCATCGTCCCGGACGGCGTCACGATCGAGTCGTTCATGACGGTGATGTCGCCGAGCGACAGCATCGGCACCCCGCCGCCGGGCATGCCCTGCTGTGCCGGGAGGTGGTGGCCGGGGCCCGGCTGACCGGGTCCCGGATAGCCGTACCCGGGACCCGGCTGGGTCGCGGAGTCCGGCAGGGGCTGCGGATAGCCGTACGCGGGAGCCGCGCCCGGTGCCGGATACCCGTAACCCTGCCCGTCCGCCACGGTGGGCGGGTGGCCCGGCTGCTGGGGTGGGCCCCACTTGTATGAGTCGTCCGCGTACGGATTGGGCTCGGTCACCGGATCCCCGTTCTCTTCGGTCTTCAGCTCCGCATGACCGTACCGCCCACACCCGGACGGCGCAGCAAGAGGCCCCGTTCCCCGCGGCAACAACGCGGGGAACGGGGCCTCTTGGGGTGTGGCCGGTGGACCGGGAAGGTCAGAAGCGACGCGTGATCAGCGCGCGCTTCACTTCCTGGATGGCCTTGGTGACCTCGATGCCACGCGGGCAGGCGTCCGTGCAGTTGAACGTCGTGCGGCAACGCCACACACCGTCACGGTCGTTGAGGATCTCCAGGCGCTGCTCGCCGCCCTCGTCGCGCGAGTCGAAGATGAAGCGGTGCGCGTTGACGATCGCGGCCGGGCCGAAGTACTGCCCGTCGTTCCAGAACACGGGGCAGGACGACGTGCACGCGGCGCACAGGATGCACTTGGTGGTGTCGTCGAAGCGCTCGCGGTCCTCGGCGGACTGCAGACGCTCGCGGGTCGGCTCGTTCCCCTTGGTGATGAGGAAGGGCATGACGTCGCGGAACGCCTGGAAGAACGGCTCCATGTCGACCACGAGGTCCTTGAGGACCGTGAGGCCCTTGATGGCCTCGACCGTGATCGGCTTCTCCGGGTTGATGTCCTTGATCAGCGTCTTGCAGGCGAGCCTGTTCTTGCCGTTGATCCGCATCGCGTCGGAGCCGCAGATGCCGTGCGCGCAGGAGCGCCGGAAGGTCAGCGTGCCGTCGACATCCCACTTGATCTTGTGAAGGGCGTCGAGGACACGCTCCTTCGGGTCGATCTCGATCTGGAAGTCCTGCCACTGCGCCTCGTCCGACACCTCGGGGTTGAAGCGGCGGATCCGGAACGTGGCCGTGATGTACGGGGAGTCGGCGAAGCCCGCCTCGGGCTTGTCGGCGGGGCCGGCCTTGTCCAGTGTCGGGGTAGCCATCAGTACTTACGCTCCATCGGCTGGTAGCGGGTCGTCACGACGGGCTTGTAGTCGAGCCTGATGGACTCGGCGCCGTCGGCCGCGACCTCGCGGTACGCCATGGTGTGGCGCATGAAATTGACGTCGTCGCGGTTCGGGTAGTCCTCGCGGTAGTGGCCGCCGCGGGACTCCTTGCGGGCCAGCGCGGAGGTCGCCATGACCTCGGCCAGGTCGAGCAGGTTGCCCAGCTCGATGGCCTCCAGGAGGTCGGTGTTGAACCGCTTGCCCTTGTCCTGGATGGACACGTTCAGGTACCGCGCGCGCAGCTCGGCGATCTTGTCGACCGCCGTCTTGATCGTCTGCTCGGTGCGGAAGACCATCACGTTGGCGTCCATGCACTCCTGCAGCTCCAGACGGAGCACGGCCACCCGCTCGGTGCCGTTGGAGTCGCGCAGCCGCTCGACCTGGTCGATGACCTGCTGGGCCGGGTTCTCGGGAAGCTCGACGAAGTCGTTCTTCGCGGAGTACTCGGCGGCGGCGATGCCCGACCGGCGACCGAAGACGTTGATGTCGAGCAGCGAGTTGGTGCCCAGCCGGTTGGCGCCGTGCACGGAGACACAGGCGACCTCGCCGGCGGCGTACAGGCCCGGGACGACGGTGGTGTTGTCGGCCAGCACCTCGCCCTCGACGTTGGTCGGGATGCCGCCCATGGCGTAGTGCGCGGTCGGCTGGATCGGGATCGGGTCCGTGTAGGGCTCGATGCCGAGGTACGTACGCGCGAACTCGGTGATGTCCGGGAGCTTGGCGTCCAGCTGCTCCGGCGGCAGGTGGGTGAGGTCCAGGTAGACGTGGTCGCCCTCCGGACCGCAGCCGCGGCCTTCACGGATCTCCGTGTAGATGGAGCGGGACACGACGTCACGGGATGCGAGGTCCTTCATGACGGGCGCGTACTTCTCCATGAAGCGCTCGCCGTCCTTGTTGCGGAGGATGCCGCCCTCACCGCGGGCGCCCTCCGTCAGCAGGATGCCCATGCGCCAGATGCCCGTCGGGTGGAACTGGAAGAACTCCATGTCCTCCAGCGGCAGACCGCGGCGGTACGCGGCGGCCTGGCCGTCACCGGTCAGGGTGTGGGCGTTCGACGTCACCTTGAAGAACTTGCCGGTGCCGCCGGAGGCGAAGATGACCGACTTCGCCTGGAAGACGTGGATCTCGCCGGTGGCCAGCTCGTAGGCGACGACGCCCGCGGACTTCTTGACCCCGTCGACTTCCTGGAGCAGGAGGTCCAGGACGTAGAACTCGTTGAAGAACTCCACGCCCTCCTTGACGCAGTTCTGGTACAGCGTCTGGAGGATCATGTGGCCGGTGCGGTCCGAGGCGTAGCAGGACCGGCGGACCGGGGCCTCGCCGTGGTTACGGCTGTGGCCGCCGAAGCGGCGCTGGTCGATCTTGCCCTCGGGCGTGCGGTTGAACGGCAGGCCCATCTTCTCCAGGTCGAGGACCGAGTCGATGGCTTCCTTCGCCAGGATCTCGGCGGCGTCCTGGTCGACCAGGTAGTCGCCGCCCTTGATCGTGTCGAAGGTGTGCCACTCCCAGTTGTCCTCTTCCACGTTGGCGAGCGCGGCGGCCATGCCGCCCTGCGCGGCGCCCGTGTGGGAGCGGGTCGGGTACAGCTTCGTCAGCACGGCGGTACGGCTGCGCTTGGTCGACTCGATGGCCGCGCGCATGCCGGCGCCGCCGGCGCCGACGATGACGGTGTCGTACTTGTGGATCTGCATGGTTTTCCTCTGGTCCCTCTGTCCCGGCGCCTAGCGGATGTTCGGGTCGAAGGTGAAGATCACCAGCGTGCCCAGCAGGACGGTGAACACCGTGGCGGTGTACAGCAGCATCTTCAGCCAGAAGCGGGTGTTGTCCCGTTCGGCGTAGTCGTTGATGACCGTACGGAGGCCGTTGGCGCCGTGAAGCATGGCGAGCCACAGCATCGTGAGGTCCCAGACCTGCCAGAACGGCGAGGCCCAGCGGCCCGCCACGAAGGCGAAGCCGATCTTGGAGACACCGCCGTCGAGCACCAGCTGGATCAGCAGGTGGCCGATGACCAGGACGACCAGGACGATGCCCGACAGGCGCATGAAGAGCCAGGCGTACATCTCGAAATTGGTGCGCGAACCCTTGGGGGTCTTGCCCGTCCGCTTGCGCGGGGGCTCGATCACGGGGGCCGGGTGGTCGACGTCGTACAGGCTCACGCCTTCGACGTCACCGATCGCGGAAGAGGTCTCGGTGGACATGGGCCTCAGCTCCCGAAGAGTTCGCGTACGGCGTGGCCGAGAACGGGGTACAGGGCCCCGACCATCAGCACGATCCAGATGCCCAGCACGGTCCAGAGCATCTGCTTCTGGAAGCGCGGGCCCTTGGCCCAGAAGTCCACGGCGACGATGCGGAGACCGTTCAGCGCATGAAAGAGAATGGCGGCCACGAGGCCGTATTCGAGGAGCGCGACAGGCCATGTCTTGTACGTGGCCACGACTTCGTCGTAGGCCTCGGGGGAGACACGGACGAGAGCGGTGTCCAGGACGTGTACGAACAGGAAGAAGAAAATGAGGACACCGGTGACTCGATGAGCCACCCAGGACCACATGCCTTCCCGGCCGCGGTACAGCGTTCCAGCCGGCACGGAAGAACCCTCCGGGAGCGGGGATTGGGGTCGGCCGGCTTGACTGTCGGTCTGACCCGGCCAGGTACGGTCCACCGGCCCCGGCCATCGTAGCGACGCTTTGTCGGTTCGTTCGCGCCGGGGCCTCTGGTGTGATCAAAGTGGCAATCAAACAGGCACGGACGGGCTAGAGCGGACGAAAGGGAACGTACCCGGATCGGGCGGTCGCGGCGGCCTGATCCGTGTCCGCGCCACGGCCCGGTCCCGTGGCTAGAACGGGCCGTCGTCCCGGCCCGCGTCCGTCACCAGCTCGATGATGCGGCCCCGGGCGAGTCGTCGCATCTCCTCCGCCGTCACGGCCCGCTCCTCGTCCGGGTCGTGGGCCAGCCGGGTCCGGATGCCGGCCAGCACCTGGTCCACCTGCTGCGAGGGGCGGAACGCGTCCAGGCTGATCACGAAGACATGGCCGAAGCGGCTCTCGTACGCGGCGTGCGCGGCCCGCAGCGCCAGGTGGGCGGCGCGCGGAGCGTCATGGCGCAGGCAGGGGGCGCACTCCCCGGCGAGCGCCTCGGCGATATCCGTGGGACACAGGTCGTAGCCCGCCTCGTCGGAGGCGGCGAGCAGCGCGCCGAGATCCGGGAACGGGCGATGGGCGGCCATTCGCTGGGCCCATCGGCGGCTTCCGCAGCACTCCAGCAGGGCGGCTTCGGCGGCGGCGCGCGGCGCGGCGTTGAGACGGCCGAGACCGGTCGCGTGGTCGCCGGGCGGAACCGGAACCGGAACCGCGACGGGTGCGGGCACGGGCGCGGGTGCCTGGCCGCGGCACTGGACGGGTATGACCGTCCGCCCGGCCGGCTGCGGTGATCGCTTCGGCAGGCCGGCGTGGGACTCGCTGGACCTGGACAGCGTGGACTCCTCGAATCAACGACATCTGTGACCCTGGAGAGGGGCCTGAGAGCAACGAGGTTGCACGTGGGGCGAGAGTGAAGGGAGAGACGAATGTGCTCCAACGCTAGCGAGAGCGGGCGACGGCTGTGCGCAGGACGCGGGAAATATCACCCGGATGGGAGAGTTTCGGAACGTGTGATGGACACCTGACGGCGCGGACGCCGACACCCGGTGTCGTGCGGTGCGGCGCGGTGCGGCGCGGTGCGGGGCGTCCCGGGGCGTCGGCGCCCGGTGCGGGACCGTCCGTCGCTCGGCCGACACGCGATGGGAGATGGGTGAATGATGAGAACGAATGTCCCAATAAGCCCTTCCATCCCTGTCTCGCTGCCTTTCCTCGCTCTCTCCCCCCACCGCCCCCGATCCGGAGGATTCTGACCGATGTCGCCCCCACGCGGTGCCCTCGTGGCCGGTGCGGCCGTCACGGCCGCAGCCGCCGTCACCTTCGCCGTTGTCGTCGTCTGGCCGGACAGCTCCGACTCCGGCCCCGGAGCGTCCACCGGCGACGCGGCGTCGTCGCGGACCTCCTCCTCGCCCTCGGCCCCACCGTCCCCCACCCGTAGCTACCCGCTCTCCGAGGCGCCCCGCACCATCCCCGCCGTGCGCGGGCACACCGCCGCCCGGGGTCCCGGCTGGAAGCCAGGACCAGACAGCACGGTCGTCGTCGCCGAAGGCAGCGAAGCGCTGGCGGACGAGGCGCGGCTGCTCGCCGGGGAGCTGAAGATCCGCTACCGGGGCGCCGTCGCCGCCCGCGCCGGTGACGTCGAACTGGCCCTCGGTACGGCGGGCAAGGGCGCCCCGGAGTCGTACACCCTCACCACCCGCGACCGGCGGGTCAGGATCAGCGGGCCCGACCAGGCGGGGGTCTTCTACGGCACGCGCACCCTCAAGCAGTCGCTGCGCGCCGACGGCACCATGCCGGAGGGCGTCGTGAGCGACGCCCCCGACCGGCCGCAGCGCGGGCTCAACCTCGACATCGCGCGCAAGTACTACAGCGCGGGCTGGATCGAGGACCGGTTGCGTGACATGGCCGATCTCAAGCTCAACCAGCTCGGCCTGCACTTCTCCGACGACCAGGCGTTCCGGATCGAGTCCGAGTCCCACCCCGAGATCGTCTCGCCCGAGCACCTGACCCTGGCCGAGGTCCGCCGTATCGTCGGCCTCGCCACGAGCCTGCACATCGACGTCGTCCCGGAGATCGACTCGCCGGGCCACCTGGGTGCCGTGCTCCGCGCCCACCCCGACCTCCAGCTGCGCAACGCGCAGGGGGTGGCGTCCACCGGGTCCATCGACATCTCGAAGCCGGCTTCGGCGGAACTCATCGACGAACTGCTCGACGAGTACACCGAACTGTTCGGCGGCGCGTACTGGCAGCTGGGCGCGGACGAATACCGCGCGCTGACGGTGCGGGACCCCGCCGCCTCGTATCCGCAGCTGCTCGGCGCCGCCCGGGAGAAGTACGGCGCGCAGGCCACGATCAAGGACCTGGCCACCGGCTGGCTCAACGACCGCGCGGCGGTGGTCCAGGCCAAGGGCCGCACGGCCAAGGCGTGGAACGACGGCTTCTTCCGCGGCGGCACCGTCCAGGCGCGCAAGGACATCGAGGTCGAGTACTGGACGGGCAAGGAGATCGGCGCCCGGCCGCCGGAGGAGTACCTGAGCGAGGGGCGCCCGGTGGTGAACCTCAACGACGAATTCCTCTACTACGTACTCGGTCAGCCCAACACGTTCGTCTATCCGACCGGCAAGCGGATCTACGAGCAGTGGACCCCACTCGTCCTGCGCGGCACCCAGCCGGTGCCCACCCGCTACTCGAAGCAGATCCTGGGCGGCAGGTTCGCGGTCTGGGGCGATCTGCCCCGGGCGCAGACCGCGCAACAGGTGGCCCAGGGCATACGGATGCCGCTGCGGGCGACGGCCCAGAAGCTCTGGGACCCGCGGAAGCCCGCGCTGAGCTGGGCACAGTTCCAGGAGCTGGCCGGAAAGGTCGACGCGCCGGGCTGAGCGGTCCGGGCACAGGCGCCGAGGACGGAACGCCGTGGACAGCCCGGAGCACCGGCGATAGGTTCCGCTTGCCGCGCGCCCTGGGGAGGGACGCGAGGCCCACGCGTCCTTTTCGTGCCCTGGGGGGTTCCGCATCATGCTCTGTACCAGTTGCCGCACCAGAACGGCCGTCACCGACGACGGCCGCTGCACCTTCTGCTCCGGCACCCGTCCGGCGCCGCCGGGCGGTCCGATGGCGGCGGGCGCCGTGCCGCCGGGGGAGTCCGCAGGGCGGCTGAGATCACCCGTCGGTCTCTCGAAGGCCGTCGTCGTTCTGCTCTGCGCGGTCATCGCGGCCGACCTGTTCGCCGTGGGCGCCGGACTGAACATGCGCTTCCTGCTCGACGGGGGCCTCGACGACGGCTTCCTCGCCGTCCCCCTGGACGAGGCCGACCGGGCGGACCGGCTGTACTACTTCGCCGGCGGTGCGCAGGTGCTGACCCTGCTGGCCACCGCCGTCGTGTTCATCATCTGGTTCCGCCGGGTGCGGCTGAACGCCGAGATCTTCGACGCGAGCGCGCACACGATGCGGCCGGGCTGGGCCGTGGGCGGCTGGTTCGTGCCGTTCGCCAACCTCTGGTTCCCGTACCGGGTCGCCGCCGGCGTCTGGACCGCCAGCGACCGGACCCGTACCGACGGCGGCGGGCGCACCGCCACCCGCGCCCCGCTCAACCTGTGGTGGGCGGCCTGGGTCTGCTGGATGCTCTTCGGCCGGTACGCCTCCGGGCGCTACTCGTCGGCCACACTGCCGCAGGAGATCGTGGACGCGGCCACGCTGGTCGTGGCGTCCGACGTCCTGGGCATCGTGGCCGCGGTGCTCGCCCTGCTCTTCGTCCGCGGGCTGACCCGGATGCAGGGCGAGCGGGCCGCACTCGGCTCGGTGCCGATGTCCGCGCAGGCGGCGCGGGGTGGCACACACCTGGCCTGAGGTCACCCGCACCCTGTCGCCGGGCGAGCTGCCGGGACGGGCGGGATTGGGCCACGCGGCACACGGCCGCCTGTGCGGTACGACGTGTACGGGGGCGAGCAGGTGCTGAAGCGCTGCCGTGCCGGGGAGGAGAGCGGCGCGGGCCCGTTCGTCGCCGGGGGGCTGCGCCCGGCAGATTCAGATCCTGGGGCTCATTGCGGAAACCGCCGGTACGCCGGGCAGCGGCGCCGGACTGCATCGGGCGCTCAGCCGGCTTGTCGACCGAGGGCCAACGGGTGCCGCGTGCGGTGATGTCGCGCCGGTCCAGGGGCCAGAGTTGACGATCCGTCGCCGGGGCGGCGTGCAGGCCGAGGGACGACGACCGGGGCCGTCACCTCCGGCCTGGCTGAGCGAAAAGGGGGCTCGAAGCAGGCGTTTTGTCGGCCGGTTAGAGGTTCTCGCCTGCCGAGCTTCTCCATACATGAGTTAACGAATCAACGAGCGGGGACCTCCCAGTTGGAGATATCCGCGACGAACTCCTGATAAGAGCGATTCGACCCCTTGGGCTCTGCGAGAAGTCCATGCTTCAAGGCTGCAGCTACGACCTCAGGGCCATCGCTTTCCCTGAAGCGTGGACTGGTGAGTACGGCTTCCAGGTCCTCCTTCGGAGTCTGGCGACGCCCGCTGTCCTTCCCCTGCCACGTTGCGGGGATTTTCCATGAGGGTCGGCAGATCGTAAATGCCTTCGGGAAGAGGAGGAGCCACGCTTCGGACTCTGCGGCAGCAAGTGCATACACAGAGGAGGAGGCGCCGGTCGCCTTGTCCAGTGCATTCGACACGGCCTTTCGCACGATGTCGTAGGCAGGGCCGGGGCACGAGTCCATGTCCTCGTGGACAGCGATTCCCACGAACGCGCCGTTCTTCAATCGGGCTTTTCCGCGCGCTTTATTCACCAAGGTGCCTGCTGCCGTCGACAGATCGACACCAGACTTCTTTCGCAGCCGAACTGGGTCGGTAATCTCAGTAAGTGTGACAGTAGCAGCAAGCTCCGGGTGGGCGGACTTGATGAATGCGGCCAGCATGCGGCGATCATTCGCACTCTCGCCTGCGAGCACAACTACGCCCCGGTTCGCGGGCTTGGGTATCCGCCTGCGACTCACAGCTCGTCCTCCGTCAAGTCGCCCCCCAGGACCCCGGAGAACCACAGTTCACCAAGGGGCTGATCACCAGTCTCCGCAACAATCGTTTCGATCTCGTCCGTTGTCAGAGCGGGAATGATGGACGCGCCGTCTTCATCGCGGTCGCACACGATGAACTCGTGAGGATTCAATCGGTCTACGAGCGCTGGCGAGTGAGTTGCCACGATGAACTGTGTTCGTTCTGACGCTTCCCTCATCCGCTCCACAATCAGCTCGAGAGCTTGAGGATGCAGACCGTGGTCGATCTCCTCAACACACGTCAGCGCCGGAGGTCGGGGATCATAGAGCATGGCCAGCAGGCCGAGAAGACGCACTGTTCCGAACGAGGCGTCAGCGAGTGGAGTGGGTCGACGCAGTCCGTGTTCATGAAGCACCACGGCAAGTCGATCCGCGAATCCTCCAACCTGCTCAAATTCGATGGCATCCAGTTGCGGAAGGATGCGACGGGCATCCCTTGTCAGGAGTTCCCAGCGCTCCTCGTTCGTGCTGAGTTGAACCAGGAACGCAGCCAGATTCTCAGCATGGGACTCCAAGCGGCCAGCCTTGACCAAGCGGGCACGTGTTGGCTGTCGAGCAGCGGTAACGTCGACGTCGAACACCCTGAATGACGACAAGCGGTCTGCGACTCTCGCAACCTCTTCTCCGCCATCCGAACGCCCCAACCGGGGCAGAGTGGACAGACCGCTGCTCAACCGCTGGATACCGAAACTACCGCCGTCGGACTCGCGGCCAGCCTTTTTGTCTACAACGCGGGCTTCATCACCGGAAATGGTGATGCGACGGCCTCGCCCCTGGGTCCGCTTGAACTGGAAACTCTCCTGACGTGACAAGGTGTAAGAGTCGCGGTTACCAGGCATGGAACGCCTGCGAATGGTCAGCGAGTACTCGTCCGGCGCTTTTGCGCTCGCATGCGTCGTCCAGTCTGCTTTGAGGCGGATCGCCATCGATGTCGGCGGTTTGTCGCCGCCCCAAAAGGCCACCTCGTCGAAGCCGCCGCGCTCGTCGAGCGCAGGCTGGAGGTCGGTTCGAATGATCGCGGCAAGGAAATCGAACACCTTTAGTACGTTCGACTTCCCCACTCCATTGGGGCCCACTAGGACGGTGAGCGGACCAAGTGGGATGGTCACGTCACGAAGGCTGCGGAAGTTCTCGACATGGAGTTCCAGGAGGCGGCCGGGCATGGGACGAACCTATCGGGTAGCAGATCGCCGGGAGGCGTACGTGTCCGTAGCGGACAGTGTCGCGACTGATGCGCTCTTGGACTGTCGCAGATTGGGCAGTGATCCGCGGTGACGGCCCACCGCCCAGGGCGGCTCGCAGTGTTGATTCGCAGGCAGCAAGGTCGAGTAGCCTCCATCGCGACTGTCTTCATGCTTGGTCTTCGCAACAGGTGGTGCAGTAGCGATGCTTCAGGCAGCAACAGCTAGTGGTGCAGCGTAGACGGTGCAACTGACGCAACCATCCGTCTCTGCGAAACTCGGCGGCCAGTGATGTGCGGGAAACCGATTCGGCTGGTCGGCCGCTGTGGATCTCGACCGCATTGCCAGACCGCGCGCATGACCTGACAGCGGTCCGCACCCACCGGATCATCCGGATCTGCGAACGCCAGGGCATCCGGGTCCTTGCCGATCGCGCCTATGCGGGAGCTGGCCCGTGAGTGACGACGGCACGTGGGGATGCTACTGACCTGCTGCGGCGTAGGGATGGAAGGTTGTTCCGTGCAAGCAGCCTTCAATCTGCCCTGGTGGATCGCAACTGCTTTAACCCTGAGGCCCTTTGTATGACGCTGCTCGGGGACCGGTGGTTGGTGACCGGCGCAGACTCCAGCACTGTCGGTGGCCAGCCGCCTCAGGCCACAACGGCGGTAGGGCGCAGTGCCAGACGTCGGCTGCGCCCCGGCTCGGGGGCAGTAGGGGCAAGGGGTAGCGAGGCACGGATCGGTGCCCGCTCCTGCGCGAGTGCCAGCTGCGCAAGGACGGAATCACGTCTGCCGGGCCGCGGGACCAGCCAGGTCAGCGTGCGGTGGCGAACCACCGGGGAGCGGCTGGTCCTCCCCGAGCGGTGTTGCATCCATGACTGGCGGCACAGCAAGGTCACCAACGACCTGGGGAGGATTGGGTGAACGCCCGGCCGCGTTGGCCACGCGTTGGTCATGCAGAGGCCCCGCGCCATGGGTACTGCCCGGTCGGAGTGGAGGCCGAGAGACGACGACCGGGGCCGCCACCCCCCACAGGAGAGGCCCCGGTCGTCTTCCACGGGGTCGCAGCACGACCCCGTACTCATCTCAGCGCCGCCACCGCGTTTTCTGTCACACCGCGCTGTGTCAGCGAACCGTTGCGGGTTGTACAAGCCATGGACGCGACACCCGCCGAGCACGTAGCGTGCTGAGTCGCGCAGAGTGGCGCAGCAGTGGTGACCAGCTGCGATTCAGGACAGCAGGGCGGGTTGAGGGAGTGCTGGGGGACGACGCGGAGCTGACCGCCGCGGTGCTCGCGGCACAGGACGGGGACGAGGACGCCTTCCGTGCTGTGTACCGCGCGGTGCAGCCACGGTTGTTGGGCTACATACGGACACTGGTCGGGGAGCCGGACGCCGAGGACGTGGCGTCCGAGGCGTGGCTGCAGATAGCCCGTGACCTCGACCGGTTCAGCGGCGACGCCGACCGGTTTCGCGGGTGGGCGGCCCGGATCGCGCGCAACCGCTCCCTGGACCATCTGCGGATGCGCAGCAGGCGCCCCGCCATAGGCGGCGACGAGTCCGAACTGACCGCCAGGCCCGCCGATTCGGACACCGCGGCCGACGCCATCGAGGCGATGGCCACCGACCGTGCCATGTCGCTCATCGCCCAGCTGCCGCAGGACCAGGCCGAGGCCGTCGTGCTGCGGGTGGTCGTCGGCCTGGACGCGAAGAGCGCGGCGCAGACCCTGGGCAAGCGGCCCGGCGCCGTACGCACCGCCGCGCACCGTGGCCTGAAGCGGCTGTCGGAGCTGCTCGGCGCCGACCATCCGGGAGCGGTGGCCGACCCGGGCCGGGCCCCCGACGACGGCGCAGGTCAGGGCGGAGCAGGGGGAGTGGAGCTCGGCGCCCTGCCCGCGCAGCGCCCCGGCCGTAATGGTTCGGTGGCGCCCGCCGGTGTTACGCCCGGTGTGACGCATTCGCGTCCGTGGACGCAGAAGGACATGTGATGGCCGACGAGCACTACGAGTGGCTTGACCAGGACGCGGCGGAGAGATTGCTCCGCGGCGAACCGGTCGTACCCGTCGACGATCACGCCCGTACCGAAGCCCTGCGGCTCAGCCGGGCGTTGGGCGACGCCCGGACCGCCGCCCGTTCGCACGGCGGTGAACTGCCCGGCGAGGAAACGGTGCTGGCCGCCTTCCGGCAGGCCGCCCACAAAACCGCGGCGAACGGCCGCGCCGCGAAGAGAGCCGGTGCGGCGGCGGCCCATGGACAGCCCGCACTGCTGGAGCCGGTGCGGATCGGCGCCATGTCCGCCGCCACGGCCCGCCGCCCGCGCTGGAGCCGCCCCGTGCGCTTCGGCCTGGTCGTCTCGCTCGCGGGCTGCGCCCTCGGTGGGGTGGCGGTCGCGGCCGGGACCGGAGTGATTTCCGGGCCCTTCGGCGGCCTGGGCTCCCCGGCACCGGCGGCCTCCGTCTCCTCGGCCGCGTCGCCGAGGGAACTGGGTTCCGGGCTGCCGGACGGCGACGGACCGTCCGGCAGCCCCTCCTCCCCGTCCGCGACGGGCACCACCCCGACCCCCTCCGACTCACCCGAAGGCAGGGACGCCGGAGCGGACGACACCGAGCGGCGGCGTACGGACGACGGCGTGGGCGCCGGTGGCAGCACCGCCACGGGCGGCGGGGACCGGGACCGGAAGGACGACTCCCGGCCCACGGCCGGCTCGCAGGACGACGCCGACGCCGAGGACCGGCCCGACGGTTCCGGCGACGCCACCTCCGGCAAGTGGTACGAGAAGTCCGTCAAGGCATGCCGGGCCTACCGCGACGGGAAGCTCGACGACAGCAGCAGGCGCCGTCTCATCCAGCTGGCCAAGGGCGAGAAGAACCTGAAGCGGTTCTGCGACCGGCTGCTGGACGAGGAGGACGGGAACGGCCACGGCGACGACGACGGTGACGACCCGGGGAAGGGCGACGGCGAGGGCGGCGGCGGTTCGCTCCCGTCGATCTCCTTCCGCACCCAGCCGCCGAACGCCGTTACGGGGCCGGGCACGGGCGCGGGTTCGGGTTCGGACGGTGCGTCGGCGGGCAGGGCGGACGGTGCCGGGGACGGCACGGCCAACGCGTCCCTGGCTCCGTAGACCCCGTAGACCCTCGCGTCGGAACGTATCTCCACCTCGCTGACCTGCGATTTCCTTCCCGAACGCGAGGGTCCCACCGATAAGGTGTGACGTTTTTCGGCGGCGGGACGCAGTACAGAGCGAGCCGACTGGTCATCGGCAGCGCTTGAGCCGGGGTTCCCCCCGTACCTTCGGCTCGGCGCACATGGCGCGGGCGGGACACGTTCCCCCGGTCCCGTCCGCGCCTCTTTTCCTTCTTCGCTTCATCAGCGGCCGCTACCAGTAGATGACGACCTTGTCGCCGTTCTTCACCTGGCCGAACAGAGCCGCGATCTTCCCCTCGTCCCGGACGTTCACACAGCCGTGCGAGGCGCCGCTGTACCCGCGGGCCGCGAAGTCCGAGGAGTAGTGCACCGCCTGGCCGCCGCTGAAGAACATCGCGTACGGCATCGGGGAGTCGTAGAGCGTCGAGACATGGTGCCGGGACTTCCAGTACACCTTGAACGTCCCCTCGCGGGTGGGGGTGTACTCCGAGCCGAAGCGCACGTCCATCGAGGAGACGACCCGGCCGTCGATCATCCACGACAGGGTCCGGCTGTTCTTGCTGATGCACAGGACCCGGCCCGTCAGGCAGCGCTCGTCCGGCTTGGTCACCGGCCGCTCGGTCGGCGGGTCCAGCTCCTCGGCCGTCGGCTTCCGGGTCATCCCCAGCAGCTTCTGCCAGGTGACGGCGTCGGTGCTGCCGGTGCGGTCGAGGCCCCGCTTGCCCTGGAAGGACTGGACGGCCGTGACGGTGACGGTGCCGTAGTAGCCGGTGGGGGTGCGGTTGAAGTGGCCGATCTGGCGGAGCCGGGCCTGGAGTTCCCGTACCTGCCCTCCCTCCGACCCGGTCCTCATCAGGGCCGCGGGCCGCGGCGTGGACGCGGCGGTGCCCGGCTTCCGCTCGGGCGAGGTGTCGGCCGAGGGCGTCCCGGTGGGGCCGCCGCCCGGCTTCGCGTCGTCGGAGGGAGTGGCGAACGGGCGCGGGGAGACGCTCGCCGTCGGGCTGCCGGAGGCCGGGGCGGGCGGTGACGTCGGCTCCGTGCCCTGGGCGGTCTGGACCCGGCAGCCTGCCGCCAGCGCGGTGACGGCGAGCATCCCGACCGCGGCGGTGGTGGCGGCGCGCGTTCCCCGGTGACGGCGACCGCGCGGGCCGGGCGAGGTGCCCAAGTCACCGCGCGGGCCGTCCAGGAGGACCGGGCCACGGTTCGGGCCGGGCGAGGTGCCCAGGCCGCCGCGAACGCCGCTTCCGTCCCGCCGGTCCCGCCCGAACCGTCCGAACCTTCCGTCCCGTCCGTCCCTTTCGTTCGTTCCGGCTGTTCCGTCGCTGCCCGTCATCCTCGGCCCCCTGCCTCGCCCGGTGGTTCCGGTGGTTCCGGTGTCTCCTTGGACGGATTCCCGTCCTGCCCGGTTGCCGAATCCTGCGCATGATGGGAACAGCACGTCCAGACCGGACCGGGCCCTGTGAGCAAGGTCCCAGCCAATGGCTCTCCACCGGGTCCCGAGGCCGCCGCTACAGTCCGTCGCGAGGTTTGTTACCAGTAGGTAGTTTGAAGGGGAGGCGCAGCAGATGACGCGAGAGTCCGAGTCGGGACTGCCCATCGAGCCGGTGTACGGGCCGGACGCACTCGACGGCTGGCAGGCGGCGGAGAAGCTCGGTGAGCCCGGCGCGTACCCCTTCACCCGCGGCGTCTACCCGACGATGTACACCGGGCGGCCGTGGACGATGCGGCAGTACGCCGGTTTCGGTACCGCCGCCGAGTCGAACGCCCGCTACCAGCAGCTGATCGCCAACGGCACCATGGGCCTGTCGGTCGCCTTCGACCTGCCCACCCAGATGGGCCACGACTCCGACGCCACGATCGCCTCGGGCGAGGTCGGCAAGGTCGGGGTCGCGATCGACTCGCTGGACGACATGCGCGTCCTGTTCGGCGGGATTCCGCTGGACAAGGTCTCCACGTCCATGACCATCAACGCGCCCGCCGCCCTTCTGCTGCTGCTCTACCAACTGGTCGGCGAGGAACAGGGAGTCCCGGCGGACCGGCTCACCGGCACCATCCAGAACGATGTGCTCAAGGAGTACATCGCCCGCGGCACGTACATCTTCCCGCCGAAGCCGTCACTGCGGCTGATCGCGGACATCTTCAAGTACTGCCAGGCCGAGATCCCGAAGTGGAACACCATCTCCATCTCCGGCTACCACATGGCCGAGGCCGGAGCCTCGCCCGCGCAGGAGATCGCCTTCACCCTCGCGGACGGCATCGAGTACGTCCGTACCGCGGTGGCGGCGGGCATGGACGTGGACGACTTCGCCCCGCGCCTCTCGTTCTTCTTCGTCGCCCGTACGACGATCCTCGAAGAGGTCGCCAAGTTCCGTGCCGCCCGCCGGATCTGGGCCCGGGTGATGAAGGAGGAGTTCGGCGCGAAGAACCCCAAGTCGCTGATGCTGCGCTTCCACACCCAGACCGCGGGCGTCCAGCTCACCGCCCAGCAGCCCGAGGTCAACCTGGTCCGTGTCGCGGTGCAGGGGCTGGGAGCGGTCCTCGGCGGCACGCAGTCGCTGCACACCAACTCCTTCGACGAGGCCATCGCCCTGCCCACCGACAAGTCCGCCCGCCTCGCGCTGCGCACCCAGCAGGTCCTCGCGTACGAGACGGACGTCACGGCCACCGTCGATCCGTTCGCCGGGTCGTACGTCGTCGAGAGCATGACGGACGACGTCGAGGCGGCCGCCCTCGACCTGATGCGCAGGGTCGAGGACATGGGCGGCGCGGTCAGCGCGATCGAGCGCGGCTTCCAGAAGGGCGAGATCGAGCGCAGCGCGTACCGCATCGCGCAGGAGACGGACAGCGGTGAGCGCGTCGTCGTCGGCGTCAACCGCTTCCGGCTCGACGCGGAGGAGCCGTACGAGCCGCTCCGCGTGGACCCGGAGATCGAGGCCCAGCAGGCCCGGCGGCTGGCCACGCTCCGCGCGGAACGGGACCGGGGCGCGGTCGACGCGGCCCTGGTACGGCTGAAGGCGGCGGCGCGGGGCACGGACAACGTGCTGTACCCGATGAAGGACGCCCTCAGGGCGCGGGCGACCGTGGGCGAGGTCTGCGACGCGCTGCGGCAGGTCTGGGGGACGTACGTGCCCACCGACGCGTTCTGACGTCTCCCGTGATGAAACGCCTGGACGGAGTGTCGTACCCCCGTGCGACACTCCGTTCATGCTGGGTGTCACCGATCTTCCGACCTATCTCGCCGGCCTGGTGCTGATCGTCCTTCTGCCGGGGCCGAATTCGCTGTACGTGCTCTCCGTCGCCGCCCGGCGCGGTGTACGGACCGGCTATGTCGCCGCCGCCGGTGTCTGGACCGGCGACACGGTCCTGATGACGCTGTCCGCGCTGGGGGCCGCCTCGCTGCTCCAGACGACGCCGCTGCTGTTCGCGGTGGTCAAGTACGCGGGGGCGGGCTACCTGACGTGGCTGGCGATCGGGATGCTGCGGGCGGCCGTGTCCATGTGGCGCGAGCGGCACCGGCGGGTGGCCGAGCTGACGGACGAGGCCGGGGCGCCGGCGGCGGCCGTCGCGATGGAGCGGCCCTACCGGCGGGCGCTGGTGGTCAGCCTGTTCAACCCGAAGGCGATCCTGTTCATGATCTCCTTCTTCGTGCAGTTCGTCGATCCCGGCTACGCCTACCCGGCCCTGTCCTTCCTCCTGCTCGGCACGCTGCTCCAGTTCGCCAGCTTCCTGTACCTGTCGATGCTCATATTCGGCGGCACCCGCCTGGCCTCCGCCTTCCGCCGCCGCAAGCGGCTGTCGGCCGGGGCCACTTCGGCGGCGGGTGTGCTGTTCCTCGGGTTCGCGGCGAAGCTCTCGTTCAGCAGCATCTGACCGGCCGGGCCGGGCCGGGCTCAGTGGTGCCGGGCCCGGCCGGTCGCGGCCTGCCCGGGTCAGTGGTGCCAGGCTTTGCCGCCGACGTTGTGGATCATGCGCTGGAGGACCTTGAGCGCCGCGACGTACTCCTCGGTGGGGATGTCGGTGTGGATCTCGGCACTGGCCCGCGTCACGCGGACGATGGCCCGTTCGCGCAACGCGCGCCCCTCGGTGGTCAGCCGCAGCCGGGTGTCCGGGGCCTGGGCGACCAGACCCTGTTCGATCAGGGAGTCGACCTCGGGTTCCATGCCGTCCCCGACGTCGAAATAGCCCTTGAGCAGCGTCACCACCTCCTCGCGGACCCGGCCTGTTTCGTCCGCGTCGGTGAGCTGGTTGAGCACCCACCACCGGGGCTGGGTCAGCCCTTGTTCCGCGAGCGCCGCCTGGATGTGGGTCACGGTCGCCTTGTGCGCGGCCCAACTCCAGTATCCGATCGGCTGCCTGGCAAGTCCCGCGTCATCGTGTGTGTAGTCCATGGCTCCGACGTTAGGAGCTCAACCGCGCTTGAGGTCAAGGGCTGTTCGTGAGAGGGCGTCCCGCAGCAGCGGCGTGAACCGCCGCTCCACGAAGCGGTGCAGCAGCCAGGCCAGGCCCAGCATCGCCGCCACCGTCAGGGCGAACGTCGCCCACGCCGGAATCCCCAGCCCCCGGTGCAACACCCCCACCACCACCCATCCGAGGTGTTCGTGCACCAGGTAGAAGGGGTACGTCAGCGCCCCCGCGACCGTCAGCCACTGCCGGTCGACGCGGTTCAGGGCCCCCAGCGCGATGGCCGCCACCGCCGCGAAGCCCGCCGTCACGACCAGGACGATCACCGTGGACGAACGGTAGGAGAAGGCGTCCGGGCTGTCCGGGTGCCACAGGTCCGCCACCGCGTAGTGCTGGCCCAGCAGCCAGCTCACCCCGACGATGCCCCAGGCCACCGCGTCCCGGCGGTCGCGGTGGACGAGGTAGAGGCCGATGCCGCCGATGAAGTACGGGGCGTACTCCGGCATCAGGAGCACATCGAGGAACGCCGCGCCCGACGCCTTCGCGAGCGCCGCCGCCAGCGTCCACACGGCGCAGAACAGCACCACCCGCCGCCGATTCGCCCCGGGCAGCACGACGCACAGCGCGAACAGGGCGTAGAACCGCACCTCCGCCCAGAGCGTCCAGCACACCCCCAGCACCCGGTCCACGCCCAACGGCTGCTGGAGCAAAGTCATGTTGACCAGCGCGTCGCTGGGCGACACCGCCTCGTACGCCACCCAGGGCAGCGCGAAGACCAGGGTCACCAGGACGACGGCCACCCAGTACGCCGGCATCAGCCGGGAGACCCGCGAGGCGAAGAACGCGCTCAGCGAGCGCCCCCAGCCGCTCATGCAGATCACGAAACCGCTGATCACGAAGAAGATCTGCACCCCGAGGCACCCATAGGCGAACCAGGTGTGGGCGGACGGGAACTGTACGGCGGCGGAACTGCCCCACGCCTTCGTGATGTCACCGCCCCGGCCGCCGTAGTGGTAGCCCGCGACCATCAGCGCGGCGAGCAGCCGCAGCCCGTCCAGGGCACGCATCCGGACCCTCGGCCGCGCGGGCGGGGACTCCCGCGGCAGGGCTCCGGGCGTTGCCTCCGGGGTGTCCCGCGGGGTGCTCGGGGGATCGGAGAGGGGGAGCGTGGCGGTGCGGGGCGCCGTGCCCGCGTCCTGCGGTGTGATGGTCAAGGCCACTCCATTTCAGCCGGTGCGCCGCGTCAGCGTAGGACCGGAAGAGGGGCCGAAACGCCCGGGAGACACGCAGTTTTCCGGGCTGACAGGGCGAGTTCATCCAAGCGCCGTCCAGGTTTCCTACGGTGACGCGAAACCGCGACCCGCTCCGCGGACTCCCGCCCCTCTCCGTTCCGCCGGAGACGGACCGCACGGGACGTCCGCGACTCCCGTACGCAACCCACGCCCCTCTTCCCCCACGGGCATCAGACGCTTGGAGCGCCATGACGAAAGCCCGCACCCGCTGGCCACGGCAACGCGACGCGGAGGTCCAGGCGCCGCCCGAAGGCGGCAGCCCCGAGGCCGCCGACGTCACCCCCACCGACCTGGAGACCTGCCTGCGCGCCTGCGCCGCGCACAGCGGGAAGCTCGTCGCGGGCCTGGACCGTCGCCGTACGGCACTGGCGGAGGCGCTGCGCCAACTCCTCGCCGCCCACGCCGCGTCGGTCCCGGTGGCACCCCCGGCGGCCGGGCTGCCGTTGCTGCGGCGGCCCGGCAAGGAGCCGGGCGCGGCCCTCGTCCTCGGCGACGACCTGCTGGATCCGCTGCTCGCCGCCGGGAACAAGGCGCTGGACTGCGACTACGAGGACGAGCGGAAGCTCGCCCTCCTCATCGCGGACACCGTGCTGACCCAGCGCAGGCGCTCCCGGGCCGGCTGGCGGCTGAGGGCCCGCATCCTGGAAGCGACGGGCGAGGAGAGCGCCGCCGTCGCCGCGCACGAGCGCTACCTCGCGTTCACCGAGGACGACGGGTTCGGTGTGGCCGCCAAGGTCGCCGGGCTGCGGGAGGGCGCCCGGCTCCGGGGCGAGCTGCTGCACCGGCTGGCCGGCAGCTGCCCCGAGGCCCAGGAGTTCGCCGCCCGGCCCGTCACCGAGTCCTGGGCCGCGGGCCTGGACCTGCGGGCGCGCGGCGACCGGTCCGGGGCCAGGGCCCGGCTGATCGGCGCGCTGCTGGCCCAGAGCCGCGACGGCACTCCGGTCACCGAGGTCCAGGAGACGGTGTCCCAGTACCTCGGCCTGGCACGGGAGGACGCCGGAATCCCGGGCGGCGGCAGCAGCGGTACGTACGACGGAACCGGCCGCCCCGACCGCGCGAGGCATTCCGGACCCGGTGGGCCCGGTGGCCCCGGTGTGATCCCCGAACCTGCCGAGCTGACCGCACTCACCGAACTCACCGCGCTCTACGCCGAGCAGCGCAGGCTCCGTATGCGAGGTGCGGTCGACGACCCCACCTTCGGCGGCGTCCGCTGGCTCACCCTCGGCGAGTTCCGCAACCGCATCGCGGGCAGGTCCATCTGTCTGATCGCCAACTCGCAGCGTGTCGGCGCCAGTTCGCTCGGCGCCGAGATCGACGCCTACGACCTGGTCGTCCGCTTCAACTCGTACCGGATCGACCCGGTGGCGACCGGCGGGCGCACCGACATCCACGTCAGCATCCACAAGCACGGCTTCAACTGGGACCGGCGCGTGGACACCCGGCTGGTCTTCGGCGGCGTCTCCGGCGACTGGAAGCACTCGCTGCGCAACCGGCTGGTGCCGGGCGCGCAGACGTACTTGGGTGACGAGTCGCTGCGCTGGCCCCTGCGCGACATCGGGCGCGTCGGCAACGAGGAATGGCCCGCGATACCCACCACCGGGTTCAACATGCTGTGGCTGCTGGACTTCCTGGACGTCAGCCCGCGCATCGACCTGATCGGCTTCGACTTCTACGAGAGCGGCGCCTACCGGCTGCCCGAGGCGATGCGGATGCCCATCACCTCCGTGCACGAGTACACCAGCGAAAAGGCGTGGGTCATGGAACGCGCCCAGAGCGTCACCGATACGAGGATACGACTGCGATGACGACTCCCACCTCCGCGAGCGCGCTCACCGGCAAGCGCCGCGTCGCGTTCGCGAGCTTCGTGGACGAGAACTACCTGCCCGGCTTCCTGACCCTGCTGCGC
Source organism: Streptomyces sp. NBC_01433 (assembly GCF_026340105.1). Taxonomy (NCBI): domain Bacteria; kingdom Bacillati; phylum Actinomycetota; class Actinomycetes; order Kitasatosporales; family Streptomycetaceae; genus Streptomyces; species Streptomyces sp. NBC_01433. The sequence goes on along the minus strand of NZ_JAPEPM010000001.1, from coordinate 1,225,823 downwards.
AGTCTGGCCCTCTCCAACCCGCAGGTCTGCGAGGACTTCCTCGTCCTGCACGACGGGCTTCGCCCCGACTCGGTCGCGAGGATCCGCGCCCTGCACCCGCGCGTCGACTTCCGGCGCGTGGACGCCGAGCACTACGACACCTACGCCAAGGGCGACCAGGACAACTACCTGGTGCGCAAGGCGTACTTCATCCTCGACGTGTTCCGTGTGCGTGACTACGACACCGTGATCACCCTGGACACCGACATGGTGGTCCTCGGTGACCTGGGCGAACTGCTCCAGCTGCGCGACGGCCTCGCCGCCGTCCCGCAGTTCTTCTACGGGCAGCACAAGCTCAACAGCGGGCTGCTGGTCATCCAGCGCGAGTATCTGAGCGACACGTTCTGCGCCGAGCTGGACGAGGTCGGCCGGGCCGGTACGTACGAGCTGGACAAGCACGACCAGGGCATCCTCAACGCCGTACTGGACGGCGGCTTCGTCCATCTCGACGCCCGCTACAACTTCGTCAAGCGGCGGCTCTCGGGCGACCTCCCGGTCCCGGACGGCACCGCGATCCTGCACTTCACGGGGCGCCACAAGCCCTGGCAGGGCGGCGAGGCGGGGTACGGCGCGGCCGAGGCCCGCTGGCACGCGTACGAGCTGTCCGACGCCGACTTCCACGCCGCGTACCTCGACGCGAACGGGCCCAAGCACCACGACCTGCTGGTCCACTACGGCATCCCGCACGTCCTGCGCACCGCCGATGTGGAGAGCGCCCGCAAGGTCGCCGCGGCACAGATCGGCGCGGGCGAGTACCAGGAGGCCGTGGACCTGCTGGGCCGGGTCCGTATCCCGGTCGACGAGGCGTGGCCGCACGAGGTGCTCGGCCACGCCCTGATGAGCGTGTCCCGGTACGAGGAGGCCCGCGCCCAGCTGCTGCTGGCCACCGCGGCGCCGAACCGGGCCGCGACCGCGTTCGGCCGGCTCGCCCAGATCGCCTGGATCCACGGCGACGACACGGAGGCCGCGGGGTACGCCCGGCAGGGCCTCGGCGTGGACCCGACGCACCGGGCGAACCGGCTGACGCACCTGCGCACCACCGACCCCGCCCCGCCGGCCGAGGGCCCCGCCTCCGGCCAACTGGCCCATGTCGCCTTCTACATGGAGCGCCAGGGCAACGCGGGCGACAAGCTGCTGCCCGAGAGCGTACGGCTGGCCTTCGGCCGGGACACCGGGCCCGACCGCTGGCACTCCGTCCACGCCCACCGGCTCTTCGACGAGGCGGCCCTGGAGCGGGTCAACGACCGCCGCGGTCTGGTCATCGGCGGCGGCGGACTCTTCATCCCGGACACCGCGCCGAACGGCAACAGCGGCTGGCAGTGGAACGTGCCCGACGAGCTGCTGGAGCGGATCGACGTACCCGTCGTGGTGTACGCGGTCGGCTTCAACGCGTTCGACGGACAGGCGTACGGGCACGGCCGGAACCGGTTCCTGTCCAGCCTGCGCAAGCTGGTGGAGCGCTCCGCGTTCTTCGGGCTGCGCAACCACGGCTCCATCGAGAAGGTCCGCGACCTCCTGCCGCCCGAGCTGCACCACAAGGTCCGCTTCCAGCCCTGCCCGACCACGGTCACCCGGCAGCTGGTCGGCGGCTGGCAGGACCCCGCCGCGCGCGATGACACCATCCTGGTCAACGCCGCGTACGACAGGGCCGGGCTCCGCTTCGGCCACGACTACGGGCACTTCCTCGCCGAGCTGGCCACCGCCGTCACCGCGCTGGGAGAACTGGCCGAGGTGAAGTGCGTCGCGCACTCGCTGGACGACGAGCGGATCGCGTTCGACCTGCGGCGCGAACACGGCATCTCGCTGCCGGTCATCCCGATGTACGACTTCGAGAACGACGCGATCCGGGACACCTACGCCCGGACGAAGCTGGTCATCGGGATGCGCGGCCACGCGGGCATGATCCCTTTCGGCTGCGGGACCCCGGTCATCAGCCTGATCTCGCACCCCAAGATGGCGTACTTCCTGTCCGACATCGAACGGCCCGAGTGGGGCATCTCGGTCCACGACCGGCACCTCGGCGCCCGCCTCACCGAACGGGCGGCCGGACTGCTGGCCGACCACGCGGCGACGGTCGCCGATGTGCACGGCCGCCAGCAGGAACTGTGGAAGGTCACCGAGGCGAACGCGGCGGACCTGCGCGTGATTCTGGGGCGCTAGCACTCCGGGACGGACGCGAACTCCCCGTACGACGAACCATGCGACGAACCATGCGACGAACGGTGGGGCGGGCCCGGACGACCGGACCCGCCCCACCACTCGTGGCCGTCACCGTCACCGCGACCGTGCCTACCGGCGCACCGCCCGCCGCAGCGACCGCGCCCGCTTCGCCACCCTGCGTACCGTCGCGTTGCGCGGCAGGAACGCGAACTGGGACGGCACCGCCCCCGGCAGCGCCAGCGACGTGAGGCGGCGCCGCTTGAAGTACCGCCAGGTCGACGGCGTCAGCCGCGCCGCGAGATACCGCTCCGCGTCCGGCCGCAGCCCCGGATAGATCCGCGGCTGCATGGCGAACCCGACGGCGGCGACCAGCGCGGACACCTCCGTCTCGGCGCCGTCCGAAGGCCGCTGCTCCAGCACCGCCGCCCGGTCGCCGAGCTCCGGCAGCAGCACGTCCACCAGGGTGACCGGCATCCGGTTGCTGTTCTCGTACGGGGAGAGCCGGTCCAGCAGCACTTCCGTACCCACCCGGGCGACCGGCAGCCCGTAGAACACGGACGCGGTGAGCAGCGCCGTGGAGAAGCAGCCGACGACCAGCGCGGGCCGCATCCGTTCGTAGAGGACCTCCGCGAGAACGGGCGCGGTGAGTATCCCGGCGTCCAGCACGGTCAGTTCGGCGCCGAGCCGCTCCGCCTCGTCCTCCATCGCCTTCGACCAGTGGGCCGGGGCCGTCGGATGCGGCTTGAACACCAGACGGGTGTGGCCGAGCGCCACCGCGCCCCGCATCATCCGCAGATGCAGGTTCTCCTCCTCGGCGGTGGAGATCAGCCCCAGCGCGGAGAGGTACTGGCCGAGCAGCAGCGCGGGCGCCTCGACGGACGGCAGAGCGGCCGGTACGCCGGCCAGCTCACCCAGCACCTTGCGGAAGCCCTCGGTCCGCACGATCTGCGGCAGCACCCCGAACTCGGTGAGCAGCAACGGCTTCAGACCCGGCACCAGATCCAGGTGCAGCAGCCGCCGCACCCGCGTTCCGACCAGCGGATCTATCTTGTTGCGGGTCGGCCCGTAGCTCATCAGCCCGTCGGCGTACACATCGATCGGCACACCGGTGAAGATCTGGGCGATCGCCATGGCGGGGTTGACCTGGATCGACTCGACCGTCAGCTCGACGGCGTCGTCGCCGAGCCCCCAGGCGAGCCGCAGATGCCGTTCCCACAGGGGTACGTCGTCGGGGCGCGGGGACCAATGGCCCGGGTGGAACGGGGCGATCGTCTCGTTCCACGACACCACGTCGTCGAAACGGCCGCGCAGCAACTCGAAGCCCGGCATCGCGTCGAGGGCCGGGGTGGTCTCCGGGATCGCGGCGTTGTTGCAGACGAGCAGGATGCGGCGGTCGGCCGGACCGAAGCAGCCGGTGTCCAGCGCGGCGGCGAGCGTGGCCGCGCCGTACAGGGTGGAGGCGGCGAAGATCTGCGTGGTGCGGCGCGTCGAGGGGAAGCTCATGCTGCCGTCGCCTCCTTCGCGGCGGTGGGCCGCCGTCGCAGCCGGCGCAGCAGGGTCGCGCGCTGGACGTCCATGGAGTCGAGCGCTTCGTCCAGCACCGGCTGGGGCATGCGTTTGAGCGCCGCCGAGCTGAGTGATTTCAGTGTGCGGGCCACGGGCGGTTCGAACCTCTCGATCGAGGCCATGTGATGGGAAATGATCGCGCAGTACGTACGTACCGCTTTCGGCAGCAGCAGATTCGCGTCGCGGTCCTCGGCCGTTTCCCGGATGACCTGGTCGAATGAGCGAATGAAATCGAGCTGGCGCACATCACCGATCTGGGTCAGCGAGGAAGCCACCCCGCGCCGGTAGAAAATTCCCAGCATTCCGAGCACCGCGAAGGAATCCGCGCTGCGGTGCAGCCGCCAGATCCACGGCCGGTCCTCGGCGGTGCGCAGCCCGTCCGTGAAATGCAGCAGTCCGCGGTCCAGCAGCCTGCGGTGGTAGAGCCCCGCCCAGGCGTACGGATAGTCCACCGAGGTGGACCGGTCGGCGGGCAGGATCGCCTCGCGCGGGTCCGTCACGCTGTCGCGCCTGCCGTGCGGGACGCGGTGCACCGTACGGCTCGCGCCCTCCACCTGGACATGGTCGGTACGGACGAAGTCGCACCCCAACGCCTCGGTACGGGCGAGCAGTTCGGCGTAGAAACCGGGGGCCAGCCAGTCGTCGCCGTCCAGGAAGGCGAGGTACTGGCCGCGCGCCGCGTCCAGCCCGGTGTTGCGGGCGGTGGCCAGCCCCCCGTTCCGTTCGTGTCTGAGCACGACCACCCCCGGGATGTCGTCCTGGGCACGGCGCAGGATGTCCGCCGTCCCATCGGTCGAGCAGTCGTCGACAAGGATGAACTCGAAGTCCTCACGGGCATTGGCCCGTAGGCTTCTGAGGGTGTCGGGCGCGTATGTCTGCACGTTGAAGAACGGCACGATGACGGAGAGCTTAACCACCCGCATCACGCTAGGGCGGGCTCCGGCATTTGCCTTGTCCCCACGGGGGACGCTCGGTGAACGGCGAATGTCGGAATGATGAACCAGGCCGAATCCGGGGCCGATTAGCCAATCGTCGGCGGGCTGTTAACCATTTGTTGCCGCTCCGTTGGGCCGCCCAACGAAATGCCTTCCTAACTTCTACGACGTGCCCCCACGTACCAGCAATACGGCCGATCCGGCTGAAACCGCCGCCGCGGACACCGCGGCGCTGCGGGTAGCCGTTCTCGCCGACTCCGACACCCGGTGGAAATGGGGCGCGCTCACCGCGCGCCGGCTGACCGCCGCGTCCGGCACCGGCGAGCGCCCCGTCGAGATCAGCGGACTGCTGTTGCGCGGCCGGGCCACCCCGACGCCCCGGCAGCTCGCCGAGGTCGGCGAGGTCGGCATCGACGCCGACCGGGTGCGCGAGGTGACCGCCGTCGAGTTCCTGCGCACGGTACGGGAGGAGGCGTACGACCTCGTCGTGCTCTCCCTTGTCGGCGGCGGTGTCCAGGCCATGCTGCACGGCCTCGCCGCCCTGCGGCTGGACCGCAGGCCCGTGGTCGTCACCGGCTATGTCGGCGTCGTCTACGAGAAGCTGGCCGACGGACTCCTGCTGCGGCACGGCGCCGATGTCGTCCTCGCCAACTCCCGCCACGACGCGGAGCGGTTCCGGGCCGTGTACGAGGGAGTGGGCGCCGACGCCTCGGCCGTCACGGAGGCCGCGCTGCCGTTCCTCGGCGGCGAGCCGCACCGGCCCCAGGAGGGCCGCGACACCGTGGTGTTCGCCGCCCAGCCCTCCGTACCGGCCTCCCGCGCCGACCGCACGTACCTGCTGCGCAGGCTCGTCGAGCACGCCCGGCTGCACCCGCGCCGCGAGGTGCTGCTGAAGCTGCGCTCCAAGCCGGGCGAGCACACCACGCACATCGAGGAGCTGCCCTACCAGCGCCTCGCGGAGAGGCTGCCCGGCGGCCTCCCGCCCAACTTCCGCCTGGTGTACGGGCACATGGGCGAAGTCCTGGACCGCACCGACCTGCTGGTCACCGTCTCCTCGACGGCCGCGCTGGAGTCCCTGCACCGGCGCATCCCGACCGCCGTCCTGACCGACCTGGGCATCCGCGAAACCCTCGGCAACCACCACTTCATCGGCTCCGGGCTGCTCACCTCCTGGGACCGGCTCGACGGCGGCATCCGCCCGCGGCCCGACGAGGAGTGGCTGGCCGGCCAGGGCGTCGCCGCCGACGGCACGTACGCGGGCTCCTACGACCGGGCCCGCGCCCGGGTCGGAGCCCTGCTGAACCGCGGCTCGCTCCCCACCCTGTCGCCCTACTACACGCCCGCCACCGCCCCCGGCTACCTCCCCGGCATCCTCGCCCGCCACCACCTGGCCCCCGACGGTCACCCGCTGCCCGGCGCGGCGGCCCCCCAGGAGACCGGCCGGGTACGGGGCGCGGTGCGCGAGACCGTACGCAACGCGGCGCGCGGCGCCTACCGCCAGGGCGTCCAGCGGGTCGCCCCCGTGATCCGCCGGATGGGCGAGCTGTGACCACCACCCCAGGAGCATCGATGACGCCGCCCCAGACCCCTCCGACGACCACTTCGAAGACCCCTCCGACGACCCCGGACCCCGCGCGGACGCCCGCCCGGACCCCGTCGAAGTCCACCGTGCTCGCCGTGATCCCCGCCCGCGGCGGCTCCAAGGGCGTCCCCGCCAAGAACCTCGCCCCGGTCGGCGGCGTACCGCTGGTCGCCCGCGCGGTCCTCGCCTGCCTCGGCGCCCCCGCGGTCACCGACGTCGTCGTCACGACCGACGACGCGGCCATCGCGCAGGCGGCCCGGACGGCGGCCGAGGCGTACGGCGCCGCCCACCGGCTGCACTGTGTCCAGCGCCCCGAGGCCATCGCCGGGGACACCGCCACCAGCGAGGCGGCCGTCCTGCACGCCCTCGACGCGTACGAGGCCCTGCGCGGCCGGAGCGTCGACGTGGTGCTGCTGGTCCAGTGCACCAGCCCGTTCGTCGCCCGCGAGGACATCGACGGCGTCGCCAGGGCGGTCGCCCACGAAGGCGCCGACACGGCCGTCACCGTCGCCCCGTTCCACGGCTTCGTGTGGCGCGACGGCTCCGCGGTGGAGGAGGGCAGCTACGGCGTCAACCACGACAAGGCCGTCCGCCCCATGCGCCAGGCCCGCCCGCAGGACCTGCTGGAGACCGGGGCCGCGTACGCCATGGACGTGGCGGGCTTCCGTACCCACCGCCACCGCTTCTTCGGCCACACCGCCCTGGTGCGCACCGACCCGGCCCGGGTGCTGGAGGTCGACGACCCGCACGACCTGGCCCGCGCCCGCGCGCTCGCCCCGCTCCTGGACCCGGCCCCGCTGCCCACCCGCGCGGACATCGACGCCGTCGTCCTCGACTTCGACGGCACCCAGACCGACGACCGGGTCATGATCGACTCCGAGGGCCGCGAGACCGTCGCCGTGCACCGGGGCGACGGCCTGGGCATCGCCGCGCTGCGCCGGTCGGGCCTGCCGCTCCTGATCCTCTCCACGGAGCGGAACCCGGTCGTCGCCGCCCGCGCCCGCAAGCTCAAGGTCCCCGTCCTGCACGGCATCGACCGCAAGGACGAGGCGCTCAAGCAGTGGTGCGACGAGCAGTCCATCGCGCCCGAACGCGTCCTCTACGTCGGCAACGACGTCAACGACCTGCCCTGTTTCGACCTGGCGGGCTGGCCCGTCGCGGTCGCCAGTGCCCATGACTCGGTGCGCGCGGCGGCGCGCGCCGTCACGACCACCCCCGGCGGGTTCGGCGCCATCCGCGAGATCGCGGCGTGGCTGCTGGGCCCCACGCTCACCGGCACGGGCCTCCCCGCCACCTCTGCCACCTCTGTCCCCACCGGCGTCCCCGCCACCTCCGCACCCACCGTCCCTGCTGTCCCCACTGTCCCCACCAAGTAAGGAACGCACCACCATGAACACCTCTCGTCTGCGCACGTTCGGCACCCGCACCGCCGGCCCCGGCCGGCCCGTCTACATCACCGGCGAGATCGGCATCAACCACAACGGCGACCTCGACAACGCCCTCGCGCTGATCGACGTGGCCGCCGAAGCCGGCTGCGACGCCGTCAAGTTCCAGAAGCGCACCCCGGAGATCTGCACCCCGCGCGACCAGTGGGACATCGAACGGGACACCCCCTGGGGCCGGATGACGTACATCGACTACCGCCACCGCGTCGAGTTCGGCGAGGACGAGTACCGCACCATCGCCGAGCACTGCGCCAAGCGCGGCATCGACTGGTTCGCCTCCCCGTGGGACACCGAGGCCGTCGCGTTCCTGGAGAAGTTCGACGTCCCCGCGCACAAGGTGGCCTCGGCCTCCCTCACCGACGACGAGCTGCTGCGCGCGCTGCGCGGCACCGGCCGCACCGTCATCCTCTCCACCGGCATGTCGACCCCGCGCCAGATCCGCCACGCGGTGGAGGTCCTCGGCTCGGACAACATCCTGCTCTGCCACGCCACGTCGACGTACCCGGCGAAGGCCGAGGAGCTGAACCTGCGGGTCATCAACACCCTCCAGCAGGAGTACCCCAACGTCCCGATCGGCTACAGCGGCCACGAGACGGGCCTGCAGACCACGCTGGCGGCCGTCGCCCTCGGCGCCACCTTCGTCGAGCGCCACATCACCCTCGACCGCGCCATGTGGGGCTCCGACCAGGCCGCCTCCGTCGAGCCGCAGGGGCTGACCCGCCTGGTCCGCGACATCCGCACCATCGAGGCCTCCCTCGGCGACGGCGTGAAGAAGGTGTACGAGTCGGAGCTCGGCCCGATGAAGAAGCTCCGCCGCGTCACGGGCGTCGTCGCCGAGAGCGACGCCGCCCCCGAGCCGGTCGCGGTCTGAGCGCCGACCGGTGAACCTCGCCTTCGTCGAGAGCCCGGTCCAGCTCCTGAACGTCCTGGAGTGGACCCACAGCATGGGGGGACAGGACCCGGCCGCCACCACGGTCGTCGTCCTCCCCCCGGTCGACCCGATGTCGCGCGGCCAGCTGCGCAGGATGGCGGAGCTGGCCCGCGACGAGGGCATCACCGTCCGCTGGCAGGAGGCGCGCGGCGAGTCCGGCGCGCCTCTCAAGGCCCTGCGCGCCCTGACCGGACTGGTCAGGCGGGCGGATCACATCGTGATCGGTGACCCGTTCTCGCGGTACGTACAACTCCTGCTCACCCTGGTCCGCGCCCCCCGCCTCACGGTGGTCGACGACGGCACGGCCACCATGGAGTTCGTCGCCCAACTGGCCCGCGGCGAGCGCTTGGTGCGCTGGCACCGCCGGGGCAGCAAGGGTCCGCGCGAACTGGTCCTGGCCCCGGTCACGGCCACCGCCCGCCGCCGCTTCACCCCATCGGCGAACCGTACGGTCGAGGTGTTCACCGCGATGCCGGTCGAGGCTCCGCCGGGCATCACGGTCAGCGCCAACGACTTCTCCTGGACCCGCAGCCGCTTCGGCCCGCCCCGCATCACCAAGGGCGCCGACCTGGTGGGCACCTCCCTGGTCGAGACGGGCGTCATCGACCCGGTCCCGTACCAGGAGGCGGTCGCCGCCCTGGCCCGCACCCACGGCGCGACCCGCTACTTCGCGCACCGCCGCGAGTCCGCGGAGAAGCTCCACGCCCTGGAAGCCGCCACCGGTCTGGAGATCGTCCGCCCGGACCTCCCCCTGGAACTCATCGCCCGCCGGGGCCCCATCGGCCGCACCGTCCTGAGCTTCCCCTCCACGGTCGTCCACACCCTCCCGCTGGCCCTGGCCGGCACGGGCGTCAAGGTCGCGGTCTGCGACATCGCCCCGGAATGGCTCCGCGACACGGCGTCCCCGCGCGCGCAGGGCTTCCTGAGCGGAGTCACGGAGACGGCCCGCGACGTACAACGCCTGGCACCGTGGCGGGCCACGGCGGTGACGGAGGCATGAGAACGGGCGTGAAGGGGTTGAGGGCCTGAGACGGCCCTTCGTACGGAGAGACGTCTTCGGCCCCCGGCGGCAGTGGTGCCGCCAGGGGCCGAATCTGTTGGGTCGAGTCCGTGTCGGGCTCGAAGAGCAGCTAGTTGGACCGATACACGAAGTGGCTCAACGGGTAGGACCAGTAGGAAGGTGTCGGTGAAACCCAACTGGTCTTGATCGTTTCGAGAGTTGAGTCAGGCTTGGTCAGCCACGTGAACATCCTCACTGAGCCGTCGCTGTACCCGTACATAGCCCCGAAGTCATCGCGTCCGTCGCCGTTGTAATCCGCCGGGACGATTTTCATCGATCCGAACGTGAGAGTGCCTGGTGGGACAGTCCACGCCGTCGTGGGCGTGTCGAAGGACCCCGTCGCCGTGTTCCGGCTGCGGTGCACGTAGATGGTGTCGGTCCCGTCCGCGTAGTCGTACCACGTGGCTACATCGTCACGTCCGTCCCCGTCGAAGTCACCTGAATACACTGCGGTGCGGTCCCAGGAACCCCAGTTGGCGTGAGACCACGCCTCGATCGGTCGATCGAAACCGCCCGAGGGCTGAGCCGTGAAGTTCCAGAGCTTCACGGACGAGCCGTCGTAGTTGTAGAAGACGCTGATGTCGTCGCGTCCGTCGCCGTTGAAGTCCCCGACGACGAACTTGCAGCGCGACACGGCCCACTGGTTTGGTGCACTCCACGTGTGGAAGGGGGCGTTGAACCCACCCTGCACGTTCGAGGTGAAGGTATAGAGCATGTCCGATCCGTCGGCGTAGTCGTACCAGGCGGCGATGTCGTCGCGTCCGTCGCCGTTGAAGTCGCCGGCGAACAAGGTCGAGCGGGCGAAGTCCCAACGACCTTGGGTCGCCGTCCAGGAGACGAACGGGTAGGCGAAGGTGCCGTTACTTCTGCCGAGGAAGGTCCAGAGCTTCGTGCTGTTGTCGGGATAGTCGTACATCACGGCGACATCGGACATGCCGTCGCCGTTGAAGTCGCCCGAAACCTTCTTCATCCACTGCAGGGTCCACTGATTGCCCGGGGTGGTGTAGGCCTTGGCCGGAGCGGCGAAACCACCGTCGGAGGTGGTCAGGAAGGTGTGGATCGCGTCATTGCCGTCGGAGTAGTCGTGCCATTCCACCATGTCGCTGCGGCCGTCGCCATTGACGTCCTGTCGGATGGACGTTCCGGCGGCCCACACCGACTGGCCCTTCGCGTTGTAGACCGCGAAGTTGCCACGATCCTGCAGAAGGGCGTAACCCTCGGCTGCACTGGTCTTGGACTCCCAAAGGACGGTACTGCCGTCGCTCTTGTAGACGACCAGGTTGCCGTTGGGCTGCATGACCGCCTTGGCGCCGACGTTCCCGGACGTCCCTGTGGACCAGAGGGGCTTGTTGGCCGCGGAAGTGATCTCCAGATTTCCGTCCTCCTTCATCGTCAGCTTTGCTGAGCGTGACGTGTACGACTTGCCGGGTGCGATGGTGGTTCCGGCGGGGATCCGTGTTCCGCCCGCGGCGCCGTCGATGGTGAAGGACGCTGCGAACGAGAACGTCGCGCCACTCACCTTGCCCGGAAACCCGACCATGGTGTTGTCCGCCTTACGGGCCCACAGGTCGGACACACCGTCGCCGGTGATGTCACCCACGGAGTCCACCACCGGGTACGTTGCGGCCGGATATCCGGAGCCGATCTTCACCCGAGCAGCCGTGTTACCCCACGTCGTTGGATCAAGGACGCCGTACTGGTCGGCGCTCCCGTGAGCGCGGTAGATATCTCCCGTGGCGTTGTTCCGCATCCACAGGTCGGCGAGCTTGTCGCCGTTCAGGTCACCGGGCGCCACCACGGTGAACTTGTCCCAGTCGTTGCCGCCCACGAGCACGGGGACGCTCAGGCGCTTGGTGTAGTTGCCGTAGTAGGCCCAGAGCAATGTGCCCTCCTTCACGAGGAGGTCGGGCATGCTGTCACCGTTGATGTCACCGGGCGTCAGAACCTGGGAGGCATCGCTCCAGTGATCGTTCCCCGTCCAGCCGGGTTCACCGACGCAGCCATAGTCCTCGTCGACGACCGGGCACTTGACGGTGAGCGGCTGCTTCCCTTCCTTGTAGTCGGTGGTAGCGAGGCCGAATCCGTTGTTGGTGTACGTCCAGAGCTTCCGTCTCTTCTCCGCAGTGTCGAATTCGAGCGTGACCAGGTCGGTGTAGCCGTCATTGCCCCAGTCCGTCCGGTAGGTGGTCTGGGCGCCGTCGAAGGCCTGGCCGCCGTTGGTCGCGTTGGAGAACTGCCCGCCCTCCTGCCCGACATAGGTGAGCAGCGTGCCGTTGGAATCGACGCTCCAGATGTCCTTGATCCCGTCCCCGTTCAGATCGCCCGGGGCGTCGCGGTCGGCGGACCTGGTCGCGTAGTACAGGTAGACACCCGTGTCGGACCGATTGCCCGCACCATCGACGCTGAACGCGTACACGAAGTGCGGGCCGTAGCCGGGCGGGGCGATGTCCCGGGAAGGACTCAGACCTTCGGTCGTTGCGGAGATATACCTGACCGCAGGGTCGGAGTCGGTGTACCAGCCGATTTCCGTCACTTTGTCAGCCGCGCCGACGCTAAAGGTGAAGGCTCCGGGGGTGCGAGCCTTGCCGGTCGTCGTTGGCCAGCCGTCGGTGCCGTCCGGGAACACGACGGAGGAGATGACCGGAGGGGTGCCCGGACGCGTACGGTCCACGGAGAACTTGCACGTGGGGCTCCAGGCAGAGGTGGCTCCTTGGGAGTCCTCGGCACGGACCTTCCATGTGTAGGCCCCGGTGGGGATCAGTGCGTCCGTGGTCGGCAAGGTCGCCACTCGGCCCTTGAGCGCATCGATCTTCTGGTCGACGACGGGGGTGCTGCTGCCGCTCTTGAAGACCTGGAACTGCGCGGTCAGATTTCCGGCGTCGGGGTCGTCCACCGTCGCGTACAGGCTCACCTTGGTATTGCCGATGAGGCCGCCCGCGGAGCAGGACGTCTTCGGGTTCGTACCGAGACCGGAGGGAGTCTTGGGCGGGTTGTTGTACCTGGTCTCCAGAACGGCGGTCTTGGCGTCGAACTTCTTCCAGCCGAAGGTGTCGTTCTCATTCGTGGCGTAGAGGCCGAGGGTCAGGCTCGACCACTTGCCCGCCGCGGCTTCGCGCGCCTTGGCGGTCACGTCGAATTCGAGGTTGCCCGCCGCGCAGTCCTTGCTCCAGCCCTTGGACTGGTCCACCGTCTTCAGCGGTGAACTGCCCACCTTTTCAGGCTGCTTGTTCCACGTGGTCTTCTTCGAGATGGGCTTGGTCTGCCAGATCTCCACGGGCCTGTCCTGGCAGGACCAGGACCACACATTCTTGATCCGGAAGGTCGAGGACTTGACGTCGGCACCCTTGATGTTGTCGGTGTCGACCTGGAAGAAGGAGCGGGAGAGCCCGTTCGTCTCGTTCTCGTAGCCGACCCGGGCGACTTCGTTGGCGTTCCAGAAGGATGATTTGGGGTACTTTTTGTAGACCCGGGTCCAGTTTTCCTTCTTGCCCCAGGCCCAGGTCGGGTCGATGTACACGGGGTACGTGGTGCCGGACCCGGTCAGCAACGCCTGGTCGGGCTTGATCTCGATGCTGTCGGCACTGACCGTGGTGGGCATCTGAGCGTCGGCGGCGCCCGGCGGTGGCTCGAACGCGTCACCGGGTGCGGGCTCGTCGGTGGCGGCCGCGGTGGCGGATCTGGCCGTCGGCGCCGAACTGGCCGTACGCGAGTCCCACATCAGCGGCGTCGGGCTGGTGAAGACCGTCTGTCCGGCGGGGTCGACCGCGGCGAGGCTGCCCGTCTCCGCGTCCGCGGACACGGTCAGGCCGACGGTCTTCATCTTGTAGGTGAGCGTGGCGAGTTGCGGATTATTGGCCGCCGCGGCGGTCTTGACCACGAAGAGCTGGGAGAAACCTTCTACTTCTGCCTTGAGCTGGAGATCGACCCCGGGCAGAACCTCACCATAGGTGGCCACATTTCCTGCGAGGACCGGCTTGGGCAGTGAGGTCGGCCAGGACAGTGTGAGTGTACGGCCGTCCTTGACCCCGGACAGGAGGGGGCCTGTGCCGCCACCTGAGAACGCGACGCTGACCGTGGACGCCTTCGGTACGACAGTGCCGTCGGCGGCGAACGCCAGGCTGGGGTCGGTGGCCACCCAATCCCCGTTCCGGAAGAGCCGCACCGGTGATCCGTAACGCTTGACGGAGAACGAGCCGTCCGGCTGGGCCCAGGTGTCGGAGACCTCGGTGCGCGCGGAGGTCAACTCGGCAGGCTGTCCGCTTGACTTGGCCGCAGCCAGAGCCCTGTCCTCTTCGCTGATGGAGCCGTCGTCGACCGGATCGCCGGCGGTGACTGCGGTTCGAGGAGCGGCGACCGGAACGGCCGCGGCGGCGACCGGAACGAGTGCTCCTGCAGAGCCGATGGCCGCTACGAGAACCGCGGAAACAGACCGATATGCCGGTCTGTTTTTTCTTCGATGCCGCCTGGGTGTGCGATGCATTTCGCTCTCTCCATGATGTTCACAATTTCCGGGCCGACCTTAGGTCGTGAGATGCGGGGCAGGGAATGGCGAATTCCCAAATGAGAGGCAATGTCACATGGTGAAGCAGCGGGGAAACTGTGTCGAAAGTTGACCAAGTGCGACATATCGTCTCGGCAGCCCTTGTGCTGACGGTCAAGCGGCTCACTCGGGGCGGGAGATTCCCTCACCTTTTGCCCTATCTGCACAGAAGGGGCGAACTTCGCAATTTTCGGAGGGTAGTGACTTTCCTGTGGAGATCCTGTTAGCTTCCGACGGTCATTCGTGGGGCGGCAAGGGGTGGGGAATGGGTAGGTTCAGTAGGACATGGTTGGCTATGCCATTGTCCGCAGCACTCTTGATGGGAATTCTTCCGGGAATTGCCTTCTCGGCTGACGCGGACAATGACGCCTCCGCACGCCCCTCCGCCCTTGTCAAGCAGCCCAAGGCTGTGCCGGTGGAACCGGTTCGGTTCGGCGGCGAGAAGCTCAAGGACGACGCCAAGAGCCGTCCGTGGCGGTCCCCGAAGGTCACCTGGCCCGCTGCGTCGAGCGCTGAGGTGAGGCTCGGCGCCCCGGGTTCCGGTCCCAAGCCCGCAGGGAAGCTCCCCGTCTCTGTCGCCCCGGCGGCCGAGCCGACGCGGGACGCCACCGTGCAGCCCGCAGAACTCAAGGTCTCGGTCGTCGGCCGAGCCGCCGCCGACAAGGCCGGTGTCGACGGGCTTCTGCTGTCGGTGAGCCGGACGGATTCGGCGAAGGGCAAGCAGCCCGTGCGGGTGAAGGTCGATTACTCGGCCTTCCGCGGCGCCTACGGAGGAGACTGGGCCGCCCGCCTGCGACTGGTGGAACTGCCGGCCTGTGTATTGACGAATCCTCAGAGCCCCGGATGCCGCACGGCCAGATCGCTGAAGACGTCCAACGACACGGAGCGTGGGACGCTCACCGCATCGGCCGCCCCCGCTGCGGGCGGAACGCCGACCGTGCTGGCCGCGACGGCCGGGGCCTCCGGGTCCTCGGGGTCGTACAAGGCCACACAGCTCGAAGCATCCGGTTCGTGGAGCGGGGGAGGCTCCACAGGTGCCTTCACCTGGTCCTACCCGATCGCGACCCCTGTAGTGCCCGGTGACCTGCAGCCGAATATCTCGCTCGGGTATTCCTCCCAGAGCGTCGACGGCCAGACAGCCGCGTCGAACAATCAGTCCGGATGGATCGGGGACGGCTGGTCCTGGCAGCCGGGGTACATCGAACGCCGGTACAAGGCATGCGATGACGACAAGGACGGCGGCACCAACACCACCAAGGTCGGTGATCAGTGCTGGTTCAACGACAACGCGACGCTCTCTCTCGGCGGCACGACCACCGAGTTGGTGCGCGACGCGACCAAGGGCTGGCACCCGGCGCAGGACACGGGCCAGAAGGTCGAGAAGCTGACAGGTGCGTCGAACGGTGACAAGGGCACGGCCGGGGTGGACGGTGCGGGTGAGCACTGGAAGGTCACCACGACGGACGGAACCCAGTACTTCTTCGGCCTGAACAGGCTTCCCGGCTGGAGCGACCACGGTACGGCTGCGGACGATCCGGTCACCAACTCCACTCTCACGACGCCGGTGTTCGGCAATCAGTCGGGCGAGCCGTGCTACAACGCCTCCTTCGCGTCCGCGTGGTGCCAGCAGGCATGGCGCTGGCAGCTGGACTACGTCGTCGACCCGCACGGCAACGCGATGGCGTACTACTGGAACACCGAGACGAACAACTACGGCCGCAATGTCTCGGAGACCACGGGCAAGGCCACCGTGACGCCCTACAACCGGGCCGGCTACCTCGACCACATCGAGTACGGGCTGCGCAGCAACAGCGTATATACGGCCAAGGCCATGGGACGGGTCGACTTCGCCGTCAGCGAGCGCTGCCTGACGGACTGCGGGACGTTCGATGCGGCGCATGCCAAGAACTGGCCGGATGTGCCGTTCGACCTCTACTGCAAGGACGGTGCCTCCGAGTGCAAGGACCAGTTCGCGCCGAGTTTCTGGTCCCGTAAGCGGCTCAGCACCATCACGACCAAGGTGCTCACCGGCGGGGCGTACAAGGAGGTCGACTCCTGGTCCCTCAAGCAGGGCTTTCCGCCCGCTGGTGACGGCCTGTCCACTCCGATGTGGCTGGAGTCCATTCAGCGCACCGGAAAGGTGGGCGGAAGCGCAACCTTGCCGCCGGTGACCTTCGCCGGTGAGCAGATGGCCAATCGCGTCGACAAGACCGGTGACGGACTGGCGCCCTTCATCAGGCTCCGGATGTCCCAGATCGGCACGGAGACCGGCGGCACCATCGGTGCCATCTACTCCAAGCCCGACTGCACCTCCGCCACGTTGCCCCCGGCGGACGCGACGAACACCACGCGTTGCTACCCGGTGAAGTGGGCCTTCGAGGGGGAGACGGCCAAGGAGGACTGGTTCAACTCCTACGTCGTCACCAAGGTCCTGGAGGGTGACAATCTCGCCGAGACTCCGGACACCACCACCGAGTACACCTACTCCGGTGGCGCCAAGTGGGCCAAGAACACTGATGAGTTCACCAAGAAGAATGACCGCGCCTACTCGGTCTCCAGAGGCTATGGCCTGGTCCAGACCCGAAAGGGAGCCGGGAGCGAACCGCGGACGCTGACGGAGACCCGTTACTTCCGCGGTATCGATGGCGCTGCCGTGAAGGACTCCGCGGGCGTGGCGGTCACCGACCGCGAGCAGTTCGCGGGATGGGCCCGCGAGAGCGCCACATACAACGGCAACGACACGTCCAAGCTGGTCTCGGCGACGTCCTACACGCCCTGGCGCTCGGCGGCCACAGCCGTCCGCACCCGCGCGGACCTCCCGGATCTGACCGCGTACCTCACCGGCACGCTCAAGGAAGACCTGCGTACGACCGTCGCGGGAGGTGAGCGCAAGAGCTCACTCACGCGCACCTTCAACACCTACGGACAGATCACCACGGTCTCGGACACCGGGGACGCGGCGAAGACCGGCGACGAGCAGTGCACGGCCAGTACGTACGTGCCCAACACCACCAACTGGCTCCTGGACAAGGTGTCCAGGACCGAGGTCACCGCCGTGACCTGCGGAGCCACGGTCACGAGGCCCGCTGATGTCATCAGCGACGAGCGCACGTACTACGACGGTGCGACCTCGTTGACGGCCGCGCCGGTCAAGGGTGACTCCACCAAGTTCGAGAAGATCAACGGTGCCGGGAACGGCTACGAAACCGAAACGTCCGCCCTGGTCGCGGACATCGACGTCTACGGGCGGGTCCTGGTCGCGAAGGACGCGTACAGCGAGACGACGACCACGACCTACACCCCCGCTCAGGGTGAAGTGGCCACGAAGATCGTGGCGACCAACCAGCGCACCCACCCGACCACCACGGAGCTCGACCCGCTGCGCGGTCAGCCGCTGAAGGTGAGCGATCCCAACGCCCGTGTGACGTCGACGCTCTACGACCCGCTCGGCCGTGTGGCAAAGGTCTGGCTGCCCTCCCGTTCGGCGGCGACCTACCCGGACTCCCCGAGCAATTCGTTCGACTACCAGATCCGGGCCGGGGGCCCGGTGGTCATCACCAGCAAGTCCCTCAATCACCAGGGAAATTCCGTCACCTCCTACGCGTTCTACGACGGACTGCTGCGTGAAAGGCAGACGCAGACCCCGTCCCCGGACGACAAGGGCCGGCTCGTCACGGAGACGTTCTACAACAGCCTCGGCCAGGCCTGGCGCAGCTCCGGTACCTACTACGCCGCAGGTCCGGCCGAACCTGTCCTGATCACGGGCCAGGAGACGAAGTACCCGGCCTCGGCAGACACCGTCTTCGACGGCGCGGGCCGCGTCGTCGCAGTGATCGACCGTAAGTTCGGCGACGAGACGAAGCGCACCTCCACCACGTATACGGGGGATACCACCACCGTCGTACCCCCGCAGGGCGGAGTGGCGACCACCGCCGTCACCGACGCGCTGGGCCGCACCACCGAGCTCAAGCAGTACACGGACAAGGACAGGACCACGTCCCAGTCCACGACGTACACGTACAACAAGCTCGGTCGGCTGGCACAGGTGACGGACCCGTCGGGCGCGCAGTGGAAGTACGGCTACGACGCGGCGGGCCGGCAGAACCACGTCGAGGACCCGGACAAGGGCGCGACGGACACCACGTACGACAAGGGCGGCCGGGCGACCGACGTCGTGAATGTCCAGGGCATCAGCCTGCACACCGACTACGACGTACTCGGCCGGCCCACCGCGCTGTACCAGGGGACCACGAAGCGGGCCGCCTGGGACTACGACAAGGCGTCCAAGGGAATCGGGCAGCTTTCCAGCACGACCCGGCACGACGGCGCCAACTCCTACATCAGCACCGTCCTCAACTACAACGCCTTCTACAAGCCGGTCGTCAGCCAGCTCACCGTCCCGGCCTCGGAGGGCGCCCTGGCCGGTACGTACGAGTGGACTGATGTCTACAACGCCAACACCGGCCAGCTGATGGAGACGGCGCAGCCCGCCATGGGCGGTCTCCCGGCCGAGGACGTCGTCAACGAGTACGGGTTTTCCTCCGGCCTTCCGATGTCGATGTCGGCGGGCGGCGACACCGTTCTGGCATCGGTCGCCTACGACCATTACGGACGGGCCGCCCAGCAGGAGTTCGGCGCGTTCGGACAGCACCTCTGGAAGAACAGCGAATACGACGAGCACACGGGGGCTCTGACCCGGGCGTTCACCGACCGGGAGGTCGCCCCGCAGCGTATCGACGACGTTCGCTACACCTACGACCCCGCGGGCAACGTCAAGAAGATCGGCACGGTCACCGGCCAGGACGCCACGGCTGCCAGCGACACCCAGTGCTTCGCCCTCGACGCCCTGCGCCGCATCACCGACGCCTGGACCGCGACCGACAACTGCGCGGCACAGTCCCCGACCCCGGCGGTGGTCGGCGGCCCGGACGCCTACTGGACCTCGTACGCCTACGACAGCGTCGGCAACAGGAAGACCGAGACCCAGCACGCGGCCGCCGCCGGCCCGGCCAGTGACATCACCCGGACCTACGCGGCCCCCAAGGCCGGCACCCACAGGCTCGGCGACATCACGCAGACCGGTCCGGGCGCACGCACGGAGACCTACGCCTTCGATGAAGTCGGCAACCTGCACACTCGCAAGATCGGGGACGCCGACACCGAGACCTTCGAGTGGGACGTCGAAGGCCATCTCGCGTCGACGACGCAGGTCACCGACACCACCAGCTATGTCTACGACACCAGCGGTCAGCGCCTCGTCCGCCGCGACTCCACCGGCACGACCCTCTATCTGCCGGGCGGCAACGAGCTGCTGCTGGACAAGGCGGGGAAGGTCACCGGCACCCGCTACTACACCGCCGCCGGTGAAACCGTGGCGCTGCGCAAGGGCACGAAGCTCACCTTCCTGATCAACGATCACCACGCCACGAGCACCACCCAGGTCACCGCTGACGCGGCGCAGACGGTCACCCGCCGCAAGAGCACCATCTTCGGCTCCGCCCGTGGCACTCAGCCGTCGACCTGGAGCGGTGACAGGGGATTTGTCGGCGGCACCACCGACGCCGACACGGAACTGACGCACCTCGGAGCCCGCGAGTACGACCCGGTGACCGGCCGGTTCATCAGCGTCGACCCGGTCATGGACCTCACCGACCCGCAGCAGGCCCACGGCTATACATACGCCAACAACAATCCGGTCGCCTTCAGCGACCCGAGCGGCCTGTGGCTCGACGACGGTACGGGCCACTCGGCACCGGGAGGACACGGCGGCGGTCCGGGAGCCCCGAAGAAGACCCACGAGACCACGCCGGCCGAGGCGAAGGCGAAGGACAACCCGGTCAATGTCGTGGAGAAGGCGATCTCCGACGCGGCCAAGTCCTACCTGACACCGGCGCAGTACAACGAATGGCGCCCCCGCTGGAACGCCTTGCTCGCTCCTCAGCGTGCACAGAAGAAGGAAGTCACCGAAGACGACCTCATCGCCTATGCGGCCAACACATGCTTCGGCAGTCAGAAATGTCCGAAGAAGCTCGCGAACTTCGTCGAGGACCTGGATCACCTCCGGGTGATGCAGTACGGGGGCTCAGGGGGACGCGGCCCCGGGGTCAAGTTCTCGTTCGCCAAGCAACTTCGTAAGGGCGTCCAGGACCTCCGACAGCGATTCAAGCTGGGCTGCCAGTGCTTCCTTGCCGGCACTCAAGTCCTCATGGACGACGGGAATCACAAGAGCATTGAGGACGTCGAGGTAGGCGACCAGGTTCTCGCGACCGACCCGGACACCGGCAGAACTTCGGCTCGCAAGGTCACTCGACTCATCGTCACGGACAGTGACAAGAAGTTCAATGAGTTGACGATAAGGACCCCTGACGGCGACGAAAAGCTTGTAGCCACCTACGAGCACCCCTTCTGGGTCGAGTCGGAGCAGCGCTGGCTTGCCGCGAGCGAACTCAAGCCGGGCATGTCGCTCCGGTCGGACGAGGGGAAGTATCTACGCGTCGAGGCCAATCGTCCGTTCGAAGATCGGGTTCGGACGTACAACCTCAGTGTTGAGGGTGTCCACACGTACTATGTGCTCGCAGGCAAGACGCCGGTTCTGGTTCACAACGCTGGTAGTGATCCAGGTCCCGGAATGGCCAACGTTGGACGCTGGATGTCGCCAGACGAATATCAAAAAATGGTGAGTACGGGAATGGTTCAGGAGGGGAAGGGCGGTTATACGTACGTAGTAAGCCCGGGGGATCCAGAAGCGTACAGGCCTACATATAAAGGTTCCATTTATGTAGAATTCGATGTCCCTAAATCATCTATCATAGCCGGCGGTCGTCCTGGTGACTACAAGATGGCAAATCCCGACACGTTGTTCGGACGCATTCTCGCCAAGAAGGGTGGTACTCCCGGCATGCCGGAAGCAAGAAATATTCGTAAAGGTGGTAGCGTATGCTGAGGGGCTTGCCACTTCTTGCTGCTGTGCTTGAGGCTGTAACGCTGATTCAGTCCGATGCGTCCCTTGTTGGAGCGGAGTCAACTATCAGGCGACCTGATAGTGATGATTTTCCAAACAAATCCGCTGCCTGGACAGTGGAGGTGGGTAATTTGGGCGGTGAGGTTACCGTTTGGGAGGACGGCAGTTCGGAGCTTGGTCTGGTCGATTTCACGACAAATGATGCATATTCCGAGCACCGACAGCTAGACGACTTGAAGAGTATTCAAGTTGCAGTAGAGGTCGTTCGTGACTGGGTAATGGGACGTCGGCTCCCTGCAATGGAGTGACGAGGTCGACCTAGAGATTCACAGTCGACCATTGGCGGAATGGTCGCAGGTCGATTCGATGAGCTTCCCGGCTCTCCCAATGAAAAATTGATACCTGACGCGAATTTTGGCCGCCCAGCGGAGAAATTCCCGGTCAGTAACGGCCAGTGATATCCCCAGAGGCCCCACCGGAACATCATTCCGGTGGGGCCTCTGGGGTGTCTGCAGGGCTAATTCATAATCCTGGCCGCGGGGAGAAGTAGCAGGTCACACGGGTGTAAGGGGCATGCCTTGGGCGTCGGGCCAGGGCAGCAGGCGGATGTCGGGATTCGACATGGGTCCTCTTTCGTGCGGAAGCGTTTTCTTCGATGGCTCCTTCACGCTAGTGTCCTGAGTCGTTAGTTTGTTTGCGGTTGTAGGGTGGGGCGGTGCCAGGTCCGAAGCCGTTGCCGCTGGAGTTGTCCGATCACGAACGCAGGGTGCTGCGGGGCTGGTTGCGCAAGCAGACCGCCTCTCAGGCACTGGTGTTGCGGTCGCGGATCGTGCTGGCGTGCGCGGAGGGCCTGCCGAACGCGCAGGTCGCGGATGACCTGGGCGTCTCGCGGGAGACGGTGCGCAAGTGGCGGTCCCGGTTCGTCGCGGACCGCCTGGAGGGCCTGGTGGACCGCCCTCGTTCGGGAGCCCCGCGCAGGATCACGGACGAGCAGGTCGAGGCCCTGGTCGCCAGGACACTCGGCCAGACGCCGCCGAAGGGTGACTCGCACTGGTCGACGCGTTCGATGGCCGGGGCGGCGGGGATGTCGCAGTCGGCGGTCTCGCGGATCTGGCGGGCGTTCGGCCTCAAACCGCACATCGTGGAGACCTGGAAGCTGTCGACCGACCCGCAGTTCGTGACCAAGGTTCGTGACGTGGTGGGTATCTACCTGTCGCCGCCGGAGAACGCCCTGGTCCTGGCGGTGGACGAGAAGTCGCAGATACAAGCCCTGGACCGGACCCAGCCGGTGCTGCCGATGGCGCCGACCACGCCGGCGAAGATGACGCACGACTACGTCCGGCACGGCACGACCAGCCTGTTCGCCGCCCTGGACATCGCCTCCGGCTCGGTCATCGCCCAGCACTACCGCCGCCACCGCCACCAGGAGTTCCTCCGCTTCCTGAAGGTCATCGACGCAGCCGTCCCCAAGCACCTCGAACTCCACCTCGTCCTGGACAACTACGCCACCCACAAGACCGAGCCGGTCAAGAAATGGCTGCTGCGTCACCCCCGTTTCCACCTGCACTTCACCCCCACCTCCGCGTCCTGGCTCAACCTCGTCGAGCGATGGTTCGCCGAGCTGACCTGCCGCAAACTCCGCCGCTCGGCCCACCGCAGCGTCGTCGAACTCGAACGGGACATCCGCGGCTGGATCAATGAGTGGAACAAGAACCCCAAGCCGTTCGTCTGGACGAAACCCGCCGACGACATCCTCGACACCCTCGCCGCATACTGCACACGAACTAGCGACTCAGGACACTAGGACCGGTAGTGGTGCCTTCTGATCACCGACGAAGACGCGCCCGGTCCCGTCTCCCGCGTCGCCGATCGGATCGAAGCCGTACAGCTCGGCATGGGCCGGGAGCTGATCGGGCACGCGGAGGCGCTCCTGGCCGACCCGCACGCCGACTCCGGCCAGGTGCGCTATCTGGCCGCCCGGCTGACCGAAGCGCTGCGCGATGCCGTGAGAGTGGCCGTGAGCCGGGGCGTGCGGGTGGAGCGGGAGTGAGGAGGCCCAAGGCCTCCCGATGACGGCTCCGAGCGCCGGGGCCGGCGGGCCCCGCACGGAACGGCCAGGCCCCGGCCAGGCCCCTCGCCCGGCACCGACACCCCCCCCGCCCGACTTGGCGAAGTGGCGGCGGAGTCTACCCACCCCCATCTCACGCCACACGCCCCCACGTCGCATTCTGTTCGCCTGAGCGGCTGAAGTTTTGTTGATCTGTGGCCAGTTGAGGGTGTGAGGGGCCTACCCTTCAACAGGTGAACCAGTTGAAGTCCCGCGCGTCCCGCACCGATGCCCTTGCCGAGCTGCCCGAGGGCGCCGCTCTGCCCGGCACGTTGTCCGAGGAGCTCCGTGCCGAGCTGATCGCCTTCCGTCGTGATCTGCACATGCACCCCGAGCTCGGCAACCAGGAGTTCCGCACCACAGCGGCCATCAAGGACCGGCTGGAGAAGGCCGGGCTGAAGCCGCGGGTGCTCTCCACCGGGACCGGGCTGATCTGTGACGTGGGGGAGTGGGACGGGGTGACGCCCATGCTGGCGTTGCGGGCCGACATCGACGCGCTGCCGATCCCGGACACCAAGGCGGGGGTTTCCTACCGGTCCACCGTGCCCGACCGGGCGCACGCCTGTGGGCACGACGTGCACACCGCCACCGTGCTGGGCGCCGGGCTCGTGCTGGCCGGGCTGGCGCGGCAGGGGCTGCTGCCGCACGCGGTGCGGCTGATCTTCCAGCCCGCCGAGGAGGTCCTGCCGGGCGGGGCCGCCGACGCGATCGAGGCCGGGGTGCTGGAGGGCGTCGGGCGGATCGTCGGGGTGCACTGCGACCCGAAGGTGGACGTCGGGCGGATCGGGCTGCGGATCGGGCCCATCACCTCCGCCTGCGACCGGCTGGAGGTGTCCCTCGACGGGCCCGGCGGGCACACCGCCCGGCCGCATCTGACCACCGACCTGGTCACCGCCGCCGCCCGGGTGGCCACCGACGTGCCCGCGCTGCTCGCCCGCCGGACCGACGCCCGCTCGGGGCTCGCCGTCACCTGGGGGCGGCTGGAGACCGGCCACATCTGCAATGTCATTCCTCAGCACGCGGAACTGTCCGGAACTGTTCGCTGCCTGGATCTGGCCGCCTGGCGCGAGGCGCCCGATCTGGTGCACTCGGCCATCGACGAGGTGGCGGGCATGCACGGGGCCAAGACCGTGATCAATTACGTGCGCGGGGTGCCGCCCGTGGTGAACGACGCCGAGACCATCGGACTGCTCGACGCCGCGATGACCGAGCGTCGCGGTTCGTATGCGATCGAGGACACCGAACAGAGCCTCGGTGGGGAGGACTTCTCCTGGTACCTGGAACAGGTGCCGGGGGCCATGGCCCGGCTCGGCGTACGGACCCCTGGGGACACCCGGGGGCTTGACCTGCACCGGGGGAACTTCGACGTGGACGAGGAGGCGATCACCGTGGGTGTAGAACTCTTCACCGCCGCCGCGCTGCTCGACGGCAACCGTTCGTGAGCTGTTCGAGGCCCATTCGTGGACGGGCGCGACCGCTTCTGTTCGCGACGATCCGATAACGGCTTCCGTACGGGTCCTTATCTGACATCTACGCGCGTTACGATCGCCGCGAAACCAGCGCCGGAAGAGGCGCTTCGGTCAGGTTTGAAGGAGCCTTCCCTTGCGCCGGATCACCAGGATTGCCACCGTGGGCGTTGCGTCCGCGGCGCTTGCGCTCAGCGCCACCGCGTGTGGCGGAAAATCGTCGTCGGATGCGGGTCCCGACTCCAAGGACGCCAAGACCGCCATCGCGTACGACATCGGTGGCCGCGGCGACCAGTCGTTCAACGATGCCGCCTATGCCGGTCTGGCCAAGGCCGAGAAGGACCTCGGCATCAAGGGCACCGAGGCGGAGCCCTCCGACGGCGAGTCGGACGCCGACAAGGTGCAGCGCCTCACCGAGCTGGCTCGCGCCGGCAACAACCCGGTGATCGGCGTCGGCTTCGCCTACGCGCCGGCCATCAAGAAGGTCGCCCCGAAGTTCCCGAAGATCACCTTCGGGATCATCGACGACGCCTCGGTGACCGGCAAGAACATCGCCAACATCGTCTTCAACGAGGAGCAGGGCTCCTACCTCGCCGGTGTCGCCGCCGCCAAGGTCACCAAGACGAAGACGGTCGGCTTCATCGGTGGTGTCGAGACCCCGCTGATCAAGAAGTTCCAGGCCGGCTACGAGCAGGGCGTCAAGGACACCGACCCCTCGGTCAAGGTCCAGTCGCAGTACCTGACCCAGCCGCCGAACTTCGACGGCTTCTCCAAGCCCGACCTCGGCAAGGCCGCTGCCCAGGGCCAGCTCGACAAGAAGGCCGACGTGATCTACTCGGCGGCCGGTCTGGCCGGTTCCGGTGCGATCGAGGCCGTCTCCAAGGCCGGCAAGTGGAACATCGGCGTCGACTCCGACCAGTACCAGCAGAAGGGCCTCGCCGCCTACAAGGCGAGCATTCTGACCTCGGTCACCAAGGACGTCGAGGACTCGGTCCTCAACCTGATCAAGTCGGTCAAGGACGGCAAGCCCGAGACCGGTGAGATCCGCTACGGCCTGGACAAGGACGGCGTCGGCCTGTCGATGTCCAACCCGGCCTTCACCAAGATGACCGAGGTCATCACCGCCGTGGACACGGCGAAGAAGGCCATCATCGACGGCAAGATCACCGTCAAGACCACCCCGTAACGGCTCCTGTCGTCCGGCTGGTTTCCTGTGGGCCCGGAGCGAGCGCGATGCCGCCGCTCCGGGCCTGCGGAGTACCCCACCACGAAGCCCCCGAAGAAGATCCGCCTCTCGCAGTGCTCCTCCGTACCCACCCGGATCGAAGCGTCCGGGCCGTGCAGTGCACCTGTGTTTTACGATTCGGCAGCGCTACGCGTGTAGACAGCCCTCCGGCGCGATAACTTCACCCCGCCCCTCAGCCCCTCCGCCCCCGCTCCTGTCCGGCCAAGGAGAGTGCGTCATCAACGCGTCCAGCAGCCCCCCCGCCGTAGAACTGCACGGCATCACCAAGCGTTTCCCCGGCGTCGTCGCCAACCACAACATCGACATCACCATCGGCAAGGGCACGGTTCACGCGCTCGTCGGTGAGAACGGGGCGGGCAAGTCCACCCTGATGAAGATCCTCTACGGCATGCAGAAGCCGGACGAGGGCACCATCGCGATCGACGGCGACCAGGTCACGTTCAGCAACCCCGGCGAGGCGATCGCCCGCGGCATCGGCATGGTGCACCAGCACTTCATGCTCGCCGACAACTTCACCGTCCTGGAGAACGTCGTTCTCGGCGGCGAGAAGCTGTACGGCATCGGCTCCGCCGCCCGTAAGAAGATCAAGGAGATCTCGGACGCGTACGGTCTGGGGGTCCGGCCCGACGCGCTCGTCGAGGACCTCGGAGTCGCCGACCGCCAGCGCGTGGAGATCCTCAAGGTCCTCTACCGCGGCGCCCGCATCCTCATCCTGGACGAGCCGACCGCCGTGCTCGTGCCGCAGGAGGTCGACGCGCTCTTCGACAACCTCCGCGAGCTCAAGGCCGAGGGCCTGACCGTCATCTTCATCTCGCACAAGCTGGGCGAGGTCCTGTCGGTCGCCGACGACATCACGGTGATCCGCCGCGGTACGACGGTGGGCACCGCCGACCCGGCGAACACCACCACCAAGCAGCTCGCCGAGCTGATGGTCGGCAGCGAGCTCCCCTCGCCCGAGACCCGTGAGTCCACGGTGACCGACGTCCCGATGCTCCGCGTCGAGGACCTCGCGCTCAGCGTGACCGACCCCGACGGAGCCGTCCGCGACGTGCTCGCCGGCGTCGGCTTCACCATCCACAAGGGCGAGGTCCTCGGGATCGCCGGGGTCGAGGGCAACGGCCAGACCGAGCTGATCGAGACCCTGATGGGAATGCGGAACCCGGACGGCGGGGTGATCACCCTCGACACCCAAGACATCTCGCACGCCCCCACGCGCAAGCGGCGGGAGAGCGGCATCGGATACATCCCCGAGGACCGCCACCGGCACGGCGTCCTGCTGGACGCGCCGCTCTGGGAGAACCGCATCCTCGGTCATGTCACCGAGAAGCCCAACAGCCGGGGCTGGCTGCTGGAGCCGAAGGCGGCCCGCGCCGACACCGAGCGCATCGTGCGCGAGTACGACGTGCGCACCCCCGGCATCGAGGTCACCGCGGGATCGCTCTCCGGCGGCAACCAGCAGAAGCTGATCGTCGGCCGCGAGATGAGCCACGCCCCGAAGCTGCTGATCGCCGCGCACCCCACCCGGGGCGTGGACGTCGGCGCCCAGGCGCAGATCTGGGACCAGATCCGTGAGGCGCGCCGCGAAGGGCTGGCCGTCCTGCTGATCTCCGCGGACCTGGACGAGCTGATCGGGCTCTCCGACACCCTGCGCGTCATGTACCGCGGCCGACTGGTCGCCGACGCCGACCCGGCCACCATCACCCCGGAGGAACTGGGCTCGGCCATGACCGGCGCCGCCACCGGTCACCTCGAAAGCCCGGAGGACGAGGCCCGATGAAGAAAATCGACAAGGACCGGCTGATTCTGGGCTTCGCCGGCCCGGTCCTCGCCCTGATCGTCGCCATCGCACTCACCACGGTGGTGCTGCTGGCCTCCGGTCGTAACCCCTTCGAGCCGTACCGGCTGATGTTCGAGTCGGCGTCGTACGTCGACGTACAGGTCCTGATCGTCAACCAGGCCGGTACGTACTACCTCGCCGCCCTCGCCGTCGCCATCGGCTTCCGGATGAACCTCTTCAACATCGGGGTCGACGGGCAGTACCGCCTCGCCGCGATGATGGCCGCGCTCGTCGGGGCCAGCGTCAGCCTGCCGGGGCCGCTCCAGATCGCGCTGATCGTCATCGTCGCGATGCTGGTCGGCGCCTTCTGGGCGGGCATCGCGGGCTTCCTGAAGACCACCCGCGGAGTCAGCGAGGTCGTCTCGACGATCATGCTCAACTCCATCGCCACCGCGCTGGTCGCCTGGCTCATCCTGCCGAAGAACTTCGGCGTGCAGCCGCCCGGCTCCAACAACCTGACCACCGGCGACATCCCGGAGTCCGGCTGGTTCCCCGGCCTGTCCATGGGTGCCGAAGCCGGTGAGATCTACGGGTTCACCTTCGTCGCCGCGGGCTGCGGCCTCGTCTACTGGTTCGTGCTCAACCGCACCCGGTTCGGCTTCGACCTGCGGGCCACGGGCGCCAGCGAGAGCGCCGCCCAGGCCTCCGGTGTGGACGCCAAGAAGATGATCCTCACCTCGATGCTGATCTCCGGGGCGGTCGCCGGTCTCGCCGGAATGCCGACCCTGCTCGGCGACACGCACACCTACAGCCTCGACTTCCCGACCGGCATCGGCTTCACCGGCATCACCATCGCGCTGCTGGGCCGGAACAACCCGCTGGGCATCGCCTTCAGCGCCCTGCTGATCGCGTTCCTGGACAAGTCGTCGGCCTCTCTCGACCAGTTCGGGTACGAGAAGGAGATCGCCACGATCATGCAGGGCCTGATCGTGATCTCGGTCGTCGTCAGCTACGAACTGGTCCGCCGTTACGGCATCAAGCGCCAGCAGCAGAAGGTCGGCGAGGAACTCGCCGCCGGGAACGCCCTCACGACCGAGAAGGAGGCGGCACTGTGAGTACCAGCAAGGTCTCCGCCGCAACCGCCGCCCCCAAGAAGGGCGCCGGGCGCCGCAAGCTCTCCCTGCCCGTCGTCCTCCTGATCATCGCGGGTGCGCTCGCCCTGGTCTCCCTGGTCCGTCTGATCAGCGGCGCCGACGACGTGACCTCCGTGGGTCAGGTCGCGGGCGCGCTGGAACTGGCCGTTCCGATCGGCCTGGCCGGGCTCGGCGGCCTGTGGGCCGAACGCGCCGGTGTCGTCAACATCGGCCTCGAAGGCATGATGGTGCTGGGTACCTGGTTCGGTGCCTGGGCCGGATTCCAGTGGGGCCCCTGGGTCGGCGTGCTGTTCGGCATCCTCGGCGGCGCGCTCGGCGGGCTGCTGCACGCGGTCATCACCGTCACCTTCGGCGTGAACCACATCGTCTCCGGTGTGGCCATCAACATCCTCGCCGTCGGCCTCACCCGCTACCTCTCCAACTTCGCCTTCAACGGCGTCGAGGGCGGTTCGTCCAAGCAGTCGCCGCGCATCGATCCGATCGACAAGATCACCATTCCAGGGTTGTCCGACTGGATGCAGGATCTGCAACAACACCACTGGTTCCTGATCTCCGACATCGCGGGCATCATCGGCGGACTCGTCACCGGCCTGTCCCTGCTGACGGTCGTCGCCCTGCTGCTGATCCCCGGCACCTGGTGGATCCTGTGGCGCACGGCGTTCGGTCTGCGGCTGCGTTCCTGCGGCGAGAGCCCGGTGGCCGCCGAGACGCTCGGCGTCAACGTCTACAAGTACAAGTACATCGCCGTCACGGTCTCCGGCGGTCTGGCGGGACTCGGCGGCGCCTTCCTGGCGATCGTCGCCACCGGCATCTACCAGGAGAACCAGACCGGCGGACGCGGCTACATCGGTCTCGCCGCCATGATCTTCGGCAACTGGATGCCGGGCGGCATGGCGCTGGGCGCGGGCCTCTTCGGCTTCACCGACAGCCTCAAGCTGCGCGGCGGCGCCGAGAACGTGCACGCGATGCTGCTGTTGCTGGCGATCCTGCTGGTGATCGTGGTGTTCTGGCAGCTGTACCGCAAGAAGTACGTGGCCGCGGTGATCTCGGCGGCCATCTCCGCGCTGCTGTTCACCTGGTACGCGCTGACCGACCAGGTACCGAGCCAGTTCGTCGACGCCGCCCCGTACGTCACGACACTGCTGGTCCTCTCGCTCTCCGCGCAACGGCTGCGCATGCCGAAGGCGGACGGCGTGACCTATCGCAAGGGCGAGGGCAAGTGACACCGCCCGCGGAAGCCGCGGCACCCGTCGACGCGGCACCGGTCGACTGGACTGCCCTGCGTACCGCCGCACGGGAGGCCATGTCCCGTGCGTACGCGCCCTACTCGGGCTACCCGGTCGGCGTCGCGGCCCTGGTCGACGACGGCCGCATGATCGTCGGCTGCAACGTCGAGAACGCCTCGTACGGCCTCTCGCTGTGTGCCGAGTGCGGCCTGGTCTCCCGGCTGCACGCCACCGGCGGCGGCCGGCTGACCCACTTCACCTGCGTGGACGGGACCGGGGCGATCCTGGTCCCGTGCGGCAGGTGCAGGCAGCTGCTGTACGAGTTCGGGGGGCCGGAACTCGTCCTGGAGACCCCGGACGGCCTTCGTACGCTCGACGAGATGCTTCCGCAGGCGTTCGGGCCGCAGAACCTCGGCTAGTCCCTCCGCCGGGCACCCCAGCACCGGGTGCCCGGCCCCCTTTTCATCCCTCACCCCCACCCTCATCCCTCATCCCTCACCCTCATGTACGAGCAACACGGCCGGAAGGACTCCAGACCATGGACGCCATCTCCGTCATCCGCACCAAGCGGGACCGAGGCGAGCTGACCCCCGAGCAGATCGACTGGGTCATCGACGCGTACACCCGCGGCGTGGTCGCCGACGAGCAGATGTCCGCGCTGGCCATGGCGATCCTGCTGAACGGCATGAACCGCACCGAGATCGCCCGCTGGACCGCCGCGATGATCGCCTCCGGCGAGCGGATGAGCTTCGCCGAACTCTCCCGCCCCACCACCGACAAGCACTCCACCGGTGGCGTCGGCGACAAGATCACGCTGCCGCTCGCCCCGCTGGTCGCCGCCTGCGGCGCCGCCGTACCGCAGCTCAGCGGCCGCGGTCTCGGCCACACCGGCGGCACCCTCGACAAGCTGGAGTCCATCCCCGGCTGGCGCGCCCACCTCTCGAACGAGGAGATGCGGCACGTCCTGGACACCACCGGCGCGGTCATCTGCGCCGCCGGTGACGGGCTCGCCCCCGCCGACAAGAAGCTGTACGCGCTGCGCGATGTCACCGGCACCGTCGAGGCCATCCCGCTGATCGCCAGCTCGATCATGTCCAAGAAGATCGCCGAGGGCACCGGCGCCCTCGTCCTGGACGTCAAGGTCGGCTCCGGCGCCTTCATGAAGACCATCGAGGACGCCCGCGAACTGGCCTCCACCATGGTCGCGCTCGGCACCGACAGCGGCGTACGGACGGTCGCGCTGCTCACGGACATGGCCACCCCGCTCGGCCTCACCGCGGGCAACGCCCTGGAGGTCCGGGAGTCGGTGGAGGTCCTGGCCGGCGGCGGCCCGCAGGACGTCATCGACCTCACCCTGGCGCTCGCCCGCGAAATGCTGGACGCGGCCGGGCTCAAGGACGCCGACCCGGAGAAGGCCCTGGCCGACGGCTCCGCGATGGACGTGTGGCGCCGCATGATCTCCGCCCAGGGCGGCGACCCGGACGCCGCGCTCCCCGTCGCCCGCGAGCAGCATGTGGTGACCGCGCGCTCCACCGGCGTACTGACGCGCCTGGACGCGTACGACATCGGCGTCGCCGCCTGGCGCCTCGGCGCGGGCCGGGCCCGCAAGGAGGACCCGGTGCAGGCGGGCGCGGGCGTCGAGCTGCACGCCAGGCCCGGCGACACCGTGACCGAGGGCCAGCCGCTGCTGACGCTGCACACGGACACCCCGGAGAAGTTCGACTACGCGCTGAAGGCCCTGCCCGACGCGTACGACATCGCCCCGGCCGGTACGGAGTTCGCCCCGCTGCCCGTGGTGCGCGAGCGCATCGCGTAACCGGGGGGTACACGACGCGCGGCCCGCCGCACGGATCTTCGAGATCCGTGCGGCGGGCCGCTGTCGTACGGAGCGTCAGCCCCTGCGGGGCCTCAGCACCTGCGGGGCCTCAGCACCTGCGGTCCGGGGTCACTTGCCCAGGTACGCGCTGTGGATCGTCACCGACGACTTGTTGCCCTTCTTGTCCGTGACGTTGGCCTTGAAGGAGATGGCCTTCCCCTTCGCCGGGTTCTTCACGGAGATCTTGCTCTTCTTGACGGTGACCTTCTTCCAGGTCTTGCCGTCGTTGTAACTCACGTACACCGTGAGCGACTTGAGATTCTTGCCGGCGGCCGATCCCTGCACCTTCACCGGCACCGAGACGGCCTTGCCCGCCTTGGCCCGGCCGTCCGTGCCCAGCGCGGGGCTGAAGCGGACGGTGGACGCCGGGAGCTGGGCGCCCGGCGTCTTCTTGGAGCGGAACGACCAGCTCGCGTCGGTCCGGGTGGACAGCGCACCGATCTTCGCGCTGTGCCGCACCGAGGTGGTGAGCTTGTAGTCGGCGGCACCCGAGGGAACCCTGAAGAACTCGCTGCCCGTCAGCGGGTCCTCGTTCTGGGCGATCTTCTTGCCGTTGCGGTAGAGGACCGTCTTCACCGAGGAGAGCATCGGCGAACCGTAGTTGCCCTTGCCGTCGGCCAGGACCGGCACGGCGGCGGAGATGTCGTTGCCGCTGCGGAAGATGCCCGACTCCGGGGACAGCAGGGGGCCGAAGACGCCGGTGTTCACGGTCTTCGGGTAGCTCTTGCCGCCCTTGTACGCGGCCTCGTCGCCGATCGTGTAGTACGCCTCGGTCAGCGGGAAGCCCTCCGGGTCGTGCCCGCCGACCTGCTCGAAGTCGAAGCTCCAGCGGGCCTTGTCGAGCGTGGAGACGCGGACCGTGCGGGTACCGGGCAGCTTCTGCTCGGTACCCGTGGCGAAGAACTGCCCGCTGTCGGGCAGCGAGGCCCACGAGTAGATCTGGCCGGTCTTCCTGGAGACCGCGCCGACCCCCATGGACACCTTCAGCGTGGCGAACTGACCGGCCGTGAACTTACGGCTGTAGCCCGTCGCGAGCTGCTTCACCTTTCCGCCGAGCGCGATGTTGTACTCGCTCGACGCACCCTTGGTCCAGCTGCCCGTCCAGCTCTGGGAGAGCGAACCGTCGGTGACCTTCGGACCGACGTGGGCGGTGCCGAAGCCCTTCGTGTCGCCCAGGATCCAGCCGAAGCTCGCCTCGCTGTTCTTGGCCGAGACCGTGTACCCGGCCATCAGGCCCCGGGCCTTGGTGCCCTTCTCCGGCAGCGTGAAGGAGACCGGCTTCGCCGTGCGGGCGTCCAGCGTCACCGCGGTGGCCCCGGTGACGTTCAGCTTCGGCTGAGCGAGCCAGTCGACGCCTGCCTCGGGGTCCTCGCTCGCGAAGATGTTGGCGTTCAGCGCGTACGTGCCCTTGGGCACCCGCACCTTGGCCACGCCGTCGGTGACCACCGGGGCGAGCGAGAGCCCCTCCTCGGTGCCGCCGAGCGCGTCCAGAGCGACCTCCGCGTAGGCGGGCGCCCCGCCGGTGCGGCCGATGGTCTTCAGCGTGACGTCGTACGCCTCGCCCTCGCGCTCGACCGCGGCCGCCGTGCGGACGCTCTGCCCGCCACCGGTGCCCACGACATACGCGGAGTACGCGCCGTTCTCCGCGCCGCCGAGCCGGGTGTCGGCCGTCAGCTCCACGTCGGCGGTGCCGCCCGCGGGGACGGTGACCTTGTCGGCGCCGAGGGCGAAGAAGCCGGCCGGAGCGGGCTTGCCCTTCGGTCCGGTGCCCGCCACCGTCAGATCGAGCGTGACGTCGCTCGTCCCGAGGTTGCGGTACGTCACCTTCTTCGTGACCGGGGTGTCATCGGTGTGCGGCCACTCCTGCACACCGAAACTCACCGAGACCGGGTCGGCGACGATGCTCTGGCCGAGCGCCTTGTCGACGGCGATCCGCCCCGAGCCCTGCTGGAACGCGTTGTACGCGCCCGGCTTCGTGGAGGCCGTCAGCGCGCCCTTCAGCTCGGTGTACGTCCACTGCGGGTGCTGCTGCTTGAGGAGTGCCGCGGCGCCCGCGACATGCGGGGTCGCCATCGACGTACCGGAAATGCTCAGGTAGCCGGGCGGGTTCTGGCCGACCTCCTGGTCGATGGCCGAACCGGGGGCCGCGGCCGCCGTGATGTCCACGCCGGGGGCGGTCACATCGGGCTTGATGGCACCGTCACCGATGCGCGGACCGCGGCTGGAGAAGTCCGCCAGCACGTTCTTGTCGTCGACGGCACCGACGGTCAGCGCGGCGTCCGCACTGCCCGGCGAGCCCACCGTGCCCGCTCCGTCGCCCTCGTTGCCCGCCGCGATGGCGAACAGGACGCCCTTCTCGGCCGACAGCTTGTTGACCGCTGCTTCGAGCGGGTCGATCTCGGGGGTGTCGCCGCCGCCGAGGCTCAGGTTGACGATGTCGGCGCCCTGCGCGACCGCCCACTCCATGCCGGCCAGGATGCCGGAGTCGTCGCCGAAGCCGTCGTCGTCGAGGACCTTGCCTTCGAGCAGCTTGGCGTCCGGGGCCACGCCCTTGAACTTTCCGGCCGACCGGGCGCCCGTACCGGCCGCGATCGAGGACACATGCGTGCCGTGCCCGACCCGGTCCTTGGTGTCGGGCGAGGAGCTGAAGTTCTTCGACGCGAGGATCTGGTTCTTGAGGTCGGGGTGCGTGGGGTCCACACCCGTGTCCAGGACCGCGATCTTCACGCCCTTGCCGGTGTACCCGGCCTGCCAGGCGGCCGGTGCGCCGATCTGGGCGACGCTCTTGTCCAGGCTCGCCCGGCGCACCCCGTCCAGCCAGACCCGGTCGATGCCCGCCGCCGTGGTGCGCTGGGGGCTGTGCGCCTGCTTGCTGGTGAGGGCCTGCCAGATGTCCTTGGCGTCCCTCTTCGGTGTGGTGACCGACTCCGCGTTCAGCGACTTCAGGCTCCGGCCGACCCGGGTGGCACCCGCGTCACGCACCTCGGCCTTCGCGGCCGCCGCCTGCGCTCCCCGGTAGCCGACGATCAGCCGCAGGCCCTTCTGCTGGGCGCGGCGGTTCTCGGGGCGGTTCAGCTCCGTGATGTCGAAGAGCCGCCGGTCCAGCTTTCCGGAGGTGATCAGCCGGTGGGCGTCGGCGGGTATGACGAGCGTGTGCCCGTCGCGTATCCGCTTCTGGACCGGTATTCCGGCACGCCCCTTCGCGGGCTCGAAGCCCACGACCCGTCCCTTGGCGTCGACCGTGACCCGGTCGCCGGTGATGAGCGTCAGATGGTGCGTCGCCCTGGCCGCGGCACCGGCTTCGGAGCCGGTGGGACCGGCCCTGTCCGGCTGTGCCGCGGCGGGCGTGGCCATCCCCGCCGCGATGGCCACGGCTGCTGCCGCGGCGATCGTCGAAACGCACGCGCTCTTCACGTGTCTGCGCAACTCTCCCCCTGGAGAATGAGGCGGTTCCTGGGAACCGTTGGTCTGCGGGCACCGCTGTGCTGCCGATGCCCACAGGTTCACAGAACAAGAGGGGGAAACGTGCGAACAGGTTCACGAAAGTGGTGCATGAGCAAGGAGTTGACGAAAAATGTACGGGTGAGTGATCCGAACTGTGGGCAGACGGGCGGAATCACGGGCGGGCGGCGTCGATTTCTCGACAGCCGCAGATGAGTTTCGGCGGCCGCGTCGGTCTGCTTGGTGTGGATGCCATGAACCCGATCGTTCTTGTCGTCGCGGGCCGCGTCACCCGGTCCGCCGTGCCGGGGCTCTGCGCGGAACTGGAGTCGCTGCTGCGGAGCCCGCGAGCCGCCGCCCTCGACCCGGCCGAGGCGGTGGAATGCGACGTGGGCGGGGTCGTCCAGCCGGATCTGGCCCTGGTCGAGGCGGTGGCCCGGCTGGGGCTCGTCGCGCGCCGGGCGGGCGGCCGACGGATACGGCTGCGCCGGGTGCCGCCGGAAGTCCGGACCCTGCTGCACCTGGTGGGGCTGGCCGACGTGGTGGCCCTGGACGACCCGGAGCAACGGGTTCCAGGGCCACACCGACCGCCCGTGCCCTGAGGAGTCTCCCGCTCAGTCCGGGACGGTGCGGGCGCACGTCACCGCGTAGGCGGTCTGGCTGTCGCCGGGTGGCGTCGGCAGCGGTGACGGCGGCGGTTCGTCGCAGAGGTGGTCGTACCAGTGCTCCGGCTGCGGCCCCGGCTCCGCGCCCGCACCGGCGGAGGGCCGGGGGCCGGCCCGCTCGTCGCGGCCGGCTCACCCACCCACTGGGTCAGCCCCCAGCCGCCCGCCGCCAGCACGGCCCAGCCGCCCACCAGGGCGTACCGCCCCCCCCGGCCGTACCGCCGTTCCCGGCCGGGGCGTCGGCTCACGCCGCATCGGCGGGGAGGTGGTCGGGCAGCCCGAACAGCGGGAACCAGCGCGGGGTGTCCAGGAAGCAGTGCATCCCGGAGATCGCACCGTCCGTGATGTCGATGACCTGCAACGCCCACGGCACGAAGCCGGGCCCCTCGGGGTTCGGCTTGTAGTGCGCGAACGCCGGTGTCCCGTTGGCCTCGGTCGCCACCAGACGGGAGCCCGCGCAGCTCGCGCCGAAGGAGAGCATGAAGCCCGTGATGTCCTCGTGGCCCTTCAGCCAGAGGTCGAACGGCGGCATCGTCATCACCGCGTCCTCGTGGAGCAGCGCGGTCAGTGCCGTCATGTCATAGCCCTCGAACGCCGCCACGTACCGTTCGAGGAGCTTCTGCTGCTCCGCGTCGAGCGGGTTCGCGGTGTCCGCGGCCACGCTCTCGGTCTCCGTGAGCGTGGCCCGCGCCCGCTGGAGGGCGCTGTTGACCGAGGCGACCGAGGTGTCGAGCAGTTCGGCGACCTCACTCGCCTTCCAGGCGAGGACCTCGCGCAGGATCAGCACGGCCCGCTGCTTGGGGGGCAGATGCTGAAGCGCGGCGACGAACGCGAGGCGCACCGACTCCCGGGCCACGGCGGCCTCCGCGGGATCTTCCATCGACGGCAGGATCCGGCCGTCCGGCATCGGCTCCAGCCAGGTGTTCTCGGGCAGCGGGTTGAGCGCTGCCTGGGCCAGCGGGGTCGGTCCGCTCAGATCCACCGGCCTGGCCCGCTTGTTGCCCGCGCTCAGCATGTCCAGACAGACGTTCGTCGCGATCCGGTAGAGCCAGGACCGCAGCGAGGAACGGCCCTCGA
Organism: Streptomyces sp. NBC_01433; assembly: GCF_026340105.1. NCBI lineage: Bacteria > Bacillati > Actinomycetota > Actinomycetes > Kitasatosporales > Streptomycetaceae > Streptomyces > Streptomyces sp. NBC_01433. The sequence goes on along the minus strand of NZ_JAPEPM010000001.1, from coordinate 1,188,569 downwards.
ACTTGTCGAAGTTGCGCCAGGCCCTCACCAGGGTGTCCTGGACCGCGTCCTCGGCCTCGAAGGCCGAGCCGAGCATCCGGTAGCAGTAGCCGGTCAGCTCGACCCGGTGCCCTTCCAGACGGCTGTCGACGCTCGCCGTGGCCGTCTTCGTCAGATCGCTCATCGCTCCACCCCTGTTGCGCCGTGACACCACTCATCCAGCACTCTGGAAGCTACCGCAGGCCACTGACAATCGGGTGGAAAGCACTAAGACCGACCGCCCCCCATGTGCCGGTCGGTCCAAAGCTCCTCACGTTCCGGGCTTGCGTCCGTACACGAAGACGTCGTCGCCCTTCTTGAGCAGCTTCCAGTACGACTTCGCGTCCGCGGGCCGCATGTTGACGCAACCGCCCGAGCCGGGAGGGTTGTACATGGACTTGGTGACGGAGTGGAACGCCTGGCCGCCGTCGAAGAACTGGGAGTACGGCATCCAGACCTTGTAGATCGTCGACCAGTGCTTGATGTCGCGCCAGTACACCTTGCTCGCGCCGGTCCGCGTCTCCGCGCCGTCGCGCCCGGTCCGTACCGGCACCGGACCGAACTTCAGCTTCTTGCCGTCCTGGATCCAGCTCAGCTGCCGCGTCAGGTCCACGCACGCGATGCGCCCCTTGTCGGTGGGGCACTTCCTGTCCTTGTTGGGGTTCTTCCCCGCGGCCTTCTGGGCGAGCATCGTGTTCATCGTGCGCCAGGTCAGCGGCCCCGCGTACCCGACGGTGGGCGTGATCCCGTGGGCCTTCTGGAACTTCTGGGTGGCCTTGCAGTCGGCCGTCGACTGCTTGCCGTCGACGGGCCGCTTCAGGAACTTCTCCACCTTCTTCTGGTACGGCCCGGTGGACTTCGTGCAGGACGCCGCCTGGGCGGCGGTGCCGGTGCCCAGGACCAGCGCGGGCGCCGCCAGCAGCCCGGCGACGGACAGCGCGACCCCGCGCCGCAGCCGCACGGCAGGCATTTTCTGTGTGACTCTCATGTACGCCAACTCCCCTTCGCAGGCAGTACGTTGGTCTCGCCTGCTAGACGCGCGAAGGGAAGTGGGGGTTGCGCGGGGTGACGTCTCGATCGCGTTCCGGTTCGGGTTCGGCCGGTTCGCGCCGTCGCCGGTTCGGCCGGTTCAGCCGGTTCCCCGTTCGGCGGGCGGTGGTTCAGCGGGTGGCGGGGACGAGCGCGCGCCGTTCGGCCCGCGCGACCCGGGTCCCGTACAGCGTGATCGATACGACGCCGAGGACCGCGAGCAGCCCCAGTGCCACCGTCCCCGCCCAGCCCCCGGCGTGGAAGGCGACCGCGCCGAGCGTGCCGCCCACGCTGGAGCCCAGGTAGTACGCGGACTGGTAGAGCGCGGACGCCTGGGCGCGGCCCGTGGTGGCCGTACGGCTCACCGAGGACGAGGCGACCGCGTGCCCGGCGAAGAACCCGGCCGTGATCAGCACCAGGCCCAGCAGCACGGCGGGCAGTCGGTCCGCCAGCGAGAGCAGCAGACCGGCGGCCGTGGTGGAGACGGCCAGGTACAGCGCTCCCCGGCGGCCGAGCCGGGCGACCAGCTGTCCGGCCGCGGCGGAGGAGACCGTACCGACCAGGTAGACCAGGAAGATCGAGCCGACGATGCCCTGCGGGAGGCTGAACGGGGCCTCGACCAGCCGGTAGCCGATCACGGTGTAGACCGCGCCGAACACCGTCATGAACAGGGCGCCGATCGAGTACAGGCGGCGCAGCAGCGGATCGGCGAGATGCCCGCCGACGGTCTTCGCCAGGGCCTTCGGGTTCAGTGAGCCGGGCGTGAAGTGCCGGGCCTTGGGGATCATGAAGTGGAAGACGACCGCGCAGGCCACGGCGAGCAGCCCCACGGCGCCGAGCGCGGCCCGCCAGCCCCACAGCTGGGCGACCCAGCCGGTGAGGATGCGGCCGCTCATGCCGCCGATGCTGTTGCCCGCCACGAACAGTCCGATCGCGGCCACCAGCGCCTTGGGCCGCACCTCCTCGGCCAGGTACGCCATCGCGGAGGCCGGCAGTCCGGCGAGCGCGGCACCCTGCACGGCCCGCAGCGCGATCAGCCAGCCGAGCGACGGGGCGAACGGGATGAGCAGGCCCACCAGTACGGCGACCGTCAGCGAGGCGGTCATCATCTGCCGCCGCCCGAACCGCTCGGAGAGCGCGCTCAGCGGCAGTACGCACAGGGCCAGTGCCCCGGTCGCCGCGGAGACCGTCCAGCTCGCCTGTCCCGCCGTGGCGCCGAAGGAGGCGGAGACGGCGGGCAGCAGTGCCTGGGTGGAGTAGAGGAGGGCGAACGTCGCGACCCCGGCGGCGAAGAGCGCGAAGCTCATCCGGCGGTAGCCGGGGCGGCCGGGCTCAAGACGCGCGGGAACGTCGGTGCCGGAGGCGGCGGAGGCGCCGGCGGTGGCGGCGGTGGTGGAGACGGGGGACGGCGCGGCTGAGGCATCCACGGCGAGGGTGGATGCCCCGGTACTGGCAGGAGGCATACGTCGAACGTAGGCTTCCGCGTTTCATGCGTCCAATGCACGAACTCGACATAATCGTTCCCATGGTGCATGAACGCAGCTCACAGCCTCGGCTGTCACCGAGCAGTTACGAAGAAGACATCCGCGCGGTACTCGCGCCGAGGCTCGCGTACTTCGAGGCGGTGGCCCGTCACGAGCACGTCACCCGTGCCGCGCAGGAGCTGGGAGTCCCGCAGTCGACGCTCTCGCGGGCCATGGTCAGACTCGAACAGGACCTGGGCGTCGCCCTGTTCGCCCGCAAGGGCCGCACCGTCTCGCTCACCCCGGCGGGCCGCACCTTCCTGGGCTCGGCGGAGCGGGCGCTGGCCGAGGTGGAGAAGGCCGCCGACTCCGTACGGGCCGACGCCGACCCGAGCGCGGGCAAGGTCGCCTTCGGCTTCCTGCACACGATGGGCTCCGAGACCGTGCCCGCCCTGATCCGGGCCTTCCGCGTCGACCACCCCAAGGTCCGCTTCCAGCTCGTCCAGAACTACGGCGAGGCGATGATCGAACGCCTGCGCGCGGGCGGCCTCGACCTCTGCCTCACCTCACCCGTCCCCGACGCCCCGGACCTGGTCGCCCGCCGCCTCGACGAGCAGCGGCTGCGCCTGGTGGTTCCCGACGACCACCGCCTCGCGGGCCGCCGCCGCGTCCGCCTCGCGGAGGCAGCCGACGAATTCTTCGTCACCCTCGAACCGGGCTACGGCCTGCGGCGGATCACCGACGACCTCTGCGCGGAGGCGGGCTTCACCCCGCGGATCGCCTTCGAGGGCGAGGAGGCCGAGACCCTGCGCGGTCTGGTCGCGGCGGGACTCGGGGTGGCCCTCCTGCCGCCCCCCGCGGTGGCCCGGCCCGGCGTCGTCGAGCTGACCGTCACGGCGCCGCGCGCGGCGCGGGAGATCGGTGTCGCCTGGCTGGACGGCCACCCGGACACCCCGCCCGTCGCCGCCTTCAAGCGCTTCCTGCTCTCCCGCCGGGGCCACCTGCTCCCGGACTGACCGGGCGCGGCTGACTCCCGGACCGACCGGCGCCGCGGGCGCGGCCGACGCTACGGGCGCAGCGAGCGGCCGAATCCGGCGGCCAGCGGCATCCGCAGCCCCAGCGGCGGCGGCGCCGCGAGCGCGTCGGCCACCGGCCGGGCGTAGGACCGGGCGAACAGTGATCCCCGTACGAAGTCGGCGGCCAGCGCCTCCACTTCGGACCGGTGCTGGCGCAGCGCGTGCCCGTCGGAGTGGACCTCGAAGCGGCAGGTGTCCCGGTTGGACTTCTTGGCCCGCTCGGCCAGCCGGTACGACAGCTCCGGGTCCGTGTGCGCGTCGTTCGTGCCGTGCACGATCAGCACCCGCCGCCCCACCAGCTGTTTCACCGGCTCCGGCTCGGGCTCGTCCGGGGTGTGCTCCGGCAGCCAGGGGGCCATCGCCAGCACGGACGTCACGGCTGTGTGCCCGCCGGCCCGCAGCGCGGCCCGGCCGCCCATGCCGTGGCCCACGAGGCAGACGGGGACGTCCCCGTAGCGCCGTACGACCTCGTCGGCCGCCCACTCGGCGTCCGCCGCCGGGGCCGCGTCACCGTTCCAGCCGCGTGCGCGGTAGCGCAGCACATGCACCGCGAGACCGTCGCCCCGGCCCGCGCGGGCCAGGGTCCGGGCGAACGGCAGCTGGACCGCGTACGACCAGGGCGAGGGGCGGCGGGGCGAGTCCGCCTTGCCGTCCGGGAGCAGCAGAACGACGCCGCTGACCTCAGGTGGTGCTCCGGCCGTGAGGACGGCCCGTCCCAGCCTCGCGGCAGGCAGGGGAAGTGCGCGCTGTGCCATGACAGAACAGTCTCAGAAGGAGAGGTGTACTCCACCCGACTTCGCGGTCACTGTTACGCATCGGCGAAGCGCTCTACGCGCGTAGGCGCTAGAGTGCCAAGATGACGAGCCAGACCCTGAATGTCCCTGATTCCGACCAGATCCGGCGTGCCCCCAAGGTGCTCCTCCACGACCACCTCGACGGCGGCCTGCGCCCCGGCACGATCGTGGACCTGGCGCGCGAGCAGGGCTACGACGACCTTCCCGAGACCGAGCCCGACAAGCTCGGCGTCTGGTTCCGCGAGGCGGCCGACTCCGGTTCGCTGGAGCGCTACCTGGAGACGTTCGCCCACACCTGCGCCGTCATGCAGACCCGTGAGGCCCTGTTCCGGGTGGCCGCCGAGTGCGCCGAGGACCTCGCCGAGGACGGCGTCGTCTACGCAGAGGTGCGCTACGCCCCCGAGCAGCACCTGACCGGTGGGCTGACCCTCGAAGAGGTCGTCGAAGCGGTCAACGAGGGCTTCCGCGAGGGCGAGCGCCGGGCCCGCGCGAACGGCCACCGCATCCGCGTCGGCGCGCTGCTCACCGCGATGCGGCACGCCGCCCGCGCCCTGGAGATCGCCGAACTCGCCAACCGCTACCGCGACCTGGGCGTCGCCGGCTTCGACATCGCGGGCGCCGAGGCGGGCTACCCGCCCACCCGGCACCTCGACGCGTTCGAGTACCTCAAGCGCGAGAACAACCACTTCACCATCCACGCGGGCGAGGCGTTCGGGCTCCCGTCGATCTGGCAGGCCCTCCAGTGGTGCGGCGCCGACCGCCTCGGTCACGGAGTCCGCATCATCGACGACATCGAGGTCGCCGAGGACGGCACCGTGACGCTGGGCCGTCTCGCCTCCTACGTACGGGACAAGCGCATCCCGCTGGAGCTGTGCCCGACCTCCAACCTCCAGACCGGCGCCGCCGACTCCTACGCCGAGCACCCCATCGGGCTGCTGCGGAAGCTGCATTTCCGCGCCACGGTGAATACGGACAACCGGCTGATGAGCGGGACGAGCATGAGCCAGGAATTCGAGAGGCTGATCGAGACTTTCGGATACACGCTCGACGACATGCAGTGGTTCACAGTCAATGCGATGAAATCAGCGTTCATTCCTTTCGATGAACGTCTGGCGATGATCAACGACGTCGTCAAGCCCGGATACGCGGAACTGAAGTCCGAATGGCTGTTCCGTCAGACCGCCGCGACCAGCGGTTCTTCGTCCCTGGCGGGCTGAGAGCGACCAAGGGGAAACGGCCGGGAGCTTCGTAACCCGGCCGTTTTTCGTGTGTCGCCATGTTTGCGGAACGGGTAATGAGCTGGCTACGTTGCGAAGCCGCTCACATCCCCTTCCCCAAGGATGAATTCTCATGAAGAAGTCTGCTGCCAGGACTCTCGGCGTCGCCGCTCTCGGTGCCGCTTTCGCCGCTGCCGCCGCCGGCAGCGCCTCCGCCGTCACCGCGCTGCCGGTCGACGCCGTCGCCGGTGCGCTCCCCGTCTCCACCAGCGCCCTGGACACCGTCGCCAAGTCCCTGCCGGTCCAGGAGACCGCGAACAAGGTCCTCGGCGGCGAGGCCACCGACGCCGTCGCCCCCGTCACCGGCCTGCTCGGCGGCCTGCCCACCAAGGGCCTGTCGGCGAACGGGATCCCGCTCGGCGGCTGATCACCACCCCTGGGGCACACCACCGCACATGCCCGTGGGGCACACACCCGGTCCGGGTGTGTGCCCCACCGCGCGTTCTCCCCGTGGGCCGCGCGTCACCAGGCCGTCGCGGACGTGGCGGACTTCTCCGACGGCAGCAGCGCCCACAGCGCCAGGTACAGCAGGAACTGCGGGCCGGGGAGCAGACACGAGACGACGAAGATGACACGCATCGTCCCTGTGGAGATGCCGAAGCGCCGTGCCAGCGCTGCGCACACTCCACCGATCATGCGTCCTTCGCGGGGGCGGACAAGTGCGGCCATGGTGGGCTCCTTCGTGAACCGTTCCGGGGGGAGCGATGGGTGGCTCCCGATGTCTCCATGGTGGCTCGGTGAAGGGGTACAAAACATCGCTCTACGGTGCGATGCCGACCCTGGGAATCGTCGGGGTCGGGCCCCCGGGAGCCTCGTCCCTGAGGCGGGGGGCGTCTCGTACCCCCGACTGTCCGCGGCGGCGCAGCCGGGCCCGGCACACCGGGACGACCAGCAGATGGGCCAGTCCCACCCCGGCGGTGTTCAGCAGCAGCGAGTCGATGTCCACCACCTGTCCGGGCACCGCGGTCTGCGCCAGCTCGATGGCCAGCGAGATCAGGGCACCGGCGGCGACCGTGCGCACCAGCGAGACCCATGGGGAGACGAAGAGGCGCCCCCCGGCCAACGGCAGCAGCACGCCCAGCGGGGCCAGCAGGAGCAGCCCCTCACCGATGCGGCGGGCCGCCTCGACCGCGCCGAGAGCCAGGTCTGCCCTGATACCGGCCAACGGCTCGAAATTCGCGGCCGTCATCCAGGGCACATCCAGCGGGCGCAGAGTCAGCCACGCGACGAGCAGCAGATGCGCGAAGAGGAGAGAGACCCCCGCCGCGCGGAAGCGGATGACGGTCTGGCCGCCCGAACCTTGACGCACGTCCACCAAGACGCCACGACCGGCAGGATCGGTTCCGCGCGGCCGAAGGAAGGTGCGCCCGGCGCGACGGCGAGCGGTCGCGCCCCCGATCGCGCCTGACCGGCCCCGACCGCCCACGCCCCGGCCGAGACCGCCCCCGGCCCCGACCGCCCCCCGGCCGCGCAAGCGCTCAGCCCGCTCAGCCCGCTCAGCCCGCTCAGCCCGCTCAGCCCGCCCGATCCGCTCGGCCCGGTGCGGCTCAGCGCAGCTCGACCGCGCCGAGCGTCGGTACGTCCTGAGGCCGCGCCTTCGTCTCCGATGTGCACAGATAGCCCCGCGGCGCGTAGTTCCCGGGGCCGCCCAGGACGACGGTGCCCGCGGACACGAGCACGTCGCTCTCCGCGTAGGTGCAGACGAGCTGGGCCAGTGCCTCCGCCGACAGGTCCTCGGGCTGCTTGCTGAGCCTCAGCGTGCCCCGCGGGTCGCTCTTGTGCCCCCCGGTGACCCGCAGGCTCGTCGGCACCGCTGTGGAGAACCCGGCCCGGCGTTCGTCGGTGGGCGGCGGGGACTGCACCTCGTCCAGGAGCGCCCGCGCGACCAGCAGACGGTCGGACGTCGTCGCGGGGACCGGCACGGTGCGGTCGACCGTCACCAGCTGCGAGGCGCACACCAGATAGACGTCGACCCGGGTGCTGTCCAGCGCCTTCGTGGCGGCGTCCGGCGAGGAGAGGCGGCACGGCACCCGGGACGGTGCCGCCCCGGCGTCCACCGGCACCGACGTGGTCCGGATCCCGCAGCCGGAGAGCAGTGCCACCCCGGCCAGGGCGGCGGCCAGCGCGACGGCGGGCCGTCGCGGGCCGCCCGTGCGTCCCCTACGGGGTGCCCGGGACGCGCGCTCGCTGCGCCTCACGTCGCCTCACCCTCCTCGTTCCGGCCTTGCGCGCCGGATGTACCGGTTCCGGTTCCGTCAGTCCCGTCGGTCCCGTGGGAACGGTCGGGCCCGGCGAGCTCCTCGGCGTCGCGCGGCAGTCTGAGGACGAACACGGCACCGTCGCCGTCCGGAGAGTTCGCGGCCGTGATGTCACCGCCGTGGATATGAGCATTCTCCATGGCGATGGACAGCCCGAGGCCACTGCCCTCGGAGCGCGGCCGGGAGGCGCTGGCCTTGTAGAACCGGTCGAAGACATGCGGCAGGACGTCCTCGGGGATCCCGGGGCCGTGGTCGCGCACCTCGATGACCAGTTCCGCGCCCTCGGTCCGCACCGCCACCCGCACCGGCGAACCGCCGTGCTTGAGCGCGTTGCCGATCAGATTCGCCAGGATCACATCTAGGCGGCGCGGATCGAGCCGCACCATCATGCCGCGCTCCGCGTCCAGATCCACCGCGTCCAGCCAGGCACGGACGTCGATGCAGGCGGTGACCTGGTCGGCGACATCGACCGTGTCCAGGACGAGCCTGGCCGTACCCGCGTCGAAGCGGGTGACCTCCATCAGATTCTCCACCAGGTCGTTCAGCCGCCGGGTCTCGCTCACCACCAGATGCACGGCGGGCGCGATCATCGGGTCGAGGCTGTCGGCCTCGTCCTCCAGCACCTCCGCCACCGCGGTGATCGCGGTCAGCGGGGTCCGCAGCTCGTGGGACATGTCGGCGACGAAGCGGCGGCTCGCCTCCTCCCGCGCGGTCATGTCCGCGACCTTCTTCTCCAGCGAGTGCGCGGTCCTGTTGAACGTATGGGACAGATCGGCCAGCTCGTCCGTACCGGAGACCACGAGCCGGGTGTCGAGCTTGCCCTCGCCCAGCTTGCGGGCCGCGTCACCGAGCCGCTGCACGGGCCGCAGCACGGTCGTCGCCGCCGCCTGCGCGAGCAGCGCCGAACCGACCAGCGCCAGACCGGTGGCGATCCCCAGCGACCAGGCCAGCGAGTTCAGATCCTCACGCTCCTGGTCGAGCGACTTCAGCATGTACCCCGTCGGACCGCCGCCGATGATCTTCGTACCGGCCACCAGATACGGCTTGCCCGCGATCTTCGTACGCTGCCAGAACAGGTGGTACTCAAACTTGTTGCCCGACGTCAGCCGCTGCTTCCGGCTCACCTGCTTCTGCAGCGAGTCCGGCACATTGACCCGGGTGAACGTGTCCAGATCGGAGTAGCCCACGATCGGCTTGCCGCTGTCGCGCTCGTCCACCAGCAGCACGCTGTAGCCCGGACTGCTGCTCGCCATCCGTACGGCGGCGCTCTGCAGGTCGTCCTTGGTGGGCCGCACCGGCAGCGTGGCCGCCGTGCCCTGCATCTGCCGCCGGAAGTCCCCGAGCGCCGTGTCCTGGGTGCGGTTCAGCACCGCCTCGCGGTTCAGCCAGTAGGCGATCCCCGACGCGGACACCGCGGCGGTCAGCGCGACCAGGGCGAACACGACGACGAGCCGCAGCCGCAGACTGGTCCACCGAAGGCCCGCGCGGAGTGACCGTTTCGCGGATTCACTCACTGAGGCGAGTCCAGCCGGTAGCCCACTCCCCGCACCGTACGGATCAGGGTCGGCGAGGACGGCACGTCCTCCACCTTCGCGCGCAGCCGCTGCACACAGGCGTCCACGAGCCGGGAGTCACCGAGATAGTCGTGCTCCCAGACCAGCCGCAGCAGTTGCTGCCGGGACAGCGCCTGGCCGGGCCGGCGGCTCAGCTCCAGCAGGAGCCGCAGCTCGGTCGGCGTGAGCTGAAGATCCTCACCGTCCTTGGTGACCGTCATCGCGGAACGGTCGATGACCACGGTCCCGAAGGTCGCCGAGTCGGTGGACTCGCGCTCGCCTCGTCGAAGCACCGCACGGATGCGGGCGTCCAGCACCCGGCCCTGTACGGGTTTCACCACATAGTCGTCCGCGCCGGACTCCAGTCCCACCACGACGTCGATGTCGTCGCTGCGCGCGGTCAGCAGAATGATCGGCAGTTGGTCGGTGCGGCGGATACGCCGGCACACCTCGAAACCGTCGATCCCGGGCAGCATCACATCCAGCACGACCAGGTCCGGCCGCTGCTCCCGCAGCAGGTTCAGACCATCCTCTCCCGTCGCCGCGGTGGCCACACGGTGGCCCTGGCGTGACAGCGAGAGTTCGAGGGCCGTGCGGATGGCGTCGTCGTCCTCGATCAGCAACAGGAAAGGCACGTGGGTCATTCTGACCCATGGTGGCGCCTCAGTTCGACAGTTGGAGCCCTCCCATCGTCCTGACGCGCCACAACAGGCCCTGTGACAGCCCTGTGACAGTCGCAGGACAACGTGATGAAACTGGCCGGGCAAGCTCGTTGGCACATGAACGAACGGACTCCACCGATGAGGGGGCGCGAGATGAACGCACTGCACAGCACCAGCTCAAGCGCAGTTGTCACGCGTCTCCACGACGTCGGCCGGAGCCTGGAGAAGTCCGGTGCAACAGGGGGCACCTCCCTGGTCGAGCGGAGCCGAGAGCTCGGGGGAGGACGGGGGTGCGTTCGCGGCACCGGGCGTCAGCATCCGTCGTACATAACGGTCGTTGACGTGCCCACGGGGGCCAACGGGGGAAAGCACGGGGGAAGCGCGTACGGGGAGGTCACGGGGGAGCGGAAATCCGCGGCGGAGACCGAGGACGCCGAAGCGGCGTTCACGGCCTACGTCCAGGAGCGCCGCGCCTCCCTGTACGCAACCGCCTATCACCTGACCGGCGACCGGTTCGAGGCCGAGGATCTGCTGCAGAGCGCCCTCTTCTCGACGTACCGGGCGTGGGACAGGATCAGCGACAAGGCGGCGGTCGGCGGATATCTCCGCCGCACCATGACCAATCTGCACATCAGCGCCTGGCGCAGGCGCAAGCTCAACGAGTACCCGACCGAGGAACTGCCGGAGACGGTGGGCGACACGGACGCGATGCGCGGCACGGAACTGCGTGCGGTGCTCTGGCAGGCGCTCGCACGGCTGCCGGAACTCCAGCGCACGATGCTGGTCCTGCGGTACTACGAGGGCCGCACCGATCCGGAGATCGCGTCGATCCTCGACATCAGTGTCGGCACGGTGAAGTCGAGCATCTGGCGGTCGCTCCGTCGGCTGCGCGAGGACGAGGTCCTCAGCTTCGGCCGTGACGAGGAGGAGTCCTTCGGCGAGCTGGTGGCCTGAGGCAACGGGGGAAACGGGGATACGGGGGAAAAGGGGGAAACGGCCGGCGCTTCGGGGGAGGCGGCGGTACGGGGACACGGGGGAACGGGCCGGCGCTTCGGGGGAGGCGACGGTACGGGGAACGCAGCGGGGTCGGACGGGCCGGGGGGTCCTGTCCGGCCCCGTTCGCGTGTCCTGCCGCGGATGCGGCACCAGGCCCGTCCCGCGAAGAGCGGGCCCCGGGCCCCGGAGGTTGCCGCGAGTGCGGCGCGCAGGGCCCCCTACGGACGCCCCTGCGGCGCCTCACCGCCCCGCGGACGCCCCGCGTGCTTCACCGTCCCGCGGACGCTCCGCGGCGGCAGCGGCCCGCAGCCGCCGCGGCCAGCCGGCCCAGGGCCTCGTCCTTGCCGCAGGGATACGCGCCCAGTGCCGCCTGCCGGGCCACGATGCGCCGCTCGGCCCGCATCAGACGCCACCCGCGCCGCACCAGGAACGGCACCGACTTGCGTCCCTCGCGCAGATCCCGCAGCAGCCGTCGCCGGAAGGTCGTCGACGGACGGCCGCGCAGACACAGCGCGTCGGCCAGCAGCCCCAGCTCCTGGCAGCGTTCGACGATGTCCGCCGCGAAGATGCCCTCGGCCACGAACAGGGGCGAACGCTCTATGTGGAACGCCTCCTGGTCCGTGCGGGCGCTGGTGGCGATGTCGTACACCGGCACATCCGTGCGGCCCGTGCGGCACAGCTCCGTGATGGCCGTCACCGCCGCGTCCGCGTCCCAGGACTGCGCGGAGTCCCAGTCGATGTCCGGGCTGCCCGGGACCTGGGGCAGCGAGGGGTCGTCACCCTCCTTGTAGAAGTCGTCCAGACGCAGCACCGGCAGACCGGTGCGGGCGGCGAGGGACGACTTTCCGGAGCCGGAGGGGCCCGCGAGCAGCACGACGCGGGTCGGGATCGGTTGGGAACTCACAGAACAGAAGTGTGAGGCATTGACCCGCGTAGGGGATCCCTCCGAGGTCTTGTTGGTATCGAGCATCACACCTCAACTACTCTGCGCGCACGGACGATCACACATCCGGACCCGATCAGGTGGGAAAATCATGGGACTTCATGCACGCAAGCCCGCACGTCGCGTTCTGCTGCGCGCCGGTCTGACCATCACCGCGATGGGCGCAGCTCTCGGCGCCGGAGCCACGGCGGCCCAGGCGGCGCCGCCGCCCCCCGCCCCCGCCAGCGAGGCCGACAGCGGCTTCGGGGCGATCACCGACGCCGCCGCGCCCGCGCTGACCGGGGCGCTCGGGTACTCGCTCGCCGGGGCCGTCGCGCCCATCACGGACCTTCAGCTCGACCCGCTGGCCGGGACCGGTGTGGACCCGCTGGACAACGCCGTGGGCACCCAGATCGCCGACTTCGCGCCGGTGACCACGGCTATCGTCACCGACCCGCTGACCAGCGGCGGCGCGCTGAACGATCTGCCCGTGGTGGGCGAGGTCAGCGGCTTCATCACCGGCTGATCGCGGGACGGCCACCGGCTTGTCGCGAGCCGACCACCGGCTGATCGCGGGCCGACGGCACGGCGCAGGGCCGCCCCTCGGGTGAAGGGCGGCCCTGCGGGAGTGCGTACCGGGGCGTGAGCGGGTCAGTACGAGGAGCCGGAGGCTCCCAGGGAACCCGTGGGGTGCCAGACCGTCTTGGTCTCCAGGAAGGCCGTCAGCCGGTGCGTACCGGGGTCGGCCGACCAGTCGGTGGGGGCGCCGTCGCCGTCCGCGTCCACATGCTGTGGGCGCAGCACCCGCTTCAGGTTGTCCGCCGCCGCGATCTCCAGTTCCTTCGCCAGCGCCGGGTCGGCGCCCGTCAGGTCGATCGCGTTGACGTCCTGGTGGGAGGCGAGCGGGGCCGCGAGCTCCGCGGTGCGGCCCGACAGGATGTTCACCACGCCGCCCGGCAGGTCGGAGGTGGCCAGCACCTCGCCCAGGGAGAGCGCGGGCAGCGGTGCGTCGGCCGAGGCGATGACCACCGCGGTGTTGCCGGTCGCGATCACCGGGGCGATCACCGAGATCAGGCCCAGGAACGACGACTTCCGCGGCGCGAGGACCGTCACCACACCCGTCGGCTCGGGGGTGGAGAGGTTGAAGAACGGGCCGGCCACCGGGTTCGCCCCGCCGACGATCTGGCCGATCTTGTCGGTCCAGCCCGCGTACCAGACCCAGCGGTCGACGGCCGCGTCCACGACGGCCGCCGCCTTGGACTTCGACAGGCCCTCCGCGTCCGCCACTTCCCGTACGAACTGGTCCCTGCGGCCCTCCAGCATCTCGGCGACGCGGTACAGGATCTGGCCGCGGTTGTACGCGGTCGCGCCCGACCAGCCGCCGAACGCCTTGCGGGCGGCCACCACCGCGTCGCGGGCGTCCTTGCGGGAGGACTGGGGGGCGTTCGCCAGCCAGTTGCCCTTGGAGTCCGTCACCTCGTACACCCGGCCGCTCTCGGAGCGGGGGAACTTGCCCCCGACGTACAGCTTGTAGGTCTTGAAGACACTCAGACGGTTATCGGACATCGAGGTATGCCTCCAGGCCGTGGCGGCCGCCCTCGCGGCCGAAGCCCGACTCCTTGTAGCCGCCGAAGGGCGACGTCGGGTCGAACTTGTTGAACGTGTTGGCCCAGACGACGCCCGCCCGGAGCTTGCCCGCCACCGCGAGGATGCGGGAGCCCTTCTCCGTCCAGATGCCGGCCGAGAGGCCGTACTGACTGTTGTTGGCCTTGGCGACCGCCTCGTCCGGGGTGCGGAAGGAGAGGACGGACAGCACGGGGCCGAAGATCTCGTCGCGGGCGACGGTGTGCGCCTGGGTGACGCCGGTGAACAGCGTCGGGGCGAACCAGTAGCCGGCCGAGGGGAGCTCGCAGGGGGCGGACCAGCGCTCGGCGCCCTCCGCCTCGCCCGTCTCGACGAGCGAGGTGATCCGGGCGAGCTGCTCCGCGGAGTTGATCGCGCCGATGTCGGTGTTCTTGTCCAGCGGGTCGCCCAGGCGCAGCGTGGACAGCCGGCGCTTCAGGGAGTCCAGCAGCTCGTCCTGGATCGACTCCTGTACGAGGAGCCGGGAGCCCGCGCAGCAGACCTGGCCCTGGTTGAAGAAGATCCCGGTGACGATGCCCTCGACGGCCTGGTCGATCGGGGCGTCGTCGAAGACGATGTTGGCGCCCTTGCCGCCCAGCTCCAGGGTGGCCCGCTTGTCCGTACCGGCGATCTGGCGGGCGATGGCCTTGCCGACCGCGGTCGAGCCGGTGAAGGCGACCTTGTTGACGTCCGGGTGCCCGACGAGGGCGGCGCCCGCGTCGCCGTACCCCGTGAGGATGTTGACGACGCCCTTGGGGAGGCCCGCCTGACGGCAGATGTCCGCGAAGAAGAGCGCGGAGAGCGGGGTCGTCTCGGCGGGCTTCAGGACCACCGTGTTGCCGGTGGCGAGCGCCGGGGCGATCTTCCACGCGAGCATCAGCAGCGGGAAGTTCCACGGGATGATCTGGCCGGCCACGCCGAGCGGGCGCGGGTTCGCGCCGTAGCCCGCGTGGTCCAGCTTGTCGGCCCAGCCCGCGTAGTAGAAGAAGTGCGCCGCGACCAGCGGGAGGTCCGCGTCGCGGGTCTCCTTGATCGGCTTGCCGTTGTCGAGGGTTTCGAGGACGGCGAGCTCGCGGCTGCGCTCCTGGATGATCCGGGCGATCCGGAACAGGTACTTGGCGCGCTCGGAGCCGGGCAGCGCGGACCACTTCTCGAACGCCCTGCGGGCCGCCTTGACGGCCCGGTCGACGTCCGCCTCGCCCGCCTGCGCGACCTCGGAGAGCACCTCCTCGCTGCTCGGCGAGAGGGTCTTGAAGACCTTGCCGTCGGCGGCCTCGGTGAACTCACCGTCGATGAACAGCCCGTACGACGGAGCGATGTCGACGACGGAACGGGATTCCGGCGCCGGTGCGTACTCGAATGCAGATGCCATGGGGATCAGTCCACCGTCACGTAATCGGGGCCGGAGTAACGGCCGGTGCTGAGCTTCTGGCGCTGCATCAGCAGGTCGTTGAGCAGGCTGGAGGCGCCGAACCGGAACCAGTGGTTGTCCAGCCAGTCCACGCCCGCGGTCTCGTTCACCAGCACCAGGAACTTGATCGCGTCCTTGGAGGTGCGGATGCCGCCGGCGGGCTTCACACCGATCTGTACGC
This sequence comes from Streptomyces sp. NBC_01433, assembly GCF_026340105.1. Taxonomy (NCBI): domain Bacteria; kingdom Bacillati; phylum Actinomycetota; class Actinomycetes; order Kitasatosporales; family Streptomycetaceae; genus Streptomyces; species Streptomyces sp. NBC_01433. Next base: position 1,173,306 of record NZ_JAPEPM010000001.1, on the reverse strand, counting down.
CGGTCTGCGCCCGGAAGTCGCGCACGGCCTCCAGCATGAGGAGCGTGTTCGCCGGGGTGGCGTTGACCCCGACCTTGCCGGTCGACGTCTTGATGAAGTCGGCGCCCGCCAGCATCCCGAGCCAGGAGGCGCGGCGGATGTTGTCGTACGTGGACAGCTCGCCGGTCTCGAAGATCACCTTCAGGCGCGCGGAGCCGCACTCCGCCTTCACGGCGAGGATCTCCTCGTACACCTTCAGGAAACGGCCGGAGAGGAAGGCGCCGCGGTCGATCACCATGTCGATCTCGTCGGCCCCGGCCGCCACGGCGTCGCGGACATCCGCGAGCTTGACGTCCAGCGCGGCGCGTCCGGCGGGGAAGGCCGTCGCGACGGACGCCACCTTCACTCCGGAACCCGCCAGCGCGGCGACGGCGGTCGCCGCCATGTCGGGGTAGACGCAGACCGCCGCGGTGCGCGGAGCCGTGCGGTCGGTGGGGTCGGGGTTGACGGCCTTGGCGGCGAGTGCCCGGACCTTGCCCGGGGTGTCCGCGCCTTCCAGCGTCGTCAGGTCGATCATCGAGATGGCGAGATCGATGGCGTACGCCTTGGCCGTCGTCTTGATCGAACGGGTTCCGAGGGACGCGGCGCGCGCTTCGAGGCCGACGGCGTCGACGCCGGGCAGCCCGAACAGGAAGCGGCGCAGCGCACTGTCGGACGCGGTCGCGTCGGAGAATGCGGGAGCAGTGGTGGGCATGGTCACCAGATGAGCATATCTACGCGCGTAGCGACATGTACAGGGGCCCCGGCCGACCGCGCCTGTTCGCCGTGCGGCGTGCGCCGGGCGCACGGCCGCCCCGTCGTCGTGGGCTACGGTCAGGCAGAATCGGCCCTATGACGAGCCCCACACCCCCCGCAGAGCCGACCTACGCCGACCGGACCTACCGGTCGGGCGCCGGGCTGGTCAGCGGTGTCCTGCTGCTTCTGCTGGTCGCCGGGCTCGCCGGCGACGCCATGTTCCAGGGGGACGGCCGGGTGCCGTGGGTGGCGCTCGCCGGGCTGCTGACCGCGGTGCCGCTGATCGTGGCGTTCACGCTCCGGCCCGCGGTGTTCGCGAGCGACACGCGGATCCGGATCCGCAACCCGTTCCGGACGGTCGAGCTGCCGTGGAGCGCGGTCGCCGACGTGCGCGCCGGGTACTCCACCGAGCTGATCGCCCAGGACGGCGCCACCTTCCAGCTGTGGGCGGTGCCGGTCTCGCTGCGGGAACGCAAGCGGGCGGCCCGCAAGGCCTCGCGGCAGTCCCTGGACGACCCGTACGGCCGGACCTCGGTGAACGCCGACGTACGCGACAGGCAGGCGCGCGTCGCGGCGGCCGACCAGACCGTACTGGACCTGCGGGATCTGGCCGAGCGGGCGGGCTACGGGGAGAACGGGAAGAGCGGGACGAGCGGAGAGACCGGAGAGACCGGGGCGACCGGGAAGAGCGGGGCGGGCGTGGCGTCCTCGGTGCGCTGGGCGTACGAGGTGATCGCCCCGGCCGCGGTGGGCGCGGTGGCGCTCATCGTGCTGCTCGCCGTGGCGTGACGTGAGGTGACGTGAGGGCGGTGTTCCGGCGGGCACCGGGTTGCCGGGGCGTCGGGTCCGCCGCTCCTCGGTCCGTGAGCGGTGTGTGCCTTCCCGTGGGCCCGCACCCCGGCGTCCGCGCGCCGACCTGCGCGCCCACAGGAAACCGCGTACCGCCGGACCGGGTGATCGTCGGGCGGCGGGCCGTTCCGGTGTATGGCGGACGCCCTACGGACTACATCGCGATGAAAACCGACCGGATGACTGGTTTGCGCCCCCGGTCGCGCCCCCCGCTCAATAAATTGCGCCTGCCGCCCGACTTCCGAAGGGGGCGGCGGGGGGTGGGGCGACATGACGCGTACGGATGGTGCTGATGGTGCCGGCAGAGCGGAAGCGGTACGGGCACGATGTCGGATCGACATCGACACGGACGGGGGATACGGCTGGCGGATGATCGCGCAGAACGGACGCGTGGTCGCGGTGTCCGCCCATGCGTTCGGCGCGTACGGCGACTGCCGTCGCGCCTTCGACGAACTGCGCGAGAGCCACCGGGACCAGACCGGTGCTGTCCAGCACACGCCTTCGGGCAACGGCTGGATCTGGCTGCTGAGGGAAGCGGACGGCCGCGCCACGGCCGTCTCCGCACGGGCGTACGAACGGCACTCGACCTGCCGGGCCGCCTACGAACGGTTCCGCGCGCTCCTCGCCGAGATGGGGGACGTCACCGGAAGTTGCCTTTAGGGCACACCTCATTCACATCTCGGGGCGCACGGGTTCATCGCGTCCCGCGAGCGTCGGCCGCGTGATGACACGAACAAAGGAGCGACCCCCGCCCGCCGGGACACGCACCGGCGCACCGGACGAGCCCGGCGCCGTATCCGAAGTGCCCCGGCGGCTGTACGCGGACCCCGGGCTGCCCGACCGGGTGTTCCGCGCGGTGGCCCGGAGCGGCGGGGGCTTCGTGCTGGCCGTGATGCTCCTGGTCGGCGGATTCCTCCTCTACCGGGCCTGGCAGGCGCTCGAACGGGCCGGCTGGGCGTTCCTCACGACCCAGGCATGGGAACCGGACGCCGGACGGTTCGGTATCGCCGCGGTACTCATCGGCACAGTGCTCATCGCGCTGACCGCCATCACCGTGGCGGTTCCGCTCGCCATCGGCGGCGCCCTCTACATCTCCGAGTACGCGCCGCCGCGGCTGCGCCGGACCCTGATCAGCGTCGTCGACCTGATGGCCGCCGTGCCCTCCGTGGTCTACGGGCTGTGGGGGCTCTTCTTCTTCGAGGGCGCCATCCTGCCCACCGCCCGCTGGATCGCCGCCTACTTCGGGTGGTTCCCGCTCTTCACGGTCGACGGGGCCGACCCCCGCGACCCGCTCGCCCCCGAGACCGTCTACACCTCCTCCACCCTGATCGCGGGCATCGTGGTCGCCCTGATGGTGGCGCCCATCATCTGCTCGGTGATGCGCGAGGTGTTCTCGCAGGCACCCGCCGGAGAGCGCGAGGGCGCGTACGCCCTGGGCGCCACCCGCTGGGGCATGATCCGCAGCGTCGTCCTGCCCTTCGGCAAGGGCGGCATGATCGGCGGCACGATGCTCGGGCTCGGCCGGGCGCTCGGCGAGACCATCGCCGTCTACCTGATCATCTCGCCCGTCTTCGAGATCCAGTGGCATGTCCTGCAGAACGGCACCAGCTCGGTCGCCGCACTGATCGCCCTGCGCTACGGCGAGGCCAGCCCGTTCGGCATGTCCGCGCTGATGGCCGCCGGTCTCGCGCTCTTCCTCATGACCCTCGTCGTCAACTTCGCCGCCTCGTCGATCGTCGCCCGCAGCCGCTCCGGCGCCTCCAGCGACGCCTAGAAGGGTGCCCGCCCGTCATGACACTCGCACCCGAACCGCCGCGGACCGTAGGCGAGTCCGCGTCCGCGTCCATGTCCTTGGCCTCGTCCGCGTCCTCGCGGAAGGGCGTCCCGGAAGCCGCCCCGGATCACGTCGTCCCGGCCGCGTCGCGCACCGTGCTGCCCGCCCGCACCGCCGAACGGCAGCGGGCGGGCGGCGAGGTCCGCCGCTCCCTGAAGCTGACCCGCCCCTCGGACACCTTCGCCCTGGCCGGTGCGGCGGCCGCGGCGCTGAGCGTGACCGCACTGCTCTTCGTCCGCCTGCTGCCGTTCAACGGCGCGGTGGGTTTCCTCTTCGTCGCGTACGTGCTCTTCCTCGGCCTGTACGCGCTGTTGGTCTCGTTCGACGAGGACGGGCCGGCGATCAGGGACCGGCTGGCCGGCATCGTCGTCCGCAGCATGGGACTGGTCATGCTCGTCGCGCTGGCCTTCGTGATCGTCTTCACGCTCTGGGAAGGCCGCAAGGCGCTGCCCCACGGCAACTTCTTCACCCAGGACATGAAGCTCGCGGGCCCGCTGGACGGTCTCGGTGTCGGCGGCATCCTGCACGCCATCGTCGGCACGCTCCAGCAGATCACCCTCGCGCTCCTGGTCACCGTGCCGACCGGGCTGGTCTGCGCGGTGTTCCTCAACGAGGTGCCGGGCCGCTTCGCCCGCTTCGTCCGCACCATCGTCGAGGCGATGACCGCACTGCCCTCGATCGTGGCCGGTTTGTTCATCTACGCGACCGTCATCCTCGCCGTCGGCTTCGACAAGTCCGGGCTCGCCGCCTCCCTCGCCCTGGCCGTGATGATGCTGCCGATCATCATCAGGGCCTCGGACGTCGTCATCCGCCTGGTGCCCGGCACGCTGCGCGAAGCCTCGTACGCGCTGGGGACCTCGCGCTGGCGCACCGTCTGGCACGTCGTGCTGCCCACCGCCCGGTCCGGACTGACCACATCGGTCATCCTCGGCACCGCCCGCGGGGTGGGCGAGACATCGCCGGTGCTGCTCACCGCGGGCTTCACGGCCGAGCTGAACGCCGATCCGCTGTCCGGGCCGCAGGTCTCACTGCCGCTGGCCACCTTCGAGTTCGTCAAGTCGCCCGAGCCCGACATGATCGCCCGCGGGTTCGGCACCGCGGCGACGCTCATGGCGCTGGTGCTGCTCCTCTTCGTGATCGCCCGGCTCATCGGCGGCCGCGATCCGGGGCAGTTGACGAAGGCCCAGACCCATCGGCGGGTCCTCGCCTCGCGCCGCGACTCCGCCCGCTTCACGGCCCGTACCGAAGCCCGCGCCGCGGCTGGTTCCCCGGCCCGTGCCGAAGGCCGTACCGGAGCCGGTGACGAAGGCCGTGCCGACGCCCGTTCCGCAGCTGGCGACGAAGCCCGTTCCGCAGCTGGTGAGGCCACCCGTACGACACCGTCGGGCACCCCGTCCGGCGGCGCCACCACCACACCCGGGAGTACCCCGTGAGACCCGCGACCGTGTCCCGTCTGGCCATGGGGCTGGCCGCGCTGCTCTGCGCGCTGCTGGCCACCGGTCAGCCGCCCGCCCTGGCGGCCTCGTACAGCAAGATCACCGGAGCGGGCTCCACCTGGAGCTCCAACGCGCTCGACCAGTGGCGCCGCAATGTCGCCTCCAACCTCGGGATGACCGTCAACTTCGCGGCCACCGGATCGTCCAACGGCCGTGAGCAGTTCAAGAACGGCACGGTCGACTTCGGCGTCTCGGAGATTCCGTACGGGCTCAAGGAGGGCGGCGTCACGGACGTGCCGCCGAAGCGCGGCTACGCGTACATGCCGATCGTGGCCGGTGGAACCGCGTTCATGTACAACCTCAGGATCGGTGGCAAGAGGGTCACCAACCTGCGGCTGTCCGGCGACGTCCTGGCCAAGATCTTCACCTCGCGGATCACCCGGTGGAACGCGCCCGAGATCAGGGCGGACAACCCGGGCCTGAACCTGCCGAGCCGCCAGATCGTGCCCGTCGTACGCTCCGACGGCTCCGGCACCACGGCGCAGTTCACCACCTGGCTGGCCAAGGAGCAGGGCGCGACCTGGAACGACTTCTGCCGACGGGCCGGGAAGTCCACGCCCTGCGGCATGACGTCGTACTTCCCCAGCGCCTCGGGCTCCTCCCAGATCGCCAAGTCCGGTTCGCTGGGCGTCTCCGGCTATGTGCGGCAGAACCACGCCGAGGGCGCCATCACCTACGTCGAGTACTCGTACGCCATCAAGACCGGCTTCCCGGTCGCCAAGATGCTCAACCGGGCCGGGTACTACGTGGAACCGACCGCCTCCAGCGTCGCCGTGGGGCTGATGGCGGCACGGATCAACAACGACAAGGGGTCCTCCGACTACCTGACGCAGATCCTCGACGGGGTCTACCGCTCGGGCGACCGGCGTACCTACCCGCTGTCCAGCTACAGCTACATGATCGTGCCGACCTCGCTGGACGGCGAGAAGAACCCCATGACGGAGGCGAAGGGCAAGACCCTCGGCGCCTTCGCCAACTACTTCCTCTGCGACGGCCAGCAGCAGGCGGAGGAGCTCGGCTACTCACCGCTGCCCAAGAACCTGGTGCTCGCGGGATTCGACCAGGTACGGCGGATCCCCGGCGCCCCCACCGGCAGGGTCGACATCAACGGCTGCCGCAACCCCACCTTCTCGAAGGACGGCGGCAACACCCTCGCCAAGAACGCGCCGTACCCGAAGGCGTGCGACAAGCGGGGCCCGCAGCAGTGCTCCAACGGCACCGCCGGAGCCAAGAACGAGCAGACCCCGGTGAAGCCCGCGGCACAGGGCTCCAACGGCGGTTCCGGCAAAGGAGGTTCGGGCGGCAGTGGAGGCGCGGGCGGTTCCGGCGGCTCCGGCGGGGCGACCGGCTCCGGCGGCGCGGGAAGCGCCGGTACGACGGGCGGTGCCGACACCGACGGTGACGGCACTCCGGACGCCCAGGAGGCCGCCGCGGGCGGGGGAGGCGCGGTCGACCCCGACACCGGCGAACCGATCGACGACGGCGGCTCCGGCTCCGGTGACGCCTCGGTCGTCGCCAACCCCGTCAATCTCGCGTCCGACGACGCGGTGGGGCTGCGCGGTGCCCTGATGGCGCTGTCCGCCCTGCTGCTCGCCGGTCTGGTCGTCGGCCCGCCGCTCACCGCCCGCGCGCTCGCCGCGCGGTCCCGCCGCAAGGGAGACCTGTCGTGAGACACCCGCGTGCCCGTGTCCGCCCCGGGAGGCGTACGGCCGCCGGTGCCGGAGCGCTCCTCGCCGCCGTACTGCTCGCCCTGGTCCCGCTGCCGAGCGGCGCCGACCAGGCGCGGGCGGCCCAGGCGGCAACCACGGAACAGACGGCACAGACGGCACAGATGGCCAGGACGGCCTCCACGGCACCCACGGCACAGACGGCGCGGGCGGCTTCCGCGGCCCGTGCCGCGGACGCCGGATCGGCCGTCACCAGGAGCGGTACCAAGGGACCGTACGACGACTTCTCCGGCCTCAGGGTGACCGTCCACCAGACCGAGCACCTGCGGGCCCAGGGCGTGAAGGTGACCTGGACCGGCGGGAGGCCGACCCCGCTGGGCGGAAAGTTCGTCAACTACCTCCAGATCATGCAGTGCTGGGGCGACAGCTCCGGCGGCCCCGACCGGGAGAGCTGCGACTTCGGGGCGGTCAGGGCCGGGGGGAGCTACAACGGGAGCCGGGTGCTGCCCGAGGGATGGGACCCGCAGGAGTCCGAATACACGCAGGGCGAAGGCAACTTCAGCCCCTTCGTGCCGTTCCGGCCCGTCACGGGCAAGCCGACCGAGGACGCCTACGACTTCACGTACTTCGGCCCGAACGACTCGAACGCGGAACCCCTGCGCAAGACCCAGCCGGACGGCACCGGCGAGGCGATCTTCGAGGTGCAGACCGCACTCCAGGCCCCCCATCTGGGATGCGGCGAAGTGAGCGGCAGCGGCGGGAAACCGCGCTCGTGCTGGCTGGTCGTGGTGCCGCGCGGAGAGCACGAGACCGAGACGCCGGCCAACGGCAACCTGGACACCTCCCCGCTGAGCCGGTCGAACTGGGACCGCCGGATGGTCTTCCCGCTGCGGTTCGATCCGGTCGGCGAAACCTGCGACCCGGACCGGCCGGAGCGCCGCATCATCGGCTCCGAACTGCTCACCGACGCCGTCTCGTCGTGGCAGACCGTCCTGTGCGACGGCCTGGACGCCCGCTTCACCTTCAGCCAGTCGGGCGAGGACCACGCCCGCTCCCTGATCCGCAACCCCTCGGCCACCTCGCCGGGGATGGCCGTCACGGTCGACCCCGTCGAGACGGCCGAAGGCGCCCCGCCGGTCGTGCACGCCCCCCTCGCGGTGAGCGGGCTGAGCGTGGGATTCCTCTGGGAGCACGCGGGGGCGCCGAACGAGTGGGTGCGCGATCTGCGGCTCAGTCCACGGCTGCTGGCCAAGATGCTGACCCAGTCCTATGTCGCGGGCGTCAGCCTCTGGAGCGTCGACAGCCCGAAGCCGGCGCATCTGGCGGGAAACCCCGAAGCGCTGGTCAGCGATCCGGAATTCGTGGAGCTCAACCCCGCCATGGCGGGCAGAGCGGCCCGCAGCGGTCCGCTCGGAATTGTCGCACCGAGCGAGAACTCCGATACGAGCCGACTGCTGTGGCGCTATCTGCAGTCCGACCGGGACGCCCGCGAATTTCTTTCGGGAAAGCCCGATCCCTGGGGAATGAAACTCAATCCCTTCTACCGGGACATGGCGCTCGACAAAGAGGCCCCGGACTACTTCCCGAAGGCGGACCCGACGGAGACCAGAGCCTCCGCGGGACCCACGGAGTGGGCCGTCTACACCGGTGCCGAGGTCGTGCCGTACGCCGAGAACCTGCACGACGGGGCGCTGCGCGTGCGCCGCGGATACAGCGGTCAGACGACGAACTTCGAGGTCTGCGCCGAGTGCGCCACGGGCGGCAAGCTGACCGGGGAGCGCAGCCCGCAGGGCATGCGCCAGGTGGCCGGACTGGTCGACGCCCCCTCGGCCGACCGCTATCAGCTGGACATCGCTGCCCTGCCGAACGCCGACGGAGAGTTCGTCGTGCCCACCGAGAAGTCCCTGCTCGCGGCCGTCGCGCAGATGAAGGACTCGGTCGTGGCCGGGGTGAAGGCGCCCGATCCGGCACGGGCGAGGAACGGCGCGTATCCGCTGACGGCGGTCGCCTACGCCGCCGCCACCACGGACCAGCCCGCCGCCGCCCGCCGGGACTACGCGCGGATGATCCGGTACGCGGCCGGGGCGGGCCAGACAGTGGGCCTCACCCCCGGACAGCTGCCGCACGGGTACGCCCCCCTGCCCGCGGCGATGCGCGCACAGGCGAGGGACGCCGCGGGCCTGCTGGAACGCGGCGCCGTGACCCCGCCAGGCGCCGGGACGCCGGGCGGCGGCCGGAGCGCCGGACCGGGCGGCGACGGCACCGCGGGCGGTCCGGGATCCGGTGTGGACTCCGGCGGTACGGGGGACGGCGCGGCGGCCGGTGGCGGCTCGGCGGGCGGCCCGGACCCCGACGGATCGCCGGGGACCGCGGCGGGCGCCGACGACGCGTCGAAGGTGGCCGCGACCGCGTCCGGGGGGCTGACCCCCTCGCAGGTCCTCGGGCTGATCCGGTGGGTGCTGCTGGGGGTGCTGATCGCGGGCGGCGCGGCGGCGCTGGCGGGCCCGGTGATGGTGCGGCTGTCGGCCCGGAGGGCGGCGGCCGGCTCCGGCTGAGTCCTCGGCCGACGTCCTCCGTTCGACGTCTCCCGGCCTGGCGCGATTCTCCGGATTCCCCGGATTTCCCCGGATTCCCTGCCCGGCGAATCCGGGGAATCGTGCTGGTCCTCGGGGAATTCCCTTGGTGTCGCCCAGTAAATCCTTACGTAACCTGATCAGCAATTGGATTTGGTGGCCGGAAAGGCCGCTCTGCGGAATTGTTTGCGGTGGCCGGTCGACGGGTCGGCGGTAACAGAATCCGGATTGTACTTGTGCGTCCATTCCTTGCATTCCGTATCCACGGAGGAGAACAGAAGTGAACGTCAAGACTCGTGTTCGTCTGGGTGCCGCTGTCGGCGCCGCCGCTCTCGGCCTCGGCATCATGGCGCCCGTCGCCTCCGCCGACCCGGCCACCCCGACCGACTACCGCGTCCTCGCAGGTGCCGGCTCGGACACGACGCAGGACGTGGTCAACGGTCTCGGTGAGTCCATCGACGGCGGCACGCTGATCGCCTCGTACGACGCGACCGGTTCGAGCACGGTCAAGACCCGGGCGGCCAACTGCGCGCTCACCCGCCCGAACGGTTCCTCGGCCGGCATCAACGCCCTGAACAGCAGCATCGACGCCGCCACCGGCTGTCTGGACTTCGCCCGCTCCTCGCGCGGACCGGCCGCCGCCGGCACCGACCTGACCTGGATCCCGTTCGCGCAGGACCGGGTGACCGTCGCCGTCCGCGGGGACAGCCCGCTCAACGCGAACCTGAACCTCACCACCGCCCAGCTCAAGTCCATCTACGAGTGCACGCTGACCTCGCTCAACGGTGTCCCGCTGACCCCGCTGCTGCCGCAGGCCGGTTCCGGGACGCTCACCTTCTTCCTCGGCGAGATCGGCAACCCCGTCGTGGGTGCCTGTGTCGGCACGATGCAGGAGCACAACGGCGTGCAGCTCGACACCGCGGGCGACATCGCCCCGTACTCCGTCTCCCAGTACAACGCCCAGGTCAGCGGCGCGGTCAACGACCGGCACGGTGCCACCGTGCTCGGCAAGGTCAACGGCGGCGCGTTCAGCCGCGACGTCTACAACGTCGTCCCGACCGCGAAGCTGAACGACGCGACCATCGACGCCACGTTCACCGGTTCCGACTCCAAGGTCTGCGCCGAGACCGACGTCATCGAGTTCTACGGCTTCACCACCATCGCCAACTGCGGCGCGACCGTCCTCAAGGGTGAGCGCTGATCATCGCCACCCCGTAACCGTGCGACAGCCGGGCACCCATCGGGGTGCCCGGCCCCACGGCGTACCCGAAGTCCACCACCACCCCCTGGGGAGAAACGCGATGAATCGCCTCGCACCACGCAGCTCGCCCGCGGCGCTGCTGTTCGGATCACCCGTGGCGCTGCTCGGCGTCTGCGCGCTGCTGTGCGGTCTGGCGGCCGCCGTTCTGGGTCTGTCCACCGAGGCGCACGCCGCGTCGGCACGGATCGGGACGTTCACCCTGGAGCCCGCGGCCGGGAGCATCAAGGACGCCCAGCTCGCCACCTCGGCCACCACGGACGCCGCCTGCCCGGCCCCCGCCGACCCGAAGGCGCCCTACGTCAGGGCCGGGCTCCGCCTGCCCAAGCCGGCCGCCGCGACCGGGGGGCTGGCCTCGTACGCCCTCACCACCTCGGCCGCGGGTGCGCCGCTCGACTCCGGGCCCTTCACCGCCACGCTCCCCGCCGGGGCCTCGCTGGAGAGCGTCCTGCGCAAGTACGTCAAGACCGGTCCGCTGGACGGCACCTACGAGATCCGGCTGCACTGCGACACGGCGACGAGCGTGGGCGCCTTCGACCACTTCTCGGCGAGCGTCCGCGTCACCGGCGAGAACTGGGCCCTGGTCCGGGCGCAGGCAACCACGATGGAGCTGACCGGCCCCGCCACGGCGGCCGGCGCGCCGCTGAAGCTGACGGCGGAGCTCACCCCGGCAGCGGCGGCGGGCCGGGTGAGCTTCGGCGCCGGTACGTCCGCCGCCGGCCCGCTCACCGAGGTTGGAGCGGCGGAGCTGACCGGGGGCAAGGCCGAACTGACCGTCACCGCACCGGCGAAGCCCGGCCTCGCCTACTACAGCGCCACCTTCACCCCCACGGACCCGGAGGCGTTCAGCGGTACGTCGGACCTCCTGGCCGTGACCGTCACGGACGCGGCGCCGAGCCCCGACCCCAGCGCCACCGACCCCACCGGCAAGCCCACGGACGGCCCCACCGAGCCCGCCGACCTCGATGTCACCGACGCCGACGGGAAGCCGCTCGACGCCAACCCCGCCCTGGAAGCCGGCCAGAAGGTCCTGGTCACCGCCCGCGGCTACACCAAGGGCGCCACGGTGAAGGTCACCCTCGCCGACAGCGGTGCCACGCTCACGGACGCGACCGCCGACGCCGAAGGCACCGTCGACGCGTACGCGTTCACCGTCCCCGCCGGGATCGAGGACGGCGACCACACGCTCACCCTCGCCGAGGACAAGGCCGACGGGCACAGCGTCGTCTTCGCCTTCGTCACCGGCGAACAGCCGAGCCCCACCCCCGACCCGAGCGACACCGCGGGCACCGACGACGGCGGTACGACCTCCGGCGGCACGGGCGGTGACGCGGCGGGCGCCGCGGGCGGCGGCTCGGGCGGTTCCGGCGGTCAGTCCGCCGGGCCCCTCGCCTCGACCGGCAGCGAGGCGGGTGCGATCGGTCTCGCCGCCGCCGCGCTGATCAGCCTCGGGGCGGCGATCGTGATCCACGTCCGCCGCAGGGGCCTGCTCACGTTCGGCCGCCCGGCGCACTGACCCACCGGGCCGTCCCGGCGAACCGACCCACCGGGCGTCCGGAGGCGGGCCGTCACCCCCGCCTCCGGACCCCGGGCACCGCCACCACCCCTCCGCAGCCAGGAGCGCAGCCACCGTGACCGTGCTGACCCCGCCACCGCCACCGCCACCGCCCCCGTCACCGTCCACGGCGGCGGCACCCCACGCCCCGGCGCCGGCCGCGCCTCCCGAGCCCCCGGCTCCCACCTCCCCGCCCCCCGCGCCGGCCGCAGCCCGTCCGGGCCTCGCCCTGGCCGGGGCGGCCCTGTGCGTCCTGGCCGCCGTACTCCTCGGCTTCACCGCGAACCTGACGCTCGTCGGCCACCTCCAGCACTCCCGGGACCAGCAGACCGCCTACGACGAGCTGCGCAGGCAACTCGCCCTCGGCACCGCCCCCGTGGGGCAGCGCACCTACGACGGCAAACCCCTCGCGGCGGGCGCCCCGGTGGCGCTCCTGCGCATCCCCGCGCTCGGCCTGCGGGAGGTCGTCGGCGAGGGCACCACGTCCGGGGTGCTGATGTCGGGGCCCGGCCACCGCCGCGACACCCCGCTGCCCGGCCAGGCGGGCACCTCCGTGGTCATGGGCCGCCAATGGGGGTACGGCAGCCCCTTCCACGGCCTGCACAAGCTTCCCGTCGGAGCGACCGTCGAGGTCACCACCGGCCAGACGAAGGCGGTGTACCGGGTCACCGGGGTCCGCCGCCCCGGCGACGCCCTGCCCGCCCGGCTCGGCCGGGACCAGGGCCGGCTCACCCTCATCACGGCGACCGGCGGCCCCTACACACCCGCGGGCGTCCTGCGCGTCGACGCCGCGCTCACCACCCCCGTACAGCCGCATCCGCCCCGCGAGACGCGCAGCGGCTGGATCAGCCCGGCCGAGGAGGCCCTGGCGGGCGAGAGCGGTGCCTGGCTCACCGTCTTCCTCTGGTCGCAGGCGCTGCTGGCGGCCGCGCTGCTCGCCGCCTGGGCGCTGCGTGTCTGGGGCGTCTGGCAGACATGGATCACGGCGGTCCCGGTGCTCGGCGCCCTGGGGATCGCGCTCGCCTCGGCCGCCACCCGTCTGCTGCCCAACCTGCTCTGAGCCGCGCCGAGCCGCTTTCGAACTGCACAGAGCCGCAACGACCTGCAACGAGCCGCTTTCGAGCCGTACATCGCGGCTGCGAGCCGCCGCCGAGCCGGCGCACACCGATCCGCCCCGAGAGCCGAGGAGTCACCCGTCCCATGACCGACCTCATCGACACCGCCGTCCAGCCCCGCACGGTCACCGGACCGGGCGCCGCGCCCCCCGCCCCGGCCGTTGCCCCGCCCCTCGCCGCGACGCTCGAAGCGGACGCGATCTCCGCCTGGTTCGGCGACCACAAGGTCCTCGACCGGGTCTCGCTGACCATGCCCGCACGTCAGGTGACCGCCCTCATCGGCCCCTCGGGCTGCGGCAAGTCGACCTTCCTGCGCATCCTGAACCGGATGCACGAACTGATCGGCTCGGCCTCGCTGGCGGGCCGGGTGCTCCTGGACGGCGAGGACATCTACGACCGGGGCCGTCGGATCACCCATGCCCGCCGCGAGATCGGCATGGTCTTCCAGAAGCCGAATCCGTTCCCCGCGATGTCCCTGTACGACAACGTCCTCGCGGGCCTGAAGCTGAACGGCATCAAGGTGTCCAGGGGCGGGCGCGACGACCTCGTGGAGGAGTGCCTCACCAAGGCGGGCCTGTGGAAGGAGGTCCGGGACCGGTTGCGCCAGCCCGGCGGCGCGCTCTCCGGAGGGCAGCAGCAACGCCTGTGCATCGCCCGGTCGCTGGCGGTACGCCCCCGGGTCCTGCTGATGGACGAACCGTGCTCGGCCCTCGACCCGACCTCGACCCGGCGGATCGAGGAGACCGTCCACGACCTCAAGGACGAGGTCACGATCGTCATCGTCACGCACAACATGCAGCAGGCGGCGCGGGTCTCCGACGGCTGCGCGTTCTTCCTCGCGGAACAGGGCACCCCCGGGCTGATCGTCGAACACGGCCCGACCGAGGACATGTTCGGCTCCCCGCAGGACCCCCGGACCGCCGACTACGTGAACGGCCGCTTCGGATGACGCACCGGCCCCCGTCCCCCGGGAAGGGGAACGGGGGCCGGGGAACGTGCGGGTGCCGGATCAGATCCCGGCGGCGGCCGCCAGGTCCCGCTTGATCCCGGCGAGCAGTTCGGCGCCCCTGGCCCGCGCGGCGGGCAGCTCCCGCGCCGAGCCGACCGGCACCACGACCTCCAGGTAGCACTTGAGCTTCGGCTCGGTGCCGCTCGGGCGGACGATCACCCGGGCGCCCGTCAGGTGGTAGCGCAGCCCGTCGGTGGGCGGCAGCTGCCCGGTGCCCTGGGAGAGGTCCTCGGCCGAGGTGACGGCGAGTCCGGCCAGCGCGGCCGGCGGACGCTCGCGCAGGCGCCGCATGGCGTCCGCGATGACCGACAGGTCCTCGACCCGTACGGACAGCTGGTCGGTGGCGTGCAGCCCGTGGGCGAGGGCGAGGTCGTCGAGGAGATCCAGGAGCGTGCGCCCCTGTTCCTTGAGTACGGAGGCCAGTTCGGCTACGAGCAGGGCGGCCGTGATGCCGTCCTTGTCGCGCACGCCCTCGGGGTCGACGCAGTAGCCGAGCGCCTCCTCGTACCCGTACCGCAGGCCGTCGACTCGGGCGATCCACTTGAAGCCGGTCAGCGTCTCCTCGTAGCCGAGCCCCGCCTTCTCGGCGATCCGGCCGAGCAGCGAGGACGACACGATCGACTCGGCGAAGACACCCGTCGCGCCGCGGTCCACCAGATGGGCGGCGAGCAGCGCGCCGACCTCGTCGCCGCGCAGCATCCGCCAGCCGCCCCCGGCCGTCGTGTCGGGCACGGCGACGGCGCAGCGGTCGGCGTCCGGGTCGTTCGCGATGATCAGATCGGGGCCGGCCCGGCGCGCGGTCGCGAAGGCGAGATCCATCGCGCCGGGCTCTTCCGGGTTGGGGAAGGCGACGGTGGGGAACGCGGGGTCCGGCTCCGCCTGCTCGGCCACGAGCACCGGCTCGGGGAATCCGGCGCGGGCGAACGCGGCCATCAGTACCGAGGTGCCGACGCCGTGCATCGCCGTGTACACGACCCGGGCGGTACGCGGGCTCCCGGCGCCGAGCACGCTGTCCGTACGCGCGAGATAGGCGTCCAGCACCTCCTCGCCGAGCACGTCCCAGCCGGACTCCGGGCGGGGCACGCCGTCCAGCGGGCCGACCGCGTCGATCGCGGCGGCGATCTCGCCGTCGGCCGGGGGCACGATCTGCGAGCCGTCGCCGAGGTAGACCTTGTAGCCGTTGTCGCGCGGCGGGTTGTGGCTGGCGGTGACCTCGACCCCGGCGACGGCGCCCAGATGCCTTATGGCGTACGCCAGGACCGGGGTCGGCAGGGGCCGGGGGAGCACGGCGGCCCGCAGCCCGGCGCCGGTCATCACGGCCGCGGTGTCCCGGGCGAAGTCGGCCGACCGGTAGCGGGCGTCGTACCCGATGACGACGAGCCCGCCCTCCTGCCCGTGCGCCTTGAGGTAGGCGGCGAGGCCCGCCGCGGCGCGGATCACGACGGACCGGTTCATCCGCATCGGCCCGGCCCCGATCTCGCCGCGCAGTCCGGCGGTGCCGAACTGGAGCGTGCCCGCGAAGCGCACGGCGAGCTCGTCGAGATCCCCGGCGTCGATGAGCCGTCCGAGCTCGTCACGGGTCTCGGGGTCCGGGTCCTCGGCCAGCCAGGTCCTGGCCTGCGCGATGAGGTCGTGCTGCACGGGGTCCGCCTCTCTGGGGTGTACGGGGGGGGGGGGGGGGGGGGGGGGGGGGTACGGGGGTGTGGGGGAGCGGGGCCGGTCCGGCGCCCGCTCAGATCCGGTCCAGCACCCGCGCCAGCAGCGCCCCCATGCGGGTCGCGGAGTCGCGCCCCGCCTGGAGGACCTCTTCGTGGTTGAGCGGCTCGCCGGACAGCCCGGCGGCGAGGTTCGTGACGAGCGAGAGGCCCAGCACCTCCGCCCCCGCCTCCCGCGCCGCGATGGCTTCGAGGACGGTGGACATGCCGACCAGGTCGCCGCCCATGACCCGGACCATGTTGATCTCGGCCGGGGTCTCGTAGTGCGGGCCGGGGAACTGCACGTACACACCCTCTTCGAGGGTGTCGTCGATCTCCTTGCACAGCGCGCGCAGCCGCGGCGAGTACAGGTCGGTCAGATCGACGAAGTTGGCGCCGATGATCGGGGACGCCGCCGTGAGGTTGATGTGGTCGCTGATCAGCACCGGCTGGCCGGGGCGCATGCCCTCGCGCAGGCCGCCGCAGCCGTTGGTCAGAATCACGGTCTTGCAGCCCGCGGCGACCGCCGTACGGACCCCGTGCGCGACGGCGGCGACGCCGCGGCCCTCGTAGTAGTGCGTACGGCCGAGGAAGACCAGCGCGCGCTTGTCGCCGATCCGGTACGAGCGGATCGTGCCGCCGTGGCCCTGGACGGCGGGCGCGGGGAAGCCGGGCAGCTCGGTCACCGGGAACTCGGCCTCCGGAGCGCCGAGCGCGTCGCCCGCGGGAGCCCACCCGGAGCCCATGACCAGGGCGACGTCGTGGGTGTCGGCGCCGGTCAGCTCGCGCAGACGGGCGGCGGCCCCGGCAGCGGCGGCGTGCGGGTCGCCCTGGATGTTGTCCGGAATAACTGATGCGTTCACGCGGATGAGCGTAACCGCTGATTCCCTACGCGCGTAGATGCTCATGCGCAGAGTCTGTCCGATCGTGTTCGTACTTTCGTACGAAAACGGGCTGCCGGAAGGGTTTTTCGGGGTTTGACGGGCGCGGAAGGCGGGCCGGCCGGGGCTCAGCAGGGGCGCTTGCGCAGCTCCATCACATAGTCGTGCGGGGCGCCCGCCGACTCCGCGGCATCGGCCAGTTCGCCCAGATAGCGCGCCGAGGGCAGCCCGCCCTCGTACCCGTTCAGCACATACATCCAGGCCGGCTCCTCGCCGTCCAGGGTGTGCACCCGCACGCGCATCCGCCGGTGGATGTCGAGCCCGACACCCTCCCAGCGGTCCATGGAGTCCTCGTCCATCGGCGCGAGGTCGTACAGCGCCACGAAGACCTGGGAACGCGGCGCCTCCACCACGGTGGCCAGCGAGCCCTCCCAGCCCATTTGCTCCCCGCCGAACGTCAGCCGCCAGCCGTTGAGCCAGCCGGTACCGCGCAGCGGCGAATGCGGGGCGCGGCGCGTCATCAGCCGCGCGTCGAGGTTGCCGGCGTACGCGGCGTAGAGCGACATGTGGTCGAGGGTACGGGAGGTGGCCGCGGGAGCGCCGATTCCGGTGAGGAAGCCCCCGGTCGGGGAGCTGTCGCCGTGCGGCGACAGCCCTCTCTCCCGTATGGAGGGCCCCGGGGCGAAGCACTTTGGCGCGTGCGGGACAATGGAGTACGTACTGCATTCCCCCGGGGCGATCCCCCGGACCCCCGGCCGGGGCGGCAGACGGCCGTGGGATGACACCACGCGAGGCGGACTTTTCGTGACCCGGATCGTGATCATCGGCGGCGGCCCCGGCGGCTACGAGGCGGCACTGGTGGGCGCCCAGCTCGGCGCGGAGGTGACCGTCGTCGACTGCGACGGCCTCGGCGGAGCCTCGGTACTCACCGACTGTGTGCCCTCGAAGACCCTGATCGCGACGGCAGAGGTGATGACCACCTTCGACTCCTCGTACGAGGAGCTGGGCATCATCGTCGCCGACGACACGCCGCACCTCGAACAGGCGGCGCGCGTGGTCGGCGTGGACCTCGGCAAGGTCAACCGACGGGTCAAGCGCCTCGCGCTCGCCCAGTCCCACGACATCACCGCCTCCGTCACCCGCGCGGGTGCCCGGGTCATGCGCGGCCGGGGCCGGCTCGAAGGGCTCCAGGCCGCCGACGGCTCCCGCCAGGTCGTCGTGACCGCCGCCGACGGTACGGAGGAGCGGCTCACCGCCGACGCCGTACTGGTCGCGACCGGCGGCCACCCCCGGGAGATCCCGGACGCGCTCCCCGACGGCGAGCGCATCCTGAACTGGACCCAGGTCTACGACCTCGACGAGCTGCCCGAGGAGCTCATCGTGGTCGGCTCCGGTGTCACGGGCGCCGAGTTCGCGGGTGCCTACCAGGCACTCGGCTCGCGCGTCACCCTCGTCTCCTCCCGCGACCGGGTGCTGCCCGGTGAGGACCCGGACGCCGCCGCCGTCCTGGAGGACGTCTTCCGGCGCCGGGGCATGAACGTCATGGCCCGCTCCCGCGCCCAGTCCGCGAAGCGGGTCGGCGACCGGGTCGAGGTCACGCTCGCCGACGGCCGGGTCATCTCCGGTTCGCACTGTCTGATGGCGGTCGGCGCGATCCCGAACACGGCGGGCATGGGCCTGGAGGAGTCGGGGGTCCGGCTCAAGGAGTCCGGCCACATCATGACCGACCGGGTCTCCCGCACCAGCGCCCCCGGCGTCTACGCGGCCGGTGACGTCACCGGGATCTTCGCGCTCGCCTCGGTGGCCGCGATGCAGGGCCGGATCGCGATGTACCACTTCCTCGGCGACGCGGTGGCTCCGCTGAACCTGAAGACGGTCTCCTCGAACGTCTTCACGGACCCGGAGATCGCCACCGTCGGCTACAGCCAGGCCGACGTCGACGCGGGCAAGATCGACGCCCGCGTGGTGAAGCTGCCGCTGCTGCGCAACCCGCGCGCCAAGATGCAGGGCATCCGGGACGGCTTCGTCAAAATATTCTGCCGCCCCGGCACCGGCATCGTGGTCGGCGGCTGCGTCGTCGCACCGCGCGCCAGCGAGCTGATTCATCCGATCTCGCTTGCTGTCGACAACAACTTGACGGTGGAACAGATCGCAAAGGCTTTCACCGTGTACCCGTCCCTGTCGGGATCGATCGCGGAAGTGGCCCGGCAGTTGCACACCCGTAAGCTCACGGGCGAGGCGTAGAACCCGGCAATCCCCGGCAACCGCTGTCAACTCAGGCGTACCGGGCGCACCCCGTGATCACTTCGGGACAACAACGAGGCCGCCTATATCACTTGGCGGCCTCGTCTGTGTACAACTTCTGCTATTCGGCGCAAACTGCTGAAAACTCACGGGCAGCCAGGTTACTGTCAGTTTCGTGTTCGCTGCAGAACGTCGTCAGTTGATCCTCGAAATGGTGCGCGCCAACGGGGCGGTATCGCTCCGTGAGCTCGCCCGCGTCGTCCAGACCTCCGAAGTGACCGTACGGCGGGACGTGCGGGCGCTGGAGGCAGAAGGACTCCTCGACCGCCGGCACGGCGGTGCGGTCTTGCCGGGCGGTTTCACGCGCGAGTCCGGCTTCCCGCAGAAATCCCATCTCTCCACCGCGGAGAAGACGGCCATCGCCGATGTGGCGGCCGGTCTCGTCGGCGAGGGCGAGGCCATCGTGGTCGGCGCCGGTACGACCACGCAGGAGCTGGCCCGCCGGCTCGCGCGGGTCCCCGGTCTGACCGTGGTCACCAACTCGCTCCTGGTCGCCCAGGCGTTGGCCCATGCCAACCGGGTGGAGGTCGTGATGACCGGCGGCACCCTGCGCGGGAGCAACTACGCCCTCGTGGGCAGCGGGGCCGAGCAGTCCCTCCAGGGGCTGCGGGTCTCCCGGGCATTCCTGTCCGGGAGCGGTCTCACGGCCGAACGGGGCCTGTCCACCTCCAACATGCTCTCGGCGAGCGTCGACCGCGCACTGGTGCAGGCCGCCGCGGAGGTGGTCGTCCTGGCGGACCACACCAAGCTGGGCTCGGACACCATGTTCCAGACGGTGCCGACGGACCTCATCACCCGGCTGGTCACGGACGAACCACCGCTCCACGACGAGCGCGCCGCCACCGAACTGCAGGCCCTGGCGGACCAGGGCGTGGAGATCACGGTGGCGGGGCCGGAAGCGGGCGCCCCCGGCGGGGACGGTGTGCCATCGGGACGTCAGCCCCGGCGCGACATGCCGCTGCCGGGGCAACGCCGTACGCAGAACGGCGGGCTGGGCTCGCCCCTGCGCAGTGCCGCGGCCATGACGGACCAGGGCGAACGGGCCCGGGTGGCGGACCTGCGCCGCCGCTGATTCCTCAGGGCCCGCCGACATCCCGGGCCCAGGTCGGCACCTCGGGCCCCGGTGGCAGCCCCGGCCCCTGCTGACCGCCCTCTTCAGCCGTCGGAGGGGCCGGCCCGGCCCTTCAGGCCCTGAAGCGTCAGGAGCAGCAGCCGGTCCGCCAGCGCCGGGTCGTCCGGCGTCTGCTCCGCCGCCAGCGCGATCGCGTTCGTCAGCTGCAACAGATCGTCGATCGAGACGTCCGCGCGCACCGCCCTGCTCTCCTGCGCCCGCGACAACAGCCGGGCCCCCGCCTCCCGCAGCGGCGTATGGCACTGGGCCAGCGCCGAAGTCTCGTCCCGCGAGGCCGACATGAGCGCCTGGGCCAGCCCGCGGTACTCACCCGCATGAGTGACAATCGCCCCCAGCCACTCCACCAGCGCCCGGCACGGCTGCTCCGCGCCCGCCAGCTCCCGGGAGCGCTCCAGGAGCGCGCTCAGGGCCTCCTGGAACACCGCGTTCATCAGGGCGTGCCGGTTGGGGAAGTGCCGGTACAGCGTGCCGATGCCCACCCCCGCCCGCCGCGCGATGTCCTCCAGCGAGGCATCGGTGCCGTGCTCCGCGAACGACGTACGGGCTTCGCCCAGCAGCCGGTCATAGTTCCGCCGCGCGTCCGCGCGCATCGGCCGGTCCGGCACCTGCGCCGTGCTCATCGACATCGAGATCGCCCCTGCCATCGCGCCGTCCTCCCGGAAACCCTGGGTCCAGGATGCCACCGCACGGCGAAGGGCCCGGTCCGAGTCGTGCGACCCGGACCGGGCCCTCAGGAAAGCGGCGGTGCCGTCAGTCCTTGATCTCGCAGATCAGGGCGCCGGAGGAGACCGAGCCGCCGACCTCGGCGGTGAGGCCCTTGACGGTGCCGGAGCGGTGGGCGTTGAGGGGCTGCTCCATCTTCATGGCCTCCAGGACGACGACGAGGTCGCCCTCCTTGACCTCCTGGCCCTCCTCGACCGCGACCTTCACGATCGTGCCCTGCATCGGGGAGGCGAGGGTGTCGCCCGACGCCGCGGAACCGGCCTTCTTCGCCGCCCGCCGCTTCGGCTTCGCACCTGCGGCCAGCCCGGTCCGGGCCAGGCTCATGCCCAGCGACGACGGCAGCGAGACCTCCAGCCGCTTCCCACCGACCTCGACGACGACCGTCTCGCGGCCCGACTCCTCGTCGGTGTCCGCGTCCGCGGGAGCGGCGAACGGCTTGATCTCGTTGACGAACTCCGTCTCGATCCAGCGGGTGTGCACGCGGAACGGGTCCGCGGTGAACGCCGGATCGACCACGACGGCGCGGTGGAACGGGATCGCGGTCGCCATTCCCTCGATCGTGAACTCGCCCAGCGCACGGGAGGCCCGCTGGAGCGCCTGCTCACGGGTCGCGCCGGTCACGATCAGCTTCGCCAGCAGCGAGTCCCATGCCGGGCCGATCACACTGCCCGACTCGACCCCGGCGTCCAGACGGACTCCCGGACCCGAGGGCGGCGCGAAGGCGGTGACGGTTCCGGGGGCGGGGAGGAACCCGCGGCCCGGGTCCTCGCCATTGATCCGGAACTCGAAGGAGTGCCCGCGCACCGCGGGATCCCCGTAGCCGAGCTCCTCACCGTCGGCGATGCGGAACATCTCCCGCACCAGGTCGAGGCCCGTGACCTCCTCGGTCACCGGGTGCTCGACCTGAAGGCGGGTGTTGACCTCCAGGAACGAGATCGTGCCGTCCAGGCCCACGAGGAACTCGACCGTCCCGGCACCGACGTAGCCGGCTTCCTTCAGGATCGCCTTGGACGCCGCGTACAGCTGCGCGTTCTGCGCGTCGGACAGGAAGGGGGCCGGGGCCTCCTCGACCAGCTTCTGGTGCCGGCGCTGCAACGAGCAGTCACGCGTCGAGACGACCACGACATTGCCGTGGGAGTCGGCCAGACACTGCGTCTCCACATGGCGCGGCTTGTCGAGATACCGCTCGACGAAGCACTCGCCCCGGCCGAACGCCGCGACGGCCTCGCGGACCGCGGAGTCGTACAGCTCCGGGATCTCCTCCAGCGTGCGGGCCACCTTCAGCCCACGGCCGCCGCCACCGAACGCCGCCTTGATCGCGACCGGCAGCCCGTTCTCCCGGGCGAACTCCACGACCTCGTCGGACCCGGACACCGGGTCCGGGGTCCCCGCGACCAGCGGAGCACCCGCGCGCTGCGCGATGTGCCGGGCGGCGACCTTGTCGCCCAGATCGCGGATCGCCTGCGGCGGCGGACCGATCCAGGTCAGTCCCGCGTCCAGCACCGCCTGTGCGAACTCCGCGTTCTCCGACAGGAACCCGTATCCCGGATGAATCGCGTCCGCGCCCGAGTCCGCAGCCGCCCGGAGGACCTTGGCCACATCCAGATAACTCGCCCCGGGGGTGTCACCGCCCAGAGCGAACGCCTCGTCGGCCGCCCGGACATGCAAAGCATCCCGGTCCGGATCCGCGTAGACCGCCACGCTCGCGATCCCCGCATCCCGGCACGCCCGAGCAACGCGGACAGCGATTTCGCCACGGTTGGCGATGAGCACCTTGCGCACGATGACTCCCTCCTTGAAACAAGCTGAGTTTAGGGACTACCGACACGGCCGTACGACCCGTCCCCAATAGTGAGCTTGCCCACACGGAGTGTGATTCGAGGCTTGCTTGAGTCGTAAAATCCCTTGTCGCACCACGGTACGCCGCGTTCCCCAAGCGCACAGTAGCCACGAGGTGTGGTGCAGGTCTCGGTAATCAGGGTCAACGCCGCAGGGCATTTCTTTGTGGATTCCCTACGAACGGCCGGTGGATTCTTTGCCCGTCGAGCGAGGGCGCGCGACCCCTTGTCCGAAGGATTACCCGTTAGTAGGGTCCGCGATATCGCACGTACTGCAGGTAACAGGGGGTGGCGCCGTGGCGCGCAGACCGGTGGCGGTCGTGACCGCGCTCGTACTGTTCGGCGAAGCCGTGGGCATCGTGCTCATCAACGCCGTACTCGCGACGCTCACGGAGAACCAGAACATGTCGCTGGCCGGCCTGGACCCGGACGCCATGTCCACCGGCACCTGGGTGATGGGCGGTGTCTCCGGATTCCTGCTGGCGCTGTGCGGTCTGGTCGCGCTGGTGGCCGCGATACGGGACCGCTCGCCGGGCCGGGCGGGCCGCATCGCCCTCATCGGGTGCGCGGTCGTGCACGGGGTGCTGGGAGCCGTGACGGTGGGCCTGGTCGGCTGGGCCGCGTTCGCGGTCATGATGGCCGTCCTGGCCCTGCTGGTGCTGACACTGCTGGCGTACGGCCCCGAGGGCCGGGGCGCCGACGGCGGCGGGAACGGGAGCGGCGCCGACGCGTCCGCCCCCGCGCCCGTCTGAGGGCCGTCCCGGATCAGACCCACAACTCCGTCACGGAGATGTCGAGCTCCCCGAGGAGCCGGCGCAGCAGCGGCAGGGAGAGCCCGATGACGTTGCCGTGGTCGCCCTCGATGGAATCCACGAACGGAGCCGAGCGGCCGTCCAGGGTGAACGCCCCCGCGACATGGAGCGGCTCGCCCGAGGCGACGTAGGCGGCGACCTCGGCGTCGGTCGGCTCGCCGAACCGGACGACGGTGGACCCGGTCGCGGAAGCCGTACGGCCGGACGCGGTGTCGATCACGCTGTGCCCGGTCCGCAGGACGCCCGCCCTGCCGCGCATGGACTTCCAGCGCGCGGTGGCCTCCTCGGCGTCGGCGGGCTTGCCCAGCGCCTCGCCGTCCAGTTCGAGCACCGAGTCGCAGCCGATGACCAGGGCGCCCCCGGCCTCGGGGCGGGCGGCGACGGCCGCGGCCTTGGCCTCGGCCAGCACGAGCGCCAGTTCGGCCGGGGTCGGGGCGGTCAGGGCGTCCTCGTCCACGCCGCTGACGATCACCTCGGGCGCGAAACCGGCCTGGCGCAGGAGGCCGAGGCGGGCGGGCGAGGCGGAGGCGAGCACGAGGCGGCGCTGATCAGTCATACCGGCCATCGTAGAAGGACCGGCGGCGGCCACGTGCCCCCGCCGGGGAAGGCCCGGTGTCCCCGCCGGGAAGAGCCCCGCAGCCCCGCCGGGGAAGGCTCAGCGGATACCCAGGGCGAACATCGCGACCACCATGGCGAGCGCGAGCACCAGGCCCACGCGGCGCATCATGTCCTGGGCGTCGCGCAGTTCCTTCGGCGGCTTGTTCTCGGGGTCGGACCACAGCATGCTCCGATCCTGCTGCGGAGCCCGCCCCTACGCCTGAGTACGGATACTCAGCCACCCCCCGTACGTACGGACTAATTAATTCCGACCGGCACATGGGGGGCGGCCTCCGTACGTACGGAGTGCGGCTCAGGCGGGCCAGTACGTCCGGGCCCAGGACCGCGGACCCGGCTGCGGCCGCCCGCGGCGGGCGATGCGGCCCGGGTCGGACCACTGCTCGGGCGGTACCGGCTCGCCCGAGGACACGGCAGCCGTCGCCGCCGCGCGTGCCTGGACCACCGCGAGGGCGGCGGCCAGCTCCTCCGGGGTCGGGTTGCCCCGTACGACCTTGATCATGACCAGGGCCCTTTCTAGAGGGGGATGTTTCCGTGCTTCTTCGGGGGCAGCGACTCCCGCTTCGTCCGCAGCTGCCGCAGGCCCTTGACGATGTGGGCCCGGGTGTCGGACGGCATGATCACCGCGTCGACGTAGCCGCGCTCGGCCGCCACGTACGGGTTCAGCAGGGCGTCCTCGTAGTCGGCGATGAGTCCGGCGCGGGTGGCTTCCGCCTCGGCGGGGTCCGTGACGGCGGCGATGGTGCGGCGGTGCAGGATGTTCACCGCGCCCTGGGCGCCCATCACCGCGATCTGCGCGGTCGGCCAGGCGAGATTGATGTCGGCGCCCAGGTGCTTGGAGCCCATGACGTCGTAGGCGCCGCCGAACGCCTTGCGGGTGATCACCGTGATCAGCGGGACGGTGGCCTCCGCGTACGCGTAGATCAGCTTGGCGCCGCGGCGGATGATGCCGCCGTACTCCTGGTCCACGCCCGGCAGGAAGCCCGGCACGTCGACGAAGGTCAGCACCGGCACGTTGAACGCGTCGCAGGTACGGACGAAGCGGGCCGCCTTCTCGCTCGCGTTGATGTCCAGGCAGCCGGCGAACTGCATCGGCTGGTTGGCGACGATGCCGACCGGGTAGCCCTCGACGCGGCCGAAGCCGGTGATGATGTTCGGCGCGAACAGGGCCTGGGTCTCCAGGAACTCCCCGTCGTCCAGCACATGCTCGATGGCGGTGTGCATGTCGTACGGCTGGTTCGCCGAGTCCGGGATGAGGGTGTCCAGTTCGCGGTCCTCGTCCGTCGTGGCCGTATCGGCCTCCTCCGGGAAGGCGGGCGCCTCGGAGAGGTTGTTCGAAGGGAGGTACGAGAGCAGGGACTTGACGTACTCGATCGCGTCCTTCTCGTCGCCCGCCATGTGGTGCGCCACACCGGACGTGGTGTTGTGCGTACGGGCGCCGCCCAGCTCCTCGAAGCCGACGTCCTCACCGGTGACCGTCTTGATGACGTCGGGTCCGGTGATGAACATGTGGGAGGTCTGGTCGACCATCACCGTGAAGTCGGTGATCGCGGGGGAGTAGACGGCTCCGCCCGCGCACGGTCCGACGACCAGCGAGATCTGCGGGATCACACCCGAGGCGTGCACATTGCGGCGGAAGATCTCGGCGAACAGACCGAGGGCGGCCACCCCCTCCTGGATGCGGGCGCCACCGCCGTCGTTGATGCCGATGACCGGACAGCCGGTCTTCAGGGCGAAGTCCATGACCTTGACGATCTTCTCGCCGTAGACCTCGCCGAGCGAGCCGCCGAAGATCGTGAAATCCTGCGAATACACGCAGACGGGGCGGCCGTCGACCGTGCCGTAGCCGGTGACGACGCCGTCTCCGTAGGGGCGGTTCTTCTCGATGCCGAAATTGGTGGAGCGGTGCCGGGCGAACTCGTCGAGTTCCACGAAGGAACCCTCGTCGAGCAGGAGATCGACCCGCTCGCGGGCGGTCAACTTGCCCTTGGCGTGCTGCTTCTCGACCGCGCGGGCGGAGCCGGCGTGCGTCGCTTCGTCAACGCGGCGCTGCAGGTCCGCGATCTTGCCCGCGGTGGTGTGGATGTCGCTCTGCGGCTCGGACATCGGGTGGCGGCTCCCTGCCTGGTCACGGGGACGACTAGTACCGGTCACGGGGAACGGGCCAGTACTCCGTACAGCTAACGGGCCAGTACTCCGTACAGGGCTACTGGCTCGTCATGGCTACTGACTCGTAGCGTATCGGCGCCGATACGGTTCGGCAGTGCGTCGTTTGCCACACCTAGGCTGGCTTGCATGACATCACCGGATGCGCCACACAACCGCTGGTCGGACCTGGACCGGCCGCCCCTGAACGTCGCCGCGCTGCGCCGCGGACTGCTGCGGCCCGGCGGGCTGTGGAGCTCACTGGACGTGGTGGAGTCGACCGGATCGACCAACTCCGACCTCGCCGGGCGCGCCGATGACCTGGCCGAGGGCACGGTCCTGGTCGCCGAGGAGCAGACGGCGGGGCGCGGGCGTCTGGACCGGGCGTGGACGGCGCCGTCGCGCTCGGGGCTGTTCTTCTCCGTCTTCCTGACGCCGCGTGAGGTACCCGCGGAGCGCTGGGGCTGGCTGCCGCTGCTGGCCGGGGTCGCCGCCGCGACCGGGCTCGCCAGGTCCGCGGGCGTCGACCTGGCGCTGAAATGGCCCAACGACCTCCTGGTCACCGTCTCCGGGGGCTCCGGCCTCCCCCGGCCGGGGGAGACACCGGCGGGCGCGGAACGCAAGGCGGGCGGCATCCTCGCCGAGCGCGCCGGGGCCGGTGTCGTCATCGGCATGGGCATCAACGTCTCCCTGCGCGCGGACGAACTGCCCGCCCCGACCGCGGGCTCGCTGGCGCTGGCCGGCGCGGTCTCCACCGACCGGGAGACCCTGCTGCGGGCCGTCCTGCGTTCGCTGGAGGAGTGGTACGGGACGTGGCGCGCGGCGGGCGGGGACGCCGCGGCGAGCGGACTCCAGGAGGCGTACGCGGCGGGCTGCGCGACCCTGGACCGGACCGTACGGGCCCAGCTGCCCGGCGACCGGACGATCGTCGGCGAGGCCGTGGCGATCGACGGCGACGGCCGTCTCGTGCTGTCCACCGGCGGGGGGCTCCTGGAGCCGGTGTCCGCGGGCGACATCGTGCACCTGCGGGGCGCGGAGGGCGGTCTGACCTGAGAACGGGGGGAATCGGCGCGGGGCGGGCCGCGGCGGAATACCGCAAATACGGGAGATGTCACGTGCGACGCACCCGTACCGGGCAACCAGGGACGTGAGCTAGGGCACATCTGCCGTATCGTTGAGGCGATCCAGCGACAGATCGGCAGGGCAGTGCGCAGGGAACGGGCAGGAGGCGGCTGGTGACCGTCGACGACACAACCTCCGGCGAGGGCGCGGAGCCCCCTTCGGAACCCTCGGTCCACGCCACACCGCATCATGAGGTCGACCACACGGTCGAACCGACCGACGACCCCCTCGCGATCCGGCTCGAACAGCTGATCCTCGGGGCCGACCGCCGCTACACCCCCTTCCAGGCGGCCCGTACCGCCGGGGTGTCCATGGACCTGGCGTCCCGGTTCTGGCGGGCCATGGGCTTCGCCGACATCGGGCAGGCCAAGGCACTCACCGAGGCCGATGTGCTGGCGCTGCGCCGGCTCGCCGGTCTGGTGGAGGCGGGGCTGCTGAGCGAGCCGATGGCGATCCAGGTGGCCCGGTCGACCGGGCAGACCACCGCCCGGCTGGCGGAGTGGCAGATCGATTCGTTCCTGGAGGGGCTGACCGAGCCGCCCGAGCCGGGGATGACCCGTACCGAGGTCACGTATCCGCTGATCGAGCTGCTGCTGCCGGAGCTGGAGGAGTTCCTCGTCTATGTGTGGCGGCGTCAGCTCGCCGCGGCCACCGGCCGGGTCGTTCAGGCGGCCGACGACGACGAGATGGTCGACCGGCGGCTCGCCGTCGGCTTCGCCGACCTGGTGGGATTCACCCGGCTGACCCGGCGGCTGGAGGAGGAGGAGCTCGGCGAACTGGTCGAGGCGTTCGAGACCACCTCCGCCGACCTGGTCGCGGCCCACGGCGGACGGCTCATCAAGACCCTGGGCGACGAGGTGCTGTTCGCCGCCGACGACGCGGGCACGGCGGCCGAGATAGCACTGCGTCTGATCGAGGCGATGGCGCAGGACGAGACGATGCCGGCGCTGCGGGTCGGCATCGCGTTCGGCACGGTCACCACCCGGATGGGCGATGTCTTCGGTACGACGGTGAACCTGGCCAGCCGGCTCACCTCGATAGCCCCGAAGGACGCCGTGCTGGTCGACGGGGCGTTCGCCAAGGAGCTGACCCGCACCGGTGACGCGCCCGCCTCCGAGGCACAGGCCGCCGAGGAGGTCGCGGCCCATGCCGAGCGGGCCCGGCTGGCCGAGAAGGAGGGCCGGGTGGTCGAGGACGCCCCGCCGCTGCCCACGTACCGCTTCGGACTCCAGCCGATGTGGCAGCGTCCGGTGCGCGGGCTCGGGGTCGTGGAGCCGTGGCTGCTGGCCCGGCGGGGCAAGACCGGGAGCTGACGCGGTCCCGTGCTCCCGCGCGGGGCAGTGTCCTGATGTCGACCCGTAAGGACGCCCGCGGCGCCCGCCGCCGCGGGCGTCCTTACGGTGTCGGCCGGTCCTGTCTAGGATCCCTCCGGTAACGCTCGTTAACCGGAGGGGTGCAGTCATGACCGTCACGTCGGAGCAGCGGTTCGGGGAATTCGTCGTCGTACGGCGGCACGAGGGCCAGGAGCACGTCGCCGAGCTGGTGCTCGACCGGCCCAAGGCCATGAACGCGATGTCCACGGAGATGGCCCGCTCCCTCGGGGCCGCCTGCGAGTCGCTGGGCGGCGACCGGGACGTACGCGTCACCGTCCTCACCTCCAGTCATGAGCGGGCCTTCTGCGTGGGCGCGGACCTCAAGGAGCGGAACTCCCTCACCGACGCCGAGCTGATGCGGCAGCGGCCCACCGCGCGGGCCGCGTACACCGGAGTGCTCGAACTGCCGATGCCGACGATCGCCGCCGTGCACGGCTTCGCGCTCGGTGGCGGCTTCGAGCTGGCCCTGGCCTGCGACCTGATCGTGGCCGACAGCACCGCCGTGGTGGGCCTGCCCGAGGTGTCGGTCGGGGTGATCCCGGGCGGCGGCGGTACGCAGCTGCTGCCCCGCCGGGTCGGTGCGGCGCGCGCCGCGGAGCTGGTCTTCACCGCGCGCCGGGTGGTGGCGGCCGAGGCCCGCGAGCTGGGGCTGGTCGACGAACTGGTCGACGCGGGCCGGGACCGGGAGGAGGCGCTGGCGCTCGGCGGCCGGATCGCGGCCAACTCCCCGGTCGGGCTGCGCGCGGCCAAGCGGGCGCTGCGGCTGGGGCACGGGCTGGATCTGCGGACGGGTCTGGAGGTGGAGGACGCGGCCTGGCGGTCGGTGGCCTTCTCCGGCGACCGGGTGGAGGGTGTGGCCGCCTTCAACGAGAAGCGGCGGCCGAACTGGCCCGGAGAGTGACGAAGTGATGTTCCGCGGTCGGAAAGTGACCTCAGGTGAGGCGCGCTGAAGATTGTTAAGCCCTCAAACTGATCAAAACGGAACAAATCTACATAAGCTGTTCAAATGGGTGGTGACGATGCGCGCCTGCGGGCCGTGGTTTCGCTGGCGCAGACGATGGCGGCTGCCTACACCTCGCGCGAATCGTGGCGGGCTGCGGCGTTGGGGGCCTGTGAGGCGCTGGGCGGCAGCTTCGCCGCGCTTTCCGTCTGGGAGCGCGACCGGGGCAGGCTGAGGGTGCTGGTGAACGCGGGGCGACTCGACGAGGCGGAGGAGGAGTTCCCCGAGGGCGAGGTGTACCCGGTGCACCAGTTCCCGGAGATCACCGAGTTCCTGCACGAACGGTGGGCGGGCGGTGGTGAGCCGGACGCCTGGGTGGAGACCGCCGACGGCCTGCCGGGTGCGGGCGGCCCGGCCCGCGGCGCCCGCCCGTACTGCCATCAGCGGGTCGCGGCCCTGCGGCGGCGCGGGCGCGGCTGCTGCGTGGTCGCGCCGATCGTGCTGCACGGGCGGGCCTGGGGCGAGCTGTATGTGGCGCGCCAGACGGGGGAGCCGGTGTTCGACCGGGACGACGCGAACTTCGCGACCGTGCTGGCCGCCGTCGTCGCGGCCGGGATCGCGCAGACGGAGCGCCTGGAGGAGGTCCGCAAGCTCGCCTTCAGCGACCCGCTGACCGGGCTCGCCAACCGTCGCGCCGTCGACATCCGGCTCGACGAGGCGGTGGAGCGCCATCGCACGGAAGGTGCCGTCGTCAGCTTGGTGGTCTGCGATCTGAACGGCCTCAAAGCGGTCAACGACACGCATGGCCATGCCGTCGGCGACCGTCTGCTGGAACGTTTCGGCTCGGTGCTGTCCCGGTGCGGGGCGATGCTGCCCGACGCCCTCGCGGCCCGGCTCGGCGGCGATGAGTTCTGCCTGCTCGCCGTGGGGCCCGGCGCGGACGACGTGGTCCGGGTCGCCACGGAGCTGTGCGAGCGCGCGGCCGTGCTCGAACTCGGCGACGGGGTGGCCTGCGGGGTCGCGTCCACCGGCGACCCGATCGGCCCGGTGCGCTCGGCCCGCCGCCTGTTCCGGCTGGCGGACGCGGCGCAGTACCGGGCCAAGGCGGCGCGCTCGGTGGGGCCGGTGGTGGCCGGGCGGGACGGCGAGGTGATCCGGCTGGCCGACTCGCCGCCGAAGTCCGCCCACGACCGGCGCAGGCTGCGCGGTCAGCGTCCCTGACCGGCGCGGGCTGCCCGGTCACCGCCCCTGGCCGGCTCCGGGCCGCCGACGGTCGGTAAGGGGTCAACCGGGCAACCACTAGTGACATGTGGGGTTTCAGTCCGTACGCTTCTGAATATGGATATGCATACAGTCGTGGTGGGGACGTCCGGTACCACCGCCGAGGACGTCATCGCCGTGGCCCGCGGGGGCGCCCGGGTCGAGCTCTCCGCAGCCGCCGTGGAAGCCCTGGCCGCCGCCCGCCGGATCGTGGACGCGCTCGCCGCGAAGCCCGAGCCGGTCTACGGCGTCTCCACCGGCTTCGGCGCCCTCGCCAGCCGCCACATCAGCCCCGACCTGAGGGCCCAGCTCCAGCGCAACATCGTCCGCTCGCACGCCGCGGGCATGGGCCCACGCGTCGAGCGCGAGGTCGTCCGCGCCCTGATGTTCCTCCGGCTGAAGACGCTCGCCTCCGGCCACACCGGCGTACGCCCCGAGGTCGCCCAGACCATGGCCGACGTACTCAACGCGGGCATCACGCCCGTCGTGCACGAGTACGGCTCGCTCGGCTGCTCCGGCGACCTGGCCCCGCTCTCGCACTGCGCCCTGACGCTGATGGGCGAGGGTGACGCGGAAGGCCCCGACGGCACCGTGCGCCCCGCGGGCGAGCTGCTGGCCGCCCACGGCATCGCACCGGTCGAACTGCGCGAGAAGGAGGGCCTCGCCCTCCTCAACGGAACCGACGGCATGCTCGGCATGCTCGTCATGGCCCTCGCCGACCTGAAGAACCTCTACACCTCGGCCGACATCACCGCCGCCCTCTCGCTGGAGGCGCTGCTCGGCACCGACAAGGTCCTCGCCCCGGAGCTGCACGCCATCCGCCCGCACCCGGGCCAGGGCGTCAGCGCCGACAACATGCTGCGGGTGCTGGCGGGTTCGGGCCTCACCGGTCACCACCAGGACGACGCGCCGCGCGTCCAGGACGCCTACTCCGTGCGCTGCGCCCCGCAGGTCAACGGCGCGGGCCGGGACACCCTCGCGTACGCGGCCGTGGTCGCCGGCCGTGAGCTGGCCTCCGCCGTCGACAACCCGGTGGTGCTCGCCGACGGCCGGGTGGAGTCGAACGGCAACTTCCACGGCGCCCCCGTCGCGTACGTCCTCGACTTCCTCGCCATCGTCGCCGCCGACCTCGGCTCGATCTCCGAGCGCCGCACCGACCGGCTCCTGGACAAGAACCGCTCGCACGGGCTGCCGCCGTTCCTCGCCGACGACCCCGGGGTGGACTCGGGCCTGATGATCGCCCAGTACACCCAGGCGGCCCTGGTCAGCGAGATGAAGCGGCTCGCGGTCCCCGCGTCCGCCGACTCGATCCCGTCCTCCGCGATGCAGGAGGACCACGTCTCCATGGGCTGGTCGGCGGCGCGCAAGCTCCGTACGGCCGTCGACAACCTCGCCCGGATCGTCGCCGTCGAGCTGTACGCGGCGACCCGCGCCGTCGAGCTGCGCGCCGCCAAGGGCCTCACCCCGGCCCCCGCCTCGCAGGCGGCCATCGACGCGCTGCGGGCCGCCGGTGTCCAGGGGCCCGGCCCCGACCGCTACCTCTCCCCGGACCTGGCCGCCGCCGACACCTTCGTACGCGAGGGGAAGCTGGTGGCGGCCGTGGAACCGGTCACCGGGCCGCTGGCCTGAGCGGACGCGCCTACGGCCGCTGTCGTACGCGTCGTCGTGCAGGCCGTCGCACGCACTGTCCTGCATACGAAGGGAGGGAGGGCTGCCGCACCGTCCGGTGCGGCAGCCCTCCCTCCGTGCGGGTGCCGGGTCAGAGCGCCGGGCGTACCGCGCCGCGGCGCACCGCGTACGTGACGAAGCCCGCGCCGATCCCCAGCAGTGCCGTGCCGCCGATCAGGTACGGCGTGGTGTCGACCCCCACGCCGGTGTCGGCGAGGGTCTCCCCGGAGCTCTCGTCCCCGGCGGTGGCGGGCTGCGCTGCCGGGTGTGCGGATGCGTTCGCCCCGGTCTGCCGCGCCGTCCCTTCGACGGTCGCGTTGGCCGAGGGGACGAACCAGAGAGCGCCGAGCAGGGTCCCTGCGGCGGTGGTGGTCAGCAGTGTGCGACGAGCGACGGACACAGAATCGATCCCCTTGCGACAACCATGAGTTAGCCCCGTGGGCCGATGCTAAGCAAAGCAGCGGGTCGTAGGAAAGTCGCGGACGGAAGGAGCCTTACGCTCCGGCGTATGAGCACTTCAGAGACATCCAGATTTGTTCGTCTTCGTGTGGAGATGGTGCTGGAGATCACCGACCTCGACGCCCTGACCGGTACCGCCCTCGAAAGCATCGCCGCCGAGTACGGGGAGCCCGTCGCCGGGATCGCCGAGGGGGACACCGCCGAGGAACGCCTCCGTGCCGAGGCCACCGTCCGGGCCGACGGAGCGGAGGCCCTCGCCTCGCTGGTGGACCCGTTCGACCTGGTCAGCGAGGTACCGGGGGTCGAACTCGCCCAGGCGTCGTGGAGCAGCGAGACCGTCGACTACGACCCCGACGCGGAGGGCTGGGACGACGACGAGGACGAGGACTACCTCGGCGAGGACATCCTCTACGAGGACGAGCCGGAGGAGGACGGCGACGATGCCGGCGGCGAGGTCGCGCACAATGGGAAGGAAGAAGACGAGAACAGCGGCGCGGTACGGCAGGGCTGACGTGTGAGGACACCGGCCCCGGCCCGCCCACCCGCGGACCGGGGCCGCACTGTGTCCCGGCCGTGCGAGCACAGGCAGGCCGGGAACCACCGCTGCCACCGCCGCGTCGTTGAGTGGTGTTCCCCACATCTGTCACGGATGAGGAACCGAGCGCCCGCTCCGGGTGTTCTTGGAACATTGACGGGTAATCGCCGTCCGGCGGACCCGTTCGGGGATTTTGGGGAATCGGCAACGATGGAGAAGCGTGTGATGACGGACAGCAAGCGGCGCAGGGGCCTCGCGGCCGCGTCCGTACTGCTCGGCGGCGTGCTGGTGCTTTCGGCCTGTAGCGACGGTGACAAGGACGCGAGCGCCGACAGCTCGAAGTCGTCTCAGGCGCAGGCGGTGGACAAGGCGGCCGCCGAGGACGCCTCCGAGGCGCAGATAGCGATCAAGCCGAAGAACGGCGCCACCAACGCCAGCATCAACAACGACGCCAAGGTCACCGTCACCAAGGGCAAGCTGACCGAGGTCACCATGACCACCGCGGCCGGCGACGCCGTCAAGGGCAACCTGGCGGCCGACGGCATGAGCTGGCAGCCGGCCGGTCAGCTGGAACGCTCCACCACGTACAAGATCAACGCGACGGCGAAGGACTCGAAGGGCCGCGAGGCACACGAGAACAGCTCCTTCACCACCGTGTCGCCCGCCAACAGCTTCATCGGTAACTTCACCCCCGAGGACGGTTCCACCGTCGGCGTGGGCATGCCGGTCTCGATCAACTTCAACAAGGCGATCACGGACAAGAAGGCCGTCCAGGACGGCATCACCGTGACGTCGAGCAGCGGCCAGCAGGTCGCCGGTCACTGGTTCAACTCCCAGCGTCTGGACCTGCGCCCCGAGGACTACTGGCAGGGCGGCTCCACCGTCACGCTGAAGCTGGCGCTGGACGGTGTCGAGGGCGCGGACGGCGTCTTCGGCGTCCAGCAGAAGACCGTCACCTTCAAGATCGGCCGCAACCAGGTCTCGACCGTCGACGCCAAGACCAAGATGATGACGATCACCCGGGACGGCAAGACGGTCAAGACCATCCCGATCTCCGCCGGTTCGCCCGACAACCCGACGTACAACGGTCAGATGGTGATCTCCGAGAAGTACAAGGAGACCCGGATGAACGGTGCGACCGTCGGCTTCACCGACGACGACGGCAAGGGCGAGTACGACATCAAGGACGTCCCGCACGCCATGCGGCTGTCGACCTCGGGCACCTTCATCCACGGCAACTACTGGGGCAAGGGCATCTTCGGTACGGCCAACACCAGCCACGGCTGCGTGGGCCTCGCCGATGTGAAGGGCGCGGGCGACGCCAACCAGCCCGCCGCCTGGTTCTACAACAACTCGCTCATCGGCGACGTGGTCATCGTCAAGAACTCCCCGGACAAGACCATCACCCCGGACAACGGCCTCAACGGCTGGAACATGAGCTGGGCCCAGTGGACGGCGGCCTCCGCCGGCTGACGCGCTCCCGCTCCGTCCCGATCCCCGTACGAAGGCGGCGGCACCCGGATCCCCGGTGCCGCCGCCTTCGGCGTACCCGGGCGTACGTGGGGTACATCGGGCGTACGTCGGCTTACCCCAGGGCGTACCCGCGCGCACCCCGGCGTTCTCATCCCGCTCTCATCGCGGCCTTATCTCCCCATCACGCCCGCTCCATAGCTTCACGCCATGTTCTTCACCTACCTCCGGCGCGAGCTGCGCCGCCGCAGAAAGGCGGCGCTCGTCGTCGCCTCCGGGCTCGCCCTGGGCATTGCGCTGGTCATCGTCGTCAGCTCGGTCTCCTCCGGCATGACCAAGGCCCAGGACAGGGTCCTGCAGTCGCTGTACGGGCTCGGCACGGACATGACCGTGACCAAGGCCGCCGCCGCTCCGGGCTCGGCCTCCGAGCGCCCCCGGTTCGAGTTCGACGCCAAGGACAGCGGCGACGACACGACCCAGAGCACCGACCGGGTCGGAGCACGGGCTGACCTTCGTGATGGTCACCCATGACAGTTCGATCGCCCGTAGGGCGCCCCGGCTCGTCACCATTCGCAAGGGCCGCGTCACCGTGACGGAGAACGCCTCGGCGTGAGGCGGGCGTCGTCGGGGTGGTGCGGTCCGGCCGGGTGGTGCGGTCCGGGTCGGGTGGCGCGGTCCGATCGGGGGAACGGTCGGATCGGGTGGTGCGGCTTCATCCCGTCCATGCGGCCACGGCGGCCCGGTAGCACAGCAGATCCCTGCGCCGGATCTGGCGAAGCCCCGCCAGGTCCTCGTGGGGACTGCCGTCCGTCAGGGTGCACGGCCCACCGGCTCCGGCGCCCTCGGGCCGGTCGGGGGCCCGTCCGGTGACATGGGCGCGCAGCCCGCGCCAGGGCCGGAACGGCAGCCAGAGCAGTCCGTACAGCCAGCGCCGCACCAGTCGCCGGAAGGCGGGCCGGCCCGCGTCGGGCAGGCCGATCACCCGGACGCCCATGATCAGCTTTCCCGCGCTCGCCCGCACGGCCGCGGTCAGCAGTACCTGGTTGGCGAACGACAGGGCCAGTGCCAGCCCGATGAGCAGCCCGGCCGTCCGGCCCGCGCCGGGCGTGTCCAGGTAGGGGCGGACCAGCAACCCGACCGCCAGCAGGCAGAGGTAGGAGTCGAGCCCGATCGCCAGATACCGCCGCATGTCCCCGGCCGCCGAGGGAAGACGGGGCGGTCGGCTCGGCGCTCCGGGCGGGTACGGATGCGGATGACTCAGCGCGCCGGGCGCATACGGATACGGATGCGGATACGAGGGGAGCTGGTGCGGGCGCGCCTGGTGCGGCGCGGCCGCGTGTGCGTACAACGGCGGTGTTCCCAACGGGCGTTGACCGCTCCGTGGTCCCCATGGCGTTGTCATGACGGCATCATGGCTGACCGTCAGGTGCCGTGTCCCGCTTCCCGCAGGGTAAGAACTCGCTCATCGGATCACCCTCGCACAACCCGACCCGGCGTACCGACCTCGTTGCCTCCGGGGCGAGAAGGGGCAAGGAAGGCCAAGGAGGGGTAGCAGGGGCAGCGGAGGCAACCGGTCCCGGCTCCGGATCACTCGCAGCCGTCACCGGTCCACGGCAGCCGGTACCGCGCGTCCAGCCGGTACTCACCGCCCCGGTCCACCGTGAGCCGCGTCCACTCGCCGTCCCGGCGCACGCGCCCACCGCCGTCCGCCCGCAGCCACGGCGAGTACGCGATCCGAATCCGTACCGAACCGGCCGCCGGCATCCGCAGCACCAGCGAGGCCGCGTCACCGCGGACCACGGCACCCGGCGCGGACACCAACGGCACGGCGTCGCGGACCCGGTAGATCCGCCACCCCTCGTCCTGCCACACCGGCTCCAGCCAGTCGGTGCCACGCCGTACGATCTCCGCCTCCGCCTCCGCCGGGCTGTCCGGTTTCCCGCTGTGCAGGACCACCAGCCCGACGCCCCAGCGGTCGAGCCAGCCGCGGTAGGCCGCCGGGGTCAGGGTGCCGTCGTAGAACAGCCGCCCGCGCTCCACGTCCAGTTGGCGGTTCCAGCCGCGCGCCATGGAGGCGTACGGGGCGAGCACGGCGGCCTCCCGGTGGTTGCGGGCCGGGACGACCTCGATCCGGGTGCGGTCGGCGCCGAAGCGGTGCAGGGCGGCGACGACCCCGTCGGTGTGCGCGGCCCAGGCGGGCACATCGTTGGAGACCTTCAGGTCGTCGTCGGTCTTGTCCACCACCCAGCCGGTGTTGACGGCCAGCACCGCCGCCAGCACCACCGCCGGAACCGCGCCCCGCATCCACCCCGCGCCCCGCGCCGACCCCGCCATACGCGGCACCCGACGGGCGCCGCGTGTCAGCAGGGCGGCCAGCAGTACGGGCGGACCGGCGACCCCCACCAGCCGCTCCACGTTCGTCCCGATGGGCGAGGAGACCAGAAAGGTCAGGACGACGCCGACCGCGTACACGGCGCCCGCGAACCGCACCACCCGCCAGCCGCCCTCGCGCGGCGCCGCCAGCCACACGGCCGCGCAGGTGGCGAGCGGCATCCACAGCTTCCCGGAGGGCATCGGCTGCTCCCCCGTGAACGGGAAGAGCACCGTGGTCACCCCCACCACCGCGAAGGGCGGCAGCACCAGCGCGAGGGCCCGGCGCCACTGCCGGTCGAGCCCGTGGGCCGCACCCGCCACCACCAGGAACAGCCCCGCCACCGGGCTCGCGGCCGTCGTCAGCACCCCGCACACCGCCGCGAGCGCCGGACGGCTCCGTACGCACAGCAGCGCGACCAGCCCGATCGCCACGCCCAGCGCGAACGTCGTCCGCCCGGACGCGACATTGCACCAGAGCACCAACGACCCCAGCACCGCGGGCGCCAGTGGCCACCGCGCCCCGCCGCGCACGCACAGCCGGGCCAGCGCCCACGACCCCAGGAGCCCGGCGCCCACGGACACCGCCCGCACACCCAACAGGCCCATCAACGGCGGGGCCAGCACGCTGTAGTTGGCGGTGTGCGTCCCGCCGTACCAGGAGAGGTTGTACGCGGACGAAGGGTGCCGCGAGACGAAGTCGGCCCAGGCGACCTGCGCCGCCAGGTCCCCGCCGCCGGTGGCCAGGACCGTTGCCCACACCACGTACAACGGCACCACCGCCAGGGTCGCGACGAGCGGCACCTGCCACAGGGTGCGGCTTCCGTCGCCGCTCACCGCGGGGACCGGGCCAGGAGTGTGCGTGCGGACGCTCTCGGTGATCCCCATGAGCACAGACCCTAACGGGGCTGGGTCACCCTTTACGGTGATGGGGAACGCATGCGCGAACGGGCACGAAGGGCGGCCGGGTACGGCTATGGAGAACGACGACACCACCTGGCGGCTGAGGCTGCGACTGCCCTCGTGGCGGGGCGAGGACCTGGTCGGCGACATCGCCGTCGACGAGCACGACTTCCCCTGGCTGCACGGCCGGTTCCTGGCCGGCCCCGCCCATGAGGAGGTACGCGACCTCTTCGCGCGCGAGCTGGTCCTCCTCGACCGGATGGACGAGGAGGGGAGCGACGAGAGCGCCGAAGCCTGGGAGACGGTCCACGACCAGGTGAACCGGACGATGACCCTGACCCGGCCGACGGGCGGGACGGTCGCCGAGTTCCTGCTGCACATCCAGGACGGCCGTGCCTGGTTCCGGTGGAGCGACGCCCCCTTCCCGAAGGACGACGTGTAGCTGGGTACACCCCGGACCGGGGTGAGGGCTCCCTCGTGACGGCTGCCTCCGGCCGGGAGACTCGACGTATCACCCCAAACGGAGGACACCATGAAGGCCCTGCTCTGGCTCGTACTGTCCGTCTCGCTCGTCGCGAACACCTTCATCGGCTTCGCGGTGGAGGAGAGCGGTCCGCAGATCGCGATGAGCGTCGTCGCGGGGGTCCTGGTGATCGGCTCCGGGGTCGGCCTCTGGATGCTGCGCGAGCCGCGCGAAACCAGTTGATCAAAGTCGATATGTCGATCGAGGCAGGTATGGGGCCGGTAGGGGGCCGGTACGCGGCCAGTATGTGGATGCCTTCGTAGATCATCAGACCGCTCTGGGACAATTGCGCCGTACAACGGTCCGTACGTCAGCCCTCGGGACGGGGGCGTCGACGTGCATGTCGCCGACCCATGGAAGGTCTTGATCAGATGCCGGCCAGCCCCGCCGCCTCACGCCCGCACGACGCCGACCACCGTGTCATCGAGCCGCTCTACGCCGAGATCCTGCGGCGAAACCAGGGCGAGCACGAGTTCCACCAGGCGGTACGCGAGGTCCTCGAAACGCTCGGTCCGGTGCTGGCGCGGCGGCCGGAGTTCGTCGACGCCCGCATCATCGAGCGGATATGCGAGCCCGAGCGTCAGCTGATCTTCCGGGTGCCGTGGGCGGACGACTCCGGCGACATCCATGTGAACCGGGGCTTCCGGGTCGAGTTCTCCAGCTCGCTCGGCCCGTACAAGGGCGGACTGCGTTTCCACCCCTCGGTCAACCTCGGCATCGTGAAGTTCCTCGGCTTCGAGCAGATCTTCAAGAACGCCCTCACCGGCATGCCCATCGGCGGCGGCAAGGGCGGCGCGGACTTCGACCCCAAGGGCCGTTCCGACGCCGAGATCATGCGGTTCTGCCAGTCCTTCATGACCGAACTCCACCGCCACCTGGGCGAGTACACCGACGTCCCCGCCGGTGACATCGGTGTGGGCGGCCGGGAGATCGGCTACCTCTTCGGCCAGTACAAGCGGATCACCAACCGCTACGAGTCCGGTGTCCTCACCGGAAAGGGCCTCGGCTGGGGCGGCGCCCAGGCGCGTACCGAGGCGACCGGCTACGGCTGCGTCCTGTTCACCGCCGAAATGCTGCGCAGCCGGGGCGACTCCCTCGACGGCCGGCGCATCGCCGTGTCGGGCTCGGGCAACGTGGCGATCTACGCCATCGAGAAGGCCCAGCAGCTCGGCGCGACCGTGGTGACCTGCTCCGACTCCGACGGCTATGTCGTCGACGAGAAGGGTATCGACCTCGCCCTGCTCAAGGAGATCAAGGAGGCGGGCCGCGGCCGGGTCTCCGAGTACGCCGAACGCCGTGGTGAGCACGCGCGGTTCGTGCCCGGTACGGGTGTCTGGTCCGTGCCCGTCGATGTGGCCCTGCCCTGCGCCACGCAGAACGAACTCCACGAGGCCGACGCCCTCACCCTCGTACGCAACGGCGTGAAGGCCGTCGCGGAGGGCGCCAACATGCCCACCACCCCGGACGCCGTCCGGGTCCTCCAGGAGGCCGGTGTCGCGTTCGCCCCCGGCAAGGCGGCCAACGCGGGCGGTGTGGCGACCAGCGCGCTGGAGATGCAGCAGAACGCGTCCCGCGATTCCTGGTCCTTCTCCCACACGGAGGAGCGGCTCGCGGAGATCATGCGCCACATCCACGACTCCTGCCACACGACCGCCGAGCGCTACGGCAGCCCCGGCAACTACGTGGTGGGCGCCAACATCGCGGGCTTCGAGCTGGTCGCGGAGGCCATGCTCGCGCAGGGCCTGATCTGACGGCAGGCGCCGCGGGGACCGGTCCGGTCGACCTCCGACGGGACCGGTGTCCGTTCGGCCCTCCGACGGGACCGGTGTCCGTTCGGCCCTCCGACCGGACCGGTGTCCGTTCGGCCCTCCGGCTCCGCATCCGGTCGGCACGACGGCCCCCGCGTCCGGTCGCACGACGGCCCCCGCGTCCGGTCGGCACTCCGGCCCCCGCGTCCGTGTTCGTGTGCCCTCTTCCCGCAAGACGGCCGCACGTCACGGGACTTCGCCGACAGCAGATCCGCCCCGGGCGCAACGCCCGCACCTCGCTGGCCGGGCGCGACGCTCCTACTCTGGAGCGGTGAGCATCCATGCGACGAACCAAGCCCGCGTCATCCCCCTGCGCCCGTTCCCCACGACGCGGCCGGACGCCGCCGCGCCCGCCGCCCCCGCGCCCAGAGAGCCGCTCTGGCGGGACATCGTCGGTGATGTCCTGCGCCGCGAGCGACTGGACCAGGAGCGCACGCTCAAGGACGTGGCCGACGCGGCGCGGATCTCGATGGCCTATCTCTCCGAGGTGGAGCGCGGACGCAAGGAGGCTTCGTCGGAAGTCCTCGCCGCCGCCGCGCACGCGCTCGGTCTCAGCCTCGCGGATGTGCTCGGTCTGGCCCGGGCCGATCTGGTCCGCCTGACCGGGGCACGCCCCCTGACCACCCGCCTCGGCCGCGCCGCCGCTCCGTCCAGGGCCCCGATGGGAGAGGTGCGCCTGGCGGCCTGAAGCCGGGGAGCCCCCCGCGCCCCCCGCCTCCGCCCGCCTGCTCCGCCGTCAGACGCGCGCCGGGATTCTCCGGCTGAGCACCTCGTCGGCGAGCCCGTACGCCACCGCCTCGTGCGGGGTGAAGATCTTGTCCCGGTCCATGTCCGCGCGGAGCGTCGCGAGGTCGTGGTCGGTGTGCCGGGACAGGACCTCCTCGACCTCGGACCGGATCCGGAGCATCTCCTCGGCGTGCACGCGCAGATCCGAGACCGTCCCCTGCTGCCCACCGCTCGCGGGCTGCCCCAGCAGCACGCGGGAGTGTTCGAGCACGAACCGCCGCCCCGGATTCCCCCCGGCCAGCAGTACCGCCGCCGTCGAGGCGGCCTGCCCCACGCAGAACGTCGAGATCGGCGAGGCGACGAAACTCATCGTGTCGTAGATGGCCATCAGCGAAGTGAACGAGCCACCGGGGGAGTTGATGTAGATCGCGATCTCCGTGTCCGGGCTCGACGACTCCAGGTGGAGCAGTTGGGCGATGACGACGTTGGCGACCCCGTCGTCGATCTCCGTACCGAGGAAGATGATCCGCTCCGACAGCAGCCGGCTGAAGACGTCATAGGACCGCTCACCCTGCGGGGTGCGCTCGACGACGTTCGGAATCGTGTACTGGCCCATGATTCAGAGTCCGATCCGTCGTCGTGAACCTGCGGGCCGTACGTCATCCAGGGCGTCGACGACGCGGTCGACCATGCCGTACTCCCTTGCCTGCTCGGCCGTGAACCACCGGTCGCGGTCACCGTCGCGGGAGATCGTCTCCGCGTTCTGGCCCGTGTGCTCCGCGGTGATCCGCTCGACGGCCCGCTTGGTGAAATCCAGGTTCTCCGCCTGGATCGCGATGTCGGCCGCGGTCCCGCCGATCCCGGCGGACGGCTGGTGCATCATGATCCGCGCGTTGGGCAGCGCGAAGCGCTTCCCTGGCGTCCCGACGGTGAGCAGGAACTGCCCCATGCTCGCCGCGAACCCCATGGCGAGGGTGGAGACATCGTTGGGGATCAGCCGCATCGTGTCGTAGATCGCGAGCCCGGCGGTCACGGAGCCGCCGGGGCTGTTGATGTAGAGGCTGATGTCGGTGCGCGGGTCCTCCGCCGACAGCAGGAGCAGCTGCGCGCAGACCCGGTTCGCGGATACCTCGTCCACCTGCGTGCCGAGGAAGACGATCCGCTGGGTGAGGAGCTGCGCGGCCAGGTGGTCGTCGAACCGCGTCGAGGGCGTGTCCTCGTCGGCGGCGCGCGGGTACGTGGCGAGGTGTGGTGACATGCGGTCCTCCTGGTGGGTGGCGCGGCTGCTGCCGCGGTGTTCGCTCCACCTTTGCCCCGCCCGCACCTACCGCGGGGATTTCTCGGCCCA
Source organism: Streptomyces sp. NBC_01433 (assembly GCF_026340105.1). Lineage (NCBI taxonomy): Bacteria > Bacillati > Actinomycetota > Actinomycetes > Kitasatosporales > Streptomycetaceae > Streptomyces > Streptomyces sp. NBC_01433. The sequence continues at coordinate 1,130,527 of NZ_JAPEPM010000001.1, read as the reverse complement.
CGGCAGATTCGCCGACGGCAGATGACGGCAGACGACGGCAGCGCGGCCCCGGCGCACGAAAGCGGCGGCAGGCCCGAAGACCTGCCGCCGCAGTCCGGTTCGCGAGCGGTCACTCCGACCGTCGGTCACCCCGTCCCCGGGGCATTCCGACCCGGGGCGTTCCGTCCCTGGGTCACTCGCCCGACGACGCCGGGGCCACCCCGATCGGGCAGGAGACGCCCGTTCCGCCGATCCCGCAGTAACCCGCCGGATTTTTGTCCAAGTACTGCTGGTGATACGCCTCGGCGGGCCAGAACGGCCGGCCCTCCGCCGGGAGGATCTCCGTGGTGATCGTGCCGAAGCCGGAGCCGGTCAGGACCTGCTGGTACGCCTCGCGGGACGCGGTCACCGCCGCCGCCTGCTCGGGCGAGTGGGTGTAGATCGCCGAGCGGTACTGGGTGCCCACGTCGTTGCCCTGGCGGAAGCCCTGGGTCGGGTTGTGGGACTCCCAGAAGAGCTTCAACAGCTCCGCGTACGTGACCACCTTCGGGTCGAAGACGACGCGGACGGCCTCGGTGTGGCCGGTCAGGCCCGAGCAGGCTTCCTCGTACGTGGGGTTCTCGGTGTATCCGCCCTGGTAACCGACAAGGGTCGTCCAGACACCCTCCGTCTGCCAGAACTTTCGCTCGGCGCCCCAGAAACAGCCCAGCGCGAAGTCCGCGGTCTCCAGGCCCTCGGGGTACGGACCGAGCAGCGGGTTGCCCAGGACCGTGTGGCGGGAGGGGACCGTGAATTCGGGGGTGGGCCGGCCGCGCAGGGCCTGCTCGGGGGTGGGGAGCTCGGGGGTACGGCTGTTCAGGAACATGCTGAGGCTCCTCCGGGGGCCGGGTGCGGGGTCGCTTCGTACAACAAAGGGGCGGCGGTCAGGATTCCGGGCCGCCCGCCGATGGGCCGCCCGCCGACGGGCCCGTGCCCTCGCGACGTGCGGCGGCGTCGGCGGCGGACTCGTGCGCCGCCATGTACGCGGCCGTCTTCCTCCTCGCCCGGAGCCAGAGCCAGACGGCGAGCGCGATCATGACGAGCGGGATCAGTCGTGCCATGCGGGATACCGGTCCAATCCGAAGGAAGGAGTCCGAGAGAGGTGCGGGGAAGGTGTGAGGAGCTCCGGGGGAGCACGGGGTCAGTGCGGCAGAGTGGCCGGGCTGCCGCCGTTCGCCTCGTACCCGGCGACCGCGAGCGCCCGGTAGACCGTGTACTCGGCGGCCGGATCGGGGTCCTGCGTCCACGGCAGCGCGCCCACGTGCCCGTCGATGTGGACCAGCTGGTTCATCGCCTCCGACCAGCGTTCCATCCGGACCAGGAACAGCACCAGGAGATGGCGGACATGGGCCAGCATCGGGTCGTCCGCGCGGGCCGCGTGCACCGCGAACATCGCGCCCTCGACCGCCTTCGTCACCACGACGCCCCGGTAGAAGCCCTGGACCAGATTGACCTCGGGCAGATGCTCGTACACCGCGAACAGCGGCAGCGCGGCGAGCAGCGAACCCTGCGGGGCGCGGGCGGCGGACGCGGTGGCGAACCGCTCGGCCTCCTCGCGCGAACCGTGCCACTTCTCGCACCAGAAGTGCAGCGCGGCGATATGCGCCCCCATGTGCGCCGGGGCGCGGTCGATGATCTTCGCCCAGAGCTGGTCGAACTGCTCGTGGGAGTAGCCCAGTCCACGGGCCACGGCCAGCTCGACGAGGTACGGGACGGGGTCGCCGGGTGCCAGCAGGGCCGCCTCGCCGGAGACCGTACGGGCCTCCTCCAGGATGATCCGGAAGTCGTCCGATCCCGCGGTGGACGACCGCCACGCCTGCTGCACCAGGAACTCCGCGTGCACCGCCGCCCCGCCCGCGTCCTTCGGGGACTCCGCGCGCCAGGCGCGCAGCCACGCCCCGCCCACGCCCGGCTGCCGCGCCAGCTCCAGCGAGGCCGCGCCCGCGAACGCCTGCACCCGCTGCCAGCGCACCTCGCCCTCCTTGGGCGTACCGGCCATCAGCTGGGCGGCGGCCCGCCAGTCCTGGGTGCGCTGCACGACATCGAGAACATCGAGCAGGTCCTGGTCGGGACCCGGCATCCGGACGTCCAGATCCTCCTGGCGGACAAAGCCGTACGTGTCCGGGTCGGCCGCGTCCGGCGAACCGGGGGCCACCTGGCGGATGCCGCCGCGACGGCGCAGCATGATCGGGCCGATCACGGCGGCGAGCATGCACAGCGCGAGCAGGAACCACAGAATCTCCATGGCTCCATTGTCCCCGTACGGGGCAGTGACCTGTGAGTGCCCTCGCGACGAACTACGCTCGGCCTCATGAGTGACCAGCGCAGCTTCGAAACCCTCGCGATTCACGCGGGGAACACCGCCGATCCCCTCACCGGCGCCGTAGTTCCGCCCATTTACCAGGTGTCCACGTACAAGCAGGACGGCGTGGGCGGGCTGCGGGGCGGCTACGAGTACAGCCGCAGCGCCAACCCGACCCGTACCGCCCTGGAGGAGAACCTCGCGGCTCTGGAGGGCGGCCGGCGCGGTCTGGCCTTCGCCTCCGGCCTCGCCGCCGAGGACTGCCTGCTCCGTACGCTGCTGACCCCCGGCGACCACGTCGTCATCCCGAACGACGCGTACGGCGGCACGTTCCGGCTGTTCGCCAAGGTCGCCTCCCGTTGGGGCGTGGAGTTCTCGGTCGCCGACACCTCGGACGTGGCGGCCGTACGGGCCGCGATCACCCCGCGTACCAAGGCGGTCTGGGTGGAGACCCCGTCCAACCCGCTGCTCGGCATCACCGACATCGCGGCCGTCGCGGGCGTGGCCCGCCAGGCGGGGGCGCGCCTCGTCGTCGACAACACCTTCGCCAGCCCCTACCTCCAGCAGCCGCTCGCGCTCGGCGCGGACGTCGTGGTGCACTCCACCACCAAGTACATGGGCGGCCACTCGGACGTCGTCGGTGGCGCGCTGATCGTCAACGACCCCGAGCTGGCAGAGGAGTTGGCGTACCACCAGAACGCGATGGGGGCCATCGCCGGTCCCTTCGACGCCTGGCTGGTGCTGCGCGGCATCAAGACCCTCGCGGTCCGTATGGACCGGCACACCGAGAACGCCACCAAGGTCACCGAACTGCTGACCCGGCACCCCAGGGTGACCCAGGTCCTCTACCCGGGGCTGCCGGAGCACCCCGGGCACGAGATCGCCGCCAAGCAGATGAAGGCGTTCGGCGGCATGGTGTCGTTCCGGGTCACGGGCGGCGAGGAAGCGGCCGTCGAGGTCTGCAACCGGGCGAAGCTCTTCACGCTCGGTGAGTCCCTCGGTGGCGTCGAGTCCCTCCTGGAGCACCCGGGCCGGATGACGCACGCCTCCGCCGCGGGCTCCCCGCTGGAGGTACCGGCCGACCTGGTCCGCCTCTCGGTGGGCATCGAGAACGGCGACGACCTGCTGGCCGACCTGACCCAGGCGCTCGGCTGACCCCTGCCGCGGGGCTCCGCGTGCGACGGGTGCCCGTCCGAGACCGGGCGGGCACCCACGCGGGCGGTCAGACAGCGGCCTTCTCGTCCTTCAGCAGGGCCCTGACCTGCTCGCGCAGCTCGGGGCTGTCGGTGTGCTCGTGGACCGAGACGGCGTGCTCGGTGGCGGCCCGTACGACTTCGTCCTCCTCACCGGAAATGGTGAGTGTGCAGTTCGAGTCGCTCGGATAGTCGCGGCAGTCGGCGATCTTCCTGGTCATGACAGCCTCCTCGGCCGGTGTGACGGCCCGCTCCTCCCAGGGTAGATCCGTTCACCGGCCCCGCAGGGGCGGCGTCGCCCCGGCGGGGCGACGCGACCCACGGCTGTTCCCGTCACCGGTGGGGGCGGCGCGGGCGGGACGGGGCGGTCAGTTGTCCTGCGGGCTCAGGTGGGCGGCCTGGCGTGCGGCCAGTGCCGCGTTGAACCGGGTGAGCAGGGCGCAGAAGGTGTCGCGCTCCTCGGTGCTCCAGTCGTCGGTCACCTGGGACATCAGCTCCCGCCGGGAGGCCCGGACCTCGTTCAGCCGGGCCTGGCCGCGCGGCGACAGCTGGAGCACGACCGCCCGGCCGTCCTCCGGGTGCGAGGTGCGCTTGACCAGGCCGGTGTCCACGAGCGGCGCGACCTGGCGGGTCACGGTCGAGGAGTCGATCCCCATCCCCGCGGCCAGCGCCTTGACGCCCATCGGGCCCTCCCGGTCCAGCCGGTTCAGCAGCAGATACGCCGCCCGGTCCATGGAATTGCGGACCTGGCCGACACCGCCGAGGCGGGTCTGCTCGGCACGGCGGGCGAAGACGGCCACCTGGTGCTGGAGGGCATCGAGGAGGTGGTCGGGACCCGGGTGTTCGGGGACGGCGCCCCCGGAAGGAGACGCAGCTGTCGTCATGTCCTGAGGGGGCATGGCCGGGGGCTCTCTTCGTGCGGTGTCGGATGGGTGGGGGACAGAGTACGCGGCCACGGGGCAACGCGTACCAGCGCTGCACAAACCTGTGGACACCACCGCAGGCCGCCGTGAGACGACTCGGCCGCGATCGGCCGGAACTGTAAGACTTGCTGTCATGACCTTCCGTACGCCGAGCCCCTTTCCGCCGCTGATCATCGATGACATCCGCGGGGCGCGGAAGATGCTGTCCGGCGTGGCCAGGGTGACGGCCATGGAGGGCAGCCGCCATCTGACCGGCCTGGTGGGCGCGCCCGTCCACCTCAAGTGCGAGAACCTTCAGCGCACCGGCTCGTTCAAGCTGCGCGGCGCGTACGTACGGATCTCGGGCCTCAGCCCCGTCGAGCGGGCGGCGGGTGTGGTCGCCGCGAGTGCCGGGAACCACGCGCAGGGTGTCGCACTGGCCTCTTCCCTCCTGGGCGTGCGGTCGACGGTCTTCATGCCCGTCGGCGCGCCCCTGCCGAAGGTCGCCGCGACCCGGGAGTACGGGGCCGAGGTCCGGCTGCACGGCCATGTCGTCGACGAGACGCTCGCGGCCGCCCAGGAGTACGCGCAGGAGACGGGCGCGGTCTTCATCCACCCCTTCGACCACCCGGACATCATCGCGGGGCAGGGCACCGTCGGCCTGGAGATCCTGGAGCAGTGCCCGGAGGTCCGCACGATCGTCGTCGGCGTCGGCGGTGGCGGCCTCGCCGCGGGCATCGCCGTCGCGGTGAAGGCCGTGCGCCCGGACGTGCGGATCGTCGGGGTGCAGGCGGCGGGCGCGGCCTGTTACCCGCCGTCGCTGGCCGCCGGCCACCCGGTGTCCCTCGAATCGACGCAGACGATGGCCGACGGCATCAGGGTCGGGCGCCCCGGCGACGTACCGTTCGGGATCATCGAGGAGCTGGTCGACGAGATCCGTACGGTCACCGAGGACGAGCTGTCCAGCGCGCTGCTGCTCTGCCTGGAGCGGGCGAAACTGGTCGTCGAGCCGGCCGGGGCGAGCCCGGTGGCGGCGCTGCTGAGCGACCCGAAGGCGTTCCGGGGGCCGGTCGTCGCGGTGCTGTCGGGCGGCAATGTGGACCCGTTGCTGATGCAGCGCATCCTGCGGCACGGGATGGCCGCCGCAGGTCGCTATCTGAGCCTGCGGCTGCGGCTCACGGACCGGCCCGGCGCGCTCGCCACGCTGCTGGCCGCGCTGTCCCTGGCCGACGCCAACGTCCTGGACGTGAGCCATGTGCGGACCGATCCCCGGCTGGGGCTCACCGAGGCCGAGGTGGAACTGCACCTGGAGACCAAGGGCCCGGAACACTGCGAGGAGGTCGCGGCGACGCTGCGCGGGGCCGGGTACCTGGTGATGAGCTGACCGAGGGCGGGCCGGGGCCCCGCACAGGCGTTCACCGGGCGGGCCGCGGGCGGCGTACCTAGGATCTGTCCTCAGGAAGTCACCCGAAAGCAACTGGGGGAGTCCCATATGCCAGGCGCGATCCACGCCGAAGACCTGGTGAAGACCTTCGGTGATGTACGAGCACTGGACGGCGTCGGCTTCGACGTACCGGAAGGCACCGTTCTCGGCCTCCTCGGCCCCAACGGTGCGGGCAAGACGACCGCGGTACGGGTCCTGACCACGCTGCTCCGGCCGGACAGCGGCCGGGCCCTGGTGGCGGGCATCGACGTACTGCGCAAACCCAATGAGGTACGCCGTTCGATCGGGCTCTCCGGCCAGTTCGCGGCGGTGGACGAGTATCTGACCGGCCGCGAGAACCTCCGGATGGTCGGGCAGCTCTACCAGATGAGTTCCCGGGACGCGAAGGTCCGGGCGGGGCAGCTCCTGGAGCGGTTCCACCTCGCCGACGCGGCCGACCGCCCCGCCAAGACGTACTCCGGCGGCATGCGCCGCCGTCTCGACCTCGCCGCCGCGCTCGTCGTGTCCCCGCCCGTGATGTTCATGGACGAGCCGACGACCGGCCTCGACCCGCGCAACCGCCAGCAGCTGTGGGAGGTCATCCAGGAACTGGTGGCGGGCGGCACGACGCTGCTGCTGACCACGCAGTATCTGGAGGAGGCCGACCACCTCGCCCACGACATCTGTGTCATCGACCACGGCAAGGTCATCGCCCGCGGCACCTCCGACCAGCTCAAGGCCCGCATCGGCGGCGAGCGCGTCGAGGTCGTCGTGCACCGGCCGGACGAGATCGAACCGGCCCGCGCCGTGCTGAGCGCGCTGGGCAAGGGCGAGGTCGGCGTCACCCGGCTCTCCCGCAAGCTGACCGTCCCGGTGACCGGCGGCGCGAAACTGCTCGCCGAGGTCATCCGTGACCTCGACGCCCAGGGTGTCGAGATCGACGACATCGGTCTGCGCCGCCCGACCCTGGACGACGTCTTCATCTCGCTCACCGGGCATGCCGCCGAACTCCCGGCCGAGGACGGGAACGGCGAGGGCGACGGCGACGGCCACGGCGAGGCCGGGACCGCGGACCGGGAACGGACCCCCCAGCGGAAGGAAGGCGCGAAGTGAGTACGACCACCGAGGACGCCCCGGTCCTCGCGCCCCGCCCCGCGGGAGGCATCGTCCAGTCGGTCAACGACTCCCTCGTCATCGCCAAGCGGAATCTGATCCGGATGACCCGGATTCCCGAGATGGTGATCTTCGGTCTGATCCAGCCGATCATGTTCGTGGTGCTGTTCACGTACGTCTTCGGCGGTTCGATCAAGGTCGGCGGCTCCACCTCCCCGCAGGCGTACCGGGAATTCCTGATGGCCGGCATCTTCGCCCAGACCGTCACCTTCGCCACCGCTGGCGCCGGAGCGGGCATCGCCGACGACATGCACAAGGGGCTCATCGACCGCTTCCGTTCCCTGCCGATGTCCCGGGGCGCGGTGCTCACCGGCCGTACGCTCGCCGACCTCGTCCAGACCGCCCTCACCCTCGTGGTGCTCGCGATCGTCGCGCTGATCGTCGGCTGGCGGACCCACGAGAACATCGGCAAGGTCCTGTTCGGATTCGTCCTGCTGCTCCTGCTCGGGTACGCGTTCTCCTGGATCGGCGCCCTCATCGGGCTCTCCGTCCGCACCCCCGAGGCGGCCACCTCCGGCGGGCTGATCTGGCTCTTCCCGCTGACGTTCATCTCGAACGCCTTCGTGGACGCCAACCAGATGCCGAGCTTTCTGCGGCACATCGCCGAATGGAATCCGTTCAGCGCCACCGTGCAGGCCTGCCGGGTGCTGTTCGGCAACCTCCCACCCGACTTCCGGACCCCGGACGCCTGGCCGATGCAGCACCCGATCCTGGCCTCGGTCATGTGGTCGGTGCTGATCCTGGTCGTCTTCCGCACGCTGGCGGTCCGCAAATACCGCTCGGCGGCCGTCTGAAACGGCCGCGCAGCTTCCGGCGCCCGCCCGCCACTCACCGTGGCGCGGCGGGCGCGGGCGACCCCAGCTCGACCGGGGTGCACCGGTCCAGCCGCACGATGAGTCGCGCGGCGCGCTGGGGCACGGCCCCGTCCACTTCCGCGAGGAGGCCAGGGGCGTACACCCCGGAGTACGACTTCGACGCGTGAGCGGTCACGTGAGACGACACGCGAGCGGTCACGTGAAGACGATGGGGCGGGCCCCGGGGAAGATCTTCCCCAAGGCCCGCCCCATCGTCCGGTGGCGGCTCAGCCCGAGTACGGCTTCGCGCTGAGGATCTTCACCGTCGCGGTCTTGCCGTTCGGCAGCTCGTACTGGGCGTCGTCGCCCATCCGCTTGCCGTTCACGCCGGTGCCCAGCGGGGACTGCGGGGAGTACGTCTCGATGTCCGAGCTGGCGTACTCGCGCGAGGCGAGCAGGAAGGTCATCGTGTCGTCCGGGTCGCCGTCGAAGGCGATCGTCACGACCATGCCGGGCTCGACCACGCCGTCGTCGGCGGGGGCCTCGCCGACCTTCGCGTGCTCCAGGAGCTGGGTGAGCTGGCGCACCCGCAGCTCCATCTTGCCCTGCTCCTCCTTGGCCGCGTGGTACCCGCCGTTCTCCCGGAGGTCACCCTCCTCACGGGCCGCCGCGATCTTTACGGAGATCTCCGTGCGCGCGGGACCAGACAGGTACTCCAGCTCGGCCTTGAGCTGGTTGTACGCCTCCTGCGTGAGCCAGGTGACGTTTTCGCTGGTCTGGGTCACAGGTGCTCCTCGTCGGTACTGGGAATACAAAGCAACGCCCTACCCAGAAGCATGTGCTTCCACGGGTGGGCGAAACCACGAGCCTAACAATTCCGCAGGAAAAGGGGGAGAAGGTAAACCGTCAATCGCGCGTCCACGCAGGTCAGCGTCGGACGGCGCGGGTCGCGGGGGGCGCGCGGACGGCCGGTGACCGTCAGTGCGACGAGCCGCCACCCGCCGTGCAGCCCATCAGCTCGACCGCGGTCGCCCTGGACGTCGTGCGCAGTGAGACGACGTCGTCGATCCGGTCGGAGGGCTGGTCGAAGCGGAAGTCCTTGCGGGCGACCTCCCGGCCGTCCTCGCTCAGCGCGCGCAGCGTGCAGTAGCCGCCGCCGTCGCGGTCCTTGCGCACTTCGAGATGGGCCTCGGCCCGGGTGTCCGAGACGACCTTGGACTTGATCAGCTCGGCGCTGATGTCCTTGCCGCCCACGTAGTCGAAGCCGATCCAGGCGATGACACCGAGCAGGACGACGCCCAGCGCCGCCCCGACGATCTTCAGCTTGCGGTCCGCACGCTGATCCTCGGTCCGGCCGTAGCGCCCCTCGGGCGTGGCCTCACGAACCGCCGTCATGATCGTTCCTCCTGCTCCGGGAATCGAGGAATTTTCCAGCCCCCGGTTCGGTCACTATAGAAGCCGCACATGGCGACCAATCACTGAGGATCGAAGCTTTGACTGAGCAGCTGCGTCTGATGGCCGTTCACGCCCACCCCGACGACGAGTCGAGCAAGGGTGCGGCAACGATGGCCAAGTATGTGTCCGAGGGGGTGGACGTGCTGGTCGTGACCTGCACGGGGGGCGAGCGGGGCTCCATCCTCAATCCGAAGCTCCAGGGGGACGCGTACATCGAGGAGAACATCCACGAAGTACGGCGGAAGGAGATGGACGAGGCCCGGGAGATCCTGGGTGTCAAGCAGGAGTGGCTCGGCTTCGTCGACTCCGGGCTGCCCGAGGGCGACCCGTTGCCGCCGCTGCCCGAGGGCTGCTTCGCGCTGGAGGACGACGAGACGGCGGCGGGGCGTCTCGTGTCGAAGATCCGCGCGTTCCGGCCGCAGGTCATCACCACGTACGACGAGAACGGCGGCTACCCGCACCCCGACCACATCATGACCCACAAGATCACGATGATCGCGTTCGACGGTGCCGCCGATACGGAGAAGTTCCCCGAGGCCGAGTTCGGCCCGGCCTGGCAGCCGCAGAAGCTCTACTACAACCAGGGCTTCAACCGGCCGCGCACCGTCGCCCTCCACGAGGCGCTCCTCGCCCGTGGGCTGGAGTCCCCGTACGGCGAGTGGCTGGAGCGCTGGAAGGAGTTCGGGCGCGACGAACGCACGCTGACCACCCATGTTCCGTGCGACGAGTTCTACGAGATCCGCGACAAGGCGCTGATCGCGCACGCGACGCAGATCGATCCGGACGGCGGCTGGTTCCGGGTTCCGATGGACATCCAGCGGGAGGTCTGGCCGACCGAGGAGTACGAGCTGGCGAAGTCTCTGGTCGATACCTCCCTCCCCGAGAGCGACCTCTTCGCGGGCATCCGCGACAATGCCTGATATGTACGCGACCCAGGCACTGACGCACCTCGTCCCGCTCGCCGCCGATGAGCTCGACAAGAACAAGGTGACTCCCGGCGTTCTCGGCTTCCTCGTCTTCGCGGCGCTCGCCGTCGGCGTATGGCTGCTGATGAAGTCGATGAACCGCCACATGGGCAAGGTCGACTTCATCGAGGCACCGGATCCGGACGCCGTTCCGGACGAGGCGGGGGAGAAGGCCGCGGCCGCGCCGCGGAAGTAGTCCGCGCACGGGGTCCGCGCGCAAGCGCCCCTGGAGCCGGTCGCCGGCCGGACCCGTCGGCCCAGGGGTACCGGCCCCGGTCGTCGGCCCCGGTCGCCGAGCGGCTCGTCGGTCGAGCCCGCCCGGAAACCGGGGGCACCGGCTTCCGGGCGACCTCGTCCAGTGGGACCGACCGGTGACCGGCGCACCCCGGCTTCCGGGCCGCCCGACGGACCGGCACACCCGCCCGTTCCGGGCCGCCCGGCGACCGGTGCATCCGCCGTTCCGGGCCGCCCGGCCACCCCGGCCGTCCTACGGCTTCGCCGTCACCCGGACCCCCATGACCTCCCGCGCGTCGCGGTTCGGCGTCAGGCCCAGGCGCCACGCCTGCCAGCCGTCGTCCAGGTCGACGCCCCGGTTCAGGACGCCCGCGTACGCCCGCGCGCAGTCCGCCAGCTTGCTGTCACGCGCGGGGTGCGCGGCATCGATCAGGTCCGCCAGTTCCTGCTCGGCCACCGCCGTACCCACCACGCTGCCGCCAGGGGAGGCGTACGGCAGCAGCGTGCAGCGCAGGAAGCGGGCCCAGTCGCCGCCGCGTTCGTCGCCGTACGAGGCGAACAGCTCGACGGCCTCGCCGCACAGCTCCAGCGCCTGGGCCGCCCGGCCGTTGCCCGCGTCCACCAGAGTCAGCTCCAGGCAGGTCCACGCCTCCCCGTGCGCCACCCCGATGCGCCGGAAGTCCGCCCGCGCGTCCATCAGGAGCTGGCGGGCGAAGCCGGAGTTGCGCAGGTTCCCCGTCCGGGCCGCCCCCTGGTCCCGGGTGACCCGGCCCGAGTGGTGCCGGGCGCACGCCAGCCCGTACACGTCCCGCATCCGGGAGAACATCGTGCGCGCCCGCTCCAGCTCCCGTACCGCCTGATCGGTGTCGCCGTCCTCCTCCAGCGCCTGGCCCAGGTAGTACCGCGTCCAGGCCTCACCGCGCGCGTCCTCGTTGTCCCGGTGGCGGGCCAGCGCGCCGCGCAGCTCCTCCACCGCGCGGGCCGGGTCGCCGTCCAGCAGCCGGGCACGGGCCAGCTGGGTCAGGGCCCAGGCCTCGCCCCGCTCGTCCCTGGTGCGCCCGTACAGCTCCAGCGCGGTGTTCAACGCCTCCTCGGCCGCGCCCACCTCACCCGTCCGCAGCCGGACCTGGCCCAGCTGGAACCGCGTCCACGCCTCGCCGTGCAGGGACTCGCCCTCCCGGTGCAGGGCCAGCGCGGTGTCCAGCAGCGTCAGCGCCTCGGAAAGGTTGGCCCGGTCGCGCTCGACGGCGGCCAGGGCGTGCAGCGTCCAGGCCCGGTCCTCGGCCTGCTCGTCGGAGGACTGGAGGGCGAGCGCCTCGCGCAGCCGTACGGACGCCTCCGTGAGGTTGCCCTGATGGTGCAGCGTGATCCCCAGCGAGCACAGGGCCAGCGCCGCCCCGGCGTCGTGGTGCGCCTCGCGGTAGAGGCCGACGACCGAGGAGAGCGTCGTGCGGGCCTTGTCCAGTTCGCCGAGCTGCCGGGCCGCGATGCCGGTGCGCCACTGGACGGACCGCTCCAGCAGGCCCTTGTCGACGGCTTGGGTCAGTTCGCTGATCTCGCCCAGCCGGTAGAGGTCACCGCGCAGCAGGCAGTAGTCGCACAGCGCGCCCAGCAGATGGAGCACGGCCCCCTGGTCCACCCCCTCCGCGTGCCGCAGCGCCGAGGTGATGAAGCTCGACTCGTCGTCCAGCCAGCGCAGGGCCGCGTCCAGGGAGGCGAAGCCGTGCGGGCCGAACTGTCCGGCGCGGGTGGACATCTTGCCGTCGACCATCCGGATCACGGCGTCGGCGAGCTCCGCGTAGTTCGTCAGGAGCCGTTCCTGGGCGGCGGTGCGGTCGGCCGGCTCCTCCTCGTCCAGCAGCCGGGCCAGCGCGAAGGCCCGGACGAGATCGTGCAGCCGGTAGCGCGAACCGCGTACATGGGTCAGCAGCCCGGCCCGGGTCAGCGCGGTCAGCAGCCGCCCGGCCTCCTGCTCGTCGGCGGCGAGCAGCGCCGCCGCGGCTGCCGCGCCGAGGCTCGCGCGCCCCGCCAGCGCGAGCCGCCGCAGCAGCCGTCTGGCCTGCTCGGACTGGTCGGCGTAGCGCAGCCGCAGGGCCCGCTCCACCGGCCCCGCCGGACCCCGCGCGCCCGGGTCGGCGCCCAGGTCGGCGGCGAGCGCGGCGCGGGTGCGGGCGCCGAGGGCGGAGCCCGCGACCCGCAGTGCCAGCGGCAGCCCGCCGCACAGCTCGACGACGGCATCGGTGGACGGGTAGTCGTACGGCCCGGCCTCCTCGTCCTGGGCGCTCTCGCGCAGCAGCTCCTCGGCACCCGCCGCGTCGAGTCCGCCGACCGGCAGCTGGTGCACCCAGGCGGGGGTGTCCGCGGGCAGGTCGAGGGGTTCGCGGGCGGTGACGAGCACCAGGCTGTCCGAGCGCTCGGGGATCAGCGCGCGGACCTGACCGGCATCCGTCGCGTCGTCCAGGACGATCGTCACGGGCACCCCGGTGAGGTGCTGGTGGTACAGCTGGCCGAGCCGCCGCACCTGCTGTTCGGTCGCGCCGCGCTCCCCGGCTCCCCGCTCCCCGGCTCCCCGCTCCCCGGCTCCCGGCTCCGCCCGGCCGGCGGAGGACCCGTCCCGGAACAGCAGCTGCTCGCGGGGCGCGCCCAGCCGGTTGAGCAGGTGCAGCAGCGCGTCGCGGGTGGGCAGCGGACTCTCCCCGGCGACATCGCCGCGCAGGTCGACGACGCAGGCGCCCCGGAACTGGTCCTTGAGCGCGTGCGCGGCGCGTACCGCGAGGGTCGTGCGCCCGGCGCCCGGCTCGCCGTGCAGGACGACGACGGTCGGCCTGGTCTCCGCCGACGCGCGGGCCGCGTGCACCCACTGGGCGATCCGGGCCAGCTCGGCGCGGCGTCCGGCGAACGGGCCCTCGGCGGCGGGCAGGTGGCCGAAGGACTGCTCCAGGAGCGCACGCGTACGGGCGGCCGCGCTGCGGTCCCGGCCGCGCAGTTGCCGTCCGGCGGATCCGGAGCCCTTGTCCGGGCCGCGGGCGCCCCCGTGCGGGATGCGGGCGGTGGCGGTGGCGGCGTGTATCCACCGCTGCTGGTCGAGGTACGGGCGGATGCCCCGTATCTCCAGCGCCGTCAGCCACTCCAGCCGCAGCTGTTCGTGGCCGCCCGGCTGGTTCAGCGCACCGGCCCTGCGGTGGGCGGCGGGCCAGTGGGACGCGGTCACCTTGGCCACGGTCGCGGCGGCCCCCGCCACCGCGACGACGGCGCCCGCGCCGAGGGCGAGTCCGGCCGCCGTGCCCAGCGCCAGGTCCGCCCCGAACGCGGCGGTGGCGGCAACTCCCGTCACCAGTAGGGGTGTTCCGAGTGAAGCCCGGCTGAACCGCTGCGACAGCGGCCGTTGTTCCGCCTCCGCCGCTTCGAGCGCCCGCGTGTACGCGGCGTACTCCTCGCCCGCGCTCGCCGCCATGGTGTCGAGCGCGGTGCGCGCCCGCGCCATCAGCGCACCGGAGTCCGCCCGCCCGCCGGTGCGCCGCGCCTCCTCCTCCACGGCGCGCACCAACAGCCGTTCGGCTTCCGCCCGATGGCTGTCCCGCATGTGTGTCCCCCTCCGAGAGCTCCGGCCTGTCGCGCCAAGTGTCCTGCGCGGGCTCGGCGAGGTCCATCGGTTCGCGCCCGCCAGGGACTACGGGACGGCCCTTAGCCTTGCCCTCGCAGATCAAAAGGGGGCGGGATGCCGAAGGTGCCTGAAAGCCGGCGTGTCGGACGCATGGCCGTGAACGAGGTACGTGCGCTGCTGGAGCGGCACGGGCACATCGTGCAGGAGATCGACGGCGGTAACGACCACGGTGAGGACCTGCACGTCACCTTCGTGCGTGACGACCAGCGAACAGCGGACTCCGTGGCCGTGCAGGTCAAGGGTGGCGTCTCGACGCGTACCAGGAGGGGCCATCGCGTCCGGGTCGGGGATCACGGGGGTAATTGGCGCGACGGTAGCCTGCCGGTGCTCTGTGTAGTCCATGATCCTGAGCGAGGCGGCCTCTTCTGGGCCAACGCGACCCGTCAGCTCCGCCGAGCCGAAGCGCTGCGCAAGACGTTGAAGTCCGTTGTCGTCCCACGGGAGTCCGTGCTGGACGACGCCACCATCGGGACTTTCGCGCAGAGCATCCGGAACTTCCTGGTGTGGGAACGTCAAGGGGTCGGCCGGTGGGCGGACATGGCGGACGTCGAGTTCGCTCCGAACGACATCGTCAAACCCTTCGAGAACGAGTACGGCGAACCCATGATCTTCTGGCAGCAGCGTGGGGAGCCGTGCGCAGTCCTGCTTCATCATGATCTCGACTGGGATCCCGTGCGCATTCAGGAGGGGATGCTCCGCTTCGATCCCATCCCGATGATCGGCGGTGTCATCCTCAACAGCGCGGAAGCGCACTGGCTCATGGCGTGCTTCACATCCACGGAGTGGTGGCGTCGACCGGTCGAGCAGAGTGACCTCGCCTGAACCCTGGTGGGTTTCCTCGAAAAGCGCCTCCAGGTGTTCCCGGAATTTCCCTTTCCCTCGTACTCAGTCATGAGGGAAGAATCTTCCAGCGCTGTCAGACGGCTCCCAGGTCGACGGTGACGGAGAAGGGCGCGGCAGCCTTGATCACGCCGGTGAACATCTCTCCGTCCCGGTAAACCTTGGTGGCGTGGTCGAGAACGTAGGTGTAGACGATGGGGACACCGGTGGCGGCCTGTTCGATCCGCCGGTAGAAGGGGATGCCGGCCTTGGCGTACTGGTCCACCTTCACGATCCGGTCGGTGGTCTCCGAGCCGGGCGACACGACCTCGACGACCAGGAGTACATGCTCGGGGCGGGCGGGCGTGAGATCGATGGTCTCGGCCCGGTGGACGACGACGTCCGGACGGCGGTTGGTGAGCGGAACGTCCTGCGGACGGACGTCGAAGTCCGTGTCGGCGTTCCAGTCCGGACCCGCGGCGGCGTCCAGGGCATTGGCCAGATCCGGGCCGGCCGGTTGTGGCGCTTGGACGCGCTCGGGCTGACGACGACCATCCCGTCCACGATCTCAATGCCGGCACACTGCTCCTCGGACCAGGAGTCGTACCGCTCCGCGCTGATCTGCGTGTGCATCCACGCGGGCGCCACCATCTCGGCGGTCATGGTGTACCTCCTTCGAGGAGCCTCGACAGTTCCGGCGCTGCTGGGTTCAGCCTACTGTCCAGCGTGCCCGATTCGAGGAGAGCGGAAGCCCCCGGCGCTGCTCCGGCGCGCCGACACACCGGTCGGTCGGGGAGGCGCATTTTCTGGTAGCGGCCTTACCTATCCGGGCTGCCGGGCGTCGCATGAGAGGGTGATCGCTGTGAACCGCTTGGGTGGCACGACCTCGCCGTATCTGCTTCAGCATGCCGAGAATCCGGTCGACTGGTGGCCCTGGGGGCCGGAGGCCTTCGAGGAAGCGCGGCGGCGCGATGTGCCCGTTCTGCTATCGGTCGGCTACGCGAGCTGTCACTGGTGTCATGTGATGGCGCACGAGTCGTTCGAGGACGAGACCGTGGCGGCCTATCTGAACGAGCACTTCGTGCCGGTGAAGGTCGACCGGGAGGAACGGCCCGACGTCGACGCCGTCTACATGGAGGCGGTGCAGGCGGCGACCGGGCAGGGCGGCTGGCCCATGACCGTCTTCCTCACCGCGGACGCCGAACCCTTCTATTTCGGTACGTACTTCCCGCCCGAACCCCGCCACGGCTCGCCCTCCTTCCAGCAGGTGCTCGAAGGGGTCAGCGCCGCGTGGACCGACCGGCGCGAGGAGGTCGCCGAAGTGGCCGCGCGCATCGTCCGGGACCTGGCCGGGCGCTCCCTGGCCCATGGCGGCGAGGGCGTGCCGGACGCGTCGGACACGGCGCAGGCGCTGCTCGGGCTGACCCGGGAGTACGACGAGAAGCGCGGCGGGTTCGGCGGCGCGCCCAAGTTCCCGCCGTCCATGGCGATCGAGTTCCTGCTGCGGCACCATGCCCGCACCGGGGCCGAGGGTGCGCTCCAGATGGCCGCCGACACCTGCGAGGCGATGGCCCGGGGCGGGATCTACGATCAGCTCGGCGGCGGTTTCTCCCGCTACTCCGTGGACCGGGAGTGGGTGGTCCCGCACTTCGAGAAGATGCTTTACGACAACGCGCTGCTGTGCCGCGTGTACGCCCATCTGTGGCGCGCCACCGGGTCGGATCTGGCCCGCCGGATCGCCTTGGAGACCGCCGACTTCATGGTGAGCGAGCTGCGGACGGCCGAGGGCGGCTTCGCCTCCGCGCTGGACGCCGACAGCGAGGACGCGAGCGGCAGGCATGTCGAGGGCGCGTTCTACGTGTGGACGCCCGAGCAGCTGCGCGAGGTGCTCGGCGAGAGTGATGCCGCCTTCGCCGCCGCGCACTTCGGCGTCACCGACGAGGGGACCTTCGAGGAGGGGGCCTCCGTCCTCCAGCTGCCGAGGGCCGGGGACGGGGCGGACCCCGCGCGGGTCGCCGAGGTACGGGCCCGGCTGCTGGCGGCGCGCGAGGAGCGGGTGCGGCCGGGGCGGGACGACAAGGTGGTCGCCGCCTGGAACGGGCTCGCCGTCGCGGCGCTCGCGGAGACCGGAGCGTACTTCGGGCGGCCCGATCTGATCGAGCGGGCCACCGAGGCCGCCGATCTGCTCGTACGGGTCCACCTGGGCGAGGTCGCCCGGCTGTCGCGGACCTCCAAGGACGGGCGCACGGGTACCAACGCCGGGGTGCTGGAGGACTACGGCGATGTGGCGGAGGGCTTCCTCGCGCTGGCCGCCGTCACCGGTGAGGGGGCCTGGCTGGAGTTCGCGGGCTTCCTGCTGGACATCGTGCTGGAGCAGTTCACCGGCGAGGGCGGGCAGCTGTACGACACCGCGCACGACGCCGAGCAGCTGATCCGCCGCCCGCAGGACCCCACCGACAGTGCCACTCCGGCCGGTTGGACGGCGGCGGCGGGCGCCCTGCTCTCCTACTCGGCGTACACCGGCTCGGAGGCCCACCGGACCGCCGCCGAGGGAGCCCTGGGGGTGGTGAAGGCGCTCGCGCCGCGAGCCCCCCGGTTCATCGGCTGGGGGCTCGCGGTCGCCGAGGCGCTGCTGGACGGGCCGCGCGAGGTGGCCGTCGCCGGTCCGGTCGGCGGTGAGCTGCACCGTACGGCGCTGCTGGGCCGGGCGCCGGGTGCGGTCGTCGCCGCGGGCGAGGGGCCGGACGCCGGTTCGGAGTTCTCGCTGCTGGTGGACCGGCCGCGGGTGGGCGGGGCGCCGACCGCGTACGTCTGCCGGCATTTCGTCTGCGACGCGCCGACGACGGACGTGGCCGAGCTGGCGCGGAAGCTGGGCGGCTGAGACCGGGTACGGGGAAGGGGGCCAAACTCCGTGGAGTTCGGCCCCCTTCCCTCGCTCGCTCGCCCGCGGGCGGATCGCTCAGCCGTGCTGGTAGGCCACCAGCGAGATGCCGACGTAGTGCACGACGAACGCCGCCAGGGTCAGCGAGTGGAAGACCTCGTGGAAGCCGAACCAGCGCGGTGACGGGTTGGGGCGCTTGATGCCGTAGATCACGCCGCCCGCGCTGTAGAGCAGCCCGCCGACGACGACGAGGACCAGCACCGCGATTCCGCCGGTGCGCAGGAAGTCGGGCAGGAAGAAGACCGCCGCCCACCCCATCGCGATGTAGCAGGGGGTGTAGAGCCAGCGCGGGGCGCCGACCCAGAACACCCGGAAGGCGATTCCCGCCACCGCTGCCGCCCATACCGCCCAAAGGAGCGGCCGACCGGTGGATTCCGGGAGGAGGAGCAGGGTCAGCGGGGTATAGGTGCCCGCGATGATCAGAAAGATGTTGGCGTGGTCGAGCCTGCGGAGCACGGCCTCGCCGCGCGGCCCCCAGGTGCCGCGGTGGTAGACCGCGCTCACTCCGAACAGCAGACAGGCGCTCACGATGTACACCGCGCACGCGATCCGGCCGCGGGTGCTGTCGGTGAGGGCGATCAGGGTGACCCCGGCGATCAGGACCGCGGGGAACATCCCGGCGTGCAGCCAGCCGCGCATCCGCGGTTTCACCGGTACGGCATCGAGTGCGACGGGTTCGAGTGCGACGGGTTCGGGCGCAGCGGCAGCGGCGGCAGAAGTCATATCCGCATGCTACCTACGCCACCGTAGGTATCGGATATGAGTGGCGATGCTCACGTGTGCGGCCCCCTGGACATATGGGCGAATCGGTCGGATGATCAAATGAGTGCGGTCGGCACCGGATGAGCGCCAGGGGAAATCGAAAGGTTCGAAGCATCCGGGTCGCGGCCCCCACGGGGCAACTGACAACAGACACCCTCAACAAGGAGCGATCGTGGCGCGCGACATCGCGGCTCCCCTCACTGTCCCCACCAACCACCGGGAGCTCGTCTCCTGGGTAGACGAGATCGCAGCCCTCACCGAGCCGGACCGGGTGGTCTGGTGCGACGGCTCCGAGGCCGAGTACGAGCGCCTGTGCGGGGAGCTCGTCGCCAAGGGCACGTTCACGAAGCTCGACCAGGCCAAGCGCCCGAACTCGTACTACGCCGCGTCCGACCCGAGCGACGTCGCGCGTGTCGAGGACCGCACCTTCATCTGCTCCGCCCTGGAGAAGGACGCGGGCCCGACCAACCACTGGAAGGCCCCCGCCGAGATGCGGGAGATCTTCGCCGGTGAGCAGGGCGTCTTCCGCGGCTCCATGCGCGGGCGCACCATGTACGTCGTGCCGTTCTGCATGGGCCCCGTCGGCTCGCCGCTCTCCGCGATCGGCGTCGAAATCACCGACTCCGCTTACGTCGCCGTCTCCATGCGCACCATGACGCGCATGGGACAGGCCGTCCTGGACGAGCTCGGCACCGACGGCTTCTTCGTCAAGGCCGTCCACACGCTGGGCGCACCCCTGGAGGAGGGCCAGGAGGACGTTCCGTGGCCGTGCAACTCCACCAAGTACATCTCGCACTTCCCCGAGGACCGCGAGATCTGGTCCTACGGCTCCGGCTACGGCGGCAACGCCCTGCTCGGCAAGAAGTGCTACGCCCTGCGCATCGCGTCCGTCATGGCCCGCGACGAGGGCTGGCTCGCCGAGCACATGCTGATCCTCAAGCTCACGCCGCCGAAGGGCGAGTCCCAGGGCCCCACGTACGTCGCCGCCGCCTTCCCGAGCGCCTGCGGCAAGACCAACCTCGCCATGCTGGAGCCGACGATCCCCGGCTGGACCGTCGAGACCATCGGCGACGACATCGCCTGGATGCGGTTCGGTGAGGACGGCCGGCTCTACGCGATCAACCCCGAGGCCGGATTCTTCGGCGTCGCGCCCGGCACCGGCGAGCACACCAACGCCAACGCGATGAAGACCATGTGGGGCAACTCCGTCTTCACCAACGTCGCGCTCACCGACGACGGCGACGTGTGGTGGGAGGGCATGACCGAGGAGGCGCCCGCGCACCTCACGGACTGGAAGGGCAACGACTGGACCCCCGAGTCCGGTACGCCCGCCGCGCACCCCAACGCCCGCTTCACCGTCCCCGCCGGCCAGTGCCCGATCATCGCGCCCGAGTGGGAGGACCCCAAGGGCGTGCCGATCTCGGCCATCCTCTTCGGCGGCCGCCGCGCCTCGGCCGTGCCGCTGGTCACCGAGTCCTTCGACTGGCAGCACGGCGTCTTCCTCGGAGCCAACGTCGCCTCCGAGAAGACCGCCGCCGCCGAGGGCAAGGTCGGCGAGCTGCGCCGCGACCCGTTCGCCATGCTGCCGTTCTGCGGCTACAACATGGGCGACTACATGGACCACTGGATCAAGGTCGGTGCCGACAAGGACCAGGCCAAGCTGCCGAAGATCTACTACGTGAACTGGTTCCGGAAGAACGAGGCGGGCACGTTCGTGTGGCCCGGCTTCGGCGAGAACAGCCGCGTCCTCAAGTGGATCGTCGAGCGGCTGGAGGGCCGGGCCGAGGGCGTCGAGTCCCCGATCGGCATCCTGCCGGCCAAGGGCTCCCTGGACACCGAGGGCCTGGACCTCTCCCAGTCCGACCTGGACTTCCTGCTCACCGTGGACAAGGAAGTCTGGCGCGAGGAGGCCGCGTTGGTCCCCGAGCACCTCAGCACCTTCGGCGACCACACGCCCAAGGAGCTGTGGGACGAGTACCGCGCGCTGGTCAAGCGCCTGGGCTGACGCAGTCCCGGTGGGCGGCGCCCGCGCGGCGCCGCCCACCGGACGCACCACCGAGGTGCGCCGAGTTGTGTGCCCGGTGGTGCACCCGCGCCCGAACCCCCGCGGCCGGGTCTATCCGACATCCGCCCTGACCTGTGGGGTCCAAAAGCCCGCCGCGGTACGGCCCCCGGAGCCCCCTCATGGCTCCGGGGGCCGCCCCTTTTCATCGAGAACGTCCAGGCATCGCCATATGCTTGCGCACACTATCTTCACCTCTATTGACTCATTCTTTACAAGGCGTCCCGCTCGTCACGTGGGGGCCTACCGAGCCTGTGGGGGAACGAAGTTGAAGCAGTCCCGGCATCGCATACGTACCGCGGCGACCCTGACCGCGCTGACCCTCGGCACCGCGGGCCTGACCGCGCTGGCCGCACCCGCCGCACAGGCGGCCGAGGACCGGGTGGCGAAGCTCCCGGTCTCCTCGTACTCGGCGATGGTCGTCGACTCCGCCCATGAACGCGTCTACCTCACCGACGACAGCCGGTCCCGCGACGCGGGCCAGGTCCAGGTGTACAACTTCGCGGGGGAGAAGGTCGGTTCGCTCACCACCGACACCTCGCCCTCCGGAATGGCGCTCAGCACGGACAGCGCCACGCTCTACGTCTCCCAGTCGACCGGAATCCTCTCCTTCGACACACAGACACAGACCCGCACCGGCCAGGCGTACGCCAACTACCACGTGCCGTGCCCGCGCGATGTGGCGTTCGCCGGCGGCAAGCAGTGGTACACCGAGGCCGCGGCCACCAGTGACTGCGACAACCGCAACAGCCGGCTGTACCAGGTCGACGGCACCGGGGTCGCCGGCACCGGCTGGAACGACCTGGGGCGGCTGCGCCTGTGGAGCGGCCCGCAGGTACCGGACCGCCTCGTCATGGGCCAGCCGCGCACCACGGGTGTCGCCAACCCCTTCCTCACCACGTTCGACGCGAGCGGCAGCACGCTCGTGCGCGGGCCCGAGCGCCGGTTCGCCGACAGTGCGGGCAAGGGCGCGCTGGACCTGAAGGACGTCGCGCAGTCCGCCGACGGGCAGCGGATCGCGGTCGCCGACGCCGCCGCGGGCACCCGCCTCCTGGACGCCGCCGACCTGTCCGACGCGCCGGTCCCGTACCAGCCGCTGCCCGAGGGCGCCACGGCGTCGGCCGTCGCCTTCGGCGGCGACGGGAAGTACATCGCGCGGGGTGCCTCCGCCGCCGGGAGCACGGCCGATCTGCTGGTGCAGGCGGCCGACCCGGCGGACCGTACGACGCCGCTGGAGTTCGCCTTCGACGGTGCGCTGGAGGGGGACCGGATCGCCCCGCGCGGCCTCGGCTGGTCGCAGGACGGCGCGCGCCTCTTCGCGGTCACCACCAATGTCTACGGCAACGAGTACTGGCTGCATGTGATCCAGCCCCCGGCAGCCCAGCACGACTCCCGCTTCACCGGGGCGCTCAGCACGACTCCGGGGCAGGCCGTCGTCGGTGAACCCCTCGGTATCCGGGGGCGGTTGGAGCTGGACGGCCCCGCGCCCACCGAGCCGGTGAAGGTGTCGGCGGTGCGCCATGACGCGAACGGTGACCGCAAGCTCGCCGCCGTGGAGGCCGACGCGGACGGCTCGTTCACCGTCCTGGACGTGCCCTCGCTAGTCGGCGACGCCACGTACACCGTCTCCTTCACCGGGGACCTCACCCACCGCCCGGCCCAGGACATCACCCTCGCGGTCGCCGTCGCCAAGGCGCCGACCACGCTCGCGCTGACCGCTCCGGCGGAGGGTGTGAAGGGTGAGGGCCTGGAGATCACCGGCAGGCTGACCGGGCAGGGCCGCGCCCTTCCGGCCGGGATCACCCTGTCCGTGGAGCGCACCGACAAGAAGGGCACCGGCACCCTGACGTCGGCGGCGGTCGCGGCCGACGGCACGTTCCGGATCAATGACCTGCCGCGGGCGAACGGCCAGGTGACGTACACGGTCGGCTACGCGGGCGACGAGCTGCACAGCGGCTCGACGGCGTCGGCGACCGTGCGGGTGCGCAAGGCCGGCTGACCCGGCACTCCCGCCGGTGGGTGGCACCCGGTCCACGCGCCTCGACGGCCCGTGGACCGGGGCCGTCAGTGGGCCCCGACCAGCCGCGAGGCGGCGGGGGCAGCGGCGGGGGACGTTACGGCGGTGGACGGAGCGGCGGGGGCGGACGCGGAGTCGGGCGTGGACGCCGCTCCGGACCGGGCGGCGGTCGACGCCGCCGTGTGGGCGTCCATGCGCTCCGCGGAGAGGATCGCCGCCGCCGTGTCGGCGCGGGCGGCGGCCACCACCAGCGCGCGGCCCGCGAGGGCGTGGGCGCGGCGGTGCAGTGCGGCCGGGGGCGCGTCGGTCAGGCCGGCGTGCCGGGCGGGCGGCGCACCGCGCAGCCGGGCCACCTGCTCGGCGATGCGGTCGCCCGCCGCGTCGAGCCCCAGCTCGTCGGTGACCGCGAGCAGTGCGCCCAGATGCCCGGCGAGCTGGATGTCCAGCTCCTCCTCGCGGGTGCGGTGCGGGAAGTCGGCGTCGTCGGCCGGTGTGTGGACCGATTTGGTGCGGATCGGCTCGTACATGGATGGCCTCCTGCGTATTGCTGTGAAGCCATCCTAGCTTGGATTCAGTCTAAAGTTGTGCGCGATCCGACAGTAGTTGCCCTAAGGCTGACCGTAACCGTCCAGGAAGCTGCCGATCCTGGTCACCGCGTCGGTCAGATCCTCGACCGACGGCAGGGTGACGACCCGGAAGTGGTCGGGCTCCGGCCAGTTGAACCCCGTACCCTGCACGACCATGATCTTCTCGGCCCGCAGCAGATCGAGCACCATCTGCCGGTCGTCCTTGATCTTGTAGACCTTGGGGTCGAGCCGGGGGAAGAGATACAGCGCCCCCTTCGGCTTCACGCAGGTCACCCCGGGGATCGACGTCAACAGGTCGTACGCCACGTCGCGCTGTTCCAGGATGCGCCCGCCGGGCAGCACCAGGTCGTTGATCGACTGCCGCCCGCCGAGCGCGGTGGCCACCGCGTGCTGCGAGGGCATGTTGGCGCACAGCCGCATATTGGCGAGGATCGTCAGCCCCTCGATGTACGAGGTGGCGTGCGCCTTCGGCCCGCAGACGGCCATCCAGCCGGAGCGGTACCCGGCCACCCGGTAGTTCTTGGAGAGACCGTTGAAGGTCAGCACCATCAGATCGGGGGCGATCGCCGCGGTCGGCGTGTGGGTGGCGCCGTCGTACAGGATCCGGTCGTAGATCTCGTCGGAGCAGACGATCAGATGGTGCCGCCGGGCGATCTCCGTCAGCGCGCGCAGCATCTCGTCGTCGTACACCGCGCCGGTCGGGTTGTTCGGGTTGATGATCACCATGGCCTTGGTGCGGTCGGTGATCTTCCGCTCGATGTCGGCCAGGTCGGGCATCCAGTCGGACTGCTCGTCGCAGCGGTAGTGCACGGCCGTCCCGCCCGCCAGCGAGACCGAGGCGGTCCACAGCGGATAGTCCGGAGCGGGTACGAGCACCTCGTCGCCGTCGTCGAGCAGCGCCTGCATCGACATCTGGATCAGCTCGGAGACACCGTTGCCGAGGTAGATGTCCTCGACGTCGAGGTCGATCCCCTTGGTCTGGTAGTGCTGCATCACCGCACGGCGCGCGGACAGCAGGCCCTTCGCGTCGCCGTAGCCGTGCGCCCCGGAGAGGTTGCGCAGGATGTCTTCGAGGATCTCGGGCGGGCACTCGAACCCGAACGCGGCAGGGTTGCCGGTGTTGAGCTTGAGGATGCGCTGACCGGCCGCTTCCAGCCGCATCGCCTCCTCCAGCACGGGGCCCCGGATTTCGTAACAGACGTTGGCGAGCTTCGTGGACTGGATGACCTGCATGTCTGCGAGCTTACGACCGTGTTTCACGCGGTGCGCGGAGATTGCCCGCCCGCTGCTCCTGACGGGCGAGCGGCCGGCCCGGCCCGGCTTCCAACGGAATGCGTCCCCCCGCCCGGACCGTGGGAACCCTGGCCGGGGCGGCGCCGGGGCTTGGAATGCGGGCGCGACGCGCGGGGGCGGGTGAGATCGGCCACGTGATCGCCACGTGATCGCCACGGGCTGCCGGAGTGGCGGGACCGCCGGACCCGGCCCCTCACTCCGGCAGCCGGGTCCCCTCCGGAACGCGGATGCCGAAGTCGTCCCGCAGGACGCGGAGCGCCTCGGCCGCGTCCGGCAGCTGCCGCTCCGTGATCGTGCCGTCGTCGGCCGTCTCGACCAGATCGAGACCCGACAGGGCCAGATGGGAGCCCGGCCGCGTGAGCTGGGCGTACACCGCCTGCTGGAACGGCGAGCGCGGGTTGGTCGCGATGTGCCAGTTGATCACTTCGAAGTCCGGCGCCTCGAACGGCTCCAGCGTGAACGCGTACTGCGGCTCCCAGGCGCCGCCCTTCTCCGTCTGCAGCTCCCACAGCTCCAGCGGCCCGTCGTGCGGGGTGTGCACGAGCCGGTGGTGGCGCGGGCCGTCGAACAGCTCCGCGTCCGCCACCAGCGGGATCGGCTCCAACAGCGCGCTCACGGCCCCGAAGCCGACATCGGCCAGCCAGGGAGTGTTCCCGCCCGGTACGTCCACCCGCATCAGCATGTGCGTCCGGGGGCGGATGTCACCGGGGGCGGCCCCCAGCAGCACCCGGGCGGCGAGCAGCGTCACCTTGAAGCCGAGCTGCTTCAGCACGGCCGACAGCAGGGTGTTCTGCTCGTAGCAGTACCCGCCGCGCCCGCCGAGGACGAGCTTGGCCTCCAGATCCGCGAGCGCCAGGGAGGGCGCGGAGCCGAGGACCGGTTCCAGGTTCTCGAACGGGATGCCCACCATGTGGGCGCGGTGCACGGAGCGCAGCACCTCCGCGGTGGGGCGGGGCTCCCCTTTCCAGCCGATGCGGGCGAAGTACGCGTCGAGATCGAGTGTCATACCTCGACGGTACGCAGCCGGGTCGGTGCCGGGCCATTTTGGACGCCCTGCGGCCCGGCTGCGGGCGGGTTCCCCGGGGCGGCGCCCCGGGCGGGTCCCTCGGGCGACCGGGCTCCGTACGCCGGTTCAGCCGACCGCGTCCCCTCCCGGGGCGGCCATGAACGCGGTCAGCGGACCGGTGCCGACGCCCTGTTCCACGGCGGTGCGCAGCAGCGTGGCATTGCCCGCGGCCACCACGGCGGGACTGGTCGTGTCCTGGTCCGCGGGGTCGCCGCCGTCCGGACCGGCGGCGAACGAGCGGGCGTGCGGGGCCATGGTGATGAGCCAGTCCGCCAGCAGCGAGCCGAACTCCGCGGCCTCGATGTCCTCCTCTCGGACCAGCGCGAAGGCGTGCGAGATCCCGGCGAACATCCCGTACATCGCACTCAGCAGCGCCACGTCGTACAGGGCGGCGAATCCGGCGTCCGGTC
Organism: Streptomyces sp. NBC_01433; assembly: GCF_026340105.1. Taxonomy (NCBI): domain Bacteria; kingdom Bacillati; phylum Actinomycetota; class Actinomycetes; order Kitasatosporales; family Streptomycetaceae; genus Streptomyces; species Streptomyces sp. NBC_01433. The sequence goes on along the minus strand of NZ_JAPEPM010000001.1, from coordinate 1,104,447 downwards.
CCACGTACTTCGTACCGGCGGGCACGGCCAGTACGTCCTTCCGGTCCTCGAACAGCTCGCGGGAGCCGCTGTAGAGGACATAGCCGCCGGAGCCCGGCGTGCCGATCATCGACGGGATCGCCATGATCCCGCCGTTCAGGAAGCGGGTGCCGCGCCCGGCCGCCCACAGCGCGCGTTCCCGCGCCTCGGCCGGGGTGGTGGTGGTGAGGTCGACGAGGTCCTTGCCGGTGAGACCGGCGTCGGCCAGCGCGTCGCCGACCGAGGCGTCGTCCAGCAGGCAGAGCACGACGAGACCGTTCTCGGCCACCGCATCGGCGGCTGTCGCGGCCACCCGCGCTCCGTCGGCGGCGAGTGCGGCGGCCCGGCCCGGGCTGCGGTTCCAGACGGTCAGGGGGTGCCCGGCGGCGAGCCAGGTACGGGCGAGCGCGGTGCCCATGGCACCGAGCCCGAGAAGGGTGACCGGGGTCTTTTCAGAGGCGTTGTCGGGCATGACGACTAGGCTGGTCGAAAGCTCCGGGAGGCTCAAGTACCCACTTCGGAGTGGGTGGTTACCTCGCGGTCAGTGACCTGGTGGGAGGGGGACGATGGGATTCGTACGACGGCCCGGGCCGTTCGTCTGCGGGATCGACGCGGCGATGGATGTGATCGGCGGCAAGTGGAAAGTGCTGATCCTCTGGGCGCTCAACGAGGGCACATGCCGTTTCGGTGAGCTGCGCAGGCAGGTGCCCGGGGTGACGGAGAAGGTGCTCAGCTCCCATCTGAAGGAGCTGGTGGACGACGGCATCGTGCACCGCGAGGTGCACGCCGAAGTGCCGCCCCGCGTCGAGTATTCGCTGACTCCGCTCGGCTTCACGCTGAACGAGGCGCTGGGCCCGCTCGGTTCCTGGGGGCGGGACCACATCCGCCGGAGCGGCGAGGAGCCCGAGCCGTCCGACCGGTCCGAGGCCGGGGACGACTGCGCGAACGGGCCGGAGTACGGGGTCGGCTGCGCGAACCGGCCGGGGTACGGGGATGGTTCCGTGAACGGGCCGGAGTACGGGGGCGATTCCGCGAACGGGTCCGGCCCGGTACGCGGTGTGCAGTCGGCGGCCCGCTGCAGTGCCGCACGGACGGCTTGAATTCGCCCCTTGTGGCGTCCCCGCATGTACGCCAACATGCGCATGTCAAAAACCGGAAGATTTCCGGTCACTGACATCACTGGAGGGGACCCCCCATATGAAGAAGCCTCTCGTCGGTGCGTTCCTCGCTGTCCTGCTCCTGGGAGCGGGGGTCGCACCCGCTGTCGCGGTGTCCCCGGCGCCGCCCGGAGTCAAGGCCGCAGCGAAGGTTTCGGACGACGCCCATGCCACGGCCAAGCCCAAGGCGGTCAACTTCGCCGGGACCGTGGCGCTGAGCAATTGTTCCGGCTCCGTGGTCCGCGCACCCGGCTCCCAGTCCACCGACCCCGCCCTCGTGCTCTCCAACGGGCACTGCATGGAGTCCGGCTTCCCGGGCCCCGGCCAGGTCGTGATCAACCAGCCGTCCACCCGCTCGTTCACCCTGCTCAACGCCGCGGGCAGCGGCGTCGGCACCCTGCGGGCCAGCAAGATCGCCTACGGCACGATGACCGACACGGATGTCTCGCTGTACCAACTCACCAGCACCTACGCCCAGATCGAGAGCAGCTACGGCATCAAGGCGCTGGAGCTGGACACCGCCCACCCGGCGGCGGGCGCCGCGATCACCGTCGTCTCCGGGTACTGGAAGCGCACGTACGGCTGCAACGTCGACGGCTTCGCCTACCGCCTCAAGGAGGGCCAGTGGACCTGGAAGGACTCGGTCCGCTACACCTCCGCCTGCCAGACCATCGGCGGTACGTCCGGCTCGCCGGTGATCAACAACGCCACCGGCAAGGTGGTCGCCGTCAACAACACCGGCAATGAGGACGGCCAGCAGTGCACGGACAACAACCCGTGCGAGGTCGACGAGAGCGGCAAGGTGACCGTCCGTCAGGGCATCAACTACGCCCAGCAGACGTACAACATGGTCCCGTGCATAGGCGCCGGTAGCAAGATCGACCTGAACCGGGCCGGCTGCGCCCTGCCCAAGCCGTAACCCCGGCACGTATACGCCGGTACATATACGCACGTCACCGCGTGGACGCCGCACGGGCCGGAACTCAGGCCCGTGCGGCGTCCGTGTCGTCGGCTTCGTGCGCTTCGTGGTCTTCGTGAGCCTCGTGGGCGGTGACCCGTGCGCCGATGCCGTCCAGCAGCACCTCCAGGCCCACCCGGAACGTCTCGCGCGCCTCCCGCTCCGGATACGGCACCGGGTCGTCGGCCGACGGCGCGTCCGGCGTGCCCTCGCGCTCCAGCCGGCTCACGGCGGGGAAGCGGTCCGCGAAGTCCGGGGCCATCTCGCCGAGCACCGCCGCGCGGGCCGCCCACCATTCCTCGTCCGAGCTGCCGGTCACCGCCGCCGCCTGCCGGGAATCGGCCACCGTGCCCGCCGCGCCGCGCACGAAGTGGAACAGCGTCCCCACCAGCCGCCGCAGAACCCGGGCGTGTAGCCCGGTCCCCTGGAGCAGCCGGACGAGCGTGTCCAGCCCCGCGTACTCGTGCGGGCCCAGCACCGGACGGGCCTGGGAGACCTGGAGCACCCAGGGGTGGCGGACGTAGAAATCCAGCAGGTCCCGCGCCCAGGCGGTGAGCGAGGCCCGCCAGTCGGCCGACTCCGGGTAGTGCGCGGGGAGTTCGGCGTGCACCGCGTCGTACATCAGGTCCAGCAGTTCGCTCTTGCCCGGGACGTAGGTGTAGAGCGCCATCGCCGTCCGGCCGAGCCGGTCGCCCACCGCCCGCATCGAGAGCGCGGCCATGCCCTCCGCGTCGGCGACCGCGACGGCGGCTGCGACGATCGCGTCCACGCTCAGCCGGGGCTTGGGTCCCGGCCCGCCGTGCGGCTGCGCCGGAGCGTCCCCGCGCCACAGCAGGGAGAGGGAACGGCGGGCGTCACCCTGCCCGGCAAAGACCACCACTTGCGACTCCTTACGCCATAAAGTAACTTCGGCCGGGTAATTCTTTACCTCGTAAGGTATCAGTGGGAGAGGGGCCCGGCCCGATGAGTCACGCGCTGCCGGTCACATACGTACAGGTCACGGACGTCCGCCGGGTCACCCCCAGGACGGTGCGCGTCACCCTCACCGGGGAGGGCCTGCCCGGCCTCATGGAGGACCGGCCCGACCAGCAGATGAAGCTCTGCCTCCCGCGCGACGGGCAGCGGGTGCCCCGGCTGCCCCGGCAGGACGCCGACGACACCTACGGGATGCGCTGGTACGAGGCGTACCTGGCGATCCCCGAGAGCGAACGCCCCTGGATGCGCAGCTTCACCGTCCGCTCCTACGACCGCGGACGCAACGCGATGGCCGTCGACTTCGTGCTCCACGGCGACACCGGCCCCGCCACCCGCTGGGTTTCGGCCGCCCGCCCCGGCGATGTGCTCGGCATGGTCGGGCCCTCCTCGATGTACGCCCGCCCGCTGCCCGCGTCCGACTGGCTGCTGCTCGCCGGTGACGAGACCGCGCTCCCGGCGATCGGCACGCTGCTCGAAGCCCTGCCGGCCGGGGCGCGGGCCCTGGCGTACGTCGAGGTCGCGGACGCGGCCGAGGAGCGGGAGCTGCCGTCCGCCGCCGGGGTGGACGTGCACTGGGTGCACCGGGACCGGGGCGGCTCGCTGCTCGGTGCGGTCCGCGCGGCACGGCTCCCCGGCGACGGGGCGGGCGCCGCGTGGATCGCGGGGGAGGCGGGAGAGGTCCGGGCGTTGCGCCGCCACCTGGTCGAGGAGCGGCGGCTGCCCAAGGAGTCGGTCGAGTTCAGCGGCTACTGGCGGCGCAGGCTCACCCAGGACGACGCCCCGACCGAGGAGGACCTGGCCTGGGCGCGTGAGCGGGCGGCCGGGGCCTGACCCGCGCCGCTCCTCAGCGGCGTACGCTCCCGTTCGCCCCGTTCCTCATCGCCGTAGGCGCTCCCGCGTGCCCCGTTCCCTATCGCCGTGCGGTCCCCGCGCCCCGTACCGACCGCCCCGCCAGTACCGAGGTCCGCCGGCCGTCCTGGATGACGAAGCGGCCGTCGATCAGTACGTGCGGGATGCCCACCGGCAAGGTGCGCGGCTCCTCGAACGTCGATCCCGCCGCCACGGTCGCCGGGTCGAAAAGGACCAGGTCGGCGCGGTAGCCCTCGCGGACGAGGCCGCGGTCCGCCAGTCGGAGCCGGGAGGCCGGGCGGGACGTCAGATGGGCGACGCACTCCTCCAGCGAGAGAATGCCCAACTCCCGGACGTAGCGGCCGAGATACTGCGGGAACGTGCCGTACGCGCGCGGGTGCGGCTTGTCCCCCTGGAGGATGCCGTCGCTGCCCCCGGTGTGCACCCGGTGGCGCATGATCTGCTGGACGTTCTCCTCGTGGCCGACATGCTGAAGGATCGTCGTGCCGAGCCGGTCCTCCGTCAGCAGCCGCCGTGCGGTCACCCAGGGGGCCTCGCCGCGCAGCCGGGCCGACTCCGCCACCGTACGGCCGACGTGGTCGGCCAGCCCCGGCGCGCCGACGCCCGAGATCTCGATGGTGTCCCACTCGATCGGCACCCCGTGGCAGCCGTCCGAGCCCAGCACCTCCAGGTGGTGCCGTATCTTCTCCGCCGTCGCTCCGTCCGCGAGACGCGTGAGGACCGACTCCGGGCCGCCCTCGTTCGCCCAGCTCGGCAGCATCGCGGCGAGCGTCGTGCAGCCGGGGGTGTACGGGTAGGTGTCCAGGGAGATGTCGGCACCCGTGGAGAGGGCGTCGTCGAGCAGGGTCAGCAGATCCGGCGCCTTCCCCTTGTTCACACCGAAGTTCATGGTGGCGTGGGCGAGATGGAGGGCGCAGCCCGCGTTACGGGTGAGCTGCACCATCTCCTCGTACGCCGCCAGCGCGCCCGCGCCGTACGAGCGGTGGTGCGGGCAGTAGTAGCCGTCGTACCGGGCCACCACCCGGCACAGCTCGGTGAGTTCGGCGTCGTCCGCGTACATCCCGGGGGTGTACGTCAGCCCCGAGGACATGCCGACCGCGCCCTCGGCCATGCCCTGGGCGACCAGCTCCCGCATCCGGTTCAGCTCGGCTTCGGTGGCGGGCCGGTCGTCCCACCCGACGGCGTACATCCGGACCGTGCCCTGCGGGACGAGGTAGGCGGCGTTGACCGCGATGCCCTGGCCGCCGAAGTTGTTGTCGAGCCGGTCCAGATAGCCGCCGACCGTGCGCCAGTCGAAGTCGACGCCCGTGTCCTCGGGGGCCCCGCCGTTCCACCCGCTGATGGTGCGGCGCACCTCGGCGAGCGTGCGGTCGTCGACGGGGGCGTACGACAGGCCGTCCTGCCCCAGCACTTCGAGGGTGACGCCCTGCGCCGCCTTCGCGCTGTGGTCGGGGTCCCGCAGCAGTGCCAGGTCGCTGTGGGCGTGCATGTCGATGAAGCCGGGGGAGAGGGCGAGACCGTCGGCGTCGAGGGTGCGGGTGGCGGTGGGGCGCGGGCCGGGGGCGCCCTCGGCGCGGATCTCGGTGATCCGGCCGCCGTCGACGGCTACGTCGGCGCGGTAGGCGGGGGTGGCGGTGCCGTCGACGACCAGCGCGTCGCGGATGACCAGGTCCATGGGGTGTCACCTTTCGGGGACGGGCGTGACGGGCGTGACGGGCGTGACGGGGGGATGGAGCAGGCGGGCGGGACCGGCGGGCCGGGGGGCTTGTACGGAGGGGGCGCCCCCTTGCGGGAGAGCGCCCCCGTACTACGGGGCGCGCGGGAGAGCGCCCCCGTACTACGGGGCGCCCCCCCGGGCGGGCTCAGAAGAACGTGCGGATGTAGTCCGTGACCGTGCCGTCCGCCGTGACCAGCGGGATCAGCTGCCACTTGTCGAAGCTGGTGCACGGGTGCGACAGGCCCATCCCGACCCAGTCGCCCACCTCCAGCTCCGCCCCCGGCTCCGTACGTACCCAGGTGTGCTGGTCGGAGAGGCCGGTGACCGTGATCCCCGTCGCGGGCCGCACCGAGCCGTCCCGGCCGGAGCGGACGACCTGCGCCTCGGGCAGGTCGAGGTCGTACGCCGCGTCGCGCTTGCCCGCGTTGAGGAACGCCTGTTCGCCGGTCGGGCGGGAGACGACCTGGGCCCAGATCCGGAAGGCGGGCTGGAGGGTGCCCTCCCCGGGGACCCGGTTGAACGGGGTGAGGCGCTTGTAGTGGCCGTCGTCGTGCGAGACATAGGCGCCCGAGCGGAGCAACTTCAGTACGGGCAAGCTCAGTTCGGGGATCTCGGCGAAGACGTCCGCCACCGCGTCGAACCAGGCGCTGCCCCCCGCGCTGATCATGATCTCGTCGCAGCCGGTGAAGCGCCCCGCCTTGTCGAAGTCGCCCGCGAGCGCGACGAGTCGCCGCAGCCACTCCCGTACGCGCTCCGGGGACGCCTCGGGCACCTCGCCCTCGTACCCGGCGACGCCCACCAGGCGCAGGGTGCCGGCGGCGGCCACCGCGTCGGCGACCGCCGCGCAGTCCGCCCCGGTCCGGGCGCCCGTGCGCGCGCCCTCGCCCGCGCCCAGCTCCACGACCACATCGACCGGGCGTACGGCGCCCGCGGCGCTCAGGGCCTCGTCCATCAGCTCGACGCCGCGCACCGAGTCGACGTAGCAGACGAAGCGGAACTCCGGGTCGGCCGCCAGCTCACCGGCCAGCCAGCGCAGCGCCACCGCGTCGACGACCTCGTTGGCCAGGAAGATCCGCTGGATGCCGTACGCCCGGTAGACCCGCGCCTGGTGCGGCACGGCCGCGGTGATGCCCCACGCGCCGCGCTCCAGCTGGTCGGCGAAGAGCTGCGGGGACATGGACGTCTTGCCGTGCGGGGCGAACAGGAGGCCGTGGCGCTCGGCGTACGTCTCCAGGAGGGCGAGGTTGTGCTCGACCGACTCGGCGGACAGTGCGAGCACCGGGGTGGTGAAGCCGCCCGTGAAGAGGTTGCGGCGCTCGGCGGCCAGGGCGCCGACGGTCAGGCCCTCCGCGTCGGGCGGCAGCGACTTGAAGCGGTGATCGACGCGTTCCTCGGCAAGGTCGGACACGGTGTGGCGGGTGGGGCGGTCGGCTGCCAAGGGAAACTCCTCGAAGTGTTCGTTGCACCATATGCAACACCCATTGCGCATATCGCTCAATGCTGTCTAACATCCGAGCCGATGCCGGGTCAATGGTGAGAACCGGCGCCGCACGCCGGATCAGCGAGGAGCCCAGAGTGCCCGGACCCGCAGCAGGGACGCCCAGCACCGCCACGACCACCGAGGTCGTGTGTCTCGGCGAGTCCATGGTGACGTTCCTGCCCTCCCGGCCCGGCCGCCTCGCCGACGTCCCCTCCTTCGGCCGCGGGATCGGCGGTGCCGAGTCCAACGTCGCCTGCGCGCTCGCCGCCGCCGGACACCGGGCGGCCTGGGTCGGCCGGGTCGGCGCCGACGGCTTCGGCGACCATCTCGTCGGCGCCATCGCCGCGTACGGGGTCGACACCTCCGCCGTCCGCCGCGACCCGGACCGCCCCACCGGCATCTACTTCCGCACCGCCACGGACCGGGCCACCGACACCCACGAGGTGGCGTACTACCGGGCCGGTTCCGCCGCCTCCGCGATGTCCCCGCACAACGTCCCGTACGAGAAGCTGTTCGCGGGCCGCGTCCTGCATCTGTCCGGCATCACCGCGGCGCTCTCGGCGGACTGCCTGGCCCTGCTCCACGATCTGACCGCACCCCGGCCCGACCGCCCGCTGATCTCCTTCGACGTCAACCACCGCCCGGGTCTGTGGCGGGGCAGCGAGGCGGGGCCGGGCGTCCTGCTCGATCTGGCCCGGCGCTCCGACCTGGTCTTCGTCGGGGAGGACGAGGCGGAGGAGGCCTGGGGACTGACGGGCGCCGAGGCCATCCGCGCGGCCCTGCCGGAACCGGCGGTACTGGTGATCAAGCGTGGCGCGGACGGGGCGACGGTCTTCTCGCGACCCGGCTCCGGGCCCGGCGCCCCGGCCGACGCGGCCGATGCGAGGGACGCGGCCGATGTGAGGGACGCGGCCGATGCGGGGGAGCGGACCGACACCGTCACCGACGTCCCCGCCCTCCGCGTCGATGTCGTCGCCCCCGTCGGGGCCGGTGACGCCTTCGCCGCCGGATTCCTCTCCGCCACCCTGCGCGACCTGCCCGTACGCGAGCGCGTCCGGCACGGCCACCTGATGGCCGCCGCCGTCCTCACCGTCCCCGGGGACCTCACCGACCCGCCGCCCCGCGACCGCGCCGACCGCCTCGCCGCCCTCGACGACGACGCCTGGGGGAGACTTCGTCTCGGCCCCGGGTGGACGGGGGACGACCAGGAGGTACGTACGACATGAGCCAGACCGTCGACCGGGCGCTGAGCATCCTGCCGCTGCTCGCCCAGGGCCCCGCCGACCTCGGCCAGGTCGCCGAGCGGCTCGGCGTCCACAAGTCCACGGCGCTGCGCCTGCTCCGTACGCTGCACGAGCACGGGCTCGTCTACCGCCAGCAGGACCAGCGCTACCGCCTCGGCGCCCGGCTCTTCGCGCTCGCCCAGGAAGCCGTAGAGAACCTCGACGTACGGGAGATCGCCCACCCCCACCTCGTCGACCTCAACGACCGGTGCGGGCACACCGTCCATCTCGCGGTGTACGAGGAACACGAGGTCCTCTACATCGACAAGGTCGAGAGCCGCTACCCGGTCCGGATGTACTCACGGATCGGCAAGCCCGTCGCGATCACCGTCGCGGCGGTCGCCAAGCTCCTGCTCGCCGACCTGACCGAGCCCGAGCGGCGCGTGATCGCCGAGACGCTCGACTACCCCATGTACACGTCCCGTTCCGTCCCCAACGCCGGTGCGTTCCTCAAGGAGCTCGCCGTCGTACGCGAACAGGGCTGGGCCACCGACCTCGGTGGCCACGAGGAGTCCATCAACTGCATCGGCGCTCCGATCCGCGGCGCGGACGGCCGGGTCGTCGCGGCGATGTCCGTGTCGGCGCCCAATGTGGTCGTCACGGCCGAGGAACTCCTCACCCTGCTCCCGCTGGTGCGCCGCACCGCCGACGCCATCAGCCGGGAGTACTCCGGCACCACCCCACACAAGAAAGCCTGATCAGTCATGACCGAGAAGATCTCCCTCACGCCCAGCACCCACGCCGCCCCGCCCGCGAAGTTCTCGCACGGCGTGAAGAAGGGCAACATCCTCCAGGTCGCCGGCCAGGTCGGCTTCCTGCCCGCCGAGGAGGGCAAGCCCGCCACGGTCGTCGGCCCGACGCTGCGCGAGCAGACCCTCCAGACCTTCGCCAACGTCAAGGCCATCCTCGAAGAGGGCGGTGCCACCTGGGACGACGTGATGATGACGCGCGTCTACCTCACGGACGTCGCCCACTTCGCCGAGATGAACGAGATCTACAACGCGTACTTCGAGGAGCAGGGCCTCAAGGCGCCCGCCTCGGCCCGTACGACGGTCTACGTCGGCCTCCCCAAGGGCCTGCTCATCGAGATCGACGCTCTCGCGGTCCTCGGCTGATCGACTTGCCCCACCCGCAGTACCGCTCCAGCACGCCGCCCGGCACGGCGCCCCGCACCACGGGGGCGCCGTGCCGCGCTCCCCCCTGCCCGGAACTCCCCCTCGTCACCACGGAGTCACCATGCTGCTCGCCGCCACCCCACCGCCGGTCGAGACACCACCCCACACGGGTGGACTGCTCCTCCTGATCGACGGCACCGCCGGTCTGCTGACCGTCGCCGCCCTCGGCATCGCCCTCCTCCTCTTCCTGATCATCAAGGTCAGGCTCCAGCCGTTCGTCGCGCTGCTCGCCGTCTCCATAGCCGTCGGCCTGGGTGCCGGTCTCTCCGTCACCGAACTCTTCGGCACCGTCCAGAAATCCGCCGCCGTCTCGGTCATCGAATCGGGCATGGGCGGCATCCTCGGCCATGTCGCGATCATCATCGGACTCGGTACGATGCTCGGCGCGATCCTCGAAGTCTCCGGCGGGGCAGAGGTGCTGAGCACCCGCCTGCTGAACCTCTTCGGTGAGAAGCGGGCCCCGCTCGCCATGGGCCTCACCGGCCTCATCTTCGGCATCCCGGTCTTCTTCGACGTCGGCATCTTCGTCCTGGCGCCGATCGTGTACGCCGCCGCCAAGCGCTCCGGCAAATCGATCCTGCTGTACGCGATGCCGTTGCTCGCCGGGCTGTCGATGACCCACGCGTTCCTGCCGCCGCACCCCGGCCCGGTGGCCGCCGCCGGACTCTTCAACGTCTCCCTGGGCTGGGTCATCCTGATGGGCGCCGTCGTCGGCATCCCGTCCGTGCTCGCCGCGTGGGGCTACGCCGCCTGGATCGGCAAGCGGATCTTCGTCGCGGTCCCGCAGGACATGGTCGAGGCCGCCGAGGAGGCCAAGGCGGCCGTCGCCGCCGAGCAGCGTGCCGCCGGGGCCACCCCGCGCGAGCAGCCCGTCGCGCTCGGTACGGTCCTCGCGATCATCGGAACCCCGCTGATCCTGATCCTCGCCGCGACGTTCTCCTCCATCGCGCTGGACCCCTCCACGCTCCGCTCGGTCATCGAGTTCTTCGGCAACCCCTTCGTCGCCCTGACGATCGCGCTGCTCCTGGCGTACTACCTGCTGGGCATCCGGCGCGGCTGGTCCCGCAAGTCCCTGGAATCGGTCTCCACGTCCTCGCTCAAGCCGGTCGGCAACATCCTGCTGGTCGTCGGCGCGGGCGGCATCTTCGGCGCCGTACTCAAGGGCAGCGGCATCGCGGACGCGCTCGCCGACACGTTCAACGACGTCGGCCTGCCGGTCATCCTGCTCGCCTGGCTGATCTCCGTGGCGCTGCGCGTCGCCCAGGGTTCGGCGACGGTCGCGATCGTCACCACGGCGGGCATCGTCGTCCCGCTGGTCGAGGGCCAGGACATGTCCCAGGCGCACCTCGCGCTCATCATCATGGCGATCTCCGCGGGCTCGATCTTCGCCTCGCACGTCAACGACGGCGGCTTCTGGATGGTCGCCAAGTACTTCGGCATCTCCGAGCGCGACACCCTGAAGTCCTGGACGGTCCTGGAGACGGTCCTGTCGGTGGCGGGCTTCGCGGTCGCGGCGCTGCTCAGCCTGGTGATCTAGGGCCCTCGGCACTGTCCCGCCGCCCGGACCGGGCCGGAACGCTTGGGCCGGAACGCTTGGGCCGGAACGCTTGGGCCGGAACATGCAGCAGCGCCGCCGGGGGAGCGGCGGCGCTGCTGGTCAGGGGACGACCTCGCGGAGTCCGGATGACCTCGGAGAGTCCGGAGGGTTACGGCAGGCCGTGGACGTGCGGGCCGACCGCCTTGGACCAGGCGTTGCCCGCCGTGGCGTCCCAATTCGTGGACCAGGTCATCGCGCCGCGCAGCGCCGGGTAGGTCTTGGCCGGCTTGAAGGAGCCGCAGCCGGTGCCCTTGGTCAGGCAGTCCAGGGCCGCGTTCACGACGGACGGGGCGACGTAGCCGCTGCCCGCGCCCCGGGTGGATGCGGGGACACCGAGGCCGACCTGCGAGGCGTCGAGGCCGCCCTCCAGCTGGATGCAGGCGAGCGCGGTGAGGAAGTCCACCGAGCCCTGCGAGTAGACCTTGCCGTCGCAGCCCAGCATCGAACCGCTGTTGTAGTACTGCATGTTGACGACGGTCAGGATGTCCTTGATGTTGAGCGCCGTCTTGAAGTACTCACCGGACGTCGACTGCATGTCGATGGTCTGCGGCGCCATCGTGATGACGAGGCCGGAGCCCGCCTTCGTGGACAGCGAGCGCAGCGCCTTCGTCATGTACGTGGAGTTGAGGCCGTTCTCCAGGTCGATGTCGACCCCGTTGAAGCCGTACTCCTGGATGAGCGCGTAGACCGAGTTCGCGAAGGCCGTGGCGGAGGCGTCGCTGTTGACCGCGACGGAGCCCTTCTCGCCGCCGACCGAGATGATGACGTTCTTCCCGGCGGCCTGCTTGGCCTTGATGTCGGCCTTGAACTGGGCGACCGTGTAGCCGTTCAGCCCGGCGGAGTCCAGGTTGAAGGTGACGGCGCCCGGCGTCGTCGTGGCGTCCGCGAAGGAGACCGCGATGATGTCGTAGTCGGCGGGGACGTCGCTGAGCTTCTGGACGGTGGCGCCGTTGTTGAAGTTCTGCCAGTAGCCGGTCACCGCGTGCTTGGGCACCGAGGTCACCGGGCCGGGGCCGGTGCCCTCCTTCGCCGTACGGGCGCTGATCGCGGCGGACTTGACCGACTCACCGGCGGCGTTGGTGGCGCTCACCGAGAACTGGTACGCCGTGTCGGGGGCCAGGCCGGAGACGGTCGCCGAGGCGCCGGTGGACGTGGTGGCCCTGGCGCCGTCCTTGTACACGGTGTATCCGGTGGCGCCGGAGACGGCGTTCCAGGAGAGGGCCACCGAGGAGGACGTCGCCGTGCCCGCGGCGAGGCCGGCGGGCGAGGCGGGGATCGACGGGCCGGGGTCGGTGCCGCCGCCGCCGTCGGGGCCGGTCACCGAGATGTCGTCGACGAGGTAGGACGCCTGCCCGTACCAGCCGTGGGTGTAGACGGTCACCGAGGTGGTGGAGGCGCCGGTCTTGAAGCTGGTGGAGAGCTGAGTCCAGCCGGTGGAGCCCGGCGACCAGGTGGAGACGTCGGTCGTGCCGGTGCCGCTCGCGCCGAGGTAGGCGTATCCGCCCTGGACCCAGGAGCTCAGTGTGTACGTCGAGTTGGGCTTGACGGCCACCGTCTGGGAGCACTTGGCGTTGTCCTGGCCGGCCGGGGTGGCCTTGAGGGCTGACGTACCGCCGTGCACGGGGGAGGAGACGGCGGTGCCGGTGCCCCCGCTACAGGTCCAGTTGGCGAGCCCGGACTCGAATCCGGCGTTCTTGGCGACATTGACGTCGGCCGCCTGGGCACTGCTGACGAGACCGGTGACGGTCAGGGCCCCGGCCGCGATGACGGCCATGGCGCCGCCGAGTACGGGCCGGGAGTGACGGCTTCTGCGCCTGCTGCCTACGGAGCGTTCCACTGCTGCCTCCGGGGGGAGTTGGGGATATGCGGGGGGTGCCGGTGGGGGTCGGCGGGGTGCCGCGCGGGGGGTCGTGCGGGGGTGCGGGACGTACAGGGGGTGTACGGGGAATGTGAAGCCGAGGAACGGTGGCCACCGCTGGCCGATAAACTGGTCCAGACCAATCAAGTTGTCAAGACCTCTGGCAGTGATGGGTGCCTCCGACGGGCGTTCGACAACCCCTTCGAGGGGTCCTTCGCGAGGCCCTCGGACCGCCATTTCTTTACGCGAAGATGTCGCTGTGGCCACCCGGTTGTCCCCTCGCGGGTGACTTCGCGCGAGATCTTCGGACCGTGACGAACGTGCGCAGTCGAAATGAACCGGAACGACCCCTGGGGCCTTCCTGACGTGCGCCGATGAAGTGACGGGCCGTCGAGTGAGGGCCACTGCTGTAACCCTCCGCAGTGGTACAGGAGTTAACCAGTCTCGATTTCGTCCTATTTAGTACCCGGGCGTCGGTCGGGCGGTGTTCGCATGTTGTCGTATCGGTCTCCGATAAGTGTTCTCTGCCTGGTAAGACGTGGCTAAAGTGCTGGAGCAGGAGCACCGGGCAGGAGCGATTGCGGCCGACGTGACCACGACGGCCGGAGCTGAACGGGGAAGAGCGTGCCGACCGCAATAGCAGTGACAAGCGCAGATCTGGTGCTGCCGCCCACCGATCAGCAGACACCGACCGCGGCCCTGCTCCAGGCCCCCGAGGCCCAGACCATGGAGCTCGCGATCGGCGACACGCATCTGCTGCTCGAACAGCACGGGTATGTCATCGTGTTGTATCCGTCCAGCATCCAACCCGCCCATGAGCGACGGCTGCACGGCATCCGTTCGATCCTGGAGAGCGACCGGATCGCGCTGGTCAAGGTGGACCTGCCGCCGCTCGGAGTCGCCGTACTGGTACGCCAGTTGCGCCAGCTGTCCGTGAGCGACCTCAGCCCGGGGGTGGTCGCCTCCGCCGCCCGGCTGCTGTCGCACTACATCTACTCGGGTGCGCTGCTGCACTCGGTGGCCAAACTGGACCGGTTCCCCGTCAGCCTGAAGAGTCACGCGAAGTCCTGGGTGCCCGGTTCGCAGTTCGCCGTGCTCGCCGGGCCCGAGTCGCAGCTCATCAAGGTCGGGCCGCAGGCGGAACCTCTGGCCGGACCGGAATTCGGTACGCATCTTTTGGTGGCCAAGGGGCAGTCGCAGTCGGACTGGGTCCAGGAGACCCTGGCGCCCGCCTGGAAGGTCCAGGCCATTCATGAAGCGAGCCTTCCCAGTGAATCCTCCCGCTGGTGGGGTACGGGAAAGCTGGTGGAGTTCGCGGCTTACCTCCCGGACATCTCCGTCCTGTATCAACTGATCTCCTCCGTACGGAGGGAAAAGTGTCACTGGTGCGAAATGGAACTCATCGGCGATCGTTGTGGCTTCTGTTCCTCCCCGCTCGCCGCCTCGGAGAACCGGGCACACTCCACCGGTGTCCCGCACCACGAGGTGGGCGTACCGGCCGTGTCATAGTCCCGCCCGCTGTCCCGCACCACTGAGCTTCGCCCGCACCGCCTGAACTATCCGTACTGACCGCACGATTGAGCACCACTCATACGAATGAGCACCGCCGAGCACGACCCGTATGACTGAGCACCACTGAGCATCACCCGTACGACTGAGCACTACCGATCACCACCCCGTACTGCCGAGCCTCCTCCGGCTCACCTGCTCCACCGAGCCTCCTCCGGCTCACCCAGCTCCACCCGCACCAGTGAGCACTGACCGGCTCACACCGCCCCTTCCCCCGCTCCCGCACCACCCGTCCCCCCGCATCACCGTCATCTTCGCGAGCCCCGCACTTCGCACGCCGAATCACCGCACTACGCGCGTTGTGCTCCCGCTTCACCGCACTTCGCGTCCGTACTCGTCCTTCCGCTTTCCGCGCATCCCTCTCTGTCCGCTGCCCCACGCATCCGATTCGAACGAGGTTGTCCGGCCCATGAACTCCCGCCAGCGCCGCGGCGTGATACTCCTGCTCCTGTCGGTCCTGTGTGCCTTCGGTGCTTTCGCCGGTGTGCTCTCGGTGATCAGCGACGTCAACTCGAAGGTCGGCCCCGAGGTGACCGCCTATCAGCTGAAATCCGACGTGGCCCCCTATACGGCCCTGAACGACGGTCAGTTCGAGAAGATCAAGATGCCCAAGCGCTGGCTCTCGGAGAACGCCGTGACCAACCTGCGGGAAGTCGAATCGAAGATCGCCGTCACCCAGCTCCGCAAGGGCTCGCTGCTCCAGTCGGACATGATGGCCCGCAAGCCCGAACTCCGGTCCGGTGAGCAGGAGATCGCCATCATGATCGACGCCGCGACCGGCGTCGCCGGCAAGATCACACCGGGCGCCACCGTCAACATCTACGCCACGTTCGCCGGTGAGGACCAGGACGACGTCTCCCAGTCCAAGGTGATCGTCTCCAACGCCAAGGTGCTGGACGTGGGCAAGCTGACCGCTCTGGAGCCCCGCGGGGACCAGCGGAGCACCCAGAGCACCGAGGCCGTGCCGATCACCTTCGCCCTGAACACGCTGGACACCCAGCGTGTGGCGTACGCCGAGTCCTTCGCGGAGCACGTGCGGCTCGCCCTCGTCGCGCCCGGCAGCGACGGCACCATCCGCCCGGGGGACCGCACCTACACGCTCGAAAAGGACAAGTGAGGATGGGATGACCACCAGAATCCTCCCGGCCGTCGGTGACCTCGACGCGGCCAGATCGGTCACCACACTGCTCAGCCAGCTGCCCGACGCGGAACCGGCCGCGCCGGTCGCCGACTCGACCCAGCTGATCGACACCCTGGCCAGGCTCGCGGGCGAATCCCTCGACGAGCTGCCCGAGGTCGTGCTGGTCCATGAGCGGATCGGCCCGGTACCGGCCCTGGAGCTCATCCGGGAAGTGTCGATGCGGTTCCCGTCCGTCGGGGTCGTCCTGATCACCGCGGATGCCAACCCCGGCCTGTTCGCCGACGCCATGGACTCCGGCGCCCGCGGGCTCGTCACGCTGCCGCTGAGCTACGAGGAGCTGGCCAACCGGGTCCAGGCCGCGTCCCAGTGGTCGGCCGGCGTACGACGCCACCTCACCGCGAGCAATGACGTGTTCACCGGGCCCGGGGGCATGGTCCTGACCGTCACCGGAGCCAAGGGCGGCGTGGGCGCCACCGTCACGGCGATCCAACTCGCCCTGGCGGCACAGGCGTCCGGCAACACGGTCGCCCTGGTCGACATGGACCTCCAGACCGGCGATGTCGCCTCGTACCTCGATGTGCAGTTCCGGCGCTCGCTCGTCGACCTGGCGCTCATCACGGAGATCTCGCCGCGCGTCCTGGCCGACGCGGTGTTCTCCCACTCGACGGGCCTGGCCCTGCTGCTGGCACCCGGCGAGGGCGAACGGGGCGAGGAGGTCAGCGACCGGTCCGCCCGCCAGATCGTCAGCGCGCTGCGCACCCGGTACGAGATCGTGGTCATCGACTGCGGCGGCCAGATGAACGGGGCCAACGCGGCGGCCATCGAGATGGCGGACGTGGCCCTGCTGGTGACGACCCCGGACGTCATCGCGGTGCGCGGCGCCAAGCGCATCGTACGGATGTGGGAACGGCTCCAGATCCGCAAGGCGGAGGAGACGATCACCCTCGTCAACCGCTTCACCCGCAACACCGAGATCCAGCCGCCCCTGATCCAGAAGATCACCGGAACCCAGGTGGCGAACGCGGCGGTGCCCGCGAACTTCAAGGAACTCCAGGCATCGGTGGACGCCGGTCGCCTGCACGAACTGGATGCCAAGAGCACCGTCAAGCAAGCACTCTGGGGACTCGCCGGAGAACTGGGCATCGTCAAGGTCAGCGCGAGCAAGAAGAAGAGCGGCGTCGCATTCAAAAACGACCGTGGCTCGATCGGACGGCCGCGCCGACGGCGCGACGGGGACGACCAGGGCCACGGGAAGACCGAGGGGACACGTTGACCGATGACTACCAACCGGGCACCGGACACCGAGATACGGGGGAGGCGTGACGCCCACAGCTCCCGGGACGGGCTTACGCGCTCCCCGGAGGGGCTCACTCGCTCACGGATCGGCCTGAGGCGCACGGCCGCCCACCGCTTCCGCGTACGCGGCCGTTTCGTACGGGGCCGTTTCCTGCGCGGCCGTGACCGTGACCGCGGGCAGACCGCGATCGAGTTCCTGGGGATGACGCCTTTCATCATCCTGATCATGCTCGTGCTCTGGGAGTGCGCGCTGATCGGTTACACCTGGAGCCTCGCGGGGAACGCGGCGGACGTGGCCGCGCGCAAGGGCAGCGGCGCGGAGTACGGGCAGAGCAGAGCGTGCAAGGCGGGTGCGAAGAAGGACCTGCCGGATGCCTGGGAGGACGGCGTCAAGATCACCTGCAAGTCCACCCGCGAGCTGTACAGGGCCGACGTCAAGCTCAAGGTCCCTGTCCTGGTCCCGGGTCTGTTCGACCTGGACGTGAAGATCACGGGCCGTGCCGGCTCGCCGCTGGAGGGCTGAGTGATGACCGTAACCGCACGCGTGAAGCACTCCGGTGGCAGGAACACCGACGGCCGTCGTTCCGCCCCCCGCCGTACCGACCGGGGCCAGGTCGCCATCGAGTACCTGGGCTTCCTCCCGCTCCTCCTCCTGGTCGCCCTCCTCGCCATCCAGGTCGGACTCGCCGCGTACACGACCGCTCAGGCCGGCACGGCGGCCCGTGCGGCGGCCAGGACGGCGTCCAAGGACTTCCCCACGGGCAACGCCCACACGGCGGCCAGGGACGCGATGAGCAAGTGGCTCGCGGAGGACGGTTTCTCGTACGACGAGAGCGAAGGCACCGGCGATGTGACGGTCACCATCAAGATCGAGGTCCCCAACGT
Source organism: Streptomyces sp. NBC_01433 (assembly GCF_026340105.1). Classification (NCBI taxonomy): domain Bacteria; kingdom Bacillati; phylum Actinomycetota; class Actinomycetes; order Kitasatosporales; family Streptomycetaceae; genus Streptomyces; species Streptomyces sp. NBC_01433. The sequence continues at coordinate 1,086,468 of NZ_JAPEPM010000001.1, read as the reverse complement.
GGTTCCGGGGATGAAGGGCAAGTGGGGCAAGGCCGAACGGAGTTCCACCATGCCCCGCGGCTAGCGCCCGCGAGCCGGGCCGCCCGCCCGCTCGCCCCCGAGGGAACGACCGCCTGCGGGACCGACCACCCGCAGGTTCGACCGGACAGTGAGACCGAGGAGTTACGCACATGAGCCTGCGGGCACGCATGACCGCCCCGGAGGAGCAAGGCGGGGCACGGGAGGACGGCCACATGGTGGCCACCTACCGGGCCAAGCTGCTGGAGGAGATCGACCTCGCGGAGATGTCCTCGCTGGCCGCCGCCGAGCGGCGGGCCCGCCTGGAGCGCGTCCTCGGGCACATCATCAGCCGCGAGGGTCCGGTCCTTTCGACCATGGAGCGCTCGCAGCTGATCCGCCGCGTGGTCGACGAGGCCCTCGGACTCGGCATCCTGGAACCGCTCCTCGAAGACGCCTCCATCACCGAGATCATGGTGAACGGGCCGGACCAGATCTTCGTGGAGCGCAGCGGCAAGGTCGAACAGCTCCCGATGCGCTTCGGCTCGCACGAGCAGCTGATGCAGACCATCGAGCGCATCGTGTCGACCGTCAACCGCCGGGTGGACGAGTCGAACCCCATGGTCGACGCGCGACTGCCCAGCGGTGAGCGTGTCAACGTGATCATCCCGCCGCTGTCCCTGACCGGCGCGACGCTCACCATCCGGCGGTTCCCGAGGTCCTTCACCCTCCAGGAGATGATCGGCTTCGGCTCGCTGGACGAGCAGATGCTGGTCCTGCTCGCCGGTCTCGTACAGGCCAAGCTCAACATCATCGTCTCCGGCGCCACCGGCACCGGAAAGACGACGCTGCTCAACGCGCTGTCCGGGCTGATTCCCAACAGCGAGCGCATCGTCACGATCGAGGACTCCGCCGAGCTCCAGCTCCAGCAGAGCCATGTGATCCGGCTGGAGTCCCGACCGGCGAACGTGGAGGGCAAGGGCCAGATCACCATCCGCGACCTGGTGCGCAACTCCCTGCGTATGCGCCCCGACCGCATCGTCGTCGGTGAGGTCCGAGGCGGCGAATCGCTTGACATGCTCCAGGCAATGTCTACCGGTCATGACGGATCGCTCGCCACCGTCCACGCCAACAACGCCGAGGACGCGCTGATGCGTCTGCAGACCCTGGCCTCCATGTCGGAGATCAAGATCCCGTTCGAGGCGCTGCACGACCAGATCAACAGCGCCGTCGACGTCATCGTCCAGCTGACCCGGCACGCCGACGGAACGCGAAAGGTCACCGAGATCGCGGCCCTGGACTCGCACGGCCGGGACCCGTACCGCATCGTCACCGTGGCCAAGTTCAACGCCCGGCCGATGGATGCCGACGGGCGGATCCTCGGGGATTTCCAGTACCTCCCCCTGCCCCGACGGATCGCCGACCGCCTCTACATGGCCAGCCAGCCCATCCCCCAGGCGTTCGGGGTCGCCGCATCCTCCGAACAGCTCGCCACCCGAGAGGCCAACTAGGTACCGAGCCATGGACAATGTGAACCTCCCCCTGATCACGATCGGCGTCACCCTGCTGTGCGGCGTGCTCGGCGTCATGGGCCTGCACGCCTACTCCGGCGGCAAGGCCGACCGCGACGCGCTCGTCGACCGGCTCTCCCACGTCGGCCATCTCCCCGAGACGGGCCGTCGTCGCCGGTTCCGCACCCTCGACCGCAGGCTGCGCAAAACCGCTCTGGGCCAGAAGCTGGAACTGAAACTCGGCGCGACCGGCATGGAGCTCACGCCGGGCGAGTTCTTCGTGTACGCGCTCCTGGCGATGGCCGGGCTGTGGATGATCGCCTCCTCGATGCTCGCCGCGTTCTTCGGCCCGGTGGCCGCCCTGATCGGCCTGTGGGGCACCAACGCCTTCCTGAACTGGCAGCGGGTCAAGCGCACCGAACGCTTCATCAACCAGCTCCCCGAGCTGTCCCGCATCCTCGCCAACGCCACCCAGGCGGGCCTGGCCCTGCGGACGGCGCTGTCCATGGCCGCCGACGAGCTGGAGAACCCGGCCGGTGAGGAACTGGCCCGCGTCGCCCGCCGCCTCGCCGTCGGTGAACCCCTGGAGGACGCGCTCAGCGAGGTGACCGACCGGCTGCCCTCACGCGAACTCGTCGTCCTGGTGACCACGCTGGTCCTGTCCAACCGGGCCGGCGGTACGGTCGTCAGCTCCCTGCGCAACCTCACCGAGACCCTGGAGGAACGCAAGGAGACCCGGCGCGAGGTCAAGACCCAGCTGTCCCAGGTCACCGTCACCGCCTACGCCGTACCCGGCTTCGGGATCGGCGCCATGCTGCTGATGAACGCCGTGATGCCCGGCGCCCTCGACCGGATGACCGGAGCCCTCATCGGCCAGATCGCCGTCGTCATCTCCATCGTCCTGTACGCGATCGGATTCATCGTGATCCGCCGTCTGTCCCGCATCGACGTCTGACGGCCTGGGAGAAGAAGCAGACATGGACTTGTTGCTCGCGATCGTCGTCGGACTCGCGGTGTACGGAGCCATCCACGGCATCCGGATGTACCGGGCCGACGCCAAACTGCCCGGCGACCTCGCCATCGCCCTGGAATCCGGCGCCACCCGCACCAGCGCGGTGGGCTCCGGCATCGACCGGCTCGGCATCCGCTGGGCGCCCACGGTGCTGCGGATGATGGGGCCCAAGGCCGTCACGAAGAAGCGCCGTCAGATCGACCTGGCCGGTAACCCCGGCGGCCTCACCATCGACCGGTACGCCGCCCGGCGTGCCGTCTACGGGGTTCTCGGTGCCCTCGGCGCGTTCTCGATGCTCCTGCGGGGACAGTTCTTCCTCGCGATCATCATGATCGCCTTCGGGCTCTTCTGGGTGGAGGCGGGCATCTGGTCCGCCATCCGGGTCCGCCGCGAACACATCGAGCGCACCCTTCCCGACTTCCTCGACGTCCTGGCCGTCGTCGTCTCGGCCGGTCTCGGCTTCCGCCAGGCGCTCGCTCGCGTCGCCGAGAAGTACGAAGGCCCCTGGGCCGACGAACTCCGCATCACCCTGCGCCAGATGGACATGGGTGTCAGCCGTCGCCAGGCATTCGACGAACTGCGCAGGCGCAACGACTCGGAACAGGTCGCGATGTTCGTCACCACGCTCCAGCAGGGCGAGGAGCTCGGTGCCCCGATCGTCGAGACGCTGATCCAGATCGCCAATGACATGCGCCGCACCGACGCCCAGAACGCCCGCCGCAAGGCGGCGAAAGCGGTGCCGAAGGCGACCTTCGCCGTCACCTCCTTCCTCCTGCCCGGCACGCTCCTCCTGCTGACCGTCGGCTTCGTCTACGGCGCCAACGTCGACTTCGGCGCGCTGACGGGCGGCTGACGATGACCGACGACGGCGAGCACGGGGACAGACGGGAGGTGGCAGGCCCATGACGTTTCAGCTCAGTGGCATCCCGCACGGACTCACCGCGGACATGTCCACGGCCACCACCGACCCACAGGCGCGCCCCGCGCTCGCCATCCAGGTCAACGCCCTTCAGGCGATGTGCCGTCAGGTCTTCGGTTTCCGGCTGGCGATGATCGCCATAGCCACCCCGTTCGCCATCAGCCACACCGCGCGCGGCCTCGCCACCTGGTTCATCGGGGCGGCGATCCTCATCACGTTCATGGGCAGCTACCTCCTGTTCCGCGACTGGGAACGCTTCGGCCCGCGCCTCCTGCGCCACCCCTGGCTGCTCGGGATCGACGTGTTCTTCGGCGCACTCCTGCTGATCACCGCCACCCCCGAGTCCACGCTCGCCTACGTCACCGTCTGCACCCCGCTCCTCGCCGGCCTCGTCTACGGCTGGCGGGGAGCAGCGGTCTTCGCCGCCGTCCAGGTCGTCATCGTCTTCGGCGTCTACAACACCGTCCCGAAGCTCGAAGGCGGCGACGCGACCAACCTCCTGCTTCCCGGCTTCTGTGTGATCGCCGGTGCGGTCGGCGTCACCCTGCGCAATCTGCTGCTGCGCTTCGGCACGGCCAGCCAGGCCCTCACCGAGACCCGCGCCCGCCTCGCCGTGAACGAGGCCGTCGAGGGCGAACGCACCCGGCTGGCTCGCGAGATGCACGACTCCGTCGCCAAGACCCTGCACGGTCTCGCCCTGGCCGCCGACGGCCTCGCCGGATCCGCCGACCGGATGGACCCGGTCACCATCAGGCGGCAGGCCGAACTCGTCGCCCGCGCCGCCCGCCGGGCCGCGGCCGAGTCCCGCGAACTGCTCACCGACCTCCGCCGCGAGTCCGGCCTGGACGGCGGCGTGGACGTCGTCGGCGAACTCCGCGCCCGTGCCTCTGACTTCAGCGACCGCCACGGCCTCGCCGCGACCTTCCGCCGGATCCAGGAGCACATCCCCGTACCGCCCGTACCGCAGGCGGTCGCCCGGCAGCTGCTCACGGTCGCCTCCGAAGCGATGGAGAACGCCCATCGCCACGCGGGCCCCACCTACCTGATCGTCCTCGCGGGTGTGAAGGGCGACGTCCTGCGCGTCAGCGTCTACGACGACGGACGCGGCCTGCCCGCGGGCACCACCCTCGACTCCCTCCGCCGGGCCGGACACTTCGGCCTCGTCGGCATGGTCGAACGCGCCGCTTCCATCGGCGCCCGTATACGGATCGGCAAGGGAGAGGCTTCCCGGGGCACCGAGGTGCGCCTGGAAATACCCCTCGCCGCTCTTGGCACCACCGATACCGTCCCTCCATCCACCCCCCACCCGTAGCTCCTGAGAGGAGGTCGCAGAATGCCGGACGACGTCCCCCGCGCGTCGAGTCAGAACTGGGTGGCGCGGAACCACGCCTCCCCGTACGCCTCGCCGCACATCGCACCGCGCACCACGGAACACAGCTCCCCGGGGTTCCCCGTTCCCCAGCAGACCGCGGCACCCGAGGTCCTGCCTGCCCCCTTCCCGACCACACCCGGCCCCCAGGCCCCCACCCAGCTCAGGGTGGTGGTGGCGGACGACAACCCCGTGGTCCGGGCCGGCCTGGGCGTACTGCTCTCCGGCCGCGCCGACATCGAGGTCGTCGCAGAGGCGGCGGACGGCCGCCAGGCCTACGACCTGGCCCTGCGGCACCGCCCGGACGTCGTCCTGCTGGACGTCCGGATGCCCGGGGTCGACGGCATCTCGGCCCTGCCGCACCTGGTACGGATCGCGCCCGTGATGATGCTGACCTACAGCCGTGAGAGCGAGATCGTCCACGAGGCCCTGCGCCTGGGCGCCGGCGGCTACCTGGTGCACGGCGAGTTCACGGCGGACCAGCTGGTCCAGGCGGTACGCGACACGAAGCACGGCCGGGCCAACTTCACGGCCACCGCCGCGAACGCCCTGCTCGCCCATATGCGCAACGGCGTGGACCCCGGGCGCGGAACGCTCCCGGAGGGCCTGGGCACCGCCCTGACGGCGGGGGTGCCGTACCCGCCCCCCGGCTACGAGGCGCAGCCCGGCTTCACACCGTCGCCACCACTCACCGCGGCGCCACGACAGGTCCGACAACAGGAGGGTCTTTCGCAACTGCAACCTGTTGTGGGACAGTCTTCCATGGCCAGGGGGCCCGGCGCGGCTCCCAACAGGCAAGACCACGGGCTGAGTTCGAGGGAGGTGGAGGTCATGGAGCTGATTGCGTCCGGAATGAGCAACCAGCAGATCGCCGCCACCTGCTTCATCAGCGAGAAGACCGTGAAGAACCACATCAACCGTATCTTCACGAAGCTTCACAGCGGCAGCCGCAGCGAGGCGATCGCCCGCTGGCTGGGCACGGCACCCGCGACGGGCACCGGCCCGCGAGGGGCGGGCGGCCATGGCTGAGCGAGGCGGCAACGCGGGGACCCAGAGCGTGCTTTGGGCCCGGGAATGGGCCCTGGGACCCTCTGGTGAGCGGGGCGCCCCCCTCTATGTTTCTCATGTCGCGAGCGGCACCGGCCAGGAGGAAGCCGGAGTCGTTCGCGACATGCCAGAAACGTGCGAGTCGGCCGGCAATCGGTCGGCCGAATCAGGAGGGGAACACCATGTCGGACATCACCCTGAAGACCGCCATCCGCGTCAACGGCTGGGCCAACACCGCCGTCAGCAGCATCCAGAAGCGCTACGCGGCGAAGGACCGGGGCCAGACGGCATTCGAGTACCTGGGCATCATCCTGGTGGTCGTGGCGATCATCGGGGCGATCGCGGCTTCGGGAATCGGCGGGAAGATCTCGTCGCGGATCGACGGGCTGGTCACTTCCATCACCTCGAAGTGATCGGACACCACCGGTCGGACCGAGGGCAGGCCTTCCCCATCTACATTGTGATGGTGGCGGGCCTGCTTTTCCTCGTGTTCGCCTTCTTCGCTGTCGGCAAGGCGTCGGCCTTGCGCAACGGATCCCAGGGCGCGGCGGACTCCGCCGCGCTCGCCGCGGCTCAAGCCGCTCGTGCGGATTTCGAGACGGGGTTCATGGCCTCGCTGCCCGAGAAGATGCTCGACACATTCCTGGCGGCTCCCTTCGTCGTGCCGTGCGGCGCGGCCCAGAGCTTCGCATCGGACAATGACGCGGACGTTGTGAAGTGCGGACCGCCCGAAATCGTCCCCAGGTTCGACAGAATCACCGTTGAGGTCGAGGGCCGCAAAGCGGTGGACTCGTCGGTCATCCCGGGTACGAAGCGCACCTTCGCCAAGGCCGAGGCCACGGCCGTCATCGAGTTCCGCTGTGACTGGCAGTCCTTCGACTTCAACGACGACGGTTCCCAGGATCTGTACGTCTTCTCGTGCGGCAAGGCCGGGGTGGTCAAGATCGAGCCGTTTGGTGTCAACGCGCCCTGGTCCGAGATCAGCAAGGTTCTCTTTGACGTGCGGTTGGTCGACAAGTGACAGCGAACGACGAGTAGAGGAATCGGACCATGAGTATTCGGCATACCACGACGGCCAGAAGGATGATGGCCGCTGTCGCGATGACGGCGACCATCACCCTTGCTCTCACCGGTTGCGGTGAGGACGGCGGTGGGCAGGCGCAGGGCGAAGGCTCTTCGGCGCCCTCCACACCGGCCACTCCCTCCGCGGAGGGCAAGGGGGAGCAGCAGGAGGACACCGCTGCCGGGGAAAACGTGGACCCGAATGCCAAGTTGGCCGAAGTACGAGGGGAAGGCGGGCTCAAACTCGTCGTCCAGCAGGTCAAGCGTGATGCCGGCGGCTTCGTCACCGTACAGGCGGAGATCAGGAACGGCGGCGACGGGACCCGCAACAGCGCAAGCTGGGGCGGGCAGGAGAGTTCGGTCGTCGCGAAGAACCCGAACTCGGTGGCCGGCGCCACCTTGGTCGACAAGGTCGGCAAGAAGCGCTACTACGTTCTCCGGGACACGGACGCGCGGTGCCTGTGCACCACGGCGATCGCCCCGTTGTCACCGGGCGAGTCGGCTCCGATCTTCATGCAGTTCCCGGCTCCCCCGGAGACGACGACCGAGGTGGACTTCTCCCTGCCCACCTTCGCCACCGCGTCGCTGAAGATTTCTGGGTGAGCGCCGACATGACGACCATGCGACGGCCCGCGTCAGGGCGTCACACCGGGCGCGTCCTGGTGGTGGGCCTGCTCCTGGCCGGCACCACGGTGTTCGGTGCCTCGGCCGCGTACAGCGACGACGGTCCCAGTGTGCCGCCGGGGACGGAGGCGACCTCCCAGGCTCCGGTGCAGCTCGACGCCAACGATCCCGACCTCAAGATGCCGGAGGGCGGGACGCTGGCGCCCGGCAAGGTTCTCGACATCGTGCAGGTGGTCGAGGACATGGGCGGCGAGGAGCGTCGCGAGGACAGCAACGCCAACATCAAGTTCGCGCTCCAGGCCGAAGTCCTCTTCGGCAAGGACAGCGCGAAGCTGAGTCCGGCGGCCAACTCGCGTATCGCCGCCATCGCGGCGGAGATCAAGAAGCAGAACGCGACCAAGGTCCGCGTCTTCGGCTTCACCGACAACCTCGGCTCCTCGGCCCACGGCGACGTGCTCTCCAAGCAGCGCGCCGACGCGGTGCACGGGGTCCTCTCGAAGGAGCTCGGGGCCACGATCTCGTTCGAGATCCGTGGATACGGCGAGCAGTACCCGATCGCCAGCAACAGCGACGAAGAGGGCAGGAAGAAGAACCGGCGCGTGGAGGTCTCCTTCCCGCGCGGCAGCGCTTCCTGACACCCACCGCAACGCGCGACGTGCGCGGGGCCCGGCACCGCGACCACTGGAATCCCAGGGTCGCGGTGCCGGGCCCTCGCCGTTTCGGCCGTCCCTTCGGCTCCGTCGCCGTACATGTACCGCGCCCCCGCGGCCATACCCGTACCGGCCGACTCCGCCCCGTACCCGAGGTGCCGGTGCGTGCCGTCAGGTTCATCCGCCCATCGCCGCGAACCCCAGCAGCAGGCCCGCCGCGAACAGGGAGAGTACGAGTGCGAACAGTGCCGGCTTCAGCAGTGGCCACCAGGCTCCCGGGCCCGCCACCGTGGCGCGGCGCGCCGGGTCCGACGGGTCGTAGCGGACCCGGACCGGTGCCCCGGCGCCGAAGCCGGACAGGGTGGGGGAGGCGTCGGTGAACTCGACCTCGCGGCCCTGCGGGGTACGGAAGGCGAACACGTACTCCGTCGCGTAACCGCGCTCCGTGTCCGGGCCGCGGTCGACCGTGCGGCGTCGCGCGCAGCGGCCCTCGGCGAGGACGCCGTGCCGGATCAGGCGGAGCACCCGGGCCGTCCGCAGGGCCGAGCGGGCCGCGAACGCGGCCAGGAACAGGCCGAACAGGAGCAGGTAGGTGGCCGTGCCGCCGGGCAGGAAGTCCATGGAGGGGGAGCCCGGCGGCGCTACTTGACGGTGATGGACTTGACGAACGCGTCCAGGTCTCCGGCGGTCAACTGGTCCTTCACCGCGTTGATCCGGATGGCGAACGGCACACCCTTGGAGTCGACGCCCGCGACCACGACGCCCGTCATCGGGGTCCCGACCGTCGGGGTGTCCTCCTTGCCGTCAGCGGTGAACTCGTAGTCGATCCTGCGGGCCTCACGGGCGCTCTCCGCGCCGACGAGCCGCACGTCCTCGGTCGCCTTGCGGGTGGATCCCAGGCCCAGGCCGGCGCCCGCCGCGGCCGCCGCCTCGCCCGCGGTGCTGACGCCGGTGGCGAAGTCCAGCTGGACCGAGACCATGCCGGTGCGCACCCCGGACTCGTGCTTGAGCGCGACGGCGGCGTTGCTCTTGCTGCGCCGGTCCGCGGGCTGCTCGGCGTACCCCTTGTTCTTGGGGTAGCCGACGGAGAGCGCCTTGGTGTCCAGCGTGCCCCAGCCGTCCGGGACCGAAGCGGCGTCGTCGCCGCCGCAGCCCGTGAGCAGGGTGGTCAGGGCGATGACGGCCGCGGCGGCCGCTGTCGCCGCGCCGAACGGGCGGGACCTCTTCGGCGTGGACGTGTTCGTGGCCGTCATCGGTGGTGTCATCGGGTGTGCCATCGCCTCTTCGTCGTGCGGTCGGTTCGCCGTGCTCACTTCGCGCAGTAGCTGTACGGAAGATACGTGCGATTGTCGCCCTGCGGGGCTCCGAGGAACCGCGCGTCCGTCAGCGTCTCCCTCTTGTGCTCGTCGGAGAGGGAGAAGCCGAGGCTCATCCCGAGGGAGACCTCGAAACCGAACTCCTGGGCGTCCGTCTCGCCGAGGTAGCGCATCGTGCTGGACAGGCCGTCGTCGAACATCATCTGCTCGAAGGGGTCGCTTCCCTCGGGCCGCTTGTCCATGGCGTGGTCGCCGAACATGTACTCGAACGGGGCGGTGTTGTTGCCCGAGCCGTCCAGCCACTGCTCGGCGATGGCCCGCTTGTCCTCGGTGGCCTTGTCGGTGTCCTTGCCGAAGATGATCGAGTTCGTCCGGACATCGATGCCGGAGTCACCGGAGGAGTCGGAGGCGCTGCCCTTGCCGCCGCGCTTGTCCTCGCCCTTCTGGCCGTTGTCGCCGCCGACCTCGACCTTGCCGGACGTGGAGCCCTTGTCCACCGTCTGGGTCATGTCGATCCGGACGATCTTCCCGGTCTTCTGGTCGCGGGTGACGGTGATGGCGCCGGTGTGGTTCTCCTTGCCGCCCAGCGTGCCCTTCAGCGGCCCGGCGTTTCCGCTGACCTTGCCTTCGAGTTCGAGCCTGGCGGTGTACGTGGACGACTCGTTGCCGTTCACGTCGTCCTTGGTGATGGTCACGTCGGGGGAGAACTTGGCCTTGCCGCCCAGCTTGGCGCCGAGCTCGGTCTCGTCGCCCGACTTGATGGAGAGGCCGCCGTCCGCGTACGCGTTGAGTCCGACGGTCGAGTAGGAGATCTTCTTGTCGCCGATCTTCTTCTCGATGTCTTCCTTCTTCTCGGCCCACTTCATGCCGGAGTACCAGCCGCCGCCGTACCCACCGCTGTGCTTGGTGGCGGTCTCCCACATCTTCATTTCCTCGATGTCGTCCCGCATCTTCTGAGCCTCTTCCTCGCTCTTGAAGATCCAGGTGTCACCATTGGTGATCTTGATCCCGCCGCCGATGTCGACGTCCGCCTTGCCGAGGCTGCCGAGCTTGACGCCCGGGGTGCTGGCGGTGACACCCGCCGAGGCCGCGTCGGTGAACGTCATGGAGACCAGCTTGTCGTTCTCGTCGACCTTGCCGTCCCCGTTCACATCGGAGTTGGCCCGCGACACCTTCTGCTGGAAGCCGTACTCCTCGCCCCACTCGAACCAGCCGATCTTGACCTTGCCACCGGCCGTGTCCGAGATGCTGGAGACCTGGCACATCTTGGGCTCGTAGTCGGCGTCGGTCTTCGGCTTCGCCTCGGGCTCCCCGCCGCCCGTGGAGCAGGAGCCGCCGCCACCGGCGAGCGAGCTGATCGCGCACCGGATGCGTTCGCCGATCCTCCCGCCGACCCCGGCCATCGCCATCGCGCCGATCAGTGTGACGACGAGGACGACCACCCCGAGGTACTCCACGGCGGTGGCCCCGCCGTCCCGCCAGTTGTACGAGTACTGCGGCGCGGGAGGGGGCTGGGTGGCGCGCTCCTCCAGCAGCCGGTCGACGGCCACTCCCGCCGCCGCGCCCGTGGCCAGTGAGACGACCGGCATCAGGACACCCTCGACGTCCACGACGTCCCACGAGACGGCGAAGCCGTACACGAGGCCGGCCAGGGGGACCGCCAGGGCGCCGAGGAGATGGACGATCCGGTTCTCGCGGTGCTCGTCGGGGAGGATGCGGGCCGCGGCCAGGACCGTCAGCAGGGTGACGACGAGGCTGGGTACGTGCATGAGGGCGAGGCGCCAGCCGAACGATTCCAGGCGTGCTTCGCTGCCCAGCAACTCCACCAGCACCCGGCTGGTCATGAACCCGGCGGCGATGTAGACCAGCGCGCCCGTGGCCCAGCTCCGCGTCAACGCGAAGAACCAGCCGCTCCGTTCACGCTGATACAGGGTGCCGGACCCGTCCGGACCGCGGTGTCCCGCCGATATGTGGCCCGCGCTCCTGTCCCCCCAGCCGCCGCCACCACTCACGGTTCAACCTCTCTCCGGCACACGTGTGTTGCCTGTTGACCGTGAGCGTACGGCCGGAAATTGGCGGTGGCGCGGGCCCCCGGTCCCAAAGCCGGGCCCAACTCCCCTGCCATGAAGGGTGCGTACCGGGCGGCGGGGCACGCCGGTTTGGCATGACGAGGGCGAAGGTTCCGATTTGGGCCGCTGATGGGCCCGTGGGCCCACGCCGGAACCGTCGCGGCTCAATACGCTCGTACCTGCCGGTTGTCGCCGACCACGACACCGCCGCTGTCCAGCTCTGTGTCCGGATGTCCGCACGACCACGTCCGGGCAGTACCCATAGACAAATCGATCTCCGGTGGTGCTTTTCCCACCAGGCATCGACCCCTACTGTCGAATTTGCGCACGCGAATATTCATGTTCACGCTGTGATGGGGTGAGGCGTCGATGAGTGCCGGCTTCTTCTACTCGTACCACCTGGGCTGGACCCGGCTGGACGCCCAGGCGCTTCTGGGCGACCTCGAAGCGGAAGGGCTGCGCCTGGCCCATCCGGCGACCGGGCGCACCGTCCTGGTCAGCCAGGACACCGTGTCGGCCGGGGCCCGTTCCCCCGTCACCCGGGAGCAGCTGCTGTCCATTGCCGGACTGCAAAGGCTCGATGAGATCGGGTTCCGGCTCTGGGTGGGCGGCTCCACGGACGTTCTCGTACGCATCCGCCGTGCCAGGAGCGGGGCCGTGGTCGTCGAGTTCGGCCTGGGCGAACTGCCGCCGGTCGAGCAGGACAGGGTCGTGAGCGCCATACGGCGGACCATCGGGCGGGCATCCGTCCTGTGCATCGGCTTCGTTGTCGACCGGCGGGGCGCGACGGCCGCCACCGACTGGGACGGCGTCGTCATCGACGGCGCGGCGTATCTCGACGAGTGGCCCGACGTCGTCGCCGTACGCGAGGAAATCGCCGCCGGACACCCGCAGTTGGCGGTCCTGGACTCGGTGGGGCACTCCCCGTGGCGGGTGTTCGGGAACGCGGTGCTCAGCGTCTGACGCGGAGCGGTACCCCCGCTCCCGGAGTCCGGAGTCCGGAGCCCGGAGCCCGGAGCCGGAGCCTGAGCCCGGTGGGTCCTGGGGCCCAAGACGCCCGCGACCTGGGCGGTTAGCGTCACCTTGGTAACGGATCAGGGTCCGGCCCGGCGCTCCCCCATGGTGCCGGGCTGGACAGCTACCAGAAGGTGACGGCACCACGTGCAGACGGCGGAGCAGCTCACGCTGACCGACGAGGAGTCCCAGCTCCTCCAGCAGGGTTTGATCGAATGGGCCGGGCCGGCGCGCTGCACGGAGGAATTCGCCGTCGCCATGGGCTTCGCCGGCGCGGAGGACCTGTACCACCGGGGCATCCGGATCCGCGGCGCGCTGGCCGCGCGGCAGGCCCTGGAGCCGATGGACTGGGCGCGTGCGCTGCTGGCCACCGAACTCGCCTTCGCCAGTGAGGTGGTCGGCTCCGGTTACGGGTGGGCCACGACGACCGGCTGGCCCGACGACATCACCGTGCGCGTCCTGCGTTCCACCCAGCTGAAGCTGATCCGCACCGTCGGCCCGCTGGTCGGCCGCGGGCTCGGCACCCGCCACGCGCGTATCTGACCCAACTCCTTGCGCGAGGCGTTGGCCGTTGACGGCGGCGGCCCTGTCGCGCGGCGACCGCCGCCCCTCGTCACGCCGTGCCCCCTGTGGCTGCCACGATGCGGGTGAGCGGCTACGCGTCGCTCCCGGCCGTGACGCGGACCTCGACCCGTGCGCCCGGCCGCAGCCCCCAGCGCTCCATCGCCCCGGCCTCCGACTCCAGCACGTGCCGGGCGCGCGGGCGCGGCAGCCCGAGCCGGCCGGGCTTCATCGTGCGGACCGCCAGCACGTTGAACTTCCGGTCCAGGTAAGCCACATCGATGGTGAACCGCATCCGGAAGGTGTGCACACTCCCGCACGGCGTGAGCATCAGTGCCCCGTCGATCCCGTCCCGCCCGAGCAGCCCCCGGGTACGGGCCCGGTAGGAGGCCGCTATCCGCAGCGGAACCTCACGCTCCCCGGTGTCCGCGCCGACCGTGAGCACTGCGTCGCCATCGCGCCATTTCCTCATGGGCACCGACCGTAGCCCCCGGCGCCGGATCGTGGGTCCCGAACGGCCACCAGTGGGCCCCAGGGCCCAATCCCCTTGTCGTACCGCCCGATTAAGGTCCTGGTGTGGACGCAACGCTGATCGCCGTCGCCGCCCTGTGGGGCGCCGCCACCGGGCTGCTGATCCCGCGTGCCGCGTACCGGTTCTCCGTCGAGCCGGAGGAACCCTGGCGCGACACCTGCCCCTCCGCGCACCCGCTCACCGGGCCCGCCCGCGGCTGGCTCGGCTCGACGCGGTGCACGGCCTGCGCCGTGGCGGTCGCCCCGGTCTCCCGGCCGTTGGCACCGGGCGACCATGACGGCGACGGTGACGGGGGCCGCGAAGGTGACGGGGGCCGCGAAGGTGACGGAGGCCGCGACGGTGACGGGGGCCGCGACGGTGACCGGAGTCGTGATGGGGCGGCGGAGGCGACCGGCTCCCCGGTTCCGGACACCGGCCGTTACGCCCCCGGCGTCCTCGCCCCTGTCGTCACCGCACTCGCCTGCGCCGCGCTGGCGACCGGCACCGGACTCAGGCCCGAACTCGCGGTCTGGCTGCTGCTCGCCCCGGTCGCCGTGCTCCTCGCCGTCGTCGACCGCCGCGTCCACCGGCTGCCCGACCCGCTGACCCTGCCCCTGGCCGCCGCGGCGGCCCTGCTCCTGGGAACCGTTTCCCTGCTCCCCGAACACGCCGGATCCTGGACCTCCGCGCTGCTCGGCGGCCTCGCCCTCGGCGGCTTCTACTTCCTGCTCTTCCTGATCAACCCCAACGGCATGGGCTTCGGCGACGTGAAGCTCGCCCTCGCCCTCGGCGTCGCACTGGGCTGGTACGGCTGGGCGGTGCTGTTCGTCGGGGGCTTCGCCGGGTTCCTGTTCGGGGCGGCGTACGGGCTCGGGCTCGTGATCCTGCGCCGCGCCGGACGCAGGACAGGCATCCCGTTCGGCCCGTTCATGATCGCGGGCGCGCTCGTCGGTCTGCTGCTGGGCGCCCTGGCCGCCTGAGCGCCTGCCCGGACCACGTCCGCCGCCGCCCGCACCACCCGCCGCGCCCGCAGCCGCCCGGCCCGCACCTGCCGCGCCCGGCACGGAATGCGGTCGCGTACCCCCGCGCACACCTGCCACGATGCGCACATGCCCGATCAATCCACCCCCTCCACCCCTTCCTCCGCAGCCTCCGACGCGCGGTTCGACGCCCTCGTCGCCGAGGCCGACGCCGTCTCCGTGGACGGCTGGGACTTCTCCTGGCTCGACGGCCGGGCCACCGAGCAGCGCCCCTCCTGGGGATACGCCCGCGCCATGGCGGACCGGCTGGCCCGCGCGGAGGCCGCACTCGACATCCAGACCGGCGGCGGCGAGGTCCTGGCCGCCGCGCCGAAGCTCCCGCGGCTGACCGTGGCCACCGAGTCCTGGCCCCCGAACGTCGCCAGGGCCACCGCCCTGCTGCACCCGCGCGGTGCCGTCGTCGTCGTGGACGAGGACGAGCCGCCGCTGCCGTTCGGGGACGCGGCCTTCGACCTGGTGGTCAGCCGGCACCCGGTGACCACCTGGTGGGAGGAGATCGCCAGGGTCCTGACACCGGGCGGCACGTACTTCTCGCAGCAGGTCGGACCGGCGAGCGTCTTCGAACTGGTCGAGTACTTCCTCGGCCCGCAGCCGCCCGAGGTGCGCGGGGCCCGCGACCCGGAGCAGGCGCGTGCCGCCGCCGAAGCGGCCGGTCTCGACGTGGTCGGTCTGCGGCCGGAACGGCTGCGCACCGAGTTCTTCGACATCGGCGCCGTCGTCTACTTCCTGCGCAAGGTGATCTGGATGGTGCCGGGCTTCACGGTCGAGCGGTACCGCCCGCGGCTGGCGGCCCTGCACCGGCAGATCGAGGCCGAGGGCCCGTTCGTCGCCCACACCACCCGCTTCCTGATCGAGGCCCGCAAGCCGCGCTGAGGGCTGTCCCGTAACCCCTGGCGGGCGCGCGACGACAGCTACGGCAGCCGAGCCGGCGACAACACGCTCACCCCGTGCGTCAGTTCATGAGCGCACCGCAGGCAACGGGATGCGCTCCACGGCCGTCCTACCCAAGGGCGGTGCGACCCTGGTGGCGGAGCGCGCAGTGGAGGGGTGGGCAGGTCATGACGGTGGAGAGGGAAGAGCCCGGTGGGTCGGCGGGCCGTCCGCGGTACGGCAGGCCCGAGTGGCTCCGGGGCGCCCGCATCACCGGGGTCCAGGGCGTCTTCTACCGGCCGGAGGGCCGCGCGGGCGAGCCGGAGGCCGTCGAGTTCGTGATCCCGGACGGCCAGTCTGTGCTGCTGACCTGCGCTTCCGACGGGACGCTGCGGGTCACCCCCGGCGCCTGGCCGGAGCTGCCCGAATGGTGCGTACCGGCGAATCAGTGGCAGCACGCCGCCGTGACGAATCTGCCCCCGGTGCCGTACGGGGGAGCGTGGACGGTCATCGGCACGCGGGAGCGCCGGGACGAGAAGGGCGAGGTGCGCGAGGCCGTCATCCGGTGCGAGGACGGGGACTTCGTGGTCGTCGGAGGGGACACGATGGCGGTCCGCTTCGACCGTCACTGAGGCACGGCGTCCCCCCTTCTCCTCCCGCCACCGCCTTTCCCCCCGCCACCGTCCTACGCGTGCGCCCCCACCACCACCTTCCCCACCGCCAGCTCCGCCGTCGCCTCCAGTACCTCGGCCACCCGCTCCACCTGCTCCTCCAGCGCCCGTAGCTGTGCGGGCCTCAGCGGCGCCAGGGTCTCCACCGTCACCGCGATCCGGCGCCCCGCGCGACGCTGGTGCCAGACCCCGGCGACCTCGCCGTCCACCAGCAGCACCGGGTAGTTCCCCGCCTGGCCCCCCGCCAGGGCCCGCTGGTACGCGGCGCCCGGGAACAGCCGCTCGCGGGGCTGGGAGGCGATGGTGAACGCGTCGAAGTAGGGGAGCAGCCGCACCCCGCGTACCGGACCGTCCGGGAACGCGGTGTCGCCCGCCACCACCCAGGCCACTCCGGCGTCCTCGAACGCCACCTCCTCGATCGCCCCGGCCGAGGCCAGGGCGGCGAACAGCTCGTCGGCCCAGCGCTTCGGCGCGGCGAGCCACTTCGCGAAGTGCGCGGGCGTGGCGGGCCCGTACGCGTGCAGATAGCGCTCCACCAGGGCGGCCACCGCCTGCGGGCCGGGCAGCGGAGTGCTGCCCGGGTTGGTGTACGTGGCCTTGCGGCCGCGGTTCGGGGCGTAGCACAGGGCGCCCCGGTGACCCGCCAGGTGCAGCACCTGGCGCCAGCGCGGCCACATCGTCCGGAACGCGGGCATCACCGGGTCCCCGGCCCACGGCCCGGTCCGGGCGACGACCTCGTCGGTGAGCTCGTCGATCGTCAGCTCCCGGCCGGTCAGGGCGTCGGCGACGGCGGCGACGACCGCCGCCACCTGGTCCGGTGTCATCCGGGCGTCCTTGGCGAACGGACTGGTCCCGGTGGGTACGGCGGACAGGGCGCCGGTCCAGAGCGGGAGGTCACCGGCGGGGAGCAGATGGACGGTGCCGCGCGGCCCGAACGTCTTGACCAGGGTGCGGTCGGTCCACAGCGCCGTTCGCACGCCGGTCCGGGTCACCCCGTCGGCGCGCAGCCCCACGGAGAGCTCGGCGGCGGACAGCACCTGGGCGTGCGCTCCGAGCATCGCTCCCACGGCCTCGGGGCCCGAGAGCCCGGCCCCCGAGGGGGCGGCGGCGGGGTACAGGTGCTGGCGGGACAGCCGCCGCGCGTTCGCCTCGGGCCAGGCCACCGTCACGGTGGAGGTTCGTGTCGTCATGCGCCCGAACCTAGGGCCGCAATAGGCCGGAATCTGTCCTCTTCGCGCGAAGGCCCGGCCGTGCGTCAAGCCGACGCCCGCAGCCGTTCGTACGTCCCGAACAGGGGCGTCGAGGGCCCGCGGGACCACCGGTCCCCTGCCCGGAGCGCAGTCCGCCGAATCCGGAGAGTAGTTGTCGAGTGGCGTGGCACGCAGCATCACTTACGAAGGGTTATGGTGGAAACCCCCCCTCGGGCCGGTCCGTATCCCCCCCCACGGACCGGCCCGTTTTTTTGTGGGCCGGTGATGCGACGGCCCGGTGTCAGCTCCGTCCGGCCCAGATGTTGGTCCCCGCGGTGTCCACGGCGAAGGTGTCGATCTCCTTCAACTCCTCGGCGGACAGCGGCGGTCCGGCCAGTGCGGCCACATTTTCCTCCAGCTGCCCCACGCTCGACGCGCCGATCAGGGCGGACGTCATCCGGCTGTCGCGCAGCACCCAGCCGATGGCCAGTTGGGCGAGCGACTGCCCACGGCGCCGGGCGATGTCGTTGAGTCCGTTGAGGCGGCGGAGCACGTCGTCCGAGAGCAGGTCCGGGTCGAGGGACTTGCCCTGCGTGGCGCGCGAGCCGGCCGGGATGCCCGTCAGGTACTTGTTCGTGAGCAGGCCCTGTGCGAGCGGTACGAAGGAGATGCAGCCCATGCCGGCCGTCTCCAGGGTGCCGAGCAGCCCGTCGTCCTCGATCCAGCGGTTGATCATCGAGTACGAGGGCTGGTGGATCAGGGCCGGGACGCCCATCTCCTTGAGCAGCCGGGCCGCCTCGGCGGTCTGCTCCGCGTTGTACGAGGACACCCCCACGTACAACGCCTTGCCCTGGTGCACGGCGGACGCCAGCGCGCCCATCGTCTCCTGGAGCGGGGTGTCCGGGTCGAAGCGGTGCGAATAGAAGATGTCGACGTATTCGAGCCGCATCCGCTTGAGCGAGGCGTCGAGCGAGGACAGCAGGTACTTGCGGGAGCCCCACTCGCCGTACGGGCCGGGGTGCATCTCGTATCCGGCCTTGGTGGAGATGATCAGCTCGTCGCGGTACGGGGCGAAGTCCTGCCGGAACAGTTTGCCGAAGTTGAGCTCGGCGGAGCCGGGCGGCGGGCCGTAGTTATTGGCCAGATCGAAGTGGGTCACGCCGAGGTCGAAGGCGCGGCGGAGGATCGCCCGCTGGGAATCCAGCGCGCGGTCGTCGCCGAAGTTGTGCCAGAGGCCGAGCGAGAGTGCGGGCAGTTTGAGACCGCTGCGGCCGGTGCGGCGGTACTCCATGGCGTCGTAGCGCGAGTCGGCGGCGCGGTAGGGAAGAGAATCAGTCACGTTTGTCTCTTTATCACGGTGTTGTGACAGACCGGGTTGGGCCCCCGTGACCCGCTCGCAGTAATGTGGCGGCTTCGGGGAATGCCGATGTGCGGCGCGGTGAATACCTGCGGACCGTGCGGACCTTGTGGCGATCCCCCCACGGGGGGACGGGCCCCGTACCCCCGGCGACGACGGGGCGGACGGGCCTGCGGCCCGTACGGAACCGAGAGGGTGAACTCAGTGAACTTGCGTGACCTGGTGTACGGGCTCTACGCGCGCCGGGTGGAAGGCCGCCTGGATCACGCCCAGGTACCGAAGCACATCGGGGTCATCCTCGACGGCAACCGGCGATGGGCGAAGGCGTCCGGCGGTTCGGCCGTGCAGGGGCACCAGGCCGGTGCGGACAAGATCTCCGATCTGCTCGGCTGGTGCAGTGAGACCGATGTCGAGGTCGTCACCCTCTGGCTGCTTTCCACGGACAACTTCGACCGGCCCGAGGCCGAGCTGATCCCCCTGCTGGGCATCATCGAGAACACCGTGCGCAACCTCGCGGCGGACGGGCGGTGGCGGGTCCACCACGTCGGCACGCTCGACCTCCTGCCGGCCCGTACGCAGACGGTCCTCAAGGAGGCACAGGAGGCGACGTCCGATATCGACGGAATAATCGTCAATGTCGCAGTCGGCTACGGCGGTCGCCAGGAGATCGCGGACGCGGTCAGGTCGCTCCTGCTGGAGCACTCGGAGAAGGGCACGACGTTCGAGGAGCTGGCGGAGGTCGTCTCCACCGACCTGATCTCCGAGCACCTCTACACCCGGGGGCAGCCGGACCCGGACCTGGTGATCCGTACCAGCGGGGAACAGCGGCTGTCGGGCTTCATGCTCTGGCAGAGCGCGCATTCGGAGTACTACTTCTGCGAGGTCTTCTGGCCGGCCTTCCGCAAGGTCGACTTCCTCCGCGCGCTGCGTGACTACGCGGCACGCGGCAGGCGCTACGGCGCCTGAGCGCACCCCGGCGCCTACCCGTCCCGCACGCCCTCTGCGCCCCCGCGTACCCACTCCTCTATATAGGGGTCCCGCGGGGGTTTCGCAGTGCTGCGCGGAGGCGGCGGAACCGGGCCGTCACCCTACGTCCACCAGGACTGTTCCGCACCGTGTCATATGCGGGGGCATGGCTTCGCGTGTTCGAGGGAATACCCCTGACAGGTCGACGTCCGGTCAGTAACCAGGCGGATGTCGTATCCAAGTGAGCGGCACCCAGCCCGCTCGCCCGGGAGGCCCTTTGCACACGAAGGACCGTACGTATCGTGCGGCCGACGCGGAGGGCCGGCGTTCGGCCCTCGCGCAGGGTCCAGAACCCGGTCCGTCCTCTCCCTTTGGGAAGTTCCGCGACGTCCGTCGCACTCCCCGACCTCGTCCGAGGGGGTACGTCCTTCCGTGGTGACCAGCACTAAGCGCCGCATGCCCGACAGGCGCACCTATGTTCTCGACACCAGCGTCCTGCTGGCCGACCCCAACGCCATGGCCCGCTTCGACGAGCACGAAGTCGTGCTGCCGATCGTGGTGGTCACGGAGTTGGAGGCCAAACGGCACCATCCCGAGCTCGGGTACTTCGCCCGGCAGGCGCTCCGCCTGCTGGACGACTTCCGGGTCCGGTACGGCCGACTGGATGCCCCGATCCCGCTCGGGGATCTGGGCGGGACGCTCCGTGTCGAACTCAACCACTCCGATCCCGGCGTACTGCCCGCCGGCTACCGGTTGGGGGACAACGACTCACGGATTCTCGCGGTCGCGCGCAACCTCCAGGCCGAGGGGTACGACGTCACCGTCGTCTCCAAGGACCTCCCGTTGCGGATCAAGGCGTCCTCGGTCGGCCTCCTCGCCGAGGAGTACCGCGCCGAACTCGCCATCACCGACTCCGGCTGGACCGGCATGGCCGAACTGTCCCTCTCCGGAGAACAGGTGGACCTGCTGTTCGGTGAGGAGACGCTGTACGTCCCGGAGGCGGCCGAGCTGCCCGTGCACACCGGGCTGGTCCTCCAGTCGGAGCGCGGCAAGGCGCTCGGCCGGGTCACGGCCGAGGGCAACGTGCGGCTGGTGCGGGGTGACCGGGAGGCCTTCGGGATCCACGGCCGCAGCGCCGAGCAGCGGATCGCCCTGGATCTGCTCCTCGACCAGGACGTCGGCATCGTGTCGCTGGGCGGCCGGGCGGGCACCGGCAAGTCGGCCCTGGCGCTCTGCGCGGGCTTGGAGGCGGTGCTGGAGCGTCAGCAGCACAAAAAGGTGATGGTCTTCCGTCCGCTCTACGCGGTCGGCGGACAGGAGCTCGGCTATCTCCCCGGCAGCGAGGCCGAGAAGATGAGCCCCTGGGCGCAGGCCGTCTTCGACACGCTCTCGGCGGTCGCCGGGCGCGAGGTGATCGAGGAGGTGCTGGGGCGCGGGATGCTGGAGGTCCTGCCGCTCACCCACATCCGGGGCCGTTCGCTCCATGACGCGTTCGTGATCGTGGACGAGGCGCAGTCGCTCGAACGGAATGTCCTGCTGACCGTGTTGTCACGGATCGGGGCGAATTCCCGCGTGGTGCTCACGCATGACGTGGCGCAGCGGGACAACCTCAGGGTCGGCCGGTACGACGGAGTCGTCGCCGTCGTCGAGAAGCTGAAGGGCCATCCGCTCTTCGCCCATGTCACGTTGACGCGCTCCGAGCGTTCGCAGATCGCCGCGCTGGTGACCGAAATGCTGGAGGAAGGCCAGATCTGACACGGGATGACCCATTGATGCCGCCCGGCGAGCCAAGGAGCTTAGCCGGGCAGCTTCGTGTTGTGCCGTCATTTCCACGAAACTGAGCACCCAAACGGGGTGTGAGCTTTCCCACGCAACACAGAATTGCCTCATGCGTTCCCGTCGGGCAGAGTCTTGCTTCCGTCAGGCCCCGCATACGGCACACAGGCACCCCCAGAGGTGCCACACACCACACAACTCAACAATCGCCGTCCGTATGCCGCCCGCGAGCACCACGCGGCACTCCTCGCAAGGGAGTTGCCCACCGGGCCCGTGCCTCCCGTGACCCAAGCAGTAGGGAGGCCAGTGTCAAGGGCACGATTGCGCCCGCGAGGTCACCTAAGCGGGCGATGCTGGAAGGACACCGTGTGAGCCGGATCTCGGTCCGGGGGTTCGCCGTGGCATCTGCCACCGCGGTCACCACCGTAGGCGCCGTCGTAGGCGTTGCTTCGGGCAGCACTCCCGCTGTCGACGACAACAACTTCGAGACGGCCGCAGCCGACACCACGCTGCTCGCAGACATCCCCGCGGGCCAGCAGGCCCAGGTGCAGACCGCTTCGCTGACGCAGCAGGCCGATGCCCAGGCATCCGCCGCGGACGCCGCCGCGAAGAAGTCCGCCGAGGAGACGGCCCGTATCCAGGCCGCCAAGGACGCCAAGTCGAAGAAGCAGGCGGCCGAGGACAAGCTGGAGGCCGAGCGCCAGAAGAAGAAGGACGACGCGGAGCGGGCGAGCCGTTCGTCCACCCGCGACGCCTCCTCCTTCTCCGCGAAGGGCTCGTACAGCGTGGCCGAAGTCCAGGCGATGGCCCGCCAGATGATCCCCGCGGACCAGTTCCAGTGCTTCAGCAACATCGTGAACCACGAGTCGACCTGGAACTACCGCGCGAGCAACCCGTCCTCCGGGGCGTACGGGCTCGTCCAGGCGCTTCCCGGCTCCAAGATGTCGTCCGCCGGCGCCGACTGGCAGACCAACCCGGCCACCCAGATCAAGTGGGGCCTCAGCTACATGGACGGCCGTTACGGCAGCCCGTGCGGCGCCTGGTCCTTCTGGCAGGCCAACCAATGGTACTAGGACGAGTGGCGGAGCTGTAGGTTCCGCTCTCAACCCCGTGAAGCCCCTCACCGTCCTACGGTGAGGGGCTTCACGCGTGTACGGTCACCATCGGACGTCCCGTGGGAGTGACGGGACGATCGTGGGGGAAGGGACCAGAATGTCGAAATTGCCGAGGTGGCTCGGCCGGGTCGGTGCCGAACTGACCGACTTGGGCACACGCCTGGACGAGCGGCGGGCGCAGGCCGAGTCCGACGACGACGAACGCGTGTCGCGCAAGCAGAGCGAGGCGGCCGGCGGTGAGCCGGAGGCCGGGGCCACCGGCTCGGTGCCCGCACCGCCCTCGTACGCCCCCTCCGTCGCCGCCAGGCCCGATCCGGTCGCGGCGATTCCGTGGGGGATGCGGGTCGCGGCCGAGGCCGGCTGGCGGCTGCTCGTCCTGGCGGGCACGCTCTGGGTGATGATGCGGGTCATCAGCGCCGTACAGCTCGTCGTGCTGGCCTTTGTCGCGGCTCTGCTCGTCACCGCGATGCTCCAGCCGACCGTGGTCCGGCTGCGGCGGCTCGGACTGCCGCGCGGGCTCGCCACCGCCGTCACCGCGGTCCTGGGCTTCGTCATCATGGGGCTGGTCGGCTGGTTCGTGGTGTGGCAGGTGATGGACAACCTCGACACGCTGTCCGACAAGGTCCGCGCAGGCATCGACGAGCTGAAGCAGTGGCTGCTCGACAGCCCCTTCCACGTCACCGAGTCGCAGATCAACGACATCGCGAAGAACCTCAGCGACACCATCGGCACCAACACGGAGGAGATCACCTCCGCCGGGCTCCAGGGCGTCACCGTGATGGTGGAGTTCCTCACCGGGATGCTGCTGGCGATGTTCTCGACGCTCTTCCTCCTGTATGACGGGAAGCGCATCTGGCACTGGGTGCTCAAGCTCGTGCCCGCCCAGGCGCGGCCGGGCGTCGCGGGGGCCGGGCCGCGGGCCTGGCGCACGCTGACCGCCTATGTGCGGGGCACGGTGATAGTCGCGCTGATCGACGCGATCTTCATCGGGCTCGGGATCTACTTCCTCAATGTGCCGATGGCGGTGCCGCTGGCCGTCTTCATCTTCCTGTTCGCCTTCATCCCGCTGGTCGGCGCCGTGGTCTCCGGTGCGCTCGCCGTGGTCGTCGCGCTGGTCACCGAGGGCGTGTTCACCGCGCTGATGGTGCTGGCCGTGGTCCTGGCGGTGCAGCAGATCGAGGGCCACATCCTCCAGCCGTTCATCCTCGGCCGCGCGGTCCGGGTCCATCCGCTGGCCGTGGTGCTCTCCGTCGCCGCGGGCGGCATGATCGCGGGCATCGGCGGTGCGGTGGTCGCCGTACCGCTGGTCGCCGTGACCAATACGGTGGTCGGCTATCTGCGGTCGTACGGGCAGGAGGAGTCCCGGCGCCACTCGCCACCGCCGCACGGGGCATCGGCGCTCGCGGTGGCCCCGACCCCGGCGCCGGGATCGCCCCCGGAGGACCGGGACACGGTTCCCGAGGACGAGGACGAGGGCAAAGACGGCGACGGCGCACCGCAGACGCAGAAGTGAAAAGAAGGGCCCCGAAGACGGTCGGTCGTCCTCGGGGCCCTTCTCGTATCAGGGGTACCGCGGTGTTACTCGGCGAGCACGGCCTCGGCATCGAGGGTCACGCCGACCGCCTGGATCACCGAAGCAATCTTGACGGCTTCCTGAATGGTCTCACGGTCCACGCCGGCCTTGCGCAGCACCTGCTCGTGGGAGTCGAGGCACTGGCCGCAGCCGTTGATCGCGGAGACGGCGAGCGACCACAGCTCGAAGTCGACCTTCTCCACGCCCGGATTGCCGATGACGTTCATCCGCAGGCCCGCACGGAGCGTGCCGTACTCCGGGTCCGACAGCAGGTGCCGGGTCCGGTAGAAGACGTTGTTCATCGCCATGACGGCGGCGGCCGACTTCGCCGCGGTGTAGGCCTCGGCGGAGAGGTTGGCCTTGGCCTCCGGCGCCAGCTCGCGCAGCACCTGCGGCGAGCGCGAGGCGATCGCGCAGGCGAGGACGGTGCCCCAGAGCTGCTGTCGCGGGAGATCGCTGTTGCCGATGACCGAACCGAGGTTCAGCTTCAGGTCCTTGGCGAAGTCCGGAACGGCGGCCTTCAGTTCGTCGAGTGCCATATCGGTGTCAGCTCACTCGCCCGAGAGGAGCGCGACCGGGTCGAGGGTGTTCTCGCCCTTGGTCCAGTTGCAGGGGCACAGCTCGTCGGTCTGCAGGGCGTCGAGGACCCGCAGGACCTCCTTGGGGTTACGGCCCACGGAACCGGCGGTCACCATCGTGAACTGGATCTCGTTGTTCTGGTCGACGATGAAGACGGCGCGCTGCGCGAAGCCGTCCTCGCCCTCGATGCCGAGGTCACGCATGAGCTCGTGCTTCGAGTCGGCCAGCATCGGGAAGGGCAGGTCGGTCAGGTCCGGGTGGTCCTTGCGCCAGGCGTGGTGCACGAACTCGGAGTCACCGGAGAAGCCGAGGATCTGCGCGTCGCGGTCGGCGAACTCCTCGTTCAGCTTGCCGAAGGCGGCGATCTCGGTGGGGCACACGAAGGTGAAGTCCTTCGGCCACGCGAAGACGATCTTCCACTTGCCCTCGTAGGTCTTGTGGTCGATCTGCTCGAACTCCTTGCCGCTCTCCAGCGAAACACAAGCAGTCAGGTCGAACTCGGGGAACTTGTCACCGACAGTGAGCACGCGCTCTCCTTGCAGCGTAGGAATTCCCTTTTTGGGGGACTTCCTGAGGGTTGGACGAGTCCCACCTTGGCACAGAGTGCATTGATCACGGAAATAGCTACACTCGGCCGTGATGATCGGAGGTGCCTATCAGTGGCCCATAGTAAGCAGGGCAACCGGCCCAAACAGCCCAGTCTCTCGCAGCTGCGTGCCTTCACGGCCGTGGCGGAACATCTGCACTTCAGGGACGCGGCGGCAGCAATCGGGATGAGTCAGCCGGCACTCTCCGGAGCCGTATCGGCACTGGAGGAGGCACTGGGTGTCCAGCTCATCGAGCGTACGACGCGCAAAGTACTGCTCTCGCCCGCCGGGGAGCGGCTCGCGGTGCGGGCCAGGGCGGTGCTGGAGGCCGTCGGCGAGCTGATGGAGGAGGCGGAGGCGGTCCGGGCGCCCTTCACCGGAGTGCTCCGGCTCGGCGTGATCCCGACCGTCGCCCCGTATCTCCTGCCGACCGTGCTCCGGCTGGTCCATGAGCGCTACCCGGACCTCGACCTCCAGGTCCACGAGGAGCAGACGTCCTCGCTGCTGGAGGGGCTGGCCGCCGGACGGCTGGACCTGCTGCTGCTCGCCGTGCCGCTGGGAGTGCCCGGTGTGACCGAACTGCCTTTGTTCGACGAGGACTTCGTGCTCGTCATGGAGCAGAAGCACTGGCTGGGCGGCCGGGCCGACATTCCCCGCGAGGCCCTGCGCGAGCTGCCGCTGCTCCTTCTCGACGAGGGGCACTGCCTGCGTGACCAGGCCCTGGACATCTGCCGTGAGGCGGGGCGTACGGAGAGGGCGCCGGTGACCACGACCGCCGCCGGGCTCTCCACCCTGGTGCAGCTGGTCGCGGGCGGGCTCGGGGTCACACTGCTGCCGCGCACCGCGGTGACCGTGGAGACCGCGCGCAACGAGGCGCTGGCGACCGGGTACTTCGCGGACCCGGCGCCCTCGCGGCGGGTGGCGCTGGCGATGCGGAGCGGGACGGCGCGGCACGAGGAGTTCGAGGAGCTCGCCGCCGCGCTGCGGGAGGCGATGGCGGCGCTGCCGGTACGGGTGTCGGCCCCCGGACGCGGCTGAGGGGCGGGCCCATCAGGTGGCCGTACACGGCCGAGGGGCGGCCCGCCCCGTACGCGGTCCGCCCCTCGTTCCCGTCCGGTTGACCGGGCGGGCTACTCCGTACGCAGCCCGTCCGGGCGCATCAGGCGCCACAGCGAGGGCAGCGACAACAGCGTCACCACCAGGATCAGCCCCGCGCCCGCGCCCACCATCGGCAGGAACAGGAACCAGTCGGAGACCGACTTCCCGATCATCCAGGTCAGCGTCGCCCCGAGCGCCAGACCGCCCAGGACCGCGACCGCGAGACCGAGCAGCACCGGCACCGCGGTCTGCCACAGCACCGACCAGCCGAGCGTCGTACGCCGGGTGCCGAAGGCCACCAGGACCGACAGCAGCCGCCTGCGCTCCCGCAGCTGCTCCAGCTGGGAGACCAGCATGGAGGCGGCGATCAGCAGCAGCACCACGCTCGCCCCCACCTGGAGGCCGGTCTGGACGCTGGCGTACTGCCGGTCGCGCTCCACCGAGTCGAGCGTGACGAAGCGCATGCCGGGATCGATCCTGGCCGCCGTGTTGCGTACGTACTCGGCGACGTCCGGCACGCTCTTGTCGACCCGGATCTGGGCGGTGATCGTCGCGCCGGGCAGCTTGCCCGCGTCGATCGCGCCGGTGGTGGCCATGATCCCCCAGTGGGGGGTACCCATCGGGTCGTTGCGCCCCGTCACGGTCCTGGCGTCGGCGGGCAGCGTCCAGCGGATCGGCTTGCCGCCCCCGGAGCCGATCTCGACCACCTTGCCCTTGCGGGCGGTCTCGTCGACCCAGTGGGTCATGTCCTTGTCGCCCGCCGGGTGGGCGACGAACGTGTCGCCGTCCTCGCAGGCGCCGATCCGGGCCAGTTCGCGCAGGGTGTCGCAGGTGCCGATGGTCAGCGAGGTGGTGGGCTGGATCTCGTCCTCGGTGTAGACACCGGGCTTGGACGCGTACGCCTCCACCAAGCCGATGACCACCTCCACGCCCTTGGTGGCGCGGAACTGCTCGATGGTCGAGGTGGCCGCCGCACCCGTGACGTTCCCCGAGTAGGTGGCGAACTGGGCCCGCAAGGGGTCCTGGCCGGTCATCCGGTTGAAGTCGGCGTTCATCGCGGCGAACATCATCTGCAGGGCGATCGCTCCCGCCACCGCCACCGTGACCCCGCTGACCGCGCGGGACGCGGCTCCGCTGCTCAACTGGAGCCTGCGGGTGGCGAGCTGCCAGGGCACCGGGCCGCCGCGCAGCCGGTTCACGCACGCCTCGACCAGCCAGGGCAGCAGCAGGGCGAGCCCGACCAGCACCAGCACGGCGCCGCCCGCGATCGGGAACGGGTTCACCGGCGCGTACTCGTCGATCCGGCCCGTGAATCCGAGCACCGCCAGACCGGCCAGCGGCAGCAGCAGGCGCCACCAGAGCCGTCGGCCCCGCTCACGCCCCCGGCGTACGACGCCGAGCGGCTCGATCACCACGGACCGCATCGCCGCCAGGGTGACGAGCACGGCGGTCAGCGGCACCGCCACCATGATCAGCACGGCCAGCAGGGGATCGGGCACCAGATCGGCCGGGAACGCGCTGACGTCCCAGATCTCCACCGCACCGACCAACTGCCGCCCCACCAGGAAGAACCCCAGGCCGATCAGCAGTCCGAGCAGCGCGCCGAACAGCGCCTCCCCGGCG
This sequence comes from Streptomyces sp. NBC_01433, assembly GCF_026340105.1. NCBI lineage: Bacteria > Bacillati > Actinomycetota > Actinomycetes > Kitasatosporales > Streptomycetaceae > Streptomyces > Streptomyces sp. NBC_01433. Next base: position 1,058,361 of record NZ_JAPEPM010000001.1, on the reverse strand, counting down.
GCGATGCGCCGGGTCGTCCGGATGTCCGCGCCGACCAGACGCAGCGCGGCCAGCCGTCGGTCACGGCGGTCGCCGCCGAAGCGCACGGCCGTGGCGATGAAGATCGCGACCGGCGCCAGCAGCACGACGCAGACCATGATGACGAGCACGATCAGCAGCGGCGGCAGGGGGTCGCCCTCGCGTTTGTTGCCGTACGCGCTGATCCGGTGGCCGCCGTTGGCCGCCGTCAGGGTGTCGCTGCCCGCGTAGTAGAGGAGTTCACCGGGAGAGCGCAGCCCGGCATCGCCGATCGTGCCGGTGATCCCGTACGGCAGCCGCTCCCGCAGCAGTTCGCTGCCCGGGGCGGCGAGCAGTTCCTTCAGGGCGGGGGAGACGATCATCTCGTCCGGTCCCGGGAAACGGTCGACCCCCGGCGGGCGGACGGGCGTCGAGCCGTCCGCGCGCATCAGATATCCCTCGACGGTCCGGTCGTGGAAGTCGGTGGTCGTGTTGACCCGCAGCACCGAGCTGTCCGACTTCGGGGCCCGCACGTCGGGCGAATCGGAGATCTGCGCCTCGCTGCGGGCCTGATCCCGCGCGGAGCGTTCGTCGAGCAGATGCGGTACGGAGGAGGCGAGCAGCAGCAGCGCGACGCCGAGGCCGACGCCGACGGCGGTCAGCAGCGTACGGGCCCAGCCCTCGCGGCCCCCGGCGGCGGCGAACCGGATGCCGAGGCCGAGATCGCGGAGTATCGCCGCGCCCCGGGAGGGCGGCGCGGGGCGCGCGGGGGGCTGTGGCCGTCCGCCGGGCTGGGCCTTCTTCTCGTCGAGCAAGGTCATGCGGAGTGCTCCAGGTCGCGGGCCCGGCCGTCGCGCACGGTGACGTCACGGTCGGAGTAGGCGGCGACCCGGGCCTCGTGCGTCACCAGGACCACGGCGACGTTGGCGGACCGGGCGGCCTCGGTGAGCAGCTCCATGACCCGCTCGCCGTTCAGGGAGTCCAGCGCGCCGGTCGGCTCGTCCGCGAAGATCACCTTCGGGGAGGCGGCCAGCGCACGGGCCACGGCGACGCGCTGGCCCTGACCGCCGGAGACCTCGCCGGGACGCTTGTCGCCGAGGTCGTCGACCTCCAGGCGCTCCATCCATTCGAGGGCGGTGCGCTCGGCGGCCTTGCGCTTGACGCCGTCGAGCCGGAGCGGCAGGGCGACGTTCTCCACGCAGGTCAGCTCCGGGACGAGCTGGCCGAACTGGAACACGAAGCCGAAATCGCTGCGGCGCAGGGCGCTGCGCTCGGCGTCGGACATCGCCGACAGCTCGCGGCCCGCGTAGGTGATGGTGCCCGAGTCGGGAGTGATGATGCCGGCGAGGCAGTGCAGCAGGGTGGACTTGCCGGAGCCGGAGGGACCCATCACGGCGACGACCTCGCCGGGGTGGATGGAGAACGAGGCGCCGTCCAGGGCGGGCGTCGAACCGTAGGTCTTGCGCAGGTCGTGCGCTGCGAGCAGGGAGCCGTCGGGGGTCACTTGGCCACCACCTCGGCGAGCCGGTCGAGCCGTGCGGTGGTCAGTTCCAGCCAGCGCAGGTCGGCCTCCAGGTGGAACAGTGCGTGGTCACAGATCAGCTGGTCGGCGAGGTCGCCCTGGCGCTTGCGGTCGGTGAGGATGCGCATCAGACGCAGGTGCTCCATACGTTGGGTGTCCAGCAGATCGGCGGCGCTACGGCCGGTCAGGAGCGCCAGGACGACCTTGGTGTACAAGGTCGACTGAAGATAAGGTTCCGGTTTCTCCGGCTGGGCCAGCCAGGCGGAGACGTCCGTGATCCCGGCGTCGGTGATCGCGTACCGCTTGCGCTCGGGACCGCCGTCGCTCTCGACCCCGTCGACCACGACGAGCCCGTTCTTCAGCAGCCGGGACATGGTCGAGTAGACCTGCCCGTAGTGCAGGGGGCGGTCGTGGCCGAACTTCTCGTCGAACGTGCGCTTGAGGTCGTAGCCGTGGCGCGGGCCGGACTCCAGGAGTCCCAGCAGGGTGTGACCGATTGACATGCCGAGCACTCTACATGGCATGTATACCTACGGTGTATACCGGGGTGGCGAGGGCGTCCGCCGCCCCGGAAGCGGGCGGCGGTGCTGCCTCGGTGGAGTTCCGGGGATGCCCTCAGTCGCCGGATGGGCCCGACTTCGGCGGGCCCGGCCGGTCCTGCGCGGCGCCCGGTCTGTCCTGTGTGCCGCCCGGCCGGTCCTGCGGGCCCGACTTCGGCGGGCGGCCCCGCCGGGCGATCGGCGCCGCCGAGCCCGGCAGGCGGCCCGCCTCCGCCAGGGCCCGCCGCAGCAGGAACTCGATCTGCGCGTTCGCGCTGCGCAGCTCGTCGGAGGCCCAGCGGGCCAGCGCGTCATGTACCGCGGGGTCCAGCCGCAGCAGCATCTGCTTGCGCTGCCGCGGCCGGGAAGGCGGTGTGCGCCGGGGAGGCGTCTCGTCGGTCACTGGTAGAGCGTGCCCGTGTTGATGACCGGCTGCGCCGCACGATCACCGCACAGCACCACCATGAGGTTGCTGACCATGGCCGCCTTGCGCTCCGGGTCGAGCTCGACGATGTCCTGCTCGGCGATCCGGGCCAGTGCCATCTCGACCATGCCGACCGCTCCTTCCACGATCTGCTGACGGGCGGCGACGACCGCGCCCGCCTGCTGGCGCTGGAGCATCGCGGACGCGATCTCGGGGGCGTACGCGAGATGGCTGAAGCGCGACTCGATGATCAGCACGCCCGCGGCCCGCACCCGGGCGGTGAGTTCCACGGCCAGCTTCTCGGTGATCTCCTCCGCGTTGCCGCGCAGGGAGAGGGCGGCCTCGTCGTGGGCGTCGTAGGGGTACTCGATCGCGATGTGCCGGACGGCCGCCTCGGTCTGGGTGGCGACGAACTCCAGGAAGTCGTCGACCTCGAAGAGTGCCTGCGCGGTGTCCTCGACCTTCCACACGACGATCGCCGCGAGTTCGATCGGGTTGCCGTAGGCGTCGTTGACCTTGAGGACGGCGGTCTCGTGGTTGCGGACCCGGGTGGAGATCTTCCGGCTGGAGGTCAGCGGGTTGATCCAGCGCAGCCCGTCGGAGCGGATCGTGCCGACGTACCGGCCGAAGAGCTGGATCACGCGGGCCTCGCCAGGAGCGACCATCTTCACACCGCTCATGCAGAAGAAGGAGGCGATGACGAGCAGCAGTCCGAGGATGAAGAGCGGGATTCCGACTCCGTTGTGGCCGTTCGCGCCGAGCACGCCGCCGAGGATCGCGACGCCGACGCCGAGGAACACGCCCAGCACCGTCAGTAGCAGGCCGAGGCCGCCCGGGATGGAGTGCGCCGTGACCTCTCTGACCTGCGGGTTCGGCATGTCCGGGGCGTCCGGCGTGAGGCCGGAAGGGGCGACGGCCGGGGTGGCCGGGCCGGAGTGGTCGTGCTGTTCGGTCATGAGGTCCCCCGTCTCGTGCGGCCGACAGCCGCGCTATCAATGTGATTTCACATTAATGGATTTCGCAACCCTGCGCACCTCTCGTGAGTCGGTTCCTAAGGAAACAGGTGCTGATTGTCACGTCCGGAAAAGGCCGGATCGCTTGCTTTTTGTCCACGCCGACAGTGTTAGCTGGCTGGGCTGAGCGGAGCTGGTCGAGCAGAGAAACAGGAGCAAAACGGCAATGGGTCGAGCGGATGCGCGACGAGCCCGGGCGCGAGGATCGCGCCGGGCTGCGAAGAGCGGCGGCATACGCAGACTCTTCACCTGGAAGAAGCTGCTCGGCACCTTCTTCGGACTGTGCCTGCTGGTCATGGGGGCCTTCGTGGCGCTCTATGTGTACGTGGACGTGCCCGAGGCCAACGCCATGGCCGAGCGGCAGAGCAACGTCTACAAGTACAGCGACGGCTCGCTCCTCGCCCGGGACGGCAAGGGCGTCAACCGCCAGATCGTGGACCTCGCCGTCGTGCCCAAGGAGGTGCAGCACACCTTCGTCGCGGCCGAGAACAAGTCCTTCTACGACGATCAGGGCGTCGACCTGAAGGGCACCGCCCGCGGTCTGCTCAACACCCTCAGTGGCAAGGGCAAGCAGGGTGGCTCGACCATCACCCAGCAGTACGTGAAGAACTACTACCTGACGCAGGACGCGACCGTGAGCCGCAAGCTCAAGGAGCTCGTGATCTCCCTCAAGGTCGACCAGAAGAAGGGCAAGGACTTCATCCTCGCCGGGTACATCAACACCGCGTACTACGGCCGGGGAGCCAGCGGCATCCAGGCCGCCGCACAGGCGTACTACGGCGTCGATGCCAAGGACCTCAACGTCTCCCAGGGCGCCTATCTCGCCTCGCTGCTCCAGGCCCCCAGCCAGTACGACTGGAACGTCGCCAGCAAGACCGGCAAGCGCCTGGTCTCCGAACGCTGGGCGTACACCCTCGACAACATGGTCGAGATGGGCTGGCTCGACCCCGCCGAGCGCGCCAAGCAGGAGTTCCCCGTTCCGCGGAAGCCCAAGCCCGCCCCTGGCATGGAGGGCCAGACCGGCTATCTGGTGGAGGCGGCGAACCAGGAGCTGAGGAAGCAGGGACTCACCGACGAGGCCCGTGAGGCCGGTGGCTGGACCTTCACGCTGAACATCGACAAGAAGCGCCAGAAGCAGCTGGAGAAGTCGGTCGAGGACCAGCTGGAGTCCAAGCTCGACCGCGAGGGGAACAAGGTCGACGCCACCGTCCAGGCCGGCGCCACCTCCGTGAACCCGAAGAACGGCGCCGTGGTCGCGCTGTACGGCGGCGTCGGAGCCACGCAGCACTGGATATCCAACGCCACCCGCCAGGACTACCAGCCCGCGTCCACCTTCAAGCCGCTGGTGCTCGCCTCCGCCCTGGAGAACGAGGCGAAGACCCAGACGGGCGATCTGATCGGGCTGAACACGGTCTACGACGGCACCAGCAAGCGCCCCGTCGTCGGCAGCGACACCCCGTTCAAGCCGCAGAACGAGGACGACCGGTCCTACGGCCCCATCAGCGTCCAGAAGGCGCTGAACAGCTCGGTCAACTCGGTCTTCGCACAGATGGTCGTCGACGTCACCCCCGCCGCGGTGAAGCGGACCGCGCTCGGCCTCGGCGTACCGGACAAGAACTTCCCCGAGCGCCCCGCGATCACGCTGGGCACGATGAACGCCTCGACGTGGGACATGGCGGGCGCGTACGCCACCCTGGACAACCACGGCAAGCAGGTCACCCCGTACATCGTGAAGTCCGCCGAGCACCGCAGCCTCACGGCGAAGACGGTCGACGGCATCGGCAAGCAGGTGATCAGCCGCAAGTCGGCCGACACCGTGACCTCCGGGCTGACCGGGGTCGTCGACGCCGGTTCCGGCCGGGCGGCCAACACCTCCGCGTACGACGCGGCGGGCAAGACGGGTACCTCGGAGAACAACAAGTCGGCCTGGTTCGCCGGCTACACCCCGGAGCTCACCACGGTCGTGGCGCTCTTCGGCGAGTCGGCCAAGGACGGCGGCGGGCAGGTTAGCCTGACGGGTACGGCCAACTCCGGCCGGGCCAACGGCGGCGGCTTCCCGGCGGAGATCTGGGCGGACTACACGCTCGGCGCGCTGGGCGGCGGGTCGAACGCACAGTTCGATCTGGAGGACGTCGAGCGCGGTGAGGTCACGCCGAGCGAGAGCCCCGCCTCGACGCCGTCCGAGTCCGTGACGCCCAGCGAGACCCCGTCCACCCCGTCGCGGACGCCGTCCGAGACGCCCAGCGGCCGGCCCACGGGCGAGAGCTCACCGCCCGTCACGCCGTCCGAGAGCACGCCGGCCACTCCCAGCGAGTCGCCCGACCTGCCGCCGGACCCGGGCGGCGGAGACGGCCAGCCGGGCGAGCGGCCGGGCAACAACAGCGACAGTCTGTTCGGCCGGTGAGGGTACGCCGGTCAGGGCATGACCGGCCGGGAACGTGATGCGGCCGAGCGCGTGACGAGGGGGCGGTGCCGACCGGCACCGCCCCCTCGTCATGTCCTCGGCCGCGGGCCTCAGCCCCCGTTGACCTTCTTCGCGACCCGGTCGCCCAGGTCCTTGTCCACGTTGCGCCAGTACTGGAGCGAACGGTCCAGGACCGGGCGGCTCACGCCGTCCAGCAGATGGCCGGAGATGTTGGAGACCAGCCGCTCGCGCGCCGCGTCGTCCATGACCTGGCGCACCAGCGTGCCCGCCTGGCCCCAGTCGTCGTCCTCGCTGTGCAGCTTGTACGCCTCGTGGACCATCTCGCCCGCCGTGGCCCAGCCCGCCGGGTCGCCGTAGCGCTCGGTGTCCGCCGCCGGACCGCCGTACGAGTTCGGCGCGTACACCGCACCCGTCCGGGACGGCTCGTACCGCATCGCACCGTCCTTCGCGTACGAGTTCCGCCCGAAGCGCGGCCGGTTGGGCGGCAGCTGGGCGTAGTTCGGGCCGATCCGGTACCGGTGGGTGTCCGGGTACGAGAAGAGCCGGCCGAGCAGCATCTTGTCGGGCGACGGACCGATGCCGGGCACCAGGTTCGACGGCTCGAAGGACGCCTGCTCGATATGGACGAAGAAGTCCTCGGGATTCTCGTTCAGCGTCATCCGGCCGACCTCGATCAGCGGATAGTCGCCCTGCGGCCACACCTTGGTGAGATCGAAGGGGTTGAAGCGGTAGTCCGGTGCCGCGTCGAACGGCATGATCTGGACCTTCAGCGTCCAGCTGGGATGGTCACCGCGCTCGATCGACTCGAACAGGTCGCGGCGGTGGACGTCGCCGTCGACGCCCGCCATCTCGTCGGCCTCGTCCTGCGTGAAGAACTCGATGCCCTGGTCGGTCTTGAAGTGGTACTTCACCCAGAACCGCTCGCCGCCCGCGTTCACCCACATATAGGTGTGCGAGCTGTAGCCGTTCATGTTGCGGTACGTCTTCGGGATGCCCCGGTCGCCCATCAGCCAGGTGACCTGGTGCGCGCTCTCCGGCGACAGCGACCAGAAGTCCCACTGCATGTCGTGGTCGCGCACCCCGCTGTCGGGGCGGCGCTTCTGCGAGCGGATGAAGTCCTGGAACTTCATCGGGTCCCGTACGAAGAAGACCGGCGTGTTGTTGCCGACCATGTCGTAGTTGCCGTGCTCGGTATAGAACTTCAGTGCGAAGCCGCGGGGGTCGCGCCAGGTGTCGGGGGAGCCCTGCTCGCCGGCCACCGTGGAGAAGCGGGCCAGCATGTCGGTCCGCTTGCCCGGCTGGAACAGGTCGGCCTTGGTGAACTGGCTGACGTCGTTCGTCACCTTGAACGTGCCGTACGCGCCGGAGCCCTTGGCATGCACCACCCGTTCGGGGACCCGTTCACGGTTGAACTGGGCCATCTTCTCGATGAGGTAGTGGTCCTGGAGCAGGATCGGGCCGTCGGATCCGACGGTGAGCGAATGTTCGTCGCTCTCCACCGGGATCCCGGCGTTGTTCGTGGTGTACGGAAGCTGCGGGGTTTCCTCGGTCACGAGCGTCCTCCCGTCGGTGGGGGGTATTGGTCAGGCCGCTTCGTTCACGAATGCAGTCAACTCCGGCGTTTCGGGGTCGGCAACATTTCGGTCCGGTGCGGTGAACCGGCCACCGTACCGGCCGTCGCACACCGGGCCCACAGGCCGCCTACTGCCCCCGCGTCGCCATCTCGAACCAGACCACCTTGCCCGTCGAGAGCCGGGTCGCCCCCCACCGCCTGGCCAGCCGGTTCACCAGGAACAGCCCGCGGCCGCCCTCGTCCGTCTCGCGGGCGCGGCGCTGCCTCGGCAGCTGCGGCGAGTCGTCGCCGACCTCGCAGCGCAGGATGTCGGTCCGCAGCAGCCGCAGCGTCACCGGCCGCTCCGCGTACCGCACGGCGTTGGTGACGACCTCGCTGACGAGGAGCTCCACCTCGTCCGAGAGGTCGTCCAGACCCCACCGGCTGAGCGCCCGGCGGGCCAGCCTGCGGGCGCGCCCCGGAGCGGCGTCCTCAGGCTCCAGGAACCAGTACGCCACGTCGCTCGGCGCGATCCCGTCGAAGCGGGCGGCGAGCAGCGCGATGTCGTCGTCCCGGTCCCCGGGGCCGAGCATGTCGAGCACGTCGTCGCAGAGCGCCTCCAGCGGCGGCGAGTGGTCCGGGCCGGTCAGCTGGGCGGTGGCGGCGAGCCGCTCCCGCAGCTGCTCGATGCCCGTCCAGACGTCCCGCAGCCGGGACTCCACCAGACCGTCGGTGTACAGCAGCAGCGTGGCGCCGGCGGGCGCGTCCAGCTCGACGGCCTCGAAGTCGACGCCGCCGACCCCGATCGGCGCCCCCGGCGGGACCCGCAGCACCTCGGCGCGCCCGCCCAGGTGCAGCAGGACGGGCGGCGGGTGCCCGGCGTTGGCGATGGTGATCCGGTGCGCGACGGGGTCGTACACCGCGTACAGGCAGGTCGCCATGCGGTCGCTGCCGAGCCGCTGCGCCTGTTCGTCCAGATGGTGCAGCACCTCCTGCGGCGGCAGGTCGAGACCGGCCAGGGTCTGCGCGGTGGTACGGAGCTGGCCCATGATCGCCGCGGAGGTCATGGAGTGGCCCATCACATCGCCGACGACCAGGGCGACCCGGCTTCCGGGCAGCGGGATCGCGTCGTACCAGTCGCCGCCGACCCGGGCCGTCTCGGCGGCCGGGAGGTAGCGGGAGGCGAGGCGGACGCCGGTGGGCTGCGGCAGCGAGTCGGGCAGCATGGTGCGCTGGAGCTCGTCGGCGATGTAGGCCTCGCGCCCGTACAGCACGGCCTTGTCGATGCCGAGCGCGGTGTGGGTCGCGAGCTGGGCAGCGACCAGCAGGTCGTTGGCCTCGAACGGCGGCCGTTCGGTCCCGCGCAGGAAGACGGCGGCACCGATCACCCGTCGCCGGCCGCGCAGCGGGGCGAGGATCGCACGGTGCCCGGTGGGCACGTTGTGACCGGCCCCGAGCAGTTCGGGCAGGGCGGCGCGGGCGGCGGCGGAGTCCCCGAAGACGGGCCGTACGCCCCGCAGCACCTCGGCCAGCGCCCCGCCGGGGCGGACCTCGCACAGCTCGGCCGCGGGCATCAGGCCGGCGTGCGGGTCGGTGACCGGCAGCCGCAGGCGCTCGGTGTCGGAGCCGCTCTCGGTCTCCTCCTCGGCCAGCCGCAGCCGGTCGCTACGGCGCAGCCGCAGGACGAACGGGGTGACGGGCCGCTCGTCCCCGACCGGGAGCGGGTCGCGGAGGTAGACCAGGATCGCGTCGGAGAACGTCGGCACACTGGCCCGGCACAGACCCAGCACGATCTCGTCCAGGTCTATGCCGCGGGCGATGCGCCGGGTGGCCGCGCCGACGAAGCGCAGTCGGTCGCCCTCGCGCCGGGCGGCCGCCTGGTGGTCGGGCGCGGCGACGGGGTTGGGGTTCGCGTTCGCCGCGGTCCGTGGACCCGGGCCGGGCGCGGCGGGGCCGGGGATCGCGGCGGTGGCAGGCGCGGCCGCCGCCGCGGCGTCCTGCTGCCGCGGCCGGGTACGTTCCTGCGACCGGGCCGCGAGGGGCTGCCGGCCTTCGTGGGAGGTGGGGTGCTCCGTCACGCGTGGGATTCCGTCCGTCCGGGCCGGTTGTATGAGGCAGTCACCTCGTGGGGCGCTACTGTGCCCCGGCAAGAGCGGTAAGAACAACGGCTGTCACCGGATGCCCGCATTCGCCGGGCCGAAACCGAGTGTCTGCACGGTGGCCGGTTGACATCGTTTCCGGGGACGGGGCAGCGGACAGTGAGCACGGCTCCACCCCCTCGTAGTGGTTCATGCGGCCGTGCGTACCGTCCGGGTCCGTGCCCCGTGCGGTTCGATCGGCCGGCGCGATGACTTGTGGTCAGGTCCTGTGCCATGCCCGCCGGTTGTGGTGGCGAGCCCCTGAGGGGGACGATCCTACGGTCGGGCTCCCCAGGCTGCTCCAAGGGTCTCACGACGGCATATGGGCGGGGGTGCGGTCCCAGTCATCCGGCAGCGGCGGCACCTGCCACCGCGGATCGGGCCGCCAGTGCTCCCAGCCGTCGCGGAACGGTGCGCCCCACTCCCGGATCACCTCCACGGCCGCACGGCCCGCCTCGCGGACCCGCCCGGCGGTTCTCCTGTCCATCAGGCCGACCCGCTGCGCCTGGGCGAACTCGTCCTCGTCGAGCCACTTCCAGCTCCGGTCGGGGTTCACGGAGATGTCGAGAAAGTGATCCTCGGAGTCGACCCCGCCGGACCAGCGGGTACGCGGCTCCTCAAGGTTCACGTACCAGTTGCGGAAGAGCCAGCCCCGGTCCCAGAACAGCCAGACCGACCACGGTTCGCCGGGCCTGGCGAGCTTCAGCACCCCCGAGCCGAACCAGGTCGAGCGGGCCGTGGTGCGCGGGGCGGTGTAGCGGGTGGCGAGGGGCTCGGCGTGCACCAGGGTGCCGTCGGTGAGAACCGGCCGTACGCATTCGGTCCCGGGAGCCATCCACACGGCGAGCAGTTCGGCGGAGTCCTCGACGACGGTGACCGGGCGGCAGATGTGCACGGGGCGGGCGGTGGAGGCCCCGTGGGCCCGGCCGTTGTCGCGGTAGCGCCAGAGGATCTGGTCCCCCGGCACCCAGCGTGCGCTCTCTCCCGTGTCTGTCATGGAGAGATCTTACGGACGCCGGGGCCGGGACTGCTGCGATACGCGTCACGCAGCAGTCATACGTGACACGTATCGGACACGCCGCGCGCGACGCGTCGCGGAGGGGGCGTGCGCGGCGAAGGAGAGGCACGTCGTGCGCCCAACGCCGTGGACGGGGCGTGCGCGGCGCGCGAGAGGCAGGAGCGGCTCAGGGGTGCCTCGTGCGTCATGCGTCGCGCGCCGTACGTCACGGCCGGGTCATGCGCCGTACGTCACGGCAGGGTCGCGCGCTGCACCTCACGGCCGGGTCATGCGCAGCACGTCCAGTGCTTCGTCCAGCTGCTCCAGGGTGAGGTCGCCGCGCTCGACATAGCCCGAGGCCAGCACCGTCTCGCGGATCGTCGTGCCGTCCCCGAGGGACTTCTTGGCGACCTTCGCCGCCTCCTCGTAGCCGATGTACTTGTTCAGCGGGGTCACCACGGACGGCGAGGACTCCGCGTACGCGCGGGCCCGCTCCACATGGGCGGTGATGCCGTCCACCGTGCGGTCGGCGAGCAGCCGGGAGGCGGTCGAGAGCAGCCGCACGGACTCCAGCAGGTTCTTCGCGATCACCGGCAGCATCACGTTCAGCTCGAAGTTGCCCGCGGCGCCCGCGACGGCGACCGTCGCGTCGTTCCCCGTCACCTGGGCGGCCACCATCAGCACGGCCTCCGGGATGACCGGATTCACCTTGCCCGGCATGATCGACGAGCCCGGCTGGAGGTCGGGCAGGCTGATTTCGGCCAGTCCGGTGCGCGGGCCCGAGGCCATCCAGCGCAGATCGTTGGAGATCTTGGTCAGGGACACGGCGATCGTCCGCAGCTGACCGGAGGTCTCGACGAGCCCGTCCCGGGCGCCCTGTGCCTCGAAGTGGTCGCGGGCCTCGGTCAGTGGCAGCCCGGTGGCCCCGGCGACCTCCGCGATCACGGCGGCGGAGAAACCGGGCGGGGTGTTGATCCCGGTGCCCACCGCCGTACCGCCCAGCGGCAGCTCGGCGAGGCGGGGGAGCGAGGCGCGCAACCGCTCGACGCCGTACCGGATCTGGGCCGCGTAGCCGCCGAACTCCTGGCCCAGGGTCACGGGGGTGGCGTCCATCAGATGCGTACGCCCCGACTTCACGACCTCCGAGAATTCGGCCGATTTCCGCTCCAGGGCGGCCGCCAGATGGTCCAGCGCCGGGATCAGGTCCGCGGTGACGGCGGCGGTCGCGGCGATGTGGATGGAGGACGGGAACACGTCGTTGGACGACTGCGAGGCGTTGACGTGGTCGTTGGGGTGGACCGCACGGCCCAGGCGCTCGGTGGCGAGGGTGGCGAGGACCTCGTTGGTGTTCATGTTGGACGAGGTGCCGGACCCGGTCTGGAACACATCGACGGGGAAGTGCTCGTCCCACCGGCCCGCGGCGACCTCCGCCGCCGCGTCCCCGATCGCGGCGGCGATGTCCGGATCGAGCACCCCCAGCTCCGCGTTGACCTTCGCGGCGGCGGCCTTGATCCGGGCCAGGGCCTCGATGTGCGCGCGCTCCAGACGCTGGCCGGAGATGGGGAAGTTCTCCACGGCCCGCTGGGTCTGGGCCCGCCACTTGGCGTGCGCGGGGACTCTCACCTCACCCATCGAATCGTGCTCGATGCGGTACTCCGTGGCGCCCGACGAATCGTCCATGGTGTTTAAACCTCCTGAAAAAGTTGAGCACTTGTCTTGTTCTACGTATTCCCTTGGCGCCTACCGACCAGTAAATACCGTGGGTAACAACTCACCAGGAGGCGCAATGAGGCGCACCAGGCTCAGACTTCGCGGGCTTCGCTGTACGGTCGCGGCCGTCGCGGCCCTCGCGGCGGCCGTCGGCGGCATGGCTGCCGCCGGACCGGCAGGCGCGACCGAGTCCCGTACCACCACTACCGCATCCACCCCGCTCCCGCCCGAACTGGAAGCCGTCCGGGCAGCCGAGGCCACCCAGTTGTACGGCAGCCCCGCCGAGCGGCCGCTCGCCGACCGCAAGACCGGGCTGATCTCGCTGGGCGACAGCGAGATCTCCGGGGAGGGCGTCGGCACGTACGAGCCCGGCACCAACGGCCCGGACAACTGGTGCCACCGGTCACCCGACGCCGCCATCCACCGCACGGGCATCGCGGCGGACGTCACGTACAACGTCTCGTGCTCCGGTGCCTATACCGGAAACATCAAGATCGGCGGATCCAAGCAGTACGCCGACGAGCTGGTCCAGAGCGACAGCCTCGCCGTGAAGGCCCGCAACACCCGTATCAAGATGATCGTGCTGGTGGCCGGGGCCAACGACGACCTCCAGTTCGGTCCGGTCATGACCGACTGCGTGGTGCGCTACATCAGCCTCCAGGGCCCCTGCGAGCCCAAGTACGCCAGTGGCTGGCAGGCCCGGGTCGACGCGCTCGTCCCCAAGGTCGAGCAGACGGTCCGTGACCTGCGCACCGTCATGACGGGCGCGGGCTACACAAACAGCGACTACAAGCTGGTCGTCATGGGCTACCCGAGCCCGATCGGCCCCGACTTCCGCGACAACCCGGACTTCCCCGGGAAGCTCGTCTGCGGCGGACTCGGCTACGACTCCGACACCGTCTGGGGCCGCAACACCGCCGTCCCCGCCTTCGAGGTCGGCATGCGCAAGGCCGCCGCCTCGACGGGAGCCGTCTTCCTCGACAACTCCCGGCTCTTCCACGGCCATGAGGTCTGCACCCAGCAGACCTGGGCGCGCGGACTCTACATCGACCTCTCCAAGCCGGGCCTGCCGGACGCCAACTCGGTGCGGCAGTCCTTCCACCCCAACGCGGCGGGCCACCGCGCCTTCGCCTCCTGCCTCACCCAGATCTACAACTCCTCGCTGCGCGAGGCGGGCTGCGCCGACCCGGGCAGCACGGGCAGTCCGGTGCTCCAGGCCGCCGCCTGGGACGACGTCTTCAAGCCCCTGAAGAACGAGGCCACCGGCAGCTGCGTGGACGTCCCCGCGTCGGAGACCCGTAACGGCACCGCGATCGGCGGCTGGGACTGCCACGACGGCCGGAACCAGGGCTGGTGGTACGACTCCACCGCGAAGACCGTCCGCACGGAACTCAGCCACGACCGGTGCCTCGACGTGCCGGGCGCGAAGTACGACGCCGGCGCCACGCTCGTCCTGTGGGACTGCTCGGGCGCGGCCAACCAGAAGTTCGTGCAGCAGGCGGGCACGGTCCGCCCCGCCGCCGCCACCGGGCTGTGCCTGACGCTGGCGGGGGCCAAGGACCCGCTGAAGCTCCAGGCGTGCGACGGCAGCGCGAAGCAGCGGTTCGTGTAGGGGAGACCCACGGGGCCGAAGCACGGAGGAAGGGGAGGGGGGCGGCCGCGGTGTCGCGGTCACCCCCCTCCCCTCTTTGACTCCACCGGAGCGCCGCGCTCGGTCAGCGGCCCCGGCCGACGCCCTCGGCCACCAGCTCCAGCAGCGCTTCCGGCCGCTCGGCCAGATACATATGGCCGCCGTCCAGCTCGGCCACGGTCAGCTTCCCCGTGGTCGCCCGGCTCCACTGCGCCGCGTCGGCCGCCCCGACCAGGGTGTCCGTCCGGCCCCTGACCGAGGTGACGGGCACCGACAGCGGACGGTCCGACGAGGGCACGTACGTCTCGTGGAGCCGGACGTCGGCCCGGAGCGACGGCAGCAGCAGCTCCCGCATCTCCGGGTCCTCCAGCGCCGGATGGGCATACCCGGCGAAGGTCCGCACGCGCGCCACGAACTCCTCGTCCGGCAGCCCGCCCGCCCGGCCGGTCCTGACCGTCCACGGTCCGGGCGAACCGCTGACGACGAGGGCGTCGAGCCGGAGCCCCGCAGCGCCGGGCGCCCGCTCGATCCGGTGCGCCAGCTCGTACGCCAGCACCGCGCCCATGCTGTGACCGAACAGCACCACCCGGCTCCCGCCTGTCCCGAGCGCGGCGGTGACCTGCGCGTACGCGTCGTCGACGGCGGGGGTGGCCGAGGTGTACGCGGGCTCGACGAACCGTTTCTCACGGCCCGGCAGCTGCACCGGCAGCACCCGCAGACCTGCCGGGGCCAGTGCCTGCCACGGAGTGAAGAACGAGGGACCGGCCCCGGCGAAGGGCAGGCAGATCAGGACGGTCTCTTCCACGGTCTCGCGGTCCTTCTTCCGGTACGGAGCTATGAGCGGGGCGGTGCGATTGCGCGGTGCGGTGCGGCGCGGCGTGGTTGTGCGGGGCGGGGCGGTGGGCGTGGGGGCGAGGGGCCATCCGGCGCCGGGAGGCGTGGGCCGGCCCCTCCTGGGGCAGCCCTCAGCCGGCCATGATGGCGCCCAGGATGGCCGCCAGATACGCCGGGTCGTCCGCACCGCACAGTTCGCGCGCCGAATGCATGGACAGCCCCGGCACCCCCACGTCGACCGTCGTGACGCCCAGCCGGGCCGCGGTGAGCGGACCGATCGAGGTGCCGCACGGCATCGCGTTGTTGGAGACGAACGGCTGCCACGGGGCGCCCGCCCGCTCGCACGCCGCCGTGAACACCGCGATGCCGGTGCTGTCGGTGGCGTACCGCTGGTTGACGTTGACCTTGACCGTCGGGCCGCCGTTGGGCAGCGGCCGGTGGTCCGGGTCGTGCCGTTCCGCGTAGTTGGGGTGCACCGCGTGCGCCATGTCGGCGGAGACGCAGAACGCCCCGGACAGGGCCCGCGACCAGTCCTCGCCGCTGCCGCCCCGCGCGGAGACGGAACGCGACAGGACCCGCTCCAGCAGCGGGCTCTGTGCCCCGGTCTCCGAGCCGCTGCCGACCTCCTCGTGGTCGAAGGCGGCCAGCACCGGGATGTACCGGGGCTCCTCGACCCCCGTCGCCGCCTCGACCAGCGCCGTGACCCCCGCGTGCACCGAGATCTGGTTGTCCAGCCGGGACGACACCACGAACTCCCGGTCGACGCCCAGGTATCCGGGCGGCTGGATGTCGTGCAGCATCAGGTCCCAGCCCAGCACATCGGCCGGGTCCTCCTCGGCCGCCGCCGCCACCCGGCGCAGCAGCGCGCCCTCCTGCGGATCGCCGAGGGCCCAGATCGGGGCGATGTGCCGCTGCCGGTCGAGTGCCACGCCCTCGTTGACCGTGCGGTCCAGGTGAATGGCCAACTGGGGCACCCGCAGCAGGGGTTCGTCGATCTGGACGAGCCGGTTGCGGGGGGTGCCGTCCGGGCCGCGCAGGGCGAGCCGGCCGGAGATGCCCAGGTCGCGGTCGAGCCAGGTGTTGAGCGGGACCCCGCCGTAGATCTCCACGCCGATCTGGCGCCAGCCCGCCGTCCCGGTGTCGGGCGACGGCTTGATCCGCAGGTTCGGCGAGTCGGTGTGGGTGCCGACGATCCGGAAGGGGGTGTGGGTGGGGGCGCCCTCGGGGACGTACCAGGCGATCAGCGCACCGGCGCGGGTGACGAAACAGCCGCCGGTCGCCCCGGTCCAGTCGTCCGTACCGCGCAGCTCGCGGAAGCCGGCCTTCTCCAGGCGCTGGGCGGCGCTCGCCACCACGTGGTAGGGCGAGGGGCTGGCCGCGATGAAGGAGAGCAGGTCGTCGGTGTGGCTGCGGTGGGGGGCCGGCGTCATACGGCGTCCGCCTTTCCGGTGTTCGGCTGTGACTGCGAGGGTGAGGACACTGGTGACTCTTCGGGCGTTTCCAGGAGTTCGCGGACCGGCCGGTCGGGCTGGGCACAGAACTCGGCGAGCAGTTCGGTGTACGAGGACAGCAGGTTCTCGGCGGTTTCCCGGTTCCAGAGGTCCGAGGAGAACTCCAGGAACGTCCGATAACCCTTCGCAGGGTCCCGTCGCGGCGCAAGCCCGAAGCACAGCTCGCTGCGGGAAAGCGGCGGTGCCAGATCGGCCACCTCGACCTGGAGACCGGGGATCTCGATGTCCGTGTCGACGGAATTCTGGAACGCCAGGACATGCGGTACCCGGTCGGGGACACTGTCCGCGCCCGCATCCCGCATCGCCCGCATGATCCGCGCGGTCGGCAGGACGTGCGCCATGGCGCCCATCGCGCCCACCCCGGTGCGTACCGCGAACTCCGCGCAGCTCTCCGCGAGATTGGCTGAATCCTGTCGTACGCGCACCATCACCGCGGTTGATGTCATCGCGACGAGCGACTCGGACTCGGTGCCCTCACGGTTGGCGTACGGAACGCTCAGCAGGATGTCCGGCTCCCCGGAGAGCCGGGTCAGGAACACCCCTAGGGCCGCCGCCGCGACCGCGAACGGGGTGGTGTGCCGGGCGCTCGCGAACTCCTCCACCGCCGCCCGCACCTCGCCCGACGCGACGCCGCGGATCGTGTCGCCGCGCCCGCTCAGCCGCTCCGGGCGCGGACGGTCGGTGGGTACGGGGACGGCGGACGGCACCCCGTCCAGGTACGCGGCGCAGTAGGCGGCCCTGGCCGTCTCGGTCCCCGGATCGTGGTGCGCGCGCTGCCGGCGGGCGTACTCCGGAGCCTGCATGGCCGGTGCCGGGAGCGCGTGCCTCATGCCCGCTGCCGCCGCGGTGTACAGCTCGGCGATTTCCGCGAGCAGCAGCGACAGGGACCAGCCGTCGACGGTGATGTGGTGCAGCACGAACATCAGCGCCCAGCGGTCCTCCTCGACGCGCAGCAGCCGCAGTTTGGGCAGGGCGGGCCGGCTCAGATCGAAGCGGCTCGCGGCCGTCTCCCGGCACAACGCGTCGGCGCGCGGCGCCCGTTCGCCGGGCGGCAGTCCGGTGAGATCCTCGACGGGCAGGACGAGCGGAGCGGGGGCGATGACCTCCTGCCACCAGTCTCCGCCCGCCGCACCTTCCGGCTGCTGCGGTACGGACTTCTCGGGTACGGACTTCTCGGGTACGGACTCCTCGGGTACGAGCTCCTCCTCGCCGGACTCCTGTACGAAGCGGGTTCGCAGCGAGTCGTGCCGGGCGATCACCTCGGCGACGGCGGACCGCAGCGCCTCGGGGTCCAGGAGCCCGGTGAACGTGATCCGGGTCGGTACGTTCCACACCTCGGCCCGCGGGACGGCGTGGTGACCGGCGATCATCCGCGCCTGCTGAGCGCTGACGGGGGCGCGGTCCAGGACGGTCTCCGGTACGTCTTCCGGTACGCCCTCCGGGATTCCGCCCGTGAGCTGTTCCGGCGCTCTTCCACCGAGCTGTTCCGTCATCGCCCGCAGCGTGGCCTCGGCGAAGAAGTCCGCCAGCGGGTAGTCGACGCCGAGAGTGTCGCGGACCCGGTTCACCAGCCGGATCGCGGCGATGGAGTTGCCGCCGAGGTCGAAGAAATTGGCTTCGGCGGGGAAGCCGCGCACATCGAGGACGGCCTCCCAGACCTCCCGCAGGACGGCCGCCGTCCCGTCACCGGCCGATCCGCCCCGGTCCTCGCCCCTGGACCCTTCCTCCCGTTCCTGGCCTTCCTCCCGTTCCTCGCCGTCCTCGGTCATCGACCGCAGCGTGTCGTCCAGTTCGGTGAGATACCCGCGAGCCGTCCCGGCGTCGAACAGATCCGCGTCGTAACGCAGCCGCAGCCGTAGTCCGCCCGCTGCCGTGCGGGTGGCCATCAGGGCCAGCTCCAGTGGGGCCGACTCCGTCCCCGCCGCCACCTCCTCGGCGCGCAGGCCGGGCAGTTCGATTCCGGCCAGTGGCGCGCTGTCGAGGTCGATCGACACGGTGATCAGCGGTCGCGGACTGCCCGGGTCCGGGTGGACCGCGGCGAGCAGGGCGTCGAGGTCCACCCGGCTGTGCTCCTCCGCGTCGAACAGGGCGCGCCCCGTGGCCCGTACGGCCTCCGGAACCGGCGTCGTGTCGGTCGCCGTCAGCCGCAACGGCAGGAGCGCCACATGGAATCCGACCGTGTCCAGGGTCTCCGGCAGGCGCCGCCCGAAGGTCGTGCCGAGCAGGAACTCGTCCTGGCCGGAGCGCCGCCGCAGCACCAGCTGCCAGGCCGTGCAGAGCGTGGCGAACAGGGTGACGCCCCGCTCCCCGCTCCACTCCCGGAGCAGATCCGTCCGCTCCCGGTCCAGCGTGCGGGCCTCCGCACCGCCGCGCCCCGCCACCCGGCGCCCGCGCGGCCGGTCCGTGGGCAGCCCCAGGACGGGTGGCTTCTCGCCGAGACACTCGCGCCACCAGGTGAGGTCGGCCTCGGTGCGGGGTGGCTCGGCGGCCCCGACGGTCGTCCCCGCGGGCCGTTCGAACACGGGCGGGCGACCGGCGGCAGCCGCCCGGTACAGCTCCTGGAGGTCGGCCGCGATCAGTCCGGCCGAGTGGGCGTCCGTGATGATGTGGTGCAGGCCGAACACCAATGCGTGGTCGTCCTGCGCCAGTCGGACCAGCCGGGGAGTGAAGAGCGGCCCCGCCGCCAGATCGTACGTACGGGTGCTCTCCTCCGAGAGCACTGCTCCGATCGCCGTGTCGGGCCGCTGCCCCCGGGCATCGGTGACCCGCAGCGGAACGCGCTGCCCGGACCGGACGACCTGCATCACGGTCTCGTCGCCCCGGCCGTCGCCCCGGCCGTCGCACCGCCCGGCCCGGAACACGGTCCGCAGTCCGGCATGGCGTTCCACCAGCCCGTCCACGGCGGTACGGAGCGCGGCCTCGTCCAGCGGCCCGCGCAGCCGTACGGCCTGGGTCTCGTTGTACGCGGCGGAGTCGCCGAGCAGCTGGGAGGCCAGCCAGAGCCGCCGCTGCGCGGAGGTGGCGGGCGCGACCGTCTCCCGCAACCGCTCCCGGGTGCGGCGGCGCAGCACGTCCAGCTGAACGAGCCCCGAGCGCAGCTGCTCCCGCCCCACCCCGAAGTCGACGAGCGCGGCGATCTCGTCCACGCCCGCCCGGTGCAGCGCGTCGACGAACGGCGCGACGCTCTCCGGCGTACCGATCAGGGCCCGCTGGTCGCAGTACCGGTCGTAGGCCCGCCGGAACAGATAGTCGAGGTCCTCCTCGCTCGACTCCGCGACGTCCTGTGGGCTCCGGCCGAGCGCGGTGGCGGCCGACCGCATCAGCAGCGAGGACCGCAGATAGCGGCTCATCGGCTCCAGCGCCTCGGCCCGCGCGGTGTCGTGGTCCGTACCGAGGTACGTGTGCACCAGGACGGTCACCCGGCCGGCCTCCGGGTCCAGCCCGCGGTCCGCGCGGACCTGCCGGTAGTGCGCGATGTTCGCGGTCAGCTCGGCCACGGTCTGGCTCATCAGGTTGGTGACGACGCCGAGCCCGCGCCGGGCCGCCTCCCCGTACGAGTCGCGCTGCCCGGAGGTGGCGAGGAACAGCGGCGGTTCCTCCTGGACCGGCCGGGGATGGATGCGCACCTCGGTCTCGGCGCCCTCGCCCGTGAGCCGCCGGACGGCCTCGCCCCGCCACAGCCTGCGGACCTCGTCCAGGTGCGCGAACGCGATCTCACGACGGTCGGCGAACCGGTCGGGGTGCAGCGCGAAGTCCTGGGCGTGCCAGCCGGTGGCGCATCCGATGCCGACCCGGCCGCCGGAGAGGTTGTCGACGACCGACCACTCCTCCGCGACCCGCACCGGATCGTGCAGCGGCAGGACGACGGAGCCCGCGTTGATCCGGATGCGGCCGGTCTCGCGGGCCAGGGCGGAGGCCAGGACGGCGGGGTTCGGGAAGAGGCCGCCGAAGGAGTGGAAGTGCCGCTCGGGCAGCCAGAGGGAGGAGAAGCCGTGCTCGTCGGCGAAGCGCGCGGTCTCGAAGACCGTGTCGTACGCCTCGGGGGTGCTCCTGGCGTACGCGGCGGTGTCGCCGTCCGCCGGGGACGCGTCGCCGCCCTCCGGATGGTCGCCGAAGAAGTACACCCCGAAGTCGAGGGCGGGGCGCACCGGTCGCACCGGCCGCTTCGCGGGCCTCGCCGCCGGTTCCGTACGAGGGAAGAAACCGCCGTCGCGCAGTTCGCGCAGTGATCCCTTCACCGCGTCCGCGACCGCCGCCACGTCCTCTTCGGTGTGCGCGGTGGAGAGGTAGAAGCTGCGCCATTCCCACACGTACACGCCGCGCAGCTGGAGGTGGTGGTAGAGCAGCTCCATGTCGGCGCGGTGGGTGAAGCGGAACATCGAGCCGAAGTGGGCCAGTTCCAGGGGGAATTCCTCGTCCCGGAAGAAGTCGTTGAGCTGCCCGGCGAGCGCCCCGGTGCGGGCGTTCAGCCGCTCCTGGAGCCCCGGCCCCTGTTCCTTGAGATGGGTGAGCACCGCCTTCGTCGCCGCCATGGAGAGCGGGTGCTGCATGTACGTGCCGCCGATGAACGTGGTCTCCTTCGGAGGGCGGCTGTCGTCCCCGTAGCTCCAGAAGCCCCCGTCGACCCCGTCGAGCAGATCGGCCCGCCCGGCCACGGCCCCGACCGGGAAGCCGCTGCCGAGCGCCTTGCCGTAGGTGGCGAGGTCGGGCACGACCCCGAAGTGGTCCTGGGCGCCGCGCGGATGCGGGCGCAGTCCGGTCAGCATCTCGTCGAAGAGCAGCACGATGCCCCGGCGCGCGGTCAGTTCGCGCAGGGAGCGCAGGAATTCCACCGGGCGCAGGGCGGGATTGCGGCACTGGACCGGCTCCACCAGGACGGCGGCGATGCGGTCGCCCAGCGCGTCGATGGTGTCGAGTGCTTCCTGACCGCCGTACTCCAGCACGATCAGGTCGGCGACGGCGCTTGCCGGGATGCCGCGCGAGACGGGGACGGCGTGGTGGTCCGGACCGCCGGGGCGGCCGAGCACGGAGTCGATGTGCCCGTGGTACGAGCCGCGGAACATGACAACCTTGTCGCGGCCCGTGGCGGCGCGGGCCAGCCGCACGGCCGCCGAGTTCGCCTCCGTACCGGAAGCGGCGAAGGCCACCCGGTCCAGCCCAGTCAGCTCGGCGAGCAGCGCCGCGGCCTCGCCGGTGTCGGGGGAGCGGGGGCCGAGGCGCAGGCCCCGGGAGAGGTGGCGCCGGACGGCCTCGGTGACGAACTCCGGTTCGTGGCCGAAGAGCAGGGAGCCGAAGCCCATGGTGATGTCGGTGTAGTCGTTGCCGTCGACGTCGGTGATCCGGGAGCCGTGCGCCGAACGGGCGGCGATCGGGTACAGCATCTCCTTGGTGGCGTCGCGGAACCCGACGACGGCCCGGCTGTCGGCGAGCACCCGGCGGTGCTGCTGGGCGAGGCGCTTGGACGTGCGGGTCCGTTCGGTGAACCGGTCGACGAGGGAAGCGGTGTGGGCGCGCTGCGCGGCGTCGGCCCGCGACCCGGCCATCCCGCCCGCCGCTTCCACGACGAGGCGGGGGCCGTGGGAGGCGGCCGGGGGAGTGCCCGGGGGAGCGCCCGGCACCGGGTTCGGTGGCGCGGGGGCGTTGGGTGGGGTGGGCGACGGCGGCTGAGGTGCCGTTCGCCGCGTACGGTCCCGTTCGGCGGAGGCGGAGGCGGAGGCGGAGGCGGACGCGGTGGCGGTGGCGGCGGTGGCGGCGGTGAGCTGCTGGGTCAGCTGCCGGGAGAGCGTCGCCGCCCTGGCCACCGCCTCGGCCGTGGCGTTCCGGTCCTCGCCGTACGCCGTGCTCATCGGTCCGCCGCCTCGGTACGGTCGGTCAGCAGGGCGACCGCGGCGGAGAGCTGGGTCAGCATCGCGGCCTGGGTCTCCGCCAACTGGCCTATCTGGCGGGACAGTTCCTCGACCTCGGCGCGGGTGGCGTATACGGGCCCGTCGGGCTCGCCGGGCGCTTCGGGCTGCCGCTCGGGCTCCGGCGCCTGCCGCTGCATCGGCACCTGCTCGGGCGCCCGCTCGCGTCCTTGAGCCCGCCGGCGCTCCTGAGCCCGCGCACGACCTTCAGCCTGTGCGCGGCCCGGCCCCTGTGCCGTCCGGCCCGCTATGAGCCCGGCCGTCAGTCTCGGCGTCCCCGCCTCCTCCAGGATCTCCCGCATGGCTATCTCCGTACCGAACTCCGCCTCCAACTGCCGTATCATGCCGATCAGTTGCAGCGAGTCCGCGCCCATCGCCACGAACGACCGGTCGGCGCCGACCTCCGAGGGCCGATGGCCCAGATGGCGGGCTGCCAGTTCCAGCACCCGTTCCAGTACGGCCTGTTCGGTCATGCCATCCTCCGTCGAGCGTGTGGATATGTGCGGGATCGCGGCGGCCCGTACCGGGGCCGGGCCGGACCAGTACGACTGATGCCGGAACGGGTACGTCGGCAGCGGCACCCGCCGCCCGCCGCACCCGGCGAGCAGCGCGGACCAGTCGACACCCGTCCCCGCGCAGTGCAGCCGGGCCACCGCCCGCTCCCACTGCCGGGTCGGTACGCAGACGGCGTCCGGCAGGACCCGGCGGGCCATCCCGGCCAGCACGGCGGACGGCCCGAGCTCCAGCAGGACGGGGGCATCGCCCAGGGTGTCCAGTACGGCGGCGAAGTCGGCTGTGCGGCGCGCCTGTCGGACCAGGTGGTCGGCGTCGGGCAGCCATCCGACGGGCCGCACGGCGCCGTCCAGACCGCTGACGAACTCCGTGCGCAGCGGCCGGAGTTCCGTCCTCTCGGCGAGGATCCGCAGATCGTCGAGAATCGGGTCGAGCAGCGCGGTGTGGAAGGCCCGGTCCAGGTCGAGCGGCTCGTACGCCTCGCCCCGGTCCGCCAGCAGGGACCGTGCCGCCGCGACCGCCGCCGGGGGCCCGGCGAGGACATGCGCGGCGGTGCCGTTGACCGCGGCGAGCTCCAGACCGTGGACCCCGGCCAGCAGGTCCCGTACCCGATCCCGTGTCACGAAGGCGGCGAGCATGGCTCCGGGCGCCACGTCCCGCCGCATCAACTGCCCGCGTCGGCAGACCAGTCGCATCGCGTTCTCGACGTCCATCGCCCCGGCCACGCACAGCGCCGCGTACTCGCCGACGCTGTGTCCGGCGACCCGCCCCGGCGTGACACCGAGCTGTTCCCACAGCCGGGCCTGGGCGATCTGGAGGGCGAAAAGCGCGGGCTGGGCGAAGGCCGTGTCCCACCGGGCCGGCCCCCGCCCCTCCACGACCCGGGCCAGGAAGTCGCGGTGGCCGGTCTCCTCCTCGTACAGCCGGGCACAGAGGGCGAGTGTCCCGGCCACCACCGGGAAGCGCCCCGACAGCTCGGCGCACATGCCGGGGCGCGGGCCGCCCTGCCCGCTGAACAGGAAGACCGGGCCGACCGCACCCTCCCCGTCCACCACCCCCGTCACGTACGCCTCACCGGACGCACGGTCCGCCACCGCGCCCGAGGCCCCGCCCGCCGCCTCGCCAGCCGCCTTGCCCGCCGCCTCGTCCCGCAGGAAGGCATCGAGCCCGGCGACCGGGTCGGCGGACGTGACGACCAGCCGGTGGGGGAGCAGGCGCCGTCCCAGCGCGGTGGTGACCAGGAGGTCGGCGGGGGCCGTTTCCGGGTGGCGTACGAGATGGTCACGTACCGAGCGGGCGTACGCCACCAGCGCGTCCCCGCTCGCGGCGGACAGCGGAAGCAGCGCCGGAACCGGCACACCGTCCGCGCCGGGCCCGTGTTCCGCGCGCGGGGGCGCGCCGACTGTCCGCCCCGCGCGCGGTGACGCGCCGAGCACCTCTTCCGCGCGCGGTGACGCGCCGGGGACCCGTTCCGTACGCGGGGGCGCCTGTTCCAAGATCACGTGCGCATTGGTACCGCCCATGCCGATGGAGTGCACACCGGCGCGCCGTACCCCGCTCACCGGCCAGTCCCGCTCCTGGGCCGGCAGTACGAAGGGGCTGTCGTCGACCGCGAGCGCCGGGTTGGGCCGGGAGAAGTTCACCAGCGGGGGGACGATTCCGTGCCGCAGCACCTCGATCGCCTTGATCAGCCCGGCCAGCCCGGCCGCGCTGTCCAGATGGCCGATGGCGGGTTTCGTGGAGCCGAGGGCGCAGAAACCGGTCCGGCCGGTGTGCCGGCGGAACGCCTCCGTCAGGGCGGCGAACTCGATCGGATCCCCCTTGAGCGTGCCCGTACCGTGCGCCTCCAGATAGCCGATCGACTCCGCGGAGACCCCGGCCGCGCGCAGCGCCCCGAGCACGGCGTCGCGCTGCCCGGCGACCCCCGGCGCGGCGAACCCCGCCTTGTCCGCCCCGTCGTTGGTGACGGCCGAGCCCAGGATCACGGCACGCACGGTGTCCCCGTCGGCGACCGCCCGGTCCAGCGGCTTCAGCAGGACGGCGGCGACCCCGTTGCCCCCGACGGTGCCGTCCGCGTCCGCGTCGAACGCCCGGACCGTGCCGGTGGGGGAGAGCGTGGACCCCTTCACCGGCCGGTGCCCGGTGATCTGCGGCAGATGCAGGGCGGAGGAGGCCACCAGCATCAGATCCGCGTCCCCGGCCCACAGCGCCTGGCACGCCAGATGTACGGAGACCAGCGCGCTCGAACAGGCCGTCGCCACGTTCACCGCGGGACCGGTCAGGCCGAGCCGGTACGCGGCCCGGTTGGCCGTGAAGTCCGGGTAGGTGCCGACCTGTACCTGCTTGGCCGTCATCCAGTCGCCGGACCGGGACTCCGCGGCGAGATTCTCCGCGAGATAGCTGTGCAGCGAGTACAGGCGGTAGCCGGAGCTCCCGTACACCCCGATCCGTACCGCTTCGTCCGGCCGTGCGTACCCGCCGTCCTCCAGCGCGTGGAAGCAGCATTCCAGGAACAGCCGCTGCTGCGGATCGGTGAGGGCCGCCTCCCGCCCGCTCATCCCGAAGAACGCGGCGTCGAAACCGTCCACGGAATCCAGCAGCGCGCTCGCCCCGACGTACCCCGGGGCGCGGTACTCCGACTCCGGCACCCCGGCCGCCGCGAACTCGGCGTCGGTGAAGCGGCGTACACGGCTGACACCGGCACGGATGTCGCGCCAGTACTCCTCGGTGCTGTCAGCTCCGGGAAACCTCAGCGCCGTCCCGATCACCGCGATGCGACGGTCCTTCACCGCTGTGGGACGGTCCTTCACCGCCATGCGGTTGTCCTTCAACTGCCTCTCCCCTCCGCAGCCCCGCCACCCGCAGCAGGAATGCCAGCGCGACCACGATGGCAGCCCCATGGGACCACGCGACCACGGTGAAGGAGGTGTACCGGTCGAGAGCGGCGGCCACGAGGATCATGCCGACCCCGAAGCCGAGGTTCTCGAACGTTGCGGAGAGCCCGAAGGCATGGCCGCGCAAGTCGGCCGGAAGAGTCTGGAGATGCGAGGTGTACGACACCTCGGTGAGGCCGTCCGCGGCGCCCGCGACCAGCGCGATCACCGCCGTCACGGGCAACGGGAAACCGGCGAAGGCCAGGATGAACGCCGCCGACATCACGACGGTCCCGTAACCGAAGCCCAGCGCGCCCACCGACCGCCCGGTGCGCTTCGCGTACCGCTGGATCACCTGCTGCGCACCGATGTTGCCCAGCGCCCACACGCACCAGAAGGCGGACACGAACACCGCGGGGTTCGACGCGTCCAGCTCGGTGGAGTAGATCGGCAGCGCCGCGTTGTGGGAGGACGAACCGAACGCGTCCACCCCGCGCAGCGCCACCATCAGGCCCATGCCGGGCGCTGCGGCCAGTGCCAGGAACGCGACGGGCCTCCGCCGCCGCCCTGCCAGGAAGGCGAAGGCTCCCCGCCGCCCCGTCCCCTTCGCCGCCGCGCCCCCGACCGGCTCCGGTGCCGTCGCTTCCCCCGTGCGCCCGCCGGAGTCCCCCTCCGAGTCCGGCGCGGCGCCCGCATCCGGCGCGGTGCCCGCGCCCCTGCCGCCCCCGGCGATCGGCAGGAGGGCCACCGTCACCGCGC
Organism: Streptomyces sp. NBC_01433; assembly: GCF_026340105.1. Lineage (NCBI taxonomy): Bacteria > Bacillati > Actinomycetota > Actinomycetes > Kitasatosporales > Streptomycetaceae > Streptomyces > Streptomyces sp. NBC_01433. The sequence continues at coordinate 1,032,021 of NZ_JAPEPM010000001.1, read as the reverse complement.
AGGCCGCGAAGGTCGCCATGTCGACGGCGAACGCCGCGGTGTACCCGACCAGGGACACCACCACACCCGCCGAGGCGAAGCCCGCCACCATCGCCAGTGAACGTCCCGTGATCGACAGGGAGTTCGCCCAGGCCCGGCGGTCCTCACCGACCATCTCCGGGATCGAACTGCGCAACGACACCATGAACAGCGTTCCGCACGCCCCGATCACCAGCGAGACGGCCATCAGCGCCGCCGTCCGCAGACCGTCCGGCGCCAGAATGAGCAGCAGCATCACCGCCGCCTGCGCGACATTCACCCACAGCATGATGCTTTTCGCCGTGAAGCGGGCGAGCAGCCCGCCCGCCATCAGTCCGGCGACAAATCCGGAAGCCAGCCGCACGGCCATGAACAGGCCCATGGCGAGCGCTCGGCCCGTCGTCTCATAGACGAACAGATTGAGCGCCACCATATTCAGGAACGTGCCGTACGAAGAGACGGCGTATCCCGCGACGAGGAATCGATAACGCCGCTCGGAACGCGCCGTGTTGACAGAGCTCACCGCTCCGTTCTCCGTTTCTCTATCTGTTTCGCTGTCCGCTTCGTTCGGTGTTGTGCTGTTCGATTGGCTATCGGTGCCGTTGATACCGGGTTTCACCCGCACATACTCGTCCAGCCGGAGCACTCACCGATGTCGTCCCGTTTGCACAAAGGTAATCTGCATACTTGTGCAGGACGATCAATCCCTCCCACCGGTATGTGATTGCCGCGAATCGACGCCGGACCGCCCGATGCCGGAGCGGCCCTGCGAGACGGCACTCACGACCTACCGGCGCGCGCTCCTGGAGGGCAGCCTTCCGCAGGGCGAGGTGGCCGCCTGCCTGCGCGCCCTGCATCTGATGGTGGCCGACCGGGAATCACCGGGCTTCATGATCCCCGTGCCGCCGGAGACCGCGTCGTTCGCCGCGCTCGCCCCCATGGAGGAGGCGATCCTCGAACAGCGCCGCACCCTGCGCTCGGCGCGCGCCGCCCTCGCCGCCTTCGAGGGCCTGTACGCCGATGTGCACCGGCTCCAACAGCCCGCCCTCACCCGGCTCTCCGGACACGCCGTCATCAGCAAGGCCCTCGAAGCGGGAGTCGGCGGCTGCCGCGAGGAGGTGCGCACCGCGCACCCGGGCGGCGGCCGTCCCGCGCACCTCCTGCGGGAGTCGCTGCCCCGGGACCTGAACAGCCTGCGGCGCGGCATCCGGCAGCACACGATCTACCAGCACACCGTCCGCTCGGACCGCACGACGCTCGCGTACATCGAGCAGGTGACAGCGGCGGGCGCGGAGGTCAGGACGCTCGCCGAGGTCGTCGACCGGATCATCGTGTTCGACCGGGACCTCGCGTTCATCCCGTTCTCCGACGAACCGCACAACGCCCTGCGCATCCAGCACCCGTCCCTGGTCCGCCTCCTGATCCGGCACTTCGACGAGGCGTGGGCCCGCTCGGTCCCCGTCCGCCCGGAACGCGCACTGCTGCGCACCCCCGTCATCACCTCCGACCTCCAGCGCGCGATCCTGCAGGCGGTCGTCAACGGCGAGACGGACGCGGCGATCGCCCGGCGCATCGGCATGAGCAGGCGCAGCGTCGCCGAGCACATGCGCAAGGTCTCCGAGCAACTGGGCAGCAACAGCCGCGCCCAGCTCGGCTATCTGGTGGCGACCTCGGGCCTGCTGGACGGCTGAGCGGCGTACAGCGGGGGCCGCTGGGGCTACTGGGGCCACTGGGAACGCGGCGGCGCGGTGGCTGGAAACGCACGGTGGGGGCGCTCCGTCCGGAACGCCCCCACCCACCGCTTGCCTGTACGCCGGTCAGCCGACAGGCCCGTACGCCGGCCGGCCGGTCAGCCGAGACCAGGCCCCCGTACCGGAATGCTGGTGAACGTCGGCGCGGGGGCGGGCTCGGTGAAGAAGTCGTTGCCCTTGTCGTCGACCACGACGAACGCGGGGAAGTCCTCGACCTCGATCTTCCAGACCGCCTCCATGCCGAGCTCCTCGTACTCGATGACCTCGACCTTCTTGATGCAGTCCTGCGCGAGGCGCGCGGCCGGGCCGCCGATGGAGCCGAGGTAGAAGCCGCCGTGCGCGTCGCACGCGTCGGTGACCTGCCGGGACCGGTTGCCCTTGGCCAGCATCACCTTGGAGCCGCCCGCCGCCTGGAACTGCGCGACGTAGCTGTCCATGCGGCCGGCCGTCGTCGGGCCGAAGGAGCCGGACGCGTACCCCTCGGGCGTCTTGGCCGGGCCCGCGTAGTACACCGGGTGGTCCTTCAGGTACTGCGGCATCTCCTCGCCCGCGTCCAGCCGCTCCTTGATCTTGGCGTGCGCGATGTCGCGCGCCACGACCAGCGGGCCGGTCAGCGAGAGCCGGGTCTTGACCGGGTACTTGGTCAGCTCGGCGAGGATGTCGTCCATCGGCCGGTTCAGGTCGATCCGCACGACATCCGCGGCCTCGTCCAGGTGGTCGTCGGTGGTGTCCGGCAGGAAGCGCGCCGGGTCCCTCTCCAGCTGCTCCAGGAAGACACCCTCGGCGGTGATCTTCGCGGTGGCCTGGCGGTCCGCCGAGCAGGACACGGCGATGGCGACGGGCAGCGAGGCGCCGTGCCGGGGGAGCCGGACGACGCGTACGTCGTGGCAGAAGTACTTGCCGCCGAACTGCGCGCCGATCCCGATCTTCTGCGTCAGCTCGAAGACCTTCTCCTCCAGGTCCTTGTCCCGGAAGCCGTGCCCGGTGGGGGAGCCCTCGGCGGGCAGCTCGTCCAGGTAGTGCGCGGAGGCGTACTTCGCGGTCTTCAGCGCGAACTCGGCCGACGTACCGCCGACGACGATCGCCAGGTGGTACGGCGGGCAGGCCGCGGTGCCCAGCGAACGGATCTTCTCCTCCAGGAACTTCATCATGGAGGTCTCGTTGAGGACCGCCTTGGTCTCCTGGTAGAGGAACGACTTGTTGGCGGAGCCGCCGCCCTTCGCCATGAAGAGGAACTTGTACGCGCCGCCGTCGGTGGCGTACAGCTCGATCTGCGCCGGGAGGTTCGAGCCGGTGTTCTTCTCGTCCCACATGGTCAGCGGGGCCATCTGCGAGTAGCGCAGGTTGAGCTTGGTGTACGCGTCGAAGACGCCGTGCGACAGGGCCTCCTCGTCACCGCCCGACGTCAGCACGTTCTGGCCGCGCTTGCCCATGACGATCGCCGTACCGGTGTCCTGGCACATCGGCAGGACACCCGCGGCGGCGATGTTCGCGTTCTTCAGGAGGTCGAGCGCGACGAACTTGTCGTTGGACGAGGCATCGGGGTCGTCCACGATCCGGCGCAGCTGCGCGAGGTGCGCGGGGCGCAGGAAGTGCGAGATGTCGTGCATGGCCTCGGCGGCGAGCGTGCGCAGGGCCTCCGGCTCGACCTTGAGGAACGTACGACCGTCGGCCTCGAAGGTGGAGACGCCCTCGGCGGTCACCAGACGATAGGGCGTGGTGTCCTCTCCCAGGGGGAGCAGATCGGAGTACGCAAACTCTGGCATTACGGCCATTCCTCACTCGGCGACAGCGGCTGACCTCCCTTGGGCAGCGCATCCACCAGCGTAGAGCGCCGTGGGTCACCCGATCCTGTGAGGTAAGGCTCACCTGGAACCAGGAGGCGGCGCCCCTGATTCCGGGCCGGGCCGGGCGTGGCGGACCGGGCGGTGAGCGCCCAGGATTTGGCCGGATCGCCCGGACTGCCCCTAGTCGCGATCTATCGCGTTTGGGTACGCTGGATCGGTGGACCTCGAAAAGCAGCCCCAGCAGCCCGTCGCCCCGGCTGAACCCCCACCGGCCGGTATCCGAGCCTCCGACGCCGACCGCGACCGGATCGCGGACATCCTGCGGGACGCCATGGCCGAGGGCCGGCTGACCGCCGAGGAGCACGCCGAGCGGATCGACCTGGTCTACCGCGCCAAGACCCTCGGTGAACTCGAACCGCTGGTCCGCGACCTGCCCGCGCCCGGCGCCACCGCCCCGCAGACCGGTGCGCGGCCCTACGCCTACGGCCCCGAGGGTCCGGCCGGGCCGGCGGACAACCTCGTGGCGATCTTCAGCAGCTCGACCAGGAAAGGGCGTTGGCGGGTCGGTGGCCGTACCAACGCCTTCTCGCTGTTCGGTTCCGTGGAGATCGATCTGACGGAGGCTCTTTTCGGCCAACGGCTCACCGTCATCAACGCGACGTCCATCTTCGGCAGTGTCGAGATCAAGGTGCCGCAGAACATCTCGCTGCGCGGCAGCGGGACGGGTGTTTTCGGTAATTTCGAAGTGATGACACTGGAATCCGCGGACCCGGAAGCACCGGTCGTCGTGGTGAACGGCTATTCCGTCTTCGGAAGCGTGGAGGCAAAGCCCAAGCGGGGCAAGTTCATTGCCGACCTCCACGACCAACTGCGCAAACACCTCGGCCGCTGAGCGGGCGGTGGTGGACAGCCTTCGGGATCCGGCCAAAGTGCGCCGCGGGTGCAATTGCGCGCCCCGGAAGCCTGTGCCACGCAGCGCTTAGGCACGCGCACAGCGGGTAGGGAATGCTGCATCGTCTCTCGCTCGCGAAGCCGTCGTCAGGAGTAGACCGTGCTGCAACCGCCGCATCAGACTCTGCAGGTCGTCGCCGTTCCTCCCCAGCGCACTCCCGCTCGGGAAGACCAGGCGGGACCCTGGCATTCGGAGGCGGTGTGCCGCCGGGACGAAGCCGGGTTGTTCTTCGCCCCGTCGAAGGAGCCGACTGCTGCCCGACTGTCCCGCGAGGAGGCCGCCAAACGCGTATGCGCCCGCTGTCCGGTGATGGTGGCGTGCCAGGAGCACGCCTTGATGCAACCCGAGCCGTACGGGGTGTGGGGCGGCCTGACCGCCGCGGAACGCCGCGTGGTGCTCGCCCGGCGCCGTAGGCGCGAGATCGAGCTCACGTCGGCGGCGCAGACGGAGCAGATAGCCGCGGCGGGCTGAGGAACACGGGTGAGGGGGCTGCCCGTCGGCAGCCCCCTCACCCGTGTCCCTGTTTCCGCCGCTTCTCCGCGCGGGCGGCCGGACCTGCTCGGCGCGGTCGGACCTACTTCGCGCGGTCGAAGTCGATCGCGCTGTAGGCGCGCAGCTTCGACAGCCGGTGGGTCGAGTCGATCTTCCGGATCGTGCCCGACTTCGAACGCATGACGATCGACTCGGTGGTCGCCGTCTCCGCGCGGTACCGCACACCGCGCATCAGTTCACCGTCGGTGATACCGGTCGCCACGAAGAACACGTTGTCGCCGCTGACCAGGTCGTCGGTCGACAGCACCCGGTCCAGGTCGTGCCCGGCGTCCAGCGCGCGCTGACGCTCGGCCTCGTCCTTGGGCCACAGCTTGCCCTGGATGACACCGCCGAGGCACTTTATGGCGCACGCCGAGATGATGCCCTCGGGGGTGCCGCCGATGCCCATCAGCAGATCGACGCCGGTGCCCTCGCGGGCCGCCATGATCGAGCCCGCGACATCGCCGTCGGAGATGAACTTGATCCGGGCGCCCGTCTCCCGGATCTCCTTGACGATGCCCTCGTGGCGGGGGCGGTCGAGGATGACGACGGTGACGTCCTCGGGCGTCGAGTTCTTCGCCCTCGCGACACGCCGGATGTTCACCGACACGGGTGCGTTGATGTCGACGAAGTCCGCGGCCTCGGGGCCCGTGACCAGCTTGTCCATGTAGAAGACGGCGGACGGGTCGAACATGGCGCCGCGGTCGGCGGCGGCCAGCACGGCGATCGCGTTCGGCATGCCCTTGGCGTTCAGCGTGGTGCCGTCGATCGGGTCGACGGCGATGTCGACCTCGGGGCCGGTTCCGTCGCCCACGCGCTCGCCGTTGAACAGCATGGGCGCTTCGTCCTTCTCGCCCTCACCGATGACGACGACGCCGTTCATCGAGACGGTGGAGACGAGGGTCCGCATGGCCTTCACGGCGGCGCCGTCGGCGCCGATCTTGTCGCCGCGGCCGACCCAGCGCCCGGCTGCCATGGCGGCGGCCTCGGTGACCCGGACCAGCTCCAGGGCCAGGTTGCGGTCGGGGGCCTCCGGGGAGACCTCTAGCTGGGACGGCAGATGATGCTCGGACATCGGAGCGCACCTTTCTGTACGGCGACGACCGGAAAAGAGGGTGCTGCGACTCTATCGGTAGGTCGATAAAATGAGCAGAGCGGGTCACGTATGAGCAGCCTCCCCGTGGCCGGGCGGGAAGAGGCACATGCCACCATTGACCCCGTGGCGAGCAAGCGAGGCAAACAGACGGTCCGGGACATGTTCCTGTCGATGATGGTGATCACCGCCGCCGCGGGGGTCATCTACGTGTTCATCCCGCATGACGACAAGGCCGATCCCATCAAGGCCGTCGACTTCAGGGTGGAACTCGTCACGGCGAGGCGGGCGGCGCCGTATCCGGTGGCCGCGCCGGAGGGCCTGGCGAAGGGCTGGAAGCCGACCTCCGTCTCGTACACGAGCAAGGCGGGGGACAGCTGGCACCTCGGCTTCCTCGACCCGGACAGCAGGTACGTCGCGGTCGAGCAGTCCACGAACCCGGCCAAGAAGTACATCCCCGAGGTCAGCCGGGACGCCAGGAACACCGGGCGCACCGAGGATGTCGCGGGGCGCGCGTGGGAGCACTGGGAGGGGCCGAAGTACGACGCCCTCGTCCTGCGGGAGAAGGGCTCGACCACCGTGGTCACGGGCTCGGCACCCAAGGGGCGGCTCGTGGAGATGGCCGCCGCGCTGAAGACCACCCCCTGACCCGACAGCATCCTCCGCATCCTCCGCACCTTCCGCACCTTCCGCACCTCCACGAGGCGGCCTCGTCGTCCGGCTGAGGGCGCACGCGCAGAGGGCACACGCACAGCGCCCGGCCGGGAAACCCTGGCCGGGCGCATGTACAAGCGGCTTCCCGCGAAGCGATCGCCGCGATCGGATCGCCGTGATCGCCGCAATCGCGGGAATCGCGGAATCAGACGGTCGTGACGACCTCGTCGTACGACAGGCGCGGCGAACGCGGGAACCAGGCGTCCTCGCCCGGCTTGCCGATGTTGACGACCATCAGCGGGATGTGGTCGTCGTCCAGGAACTCCTTCTGGATGCCCGCGGCGTCGTAACCGGTCATCGGGCCTGCGGCCAGACCGGCGGCGCGGACACCGATGATGAAGTACGCGGACTGCAGCGCGGCGTTGAGAAGGGCGGCCGACTCGCGGACCGGGCGCTCGGAGAAGAACGCGTCCTTGGCCTGCGGGAAGTGCGGCAGCAGGGCCGGCAGCTCCTCGTGGAACTCGTTGTCGGCGACGAGGATCGCGACGAGCGGGGCGACGGCGGTCTTCGGGCGGTTGCCCTCGGCCATGTGCTGGACGAGGCGCTCGCGGCCCTCGGCGGAGCGGACCAGGACGACGCGCAGCGGCGACTGGTTGAAGGCCGTGGGGCCGTACTTGACCAGGTCGTAGATCGCCTGGACCTGCTCATCGGTCACCGGCTCGTCGGTGAACGTGTTGGCGGTGCGGGCCTCACGGAAGAGGAGGTCCTGGGCGGCGGGGTCAAGAACGAGGGACATCTTGCGAATACCTTCCGGACGAACAGGGGGGATCAAGCGATGAGATCACCGTAACGGAGAGGTAGGTTAACTTTCAACTAAAATCGGGCGGGAGTGAGCCACCCCACAACAGGGCCACCCCCCTGGCGCCGGAGCCGATCGGCCGACGGGCCTGCCCGCGTACGGCACCCGGTGGACGCCTCAGTCGTCGGCGCCCGAGTCCCGCGCGGGCTCCTCCGGGCGGGCCAGAGCCGCGTCCAGACGGGCGCGGGCACCTTCCAGCCAGCGCCGGCACACCTGCGCCAGCTCCTCGCCCCGCTCCCACAGGGCCAACGACTCCTCCAGCGTCGTGCCGCCCGCCTCCAGGCGGCGCACGACCTCGATCAGCTCGTCCCGCGCCTGCTCGTACCCGAGCGTGCCTGTCGCGGCAGCCGTCGCCGTCCCGTCGTCCGTCATGTGATCCACCCTATTCGTGAGCCGAGAAAACACCGTGAGCGGACCCCGCGGGCCCCTTACTGACCGGACCGTGCGCGGCGTGACCCGTACCTGCGAGGCATGGCACGGCGCGACCCGTACAGGTCACCCCTCCACCCGTACGGTGAACTCGCCCTCCGACACCCGCGCCCGCAGCGGCTCGCCGGGCGCACCGGCGTCGGCGGGGGAGCGCACCACATGGCCGTCGGGCCGCTGGAGCACCGCGTAACCCCGCTCCAGCGTGGCGGCGGGTGACAGCGAGACCACCCGGGCCCGGGTGTGCGCGAGCTCCGAATCGGCCCGGTCCAGCAGATGCCCGAGCACCCGGCGGCTCCGCCCGGCCAACGCGTCCACCTCGGCGGCCCGCTCGTCCACCAGCCGCTGGGGGCGCTCCATCGACGGGCGGCCCAGCGCGTGCGCCAGCCCCCGTTCCTCCCGGTCGAGCATGCCCCGTACGGTGCGCAGCGCCCGGTCCCGCAACTGCTGCACCCGGTCCAGCTCCTCGCCCACGTCCGGTACGACCTTCTTCGCCGCGTCCGTGGGCGTCGACGCCCGCAGGTCCGCCACCAGGTCGAGCAGCGGGGAGTCGGGCTCGTGCCCGATCGCGGAGACCACCGGCGTACGGCACGCGGCCACCGCCCGGATCAACTGCTCGTCGGAGAACGGCAGCAGGTCCTCCACGCTGCCGCCGCCCCGGGCGACGACGATCACATCGACCTCGTCCAGGGCATCCAGCTCCTCGACGGCCTTGACCACCTGATTCACCGCGTGCACGCCCTGCACCGCGGTGTTGCGCACCTCGAACCGCACCGCGGGCCAGCGGCGCCGGGCGTTCTCCAGGACATCGCGCTCGGCCGCCGAGGCCCGCCCGCAGACCAGACCGATCAGCTGCGGCAGGAACGGCAACGGCTTCTTGCGGTCCAGCGCGAAGAGCCCCTCCGAGGCGAGCGACTTCTTCAGCTGCTCCAGCCGGACCAGCAGCTCCCCGATGCCCACCGGCCGTATCTCCGTGGCCCGCAGGGACAGCTGGCCCCGGGGCGCGTACCACTCGGGCCTGGCCAGGACGACGACCCGCGCACCCTCCGTCACGACATCCGCGATGCGGTCGAAGACCTGCCGGTAGCAGGTGACGCTCACGGAGATGTCGTGCGACGGATCGCGCAGGGTCAGAAAGACGACTCCGGCACCGGGCCGCCGCGACAGCTGGGTGATCTGCCCCTCGACCCAGATCGCCCCGAGCCGGTCGATCCACCCCCCGATGAGCCGTGACACCTCACCGACGGGCAGCGGCGCTTCCGCGGATGTGTTGAGAGCCATGCGGACGAGCGTATCGGCAGGCGCCGACAGGAGGGGCGGGCAGCAGGACAAGAGGTCCCCGGTCCAGCGGGCCGGTCACCTGCGCCCGCCCCCACCGCAGGGCGCCCAGCCCCACCGCACCCACGCCTCCCCCACTCAACCGGCGCCCCCCACACCCGCCCCCCTCACCCGGCCCCCCGGCCGCCCGACTCCGCCTCCATCGGATCCGCCCCACCGGCCCCCGGGCGCCGCCGCCCCCACTGCACCGCGAGCACCACGAGCCCCACCGCCAGCCAGCACAGCCCGACCACCTGCGCGCTCGTCGTCGCCTCCACGATCACCGCGATCAGCACCGCCGCACCGACCACCGGGACCAGGACATGGCGCCACCAGCTGGGCTCACCCTCCATCCGGCGTACGGCGAACCAGCCGACCACCGACGCGTGCAGCAGCACGAACGCCGTCAGCGCGCCCACGTCCACGACCGACACCAGATGGTCCAGGCCGTCGTCGCGCCGGGCCGCCCACACCGCGGCCACCAGCGTCACGATCGCCGCGCCCAGGATCGCGACCCGCGGCACCCCGGACTTCGCGTCGACCCTCGCCAGGAACGGCGGCAGCCGCCGCTCCCGCGCCATCGCGAACACCAGCCGCCCCGCGGCCGCCTGCCCCGCCAGCGCGGCGAACGCGGCGCCGATCGCCTTGCTGGCCGCCACCAGATCGTGCAGCCAGCTCCCGACGGAGGCATCCACCGCGTCGTAGAACGCGGACCCCTGCTTCGCCGGATCGGCCGCCAGCTCCGCCGAGCTGACCGGCTCCAGCAGCGCGGCGAGATAGGACTGGGCGATGAACAGCACGCCCGCGAGGATCAGGCAGAACAGCACCGCACGCGCCACCTTCGCCGAGCCGCCGGTCACCTCCTCGGCGAACGAGGCGATGGCGTCGAAGCCCAGATAGGAGAGCACGGCCACGGACACGGCGCCCATCACCATGGTCATCGAGAACCCGGAATCGCCGGTGAGCGGCGACAGCCAGCCGCGCTGCGCGCCGTCGCGCACGAGCACCACCACCGCCGACACCAGGAACACCAGCAGCACCACGATCTCCATGGCCAGCACGGCGAAGCCGACCCGGGCGGCGGCCCGTACGCCCCACAGGTTCAGGAGCGTGGTCACCACGACCGCGATCGTCGTCCACACCCACCGCGACACCTCGGGGACCAGCGCGTTCATCGCGATCCCGGAGAAGAGATAGGCGACCGCCGGAATCAGCAGATAGTCGAGCATCGCCATCCACCCGGCGATGAACCCGGGCCCTTCCCCGAGCCCCTTGCGGGCATACGCGAAGACCGAACCCGCCAGTGGAGCGACCCGCACCATCTGGGCGTAACTGAAGGCGGTGAACGCCATGACGACGGTCGCCACCACGTAGACCAGGGCGACCGCACCGCCCGACTTCGCGTCGAGTGTGCCGAACACGCCGACCGGCGCCATGGGGGCGATGAACAGCAGGCCGTAGACCACCAGGTCCCGGAAGCCGAGCGTGCGCCGCAATGTGGGCCGTTCCCTGCTGCTGCTCCCCGACATCCGACCTCCATCGCCGTCCGTGCACATCCACGTCGCCAACAGTCTCCCGACCCGGCCGGACCGGCGCCTGTTCGGTACGGCCTTACGATGGGACGCATGACTGCAACTCCTGCCCGCCGTGTCCTGCTCGCCGCTCCCCGTGGCTACTGCGCGGGCGTGGACCGTGCCGTGATCGCCGTCGAGAAGGCTCTGGAGCAGTACGGGGCCCCGATCTACGTGCGCCACGAGATCGTGCACAACAAGTACGTCGTGCAGACCCTGGAGAAGAAGGGTGCGATCTTCGTCGACATCACCGCGGAGGTCCCCGAGGGCTCCATCGTGATGTTCTCCGCGCACGGCGTCGCGCCGACCGTCCACGCCGAGGCCGCCGAGCGCAAGCTCGCCACGATCGACGCCACGTGCCCCCTGGTCACCAAGGTCCACAAGGAAGCCGTCCGGTACGCCAAGGAGGACTACGACATCCTCCTGATCGGCCACGAGGGCCACGAGGAAGTCATCGGCACGAGCGGCGAGGCGCCGGACCACATCACGCTGGTCGACGGCCCCGAGGACGTGGCGAACGTGGAGGTCCGCGACGAGTCGAAGGTCGTCTGGCTCTCGCAGACCACTCTCTCGGTCGACGAGACGATGGAGACGGTCAACGCCATCAAGGAGAAGTTCCCCAACCTCCTCTCGCCGCCCAGCGACGACATCTGCTACGCCACGCAGAACCGCCAGATCGCGGTGAAGAAGCTGGCCGAGGACGCCGAGCTGGTCATCGTCGTCGGCTCCAAGAACTCCTCGAACTCGATCCGCATGGTGGAGGTCGCCCTCGACGCGGGCGCCCCCGCGGCGCATCTGGTGGACTTCGCCGACGAGATCGACGAGGCCTGGCTGGAGGGCGTCACCACGGTCGGCCTCACCTCGGGCGCCTCGGTCCCCGACGTGCTGGTCGACGGTGTACTGGAGTGGCTCGGCGAGCGGGGTTACGGCGATGTCGAGACGGTGAAGACGGCGGACGAGTCGATCACGTTCTCGCTGCCCAAGGAGCTCCGCCGCGACCTGCGGGCCGAGGCGGCCGCCCTTTCCGCCGAGTAGCTCGGGCGAGGTGCCCGAGCTGCCCGTACGGTGGTTGCCATGCAGATCTTCGGCGTGGACATCGGCGGATCCGGGATCAAGGGCGCTCCCGTGGACCTGGACCGCGGAGACCTGGCGCAGGAGCGCCACAAAGTACTGACACCGCACCCGGCCACGCCCAAGGGCGTGGCCGACTGCGTGGCCGAGGTCGTCGGCCACTTCGACTGGTCGGGACCGGTCGGCATCACCTACCCGGGCGTCGTCACCGACGGCATCACCCGCACCGCGGCCAATGTCGACAAGAGCTGGATCGACACGGACGCCGGAACCCTGCTCGGCGAGCGGATCGGGCAGCCCGTCACGATCCTCAACGACGCCGACGCGGCGGGCATCGCCGAGATGTCATTCGGCGCGGGCCGCGGCCGCAAGGGCACGGTCATCATGCTGACCTTCGGTACGGGTATCGGCAGCGCGGTCTTCACGGACGGCCGGCTCGTCCCCAACACCGAGCTGGGCCATCTGGAGCTGCACGGCCACGACGCGGAGAAGCACGCCTCGACGAAGGCCAAGGAGGACGAGGACCTCAGCTGGCAGCACTGGGCGCACCGGGTGCAGAAGTACCTGGCCCATGTGGAGATGCTGTTCTCGCCCGAGCTGTTCATCATCGGCGGCGGGGTCAGCCGCAAGTCGGACAAGTTCCTGCCGCTGATCGAGCACGTACGGGCCGAGATGGTCCCGGCGGAGCTGCAGAACAACGCGGGGATCGTGGGCGCGGCGATGGCGGCGGCGGGCAGATAATCGGCCCGCCGCGACTCCGGACCTACGGGCGCCGGGGGCGGCGCGCTCCGCCCGCGACGGCCTTTCCGCCACGGGCGGTCACGGCCTGGGCGGCCTGGGCGGCCTGGGCGGGCTGGGCGGCCTGCGCCAGGTGACGCCGTCGCGCCCGCATGTGCCGGACCTTACGGACGCTCGCGATGCTCCCGGCGATGAGGGTGCCGCCGTACAGCCAGCCCGCATGGACGGCGAGCGCGGTGACGACGGCCATCGTCTGCCCGCCCAGACCGCCGGTGCCCCCGGAGATCGGGATGACGCCGACGGCGAAGGCGATCGGCACGCTGATCGGCGCGGTGACGAGGTCCGCGGGCCGCACCCAGAGCGCGGTGAGCGCGCTGACCGGCAGGAACAGCAGCCCGTACACGACTTCCGAGCTGTCCAGGAGCAGCCAGTCGACGCAGGCCAGCACGAACATGGTGAGGGCGGCGAAGAGGCCCGCCCCGATGCCCGTCAGCCGGGGATTGGGGAACCTGCGCAGGGCGAGCACCGCGGGGGGCAGGGTGCGCGCCCGGACTCCGGGCGCGCCCATCACCCGGTAGACGGCGGCACTCTCGCCGGGAGCGCCCTGCGGGGACGGGGCCGGCGGAGCCTGCTGGGGCTGCCTGCGCTGCGGGGTACGTGTCCTGTGCTGCTCCACGTGCACAACGTAGGTCGCGAGGCGGGAAGAAGCAGGCGTTGGACACGCGCTTTGGCCGACCTTGGGGTTGAGTTCGATGTCACACGGCCGAATCCCGCCCTGTTCGACCCGTCCGGCCACCGACCGGGGACGACCCACGACGTACCCACGACCGAGGCGGGTCGGACGCACGACGGACCCGTGACGGGCCGCCCGCCGCCGCCCGTAAACTGGAGAATCGGTCCGCTCCGAGGCCCGGCCCGAACAGCACGACCCCTCCTCACCTCCTCACTCCAGGAAGTCGCCAAAGTGTCGCTCACGATCGGAATCGTCGGTCTGCCGAATGTCGGCAAGTCGACCCTGTTCAACGCCCTGACCAAGAACGACGTGCTGGCGGCCAACTACCCGTTCGCCACGATCGAGCCGAACGTCGGTGTGGTCGGCGTCCCGGACCCGCGCCTGAACAAGCTCGCGGAGATCTTCAACTCGCAGAAGCTCCTCCCGGCCACCGTCGACTTCGTGGACATCGCGGGCATCGTGCGCGGCGCGAGCGAGGGCGAGGGCCTGGGCAACAAGTTCCTCGCGAACATCCGCGAGTCCGACGCGATCTGCCAGGTCATCCGCGCGTTCAAGGACGAGAACGTCGTCCACGTCGACGGCAAGGTCTCGCCCAAGGACGACATCGAGACGATCAACACCGAGCTGATCCTGGCCGACCTCCAGTCCGTCGAGAAGGCCGTCCCACGCCTGACGAAGGAGTCCCGCCTCCAGAAGGAGAAGGTGGCGGTACTCGCCGCCGTCGAGGAGGCCCAGAAGATCCTGGAGTCCGGCGAGACCCTCTTCTCCGCGGGCATCACGGCGGGCACCGAGAAGGGCCGGCTCCTCCACGAGCTGCACCTCCTCACCACCAAGCCCTTCCTGTACGTCTTCAACGTCGACGAGGACGAACTGGTCGACGAGGACTTCAAGAACGAACAGCGCGCCCTGGTCGCCCCCGCCGAGGCGATCTTCCTGAACGCCAAGATCGAGTCCGAGCTGATCGAGCTGGACGACGACGAGGCCCTGGAGCTCCTCCAGTCCATGGGCCAGGAAGAGCCCGGCCTGGCCACCCTCGGCCGCGTCGGCTTCGACACCCTGGGCCTCCAGACCTACCTCACGGCAGGCCCGAAGGAAGCCCGCGCCTGGACGATCAAGAAGGGCGCCACGGCCCCCGAGGCGGCCGGTGTGATCCACACCGACTTCCAGAAGGGCTTCATCAAGGCCGAGATCATCTCCTTCGAGGACCTGGTCGAGACAGGCTCGGTCGCCGAGGCCCGCGCCAAGGGCAAGGCCCGCATGGAGGGCAAGGAATACGTCATGCAGGACGGCGACGTGGTGGAGTTCCGCTTCAACGTGTGAGCGGGCGGCTCGGCGCCTCGTTGGCGTCCGGGTGAGCGTGCGGTTCAGATGGGGTCGGCTCCTCCGGGAGTCGGCCCCTCGCTTTCTCCCGAGCTGGTTTGGTGCTGGATATTCTGACTGAGTGCCGGAGGTTCAGGTGTCGTAAACCGTGGAGCGATGTCCGACGTGGACAACCCACACCACCAGCTCCCCGTTGTCGATTGTGTAGACGATGCGGTAGTCGCCGACTCGTAGACGACGGCGCTCCGGCTGGGACACGAGTGCGGTGGTGTGGAAACCGAGGGGGTCGCTCTCCAGCTCCGTCAGCTTGGCCAGGATGCGCAGTGCCATGCCGCGCGGAATCTTGCGGAGTTCTGCCTGCGCCTCGGGCCGGAAGACGGTGCGGTACTCACTCACTGCGCGCCAGCGTCTCCTTCATGATGTCCTCGATCGGGATTCCGTCCGAGCGGTTCGCCATGCGCTCGTCGATGATGCGATTGATCTCGCGCTCTTCCCACTGCTGGTACTTGCGCAGGACGTCGATCGACACGACGGCGGCGACCTCTTTCCCGCGTCGCGTGATGACGGTCGGCTGATCGTCGCGGTCGGCGCGCTCAACCACCTCGGCCAAGTGTGCGCGGACGTCGCGGATGGACTCTATGGGCATCTGTGTCATGCACTCAAAGGTACCGGATGTTCCATGTGTACACAACGGTCGGCGGTGTCGGTCCAGGGCGTGGATGCTCTGGTTCGACGTGTGGCCGGTCAGTCGAGCAGGCCGAGGCGGGGGCCGCCCCCGTCGTGCAGGCGTCTGAAGAAGCCGAGGACTCCGGCGGAGCCGCCGGCCCAGGTGGCGCTCGGGCCGGTCAGGCCGGTGTCCGGGAATACGGGGTGGGGCCAGGTGCCGCCGCTGCGGCTCAGGACGATCATCGCGACGGTTTCGGCGGCGTTCCGGAACTCCTCGGATGCGGATGGGGACGCTTTCGCCATGTCCACCAGAAAGTCGCCGACTCCCGACAGTCCGCAGCACTGCGTGACCAGCGGCATGCGCCGGGCCAGTGCGGCGCAGGTGCGGGCGGCCTGTTCCGCGAGGGTGAGGTGACCGGGTTCGGCGAGGCGGTCGGCGGACCGGACGAGTACGGCTCCGATCCCGGCGAGACCACGGCACCACGAGCCGTAACGGCGTGTCGCCCGTGGCTCGTTCGCCGCCGCGATGATGCCGGGTGTGACCGAGGCGAGGCGCGCGCAGGCCTCCCTGGACCTGGTGACGGCGGCCGGGTCCCCCGTCGCGCTGCCGTATTCGAGCAGGAAGTACGCGACGCCCGCCTCCCCGTGCGCGAAGCCTTCGCGGAGTGCGGCGGCGCCGGGCTTGCCGGAGGCGGTGGGGGTCAGCCGGGCTTCGCCGGACTTCCACATCCGGGCGCATTCGGTGGCGATGGCGAGGTGCCGGTCGGCGGCGTCGCGGTCGCCTGCCGCGAGGGCGTGCCGGGCGAGCCGGAGCCGGCCGAGGCCGATTCCGGCGGCTCCCTCGATCAGGTCCGCTTCCGGCAGTCCGCCGTCCGGCGTCCGGGGCGGCAGAGCGGGGTGGGCGAGGTGGGTGGGGTGGCGGACGTACGGCGCTGTCGTATCCGTAGCCGTATGTGCCTCCGCGAGGAATACGTCGACTCCTGTGCGACCCGAGTAGAAGCCCGGTGACATGGTCCTGGACTGTTCCGCCGTCCACCGCGCCAGTGCGTCGACGGTCTCGCGCACCCGGGGGCGGTGGAGGTGGTGGAGCAGTTCCAGTCCCAGCCCCGAGCTACCGCCGTAGACATCGATCGGCGTCGGGATGTTCGAGCGGGCGGCCAGTACCGGGTCCGTGATCCTGGCTGCCTCGTCGGCGCAGAACGCGGTCGTGTGCTCGACGATCTCCTGGAGCAGGCCGTCGTCGAGCCGGGGCCGCCGGGGCCGACGGGATGGTCCGGACGCGCGGGGCGCCCCGGTGCGGAGCCGGTCGGCGCTCGTGGTGCGTACGGCCGCGTCCAAGCTCATCAACCCGGCGATCGATGCCCGGATCTCCCGGTGGCCGTGGCCGGGCAGCGCCCATGCCAGGCCGTCGAGGGTCCGCTCCCGGTTCACCCCGGCGTCGGGGTCCACGATCACCGGGTCCATGCCGGTGGCGGCGAAGAACAGCGTCGCGCCCAGCGCGTAGTAGTCGTCGGCGGGCTCGGCCGGTCCCGCTTCACGCAGAACCGGTGCGCTGTAGCCGGGGGTCGCGCCGCTCGGGCCGACGCCCGCCAGCTCGCTGATCCCGAAGTCGATCACGTGGCAGCGCCCCGCGTCGTCGAGGACCACGTTGTTGGGCTTGAGATCGCGGATGACCACGCCCCGGCCGTGGATGTCGTCCACTATGCGCAGGAGCCGGGTGGCGAGACCGGAAAGAGTGCGCGACGCATGAGCGTCGTCGTCCCGGTAGGGGCCGTTCTCCTGGACCGCCCGGCGCAGGTCCCGCTCGCCGCAGCTGCTCATCACCAGGTACTCGTCCGTGCGATGCCGGAAATAGTCCAGGGCGCGCGGCACACCGGCTACGGAACCCAGTGCCTCAAGGACCGTGCGTTCATTGCGCAGCCGGTCACGGGTGTCCGTACCGGACTCGTCCTCGGCCACGAAGGCCCTCGCCTGCTTGACCACCACCGACCGCCCGGAATGCGTGTCGACGGCGCGGTAGACGTTCCCCTGCGGTTTGCGCACGATGCCGACGGTCACCGCGTAGCGTCCGCCGCCGAATCCGCGCGAGTGCCGTTTGCCGTCGCGCCCGGATTCGCTCGCGAAGGGGTCCTCGGCCCAGGGCGGGCAGCGGTACGAACCGTCGGCCAGTCCGTCGAAGACCTGCCCGTCCGGTCCGGCCATGACCGACTCCAGCCGCCCGCTCCGGCCGGTCCGGTAGTCGCCCGTGAAGGGCCCGTAGCGGTAGTAGACGGGGGCCTGCGGATCAACACGCCGGTCGCTGACGACCTGCGGACCCTCCCGGCCGCGCAGTACGGCGACGAGTTCCCCGGCGATCTCGGCAATGGTGCCGGGCAGCGGGTAGACCGTGATCGCCTTGCCGACGACGCCCGCGCTCGACACCCCGGAATTGATGGCCCGCAGCGTCTCCGTATCTCTGGCGAACTTCGCGTGACAGACATGCCGCCGCAGCACCGGCAGTACGAGAGCGGTCACGTCCTCCAGATCGCCGGGACGGGCCGAGATGTGCAGCTTCCAGCCGTGGTCCATCGCCGGCATCCGTGGATCGTTCAGGTACGACCATGTGTCGTCCGACCGTCCGCCGGGGCCGGCGATGGACTCGGCCACCGCTAGGAGTTCTTGTCGCAGCTGAAGCGGGTGGTGGCGGTGACCCAGGGATCGGAGAGACACGCCGTGTGCTCGCGGTCGCTTCGGTCGTCATCCTCGAACACGATGGCCTCGTCATCGAGTTCCAGCGGTCCTGCGTCGCGGAATTCGTCGACCTTCGGGAGTTCCAGCATGGCTACGGGCATGTGACGCCTCCGTGTCTTGTCGAGCATGTGCTGATGGTGCGGGTCGTGACCGGTCGAGACCGGCGGGCCCGCTGAGTCAAGGTGCTGGTCCACGAAGGTAGGCAGAAACGATCTGGGTGACAAGGGGTCAGATACGGCTGGTTTCGTATGCCCGGTCATGGGGGTCGAAGGCTGGTCCTCCGTGGCAGGGGGCATGAGGGGCCGCCCGTCGTCCGGCGGTCGGTGGCCAGCTGCCTTCGGGTATACCCGAGAAGCTCTCTGATGTGTCAGTAACCACCCTTACATGATGGGTACTTGATGGACCTCGGGCAGCGATCCGGCCCGTTCGCCGTTCCTTCCGGCACCTCGGCGCGCCCGCGCCCGCCGCGTCCGTGGTCAGCGCGTCGTGCCGATCCGTAGTTCGGCGATCCCCGCGGGCTTGTCCGCGTCGTCCGAGGTGACCGTCACCCGTACCTTCCGGGCGTTGTCCCCGGCCAGGTACGGCCGCCAGAACCGGCCGTCGAGCGAGGTCTCCAGGCGGTGCGAGACGGGCGGTACGTCACTCCAGTCCGGTACGACGGAGGTGACCCGGTGCTCCCGCCCCAGGTCCACCGTCAGGGAGCCCGTCGCCCCGGCCGGGGACCAGAACGTCGCCGGGCTGCCGTCCACCGCCGCCTCCGCGTACAGGCCGGGGCTTTCGGAGGTGGCCGTCGCCGGGCGGCAGCGTGCCGCGTCGGCCGTCGGGGTCAGGTCGGGGCGGCGGGTCGGCAGGGTGAGGGTGGTGGACAGCCGCTGCGGGCCCGTCGGGGTGTGGACGGTGAACGGGGCGCCGGACGTCAGCCGCACCGTGCTCGTCCGGGCGCCGATGGCCACGTCGTACGTACGGCCCTGATAGCGCAGGCCCGTCAGCGTGACGCCCTCGCGCAGCTGCGGCGGCAGCATCGGGTCGAGCCGCACCCCGTCCTCCCGCAGCCGGAGCCCGGTCAGCCCGTGCGTGAACACCTGGAGGAAGCCGCCCTTGCCGGTGAGGAAATCCTCGGCGGGGAAGCCCGAAAGAGGGTCCTGTGCACCGGACTTCTCGCCGCGCGCCTCGGAGAACAGGGAGTACGGCCCGCGGACGAAGGGGCGCACGGCGCGCTGGAGATACGTGTACGTCGCGCAGCCCGCGGCCCCGATCGCGGCGGCGTCGATCGCGTGCACCGAGTCGGTCATCGCGGGGCCGTCCGGATCGGTCCGGGCGGCGTAGTAGTCGAGCGTGGCGGCGGCCGCGCCCGGCTCCATCGGCCACTCCAGCGGATAGATCAGCAGCACCGTGTCGGCCTGCTTGATGGTCGAGCCGTGGTAGCCCGTGTACTGGAGGAAGATCTTCCGCTCGGCGTCGTACGGGATACGGAGTCCGTCCGCGACCCGCGTCCAGGCAGCGGGCGCCGGGTGGCCGAGGAGTTCGGCGGCACGGGTCGCGTGGCGCAGGGCGGTGACGGCGACCGCGTTGGTGAAGACCCCGTCGGTGATCCCGTTGCTGTACTCGTCCGGGCCCGCCACATTCCGCACGGAGTAGCTGCCGTCGCTGTTCTCGGTGGCACGCGACCGCCAGAAGTCGGCGATGCCCTTGAGCAGCGGCCAGCCGCGCGTCGCGAGCCAGTCGCGGTCGCCGGTGGCCAGGTAGTACTGCCAGACGGCCAGCGCGATATCGCCCTGGAGGTGGTTCTGGGTCAGGCAGTGCGGTGGGTCCCAGCTCTGGCATTCGGAGTCGAGTCGGCCCTTGCTCGCGCTGGTCCAGGGGTAGAACAGGCCGTCGTAACCGAGCTTCTTCGCGTTCGCGCCGGCGGCGTCGCGCGTGCGGTAGCGGTACTCGACGACGGAACGGGCGAGCTCGGGGCGGGTGGCCAGCAGCCCGGGGTACATCCAGGTCTCGGCGTCCCAGAACACCATGCCCGCGTAGTTGTCGCTGGTCAGACCGGCCGGGGCGATGCTGTCCGAGGAGCCGGTACGGGTGCTCGCGAGCAGCCCGTACTGCGCGGACCGCAGCCAGCCCTGGAGCGCGGGGTGGCCCGGCACGCTCACATCAAAGGCCCAGGCCCGCCGCCACGCCGCGGCGTTCTCCGCGAGGACGCCCGCCCAGCCGCGCCGGGCCGCGCGGTGCGCGGCGTCGCGGGCGGACGCCAGCGGGGTGCGGGAGGTGAGCGCGGTGTCGACGCCGACGTACTTCTCGAAGGTGTACGTGGTGCCGTCCCGTACCGGAGTGGGCCGCGGGAGCTTCCCGGACTCCGGCCGCAGCGTTTCCACGACGCCCGCGCCGCGCCGCATGGTCTGGGCGATCGCCCCCTCCGTCCCGGTGCCCAGGGTGCGGAACGTGCCGTCCCCGGCGACCGTGACCCGGCGTGCGCCCCGCTCGTCCAGACGTCCGGTGACGGTCGCCGTGCCGCTCCAGTGCGGGGTCATGCGCAGGCGTACGGCGCCGGTGTGCACGTCGGAGCGGTCGGCCAGCACCTCGTACGTCAGGTCGGTCGCCCGGCCGTCGGCGGTGGTCCAGCGCAGCGAGGTGCGGACCAGCCCGCAGGCCAGGAACACGGTCTGGCGGTAGTCCGAGATCCGGCCCGCCGGTGTGGCGGTGCCGTAGGTCTCCTCGCCGACGCGCACGTCGAGGGTCGTCCAGCTCGGCAGCGCGGCGATGACCTCGCGGCCCTCGGCGGTGCCCTTCTCCCTGGCGTACAGCCCGGAGACGAAGGCGCCGTCGTAGCGGGGGGTGTACAGGGGCCAGCCGGTCTTCTCGCCTTGTGCGTCGTATCCGGTGCCGGTCGCGGGCACCCGGTGTCCGAGATAGCCGTTGCCGACGTAGGGGTCGTAGCCCTCGGCCTCACCGAAGCGGGTGGACGTCGGTGCCCAGGAGGCGTCCTGGCCGTCCTGATCGTCCTGGCCGTCCGTCCGGCCGCAGACCGGGGAGACCGGGGGCGGGGCGGCGCCGTGCGGGAGGTCCGCCGCGTACGAGAGGGGCGGCAGCGGCGCGATCAGGGCGGCCGCGGCCAAGGACGCGAGGAGAGGGATGCGCGAGAGGCTCACCGTACGAAGGTAGGGAAGGCGGCGTCGCGGGCGGGTGCGCGGCGCGCGCGATCGGCTCGCGGCCGCACGACGAAGCGCCGGATGGAGCAGAGGAGCGGGGAGCGGAGAGGAGCGGAGGGGGCGGGGAGGAGCGGAGGGGGCGGGGAGGGGCTCCATCGGCCACGACGTGTACGGGGCGCGTACGAGGATGCGTATTTTGGCGGGGCGCGTACGGGACGCGTGCGGGCGGGTCGCGTACTGGACGGGCTGACCGGCCAGCACTCCGCGCACCCCTTCACTCGCGCGGTGCTGCCAGGCCCGTCTTGAGGCCCGCGCCGCACAGCGGTACGACGACGCTGCGGTCCGTCCAGCCGCCCACCGCCGCCCAGCAGGCGACCCCGGTCGTCTCCACGTAGAACCCCCGTGCCGCCAGGTCCAGTTGGGCTTCTCGGATCCGGTCCTCCGACACGGTGAGGAAGGTTCCGCCCGACGCGCGGACGGCCGCGAGGATCTGACGGGCGCGCGGCGGGCGGGGGATGGCGATGCCCTCCGCGAGGGTGAGGGCCGCGTCCGTGGGGGCCGTGTCGGTGGAGGCGGCGGGCAGCTCCCGCGCGCCCGCGTGGAACGCAGAGGCCAGCGGGGAGACCGCCTCCGCCTGAACGGCGATCAGGGCCGGGCGCCGCTCGATGAGGCCCAGGGCGTGGAGTTCGGCGGTGGCGAGGGCCGCGCCGAGGAGCAGGGTGCCATTGCCGACGGGGACGGCGATCGCGTCCGGCAGCCGTCCGCCGAGGTCCTCCCACAGCTCGTACACATACGTCTTCGTGCCGTGCAGGAAGTACGGGTTGAAGACGTGCGAGGCGTAGAAGGTGCCGGGTTCGTCGGCGACGGCGCGGGCCGCCAGCGCCGCGGCCTCCCGGTCGCCGGGGACGGTCTTCAGCCGGGCGCCGTGGGCCCGGATCTGTTCGGTCTTCTTCGCGGAGGTCCCTTCGGGGACGTACACCGTGCAGGGCAGGGAGGCCCGCGCGCAGTACGCGGCGACGGCCGTGCCCGCGTTTCCGCTGCTGTCCGCGACGACGCGGGCGGGGTTCAGCCGACGGGCGAGTTCCGCGAGCATCACCGCGCCGCGGTCCTTGAACGAGAGCGTCGGCATCAGGAAGTCGAGTTTGGCCGAGACGGTGTCCGTGAGCGGGACGAGCGGGGTGCGCCCCTCGCCGAGGGAGACCGCGGGGGAGGAGAGGGGCAGTACCTCTTCGTAACGCCACAGTGAATTAACGCGCCCGGTAAGTGAGTTGAGGGAGAGCCCGGCCGGGGACCGCCGGGGCTCGAAGTCGAGGTCCCAGGGGCCGCGGCAGACCGGGCAGCACCAGGTCAGATCGGTGATGGCGGCGCGGGTCCCGTCCTGCGGGCAGAGATACATGGGCATGTCCGCCAGCATGTCAGGCGGATGGCAGGTGAATGTCGGATGCATTGCGCGCCCCAAGGCACCCTTGTGGGTTTGCCATGAATCGGTCAAAGTTTCGCCTGGCAGCACGGCAGGCCGATCGCGGGTGGCGCAGAGAACGAGGCGCCCCGCTGTCTGGTTTGTCATGCACCTGACTTGAATTGCTGCCCGGCTCCAGTGCCCCCACCAGCACACCCGCCCATGAGGAGGACCCCTCACATGTCAGTCATGCGTCACACCCCCCAGGCACGTCGAAGACTCGCCGCGGCGAGCGTGATAGCCGGTGCCGCCCTCGCTCTCTCCACCGCGGCGGCCTTCCCGGCCACCGCGACCGAGCGCGCGGCGGAAGGCGTGATCGAGAACGCGGGCGCCCCGGGCGCGATCAGCGGCAGCTACATCGTCACCTTCGATGAATCTGCCGCCGACGCCGGCTCCGCACGCGGCAAGGCGCTGGCCAAGAAGTACGGCGCCGAGATCAAGAAGACCTATCGCTCGGCACTCAACGGCTACGCGGTCGAGCTCTCGGCCGCCGAGGCGAGGAAGTTCGCCGCCGACCCGGCCGTCGCGTCCGTCGTGCAGAACCGGACCTTCACGGTCTCCGGCACCCAGCCCTCGCCGCCCTCCTGGGGTCTGGACCGGATCGACCAGAAGACCCTCCCGCTGAACCAGAGTTACACCTACCCCGACAAGGCGGGCGAGGGCGTCACCGCGTACATCATCGACACCGGTGTACGGATCAGCCACAGCGACTTCGGCGGCCGGGCCGCGAACGGCTACGACGCCATCGACAACGACAACACCGCGCAGGACGGGCACGGCCACGGCACGCACGTGGCGGGCACCGTCGCCGGGACGGCGCACGGCGTCGCCAAGAAGGCGAAGATCGTCGGCGTCCGCGTGCTCAACAACAGCGGCTCCGGCACCACCGCGCAGGTCGTCGCGGGCATCGACTGGGTGACGGCCAACGCCGTCAAGCCGGCCGTCGCCAACATGAGCCTCGGCGGCGGAGCGGACTCCGTGCTCGACACCGCCGTGCGCAACTCCATCGCGTCCGGCATCACCTACGCCGTCGCGGCGGGCAACGAGTCGACCGACGCCTCCACCAAGTCCCCGGCGCGCGTCGGCGAGGCCATCACGGTCGGCTCCACCACCAACACCGACGCCCGCTCCAGCTTCTCCAACTACGGCAGCATCGTGGACATCTTCGCGCCGGGCTCCTCGATCACCTCGTCGTGGAACACCAACGACTCCGCCACCAACACCATCTCCGGTACGTCGATGGCGAGCCCGCACGTGGCCGGTGCGGCAGCCCTCTACCTCGCCGACCATCCGGGCGAGACCCCGGCGCAGGTCTCCGCCGGTCTGGTCGCGGCGGCGAGCACCGGAGTGGTGACGAACCCGGGCACCGGCTCCCCCAACCGGCTGCTGAACGTCGGCACCGGTACCACCACGCCGCCCGGCAAGAAGTTCGAGAACACCACCGGCTACGCGATCGCCGACAACGCCACCGTCGAGGCGCCGGTCACCGTCACGGGCATCAGTGGCAACGCCCCCGCCGCGCTGAGCGTGCCGGTCAACATCACGCACACCTACTCCGGCGACCTGAAGATCGACCTGGTCGCGCCCGACGGTTCGGTCTACAACCTGAAGGCGTACGGGACGGGCGGCAGCACCGACAACGTGAACACCACCTACTCGGTGAACGCGTCCTCCGTGGTGGCCAACGGCGTCTGGAAGCTGCGGGTCAGCGACAACGCGTCCGCGGACACCGGGCGGATCAACACCTGGGCGCTCCAGTTCTGACGAGCGTCCGAGCCGCGGTGGAAGCGGAAACCGTGAGTGAGTGAATGAGTGAGTGAATGACGAGTGCGGGGCGGTCGCCACACGCGACCGCCCCGCACCCTTGCCCGTCCCGATCGGCCCTTAGCGGCGGTTGAGGCCGCGGTCGACTGCGGTGATCAGCTCACCGTTCTCCGTGTCCCCGTCCAGTGACCAGAACATCGCGCCACCGAGACCGCGGTCCCGTACGTACGCGGCCTTCGTGCGCAGCACCCGGGGGTCGTCGTACGTCCACAGAGTGGTGCCGTCGAACAGCCACGCGTGGCCGTTGCGGGTGTCCCGATGGAGCGCGTACGTTCCCGATTCGGCCAGCTTCTTGAGGGCCTTGTAGTCCTCGTAACCGGCGGCGTACGTGGCGGGCGCCGGTGCCGCCGCCGGCCGGCCGAGGCCGTCGCCGCCGCCCGTCACTCCGGTCCAGCCCTGGCCGTAGAACGGCATGCCCACGACGAGCTTGCGGGCCGGGGCGCCGCGCCTGATCCAGTCGCGCACGGTCTGGTCGACGCTGTGGTCGCCCTTCGCGTACAGCGCGGACTGCTGGGCGGTGGTCTTCTCGCCGGAGACGTGGAAGTCGTAACCCTGAAGGTTCACGAAGTCGAAGTCCCGCATGACGCGGGGGACGTCGAAGCCCGCGTCGATCTTGGCGGGGGAGGTGGGGACGAAGGCCGACAGCTCGTAGTGCCGGGGCCGGGACGTGTGGCCGTGACCGTTGCCCTTGCCCTCGGTGGCCCTCGCGGCCGTCGCGGAAGTCTTGGCGTAGGCGTCGAGCTGCTTGCGGAACTCGTGCACCAGCGCGGTGAAGTTCTTCTTGTCCTCGGGGCGGAAGACCGTGCCGGTGTTGCCCTCGGAGCCGGGCCACTCCCAGTCGATGTCGATGCCGTCGAAGAGACCGGCCGCGGCCCCGTCGCCGCCGCGAGCCCCGTCCACCGGCAGATTGCCCTTGATGTACAGGTCGACGCAGGACGAGACGAGCGCCTTGCGGGAGGCCGCGGTGCGGGCCGCGTCGGAGAAGTGGGTGGACCAGCTCCAGCCGCCCAGCGAGATCATCGCCTTGAGGCCGGGGTGCTTGGCCTTGAGCTCGCGCAGCTGGTTGAAGTTGCCCGCCAGGGGCTGGGTGTCGGTGTCGGCGACGCCGTCCACCGATCCCGCCGCGTCCAGCGGACGGGCGTAGTCCGCCCAGGCGTCGGACTGGCCCGGCACATTGCCGGTGAAGCACTTTCCGTCGGCGCTGACGTTGCCGAAGGCGTAGTTGACATGGGTGAGCTTGGCCGCGGTGCCGCTCGTGTCCAGGTCCTTGACCTGGAAGTCGCGTCCGTAGACGCCCCACTGGGTGAAGTAGCCGACGCTCTTGTACGCGGGGCGGTGGTGCTCCTCGGGGCGGTCACCGCCGCTGGCCGTGGCCGCGGGCGCGATGCCTGCCAGCAGTGCGAGAGCGCAGGCGGCAACGGACGTTCTGGACAAGGTTCTTCGACGCATGAGGCTCGTTCCTGTGCGTGAACTGGAGCTGGGGATGCGGCTGGAGAGTGCGGGAGCCGTGCGGTGCGGTGCCGTGCCGTGCACAGGAAGTTATTGGTCTGGACCAAAACCGGTCAAGGGTTTGGTGCTTACTGATCGCCCGGATCGTGTCGCAGGGGGGAATCGAGGGCAGAGAAAGGCCGAGACCCCTGTGGCGCTCATGTTCGAAATATGCACCGAGTGGCGCGCAATCATCACTTCGAGTGAAACTTTGGCCATTGCTTGCGGTCCACAACCCACGGTTGCCAGTCTGTTGCAGACTGTCAACCTGTTGGGAGTGGCCTGTGACTTTCGGTGAGCAGCCCGCCTATCTGCGCGTGGCGAGCGATCTCAGAGAGAAGATCGTCAACGGCGCGCTGCCGCCCCATACGCGCCTGCCGTCGCAGGCCCGTATCCGCGAGGAGTACGGGGTATCGGACACCGTCGCCCTGGAGGCGCGGAAGGTGCTCATGGCCGAGGGGCTGGTCGAGGGGCGCTCCGGTTCCGGCACGTATGTGCGCGAGCGTCCGGTGCCGCGCCGGATCGCCCGCTCC
The DNA here is from genome assembly GCF_026340105.1 of Streptomyces sp. NBC_01433. Taxonomy (NCBI): domain Bacteria; kingdom Bacillati; phylum Actinomycetota; class Actinomycetes; order Kitasatosporales; family Streptomycetaceae; genus Streptomyces; species Streptomyces sp. NBC_01433. The sequence continues at coordinate 1,005,360 of NZ_JAPEPM010000001.1, read as the reverse complement.
GGCTACCGGCCGGGCACCGGGGCCAGCCCGTTCCGCCAGGAACAGACGGCGGACGGGGTGCGCGGGACCTGGGAGTCGCGCAGTGAGCAGGAGGAGGCGAGCGCGGAGATCGCCGAACGGCTCGGCATCGAGCCGGGCGACCGGGTGATGCGTACGCACTACGTCTTCCGCGAGGCGGGTGAGCCGATGATGCTCTCCACCTCCTGGGAGCCGCTCGCCGTCACCGGGCGTACGCCGGTGATGCTGCCGGAGGAGGGCCCGTTGGGCGGCTGCGGGGTCGTCGACCGGATGGCGGCGATCGATGTCGTCGTGGACAACGTGGCCGAAGAGGTCGGCGCGCGCCCCGGGCTGGCGGAGGAACTCCTGGCGCTCGGCGGCGTACCGGGCCATGTGGTCATGGTGATCGGGCGGACGTACTACGCGTCGGGGCGCGCCGTCGAGACGGCGGACGTCGTGATTCCGGCCGACCGCTACCGAGTTGCGTACCATCTGCCGGTCAAATGAGCCGTCGGCACCCGCGCCGGGCGACGCCGGAGCGCTGCGGAAGCGCCGCCTGAACGGCGTTCCCGCCGGGTGACCGATCTGTCGGGTGACCGATATCAGGACGGCCTGTCCGCCACCCGTGATGCCGAGTTAACGCCCCCTCGGGTCCCGTAACCCCCGGGCAATCGCCGACACCAGCGACTTGTCATGTCCGGCTCCTACCTTCCCGTTCGTTACCCGCACACCGGACTGACGAACGGGAAGTCACCGATGACGGACACCGCCACCCCCACGACGGCCGACGCGCCGGAAGCGGGGCCCGAGGACGGCCCCGGCGCACCCGCGCGCAGTTACGCGAGGCTCGCGGCGGACGAGAGCCGTGAGGACTACTCGCTCCGCTACGCCCCGCACTCCTTCCGGCGCTGGTCGCCCGCCACGGTCGCGGGCACCGCGCTCGGCGGGATCGCGTATCTCGCCGACTTCGCGATCGGCGCCTCGATCGTCTTCACCTACGGATTCACCAGTGGACTCGCGTCGATCCTGGCCGCCGCGGCGATCATCTTCCTCACCGGCATACCGATCGCCCGAGCCTGCGCGAAGTACGGCCTGGACATGGACCTGGTCACCCGCGGTGCGGGCTTCGGCTACTTCGGTTCGACACTGACCTCGCTGATCTACGCGTCGTTCACCTTCATCTTCTTCGCGCTCGAAGGCTCGATCATGGCCCAGGCCATGCACCAGGCCATCGGGCTCCCCGTGGAGTTCGGCTATCTCCTCACCACGCTGATCGTCATCCCGATCGTCTTCCGGGGCATGGGCGCACTGGCCAAGGTGCAGGCGTGGACGCAGCCGGTCTGGATCATCGGCATGGTGCTGCCGTTCGTGGTGCTCGCCTTCGAGGCCCCGGGCGCCTGGGGCGCCTTCGGCTCCTTCGGCGGCACGGAAGGGGCCGGTCCGGGCTTCTCCTGGGTCGCCTTCGGGCTCGGTACGGGCGTCGCGCTCTCGCTCATCGCCCAGATCGGCGAGCAGGCCGACTACCTGCGCTTCATGCCGGCCAGGACGGAGGCCAACAAGCGGCGGTGGAACCTCGCCGTGCTCGCGGCCGGGCCCGGCTGGGTGATCATCGGCGCCGCCAAGCAGCTCGGCGGCGCGCTGCTCGCCTTCGTCGCGCTGGAGGCGGTCGGCAAGACGCACGCCCTGGAGCCGATCGCCCCGCAGATCGAGGCGCTGAAGCCGTGGCTGGGCTCGTTCGCGCTGCCCGCCGCCGCGCTCTTCGTGATCGTGTCCCAGATCAAGATCAATGTGACCAACGCCTACAGCGGCTCGCTGTCCTGGTCGAACTTCTTCTCCCGGATCACGCACAAGCACCCCGGCCGGGTCTGGTACATCTTTCTCAACCTCGCCATCGCGCTCACGCTGATGGAGATGAACATGTTCGCGGCCCTGAACAAGCTGCTGGGCTTCTACTCCAACGTGGGCATCGCCTGGATCGTGGCCGTCGCCGCCGACCTGGTCATCAACAAGAGCATCGGCCTCAGCCCCCGGTACATCGAGTTCAAGCGGGCGTATCTGTATCCGGTGAATCCGGCCGGGTTCGGTGCGATGGTGATCGCCTCGACCGTCTCCATCCTGGCGTTCTTCGGGCTGTTCGGCACCTACGCGGAGGCGTTCTCGACGTTCATCGCGGCCGGACTGTCGCTGGTCCTGTGCCCGTTGATCGCCTGGGCGACGAAGGGGAAGTACTACCTCGCCCGCCCGAACCCGGTGAACGGACCCGGCGTCGAGGTCCCCGACATCACCGCCACCCACACCTGCGCGGTCTGCGAGACCGCCTACGAGCTGCCGGACATCGCCGACTGCCCGGTGCGGTCGGGGCCGATCTGCTCCCTGTGCTGCTCGCTGGACGACGGGTGCGGTGACGTCTGCCGCAAGGAACCGGCGGCCGGTCCGGTCCTGATGCCGATGCCGACCGTGCGCGGGAAGACCGTGCGCGGGACGTCCGGCTGACACGGCCGAACCTCGCGAAGGGGGCGCATCCGAGAGGGTGCGCCCCCTTCGCGCGACCGGGTGTGTATCTCTTTGTGTAAACACGCCTCCGCAGCGTGAAGGTCAGGCGTAGGCTCGGGCATATGCGTACTGCGGTTTCCTGGGGATCCTTAGAGACGTGCACGCCGGTGGGGAGAGGGGCGAAATGCGGGGGAGCGACACGATGAGCGACAGCGGTGCCGTGCTGGCGTGGCTGGTGATACGGCAGGACGACAACGGCAATCGCTACCGCGTCGGCAGGTACGCCACGCAGGACGAGGCCCAGAAGATAGCGGACGGCCTCGACACCCGAGGACACAAGCAGCTGTACTGGGTGGAGCGTATGGACCGGCGCGCGCGGCCGTAGCGGCCCCGACCTGGACCGACCGGATCGGCTCGGATCGGCCTGGATCGGACCGGGGCGGCCCGGGGTGTGGACGGCGGGCGACTACGCTCCGCCGTATGAACAGTTCTGTGGTGGTGGCCGGAGCCGTCTGTGACCAGGGACGGCTGCTGGCCGCCCGCCGCAGCGCACCGCCCGAGCTGGCCGGCCGCTGGGAGCTCCCGGGCGGCAAGGTGGAGCCGGGCGAGACCGGCGAGCAGGCGCTCGTACGGGAACTCCGCGAGGAGCTCGGTGTGGAGACGGAGGCGCTGGAGCGCATCCCGGGCGCCTGGCCGCTGAAGGCCGGATACGTGCTCCATGTCTGGACCGTGCGCCTGCTGTCCGGTGTGCCCCAGCCGCTTGAGGACCACGACGAGCTGCGCTGGCTCGCGCCCGACGAGGTGGACCAGGTCGACTGGCTGGACCAGGACCGGCCCGCCGTCGCGGAAGTCGTACGCCGCATTCCCGCGCGCCCGTGACGCCGCGCCCGTGACGCCGCGCCCGGATTCCCGCGCGCCCGTGACGAGGGCAGCCGTCTGCCTTCGGTGATGCGCCCGTACGACCCAGGTGATGCACCCGTACGACCCATATCTCACGATGCGGGATAGTGCGGACCGTGTATCGGGTATGTGCCGGTTAGCCCCCTTCTGCGTGGGGGTGCGCCCCCGTTCCTGGTCTTGGGAAGTGATCGGCGTGATCGATACCGAAGGCGACTGCGCCGAGTGGGCCTTTCCGGCGGCGCCGGGGTCCGTGCGCGGCGCCCGGCACGCGGTCCGCGACGCGTTGCGAGGCTGGGGGCTCGACGAGGTGTTCGGTGATGTGACCGCTCTGCTCGTCAGTGAGCTGGTGACCAATTCCCTGCGGTACGCCTCCGGTCCCATCGGCGTACGCCTGGTGCGGCCGAGCCCTGACGGGGCGTACGACGGGGCGCCCGGCGGAACCGGTGGCTCCGGCGGCTCCGGCGGGAACGGTTCCGCGAGCGTCAACGGTTCCCCGTCCGACCACCACGGACTCCTGGTGGAAGTCTCCGATCCGCTTCCGGATCCACCCACCGAACGCAGTGCGGGACCCGACGACGAAGGGGGCAGGGGACTGCAGCTCGTGGCTTGTTCCGCACGTCGCTGGGGGACCCGGCGCGGAAAGAGTGGCAAGACGGTGTGGTTCGAGCTGGCTCTGCCTGGTTAGGAGTGGGGAGACGCGCAACGATCACCGGAGGTCGGGCAGAACCCTGGCTGAAAGGGACCGAGACCTTGCTGTGATCGTGAACGCCGTGTCGGTCGGGGCCGTAGTACTGAATACTGCGTGCAGGACCGGTCCGGTGTGTGAGCTGGAGGGGACGGTCGCGTGAGCGAAATACCTGGGACAGCGGGCGACATCGTGTGGCAGAGCAGCCCGCCTGGCTCGATCTACGACTACATCAGGGTCGCCTCTTTCTCGATCGGGCCCGACGGGTTGATCGAGCAGTGGAGCCGGCGGGCCGCCGGTCTGTTCGGCATGGCCTCGCACGAGGCGGTAGGCCGGGACCCGGTCGACGCGTTCATGCCCGCCGAGCTGCGCCCGGAGGGGCATCGGAGGGTCGGCGAGATCCTCGACGGCAAGGAGTGGACGGGACTCGTCCCGTTCCGGATGCCGGGTGAGGGCGGTGCGCACGGGCTGGCGGAGATCTATGTCATGCCGAGTCTGACGGCAGCGGGTGAACGGGCCGCGCTCTGTATCGTCGTGGACGTCCGGGCGCTGCGCCGCATCGAGACGGACCTCGCCGCCTCGCAGGCGATTTTCGGTCAATCTCCTTTCGGCTTCGTGCTGTTCGGCACGGACTTCACCGTCGTGCGGGCCAACCAGCGCTTCGCGACGGTCTTCGGCGGAGCCGCCGACGACCATCGGGGCCGTACGGTCGACGACTATCTCGCCCGGCCCGAGGCCGAGCGGCTCTCCGCCACCCTGAAGCGGGTCCTGGAGACCGGCGAATCCGTGACCGACCTCCAGCTGAACGGCACCGCACCGGGCGACACCGGCCGCCGCCACTGGTCCATGAACCTGTACCGGGTGCACAGCGGGTCGGGCCGGCCCGTCGGTATCGCCGGGCTGGCCACCGATGTCACCCGCCGCCAGATCGCCGCCCGCGAGGCGGCCAGCGCCCGCCGCAATCTCGCCCTCCTGAACGAGGCGGGCGCCCGTATCGGCACCTCCCTCGACCTGGAGACCACCGCTCGCGAGCTGCTCGACGTCGCCGTCCCCGGCTTCTGCGACCTCGCCTCCGTCGACCTGTACCAAGGGCTGCTCACCGGTGACGAGGCCCCGCCCGGCAGTGGAGGCGCACCGCACGGCGAGTCCGGCGGCGGCTCCGCGGAACTGCGCAGGGTGGCCCACGCCAGCGCCGTCGCCGACGCGATGCCGGCCGCCGCGTCCGGCACCGCCGCCCCCGGGACGGCCGACAAGTCTCCCGCACTCGGCTCGGTGCACCGCTTCCCCTATGGTTCCCCGTGCGCCGTCGCCCTGCGCACCGGCCACGTCGAGGACGTTCCCGGCGACGGCCTCGGCTTCGTGCAGTCCACGCTCGCCGTGCCGATGGTCGCCCACGACACCGTCGTGGGTCTCGTCCAGTTCTCCCGTACGAAGGGCAGCGAACCGTTCGGGGAGCGGGACCGGGCGCTGGCCACCGAACTCGCCGCCCGCGCCGCCGTCTGCATCGACAACGCCCGCCTCTACCGCCGCGAACACGAGCGCGCGCTGATACTCCAGCGCAGCCTCCTCCCGCCCGGCGACCCCGAGGCCGCGGGCCTGGACATCGCCTGCCGCTATCTGCCCGGCAACACCGCCACCGAGGTCGGCGGCGACTGGTTCGACGTGATCGAACTGCCCGGACACCGCACGGCCCTGGTCGTCGGTGACGTCATGGGCCGCGGGCTGCGGGCCGCCGTCGCCATGGGCGAACTGCGCACCGCGGTACGGACCCTGGCCCTCCTCGACCTGGAACCCGCCGAGGTGCTCTCCGCGCTCGACGAGGTCGCCCGGGGACTCGGCACCCCCGGCGGCGGGGGCTTTGGCGGGGGCGGCGGAGCCCAGTGGCCCTCCCGCGTCGCGCACAAGTCCCGCGAGGCGGACCTGCCCGAGGTCTATCTGGCCACCTGTATCTACGCCGTCTACGACCCGGTCACCCGGCGCTGCACCTTCGCCAACGCCGGTCACCTCCCCCCGCTCGTGGCCGAGCCGGGACAGCCGGCCCAACTCCTCGACGTACCACCGGGGATGCCGCTCGGTGTCGGCGGCGAGCCCTTCGAGGAGGTCGAGGTGGAGCTGAAGGAAGGCGCCCTCCTCGCCCTCTACACGGACGGCCTCGTCGAGTCCCGCGACCACCCGCTCGACGAGGGACTCCAGTCGTTCCGCGCGGCACTGACCGCACCCGAGCAGCCCCTGGAGAACGTCTGCGACCACGTCCTGAGCACCCTGGACACCCGGCACGGGGAGGACGACATCGCCCTGCTGATGGCCCGTGTCCAGGGGCTGGCGGTGGACGCGGTCGGCGACTGGCGGCTGCCGCCCGAGCCCCGTTCCGTGGGCCGCGCCCGTGAACTGGCCCGCTCCCAGCTGCTCGCCTGGGACCTCGACGACCTGGTGGACACCACCGAACTCCTCGTCAGCGAACTGGTCACCAACGCCCTGCGGTACGGCGAGGGCGAGATCCGGCTCCGGCTGCTGCGCGACCGTACGCTCGTGTGCGAGGTCTGGGACGCGGGGCTCGTCCAGCCCCGGCGGCGCCGGGCCCGCGACACCGACGAGGGCGGGCGCGGGCTGCAACTGGTCGGACTGCTGAGCGCGGGCTGGGGATCCAGGCGGACACCGCGCGGCAAGACCGTCTGGTTCGAACTGGCCCTGCCCGACGGCGACCCGGCCGGTGAGCTCTCGGTGGAGCAGCTGCTGAGCATGTACTGAGCCGGGGGAGGGGAGGGCGGCCCGTCGGTCGGACGCCTCGGTTCGTGCCCTCGCGTTACGAGCCCGCCTTCAGGGCCGCGAGCCGCGCCGCCACCTCCGCGCTCTCGCCCAGGCTGTCCAGCTGCTCGAACTGGGCGTCCAGCGACGACGCGGCGAGTTCCTGCTTGCCCAGCGCCCTCGCCTCCTCGCGCCGGACCTTTTCCTCGAAGCGGCCCAGCTCGCTCGTCGGGTCGAGCACGTCGATGTTCTTGACGGCGTCCATCATCTGGTTCTGCGCCTGCGCGGACTTGGCGCGCGCGACCAGCTCGTCGCGCTTGGACGTCAGCTCCGTCAGCTTGCCCTTCATCTGCTCCAGGCCCGACTTGAGCTTGTCCACCACCTCCGTCTGCGAGGCGATGGTCGGCTCCGCCGTCCTCGCCTCCTGCTCCGACCGGAGCTGGCGGCCCAGGGCGACCTTGGCCAGGTTGTCGAACGTGTCCGCCTCGGCCGCCGAGCCCGCCGCGCGCAGCTCGTCGGCCTTCCGGCTGGCCGCGAGCGCCTTCCCGCCCCACTCGGCCGCCGCGTCGACGTCCTCCCGGTGGTCCTCCTCCATCAGCCGGAGGTTGCCGATGGTGGCGGCCACCGCCTGCTCGGCCTCCGCGATGTTGTTCGTGTAGTCCCGGATCAGCTGATCCAGCATCTTCTGCGGGTCCTCCGCCTGGTCGATCAGGGCGTTGATGTTGGCCTTCGCCAGCTGAGTGACGCGGCCGAGAATGGTCTGCTTGGTCATGGCGCTGCTCCTTCGACGACGAACAGAGGACAGTAAGAGGTACGAGAACGAGAGGGGCGGAGGGGGAGGCGGCGGGGAGCGGCAGGGGGTGGGGAGCGGAAGGCGTCAGAAGCGGCCTCCGCCGCCCCGTCGGCCACGGGTGCCCCCGCCGCCGAAACTGCCCGGCCCACCGAGGGAACCGCCCCCGAAGCCCCCGCCCATGCCACCTCCCATGCCTCCGCCCCGGCCGCCCCCGCCGAGCAGTCCGCCGAGGATGATGCCGCCGAGCACCGCCCCGCCCATGCCGCCACCCCCTCCGCGCATACCGCCGCCCGGACCCTGCTGGTTACCGAAGCCGCGTACGTCCTGTTCGGCCAGGCTCCGCGCCTGTCCGGCCAGCGCGTCCGCCTGCTGCGCCTCGGCCAGCGCGCCCTGCGCGTCGTCCGTCCCCGCCAGTTCCCCGGCCCGCTCCCAGCGCCGCTGCGCCTCCGCGAGACGGGTGCGGGCCTGGCTGCCGACCGCGCCCCGGTTCGTGGTGATGTAGTCGGCCGCCGCCGCGATCGAGGAACGGGCGGTGAGCATCGCCTGATCGAGGAGCGACCGCGCCCGACGGTGGCCCTGCTCCCGCTCGCGGGCCCCGGCCAGCGCCTCGTCCAGCGCGGTGTCCGCCTCCTCCACCCTGCGCAGCGCGTCGATGGGGTCGTGACGACCGGCCGCCACCTCACCGCGCACATCGGTGAGCACCGACTCGGCGCGGGCGATCCGGCCGCGCAGATCCGCGGTCGAGACCCCCTCCGCGGTGCCTTCCAGCAGACCGGCCGCGTCGGCCAGGTCCGTATCGGTCTCGGTGAGCGCCGCCGGGAGCTTGTCCGCCGCCTCGCCGAGTTCCGCGGCCCGCCGGTCCACGGCGTCGGCCAGGGTGGCCGCCTGCCCGACCGCGCCCTCGGCGGCCCGGACGTACACCGCGGCCTTGGAGTTGTCCCCGTCGTCCACCGCCTGGCGGGCCTGGTTGAGGCTCGCCGTCGCGAAGACGAGCCGGTCCTTGGCCTGTTCGACGCCGTCCGCCACGGGAGCCACGGCCGAATCCGCGTACCGGCCGCGCATTCCGGTCAGGGTCGCCTCGGCGGCCGTGATCCGCCCGGTGAGCTCGCGGAACGTGGTCTCGACGGTGGCCAGGGCCTGCGGAGCGGTACGTTCCAGGGCGCGCAGCCGGTCGAAGTCCTCGGACACCGTGTCGAGCCGTTCATTGGCGTCCGTGCAGCGGCTGATGATCTCGTCGAGCATCCGGCGGCGCGTCGCGTCGTCCTCGGGGAAGGCGTCGTCCAGCTGCTGGCGCAGCCGGAAGGCGGCGGTCAGCTCGGTCTTCGCCCGGGTGACGGCCTCGGTGAAGGGCGCGGCGGCCTCCTCGCCGAACTGGGCCGTGGCGAAGCCGAGTTCCTCCTCGCTGGTGCGCACCGCGTCATCGGTGTCCACCAGCACTCCCTTCGCCTGTGCGTCGAGTTCGGGCAGGGGCGTCAGCGGCTCCGGCGCACTGCCCCCGCCGCCCCACCCGCTCGCGGCGGGGGTCGTACGGCCCGTCATGCGCCGTTTGCGCCGGGTGTACGCGTAGACGGCGACCGCGCCCGCGCCGACGACGAGGGCCACCGGCAGGACCAGATCCCCGGCGCTCGTGGAGTTGGAGGCGCCCGTTCCGGGGTCGGCGGGGCCCGGTGTGAGGGTGGGGGCCGGTACCGGCTGCCCGGCCAGCACGGCGGAGTAGCCGTTGGCCGCCCCGATCGCGGCACCGGCCCAGTCGTTCTCCCGGAGGGCGGGTTCGATCGCGGTCGCCGCCACGTCATGGAGCTGGGAGTCGGTGAGCCGGGAGCCCGCGTCGACGGAGTAGGCGTACTGCCGGTCGTGGGTGGCGACGGAGAGCAGCACGTCGTCCTGGCCCAGACCGTTGCGGTTCGCGGTCTCATCGGCCCAGGTCTGCGCGGACCGGCCGGAGAAGTCGCGTACGTACACCACGAAGAGCTGGACGCGGCGGTCCGCGTAGAGCTGGTCGAGGGCCGCCGCGACCTGCGCCTCACGGTCACCGAGCGCCCCCACCTTGTCGGTGATCTGCCCGTCGCGGGACAGCGTGGCAGGGCCGTCGGCCCGTGCGGTCACGGCGGCGGGCAGAGCGAGCCAGCACACCGCCAGCAAGGCGGTGAGCAGGGCCCTGCCGGGTATCGGACTCCGGATACGGATCACAGGCGGCATCACATTTGTGAGGCTATGTCCACCCTCGGTGACCCGCTACCCGGAGGCCCCGTCGCTCCCGGAGGCCCCTGTCACTCCCGGAGCCGACCGACAGTCCGACCGGCCGGCCGGGTATCGAGGTCCGGGCCGACCGGGTAGCGCGAGGGCCCGTACGGACGCGGCCCTCGCGCTACCCGCGCCCTCAGATGGAGAAACGCTCCTCGGCGAGCAGCGGGCGCACCCGGGAGCGGAAACCGCCGGTCCGGAACGGTGCCTGCAGCAGACCGGGGCGGATCGCCTGGGCCAGCGCCGCCGCGATCATGCCCTGGTCGAGGGCGAGCATGAAGTCGCTGACCCGGCCGGTGCCGACGTTCACGGAGTCCCGGAAGCCGTAACCGTCGTGGTACGCGCCGAAGTCCCGGTCCAGCGCACGCAGGTTGGCGACCGCCTCCTGGGGGGCGTACGGCAGGGCGAGGAACGAGGCGTGCGGGGTGACCACTCCATTGGTGAACGCGGACGCGGGCGGCAGCGGCTCGCCGTCGGTGGTGTACGTCCGGTCGGTGTTGGAGGCGTAGCCGTCCACCTGCATGCCGAGCGCGTCGACGCCGTACTCCTGGTAGCCGCCCTCGGGGATGTTCGAGGGGGAGAAGCCCCAGTACCCGTACTCCGCCTCCCGCATGCCGTGCTCGATCTGGCTCCGGACGTAGCGCTGGTGGTTACGGCCCCAGGACCGCGGCGACCACTCCGGCTCCGGCACGAACAGCGGCACCATCAGCGCCTCGAACATCGAACCGCCCCAGGTGGGGACGATCTTCCGGCCGCGGTGGGTGTAGTGCCCCTGCCATACGCGTACGCCGTCCATGGCGACGTAACCGCCCTGCGGATACTGCTCCTGCCCGTGCTCGGGAAGCATCGTGCGCAGAAGGTGCCAGTAGTGGTCACCGGGCAGCGAGCCGTCCGCGATGCCCAGGTAACTGGCCATCCGGGGCTCGGTGTTGAGCGCCCCGTAGTGGTGGCCGGTGGGCTCCTCGGTGTCGGTCCAGAACCCGCCGCGCAGCTGGCCGGGGCCCGCGACCGGGTCGGCCGGGTCGAAGGGCGTGTAGTAGTACGACCAGTCGGCGTCCGCGAGGACGCGGGCGATGCGCGGGCGCAGCGACGGCGCGGCGTCGGCGGCGATCCGCAGCCCGGTGACCAGCCAGGCGTTGTCGACCGAGGAGAGGAACGGGCGGACGGGGTCGCCGGTGCCGGGCCACTGGGTCAGTACCGAACCGTCGTGCGCGTCGTACCAGTTGAGCCAGAAGCCGTGGTGGCGCTCCAGCTTCTCGACGGCCGAGACGGTGCGCTCCAGCTTGCGGAGCATCGCGCCCTCGCCGATCACCCCGAGCCCGGCGGCGGCGACGGTCGACCACAGACCGCAGCCGATGTTGGTGGGCGAGGTCTGGCGGGACTGCACGGGAGCGCCGGAACCGCTGACGTCGATCTTGTCGGTGGCGAGACCGAAGTCGGTCGTCATCGCCTCCATCGAACGGTAGGTGTCGCGGAACCAGCGCAGCAGCTGCTTGCTGTCGACGGAGTGCGCGGAATGAGCGCCGCGGCCCGCTCCGGCCGCGGACCCGGCGGTGCGGGCGGGCGACGGTGCGGCGGTGGCGGGTGCGGCTACGGCCCCGAGGGAGAGGGCCGCGGCCCCGGTCCCTGTGGCGGCGAGAAACGTGCGACGGTCCATGAAGGTCCAGCTCCCTGTGGCAGAAGGGGGAAGGGGGAATTTCGTGGCGTGCTCGGCGGCGGCCGCGCAACGGCGGCGGCCGCGTGTGTGACAGGGCGGGGCGTGACGCGGGGGTCGTGCGGGGGTGGTTCGGGGGTGTGACACGGCGGGGTGCGGCCCGGCGGGCGGCGGAGCCCCGGATGTGCGCGGGCGGCCGGAGCTGTGGGGCTCCGGCCGCACCGGACGGCAGGCGGTGGCATCGGCCGAAAGCGCTGATGACACCGAAAGCGCTGACGATGCCGAAGCGCTGACGACACCGAAAGCGCTGACGACGCCGGAAGCCGGGGAGGTACGGAAGCCGGCGGCCGTCAGGTGCGCCGGCTCCCGTACCGAAGGGAGCCGTCAGGTGGCTCCCGGTCTGTGGGTGGTCCGGTCAGCCGGTGATGCGCGGCAGCGTGCGGCTGCGGCCCATCTCGCCCAGCCAGACGGCGGACGGCTTCGGCAGCCGCTCGAACGTCTCCGGGTTCCAGCCGATCAGACCGAAGGTGGGCTTGTAGGAGCCCCACTCGTAGTTGTCCAGGGCGCTCCATGCCAGGTAGCCCTGGATGTTGAGGCCGTCCTCCAGCGCGGAGACGACCTCGCTCAGCGCACCGGTGTAATAGTCGACGCGGCGCGTGTCGACATCGGTGGCGATGCCGTTCTCCGTGACGATCAGCGGAACGTCGTTGCCGAGGATCTCGGCGGTGTGGCGCAGGGCGTGGCCGACGGCGGAGGGGTAGTACTCCCACTGCGTCAGCGTGCGCTCGACGTCGTCCGCGGTCGGGATCGGGCCCTCGGCGCCGATCCTGGTGCGGGTGTAGGACTGGACACCGATCCAGTCGTCGCCGCGGGACGCCTCGATGAAGATGTCCTCGCGCGGGTGGCGGTAGGCCGCGGTGACGTCCTCGGCACCCGGGAGCGCCTGGTAGACCTGGTTGGCGATGGTCCAGCCGACCTGGATGCCGGCGTCGAGTGCCCGGACCTCCCTGACGGCCGCGTGGTGGGCGGCGATGACGGCCTGGGTCGTCTCGTCGTCCGGGGTCGGCAGACCTGCGGGCGGGAAGCCGATGTCACCCCGCTTGGCCTGGCCGGCCATCACGGCGATCATGTTCGGCTCGTTGATCGTGCAGACGTGGCTGACGCCCTCGGAGATCACCGGTGCGCAGGCCGCGACGTAGCGGGCGAAGAGCTCGACGGCGCCGTCGGCGGTCCAGCCGCCGCGCGCCTCGAACCACTGCGGCACGGTGAAGTGGTGGAGGGTGATCATCGGGCGCAGGCCGCGCTCGATGGCACCGTCGACCATGCGCCGGTAGTGGGCGAGCTCGGCCCGGGAGAACTGGCCCTCGGCGGGCTCGATCCGCGCCCACTCGATGGAGAACCGGTAGTCCGTGAAGCCGAGACCGGCCAGGACGTCCATGTCCTCGTTCCAGCGGTGGTAGCTGTCACAGGCGTCCAGGCTGGGCTCCTGGATGTGCGTGCCGGTGGAGTGTTCCTTGACCCACCAGTCGCTGTTGGTGTTGTTGCCCTCGATCTGGTGGGCGGCCGTGGAGGCACCCCACAGGAAGCCTTCGGGGAACGGGACCGTGGTGTAAGTCATCGCGAAATGTCTTTCTGCTGCGTGAAGGGGTGTGGCCGCCGCCGGGGTGTGGGCACGGCCTCGTACATGTCCGGGGTGTTCCGGAGCGGGCGGTCGGGTCGGGCGGGCTACTTCATGCCCGCCGTGGCGATGCCCTGGGTGAAGTGCCGCTGCAGTGCGATGAAGAGGATCAGCACCGGCAGCACGACCAGGAACGCTCCGGCCATCAGCATGCCGTTGGAGCCACCGGCCTTGTTGGGGTCCGTGGCGAACGTCGCGAGAGCGACCGGGAGCGTGTACTTGTCGGGATCGTTGGTCGCGATCAGCGGCCAGACGAAGTTGTTCCAGGAGCCGAGGAAGGTGAAGATCGAGAGCGTCGCGAGAGCGGGCTTCACCAGCGGCATCACGATCCGCCAGAAGATGTACCACTCACTGGCGCCGTCCATCCGCGCCGCTTCCAGCAGCTCGTCCGGGATCGACTGCATGAACTGCCGCATCAGGAAGACCCCGAAGGCTCCGGCGGCGAACGGCAGCACCAGACCCGCGTACGAGTCGATCAGCTGGAGCTTGCTCATCAGCACGAAGAGCGGCAGCAGCATCAGGTTGCCGGGGACCATCAGAGCGCCGAGAACGAGACCGAAGATCTTGTTCTTGCCGACGAAGTTCAGCTTGGCCAGCGCGTACCCGAGCATCGAGCAGAACACCAGGTTCGAGACGGTGACCAGCACCGCGACGATCACGGAGTTCATGAAGTACAGCGGCAGATCCAGCTTGTCGAGCAGCTGCCGGAAGTTCTCCAGAGTCCACTCGGTGGGAATCCACACCGGCGGGCTGGCCGACAGTTCGCTGGTCGTCTTGAAGGCGGAGAGACCCATCCAGAGGAAGGGCGCCGACATGATCAGCAGGCCGAACGAGAGCAGGACGTAGACGAGCGGACGCCTCAGATTCCGCTTCTTCTTCGGTACGGACGACTGCTCGGGCTTCGAGGACTGCTCGGGCTTCTTCGACGGCGCCGTCCGCACGGCACCGGGTGCATTGCTGGCGCTCATTTGGTGTTGTCCTTCAGCAGTCGGAGCTGGAGCACCGTGATGCCCATGATCACTACGAAGAGGACATACGCCATGGCGCTCGCATAGCCCATGTGGAAGAAGTTGAAGCCTTCGCGGTACATGTTCAGCGAGACGGTGAGGGTGGAGTCGGAGGGGCCGCCCTGGGTCATCACGAACGGCTCCTCGAACACATTGAGGTAGCCGATGGTGGTGATCACCGTGGCGTACAGGAGCGTGGGCCGCAGCAGGGGCACCGTGATGCCCCTGAACTCCGCCCAGAGCCCGGCGCCGTCGAGCTTGGCGGCTTCCCGGACCTCGGTGGGAATGGCCTGCAGACCCGCGATGAAGAGCACCATGACCGTGCCGACGTTGCGCCAGACCGCCATCGCGATCATCGAGGGCATCGCGAGCGTCTCGGAACCGAGGAAGTCAGGCGAGGTGAGGCCGAACTCGGCGAAGAGGCCGGAGATCAGCCCGTCGCTCGGGTCGAGCACGAACCGCCAGACCACGGCGACCGCGACGATGGTGGTGACCACAGGGGCGTAGAAACCGACGCGGAAGAAGGTCCGCGCCCGGTCGATGCCGTTGTTCAGCAGTACCGCGACGACGAGCCCGAAACCGATCGTCAGCGGGACTCCGATGACGACGAAGTACGCCGTGTTGAACAGCGACTTGAGGAACTTCTCGTCGCCGAACAGCTTGACGTAGTTCTCGAAGCCGATGAAGTTCGCTTCCCACGGGCGCGTGACATTGCGCAGCCCGAAGTCCGTGAAGCTCATCACCAGCGTGGCGAGGATCGGGAACGCCATGAAGACGGTGAAGAGGACGATGAAGGGGGTGGAGAACAGCCAGCCGGCCGCGTTCTGCACACCCATCGTCGCCTTCTTGCGACCCCGGCGATCCTTCGGCCCGGCGGCCGGGGACTGTGCGGTCCCCGGCCCGGCCGACACCTTGGCCGGCTGCGCGGCCTTTCCGGTCGTGGTGCTCATGGCTCCTACTTCACGAGGCCTTCGATCTCGGACTGCGCGGTCTTCAGCGCGTCCTCGGCGGAAGCCTTGCCCTGGGTCACCTTCGCGATGGCCTGGTCGACCTTGTCGGTGATCTCCGTCCACTTGGCCATGGACGGCGAGGACTTGGCGGTGTCCATCTGCTTCTTGAAGATCTGGAGGTTGGTGTCGTCGGCGAGCGTGCCGGAGGTCCAGGCCGAGGTGTTGGCCGGGAGGTCCTTGGTGCGCTCGTACCAGTCGGCCTGGCCCTTGGTGTCGGTCAGGTACTTGATGAACTCCGTGGCGGCGGCCTTGTGCTCGCTGTCCTTGGAGATCACCAGGGAGGAGCCGCCGGCCATGGAGACGGAGGACTTGTCCGTCGGGACGTTGGCCACGGCCCACTTGCCCTTGATCTGGGGCTGGCCCTCGTTCAGGAGCGTCACGTGCCAGGGGCCGCCGAAGAACATCGGGACGCGGCCGTTGCCGAAGTCCTTCACGACGTCGTAGCCGGGCTGGACGGACTTGTTGGAGAGGCCCTTGTCGAAGTACGAGCCGTACTCCTTCAGCGCCTTGACCGCCTCGGGGCTGTCGATGACGGCTTCGCCCTTGTCATTGACGATCTCGCCGCCCGCCGAGTACAGGAAGGAGTAGAAGTTCTGCACCGTGTCCAGGCCGCTGGGCTGGATGGACAGGCCCCACTTGGTACCGGCCTTCTTCTGGTACGCGGTCGCGAGGTCCTGCATCTCCTTCCAGTTGGTCGGAGCCTTGTCGATGCCCGCCTTCTCGGCGAGGTCGGTGCGGTAGTAGAGGACGCGGGTGTCGACGTACCACGGCACGCCGTAGGCGGTGCCGTCCACCTCGCCCTGGTTCCAGCCCGACTCGAAGAAGTCCTTCTTGTCGAAGGTCTTGGTGTCGACCGGCTCCAGCACACCGAGCTCGGAGAACTCGCCCATGTAGCTGCCGCCCATCTGCGCCACGTCCGGCATGGTGCCGGCGGCGGCGGCGGAGACCAGCTTCTGGTGGGCGACGTCCCAGCCCACCGGGGTCACCTTGACGGTGATGTTCGGGTTGGCCTTCTCGTAGACCTTGGCCACATCCGCGAGCTTCTCGCCCTCGGCCCCCATGGCCCAGACGGTGAGCGTCTGCTTCTTGTCCGCGGCGACGTCGTCGCCACCGGAGCTGCCGCAAGCGGTGATGCCGAAGGCGAGCGCGACTGCGATGCCGATGGAGGCGTTTCTGGCGGTGCGGGACATGGAGGGCTCCTCCTTGAGCAATCCGGATGTATGCGCTGCCTGTAAGCGCATACATCACTCTGCGGCAGACGATCGGGAATCCGCAAGAGGGTGCTAGGTCACACTCGCGCAACGTGCTCGACATCTGGGCGTCCCGTAGTTGAACGGTAAACGCGCGGTTTGCGAAAAAACAGTAGATGTGACCGATTCCGCTCCCTTATGGAAGGCGCCGGAGCGGCCGGACTATTGTCGTGATCATGGCTTCGTACGCACATGGCGTCCCCTCGTACGCACACGACTTCCCGTTCGACCCGGCCTACGGGCACACGCTCGACGACCTGCTGGGCGTCCCCGCGCCGCCCGCCCCCGACGACTTCGAGGACTTCTGGAGGGCCCGCCACGCGGCGGCCCGCGAGGTCGCCACGGAGCCGGAGCTCGGCCCGGTCGAGGAGGAACGTGACGGTGTACGGATCCACGGTGTGACCTACACCTCCGTGGGGGGAGTGCGGCTGGGCGGCTGGCTCGCCCTGCCCGCCGAGGGGCCCGCCGGGCACGGCTTCGTGATCGGACACGGATACGGCGGACGCCAGGAGCCCGGCCCCGATGTGCCGCCGCCCCTGCCGGGGTCCGCCGCGATCCTGCCGTGCGTACGGGGGATGGGCAGCCGCGGACTGTGGGCGGGAATCCCGGACGAGGCCGCCGCGCACGTCCTGCACGGCATCGTGTCCCGCGACACGTACGTCATCGGCGACTGCGTGGCCGACCTCTGGTGCGCGGCCTCGGCCCTGCGGGAGCTGGTGCCGGAGCTCGCGGAGGAGGGCGCGCCGCGCCTCGGCCTTCTGGGGGAGAGCTTCGGGGGCGGGCTGGGGGCCCTCGCGCTGCCGTGGGACGACCGCTTCGGTGCGGCGCAGCTCACCGTGCCGACGTTCGGCAACCACCCGCTGCGGCTCACGCTGCCGTGTGCGGGCAGCGGGGAATCGGTACGGGCCTACCGCCGCGAGCACCCCGAAGTCACCGGCGTACTGCGGTACTTCGACGCGGCGACGGCGGCGGCGCGGGTGGAGCTGCCGACGCTCGTGGCGGCCGCGCGCTTCGACCCTTCGGTGCCGCCGCCGGGCCAGTTCGCCGTGTACAACGCGCTGGGCGGCGTGCGGGAGCTCCAGGTGCTGAGCGCGGGGCATTTCGCGTACGACGGTCTGGCGGAGGAGAAGGAGGAGCTGCGCGCGAACCGGACGCGGTTCTTCGGGGAGCATCTGGGGCGGTAGGCGCCCTGGGGAGGTGTTCCGGGGGTGCGGGCGCTTCCGGAACGCAGCGGGGGAGAGGCGCGGCGCGGCGGGGCGGGCGGTGTGATCCGGACCCGCGCCCCCGGCCGCTCTCAGCCGCAGCCGCAGCTGGCCCGGCGGACCATGGAGACCGGGAGTTCCAGGGACACCGGAGGGCGGTCCCGGTCGGCGAGGCGCTGTACGAGCAGCTCCACCGCCTGTTCGCCCAGCTGCCGTATGGGCTGCCGCACGGTCGTCAGGGGCGGGCGGACGATCCGGCTGAGCGGAATCCCGTCGAAGCCGGTCACGGCGATGTCGCGCGGCACCCGTACCCCGCGCCGTTCCAGCGCCTGGAGCGCGCCCACGGCCATCTGGTCGTTGGCGAACAGCATCGCCTCCGGGCGGGGCAGGCCCGCCGCGTCCGCCCGGTCCAGCAGGGCTTGCGCGGTCCGGGCGCCCTCCGCCTGCGTCATCATCGCGGCCCGCAGCTCCGGCTGCTCCGGCACCGTCAGTCCGGCCTCCCGGCAGGCCTCCCGGAAGCCGTGGAACCGCGCGTCGGCGTCCGGCGACTTCACCTCGCCGCCGATGAACGCGAGCCTGCGCAGCCCGTGGTCCTCGATCAGGTGGCGGGCCAGCTCGCGTTCCCCGTCGGCGTTGGCGACCACGATGTGATCCAGGTGGTCGATCTCGCGCGGCCCGGCCAGCATCACCACGGGCAGCCGGCGCGATATCACTTCCAGGTCCTCGGTCGGCACCGTCTGCGCCAGTACGGCGAAGCCGTCGACCCGCCCCGCGACCTTCGCGACCAGGCTCTCGGGCCCGCCGTCCAGCGAAGCGGCGATCAGCAGCGCGTAACCGTGCCGCCGGGACGCCCGCTCCATGCCGCGGATGATCTGGTCGGAGTAGAGCATGACGGCCTGGTCGTCGTCGGCGTCGCTCATCGCCGCGGCGGTCTCGGCGTCCGGGTCGGCGTAGTCGGGAAAGCACAGACCCAGCACGCCGGTGGTGCGGCTGGCCAGGCCCCGGGCGCTGCCGCTCGGAACGTAACCGAGCTCGCGGGCCGCCTCCAGGACCCGCTCACGGGTCTGGAGGCGTACGGAATCCGGGTTGCGGTAGACCCGCGAAACCGTGGCGATGGAGACGCCCGATCGCTCGGCGACGTCGTACACCGTGGGGGCGCTCACTCGACCGACCGTCCGCTTCTTCATTCGTAGCGACGCGCCTGATGCGTGTGCTGTTGCGTGTGCTGATTCGCGTGCTGATTCGTGCTGACTTGTCCGTATGGTGCAGTTCGCTCTGACGTTTTGAAAGCGCATTCACCCTAGATCGTGCGCTGTCGCGCGGGCAAGACCAGCCGGTATGGCGTGCACCGGATCACGCCACCGGCGGATATTGACAGGTAACCTTGCAAGGTGTCCTGTGCATCTTTTATGGTGGCAGTATGTCCGAACCTCCTGGGACCCCGCAGCCCCCACCGTCCGGGCCCCCCGGCTCCCCGGACCCAGGCGACCCGACGCCCCAGCAGGTGGCCACCGACCTCGCCGCTGTCGTCGGCCGGCTGCTGCGGCGTCTGCGCACCACCTCGTCCGACAGCCTGCTCTCGCCCTCCCAGCGTTCGGTGCTGGCCAGGCTGGAGAGCGAAGGCCCGGCCACCACGGCGGCGCTGGCCCGCGTCGAACTCGTCCGGCCGCAGTCCATGCGGCTGACGCTGGGGGCGCTGGAGAGCCGGGGACTGGTCGGGCGGGCGCCCGATCCGTCGGACGGCCGGAAGTCGGTCATGTCCCTCACGGACCTGGGCCGCGCCACGCTCGCCGGGGTCCGGGCCGCCAAGCACGACTGGCTCGCCGAGGCCATCGCCGCGGAACTGGACGGCGCCGAGCGCCGCGCCGTCGCCGAGGCCGTGGTGTTCATCGGCCGCCTGGTCGAGAAGTGACCGGCGGGCCCGCCGCCCGCACCTTCCCGCCCCACGTTCTCCCGCCCCGCGTGTGCGCGACCGCCGCCGACGCGGGTGCTCCACCGAACCGCCGACAAGGAGCTTCACCGTGACCGCCACCACCCTGGACCCGAAGACCGCACTCGTCGTCGTCGACCTCCAGAAGGGCATCGTCGCCCTGCCCACCGCCCACCCCGCCACCGGCATCGTCGCGAACGCGGCGGCCCTCGCCGACGCCTTCCGCGCCAAGGGCCTTCCGGTCTTCCTCGTCCGCGTCACCGGCGGTGCCCCCGGCCGCACCGACACGGCCGCGCCGTCCGGGCGGCCCGCCGCCGACTGGGCCGAGATCGTCCCGGAACTGGGTCCCGAGGAGGGCGACACCGTCGTCACCAAGCAGCAGTGGGGCGCCTTCCACGGCACCGACCTCGACCTTCACCTGCGCCGCCGGGGCATCACCCAGGTCGTGGTGGCGGGCATCGCGACCAGCATCGGTGTCGAGTCCACCGCCCGCGCCGCCCACGAGCACGGCTACCACGTCACGGTCGTCACCGACGCGGTGACGGACCTCAACGCCGACGCCCACCGCAACAGCGTCGGGAACATCTTCCCGAGGCTCGGCGAGACCGACACCACCGAGGCCGTCAT
Organism: Streptomyces sp. NBC_01433; assembly: GCF_026340105.1. Lineage (NCBI taxonomy): Bacteria > Bacillati > Actinomycetota > Actinomycetes > Kitasatosporales > Streptomycetaceae > Streptomyces > Streptomyces sp. NBC_01433. Next base: position 985,145 of record NZ_JAPEPM010000001.1, on the reverse strand, counting down.
CGCGCTGCTGACCTGAGAGACGCGCCGCGGGGGCGGGGGCAGGGGCAGGGGCAGGGGCAGGGGCCCCGGGACCCGACCACCCGGTGGCGCCTCGCCTTCCACGCCCCCCACACATCCCTCGCCTCCCACGCATCACCGCTACGGCACCCGTGCGATGCCCCCGTCGACCCGGAGGTCGATCCCGTTGATGTAGCCCGCCAGCGGGCTGGCCAGGAACGCCACCGCGGCCGCGATATCGGCGCCGGTGCCCAGGCGGCCGCTGGGGTTCGGGGCGTACTCGGCCGCCACCCGGGGCTCCAGCTCCGGCCAGGACTCGGTGCTGCCCGCCGCGGCGGCCCGGTCCTCGAACATCTGCCGCAGGCCCGCCGTGGCGATCACTCCGGGGCTTACCGTGTTCGCCGTCACCCCGGTCCCGGCCAGATGCTGCGCCAGGCTCGTGGTCATGTTGACCACGGCCGCCTTCGCCGCCGAGTACTCGACCATGTGGGGCAGCGGAGTCGTCGCCGCGCGGCTGCCCACATGGATGATCCGGCCCCAGCCGCGCTCGCGCATCGACGGCACGAGGGCCTGGACGAGGCGCGCGGCGGAGACCACGTTCCCGTTCATCGCCTCCATCCACGCGGCCGGGGTCACGGTGTCCCAGTCGTGCTCGGCGTACGGACCGGCGTTGTTGACCAGGACCTCCGTCCCCCACGCGAGCGCCCGGTCGGCCACCTCGTCGGCCGCCGTCCCGTCCGCGAGATCGCCGAGCACCACCTGTGCCGTCCCGCCCGCGGCCCGCAGCTCTTCCGCGACCCGGTTCGCGCGTTCCGCGTCGCGGCCGTGCACCAGCACCGCGCACCCCTCCGCGGCCAGCCGTCCGGCCACCGCCGCTCCGATACCCGCACTGCTCGCCGACACGAACGCGCGTCGTCCCGCCAGTTCAAGATCCATGCGGTCGAGGCTAAGTGCTGTCCCGCAATCCCTGGATTACGGGACAGCCCTGAGGACCGGCCGGTCAGGGACCGGCCACTGACAGCCGGGAATCAGCCACCCTCCCGGCGGCGGCCGATCTTGTTGCCCAGCCACACCAGCGGGTCGTACTTGCGGTCCACCACTCGTTCCTTCAGCGGGATCAGCGCGTTGTCGGTGATCCTGATGTGCTCGGGGCACACCTCCGTACAGCACTTGGTGATGTTGCAGTAGCCGAGGCCGTGCTCCTCCTGGGCCATGGCCTTCCGGTCCAGGCCCGCCTCGGCGGCGGCGTCCAGGGGGTGCATGTCCAGCTCGGCGACCCGCATCAGGAAGCGCGGCCCGGCGAAGGCCGCCTTGTTCTCCTCGTGGTCGCGCACCACATGGCAGGTGTCCTGACACAGGAAGCACTCGATGCACTTGCGGAACTCCTGCGACCGGTCCACATCGACCTGCCGCATCCGGTAGTCGCCCGCCTTCACACCCTCGGGCGGCACGAAGGCGGGCACCTCGCGCGCCTTCGTGTAGTTGAAGGTCACGTCCGTCACCAGGTCACGGACGACGGGGAAGGCCCGCAGCGGGGTGACCGTGATCGTCTCCTGCCGGCTGAACACCGACATCCGGGTCATGCACAGCAGCCGCGGCCGTCCATTGATCTCCGCGCTGCACGAACCGCATTTGCCCGCCTTGCAGTTCCAGCGCACCGCGAGATCGCCCGCCTGGGTGGCCTGGATCCGGTGGATGATGTCGAGGACGACCTCGCCCTCGTTCACCTCGACCGTGAAGTCCGCCAGATCACCGCCCTCGGTGTCGCCGCGCCACACCCTGAACCGGGCCTCGTAGCCGCTCATTCGTACAGCTCCTCTTCGGCGAGGTACTTGACCAGCTCCTCCTTCTCGAACAGGGAGAGCAGGTCCGGACGGATGGGTTCGGTCGTTCTCCGTACGAGCTCGATGCGGCCGGCCGGCGATGCGGCGTGGCCGACCGGGGACACGACGTGGCTGGCCGGGGATACGGTGCGGCCGACCGGGGACACGGCGTGGGCGGCAGGCGATGCGGCGGTCTCGTCGGCGATCCGGCACAGCAGATTGACCGGGCGCCAGGCGCTCTCCATCACCGGGTGGTCCTCGCGGGTGTGACCGCCGCGGCTCTCGGTGCGCTCCAGCGCGGCCCGTGCGACGCACTCGCTGACCAGCAGCATGTTGCGCAGGTCCAGGGCGAGGTGCCAGCCCGGGTTGAACTGCCGGTGGCCCTCGACCCCGGCGCGTCGCGCCCGTACGCGCAGCGCGGCCAGCTTCTCCAGGGCCTCGGCCATCTCGGGCTCGCGGCGGATGATGCCGACCAGGTCGTTCATCGTCTGCTGGAGTTCCTGGTGCAGGGTGTACGGATTCTCCATGGGCTCACCGGCCGCTCCGGGGTCCTCCGCGCTGAACGGGCGCAGCGCCTCCGCCGCCGCCGCGTCGATCTGCTCCTCCTCCACCGCGGGGAGGCCGGCGAGCCCCGCCGCGTACTCCGCGGCGTGCAGGCCCGCCCGTCGGCCGAAGACCAGCAGGTCGGAGAGGGAGTTGCCGCCGAGCCGGTTGGAGCCGTGCATGCCGCCCGCCACCTCGCCCGCCGCGTACAGACCGGGCACGGCGAGGGCGGCGGCGGTGTCGGATTCCACGGCGATGCCGCCCATCACGTAGTGACAGGTCGGGCCCACCTCCATCGCCTCGGCCGTGATGTCGACATCGGCCAGTTCCTTGAACTGGTGGTACATCGACGGCAGCCTCCGCCGGATCGTCTCCGCGGGCATCCGGGTCGACACATCCAGGAACACCCCGCCGTGCGGTGAGCCGCGACCCGCCTTGACCTCGGAGTTGATGGCGCGGGCGACCTCGTCGCGCGGCAGCAGCTCGGGCGGGCGCCGGTTGTGGTCCGGGTCCTCGTACCAGCGGTCGCCCTCGGCCTCCGACTGCGCGTACTTCTCCTTGAACACATCGGGGACGTAGTCGAACATGAACCGCTTGCCCTCGGAGTTGCGCAGCACCCCGCCGTCGCCCCGCACCGACTCGGTGACCAGGATGCCCTTCACCGAGGGCGGCCAGACCATGCCGGTCGGATGGAACTGCACGAACTCCATGTTCAGCAGGGGAGCGCCCGCCAGCAGGGCCAGCGCGTGGCCGTCGCCCGTGTACTCCCAGGAGTTCGACGTCACCTTGAAGGACTTGCCGATACCGCCGGTCGCGAGGACCACGGCGGGGGCTTCGAGGACGAAGAAGCGGCCGGACTCCCGTGTGTAGCAGAAGGTGCCGGAGACCCGCTCGCCGTCCTTGAGGATCCGGGTGACCGTGCACTCCTGGAACACCTTCAGCCGGGCTTCGTAGTCGCCCGTCTCCCGGAAGTCCTCCTGCTGGAGCGCCACGATCCTCTGCTGGAGCGTGCGGATCAGTTCGAGGCCGGTACGGTCCCCGACGTGCGCGAGCCGGGGGTACTCGTGGCCGCCGAAGTTGCGCTGGGAGATCTTCCCGTCCGGCGTACGGTCGAAGAGCGCGCCCCAGGTCTCCAGCTCCCAGACCCGGTCGGGCGCCTCTTTGGCGTGCAGCTCGGCCATCCGCCACTGATTGAGGAACTTGCCGCCGCGCATGGTGTCGCGGAAGTGCACCTGCCAGTTGTCCCCGGCGTTCACATTGCCCATGGAGGCGGCGATTCCGCCCTCCGCCATGACGGTGTGGGCCTTGCCGAAGAGCGACTTGCAGATGACCGCCGTACGGGCGCCGCGTTCCCGGGCCTCGATCGCGGCGCGCAGCCCGGCGCCTCCGGCACCGACCACGACGACGTCCCACTGCTGCCGTTCGAGCTGAGTCACAGGAAGAACCTCACGGTCACGGGAAACACCTCACGGTCAGGGGAGGAAGCGCGCGGTCACGGGAAGAAGCGCGCGGTCGCTAGAAGAACCTCGGGTCGTCGAAGGCCCCGGACGCGACCAGATAGACGTAGAAGTCGGCCACCGCCACGCTGATCAGGGAGGCCCAGGCGAGCTGCATGTGCCGGGCGTTCAGCTTCCCGGCCCACCCCCACAGCCGGTAGCGCACGGGGTGCCGGGAGAAGTGCCGCAGACGGCCGCCGATGACGTGCCGGCATGAGTGGCACGAGACGGTGTACGCCCAGATCAGCGCGATGTTGACCAGGAAGATCAGCGAGCCGAGCCCCATGTGGCCCCAGGCGTAGTGCTCGTCGCGGAAGGACAGCACGGTGTCGTACGTGAGGATTCCGGCGACCGGAACCGCGGCGTAGAAGAAGTACCGGTGCATGTTCTGCATGACGAGCGGGAAGCGGGTCTCGCCGCTGTACGCGGTGTGCGGCTCGGCGACCGCGCAGGCCGGGGGCGACGCCCAGAAGCCCCGGTAGTAGGCCTTGCGGTAGTAGTAGCAGGTCAGCCGGAAGCCCAGCGGGAAGATCAGGATCAGCAGGGCGGGGGAGAGGCCCCACCAGCTGCCGAAGATCTCCCAGTTCGGTCCCGACCGCATGGGGGCGCAGTTCTCCGCCAGGCACGGCGAGTAGAACGGCGATACATAGGGGGCGGCGTAGTAGTCGGCGTTGGCGAAGGCCCGCCAGGTCGAGTAGACGATGAAGGCCAGGAGGCCCGCGGCGGTCACGGCGGGCGCCGACCACCAGCGGTCGGTCCGCAGGTGGCGGGCGGGGATGGCGGCGCGGGAGGCGTGCCGGACGCCTCCCGCGAGGCGTCCGGCCGGGTCGGTCCGGGCGGTTCTGACCGCCGGTCCCGCGCCTGGTTCCGGGCCTCGCTCCGCACCCGGTCCTGTGCCTGGTTCCGTTCCTGAATCCGTGCCGGTGGCCAAGGAACTCTCCTAGGGGGCGTGCCGGCCGCGGACGCCCAGACCCTCGTCGTCCGAGTCCGTCCACAGCGTGGCGTCGTACGGCGCTTCGGTGATGGTGACCATGCCGGCGCGCTGGTCCGGCGCCGGTGAGCGGTCCGTGGCATCGGCCTCGCGCAGCTGCGCGAGGCTCCGTTCCAGTCGTCCGACGGTGCGGGCCAGATCGTCGAGGCAGCGCTGAACTGCCGTCAATTCCTCGTGCAGGGACATGACTTGCCCTCACTTCCGCGGGGGGCGGGTGGCAATGCTCATGCGCATGCGAGTGTCGCGCGTCACATCCCCTTTGTGAAGGGAGTGGGGCGTGCTGTCTTGCCGAAACGTTCCTCCGCTCGGGTGAGGTTGCGGGTCCCGTCCGCCGTGTCTGCGCCGCCTCCCGCGCGGGTGCGCCTTCAGTGGACGGACGGAACCAGTGTGATCAACTGCAAATGCCACCAAGAACGCATAATCCGGTCCATTCCGGTACGGGGTGGTCCGGGCCGGCCCCGGAGGTATCAGCCATGTCCCACGTCGGCGTCCCGCGCGGGACGGCCCGCAAGCGCCGTTCACTCGCGCTCCTCACGACGGGTGTGCTCACGATCCCGGTGCTGGCCGGCTGCAGCTCGGGCGCCGACGACGGCGCGCGGCCCTTCCCGCAGGACATCGCCCGGGCCGACCGCGACCAGGTCGCCGACGGCTCATCGGTGAGCTGGGCGATCGACACGGTGCCCGCCACCTTCAACGCCTTCCAGGCGGATGCCGACAGCTCCACCGCACGCGTCACCGGAGCCGTGCTGCCCACCCTCTTCCCGCTGGACGCGAACGGGCAGCCGCGGCTCAACCCGGACTTCCTGGAGTCCGCGAAGGTCATCGAGCGCGAACCCAAGCAGGTCGTGCTCTACAAGCTCAACCAGCGGGCCGTGTGGAGCAACGGACGGGAGATCGGAGCTCCCGACTTCGTCGCCCAGTGGCGTGCGCTGAGCGGCAAGGACTCGGCGTTCTGGACCGCCCGCAACGCCGGCTACGAGCGGATCGAGAAGATCGAGCGCGGCTCCGACGACCTTCAGGTCCGGGTCACCTTCTCCAAGCCGTACGGGGACTGGCGCGCGCTCTTCTCGCCGCTGTACCCGAAGGAGGTCACCGGTTCCCCGGACGCCTTCAACGACGGCGCGCGCACCGCGCTCAAGACCTCGGCGGGACCGTTCCGCCTGCGCGGCGTGAGCAAGGACGAGGGCACCGTCACCCTCGCGCGCGACCCCCGCTGGTGGGGCGACGAAGCCAAGCTCGAAACGCTCGTCTTCCACGCGGTCAAGCCCCAGGACCGCGCCAAAGCCCTCGCCGCGGGCACTGTCGACATCGCCGACGTCGACGCGTCCGCGGCGAACCGCATCGCCCTGGCCGCGCGCGACAAGGGCGCGGCCGGACAGCCGCTCGCCCACGGCCCGGGATCCGACATCACGCCCGCCTCCGCCCTGCGCTCCTGGGCGCTGGCCCACGGCTCGGACGAGGACGAGGCGGAGATCGCCCAGGCGGCCCGCGAAAAGAACGCGGCGGCCACCGCGACGTACGGCGCCGAGCAGAAGGCCCTGCGCGGCTTCGCCGTACGCAAGTCCCTGGAGCCCGCCTACACCCAGCTCGCGCTGAACGGGGAGTCCGGGCCGCTCTCGGACGACCGGGTACGCCGGGCGGTGGCCCGCGCCCTGGACCGCCAGGAACTCGCCGACACCGTACTCAGGCCGCTGGGGCTTCCCGCGACTCCGCTCGGCAGCCACCTGACCCTCGCCGGGCAGCCGGGATACAAGGACGGCAGCGGCGCGCTCGGCGACCAGAACGCCAAGGAGGCCCAGGCGCTGCTCGCCGACGCGGGCTGGACGAGGGGCGGCGCGGCCCAGAAGCCCAAGGACACCAAGGCGGGCAGCGAGGCGGAGAAGGCGGCGGAGAAGAAGGCGGCGGGGGACAGTTCGGCCGCCGAGGAGGGTGCCGACGCCGGAAAGGCGGAGGAGAGGACGGCGGAGAAGGAAAAGGCGGCCGCGGAGAAGGACGACGCGGCGAAGAAGGCCGACGGGGAGAAGGCTGACGCGGAGAAGGCCGACGCCGCGAAGAAGGACGAGAAGAAGGCCGACGACGGCACGTACATCGTCGGTGAGGACAACAAGCCGGGCGAGCGGCCCGGCCAGGCCCGCGCCCTGAACGACGGCCCCCTCCTCACCGACGGCACCACCGCCGTCCACGTCCTCGCCCCCGCCCCGGCAGCCGCCGCCCAGAGCGCCGCCCTGCGGCGCCAGGCCGGTGCGCTCGCGGACGCGAAGCCCGTGACCGGCGCGGAGGCCAAGGCCGACAGCGCCACCGACGAGACGCCCACCAAGGTCAGCGCGCAGGACAAGCAGCCCGGCGGCGCCGCGGGCGCGTACGCCCCCGCGGGCACCGCCGCACCGGCCCCCGCCTCGGTGCGCGGACCGCTCGGCAAGGAGGGCAAGCCGCTGACCCTGCGCTTCGTCCTCCCGTCGGGACCCGGCTCCCAGTCGCTGCGCACCGTCGGCGACAAGATCGCGGCGATGCTGGAGTCCATCGGCATCGGCACGGAGATCACGAAGGTCGCCGACGACAGCTACTTCAAGGACCACATCGCCTCCGGTGACTACGACCTGGCGCTGTACTCCTGGCCCGCCACCGCCTACCCGGCGACCGACGGACGCCCGATCTACGCCAAGCCGGAGCCGGCCTCCGACGGATCGCTCCTCGTCGAGCAGAACTACACCCGGGTCGGCACCGACCACATCGACCAGCTCTTCGACCAGGCGGCCTCGGAGCTGGACGAGGGCGCCGCCCGGGACCTGATGAAGCAGGCCGACGCCCGGATCTGGGCGGCCGCCGGATCCATTCCCCTCTATCAGCGCCCGCAGCTCGTGGCGGTCGGCAAGAAGCTCGCGAACGTCGGCGCCTTCGGCTTCGCCGCTCCCCGCTACCAGGACATCGGATTCAAGAAGCCGCAAGCGGCAGGTTCCCCCGCGAATCGTAAGAAGTAGCAGGTCAAGCCCGCTGCCAAAGCTCAGAAGCAGCTCAATTCCCTTGCCCGCCGGATGCCCGGCGGGCAAGGTGGTTCACGCCCCGACCCGGGCTGTTCGATTCCCCCCACACCCCCGGATTTCCCTCTGTCACCCGGCTGCCGAGCAGCTGGTCGGTGACGTAATACGGGCTGAATATCGGCTGAATCCCAGCGGAAGAACGGTCTCGCGGATCGGCCCGGGAAGCCCGGGACGCGCCGGGCCCGTACCATTGGACGAGCCGTGGCGTGTTTGCCCGGCGGGCGTACGAGGACTCGAGACCGACTGAGACGCCTGATCCCACGATCCGAGAGAAGCGCAAGCCACCCATGCCCACGCGCCACGACATCCGTAACGTAGCCATCGTCGCCCACGTCGACCACGGCAAGACCACGCTGGTCGACGCCATGCTCAAGCAGGCCGGCGCGTTCGCCGCGCACGCCGCCGAGCACCTCGACGATCGCATGATGGACTCGAACGACCTGGAGCGTGAGAAGGGCATCACGATCCTCGCCAAGAACACGGCGGTGAAGTATCACCCCAAGTCCGGCGGGGACCCGATCACGATCAACATCATCGACACCCCCGGCCACGCCGACTTCGGCGGCGAGGTCGAGCGCGGTCTGTCGATGGTCGACGCGGTCGTGCTGCTCGTCGATGCCTCCGAGGGCCCGCTCCCGCAGACCCGGTTCGTGCTGCGCAAGGCGCTGACCGCCAAGCTGCCGGTCATCCTCTGCATCAACAAGACCGACCGTCCGGACTCCCGGATCGCCGAGGTCATCGACGAGACGTACGACCTCTTCCTGGACCTGGACGCCGACGAGGACCAGATCGAGTTCCCGATCGTCTACGCCTGCGCCCGTGACGGCGTCGCCTCGCTGACCAAGCCGGAGGACGGCACCGTCCCGGCGGACAGCGAGAACCTGGAGCCGTTCTTCAACACGATCCTCTCCACGGTCCCGGCTCCGGAGTTCGACGCGGACGCCCCGCTGCAGGCCCACGTCACCAACCTGGACGCCGACAACTTCCTCGGCCGTATCGCGCTCTGCCGCGTCGAGCAGGGCGAGCTGCGCAAGGGCCAGACGGTCACCTGGATCAAGCGCGACGGCACGATGTCCAACGTGCGTATCACCGAGCTGCTGATGACCGAGGCGCTCACCCGCAAGCCGGCCGAGATGGCGGGCCCGGGCGACATCTGCGCCATCGCCGGTATCCCGGACATCATGATCGGCGAGACCCTGGCCGACCCCGAGAATCCGATCGCGCTGCCGCTGATCACGGTCGACGAGCCGGCCATCTCGATGACCATCGGTGCGAACACCTCGCCGCTGGTCGGCAAGGGCGGCAAGGGCCACAAGGTCACGGCCCGCCAGATCAAGGACCGCCTGGACCGCGAGCTGGTCGGTAACGTCTCGCTGCGTGTCCTGGACACCGAGCGCCCCGACGCCTGGGAGGTCCAGGGCCGCGGTGAGCTCGCGCTGGCGATCCTCGTCGAGCAGATGCGCCGCGAGGGCTTCGAGCTGACGGTCGGCAAGCCCGAGGTCGTCACCAAGCAGATCGACGGCAAGACCCACGAGCCGATCGAGCGCATGACGATCGACTCGCCCGAGGAGCACCTCGGCGCCATCACGCAGCTGATGGCGACCCGCAAGGGCCGCATGGAGACCATGACGAACCACGGTTCGGGCTGGGTCCGCATGGAGTGGATCGTCCCGTCCCGCGGCCTCATCGGCTTCCGTACGGAGTTCCTGACCCAGACCCGCGGTACGGGCATCGCGCACTCCATCTTCGAGGGCCACGAGCCGTGGTTCGGTGACCTGCGCACCCGTCACAACGGCTCGCTGGTCGCGGACCGTTCGGGCACGGTGACGCCGTTCGCGATGGTCAACCTCCAGGAGCGCGGTGTCATCTTCACCGAGGCCGGCACCGAGGTCTACGAGGGCATGATCATCGGCGAGAACTCCCGCGCCGACGACATGGACGTGAACATCACCAAGGAGAAGAAGCTCACCAACATGCGTGCGGCTTCCGCCGACACCACGGAGAACGTGGTGCCGGCCCGCAAGCTCTCGCTGGAGCAGTCCCTGGAGTTCTGCCGCGACGACGAGTGCATCGAGGTGACCCCGGAGACCGTGCGCATCCGCAAGGTCGTCCTGGACGCCAAGCAGCGTGGCCGTACGGCCTCGCGCGCCAAGAACGGCTGAGCCGGGCACTCCGGCGGACGGCCCGTCAGTACGAGCCGAATATGAGGCCCGGTCCCCCGCAGAGATTGTGGGGGACCGGGCCTTTCGTCAACGCGTTTTTCTGCCCCGGGTGTCCGGATATCGGACGTCGCTCTCCGGAACATGTGTTAACGGTCCGTTTCGGGCGTGTCTGTCTGGGATCACTTTGTCCGGATTTCGGGCACAGGGCCCGTACTGATGTTGTCAAACCGAGACCCTTTAAGTGTGGTTTACAGCCCGGGCGTACTTAATAGTTGGCTCCATTGAGCTCGGGTCAATGGGTCACGCACTGTGGGGAGTGCCGACTCACGAGCACACTCGGGGCACGGAAACGATCGCCGTCAGGGGTGTCGGTAGATCTCTCCAGTGCCCCTCTTGTAGTCAAAAGTGGACTCATGAGGAGGAAACCCATGCGCGGTGCCAAGAGCGCCAAGTGGGTCGCGGGAGCGGCAATCATCGCCCTGGCCGCGACCGCCTGTGGCGGCGGCGACGACAGCAAGGAGGGCGACAAGAGCGCGAAGGGCGCTGTTGACGCCAACGGCATCTTTTCCGTCGAGGTCGGTGAGCCGCAGAACCCGCTGCAGCCGGCGAACACGATGGAGTCGAACGGCAGCATCGTCACCGACGCCGTCTTCTCACAGCTCGTCGACTACGACCCCGACGGCAAGCTTGAGATGATCAACGCCGAGTCGGTGGAGACCACCGACTCGAAGCTGTGGACGGTCAAGCTCAAGAAGGACTGGAAGTTCCACGACGGGACCCCGGTCACGGCCAATTCCTACGTCAAGGCGTGGAACTGGGCCGCGAACATCAACAACGCGCAGACCAACGCGTCGTGGTTCGGCGACATCAAGGGCTACGCCGATGTCCACCCCGAGGGCAAGAAGGCCAAGCCGAAGTCCGACGCCATGTCGGGCCTGAAGGTCGTCGACGACTACACCTTCACCATCGAGCTGAACGGCGCCCTGCCGTACTTCTCGTACAAGCTCGGCTACACGGTCTTCTCCCCGCTGCCCGAGTCCTTCTACGCGGACCCGAAGGCCGCCGGCGAGAAGCCGGTCGGCAACGGCGCGTACAAGTTCGTCAGCTGGGACCACAAGAAGCAGATCAAGGTCGTCCGCAACGACGACTACAAGGGTCTCGACAAGGCGAAGAACGGTGGTGTGATCTTCAAGAACTACACCACCCTCGAAACCGCCTACGAGGACCTCAAGTCCGGCAACGTCGACGTGCTGCGCCAGATCGGCCCGAAGGACCTTCCGGTCTACCGTGCCGACCTCGGTGACCGCGCGGTGGACAAGGCGTACTCCGCCATCCAGACGATCGCCGTCGCGTACTACACGGACCAGTTCAAGGGCATCAACCCCAAGGTTGTCCAGGGTCTGTCGATGGCGATCGACCGCGACACCATCACCAAGACGGTGCTCCAGGGCACGCGTGAGCCGGCCACGGGCTGGGTCGCCAAGGGTGTTCTCGGCTACCAGCCGAACGCCACCGGTGACGTCACCAAGTACGACCCGGCGAAGGCCAAGAAGCTGATCGCGGAGGGTGGCGGCGTCCCCAAGAACGCCATCTCCATCCAGTTCAACGCCGATGGCGGTCACAAGGAATGGGTCGAGGCTGTCTGCAACAGCATCACCCAGGCGACCGGCGTCAAGTGCACCGGCGACTCGAAGGCCGACTTCCAGGCCGACACGAACGCCCGTGACGCCAAGCAGGTCAAGTCCCTGTACCGCTCCGGCTGGGTGCTCGACTACCCGGTGAACGCCAACTTCATCAGCGACCTGTTCCGTACCGGTGCTGCCGGTAACCAGGGCGACTTCTCGAACAAGGCGCTCGACGCCGAGATCAAGAAGGCTGACTCGGCCGCTTCGCTCGACGAGTCGGTGAAGGCCTACCAGTCCATCGAGAAGGAGCTGGTGAACTACATGCCCTCCATCCCGCTCTGGTACTACAAGGTCAACGCCGGCTACTCGGAGAAGGTCCAGAACGTCCAGTACGCCCAGGACGGCGACCCGATCCTGACCGAAGTCCAGGTCAAGAAGTAACCACCGACGTAGTCCGCGGGCCGGTGCCGGACCGAAACTGACATCGGTCCCGCACCCGCCTGCACGCCGTGGCCGGGGGGCCCTTCCATGCCGCAGACCACCCACTGGGTGCCTGCGGCGGGGGAGGGCCCGTCGGCTGCCGCTTGCCTATTTACATGGAGGCACGATGGGGCGCTATGTCGCACGACGACTGCTCCAGATGATCCCGGTGTTCATCGGGACAACTCTGCTGATCTTCCTGATGGTCTACACACTGCCCGGTGATCCCGTGCGGGGACTCTTCGGGGACAAGGGGGCCGACCCGGCGACCCTCGAAGCGATGCGGCACAAGCTCGGGCTCGACCAGCCGATCCTGGTGCAGTACTGGGAGTACATGAAGGGCATCGTCCTTCACTTCGACTTCGGTACCCAGATCGCCAGTGGACGCCCCGTCACCGACGTGCTCGGCGACGCGTTCCCGGTCACCCTGCGGCTCGCCGCCATGGCGTTCCTGATCGAGATCGTCCTCGGTCTCGGTCTCGGCATGGCCGCCGGTCTGCGCGCCGGACGGCTGACCGACAACGTCGTGCTGGTCCTGACGCTGCTGATCATCTCGATCCCGGTCTTCGTTCTCGGCTTCATCGTCAAGTCGGTGTTCGCCTTCCAGCTCGACTGGATCTCGCCGAACGTCTCGAACGACGCCACCTGGGGCGAGCTGATCGCGCCGGCTGTCGTTCTCGGGTCACTGTCACTGGCGTACGTCGCCCGGCTGACCCGTACGACCATGGCGGAGAACCTGCGCTCGGACTACATGCGCACGGCCGTGGCCAAGGGACTTCCCAAGCGCCGCATCGTGGGTGTGCACCTGATGCGCAACTCGCTGATCCCGGTCGTCACCTTCCTCGGCACCGACCTCGGCGCTCTGATGGGTGGAGCGGTCGTCACCGAGGGCCTGTTCAACGTGAAGGGCATCGGCGGCACCATCTTCGAGTCGATCGTCCGCCGCGAGGGCACGACCCTGGTCGGACTGGTCACCATCCTGGTGCTCGTCTACCTCTTCATGAGCCTTATCGTCGACCTGCTGTACGCGGTCCTGGACCCGAGGATCCGGTATGCCTGACCTGACCAAGACCGCTCCCGCGCCCGACGACGCCAAGGCTCCCCTCGCCGACCCGTCGGCCGTCGTCAAGGCCGAGAAGGCGCGCAGTCTCTGGGGCGACGCGTGGCAGGACCTGCGCCGCAACTGGTACTTCATCATCTCGGCCGTCCTGATCCTGCTGCTGCTCGTGATCACGGTCTTCCCGAGCCTGTTCACCAGCGCCTCGCCCACCACGGGTGACCTGGTGCACCACTTCCTGGGCAAGCCGGAGCTGAGCAAGATCGGTTCGCCCGAGTGGTTCGGCTTCGACGGCCAGGGCCGCAGTGTCTACGCGCGTGTCATCTACGGCACCCGCGCGTCGGTCATCGTCGGTGTCTCGGTGACGGTCGTCGTGACCCTGTTCGGCGGTCTGATCGGCATGCTGGCCGGTTACTTCGGCGGCTGGGTCGACGCGCTCCTCTCCGGCTTCACGAACATCTTCCTGGGCCTGCCCTTCCTGCTCGGCGCCATGGTCGTCCTCCAGGCGTTCACCGAGCGGACGATCTGGGTGGTCGTCTTCGCCCTGGCGTTCCTCGGCTGGACCCAGATCGCGCGTGTCATGCGCGGTGCGGTGATCACGATCAAGCAGGCGGACTTCGTCCAGGCGGCCAGAGCGCTGGGAGCCGGTACGAGCCGGATCCTGTTCCGGCACATCCTGCCGAACGTCCTGGCCCCGGTGATCGTCGTGGCGACCATCTCGCTCGGTGTGTACATCTCGGCCGAGGCGACCCTGTCCTACCTGGGTCTCGGTCTGGCTCCGCCGACCGTCTCGTGGGGTATGGACATCTCCGGCGGTTCGAGCCAGATCCGGGTGGCCCAGCACATCCTGGTCTACCCGTCGATCATGCTCAGCCTCACTGTTCTGGCGTTCATCATGCTCGGCGAAGCCGTCCGTAACGCCCTCGACCCGAAGACGCGATAAGGAGGGCGCACGTGACCACCGTCAGCAAGACCGCAGAGATCCCGTCCGCGCGCTCGGGTGACGACCATGTCGGCCCGCTGCTCGAAGTCCGCGACCTGCACGTGGAGTTCCACACCCGCGAGGGCGTGGCCAAGGCCGTCAACGGCGTCAACTACAGCGTGGACGCCGGTGAGACGCTCGCCGTCCTCGGTGAGTCGGGTTCCGGCAAGTCCGTGACGGCCCAGGCCATCATGGGCATCCTCGACATGCCGCCCGGCAAGATCCCGCAGGGCGAGATCTTCTTCCGCGGCCAGGACATGCTGAAGATGTCCTACGAGGAGCGCCGCAAGATCCGTGGCCAGAAGATCGCGATGATCTTCCAGGACGCGCTGTCCTCGCTGAACCCGGTCCTCACCGTCGGCTACCAGCTCGGCGAGATGTTCCGGGTCCACCAGGGCCTGTCCAAGAAGGCGGCCAAGGCCAAGGCCATCGAGCTGATGGACCAGGTCAAGATCCCGGCCGCCGCGGCCCGCGTCTCGGACTACCCGCACCAGTTCTCCGGCGGTATGCGCCAGCGCATCATGATCGCCATGGCGCTGGCCCTGGAGCCGGACCTGATCATCGCCGACGAGCCGACCACCGCGCTCGACGTGACGGTGCAGGCCCAGGTCATGGATCTGCTCGCGGAGCTTCAGCGCGAGTACAACATGGGCCTGATCCTGATCACCCACGACCTCGGTGTGGTCGCGGACGTCGCCGACAAGATCGCCGTGATGTACGCGGGCCGGATCGTCGAGACCGCCCCGGTCCACGAGATCTACAAGCGCCCGGCGCACCCGTACACCAAGGGTCTGCTGGAGTCGATCCCGCGCCTGGACCAGAAGGGCCAGGAGCTCTTCGCGATCAAGGGCCTGCCGCCCAACCTGCTCAAGGTGCCCACGGGCTGTGCGTTCAACCCGCGCTGCACCATGGCGCAGGACATCTGCCGTACGGACATCCCGGCCCTGCGCCCGGTGACCGAGCAGGACGGCACCGAGCTGGTCGGCCGCGGCAGCGCCTGCCACTTCTGGAAGGAGACGATCCATGGCTGACATCAAGAAGGAGCCCGTGGACGCCACCCCGAGCGTCACCGAAGTGGAGACGGTCGACGCGGCGACGGAGGCGGAGGCCGTCGCAGCCATCGACGCGCCGGTCTCGCAGGGCGAGCCGATTCTCCAGGTGCGCAACCTGGTCAAGCACTTCCCGCTGACCCAGGGCATTCTGTTCAAGAAGCAGGTCGGCGCGGTCAAGGCCGTGGACGGGATCTCCTTCGATCTCTACGCGGGCGAGACCCTCGGCATCGTGGGCGAGTCCGGCTGTGGCAAGTCCACGGTCGCCAAGCTCCTGATGACGCTGGAGCGCGCCACCGCCGGTGAGGTCTTCTACAAGGGCCAGGACATCACCAAGCTGTCCGGCCGTGCGCTGAAGGCCGTGCGCCGCAACATCCAGATGGTGTTCCAGGACCCGTACACGTCGCTGAACCCGCGTATGACGGTCGGCGACATCATCGGGGAGACCTTCGAGATCCACCCCGAGGTGGCCCCGAAGGGCGACCGGCGCCGCAAGGTGCAGGACCTGCTGGACGTCGTCGGGCTCAACCCGGAGTACATCAACCGGTACCCGCACCAGTTCTCCGGCGGTCAGCGTCAGCGCATCGGCATCGCCCGCGGCCTCGCGCTCAACCCGGAGATCATCATCTGCGACGAGCCGGTCTCCGCGCTCGACGTGTCGGTGCAGGCGCAGGTCATCAACCTGATGGCGAAGCTGCAGGACGAGTTCAACCTCTCGTACCTCTTCATCGCGCACGACCTGTCGATCGTCCGGCACATCTCCGACCGGGTCGGCGTCATGTACCTCGGCAAGATGGCCGAGATCGGTACGGACGAGCAGATCTACGAGCACCCGACGCACCCCTACACCCAGGCGCTGCTGTCGGCGGTTCCGGTTCCGGACCCGGAGGCCCGTGAGGGCCGTGAGCGGATCATTCTCACCGGTGACGTTCCGTCGCCGGCGAACCCGCCGTCGGGCTGCCGATTCCGCACCCGCTGCTGGAAGGCCCAGGACAAGTGCGCCACGGAGATGCCGCTGCTGGCGATCCCCGAGCGCTTCCGGTCCGTGGACACTCCGGCCGCGCACGAGTCGGCGTGCCACTTCGCCGAGGAGAAGGACGTCGTGCACGCGGCGTAACCTCCCCGCGCGGATGATCCACGAGGTGCCCGGTCCCCATGGGGGGCCGGGCACTTTCGCGTGCGCCCGTACGGGGTAAGCAAACATGCGATAGTCCGTCAAATGGGGTGATATGAGGCATTGAGCTAATCAATGGACTCTAGGAGGCACTTCATGCGCGGAGCCACACGGGCCAGGTGGGCCGCATGTGCGGTGGCTGTCGCTCTGGCGGCGACGGCCTGCGGCGGCGGAGGCGACAGCGGCGGTGGTAGCGGTGCCAATGGGATCGTGAGCTCCTCCTGGGGCGACCCGCAGAATCCGCTGGAGCCCGCGAACACCAACGAGGTGCAGGGCGGCAAGGTCCTCGACATGGTCTTCCGCGGGCTCAAGCGCTACGACCCGAAGACCGGCGCGGCCACCGACATGCTGGCCGAGAAGATCGCGACCACCGACTCGCAGAACTTCACCGTCACGGTCAAGGACGGCTGGACGTTCTCCAACGGCGAGAAGATCACCGCCAAGTCCTTCGTCGACGCCTGGAACTACGGTGCCGCGCTGAAGAACAACCAGAAGAACGCCTACTTCTTCCAGTACATCGACGGCTACGACAAGGCCCATCCGGCGAGCGGCAAGGCCAGTACGGACACCCTGGCCGGGCTCAAGATCGTCAACGAGATGACCTTTACCGCCAAGCTCAGCCAGAAGTTCTCGCTGTGGCCGGACACACTCGGCTACCCGGCCTTCGCCCCGCTGCCCACGCAGTTCTTCACGGACCACGCCGGGTGGCTCTCCAAGCCCGTGGGCAACGGCCCGTACACCATCGACAAGTACGCCAAGGGCTCGTCGATGAACCTGCGCAAGTGGGATAAATATCCCGGCCCGGACAAGGCGCAGAACGGCGGCATCGACCTCAAGGTCTACACCGACAACAACACCGCCTACACCGACCTGACGGCGGGCAACCTCGACCTCGTCGACGACGTGCCCGCCTCCCAGCTCAAGAACGTCAAGTCGGACCTCGGCGGCCGCTACATCAACACCCCGGCCGGGATCATCCAGACCATCGCCTTCCCCTTCTACGAGAAGGCGTGGAACACCCCGAACGGCGCCAAGGTCCGCCAGGGCCTGTCGATGGCGATCAACCGGGAGCAGATCACCAACCAGATCTTCCAGAAGACCCGCACCCCCGCCTCCGACTGGACCTCCCCGGTCCTCGGCGCGGACGGCGGCTTCAAGGAAGGGCTGTGCGGCAAGGAGTGCACGTACGACAAGGCAGCGGCCAAGAAGCTGATCCAGGAGGGCGGCGGCATCCCCGGCGGCCAGCTCAAGATCTCGTACAACGCGGACACCGGCTCCCACAAGGAATGGGTCGACGCCGTCTGCAACAGCATCAACAACGTCATGGGCGACAACACGGCCTGTGTCGGCGGCCCGGTCGGCACCTTCGCCGACTTCCGCAGCCAGGTCTCCCAGCAGAAGCTGTCCGGTGCCTGGCGCGCGGGCTGGCAGATGGACTACCCGCTGATCCAGAACTTCCTCCAGCCGGTGTACTACACCAACGCCCCGTCCAACGACGGCAAGTGGAGCGACAAGAAGTTCGACAAGCTGGTCGACCAGGCGAACGCCGAGACGGACAAGGCCAAGGCCGTCTCCACCTTCCAGGACGCGGAGAGGATCCTCGTCCAGCAGATGCCCGTCATCCCGCTCTGGTACCAGAACGGCAGCGCCGGCTACTCCGACCGGATCTCGAACGTCGCGCTGAACTCGTTCAGCGTCCCGGTCTACGAACAGATCAAGGTCAAGTGACCCACTGACACCGGGTGACGGGGGCGTCCCGAGCGTCCCCGCCACCCGGCCCAGGGCTTGCCACGGTCCCCCTTCTCCGCCTGTTCGCCCCGACCCCCGGAGCCCCTCATGGGACGTTATGTGATCCGGCGGCTGCTGCAGATGATCCCCGTCTTCTTCGGCACCACGCTGTTGATCTTCCTCATGGTGAACGTGATGGGCGACCCCATCGCGGGTCTCTGCGGCGACCGCCAGTGCGACCCGGCCACCGCCGCCCAGCTGCGGTCGGAGTTCGGTCTCGACAAGCCGGTCTGGCAGCAATACCTGACGTACATGGGCAACGTCTTCACCGGCGACTTCGGCACCGCGTTCAACGGGCAGCCGGTCACCGAGCTGATGGCCACCGCCTTCCCCATCACCATCCGGCTCACCATCATCGCGATCGTCTTCGAGGTCGTCATCGGCATCAGCCTCGGCGTCGTCACCGGACTGCGCCGCGGCCGGCCCATCGACACCACCGTGCTGATCCTCACCCTGGTCGTCATCTCCATCCCGACCTTCGTGACCGGCCTGCTGCTCCAGCTCCTGCTCGGCGTCGAGTGGGGCATCATCAAGCCGTCCGTGTCACCCGAGGCCCCCGTCAACGAGCTGCTGATCCCCGGACTCGTCCTCGCCTCGGTCTCGCTGGCCTACGTCACCCGGCTCACCCGGACCTCGATCGCCGAGAACGCCCGCGCCGACTACGTACGCACCGCCGTCGCCAAGGGCCTGCCGAGGCGCCGCGTGGTCGTCCGGCATCTGCTGCGCAACTCCCTCATCCCCGTCGTCACCTTCATCGGTACGGACGTGGGCGCCCTGATGGGCGGGGCGATCGTCACCGAGCGGATCTTCAACATCCACGGCGTCGGCTACCAGCTCTACCAGGGCATCCTGCGCCAGAACTCCCAGACCGTCGTCGGGTTCGTCACCGTCCTGGTCCTCGTCTTCCTGGCGGCCAACCTGATCGTCGACCTCCTGTACGCCGTACTCGACCCGAGGATCCGCTATGCCTGAGCCGCAGTCATCGGACGGTGCGATCTCCCCGGCGGGAGCCGGTGGCGCGATGAACCTCGCCCTGGAGGAGGGCACGACCCTGGAGAAGACGCCGGGCGGACCCGAAGGGACGGGACCGTCCGGCAAACCGCACAGCCTCTGGTCCGACGCCTGGCGCGACCTGCGCCGCAACCCCGTCTTCATCATCTCCGCCCTGGTCATCCTCTTCCTGGTGATCATCTCGATCTGGCCCTCCCTGATCGCCGACGGCGACCCGCTCCAGGCCAACCTCGACGACGCCCAGAAGGGCTCCGAACCCGGCCACCCCTTCGGCTTCGACCCCCAGGGCCGCGACGTCTACACCCGGGTCGTCTACGGCACCCGGACCTCGGTCACCGTCGGCGTCTGCGCCACCCTCGGCGTCGCGATCCTGGGCAGCGTGCTCGGCGGCCTGGCCGGCTTCTTCGGCGGCTTCTGGGACGCGATCCTCTCCCGCATCACCGACGTCTTCTTCGGCATCCCGGTGGTCCTCGGCGGGCTCGTCTTCCTCTCCGTCGTCACCAGCTCCACCGTCTGGCCCGTCGTCGGCTTCATCGTCCTGCTGGGCTGGCCGCAGATCGCCCGCATCGCCCGCGGCTCGGTGATCACCGCCAAACAGAACGACTACGTCCAGGCGGCCCGCGCGCTCGGCGCCTCCAACACACGGATGATGCTGCGCCACATCACCCCCAACGCCATCGCCCCGGTCATCGTCGTCGCGACGATCGCCCTCGGTACGTACATCTCGCTGGAGGCGACCCTGTCGTACCTGGGCGTCGGCCTGAAGGACCCCGCGGTGTCCTGGGGCATCGACATCTCCGCCGCGTCCAACTACATCCGCAACGCCCCGCACATGCTGCTCTGGCCCGCCGGAGCGCTGGCGGTCACCGTGCTCGCGTTCATCATGCTCGGCGACGCGGTGCGCGACGCCCTCGACCCCAAGCTGCGCTGAGGAGCCCGTTGCCATGTTGCTCGAAGTGCGCGATCTGCACGTGGAGTTCCACACCCGCGACGGGGTGGCCAAGGCCGTCAACGGGGTCAACTACTCGGTGTCCGAGGGCGAGACGCTGGCCGTGCTGGGCGAGTCCGGCTCCGGCAAGTCGGTCACCGCACAGGCGATCATGGGAATCCTCGACATGCCGCCGGGGAAGATCAGCGGCGGCGAGATCCTCTTCAAGGACCGCGACCTGCTGAAGCTCAAGCCGGAGGAGCGGCGCAAGATCCGCGGCCAGGAGATGGCCATGATCTTCCAGGACGCGCTGTCCTCGCTGAACCCGGTCCTCACGGTGGGACAGCAGCTCGGCGAGATGTTCGTCGTGCACCGGGGAATGTCCCGCAAGGACGCCAGGGCCCGGTCCATCGAGCTGATGGACCGGGTCCGTATCCCGGCCGCCAAGGAGCGGGTGGGGAACTACCCGCACCAGTTCTCCGGCGGGATGCGCCAGCGCATCATGATCGCCATGGCGATGGCCCTGGAACCCTCCCTGATCATCGCCGACGAGCCGACCACGGCCCTCGACGTGACGGTGCAGGCCCAGGTCATGGACCTGCTCGCGGAGCTCCAGCGCGAGCTGAACATGGGGCTCATCCTGATCACCCACGACCTCGGTGTGGTCGCGGACGTCGCCGACAAGATCGCCGTGATGTACGCGGGCCGGATCGTCGAGACCGCCCCGGTCCACGAGATCTACCGGGCCCCCGCCCACCCGTACACCAAGGGGCTGCTCCGCTCCATCCCGCGCCTGGACCAGAAGGGCCGGGAGCTGTACGCGATCAAGGGCCTGCCGCCCAACCTGCTGCACATCCCGCCCGGCTGTGCCTTCAACCCCCGCTGCCCGATGGCCCAGGCCGTGTGCCGCACCGACGAGCCGCCGCTGTACGACGTGGCCGAGCACCGTCAGAGCGCCTGCCACTTCTGGAAGGAGACGCTCGATGCACGCTGACCACTCCGGCGGCCGCAAGGAAGCGCGCGAGGAGGGCGAGGTGGCCGCCACCCTGCTGTCCAAGGCGCGGGAGGGGACGGCGTACGCGAACGGCGACCCGATCCTGGAGGTCCGCGACCTCGTCAAGCACTACCCGCTGACCCAGGGCATCCTGATCAAGAAGCAGATCGGCGCGGTCAAGGCCGTCGACGGGGTCTCCTTCGACCTTTCGGCGGGCGAGACCCTCGGCATCGTGGGGGAGTCCGGCTGCGGCAAGTCGACCGTCGCCCGGATGCTGGTCCACCTGGAACGGCCGACGGCGGGCGTGATCCGCTACAAGGGCGAGGACATCACCAAGCTGTCCGGCCGTGCGCTGAAGGCCGTGCGCCGCAACATCCAGATGGTGTTCCAGGACCCGTACACCTCGCTGAACCCGAGGATGACGGTCGGCGACATCATCGGGGAGCCGTACGAGATCCACCCCGAGGTCGCGCCCAAGGGCAGCCGACGCCAGAAGGTGCGGGACCTGCTGGACGTCGTCGGGCTCAACCCGGAGTACATCAACCGCTATCCGCACCAGTTCTCCGGCGGTCAGCGTCAGCGCATCGGCATCGCCCGCGGCCTCGCGCTCAACCCCGAGATCATCGTCGCCGACGAGCCGGTCTCCGCGCTCGACGTGTCGGTGCAGGCGCAGGTGGTCAACCTGCTGGACCGGCTCCAGGCGGAGTTCAACCTCAGCTTCCTGTTCATCGCGCACGACCTGTCGATCGTCCGGCACATCTCCGACCGGGTCGGGGTGATGTACCTGGGCCGGATCATCGAGATCGGCACCGACGAGCAGATCTACGAACACCCCACGCACCCCTACACCCAGGCCCTGCTGTCGGCGGTTCCGGTGCCGGACCCGAGGGCCCGCGAGTACCGCGAGCGGATCATCCTGCACGGCGATGTGCCCTCACCGGCGCACCCGCCGTCGGGCTGCCGCTTCCGCACCCGCTGCTGGAAGGCCCAGGAGCGGTGCGAGCTGGAGGTGCCGCTGCTGGCGGTCCCGGCGGTGTTCCGGCTGGTGGACTCCCCGGCGAAGCACGACTCGGCGTGCCACTTCGCGGAGGAGAAGCGCGTGGTGGTGCCGGGGGGCCTGCCGGACACCCCGGGGCAGACCCCGGGCCCGGACGTGGAGGCTCCCGGCACAGCACTCAGGAAGGGCCCGCCGCCGGAGAATTCCGATGAGGAAACCGGCAATGCGAACCCGTCCGGAGATTGAGGAACAGCGGCCGTGCGCACCTCTCATGGACGGTCTTCGATCCGGTGCCGAACCGGAATTCCCCGTCAATTCCCCACGGGACAGCGCTTGGCCGGGGCAATGGTGGGCAATGGGGGGCGGAGGGGCGTGGAACGAGAGCTCCGGCCGCTCGACGGGGCCGGGGGAGCCGGGAAACCGGGCGACATGAAGCGATAAATGCGCACCAAATTCGTTAACACGGAAGCAACTCGGCTGTCGCGGCCCCGATATACGCGCGCCTCAGGATGAACAACGTACGGCCGTGCGGGTGCCGTGAACCGGCCGGGGTGTCGTCATGTCGCCCCGGTCGGTTACCCGTTCCCCGCCTTTCCTCCGGATCCCCTTGTCCATCGCCACGGGGCAGTGGAGTATCGCCGGTGTGACATTCACACGGGGAGCAAGAATCACCGGCGCGATTCTCTGCGCCGTACTCGCGCTGATCACGGCGGGCTGGATCGTACGGGACCTCAGGGTGACCGGCGGACCGGCCGAACTGTGGGAGTACTGGGCCGGTTACATGGACGCGCGGGCGAAGGGCGTGCCCGCGACCTCGCAGGGCAGCGGAGTGCTGCTCGTGGTCTATGTGTTGGCCGCCGTCGCCGCGCTGCGTTCCTCGATCGCCGCCCCGGTCCTGGTCGCCACCGGAGTGGTCACCCTGGCCGTGCGCCTCCCCGGGGTCTGGATCACCGGTTCCTCGTGGATGGACGGCAGTTACGCGGACGAGCTGCGCACCCGCGCGATGCTCGGCACCTTCGTCGCGCTGGCCGCCGCGCTCGCGCTCGTCGTCACCGGGGCGGCGGGACGCCGGCCGGCGGACGACGGCGGCGGGGCCCGGCCCGTCCGGCCCGGCCGGGGCGCCGGAGTCCTCACGTTCCTGGTGCTGGGCGCCACGGGGGTGTTCTACCTCGCCTGGGAGGTCCGGCAGGCGTTCGTCCTGCCGGACTACCTCTACCCCGCCTGGTACACCGGCGGGGAGCAGGTCCGGGTCGCGCTCACCGACGCGCCGCCCGGCTGGAACAGCGTGGTGGTCGCCCTGCTCTGCCTGGCCGCGGCCTTCAGCGCCGCCGTCCGCGCGGTCCACTCCCGGCCGCTCGGCCTGATCGCCGCCGGGTTCGTGCTGACCTCCGGGGTCCTGGGTGTCGCCCGCACGGTCCACCACGACCTGCTGGACCGCTTCGCCGACCTGGGGACCGAGTACCAGCTGAACCTGCTGACCCTGTTCTTCTCGGTCCTCGCCGGGGCGGTCACCCTCGTCGCGCTGGGACGCGGGGGCGTCGAGGAGGTCCCCGGCACCGGCGGTCAGGGCTACGGCTCCGGCGGCTGGAGCCAGGGGTGGGGTCCCGGCGCGGGGGCGGGACCGGGTTACGGGCTCGCCCCCGCGCAGGGCTACGGGCAGGGTCCGGGGCAGGGCCCTGGATACGGCTATCCGCCCGTCCCCGGCCAGGCTCCCGGCCACGGCTACCCGCAGGGCGGACCCCAGAGTTCCGCACCGGGTGCCCCGCCCGCCGCCCCGCCGGGCGGGGCACCCGGCTACGGCCCTCCGCCGCCCTCGTCCCCGCCGCCCGGCTGGTGACGGGGCCTCACCAACGGAGCCTCACCAACGGCGGCTCAGCCACCGGCGACAGGCGTACCGGGCCTCACTCGCCGCGGGCTCACGCGCCCGTCAGTCCCAGTGACCGCTTGAGGAAGTCCACCTGGAGCAGCAGCAGGTTCTCCGCGACCTGCTCCTGCGGGGTCATGTGCGTCACCCCGCTCAGCGGCAGCACCTCGTGCGGCCGCCCCGCCGCGAGCAGCGCCGAGGACAGCCGCAGCGCATGGGCGACCACCACGTTGTCGTCCGCCAGCCCGTGGACGATCATCATCGGCCGTGTCTGCTCGGCGGGCTCGGACAGCCCGTCGTCCGTCATCAGGGCGTTGTGCGCGTACACCTCGGGCTGCTCGGCGGGGTCGCCGAGATAGCGCTCGGTGTAGTGGGTGTCGTACAGCCGCCAGTCGGTCACCGGGGCGCCCACGACCGCCGCGTGGAAGACGTCGGGGCGCCGCAGCACCGCGAGCGCGGAGAGATACCCGCCGTACGACCAGCCACGGATCGCCACCCTGGACAGGTCCAGCGGGAAGCGCCCGGCGAGCGCGTGCAGCGCCTCGATCTGGTCGTCGAGGGTGAGGACGAAATTGTCCCGGACGGCCTTCTCCCAGCCCGGCGACCGGCCCGGGGCGCCCCGGCCGTCCGCGACGACCACCGCGAAGCCCTGGTCGGCGAACCACTGGGACGTGAGATGCGCGTTGTGCGCGGCGACCACCCGGCGGCCGTGCGGCCCGCCGTACGGATCCATGAGAACCGGAAGCGGACCGTCCGACTCCTTATAGCCCGTGGGAAGCAGTACGGCGCACGGAATCCGCCGTGCGCCCCCCTCCGTGAGCGTCACCCGCGCGGACAGCACCGGTTCCTGGGCAAAGCTCGCGACCTGGGCGATCCGCTTGCCGTCCCGCAGCACCCGCACGGTCGCCCCCGGTCGCTCCGGGGATGCCGACACCAGCACCGTCAGGGCGCCGGACCGGACCGCGGAGTGCACCCCCGCCCCCTCGGAGATCCGCTCGACGCCCAGCTCGTTGACCCGGTACACATGGCTCTGCCCGGTCTCCGGATCGGCGGCCTCCTCGCCCGCCGTCGCCGACACCAGGACGTCCGACTCCCCGATGTCCAGCACCGCCTGGATGTGCAACTGGGCCCCCGTCAACGGCCGGTCGCCGACCGCGAGCACCCGCGCGCCGCCCTCGTCGGCGATCCGTACGAGCCGCCCGTCCGGTGCCCACGCGGGCACCCCGGGGAAAAGATCAAGCCACACCGGGTCCTCGTCGGCATGCACGGTCCGCGTCGCACCGGTCCCGGTGTCCACCGCCAGATACCGCTGGCCGCGCTGGTCACGGGCCTGCACCAGCAGCAGCGGAGCGCCCGCCGACGACCAGTGCACCTGGGCGAGATACGGGTAGCGCGCCCGGTCCCAGACCACCTCGGTACGGGCCCCGTCCAGGTCCGTCAGGAAGAGCCTCACCTCGGCGTTGGGCGTTCCCGCGGCCGGGTAGGCGACCTCGGCGGGCCTGCGGTCCGGATGCGCCGGATCGGCGATCCACCAACGCTGTACGGCGCTGTCGTCGGCGCGGGCCACCAGCAGCCGGTCCGATTCCGGCGACCACCAGAAGCCCCGGAAGCGCTGCATCTCCTCGGCCGCGATGAACTCCGCGAGGCCGTAGGTGATGTGCGGGGCCTCCGGTTCGGCGAGCGCCCGGTCGTCCTCGCCCGCCGCGCTCACGACCCGCAGCGCGCCCCGCGCGGCATAGGCGATGTGCCGGCCGTCGGGGGAGGGCCGCGGGTCGATCACCGGACCGGGCACCGGCAGCGCCCGCGCCGTCCCGGCCCGCAATTCGGCCACGTACACCTTCCCGGAGAGCGCGAACGCCGCCAACTCGGCCGCGGCGTCCACCGCGTAGCCGACGATGCCCGCCGACCCCTCACGGGTCCGCTCGCGCCGCGCCCGCTCCTGGGGCGACAGCCGCTCCGCCGAACCGCCCAGCAGCGCCTCGGGGTCGGCGGCCACGCGCTCCTCGCCGGTCGCCGGGTCCAGCACCCAGAGCCGGTTGGCGCGGTCGGTGCCACCGGATGAGCGCAGGAAGATCACCCGCGTCTCATCCGGTGAGACGGTGAACGCGCGAGGTGCGCCAAGAGTGAACCGCTGGGTCCGTGCGTGCTGGCGGGGAAAGGACAGCTTCTGCGAGGTCATGGCTCTGAACTTAGACCGCCTCGTCAGTCCGTGCGCCCCTCGTGCTGCTGTGCCCCGATCAATGCGTTGGCACGGATAGTTATGATCCGTAGCGCTCGGTGGGTATGAACCTGCTGGCCCCACGTGTGCTGCCCGTTCCCGACCGTACTGATGGAGGTGAACCGCCGTGGCGCTCTCGATTTCGGCGGTAGTGCTGCTGGCGATCATTGTCTTCCTGCTGATCCGGAAATCCGGACTGAAGGGCGGACACGCGGTGGTCTGCATGCTGCTCGGGTTCTACATCGCGAGTTCGTCCATCGCGCCGACCATCTCCGATCTGACGAGCAACGTGGCGGGGATGATCGGCAGCATCAAGTTCTGACCGTGTGCACCCGTCTTCTGACCGTGTGCGCTCGGCTTCTGTCCGCGCACCGGTCGATGCCGGGTATCCGAGCCCCCCAGCCCCGGATGCCGCTCCCCGGACCCGGGCCGGGCTCGTAGGGTGGTCCCCATGAAGGACCTTCCCGCGCGCCGTCTGCTCCTGGTGCACGCGCACCCCGACGACGAGTCGATCAACAACGGCGCCACCATGGCCAGGTATGCCGCCGAGGGTGCCCACGTCACGCTGGTGACCTGCACGCTCGGCGAGGAGGGCGAGGTCATCCCGCCCGCGCTCGCCCATCTCACCGCCGACCGGGACGACACGCTGGGTGCCCATCGCGTCGGTGAACTCACCGCCGCGATGCGGGAGCTCCATGTCGGCGACCACCGCTTCCTCGGCGGGCCCGGCCGGTTCCGCGACTCCGGCATGATGGGCGCCGGGCAGAACCACCGCCCCGGCGCCTTCTGGGACACCGCCGTGGACGACGCGGCGGCCCCGCTCGTCGAAGTGATCCGGGAGGTCCGGCCCCAGGTCCTCGTCACGTACGACCCCGACGGCGGCTACGGGCACCCGGACCACATCCAGGCGCACCGGGTCGCGATGCGCGCCGCCGACCTGGCCGCGGACCCGGCGTACGGTCCCGGCACCGCCGCCCCGCACACGATCGCGAAGATCTACTGGAACCGGGTGCCCCGCCCGGTGGCCGAGGCCGCCTTCGCCCGGCTGCGGGACACGGCCCCGGACGCCTTCGGGGGGATCGCCGCCGTCGACGACGTACCGGGCGTGACCGGGGACGCGGAGATCACGACGGAGATCGACGGCTCGGCGTACGCGGACGCGAAGATGGCCGCCATGCGCGCCCACGCCACGCAGATCGTGCTGAACGGCCCGTACTTCGCTCTTTCGAACGACGTCGGGCAGCCCGTCTTCACCACCGAGTACTACCAACTGGTGCGCGGAGTCACGGGCGCCACCGGGGGCACGCGGGAGCACGACCTGTTCGCGGGTCTGCCGGACGCGCCTCCCACGCCGGACGAACCGCATGTACCGGGCGAACCGCATGTACGGGACGCGTCGGAAGCGCGGGGAGTGCAGGCATGAGCCAGGACAAGGACAAGGACAAGGCGCGGGCCCAGGCGGGGTCCCAGGCGCGGGCCCAGGCCCATTCGCCGCGCACCAAGGCGCCGCCCAGGAGCGCCGCACGGCCCACCGGCCTGGCCGCTCCGCCGAACCCCGCCCGGATCGCCGCCTACTTCGGCCTCGCGGTGCTGGGGGCCCTGGTCGCGATGGCGGGCTCGCTCGTCCAAGCCGCCTGGTTTCCCGGCGGTTTGCTGATCGCGCTGGCCGCCACGGCGGGCCTCTTCTACGGCGGCCGCGTCCTGTTCGGGACCCAGCTCGGCGCGCTGGCCCCGGCCGCGGGCTGGCTCGTCGCGGTGATCGTCCTGCTGAGCGGCCGCCCCGAGGGCGACTACGTCTTCGGTGACGAACTCGGCCTGACGCTCTTCCTGCTCGGCGGGATGGCCGTCGCTGTGATGTGTGCCACCACCTCCAGGCTGCCGCAATCAGCCACCGGCAACGGCCGGTCCGGTACCTGATGTGCCATGTCCGGTCCATCGAGGACCCCCACAGGTGTGATGCGCAGGTGGAGGTTTCGCCCGCTCGCGGAGTGTCCGTCGGCGGCGGCAAGTATGGTGGTGCGCGCGCCGAGCCGTCCCCTGGCCTGCGGCATGGGGGAAGTACGGGCGGCGGAGCCAATCGGGAGAACCTGCTTTGAGTCGTGAAACTGACAGTTCGTCCTCCGGACCCCAGGGGCGCGGCGGGGCCGCGTACCCGTCGGGTACGCCGCCGTACGGATCCCGCCAGTATCCGTCGCAGGACGGCCCGGACGAGACGCCGGAACCTGCGGACCCGCCCCGGCCCGGAGAGCCGAGAACCGAGACGACGCTGACGACGCGCATCCGGATCAACATCCCCGGTTCGCGTCCCATCCCGCCGGTCGTGATGCGTACGCCGATGGGCGACGGAGACACGTCCGGCGGCCGTTCCCAGTCCGAGCGCACGGGCGGCACGCCGCGGCCCGGCGTGCCCGGTCCCGGGTCCTCGCCCATGGCGGGCGGGACACCCGGCGGACCGGCCGCGGAGGCGCGGGACGGCGGTTCGTCCGCCGAGCCGTCCGCCGACAAGCCGTCCAGGGAGAAGAGCGGCAGCGACTGGTTCGCGCCGCGCAAGACCCCGACGACCACCTCCGTGGTCGGCAACACGGGCGGCACCGGCGCCACCGGGTCCGCCGACGGCGGCACCCCGGCGCCCGGACCGGACAGCGGTGCGGGCACCGGAACCGGTGCGGGGGCCACCCCGCCCCGCGCCGAGCTGCCGTACTTCTCGGACGGCCCGCAGTCCGGCGGCAGCGCGCTGGACGAGTTCGGTGCCGGGGTCCCCGGCGGCGGTCCGCGAGCGACCCCCGGCCTCGGTGTGCGTACGCCCGGCCCGTCCGGTCCCACCACGGGACCGGCCACCGGCAGTTCGTCCCTGACGCCCGACCTCGGCGTGCTCCACGGCATGGGCGGCCCGGCGGGCTCCGGCCCGATGGCGCCCGGCGGTCCGGGGTTGATGGTGCCCGGCGGCCCCGGTGGCGTACCGCCGCGGATGTCGGACGACACCGCGATCCTGACCCCGCAGCCCCCGGCGCCCGAGCCCGGTCGCGGCGGGAATGTCTCCGGCGACACGCTCACCAGCGGCATCCCCGTCGTGCCGAGCGAGCCCCGCTCGACGTTCCCGAGCAGGCCGGCCGGCGGGGCGGGACCGGGGCCGATGGGCAGCGGACCCGCCGGTGCGGCCGTCCCGGCGCCCGGACCCTCGGCCCGCCCGGCCCCGAAGGCCGCGCCCGCCAAGAAGGGCCGCTCCAAGCTGGTCCTGCTCGGCGCGGGCGTCTTCGTGCTGTTCGGTGTCGCCTACGGCGCCGGGCTCCTGATGAACCACTCCGATGTCCCCAAGGGCACCACGGTGCTCGGCGTCGACATCGGCGGCGGTACGAAGGAGGAGGCGGTCGGCAAGCTCGAAGCCGCCCTCGGCGAGCGGGCCCAGGCTCCCCTCCAGCTGTCCGTGGACGGCAAGAAGGAGAAGCTGGACCCGGAGAAGGCCGGACTCGCCCTGGACAGCCAGGAGACCGTGCGCGAGGCGGCGGGCAGCGACTACAACCCGGTCTCGGTGATCGGCTCCCTGTTCGGCGGCGTACGTCCCGCCGATCCGGTGATCCCGGTCGACGAGGAGAAGCTCGGGGTCGCGCTGACCGATCTGGCGGGCGTCTCCGGCTCCGCCAACGACGGCACGATCAGGTTCGAGCCGAACAAGGCCGTCGCCGTACCGGGCAAGGCGGGCAAGGCACTGGACGTCAACCAGTCGCTGATCTCCGTACGGGACGCCTACCGCGCCCAGGTCCAGACCGGAAAGGCGGGCGTGGTCGAACTGCCCGTCGCGAGCCACGAACCGACCATCACCCAGGCCGAACTGGACCGGGCGATGAAGGAGTTCGCCAAGCCCGCGATGTCCGGTCTGATCACGATCAAGGCCGGTCCCAAGGAGATCCAGTTCGGCCCGGCGAGGTCGCTGCCGCAGATCCTGTCCATGAAGGCGATCGACGGCCGGCTGATCGACTACTACGACAAGAAGGCCATCGAAACCCTCTGCGACGGTGTCTTCGACGGCATCATGGCGGTCAAGGGCGACGGCAAGAAGCACCAGGTCAGCCCGGACGACGTGGCCCAGGCCATGAAGACCGCGCTGGCGGGGAAGACCCAGGCCGAGCGCACCGTCACGATCGACCTGACGGGCAAGGGCTGACCGGCCCCGTACCCCCCGTACACCCGCTCGCATGACGCCGCCCCCGGCCGGAACGCTCCGGCCGGGGGCGGCGTCATGCGCACGCGCACGCCCGGCCGTTGGGCGGCGTCACGCGCCCGGCATGACATCTGTCATCCCCCTTTCACGACAGCCGCCCCTGCCGCCCGGACCCCCCTGACGGCCAGGCTGGACGCATGACACCAACAGCCGCACACACGGCCGGACGAACGCCCGCGGGGGCCGTCACGGGAACCGCCGCCGTGCGTTTCGAGAACGTCAGCAAGGCGTACGGGGACGTGAGCGCCGTCGACGGGCTCACCCTGGAACTGCACCCCGGCGAGACCGTGGCGCTCCTGGGCCCCAACGGCGCCGGGAAGTCCTCCACCCTCGACCTGCTCCTCGGCCTGCGCACCCCCGACTCCGGCTCGGTCCGGCTCTTCGGCACCGGCCCGCAGGAGGCGATCGCGGCGGGCCGGGTCGGCGCGATGCTCCAGAGCGGCGGACTGATGGAGGACGTCACCGTCGAGGAACTGGTCCGCCTCGTCTGCTCGCTGCACCCGAAGCCGTACCCGGTGGACGAGGTACTGGCCAGGGCCGGGGTCGCACAGATCGCCGGCCGGATGGTCAACAAGCTCTCCGGCGGCCAGGAACAGCGGGTGCGGTTCGCGCTCGCCACCGCCGGGAACAGCGACCTGATCGTCCTCGACGAGCCGACCACCGGCATGGACGTCACCGCCCGTCAGGCGTTCTGGGCGACCATGCGCGAGCAGGCCGAGCAGGGCCGTACCGTCCTGTTCGCCACCCACTACCTCGAAGAGGCCGACGCGATCGCCGACCGCGTCCTCGTCCTGCACAAGGGCCGCCTCCTCGCCGACGGCACCGCCGCCGAGATCAAGGCCAGGGCCGGGGCCCGCCGGATCTCCTTCGAACTGCCGGGCGCGGCGGACACCGCCGCCCTGCGCACGCTCCCGTTCCTCGCCGCGCTGGACATCAGCGGCGACCGGGTCCGTATTCAGTCGCACAACGCCGACGCGACCGTGCACGCGGTCTACGGCCTCGGGCTGTTCCCCCGCGAACTCGAAGTCGGCGGGCTCGGCCTGGAACAGGCCTTCGTCGCCATCACCGAGGCCGAGGAGGCCAGGACCTCATGACCGGTCCCCTTTCCGGTGCCCTCATCGGACTCGAAGTGACCCGCACCCTGCGGAACAAGAAGTTCATGTTCTTCTCGGTCATCTACCCGTCGGTGATCTACCTGCTGATCTCCGGCACCCAGAACACCACCGACACGGTGCCCGGCACCGATCTGACCATGCAGGCGTTCTTCATGGTCTCGATGGCCTCCTTCGGCGCCCTGACCGCCGTGCTCATGGGCAACAGCGAGCGCATCGCCAAGGAGCGCGAGAAGGGCTGGGTGCGCCAGCTGCGCCTGACGTCCCTGCCCGGCAGCGGCTACGTCCTGGCCAAGATCGCCAGTGCCGCGATCGTCACGCTGCCGTGCATCGTGGTGGTGTTCGTCGTCGCCGCGTCCGCCAAGCACGTCACCTTCGACGCCTGGCAGTGGGCGGCCCTGACCGGCATCATCTGGGCCGGGTCGCTGGTCTTCGCCGCGCTGGGCGTCGCCATCGGCTACCTCGCCAGCGGTGACGCGGTCCGCCCGATCACGATGATCATCTACTTCGGGCTCTCGATCCTCGGCGGACTGTGGATGCCGACCGCCACCTTCCCCCAGTGGCTCCAGAACATCTCCGTCTGGCTGCCCACCCACGCGTACGCTGCTGTCGGCCAGTCCATCGAGATGGGCGGCGCGCCGGAGGCCAAGGACATCGCGCTCCTCTGCGGTTACTTCCTGCTGTTCGCGGGCGGCGCGGCCCGGCTCTACCGGAAAGACACCCTGAAGGCGTGAGCGGCGTGGCAGACGGCGGTTCGCACGAGACGTACGTGGGCCTGGGGCGCCCGCCGCAGGACCGCAGGCAGTTCTTCGTCAAGCTGCTGTGGATCGGCATCTGGCTCGCCTTCATGGGCGCGCCCATCACCGACGTGGCGCACGGCGACCACACCCCGTGGGCCCGCGCGCTCGGCGCCCTCGGGCTGGTGGTGTTCGTGGCCGCCTACCTCGTCCTGGTCTTCCGCCACACCTCCCGGGCACTCGCCCGCACCGGCGTCCTGGCGACGATCGGCTTCCTCGCCGCCCTCGCGGTGACCCTCTCGCTGACGCTCGGCACCCCCTGGCTGGTGCTGTTCGTGTACGTCGCGGTCTCCGCGGGCGCCACGCTGCCGATGCGGCTCGCCTGCTGGCTGATCCCGCTGACCAGCGGCGTACTGGTGCTCATCGGCCTCACCGGCGACCACCCGCGCGAGATCATCACGGCGCTCGTCTTCCCCGCGCTGCTCGGCGGGTTCGCCATGACCGGCGTACGCCAGATGATCCGTACGACGATCGAGCTGCGTGAGGCCCGCGCGACGGTCGCGCAGCTCGCCGCCAACGAGGAACGGCTGCGCCTCGCCCGCGACCTGCACGATCTGCTGGGCCACTCGCTCTCCCTCATCACGCTCAAGAGCGAGCTGGCGGGCCGGATGCTCCCCGGCCAGCCGGAACTCGCGGCCGCCCAGGTCGCCGACATCGAACAGGTCAGCAGACAGGCCCTGGCGGACGTGCGCGACGCGGTGTCCGGCTACCGCCGTCCCACCCTCCCCGGCGAACTGGCCGCGGCCCGTACGGCGCTGGCCGCCGCCGGAATCGCCGCCGGGATCCCGTCCGAGGCCCCCGGCGACCTCCCCGAGGAGCCCGAGGAGGTGCTCGCCTGGGGGCTGCGGGAGGCCGTCACCAACGTCGTACGGCACAGCGGCGCCCGCCACTGCACGGTGACCCTCACCCCGCGCCAGACCCTCGCCGGGCCGGTCCTCGAACTGCGCGTCGCCGACGACGGCCGGGGCCCGGCGGGCACGAAGGCGGGCAACGGCCTCACCGGCATCGCCGAACGCCTCGCCGCGGTCGACGGCACGCTCTCCACGGAGCCGGTGTCCAGGGGGCCCGCCTCCACGGGTGGAGGTTTTGCCCTGACCCTCCGCGTTCCCACCGGATCGGGCCTAGGATCCGGGGAATGAGCATGATCAGACTTCTCCTCGCCGAGGACCAGTCCATGGTCCGCGAGGCTCTCGCGGCCCTCCTCGGCCTGGAACCCGACATCGAGGTGGCCGCCCAGGTCGCCCGCGGCGACGAGGTCCTGGCCGCCGCCCGTGAACACCGCGTGGATGTCGCCCTGCTGGACATCGAGATGCCCGGGATGACCGGGATCGAGGCCGCCGCCGAACTGCACCGCGAACTGCCCGGCGTGAAGATCGTGGTCGTCACCACGTTCGGCCGCCCCGGCTATCTGCGCCGCGCGATGGAGGCGGGCGCCGACGCCTTCCTGGTCAAGGACGCCCCGGCGTCCCAACTCGCGGAAGCCGTACGCAAGGTGCTCGCCGGGGAGCGGGTCATCGACCCGACCCTCGCGGCAGCCGCGCTCGCCGACGGGGCGAGCCCGCTGACCGACCGCGAGCGCGACGTGCTGCGCGCGGCGGCCGACGGCTCGACCAACGCGGAGATCGCGGGCGCGCTCCACCTCTCGCAGGGGACCGTGCGCAACTACCTCTCCACGGCCATCCAGAAGATGGTGGCCCGCAACCGGGCGGAGGCGGTCCGCATCGCCCGTGAGAAGGGCTGGCTGTAGGTCCCGCCCGGCCGGAGGTCCTGCGAGCGGCGCCTCAGGGCCGGGGTGCGCCCGGACACGGTCCGGGTGCGTGCGGTTCGTGGGGCTCGTGGGCTCACCGCGTGGTGGTCGACACCAGCCCCGCCTCGTACGCGATGATCACCAGCTGCACCCGGTCCCGGGCGTCCAGCTTGGCGAGCAGCCGGGTCAGATACGTCTTCGAGGTGGCGACGCTGATGCGGAGCTGTTTGGCGATCTCCGTGTTGGACAGCCCACCGCCGACCAGGGTCAGCACCTCGCGCTCCCGGTCGGTGATCGCGGTGAGCGGTCGTCCGGCCGGGGCGGACGCGGGGCGTCCGGCGAACTCCTTGATCAGACGGCGGGTCACGCTCGGGGCGATCAGGGCGTCCCCGGCGGCGACCACCCGGATCGCGGCGAGGATGTCGTCCAGCGCCATGTCCTTGACCAGGAATCCGGCCGCGCCCGCGCGCAGGGCGCCGTAGACGTACTCCTCGTCGTCGAACGTCGTCAGCACGACGACATGCGCGGACGTGGCGCCCGCGGTGATCAGCGCGGTGGCCTCGATGCCGTCCATGCCGGGCATCCGGATGTCCATCACCACGACATCGGGGCGCAGTTCCCCGGTCAGCCGGACCGCCTCGGCGCCCGTACCGGCCTCGCCGACGACCTCGATGTCCGGGGTCTCGGCGATGACCATGCTCAGGGCGGCCCGCACCAGGGGCTGGTCGTCGGCGAGGACGACGCGGACCGTCATCGCGTCGCCCCCACCGGCACCGGAACCGGAAGCCGGGCCGCCACCCGGAAGCCGCCCGCGGGGTCCGGCGCGGCGCTGAAGTCGCCGTTCAGCAGGGCCACCCGCTCCCGCATGCCGGTCAGGCCGAACCCGGTGTCCGTGCAACCGCCGCCGCCCCGCCCGCCGTCGGTGACCTCGATGGCCAGCTCCTCGTCGCCGTACTCGACGGACACCCGGCAGGAGCCGGTGGCGGCGTGCCGGACCACGTTGGTGACCGACTCCTGGATGATGCGGAACGCCGACAGGTCGATGTCCGGTGGCAGTGGCCGCCGTTCGCCCCGCCACCGCACGTCCACCCGGACCCCGGCACCGGTCGTCGCCGCGGCCAGCCGCTCGACGTCCGCGAGCCCCTCGGCGGGACGCAGGGGCGCCGCCCCGCCCGGCCGCGCCCCGGAATCCGGCGCCGGTCCGTGCTGACGCCCATCCGGCCCGTGGTCCCGCCCCTGTGCGGGTTCGGGCCGGCGCAGGGCGACGAGCATCCGGCGCAGGCCCGACAGGGTCTCCCGCCCGGCCGTCTCCACCGCGATCATCGCGTTGCGCGCCGCCTCCGGCCGGGTGTCGATGACGCGGGCCGCCGCACCGGCCTGAAGGGCGATGATGCCGATGCTGTGCGCGACCGTGTCGTGCATCTCGCGGGCGATCCGGAGCCGTTCGGCGGTGACCGCCTGCGCCGCCGCGCGGGCCGTCAGCTCCTGTGCGTACTCACGCGTCCGGCGCACCGACATCCCGGCCAGACAGGCGATCACGGCCAGCAGGGAGACGACCTCCCAGGAGGTCCAGCTGGTGTCGGCGCCGTGCGGGAGCCGCAGGGGAAGGCCCAGCAGCGAGCGCAGCAGCACATAGCCGGGCAGCACCGCGACGGTCACGGCGAACGCGGGGCCCCAGCTGCGGCGCGACCGGGTCGCCACGATGAAGCCGAGGGCGATGTCGAGGGCCAGATGGTGGAGGAACGCGACCCCCACCGAGCCCACCGCCGGCGCCGCCCCGAGCGAGCCGACGGCCAGCAGGGCGAGTGCGGGCAACGGCCGGGCGGACAGCAGCCGACTGCCCGTCAGCGCCGCGGCAGTGGCCGCGACCAGGAGCAGCCAGTCCTCGGCCGTCAAGAGGGGAAGACCGCTGGGCATCCCCGGAATGCCGAACTGCGCGCGTATCGAGGAGAGCGTGGCGGCACTCCACACCACGGCCGCCCAGACGCCCGGCGGCACACGTCTGAGCAGGGGAAGGGTCGGCATCGGCATGGCCCGATCGTAGCCACGCGCACTGGCGGCGGCATCGGCCCACGGGTGTACACCCACGGTCGACAGGCCCGCCCAGGAGTGTCAACGGCGGGCCGATGACGTACGGGGGCAGCCGACGGCACCGTGGGCACCGTGATCGAAGTCAACGAACTCACCAAGCGATACGGTCCGACCGCCGCCGTCAGCAACCTCACCTTCACCGTGCGCCCCGGCCAGGTCACCGGCTTCCTCGGCCCGAACGGCGCGGGCAAGACCACCACCCTGAGAATGCTGCTCGGACTGATCGAGCCCACGGCCGGGACCGCCACCCTCCAGGGGCGGCCGTTCCGCCACCACGCCCGCGGACTGCGGCACGTCGGCGCGCTCCTCGACGCGGGCGACGCCCACGGCGGCCGCACCGCCCGCGCCCACCTGTGCGCCCTGGCCCGCAGCAACGGCATCCCGCGCACCCGGGTCGACGAGGTGCTCCGGGAAGCGGGCCTGGCCGGCGCGGCCCGCCGCCGCATCGGCGGCTTCTCCCTCGGCATGCGCCAGCGCCTCGGCATCGCCACCGCGCTGCTCGGGGACCCTCCGGTGCTGCTGTTCGACGAGCCGCTCAACGGGCTCGACCCGGAAGGCGTGCTGTGGGTGCGCGGCCTGTTCCGGCGGCTCGCCGCCGAGGGCCGCACCGTGTTCGTCTCCAGCCATCTGATGACCGAGATGGAGAACACCGCCGACCGGCTCATCGTCATCGGCCGGGGTGAACTGATCGCCGCGGAGAGCCTGACGCGATTCGCGGCGCGGGGGACCCGGCAGAGCGTGAGCGTACGCACCCCGGACACGGCCCGGCTCACGCCGCTGCTCACGTCGGAGGGCGCCTCGGTGCACCGGGAGCCCGCGGACGACCTGCTCACGGTGACCGGTCTGGACGCGGCCCGGATCGGCGAACTCGCCCTGCGCCACCGCCTCCCGCTGCACGAACTCACCACCCGCAGATCCTCCTTGGAGGAGGCGTTCATGGAACTGACGGCCGACAGCGTCGAATACCCCGCAGGAGACCCCCGATGACCACGGTGAGCACCGTCCCCGTCGGCAGCACGACCGACTCCGGCCCCCGTTCCCGGTTCGCCGACCTGCTGGCGGCCGAGTGGATCAAGACGTGGTCGCTGCGCTCGACCCCGTGGACGTACCTGATCACCGCACTGGTGGTCGTCGCGTTCAACGCGGGTACGGCGTACGACCACTACAAGTACTGGTACGAGTACGACGAGGGGGGCCGGACCGACTTCGTCGCCAACGGCATGCCCCTGCTCGACGCCTTCACCACGAACGCGGGCATGCTCCTGGCGCTGGCCGCCGGTGCGATCGGGGCCGTGTCGGTCACCGGCGAGTACGGTTCCGGCCTGATCCGCACGACGTTCACCGCCGTTCCGGCCCGCCGCTCGGTGATGGCGGCCAAGGTGATCGTGCTCACGGCGGTCATGACCGTGTTCGGCGCGGCCGTGGCGGGGGGCTCCTTCTGGCTGACCCAGGCGATCCTGTCCGGGCGGGACGCCGGAGTCTCCCTCGGCCACCCGGGCGCCCTGCGCGTCGTCGTGGCCTCGGCGCTGCTCGCACCGGTGTCCGCACTGGTCGGCCTGGCGCTCGGCACCCTCCTCCGGCACGGAGCGGGCTCGGTGGCCGGCTCGGTCGGGGTGCTGCTCCTGCTGCCGATGGTGGTGAGCGACCGCCGGTATGTGACGGCGGTCGTCGACCACACCCTGCCGGTCAGCGCGTGGACGCAGCTGACCGACATGCGGAACCTGCCCGTCCCGTTCCCGTGGACGAATACGGGGGCCTGGGCCGTGTACGCGGTGTGGGCGCTGGCAGCGGCGGCGGTCGCGGTGACGGCGGTACAGCGCCGGGACCAGTAGAGGGGGCCGATCCGCGTAGTGGAGGCCCCGCGCGGTGGGGCCTACTGCCCTCACCCACGGACCTCACCCCCACTGCCCTCACCCGCTGGCCGAGAGCAGCAGGTTCAGCTCCTGGTGGCCGACCGGTTCCTCGGGCACGGGGCAGGTTCCGGTGGTCAGGAACTCCCGGGCGGCCCGCCGCGCCGTTCCGTAGGCGGCCTCGGCCAGGGCGGAGCCGAGGCTGACGCGGGCGGCACCGAGGCGCCCGAACTCGGCCACTCCCAGGCTCCAGGCGGCTCCGGCGCTGGTGATCGCGAGGGCGGTGGCCCCGGCCTCCTCCACGAGCCGGGCACCGGCGGCGTCCCAGACGTTGGCGAGGGCGAGCGGGGCGGCGGGGCCGTGGTGCAGGGAACGGAAGGTCAGGGCGGCGGTGTGCTGGTTGCTCATGGCCCCGGTGCACCAGCCCGGTGCGCGCGGAGTCCGGCAGGTTTGCGACCTGTACGTCGGCGGGGCGGGGAGCCAGGACCGGCTCCCCGCCCCACCCACGGGAAGGGCCGCCCCGCCTTCCCGTAGGACGGCCCCACCCCGTCCTACGGGAAGGACACCACCTGCGAGGGAATGGTGTCCGAACCGGACGTGGGGGACCCGGTGTTGTTGATGACGTGCTCGTACTGGCCCTTGCCGCCCAGCGAGACGACCAGCAGATCGTGGAACCGCACGCCCGGCTTCACCGGGGCCTGGAATCCGTGCTGCTGACGGATGGTCGGGTCGACGTTGAAGTAGCAGTAGCTCCCCATGCCCCAGCCCTCGTGGGTGGTGACGGAGTCGTCGACCTTGTAGGCGGCGAACCCCTTGATGTCACCGTTCTGGATGGCGGCCTGATTGGGGGCGTCGTACGCCTTCTCGTTCTGGAAGAAGATCGTCCGGCCCCGCTCGCCGGACCACCGCACGTCGTACTTGTTGAAGTGTTCGACGAACAGCCCGGTGGCCAGGACGTCGTCGCCCTTCACATGGACGCCGTAGTCGGCCCGGTTGGTCTCCCAGCCGACGCCCTGACCGTGGTCGGCGCGCCAGACCCAGGTGTGGTCGATGATCGTGTCGTCGCTGTTGACGACGATGCTGGTCGTCGCCCTGCCGGGACCGGCGCCACCGATCCGTACGAACACGTCCTGGAGCGAGGTCGGGTTGGCCGAGTGGTCGGCGGAGGCGTTGTCGGGTCCGACCTCCACCAGGGTCTCGGAGTTGACCGGACCGGCGTCGATCAGCAGACCGGCCAGCTTCACCCCGTCGACGTCCCCGACCTTGATCGCGGTCACCCCGTTGTCCGGGATGATCGTGGCGAGCCCGAGGCCGAGGGCCACGGTGTTCGGGCGGTCGATCTCGATGGTCCGGTCGACGTGGTACACGCCCGGGGTGAAGAGCAGGTGCAGCCCCTGATCGACGGCCTCGTTGATGGTGGCGGCGCTCGCCCCCGGCTTCACGACGTAGAACTGGTTCAGGGGGATCGACTCGCCCTGCGGGGTCCCGTTGCCCCACGAAGTGCCGCGCGCGTTGGTGCGCTTGGCGGGGACGAACACCTTGTAGTCGGCGCCGTCCAAGTAGAGGAACGGCTTCTCGCGCGAGACGGGCGTGGTTTCCAGCGTGGTGTACGGAGGCTGCGGGAAGCTCTGCGCGGGCGCGCCCTCGACGCCGGAGAACGTCATGTTCCAGACGCCGTTGCCCCAGCCGCCGATCGTGCTGTCCCGGGTGTACCACTGCTGCTGCGAGTACGGCGAGATCGTGCCGTCGATCCTGCTGTCGGCGATGTAGCCGCCGCTGGCCCAGCCGTATCCGTCGGGAGCGAGATTGAGCCCGCCCTTGACGTGCATCCGACGGAAGGGCGCGGCCTGCGAGACGGCCCACCGGTTGGTGCCGTTGACCGGCTTGAGCGCCAGGTTCTCCGCCGACCGCCAGAAGTTCTGGGTGGCGTTGCCGTTGAACCACCCGGCGTCGACGGTCACATCGCCGTTGAAGGTGGTGTCGTCGGGGTTGAGGCCGAGCCCGGCGATCGAGGTGTAGAAGCCGAGCTGGGCGTTGATGTTGTTGTACGTGCCCGGCTTGAACATCAGCGCGTAGCGGTCGCCGCCGAACTGCGCGGACTCCTGCTTCTTGAAGATCTCGTCGACCTTGGCCTGGATGCCGGGCGTCGACGGATCGAAGACCAGCACATTGGGCCCGAGGTCGCCGCCGCCGGGAACGGCCGCGGCCTCGTCGCCGAAGGCCGTACCGGCGGTGGGGACGGCCATGATCAGCGAGAGTGCGAGCGCGGTGAGGCCGAGCACGCGGGAGCGGCGGTATCTGCCTGCCGGTGTGGGGGGAACATGCATGAAGGTACGTCTCCTGGGGTCGTGGTACGGGTGCACGACGGACGGTCGGGAGAGCCCATGGGGGACGGGGCCGGGGAAGGCCCGCGGCGGGCTCGACAGGAACCGATGAGAGCGCTCTCACGTGCGAGTGATGCTTCCCGTGTTGCCCTGGACACGTCAAGAGGTGTGCGTCAGAAGGCCCGCCCGAATGCGCTGGGCGCAACAATTAACGGCAACCGAACGGCAATTGACCCGTAATCGCCCCGGTCGGCGGGCCCGTTGACTTCACAGGATGATCTCGCGGGGGGTCAGCGCGCCTTCCAGCTCGCGCACCAGGACCGAGAACCGCGGACCGTCCGGAAAGGGCTGCTGATCGCCGATGTGCCGATACCCCCAGGACGCGTAGAGGGCCAGGACCCGGGGGTGCTCCGGGTCGCACAACAGCGTGACGCGCTCCTCCGGCCGCGGGCGCAGCAGATCCTCGTGAATGCGGTGCGCCGCGCCCGTGCCCCGCCACGGGTCGCGCACCATCAGCTCGAAGAGGGCGAGCGTGCGGGACCCGTCCTCCTCCGCGAAGCCCTCGGGCAGCGGGGTCGTCATGTGTGACCACCAGCGGGCGCCCCGGCGCAGCGGCGCGCCGTACGCGTACCCCACGGGCTGGTCTCCGTCGTAGCCGACCACCGCTTCCCACCCGCCGCCGCCGGCGTGGTTGGTCAGCCGCTGGTCGAAGCGCGTCAGGCTGGTGAAGGGGACGTGCAACTCGTCGGCGTACACCTCCGCGTAGACGTCCAGGAGGACGGGACGTATCTCCGGCAGGTCGTTCGCGGTGTAGCGGCGCAACTGGACGGTCATGGTGACGGTGTCCCCTTCGCTGTTCGCTGGAGCCAGTCCTGGGCGTGTGATGCGGGGTGCGCCGCCAACTGGCGGCGGAAGTCGTCGAGAAGACTCACGATGCGCCGGCTGCCGGGCGCGGTACCGGCCGTGGCCAGCGCCCGGTCGGCGGTCGCGCAGGCCGCCTCGATGTCGCACTGACCGAGCTGGGCCAGGGCGAGCTGGGCGGTGTAGTAGACGCGGTTGCGGGTGAATCCCGGACTCAGCAGCGCGAGCGCCTGGTGGATCCGCGCCTCGGCCGGCTCGGCCCGCCCGAGGCGGTGGTGGACGATGCCCGCCAGCCCGTGCAGTTCGGCGTGGTCGTAGAAGGCCAGCCAGGTGGGCCGATGGCTCAGGTCCGCGCGGGCGAGCGCGTCCTCCGCGTGCCCCAGCGCCCGCAGCGCCGACCGCTTGTCGCTGAGGCGGGAGTGGGCGAGCGCGATGCGCGCGTGTGCCTGCGAGGCGTACAGCGGATCACGTCGCGCCATACCGGCGTCCCGTACCGCCTGCGAGGCGTGCAGCGACTCGATGAGACTGCCCCGCTGACCGGCGAGTATGGCGACGTTGTTCCACACCCGGTGCATGGCGTCCGCGTCCCCGGACAGGCCCGCGAGCGTCACCGCCCGGTCGAGGTGGTGCGCGGCGCGCTGCTGGTTGCGGGAGTCGAGCGCGGCCCAGCCGGCGGTGCTTGCCGCGTTCGCGGCCGCCGCGTAGAGCATCGACCGTACGCGGGCCGAGGCGCGGCCCGAGTCCAGCAGCGACAGGGCGTGCCGCATCCAGGTCAGGAGCTGGGCCTCGATCCGCGCCGTACCGCCGACCCTGCACTCCTGCCGGTAGAGGGAGGCGAGTGCCTGCCCGACCCGCCTGACGTCGGAGATGCCGACGGTGGTGCGGCCCGGAGGCAGGACGACCGTCGCGGCTATCACGGCGGCCCGCTGGGTGAAGTCCCGCCGCTCCACCGGAGCCGCCCGGATGTTGTCCGGGGGCGCGCTCCGCTGCCGGGGGATGAACCCGAGCTCCTCGGCGGAACACCCGAATTCCCTTTCCAGGGCGATCCGTTGACGCGCGTGCGGCCAACGGGTGTTACCCGTCAGGTAATTCCGGATATGCCGGTCCTGGAGAGACCCCGGGCGCCCCGTCAGACTCTCGATGTGGTCGTTGAGCCGACTCGCGAGCTCATGCTGCTTCAGCCCGGCGGCGCTCATACGGGCGGCCAGCAGAACATTGCCGGTCTTCCTCGTCATGAAACTCACGGTAGCGGTATCCGCACCGGCGATGACCGGCGCGCCGGTCGAAATTGCCGGTTTCCGGCGACTGAACGGAACCGTGAATTGCCTTGGTCCCAGGTCCGTTCACCGCTCTCCTTGATACATCACCGCCAGAAGGACAGCCGGTGGCGGCCACCACCGGCCACCTGTGAGGAGGACATGTGACCGAGGCCGACGCCACTTGGCCGCGCACGACCATCGGCATCGAGGCGATCACGACGGCCGTCGATCACGCGCTGGCCCCTCGCGCGGTCCTTCCGCCGCGCAGTGTGATCAATGCGGGTACGGATGAGTTGATCGGCCGTTTGCGGTCGTTGATGGCTGTGGACGACTACGGCCACGACGAGCCGGGGCGGGGTGCGGTCCGGGTGCTGTTCCGGGTGGCGTACCGGAACCTCGACCTCGCCGTACGGCCCGATGACACGACTTCGGACGACGACGCGTACACGTACTGGCGAAC
The DNA here is from genome assembly GCF_026340105.1 of Streptomyces sp. NBC_01433. NCBI lineage: Bacteria > Bacillati > Actinomycetota > Actinomycetes > Kitasatosporales > Streptomycetaceae > Streptomyces > Streptomyces sp. NBC_01433. The sequence goes on along the minus strand of NZ_JAPEPM010000001.1, from coordinate 942,208 downwards.
GATCGCGAGCCTGACGGCCGCGTTCCGGGATCTGTACGTGAACCAGTCGACGGAGGCGACGGGGTGAGCGGGCGGGGCGGTTGGGGCGGCCGGCGGGGGTGGATACGGTCGGGTCATGCCTGACGATCTGCGCGATGGTGGTGCCCGTGCCGGTGCCGGTGCCGGTGCCGGTGCCGGTGTTGATCCGGCCGTGACGGAGGGGTGGTTGACGGATCCGGGGTTCCTGGTGAACGGGGATCCGGGGCGGGTCGAAGCGCTGCTGGACGGGGCGTCGGGGCGGGCGGCGCGGCTGTCGGCGGCGGTGTACCGGGCTTCGGCGCATCTGCATCGGAACACCGGTGCCGGGGTGCGGCGCCAGCTGCTGGCGCTGGACGCGGCCCGCTACGGGGACCGGGACCTGTCGGCGCGGATCACCGCCGTACCGGTGGAGGACGAACCCGCCGCGCTGTGGGGCATCGAGTGGGCCACCGGTTCCCAACTCGACCGGTCCCGGCGTACGTTGACCGGCCATGCCGAACCGGTGTGGGCGGTGGCGACGGCGGTGCTCGACGGCCGCCCCGTGGCGGTCACCGGCGGCGACGACCGGACGGTGCGGGTCTGGGACCTGGCCACCGGCAGGCAGACCGGGGAGCCCTTCACCGGCCATACCGGACCGGTGGCGGCGGTGGCGACGACGCTGCTGGACGGCCGCGCCGTGGCGGTCACCGGCAGCGTTGACCGGACGGTGCGGGTGTGGGACCTGACCACGCGCGAGCAGGTCGGCGAGCCTCTCGGTCACCCCTATGCGGTGTGGGCGGTGGCGACGACGGCGGTCGATGGCCGTCCCGTGGCGGTCACCGGCACCAGCGAGGACACGGTCCGGGTCTGGGACCTGACCACCGGCCGGCAGATCGGCGACCCCCTCACCGGCCACACCGGCGTGGTGTTCACGGTGGCGACGGCGATGCTGGAGGGCCGTCCCGTGGCGGTCACCGGAAGCCACGACGAGACCCTCCGGGTGTGGGACCTGACCACGCGCGAGCAGATCGGCACCCCCCTCACCGGTCATGTGGGCGGGGTGCGGGCGGTGGCGACGGCGGTGGTGGATGGCCGTTCCGTGGCGGTCAGCAGCGGCGAGGACGAGACGGTGCGGGTGTGGGACCTGGCCACCGGCGCGCAGATCGGCGACCCTCTCACCGGCCACGACGGCTGGGTGCTGGGGGTGGCGACGACGACGATCGCGGGCCGCCCCCGCGTCGTCAGCGGCGGCGAGGACCGGCGGCTACAGGTGTGGGACCTGATCACCGGCAAGCGGGTCGGCGAGCCGCTGCTCGGCAGTACCGACAAGGTACGGGCGGTGGCGACGGTGGTGGTCGACGGCCGTCCCCACGCGGTGACCGGCAGCCAGGACGGCATGGCGCGGCTGTGGGACCTGACCACGGGCGGCCAGGTGCGCGAGCCCCTCACCGGTCATGTGGGCGGGGTGCGGGCGGTGGCGACGGCGGTGGTGGATGGCCGTTCCGTGGCGGTCAGCAGCGGCGAGGACGAGGCGGTGCGGGTGTGGGACCTGGCCACCGGCGCGCAGATCGGCGACCCCCTCACCGGCCACGACAGCTGGGTACGGGCGGTGGCGGCGGTGATGGTGGATGACTGCCCGGTGGCTGTAACCGGCGCCGACGATCAGACGGTACGGGTGGGGGACGTGGCCACGGGCCGGGGGATCGGCCAGCCCCTCACCGGTCACACCGACGAGGTGAACGCGGTGGCGACGGCGGTGATGGATGGCCGTTCCGTAGCGGTCACCGGCAGCGACGACCGGACGGTGCGGGTCTGGGACCTGGCCACCGGCCGACAGCTCGGACCGGAGTTGGCCTTCCCCCTGCCGGTCTACGCCGTGGCCGTGGCGTCGGATGGCCGGTTGGTGGTGGGCTTCGACTGGGAGGTCGCGGTGCTGGCCCGCGTCTGACCGGGCGTGGGTGGTGCGGGCCCGGCTCGTCGGATGCGACTGCGGACACGGCCTGGCGGAGGTAAGTGCGCTGCCACTCCGCGAGGGACATGTTCTGAGCAGCCTCAGCGAGCTGGAGAGCAGAGGGAGTCTTGAGCTTCGCCCCGGTCGAGTCCACCCACTCCTGGGCTGCCGGATAGCCCTGTTGGAGGTATTCGAGGCCCTGGATCATGCACTCCAGCTTGTCGGCGTCGTGGGCGACGAGTACTTCGAGGGAGTCGCTGTTCTCGTACTCGGGGACGATCGCCTTTGATGCCGTCGGCGACGGACGGGTGGGCGTCGGCGACCTGGTCAGCGGTGACCTGCTCGTTCTTCGCGACGTCGATGTAGCGACGTCCGATCCAGGGAATGTCCCCGATGCGGGTTTCCTGCGTGTCGTGGAAGGTGGCGAGGAGGGCGACTCTCGCGGGGTCGGCACCTTCCATCATCGCCAGCACCGCACCGATCACCGCAGTGCGCCAGGAGTGCTCGGCGATCGTTTCGGGGTCCTTGACTCCGGCGATCCACCAGCCGCTGCGCTTGGCGCGCTTGAGGGCGCCCATCTCCAACATGTACCCAACGGTGCCGGTGTCGTTGGCGGTGTTGTCGGTGTCGGTCAGGCCGTCCCCTCCAGTAGTTGGGCATCGCGTCCAGTGTGACCACCCTGAGGCCCCAACCAGCACGTCAACTCGGGCGGGCGGTAGCTCGCAGGGGGTAAGCCTCCGGTGGCGAGGTCCGATCGCCGCCAACGCGGGTACCGTGAATGAACGTACGCCTTGACGAACGGGAGTTGAGTCGAGCATGGCGCAGTGGGACGACTACAGCACAGGTACCCGTATCAAGTTGCTGCGCGGCAAGGTTACGCAGCAGAACCTCGCCGATCTCACCGGGTTGTCGATCGGGGCGATCCAGAAGGCGGAGCAGGATCAGCGTATGTCGCTGCGGACCCTGCTGAAGATCGCCGATGCATTGGGCACCGACATCTCAGTGATCCATGGGCAGCAAGCTCCTCACCGGATGCAGAGCCGCGACGACCGCACGGCGTTGCAGCGCCTGTCCCGCGCGGTTCACGACACGTCCGCAGGCTTTCTTCCGAATGACATCGAGCCCCCCACGCTCGTGGAACTCGGCGATTTCACCCGCCGGGTGTGGAAGCTGTACTGGAAAGGGCACTACAGCGAAGCGGCGGGCATTGCCGCCCCGTTTCTGGCCGAGGCCGCTGCGCGGTTGCGTGAGCAGCCCGACGGCGAGCGGGCCGAAGCGTGGGAGGTGCTTTCGGACGCGTATCGCATCGGCGCGTACTGCGCGAACCTGATGGGTGCTCGCGACCTTGCGTACTCGGCGATCGGTCACGCCCGGGGCGCCGCCGAACGGGCAGCGAGCCCCATGCGGCTGGCGCTGGTCGATTCCGGGCGGTCCTGGATCTACCTCCGTGACGCGCGCCTGGATGATGCCTTGGTCTTGGCCGAGAAGGCGGCGCTCGACATCGAGCCCCGGTTCTCGCGGGCCACCGCGGACGAGCTGACCGTCTACGGATCGCACATCAACTTCGCCGCTGTCGTCGCGTCTCGGGCGGGCAATCAGGTGCGTGCTGAAGACTTCCTGTCCCAGTCCCATGCCACGGGTGCTCTTATGGGCGGTGAACACGGTTGCTACGGGACGCTGTTCGGCCCGGTCACCGCCACCACGCAAGCCGTTGGTATCAATGTGGCCCTGGGGGAGACCGGCAAGGCGCTGAAGCTCGCGGAGTCGATCAAGGACACATCGCCGCTTCAGCACGCGGCCCGGAACCGGTACGCCATGGACAAGGCGCTGGCACAGGCTGACGCGAAGATGTGGGACGCGTCCCTGGACACCCTTGAGCGGGCTCTGGTGGGTGCGCCGGAGTGGGCTCGGCACCAGGCGCTGCCCGGCGTCATCGTGGAGAAGGTCGGGCGTGCTTCCACCGCCCGGCTACGGCGGATCTCGAAGCTCATCGGCGCATCGCCCGCATCCGGCGGTTTTCGTACCGCCACGCGGCGCACCGCCCTGTAGTCGCCCACGACGGGCGACTGCGCACCTCGCGGATCCCCAAGGCCACCCGGCGCGGGCGAGTTGGGGTCCGGCGGGTTTCGGAAGTCGCCCATCTTGTGTCTTCAGCGGTGACGCCGGTGAGGCCACAGTGTGGCCATGGCCCAGAACTCCGCAGATGCGATTGCCCGACGGGCGCTTTGGACGCGGCCCGTGGCTCCCTCACCCGCGTGGGGGTCGTCCTTTACGTGTGTGTTCCCGAAAGCGCGGACCCGGCCCCGCTTCTCAACGCTGCCCGGACGTACGCCTTCGCCCGAGACTTCAGGATCGTCGCAGAGTGCGTCGACACGAGCGGACGCGGGCGGGAGCTCGTGGCGCGGACGGCGTGGGCGGACATGCGCGCGCACCTCACCGACAGCACCGCCCAGGGGCTGATCGTGAGCAGCGACGGCGACATCGCGCTGACAGGCGTGCGGTGGGCGGACGCGGTGGCAGCTCTGAGACGTCCTGACCTCTTCGTCCAGTGCGCGGAGCAGCCCATGGCCGCAGGGGTCGAGGAGCCGTGATCCTGCCCGTGATTCGCGCGCTGCGAAGCCGTGGCTCGGAGGCTGGCCTTCGGTCCTGCGGACGACGGCACGGAGACGCGGGAGCGTGTGCCCGGCCGTGCTGCGGGCCGACCCGGTCGCGTCGGCCCGCAGCCCGGTACACGCGGCTCCGCCCGGTGACCCCTCGGCGTCGTGGGCCCGGCTGTGCCGGATAGCCGTGGCTGTGCCGGCTCTCCTCGAAGAGCTGGAACCCGAGCCCATTCCCTGATCTCCGGGCCCGTCCCGTTGCCTACCCCGTCCGCGGGGCGGGCCCGGTCCCACCCTGTCCCGGTGCCGTCCGCGTCGGAACGGTCGTACGCCGACGGCACCATGTGAACGGAGCCTCATGAGGCCGCATCCCATCAGCCTGATCACGCCGCCCGCATGCCGCATCGGCGGGCTGGCCTGGATTCCCAACGAGCGCGGAGAGGTCCTGACCGTCCGCGCGAACTACGGTGCCAAAAAGGGTTTTCACCAGCTTCCGGGTGGTCACGCCGGAGAGCATCAGTCGAATCTGGCTGCCATGGTCACGCACGTTCGGCGGGAGACCGGGATCGAGCCCGCGCCGGTCCGCCTGCTGGGAACGCACTGGGTCCCGTACAACGCCGACGTACCCGCGGCCATGGGCCAGAACTTCATCTACCTCTGCGACGACATCCCGACGAGCACGGACATCGTGCTCCCGCCGGCGGCGGACGACGAGGAACCGCAGTTGTCCGGCCACCTGTGGCAGACACCGGATACGGCCCGCGGCACCATGCGGGCGTACCAGCTCCGACGCTTCCTCGGGCTCTGGAACGCCTGGCAGGACAACACGACCGCGACCCTGCACAGCGGGCACCCCGTTCTTCCCGCCTCGGTACGGGAGGCGTCGTGACGCGTCCCGAGGTTCTCGGCGCCGAACCCGACAACGACGGGGCTCCGCCGCCCGAGCCCCTCGATGTTGAAGCGATCACGACGGCCCTCGACCACGCGCTGTCCCCCCGCCAGGCTCTTCCGCCGCGCAATGTCATCAATGCGGGTACGGATGAGTTGATCGGCCGTTTGCGGTCGTTGATGGCTGTGGACGACTACGGCCACGACGAGCCGGGGCGGGGTGCGGTCCGGGTGCTGTTCCGGGTGGCGTACCGGAACCTCGACCTCGCCGTACGGTCCGATGACACGACTTCGGACGACGACGCGTACACGTACTGGCGGACGATCGCGAGCCTGACGGCCGCGTTCCGGGACCTGTACGTGAGCGAAGGAGCCTCCGAATGAACGCCACGGACCGAGAGGGTGCCGCGCTCAGGCAGACGTACGTCGACTGCCTCGGCGCGGCGGACTCGGTCTGGGCGGCGGCCCTCACGGACGTGGCCCGACACGTCTCCGCCCCCCCCCGGATCCGGGTGCTGCCGACCGCCGGGTGCGCGGGTGCGCGGGTTCGCGGGAGAGAGGGGAGCATGGGACGCATGACCTCACCGGCTGCCCCCGAACGGCCCCCGGGCATGCGCGGCCAGATCAAGATCTGGTTCCGCTTCCTGCCGCGCGCGGGATGGCTCCCGTACGACACCGAGGGGCTGTGGGCGACGCGGCTCGGCGAGGACACCGCGCGGGTGGACAACGTCCCCTTCCTCCAGGACGGGTTGGCCGAGGGCGAGGCCGTGCGGTTCACCACCGACGGCGACGCCGTGCACTGGGCCGGCGGGCGGGTGCGGGCGTCCGGGAACTGCACCGTGCGGGTGCTGCCCGTGCCCGACGGGCCGCTCGGGCGCAGTGCGCGGGCGGTGCATGAGCGGCTGGCGCCGTTCGGGCTGGGCGGTGAGGTGTTCAGCGCCGAGTTCCCGCTGGTGGCCCTCACCGTGCCCGCCGACGCGGATCTCGCGCGGATCAAGGCGCTGCTCGTACGCGGGCGGGACGAGGGATGGTGGCACTTCGAGGTGCCCTGCGCCACCGACGCCTGGCGCGCCGCCTGAGGGCTGCCCGTTCGCCTTCCGACCGGGAAGGGCCCGGCGCGGGCGTACCCGGCGAAACCCGTTTCGGCCGTCGTCGCGGCGCCTCTACGGTGGGCCGGTGATGACACAGGTGATCGTTCTCAACGGTGGTTCCAGTTCGGGGAAGTCCGGGATTGTCCGCTGTCTTCAGTCGGTGCTGCCGGACCCGTGGCTGGCCTTCGGGGTCGACACCCTGGTCGACGCGATGCCCGCGTCCCTGCTGACCTCCGACATGGGCATCGCGTTCGCTCCGGACGGTGAGGTGGTCGTCGGTCCCGAGTTCCGGACGCTGGAGACGGCGTGGATCGAAGGGCTCGTCGCGATGGCCGGTGCGGGTGCCCGGATCGTCGTCGACGAGGTCTTCCTCGGCGGAGCTGAGTCCCAGCAGCGGTGGCAGCGGGCCCTCGGCGGGCTGCGGGTGCTGTGGGTGGGCGTCAGGTGCGACGGGGCGGTCGCCGCGGGCCGCGAGACCGCGCGTGGTGACCGGGTCGCCGGGATGGCGGTGGCACAGGCGGACCTGGTCCACCGGGGCGTGTCCTACGACCTTGGAGGTGGACACGACACACACCGAGTCGATGGAGTGCGCGCGGATCATCGCCGCCCGGGTCGAGTGAATCGGCCTCCGCGCGCGTGAGCCCCGCTGCGGCGATGTACCGATCCGCGAGCACGGCATACGCTACCGGCGCCCCCGCCCCAACCGCCGCTCATGGAAAGGCCGTGCGATGCCGGTCGCCCTGGTGCTTCTGCTCTCCGGGACCTGGCTGTTGTCCGGCGCCCTGGTCACCGGGACCGATCCGCTGATCGTCGCCGTCGGCCGTACCGCCGTCTGCTGCGCCGCGCTCACCGCCGTCGCCGCCTCCACGGGGGCCGGCCGGGCCGATCTGCGCCGTGCGGCCGCCCGGCCCGGCACCGTATGGCTGCTGGGGCTGCTCGGCTTCGCCGGATACGCCGCGGGCACCCTTCTCGCCATCCCGCGCATCGGCACCTCGCTCACCAACCTCGTCGTCGCGCTGATGCCGTGCGCGTCGGTGGTGGTCGGGACCCTGTTCTTCGGTGAACGCTCGGCCCCGCGCAAGGCCGCCGGGGCGGTGCTCGCCTGCGTGGCGGCGGCCGGATACGCGGCACTCGGCGCCGACGCGGGCGATATGGACGGCACGGGGCTGCTGCTCGTGGCGGGCGCGACGGCGGCCTTCGCGGTGTACGGGTTCCTGTACCGGCAACGCCTGTCCGGGCTGCCGCCGTTGGCCGTCCTGCCCGTGCTGCTCGCGGCGGCCACCTGCCTGCTGCTGCCGATGGCCCTGCCCGCGCTGATCGCCCATCCGCCGACACCCGCCGCGACCGGCGGGATCGTGGTGCTCGGCGCGGTCGTCTACGCGCCCGCCTACCTCGTACAGCACCGGCTCATCCTCCTGCGCGGGCCGGTCTTCACGGCCGCCGTCCAGCTCGCCGTTCCGTTCACCGTGCGCCTCGGCGACTGGGCGCTGGGCACCGCGCCCGCCCCCACGCCCGCCGAACTCCTGCTCCTCGCCCTGTGCTGCGGGGGGATCGCCCTGGTCACCGTCCAGCCGCAGGGGCAGCTGTCGATGAAGGGATGATCCCCTTGCGGCCCGGCGTGCGTGTGCGTCTGCGCGGACGACGGTGGCGGCACCCGCACCCGCTTCCGCACCCGTACCCGCTTTTGCACCGGCCCCGGGTGTCCGCTGACTGGCCATCACGTGCGTTCGGCGGCATGACGGCACCTTCTTCCCTCTGCCCGACGTCCTGAAGCTGCTCGGCCAACTGGACAGCGCGACGCAGCGGGAGCCCGTCGTCGGCTATCTGTCCGGGGATGTCGCGCCCGGGACCACCCGGCTGTACCGCAACCGAGGCAGAGACGAGACGCTGGTCGCCCGCTGGTGACGCCCGACCGCAGACCGCCGCACGAAGCTCATGACCTACAGCCGACGTACCAGCCAGGGCGACGACGACGTCGGCCGCGGACCGCGCCTTCCCCGCTTACGGGCTCGGTGGCATCCCCTGCGCCGCAGGCGGGCTCGACGGGCTCCGGAATTTTCACGAGGAGTACCCGCGAAACAAGGCCACCGGGTGCCGTTCGGATCCCACGGATCGAGGCCGGCGCCCAGGCTGCGGAACACGGCTTGACCGGTATCTAGTTAGCTGCCATATTAGTTTTATGAGTGACGAGGACGCGAACTCCGGCGCTGTGCCCACGCTCGATCAGGCGCGGAGTCAGATCGCGCGGTACGGGCTCGACGCCGACCCGCAGGCGGTGCTTGTGGCGGTGCGTCTGATGGCTGCCGGGGTGCGGCTGGACCGTGCGTCCGAAGTGCACTTCTCCCGTTTCGGGTTGTCGATCGGGCGCTACCGCCTCCTGGTGGACCTTGAGGACGGTGGTGGGGAGAAGTCGCCGTCGCGCCTCGCGAAGAGCCTTGGTGTCTCGCGTGCCACGGTGACCGGCCTGGTGGATGGGCTGGAGTGCGAGGGTCTTGTGGCCCGCCGTGCGTCCACGGAGGACGGGCGGGGTGCGGTGGTCGTGCTTACGGCGCGCGGTGTCCATCGGCTGCGCGGTATGGCCGCGGACCACTTCGCGCGCCTCCAGGCGCTGGTCGGCGGGCTGGCCGCCGACGAACGCGAGCTGTTCCTGGACCTGCTGGAACGGATTACGCGGGGAATCGGCGCGCTGACCGCCGAGTAGCGTCCCGCGCCGTACGAGAAGCTGCCGCATCGACCGGGTGACAGTCTCTCCATGCCCACATAGTTAGGTTCCTAATAACTTTTCGAGGAGTGTACGTGAGCCCTGCCCGCAACAAGGCCGCCCAGCGCGGTTCCGCCGCCCGCCGGTTCACGCTCTGGAAGGAAGTCGTCGTCGCCTACCTGGCCCCCGCGCTCTCGGCCGGGCTCGGTGGAGTCCTCGGCGGGCAGCCCGGACTGGCGACGGCCGCCTTCACCTCCATCGGGATCACGTCGGCCGTAGTGGCCTTCATCGTCGGCGGGTGGCTGCACCGCCGGGGCCGGCCGCGCCGGTGGACGACATCGGTGCCACGTCCGGTGATCACCATCGGACTCGGCATAGCCGCTACTGGAATCGCGGGCCTGGCCGGGTGGTTCGCGTCCGGCTGGTTGCCCTCGCACACATCGGTGCCCGATGCCGGGTGGCTGGATCGGCTGCGGATCGACCTGCCGTTGTCGGCCGCCCTGGCGACCACGATCGTCACCTGGCGATGGAGCGGCACGGCATCCCGGCCGCAGAAGTGACCCGGCCGATCCCCACCCGGCCGATCCCGACCCGTTTGATCTCCACCCGTTTCCCTGCTCCCACCTGCACCACGAAAGGCACACCGTGATCACCATCATGGGCGCGACCGGCGCCACCGGCGGCGCACTGCTCCGGCGTCTGATCGAGCTGGGCGTCCCCTGCCGTGCCATCAGCCGTACTCCGGACGAACTGCGCGCCGCGATCGGCGGGGAAGCGCCGGTCGAGGTCGTCGGTGCGGACGCTGCGGATCCCCGCGCGCTCCGAGCCGCGTTCGACGGCTCCACGCAACTGTTCCTCGCCATGGCCAACAGCCCGCGACAGGTCGCGCTGGAGATCAACGCGATAGACGCCGCGGCCGCGTGCGGGGTACGGCACGTCGTCAAGCTCTCCGCCCCGGCCGTCGAGCCCGACTCGCCGGTCGGCGTCTCGCGCGGGCACTGGCGGGTCGAGACACATCTCGCGACAACCGGCATGGCGGCCACGCTGCTGCGGCCGTACGCGTTCATGCAGAAGCTGCTCCTGAACGCTCCGGCGGTCGCCGAGGGCGTGCTCATCGCGGCGATGCGCGACGTGCCCTGCAACTACATCGACGTCCGGGACATCGCCGACGTCGCCGCGGAGACCCTCCTTCGCCCCGGCCTTGACGGGGTCACGTACGAGCTGACCGGCCCGCGGGCCTTCAGCTGTCCGGAACTCGCTCATCTTCTCGGTGAGCTGACCGGTCGGCCCGTCCGCCACATCGACCTGCCACCGGACGATTTCCGCGGCCATCTCGTCCGCACCGCGCGCCTGCCGGACTGGCTGGCGAACCATGTCGTGGAGATCCAGCAACTGGCCATCGCGCGTCCGGAGTCCCCGAACGGGACGGTGGAGACCGTCCTCGGCCGCCCCGCCCGGACGCTCGACGCCTTCCTCCGCGAGCATCTCGCCCTGTTCGCGCCGGTCACCTGACCGGCATCCGCCGGTGGCCGGGCGCTCCTGGGTAACCGCCAGGAAGGCTGTCCGCCTTCTCGGGCCGGACCGTCGGCCCGGTCCTGCGATGTTTGCAGTTCGTTTTACGAACTAATATGGTTCGTGAGACGAACTGAATTCTTCTGGGGGTTGAAAACATGCGTCGTACGGTCGCGGTCATCGGCGGAGGTTATGGCGGCGCCGCCGTCGCCAAGGCATTGGACGAGGACACCGACGTCGTCCTGGCGGAGCCCAAGGACGCATTCGTGCACGCCGCGGGTTTCCTGCGCGCACTGGTCCGGCCGGACTGGGCGCACAACATCCTCTTCCCGTACGACAAGCTGCTCCGACGCGGCAGGGTCATCCAGGAACGCGCCGTCTCCGTGGACCCCGGTGGCGTCACGCCGGCCTCGGGCGCTCGCGTCGACGCCGACTACCTCGTTCTCGCCACCGGCTCCGGCTGCCCCTACCCCGCCAAGACGGACACCGACGTATCCGGCGAGGCGCTGGCGCGCGTGCGTGCCACCCACAAGGAACTCGCCGACGCGGAACGGGTGTTGATCGTCGGAGCCGGGCCGGTCGGCCTGGAGCTGTCCGGCGGGATCAAGGCGGTGTGGCCGGACACGCGGGTGACCGTCATCGACCCGGCCGGGCAGCTGATGCCCGGGTTCGATCCGGCGATGCGCGAGGAGCTGACCGCCCAACTCCGCGAACTGGGCGTGGAACTGCGCCTGTCCACCAGCCTGACCGAGGAGCCGCCGACCGGGCCGGGACGGGCGAAGACCTTCACCGTCGGCACAACTGGAGGCGAAGGCGGCGCAGGCGATCGCGCCGGCCACTCCGCGGACATCACCGCCGACATCTGGTTCCGCTGCTGCGGCGTCAGCGTCAACAGTGGCTACCTCGCGGACTCGCTGCCCTCGATACGTACGTCGCGGGGGCAGGTCCGTGTGACCGAGAGGCTCAACGCCGAGGGGTACGGCCACATCTACGCGCTCGGCGACCTCACCGACCTCGACGAGGCCAAGATGGCGGGCCACGCGATGAAGCACGCCGCCGTGGTGACGCAGAACATCCTCGCCCAGGTGCGGGGCGAGGAACCGGTCGCGGTGTACCGGACGTCACCCGTCCCCCCGGTGCTGCTCCCGCTCGGCCCCAAGGGCCGTGTCGGCCAAGTGCCCACTCCCGACGGGCCGTCCGTCCTGTCGGCGGAGGCGGTGGCCGAGTACAAGGGGGCGGACCTGCTCACCGGCCGGTTCACCGAGCTGTTCGGCACCGGCTGAGCCGTGGACGCGGTGGAGGCCCGCCCGCCGCCCGGTGCGGGGCCGTCCCCGCACCGTGCTCTCAGGTGCGCTCCGCGTGGACGGGCCCCTCGCCCGCCTCCATGAAGACCGCCGGTACCTCGTTCTCCCGCACCAGGCGCCCCAGCAGCTCCGCGAGCCGGTCGCGGTCCGCCGGGGCGAGACCGTCCGGCAGGTCCCCGATGCGCCGGGAGGCCTCGTCGTAGAACTCGCGGGCGAGCCGTCCGCCCCTGTCGGTGAGGGCCACCCGGATCGCCCGCCCGTCCCGGGGGTCCGGCTCGCGGCGTACGAGTCCGAGCTGCGCGGACCGGTCCACCAGGCCGGTGAGGCTCGACTTGGCCAGCCCGAGCGTCGCGCCCAGCTCGCTCATCCCGTACGGCTGGGTCATCAGCACGCAGAGCAGCTGCCCCTGCTGCGGTGTCAGGCCGTAGGCCCGGCCCGATTCGGCGTACACGGCATTCACCAGGAACGAGGAACGCACCAGTGCGGTGACGATCCCCATGTGTTCATCCGCTGCTCTCCCCATGCGGCCAGAATACGGGAGCGGCCGGGTCTGTTACGCCTCCGAGTCTTTCCGGTCCACTTGATTCGTGTCACGAACTGGAGAGGAGAAGAGGGAAAGCCGCTCCCGGAACGAGAGCCGCTCCTGGCACGCAAGGCGCTCTCTTCGAGTTACGCCGCCGCCTGGTCCGGCAGCGGTTCGGGGCGGGCGGTCCGGCCGCCCCGCCCCCCGCTGTCACCACCCGGTCCGCGCTCGGGCCGCAGCCCGGGGGCGAGGGCCAGCGTCACCGCGAGCGAGAGCGCCGCCAGCACGACGATGCCCGTCGCCGGGGAGGTGAGCTGGGCGACGCCTCCCGCGAGCGCGGCGCCCACTCCCTGCATGGTCAGCATCCCGGAGGTGTGCAGGCCGAGCGCGTGCCCGCTCAGCTCGTCCGGAGTGAGCGCCATCAGGCGTTCCTGGAGCAGCAGGCTCGCCGAGAACCCGGTGGTGGCGAGCACCACCGCCACCACCGCCACGGGCAGCGACGGGTGCAGCGCGAAGACCAGGTACGGCGCGGCGAGGAGCAGCCGCAGCGGGTTGCCCAGCCGGTCCCGCCACCGCCGGGTGACGAACCGGCCGAGCACCGTGTCCCCGGCCAGCATGCCGAGGGCGCCGCAGGCGAAGAGGAGCCCCGCGTGCCGGGGGTCGTAGGAGAGGTACAGCGACTCGCACCCCACCACCAGCCCGTTGGGCACCCACAGGGCCAGGTAGACATAGCGGCGCGGCACCGACGACCAGAGCAGGGCGTTGGTCCGCCAGGTCTCCTTCATCGACGGGCGTCCGGCGGCCCGCGGCGGCCGGGCGGTGAGCCCGCAACGGGCGGTGGCCGCGGCCACCAGATACAGGGCCGCGCCGACGAGCAGGGTGCCGCGCGCCGACAGCGTGGTCACGAGCACCCCGCCGATCGCGAACCCGCCGATCTGCATGGTGCCGACCGACATGTTGATCACCGACCGGCCGAGCAGGAAACCTTCCTTCGGAAGGATTTCGTTGAGCAGTCCGTACCGCACTCCGCCGCCCAGGGACGAGACCAGCCCCACGAACAGGAGGACTCCGAAGAGGGCCCACAACGGCATGCCGGGGAGGGCCTGTACGGCGGCGCCCAGGCCGAAGAGCAGCGCCAGACCGGTCAGCGCCCCGCGCGGCGGCAGCCGGTCCGCCGCCGACAGGAGCGTGGCCGGGCCCAGCATCTGGGCGAGGGAGGTGCCGAACATGGCCAGCGAGGACAGCAGCGGTGAGCCGGTGCGGGAGTAGACCAGAGTGCCGAGGGCGAGGCCGGTCGCGGTCTGGGCCGCCACCTCTACGGAGACGGTCGCGAAGAGCGGGGTGAACTCCGGAGTCCGGAGGAGTTCGCGGTAGGTGCGCATGGCCGGAGTCTCGGGGCGTGGTCGCGGGGGTGGTTATTGTTTCGCCGGGAGGCGAAAGCAATGGGCTGGTGGCAGATCAGCGCGGACACGCTCGCGGGCAGCCGGTTCGTCGTATCGCCGCTGACCGAGACCATCGCGAGCATGAAGCTCCTGGAGCGGGGGACGGCCGCCCATCCGGGGGAGCGCGTCTGGCTCGACGCCCATCTGCCCGCCTACCGGCGGCGGCAGACCGATGACCCGGTCTCCGCGATGATCGTCCGGGCCGCCCTGGCGCCCCTGTGGAACGCCAACTTCCTCACCCCCACGCCCACGGTCACGCCCGTGGGGGAGGTGCCGCCGGACTTCGCCCAGGAGCTGTCGCGGATGCGCGCCACCCCGCCGGAGGACGCCCGCGCCGACCTGGTGGAGACGCTGCGCGGACCGCTGCCCGCCCGGCTGGACCGTGACGACCTGGCGCCGCGCACCGCCGACGTCCTGGAGTGGGTGTGGACGCACACGGTGCTGCCCCTCTGGCCACGGCGGCGCCGGATCCTGGAGGCCGATGTGGTCGCCCGCGCGGCGGAGTTGAGCCGGGGCGGCTGGGCCGCGGCGCTGAACGGCATGCGTCCCGGCATGCGCTGGCTGGGGGAGAGCCGGCTCCAGATCAACACGCAGGACAACCCGCCGCGCGAACTGGCCGGGTCCCAGCTGCTGTTCGTGCCCGTCACCTCGAACCAGTCCTGGGTCTCCTGGGACGCCCCGCACCGGTACGGCGTGGTGTATCCGTGCTCGGGCGCGCTCGCCGAAGCGGACCGTACGCCGGTGCCCAGGGCCCTGGGTGCGCTGATCGGGCCCGCACGGGCGGGTGTCCTCGTGCTGCTGTCGACCCCGCTGAGCACGACGCAGCTGGTGGCGCTCACGGGGCAGGGCCTGGGCTCGGTGGGCCGTCACCTCAAGGTCCTGCTCGACGCCGGGCTGGTCGGGCGCCGCCGGGCGGGACGCTCCGTGCTCTACTGCCGCACGGACGCCGGAGAGGCCCTGGTCCGCACGACACGGTGACCCCGGCGGCCGGGCATCACCGGCGGCCCGCCGCCGGTCGGTTCGGAGCGCCCGTGCCCGCCGCGGTCGGTTCGGAGCGCCCGTGCCCGCCGCCGGTCGGTTCGGAGCGCCCGTGCCCGCCGCCGGTCGGTTCGGAGCGCTCGTGCCCGCCGCGGTCGGTTCGGAGCGCTCGTGCCCGCCGGTCCGCCCGCCGCCGGTCAGTTCAGCAGCGCCCGCGCCGCCCGTGCCCGCCGCCGGACCGCGTCGGCCGTCGCCGGATCGATTCCGGCGACGATCTCCGCGTACTCCTCCATCTCCACCGCCCCCCGCACGAACTCCCCGCGCTGGACAAGGAGCTGGGCCCGTTCGTAGCGCAGCCTGGCCGGGTGCGAGGGCAGCAGCAGCGACAGGTCGACGGCCCACAGCGCCACATCCGTGTGCTCGGGGCGTGCCGCGGCCCAGGCCCTGATGTTGTTCAGGATCCGCAGCACGATCTCCAGGGGCCGCGCGGGCACCAGCATCGATTCGGTCAGCGGTGCCCCGGTCGCCCCGGCCACCATCAGCTCGGCGTCCTGCCCGCTCAGCGGCGCGCCACCGGCGAACGGATCGGCCAGCACCCGTTCCGCCGGATCGCCGAAACCGATGACGAAGTGACCGGGCAGCGCCACCCCGTACACCGGTGCGCCCGCCCGCCGCGCGACCTCGATCCAGATCACGGACAACAGGATCGGCAGCCCGCGACGGCGGCGCAGCACCTGCTGGAGCAGCGAGGAGTCCAGCCGCTGGTAGTCGGCCGAGGCCCCGGCGAATCCGCACCGTTCACCGAGCAGCTCGGCCAGGACGGAGGCCCAGGCACGGGCGGAGCGCACTCCGTACGGCAGCAGTCCGGCCAGCCGGTCGAGTTCGATCTGCGAGGCGTCGATGCCGTACGGATCCGGGGAAGCCCCGCCGTGCGCGTCCGGAACGTCCTCCCCGTCCGCGCTGTCCGGCACGTCCGTCCCCGATACCGGCACGTCCGTCCCCGATACCGGCACGTCCTGCCCCGACCCCTGCGCGTCCGACCCCGACACGTCCGACCCCGACACGTCCGACTCCGACGCGTGCGACCCCGGCGCCGACGACCGCCCACTCAGCGGTCCTGCCTCCGCGCCCAGCAGCAGGCAGAGCAGCGCGAGGTCCGGCCGCTCGGAGCGGGCCTCCTCGGCGAACTGCCGCCGCCGTTCGGCCGCGCCGGAATCCTGTGGGCCCCGGGAGCCGGGAGGGCCCTGGGAGCCGGGAGGGCTGGGGGGACTCATATGCGACACGTATCCCTGCTGGTCCTCATGGCGCGGACCGGAAGTGGTGATAGCGGTGGTGAAGCGCGAAGCCCATTCCGTCGTACAGCGCCCGCGCCCCGTCGTTGTCCGTCTCCACCTGGAGCCACGCGGCCGACGCGCCCTCCTCCAGCGCGCGTCGCGCCAGCGCGGTCATCACCGAGGTCGCCAGCCCGCGCCGCCGGTGCTCGGGCCCCACCTCGAAGGCCATGAACCCGGCCCACCGCCCGTCCACGACGCACCGCCCGATCGCCGCGGGCGCCCCGCCCTCCGGGTCGCCGGGCACGGTCGCGAACCACACGGAGGGCCCGGAGCCGAGGACGTGGAGCACATGGGCGCCCGGGGTGTCGAAGCGCTGGTAGCGGGAGAGCCACGCCGCGTCCGGCTCACGGCTCAGCCGGACCGCCGAGACATCCGCGTCCAGATCCCCGACCGGCGCCAGTGCCCCGATCCGTACCTCGGCCGACACCTCGCGCAGCCAGCCGTGCCGCTCCAGCTCCGCGCACAGTGCCTCCTGGGTGCCCTCGGCGCCGGTCGCGGTCTGGATGTACGCGGGCAGATCCCGCTCCCCGTACCAGCGCTGTACGCGCCCCAGCGCCTCGCCGACCGGCAGTCCCGGATCACCGAGCGGGAGCACGGAGTTGGCGCGCCGGGTGAAGCCGTCGGCGGCACGCAGCCGCCAGTCGCCCAGCGGCTCGCTCTCCACCGGCTGCCAGGCCCGCGCGCAGACCCGGGCGAGCTCGTCGAAGGAGGCCGCGGGCCCCCGCCGCCGGGCGGGCGCGGCGGGCACGACCTTGCCCGCTACCAGCGCGGATTCCGCGATGTGGACGGATTCACCACTCTTCGGTGTGATCGACAGCACATGGTTGTCCCACGATGTGAGAACCCCGACCGTGTCCGTGAACATGGCGCCTTGGTCGACCCCTTGGGAGCGACGCCTGACCGACACGCGTTTTCCCACGTCAGCCGGTGTGACGCGGACCTCCAGCCGTCCGCCGATGGTGAATTCCACAGCTCTCTCCGCCCCTCCTGTTCGGTTCGTGCCCGGGAACGGAGATACTAGGTGCGGGCATCGACGACGCCGCGCTCCCGCGCGAGAGCCAACGCCCTACCGAGGAGGAACGACAGCGTGACCTACGTCATCGCGCAGCCTTGTGTCGACGTGAAGGACAAGGCCTGCATCGAAGAGTGCCCCGTCGACTGCATCTACGAGGGCCAGCGGTCCTTGTACATCCACCCGGACGAATGTGTCGACTGTGGAGCCTGTGAGCCGGTCTGCCCGGTCGAGGCCATCTTCTACGAGGACGACACCCCGGAGGAGTGGAAGGACTACTACAAGGCGAACGTCGAGTTCTTCGACGACCTCGGCTCACCGGGCGGCGCCTCCAAGCTGGGCCTGATCGAGCGCGACCACGCGTTCATCGCCGCGCTGCCGCCGCAGAACCAGTAAGCAGCGGCCGCACGTGCGCCGCCCGGTCCCGTACGGCTCGTCACCGTGCGGGACCGCGGTGTTTTCCGGCGCGCCTCCGAGGCCGCCCGGCGCCCCTCGCGACCGTGTGCGGCCCCGGCGGCTCCGTGACCCCTCGTCATTCGCATTCGCCGCCCGTACGAGAAAGCAGAGTTCCGTGTCCGCAGCAGTCTCCTCCCGTCTTCCGGTCTTCCCCTGGGACAAGCTCGCGCCGTACAGGACGACGGCCGCCGCCCACCCTGACGGCATCGTCGACCTGTCCGTCGGCACGCCGGTCGACCCGGTGCCCGAGCTGATCCAGCAGGCGCTCGTGGCCGCCGCGGACAGCCCCGGCTATCCGACGGTGTGGGGCACCGCGGCCCTGCGCGACGCCCTCACCGGCTGGGTGGAGCGGCGTCTCGGCGCGGTCGGGATGGCCCACGAGAACGTGCTGCCGGTCGTCGGCTCCAAGGAGCTGGTGGCCTGGCTGCCGACCCAACTGGGCCTCGGCGCGGGCGACAAGGTCGCCTATCCGCGGCTGGCGTACCCGACGTACGAGGTCGGCGCCCGGCTCTGCGGCGCGGAGCCCGTCGCCTATGACGACCCCACCGAGCTGGACCCGGCGGGCCTCAAGCTGCTCTGGCTCAACTCGCCGTCCAACCCGACGGGCCGCGTCCTGTCCAAGGACGAGCTGATCCGGATCGTCGCCTGGGCGCGCGAGCACGACATCCTGGTCTTCAGCGACGAGTGCTACCTGGAACTGGGCTGGGAGGCCGAACCGGTCTCCGTGCTCCACCCGGACGTCTGCGGTGGCCGGTACGAGGGCATCGTCGCCGTCCACTCGCTCTCCAAGCGCTCCAATCTCGCCGGATACCGCGCGGCCTTCATCGCGGGCGACGCGGACGTCCTGGGCGAGCTGCTGCTGATTCGCAAGCACGGCGGGATGATGGCGCCCGCCCCGGTCCAGGCGGCCACCGTCGCGGCGCTCGGCGACGACACCCATGTCGTGGAGCAGCGCGCCCGGTACGCGGACCGGCGCACCGCCCTGCGCGCCGCGCTGGAGGCCCACGGCTTCCGCATCGAGCACAGCGAGGCGAGCCTGTACCTCTGGGCGACGCGCGACGAGCCGTGCTGGGAGACGGTGGCCCACCTCGCGGAACTCGGCATCCTGGTGGCGCCCGGCGACTTCTACGGACCCGCGGGCGACCGCTTCGTGCGCGTGGCGCTCACGGCGACCGACGAGCGGGTGGCGGCGGCGGTCGAGCGGCTGTCCTGATCCGCGGACACCCACGCGCCGAGGGGCCTCGGGAGTGCGCACTCCCGAGGCCCCTCGGCGCGTTCTGTGGATACCTGTGCGGGGATCAGCCGATCCCGTTGGGAGTATCAGCCGAGCGGCAGACCCTTCAGGGGCAGGCCGCCACCCAGGCCGCCACCCAGGCTGTCGGTGGGCAGGCCGCCCGCGGTCGCCGCGGTGGCCGTGCTGCCGACGAGCTCACCCGTGTGGCCCGCGGTCTCGCCGACGGTCTTCTGGGCGGCCGGGACGGCGACCGCACCGGCCTTGCCGACGGTCTTGCCCACGGCCGGAATGGCGGTGCCGACGAGCCGGCCGCCGGTTTCGCCCACGGTCTTGGTGCCCTGCTGTGCGGCGCTGTCCACGGTGTCGCCGAGACCGGCGCCGTCGAGCGAGGTCAGGCCGCCCAGGTCGGGGGCCGGCGGGAGCTCCGCGGCACCTGCGGCGCCGGCCGCACCGACCACGGGGGCCGCGCCTGCGGCGATCAGCAGCGCGGCACGGGCGATCCGACGGGTCAGGGGGAGGGACATGATGCTCCTTCGACGGGAATTCAACAGACTCGGGAATCTGTCTGTCCGGTGATCGGACGCACTGACAACCGGTCCGGGGGCGGGGAAGGTTGCGGTACGGCAAGGTAAAGAGTGAGTAATGCGTCCGATAATCCGCAGCGGAGGAACCCGGGCAAACAATGCGTGGAGCGACCGCCGGGCGAACCGTCACTTCCCTGTGACGGCAAGGGAATCGGCCCGTGCGGACCGTGCTGGTGAAAGAGCCGTCGACCGGGCTGCCGGAGACCGGCCGGATGCTTCGTACGGGTGGTCGGCCGTACTACTGCGCGAGCCCGATCCTGACCTCGGTCGTGCCCGATTCCGTACGCTCTGCGCGTTCCGTCCGCCAGCCGTCGTCGGCCGTCCACACCCGGTCCGCGAAGGCGACCCGGTCGATCCGCAGGGCCTCGGCCCGCGCGACGGCCCAGTGCGCCAGCTCCCAGCCGCGCTGCGGCGCCGTGCCGCCCCCGGCCTCCGCCGCTGCCGCTGTGGCGGGCACGGGCACCGAGACCGACGTCGCGGCGGACGCCCCGGCGGCCCTGGCCGACGGCAGTACGTCCTTGCCGAAGGCGCTCACCAGCTCGGAACGGACCTTCGCCGCGTCGCCCGGACCGGTCGCGGTCGCCGCGGACGGGAAACAGTTCAGCGTGGTGGGCGCACGCCCGGTCAGCGCGGCGGCCAGCAGCGCGGCGTCCGGCTCGTGCTTCGCGTACGCCTGCGGGAACCCGCTGAGCTGCACACGCTGCGCGGCGACCGTCAGCGGGAGCCGGGAGTAGCCCGGGACCTCGGCGAGACGGTCGTAGAACATCCCGGCCGAATAGACCGGATCCATGATCTGCCGCGCGGTCCCCCAGCCCTGCGAGGGGCGCTGCTGGAAGAGCCCGAGCGAATCCCGGTCACCGTGATCGAGATTGCGCAGCGCGGACTCCTGCAGGGCCGTCGCCAGCGCGATGGTCACCGCACGCTCCGGCATGCCGCGGGTGGTGCCGACCGCCGAGATGGTCGCGGCGTTGGCGGCCTGATCGGGAGTCATCTCGTACGTACGGTCCTCGCCCCGCGTCCCGTCGGCGGAGCGCACGGTGCAGTGGGGCGCCCCCTTGTTGCCGGAGACGTACTGCACGGCCAGATATCCCCCCAGGGCCACGAGCACGGCGAAAGCGGCCACGACTCGGAAGAGGCGGCTGCGGCGGGCGGGCGTGGGGGTCCGGGGCACGGGGCCCACGGTACTGGAGGGTACGACCGGGGCGGATACCGAAGTCCCTTAGGGTCGTGGCCATGGCCGAAAGCACGCTTGACCTCACCCTGGACGGACCGGCGCTCACCGCCCGGCTCGTGGACTTCCCCTCCGTCAGCGGGGAGGAGACCGAGCTGGCCGACGCGATCGAGACGGCACTGCGCGGCCTTCCGCATCTGACCGTCGACCGGTACGGGAACAATGTGGTGGCCAGGACGCGGCTGGGGCGTGCCGAGCGTGTCGTGCTCGCCGGACACATCGACACCGTGCCGATCGCCGACAACGTCCCGTCCCGGCTCGACGACAACGGCGTGCTGTGGGGCTGCGGAACCTCCGACATGAAGTCGGGCGTCGCCGTCCAGCTGCGCATCGCGGCGACCGTCCCCGAGCCCAACCGCGACCTCACCTTCATCTTCTACGACAACGAAGAGGTCGCCGCCCACCTCAACGGCCTCGGGCACGTCGCCGAGGCCCACCCCGACTGGCTCGACGGAGACTTCGCCGTCCTCCTGGAACCCTCCGACGGCCAGGTCGAGGGCGGCTGCCAGGGCACGCTGCGGGTCTACCTGCACACGGCCGGGGAGCGGGCCCACTCCGCGCGCAGCTGGATGGGCGCCAACGCCATCCACGCCGCGGCACCGATCCTGGACAGGCTCGCCGCGTACGAACCGCGCCGCCCGGTCATCGACGGGCTCGAATACCGCGAGGGCCTCAACGCCGTACGGATCGAGGGCGGCGTCGCCAACAACGTCATCCCTGACGCCTGCGTCGTGGTGGTCAACTACCGGTACGCCCCCGACCGCGGCGCCGAGGAGGCCCTCGCCCACGTCCACGAGGTCTTCGCGGACTGCGGAGTCACCGAGTTCACCGTCGACGACCACTCCGGTGCCGCCATGCCCGGCCTCGGCCATCCGGCGGCCCAGGCGTTCATGGCGGCCGTCGGCGGCACGGCCCAGCCCAAGTTCGGCTGGACGGACGTCTCCCGCTTCGGCGCGCTCGGCGTGCCCGCGGTGAATTACGGCCCCGGCGACCCGCTGCTGGCCCACAAGCGCGACGAACACGTCGTGGCCGAGCGGATCACCCACTGCGAGGACCGCCTCCGCTCCTGGCTCACCAGCTGACTCATGGGCTTCCCCTGCGCGTAACCTCCGTGGATCTACGCTGGCCGGACAAGCACATCGCAGGTCGGCGGAGGGAGCAGGTCATGGGCAACCCCGAGGATGCACGCAACGCACGGGGCGCGGAGGTTCCCGAGGGCGCGGTCAGGCCCGAGGAACAGCGAATGGGCCCGGTGCTGCGTCGCCGGGACCAGGTGCAGCCCGGCACGACCGATCAGCGGCTGCTGGACTCCGAGGGCGATTCCGAGTGGGTGCACACCGACCCCTGGCGGGTGATGCGCATCCAGTCGGAGTTCGTCGAGGGGTTCGGCGCCCTGGCCGAGCTGCCGAGCGCCATCAGCGTCTTCGGTTCGGCCCGCACACCGGTCGGTACGCCGGACTACGAGGCGGGCGTACAGATCGGCCGGGCGCTCGTCGAAGCGGGCTTCGCGGTGATCACGGGCGGCGGCCCCGGGGCGATGGAGGCGGCGAACAAGGGGGCGCGGGAGGCCAAGGGGGTCTCGGTCGGCCTCGGCATCGAGCTGCCGTTCGAGTCGGGCCTGAACCCGCACGTCGACATCGGCGTCAACTTCCGTTACTTCTTCGTCCGCAAGACGATGTTCGTGAAGTACGCCCAGGGCTTCGTGGTCCTGCCAGGCGGCCTCGGCACGCTGGATGAACTCTTCGAGGCGCTGACCCTGGTCCAGACGGGCAAGGTGACCCGCTTCCCGATCGTGCTCTTCGGCTCGGCGTACTGGAGCGGCCTCGTCGACTGGCTGCGGGACACCGTGGTGGCGCAGGGCAAGGCGTCCGAGAAGGACCTGCTGCTCTTCCACGTCACGGACGACGTGGAGGAGGCGGTCATGCTGGTGACCAAGGAGGTCGGCAGGTAGGGCCTTCGCCCGAACCGATCCGGACCGGACCGGATCACGGGAGCGGGGCAGGGCAGCGTCCAGGCCCCGGCCCCGCTCCACCCCCTTGCGGGCCGCACAAGCCCCCCTCCACGCCACGCCACACGCCACGCCACACCCCGCGCCGCGCTGCGCGAACTCCGCTACGCCAGCCCCCGGCTATCCCAGCCCCCGGCTATCCCAGCCCCCGGCTACGCCAGCCCTCTGCGCGCCACCGCCGGGGCCCGCAGCCCCGCGATCGACGCCACCATGTCCAGCACCTGCCGCGTCTCCGCCACCTCGTGCACGCGGTACACCCGCGCGCCCAGCCACGCCGACACGGCCGTCGTCGCAAGGGTGCCGATCACCCGTTCCTTGACCGGGCGGTCGAGGGTCTCCCCGACGAAGTCCTTGTTGGACAGCGAGACGAGCACCGGCCACCCGGTCTCCGCCATCTCGCCGAGCCGCCGCGTCGCCTCCAGCGAGTGCCGGGTGTTCTTCCCGAAGTCATGGCCGGGGTCGATCATGATCCCGTCCGTCCGCACGCCCAGCTCCACGGCCCGCTCGGCCAGCCCCACCGTCACCCGCAGGATGTCCGCCATCACGTCGTCGTACGCGACGCGGTGCGGCCGGGTCCGCGGCTCGGCGCCGCCCGCGTGCGTGCACACCAGGCCCGCCCCGTACCGCGCGGCGACCTCCGCCAGCTTCGGGTCGACCCCGCCCCACGCGTCGTTCAGCAGATCCGCGCCCGCCTCGCAGACCGCCTCGCCCACCTCGTGGCGCCAGGTGTCCACGCTGATCACCACATCCGGGTGGCGGCGGCGGACCTCGGCCACGAACCCGACCGTACGGCGGGCCTCCTCCGAGGCGGTCACCTCGGCTCCGGGGCCGGCCTTCACCCCGCCGATGTCGATGATCGCTGCGCCCTCGGTGACCGCCTGCTCGACCCGGGCGAGCGCGGGCTCGTCCCGGAACGTCGCGCCCTGGTCGTAGAAGGAGTCCGGGGTCCGGTTCACGATCGCCATGATCACCGGCTCGTGCGGCCCGAATTCCCGCCGTCCGAGCCTCAGTGCACCGCTTCGCATCCCGTGTTTCCTCCTCAGTAGGTCGCCTGCGACCCTAACTGTCGGTGCCGCATGGCACGATCGGACCCGGACAGGATTCCGCCCCGGGGAGATGCTCGTGTTCTGGTTCTTGCTGCTCACCATGGTCGTGGTGGTCGCCGCGGTCACGCTCGCGGTGGTCGGCGGCGGTGGGAGCCCGGTGCTCCAGGATCTGCCGCCCGAGCGGCTGACCGACCCGCTGCCCGCGACGCGCCCGGTCGGCCGGGCGGATGTCGAGGCGCTGCGCCTGCCGATGGCCCCCCGCGGCTACCGGATGGCGGATGTCGACGAGGCGCTCGACCGGCTCGGCGCCGAACTGGCCGAGCGGGACTCCCGGATCGCCGAGCTGGAGTCGGCCCTGGCCGGTGCCCGGTCCGCCGCGGCGGGCGGTCCCGATCTGTTCAAGAGGCCCGGCGAGCCGCTGAGCCAGGACCCGGGCCCGTACCGGGGCGAGGAGGACGAACGATGAGCGGTGGAGCCGAACCGGCCCCGGACGGCGGCCTGCGCTGCCCCTGGGGGCTGTCCACGGATGACTACCTGACCTATCACGACACCGAGTGGGGCCGCCCGGTCCACGGCGACGACGCGCTCTTCGAGCGGCTCTGTCTGGAGGCGTTCCAGTCCGGCCTGTCGTGGCTGACGATCCTGCGCCGCCGCGAGGGCTTCCGCGCCGCCTTCGCCGGGTTCAGCATTCCCGCGGTCGCCGCGTTCACCGACACCGACCGGGAACGGCTCCTCGCCGACGCCGGCATCATCCGCAACCGCGCCAAGGTCGACGCGACCCTCGCCAACGCGAAGGTGCTGGCCGACTGGCCGGCCGGTGAGCTGGACGCGTTGATCTGGTCGTACGCCCCCGATCCGGCCGGCCGGCCCGTGCCGCGCGTGCTGGGGGACGTCGCGGCGGTCACCCCGGAGTCCACGGCGCTCGCCAAGGAGCTGAAGAAGCGCTCCATCCGCTTCGTGGGTCCCACGACCGCGTACGCCCTGATGCAGGCGTGCGGCCTGGTCGACGACCACCTCGCCGACTGTGTGGCCCGCGGGGCCCGTCCGTAGGCCCTCGGGGGCCGCGAGCGCCCCCGAGGGTCCGTCCCGTCCCCGCCTACTTGCCGAGGTACTTCGGCTTCCGCTTGGCCAGGAACGCCTCCACCGCGATGGTGTGGTCCTGCGACGCGCCCGCCCTCGTCTGGAGTTCGTCCTCCTTCTCCAGCGTCTCCGCGAGCGTGTGCCCCGCGCCGTACGCCATGGACGCCTTCAGCGCCGCGTACGCCACGGTCGGGCCGTCGGCGAGGGTGCGGGCCACGGCGGCGGCCTCCTCGGCCAGCTCGGCGGCGGGCACCACCCGGTTCGCGATACCCAGCTCGTACGCGTCCTTCGCCGAGATCGACCGCGGGAAGAACAGCAGGTCGGCCGCACGGCTCTGGCCGATCAGCCGGGGCAGCGTCCAGGACACGCCCGAGTCGGCGGTCAGCGCGACGCCCGCGAAGGACGTGTTGAAGGACGCCGTGTCGGCGACCACCCGGTAGTCGGCCGCCAGCGCGAATCCGAATCCCGCTCCTGCCGCGACGCCGTTGACCCCGGCGACCACGGGCTTCTCCATCTCCGTGATCGCCCGCACGACCGGGTTGTAGTGCTCCCGCACGGTGCTCAGCGCATTGCCGCCGCCCGCCTCGCGCGTGGCCGTCAGCGTCGCGACGTGCTCCTTGAGGTCCTGGCCCACGCAGAAGGCGCGCCCGGTGGCGGTGAGCAGAACCGCGCGCACGGCCGTGTCGGCCGCCGCGGACCGCAGCGCGTCCCGCAGAGCGACCTTGGCCTCGGTGTTCATGGCGTTCATCGCGTCGGGACGGTTGATCGTGATCGTCGCGAGACCTTCGCTCACTGTGTAGAGCACGGTGTTCGCCATGTCGTCGGCCATTCCGGTATCCCCTTACGGCTCGGCATCGTTGCCACTGCAGGCAAGCATGGCCGACTCGGGGCGGGGCGAGCATGTGACCTGCGTCTAACAATTGCCCCTCACCTGGGGGCGCAAGGCGGCGCAGTATCGCAGCCGGATCGCCGAATTGGGTGGTTTTGCGAGAGCGCGTTGCGCAAGCGATGCCGACCGATGTTGGTCATCAGGGTCTGTGATGCGGGATAATGGTGGGGAAGCAATGTGTTCGATGCCGGTGAGGCAGCGCCTGTCATGGGGCCGCCGGTTGCGATGAGCTGGTTTCAGGAAGGGGAACGAGCATGGCGGCCATGAAGCCGCGGACGGGCGACGGCCCGCTCGAGGTGACAAAGGAGGGGCGGGGCATCGTCATGCGCGTTCCGCTCGAAGGCGGCGGTCGGCTTGTTGTCGAGCTGACTCCGGACGAGGCCGATGCACTCGGCGACGCCCTGAAGAAGGTCGTCGGCTGACGCGGAACGCCCACACTCGACCACTGCCCCGGCACGGATTCCGTGCCGGGGCAGTGGCGCGTTCAGGGGGATGACCGGCGGATACGTGAACGGGGCGGGCGAGGGCGCGGAACGGGCGCGGCGGGCCGGAAGGAACCGGTGCGGCGGGCGGAAAGGGGAGAACGGCCGTCAGCCGCGACGGACCGCGCAGAGCAGCCCGTCACCGACCGGCAGCAGCGTCGACATCAGCTCCTGGCTCTCCCGCACGGCGCGCAGCAGCTCGCGCAGGCGCAGCACCTCGGCGGGCTGAGCGGCGGAGTCGACCGTGCGGCCGTCCGCGAAAACGCCCTCGAAACAGACCAGCCCGCCCGGTCGCAGCAGGCGCAACGATTCAGCGAGGCAGTCCAGGCTCTCCAGCCTGTCGCCGTCGCAGAAGACGAGGTCGTACCCGCCGTCCGCGAGCCTGGGAAGGACGTCCAGGGCGCGCCCGGGGATGAACCTGGCCCGGTTCGCGGCGAAGCCGGCCGCGCGGAAAGCCTCGCGGGCGAACTGCTGGCGTTCCGGTTCCGGATCGACCGTGGTCAGTACGCCGTCCGGGCGCATTCCGTGCAGCAGATGGATGCCGGACACGCCTGTCCCGGTCCCGATCTCCGCCACCGCTTTGGCGTCCACGGCGGCAGCGAGCAGGCGCAGCGCGGAACCGGTGCCTGGGGACACCGAGCGCAGCCCTGCCTCGCGGGCCCGCTCCCGGGCCCAGCGCAGTGCTTCGTCCTCGGCGACAAAGGCGTCGGCGAACGCCCAGCTCGTCTGCCGGTTGGCGGTAATGACCCTCTCCTGACCCCGTAGTTGGCGCAACGGTGACTGTATCCGCTGGACCCGGGAACCCGCAGATGGGACCGGGCGTTGTGTAAGGACAGGGGAAAGCGCAGCGAACGGGCCCGCGGATCGGGCCCGCGACCGTGCGCCGGAAGTTCCCGGGCGACGCCCGGCCCCAGCAGGAAAAAGGCTTATCCGGAGCTAACGGGCGAGGTGGCTATGGTAGGGGCTCCACTGGACACCACCAGAGCCGATAGGGGAGGTGCGGCTGCGCCTGTGGATCGGAGAGGAGTGCTGCGGCGCCTTCTCGGGTCGGCGGGTGAGCCGAAATCCGTGACCAACATTGCTGACCGTTCTTCCAACGACTCCGCAACGACCGCGACCTTCGCCTCAGATGCGGACTCTCAGGCGTGGACCCCGCCCTCATGGGAAGAGATCGTCAGCACGCACAGCGGACGTGTGTACCGCCTTGCCTACCGGCTGACGGGCAACCAGCACGATGCCGAGGACCTCACCCAGGAAGTTTTCGTCCGGGTGTTCCGTTCCCTCTCGACCTACACCCCCGGCACGTTCGAGGGCTGGCTGCACCGCATCACGACCAATCTCTTCCTGGACATGGTCCGCCGTAAGCAGCGGATCCGTTTCGACTCCCTGGGCGACGACGCCGCCGAGCGGCTGCCGAGCCGTGAGCCGTCCCCGCAGCAGGTTTTCAACGACACCCATTTCGACGCCGACGTGCAGCAGGCCCTGGACACCCTCGCGCCCGAATTCCGTGCGGCAGTGGTGCTCTGCGACATCGAGGGGCTCAGCTACGAGGAGATCGCCGCGACCCTCGGCGTGAAGCTCGGCACCGTGCGCAGCCGTATTCACCGCGGCCGCTCGCACCTGCGCAAGGCGCTGAAGCACCGTTCGCCCGAGGCCCGCGCCGAGCAGCGCTCCCTGGCGGACGCGGTCCTGGCAGGGGAGGGCGGATCGGCGTGAGTGGCACAGGACCGACCCCCGCGGAGCAGCATCTGGGGGACCGGCTCGCCGCGCTTGTCGACGGTGAGCTGAAACATGATGCCCGTGAACGGGTCCTGGCCCATCTGGCCACCTGTCCCAAGTGCAAGGCCGAGGCAGACGCCCAGCGGCGCCTGAAGAGTGCCTTCGCCCTGTCCAGCTCGCCCTCGCCCTCCGAGGGGTTCCTGGCCCGCCTGCAGGGCCTTCCCGGCGGTCCCAGCGGCGGCGACAGCGGCCCGAGCGGACCGTTCGGCGGCAGTGGACGCTTCGCCGACGAGTTCTTCCCCACGATGCGGCCCTCCGGCGGCGGCCGTACGGACCCGGCCCCGGGCTCCTCGCCGCTCGACAGCTTCGGTTACCTCCCCGCCGGGCACGGCTCCACCGCGGTCCTGCCGGGCGGTGGCTCCCGCGGCGTCTTCCGCATTCACGACGTGGCCCGCGACGCCGACCGTTCGCCCTGGCGCGGCCGGAGATTCGCCTTCGCCGCGGCCAGCGCCGTGTCGCTGGCGGCCATCGCCCTCGGTGGCACCCTCCCCCTGGACTCCGCACCCGACACCGCGCTCCGGGCCGAGGGCGCGGGCAGCAACGTGACCCCGCTCGACGCCGACGCGCGGGCCGAGAGCGGCAACGCGGCCAGCCGCCGGGCCGGTGGCGCGCTCGCCGTGGACGGCGACCGTCCGGCGATCGGCGGCACCGCGGTTCCCTCGGCCTCGCCGACCGTCCGGGCCCTCATGGCCCCGCAGATGCTCGCGGCAGTGCCTTCGTCGCTCAATGCCACGCCGCTCACCGGGCACCCGTTCGTCCTTCCCGTCCTGAATGTCTCCGTACCCCCGCTGATACGGCCGACCGGCACCACGTCGCTGCTCGCCGCGGCGCTCGGCAGTGCCCCGGCGCCGAAGTCGGCCGCCCCGTCCGCACCGGCCTCGGCGATGCCGTCCGCACCCGCCTCCGCGCTGCCGCCCAACGATCACGCGCTGCCGCTTTTCCCTCGCCGCTGACGGGGTCCTGCGCGGGGATTCGCAAACCTGGTTGAATTCCGGGAGGGACGCCTCTGTGGGGGCGTGCAGAGGCCAGTTGCGGGGAGATCATGGACGACGCGAAGCCCACCGGGCCGAAGGCGAAGTGGTGGAGCCGTCCCACGACGGGGCGCAGCGGTCGCACGGAACCGGAAGACGTATCTCCCGTCGAGGACGCCGCAGGAGCCGCGGATACGGCAGGTGCGGCAGCTGCGGATACAGCAGGTGTGACAGACGCGGCTGCGACAGGTGTGACAGGCGAGGCTGAGACGGGGAGCGCGGCGGTGTCGGACCGTCCGGTTCCCGGTGGGCCGACGCCCGCACTCCCCGCCGGGGAGCCGCTCCGGCCCGCCCCCGCGATACGGCCCCTGCACGAGCCCGACGAGTACAGCACTCCGCCCTACGGCGGCCCCGGACCGTGGGCGCCCGCGCCCCCCGTACAGCGACCGGTGCCGACCCCGGCGCACGGGACCCCCGTACCCCCGCAGTACGCCGCGACGAACGGGGCTCCCGTCGCCGTCGATCAGGGTCAGCCGCCCGGTCCGGTGCCCGGCGGCATGCCGCCCCAGGCCCCGCCGCAGCACCTTCCGCCCCATCTGCCGCCCCACCCGCAGGCGCAGCAGGTGCCCCCGCAGCAGTCCGGGCAGCAGCCCCCCTCCCAGTGGCTCCAGTACGACCCCTGGGGGGCGCCGCGGCAGCCCCTGACCCAGCCGGGCCCCCCGCTCGGCACCGAACCCGCCCGGCGCGGGAAGGGCCGCCGGGGCACCGTCCTCATCGGGGCCGTCCTGCTCGCCGTGGTCGCGGGCGGCATAGGCGGGGGAATCGGCGCCTACGTCGAGCGCAACGGCGGCCTGACCAGCGTCGAGCTTCCCCAGGCCGGCCGGGACAGCGGTGGCCGGGCACCCGACAGCGTCGCCGGAATCGCCGCCAGCGCCCTGCCCAGCGTCGTCACCCTGCATGTCAGCGGTGCGTCGGAGTCCGGCACCGGCACCGGCTTCGTCCTCGACAACAAGGGCCACATCCTCACCAACAACCATGTCGTCTCCCCGGCCGGCTCCAGCGGCGACATCACCGTGACGTTCAGCGGCGGCGAGACGGCGACCGCCGAGATCGTCGGCAAGGACAGCGGCTACGACCTGGCCGTCGTCAAGGTCACCGGCGTCTCCGGGCTCAAGCCGCTGCCCCTCGGCAACTCCGACAATGTGCGGGTGGGCGATCCGGTGGTGGCCATCGGTGCTCCCTTCGACCTGTCGAACACGGTCACCTCCGGCATCATCAGCGCCAAGCAGCGGCCGATCACCGCCGGTGGCGAGAAGGGCGACGGCACCGACGTCAGTTATGTCGACGCACTCCAGACCGACGCGCCGATCAACCCCGGGAACTCCGGCGGCCCGCTCGTCGACGCCCAGGCCCACGTCATCGGGATCAACAGCGCCATTCGCGCGGCGGACAGCGGGGCCGGACCCGAAGGCGCCCAGTCCGGCTCCATCGGCCTCGGCTTCGCCATACCGATCAACCAGGGCAAGCGCGTCGCCGAGGAGCTGATCAACACCGGCCGGGCGACCCACCCGGTGATCGGCGTCACCCTGGACATGAAGTACACCGGTGACGGGGCCAAGGTCGGTGCGAAGGGCGCCGACGGCGGGCCCGCGGTCACGACCGGCGGTCCCGGGGCGAAGGCCGGGATCAGGCCGGGCGACATCATCACGGAGGTACAGGGCCAGCGGGTGCACAGCGGCGAGGAGCTGATCGTGAAGATCCGCGCCCACCGCCCCGGCGATCGGCTCGGCCTCCGGCTGACCCGCGGTGGTAAAGACCTGTCCATGACTTTGACGCTCGGCTCGGCGAGCGGCACGTAACGGCCACCGGAAGGTACCGCCCGGACAGCTTCGACAGGTACCGTTGAGCGGTCCGGGCCGTCATCCGGCCTGGTGGGGAAGACCCGGAGAACACGCGGAGAACACGAGGAGCAGCTAGGTGTTCAATGACATAGGCGCACTGGAGCTGCTGACGCTCGTGGTTCTCGCCGTACTGGTCTTCGGCCCCGAGAAGCTGCCGAAGGTCATTCAGGACGTCACGCGCACCATTCGCAAGATCCGCGAGTTCTCGGACAGCGCCAAGGAAGACATCCGCTCGGAGCTCGGTCCGCAGTTCAAGGACTTCGAGTTCGAGGATCTCAACCCCAAGACGTTCGTCCGCAAGCAGCTGATGGACGGCAACGACGACCTGGGGCTGAAGGAGATCCGCGAGAGCTTCGACCTCCGCAAGGAGATGGCCGAGGTCACCGACGCGGTGAACGGACGCGAGAGCGCGTCGTCCGCTTCCGCCAACAGTGCGGCGAACGGATCGGCGAAGGAGTCGTCCGGCGGTTCCTCCGACGGTGCGGTGAATGGCTCCTCCACCACCCCTGACCTGCTCAAGAAGCCCGCTCAGCCGGTCAAGGACGAGCGCCCGCCGTTCGACGCAGACGCCACCTGAGACCGGTCAATCCCGACTCGTCCGTACGGTATGGCTATTCTCCATCTGTCCGGTTGCGAGGACGCCCAAGCCCGCGGGGGGCGGGCCGCTCCGGATCGGAACAGATCGAGGAGGCGGCCGGGCAGATGGAGACGACGAGTCGGGTAGGGGCGGAAGGTGCGCCCAGCACAGTCACCGCAGAGGGGGTGCCGGCGGCCCGGCGTACGGTCGACGGCTATCTGCTGGCGCCGTTCCCGTGGTACGGGCTGGACGAGGCGTTCACCGGGCCGCGCTGGCTGATGCAGGTCGGCACCGCGGCGGACGGCACGGTGCAGCACGGTTCCACCGGACACGGTGACGAGCCCTCGGTACGGTCCGACGCGCGCCCGGAGAAGGAGCGGTTCGCGGTCGTCGTGACCGTGGGCAGCAGCCCGGTGCGGCGCAGCGGCGACGGTACGGGGGTGCTGGACGCCACCACGGTCTCCTCGGCGGCCTGGCTGGCGGGCTCCGGCCTCCTGTCGTACACCTGGCCGCCGCAGCTGGACCACGTGCTGCGGGACGACTGGCTGGACCAGCAGACCGAGACGGCGTTCGAGCTCGCCGACGACCTGGGCACCCCGCCCTGGTCGAAGCTCTCACTTCCGGTGGACGGCGTTCCGGTGGAGTTCCACTACCGCGAGTCCGAGTTCGGCTGGGTGCTGGCCGGTTCGGCGCACGGTGGTGTGCACATCGGGGCGTACGGGCGGGGGATGAGCGCGTACGGGCTGGGGTTCGCGGTGATCGGCGACATCACCACGTACGCCTGAGCGAACCGGGACGCTGTCGGGCGGGCGGAAACGTCCGCCCGGCGACGGGGATCGGCGGTGACCGGGATCAGCGGTGACCGGGATCGGCGGTGCCGGGACCGAGGACAGCGCGGTACCGGGGGCCGGGACCGCGCTGTCGGGGTCGGTGGGTGTCAGAACTTGTTGCGGGGCGTGAGGCCCAGCGACATGCCGGACAGGCCGCGCTGACGGCCGCTCAGCTTCTCGGCGATGGACCGCAGCGCGCTGCCGGCCGGGGAGTCGGGGTCGGACAGGACCACCGGCTTGCCCTCGTCGCCGCCCTCGCGCAGCCGCAGGTCGATCGGGATGGTGCCGAGCACCGGAACCTCGGCGCCGACCGTCCGCGTCAGGCCCTCCGCGACCCGCGCACCGCCGCCCGAGCCGAACACATCGACCATCTCGTCGCAGTGCGGGCACGGCATGCCCGACATGTTCTCGACGACGCCGACGATCTTCTGATGGGTCTGTACGGCGATGGAGCCGGCCCGCTCGGCGACCTCGGCCGCGGCCTGCTGCGGGGTCGTGACGACCAGGATCTCCGCGTTCGGCACGAGCTGCGCGACGGAGATCGCGATGTCACCGGTGCCCGGCGGCAGGTCGAGCAGCAGCACGTCCAGGTCGCCCCAGTACACATCGGCGAGGAACTGCTGGAGCGCGCGGTGCAGCATGGGCCCGCGCCACACCACCGGGGCGTTGCCCGGGGTGAACATGCCGATGGAGATGACCTTCACGCCGTGTGCGGACGGCGGCATGATCATGTTCTCGACCTGGGTCGGCTTGCCGTCGGCACCGAGCATCCGGGGCACGCTGTGCCCGTAGATGTCCGCGTCCACGACGCCCACCTTGAGCCCGTCGGCCGCCATGGCCGCCGCGAGGTTCACCGTCACCGAGGACTTGCCGACGCCGCCCTTGCCGGAGGCGACCGCGTACACCCGGGTCAGCGAGCCGGGCTGGGCGAAGGGCACCTCGCGCTCGGCCGTGCCGCCGCGCAGCGCGGACGCGAGTTCCTTGCGCTGTTCGTCGCTCATCACATCGAGCGTGACGTCGACGCGCGAGACGCCTTCGACCCGCGCGACCGCTTCGGTCACATTCTTGGTGATCGTCTCGCGCATCGGGCAGCCGGAGACCGTGAGATACACCGTGACAGCGACTACACCGTCAGCATCGATCTCGACCGATTTCACCATGCCCAGCTCGGTGATCGGGCGGTGGATCTCCGGGTCGTTCACTGTCGACAGTGCTTCACGCACCGCGTCTTCCGTAGCCATAGGGACGATGGTACGGCGCAGGGCCGTACGCGCGGGTAACCCTTCAGCGGTCGCCTTCGTCACTCTCCGGCCGGGCGAGAACCTGCCGGTCGTCCATGTCCCTCACCATGTCCTGGAGTTCCGACCTGATCCAGTCCCGGGTGGCGACCTCGCCGAGGCCCATCCGCAGCGCGGCGATCTCCCGGGTGAGGTACTCGGTGTCGGCGATGGACCGCTCGTTCTGCTTGCGGTCCTGCTCATGGGTGACCCGGTCCCGGTCGTCCTGGCGGTTCTGCGCGAGCAGGATCAGCGGAGCGGCGTACGACGCCTGGAGCGACAGCATCAGCGTCAGGAAGATGAACGGATACCCGTCGAACCGCAGGTCGCGCGGCGCGAAGATGTTCCACAGCACCCAGAGGATGATGATCAGCGTCATCCAGACGATGAACCGCCCGGTGCCCAGGAACCGGGCGATCCGCTCGGAGAACCGGCCGAACGCCTCCGGGTCGTACTCCGGCAGCAGCTTGCGCCGGGGGTCCTTCGGCTGGTCGATCCGGTTCCGCGGCGGGCGCACGATGCCGGAGGAGCCCGTCGACGCCGCCTTCGAACGCTCCTCACCGGCCACGGGCGATCCCTTCCTCACCGTGGAAGTCGGTCTCACGCCAGTCGTCGGGCAGCAGGTGGTCCAGGACGTCGTCCACCGTCACCGCGCCGAGCAGCGAGCCGCTCTCGTCGACGACGGGCACCGAGACCATGTTGTACGCGGCCAGATAGCTGGTCACGACCGGCAGTGGGGTGTCCGGGGACAGCGGTACGAGGTCGCTGTCGACGATCGAGCTGACCAGGGTGAACGGCGGGTCGCGCAGCAGCCGCTGGAAGTGCACCGTGCCCAGGTACTTGCCGGTCGGGGTCTCGTCCGGCGGCCGGCAGACGTACACCTGCGCGGCCAGCGCGGGCGACAGGTCCGACTGCCTGACCCGGGCCAGCGCGTCGGCGACCGTGGCGTCCGGCCGCAGCACGATCGGCTCGGTCGTCATCAGACCGCCCGCGGTCCGCTCCTCGTACGACATCAGGCGGCGCACATCGGCGGCGTCGTCCGGCCGCATCAGCGCCAGCAGCCGCTCCTTGTCCTCCTCGGGCAGCTCGGAGAGCAGGTCGGCCGCGTCGTCCGGGTCCATCGCCTCCAGGACATCGGCGGCCCGCTCCTCCTGGAGCTTGCCGATGATCTCCACCTGGTCGTCCTCCGGCAGCTCCTCCAGGACATCGGCGAGCCGGTCGTCGTCCAGCGCGGCGGCGACCTCGGCCCGGCGCTTGGGTGACAGATGGTGCAGGGCGTTGGCCACATCGGTGGGCCGCAGCCGCTCGAACGTGGCGACCAGGCTCTCGGCGCCCTGCCCGTGCTCATCCAGCGAGAACCCGCTGACCGCCGACCACTCCACCGTCAGCGTCTCGCCCTTGCGGCGCAGCGCGCCGCCGCGCCCCTTGCGGACGAAGTACTTGTCGATCTCCCAGTCGCGGCGGGCCGGCAGCTGCTGGATCGCCACATCGAGGACGGTGACCTCCTCGCCGGTCTCCACCAGCCGGACCCGCCGGTCCAGGAACTCGCCGAGGATCAGGCGTTCGGTGGGCCGCTGCTCGAAGCGCCGCATGTTGACCACGCCCGTGGTGATGACCTGGCCCGACTCGACGCCCGTCACCCGGGTCATCGGCAGGAAGATCCGCCGTCGGCTGAGCACCTCGACGACCATGCCGAGCAGCCTCGGCGGGCGGCCGCCGACCCGCAGCATCGCCACCAGGTCGCGGACCTTGCCGACCTGATCACCGTTGGGGTCGAAGACCGGCACACCGGAAAGATGTGACACGAAGACCCTGGGGGCGCCTGCCGCCATCCGATGCGCCTCCTTCGCCCGACGGTGCCGTGCGCGGTGTGTGCCCTACGGACCGCACCACGCCATATCGATCAGTCGATTTCGCCGTTATGCCGGGATCAGGCTAGCCCGTACCACGCCACTCCGCCCCGGCGGACGTCTCGGTACGCCTCGCTGCGGGCGGGTGCGGACGGACCGGTACGCTGCCGTCTGCCACCCCGTACACGCAGTTGAGAGGCAGTGCGCCCGTGACCTCTTTTGCCCCGGCCGTCCGGAACCACCGCCGGGCCGCTCTCGCCGTAGTGCTCTGTGCAGGGCTCACCGCGGCCCTCACGGCCTGTGCGGGCGAGGACCTGGACAAGGGGACGAACGGCGTCGGCAGACTCTCGGCCGCGGAGATCGACAAGAAGACGAGAGCCGCGGCGGACGCGGCGGACGCGGTGCGGCTCGCGGGCAAGCTCGTCAGCAAGGGCGGCACGTACACCCTGAACATGCGGCTCAACGCGGAGGGCGGCACCGGCTCCGTCACCTCGAAGCAGAGCACGTTCGTACTGCTGCGGATCGGTGACGAACTCTTCCTCAAGGCCGACTCCGCCTTCTGGAACCACGAGAAGAGCGACCAGGGCGAAAAGGGCGACCAGGCGGCGGCCGACAAGCTCAACGGCAAGTACGTGAAGGTGCCCGAGGGCGACCCCACGTACAAGCAGCTGCGCGGCTTCACGGACAAGGAGATCCTGCTGGACGGCCTGCTCTCGCTGCACGGCGAGGTCAGCAAGGGCGACCGGGACAAGATCTCCGGGGTCCGCACCATCCAGATCCGGGGCGGAAAGGGTGAGGGCGGCGTCCTCGACGTCTCCCTTGAGGGCAAGCCGTATCCCGTACGGGTGGCACGCGGCGGCGGCGGGGGCAGCGTCACCCTCGCCGACTGGGGCAAGCCCTTCGCGCTGGAGGCACCGGAGGAGGCCGACACCGTCGACTACGGGGGCCAGCTCCCGAAGTCCTCGGGCTGAGGTCCCCGGCTGCTCAGCACCGGCGCGGGCTTCGGGCCGGGACGCGTGGCTCGAAGCCCGCGCCGGTGTTACCGAGCCGGGGCGCCGCGTCAGCCCGTGCGGCGACGGCGCTTCAGCAGCAGCCGGGGGAGCGCGGCGGGCACCGGCCGGCGCGTGGTCGCCGGGGTCGGCAGCGGCGGGGCCGCCAGCGAGGTGTCCGGCAGTCCGGTGAGGGTCCCGCCGGGCGTCAGCCGGACGACCACGCACTCCCGCGCCCAGCGTTCGGTCATCTGTTCGGCATCCGGTGCGTTCAGCCGCTTGCCCTTGAGTTCGGCGACCGCGGTCTCCCACTCCTCGGAGTGCGGTGCCAGTACGGAGACCGCGGCGCTCCAGACGACGAGGCGGCCGCCCTTGTCCTTGCTGCGGACGGTAACCTCGACGGCGGCCCCGTCGGTGATCCCGGCCGGGAACGGCTGTTCGCCGGGGCCGTTGCCCACGAGATGGGCCGCACCCTCGTGCCAGACGTGCCACAGCGCGCGGGCGGGCCCGGTGCCCCGCACCCAGATCAGACCGGACTTCTTGGTGGCTTCCTCGACGAGGGCCCGGTCCATCAGCGCGTCAGCGGCAGCAGTCATGGCCGCACTCTATGGGACCGGGTCGCCCCGCTCAGAGCCAGCCGTTGCGCTTGAGCATGCGGTGGATGGAGAAGCAGACCACCCCGATGAAGCCCAGCACCATCGGATAGCCGTACGTCCATTTCAGTTCCGGCATGTGGTCGAAGTTCATGCCGTAGACGCCGCAGATCATCGTCGGTACGGCGATGATGGCCGCCCACGACGTGATCTTGCGCATGTCCTCGTTCTGGGTGACGGTGGCCTGCGCCAGGTTGGCCTGGAGGATCGAGTTCAGCAGCTCGTCGAAGCCGATGACCTCCTCGTGCACCCGGGCGAGGTGGTCGGCGACGTCCCGGAAGTATTTCTGGATGTCGGGGTCGATCAGCCGCATCGGGCGCTCGCTCAGCAGCTGCATCGGCCGCAGCAGCGGGGAGACGGCCCGCTTGAACTCCAGCACCTCGCGCTTGAGCTGGTAGATCCGGCCCGCGTCCGAGCCGCGCGGGGTGCCCTTCGCCGGAGTGGAGAAGACATCGATCTCCACCTCGTCGATGTCGTCCTGCACCGCTTCGGCCACCGCGATGTAGCCGTCCACGACATGGTCGGCGATCGAGTGCAGCACGGCCGATGGGCCCTTGGCGAGCAGCTCCGGGTCGTCCTGGAGCCGGTGACGCAGCGCGCGCAGCGAGCCGTGACCGCCGTGCCGGACGGTGATGACGAAGTCCCGGCCGGTGAAGCACATCACCTCGCCGGTCTCGACGACCTCGCTGGTCGCGGTCAGCTCGGCGTGCTCGACGTAGTGGATGGTCTTGAAGACGGTGAACAGCGTGTCGTCGTAACGCTCCAGCTTCGGGCGCTGATGCGCGTGGACGGCGTCCTCCACGGCGAGCGGGTGGAGACCGAACTCCCGGGCGATACCGGCGAATTCCTCCTCCGTCGGCTCGTGCAGGCCGATCCAGGCGAAGCCGCCGTTCTCCCGTACCCGAAGCATCGCCTCGTGCGGGGTCGGGCAGGCCGACGCGTCGAGCCGCCGCCCGTCGCGGTAGACCGCGCAGTCGACGACCGCGCTGGAGGCGGACGGGTCGCGGGTGGCGTCATAGCCACCGCTGTACGGGGCGCTGTTCTTACGGAGGGAGGGACGCAGGGACGGGCGCACGGCGGCGCGCAGGTCGCGGATCATCGACATGGGCTGACTCCTTCACGGAGGGCCGTCGGCGGGGCGTGGAACAGCCCGGAATGGGGACGTGGCTCACGTCCGCAAAGCGGGCGGCACCGCGCGGGCGCGATGACGGCGTTCGCTACAGACAGGCAAAAACGAAAGGCTCTTCCGTGGTGCGAACTGCCGTGGGCCTGGACCGGGAAAGGGTCAGATCACCGAGGGAAGGCGTCGTGCGGAAGAGCGGCTGGTACTGCACGGTCGACTTGGATCCATGGCAGTCCCCACCTCCTCCGGTCGGTCCCCCGTGAGGGACGACGTGTCGTCGGGACTGAGAGAGCGACGCTTCTGCGCGCTGTCCCGACCGGCGGCCAGGCTATCAGCCACCTAGGGCCCAATCCCTTACTTTGCCCCTCCGATACGCGTTCTATGCTCGCGACATGGGAGAAATTCTTGCTCTGGTCGAGGCGCGGCTGCGGACGGCCCTGGGGGAACCGGACGCCCGCGCCGATGTGACGTTCCTCGGTACGGACCGTATCGAGGTGCTCCGCTTCATCGACGGGGACGTGGTGCGCTACGCGACGCTCGGCATGTCCGCGCAGCCGATGGCCGACCCCACCTCACCGCTCGCCGATCCGGTGAAGGGGCCCCGCGCCGAGCTGGTCCTGTCGGTACGGGCCGGGCTCGCCGACACCGACCAGGTGCTGCGCCCGCTCGCGGTGCTGGCCGCCTCTCCGCAGGTCGAGGGGCTGATCGTGGCCCCGGGCGCCGCGCTGGACCTCGGGCAGCCGCTCTGGACGGGGGCGCCGTTCAGCTCGGTGCTGGTGGCCGAGCCGGGCGGGCTGGTCGAGGATCTGGAGCTGGACGAGCCGCGTGAGCCGGTGCGTTTCCTGCCGCTGCTGCCGATGACGCACAACGAGGCCGCCTGGAAGCGGGTCCGGGGGGCGCAGGAGCTCCAGGAGCGGTGGCTGTCGCACGGGACGGATCTGCGTGATCCGCTGCGTACCTCCGTAACGCTGGACTGAAGCCCCCGCGCCGGTGCCGGGCGGGGTGCGTGCGGGGTCAGTCGGCGAAGACCGTGACGCCGTCCTCGGTGGCGTGCTTCGGCTCCAGTTCCTCGGCCTCGTGGGTCAGGGCCGTACGCCGGACCCCGATGACGACGGCGCCCGCCAGCGCGGCGATCGCGGCGACGACGAACGGGATGTGGATGCTGCTCCACTCCTCGATCTTCGGGGCGAGGAAGGGGGCGGCCGCCGCGGCGAACCAGCGGACGAAGTTGTATCCGGCGCTCGCCACCGGCCGCGGCGCGTCCGACACACCGAGGGCCAGCTCCGTGTACACGGTGTTGTTCATGCCGATGAAGGCGCCGGAGACGATGGTGCAGACAATGGCCGTCGTGTGGTTGCCGTACCCGAGGATCAGCAGGTCGACGGCGAGCAGCACCAGCGAGGCACCGACCACCTTCAGCGAGCCGAAGCGCTTCTGCAGCCGCGGGGCGACGAGCACCGAGAAGACCGCGAGCAGCAGGCCCCAGGCGAAGAACACCGCGCCGGACTTGTACGGGGTCATGTTCAGCACGAACGGGGTGAAGGCCAGGATCGTGAAGAACGCGTAGTTGTAGAAGAACGCCGAGGTCGCGACCGAGGCGAGACCGCCGTGGCCGAGCGCCTTGAGCGGGTCGAGCAAAGAGGTCTTCCGCGCGGGCCTGGGCTGTTCCTTGAGGAACGCGGTGATGCACAGGAAGCCGATCGCCATCAGGACCGCGGTACCGAAGAAGGGGTAGCGCCAGCTGGCGTCCCCCAGCAGCGCGCCGAGCAGCGGCCCGCACGCCATGCCGAGGCCGAGCGCCGATTCGTACAGCAGGATCGCCGCGGCGCTGCCGCCCGCCGCCGCGCCGACGATCACCGCGAGCGCGGTGGAGACGAAGAGCGCGTTGCCCAGACCCCAGCCGGCCCGGAAGCCGACCAGTTCGCCGACGGACGAGGAGGTGCCGGACAGGGCGGCGAAGACGATGACGAGCGCGAGACCGGCCAGGAGCGTCTTGCGGCCGCCGATGCGGCTGGAGACGAAGCCGGTGACGAGCATCGCGACGGCGGTGATCAGGAAGTACGAGGTGAAGAGCAGGGACACCTGGCTGGGTGTCGCGTCCAGCCCCTTGGCGATGGACGGCAGAATCGGGTCCACCAGGCCGATTCCCATGAAGGCGACGACAGACGCGCCCGCGGTGGCCCAGACGGCCTTCGGCTGACGCAGGATGCTTGACGCCCCTTCGTCGAACGGATCCTCTCCCGGCATGGGTTCTCTCGCTCTCCACTAGGTCGTTGTGTTATGCACAGAATAAGTTAGACACTCTAATGAATGCAAGTTACATCTATTTTCCCCGGTGGGGGCCACGCTGCGGACGGGTGATCGTCCTTGACGCGGCGACCGCCGCGGAGGACCGTTGGTGGTTATGAGGGGTGAACCCAGTTGCCCGAAGTGCGGTGGCCGGGTCAGGGCGCCCGGCCTCTTTGCCGACTCCTGGCAGTGCTCCGCGCACGGCCAGGTCCATCCGCTGCAGCCCGTGATCCCGCCCAGCGTCGAGGCGCTCGGCGTGGTCGTGCACCGCGCGCGGGTACCGGTGTGGATGCCCTGGCCGCTCCCCGTGGGCTGGCTGTTCACCGGGGTGGCCTCCGCGGGTGATGACCGCAGCGGCGGCCGTGCCACCGTCG
Source organism: Streptomyces sp. NBC_01433 (assembly GCF_026340105.1). Taxonomy (NCBI): domain Bacteria; kingdom Bacillati; phylum Actinomycetota; class Actinomycetes; order Kitasatosporales; family Streptomycetaceae; genus Streptomyces; species Streptomyces sp. NBC_01433. The sequence goes on along the minus strand of NZ_JAPEPM010000001.1, from coordinate 901,255 downwards.
TCGCCTGCTCCGGACCGGGGCCGCTCGGCGGTATGGGTGAGCTGCTGCTCGTCGCCGAGGAGCTGGGGGTCGGACTCGGCGCGCGGTACGCGGGTATCGAGGGGCCCGACCCAGGCCCGTACTTCCAGGTCGACGGCGTGCCCGACGCCAAGGTCCTCGCCGCCGGACGCCCCACCCCCCTCTGGCACGTCAAGGGCGCCCCGGAGGACCGGGCGGTCTTCGCGGGAGAGGCGTGCGGCCTGTGGCTCTGGGCGATCGTCCGGCCCGAGCAGTCGGGGCTGCTGATGTACGACGAGCTGGTGCTGACCGATCTGCGCGACGCCGGGGGAGAGTCGGACCTCGTCCCCTGCGGCGCGCTCACCCCGCGGCTGCTCAGCACTCCGGACGGCCCGCCCCGGCAGGGGTCCGCCGGGATTTAGGGGGGTTCGCGGCGGTTATCCTTGAGCGACCGCCGTCCAGCCCCGCCTGTCACCTTCCTCCGTCCCATCCCCCGCGAGCCATGGAGTACGCGTCGTGCGCATCGATCTGCACACCCACTCCGCCGCGTCGGACGGCACGGACACCCCCGCCGAACTGGTGGCGGCCGCCGCGGCCGCGGGGCTCGATGTGGTCGCGCTCACCGACCACGACACCGTCGGCGGATACCGGCAGGCCATCGGCGCCCTGCCCGAAGGTCTCACCCTCGTCACCGGCGCCGAACTCTCCTGCAGGCTCGACGGTGTGGGCCTGCACATGCTGGCGTACCTCTTCGACCCCGAGGAGCCCGAGCTGGCCCGCGAGCGCGAGCTGGTACGGGACGACCGGGTGCCGCGCGCCCGGGAGATGGTCCGCAAGCTCCAGGCGCTGGGCGTCCCGATCACCTGGGAACAGGTCGCGCGCATCGCGGGCGACGGTTCGGTCGGCCGACCGCACGTGGCCACCGCGCTCGTCGAACTCGGCGTCGTCGAGACCGTCTCCGACGCCTTCACCCCCGAGTGGCTGGCGGACGGCGGGCGCGCGTTCGCGGAGAAGCACGAGCTCGACCCGTTCGACGCGATCCGGCTGGTCCGGGCGGCGGGCGGCGTCACCGTCTTCGCCCACCCGGCAGCCGTGAAGCGCGGCGCCGTGGTGCCCGAGTCCGCGATCGCCCGGCTCGCCGCCGCGGGGCTGGACGGCATCGAGGTCGACCACATGGACCACGACGAGCCCACCAGGGCCCGGCTGCGCGGGCTCGCCCGTGAGCTGGGACTGCTGACGACCGGGTCCAGCGACTACCACGGCACCCGCAAGACGGTGGGACTCGGCGAGTACACGACCGACCCCGAGATCTACGGCGAGATCACCCGGCGCGCCACGGGAGCCTTCCCGGTGCCGGGCGCCGGCGGAACCGGCCGCCCGTAGGACACCGCGCGCACCCGCGCGAGCCCTTCACCGCACCACGCAAGCACGCCACGCACCACTCCCCGCGCGCCCGGACAGCTGTCATGCGACTTCCGTGCGACCGTCCCCGGCCTGCCGCTGACGCTGCTCCGGCCCGACCCGCGCGCACCTCCCCGTACCGCCCGTTCTCTCCTCGCAAGGCTCACTGTGTTCGACGTCGCTGTTTTCGGATCCCTGTTTCTCACGCTTTTTGTGATTATGGACCCGCCCGGGATCACCCCGATCTTCCTGGCCCTCACCGCGGGCCGCCCCGCCAAGGTGCAGCGCAAGATGGCGCTGCAGGCGGTCGCGGTCGCCTTCGGGGTGATCGCCGTCTTCGGTCTGCTCGGGCAGCAGATCCTGGACTATCTGCATGTCTCCGTGCCCGCGCTGATGATCGCGGGAGGTCTGCTCCTGCTGCTGATCGCGCTGGACCTGCTGACCGGCAAGACCGACGAGCCGACCCAGACCAAGGACGTCAACGTGGCGCTCGTGCCGCTGGGCATGCCGCTGCTGGCCGGGCCCGGCGCGATCGTGTCGGTCATCCTGGCGGTGCAGCACGCCGACGGGGTGGGCGGCCAGATCTCGGTCTGGTCGGCGATCGTCGCCATGCACGTGGTGCTCTGGCTGACCATGCGCTACTCGCTGCTGATCATCCGGGTGATCAAGGACGGCGGTGTGGTGCTGGTGACCAGGCTCGCCGGAATGATGCTCTCGGCCATCGCCGTGCAGCAGATCATCAACGGTGTCACCCAGGTCATCCAGAACGCCTGACCGCCCACCGGCGGCACCGGACACCACAGCGCCCCCGGACACCACAGCGCCCCCGCACGGATCTTCCGTGCGGGGGCGCTTCGTCTTTAGCGGCGCAATGCGTCATCAAGTCCGACCGGCAGGTGCCGGTCGGCCCAAGGCGTTACGAAGCCGAGCTTTCGGCCGGCCGGATGTAGATGCGCTGGCCTATTGCCGCGGCCTGCTGCACGATCCGGTTGACGGAGGCGGCGTCCACGACAGTGCTGTCCACGGCGGTACCGTCGACATCGTCGAGTCGCATGATCTCGAAGCGCATATGGCTTCCCTTCGTCTGATCCTCCTGCTGGAGAACTACTGGGAGGACGGGGCGACCCCGTCCGCAAGGATGAAGAGCGCAAGGCGTCCGCGTCTCGCGCTCCACAGGGGGTACAACGGCTTGCCCTCTGCAAACATTCCCTACGCTAAGGAAATTTTTTGGATGTCTAAGTATCCTCCAGTAGCTGCGCGTGCGCAGACGATGAGGTCCGCATGAACGAAGCGGACGCACAGCCATTCGGCGAGGCCGATATCGAAGAGCGCCTGGACCGCACCAACGAGCTGCTCCAGCGCGTGCTCGCCGAGGTGTCGAAGACCCCGTCGACCCACGCGATCTTCGTGGACGCGGGATATGTGTACGCGGCGGCGGGACTGCTCGTCACCGGCACGGAGGACCGCCGCTCCTTCGACCTCGACGCGGAGGGGCTGATCGAGGCGTTCATCGACAAGGCCCGCACGATCTTCGCGGACAGCAGACTGCTGCGCGTCTACTGGTACGACGGGGCCAGGCGCCGCATCCACACCGTCGAGCAGCAGTCCATCGCCGAACTCCCCGACGTCAAGGTGCGGCTCGGCAACCTCAACGCCAACAACCAGCAGAAGGGCGTCGACTCCCTCATCCGTACCGACCTCGAATCACTCGCCAGGCACCGCGCCATCAGCGACGCGGCCCTCGTCGGCGGCGACGAGGACCTGGTGTCGGCGGTCGAGGCGGCCCAGGGCTACGGCGCCCGGGTCCACCTCTGGGGGATCGAGGCCGGTGAAGGGCGCAACCAGGCCGAGCCGCTGCTCTGGGAGGTCGACAGCCAGCGCACCTTCGACCTCGACTTCTGCCGCCCCTACGTCACCCGGCGGCCCGTCACCACGTACGAGGACGACACCCCGGCCCCCTCGCGCGAGGACGTCCGCTTCGTCGGCGCGCAGATCGCCGCCACCTGGCTCTCCGCCCGTGGCCGCGAATCCCTCGCCGACCTGCTGCCCGGACATCCCTACCTTCCGGGCTCCGTCGACCAGGACCTGCTCGTCGAGGCGGAACGGCTGCTCCAGCACTCGTTGCGCGGCCACGCGCACCTGCGGCGGGCGCTGCGGGACGGGTTCTGGCAGCACCTCCAGGCGCAGTACTGATCCACCGGAGCCGCTGAGACACTGATCCACCGGGCCACTGATCCACCGGAGACACCGATCCACCGGAGCCGCTGAGCCGCTACGGGCCCGAGGGCCCGCAGCCGCTGAGCCGCCGCGGGTCCGAAGCTCCGTCAGAGGCTGTCCCAGAACGAGACCAGGGCCGCGGCCGTCTCCTCGGGCCGGGCCGTGTTGGGGGAGTGCTCGGCACCCCCGACCGTGGTGCGGCGGGCCCCCAGCCGCCGCGCCATCGCATCGAACCGCTCGACCGGCCAGACGTCGTCGCGCTCGCCGGAGATCACATGGACGGGCAGCGCGAGGGCGGCCAGTTCGTCCACCCGGTCCGGTTCGGCGGCCAGCTGCGCACCGGTGGCGATCAGCTGCGCCGGGTTGTGGAGCAGCCAGCGGCGGCGCAGCTCCTCGCCGCCACCGGTGTCCGCGTCCTGCGGCGGGTCGAGGGCCCGCATCGCGTCCCACACCTCCGCCATGCTCAGCGCCGACAGCGCGTCGCTGAGCATCTTCACCTTGTCCCGCTGGGCGGCGACGACCTCGGCGGGACCCGAGGACATGAGGGTCAGCGAGCGGAACGGCGCGACGTCGAGCAGGACGGCGGCACGGGCGATCTGACCGCCGAGCGAATGACCGAGCAGATGTACGCGGCCGGGGGTGCCGTCGGGCCCAGCGGGGGCGCCGAGCGCCGTCGCCTGGGCCAGCACGTCGCGGGCCAACTCCTCCTGGGCGTACGACTCCTGACGGTCCGTTCCCGCGGTCTCGTACTGTCCCCGGCCATCGACGGAGACGACCCGGTACCCGGCGTCGGTGAGCGGTTCGAGCAGCGCGATGAAGTCCTCCTTGCTGCCGGTGTATCCGGGCAGCAGCAGGGCGGTGGAGTGCGCCTCGGTACGCGGTGCGGCGTCCAGCACGGCGAAGTCCCCGCGCGCGGTACGCAGCACACGGGCACGGGCACAGGGGGGCGGGGTGAAGGTGGGCGGCCGACTCATGTCACCGAGGCTATCCCCGGCCGCCCACCTCGCGCCGTACAGCCCTACGGCCCCGGTCCCGCAGCTGCGGGACCGGGGCCGTAGGGGCCGTGTTGTGCGGGTGCGTGCGGCTGTCAGCCCTCGGTCGTGGCCGACTCGACCTTGGCCGACGCGCGGGTGGCCCGGCGGCGGCGCGGCTTGGCCGGGGCCTCCGCGTCGGACGCGGCCTCGCTCACCACGGCCTCGGCCTCGGAGACCACGGCGGCCTCCGTAGCGGCGGTGGCGGCGCGGGTGGCCCGGCGGCGGCGCGGCTTGGCCTCGGCCTCGTCGGCCGGAGCCTGCGTCACCGTCTCCGTCGCGGCCTTCGTCGTGGTCTTCGCCTTGGCGTCGGCCTTCGGCTTCGACTCCGTCTTCGGCTTCGCGGCGGCACGGGGCCTGCTGCGGCGCGGCTTGGTCTCCGGCTCGGGCTCGGACGCCGGGGCGATCTGGAAGTCGACCTCGTCGACGACCGGCTTCACGACCCGGGTGCGGCGGCGCGGCTTGGTCTCCGCCACCGGCTCGGCGAAGCCGACCGCGACGGCCACCGTCTGGAACTCGGCCTCGGCCCTGGTCCTGACGGCCGGAGCCTGCGTCACGGTCTCGGCCACCGGCTTCACGGCGGCGGTCCGGGCGCGGCGGCGGCGCGGCTTGGTCTCCGCCGCGGGCTCCGCCTCGGTCACGGCTTCGACGACCTGAGCCGCCGGGGCCTCCACCACGGCCACCGCTGCCTCGGCAGCGGCCTCCGGGGCACCCACGCGGGTACGGCGACGGCGGCGCGGGGTGCGCGGCTCCGCCGGGGCGTCGGTGGCGTCGGGCACCGGGGTGATCTCGCCGGCCGGTGCGGGCACCGTGGCGACGCCCTCCTCCAGCGTGGCTCCGTTCCTGGTACGACGACGCTGACGCGGCGTACGCGTACGCGGCTCGCGCTCCTCGCGGGCGGGGGCCGGTGCGCTCGCGGCGGACTTGCGGCCGCGGCCGCCCGTCTCGCCGAGGTCCTCGACCTCTTCCGCGCGCAGACCCGCACGGGTCCGGTCGGCACGGGGCAGTACGCCCTTGGTGCCCGCGGGGATGCTGAGCTCCTCGAAGAGGTGCGGGGACGTGGAGTACGTCTCGGGCGGGTCGGGGAACTTCAGGTCCAGTGCCTTGTTGATCAGCTGCCAGCGCGGGATGTCGTCCCAGTCGACCAGCGTGACCGCGATGCCCTTGGCGCCCGCGCGGCCGGTACGGCCGATGCGGTGGAGGTAGGTCTTCTCGTCCTCGGGGGACTGGTAGTTGATGACGTGGGTCACACCCTCGACATCGATACCGCGCGCGGCGACGTCGGTGCAGACGAGGACGTCCACCTTGCCGTTGCGGAACGCGCGCAGCGCCTGTTCACGGGCGCCCTGGCCGAGGTCGCCGTGGACCGCGCCGGAGGCGAAACCGCGCTTCTCCAGCTGCTCGGCGATGTCGGCGGCCGTCCGCTTCGTACGACAGAAGATCATCGCGAGCCCGCGGCCGTCGGCCTGGAGGATGCGCGAGACCATCTCGGGCTTGTCCATCGAGTGGGCGCGGTAGACGAACTGCGCCGTGTTCTTGACGGTCGAGCCCTCGTCGTCGGGCGACGTGGCGTTGATGTGGGTGGGCTGCGACATGTAGCGACGCGCCAGGCTGATGACGGCGCCGGGCATCGTCGCCGAGAACAGCATGGTCTGACGCTTCGGCGGCAGCATCGTGATGATGCGCTCGACGTCGGGCAGGAAGCCCAGGTCCAGCATCTCGTCGGCCTCGTCGAGGACGAGCGCGCGGATGTGGGACAGGTCGAGCTTGCGCTGGCCCGCCAGGTCGAGCAGTCGGCCCGGGGTGCCGACGATCACGTCGACGCCCTTCTTGAGGGCCTCGACCTGGGGCTCGTACGCACGGCCGCCGTAGATCGCGAGAACGCGGACGTTACGGACCTTGCCCGCGGTCAGCAGGTCGTTGGTGACCTGCTGGCACAGCTCGCGGGTCGGGACGACGACCAGGGCCTGCGGGGCGTCGGTCAGCTTCTCGGGCGCGGCACGCCCGGCCTCGACGTCGGCGGGGACGGTGACGCGCTCGAGGAGCGGCAGTCCGAAGCCGAGCGTCTTGCCGGTGCCGGTCTTGGCCTGGCCGATGACGTCACTGCCGGAGAGCGCTACGGGGAGCGTCATCTCCTGGATGGGGAACGGGGACATGATGCCGACTGCCTCAAGGGCTTCGGCCGTCTCGGAAAGGATCCCGAGGTCGCGGAACGTAGTCAGGGTGCTGCCTCTTCTGTGAGACGCGGACCGAGGCGAACGCTGGGGGTCGTACCGTGCCGGGGTTGGTCATCCGGCCGTGGATGGGCCGGGTGGCGCGGGACCACTGCCGTCGCTCGAGCGCTCGTGCCGCTGAGGGGGCCCCTCATCTGCGGTCGTACGTGTCGTACGCCCCGCGTGGAGGGCTGTCGGGTCGGAGCCGATCGGGCCACCGACCGGGCATCCTCATTCAAGGTCGCGTCCCTGGCACTGGAAAATGCTCAGTAGACGCAATACCACTGTACCCCGGATTCGCGCATGTGTGTTGGGCGAATTCATCGGAACGGTGTGATGTCTGTAGCCGGGCGGGCCCTTCGGCGGTTCGGCGAGCGGGCTATTGTGCGCTCCATGGAGACGCCTGACAACGCCGCTGAACCCGCCAACGAAGCTCCCGAAACCCCCGCACCCACCGGAATCGCCGCCCAGGACTGGGCCACCGCATCCGCTGACCCGCAGTACCGCGCAGCCGTCGTGGATCTGCTGGGTGCGCTCGCCTATGGCGAGCTGGCGGCCTTCGAGCGGCTGGCGGAGGACGCCAAACTCGCGCCGACACTCGGTGACAAGGCGGAACTGGCGAAGATGGCCTCCGCCGAATTCCATCATTTCGAGCAGCTGACGGACCGGCTCACCGCGATCGAGACGGACCCGACCGCCGCGATGGAGCCGTTCGCCAAGGCGCTCGACGACTTCCACCGGCAGACCGCGCCGTCGGACTGGCTGGAGGGGCTGGTCAAGGCGTACGTCGGTGACTCGATCGCCAGCGACTTCTACCGCGAGGTCGCGGCCCGGCTCGACGAGGACACCCGCTCGCTCGTCCTCGCCGTGCTCGACGACACCGGCCACGGGAACTTCGCGGTCGAGAAGGTGCGCGCCGCGATCGAGGCCGAACCGAGGGTCGGTGGCCGGCTCGCGCTGTGGGCCCGTCGGCTGATGGGAGAGGCGCTCTCCCAGGCCCAGCGGGTGGTCGCCGACCGGGACGCCCTGTCGACGATGCTCGTGGGCGGCGTGGCCGACGGCTTCGACCTGGCCGAGGTGGGACGGATGTTCTCCCGGATCACCGAGGCCCACACCAAGCGGATGGCCGCGCTGGGCCTGGCCGCGTAGTCGGCCCGGCCGCCGCCCGCCGCCTCGGCGGGCCGCCCGGACTACTGGGCCGCCGCCGATCGGCCGAGGCGGCGGCCGCGTGGGCGGATCAGCAGCGACAGCGTCACCGACCCGACGAGCACCGCGCCGATCAGCGTCGCCAGGACATGGCCGGAGCCCAGGGCCGAATGCGTCAGATACGCGCCGAACAGGGCGCCCAGGGCACCGGTGAGGAACACGGGACGGCCGGACGGCAGGCGGCCGGGCAGTGAACGGAGCGCCGCCCAGGAAAGGGCGAGTCCGAGCACCGCGGAGCCGAAGATTTCCCAGATCACAGAGGATCACCTCGCGGGGGTGTGCGGGGCGGTCAAATCGGTCGTAGGCGGTACTACCCGTGGGTCGCGGAACGCAACCCTCCCGCGAGCTGCGGAAACCGTTCGAGCACACCCGGACACGAGGGACCGGTCCGGGCCCGGATACGCGGAAGCGGTCCGGCGGGGAATCCCCTGCCGGACCGCTTCCGCGTTCACTGTGTCGCGTGAGTTACAGCGCGCCGAACCCCACACGCCGGGTGCTGGGCTCGCCGATCTCCACGTACGCGATCCGGTCGGCCGGCACCAGAACCTTGCGGCCCTTGTCGTCCGTGAGGCTGAGCAGCTGCGCCTTCCCGTTGAGCGCTTCGGCGACCGCGCTCTCGACGTCCTCGGCGGAAAGCCCGCTCTCCAGAACGATCTCCCGGGGCGTGTGCTGCACCCCGATCTTGACCTCCACGGCTATGTCCCTCCGACGGTCAGTCCCTGCGCGGTGAACCGCGCCGTACGCAGCCACACTAGCCCGGTGGAACCAGAGGTCATGGCCCGACCGGCAACGCCCGCAGCGAACACGGCCGACGGCCCGTCGGTCAGTGCTGGTCGATCCCGTGCAGCGGGAACCCCGCGATGCCCCGCCAGGCCAGCGAGGTCAGGAGCTGGACCGCCGTGTCGCGCGGAATGCTGGAGCCGCTGGAGAGCCAGTAGCGGGCCACCACCTGGGACACCCCGCCCAGGCCGACCGCGAGCAGCATGGACTCGTCCTTGGACAGCCCCGTGTCACCGGCGATGACGTCGGAGATGGCCTCCGCGCACTGGAGCGAGACCCGGTCGACCCGTTCGCGTACCGCGGGCTCGTTGGTCAGGTCGGACTCGAAGACCAGCCGGAAGGCGCCGCCCTCGTCCTCGACGTACGCGAAGTAGGCGTCCATCGTGGCCTCGACGCGCAGCTTGTTGTCCGTCGTGGAGGCCAGCGCCGTGCGCACGGCCGCCAGGAGGGACTCGCAGTGCTGGTCCAGCAGGGCCAGGTAGAGCTCCAGCTTCCCCGGGAAGTGCTGGTAGAGCACCGGCTTGCTGACCCCGGCGCGCTCGGCGATGTCATCCATGGCCGCGGAGTGGTAGCCCTGCGCGACAAAGACCTCCTGCGCGGCCCCCAGCAGCTGATTGCGTCGGGCGCGGCGGGGCAGGCGAGTGCCCCGCGGGCGCGCTGCCTCTGTCTGCTCGATGGCTGTCACGCCGCCTCCCAAATTTGTGATCAAGCACAGACGTTCGTTCACACGCTGCGCCGTACAGCCATCGTACTTTTGAGTAACCCGGGTGCGCGCGGCGCGGACGCAGAATTTCACGGACCGGACGACTGCGGTAGCCACAGATTCAACGAGTCAGGGAACAAAGCGGGGCGTATTACCGGTAATCGTCTTCATCCAGTGCGACAACCCGGCTCTGTTCCGCGGCATCCGCCTCATTGGCGGCGTCCCGGTCGATGTCCGTCAGCGGTTCGTCGGCCCGCTGCTGGAGGTCGAGCTGTTGTTCGGCGGCGTCGGCTTCGGGGGTCTCCGGGTCCAGCTCGTCCGGCTCGACATCCTCGAAGGTCTCCGGGTCGCTCGGGTCGACCGTCATGATGGCTCCCTTCCTTCCCTTGAAGCGTAGGAGCAACCCTCCCGCGCCGCGATGCGGCCTGTGACCGCGAACACATCAATCGGCACGTGATCGTCTCGTAACATTGCCGCATGTCTTCGACCGAGCTGCCGGGTACCCGTGCCGCCGCCGCAGCGTTGGCCCCCACGGTCAGTGCCGTCAGGGTCGCGGAGGGTGAGCGGCTGCGCTCCGTCTCGCTGCCGGGACTCAGCCTGTCCGTCCGCGCCCGGCCCGGGGACCGGGCCGGGCTGCCTCCCGCGCTCTATGTGCACGGGCTGGGCGGTTCCTCCCAGAACTGGTCGGCGATGATGCCGCTGCTGTCGGACGTGGTCGACGGCGAGGCCGTCGATCTGCCCGGATTCGGGGACTCGCCGCCGCCGGACGACGGCAATTACTCGGTCACCGGGCACGCGCGCGCGGTGATCCGGCTGCTGGACGCGGGGGAGCGCGGGCCCGTCCACCTGTTCGGCAACTCCCTGGGCGGCGCGGTCGCCACCCGGGTCGCCGCCGTCCGCCCCGACCTGGTGCGCACCCTCACCCTCGTCTCGCCCGCGCTGCCCGAGATCCGGGTGCAGCGGCCCGCCGTTCCGACCGGGCTGCTGGCGATCCCCGGAGTCGCATCCCTGTTCTCCCGGCTCACGAAGGAGTGGACGGCGGAGCAGCGCACGCGCGGGGTCATGGCACTCTGTTACGGCGATCCGGCGCGTATCTCCGAAGAAGGCTTCCGCCACGCGGTGGCCGAAATGGAGCGACGACTGGAACTGCCGTACTTCTGGGACGCCATGACGCGCTCCGCCCGTGGCATCGTCGATGCCTACACGCTGGGCGGACAGCACGGGCTGTGGCGCCAGGCCGAGCGGGTGCTCGCACCGACCCAACTGGTGTACGGCGGACGGGACCGGCTGGTCTCGTACCGGATGGCGCGCAGAGCGTCCGCGGCCTTCCGCGATTCGCGACTGCTGTCACTGCCCGACGCGGGGCACGTGGCGATGATGGAGTACCCGGAGGCGGTCGCCCAGGCGTTCCGGGATCTGCTCGACGAATGTGGCGGGAGCTGATCCGGGGCGTGGGACGACACAGTCGAAAGGGCCCCGAGGCCAAAAACCCTCAGGCCCCGGCCGCACCGGATCCGGGCGGCGAGCGCGGAGCGCCCCGGTCCGCGCCGGGCAACGGGCGACGCCGCAGGGCCGCCCCCGCACCGCCGGGCGGCGAGGGAAACACCCCGTTCGGGGAGGCAAACACCCCGTTCGGCGAGGGGGACACCCCGTTCCATGACGCCCCGCAGGTCCGCGGCGGCCATCCCGAGCAGCGCGAACCGGGTGGCGGCTGGGGGGCCGGGCCGCAGTCGCAGGCGTACGGGGACCAGCGGACGCCGGGTCGTCCGGGCGTGGCCGGACCGTCAACGGCGCCGGGCGGGAGGGTCGTTCCGGGGCAGGCCGGACAGCCGGACGGGTGCGCCCCGGCTCCCGGGGTCTCGCCCCGCCAGGAGGCCGTGGCGCGTCAGGTCTCGGCGCAGCGGGCGGCACAGCGCGCCGCCGACGGGCGCGTGGCGGCGCGGCCCGCACCCGGCGGAGGCCCGTTGATACCGGGCCCGCGCAGGGAGTTCGTCGACGCCTTCGACGCCGCACCGCAGTCCGCGGCACCGCAGTCCGCCACATCCCACTCCGCCGCATCGCAGGTCACCACATCGCAGTTCGCCGCGGTGCAGTCCGTCGCGGCGCCGGTGACGACGCCTCCGTCGTCCGTGTTTCCCGCCGGCCCGAACGCCCCGGTCACCGACGGGGACGACGGCCCCGAGGGCCCGGCCGGCGACCGGGGCGGGCCGGGTGCCGGGGACGGCAAGGATGGCAAGGGCGGTGGCAGGAGCGGCAGGGGCCGGACGTTCACCGGTATCGCGGCCGCCGCGGTGACCACCGTGCTCGCGGTGGTCGTGGCCGGACAGGTGGCGCAGGACTCCGAGGACCGGGAGGGCGCGCCGCGGACCGCGGGCGTGGACCGGGACGGCAGTTCCGACGCGTCGCGCTCCGATGCCCGCCCCGCCCCCGCGAAGGCGCCCGAGGTCAAGCCCCTTTCGTACGCGGAGAAAATGGCTGAGCCCTATCCGCTCGATCCGAAACTGAAGGCGAGCGGGAAATTCGAGGCCGTTCCGGGTCTGGCGAAGGCGCCGGGCAAGGGGCAGAAGTACCGCTATCGCATCGACGTCGAAAAGGGCCTTGCCCTTGATGCCGGTCTTTTTGCCGAGGCCGTACAGAAAACGCTGAATGACGACCGGAGTTGGGCGCACGGCGGTGCGATGACATTCGAGCGGATTTCCTCGGGTGAACCGGATTTCGTGATTACGCTGGCGAGTCCGGGAACCACCGGGGACTGGTGCTCGAAATCCGGTCTGGATACGACCATCGACAATGTCTCCTGCGACTCCGCCGCGACCGACCGGGTCATGATCAATGCCTATCGCTGGGCGCAGGGCTCGTCCACCTACGGCCCGGACAAGTTGCTGACCTACCGCCAGATGCTGATCAATCACGAGGTCGGCCACCGACTCGGGCACGACCACGCGAGCTGTGACACACCCGGAGCGCTGGCTCCGGTGATGCAGCAGCAGACGAAGTCGCTGAACCTGAAGGGGATCAAGTGCAAGGCCAACCCTTGGGTCCATCCCGGTAGTTGACCGCCGTTGTCCATATTTCGAGATGACCGTCTCATTCCGCGTTGACATCGCTGAGGCGGTCGTCCATATTTCTCGGCATGTCACGCATCCCGTTCACCCCCGAGCGCGCCGCCATCGAGCTGGCGCTCATCGGCGTGGCCGGGCATTGCGTAGCCGACGTTCTCTGTCGCTGACGCCCGCCCGAGCGCGCGTCGGCCCTCCTTCCCCGTGAGCCTGTTCAGGGCTCAGTGAGCCCGTTTCGGGGCTCCGTGGGTCATCCATGACTGCCGCGCCCGGCGTATTCCGTCCGTAGGTGCGGCTTTTCGGTGTTTATCGGCACTTCGGTGCTCCGATGCCTCCTCTCGCTGTCGCCTGCACGGATCTTTTCTTCTGCTTTCCATGCATTCCTCCTGTTTGCAGCACACCGAGAGGTCATCTTCCGATGCGTCAACCGTCCGTCATATCTCGCCGCGTGGCAGCGGCAGCCGTGGGTCTCGTACTGGCCGCGGGTGCCGCGGCCTGCGGGCCCGAGGACACCAAGGGCAGCGACGGCAGCTCCGGCGCCGAGGGCAAGCCGCAGAAGGGCGGCACCCTCACCGTCCTCAACAGCAACCCGCAGGAGGACTTCGACCCCGCGCGGCTCTACACCTCCGGCGGCGGCAACGTCCCCTCGCTCGTCTTCCGTACGCTCACCACCCGCAACCGCGAGGACGGCGCGGCGGGCGCGAAGGTCGTCCCCGACCTGGCCACCGACCTGGGCACGCCCAGCAAGGACGCCACCGTCTGGACGTACACCCTCAAGGACGGCCTGAAGTACGAGGACGGCACCGCGATCACCTCCGCGGACATCAAGTACGGCATCGAGCGCTCCTTCGCCGCCGAACTCTCCGGCGGCGCCCCCTACCTGCGCGACTGGCTCATCGGTGGGGCCGACTACCAGGGCCCGTACAAGGACAAGAAGGGCCTCGCCTCCATCGAGGTGCCCGACGCGAAGACCATCGTCTTCCACCTCAACAAGCCCGAGGGTGAATTCCCCTACCTCGCCACGCAGACCCAGACGACCCCGGTGCCCAAGGCCAAGGACACCGGCACCAAGTACGAGGAGCACCCGATCTCCTCGGGGCCGTACAAGGTCGTCACCAACGAGAACGACGGCGAGCGGCTCGTCCTGGAGCGCAACCCGCACTGGTCGGCCACCACCGACGAGGAGCGCAAGGCGTACCCGGACCGGATCGACGTACGCTCCGGGCTCGACTCCGCCGTCATCAACCAGCGGCTCTCCGCCTCCCAGGGCGCCGACGCCGCGGCCGTCACCACCGACACCAACCTCGGCCCGGCCGAACTCGCCAAGGTCACCGGCGACAAGAAGCTCGCCACCCGCGTCGGCACCGGCCACTTCGGCTACACCAACTACATCGCCTTCAACCCGAAGGTGAAGCCGTTCGACGACCCGAAGGTGCGCCAGGCGATCTCGTACGCCGTGGACCGCTCCTCCGTGATCAACGCGGCCGGCGGCTCCTCGCTCGCCGAGCCCGCCACCACCTACCTGCCGAACCAGAAGTCCTTCGGCTACACGCCCTACGACCACTTCCCGGCCGGGAAGACGGGCAACGCCGAGGAGGCCAGGAAGCTCCTGAAGGAGGCCGGTTACGCCAAGGGCCTGACCGTCACCCTGACCCACTCCAACGACAAGGACTTCGAGACCAGCCCGGAGATCGCCACCGCCCTCCAGGCCGCGCTCAAGAAGGCCGGGATCACGGTCAAGCTCCAGGGCCTGGAGAGCAACGACTACTCCGACACCACCCACAGCGCCACCAAGGAGCCCGGCTTCTTCCTCGCCCACTGGGGTGCGGACTGGCCCTCCGGCGGCCCGTTCCTCGCCCCGATCTTCGACGGCCGGCAGATCGTCAAGGACGGCGCCAACTTCAACACCGGCTTCCTGAACGACCCGGCGGTCAACAAGGAGATCGACGAGATCAACAAGCTCACCGATCTGAACGCCGCCGCCGCCCGCTGGGGCGCGCTCGACAAGAAGATCGGTGAGCAGGCCCTGACCGTGCCGCTCTTCCACCCGGTCTACAAGCGGCTCGTCGGCCAGGACATCAAGAACGTCGTCATCAGCGACTGGACCGGCGTCCTCGACATCTCCCAGGTCTCGGTCAAGTAACCATGTCGGAAGCACTTCTGGTCCAGGAGGCGGGAGCGGCGAACACCGCCCCCGCCTCGGGGGCCCGGCTGTTCCGGCGGCGGCTGCGCGCCCAGCGCGCGGCCACCGCCGCGGCGGTCGTGGTCCTCCTGCTCGTCCTGGTCGCACTCGCCGCGCCGCTGCTCAGCGCGCTGGCGGGCCAGGACCCCAACACCTACCACCCCGACCTCGTCGACTCGGCGGCCGGCGGGGTGCCCATCGGCCCGTTCGGCGGCATCAGCGCGGATCACTGGCTCGGTGTCGAACCGCAGACCGGCCGCGACCTGTTCGCCCGTATCGTGTACGGAGCCCGGGTCTCGCTCGGCGTCGCCGTCGTCGCCACGGTCCTCCAGATCGCGATCGGGCTGGCCATCGGTCTCGCCGCGGCCCTCGGCAGCCGCTGGGTCGACCAGATCCTCAGCCGCATCACCGACATCAACGTCGCCCTGCCGATCATGGTCATCGCCCTGGCGCTCCTGGCGATCGTCCCGGACACCTTCCCCCGGCCCGTGCTGATCGCCCTGGTCATCGGCGGAATCAACTGGGCCGGTACGTCGAAGATCGTGCGGGCCCAGGCCCTCACCCTGAAGTCCCTCGACTTCGTCTCGGCGGCCCGGCTCAGCGGACGCGGCAAGTGGAGCATCGCCCGGCGCGAACTCCTGCCCGCGCTCGCCGCACCCGTCATCACCTACGCCGCGCTGATGTTCCCCACCAACATCGTCGTCGAGGCGGCCCTGTCCTTCCTCGGCGTCGGCATCAAACCGCCCACCCCGTCCTGGGGACAGATGCTCACCGAGGCCGACACCTGGTACCAGGCGGCCCCCACCTATCTGCTGCTCCCCGCCGGACTGCTCTTCGTCACCGTGCTCGCGCTGACCGTCCTCGGCGAGGGCATCCGCACGGCACTCGACCCGCGCGCCGCGTCCCGGCTGCGGATCGGCACCGGACGCAAGGAAGCCGTCGGCACCGGACGCAAGGAAGCCAAGGAAGCCAAGGGCTCCGGTGCGGACACGGCGGCCGAGGTCTCCGAGGCGCCCCGCGCGGGACGTGGGCAGGCCGAAGGACACACCGAGGAGGACCGGGCATGACCGGGTTTCTGCTGCGACGGCTCGCGGGAGCCGTCTTCGTCCTTCTCGCGCTGACCGTCATCCTGTACGCGATCTTCTACGTCGCCCCCGGCGATGTCGCCCAGATCGCCTGCGGCCCGCGCTGCTCACCCGCCCAGGTCGCCCAGGTCACCCAGCAGCTGCGGCTGGACGACCCGGTGTACGTGCAGTACTGGCACTTCCTCCAGGGCATCGTCGCCGGACGCGACTTCTCCACCGGGACCGGGGCCGAGCACTGCTCCGCACCCTGCCTCGGGGTCTCGTACCAGAGCGACCAGCAGGTCACCGAGCTGATCCTGGCCAAGCTGCCGGTCACCGCCTCGCTCGTGATCGGCGCCTTCGTGGGCTGGGTCCTGCTCGGCGTCGGCACGGGAGTGCTGTCCGCCTGGCGGCGGGGCCGGATCACCGAGCGGGTGCTGACCTGGCTGACCCTGGCCGGAACCGCCACGCCCGTCTTCGTCATCGGGCTGCTGCTCATCATCGTCTTCTGCTCCACGCTCCAGTGGCTGCCGTCCCCGACATACGTACCGTTCACGGAGAGCCCCGAGCAGTGGGCCTGGGGGCTGCTCCTGCCCTGGGTGTCGCTGGCCCTCATCGAATCCGCCAAATACGCCCGGCTGACCAGGAGTTCCATGCTGGAGACGCTCGCCGAGGACCATGTGCGCACCTTTCGCGCGTACGGCGTCGGCGAGCGCGCCATCATCGGGCGGCACGCCCTGCGCGGTGCCGTCGCACCCGTGATCGCGCTCAGCGCGCTGGACTTCGGCTCGATGTTCGGCGGCGCGGTCCTGACCGAATCGCTCTTCGGCATCCCCGGCATCGGCCGCGAACTGGTGCACGCCGTCAAGGTCGTCGACCTGCCCGTCGTCGTCGGCATGGTGCTGGTGACCGGCTTCTTCGTGGTGCTCGCCAATACCGTCGCGGACATCCTGTACGCGCTGGCCGACCGACGGGTGGTCCTGTCATGACAACTGCCTCCCCTCCCTCCCCTCCTTCCCCGTCGGTCGAGTCCCCGTCGGTCGAGTCCCCGTTGGTCGAGGTCAAGGACCTCACCATCGACTTCGGCACCGTCCGGGCCGTGGACGGCCTCTCGTTCACCCTGGAGGCGGGCGGCGCGCTCGGCGTCGTCGGTGAATCCGGCTCCGGCAAGAGCGCGTCCGCGTACGCCCTGCTCGGACTGCACCGCGGCACGGGCGCCCGGGTCGACGGTTCGATCCGGGTCGCCGGTACGGACGTGGGCGCCGCGGACGACGCCGCGCTGCGGGCGCTGCGGGGCGCGAAGGCCGCCATGGTCTTCCAGGACCCGCTGTCCTCGCTCGACCCGTACTACACGGTCGGCGACCAGATCGCCGAGGTGTACCGGGTGCACAACTCCGTGTCCCGGCGGGCCGCCCGTGCCCGTGCCGTCGAGGTGCTGGACCGGGTCGGCATCCCGGACGCGGCGCGCCGGGCCGGCTCCCGGCCGCACGAGTTCTCCGGCGGCATGCGGCAGCGGGCGCTCATCGCGATGGCCCTGGCCTGTGAACCGCGGCTGCTGATCGCCGACGAGCCGACCACTGCCCTGGACGTCACCGTGCAGGCCCAGATCCTGGACCTGCTGCACGGCCTGCGGCGCGAGAGCGGCATGGGGCTGCTGCTGGTCACCCATGACGTGGGGGTGGCGGCGGAGAGCGTGGACGAGGTGCTCGTCATGCGGGCGGGCCGTGAGGTCGAACGCGGACCGGTCGCCGAGGTGCTGGGCCGGCCCCGCGAGCCGTACACCAGGGAACTGCTCTCCGCGGTGCCGAGGGTGGACGTGAAGCGGGTGGTGCCGGGCGCGATATCCGTTCCGGTGCCTCGCGCGTCGGCCGTCGCGGCGTCCCACGCCTCCGGACCCGCTGGCATCTCGGCCGAGCCGCGTGTTGTTGTCGCGCCGCCGTTGCTCGAAGCGGTGGACCTGCGGCGCGAGTTCGGCCGCGGGCGTGGCCGGGTCGCCGCCGTGGACGGGGTCTCGCTCACCGTGCACGCCGGCCGGACGCTCGGCATCGTCGGCGAGAGCGGCAGCGGCAAGACGACACTCGGGCGGATGCTGGTGCGGCTGCTCGATCCGACGTCGGGCCGGCTCCGGTACGGAGGTACGGAGATCGGCTCGCTCTCGGAGAGGGGGCTGCGGCCGATGCGGCGCGAGCTCCAGATGGTCTTCCAGGACCCCGTCGCCTCGCTCAACCCGCGCCGGTCGATCGGTGAATCCGTCGCCGACCCGCTCCGGGCGGCGGGGGAGAGCGACGAGACCCGGATCCGCGACCGGGTGGGCGAGCTGCTGGAACGGGTGGGCCTGGACCCCGGCCGGTACGAACGCTATCCGCACGAATTCAGCGGCGGACAGCGTCAGCGCGTCGGGATCGCCCGCGCGCTGGCCGCCGAACCCAAGCTGATCGTCTGCGACGAGCCGGTCTCCGCACTGGACGTCACCACCCAGGCGCAGGTCATCGGGCTCCTCGCCGAGCTCCAGCGCGAGCTGGGCATCGGGCTGGTCTTCATCGCGCACGACCTCGCCGTCGTCCGGCAGGTCAGCGACCGGGTCGCGGTGATGCGCAACGGGGTCGTCGTCGAGCAGGGCGATGCCGACGACGTGTACGGGTCGCCTCAGGACCCGTACACGAAGCAACTGCTGGCGGCCGTGCCCGCCCTCGACCCCGGGCTCGCGGCGGTCCGCCGCGCGGCCCGCAAGGAGCTGGCCGCGGCCTGACCCTGCGTAACTCTCCAACCCCATATCGCGACGGAACGCCGTCGGGGCGGGAAAGTTACGACGGTTCACCCCTTTCGGTGGCGCGACGGACAACCGTCCGTCGCGCCACCGGCGTATCCGCTTACGGTCGTCCCGCTGTGAGTCGCCGTTCCAACGGCGGCCGCTGACAAGGGAGATCGGGAGTGTACTCGTGCGGATCGGACTGCTCACCGACGGTGGCTACCCGTATGCGTTCGGTGAGTCCGGGCTCTCCGGCGAGTCCGGACTCTGGTGCGGCCGGCTGGTGCGCGGTCTTCCTCAGCACGAGTTCGACCTCTTCGCGCTGAGCCGCTCCGCCCATCAGGAGGACCGGGGCTGGGTCCGGCTCCCGCGCCATGTGAGCCGGGTGCGCACCGCGCCGCTGTGGACCGCCGAGGACGGCACCCCGCGCGGCAGCGGCGAGCGCGGGCTCCTGGCCCGCCTCGTGACGGGGGGCCGAGGCTCGTACGGGAGGCGCGAACGGCGGCGCTTCAGGGCGCACATGACGGCGCTCGCCACCGCGGTCTGCGCGGCGGACGGCGTCAGTACGGACGCGGGTTCCGGTTCCGGTTCCCGTTCCGGTACGTCCCGTGCGGCGGCCGGTACGCCCGGTGCGCTCTTCGCCCAGGGCCTCTACGGGCTGGCCGAGCTGGCCGCGGAACGCGGCGGTCTGCACACCGCCCTGCGCTCCGAGACCACCGTACGCATCCTGGAATCGGCCTGCCGCGCCCGAGGCACCGGCCGGACCGTCCAGAGCGCCACCGTGCCCGACCACCTCGCCTTCGCCGCCGAGCTGGAGCGCATCCTGCGCCCGCTCTCCCTCGACTGGTACGGCGGGGAGAGCCTCGGGGCGGTCGACCTCTGCCATGCGGCATCGGGTGGCGCCGCGGCCCTGCCGGGGCTGCTGGCCAAACGCTTCTTCGGGGTGCCGCTGCTGGTCACGGAGCACGGCGTGCCGCTGCGGGCGCACTATCTGGCCGCGCCCGACGCGCCGTTCAGCGCGCCGGTACACGCCCTGCTCGCGAACTTCCACGGACTGCTGGCCGCCGAGGTCTACCGGCAGGCCGAACTCATCACCCCCGGCAACACCCATGTACGCCGCTGGCAGGAGCGGTGCGGCGCCGACCGCGCCAAACTGCGCACGGTCCACCCCGGCATGGCGGCGGACCGCTTCACGGGCGTGGGGGAGGCCGACGACAACGGCGGCCCGGACACCCTGGTCTGGGTCGGCCGGATCGAGCCCGCCAAGGACCTGATCTCCCTGCTCCACGCGTTCACCGAGGTCCGCCGCGCCGAACCGGACGCCCGGCTGCGGATCTTCGCCGCCCCGGCCGAGAGCGCCGAGGGCACCACGTACCTCACGCACTGCCGGGCGCTGGCCGCCCAGCTCTTCCCCGACGAGGCCACCGGAGCGCACGCCGAGGGCGACAATCCGGTCTCCTTCGAGGAGATCGGCGGCCCCAAGGTCCCCGACCTCGCCGAGGCGTACGCGGCGGCCGGCGTCGTCGTGCTCTCCAGCGTGGTCGAGGGCTTCCCGGCCGGTCTGGTCGAGGCGATGTTCTGCGGCCGGGCCACCGTCTCCACGGACGTGGGAGCGGTCGTCGAAGTCATCGGCGGTACGGGGCTCGTAGTGCCCCCGCGCAATCCGCGGGCGCTCGCCGACGCCTGCGTCACGCTGCTGCGCGACCCCGAACGCCGTGCACGCCTGGGCGCGGCGGCGCGGGCGCGGGCGCTCGAACTGTTCACCGTCGAACAGAACCTCGCGGCATTTCGCGGCATTTACCTGGAGCTGATCTCGCGCTCCCCGGTGTGCCGGGAGGCCGACGCGGTGGACGCCGACGGCGATCCCCGTCCGTTCGCCACCCCGCCGGAGGCCCAGGTGTCCGGCCACTGGACACGGCCCGCCGCCCGGGTGCCCGGATGGGCCGCCGAACCTGCGGGCGTGTACGCGGGCGCGGCACGCGGCGCGGGAACCGGGGGCAGCGATGCGTGACCACCTGACGGGCCACGACCACGGAGGATTCCCGATGCGCCGACCGACCGAGGGGCGCGAAGTCCCCGGCGCCCATGACACCCCGGCCGCCCCGCGCGCCGGCGGCGCCTGGGACCCGCGCTCCGAGGCGCTGGTCCTGGCGACCTCGGCGACCCCGGCGACCTCCGCCACATCAGCCACATCAGCCACATCGGCCCCTCCGGTCACCGCGTTCGCGGAGATCTCCGAGCCCCCGTGGGGCCTCTCGTCCGGCGCCGACCGGCAGGGCGGGGCCCCCGTGCCGGAGGACAGCGCGACAGGGGCGCCCACATCGGGGGGCCGTGCGGCGGATGGTCCCGAGGCAGAAGGCCCCGTGTCCAAGGGCCCCAGGCCCCGCATCACCCGCCGGGGCCCCGCCGACCCCGTGAAATCGCTCATGCACAGCCATCGCGAACTCTGCGAACGCGCCGTCGACGCCCTGGAGATCGCCGCCGGTCTTGAGGCCCACGGACTCACCGACCGCACCGCCGCCCGCTACCGGCACCGGGACGTCTTCTCGCTCGCCGAGGAGCTGTACGCCCGGGTTCCGGGCGGCGTGGGGGAGCCCGGAACCCGACGGGCTCCCGGACCCGGGCCCGACACCGAGGCACGGGCCGGCTGGACGCTGCTCGCGATGCTGCCGGGCGCCGCCTGTCTCGCGACCTCGTGCGCGCTGCGCGCCGCGGAAGGCGTCCTGGGAGGAGGAGCGCGATTCGCCGTGACCGCGCTCGGGGCGCTCCTCGTGCTTCTGGCCCTGCGGCTGTGCCTACGGCGCGGACCGTTGCACGCCCCCGAAGGCTCCGGCCGGAGCGCACTGTACGGCTGCTGGCTCCTCGCCTACGCCGTGTACGGCGAGGAGTTGCTCGCCCAGGTGATCAGCGGTGGACCCGACGGGCACTGGACCGGTACACCCGCCCCGCTGCTCGGGCTCGCGCTCGCCGTGGCCCCCGCCGCGTGGTGCGTGCACCTCTTCTCCGTACACGCACACCGCAAACTCACCGGCAGCCGCGCACTGGAGGAGTTCGGTGCCGGTGTGCGCCCCCTGCTCCTCGGTGCCGTCGCGCTCTTCCTGTGCGCGCTCGTGCCGTTGCTCCTCCTCGCCGACCTGGGATACGCGGGCGGCGGCACGCCCGTCGCCGTCACGGCCCTCGGCGTCCTGTTCTTCCTGGCCCGGCTGCTCTGCGCGCACGGCTTCCCGGAGGCCGCCACCACCGGGCTCGCCGCCGCCTGTGCCGTCGAAGCGGCGGCCCCCGCCCTGATCCTCGCCGGGCGTCTGCCCGGCCTCGACCTCCTCGCCCGGCCGGTGAACGCCCTCGTCACCTGGGCCGGCACCGGAGCCGTACCCGCCCTCGCCTGTGGAGCGGCCGCCCTCGGGCTGCTCATCCACGCCGCCGTCGCCCTCTCCCGGGCATCCGCCCACGCGAGGGCCTGACCCCCCATCGAGGCACCACCGCACCGACGCGCTGCTGCCCCGCTCCGCACCACCGCCCCACCTCGTACCACCGCCCGACCCCGCACCACCGCCCCACCCCGCGGAGCCGACGCCGTGGGCCCGCCTCGCACGTAACTGCCCCAAGGAGACACCGGACATGACGCCCCAATCCCCCGCACCGGCAACGCGCCGCCGGCACCGAAGGGGTGCACGATGAGGGTGCTGCTGCTCGGAGCCAACGGATTCCTCGGCCGCTTCGTCGCCGACCGCCTGCTCGCCGATCCCGCCGTGCACCTCACGGCACTCGGCCGCGGCGACGACGCCGACGTACGGTTCGACCTCGCGGGCGGCAGCCCCGGAGCGCTCACCCGCTTCCTGGACGCCGTCCACCCCGGGGTCGTCGTCAACTGCGCGGGCGCCACCCGCGGCGGCGCCCGGGACCTGACCAGGCACAACACCGTCGCCGTCGCCACCGTCTGCGAGGCGCTGCGCCGCAGCCGCTGCGGGGCCAGGCTCGTCCAGGTCGGCTGCGCCTCCGAGTACGGGCCCTCGCAGCCCGGCTCCTCGACCGCCGAGGACGCCATCCCGCGCCCCGGCGGCCCGTACGGGGTCAGCAAGCTCGCCGCGACCGAACTAGTCCTCGGCTCGGACCTGGACGCCGTCGTGCTCAGAGTGTTCTCACCGGTCGGCCCCGGCACCCCGGCGGGCTCGCCGCTCGGCAGGCTCGCCGAGGCCATGCGCCGGGCCATGCAGTCCGGCGACGGCGAGCTCAAGCTCAGCGGGCTCGGCGTGCAGCGTGACTTCGTCGACGTACGGGACGTGGCGCGCGCCGTGCACGCCGCCTCGCTCTCCGCCGCCCAGGGCGTCGTCAACATCGGCACCGGCCGGGCCGTACGGCTGCGCGACGCGGCCGCCGTCCTCGCCAGGGTCGCCGGGTACGCGGGCGCACTCCACGAGCTGGACACGCCCCCCGCCCGGATTCCGATCGGCGCCCCGCGCGCCTCCACCGAATCCGTCGTCGAGCACCTCTCGGCCACCCCGTCCCCGTACCCGGACGGCTGCGGCGGCTGGCAGCAGGCCGACGTCCGCACCGCCCGCGACCGGCTGGGCTGGCGGCCCCGGATCAATCTGGAGGAGTCCCTCGCCGACATCTGGATGGAGGCGGCGTGCCGTATCTGACCACCACCGGTGCCGCGCGGCGGACCTGTGGCGGCGAACAACTCGGCTTCGGCGTCCCCGGATACGCCCATCCGCTGCTCGCGCCCACCGAATGGGCCGAGCTGGTGCGGCCGGGCACTCCGCTGCACTGGGCGGTCCTCAACATCGCCGACGGACCCGGCTCCCGGCCGGACCCGCACTGTCTGGAGGCCGCGGGCCGGCTCCGCAACGCCCGGGAGCGGGCCCTGCACGGCGAGGCCCCGGACGACTCCGTCCGGGCCGCGGGCGGCAGGCTGCTGGGCCACCTCGACCTGGCCTTCGGCAACCGCCCCTTCGGCGAGCTGATCGCCGACGCGCGGTCCTTCCTCGACTGGTACCGGGTCGGCGGCTTCTACCTCGGCCGCTGCCCGGCCGAGCGGGCCGACCTCCCGGCGGTCCGGCGGCTCACCAGCACCCTGCACACCCTGCTGGAGGGGAGCGACAGCGGCGACGAGGGCGGGCGCCTCGTGCTGGGGCACGGCACCCACCCGTATCCGGGGTACGCCGAGACCGCCGATCAGCTGGTCACCTTCCGCGGCCCGTGGACCGACTACCGCTGGTCACAGGTGGCCCAGTGGACGGCCGACTACCCGCCGGAGCGCTTCGCGCACTTCGTCCACGGCGTTCCGCGCACCCATCTCGAAGAGGCCATGCGCATCGCCCGCTGGCAGGGGGCCGGGACGATCTTCTTCACCGACCGGGACGACCATCACGGACAAACCGATCCATTCGCGGCGCTGCCCAGTTACTGGGACGAAATCGTCTCGCGGATCGGACCAGGTATCTCGGAATGAGAGGGGGCGTGGCAGTGTTACGGCAAGAACAACCGTACGTAGATGAAGTACGTAGAATCCGACCACCTGCATTGTTGAGGTTCCTGTGTCGCTGCCACCCCTGGTCGAGCCAGCTGCTGAGCTCACCGTCGACGAGGTCCGCAGGTACTCCCGCCACCTGATCATCCCCGATGTCGGGATGGACGGACAGAAGCGCCTGAAGAACGCGAAGGTGCTCTGTGTGGGCGCCGGCGGTCTCGGCTCGCCGGCCCTGATGTACCTGGCCGCGGCGGGCGTCGGGACGCTCGGCATCGTGGAGTTCGACGAGGTCGACGAGTCGAACCTGCAGCGCCAGATCATCCACAGCCAGGCCGATATCGGCCGCTCCAAGGCACAGTCCGCCAAGGACTCGGTGCTGGGCATCAACCCGTACGTGAACGTCATCCTCCACGAAGAGCGGCTCGAAGCCGAGAACGTGATGGAGATCTTCGCGCAGTACGACCTGATCGTGGACGGCACGGACAACTTCGCCACCCGCTATCTCGTCAACGACGCCGCGGTCCTGCTGAACAAGCCGTACGTATGGGGCTCGATCTACCGCTTCGACGGCCAGGCATCCGTGTTCTGGTCCGAGCACGGCCCCTGCTACCGCTGCCTCTACCCGGAGCCCCCGCCCCCCGGCATGGTTCCCTCCTGCGCCGAGGGCGGCGTGCTGGGCGTGCTCTGCGCGTCCATCGGCTCCATCCAGGTCACCGAGGCCATCAAACTGCTCGCCGGTATCGGTGACCCGTTGGTCGGCCGTCTGATGATCTACGACGCCCTGGAGATGCAGTACCGCCAGGTCAAGGTCCGCAAGGACCCCGACTGCGCGGTCTGCGGCGAGAATCCGACCGTCACCGAGCTCATCGACTACGAGGCCTTCTGCGGCGTCGTGTCCGAGGAGGCCCAGGAGGCGGCGCTCGGCTCCACGATCACTCCCCAGCAGCTCAAGGAGTGGATCGACGCCGACGAGAAGATCGAGATCATCGACGTCCGCGAGCCGAACGAGTACGAGATCGTCTCGATCCCGGGTGCCAAGCTGATCCCGAAGAACGAGTTCCTGATGGGCAACGCCCTCTCGGACCTCCCGCAGGACAAGCGCATCGTCCTGCACTGCAAGACCGGTGTCCGCAGCGCCGAGGTCCTCGCGGTCCTCAAGTCGGCGGGCTTCGCCGACGCGGTGCACGTGGGCGGCGGAGTGATCGGCTGGGTGCACCAGATCGAGCCCGAGAAGCCGGTCTACTAGAGCCTGAACCGAACAGGGGCCGGTCCGCGGAATGCGGACCGGCCCCTTCTCGTGTGCGGGCGGTACGGGCCGGCCCTTTCGCGTGTGCGGGTGCCAGAGGGACGGCGGGAACGTTACGAGCAGGTCTTCCCGTCCGCCGGAACCTTCCCGTCCAGGAAGTAGTCGTCGACGATCGAGGTCACACACCCGCTCTCGCCGTACGCGCCGTGTCCCTCGCCCTTGTTGGTGACCATGATCCCGACGCCCTTGCCCAGCTCGTCGGCCATCTTCCGCGCGCCCTCGTACGGCGTCGCCGGGTCACCGGTCGTGCCGATCACCAGGACCGGACCGGCGCCCGGAGCGCTCGCCTCCGGGGTGTCGTGCTCACCTTCCACCGGCCACTCGGCGCACCAGCCCGCGGTGTCCCAGGCGAGGAACGGGCCGAAGACCGGGGACAGCTGCCTGAACTCGGGCAGCAGCGCCCTGGCCTCGTCCGCCGTGGGGCGGGCCTTGGAGTCGGCGCACGAGATGGCCCGCTGCGAGTGGTTCTGGGTGTCGTAATGCCCGTTCTCGTCCCGGCCGTTGTAGGAGTCGGCCAGCTGGAGCAGCCCATTGCCCGTGCCGCTGTTCTCGGCCTCGTCGAGCGCCTCGGTCAGAGTCGGCCAGCTGCTCCTGGAATAGAGCGGGGTCACGATGCCGGTGATGGCGAGCGACTCGCTGAGCTTGCGCCCGGTGCCGGTCGGCAGCGGGTTCTTGTCGATCCGCTCCAGCAGCCGCGCGATCCGCTGGGTGCCCGCCTTCGGGTCCTGGCCCCGGTCCTTCAGGTAGTTCTCCAGCGCCCGCTGGAAGCCGGTGGCCTGGTTCCGGGCATGTCCGACCCCGTCGGCCGTCGGGTCGACGACCGCGTCCAGCACGGTGCGCCCCACGTTCTTGGGGAAGAGGTGCGCGTACGTGCCGCCGAGCTCCGTACCGTAGGACATGCCGAAGTAGGAGAGCTTCTTGTCGCCGAGCACCTGCCGGATCAGGTCCAGGTCACGGGCGGCGTTCGTCGTCCCCACGTGGGGCAGGACCTCGCCCGAGCGGCGTTCGCAGCCCGCGCCGAAGGCCGCGCCGTCCTTGACGAACGCCTCCTCCTCCGCCGCCGTGTCCGGGGTCATGTCGATGCTCCGGTAGGACTGTTCCTGCTCCTCGTCGGTGCGGCAGTTCACCCCGGCGCTGGCCGCGACCCCGCGCGGATCGAAACTCACCAGGTCGTAGCGGGAGTTGAGATTCCCGTACGAACCGGCGGCGCGCGGCAGTATGTCGACGCCCGAACCGCCGGGCCCGCCGAAGTTGAAGAGCATCGAGCCGAGCCGACCGCTCTTGTCCCGGGCCTCCTTGCGGATCAGCGCGATCTTGATCGTCTTGTCGGACGGCTTCGCGTAGTCCAGCGGTACGTCGACGGTGGCGCAGCGCCAGCCGGAGCCGGGGGCGGTGCCGCCCTCGGGGGCCTTGCAGCGCTTCCAGTCCGGCCGCTGGGAGGTGAGCGACGCGGGCAGCACGGGGGACTTGGGGTCGTCCGCGGGGGACGCGGCGGCGGTGGGGGTGCTCGGTGCGGCGGACCGCCCGGCCGCCGGTTCCGCCCCGGTCGGCTCCGGCTCCGAGCTGCAGCCCGCGAGGGCTCCGGCAGCCAGCAGGGCCGCCCCGGTCAGGGCCACCGCCCGACGGGTCCGTCCTTGTACACGCATGTGCTGGAATCCCTCCCGATGCCCGAAGTCGCTTGACGTGCCGGGCCGTACAGATGTGCGGCCATGCTAGGGGGTGTCCCGCGCGGGCGCTGTCGCACGCCGGTCCGGGACTCAGCCGCAGACCGTGCCGGCCGCCGGGACCTTGCCGTTCAGCAGGTAGCCGTCGACCGCCTTCTGTACGCAGGCGTCGCCGCTGTTGTACGCGCCGTGTCCCTGGCCCTTGTACGTCAGCTCGATCCCGACGCCCTTGCCCAGTTCCCCGGCCATCGCCCGTGCCCCCTTGTACGGGGTCGCCGGGTCACCGGTGTTGCCGATGACCAGGACGGGGTCCGCACCCGGGGCGCTGACGTCCGGGGTGTCCCAGGCGCCCGCGACCGGCCAGCCGGTGCAGCTCAGCAGCCCCCAGCCCAGATAGTCGCCGAACACCGGCGACGCCTTGCGGTACTCGGGGAGTGCGGCCTTCGTCTGCTCCAGGGTGAACCGCTGCTTGGAGTCCGCGCAGCTGATGGCGATGTTGGCGGCCGTGGAGTTGTCGTAATGCCCCTTCTCGTCACGGCCGTTGTAGGAGTCGGCGAGGGCCAGGAGCAGTGCGCCGTTGCCGCCGTCCGCCTCGTCGAGGCCCTGTTCGAGCAGGGTCCAGCTCTCCTTGGAGTAGAGGGCGGAGGCGACGGCCGTGGTCGCCTGGGACTGGGTCAGCCGCCGGTCGCCGAGGCCGTCGACCGGTTGCTTCTCCAACTGGTCGAGGAGATCGGCGATCCACTGCTCGACCTCCTTGCCGGTGGCCCCGGGGAGCTTGCAGTTGTCGCGGCCCGCGCAGTCGGCGGTGAAGCTGTCGAAGGCGAGCTGGAAGCCCTTGGCCTGGCCGAGGGAGGACTGCCCGGAGTTCTGGGTGGGGTCGACCACCGCGTCCAGGACCGCCCGGCCGACGCGCTCGGGGAACAGATGGGCGTAGACACCACCCAGTTCGGTGCCGTACGAGATGCCGAAGTAGGAGAGCTTGTCGTCGCCGAGCACCTGCCGCATCAGGTCCAGGTCACGGGCGGCGTTCGTCGTTCCCACGAAGGGCAGTTCGGCGCCCGAGTTCTTCTCGCAGTCCGCGATGTACGACTTCTGGTCCGCGACGAGTGCCTTCTCCTCGGCGGCGTCGTCGGGGGTGGAGTCCTCCTGGTTGCGGGCGTCCATCGACGCGTTGTCCGAGCACTCGACGCCCTCGCTGCGGCCGACCCCGCGCGGGTCGAAGCTCACCAGGTCGTAGCGGGTACGGAGCTTCTCGTACTCCGTACCGAAGGCAGGCAGCGTGGCGACGCCGGAGGCGCCGGGGCCACCGAAATTGAACAGGAGGGAACCGATCCGCCGTTCCTGGTTCCTGGCCTTTCCCCGGACCAGCGCCAGCTCGATCGTCCTGCCGTCCGGCTTCCCGTAATCGAGCGGGGCGTCCATGAAGGAGCACTCCCAGACGGTGCCGCCGGGCAGCGGGGAGGGCGATCCGCCGCCGCCCTGGGCCTCGTTCGGGGCCGGGCAGGGCTGCCAGTCGAGCTTCTGGGACGACAGTTTCCGCGCCGTCGAGGACGGTGAGGCGGTCGATGCCTCGGAGGGCGTGGACCGGTCCGCACCGCCGCTGTCGCTGCTGTCCGAGCAGGCGGCCAGGGGCAGCAGCACGGTGGCGGTGGCAGCGAGGGCAGCGGCACGCAGGGCGGGGGAAGTCCTCATGAGCCCATCGTGCGGCGGGGCACGGGGGAGCGCGCGGGGCACGGTCCATGCGGGTGGCGCGGGGCCCGGTACGGAGGGGTGGGGCCCGGTACCGGGTATGGCGGGGTGGGGCCCGGTACCCGATGCCGCGGGGCGGCGCTGTTTCCCGTACGCCGGTCGGCGCGGGGGCTAGAGCTCGCCCTTGCGGGTCAGATGGCTGAAGCAGATCCAGCCGGGCAGCACCGGCAGCCACAGCGTCATCACGCGGTACAGCAGCACCGCGGGCGCCGCGACCTCCTTCGGCAGGCCGACCGCGATCAGGCCCAGCGTCAGCGCACCCTCGACCGCGCCCATGCCGCCCGGGGTGGGCGCCGCCGAACCCAGCGCGTTCCCGGCGAGGAAGACCACCGCGATGCTCGCGTAACTGAGCTGGGGGACGTCGGGGCCGCTGAACGCCCGGATCGACGCGTCCAGGCAGAGGACGAACAGGCCGGTCAGCAGCAGCATGCCGCCGATGCCGGTGAGCAGCTTCTGCGGGCGCTGCACGACATCGAGCATGCGCGGGACGACTCCGGCGAACAGCGACCTCACCCGGGTCACCACGAACTTCCGCAGGAACGGAATCGCGGTCACCACCAGCACCAGCACCGCGACCGTGAGCAGCCCGGCGATGACCGTGCGGGACGGTGTGAGCGAGTCCGGGGTCTTCTCGGTACCGGTCAGATAGCCGAACAGCGCCAGCAGCAGGATGTGGGAGCCGAGCCCGAACAGCTGGGAGGCGCCGACACTCGCGACGGCCAGTCCGGGGCGCACCCCGGACCGCTGCAGGAAACGGGTGTTCAGCGCCACACCGCCGACCGCCGCCGGAGCGACGATCTTCACGAACGAGCCGGCCACCTGCGCCAGCACGGTCTTGCCGAAGGGCACCCGTTCCGGCACGAAGCCCAGCAGGCTCATCGCCGCCGCGACGTAGCTCAGGGCCGAGAAGCCCAGCGCGGCCGCCACCCAGCCCCACTCCGCCTCCTCGACGACCGTGCCGAAGTCGGCCTGGGTGACCTGGGAGATCAGGAAGTACGCGGCGATGGAACCGGCGATGAAGGTGAGGAGGGTGCGCGGCTTGATGCGTTCGAGGCGGACCGGTTCGACCGGGGCCTGCGGCCGGATCAGCAGCACCTCGCGGCGGATCTGGGTGAGCAGATCCTCCTCGCGCGCCTCGTCCAGCGCATCGTCTATCGCCCGCTTCTCGGCCTGCTTCTCGGTGCGCAGGGACTTCCGGTCCGCCTTGCGGTCACCGGACCCGGCCGCCCCTTCGCCCGCCCCGGTGGTCCCGGAGCCGTCCGTACGCAGGTGCTTGGCCGCCTGGGACGCCTCCAGCACCGCCTCGCGCTCGCGCTGCGCACGCTCGCGGGCGATCCTGCGCAGCGCCGCCCGGGTGGAGCGGCTCAGCGCGATCGGCTGGAGCAGCGGCAGGGAGTCGGCGACGGCGTCGGGCCCGAGCACGGCGAGCGCCCCGGCGACGGACCGCTCGGCTCCCACCCGCAGCCCCAGGGTGGTGAGGAGCTGGGCGACATCCATCCGCAGGACCAGGTCCCCGGCCGCGATCTCCCCGCCCCGCAGATCCGTGACGAACGCCTTGCCGGAACGATCCACCAGAATCGCGTCACCGGTGAGCCTGCGGTGCGCGATGCGCCGGGACTGGAGAGCCTTCACCTGACGCCAGGCGCTGCGCACCAGGTCGTCGGTGATCTCCGCGTCCTCCATCGCGTCCAGGGAACGGCCGCCGATGTGCTCGTACACGAGCATCACCGCGTCGGGCCCCAGTTCGGACGTGGCGATCAGTTTGGGCGCGTTGGCCCCGGCGGCGATCGCCGCGTACGCGAGCAGCGCCTCCTGCTCCAGGGCCTGGCGCAGCGACTGGATGGACCGGCGCTGGGTGATGCCGCGCAGTGTGAGCCTGCGCCACACCCGGTAGAAGAACCCCTGGGCCTGCTGCTCTCTGTCGACGACCGTCACATCGAGCGGAGGCCCGTCCTCCAAGGTGACCAGATAGCGCCGCCCGCGGTCGTTCTGGTCGGCGTTGTCGGGGGCGTCCTCGGCGCGCATCGCGGCGACCGGGTGGAACCCGACGTGGCGCAGGCCTGCCATCAGGTGCTGGCCGGTCGGCCGGACGTTGGGCGAGCCGACCGCGTACAGGGTGCCGTACGCGACGGTCCAGCCGATCAGCACGGTGAGGATGATCGAGAACGGGGTGGTGTAGCCGCCGACCAGCATCGCGAACGCGTCGAGGAGCAGGACCACCCACAGCACGACCCGCCAGCGCGGCCGTCTCGCCATCCCGACCGCCGTCATATAGGCGATGACGGGGGCGAGGTAGCCGTGCACGGGATCGGTGAGCCCGTCCCCGGGCTGCGGCTGGGTCAGCGCGTCCTGGATGGTGGCGGGGGCCGAACCGGAGACCCAGAGGTCGGTGGCGAGCGTGACGCCATGGGCGAGCACGGCGGCGAGCACACCGTCCGCGATGCGCAGCCCGTCCCGTTTGACCAGGCGCTCGATGGCGAAGGCGACGGGGACGAGCAGCACGGCGATGCTGGACACCAGTCCGGCCATCTTGATCAGCAGGTCGGGAGCCTGCGCCGTGCCCTTGGAGATGTCGTCCTCAAGGCCGGTGGTGGTGTTCTGGGCGAAGACGGCGATGGTGAACAGGACGACGATCGCGAGGATGCCGACGAGCAGCCGCAGCAGGTCGGAAGGGCGGTGGACCCGCGCGGGAAGCAGCGGCTCGTCGCCGGAGACCCGGTCGGTCAGCCCGTTCTCGACGGTCGCGAGGGTCGAGCCGGAGAGGTGGCCCTCCCGCTCGTGCTCCGGTGCGTCAGGTCCGTGAGGCGCGTCCGGTCCGTCGGGTGCGGCCGGTGCGGCCGGTCGGGCCGCTTGTTCCGGTGCGGAACCGGAGGTGCCGTCGGCGGTGTTCCCAGCGGTGTTCCCGGCGGTTTCCGACGCGTGCGGGCGCGGTTCGGCATTGGGGGCGTCCGCCCCCTTCGGTGGCTGCACGCCCTGCTCCTTCGTCGCCTCTGAATCGTCTTCGTGGTCTCGTATCACCGGTCACCGCCCGCATGATGGTGGCACGGGCCGCAGACAGAGGGGGGCATCAGGGTGCGTCGCACAGGTGCGAGATGCGCAAGATACGCTCCTTTGTGCCCGCGCGCACGCTCCGTGCGCGGCCGGACACGGATTCGGCGGCACTGTCGGTGGCATACGGCAGGATGGACCGGATGAGCGAAGACCGGGAGACCCAGGACCGGGCGAGCGGGGGCGGTACCGACTCGGCACCGCTCGGCGCAGAGCTGCCGGAGTACGCGGAGCGGGTCCTCGATGTCGCCGACCTGATCCCGCCCGGCCGCGTCATGACGTACGGCGATGTCGCGGAATGGCTGGGCGACGGCGGCCCCCGGCAGGTCGGCCGGGTCATGGCGCTGTACGGCTCCGCGGTGCCGTGGTGGCGCGTGGTGCGGGCCGACGGGGCGTTGCTCCCCGGCCACGAACTGCGGGCGCTGGACCATTACCGCGAGGAAGGCACCCCGCTGCGCGAGGCGTCCCGCGCCGCCGCCGGGCATGTGCCGCGCCTCGACATGAGACAGGCGCGATGGGACGGGGCGACCGGCCCCACCGGCGGGGCGGGCGGTACGGGTGCCGTCGGCGGAGGCGGCGGGACCCACGGTCCCGACGGGGGCGAGGAAGCTCACATCTGACAGCTTCGGCCATCCGGCCCTCCCAGGGGCGGCGCCGGGCGCGTACGGGAAACGCGTCGGGGTCCCGGACCGGCCCGGTCGACCGCCCGAGGCGCCCCCGACCGGCCTGTCGGCCCCGAACGGTCCACATGACCTCCTCCGGCCGTCGGACCTGATCGTTCCGGCAGACCTGACCGTCCCGTCGGACCTGATCGTTCCGGCAGACCTGACCGTCCCGTCGGACCCGATCCTCCCGGCAGACCTGATCGTTCCGGCCGTCCGTACGACCTCGGCCGACAGGACACGTGACGAGGGACGCAACGGACTCGCTGCCTCCCGCGCCACCGCTGGCGTAGCGTCGTCAACGCGCGGCACGCTCCGCCCCTCTCCTCACCAGTACACCCACCAGGACCGGCGACCCACGTGAGCTCCTCCTCTTTCACCCGGCACAGTCCGCACCGTGAGACACGGCAGCGGACCCCGGGCGCGTACCGACTGGTGCGCACCCCGCCGGGTTCTGTGGATCCCCCCCTCCTGGACGCGAGCCAACGCGCGGTGGTTGATCACCGGGGCGGCCCGCTGCTCGTCCTCGCCGGACCCGGTACGGGCAAGACCACCACGCTCGTCGAGGCCGTCGCGGCCCGCGTGACCGCGGGCGCCGACCCGGCCCGCATCCTGGTCCTCACCTTCAGCCGCAAGGCCGCCGTGGAGCTGCGCGACCGGATGGCGGCCCGGCTCGGCGCCGCCCGGGGCCCGCAGGCCACCACGTTCCACTCCTACTGCTACGCCCTGGTCCGCGCTCATCAGGACGCCGATCTGTTCGCCGATCCGCTGCGTCTGCTGTCCGGCCCGGAACAGGACGTCACCGTGCGCGAGCTGCTGGCCGGGCAGCTCGACCTGGAGAAGGCCGGCCTCGCCCACGTCCGCTGGCCGGACGAACTGCGGGCCTGCCTGACCACGCGCGGGTTCGCCGACGAGGTACGTGCGGTGCTGGCACGCAGCCGCGAGCTGGGCCTCGGTCCGGACGCGCTGGCCGCCTTCGCGCGCCGTACGGGCCGCCCGGACTGGAGCGCGGCGGCCCAGTTCCTCGCGGAGTACCTGGACGTGCTCGACGCGCAAGGGGTCCTGGACTACGCGGAGCTGGTGCACCGCGCGGTGCTGCTCGCCGAGCGCCCCGAGGTGTCCGAACTGCTGGCCGGGCGGTACGACGCGGTGTTCGTCGACGAGTACCAGGACACGGACCCGGCGCAGGTGCGGCTGCTGCACGCGCTGGCCGGGAACCGCGGGCGCGGCCCCGGCATGGGCGGCGGCCGGACGCTGGTCGCCTTCGGCGACCCGGACCAGTCGATCTACACCTTCCGGGGCGCCGACGTGAACGGCATCCTCGACTTCCCGGACACCTTCCGGCGCGCGGACGGGGAGGCCGCTCCCGTCGGCGTCCTCACCACGTCGCGCCGCTCCGGCGCCGGGCTGCTCGCCGCGACCCGGCTGCTCACCCGCCGGATGCCGCTGAACCGCCTCCCGGCGGCCAAGGTGCGCGCCCACCGCGAGCTCACCGCCGTCCGCGAGGGCGGCCACGTCGAGACGTACACCTATCCGACCGCGTCCACGGAGCTCGACAACATCGCGGACCTGCTGCGTCGCGCGCACCTGGAGGACGGGGTTCCGTGGCACGAGATGGCCGTGCTGGTACGGGCCGGTGGCCGCTCGATCCCCGCGGTCCGCCGCGCTCTCACCTCGGCCGGAGTGCCCCTGGAGGTGGACGGCGACGATCTCGCGCTGCGTCACGAACCGGCCATCGCCCCGCTCCTGACCGCGCTGCGCACGGTGGCCACGGCCGCCCTCCAGCGCCCGGCCCCGGAACCGCGTACGGAGAAGGAGTCCGGGGACGCCACCGCAGCCGCGGCGCCCGACGAAGCCGAAGCGGTCGCCGTCGCCGATGCCGATGGCGAAGCCCTCGCCGAAGCCGATGCCCTCACAGATGCCGCCGATGCCGAAGAAGGCGACGCCGAGCCCGGCCGCCACACGGAGGTCGACGCGGAGGCCGACGCCGAGCCCGTCTCAGCGTCGGCCACAGCACCCGCCACAGCGCCCGGCACCGTCCCCGGGCCGGCGTCCTGGCTGGACACCGAGACCGCCCTCGCCCTCCTCACCTCCCCCCTCGGCTCCATGGACGCCGCCGACCTGCGCCGCCTCGGCCGGGCCCTGCGCGACGAGGAGCGGGCCGCCGGGAACCGCGTTCCCGCGCCCTCCGGCGAGCTGCTGGCCCGCGCACTCGCCGAGCCCGAGCGGCTCGTGGCGCACGATCCGGCGTACGCCCGCGGAGCCCAGCGCCTCGGGATCCTCCTGCGCAAGGCCAGGGAACTCCTCGAAGGCGGCGGCACCGCGGAGGAGGCCCTGTGGACCCTGTGGAACGGCACCCCGTGGCCGACCCGGC
Source organism: Streptomyces sp. NBC_01433 (assembly GCF_026340105.1). NCBI lineage: Bacteria > Bacillati > Actinomycetota > Actinomycetes > Kitasatosporales > Streptomycetaceae > Streptomyces > Streptomyces sp. NBC_01433. The sequence goes on along the minus strand of NZ_JAPEPM010000001.1, from coordinate 866,380 downwards.
TGGAGCGGGCCGCGCTGCGCGGCGGCGCCGGAGGCCGTAACGCCGACCGTGACCTCGACGCCGTCTGCGGCCTCTTCGAGACCGCCGCGCGCGCCGAGGGGCGGACCGGCGGGCGCGGGGCGCTCAACTTCCTGGAGGAGGTCGACGCGCAGGACATCGCCGCGGACACCCTCTCCAGGCGGACCGTGCGCCCCGAGGCCGTACGCCTGATGACCGCCCACCGCTCCAAGGGCCTGGAGTGGCGCCTGGTCGTCGTCGCCGGGGTGCAGGAGGGGCTCTGGCCCGACCTGCGCCGCCGCGGATCCCTCCTGGAGGCGGACCGGATCGGCCGCGACGGCCTCGCCGAACCCCTCACCCCCGGCGCCCTCCTCGCCGAGGAGCGCCGCCTCTTCTACGTCGCCGCGACCCGCGCCCGCGAACGACTCGTCGTCACCGCGGTCAAGGCCCCCGCCGACGACGGCGACCAGCCGTCCCGCTTCCTGACCGAACTGGGCGTCGAGCCCCGCGACATCACCGGCCGGCCCCGCCGCCCCCTCGCCGTCGCCGCGCTCGTCGCCGAACTCCGCGCCACGACGGTCGACCCCGCCGCCTCCGACGTCCTGCGCGACGCCGCCGCCCAGCGGCTCGCCCGGCTCGCCGCGCTCAACGACGACGAGGGCCAGCCGCTCGTCCCCGCGGCTCATCCGTACCGCTGGTGGGGCCTGTACGAGCCGACCCGCTCCGCCGTGCCGCTGCGCGACCGGGACCAGCCCGTCGCGCTCTCCGGCAGCGCGCTCGACCAGCTCGCCAACACCTGCGCCCTCCAGTGGTTCCTGGGCCGCGAGGTGAAGGCCGACGCCCCGGCGACGGCCGCGCAGGGCTTCGGCAACGTCGTGCACGTACTGGCCGACGAAGTGGCCTCCGGCCGCACCCCCGCCGACCTGGCCGTCCTCATGGAGCGCCTCGACTCCGTCTGGAACGGCCTGGTCTTCGACGCGCCCTGGAAGTCCGAGCAGGAGAAGGACCACGCCCGCGCCGCCCTCGAACGCTTCCTGCGCTGGCACGTCATGGACCGGGCCGGCCGCACACCCGCCGTCAGCGAGCACGACTTCGACGTGACGCTCGAAGCGGGCGAGTACGCGGTCCGCATCCGCGGCTCGATGGACCGGGTCGAACAGGACGCCGAGGGCCGGGCGTACGTCGTCGACTTCAAGACCGGCAAACAGTCGCCCACGAAGGACGAGGTGGCCGTCCACCCCCAGCTCGCCGTGTACCAGCTGGCCGTCCGCGAAGGCGCCCTCGACGAGGTGTTCGACGGGCAGCGGCCGGACTCCGGGGGCGCCGAACTCGTCCAGCTGCGGCAGCCCGCCCCGAAGAAGGAGGGCGGCGACGCCCTCCCCAAGGTCCAGGCCCAGGAGCCGCTGTCCGGCGCGTGGGTCTCCGACCTGCTGGCGACGGCCGCGGGGCGGGTCCTGGACGAACGGTTCACGCCCACGACCGGCCAGCACTGCACCCACTGCGCCTTCCGGGCCTCGTGCAGCGCGCAGCCGGAGGGCCGCCAGGTCGTGGAGTAGCCGACGAGCGCCACGGGGCGCGGCACGTTGTCAGTGCGTCCGGTTACGGTTCTTGGGTGTCCTCACGCCTCACCGATCCCGAGCAGCTCAAGGAGCTCCTCGGGATCCCCTTCACCCCGGAGCAGACGGCCTGCATCACCGCGCCGCCCGCCCCGCAGGTGATCGTGGCCGGAGCCGGGTCGGGGAAGACCACGGTGATGGCCGCCCGCGTGGTCTGGCTGGTCGGGACCGGGCAGGTCGCCCCCGAGCAGGTCCTCGGCCTGACCTTCACCAACAAGGCGGCGGGTGAACTGGCCGAGCGGGTCCGCAGGGCGCTGGTCGCCGCCGGGGTCACCGACCCGGACACCATCGACCCGGACAACCCGCCGGGCGAGCCCAGCATCTCCACCTATCACGCCTTCGCCGGCCGGCTCCTCACCGAACACGGCCTGCGGATAGGGCTCGAACCCACCACCCGGCTCCTCGCCGACGCCACCCGCTACCAGCTCGCCGCCCGCGTGCTGCGCGAGGCGCCCGGCCCCTATCCGGCCCTGACCAGGTCGTTCCCCACCCTGGTCAGCGATCTGCTGGCGCTCGACGCCGAGCTCGCCGAGCACCTCGTACGCCCCGAACAGCTCGCGCGCCACGACACCGACCTCCTCCACGCGCTGGAGACGGCCAGGCTCACCAACGCGGAGCTGCGCAAGATCCCCGAGACCGCCGAGGCCCGGCGCGAACTCCTCGGGCTGACCGAGCGGTACCGCACCGCCAAGCGCGGCCGGGACCTCCTCGACTTCGGCGACCAGATCGCCCTCTCCGCCGAGCTGGCCCTCACCAGGCCCGAGACCGGCACCATCCTCCGCGAGGAGTTCCGGGTCGTCCTGCTCGACGAGTACCAGGACACCTCCGTCGCCCAGCGCCGGCTGCTCTCCGCCCTCTTCGGCAACGGCCCCGAGGGGGCGACCGGCCACGCGGTGACCGCCGTGGGCGACCCCTGCCAGGCGATCTACGGCTGGCGCGGCGCCTCCGTCGCCAACCTCGACGACTTCCCGCTCCACTTCCCGCACCCCGACGGCACCCCCGCCACCCGCTACAGCCTCAGCGAGAACCGGCGCAGCGGCGGCCGCCTCCTGCACCTCGCCAACGGCCTCGCCGACCCGCTGCGCGCCATGCACGAGGGCGTCGAGGCCCTGCGCCCCGCGCCCGGCGCCGAGCGCGACGGAACCGTCCGCTGCGCCCTGCTCCGTACGCACACCGAAGAGATCGACTGGCTCGCCGACTCGCTCGCCCACCTCGTTACGACGGGCACCCCGCCCGGTGAGATCGCCGTGCTGTGCCGCACCGCCGGGGACTTCCCGCAGATCCAGGCGGCGCTCGTCGCCCGCGACGTCCCGGTCGAGGTCGTCGGCCTGTCCGGACTGCTGCACCTGCCGGAGGTCGCCGACCTCGTCGCCGTCTGCGAAGTCCTCCAGGACCCGGGGGCCAACGCCTCCCTGGTCCGGCTGCTCACCGGACCGCGCTGGCGGATCGGCCCCCGTGACCTCGCTCTGCTCGGCCGCCGCGCCCGCCTCCTCGTCCACCACGCCTCCCACGCGGACGACGAGGACTTCGATCCCGACCGCCGCCTCGCGGAAGCCGTCGAGGGCATCGACCCGGCCGAGGTGATCTCCCTCGCCGACGCCCTGGACACGTTCCTGGTCGCGGGCGACGCCCAGGACGACGGGCTGCCGTTCTCCGCAGAGGCCCGAGTCCGCTTCGCCCGCCTCGCCGGCGAACTGCGTGACCTGCGACGCTCGCTGGCCGACCCCCTCATGGACGTGCTGCACCGGGTCCTCGCCACCACCGGCCTCGAAGTCGAGCTGTCCGCGTCCCCGCACGCCCTCGCCGCCCGCCGCCGCGAGACCCTCGCCAACTTCCTCGATACGGCGGCGGGCTTCGCGGCCCTCGACGGCGAGGCCACCCTGCTGGCCTTCCTCGGCTTCCTGCGCACCGCCGCGCAGTACGAGAAGGGCCTGGACAACGCCCTGCCCGGCGGCGAGAACACCGTCAAGGTCCTCACCGCGCACAAGTCCAAGGGCCTGGAGTGGGACGTCGTCGCCGTGCCCGGACTGGTCACCGGACAGTTCCCCAGCACCCAGTCACGGGACGCCTGGACCTCGCAGTCCAAGGTCCTGCCGCACACCCTGCGCGGCGACGCGGCCACCCTCCCGGTCATCTCCTCCTTCGACGCCAAGGGGCTCAAGGCGTTCAAGGAGGAGATGAAGGAGCATCAGCACACCGAGGAGCTCCGCCTCGGCTATGTCACCTTCACCCGCCCCCGCTCGCTGCTCCTCGGCTCCGGCCACTGGTGGGGACCGTCCCAGAAGAGGACGCGCGGCCCGTCCGCCTTTCTCCACGCGCTGTACGAGCACTGCGCCGCCGGATACGGCGAGATCGAGTCCTGGGCCGACGAACCGGCCGAGGACGAGGAGAACCCGGCACTGGCGGAGCGGGACGCCGATCAGGCATGGCCGCTCCCGCTGGACGACACCGCGCTGGCCCGCCGCCGCGCCGCACGGGACACGGTGCTGGCCCACCTGGAGTCCCTGGCCGCCGCCGGGCCCGTACCGGCGGACGACGACGGCCGCCCCGGGACCCCGCACGACGACCCGTTCGACGACGTCTTCGGCGACTCCCTCGGCGACGCTTCCGGTGACCCGCTCGGTGACCTGTTCGCGGGGGAGGAGCTGGACTGGGACGATCTGCCGACCGAACGACCAGGGGAAGCTCCGCACGTACCCGCAGCGCGCCAAGGGGACGACGGAGAGAGCGGGGGCAGCGGAGGCAGAGGAGACAGAGGAGACAGAGGAGAGAGCGGGGGCAGCGGAGACCACACCGGCCACGCAGACCACGGGGACCCCACGGACCACGAGGACCCCGCCCGCCCCCCCTCGCTCACCCCGGAGGAAGCGCGCACCCTCGCCTCCTGGGACCGCGATCTGGACGCCCTCGCCGGGGAGCTGCGTCGCTCCCGCGCCACCGTGCGCGACGTCCTCGTACCCGCCTCGCTCTCCGCCACCCAGTTGCTGCGCCTGGCCGAGGACCCCGACGCGTTCGCCCGGGAGCTGGCCCGGCCCATGCCGCGTCCGCCCCAGCCCGCCGCCCGCCGGGGCACCCGCTTCCACGCCTGGGTGGAGTCCCGGTTCGAGGAGGTGCCGCTGCCCATGCTCGGCCCCGACGAACTGCCGGGCGGCGACGAGAGCGACGCGGAGATCGCCGACGAGCGCGACCTCGCCGCGCTCAAAGAGGCGTTCGAGCGCACGGAGTACGCCCGCCGCACCCCGTACCGCGTCGAGACGCCGTTCCAGATCACGCTGGCGGGCCGGGTGATCCGGGGCCGGATCGACGCGGTGTACCGCACGGGTGACACGTACGAGATCGTGGACTGGAAGACCAGCCGCCACCGCTCGGCCGATCCCCTCCAGCTCGCCGTCTACCGGCTGGCCTGGGCCGAGCTGCACGACCTGCCGCTCGACTCGGTCACCGCGACGTTCCTCTATGTACGCAGCGGGGAGACCGTTCACCCCGCCGGGCTGCCGGGCCGGGCCGAGCTGGAGCGGCTCCTGCTGGACGAGCCACCTCCGCCGGGCCGATAGGCTCAACAGCATGAGCGACACCCCGGACAGCGCCGTCCGTACGTACACCGAACAGCACCGCACAGCCTTCCTCGACGACCTCGCCGAGTGGCTGCGCATCCCGTCCGTATCCGCGCAGCCGGAGCACGAAGGGGACGTACGGCGCAGTGCCGAGTGGCTGACCGCGAAGCTCAAGGAGACCGGCTTCCCGGTCGCCGAGATCTGGGAGACCCCCGGTGCCCCGGCGGTGTTCGCCGAATGGCCATCCGACGACCCGGACGCCCCGACCGTCCTCGTCTACGGCCACCACGACGTGCAGCCCGCGGCCCGCGAGGACGGCTGGGACACCGACCCGTTCGAGCCGGTGATCCGCGACGGCCGGATGTACGGGCGCGGCGCGGCCGACGACAAGGGCCAGGTGTTCTTCCACACGCTCGGCGTCCGGGCGCACCTCGCCGTCACCGGCCGCACCACCCCCGCCGTGCACCTCAAGCTGCTGATCGAGGGCGAGGAGGAGTCGGGCTCCCCGCACTTCCGCGCCCTGGCCGAACAGCGGGCGGCCCGCCTCGCCGCCGACGCGGTGATCGTCTCCGACACCGGCATGTGGGACGAGACGACACCGACCGTCTGCACCGGAATGCGTGGTCTGGCCGAGTGCGAGATCGAGCTGTACGGCCCCGAGCAGGACATCCACTCCGGATCGTTCGGCGGCGCGGTGCCCAACCCCGCGACCGCCGTCGCCCGCCTCGTCGCGGCCCTCCACGACGACCGGGGCCGGATCGCGGTCCCCGGTTTCTACGACGGTGTGGCAGAGCTCACCGACACCGAGCGCGCGCTCTTCGCCGAGCTGCCCTTCGACGAGGCCACCTGGCTGCGTACCGCCGGATCGCACGCCGCGTCCGGCGAGGCGGGGTATTCCACCCTGGAGCGCGTCTGGGCCCGCCCCACCGCCGAGGTCAACGGCATCGGCGGCGGCTACCAGGGTGCGGGCAGCAAGACGATCATCCCCTCCTCGGCCATGGTGAAGATCAGCTTCCGGCTGGTCGCCGGCCAGGAACCCGAACGTGTCCAGCAGGCCGTGCTGGCCTGGGCCGAGACACAGATCCCGGCCGGTGTCCGTCACCGGATCACCTTCTCGCCCGCCACCCGCCCCTGTCTGACCCCGCTGGACCACCCCGCCCTCCAGGCCGTGGCCCGCGCGATGGGCAGGGCCTTCGGCAAGAAGATCCTCTTCACCCGCGAAGGGGGCTCGGGCCCCGCCGCGGACCTTCAGGACGTCCTCGGCGCACCCGTTCTCTTCCTGGGCATCTCCGTACCGTCCGACGGCTGGCACGCCCCCAACGAGAAGGTCGAACTGGACCTTCTGCTCAAGGGAGCGGAGACAACCGCCCACCTGTGGGACGAGCTGAGGGTCTCGCTGCCCGCGGCACTCCGCTGAATCCTCTGAACACCCGATCCATCCCGGGGGAGTAGGAAGCACCTGTGAGCACCTTCGACAACGCCACCGCAGACCGCCCGATCGGTCTCACCGCGCCCAGCGGTATCGACCGCGCCGCACATCACCGCCTCGACGAGGCGTGGCTGTCCGTCGCCTGGAGCCACCCGACGACCAGGGTCTTCGTCGTCTCGGGCGGGCAGGTGCTGATCGACGACACGGACGACGGCGGCTCCGCGATCGTCATGACCCCGGCCTTCGAGGCGCCGGTCACCGAGACCCACCGCTACTTCCTCGGCACCGATGAGGACGGCGTCAGCTACTTCGCGCTCCAGAAGGACTCCCTGCCCGGCCGCATGGACCAGTCCGCGCGCCCGGCAGGTCTGCGCGAGGCCGGACTGCTCCTCGGCGCCCGCGACGCGGGCCTGATGGTGCACGCGGTGGCCCTGGAGAACTGGCAGCGCCTGCACCGCTTCTGCTCCCGCTGCGGCGAGCGCACCGTCATCGCGGCGGCCGGACACATCCGCCGCTGCCAGGCGTGCGGCGCCGAGCACTACCCGCGTACCGACCCGGCCGTGATCATGCTGGTCACGGACGACCAGGACCGCGCCCTGCTGGGCCGCCAGGTGCACTGGCCGGAGGGCCGCTTCTCGACGCTCGCTGGTTTTGTGGAGCCTGGGGAGTCGATCGAGCAGTCCGTGGCGCGCGAGGTGTACGAGGAGGCGGGCATCACGGTCGGCGAGGTCGAGTACATCGCCAGCCAGCCCTGGCCGTTCCCGTCGAGCCTGATGCTCGGCTTCATGGCGCGGGCGACCTCGTCGGAGATCGACGTGGACGGCGAGGAGATCGAGGAGGCCCGCTGGTTCTCCCGCGAGGACCTCACGGCCGCCTTCGAGTCGGGCGAGATCCTGCCCCCGTTCGGCATCTCGATCGCGGCCCGTCTGATCGAGCTCTGGTACGGCAAGCCGCTGCCGAAGCCCGGCAGCGCGACCCGGACGAACTGACCGCGCTCCGTAGACGCACCACGAACACGACTGCCCCCTTCCGGCCAGTGCCGGAAGGGGGCAGTCGATGCGGGCGGAGGGTGCGTCAGACGGCCAGCGCCTGCTTCACCTGGGCCAGCGAGGGGTTCGTCATGACCGACTCGGTGCCGGAGGGCGCGACGACGAGAAGCGTCGGAACCGTCTGGTTTCCGCCATTCGCCTTCTCGACGAAGGCCGCCGAATCCGGGTCGTGCTCGATGTTGACCTCGGTGTACGCGATGCCTTCGCGGTCCATCTGGCCCTTGAGCCGGCGGCAGTAGCCGCACCACGTGGTGCTGTACATCGTCACAGTGCCCGGCATGTCGCTCGCGCTCCTCTGTCTCGTCCGTCTCGCTGCAAAGCTGGAAGCTGAAAAGTGCGTTCCCGCACGCAGTGGAACGTACGGGACCCGGCCACCATTCCCGCAACGGGGCTGGAACACCGCGCGAGCGACGGGGCTGGGCCGTGGGGCGCAGCACGCGTGATGGGTGTGCGGGGCCGGTACGCGGATTCGGTACGTGTGGTGGGTACGCGCGATGTGTACGAGGGATCGGCCGTGGTTAGTACGACAGATGCGGCACCCCTGTGGACAACCTCCGCACCAGCCCCTCGCGACCTGGCAGCATGGCGGGGTGACAGCAGCAACGCATTCCACCCTCTTCCCACAGGTCCCCGAGTCCCCGGATGCCGTGCTCGACGGGCTCGACCCCGAGCAGCGCGAGGTGGCTCTGGCGCTGCACGGACCCGTGTGCGTGCTGGCCGGAGCCGGTACGGGCAAGACGCGAGCGATCACGCATCGCATCGCGTACGGGGTGCGGGCGGGGATCATCCAGCCGACGACCGTGCTCGCTGTCACGTTCACCAACCGGGCCGCGGGCGAGATGCGCGGTCGGCTCCGGCAGCTCGGTGCCACGGGGGTGCAGGCCCGGACCTTCCACTCCGCGGCGCTGCGGCAGCTCCAGTATTTCTGGCCGAAAGCAGTCGGTGGCGAGCTGCCCCGCCTGCTGGAACGCAAGGTACAGCTGGTCGCCGAGGCGGCGGCCCGCTGCCAGCTCCGGCTCGACCGCAATGAGCTGCGGGACGTCACGAGCGAGATCGAGTGGGCCAAGGTCACCCAGACCGTGCCCGCCGACTATCCGGCCGCGGTCGCCAAGACCCAGCGGGACGCGCCGCGCGATCCGGCGGTGCTCTCCCAGATCTACGCGATGTACGAGCAGCTGAAGCGCGACCGTTCGGTGATCGACTTCGAGGACGTGCTCCTTCTCACCGTCGGCATCCTCCAGGACCGGCACGACATCGCCGACCACGTGCGCGGCCAGTATCAGCACTTCGTCGTCGACGAGTACCAGGACGTCAGCCCGCTCCAGCAGCGGCTGCTCGACCTCTGGGTGGGCGACCGGGACAATCTGTGCGTCGTCGGCGACGCCAGCCAGACCATCTACTCCTTCACCGGGGCCACCCCCGACCACCTGCTGAATTTCCGCACCCGCCATCCGAACGCGACCGTGGTGAAGCTGGTGCGGGACTACCGCTCCACACCCCAGGTCGTCCACCTGGCCAACGGACTGCTGAGCCAGGCCCACGGCAAGGCGGCCGAGCACCGGCTCGAACTGGTCTCGCAGCGCGACAAGGGCCCCGAACCCTCCTACACGGAGTACCCGGACGAACCCGCCGAGGCCGAAGGCACCGCCCGCCGCATCCGCGACCTGATCGCCGCGGGTGTCCCGGCCGGTGAGATCGCCGTGCTCTACCGGGTCAACTCCCAGTCCGAGGTCTATGAGCAGGCGCTGGCGGACGCCGGTGTGCCGTACCAGCTCCGCGGCGCCGAGCGATTCTTCGAGCGCGCGGAGGTACGGGAAGCCGGTGTGGCGCTGCGCGGTGCGGCCCGCGCCGGGGGCAACGACTCGCTGCTCGACGAGGCGGAGGGCCTGCCCTCGCAGGTACGGGCGGTGCTCTCCACGAAGGGCTGGACCAGCAGGCCGCCCGCCGGCTCCGGCGCGGTGCGGGACAAGTGGGAGTCCCTGGCAGCGCTGGTGCGGCTCGCCGAGGACTTCGAAGCGGCCAAGCCGGGGGCGACCCTCTCCGACCTGGTCATGGAGCTGGACGAACGGGCCGCCGCCCAGCACGCCCCCACGGTCCAGGGCGTCACCCTGGCCTCGCTGCACTCGGCGAAGGGCCTGGAGTGGGACGCCGTGTTCCTGGTCGGCCTCACCGAGGGCATGATGCCGATCGCGTACGCCAAGACCGACGAACAGGTCGAGGAGGAGCGGCGCCTGCTGTACGTCGGGATCACCCGGGCCCGCTTCCACCTCTCGCTGTCCTGGGCGGTGTCGCGCTCACCCGGCGGCCGCGCGAGCCGTCGTCCGACCCGCTTCCTGAACGGGCTGCGGCCGGGTTCGGCGGGGCTCGGCGCCCGGGGCGGCACGGGCGGCACCGGCGGCATCGACCGGGGCTCCGGCACTGCGGGCGGCGGCGGCCGGGCGCCGGTGATCAAGCGGAAGCACCGGGGGCCGGTGCTGTGCCGGGTCTGCGGCAAGACCCTCACCCAGGCCGGTGAGATGAAGCTGATGCGCTGCGAGGACTGCCCCTCCGACATGGACGAGGCGCTGTACGAGCGGCTGCGCGCCTGGCGCGCGGGCCAGGCGGAGGGGCTGCGGCAGCCCGCCTACTGCGTGTTCACGGACAAGACGCTGATGGCGATCGCCGAGGCGGTGCCGGGCAGCGAGGGCGAGCTGGTCGTCATTGCCGGGGTCGGGAACCGCAAGTTGACCCGCTTCGGTGCCGATGTGCTGGCCATCTGCGCAGGTGAGGCCCTGGATGAGGAGGACGCGGAGGGTGCCGACGAGGAGTGAGGGAAACTCGTCGGGAAAATAGTTTGCGCCCGCCCCAGTCATCACCATAGGTTCTTAACCACGGGAACAGCGTCTTCTCTGAAGCCCTGATTCCGTGCTGTACTTATCCGAATACGCAGGACCGGTCCCGGCCGGTCCCCCGAGACGCCGAGAGGAGGCGATTTCTGTGATCAGCATCATCAAGAACGTCAAAATGACCGATCGCTCGGTCGTCTCCGCCTGCTCGCTCGGCCTCGCCTGCTCTTCGGAATCTGTGCTGCGTGGCACCGGTCTGTCCGGCATCTCCGCCGCCGGCCCGCTGTCCCCGGCCAGCCTCCCCGTGACGCGGGAGCGCAATGAGCGACCGACCCAGGCACCGGCAGCAGCAGTAGTGAAGGCGACACAGGCTCAGGCCTATGCCTTTGCGGCAGCCGGTGCAGGAGCCAAGAAGCAGTCGACGCAGCACCACACGATGTGGGCCTTCCGTGGGCCTGAACCCTGGAGTGATCCAGCCTGATCCAGCATCAGGCCGGCGCCTTCAGGGCCGCGGAACCCCACTCGGGATCCGCGGCCCTTTTGTTTTGTCCGAACGGACGAGACGTGACGAAGGAGCCTCGGGACAAGCAGTACCTGGTACCAGCCGCCAACCGGCCAACAGGCCGGCACGACCAGACGAGGACACCACCCACCGTGCAACTCGAAGCGCACGCCCCGTCCGTACCGCCTTCCGACACGATCTCCCCGCCCGGCCTCACGGAGGACTCCACCTTGATTCCGCTCACCGCGCTCACCGCGCTCGACGACGCCATCGAGAACCTCGGCGTGCCCGCCCCCTGCCGTTCCTATGACCCGGAGGTCTTCTTCGCCGAGTCCCCGGCCGATGTCGAGTACGCCAAGTCCCTCTGCCGGACCTGCCCGCTCGTCGAGGCATGCCTCGCCGGTGCCAAGGAGCGGCGCGAGCCGTGGGGCGTCTGGGGTGGCGAGCTCTTCGTGCAGGGCGTCGTCGTCGCTCGCAAGCGGCCGCGTGGCCGTCCGCGCAAGAACCCGGTCGCAGCGTGACCGCCGGCCTGGGGGTCAAGGCCCCCACACGAATGAAGCGCCTCGGAACCATCGACCGTCCCCAGACCCATGACCCTCGGAATCAGGCACCAATGATCACCCCCACGAAGGAGCCCGTCGGCTCCGCCACCCCGGACGTCACCATCATCGGCGCGAACGACTCGCGTCAGAACAGGACCCGCGAGATGCAACTCATCCCAGAAGCCCTGGCTCGTGCGCATATGCACGACCGCCTGCGGGAAGCCGAGGCCGACCGTCAGGCTGTGCGCCTGCTGGCCGCCCGGCGGATGCAGCGCCGTGCGGAGCGCGCCTCGATGCGCGCCCGCCGTGCGCTGGCCATGGCGGTCATGCACTAGCACCGGCAGGCAAAGAGGCCACCCCGCCGCAGTACAGCCGAGAACGCGGTACAGCGAGGACGCGGTACAGGCGAGAAGGCAGTAACTGGCGAGAACGGGCACGGCCCGGAAATACCCGGCTGCTCGGGCAACCGCTCTGCCCGGTGAGCAGCCACCACCCCCACTGCGGGGCCGTCCGAACAGGACGGCCCCGCAGTGCGTTGTGCCGCTCCGCATCGTGCTCCGGAGTTATCGTCACGAGGTGGACGAGGAAACGCACCACCCTGAACAACCGGGCGCCGCGCGTGTGGTGTGCGCCCGCTGCGGAACCGCCGCCGACGGTGAGACGGCCCCGCCGACCTGGATCTGCTCGGTGGAGAACGGGCGCCGCCACTACCTCTGCGACGACTGCGCCCGCACCCACATCAGGTCCATCGAAAGCCGCCTCGACTCCGCCTGGTGGTGAGCAGCCCCCTCGGACCGCTCCGCTGACCCAGCCCCGTCCGGGCCTCCGCCCGCACCGGCCGCACCGGTACCTACACCTCGACGGCCGCGTCCTCCTGCTGGCTCTCCGCCCCGGTCCCTCGCTCGCCGGACTCCTCGCCGGTCTCGTCGCCGGATTCCTCGTCGTACTCCGCGAAGAATCCCGGCAGCCAGGATTCGAGTTCGTCCCGCAGCCGGACCGTCGCCCCCAGCTGGCACAGCACCCCGATCGTGCTCAGCGTCACCCGGTGTATCAGGAGATAGGACGGCGGAAGATTCAGTTGCTTGCCCAGCTGATGGGCGGGGGAGCGCGGATCCGCGATCCGGGCCGCCTGCGTCCGCAGCCAGCCGCGGGTGAAGGTGAACTCCTCCACCTGCGCGGGTTCGATGATCGGCACCAGATAGTCGAGCACCGCGTCCGGTGCGAGGTCGATCGAGTCCTTGACGAACCCCTCTTCCCGAAGCAGCCCGTACACCGCCTCGGCGTCGCCCTCCAGTGTCAGCCGCAGGGAGTCACCGATGTTCCGCGGCAGCCCGCCCGGCAGCCGGTCCACCGTGCCGAAGTCCAGCACCCCGAGCCGCCACTGCCCACCGTCACCGTCACCTTCACCGTCCTCGGCCACCGCGGGCAGCAGCCGGAAGTTGCCCGGATGGGGGTCGGCGTGCAGCAGGCCGGTGCGTGCCGGACCCGAGAAGAGGAAGCGCGCCAGCAACTGTCCCGCGCGGTCCCGCTGCTCCGTCGTTCCCTCCGTGATCACTTCGGACAGCGGAATTCCGTCGATCCACTCCGTCACCAGCACCTGATCGGACTGGTGCACCACCCCGGGGATCACCACATCGGGATCGTCCTCGAACTCCGTGGCGTGCTCTTTCTGGGCCCGCGCCTCCAGTTCGTAGTCCAGCTCCTCGGACACCCGGTCGCGCAGTTCCTTGATGAGGGGCTTGATGTCCATCCCGGGGATCAACGGGCCGAGCAGCCTGGCGAAGCGGCTGAGCTGCGTGAGATCCGAGAGCAGCGCCTCACCCGCGCCCGGATACTGCACCTTCACGGCGACCTCACGGCCGTCGTGCCACACGGCCCGGTGCACCTGCCCGATCGACGCGGCAGCCGACGGCCTGTCCTCGAACTCGTCGAACAGCTCCCGCCAGTCCTCACCGAGCCGTTCCGCGAGCACCCCGTGGACGGTGCGGGTCGGCATGGGCGGCGCCGCTTCCTGCAGTTTGGTGAGTGCGGCCCGGTAGGGGCCCGCGACCTCCTCGGGCAGGGCCGACTCGAAGACGGAGAGGGCCTGGCCGAGCTTCATGGCCCCGCCCTTCAACTCGCCCAAGGTCTTGAACAGCTGGTCCGCCGTGCGCTGCTGCACCTCGCGCGCGACGAGCTCGGCGGACTTGCCACCGATCCGCTTGCCCAGGCCCCAGGTGGCACGGCCGGCGAAGCCGAGCGGGAGCGCGGCCAGTTTGGCGGTACGGGTGACCGCCTTCCGGGGTAGATCAGACATGTGCCCCTCCAGTTCCCAGACTGCCGTGCCGCTTGAGCCTCCGGTATCGCTGCGTCGGCGGTCACCCGGCCATTGTGTCGTGAGCCGATCCGGCCTCGGAAGTGAGTTCCCCCTCAGTCTGCCCAGTCGCACCACAGGAACAGTCGAGGTGCGGTCCGATCCGTTCCGAGCGCCAGTCCAACAGCGGCAGCGCGGCTTCCCACCGGGCACCCGTGCTCCCCGGCAGCTCACCGTCGAGGAAGGACAGGGCGTGCGCCGCCGCCAGACCCGCCACCGCAGTGGCCAGCCCCAGGTCACAGGCCGGTACCGTGCCGCGACGTCCGGACCGCCACTGCATCAGCATCCTCGGCCACTGGTCGTCCTGGTCCGCACGCCGCAGTGCCAGACATCCGGCGCATCCCGTTCCCCCGGGCAGCACGAGCGGGCCGACCACTCCGGTGGCCTCGATCACCCCCGCGTAGAGATGAGGAGTGCCCGAAGCGATCCAGGGCCCGGCCACCGCCGGGTCGGGTGCGTACACCGCGAGGCCGTCCCGAGGGGCGACGACGATCAGGGACAGTCCGGGCTCGCCGCTCCCCGAGGGACGGTCCGTCTCCGCCGCGCGAGGGGACCCGCCGACCGCCGACCGGCGGACCAACTGGCGAGCGGCGCTGTCCCGCCGCTCCCCGACGGCCGCCGCCGGAAGACCCCCGGGCGCGATGTCCCACGGTTCGGTGTGCCCGCCGTCCAGAACGTCGACCCGGCCCACCCCCGAGCCGGACAGCACCGCGGCGATGGCGGCACCGACCCGGCCCGCACCCCTCACCTGGACCCGCATGGCCCGCCGGGCCGCAAGCCGCCGAAGGCCACTGCCCGGCTCCGGATGGACCACGGAGAGTGAGGCCACGTCCGGGCGCTGCCGCTCCATGGCTTCGGCACGGTGACGCAGCGCGTCGGCCCCCGGTCCACCCGCGCGCGGATCGTCGAGCAGCCCCGCCGCGGCCAGCCTCTTCACGAGCGTGTCCACGTGACGGTCCGACAGGTCCAGCGCGCGAGCCTCCTCGCGAAGCAGCGGCAGCCCGCGCGTGCCGTCGAGCAGTTCCAGAAAACTGGCGGTGGCGATATCCAGCGGACCCAGCGTCACCGCATGCGCGGGAGTCACACCGAATTGCACGGTGCTCCGGCCACGCCATGCCCGGCGCAGCGCGGGCTTCAACATCGGATGCATGACTTCTCCCCCGGTCGGTTTCACGAACTCCGCGCACGAGCGGCGCCCGGCCGCTTCGCAAGATCGACAGATCCACGGATCCACAGTGCGGTGATCCGTTGTTCCGCGGTTCCGTAGATCCGTTGTCAGAATGCAGGCCGACGGCGAAGTGTGCGGAAAGTTGTCCACAGGCATGGGGCATTAGTCGTTCAAATGGTGCATGCCGAGGAGTGGATCAGCGCCGAACCGACCCGGAGGCGGGACTTCCCCCACTGACAGCGGGTAACGTCGGGGCGTGCCCGCCGACCCGTCACCCGGATTTGCCGGGGAGACCTCCGCGCGCAGCGCCGGAACCCCTCAGCGCAGCGCGGCCGCCGCCCAGCCCCGCGCCTCGGCGACGAGCGCGGTCGAGGTACGCAGGAGCACCCGCCGCAGAAGAACGGTTTCCGCGTACCGGGAGGGCGGCCGCACGATCGTGCTGATCCCCGCCCGGATGTCGGAGGCGGAGGAGCAGCGCTGGGTGGGCGTGATGCTCGACAAGCTCGCGGCCCAGGAGAGCAAGCGCGTCTTCGGGGACAGCGAGCTGGCGGCGCGCGCCGAGCGGCTGTCCGCCCAGTATTTCGACGGTCGGGCCAGGCCCGTGTCGGTGCGCTGGGTGACCAACCAGAACACCCGGTGGGGGTCCTGCACCCCGGCCGAGGGCAGCATCCGGCTCTCGCACCGGCTGCAGGGAATGCCGGAGTACGTGGTCGACTACGTACTCGTCCATGAGCTGGCCCACCTGCTGGTTCCCGGGCACGGCCCGCGGTTCTGGCGCCTCCTGGAAACGTATCCGCGTACCGAACGGGCCCGTGGCTATCTCGAAGGAGTGGTGGCGGCCGATCAGCTGCCGCACCTGCCCGCCGCACGCGAGGAATGAGAGTCGGCGTACGCGAGGAGTGACGGCCGCCGCACGCGACAGGTGACGTTCGGTGACTCTGTACCGGGTGTGTACCGACTTGGCTCATTGTCGTGGTTTGCGGTTAGCCTGACGCGACGTATTCACCTTCGGGATGGGGGACGGTCGTTACGCATGGCCAGGGAATTCCAACGCGGCCACAAGGCCAAGATCAGTGATCTCACACCAGGGACGGATCTGTACGTAGGTGTGCAGATCGCTGCCCCCGGATTGACCTTCGACATCAGCTGCTTCGGCCTCGACGCCAATGAACAGCTTTCGGACGACCGGTATTTCATCTTCTTCAATCAGCCGAAATCGCCCGAGGAGTCCATTCAGCTGCTCGGTGCCCAGTCCGGTGACACCGAGTCGTTCCGCGTCACTCTCGACCGCATTCCGGCGAACATCCACAGGCTGTCCTTCACCGCGGCTCTCGACGGTGCCGGACAGATGTCGCAGGTCGGCCCCGGATATATCCGGATCGTCGCGGGCGGCGAGGAAGTCGTCAGATACGCCTTCAACGGGTCGGAGTTCACCACCGAGCGCGCGGTCATGCTGGGCGACTTCTATCTCAAGGACGTCTGGCGGTTCGCCGCGGTCGGCCAGGGCTTCGACGGCGGTCTCGACGCGCTGCTGAAGAACTTCGGAGGCGAGGTCGCCGAGGAGGAACCGGCCGCCCCGCAGCCGCAGGCCGCGGCGCCGTCGTTCGCCCCGCCCGCCCAGGTCACCGCCCCACCGGCCTTCGGAGCTCCGCCCGCCCCGCAGGTGCCGCAGCCCGCACCGTCCTTCGGCGCCCCGCCCGCACCCGCCCCCGCGCCGCAGCAGCCGATGCACACCGCGCCGACCATAGCGGCGCCGCTGGCACCGCAGGCGCCGTCCCCGTACGGGCAGCCGGGGCAGCCGCCCCCGCCGCCGCAGTTCGGGCAGGTTCCGGGCCAGGGCGCACCGCCCGCGGCTCCCTATGGACAGCCGGCGCCCGCCCCGTACGGACAGCCGGCTCAGGCGCCGTACGGTCAGCAGGCGCCCGCCTCCTTCGGGCAGCCGGGCCAGGCGCCGTTCGGCCAGCAGCCTCCCGGCGGAATGCCGCCCGGGGTGCCGCAAGGCATCCCGCAGGGCGGTGCCGGTCTGCAGGCGGCTCTCCAGCCCTACAAGGAGACGGCCACCGGGCAGCGCTGGACCCCGCAGAACCAGCAGTTGATGCGGGTCGACCTGACCATGGGCGGCGGCGGTGTGCTCGCCCGGCAGGGCAGCATGGTGATGTATCAGGGCAAGGTCGACTTCGGCTACAAGAGCGCGGGTTTCGCGGGCCGTGTGGTCGGTAACGCCACCGGCCAGGAAATGCAGCTGATGCGCTGTACGGGCAAGGGCCAGGTCTTCCTCGCGGAGGAGGGGTCGCACCTGCACCCCATCGAGCTTCAGGGCGACGGCATCTGCGTCTCCGCGGAGAGCGTCCTCGCCTTCGACGAGTCGCTGCAGTACGAAGTCCGCCGGATCGAGGGCCACGGCATTCCCGGTGGCGCCCTGTTCACCATGCAGTTCCAGGGCACCGGCACAGTGATCGTCAAGACGCACGGAACACCGGTCGTCCTGCCGGTCACCCCGACCACCTTCGCCGACTGCAACGCCGTCGTGGCCTGGTCGTCCGCGTCCCAGGTGATCATCTCCAGCCAGGTCCGGCTGCGCCGCAACGCGTACCCAGGACACAGCGGAGAGACCGTGAACCTCCAGTTCCGGGGAGCCCCCGGCAACTTCATCGTCGTCCAGCCCTACGAGGTCTGAGGGAGCCCGTCATGAATCAGCAACTCGCGGGCTACGCCCCGACCCCCGTCACGGCCCGCATGGAGAACCACGGCAAGACCATGCTCAAGGTCGCCATGGCCTCCGGGCAGGACCTCTACGCGCGTACCGGCTCGATGGTGGCCTACGAGGGCTTCATCCAGTACGAGCCCAACCCGCCGGCCGTCCGGCAGGCCGCCTCCCAGTGGGTCACCGGCGAGGGCACACCCGTCATGAAGTGCTCCGGCGACGGACTGCTCTACCTCGCCGACTACGGCGCAGATGTGGTCGTCATCAACCTCGACAACGACTCCCTCTCGGTCAACGGCACCAACCTCCTCGCCTTCGACGCCCACCTCACCTGGGGTGTCGAGAAGGTCAAGGGTCTCGCCAAGTTCGCAGGTCAGGGGCTGTGGAACGTCGTCATTCAGGGAACCGGATGGGTCGCCATCACCTCCCGGGGCACCCCGATCGTCGTCGACTGCGGACGCGGCGAGGACGAGACGTACGTCGACCCGGACGCGCTGGTCGCGTGGTCCCCGAACCTGAAGGTGAAGGGCAAGCGCAGCTTCAAGGCCGCCTCGCTGATCGGGCGGGGCAGCGGAGAGGCGTACCAGATGGCCTTCTCGGGGCAGGGCATCGTCGTCGTCCAGCCGAGCGAGGACAGTACCGACCGGCTGCGGATCCAGAACTGAGCGGGAGGGAGACAACATCATGCAGAGTCCGCTTTTCAGCCACATCGAGCAGCAGACCCAGGACCGGTACGCGATCCAGAACCCGCAGCTCCTGCGGGTCGCGCTGACCGGCCACGACGACGTCCTCGCCCGCAAGGGCGCCATGGTCGCCTACCAGGGGCTGATGGATTTCGACGGTGAGTACCAGTCGCAGGGACAGCGCCGCGCCCGCGCGAACACCGGTGAGGGCCTCGACCTGATGCGCTGCTCCGGCCAGGGCACCGTCTACCTCGCCAACCTCGCCCAGTACATCCACGTCGTGGATGTCGACCGCGAGGGCATGACGGTGGACAGCGCCTATGTCCTCGCGCTCGACTCCTCGCTGCACACCGAGGTCATCGCGGTGGACAGCCAGTACGGAATCTCAGGCTCCGGCAAGTACCAGCTCAATATCTCCGGCTCCGGCAAGGTCGCCCTCATGACCTCCGGACAGCCGCTGATGATGCAGGTCACCCCGGAGAAGTACGTCAGCGTCGACGCCGACGCGATCGTCGCCTGGTCCAGCTCGCTGCGCGTGCAGATGCAGGCCCAGACGCACTCCACGAGTGTTTTCCGGCGCCGGGGCAACACGGGGGAGGGCTGGGAGCTCAGCTTCCTCGGCCAGGGGTACGCCCTGGTCCAGCCGAGTGAGGTCATGCCCCCGCAGAACGCCCAGATCGGCCAGGGCGCACGCGCCCAGTTCGGCGTGGGCCAGCAGGGCTCGCACGGCCAGAACCAGAACAACGCCTGGAACTGACCGGCACAGTCCGCGACAGCCGGGCAGCGGTAAGGGGCGGCCTATCAGGGGTCGCCCCTTACGCGTGTCCACTTCGGTTACGCGTGTCCACTCCGGCCGGACAGCTCACCCGGTCCGGCCGGTGCGTACGGCCGGACCCCTCGCCCGCGCGGCCGGTGCGTACGGCCGGACAGCTACCGGCTCTGCCCCAGCGCGACGCGTGTCCGCTCCAGCAGCCGAACGACCGACTCGTCGGCCACGGCCGCCACCTCGCCGTAGGCGAACCAGCGCAGGTCCAGCGATTCCTCGCTGATCCGCTCCGTCGCGCCGACCGGAGCCAGGGCGGCGTACTGCACATCGAGATGCCAGTGGCACGGCGAAGGGATCGGGTGCCGGTCCAGGCGCACCGGCCCGCCCGGGAGCAGGGTGAGTCCGGTGATGCCGGACTCCTCCGTCGCCTCACGGAGCGCCGCGGCGCTCAGCGTGGCGTCCTGCGGTTCGCAGTGGCCGCCCATCTGGAGCCACATCCGGAGCTTCTTGTGCAGCGTCAGCAGGACGCGGCCACGCTCCGGATCGACCACCAGGGCGCTGGCCGTCACGTGACCGGCACCGCACGCCTTCCACATGCCGTCCGGATGCCGCGCCAGATGGTCCAGATACACCTGACGCAGCTCTGCCCGGTCCCCGTCCCCGTCCCCGCCCCCGTCGAAGCTTTTCAGTACGAGAACGGCGTCGTCGTGCAGGTTCACTGGTCGCTGTCGCCCTTGCCACCGTTGCCGCCGTCGGCCTTCGGCTCGTCCTTGCCGTCGGTGTCCTCGCTCTTCCGCTCGTCCGCCGGTTCGGCGGCCGGCTTGTGCGACCCCTTCGCGGCCTCGCCGAGCATCTTGTCCAGCTCGGAGAAGTCCAGCTGCTCGTGGTGCACGAAGCCGTCCGGGTCGTCCAGGTCGTGGGCGGTCGGCAGCATGTCGGGGTGCTCCCACAGGCTGTCGCGGCCCTCCAGGCCCCGGGCGTCCGTGAGCGAGGCCCACAGCCGCGAGGCGTCCCGCAGCCGGCGCGGACGCAGCTGGAGGCCGATGAGGGTGGCGAAGGTCTGCTCGGCGGGACCACCGGAGGCGCGGCGCCTGCGCAGGGTCTCGCGCAACGCGTCCGCCGAGGTCAGCCGGGACTTGGCGGCCTCGTGGACCACGGCGTCCACCCAGCCCTCGACCAGGGCCAGGGCCGTTTCCAGGCGGGCCAGCGACGCCTTCTG
Organism: Streptomyces sp. NBC_01433; assembly: GCF_026340105.1. Lineage (NCBI taxonomy): Bacteria > Bacillati > Actinomycetota > Actinomycetes > Kitasatosporales > Streptomycetaceae > Streptomyces > Streptomyces sp. NBC_01433. The sequence goes on along the minus strand of NZ_JAPEPM010000001.1, from coordinate 845,973 downwards.
CTCGGGCGTGTCCTCCGGCTGGAACATGCCCTGCTGAAGGGCGTCCTGAAGCTGCTCCGGCTGCGAGGGGTCGAACTGGCCGACGACGTCCTCCAGCTTGCTGGTGTCGACCTTGATGCCCCGGGCGTATGCCTCGACCGCACCGAACAGATGCGAGCGCAGCCACGGCACATGGGCGAAGAGCCGCTGGTGTGCGGCCTCGCGCAGCGCCAGATACAGCCGCACCTCGTCCTGCGGGACGCTCAGGTCCTTGCCGAACTGTTCCACGTTCAGCGGGAGGAGCGCGGCCTTGCCGGCCGGGCCGAGCGGCAGCCCGATGTCCGTGGAACCGACCACCTCACCGGCGAGAACGCCCACGGCCTGCCCGATCTGCTGGCCGAACATGGCGCCGCCCATCGACCGCATCATGCCGATCAGCGGGCCCGCCATGGCCTGCATCTCCTCGGGCAGCACATCACCCATCGCCAGGCCGACACGCTCGGCCACCGGGTCGACCAGCTGCTTCCACGCGGGAAGGGACGCCTCGACCCACTCCGCGCGGCTCCACGCCACGGTCGAGACCGAACCGGAGGGCAGCGAGGTCACGCCGTCCAGCCAGAGGTCGGCCAGCCGCAGGGCCTCGTCGACAGCGGTGCGCTCCGAAGGCCCGACGCTCGCGTCCTTGGTGCCGTCAGGGGTCCCCTGGGAGACCGTCTGGCGGGCGATCTGCTTGGCCATGTCCCAGTTCACGGGACCGCCCTCGTAGCTCAGCATCTGGCCCAGCTGCTGGAAGGCGGCGCCCAGGTCGTTCGGGTTCATCGTGCCGAACATCGCCGCGAACGGGTTGTCCCCGCCCGCGCCCGGCCCGAAGCCGAACGGGTTCCCTGGCCCGCCCGCGCCCTGCCCACCTTCGGTGGGGTCCTTCTTCTTGCCCTCGTCGCCGTTCTCAGGCTCCTCCGGCGGAAGGCCGAATCCGAATGGGGTGTCACTCACGGGTTTCCTCGGCTCGTAGGGCCGCCGGCTCGAACCGACGGCGACTGCCCGACATCACCATCCAGCGTAGACACCAAGCCCGCTCGGGGCCTCAGTGCTCCGCCTGCTCCCGGCCTGCGGCAGGATGGACGCCACCTGGTACGTACGCGTCATTCGGGTACGTACTGAAGACAACCGCTGGAGACGCCCGGTGAGTTCCCCAGATCCACAGGTTCGCGGAGCGCGAAACCTGACCGACCCCTCGCCCGAAAGCAAGCCCAGAAAAAATCGTTCCAAGAGCCGGGGCCCCGTCGTCGCGGTCACCGGCGCCGCGACCGGTATCGGTGAGCTGCTCACCGCGCACCTCGCCGCATCCGACGAGATCAAGCAGGTCATCGCCATCGACGAACGGCGTGGGGAGGTCTCCGAGGCGACCTGGCACATCCTGGACGTCCGGGACCCCGCCATCGCCGAGAAACTGCGCGGCGCGGACGTCGTGGTCCATCTGGCGCTCGATCTCGATCTGGAGACCGACCCCGCCGCCCGTACGGCGTACAACGTGCGCGGCACCCAGACCGTGCTGACGGCCGCCGCGGCCGTCGGCGTCCACCGGGTCGTGCTGTGCACCTCGGCGATGGTCTACGGGGCCCTGCCCGACAACGACATCCCGCTCGCCGAGGACGCCGAACTGCGCGCCACGGCGGAGGCCACCGGCGTCGGTGATCTGCTGGAGATCGAACGGCTCGGCCGCCGTGCGCCCCGGGCCCACCCCGGGCTCAACGTCACCGTTGTACGCCCCACCGTCCTGGTCGGCGGCACGGACACGGCGCTGACCCGCTACTTCGAGTCGCCCCGGCTGCTGGTTGTCGCCGGATCGCGTCCCACCTGGCAGTTCTGTCATGTGGACGACCTGGTCAGCGCCCTGGAGTACGCCGCCCTGGAGAAGATCGACGGCGAGTTCGCGGTCGGCTGCGACGGATGGCTGGAGCAGGAGGAGGTCGAGGAGCTCAGCGGCGTACGCCGGATGGAGCTGCCGTCCGCCGTCGCTCTCGGGGCCGCCGCCCGCCTGCACCGGATCGGCCTCACCCCCTCCCCGGCCGGTGACCTGGCGTACACCATGCATCCCTGGGTGGTCAGCGTGAGCCGGCTGCACGATGTCGGGTGGCGCCCGAAGTGGACCAACGAGGAGGTCCTGGGAGCCCTCCTCGAAGAGGTGGAAGGGCGTCACACGCTCGCCGGACGCCGACTGGGCCGCAAGGACGCCACCGCCGCGGGTGCCGCCGGTGCGACGGTCGCCCTGCTCGGTACGGCAGCCCTGGTCCGCCGCGCCCGCAAGGCCCGCCGTCGCATCTGATCGTCGTCGTCCCCTTCGGGGACGATCCACGGGCGCCTGTAGGAGGCTCCAACGCGACCGGCTGCCCACCGGTCGAACGCGCAATTCCGCGAGGTCGGTGCCGTGCGGCACCATGGGGGCCATGGCACGCACCCACGACCACCCCGGCGAGCAGGCCGCCCAGGACCCCATCCGGCTGCTGGCGATCCGGGACACCCCGCTGTCCGTCGACGAGATCTTCCGCGCCGTCGGGGACGACGCCGCGGGCGGCATCGCGCTCTTCGTCGGCACGGTGCGTAATCACGACAGCGGTCAGGACGTCGGCGCGCTCGGCTACTCCTGCCATCCGTCGGCCCAGGACGAGCTGCGCCGGGTGGCGGAGAAGGTCGTCGCCGACTTCCCGGTGCGCGCGCTGGCCGCGGTCCACCGGGTGGGTGAACTGGCGGTGGGCGATCTGGCGGTGGTCGTCGCCGTCTCCTGCCCGCACCGCGCGGAAGCCTTCGACGCCTGCCGCAAGCTGATCGACGACCTCAAGCACGAGGTTCCGATCTGGAAGCACCAGCGGTTCTCGGACGGTACGGAGGAGTGGGTGGGTGCCTGCTGAGCGCAAACCGGACCGGGTGGGATCAGCCCCGATTTGCGTAACCGCACCCCTGCCGTAAGCGTTGGACTTCCGGATCGTTAATCTGCTGATCGGTTACTTGCGGTCGCTCATGGGGTAAGGAGGCCGTCATGGCGGCACTCGCTTGGCTGCTGATTCCACTTTTCGCTGCTGTCGGCGCCGCGATATGGGGAAGCTGGGCCGCGCGTAACCGTACGACCGGCGACGTCTCCGAACTCGCCGGGTATGCCAGATTCCGTGATGCGATGGAGAAATCGCACTCCGGTTCCGACGTCCTCTGAGGCCGCTCGCCGCGTGACATCTTCCGCCGCCGCGCCCCCAGCCCCGTACGGACCGGCCCACGCGGTGCACTGACAGGCCCTTCCCGTACTGTCGTTCCATGCCACGCCGCACCGCGACGATGCTCGCCTCCACCCTCATCCTCATCGCGCTGCTCTGCGCCGGCGTGCTGATCAAAGTGCCGTACTCGGAGATGTCTCCCGGGCCGACCGTGAACACGCTCGGTGACGCACGTGGCGAGCCCGTACTGCACATCGCCGGTCGCAAGACGTACCCGACGTCGGGGCACCTCAACATGACGACGGTGCGCGTCACGGGCGCGGACTACAACATGAACATCGTCGAGGCCGTCTACGGCTGGCTGGCCCACGACAGCGTGGTCGTGCCGCACGACACCCTGTACCCCGACGGCAAGACCGAAGAGCAGTCGACCCAGGAGAACGCCGAGGAGTTCAGCCAGTCCCAGGAGAGCGCGAAGGTCGCCGCGCTGGAGGAGCTGGGCATCCCGGTGTCCTCGCGGGTGGTCGTCTCCACCGTGGTCAAGGACAGCCCGGCCCAGGGCAGGCTGCACGCGGGCGATGTGATCAAGGCCGTCGACGGCACCGTGGTCAAGGAGCCCGACGACGTCGCCAAGCTCGTCACCAAGCACGAGCCCGGCCAGGACGTCACGTTCACCGTCATCCCGGCCAAGGAGGCCGCCGCCGCCGAGAAGGCGGGCCGCGCCCCCGAGGGCAGCGAGAAGGTCACCGTCACGACGGAGAAGGCGCCCCCCACGCCGGAGGCCCCGAAGGAGAACCGCGCGATCGTCGGCATCAGGGCCGGAACGGACCACACGTTCCCGTTCGAGATCGACATCAAGCTCGCCGACGTGGGCGGCCCGAGCGCCGGTCTCATGTTCTCGCTGGGCATCATCGACAAGCTGACACCCGACAATCTGACGGGCGGCAAGTTCATCGCCGGCACCGGAACCATCGACGACAAGGGCACGGTCGGCCCGATCGGTGGCATCAACATGAAGCTGGTCGGCGCACGCAACGCGGGTGCGCGCTACTTCCTCACCCCGGACGACAACTGCGCCGCCGCGGCGTCCGACACCCCGAGCGGGCTCACGCTGGTCCGGGTGAAGACCCTCGACGACGCCAAGAAGTCGCTGGAGAAGATCCGGGCGGGGAAGACGGACGCGCTGCCGAGCTGCTCGGCAGGCTGACGGCCGCCCGCCCCACCCCTGAACGGAGCCGGTCCGGAACCCGTGGGTCCCGGACCGGAAGGCCTGGACCTGTGAGTCCCCGCCGGAGATCCGGGACTCGTGAGTCCCGGATCCGGGGGATCAGGACTCGAAGGTCGCCGCCAGCGCCTCGGCCAGCCCCGGGACCAGCCCCGCGCCGGTCAGGACCTCGGTGGGGGAGTCCTTCTCGCGCAGCCGTACGGCCGAGTCCCGCGCCCCGTCCCGCAGTACGGCCACGGTCATCCGCACCTCCTGCCGGTCCGGGTGCTTGGCGACCCACTTGGTCAGCTGCTTGTCACTGAGTCCTTCCGGTACGGATGCCTCGGCGGACGGCGGAAGCATCAGCCGCTCCACCGTCATGGCGCACCCGACCACGGAGTCGGGCCAGGCGATCGTGCCGAGGAAGTCGTCCAGCGCCGTGCCGGCGGGGAGCTCCTCCTGCTCGATGGGGGTGAGGGAAGCGGTCGTCGAACCGGTGTCGTCAAGACCGAGCTGGGCGGCGAGACCGGGCTCCTGGACCCGCAGCCGGGCGGTGTCGACAAGGGCGAACAGCCGGGCCGGCTGGTCCCAGCCGAGGGTGGAGGCGTAGGTGTCGATTTCGAGGACGGCGACGGTGAGGGGGCTCGCGGCCATCGGAGGGCCTGAGGGGGAAACGTTGGGCATGGTGAATATCCTGCCTCCTTCCGCCCCGGGAACGGGAACTAGGTAAAGCCTCAGTAAGTTGCTTAGGTGGGCTCTACGATCGCGGGGCCCGCTTCACACGACCGATGACTTCGAGGTGCGCACGTTGGCTTTCCAGATGCCGGACCGCGGCGGAGGCCCGACCGGGCCACGGATCAGAGTGGGCCGCCCGTCCCGGCGTGTCCGTACCCTGCTCATGACACTGGGCGTTCTGGCGGTTCTCGCCATGGCGTTCGTCATGTTCGCCGGGTTCTGGACGGACTGGCTCTGGTACCGGTCGGTGGCGTATTCGTCCGTCTTCACCACCACCCTGTGGACCAAGATCGGGCTGTTCCTCGTGTTCGGACTGCTGATGGCCCTCGCCATCGGCGTGAACATCTGGCTCGCGCACCGGCTCCGGCCGCCACTGAGCGCGATGTCGCTGGAGCAGCAGAGCCTGGACCGCTATCGCATGAGCGTCGCCCCCTACAAGAAGTGGGTACTGCTCGCGATCACCGCGCTCGTCGGACTGATCGCCGGAGCCTCCGCTTCCGGCCAGTGGCGTACGTGGCTGATGTACGTCAACGGCGTGTCGTTCGGGCAGAAGGACCCCCAGTTCAAGCTGGACGTGTCCTTCTACGCCTTCGACCTGCCGTGGTACCGCTTCCTGCTGGGCTTCGGCTTCGCGGCGACGGTGCTCGCGCTGATCGCCGCCGCGCTGACCCACTACCTGTACGGCGGGCTGCGGATCACCAGCCCCGGCGCGCGGGCGACGGGTGCGGCCACCGGCCATCTCTCGGTGCTGCTCGGCATCTTCGTCTCCCTGAAGGCCGTGGCCTACTGGCTCGACCGGTACGGCCTGGCCGTGAAGTCCAGTGACTTCAAGGCCACGGACAACTGGACGGGCCTGCGGTACGTCGACGCGAACGCCTACCTTCCGGCGAAGACCATCCTGTTCTGCATCGCCGCGATCTGCGCCGTGCTGTTCTTCGCGACGCTGTGGCGGCGCACCTGGCAGCTGCCGGTGATCGGCTTCGGCCTGATGGTGCTCTCGGCGATCCTGATCGGCGGGCTCTACCCGGCGATCGTGCAGAAGTTCCAGGTCCAGCCGAACGAGCAGGCCAAGGAAGCACCGTTCATCCGGAAGAACATCGATGCGACGCGGGACGCGTACGACATCGATGACGCCCAGGTCGACGACTACGCGGGCAAGGCCACCACGACCGACGACACCAAGCTGCGCGCGAGCGCGGACGCGGCGGCCAGTTACCGGGTGATGGACCCCAACGTCGTCTCCCCGGCCTTCCAGCAGCTCCAGCAGAAGAGGAACTACTACCAGTTCCCCAAGACCCTGGACGTCGACCGCTACAAGGGCAAGGACGGCAAGGAGCAGGACACCGTCATCGGCCTGCGCGAGCTCAACCTCCAGGGCCTGCCCAAGCGGAACTGGATCAACGACCACTTCACGTACACCCACGGCTACGGCGCCATCGCGGCCCGGGGCACCACCACGGGTACGAACCCGGCGGGCTCCCCGGACTTCACCGAGTCGGGTCTGCCCGCCAGCGGCGATCTGGGCAAGTACGAGCAGCGGATCTACTACGGCGAGAAGACCGAGCAGTACTCCATCGTCGGCGGGCCCCAGAAGGAGCTCGACTACGAGGAGGACGGCGAGAAGACCACCAGCTACAAGGGCAACAGCGGGGTCAGTCTCTCCAGCGCGTTCAACCGCGCCGCCTACGCGGTCTCCTTCAGCGAGCCGCAGATCCTGTACTCGGGAGCGATCGGCGAGGGCTCGCGGATCCTGTACAACCGCACGCCCAAGGAGCGGGTCGAGGCGGTCGCCCCGTGGCTGACCATCGACGGTGACGCCTATCCGGCGGTCGTCGACGGACGCATCCAGTGGGTCGTCGACGCGTACACCACGACGAACGGCTACCCGTACGCCTCGCGTACGACGCTCGGTGACACCACGGCCGACTCGCTGACCACCAACCAGCGCGCGGTCGTCGCCCAGCAGAACCAGGTCAACTACATCCGTAACTCGGTGAAGGCGACCGTCGACGCGTACGACGGCAAGGTCAAGCTCTACGAGTGGGACACCAAGGACCCGGTGCTCAAGACCTGGCGCAAGGCGTTCCCCGGGACCGTGAAGTCCCGCGCGGACATCCCTCAGGAACTGATGGACCATCTGCGGTACCCGCAGGACCTGTTCAAGGTCCAGCGCGAGCTGCTCACCCGCTACCACGTCCAGGACCCCGCTCAGTTCTACAGCGGCAGTGACGCGTGGCAGGTGCCGGACGACCCGACCAACAAGGAGCCGGGAGCCGTTCCGCCGTACTACCTGAGCATGAAGATGCCGGGGCAGGACGCGCAGAAGTTCTCGCTGACCACCACGTTCACTCCGAAGGGACGCCCCGACCTGGGGGCGTTCATGGCGGTGGACGCGGACGCGGCCAGCAAGGACTACGGCACCATCAGGCTGTTGCGGGTCACCACCACGGTGAAGGGCCCGGGGCAGGTACAGAGTGAGCTCAACGGCAACGACGACGTCGCCGAGTTCGTGAGAAACCTCAAGGGCACCGACTCCGACATCGAGTACGGCAATCTGCTCACCGTGCCGCTCGAAGGGGGCTTCCTCTACATCGAGCCGGTCTACACGCGCGGTGGTACGCAGAACTACCCGCTGCTGCGCAAGGTTGCCGCCTCGTACGGATCGAAGATCGTCTTCGAGAACAGTCTCGGGGAGGCGCTCAACGCGGTCTTCGGGGTCGAGGGTGATACGACGACTCCGCCGACCGAACCCACCCAGCCACCGGGTGACACCACCAAGCCCCCGGTCACCGGGAGCGCCGCTCTGAAGCAGGCCATCGCGGATGCCCAGAAGGCGTACACCGAGGGCGAGACGGCCCTGAAGGAACAGGACTGGACCGCCTACGGCAAGGCTCAGGCGGCCCTGGAGGAAGCCCTCCAGCGGGCGGCGGCGGCCCAGCCCAAGGCCGGCAGTCAGGCCGACAAGCCCGCGTCCGGTTCGGACAAGCCCGCGTCCGGTTCGGACAAGCCGGGCAGCGACGCCGACAAGGCGGGCGACCAGGCCGACAAGGCCGATGCGAAGGGCATCGACCAGGTCAGCGACCAGGGCAGCTGAGAAAGACCCACCCCGCGTCGTGGTACTGTTTGAACACAACGACGCGGGGTGGAGCAGCTCGGTAGCTCGCTGGGCTCATAACCCAGAGGTCGCAGGTTCAAATCCTGTCCCCGCTACTGAAAAACGAAGGCCCGGATCCATGGGATCCGGGCCTTCGTCATGTCATCAGATCCCGCATCAGACTTTCTCGTGTGGTGGGCGTGAAGTGCGGTTCGCTGGGCACGAGTTGGACTTGGACGTGTTTGACTTGTCTCCCTGTGGGCATGTCGACAAAACGCTGAAGTGACCTAACTGGCCGCGATATTCCAGGTGTACGCGGGTTGCGGGTGGTGCGACGATGGTATTTATGGGGGACAGGGCAACTCTGTTGGAGACAGGGCGGTTTGTGCAGCGTCGCGGCTATGGGACCGAGAAGGCAGCAGATGCGGCATTTGCTGCTGCCGTGACCGGGTCGGCCGGAGCTGTGGGCAGGACGAATATCGGAAGCACCGAAAGCACCGCCCGTGCCGCGGGCACCTTCGAAGCAGCCGGTGCAGCCGGTGACGCCGTGGACAACGTCGGCACCACGGACGCGATGGACGCGGCGGACAGCGCCGAGAGCGAGGCGCGCCACCGCCGTGCCGCCGACGCCGGGGACACGGCGTCGATGAGCGTGCTGGGCGCACTGCTGCTGCGCCGCGGAGACCTGGACAGCGCCGAGACCTATCTGCGTGCGGCCACCGCCGAGGGCGACCGGGCCGCCGCCAACAATCTGGGCGTCCTCCTCCACCAGCGCGGCTACCCCGACGAGGCCGCCGGATGGTGGCGCGTCGCCGCCGTCGCCGGCTCCGCGGCCGCCGCGCACGCGCTCGGCCGCCACTTCCGTGAGCGCGGCGACGAGCCCGGCGCCGAGTACTGGCTGCGCCAGTCCGCCGAGCAGGGGCACGCGCTGGGCGCCTACGCCCTGGCCGACCTCCTGGAGCACCGCAGCGACGTCGGCGCGGAGCGCTGGCTGCGCGCCGCCGCCGAGCAGGGGCACCGGGAGGCCGCGTACCGCCTCGCCCGCACCCTGGAGCGGAACGCAGTCGAGGACCCGCACGACGCCTTCGGCCTCGGCCGGGGATCGGGACCCGGCGCGGCGCGGCGCGCTCTCGCGGCCTCCGGCTCCGACACGCTCGCGGGCCGCGTTCCCACGTCGCCCGGTGCTCCGGGCCGCCGTGCGGGCGACGGCCCCGTGGCGGGTCCGGCCGCCGGACGCGTGGGCGAGGCCGAGCAGTGGTACCGGCAGGCCGCCGCGCGCGGTCACCGGCGCGCGGCCCTGCACCTCGGCGCGATCCTGGAACAGCGCGGCGAGCTCAAGGAGGCCGGTCGCTGGTACCTCACCTCCGCCAAGGACGGCGAGCCGCGCGCCGCCTGCGCCCTCGGTTTCCTGCTGCGCGACGCGGGCGACGAGGAGAGCGCGGCCGTGTGGTGGCTGCGCGCCGCCCAGGACGGCGACGGCAACGCCGCCAACGCCCTGGGCGCGCTGCATGCCGCCCGCGGTGAGCAGCAGACCGCCGAGCGCTGGTACCGGGCCGCTATGGACGCGGGCGACGTCAACGGCGCGTACAACCTCGGGCTGCTCTGCGCGGCCCAGGACCGCACGCCGCAGGCCGAGCAGTGGTACCGCCGCGCCGCCTACGCCGGACACCGTGAGGCCGCCAACGCCCTGGCCGTGCTGCTGCTCCAGGCCGGGGACCACACCGGGGCCGAGCCCTGGTTCTCCAAGGCGGCCGAGGCGGGCAGCGTGGACGCCGCCTTCAACCTCGGCATCCTGCACGCCGGACGGGACGAGGACCGCACGGCACTGGGCTGGTACCAGCGGGCCGCCGCGGCCGGGCACATCGACGCCGCGCTCCAGGTCGGCATGGCTCTGCTGCGCGAGGGCGAGGAGCAGGAGGCCGAGCGCCACCTGCGCTGCGCCGCGGGCGGTGGCAGTGCCGAGGCCGCCTTCCGGCTGGCCGGGGTCCTGGACTCGCGGCAGCCGCCGCCCGGCCCCCCGGCGCTCGGCGAGCCGATGCCGGAGAAGACCGAGTGCGAGGAGTGGTACGAGCGGGCCGCCCAGCAGGGCCACCGCCGTGCACAGGTCCGGGTCGGGATGCTCGCCGCCGCCCGCGGTGACGTGGACAGCGCCGCGCACTGGTACCGGGAGGCCGCCGAGGCGGGCAGCCGCAACGGCGCGTTCAACCTCGGACTGCTGCTCGCCCGTGAGGGCAGCGAGCGCGAGGCCGCCCTGTGGTGGAGCCGTGCCGCGAACGCCGGTCATGGCCGTGCCGCACTGCGCCTGGCCCTGCTCGCCGCCCGCCGGGGCGAGCTCGCCGAGGGGCAGCGCTGGTGCGCCCGTGCCGTCGAGCTGGGCCCGGCGGAGGTCGCCGAGCGGGCGGCCCGGCTGCGCGAGGCGCTGCACCAGGAGCTCACCGCGTAGCACCGCCCTCCCCGTTCTCGCCGTGCCCTCGGTGCGGCGGTCGAGTGAATTTGCGCTGGTCGGCGGGGTGACGTAGTGTTGCATTCATCGACGCGGGGTGGAGCAGCTCGGTAGCTCGCTGGGCTCATAACCCAGAGGTCGCAGGTTCAAATCCTGTCCCCGCTACTGAAGGCAGAGGCCCGGATCCTTTCAAGGATCCGGGCCTCTGTCGTGTGCGGAAGCGGGCGCCGGCACAGGGCCCGCTCAGTCCTGGTGGCCGACGGCCTCCCCGTACAGCGCACGGTCCACGGCCTTCTCCTCCGGCACCGGAGCGCCGTCCAGCACCCCCGCGTCCCGGTACGCCCGCTGCAGCCGGTCCGTCGTGCCCTCGCGGATCTCCCAGTCCATCCGCATCGAGGGCGTCGACCGCAGCACCGGCTCGCCGGTCCTCATCAGCTTCGCGAGGGTGGAGACGAAGGCGGGGTCGGCCTTGTAGTCCCCGGCGAAGTAGGTGTTCACGGTCCTGATGTAGGCCCGCAGGAACGCGACGCCCGCGTCCGGGTCCTTGTTCAGCAGGGTCGGCCCGAAGAGCAGGCCGCCCAGTGGTTCACCGAGCGGCTGACCGCCCAGGAACGCGTACTTGCCGTCGCCGTCGACCTTGCGCCAGACCGGGTCGAGCAGCCAGGCGGAATCCACGCCGCCGTTGCGCAGGGCGGTCAGCACATCAGCGGATCCGAGCTGCTGGAAGGCGATCCTGTCCAGACCGCCGCCGTGCTTCTTCAGGGAGGTGGCCATCGGGTACATGATCACCGAGCCCTTGCCGATCATGGTGCCGAGCCGCCGCCCCGCCATGTCGACCCGGTCGGCGCTCTCGCCGTCCTTGAGCCGTACCCACAGGCCGCTGCGGGAGGTGGCGGCGGGGGAGAAGTTCCCGGCCACCCACTTGATGGCGAAGCCGCCGTTGATGCCGTTCATCACGGCTGCCTCGGGAGCCGCCCACTGGGCGTCCACATCGCCACGGGCCAGCAACGGCAGGGCGTCCGGTGTCGGCAGTACCTTCAGCCGGACGTCCAGGCCCTCCTTCGCGAACTCGCCCTGGGTGACCGCGACCTGGAGCGGCGCGACGTACTCCGCGCTCAGTGTCCCGGTGGCCACGGTGATCGTCCGCTTCTTCTTCAGCGGCTGCGGGGCGGGCGCGCCCTTGTCGCAGCGCGCCGGTTCACGGTCGGGCGCGCGGTCGGCCGGGTCACTCCAGGCGGCCGGGCCGCAGCCCGCGACGGGCTTGACGGTGCGGGGCGCCCGGGGGGCGTCGTCGCCCGCGGTGCCGCCCCCGGCGCAGGCGGTCGCCGTGAGCAGGGACGCCGCCAGGAGTACGGCGGTGCAGGTGGACGGGATACGCACAGTGCCTCCGTACGAGAGGGGGAGAGGGCGGCGGTTCACGACTGCCCGCGGCCGCGGTCGCGTGGCGCCCAGGGGGTGAGCAGCCGCCCGGCGATCCGTACCAGCTCGGAGAAGACGACCCCGAGCACGGCCACGCAGACGATCCCGACGAACATCACGTCGTTCTGGAAGAGCGCCCGGGAGTCGAAGATCAGATGGCCGAGCCCGTCGGCCGCCGCGATCTGCTCGGACGCGACGATGACCAGCACCGCGACGCCTGCCGCGATCCGCGCGCCGACCAGGACGGCGGGCAGCGAGGCGGGCAGCAGCACATGCCGGAACATCTGCCAGGGCGAGGCGCCGAAGACCCGCCCGGCGTCGCGGTGACCGGCCGGGACGGCGAGGACGGCCGCCATGGTGGAGATCCAGACGAAGAAGAAGACGGTGGCGGCGACCAGCGCGATCTGCGGACCTTCACCGAGGCCGAACATATTGAGGAAGACCGGCAGGAGCGCCAGCTTCGGTACGACGTAGAGCGCGTCCAGCAACGGTTCCAGCGCCGCCCGTACGAGAGCGAGCGAGCCCATCAGCAGCCCGAGCGCGTATCCGGCGGCCGTGCCGATCGCGTAGCCGCCGAGGACCCGCTTGAGGGTGGCCCACACGTCGGGCCACAGCTCCCCGTCGGCGGCCCGGTCCCAGCCGTCGGCGGCGATGGTGGAGGGCGCCGGATACACCCGCGCGTCGATCCAGGACCGCGCGGCGGCCAGTTGCCACAGCAGGACGAGCACCAGCGGTACGGCGACGGCGAGCGCCACCTCCAGGGTGCGGCGCCTGCGGTGGGTGCGGCCGGGGCGCAGCTCGCGCGGTCCGGGGCGGCGGACGAGGACGTCGTCGCGGGTGCGCGGCGCGGTCTTCACGGAAGCGCTCATGCCGGGACCGCCTCCCTGCGTACCTCGCCGCGCAGTACGTCCCACAACTCGGCCTTCAGCGCGGTGAATTCGGTGGTCGCCCGGATGTCCGCGGTGCGTGGACGGTCGAAGGGCGGGCGGTGCTCGGCGATGATCCGGCCCGGCCGGGCGGACATCACCAGCACCCGGTCGCCGAGCAGGATGGCCTCTTCGAGGCTGTGGGTGATGAAGAGCACGGTGGTACGGGTGGTCTGGGTGAGGTCCAGCAGCTCGTCCTGGAGGATCGTGCGCAACTGGGCGTCGAGCGCGGCGAAGGGCTCGTCCATCAGCAGCATCTCGGGTTCCACGGCGAGTGCCCGCGCGATCGCCACCCGCTGCCGCATCCCGCCCGAGAGCGCCGCCGGGTAGGCGTCGGCGAACTCGGACAGTCCCATTCTGGCCAGCCAGTCCCGGGCCCTGGCGTCGGCCTCCCTGCGGGGGACGCGCTGGATGTCGAGGCCGAAGCGAACGTTGGCGAGGACGTTCTTCCAGTCGTAGATCCCGTAGTCCTGGAAGATCATCGCGGCCGGCCGGGGCGATGCCGTGCGGATCTCCAGCTCGCCCGCGCTGGGGCGCAGCAGTCCGGCGGCTATCCGCAGCAGTGTGGATTTGCCGCAGCCGGACGGGCCGACGAGACAGGTGAACTCGCCCGGTGCGATCTCGATGTCCACCGGGCCGAGGGCGGGCAGCGCGTGGGCGCCGCGCCCGAAGGAGCGGGCCAGTCCACGGGCACGGAGCTTGGGCGGTACGGGGGCGGGGGCGGGTGTTCCGGGCGGAGGTGGGGTCGGGTGCGCAGCTCCCACGGGTCTCTCCTCGTGTCCATCGAGGTGCGGATCCACCGCGTGTGACGCAGGTGACAAGAGCGGCAGGGGAGTCACGGGTGCCGTGGGGCGTCACAGGTGTCACTGGCGGGGGCGATCACCGCCGACGATATGACGACCCGTCAGATTCGGGAAGGGGGTACGCGAAAGCCCCGGCACGCGTCGCGCCGGGGCTTCGTCGATGGGTCTGTGCGGCCGAGGGGTCAGGCCGTACCGGCACAGTTCGGGCAGATGCCGCGGTACGTCACCTCGACGCCGGAGACCGTGAAGCCGAACCGCTCGTCGGCCGACAGGTCCGCGAGCGGGTTGCCCGAGGGGTGGACGTCGCGGATGGTGCCGCACCGCGCGCAGACCAGGTGGTGGTGGGGGCGGTGGGCGTTCGGGTCGTAGCGCTTGGCCCGGCGGTCGGTGGAGACCTCCAGGACCTCACCCAGGGACACCATCTCGCCCAGGGTGTTGTACACGGTGGCCCGGGAGATCTCGGGAAGCCGGTCGACGGCCCTCGCGTGCACCTCGTCCGCCGTCAGGTGGACATGGTCCCCGTCGAGGACCTCGGCCACGACACGCCGCTGCGCCGTCATGCGCCAGCCGCGTCCTCGGAGTCGTTCCAGCAGGTCACTCATGGGATTCAGCCTAACAGTGAGGGGACCGTGTTCCGAATAGATGTGACTTTGGATGTTCGCTTGACTTAGACAAAGTCCATCGTAGGATCGAGAACGGCATACGCCAAGGGACAGGCTGTGCGGGACATCGACAGATGACGAATGTGCAGGACATGACGCAGGAGGCGCACGTGACGCAGGGACCGCTCACCACGGAGGCCGGCGCGCCGGTAGCCGACAATCAGAACAGCGAGACCGCTGGCGTCGGCGGACCGGTTCTCGTCCAGGACCAGGCGCTGCTGGAGAAGCTCGCCCACTTCAACCGGGAGCGCATCCCGGAGCGCATCGTGCACGCCCGCGGTGCCGGTGCCTACGGCACGTTCACGCTGACCCGGGACGTCTCGCAGTGGACGCGGGCGAAGTTCCTCTCCGAGGTCGGCAAGCAGACCGAGACGTTCCTGCGCTTCTCGACCGTCGCGGGCAACCTCGGATCGGCCGACGCCGTGCGCGACCCGCGCGGCTTCGCGCTGAAGTTCTACACCGAAGAGGGCAACTACGACCTCGTCGGCAACAACACCCCGGTGTTCTTCATCAAGGACGCCATCAAGTTCCCCGACTTCATCCACACCCAGAAGCGCGACCCGTACACCGGCTCGCAGGAGGCCGACAACGTCTGGGACTTCTGGGGTCTGTCGCCCGAGTCGACGCACCAGGTGACCTGGCTCTTCGGTGACCGCGGCATCCCGGCCACGCTGCGCCACATGAACGGGTACGGCTCGCACACGTACCAGTGGAACAACGAGGCCGGTGAGGTCTTCTGGGTCAAGTACCACTTCAAGACCGACCAGGGCATCAAGAACCTCACCCAGGACGAGGCCAACAAGCTCGCCGGTGAGGACCCGGACAGCCACCAGCGCGATCTGCGCGAGTCGATCGAGCGCGGCGAGTTCCCGTCCTGGACCGTGCAGATCCAGGTCATGCCCGCCGCGGAGGCGGCCACGTACCGCTTCAACCCGTTCGACCTGACCAAGGTGTGGCCGCACGAGGACTACCCGCCGATCGAGATCGGGAAGCTGGAGCTCAACCGCAACCCGGAGAACGTCTTCGCGGAGACCGAGCAGTCGATCTTCAGCCCCGCGCACTTCGTGCCGGGCATCGGGCCGTCCCCGGACAAGATGCTCCAGGGCCGTCTCTTCGCGTACGGCGATGCCCACCGCTACCGCGTCGGCATCAACGCCGACCACCTGCCGGTGAACCGCCCGCACGCCACCGAGGCGCGTACCAACAGCCGTGACGGCCATCTGTACGACGGCCGCCACAAGGGCGCGAAGAACTACGAGCCGAACAGCTTCGGCGGGCCGAACCAGACGGACCGGCCGCTGTGGCAGCCGGTTCCGGTCACCGGTCCCACGGGCAACCACGAGGCGGTGAGCCACGCGGAGGACAGCGACTTCGTGCAGGCCGGAAACCTCTACCGGCTCTACTCCGAGGACGAGAAGGTCCGGCTGATCGACAACCTCGCCGGGTTCATCGCCAAGGTCTCGCGCGACGACATAGCCGAGCGCGCGGTCAACAACTTCCGCCAGGCGGACGGTGACTTCGGCAAGCGGCTGGAAACCGCGGTCCAGGCCCTGCGCGGCCAGTAGGACGCTTGTCGTGGACGGTGGGCCGGATTCCCCTCGGGGGCTCCGGCCCGTCGGCCGTTTCCGGGCGGGCCGGCCTCAGCCCACCAGGCCGGCCGTGCGGCGCCTGGCCGGTGCCCAGCAGCGGATGATGTCGCGCACCGAGACGATGCCCACCGGGCCGGCGCCGTCCAGCACGATCAGATGGCGGAACCCGCCGTGCGTCATGGCTTCCGCGGCCTCCTCCAGCGTCCAGACGGGGGCGGCGTACACCACGTTGTCGGTGGTGTGGGCGGACGCGGTCTCCACATCGGGGTTCTGCCCCGAGGCGATCGCGTCGAGGATGTCGCGCTCGGTGATGATGCCGAGCCCGCAGGTGTCCGGGTCGTGGACGACGGCTGCCCCGACGCGGCGGGCCGACATCAGCCGGGCGGCCTGGCGGAGCGTATGGGTGGGGCCGATGGTCAGGACCATCGTGCTCATGGCGTCGCGGACGAGCATGACGGGAGCCACCTCCTTCGTGAGCCGGCCCTGTGAGCCGATTCACAAGTTCACAAGTGGGGGGACTCTCAGAGTTGCACCCTTGGGGCGAGTCAACAAGGGCTGGGTGAAGAACGGCTGTGGGGCGGGCAAAAACCCGCCCCACGCGCCCCGGCCGCCCCGGTGGTGACCGGCACCGCCCCGATGGTGACCGGCGGCGGGGGTGAGCCCCTAGTACCGCTGGTTGAGGTAGCCCAGCAGTTCGTGGTGGAGCAGCCCGTTGGAGGCGGCCGCGTTGCCGCCGCCCGGACCGGAGGCCCCGTCCAGGCTCGTGAAGAGCCCGCCAGCCTCCTGCACGATGATCGCGTTCGCCGCCATGTCCCACAGGGAGAGCTCGGGCTCGGCGGCGATGTCCACGGAACCCTCGGCGACCATCATGTACGGCCAGAAGTCCCCGTACCCACGGGTCCGCCAGCAGGCCCGGGTGAGGTCCATGAACCCGTCCAGCCGGCCCTGCTCCTCCCAGCCGCTCAGTGAGGCGTACGCGAACGAGGCGTCCGCGATCCGCTCCACCTTCGACACCTTCAGACGGGTCGCCGAGGTGAGGCTGCGGCCGGAGAACGCTCCCGCGCCCTTCGCCGCCCACCAGCGACGGCTCAGCGCGGGCGCCGAGACCACCCCGACCACCGGCTGGAAGCCGTCCTCGCCCGCCTCCATCAGCGAGATCAGCGTCGCCCAGACGGGTACACCGCGCACGTAGTTCTTGGTGCCGTCGATCGGGTCGATCACCCAGCGCCGAGGTCCGGTGCCCTCCAGCCCGTACTCCTCGCCCAGAATCGCGTCGCGCGGGCGGGCCCGGTGGAGGTGGCCGCGGATCAGCTCCTCGGCGGCCTTGTCGGCCTCGCTCACCGGCGTCATGTCCGGCTTGGTCTCCACCTTCAGGTCGAGAGCCTTGAACCGGTCCATCGTCGCCGCGTCGGCGGCGTCCGCCAGTACATGGGCGAGGCGCAGATCATCGTGGTAATCGGGCATGTCGTCACAGTATCCACCGGCGACCCGGCAGGGCTACAGCGCCCCTGACCGGTGGTCCGGGCGGGGGCCGCCAGGAGCGGGGTCAGTGCGAGGAGCCGGACAGCTGGAGGCCGATCACGCCCACGATCACCAGCGAGATCGAGACCAGTTTCAGCGTCGAGACGATGTCGTCGAGGAAGATCATTCCGTAGATCGCCGTACCGGCCGCGCCGATTCCGGTCCACACCGCGTACGCGGGACCGACATCGAGCTTCTTCAGTGCCAGCGTCAGCAGCCCGAAACTGCCGAGCGCGAACGCACAGAACGCGATCGTCGGCCAGAGCCGGGTGAATCCATGGCTGAGCTTCAGACACACGGCGAAGCCGGTCTCCAGCAGTCCTGCGACCACGACCAGCAGCCACGCCATCGTCAGTTGCCTCCCACGTAGGTGACGCCTTCGTCCCGCTCGGTGCGATTATGCCTTTACCAGTCCTTGGGGACCCGCAAACGTGCGTAAGTCGCGCGGCGCGGAACCGGCCCGGTCCGGACCGGGCCGGAGAAGGGCCTCAGTCGCCCTCGCGCCGCTCCCGTGTGGCGAGCAGCCGCCGCAGCGAGTACAGCCGCGCCGGATCGGCGTGCCCCTCGGCCACCCAGGCGTCCAGCGCGCATTCCGGTTGGTCCTCGTCGTGGGTGCAGCCGCGCGGGCAGTTCTCGGTGCCGGGCTCCAGGTCGGGGAACGCGTTGATGACGCGTGACGGGTCGACGTGGTGCAGCCCGAAGGAGCGCACGCCGGGGGTGTCCACCACCCAGCCCCGGCCGCCGGGGAGCGGCAGCGCGAGCGCCGATGTGGTGGTGTGCCGGCCGCGCCCGGTGACCGCGTTGACGACACCGGTCGTCCGCCGCCGGTCCTTCGGGACGAGGGCGTTGACCAGGGTGGTCTTCCCCACGCCGGAGTGCCCGACGAACGCGGTGATCCGGTCGTTCAGCTGCTCGCGCACCAGGTCGGCCGCGCCGCCGCTCTCCAGCTCCTCGCGGCTGGTGACGATGTACGGGACACCGAGCGGCGTATAGGTCTCCAGCAGCTTGTCCGGCGAGGCCAGGTCGGACTTGGTGAGCACCAGGAGCGGGGTGAGCCCGCCGTCGTACGCCGCCACCAGACAGCGGTCGATCATGCGCGGACGGGGTTCCGGATCGGCGAGCGCGGTGACGATCGCCAGCTGGTCGGCATTGGCGACGACCACCCGCTCGTACGGGTCGTCGTCGTCCGCGGTCCGCCGGAGCACCGAGCGGCGCTCACCGATGCGGACGATGCGGGCGAGGGTGTCCTTGTCGCCGGACAGGTCGCCGACGATGGAGACGGTGTCGCCCACCACGGCGGCCTTGCGGCCCAGCTCGCGGGCCTTCATCGCCATCACCGTGCGGCCGTCGACGAGACAGGTGAGCCTGCCCCGGTCGACGGTGAGGACCATGCCGTCCTGGGCGTCCTCGTGCTTGGGGCGGGTGTGCGTACGGGGCCGGTTGCCCTTGCGGTTGGGGCGGACGCGGATGTCGTCCTCGTCGGGGTTCTTGCCGTAGCGGCGCATGTCCTCAGGCCCCGAGCATTCCGGTCCACATGTCCGGGAAGTCCGGCAGGGTCTTGGCGGTCGTGCCCACGTTCTCGATCTCCACTCCTGGGACGGCGAGGCCGATGATCGACCCGGCCGTGGCCATCCGGTGGTCGTCATACGTGTGGAAGACGCCTCCGTGCAGCGGTCGCGGCCGGATGTGGAGACCGTCGGCGGTCTCCGTGACATCGCCGCCGAGCTCGTTGATCTCCTTGGTCAGTGCGGCCAGCCGGTCCGTCTCGTGCAGCCGCAGATGCGCGACGCCGCTGAGCGTGGAGGGGGAGTCGGCCAGCGCCGCGACGGCCGCGATGCCCGGGGTCAGCTCGCCCACCTCGCTCAGGTCCACGTCGATGCCGTGGATGCGGCCGGAGCCGGTGAAGGTGAGCCCGCGCTCGGTGAGCTCGCAGCTGCCGCCCATCGCGGTGAAGATCTCGCGCAGCGCGTCACCGGGCTGCGTGGTGCGCTCCGGCCAGTCGGGGACGGTGACCCGGCCCCCGGTGACCAGCGCGGCGGCCAGGAACGGCTGCGCGTTGGACAGGTCCGGCTCGATCGTCAGGTCGCGGCCCAGCAGCGCGGACGGGGAGACCCGCCAGACGTTCGGCTCGCCGCCCGTCTCCGGCTCGTCGACCTGGGCGCCGACGGCCCGCAGCATGTCGACCGTCATCCGGATGTGCGGCATCGACGGGAGGGCGGAGCCGGTGTGCCGTACCTCCACGCCCTGGTTGAACCGGGGGCCGGACAGCAGCAGCGCCGAGACGAACTGGGAGGACGAGGAGGCGTCGATCGCCACCGGGCCGCCGTCCAGCGCGCCCCCGCCGTGCACGGTCAGCGGCAGCGCGCCGCGCCCGTCGTCGTCGATCCGGGCGCCCAGCACCCGAAGGGCGTCGATCACGCCGTTCAGGGGGCGTTCGTACGAGCGGGGGTCGCCGTCGAAGCGGACCGGGCCGTCCGCGAGGGTGGCCACCGGCGGCAGGAAGCGCATGACCGTCCCGGCGTTGCCGACATCGATCGTGGCCGGGCCGTGCAGTCCCGCCGGGATGATCCGCCATGCCTCGCCGGAGCCGTCCGGGACGCTCGTGCCGATGGAGCTGGAGGACACGGTCTCCTCGATGCCGACGCCCATCGCGCGCAGCGCCTGGGCCATCAGCAGGGTGTCGCGGGAGCGCAGCGGGCGGCGCAGCCAGCCCGGCTCGGCGGAGAGGGAGGCGAGGACGAGTGCCCGGTTGGTGACCGATTTCGATCCGGGCACGGTGACGGTCGCGTCGACGGCTCCGCTCGCGTGGGGGGCGGGCCAGAGGGCGGGGTGCACGGAACTTTCGGTCATGGCCCTCACTTTAGTGGCTCATCGCAAACCCGGATCCTGAACAAACGGGCGGAAACCGGGGCGTAATACCGACGTGGTACATACCGGGGGCGCCCCCTGCCCCGACGGACCCGGCGGCCGTCGGAATGCTCTGCGGCCACCCGGTGACGACCCTGCGGCCATCCGGCCCCGGCGACCGGAGCCCGGTGGCCGCCCGGCCCCGTGACCGGGCCCGGTGCCGTCACAGACCCAGCAGCCAGCGCCCGCCGCCGATCAGCGAGCAGAGCGACACCGCGTGGAAGAAGAACAGCCACAGCGCCGCCGGGACGTCCGTGAGCCGTGCCAGCTGGTCCGCGTCGGAGTCCGGCGCACCGCCGTGCCGCCGCTTGGACTGCAGCTCGAACGGTGGGCGTACGCCGCCGAGCAGCAGGAACCACACCGCCGCGTACGCGAACGCCGACTGCACGGCGGCCGAGGTCAGCCAGGACACCAGCAGGAAGACCGTGCCCGTGAGGATCACGGTCAGGGCCCCGTACACATTGCGGATCATCACCAGCATCGCGGCGAGCAGTGCGGTGGCCACCCACAGGAGCAGCGTGATCCTGCCGTCGGCCAGCAGCCAGGCGCCGCCCAGGCCCAGCAGCGACGGCGCGGTGTAGCCGGCCGCCGCGGTGAGGATCATGCCGATCCCGGTCGGCCGGCCGCGGCTCACGGTCAGCCCGCTGGTGTCCGAGTGCAGCCGGATCCCGGAGAGCCGGCGGCCGGTGAGCAGGGCCATCAGCCCGTGGCCGCCCTCGTGCGCGATGGTGATCGCGTTGCGCGAGAGCCGCCATATGAGGTTCGGCACGACCGCGACGAGTGCGGCGGTGGCCGTCACGACCACCAGCCACTGCTCGGGCGCGGGCTGGGTGCCGAAGACGCGATCCCACAGATCGCCCAGTTCGGTGGCGTTCATTGGCCGGGCGGCTCCTTGCGGTCGGGGCGGGAGGTCGTGGCAGTCTGGCACTTATGTGTGGACGGTTTGCAGCGAGTCGGCGGCCCGAGGACCTGACCGGGCTCTTCGAGGTCGAGAAGTGGGAACCCGCCGAGACCCTTGAGCCCGACTGGAACGTGGCACCGACCAAAGAGGTCTACGCGGTACTGGAACGTCCTGTTAAGGACGCAGACGATCAACGTCCGGTTCGCCAGCTGCGTGCCCTGAAGTGGGGACTCGTGCCCTCCTGGGCGAAGACCCCGGAGGGCGGCGCCCGCATGATCAACGCCCGTGCGGAGACCGTGCACGAGAAGCCGTCCTTCCGCCGCCCCTTCGTCCAGCGGCGCTGCGTCCTGCCCGCCGACGGCTACTACGAGTGGGTCACGGGCTCCGAGGAGCGGCAGCTGGAGGAGACCGGGAAGAAGAAGCGGCCGCGCAAGCAGCCGTACTTCGTGACGCCCGCCGACGGTTCGGTCTTCGCGATGGCGGGCCTGTACGAGTTCTGGCGCGACCGGACCCTGCCCGACGACCATCCGCTGGCCTGGTGGGTGACCTGCTCCGTGATCACCACCGAGGCGGAGACCACGCCGCTGGCCGTCGCCCCCGCCGAGGGCCCGGCCACCCTCGCCGAGATCCACCCGCGGATGCCGCTGATGCTGACCCCGGACCGCTGGGACGCCTGGCTGGACCCGTCGCGCACCGAAGTCGAGGAGCTGCGGGGGCTGCTCTCCCCGCCGCCGGGCGGGCTGCTGCGGGCCTTCCCGGTGGGCACCGCGGTGAGCAACGTGCGCAACAACGGCCCCGAGCTGCTGGAGGAGCTGGCCGCGCCGGAGGTCGCCACGCTGTTCTGACCGCGGCGTTCCGGTCGCGGCCGGGCGCGGGGCAGGATGGGCCGCGTGAGCCGTACGGAGAGCGTGCAGAAAGTCGTCACCGGGGTGGGCGAGGCCAGGATCACCTGGCGGCCCGCGAAGGACGCCCGGCTGGTGCTGGCCGTCAGCCATGGCGCGGGCGGTGGCATCGAGGCCCGTGACCTGAGGGCGCTGGCCGCCGCGCTGCCGTCCCACGGGGTGACCGTCGCCCTGGTGGAGCAGCCCTGGCGGGTGGCCGGCAAGAAGCTGGCTCCCGCGCCGAAGACCCTGGACACCGGGTGGCGCGGAGTGTGGCCCGCGCTCACCGGACCCGGACTGCCGGTCGTGGCGGCGGGGCGCAGCGCAGGGGCCCGGGTGGCGTGCCGGACGGCGACGGAGCTCGGCGCCCACGCCGTCCTCGCGCTCAGCTTCCCGCTGCACCCGCCGGGCAAGCCGGAGAAGTCCCGGGCGGACGAGCTGCTGGGGGCGGGCGTACCCACCCTGGTGGTGCAGGGCGGCAACGACCCGTTCGGGCGGCCCGCCGAGTTCCCGCCGGACCCCTACGAGCTGGCCGAGGTGCCGTACGGGGACCACGGCTTCGCCGTACCGAAGCGGTCCGGCCTGACCGAGGATCAGGCGATGGGCATCCTGACAGCGGCCGTGACCGGGTGGCTGTCCTCACTCGTGTGACGCACGCCCCGTGTGACGTACACCGCGGGAATGCTGAGTGCGGGGCCACTGTTGTTCGGGACGTCGGTACAAGTACGTCGTACGTGGAGAGGGAGTCTGTCGCATGGGTTCGACCATCTGCCCGCGCCGCTCGAACGCCGCTGATCTGGAGTGGACGGTGCTGCACGCGGCCAAGACCGCTCCCGAGCGGGCGCTGAGCGGATCGGATCGACAGCCCGTCTCCAAGCAAGGTCGACTATTCTCCGAGGCGAGCGGGTCCGGTTTCGGCTCCGCCACATCGTTGGAGGAGGTGGGTCCGGTCACTGGGACCGACACAGGGACCGACGACGGCCGCGCTGAGGAGACGACCGCCGAGCGCAACGCGCGTTTCGAGCGGGACGCTCTCGGTTTTCTCGACCAGATGTACTCGGCCGCACTGCGCATGACGCGCAACCCCGCCGACGCCGAGGACCTGGTCCAGGAGACGTATGCCAAGGCGTACGGGTCCTTCCACCAGTTCCGTGAGGGTACGAACCTCAAGGCGTGGATGTACCGCATTCTTACCAACACCTTCATCAACTCGTACCGCAAGAAGCAGCGTGAGCCCCAGCGCAGCGCCGCCGAGGAGATCGAGGACTGGCAGCTGGCGCGTGCCGAGTCGCACATGTCGACCGGTCTGCGTTCGGCGGAGTCCCAGGCCCTCGACCACCTGCCGGACTCCGACGTGAAGTCCGCGCTCCAGGCGATCCCCGAAGAGTTCCGCATCGCCGTGTATCTCGCCGACGTAGAGGGCTTTGCGTACAAGGAGATCGCCGACATCATGGGGACTCCTATCGGTACGGTGATGTCCCGACTGCACCGCGGACGCCGTCAACTGCGCGGCATGCTGGAGGACTACGCCCGTGAGCGCGGGCTCGTCCCGGCCGGTGCCGGTGCCGGTGCCGGTGAGTCGGACGATCGGAAAGGCTCGGCCTCATGAGCTGCGGAGAGCCGCACGAGACGGATTGCTCAGAGGTTCTCGACCATCTCTACGAGTTCCTCGACCGTGAGATGCCCGAGGGCGACTGCACCAAGTTCGAGGTGCACTTCGAGGAGTGCTCCCCGTGCCTGGAGAAGTACGGCCTGGAGCAGGCCGTGAAGAAGCTGGTCAAGCGCTGCTGCGGTCAGGACGACGTCCCGACCGACCTGCGGTCCAAGGTGATGGGCCGGATCGATCTGATCCGTGCCGGACAGGCCGTGCCCGACCGGGACGTGACGATCGGCGGAGCCGACCGCTCGGCGGCCGCCACGGAGTGACCGCGAGTGACAGCGGCGGCAGTCGACCGCTATACGGGTGAGGGCGTGCCGCGATATACGCGGCGCGCCCTCCTTCGCGCCACCTGGACTTCGCCTCCCCCGGACGACGCGACTCCCGGACGTCGCCTCTCCCGAACGCAACCCCCGAACGTCACGTCACCCGAATGTGCTAATCGGATCCGTTGGGGCTCGACGGTCCTCCCAACTCGCTAGCCTGGCGCCTTCATTGACCAGGCTGGGGGCGGGTGCGGACGTGAGGGGCACACCGGGCGCGGCGCGCGCGCTGATTCTGGCCGCGGTGCTCTGCGCCGCCCTCTGCGCCCTGCCCGCGCCGGCGCCGGGGGCGGCCGTTCCCTGGCAGACGCTGGGTCTCCTCACCGCGCTCTGTCTCGTCTGTGAACTTCCCGGCCGCTGCCCCTTCTTCGGCAGCTCCGTGCCGGTCAGTGCCGGATCGTTCCTTCCGCTGCTGCTCGCCGCCGCGTTCCTGTTGCCGCCGCCCGCCGCCGTCCTGGTCGCGGTGCCCGGCTCGCTGGCCGGACGGGTGGAGAAGCCGCCGGTGGCCGCCCGGCGGATCTGGCGGGCCGCCCAGCTCGCCGTCACCGTCTGGGCCGCCTCGTCCGTCCACACCGCTCTCGGCGGCCCGGCCACGCTCGGGGGCGGCGAGGGTCCGCAGTCGGTGCCCGGCTTCCCGTACGCGCTGCTGCCCGCCTGCGCCGCCGCTCTCGTCTTCAGCCTCGTCCTGACCGCCCTGGACGGCGGCATCCTCATGGCCGCGGAGCGGCTGCCGTTCCGTCGTGCCTGGCGCGGGCTGCTGTCCCGGTCGCTGGGACCGCACCTGGTGCACGCGCTGGCCGGGCTGATGATGGCCGTCCTGTGGCGCAGCTCGTACGGGCCGCCGGCCGCGCTCGTCGTGCTGCTGCCGATGTACATCTCCTGCTGGGTCTTCGCCCAGTACCACCGTGAGCACGCCGCGCACCGCGCCACCATCCGGGCGCTCGTGCAGGCCGTCGACATCAAGGACAAGTACACCCGCGGCCACAGCGAACGGGTCGGCCTGGCCTCCGTCATGATCGCCCGCGAGCTCGGTATGGAGGCGAGCCGGATCGAAGCGCTCCGGTTCGCCGGGATCCTGCACGACGTCGGCAAGCTGGGCGTCCCGACCCGGGTACTGCGCAAGGACGGGCCGCTCACCCCCGAGGAGCGCCGCGTCATCGAACTCCATCCCGAGTACGGACACGAGATCGTCCGGGGCATCGGCTTCCTGGACGAGGCGCGCGCCGCGATCCTGCACCACCACGAACGGCTCGACGGCAGCGGCTACCCGTACGGGCTCAGCGGCGGCCGTATCCCCGAGTCCGCCCGGGTCGTCGCGGTCGCCGACGCCTTCGACGCGATGACCTCGACGCGCTCCTACCGGCGCGGGCGGCCCGTCCCGGCCGCGGTCGCGGAGCTGCGGCGGTGCGCGGGCAGCCAGTTCGACCCGCGGATGGTGGGGGCGCTGACGCGGGCCCTGGACCGGCACGGCTGGTCCGGCGCGGCGACGACCGTCACCGCGGACGAGCAGACGGTGCCGGTGCCGCGTCAGGGGGCGAGGGCCGGGCGCGACGGTCCGCAGGCCGGGCCCGCTATGACGAGAGCCGGGCTCGACACGTCGCCGGACCGGTCCCTCGACGCGTCGCCGGACCGGTCCGGATGAGCCGCCTCCACGGGCTGCGGCAGCCCCCGGCCGTCCTCGCCGTCCGCGGGGCCGCCCTCGCGCTCGTCCTCGCCGGGTTCGGCCACATCCTGTGGCGGGGCGTGGCCGAACCCGGCCACGCCCTCGCCTTCTGCCTCCTCATCACCGTCGGCGAGCTGGCCCGCTGGGGCTCGCTCCCGGGCGAACGGGAGCCCGCGCCCCTCGGGGCCGCCGGAGCACTCGGGTACGCCCTCCTCGGACGCAGCGGCGGGGAGCCCACCACGCACGGGGTCCTCCAGGTGATCGTCGTCGTGGTCGTGGCACAGCTCGTCGCCGCCGTGCCGCAGCTGGCGCGCGGCCGTGGGCCCGGCCTCGACCGGCCGGCCCGGCGGGTCCTGTCCGTCGTCTTCGCCGCGGTCTGTTTCCAGCCGCTCTTCAATTCGGGCCAGGGCGTGCCCCGGTTCGGCGAGGGCCCGTACTTCGCCCTCTTCCTGCTCCTGCTGCTCGTGCTGACCGCCCTGTGCGACGCCGTGCTCGCCGCCCTCCTGGCCCGCTCCCGCACGCGCCATCCGTACGGCCCGCTGCTCCGCGACGAACTGCGCGCCCTGCCCGGCATCGGCTCGGCGGTCTGCGCGACGGGTGCGGTGCTGGCGCTCGGGGTCGCCGCCGCCGGGCTGTGGGCGCTGCCCGTCGTCTGCGTACCGCTGCTGCTGACGCAGGTCTCCTTCAGGCGGTACGCGGCCGTCCGCACGACCTACGGCCAGACCATCGCCTCGCTCGCCCGCTCCACCGAGGTCGCCGGGTACACCCCGCACGGGCATGCCCGCAGGGTCGCCGGGCTCGCCACCGCGGTCGGGCGGGAGCTGGGTCTGTCGGGGGCGCGGCTGACCGTGCTGGAATACGCGGCGCTGATGCACGACATCGGGCAGCTCTCCCTCGTCGACCCGGTGGCCGACGGGGCGACCGCCACCCTTCCCGCCGTCGAGCAACGCCGGATCGCGCTGCTCGGCGGGGCCGTGGTCCGGCAGACCGGGGTGGACCCGAAGGTCGCCGCGGTGGTGGAGCGGCAGGCCGATCCGTACCGGGAGCAGCCGTTGAGCGCCCGGATCGTCAGGACGGCCAACGCATACGACGACCTGTGCGGGGAAGGCATCAGCGGGCCGCTCGGCGCGCTGGAGCGGCTGAGGCTCGCCACCGGCCACGACCACCAGCCGCAGGTGGTGGAAGCGCTGGCGAGAGTCCTGGCCCGCGATGGTCTGACCCCGGTCCGGGGTGGGTAACCCATGGGTAATGAGCGGGCGTCCGGCCGGGCATGGTTGGATGCGAAAGCAGAGCGGAAAACGAGGGTGTCCAGTCGGGACAGGCGGGAATCGTGAGGATCTTCGGGAAGGTACGGCATCGGCCATCCGCATCTTGGCGGCAGGCCACGGACCGCGCGTTCACGCTGATCGGCGACGGCCGGTACGAGGACGCGGGGGCGCTGCTGACGCGCGCGGCGGACCTGGAGCCCTGGCTCTCGGAGTCCTGGTTCAATCTCGCGCTGCTGCACAAGTTCCGGCACGACTGGGAGCAGGCGAGAGCGGCGGGCCTGCGGGCCGTCGCCCTGCTCGACCGGGAGTCCGGAGCCCCTGACTGGTGGAATGTCGGGATCGCGGCCACCGCGCTCCAGGACTGGCCACTGGCGCGCCGGGCCTGGCAGGCGTACGGCCTCAAGGTGCCGGGCAGCGGTCAGCACAACGCGGCGTCGAACACCGAGCCGACCGGCATGGAGCTGGGCAGCGCGGCGGTACGGCTTTCGCCGGAGGGCGAGGCCGAGGTGGTCTGGGGCCGCAGACTCGATCCGGCCCGGATGGAAGTGCTGTCGATCCCGCTGCCGTCCTCCGGGCGGCGCTGGGGCGAGGTCGTCCTGCACGACGGGGTGCCGCACGGTGAGCGGGTCACCGCCGCCGGGCCCTCGTATCCGGTCTTCGACGAGATCGAGCTGTGGGCGCCGTCGCCCGTGCCCACCTGGGTGGTGCTGCTGGAGGCGGCCACCGAGGCGGACCGGGACGCGCTGGAGCAGCTCGCCTCGGACGCCGGGTTCGCCGCCGAGGACTGGTCGTCCTCCGTACGGCTGCTGTGCCGGGCCTGCTCGGAGAGCCGGATGGAGAGCGACGAGGGCGACGGAGAGCATCTGGACCCGCACGACCACAGCGAGCCGGGCCACCCCGGGCCGCTGGGCCATCGCACCGCCGGTGACCTGTGGGTTCCGGAGCGCGAGTGCGGTCTCGCGGCGCCCGCCGGGCTGGTGCGCGGGCTGCTGGACGGCTGGGTCGCGGACAGTCCGGACAGTCGGGAATGGCGGGATCTCGAAGAAGTCTGCTGAGCGGTGCCCGTAGGCTGTACGGGCACCGATCGCGGTGCTGATTCTCCCGAGTCTCCCGAGTTTCCCGGGGTTCCGGGTTTCCCGAGTTTCAGGTTTGCAGGAAGGCGTACGGCGGACATGTCGCAGCAGGAGACGGACGAGCAGATCAGCGTGGACGACGAAGGTTTCGTCGTGGACACCGAGGACTGCGAGGCGCGCGAGGCGGCGTACCGCGAGCGGGGCACCTCTCGTCCGATCACGGTCGTGGGCAACCCGGTGCTCCACAAGGAGTGCCGGGACGTCACCGAGTTCGGCGACGAGCTGGCGCAGCTGATCGACGACATGTTCGCCAGCCAGCGGACGGCGGAGGGCGTGGGCCTGGCCGCCAACCAGATCGGCGTCGACCTCAAGGTCTTCGTCTACGACTGCCCGGACGACGACGGTGTGCGGCACGTGGGCGCCATCTGCAACCCGGTGCTGGACGAGCTGCCGCCCGAGGCGCGGGTGCTGGACGACTCCAACGAGGGCTGCCTCTCGGTTCCGACGGCGTACGCGTCGCTGGCCCGCCCGGACTACGCGGTGGTGCGCGGCCAGGACGCCAAGGGCAACCCGGTCAAGGTGCGGGGCGACGGGTACTTCGCGCGCTGCCTCCAGCACGAGACGGATCACCTGTACGGCTACCTGTACATCGACCGGCTCTCCAAGCGGGACCGCAAGGACGCGCTGCGGCAGATGGAAGAGGGCACCCCGCGCTACGAGGTCGTCGCGAACGACTGACGGGCGAGGCGGTGGGGGCGGGGGTCCGCGGCCGGTGACGGCGGCGGACCCCCGCCCGCTTTCCCGACGGCAGGGCGGGGGCGGTGCGGAGGCTACGGAGGCGCGGAGGCCGTGCGGCCGGGCACTCGGGTGGCTTCTGGCAGGTAACTGTCGCTTCTCCAGAGGGAGTTGACGCGCGTCGACTCCTGGGCCAGGCTCGCCTGAACGTCACGAACATCACCCGGTGATAGGGAGTCCCCCCATGCTCAGACGCACCGCGCGCGCCCTGCTCGGTTTTGTCATGGCCATTGCATTCACCGTGGGCGGGGTGTTCCTGACCGCCGGTACCGCGCAGGCCGACGGCTGTTACACCTGGTCCCGCACGCTGTCGCCCGGCGCCACCGGCAACGACGTCGTCCAGCTCCAGATCCGGGTCGCCGGCTACCCCGGGTACAACGCCGTGCTCGCCGTCGACGGTTCGTACGGCCCGGCCACCACCGCCGCGGTGAAGCGCTTCCAGGCCGCGTACGGTCTGGCCGCCGACGGTGTCGCGGGCCCGGCCACCCAGGCCAAGATCTACGAACTCCAGGACAACGACTGCACGCCGGTCCACTTCACGTACGGCGAGCACAACACCTGCAACAGCACCTGGGCCGGTGGTGCGGTCGCCGCGGGAACGGCCAAGGCCAACGCCCTGAGCACCATGTGGAAGCTGGAGGCCCTGCGGCGCGCCCTCGGTGATCAGTCCATCCGCGTCACCAGCGGCTTCCGCTCCACCTCCTGCAACGCGGCCGTCGGCGGAGCCGCCAACAGCCGCCATCTGTACGGAGACGCGGCCGACCTCGGCGCCGGGCCGCACTCCCTGTGCACCCTCGCCAAGCAGGCCCGTAACCACGGCTTCAACGGGATCCTCGGCCCCGGGTACCCCGGCCACGGTGACCACGTGCACGTCAACCAGGGTCCGAGCCACTACTGGTCGGCGTCCAGCTGCGGCATCTGACCGGGCGGTGGGCGAGGGGCCCGTGCGAGCGGGGCCCCCTCGTGTGCGCGGCGGCCGTGTACGACCCCGTGTGCGGTGGCCGTGCGGGATCAGACGGCCTCGGAGAGCGCGGCCGGACCGCGGAAGGTGCGGCGGTAGGCGTTCGGCGTCGTCCCGAGGGACCGTACGAACTGATGGCGCAGCGCCGCCGCGTTGCCGAAGCCGGTCTGCCCGGCGATCGTGTCCATGGTCTCGTCCGAGGTCTCCAGCAAGTGCTGGGCCAGCAGCACCCGCTGCCGCAGCAGCCAGCGGTACGGGGTGGTCCCCGTCTCCTGCTGGAAGCGGCGCGCGAACGTGCGCGGGGACATGTGGGACAGGCCGGCCAGCTGCTCGACGGTCATCTCCCGGTCGAGGTGGCGCTCCATCCAGGCGAGGGTTTCACCGACCGTGTCGCACCTGGTGCGGGGCAGCGGGCGCTGGATGTACTGGGCCTGGCCGCCGTCGCGGTGCGGTGGCACCACCATGCGGCGGGCGATGGTGTTGGCGACATCGGGGCCGTGCGCCTGGCGGACCAGATGCAGACAGGCGTCGATCCCGGCGGCGGTGCCCGCCGAGGTGATGATCGGCCCCTCGTCCACGTACAGCACGTCCGGCTCCACGACGGCCTCGGGGAAGCGCCGGGCCAGCTCGTCGGCGTGCCGCCAGTGGGTGGTGCAGCGGCGGCCGTCCAGCAGCCCGGCCGCGCCGAGGACGTACGCGCCGGAGCAGACGCTCAGCACCCGTGCGCCGCGTTCCACGGCCCGGCGCAGCGCGTCCAGGACCTCCTCCGGATACTCCCGCTCCATGAAATGACTGCCCGCCGGCACGGCGATGAGGTCGGCCTCCTCCAGGCGGTCCAGGCCGTGGGGCGTGCTGATGGTGAACCCGGCGTGCGTCCGCAGTTCCGGGCCCTCCGCCGAGACCACCGCGAAATCGTGCACCGGCAGCCCCTCGTCGCTGCGGTCGAGTCCGAAGACCTCGCACAGCACGCCGAGTTCGAAGGGGTGGACCTCGTCGAGCAGCAGGGCGGCGACATTTTTCAGCATGACGGCAGTGTGGCAGTAATTCGATGCTGTGTGACAGTCCTGCCACTGCCGCAATCCGCCCGCACGGACGAGAGTAGGGGCATGAACACATTCCTGAACTACCTGGGCATTACGGTTGTTTTCGCCCTCTTCCTGCTGCCGACGTTCGTCGGGCTCGCCCGTGAGCGCCGCATCGACCGTGAGCTGAGAGAAGCGGAACGGGCCCGCGAGGCCGAACCCCCGCGAACGGCAGGCGCCGCGCAGCCGGTCACGGCCACGCGGCGCCCCCACCTCAGAAGCTGGGCCAGGATCTGACCCGGCCCGACGGACCGCTCAGAAGTCGTCGTCGAAGCCGACCGAGCCCTCCACCGCCACCTGATAGGCGGACGGGCGGCGCTCGAAGAAGTTCGTCAGCTCCTGGACGCCCTGGAGCTCCATGAACGAGAACGGGTTCTCCGAGCCGTACAGCGGGGGGAAGCCGAGGCGGGTGAGCCGCTGGTCGGCCACGCACTCCAGGTACTGGCGCATCGACTCCGTGTTCATGCCGGGCAGGCCCTCGCCGCACAGGTCGCGGCCGAACTGAAGCTCCGCCTCGACGGCCTCCTTCAGCATGTCGGTGACCTGCTGCTGGAGCTCGTCGTCGAAGAGTTCCGGCTCCTCCTTGCGGACGGTGTCCACGACCTCGAACGCGAAGTTCATGTGCATGGTCTCGTCACGGAAAACCCAGTTGGTGCCCGTGGCGAGGCCGTGCAGCAGGCCGCGCGAGCGGAACCAGTAGACGTACGCGAAGGCGCCGTAGAAGAACAGCCCCTCGATGCACGCCGCGAAGCAGATCAGGTTCAGCAGGAAGCGGCGGCGGTCCGCCTTCGTCTCCAGCCGGTCGATCTTCTCGACCGAATCCATCCACCTGAAGCAGAACTGCGCCTTCTCGCGGATGGAGGGGATCTCCTCGACCGCGTCGAACGCCGCCGCCCGGTCGTCCGGGTCGGGCAGATACGTGTCGAGCAGCGTCAGATAGAACTGGACGTGCACGGCCTCCTCGAAGAGCTGCCGCGACAGATACAGCCGCGCCTCCGGGGAGTTGATGTGCTTGTACAGCGTCAGCACGAGGTTGTTGGAGACGATCGAGTCACCGGTCGCGAAGAACGCCACCAGCCGGCCGATCATGTGCTGCTCGCCGGGGGAGAGCTTGGCGAGGTCGGCGACGTCGGAGTGCAGGTCGACCTCCTCCACCGTCCAGGTGTTCTTGATCGCGTCCCGGTAGCGCTCGTAGAAGTCCGGGTAGCGCATCGGCCGCAGGGTCAGTTCGAAGCCCGGGTCGAGCAGGTTCTTGTCGTTGGAGCTCATTACTGGCAGGCCTCGCAGGACTCGGGGTTTTCCAGGGAGCAGGCGATGGCGTCCGCGTCGGGAGCCTGGGCCTGCTGTACGGGGATGGGGGCGGTGGCGGACGCGGAACCGGACGCGGCACGGGCGATCCGGGTCGCCGGGCGCGAGCGCAGGTAGTACGTCGTCTTCAGCCCCTGCTTCCAGGCGTACGCGTACATCGAGGAGAGCTTGCCGATCGTCGGCGTCTCCAGGAACAGGTTCAGCGACTGGCTCTGGTCGAGGAACGGCGTACGCGCCGCCGCCATGTCGATCAGGCCGCGCTGCGGGATCTCCCACGCGGTGCGGTACAGCGCCCGCACGTCCTCGGGGATCCAGGCGAAGCCCTGCACGGAACCGCTCGCCTCGCGCAGCGCCTCACGGGTCCGGGCGTCCCAGACGCCGAGCTGCTTCAGCTCGTCCACCAGATAGGCGTTGACCTGGAGGAACTCACCGCTGAGCGTCTCGCGCTTGAACAGGTTGGACACCTGCGGCTCGATGCACTCGTACACCCCGGCGATCGAGGCGATCGTGGCGGTCGGCG
Source organism: Streptomyces sp. NBC_01433 (assembly GCF_026340105.1). Classification (NCBI taxonomy): domain Bacteria; kingdom Bacillati; phylum Actinomycetota; class Actinomycetes; order Kitasatosporales; family Streptomycetaceae; genus Streptomyces; species Streptomyces sp. NBC_01433. The sequence continues at coordinate 813,053 of NZ_JAPEPM010000001.1, read as the reverse complement.
CGATGGCCAGCAGCAGCGAGTTGCGCATCCCGGTCTTCGCGACGCGGGCGCGCAGGGCCTCCCAGCGCTCCGGCCAGTTCAGCGCGGTGTCGTAGTGGTCGGGGTGCAGCACGCCGCGCGCGGTCCGGGTCTCGGCCCAGGCCGGGAGCGGGCCCGAGCGCTCGGCGAGGTCGCAGGACGCCTCGTACGCCGCGAGCATGATGCGCTCGGAGATCCGCGTCGACAGGGCCCGCGCCTCGGGGGAGTCGAAGGGCAGCCGGAGCTGGAAGAAGACGTCCTGGAGGCCCATCGCGCCCAGGCCCACCGGGCGCCAGCGGGCGTTGGAGCGCCCGGCCTGCTCGGTCGGGTAGAAGTTGATGTCGACGACCCGGTCCAGGAAGGTCACGGCGGTGCGCACGGTGGCGTCCAGCCGCTCCCAGTCGATGGACCCGTCCGCGACGAACGACCCCAGGTTGACCGAGCCGAGGTTGCAGACGGCCGTCTCGCCGTCGTCGGTGACTTCGAGGATCTCGGTGCACAGGTTCGACGAGTGGACGACGCGGCCCGGCTCGGCGGTCTGGTTGGCCGTCCGGTTGGAGGCGTCCTTGAACGTCATCCAGCCCTGGCCGGTCTGCGCGAGCGTACGCATCATCCGGCCGTACAGGTCACGCGCGGGCATCGTCTTGCGGGCCAGCCCCGACGCCTCCGCCGCACGGTAGGCCGCGTCGAACCCGTCGCCCCACAGGTCCACCAGCTCGGGCACATCGGCGGGCGAGAACAGCGACCACTGCCCGTCCGTGTCGACCCGGCGCATGAACTCGTCCGGGATCCAGTGCGCCAGGTTGAGGTTGTGCGTACGCCGCTGGTCCTCACCCGTGTTGTCGCGCAGCTCCAGGAACTCCTCGATGTCCGCGTGCCAGGTCTCCAGGTAGACGGCGGCGGCGCCCTTGCGGCGGCCCCCCTGGTTGACCGCGGCGACCGAGGCGTCGAGCGTCTTCAGGAACGGCACGATGCCGTTGGAGTGCCCGTTGGTGCCCCGGATCAGCGAACCGCGGGCGCGGATACGGGAGTACGAGAGGCCGATGCCGCCCGCGTGCTTGGAGAGCCGCGCCACCTGGTGGTAGCGGTCGTAGATCGAGTCCAGCTCGTCCTTGGGCGAGTCCAGCAGATAGCAGGAGGACATCTGCGGGTGCCGGGTGCCGGAGTTGAAGAGCGTGGGGGAGGAGGGCAGGTAGTCCAGCCGGCTCATCAGGCCGTACAGCGCCGCGACCTCGTCCAGCGCGCGCACGGTCTCGTCCTCGGCCAGACCGGCCGCGACCCGCAGCATGAAGTGCTGCGGCGTCTCGATGACCTGGCGGGTGTGCGGGTGGCGCAGCAGATAGCGGCTGTGCAGCGTCCGCAGCCCGAAGTAGCCGAAGCGGTCGTCCGCGCCGTCGGCCAGCGACCGCTCGACCAGCGCGTCGAGCGCGGCCGCGTGCAGCGCCACGAAGGCGGCCGTACGGTCGGCGATCAGGCCCTCGCGGTGTCCCACGGCGACCGAGGCGGAGAACGACAGCGCGCCCTGTCCGGCGGCCTCGTCGGCGATGGAACGGCTCAGCAGCCGGGCGGCGAGCCGGGAGTACGCCGGGTCCTCGGAGATCAGGCCCGCGGCCGCCTCGGTGGCCAGCGAACGCAGCTCGGCCTCGTCCGACCGGGCGTTGCGGCCGCGCAGCGCGGCGGCGGCGACCCGTCCGGGGTCGGTGTCGGGCAGATCGACGGTGAGGTCGGTCAGGGTCCGCAGGAGTGCGGTCCCCGGCGCGTCGGTCGTGGCTTCCGTCGCCTCGGCGGCTGCGGCGGAGGCTGAAACCGGATCGGCTGGCGCGATGGTCACTGGGCTTTCCCTCGCTCGGCGGGGGCCGGGCGGAGAGCGGGGCAGCCGGGCAGCGCGAAGCCCGGAGCGGGGCAGCACTGCGTACGGCGTCCACCGGCCCATCCGCGAGGCCCGGACGTCTTGGCGTCCGGTTCGGTCGAGCCGGACGCGCTGTCGACAGGTCGTCGGACTTCGGGTGTGCAAAAGCACACTGAATACACCGTTGCGGGACAGTTCCGGATTCGCACCGGATTCCCCTGCGACGACAGCGAGCACGAGCATACATGTGGGGGCCGCCCGATGAGGCAGCCCCCACATGTTGTGTCGCGAGGTGTGTTGAGCCCTGACGGAGCGTCGGCCGGAGGGCCTCCGGCGGCAGGCCGGGAAGGGGCTTCCAGCCCCGCTGGGAGCCCCGTACGGGGCCGTTCCGCCCACTCCCGCGTCGTTGTCCGGGGCGCCGGAAAGCGTGCGGGCCGCCGCGCCCCCCAGGGGGAGACGTGACGGCCCGCGTACCGCTGATACGGGGGGTCAGTGACCGCCCGGCGCACCCGCCGTCGCGGGCGGCAGCGTCGCCTTGACGCCCGCGTCGCCGACATCCGCCGTGTAGTCGGCGGGGGAGGTCTCGTCGACCCCCGCCGGGGCCTTCAGCGCGTTCAGGACGAGGGTCAGGACGATCACGACGACGACGTTCAGCACGAACGCCGTCAGCCCGATGTAGCCGATCTCGCCGATGCCCGGGATCTCCTTCGACGACCCGCCGAAGTGCTTCTGCGTGGGACTGGCCACGCCGTACGCGGCGACCGTCCCGTACAGCATGCCGACCGCCCAGCCCGCGATCAGCGCCCAGCGGTGGAACCACCGGGTGAAGAGACCGCCGACCAGGGCCGGCATCGTCTGGAGGATCCAGATGCCGCCCAGCAGCTGGAAATTGATCGCGACCGTCTTGTCCATGGTCAGGACGAAGGCCAGCGCCCCGACCTTGACCAGCAGCGAGACCAGCTTGGAGACCTTCGTCTCCTGCGCGGGTGTCGCGTCGGGCTTCAGGAAGTCCTTGTAGATGTTGCGGGTGAAGAGGTTGGCCGCGGCGATGGACATGATCGCCGCGGGCACCAGCGCGCCGATGCCGATGGCGGCGAAGGCCACGCCCGCGAACCAGTCGGGGAACATGTTCTCGAACAGCTGCGGGATGGCCAGCTGACCGTTGTCCACCTTGACCCCGGCGGCGATCGCCATGAAGCCGAGCAGCGCCAGCAGGCCCAGCATCAGCGAGTACAGCGGCAGGATCGTGGTGTTGCGCCGGATCACCTCACGGCTGCGGCTGGAGAGCGTCGCCGTGATCGAGTGCGGGTACATGAAGAGCGCCAGCGCCGAGCCCAGGGCCAGGGTGGCGTACCCCCATTGGCCCATGTCGCCGGGGACCAGGGCGCCGCGCGGCTGGCCGGTCGCCGGGTTCTTCTGCGCGAACGCCTCGCCCGCCTTGGCGAAGATGTCGTCGAACCCGCCCAGCTTGATCGGGATGTAGATGATCGCCACCACGATGACCAGGTAGATCAGGCCGTCCTTGACGAACGCGATCAGCGCGGGCGCGCGCAGCCCGGACGAGTAGGTGTACGCGGCGAGCACCGCGAACGCGATGAGCAGCGGCAGGTCCTTGATGAACCAGTGCGTGGTCTCCCCGCCGCCCACGCCCATGACGTCCAGCACCGCCTGGATGCCGACGAGTTGGAGCGCGATGTACGGCATCGTGGCGAGGATGCCGGTGACGGCGACCGCCAGCGAGAGCCCCTTCGAGCCGAAGCGGCCGCGGACGAAGTCCGAGGTGGTGACGTAGCCGTGCTTGTGCGACACCGACCACAGACGCGGCAGGAAGGTGAAGATCAGCGGGTAGACGAGGATCGTGTACGGAACCGCGAAGAAGCCCGCCGCGCCCGCCGCGTAGATCGCCGCCGGGACGGCGACGAAGGTGTAGGCCGTGTAGAGGTCGCCACCCAGCAGGAACCAGGTGACCCAGGTGCCGAACGACCGCCCGCCCAGACCCCATTCGTCCAGGCTCGCCTCGTTCTCGGCCCTGCGCCAGCGGGCGGCCATGAAGCCGATGACCGTGACGGCCAGGAAGAAGAAGATGAAGACGCCGAGCGCGACGCCGTTCACGCCGTCCTTCATGCGGAAGCACCGCCCTTGCGGGCGCGCTGGTCACGCTGCCACAGCTTGTACGCGACCATCGTCAGCGCGGTCGAGATGAGCACCCAGAGCATCTGGTACCAGTAGAAGAACGGGATGCCGATGAACGTCGGCTCGACCTTCGCGTACGAACTCACCCACAGCATCGCCACGAACGGCGCGACGAGGCAGAGAGCGATCACCACTCTCATGGGTGTGACCGTGGGTGGTTTCGCCTCGGTGTCTTCTGGCATGTGGTGACTCCGTCCCCTCGCTGACCACCGGCGGCAATGGGCGGGGAATCCGGGCGGGCTGTCCGGCCGGCGTCACCCCCTGTGCCCAGTGCGGTCCGGCAACGGTGATGTATCGGAGGGAGTCACGTACGCGGGCGCGATCCGGTTCACCCGGCGCGCGATCCGTTTCATCCGGTCGGGTGATCCGGATCGCGCGCCGGGGACCGGGCAAACGAATTCGGGGCGCTCGCCCGCGATGTCGCGGGCTGCCTGCCCCATCCGGCGGTGATCGCGGGGGACTTCAACGCCACCCCGGCGGCCGGGGGAGTCCCCCGGCCGCCGTACCTGCCCGTCGTCCGTCCCCCATCGGGGCGAACGGCCTCAGTCCGTGGGCCGCTTCAGCCTGGCGACGAACTTGTACCGGTCGCCGCGGTACACCGAGCGCACCCACTCCACCGGTTCGCCCTGCCCGTCGATCGAGTGGCGGGACAGCATCAGCATCGGAAGGCCCACGTCCGTACCGAGCAGACCCGCCTCGCGCGGTGTGGCCAGCGACGTCTCGATGGTCTCCTCGGCCTCGGCCAGCCGGACGTCGTACACCTCGGCGAGCGCGGTGTAGAGCGAGGTGTACTTCACCAGCGAACGGCGCAGCGCCGGGAAGCGTTTGGCCGAAAGGTGTGTGGTCTCGATCGCCATCGGCTCGCCACTGGCCAGCCGCAGACGCTCGATCCGCAGCACCCGTCCGCCCGCCGTGATGTCCAGCAGACCGGCGAGCGTGTCGTCGGCCGTGACATAGCCGATGTCCAGCAACTGAGACGTCGGCTCCAGTCCCTGGGCACGCATGTCCTCGGTGTACGAGGTCAGTTGGAGCGCCTGGGAGACCTTCGGCTTGGCGACGAAGGTGCCCTTGCCCTGGATGCGTTCCAGCCGGCCCTCGACCACCAGCTCCTGGAGAGCCTGGCGCACGGTGGTGCGCGAGGTGTCGAACTCGGCGGCCAGGGTGCGTTCGGGCGGCACTGGTGTACCCGGTGGCAGGGTGTCGGTCATGTCGAGGAGATGGCGCTTGAGCCGGTAGTACTTCGGTACGCGCGCAGTGCGCGTTCCCGCACCGGTCTCGTTCCCCGAACTGCCCCCGTCGGCGCCCATGGCCCGCCTTCCCGACTGCTGCGTTGCTGCCGTCACCGGCTCCTCCGTCTGTCGCGGCTCACATGGTGGCACGGTCCCGTCACGGGTCCTCGCCCTCCCTTAGGTGTCGGTCCTATAACGGACGCGAGTGCACTTCTTATACACCCTTGACACCCCTAAAGGTCTAGGCCAAGCTCCCGGTACTGGTCTAAACCATTAAAGACCAGGTCCAGCCCCAGCAGTACTCGTCGAATGTCTTCGCGGTGGGCGGGGTTGCAGCATCCCTGAGGAGGGTTTGGCGTGAAGCGCAAGCTCATCGCGGCGATCGGCGTCGCGGGCATGTTGGTTTCGATTGCGGCATGCGGATCCGATGACAAAGCATCGTCGCAGGACCCGAAGGACCGCAAGGAGAACCTGACGGTCTGGCTGATGGGCGACGCCCAGTCGACCTGGCCGGAACTCGTCAAGGACGTCAACGCCCAGTTCAAGAAGAAGTACCCCGGCGTCACCGTCAAGATTCAGTACCAGCAGTGGGCCGACAAGGTCAAGAAGCTTGACACCTCCCTCGGTGGCGACAAGTTCCCGGACGTTGTCGAGCTCGGCAACACCGAGACCATGCAGTACATCCTCAATGGTGCGCTCGCGGAGATCGACCCCAAGAAGTACGAGAACTCGGACACCTGGATCAAGGGTCTGAAGGACACGTGTTCCTTCGAGGGCAAGAGCTACTGCGTCCCCTACTACGCCAGTGCCCGCCTCGCCGTCTACAACAAGGACATGCTGAAGGCCGGCACCGGCAGCGACGTCCTCCCGCAGACCGAGGACGAGTTCCTCAAGGCCATGGACAAGGTCCAGGCCGAGCTGGCCAAGAAGGACAAGCGCGCCTCGTCCCTCTACTACCCGGGCCGTTACTGGTACGCCGCCATGTCCTACGTCGCGGCCACCGGTGGGCAGATAGCCAAGTACGACGAGGGCACCAAGGAGTGGAAGGCCACTCTCTCCACGCCCGAGGCGCAGCGCGGCATCACCCACTACATCGACCTGATCAAGAAGTACAACAAGGCCGACCAGACGAAGGACGAGCAGGACCACGCCAACGTCATGGCCAACGAGAAGGCCGCGGTCATCTATGGCCAGGCCTGGGAGGCCGGCAGCGTCACCACGGGCGAGAACGGCAACCCGAAGCTTGAGGGCAAGATCGCCACGGCCGGTATGCCCGGCCCGGACGGCAAGGCGCTCCCGTCCTTCATCGGCGGCTCGGACCTGGCGGTCATCTCCAAGTCCAAGGTCCAGGACCTCGGCGAGGAGTGGATCTCCCTCTTCACCAGCGCGAAGTCCATGGACGTCCTCGCGTCGAAGAACATCCTCCCCAACAACGAGAAGCAGCTTGAGCCGCTGAAGGCCAAGCCGGAGACGGCCGCCATCGCCAACGCGGTGCCGGACGCCTGGTTCACGCCGATCGCCCCGGGCTGGGCCTCGGTCGAGAAGGAGGAGATCCTGGAGAACCTGCTCCTGGAGATCCTCAAGGGCAAGTCCGTCGCCGACGCCACCAAGAAGGCCGACGGCGAGATCAACGCTCTGATCAACAAGAAGGCCTGAGCCTTCTGATCGCCGGGCGGGGGCCCGGCACTGTGCCGGGCCCCCGCTCCTTCAGCTCAAGAACGCCGTGATTTCCGGGGGTTGCCTCGGACCGCGATGGAAGGTCGCCACGTGACTGCCGCCGACACCAAGGCCGCCGGGCCACCGGTCTCCCCAACACGTGATCCTCAAGTGACCGGGCCCCGGCTGTCCGACGAGGACGGCACCGGGCCCCGTGTACAGAAGAGGAAGCGGAAGAAGGGTGCACTCCTCCCCTACTTCCTGATCCTCCCGGCGATCGTGGCGATCGCCGCCGTCTATCTCTACCCGCTCGGCAAGACGGTCATCATGTCCTTCCAGGACATGGGCCGTCGGGAACTGTGGTCCGGCGAACCCGCACCGTGGGTCGGCCTGGAACAGTTCACCAACATCCTCGGCGACTCCGAGTTCTGGTGGGTCACCTTCCGCACCGTGGTCTTCATGGCCGTCTGTGTGACGCTGACGATGGCCATCGGCCTCCTGGTGTCCCTCCTGATGCGCCGGCTGTCCACCTGGGTCAGGCTCGTGCTGACCTTCTGTCTGATCGCGGCCTGGTCCATGCCGCTGATGGTCGCGGCCTCGATCTTCCGCTTCATGGCCGACTCCGACTACGGCCTGATCAACACCATGATCGCCAAGGTCGTCGGCGAGGACTTCCTCGGCCACAACTGGTACCTGAACCCGCTTCAGGGCTTCACGATCATCGCCATCCTGGTCGTGTGGGGTGCCATTCCGTTCGTCGTCGTCACCCTGTACGCCGCCCTCACCCAGGTCCCCAAGGAACTGGAGGAGGCCGCCTCGCTCGACGGCGCCAGCGGCTACGGCGTCTACAAGTACGTCACCTGGCCGGTCATCAAGCCGGTCTTCACCATGGTGGCCACGCTCTCCGTGATCTGGGACTTCAACGTCTTCGGCCAGATCTGGCTGCTGCGCGGAAACAAGCCCGAGCCGGAGTACGAGACCCTCGGCCTCTACTCCTACTCCAAGGCGTTCGAGTCCACTTCCTTCAGTCAGGGCACCGCGATCGCCCTGATCACGGTGCTGCTGCTGTCCGGCGTGGCCGTGTACTACCTGCGCCAGCTCATGAAGACGGGAGAGGTCGAATGAGCACCACGACCGACACACAGACACTTCGCCCGGACCGCAAGAAGAGCCGCGTCGGCTTCGACGTACTCGGCCTGGGCATCTCCCTGGTCATGGTCTTCCCGGTCTACTGGCTGGTCGTCAGCGCCCTGCGGCCCAACCGGGAGATCCGCTCCTACGACCAGACGCTGTGGCCCTCGTCGATCACCTTCGACAACTTCGTGCGGGCCACCGAGCAGCCGAACTTCGGCACCGCGATCCAGTCGAGCCTCATCGTCTCGATCACCGCCGTGGTCGGCGGCATGGTCATCGCGACCCTGGCGGCGCTGGCCATCGGCCGCTTCCGCTTCTTCGGCCGCAAGGCCCTGGTCCTGATCATGATCCTGGTCCAGATGCTGCCGCCGACCGCGATGCTCATCCCGATCTACGCCCAGCTCAACGCCATGGGCGGGATCGATGAGTACTGGGGCCTGATCGTCGTCTACCTGGTCTCCACGCTGCCCTTCGCGACCATCATGATCCGCGGCTTCGTCGTGAACATCCCGGTGGAGCTGGAGGAGTCCGCGATGGTGGACGGCTGCACCCGCTTCGGCGCCTTCCGCCGGGTGATCTTCCCGCTGCTCGCGCCCGGCCTCGCCGCCGCGTCGATCTTCGCCCTGGTCAACGCGTGGAACGAGTACCTCTTCGCGTACATCCTGATCAACGACAACTCCAAGTACACGCTGAACGTCTGGCTGATGACGTTCACGACCGAGCGCGGGACGGACTACGGCGCGCTGATGGCGGCCTCGACCATGATCGCCCTGCCGGTCGTCGTGTTCTTCATGTTCATCCAGCGGAAGATGGCCGCTGGCCTCACTTCCGGCGCCGTGAAGGGATAGTGCGGGCCTCATGACCACCCTCGTTTCCACTACGGACACCCTGACGCGGGACGCGCTCGCCGTCCTGCAGCCCGGGTTCACCGGCACCACCGCCCCGGACTGGGTCCTGCGCCGGGTCGGCGAAGGGCTCGCCGCCGTCGCCCTGTTCGGCCGCAACATCCAGACGCCCGAGCAGGTCGCCGCGCTCACCGCCCAGCTGCGGGCCGAGCGCGAGGACGTCCTCGTCGCGATCGACGAGGAAGGCGGTGACGTCACCCGGCTGGAGGTCCGGCAGGGTTCCTCGTTCCCCGGCAACCTCGCCCTCGGCTCTGTCGACGACGTGCACCTGACCCGCGCCGTCGCCCAGGAGCTGGGCCGCCGCCTCGCCGAGTGCGGCGTCAACCTCAACTGGGCGCCGTCCGCCGACGCCAACTCCGACCCGGGCAACCCGGTCATCGGCGTCCGGTCCTTCGGGGCCGACCCCCGCCTCGTCGCCCGGCACACGGCCGCGTACATCGAGGGCCTCCAGGCCGCCGGTGTCGCCGCCTGCACCAAGCACTTCCCGGGGCACGGCGACACCGCGGTCGACTCGCACCACGCGATGCCCCGCATCGACGTGGACCTCCAGACCCTGCACGCCCGTGAGCTGGTGCCCTTCCGGGCGGCCATCGCGGCGGGGTCCAAGTCCGTGATGACCGCGCACATCCTGCTCGCCGCGCTCGACGCCGAGCGTCCCGCGACGGTGAGCCCGCAGATCCTCACCGGTCTGCTGCGCGAGGAGCTGGGATACGACGGCCTGATCGTCACCGACGCCGTGGAGATGCAGGCCATCGCCTCGACGTACGGCATCGCCCGCGGCTCCGTCCTCGCGATCGCCGCGGGCGCCGACGCCCTGTGCGTCGGCGGCGGGCTGGAGGACGAGCCCACGGTCCTGCTGCTGCGCGACGCGCTGGTCGACGCGGTACGCAGCGGCGAACTGGCCGAGGAGCGGCTCGCCGACGCGGCCGCACGGGTACGTGCCCTCGCGTCCTGGACGCGGAGTGCGCGGGGGACTGTCCCGGAGCCGGGCGCGGCAACGCAGGAGGGGATCGCGCCCGGCACCGGAGTCAGCTCCGACATCGGTCTGGTGGCGGCCCGCCGCGCCGTCCGGGTGACCGGTACGGGCGAGCGGCTGACCGGGCCGGCCTATGTGGCCGAGTTCAACCCGGCGCCCAACATCGCGGTCGGCAACGAGACCCCGTGGGGCCTCGCCACCGACCTGCGCAGGCTGCTGCCCGGTACCGAGAGCGGTACGTACGGCAGCGACAGCGTGACGGCGGCGGCCGATGTGCTGAGCGCCGCGGGGGAGCGGCGCATCGTGGCCGTCGTCCGCGACGCCCACCGGCACGACTGGATGGCCGGAGCGCTCGACGCGCTGGTCGCGGCACGTCCCGACACGATCGTGGTCGAGATGGGCCTTCCGCAGTCGGAGCCGCGGGGATCGCTGTACGTGGCCACCCACGGCGCCTCCCGGGTCTGCGGCCAGGCGGCCGCGGAGGCCGTCACGGCCTGACCGGACGGCGGGCCCGGCCGCACGCGCGGCCGGGCCCGCGCAGCCGGCCCGTCCGGCGATCGAGGGCAACGCCTCTCGCCGGACGGGTGTACGTACGACGGAGGGCCGGGACACCCCAGGGTGTCCCGGCCCTCCGTCGTCCCGCGGGGATCGGCTAGATGCCCTGCCAGGCGGGCTTCGCCGCGAACGTGGCGCGGAAGTAGTCCGCGAGCTTCAGCTTCGACGCGGCCGCCTCGTCGACGATCACCGTCGCGTGCGGATGCAGCTGCAGCGCGGAGGCGGGCACGATCGAGGCGACCGGTCCCTCCACCGTCTGGGCGACGGCCTCGGCCTTGCCCTCACCGGTGGCCAGCAGGATCGGGTGCCGGGACTCCAGGATGGTGCCGATGCCCTGGGTGATCACGTGGTGCGGCACCTGGGCGATGTCGTTGTCGAAGAAGCGCGCGTTGTCGACCCGGGTCTGCTCGGTCAGCGTCTTGATCCGGGTACGGGAGGCCAGCGAGGAGCACGGCTCGTTGAAGCCTATGTGCCCGTCGGTGCCGATGCCGAGGAGCTGGAGGTCGACCCCGCCGGCCGCGGCGAGTGCCTTGTCGTACGCCTCGCAGGCGGCCTGGACGTCCTCGGCGGAGCCGTCGGGGCCCATGAAGGACGCCTCGGACAGACCGAGCGGCTCGACGACCTCGCGCAGCACCACGGAGCGGTACGACTCGGGGTGGCCCGAGGGCAGCCCGACGTACTCGTCCAGCTGGCAGATGCGGGCGCGCGAGGCGTCCACCGCACCGGATCGGACCTTGGCCGCGAGCGCCTGGTAGATGGGCAGCGGGGTGGAGCCGGTGGCGACGCCGAGCAGGGCGTCGGGCTTGCGGCTCAGCAGGGCGCCGATGGCCTCCGCGATGAGTTCGCCGCCTGCCTTGGCATCCGGGACGATGACAACTTCCACGCTGTGCCTGCCGATCTGAAGAGTGGTGGAGTCATGTGGTATAGACCAATCAAAATACTAATCTAGCAGAACGCGGCATCCGTGAGGTGAACCGTTCAGTCCCTGGTCCCCCCTGCGGCCCGGTGGCGGGTGCCCGTGCCGCCGTGGTCGACTTGTCCCGAGCGACGACACCGCAGGGAGGCACCCATATGTCCGCCACCTTTTCGGCCGAGCGGGACGGCAGGGGCGAACGGCCCGGCCGGATCATGTCCGGCGAGATGGCCGAGCAGCCCGCGATGCTGCGGCGCATCCTCGACCGGGGTGCCCCCAGGATCCGCGAGGTGGCCGCCGAGATCGCCGCCAGGAAGCCCCGCTTCGTCCTGCTCACCGCGCGCGGTACGTCGGACAACGCGGCCCTCTACGCGAAGTACCTGCTGGAGATCCGGCTCGGTCTGCCCTGCGGCCTGGCGTCGATGTCCACGACGACGGCGTACGGGGCCAAGCCCGATCTCCGGGACGTCCTGGTCATCACCGTCAGCCAGTCGGGCGGCTCACCGGACCTGGTGGCCTCCACGACGGCGGCCAGGGAGGCGGGAGCGGTCACCCTCGCCGTCACCAACAACCCGGACTCCGCGCTGGCCGCGGTCTCCGAGTACCACATCGACATCCTCGCGGGCCCGGAGAAGGCCCTTCCGGCCACCAAGACGTACACCGCGTCCCTGCTGTCCCTCTACCTCTTCGTGGAGGGCCTGGGCGGCGGCGACGGCGCGGCGGCCGCCGACGCCCTGCCCGAGCTGGCCGAGGTGATCCTGGGGCGCCGGGACGAGGTCAAGGCGCTGGCCTCGCGCTACCGCTTCGCCGAGCGCATGGTCATCACCTCGCGCGGTTACGGCTACCCGACGGCCAAGGAAGCGGCCCTGAAGCTGATGGAGACCAGCTACATCCCCGCGCTCTCCTACTCCGGCGCCGACCTGCTGCACGGTCCGCTCGCGATGGTCGACAACATCTCCCCGGTGATCGCGGTGGTCACCGACGGCCGGGGCGGAATCGCCCTCCAGCCGGTCCTGGACCGGCTGCGCGGACGCGGCGCCGACCTGTTCGTGGTCGGCCCGAAGGCCCAGGTGGACGCGGCCTCGGCGGGCTTCGTGCTGCCGACGGCGGGGGTGGCGGAGGAGCTCCAGCCGATCCTGGAGATCCTGCCGCTGCAGATGCTGGCGTACGAGGTGACGATCGCCCGCGGCCAGGACCCGGACGCGCCGCGCGCCCTGGCCAAGGTCACCGAGACCCACTGAACGCCGGGCTGCCGAACGGCCGCGACCCCGGGAAACACCCGCGGGCCGCGGCGCCGCGACGGGACCCTCAGCCCGTCCGGCACCGCAGCCCGGAGCTACCTGGCCGGCGGTGTGCGGTGCCTCCGGCCAATGGAGGCACCGGCGCAGTCAGGGCAGAGAGCGCCGGGTGCCTCGTTCCGCTCTCCTGTGCGGGGAGAGCGGAGGTCCTTGTCCTGAGCATTGTGGACTAGACCAATTGCCCGTGTCTATCCATGGGACAGACATTTTCCGTCGCACTTCCCGGCCACACCCGGACCGAACTTCCCGTCCACGACCGCACGGGGCGGTGGGCCGATCGGTTCGGAACCTCTCGGTATCCACGGGTACGCTCGCACACGTGCCCTCCATGAACGACCTCGTCCGCCAGCACACAGCCCTGAGTGACACCGACCTCGAGTGGCTCCATCTGCTGGTCTCGGAGTGGCAACTGCTCTCCGACCTGTCCTTCGCCGACCTCGTCCTGTGGGTTCCGACCCGCGACGGGACCCGCTACGTGTCCGTGGCGCAGATGCGGCCCAACACCGGCCCCACCTCCTACCAGGACGACATGGTCGGCCATCTGGTGCCGCGCGGCCGCCGTCCGCTGCTGGACGCCGCCCTGGACGAGGGCCGGATCGTGCGCGAGGGCGATCCGGAGTGGCGCGAGGAGGTGCCGGTACGGGTCGAGTCCATCCCCGTACGCCGTGAGGGCCGGGTCCTCGGTGTCATCGCCCGCAACACCAACCTCCTCACCGTCCGTACGCCCTCCCGGCTGGAGCTCACCTACCTCCAGTCCGCCTCCGACCTGGCCCAGATGATCGCTGCCGGGTCCTTCCCCTTCCCCGGCCAGCAGGTCGACATGGACGCCTCCCCGCGCGTCGGCGACGGCCTGATCAGGCTCGATGCCGACGGTGTCGTCCAGTACGCGAGCCCCAACGGCCTCTCCGCGTACCACCGCCTCGGTCTCGCCTCCGACCTCGTCGGCCATCACCTCGGCACGACCACCGCCGAGCTCGCCCCGTCCCGGGGCCCGGTGGACGAGGCGCTGGTCAAGGTGGCCAGCGGTTACGCGCCCCGCGAGTTCGAGGTCGAGTGCGCCGGTGGTGTCATCCAGCTGCGGGCCATTCCGCTCAAGCCCAAGGGGGTGCGCATCGGTTCGCTGGTCCTGCTGCGCGACGTCACCGAACTGCGCCGCCGCGAGCGGGAGTTGATCACTAAGGACGCCACCATCCGGGAGATCCACCACCGGGTGAAGAACAACCTCCAGACGGTGGCCGCCCTGTTGCGGCTCCAGGCGCGCCGGATGGACTCGGAGCAGGGCCGCGAGGCGCTCAACGAGGCGGTACGGCGCGTCGGTTCGATCGCGATCGTCCATGAGACGCTGTCCCAGAATCTGGACGAGCGGGTCGAGTTCGACGAGATCGCCGACCGGGTCATCGCGATGGTCGCCGAGATCTCCCCGGGCAAGGTCACCTGCCGTCGTACGGGGCGCTTCGGCATACTCGACGCGGAAGTTGCCACTCCGCTCTCGATGGTCCTCACGGAGGTCCTGCAGAACGCCCTGGAGCACGCGTTCACCGTGGCCGAACACGGCACGGTGGAAGTCTCGGCGGTGCGGGGCGGATCGCCCACCGAGGGGCGGCTGCTGATCACCGTCTCCGACGACGGGCGCGGTCTGCCCGAGGGGTTCGACCCGCAGCGGGCCGGAAATCTGGGGCTCCAGATCGTGCGGACGCTGGTGGAGGGCGAGTTGGGCGGCACCTTCGGCATGGTTCCGGGGCCCGAGCGCGGCACCCAGGTGGTGCTGGACCTTCCGGTGCGGGTCGACAAGTAGCCGACGGGCTCGGTCCGGCGCTGCGACAGACACCGCGCGCCGGCCGCGCAGCACAGTGGGCCCGGACCGTGGTGACGGTCCGGGCCCACTGTGTACTGCTCACGTTGCGATGCGCTTCGGGGGTACTGCGCGCTGCGACTCGAAGGCGGGGCTGTGCGTACGCTCTGTACGCGCCGCCGGGCTGAGGCTCGTCGCGGGGGGTCGGTCAGGCGCTGGCGTTACGCGCCCGATTGCGAGCGGCACGGCGCTTCATCGCGCGGCGCTCGTCCTCGCTGAGGCCACCCCAGACGCCGGAGTCCTGGCCGGACTCAAGCGCCCACTGCAGGCACTGCTCCATGACGGGGCAGCGACGGCAGACGGCCTTGGCTTCCTCGATCTGCAGCAGCGCAGGACCGGTGTTGCCGATGGGGAAGAACAGCTCGGGGTCTTCCTCACGACAAACGGCGTTGTGACGCCAGTCCATGGCTGCTACCTCTCCTTGGTATTACATGCTTGTTGCTTGTGAATGTGAACGCTTTCACGAATCCCCCCGCAGATAACGGGCCGACTCCCAGGAGAACTGGATGTGGTCTGTGAGGTGAGGAGGGGTTCTGGCTCTCAGTGGAGGCCGGTGTTGCGGGCCGTCCCGATCGCCATGTAGAGATTCGCAAACCTCGGCGACGGATACAACCCCTTCTGGAAAGTTTTTTTTGATTCCTCGGTGTCGGCTAGGTCACAGCCGTACTTCTAAGGGGTGGGGGACAGCCCAAACGTTCGAGTTAAAGGACTTTAGGCCCTTCCACTCACACAATCACACGCAGTGCACGGCGTACGCCTGTGAACGTCACGCTCGTACGCAGTCCCAGGTGGTCGCCGTCCATCTGGAAGGGCAGTGGAGCCTTTGAATGCAAGGTGAAGTCCGTGAGGTCATGAAGTGAAACCGCGTGCTTCCCGTGTGGACCCTTCTCGGGGCTCGAAGTGAGCAGCTGAGTGGCGTAGCGGGTCACCGCGGGAGTGGAAAGGCGCTTCAGGCCGAGGATGTCCAGGGCCGTGTCGAAGGACGCCTTCGGGGACGCGTATATCGGGCGATTGCCCAGGTAGGTCCAGGGGGCGGTGTTGCAGATTATGGACAGCGCGAGGTCGGTGACCGGGTCCTGGCCGGGAACGTCCAGCGTGATCATCCCGTGCCGCCGGTGCGGCTCCTCGACGAACTGCCGCAGCACCTGGCGTACGTACAGCGCATGGGTGGAGCGCTTGCCCCGCTCGCGCTGCTGTTCGACCCGGCCGATGACTCCCGCGTCGAAGCCGAGCCCGGCACAGAAAGTGAACCAGCGTTCCGGAACGGATTCGTCCGCCGTGCCCGGGGTGCCGGCCGCCAGCCCCAGGCCGACCGTGCGCTCGCTCCGCTGCTCCAGTGCGTCCAGAATCGCGCCGGTCGCCTCCACGGCGTCGTTGGGCAGCCCCAGGGCGCGCGCGAAGACATTGGTGGAGCCGCCGGGAACCACCGCGAGCTTCGGCAGGCTGTCCACGTCGGGGCCCTTGTGCAGCAGCCCGTTCACGACCTCGTTGACCGTCCCGTCGCCGCCCAGGGCGACCACCAGATCGATGTCGTCGCTGTCCGCGGCCAGGCGCCCGAGGTCCTGGGCGTGCCCGCGGTACTCGGTGGTCACCGCTTCCAGCTTCATCTCGCTCGCCAGCGCGTGAATGAGCACGTCACGGGTCCGCGCACTGGTGGTGGTAGCAGCTGGGTTGACCACGAGGAGTGCGCGCATGCCCGCCAGACTACCTACCGGGTGGTACCGCTCCGTAGCCCGGATCCGCTGCGTTCGCCTTCGTCACGCGCTGTGAACGGCCTGGGTTTCGGCCGCCGGACCCGCCGCCCCGTACCCCGGCTTCGCTTTCACCGCCCGGGGATGCCAACCTGAGAGGCGTGAGCACTCAGCAGAACACGCCCTCTTCGCCCCCTCCGGCCACCGGGGCGAAGCCGGGCAGGATCGCCGTCCTCGCCGGACTCAACGCCCTCGAAGGGGCGGCGCTCGTCATCGGCGGGATCTACATGCTGGTCATGGGGGTGCTCGGCAGGCCCGAGAGCCCCCAGCAGGCGGAGACGGGCGGGGTCACCCTCATCGCGCTCGGCCTGATTCCGCTGTTCGCCGCCCGCGGGCTGCTGCTGCGGCGCGCCTGGAGCCGGGGGCCCGCGCTCATCACGCAGCTCATGGCGCTGCCGGTGGCCTGGACGCTGCTGCGGGCCCAGGGTGCGCTGATCCCCACCGGGATCGTCCTGGCCGCGGTCGCCGTGACCGGCCTCGTGCTCGTGCTGAACCCGGCGACCAGCCGGGAGTTGGGCATCCGCCGGGGGCCGCGTACGACCCCCGACGCCTGACCCACCACCACGGGCCGCGACCGCGACCGCTTCGGCGGCCTGATCCGTGCGGCCCGCGCTGTGGCCCTACTCCTCCACGAGCAGGCGCTCGCGCAGCTGGGCGAGCGTGCGGGCCAGCAGCCGCGAGACGTGCATCTGCGAGATGCCGACCTCCTGCGCGATCTGCGACTGGGTCATGTTCCCGAAGAAGCGCAGCAGCAGAATGCGCTTCTCGCGCGGCGGCAGGTCCTCCAGCAGCGGCTTCAGCGACTCCCGGTACTCGACGCCCTCCAGCGCCTCGTCCTCGGAGCCCAGGGTGTCCGCGACCGCGGGCGACTCGTCGTCCGTGTCCGGGACGTCCAGCGACAGGGTGCTGTAGGCATTGGCCGATTCCAGGCCCTCCAGGACCTCTTCCTCGGAGATGCCCAGGCGCTCCGCCAGCTCGTGCACGGTCGGTGAGCGGCCGTGCTGCTGGGAGAGCTCCGCGGTCGCCGTGGTCAGCGAGAGCCGCAGCTCCTGGAGGCGGCGCGGCACCCGCACCGCCCAGCCCTTGTCGCGGAAGTGGCGCTTGATCTCGCCGACGACGGTGGGAGTCGCGTACGTCGAGAACTCCACGCCACGGTCCGGGTCGAACCGGTCGACCGACTTGATGAGCCCGATCGTGGCGACCTGGGTCAGGTCGTCCAGCGGCTCGCCCCGGTTGCGGAAGCGGCGGGCCAGATGCTCCACGAGCGGCAGATGCATCCGGACCAGCCGGTTGCGCAGCTCCGCCTTCTCGGCCGAGCCGTCGGGCAGCTCCCGCAGCTCGATGAACAGGGCCCGCGCCCCGCTGCGGTCGTGTGGATCGTGGTGCGCGTGCTCGCTCATCTGGACCGCCCGCTCTGCCTGCGACTGCTCCACCGCGACCGTACGGTTCTCGGGCCCGTCCGCTCCGTCCACCGGATGCGGCCGGGCCTGTTGCTCCGGGATGCCTGCTGGGCGCACCACCCCGGGTCGGATCGTCTCGTCCCGCACAGGACCGTCCCCGTTCCCGTCGCTCACGCCGGCCCGGGGCCCGCGCCGCGTTGCTTGTAGAGGCTGATGCTGACCGTACGGTCTTCGGCGACCGTGGAGTCGACCTTTCCGGCCAGTGCGGAGAGCACCGTCCAGGCGAAGGTGTCACGCTCGGGCGCGCGGCCGTCCGTCGTGGGGGCCGACACCGTCACCTCAAGAGAGTCGTCGACGAGACGGAACACGCAGCTGAGGACGGAACCCGGCACGGCCTGCTGAAGCAGGATCGCGCAGGCCTCGTCGACCGCGATGCGAAGATCCTCGATCTCGTCGAGAGTGAAGTCCAAACGCGCTGCGAGACCGGCCGTGGCCGTTCGCAGCACCGACAGGTAGGCACCCGCAGCGGGCAGCCGGACCTCTACGAAGTCCTGATTCCCGGGCTCGCCTGCGATCTGGGACACCCTCACCTCCAAGGTGGCACAAACTCTTTCGAGGTTCCGGGAGAAGTGGCCCGGAGCCATGCGGTCCGTCGTCGGTTCTTGGCTCGGCGACGCTATCGCGAACCATGATGCCGTGTCGCCAGGACCCCATCCCCTACTCGTCACTCATGGTAAGCACATGAGTACGCACAGTGGCTAGAGGTCTGCAGCGTCCAATTGCGAAGAACCGGCGCCGGATTGACGTACCCAGACGTCAGACGATCGAACCGTCCTCGAAGCACCATCGCCAGCTCTCGCCCTGTTCGAAGCTTCGCATCACAGGGTGACCGGACTCCTTGAAATGCGCGGCGGCGTGCCTCAGGGGCGACGAGTCGCAGCAGCCGACATGCCCGCAGGCCAGGCACAGGCGCAGCTGCACGGGATGGCTGCCCGCCGCCAGGCATTCGAGGCAGGTGTCGCTGAGCGGGGCGGGCTCGGGGCGCGGCAGTTCGAGAACATGCGTGCACTCACTCATGATTGCCAGGTTACGACGGATGTGAGGACCGTGAGATGGACGCATTGCCGCTGGTGGCCCTGGTCGCGGCCAGTGCGGCGGTCGCGGGGGCGGCGCGCCGGACGCCCGTGCCCGCCCCGCTGCTGCTGGTCACCGCGGGGCTGATCGCCGCGTATCTGCCGGGGGTGCCGTCGTACACCCTGGACGCGCACATCGTGCTCCCGCTGCTGCTGCCGCCGCTGCTCTACACGGCGGCGGTCGACAGCTCGTACCTCGATCTGCGGGCCAACGCGAGGCCGGTCGCCCTGCTCTCCGTGGGGTACGTGCTCTTCGCGACGTTCGCGGTGGGCTGGCTGGCCTATCTGATGGTGCCCGACCTGCCGCTGACCGCGGCGCTGGTCCTCGGGGCGGTGATCGCCCCGCCGGACGCGGTGACGGCCGCCGCCATCGCCCGCCGCGTCGGGCTGCCCGCCCGGGTCACCACGATCCTTCAGGGCGAGTCCCTGGTGAACGACGCCACCGCGATCACCGCCTACAAGGTGGCGCTGGCCGCGGCGGTCGGCGAGGGGATGAGCTGGGGCGCCGGGATCGGTGAGTTCCTGCTGGCGGCGGTCGGCGGGGTGGGCGTGGGCCTGGTGCTGATGGTGCCGCTGCACTGGCTGCGCACCCACCTCAAGGAAGCACTCCTCCAGAACACGCTGTCCCTCCTGATCCCGTTCGTGGCGTACGCGGCGGCCGAACGGGTGCAGGCCTCCGGTGTCCTCGCCGTGGTCGTCGTCGCGCTCTACCTGGGGCACCGCTCCTGGCAGGTCGACTTCGCGACCCGGCTCCAGGAGGCGGCGGTCTGGAAGATGGTCGCCTTCGTCCTGGAGTCCGCGGTGTTCGCCCTCATCGGGCTCCAGCTGCCCTTCGTACTGACGGGGCTCGGCGCGTACGGGGTCGGGGAGGCGCTCGGCTACGCGGTGGCGGTGTTCCTCGCGGTCGTCGTGGTGCGCTTCGTCTGGGTCTATCCGGCCACCTATCTGCCCCGGTGGCTCTCCCGGCGCATCCGGGAACGCGAGCCCGGGACCGACTGGACCGCGCCGTTGATCGTCGGGTGGGCCGGGATGCGCGGGGTCGTCTCGCTCGCCATCGCGTTCTCCATCCCGATGGTCATGCACGACGGGCAGGACTTCCCGGCCCGGAACCTGGTGCTGTTCCTGACCTTCACCACGGTCATCGGCACGCTGGTGATCCAGGGCCTCACCCTGCCGCTCCTGGTACGGGTGCTGAAGCTCCCGGGGCGCGACCTCCAGGCGGAGACGCTGGCCGAGGCGCAGGCGCAGAGCGAGGCGTCCACGGCCGCGGAGCAGCGCCTGGAGGAACTGCTGGACGACGGCCGCAACAGCCTGCCGCCGCCCCTCGCCGACCGGCTGCGCACCGTCCTGGAACGGCGCCGCAACGCCGTGTGGGAGCGGCTCGGCGCGGCCAACCCGGTCACCGGGGAGTCGGCGGACGACACCTACCGGCGCCTCGCCCGGGAAATGATCGAGGCCGAGCGCGAGGTCTTCGTACAGCTGCGGGACGAGCGGCGGATCGACGACGAGATGCTGCGGACCCTGCTGCGGCGCCTCGACCTGGAGGAAGCGGCGGCCTACCGGGAGACGGACGACTCGTAGGGGGTGCCCGTCACCACGGCGGTCACCGTCGTTCCCGGAGCGAAGGCGCCCGCCCCGGTGAGCGCCGTCAGCGCGTACAGCAGTTTGGCGACGTACATCCGCTCGACGGGCAGCCCGTGCCGGTCCTCGAAATCCTCGGCGAAGGCGTGCAGCTCCGGGGGCGTACGGGCGTAGCCGCCGAAGTGGAAGCGCTCGTCCAGGGACCACTGTCCGGCCGGGCCGCCGAACGCCTCGCGCTGCAGCCGGGCCACCGCGTCGCCCAGGAAGCCGCCGCGCAGGACCGGGATGCCCAGGGCGCGCTGGCCGGGGGCAAGGCCCGCGGCGAGGCCCGCCAGGGTGCCGCCGGTCCCGCAGGCCACGGCCGCCACATCGGTGTGCCCGCGCAACTCGCGCCCAAGCTCTGTGCAGCCCTGTGCGGCCAGCGCGTTGCTGCCGCCCTCCGGGATGACCTCCACCTCCCCGAAGAGCCTCAGCAGCCCGTCCAGGACGTCAGGATCGGTCTTCGCGCGATACGTCGAGCGGTCCATGAAGTGCAGACGCATGCCGTCGGCCGCGCACCGGGCGAGTGAGGGGTTGAGCGGGCGGTGCGCCAGCTCGTCGCCGCGGACGACACCGACCGTGGGGAAACCGAGGAGCCGCCCGGCGGCGGCGGTGGCCCGCAGATGGTTGGAGTAGGCGCCGCCGAAGGTCAGCACGGTCCGGCCGGCGGCGGCCGTCAGGTTGAGGGAGAGCTTGCGCCATTTGTTGCCCGGCAGGTCGGGGTGGATCAGGTCGTCGCGCTTGAGCAGCAGGCTCACGCCGTGCCGCCGGAAGCGCTCGTCCTCGGCGGGCCGCAGCGGCGAGGGGAGGGCGGGCCCCGGCCCGGCGGCGCCGTGCGCGTCGTGGTGCATGCGTCCATTGTCACGGGGCCGCCCCGTGGTCCCTGGCGGGCGGGCGTTTCCGGCGGGCGTGCGGGGGCGCCGCGTCAGCCGGCGGCGAGCCAGAGGTCCGGTCCGAACACCTCGTAGTGGATGTCGGCCGCCCGGACCCCCTTGGCCAGCAACTGGCCGCGGACGGCACGCATGAAGGGGAGCGGTCCGCAGAGGTAGGCGTGCGTTCCGGACAGTACGGTGAGGCCGGTCAGATCGACCTGGCCGGTGCGCTCGGCGGGGTGGCCGGGCTCCGGGTTCTCGTACCAGAAGTGCGCTTCGGCGCCCGGGAGTCTGCCGGTGAACAGCGCGTGGTCGGTGCGCAGGGCGTGCGCGGCGGGCGAGCGGTCGCCGTGTACGACGGTGACCGGGGAGCGGTGGCCGGTGTCCACCAGGTGCTCCAGCATCGACAGCATCGGGGTGCAGCCGATGCCCGCGGAGGCGAGCAGCAGCGGGGCGTCCGTGTGGTCGAGGACCAGGTCCCCGTAGGGGACGGAGACGCGCAGCCGGTCGCCGGTCCGGGTGCGGGTGTGCAGGTGACGGGACACCTCGCCGTCCGGGGACCTTTCGCCCCGCACCCGCTTGACGGTGATCGAGCGCGGCGGCGACCCCGGCGCGCGGGAAAGGCTGTACTGGCGTATCTGCCGGGCTCCGTCGGGCAGTTCCACCTGTACGGAGACGTACTGGCCGGGCCGGAAGGCGGCTGCGGGCGCCCCGTCCGCCGGGCGCAGCCGGAAGGTGGCGACGTCCTCGGTCTCCTCGATCCGGTCGGCCACCTCCCACGTGCGCCAGACGTCACCGGCGACGACGCCCTGCCGCGCGTACAGGCGTTCCTCGACGGCGATCAGCGCGCCCGCCATCAGCCAGTAGACCTCGTCCCAGGCGGCGGCGACCTCCGGGGTGGCGGCGTCGCCCAGTACGTCGGCGATGGCGGCGAACAGGTGGGTGTGCACCACCTCGTACTGCTCGGCGGTCACCCCGAGCGAGGCGTGCTTGTGGGCGATGCGGCTCAGCATCACGTCGGGGCGGGTGTCCGGGTGCTCGACCAGCTGGGTCGCAAACGCGGCGAGGGAACCGGCGAGGGCCTGTCGCTGGGCGCCGGACGCCTGGTTGCCGCGGTTGAAGAGGTCGCGGAGCAGCTCGGGGTGAGCGGCGAAGAGCTTGCGGTAGAAGAGGTCCGCGATGTCCCCGATGGCCGCGCCGACGGTGGGGAGGGTGGCACGGACGGTGGTGGTCGAGGTCTCGGAGAGCATCGGTGGACTCCTCGGGGTGAGGCGGAGGGCGGCGTAATTAATTGGTATGTGGGATGCGTATTTTTGAGTGTGAGTCGGGGTGAGCCGGGGCGTGCCGGGCGGGGCCCGGCTCGGGGTGCCGGTGCTCGGGGTGTGGTCGGCCGGTGGGTCAGTCCGGTGCGGGGCCCGTGCTGATGCCGATCAGCAGCGGCCCGGTGGGGGAGGAGACGAGTTCGGTGACGGTGATCGGGTCGAGCGTGGCGTAGAACGCTTCCTGCGCCCGGCGCAGCGCACCGCGCAGGCGGCAGCCGGAGCGCAGTGGGCACGGGGTGTCGCCCTCGCACTCGACCACCTCGTCCGCGCCCTCCAGTTCCCGTACGAGCGTGCCGACCGAGGCGCGGTGGCCGGCCGAGGTGAGGGTGAGCCCGCCGCCGCGGCCGCGGCGCGCGTCGACCAGGCCGAGGTGCTGGAGGCGGGCGACGACCTTGGCGGTGTGGGTGTACGGCACGCGCATGGTGGCCGCCACCTCCCGGGTGGTCGGCGGATCCTCGTCCTGCGCGACGGCCAGTCGCATGAGCACGCGCAGTGCCACATCGGTGAATCTCGTCAGCCGCATGGCGCTCAGGCTAGATAAGTGGCATGGGTGATGCAAATTAAGGAGTACGCCGGGCGACGCTGAGCAACGTGCCCCGTCCGGGGCCCGGTTAGTCACACTCGTTTGTGTAATGGCGAAGCAACTCACCGTGCTGAAAGGCTTCTGCACGCAGGTCAGCCCATGATCGAAAGGACGTCAGATGTCCGTTGGTGAAGAGGTTCGCGACACGCAGGCCCCGCCGCAGCAGAGTCTGGGCACGGCGGCTGCGCGGAACCTCGCGACGACCACCAAGTCCGCGCCGCAGATGCAGGAGATCACCTCGCGGTGGCTGCTGCGCATGCTGCCGTGGGTGCAGGTACAGGGCGGTACGTACCGGGTGAACCGTCGGCTCAGCTATGCGGTCGGCGACGGCCGGGTGACCTTCGTGCAGACCGGCGACCAGGTCGCCGTCATCCCCGCCGAGCTCGGGGAGATGCCGCCCCTGCGGGAGTTCGGCGACGAGGAGGTCCTCGCCGAACTGGCGCGCAGGTGCGAACAGCGGGACGTGGCCGCGGGGGAGGTGCTCGCCGCCTCGGGGGACGCGGCGGACCGGGTCTTCCTGCTGGCGCACGGCAAGGTGGAGAAGATCGGCGCCGGGCCGTACGGGGACGAGACGGTGCTCGGCGTCCTCGCCGACGGCGCGTACTTCGGCGACCGGAGCCTGACCGACGGTGACGCCACTTGGGAGTTCACCGCCCGCGCCGTCACCCCCTGCACGCTCCTGACGCTGCGCCGTTCGGACGTGCACAACCTCGCGGCCCAATCCGACTCGCTCCGGGCCCATCTCGCCCGTCAGCTCTCCATCCCGCGACAGCGGACCAACACGTACGGCGAGGCGGCCATCGACCTCTCCGCGGGCCATGTGGGCGAGCCGGTCGTCCCGCACACCTTCGTCGACTACGACGCGGCGCCGCGCGAGTACGAACTGAGCGTGGCCCAGACCGTGCTGAAGGTGCACAGCCGGGTCGCCGATCTCTACAACCAGCCGATGAACCAGACCGAGCAGCAGCTGCGGCTCACGGTCGAGGCGCTGCGCGAGCGCCAGGAGCACGAGCTGATCAACAACCGCGAGTTCGGACTGCTCAAGAACTGCGACTACGGGCAGCGGATCCAGCCGCACGACGGGGTGCCCAGCCCCGACGACATGGACGAACTGCTGTCGCGCAGGCGGGGATCGAAGCTGTTCCTCGCCCACCCGAAGGCCATCGCCGCCTTCGGCCGCGAATGCAACAGGCGCGGTCTGCTGCCGGAGAGCGTGGACATCGGCGGCCACCGGGTGCCGGCCTGGCGCGGGGTGCCGATCTTCCCGTCCAACAAGATCCCGGTCACCGACGCCCGCACCACGTCGATCATCTGCATGAGGACCGGCGAGGCCGACCAGGGCGTCATCGGGCTCCAGCAGAGCGGCATCCCGGACGAGATCGAGCCGAGCCTGTCGGTCCGCTTCATGGGCATCGACGAGCAGGCGATCATCTCCTACCTCGTGACCGCCTACTACTCCGCCGCCGTCCTGGTCCCGGACGCCCTCGGCGTACTGGAGAACGTCGAGGTGAGCCGCTGGCACTGACCCCTTTCCCCCGGTGGGTCCGGCCGGTCAGTGCCGTCCGGGCCCACCGCCCCGCCCGTACCCACCGCACCACCCAGGGGAGAGACCCGTGACCATGACGAGTACGGACGCAGCGACGGAGGGGCACGAGGCCGCCGCGCTGCTGGAACGCACCCGCGGCATCGTCGACCCACGACTGCGCGCGGCCGTCGAGTCGCTGCCCGGCGGGATCCGCCGCGTCGCGATGTACCACTTCGGCTGGGCGAACGCGGACGGCAGCCCGGCCGCGGGCCAGGCGGGCAAGGCCATCAGGCCCGCGCTCGTACTGGCCGCCGCGCGAGCCCTGGGCGGTGACCCGGAGCGGGCCGTCCGCGCCGCCGTCGCCGTGGAGCTGGCGCACAACTTCACGCTGCTCCACGACGACGTCATCGACGAGGACACCACCCGTCGGCACCGGCCCACGGCCTGGGCGGTCTTCGGCATCCCGGACGCCGTCATCGCGGGCGACGCCCTGCTCGCCCTCGCCCAGCGGCTGCTGGCCGAGGACCCGCACCCGGCCTCCGCCCGCGCCTCCGCGCGGCTCTCGGCCTGCGTGATCGAGCTGTGCGCGGGGCAGCAGGCCGACTGCGCCTTCGAGGAGCGCGGCCCCGACGAGGTCTCGCTGGACGAGTGCCTCGCGATGGCGACCGCCAAGACCGGCGCCCTGCTCGGCTGCGCGTGCGCGCTCGGCGCCCTGTACGCCGGGGCCGGAGACCGGGCCGTCGGCGCGATGGACGGCTTCGGACGTGAGGCGGGACTCTCGTTCCAGCTCATCGACGATCTGATCGGCATCTGGGGGGATCCGGAGCACACGGGCAAGCCGGTCGGGGCGGATCTGGCCGCCCACAAGAAGTCCCTGCCGGTGGTGGCCGCGCTCACCTCGGGCACCCCCGCCGCCGCCGATCTGGCCGTGCTCTACCGGGGCGCCATGAACACGCCCGGCGAGGTGAGGCGGGCCGCCGACGCCGTCGATCGGGCCGGTGGCCGGGACTGGGCACAGGTCTGCGCGGCGGACCGGATGGCCCGCGCGGTGCACCATCTGTCCCGGGCGGTGCCCGAGCCGGCCGCGGCGGGCGACCTGCTGGCCCTGGCCGAATTCGTCACGCGCCGGACCCGCTGACCAACCACCTGTGGCCTGCTCCCGGCCCCAACTCTAGGATTCCACCTGTCGGTTGAGGTCGTGCGGAAGAAGGGGCGGGAGCCGGTCATGGGTGTACGGACACGGCGGGCGGACGCGCGGGACAGGGACCTGGTCGTATCGGTCCTGGAAGAGGCGTTCCACCACGACCCGGTCAGCGGCTGGGTCTTCCCCGAGGAGCCGCACCGGCGCGCGGTGCACGGGAAGTTCCTCGGTGTCTTCGTCGACGTCGCCCTCGCCGAAGGTCATATCGACCTGCTGGCGGACGGCACCGCCGTGGCCCTGTGGCTCACGGTGCCGGCCGGGGCGCCCGAGGAGGAGGACCCCACCCCCGCGCTGATGCGGCGGACCGCGGACCCCGGCAACGAACGGTGCGAACTGGTGGGCAGGCTGACCGGTGCCGTCCATCCGCACGACCGGGCCCACGAGTATCTGCTCATGGTCGGTGTCTCCCCCGGACGCCAGGGGGAGGGCATCGGGGCGGCGCTGATCGAAGGGGTCCTGGAGCGATGCGACCGCGAGGGCGTCCCGGCCTATCTGGAGGCGAGCAGCGCCCGCAGCCGCGGCCTCTACGAGCGGCTCGGCTTCACCTTCCTGGGCCGCGCCGTCGAGCTGCCCGACGGACCGTCGATGTGGCCCATGTGGCGCGAACCGGCGAAGGGCCGATGAGCAGGTGGAGGGCGGCACGGGGACCGCGTCGGGCACGGGCTACAGTCCCTGCTCATGACAGATGAGTCGTGGGCAGGCTGGTACCGGGACCGCGAGGGTTCCGATGCCGTCGTTCTCACCACGGACGGACAGCAACTCCGGATCCGGATCAGGGGGGTCGACTTCGAGGGCGAGAGCTTCGACGACCTTGTTCCGGTGGGCGGGATACCGCCCGAAAGCGGCATGTTCGCCCTGGCGGACGGCGCGCTCACCGACTGTGTACTGGAGTGGGACCTCCCGCTTCCGGTCCGCTCCGCGGGCACGGTCCGCCAGGCCACGCTCAGCTGTCTGCTGTCGCTGCGGCGCAGCGATCCGGACCTCTACCTCGCCCTGCATCTGGACGGCGCGGTCTACGAATCGGCCCGCGCCGAACGCGACTTCGCCGCCGCGATGGCCACGATCCAGCGCATCCTGCCGTCCGGTACCCAGGTGCAGACGTGTATCGCCTGCGCCTTCTCCGACTACTTCCCGGCCCCCGGCCGGGGCCTCTCCGGCGCTCTCGCCTGCTTCCGCGGCGCGAAGGACGCGTACCGGGGGGCGGCGGGCGAGGACGACGTCCTGGATCTGTGGGACCGGCGGAGCGGGTTCGTGCAGGAGATCTGGAGCTGCCGCGAGTTCGAGGCGCGCCCGGCCGAAGGCGCCGGCACCGGCCACCGGGGCGCGTTCCCGCTGGAACTCGCCTGACCGTCACGCTCCGTACGTACGCGGCCGTCACGCCCCGTACGCACGCGTCCATCACGCCCCGTATGCGCCCGACCGTCACGCCCCGTACTGGAATTGCACATTCCGGTACGGGGCGCGCCTTTTTGCGGCTCAGATCCGCTTCGGTGTGTTTCGCTGCCGGGCGCCTTTATCGGCGCACCGGCGTGACTGTCGCCGTCGTGGGGGGATCAGCTCACGGTCGTCGTATTCGTGACGCCCTTCGGTGCGGTCATCGAGGGCAGGCAGATCAGGGCGACGAGGGTGGTACCCAGAATGGCACACACCACGGGGATGATCGTTGAAATCTTGAACATGTTGCGCATTTCTCCATGCGTGCAGAGAGATTCTTCGGCAACGTTCGTGCCGAGTCCTCATACTCTCCATACGCGCACGGGCGATCAAGTCCAGCGGAAACTTCTTGGTATTCCCGCTTCGGCCCTGTCACTCTGTTCCGGCGCCTTCGGATTCCGCTTGCAGAGCGGCGAATTCCGCCTGCGTCCGGGCTGCCTCGTCCATGGCGCCGATGTGCTGGGCGAGGGTGAGGGCCTCCGCGAGATGTCGCGCGGCCGATCGCGTGCGGCCCAGCCGCCGCTCCGCCGCGGCCATGCCCCGGAGCGCGAGCATGCGCTCATGTCCCGCGCCGATGCCGGTTGCCAGGTCGAGGGCGCGTTCGTGGTGGGCGACCGCCTGGTCGTCGTTGCCGGACTCCTCGAACGCGACGCCCATCCGGTGCAGGGTGATGGACGCG
Organism: Streptomyces sp. NBC_01433; assembly: GCF_026340105.1. Taxonomy (NCBI): domain Bacteria; kingdom Bacillati; phylum Actinomycetota; class Actinomycetes; order Kitasatosporales; family Streptomycetaceae; genus Streptomyces; species Streptomyces sp. NBC_01433. The sequence goes on along the minus strand of NZ_JAPEPM010000001.1, from coordinate 784,955 downwards.
TTGCGCCGGTCGCCGAGCTGCCGGAACGACAGCAGCGCCTCGCGATAGAGATCCAGCGCCGCTTCCGCCTCCTCGGGCATTTCCATGGTGTTCGCCAGATTTACCTGCCCGGTGGCCCGTGCCAAAGGGGTTCCCGCCAGCCGGGGATTCGACAGGGATTTCTTGAGCAGTCGTCGTGCGGATTCACGGTCGCCGGTGTGGAAGTGGAGATCCGAGAGATTGTTGAGCACATTGAATTCTTCCCGTGCGTCACCCGACCGACGGAATCCGCCCAGGGCGGAGACAAAGAATTCCATTGATGTCGTGTGGTTTCCGAGATAGAGGTGGGTGATGCCGAGGTTGTTCCTGGTCCGTGCGAGCTGCCATATGTCACCCGACCTGAGCCGTCGTTCCAGGGTCTGATTCTGGAAGGAGAGAGCTTCGTCGAGCTGTCCCATATTCCAGTGAATGACGCCGAGAAGATGACGCGCTTCGGCATCCGTCGCCGGATCGTCCAGTGTGCCCGCCGCCCGCATGGCCGCGTGACCGGCGGCGAGGGCGGACTCGTAACGGCCGGCCCGTGACAGCGTCGTACCCAGATCGATCAGCGCGATGGCCTCCGGGCGGTGTTCGCCGCTCTCGTGCCAGAACTCGGCGGCGGCCGTGTGCATCGGCCTCGCCTCGCCCCAGTAGCCCTCCTCGTCCAGGTGGGCCGCGAGCGCGTGGGCCAGGCGTGCGGCCTGGCGGGTGAGGCCGTTGCCGCGGGCACGGTGCTCCGCCGCGACGAGGGCGCCGTGTTCCTGTACGAGCCAGTTCCGGGCGGCCGAGGTGTCCCGCCATTCAGGCAGGGTGAACTCCGGTGCGGCTTCCGCGATATCTACTCGCAGGCGCCGTGGATAGATCAGCCGGTCGGCCTTCTCGGCGGCGAGGACATAGAAGTCGATCATCCTTCGCACGGCCGGGAGCTGACCTTCGTATCGGTCCTCCGTCGCGCTCAGGCTTCGTGCGTACTCACCCACAAGATCATGGAAGCGAAAGCGTTCCGGGGCCGGTTCCTGGAGGAGATGCGCGTCCAGCAGGGAATCCATGACGCGTTCCGTCTCCTCCAGTGGAAGCCCGGTGAGCGCGGCGGCGGAGTGCGGGGTGAAATCCGGCCCAAAATGCAGGCTCAACTGTCGAAAGATCGTTCGCTCTTCGGTCCCGAGTGTGTGGTAGGACATCTCGAACACTCCGGCGATCTTTCGATAGCCGTCCCGGATTTCATTGAGGCGTCCGTGTTCGCGCGACAGTTTTTCGATCAAGTGGGAAGTGGTCCAGGAGGGGCGTGAGTCCAGCCTGCCCGCGGCGATCTCCACGGCAAGCGGAAGGTGCCCGCACAGCCGTACGATGTCCGCCACCTCGGCGAGGTTCGAGGTCCGCTCCGCGCCCACCAGCCTGCGGAACAGTGTGCTCGCGTCGTCGGCCGGCAGGACGTCCAGGAAGAGCGAGCGGATGCCCGGCAGCCCCGTCAGCCGTCGGCGGCTGGTGATGATGAGCAGGGACTCGGAGGTGCCCGGCAGGAGCGGGGCCACCTGCTCGGCGTCCGCCGCGTCGTCGAGGACGATCACCGAGCGACGGGTGCTGAGCAGGGTGCGCCACAGGGACACCAGCCCCTCCAGGTCGTCCGGCAGATCCGTGACGGGCACGCCGAAGTTCCTCAGCAGCCGGGTGAGTGCGGACTCGGGGCTCAGCGGGTGTCCGTCCGCGGTGTGCGCGCTCAGGTCGAGGTGGAGCTGTCCGTCCGGGTAGTGCGGGGCGAGTGCGCGGGCGGCGTGGAGAGCCAGGAGGGTCTTGCCCACGCCCCCCATGCCACTGATGGCCTGGAGTGCGATCACCGAGCCCGCCGGTGGACGGGCGAGGAGGGTGAGCATCTCCCGGTCCCTGCCCACGAGGTCGCCGTGGCTGGGCAGGGTGTGCGGGGCGGTGGTCACCGGCTCGGGTCCGCTCAGCAGCCCGGAGACCGGCACCCGGTTCAGGATGAGCTGGTAGAGCCTGGTCAGCGCCTCGCCCGGATCCGATCCGAATTCCTCACCGAGGCGGCGCCGGACGGTGTCGAACGTGCGCAGCGCGTCGGCCTGTCGGCCGCAGCCGTAGTTCGCGACCATGAGGTGGCCGGCCAGGGTCTCGTCCGTGGGGTGCAGTTCGAAGAGGGTGGAGAGGTCGGGTACGAGCTCCGCGTATCGCCCGGTACGCAGTTCGATGCCGACGCGGGCCAATGTCGCGGCGAGGCGCTTTTCCAGCAGGTTCGTCCTGACGCTCTCGGCCCAGAGGCCGGGCATCCCCGAGAGCGGATCGCCACGCCACAGGCTGTCGGCCTCGCGCAGGAGGGCCAGGGCCCCGGGCCCGTCACCGTCGTCGGACCGGGCGAGCGCCTCGGCGGTCAGGCGCTGGAAGCGGTGGCTGTCCACGCTGTCGGGATCGACCAGGAGACTGTACGTGTGGGCCTGCTGGACGATGCGGGTCCGCTCGCCCGCCCTCTCGCCCAGCCTGCGGCGGATTCTCGCCGCGTACACATGCAGGCTCGCCCGGGGTTTGGCGGGCGGGGTGTCGTCCCACAGCCGGTGGATCAGGGAGTCCAGCGCGACCGGGCGGCCGGCGTCGACGGCGAGCGCGGCGATCATCGCTCTCTCCTTGGCCGTGCCGAGGGGATCACCCCGCCCGTCCACGCGTAACTCGATCGACCCCAGGATGCGGATCTCGAATTCCACCAGCGCCCCCATCGCCGGTCCGTGCTCGGCCCGGCTGTTCCGCTCGTGCCGCCGTGCGCCGGTCTGCGGCCACGGCAGTCCGTCGTCGCCACGACCCACCGCTGACGTCCGTGTCGAGGCGTATACCCAAGCAAGAGCCAAAGGATGACACGATGCCAACTTTGATCAAAAGGTGGCATCGAATGATCGATTATCTTGGCTCAAATGTTCAATGTGTAAAGGACTTTGGTCTGTGAGGACCAAGAAAGGGGTAAACCCCGGGCCGACCCGGAGACCGCGGGCAAGTACATGGTGGCGCATACGGGGGAAGGCGGCAGATATGGAACCAGTACCGGGGTCCGGCCACACGGCAGGCGGAGGCCAGGGCGGCGTTCGCGGTCCGAATATTCAGGACAACACCGTCAGCGGCGACGCCACCCTCACCGGTCCCGTCGTCCAGGCCCACGGCATCCACGGCGGAGTCCACTTCCACGCCGCGCCCGAGCCGACCGTCGCGACGGCCCGTCAACTGCTCCCCGCACCACCGCACTTCCTCGGCCGCGAGCGCGAACTCGGTGCACTGCGCCGGATGTCGGGCCGATTACCGGACGCACCCGTGCTCGCGGTGATCAGCGGGCCCGCCGGAGTGGGGAAGACCGCCCTCGCGTCCAGCTGGTTGCGCGGCCTGACCGAGCAGTTCCCCGACGGGCAGTTCTACGCGGACCTGCGCGGCCATTCCGCGGCGGGCAGCCCCGCCCCGCCCGCGGAGATACTCGCGCAGTTCCTGCGGGCCCTCGGGCTCACACAGGCGCCGCAGGGGCTCGGTGAACTGGCCGCCCTGTGGCGTACCCGTACCGCGGGCCGCCGGATCGCCGTGATGCTGGACAACGCGGTGAGCGCGGGCCAGGTGCGCCCCCTGCTGCCGGGCACCGACGGCAGCCTCGTGGCCGTCACCAGCAGGTTCCGGCTCGCCGGACTGGCGGTGGACGGCGCGGTCTTCCAGCAGCTGGGGGTGCTGGACGCCGATGACGCCGTGGAGCTGCTGAGCCGCAGAATCGGTTCCGACCGGGTCGGCCGTGAACCCGAGGCGGCGCGTGAGGTGGCGGCACGGTGCGCGGGTCTGCCGCTGGCGGTGTGCATCGCGGCGGCCCGGATGGCCGTACGCCCCCGGCAGCCGCTCGCCGCGATGGCTCTGGCCCTGGGCGGGGACGGCGGCCTGGACACCCTCAAGGTCGAGGGGGAGCCCGCGGTGCGGGCCGCGCTGGACGCCTCGTACCGACTGCTGACGCCCGATCTCGCCCTGGGGTACCGGCAGTTGGGTGTGCTGCCGGTGTCCGTTTTCAGTGTCGGGGTCGCCGCCGCGGCGTGCGCGGCCGACCCGGTGGAGGCGGACCGGATCGTCGACGCCCTGGCCGAGGTGAACCTGCTGGAGGACCTCGGTCCGGACCCCGTGACGGGACTGGACCGCTTCCGTTTCCATGACCTCGTCCGGGCGCACGCCGGGGCACTCGCCGAGGCGGACGAGACGTCCGAGGACCGGCTGCGGACGGTGCGCCGCGTCGTGGACCTGTATCTGCGTACCGCCACGGCCGCCGAGGCCCTGCTGTCGCCCAGCCACCGCACCCTGCGCAGGGACTACGCCTCGGACCGGGAGCAGCCGCCGCCCTTCTACGACGCGACCGGTGCGCTGAAGTGGCTGGACGCGGAACGGCCGCACCTGATGGCGGTGTTACGGAAAGCGGCCGACCTCGGATGGGACGCCGCGGTGTGGCAGCTCGCCGACGCCATGTGGCCGCTCTTCCTCCGGCTGCGCCCGTACGACCTCTGGATCGAGGCGCACGAAGCGGGACTGGCGGCGGCCCGGCGGGCCGGTGACCCGCAGGGGGAGAGCCGGATGCTCACCTCCGGCGGGACCGGGCTGCGCAACGTGGGCCGTCACGACGACGCCGTCGCCTGGTTCACGCAGGCCGCCGGGGCCGCCCGGCGAGATCAGGACTCCGTCGCCGAGGCCCAGGCCCTGCACGGTGTGGGCCAGTCCCACCGGCTCGCCGGGCGGCTCACCGAAGCCCGGTCCTTCTTCGTCCGGGCGCTCGCACTGCGCGAGGCGGCCGGTTACCGGCGGGGCGTCGGCCTGACCGAACTGTGCCTAGGAGACGTGGAGTTGGCGGAGAGCCACCCCGGGCGGGCGCTCGGCCACCTGGTGCGCGCCCGCGCCGTACTCCTCGACGTACAGGACGCGCACGATGCCGCCCGCGCACTCGCCCACCTGGCCCGCGCCCGAGCGGGGGTGGGCGACTTCGCGCGCGCCTCCGAGGAACTGGCCCAGGCCCTGGGGGAGTTCGAGGCGACGGGCTCCGTGCACTGGCAGGGCCGGGTGCTGGAGATGCTCGGCGAGACGGCGGCCGAGCGCGGGGAGGGCGCGGAGGCCAGGGGCTGGTACGAGAAGTCCCTGGCCCGTTACGCATCCGTCAGCGCGGACGATGTCCGGCGTCTGGAGGGCCGCCTGGGAGAAGCGGCCGGGTGACATGGTCACCGGAACGCGCCGGGGCCGTACGGCAGCCCTGGCTCGGAGCGACTGCCTGGGCCGGAGCGACTGCCGGGGCCGGGCGCGGTGCTGCCTCCGTCGGGGCCGGGCGTGGCGCGGTCTCTTCGATCAGCTTCGCGTACAGCTGCGCGACGAGCCGGGTGGTGCCCCGTTCCGGACGCACGCGGCCGGGCGCGTACACCCGCACGCTCGGCCGGCCGTCGAGCCAGGAGGCCGTCGTGCAGCCGCCGTCGGTGCGGCTCACGACGGTCAGCAGACAGCCGGGGTAGCGCACCAGCGCCCGGCGGGCGACCCGTGCGGCCTCACGGGCCGGACGGGGCCGGGCGCCGCGCAGGACGTCGGCGCACTGTCGCCAGCTCTCGCCGGCGGGGCCGTCGAGGTCGACGCACAGGGGCCTGCCGTCCTCGCTCCCGTTCACTGGGTTCTCGCCATTCACGAGAGTCCCTTCATCCACGCAGGTCTCGCCGTTCACATGGGTACCTCCGGCCCCGTCGGTCTTGCCGTTCACGTGAGCACGCTCGGCCCCGTCGGTCTCGCCGTTCATGCGGAGATCTCCGTTCCGTCGGCTCCCCAAGGGTCCGCCTGAGGGGCGAGACCCAGCGGTGCGGGGAGCGGCAGCGGCCGGGTGACCGGAGCGAAGGCCGGCTGGCCGAGGCCGAGCATGCGGTACAGCACCCCGCGCATCCGCTGATTGAACCGTCCGGGCTCGGACGAGATCCGGGCGGCGATCCGTGCGTACTCCGCGGCCGGGTACTCGGCGTCCGCGTAGGCGAGTTGCTCGGTGATCGGGTGCGCGGGGGAGAGCGCCGGGGCGGTCCTGGCCAGTTCCGCCCCCGGCGACAGCGGGTTGACGTCCGCCTCGGGGAACCGGGCCAGCAGGATGCGCGCCCGGGTCATGGTGGCGTACAGCGTCACGGAGCCGTGGTCGCCGATGAGCCAGTCCGAGGCGATCAGCGCGGCACGCCAGTCCGCCTCCGGCGGCACGATCGCTATCCCGCGCCGCCGGAACGCCTCCAGCCACGCGTGCACCTGCCAATGGCCGTGTCCGGACCAGACATTGGGGTGGACGAGCAGCGCGATCCGGTACTCGTCGCGCGGCAGTTCGGCCAGCAGTCGCGGCAGCAGCGCGTCCAGCCGGTTGAACGAGGAGCCGGTCCCCCAGGTGGAGGAGACCAGCAGGAGCCGCTGTCCCGGCTTCAGCCCCATCGCACCGCGGTAGTGCTCCCGCAGCGGCAGACTGGCCGTGATGCGGTCGTGGCTCGCGTCGCCGACCACCTCCGCCGCGGGCAGCGCCTCCGGGCACCACCTCCCCAGCTCCGCGAGGTCCTCGCGGTGCGCCAGGACGATGGACCTCGGGACCACCCTGCCGTCCCGCATCAGGTACTTCCTGCCCAGGCCGCCGACGGTCCGGGGTGCCCCTTCCGGGCCGTCGGCGGCCCGCGACAGTTTCATGTGGCCGATGCCGTGGGGCATCCGGATCAGCGGGGCACGCACCTGCTCCATGCCCTGTGAACCCGCGGCGAGCGCGAGATCGAACTCGGTCCGGACCGCCTCCTCCCAGGGGATCACGGTGGTTCCCCGAGCGGGCAGCGAACGGACGGCGCCGGCGTTGAAGGCGTGCGGCGCGATGGTGAAGGCCACCTGGATCCGCAGGTCGGATTCCACGAGCGGCAGCAGATCCCGCAGTCGCTGCCCGTACACCTCGGTGTGGACGACCATCAGCACCTTCCGGCAGCCGGTGAGGGTCACCCACTGGCCGGGATCGCGGTGTTCACGCGGCGTCGGCCGCAGCGGTTGCACGGGCGGGCGGGAGCGGGCGGGTACGAGGCCGACGGGCCTCTTCACAGCAGACATCGATTTCCCCCGTCTCGGAGTCGAACGTAGCCGTGACCGGTGGGTGCCCCGCCCGGTGCGCCGAAGGCTTGCCCGGCGCTTGCCGGAACCTTGCTGCGCTCGCATTGTTCTACTAGCATGCGAACAACGGAGGTTTTCATGACACGCAAGAACCTTGGCCGCAGCACCCTTGCCGCCCTTCCCTTTCTGCTCGCGCTGACCGTCGACCTGATCCTGTTCGCCGTCCTCGCGGACCGGCTGCCCGATCGGCTGGCGGCCCACTTCGACGCCACCGGCGATGCCGACGGCCACATCGGCCGGACCTGGTTCGTCGTCAATACCGTCCTGTTGTTCGGTGTGCTCGGCGTCCTGTGGACCTGGACGGTGGCCAGGGGCACTTTCTACGACCGGGCCCATGGCTGGGCCGTCGCCGGCGGGTACGCCATCGCCGCGTTCTTCGGCTATCTGCTGGCCGCGGTGCTGTTCGTCAACGTGGACGCCGCCGACGGAGCCCCGGCCGGCGGGTTTCCGTGGTGGCAGCTCGGCGCCGCCCTCGGGGCCGGGGCCCTCGGCGGTGGGCTCGGACTGCTGCTCGCCCGGCTGGTCCCGGCGCCGCAGGACCCGCGAACGGGCCGGGACCCGCTGTCCGGCGAGCGGATCGCGCTCGCCGACGGGGAGGTCGCGGGCTGGGCGCGCAGCACCGGCTCCTGGTGGCTGCCGCTGTCCACCCTCGCGCTGCTCGCCGCCGCGGTCGCCCTCCTGTTCGCGGCCGGATGGCTCGCCGCGCTCCCGCCGCTGGTCCTCGGCCTGTTGCTGCTGACCTTCTCCCGGCCCTACGTCACCGTGGACCGGCGCGGCCTCACCGTCTCCGGGCTGCTGCCCTGGCCGCGCGTCCGGGTGCCGCTGGAGCGGATCGAGTCGGCCGGCAGCCGGGAGGTCAACGCCCTTGCCGAGTACGGCGGATGGGGCTATCGCATCCGTCCCGGCCGGAGCGGGGTCATCATCCGCTCGGGCGAGGCCATCGTGGCCAGGCTGGCGAGCGGCCGCGACTTCGCCGTCACCGTCGAGGACTCGGCGACCGGGGCGGCACTCCTGAACACCCTCGCCGACCGGCACCGGGCGGGGCGCTGACCATGCTCTTCCGGGTCGACCCCACGTCCACCGTGCCGCTCGGTGACCAGATCGCCGCATCGGTCCGGCGCGCCGTCGCCGACGGCGTGGTGACCCCGGGCGAACGCCTGCCCGCCGCCCGGGTGCTCGCGGAATCGCTCGGCGTCAACGTCCATACGGTGCTCCGCGGCTACCAGCGGCTGCGGGAGGAAGGGCTGATCGAACTGCGCCGGGGCCGCGGTGCCGTGGTCACCGGCGGCGCCTCGCCGCACCGGGCCCGGCTGCTGGAGCGCGTACGCGAAGTGGTCGCGGACGCGCGCGAGCTGGGGATGACGGAGGAGGAGCTGCTGACACTCGTCCGTACCGAACTGGGCGGGCCGAAGAAGCCCTGATCCGGGAAGCCCTGGTCAGGGGCGTACCGATCCGGGTACGTCCCGGAGGCGCGGCCCGGCCGTGCCCGTACCACCCCACAAGGGGCCGCTCCGACGACGGAGCGGCCCCTTGTGGCATGGGGGAACCCGGCGGCCGGACCCCGGGTGGTGGTCCGGCCGGCGGCCGGTGCGGTGTGGGGTCAGGAGGTGGCGCGGGCCAGCGCGGCCGCGAAGCCGTTCTGCCAGAGGTAGTTCACCCGCGACTTCTCGTTCGCGTTCGGGTAGGGGTTGGTGCAGGACGTGCCGGGGCCGCCGCCGGACATCAGCTCGCTGCACGGCCCGGAGTAGTGGTCCGGAAGGCCGAGCACGTGCCCGGTCTCGTGTGCCGTGACCCGGGTCGAGTTGTACTGCTGGTTCTGCGCGTAGTCGAGGAAGATGTACCCGTTGCCGTGGCCATCGGTGCTCGCGTACGAGCCGCGCGAGTCATTGCCCTCGTAGTAGGTGAAGTCGGCGTTGGAACCCTGCTGGAGCTTGACGTTGGAGACGGAGCTGTTCCAGATCTGCGCGCTGCTGGCTATCTGACTGCTGAAGCTCGGGGCGTTGGCGGCGTTGTAGATGACCGTGACCGCCTGGGTGCCCGGGTTGGCGGCGCGCTTCTCGGCGACGGACTTCACGACCGCGTCGAAGAACGCCCGGTTCGCGGCGGCGTTCTCGCTCGACCCGGTGTACGCGGCGATGCTCGCCTGAGTGCCGGTGGTGGAAGGCGCGGCGGGCGCCGGAGCCGCGGCGATCGCGGGGGCGGTGCCCAGCGCGGCGACGATCCCGAAACCGATGCCGGCGACGGCCGACGCGAAGACTGTCCTGGGGTGTCTCATGGGGGGTTCTCCTACCTGTCCGATGAACCCGTGCCGCGGGGGTGTCCGGTGAGCGGACTCGGCACGGGTGCGGTACGGGGAGAGTGTGGGGGCGCACGGGTCCCGGGCGGATGATGTCAACCGGCGATAGCGCCGCCCTATCGCCCACCCGCCGACCCTTTGCCGCGCGCCCCCGCTGTGTCACGCGCACGCCCCCGCCGCGTCACCCGCGTGCCCCCGCTGTGTCACGCGCGAGCCCCCCGCCGTGTTACGCGCATGCACCAGCCCTGCCACGCGCACCGGAACAGCACCGCATCGGCACGTTTACCTCGCCCCAACACCCGCTGAATTGCCGCCCTTTGGTGGGGTTGTGCCGTCTGGTGCCCGGAGTGCGGGCCGCCATACTCTCGGCGCTATGGAGCTTGAGGTGAGACACCTCAGGGCGCTCTGCGCCATTGCCGAGACGGGAAGCCTGCATCAAGCGGCCCGGCGCCTCGGCGTCAGCCAGCCCTCCCTGACCACCCAGCTGAAGCGGATCGAGAACACCCTCGGCGCCGAGTTGTTCCAGCGCGAACGGACCGGCTGTAGCCCCACCCTGCTGGGCCGTGCCGTCCTCAGCCGGGCCCGCCCCCTCGTCGACGGCATGAGCGCCCTGGTCAGCGACGCGCTGGCGGAGGCGGAGGCCGCCCGCCCCCGCGGCCCGCGGCTGCGCATCGGATCCACCGCGAGCCGGGTACTCGGCGGCTGGCTGCGCAGGCTGCGGGTCCGGCTGCCCGGCACCGACCTCACGTTGCGGGTCGACGTCTCGGCCCACGTGCTGCTGCGCACCGTCGAGGCGGGCCGCCTCGACGTGGCCTTCGTGCACGAGGTGGAGGGCAGCCCGCTCTCGATCCCGGAGGGCCTGGCGCAGCGCGTACTCCTGGACCGCGAACCGCAGTTCATCTCGCTCTCCCGCGACCATCCGGCGGCCGGCCGCCCGGTGGTGGACCTCGGGGACCTGGCCGGTGACCGGTGGATGGTCGACCCGTCGGTGGACGGCGAGTGGGACGGCGTACGCCGGGTGCTCGGCGCCGCCGGACTCGACCCGCCCGTGCTGCACGGCGACTACCTCACCGCCGCCTCACTGGTCGTGCTCGGCGAGGCGGTCGCTCCCTGCCAGCCCACCTCGGGGCCGCGCGAGGACATGGCGATCCGCCCGTTGCGCGATGACCCGCTCGCCGTACGGCTGCTGCTGGTCTCGCGGCCCGGGGCCGACACGGAAGCGGTGTACGGGGAGTTGGAGGCCGCCTATATGGAGGCCGCCCGGCAGGCGGCCGGTTACCACGAGTGGCTCCTGCGCCACCGCAGCCCGCTGGCGCGCACGCCCTGACACGGGGCGGCAGTGGTGGAAGGGGTGGCAGGGCAGGCCGGGCGGTCCGGGCATGCGGGCGGTCCGGGCAGGCCGGGCGCAGGGTTCCCGGTTCTGCTGACAGCGTGGTGGTGTTCCCGACGGGGGGCCCTGTGGGCAGGGTCACCAGCATGAGGCTACTGATGCTGGGCGGTACGGAATTCGTCGGACGCGCCGTCACCGAGGCGGCGAGGGAACGGGGCTGGGAGGTCACGGTCTTCCACCGCGGCCACCACGCGCCACCGGCGGGCGTGACCGCGCTGACCGGCGACCGGACGCGCGGCGCGGAGGGCCTGGCCGCCCTGGCCGAGGGCACCTGGGACCTGGTCGTCGACACCTGGAGCGGCGCGCCGTCGGCCGTCCGGGATGCCGCCCGGCTGCTGTCCGGGAGAGCCGGGCACTACACGTACATCTCCAGCCGTTCCGTGTACGAGTACCCGGCCCCGGCCGGTCTCGGCGAGGACGGTCCGCTGGTGTCCGGCGCCAGCCCCGACGCGGGTGACGACGTCCCGTACGCCCTGGCCAAACGCGGCGGCGAGCTGGCCGCGCTCGACGCCTTCGGCGACCGCGCCCTGCTGGCCCGCGCGGGCCTGATCATCGGCCCCGGCGAGAACATCGGCCGCCTGCCCTGGTGGCTCGGACGGATCGCCCGCGGCGGACCGGTCATCGCCCCCGGCCCCCGGGACACGGCCCTCCAGTACATCGATGCCCGCGACCTCGCGAACTGGGTCCTGGACGCCGCGGAACGCGGCCTGAACGGCGCGTACAACATCGTCAGCCGCCCCGGCCACACCACGATGGGGGAGCTGCTGGACTCCTGTGTGCGGGTCACGGGCTCAACGGCCGAGCTGCGCTGGACCGCCCTCGGGACGTTGCTCGCGGCGGGTGTCGAACCCTGGAGCGACCTGCCGGTCTGGCTGCCCGCCGGTGAGCTCTACGACACCTTGTACCAGGGCGGACACACCAAGGCGTACGACGCCGGGCTGCGCTGCCGGCCGGTCGGGGAGACGGTCGCCGACACCTGGGCCTGGCTGTGCGAGCGGGGTGGCAGCGCCCCGCAGCGTCCGGACCGGCCCCGGGTCGGCCTCGATCCGACGACCGAGGCGAAGCTGCTGGCCGGCTGAGCCACCGGAGTACCGGCGTACGGCGCGGCCATGACCCCCATGGCCCCTATGGCCCCATGAACCCGGCATATCCGGCGTGGCTTCCGGAGGGTTTGTCGGCAAAGATGCATATTGCGCGGCATGGGAGAACAGGCGCAGGGGAGCGGTAAGGGACCCGAGGCGGCGAAGACGGCGGCCATGGCGGCGGCATCGCCGCGTCGCCGGTCGCCGGAATGGTCCTAACGTGGTCCGATGACCGAACTGCTGCTGCACCTCGCCGAAGAACCCCTGTGGGAGGCGGCGCGCGGGAAGGGGACGTACGAGATGTCCACCCGCGGCCGCACCCTCCAGGAGGAAGGCTTCATCCACTGCTCGCTGCCCCACCAGCTCGCCGGTGTGGCACGGATGCTCTACGGGGCCGACGACCGGGGCCTGGTGGTCCTGGTCATCGATCCCGGCCGGCTCACCGTCCCCGTGCGGTACGAGGCCATGGCGCCGGGCGGCGAGGAGTTTCCGCACCTGTACGGACCGCTTCCGGTGGACGCCGTCGTGGACGTGCGTCCCTGGCAACGAGAGGAAGACGAAACCCAGTGAACGGCCCCCTCATCGCGGTGACCGGAGCGAGCGGCGCGGTCGGCGGACGGGTCGCCCGGCGGCTCGCCCGCACCGGCGTCCCCGTCCGGCTGCTCGGCCGCGACCCGTCCCGGCTGCCGGACCTGCCCGGCGCGGTCCACGCACCCGCCGCCCCCTACGGCGACCCGGAAGCGATGCGCCTCGCCCTGGACGGGGCGCACACCCTCTTCCTGGTCTCCGCGCACGAAAGCCCCGACCGGGTGGGCCAGCACACCACGGCGGTGGACGCGGCCGTCGCCGTGGGCGTCGAACGGATCGTGTACGTGTCGTTCCTCGGCGCCGCGCCGGACGCCACGTTCACCTTCGCCCGCGACCACTGGCACACCGAGGCGCACATCCGGACCAGCGGGCTGCGCCACACCTTCCTGCGCGACAGCTGGTATCTGGCCGGGCTCCCGGCGATGACCGGGGCCGACGGCATCCTGCGCGGGCCGGGCGGTGACGGCAGGGTCGCGGCCGTCGCGCACGAGGACATCGCGGATGCCGCGACCGCCGTACTGCTCGACGAGGGCACCGTCCACGACGGCCGGGTGTACGACCTCACCGGGCCCGAGGCGTTCACGCTGGCCGAAGCGGCGGAGGTGCTCGGCCGTTTCGCCGGACGGGCCGTCCGCTACGTCCCCGAGACCCGCGAGGAGGCATACGCCTCCCGTGCCGGATACGGGGCCGAGGACTGGGAGGTGGCCGGCTGGGTCACCTCCTACGAGGCCATCGCGACGGGCGAGATGGCAGCCGTCTCGGACGCCGTACCGGCCCTCACCGGGCACCCGGCCAAGAGCCTCGCCACCTATCTGGAGGAGCACCCGGAAAGCTACCGTCACCTGCTCGCCGGGGCCTGAGACCGAGGGCCTGAGACCGCGACCCTGAGACCGCAGGCCTGAGGAACCGGGACGTGACGACCGGGACGCGACGGACCGGGACATGAAGGACCGGGACCTGACGGGCCGGGGCGCGACGGCGCCGGGCGTGACGGGGCCGGAGTACGGCGGCGCGGGGTCAGCGCCACGGGATATGGCGCCAGGGGCTGCCCTCGCTCGCCGTCAGAAGACGGTGGGCGAGGACGTTCTGCTCGTAGAACGGGCCGTACTTCTCCCCGTCGAAGCGCAGCACCCTGCCCAGCGCGTACGCCGCCGAGAACTCCTCCCACGAGCGGTAGGCGGACTTGCTCAGCGCCCCGGCGTACACGATCGCCTGTTCCGCCTCGGCCTGGGTGCAGTACCGGGCGGACAGCCCCCAGCGGGCGAGGTTCACGGCGCGCCCGTAGTCGTACGCGACCGTGCTGCGGACCCTGCCGTCCGGCGGCAGCAGGCCGTCCGCGCGGAACCGGGCCTCGTACCGGATGATCCGCCGCACCAGCTCCTCGATGCCCCGGACGTCGTCGGGGTCCGCCCCGATGTCCTGGGCGTGCCCGGCGGCGGTCTCGCGCCAGAGATCGGCCGAGGGCGGCTCGCCGTACACGGCCCGCAGCTGTTCGCGGGCGCGGAGGACGAAGTCCGGTTCCGGCGGGCTGTTCCGGGCGTCGAGCAGGGCGTTCAACTGCTTCTGCCAGCCCGCGTGATCGGTGATTCCCCAGGAATCGCGGAGCTGGGCGCGCTCCTGGGTGTACGCGCGGAAGACCGTGCCGATCTCGTTCCACGGAACCCCGTTGCCGATCGCCAGATGCACCCCGCAGGCCAGCCCGTAGGCGAGCGGCCCGTGCAGCGCGCCGTGCCGCAGCGCGAGCAGTCTGCCCCCGTCCGGGCGGTCGTTCTCCGCGTAGTAGCGCAGCCACATCGCCCGGTGCGGGGGTGCGGTGGGCAGCAGGAGCTGGGCCGGTGTACCGACGTTGACCCCCAGCAGTTCCCGCGGGTCCGGCCAGTCGAACTCGGCGATCCACCGCAGCGAGACACCGCGGAACACCCAGTCCGGATGCCATGGCGGCAGCATCCCGCGCGTGAGCACCGGCATGCAGACGTAGCCCGCAGGGTCCCGGTGCGGGCGCCAGGTGATCGTCCCGGGGTCGGCGTCGACCGCGGCCTTCGGCGCCGGAATGTACAGCTCCGCCCCGGCCAGGACCCGTAGTTGGGCTTCCATGTCACCGCGCAGCCCGGCCTCGTGGAGCAGTTGCTCGGTCTCGGACGGCGGTGACCAGGAGGCCGGGTGCGGGGCCTGCGGGTGCGGGTTCATGACCAAGGGATGTTCCGGTAGGGGCTCATGGGGTCCTGGGTGAGGATGCGGTGCTGGGCGAGCGACTCCTGGACCGTGACCCCCGTACCCTCGTCCCCGTCGAAGTGGATCAGCCGGGTCAGGCAGTAGCCGAGCGAGAAGTCCGCCCACGAGCCGTACGCCCGCCGGGCCAGTTCGCCGATCCGCAGGACGGCCCGCTCGGCCTCGTGCGGCTCGCAGTAACGGGCCCCCAGCGCGAGGCGTACGACGTTGACCGCCCGCCCGTGGTCGAACGCGGCCAGGGTGTCGATCCGGCCGTCCGGCGCGAGGAAGCCCTCGGCCCGGAACAGGTCCTCGTACCGCACGATGAGCCGCAGCGACCGCTCGACCCCGGCGAGATCCTCCGGGTCCGCGCGGTGTGCGGCCGGTGGACCGGTGACGGCGTCGGACCACTCCTGGTGCGAGGGGGTCCGGCCGAGCCGGGTGACGAGAGCGGACCGGGTCCGCAGCACTCCCTCGTGGACCCGCCCGGCCAACCGGGTCCTCATCAGGGAGTCGAGTGTGTCCCGGTAGTCGGCGCGGTGGTGGACACCCCAGGGGCTGCGCAGCCGGGCCTTGTCCGTCGGGTAGTCCTCGTAGACGGCGCCGAGACCGTTCCAGACGAGGCCGTTGTGCACGGCGAGATGGGCGCCGAGGGCCAGCCCGTGCGCGAGCGGCCCGAGCAGCGGCCCGCCGTTGTGCGTGAGCAGGCGACCGGCCTGCGGCCCGCCCGACCGTGCGTCGGCTTTGAGCCAGGCCCGGTGGTGCCGGGTCCGGGCCTCGACGACGGCGGCGTACGGCGTGCCGTGGTTGACCGCCAGCCACCGGCGGTCCTGCGGCCAGGCGAGGGCGAGTTCGGAGAGCCGGGTCCGGCGGAACACCCACTCCGGATGCCAGGGCGGCAGCATGCCCGGGGTCAGGACCGGGACACAGGCGCGGCCGGTCGCGGGGTCGTGGAACGAGGGGAGCGGGGCGGTGAAGCCGGGGGTGTCGGCGTGCAGCCGGGGGACCAGCACATAGAGCCGGGTGCGGGAGAGCACGTCCAGGACCGCGTCCGCGCCGCCGCGCGCCGTGGCCTCGTACAGTTGTCGTTCGATGTCCGTCGGCGGAGGGCCGCCGGTCCCGGCGTCCGGTTCCGTCGGCCCTACGGCGCCGCTGTACGCGTGCGGCCCTGGCCCCGCCCCTGTCCCCGCCCCGGTCCCCGTGGTCACGGGCCCGATCCTACGAAACGGCCGCCGGACGGCGGCGCGGGGCACTCGGTATCCGGTACACGCCGCCGTCCGGGGTCGGCGCCGACGTCCCGGTCAGGCGGCGCGGTTCTCCCAGCCGGGGGCCGCGGCGGGGTTCGCCGCCGGGTGCGCGCCCGCCGGGTTCGCCTCCGGCGGCGAACCCCGCCGCCGGATAGGCGTCCGGGTGCGCGTCCGCCCAGTCGGGCAGTCCGGCGGGCACGGGCGCGGTGATGGCCCCGGACGCGAGGGCCTTCGCCACCGCGTCGAGCCGGGAGACGGCATCCAACTCGCGCAAGGCGGCGTGCGGATGGTGCTTGACGGTGCCGGTCGTGATCCCGAGGCTGCTGGCGATCTGCTGGTTGGTCATGGCGGCGGCGGCGCTCCGCACCACCCGTAACTCACGCGGCGAGAGCGGGGCGGCCTCCCGGCCGGCGGAGTCCTCATCGGCGCTGGGCGCGAGGGCGCGTACGGCGGGGCGCCGTTGGCACCGAGGCCGCGGGGACCGCACGGCGCAGGGACCGCACGGCGCAGGGACCGCACGGTGCGTACCGCGGCGCCCGGCGTCTGCAACGGCTCCAGGACGACGACATGGGGTTGCGGCCGGAGGGCCGGCCGCTGGGTCTCGTACGCGTCGGAGGTCAGCCCGAGGGCGGCGAGGTCCTCCCGGGCGTTGAGGAGGCCCGGGCCGCCCAATTCTGTTCGTGGGGCGCGTCACCACGGGACGGGGCCGAAATTTCCGACGAAGCCGCCGGTGGGGCTCCCCGCTCCCGCCGTCGCCGTACGCACGATGACCTCGGCCCCCTCCTCGACCGTCAGGACGCCCGTGCGGCCGTTCAGGTCGGTGGCCGTCCAGCCGGGGTCCACCGCGTTGAAGCGGATCGCGGGGTACGTCAGCGCGTACTGCGCGGTGAGCATGTTCAGCGCGGCCTTGGAGGAGTTGTAGCCGAGGCTCGGGTAGTAGACGGGCAGGAGGGGACGGTAGCGCTCGGGCGCGGCGGCGATCGTGAGGGAGCCGAGTCCGCTGCTGACGTTCACCACGGCCGGGGACTCACCGGCCTCCAGGAGCGGCAGGAACGCCTGGGTCACCCGTACGACCCCGAGGACATTGGTCTCGTAGACCGCGAGTACGTCGTCGGCCGTCATCTCGCCGGGTTCCTTGAGGGGGCCCGTGATGCCCGCGTTGTTCACGAGGACGTCCAGGCGCCCGCTCCGCTCGCGGACGGCGGCCGCGGCGGCCCGTACCGTGTCGTCGCTGGTCACATCGAGGAGCACGGCGTGCGCGCCGATGGCGGCGGCGACCTCCCGCCCGCGGTCGAGGTCCCGCGCGCCCAGATGGACGGTGTGGCCCGCTTCGACCAGGCGCCGGGCCGTCTCCAGCCCCAGGCCCCTGGTGGCACCGGTGATGAGCGTGGTCGTCATGGTCACGCCCTCCCGGAAGAGCCACTGCCGCTGACACGGACGCCGCTGACACCGGCACTGATGCCGCTGACACCGGCGCCGACACCGATGGCGACCTCATCGGTCGTGGGTTCCGTGGCGTAGGCGTGCAGGAACGTGTCGACCGCCGCCCTCGCCACGGTGCGCAGTTCACCGTCCGGGACCTGCCGGGTGCCCAGCCGGGAACGCATCTCCATCGGCCCCATGAGCAGGGCGAGGAACTGCTCCGCCGCCGGGTCCGGATCGCGGTTCCGCAGCCGTCCGGAGAGCGTCAGCCGGGCCAGCCGGTCCGCGAGGGTGTCCTTGACGCGCTGAGCCCCCTCGCGCAGTACGACGTCGAGCAGTTCGGGAAACCTGGTGGCCTCGGCGTGCATGAGCCGGCGCAGCGCCCATGACTCCTCGGTGGAGTGCGAGCGCAGGAGACGGTGGCCCGTGAGCTCCAGCGCGGGGCGTACGTCGTCCCCCGGTTCGCGCAGTCCTTCGAGCGCGGCGAGGCTGCGGCCGAACGTGCGGGCGGCGACGGTCTCCATCGACTCGCGGAACAGGGACTCCTTGTCACGGAGGTGGTTGTGGACGGTGGGCTTGGCGACGCCCGCCTCGGCCGCGATCTCCTGCACGCAGGACTGCCCGTATCCCTCGCGGGCGAAGACCCGGAGGGCGGCGTCGAGGATGGCCCTCCGCTTGTCGATGCGTCCGCGTGAGGTGTCTCGCCGTGGCGCGGGAGAGGTTCTGGGTTCAGTCACCCCTCCATCGTACCGTCGGAACTCGAAAATTGAACCGATGAGTGCAGTGTTCTGGACGTCACGGTTGCATGGCTACGGCGGCGGCCGTTATGTTGAACCGAATGGTTCAAGTGATGTTCCATGTCATTCCCGATGGAGTTGCGACTATGTCCAAAGCGCAGGATGGCCGCCTGGATCCCCGGCTGCTGCAACTGATCGGCGTGGTCCTGCTGGGCGGGATCATGGGGATCCTCGACAGCACGATGGTCGCCGTCGCGGCCGACACGCTCTCCCAGGAGTTCACGACCTCGCTGACGTCGATCAGCTGGGCCTCGACCGCCTATCTGCTCACGCTGACCGTCACCATCCCGGTCACCGGCTGGGCGATCGGCCGGTTCGGCGTCAGGCGGCTGTGGCTGTTCGGACTGGTGCTGTTCCTGGTCGGTTCGCTGGCGTCCGCACTCGCCTGGAACCTGAGCAGTCTGATCGTCTTCCGGATCGTGCAGGGCTTCGGCTCCGGCGTGCTCGATCCGCTCGTCCTGGTGATCCTGGCCCGCGCGGCGGGTCCGAGCAGGGCCGGACGTGTCATGGGCATGATGGGAGTGGTGCTGTCGCTCGGCCCGGTCCTCGGACCCGTGCTCGGCGGGGTGGTGCTCGAATCCCTGGACTGGCGCTGGATGTTCTACATCAACCTGCCGATCGGGATCGTGGCCTTCCTGCTCGCGATGCGGGTCATCCCGGCCGACCCGGCCGGCGCGCGGTCCGGCACCCGGCTGGATGTCACCGGCTTCGCGCTGATCGCCCCCGGCTTCGCCGCCATGGTGCTCGGCCTGACCCAGGCAGGCGAACACGCCGGATTCGCGGCGCCGTCCGTGCTCGTCCCGCTGGCCATCGGCCTGGTCCTGCTCACCGGTTACGTACTCCACGCGCTGCGCGCCCGGCGCATCCCGCCGCTGATCGACGTCCGGCTGTTCAGCAGCCGCAGCTTCGCCGCGAGCGTCACCGTCCAGGGGCTCGTCGGACTCGCCACCTACGCCGGTCTGTTCGCGTTGCCGCTCTACTACCAGCTGCTGCACGGACACGGTGCCCGCGCGGCCGGGCTGCTCGTGGCGCCGCTGGGCCTGGGCTCCGCACTCGCCATGCCGCTCGCGGGACGCCTCAGCGACCGGATGGGGGCCCGCAGCCTCGCCCAGGGCGGCGCGGTCATCGCGGCGCTCGGCGCCTTCGCGCTCACCCGCATCGGCGGCGACAGCGGTGAACTGTGGTCGGCGCTGGGTGCCTTCGCGGTCGGCCTCGGCCTGGGCGCCGTCGGCGCGCCCACCATGGGCGCGCTCTACCGGACGCTGCCCCCGGAGAAGGTGCCGCAGGGCAGCTCGGTGCTCTACAACCTCAACCAGCTCGGTGGAGCGCTCGGCGTAGCCCTCGTCACCCTGATCCTCGCGACGGCCGGGGCGGACAAGGGGAATCAGGCCGACGCGGTCAGTGGATTCCACAACGTCTACTGGTTCGTGACCGCGGTCTGTGTGGTCATCCTGATCGCCACGCCGCTGCTGCCCGGCAAGCCCGAGGCCGTGCCCGCCGCGGCGGCGGAGCCCGGGGGAACCCCCGCGAAGGAGCCCGTCGGCGGCGCGTGAGAGAGGCACGGAGGCGGTCCGGAGACGGTCGGCCGTCCGGAAGAGCTCGGCGGTCCGGTCGGTCCGGAGGCGGTCGGTCGTCCGGAAGCGGTCCGATCGGTCCTGAAGCGGTCTTCCGGAAGCCGCCCGGCCGGTCCGGCCCGCGGGGACGCGGACCGGACCGGCTCGCTCCGCCGGGGCGTCGGGTTCAAGACGGTCCGCAGATGAGCCGGCGGACGAGGACGGTGACGACGGCGGCGGGGCCCGCGGCGGGTGCGGCGGCAGGGCTCCCGGCGGGTGCGGCGGCGTCATCCGCCCCCTCGCACGGGCACCGGCCGCCGCGAGCGCCCGAGGCACTCCTCCAGGAAGGCGAGGACGCGCAGGTGGTAACTGCGGGCCGCCAGGCCGAGGCTGATGTTGTGTCCGGCGTCCGCCAGGTGTTCGGTACGCACCAGGGGTGAGCCGAGCCGCGCGGTCATCGCCGCCAGGGTCGGCGGGTCGATGTGCCACCAGCGCTCGTGCTCCGCGAACGTGAGGCGCACCGGGACCCGTACCGAGGGTGCCAGTTCGGCGTACGTTCCGGGCCAACGCGCCGCCTCCGCCGCCTCGTTCGGGGGCATCGGCGCGATCAGCGGCCGGGCCAGCCGGAACGTGTCGGGCGGGTAGAGGGACGGCGGCCCCCAGTGCAGAGTGTGCCGCTGCCGCCCGTCCGTGCCGGTCAGCCGCCCGGGGGTGACGGCCCACCGGTCGCTGACACCGGAGACGTCCAACCCCAGGAGCCGGTCCGCGCCCAGGAGTCCGTCCGTGCCGGGGAGTCCGTCCGTGCTCCAGCCCGCCGCGGTGGCCAGCGCGACCTTCCCGCCCAGCGAGTGCCCCACCAGGAAGAAGCCCGCCCCGGTGGGATGTTCGCGCCCGTACGCCGCCAGCGCCGCCCGCAGTCGCTCCGCCTGTCCGGCGAGTCCCATCCCGTCGGGGGCCTCGCGCGCCGAGCGTCCGTAGCCGGGCCGGTCGAGCGCGAGGGCCGCGTAGCCGCAGTCGGCGGCGAGGGAGAGCAGCGAGGTGGCCGGATCGGCCTGCCCGTGGAAGTACCCGGCACGCATCCCGCCGCCGTGCAGGGCGACCACCACGGCCCTGGGGTCCGCTGTACGGGGGAGGGCCAGCAGCCCGGAGAGGGTGAGGCCGTCCGCGTCCAGCTCGATCCCGGCGACGGTGGTGTCAAGAGTGCCAGGAGCGTCAGGAGCAACGGGGCCGTCAGGAGCGCGGGAGGCGGCGGGAGTTACCGGGGCGTCAGGCGTGCCGGGAGCGCCGGGAGCGCCGGATGCGCCGGATACCCCGCCGGATGCGGCCGGGGCGCCGGGGCCGGTCACCGGGGGCGGGGGCGTGAGGGGCTGGGTCACGGGAAGCTCCGATTCGGTGAGGAGGATCCGGGTCTCCGGTCAGCGGCCGGAGGTTCCCGGTTCTCCGGTCAGCGTGCCAGCAGTTCCCGGGTCGCGGCGGCGAGCCGCTTCGCGTTGTGCGTGTCGAAGGACTTGTCCGTCAGCCGGATCCGCCGGCCTTCGACGAAGGCGCTCACCGGTTCGGCGGGCGGGGCGTCGAGGACGGTGAGGATCGGTGCGATGCCCGCCTCCACCGGCTTCGCCATCCGCTTCATCCCCTCGATGTGGGCCTTCGTCGCGGGGTCGTACTCGCCGGAGAAGCTGGTGGACACGCTGCCCGGGTTGAACAGCACGTACCGGGTGCCGCCCGTCCCGTACTCCTCCGCGAACGCGACACCGAGGAGGTCGTTCGCCTTGCCACCCTGCATCTGGGCGACCAGCCCGTTGTAGCCGTGCTTCATTTCCAGGTCGCCCCAGTGGATCTCGCCCATGGGGCTTCCCGGACCCGCCACGTTCATGATGACCGGCTGCTCACCCTTCTCCAGCAGCGGGCGCAGACCGTGGCCGAGCAGGAACCGGCTCAGATAGAACAGGGCGAAGGTGCCCTCGATGCCCTCCGCCGTCTCGCGGCGGGCGGAGAGGTAGTGCCGTGCGCACAGCACGAGGGCGTCCAGCGTGGGGAATCGCGCCGAGACGTTGTCGATGACCCGCTGGTTCTCGCTGATCAGGCTCAGATCCGCCTGGACGAACGTGGCCCGCTCCCCGGCGCCCATGGCGTCCGCCTCGGCGAGGAAGGACGCCCCCTTCGCGGCACCGCGCCCGATGATGAGGACGGCGTCGCCACGGTGCAGACGGGCGAGGCCCAGGGCCCGGCCCATCCCGTCCGTGCCGCCCTGAATCACGATGTTCTTCACCAGGAGTCTCCTTGCCACTAATTGAACCAGTGAGTTCAATCTAGTGGTCTGATGTGACCCATGCAACAGGCGTGAGCGTATGGCCGGGAAGGGTGGGGCGCGGCGGACGGCTCACTGCGGCGCCCCGGCCAGTACGGGCGAGCCCGGGGCGGCGTGGCCACCGCCGCCCCTCGTGCCGGTGGTGACCTCGCGCGGGGGGTGCCGCCGGCCCGGCCTCGTCCGGCCGGGCGGCGCCGGCCGGGTCGGCACCGGGGCCGCGAACGCCGGGCCGTCGTGACTGTCGCGGAACTCCAGGAAGTGGGCGGCGGCGAGGGATTCCGCCAGCTGGCTGAACTCGCCCGGACGCAGCCCCGACAGCGCCGCCGCCGGGCCGGCGGACTTGGCGGGGGTGAAGGTAGTGATGGCCGTCATCCACCGGGGCGGTTCGGCCTCCGCGCCCTCGCGGGCCCGGCCATCGCCATCGGGCCCGCACCCCGCCTCCGTGACCCCGGCCGCCGCCGCCCAGCACCTCGACCACCCGTACACGCATCCCCGCCGGTTTCACCCGGATGGCCGCGTCCGGCTGGCCACGCGCCGCCGGGCGGCGGAACCTCAGGGTTCGTAGACCGCACCCGGAATGTCAGGGTTTGTCGACCGGACTATGGAGGTCCTCCCATGAGCAACTCGGCGCAGCAGCACCGGACACCGTCGTCCACGGCGAACTCCTGGGCCACCGGCGGCCTCGTGTTCGCCGGTGTCCTGCTGCTCATCGACGGCATCCTCGGCATCTTCCAGGGCATCGCCGCCATCGCGAAGGACGACATCTACACACGGTTCGGCGACTACATCTTCAAGTTCAACCTGACCGGCTGGGGCTGGATCCACCTGATCCTCGGCATCATCCTGGTCATCACCGGCTACGGACTGCTCAAGGCATCCACCTGGGCGCGCGGCGTCGGTATCGCCCTCGCCGCACTCAGCGTCATCGCCAACTTCATGTTCCTGCCGTACCAGCCCATCTGGGCCCTGATCACCATCGCCATCGGGCTCTTCGTCATCTGGTCCCTGAGCACCTACAGGCCCGACGGCAAGATCTGAGGCGCCGGCGTACGGACTGAGCGCCTAGGGCGCCACACCCGCCACACCCGCCACACCCGCCACCGCCGCCGCGAACCGCGCGGCGGTGGCGCGGTACGAGATGGACGACCGGCAGGACTTCGCCGACACGGACCGAGGGCCGATCGCGCCGATGAACCGCCGGGAGCCCGCGTTGACCGTCAGGTCGGTTCAGGTCGGTTCAGGGCCGGTCGTACCAGGCGACCGCGGAGATCCGCCAGCCTGCGGAGGTACGAACGAACTGGATGGTCTTGGTACCGCCGCCCTCGTACGGCTCCCCGTCCAGAATTCCGGACTTGCGGTACTCACCGAACCGTGACGCGATGTCGCCCGCGATATCGGTCCGTTCGGAGGTCTCCCACTCGGAGAACTCGACCAGCCGACTGTCGGACAGCAGCCGTTGGCGAGGCTCGATGAACTCCTCCACGGTCTGGACGGTGAAGTCCGGGCCGGTCTTGACGATCACGCCGCCAGGAAGCATCAGCCGACGGATCCGGGCCACGTCGGCGACCTGGCCGCCCCGGTTGTCGAAGGCGCCGAAGAACTCGGCGGTCACCGCGTCGATCTCGGTCTTGGACATGGCGGGACGGTAGCACCCGGCACGCCGCGGACCGACGCCGCGGGCCGACCCTGCGGATCGACCTCGTGGACCGACCCTGCGGGCACAACCGGCCGACCGGGCGCACGAGGCCGTACGGGCGGCGGGCCCGTCACGCGACCGGACCACGCCGGATGCGGAGATCTCCCTCAAGGACCAGCCTGGTGGCATGGCGAATCCCCCGATACTCATCCACGCCCCGACGTCGGCCGGTGGCCGACTGGTGACCGTCCACATCAACGGTCGGTCGGAAACGCTCGGGATTGCGCACAGCGACCACGACCTCGTCACCTTCCTCGAAGAGGCCGGGCTGGAGGACCCGGACCGGGCCCTGGACACCCCGGCTCTTGTCGAGTGGCGGGGCGGCGAGGCGCACCGGTACACGAACTGAGGCGCGGCGCCGCGTGCGCTGTTCGTATGAAAAGGAGAAGGGTTCCGCGCGTTCGGAGTCCGTATGGCTGGGCGGAATGGCGGAAGACCGCACAGTGGACGGGGCCGTGTCACCAAGAGACAGGCGGTCAGCCGATTTCGGGGAGCGTGAGAATGACCGCCCTTCAGCTGACGGTCGTGGTGCCGTGTTTCAACGAGGCCGAAGCGATCGAGACCTTTCACGCCGCGCTGATCACCGCCCTGGGGCCCTTGGGCAGCGAGCTGGAAATCTGCTACGTGGACGACGGCAGCACCGACGGGACGCGCGCACTGCTGGGCGGCCTCGCGGCGCTGGACAAGCGCGTCCGGTACACCGCTTTCAGCCGGAATTTCGGCAAGGAGGCCGCCATGCTCGCCGGACTCCGTATGTCCCGGGGCGCCGCGGTCGTGCTGATGGACGCGGACCTCCAGCACCCGCCCGAACTCATTCCCCGCATGCTGGAACTGCACCGGCACGGCTACGACCAGGTGATTCCGCGACGGGACCGGACCGGCGACGGAGTGCTGCGCAACGCCCTCAGCCACACCTACTACGCACTGGTCCGCCGCTGCATGGACGTGGAAGTCCTGGACGGCTCCGGGGATTTCCGGCTGCTGTCGCGACGGGCTGTGGAGAGTGTGCTCTCGCTTCCGGAGAGCAATCGCTTCTCGAAGGGGATCTTCTCCTGGATCGGCTTCGATACGGTCAGCTTCCGGTACCGGAACCGGGAACGCGCGGCCGGGCAGTCGAAATGGGGGAGCAAGAGGCTGCTGAACTACGGCATCGATGGATTGCTGTCCTTCAACAACCGCCCCTTGCGGCTGGCTATTTACACCGGATTCTGGGTCTTCGTATCGGCACTCGCCTATGCCCTGTGGACCATCGTGAACGTCTTGCTGAACGGTGCGGAGACACCCGGTTACGCCACCCTCCTCACCGCCGTCGTGGCGCTCAGCGGAATTCAGCTGGTCACGCTCGGAGTCATCGGCGAATACGTGGGGCGCATTTACCACGAGGCGAAACACCGCCCCCCTTATGTCGTCAGGGAAACAAGTGAATCGTGCCCGGAGCTGCCGGGAAAACCTGAACCGGTCGCCACGGGGGAGCTGAGCGAACTCGCGTCCGGCCGGTCGCGCACCATGCGCCAGTTCGCTTCCTTCGTGCTGATCGGATGCGTGAACACGGCGGTGTATATGGCCGTCTACTACGTGCTGAACCAGCGGATTCCGTATCTGGCCGCCCACGCCGTGGGTTTCACGGTCAGCTTCATCGGTTCGTTCCTGCTCAACTCCTACATCACGGTGGGGACGAAGCCGACGTGGCGCGGGTTCGCGCGCTATCCCCTGTCGAGTGTCATCAACCTCGTGGCATCGGGCGCCCTGCTCCATCTCGCGGTCAGCGGTCTGGGCATGGACAAGAACCTCGCCGCCCTGGCCGCGGGAGTGCTCGTCACCCCCTTCTCCTTCCTGCTGGCCCGATGGGCGATCACGTCGGGCCGGGGCCCGGACGCACAGGCCGACCGGGCGGACGACAGCCGCACCGAGCCGTCGGCGGTCAAGTCCGACAGCCTTTGACCGACGTCCCCTGAACCCCCGCCCCTGAACCCCGCCCCTGAACCCCGCCCCTGAACCCCGCCCCTGAACCCCGCCCCTGAACCACCGCCGCTGAACCGCCACCCCAGAACCACGGCGATGAACATCACCCGCGAACGGCCGGCGACGAAAGGCACCCGCACATGGTTGGCAGCGGCCCGGGAACCGCCGTTCCGGAACAGCCGGACGAACGGCTCCGGTCATCGCGGAGACGGGGACGGAGGCGGAGGCCTACGCGGAAGCGACCGTGGGCGGACTACTGGGTACCGGCACTCGCCCTCGTACCGCTCGGCCTGCTCGCCGCCGCGTCATGGTTCGGGCGCTGGGTCCGCCCCGGTGCTGACGACTGGTGCTTTCTGCCGGTCGTGCGGGACGAGGGCATCTCCGGCATCGTCGGCAAGTTCTACTTCGACGACAACGGGCGCATCGCGAACGGGCTGCTGGTCGGGGCCTACGCGGAGTTCGGTGTCGCCGGACACCAGTGGTTCGCCCTGGTCAGCGGCGTACTGATGCTCGGCATCCTGTGGGCGGTGGCCGTCGCCGCGCTGCGCGGGGCGTCGCTCAGGGTGCCCCGCGGCACAGCGCTTCTGATCGCCTCCATGGTCACCGCGCTCTTCCTGTTCGTGACGGCCAACACCTACAAGACGTTCTACTGGCCCGCCGCCTCGGTATCGCACACCCTGCCGCCCGTGCTCGCCTGCGCCGCGACGATTCCGCTGCTGCGGGCCCGCTCCCGCCGGGGCAGGCTCCTCGCGCTGGCCGGTGCCCTGGTCATGGGCCTGGTCATCGGCACCCTGTCGGAGGAGACCGCGGTCGTCGTCGTGGTCGTACTGTTCGCCGGGCTGCTGACCGGTCGCCGGGTCCTCCCGGCGCATGCCCGGACCTACGGGCTCGCGTGGTGCGCGACGGGGATCGCCGGGACGGGCATCGGTGCCCTGATCCTGCTCACCTCACCGGGCTCCCGGGCCCGGCGCGAGCGGTTCGGTGCCCAGAACTCCACCCTGCTGTCCCCCGACTCGCTCAAAGGGTCGCTGCGCGGGTTCGGCGAGATCATCGTCACGGTGGCCACGACCTGGCAGTACGTCGGTGCGGTCGCGGTGGGACTCCTGCTGGGCCTGGTCGCCCACCGCACCGACGGCCGCCCGCCCCGCCCGCCCGCGCACTGGCCCCTGCTCGCCGTCACCGGCGCACTCGCGCTGTTCGTTTCCGGATACCTCTGTACGGTCATCACCTACCCGGCCTTCGGCGCGCGCGTCGCCACCGCCAACCGGCTCTGGAACGACTACCTGCTGCTGTACATCGCGCTGCTCGTGGGCGCGGGTCTGCTCCTGGGCCTGGCCGTACGGCTGGTCGGCCTGCGCACCGGCCTGCGCACCGGCCCGGTCAAGGCCGTCTGCGCGGCACTCTGCGTCCTGGTGTGCGTCGGGCCGGCCATCTCGCTCGGCCACCTCGACACCAGCATGCGGGCGCGGGCCCAGCGCTGGGACCTCCAGGACCGATGGCTGCGGGAACGGGCGGCGGCGGGCGCCAAGGTGCTCCCGTACAAGCCGGTCACGGTCAGCGACATGCTGGAGCCGTTCGGACGGCAGGGACGTAACGTCTGGCCGGCCGGTTGCGTGGCCGACTACTACCACCTCGAACGCGTCACCTACTCGACCAAACTCCCCTCCGGGACCTGAGGTCGGGTGTGGTGCCTTGTACGCGTTGCGGTGATCCCACAAGGCTGTCCCCGTCGGGGACGGCCCGAAGACGTGGCGGCGCTCGTGGCGTTCCTCGTGGGCGGCTGCCGCGAGGCCGGTCTGAGTGAAGCGGCGGGCGCGTCGGCGGGCGGCGATCCGCTCGCCGACCTCACGCGGGCTGTCGGCGGGCATGCCCTGACCGTACTCGCACGGTGACGGTGCGCGTACGGGGACGTCAGCTACTCGTTGACGAGCGAGGGCAGGTCCATGAGGGAGTCGACCACCCAGTCAGCTGTTTCTCGTACCTCTGGGTCGTCCGCCCACAGGTGCCCCCACGGGCCGCGGCGAAGGTGCACCGTTCGGAGCCCGGCCCGAGCTGCCGGGAAGGTGTCGTTCTGGGGATGGTCACCGACGTACACGGTGTCCCGTGGTAGGGATCCTGACGCTCTGAGTACTCGGGCGAAAAATTCCGGGTCCGGCTTCGACACCCCCCATTCTCCGGAGGTCGCGATGAAGTCGGCGGGCAGGTCCAGCGCCCGCGGCAACTCCCCGGCGCGTACGGTCTGGTTGCCCGCGATCACGACGCGCACCCCGAGCTTCCGCAGCTCGGCGAGTGCGGGCCGCACATCTGCGTACACGTCGGACTCATCGAGGTACTCGCCCTGGCCGGCCGCCTCACGGGCGGCGTACTCAGTGGGAATGCCGATGCCTGGCCGGAGCAGGCGGAGTGCTTCGGCGTTGTCGAGACCCCGTGCTGTGACGGCGCCGACGAGGGCGGACACGGTGTGTCCGGGGACGCCGAGCCATGTGGCCCACGACGCCCAGTAACGGTCGTCACGTACGAGGGTTTCACCGATGTCGAACACGATCGTCTCAATCACGGAGAGAGCCTACGGCTGTCGTACGAACCGGCCCGTGGCAGATATCGAACTGAACGACGACCTGATCGAGCTGGAGCGCGCGGCGTGGGCCGAGCAGCGGGAAGGCCGCCTCACCGTGGCAACCGCAGCCCGTGTGCAGCTGCGGCAGGAGTTCTTCGAGGGGGCATCCCCGTGCGTACGGGGACCAGCGGTCCGGGCACGTTGTCCCGCCGGAGAGGGCCGCACAGGCGGCGCTGCCCGCAGTTGAGGGCATCGCCGACCTGGTGCCGCACGGCCTGCGCCACGGGCACAAGGTGTGGCTGGACGGGCAAGGCCACCCGCAGGTTGCCGTCGAGGAGCGGATGAGCCACAAGCCGCAAGGCGTGGAGGGGACGTACTCGCCCACGTCGCCGGAGATGGAACTCGGCACCGCGCGGGGCCTGCGAGAGGCGTGGGAGAAGGCGCTGACCGACGAGGTGGACCAGACGGCGGAGTGGCGGGAGAGGCGCTCATCCTGACCTCGTCTCCCAAACGTCCCAAACGATCTGCGAGTGACGGAAAGGCCCGACCGCTTTGAGCGGTCGGGCCTCTCTCATTCCTGCTCTGACCTGCCATCCAGCCGCCGGCTGAGCTGCAAGCCGATCAGGCCTTCTTGGTCTCCTAGTAAGGGGGCAGGTCGGTGACCTGCGGCGATGTCCGCTGTAGGTCGCTGAACTGGCCTTTTAGGGATGGCTGGCGATGGGTTCTGACGGTCGTGAATGGGTGTCCTGCGGACTGTGTGCGGACTGGTGATGTGCTGCAACTGCCTATTTCGGCGGAATGAGGGAGCGAGAGTCGAACTCGCGATTGGTTGTACGACGCGCCGTCGGCAAGTGAGGGTCTTCACTGTGTCGGCCTGCGGTTCCCCTTGGCCATGGTGTGACTCGGAGGCTGGTGATCGAAACGAAATCTCCGCGTTGCCTCATGCGCTGCCGGGGTCGGTTGTGCGGCAGAACTCGGCCTCCAGGAGGTCGGTGAAGAGACCGGTGGGGTCCTCCCAGCACCCTTCTGTCCAGTCGGAGTTGATGTTCGCCGCCAGCAGGTGGGTACCGTCGAGGGTGCCGTAGACGTACGACCAAGAGCCGAAGATCGCGCCGCCCATACCCCAAACCTGCACCCCGGAGGGCAGGGTCAAGCGGGAGATTCCGAGACCGTACGTGGAAGCAGGCAGCCAATTCTCCGTCGGGACCGTGGCGAGCAGCTCGTGCTGCTGCTCCGGGTGCAAGAGGTGCCCTTCGAGGAGAGCGGCGAAGAACCGGGTGAGATCGTCAACGGTGCAGATCATGGCACCCGCCGCGCCGAACGTAGACACCTCCAGCTCCGTGGCCTCGTGGACCGTGGCGTCCGGGTCAGGCGAGAACAGTCGGGTGTAGTGCGTCGAATGAGGTTCGGGGAGCGTGGCATCGGGGGTGCGCGGCAGGGAGGTTCCCGTCAGGCCGAGCGGGCGGACGATACGGGCAGTGATCTCTTCGGCGAGCGTGAGGCCGGTTGCCTGCTCGACGATCATCCCGGCGAGGACGTAGTTCGTGTTGGAGTACGCCCAGCCTGTACCCGCCGGGAAGTCGGCCGGATGCGACATGGCGATGGCCACGAGGTCTTCGGAGGTGTAGTTCTCCTGTGTGCAGAGCGCCGGCTGGTCGTGGGTGTGGCTGAAGACTCCGCTGGTGTGGTTGAGCAGCTGCCGCACGGTGATCGTGGAGCCGTCGTGCCCGTTCCCGTTGACCACGCCCGGCAGCCATCGCTCCACCGTGTCCTCCAGGGACAGTCGTCCCTCGGCCACGAGTTGCAGGACCACGGTGGCGGTGAAGGTCTTGGTGATGCTGCCGATCCGGAACCGGTCCTCGTGCCCGCGCGCCCGGCGGGTCCGCCTGTCGGCGACCCCCGCGGTCCCGAACCAATGCTCGCCGCCGTCGCGGACCTGGGCGAGAATTCCTGGTACTCCCCCTCCTCGCACCGCTCGGTCGAGCACACGCTGGGCGCCGTCATGGTCCTTGCTGGTGAGCTGTGCTGTGGGTGTGGCGTCTTTCATCTGAACCCCCTGGCTTGAACTTTCGCGACACCTGAAAGCTACGTCCCACCTATGTATGTGGAAGCGGTACAGACGTTGGAAACTCTGGGAACCGGAGAGTTTCCCGGATCTTGTAGCGTTGCCGTTGCCGTTGCCGTTGACGGCTAACGCAACGCACGGGTACGAGCGCTCGGAGACGGTCGCCTTCAGCTGGTCCGCAGTGCTCACGGGTGGGGGGGGCGGGGATGGGCGGCGGAAGGCTCACCGCGGAGGACCGCAGGGGCATCGAGGCGGGACTGGCCGAAGACTTGCCGTACGCCGTGATCGCCCGACGGCTGGGACGGCCGACCTCGACCGTTAGCAGGGAGGTTGCCCGCAACAGCGGGCCGGGCGGCTACCGCGCGGAACACGCCGACCGTGCCGCCGCCTGGCAGCGGCGCAACCGGCCGCCTCGGCCTCCGGCGCCACCGGTCGCCGACTTCGAGGCCACATCCGGGCGGGACCCCGCCACCATCCGCGCCTACGAGGACAGATTCGCGAC
Organism: Streptomyces sp. NBC_01433; assembly: GCF_026340105.1. NCBI lineage: Bacteria > Bacillati > Actinomycetota > Actinomycetes > Kitasatosporales > Streptomycetaceae > Streptomyces > Streptomyces sp. NBC_01433. The sequence goes on along the minus strand of NZ_JAPEPM010000001.1, from coordinate 754,118 downwards.
GATGATGATCGCGACCGGACTGCCCCGCACGGCCGCCAGGGTGCTGGCCTGCCTGGTAACGGCTCCCTCCGGTGCGCGGACTGCCGCGGAACTCGCGCAGCGGCTGCGGGTCAGTCCGGCCTCGGTGTCCAAGGCCGTGGGGTACCTCGAAGGACTCGACGTCCTGACACGCGAGCGCGAGCCCGGTCTGCGCCGCGAGCGCTACGTCATCGACGACGACGTCTGGCTCCGCACCTGGCGGACCAGCGCTCAGAAGAACGAGGCGTGGGCCGAGACCGCCCAGCAGGGGGCTGAACTGTTCGGCCTCAGCACCCCCGCAGGCGCACGGCTTGAGGCAATGCGCACCTTCTTCGTCGGAGTACACCGGGACATGACCGGAAGGTCGTCCGCGGCCCTCAACGACGCCGGGACCGTACTTGTCGCGCTCCTCCATGCGGCCCGGCCCCTCACCTCCAGCGAACTCGCCGCCGCCCTCGGTTGGCCGGAGGAGCGCGTAGCCACCGCCGTGGAAATCGCCGAGCAACAACCGGAAGTCTGTGGCCCATTGACGCTGCAGCACACCCCCTCCGGCGCACACCTGGCCACGGCCCAGAACGGCAGGCTCACTCCAGCCCAGTGCACCGCTCTTGTCCGGCGTCCGGGAGGATGCAAAAGCGGGGTTCGGGGCGAACCCGGCTAGTCACCTTTGAGGACGGCGTCCAGATCGCCGGTGTAGACCACAGCGAGTTCGTCGTCGGCGGGTGGTTCGAAGCGGGCGAAGAAGTCGTCCAGTGCTTCTGGGGTCACGGTGAGGGCGTTGGCGTCTTCGCGGTAGTTGCGTTCGTTGAGGCGGCTCAGGAGTTCGTCTCGGTCGGCCGGAAGGTAGACGAGGACGGGTTGGCCGCCGGCCTGGCGGGCGGTGGTCTGCCAGGCTGCTCGGTCGGCTCGGGTCCAGAGGCCGTGGTCGAGGACAATGTCGTGGTCTGCGGTGAGTTCGGCGGTGAGCTGTTGGCGGATGGTTTCGAGGGCGGGGCGTTCGCGCTCGAAGTAGGTGTGCTCGGGGTAGTCGATGCCGTAGCGGCCGTGGAGGCGGTGGACTTCCTCGTCGACGGATAGTCGGGTGAAGCCTCGTTTGGTGAGGGCCTTGGCGAGGGTGGTTTTCCCGGAGCCGGTGATGCCGATCAGGAGGACGGCGAGCGGCATGGGGGCGGTCCCTTCGTGGTGCTGTGGGGTGGCGTGGGCATTGTCCCTAATTGCGGGCGGCCGGGGTGGGAGGACGCCAGGTGGTGTGGACGGTGTGTGCCTCGGAGTGCCAGTTGTAGGGCAGTTGGTCGAGGCTGACGCGGCGGAAGGCGAAGCGGGGGTCAGCGAGGTTGATGGTGCCGCCGTGGTCGCTGAGGTGGGTGAGGAGGCGGCTGGCCTCGTCGCGTACGGCTGGCGTGTGTTCCTGCCAAGTACCGGAGCTGAAGTGGGCTACGCGGCGGCGGAGGTCTTCGACGATTCCGGAGCGCCACTTGAAGTGGTGGACGGCGGCCAGGTGGGCGGGGTCGGGGTGGTGGCCGGGGGCTCGGTGGTTGCCGGAGGTGAGGGCGACGTCGTGGCGGGCGAGGACGATCTTGCGGGGGTCACCGTGCAGGAGGCGGTGGGTGAGGTGGCCGCCGAGCGGATAGGCGTGGTCCAGGCCCTGGGCCGGGTTCCAGTCGGTCATGCGTCCGCTGGTGGAGATGCGGTCGAGGAGGAGGCCGCCGACGGTCTTGTGGCGGGTGCGGTCCGCGTGGGCGGTGATCTCGTGGAGAGGGGCCGCGTACTGCTGGAACTCGTCGGCGTCGGCGATGAGGTGCCAGCCGGGGCCTGCTGCGGCACGGAGGGCGTCGCGGAGCTGGGTGTTGGTGTGCTCGTGCCAGGGGCCGGTGCTGCATCCGGTGGGGACGATGCCCAGCTCGCGGACGTGGGCGTTGAGCTCGTGGCGGAGGTCGGTCGGTACGTGGTCGGGGAAGTGGAAGGCGAGGAGGAACCGTTCGATGCCCAGTTCCCGGTAGTGGGATACCCAGGCGGTCAGCAGGGGTGGCTCGACGGGGCCGATGACGGCGATCAGGGGTGGGGGTGCGGTCAGCATCGGGGCTCCTTGGGGAGGAGGCGTGCGTAGGTCCGGGTGAGCAAGTCGGCCTGGTCGGTGGCCGGCCACATGCCCAGCAGACGGGAGGCGTCCGGGCCGGGCCGGGGGAGTGGTGTGGACGTGGTGGTGCTCAGGGCTTCGGCGAGGGACGTGGGATCTCCGGCGGTGAAGGTGCGGGCCCAGGGCTGGTCCTGGAGGGCAGCGGTGAGGGCCGGGTCGTGGTCGGAGACGAGGAGCGGGATGCCGTAGCGGGCGCTGTCCATCACCAGGCCGGACTCCTTGGCGACGCCTGGGCGGCGTACGACCAGGGCTGCATCCGCGGCGGCGTAGACGAGCCGGAGGAACTGCTCGCCGACCGGGCCGCGAGTGAGGTGCAGGCGGACGTACGGGAGCTGTCGCCAGCGGTCCAGGGTGGGCTCGTTCAGCGGGTGACCGGCGACCAGCAGGTGCAACGGGCGGCGCAGCTTGCCGAGGGCAACGTCGAGGGTGGCGAGGTCCTTGTGCGGCCACCATCCGCCCACCAGGCACACCGCAGGCTCGTCGTCGGGGATCGCGAACGCCGTTCTCCCGCATGCCCGTTCAGCGGGAGAGATGCGCTCGGTGCCGTCGTCGATTGCGTACGTTCGGACCTGCCCAGCGAGCCGGGGGAAGCGGTTCGCGGCTTGCGCGGCGACGGCGGCCGTGGGGTAGAGCGCGATCGCTCTGGGTTCTGCCCGGCGCACGAGCCGTCCGACGAGCCGTAGCGGGAGATCTTCGGTGGTGCTGATCTCGTGCACGAAGCGGAGATGCGGCTGGCCGCCCAGAAGTGCGGCCAGGCCGTGCAGGGCTTCGCTCGCGGTCAGGATGACCACGGCGTCGGCGTTTGGAGCGCGGACACAGGCCGTCCGCAGCGCGGCTGCCTCCGTCAAGCACCTTGCCAGCAACGTCACTTGATGTGGCAGACGTCGTACGGCACGGGGCCAACGGCCGGAGCGGAAAGCACGCAGACCGACCGCAGAGAAGGCTGACATGACGCGGGAGCCCACCATCAGCACAGCAGCGACGGCCCCCGTCGGTGCCGTGATCACGCGCGCCTTCGCCTTCCGCAGAGCAGTGGTCGTCTCCCTCGTGATGCCGTGCGGTGCGATGACCCAGCTGTCGGGGCGGGCACGGGCAAGGGCCACCAAGGCGTGCTGGTGGTGGCCGCCCGGCCGGTGTGCGTACGGCTCGATGAGAATGAGAGGGGCGGTCATCCGGAGACCGCCTGGTCGCCGTGGGCGGTGGTGAAGCGGGCGCGGAGCCAGTCCGGGTCGTTGAGGTGGTCGAAGCGGGCGGTGTCGCGTGCTGCCTCGTGGGCGAAGGCGATGCCGTCGCGGGCGCCGGCCGTTGCGTACGAGGCGTACTCGCCGGAGCGGCTGTCCGTCCAGGACTGGAGACGGGTGCGAGCGTCAGTGTCGTCCATGCCGTACTCGCTGCCGCGCGAGAGCATGGCGCACTCCCGGAACCCGGCCTTCCAGGCGTGGAAGGGGGTCTGGTTGAAGCGGGTGACGCCCGCCGTCTGCTGTGCGAACTCGATACGGCCGGGGAGCGCGGCGAGTACGTCGACGGCCTGGCCCATCTCGCGCAATGCGCTACGGCGGATGAGCTTGAGGCCGCCGTACCCGTAACTCAGACCCGTGATCGGGTTGGTGGCCCGCCAGACCCGCATGGAGATGCCCTCCGCCAGAGGGGTGACGGTACCGGGGGCGAACTCGGGGTCGATGTCGAAGTCACCGTCGGCGAGGAAGAACTGCTCGTGGTCGACGACCTCGGCGCACAGCCGGTAGGCCCTGCGCATGCCGTGGACGCCGTGCAAGCGCTTGACGGTGCCGCCCAGGACGCGTTGCAGACGGGTGTGGAGAGCGGTGGCCATGGGCTCGTCGTACGAGAGCAGGACCGCGTCGAAGCCGTTCATCGCGAGATCGCCTCCAGGTAGCGGGCGGCGATGAGAGCGGGCGTGAAGTCGGCGGTGGAGGCGTGGGCGCGCTTGGCGTGCACGGCGTGGAACTCGTCGTCGACGGCGAGGCGCTCGGCCAGTTCGACGGCCTCGGCGGTAGTGGAGAAGCACAGCTCGGGGTCGATGTGCTCGGCGAGCCAGCCCAGCCGCGGGGAGATCACCGGCAGGCCCATGCCCTGGCAGTCGATGACGCTCATGGACCACGGGCAGCCGGGCCGGAACGGGGCGATCCCGAACCGCGAACCGCCGAGGAAATTCTTGTACCGGATGCGGTCGCCCCGGTCCGAGACGACCTGCACGTGCGGCAACGCGGCGAGCTCGTCGCGCATCCGCTCGGGGCTGTTGTCGAGTCCGGTGCGGGAGGAGCGGCGGTCACCGAAGAGGTCGAGGACACGCAGCCGTACAGACGCCGAAGCGGTCAGCGCGCGGGCGAGGTCTACGAACTGCGCGGTGCCGTAGTGCGCGTACAGACGGTGGTTGTAGACGCCGATCGATCCACCGTCGGACTGGCGTCGTACGAGGGCGGGGTCGCGCACCAGACGCTCGTCGCGCGGTGCGGGCACCACCCGCAACCGGTCGCCCAGCTCGACAGTCGTCCGCGATGCCGCCGCCGAGATCCAGGAGGCAGCCGTCGAGGAGTGGGCCAGCACGCGGTCGCAGGCGGCCAGGCCGGCGGCGAAGGACAGCAGGACGGTTCGCCCCAGACCGGCGTCGTCCAGCGACGGGTCGAGCTGCATCTCACCGTCCCCGTCGAAGGAGAACGGCAGGTAGTGGCAGTACCCGGCCAGCAGCGCGTCCGAGCCCGCCTCCAGCAGTGCGGTGCGGACGGCCGGGGCCTCTTCGATCTGGTTGGCGATCACGACATCGGGCTTCTCGCTGCGCACGAGAGCCACCAGCTCGTCGAGGTCGGCCGAGAAGCGGGCCCGGTACTTCGTTCCCGGAACGCGGGTGCGGTGGAATCCGCACCGGGCGTCTCCGGCCGGAGACGGAGCAGCCACCGTCACCTCGGCTCCGGCGTCGGCCACCGCAGGGGCGAGCAGGTCCGCGAAGATCCACCCCGAGTCCGACGAGAGCCGGTCGGGATTGGAGATGTTGAGCAGGTACAGCACACGCATGGTGGGGTCCGCCTTCCTCAACTGCCCTGCGATCGGGATCGATCCGGGCCGGTAAGGGAAGGAAAACGGCAACACGTGACGTGACGGGATGGTGAACTTGGATCACTCACGGTTCATTCATGCTCACCAATCAGCACCCGGGGGCGGGGCTTCGATGGACGCGCAGCACGACCCACCGCAGGAACCGCAGCACGATGTCGCAAACGATCCGGTCGAGCAGGCAGCCGAGAACTACGTCGCCGAGCTGGCCCGTTGGCGCGAAGTGCGCGGACTGTCCAAGCGGGCACTCGCCCACAAGATGGGCTTCGACCCCTCCTACGTCAGCCACATGGAGTCCGGTCGTCACAAGCCCAGCGAGGAGTTCTCCCGCCTCGCCGACGAAGCTCTGAACGCGGGCAAGGCGATCTGGAAGCGCTGGTGCGACTACGAACAGGCCAGGGCCCGCTCACGCCGCCCATCAGTCGCCACACCCGCCCCACTGCGGCCCGAGCAGCCGTACGCCACAGGCTCCGCCCTCGTCGTCGAGCACGACGCCGCACGCCTCGAATACGACGGCCACTCCTACCGCCTCACCATGCGCCGCCTGCTGCGCAACACCGGCACCGAGCCCGTCACCCGCTACCTCGTCCGTATCTCCGTCGACCGCTACCCCGGTGACCCCGAACGCTCCAACGCCCACTACCGGGCCCATCCCCTCACCTGGGAAGAACTCGCCCTGACCGCCACCTGCCGAGGCGAAGCCATGCGATGGGAGGCCAAGCACGACCGCGACGCCTTCAAGGAGATCTGGCTCGTCTTCGACAACCGTCAGGGCCGCTTCCCGCTCTACCCCGGCGAGTCCGTCTGGATCGAGTACGCCTACAGCGTCGGCGACGACAAGTGGGGCAACTGGTTCCAGCGCGCGGTCCGCCTCCCCACGGAACAGCTCGAAGTCCAGCTCGCCTTCCCCGCCGGCCTCGATCCCGTCGTCTGGGGCACCGAAACCTCCATGACCGCCGAGGCGTCACCGCTCCGCACCCCTCCGGTACGTACGGAAGGGGATGGGGTGCGCCACTTCACCTGGATCACGTCCACCCCCGCGCTGCACGCTCGGTACCGTCTGGAATGGCGGTTCCGGGCACGACCCGAACCCGAACGCGAAACAGAACACGAGGAGTTCCGGTGATGGACGTGCGGCCCAGCCAACGAATGCGTGACCTCGGCGTCGTCCAACGAGGCGCCGGAATCCTCACCTCCACCGCCCGCCCCTTCGACCTCCCCACCGAACGTGAGGAAGCCGAGCGGGTCGTCGACGAGCTCTTCGCGGCCATAGAGCGCATCGGTCAAGTCCACCCTTTCGCCAAGGGTATGGGCATCGCTGCCCCGCAGATCGGGATTGGCCGGGCTGCGGCGGTCGTCCAGCCCGCCGAGCCCGGCGCTCCCGCGCTCATCCTGCTCAACCCCCGCGTCACCGAGTGCTCGCGGGAAACGGACGAGCAGTACGAAGGCTGCCTGTCCTTCTTCGACGTACGGGGCCTGGTTCCCCGCCCGCTGCGGATCACCGTCGCCACCACCGCCCTGGACGGCAGCTCGGTGACCACCGTCTACGAGCAGGGCCTGGCCCGCCTCGTCCACCACGAGGTGGACCATCTGGAGGGGCTGCTGTACGCGGACCGGATGGAGCCGGGGGTCGAACCGATTCCGGTCGAGGAGTACCGGCAGACCGGACGATCGTGGTCTTACAACCACTCCTGATCGATCCTCACCGTCCGCGTCGGCGAGTGGGATGAGCCTTGGCGTCGGCAGAGAGCGGGGCTGTTGCAGAAGTCGCGCTCCGCCTGGCTGCCACCGTGCTGGCTGCTGTTGCTGCGGCCTTTCGGCGGTCAGGTGTGTTGCCGATCCGCCAGATCAGGACTTGGGCGGGAAGCTCGGCGGTGTCGAGTTCGCGTCCCTCGGCGGCTTCGGTCAGTAGCTCGGCCGGACGTCGACCGTCGGTCTCCGCTCGGCGCAAGACCGTGGCCAGGGCCGGCCAGGCCGGGTCGGTCAGGATGCGGTCGGCGTGGGTGGGGAGGACGGTGCGCAGGGCGGCTTCGTAGCGGGCGACCGTTTCGGTGGGTGGGGTGCGGTGGGCCAGTTCGGTCAGGATGGGGGCGGCCTGTTGCTGGTAGGCGGTGCGTAGGTGGGTGAGGGCCTGGTGGGCGGCGGCTGCCTGTTGTTGGTGGCCGCGCTGCTCGTGCCAGCGGGCGGCGGCGACGGCGAGGTGGATGGCAGCGGCCAGGACCGCGATGACGAATTCGCCCGCGCTGTGGGTGCCGTAGAGGAGTTCCTGTCCGGCCTTGCGCAGGGCGTGGCCGGCCTGGTGGTCGGCGCGGATCGCGGAGCGGTTGGCGCGGTTGAATGCGACTGCTGCGGCGCGCAGTTCGGTGCGGGTAGGGCGGGGCGCATACAGGGTTGCGGTGTGGAGGAAGTCGGCGAAGGCGGCGATCTCGCCCTGCGCTTGGTGCGGGTCGGCGTCCGGGTCGGTGAGGATGGCGTGTGCGAAGCGGAGGGTGCGTTCGGCCTGCTGCCACGGGTGGGTCGGTGGGTCCGTGAGCGGGGTGGCCGACTGGGCGTTGAAGCGTTCGCGCAGGCGGTGGATGGACAGGTCGGGGGAGAGTTTCGAGCCGCCGAACTTCACCGGCTGACCGGCTGCGGTGTCGCCGGGGGCCGAGAGGCTGTAGCCGATCACCTCGCCCGACTCGGGGCCGATGCGGGTGTGGACCGTGATGCCCAGGTCGGTCAGGATCGCGAAGTAGTCCTCCTCGTTGCGGGAGGCCGCTGCAGCGGTGTGGGCCTGTTCGCGCAGCCAGGCGCGGGCGGTCACCGCATGGCCTTGGCGTTCCGCCTTGGCGCGCTCGGCGCCGGTCGGGGTTTTGGGTGCGGTGCCGTCTCCTTGCTTGAGCTGGCGTAGGCCGAACTCCTTCTCGATCTTGCGGCATTCGGCCTGGGCGCGTTGTCCGTCGCGGTTGCTGCGGGGGCGCCGGCCGTCGGCGCGGACGCTGGTGGCGATGATGTGGATGTGGTCCTTGGCGTGCCGTACGGCGACCCACCGGCATGCCTGCTCGTCGCCCTCCGGGGCGATCCCGGCGGCGGCCACGACGCGGCGGGCGACCTCGGCCCATTCGGTGTCGCTGAGGAGGCGGTCGGTGGGTGCCGTCCGCACCGGACAGTGCCAGACGTGGTTTGGGGGCCTGGTGCCGCGCTCGCGGGTGGCCAGGGTGACGTACTGGTCGAGGCGCTTGGCGAGCTGGGTGATGGTGGCGGTCGGGTCGCGGCCGGGGTCGGGGGCACCGGCCATGTCCCAGGCCGCGACCAGGTGGGGGTCGAGGTGTTCGTCGCGGCGGCCGGGGCCGAAGGCGTAGGCGAGCAGCCCGCGGGTGTCGTTGCCGGTGGAGATGTCGGGGACCACGCGCTTCACGCGCCCAGGACGTGGTCGGCCACGCTGTAGTCGTACCGGACGGCCTGCTCGACGGTGGCCAAGACCTGTTCGGTGCGTGCTGGGATCGCGCCCCCCTTGATGGCTGCGGTGATCTGGTTGAGGTTCCGGCCGATACGGTTCAGCGCCTGGGTGTGGGCCTCGACGGCGTGCAGGAGTCCCCGGTGGGGATCGTCCTCCGGGCCCGACTGCTCGGCTGTGTGGCCGAGTGCGGCGCTCAGGGCGGCGTCTCCGACGAAACCCGCGAAGCGCTTCCCGCAGGCCGCCGCAGCCGCCGTGATCGCCTCGAAGGCTGAGGGAGTGAAACGGACCTTCTTCTCCACGGTCCGCTTCTCATTGGTGCGGCGTCGGTTCATCGCGAGTGGGAGCGGCGGAGCGTCGAGCTCACGCCAGACGGGCTGCTCGGTCGGCGACGGCTGGCCGGCGGAAGGGGCGGGCATCGGCGGAGCTTCCTCGGCGCTGCTGCCCTCGGGCGGACGCGCCTCCTCCTGCTCCGGCGCCCCCTGGCGCTGGAGTTCCCCCGCCACCCCTGGGGCGGGGGCAAGCGCGGACGAAGCCCCGGAAGGGGCTCGTTCGCTCCAGCTTGCTGCTGATCGGTGGGCCAGGGCGAAGAGTCCCCTGCGGCGACGTGAGGGGGCGTTGTCGGTGTGCTCGTCGTGCACGGTGGTGGTGCTCCTGTGGCTTGGGGGCAGGGTTTGCGGGACATCCGTCCCATCCGTCGCACGGCAGGTCAGGACAGGTACGGATGGAGGGCCAGGTACGGGGGAGTCCGTCCCGGCGAGGACATCCGTCCCCGCGCTGACCTGCGCGGGGACGGATGGGACGGTTCACCTCGATGGAGGTGTGGGAGTCAGCGAGCGCGCTTGGGGCCGGAGATTCCGCCCGGCGGACCTACGGGGAGCCTTCCCGCCGGGGCGATGGGCGCGGCTCGGACCGGATGTGCGGGTGCGGGCGGCGGCGCCTCGGAAGGCTCCGGGCAGTAGCGATCCCACGCATCCACGAACCTGTTACGGAGATAGCCCTTGGCCTGCTTGCCGTTCTCAGGGCGGAAGTTGGCCGGGGTGATGCCGAAGTCCCGCAGCAGGCCGGACAGGAGGTGGGCGTTGAGCCCGCTCTTGCCGTACTCGGGCCACGGGGATTCGGCGTCCGTGATGAGGGCCGCAAGCAGATCGTGCGTACGCAGGGCCTCGGGATCACCGTGCTCGGCGAAGATGCGTCGGATGTCGCGCAGCAGTCGCGTCTTGAGCGTGGTCTCCTCGTCCTGGCCGGCCTGGTGCTTGGTCATGGCCAGGCAGGCGGCGCGGGCCTGCGCGGGCCAGTCCCCACCGGCTAGGTCGGCGACGATGATCAGGGGTTCCCAGGTGTCTGCGGGGCGGTCCTCGACGGGCATGGGCGGTATGAGCCGTGAGGCGGCGTCGAGGAGCGGGATCAGCCAGCCGCTCAACTTGTTTCGTAGCGCGTTCAGTTCGGGTACGGAGTGACGCGAGCGGAACTGCGCTATCTTCTCGCCGTCCTTGCGCTTCTTCATGCGGACCACGATGGATCGGTCCATGATCGTGTCCGGCAGGTCGCCGATTCCCGCCAGAGCGGCCATGGCGAAGGTGGGGAACGCGGTCGGCTTGTGCTCGGGGCCTGAAACCCGCCAGGCGGGCCGGTTCCGCTGGTGTCCGGCGTTCAGCAGACCGCGCAGATCCTCCTTCTCGCCGGCCTTCGGACCGAAGATGGTGTCGGCCTCGTCCACCAGCAGGGTCGGCGGATTCTCGCCGATGATGCGGAAGATCACCGCCGGTGAGGTGTTCACCGTCATCATCGGCTGGTGCACGGTCTCGTGGAGCACGTCCAGGAGGCGGGACTTGCCGCACCCCTTGGTCGGGCCCACGACCGCCAGTCGGGGTGCGTGCTGCAGCGCGGGCTGGAGGTGGGTCGCCGCCACCCACAACGTGATTGCGGTCAGTACCTCCGGGCTCGGCAGCACTACGTACCGGCCGATCGTCGTGCGCAGTTCGGTCAGGAGGTCCGCGCCCTGGTCGTCGGTCGGGTGGTCCGCGTGGTCGGTCCGGCCTCCGTCGTTGGTCCGGTCCGCATGGTCCGTCCGGTCCGCCTGGTCCGTCGGCCTTCGTGGTTGGTCCGGCGCTCGTGGTCCGGCCCATTCCCGGCGACGGTCCGGTCCGCATGGTCCGTCCGGCCTCCACGGTCCGTACGGTCCCCGATGTCGGTCCGGCGGTCCGCGAGGTCCGTCCGGTCCCCGCGATCGGTGCGGTCCCCGTAGCCGGACGGTCCCCGTGCGGGTTGGGGACCAGTCGCACGGTCCCGTCCCGAAGGAGCGGTCCCGTCAGACGGGTCCCGCAGCACAGTGTCTGGGGGACCGACATTCGCGGTCCCCTGGGGTTCCGTGGGGACCGCATCGCGGGGACCGGTCCCTGCGCCGTTGACCTGCGTGTTTCCCGGTCCGGTGGGTGATGGGTCCGGGACTCCAGCTATCCGGGGGACAGGTTCGGGGTGGGGACGGTCCCCGGTCCCCGCTCGCGATCCCCGGTCCCCGACGGATTCGTTCAGGGGACCGGTCTCGTCCTGGGGACGGTCCCCGTGTTCGGTGTGGGTCTGATCCTTGTCCCTACTAGGGACAGCCCCTTGCCCGGGGACCGCCACGGGAGGCCAGAGGGCCTTGGGTCGGTCCCCGTCGGCCGCCGCACCAGAAGTGCGGGGAGTCGTAGAGTCGTTCATGCATGTCCTCACTGGTGGAGCAGGCTGGTTCAGAGCCTGCTCCACCGGATTGATCGTTCAGATACGGGCGATGTGTTGATGCACCTTCGGTCCTCGGCGTTGACTCGCCGGGGGCCGTCGCTGTGTTGGGGGTTGCGGCCGACGGCTCATGCGGCCATGCCCCACTCGCCCTGGCCCTGGGCGAGCGCCTGCTCGTACCGCAGCAACTCGGTCTCGCGGTAGAGCACGCGCTTGCCGACCTTGATGCCGCGCGGTCCCTTCCTGATCTGCCGCCAGTAGCGGACCGTGCTCTCGGCTGTGCGGTAGCGCTCCGCGACCTCGGCGGTGGTCAGGTAGTCGGTCACGCGTTTTCCCATTCGGCTAGGCATCTATCCAGTAAGGAAAGTTGTAGCCGATGATCGCCGGTTAACCAAATCGGGAAGCCTGTGTTTCAATTGGGATAGCAACGGTGATGATGGGAGACGTGATGGCGGACAGCAGCGTGGGTGGTGCGGAGGTGCCGCTGCTCTACAGCGAGGGGAATGTCGCCGCACGTGTGGCGCTGGAGCGCGAAGTGCGGGGATGGAGCACGACCGAGCTGGCGGAGAGAGTGACCAAGGCCGGCGTGAAGATGAACCAGACGGCGGTCTGGCGCATCGAGCACGGCGAGCCCCGCCGCCGTATCAACCTCGATGAGGCCCTCGCCTTCGCCAGGGTCTTCGAGCTCCCCCTCGAAGAGCTCATGTCCCCGCCGCTCGAAGGGATCGACATGGACGGGCGGCGTCTCGTCCAGGAGGCCGTCGAGGCGTTCTACGAGTCCCGCGACGCCCAGGACCGCCTCCACCACGCCGTCGCCGCCACGGCCGAGCACATCCGGGCCCACCCGGAGAGCTCGCGGGCCATCCACGAGCAGTGCCTCCGCCTCATGGGCGAAGAGCGCGACGCCCGCGCTCTCACCGAGTACATCAACGGCGGCGGCTACTACTTCTGAACCAACTTGAAGGAGAACCGACTTGGCCAACATCCAGAAGCGCGACAACGGCAAGTGGCGTGCCCGCTACCGCGACCTCGACGGTAAGGAGCATGCCCGCCACTTCGACCGCAAGGTCGATGCCCAGCGTTGGATCGACGAGGTCACTGCCTCGCTCGTCACCGGCCAGTACGTCGATCCTCGCGCCGGGCGGGTCTCGTTCGAGACGTACGCCAAGCGCTGGGAGGATTCACTCATCGCAGGTGAGGCCCGCGAACGCATCACCGACAACGCGCTCCGGCTCCACCTCATACCGGCCCTCGGTGCGCGGACCATGGCGGCGATACGCCGCAACGACGTACAGGTCCTGTTCAAGGCGCTGTCCGGGCAACTCTCGCCGGGCAGTGTGCGCAACGTCTACGACGTACTCGTGCGGCTGATGACGGCAGCCGTCGACGACAAGGTGATCTCCGAAACGCCCTGTCGCAAGATCACCCTTCCTCCGCTGGCGGACGAGGAGATCACTCCGCCCACCGTCGCGCAGGTGGCGGCGATGGTCGAGGCGATGCCGCCGTACATCTGCGCAGCCATCGTCGTCCTCGCCGGATCGGGCTTGCGCATAGGGGAGTTGCTGGGGCTGAAGGTCTCGGACGTGGACTTCAAGCTCGGCACGATCCGCATCGAGCGGCAGCGGCTCCAGTCCGGCCTGATCGGGCCGCCGAAGACCAGCAAGTCGCGGCGTACGGTCCCGGTCGGCGAGGTCGTCACCGACGCGCTGCTCGCGCACCTCGCCGCACGCCCCTCGAAGGAGTGGCTGTTCACGATGGAGGAGGGAGAGCCGCTCAACTACCGACGGTGGAAGACGGAGTGGAACTGCGCCCGCAGGGCACTCCAGGCGGCGGAGAAGGAGGCGGCCGAGCGCGAGGGCCGCAAGCCCGTCGAGCTGCCGCACATGGTGACCCACGACCTGCGGCACTTCTTCGCCTCCGCGCTCATCGCGGGCGGGGCGAGCGTCAAGCAGGTGCAGATCGTCCTCGGCCATGCGTCCGCCGTCATCACGCTGCGGATCTACGCACACCTCTGGCCGGGCGAAGAAGACCGCACCCGCTCCGTCATGGACGCCGTTCTCGGCGGCCTGCGGACCGGGTGCGGACAGCTAGGCGACGCGACCCACGAAAGTGCAGGTCAGGCGGCCTAGAGGGAGATCAAGCCTTCTTCGTCTCCCAGAAGATCGTGTCGATCTGGGCGATCAGGTCCAGAGCCTTCTGGCCGGTCGCCGGGTCGTTCGAGCCCTTGGCCGCGGAGAGCGCCTTCAGGGTGTCGTTGACCAGCTGGTGCAGCTCCGGGTACTTCTCGAAGTGCGGGGGCTTGAAGTAGTCGCTCCAGAGCACCGAGACGTGGTGCTTCGCGAGCTCCGCGCGCTGTTCCTTGATCAGGACGGCGCGCGTGCGGAAGTCCGCGTCCTCGTTGGCCTGGTACTTCTCCTGGACGGCCTTGACGGACTCCGCCTCGATGCGGGCCTGGGCCGGGTCGTACACACCGCAGGGCAGGTCGCAGTGAGCGCTGACCTTCACCTTGGGGGCAAACAGGCGGGAAAGCATGGAGCGGTCCTTCCTCGTGATCGTCTTCTCAGGTGGGACATTACTCCGTGAGCGACCGGATTCAGCGGCTGCCCCATGGGCTTAGGCCAAAAGTCCAGGGTGAGGATCAGACCGGTGGCCGAATGTACGGAGCGGTTCGCGGGAGGGTGTACTGAGGGATGGACCGGGGAGGTGCCGGAGATGCAGGAGCTGACGCAGGGGCCCGGGAGCGGGCGCGCGGCGCGGGTGCCGTTTCAGGTGGTGGAGGTGACGGGGCCGTCGATGGTGCCCACGCTCTACCACGGTGACCTGCTGCTGGTGCGGTACGGGGCGCAGGTGCGTCCGGGTGACGTGGTGATCCTGCGTCATCCGTTCCAGCAGGATCTGCTGGTGGTGAAGCGGGCCGTCGAGCGTCGGGCGGGCGGCTGGTGGGTGCGGGGCGACAACACGTTCGCGGGTGGGGACAGCACGGATTACGGGACCGTCCCCGAGGAACTCGTCCTGGCCAGGGTGCGGGCCCGCTACCGGCCGCTGAAGAAGGATCAGCGGTCGGTGCTGGGCGTGCTCGGCTGGGCCGTCTCCGCGGTGCGGCCGGTCTCGGCGGCCCGCTCGGTCTCCAGGCGCTTGCGGGCCCGGTAGGCGGCGACGTTCGCCCGGGTCGCGCAGCGGTCCGAGCAGTAGCGCCTGGACCGGTTGGTCGAGGTGTCGAGGTACGCGTTGCGGCACGGCGCGGCCTCGCACAGGCCGAGCCGGTCCACGCCGTGCGAGGTGAGGTGGAAGGCCAGGCCCATGGCCGCGATGGCGGCGTACCCGGCCGTCGCGTTCGACGGGTGGTCGGCCAGATGCATGTGCCAGTCCGGCTTGCCGTCGTCGTCCCTGGTGTCGTGGCCGGAGATCTGCGGGCTCACCGGGAACTCCAGCAGCAGCGAGTTGAGCAGGTCGACCGCGAGGGTCTCGTCGCCGACGTCGGCCGCCTCGAAGACCGCGCGCAGCCGCGCCCGTACGGACCGGAAGCGGGTCACGTCCGCGTCGGTCGCCCGGCGGGCCGCCTGTCCGTTGGCGCCGAACAGGTCCCGGACGGCTTCGACCCTGGTGAGGACGTCCTTGTTGCGGGCCGGCTCCTCGGTGTTGACCAGGCGCACGGCGTAGTCCGAGTAATAGGCCAGTTCCACTTGTAGTCCTTACAGTGTCGGTCTAAGGTCGGTGTGTCGACCAGTGTAATGGGCGGTATTGGGAATTGGGTATTACGTGGAGGTGGGTATGACGGAGATGGTGACGGGCACCGACTGGCAGTCCTGGCAGGAGAGCTGGGACCGGCAGCAGGAGTGGTACATGCCGGACCGCGAGGAACGGTTCCGGGTGATGCTGGACATGGTCGAGGCCGTGGTGGGGCCGGAGCCGAGGGTGCTCGACCTCGCGTGCGGTACGGGAAGTATTACGGACCGGCTCTTCCGCCGGTTCCCGAAGGCCACCAGCACCGGCGTCGACCTCGACCCCGCGCTGCTCGCCATCGCCCGCGGCACCTTCGACGGCGACGACCGGGTCACCTTCGTCACCGCCGACCTCAAGGACCCCGACTGGACCGAGCGGCTGCCCCACGACTCGTACGACGCCGTGCTCACCGCCACCGCCCTGCACTGGCTGCACAGTGAGCCGCTCGCCGCACTGTACGGGCAGATCGGTCAACTCGTGCGCAGTGGTGGGGTGTTCATGAACGCCGATCACATGATCGACGCCGACACCCCCCGTATCAACGCCGCCGAACGGGCCCACCGGCACGCCGCCATGGACCGCGCCAAGGCCGCGGGCGCCCTCGACTGGGCCGACTGGTGGGCCCTCGCCGCCCAGGACCCCGTCCTCGCCGGTCCCACCGCCGAGCGGTACAAGATCTACGGCGAGCACGCGGACGGCGACATGCCCTCCGTCCAGTGGCACGCCCGCACCCTGCGCGAGGCCGGGTTCGCGGAGGCGCGCCCCGTCTGGGCCTCGCCCTCGGACAGCCTGGTGCTCGCGGTGAAGTGACCACGACTCCGGCAGAACGCAGGGGCGGTACGGATCTGGAATCCGTACCGCCCCTCTCGTGCGGTCGTGCCGCGCAGTCAACGCACCGCCCGTTACAGCACCTTCGACAGGAACGACTTCGTCCGGTCGTGCTGGGGGTTCGTCAGCACGTCGCGCGGGTGGCCGGACTCGACCACCACACCGTCGTCCATGAAGACCAGCGCGTCGCCGACCTCACGGGCGAAGCCCATCTCGTGGGTGACGACGATCATCGTCATGCCGTCCTCGGCCAGACCGCGCATGACGTCCAGGACGTCCCCGACCAGCTCCGGGTCGAGCGCCGAGGTCGGCTCGTCGAAGAGCATCAGCTTCGGCTCCATGGCCAGCGCACGGGCGATGGCCACCCGCTGCTGCTGTCCGCCGGAGAGCTGGGACGGGTAGTTCGTCGCCTTGTCGGACAGGCCGACCCGGTCCAGCAGGCGTTCGGCACGCGCGCGGGCGACGGCCCGTGTCTCGCCCCTGACCTGCACCGGAGCCTCCATGACGTTCTCGATGGCCGTCATGTGCGGGAACAGGTTGAAGCGCTGGAAGACCATGCCGATGTCCCGGCGCTTCAGTGCGACCTCGCTGTCCTTGAGCTCGTAGAGCTTGCCGCCCTTCTGGCGGTAGCCGACGAGTTCGCCGTCGACCGAGAGCCGGCCGGCGCTGATCTTCTCCAGGTGGTTGATGCACCGCAGGAAGGTCGACTTGCCGGAACCGGACGGGCCGATCAGACAGAAGACCTCGCGCGGGGCGACCTCCAGGTCGATGCCCTTGAGGATGTGCGCGGAGCCGAAGGACTTGTGGACGCCCTCGGCCTTCACCATGGCGGTCATGCCATGCCTCCCTTCGGGCGGCCCAGGGACAGCGTGTTGGCCCGGATCCTCTGGAGCGGGGTACGGGTCTGGGTGCGGCTGGAGCCGCGGGCGTAGTAGCGCTCCAGGTAGTACTGGCCGACGCTCAGCACCGAGGTCATGATCAGGTACCAGGCCGCCGCGAGGAAGTACATCTCCACGGGAGCGCCCGAGGTCTGCCCGATGTCCTGCGCGTACCGGAACAGCTCAGTGAACTGCACGGCCGCCACCAGCGAGGTCGTCTTGAGCATGTTGATGACTTCGTTGCCCGTGGGCGGCACGATCACCCGCATCGCCTGCGGGATCACGACGCGGCGCAGCGTCTTGCCGTGGCTCATGCCCAGTGCGTGCGACGCCTCCGTCTGCCCCTCGTCGACCGAGAGCAGCCCGGCGCGGCAGATCTCCGCCATGTAGGCGGCCTCGTTGAGGCCCAGGCCGAGCAGCGCGGTCAGCAGCGGCGTCATGAAGGACGACCACTCGTCCTTGTAGATCGGCCCGAGGTTGATGTACTCGAAGACCAGGCCCAGGTTGAACCAGACGAACAGCTGGACCAGGACCGGGGTGCCGCGGAAGAACCAGATGTACGACCACGCGATGGACGCGGTCACCGGGTTCTTCGACAGCCGCATCACCGCGAGCAGGACGCCGCCGACGATGCCGATGATCATCGAGAGGACGGTCAGCAGCAGGGTCTGGCCGACACCCCGGAGGATGCGGTCGTCGAAGAAGTAGTCCGGGATGGCGTCCCAGTTGATCTTGCCCTGCGAGAAGGCGTAGACGAGGGCCGCGAGCAGTCCGATGGCCACGACCGCGGACACGTAGCGTCCGTAGTGCCGGACCGGGACGGCCACGATCGCCTTGGGCGGGGCCGCGGGAGCGGGCGGTGTGCCGACCGGTCCCGTCTTCTTGATGTCAGTCACAGGCGTTGCCTCTCAGCGTCGCTCGCCGTCACGAACCGCCGTTGACCTTGGCCTCGGTGACAGCTCCGGCCTCCACGCCCCACTTGGCGATGATCTTCTTGTACTCGCCGTTCTTGATGATCGCGTCGAGCGCTGCCTGGACGGCCTTGGTGAGCTGGTCGTTGCCCTTGGCGACGGCGATGCCGTACGGGGCGGCCTCCACCTGCTCGCCGACCAGCTGGAAGTCCTTGCCCCCGCCCGAGGTCTTCACCGCGTACGCGGCGACCGGGAAGTCGGAGGAACCGGCGTCGGCGCCACCGCCGCGCAGGCGGGTCTGGGCCTCCAGGTCGTTGTCGAACGACTCGATGGAGATCTTGCCCTTGCTGCCGCACTTGGTGCTCTCGGCCTTGGCGAGATCGTGCGAGACGGTGCCGCGCTGGACCACGATCTTCTTGCCGCAGAGGTCCGACCAGGCCGCGATGCCCCGGTCGTCGCCCTTCTTGGTGTAGATCGAGACACCCGCGGTGAAGTAGTCGACGAAGTCGACGCCCTCGCCGACCTTCTTCCCGGTCTCGGAGTCGACGCCTTCCTGACGGTCCTTGGTGTCGGTCATCGACGACATCGCCAGGTCGTAGCGCTTCGATCGCAGGCCCGTGATCAGCGTGTCGAACGTGCCGTTCTCGAAGGTGAACTTCACTCCGAGCTGCTTGCCGAGCGCGGCGGCGATATCGGGATCGATGCCGACGACCTTGCCGGACTTGTCCTTGAATTCGACCGGCGGGTACGCAATGTCCGAACCGACCTTGATTTCGCCCTTGTCCTTGATCGCCTTCGGCAGGAGGCCGGCGAGCGGGGCGTTCTCGGTGACGTTCGTGGCGCTGCTCTTCTTGGCGCTGTCGGTCTGGTCGCCGCAGGCGGTCAGCAGCATCGTGCCGGCGACCGCGATGGCGCCGACCGCTGCAATCCGGTACTTCGCGGTCGTGCGACAGGTGGTGCTTGCGGTCATGTCGGAGTCCTCCGGCGGGTGAGGGTGGGGAACTGGCAGGTGAATGCGCACGCACCTTTGGGTGTCGCCACCTTGTGTGATTACGGCATCTTGCCATTCGGACTAGCCCATTCAGGGCGATAGTCATGTCAAAATCGGGTAACGGGTGACCCCCGAGTCTCAACAACCTGGTACATCAAGGCCGGACCATCTGTGCGAATTCCGTGCTTCGACCGGAGGATCTTCGGCGCGTCTCGACCGGTGGACGACTTTTACGCCACTGAGCGGACTTGTCCAGATATTCGACTATGAGTCACGTCACCGCGTCGATACGGACTCGTCCGAGGCACTGTTCGTCAGGTAAAAAAGACGTTTACACCCCTCATCCGGGGCTCAGGGCGCGTGTGCGGCGCGCCCGCGCGTATGTACTTCCCCCTGCCGGAGCGGGCCAACCGTTCGGCGCAGGGCACGTACGCGGTGCCCGCCCACCCCTCCTCAACCAGGAGTGGCCACCCTCAAACGATGAAGACTTAAGGGGTCAACACCATGGCAGCGGAGATCGTCAATCCTCGCAGCGACAGCACTACTGACAGTGGCATCCAGCACATGGACAGTACGGCCGACGAGCCGTTCGATCCGGCGTTCGCCCTTCACCGCGGCGGGAAGATGGCCGTGCGGTCCACCGTCCCCATCCGGGACAAGGACGACCTGTCCCTCGCGTACACACCGGGCGTCGCCAAAGTGTGCAGCGCCATCGCCGAGAATCCCGAACTCGTGCATGACTACACCTGGAAGTCGCAGGTCGTGGCCGTCGTGACGGACGGGACCGCCGTCCTCGGCCTCGGTGACATCGGCCCCGAGGCGTCCCTCCCGGTGATGGAGGGCAAGGCGATCCTGTTCAAGCAGTTCGGCGGGGTCGACGCGGTGCCCATCGCGCTCGCCACCACCGACGCGGACGAGATCGTCGAAACCGTCGTCCGGCTCGCACCGTCCTTCGGCGGCGTGAACCTGGAGGACATCTCGGCGCCCAGGTGCTTCGAGATCGAGCGCAAGCTCCAGGAGCGCCTGGACATCCCCGTCTTCCACGACGACCAGCACGGCACCGCCGTCGTGACGCTCGCGGCTCTGCGCAACGCCGCGAAGCTGTCCGGGCGGACGCTGGGCGATCTGCGCGGCGTCATCTCCGGAGCGGGCGCGGCGGGCGTGGCCATCGCCAAGTTCCTGCTGGAGGCCGGGATCGGCGATGTCGCGGTGGCCGACCGCAAGGGCATCGTCAGCCGGGACCGCGACGATCTGACCGACGTCAAGCGCGAACTCGCCGAGATCACCAACCGGGCGGGCATCTCCGGGCCGCTGGAGTCGGCGCTGGCCGGTGCCGACGTGTTCATCGGTGTCTCCGGCGGTACGGTCCCGGAGCCGGCCATCGCCTCGATGGCCCCGGGCGCGTACGTCTTCGCCATGGCCAACCCGAACCCGGAGGTCCACCCCGACATCGCGCACAAGTACGCGGCGGTGGTGGCGACCGGTCGTTCGGACTTCCCGAACCAGATCAACAACGTGCTGGCCTTCCCGGGCATCTTCGCGGGCGCGCTCCAGGTCCGGGCCTCCCGGATCACCGAGGGCATGAAGATCGCGGCGGCGAACGCGCTGGCCGACGTGGTCGGCGACGAACTGGCGGCGGATTACGTGATTCCGTCGCCGTTCGACGAGCGGGTCGCCCCGGCGGTGACGGCGGCCGTGGCCGCGGCCGCCCGTGCGGAGGGTGTGGCGCGGCGCTGACGCGCCGGCGCGCGTGAGGGGTGGGGTGGGGCGGTTCCGCCGGCCGGGGCCGTTCCCGCCCCACCCCTTTTCCTCTTCCCGACCGGGGACGGGGAAGGCCGGGATGTGGCGGACCGAGAGGCTCGACCGGCCGGTTCGGGGGCTGTTGGCGTGTGTTGGCGTGTGTCACACCTCCGGCCGGTTACGCCGTCGGGCTCCCCGGCCTATCGTCGAGCCATGTTCGCCGCCTACGCAGCCCGCATCGACCCCGACCAGCCCCTCAACGGCCTTGAGCTGGGCGAGCGCCCGGCCCCCGGGGCGCGGCCCGGCTGGACCACCGTCAACGTCAGGGCCGCCTCCCTGAACCACCACGACCTCTGGTCCCTGCGCGGGGTGGGCCTCGCCGAGGACAAGCTGCCGATGATCCTCGGCTGTGACGCCGCAGGCGTCGATCAGGACGGCAACGAGGTCGTCCTGCACTCGGTGATCGGCCAGACCGGGCACGGGGTCGGCCCCGGCGAGACCCGGTCCATCCTCACCGAGCGTTACCAGGGCACGTTCGCCGAGCGGGTCACCGTACCCACGTGGAACGTGCTGCCCAAGCCGAAGGAACTGACCTTCGAACAGGCCGCCTGTCTGCCGACCGCCTGGCTCACCGCGTACCGGATGCTCTTCACCAACGCCGGGGTACGGCCCGGCGACTCCGTGCTCGTGCAGGGCGCGGGCGGCGGTGTCGCCACCGCCGCGATCGTGCTCGGCAAGGCGGCCGGGCTGCGGATGTTCGCCACCAGCCGGGACGAGGCCCGGCGCGAGCGGGCCGTCGAACTCGGTGCCGTCGATGCGTACGAGTCCGGCGCGCGGCTGCCGCACCGGGTCGACGCGGTCATCGAGACGGTCGGCGCCGCCACCTGGTCCCACTCGGTGAAGGCACTGCGCCCCGGCGGCACGCTCGTCATCTCCGGTGCGACCAGCGGCGACCGCCCCTCGCACGCCGAACTCACCCGGATCTTCTTCCTGGAACTGAAGGTCGTCGGCTCCACGATGGGGTCCAAGGACGAGCTGGAGGACCTGCTCTCGTTCTGCGCGGCGACCGGGGTGCGGCCCGTCATCGACGAGGTGCTGCCGCTGGACCGGGCCCGCGAGGGGTTCGAACGGCTGCAATCGGGCGAGCAGTTCGGGAAGATCGTCCTCGCCTCCGCCTAGACCTTCCCCGTACCTCCGGCTTCTCCCGCCGCCTTACGCGCCCTTGATGGGGCGTCAGGTCTGCTGGTGGGATCTGTGCCATGCGAATCGGCAGAGCGCTCGCGGCAGTTGTCATCTCGTCCGCGCTGGCGGCAGGGGCCCTCGCCCCTGCCGCCGGCGCGCATCCCGGGCGGGACCGGCCCGCCGGTATCCCGCCGCTGACCGATGACCGCGGCAGGGTGATCACCCTTCGCGGCTGGAACGTCGAGGACAAGGCGAACCGCGGCGACGCGGCCCTGACGGCCGTGACCGAGAAACACTTCCGCGATCTGCGGGCCAAGGGCTTCAACTTCGCCCGGCTGCTGATCTTCTGGGATGACCTGGAGCCGGTACGGGGCCGGTACAGCCAACGGTATCTGCGCCGGATCGACCGGATCCTGGACTGGGCGCGGACGTACGGCATCCAGGTCCTGCTCGACTCCCACCAGGACGTCTTCGGACCGGCCTTCGGCCACCGGGGCATCCCCGCCTGGGCCACCCGTACCGACGGTCTGCCGTTCACCCCGCACCCCGACGACTGGTTCGCCGAGTACTTCGAACCGGCCGTCCAGCGGGCCTTCACCCACCTCTACGAGGACCCGGACCTGCGCCGCGCCCAGGCCGACATGTGGCGGGTCCTCGCCGACCGCTTCGAGCACCACCCGGCGGTCATCGGCTACGACCTGATCAACGAACCGATGGGGGAGCTGCGGGCGGGCGAGGACCTGCCGACGGCCGCCCGCCGGATCGAGGCCGAACAGCTCACCCCGATGTACAACCGGCTGGCCCGCGCGGTCCGTTCCGTCGACCCCGGCACCTGGATCTTCGTCGAGCCCACCCCGATCGTGGGTGAGGGCGCCCCCACCGGGCTGGGGCGGATCAAGGACCACAAGACCGTGTACGCGCCGCACTTCTACAACACGGCGATGGAGGCGGGCGCCGACTACGATCCCGCCGCGCGCTGGATCGAGACGTACGAGGCCGCTGTCACCGCGTACCCGAAGGAGCAGCGCATCCCGGTCGTCGTCGGCGAGTGGGGTCCGCTGAACAACGGGCTGCCGCTGATGAACCGTTTCTACCGCGAGGCGGTGGCCTCCCTGAACCGCTACAGCTCCGGCTGGGCGGGCTATGTGTGGTGCTACGGAGGCGGCTACTGCGCCCTCGACGAGCGGGGAAGCTTCCGTACGAACAAGGAACTGACCGCCACCCCGTACGCCCCGGCGGTCGCGGGCGCGGTCCGCTCCGACACGTACGACGCGACCGCCCGCGTCTACCGCCTCGCCTACACGGCGGCCCGGCGCGGCACGACGGAGATCTCGCTGCCGCCGTCGGCGCGGGGCTGGCGGGTCTCGGTGGAGGGGCGCGCCGTGGTCCGGGGGAACGCGCCGCACGGGGGCGTACTGCGGGTCGACGCGAGGGGCGGGGCGCGAGTGGTGGTGACGGTGCGGGAGGGGGGCTCCCACGGCTGAACCGAGTGCACCTGAAGGGTTGTCGGCTTGGCGGGTCGCCTCCGTGAAGGCCCGTCCCGCCATCGATCCTGTCAATGGTGGTTGACATGGAGTGCATGTCAACGTAAGTTGACAGCATGACCGAAGCAACGGATCTGGCCGCACGCGCCGGTGACCGTGACCCGCGTGTCGGGCTGCGGGCCGTCGCCGCGCTGCGGCGGCTGCTGGAACAACTGGAAGCCGTACAAGTGAGAAGCGCCCGCGTCCAGGGCTGGTCGTGGCAGGAGATCGCGGCCGAACTGGGCGTCAGCCGACAGGCCGTGCACAAGAAGTACGGGAGGCATTGATGTTCGAGCGATTCGCCAAGGGTGCCCGCGCCACCGTGACCGGTGCCGTCGGCCATGCCGAGCGGGCCGGCGCCGACTCGGTCACCGAGGAGCATCTGCTGCTCTGCCTGCTGGAGCAGAAGGGCAGCAGGGCCTCCTTCGCCGTCGCGGCACTCGGCCTCACCGACCGCCGCGCCTCGGTGGCGGCTTCCCTGGCCGACGCCCGCCGACGCGGCGGACTGACCAGGGCCGATACGGACGCACTCGCCGGTATCGGGATCGACGTAGCCGAGATCGTGTCCCGGATCGAGGGCGCGCACGGCGAGGGGGCGCTCGCCGGGGATCGCGGGAGCCGCCGGTGGTGGTCCGGGCATCGCGCGTTCACGCCCGGCGCGAAGGCCGTCCTGGAGAAGTCGCTCCGGATCGCGCTCGGGCGCGGCGACCGCGTCATCGGTGAGGAGCACCTGCTGCTGGCGCTCACCGCCACGCCCGGCGTGGTCGCGGACGTCCTCGCCGAGCACGGGGCGACGTACGCGACCGTGGAGCGCGCCCTGTTCGGGGACGGGGCGCAAGGCGGGGGACGGCAGGCCAAGGCCGGCTGACCCGCCCCTCGGCGCGGAGGGGCGAGCTGACCGTCCGCGCGCCTCAGCCCTTCTCGCCGCCGCTGCCGTCGGTGCCCCCGTCGGTGTCGGTGGCGTCCTTCTTCCGCAGCAGCGACTCGACGCGCGCCGCCGCCGTTCCCAGGTGGCGGCGGGCCTCGGTCAGCTGTTCCTGGGTGACGCCGTGGTCCCTGGCCGCGTCGCGGATGTCGTCGCGGAAGCGGTCCAGGAGGCGGTCCAGGTCGCGGGCCGGGTCGCCCGTGCTCGCCGTGTCCCGGCCCCACTCGGGGTCGGTTGCGGCGGCCTCGGGCTTGGCGGACGGGGGCCAGCCGGCCGTCCTGGCGAACCCGCTGAGCTGGCCGGTGATCTCGGCCAGACCCTCCCGTACACCGGAGGGCCAGTCGCCCCGGGCGAAGTGCTCCTGGACCTGGCGTGCGGCGCTCTGCATCTGCTCGCGCGCCTTCTCGTGGGCCTCCTTGGCCTGGCGGCGGGCCTGCTGGGCGTCGTCACGCGCGCGCCTGGACTCGTCCTTCGCCCGGCGGGCCTGCTCCATCCACTCCTGCTTGGCCTTGCGCAGCTCTTCCTTGGCCGTGCGCCACGCCTCGCTGTCGCCGAGGTCGCCGAGGTCGGAGAAGTCGGAGAAGTCGCCGAAGGGGGACCGGCGGGACTCCTTGCCGCCCGGAGTGTGCCGGGACTCGGAGGCAGCCGCCCGCATCTCGTTGCGCAGCTTGCCCGCCGCGCCGCGGACGTCGTCGCGGATCTCGGCGGCCAGTTCGGAGACGGAGTCGCGGATCTCCAGCTCCAGATCGGCCAGTTCGCCGCCGCGGCCCGCCAGCTCGGCGCGTCCCGCGTCGGTGATGGAGTAGACCTTGCGGCCACCCTCGGTGGCGTGGGTGACCAGGCCCTCGGCCTCCAGCTTGGCCAGGCGGGGGTAGACGGTGCCCGCCGAGGGGGCGTACAGGCCGTGGAAGCGCTCTTCCAGGAGCCGGATCACCTCGTAGCCGTGGCGCGGGGCCTCGTCCAGCAGCTTCAGCAGGTAGAGGCGCAGACGGCCGTGGGCGAATACGGGGGGCATGTCAGAGAACCTTTCCGGTCGGCTCGGCTTCGTGGGGTTCGTCCTCGACGGGCGGGCGGCGCAGCAGGGCGATCGAGCCGGACGCGGTCATCGCCTTCAGCGTTCCCGTGCCCGCGCCGAGGGTGCCGGTGATCTTCTTCGCCCCCCACTGGCCGCTGACCCGCAGGTCCTCGAAGGCGTTGGAGAGGCTGCCGCTCGCGGTGTTCGCCTCGACCTTCGCGTCCGCCGGGTGCGGCAGCCGGATGGCGATCTCGCCGGAGATCGTGGTCAGCCGGATGTCCGTGGGTTTTCCGGACGGGTCCAGGTCCAGGATCATGCCGCCGCTGACGGATTCGGCGTGTACGGAGGTCCCGGTGCCGTCGACCACGGTCAGATCGCCGGAGACGGACTGGAAGCGCAGGTCGCCGGTGACGTCCTGGGCCTCCAGGTTGCCGGACACGGTCTCGCCCCGGACGCTGCCGGTGAGCCCGACCACGCTGGTGTCGCCGCTGACGCCGCGAATCTCGGTACGTCCCCGGATGCCGGAGACGACGGCCTCGGCACCGACCACACCGACCTCCACCGAGCAGTCGGCCGGTACGACGACGGAGACGACGGCGTTGCGGTGCCAGCCCTTGCGGTCCAGCCACTTGAGGAGGCCCTTCCAGTGCAGGTCCTCATAGGTGACGGTGAGCGTGCCGTCCTGCTGGGTCACCACCAGCGGCGGGCCCTCGACCCCGGAGATCTCCAGCCGTGCGGACTGCTCCTCGGTGCCGACCACGTTGACGGTGCCGTTGACGATACGTACCTGGAGCGCCGTCACCGGGTCGTCGAAGGTGAGCTTCTGGGACTCGGCGATGGCCCACGTCGACACAGGCATGGATATGACCTCCCGGAGAGCGTGGCATGACGCAACATATCGCGTCTCTTGTTCAACACGATATATCGCGGATGGGTGAAGTCAAGCGCGATCGGGAGCCGATCCAGCCCCTCAAATAGCGTCAGACCTGGGCAAATTGCCCTAGCGTGTGAGGCATGAACGCGACACCCGTGGGAGCGCTCCTGCTGTGCCGGGCCGCCCCCGAGACCGTAGCGCCGCCGGCCCACCTCCTGCGTGAGCCGATGCTGCTCACCCCGGCGGGCGAGGAGTGGAGCGCGCTCGTCCCGGAAGGAAAGCCCTGGCTGGGCGCGGGGGCCGAGGTTACGGGGGTGCGCACCGCGGCGGCCGAGGGCACCGAACCCGTCGACCGGGTGCTCGGCGGCTGGGCCACCGCACTGGCGGTCGGCTCCGCCTGGCCGGTGCTCGCCCTGTGGTGGGACGGGAATCGGGCCGGATACACGCTGGCGTCCGGTTTCCGCCGCCCCGTCGGCTACGTCTGGCTCGCCGATGGCACCCCGGCCGGCGAGGACGAGGCGATGCGCACGTTCGCCGCCCGGCTCGGACTCGACCCCGTCCTGGACCTCCAGGCACTGGAGAAGCTGACCCGCCCGGACCCCGACGCGGACGCCCGGGCCCGGCTGCGCGGGCTGCTCGCCGTGCTCACCCGCACCGGTCTGACCCTGCCGACCGGCCTGGGGCCCGGTGAGCCCGCCGACCGGCTGCGCTCGGTGGCCGCCGTGCTGCCCGGGACGGAACGCGTCGAGTGGGCGGGCTGGCGCGACGCCGTACGGGTGGAGCTGGACGCGGTCGAGAGCGGCAGTCTCGGCCCGTGGGTGCGCGGCCCCAGGGCCCGCGCGGTGGCCGTGGCCCAGATCGCGACCGGGCTCCCGCTCCTGCTGTGGGGCGCCCGCCGCCGCAGCGGAGGCTGGGCCACGGCCGGGGCGGTGCTGCTGGTGCAGGGCGCACTGGGGCTCGCGTACCTCCGCATCCGGGAGGCGGACGCCGAAAGCACCTGACCCGGACGGGCGGCTCCGGCGCGCCGCCGCGCCCCGATGTGAGGCCGCCCCGCCGGGACGGGCCGGGACGGACCGGCCGGCTACTCGTCCTCGTCGTCCTCGTCGTCCAGCCGGGCCAGCCAGGTCGCGAGGCGCTCGACGGGCACCTCGAAGTCGGGGTTGAGATCGACGAACGTACGCAGCTGCTCGGCCAGCCACTCGAAGGTGACCTCCTCCTCGCCGCGCCGCTTCTCCAGTTCCTCGATGCCACGGTCCGTGAAGTACAAGGCGTGCTCCTGTTGCGTACGGGTGTTCTTCCCTCAGGGTATGGCGTCGGCGCGGGCGGCCGGATCTCGACTGTGCGGGTCGGCTTCCCCTCGCCTGCCGGGGCACCGGCCAGTAATCTTGGTGACCGGATCAAGTCAGCGCCGGGGCAAGCGCCTTGACGTGCGGATCGGGGGAGCCGTGAGTGGTCGTGTCCGTCGTATCGATCTCGGCGACGGCAAGGTTGTCTACGCCCGGGTGAGTGCGGCCGAGGGGTACGGGTCGTCCGACCGGGACGTCGGCGTGGCCGAGACCGCCGCGGCCAAGCTGGAACAGCTCAACGAGCTGATCGCGCGGGTCGGCGGCACCGTCCTCGACGCCGCCGCCGCGGTGAGACCGCACGAGGCGACGGTCACCTTCGGAGTGGAGCTGAGCGCCAAGCCCGGAAAGGCGCTCGCCATCCTCGCGGACGGCGAGGCCAAGGCGTCCGTCCAGGTCTCCCTCACCTGGCGGCTGGGCGAGCAGGACCCGGAGGGGCCGGCCGGCACGGATGTCTGACGGCCTCCCCGACCTCGACGCCCTCGTCCGCGCGGCCACCGTGCGCTTCCTGCCGGAGGACCCCCGCTCGACGCAGATGTGGGGCAGCGGCTTCTTCATCGCGCCCGGCTGGATCCTGACGGCCGCGCACGTGCTGGTGCCGCATGTGCGGGAGAACCCGGACATGCGCTTCAGGGTCGCCGGTGACGAGCGGCAGCACGGCATCGCGCCGACGGCGGTCCGGCTGCGGAAATGGCTGGTCACCGACCCGTGGAGCGACCGCATTCCGGCCCAGCGCGATCTGGCCCTGGTGCGGCTGCTCGATGACACCGTCGAGCACGAGTGCGTCTGGATGGGCGACCGGGCGGTGTCCGGCGCGGGGGAGCGGCTGGCCTTCGGATTCCGGCCGACACCGGACGAGGCCGAGGAGGACAGCGGGCCGTACGGACTCTGGCGCGGCGCGGTCCGGGCGAACGTCGACGACGGCACCGTCGCCGTCCGGTTCGAGTCCCTGGCCGAATTTCCCCCGGGGGTCTCGGGCGGCCCCGTGCTCGATCCCGCCACCGGGGCCGTGCTGGAGATCGTCAAGTCCGGCCGCGCGGACCGGGACGGCGGGCGCGCCGTGTCCGCCACCGCCCTGCGCCGGTTCGACGGGCTGTACCGGGAGGTCATGGACGCCCACGACCGCTGGCACCACGGCCGACGGGGGGACACCGGCAGCTGGACCGCCCACCAGGCCCGGATCGGCGGCCGGAACTCCGGCGTCGACCCCGAACAGTGGTCCCCCGAGGACCGGGTGAACGCCCTGAACCACCTCGCGGGCCTGGCCCCCGC
The DNA here is from genome assembly GCF_026340105.1 of Streptomyces sp. NBC_01433. Lineage (NCBI taxonomy): Bacteria > Bacillati > Actinomycetota > Actinomycetes > Kitasatosporales > Streptomycetaceae > Streptomyces > Streptomyces sp. NBC_01433. The sequence goes on along the minus strand of NZ_JAPEPM010000001.1, from coordinate 725,532 downwards.
CCCCGAGGGCGTCGTGGCCGAACTGGCGCGCGACGTACGCGGCGAACGGCTGTCGCACACCGGCCCGGCGCCCATGACCTGGCGGGACGGCCACGGGCTGCTCTACGGCGGGGACGGCAGCCCCCTCCCGGCGTACGTGTTCATGCACTACCTGCGACTCGTCGGTGAGTTCACCCGCGACTACGGGGGCGACACCAGCGGACTCGACGCGTGGCTGGGCGACCGGCTGCGCCGCCTCCCGCCGCAGCTGCGCCGGTTGGTGGAGCAGGCCCGGCTGCCGGACAAGGAGAGCGCGGACCGCGTCGTCATCCCCTACCCGGGGCCCGCCGACCCGGCCCATGTCGTCGTGGTCGAACTCGATGAACTGCCGTACGGGACCCTGCACTGGCAGATCAGGATCGACGACGGCAGCGGCGACCACGAGATCTTCGCCTCGGAGACCGACCCCAACGGAGTGGCGCCGGGCCGCCTCCGCCTCAATTTGCGCGAACACCTCGCCGAAGCCTTCCACTTCGCCGACACGGCGGGCGGGGTCCCCGCCCCCTGCGAAGTCGTCGTGCCCGCCGGGTACTTCGACACACCGGTGCACCGGTGGCAGCTCGCCGACGAGGCACCCCTGGGCGATCCCGCCCATCTGCCGGTGGGGGTGCGACGGCGGATCGTCCTGCGCAACGTGGACCGGCGCGGGGAACCGGACCCCCGCTGGACGGACCGCTGGAGCGCGGCGGCCGGCCCCGGACCGCTCGTGGCGGTCCGGATGCCGCCCACCGGACAACTGCCCCGGAGCAGGCACTTCGCCGACATCCAGCCGTCCGGCATCCCGGTGCTGTGCCAGCCCGTGAGCCGGGGCATCGGACGCAAGGCCATCGAGTTCGCCTTCGACGCGGGCCACGGCATCGCCCTGTGGCGCATCGACGGCCATGACCGGGGCCCCTGCGGCAGCGACTGCGAGGACCTCCACAAGGGCGTGGCCGAGTTGCTCGCGCACACCGGCTCCCTCCCCGAACTCCCCGACCGGCTGCGCCGCATCAGGGAGGAGATCCACGAGACCCGGATGACGGGGCACTGGGCCGAAGCCGTCGCCGTCATGTACGACGACCCCCACCGACCGGTGCCCGAGAGGCCCGTGGGACCGGTGGACTCACCATGACGACTTGGCCGGAAATCAGCTTTGGCGGGGACTCACGGGGGTACATTCCCGTGGGCCCATCAGCGGGCGCTGCCTGCCCCGTCGGCCAGAGCGCGGGAAGCCACCGACCGCCGACGAGGAGCGAGAAATGAGCGACTGGCTGATTTACCGGGGTGAGGGAGACCCCGACCCGGACCGGATCGGCGACCTTCCGCCACCGCCGCCCTGGCGGGAGTTCACCGGTGAGCCGATCGGGCTCCCGGTCCCCGGCCCGGACTCCTCGACGAAGCGGCGCCTCGGTGGACGCCCGCTGCTCCCCGTCCAGGACGAGGACGCGATCCAGCTCATCAACGCCGCCCTGTATCTGCGGCGACCGCTCCTGGTCACGGGCGAGCCCGGATCGGGCAAGAGCACGCTCGCGCACGCCGTCGCCCAGGAACTGGGCCTGGGACGGGTCCTGCAATGGTCCGTCGTCAGCCGTACGGAACTGAAGCAGGGGCTGTACGAGTACGACGCGATCGGCCGCCTCCAGGACGCCCAGCTCTCCCGTGAGCGCGGCGCCGGTGAGGGCGACATCGGCGAGTACATCAAGCTCGGACCGCTGGGCACGGCACTCCTGCCCTCGGAACGCCCCCGGGTGCTGCTCATCGACGAGCTGGACAAGAGCGACATCGACCTGCCGAACGACCTTCTGAACGTGCTGGAGGAGGGCGAGTTCCGCATCCCCGAACTGGAGCGCACCGCCAAGCGCGAGGGACACGCACCCGTCACCGTCCTGGACGACGACGGCCGCGGCGTGCCCGTCGTCGACGGCAAGGTGCGCTGCCGGGCCTTCCCCTTCGTCGTGATGACGAGCAACGGCGAGCGCGACTTCCCCCGGCCGCTGTTGCGCCGCTGCATCCGGCTGAACCTGGAACCCCCGCGCGACGAACGGCTCGCCGCCCTGGTGCACGCCCACTTCGGGGAGGGCGCGCACGAGGCCAACCGCGACCTGCTGGAGAGCTTCAGCCGGGGCGACGACGAAGGGCTGCGGCCGACGGACGAACTGCTCAACGCGATCTTCCTCACCCAGCACACCGCCCGGGAGGCGGGCAGTCGGCGGGACGGTATCGCGCGGCTGCTCATGCGTCCCCTGGAGCAGCACCCGCAGCAGCGGTGACGTGGCGATGACCCCCGCGGCCCGCAGGGCATCCGGCGCCGAGCACGGCGTGCTCACGGCGCTGGTCGCCCGGCTCCGGGAGGCCGACTTCAGCGCCACGGCCGAAGAGGTGGCGGACGCGCTGTGGCTCGCGCGCTGGGTCGGGCCCGCGACCTGGCCCGACGGGCATCCCGCCGCCGGGGCGGTCGCCGGGCCCGCGCCCGGCGACCCGGCGGACCCGCTCACCGATGGGCCGGAGCCGGTGGCGCCGCGCGTCCCCGGCCCCGCCGCACCCGCCGAGGGACGGGCGGCCCTGCGTGCCCCGGCCGCCCAGGGCGAAGGAACCGACGGCGCGGGGCGCGGCGGCTCGCCCGTACGGGTCCCCACGGCGCCCACCCTGCCCGACCCGCTCGCCCTGCAACGCGCGCTGCGCCCCCTTCAGCGGTTCCGCGCGCCCTCCGTCCCGCCGCGCGGCCTCCTCGACGAGAAGGCCACCGCGCACCGGGCGGCCGAGACCGGGCTGACACTGCCGGTGCTGCGCCCCGCCCGCCGCCGGGAGGCGCGCGCCCAACTGCTCATGGACGTCTCCTCCTCGACCATGGTGTGGGAGCAGACGCTGGACGAGCTGCGGGAGGTCTTCGAACGCGCGGGTGCCTTCCGCGAAGTACGCGTCCACTATCTGCACGAGGACACGGACGGCACCCCGGGCGCCGCCACCACACCCACGGCGCCGGCGCCGGGCACGGGGCGGCTGCGGCCACCGGCCCAGTTCACGGACCCCACCGGACGGCAGATCACGCTGCTGCTCAGCGACTGCGCCGGACCGATGTGGCGCAACGGCACCATGCAGCGGCTGCTCCACCGCTGGGCGGCCGCCATGCCGGTCGCCGTCGTCCAGCCGCTGCCGCAGCGGATGTGGCGCAACACCCATCTGCCCGCCCGGCCCGGACTGCTGCGCAGGCCCGAAGGGCCCGCGGGGCGGCTGGAGTTCCGCTCCAGGGGCGAGGCACCCCGCCGCGCGGTGGCCGTTCCGGTGCTGGCGCCCCACCACCTGTCCATGGAGACCTGGGCGCGGCTGCTGTCGGGGACCGGCGAGCTGACGCTGCGGGCGGCGGCCGCCTGGGTCGGGGCCGACCCCCGGCCCGCCCCCGCGCCGGCACCCCGCGCCACCGACGTACCCGCCCGCGAACGGGTCCGGATCTTCCGACGCCATGCCTCGCCCGCCGCGGTCCGGCTCGCCCAGTGGCTGACCACCACCCCGCTGGAACTGCCGGTGATGCAGCACCTCCAGCGCGCGATGCTGCCGGACAGCGGCCCCGACGTGCTCGCCGAAGTGCTGCTCGGGGGCCTGCTCACCCGTCTCGACCGGGGACCCGACAGCCCGGCCTACGCGTTCCGCGACGGCGTCTGGGCCGAGCTGCACCGACGGCTGGCGCCCGGCGACCCCGATCTGGCCCTGAAACACCTGTCCCGTTACGTCGAAGGGCGCTGGGGACGCACGGCCCGTAACTTCCCCGCGATGGCGGCGGCCTACCTGGCGGGCAGCGTGGAGCCCGCGGGACCGCCGGGCGGCTCCGAGGAAGACCCGCTGCTGCGGGAGTTCGCCGTCGTCTCCACCCGGGTGCTGCGTGGCTCGCTGCCCCAGCCCGTCACCACCGGGGCGGAAGCCGCCGGCTCGCCCGGTGAACTCGCGGCCGAGGCACAGGTGCGGCTCGAACGGTTCCGCCGCCAGGGCACGGCGCGGGACCTGGACTCCGGCATCGCCCTGCTGACCTCGGCGGCCGGGGCCGAGCAGCGCCGCCCGGAGCGGGCCGGGCTGTACGCGGACCTGGCCGTGGCGCTCGTGGAGCGCTGGCAGGCGCGCCGGCTCGGTGAGGACCTGAGGGGCGCCCTGAGCGCCGCGGAATGGGCCGTGCCCGCCATCTCCCGGGCCTACCGGACCATGGGCGACGTACTGGTGAGGATGGCCGAGGAGGTGGCCGCGGCCGGGCCGGACACGGACGCGGTGCCGGACCGGTTCAGAGAGGCCGCCGCCGAGCCCGGGGAGGCCGCGGACGCGGACTCCGTACGGTTCCTGCTGCTGGACGACGCGCAGCGGGCGCTGGCGGACGCGGTCGCCGGGGGCGGAAGCATCGGCAGGACGGCCGCGGTCGTCCGCGCCCGGGTGCTCCAGGAGCTGGCCGCCGACTTCGCCGAACAGGCCCTGAGACTGCACCGGCCGCCGCCCGAGGGGCCCCAGGAGTGGTATTCGGTCACCATGCTCCAGTCGATCGACGTACTGGACACGCTGGTCGAGGCGGATCCCGTACCGCCGTCGTCGCTCTACCTCCGGGGCCGCTCCTACGCCCTGCTCGCCCGCCGGTTCGAGGGGCGGCTGGACGACGGCCCGTCCGCCGACCCGGAGCGGGTACGGGAAGCGGCCCGGCGGGCCCGCGCGGACCTGACCGAGTCGCTGGCCCGGATGACACGCCTGGTCACCGGCGACGGGGAGGACGGACCGCCGCGTGACGGGGACGACGGACCGCCGCGTACGGTGACGGCCGAGTGGAAGCCCGACCCCGCCGATCTGGTCTACGGCTGGATCGCTCTGGCAGAGGCCCATGAACTGGCCTGGACCGGACTCGACATGGAGACCGGCTGGGTGCACGCGCTGCGGGCACTGGACGAGGGCCGCGCCGCCGCCGAGGGCCTGCCACCCGGTCCCGGACGCGACCGGCTGACGCTGCGCTGTCTGGAGGCGAAGGCGTCCATCGAGAGCCGGCGCTTCCACGAAGGCGCGGAATCCCGGCGCGAGGCGCTCGACCGGGCCGTCGGCGCCTGGGCGGAGGTCTGGGCGCTGACGCCCCCCGACAGCCCGTGGCAACCCGGGAATCTCCAGATCTACGGCCTCACCCTGATGCGCCGGGGGCAGCTGAACGCGTCCGAGGAGGATCTGCGCGAGACGGTGCGTCTGCTGCGGCAGTCCGTCGCCGGAACCTCCGGGAAGAGCCCCGCGCTCGCCGCCCGCAGAATGAATCTCGGGCTGGCGCTGATGGTCCGCTTCCGGCTCGTGGGAGCCCTGGTCGACCTGTACGAGGCCGACTGGATACTGGGAGCGGCGGCCCGCGAGGCGGTGTCGGGAGACGTCGCGGCCTCCGCCCTCGCCATCCGCGGCCAGGTCACCGAGGCGCTCGGCCGGACGACCGGGGCCGAGGTGCGGTTCACCGAGGCCGCGACGTACTTCAAGCAGGCCGCGGACCGCGCGCTCGCCGCCGGATCCGCCGTGATGGCCGCCGCCTACCTGGCGGACCGGGCCAGGATGCTGCGGCGGACCGCCGGACCGGACCGCGCGCTCACCGAGTACCGGCGGGCGCTCGGCATCCTCACCGAACACGGCGAGCAGCGCGACGAGGTCGCGGACCGCATCCGGGAGAGCGTGCGGCAGCTCGAATCGGGTGACGCATGACGTCACCGTCCGACGACAGCAGCACGCCCCTGCCCGTTTTCGGGTCCCTGGCCGCCCTCGTCGACCACGGCGGCGCGACCGGGCACCCGGTGCTGGACGCCGTCCTGGCGGGCCTGCGTGACCGGTCCGCCGAGGCGGGCCCGTCCGTGGCGTACTACGAGGACGCCCCGTGACGGCGGACACCACGGCCGGTCCCGCTTCCACCGCCGATGCCGCTTCCACGGCCCGTCCCGCGCCGGAGACCGATCCGTACTGGCCGCACCGGGCGCTGGACACCGCGGCGCTGCACCCGGTACCGCTGCGGCAGTTCGTGCTCAAGGTGCACAGCCGATGCAACCTCGCCTGCGACTACTGCTACATCTACCGCAGCCCCGACACGAGCTGGCGCGAGCGCCCGGCGCGGGTCCCGGAGGGGACGATGGCCCGCACCGCGGCGCGCATCGGCGAGCACGCGGCAGCCCACGGCCTGGAGCGCATCCGGATCGAACTGCACGGTGGGGAGCCGTTGTTGGCGGGGCCCGAGCCGCTGCTCGCCTACACCCGCGCGGTACGCCGGGCGGTGCCCCGGGGCTGCGTGGTCATACCCAGCGTGCAGACCAACGGCACGCTGCTGACCGGCGGCGTCCTCGACCGGCTCGGCGCCGAGGGCATCCGGGTGGGCCTGAGCCTGGACGGCGGGAGCGCCCGCCTGAACCGGCGGCGCGTGGGTCACGACGGCCGGCCCTCCTGGCCCGCCGCGTCCCGCGCCGCCGCGCTGCTGGCCCGGCGCGGTACGCAGTACGCGGGCATCCTCAGCACGATCGATCTCGACAGCGACCCGCGCGAGGTCTACACCTCGCTGCTGGCCCTGGACCCGCCCGGCCTGGACTTCCTGCTGCCCCACGCCAACTGGGGCGCACCCCCGGCCGGGAAGGCGGCCATGCCGCCGGGACGGCACCGGCCCGGCCCGGCGCCGTACGGACAGTGGCTGACGGAGGTCTTCGACCTGTGGTGGCGGTCGGACGGGCTGCGGACGGGAATCCGGCTGTTCACGGAGGTACTGGCCCTGCTGCTGGGCAGCCGGAGCGCCGCCGAGGCGGTCGGGCTCTCCCCGATGGCGGCGATCGTGGTCGACACGGACGGTGCCATCGAGCAGGTCGACTCCCTCAAGACCGCCTACGCGGGCGCCCCGGCGACCGGCCTGGACGTCTTCGCCCACTCCTTCGACGACGCCCTGCGCCACCCCGGCGTCGCCGCGCGCCAGCTGGGGGAGCGGGGGCTCGCGCCCGAGTGCCGTACCTGCCCGGTGCTGCGGGTGTGCGGCGGCGGCAACTACGCGCACCGGTACGCCCCGCACAGCGGCTTTCTGCACCCCAGCGTCTACTGCGCCGACCTCGAACACCTCATACGCCACATCGCGCGACGGCTGCGTGACGCGGGAGACAGTGGTCACACCTCGCCAACCGGCCCTCACTGAGCGGAATCTGACGCACAATCGAATGGCTTGCGCACGAAGTCGAACAACTTGCGTCGAGGGAGTACCGGGATGACGGAGGATTCCGACCACGTCACGGTCGTTTTCGCGGGACAGAGCGAGTCCTGGGCGAAATGGGTGGAGGAGGAGTGCGAGACCGCGGGCATCCGCACGCACCTCGTCCGCTGGGACCCCCTGCGCAAACCGCCGGAGGGCCGAGCGCTCACCGACCTGCTCGCGGCGCCCGGCCGGGTCCTGCTCGTCCTGGACGACTGGTACCTGCGCTTCGACGCGGGACGCTACCGGGCCTGGGCCGATGTGCTCCGCCAGGTGCTTCCCGCCCACCGTTCGCAGATCGCGGCCATCTCCGTCACCCCGCACAGCCTGCCCGAAGCGGCCCGCGAACTGAACCCCGCCGGCCTGTACGGGGTCGGGCGGGAGGAGGCCAAGCAGCGGCTGCTGTCCGCGTGCGGGCTCGTGCTGGAGAAGCACACCGGAGTCGACCTCGACCGGGGACTGCGCTTCCCGGACGAGCCGCCGCCCGTCTCCAACGTGGAACGCCGCAACCGCCGCTTCACCGGCAGGCGGAGGGCCCTGGAGCAGGTGCACCGGCTGCTGACCGACCGCACCCCGGCATCGCCCGCCACCTCCGCGCTGGTGGCCGTGCACGGCGCGGGAGGGATGGGCAAGACCGAACTGGCGCGAGAGTACGCGCACCGCTACGCGGGCGAGTACGACGTCATCTGGTGGGTGAGGGCCCACACCCCGCTCATGGCGCGCGAGGACTTCGCCGCGCTCGCGAAGGAACTGCGCACGGGTGACGGCGACGAACTGCGCGGGCTCATCACCGCCGCCCAGGAGCGCCTCGCCTCGTCACGGAAGCGCTGGCTCCTCGTGTTCGACGGGGCGGAGAGCCCGGACGGCCTGGCCGATCTGCTGCCCCGGGGCCCCGGCCACGTACTGATCACCACCCGCGACACCTCCTGGTCGGCCCACGGGGCGGAGCTCGTCTCCCTGCCCCGCTTCGACCGGGAGGAGAGCGTCGCCTTCGCCTGCCGCCGGGCACCCCGGATCACGGAGGAGGACGCCGACCGGCTGGCCGACGTGGTCGAGGACCTGCCGATCCTCATCGACCAGATGGCCGCCTGGCTGGAGGCGTACCCGCTCACCGAGGTCGCCCGCTATGTCGAGGACATCCGCGACGGCGACCCCAACGCCCTGGACGTCATGCCGTCGGGCGGTGAGGCGCAGCGGTTCCAGGCCGTGTGGTCCACCACACTGAACGCCCTCGGCGAGGACGCGCCGCACGCCCATGAACTCCTCAAGCTGCTGGCCCACTTCTCCGCGGACACCGTGCCCGTCAGGCTGCTCCGCTCGGCCAGGGCCTCGGACCTGCCCACCCATCTGGCCCGCCTGGTCAGCGAGCCCAGCAACTGGAATTCCGCCCTCCGTACGCTCTCCGAGACCACGTCCATGCGGCTGGAGTACGAGACGGGCCCGCAGGACGACATCCTCACCGTGGGCACCCTGCGCATGCACCGGCTCTTCCACCGCTTCGTCCGCAGCACCCTCTCGGTCCACGACCGGCGCAAGGCGTCCGAGACCGCCTGCCGGGTCCTGGTCGCGGCCGACCCCAGGGACCCCACGGCCCCCCGCCACTGGCAGCGCTACGCGGACCTGATTCCCCATCTGGAACCCTCGGGAGCACTGGAGTCGGCCGACGAGGACGTACGCAGCCTCGTCCTCAACTGCGTCGAGTACCTCCGGATGCGCGGCGAGTACGCCGACGGCTGGATGATCACCAGGAAGGCGCTCGAACACTGGCGCGACGACTCAAGCCCCACCGACCGCACCATCCTGGTCGCCACCCACCAGTACGCCAACATGCTGCGCAGGCTGGGCCGTTACGCCGATGCCGAGCTGGTCGGACGGGACATCCTCGACCGGCTCTCCGCGGACCCGGAGGCGCGGGCCATCGAACTGCTGCGGGCCATGAACGGCCTCGGCGGAACGCTGGTGGCCCTCGGGAGGTACGACGAGGCGCGCACGCTCTACGAGAACGCCGCCACCGGGGCGGTGAAGGAGCTCGGCGACAGCAACGTGCCGCGCACCCTCGCCATCCGCAGCAACCTGGCCCAGGCCGTCGCCCTCCAGGGCCGGTACGCCGAGTCCCTGACCCAGCACCGCTCGATTCTGGAAGCACGCGTCGGCCTGCTCGGCCCGCGCAACGCCCTCACCCTGATGTCCGCCCTGCACACCGCCTGGACGCTGCGGCTGCTGGGCCGCTACCGGGAAGCGCTGGTGATCCAGGAACGGAACACCTGGCTGCACAGCCAGGTGCTCGACCGGGACCACTCGCAGACCCTGCAGGCGCAGCACAACCTCGCCCTGTGCAGGCGCAGGCAGGGCGACCTGGAATACGCGCACGTCATGATGCGCCGGGTCCGCGAGAAGATGACCGGCCGCCGGGGCGGCCACCACCCCGAGACGCTGCTGATCTCCACCGACTACGCCATGCTGCTGCGGGAGATGGGCCGCTACGACGAGGCGCTGGGCATCGCCGAGTCCACCGCCCGGGTGTACGCCGCCCGGCTCGGCGACGACCATCCGTACGCGATCGGCAGCCGGGCCAACTGCGGGGTCGTCCTGCGCGGCCTGGGCCACCGCGCGGACGCGCTGGCGATCGGCGAGGAGACGACGGCGGGCATGGCCCGCGCACTCGGCGACGCGCACCCCTGGAGCATCGGCTGCGCCCTGAACGCGACCGCGGCACGGGCGGCGGTGGACGACCCGCAGGGGGCGGTGGACCTCGGGCGCGCCGCCCTGGAACGGGCCCGCGCGGGCCTCGGGGACGGGCATGCCATGACGGTCGCCCTCAGGGCGGGGCTCGCCCTCGACCTGCGGGCGGCGGGCCAGGAGGACGAGGCCGGACCGCCCGAGGACGAGCACCGGCGGATGCGGTCGACGGCGGCCGGAGGACGCCCGTACTGGGACTTCGAGCCCCAGCCGATCTGATCCACGGATCTGGTCCGCCGATCTGACGGGCCCGTACATCGCCTGCGCAGTGTCCGCGCACCGCACCCACCACCTGACACGGGCCCCGGCCCCCACCGATATGCGCATCGGTGGGGGCCGGGGCCCGTGACGGGGTGGTGCCGCTGATCAGGCCTCGAAGACCTCGGCGACCAGCTGCGCCTGCTCGGCCTGGTGGCGCTTGGCCGAGCCGACCGCCGGGGACGAGCCGTGCGACCGCGAGATGCGGCGCAGGCGCTCACCGTGCGGGACGTCGGCGCCGACGGCCAGGTCCAGGTGGTCGATCAGGTTGAGCGCGATGAACGGCCAGGCACCCTGGTTCGCCGGCTCCTCCTGGGCCCAGAGGTACTTCTCGGCGTTCGGGTACTTGGCGATCTCGGCCTGCAGCTCCGCACCCGGCAGCGGGTACAGGCGCTCCAGCCGGATGATCGCCGTCTCCGTGTCGCCGCGCTTCTGCCGCTCGGCGTCCAGGTCGTAGTACAGCTTGCCCGCGCAGAAGACGACCTTGCGGACGTCCTCGGCCTTGACCGACGAGTCGCCGATCACCGGGCGGAAGCCGCCGGTGGTGAACTCCTCCGCCTTCGACGCGGCCGCCTTGAGGCGGAGCATCGACTTCGGGGTGAAGACGATCAGCGGCTTGTGGTGCGGGTTGTGCACCTGCCACCGCAGGAGGTGGAAGTAGTTCGACGGCAGGGTCGGCATCGCGACCGTCATGTTGTCCTGCGCGCACATCTGGAGGAAGCGCTCCGGGCGGGCGGACGAGTGGTCCGGGCCCTGGCCCTCGTAGCCGTGCGGCAGCAGCAGCGTGACGCCGGAGGTCTGGCCCCACTTCTGCTCGGCCGAGGAGATGAACTCGTCCACGACGGTCTGCGCGCCGTTGACGAAGTCACCGAACTGGGCCTCCCAGATGACCAGCGACTCCGGGCGGGCCAGCGAGTAGCCGTACTCGAAGCCCATCGCCGCGTACTCGCTGAGCAGCGAGTCGTAGACGTTGTACCGGGCCTGCTCGTCGGACAGGTAGAGCAGCGGGGTGTAGTCCTCGCCGGTCTCCTGGTCGACCAGGACCGCGTGCCGCTGGCCGAACGTGCCGCGGCGGGTGTCCTGGCCGGCGAGCCGGACCGGGGTGCCCTCCATCAGCAGCGAACCGATGGCCAGGGTCTCGCCCATGCCCCAGTCGATCGTGCCGTCCTCCACCGAGGCCGCGCGACGCAGCATCTGCGGCATCAGACGGGGGTGGACAGTGATGTTGTCGGGGATGTTGACCTGCGACTCGGCGATCCGCTTCACGATCTCCTGGGAGACCGCGGTGGTGACGGCCACCGGGAACTCGGCCTGGACGTCCGGGATGTGGGTCTGGGCCGGGTTCGAGGTGGCCTCGCGGACCTCGGCGAAGACCTTCTCCAGCTGTCCCTGGAAGTCCTGGAGCGCCTGCTCCGCCTCTTCCAGCGTGATGTCGCCGCGACCGATGAGGGACTCGGTGTAGAGCTTGCGCACCGAGCGCTTCTTGTCGACCAGGGCGTACATCTGCGGGTTGGTGAACTGCGGGTTGTCGGTCTCGTTGTGCCCGCGGCGGCGGTAGCAGATGAGGTCGATCACGACGTCCTTGTTGAACGCCTGGCGGTACTCGAAGGCGAGCCGCGCGACCCGGACGACGGCCTCGGGGTCGTCACCGTTGACGTGGATGATCGGCGCCTCGATCATGCGCGCCACGTCGGTGGCGTACATCGAGGAGCGCGAGGACTCCGGGGCGGCGGTGAAGCCGACCTGGTTGTTGATCACCACGTGCACGGTGCCGCCGGTGCGGTAGCCGCGCAGCTGCGACATGTTGAGCGTCTCGGCGACGACGCCCTGGCCCGCGAAGGCCGCGTCGCCGTGGAGCGCGACGGGCAGGACCGTGAAGTCCGTGCCGCCCTTGTTGATGATGTCCTGCTTGGCGCGGGCGATGCCCTCCAGGACCGGGTCGACCGCCTCCAGGTGCGAGGGGTTGGCGGCCAGCGAGACCTTGATCTGCTCGCCGTCCAGACCGGTGAAGGTGCCCTCGGCGCCCAGGTGGTACTTCACGTCGCCGGAGCCGTGCATCGACTTCGGGTCGAGGTTGCCCTCGAACTCCCGGAAGATCTGCGCGTACGACTTGCCGACGATGTTGGCCAGCACGTTCAGGCGGCCGCGGTGGGCCATCCCGATGACGACCTCGTCGAGGCGGGCCTCGGCGGCGGAGTCGATGACCGCGTCGAGCAGCGGGATGACGGACTCGCCGCCCTCCAGCGAGAACCGCTTCTGGCCGACGTACTTGGTCTGCAGGAACGTCTCGAACGCCTCGGCGGCGTTGAGGCGGCGCAGGATCCGCAGCTGCTCCTCGCGCTCGGGCTTGGGACGCGGACGCTCCACCCGGTCCTGGAGCCACTTGCGCTCCCGCGGCTCCTGGATGTGCATGAACTCGATGCCCGTGGTGCGGCAGTACGACTCACGCAGCACACCGAGGATGTCGCGGAGCTTCATCATCGTCTTGCCGGCGAATCCGCCGACCGCGAAGTCCCGCTCCAGGTCCCACAGGGTGAGGCCGTGCTCGGTGATGTCCAGGTCGGGGTGCTTGCGCTGGTGGTACTCCAGCGGGTCGGTGTCGGCCATGACATGGCCGCGGACCCGGTAGGAGTGGATCAGCTCGAAGACCCGCGCGGCCTTGGTGACGTCGTCGTCGTGCGAGGCGTCGATGTCCTTGAGCCAGCGGACCGGCTCGTAGGGGATGCGCAGCGCCTTGAAGATCTCGTCGTAGAACTCGTTCTCGCCGAGCAGGAGCTGGGCGAGGACCCGCAGGAACTCGCCGGAGGCGGCGCCCTGGATGACCCGGTGGTCGTACGTCGAGGTCAGCGTCATGACCTTCGAGATGCCCAGCTTGTTCAGGGTGTCCTGGGACGTCCCCTGGAACTCCGCCGGGTAGTCCATCGCGCCGACACCCATGATGAGGCCCTGACCGGGCATCAGGCGGGGCACCGAGTGAACGGTGCCGATGCCGCCGGGGTTCGTCAGCGAGGCGGTGACCCCGGTGAAGTCGTCCATGCCGAGCTTGCCGATACGGGCCCGGCGGACGATGTCCTCGTACGCCTGCCAGAACTCGAAGAAGTTGAGCGTCTCGGCCTTCTTGATGGCCGCGACGACGAGCTGGCGGTCACCGTTCGGCTTCACCAGGTCGATGGCCAGGCCGAGGTTGATGTGCTCCGGCTTGACCAGGGTCGGCTTGCCGTCCTTCACCGTGAAGGAGTGGTTCATCGACGGCATGGCCTTGAGGGCCTGCACCATCGCGTACCCGATGAGGTGCGTGAAGGAGATCTTCCCGCCGCGGGCGCGCTTGAGGTGGTTGTTGATGACGATGCGGTTGTCGAAGAGCAGCTTCACCGGGACGGCGCGGACGGACGTGGCCGTCGGCAGCTCCAGCGAGGCGTTCATGTTCTTCGCGACGGCGGCCGACGGGCCGCGCAGCGTCACATACTCCGGGCCCTCAGGGGCCTCGGCCGACCCGGCGGCCTTGGCGGGCGCCGGAGTGGCCTTCGCGGGCGCCGGTGCGGCCTTCGCGGGGGCCGCCTTCGCCGGAGCTGCCGGAGCAGCGGCGGCGGGAGCGGCCGTCGCGGGTGCCGGAGCGGCAGCCGCGGGCTGGGCCGGGGGCGCCGGCGCGGCGGCCGGAGCCGGTGCCGCGGGCTGCGCCGGAGGGGTGGCGACCGGGGCCGGGATCACCGCAGCCCCCGCGGCCGGGGTACCGGGAACGGGCTTGTCCGCCGTGCCGGAGGTACCCGGCTTGTAGTCGGCGAAGAAGTCCCACCAGGCACGGTCGACCGAATTGGGATCCTGGAGGTACTGCTGATAGATCTCGTCGACGAGCCACTCATTGGGTCCGAAGGCCGCGGCCGGGTTCCCACCCGGGCTGGCTTGGTCGGTCGAGATGCTTGAGTTACTGGGGGACTGAGACGACACGGCGGCAACCGCCCTCTTCCGCTTCACAAGGTGATGGACAGCGGAAATCAAGGCTACGCCTCCTTTACCGTTCCTTGCAGACCGGGCCGGTCTTCGTCGTGCAAGTCACATCGGAAGGCGGGTTTCGGCGCAGGAAATGGCGGGAAACAAGCGGGGTTCCGCTGCACTTCGGGTACGCAGGGCCGTGGGTACGGCCACCCGACCGTATCCCCTTTATGGAGGACACGGAGAACACGCCCTTCCGGTTCGAACCCTATGTCAACCGCGAGGCTGGGACATTCCCGGAAGAGTGACCTGGATGCGGCAGCCGCGTGCTGATTCGGCCACCCCGATCCGGCCCCCGTGCAGATCCACCGCCCAGCGGGCGATGGCCAGCCCGAGACCCGTACCGCCGTCGCTGCCCGGCCCGTGCGGGGACGGCGCCTGCCCCCGGTTGAACCGCTCGAACACCCGGTGCCGCTCGGCCTCCGGGATGCCAGGACCCTCGTCGATGACCTCCAGCTCCAGCGACTCGGGGTACGCCCCACGCCGCGCCAGCACCGTGACCCGGCCGTGCGGCGGGCTGTGCTTGACCGCGTTGTCGATGAGGTTGGCGACCACCTGGTGCAGCCGCTCCGCGTCCGCGTGCGCCGTCAGCTCGGGCGGTGACACATCGAGATGCAGATGGACGTCGTTGCGCGAGTGATTGCCGGAGCCCGAGGAGAGCCTGCGCTGCGAGGCGGCCAGATTGGCCTCCTTCAGCACCCCCGACAGATACGGCCACACCTCGAAGCGCCGGGCCTTGAGCGTCACCACCCCGTTGTCCAGGCGGGAGAGATCGAGCAGGGTCTCCACCAGCCTGCCGAGACGTTCCGTCTGTTTCAGAGCCGTGCGCATCGTCTCGGGGTCGGCGGGAGACACCCCGTCCACGACGTTCTCCAGCACGGCTCTCAGCGCCGCGATGGGAGTGCGCAGCTCATGCGAGACATTGGCGACCAGCTCCTTGCGGTGCCGGTACTCCGCCTCCAGATCGTCCGCCATGCGGTTGATCGTCTGCGCCAGGTCGCCCAGCTCGTCCCGCCGCCCGGCGCCGCTCACCCGGCCCGTGTAGTCGCCGTGCGAGATCGACCGGGCCACGGCTCTCATCTCGTCCAGCGGCGCGGTCAGACCGTGCGCCACGAACTGGGTGATCAGCAGCGTGGCGATCACCGAGAACACCGTGATGAACCGGAACTCGGTCCTGGTCCGCAGGGCGACGATCAGGAGCCCCGTGGTGATGAACACCGAGACGACGACGAGCGTGCCGAGCTTGGCCTTGATCGAGAAGGGCCGCAGTCCCGCCCCTGGCCGGGTCATGGTGCCGGGGTCTCCAGGGCGTAGCCGACACCGTGCACGGTACGGATCCGCTCGGCGCCGATCTTCCGGCGCAGCGCCTTGATGTGGCTGTCGACGGTACGGGTGCCCGAGGCGTCCGCCCAGTCCCAGACCTCGGCCAGCAGCTGCTCCCGGGAGAGCACCGCGCGCGGGGTGTTGGCCAGGCAGACCAGCAGATCGAACTCGGTCGGCGTGAGGTGGACGTCCTCGGTGCGTACCCGGACCCGGCGCTGGGCGTGGTCGATCTCCAGCTCGCCCAGGCGCAGGATGCCGCTGCGCGGCGTCACCGCGGCCAGGGCCGCCCGCTCCACCCGGCGCAGCAGGACGTGCACCCGGGCCGCCAGCTCACGCATGGAGAACGGCTTGGTCATGTAGTCGTCGGCGCCGACCCCGAGCCCGACCAGCATGTCGGTCTCGTCGTCGCGTGCCGTCAGCATGAGCACCGGCACGGGACGCTGGGCCTGCACGCGGCGGCAGACCTCCAGCCCGTCGAAGCCGGGAAGCATGATGTCGAGCACCATCAGATCGGGCTGCCACGCCTCGGCCGCGTCCACGGCCGCGGGCCCGTCCAGCGCGGTCTGCACCAGAAAGCCCTCCGCCCGCAGCCGGGCGGAAATGGCGTCGACGATCGTGGCATCGTCCTCGACCACCAGCACCCGGCGCTGAGCCCCTGGGGTGGCCGCGACGCCGCTGTGGGTGGTGTGTGTCTGTTCCATCGCCCCGCCCCTGCCCGTTCTCGCGGGAGCCATTCCCCCGCAAGGCACGGTCTTCGCTCGTGGATTTCGTGGGTGATCCCTTGTACCGCTCAGCAGCGTAAAGGCAGCGGACGGCTTCCGGCTACGCAGGGTGTTGTCACGTGTGGACGAGTTCGGCCCGTCGGAGAGGCGGATCGTCGGCCTTGTGCCGGTTGCCCCGCGCCATAACGGGACACGCATACCGGGCGGGGGGTTCAGACCGTCCGAAGTGCGAGATGGACCACGTCGGGCACACCTCGGGCAACGGCTACCTCTTCAGTGCTTACCCCACTGAACCCGGCATTCCGCAAAGCGTGTTCGAAGGCGGGGGACGGCTGCGCGGACCAGACGGCGAGCACTCCGCCCGGCGTCAGACGTGCCAGGCAGTCCGCCAGACCGGCGGGGGAGTAGAGGTTTCCGTTGTCGTCCGTGACGGTCCAGTCGGGTCCGTTGTCGATGTCCAGGCAGAGTGCGTCGTAACGCTCCGTGGTCGTCCGCAGGTGCGCGACGAGGTCCATGTGCAGGACCTCGGTCCGCGCGTCGGCCAGCGCCGCACCGGAGATCCGGTCCAGCGGACCCTCCCGGTGCCAGTCGACGATCGCCTGCTCCCGCTCGACGACGACGATCCGCCCCCAGCGCTCCTCGGCGGCGGCCCGCGCCAGCGAGAATCCGACCCCGAGTCCGCCGATGAGGACGCTGGGACGGGGCCGCCCGTCCGGCAGGGCCGCGAGCGCCGCGTCGATCAGCAGACGCTCGGACCGCCCGTCCGAGGTGTCCATCAGGAAACAACCGTTGGCGATGATCTCGAAATCCGGCCCGCGCTCGCGCAGGACGACCTCGCCGAACGGTCCTTCGCGTCGGTCGAGCGTGACGGGGCTGGTGCTGGCGGACATGTGGTTGCTCTCCGGTATCCGGTGGTGGCGGTCGGTGTCCGGCCATCCTGGCGCGCGGGACGCGGTGAGGGCCAACTCTTTGACGTACCGGAGCGGATGGGCGGCCGGTCCGTTACGTCAGGGCCGCTCCGGGCGCGGACCGCGCAGGGTGAAGAGGGCGACCCCGGCCACGTACGCGGACAGCGCCATCGCCCACGCGGCGGTCTGCCCTCCCGGCTGCATCGGCCAGGCCCAGAAGGCCGCGGCCCCGCCCGGGGCGCGGGGCGCCGCCAGATAGGCCGCGCTGCCGTAGAGCGTCATCGGCAGCCAGCTCGTACCGGCCCCGAACAGGGCTGCCGCTGCCACCGTCACCCCGGTCGCGCCCAGCACGTTGCGCACCGTCGCGTCGGCGCCGAACCGCTCCGGAACGGCCAGGGCGAGCGCCCCGGCGGCCGGCACGGTCAGGGCCAGCAGATGCCCGAGCCGGCGCGGCCACCACCGGCGTGCGGCCGTACGGTCCAGCTCGTCGCTGTGCGAGAACAGGCTGGTACCGATGGCGGCGGAGGCGAACAACGGGGCGAACAGCGTCACCGGGGCGCGGGCAGTGGGGTCGAAGCCGGGCCCGTGCCCCAGCCCGTGGGCGGCCCACGCCGCGAGGAGGGCGAGCCCGGCCACCGCCACGGCGGTGGCCGGGAACGCGCGGGAGCGGAGGTAGAGGGTGGGCAGGCGCGGGAGGTGCGCGGGCAGGCCGGCCGGGGCGGTCGCGGGCGGGGTGGCGCGAGGCGCGCGAGAAGGCGCCCGGCGGCGTGCGGAACGGGGCTCAGGGGCGGTCACAGCGCCGGAACCTCCTGCGGATCGCAGCTGCCGCGCGAGGCCAGGAAGCGCCCGAGCCAGACCTTGCGTTCGGCGTCGGGCATGGCGGTGAGCCGCGCCGGATGCGGGGGATCGGGGAAAGCTTCGTCCCGGTCCGCCAGGTAGCTCACCACGGCGTCATCGGTCTCCCACACCCGCCGGGCGCCCGCCGGGTCGTTCTTCTCCAGGGATGCCGGGCAGTCGCGGGCGGTCAGCTTCCACGCGGTCTGGGCGGCGTAGTCCGCGGGGTCGGGAAACTCGTCGCGTACGACGCTCCAGCCCCGGGTCAGGGACGGCAGGGCCGATTCGTCCGCGCCGGGGCGCAGGGCGGCGTCCACGTAACGCACCGGCGCTCCCGGAACGCCGTCCAGCCGGGACAGCATTCCGGACAGCGCCTCGGACGCCCGGGGCAGCAGCGGGCCGTCCAGCCCGCCCACGCAGATCTGCGGGACGGTGTCGCCGCACACCGGCCGGGCCGCCACCGGATCGTCCCGGAACAGCCCCTCGCCGGTGCCCACGATCAGCGGCGCCACCGAGGCCGCCACGGCGAGCGGCACCAGAGCGAGGTACCGGCGCCGGGCCGCGTATCCGAGCACCGGCGCGAGCGCGAGGCCGCCCACCCAGATCACCATGACGGGCGCGAACCACCAGACGGGCACGGTCCCGTGCAGCTCGAACTGCTGGGCGGGATTCAGGAACCGGGCATCGGACGACAGATACGACGGGGCGCCCAGGGCGACGTACCCGACCGCCGCGAGCACCGGCGCGGTCAGCCGCCACCGGCACACCCGCCCCACCACGAAGCCCACGAAGGTCAGGGACACCAGCGCGCAGAGGTCGGTGACGGCGACCGCGGCCGACGGGCCGCCCGCCCCGGTGTACGGCCAGGTCGCCACGAACACCCCGGCCAGCGCGACGAGATAGCCGACTGCCGCCCACAGCGCGACGGGCAGGGCCGCCATCACCAGCCGGGCCGGCCGGCCGCGGGGCACCGACAGCCACAGCCCGGCGGTCCGGCGCCGGTGCTCGCGGCCGCCCTGCCAGCAGCCCGCGGCCGCGCCGAGCGGCCCCGCGATCAGCGTGGCGGCCGAGTGCAGCAGACCCTGGGTCTCACCCCAGCTCCCCTGCCACTCGTCCGCCTTGGCCGCCATCGGGGCCAGGACGGCCAGGGCGACGGCGGGCCCCGTCCACGGGACGGAGCCGCGCCGCAGCTCGGCGCGCAGCACGGTCCGGGCGACGGGCGGATACGGCCGCGGCGAAGGGGCCGCACCGGTGGGCTCCGGCGGGCTCACGGTGTCCGTCATCGGGCCGCCACCTCCGTACGGTGTGCGCGCAGGGCAGTGGTGTAGCCACGCTCGATGGGGTTGCCGCCGAGCCCGTCCGGCTCGCCGCCCAGCTCGATGAGCTGGGCCGTCGTCCCCCGGTAGGCGATCCGGCCGGTGTCGATCAGCGTCACATCGGTGCAGGCGGCGGCGACGTCCTCGACCAGATGCGTGGACACGATCACGGTGGACGTCTCTCCCAGCTCCCGCAGAAGCGCCCGGAACTCGACCCGCTGTTCCGGGTCCAGCCCGGCGGTCGGCTCGTCGAGCAGCAGCAGCGCCGGTTCGTTGACGATGGCCTGGGCGATACCGACGCGCCGGATCATGCCGCCGGACAGCGTCTTCGCCTTCGTGTCGATCCGGTCCGCCAGACCCACGCGCTCCACGGCGCGTTCCACGGCCGACGCCACCCGCGCCCCGTCCATCTCCTTGAGCCAGGCCACGTAGGCGATGAACTCGCGGACCGTGAAGCCGGGGTAGTGGCCGAACTCCTGCGGCAGATATCCGAGCCTGCGCCGCACCGCCGACCGGCCGCGGTGGTCCGACGCGGCGCCGACCTCGTTGCCGAGCAGCTCCACCCGGCCGTCGGCGGGGGCCGCCACGGTCGCCAGGACCCGGATCAGCGAGGTCTTGCCCGCGCCGTTCGGCCCGAGCAGGCCGTGCACGCCCGGCGCGAAGTCCAGGTCGACGGCGTCCAGCACGGCCTTCCCGCGGTGCCGGACGGTCAGTCCGGTGACCCTTACGCTCACAACGTCTCCAGATGGTCGAAGGATCTACGGCGTACGGCGATCAGCGCCGCGCATACGAGGGCACCGGCCGCCCAGCAGCCCTGGATGCCCGGCCCCGCGAAGTACGGGGCGGCCCAGGCCACCAGCGCGGCGCCCCCCGGCGCCGCGCCGACGGTGGGCAGGACGACCGCGGCGGTCCAGCCCGCCGCGACGACCGAGGCGCCCGCGCGGCAGCCGATGTACGAGCCGAGGGCGAGCGCCGCGAGGGTCATCGCCAGCCCCGGCAGCAGCCACGCCGCGGCACCGGGCCCGCCCGCCGAGGCGGGCAGCAGCGCACCGGCGCAGGTCAGCGCCGGAATGCTCACCCCGAGCACGGCGGCGGACCTGGTCAGCAGCAGCCCCACCCCGCCGGACGGGGTCGAGGCGGCGATCTCGTGCAGGGGGTCGGCATGCCGTCCGTACGAGACGACGACCCCGGCGAGCGGGAGCACCGGCGCGGTCAGGAACAGCAGCGGACGCGCGGCGGCTCCGAGCCCCGCCCCGTACGCCAGGACCACCGCCCCCACGGCCACCAGCACGAGCGCCAGCAACCACGGGCCGCGCAGGGCGGGCCCCGCGGCCCAGAGGATCCGGGCGATCTTGGGGATCGGCGCGGTCGGCGCGGTCGGCGCGGTCGGAGGGACCGGGGTGGTCGGAGGGACCGGGGGGACGGCCGCACGGTCGTGCATCCGGGCGGCCCCGACCACCCCACCAGCCCCACGCGTCTCGCGGGCCCCACCAGCCTCGGCGAGTGCCGCGGTCAGCACCGCCGCCCGGACGTCGGCCAGTACCGTCGTCGCCGCTCCCCGGGCCCGGACCGCCGACGACACGCGGGCCGCGCAGGCCCCGCAGATCTCGATGTGTTTCTCCAGCGACCGGGCGGCCGTCCCGGACGCCGTGCCGTCCGCGTACCGTGCCGCCGACTCCTGCCCCACGTGCCGGCCCGTGCCCGTGGCGGCTCCGGATGTCCTGCCGTGCCTCATGCCGTGCCTCCCAGTGGGGCGTCGTTCGGCGCCGGCCGGGCCAGGGCGGCGCGCAGTTCGCGTCTGGCCCGCATCGCGCGGGTCTTCACCGTGCCCTCCGGGATGCCGAGCAGCCGCGCGGTCTCCCGGGTCGTCAGGCCGTCGACCACCGTCGCGCGCAGCACCTCCCCCAGCTCGGGCGGGATCCGGTCGAGCGCGTCGCCCACGTCCCCGTACTCCAGCCCGGCCAGCACCCGTTCCTCGGTGGAGGGCACGGTGGTGCTCCACCCCGTGTCGGCGGGCCGGTCCAGCCGGGCCGCGGCCCGCTGGGCGTCGACCAGCCGACGGGCGGCGATCACCCACAGCCAGCCGCCCGCCGGCCCGCCCCGGTGCGTCCCGGCGGACCGCCAGACGGCCACGAAGGTGTCCTGAAGCACCTCCCGTACGGTCTCGGCGTCCGGGCACCGGCGGCTCAGCCGGGCGTGGAGCCAGCCCGCGTGCCGGTCGTACAGCGTGCCCAGGGCCACCGCGTCCCCCCGCGCGACCGCCCGCAGCAGCGCCGCGTCCTCGCCCCTCCCGTCCGCACGGTCCCCGTCGTCCTCGTAGATCGCGTCGTCCCGGTGGTCCGGGACCTCCCCCGCAGGGCGCAACAGCCTCACACCCTCCCTATCGACGGCCGGACCGTATCCGGTTCATGGAAGGCGGGAGGCCCCGCAGGTGTTGCACCCGGTACGGAGGCACGGAAGGCACTGAGGCACGGGAGGCACTTGCGGCAGGGCGGCGCGGGGCAGCGGCACCGGCCGATCGCTCAGAGCGAACACGGAGCGGGGAACAATCGGCCGCTCAGGTGCATTGAGTCCACATAGCTCAACTTGCCTGCCGAAGGGGAGATCATGACTACGGAGTCCAAGGCGTTCACAACGATCGACCTGCCCGTGCTGCCGCTCGACGACGAAGTCGTACTGCCCGGAATGGTGGTGCCGCTGGATCTGTCGGACGCGGAGGTGCGGGCCGCCGTCGAGGCCGCGCAGGCCGCCGCGCGTCCGGGCGACGGCAAGCCCGAGGTGCTGCTGGTGCCAAGGATCGACGGGACGTACACGGGGACCGGTGTCCTCGGCACCGTCGAGCAGGTCGGGCGCCTGTCGGACGGTGACCCGGGTGCGCTCATCCGGGCCCGTGACCGGGTGCGGATCGGGGCCGGGACGAGTGGTCCCGGCGGAGCGCTGTGGGTGGAGGGGACCCGGATCGACGTGGTCGTTCCCGAACCCCTGCCCGGCTCCGCGGCGGAGCTCGTCAAGGAGTACAAGGCGCTCGCCACCAGCTGGCTGAAGAAGCGCGGTGCCTGGCAGGTCGTGGACCGGGTCCAGCAGATCGAGGACATCTCCGCGCTGGCGGACAATTCCGGTTACTCACCCTTCCTGACCACCGCGCAGAAGGTCCAGCTGCTGGAGACCACGGACGCGGTCGCCCGGCTGAAGCTCGCCGTCCAGTGGCTCGGTGAGCACCTCGCCGAGCAGGATGTCGCCGAGTCCATCGCCAAGGACGTCCAGGAGGGCGTCGACAAGCAGCAGCGCGAATTCCTGCTGCGGCGTCAGCTCGACGCCGTACGCAAGGAGCTCTCCGAGCTCAACGGCGACCCGGAGGACGAGTCCGACGACTACCGGACCCGCGTCGAGGCCGCCGACCTTCCCGGGCACGTCCGCGAGGCCGCGCTCAAGGAGGTCGACAAGCTGGAGCGCTCCTCCGACCAGAGCCCCGAGGGCTCCTGGATCCGGACCTGGCTGGACACCGTTCTCGAACTTCCCTGGACCGAGCGCACCGAGGACGCCTACGACATCCGCGGCGCGCGGCAGATCCTGGACGCCGAGCACGCGGGCCTGGCGGACGTGAAGGAACGGATCACCGAGTACCTCGCGGTGCGCAAGCGCCGTGCCGACCGGGGCCTCGGAGTGGTCGGCGGGCGGCGCGGCGGTGCCGTGCTCGCGCTCGTGGGCCCTCCCGGCGTCGGCAAGACCTCGCTCGGTGAGTCCGTCGCGCATGCCATGGGCCGCAAGTTCGTCCGCGTCGCGCTCGGCGGTGTCCGGGACGAGGCGGAGATCCGGGGCCACCGGCGTACGTACGTGGGCGCGCTCCCCGGACGCATCGTGCGGGCCATCAAGGAGGCCGGTTCGATGAACCCGGTCGTCCTGCTGGACGAGATCGACAAGGTCGGCTCGGACTTCCGGGGCGACCCGGCCGCCGCCCTCCTCGAAGTCCTGGACCCGGCCCAGAACCACACCTTCCGCGACCACTACCTGGAGGTCGAACTCGACCTCAGCGACGTGGTGTTCCTGGCCACGGCCAATGTCCTGGAAGCCATCCCGGAGGCGCTGCTCGACCGTATGGAGCTGGTCCGGCTGGACGGCTACACCGAGGACGAGAAGGTCGTCATCGCCCGTGACCACCTGCTCCCGCGCCAGCTGGAGCGGGCCGGTCTGGAGAAGGACGAGGTCGGCCTCGACGAGTCCGCGCTGCGCAGGCTGGCGGGCGAGTACACCCGCGAAGCCGGCGTACGGAATCTGGAACGCGCCGTCGCCCGGCTGCTCCGCAAGGTCGCGGCCCAGCACGAACTGGGCGACCGTGAGCTTCCGTTCACGGTGACCGAGACGGATCTGCGCGGTCTGATCGGGCGACCGCACCACGTTCCCGAGTCCGCCCAGGACCCGGCCGAGCGCCGTACCGCGGTGCCGGGCGTGGCCACCGGTCTCGCGGTGACCGGAGCCGGTGGTGACGTGCTGTTCGTGGAGGCGTCGCTGGCCGACCCGGAGACCGGGGCGTCCGGGCTGACCCTCACCGGCCAGCTGGGCGACGTCATGAAGGAGTCGGCGCAGATCGCGCTGAGCTTCCTGCGGTCCCACGGCGCGGAACTGGAACTGCCGGTCGCGGACCTCAAGGACCGCGGCGCGCACATCCACTTCCCGGCGGGCGCGGTCCCCAAGGACGGGCCCAGTGCCGGTATCACCATGACGACGGCGCTGGCCTCGCTGCTCTCCGGGCGGCTGGTCCGTACGGATGTGGCGATGACCGGTGAGGTATCGCTGACCGGACGGGTGCTGCCGATCGGCGGTCTGAAGCAGAAGCTCCTGGCGGCCCACCGCGCGGGCATCACCACCGTGGTGATTCCCAAGCGGAACGAGGCCGACCTGGACGACGTCCCCGCCGAGGTCCTCGACACGCTGGAGGTCCACCCGGTGACCGATGTCCGCCAGGTGCTGGAGATCGCCCTCGCCCCGGCCTCGGCCAGGGTCGAGGAGAGGATCCCGGCAGCCGCCTAGGTGCCACGGCGTGACGGGCGTGGCACCAGGCGCGCGGCCGGTACGGACGGCCCGCCCACCCGAGTCAACGGGGGGCGGGCCGTTCCGCGTGCGGTCATCGGTGCCGGGCGTCGGCGCCCGTGCCGACGCCCTCGGCGGTCAGCGGCGGTCAGGGCCCGCTAGGGGCGGTAGATGGTGCCCGGCTCCGGGGTGGCCGGGGCCATCAGCTCGGGGACCGTCACGAAGGTGTAGCCCTTCTTCTGGAGCGCGTCGATGATGCCCGGCACGGCGGGCACGGTGCCCTTGTAGATGTCGTGGAGCAGGATGATGCCGTCCTTGCCCGCCTGGTCGAGTATCCGCTTCTTGATCAGCGCGGAGTCGTTCGTCGAGTAGTCCTTGGCGGTGGCGCTCCAGAGGATCTGCGAGAGCCCCAGGTCCTTGCTGATGCCGGAGACCGTGTCGTCGGTGCGGCCCTGCGGCGGACGCATCAGCCGGGGCTTCTTCCCGGTGATCTTCGCGATGGCGTCCTGGGTCTTCTTCAGCTCGGCGCGTATCTCGTCGGGCTTCTTGTCCGTGAGGATCTCGTGCGACCAGGTGTGGTTGGCCACCTCGTGGCCCTCGTCCTCGATGCGCTGCACGGTGTCGGGGTGCTTGAGGACGTGGTCCCTGCCGAGCAGGAAGAAGGTGGCGTGCACCTTCTTCTCCTTGAGGATGTCCAGGAGGTGCGGGGTGTCCTTCGCCGGACCGGCGTCGAAGGTGAGGGCTATGCACTTGGCCTTGCGGCAGTCCACCGGCCCGAACGAGCCCTTGGCGTCGGACGCGGCGTCCTGACGTGCCGAGCCCGGAGCGGTCGTCTCCATCGAGCAGCCGCTCAGCGTGAGCGTGAGCGCAGTCACAAGGACGGCAGCCAACCCGGTACCGAACGACTTCGTCTTCCTGGGCAAGGCAGGTCACTCCTCCATGAACGTAGATCCGCACACTCGTGCGGTACGGCCAGGACTATACACAGCACGTATACATGGTGTTCATAGCGGGGTGCGCGCAGCGCGGAGCCCCGGTGACACCTGCTGGTCACCGGGGCTCGGTCGTACGGTTTCCTCGGGGTCGATCAGCCGTTGGCCAGCGCCTGTACGCGGTCGAGGGCGCCGTTGAAGCGGTTGTGGTCGCCGACCGTCGGGCCGGACGAGGTGTACTGCCACATCGTGTAGAAGCCCCAGCCGGCCGGGAGTTCACCGACGGTCGAGTTGTAGCGGGCCACCCAGAGCGGGTTGGTGGCTCCGAAGCTGGCGTTGTTGCCCGTGCACGTCTGCCACCAGCTGGTCGCGGTGTAGATCACCGGGTCCCGTCCGGTGCGTGCCTTGTAGGTGTTCACGAAGTCGCGTATCCAGGCGACCATGCCCGCCTGGGACAGCCCGTAGCACTGGGCTCCGTACGGATTCCACTCGATGTCCAGCGCGCCCGGCAGCGTCTTGCCGTCCCTGGACCAGCCACCCCCGTTGTCCACGAAGTAGTTGGCCTGGGCCGCTCCGCCGGTCGTGTTCGGGGTGGCGAAGTGGTACGAGCCCCGGATCATCCCGACGTTGTAGGAGCCGTTGTACTGCTGGGCGAAGTCCTCGTTCTTGTAGTACGTGCCTTCGGTGGCCTTCACGTAGGCCCAGCGCACGCCGCTGTTCCAGAGCGTCGCCCAGTCGACGGCGTTCTGGTGTCCGCTGACGTCCACACCTTCGGTCTGCACGGCGCGCGGGTCGCGCGGCAGTCCGCCCTGGCCGTCGTGCTCGATGACGCCCTGGCCCATCCGGGCGGTACCGCGGGCGGGGGTGTCGCCGGCCGCGGCCGTGCCGGGTATGGAGAGGAGGAGGGGAAAGGCTGCGAGCAGGGTTCCCGCGGCGGCGAAGCGCGAGCGGCGGGGCGAACCGGATCTGAGCACGGGCATGGTGCGTGCCTCCGAGGACTCGGTGGGGGGAGCGTGGGGGAGCTGCTGACCCGGGAGCGGTTGGGGGGCCGCCCCCGCGAGGGCATCATGGTGTGTTCATGCCACCCATGACACTCATGACGCTACGCACGTAGACCCGTACGGCGGAAGGGGGCCTGCGCGCCGCCGTTGGTCTACGCCTGCGAAATACTGACCGAGCTGCGGTGATGACCGGTGGCGAAAGAAACTTTCATCGGCGGGAAAGCGTATGAGGGGTGCTGACGTGCACGGGAGCCAAAGAGGGCCGGAACCCGATGCCGAAGCGGGGAGTGGTGTGGACCACGAATTCCTCGCGCTGGAGCGTGAGTTGGCGGTCTTTCTGCGCCGGGCGCGCGCCAACTCGGGCGAGATGGCCCGCGAGGTGCATCCCGACCTGGAGTCGGCCGCCTACGGCCTTTTCGTACGCCTGGAGTCGGCGGGGCGTCAGCGAGCCACCGAACTCGCGGGCTACTTCGGCGTCGGCAAGGCGACGATGAGCCGTCAACTGCGCGCCCTGGAAGACCTCGGACTGGTGGCACGCGAACCCGATCCGGCGGACGGCCGCGCCTGGCTGGTCCATCTCACCGATGAGGGTCTGGCCCGCTTCCGCAGCGTCCGCGACGCCCGTCGTAGCCGCTATGTGAGCAAGCTCGCGGACTGGGACCGGGCCGAGGTGGCGGAACTGGCCCGGCTGCTGGCCCACTTCAACGCCCGCGCGGAGGACTGACACGCACGCCGGGGCGGAGGGCCGGGCACCGGGCGGCCGTCACCCCGGCGGCCCGGACAGCCCTGGGGAGGAAACCGCGGGACGGCCCTCAGAACTCCACGAACACCGCCGTGGCGTCGTCATGCGTCTTGCCGCGGCGCAGGTACGTGCGGTCCGTGTCGGCGTTCTCCAGCTCCCGCACCCGGTCGATCAGCCCCTGGGGCCCCACCTTGCGCAGAAGCCCCAGAGCGGCCGTCCAGTCGCCCTCGCGGAACGTCTCCGTCCAGCGGCCCGCCCCGTCCGTCAGCGCGGCCAGCGACCGGACCTCCGTCAGCGGGACCTCGCCGGTTACGGAACGTGACGCCACCGAGGGGTCGGCGGCGGCCGTGAAGAAGCCGCCCTCCTTGTTGCGCGCCTGCGCGTCGGCGATCGCGTCGGAGGCCAGGGAGCCGGGCGGCAGCCGGTCGAGACGGTCGTCGAGAACCGGCCGAACCGTCCCGTCCGTCGCCTCCAGGAGGAGGGCCGAGTCGGAGAGCACCAGGTACTCGACCGTGTGTTCGTCCCAGCGCGCCAGGACGACGGTTGCCTGAGGCGTACGTACGTGAGAAAGGTCACACGTCGGGCGATGGGCGTCGGCGGTGCGCCGGATGGACTCCGAAAGGATCTCGGTAAGCGTCAGATCTCGTCGCGAACCCGACAGTTCGGCCAGTGCGCCACCCAGTCGCGAGGTGAACCAGGGAACCGGGTGCACACATCCGACGTTGCCCTGAGGTGGTGTGACGCCGTCCAGCAGGACCAGCGCTCCACCCTGCCCGGACGCGGGAAGAATGGTCGAGGTCCAGTCCTCGTTGGGGCGTTCGGGACTGCCGGGAGCGGAGGCGAGTTCGATGCGCATGCGGCCAGTCTGCACGCACTCTTCACGGAGCCTGCACGAGACGGTCGTTGGCTCGTACCGGCAGGTCAGTACGGTCCCCCCAGGCGGAAGGAATGGCTCCGCCGGGCATGCGGGCGGGCATCCTGCCAAAGCCGGGGCGGAAGTTCCACCCCGGCGGCCATGTGTGGCAGATAGGGCGCGCGGGCAGACTTGTTCGTCAACTCGGGAGTGATGTTCACTCGTTCGAGTGGCGGAGCGGTTGATGCGCGCCCCCCTCTCAAAAGCGCTGGAATGGTCGGAAGCCGTACCAGGAGCGGGGGCGCCTTTTTACGTGACCGAGCGTCACCTCCGCTTCAAGGGTGGACGAGTCAAGATTGCGAGCACCGGTGCAGAAGAAGCGGCCGCGGAGCAAGGGCAGCACGCGCGACGGTTCCGGGGCGATGCCTCCGGCGGCGGGCGCCGACAAGCGGACCGTGCGGGTACGCAGTCGGCTGGTCGCGGGCGTGGCCGTCGTCGGGATCACCGTCATCGCGGCAGGTGCGCCCGCCGCCCTTGACGCCTCCTCAGAACTGAACGAGTCCCAGAGCCTGGTCACCCTCGCCGAGCTGAACCAGCAGGCGAT
This sequence comes from Streptomyces sp. NBC_01433, assembly GCF_026340105.1. Taxonomy (NCBI): domain Bacteria; kingdom Bacillati; phylum Actinomycetota; class Actinomycetes; order Kitasatosporales; family Streptomycetaceae; genus Streptomyces; species Streptomyces sp. NBC_01433. The sequence continues at coordinate 697,060 of NZ_JAPEPM010000001.1, read as the reverse complement.
CACCCTCGCGCACTCCCTCGCCGACGAGCGCGACACGGTCACCGCGTACATCGCCGCCGGCCGTGACGAGGGCGAGGGCGGAAAGGGCGACGGCAAGGGCGGCAAGAACGCCGACGCCAAGAGCCGCAGCACCCGGGTCGACCAGCAGATCGACGAGATCCGAGCCGCCGCACCCGCCACGCTGCGCCGCGACCTCTCCACCGTCCCCTCCCTGCGCCGTGACGCCCTCACCGGCAAGGGATCGGCACTGGAGGCCCACCAGGCGTACTCCGAGGTCATTTCCAAGCTCCACGACCTCGCCGACGAGCTCGCCGAGAAGACCCCGCCGCGCGCCGCCGAGGCCACCCGCGCCCCGCTCGCGCTGGGCGGCGCCGTCGAGCAGGCGTCCGCCACCCGCGGGCTTCTCCTCGCCGCCCTCGCCGTCCCCGGCAAGAAGGCCGCGGAGGCGCAGACCGACCCGATCACCGGGCTGCCGCTGGAGACCCAGGACGAGGGCGGCTCCGAGGGTGACCGCGACCGGGACGAGCTGAGCGCCGCCGCCCAGCAGGCCCGGGTCCGCGAACTGGCCTCGCTCGCCGACTTCGACCAGGCGGCGAGCCCCGTCGCCCGCGACAAACTGGCCACCGTCGTCACCGGGTCCGAGGTCAACAGCGCGGAGAAGTACCTCTCCAGGCTCACCGACCGGCCCGAGCTCTCCGCGTCGGACCGCGAGGCGAACGCGAAGAAGGTCGGGACGGCGCTCTCCGCCCGGATCGACCGGATGCGCAGCGTCGAGTCCGCCCTCGGCACCGCCCAGGTCCAGCGGCTGGAGGGGCTGCGCGACGACGACGTCACCGCGCTCGAACTGAGCATCGCGCTGCTCGGCGGCTGCTTCCTGATCGCCGTCGGCGTCTCCACCGCCGTCGCCCGCACGCTGACCCAGCCGCTCGCCGTCCTCAGGATCGGCGCCGCCCGCCTCGCGAGCGAACCGGAGAGCGCCGAACCGGTCCGCTACACCGGCCGCAACGACGAGTACGCCCAGGTCGTCCGGTCGATGAACACGCTGCACGGCAAGCTGCGCGGGCTGCACCACGAGTTCACCGGCCGCTTCGAGAACCTCCAGGGCGAGCGCGCCGAACTGATCGCGGGCCGCGAGGCCCTCACCCTCCAGCGGGCCGAACTCCAGGTCCACGCGGCGGATCTCGCCGCCCAGCTGGAGCGGCTGAAGAACACGGTCCACCACACCTTCGTCAACCTCTCGCTGCGCACCCTCGGCCTGGTCGAGCGTCAGCTCGGCGTCATCGAGGGCCTGGAGGAGCGCGAGCAGGACCCGGACCGCCTGGGCACGCTCTTCAAGCTGGACCACATGGCGACCGTCATGCGCCGCCACAGCGAGAACATGCTGGTCCTCGCGGGCGCCGAGCACGGCCACAGCCACCCGAGCCCGATCCCGCTGGTCGACGTCCTGCGCGCGGCCGTCAGTGAGATCGAGCGGTACGAACGGGTCACCATCCAGTCCCTGCCGCCGCACGCCCAGATCGCGGGCTTCGCCGCGGACGACCTCAGCCACCTGGTCGCCGAACTCCTGGAGAACGCGACCGCCTTCTCGCCGCCGGATTCCCATGTCGAGCTCTCCGGCTGGCTGCTGGAGACCGGTGAGGTGATGCTCTCCGTGCAGGACGAGGGCATCGGCATGTCGTCGGTCCGGATGGGCGAACTCAATGCCAGGCTGGCCGACCCGACCTCGTTCGAGGCGGGGGAGCAGAATGCCGACGGCGCCGGGCTCGGGCTTCAGGTGACCTCGCTGCTGGCCGCGCGTCACGGCGTACGGGTCCAGCTGCGCGAGCAGAAGGGGAGTGGAGTGACGGCTGTCGTCGTCCTGCCGCAGTCCCTGCTGCCGAAGGCGCCTCCGGCCGCCTCGCCGCCGCCGGTGCCGAAGTCCGGGGACGCGCCGTCGCTGAACCTGCCGGGCTCGGTCGCCGAGGCCAACTCCAACGCACTGCCCGGCCGTTCGCTCGCGGTCCCCGCCGAGCACGCCGAGCACATCGAGCCGGCCGAGCACACCGAGCCGGCCGACCACGTCGAGCCGGCCGACCACGTCGAGCCGGCCGACCACGTCGAGCCGGCCGAACCCGCCGAACCCGCCGAACCCGCCGACCACGTCGAACCCGCCGAGTACGTCGACCCGCTGATCGCCGCCGCCGAGCAGACGATCCGGGACGCCGGGTTGCAGCCGCCCGCAGAAGCCCGGGTTCCGGCCCCCGCACCCGAGTCCGCGCCCGAGCAGGCGCCGACCGAGCCGGAGCACACGCCGAGCGAACCCGCGCACACGCCGTCCGAGTCCGAGATCACCCTCCAGGTGCGGCTCCCGGTGGTGCCGGAGGAGACCTCGGACCCGTACGCGATCGGCCCCGACCGGCACGAACGCCCCGCCGACCCCGGCCACACGCAGCCCGTCCCGGCCGCCCGGGAGCCGTACGCCGCCCCGGTGGCACCGGAGCCGCCCGCCGCGCCCGCGCCCGCCACGGCGGCGGACACCTTCCCCGGGCCCCGGCAGCCGTCGGCCGAGCGGATCACCGACAAGGGGCTGCCCAAGCGCACCCCCAAGGTCGTCCAGCCCGCCGCGGCACCCACCACCGAGCGCAAGGGCAGCCTCGACAAGGAAGCCCTGCGCCGTCGGCTCGGCGGCTTCCACCAGGGCGCGAAGGACGGCCGGCGCGATGTCGAGGTGGAGATCGCCGAGAGCACCGGCCAGGTGGCCGTCGCCGACTACGACGCTGAGCGCACCGTACAGACCGAGCGCACCGCACAGACCGCGCGCAGTTCACAGACCGAGCACACTGAGCTGGCCGGCCGCACGGATGACCGGACCGATGAGACGGGGGACACAGTCGAGGAGGCACGCAGTTGACTGCGCCCAGCACATTCGGGCTGAGTACCGAAGCCCGGAACCTTCACTGGTTGCTGAGCAATCTGGTGGAGGAGGTGCCAGGGGTCCACTCGGTCACCGTCGTCTCGTCCGACGGACTCATGCTGCTCTCCTCCGATCCCGGCCATCTGACCGCCCGCACGGAAGGCCGCCAGGACGGGCCCAGGGGATCCAGCGCCGATCTCGCCACCATCGTCTCCGGTATCGGCTCCCTCACCGTGGGAGCCGCGAAGCTGATGGACGGCGGAGGCGTCAAGCAGACGATGGTCGCCATGGACGAGGGCAGCGTCTTCGTCATGTCGATCAGCGACGGCTCCCTGCTCGGCGTGCACGCCACCCCCGACTGCGACATGAGCGTCATCGCGTACCACATGGCGCTCTTCGTCGGCCGTGCCGGACACGTCCTCACCCCCGAACTCCGCAGTGAGCTGCGCAAATCGATGGAGAGCACCCAGTGACGTCCGCTGCTGAACCCGCCCGCAGGCTCCCCGTCCGGGGGTCCGACAAGAAGCCCGCGCGGGTCCGCCCGTACTCCCTCACCGGGGGCCGCACCCGCTTCGGGCACGTCCTGCTCGTCGAGACGTTCGTCGCCGCGCTGGAGGCACCCGAGGAGCGCCGCGAGCTCACCAACGGCAACCTCGCCTCGCGCGTGATGCCGGAGCTCCAGGCGATCGTGGAACTCTGCCGCCGGATGCGTACGGTCGCGGAGATCTCGGCCCTGCTGAAGATGCCCCTCGGCGTGGTCCGGGTGCTGCTCAGCGACTTGGCCGACCAAGGAAAGATCCGCGTGTACGGAACCGGCCACGGCGCCGGACAGCCCGACCGCGCACTCCTCGAAAGGGTGCTCAATGGACTCCGTCGTCTCTGAGTCGCCGCTCTTCGCCCCGCGTCAGCCGGGGCCCAGGGACCAGGCCGACGAATCGATCCAGAGCTGGCAGCTCGACCACACCCGGGCCCCCATCGCCACCAAGATCGTGGTCGCGGGCGGATTCGGGGTGGGCAAGACGACGTTCGTCGGCTCGGTCTCCGAGATCACCCCGCTGAAGACCGAAGCGCTGATGACCCAGGCCAGCGAGGAGACCGACGATCTCTCCGCGACGCCCGAGAAGACCACCACGACCGTCGCGATGGACTTCGGCCGGCTCACGCTCGACGACGACCTCGTCCTGTACGTCTTCGGCACACCCGGCCAGCAGCGCTTCTGGTTCATGTGGGACGACCTGGTGCGCGGCGCGATCGGCGCGGTCGTGCTCGCCGACACCCGGCGGCTCGCCGACTGCTTCCCCGCCCTCGACTACTTCGAGAGCTGTGGACTGCCGTACATCGTGGCGGTCAACCACTTCGAGGGCACTCCCGGTTACGAGCCGGAGGACGTCAGGGAGGCCCTGACCGTACCCCCGCACGTGCCTGTTGTGATCATGGACGCGCGCAACAGGATCACGGTCGTCGAGTCGCTGCTGGCCCTGGTCGGCCACGCCCTCGACGCCACCCCGGCGTAGAGCCACGGCGTCAGCCGGAAACACGTAACGGAGAAACCGCGATGCGGAAGATACTCATAGTCGGAGCCGGTCAGTCCGGTCTCCAGCTCGCCCTCGGCCTTCAGTCGAGAGGGTACGAAGTCACCCTGATGTCCAACCGCACGGCCGACGAGATCCGGTCCGGCCGGGTCATGTCGACCCAGTGCATGTTCCACACCGCCCTCCAGCACGAGCGCGACTACCAGCTCAACTTCTGGGAGTCGCAGGCGCCAAAGATCGAGGGCCTGGGTGTCTCGGTCGCCGCCCCTGACTCCTCGCGGGCCGTCGACTGGGTCGGCAAGCTGGACGGGTTCGCCCAGTCCGTCGACCAGCGCGTGAAGATGGCCGGCTGGATGGAGACCTTCGCCCAGCGTGGCGGTCAGCTCGTCATCCACGGTGCGGCCGTCTCCGACCTGGACTACTTCTCCCGCACCTACGACCTGGTGATGGTCTCGGCCGGCAAGGGCGAGCTGGTCTCCATGTTCGGCCGGGACGCGTCCCGTTCGCCGTTCGACGCCCCGCAGCGCGCGCTGGCGGTCGCGTATGTGCACGGCATGGGCGTGCGCCCCGAGCACCCCGACTTCGACGCGGTCCGCTGCAACCTGGTCCCTGGCGTCGGCGAGCTGTTCGTCATGCCGACCCTGACCACCTCCGGCCGCGCGGACATCCTGTTCTGGGAGGGCGTCCCGGGCGGCCCGCTGGACGTCTTCCAGGGCATCAAGGACCCGTCCGAGCACCTCGCCACGACGCTGGAGCTCATGGAGAAGTTCACCCCGTGGGAGTACGCGCGCGCCACCAAGGTCGAGCTGACCGACGCCAACGGCACTCTGGCGGGCCGTTACGCCCCGACCGTCCGCAAGCCGATCGGCCGGCTGCCCGGCGGCGGTCTGGTCCTCGGCGTGGGCGACGTGGTCGTCGCCAACGACCCGATCACCGGGCAGGGCTCCAACTCGGCTTCCAAGTGCGCGAACGCGTATCTGGACTCGATCATCGAGCACGGCGACCGCGAGTTCGACGCGGCGTGGATGCAGTCCACGTTCGACCGTTACTGGGACACCGCGCGGCACGTCACGAAGTGGACCAACGCGATGCTCGGCGTACCGCCGGAGCACGTCCTGAACCTGATCGGCGCCGCCGGTCAGCTCCAGCCGGTCGCCGACCGCTTCGCCAACGGGTTCAACAACCCGGCGGACTTCGACAACTTCTTCTTCGAGCCCGAGAAGACGAACGCGTACCTCGCCGAGGTCTCCGGGGCCTGATCCCGGCCGTCCGGCGGCCGGGCCGGAGTCGATGTGCCGACCCGCCGGCCCGGCCGCCGCATGCGCCGGTCTACGCGTCCGGGTCCGTGTCCGAGCTGTACCCCGCGTCCGAGCCCTCCGCCGCGCCCTCGGGCAGCTCCGGTGGCGTGTACGTGCTCAGCGGCGTGCCCTGCGGATCGGGGCGCACCGCGCCCAGCAGCGGGTTCGACGCGACCGGCGACACCTTCACCGAGGCCCCGGGGCGCGGCGCCTGCACCACCATGCCGTCGCCGATGTACAGCGCCACATGGGTCGCCTTCGGGAAGTAGACCACCAGGTCACCGGGGCGCAGCGACTCCATGGGCACCTTCGGCAACTCCCGCCACTGCTCCTGCGACGTCCGCGGAATGGCGTGCCCCGCCTTCGACCAGGCTTGCGAGGTGAGCCCGGAGCAGTCGAAGGAGTCCGGGCCCTCCGCGCCCCACAGATACGGCTTGCCGATCTGCTCGACCGCGAACGCGACGGCGTCACCGCCCTGTTCGCTGGGCGGCCGGGTCGAGCTGAGCGCTCCCGAGGTGACCAGCTCGCGCTGGGCCTTCGCCGTGTTCCGCCCCTCCAGCGTCGCCAGTCCGGCGAGCTGCTCGGCGGAGAGCGTGGCCAGCAGTGCCTCGACCCTGTTCAGCTTCGACCGCACGGTGTCGCGCTGCTTCTTCTGCTTCGCCGTCAGCGCCCGCTGCTCGGCGAGCGCCTTGCGGGACGCGGTCGCCAGCGCGGCGGCGCGCTTCTCGGCACCGGTGAGCCGGTTCACCGTCGCCGCCCGTCCGGCGGCGGCCCGCTCGATGACATGGCTCTGGTCCAGGGCGTGTACGGGGTCGCGGGCCAGCAGCAGATGCAGGTACGCGGAGTACTCGGACCGCCCCTGGTACTGCTCACGGGCCAGCCGCCCCGCGTCATCCCGGCTGCCGTCGAGGGCGCGCCTGGCCTTCGCGAGATCGGACGTCAGTCTCCCGGTCGCCGCGGTGCGCTTCTTCAGCTGCTCGGCGGTGCCGTTGTAGGTCTCGGTGGCCTCTTCGGCCTGCTGATAGAGCGTCCGCAGCTCCGTCAGCAGCTCGCCGACGCTCTTGGAGGTTCCGGGGCCGGCGCCCGCCTCGGGGACGTCCGCGCCGGGGCCCGGGTCGGAGTCCGCGTCCGTGTCCAGGCCCGCGCCGGAATCCAGGTCCAGGTCCAGATCCGCGCCCGCGTCCGAGTCCGAGTCCGAGTCCGCGACCCCGGCTTCATCCCCCGACGGCGTGGATTCCCCCGAGGGGGCGGGGCTCGGGTCGACGGAGTAGGCGGGCGCGGCGGTGGCGGGGGAGGTCACGACGAGTGCGGCCAGCGCCGCCGTGCAGACCGCGCGCAGGATTCTGCCTGACATGACATCACCTCCGTGACGGGGGCGGAGCGCCGTGAAGGAGCCCCGTATAAGTAGGCGAATATGATTAATCCGCTCACTCGATGTCGGGTGAGGCAAGCACCGCGCGGCGTGGCGGCCGACGGATCCCCCGAAAGGCGGTGCCGGGGGTCCCGTCGGCGGGGCGTCACTCCACGGGGAAGGAGTGGAACGTCCGGTCCCGCTGGACCACGACGGTCTTCTTGGCGGTCAGGGTCCGGTACGGGGCCGTGACCGTGGCTCCCTTGGGGTCCTGCGCCCCGATGTCCTGGAACTTCCACAGCCGCCGCCCGTCGGCCGCCGAGAACACGGTGACCTGGGAGGCGTCGGCGGCGATCAGGGTCTTCTCGCTGGCGCTGAGGGTGATGGCGGGGGCGTTGCCACCGAGCGGGACCTCCGTCGAACGCCGCCACACGAGCCGGCCGGTCTCCCGCTGGACCGCGCCGACCTCCTGGCTGCGGTTGGTGGTGTGCAGCAGGGGTCCGGCCACCACGGGCGTGCCGTACACGGAACCCGTACCACCGTTCAGGACCCACACCGGCTTGGCGGTGTCCGCCTCGAAAGCCTGAAGGTTCGTGCCCACCGCGCCGTACAGCCGGCCGTCCTCGTCGCCCAGCACACCCGCTCCCGGGGCGACGGCGCCGTACTGCTTCGCCCACAGCAGCTTGCCGGTCTTCTGGTCGAACGAGCGGATGGTGCCCCTGCCCTTGGCGGACCTGACGTCGGCGGGCGTGAGGGTCGCCGCGTCCTGGCGTACGAGAAGGTCGGCGGAGCGCTCCGCGACCAACTGGTAGGAGGGCGTTCCCGGGGCCCGCCCGGCGGGTACGGCCGTGCGCCACAGCTCCTTGCGCCGCACGATGTCGTACGCGAAGAAGTACGCCTGGACGACCTGCTTGTCCTTGCCCGGCTTCTTGCCCTTCTTCGGCTTCGGGGCCTTCACCGTGACCGTGTTCGAGCCGGTGAACCAGATGACGGGCCCGGACTGCCCGGTGATCCGGCCCACCGTCAGATCCGGTACGCCGGTGAACTGGTCCACGTACCGCACCCGGTGCTTGACCGCGCCGTCCTCGGGCGACAGCCACAGGAACTCGGTCGGGCTCGCCACGAAGCAGAGGTCCTCGCCCGCCGCCAGGGCCGTCTGCCCCTTCGCGGCGTCGGCGCGCTGCCAGACGCGCTTCCCGGTGCGCAGGTCGACGCCGGTCGCCTGGCTCTCGCTGGTCAGCACCAGCAGCTTGTCCTGCCACAGGGCGGTGGTGAGCGGCGTCGACTCGGAGTCCGGGTGCGCGTAGGTCCACCGAGGCTCCGGGGCCTGCCCCGGAAGGGTTCGGGGGCGGTCCGGGGCGGGCTTGTCGTCGTCGGCGGACGGGCTGTCGTCCGACCCCAGTAGGGCGACGGCACCACCGCCGACGATCAGCCCGGCGGCCGCGGCGCCCGCCGTGATCAGCAGGGCCCGGCGGCTCGCGGTGGGAGCGGGGGCCGGAGCCGGGGGCGGCAGGGGGAGCGACACCATCGGGGTGGCCGCCGGTGCGGCGGCCCCCGGCAGCGCGGCGGCGGCGTACGGGGCGGGGCCGCCCCGGTGGTGCTGGTACGGCGCCGCGGGGGAGGGGGCCGGAAGGGCCGGAGGGGCCTGTGCGGCGGCCGGGGCGGCGGCGGTCAGCTCGCGGGGGACGGCGAGCTGGGTCGTCGGATGGTCGGTCCTCGGGGCGCCGGACACGGTTCCGAGGAAGCGGGTGGTTCCCCGGTCCTCCTCCCCGACTCCGACTCCGACTCCGGATCCGGAGTCGGATCCGGATCCAGCTGCGGCTGCGGCCACGGATCCGGCCGCGGCTCCGGACGGGGCCGCAGGCGCGGCCACGTCGGCACCACGTGCGACGACGACGGCGTCCTCGGGCCCGTCCGCCTCGGCCGCCGCCTCGACCGGCGCCTCCAGTCCCCGTACCCGCGCCTCCTGGTCCGCCACCGCGGCCGACAGCCGCTCGGGGAGCCAGCCGCCCCTGGCGAGGCCCGCCGCGCCCTCCAGCGCCAGTTCCGCGGCGACCGAACCGGCGCTCGGCCGCTGATCCGGGTCCTTCGCGAGGCACCCGGCGATCAGTTCCCGCAACCCTTCGGGCACGGCGCCCAGTTCGGGATCCGCGTGCGCGATCCGGTCGGCCGCCTCCTCGGGCGGGCCGTCCGCGAACGGCGCCGTACCGGTGGCCGCGTACGCCAGCAGCAGCCCGAGCACGAAGAGGTCGGAGGGCGCGCCCGCTTCCCCGCCCTCGGCCTGCTCGGGCGTCAGGTACCCCAGCCGTACCGAGAGCTGCCCGCCCCTCGCCTCGGCGGAGGCCGCCGCGCCCAGCGGGCCGAAGGCGGTGAGCCGGGGGCCGTCCTCGGCCAGCAGCACCGTCCCGGGAGCGAGCCCCTGGAGTACGGCACCGCCCGCGTGCACCCGGGAGAGGATCTCGGCGATGCCCGCGCCCAGTATCCGCACCGCGCGTTCGGGCAGCGGTCCGGCGAGGCCGATCGCCTCGGACAGGGTCAGCGCGGGGACGTAACCGGTGGCCGTCCAGAGGGCGTCGGGCTCCTCCGCCGTGCTGTCGGTGCCGTCGTCACGGGTGACCCGGATGTCGAGCGGCGGCGTCACCCAGCCACCCGCCAGGCGTTCGGCGGTGCGGGCCTCCGACCGGAAGCGGCGGCGGAAGGCCGGTACCTCGGCGAGGGCGGGCCGCGCCGCGGTGATCACGGCGCGTTCGTCCGCGCCGGTCTCCCGCGCCAGATACTGCACGGCGGCGGCGCCCTCACGGAAGCGTGCCAGCACGGTGTACCGGCCGAAATGACGTGGATCGTCCTGACGCAGCGCCTCCATGGCGCACCCCCCTCGTGACCGTCCCTCGGCACCTGACCGTCGATCTTAGGGCCTGCCCCGCGCCGGTCCGCCCCACCGGCTCAGCCGCCGCTCCCGGGCTTTGTCCAGGGCCACTTGAGGGTGCGCGGCTCGCGTCCCTCGGGGGCGTACTCGTACACCCAGCCGCGCTGGATCCCGAGCCGTTTCGAGTACCCGGCCGGAACCCGCCGGTACGCGTACACGGTGGCCGGCCCGCCGTCGGCGTCCGGCACCGGGACCTCGTACCACTTGGGCGGGTGGCCGGTCGGGCCGAGGAGGACGGGCAGCACCCTGCCGTCCAGGGGGCCGCCGGTGAAGGGGGTGTTCTCGCTTTTCACCGGGTCAGTCTGACGCAGCGGGAGCGGGCAGCAGGTGCGCCGCCTCGCCGACGACCGGGAGAACCAGCGCCGCCAGCCGTCCGGCCGGTCCTCCGGCGGTCTCCAGGGCCAGCAGGTCCGCCACCGCGGACCGGGTCTCCGGGTCCGTCGCCGCGGTCGCCGCGAGCAGCGCGATCAGATGGTCGACCAGCCAGCCGCGCAGCTCGGGCGCCGGGGGCTGCTTCTCCTCGTCGAGCCAGATCAGGGACGCCGCCTCGACGGCGGCGATCCAGGTGCGCACCATCATGTGCAGCCGCCGCCCCGCGGGACGCCGGCCGGGACCCGTGCCCCGGCCGAGGTGCAGCAGTATCTGTTCGGCCGCCGCCCGGCGTACGCCGTCGACGATCGCCGTCGTACGGGAGGTCTCGGCGACGCTGCCGCCCTGGAGCAGGGCGCTGAAACCGGCGTCGTGCTCGTCGACGAAGCCGAGGTAGCGGTCCAGGACCCGGCTCACCCGCTCGGTGGGCGGGCCCACCGCGGGCTCGGTGAAGCAGAGCTTCAGCTCGTCCGCGGCGGAGCGGAGCGCCGCCTCGTACAACTGCTGCCGCCCGCCGGGGAAGTAGCGGTAGACGAGGGGCCGGGAGACACCGGCGACCACCGCCACCTCGTCGAGCGAGACCTCGTCGGGAGCCCGGTGCGCGAAGAGGCTGAGCGCCGCGCCGAGGAGCTGGGTGCGACGCTCCTCGACGCTGAGCCTGCGGTACGCACGGGGCGGCGGCGGGGCTGCGGCGGTGGAGGTCATGGCCCGAAGCCTAACGGGCCGCCCCGCGCCGGGGAGCGGGCTCAAGCCAGCAGGCCGGAGCGCTTCCACAACCGGCGGCCGACCCCGTTCAGTACGCCGATGTCGTCGTAGAAGTCCGTCAGCCGCTTCGCGCCCGACTGCATGACCTCCTTCCGGTGGCCGCTCGCCCGCACCTGGGCGACGGCCTCACGGGGGTCCAGGCCGACGTTCCCGTACACCTGCGGATTGACGAAGCAGACGGAGAAGACGCGCGCGGCCTCCCCGCAGCTGATCCGGGTGAGCTCCCGCTCCCAGCGCGGCGCGGTCACCATCTGGCGGCGCAGCTCCTCGCGGGCGTACCGGACGTGCCGGGCCTCCTCGACGACATGGATGCGGGTCACGCCGCGCACCAGGGTCTGGACCCGCTCGTCCGGGAAGGTCAGCCGCTGCATCCAGTCGAGGATCTCCTCGCCGAGCAGGGTCGCGGCGAACGAACCGGGCGTGGTGGACACGGTCTTCAGGACCCGCGCCAGGTTGTGGTAGACCCGCGGGACCGGGTAGGTGGGGGCCCCGCCCCAGTCGATCATGCGGCCGAACATGATGGAGTGCCGGCACTCGTCGGCGATCTCGGTGAGCGCGTACCGGACGTGGTTGCTGGTCACCGGCTTGTCGTAGACGTGCCGGACCAGCAGCTGGATGAGGATGATCTCGAACCAGATCCCGAGCGAGGCGAGCGCGGCCGACTCGTGCCTGGCCAGGTCCATCCGCTGCTCCTCGGACATCCTGTCCCACAGCGGGGTGTCGTACAGGGAGACGAGCTCCGGCGGCCAGAACCACTTGCCCTCCTCGACGGCGGAGTCCCAGTCGAGTTCGGTCTCGGGGTCGAAGGAGTGCTTGGCCGAGGATTCGAGCAGACGCGCGGCCACCTGCTCGCGGTCGCGGAGCGGGCCGAGTGCGTCGCGGAGCGCCTGCACATCGCGATCGGTCACTGTCGTCATGGCTGGGGGCACCTCACACGTGGGTTACCGGCGGTCACTCCTTATGAGACTGCTTGTCAGCAAGACCGTCAATCCCTTGCGCACGACTTGTTGACCCAGCGTCTACCAGCGTGTGAACCTGCCAGGGAAGCAGTCGGTGGAAGTACTCAGAAAACGATCAATGCGCGTGGGTGCCAAGGAACTTACCGAGTCATGCGAGGCGAAGGAGCCGTCCGTGTCGACACACGACCTCTACACCACCGCCCCCGAAGAACCACTGTGGCAGGTGCCCGCCTCCGGGGCCGCCCGGTTCAGCTGGGACTACGACGACGGCCGCCAACGCCTCCTCGCCCTCTACCAGAAGGGCAAGGACAAGCAGTGGGACGGCAACAAGCGCATCGACTGGTCCATCGAGGTCGACCCCACCGACCCGCTGGGCACCCCGGACGAGGCCCTCACGCTGTACGGCACCCCGCACTGGGCGAAGATGACCGACAAGGACCGCGGCGAGCTGCGCAAGCACTACACGTCCTGGCAGTTCAGCCAGTTCCTGCACGGCGAGCAGGGCGCCATGATCTGCGCGGCACGGATCGTCGAGTCCGTCCCCGACCTGGACGCCAAGTTCTACTCGGCGACCCAGACCATGGACGAGGCGCGGCACGCGGAGATATACGGCCGCTTCCTGCACGAGAAGATCGGGATGCTCTACCCGGTCAACGACAACCTCCAGGGGCTGCTCGGCGACACGCTGCGCGACTCCCGCTGGGACATGCCCTACCTCGGCATGCAGGTCCTCATAGAGGGCCTGGCCCTCGCCGCGTTCGGGATGATCCGCGACACCACGACCAAGGCGCTGCCCAAGCAGATCCTCGCGTACGTCATGCAGGACGAGGCCCGGCACGTGGCCTTCGGGCGGATGGCGCTGCGCGACTACTACAAGCAGTTGAGCGACGCCGAACTGCGCGAGCGCGAGGAGTTCGTCATCGAGGGCTGCTACCTCATGCGCGACCGGCTCAGCGGCGTCGAGGTCCTGGAGAACTTCGGTATCGCCACGCAGGAGGCCAAGGACCTCTCCGAGCACTCGGAGTACCTCCAGCTCTTCCGCAAGCTGCTGTTCAGCCGGATAGTCCCGTGCGTCAAGGACATCGGACTGTGGGGCCCCAGGCTCCAGAAGGCGTACGTCGACATGGGCGTCCTCGAACTCGGCGACTCCAGCCTGGACCTCCTGATGGCCCAGGACGAGGAGATAGCCGAGCAGTTGGACCGGGATCGCTTCGCCGTGGAGGAGCGGGCCAGGGTCGCCGAGGTCGCGGACGCGATAGCGGAGGGCGGCGTTCTGCCGGGAGCCTCGGCAACCGTCGGAGCCTCGGCAACCACCGGAGCCTCAACAACGTCCGGAGTGTCGGCACCCTCAGGAGCCTCCGTCACCTCCGGCGACTGACGCGGCGAACTCCGGCACCGGACCGGCCACCTGCTCCGGCTGCTCCAGCAGCATCGCGTGGGTGGCCGCGACGCCCTCGGCGGTGACCTCCCGCCGCTCGGCCGTCAGCTCCACCAGATCCCGGGCCAGGCCCTGCGCGCAGGCATCCATCATCTCGTCCAGCCACTTCAGGCCGGGCGTCGGCGGCACCCGGTGCAGGGCCCGCACCAGCGGAAGCGGACAGGCGACGCGCCGGAACACGCTGAACAGGTCCAGCCCGTCCAGCGCGTCCAGCATCTCCAGAGCGCCCGCCCGCTCCGGCGGCAACTGCCACTGCCCATCCGCCTGTTGTCGCGCGCTCGCCCGGAAGGCGGCCTCGGCCCGCTCCGTACGGAATGCCGAGACCCGCGCTGTACGCCGCCTGTTGTGACACGTGCTCCGCGGGCATCAGGGCACCCGCCGACGCCCGCGACATCGTCCCCCCCAGCCCCCCAGCCCCCGAGCGGCGAGCGTCTCGTCGAGGTCGGCGAGCGGCGTGTCGAAGGACCAGACGGCGGCCGGTTCGCTGAGGCCGTGCCCGGGGAGGTCCACCGCGAGCACCCGGTGGCTGCCCGTCAGGAGCGGGGCGACCGCGTTCCAGTCGGCCAGGGAGCGCGTCGCACCGTGCAGCAGGAGAAGGAGCGGCCCGTCGCCGCCGTGGTCGTGGGCGTGGAGAACAGTCATGCGGGCAACGGGAGGGCGCGGCATCCGGCTCGGGATCGTCCGCCGGATGGATGGAATCAGGTGTCGTCGGCGGCGACAATTGAGGTACGCGCACGGCGGGGCCGACCTGGAGGAGGGTGAGGACGCCGAGCCGACGGTCCCGGTCCGTCCTCGGGATTCTCCCGCCATTCCCTCCCCATTCCCTCCCCATTCCCTCGCCATTCTCTCGACCTGATACCGATATGGCACTGGTCGAAATTCCGTTCGCAAACGTGACGTAGCTTGAACGCATGACCACGCCGCCTCCGCCGCCGCAGGGCCCGTACGGGCCGCCCCAGCCTCAGCAGAATCCGTACGGCCGGCCGGCCGCCCCGGGGCCCTACTCGCAACAGCCGCATCAGACGCAACAGCCGCAGCAACAGCCCTACGGCTACCCGCAGATGCCCCCGCCCCAGCAGGGCGGATGGGGTCAGCCGGGCATACCCGGCGGCGGGCAGCCCGGGATGCCCGGCTGGCCGCCGCAGGGACCGCAGCCGCCGCGGAAGAAGCGCACCGGGCTGATCATCGGGATCGTGGCCGGTGCGGTGGTCGTCGCCGGCGGGATCGCCTTCGGCGTCTCCAAGCTGGTCGACAAGGGCGCCGACGCGGTGTTCCCCGAGGCCGAGTACAAGCTCGTCGTGCCCAAGAAGGTGCTGGACGAGGAATTCACCCTGGCCCAGGACATGTCGGAGACCGAGGGCAAGGAGATCGAGGACACGCCCGACCCCAGCGTCCGGGACGGGAAGGCGGTCATGGCGCAGTACACCTCGGACAAGCAGGGCGCCCTCGTGCTCTCCGGGATGTACGGGCGGCTCGCCAGCCCGGACTTCATGCGCGGCAAGATCATGGAGGGGGCCGCGGAGGCCGAGGGCGCGACCCTCGTCGTACCCGCCAAGAAGTTCACCCCCGACGGGTACGACATCACGATCGAGTGCCAGATCGTGCAGTCGAAGGACAGCGGCGGCATCGCCAACATCCCGATGTGCGCCTGGGGTGACGGCAACACCGCGGCGATGGTCGCGGTCATCAGGCCCGAGAACGTGGTGAAGGACGCCAAGTCCATCGACCTGAAGCAGTCCGCGGCGGAGGCCGCCAAGGTCCGCGAGGAGACGCGCAAGCCGCTCGGCTGATCCGGTGGCGCGACTGTGGGGCGGCGCTGCGGCGCGACAGCGGGGACCGCCGCCCGCCGCCCGCCCGCCGGTCGTCGGGCCGGTCGCCTCCTGACGCGTCATGGCCGCACAGGAGGCAGGACGGTTTCCGCCGCGCGGGCCATTCCGAGCAGCGGGACATCCTTCCCGCGCCCGGCCACCAGCTGGAGCCCCACCGGGCAGCCGTCCCGGGTGAACCCGGCGGGCAGGGTGGCCGCCGGATGGCCACTCAGATTGAACGCCCAGGTCAGCGCCGTGGAATAGGTGTCGCCCGGACCCTCGTGCCCATGCGGCCGGTTCGGTGTGGTCGGGGTCAGCAGCAACGGCGTACGGGCAAAGAGGGCATCGAGCCTGCGGTCGTTCTCGCCCCGCACGGACCGGGCGCCGTCCTGGTCCGGCCCGCCGCCGCGTATCGCGATCCACGCCGCCGCCGGGTCGAGCAGGGCGCAGTCCCCGTCCAGCAGCGTGACGGCCCCGGCCGCGACCAGCCGGTCCACCGCGCCCCGCACCACAGCCTCGACCTCCGGGTCCACGTCCGCGTACCCGAGGTCCGGGCTGTACACGGCGGGCAGCGGCAGAGGCGGCGGCGCGGGGGCCGTGGGTGGCGCGCAGTCGTCGAGTACATGGCGCAGGTACCGCTCCGCTCCGGCCACCGACCGGGCGATCACCCCGGCCGCCGCGAGCCCCGAACGGTCCGGTGAGGGGAGCAGCCCGTTCGTCGTCTTCAGCCCGAACACGCCGCACCAGGCCGCCGGGATGCGTACCGACCCCGCCCCGTCGCTTCCGGTCGCCAGCTCCACCAGGTCCGCCGCGACCGCGACCGCCGAACCTGCGGAGGAGCCGCCCGGGGTGCGGTCGGCCCGCCAGGGATTGACCGTACGGCCGTGCCTGCCCTGCCCCCAGGTCTGCCAGACGGTGCCGGGGCCCGGCACGGACGTCGCGCCGACCGGGACACCGCCCGCCGCGATCAGCCGACGGGCCGCGTAGGAGCGGATACCGGCCGGCCCCTTCACCGCGAACGGCAGCCCGGCCAGGGGGAGCAGCCGCGCCTCCGGTTCATGGGCGAGCGCCGCCTCGTGCCAGACCTCGGTGAACGCGCACAGCCGCGGGTCCAGCCGGTCGATCCGCTCCAACGCCCGCGCCACCGCCGATACCCGCGTCATGACGCCAGTCTCCCGGGCCGCGCACCGAGCGGTCGAGCGGCTTTCCCGTCGGCCCACTCACTCGACCGCTCAACCGATCGCCCGTCGCCCGCTCACTGGTCGAGCGCCGCCTCCATCACGGCCCGCGCGATCGGTGCCGCGCTGCCGCCGCCGCTGATGTCCGCCCGGTCGGCGGAGGCGTCCTCGACGACCACCGCGACCGCGACGGCGGGCCGTCCGGAGTCCGGGTTCTGCGCCCAGGAGATGAACCAGGCGTACGGCGTACCGGAGTTGTCGATGCCGTGCTGGGCGGTACCGGTCTTGCCGCCGACCTTCACCCCGTCGATCGCGGCGTTCGACCCGGTGCCGTTCTCCACCACGTCGACCATCATCCGCTGCAGCCGCGTCGCCGTCGACGGGCTCATGGCCTGGTGGTAGGAGCGGGAACCCTGCTGCTGGACGGTGTCGCCGTCATGGGCGGTCGTACGGTCCACGAGGTGCGGGTATCTGAGGTCGCCGCCGTTCGCCACCGCGGCGGCCACCATCGCCATCTGGAGGGGCGTCGCGGTCGTGTCGAACTGCCCGATCGAGGACAGCGCCAGCTGGTCGTCGCTCATGTCCGTGTCGAAGTTGCTCTTCGCCACCCCGGACGGAATCCGCAGGCCGCCGTCGTTGAAGCCGAACTTGCCCACCGCGTCCACCATGCCGTCGAGCCCCACCTCGACGCCGAGGTGCGCCATGACGGTGTTGCAGGAGACCCGGATCGCCTCGGCCAGCGACGCCTTGGCGCAGCCGCTCGCCTCGTTGGGCAGCGTGGTCGTGGTGCCGGGCAGGACATAGGGCGACGGGGTGTCCGTGTCGGCGTCCGGATCGGTCACCACCCGGGCGTCCAGCGCCGCGGCGGCCGTCACGATCTTGAAGGTGGAACCCGGCGGGTAGGTCTGCCGGATGGCCCGGTTGAGCATCGGCCGGCTCTTGGCCGCGTTGAGCCGCGCCCAGGCGTCGGTGACCGAGGAACCGGTGCCGGACAGCCGCTCGGGGTCGTACGAGGGGGTCGAGACCAGTGCCAGGATCCGGCCGGTCGAGGGTTCGACGGCGGCGACCGCGCCCCGGCGTCCGCTCAGCCCCTCGTACGCGGCACGCTGCATCGAGTCCTTGACGGTGGTGACGACATCGCCGCCCGGCTGCCGGCTGCGGGTGATGTCGTTCCACAGGGGGAAGGGGGCGAGCAGCGAGTCGGTGCCGGACAGGATGCCGTCCTCGGCGTTCTCGATGAACGTCGTGCCGTACGTCTGCGAGGCGTAGCCGGTGACCGGTGCGTACAGGGGGCCGTGCAGATAGGTGCGTTCGTACGCGAGCTGTTCACCGGTGTCCTTGGAGCCGGTGACGGTCTTGCCGCCGACCAGGATGTTGCCGCGCGGCTCGTCGTAACGGTCGATGGTGTTACGGCGGTTGGCGGCGTTGTCGTCCAGCTTGTCCGCCTCGAAGAGCTGGATGCGGGCGGCGTTCAGCAGCAGCGCCACGAGCAGCAGCAGACAGAAGGCGGCGGCCCGCCGGATGTAGCGGATCACCGTTCGTCCTCCAGGACCGGGGCGATGACGCCGGTCTCCACCTGGTCGGGATGGGGTCTGCGGGCCACATCGCTGACCCGGATCAGCAGCGCGACGATGATCCAGTTGGTGACGACGGACGAACCGCCCTGCGCGAGGAACGGCATGGCCATGCCGGTCAGCGGGATCAGCCCCATCACCCCGCCCGCGATCACGAAGACCTGAAGGGCCAGGATCGAGGCGAGACCGATGGACAGCAGCCGCCCGAACGGGTCGCGCAGCGCGAGTCCGGCCCGGTATCCCCGGGCGACGAGCAGCGCGTACAGCAGGAACACCGCGGTCAGCCCGGACAGGCCCAGTTCCTCGCCCGCGGTCGCCAGGATGAAGTCGGACTTGGCGGCGAAGCCGATGAGGACGGAGTGGCCGAGGCCCAGTCCGGTACCGAGCATGCCGCCCGCCGCGAACGCGAACAGCGACTGTGCGAGCTGGCTCGGCCCCTGCCCGGCGTTGATCGAGGCGAAGGGGTCGAGCCAGTCCTGCACCCGGCTGTGCACATGCGGTTCGAACGAGCCGACGACGAAGGCGCCGACCGCGGCGAGCAGCAGTCCGACGGCGATCCAGCCGGTACGGCCGGTCGCCACGTACAGCATGATGACGAAGAGTCCGAAGAAGAGGAGCGAGGTGCCGAGGTCGCGTTCCAGGACCAGGACGCCGACGCTGAGCAGCCAGATCGCCACGATGGGGCCGAGCACCCGGCCGGTGGGCAACTGGAGTTTCCAGATCCGGCGGCCGGTGTACGCCAGCGCGTTGCGGTTCGCGGCGAGGTACGCGGCGAAGAACACCGCGAGCAGGATCTTGGCGAACTCGCCCGGCTGGAAGGAGAGTCCGCCGACCCTGATCCAGATCTTGGCCCCGTTCACGGCGGGGAAGAAGATCGGCACGATCATCAGCACCAGCGCGGTGGCGACCGAGAGATACGCGTAGCGCTGGAGCACGCGGTGGTCGCGCAGGAGGACCACGACGGCGATGAACAGCGCGACCCCGAGCGTGGACCAGATCAGCTGGGTGGGCGCGGCCTGGTCCTTCGGGGTCTCCAGGTCGAGCCGGTAGATCAGCACCAGGCCCAGGCCGTTGAGCAGGACGGCGATCGGCAGCAGCAGCGGATCGGCGTACGGGGCGCGGAGGCGGACCGCGAGATGGGCCAGGAGCGCGAGGAGGCCGAGCCCCCCGCCGTAACCGGCGACATCGGGCGGTACGGCGCCGTTCCTGGCGAGGCCGACGTTCGCGTAGCCGTAGACGGAGATGAGGACGGCCCCGATGAGGAGACAGAGCTCCACCCCGCGCCGCTTGGGCAGGCGTAGCTCGGGCGGGGGAGCGTCCGCCGTCGATGGGGTCATGCCACGCAACGTAGCAAGAGGCGTGCGGTATTTCCCTTATGTCGCAGCGCGTCCGCAGTGCGGCAGGTCGGCGGGCGTGCCGCGCCCCGGCCCGGATGTCGCCATGCGCGTCAGCGGACCGGTCGGCATCACTGATGTTCCCACGGGCGTCAGGGGGCCGGTGGGGTATCGGGGAATTCCGGGTCCGGGTCCGGCTCGTCGTCGGGCGGCACGTACTGCGGCAGCGTCAGCCGCGCCACCGCCCCGCCGTCCGCCGCGTTAGTGAAGACCAGCTCCGCCCCGATCACCCGTGCCTGGCCCACGGCGATGGTCAGGCCGAGCCCGTGGCCCTTCCCGCTGCCGTCCGTACGGAACCGCTGGGGCCCGCCCTCCAGCAGGTACGCCGGGAAGCCCGCCCCGTGATCGCGCACGGTCACCACGGGCCCTTCGACGCTCAGCACCACCGGCGGGCGGCCGTGCCGGTGGGCGTTGGTGACCAGGTTGCCGATCACCCGCTCCAGCCGCCGCCGGTCCGTCTCGACCCGGGCCGCGCCGGTGATCCGTACCTCGGTGTCCGTACCGGAGGCCCGGACCACCCGCTCGGCGACCGGCCCCAGTTCGTGCACGGCGGGATCGATCTGTTCGGTACGGGCGTCGAGGCGGGAGATCTCCAGCAGGTCCTCGGTCAGCGACCGCATCGCCCGGACCCGGTCCTGAACGAGTTCGGCGGGGCGGCCGGGCGGCAGCAGTTCGGCGGCGGCCGACAGCCCGGTCAGCGGGGTGCGCAGCTCGTGCGCCACATCGGCGGTGAACCGCTGCTCGGTCTGCAGCTTGCGCTGGAGCGTCGAGGCCATGGTGTCCAGGGCGCCCGCGACGATCGCCACCTCGTCCTGGGCCCGTGCCGGGCGTGCGGTACGGGGGTCGTGGACCCGGGCGTCGAGGTCGCCCGCGCTGATCCGGCGGGCCACCCGGGCGCTCTGGTGCAGCCGCCGGGTCACCCGGCTCACGGCGAACAGGCCGACCAGGAGCGTGGCGGCGATGGCCAGCAGTGAGGAGCCGCCGATCGCCCGGTCGAGGCCGCTGATCGTGCGGGCGCTCTGGCTGTAGTCGATCCAGGTGGCGAGCGCGCGGCCGTCGGCCGGACCCGCCGCCCACATCGCCGGGTGGCCCGCGTCGTCGGTGACCATCGTGCCCTGCTCGCCGCGCACGGCCAGGGCGCGCAGCGACGCGGGCAGGCCCGCCGGATCGACCCCGGAGCCCCGGGGGAGCGGTTCCCCGGCCTCGTACGCCCTGGTGACCTCCTCCAGCCGGTCCAGGGCCTTCTCACGGGCGTGGCCGACCGTCTGCCGGGTCACCGCGGTGTGCACGAGGACGCCGAGCAGGGCGGCGAGCGTGCAGCACATCACGGTGAGGAAGACCGCGGACTTCCAGGTGAGGGACGCGGTCCAGGAGGGCGTGCGAAGCCCGCGCCTCTTCATCGCTGCCCCGGGGAGACGGCGTCGGAGGCGGACGGTGCGGGGTCGGAGCCGGCGTCGGACGCGGGCGGGGAGACGGAGGGGGACGGTGAGGCGGACGGGGTGGCGGCCGGGTTCCGCTGCCGGGGCATGCGCAGGATCTCGTCCCGGGTGGGCAGCATCGCGTGCTGCCGGTCGTCCCAGGTCCAGGCCGTGCGGTACTCGTAGCCGGTGATCGCCGAAGGTGACCGCATGATCAGGTCGCGGCCCGCCAGCTGCACGCTGATCACCGCGTCCGCGGTGGACATGATCCGGATCAGCCCGTCCCGGTCGGCCATGTAGACCCGTACGGCGAGCTGGTGGCCGGGCAGCGTGATGCCCAGGACGAGTTCGTCCTTCCCGTCACCGGTCAGATCGCGGAAATACGGTGCGAGGACCGGGCAGGTGCCGGCTTGTCCGCCGCAGGTGTTCAGCCGCCGGACGGTCTCCTCCGGGAGCTCGTCGGTGCCGCTGTCCCGGTCGGGGTGGGCCTTCAGCCCCGCCCGCACCACGGCCACCGGGTCCAGCGCGCGCACATTGCCGTCCGGGACCCGGATGCCGGGGATGCGGGCGGTCTCGCCCTCCCCGTAGTCGTACGGGGCGGCCGAGGCGGCGGGCAGATCCGGCCAGAGCCGGGAGGGCTCGACGGCGGACGGCGTGCGCCCGGCGCTCTCCAGCCCTCCGGCGGCGCCGCAGCCGGAGAGCAGCGCCAGCGCGGCGCCGACGGCCGCGGCGGCGCGGGCCGGCGTCGGAATGTGGTGCGGACGCACGGCTCGGCCTCCTCTTCGACGACAGGGCCTACACCCTAGACGGAGAGGGACGCTGAATGCCTATTTCATAATGTTATGCGGAGATATGGCGATACCGGGGTGCGGCGGTCCGGGCGACCGCGGGCCGCGGTCCTGCGGCCCGGCAAGCCCGCCGGCCCCGTCAGCGCTGGTACGGGTTCTGTCCGGGCGGTGCGTACCCGGGCTGCTGCTGCGCCTGGCCGTACGGGGCGCCGTCCTGCCCGGCGTGGTGCTGGGCGAGCAGCGCGTCGGCCTGTTCCTTCGGGATCTGCTGCTCCCCGCCGCAGAAGGTGCACTGCGTCGCGAACTTCGTCGAGAACGGGAACAGCGGCACGAAGAACAGCGTGAACTTCGTGACCCGCTTGCGCAGCGTGTGCGCGGCCGGATTGCCGCACCAGCCGCACACCATCGTCAGGATGGCCAACTGGTACAGATAGCCCCGCGTACCAAAAATGATCATGCTCTGGTCCCTCTCCCCGTCTTCCCGTGAAGCGCCTGCCGGCACAGTGCCAGGAGCCTCTCGTCCTCGTACGTGTCGTGACTGCCGTATCCGCCGTCCATGGCGTTGTGGCGGCGTACGGAGACGAGCTCGGCGCGCAGCACGTGCGCTGCTCCCGAGCCTGCACCAGCGGGACCCATCCGCGCCAGGCATTCCGCCACCCGGACTCGGACATGCCGGTTCTTCTCCCAGGCGGCGAGGAGCACGGGAACGGTCTCCTCGGTCCGCCCCGACACCTCCCAGAGCGCGATCGCGGCGTCCACCCGCAGCCACAGCTCGTCGTGCTCCAGGAGCGCCCGCAGCCGGGGCGCGACCACCAGCGCGTGCGGCCCGAGCCTGCCCAGCGCCGCCGCCGCCGTCCGCCGGTCGTGCACATGCTCCGTCCGGAGGCCCTCGATCAGCACGGGCAGCACGGCGTCGGCGTCCCCGGCGACCGCCCACAGCGCGTCGGCCGCCTCCGTGGCCGCCACGGTCCCCGGCCGCCGGATCAGGGCCCGCAGCTCCGGCACGGCACAGTCCGCCGCGGGCCCGAACGAGCCGAGCGCCCGCAACGCCGCCGTACGCAGCCACTCGCCCCGGTACTCGGGCGCCCCGCGCAGCACCCGCAGCACCTCGGGCGCCGCCTCGCCCGCCCGCAGCCCGGTCAGCCCGGACAGCAGCGGGCTGGCCCGGTCGTACGCCCCCTCGTCGAGGCCGACCTCGCCGAGCCTGCGCCGCAGCGCCTCCGCGAGCGGCGCGGCGGCGGCACCGAGGTGGCCGATGGCGTACCCCACGTCGTGCGGCACCTCGGGCTGCTCCAGCGCCGCCGCCAGCGCGGGCACCGCACGGGCATCGCCGAGGCGGGCCAGTGCCTTCACCGTGGAGCCGAGTCCGGGAGGACCGCTGGCCCACTCCTTGACCCACGCACCGGGGTCGGCGGCCAGCCGTGCCGCCAGGGCGTCCGCGGCGGGGGCCGCCAGGCCGAAGAGCTCTTCGAGGACGTGCGAGGCGGCGTCGGACAGCCGGGGTTCGGGGTCCGCGAGCTGCTCGCCGACGAGCCGGACGAGGCCGTCGTACGAGCCGCGCCAGGCCCGGATCAGCCCGCCGCTCATCCGCACGGCGTCGATGCGCTGCCAGCGGTCGGGGCTGCGCAGCTGGTCGGTGAGCAGGGCGGTCCGGTCGTTCACCCGGTCGTCGAGCCCGACGTGCAGGGTGCGCAGCAGGTCGGCGGTCCACGGGGCGCTGCGGCCGACGTACTCCTCGGCGGACAGGGCGCGGAACTGCCCGACGAGGGTCGGCGGCGCCTGCTCCACCACGGGGGTCTTCCCGCCGGTACAGGATTCCGCGTCCGGTTCGGAGTCCGGCGTGGTCTCGGACTCCGCGTCCGGCGACGGGCCCGCGTCCGGCGAGGGACCGGCTCCCGGCGACGGGCCGGCTCCCGGTGGCGGGCCCGCTTCCACGCCCGTGACCGCGCCGGCGCCCGTATCCGTACCGGCTTCCGCTCCCGTACGCGCCTCCGCCTCCGCCCTCGCGTCCGGGGGCATGCCGGTCGTGGAGCGCAGCTCGCCCAGGAGCCCCGAGACCACCGGGACGACATCGCCGGGCAGGACGTCCGGGGCGCAGCGCGCCAGCTGGGCCAGGGCGGCCAGGCGCAGCCCCGGCGCGTACGCCTGAGCCGCCAGCAGGCTCAGCCATTCCGCCACCCGCCCGGCCAGCGGGCGGTGCCGGAGGGCGACCCGCCCGGCCGCCTCGACGAGCGCCAGCCGTACCTCCTCGTCCGCCTCCACCGGCAGCCGCTCCCGCAGCAGCGCGAGCACCCGCACCGGGTGCCGGTGCAGGGTGGCGAGGGCCAGCGGGGCCGCGAGCCGCACCCCGGGGTCCTCGTCGGCGATCAGCTCGAAGAACACCCCCGCCCCCGCGGTGACCGCAGCCGCCGCCATCGCGTAGTTCGCGGCGCCCTCGATCTCGTCCTCATCGATCTCGTCCTCGTCGTCCTCGTCCAGATCGAAGCCGCCGATGCTGGTGAGCAGCTCGACCACGCTGCCCCGGTCCTGTACGTCCGGATCCACGGCCAGTTCGAACAGGAACGGGATACACGCGAGTGTGCAGGCGTATACATCGCCCTGGTGGTGAACCGCCCCGTACATTCCGTCGAGCGCGCTCTCGCGCACCGCCGGATCCGCGGAGGCGAGCCCCCGCAGGAGACCGGGCACATCGTCGGCCGGTCCGTAGGCATGCTCCATCGAAGCCCAGTCGACCTCGTCGATCCCCGCGAACACGCCATGCCCTCCCCACGATTACGGCAGCGCCCGGAAGCGGCGCACAATCTTCCGGCACACCCTTCCGGCACGCCCCGAAGAAGCGTCTGGGCAGAGTGTGCACCACGGCCCGGACAATCCACCCACCACTTGCGGCCTTTCCTCATGCCGTGACCAGGTCATGACCACTTCATGGCCGGAACACCGGACGGTACGGGGCGGAACCGCCACCGAACAGCGTCCCGCCTGCCCGTTCCCGCCACAGCCGCCCCTGTCCGGGCCGTGTCCGCGAAGTTCCGCGCGGGCCAGGCGGAACTCCGCGGACACGGCCTACTGATCCACGGGCAGCGGACGCGCCCGGTTCGGATCGGTCAACGGGGCGAGCAGATCCCCGTACCGTTCCAGCCGCGCCGCCATGTCACCGGCCAGGAACACCAGCTCGCCGGGTGCCGAGCAGCCCTCGATCTCCTCCCAGGTGACGGGCGCGGAGACGGCGGGCTCGGTTCTGGCCCGCAGGGTGTAGGGGGTGGCGGTCGTCTTCGCGGCGGCGTTCTGGCTGAAGTCGACAAAGACCTTCCCCGGCCGCAGGGCCCGGGTCATCCGGTGCACGACCAGCTCGGGCAGGGCGTCCGCCGCCTCCACGGCCAGCCCCTTCGCGTACGCGGACACCTGGCCGGAAGGGGTGGGCTCCAGCGGCACGAGCAGATGCAGCCCCTTGGACCCGGACGTCTTCCCGTACGTGAGGAGCCCGTCGGCGGCCAGCCGCTCCCGCAGCCAGAGCGCCACCGCGCAGCACTCCACGACGCTCGCGGGAGTGCCGGGGTCCAGGTCGAACACCAGCCGGTCGGCCATCCCGGGTGCGTCCGCCCGCCACTGCGGAGTGTGGAATTCCACCACCAGGTTCGCCGCCCACACGAGTGAGGACAGATCCTGGACGAGCACCTGCCGGGCGCGCTCCCCCTCATGGCGGGGTACGGCGGCCGTACGCACCCAGCCGGGCGTACCGGGCGGCGGATTCTTGGTGAAGAAACGCTGGCCGTCGGGCCCGTCCGGATAGCGCAGGAAGGACACGGGGCGATCGTACAAATGTGCGAGCAACGCCCCCGCGACTGTGGCCGCGTAGTAGTGCAGCACCTCGCCCTTGGTGGTCCCGGTGGCCGGGTACAGCACCTTGTCGAGATTGCTGAGCACCAGGCGCCGCCCCTCCACCTCCGTGATGGGCGTCATACGATAAGAATCACACGAAAAGCGACCTAAGAGGTCACTACCGGCAAAAGGGGTGAACGGTGAGGTCCATATGGAACGGCGCGATCTCCTTCGGGCTGGTCAGTATCCCGATCAAGCTGGTGAACGCCACCGAGAACCACTCGATCTCCTTCCGGCAGATCCACCTCGCCGACGGTGGCCGGATCCGGTACCGCAAGGTGTGCGAACTGGACGAGCAGGAGGTGACCACCGCCGAGATCGGCAAGGCGTACGAGGACGCCGACGGCACGATGATCCCGATCACCGATGACGACCTCGCCTCCCTCCCGCTGCCCACGGCCAGGACGATCGAGATCGTCGCCTTCGTGCCCGCCGACGAGATCGACCCGCTCCAGATGGACGCGGCGTACTACCTCTCCGCCAACGGCGTCCCGGCCGCCAAGCCGTACACCCTGCTGCGCGAGGCGCTGAAGCGCAGTCAGAAGGTCGCCGTCGCCAAGTACGCGCTGCGCGGGCGCGAGCGGCTCGGCATGCTGCGCGTGGTCGACGACGTCATCGCGATGCACGGACTGCTGTGGCCGGACGAGATCCGCGCCCCCGAGGGCGTGGCCCCGGAGACCGACGTGACGGTCCGCGATGCCGAACTCGACCTGGCGGACGCCCTGATGGACACCCTCGGCGAGGTCGACATGGACACCCTCCACGACGACTACCGCGAGGCCGTCGAGGAGCTGATCGCCGCCAAGGCATCCGGCGAGGCGACGGAGCCGGCCGCGGCGGCGGACTCCGGCGGCGGCAAGGTCATCGACCTGATCGCGGCCCTGGAGAACAGCGTCCGCGCGGCGAAGAAGTCCCGCGGCGAGGAGGGGGACGGGGAGGAGACCGGGGGAGAGGTGGCCGAGGTCCATCCCATCCGGAAACCGGCACGGAAGACGGCGCAGAAGACGACGCACCGGACTCCGACCGGCAAGACGGTGACCCGCTCGGGCGGTGGCACGGCCTCCACCGCCAAGAAGTCCGCCCCCAAGACGACCGGCGCGAAGAAGTCCACGGCAACGGCCAAGAAGGCATCCGCGCAGTCGCCGACGAAGAAGACAGCGGCGAAGAAGACAGCGGCGAAGAGCACCGCGGCGAAGAAGACGGCGTCCAGCAGTCGAAGCACCACGAAGAAGGCGGAGGGGACCTCGTCCCGAAAGCGCGCTTCGGCCTGAACAACCCTTAGGAAGCACCTCAATCGGGGAACACCTCAATCGGGGAACACCTCAATTGGGGAACACCTCAAATGAGGACAGCGGACGTCCGGGGCAGCCGACCCGGCCCCGGACGGCCGCTGTCCTACCGCCCCCGTACGCTACGGCGCATGAGCGCAGAGGCCCCCTCGGGACGGGTGATCGACGGCCGCTTCACGCTGGTGGAGCGGCTCGGCAGCGGCGGCATGGGAATGGTCTGGCGGGCCCACGATCTGGCGCTGCACCGCGATGTCGCCCTCAAGGAGGTCCGGCCCCCGGACCCCGCCCTGGAGGAGTACGACCCGGAGGCGGCCCGCACGCTGCGCGCCCGGGTGCTGCGCGAGGCCCGCGCGCTCGCCCGCCTGGACCACCCCAACGTGGTCACCGTCCACCACATCGTCGACCCCGGCGAGGACGGCTACCCATGGATCGTCATGGAACTGGTGCCCGGAGCCTCCCTCCACGAGCGGCTGGCCCAGGGCCCCATCGAACCGGCCGAGGCCGCCGAGCTCGGCCGGGGCGTCCTCTCCGCGCTGCGCGCCGCCCACGCGGCGGGCATCCACCACCGCGACGTCAAGCCCGCCAACGTGCTGCTCCGCGCCGACGGCCGCCCGGTCCTCACCGACTTCGGCATCGCCGCGATCCGCGAGTCGACCAGCCTGACGATGACCGGCGCCCTCATCGGCTCTCCCGACTACATCGCGCCCGAACGCATCCGGGGCACCGAGGGCGACCCGTCATCGGACCTCTGGTCGCTCGGCATGATGCTGTACGTCGCCGTGGAGGGCCGTCATCCGCTGCGCAAGGCCACCACCCTCGCCACGCTGGCGGCCGTGCTGGACGAGGAGGTGCCGCCGCCGGTACGGGCCGGTGCCCTCGCCCCCGTCCTGACCGCCCTGCTGACCAGGGACATACCCGCCCGCCCCGGCGTCGAGGAACTGGACAGGATGCTGGCGGACGCGGCCGCCGGAACGTTCCGCGAACCCGCTTCCCCCACGGCCGCGCCCGCCGGCCCGCCCGTAACAGCGCGCACGCTGCCGCTGACCCCGGCGAACCGCACCCCCACGGGTCCGACCCCCGCCGATCGCGTACCGTCGGCGCCGCACGCCGAGCCCGCCGAGCCCGCCGAGCCCGCCGCGCCCGCCGCGCCGGGCAGTCCCTACGACCGGCAGACCCTGACGCCGGAGGACCAGGAGCGGCAGCGCCGCCTCCGGCGCCGCCTCCGCACGATCACCGTCACCGGCTCCCTAGTGACCACCGCGGTGTCGGCGGCCG
Organism: Streptomyces sp. NBC_01433; assembly: GCF_026340105.1. Taxonomy (NCBI): domain Bacteria; kingdom Bacillati; phylum Actinomycetota; class Actinomycetes; order Kitasatosporales; family Streptomycetaceae; genus Streptomyces; species Streptomyces sp. NBC_01433. Next base: position 668,926 of record NZ_JAPEPM010000001.1, on the reverse strand, counting down.
TCCTGATCTGGGTGCTGGTCCCTCCCTCCAGGGGCACCGGTGATGACGACGACCGTCCCTCCGTCGCGGCGAGCACTCCCTCGGGCGACCGGAGCGGCAAACCGACGCCGAAGATGTCCACGGGCGAGGGGACTCCCGCCGCGGGCACGCCGGACACTCCGGGCACGCCGGACACTCCGGCCGAGCCGGCGAATCTACTGACCCCGAAAGGCGTGCTCGACGCCATCAAGGCCCTGAAGCCGCTGATGGGCGGAACGAAGGTCACCGACTTCACCGTCCACGAGGAGCACGCCTCGGCCAAGGCGCCCCTCAAGTCCAACTCCACGCTGTACGACCAGTTCACCTACCGGGACGGCGAGGCCACCAACGACGACATGGGCGGCACGCTCCCCTCGGGGGAGACCTCCGTCGACCTGCTCTCCGTGGACTGGGACGCGCTTCCCGCCCTGCTGCGCACGGCGGACAAGACCCTCAACGTCCCCGATCCGGAATACAAATACGTGATCGTGGACCCGTCGTCCCCCTTCCACGACGACCAGCCGGTCCTGCGGGTCTACGTCTCGGACAAGTACGGCGGCGCCTTCCTCACCGCGCACCTCGACGGGCGGGTCATCGAGAAGAACCCGCGCGCGAAGGGCTGATGCCCCGGTCCGTTCACTGCCGCGGAGCCGAAGCGGGAGTGAACGGGTCCGGCAGCGTGGGCAGGCCGAGGCCCAGGGGGTTCCGCTCGATGACATAGGTGCAGCTGGTGTACGTATAGCCGGGCTGGATCTTCGACCCCGATGTGTAGCTGTCCACCGCCGCGGTCGCTCCCGAACCGTGCTTGTACAGGAAGTGGTACGTGCCCGCCGGGAGCCGGAGCGTCGCCTTCGGGTAGCTTCTGCCACCGGCCTTGCACGCCCGCACCGGTCCAGTGGACGCGCTGTACCGCTCGCAGCCGCCGCAGGCCCTCAGCTTGACGGTGCCGGTGACCGGGCCGGTGTAGAGCACGTCGACGGCGTTCGGCGCGTCGTTGCTGATGACGAGCTCCATCCGGGCGCCGCCCGGCTTGCGGGTCGGTGGCAGCCGCTTGCCGGCCGAGGGCCGGTCGTCGGCGATCTCCGCGGCGATGGCGATGTTCCGCGCCCGCCGCACCCGCTTGTCGTTCTTGTACGTACGGGCGAAACCGGTCAAGGTCTCCCGCGCCTCGGTGAACTTCTTGTCCTCGAACTCGTCCACCCCGCAGGCGTACACCCCGTCCTGGACACCCTTGTCGGCGTCGGCACGCAGCGCGGGCATGTCCGTCCCGGGCAGCCCGGAGACCGTGGTGCCGAGGCCGCGCAGCACCGCGGTGGCCTCACAGGGCCCGTTCCCCTTCAGCGCCGCCACCTGCGCCCCGATCTTCCCGGATATCGCCGGTCCCACCTGCTTCGCCGACGCGGAGTCGGGGAACGTACGCAGCAGCTCGCCCAGTTCGGTCCCGCCGCCGCCCACACCGCCGAGTCGGGACACCCCGCACACGTACAGCGACTCGGCGAGCGGTGTGTCGGGCCAGCCGGCCAGATCGCCCAGCAATTCGGCGTCGACGGAGTCGGGAACCGTCCGCAGATAGGTCAACGGCTCGACGGCCGCGCAGTGCTGCTTTTCCCGGTACGGCGCGGAGACGGCCTCGTAATACGCCTTCAGCCGCGCCGGGACGAGCTTCCCCGCCCGTGAACCGGCATGCTTCTCGCCCAGCTCGCGGTAGACGGCGAGCGCGGACCGGTACTCCGCCCGTGCCGTGCCGAACGGCTGCCCCGACGCGGCCCGGACGGTCTTGTCGCCGCTCTCCAGCCGGTCCAGCAGCATCTGCTCGACGGCCTCGTCGCGCTCGGAGCCGTAGGCGGCGAACCCGCCCACCGGGACGGCCAGCAGCACCACACCCAGCGCGGCGGCCAGGACCGGTCGCCAGGACCCGGCCACGGGCGAACGCCGGGCGGTCCGGGCCCCGTCGGCGACAGCGGCGGCCAGTACGACGAGGAAGCCGACGAGCACACCGCCCGGCACGCCGTCGGGATCGGCGGGCAGCGCGGCCAACAGCAGCCCACCGGCCGCGGCCCAGCACAGCGCGGCCCGGAACCATCTGCGCATCAGGACGTAACCGAGGCCGAGCCCGGTCAGATTGAGCAGCCCGACCGCCACGGAACGCAGGGCGGAGCCGGGAGGCGGCGGCCCGATCGAGGGCGCACGAAGAGGCGGAGGCGGAACGGACGACAGCACCTCGGGCCCCTGCGCCGGCCCGCCACCGAACCCGCTTCCCGCTCCACCACCGGGCCCGCCGCCCGCGCCACTGCCGGATCCCGGGTACTGATCGCCGGACTCCATAACGGTCCCCCCACCGCCGAGCCTCACAAGGTCCCCGGGAACCTGCCCCGTTCCGTCACGATTCACGCACGCCTCGCACGCGATTCGGTACGGGTCCCGGACACGGGACAGCCTTTAGACTGCGACGTGCCGCGACTGGCGCGTGCCCCGGCAGGGGCGCTCCGTGGAAACGACCACGAGGGAGCGGCACACCCCGGGTGCGCCCGGGGCGTCATCTCCGGAGGGCCGTCCGCCTGGGCATCCGGGTCCACGCCGCACGACGCGGCCGACCCGGAAGGACCACTTCCATGACCATCCCCGCACCCGGCACCCCCACCGGCCCCACCGCACCCCGCCATCCGGCACTGACCTCGGCGGACCCGGACATCGCCGCCCTGGTGGTGGCCGAGGAGCAGCTCCAGGCGGACACCCTGCGCCTGATCCCCAGCGAGAACTACGTCTCCGCGGCGGTCCTCGAAGCGTCCGGCACGGTGCTCCAGAACAAGTACTCCGAGGGCTACCCCGGCAAGCGCTACTACGAGGGCCAGCAGATCATCGACCAGGTGGAGACCCTGGCCGCGGAGCGCGCCCGCGCGCTGTTCCGCATGGACCACGCCAACGTCCAGCCGTACTCGGGCTCCCCGGCCAACCTCGCCGTGTACATGGCCTTCCTCAAGCCCGGTGACACCGTGCTGGGCATGGCACTGCCGATGGGCGGCCACCTCACCCACGGCTGGGGCGTCTCCGCGACCGGCAGCTGGTTCCGGGGCGTGCGGTACGGGGTCCGCCGTGACACGGGCCGCGTCGACCTGGACGAGGTACGCGAACTGGCCCTCGCCGAGCGCCCGAAGCTCATCTTCTGCGGCGGTACGGCGGTTCCGCGCACTATCGACTTCGCGGGCTTCGCCGAGATCGCCCGCGAGACCGGCGCGGTCCTGGTGGCCGACGTCGCCCACATCGCCGGTCTGATCGCGGGCGGCGCCCACCCCTCACCCGCCCCGTACGCGGACGTGGTCTCCACCACCACCCACAAGACCCTGCGCGGCCCGCGCGGCGCGATGCTCCTGAGCACGGCGGAACACGCCCGTGCGATCGACCGCGCGGTCTTCCCCGGCCTCCAGGGCGGCCCGCACAACCAGACCACGGCCGCCATCGCGGTCGCCCTCAGGGAAGCCGCCACCCCCGACTTCAGCGCCTACGCCCACCAGGTGGTGACCAACGCCCGCGCCCTGGGCGACGAACTCTCCGCCCGCGGCTTCGACCTGGTCTCCGGCGGCACGGACAACCACCTCCTCCTGATCGACCTCACGGGCAAGGACGTCCCCGGCAAGATCGCGGCCAAGGCCCTGGACCGCGCCGGCCTCGTGGTCAACTACAACGCCGTCCCCTACGACCCCCGCAAGCCCTTCGACCCCTCCGGCATCCGCATCGGCACCCCGGCACTGACCTCCCGCGGCATCCCCGCCGCCGCGATGGCCGCGGTCGCGCGCTGGATCGACCAGGTGGTCGAGGCATCCCGCACGGGCGACGAATCCACCATCACCAGGATCCGGTCCGAGGTGAAGGACCTGATGGACAGCTACCCGGCCCCGGGCCTGCCGGTGGGCTGAGGCGGGGCGACGCGATCAGGAACGGTGTCCGGCGCTCTACGGACCGGCGCTCGCCGGAGGCGGAGTCACGGACGGTTCGATGGTCGACCGGACATAGATCCGCGTGGTGCCGGGCTTGAACTCATGCGCGAACAAGTCGACGCAACGCTGAAGGTACTTGCCTTCAGGGGTTTCGAGTTCATCGGGGCAAAGGCTGGTTCTCCGCAGACCTCGGACGAACGTTTCCGGCTCGGTCAGTCCGAGGTGCGCGAAGGCGGCAGCGGGCCGGTAATCCTTCTTCTCAGGAAGGGAGTTCCCCGTCATCTCGGTTCCCTCCCGCACAAGTCGGTCCGTGTACACCCCGGCTTCCTTGCTGGGCAGAACGAAAGACAGCAGGCCTGTGTCGTAGCGCTGTCCGACCTTGTAGCCCGCGCGTCGGTCCGATGCCGCCTCCGGAATGCGGATGCCCAGCTGCCCGCTCATCCAGACCGGGGTGGCTCCATCCTCCCAGCAGCAAGTCATCTCCTGCTCCGACAGGTCCGACGAGACCTTGTCGGAGACGTGGGCGACCACGCCGATCGCGGCGGCGACGCATGCGAGGACCACCAGAGCGACGACGGCTACGACTGGTACCCGACGTCGACGCGCGGGCTGCTCGCCGACTCCGTGCTTGCTGGAGTTGTTCATCGGTGGACCTCTATCGCCCTTCCTGCTGCTCACGGCCGGGGTCCGTACGGTCGCCCTCACGCCCTGGCTCATTCGGCTGAGGGAGAGGGCCGTAATTCGAGGTGGATCCGCCCAGATCGTAGTGGTTGGCGGAAATGGCGCCCGCCTTCGCTGCGTCGACCCTGTCCGAGCCGGTCACCAACACCCTGCGGGCACGCGTGCCCATCGATCGGCAGAGGCCGGCGTGCGGATCGCGTACGCGTCGGCGGACGGCGCGCTCCGCCGCTGGCGACACGTGCTGTACGTAAAGGCGCGAAGAGGTCGAGGCATCAAAAAAAGACCCTCTGCTCAGCGTTTCCGCTGGTCAGAGGGTCTGTCCGGAAGTGCCCCCGGCAGGATTCGAACCTGCGCACCCGGCTCCGGAGGCCGATGCTCTATCCCCTGAGCTACGGGGGCGTATCGCGGTGTTGCTCTGCGACGGGTGAAACACTACCAGCTCCCGCGGGGTGTCCGTGAACAGGTATTTCCGCGGCGCGGGAAACCCTTCCGGCCATGCCCGAAGGGGCGGTCGGTGCGGTTTCTCGCCACTCTTCCGGGGACGGAAGTGGGCAAAACCCGGACGCAGCCCCTCCGGCCGACCTACTCTCGAAGCGTGTCAGGGGCGTACGGCCGCGTGCTTGTTGTCGACGACAACAAGGTCATCCGGCAGTTGATCAGGGTCAACCTTGAGCTTGAGGGCTTCGAGGTCGTGACCGCGGCCGATGGTGTCGAGTGTCTGGAACTGGTGCATCAGGTCTGCCCCGATGCGATCACGCTCGATGTCGTGATGCCCCGGCTCGACGGTCTCCAGACCGCCGCACGGCTGCGCGCCGATCCGCGGACGAGTCATCTGCCCGTCGCGATCATCAGCGCCTGCACGCAGTACGAGGTGGACGCGGGGGTCTCGGCCGGGGTCGATGTCTTTCTGGAGAAGCCGTTCGAGCCGAGTGAGCTGGTGCGGATCGTCCACCGGCTGGTGCGCGGGGAGGACCCGCCGGAGCTGGACGGGCGGCACGGTGCGGGGCGGGCGGGGAGCGCGGGAAGCGCGGGCGGCTGACCGGATGGCGAAACAGGGTCGCGGAGTGCCCCCCTGTCTCCCATACGCTTGTCCCGTGACCCCCGTCGACCTCTCCCGGACCGTGCTGCACGCTGTGCGCCGCGCGGTCGACGAGGATGCCTTGCGCGCGCCCGTGCCCGCGCGCGTGCGGATCGAGAGGACACGGCCGGGCGGCAGCGGCGACTACGCCTGCGCCGTCGCGCTCCAGCTCGCCGGGCCCGCCGCGCTGCCCGCGCTGGAGGTCGCCCGGATCCTGCGGGACCGGGTCGCCGCCGAGCCCGGGATCGGGCGGGTGGACGTCACCGGGCCCGGGTTCCTGAGCTTCACCCTCGACGCCGGTGCCGATACCGCCGCCCGCCGCGCCGTGGTGCGCGAGGTGCGGGAGCGGGGGCTCCGGTACGGACACGGCGACGCGCTCCGGGCGGAGGTGCTCCAGTTCCGGCATGCGCGAGAGGTACGGGCCGCCGTCGGCGCCCACGCGGTGCGCGCGCTGGTCGTCTCGCAGGGCGCCCGGGTGCGGATCAGCTGCGACGAGGCGCCCGACCCCGACTGGGAGCGGCTCGGAGTCGGCGTCGACGCCCACGGGATTCCGCCCGCCCCGCTCACCGCGATACGGCCTGTTCCCGCAGGTGCGGAAGCCGGGGAGCTGCTGGAGCGGCTCGGGCCCGACGCCACCCGATGGGGGCTGCTGCGGCCCGCCGGGCACGACCGGGCGCCGCTCGGCGACGACCTTCTCGTCCAGGGCGAGGCCAACGCGCTCTTCCTGGTGCGGTACGCCCACTCCCGGGCCCGTTCCCTCACCCGCGGCGCGGCGCTCCTCGGCTTCGACGGCGCGTACGACACGGGCGCGGACCCGTACGACCCGTACGCGTACGGCACGGACACGGGCGCGTACGGCACGGACACGGGCGCGTACGGCACGGACACGGGCGCGTACGACGCCGACGCCCGCCATCCCGATGCCCACGCCCTGCTCGACCTCCTCGCCGACCACCCCGGCGTCCTCCTCGCCGCCGCCCGGCACCGGGCGCCGGACCGGCTCGCCCGGCACCTCGAAGCGGTGGCGCGCGCCTTCTTCGCCTTCCACGACTCCTGTCCTCCGCTCCCCATGGGCGACGAGAAACCCTCGGCCGCCCACCGTTCCCGGCTGGCCCTTGCCGAAGCCGCCGGGACGGTGCTGGCCGGCGGCCTGTCCCTGCTCGGTATCAGCGCGCCCGAACACCTCTGAGAGACCCGAGAGAGCAACACGATGAGCCGATCCGCACACCCCGCCGGGCCCCGTCACGCCGACGTCCTCCCGGAGGGGCACTACACCGCCCCGGCCACCGATCTGAACGTCCTGGACGAGAAGGTCTGGTCCCGTACCGTCACCCGCGACGCGAACGGTGCGCTCACCGTCGGCGGGATCGAAGTCGCCCGCCTCGCGGAGGAGTTCGGCACCCCGGCGTACTTCCTCGACGAGAGCGACTTCCGCGCCCGCTGCCGCGCCTGGGCCGACGCCTTCGGGCCCGGTGCCGATGTCTTCTACGCCGGGAAGGCATTCCTGTCGCGCGCCGTCGTGCGCTGGCTCCAGGAAGAAGGGCTCAACCTCGACGTCTGCTCCGGTGGTGAGCTGACCACCGCGCTGGACGCCGGGATGCCCGCCGAGCGGATCGCCTTCCACGGCAACAACAAGACCGTCGCCGAGATCGAGCGGGCCGTCGAGGCGGGCGTCGGGCGCATCGTGCTCGACTCCTTCCAGGAGATCGTCCGGGTCGCCCACATCGCGCAGAGCCGGGGCCTGCGCCAGCGGGTCCAGATCCGGGTCACCGTCGGCGTCGAGGCGCACACCCACGAGTTCATCGCCACCGCCCACGAGGACCAGAAGTTCGGTATCGCGCTGGCCGGCGGACAGGCCGCCGAAGCGGTGCGGCGGGCGCTGACCCTCGACGGGCTCGAACTGATCGGCATCCACTCGCACATCGGGTCGCAGATCTTCGACATGGCCGGGTTCGAGGTCTCCGCACGGCGTGTGGTGCAGCTGCTCGCCGAGGTGCGCGACGAGCACGGCGTCGAGCTGCCCGAGATCGACCTCGGCGGCGGGCTGGGCATCGCGTACACCTCCGAGGACGACCCGCGCGAGCCGCACGAGATCGCCAAGGCGCTCACCGACATCGTGACCCGCGAGTGCGAGTCCGCGAATCTGAGCACCCCGCGCATCTCGGTCGAGCCGGGCCGCGCCATCGTCGGACCCACCGCGTTCACGCTCTACGAGGTCGGCACCATCAAGCCGCTCGAAGGGCTGCGTACGTACGTCAGCGTCGACGGCGGCATGTCGGACAACATCCGCACCGCGCTGTACGACGCCGAATACAGCGTCGCGCTCGTCTCGCGCAGCTCGGACGCCGAACCGATGCTGGTCCGCGTGGTCGGCAAGCACTGCGAGAGCGGGGACATCGTGGTCAAGGACGCGTTCCTGCCCGCCGACCTCGCGCCCGGCGACCTGATCGCCGTGCCCGCCACCGGCGCGTACTGCCGCTCCATGGCGAGCAACTACAACCACGCCCTGCGCCCGCCGGTCGTCGCCGTGCGGGACGGAGAGGCGCGCGTGATCGTCCGACGTGAGACGGAAGAAGATCTCCTGCGCCTCGATGTCGGCTGATGAAATAGTTATCTCAGGATCCGGACGGGTGGCAGAAACGCCCGTCCGGTGAGTGAGACTGGTCCACACATGAGTATGTATGAGAAACGAGGTCGGATGATGCGTACGCGTCCGCTGAAGGTGGCGCTGCTGGGCTGTGGAGTGGTCGGCTCAGAGGTGGCGCGCATCATGACGACGCACGCCGACGACCTCGCCGCGCGCATCGGCGCGCCGGTGGAGCTCGCCGGGGTGGCCGTCCGCCGGCCCTCGAAGGTGCGGGAGGGAATCGATCCCGCACTGATCACCACCGATGCGACCGCCCTGGTCGAACGGGGCGACATCGACGTCGTCGTCGAGGTCATCGGGGGCATCGAGCCGGCCCGCACACTCATCACGACCGCCTTCGAGCACGGCGCGAGCGTCGTCTCCGCCAACAAGGCGCTGCTCGCCGAGGACGGCGCCGCACTCCACGCGGCAGCCGAGAAGCACGGCCGCGACCTCTACTACGAGGCGGCCGTGGCCGGTGCCATCCCGCTCGTACGCCCGCTGCGCGAGTCCCTCGCGGGGGACAAGGTCAACCGGGTGCTCGGCATCGTCAACGGCACCACCAACTTCATCCTCGACCGGATGGACACGAGCGGAGCCGGTTACTCCGAGGCGCTCGACGAGGCCACCGCCCTCGGGTACGCCGAGGCCGACCCGACCGCCGACGTCGAGGGCTTCGACGCCGCCGCGAAGGCCGCGATCCTCGCCGGTATCGCCTTCCACACCCGCGTACGCATCGGCGATGTGCACCGCGAGGGCATCACCGAGGTCACCGCCGCCGACATCGCGTCCGCACGCCGCATGGGCTGCACGGTCAAGCTGCTCGCCATCTGCGAGCGCGCCGCCGACGGGCAGTCGGTCACGGCCCGCGTGCACCCCGCGATGATCCCGCTCAGCCACCCGCTGGCCTCCGTCCGTGAGGCGTACAACGCGGTCTTCGTCGAGGCGGAGGCCGCCGGGCAGCTGATGTTCTACGGCCCCGGCGCCGGTGGCGCGCCCACCGCCTCCGCGGTCCTGGGCGACCTGGTCGCGGTCTGCCGCAACAAGCTCAACGAGGCCCCCGGCCCCGGTGAGTCCGCCTACACACGTCTGCCGGTCAGCCCGATGGGCGACGTCGTCACGCGGTACCACATCAGCCTCGACGTGGCCGACAAGCCGGGCGTACTCGCCCAGGTCGCGACGGTCTTCGCCGAGCAGGGCGTATCGATCGACACGGTGCGCCAGCAAGGCCGTCAGGACGGAGGCGGCGAGGCATCTCTCGTCGTCGTCACCCACCGCGCGCCCGACGCCGCCCTCTCCGGGACCGTCGAAGCGCTGCGCAAGCTCGACACCGTGCGCGGTGTCGCCAGCATCATGCGTGTTGAAGGGGAGTAAGGACCCATGACCAGCAAGGGCACCCACCAGTGGCGCGGCATCATCGAGGAGTACCGGGACCGTCTTCCGGTCACGAGCACGACGCCCGTTGTCACGCTTCGTGAGGGCGGTACGCCGCTCGTTCCGGCGCAGGTCCTCTCCGAGCGCACGGGCTGCGAGGTGCACCTCAAGGTCGAGGGCGCCAACCCCACCGGTTCGTTCAAGGACCGCGGGATGACCATGGCGATCACCCGGGCCAAGGAGGAAGGTGCGCAGGCCGTCATCTGTGCCTCGACCGGCAACACCTCCGCCTCCGCCGCCGCGTACGCGGTACGGGCCGGAATGGTCTGCGCCGTCCTCGTACCGCAGGGCAAGATCGCGCTCGGCAAGATGGGCCAGGCGCTCGTCCACGGCGCCAAGATCCTTCAGGTCGACGGCAACTTCGACGACTGTCTGACCCTGGCCCGCTCGCTCTCGGACAACTACCCGGTGGCGCTGGTCAATTCGGTCAACCCGGTCCGTATCGAGGGCCAGAAGACCGCCGCGTTCGAGATCGTCGACGCGCTCGGTGACGCCCCGGACATCCACGTCCTGCCGGTCGGCAACGCGGGCAACATCACCGCGTACTGGAAGGGCTACACGGAATACGCCGGCGACCGGGTCTCCACCCACGCGCCGCGCATGTGGGGCTTCCAGGCCTCCGGCTCCGCGCCGATCGTGCGTGGCGAGATCGTCAAGGACCCCTCCACGATCGCCACCGCGATCCGGATCGGCAACCCGGCCTCCTGGCAGTACGCCCTGGCCGCGCGGGACGAATCGGGCGGTTTCATCGATGAGGTGACGGACCGGCAGATCCTGTCCGCGTACCGGCTGTTGGCCTCCCAGGAGGGCGTCTTCGTGGAGCCGGCCTCGGCCGCCTCCGTCGCCGGTCTGCTCAAGGCAGCCGAGGAGGGCAAGGTCGACCCCGGCCAGAAGATCGTCTGCACGGTCACCGGCAACGGCCTCAAGGACCCGGACTGGGCCGTCGCGGGCGCCCCGCAGCCGGTCACGGTCCCGGTCGACGCGGCCGCCGCGGCCGAGAAGCTCGGCCTCGCGTAACTCTCGCGCCCGATCGCGGGAAACATGCTCAACCGCCCCTTTTCGGGGCGGAGAGCGCATAGGAGGCGTGCGACACGCATCGTGCGCCTCCTGTGCGCCCTATGTCGCGACAGAACCTTCCTTCGATAAGCTGTATGCAACCGCCCCGCCGCATGTGCCGCGGTGCGGTGCCGCCGTGGCCGTCGGGTCGGCGTCCGGATGTCGCACCGTCCGGCGCCCCTGCTCCGCAGCCGCGACCCCGCAGTCATCGCCCCACACCACCCCCACCGCCGCACAGCCACACCGCACCGCATCCCCGCTGTCTTACAAGGAGTCGTCCAACCGATGGCCGGTCCCGCGTTCCGAGCTGCCGCCGTCAGGGTGCGCGTCCCCGCGACCAGCGCCAATCTGGGCCCGGGTTTCGACGCCCTCGGCCTGTCGCTGGGGCTGTACGACGACGTCGTCGTCCGGGTCGCCGACTCCGGGCTGCACATCGACATCGCGGGTGAGGGTGCGCAGTCGCTGCCCCGCGACGAGAGCCACCTGCTCGTACGCTCCCTGCGCACCGCCTTCGATCTGCTCGGCGGACAGCCCCGCGGCCTCGAAATCGTCTGCGCCAACCGCATTCCGCACGGGCGGGGCCTCGGCTCCTCCTCCGCCGCCATCTGCGCCGGCATCGTCGCCGCCCGCGCCGTGACGATAGGCGGCGACGCCCGCCTCGACGACGCGGCGCTGCTGGAGCTGGCCACGGAGATCGAGGGGCACCCCGACAATGTCGCGGCCTGTCTGCTCGGCGGCTTCACGCTCGCCTGGATGGACGGCGGGGCGGCCAGGGCAATCAGGATGGATGCCTCGGATTCCGTCGTTCCGGTGGTTTTCGTGCCGGGCAGGCCAGTGCTCACCGAGACCGCCCGCGGTCTGTTGCCGCGCACCGTCCCGCACGTCGACGCCGCGGCCAACGCCGGTCGTGCGGCCCTGCTCGTAGCGGCTCTCACCGAGCGCCCCGAGCTGCTGCTGGCCGCCACCGAGGACCGGATCCACCAGGAATACCGAGGGCCCGCGATGCCGGAAAGCCTGGAGCTGGTGAACCGGCTGCGCGCCGACGGCGTCCCCGCGGTCATCTCCGGCGCGGGCCCCACGGTGCTCGCGCTGACGGAGGAGGGTTCGGCCGACAAGGTCGCTCGACTGGCGGGCGAGGGATGGGCGGCGAACAGGCTCGCTCTCGACGCCAAGGGCGCGAGTGTCCTGCCGCTCGCCCCGTAGCCGCATGTGATTGCCGGTGAGTGAGAGGGGGAATGTTTGTTGGAGCCGGTAGTGTTAACCTCAAGTCTGCAACCGACGTCTTTGTGGCGCGTTGCTTCGTGTCCCCCTCCGGGACCACCATTCTTCCGGGAGCCTCCCCAACTGCCTGAGCAGCCTGCCTGAGCAGTTTCGAGCACGCTCCGGAACCGGCACGACACCCCTCGCTCTTCCAGGAGTGGGCCGAGCAGGGGGATCTCGCGCCGGACCCCGCACATTCATCTCTCCGCCGTACCCGGCGGACCACCGCCCCGGCAAGGTCCGCGATCCAAGATCACAGACCGTAGTCGGACAGCACAACCGGTCGCCGAGCCAGAAGGCCGACGTCCGCTCCAGGGAAGGACCCTTCGTGAGCGACACCACCGATCTGATGGGCGTGACTGCCGACAAGAGCGTCGACAGCGCCGCGCCCGCCGAAGGTGCTGCCACTGGCACCACCGCACGGCGCCGCCGCTCCGGCACCGGCCTCGAGGGCATGGTCCTGGCCGAGCTGCAGCAGGTCGCGTCCGGCCTCGGCATCAGGGGAACTGCGCGTATGCGCAAGAGCCAGCTGATCGAGGTCATCAAGGAGGCACAGGCGGGCGGTTCCGCCGCGCCCAAGACCTCCTCCAAGGCCGCTGCGGCCCCCGCCGGTACGGACGCCGAGAGCAAGCCGAAGCGGCGCGCCACCTCCAAGGCGCGCACCGGGGACGAGGCCGCCGCACCGGCCGACAAGGCCGACGCCCAGCAGCAGATCGACATCCCCGGCCAGCCGGCCAGTGACGATCAGCCCGCGGGCGAGCGTCGTCGGCGCCGGGCGACCGCGCAGGCCGGCAGCCCCGACACCAAGGCCGAGGCCAAGTCGGAGCCGCAGGCCGAGCAGAAGAGCGAGGACCGCGGCGAGGCGAAGGGCGACGCCAAGGCCGAGTCCGCCGCCGACAGTGCCGAGGGCCGCCGCGGCGACCGCCGGGACCGCGGCGAGCGTGGGGAACGCGGTGAGCGCGGTGACCGTCGCGAGCGCCAGCGCGACCGCCGCGGCAAGGGCGACGACCAGGGCCAGCAGGGTGGCGGGCAGCGCCCGCAGCGCCAGGGCCAGGGACAGACCCAGAGCCAGAGCCAGGGCCAGGGGCAGACCCAGAGCCAGGGTCAGAGTCAGGGCCAGCAGAACCGGGACAACGGGCCGGACGACGGCTACGACGACGAGGCGGGCGGCCGTCGCGGTCGCCGCGGCCGCTACCGCGACCGTCGTGGCCGCCGTGGCCGTGAGGACTTCGCCAGCGACGTACAGGTCGCCGACGACGACGTCCTGATCCCCGTCGCGGGCATCCTGGACATCCTCGACAACTACGCGTTCATCCGGACCTCCGGCTACCTGCCGGGCCCGAACGACGTGTACGTCTCGCTCGCCCAGGTCCGCAAGAACGGTCTGCGCAAGGGTGACCACGTCACCGGTGCGGTGCGTCAGCCCAAGGACGGCGAGCGCCGCGAGAAGTTCAACGCGCTGGTGCGCCTCGACTCGGTCAACGGCATGGCGCCCGAGAGCGGCCGCGGCCGTCCGGAGTTCCAGAAGCTGACCCCGCTCTACCCGCAGGACCGGCTCCGCCTGGAGACCGACTCCAATGTGCTGACGACGCGGATCATCGACCTGGTCGCCCCGATCGGCAAGGGCCAGCGTGGTCTGATCGTGGCTCCGCCGAAGACCGGCAAGACGATGATCCTTCAGGCCATCGCCAACGCCATCACGGTCAACAGCCCCGAGTGCCACCTGATGGTCGTCCTGGTGGACGAGCGTCCGGAAGAGGTCACCGACATGCAGCGGTCGGTGAAGGGCGAGGTCATCTCCTCGACCTTCGACCGCCCGGCCGAGGACCACACCACGGTCGCCGAACTGGCCATCGAGCGCGCCAAGCGTCTCGTCGAGCTGGGTCACGACGTGGTCGTCCTGCTGGACTCCATCACCCGTCTGGGCCGTGCGTACAACCTCGCGGCACCCGCCTCCGGCCGCATCCTGTCCGGTGGTGTCGACTCGACCGCGCTGTACCCGCCGAAGCGCTTCTTCGGTGCGGCGCGCAACATCGAGGACGGCGGCTCGCTGACCATCCTGGCCACCGCGCTGGTCGAGACCGGCTCGCGCATGGACGAGGTGATCTTCGAGGAGTTCAAGGGCACCGGCAACATGGAGCTCAAGCTCGACCGGAAGCTCTCGGACAAGCGCATCTTCCCGGCGGTGGACGTCGACGCGTCCAGCACCCGTAAGGAAGAGATCCTGCTCGGCACCGACGAGCTGGCGGTCGTCTGGAAGCTGCGCCGGGTGCTGCACGCGCTCGACCAGCAGCAGGCGATCGAACTCCTGCTGGACCGCATGAAGAAGACGCAGTCCAACGCGGAGTTCCTGCTGCAGATCCAGAAGACGACGCCGGGCAACGGCAACGACTGACGTCGCCTCAGCAGCCGTACCCAGCCGCCCTCGTCACTCCGGTGACGAGGGCGGTTCCGCGTCGCGTCGCGGCATCGGCGGGCCGTAGGCGGGGGAACGTGGATGGGGGAACGTATTTTCGTACGTCCACCGAGTCGAGTCACCAGTGGGGCAGTTCCTCTCCCTTCACGTGCAACTGACCGGTGCTTCAACCGCGTTGCGCAGCGTCGGTCACCTCGTTCACCCGGTCCGTCCCGTGCGGCGGCGGCCGGGGCGGCGCCCGCCTGGTGCGTCAGGTCGACCGGAACCGCGACAGTGAGGGCCGCCCGTGGCTCCGTCCGGGTCCGCGGCGGCCGACCCGGACCGGGGCCCCGGGACCGCCGAACCGGGCGGTCTGAGACTTCAGCCACATCCCCGGCCGCCGGACACCCGCCCGGACAATGGCTGTACTACGAAAGAAACCCCAGGTGAGCGCCGCATCACGGGCGGTTCACCCGGCACGGCCCGTGGCCCCCGTTCCGGACGGGGGCCACAGGCCGTTGTGCAACCCTTCTTGATGCTTCGACGTCTGAGAAAGAGACGACAAACCGTGCCGAACCATCAGGGGCGGGGGAGCGGGGAGCAGCGAGGCACCAGGAACGAGGGAGACCCATGAGCGAGCAGAGCAGGGGGACGGGCCGAATACGCGGCTCCGGCAGCCGCCGCAGGAGGCCCTCGGGCCGCCGTCGCGCGAAGGTCATCGCCGCCTGGACGGTGGCCGGTGTCGTGGTCGCGGGCGGATCGGGGCTCGGATACGCGTACTTCACGCTCAACGGCAACCTCAAGGGTGTCGACATCAACGCCGCGCTCGGCGCGGACCGCCCCGACGACGTGGACAACGGCTCCCAGGACATCCTGGTGCTGGGCTCCGACTCCCGCTCCGGCGACAACTCCGAGTACGGCGTGGACGAAGGGGGCGCCCGCTCGGACACGGCGATGATCGTGCACGTCAACGAGGGCCACAAGGCGGCCAGTGTCGTCTCGATCCCGCGCGACACCCTCGTCGACCGCCCCGTCTGTACGAGCGACGCGACCGGTGACCCGGTCTCCGCCGAGACGCACGCGATGTTCAACACGGCGTACGAGGTCGGCGGACCGGCCTGCGCGGTGAAGACCGTCGAGGCGATGTCCGGGATCCGCATGGACCACTACGTCGAGGTCGACTTCACCGGCTTCAAGAAGCTCATAGACGAGCTCGGCGGTGTCGAGATCACCACCAACGAGGCGATCAACGACTCCAAGAGCCATCTGAACCTGAAGCCCGGCACCCACACCCTGAACGGGGAGCAGTCCCTCGGCCTGGTGCGCACCCGCAAGAGCGTCGGCGACGGCAGCGACCTCGGACGCATCCAGCTCCAGCAGGCGTTCATCAAGGCGCTGATGGAACAGACGAAGAGCGTCGGGGTGTTCTCCAGCCCGAAGAAGCTGTACGACCTCGCCAACACCGCCACCAAGGCCATCACCACCGACTCCGATCTGGCCTCGGTCACGGAACTCACGAGCTTCGCGAACGGGCTCAAGGGCCTGAGCGCGAAGAACGTCCACATGGTCACGCTGCCCGTGGAGTACGACCCCGCCGACCCCAACCGCGTCATACCGCTGGAGGAGTCGGCCCAGCAGGTGTGGGCGGCGCTCAAGCACGACAAGCCGATCCCCGCGTCCGCCACCGAGAAGTCGGCGGGCGACAAGGGCGAGGCCGGCCAGGTCGTCCAGTAGGGCTGTCACCTGCGAGGACGCCGTTGTGTGCGCGAACGGTCGCCGAAAGTGTGCCCGGGGTCGGGAATAGGTGCGGCCCGACCCCGGTTTTGGGAGATACGGCCGGTCCTGGCAGACTGGTACGTCGGCCCCGGTTCACGGACGCGCAATCAGCGCGGACGACCCGGCGCCCTCCCGAAACTAGGAGACACCTTGAAGCGCGACATCCACCCCGAGTACGTCGAGACGCAGGTCAGCTGCACCTGCGGTGCGTCGTTCACCACCCGGAGCACCATCGACGGCGGCGCCATCCGTGCCGACGTCTGCTCCGAGTGCCACCCGTTCTACACGGGCAAGCAGAAGATCCTCGACACCGGCGGCCGTGTGGCCCGCTTCGAGGCCCGCTTCGGCAAGGCTGCCGGCTCCGCCAGCAAGTAGCGAGCCACTGCGCCGGTTCTCGGCGCCCTCTCACCGGGGGCGTCGGAACCGGCGTTTTTTCCGGCCGGGCGTCCGGGGGTGCCCCCCGGACGCCTCACCCGGCAGTACGCCCTCCAGCAGGCCCGTAGACGTAACCAACCAGGAGCCCCCGAATGTTCGAGGCGGTCGAGGAACTGATCGGTGAACACACCGGTCTTGAGAAGAAGCTCGCCGACCCGTCGGTCCACTCCGACCAGGCCAACGCGCGCAAGCTGAACAAGCGCTACGCGGAGCTGACCCCGATCGTCTCCACGTACCGGTCCTGGAAGCGGACCGGTGAGGACATCGAGACCGCCCGCGAGTTCGCCGCGGACGACCCCGACTTCGCCGCCGAGGTCAAGGACCTGGAGAAGCAGCGCGAAGAGCTCACCGAGAAGCTCCGCCTCCTCCTCGTCCCGCGCGACCCCAGCGACGACAAGGACGTGCTCCTGGAGATCAAGGCGGGCGCGGGCGGCGACGAGTCGGCCCTGTTCGCCGGTGACCTGCTGCGCATGTACCTGCGGTACGCGGAACGCGTCGGCTGGAAGACCGAGATCATCGACTCCACCGAGTCCGAGCTCGGCGGCTACAAGGACGTCCAGGTCGCCGTGAAGACCAAGGGCGGCAACGGGGCCACCGAACCCGGCCAGGGCGTCTGGGCCCGGATGAAGTACGAGGGCGGCGTGCACCGTGTGCAGCGCGTGCCCTCCACCGAGTCCCAGGGCCGTATCCACACCTCCGCCGCCGGTGTGCTCGTCACGCCCGAGGCGGAGGAGGTCGAGGTGGAGATCCTCGCCAACGACCTCCGGATCGACGTCTACCGCTCCTCGGGCCCCGGCGGCCAGTCCGTCAACACCACCGACTCCGCGGTCCGTATCACGCACCTGCCGACCGGTGTCGTCGCCTCCTGCCAGAACGAGAAGAGCCAGCTCCAGAACAAGGAGCAGGCCATGCGCATCCTGCGTTCCCGGCTGCTGGCCGCCGCCCAGGAAGCGGCCGAGCAGGAAGCCTCCGACGTACGCCGCAGCCAGGTCCGTACCGTCGACCGGTCCGAGAAGATCCGCACGTACAACTTCCCGGAAAACCGGATCTCGGACCACCGCGTCGGCTTCAAGGCGTACAACTTGGACCAGGTGCTCGACGGAGACCTCGACGCCGTGATCCAGGCGTGTGTCGACGCCGACTCCGCCGCCAAGCTCGCCAACGCGTAAACCAAGCCCGCCCCGCCGCCCGTAACCCCGTACGGAGAACCGCGATGAACCTGCTGCTCGCCGAGGTGGCCCAGGCCACCCAGCGGCTGGCCGACGCCGGTGTCCCTTCACCGCGATTCGACGCCGAGGAACTCGCCGCGTTCGTGCACGGCGTCAAGCGGGGCGAGCTGCACCACGTGCCCGACACGGACTTCGACGCCCGCTACTGGGAGACCATCGCCCGCCGCGAGGCCCGCGAGCCCCTCCAGCACATCACCGGCCGCGCCTTCTTCCGCTACCTGGAGCTCCAGGTGGGACCCGGCGTCTTCGTGCCCCGCCCGGAGACCGAGTCGGTCGTCGGCTGGGCCATAGACGCGGTCCGCGCGATGGATGTCGTCGAGCCGCTCATCGTCGACCTCTGTACGGGATCCGGCGCCATCGCCCTCGCCATGGCGCAGGAGGTGCCGCGCTCGCGCGTACACGCCGTGGAGCTGTCCGAGGACGCCCTCAGATGGACCAGGAAGAACGCCGAGGGGTCACGGGTCACCGTCCACCGCGGAGACGCCCTGAGCGCCCTTCCCGAGCTCGACGGCCAGGTCGACCTGGTCATCTCCAACCCGCCGTACATCCCGCTCACCGAATGGGAGTACGTGGCACCCGAGGCACGTGACCACGACCCGGAGATGGCCCTCTTCTCCGGCGAGGACGGGCTCGACACCATCCGCGGCATCGAACGCACCGCCCACCGGCTGCTGCGCCCCGGCGGCCTCGTCGTCATCGAGCACGCCGACACCCAGGGCGGCCAGGTGCCGTGGATCTTCACCGAGGAACGGGGCTGGGCGGATGCCGCCGACCACCCGGACCTGAACAAGAGGCCCCGGTTCGCCACCGCCCGCAAGGCCATGCCGTGACCGGCGGCCCGCACCAGCTCCTGCCGGACCCGCAGCTGCCGGGCCCGCATCCGTCAGACCCGTACACGCCATACCCGTACATGCTTGAGGAGGCCGGCTGATGGCACGGCGATACGACTGCAACGACGCGACCGACCGTACGACCGGCCTGCGTGAAGCCGCGTCCGCCGTCCGCCGCGGCGAACTGGTCGTGCTGCCCACCGACACCGTGTACGGGATCGGTGCGGACGCCTTCAGCTCCGAGGGCGTCGCCGACCTGCTGGACGCCAAGGGGCGCGGCCGCAACATGCCGACCCCCGTCCTGATCGGCTCCCCGAACACCCTGCACGGCCTGGTCACCGACTTCTCCGAGCAGGCGTGGGAGCTCGTCGACGCCTTCTGGCCCGGCGCCCTCACGCTCGTCGCCAAGCACCAGCCCTCACTGCAGTGGGACCTCGGTGACACCCGCGGCACCGTCGCCATCCGGATGCCGCTGCACCCGGTCGCCATCGAACTGCTCACCGAGGTCGGCCCGATGGCCGTCTCCAGCGCCAACCTCACCGGACACCCCTCGCCCGAGGACTGCGACGCCGCCCAGGAAATGCTCGGCGACTCCGTCTCCGTCTACCTCGACGGCGGCCCGACGCCCGGCATCGTGCCGTCCTCGATCGTCGACGTCACCGGTAGGACGCCGGTACTCCTGCGGGCCGGTGCGCTCTCCGTCGAGGAGCTGCGCAAGGTGGTACCCGACCTTGAGGTGGCCAATTGACCACCCCGCAGGGGCGTGGCATAGCGGGGCAGACCGACACTTTCCGCATCCTCCACGTCAGCACCGGCAACGTGTGCCGCTCGCCCATCACCGAGCGGCTGACCCGCCATGCCCTGGTGGACCGCCTCGGTGACCCGCTCAGCGGCGGACTCATCGTGGAGAGCGCGGGCACCTGGGGACACGAAGGCGCCCCGATGGAGGCCAACGCGGAGGTCGTCCTCGCCGACTTCGGCGCCGACGCCACCGGCTTCGTCGGCCGTGAACTGCTCGACGAACACGTGATCCGCGCCGACCTGGTCCTCACCGCCACCCGCGACCACCGCGCCCAGGTCATCTCCATGGGCCACTCGGCCGGACTGCGGACGTTCACCCTCAAGGAGTTCACCCGGCTGGTACGGGCCATAGATCCGGCCACCCTGCCCGACGCGCGCGACGAGGGCGTCGTCGAACGCGCCCGCGCACTGGTGCGCGCCGCCGCCGCCCTGCGCGGCTGGCTGCTGGCGCCCACCGCCGAGGCGGACGAGGTCTATGACCCCTACGGCGCCCCGATCACCTTCTTCCGCTCCATCGGCGACGAGATCAACCAGGCACTCGATCCCGTCGTCACCGCACTGACGGGCGTCCGGGCCCCCCACTGACGGGTCCGTGCGCCGACCGGCGTACGAGGCGCCCCGGCAGCGGGCACAGCGCCACAGCGCGGCCTACATTGGATCTGACGCCAGCGCACCCCCCACCAGGCCCGGAGCCGTCAGATGCCGGTCACCACTCCAGCCGCACCCGCAGCCGTGTCCGCCCCGCACGCCGTCCTGCCGCAGGACTTCGACGCCCTGCGCCGCGAGGACCCGGAGATCGCCGACGTACTCCTCGGTGAGGTCCGCCGGCAGTCGAGCACCCTCCAGCTGATCGCCGCCGAGAACTTCACCTCGCCCGCGGTGCTGGCCGCCCTCGGCTCCCCGCTCGCCAACAAGTACGCCGAGGGATACCCGGGCGCCCGCCACCACGGCGGCTGCGAGCACGCCGACGCCGCCGAACGCCTCGCGATCCAGCGGGCCCGCGCCCTCTTCGGCGCCGAACACGCCAACGTCCAGCCGCACTCCGGCTCCTCCGCCGTCCTGGCCGCCTACGCGGCGCTGCTGCGCCCGGGTGACACGGTGCTCGCGATGGGACTCCCGTACGGGGGACACCTCACCCACGGGGCGCCCGGCAATTTCTCCGGCCGCTGGTTCGAGTTCGTCGGCTACGGGGTGGACCCCGACAGCGGCCTCATCGACTACGGGCGGGTCCGCTCCCTGGCCAGGGCCCGCCGCCCCAAGGCGATCGTCTGCGGCTCGATCTCGTATCCGCGCCACCCCGACTACGAGGCGTTCCGGGAGATCGCCGACGAGGTCGGCGCCTATCTGATCGCCGACGCCGCCCACCCGATGGGCCTGATCGCCGGGGGAGCGGCGCCCAGCCCGGTTCCGTACGCGGACGTGGTCTGCGCGACCACGCACAAGGTGCTGCGCGGCCCGCGCGGCGGCATGATCCTGTGCGGCGCGGAGCTGGCCGAGCGGATCGACCGGGCGGTGTTCCCCTTCACCCAGGGCGGCGCCCAGATGCACACGATCGCGGCGAAGGCGGTCGCGTTCGGGGAGGCGGCGACACCCGCGTACACGATGTACGCCCACCGGGTGGTCTCCCACGCGCGGGTGCTCGCCGCGGGTCTGGAGGCCGAGGGCTTCGAGATCACCACGGGCGGCACGGACACCCATATCGTCGTCGCGGACCCGGCCCCGCTCGGTGTCGACGGCCGCACCGCACGCGAACGTCTGGCGGCGGCGGGCATGGTGCTCGACACCTGCGCCCTGCCCTACCCGGACGCCCGGGGCATCCGGCTCGGAACCGCCGCGGTCACCACCCAGGGCATGGACGAGGCGGACATGGCGCGGCTCGCCGCACTGTTCGGGGCGGCGGTACGGGAGACGGGCGATGCCGCCCATCTGCGGTCGGAAGTGCGCGAACTGGCCGAGAGGAATCCGCCGTATCCGGGGTAGGCGATGACGAGGCGGCCCTTGAGTGCGGCATGTGGAACCATCACCCGTACCGTGGGGTCCTTGTTCATGAGGCTAGGGTGTGGGGCTGAGATGGTCGGCGAATTCTGTGGGGCAGCCCGTGCGTGATTATCTGCTGACGCTCTGTGTCACGGCCGCAGTGACTTACCTGCTGACCGGGCCGGTGCGAAAGTTCGCCATCGCGATCGGGGCCATGCCCGCGATCCGTGCGCGTGATGTACACCGAGAACCGACACCGCGGCTCGGCGGCATCGCCATGTTCGGCGGACTGTGCGCGGGACTGATCGTCGCGGACCACCTGTTCAATCTGAACGGCGTCTTCGAACTCTCCAACGAACCACGGGCGCTGCTCTCCGGCGCCGCCCTGATCTGGCTGATCGGCGTCCTGGACGACAAGTTCGAGATCGACGCCCTGATCAAGCTCGGCGGGCAGATGATCGCCGCCGCTGTCATGGTCATCCAGGGTCTGACGATCCTGTGGCTGCCGATCCCGGGTGTGGGCACGGTCGCCCTCACCCAGTGGCAGGGCACGCTGCTCACGGTCGCGCTGGTCGTCATCACGATCAACGCGGTCAACTTCGTCGACGGTCTGGACGGCCTGGCGGCCGGCATGGTGTGCATCGCCTCCGCGGCGTTCTTCCTGTACGCCTACCGGCTCTGGTACGGGTACGGAATCGAGGCGGCCGCCCCGGCGACGCTCTTCGCGGCGATCCTGATGGGCATGTGCCTCGGGTTCCTGCCGCACAACATGCATCCCGCGCGGATCTTCATGGGCGACTCCGGATCGATGCTGATCGGACTGGTCCTGGCCGCGGGCGCGATCTCCGTGACCGGACAGGTCGACCCGGACACGATGAAGCTGTTCGAGGGCAGTGAGCGGCAGGCGACCCACGCGATGCTGCCGGTCTTCATTCCGCTGATCCTGCCGCTGACGATCATCGCCATCCCGGCCGCCGACCTGGTGCTGGCGATCGTGCGGCGTACGTGGAACGGGCAGTCGCCGTTCGCGGCCGACCGCGGTCACCTGCATCACCGCCTGCTGGAGATCGGTCACTCGCACAGCCGGGCCGTGATGATCATGTACTTCTGGTCCGCGCTGATCGCCTTCGGCGCGGTCGGCTACTCGGTCCACTCGGCGTCGATGTGGATCGTGCTCGCGATCGTGGGGCTCAGCGCCGTGGGCCTGGTGCTGCTGCTGATGCCGCGCTTCACCCCGCGTGCCCCGTACTGGGCGGAACGCTTTATTCCGCCGCGCTACCGGCGCGACCGCGGACGCGACGGCGAACCCGTCCCCTCACTCGCGTACGAGGAGAAGCGGGAGCCGGGGCAGGGTCCGGGGCAACAGGCGCCCGGGGACCCGGAGATGGCGCGCGAGGGCGCGGAACGCACCCCGGTGGCCGTGGGAGTCTCCGGCGTCAACGGGGCGACCGCCGTCGGTCACCGTTCGCGCTTCTCCGATCGCCGGAAGGCAGACTCGGCGCGTTGACGTTTCGGGTGTCTCCGTGCATTACCAGACAATGCGCCGCCCTGTCCTGCACACACGCGCGGAGTAACTCTCACGTGTGACAGTTGGCACACTTTCCAGGTAAAGACCTCATCAAATAGTTTGTGATACCGTTCACGAGACCCGGTGACAGGGCCGAAGGACCCTAGTGACACGGTCCGTTGGCCCGAGGTGACCACTCTCGGACCGGGCCTACGCTCGTCCCTGACGACACCATTGCCCACCCCCTGCAAGCGGAGCTGCCGCCATGCCGTCCAACGACGCCCGGACTCTCCTTCATGCCGCCGTACCCACCGCTGCCGCCGGTGCTCTCGCCGTCGCTGTCAGCGCTGTGGTCGCGGGCGGCAAGGGAGCGATCGGGGCGGCTGTCGGGACGCTGGTCGTGATTCTCTTCATGGGTATCGGCCTCTATGTTCTGCAGCGAACCGCGAGGTCCATGCCGCACCTGTTTCAGTCCATGGGACTGATGCTCTATACGGCACAGTTGCTGCTGCTCTTCATCTTTATCGCCGTGTTCAAGAACACGACGCTGTTCAATCCGAGGGCTTTTGCCATCTCGCTGGTCGTCGCGACCGTTGTGTGGGTCGCGGCCCAGGTTCGTGTACACATGAAGACCAAGATCCTTTACGTCGAGCCGGACTCGTCCAAGGGCAAGAAGCCCGAGAACACGGGGTCATCGACGTGAGGGGTAGGGCCGGGATAAGAGCGCGTGCGGGATCCTGCTATCGTCCGGTGCCAACTGCGGCACTGCGGGCGCGGGCATCCAAGCTGACGCCTGCTTCATCGCGAGGCTCCGTGCCTGAGCCGCCCCCCCATCCGTAACACCAAGTCCAGTGCCGACCAGCGGCTTCTTGCCGCGCCGACACAACGAGGTTGCCGTACCTATGCGCCACGCTGAAGGAGCCCGCGGTGAGTGCTGACCCGACGACGGTGCTCGCCTTCGAGACCGACTGCCACATCTTCGATGGGTGTGGCTTCCCGGCTCCCGGCCTGCACTCCTTTGTATTCGAGCCGATGTTCACCGTCGGCGGCATCGACATCAGCAAGCCGATGCTGCTGGCGGTCCTGAGCACCGTTGTCGTCGTCGGCTTCTTCTGGGCGGCCTTCAACAAGCCGAAGCTCGTGCCCGGAAAGCTGCAGATGGTGGCCGAGGCGGGTTACGACTTCATCCGCACCGGTGTGGTGTACGAGACGCTCGGCAAGCGCGAGGGCGCCAAGTACGTCCCGCTCATGGTCTCGATGTTCTTCTTCATCTGGATCATGAACATCTGGGCGATCATTCCGCTCGCTCAGTTCCCGGTGCCCTCGGTCATCGGCTTCCCGGTGGCCCTGGCCGCGATCGTGTACATCCTGTGGGTCAGCCTGACCTTCAAGCGTCACGGCTTCGTCGGTGGCTGGAAGAACATCGCGGGCTACGACAAGTCGCTCGGCCCGGCGCTTCCGTTCGTCATGGCCATCGAGCTCTTCTCGAACCTGCTGATCCGGCCGTTCACGCACGCCGTGCGACTCTTCGCGAACATGTTCGCCGGTCACGTGCTGCTGCTGATCTTCACCATCGCCAGCTGGTACCTGCTGAACGGCATCGGCATCGCCTACGCCGGTGTGTCGTTCGTGATGGTCCTGCTGATGACCGTCTTCGAGCTGTTCATCCAGGCGCTGCAGGCCTACGTCTTTGTCCTCCTGGCCTGCAACTACGTTCAGGGCGCTCTCGCCGAGCACCACTGACCAGCCGGCCACACCCCGATAGTCGTCCGGTGGCCAACCCCCACCGGTCCTGAAAGAGAAGGAAGAAACGGCATGTCCGCTCTTGAGACCCTCGCCGCCGTAAACATCACGGGCAACCTCGGTTCCATCGGCTACGGCCTGGCCGCCATCGGCCCCGGCGTCGGCGTCGGCATCATCTTCGGAAACGGCACCCAGGCGCTGGCCCGCCAGCCCGAGGCCGCCGGTCTGATCCGCGCCAACCAGATTCTCGGCTTCGTGCTCTGTGAGGCGCTGGCCCTGATCGGCCTCGTCATGCCCTTCGTCTACCCGGTCAACTAATCGCGGCATTCCTTACCGCCCGATTCGACGAAAGGCATTGATGTGATCGCCCAACAGCTGGCGCAAGAGGAGATTCAGAACCCTCTGCTCCCGGCGATCCCCGAGATCGTCATTGGTCTGATCGCCTTCGCCATCGTCTTCGGCTTCCTCGCCAAGAAGCTCCTCCCGAACATCAACAAGGTTCTGGAAGAGCGTCGCGAGGCCATCGAAGGCGGCATCGAGAAGGCCGACGCGGCCCAGACCGAGGCCCAGAGCGTTCTTGAGCAGTACAAGGCTCAGCTCGCCGAGGCCCGCCACGAGGCCGCCCGCATGCGCCAGGAGGCGCAGGAGCAGGGTGCCGTCATCATCCAGGAGATGAAGGCGGAAGGTCAGCGGCAGCGCGAAGAGATCATCGCCGCCGGCCACGCCCAGATCGAGGCCGACCGCAAGGCCGCGGCGTCCGCGCTGCGCCAGGACGTGGGCAAGCTCGCCACCGACCTGGCCGGCAAGCTCGTCGGCGAGTCCCTCGAGGACCACGCCCGGCAGAGCGGCACCGTGGACCGGTTCCTCGACGAGCTCGAGGCGAAGGCCGAGGCTGTCCGATGAACGGCGCGAGCCGCGAGGCACTGGCAGCCGCACGTGAGCGTCTCGACGCACTGACCGACAGCACGTCGGTCGACGCGGCGAAGCTCGCCGAGGACCTGGCAGCCGTCACCGCGCTGCTCGACCGCGAGGTTTCCCTGCGGCGGGTCCTCACCGACCCGGCGCAGAGCGGCGAGAGCAAGGCCGAGCTGGCCGGGCGACTGCTGAACGGTCAGGTGGGCGGCGAAGCCGTGGACCTGATCTCCGGCATGGTCCGTTCCCGCTGGTCGCAGTCCCGCGAACTGGTGGACTCGGTCGAGGAGCTGGCGAACACCGCAGACCTCACCGCGGCCCAGCGCGGCGGCACACTCGACGACGTCGAGGACGAGCTGTTCCGGTTCGGCCGGATCGTCGGCTCCGACACGGACCTGCGTTCCGCCCTCACCAGCCGTACGGCCACCACCGCCGCCAAGAGCGAGCTGCTGCGCAGTCTGCTCGGCGGCAAGGCCCAGCCGGTGACCGAGCGCATCGTCACCCGCCTCGTGACCCAGCCCCGGGGACGTAGCCTGGAAGCAGGACTCGACTCCCTGTCCAGGCTCGCCGCGGAGCGACGGGACCGCATGGTCGCCGTGGTCACCTCGGCGGTACCGCTGAGCGACCGGCAGAAGCAGCGCCTCGGCGCCGCACTCGCCACGATCTACGGTCGGCAGATGCACCTGAACCTGGACGTGGACCCCGCGGTCCTCGGCGGGATCTCGGTGCGCGTCGGTGACGAGGTCATCAACGGCACCATCGCGGAGCGCCTCGACGAGGCGACCCGTCGCATGGCCGGCTGACACAGCGCAGCGCAACAGACTGTGCGTTTCAACTGAACGAGCAAGACCAGCGGCCCGGTTGGGCCGTGCAGAAATTGCAGAAGATTCCTGGGGGTCGGCCCCCAGACCCCCTTAAGAAACTTCGGGCCCAACAAGGAGAGCAGGGAACCCAGATGGCGGAGCTCACGATCCGGCCGGAGGAGATCCGGGACGCACTGGAGAACTTTGTCCAGTCGTACAAGCCGGACGCGGCCTCGCGCGAGGAGGTCGGTACGGTCAGCGTTGCCGGTGACGGCATCGCAAAGGTGGAGGGCCTGCCCTCCGCCATGGCGAACGAGCTGCTGAAGTTCGAGGACGGCACCCTCGGTCTCGCCCTCAACCTTGAGGAGCGCGAGATCGGTGCCATCGTCCTCGGCGAGTTCAGTGGCATCGAGGAGGGCCAGCCGGTGCAGCGCACCGGTGAGGTGCTCTCCGTCGGCGTCGGCGAGGGATACCTCGGCCGCGTCGTCGACCCGCTCGGCAACCCGATCGACGGTCTCGGCGAGATCGCGACCGACAGCCGCCGCGCCCTCGAGCTGCAGGCCCCTGGCGTCATGGTCCGCAAGTCGGTGCACGAGCCGATGCAGACCGGCTACAAGGCCGTCGACGCCATGGTGCCGATCGGCCGCGGCCAGCGTCAGCTGATCATTGGTGACCGTCAGACCGGCAAGACCGCTCTGGCCGTCGACACGATCATCAACCAGCGCGACAACTGGCGCTCGGGCGACGTGAACAAGCAGGTGCGCTGCATCTACGTCGCCATCGGTCAGAAGGGCTCCACCATCGCCTCCGTGCGTGGTGCGCTCGAAGAGGCCGGCGCGCTGGAGTACACGACCATCGTCGCCGCCCCGGCGTCCGACCCGGCCGGCTTCAAGTACCTGGCGCCGTACACCGGTTCGGCCATCGGCCAGCACTGGATGTACCAGGGCAAGCACGTCCTGATCATCTTCGACGACCTTTCGAAGCAGGCCGACGCCTACCGCGCCGTGTCGCTTCTGCTGCGCCGTCCGCCGGGCCGTGAGGCCTACCCGGGCGACGTCTTCTACCTGCACTCGCGTCTGCTGGAGCGCTGCGCGAAGCTCTCCGACGAGATGGGCGCCGGTTCGATGACCGGTCTGCCGATCGTCGAGACCAAGGCGAACGACGTGTCGGCGTTCATTCCGACCAACGTCATCTCCATCACCGACGGCCAGTGCTTCCTGGAGTCCGACCTGTTCAACGCGGGTCAGCGTCCGGCGCTCAACGTCGGTATCTCGGTCTCCCGAGTCGGTGGCTCCGCCCAGCACAAGGCCATGAAGCAGGTCTCCGGCCGGCTTCGCGTGGACCTCGCCCAGTACCGCGAGCTGGAGGCGTTCGCCGCCTTCGGTTCCGACCTGGACGCGGCGTCCAAGGCGTCGCTGGAGCGCGGTAAGCGCATGGTCGAGCTGCTGAAGCAGCCGCAGTACGCCCCGTTCCCGATGGAGGAGCAGGTCGTCTCGGTCTGGGCCGGCACCACGGGCAAGATGGACGACGTCCCGGTCGAGGACATCCGTCGCTTCGAGGGCGAGCTGCTGGAGTACCTGCGCCGCGAGCGCAAGGACCTCCTGACCAGCATCGCCGAGGGCGGCAAGATGTCCGACGACACGCTGCAGTCGATCGCCGACGCGATCGCCGCCTTCAAGCAGCAGTTCGAGACCTCGGACGGCAAGCTTCTGGGCGAGGGCTGATCGATGGGCGCTCAGCTTCGCGTTTACAAGCGCCGCATCCAAGCCGTCACCGCGACCAAGAAGATCACCAAGGCGATGGAGATGATCGCCGCCTCGCGCATCGTCAAGGCGCAGCGCAAGGTGGCGGCGTCGATGCCGTACGCGACCGAGCTCACCCGTGCGGTGACCGCGGTCGCGACCGGCTCCACCACCAAGCACCCGCTCACCACCGAGGCCGAGGCTCCGGCCCGGGCCGCGGTCCTGCTCATCACGAGCGACCGCGGTCTGGCCGGCGGCTACTCCTCCAACGCCATCAAGGCGGCGGAGCGGCTGCGGGAGCGGCTCGCGGCTGAGGGCAAGGAGGTCGACACCTACATCGTCGGCCGCAAGGGCGTCGCCTACTACGGCTTCCGCGAGCGCAAGGTCGAGGAGTCGTGGACCGGCTTCACCGACAGCCCGGCGTACTCGGATGCCAAGAACATCGCCGCGCCGCTGATCGAGGCCATCACGGCGCCGACGGCCGAGGGCGGCGTCGACGAACTGCACATCGTCTTCACGGAATTCGTGTCGATGATGACGCAGAACCCGGTGGACAACCGGATGCTGCCGCTGTCGCTCGACACGGTCGTGGAGGAGAGCAGCACGAAGGGCGAGATCCTTCCGCTGTTCGACTTCGAGCCGTCGGCGGAGGACGTCCTCGACGCCCTCCTGCCGCGCTACGTCGAGAGCCGCATCTACAACGCGCTGCTGCAGGCCGCCGCTTCCGAGCACGCTGCCCGTCGCCGCGCGATGAAGTCGGCCACCGACAACGCCGGGGATCTCATCAAGAGCCTCTCCCGGCTTGCCAACGCGGCCCGCCAGGCCGAAATCACCCAGGAAATCAGCGAGATCGTCGGCGGTGCCAGTGCTCTGGCCGACGCGACCGCGGGGAGTGACAAGTAATGACGACCACAGTTGAGACGGCCGCTGCCACGGGCCGCGTCGCCCGGGTCATCGGCCCGGTCGTCGACGTGGAGTTCCCCGTCGACGCGATGCCGGAGATCTACAACGCGCTGCACGTCCAGGTCGACGACCCGGCCGAGGAGGGCGCTCGCAAGACGCTGACCCTCGAAGTCGCCCAGCACCTGGGTGACGGCGTGGTCCGTGCGATCTCGATGCAGCCCACCGACGGTCTGGTCCGCCAGGCCCCGGTGACCAACACGGGCGCGGGCATCACCGTCCCGGTCGGTGACATCACCAAGGGCAAGGTGTTCAACACCCTCGGCCGGATCCTGAACGAGCCGGAGGCCGAGGCGCAGATCACCGACCGCTGGCCGATCCACCGCAAGGCCCCGGCCTTCGACCAGCTCGAGTCGAAGACCGAGATGTTCGAGACCGGCCTGAAGGTCGTCGACCTGCTGACCCCGTACGTCAAGGGTGGCAAGATCGGTCTGTTCGGTGGTGCGGGCGTCGGCAAGACGGTCCTCATCCAGGAAATGATCATGCGTGTGGCGAAGCTGCACGACGGTGTGTCGGTGTTCGCCGGTGTCGGTGAGCGCACCCGTGAGGGCAACGACCTCATCGACGAGATGACCGAGTCGGGCGTCCTGGAGAAGACCGCGCTGGTCTTCGGCCAGATGGACGAGCCGCCGGGCACCCGTCTGCGGGTCGCGCTGTCCGCCCTGACCATGGCGGAGTACTTCCGCGATGTGCAGAAGCAGGACGTGCTGCTCTTCATCGACAACATCTTCCGCTTCACGCAGGCCGGTTCCGAGGTCTCCACGCTGCTCGGCCGTATGCCGTCCGCGGTGGGTTACCAGCCGACCCTGGCCGACGAGATGGGTGTGCTCCAGGAGCGCATCACCTCGACGCGTGGTCACTCGATCACCTCGATGCAGGCGATCTACGTCCCCGCGGACGACCTGACCGACCCGGCCCCGGCCACCACGTTCGCCCACCTCGACGCGACGACGGTTCTTTCCCGTCCGATCTCCGAGAAGGGCATCTACCCGGCCGTGGACCCGCTGGACTCCACGTCCCGCATCCTGGACCCGCGTTACATCGCGCAGGACCACTACGACACGGCCAGCCGTGTCAAGGGAATCCTGCAGAAGTACAAGGACCTCCAGGACATCATCGCGATCCTCGGTATCGACGAGCTGGGCGAGGAGGACAAGCTCGTTGTCCACCGTGCCCGTCGCGTCGAGCGCTTCCTGTCGCAGAACACCCACGCCGCCAAGCAGTTCACCGGCCTGGACGGTTCGGACGTGCCGCTCGACGAGTCGATCGCCGCGTTCAACTCGATCTGCGACGGTGAGTACGACCACTTCCCGGAGCAGGCGTTCTTCATGTGCGGTGGCATTGAGGACCTCAAGGCCAACGCCAAGGAGCTCGGCGTCTCCTGAGCCTCCGGCTCACCGAGGGGGGTGGGTGTGTCCCGCCCCCCTCACCACGCCCCGTAGAATTGACCCAACACCCGGCTCGACCGCCGGGTGGTGACCCGAGGAGCCACCCTTGGCTGCTGAGCTGCATGTCGAGCTGGTCGCCGCGGACCGCAGCGTCTGGTCCGGCGAGGCCACCCTGGTCGTCGCGCGTACCACGTCCGGCGACATCGGCGTCATGCCCGGTCACCAGCCGCTTCTCGGTGTGCTGGAATCGGGCCCGGTGACGATCCGTACGAGCGCCGGCGAGACCGTCGTCGTCGCTGTCCACGGCGGGTTCATCTCGTTCGCGGACAACAAGCTGTCGCTGCTGGCGGAAATCGCCGAGCTGGCGGACGAGATCGATGTCCAGCGCGCCGAGCGTGCGCTGGAGCGCGCGAAGTCGGACACGGACGCCGCTGCCGAGCGGCGCGCCGATGTGCGACTGCGTGCGGTGGCGGTGCACTAGCGCCCCCGCAAGAAGTTTTTTCCTCAGCCGCGGCCCGAGCTGGAATTATCCAGACCGTGTCGCGGCTGAGGCGATGCAGGTGCAATTCGATTCGGTTCGGTTCGGTATCCGTTACTCGACGATGCGAGGAGGTCGGTGGAGATGGTCCTCGCTTTGTGGGTGGGCGGTCTGGTCGTCGTGCTGGTCGTGGTGGGTCTGTTCGTCTTCGGTCTGCGCCGGCGGCTGATCCAGCGTTCCGGTGGAACCTTCGACTGCAGTCTGCGCTGGAACGTGTCCGAGGAGCCGGACCCCTCCGGCAAGGGCTGGGTGTACGGCGTCGCGCGCTACAGCGGCGACCGGGTCGACTGGTTCCGGGTCTTCTCCTATGCTCCCCGCCCCCGTCGCGCCCTGGAGCGCTCGTCGATCGAGGTGGTCTCCCGTCGGCTGCCCGACGGCGAGGAGGAACTCGCGCTGCTGTCCGACTCCGTCGTGCTCGGCTGTCTCCACCGTGAGACGCGCCTGGAGCTGGCGATGAGCGAGGACGCCCTGACCGGCTTCCTCGCCTGGCTGGAGGCGGCACCGCCCGGCCAGCGGGTGAATGTGGCCTGAGGGCAACCGACGTACACGGCCCGCGGCCCCGGTGAACGGGGCTTGCGGGCCTTGACGCGTGGCCTGGGCCCTGACGTACACGGCCTGCGGGCCCCGGCGTACACGGCCTGCGGGCCCCGGCGTACACGGACTGAGGTCTGCGCGTTCCGTCGTGTGAGGCCCAAAAGGTCCTGCCCCCGTACGGGTACACGCGAAAAGACCGGGGAGACAGGGGGCGGACCTGTCTCCCCGGTGCTTTCGGGGTGGCACCGGTGGTGCGGGTGGTGCCGGTATCGCGGTTCCTACGGCGTGGGGATTACTGGAGGCCGCTGCCCATCGCGTTCACGAGCTCGCCGTTGGCGGTGTCACCGCTGAACTCCCAGAAGAACGCGCCTCCCAGGCCCTGGTTCTTCGCCCAGGTCATCTTCGCGCCGATGGTGGCCGGGGTGTCGTAGCTCCACCAGTTGCTGCCGCAGTACGCGTACGCCGTGCCCGCGACGGTCCCGTTGGCGGGGCAGGAGTTCTTCAGGACCTTGTAGTCCTCGATGCCCGTTTCGTACGTGCCGGGAGCCGGGCCGGTCGCCGTGCCGCCGGGGGCGGCCTGGGTGACGCCGGTCCAGCCGCGGCCGTAGAAGCCGATGCCGAGGAGCAGTTTCTTGGCCGGGACGCCCTTGGCCTTCAGCTTGGCGATCGCGTCGGCGGAGTTGAAGCCCGCCTGCGGGATGCCGGTGTAGGAGGTGAGCGGGGAGTGCGGGGCCGTCGGGCCCTTGGCCGCCCAGGCGCCGAAGAAGTCGTACGTCATCACGTTGTACCAGTCCATGGACTGGGCGGCGCCCGCGTAGTCGGCGGCGTCGATCTTGCCGCCGTCCGAGGCGTCGGCGGTGATCGCGGCGGTGACCAGGTTGGCCGTGCCGAACTTGGTGCGCAGCGCCGAGGAGAGGTTCTTCAGCGCGGCCGGGCCGCTGGTGTCACAGGTGAGACCGCAGGCGTTGGGGTACTCCCAGTCGATGTCGATGCCGTCGAAGACATCGGCCCACCGCGGGTCCTCGACCAGGTCGTAGCAGGACTGGGCGAACGCGGCCGGGTTCTGGGCCGCGGCACCGAAGCCGCCGGACCAGGTCCAGCCACCGAAGGACCAGAGGACCTTGATGTGCGGGTACTTGGCCTTGAGCTTGCGCAGCTGGTTGAAGTTGCCGCGCAGCGGCTGGTCCCAGGTGTCGGCGACACCGTCGACGGACTGGTCGGCGGTGTACGCCTTGTCGTAGTCGGCGTAGGCGTCACCGATGGTGCACTTGCCGCCCTGCACGTTGCCGAAGGCGTAGTTGATGTGCGTGATCTTCTGGGCGGAGCCCGAGGTCACCAGGTTCTTGACGTGGTAGTTGCGTCCGTAGACGCCCCAGTTGGTGAAGTAGCCGAGGTTGACCTTGTCACCGCCGGGGCCGGGGCCTGTGCCGCCACCGGTGGTGCGGACCTTGACGGAGCCGGAGACCGGGCCGGTCTGGTCGGCGGTGTCGCGGGCCTGCACGGTGTACGAGTAGTCGGTGCCCGCGGTGAGAACGGTGTCGGTGTACGTCGTACCGGTGACCGTGGCGACCTTGGCGCCGTCGCGCAGGACGTCGTAGTTCTTGATGCCCTTGTCGTCGGTGGCGGCACTCCAGCTGAGCTTCGCCGAGGTGTCGGTGATGGCGCTCGCGGTGGGGATGCCGGGCGCGGACGGGGCGTTGTCACCGGGCACGCCGCCGCCGTCACAGGAGGCGCCGTTCAGCTTGCAGCCGGTGGGGGAGCCGGAGCCGGTGCCGTTGAAGCCGAAGCTGAGGCTGGCGCCCGGGGCGATCGATCCGTTCCAGCTGAGGTTCTTGGCGGTCCAGTGGTTTCCGGAGCTGGTGACGGTGGCGTCCCAGGCGGAGCCGGCCGCGGTGCCCGTGGGGAAGTCCCACTCGATCGTCCAGGAGGAGAGGGCGGTGGTGCCGGTGTTCTTCACCGTCCACTGGCCCTCGAAGCCGCTGCCCCAGTCGGACTTCTTGAGGTAGGTGGCGGTGGCCGAGGTGGCTGCCGACGCCGGGGACGCGAGGCCGACCATCGCGGCGAGGGGGAGCAGTAGGGCGGTGAAGCCCGCTACCGCCTTCGCCCTGCCGTTCCGGGTGAGGCTCCATCTGAATCTGGTCCGGCGTTGGGGGGTCTCAGTGCTCAACGGTGCTCCTCGGGTGAGGTCCGACAAACGGGGGTGATCCGTGGACTGCAAACCCTGCGCCGCCCTGAGCACGCTTTGTCATGGCGTACTCACCGCAGTGTGTCCGGTGAGATTAGGAAGGTCTGGACCAATCGTCAAGAGGTCTGGACCAAAGATCAGTTATCGAGTTCCGGACGGGCCTCGGATCCCCAACTCCTGGGCGAGCACGGCCGCCTGTGCCCGGCTGCGCAGCTCCAGCTTCCCCAACAGCCTGCTGACGTGCGTCTTCACCGTCGCCTCCGCCATCGTGAGCCGCCCCGCGATCTCCGCGTTCGACATCCCTTCACCCAGGCAGCCCAGCACCTCGCGCTCCCGCCGGGTGAGCGCGTCCAGCGCCGCCGGATCGGCCGTGCGCGCGGGAGTGTTCCCGGCGAACTCGGCGATCAGCCGACGGGTCACGGCCGGGGCGATCAGGCCCTCGCCGCGCGCCACCGTGCGTACCGCTTCGAGCAGATCGCGCGCGTCGGTGGTCTTCAGCAGAAAGCCCGAAGCCCCCGCGCGCAGCGCCCCGAAGACGTACTCGTCCAGGTCGAACGTCGTCAGCACGAGCACATCGGCCAGCTGCTCGGCCACCACCTGCCTCGTCGCCGACACCCCGTCCAGGCGTGGCATCTGCACATCCATCAGGACCAGGTCGGGGCGCAGTTCCCGGGCGAGCCGCACGGCCGCCTCGCCGTCCGCCGCCTCCCCGATGACCTCGATGTCCGCCGCGCTGCCCAGGATCAGCACCAGTCCCGCGCGCACCGCGGACTGGTCCTCCGCGACCAGTACCCGGATCGTCATTCCCTCACCACTCCGTCCTCGACGGGCAGTTCGGCCCGCACCCGCCAGATCTTCGTACCGTCGGCGCCGGGCTCGGCCTCCGCCGTGATGCTCCCGCCGAGCAGTGTCACCCGCTCCCGCATGCCCACGAGACCGGCCCCCGACCCCGGCGCCCGCGGCCCCGGCCGGTCCCCGAACACACTGGTGACGTCGACGACGAGCACCCTTCCCGTCAGTTCGAGCCGCACCACGACCGGGCCCGGCGCGGCGTGCTTGAGCGCGTTGGTCAGGGACTCCTGGACGATGCGGTACGCGGCCAGCTCGACCGGCGCGGGCAGTGCGCCCGACTCCTCGCGGATGTCCTCAAGTGTGCAGGTCAGCCCGCTGGAAGCGGCGTTCGTCCGGGCCTGCTCGACGAGCGCGTCCAGCCCTTTGAGCGTCGGTGCCGCGCTCGGCTCCGCGTCCGCGCCGCCCTGGCGCAGCAGCCCGATCAGCCGGCGCATCTCGGCCAGCCCGGCGACGCTGTTCTCCCGGATCACCCCGAGCGCGCCGCGCGAGGTCTCCGGGTCGTCGATGGAGAGGGCCGCGGTGGAGTGGATGGCGATCGCGGACAGATGGTTGGCGACCATGTCGTGCAGCTCGCGCGCCATCCGGGAACGCTCGGCGACCACGGCCTGCGCACGGTCCATCTCGGCCAGCAGCGCCGTCTGATCGGCCCGCAGCCGGGCCGTCTCCGCCGCGTCGCGGTGGTTGCGCACGCTGACCCCGGTGATCGCGGGTGCGAACGAGACCAGGCCGGTGACGATGCCGATCAGCAGCGCCTCGGCATTGCGGAACCAGGCCAGGAAGCCGATGGTGACCCCGACCGTGATCAGGAACGACGTCACCGGGATGCGGCGGGCCGCGGCCGGGGTCCCGTACAGCACGGCCGCGTAGACGAGATCGGTGAACATCAGCACGCTCGCCAGGTTTCCCCGGGTGAACTGGTCCGAGACCAGCGCGAGCGTGCCGATGATCAGCGCGGTCTGCGGTGCGCTGCGCCGCAGCAGCTCCAGCCCCGCCAGCACCGAGAGCGGCACCAGCGTGACCCAGGGGGCGTCGAAGGGGCGGCCGGCCTGCGTATGCAGACCGAGCAGCCACAGGAACACACCGCCGAGGAGCCCGACGGCCGCGATGATGACGTCGTCGCGGTGCGGGCGGGTTACGGAGAACACCCCTCCATCCAACACGCAGGGTTCCCGCACGACGTCCCTACGACGGGTGAGGCGTGGCTACATCGAAGGATGCAGTCATGATTCGTCACTGCCGACGACGAATCGGCGCCCCGCGGACGGGAGTCTGGAAGCGACCGGAAGGAGAAGTGCTGTGATCGTCATGCTGATCGTGCTCTGCGAAGTCGCCTTCTGGGTGCTGCTCGCCGCGGGACTCGCGTTGCGGTACCTGGCGAAGAAGCCCAGGCTGGGCGCGGCCGTCCTGCTGTGCGAGCCGCTGCTGGAGGTGGTGCTGCTGGTGGTGACGGCGATCGACCTGAAGAACGGCGCCGCACCCGACTGGAAGCACGGACTGGCCGCCGTCTACATCGGCTTCACGGTGGGCCTAGGCCACTCCACCATCAAGTGGGTCGACGCGCGCGTGGCCCATCGGTTCGCCGGTGGTCCGCCGCCCGTGAAGCCGCCGAAGTACGGCATGGCGCGAGCCGTCCACGAATGGCGTACCGCCGCGCGCTGGACGATCGCCGCCGCGACCGCGCTGGCCCTGCTCCAGGCGGCGATCTGGTACGTGGGGGGCGCCGGCGACATCAGTACGCTGCGTGGCTGGCAGCAGACGATGCTGTGGGTGATCGGCATCAACCTGATCATCGCCGTGAGCTACACGGCGTTCCCGAAGCAGGAGCCGAAGGGCGTGGGGGACCGGGAGCGGATCGACCACTAGTGCCGCCCCGCGTTGATCCTGCGGGGGGTCGCTGGGCGGACTGCGTAAGGCGTGTATTTCAACCGCCGAGGGTCACTTGTTGTCCAGCCGCCCCAGCGCGTGGGCGTCTGCGAGGACGGACCGGGCCATCTGCCAGTCGGTGTGGTCGACGCCGGTGATGTGGCGTAGGTAGGCGAGGGTGACCTGCTGGACGAGGGCGACGCGGCTGGGGTCCTCGTCGGTGGTCTCTGCTGCCCGGTAGCCGGAGATGCCGCCGAGGAAGTGCTCGCCGCCGAAGACGGTGAGCAGGCTCTTGTCGCCGCGGCTGAGGGTGTAGGGGTCGCTTGTCCAGGCGGGTCCTCGGGTGGTGAGCGGGAGATCGTCCTTGTCGCCGGCGACCACCAGTCCGGGGGCGGTGATGTGGGAGAAATCCTGGTCGCGGAGCCAGGGAAGGTTCTCGTGAGCGAAGGGGGTCAGTTCGTCGCCGCCCTTGCCGGCCGTGGCCAGCTGGATGCCGGCCATGACCCGGGAGTCGGACAGGTCGTCGGCGGTGCCGGTCTGGGGGTCGGTGACGCGCAGACCTACCAGAATGCCCGCGGTCTGGCCTCCGAAGGAGTGGCCCGCTGCGACGATGCGGCTGTGGTCGACCCGGCCGGAGAGGCCGGGCACGGATGCCTCCAGCGGCTTGAGCTCATCCAGGATGCGCTTCATGTCCTGCACGCGGTAGCGCCACAGGTGGGGCCTGCGGGAGTCGTCCGCGGCGATGGCGACCCGCTTGGAGTCGAGATGCGTGGCTTGGATCACCACGAAGCCATGAGAGGCCCAGTGGTCGACCAGCGGGGCGTAGCCGTCCAGGTCGGAGCCGAATCCGTGTGCGAAGAGCACGATCGGCAGACGTGTGCCAGTGAGCGGTGCGGAAACGCGTACGTGCAGGTCCTGGCCGCGCTGGGGGGCGGGCAGCACGATCGGCTTGACCGTCACGGTCGGGGTGGGAGCGGGGCCGGTGAGGCCGGTCGTCCGGTGGGCGGTCATGTGCGTGCTTCTTTC
Organism: Streptomyces sp. NBC_01433; assembly: GCF_026340105.1. Taxonomy (NCBI): domain Bacteria; kingdom Bacillati; phylum Actinomycetota; class Actinomycetes; order Kitasatosporales; family Streptomycetaceae; genus Streptomyces; species Streptomyces sp. NBC_01433. The sequence continues at coordinate 631,342 of NZ_JAPEPM010000001.1, read as the reverse complement.
CGATGTGGTGTGGGTGGCGGGTCAGGTGGTCTTGAGGTTGAGGATGCGTGCGGCGTTGATCCGTGACGTATCGAAAACCCCGGGGTCATGTCGGCTACGCTAAAACTTGACGTTGACGTCAAAGGCAAGTTGTTGTGGTGTAGATCACATGGAGCCCGGAATGCGCATTGGGGAACTCGCCCGCCGCACAGGCGTCAGCACCCGGGCCCTGCGGTACTACGAGGAGCGGAACCTGCTCACCGCCGAGCGAAGCGACACCGGCCAGCGCCACTACCCGGAAACCGCGGTCGCCCGGATCCTCCTGGTCCGGGAGCTGTTCACCGCCGGCCTGTCGAGCAAGACCATCGCCGAGCTCACCCCCTGCGTCATCGACGGCAAGGCCACACCCGAACTCCTCGGCCGCCTGGCTGTGGAGCGCGGTCACATCGACCAGCACATCGCCGATCTGACGCACACCCGGGACAGGCTCGACTCGGTCATCGCCAGCGCCTCCGCATCCATGGACACCGGTACCCCCTGCCGGCCCGGCCCGGCATCGACCGCTCCGGCGCAGGCCTAGCGACGCTCTCCTCCGTGGCGATCAAGAAGCTCGGGAAGGCGGGGGATGACGTGGTCCAGCCCGTTCGCGGTGCTCCGGAACAGTGACCAGCTCGCGTTGTCACGAGAGCTGGTGAGCTCGCGAACAGCGCCGCTGCGGCGGGTGCGGCGAGCGCATGTCGCCCTGGCCTGCGCACATGGCACCGCGAACGCCGTCATCGCCCGCACGCTCCGGCCGCACCCGGACACCGTGCGCCGCCGACGTAAGCGGTTCACCGCCGAAGGACTCGCAGCTCTGGAGGACCGTCCCCGGCCGGGGCACCCGCGCCGCTGCGGTCCCGGAGTGCATCTGGCCATTCTGGCCACGGTGACCTCGGTACGCCCCGAGGACCCCGGCTTCTACACGAAAGCCGCCGCGGTCTGCGCTCTCCACCTCCATCACCCACCGGGCTCGGTAGTCCTCAGCGTGGACGAGAGGACCGCGATGCGGGCCCGCTCACGCGGGCATCCAACCCGCCGCGCGCACCCCGGCCCGCCGACTCCTGCGCCGAGGCGAGTTCGACTCCCGCCAGCACCCCGCTCAAGGCAGCCTGACCCCCGCAGGATCAGCGCGGCGAAGCGCCGGACCGTGTCATCGAGGTCCCGGACACGGCCCGGGGCCTCCCGTTCCGGGCGCGCGGGGTGCCGGTGTGGGGTCAGCGTTCCCCGCCCGGCACCCACAGCACGTCCCCGATCTCCTTGTTCGCGGTCCTCGCGAGGATGAACAGGAGGTCGGAGAGGCGGTTGAGGTACGTCGCCGTCAGCGCGTTCATCACGTCCCCGTGCACCTCCAGCGCCGCCCAGGTGGACCGCTCGGCGCGGCGCACCACCGTGCACGCCTGGTGCAGCAGCGCCGCACCCGGCGTACCACCGGGAAGGATGAAGCTGCGCAGCTTCTCCAGCTCCTCCAGGAAGCTGTCGCAGTCCGCCTCCAGCTTGTCGATGTAGGACTGCTCGACGCGCAGCGGCGGGTACTTGGGGTCCTCGACGACCGGGGTCGAGAGGTCGGCGCCCACGTCGAAGAGGTCGTTCTGGACGCGTACGAGCACCTTCACGACATCCTCGGACAGCTGCCCGAGCGCGACGGCCGTACCGATGACGGCGTTGGCCTCGTTGGCGTCCGCGTAGGCCGAGATCCGCAGATCGGTCTTGGCGGTCCGGCTCATGTCGCCGAGGGCGGTGGTGCCCTGGTCGCCGGTACGGGTGTAGATACGCGTCAGATTGACCATGCGGCCAGCCTAAGGGCTGGTGTCACGCCCCGGTCCTGCGGAAGACACGTGTGCCCACCGTCACGGCCAGGGCGGCGAAGCCGACGGATACCAGGACCCCGTACAGCATGTGTGCCGTGGCGTACGAGCCCACATAGGCGTCCCGCACCGCGTCCACCGGATAGCGGAACGGCGTGAAGTGCGAGAGCACGTCCAGCCAGGCCGGGCCGAGCGTGATCGGGAGCATCAGCCCGGAGAGCAGCATGGCCGGCAGGGTGAGCGCGTTGATGACGGGCCCGAACTCCTGCGGGGTGCGGACCTTCAGGGCCAGTGCGTACGAGAGCGAGGCGAGCGCGACGGTCAGCAGGCCGACGAACGCGAAGCCGATCAGGATCCCCGCCGGCGGCGCCCGCAGCCCCATGACCAGGGCGGCCAGTACCAGCAGGACGGCCTGGAACATGAACAGCAGCGCGTCACGCAGGACCCGCCCGAGCAGCAGGGCGAGTCGGTTCACCGGCGTCACCCGCATCCGCTCCACCACCCCGGCCGACTTCTCGATGATCACCGAGAACCCGGCGAACGAGGCTCCGAACAGGCTGAGTTGGAGCAGCAGTCCGGGTACGAGGACCTGCCAGGAGTCCCCGGACGAGCCGAGCGGCAGGCCGCTGAGCAGGGGGCCGAAGAGGAGCAGATAGAGCAGCGGCATCAGGGTGCCGAACAGCATCTGGAACCGGGAGCGCAGGGTCTGCCGGGCGTACCGCCCGAAGATCAGCGCGGTGTCGTGTAAGAGCACGGAGAGGTCCTAAACGGTGAGGGGAGCGGCATCGGCGGGGGCGGCGGTGCGCCCGGTGATCGCGAGGAACGCCTCCTGGAGGGAGGCGGTGGCGGAGCCGGCGTGGGTGACCTTCAGCTGGTCCGGCGTGCCCTTGGCCACGACCGTCCCCCGGTCGATCACGACGAGCCGGTCCGCGAGGGCGTCGGCCTCGTCCAGGTAGTGGGTGGTCAGGACGACGGTGGTGCCGCGGTCGTCGCGCAGCCGCCGCACCAGGTCCCACAGGTCGGCGCGGCTGCCCGGGTCGAGGCCGGTGGTGGGCTCGTCGAGGAAGAGGACGGCGGGGCGGTGGGTGAGGCCCATCGCGATGTCGAGGCGCCGCCGCTGACCGCCGGAGAGGGTGACCGCCCTGCGGTCGAGCAGCTCGTCCAGGCCGAGTTCGCGGGCCAGTTCCCCGGCGCGGGCGATCGCCTCCGCCTTGCCCAGCCGGTACAGCCTTCCCTGGGTGACGAGTTCCTCCCGCACGGTCAGCTGGGGGTCGATGCCGCCGGACTGGGCGACGTATCCGCACTTCTCGCGTACGCCGCCGGGGTCGTCGAACAGGTCGTGGCCCGCGACGGTGGCGGACCCGCCGGTGGGGGTGAGCAGGGTGGTGAGCATGCGCAGGGTGGTGGTCTTGCCCGCGCCGTTGGGGCCGAGGAGGCCGACGATCTCACCCGGGAGGACGGTCAGGTCGATGGAGCGCACGGCCTCCACCGGGCCGCTCGGGGTCTGGAAGGTCTGGGCGAGTCCGGCCGTACTGATGATGGGCATGGCGACCACAAAAACAGATCCACTGAAAGATTGCAATGACTCCAAACTTTCATTGACTCCAGTTACGTGTCCGGATTCCGTGCCGTTCCCGTATCCGCCCTACGATGAGCCCATGGCTGAGGGACTCAGGGAACGCAAGAAGCGCCAGGTCAGGCAGCACATCTCGGACCTGGCGACCGGGCTGTTCCTCAAGCACGGCTTCGTCACGGTGACCGTCGCCGAGGTCGCGGAACTGGCGGATGTCTCCGTGAACACCGTCTACAACTACTTCCCGGCCAAGGAGGACCTCTTCCTCGACCGGATGAAGGGCGTCAGCCAGCGCGTCGCCCGTTTCATCCGCGCCCGCGACAAGGGGGAGTCCGCGGCCGAGGCCGTCCTGCGCGAACTGCGCGCCGCCGTCGTCGCCGTCTCCCCGGAGTACGGGCTGATGGACGGCTTCGCCGACTTCATGCGGGTCATCGAGGAGGCGCCCACCCTCAAGGCCCGCCTCTGGTACCTCCAGCAGGAGATCCTCCAGGCCGTCGTCGGCGCCCTGCGCGAGGAGACCGGCGCGGCGCCGGACGACCCGACGCCGCTGCTCGTCGGCGGCCAGATCACCTGGATCGAGGGCGCGCTCGTCGGCTACATCAGCCAGGAGATGGCGGCGGGCCGCAAGGCGGTCGAGGTCTCCCGCGACGCCCTGGCCGTCCTGGACGAGATCGAGGAGATGCTCGGCGAGAAGGTCCTCAACTACGCACGGCGTGCCACCGAATGACGTGTGCCGGTGTGATGTCCGTCATTTGAGACGTGACGCGCATCTCTTCGCCGCCCCACGGTCCCTCACGGGTACTAACCTCCGCCGAAGAGCATGTGAACAACTGCTGGGATCAGCCCATCGCGGCGAACAGAAACCAAGGGGTGCGAACGTGGCCAGGAAGCTCGCCGTCATCGGGGCCGGACTCATGGGATCCGGAATCGCGCAGGTCTCCGCCCAGGCGGGCTGGGACGTCGTGCTGCGCGATGTGACCGACGCGGCGCTGGCCCGCGGTCGCGACGGCATCACGGCCTCGTACGACAAGTTCGTCTCCAAGGGCAAGCTGGCGGCGGCCGACGCGGAAGCCGCGCTCGCCCGCATCACCACGACCACCGACCTCGACGCCGTCGCCGACGCGGATGTCGTCGTGGAGGCCGTCTTCGAGAAGCTGGAGGTCAAGCACGAGATCTTCCGGACCCTCGACAAGGTCGTCCGCGAGGACACCGTGCTGGCCTCCAACACCTCCGCCATCCCGATCACCAAGATCGCGGCCGTGACGGAGCGCCCGGAGCGCGTCGTCGGCGTGCACTTCTTCTCGCCGGTCCCGATGATGCGGCTCTGCGAACTGGTACGCGGCTACAAGACCAGCGACGAAACCCTCGCCACCGCACGGGAGTTCGCCGAGTCCGTCGGCAAGACCTGCATCGTCGTCAACCGGGACGTCGCGGGTTTCGTCACCACCCGGCTGATCTCCGCGCTGGTCGTGGAGGCCGCCAAGCTGTACGAGTCGGGCGTCGCCTCCGCCGAGGACATCGACACCGCCTGCAAGCTGGGCTTCGGGCACGCCATGGGCCCGCTCGCCACAGCCGACCTGACCGGCGTCGACATCCTGCTGCACGCCACCGGCAACATCTACACCGAGTCGCAGGACGAGAAGTTCGCCGCCCCGGAACTGATGCGCCGGATGGTCGATGCAGGTGACATCGGCCGCAAGAGCGGGCAGGGCTTCTACACGTACTGATCGTTTTCCGCCCCCGGCCGCCTGATCCGCCGTCAGCCGGGGCCGGGGGCACGGGGGGCACCCCCGGCCGCGGTCGGATCTCAGCGGACCGGTGTCACCCCAGCGGGTGAATTCGGTATCGGTTCGCTCACAGACGGCAACTTCTCTGTCGTTGCGGCAGTCAGTTGTGGCAGAGAACAGGACAGACAGACGGACCTTGCTACGGAGCAATCCCGGGGAGCGCATATGCATATCAGGGGCGACCACGCCGAGCTGGTCGTCGGGGGCCGCCTCGACGTCCGAAGCGCGGCGGACGCCCGTACGGTCCTGCATTCGGCCGTCGACGACGGAGTCGGCGATCTGGTGCTGGACCTGACCGAGCTGGATTCCTGGGACGCCACCGGACTCGGCGTCATCATGGGCGCGCACCGCCGGGCCGGCCGGGCCGGGCGACGCCTGGTGCTGCGCGGCGTACCGCCGCAGATGCAGCGGCTGTTGGTGGCCACCAGGCTGCACCGCATTCTGGCCATCGAGGGTGGAATCGCCGCAGACTCCCTGCCGCGTGTGTAGAGGTACCCCACGGCAGAAGTCGCACAATCGCCTACGGAAGGTGACGTCCTGGGCGACGCGGCACCCCGCCGGTTCGTGGATACTGTGCGAAGGTCTAGGGTTCGGCCGTCTGCCGATTGACGGAACCCATGGGCGGACACCGGACCAGCAGCGACAGCGGGGCGTGTGAGGCCGGGAGGGGCAACCGAGCGCGACGCGTCTGGGGGACTTGGCGATGGACCCGACACACCGGGGACCGGAAGAGTACGGGCATGACCGCGAGCGCTACGGGGAAGACGCCGGACAGCGACGGCAGTCACCCGAGCCGATGACCCCCGATTTTGGCCGGCACGTACCGCAGCACGCACCACAGCACACGGCGCGGACACCGCAGCAGGCCCGCATGGTCCAGCTCGTGTCGGGCGACCTGCTGCTCACGGTCAACCCGGTCGACGGCAGCGAGGTCGAACCCTGCCCGCCCGGCGAACACCCCGCCGCGCCCGTCCGGCGCACCGCCGCCCAGCGCACCGGCCGCGAGCGCGCCACCGCCCCGCCCGTCCCGCCGGGCCCGCCCGGTCCGCAGCTGCCCCTCCTGGAGCGCCAGGAGGAACGCGAGCGGCTGGTACGCCTGCTGGCCCGCGGCCGCTCCGTGCGGCTCACCGGCCCGGCCGGATCCGGCCGTACGGCCCTGCTGAGCGCCGTCGCCGCCGACTGCGCGGACCTGGCGCCCGACGGTGTCGTACGCCTCAGCGGCCACAAGCGCACCATCACGGACCTGCTGTACGGACTCTTCGACGCGGTTCACCTGGCCCCGCTGCACCGCCCGGACCGTGCGGAACTGCTCGGACTGCTCCGCGGCATCGGCGCCGTCGTCGTCGTGGACGACCTGGAATTCGGCGGTGCCGCGCTGGAGGAACTGCTCGACGCCACCCCCGAGTGCGCCTTCCTCGTCGGTACCACCCCCGATGTGACGGCGCCCACGGACGACGCGTACCTCGACGAGGTCTTCCTCGCCGGGCTCGGCCGCGGCGCCTCCCTGGAACTGCTGGAGCGGGTCGTCGAACGGCCGCTCACCGACGAGGAGGCGAACTGGGCGGGCGACCTCTGGTTCGAATCCGAGGGACTGCCGCTTCGCTTCGTCCAGGCGGGCGCCCTGCTGCGGCGGCGCGACCACGCCCGCACCGGCCCCGAGACGTACGGCTCCACCGAGCCACGACCGGGCGACGCGTCTCCGCTGCCCCTCGCGGCGGCTGCCCCCTCGCCGGATCTGCCCAGCCTCGGCGAAGGCGCGGCGCCCGCCGCCCTGCTGGCCTCCGGGCTGAGCCGGGCGGCCCGGGACACCCTGCGCATCGCCGTCGCGCTCGGCGGCGAGGTGCCGCACCAGGCGCATCTGCCGGCGCTCGTGGGGGACACCCACGCCGACGCCGCGCTCGGTGAACTCGCCGGGTGCGGTCTGCTCTCCCCGGCAGGACCCCGCTTCCGGCTGGCCGCCGGAGTCCTCGCCCAGCTGGAGGCGGGCGGCTACGGCGAGGACGCCGCCACCCACGCCCGCAGCGCCGCCCAGCACTACGCCTGGTGGGCGGGCCACCCCTCCGTCACCCCCGAGCGTGCCGTCGCCGAGGCCGACGCCGTCATAGCCGCGATGGCCCGGTTGGTACCGGGCGACGAGGCCGGACAGGCCAGCGCCGCCGTCCTGCTGGCCCGCAGCGCCGCTCCCGCCTTCGCGGCGGGGATGCACTGGGGTGCCTGGGAGAGAGTCCTCAGGATCGGCCAGGAGGCCGCCAGGATCGCCGGTGAGGTCGCCGAAGAGGCGTACTTCCACCACGAGTTGGGTGTCCTCGCGCTCTGCACCGGAAATCTGGACCGGGCCAGGGCCGAACTGGAGACGTCGATCAGCATGCGCGGTGCGCTCGCCGACAAGTCCGGTGCGGTGGCCGGACGCCGCGCGCTGGCACTGGTCGCGGACCGCTCCGGCGGCCTCGCGCCGGTGGCCAGGACCGCGGCGGGCGAGGAGAAGGCCGCCGCACGTCGGGAGGAGGCGGCCACACCGCCCGGCGGAATTCCCGTGCTGCCGCTGTTCCCGCAGCGGACCGAGGAGCCCGCGACCCTGATCTCCCGGCAGGCCGCGGTGCCCCCGCCCGGCACCGGATCCGCCCCGTCGCTGCGTCGCAGGGTCCTGGGCGGCGCACGGCGCAACCTGGTCGCGGTGGGTGCGGGGGTCCTGCTGGTAGCCGTGCTCGGCACCGTGGTGACGCTCGGCGCGACGTCCGGCGGCGATACACCGGAGGGCCAGAAGGTCACCACCGAGCAGTCGGCCGACGACGGGGGCCGCGAGGACGGGTCCCCCGCGGACGAGCCGACGGACAGCTCCGCGTCGGGCGGCGGTGCGCCCGCGGGCAGCGGCTCCATGTCCCCGGGCCCGTCGGATCAAGCCACCCCGAGCAGTAGCGGCACCCCGTCACCGGGGACCTCCGGACCGGGCGGGACCCCGTCCACCGGCGAGCCGACCAGCGGGCTGCCGACCGGCCCGTCCTCGTCCGGCCCGTCCTCGACGGGGAAGCCGACGGACCGGCCGACCAAGCCCCCGACGACGCCGCCCACGACGCCACCGACCACACCTCCCACCACACCCCCGACGACGCCTCCCACGGACGAGCCGACCGACCCGCCGACCGAACCGGACACCTCCATGTCGGCGAGCGGCCCGGCGGCCACGACCAGTGCCCCGGACTCGGTCCAGGGCACCCCGTCGTAGCCCGTACGGGTCCGGCAACGCTCCGGGAACGCCGACGCCGGACGGGCCGTGGGAACGGCCGGTCCGGCGTGGGAATGACGGTCGGGGTCAGAACAGGCGCAGCTTGTCGTCCTCGATGCCGCGCATCGCGTCGTAGTCCAGGACCACGCAGCCGATCCCGCGGTCCGTCGCCAGGACGCGGGCCTGCGGCTTGATCTCCTGGGCGGCGAAGACGCCCCGCACCGGTGCGAGATGGGGATCGCGGTTCAGCAGCTCCAGGTACCTGGTCAGCTGTTCCACGCCGTCGATGTCACCGCGGCGCTTGAGCTCCACGGCCACCGTCGCCCCGTCCGCGTCCCGGCACAGGATGTCCACGGGGCCGATGGCGGTGGGGTACTCACGGCGGATCAGGGTGTGCCCCTCGCCGAGGATCTCGATCCGGTCGGCGAGCAGTTCCTGGAGGTGTGCCTCCACGCCGTCCTTGATGAGACCCGGGTCGACGCCCAGCTCGTGGGACGAGTCATGGAGGATCTCCTCCATCGTGATGATCAGTTTCTCGCCCGCTTTGTTCACCACGGTCCAGACGCCCTCGCTGTCGTCGGCGCCCTCCTTCAGGGTGCACGGCGGGGACATCCAGTTGAGGGGTTTGTACGCCCGGTCGTCGGCGTGGATCGACACGCTGCCGTCCGCCTTCACCAGGATCAGACGAGGGGCGGAGGGGAGGTGGGCTGTGAGCCGGCCCGCATAGTCGACGGAGCAACGGGCGATGACGAGACGCATGGTCGGCACGCTACTCGACTACCGGGGCTCTACGCGATTCACCGCCTCCGCACCCGACGGCACTCTTGACAGCGGCCCGCAAACTTGCCCCTCTTTGCGCCCTTCGTCAGGTGGCCGGTTGTGTTCCCAATCTCCTGGTGCGGCCCGGACTGCGCCCTTAACGTGGAAGCAGGAGGTCGCCGTCCGTGTACGCTGCGTCGCCGTCCTCCTTCCATGCCCGTAAGGCCCCGGCCGCCCGCCGGGGTCGCGAGAGGAGAACCCATGTCGCTCGACGTCTCACCGGCGCTGTTGGAACAGGCCGAGCGAGGCGAGGTCGATGAAGCCGACTTCGTCGACTGCGTCCGGACCTCCCTGCCCTACGCATGGGAGATGATCAGCTCCCTGGTGGCCCAGCTGAAGGTCGACGGCGGACAGTTCGCCGACAACCAGACGCCGCCGCCGGACGAGCAGGCACGTGGTCAGCTGCTGCGTGCGCTCGCGAGTGATGCGATCCGCGGCGCGCTCCAGCGGCACTTCGGGGTGCGTCTGGCATTCCAGAACTGCCACCGTGTCGCGGTGTTCCCGCTGGATGCCTCGGTCGACGAGCGACTGGCCAAATTCACCTCGGTGAGGGGTCAGTTGCTCAACCAGTCGCCCGAACTACGGGACTGCTGAACGCTTCTGCTGCCGTCCCGGGCCGCGGGAGGTGCAACTGGCTCCGGGGCGGCAGCTCCCGTACCACCGGCACCAACAGCACCAGCAGGACGACAAGGCACCACCAGGACTACAGGCACCACCAGCACCGAAGGTGCCGTCGGTACCACCTGGACCACCGGCACCGTCAACACCATCGGCGCGCGCAGGTCACTTCAGGAGCGGCAGCACCTCGGTACCCAGCCGACGCACGTTCTCCTCGGTCGCCGCGAGGTCGCCCGACCCCTCCACGAGAAGCGCGAAGCGCGAGATGCCGGTCCGTTCGGCCGTCGCCGCGAGGCGGTCCGCCGCCAGCCGGGCCGGGCCCACCGGATGCAGCCCGCACAGCAGTTCCGTGTACGCGACGGGGTCCCGCATCACCCGGTGCCTGTTGTCGACCGTCACATGGGCGTCGAGCCCCTGGCGCAGCCAGCCGGGCATGGCCTTCACCAGCGTCTCCGTGGCATCGGCGGGATCGTCCGCGATCTGGGCCACCCCCGCGGACACATGTCCGGCCCCCGCCACGACCTCCGGCGGATGACCCGCCTTCCGGGCCGCCGTGCGCCACAGCGCGACCATCCCGGCCTTCTCCTCGTCGCCGCAGTGCATGCCCAGCAGCATCGGCAACGCCTTGCTCGCGGCCAGCTTCACACTGTTCGGCGAGGTGCAGGCGACGACCACCTCGGGCCCCTGCGGGCCCCCGGGGCCGTCGGTCAGCAGCTCGTCGGCGCGCGGCACCACCGCCACCTCACGGAAGTCGAACCGCTCGCCGCGCCCCGCCACCCGTGGTGCGCGCAGCCAGTCGAGAAGCAGCTCCAGCGATTCCGGGAAGCCGTTCTCGTACGCGTCGAGACCGCCCCCGAACACCTCCAGGTCCACCCACGGACCGCCCCGGCCCACCCCGAGGATGAACCGTCCACCGCTGGTCAGGTGCAGCAGCGCCGCCTGCTCGCCGAGCGCCACCGGATGGTGGTTGGGCAGCACGCTCACCGCCGTACCGACGCGGATCCTGCGGGTGCGGCCGAGCAGCAGCGCGGCCAGGGTGACGGCCGACGGGCAGACCCCGTACGGCACGAAATGGTGTTCTGCCAGCCAGACGGAATCGAGTCCGGACTCCTCCGCCACCTCGGCGGACCGGACCGCCCGGTGCAGCGCTTCCCCCTGCCCCTGCCCCGGAAACTGTGCTGCCAGTACGAACGTTCCCACGCGCATCGCCTGTTGCCTCCTTGCGGCCGACGCGGTTCTCCCCTGTCGGCAACAACGTCTGACACGTGCCAAAGGCACGGTCCACACCGAAGTTGTTGCGATTTTCCGCTAACTCACCCCGTCGCCGGACGTCGCCGCGTGCCGTACGGGACGTCTGCCCCCGCCCGATGGCTCTAGGCTGGACGGACCCTGCCCGTTCAGCCCGTGAGGTGTCACGTGTCCCCGCGCCGCAACCGCCCCCGAGGCGGCGAGAGCTCCACCGACAGTGCGAGTACGCCGGGGGAGCGGTACGGCGGGGGCGGGTCCAGCGAGAACTGGCAGGGCGAGGACTGGTCGGTGCGCCCGGTGAGCGGCGCGAGCGCGCAGGGCAAGCGCTACCGCTGCCCCGGCTGCGACCAGGAGATCCCCTCCGGCGTCCCGCACCTCGTCGCCTGGCCCGAATTCGGCGGCATCGACGACCGCCGGCACTGGCACAAGGCCTGCTGGAACGCGAGGGACCGCCGCACCACACGGGTGCAGCGGTCCAGGAACGCGCCGCGCTACTGAGCGTCAGACGTCGCGCCGGTCCAGCGAGACGAAGGCACCGGCCATGGCCACGGCCGCCATCCCGAGCATGATCCACAGCGGCTCCCAGCCGGACGGCCCGGAGTCGCTGATCGCGGCCCCGTAGAGGGCACCGAGCTGGTTGGGGATCGAGTACTCGAAGAGGGCCCGCTGGAGGTCGGCCAGGCTCTCGTAGAACATGAACATCGCCAGCACGAGCGGCAGCAGCACCACCGCGATCATGATGGTGATGGCGCCCGCGGAGTGCCGGACGATCGCGCCGAGCCCCAGCGAGAGCAGGCCGAGCAGCGCGACGTAGAGCCCCACGCCCGCGGTGGCGCGCAGCCAGTCGGTGCCCGTGGCGTCCGCACCGTCCAGGATCGCCGTCTGGAGCACCGCGACGATCGCGGCCGTCACCGTGGTGATGACGAAGGACAGCAGGAAGAAGACGACCGCCTTGGCGGTCAGCACCCGGGCCCGGCTCGGGCAGGCCGTCAGCGTCGTACGGATCATGCCGGTGCCGTACTCGGAGGAGATCGTCAGCACACCGAGGGTGATCACACAGATCGACCCGAGGAGCACCCCGAAGAAGCCGAGGCTGAGCACCGGCTCGTCGCTCAGGTTCGCGTCGGTCGCGGCGATGGCGAACGCGGACAGCAGCCCGACGGTGAACATCAGCACGACCATCACGCCGAGCGTCCACATGGTGGAGCGTACGGAGCGGATCTTCGTCCACTCGGAGGCGATGGCGTCCCCGAGCGTGGGGAGCCGGACCGGGATCGGTGAGGTGTACAGGCCGTCCGGGGCGGGCCAGGCCCCCTGGGGCTGCTGCTGCGGGGCCTGCGGGGCCTGCGGGGTGGCCGGCGTCGTCATCGGGGGTCCTCGCTGGTCGGGCGCTCGGTCGGGGCTTCGGCGGGGGCTGCGGGAGTCGCGGAGGCCGGCGGGGCCGCCGCAGGAGCCACCGGGGGAGCCGCAGGGACCGCCGGGGCGGCGGGCGGCTGGAGGGCGGCCGGGGCGGCCGCGTACGGGTTCTGTCCGGGCGGCGGCGGGGCGTACCAGCCCTGCTGCGGCGCCTCGGGGGCCTGCGGCTGCCCGTGGCCGGGCCGGTCCCCGTAACCGGGTCCCACGGGCCCGTGGACGCCCGGCGGCGGCTCCAGGAGTCCGGCCTTCGCGTCCGCCGTCGAGCGGTAGTCCACGGCGCCCTGCGTCATCCGCATGTACGCCTCCTCCAGCGAAGCCTGGTGCGGCGAGAGCTCCCACAGCCGGACGTCCGAGGCGTGCGCCAGATCACTGATCCGGGGCAGCGGGAGCCCGGTGACGCGCAGGGCGCCGTCCGGCTCCGGCATGACCCGGCCGCCCGCCTCGGTGAGCGAGGCGGTCAGCTTCTCCCGCTGCTCGGGCACGTCCTGAGGGACACGCACCCGGGCGAAGTCGGCGGAGTTCGCGGAGATGAAGTCGGTGACACCCATGTCGGCGAGCAGCTGACCCCGCCCGATCACGATCAGATGGTCGGCGGTGAGGGCCATCTCGCTCATCAGATGGCTGGAGACGAAGACGGTGCGCCCCTCGGAGGCCAGCATCTTCATCAGATTGCGGACCCAGAGGATGCCCTCGGGGTCGAGTCCGTTGACCGGCTCGTCGAAGAGCAGCACCTGCGGGTCGCCCAGGAGCGCCGCCGCGATGCCCAGCCGCTGCCCCATACCGAGTGAGAAGCCGCTGGAGCGCCGCCTGGCCACGTCCTGGAGCCCCACGACACCGAGCACCTCGTCGACCCGCGCGGAGGGGATACCGCCCAGCTGCGCCAGCGACAGCAGGTGGTTACGGGCGCTGCGGCCGCCGTGCACCGCCTTGGCGTCCAGCAGCGCGCCCACCTGGCGCGGAGCGTTCGGCAGACTGCGGAAGGCATGGCCGCCGATCGTCACGTGGCCCGACGTCGGCCGGTCGAGGCCGAGCATCATCCGCATCGTGGTGGACTTGCCCGACCCGTTGGGACCGAGGAACCCGGTGACGGCCCCCGGCCGCACCTGGAACGAAAGGTTGTACACGGCCGTCTTCGCGCCGTAGCGCTTGGTCAGGCCGACTGCCTCGATCATTCTCCAGCCCCATCGACTTATCTGTCGTCGGGGCCCGGGCTGCCTGGCCGCACGCCCCCGTAAGAGTTAGGAGGATAACCAGCGCTTGACGGTTCCGGCCAAGTTCTGGTGCCGAGCGGCAGGTGCCGGGGGTGCGATTTCCTACGCGTCCCGCTTCCTCAGGACCACATATCCGCCGATCACCGCCGCCGCCACCCAGGCGAGAAGAATCCCGAGACCGCCCCAGGGCCCGTACGGCGCCGGATCGCTGTTCATCGCGTCCGGGACCACCTGCATGATCTTGGATCCCGCCCGGTCGGGGAAGTACCGGGCCACGCTCTTGGCGCCCGGGACCGCGGACAGGATCTGCGAGACGAGGAAGAAGAACGGCATCAGGATGCCGAGCGACAGCATGGAGCTGCGCAGCATCGCCGCCACGCCCATCGAGAAGATCGCGATCAGGCCCATGTAGATGCCGCCGCCGAAGACCGCGCGCAGCACGTTGTCCGCGCCGATGTCCGTACGGTGGTCCCCCAGCAGGGCCTGGCCCAGGAAGAACGAGATGAAGCTGGTGGCGAGGCCGACGACCAGCGCCAGCACCCCGGCCACCGCGATCTTGCTGAAGAGGAACGTGGCTCGCTGCGGCACGGCGGCCAGCGAGGTGCGGATCATGCCGGAGCTGTACTCCGTACCGACCACCAGCACGCCGAAGACGACCATCGCGAGCTGGCCGAGGATCATTCCGGAGAAGCTGACGAAGGTCGGGTCGAACGTGGCGCGCTCCGCGTTGGAGAGATCGTTGAACTGGGAGTTCATCAGGGCGCAGAGCGCCGCGCCCATCGCGACGGTGACGGCGAACGCGGAGATGAGCGTCCATGTCGTCGAGGAGACCGTGCGGATCTTGGTCCATTCGGAGGTCAGGACCGCGGGTACCGATGCCATCGTCGTCACGCCTCCTTGCCGTCGCCGGAAGCGCCGCTGCCGCCCCGTTGGTTCCACTGGTCGCCCCAGCCCGCTCCCACCGGCGGTGGTGGCGCCCCGTCCCGTTCCGAGTGCGCGTGGTACTCCACGGAGCCCGCGGTCATCTGCATGAACGCTTCTTCCAGTGAGGCCCGCTGGGCGCTCAGCTCGTGCAGCACCAGCTGGTGCCGGGCGGCCAGCTCACCCAGTGCCTCGGTGGTGGCGCCGTCGATCTCCAGGGTGCCGTTCCCCGACTCGATCACCACGATGCCCTCCGCGTGCAGTACATCGCGCAGCCGTTCCTGCTGCGGGGAGCGCAGCCGTACGTAACTGCGCGAGTTCTCGTGGATGAAGTCGGCCATCGAGGTGTCGGCGAGCAGCCTGCCCTGGCCGATCACGATCAAATGGTCGGCCGTCAGTGCCATTTCGCTCATCAGATGCGAAGAGACGAAGATCGTCCGGCCCTCGTGGGCGAGCGTCTTCATCAGATTGCGGATCCAGTGAATGCCCTCGGGGTCCAGACCATTGACGGGTTCGTCGAACATCAGGATCTCGGGATCGCCGAGCAGCGCGGACGCGATTCCGAGCCGCTGGCCCATACCGAGGGAGAAACCCTTGGACTTCTTCTTCGCCACCGCGCTCAGGCCGACCGTGTCGAGAACCTCCGCGACCCGGCTCTCGGGGATGCGATTGCTCTGCGCGAGGCACAGCAGATTGTTGTACGCGCTGCGACCGCCGTGCATCGACTTGGCGTCGAGCAGCGCCCCGATGTACTTCAGCGGCTCTTCCAGCTCGTGGTAGTGCTTGCCGTCGATGCGCACGGAGCCGCTGGTGGGGTTGTCGAGATCGAGCATCATCCGCATCGTCGTGGACTTGCCCGCCCCGTTCGGGCCCAGAAAACCCGTCACCATCCCGGGCCGGATCACGCAGGACAACTGGTCGACGGCGACCTTGTCGCCGAATCGCTTGGTGAGTCCGTCAAGCTCGATCATGCGTTCACGCTAGAACGGCCGCGCGCCCGGCGCCACCACAGGGGCGGAACCGGGCGCACGAGCGGTACGGCTGAGGTACCCGAGGGTCAGCGGCCCTGCTGAGCCGGGACACCACGGGTGACCGGCTCGTCGTCCGCCGGCGAACCGGCCGCGGCCACCGCGGCACCGGTCAGCGTCGCCAGCATCTCGCGGACGTTGGTCAGCTGAGCGTTGATCGAGTCGCGGCGGTTGGTGAGCGCCGCCAGCTCGCGCTCGGACTCGCTGCGGATCCGGTCGGCCTTGGCGTTCGCGTCGGCCACGATGTCCTCGGCCTGGCGCTGCGCGGTCTCCACCGTCTGGCGGGCCCGGCGCTCGGCGTCCGTACGGAGCTTCTCGGCCTCCAGGCGGAGCTGCTCGGCGCGGTGCTCGATCTCGGCGAGACGCTTCTCGGCCTTGGCCTGACGGGACGCGAGGTCGCGCTCCGACTGCTCGCGGCGCTTGGCCAGGTTCGTCTCGAAGTCCGCGGCGGCCTGAGCGGCCTTGGCGCGGGTCTCCTCGAAGAGGGCGTCCGCCTCCTCGCGCTTGGACTGGGCGTCCTTCTGCGCCTCGGTGCGCAGCGTGGTCGCCTCGCCCTTGGCCTTCTCGACGATGCGAACGCCCTCGTCCTCGGCCTTCGACTTGCGCTCGGCGGCGAACGACTCCGCGTCGTTGCGCACCTGCTGGGCGGCCGACTCGGCCAGCTCACGGTGCTGCTCGGCGGCGCGACGGGCCTCCTCACGCAGGTCCTTGGCCTCCTCCTCGGCGAGGCGGAGAATCTTCTCGACACGGGCACCGAGACCGGCGTACGACGGCTCCGCGTCGTTGACCTGGGCCTGGGCGTTCTGCGTTTCGAGGTGGAGCTCCTCGATGCGCTTTTCCAGAGAGGTGATTCGGGCCAGAGCACTGTCACGGTCGGCGACGAGCTTGGTAATGCGGTCGTCCACCTGACCGCGGTCGTAACCACGTCGCACGAGCTCGAAGCCGAAGGGGGAGGAAGGGTCGCTCATGGGTTTCCTGTCGAATGAGACCGGTGAGGTGATAGGGGGAATCCTAGGGGCCTAAGCGGCGTGTCAGCGTGCGGATGCGGGTTTGATCTGGAGAATGACACCCCTTTTGAGTGGCTGACCCCCTGAATACTTGCTACCCGGAGGGTCGAATGTCCATGACGAGGCATGGGACATCGCGGTCCGGCCACCCCTGACGAGGCATGGGACATCGCCGGTCCGGCTACCCCTCGGATGACTTGCCACCGGACCGGGTACCCGCCGCCGCCGTGGCCTTGGCGCCCCCCGGGGAGCCGCCGTTGGCCGGCTTCCCGCCTCCGGCCGGTGCCTCGAACGACTCCAACGCCTCCAGTACGTCCTGGACACGGGAAATCTCCGTATTGATGTCCGCGCGCCTGCGCACCAGTACGTCCAGCTCCCGCCGTCCCTCCTCGACCATCTGCTTCGACTCGGTCTCGGCGTCGGCGCGCAGTTTCTCGGCCTCGCGTACCAGCTCGGCCTTCTTGGACTCGGCCTCCTTCAGGAGCGATTCGGCCCGCTTCACCGCCGCGATGCGGACCTTGCTCGCCTCCGAATTGGCGTCGGCCAGCAGCTCCTTGGCCTTCGCCGCGGCCTCGTCACGCTGCTCGGTCGCCGCCTTCATCAGATTGTCGACGCGCTCACCGGCGGTCTTCATCTGCTCGGAGGTCTCCCGGCGGGCACGCTCGTGCAGCTCCTCGATCTCGCTCTCCAGCCGGGTCCGCAGCTCCTCGGACCGCTCCCGGTTCGCGGTGGCGTCGCGCCGCGCGCCGACCAGCAGCTCGTCCGCGTCCGTACGGGCCCGCTCCACCAGGGTGTTGCCCTCGACCGTCGCCTCGGACGTGATGCGCACGGCCTCCTTGCGGGCCGCGCCGACCATCGTGTCGGCCTGCGCCTCGGCCTCGGTGGCGGAGCGAAGCGCCTCCTCCTGGGCCTTGTTGACCAACTGGTCGGCCTGCTCGGCGGCGTCGGCACGCCGCTTCGCCGCGGCCTCGCGCGCCTCGTCGAGCATCCGGTCCGCCTCCTGGCGGGCGTCGGCGCGCATCTGCTCGGCCGCCGACTCCGCCTCGGCGCGCACCCGTTCGGACTCCTCGCGGGTCCGGGCCGCGTGCTCCTGCGCCGAGCCGACGGTCTCCGCCGCCTCCGCGCGCAGCCGTTCCGCCTCGTCGGTGGCCTCGGCGACGAGCCGGTCCGCCTTCTCGGCCGCGTCCGTGCGGCGCCGTTCGGCCTCGGTGGTGGCCTCCCCGACGAGCTGGTTGGCCGCTTCGCCGGCTTCGGTGCGGATCCGCTCGCTCTCGGCCGTCGACTCACCGATGAGCAGGTCGGACTGCGCCGCCGCCTCGGAACGGATCCGGTTCGCGTCCTGACGGGCCTCCGCACGGGCGCGCGAGGCGTCCTGCTCCGCGGAGGTGAGCGCGTCGGACGCTTCGGTACGGACCCGCTGGCTGTACTCGGAGGTGTCGGCGCGCATCCGCTCCGACTCGGCGATCGCGTCGGAGACCGTACGCTCGGCCAGCGCCTTCGCGGCCTCGGACTCCTCGCCCGCCACCTGGCGGACGCGGTTGGCGTCCTCGGCGGCCCGCTCCCGCTCGGCGTAGGCATCCGCGCGGACCCGGTCCGCCTCCTCCTGCGCCTCGGTCCTGGTCCGGTCCGCGGAGTGCTCGGCGGCGGAGCGCAGCCCGGCGATCTCCTCCTCTGCCTGCTCCTGGAGACCGGCGACGGAGTCACGTACCTGCTGGGCGGTCTGCTCGGCCGCGGCGACCAGCTCGGTCGCCCGGGAGTCCGCCTCCTCGACGAGCCGCTGGGCCTCGGTCTGGGCCTCCTCGACGCGCTTGCGGGCGGAGGCCAGCAGCTCCTCGCTCTGCTCGCGGGCCCTGACCCGCTCCTGCTCCGCCTCGGTGCGCGCGGAGCCCAGGGTCTCCTCGGCCTCCCGGCGGCGCCGGTTGGCCTCCTCCTGGGCGGCGGACAGCGCCTCGGCGGCCTCGGCGGCGACCCGCTCGGCGGCGGCGGCGGCCTCGGCCCGTACCCGGTCGGCGCTGTCCTGCGCCTCGGACTTGAGCCGCTCCGCCTCGGCGGCGGCCTCGCCGCGCAGCCGTACGGCGACGTTCTCGCCCTCCGCGCGGGACTGCGAGGCATCGGCCGCGGCCTCGTCGCGCAGTCGCTCGGCCTCCGCCTCGGCCTGCTCCTGGAGCGTGCGCAGCCGCTCGGCGGCCTCCGTGCGCAGCCGCTCGGACTCCTCGTTCGTCTCGCGGCGGACGCGTTCCGCTTCGGTACGGGCCTCGCCCAGCGTCTCCTCGGCGCCCGCGAGGCGGGTCTCGGCCTCGGTGTGCAGCCGGGTCAGCTCGTCGGCGGCCTCGGCCTGCCGGGCGGCGACCGCGCGCTCGGTCTCCGCGCGGAGCTCCGCCGCCGCCTGCTCGGCCGCGGCGGTGAGGGACTCCGCCTGCTCCTCGGCCTCGGCCCGGAGCTTCTCGGCCTCGGTCCGGGAGCGCTCCAGGGTCTCCTCGGCCTGCTTGCGCAGGGTGGCGGCGCGCTCGGACGCCTCGGTGCGGACCCGCTCGCTCTCGGTGCTCGCGGAGGTCCGCAGCTCGTCGGCGTCCGACCTGGCCCTGGTCAGCAGCTCCTCGGCGGTGCGGGCACCCTCCTCCAGCTGCTGGACGGCCTCCCGGCGGGCCTCGCCGCGGATCCGCTCGCCCTCGGCGACGGCCTCGGAGCGCAGCTGCTCGGCCTCGCCGCGCAGCCTGCGGGCCTCTTCCTGGAGCTCGACCGTCTTGGCCCGGTACTCCTTGGTGTCGTCCTTGGCCGCGCCCTTGAGCTGGTCGGCCTGCTCGGCGGCCTCGCCGCGCAGCCGGTCCGCCTCGGCCTCCGCCTCGCGGCGGATCCGGTCGGCCTCCTCGCTCGCCGCGGAGGTGGTGGACCTGGCGTCCTCGGACGCCTTCGTCAGTACTTCCTCGGCGCTACGGGCCGCCTTGGCGAGCTGGGCCGCGGTGTCCTCGGCGGCCGTGGTGCGGGCCTTCTCGGACGCCTCGGCGACCAGCCGCTCGGCTTCGGCGCGGGCGTCGTCGAGGGCCTGTTCGGCCTCTTCCTTGAGCGCCTCGGTGTTCTTCGTGGCCTCGCCGACCAGCCGGGCGATCTCGGACTTGGCCGTACGGGTGCGCTGTTCGTTCTGCGACTCGGCGCCGGCCAGCCGCTTGACGGCGGTCTCCTTCGCCTCGGAGACGACCTTCTCCGCCTCCAGGCGCGCCTCGCGCAGCCGGGTCTCGGCCTCCTGGAGGCGCTGATCGGCCGACCGGTTCAGCTCGGCGGTCTGCTGCCTGGCCTGGTCGGTCTCGGCGGTCGTCGAGGTCCGCAGCTGCTCGGCGTGGCTGCTGGCCTCCTGCGCCTGAGCGGACGCCGCGTTCAGCAGGCGCTCGGCGTCCTTGCGGGCACGCAGCAGGACCGCTTCGGCTTCGGAGCGGGCCGACTCGGTCTCGGAACCGAGCCGCCGCCGGGTCTCCTCGGCGAGCCGGTTGGCCTCGTTGCGCGCGGCGGCCAGGGACTGCTCGGCCTCGGCGCGGGACTCGTCCAGGAGGCGGCGGGCCTGGGACTCGGTGCGGGCCCGCAACTGCTCGGCCCAGGCGACGTTCTCGTTGACGTGGGACTCGACGGTCTGGCGGCGTTCGGCCAGCTCCTGGTCGAGCCGCTGCCTGCGCTGGACGGCCTCGCTGTGCAACTCGGCCTGGAGCCTGGCCTGGTGCTCGGCGTGCTCCTGGAGAATCCGCTGTGTCTGCGCGCGGGCGTCGCGGAGCTCGCGCTCGGCGTCGATGCGCAGCTGGTCGGCCTGGATCTGGGCGTTACGGAGCAGCTGGTCGGCCTGGTAGCCCAGGTCCCCGCTGTCGTAGGCGGGACGGGTCGCGAGATTGCGCCGGGCCTCGTGCAGCTTGGCGCGCAAGACCTCGACCTGGTAACCGAGGTCCTCGGCGTGCTGGACGGCCTTCTCACGGTCGGTCTTCAGCCGGTCCATCTCGGCTTCGAACCGCGAGAGATGATCGTCTTCAGCTCGGTGGCTCTCCTGGCGTTCGTAGCCCCGCACTGCGCGGTCCCATCCGTCCCCTGGTCGCAACTCTCCACACGAGCACCGTTCGCCGGCGAACGGCCCCCCGGGGAATGGTGACAGACAAACGACGGGGACGCGGTGCGGCCCCGACCCGGCCCCGGCCCGGAACAGCCCACTCTACCGGCCCGGGTATGCGGAGGTCAGTGCTCCGTCCGGGACGTGACCAGTTCCGTGAGCACACCGTGGCAGTCCTTCGGGTGCAGGAACGTGATCCGCGACCCCATCGACCCGGTCCTGGGCTCGTCGTACAGCACCCTGACGCCCTTCTCCCGGATGTCCGAGGCGTCCTGGTCGACGTCGGCGGTGCCGAAGGCGATGTGGTGGACGCCCTCCCCGTTCTTCGCCAGCCACTTGCCCACGGCCGAGTCCTCACGGGTCGGCTCCAGCAGCTGGAGGTAGGAGGCCCCGCCGTCCGAGGTCTCGTTGATCTTGAGCATGGCCTCCCGGACGCCCTGCTCCTCGTTGATCTCGGAGTGGAACACCTCGAAGCCGTACGTCGCGCGGTAGAACTCCACCGTCTTGTCGAGGTCGAAACAGGCAATCCCGATGTGGTCGATTCGCGTCAGCATGGATCCAGTGCAGCGCCCCGGACATGGTTACGCAACGTGCGCGCCATCACACCCTTTGCCGGATGACGGGCGAGGTACCGCTCAGTACATTCAGGTAAACCCTCGTTCACATACAACCCCAAGGGGCCGTGCCCATGTCAGGAACGACCGGTACCACCACCTCAGTGATCGTCGCGGGCGCCCGTACGCCCATGGGCCGCCTCCTCGGCTCGCTGAAGAGCTTCTCCGGGGCCGACCTCGGCGGCATCGCCATCAAGGCCGCGCTGGACCGGGCCGGGATCGGCGGCGACCAGGTCGAGTACGTGATCATGGGCCAGGTCCTCCAGGCCGGGGCGGGGCAGATTCCGGCCCGTCAGGCCGCGGTCAAGGCCGGCATCCCGATGAACGTCCCCGCGCTCACCGTCAACAAGGTGTGTCTGTCCGGGCTCGACGCCATCGCGCTGGCCGACCAGCTCATCCGCGCCGGGGAGTTCGACGTCGTCGTCGCCGGTGGCCAGGAATCCATGACCAACGCCCCGCACCTGCTGCCGAAGTCCCGCGAGGGCTACAAGTACGGCGCGATCGAGATGCTCGACTCCATGGCGTACGACGGTCTGACCGACGCCTACGAGAACATTCCGATGGGCGAGTCCACCGAGAAGCACAACACCCGCCTCGGCCTGGACCGCGCCGCCCAGGACGAGATCGGCGCCCAGTCCCACCAGCGCGCCGCCGCCGCCCAGAAGAACGGCACCTTCGAGGCCGAGATCACCCCGGTCGAGATCCCGCAGCGCAAGGGCGACCCGGTCCTGTTCGCCAAGGACGAGGGCATCCGCGCCGAGACGACCGTCGAGTCGCTGGGCAGGCTGCGCCCCGCCTTCGCCAAGGACGGCACCATCACCGCGGGCACCTCCTCGCAGATCTCCGACGGCGCCGCCGCCGTCGTCGTCATGAGCAAGGCCAAGGCCCAGGAGCTGGGCCTGGACTGGATCGCCGAGATCGGCGCCCACGGCAATGTGGCGGGCCCGGACAACTCGCTCCAGTCACAGCCCTCCAACGCCATCAGGCACGCCCTGAAGAAGGACGGCCTCACCGTCGAGGACCTCGACCTGATCGAGATCAACGAGGCGTTCGCGGCCGTCGCCGTCCAGTCGATGAAGGACCTCGGGGTCACCTCGGACAAGGTCAACGTGAACGGCGGGGCCATCGCGCTCGGCCACCCGATCGGGATGTCCGGCGCCCGCGTGGTGCTGCACCTGGCCCTGGAGCTGAAGCGGCGCGGCGGCGGCACCGGGGCGGCGGCGCTGTGCGGCGGCGGCGGGCAGGGCGACGCGCTGATCATCCGCGTGCCCCGCTGAGGGCCGTCCGCGGCCAGACGGCCCGGCAGGTCACACTCGTAACCCGGAGAGCTGAGTGAACGGAGCGGTGATGGTGGACGTCCCCACCCTGGTCGAGCAGGCGCGGCAGGGCAGGCCGCGGGCGGTGGCCCGGCTGATCTCACTGGTGGAGGGGGCGTCACCGCAACTGCGCGAGGTGATGGCGGCGCTGGCCCCGCTGGCGGGCCACGCGTACGTCGTCGGGCTCACCGGCTCGCCCGGTGTGGGCAAGTCCACCTCGACCTCGGCGCTGGTCTCCGCCTACCGCCGGGCCGGCAAGCGGGTCGGCGTCCTCGCCGTCGACCCGTCCTCGCCGTTCTCCGGGGGCGCGCTCCTCGGCGACCGGGTGCGGATGTCGGACCACGCCTCCGACCCCGGCGTCTACATCCGCTCCATGGCCACCCGCGGACATCTGGGCGGCCTCGCCTGGTCGGCGCCGCAGGCGATCCGGGTGCTGGACGCGGCGGGCTGCGACGTGATCCTCGTCGAGACGGTCGGCGTCGGCCAGTCGGAGGTGGAGATCGCCTCCCAGGCCGACACCTCCGTCGTGCTGCTCGCCCCCGGCATGGGCGACGGCATCCAGGCGGCGAAGGCCGGAATCCTGGAGATCGGCGATGTGTACGTGGTCAACAAGGCCGACCGGGACGGCGCGGACGCCACCGCCCGCGAGCTGAACCACATGCTGGGCCTCGGGGAGTCGCGGGGCCCCGGCGACTGGCGGCCACCGATCGTCAAGACGGTCGCCGCCCGCGGCGAGGGCATCGACGAGGTCGTCGAGGCGCTGGAGAAGCACCGGGCGTGGATGGAGGAGCACGGCGTGCTGGCCGGGCGGCGCACCGCGCGGGCGGCCCACGAGGTCGAGACGATCGCCGTCACGGCCCTCCGCGAGCGGATCGCCGACCTGCACGGCGACCGCCGCCTGGACGCCCTGGCGGCCCGCATCGTGGCCGGCCGCCTCGACCCGTACGCGGCGGCCGACGAACTGGTGGCGGGACTCACGGGCGAGTCCTGACGGCTCCTACGGGCGGCGTGCGGGCCGCCTGCGGGAACCGGCGCACGGCGCACCTCGTCCCTTGTCGCTGAGAAGTCGTCAGTTACGGGACAGAGGTGCGCCGTTCGTTGTCCGGGACGGCACTGCCGGGCGCGCGTGGCACGATGCCACGGGACACGCACCGCGCCTGTCCCGTGGGTCGTGCGCACCGACCGTGCGCGCCGGCCGAGCGCACCAGGGGGGGAAGCGACGCATGCCGGGGCCGCTGCGGGAGGACTCGCCGAGACGGATCGGGCCGTACGCGATACGGGCCAGGCTCGGCGCGGGAGGCATGGGGGAGGTCTACCTCGGGGTACGGGACGGGGGGACCGGCGGGGCGGACACATCGAGCGACGCCGCCGGAGCTCCGGGCGCCGCCGGTGCTCCGGATGTCCCGGGAGCTCCGGATGTCCCCGGCGCTCCCGGCGCCTCCGGTGTCCCGGGCGCCGTCGAACCCGTCGCCGTCAAGACCGTGCGCCGTGAGGTGGCCGGTGACCCCGGCTTCCGTACCCGCTTCCGGCGCGAGATCGCCCTCGCCCGCTCCGTCACGGGCCCCTGGCTCGCCCCGCCGCTCGACGGCGACGCCGACGCGGAGGTGCCCTGGCTCGCCACCGGCTATGTGGCGGGCCCGACCCTCTCGGCCGCGGTGCGCCGTTCGGGGGCGCTCGGCGAGCCGGAGGCGCGGATGCTCGGCGCCCGGCTCGCCCGCGCGCTGGAGGCCGTCCACGCGGCGGGCGTGGTGCACCGGGACGTGAAACCGGGCAATGTGATGCTCGCGGCGGACGGCCCCCGGCTCATCGACTTCGGGATCGCCCGGAACCCGAGCGCCACCCCGCTCACCACCACCGGCCGGATGGTCGGCAGCCCCGCCTTCATGTCCCCGGAGCATGTCGCGGGCAGCGGCCGCGTCGTGTCCGCGTCGGACGTCTTCGCCCTCGCCTCCGTGCTCTGCTTCGCCGCCACCGGGCGCGACCCCTTCGGCGACGGGCCCGTCGCCGCCGTGCTCTACCGGATCAAGTACGTCGAGGCAGACCTGAGCGAGGTGCCCGCCGCCCTGCGCACGGTCCTCGCGGACTGCCTGGTCGCCGACCCGGCCGCCCGTCCCACCGCCGCCGGACTCGCCGCGCGCCTCGCCCCGGACGCGGCTGTCGGCTGGTCGGCCCCGGTGGCGGAGCACATCGCCGAGTACGAGCGGGAGTTGGCCGTCCTCCGGGCACTGGACGGGCCCCTGCTGCCGGGGTACACCCCGACGGAGGCCGCCACCGGAAGCAGGGTGCCGGCCGATCAACTGCCCACCCGTGGACCGGGCCTGCCCCCGGACCCCACGCCGTCCGCCGCCCCTTCCCCGCTGCCGTCCTGGGGCCGCTACGCGCGCGCCGCGGCCGTCGCGCTCCTCCTGGTCGGTGCCGCCACCGGCGGCCTGCTGGCCCTGCGCGACGGTGATCCGGACGGAACCGGCGGACCGGGTGGTGGTACCGGAGGACCGGGCGGCACCGATGGCAAGCCCGCCCAGGTGCTCGCCGGGATCGACGCCCGGGGCGGACCCGAGGGCTCCGGCACCGTCCCCTACGGGCGCGACATCCGCCCCACCGGCTGGAAACCGTGGCAGGGCAAGCTCTCCGCCGCGCCGCTGGGCTGCACGGCGGGCCGGTACGCCGTGGTCTGCCGCAGGACCGACGGATCGTACGAGGCGCTGTCCGCCGCCGACGGGAAGAAGCTCTGGGACTACTCGGCAGCCGAGGAGAACGGCAGTCCGGGCGCGCGGGTCAGCCCGACCGGGCAGTTCTTCATGCCCGGCGGCTCCACCCGCCCGGCGATCCACGGCGACACCGTCCTCCTGGCCACCGGCAACCGGCTGCTCGCGCTGGACTCCCGTACCGGGAAGACGCGTTGGGAGAGCCGGTCCGGCGGCGCGCACTGGCTGGAGAGCGCCCCGGTGGTGGCCGACGGGCTGGTGTTCGCCGACATCGGCGACACCCCGCACGGCGCGCGGATCGCCGCCTTCGACCTCCGTACCGGCGAGGAGAAGTGGCGCAAGCCGCTCGTCGGCGACGACATCTCCCAGGCGCAGTGGTACGACTACTGGCCGCTGGCCACCGACGACGGGGTCCTCTACATCCTCGGTCAGCACGGGGTGCGCGCGCTGCGCACGACGGACGGCGAGGAACTGGGCCGGGCCGACGACGAGACCACGGCCGACTGTCAGGACGCCCTTGTGCGCCTGCCACTCGTCTACTGCTCCGTCTACACCGACACCATGGACGAGGAGGGCATCGCCGTCCACCGGCTCCGGGCGCCTTCGCTCAAGCCGACCGGACAGGTCGCGGTCTCGCCCGAACTCACCACCGACACCACGCTGGTGGCCGTCGACGACGACGTCATGGTCCTCACGCGCGGCAGCGCGCCCTGGGTGGACGACGAGGTCGCGCCGGAGATCGTCCTGACCGCGCGGGAAGGCGGCCGGGTGCTGGGCCGCTACCCCCTGCGCAAGGACGCGGGGGGCAGCCGAAGGAATCCGGCCTCCGCGCCGGTGATCGTCGCCGACACCCTCGTATGGGCGGACACCACCACGCTCTACAGCGTCCCGCTCAACGGCGGGTCCCCGCCCGGCAAGCTCCGCGGCACCCCGCTCAAGGGTGCGCCCGGCCCCACGGTCCCGCCGTCGTACAACCAGCTCGACTGGGGCGTGCGGTTCGAACAGGAGCTGCTGCCGCCGGAGATCCTGCCGGTCGGCGGAGCCGTGTACGTCCTCTACGACCAGGGCACCGTCCTGTCCGTCCCGCTGCCGGGCCCGGCCGCCTCATGATCGAGCCGCTCGCCGCCGGCGTACGCACCCGGATCGGCCCGTACCACCTGCTCGGCCTGCTCGGCGCGGGCGGCATGGGCGAGGTCTACCTCGCCCGGCCCCGCACGGCGGCGGCCGCGTCCGGCGATCCGCTCGCCGGGCTCGTCGCGCTGAAGACGATGCACACCGGTCTCGACCTCGACGAAGGGTTCCGGATCCGCTTCCGCCGGGAGATCGCGGCGGCCGGTGCGGTACGCAGCCCGCACTCGGCCGCGCTCGTCGGCGGGGACGCCGACGGGGCGCGGCCCTGGCTCGCCACCGAGTACGTCCCCGGCCCCACGCTCGCCGAGGCCGTCTCCCGCACCGGGCCGCTGCCCGAGCCGGTGGTGCGCGCGGTGGGCTCGGGCCTCGCCCGTGCGCTGGCCGACATGCACGCGGTACGGGTGCTGCACCGCGACCTCAAGCCCGGCAACGTGCTGCTCGCCGCCGACGGGCCCAAGGTCATCGACTTCGGGATCGCCCAGGCATTCGAGGCCACCCAGCTGACCCGGACCGGAGTGGTGCTCGGCACCCCCGGCTACATCTCGCCCGAGCACGTCAACGGTTCGCGGGCGCTGGTGCCCGCCTCCGACGTGTTCTGCCTGGGCGCCGTGCTCGCGCACGCCGCGTCCGGGCGGGGCCCGTTCGACGACTCCGACATGGCCGCGGTCATCTTCCGCATCGCTCACGGGGAGCCCGAACTCGGCGGCGTACCGGCCGGATTGCGTCCGGTGATCGAGCGCTGCCTCAGTGCCCGCGCC
Organism: Streptomyces sp. NBC_01433; assembly: GCF_026340105.1. Classification (NCBI taxonomy): domain Bacteria; kingdom Bacillati; phylum Actinomycetota; class Actinomycetes; order Kitasatosporales; family Streptomycetaceae; genus Streptomyces; species Streptomyces sp. NBC_01433. Next base: position 604,060 of record NZ_JAPEPM010000001.1, on the reverse strand, counting down.
GAGGACCGGCCGACCCCGCCGGAGCTGGCCGGGCTGCTGTGGCCGGGGGAGTTCCCGGAGCCGTTCCCGTGGCACGACGCGGTGCGCGGGGAGTTCTCCCGGTACGCGCGGGAGGCGCGGGAGTGCGCGCGCTCGGTACCTGCCGCGGGCGGGGCGCCGGGAGTGGTACCGCCCGTCGCCCCGCTGCCCGCGCCGCCGCCCGTCGCCCCGTCGCCCGTCGTGCCGGATCCGGCGCCGTCCCGGCGGCGCGGCCCGCGGATCGCGGTGGCGGCCGTCGCCGTGGCGGTGTGCGTGGCGCTCGGCGTCCTGCTGCTGCCGAGGCTGCTGGACGGGACCGGGAACGGGAACGCCGGCGGGGCGGGCGGGGGCGGCGCGAGCGGGCGGCCCGGTGTCTCCGCGTCCCCCTCGCCGTCCGTGCGGCCCACCCTCGCCACGCTCGTCCCGGGCGCGGACGCGGGGCGCACCGGTGACTTCGGGGAGCGGGGCGCCGACAGCGCGGCACGCCCCGCGGGCTGGAAGCCGTGGACCGGCGAGAAGGGCACCGGCGACCACGGCTGCGCGCTGTCCGGGGACACGCTGGTCTGTTCCGGCAGGCGCGGGGTCACCGCGCTGGACGCGGCGACCGGTGCCGAACGGTGGAACGTGCCGGAGAGGACCGGCGGCGAGACGGTGGGCACGGACGGCCGGTCGATCGCGGCGGTCGTCGACGGCACGGTGTACGCGTTCGTGCCGGAGGCCCTGCTCGGGCTGCGCCTCACCGACGGCAAGGAGGTGTGGCGCAAGCCGATGCGGAAGGGGTACCTCGGCACCGGGGCCGTGTACGCGGACGGGGTGGTCCACTACGTCTCGCGGATCCGGGGCGGCTCCACGGGCCGGCTGGTCGCCCAGCAGGTGACGGGCGCGAAGCGGCCGGAGAAGTGGAGCGCGGAGTACCACGAGTTCCAGTTCACGCTGCTGGCCGCCGACGGGCGGCTGGTGGCGGTCGGCGGCGACATCAGGATCTTCGACGCGGCCTCCGGAGACCGGCTGCCCGGAATCGTCCAGGGCGATGTCCCGTGCCGTGAACCGGTCCTGCGGAAGGCCGAGTTGCTCTGCCTGGGCGAGGAGAGCATCACCGTGATCGATGTGACCCGCACCGATCGGCGCAGGACTCTGGCCACGGCGGCGACCGCTTCGTACAGACCAGCCGTCTCCGCGGACGGCACGGTCGTCCTCTCCTCGCCCGGCGAACTGCGCGCGTTCCGCCTCTCGGACGGCGAGGAGCTGTGGAACCACGTCTCCGATCTGGCGCTCGCCGGAGGTACGTCGGTCTCGGGCGAGCTCGCCCTCGTCGCCGACGGCGAGGTGGTGGACGCCTTCGCGCTGGGCGGCCGGGGGAGCGTCGAGACGGGGGAGCGCAAGATCCTGAACGGACCGTTGGAGGACAGCTCCCGCCTGATCGCGGTCGGGGACGTGCTGTTCCTGTCCTTCGACAACGACGGATCGGTCGTGTCCGGCTTCGCGCCCTGAGCCCCCGGGCCTTGAGCCCCGGGCCCCCGGGCCGGGAAGGGCTTCGCGCCCTGAGCCCCGGTCGGGAAGGGCTCAGGGCGTGCCGGGCACCGGGTCAGCGGTCGTCGCCGTCGTCGTCACGGTCGTCCCCGCGGTCGTCGTCGTGGTCGTCGTCACGGTCCACGGTGACCTTGCCGGTCTTCGCGTCGACGCGCAGTTCGTGGTGCTTGCCGTCCTTGCCCGCGATGTCGATGTCCCAGCGCAGGACGTTGCCCCTGCGGCCGTCGTCGTCATCGTCGTCGTTGTCCAGGTCGACGGAGGTCACGCTGCCGGGCGCGGTCCGCAGCGCCGACTTGACCGCCGCGTCCAGCGAGAGCGACGCGGACTTGGGCGCGTAGCGGTCGCGGTCGTCGTTGTCGTCGTCGCGGTCGGTGAGCACCGTGCCGTTGCGGGCGTCGACGGTCACGTCGTGCCAGACCTTGTCGGAGCCGTACACATTCAGCTCCCAGACGTCGCGGTCCTCGTCGTCGTCGTCGTTGTCCAGTTCCGCCTCGGTGACCGTGCCGGGGACGCTCTTCAGCGCGGCGGCGACGGCCTCGTCGAGGGAGATCGCGCCGGTGCCCGTCACGGTCCGCGCGGTGTCGTCGTCCTTGTCGGTGGTGATGGTCATGGGGGCCGTGCCGCTGCTCGTGCTCCGGCCGGTGCGGTCGCTGTCGTCGTCCGCGAAGGCGGCGGTGGTGGCGGCTGCGCCACCGATGAGTACGGCTGCGGTGACGGCTGCGATGGCGATGTTGCGCTTCATGAGGTTCCTCCCCGAGGGATGTGCCTGTTCGACGGGTTCCACACTGCCGGGGTGATGCTGAACGCAGCCTGAAGCCACCTGAAGCCTTCTTCAGGTGGGGTTTGCGACCCTGTGCACATGCGCCTGTTGATCGTGGAGGACGAGAAGCGACTCGCGGTGTCCCTGGCCAGGGGACTCACCGCCGAGGGCTTCGCCGTGGATGTGGTGCACGACGGCCTCGAAGGGCTGCACCTGGCGAGCGGGGGGGCGTACGACCTCGTCGTCCTGGACATCATGCTGCCCGGCATGAACGGCTACCGGGTCTGCGCCGCCCTGCGCGCCGCGGGGCACGAGGTGCCCATCCTCATGCTCACGGCGAAGGACGGGGAGTACGACGAGGCGGAGGGCCTGGACACCGGCGCCGACGACTACCTGACCAAGCCGTTCAGCTACGTCGTCCTGGTCGCCCGGATCCGCGCGCTGCTGCGTCGCCGCGGCACCGGCTCCGCCTCGCCCGTGCTCACCGTGGGCACCCTGCGGATGGACACCGCCGCCCGGCGGGTGCACCGGGGCGAGGACGAGATCGCGCTGACCACGAAGGAATTCGCCGTACTGGAGCAGTTGGCCCTGCGGGCGGGCCAGGTGGTGAGCAAGGCGGACATCCTGGAGCACGTCTGGGACTTCGCCTACGACGGTGACCCGAACATCGTCGAGGTCTACATCAGCACCCTGCGGCGCAAGCTCGGTGCCACGGCCATCCGCACCGTGCGCGGCGCCGGTTACCGGCTGGAGGCGCTGTGAGATCCGTACGGGCCAGGGCCGCGCTCGGCGCCACGCTGGTCGTCGCCGTCGCGCTGATCGGTGCCGGGCTCGCCGTGCTCATGGTGCTGCGCGCCAATCTGACCGATCAGGCGGGCCTCCAGGCGGAGGTGTCGGCCCGCGAGGTGGCCGGGCAGCTCGCCCTCGACACGGCGTACGGCGCGCTGGACCTGGACGACGAGGAGGACCACCCGGTCCAGGTGACCGACGAGAAGGGCCGGGTGGTGGCCGTCTCCAAGGACCTGGAGGCGATCTCGGGCACGGAAAGCGGCGTCGTACGCCCGGTCCCTTCCGCCCCGGCGGGCGCGTCGGGCGATGACGACGACGATGACGGGGACGACAGGGACGACGGCGGCAGCCGTCCGGCGCGCGGCGAGGTGTCCTCCGACGACCCCGACTTCACCAACGGCACCGCCACCGTCGACGGCCACACCGCCGACTACCGCTTCGCCTCCGTCGAGGCGACCACCTCCACCGGGGTGACCCTGACCGTCCACGCGGGCGCCCCGCTCGCCACCGAGCAGGAGGCCGTGGGCACCGTGCGCGGGGCCATGCTGACCGGGCTGCCCGTGCTGCTGGTCGTCGTCGCGGGCGTGACCTGGCTGGTGACCCGCCGGGCGCTGCGGCCGGTCGAGGGCATCCGCCGGGAGATGGCCGCGATCACCGCGTCCGAGGACCTCAGCCGCCGGGTGCCGGAGCCCGATTCGCGCGACGAGATCGCCCGGCTGGCCCGTACGACCAACGAGACCCTGACCGTGCTGGAGGCCTCCGTGGACCGTCAGCGGCGCTTCGTCGCGGACGCGTCGCACGAGCTGCGCAGCCCGATCGCCTCGCTGCGCACCCAGCTGGAGGTGGGCGCCGCCCACCCGGAGCTGCTGGACGTGCCGGGTGCGGTCGCCGACACCGTACGGCTTCAGACGCTGGCCGCCGACCTGCTGCTGCTGGCGCGGCTGGACGCGGGGGAGAAGCCCGGGCGTACGCCGCTCGACCTGGGCGCGCTGGTCCGCGAGGAGGTCTCGCAGCGCCTCGGCGACCGGATCCCGGTGACGGTGTCGGTGCCGGATACGGGCGACTGCGAGGTGAACGGTTCGCGCGGGCAGCTGGCGCGGGTGATCGGCAATCTGCTGGACAACGCCGAGCGTCACGCGGAGCGGCTGGTCGCGGTCTCGGTGAGCGCCGACGCGAACGGCGTGAGTGTCGAGGTGCGTGACGACGGGGCGGGTGTGCCGCCGGACGAGCGGGAGCGGATCTTCGAACGCTTCGTGCGCCTCGACGACGCCCGCAGCAGGGACGACGGCGGGGCCGGTCTGGGCCTCGCCATCGCCCGGGACGTCGCCACCCGGCACGGCGGCACGCTGACGGTGGACGGGGCGGCGGAGGGCGGCGCGCTGTTCCGGCTGCGGCTGCCCGGTGCGGATCGCGCGCACTGAGAGCACCGCCGTACCGGGGCCGTACGCGAGGAGGCCGCCCCCGATGAGGGGGCGGCCGTCAGCGACGCAGCCCGCGCCATGGTTTTACAGCCCTACAGCCCTACAGCCCTACAGCCCTACAGCCCTACGCCTTGCCGCGCCGCCCGCGCAGGTGCTCCGCGATCGGCGTCAGTGCCGTGTGGAGGTCCGCCAGGGCCTCGGGGGAGAGCAGATCCATGAAGTGCTTGCGCACCGAGGCGACATGGTGCGGCGCGACCTTGCGCATGGTCTCGGCGCCGAGCGCGGTCAGTACGGCGTACAGTCCGCGGCGGTCCGACTCGCAGTTGGTGCGGCGGACCAGCCCCGCGGTCTCCATGCGGGTGATCTGGTGCGAGAGCCGGCTCTTGGACTGCAGGGTGGCGGCGGCGAGGTCGCTCATCCGTAGGCGCTGGTCGTCCGACTCGGAGAGATTGACCAGGATCTCGTAGTCGTTGTTGGTCAGGCCGAACGGCTGGAGGTCCTTCTCCAGCTGGTGCATCAGCAGCCTGCTGACGTCCAGGTGGGTGCGCCAGGCGCACTGCTCCGCGTCGTTCAGCCAGCGCGTGGCCGTCTCGGTCTCCATATATGGATTCTACCTAAGAAGTTGAAAGCCGGACGAAAATAAGGGGTGTGACGCCCGGCACCGCCGGGGTTCGGGCCCGGACCCGGAGGCCGGGGACAGCTCTGTGCACACGTTCGACGTCACACTCCGCAGACTACCGTTCACCAACCGAAGCGACGCTGGAGGTCCCCCAGCTGGCCGGGCAGACGGGGCGCGGACCCAGGTTGACCCGCACCACCGGCACCACCCGCACCACCGGGCACTCCCGCCTGCTGCGGAGTCGCTCCCACCGCCTGCTCGGGCATCAGTACCTCGGTCGACTGGAGCAGCACCGTGCCCGCCCCGACGAACTCGAACTGGTGCTCCTCGCCCGACGCGCCACCGATCCCCGTCAGCGACCGCAGCCCGCCCATGATCCCCGACATATAGCCGTGGTCGTAGTGATGGCAGGGCGAGGGGCAGTCGGCCCAGCCCACCAGCGCCTGCGGATCGACCCGCAACGGCGGCTCCATGAAGACCACCGGACCGTTGGACGCCGCCACGAACTTCCCCGTACCGATCAGGGTCAGGAAGCCCGGCACGATCGACTGCTTCAGGGCCAGCGTCGGCTGGTAGGCCAGCAGGTTGCCGGACCTGATCGTCAGGTTCCCGTTCTCCAGGTCGTACGAGTTCACGTCGAAGGCCCGGTCCGCGAGCAGCATCTTCCCGCTGCCCTCGGCCACCACCCAGTCGCTCGCGTGCAGCGGTGAGTGGAAGCTCGTACGGATCAGCCGCTCGAAGCGGCCGTGTCCGATCCCGTTGAACTCGATCCGCCCGTAATAGGCGATCATCTTCCCCTTCTGAAGGAACCACTGGCTCCCCTTCAGCTCCACGCAGAAGGTGTACGCGTTGACGTTGTCGTCCGACGGCAGTGTCAACGGATCGAAGATCACGGGCGTGCTCACAGCTTCTCCTCCGACGCCTGGACGTACACCGCGCCACTGCCGCTCAGCTCCAGCTGGAACGCCTCGCCGGCCCCGCGCCCCACCATGTCGCGCCAGCCGAGCGCGGTGGACAGCTTGTTCGTCACGTCCCCGTGGTGGGCGACGTACGCCTGCGGGTCCACATGCACCGGACGGCCCGGCGCGATCGGCAGCTCGATCACCCCGCCGTGCGCCATCACCGCGACCGCCCCGTGGCCCTTGAGCGTCGTGGTGAACAGGCCCTGCCCGGTGACCTGACCGCGCACCATGCCCATGACCCCGCCCTGCGAACCCATGAACATCGTGCCCTGCTGAAGGGTGCCGTCGAAGGCGAGCAGCCGGTCGGCCTCCACGAACAGGGTGTCGCCCGCCAGGTTGATCACCTGGATGTGGTGGCCACCGTGGCCGAACATCACCGTGCCGCTGCCCTCGACCGTCATCAGCGGGGTCGCCTCGCCCGCCACCCGCCGGCCGATCATGGAGGCGATGCCGCCCCCGCCGCCCTGCACGTTCGGGGTGAACGACACCTCGCCGCGATAGGCGAGCATCGCGCCCCGCTGGCTGTACATCTTCTGGCCGGGGGCCACCGCGGCCTCCACCATCTTCGAGTTGATCTCACGGAACGGCATCAGACATCCCCCCCGACGGTGTTCCGCTCACTGGGCTGTACGTAGACGAGTCCGTCGCCCTCGAAGCGGATCTGGAACGACTCGCCGGAGCCCTCGCCCATCAGCGTGCGGAAGTTCACCCCGGACTGGAAGTGCTGCTGAAGACTGCCCTGATGGGCGATGTAGGCGCCCGGGTCGACCGTGAGCGGGTACTGGGGCGTCACCCGCAGCAGCACCGCCGCACCGTCCGACATGATCGCCGCCTGGCCGGTGCCCTCGACGGTGGTGGTGAACAGACCGTTGCCGCTGGCCCCGCCGCGCAGCCCGGTGAAGGACGTCCCGGTGCGCAGCCCGCCGTCGGTGGCGAGCAGATTGCTCGCCTCGACGTACAGCTTGTCGCCGTGCAGCGAGACCAGATTGATCTCGCTCGCCCGGTCGGCGAAGTAGCAGGTGCCCTGCCCCTTCACCTCCATCACGGTCATCTGCTCGCCGGTCAGCCGGCGGGTCACCATGCCACGGACGCCCTCACCGCCGCCGGACATCTTCTTGAACGCCATCTGCCCGTCGTACGCGACCATCGAGCCGTTCTTCGCCTTGACGGCATCGCCGGTCAGGTCGACGGCGAGCGTCTTGCTGCCTTGGAGTCGGAACATCGCCACGCTCCGACGGTAACCGCCGGAGCCGTACGCCGACCAGGGGCCCCGGACTCTTCCGGCACCCGGGGCCGGGGACGCCGGGCGACGATGCCACAATGGGGGACGCTTGTGCCTGCGTTCACAAGCCGTCACGACCCTCCCACCGAAGGTGCCCCCGTGGACATCAAGACCGCTACCGCCCTGCACCGGCTGCGCCTCATCTCGATTCCCGAGGCGCTGTCCTTCCCCGCCCTCATCCTCTTCGGCTCGGTCCTCAGCCGCGTCTCGGACATCGACTTCCTGATGATGCCGCTGGGCATGCTGCACGGGGTGCTCTTCGTGATCTACGCCGTGCTGCTGGTCGACGTATGGGCCAAGACGAAGTGGCCGCTGAAGCGCGTCGCCCTGTTCTTCCTGCTGGCGCTGCTCCCGTTCGGCGGGCTGTACGGCGACAAGCTCCTCAAGCGCTACGAGGCCGACGGCGCCATCGCCGCCCGCGCCCGCCGCGAAGGGACGGTCAGCGCGTGATCGTCGCCTTCTCGGTCTCTCCGCTGGGTGTCGGCGAGGACGTCGGCGAGTACGTCGCCGACGCCGTGCGGGTGGTCCGCGAGTCCGGACTGCCCAACCGTACGGACGCCATGTTCACCTCCATCGAGGGGGAATGGGACGAGGTCATGGACGTCGTCAAGCGGGCCGTCGCCGCCGTCGAGGCCCGTGCCGGACGCGTCTCCCTGGTCCTGAAGGCCGACATCCGGCCGGGTGTCACCGATGGCCTGACCTCCAAGGTCGAGACGGTGGAACGGTACTTGGCACCCTGACGCCCCGTCCGCGGAGCGGTGCTTCCGCGTTCACCCGACAAAGCCCCCCGGTACCACACGGCGAATTCCAGGGGGCTTTGTCCGTCCCGCGTCCACGGGCACGTGTCGTTACCGGCACGTGTCGCCACCGGCGCACGGTCACCGGCACGCGCCGTCACCGGCACGCGGTCAGGGCGACACCGCCAGCGCGATCCCGAGCGGAGTCCGTTCGTACAGCACCTGGTGCCCGTACCGCCGCGAGGTCAGCAGTCCCGCCTCCCGCAGTACCGACAGATGCGCCGATACGGAGGACGGGGCGAGGGAGAGCCGGTGCGCCAGCGCGCTCGTCCCGGCGGGTTCGTCCAGCGCGCACAGCACATCGGCCCGCGCGCGGCCGAGCAGCCGGGCGAGCGCGTCGGGGGTCCGGTCGGCGGCCTCGCTCCACAGCCCGCCGATCCCGCGCGCCGGATAGATCACCGCGGGCAGCCAGGGCTCCTCGTACCCGCCGACCACCTCCGGCCAGACGAAGGCGCTCGGCATCAGGACGAGTCCCTGCCCGCCGAGGATCCGGGAGTGGTTCCCCTTGGTCCCCACGATGGTGAGCGTGGATTCCGTCCAGCGCAGCCGGGGGCTGACCTCGCCCAGGAGCCGCTCGAAGCCGACCTCCGCGAGCCGTCGTGAGTGGTAGGCGATATCGGCCTCCAGCAGCGCGCGCAGCCGTGGCCAGTGCGGCTCGACCAGCACCTGCCAGGCCCGTTCCAGCAGATCGGCCAGTTCCCGGACGGTCCGTGCGGGATCGGCGAGCATCCGTCGTCCGGCGGCGGACGCCAGGCCGCCGGGCCGCTCCGCCAGGGTCAGCGCCATGTCCGCACGGGCGTCCTCCGGGTCGACCGACCGGAGGCCCGCGATCTCCTGCTCGAACGTGGCGAGGGGGCCGAGCGGCGGCGGGCAGATGAAGTCCGGGTTGTGGCCGCCGTCCGGCATGAGCAGCCACAGCGGCTCCAGGTCCAGCGCCGCGGCCTCCTCCCGGATCTGCCGGAGCCAGGGCAGGTGGTAGCCGTGGCGGTAGGCGCGGGTCAGCGTGCGTACGGCTTCCTGGGTCTCCCAGAGCGGCGAGAGCGCGAAGCGGCAGCGCAGCAGGTCGCTCTCGTGGAAGTGCAGATGGAACGGCATACCGGGGCCTCGCGAAGATTCGGCGTCAGCCGAAAGTCTAACGACGGCGGCTCGGGCCGGGACAGGCTCGCCCCATGCCGAGCGATACCGACACCCCGGCGGGCACACCCCGCGACCGGCCCGCCCCCGAGGTACCGCCTCCGGCTACGCCCCCGGAGCGCGCCGCCCACCCCGACCCGGGCCCCGCGGCGCCGCTCCGGGAGCCCACCGACACCGCACCCATCGACCTCGTACCCGCCACCCCCGCACCCTCCACCCCCGCACCCTCCACCCCCGCACCCTCCACCCCCGCATCCCCCACCCCCGCATCCCCCGCCCCCGCATCCCCCGCCCCCGCATCCGGGCGTGGCTACCGGGCCGTGTTCGGTGTCCGGGAGTTCCGGGCCGTCTTCGCCGCGCACCTCCTCTCGCTCCTCGGGGTCGTCATCAGCGAGCTGGCCCTCACCGTCCTCGTGTACGACCTCACCGGCTCGCCCCTGCTCAGCGCCCTCACCTTCGCGCTCGGCTTCCTCCCGTACCTCGTCGGCGGCACGCTCTTCGCCGGGGTCGCCGACCGCTACCCGGCCCGCCGGGTCCTCGTCACCTGCGATCTGATCTGCGCGGGCTGCGTCGCCGTGATGGTGCTGCCCGGCACCCCCGTGGCCGGGCTCCTGGTCCTGCGCTGTCTGGTCGCCGCGGTGTCGCCCGTGTTCACCGGGACCCGGATGGCCGCCCTCACCGACATCCTCGGCGACGGGGATCTCTTCGTGCTGGGCCGCTCGCTGCTGCGGATCGTCTCGCAGAGCGCGGTACTCATCGGCTTCGGCGTCGGCGGACTGCTGCTCGCCGTGGTGTCCCCGCGGGGGGCGATCACGATCACGGTCGGTACGTTCCTCTGCTCGGCCGCCCTGCTCCGCCTGGGCACCCGCGACCGGCCCGCCCGGACCGGGGGAGACGGGGGCGGCGCGCTGCTGAAGCAGTCGCTGGCAGGAGCCCGCACCGTGCTCGCCGACCGCAGGATCCGCGCCCTGATGCTGCTCTTCTGGGTGCCCGCCGTGTTCGTCGTCGCCCCGGAGGCGCTCGCGACCCCGTACGCGGACGCCATCGGCGCGGGACCCGCCGCGCTCGGGCTGATGATGTGCGCGATGGCGGTCGGCCACATCGGGGCCGAGCTGTACGCGGGCTCCGCCCTCAGCCCCCGTACCCGGTCCCGGATCGTGCTGCCGGTCGCCGCGGCCGGACTGCTGCCCCTCGTCGTGTACGTGGTCCGCCCCGGCCTGGTCCTGACCGTGGTGGCCCTCGTGCTGGCCGGGGCGGGGGCGGCGTACATCATCGGGCTCGACCAGTGGTTCGTCGACGCCGTCCCGCCGGAGCTGCGCGGCCGGGCGATGACCCTGCTCACCGCCGGGCTGATGACGGGCCAGGGCGTCGGCATGGCACTGGCCGGGCTGGCGGCCGAGTTCTTCCCCGTGCACCAGGTGGTGGCCGCGTCCGGGGCCATCGGGACCGCGTGCACGGTTCTGCTGATCGTCGAGGTCCGCAGGACCGCTCCCGTACCCGTACCCGAGCCCGTATCCGTGCCCGTACCCGAGCCGGGTACCGAAGGGCGAGACGGGGCGGACCGGCATATGACCAGTCGGTAAGGTCGGTGCCGTGCCGAAGCCGCTCAGCCTTCCCTTCGATCCCATCGCCCGTGCCGAAGAACTCTGGCATCAGCGCTGGGGACCCATGCCCTCGATGGGGGCGATCACCTCGATCATGCGGGCCCAGCAGATCCTGCTCGCCGAGGTCGACGCGGTCGTCAAGCCGTACGGACTGACCTTCGCCCGGTACGAGGCGCTGGTGCTGCTCACCTTCTCCAAGGCGGGCGAGCTGCCGATGTCCAAGATCGGCGAGCGGCTCATGGTGCACCCCACCTCCGTGACGAACACCGTGGACCGGCTGGTGAAGTCCGGTCTGGTCGACAAGCGCCCCAACCCGAACGACGGGCGGGGCACCCTCGCCTCCATCACCGCCAGGGGCCGCGAGGTCGTCGAGGCGGCCACCCGGGACCTGGTGGCGATGGACTTCGGGCTGGGGGCCTACGACTCCGAGGAGTGCGCCGAGATCTTCGCGATGCTGCGCCCGTTGCGGGTCGCCGCACACGATTTCGAGGACCAGTAGTCCACACGCGGTGAGGGGCAGGGCGCTGCAAGATCGCCCCGGCGGCCCGGTTAGGCTCGATGCCATGAAACGCAGCGTGCTGACCCGTTATCGGGTGATGGCATACGTCACCGCCGTCATGTTGTTGATCCTCTGCCTGTGCATGGTCTTCAAGTACGGATTCGACACCGGTGAGGGCGTCACCCTCGTGGTCTCGCAGGTCCATGGCGTGCTCTACATCATCTATCTGATCTTCGCCTTCGATCTCGGTTCCAAGGCGAAGTGGCCCGTCGGCAAGCTGCTGTGGGTACTGATCTCGGGCACCATCCCGACGGCCGCGTTCTTCGTGGAGCGCAAGGTCGTCGCCGAGGTGGAGCCGTTGATCGCGGACGCTTCCCCGGTGACCGTGAAGGCCTGACCGGCACCGCGCCGCACCACCGCGCACCATCCGAAACCGCCCCGTGCCAAGCACCGGGCGGTTTCCCATCGACATTTACTAGGACGTCCTAGTAAATTCGAGCGTATGGACGCTGACGCGATCGAGGAAGGCCGCCTCCGCTGGCAGGCCCGTTACGACAAGGCCCGCAAGCGCGACGCGGACTTCACCACGCTCTCCGGGGACCCGGTGGAGCCCGCGTACGGGCCACGCCCCGGCGATACGTACGAGGGGTTCGAGCGCATCGGCTGGCCCGGTGAGTACCCCTTCACCCGAGGGCTCTACCCCACCGGCTACCGGGGCCGCACCTGGACCATCCGCCAGTTCGCCGGCTTCGGCAACGCCGAGCAGACCAACGAGCGCTACAAGACGATCCTGGCCAACGGCGGCGGCGGACTCAGCGTCGCCTTCGACATGCCGACCCTGATGGGCCGCGACTCCGACGACCCGCGCGCGCTCGGCGAGGTCGGGCACTGCGGTGTCGCCATCGACTCCGCCGCCGACATGGAGGTCCTGTTCAAGGACATTCCGCTCGGCGACGTCACCACCTCGATGACGATCAGCGGCCCCGCCGTCCCCGTCTTCTGCATGTACCTGGTCGCCGCCGAGCGCCAGGGCGTCGATCCGGGCGTGCTCAACGGCACGCTCCAGACCGACATCTTCAAGGAGTACATCGCGCAGAAGGAGTGGCTCTTCCAGCCCGAGCCCCACCTGCGCCTCATCGGCGACCTGATGGAGCACTGCGCCCGCGACATCCCCGCGTACAAGCCGCTCTCCGTCTCCGGCTACCACATCCGCGAGGCCGGGGCGACGGCCGCGCAGGAGCTGGCGTACACCCTGGCCGACGGCTTCGGTTACGTGGAGCTCGGCCTCTCCCGCGGGCTCGACGTCGACACCTTCGCCCCCGGACTCTCCTTCTTCTTCGACGCGCACCTCGACTTCTTCGAGGAGATCGCCAAGTTCCGCGCCGCCCGCCGGATCTGGGCCCGCTGGATGAAGGAGACGTACGGCGCGAAGACCGACAAGGCGCAGTGGCTGCGCTTCCACACCCAGACGGCCGGGGTCTCCCTCACCGCCCAGCAGCCGTACAACAACGTCGTACGCACCGCTGTCGAGGCGCTCTCCGCCGTCCTCGGTGGCACCAACTCGCTGCACACCAACGCCCTCGACGAGACCCTCGCCCTGCCCTCCGAGCAGGCCGCCGAGATCGCCCTGCGCACCCAGCAGGTGCTGATGGAGGAGACCGGCGTCGCCAATGTCGCCGACCCGCTGGGCGGCTCCTGGTACGTCGAGCAGCTCACCGACCGGATCGAGGCCGAGGCCGAGAAGATCTTCGACCAGATCAAGGAGCGCGGCACCCGCGCCCGGCCGGACGGACAGCACCCGATCGGCCCGATCACCTCCGGAATCCTGCGCGGCATAGAGGACGGCTGGTTCACCGGGGAGATCGCCGAGTCCGCCTTCCAGTACCAGCGGTCGCTGGAGAAGGGCGACAAGCGGGTCGTCGGCGTCAACGTCCACCACGGCTCCGTCACCGGCGATCTGGAGATCCTGCGGGTCAGCCACGAGGTCGAGCGCGACCAGGTGCGCGAGCTCGGCGCCCGCAAGGACGGCCGTGACGACGCCAGGGTGAGCGCCGCGCTGGACGCGATGCTGGCCGCCGCCCGGGACGGCTCGAACATGATCGTGCCGATGCTGGACGCGGTACGGGCCGAGGCCACGCTCGGCGAGATCTGCGGCGTCCTGCGCGAGGAGTGGGGCACCTACACGGAGCCGCCTGGCTTCTGAGACCGCGGCGCCCCGGGAAACGTCAGCCGGAAGAGCGCCCCGCCCCCCGGTGCGGCCTCCGCCACGAGGTCCGCGCCATGGGCGCGGGCGATCTGCCGGGCCATGGCCAGACCCAGGCCCGAACCGGGCAGGGCGCGGGCGGACTCGGCGCGGTAGAAGCGGTCGAAGACGTGCGGGAGGTCCGCCGCGGCGATCCCGGGGCCGTGATCGCGCACCGTGAGTTCCAGGGCGCCCCCGTTCCCGTCCCGTTCCCCGCCCCCGAAGGCGGTCAGGGCGACCTCCACGGGTGCGCCCGGCGGGCTGAACTTCGCGGCGTTGTCCAGCAGGTTGGTGAGCAGCCGGACGAGCCGGGCCGGTACGCCGGGCCGCATCGCCCCCGCCGCCCGCTCCTCGACGTCCAGCAGGAACGGGGTGTCCGGCCAGTGCGCCGTGGCCGTGGCCACCGCGTGCCCGGTCAGCTCCGCGAGGCGCACCTCCTCCAGCAGCGGCAGCGGCTCCTCGTCCCTGGCCAGCTCGATCAGGTCGTTCACCATGCCGGTGACCTCGCGGATCTGCCGGCCCAGCGCGCCCGACGCCCGGTCGCGCTGGGCGTCGGTGAGCCGGTCGGCGCGGGCCAGCAGCTCCGCGTTCGTCCGCAGCGCCGTGAGCGGTGTGCGCAGTTCGTGCGAGGCGTCCGCGACCAGCCGGCGCTGGGCGGTGACCGACTGCTCCAGCTCGCCGAGCATGGTGTTGAAGCTCGCGGCGAGCCGGGTGACCTCGTCCTGCCGCCCCGGCGGCCCCGGCGGCAGCTCGATGCGGTGGCGCGGGTCCCGGGTGGCGGCGATGCGCTCCGCGGTCGCGGTCAGCCGGGCGACCGGTGCCAGACCCGTGCGCGAGACCCCGTAGCCCAGGCCCGCCGCCAGCAGGACGCCCGCCCCGCCGACCACCGCCAGCAGCCGCGCCGCCTGCCGGACGCCGCGGTCCACCGGGTCCGAACGGAGCGCCAGCTGCACCGCTGTGCCCTCGCCGAACCGGGTCGTCAGCATCCGCATCGGCCGGCCGAAGAGCGTGACGGAGCTGAAGTACGCGGCCCGTTCACCCGCGGCCACCGCTCTGACCGGGGCGGAGACCGGCAGCAGATACGGCTCGGCGGGGTCCGCGGCCGGGTCGGCCGGAACGATCTGCGCACACGCCGGCGACGCCAGATAGCGGCACTCGCCCGCCAGCACCTCCGGCCCGCCGCCACGGTGCTCCTGGATCAGCCGGGTCGCCGACTGGGTCAGGCTCAGGTCCAGCTGGTGCACCATCTCGTACCGGATCACGAAGAACGCCGCCGCGCACATCCCGACCGCGACCAGCGCGACCGCCGCCGACGCCGCCACGGCCAGCCGCGTGCGCAACGGCCGTCGCCGTCGCCAGCGCGCCCCCAGCCCGCGCCTGCCGCCGCCGCTCACGCCACGTCCAGCCGGTAGCCGACACCGTGCACCGTGTGGACGAGCCTCGGCTCGCCGCCCGCCTCCAGCTTGCGGCGCAGATACCCCACGTACACCGCGAGCGAGTTGGAGTCCGGGCCGAAGTCCTGACCCCATACCCGTTCCAGGATCACCTCGCGCGGGAGCACCTGCCCCGGATGGCGCACCAGCAGCTCCAGCAGGGCGGACTCCGTGCGGCTGAACTCCAGCGGACGGCCCGCCCGCCGGCCCGTGCGGGTCACCGGGTCCAGCGTCAGGTCCGCGAAGGACAGATCGTGGTCCAGCGGGGCCGGGGCGGCCCGCCGCAGCAGTGCCCGTACCCGGGCCACCAGTTCGTCCAGCGCGAACGGCTTCACCAGATAGTCGTCGGCGCCCGCGTCCAGACCGTCGACGCGCTCACTGACGGAGGCCAGCGCGGTGAGGACCAGTACGGGGGTGCGGTCGTCCAGCGCGCGCAGTCTGCGGCAGACCCCGAGACCGTCCAGTACCGGCATCATCACATCCAGGACGAGCGCGTCGGGCTGCCACGAAGCGACCGCGGAGAGCGCGGCGAGGCCGTCGCCGACGCCCCGCACCTCGTACCCCTCGATGGTCAGTCCGTCCTCGACGGCGGCCCGTACTTCCGGCTCGTCGTCGGCCACCAGGATCTTGGTCATACCCCGAAGCCTGCCAAAGGGGACTCTTAGAACCTTCTTAAGCCACTTCGTGAGTGTGGCGGCCATGAGCACACCACTCTCCGTCGTGATCGGTGCGGGCGGCACCGGCGGCCACATCTATCCGGGGCTCGCCCTCGCCGAGGCCCTGCGCCGGGCCGATCCGGACGCGGTCGTCTCCTTCGTCGGCACCGAACGCGGGCTGGAGACCAGGCTGATCCCGGCCGCCGGATACCGGCTGCACACCGTCGACATGATCCCCTTCGACCCGGCTCTGGGGGCCAAGCGCTTCCTGCTCCCCGCCGCGCTCGTCAGGTCCGGCGCCCAGTGCCGGTCCATCCTGCGCACGCAGGGCGCCCGGGTCGCGGTGGGCATGGGCGGCTACCCGAGCGCACCGGTCATCCTCGGGGCCCGGATGGCCGGGCTGCCGAGCGTGATCCATGAGTCCAACGCGGTACCGGGCCGGGCCAATCAGTTCGCCGCCCGGCTCACCCCGCACGTCACGGTCGCCTTCGACGGCAGCCGCCCGCACCTGACGGGCGGCCAGGACGCCGAGACCGTCGGCATGCCGGTCGCCGCGACGCTGGCCGCCCTCGACCGCGGTGCCCTGCGCGCCGAGGCGCGCGCCGCCTTCGCGATACCCGACGGCGCCCGGGTCGTGCTCTTCAACGGGGGCAGCCTGGGCGCGGCCCGCCTCACCGCCGCCGCGACCGGCCTGGCCACCGCCTGGCGGGACCGTACCGATGTCCACCTGCTGATCAAGACGGGTCCGGCGGCGCTGGCCGAGACCCGGCAGCGGCTCGCGGACGCGGGCGCGGACCGGGTCGCGCGGGCCGTGCCGTACCTCGACCGGATGGACCTGGCCTACGCGGTGGCCGATCTGGTGGTCTGCCGGGCCGGTTCGGCGACCGTCGCGGAGCTCGCCACCACCGGGGTACCGGCCGTCCTCGTGCCGTATCCGCACGCCCCCGGCGACCACCAGACCCACAACGCCCGCGTGCTGTCCGACGCGGGCGCCGCCCATCTGCTGCCCGACGGCGAGACCACCGCCGAGCGGCTGGCCACGCTCGTCGGCCCGCTGCTCGCGGACCCGGCCCGGCTCGCCGTGATGGGCCGCGCCGCCGACCCCGCCAACCACGGCCGGGCGGCGGACCTGCTCGCCGCCAAGGTCATCAGCCTCGCCACCACCGCGTAAGGGCTGTCCCGTCATCGAAAGGAAGTTCACCTCATGAGCATCGACTGGAACGGCCGTACCGTCCTCGTCACCGGCGCCGAGGGATTCATCGGCTCGACCCTCGTGGACCTGCTCGTCGAGCGCGGCGCGCGGGTGCGCGCGATGGTCCACTACAAGCCGTACGCCGAGAAGGGCCACCTCGCCCGTTACCTCGACGACCCGCACAGCCCCGTCGAGATGATCGCCGGGGACGTCGGCGACGCGGGCCGGGTGATGGACGCGGTCGCGGGCTGCGACACCGTCTTCCACCTCGCCGCGCTCATCGGCATCCCCTACAGCTACGACGCCCCGGGCGCGTACGTCCGCACGAACGTCGTCGGTACGGAGAACGTCGCGGAGGCCTGCCGCCGCCACTCCGTCCGCAGGCTGCTGCACACCTCCACCAGCGAGGTGTACGGGAGCGCGCTCACCGCCCCGATCAGCGAGAGCCACCCGCTCCAGCCGCAGTCCCCGTACTCCGCGTCGAAGATCGGCGCCGACATGATGGCGCTGTCGCACTGGCACGCCTTCGAACTGCCGGTGACGGTGGTACGGCCGTTCAACACTTATGGCCCGCGGCAGTCGGCGCGCGCAGTGATCCCCACGATCCTGGCCCAACTGCACGCGGGGGCACGGGAGATCCGGCTCGGCTCGCTCGCCCCCACCCGGGACTTCACCTACGTCACGGACACCGCGGCCGGCTTCCTGGCGCTGGCGGACTGCGACCGGGCGCTCGGCGAGAGCGTCAACCTCGGTACCGGGCAGGAGATCTCCATCGGGGACCTGGCGGCGGCACTGATCGCCGCGTCCGGCCGGGACGCGGAGGTGGTCGTGGACCCGGCGCGGCTGCGGCCCTCCGGCAGCGAGGTGCTCCGGCTGCTGTCCGACAACACGCGGGCCCGTGAATGGGCGGGCTGGCGGCCGGAAGTGTCCCTGACGGACGGGCTGGAGCGGACCTCCGCCTGGGTCGCGGAGAACCTCCGGCTGTTCGCCCCGGGCCGCTACCAGGTCTGAGCGCCGGCCAGCCCCAGCAGCAGGAGCGAGGTGAAGCTGCCCGCCCACTCGGCGTCCACCGGTTCGGCGCTGACCAGGGTCCGGTGCACGACGGCACCGGCGATCACATCGAAGATCAGGTCCGCGTTGCGGGCGGCCGACGCGGCGTCGTTCTCGTACGACAACTCGCCACGGGCCTGGGCCCGTTCCCGCCCGAGGACCACGAGCCGCTTCTGCCGGTCCACGATCGCCGATCTGATGCGCGCGCGCAGCAGGTCGTCCCGGGTGGACTCGGCGACCACCGCCATCAGCGCGGTCCTGGTCTCCGGCCGGTCCAGCAGTGCCGCGAACTGGAGCACCACGCCCTGCACATCGGCCGAGAGGCTGCCCCGGTCGGGGAGTTCCAGCTCGTCGAAGAGGACCGCCACCGCGTCCACGACCAGTTCGTTCTTGCCCGCCCAGCGCCGGTAGAGGGTCGTCTTCGCGACCCCCGCACGGGTCGCCACATCACCCATCGTCAGCTTCGACCAGCCGAGGTCGACCAGGGAGGCGCGGGTCGCTTCGAGGATCGCGGCATCGGCCGCGGTACTGCGCGGACGTCCGGTTCGGGAGGGTTTGGGGTCGCTGTGGCTCAGCATGCGGTGACCATACCGGTGAGTAGGGAAACCGGCCGGACCCGGTCCCCGTGAGACAGATCACCGGGGACTCCTGTTCGAGAGGGCCACCTGACAGTTACGCTACGGGTCGTAGCGTAAGGAAGGCAGCCCTGCCTTCCCCTCGCCACGAACGAGCGACAGCCACAGGCGCCGGGTGGGGACCCGGCCGCCGAACCGGGTCTTTCAGGGGCCCACCGGGGTCTTTCAGGGGCTCCAGCACCGTGTTCGCCCGTCCGCCCCGCACTCCGGCGGGGGCGGCGGACCGGACCGGTTCTCGTATCGCTTTCCGGAACGGTGTGCTCAGGGGGGAGGATGTACGTATGCAGCCTAGGAACATGTCCATGAGCGGCGTCGTCGACCTCGCCGCCGTCAAGGCGGCCGGCGAGGCCAAGGTGAAGGCGGAGCAGGCCCGCGCGGAGGCCGCCCGCAACGGGGGCACCGGTGCCGTGGCGCCCGCCGCCCTGGTGATCGACGTCGACGAAGCCGGCTTCGAGCGCGATGTCCTCCAGCGCTCCGCCGAGGTCCCCGTCGTCATCGACTTCTGGGCCGAGTGGTGCGAACCGTGCAAGCAGTTGGGGCCGCTCCTGGAGCGTCTGGCCGTCGAGTACAACGGCCGCTTCCTGCTGGCCAAGGTCGATGTCGACGCCAACCAGATGCTGATGCAGCAGTTCGGCATCCAGGGCATCCCCGCGGTCTTCGCCGTGGTCGCCGGTCAGGCCCTCCCGCTCTTCCAGGGCGCGGCCCCCGAGGCCCAGATCCGCGAGACCCTGGACCAGTTGATCCAGGTCGGCGAGGAGCGGTTCGGCCTCACCGGCATCGTCGTCGACCCGGACGCCGCCACCGAGGGTGACGCCGCCCCGGCCGAGGTGCCCGCCGGGCCGTACGACGCACTGCTGGAGGCGGCCGCGCAGGCGCTGGACGCCAATGACTTCGGCGGCGCGGTCCAGGCGTACAGGAATGTGCTCGTCGACGACCCGGGCAATCCGGAGGCCAAGCTCGGCCTCGCGCAGGCCGAACTGCTGGCGCGCGTCCAGGACATGGACCCGCAGCAGGTGCGCAAGGACGCCGCCGAGGACCCGGCCGATGTGGCGGCCCAGATCGCCGCGGCGGACCTGGACCTGGTCGGCGGCCATGTCGAGGACGCCTTCGGGCGGCTCGTCGAGGCGGTCCGCCGGAATTTCGGTGACGACCGGGACGCGGCGCGGGTGCGACTGCTGGAGCTCTTCGAGGTGATCGGCCCCGAGGACCCACGGGTCAGCACCGCCCGGACCGCGCTGGCGCGAGTCTTGTTCTGATGTGACAACACGGCCGCGATACCTCCCGGGTGTCGCGGCCGTTTTCGCGTCCGGACGATAAGAGACACCTGTGCTTTACCAAATCTTGATAAAAGCGCGAGCTGTTACTCGCAGTAAATCGCGCCCAGCGTTCTGTCCGGGTCGGTCCCTGATTCCTCCCATTCCGGTGCCCCTTTCGTGCCACCCTGTGTGGCCGGGTGATGGCCCCGCGTCGAGGCCCGGTTATCGGGTCGTTACTAGCGAGTAACGAACCCCCTTGTATCCCGGCCGCGAATGCACCACGATCGGCCACGCTCGGTCCAATACCGCCGGTCCGGCCTCCAGCCGGTGCCGGAGGGCCTGTTGGGTCCCCACCGAGTCGGCCGGCGGCAGTGGAGCCGGCCGCGGACAGGGGGGTTCCTGCTGACCGGCAGGGCCTGTCCGACCGGTCGCGCAGAACGCGCGGCCAGTGGTTGTCGCTCGGGGGTGAACGCCGGTGAATCGGATGCGGTACGCCTCCGGTACGGGCGCTCTCCTTCCCGAGGACGTAGCACTTCTCCCATCCCGGGGCGGGCACGATGTCCGTCCGGAGATGTACGTCCGAGAAGGAGGAAATTTATGAGTTCCCAGGTTCGCGGTGGAACGAGATGGAAGCGCTTCGCTCTGGTCATGGTGCCGAGCGTCGTCGCGACCGCAGCTGTGGGTGTCGGCCTCGCGCAGGGCGCGCTCGCCGCGTCGTTCAGCGTGTCCGGCCAGAGCTTCAAGGTCAGCACGGACACGCTCGTCGGTGAGAACTTCGTCCAGTACGGCAGCGTCGCGGTCGGCAAGGACCTCAACGGCAAGGCGGCGGCGCACCCCGTCGCGGTGTCGGGCTTCAGCAAGGCCACGATCACCAACATGTGCCAGTCGGTGGTCACGCCGAACCTGCCCTTCGGTCTCGGCAGCGTCAGCCTGGAGCTGAACGCGGGCACGGACCCGAAGAAGCCGGTCGAGGCGACCAACCTGTACCTCGACATCTCGCAGCTCGACGCCGACGCGTACTTCGAGAAGCTCGACATCGGTGTGGCGGCGGGCTCCCTCAAGGACCCGAACAACCCGGAGAGCATAGGCATTCAGCCTGGCACTCAGGCCAACCCGAACGGCTTCTCGCAGCGGGCCGACAGGGCCACGCTGACCGGTGTGGAGCAGACGGCCTGGGCGACCACGGCCGGCACCTTCAAGCTCAGCAACCTGAGCCTGAAGCTGCACAAGGGCGTCAAGGAGTGCTTCTAGCACTCGCCCGGGGTGGCCGGAACGCTCCCTGCGGGCCTCCGGCCGCCCACCCCTTCTCTTCTCACAGCAGTACCGGTTCCAGGGAGCTGTTTTCCATGAGCCCCGAGTCCACAGGGCAGAACGAGCACTACCTCACCGTCTTCCGGCGGGGATTCCGCACCTGGCGGGGTAACCGGCCGTTCTGGGCGGGCCTGTTCACGATCGTGGGCGGTGTACCCATCGCCTACTTCCCGTACGCCAATATGCACCTCGGCAATATGACGCTGGCGATGTCCACCACCGCCGGGGCCGGGTCCCTGATCATCGGGATCCTGCTGATGACACTGGGCCTGACGATGTGGTTCCACCACATCGTCCGGGTGTTCGCCGGTGTCGCCGCGATCCTGCTCGCGCTGATCTCCCTCCCCGTCGCCAACATCGGCGGTTTCCTGATCGGTTTCCTCTTCGCCCTGCTGGGCGGCGCGCTGTCCATCTCCTGGGCCCCGGGTGAACCGGCAAAGGGTGAGGCCGCGTTCGGCGACGGCACCCCCGCGGGTGAGGGGTTCCCGGAGCGCCGGCCGCACGGCGCGCGTTCCGAGGACGCGTTGTACGGAGCGGCCCTTCCCCAGCAACCGGGCGGGTACGACAAGGCAGTTGAGGCCGACGGCGGGAGGCATCATGCGGGGTGACGACGCACAGCGAATGAACGCCATCGCCGGCGAGGGCCTCCGCGAACGAAGAGGACCGCGCCACGCGGCCCCCAAGAAGTCGCTGCTGACCAAGCTGCACATGCCCAACGGCAAGAAGGCGTTCGCGCTCGCGGCGATGCCCACGGCGGTCTTCGTCGGCATGGGACTGACTCCCAAGCTCGCGCTGGCCGACGACAACGCGGACATCCCGTTCGCTCCCGGCCCGTGCGTGACCCGGTCCGACGAGCCGAGCGAGTCCGAGTCGCCGAAGGCGACGCCGTCCCCGTCGGCCACGTCCGAGGACGAGCCGGGCAAGGACGAGCCGGGCAAGGGCGAGGAGTCCGGCAAGGACGACGCCGCGACCCCGAAGCCGTCGGCCAGTTCCTCGGCGGGCGAGGACCCGGCGGGCGACGCCGCGAAGGGGAAGTCCGCCCCGACACCCGCCCCGACACCGACGCCCACCAAGTCGAAGAACCCGCTCGACCCGCTCGGTGTCGGCGACGCCCTCAAGGACCTCTTCGACGGACCGGACAAGGAGACGGCGAGCCCGTCCCCGAGCGCCACCACCGAGTCCCCGAAGCCGTCGGAGTCCGCCACCACCGCCCCGGCCGACAAGGACAAGGCCGAGGGCAAGGCCAAGGACAAGGCCGAGGACGGCGCGAAGGGCGCGGCCGGCAAGACCGCCGACGCCATCCGCGACGCGGCGGACCGGGCGGGCAAGGACGTCGAGGAGCTCGACGAGGACGTCAAGGGCCTCGACCCCAAGAAGGACGAGGACATCCCGGACGGCGCCAAGCCGCGCTTCCCGTGCCCGACCGCCGACCCCGACGCGCTCGCCGCGGCCGACCTGGAGCAGGGCCTGCCGCTGCTCCCGACCGACCCGTGGATCCTGGAATCGTCGATGCTCACGCTCAACGGCCTCGACTACAAGGGCATCGTCGAGGTGCGGAAGGCGGACGGCAGCATCAAGAAGGTGCTGAAGTTCACCGCGAGCTCCATCGACATCAAGGACCTCCACCAGCTGACGACCGGTCCGGTGGCCGGCACGACGGGCCATGTGAAGTCGCGGCCGGGCTCCACGTCGACCATCCGCGACGGCACGGTGACGATGTACACGGAGGAGCTGAAGGGCAACCTCTTCGGCCTCATCCCGATCACCTTCAACACGCAGACCCCGCCGCCGTTGAACGTCCCGTTCGCCTTCTTCACCAAGGTGAAGGTGACGCAGGCGGGCCAGTTCGGCGGCTCGCTCACGGTGCCCGGCCTGGAGAACTTCTTCACCGGCGGCAACGGCTAGGCCCTTGCCGCCCGACGGCCCGTTACGGGAGCCGCACAGAATGACGGTGGCCCGCGCCCCCTGGAGTCAGGGGGCGCGGGCCACCGTCATGTCTCACCGCGCGGCAGGCTCGTCGCACTCGTGGAAGACGTACTGGTCGATGTCCAGACAGGCGCGAGCCGTGGCGAGCCAGGCTATGAGCGGGGCACCGAGGACGATGCCCTTCGCCATCTCGTCGTCGAGATCGTGGATGCTCTGGACCATGACCAGCGAGACATCCGCGTCGCCGCTGTCGGAGAGTTCCCCCAGCGCGCGGGCGAACGCGTCGCCCCAGCCGAGAACGATCTGTTCGAGGTCCTCCGGCCGGGTCCCCGGTCCGGGCGCCGGGACGTGCCGCTGCCAGCCGGTGTGTCCGTACGGCCGCGACTGCGGACGCTTGCGGCTCCTGCGGGCGTACGAGAGGTCGGCGCGGATTCCCAGCCGGTCATCGATCTCCTGGGGCCGGAGCGATTCACTGATGACCCGGACGTACATCCGGAAGGGCCCGGGCGGAGACTGCGCGGCGGTCCGGGACACGCGTTTTCCCCTGTTCACGGATACGGGCCGGCCCCCGGCAGCGTGTGCGGCCGGGGGCCGGGATCGTACAGCCGGGCGGGCTAGTCGCGCTCGCCGCCGCCCAGGTGGTGGACCCGGACCATGTTGGTGGTGCCGGGGATGCCGGGGGGCGAGCCGGCCGTGATGACCATCGTGTCGCCGTGGTTGTAGCGGTTCAGCTTCAGCAGCTCCGCGTCGACCAGCTCGACCATGGCGTCGGTGTTGTCCACGTGCGGCACGACGTGCGCCTCGACGCCCCAGCTCAGCGAGAGCTGGTTGCGGGTGGACTCGTCCGTGGTGAAGGCGAGGATCGGCTGCGCGACGCGGTAGCGGGAGAGGCGGCGGGCCGTGTCACCGGACTTGGTGAAGGCGACCAGAGCCTTGCCGTCCAGGAAGTCCGCGATCTCGCAGGCCGCGCGGGCCACCGAACCGCCCTGGGTGCGGGGCTTCTTGCCCGGCACCAGCGGCTGGAGGCCCTTGGAGAGCAGTTCCTCCTCGGCGGCGACGACGATCTTCGACATCGTCTTGACCGTCTCGATGGGATAGGCGCCCACGGACGACTCGGCGGAGAGCATGACCGCGTCCGCGCCGTCCAGGATCGCGTTGGCGACATCGGACGCCTCGGCGCGGGTCGGCCGCGAGTTGGTGATCATCGACTCCATCATCTGGGTCGCCACGATCACCGGCTTGGCGTTGCGGCGGCACAGCTCGACGAGGCGCTTCTGCACCATCGGGACCTTTTCGAGCGGGTACTCGACGGCCAGGTCACCACGGGCCACCATCACACCGTCGAACGCCATGACGACGCCCTCCATGTGCTCGACGGCCTGCGGCTTCTCCACCTTGGCGATGACGGGGACCCGGCGGCCCTCCTCGTCCATCACCTTGTGGACGTCCTTGACGTCCTCGGCGTCCCGCACGAAGGACAGCGCCACCAGGTCGCAGCCCATCCGCAGCGCGAAGCGCAGGTCCTCGATGTCCTTCTCGGACAGGGCCGGGACGTTCACCGCCGCGCCGGGCAGGTTGATGCCCTTGTGGTCGGAGATGACACCGCCCTCGATGACGATGGTCCGGACCCGGGGGCCCTCGACCGAGATGACCTTGAGTTCGACGTTGCCGTCGTTGATCAGGATCGGGTCGCCCTTGGTGACGTCGCCGGGCAGACCCTTGTAGGTCGTGCCGCAGATCGACTTGTCTCCGGGGACGTCCTCGGAGGTGATGGTGAACTCGTCCCCGCGGACCAGCTCGACGGGGCCCTCGGCGAACTTCGCCAGGCGGATCTTCGGGCCCTGGAGGTCGGCGAGCACGCCCACCGCGCGGCCGGTCTCGGCGGCGGCCTTGCGCACCCGGTCGTAACGACCCTGGTGCTCCTCGTGGGTGCCGTGACTGAAGTTGAAGCGGGCCACGCTCATGCCGGCCTCGATCAGAGCGACGAGCTGCTCATGCGAGTCGACGGCGGGACCGAGGGTACAGACGATTTTGGAACGGCGCATGAGGCGGATCCTATCGGTTTGTTTCACTACGGAATATTCCGTCTGGTGGAAGATACAAAGGGGCGCGGGGGTGCTCAGTTGTCGACCTGTCCGACGGTGGTGCCGGCCTGTCCGACGGTGGCCTGCCCGATGAGCGCGAAGGTCTGGTCCGCGATCTCCAGCTCCTCGTCCGTCGGCACCACGGCGACCGCCACCCGCGCGTAATCCGGCGAGATCAGCCGCGGTTCGCCGGACCGCACGGCGTTCAGACCGGCGTCCACCGCCAGGCCCAGCTCCGCGAGACCGGCGACGGCAGCCTCCCGTACCGGCGCCGAGTTCTCGCCGACCCCCGCCGTGAACACCACCGCGTCCACCCGCCCGAGGACCGCCGAATAGGCGCCGATGTACTTCTTCAGACGGTGGATGTAGATGTCGAAGGCCAGGGCGGCCCGCTCGTCGCCCTCGTCGACCCGGCGGCGGATCTCCCGCATGTCGTTGTCGCCGCACAGCCCGACCAGACCGCTCTTCTTGTTGAGCAGCACATCGATCTCGTCCGCCGACATGCCCGCCACCCGCTTGAGGTGGAACGTGACGGCCGGATCGATGTCTCCGGAGCGCGTACCCATCACCAGCCCCTCCAAGGGTGTCAGCCCCATGGAAGTGTCCACGCACCGCCCGCCCGCCACCGCGGAGGCCGAGGCGCCGTTGCCCAGGTGCAGCACGATGAGGTTGAGCTCCTCCGGCGGACGCCCCAGCAGCTCCGCCGTACGCCGGGAGACATACGCGTGCGACGTGCCGTGGAACCCGTAGCGGCGGATGCGGTGCGCGTCGGCGGTCTCGACGTCGATCGCGTACCGCGCCGCGTACTCCGGCATCGTCGTGTGGAACGCCGTGTCGAAGACCGCGACCTGCGGCAGGTCGGGGCGCAGCGCCCGCGCCGTACGGATACCGGTGATGTTCGCCGGGTTGTGCAGCGGCGCCACCGGCACCAGACGCTCGATCTCGGTCAGCACCTCGTCGGTGATCACCGTCGGCTCGGTGAACCGCAGCCCGCCGTGCACCACCCGGTGGCCGATCGCCGCGAGTTCGGGGGAGTCCAGACCGAGACCGTCCGCCGTCAGCTCCTCGGCCGCCGCCTTCAGCGCCGCCTCGTGGTCGGCGATCGGGCCGACGCGCTCACGGGGCTCCGCGCCGCCGCTCAGCGGGGTGTGCACGAGGCGGGAGTTGGCCTCGCCGATCCGCTCGACCAGGCCGACCGCGAGCCGGGAGTGGTCGCGCATGTCGAGGAGCTGGTACTTCACCGACGAGGAGCCGGAGTTGAGGACGAGTACGCGATGGGGTTCCACAGGGGCCGGACCTTCGTCGATGGGGGTGGTCGTACGGGACATGCCGTTCACTCCTCGCCCTGCGCCTGGATCGCCGTGATGGCCACGGTATTGACGATGTCCTGCACGAGCGCGCCGCGCGACAGGTCGTTGACCGGCTTGCGCAGCCCCTGGAGCACCGGGCCGACGGCGACCGCGCCCGCCGAGCGCTGCACGGCCTTGTAGGTGTTGTTGCCGGTGTTCAGGTCCGGGAAGATCAGCACGGTCGCCTGCCCCGCCACCTCGGAGCCGGGCAGCTTCGTCGCCGCGACGGACGGCTCGACGGCAGCGTCGTACTGGATCGGGCCCTCGATGCTCAGATCCGGCCGGGACGCGCGCACCCGCTCCGTCGCCTCGCGCACCTTGTCGACGTCCGCGCCCGAGCCGGAGGTGCCCGTCGAGTACGACAGCATCGCGATCCGCGGCTCCACCCCGAACCGGGCGGCCGTCACCGCGGACTGCACGGCGATGTCCGCGAGCTGCTCCGCGTCCGGGTCCGGATTGACCGCGCAGTCGCCGTACACGAGCACCTTGTCGGCCAGGCACATGAAGAAGACCGAGGAGACGATCGAGGCGTCCGGCTTCGTCTTGATGATCTCGAAGGCCGGGCGGATCGTCGCCGCGGTCGAGTGCACCGAACCGGAGACCATCCCGTCCGCCAGGCCCTCCTGGACCATCAGGGTGCCGAAGTAGTTCACGTCGGAGACCACGTCGTACGCGAGTTCCACCGTCACTCCGCGGTGCGCGCGCAGCTCGGCGTACCGCTCCGCGAAGCTCTGGCGCAGTTCGGAGGTCTGCGGGTCGATCAGCTGCGTCCCGGCGAGATCGATGCCGAGGTCCGCGGCCTTCTTGCGGATCACGTCGACGTCGCCGAGGAGGGTCAGATCGCAGACGTCGCGGCGCAGCAGCACATCGGCGGCGCGCAGCACGCGCTCCTCGGTGCCCTCGGGCAGCACCACCCGGCGCCGGTTCGAACGGGCCTGCTCCAGCAGTTCGTGCTCGAACATCATCGGCGTGACCCGGCCGCTGCGAGCCACCGAGATCCGCTCCAGCAGGGTGCCGGTGTCCACATGGCGCTCGAAGAGGCCGAGCGCGGTCTCCGCCTTGCGGGGCGTCGCCGCGTTCAACTTGCCCTCCAGCGTGAAGAGTTCCGTGGCCGTGGGGAAGGAGCCGCCGGCCACCGAGACGACCGGGGTGCCCGGTGCGAGCCGGGAGGCCAGGGTGAGTATCTCCTCGCCGGGGCGCTCGTTCAGGGTCAGCAGCACGCCCGCTATCGGCGGGGTGCCCGCACTGTGCGCGGCCAGCGATCCCACGACCAGATCGGCCCGGTCGCCGGGGGTGACGACGAGGCAGCCCGGGGTCAGCGCGTTCAGCAGGTTCGGCAGCATCGCGCCGCCGAACACGAAGTGCAGCGCGTCCCTGGCCAGGCCCGCGTCGTCGCCGAGCAGCACCGTGCCGTCCAGCGCCGCGGTGACCTGGGCGACGGTGGGCGCCGAGAGCGCCGGGTCGTCGGGCAGCACCGAGACGGGGACGGGCAGCCGGGCCGCGAGCCGCTCGGCGATGATCTCGCGGTCCTCGGACGCCACCCGGTTCACCACCATCGACAGGACGTCGCAGCCGAGCCCGGCGTACGCGCGGTAGGCGTTACGCGTCTCGGCCCGCACGGACTCCGCGGTCTGGCCCTTGCCGCCGACGACCGCGATCACCGAGGCGCCGAACTCGTTGGCCAGCCGGGCGTTGAGCGCCAGCTCGTCGGGCAGCTGGGTGTCGGCGAAGTCGCTGCCGAGCACCAGGACCACCTCGTACTCCCGGGCCACCTGATGGAAGCGCTCGACGAGCCGGGAGACCAGTTCGTCGGTACCCTGCTCCGCCTGTATCGCCGAGGCCTCGTGGTAGTCCAGGCCGTAGACACTGGCAGGGCTCTGGGAGAGCCGGTAGCGGGCCCGCAGCAGCTCGAAGAGCCGGTCCGGGCCGTCATGGACCAGCGGCCGGAAGACACCGACCCGGTCCACCTGGCGCGTCAGAAGCTCCATGACTCCCAGGTCGACGACCTGACGGCCGTCCCCCCGGTCGATCCCCGTCACGTACACGCTGCGCGCCACGCGTGCTCTCCCGTCCTGATTGGGTGGATTTGGCTGGCATTGCTTTTCGACGATACCCGCGCGGACAGCTGAGCCGCCCGCCGGAGTGACCCATCTCCGGGCCGGGCCGTGCCCGCGACGTTCCGCCCGGCCCGGGGTCCGGCGAAGGGGCAGGTCCGAGGTCCTTCGCCCGCTGCCCGGGACCGGGACCCAAGCCTCCCGGCGGCAGGACCTCCGGCCCGCCGCGTCGCGGACCTTCGCCCCCGGTTCTCCCGCCGGACCGGCCAAAAGCGCGAGGTCCGGACCAGGCGTGGGACAATCGACACGGCTCACGGTACGGGGGATTCTTCGGCTGGCCCCCGAACAGCGCGGCACTAGCGAGCAGGAGACACAGCACGATGCGCATCGGAATTCTCACCGCAGGCGGCGACTGCCCTGGCCTGAACGCAGTGATCCGGTCGGTCGTGCACCGCGCCGTCGTGGGTCACGGCGATGAAGTCATCGGATTCGAGGACGGGTTCAAGGGACTGCTCGACGGTCACTTCCGCCCACTGGACCTCAACGCGGTCAGCGGCATCCTGGCCCGCGGCGGCACGATCCTCGGCTCGGCCCGGCTGGAGCGCGACCGGCTGCGCGAAGCCGCCGAGAACTGCGACGAGCTGAGCCGCCGGTACGGCATAGACGCTCTCATCCCGATCGGCGGCGAGGGCACGCTCACCGCCGCCCGGATGCTCTCCGACGCGGGCATGCCGGTCGTCGGCGTACCGAAGACCATCGACAACGACATCTCCGCCACCGACCGCACTTTCGGTTTCGACACCGCGGTGGGCGTCGCCACCGAGGCCATAGACCGCCTCAAGACCACCGCCGAATCGCATCAGCGGGTCATGGTCGTCGAGGTGATGGGCCGGCACGCGGGCTGGATCGCGCTGGAGTCCGGGATGGCGGGCGGTGCGCACGGCATCTGTCTGCCCGAGCGGCCGTTCCAGGTCGACGACCTGGTCAAAATGGTCGAGGAGCGCTTCGCACGCGGCAAGAAGTTCGCCGTCATCTGCGTCGCCGAGGGCGCGCACCCGGCCGAGGGCTCGATGCCGTACGCCAAGGGTGCGATCGACCAGTTCGGCCACGAGCGCTTCCAGGGCATCGGCAACCGTCTCGCCGTCGAGCTGGAGACCCGGCTCGGCAAGGAGGCCCGACCGGTCATTCTCGGCCATGTCCAGCGTGGCGGCACGCCGACCGCGTACGACCGGGTGCTCGCGACCCGGTTCGGCTGGAACGCGGTGGAGGCCGCCCACCGCGGCGATTTCGGCCGCATGACCGCCCTGCGCGGAAACGCGATCGTCATGGTGCCGCTCGCCGACGCGGTCACCCGGCTGAAGACCGTGCCCGATGACCGGATGTACGAGGCCGAGTCGGTGTTCTGACCCGCTCACGGCCCGCTTACCGGGCCCGCTCACGGCCCGCTTCTCCACCGAGCGAGCCCGGCCCCGGGCGCATCTGCGGCCCTGACTGTCCCGCCCCGTGGACGGTCGGGGCCGCTTACCGTTCCCCCTCCGGTATGTGCCGCGGCCTGATCCCCTTCGCCGCCCTCATCCGAGCCGACCCGGCGGGGCCGCTCCGTGACGGTGACTGCGGCCCGCGCCCGCGCCCGCACCGGCCACCTACACGCCCACCGTCCGCCAGAACTGGTCGATGATCCGCGACAGGAACGCCCGCCCCGCGTCCCCGGTGGACCCGGACCGCTCCTCACCGGTGCTGCTCCAGCTCAGCGTCGACACCATCAGCGCCTGGTAGTCGGCGTGCAGCTGCTCCAGCACGTCCTGGACCAGGCGCCGCTCCAGCGGGACGATCTTGGACACCGGGCGCACGTACGCCTGCCAGCGCGTCGTCACGGCACTGGTCAGCAGCTCCGCCAGTTCCTCGTTGCGGCCGGTCGCCGTGAGGAACTGCGCGGGCGACAGATTCAGCGCCTCGCGCAGCGCGGCGGACTGCCGTTCGTTGCCCCGCCAGCGCCCCGACTCCTCCATCCGCAGATACGAGGACCCGGTCATCCCGAGCTGCCGGGCCAGATCGTCCACCGTGAGGTTCCGGGTCATCCGGTGCTCCCGCAACGTGGAAGCCGTCGCCAGCAGTTCGCCCGGCGCGCACCACAGCACCCCGGCGAGTGCCGTGAGCTCCCGTTCGTCCGGGGCGGCGGTCCCGCGTTCCCAGGCCATCACCGTCTCGGGGCTGACGCGGAGACCGTACTGGGCGGCGAGACCGTAGGCGACATGACCGGGTGCCATCCCCAGAGCCTCGCGAAGTCGGCGCGCGGCGGGGGCGTGAAACGGCGGGGTGGGGTGCACGGCCCCACCGTAGAAGTCGGAAACGGGCCTGGCTACGGTACGTTCCGCCCAGAACATGCTTCGTAGGAAACTCCTAGGGCGAAACGGGGCCAATCCGAGGCGGCCGACGCCCGTGCCGCCCGCCGTCCTCCGTGGCCTCCATCACCCCTTGACCGCACCTCCCAGCGCGAATCCGCCGCCCAGCCGGCGCGAGATCAGGACGTACAGCAGCAGTACGGGAGTGGAGTACAGGATCGAGAACGCCGCCAGCTGTCCGTAGATCACCGAGCCGTAGTTGCCGAAGAACGTGAAGATCGAGACGGACGCGGGCAACTGCTCGGGGGAGAGCAGCAGCATGAAGGGGACGAAGAAGTTCCCCCACAGCATGATGAAGGTGTAGATCGTCACCACTCCCACGCCCGGTCCCATGATCGGCAGCACCACCCGCAGCAGGGTCTGCGTCATGGACGCCCCGTCCGTCCAGGCCGCCTCCTCCAGGACCTTCGGCACGCCGTCCATGAAGTTCTTCATCAGCCAGATGGCGAAAGGCAGTTGGGACGTGGCGAGGAACAGTGCCGTGCCGTGCATCGTGTCGATCAGGTCCACCCGCACGAAGAGCCCGTACACCGGCACCATGATCGCGGTGATCGGCAGACACGTCGTGAACAGGATCGTCAGCAGGAACGGGCGGTTGAAGCGCGAGCGGTAGCGGGAGAGCGGATACGCGGCGAGTGCCGCGCACACCACCGTCAGCAGGGTCGCGCCGCCGCACAGCAGCAGACTGTTGAGCATCGGGGTGAAGGTGATCTCGTCGGTGAGCACCGCGTCGAAGTTGTCCAGGGTCGGGGACGTCGGCGGACGCACCCGCAGATTCGCCTCGCTGTCCACCGAGGCGAACAGCAGCCACAGCAGCGGCAGCGCGAACGACGCGCCCACCAGCAGCAGTGCCGCGTCGGCCGCCAGCCGGGCCCGGGTGCGGCGGGTCACCATCACACCTCCATCCTCATCAGGCGCAGGTAGACCACCGAGAACAGCGCCCCGACCAGGAGAAGCAGCAGGGCCACCGCCGTCCCGTAGCCGATCAGGCTGTTGACGAACGCCTGGTCGTACATGAACACCGGGAGGGTCTGGCTGCGGTTGCCGGGACCGCCCCGGGTCATGGCCCAGATCAGCCCGAAGACGGAGAGCGTGGAGAGGGTGTTCAGCATCAGATTGGTGCCGATGGAACGGCGGATCATCGGCAGCGTGACATGCCACAGCCTGCGCGGCCCGCTCGCCCCGTCGACCTCGGCGGCCTCCTTGATGTCCTGCGGGATCTCCGACAGCGCCGCCGAGTAGATCAGCATCGAGAACGCCGTACCGCGCCACACGTTCGCGAACGACACCGCGAGGATCGGCAGGGTGAACAGCCAGTTCTGGGAAGGCAGATGGAGCCAGTCCAGGATCACGTTCAAGGTGCCCTCGCGGCGGAAGAACGCGTACAGCAGGAAAGCCGCCACGATCTCCGGCAGCACCCAGGACGTGATGACGACCGCGCCCGCCACCGTACGGACCGGGCGCGACGCGGCCCGCATCAGCCCGGCCAGCGCCAGGCCCAGGGTGTTCTGGCCGACGATCGAGGACAGGAAGGTGAAGACGAGGGTCAGTACGACGGCGTTGCGGAAGTCGCCGTCGGCGAAGGCCCGGCGGAAGTTGTCGAGGCCGACGAAGGACGAGCCGGACGCCCCGGTGAGCTGGGTGTCGGTGAACGCGATCCAGACGCAGTAGCCGATGGGCCCGGCGAGGAAGAGCAGCAGCAGGGCGACGGCGGGGGTGACCGGCAGCCAACGAGCCACCCGCGCACGCCCCTTCCCGGCCGCGACCCCGCCCCCGATGCCCTTCGAAGTCCCGACGCCTCTCGAAGTCCCGGCACCCTTCGAAGTCCCGGCTCCAGCCCTCGCCCCGGCCCCCGCCCCGCTCACCCGCCGACGACCGCGTCGCCGACGATCGTCCTCAGCTGCTCGTCGTACTCCTTCGCCGCCGACTCGGGCGACCCGTCACCCGTCGTCACCTTCTCCATCGCCTCGCCGATGGCCGTCGACACCTGCGGATAGACGGGCAGCGCCGGACGGTAGTGCGTGTGGTCCACGAGTGCCGTGAAGAACGCGATGCCCGGCATGGACCTCAGATACGCCGGGTCCCGCGCCACGTCCTCCCGCACGGCGATCTGCGCACCCACCACATCCCAGGTGGCCGCGTTGCGGGCGGTCTGTAGCGTCTTGATGAACTCCCAGGCCAGATCGGGGTTCTTCGCCTTCCGCGGGATGGACCAGGCCCAGCCGCCGGACATCGACACCTTCCCGGGCGCCTGGCCGTTCTGCGTCGGCATCGGGGTCTGGCCGAGCGTCGTCTCCCACTCCGGCCAGGCCCTCGGCCCGCCGTTGATCCAGTTCTGGCCCATCCAGGAACCGTCCAGCGAGATCGCGAGCTTCCCCTCGGGCAACAGCTCGGTGGCCACCTTGGTGCCGATGTTCGGGTCCAGCGCGTCCGAGGGGTCCGGGCCGAGCTTCTCCCCGTACACGGTCTCCACGAAGCCGAGCGCGTCCTTGAATCCCTGGCCGCCCGCCACCCACTTCTTCGCCGTGGCGTCGTAGAGCGGGTCCGCGCCCGTCCCGTACAGCAGCATCTCGAAGCCCTGCATCACCGCCGCCTCACCGGGACCCTTGCCGGTGTACACGTTCAGCGGGATGACGCCGGGGACCTTCTTCTTCACGGTGCGCGCCGCGTCCAGGAGCTCGTCCCAGTCCATCGGCCGCCAGTCGGCCGGCAGACCCGCCTTCGCGAAGATCTCCTTGTTGAACCAGAGGCCGCGGGTGTCGGTGCCGTCGGGGACGCCGTACGTTCTGCCGTCCTCCGCCTTCGCCGCCGTCTTCGCGGTGTCCACGAACCGGTCCCAGGTGTCCCACTTCGCCAGATACGGATCCAGCGGGCGCAGATACCCGGCCTTGATGTCGGAGTTGATCCGGAACGTGTCCTCGTAGACCAGGTCCGGGGCCGTCTTCGGCGAGCGCATCATCTGCTGCGCCTTGGTGGCGTAGTCGTTGTCCGGCGCCTGGATCGGCACCAGCTTGACCTTCTTGCCGGGGTGCTCCTTCTCGAACTGCTCCTTGACGGACTGGAAATGCTTGTCCTTGAAGCGGATCTTGTTGTCCGTGGAGCGGTTGTACGCGACCTTCACGGTGTCCGGGTCACTGTCGGAACCGGAGGAGCAGGCGGTGAGCGAACCGGCGGCGAGCACGGTGGCTGCGGCGGCGAGGATCAGTGGGGCGGTGGGGCGCACGGGCACGACCTCCTCATGGCCACGAGGGCTGACCGTGACCGTAGGTCCGGCCCGACGAGGAGGTCAATGCCCGTGCGGCAAGCGCTTGTTGTGCACCGGGGCCCGTGGTGTCAGCGGCCGTGCGCCAGCCACCGGTAGTGCAGCTCCGGGCGCCCCACCTGACCGTAGTGCGGACGCCGTGCGGCGCTGCCCACCGTCACCAGATGCTCCAGGTAACGGCGCGCGGTGATCCGCGAGATCCCCAGCTCCTCCCCGGCTGCCGCCGCGGTCACCCCGTCCGGGGCCGTCCGCAGCACCCGGGTCACCGCCTCCAGCGTCGGACCGCTCAGCCCCTTGGGCAGCGAGGCGGGATGCGCGACGCGCAGTGCCCCCAGGGCCCGGTCCACCTCCTCCTGCCCGCTCGCCTCACCGGCCGCCGCCCGGAACTCCGCGTACCGCACCAGCCGGTCCCGCAGCGTGGGATACGTGAACGGCTTCAGCACGTACTGCACCACCCCGAGCGACACCCCTTCCCGGACCACCGCGAGATCGCGCGCCGACGTCACGGCGATCACATCGGCCCCGTGACCGGCCGCCCGCAGCGCCCGCAGCAGTTGCAGCCCGTGCCCGTCGGGCAGATACAGATCCAGCAGCAGCAGATCCACCGGCGTACGGTCCAGCGCCCGCACCGCCTCCGCCCGCGTGTGCGCCACGGCGGCCACCTCGAAACCCGGCACCCGGCCCACGTACAGCTGATGGGCGTCGGCGGCCACCGGATCGTCCTCCACCACCAGTACCCGGATCATGCGGTGCCCTCCTTCGCCGTACGGTCCCCGAG
Source organism: Streptomyces sp. NBC_01433 (assembly GCF_026340105.1). Lineage (NCBI taxonomy): Bacteria > Bacillati > Actinomycetota > Actinomycetes > Kitasatosporales > Streptomycetaceae > Streptomyces > Streptomyces sp. NBC_01433. The sequence goes on along the minus strand of NZ_JAPEPM010000001.1, from coordinate 569,015 downwards.
GGGCAGCCGGACCGTGAACCGGGCGCCGCCGTCCGGCCCCCGGTCCAGCTCGACCGTGCCGCCGTTGCGGTGCGCGGCCTGCCGCACCAGCGCGAGCCCGAGCCCGCGTCCGGTGCCGTGCGTCGACCAGCCGCGCCGGAACACATCGGCCGCGTCGTCCGGGCCGATGCCCGCCCCGGTGTCGGCGACCCGCAGCAGGAGCAGGCCGTCCACGGCGAGGGCGGTCACGGTGACCCGGGCGCGGGACGAGCCGCGCTGAGCGGGCACGGGTACGGGGACGGGGACGGGCGTGGAGCCGGTGTCCGTGCCGGTGCCGGGTACGGAGCGGGCGCCGTGACCCGAGCCCGCGCCGCGGTCCGGTGCGCCGCTCGCCGCCTCCGACGCCGCCTCGACCGCGTTGTCGATCAGATTGCCCAGGATCGTCACGAGATCGCGCTGAGCCGGTCCGTCCGGCAGCGCCCCGTCGTCGATCAGGCTGTCGTCCGCCAGCACCAGCTCCACACCCCGCTCGTTCGCCTGCGCCGCCTTGCCCAGGAGCAGCGCCGCCAGCACGGGTTCCGCGACCGCGCCCACGACCCGGTCGGTCAGCTCCTGCGCCAGCTCCAGTTCGGCCGTCGCGAAACCCACCGCCTCCTCCACCCGCCCCAGCTCGATCAGTGACACCACCGTGTGCAGCCGGTTCGCCGCCTCGTGCGCCTGGGAACGCAGCGCCTGCGTGAAGCCGCGCTCCGAGTCCAGCTCGCCCGACAGCGCCTGCAACTCGGTGTGGTCCCGCAGCGTCACCACGGTGCCGCGCCGCTCCCCGCCCACCACCGGGCGGGTGTTGACCACGATCACCCGGTCCGCCGTCAGATGGAGCTCGTCGACCCGTGCGTCGGAGTCCAGCAGCGCCCCGGTCAGCGGGGCGGGCAGCGCCAGCTCGTCGACCGTCCGCCCGACCGCCCCCGGCGCCAGGCCCAGCAGCTCCCGGCCCGCGTCGTTGATCAGCGCGATCCGGCGCCGCCCGTCCAGCATCAGCAGCCCCTCGCGCACCGCGTGCAGTGTGGCCTGGTGGTAGTCGTGGAGCCGGCTCAGCTCGGCGGCGTTCATGCCGTGCGTGTGCCGTCGCAGCCGTGCGTTGACCACGTACGTACCGAGCCCGCCGAGCGCCAGCGCACCGCCCGCCGCGAGGCCGAGCGCGCCCAGCTGATCGCGTACCTGGGTGGAGACCCGCTCCACGGTGATGCCCGCGCTGACCAGGCCGGTGATCCTCCCCCCGTCCCGGACCGGTGTCACCACCCGTATCGAGGGGCCGAGCGTGCCGGTGTACGTCTCCGTGAACGTCTCGCCGCGCAGCGCCTGCGCGGTGTGCCCCAGGAAGGTGTCGCCGATCAGCCCGGAGTCCGGATGCGTCCAGCGCACCCCGTCCGGGTCCATGATCGTGACGAAGGCGATCCCGGTGTCCCGGCGCACCTGTTCCGCGTACGGCTGGAGTACGGCGGACGGGTCCGGGGTACGGATGGCCTCCCGTACGGAGGGGGAACCGGCCACCGCGAGAGCGGCCGCCCGCGCCTGCCGCGTCGCGGTCTCCTCGGCCTGCGCGCTCCCGGAGACGTACGCGAAGAACGCGCACCCGGCGACCACGGCGGCCACCAGCACGACCTGCATGGCGAAGAGCTGGCCGGCCAGGCTGCGGGGGCGGGTACGGGGGAGGCGCATGGCCCCAGTCTGCCTGCCCCGGCCGACCGGTCCACCGATGGCCGGAAAGCGCCTGTGAACGATATGAACGCAAGGGTGACCGGGGTCACAGGGAGGTGGATAGTCACCGGAGCCCCCAGGGACGGGGAGCGACCACGACCGAGCCGAGGAGGCCCCCGTGGCAGTGTCAGCCGCTCAGCGGGACCGAACCCATTATCTGTACATCGCCGTGATCGGTGCCGTGGTTCTCGGCGTTCTCGTGGGCTTCGTGGCCCCCGGGGTCGCCGTGGAGCTGAAGCCCATCGGAACCGGCTTCGTGAACCTGATCAAGATGATGATCTCGCCGATCATCTTCTGCACGATCGTGCTCGGCGTCGGTTCCGTCCGCAAGGCCGCCAAGGTCGGTGCCGTCGGCGGGCTCGCACTCGGTTACTTCCTGGTCATGTCGACCGTCGCCCTCGCGATCGGCCTGGTCGTCGGCAACATCCTGGAGCCCGGCTCGGGCCTCCACCTCACCGAGGCGGCCCGCGCCGCCGGTGAGAAGCAGGCGGCGGGCGCCAGCGAGTCGACCGTGGACTTCCTGCTCGGCATCATCCCGACCACCATGGTCTCCGCCTTCACCGCGGGCGAAGTGCTCCAGACCCTGCTCGTCGCGCTCCTCGCGGGCTTCGCGCTCCAGGCCATGGGCGCGGCCGGTGAACCGGTCCTGCGCGGCATCGGCCACATCCAGCGCCTCGTCTTCCGCATCCTCGCCATGATCATGTGGGCGGCCCCCGTCGGAGCGTTCGGAGCGATGGCGGCGGTGGTCGGCGAGACCGGCCTGGACGCGCTGAAGTCCCTCGCGATCATCATGATCGGCTTCTACGTCACCTGCGCGCTGTTCGTCTTCGTGGTGCTCGGCACGATCCTGCGGCTGGTCGCCGGGGTCAACCTGATCTCGCTGCTGAAGTACCTGGGACGCGAGTTCCTGCTGATCCTGTCCACCTCCTCCTCCGAGTCGGCGCTGCCGCGGCTGATCGCGAAGATGGAGCACCTGGGGGTCAGCAAGCCGGTCGTCGGCATCACCGTGCCGACCGGCTACTCCTTCAACCTCGACGGCACCGCGATCTACCTCACGATGTCCTCCCTGTTCATCGCCAACGCGATGGGGGACCCGCTGAGCGCGAGCGAGCAGATCTCGCTCCTGGTCTTCATGGTGATCGCCTCGAAGGGCGCGGCGGGCGTCACGGGCGCCGGTCTCGCCACCCTCGCGGGCGGCCTCCAGTCGCACCGCCCCGATCTGGTCGACGGCGTCGGCCTGATCGTCGGCATCGACCGCTTCATGAGCGAGGCCCGCGCCCTGACGAACTTCGCGGGCAACGCGGTCGCCACGGTCCTGGTCGGCACCTGGACCAAGGAGATCGACAAGGACCGCGTCGACCGGGTCCTCTCCGGCAAGGTCCCCTTCGACGAGAGGACGCTCGTCGACGACCACGCCCCGGCCGGCACCGCCGACAGCGCCGACAGCGGGCAGGCGGCGGACGTCCCGGAGCCGCGCGAGGACGACAAGCTGCAGGCGAAGGTCTGACGCTCCGGAACAAGGACGTTCCCGGACCATCGACGCACCCGGACCGGGGCGGCCGAGCCATCAACGGCTCGGCCGCCCCGGTCCGTTGCTGAACCGCGGTACAACCCCGAGGGGACGGCGGGTGTCTTCCGTACAGGCAACGAGTTCCGTCGCGCGTCACACAGAGGACCCCATATGAACCAGACCCAGACCGGCCGTCGCATCCTCCGCGGGGGAGTCGGTTCGCTCGCGGCCGTCGCGCTGATCGGGCTGGGCGCCACACCGGCGCTCGCCGACGAGGGGGAGCCCGACCTCGGGATCGGGAATCTCGCCCGGATCACCGGAGCCGAGCCCGGCAACGGCTTCGGCATGCCGTTCTCGGTGCTGAACAAGGGGACCGAGGAGGTGGCGAAGGTCTGGGTGTCCTACGCCGTGTCGCCGGGGCTCCGCGCCGCCGACTCGTACTCCAACTGCCTCTACGGGACCGCTTCCTCCCACGATGAGAACCCGGACTCGCACTACGCGATCTGCGCCATCGACCAGCCGCTGAAGCCCGGCGTCGTCTACGTTCCCGAGCGGCCGGTCGGGCTCAAGGCGCTGGACTCCGCGCTGTACGACGACGTCTACATGACGGTGAGGGGCACCGAGCCGTCCCGCTCCGGCGACGACGGGGGGGCCGACCCCGTACCGGGCACGGGCGCCCCGCTGAAACTGGTGGAGAAGGGCCCGGCCGACGAGGCCGAACGCAAGAAGCACTCCGAGGGCTACGCGGTGGTCGACGTCACCTCGGACAACACCGCCGACTACGCGCTGTCCGGGGCGAAGGTCACCGGCAAGGTGGGCGACAAGGTCACCGCCGAGGTGAAGTTCACCAACAAGGGACCGGGCTGGGTCTACCTCGAACAGGGCCAGGGAGCCGCGACCGTCGACATCCGGATACCGGCCGGGACGTCGGTGGTGAAGCCGCACGGCTTCTGCCACAAGGTCACCGCGTCGCACTACCGGTGCGGGACTTCGCAGTCCTGGGTCGACGAGAACGGCGGCGAGTCGTACACCTTCGTGCTCCGGATCGACAAGGCCGTGAAGAAGGCGGTGGGCAAGGTGTCGTTCACCGGGAAGGCCCGGCCCTTCGACAAGAACGCGGCCAATGACACCGCCGAGATCGTGATCACCGCCGCTTCGGGCGGTACCACTGGCGGTACGAGCGGCGGCTCGGGCGGTTCGGCCGGTTCGGGTTCCGGCGGCTCGGGTGGCTCGGGCGGTTCGTCCTCCACCGGTGGCTCGGGCGCCGGCGGCGGTACGGGATCCTCGACCGGGTCGTCCGGCGGCTCCGCCTCCACCGGCGGCACGGGCTCGCAGACGACGTCGGGCGGCGGCCTGGCGTCGACCGGGTCGGACTCCACGGTGCCGATGATCGGCGCGGCGGCGGCGGCCGTGGCCGCGGGCGGCGGGATCTTCTACGCGATGCGCAGGCGGACCGGGGTGCGGAAGTAGCCCCCGTACCCCCACCCCCACCCCCTACCCCGTGCCCCACGCTTCCGGAGCCGCGGCGCCGCCGCCGGGCGGCAGGGTGTCGGCCCTGCCGCCCGGCGGCGGGTCCCGTTTCAGGCGGGGAGGGCGTCGACGGTGGGGATGACGGTGCCGAACAGGTCGGTGATCGCGGTGAGGGCAGCCGTCTGAAGGGCGGCGGCGGGCAGGACGGTGCCGTCGGGCGCGGCGAGGGCGCGGGTGGCGGTCGTCTCGGCGACGACGGTGGGGCGGTAGCCGAGGTTGAAGGCGCCCTGGGCGGTGTGGTTGACGCACATGTGCGTCATGAAGCCGCCGATGACCAGGTCCTTCCCGCTGCCCGGAGCGGCACCCAGGCCGGTGAGGGTCTCCGCCAGCTCGGTGAGGTGGAAGGCGTTGGGGAACTGCTTGACCACGACCGCCTCGCCGTCCTTCGGCGCGACCTCGTCGCTGAGGGCACCGATGTGGGCGCGGATGTCGTAGGGGCTGTTCCCGCCGCCGTCGTTGATGACGTGGATGACCGGGGTGCCCGCGGCACGGGCGCGCTCCAGCAGGCGGGCACCGGCCGCGAGGGCCTCCTCGGCGCCTTCCAGGAGCATGACGCCGGTGCGGTAGGTGTTCTGGTAGTCGATCAGGACCAGGACGGAGTCGCTCAGCCCGGGAGGCCGGTTGTCGAGGCCGATCACGTCGCGCAGGGTCGTGGAGGGCTGCTGGTTCGTGCTCATGGTGTGCCTTTCTTGGCGGAATGGGGCATGGCGGAATGAGGCATGGCGAAGCTGCCCGCGTCGCATGCGTACGGGCGGTACGGGGTGGGGCGGGCCGGGGGGGTGGAGAAGGTCAGGCGGTCCGGGTACGGAAGCGGCGGCGGTAGGCCGCCGGGGTGGTGGCGAGCTGCCGCTTGAACGCCCGGTGCAGGGTTTCGACCGAGCCGAGCCCGGCGGTGGCCGCGACCTGTTCGAGCGGGCAGTCGGTGGTCTCCAGCAGGCGCCGGGCCGCCTCGACCCGGGCGGCCTCGACATAGGCGGCCGGGCCCGCGCCGGTCTCCTGCTTGAACACGCGGGCGAAGTGCCGCTCGCTCAGGCGCATATGGGCCGCCAGGGCCTCCGCGGACAGGTCCTCGTCGAGGTGCTCGGCGATCCACAGGCACAGCTCGTCGATGTCTCGGCGGGAGGTGGCGGGCCGGCTGAGCGGGACGGAGAACTGGCTCTGGCCGCCCTGCCGTCTGAGGTACATCACCAGCTGCCGCGCCACCGCCAGGGCGACGTCCTCCCCCTGGTCCTCGGCCACCAGGGCCAGCGCGAGGTCCAGGCAGGCGCTGATCCCGGCGCCGGTCCAGATCCGCCCCCGGTCGGTCCGCACGAAGATCGGGTCCGGGTCGACGGTGACGGCCGGGTGGTCGGCGGCGAGCTGGGCGGCGGTCGACCAGTGGGTGGTCGCCGTCCTCCCGTCGAGGAGCCCGGCCGCGGCGAGCAGGTGCGCGCCCACACACACGGAGGCCACCCGCCGGGCGTGCGGTGCGGTGTCCTTCACCCAGGCCACGACGTCCTTGTCGATGCGGGCGGTGGGGCCGTCCTCGGTCATGTCGACCGCGCCGGGCACCAGCAGGGTGTCCACCTGGCCGCCGACCTCGGAGAACGACAGGTCGGCCAGCAGCCGCACACCCGCCGAGGTCCGTACCTCGCCCGCGGCGGGCCCCGCCAGGCGGACCTCGTACCCGGCCCGGCCCGCGGTCTCCCGGTTGGCCAGGGCGAAGACCTCGGCCGGGCCGGTGGCGTCGAGGAGATCGACATCGGGGAAGACCGCGATGACGACACGGTGGGGAAGGGGCATGCGTCCATCCTCGCGCCCGCCCACGATGACCGCAATGACGATTTCCTGTCACATCCGGACATGACGGGCCCGGCGCGGACGTCATCGCTGGTCCGGGACCCGTCAGTCGAAGGGACCCGTCAGCCGAAGGGGATGCGGACGAAGGACTGATTGCCGACCCCGACGGTGCTGGAGCCGTTTCCGATGGCGTTCCAGATCTCGACCTTCACCGTGCCGTTCACCAGATCGCCGTGGCTTCCGGTGGCGTACTTCAGGCCCCGGCTCTGGGTGTAGTGCTCGTAGCCGGGTACGGGATCGGTCGGGAAGTAGGCGTACGTCTCCGTACGGTCCCAGGTCCCGTCGCCCGTGCGGTCGTAACTCACCTTCACCTGCTGCCCGTTGGCGATCGCGGTAGCCGCGTCGACGAACAGGTCGAACTGGGTGGACCCACCGTCGTACGTCCTGGTGACGCCGGAGGCGGTGAAGGTCTGCGGGCTGTGCGGGGTGCCGTCATGGTTGGCGCCGCCCGCCGGGGCGAGCGTGACGGCCGACGCGGCGGACTGCGCCGTGCCGAGACCGCCGCCGCTGCGGAGTGCCAGCGTGGACGAGCCGGTGGGCGGGTCGGTCGGGTCCGGGGGATCGGTGGGGCCGCTGCCCCCACGGGTCCAGACGCCGACGTAGTCGATGAGCATCGGGCGGCCGGGGACGGTGTCGGCGGTCGGGGTCTTCCCGGCCAGCGCGTCGGGGAACGCGCCGCCGATCGCCAGGTTGAGCAGGATGAAGTACCCGGCGTGGTCCGTCATGTTCGCCCAGGTGCCGGCGTCCAGCTGGTTCTGGGTGACGGTGTGGAAGAGCTGGTCGTCCACGTACCAGCGCAGGGCGTTCGGGGTGGCCGAGCGGTCCCACTCGAACCGGTACGTGGAACGCCGATTGGCAACTCGCGCTCGGACAGGCCCTGTTGTTGGCGATGCCGCTGGTCTCGTTGCACGGGCCGCCCGGGTTCACCCCGCAGTGAAGCACGCCCCAGACGGAGTTGATCCCGTTGACGTTCTCCATGATGTCGAACTCACCGATGCCCGGCCAGTTCCAGTAGTTGCCCCGGTAGGGCGAGCCGAGTGCCCAGAAGGCGGGCCAGTAGCCGAGCGCCGCGTTTCCGGTGACGTTCGGCATCTGGATGCGGCTCTCGATGCGCAGGGTGCCGCCCGCCGGAGCCTTGAAGTCGGCCCGCTCGGTCTCGACCCGGCCCGAGGTCCAGTTGCCCGCGCCGTCCCGGAGCGGGGTGATCCGGAGGTTGCCGTTGCCGTCGAGGCTGAGGTTGTCGGGGCTGGAGGTGTAGTTCTGGATCTCGCCCGTGCCCCAGTTGCCGGGTCCGCCGGGGTAGGCGTGGCCGGTGTCGATCTGCCAGTTCGCGGCCGAGGGGAGCGAGCGGTCGGCGCCGTTGAAATCGTCGCTCCACTGAAGGTTCCAGCCCGGGGCGGGCGGTACGTCACCCCGCGCGGGCCCGGACCCGAGGACGGTGACCAGCCCCGCGAGTACGAGGCTGGACGCGGTCAGTGCGGCGAGGACGGTGGTGCGTCTGTGGGGGATGCGGCTCGTGCTCAAGGAACACCTCCGGTGAGGTGGTGCTGGTGAGTTCTATGAGAGCGCTCTCAGCTTTTGTAGATGCACGCGGAGGAACCGTCAATGACGTCACGCTTTTAACTTCTTGAATGCACAGAGCAACGGAAACCCCGCAGACGGTGAGGGGTCACCCGTCCTTGCCTTGACGCCCGCGTCAAGGATTACCGTCGGCACATGCGAATCGGTGAGCTGGCCGAGCGGGCCGGGACGACGACGCGGACTCTGCGCTACTACGAGTCACGCGGACTTCTTCAGGCACGGCGCGCGGTGAACGGCTACCGCACGTACGACGAGAGCGATCTGCGGATGCTCCAGCAGATCCGGACCCTTCAGGACTTCGGGTTCGATCTGGAGGAGACCCGGCCGTTCGTCGACTGCCTGCGCGCCGGTCACCCGGCGGGCGACGCCTGCCCCGCCTCGCTCGCCGTCTACCGGCGCAAGCTCGGCGAACTCGACGCGCTCATCGAGCAGCTGCGCACGGTCCGTACGGAGGTCGGCGCACAGCTCGCACGGGCGGAGATCGAAGCGTCCGCCGAGCTGCCCGGCGGTCCGGAACCACGTTGTGAACTGGGAGGATGACAGATGATCCATGCAGAAGGTGTCGCCGAGGTCACCGATGAGACCTTCGACCAGGAGGTACTGGCGGCCGGCCTGCCGGTCCTGGTGGAGTTCACCGCCGACTGGTGCGGCCCCTGCCGCCAGCTCGCCCCGGTGCTGAGCGCGATCGCGCGGGAGGACGCCGACCGGCTCAAGATCGTCCAACTCGACGTCGACCACAACCCGGGCATCACCACGCGGTACGGAGTGCTGTCGATGCCGACCCTGATGGTGTTCCGCGCGGGCGAACCGGTGAAATCGATGGTGGGCGCCCGCCCGAAGCGGAAGCTGCTCCAGGAACTGGAGGACGTGTTCGCGGCTCAGTAGGAGCTGCCGCAGCCGCTGCCCGATCCGCAGCTGTGGTGGGCAGGTCCGTCGGGCAGGCCGCCGTGATCACCGGCTCTGTCGTCGGCGCCCGGACCGGGGTGTCTGTCGTCCTCGCGGTCCAGGGCCTTGCCGAGCTTGATCAGTGTCCGGCCGACCGACGGCAGGCCGGGGTGGGCCCCGTGGTGCGACCGTCCTGCGGGGGGCTCCCCGGGCAGTCCGGTCCGCTCGCCGAAGACCACGGCTCCGAGGTCCGACGCGGCCCATGGGGCGGTCCGCCGTGTCCGGGCGAGGTGGCGGCGTCCCGCCGGGGTCAGCGTTCCCTGTGTGGGACACGCCCAGCGGACGGCCCACCCGCAGGCGGCGAGGGCGAGGAGCGGGCCGGGGTGCGGAAGGCCCTGTACGAGAGCGCACGCCGCCAGAACCACGGTCGCGCACGCCACGCCGACGAGCACCCGTCCCACGAGCCGACGCGCTCGCGCACGCCCGGGGCGCAGCACGAGGCCGTCGCCGACGAGCCGGTCCCCGGTCTCCCGGACGGGGCCGCTGCGCACCGCACGCGCCCGCAGCCGTGCGGGTGCTGTGCCGCCAGGGGCTCCCCACTCCGCGATCACCGCACGCTCCACGGGGGCGTCGCGTCCCTCCGGGGGCGGGGGGAGCCGGAGCCGTCCGTTCTGACGGGTTACCCCATCGCCCTCGCCCCAGACCTCATGGAGCGCCGCTTCCACGACGCGCCGGGGCCCGCCCGCGAGGTACGCCACCTTGTACGGATCGGGATCCCTGACCGGGGCGCGGCCCGAGCGGCTCAGGCGCCGCCCGGAGAACGTCAGCATGAGGGCGCAGAGAGCCACCACGCCCACGCCGTCGGCCGACACGATCGCGGTCCACGCGGCGATACCCACTCGGTGCCCCCCTGAGCTGGATGCTTACCCGAATGTCAGCATCTGACAATCAAGTGCGTTCTATGCAAGGCGTGTTCACCTGGTGACCATGGTTCTCATGACGCATGTGAACAGCTCCCCCGTCACTGTCCTCGGTCTCGGGTCCATGGGCCAGGCCCTGGCCGGTGCCTTCCTGGACGCCGGCCACCCCACCACCGTGTGGAACCGGTCCGCCGACAAGGGTGAGCAGCTCGTGGCACGGGGCGCCGTTCGGGCCGCCTCCGCCGAGGAGGCCGTCCGGGCCGGTGATCTCGTCGTGGTCTGCCTCGTCGACTACGACGCCTCGGACAAGGTCCTCACGCCGCTGGCCGACGCGCTGGCCGGGCGCGTCCTGATCAACCTCAGCTCCGACATCCCGCTGCGCGCGCGGGAGGCCGCCGCCTGGGCGAAGGGGCACTCCCTCGACTACCTGGACGGGGCGGTCATGGTCCCCGTCGGCGTGGTCGGTACGGCGCGGGCGCTGGTCTTCTACGCCGGTGAGCGGGCCGTGTACGACAAGTGCGAGAGCGCGCTCAAGGCGCTCGGGGAGCCCGCCACCTTCCTCGGGGAGGACCACGGTCTCGCCGCCGCCTACGACATGGCGATGCTGGACTTCTTCTACGGCGCCATGGGCGGTCTCGTCCACGCCTTCGCGCTGGCCAGGGCCGAGGGGATCGACGGCGCGGCGCTCGCCCCGTACCTGAACACCATCGCGGGATTCCTCCCGGCCATCGTGGAGCGCACGGGCACCGACGTGCACTCCCGGGTGTACGAGGGCAGCGGGGCCAACCTCGCCATGATGACCGCGAGCGTCGATCACATCCTGCACACCGCGAAGGGGCGGGGTCTGGACACCGGGCAGCTCGTCGCGATCAAGGCCGCCGCCGACCGGGCCATCGCCGCGGGACACGGCCCCGACTCCTGGTCGAGCATCGTCGAGGTGCTCGACGAGCGCTGAACCGCGCTCACGTCAGGGGGCCGCGCCCGCCGCCGCGGCGGTGCGGCCCCCGCGCGGTCCGGTGGATCAGGCGGGCCGGAACCACACCGTCGCCAGCGGCGGCAGCGTCACCGTGATACTCGCCCGCCTGCCGTGCGCGGCCACCGCCGCCGGCTTCAGCGGCTCCTCGTTGCGTACGTCGCCACCGCCGTAGCGGGCCGCGTCCGTGTTCAGCACCTCCACCCAGGCTTCCGCCGCCTCGGGGACGCCGAGGCGGTAGTCGTGCCGCACGGCGGGGGAGAAGTGGGAGACCGCCAGCAGCGGTGAGCCGTCGGCGTCGTACCGCAGGAACGCGAACACGTTGTCCTCGGACGCGCCGCCGTCCACCCAGCTGAACCCCTCCGGCACGGTGTCGCGCTGCCAGAGGGCCGGCAGCGCCCCGTAGACCGCGTTCAGATCGCCGACCAGCGTGCGTACGCCCGTGTGGTCCGGCGACGCCTCGTACGACGGGTCGAGCAGCCACCAGTCGGGGCCGTGCCCCTCGGACCACTCGGCACCCTGGGCGAACTCCTGCCCCATGAAGAGGAGTTGCTTACCGGGGTGCGCCCACATGAAGCCGAGGTACGCCCGGTGGTTGGCCCGCTGCTGCCACCAGTCGCCCGGCATCTTGCTCACCAGTGAGCGCTTCCCGTGCACCACCTCGTCGTGCGAGATCGGCAGGACGTAGTTCTCGCTGTACGCGTACACCATGGAGAAGGTCATCTCGCCGTGGTGGTACTTGCGGTGCACCGGCTCCTTCTCCACGTAACCGAGCGAGTCGTGCATCCAGCCCATGTTCCACTTCAGCCCGAAGCCGAGACCGCCGAAGCCGCCGGGGCCGACATGGTGCGTGGCGCGGGTGACGCCGTCCCAGGCCGTGGACTCCTCGGCGATGGTGACGACTCCGGGATTGCGCCGGTAGACGGTCGCGTTCATCTCCTGGAGGAAGGCGACCGCGTCCAGATTCTCCCGTCCGCCGTGCTCGTTCGGCGACCACTCGCCGTCCTCGCGTGAGTAGTCCAGATAGAGCATCGAGGCGACGGCGTCGACCCGCAGCCCGTCGATGTGGAACTCCTCGCACCAGTAAGTGGCGTTGGAGACAAGGAAGTTACGGACCTCCTTGCGGCCGAAGTCGAACTCCAGCGTCCCCCAGTCCGGATGCGCGGCCCGCGACGGGTCCGAGTGCTCGTACAGCGCGCGCCCGTCGAACTCCGCCAGCGCCCAGTCGTCGCGCGGGAAGTGTGCGGGCACCCAGTCGGCGATCACGCCGATGCCCGCCCCGTGCAGCGCGTCCACCAGGAACCGGAAGTCGTCCGGGGTGCCCATGCGCGAGGTCGGCGCGAAGAAGCCCGTGACCTGGTAGCCCCAGGAGCCGCCGAAGGGGTGCTCGGAGACCGGCATCAGCTCCACATGCGTGAAGCCCAGGTCCTTGACGTACGAAGGAAGCTGCTTCGCCAGCTGACGATAGGTCAGCCCGGGTCGCCAGGACGGCAGATGTACCTCGTAGACCGAGAACGGGGCCTCGTGCACCGGGCGGTCGCCCCGGTGCGCCATCCACTCCGCGTCCTGCCACTCGTGGTGCGACGCGGTGACCACCGAGGCGTTGGCGGGCGGCACCTCCGCGTGGCGGGCCATCGGATCGGCCCGCAGCGTGTGCGAACCGTCGGGCCGGCAGATGTCGAACTTGTACAGGGCGCCCTCGCCGACCGCGGGCACGAACAGCTCCCACACCCCGGTGGAGCCCAGCGAACGCATCGGGAAGCCCGTGCCGTCCCAGTAGTTGAAGTCACCGCTCACCCGCACCCCGCGAGCGTTCGGCGCCCATACGGTGAACCGGGTCCCGGCGGCACCCTGGTGCTCCATGGTCCGCGCACCGAGCGCCGTCCACAGCTCCTCGTGGCGGCCCTCGCCGATCAGGTGCAGATCGAGATCACCGAGCGAGGGCAGGAAGCGGTACGGGTCCTGCACCTCGATCTCGACGTCCTCGTAGGCCACCTGGAGCCGGTACTCGGGTACGGCGGGTACCGGCAGCACCCCGGAGAAGAAGCCGTCGCCGTCCTCGTGCAGTTCGGCCCGCAGCCCCTTGCCGAGCACCGTCACCGAGTGGGCGAACGGGCGCAGTACCCGCACCACCACCCCGCTCCGGGTCAGATGTGCCCCCAGCAGATCATGCGGAGCGTGGTGCTCCCCGGCCAGCAGCCGTCCCCGGTCCCCGCCGTTCAGGGGCGGCGCCGGCTGGACTTTCTGCCCGCCGCTCCTACGGGGGCGGGGCGGGGCGGCCGCGGCGTCGGTGGCGATCACGGGGGGTGCGGTCACGGAGGCAACGGCCGGTGCGGTGATCTCGGTGGGCACCGGCTGCTGGACGGGTGGGACCTCGACGCCATCGGACGTCTTGCGGGAACGGGACGGATTGCGGGACGGCTTGCGGGCGGTCACAGGGACTGCCTCCTCGAAGGGTGTCAGGGAAAGCGCGGGGTGGGGGAGGGGGAAGGGACAGAGGGGGGAGGGGGGAGGGGAAGGGCGGAGAAGGCGCTCAGACCGTGGTCGCCGTGGCCAGGCGGTGGATGGCGGCCATCGGCACCGGCAGCCAGTCGGGGCGGTGCCGTGCCTCGTACAGCACCTCGTACACCGCCTTGTCGGTCTCGTGGGCGCGCAGCAGCTCCGGTTCGCCGCGCGGGTCGGCGCCCGCGGCCTCCGCGTAGCCCTCGCAGTACGCGGCACGGCAGCGGGCCGCCCACTCCGCGTTCCATGGGTGGTGGGAGCGGGCCGCGTAGTCGAAGGAGCGGAGCATGCCCGCGACATCGCGTACCGGTGGCTGCGGGCGGCGGCGCTCCGGAAGGGGGCGGGACGGCTCGCCCTCGAAGTCGATCAGTGACCAGAAACCGTCGTCGGAGCAGAGCGTCTGGCCGAGGTGGAGATCGCCGTGAATCCGCTGCGCGGCCCAGTCGTGGCCCCTGTGCCCGAGGGCCGCGACGGCGTCGAACGCGGTGCGCAGCCCGGGGACGTACGGCACGAGTGCCGGGACGGCCTGGGCGGCGGCCTCCAGTCGCTGGGTCATCCCGGCGACGAGGTGCCGGGTCTGCGAGCCGCCCAGCGCGGGCGTCGGCAGGGCGGCGGCGAGCGCGGTGTGCACCTCGGCGGTGGCCCGGCCCAGTGCCCGTGCCTGGGGGAGGAAGTCACGGCCCTCGGCCAGCGCGCCCAGGGCGAGCTGCCAGCCGTCCCGGGCGCCGTGCAGGAAGGGCTGGAGCACACCGAGGGTGAGCGCCTCGGGGACGGTGGCCTCGAACCAGGCGACCGGGGCCGGGACCCGTCCGCACCCCTCGCGGGTGAGCGCGAGCGGCAGCTCCAGATCCGGGTTCGTGCCGGGGAAGACCCGGCGGAAGATCTTGAGGATGTACGCGTCGCCGTAGACGAGCGAGGAGTTGGACTGCTCGGTGTCCAGCACCCGGGGGGTGAGCCCCGGCGGGATCGGCGAGGTCCGGTCGAAGCGGAGGGGGCCCAGCACCCCCGGGCAGCGGAATCGTTCCAGCAGCAGGCCGGCCAGCCGCGGGTCGTGCAGTCCGTCGTACACGGTGCGCCCGGCCAGCGGCCCGTGTGCCACCCGGCCGATCAGGGCGGATGCGAGCCGGGGCGGCAGGGATGTCCGTACTCCGAGGAGGAGTTGGTAGCAGTCGTCGGCCGCGCGGGCGGACAGGGCCGGCTGCTGGACCCGGACGAGCAGATGGAGCAGACCCGGCCCGCTGCCGCCGCCGTCCACCGGCAGCATCTCGGTCGCCGAGACGAGGGAGAAGCCGGTGACCGGCTGCCCCTTGCCGGCGAACCACCTTTGCCGGGGCAGCCATTCACGGAGCAGGGGAACGAGTGACGGAAGCAGCGCCCCGCTCGCGGCCCCGCTCGTCGCGAGGCTCTCCGCCGGACCGTTCGTCGTGGAGCCGCTGTCCGGCGCGTTCGTCGTGGAGCTTTCCGCCGGACCGCTCTTCGTGGAGTCGTTTCCCGGCGCGCCGTTCTCCGGCCCGCCGTCCTTCGTTCCGCTGTCCCTCGTCGCGCTGTTCTTCGTGGCCCTGTTCTTCGTGCTCTTCGCCAGGGCGGCGTGAGGGGATGCAGTCTCCGACATGGCATCGCGTCCTTTCCCCGGGCACACCACAGGATGCGAAGAGTGTCCCGGATTGCGGCAATGGCTGTCCGGCTGTGCGGGACGTGTCGGGTGAGGATGATCCGTACGGACTCGACCTGATGAGCCCCGAAGGGCCCGGAGGAGCCCGGAAGAGCTCGATGTGGGGGAGAGTGCCCCGTGCGGGGCGGCGGAAACCGTCGCGCACGGGGTGGCGCGGGCTCAGAGGGCCGGGGCGTCCTTGCGCAGCCGGAACCAGTAGAAGCCGTGTCCGGCGAGCGTCAGCAGGTAGGGCCACTGCCCGATGGCGGGGAAGCGCACCCCGCCGATCAGCTCCACCGGATGACGCCCGTTGAACGACCTCAGGTCCAGTTCCGTGGGCTGTGCGAAGCGCGAGAAGTTGTGGACGCACAGCACGAGGTCGTCCTTGTACTCACGCGTGAACGCCAGCACCGCCGGGTTCGAGGAGGGAAGTTCGGTGTACGAGCCGAGGCCGAACGCCGGATTCTGCTTACGGATCTCGATCATCCGCCGCGTCCAGTGCAGCAGCGAGGACGGTGAGGCCATGGACGCCTCGACGTTGGTGACCTGGTAGCCGTAGACCGGGTCCATGATCGTGGGGAGGTAGAGCCGCCCGGGGTCACTGGAGGAGAACCCGGCGTTCCGGTCGGGCGTCCACTGCATCGGGGTCCGTACGGCGTCCCGGTCGCCCAGCCAGATGTTGTCGCCCATCCCGATCTCGTCCCCGTAGTAGAGGATCGGGGAGCCGGGCAGCGACAGCAGCAGAGCGGTGAACAGCTCGATCTGGTTGCGGTCGTTGTCCAGGAGGGGGGCCAGGCGCCGTCGGATGCCGATGTTGGCCCGCATCCGGGGGTCCTTGGCGTACTCCGCGTACATGTAGTCGCGCTCTTCGTCCGTGACCATTTCGAGCGTCAGCTCGTCGTGGTTGCGCAGGAAGATGCCCCACTGGCAGTTCTGCGGGATCGCCGGGGTCTTCGCCAGGATTTCCGAGACCGGGTAGCGGCTCTCGCGCCGTACGGCCATGAAGATCCGCGGCATCACGGGGAAGTGGAACGCCATGTGGCACTCGTCGCCGCCCGCCTGGTAGTCGCCGAAGTAGTCGACGACGTCCTCCGGCCACTGGTTGGCCTCGGCGAGCAGCACGGTGTCCGGGTAGTTGGCGTCGATCTCCTTGCGGACCCGCTTGAGGAAGTCGTGGGTCTCGGGGAGGTTCTCGCAGTTGGTGCCCTCGCGCTGGTAGAGGTAGGGCACGGCGTCGACGCGGAATCCGTCGATGCCGAGGTCCAGCCAGAAGCGCAGCGCGGAGATGATCTCCTCCTGCACCGCCGGGTTCTCGTAGTTGAGGTCGGGCTGGTGGGAGAAGAACCGGTGCCAGTAGTACTGCTTGCGCACCGGGTCGAAGGTCCAGTTGGACGTCTCGGTGTCGACGAAGATGATCCGCGCGTCCTGGAACTGCTTGTCGTCGTCGGCCCAGACGTAGTAGTCCCCGTACGGCCCGTCCGGGTCGCTGCGGGACTGCTGGAACCAGTCGTGCTGATCGCTCGTGTGGTTCATGACGAAGTCGATGATCACGCGCATGCCGCGTTGGTGCGAGGCGTCCACGAACTCCACGAAGTCGGCGAGATCACCGAACTCCGGGAGCACGGCGGTGTAGTCGGAGACGTCGTAGCCGCCGTCGCGCAGCGGCGATTTGAAGAACGGCGGCAGCCAGAGGCAGTCGACGCCCAGCCATTGCAGATAGTCCAGCTTGGCGGTGATGCCCTTGAGGTCGCCGATGCCGTCGCCGTTGGAGTCCTGGAAGGACCGGACGAGTACCTCGTAGAAGACGGCGCGCTTGAACCAGTCGGGATCGCGGTCCTTGGCGGGAGTGTCCTCGAACGTGTCGTGGACAGGCTCATTGACGATCATGGTGTGGGTGACCCTCCGGTCGGCGGGGACGGTCGCAGGACAACGATGTGCGCGGGCGTGATGCCCGGCTCTAGGCGCACATAGAAGGTCCTGCCCCAGTGGTAGGTGTCGCCGGTGAGCTCGTCGCGCACCGGTACGGTCTCGTGCCAGTCGAGGCAGAGCTTCGGCATGTCCAACGAGACCGTGGCCTCCTGGGTGTGGTGCGGGTCGAGGTTCACGACGACGAGGACGACATCCGTCCCGGAGCGCTTGCTGTACGCGATCAGCGCCTCGTTGTCGACGGTGTGGAAGTGCACGTCGCGCAGCTGCTGGAGCGCGGGGTGGCGGCGCCGGATCCGGTTGAGCGAGGTGATCAGCGGCGCCAGTGAGCGGCCCTCGCGCTCGGCCGACTCCCAGTCGCGCGGCCGGAGTTGGTACTTCTCCGAATGCAGGTACTCCTCGCTCCCGGGCCGCACCGCGGTGTTCTCGCACAGTTCGAACCCCGCGTACACCCCCCAGGACGGGGACAGCGTGGCGGCCAGCACGGCGCGGGCCTCGAAGGCCGGACGGCCGCCGTCCTGGAGGTAGCCGGGCAGGATGTCCGGGGTGTTCACGAAGAAGTTGGGCCGCATGGACCAAGCGCTCTCGCCGGACAGCTCGGTGACGTACTCGGTCAGCTCCTGCTTGGTGTTGCGCCAGGTGAAGTACGTATACGACTGCTGGAACCCGACCGTGCCGAGGGTCCGCATCATCGCGGGGCGGGTGAAGGCCTCGGCCAGGAAGATCACATCGGGATCGGTGCCGTTGATGTCGGCGATCACCTTCTCCCAGAAGACCACCGGTTTGGTGTGCGGATTGTCGACGCGGAAGATCCGCACCCCGTGGTCCATCCAGAAGCGCAGGACGCGCGCCGTCTCGGCGACCAGGCCGCGCAGATCCCGGTCGAAGGCGATCGGATAGATGTCCTGGTACTTCTTCGGTGGATTCTCGGCGTACGCGATGCTGCCGTCGGGCCGGTGGTGGAACCACTCCGGGTGTTCCTTCACCCAGGGGTGGTCGGGCGAGCACTGGAGCGCGAAGTCCAGGGCGATCTCCATCCGCAGGGTGCGGGCCGTCTCGACGAAGTGGTCGAAGTCCGCCAGCGTGCCCAGCTCCGGATGGACGGCGTCGTGACCGCCGTCGGCCGAACCGATCGCCCAGGGCACTCCGGGGTCGTCGGCGCCGGGGGAGAGGGAGTTGTCGGGACCCTTGCGGTGGGTGGTGCCGATGGGGTGGATCGGCGGGAGATAGACCACGTCGAACCCCATGGCGGCGACGGCGGGCAGCCGCTCGGCGGCGGTACGGAAGGTGCCGCTGACGACGCGTGAGGTGGGCGTCGCCGCATCCGTCGCGGCTCCCGAGACGCCGCGCGCGGCCCGCGCCGCCGGTGCCGTCCGTGTCGTGGGCGCGCCCTTGCCCCGGCCCCGCTTCACCGGTGGCTCCGCCCGCTCCACCCTGGCCCCCTCGGAGCGCGGGAACAGCTCGTACCAGGAGCCGTACAGGGCCCGGCGGCGTTCCACCTTCAGTGGCAGCGGGCGTGAGCGGGTGACCAGTTCGCGCAGGGGGTGGCGGGCGAGCGCCTCGTCGGCCGCCGGGGCCAGGGCCGCCGCCAGCCGGGACGCGGCCGGGCGGGACGTGTCGCGCAGCGCGTCGGCCGCGGCCAGCACCGCCTCGCGCCCGTCCCGCTTCGGCACGCCGGCGGCGGCCCGCTCGTACAGGTCCGCGCCCTCCGCCAGCACCAGGGCGGTGTCGATGCCTGCCGGGATCTTGATCCGGGCGCTCCGGCGCCAGGTGGTGACCGGATCGCTCCACGCCTCGACCGTGTACGTCCAGCGGCCCTCGGTGTCCGGGGTGATGTCGGCGCCCCAGCGGTCCGTGCCGGGGGCGAGTTCACGCATCGGCGTCCACGGGCCGGTGCGTCCGTTCGGGTCGCGCAGCACCGCGTTGGCGGCCACCGCGTCATGGCCTTCACGGAAGACGGTGGCGGTGACCTGCAAGGTCTCACCGGCAACGGCCTTCGCCGGCCTTTTGCCGCAGTCGACGAGAGGACGGACGTCCAGGACGGGAATTCGACCGATCATGGAATCACCTGGGGGCTGGAGCTCGGCGTGCACGGGGTGCGGCACAGGCGCGGCGGTATGACCGCGTATGTCGCGATGATGGGGATCTGTCCTTTGTAGCTGCTCCGCTGTCGGCTGACGGGCTGTGGGCATGGCCGCTCCTGTCCGCGTTCACTCCAATGGCACTCGAATCGGAGGGAGCGCGGGGGTTCGGGCACGAAGAACGTGCACGGAGAACGTGTGCGGGCCTGGTCGGGCTGCGTACCGGGAAAGCCTTCCCCGTGTCCTCGGGTGGGCAATCCGGCGCCCTTGTTAACTACTCGGTCGTAGCCGGGCTCCCGGCGCGCGCCCCGGTGGGCGTACGGGGCCGGGGCGCCCCCGCGGATTCCGGGTACCCGCTCTGTGGCGCCACCCGGCAGCCTTCCCTGTGGTGCGAAGGTCCACAAGGCCGCGTGCGGGGGTGAAATCGGCCAAACCCGCAGGTGAACGGTGAGGCGGAAGAACGCGCGCGGGGACGGTGGGGCGCCTGGGGGAGGTCGCGGGGGGCGGGCGCGGCGGGAGCCGCCGGACCCGGTGAGCCGTCCGCGCGCCGTGGCTGCCGGGGGCGGGCCGCCGTTAACGTCGAGGGTGACGGAGCGGCGCACACCGTGGTGCGTCCCCTCGGATTCGTACGTCCCCTGTAAAGGTGGAATACGTGAAGGCCATTCGTCGATTCACCGTGCGTCCCGTCCTCCCCGAATCCCTGCGACCCCTCCATGACCTCGCCCGCAATCTGCGGTGGTCCTGGCACAACGAGACCCGTGAGCTCTTCCGCGCCGCCGATCCCGAGGGCTGGCGGCCCGCGGACTTCGACCCCGTACGCCTGCTCGGCGCCATGTCCGCGGGGCGGCTCGCCGAGCTGGCCCGTGACGAGGAGTTCCTGGCCCGGCTCGCCGACGCGTCCGAGAACCTCCGGGAGTATCTGGACGGCCCCCGGTGGTACCAGAACCGGCTGGCCCAGGGCGCGGAACTGCCCGCCGCCATCGCCTACTTCTCACCCGAGTTCGGGGTGACCGCCGCCCTGCCGCAGTACTCCGGCGGACTCGGCATCCTGGCGGGCGACCACCTCAAGGCCGCCAGCGACCTCGGCGTACCGCTCATCGGGGTCGGCCTGCTCTACCGGCACGGCTACTTCCGGCAGACCCTCTCGCGCGACGGCTGGCAGCAGGAGCACTATCCCGTCCTCGACCCCGACGAACTCCCGCTCACCCTGCTCAGGGAGACCGACGGCACCCCCGCCCGGGTGGTGCTCGCCCTGCCCGGCGGACGCAGTCTGCACGCCGGTGTCTGGCAGGCCCGGGTCGGCCGCGTGCCGCTGCTGCTGCTCGACTCCGACGTCGAGGAGAACGCGCCGGGCGAACGCGATGTCACCGACCGGCTGTACGGCGGCGGCAGCGACCACCGGCTGCTCCAGGAGATGCTGCTCGGCATCGGCGGGGTGCGCGCCGTGCGCACCTACTGCCGGCTCACCGCGACTCCGGACCCGGAGGTGTTCCACACCAACGAGGGCCACGCCGGACTCCTCGGCCTGGAACGCATCCGGGAACTCGCCGGGGCGGGCCTCGACTTCGACTCCGCGCTGGAAGTGGTGCGGGCCGGCACCGTCTTCACCACGCACACCCCGGTCCCCGCCGGGATAGACCGTTTCGACCGGCAGCTGGTCGCCCGCCACTTCGGCGAGGGCGGCGAACTGCCGGGCGTCGGCGTCGAGCGGATTCTCCGGCTCGGCCGCGAGACCTACCCCGGCGGCGAGCCCGACCTCTTCAACATGGCGGTCATGGGGCTGCGGCTCGCCCAGCGCGCCAACGGCGTCTCCACCCTGCACGGGGCGGTCAGCAGGGAGATGTTCTCCGGCCTGTGGCCCGGCTTCGACCCGGCGGAGGTGCCGATCACCTCGGTGACCAACGGGGTGCACGCGCCGACCTGGGTCGCCCCGGAGGTCCTGCGGCTCGGCGTCCGGCACTTCGGCACCGACCGGGCGACGGCCGCGCTGGCCGGCGGGGAGGTGGCCGGGGAGCGCCGCGCCGGTACGCCCAGGCGCTGGGACGCCGTCACCGCCGTACCCGACCGGGAGATCTGGGACCTGCGCCGGGTCCTGCGCGAACAGCTGGTGACCGAGGTGCGCAAGCGGCTCTACGCCTCCTGGCGCAGGCGCGGCGCCGGCACGGCCGAACTCGGCTGGATCGACGACGTACTCGACCCGGACGTCCTGACCATCGGCTTCGCCCGCCGCGTCCCCTCGTACAAGCGGCTCACGCTGATGCTGCGCGACCGCGACCGGCTGCGGGAACTGCTCCTGCATCCGACCCGGCCGATCCAGATCGTCGTCGCGGGCAAGGCACACCCGGCCGACGACGGCGGGAAACGGCTGGTCCAGGAGCTGGTGCGGTTCGCCGACGACCCACGGGTGCGCCACCGCATCGTCTTCCTGCCGGACTACGGCATGGCGATGGCGCAGAAGCTCTACCCCGGCTGCGACGTCTGGCTCAACAACCCGCTGCGCCCGCTGGAGGCGTGCGGCACCAGCGGGATGAAGGCGGCACTGAACGGCTGCCTCAACCTCTCGGTGCGCGACGGCTGGTGGGACGAGTGGTTCGAGCCGGACTTCGGCTGGGCGATCCCGACCGCCGACGGCTCGGCCGTCGACGAGGACCGGCGCGACGAGCTGGAGTCCAACGCCCTCTACGCGCTGATCGAGGACCGGGTCGCGCCGCGCTTCTACGACCGGGACGGCGAGGGGCTGCCCGAGCGGTGGATCGAGATGGTCCGCCGCACCCTGGTCACCCTGGGCCCCAAGGTGCTCGCGGGGCGCATGGTGCGTGAGTATGTCGAGCGGCTCTACGCCCCCGCCGCACAGGCCCGACGCGCCCTGGTTCCCGAGGCGGCCCGGGAACTGGCGGACTGGAAGGCCCGCGTCCGGGCGGCCTGGCCGAAGGTCTCCGTCGACCATGTGGAGGCCGTCACCGACACCGCCGCGGGCGGCTCGGCGGAGCTGGGTTCCACGCTGGCGCTCCGGGTCCGGATCGCGCTGGGCGGGCTCGACCCGGACGACGTGGAGGTGCAGGTGGTCGCCGGGCGGGTCGACTCCGGCGACGCCATCGCGGACGCCCAGGTCTTCCCGCTGAAACCGGCGGGCGGCCACGACCTGGAGGGCCGCTGGCCGTACGAGGGGCCGCTGGCGCTGGACCGCACGGGGCCGTACGGCTACACCGTGCGGGTCCTGCCGGCCCACGCGCTGCTGGCCTCCGGCGCCGAACTGGGCCTGGTCGCGCTGCCGACGGAGGCGACGGGGGAGGGCGCGGGGGTACTGATGCGCTGAGGGGCTCGGTGCGCGGATGAGCTGAGGGGCTCGGTGCCCGGATGGCTGAGCCCGGCGCGCGGACGACGTGGTTCGGCGCGCGGACGACGGGCCCGGTGCCGGAGGGCGGTGCCGGGCCCGTCGCGTACCGGATCGCTTCGCCGCTCGCCCGCCGGACCGGGTTCGTGTTCTGAACGCGGAGTCTTGACGTGTCCATGGGATGCCTTTACGTTCCTCACTCATCGAAGAGTTCACAACACGGCCCAATGTTCATGTATGTGAAATCCCGTGAGGGGCCGCGCTGTTGAACCCCACCGCACCGGAAGGCACCCCCATGCGTACCGGCACCATCGCCCGCGTCCTGGGCACCGCCACCGCACTGGCCGCGCTGATCACCACGGCTTCCACGGCCCCGGCCGCGGCGGACAGACCCGCCGCGGCCGACGCCGCACCCGTGAAGGCCGCGGCCCCCGCCGCCTTCACCCACCCCGGCGTCCTCGTCAGCCGTCCCCAGCTCGACTTCGTACGCGAAAAGGTCCGGGCCGGCGCGCAGCCGTGGAAGGGGGCGTACGACCAGATGCTGGCCAGTAAGTACGCCTCGCTCTCCCGTACCGCCAAGCCCCGCGCCGTCGTCGAGTGCGGCTCCTACTCCGATCCCAACTACGGCTGCACCGATGAGCGCGAGGACGCCATCGCCGCGTACACGCTCTCACTGGCCTGGTACATCGGCCAGGACGACCGGTACGCGCGCAAGGCCATCGAGATCATGGACGCCTGGTCCGGCGTGATCAAGGACCACACCAACAGCAACGCGCCCCTCCAGACCGGCTGGGCCGGCTCCTCCTGGCCGCGCGCCGCCGAGATCATCGAGTACACCTACACGAGCTGGCCGAACTCCGGCCGCTTCGGCACGATGCTGCGCGATGTGTATCTGCCGGAGGTCGCGGGAGGCTCCCGGTCCAACGGGAACTGGGAACTGTCCATGACCGAGGCGGCGATCGGCATCGCGGTCTTCCTGGAGGACCGCGCCGCCTACGACAAGGCCG
The DNA here is from genome assembly GCF_026340105.1 of Streptomyces sp. NBC_01433. Lineage (NCBI taxonomy): Bacteria > Bacillati > Actinomycetota > Actinomycetes > Kitasatosporales > Streptomycetaceae > Streptomyces > Streptomyces sp. NBC_01433. The sequence goes on along the minus strand of NZ_JAPEPM010000001.1, from coordinate 545,539 downwards.
TGGCGCTGTTCCGCGGGCGGGTTCCCGCGTACATCTATGTGACCGCGGACGGCTCGCTGCCCAAGACGGCGCCCGGCAGCGGTCTGGACACCCGCGAGAAGGTCATCAAGTACTGGCAGGGCCAGTCGACCTTCATGGACGGGCTGGCCCAGGAGACCTGCCGCGACCTCACCCACACCGGCTACGGCCTCTCCGCCATCTCGCACATCGCGGAGACCGGCCGTATCCAGGGGCAGGACCTCTACCCCGAGGTCGCCGACCGGCTGCGGCACGCGCTGGGCCTGCACGCGAAGTACCAGCTCGGTGCGGCGGTGCCGTCCTCGCTGTGCGGCGGCACGCTCAAGGACAAGCTCGGCCCGGTCACCGAGGTCGGCTTCAACGCGCTGCACAACCGCATGGGTTACGCCATGGCGAACACCCAGCAGCTCACCGAGCAGCAGCGGCCCGCCGCCTCCAACAACCTGTTCGTGGCCTGGGAGACCCTGACCCACGCGAACAACCCGGCCTGAGTCGGCCTGAGTCGGCCTGAGTCGGCGGGAACGACGGGGAGGAACGACGGGAACGACGGAACGGCCCGGAAGGAGTGTGAACTCCTCCCGGGCCGTTCCGGTGTCTGACTAGAAGGTCAGCTTGAAGCTGTTGATGCGTCCGGTGTCCTGCGAGGCGATGTCCTGGACCTTCAGCTTCCAGGTGCCGTTCGCCACCTCGGACGAGGCGTCGACCGTGTAGGTCTCCACCACGTTGTCCGCGGAGTCGCTGGAGGAGGAGTTCTTCAGCCGGTAGGCGGTGCCGTCCGGGGCGACCAGGTCGACGACCACGTCACCGCGCCACGTGTGGGTGATGTCCACGCCGACCTTGAGGGCGGCGGGGGCGTTGCCCGTGCGGCCGGTGACGTTGACCGAGCTGGTGACGGCCGCGCCGTTGTCCGGGATGGCCACCGCGGTGGTGTTCTCGAAGACCGTGCCGCCGGTCTCACCACCGGGGCGGGTGCCCACGTTGATGCCGGCCCAGGCGTTCGCCACGGCCTTGTACTCGGGGCTGGTGGCGCCGTACAGCTCACTGGCCACGGCGAGGGTGCCGGTGCGGGCAGCGGCGTAGTTCGTCGTGGAGGTGAACTTGGTGGTGAGCGCCTTGAACCAGATCTGCAGGGCCTTGTCCCGGCCGATGCCGGTCACCGGGAGACCGTCGGAGGTCGGGGAGTCGTAGTTGACCCCGTTGACCGTCTTGGCGCCGCTGCCCTCGGAGAGCAGGTAGAAGAAGTGGTTCGCCGGGCCCGAGGAGTAGTGGACGTCGATGTTGCCGAGACCGGAGTACCAGGCGTCCTTGGACGCGCCGTCCTTGCTCGGCTTGTCCATGTAGCGCAGCGGGGTGCCGTCGCCGTTGATGTCGATCTTCTCGCCGACGAGGTAGTCGCCCTTGTCCTCGGCGGTGTTGGAGTAGAACTCCACACCCGCGGCGAAGATGTCGGAGGTGGCCTCGTTGAGACCGCCGGACTCACCGCTGTAGACCAGCTTGGCCGTGGCGGCGGTGACGCCGTGCGTCATCTCGTGGGCGGCCACGTCGAGCGAGGTCAGCGGTGCGGCGTTGCCGCTGCCGTCCCCGTACGTCATGCAGAAGCAGCTGTCCTGCCAGAACGCGTTGACGTAGTTGTTGCCGTAGTGGACGCGGGAGTACGCGCCGACACCGTCACCGCGGATGCCGGTGCGGCCGTGCACGTTCTTGTAGTAGTCCCAGGTCTCGGCCGCACCGTAGTGGGCGTCGGCCCCGGCGGTCTCGACGTTCTGCGGGGTGCTGTCGCCCCAGATGTCGTCGGAGCCGGAGAACAGTGTTCCGGTGCCGGACGAACCGTGGTTCAGGTTGTACGTCTTGTGGTTGCCGCGGGTGGTGTCCGTCAGGGTGTACGACGGCGCGGTGCCCAGCGTGACCTGGCCGCTGTACTGGGTGTTGCCGGTCCCGTTCTCGACGGCCTGCCACTCGTAGAGCTTGGCGCCGGAGGAGGCGTCGGTGACGACGTGCAGCTCGTTCGGGGTCCCGTCGTGCTGGAGCCCGCCGACGACGGTCTCGTACGCGAGCTGCGGGGTGCCGCCGCCGGCCAGCCAGACCACCTTGCGCGGGGCCTTGCTCGCCTCGGTCTGCTTCGAGCCGTCGGCCTTCGCCGCACCGAGTGCCTGCTTCTCGGCGGCGGCCGGGGCCACGTCGGCCGAGGTGCCGACGGCCTTCAGCTGCGCGGTGGTCGCCTTCGACGCCTTGCTGACGCTCTCGGTCTTCCCGGCCTTGGTCTCCTGCACGACCAGGTCGCCGCCGAGTACGGGCAGCCCGGCGAGGGTGCGCTCGTAACGGGTGTGCGTGGTGCCGTCCTGGTCCTGGACGACATCGCGGACGACGAGCTTCTCCTCGGAACCGAGGCCGAGCGCCTTGGCGGTGTCCGCCTTGGTGGAGTTGGCCTCGCTGAGCAGCTCGGCGCGCTGGGCGGGCGAGAGCTTGGCGGGGAGCGAACCGGGGTCGGCCTTGCTGGCCGCCGCCGGGACGGCGCCGGGGGCGCTGCCGGGGGTGGCGGTCGCGGTGCCGGACTGGACTCCGACGGCGAGGAGGGCTGCTGCGGCTATCAGAGCGCCGGTCGCGGTGGCGCGACGGCTGGGCGTGGATCTCACGCGGACTCCTTCTGCGAGGGGGGTACCGGCGGCGCTGGTGAGCCGTCCGGACAATGCAGGCGGTGCGCAGAACGGGGGAAGAGTGTCAGCAGTTGCGTACTCGTGTCAGGACCGCGTCAACAAGTTGGCCGGAATTCGTCCGTTGCCGAAAAGGTCATGTTCGTTAAGCGGACGTTTCGCCGATCATCATCGAAATGTCGCCCGGCGCCCCTCGGGCCCGTATTCACAGGGAGCGCACAACGTCGGCTCCCCGGCGGCCTGTTCGAACAACGAACGCGGAAGCGGTTTCTGACCACCTGGTGAGACCGGGTCACGCTCTGGCGCGTTCCGGACATCGGGCCGGGGACCGGGCGGGCCACCGGAGTCATCCCCGCGTGGCCGAGGGCGTGGAGGAGGGTGCGGGAGGGCGTGGAGGAGGGTGCGGCGGAGGTCGCGGTGGAGGGTGCGGTGGAAGGGTCAGCTCCGCTCGCCGGGATTCATCCCGGGCGGTACGGCCGTGAGGTAGCGCGTGAGCATGGCGACGAGTTCGTTCTCAAGGCGGCGGATGTCGATGGGGTCGGGCGCGGCGATGAGCTGGTGGGTGACGAGTTCGACCGTGGCGACGATGAGCCGGGCCGCGGTGTGCGTGTCGCCGACGTGGACCTCGGGGTGGCGGTCGAGCAGTTCTCGCAGGTAGGTGATGCTCGCCTGCACGCTGTGGGAGACCTTCTCCAGCAGTTCGGGGGACCGGGGCCCCTGTTCGAGCATCACGCGGAGCAGCTGCGGGTCATCGAGATGGTTCTCGGTCACGGTCCGTACGTAGGAGCGGATGAACTCCTCCATGGAGTCGGGCAGCTCTTCGAACCGGCGGCGCTCCAGGGCTGCCATCCCGGCGTCGAGATGCCGGGTCAGCAGCTCGACGAGGATGGCGTCCTTGTTCGGGTAGTACTGGTACAGCGAGCCGATCGAGATCCGTGCCCGCTCGGCGATCCGGTTGGTGGTCCCGGCGGCGTAGCCGTAGTCGGCGAAAACGTGAGCAGCGGCGTTGAGGATGCGCTGCCGGGTGAGTTCGGCCCGTGCCTGCCGCGGCTGTTTACGTGGCTGAAGTCCGCGGTGGCCCGACGTCATGACCTCTCCTTGGCGGCGGCTCGGAAGCGAGTAGGCAAGACCTGAGTAATTGCTCACAATGGTGCCATGACCTGCGGCGCAGCGGTGCACTCCGGATGCCACCCGCGGGGTGGTGCCACCTGCGGGGTGGTGCAGGCAGGGCGTCGCGAGCGGGCGGGCGATCGGCCCCGTCCGCCCGTCGCCCGCGCCTGTCGCCCGACCCCGATCCCGATCCCGACCCCGATCCTGGAAGGAGTCTTCGTGACACATATCGGTACACGCCCCCGGCGGCTGTCGCCGGCCGACGTCCGCGCTCGGCTCGGTGAACCCGAACCCATGATCAAGGCCAAGATCCTCGACCACATCGACGAGCACTCCCGCCGCTTCATCGCGCACTCACCGTTCCTGGCACTGGCCACGGCGGACGCGGCGGGGCAGGCGGACTGCTCACCCCGCGGCGATCATCCGGGGTTCGCGAAGGTCCTCGACGAGCGCACGCTGGCGATTCCCGACCGGCCCGGCAACAAGATCGCCGACTCCTTCCGCAACCTCGCCGAGAACGACGGGATCGGGCTGCTCTTCCTGATCCCCGGAGTACGCGAGACGCTCCGGGTCAACGGGCGCGCCTATCCCACCGATGAGCCCGATGTCCTCGCCCGGATGCGGATCGAGACCAAGGAACCGGAGCTGGCGCTCGTCGTCGACGTGGCGCAGGTCTACTTCCACTGCGGTCGCGCGCTCGTCCGGTCCCGGCTGTGGGACCCCGCCAGTCACGCCCTGGCCGACGAGCTCCCGTCGGCCGGCGAGATGGTCATCTCACAGTTCGGGCTCGACATCGACCCCGCGGTGGTCGACCGCGACCTCGAAGACGCCTACCGGAAACTCTACTGACCAGGCCGGAAGGCGAATCACCCATGCAGCAGACCATCATCGAGCGGATCGACCGCATCGCCGAAGACGTCGTCTCCCTCGTCCTGCGGGGTTCCGGCTGGCCGCTGGCGCCCTGGGAACCGGGAGCGCACATCGACCTGGCCCTGCCGAACTGGCTGACCCGGCAGTACTCGCTGTGCGGAGACCCGGCGGACCGGGACTTCTACCGGATCGCGGCCCGGTACGAGCCGCTCAGCCGGGGCGGGTCGGAATACATCCACCGGTTCCTGCGCCGAGGCCGCGCCCTCGACGTGTCGCTGCCGCGCAATCACTTCCCGCTCGTACCCGCGCCGGAGTATCTCTTCCTCGCGGGCGGGATCGGCATCACGCCGATCCTGCCGATGCTGCGGGCAGCGGTCGGGGCGAGGATCCCGGCATCACTCGTCTACCTGGGACAGACGCTCGCGACCATGCCCTTCGCGGACGAACTGCGCTCCGCCCACGGCGATCGGGTACGGATCGTCCCCACCCGGCAGCAGGGCAGACCGGACCTCGCCGACCTGGCGGCCACGCTGGACCCCGCCGCCGCGGTCTACTGCTGCGGTCCCGCGTCCATGCTCGCCGCGGCGGAAGCCGTCTTCCCCGCCGACCGGCTGCACACGGAGCGATTCCACCCCGCGGTCCGGTCGTTCGCCCCCAACACACCGTTCGAGGCGGTGTGCGCCCGCTCGGAGCGGACGATCCAGGTGCCTGCCGACGAATCGCTGCTGGAGGCCCTGATCCACGCCGGGCATCCCGTGGCATCCGGGTGCCGCGAAGGCGTCTGCGGCAGCTGCGAACTCACCGTCGTCGCGGGCGAGCCCGAACACCGGGACGACATCGGCGCCCCCGCGGGCCGCATGTACGCCTGCGTGTCCCGGGCCCTGTCCTCCCGGCTCGTCCTGGACCTCTGACACATCCGCCAACGTCGGGCCGGTACCTGCCGCGCAGCAACGGCTGCATCGCCGGGCCTAGGTCCAAGGCCCCGGACATCGGACATCGGGCCAACCCGTAATCAGGCTTGTGTCCGATGCGGGGCCCCGTGGGCGAAGGCCACGATGCGGGTGACCCTCAACGACAAGGAGCGCACGATGTCGTACCAGGAGCACCTGCGGTACCCCGAGCCCCGCTACCACGGAGACAGGGGGGAGGTGAACGCGTCCGTCCGTCCCGCCGACACCCCGCCGGACCTCACCTCGCCCGGCGGCGCCACCCACTACCTCGCCACGCACGAGTCGACCGGCGGCGAGTTCGGCCTGTACAAGGTGGACCTGGCAGCGCGGTCCGCCGGTACCAGGACCCACTTCCACAAGGCGATGTCGGAGTCCTTCTACGTCCTCTCCGGGGAGCTGGAGCTCTTCAACGGCGAGAAGTGGGTGACGGGCCGCGCCGGTGACTTCCTGTACGTGCCGGTCGGCGGCCTGCACGCCTTCAAGAACGTGACGGACGAGCCCATGTCGATGCTCATGCTCTTCTCCCCGGGCGCCCCGCGCGAGGAGTACTTCGAAAGGATCTCGGAGATGTCGCGGCGCGGCAGCGAGGAACTCAAGGAGTTCCGTGTGCGGCACGACAGCTACTTCGAGGAGGACTTCGGGCCGGGGGAGGAGTAGCGGAATGCCGTTGAGGATCTCGGCGGGAGAAGCGAAGTGCCGCCGCGTCGAAGCAGCCGCGTCAGGGATCGGGGTCGACTTCGAGAGGACGGCAACCCCCTGAACGTCACCATCGACCACCACGGAATCCACTGCCGCACTCAGGAGGAGGAAGGCCGCTCGCCGTGCCACGACCGCCAGAGCGCGGCGCAGGCGCCGTCGGCTGCTACGAGACCGTCGTGGGTGCCGAGTTCGGTGAGCCGGCCGTCTTCCAGCACGGCCACTCTGTCGGCGTCGTGAGCCGTCTGCGGGCGGTGTGCGATGGCGATGACGGTCCGGCCTTCGAGGACGGCGGCCAGCGCCCGTTCCGTGTGCCGGGCGGTCCTCGGGTCCAGGAGCGCGGTGGCCTCGTCGAGTATCAGCGTGTGCGGGCCGGCCAGCACCACGCGCGCCAGGGCGAGTTGCTGTGACTGGGCGCCGTCCGGCCGGTGCCCCGCGTGGCCCAGATCGGTGTCCAGCCCGTCCGGCAGTTCGTCGGCCCATTCGGCGCCGACGGCGGCGAGTGCCCCGCGCAGTTCGGCGTCGGTGGCGCGGGCCGAGGCGATCCGCAGGTTGTCCCGGACCGTTCCCTGGAACACGTGGTGTTCCTGGGTGACGAGGACGACGTGTCGGCGCAGTCGGCCGGGGTCCAGGTCGGCGACCGGTACCCGCCCCACCGTCACTGAGCCGGTGTGAGGTCTGTCGATGCCTGCCAGCAGCCTGCCCAGGGTGGTCTTGCCCGCGCCGGAGGGGCCGACGATCACCAGTCGCTCGCCGGGCCGGACCGTCAGATCGACGCCGTGCAGGACGTCGATCCCGTCGGCGTAGGCGTAGCGCACATCGGCCACTTCGATCCGGTCGTCGGCCGGTGTGGGGGGAGCAGCGGCCGGTGGTACGCGGGTGGCCTGGCCGAGGCCCTCGACGCGGGCGAAGGAGGCGCTGCTGCTCTGCAGTTTTTCCATCTGCTGAAGGATGGTGTCCAGGGGCTGGGAGAGCTGCCGCAGATACAGGGCCGAGGCGACCACCGCGCCGAGGCTCATCGTGCCCTGGCCGTGCAGTACGCCGCCGATCAGCAGAACACCTACCACGGGAATGACGTAGGAGATGTCCACGGCCGGGAAGAGCACACTGCGGAGGAACAGCGTTCGGGTCCGGGTGGTCCGGCACCTCTCGATTTCCTCCTGGCATGCCGTTGTGCGGTGTTGCTCCAGTCCGAGGGCCTCGATCGTGCGGGCGCCGGCGGCGGTGGCCGCGAGCTGCTCCGCGAGAGCCGAGTTGGCGGCCCCCTCGGCGAGGTACGCGGCGAGCGCCCGGCGCAGATACCAGCGGGCGGCGAACCAGATGCCGAACAGGCCCAGCACCCCGCACGCGCCGAGCAGCGGGTCGAGCGCGAAGACCGCTCCGAGGATGAACAACGCCTGGACCCCGGCGATGAGGACCTCGGGCCCGGCATTGCGGAGGGTGGCGCCGACCGCGGCGACATCGGTGGTCCCGCGGGTCATCAGGTCGCCCGTTCCCGCCCGCTCGACCACCGAGGCGGGCAGTGCGAGCACCCGGTCGGAGAACTGCTCGCGCATACGCGCCAGGCTCCGCTCGCCGAAGCGGTGTCCGACGTAGCCGGCGTAACGGGCCAGGACGAGCTGCGCCAGTGCGAAGACGAGGATGATGAGCGCGAGGCGGTCCACCGCGGCCACCCCGGCCCCGCCCCTGACTCCGTCGATGATGCGGCCGAGCAGCCAGGGGCCGACGAGTCCGGCACCGGCGGCCAGCGCGTTGAGGCCGATCACGGCGGCGAAAGCGCGCGCGTCCAATCGGATCAGCCGGAGTGCCGCCCGGCGTATCCGGAACGGCTCGGCGATGGGCAGGGCTCGGGCCGTTGGCCGGGAGGCGGCCGTCATCGCGGGGCCTTCCGGAACGGCGGGACGGTTCCTTCGCCGGTGAGGTCGTCATCTTCCTCGTCGGCGCCGCGGGACACCAGGCGGCGGTAGCCGGGCTGCCGGTCCAGGAGTTCACGATGGCTGCCGACGGCGGCGACCGAGCCGTCGACCAGGTAGTACACGATGTCCGCCTGGTCCAGCAGGAGCGGTGACGTGCTGGTGACGAGTGTGGTGCGGTCGGCCCGTGCGGTGCGCAGCCGGGTCGAGATCGCCGCCTCGGTATGCGCGTCGACCGCCGAGGTGGGCTCGACCGCCAGGAGTACCTCGGGATCGGCCAGCAGGGCCCGGACCAGGCGGATGCGCTGCCGCTGGCCTCCGGAGAGGTTGCGGCCCTGCGCGTCGACGGGTGAGTCGAGTCCGTCCGGCAGGCCGCGGACGATGTCCTGTGCCATGGCGGCGTGGACAGCGCGGCCGATGGTTTCCTCGTCCCGGTCCCATCCGCAGATCACCTCGCGCAGCGGGCCGGCGAACAGATCGGCCTCGTTGTCCGCGACCAGGATTCGCCGACGCACCTGCGTCAGGTCGATCTCGTCGAGGCGTATCGCGCCCCAGGTCGCGGCCGACCCGGCAAACCGGCCGAGACGGTCGACCACCGCCACGGACTCCGACGGCCGGGCGCTGACCAATGCGGTCAGCCTTCCGGGCGCCACCTCGACGCCGGACACCGGATCACGAAGTGTGGACGGCGCCCCGGGCCCGTCGCGCGTCGCTTCCCCGCCTGCGGAATCGGGCTCCAGGGCCAGGAAACGTATGACTCTGCGGGCCGCGACCAGTCCGCGGCTGGGGTCGTAGCCGCCCTCGATGAAGAACGCGACCGGCACGGCGAGAACGGCGGTGTATCCGTAGACCGCGACCAACTCGCCGACGGATATCTCTCCTTGCGCGGCCATCCGGGCCGCCAGCCATGTCACGACCCCGAGGAACAGAGTGGGAAGGCCGACACCCAGGGCTTGAACCCAACTGGTCACGGAACCGACGCGGTAGCCCTCCGCCCGAAGTGCGCGCGAGCCGCGCCGGTAGCGCTCGGCGTACACCTCCTTGCCGCCGATGCCGTTGAGGACCCGCAGGCCCCTGACGATGTCCTCGAAGCGGGAGGCGAGCCCGCCCTGCTGCTCCCGGTACGTCGCCTCGACGCCCTGGAGGCGCCCCAGCAGCGGCCCGACCGACACCGCGAGCAGCGGCACACCGAGCAGCACCACCACGGCGAGCAGTGGCGAAACGGCCAACAGCAGCGCGGCCACGACGACATGGGCGAGGACCGCGCCGACGCCGGGGCCGGTGATGGTCAGCGTGTTGGCGATCACGGTGGCATCGCCGAACCCGATCGTGAGGACCTCACCGGCCGTGACACGGCGCGGCAGCGCCCCGCCCAGCCTGGTCGCCTGCCCGGCCACCACCCGCACGGTGCGGAAGGCGGCGTCCAGCCGCACCGTGGTCATCGTGCGGTGTCGCATGATGGCCAGCCACGCGTGCAACACCCCCACCCCCAACAGCGCCGCCCAGCCGACGAGCACGTGCCACCGACCCGGTTCCAGACCGTCGTCGATGGCGCGCGACAGCAAGTACGGCGGCAGCGTCAGGCAGACCATCCAGGCGCTGCCGAGCAGCGCACCGGCAGCGATCCGACGGGCTGACCGGTGATCAGCCACCACAGCACCGCACGGCGCCGCGACAGTCCGGGGATCCCGGATCCACGGGCGAATCCTTCTTCCACCACACGTCAGTGAACTCCGGTCGGTCGGTATGTGTCCGTCGTCCATCGAAACCCCGGGCCGATCACCCTGTAGGGAACGCGATTTCGTGAGCACCGCTTCCTGCGGAAACACCGGAATCCGCGTCTGATGAGCAGTGCGAGGGGTTGGTGATCATGAACAGAATCGCCGGGCAGGCTCTGGGGGTTGCTTGCTGTGGGTAGTTGGACCTGGCGCCGAGGCCGCGCAAAGGACGTGTTCGTCATGTTCTCCGCAGAAGGCCAGAGATGGGGGGGAGCTTCAATGGTCGCCACGATTGCCGGTTACCCAAACCGGGGATCGTCGGCTGTGTTGCGGTCGCTTGGCAGGGACGGGTCCTACGTTCAGGTTTGGTGTCGCCCTTCCTGCCTCAAGCCTGGCTCGGATCCGCACTTGCTGGTGGCGGACATTCACGAGCTCGACATCGAAGGTTTGGGGACACTCGATGAGCTAACCGGGAGTTCGGTCAGGCCGTGCCGGCGGGCGGAGGTACGCCAACGCAGGGCGTCCTCCGCTACCGCCAGGGTCAGGCCCGGAATGCGGGTCAGCAGCGAGGTGAAGGCCGCTTGCAGCTCCAGGCGTGCCAGCGCGGCACCCAGGCAGTGGTGCGCGCCGTGGCCGAAGGCGAGGTGTGGGTTCGCCTGCCGCACGGCAGGGGCCCCGTCGCGGTCGGGGAAGTCGGCGGTGTCATGGCGGGCTTCTCCCAGGGCCAGTTGGACCGCTTCTCCCGCCCGGATCCGCGTACCCGCGATCCTGAGGTCCTCGCGTGCGAAGCGGCGGACCGACAGGGTGGGGAGGGTGTGGCGCAGAATCTCTTCGACCAGGCCCGGCATGGTCTGCGGGCGGCTGCGTAGCAGGTGGGCGAGGTGGGGGCGGCGTAGCAGGAGCAGGGTGCCGTGGCTGATGGCGTGGGTGACGTTCTCCACGCCGGCCCACCACATCTGGAAGGCCAGGGCGACGAGCTCGTCCCCGCTGAGGCATTCCCCTTGGTCGCATGCGGTGACCCAGGTGGAGAGCAGGTTGTGGGTGGGGCGGGTGCGGCGGGTTTCGATGAGGTCGAGTATCAGGTGGTGGACGTGTTCTATCGCGTCGGGCAGGTGGCTGGGCTGGGTGGGGTTGAGCATGGCGGCCGTCCACGCGGTGAGTTGCGGCCTCTGGTCGGCGGGTACGCCGAGAAGGTCGGCGACCACCGTCAAGGGCAGCGGGAGCGCGTATTCGGCGACGAGATCGACCGGGGTGTGCGCGGTGAGGCGGTCCGCGAGCCGGTCGGCAAAGAGGTCGGCGGTTGCCTGGACCTGGCCCCGCAGGACCTGTGTCCGGCGTGCGGAGAACGAGCCGGCCGCCAGGCGGCGCAGCCGGGCGTGCTCGGCACCGTCACGGTTTTGCAGGTGGGCGGACAGAGCGTCGGGCAGAGTGAACGCCCGATGGCCGTCGCCGGCGTGACTCTGGTCCACCGTGAGCCGGGGATCGGCCAGCGCCGAGCGCACGTCAGCCTCCCGCGTGAGCAGCCAGAGCCCGGAGCTGTCTCGGGTGACGGCGCCAGGACACCCGCCGTGACGGTCCGTACCCGTGCCGGGAGTACCGGTCCGGGCTCGCGTTGCTCTGCTGGTCAACACCCGCTCCTGGACCTCGGACGCTATCGCCCTCACGCTAGAGCCGCCGGGCCACACTCGGCACCGGTCACTGATCAACTCGGCTGGTTCCGGCCCCTTGCCTGGCCGGCAGACAGGGCACCGAGACCTCGGCCCCACCTTCGCGGCCGAGGCCGGGATCAGCAGCCGTAAGCACGTCCCTCTTCTGGGGCAGTTGGTTTGCGCCACCGTCGGATACCGGCCGATTCCCCGGGAGTGGCCGCCCGGTGCTGATCTCTACTGCAACGCTCTGACCAGGAAGGCAGTGTGCCGACCCGACAGATCGGAGCGCCCCATGTCTGACACGCCTGAAGTGACCGACCTTGGAGCGATCCCAGGAAGCGGGGACGGGCCTGCGGCTCCTGCCCCGGGCTCGATCCAGGTCACCGAGATCCGTCCCGAGGGCGGCAGCGACAGCGGCCTGACCGTGCTCGCTGCGGCCGACGTTCAGGCGCAGGACGTGGGCACCTTCAGCGTCCGGTACCGGGGCTCCGTCCCCCAGCTCGTCGTCTCCGGCGGGACGACCGTCCCCTCCGTCATCACCGTCGTGGACGGATCCGGCAACATTCTCGCCGAATACCAGGCACGCCCAGCCACCCAGCGCATCACCGGCCGGCTGCTCCCCGAAGACCAGACCCTTCTCGGCTGCGCCACCCCCGACTGCCTGCCCATCAGCCTCACCAAATAGCACCTGCCCGGCGGGGTGAGGTGCTCGGTGTCGGCGTACGGGGTTATCTGGCCAGCCCGGTACGCGCGAACGGCCGCGGCTGTGGGGCCGCCGCATGGCCGGGGCCGGCCAATAGCCAGCCGGCCTCGGGACAGGGCGATCGGTCCAGGGTGGGGCGAAGCCCCATCGCGTAGCGACGCCCGACAGGCGCCCTTGACGGATCGTCGTGTCCCGCACCACTAGGAAGTCGGGTGGCCCCGGCTTCACGACCTGCGCACGACCATCTCCAGGGTGGGGACGTACCGCTGTACCTCACTGGCCTCGTAACTGTGTACGCCGACAGGGCCAGGCGTGCCTGGTACTCGGCCAGGACGCTCCCGGAGCCGTCCACGACGGTGATGAGCGAGGGGACGATCGCGCCGCCGGTCACGACGAGCTGAGGCAGATGCCTGCCGACAGCCCAGAGACTGTCCCCGTCAGGCCCGCAGCAGCCTGGCAAGAACAGCTTCTGCGTCAGAGCAGGGGAGCCCGGGAAGCCCTGGTGGGCAAGCAGCCGTCAGTCCTTGCCGGCTGCCGGGTTGCCCGCGTTCTCGGGCCAGTCACAGACCATCAGGTCCGGGTTGAAGTGCAGGGTGCTCGGACAGTCTTTCTGGTACGCGACCCCCCATGAGCAGTGGTAGAAGCGGCCCGGGTCATCCGGGTCCGCGAAGAGGTCCCCGTGGAGGTGGTCGCCGCAGGACGACCCGTCGTAGAGATCAGCGGAGGGGGCGGCGGGGGTCTGCGCCGACGCGGCATACGCGGGAAGACACAGCACACCGACGGCAAGGGCAGCGGAAGCCGCCATCCGGGAAACCTTGATCATCATCAATTCCTTGATTGGAGCGAGTGACACAGAACGCGCACGTCACCCTTCGCCGCGCGGCGAAGAATCACGGAACACTCGCCTCAACAACGACTCCGAGCCCATCCCGGTGACGCCCCACCGGCCGCTGCCGCACCTCGTCCTCCGGGCTGACCCGCGCGCAGTACACCGAGCCGGAGGGTGCCCTATCGGGGAGCGCCGTCGTCCAGGCCCGCCCTCCGACGTGGCCGGGCCTGGGACGACGGCGCCCGGTCCTGGTTGCTCCCGCCATGGGGCGATCTTGATGCGGTGGGCGCCGCTGTGCCCCGTCACCCGTGCAGGGCTCATCGTCGGCGTCCTGTTTGCGGGGGTCGGGGCTGTCTGTCTGGCGGTCAGGGCGTGTCGTTCTGGGTGGCGTTGGCGGCTTGTTCGGCGGTGAGCTGGGCTTCTACTTCGGCGGCGTCGGTGCCTGCGGCGCGGTTGCCCCAGCCGCGGTGGACGACCAGCAGCTGGTCGCGGGTGCCGTTCTTCGGGTCGCGGTAGACGACGACGGCGGGCCCGGCCCCGCTGAGGTGGCCGGAGGCAGAGAACTTCGTGTCGGGGGTCCAGCTGCCGGCCTTGTTGCACTTGGTCCACCACAGGTTCTGGTCACTGCTGCCGGAGCCACGGTGGATGACATACAGGTCGTTCTGGAAGACGGCCAGCGCCGGGCCCTCCAGGCTCTGGGTGCTGTTCAACTGGTGGTCCGGGCCCCAGCCCTTGCCGGCCTCCCAGACGGAGTGCCACAGCGAGGTGTCGTTGCCGCCGCGGTGGACCAGGCGAAGCTTGCCGTCCCAGGACACCAACGCCGGATTCGACGCCGTCTGGTGGCTGGGCATCTGCTGGTCGGAGCTCCAGCCCGCGGCGCTGTCCCAGGTGGAATGCCACAGGTGGTTGTTGTTGTGGGAGCGGTGGACGAGATGCAGATCTCCGCCGTGAGAAGCCAGCCCCGGGCCGTGCGAAGACAACCGGCTCGGAACCATCTGGCCGTCGGTCCACCGGCTGCCGTTGAACGAGGTGGTCCACAGCTGGGCGTCATTGTGCGCCTTGTACACGCAGTGGAGCACACCGTTGTGGACCGCGAGCGCGACTCCGTGGCTGCTGCGCTGGCCGCCCATCCTGGTGTCTCGGGTCCAGCCCTTGGCCGGGTCGTACTCGGTGTACCAGAGGAAGTTGTCGTTGCCGCCGCGGTGCACGCAGACCAGGCGCCCGTTGAAATTGGCCAGGGCCGGGTTCGACCCCGACTGGTGGTCGGTGAACCGCTCGTCAACGCTCCAGCCCTGCCCGGTCTCGAACACGGTCCACCACAGGCTCAGGTCCTCCTTCGGGCCCAGCCCGACCGGGATGAGCATCAGGGGCGAGATCCACGGGGACACCAGCTTGCAGCCATACCCCCGCGAGACCGCCTCGACCCAGACCTTCTGGGCCATGGCAGCCACGGCCACCAGGGAGGACAGGGGCTCCTTGACGACTTCGCCGAGGATGTCCGCGATCAGATCCTTGATCTCCAGGTAGGCATCGACCGCCTGCTGGTTGAGGATCAGCTGGAAACCCCACCACTTCGCCTCGGCCCGGACCTCGGCGCCCATCGCCTCCAGTTCCTTGCGGGCCGCCTCCGCCCGCTGGGCCTTCTCCGGAGGGGCACTGAAGATCCAGCTCTCGTCCGTGCTGCTGTCCTGCGACACCGTGGGCTCATCAACCGCCATGGGGCTCCCTCTCTGCGCGCAGGCATACGCCAGCCACCCGGTCCCCCGGTGAGGCCCCCAGCCCCCCCACGGGCCCCGGTGCGCTGAACGCAGCTTTCCAACAGGTCACGCCCGCTGTCCGCCCGATCATGACGACACTCGCCCTGCTGGTTCCGATATGACGGGAACCCTTCGTACTCAGGCTTGTTTGTGCCGACACGCGCCACTTGAGAGCGGTCAGGCACGGGCAAAGGCCAGGCGGCAAGTGACAACTACTGAACGTTGGCGCTGCTGCCCTGGCCCAGGAGTACATCGAAGACGGTGTGCACCGCTTTCTACGACAGTGAATCTAGGCCGCGTCAGGTTCTGGTACGTGGAATCTGGCACGGCTTCTCTCTCAGGGCGGAGAGCGCCCGGGGGCCCGATGCGGCCGACCGGGTCGGTGTCGGTGTGGGCGTGAGATCCAGCCATTCCCTCACGTTGAGTGCTGAACCCAGCACAGTCCGTTCTAGGTTGGGCGCGGCGTGGATGATCTCTCCGCGCCGTGGAGCCGGTGTGCGTTCGTGCCGGGTGCCGTTCTTGTGCGGTGCCTTCGGCTGCGGAAAGGGCACCGAAGGACGGGCAGGGGCGGGCGCGATGTCGGACTTCGAGACCGGTAGTAGTTCTGAGCTTCCTCAGGGGATGGAAGCACCATCGATCCAGGCGCAGGAGCGGGGTGCGAGGGCCCGTAAGGAGCTGGAGGCCCGGGGCTTCGACGTCCGGATGGAGACGAAGTGGTGGGGCTTTCACGTCCACCTGATGAACCGGGAGACGGCGGACAACGTCGCCGAGATCACGGAGTTCATCGCCGACATCGTCGAGGCGGTGATCCCGAAGATCGGCAAGCTGGTGGCCGGTGTGATGCAGATCCACGCGGCGTGGGTCAAGGCCGTCAACGGCCCCCATGGCGTCAAGTGCACCTCCCCCTGGATCGCGACGTCCATGCTCATCCCCACCCGCAGGGAACAGGAACAGGACACGAGCCTGTGGTGGTCGGTGTTCGAACCGGCGAAGGGCTGGGGCACGGACGAGAAGTTCGCCGCCCACTACAGCGGCTCCAACCCCGCACTGGCCGAGTTCAACGGCCGCCTCTACCTAGCTCACCGCGGCCACAACGACTACGGCGACGACCCGCTCCTGTGGTATTCGGTCTACACCCCGGCCACCGGCTGGAGCGAGGACATCAAGTTCCCCGGACACGCCAGCTCCCACGGCCCCGCCCTGGCCACCTTCGGCGGCAAGCTGTACTGCGTCCACCGGGGCAGCGGCAGCGACCACCGGCTGTGGTGGACCCGGTTCGACGGCAGCACCTGGAACCAGGACACCGTGTTCCCCGGACACGCCAGCTCCCACGGCCCCGCCCTGGCCGAATTCGGAGGCAAGCTCCACTGCGTCCACAAGGCCGGCGTCGGCGCCGAATCGATGTGGCACACCACGTTCAACGGCAGTACCTGGAGCGCCGACAGGCAGATCCGGAACTTCGCCACCGCTTCCAATCCGGCCTTGGCCGTCTACAAGGGGCGGCTGCACTGCGTCCACCGCGCCAGCGGTTCCTCGACCCAGCTGTTCCACTTCTCCAGCGCCGACGGAGTCAACTGGAGCGAGGCCACTCCGATCCCTGGGGCTTTCAGCCTGGAGGGGCCGTCCCTGGCGGTCTACGACGACAAGCTCTACTGCGTCCACCGCGGCCACGGCAGCGGTGACCAGAACCTGTGGTGGACCGTTTACAACGGCAGCACCTGGAGCAAGGACACCATGTTCCCCGGCCACGCCTCCGCCGCCGGACCCGCCGCGATCGCCTACCGGGACGCGAACGCCGACCGCGGCCAGCTCCTGGTCGTCCACCGTGGCTACGGCAAACGCGTCGCCGGTACCGACGCCGCCGAAGTCGAGGCACAGATCGCCGCCGAACAAGCCGCCGGCGAACACCCCGGCACCGCCTGAACCCCGCCCACCAAGGCACCCGGGGCGGCACCAGTACAACCGACCGGTGCCGCCCCGTCCTCTCCCTGCCGGTCCCCGACCCATGGCATCGGTGCCATTGCAGGCCGAGCGTGGCCGCCGAACTCCAGCCCCTAGCCAATCAAGTCAGTCGTCACAGGTCAGCGTGTAGCTGACGACTGACTTCGCTGTCCAAGGACATCCAGCAGGGCGATCAGTCGCTGCGCCTCCTCAATGAGGGGCTGTCCGCGGGGCGTCACCCGGACTGGCCGTTTTCGGTGATCGAACACGGCAAACCCGGCGCCGTCCTCCACCAGGCGAAGGTGCGCGTTGAAGGTCGTGCGGGGGATGGCGAGGGTCAGGGCTGCCGAGCGGCGCGTCGGGGCCCCCGGCACCAGCACGGCACTGCGCAAGGCAGCCAGGCTGTTGTTGCGGATGCTGATCCGGCTCATGGCCGGCGAGAGCGTGACGGGCAGGTCGGCGAACGGATTCGGGTAGATGCGTGGGGCGGCATGCCCGGGAGGGTGGCGGGGCTGCAGGGAGATCCGCAGCTTCGCGCAGACGCTCTTGATGTGGTTCGACAGGTAGACCTTGCCGTGGTCGAAGATGATCGTTTCGGTGGCGACCGTCGGCAGCAGCGGCTGTCCGTCCCGGTCCACGAGCTTCTCCGCGTCGACAACCACGGTGGACGGCATTCCGGCATACGGCAGCGGTTCGCCGCTGCCGGGGCGGGCTTCGCGCGGACGGACCGTCTCGTACAACACCCCGGCCACATCTACGGACTTCGTCGAGACCGGGCAGCCGCAGTCCCACGATGCACCTGCTGTAAAGGTCCATGGCGACGGTGAGTTCGCACCGGACCCACCGGCAGGTCAGCGGCTCCATCGCGAAAACGTCCAGGCTGTTGGTGTCCAGGACCACGTACTCGCCGGGTCGGGTGGCGCGCAGGCGGCCGTACGTGCCCTGCGGGGCATCCGCGATCGACCGCTTGCCCTTGGTGCTGCCCTCGAACGCGTTGGTGCCCTTGGACAGTTGCCTCAGCAGCTCGTAGCCCATCGTGCTCGCCGGCAGCGGCACCGCACCCTTCCCATGCTCCTTGACCAGCCGCTCCTCGATCTCGGTGAGGACCAGCCCACGCACCGGACGGCTCGCCTTGACGTGCGACTTCAAGACTTCCTCGGCCATCTCCACCCAGCGGGGGTCCGCCCTCTCCACCACGCTGCGTACGGGGCGGTCGATCACAAGCCCGGCCGGGCCGGCCTTCTTGAACGCTGCGGTCCACCGGCGGATCGTGGTGACCCCGACACCCAGCTCAGCGGCCTTGACGGCATAGCGATGCAGCAGCGGCATCCCCGGCGCGAAGTCAGCACGCGGCTCCCCGTCCAGCGCCAAGGCCGCGTCGCCGAGTCGGTATCCGGTCAGGACCTCCTGGAGGTGCTGGACCTTCACGGTCAGCTCGTCGTCCTCCTCACGGGCCAGGCCGCTCAGCAGGGCAGCGGAAGCCGTCGTTTCAGCCGGGGCCGGCGCAAGGATCTCGGTGGTGGGATGGGCGAGCAGCACGGAGATGTCGACCTGCCGCAGTTTCGGAGGCCCGGCCACCGCAGACTGGCGCAGGAGAATACGCCGTCCTTCGATCTCCGCAACGGTGAACCGCTCACCGTCAAAGGCGATCGGCAGGCCCGGCCGCAGCGTCGTCGTCCACTGGCTCATCCACGCCTCCGCAGCACGCATTCGCCTGACAGCGGCTGGGCCGTGAGGTCGGTGGTCAGCCGCCCCGACCACAGCAGGGCCATCAGCGCCGGACGGGCTTCTTCGGGCTCACGGTCTCCGGCCAGGCGTCGCTCGGCGAGCGCCAACTCATCGCCGTCGACGACCTCTTGCCAAGCGCGCTCGACTTCGTCGACAGGTACGACACCGGGGTGGCGGTAGGCGGCCAGGAACCGGACGTTCTCCAGCAGGGTCGGCACGGCGCCCGACCAGATCTCGTACTCCCAACCATGGCGCTCGATGAGATGCCCCGGCCAGGCCAGCGCCTGCGCGACCTTCGGGTCCTTGTGGCGCGAGGCCGGTTTGACGTTGACGACGCGCACTGTCCCGGACCTCATCACCAGAAGGAAATCCGGAACGTGGCTGCGGACCTTGCCGTCGATCCGCGCCACCATGCGCAAGGGCTGGGCGTAGATGCCGCATACCGACGGGTCGAAGTCAGCGAGCAGCAAACGGGCCAACTCAAGCCGGCTCCCGTAGACGACCTGGCCCGCCCGTCGTCGCCGAGGCGTAGTCGCCCGAGCGGTGCGCCATGCCGTGTACCGAACGGACCCGGCGCCACGGGTCCGACTCGTCGAAGTCCCTCAACCGCAGCAGGTTGAAAGGGACTTCGCGAGTCGACCAGTCGGTGTGCCGAATCGATGTCGCAGGAGTGTTGTGCTTGCTACGACTCTTCCTCGGATGCTGTGCGGCCATACTGAAACGGTGCGAAAAGAACACGCCGCCCAAACCGGAAGATTGATAGCAGTCAACAACTGACCGCTACCGAGCGTTACCGTTGCCCATGATCACGCGGAAGTGTCCAAACGGTGCCCATGATCACGCGGAAATGTTCACGGAATCGCGGAACCTAGACACCCCCGCCCTCAGGCCAGGCTGTCGCGCCACGCGCGGTGCAGCCCGGCGAACCGGCCCGTGCCGCCGATCAGTTCGGCAGGGGCGCCGTCCTCCACGATCCGCCCGTGCTCCATCACCAGCACCCGGTCCGCGATCTCCACGGTCGACAGGCGGTGCGCGATCACCACCGCCGTACGGCCGTGCAGAACCGTGTCCATGGCCTGCTGCACCGCCCGCTCACCGGGGATGTCCAGGGAACTGGTCGCCTCGTCGAGGATCAGCACCGCAGGGTCGGCCAGCAGGGCCCGCGCGAACGCGACCAACTGGCGCTGACCGGCGGAGATCCGGCCGCCCCGCTTGCGTACGTCCGTGTCGTACCCCTCGGGCAGACCGGCGATGAAGTCGTGCGCCCCGATGGCCTTGGCCGCGCGCTCGATGTCCCGCGGTGTCGCGTCCGGGCGGCCGATCGCGATGTTCTCGGCGACCGTCCCGGAGAACAGGAACGCCTCCTGGGTCACCATCACCACGCCCTTGCGCAACCCGGCCGTGTCGAGGTCCCGCAGGTCGACGCCGTCCAGCAGGACCCGGCCGTCCGTCGGATCGTAGAACCGGGCCAGCAGCTTGGCGAGCGTCGACTTCCCGGCACCCGTCGAGCCGACCACGGCCACGGTCTGCCCGGCGGGGATGTCCAGGTCGAAGCGGGGCAGCACCTCGCCGCCCGTACGGTAGGCGAAGCTCACCGCGTCGAAGGTGACCTCCCGGCCCGGGTGGTCGCCGGACCGCGCGGGAAGCTCCTCGGGCGCGGTCGTCTCGGGGACGGTGGGCCGCTGGGCCAGCAGACCGGCGATCTTGTCCAGCGACGCGGCGGCCGACTGGTAGGAGTTGAGGAACATCCCCAGCCGGTCGATCGGGTCGTACAGCCGACGCAGATACAGCACCGCCGCGGCCAGCACCCCCAGGGCCAGCGTGCCGGACGCCACCCGGTAGGCGCCCCACAGCACCATCCCGGCCACCGCGGTGTTGGCGACCAGCCGGGAGCCGATGACATAGCGGGCCATCTCCAGCATCGCGTCACCGTTCGTCCGCTCGTGGCGGTGGTTGAGCGAGTCGAACGCCGCGTCGTTGGTCCGTTCCCGGCGGAAGGCGCGGACCGGGCGGATCCCGTTCATCGTCTCCGCGAACTTCACGATGACCGCGGCGATCGCCGTGGACCGCCTGGCGAAGACCCGGCCCGCCCGACGCTGGTAGAGCCGCACCAGCAGATACAGCGGGACGAAGGAGAACACCGCGATCGCCCCGATGCCGAGGTCCAGCCAGAGGAGCATCAGCGAGATGGAGGCGAACGAGAGGACCACACCGATCAGTTCCTGAAGGCCCTCGCTCAGCAGCTCGCGCAGCGACTCCACGTCCGTGGTGGACCGCGAGATCAGCCGGCCCGAGGTGTAGCGCTCGTGGAAGTCGACGCTCAGGGCCTGGGCGTGCCGGAAGATCCGGCCGCGCAGATCGAGCAGCACGTCCTGGTTGATCCGCGCGGCCGCCCTGATGAACGCGTACTGCAGGACTCCGGC
The DNA here is from genome assembly GCF_026340105.1 of Streptomyces sp. NBC_01433. Classification (NCBI taxonomy): domain Bacteria; kingdom Bacillati; phylum Actinomycetota; class Actinomycetes; order Kitasatosporales; family Streptomycetaceae; genus Streptomyces; species Streptomyces sp. NBC_01433. The sequence goes on along the minus strand of NZ_JAPEPM010000001.1, from coordinate 524,583 downwards.
ACCGATGGAGCAGAGCGCGTAGCCGACCGCCACCGCGATCAGCGGCCCGTAGTCGTGGTCCCGGAAGGCCGGAACGCCCCGGTCGATGGCGTACGCCACCAGCAGCGGGCCCGCCTGGACGGCGGCCTGCTGGAGCAGGAGGAAGAGCGCGGCCACGACGACCCGGCCGCGCATCGGGGCGAGCAGCGAGGTCAGCAGCGTCCGGGTCGCACCGGGCGGGGCGGGCAGATCGTCCCGGTCGAACGAGTCCCCGGAGCCCTCGGAGTCTCCGGAGCCCTTGGAGCCCCCGGATTCCTCCGACGGCGGCGCGGCCTCGCGCGCCAGGCCGTCGTCCGTGAGCGCGTCGTCGGCGGTGGTCGTCATCGGGTACTGCCCTCCTCGGCAGGGGTGTGCTCGGCGCCCGACATCAGCCAGGCGTACTCGGCGTTGCCGCGCAGCAGTTCCTGATGGGTGCCGACCGCGCTGATCCGGCCGTCGGAGAGCAGCGCCACCCGGTCGGCGAGCATCACGGTGGACGGCCGGTGGGCGACCACCAGCGCGGTCGTCCGCTCCAGCACCCGCCGCAGCGCCGCTTCCACCAGCGTCTCCGTGTGTACGTCCAGTGCGGAGAGCGGGTCGTCCAGCACCAGGAAGCGCGGCTCTCCGACCACGGCGCGGGCCAGCGCGAGACGCTGCCGCTGGCCGCCGGAGAGGCTGAGCCCCTGCTCGCCGACCTGGGTGTCCAGCCCCTGCGGCAGGTCGTACACGAAGTCGGCCTGAGCGACGGCGAGGGCCCGCCGCAGTTCGTCCTCGCCCGCGCCCTCGGCGCCCATCAGCACGTTCTCGCCGACCGTCGCGGAGAACAGCGTCGGCTCCTCGAACGCCACCGACACCAGCTCCCGCAGCCTCGGCCGCTCCAGCGCGGCGATGTCCTCGCCGTCCAGGGTGATCCGCCCGGCGGTCAGCTCGTGCAGCCGCGGCACCAGGGCGGTGAGCGTCGTCTTCCCGGAACCGGTGGCGCCCACCAGGGCCATCGTCTCGCCGGGCCGGATGCGCAGATCGATCCGTGTCAGTACGGGTACGGAACCGGGTCGCGCGTCGGGGTAGCGGAACTCGACACCCTCGAAGGCCATTCCGCCGCGGTCGGGGGTGGCGCCGACATCGGCTTTGGCGCCGACATCGGCTTTGGCGTCGGCTTTGGCGTCGGCGTCAGGGGTGGTCGCCGCCACCTCCGTATCCCGCTCCTCCGCCACGTCCATCACCTCGAAATACCGCTCGGTCGCGGTCGCCGACTCCTGGCTGATGGCCAGCAGGAAACCGATCGACTCGACCGGCCAGCGCAGCGCCAGAGCTGTCGAGAGGAAGGCGACGAGGGTGCCCGCCGACAGATCACCGTCGGCCACCTCGACCGTGCCGAGCACCAGCGCCGCACCGATCGCCAGCTCGGGGATGGCGGTGATGAGGGCCCAGATCCCCGCGAGCAGACGCGCCTTGCCCAACTCCGTGGCGCGCAGCCGCTGCGAGAGCGCCCGGAAGGCCAGCGCCTGGCTGCGGTGCCGGCCGAAACCCTTGATGATGCGGATGCCGAGGACGCTCTCCTCGACCACCGTCGTCAGGTCCCCGACCTGGTCCTGGGCCTGCCGTGCGACCACCGCGTACTTCGTCTCGAAGAGCGAGCACAGGATCATCAGCGGTACCGCGGGCGCCAGCAGCACCAGCCCGAGCGACCAGTCCTGGGCGAACAGAATGAGGAACCCGACCACGATCGTGGTGCCGTTGACCAGCAGGAACGTCAACGGGAAGGCCAGGAACATGCGCAGCAGCATCAGATCCGTGGTCCCGCGCGAGAGCAACTGCCCCGACGGCCAACGGTCGTGGAAGGCCACCGGCAGCCGTTGCAGATGCCGGTAGAGGGCGGCGCGCATCGACGCCTCCACCCCGGCCAGCGGCCTGGCCACCAGCCACCGCCGCAGCCCGAACAGCAGCGCCTCGACGATGCCCAGCAGCAGGAGATACAGCGCGCCGAGCCAGACGCCGCCGGGGTCACGGTCCGCGACCGGGCCGTCCACCATCCACTTCAGTACGAGGGGGATCACCAGGCCCAGACAGGAGGCCACGATGGCGACGAGAGCCGCGCTGAGCAAGCGGATCCGAACAGGGCGGACAAAGGGCCACAGGCGCAGGAGGGAGCGCACGGCGGACCGTTCCGTGTGCTCGGCAGGTATTTCGGGCATCAGGGCCGACCCTACGTTTCACCACTGACATCGGTCCTGTGTATTTCTGCCCGCGCGCACCCGGCACGCACGCGTACGCACCCCGCACGCACCCGGCACCACCCGCCCACGCGCCCCGAACGCGCCCCGGACCGGGGGCGGTCGTACCCCGGCATCACGAGTGGCGCCTTCTGCCCGTCCGCCGCCGACCGCCGTCGTCCTGGACGAGCTGACCCCCGGCCTCACCGCGCTGCCGGGCCTCGCGGCCGTCGCACCCCACGCCCCACACCCCTCCACGCCCCGCTCCCGCCCCGGCTACGTCGTCACCCGCAGCAGCAGCACCGAGCGCGCCGGTACGGTCAGGGCCGTGCCGCCCGCGTGGGCCGTGCCCGGCGCGGCCGACTGGTCCTCCCGCGAGGTGTCCAGGACCAGTTCGTAGTGCGCCCCCCAGGGTGGTCCCGGCAGCTGGAAGCCGCTCGGCTCCGCCCCGGCGTGCAGGATCGTCAGGAAGCTGTCGTCGGTGACCTGCTCGCCCCGCGCGTCCCGGCCGGGAATGTCGCGGCCGGAGAGGAAGAGCCCGAGCATCGCGGCCGGTGCGTACCAGTCGGCCTCCGTCATCTCCGTACCGTCGCGGGTGAACCACGCCAGGTCCCGCAGTCCGTCCGGGGCCTGCGGGCGCCCGGAGAAGAACGCCCGGCGGCGCAGCACCGGATGGGTGTGGCGCAGCTTCAGCACCCGGGCCGTCAGTTCGGTCAGCTCCCGCCACTGGGGCTCTTCCAGCAGCGACCAGTCCAGCCAGCTGACCTCGTTGTCCTGGCAGTACGCGTTGTTGTTGCCGCCCTGCGTACGCCCCATCTCGTCGCCCGCCACCAGCATCGGTACGCCCGTGGAGAGCAGCAGCGTGGTGAGGAGGTTGCGCAGCCGGCGCAGGCGCAGGGCGTTGATCTGCGGGTCGTCGCTCTCGCCCTCGGCCCCGCTGTTCCAGGCACGGTTGTCGTCGGTGCCGTCGCGGTTGCCCTCGCCGTTGGCCTCGTTGTGCTTGTGCTCGTAGCTCACCAGGTCGCGCAGGGTGAAGCCGTCGTGCGCGGTGACGAAGTTGACGGAGGCGTACGGCCGTCGGCCGCCCCAGGCGTACAGGTCGCTCGATCCGGTCAGCCGATAGCCGAGGTCCCGTACGTCGGGCAGGGCGCCGCGCCAGAAGTCCCGTACCGCGTCGCGGTAGCGGTCGTTCCACTCCGTCCACAGGGGCGGGAAGGCACCGACCTGGTAGCCGCCGTTGCCGACGTCCCACGGTTCGGCGATCAGTTTGACCCGGCGCAGTACCGGGTCCTGGGCGATCACCGCGAGGAACGGGGAGAGCATGTCGACGTCGTGCATCGAACGGGCCAGTGCCGCCGCCAGGTCGAAGCGGAAGCCGTCGACGCCCATCTCCGTGACCCAGTAGCGCAGGGAGTCCGTGATCAGCCGCAGGACGTGCGGCTGCACCACGTGCAGGGTGTTGCCGCACCCCGTGTAGTCCGCGTAGCGGCGGGCGTCGGCCTGGAGGCGGTAGTAGCCGCGGTTGTCGATGCCGCGCAGGGACAGCATCGGGCCCAGCTCGCCCGCCTCCGCCGTGTGGTTGTAGACCACGTCGAGGATGACCTCGATCCCGGCGTCGTGCAGCGCGCGCACCATCCGTTTGAACTCGCCGACCTGGCGGCCCGCCGTGCCGCTCGCCGAGTACCCGGCGTGCGGGGCGAAGTAGCCGATGGAGTTGTAGCCCCAGTAGTTGTGCAGGCCGCGCCGCAGCAGATGGTCCTCGTGCGCGAACTGGTGCACCGGCAGCAGTTCGACGGCCGTCACCCCCAGCCGTCGCAGATGCCCGATCGCCGCCGGGTGGGCGAGGCCGGCGTACGTGCCCCGCAGCTCCGGCGGGATGCCGGGGTGCAGTTTCGTGAAGCCGCGCACGTGCAGCTCGTAGATGACGGTGTCGGCCCACGGGGTCTTGGGGCGCCGGTCCTCCGCCCAGTCGTCGTCGTCATGGACGACGACGCCCTTGGGCACGAAGGGCGCGGAGTCCCGGTCGTCGCGCACGGTGTCGGCGACGTGCTGCTGCGGCCAGTCCCGCACATGGCCGTACACCTCGGACGGCAGGGTGAAGGAGCCGTCCACCGCGCGCGCGTACGGATCGAGGAGCAGCTTCGCCGCGTTCCAGCGGGCGCCGGTCCAGGGGTCCCAGCGGCCGTGCACCCGGTAGCCGTACCGCTGTCCCGGCCGCACACCGGGCAGGAAGCCGTGCCAGATCTCATGGGTCAGTTCGGTCAGGGAACAGCGCCGCTCGCCGCCCCGCTCGTCGAAGAGGCAGAGCTCGACGGCCTCGGCGCCGCCCGCCCAGAGCGCGAAATTGGTGCCCGCCACCCCGTCCGGACCGACCCGGAAACGGGCGCCGAGCGGCATCGGCGCACCGGGCCACACGGCGGGGGCCGCCACCCCGTCCCCGCACCCGGCCGTGCGGGGCTCCGGCTCCTGTACTGCTTCCTGCTCGGCTGCGCTCGACACCTCTCGGCCTCCCGCGGCTCGTACGGACCGGGACCGGCGGGAGGGCGCGCGGCGTCCCGGCCGCGGCCTCCCCCGAGCGGTCCTCCGTGAAGTCCTGTGTGAGGTCCTCCGTGCAGTCCTCCCCCCTGTTCTGCCCAGGGCTGGGCCCGCACTCACGTTTCCCCCGACCGGCCCTGATCGTTGGGGGGACGTGAATCACGTAGCGAAGAGAGCACGGGCGGGTTCGGCCGCCGTGCTGACATGGGCAGGACTACTCACCGTGCTGGCCGTACTGGCCGGCTGCACCGACGGAATGCCGTCGGTCCTCAACGGAAAGCCGCGCACGCCGACGGACGTGATCCGGATCGTGCCCGAGGACGGTGCCGAGGACGTCGCGGCGAAGACCCGGATCGAGGTGAAGATTCCCGACGGGCACCTGGAGAGCGTGAAGGTGCGGCGGATCGAGGACGCCCAGCGGGAGGAGGTCGCGGGCCGTATCTCCGAGGACGGGCTCTCCTGGATTCCGGAGGCGGACGCGGGCCGGATCGGGCTGGCCGCGAAGTACAGCGTCGACGCGGTGGCCGTGGACGACGCGGGGCGCCGCTCGGCCCGCCACACCACCTTCACCACGGTGGTGCCCGATCACCGCTTCATCGGCTACTTCAAGCCGGAGAACCGGTCCACCGTCGGCACCGGGATGATCGTCTCCTTCACCTTCAGCCACCCGGTCACCAACCGGGCGGCGGTGGAGAAGGCCATCAGGATCACCGCCGAACCGGCGGTGGAGGTGGTGGGCCACTGGTTCGGCAAGGACCGTCTGGACTTCCGCCCGGCCGCCTACTGGAAGCCCGGCACCGAGGTCACGGTGGACATGGGGCTGCGCGATGTGCGGGGCGCCCCCGGCGTGTACGGCAGCCAGGACAAGACGGTCGTCTTCACCGTGGGCCGCTCCCAGGTGTCCCTGGTGGACGCGAAGGAGCACACCATGGAGGTACGCCGCGACGGGGAGGTGATCAGCACCGTCCCGATCTCCGCGGGTGGCCCGAAGGCGGCGACGTACAACGGGAAGATGGTGGTGACCGCGATGCACGACGTCACCCGGATGGACGGCCGGACGGTCGGGTTCGGCGGGGAGTACGACATCAAGGACGTCCCGCACGCCATCCGGCTCACCGAGACCGGCACCTTCCTGCACGGCAACTACTGGGAGCCGTACGACACGTTCGGCTCCGAGAACACCAGCCACGGCTGTGTCGGCCTGCGCGATGTGAAGGGCGGCAGCGGGGACACCCCGGCGGGCTGGTTCTTCGACCGGACCCTCATCGGGGACGTGATCGAGGTGGTCAACTCCCCCGAGAGGAAGGTCGCTCCGGACAACGGGCTCGGCGGCTGGAACCTCGACTGGAAGAAGTGGAAGGCGGGCTCGGCCCTGCGCTGACACCCGTACGGTACGGGACCGGCGCCCGCGTCGGTCCCGGCCCCCCGCCCCGGCCACCGGTTCCGGCGGGCGCCATCCCTCGCGCCGTTCTCCCGGTGCCCGGTGCCCGGCGCCGCCGGGGCCCCGCACCCCGCGCCACCTGCGCATGTCCCCGGACATGTTGGGACTGAACGGTGACATTCGAGAGGGAGTCCTCCCCGCCTCCGGTGTGATTATCTTGCGCCGAGCACGCATATGCAGCGTGCGGGGGTGCGGGCCGGGCGGTGCCAGGCCGTGCGAGGGGAGACGACCACATTGAACGGGCAGCCGATATCGGGGGCATCGGCCGGGGCGAGCAGGGGAAGGCGCGGGCGCGGGGGCCCGGGACTCCTGGCTCTGGTACTGGGTGCGCTGCTGTTGCTGGTGACGGCATGCGGCGGGGGCACCGACGCGGGGGGCAAGACGGGCGGCGGCTCGAAGGCGGAGGACACCAGCGCCTCCGAAGCGGTGGTGACCGTCGCGCCGAAGGACGGCGCCGACTCCGTGGCGACCAGCGGAGCGCTGAAGGTCTCGGCCGGACAGGGCAAGCTGACCACGGTGAAGGTGGCCGACCCCAAGGGCAACGCGGTCGAGGGCAAGATCGCGGCCGACGGTGCGAGCTGGGCGCCGGAGCGGCATCTGGCGGCGGCAACCAAGTACACGGTGCACGCGGTCGCCAAGGACGCGGAGGGCCGTGAGTCGGCGAAGGACACCACGTTCACCACGCTGGTTCCGAAGAACACCTTCATCGGCCAGTACACGCCGGAGGACGGTTCGACCGTCGGCGTCGGCATGCCGGTCTCGATCCACTTCACCCGGGGCATCACCGACCCGGACGCCGTGAAGAACGCGATCAAGGTGACCGCGGAGCCGGCCGTCGAGATCGCGGGCCACTGGTTCGGCAACGACCGTCTCGACTTCCGCCCGGAGAATTACTGGGCCGCGGGCACCAAGGTGACCGTGGAGCTCGACCTCGACGGCGTCGAGGGGCGGCCGGGCGTCTACGGCAAGCAGGCCAAGACGGTGAAGTTCACCATCGGCCGCAGCCAGGTCTCCACGGTCGACGCGAGTTCGCACCGGATGAAGGTGGTCCGGGACGGCAAGCAGATCAAGGACATCCCGATCTCCGCGGGCGCCCCGGCGACGACCACGTACAACGGGCAGATGGTCATCAGCGAGAAGCACAAGGTGACCCGGATGAACGGCGACACGGTCGGCTTCGGCGGGGAGTACGACATCAAGGACGTGCCGCACGCGATGCGACTGTCCACGTCGGGCACCTTCCTCCACGGCAACTACTGGGGCAGCTCGGGCATCTTCGGTACGACCAACACCAGCCACGGCTGTGTCGGACTGCGCGATGTGCGCGGCGGCTACGACGGCCAGACCCCGGCCGCGTGGTTCTTCAACAAGTCACTCATCGGCGACGTGGTGATCGTGAAGAACTCCAAGGACAAGACGATCGCTCCGGACAACGGCCTCAACGGCTGGAACATGGACTGGTCGGAGTGGACCAAGTAGGTCCCCGTCACGAAGAGAGTTGAGCGGGCCCGGTGCTGTGACCAACAGCACCGGGCCCCTCCGCGTTAGCGACGGTTAACCTGCTCCCCATGACCGTAACCCTCGAAGTACGCGACAACGTCGGCACGATCCGGCTGGACCGGCCGCCGATGAACGCCCTGGACATCGCCGTCCAGGACCGGCTGCGCGAGCTGGCCGACGAGGTGGCCCGGCGCGACGACGTGCGCGCCGTCATCCTCTACGGCGGTGAGAAGGTGTTCGCGGCGGGCGCGGACATCAAGGAGATGCAGCGGATGGACCACCCGGCGATGATCGTCCGGTCCAAGGCGCTCCAGGACTCCTTCACCGCCGTCGCCCGCATCCCCAAGCCCGTCGTCGCCGCCGTCACCGGCTACGCGCTCGGCGGCGGCTGCGAGCTGGCGCTCTGCGCCGACTTCCGGGTCGCGGCGGACAACGCCAAGCTCGGCCAGCCCGAGATCCTGCTCGGTCTGATCCCGGGGGCCGGCGGCACCCAGCGTCTCGCCCGGCTGGTCGGCCCGTCCAAGGCCAAGGACCTCATCTTCACCGGTCGTCAGGTGAAGGCGGACGAGGCCCTGGCGATGGGGCTGGTGGACCGTGTGGTGCCCGCCGGCGAGGTGTACGAGCAGGCGCACGCCTGGGCCGCCCGGCTGGCGAAGGGCCCCGCGCTGGCGCTGCGCGCCGCGAAGGAGGCGGTGGACGGCGGACTGGAGACGGACATCGACACCGGGCTCACGATCGAGCGGAATTGGTTCGCAGGTCTGTTCGCCACGGAGGACCGCGAGCGCGGTATGCGCAGCTTTGTGGAGGAGGGTCCGGGCAAAGCCAAGTTCCTCTGATCGAAAGCCAGTTGGGTACGCAGGGGCGACGGTTCATTCGTGCGAGCGGATTATCCGGGCCTTAAGGCAGCCTTAAGTCCCGGACGCCCTCGGTAGCGGTATTTCCCGGTCGAGGGTGCGTTCTCCCAGCTCAGCGGGGTTGTGCGCGGTGACATCTTGCCTTTGGCATATGCCAATACACCCCTTCGGAATGATGCATTCCGGGGGGCGGATTCCCTCGGAACGGCCCCGGAATCCGTCGTGTGCGGCCATGATGGTGGACATGGCGGGCCTGGAGGGTGTGGAACAGCCGCGACCGTGCAGCAACGCGGCCGCGGCGCGCTTGACGTCGACCGTTGAGGACGAACAGGCGTTCAAAGCGCTGGAGTTGTTCGGAAATCCGACCGAGGGTGAGGTCCGGCTGCCCTCGCGTCCGGAGTCCGCGGCCACCGCCCGCCGGCTCACGTCCTGTGTGGTGCTGCGCCAGTGGGCGCTCTCGCCGCAGACCGCCGAGTACGCGGTCCTGCTCGTCTCGGAGCTCGTCGGCAACGCGGTACGGCACACCGGCGCCCGGGTCTTCGGGCTGCGGATGCTGCGCCGCCGCGGCTGGATCCGGATCGAGGTGCGCGACCCCTCGCGCGGGCTGCCCTGCCTGATGCCCGTGCGCGAGATGGATGTCAGCGGGCGCGGTCTCTTCCTGGTCGACAAGCTCTCCGACCGCTGGGGGGTGGATCTGCTGCCGCGCGGCAAGACCACCTGGTTCGAGATGCGGATCTCCGACCGCTGACACACAGAAGCCCCCGGTCGGCCGTGGTGCGGCGCTGCGGGGGCTTCTGTGGGAGGCCGTGAAATGGGGGGTGTTCTCACGGCCGCTTATGACGACCTGGCCCGGGTCAATGGGGGTCGTGACACCGACTATGGCAGACGGGCGACCCCGGCGCCAAAGTCGCATTTCTCTTCATTCTCGACATAACCGGACAGTTCATAGGTGAATCGTAGGTGTGTTGAGTCACTCGCCTGGTATTTAGTGAATCCTTATGGCGTCCGATGAATGATTCATAGACCGTCCAGAGGGTCGGTCAATCGGTATATTTCGCACATTTCGCCTCTACTGTGATGCGGGGATCCGCCGTCCTGCCGGACAGCCGGATCCGTCACGCCGATCCCGCGAGGTGGACGTGCATGAACGGTCGCGAATCACCGGTGCGCCGCCGGGAAGCCCTGCGCGCGGGCGCCGGGGCGCTCACGGCGGCAGCGCTCGCCGCAGGCTGCGCGGACGGCGGGGACGGCGCACCCCGCGCGCCCGCCGCCCGCCCCGCCGCCACTCCCGTCCCCGCCGCGAGCCCGGCGAAGAACGCGCAGAACGCCGCGGCCCCCGCACCCCGCCGCTTTCCGGGGCAGCCGGTCCAGGTGACCCACGGCCCCCGCGACCGGGCCCGTGTCGCGCTCACCTTCCACGGGCAGGGTGACCCCGCCGTCGCCGAGTCCGTACTCGCCGCGGCCGAACGGGCCGGGGCCCGGATCACCGTGCTCGCCGTCGGCAGCTGGCTCGACGAGCACCCCGGCATGGCCCGCCGCATCCTCGACAGGGGCCATGACCTCGGCAACCACACCGAGCACCACCTCGACATCAACGCGATGGGCGAGAGCGAGGCGTACGCGGAGATCACCGCCTGCGCCCGGCGCCTGCACCGGCTCACCGGGTCCATCGGTACCTGGTTCCGCCCCTCGCGCACCCAGTACGCCACCCCGCTCGTCCAGCGGCTCGCCCGCCGGGCCGGTTACCCCCACGTCCTCTCGTACGACGTGGACTCCCTCGACTTCACCTCGCCCGGCGTCGCGGCCGTCACCCGCAAGGTCGCCGGGGAGATCCGCAACGGGTCCGTGGTGAGTCTGCACTTCGGCTACGCGGACACCGTCGCCGCGCTGCCGCTCCTCCTCACCGAAATCGACCGGCGCCGACTGCGCGCGGTGACCACCACGGAGCTGTTGACCTGATGCCTCCCCTCAGCCGCACCACCACCACTACCGCCGCCACCGCCCTGCTCGGGGGCCTCCTCCTCGTCGCGCTCGCCGCCTGCGGCACTCCCGCGGACCGGGAGAGTCCCCGGGCGCGGAACACCGAGGCCGCCGCGCCCGGCGAACCGGTCCGCGCCGCGGCCCCGCCGTCGCTGCCCGGTATGCCCCCCGTGCTCGACCCGAAGGACGTCTACGCGGCCGACCGGGCGGGCAAGCTGGCCCCGGCCGTCAAGAACTTCCCGCCCCGCGTGTACGTCCCCAACACCAGCTCCAACACGGTGTCGGTGATCGACCCGAAGACGTACAAGGTCATCGAGACCATCCCGGTCGGCAACCAGCCGCAGCACGTGGTGCCGTCGTGGGACATGAAGACGCTCTGGGTCAACAACGACCTCGGCGACAGCCTCACCGCCATCGACCCGGCCACCGGGAAGGCCGGCCGGACCGTCGAGGTCTCCGACCCGTACAACCTCTACTTCACCCCGAACGGCAAGTACGCCATCGTCATGGCCTCGATGGACCGCGAGCTGGTCTTCCGGGACCCGCGGACCATGGACCGGGTCAAGACGGTCCCGGTGACCTGCGCGGGCGTCAATCACGCCGACTTCTCGGCGGACGGCCGGTACTTCATCGTCTCGTGCGAGTTCTCCGGCGAACTCCTCAAGGTCGACACGGAGAAGATGAAGGTCGTCGGTCAGCAGAAGCTGCCGCTGAAGGGCGCGATGCCGCAGGACGTCAAACTCTCCCCGGACGGGAAGACCTTCTACATCGCCGACATGATGGCGCACGGCATGTGGGTGCTGGACGGGCTGAAGTTCACCGCCCCGAAGCTGCTGCCCACCGGCAAGGGCTGCCACGGGCTCTATGTCAGCCGCGACTCCAAGGAGATGTACATCTCCAACCGGGGCGAGGGCTCCGTCTCCGTCTTCGACTTCGCGCGGAACGAGCTGACGAAGAAGTGGCATCTGCCGGACGGCGGCAGCCCCGACATGGGCGGCGTCTCCGCCGACGGCAAGGTGCTGTGGCTGTCGGGGCGTTACGACGCCGAGGTGTACGCGATCGACACCAGCAGCGGCAAGCAGCTCGCCCGTATCCCGGTCGGCAGCGGGCCGCACGGACTCGCCGTGTACCCGCAGCCGGGCCGCTACTCGCTCGGCCACACCGGCATCTTCCGCTGAACCGGCCCGGCAACGGCGACCGCCGCCGTCGCGCCCCGGCCGCCGCACGGGTCGCCGGGGCAGCCCGATAATCTGACCCCGACAGTTGGCATGACGAAGGGGCGGAACAGTGGCGGACATCGAGTCGGCGCGCAAGGCATTCGAGCGGTTCGACCAGGACGGCGACGGCCGGATAACGGCGACCGAGTACAAGAGCGCCATGGCGCAGCTGGGCGACCCCTACGTCACCGAGACGGTGGCGCAGGCGGTCATCAACTCCCACGACACGAACGGTGACGGCCGGCTCAGCTTCGACGAGTTCTGGGCAGCGCAGAACAAGGGCTGACCGCAGGGGAACCCCCGGCCGGACCGGTCGGGGGGCCGTTGTTACGTCCCCGATGAGCCCTTCGGGTGAACTTCGGGCGTTCCCATGGACAGTGAGCGGTTTGCTGTGCGTATGTCCACCGGCAAGGATCGGGCCGTGATGCTCTCCGGTCCCCCCGCCGAATCCGCCGATCCCGCCGCGCCCGTCGGACCCGATGACGCCGCGCCGGATCGCCGCCGGATCGCCGTGCCCGTGCTGCTCACCGCGCTCGTGGCCGGGGCCCTGGCAGTCCTGGTCGCCCTGTCCGGCGCCGGATTCATGGCACGCGACACCGGAGAGCTGCGGATACCCGGCGCAGGGCTCACCACCCTGCTCCGTGCCGTCCTGTTCGCCGCGCTCGCCCTCCACCTCGGCGAACTCGCCGCGACGGGCCTGATCAGACCGGTCCGCGGCCGGCCCGGGACCGCCGTGCGCGGCTGGTCCACGCACGCCTCGCTGGCCGGGGCCGCCGCTGCCGCCGGGCAGATCGTCCTGCTGGCCGCCGTCAGCGACCTCGGGATCACCGAGACCTACGGCACCCGTGAGGGCGGCCTGCTCCTCCTCGTCGCCAACGGCCTGGTGCTCGCCGCGGGATGCGCCGCGACCAGGCGCCCCCGGCTGGCCCTCGCCCCGCTCGCCGTCGTCATCGGCGCCGAGGCGCTGCGGGCGCACCCGGAGGCGTACAGCCCGGTGGCCGGGGCCGCGCTCACCGTCGTCCACCTGACCGCCGCGTCGCTGTGGACCGGCGGCCTGCTGTACGTCCTGCGCACCATGTGGCTCTGGCGGGACTCCCCGGTCGCGGCCCGCGCCCTCCTCGGCCGGTACGCGCGCCTCGCGGTCTGGCTGTACGTCGCGCTCGCGGTGACCGGTACGCTCAGCGCGCTGCGCAGGCTGCCGGTGGACGTGGTGTTCACCTCCGCCTACGGGCGCACCCTGCTGGTCAAGCTGGCGCTCATGGTGGTGGTGAGCGCGCTGGCGGTGGCGGCCCGGCGGCGGCTGTCACGGGACGCCGACCCGGCCGTCACCCGCCGCCTGGCCCGCCGGGAGCAGGCCGTACTGGCCCTGGTCGTCCTGGTGTCGGCGGTCCTGACCGTCGTCCCCGACCCGCACTGGCTCAGCACGCGGTAGCGCCGGGTCCGCGAAGCCCGGCTTGGCGCCGGGCCGTTGTGCCGGGCCATCGCGACGGGCTGATGTGCCGGCCCTTTGCGACGGCCCTTTTGCGACGGCCCCTTTGCGACGGCCCTTTGCGACGGCCCTTTGCGACGGGCCGGGGACCGGGTCCCTACCGGGGCCAGCCGCTCAGCTCGTCGTCGCGCGGGGCCAGGACCACCGTGGGCGCGCCGGGGCCGAAGCCCATCACCGGCCGGGTCGCGTCCCAGGACGGCCAGCCCGGGTCGCCCGAGACGGCGAACCGCACCCACGCGCCGTGCATCGCGTCCGCCAGTTCCCGCGGGGCGTCCGGGCCGGTCAGGGCCACCGTGTCGGGGTGGGCCAGGGTGTCGAAGACGAAGCCGATCTCCAGGGCGTGACAGGCGCCGAGCCGCCGCACGGGGGAGGGCCAGCCGAACTCGTACAGATACGTGGCCCCGGCGGCGTCCGTGCGGGCGTCGGCCAGCCGGTTGAGCGGGACCCGCAGCAACAGGTCCGTGGCGATCGCGCCCAGCAGCTCGCCCGGCGTGGCACCCGGCCGGTTGGCCCGGTACGGGCGCGCCACGGCGGCGGACACCTTGAACTTCAGCAGAGCGAGGCGGAGCTTGACCTTCCCCAGCTTCTCGATCAGCCCGCTGGGGACGAACCAGAGCCGGTACTCCTCACTGTTCGTCCCCATCAGCAGATCGACGTCGGACGCGACGCCGTCACGCAGCGCCTCGGCCGGATCGCGGGGCAGAAGATCGCCGTCCACCACTATCTGGAAGGAGTTCCCACCGGTCAGCGGCGATCCGCCGCCCGTCACCGCGGTCTGCGCGGCGAGCAGCGCCGCCGGGTCCGCGGCGGCCAGCGCGGCGGCCGTCGCCGGGAGGCCCATCCGCTTCGCGATCCGCTCGGTCGTGCCTCGCCCGGCCGCCACGGAGAGAGCGGTGGGCGCACCGCTCTGGAGGACCGCCCGCCGGAACAGCCCCGCCGCCCTCGGCGCGGCCAGCAGCGCCCCGATGCTGATCGCGCCCGCCGACTCACCGGCCACCGTCACCCGGCGCGGATCGCCGCCGAACGCCGCGATGTTGTCCCGTACCCACTCCAGCGCCGCGAGCTGGTCCAGCAGCCCCCGGTTGGCGGGCGCGTCCGGGAACACCCCGAAGCCCTCCATCCCCAGGCGGTAGTTGACCGAGACGAGCACCACCCCGTCGCGGGCGAACGCCGCCCCGTCGTACACCGGCACGGCGGAGGAGCCGTGCAGCAGCGAACCGCCGTGGATCCAGACCAGGACGGGCAGCCCGGCCGGGCCGGTCGACGGGGTCCACACATTGAGGTTGAGACAGTCCTCGCCCGCCACCTCCGGGTCCGGCAGCAACTCGTCCAGCGGCGGGGCGTAGGGGCGCTTGGGCGCCGTCGGGCCGTACGCGACTGCCTCCCGGACGCCCTGCCACGGCTCCGGCGGCTCCGGCGCCCGGAACCGGCGCGCGCCCACCGGCGGCGCCGCGTACGGGATGCCCCGGAAGACCGCCACACCGTGCTCCAGCGTGCCGCGGACGGCGCCGTGGGCGGTGGCCGCCTGCGGGGGTATCTCCACCTGGGTCTCGGACATGGTGCGCATCAGCCCTTTCGCAAGTCGACGGTCGAGGTGCCGTACGGATGGTGGGTGAGGGAGCCGTCGGGGTGCAGAACCTCGACCGGAACCGGTGATTCGATACGTACCCGCTCCGGCGTCGCGTCGACCTGGACCAGGCCCCCGGGGGTGGGCACCGCCCCGCGCGCCCAGGAGAGCCCGCCGAGCCGAGGGGCGACGCGTACCCGCAGGCAGCCGGGCTCGGCCGGGGTGACGCCGAGCGTGTGCACCAGCAGATCACGGCTGGGCGTGGCCGACCATCCGTGGCAGTACGAACCGCCCTCCCAGCACTCGCGGAACGCCGAGCCACCGCTCTCCAGCAGGGCCGTCCGGTCGTGGCAGAGCCCCTCGATACGGTCGGCCGCGCCCAGCGGCGCGAGCGCGTCGTGCACGACGTACCGGAAGAACGGCTGGGCGCCGAGATGGAGCAGCAGGAACGAGCTGATCGCGGTGGACAGCAGGATGTTGCCGAAGTTGCCCGCGAAGAAGCTCAACTCCTCTTTGGTGGAGGGGCGTTGCGATGCGGCCGGTGGCGCCGGGGCGGTGGTGGGAGGTCTGACGGGGACGGTCATGGCGGTGCGTACCTCCGGGGAGCGGCACGGGGGTGGGGGAGGCCCGGACGCGGTGCGGTCAGGTGGTGGCGGTGACGGCGGTGGTGGTCGTCGGGAAGCGGTGGGCGTCGGGCCCGGTTTACGCGCTCGGGTTCCGGCGGCCGTCAGGGGCCGGTGGCGCGCTCAGGACGTGGTGGCCGTCAGGGCCCGCTTGAGGACCTTGCCGGTCGGGCCGAGCGGCAGCCGCTCGGTGAACCGGACGATGCGCGGGTACTTGTGCCGCCCGAGCCGCTCCTTCGACCAGGCGATCAGCTCGTCCCCGGTGACCGGCTCCGCGTCCGGCCGGACCACCACGACCGCGCAGATCTCCTCGCCCCGCGCGTCGTCGGGCACCCCGATCACCGCGACCTCGCCGACCGCGGGATGCCGGATCAGGATCTCCTCTACCTCGCGCGGGTAGATGTTGAACCCGCCCCGGATGATCAGGTCCTTCTTCCGGTCCACGATGCTCAGGAAGCCGTCCGCGTCCCGCACTCCGAGGTCCCCGGTGCGGAACCAGCCGTCCACGATCGCCGCCGCCGTCGCCTCCGGGTCGTCCAGATAGCCCGCGAAGACACAGTGGCCGCGCACCACGACCTCGCCGGTCTCCCCGTCCGCCAGCAGCCGCACCGCCTCGTCCACCGCCGCGTCCGCGATCCCGATCTCCACGCCCCACACCGGATGCCCGACCGTGCCGGGGCGCCGGCCCAGATGCGGCTGGTTGAACGTGGCGGCCGGGGACGTCTCGGTCAGCCCGTACCCCTCCAGGACCTGCGTGGAGAAGGCCGCCTCGAACCGTTCCAGGACCGCCACCGGCAGCGCCGCACCGCCCGAGACCGCCGCCCGCAGCGTCAGCCCCCGTGCCGCCTCCCCGCTCAGGGCCGCCGCTTCGACCAGGGCGTGGTACATCGTCGGTACGCCCATGAAGACGCTCACGCTCTCGGCCGCCAGCGCCGTCAGGGCCGCCGTCCCGGTGAAGCGCGGCATCAGGACGAGCGTCGCTCCGGCCCGCAGCGTCGCGTTCATCGCGCACGTCTGGCCGTAGCTGTGGAACAGCGGCAGACATCCCAGCACCACGTCGTCCGGGCTCAGGTCCAGCAGGTCCGAGGTGATCACGGACGCGTTCATGACGATGTTGAGATGGGTCAGCCGCGCCCCCTTGGGGCGGCCCGTCGTCCCGCTGGTGTAGAGGATCACCGCGGTGGCGGCGGCCTCGGCGGGCTTGGCGGCGGTCAGCGGCTCACCGTCGGGGGCCCCGTTCAGGGCCCGCACCCCGGCCGCCCGCGCGGCCTCCTCGGCCACCGGCCACAGCGGCCCGGCACTGATCAGCGCCACCGACCGGCTGTGCCGCAGCACGTACGCCACCTCGTCCGCCACGAGCAGCGCGTGCACCGGGACCACCGTCGCCCCGGCGGCCAGCGCCCCGTAGTACGCGTACAGGAAGTCCGCGGAGTTCGGCAGCAGGACCGCCACCCGGTCGCCCGGCCGCACCCCGGCGGCCCGCAGCGCCCCGGCGCAGCGCAGGGACCGCGCCCACAGCTCCGCGTAGGTCAGACGCACCTCGCCGTCCACCACGGCGGTACGGCCGGGATACCGGCGGGCGGACTCGCCCAGGACAGAGGCGACGCTGAGAGACATGGCACGCTCCGGGAAACATGGAGTCAACACGGCTGATGTCCCTCAGAATCAGCCGTCCGTCCGTCTCCGCACAATGTGCAGGTGCCCACCATCCGCCCCGCTCACCTGGGCAGCGGCACCCGCAGTCGTGCGCCGGGCGCGGCATTCGCCTAATCTCCTGGCCATGGCGTCCGCGAAAGTCCCTCAGGGCCCACAGAGCCCGCAGGGCCCCCCGAGCTCCCGGACCTCGCAGGGGCCGTTGTCCGGCGGTGGCGAGGACATCGGTCTGCGGCACGACCTGGCCGCCGCCCTGCTGCCGGAGCTCGACGAGCTGACCCGCAGGGTCGTCGACGACATCCACGCGCACAGCGGTACGTACGCGGCGCAGAACCCCGTCAGCCGCGAGGACCTGTGGCGGATCTGCCGCGACAATCTGCTCAGCGCCCTGGAGGACTTCGGCGGACTGCCGCCCACCGGCGGCGACTTCGAGCAGGCGGCCCGCGAGACCGGACGGCGCCGCGCCGAGCAGAACCTCCCGCTGGACACCGTCCTCCAGGCGTACCGGCGCGGCGGGCGGGTGATGTGGCAGGTCATGGCGGAGTACCTGCGCGCGGGCACGGGACGCCGGGAGCAGGGACCCGGACACCGGGAGCCGGGGCCCGGACACCGGGAGCCGGGGCCCGGACACCGGGAGCCGGGCACGGTGGACCGCCGCGATGTGGAGCTCGATGTGGCGGGCGCCGTCTGGGAGACCATCGACCGGTACTCCCTGGTCATGGCCGAGTCGTACCGGCTGACCCAGCTGGAGATGCAGGGCCGCCAGGACACCCGCCGCGTCGCCCTCTTCGAGGCGCTGCTCGACGGGCGCGGCTCCGATCCGGCCGTCGCCACGGCGGCTGCCGCCGCGCTCGGCGTACCGCTGCACGACCGGTACGTGATCGTGGTCGCCGCCCAGGACCCGGCTGCCCCGCCCAACCCGGGACCCGTACTCGACGAGCACGGCCTCTGGTCCTTCTGGCGGCCGCGCTCGGGGCGGTACGCGGGCATCGTGCGCCTGGCGGCGGGGGAGTCGGGCATGCTGCTGGAGCTGCTGCGCGGGCGGACCGGGGCGACCGCGGGGGTGTCCCCGGAGTTCGACCGGCTCGACGGTGCGGGACGGGCGCTGCGGCTGGCCGAGCAGACGCTGCGCACGCTGCCCGCCAAGAGCGGTGAGGCGGCGGCGTTCGACGACCGGCTGACGGAGGTCCTGCTCACCGGGCGCCACGAGATCGCCGCCCGGATCGTCTCCCGGTACCTCGGCCCCGTACTGGACACGGCGGCCGAACGCGACGCGCTGCTCGACACCTTGCGCAGCTGGCTCGACAACGGCTGTTCGGCGGCGCGGGCCGCCGAACTCCTCTACTGCCACCGCAACACGGTCCTCAACCGGATCGGCCGGGTCGCCGAACTCACCGGCAGATCGGCCGAGTCGGGTGAGGACCGGCTGGGGTGGGCACTGGCGCTGCGCGCGCTGCCGCTGTCGGGCACCGGTGACGAACCGGCACCCGACGACGACTACTGGGACGGGACGCCTACTTGAGGTAGAGGAGCCCGTCCGTGGTGACGGTCGGGCGGCCCTTGGTACCGGCCACCACGATCTTGACGGTGTGCTTCGCACTGGAGGACCAGGACTTCGTCCAGATCGCGTCGCGGTACTTGGTGCTGGAGGACTTCAGGTCCACCGTGGCCACCTTGACGCCGTCCACATAGACGTACGCCATACCGGAGGTCGAGGCCCGGGAGACCACCCAGGCGGCCGAGCGGCCGGTGAACGTCCAGGTGAGGGCGGCGTTCTTGGTGCCGCTCGCGTACGACTTGCCGCCCAGGTAGCTGGACGAGGACTTCGTCGACCAGCTGCCGGACTTCTTCGCCGAGGACTCCTTGAGGATGACCGGAGTACCGGTGACCGAGGCGGCCGTCGTGTTGCCCGCGTGGTCGTACGCCGTCATCCTCCAGGCGGTCGCCACGCCGGACTTCGCGGTGTGCGAGGCGCTGACCGTCGTCGGACCGTACGTCTTCGCCGTGGGCGCGGTGAGCCTGACCTCCTTGAGAGAGGCCGTGTCGGTGGCCTTCCACTTCAGCGTGAGCGGGACGGCGGTGGCGTTCACCGTGCCTGTGCGCAGCGACAGGCTCGGCCCGGCCGGGAAGGCGGGCGGCGTACGGTCGGCGACGACGGTCGCTATCGGGGAGAGGCTGGTCCTCCCCGACTGGTGGGTGGCCCGGACCTGGATCCTGTGGCTGCCCGCGGCGAGCGTGGTCCCGGCCGAGGTGACGCTGCCCTTGGTGGTGGCCACGGACTTCCCGTCGACCAGCAGGTCGTACGCGGTGATGAACGCGGCGGGAGTGGATGCCGCCCAGCCGACGGTGATGTCCGACTTGGTGTAGTACGTGTCACCGGAGGCGCTTGCTCCGGTCACCGACCTGATGGCCAGACCGGTGACGGGACCTGCGGCGAGGCCGCGGATCGCGGAGAGCTGACCGTAGAGCTTGCCGCCGGGGCACACGGTGTTGAACCCGTCCCGGTGGCCGGAGATCCGCTGGAAGGAGTACTTCTTCCCGGCGGTGAACTTCGTACCGGCGTAGTTGTTGCCCGCCGCGCCCGCGGTCAGTGAGACCGTACCGGCGGGGTCGCCGCCGTACTGGCCGAGCTTCCACGCGGCGATCCGGGCGACCGAGGCGGTCGCGGCGCTCGCGGCCTTCGTGTCGGTGTACATCCCGATCACGGCGATACCGGCGGTGTCGCGGTTGAAGCCGTAGGTGTGCGCGCCCTGGACCGCCCGGTCCACACCGCCCGTACGGCCTTCGAAGATCTTTCCGCACTTGTCGACCAGGAAGTTGTAGCCGAGGTCCTTCCAGCCGTTCGACTTCACATGGAAGGCGAGCAGGCCGCGCACGATGGCGGGCGAGTCGGCGCAGGAGTAGCTGTTGGTCTGCGCGGTGTGGTGCACGAAGACGGCCTTGACCGAGGGCATGTACTCCGGGGACTCGTTGTTCAGCGACTCGTCCGCGCCCCACCCGGCGCGCGGGACGACCGGCGGTCGCGGCACCGTGGACGGCGGGGCGGGCGGCAGGGTCGCCGACGGCTCGGCGGTCACGGACGGCGGCTGCGAGGGAACCGGGGACGTCTCGCTCGGGCCCGGGTCGGAACTGGGCGTTCCGGGAGTCTCCGTCGTCGCGGAGGGGTCCGGTCCGGTGGTGTCGGTCTCGGACGGATCGGGCGGCGGCGGAGTGTCGTGCGTCTCCGTCGGCGCCGGGGCCCCGGTGGCCGTCGGGTCCTCGGAGGGCTCGACCGGTGCGGTGTCGACGGCGACGTACGCGGCCGGTTCGGCGGCCGGGGACGAACTCCCGCCGGGGTCCACGGTGTCCAGCCGCAGCCCCTTCGGGAGCCCCGCGGCCGCCCTGCCCTCCCCGGCGGTGACGCGGACCTCCACGCCGTTGGACGGACCGACCCAGCGGGGTTCGGTGGTGCCCCGGACGCCGGGGCGGCCCGCCTCGGTACGCCCGTCGATCTCCGTGTCCAGCGGCAGCCAGCCGGTCCAGCTGCCCGTGGCGGCGGACCGGGTACGTGCCTCGACCTCGCCCGGCACCTTGGCGGCCGGGTCGGTCCAGGTGACGCCGAGCATGCTGAACGGTTCGGTGCTGCGCTGCCGGAGGGAGGCGGAGCCGCCGTCCTCGGACACCTTCAGCGCGGTCTTGCGCACATCGGCCTGTGCGGGACCGGACTTGGCGTCGGGGTCCTCGCCCGTGGTGGGTGTGCCGGTCACCCCCTGGACGACCAGGACACCCGCCACGGCTGCCGTCGTGACGGCAGCCGTGGCCCATACTCTTCGCTTCGATCTCACGTGATTCCCCGGGAAACGTTGGTGAAAGGAGCGGCATTCCAGCAGGTCAGGTGCTGTGTGGGGGAACAGCGGTTCCGTCGGCCCGGCCGACGGCGACCTGTGGTTGTGCCGGTTTCAACAGTCTTCCATGCGATCGTCCCTGATCTGCCCTGTCCTGTCCCGACATTCAGGACTCGATCCGATCACCAGGGGAAAGGGCCCGGGATTTCCTCGGCGGGAAGTCCTCGGGCCCGTGAACGGCCGATGTCGCGCCCTCGGACCTTCAGGTCCTCCGGTCCACAGCTCCTCCGGTCCTCCGGTCCTCAGGCGGCGAAGTACCGCGACAGCGAGTCCCGCTCGTCCAGTTCCACGAGATCGGGACGGGTGTACCGCTCGGCGCGCGCGTGGTAGTCGAAGTCGCCCCGCACGAGCCCCCGGTAGTCCTGTACGCAGCGTTCCAGCGCGGCGCGGGTCCCGCCGCCGATGTCCGCCGCGTCGATTTCCTCGGCCAGTTCCTTTTCCGCCCGCTGTACCCGCTCGACGATCCGGGCAAGTTGAATCCCGGCCTCGTCCACGGCCTCCTGGAGGCTGGTTCCCCGGTCCCGCTGGATGAGCCGTACGGCGTTGTGCTCATAGCCGAGGGCGGCTTCCTTCTCGAACGAGCAGATGTCATTGCACAGCCCTGAATGATCGGTCACCGCGTTGCGCAGGGCGATGTAGGCGGGCAGGCTCCGGGCGGAATCCGGGAGGTCGATTCCGGCGGTGATCTCGTGCAGGCACAGGAAGGGCTGCATGGCCACCGAGTCCCGGCGGTGCTTCACGAAGTCGGCCCGGCTCGGGACCTGTCCGGCGGCCCGCTCCACCGCCTCGGCGTAGTACGTCCACAGCCAGGCGACGGTGTCCCGGCGGAACTGCCGTACCCAGCGCGGCGAACGGTCCCGGCAGGTCCGCTCGCGCAGTCCGTCCAGGGCGTGCTCCATGCGCCCGACCGGTACGGCTCCGTCGAACACGTCGACGAGCCGGGCGATCGCCTCCTCGCACATCCGCGGATCACGCCCGGCCGGACCGTCGTCGAACTCGTCGTCGACCAGGAACGCCCAGAACAGCCATTGGCAGAAGAGGTCGAGGTGACGCTGGGAGGCCCTGGGGAAAATGAGGGAAATCCAAAGTTCGGGGCGGGTCCGGATCATCTTTTTCCGGGCCGGCGGGGAAAGGAACAAGCCATGGGATTCCGCCCACTCCCAGGCGGCCCTCCTGGTTTCCGCGATGCCCGGATTGCACCCCGTGCTCTCGAACGGCATATGAAACGTCGGTAAAGCGATCTGGCTCATTTGGTGCCCCTCTACGGAACGGTAAGGAAGAACGGTGAGAGCGGGGGATTTCTCATGATCGCGCATGGGGCCGGCCCGGCGGAATGCGGGCGCCGGGCGCCCGCCACTCGTGGCCAAAGGCTCACTGTCCGAGGTGAGGCGGTCATCGCTGTCCTCTTTCCTCCGCCGGGGCCGGAGCATCGGAGCCGGATCCGCGAGCCGGTGGAGGCAATCGCGTCACCATGCGTGACCCCCAGTCAACCCCCTGTGGGTGATTGTGGGAAGCCTATATGTGACCGAAATCGCTTGATCGCCGCGAATCTCTGAACGTCTCTGAGCGGTTGGTGAACTTCTGAAACCCTTCAGGGCGCCGGGACCGGTGAGCCGCAAACCGGTCCGGCGGGCCCGTGGCTCACCGGTCGGGCAGGCTCGTGCTCATCGGTCCGGCGGGCCTCTGACCGGCCGATAACCCGTGTTAGGGTCCTCCGCATGTCTACGTTGTTCGGTTGGTATCGGCGCTTTACGCCGGCTCCGGGTGGAGCCGGTGGTCACATGCGCTGACCACCGACCAACCATCCGGAGCCAGCAGGGCAGAGACGATCCGTCTCTGCCTTTTCGTCGTTGAGGCGGCTGGTAGCGGGTGATGCGGACGTAGCACCGCAGGACCGGGACCCTGCCTCGGCACAGAGACAGGATCACCCCATGA
This sequence comes from Streptomyces sp. NBC_01433, assembly GCF_026340105.1. Classification (NCBI taxonomy): domain Bacteria; kingdom Bacillati; phylum Actinomycetota; class Actinomycetes; order Kitasatosporales; family Streptomycetaceae; genus Streptomyces; species Streptomyces sp. NBC_01433. The sequence continues at coordinate 501,674 of NZ_JAPEPM010000001.1, read as the reverse complement.
CCACGCCCACCACGGGCCCCCTGCGCACCAATGACCTGCGCGTCACCGGTTTCCAGCCCCTGATCGCCCCGTCCGCCCTGCTCGGCGACCTGCCGCTGGGCCCCACCCGCGCCGCTCTGGTCCAGGACAGCCGACGCGCCGTCGAGGACGTGCTCACCGGGGAGGACGACCGCCTGCTGCTGGTCGTCGGCCCCTGCTCCGTCCACGACCCGGCCGCCGCCCGGGATTACGCCCGACGCCTCGCCGCGGCCGTCGCCCCGCTCCACGAGGACCTGTGCGTGGTGATGCGGGTGTACTTCGAGAAGCCCCGTACGACACTCGGCTGGAAGGGGCTCATCAACGACCCCCACCTGGACGGGACGCACGATGTCCAGCACGGGCTGCGGATCGCCCGCCAGGTGCTGCTCGATGTGCTCGACACCGGACTCCCGGTGGGCTGCGAGTTCCTGGAGCCGACCAGCCCGCAGTACATCGCGGACGCGGTGACCTGGGGAGCGATCGGCGCGCGTACGCCGGAGAGCCAGGTGCACCGCCAGCTCGCCTCGGGCCTGTCGATGCCCGTCGGCTTCAAGAACGCGACCGACGGCGCGGTGCAGCCCGCCGTCGACGGATGCCGGGCGGCGGCGGGCGACCATGTCTTCTTCGGTGTGGACGAGCAGGGCTGCGGCTCCATCGTCTCCACGAGCGGCAACCCCGACTGCCACGTCATCCTGCGCGGCGGGCGCGGCGGCCCCAACTACGGCCCCCAGGACATCCGCGACGCCCTGAAGCTGCTGGCCGGGGCGGGCATGCCCGAGCGGCTGGTCATCGACGCCAGCCACGCCAACAGCGGCAAGGACCACCACCGGCAGGCGGAGGTCGTCGGCGAGATCGCCGACCGGATCGCCGGGGGCGAGGAGGGGATCGCCGGGCTGATGGTGGAGAGCTTCCTGCGCGAGGGCCGTCAGGAGCCGGGCCCCCTCGACACGCTCACCTACGGGCAGAGCGTGACGGACGCCTGCATCGGATGGGAGCGGACGGAGGCGTTGCTGGGCGAGTTGGCGTCGGCGGTGCGCCGTCGCCGGGCGGCACGGCGCACGTCCGCCGCATAGCGTCCGGCCGGGCGTGCGGGACCGGGCCGCCGGTTCGCCGAGCGGTCACAGGGTGACGGGCAGGGCCCGGAACCCGTTCGAGATGAACGACTCCAGGGGCACCAGGTCCCGCGGTTCCCCGGCGAGCGCCAGGCCGGGGAACCGTTCGAAGAGGGCGGGCAGGGCGATGCGCGCCTCGAGACGGGCGAGGGGCGCGCCCAGGCACATGTGTACGCCGTGGCCGAACGCCAGATGCCCGGGGGCGGGCCGGGTGATGTCGAAGTCGTCGGCGTCGTCGCCGTGCTGATCCGGGTCCCGGCCCGCCGCCGCGTAGGCGGGGAGGATGGCCTCGCCCCTGGCGATCGTCCGGCCGTCGGGGAGCGCGATGTCGTCCACGGCGAAGCGCAGGGGCAGGCTGGCCACGCTCGGCGCCCAGCGCAGGGTCTCCTCGACGACATCGCTCCAGGACGCCTCGCCCGCGGTGACGAGACGGAGCTGCTCGGGATGGGTGAGCAGGGCGTGCACGGCGTTGCCGATGAGATTCACGGTGGTCTCGAACCCGGCCGAGATCACCAGCCACAGGGTGTGCAGCAGTTCCTCCTCGCTCAGCCGGGTCCCGTCCTCGTCCCGGGCGGCGATCAGCACGCTGGTCATGTCCTCGCCGGGATGCGGGCGCTTGAGCGCGACCAGTTCGGTCAGCACCTCCTGGATCTCCCGCCACGTGGACGCGGACTCTTCCGGACCGATGTCGGTGTCGAAGATGCGGGCGATGACCGCCGCGGTACGGGGCCGCAACTGTTCGGGAATCCCGAAGAGGCTGCACATGACCCGCATCGGCAACGGGTGCGCGTACCCGGCGCGCAGATCGACCTCCCGCCCGGCCGGGACCGCCTCCAGGGTGTCCAGCAGCCGGCCGGCGATGCTCTCGATGTCACCGGTGAGGGCCTCGGTGCGCCGGGCGGTGAACGCCGGGGCGACGAGTTTGCGCAGCCTGCGGTGGTCCTCCCCGTACGCCGTGAACATGCTGACCACGCCGAGCCAGGTGTGCAGCCAGGAATCCGGGGTGATCTCCCCGCGCTGCCAGGTCGGCCAGTGGGTACGCGGGTCCTTGCTCACCCGGTCGTCGGTGAGCAGTTGCTTGAGCAGCGAGTGATGGGTGACGGCCCACGCGGTGATGCCGCCGGGCAGCGTCACGAGGGTCGCGGCTCCGGCCTTGCGGAGTCGTGCGCCCTCGGTGGGGATATCGCTGCCTGCCGGGTCGATGGCGAAAGGCACGTCCACGGAGTGGCTCCTGTCCCGGTCGTGGGGGGACCGGCGAAGGGGAAACGGGGAGGGGAGGGCTGGACGCCCGTCGATGACGGAGCGTCAATGTTCAGGCTACTGATCGGTTGCCCATCCGGCCGCGCTCGCCGGTGCATCGAGCACGATCGAAGAAGTGCCTCACCGCGGGCGAGGCTACGGGAGCGGGGCGTAACGGAGGGACGCGGAAAGGCATTGAGGGCCGGGGCACTCCCCCCACCGGCGGCCGGTACGGGGCGTCGTCCCCGACACGGCGGCGGACGCCGTCATGCCGATGAGCGGCACCGGAGCAGGTCGGGCGGCGCGCCCCGGCCCTTCGGCGGGCCGTGGACGCGACGGAGCCGTACGGACCGCCGAAGCCCGTCGCCCGACGGCCGGTCCGGCCGCGCGCCGTATGCGGAACCACCGGCCGACGGACGGCTTCGGACGGCTTCGGACGGCCGGAGCGAGTCTTCCCCACCGCCGCGCGCACGGATCCGGACCCGGCGGCCCGGAACGGGGGTGACGGACAGTCAGGGCCGTGAGGTTGCCTGGACATCGTGAGTCCGCCGCTCTCACTGCAAACACCGAGGCCAGATCCCCCGGATGCGGTCGCAGTACTGGCGCTGCGGGGAGTCTGCACCGCCCGCTTTGCACGGGTGAGCATCGAGACCCACTCGCCAGGACACGAGGCAGGCCGAGTGCGGCGGGGGGAGCCAACAACGCTCCCGCTCCAGCGAGTTGAGTCTTCAAGCGCCTTGTTCGGCAATCCCGGGTTCTCGTACATTGCGGCCCCTCAGAGGTAGCCCCGGGTGACCCGCCAACGAATGTCGTGATAGGAGGCGGGATTACGTTCCGGTCTCTCGGGCGACGCCTCACAACAAGGGATGCGACATGGCAATCGGAACCACCGACAGCCCTGCGACCCTCTATGGGCCGGTCTCGCTCGGCTTTGGCGTCGTCGCGTTGATCGCCGCGTTCGCCCTGGGCCTCTTCGGCATTCTTGCCGGCAGCCTCGCGATCACCTTCGGCGCCCTCGGCCTGATCGGCAAGGCCGACCGGACTCAGTGCGCCATCGGCCTCGCCACTGGCGCCGTCGGTGTGCTGTATCCGCTTTCTTTCCTCCTCGTCTTCACCGGCGGCTTCTGACTACCGCATCCTCCTTTGGTTCCAGCGGTTCCAGAACGTTGCACGTAGGCAGCGTTCACCGCATCGAAAATATCCGACAAGCTCGGCGGCGGACTGAAGGACGTAACCGGCTTCAGTTCGACGAGCGCCCAGGGCAAGATCCTTGAGGCCCAGGGCATTACCGCGGCGGTTGGCAAGGGCTTCGTGGAATTGTCCCGGAAGGGCTACGGCAACCGGCCCGCGCGACCCGTTCAGGTATTCCGACGCCCGCTCGCGGGGCTCCTGCCTGCCGAAATGATGAGGGAAGGCCCCGACCGCGCCGAAAGAAGCAAACGCGCTGGTCAGGGCCTATTTCCTCAGCACTCGATGATGTTCACCGCGAGCCCGCCGCGTGCGGTCTCCTTGTACTTGACGCTCATGTCGGCGCCCGTCTCCTTCATGGTCTTGATGACCTTGTCGAGGGAGACCTTGTGGCTGCCGTCGCCGCGCAGCGCCATCTTCGCCGCGGTGACCGCCTTGACCGCGGCCATGCCGTTGCGCTCGATGCACGGGATCTGGACGAGGCCGCCGACCGGGTCGCAGGTCAGGCCCAGGTTGTGTTCCATGCCGATCTCGGCGGCGTTCTCGACCTGCTCGGGGGAGCCGCCGAGGACCTCGGCCAGCGCGCCCGCGGCCATGGAGCAGGCGGAGCCGACCTCGCCCTGGCAGCCGACCTCGGCGCCGGAGATGGAGGCGTTCTCCTTGAAGAGCATGCCGATGGCTCCGGCGGCGAGCAGGAAGCGGACGACGCTGTCTTCCTTCTCGGCCTCGGTGCAGCCGCCGGCCGCGAAGTTGATGTAGTAGTGCAGGACGGCGGGGATGATGCCCGCGGCGCCGTTGGTGGGGGCCGTCACCACGCGGCCGCCCGCCGCGTTCTCCTCGTTGACCGCCATCGCGTAGAGGGTGATCCACTCCATCGCGTGGGCCTGCGGGTCGCCCTCGGCGCGCAACTGGCGGGCCGAGTTCGCGGCGCGGCGGCGGACCTTCAGGCCGCCGGGCAGGATGCCCTCGCGGGACATGCCGCGCGAGACACACGCCTGCATGACGCGCCAGATGTCCAGCAGACCGGAGCGGATCTCGTCCTCGGAGCGCCAGGCCCGCTCGTTCTCCAGCATCAGGGAGGAGATGGACAGGCCGGTGTCCCTGGAGAGCCGCAGCAGTTCGTCGCCGGTGCGGAAGGGGTGCTTGAGCACGGTGTCGTCCAGGACGATGCGGTCCTCGCCCACCGCGTCGTCGTCCACGACGAAGCCGCCGCCGACCGAGTAGTACGTCTTCTCCAGGACCGGGGCGCCCTCGTGGTCGTACGCGAAGATCGTCATGCCGTTGGCGTGGTACGGCAGGGCCTTGCGGCGGTGCAGGACCAGCTGTTCGTCGGCGTCGAAGGGGATCTCGTGCATGCCGAGCAGGTTGATCCGGCCGGTGGCGCGGATCTGCTCGACGCGGGCGTCGGCGCTCTCCACGTCGACGGTGCTGGGCGACTCGCCCTCCAGGCCGAGCAGCACGGCCTTGGGCGTGCCGTGGCCGTGGCCGGTCGCGCCGAGGGAGCCGTACAGCTCCGCCCGTATGGAAGCGGTGTGGGCCAGCAGGCCCTCGTTCTTCAGGCGGCGCGCGAACATCCGGGCGGCCCGCATGGGGCCCACCGTGTGGGAGCTGGACGGGCCGATGCCGACCGAGAACAGGTCGAAGACCGAAATGGCCACGGGATGACTCCTAAGGGTTGGTGGACGCCGTTGTCCGCCGGGTGGTGCGGTACGGGCCGGGTGGGCCCGAAGAGCGAGGACAAGGGTGGGGGCACCGCGCTCACTGTCCAGTGTGCGCGGTGCCCCGCCCGAAACGTGACTACTGGTGCCGGACTACTTCAGACCGGGGTACAGCGGGAACTTCTCGGCGAGCGCGGTGACGCGTGCCTTGAGGTCGTCGGCGTCGTACGACGGCTTCAGGGCGGCGGCGATGATCTCCGCCACCTCGGTGAAGTCCTCGTTGCGGAAACCGCGGGTCGCCAGGGCCGGCGTACCGATCCGCAGACCCGAGGTGACCATCGGCGGCCGCGGGTCGTTCGGGACGGCGTTCCGGTTGACCGTGATGCCGACCTCGTGGAGGCGGTCCTCGGCCTGCTGGCCGTCCAGCTCGGAGTCGCGCAGGTCGACGAGGACCAGGTGCACGTCCGTGCCGCCGGACAGGACGGAGACGCCGACCTCGGTGACGTCCGGCTGCACCAGACGCTCGGCGAGGATGCGGGCGCCGTCCAGGGTGCGCTGCTGGCGCTCCTTGAACTCCTCGCCCGCCGCGATCTTGAACGAGACCGCCTTGGCCGCGATCACGTGCTCCAGCGGGCCACCCTGCTGACCGGGGAAGACCGCCGAGTTGATCTTCTTGGCGAGCTCCTGCGTCGACAGGATGACGCCACCGCGCGGACCGCCGAGGGTCTTGTGCGTGGTGGTCGTGACGACGTGGGCGTGCGGCACCGGGTTGGGGTGCAGACCCGCGGCCACCAGGCCCGCGAAGTGCGCCATGTCGACCATCAGGTACGCGCCGACCTCGTCCGCGATGCGGCGGAAGGCGGCGAAGTCGAGCTGACGGGGGTAGGCGGACCAGCCCGCGACGATCAGCTTCGGCTTGGACTCCTTGGCCAGGCGCTCGACCTCGGCCATGTCCACGGTGCCGGTGTCGTCGACGTGGTACGGGATCACGTTGTAGAGCTTGCCGGAGAAGTTGATCTTCATGCCGTGGGTCAGGTGGCCGCCGTGGGCCAGGCTCAGGCCCATGATCGTGTCGCCCGGCTTCAGCAGCGCGAACATCGCGGCGGCGTTCGCCTGCGCGCCCGAGTGCGGCTGGACGTTCGCGGCCTCGGCGCCGAACAGGGCCTTGATCCGGTCGATCGCGATCTGCTCGACCACGTCGACGTGCTCACAGCCGCCGTAGTAGCGGCGGCCGGGGTAGCCCTCGGCGTACTTGTTGGTGAGAACGGAGCCCTGGGCCTCCATGACGGCGACCGGAGCGAAGTTCTCCGACGCGATCATTTCGAGGGTGGACTGCTGACGGTGGAGCTCGGCGTCGACGGCGGCGGCGACGTCCGGGTCCAGCTCGTGGAGGGAGGAGTTGAGAAGCGACATCAGGGGTTCCCTAGGGTCTCAGTTGCCGGAGAACGCGGTGTACTCGTCTGCGGAGAGCAGGTCGCCCGGCTCCTCCGCCACACGTACCTTGAACAGCCAGCCGCCCTCGAAGGGAGCGGAGTTCACCAGCGACGGGTCGTCCACGACGTCCTGGTTCGCCGCGACGACCTCACCCGTGACCGGGGAGTACAGGTCGCTGACCGACTTGGTCGACTCCAGCTCGCCGCAGGTCTCGCCCGCGGTCACCGTGTCGCCGACATCGGGGAGCTGGGCGTAGACGACGTCACCGAGCGCGTTGGCCGCGTACTCGGTGATACCGATCGTGGCCACGCCGTCCTCGACGGCCGACAGCCACTCGTGCTCCTTGCTGTACCGCAGCTGCTGGGGGTTGCTCATGACCTGAATTCTCCTGTACGCGGGGGAGTGCTGATGAACGGTGGTCTTACGGTGTGAGACGCGAATGTGTCACTTCCGGGGCGGTGGAATGCCCCGGATGTCACTTCTCGCGCTTGTAGAACGGCAGCGCGACGACCTCGTAGGGCTCGTGCGTGCCCCGGATGTCCACGCCGACGCCCGCGGTGCCGGGCGTGGCGAAGGCCGCGTCCACGTACGCCATGGCGATCGGCTTGCCCAGGGTGGGCGACGGGGCGCCGGAGGTGACCTCGCCGATCACCTTGCCGTCGGCGACGACCGCGAAACCGGCGCGGGGGACCCGGCGGCCCTCGGCGATCAGGCCGACGAGCTTGCGCGGCGGGGCGGTCTCGGCGCGCTCGGCGGCGGCCGTGAGAGCCTCGCGCCCGACGAAGTCGCCCTCCTTCTCGAACTTCACGACCCGGCCCAGACCCGCGTCGAACGGGGTCAGCGCGGTCGTCAGCTCGTGCCCGTACAGCGGCATGCCCGCCTCCAGGCGCAGCGTGTCGCGGCAGGAGAGCCCGCAGGGGATCAGGCCGTGCGGGGCGCCGGCCTCGGTGAGCGCCCGCCACAGCTGCTCGGCGTGCTCGGGGGCGACGAACAGTTCGAAGCCGTCCTCGCCGGTGTAGCCCGTACGGGCGATGAGCGCGGGCACCCCGGCGACCGTGCCGGGCAGACCCGCGTAGTACTTCAGGCCATCCAGGTCGGCGTCCGTGACGGCCTTCAGGATGGCGGGCGACTGCGGGCCCTGGACGGCGAGCAACGCGTACGCGTCCCGGTCGTCGCGCACCTCGGCGTCGAAGCCGGCCACCCGGTCCCGCAGCGCGTCCAGCACGATCTGGGCGTTGCCCGCGTTGGCGACGACCATGTACTCGCTCTCGCCCAGGCGGTAGACGATCAGGTCGTCCAGGATGCCGCCGTCGCTCCCGACGATCATCGTGTAGCGGGCGCGGCCGGTGCCGACGGTCGCGATGTTGCCGACCAGCGCGAAGCTCAGGAAGGCGGCGGCCTGCGGCCCGGTGACCGTGATCTCGCCCATGTGTGACAGGTCGAAGAGACCGGCCCGGGTGCGTACGGCGTTGTGCTCGTCGCGCTCACTGGCGTACCGCAGCGGCATGTCCCAGCCCGCGAAGTCGGTCATGGTCGCGCCCAGCGAACGGTGCAGGGCGTCGAGGGCTGTGTGACGGGGGGCATTGCTCATGGATTCGGCTCCAGGGCATGACGACAGAGGGCGATCCCTCCCCATCTGTCATCGGAACCTGAGAGGTTCGCCGAAAGGCCCTGAAGGGGTCAGCCCTCGCCGGGTTCGGCTTGCACCTTGGGTGGAGCCGCCGGGCGGCTCGCTTTTCAGATCTGCCTCATCCACGCGGTACGGGGCCTGAGAGATTCAAGGGAGGAACTTGCTCCTTCGGCGCCCGGCACACACAGTGGCCGGAACTCTCCCGCGCGGATTCAAACGGCCGGTATGCAGTTGGCGGGCTCATCATCGCATGCCGTACGGGAGAGTGGGGCGTCCGGTCCCCACCGACTTGGGCGGCGGGCCCAGTTGTGCCGCATTACCTTTTCTTTACACTTCTTGGGCAGGTGTGGGTGACCCGACAGGGGGAGGGCGATGACGTTGCAGCGGTACGCGACGACCGCGGGGGTGGCGCACGGCGCGATGCCCGCGCAGCCGGGCGCACCCGCCCGGGAAATGCTGGGCACGCACGCGCCGGTGGTGCGTGATCTGCGGGACCGGGCCGGGCGCAGCCCGCACAGCCTGGACTTCGCGGCGGGCGATCTGGTGGTGGTCTCCGGGCTGCCCGGCAGCGGAAAGTCGACACTGATCAGGCGGGCCGTGACGGACCGCGCCATCGATTCCCAGGACACCCGGGACACCTGGGCCGGCGCGCTGCCCCGCTTACTCCCGTACGCCCTCTACCGCCCGCTGGTCCGGGCGGCCCACTATCTCGGGCTGTGGCGGGTGCTGCGCTCCGGCGAGTCCGTCGTCGTGCACGACTGCGGTACGCAGGCGTGGGTACGGCGCTGGCTCGCCCGGCATGCCAGGCGCCGGGGCCGCATCCTCCACCTCGTCCTGCTCGACGTCACGCCCGAAGTGGCGCGCGAAGGGCAGCGCGAGCGCGGCCGGGGCGTCTCCGGCTACGCCTTCGCCCGGCACCGGCGCTCGGTCGGCCGGCTGCTGCACGACACGGAGCTGGGTCTGCTGCCCCCGGGGTGTGCCTCGGCGGTGCTGCTGGACCGTGAGGCGGCCGGGGTGCTCGGCCGGATCTCGTTCGCGGACGTGTAGGGGTGGGCGTGCGGAAATGGACGTCCGGGGGCGGGCCGGTCGGAGCAAACGGGCGGAAGCGGATGTTCCGGAGCGGGCGTGCCAGGCCCGTTCGCGGACGCACAGCCCTCGGGCTCCCGGTCGTCCGTCCGGCAGCTGGACGGACGACGTCCCGGGGAGGCTAGGGTTTCCGCCGGAACGCACGGTCGAGAGAGGGACACCGAGCCAGTGGACATTTCGGTACCGGCACAGACGCATCCGCAGCAGGGGTGGCCGGCCAACGAGCTCGAAGACGTGCTCGTCGCCTCGATCGGCGTCCCGGAGGCGGGCGGGCGGCTCGTCGAGGTGCTCGGGCGCAGCGCGGTCTGGGTGCCGCTGCCCAACGGAGGCAGCCCGGAGAGCGCCGACCTCGACCTGCCGATGATGGAGATCGAGGGCGTCGCCTACGTCCCCGTGTTCAGCTCCGAGGCGCAGTTCCTGGCCTGCGTCGGCACCCAGATGTCCTTCACCGTGGCACCCGCCCGCGACTTCGCCCGCGGCCTGCCCCCGCAGGTCGGCATCGCGGTGAACCCCGGCGGCGCCGTCGGTCTGCCGCTGCCGCCGCCCGCCGTCGCCGAGCTCTGCCGGGCCGGCCGCACGCCGCTGGACGGCCCCTCCACCGGAGGCCGGGTCCGGCTGTTCGAGCCGGACTGGCAGCAGGAACCGGTCGACTTCCTCGCCGCGGTCGCCGGTGAGTTCCAGGAGAGCGGCGTCGTGAGCACCGCCCGCCGGGCACTCGCCAGCATCGAGGGCGGCGACCCCGTCCTCTTCATCGGCGTCGAGTTCGCCACCTGGGACGGCGCCGGGCAGAGCGCCCCGATGGACGCGCTGGGCCGGGCGCTGGGCCGGGTCCAGGTGCCGTGGCCGGTCAACCTGGTCCTGCTCGATGTCGCCCAGGACCTCGTCGGCGACTGGATGCGGGAGAAGGTCCGGCCGTTCTACCGGCGCGAAGGGCACTGACGACCGGTCCGAGGGCATTGACGACCGGTGCGAAAGGTACGGAACGTGCCGGTGGCGGGGGCAGCCGCCGTTGCCGGGTGGCGGACGCCGGCCCGCGACGTCAAGTCGGTGTCAGGATCGGCGCATAAGCTGGTTTGATGGCGGGGTCGCTCCCGTGTGCCCGGGAGCGGCGGCGCGACACAGCGGATCGACGAGGGGCGGAACCCAGGGTGAGTGCGTCAGGCACTGCGGCGGCCGGACAGGTCGAGCACATGCTGCGCCAGGTGACACCCGGGCGCTACGACGCCTATGAGGCGCTGCTGGCGGCCCTCGCCGACGGCCGGATCTGGATGCTCCTCTGGCACGGCACGGCCGGTTCGCCGGACGCCCAGTACGGGAACATGGAGATCGACGGCCTCGGATACGCCCCGTGTGTGACCTCCGCCCAGGAGCTCTCCGTCAGCGGCTGGAACCGGGCCCACGAGCTCGTCACCGGCCGCGACATCGCCCGCGCGCTGTTCCCCGACCGCTGGGGCATCTGGCTCAACCCGCACGCCCCGGGCGGCGGTGTCGGGATCCCCTGGCTGGACCTGCGCCGCATCGCCACCGGCCTCGACCGGCTGCCCGCGGGGCCGCTGCGGCTCTCCGAGCCCGCCGTCGAGATCCCCCAGTTCTACGCACTGCTCACGCAGAACGCCCACCGCACCCCGGCGATCCGCTCGCTGCGCCGTGCCTGGGTGCACCCCGCCATCGGCGTCCCGTACCTCGCGATCGGCCTCGACCTCTACGACACGGGCCGCGCGTCCGTCGACGCGGTCCGCGAGATGATGCGGCAGTCGATCGGCGCGGTCCCCGACGGGCTGCCCGTCTCCACCGTCGCCATGTCGGACGAGTACGACCCGGTCGCGATGTGGCTGCGCGCCAACTCCCGTCCGTTCTATGACCGTGAGGCGCACGCCCCGGCAGGCCCGCCGCCCGCGGCCGTGCCCGGCTACGGATACCCGCCGGCCACGGGCCCCGCCCCCCGCGCGTACTGACCGGGCCCTGTCCCGCACATCCCGCCCGGTCCGCGACGCCCGGCCCGCCGTCCTGCGCCCCGCCCCGTACACCGCCCAAATAGCCACCCAATCAGCAGGGTTGGGCGGCATGTCCGTTCTGGTGGACTAGTGGCCGAGACCTCCGCTCAGAAGATCAAGGCGTCCGGATAACGGAAGCCCTCTGACCGCATCACGTTTGAGCAAACATTCCCCTTGGGGTCTGGCGGGTGATCGCAAAGTCGCTGAAGACTCCACGCAGCAGGTGGTCCCGGCCTGGCGCGCGCTGCTCTGAACAGACGCTCACAGCAGTGGGTTCCGCCGCAACGCGACCACATGCGTCACGTGTTTGTACGAGCCGCTACAGCGGCGGTCATGGGCCGGCCACCGTCGGCCGAGAGGGGTCTCCAGCGTAATGACGGCACCTATCGAGACCACCGGGGCGGATGCGAAGCCCGAAGCGGTGCTGGAAGGCGCCGGGCGCAAGCAGATCGAAGGCCGGTCGCTCGGCCGGATCGCCTGGACCCGCTTCAAGCGGGACAAGGTGGCCATGGCCGGTGGCATCGTCGTGGTGCTGCTGGTCCTCGTCGCCGTCCTGTCCAAGCCGCTCCAGTCCCTCCTCGGACTCGATCCCAACGCGTTCAACCAGGACCTGGTCGACCCCACGCTGCTGGCGCCCAAGGGCAGCTTCGGCGGCATCAGTTGGGATCACCCCCTCGGTGTCGAGCCGCAGACCGGCCGCGACATCCTGGCGCGGATCATCGAAGGGTCCTGGGTCTCGCTGGTGGTCGCCGCCGGGTCCACGCTCCTGTCCGTCGTCATCGGCGTCGTGATGGGTGTCGTGGCGGGCTTCTACGGCGGCTGGGTGGACAGCTTCATCAGCCGGCTGATGGACACCTTCCTGGCGTTCCCGCTGCTTCTCTTCGCGATCTCCATCTCCGCGTCCCTCCAGGGCAGCGCGTTCGGCCTGGAAGGTCTCACGCTCCGGATCGCCGTACTGATCTTCGTGATCGGCTTCTTCAGCTGGCCCTACATCGGCCGCATCGTCCGCGCGCAGACCCTGTCGCTGCGTGAGCGGGAGTTCGTGGAGGCGGCCAGGTCGCTGGGCGCGCGCGGCCCGTTCATCCTGTTCCGGGAGCTGCTGCCCAACCTGATCGCGCCGATCCTCGTGTACGCGACGCTGCTGATCCCCACCAACATCCTCTTCGAGGCGGCGCTGAGCTTCCTCGGCGTCGGCATCTCGCCGCCGCAGGCGTCCTGGGGCGGCATGCTCACCCAGGCGGTCGATCTCTACGAGGTCGACCCGATGTTCATGGTCATTCCCGGTATGGCGATCTTCATCACCGTGCTGGCCTTCAATCTGCTGGGGGACGGGCTGCGCGACGCACTCGACCCTCGTGGCAAGTAATCGCGGCCTTGCCGCACCCGACAAACGAGGGGGCTTTCCTCAGCATGCAGAACAGAAAGACAGCGACGGCCATAGCCGTTGCCGTGGCGGTCGCACTCGGCGCCTCGGCCTGCAGCAGCAGTGATTCGAAGAGCGGCGGCAGCGGCGGCGGGGGCGACGCCAAGGCGGACGCCGGTCTGACCAGCATCGTCAACAAGAGTGACAAGAAGGGGGGGACGGTCACCTACGAGCACTCCAGTGGTCCCGACTCCCTCGACCCCGGCAACACGTACTACGGCTGGGTGCAGAACTTCTCCCGTCTGTACGGCCGTTCGCTGGTGACCTTCAAGCCGGCCGCCGGCAAGGAGGGCCTGCAGGTCGTTCCCGACCTCGCGACGGGCCTCGGCAAGGCGAGCACGGACGCCAAGACCTGGACGTACACGCTCCGCAAGGGCGTCAAGTTCGAGGACGGCACCGAGGTCACCGCCAAGGACGTCAAGTACGCCATCGAGCGCTCCAACTTCGCCCCGGAGGCCCTGTCCAACGGCCCGACGTACTTCAAGGCCTATCTTGAGGGCGGCGACAAGTACAAGGGTCCGTACAAGGACAAGTCGGCCGAGGGCCTGAAGTCCATCGAGACCCCGGACGACTACACGATCGTCTTCCACCTGAACAAGCCGTTCGCGGACATGGACTACCTCGCCGCCTTCTCGCAGACCGCTCCGGTCCCGCAGAAGGCCGACAAGGGCGCCACCTACGTCCAGAAGATCGTCTCCTCGGGCCCGTACAAGTTCTCCTCCTACAGCGAGAGCCGCGGCGCGACGCTGGTCCGCAACCCCGAGTGGGACCAGAAGAGCGACCCGATCCGCAAGGCTCTGCCGGACAAGATCGAGCTCAAGTTCAACGTCAACGCGACCACGGTCGACGAGCACCTGCTGAGCGACACGATCACCGCGGACATCGCGGGTACGGGTCTGCAGTCCAAGACCCAGCCCAAGGTCCTGGTGAAGGCCGACGAGAAGGCCAAGACGGACAACCCCTACGCGGGCGCGCTCCAGTACCTGGCGCTGAACGTCAACGTGAAGCCGTTCGACAACATCGAGTGCCGCAAGGCCGTTCAGTACGTCACCGACAAGCGGAGCATGGTCGACGCGATCGGCGGCTCCGTGAAGGGTGACCCGGCGTCCACGGTCATCCCGCCCACCGTCGCCGGTTACAAGAAGTTCGACCTGTACCCGACCGCGGACAACAAGGGCGATGTCGCCAAGGCCAAGGAGCACCTGGCCAAGTGCGGTCAGGCGAAGGGCTTCTCGACCACGCTGACGGCGCGGTCCGACCGCCCCGACGAGGTCACCGCGGCCACGCAGCTCCAGAACAGCCTGAAGCAGATCGGTATCGTCGCCGAGATCAAGCAGTTCCCGGCGGACAAGTACTTCACCGACTTCGCCGGTGTCCCGGCCTGGGTCCACAAGAACAACGCGGGCATGATGATGATGGCCTGGGGCGCCGACTGGCCGACCGGCTTCGGCTTCCTCGACCAGATCGTCAACGGCTCGGCCATCAAGCCCTCCGGTGGCACCAACCTGATGGAGCTCAACGACAAGGGCGTCAACGAGGCCCTGGTCAAGGGCATCGGCACGGTGGACACCACGGCGCGCAACGCCGCCTGGGGCGAGGTCGACCAGAAGGTCATGGAAGGCGCCTCGGTCGTGCCGCTCTACTACCGCAAGAACCTGCTCTACCGCCCGGACTCCGCGGCGAACGTCACGGTCACCGACGCGTACCTCGGCATGTACGACTACGTGCTGATGACCTCGACCAAGTAGCACCTGTTCCTCAACAGCATCCCTCGAAAGGCAGGTGAAGGCGCCGGGACGTCGGGCGTTACCCCGCCCGCTCGCCCCGGCGCCGCACGGCTGTGGCTGCGTACATCATCCGACGCGTATTCGCCGCGGTGTTGCTGCTGCTGGTGGTCAGCGCAGTCACGTTCGCGATCTTCTTCCTGGTGCCCCGCCTCGGCGGGCAAACGATCGACTCGATGGCCGCCCAGTACGTCGGGAAGAGCCCCGACCCGGACGTCATCGCCGCGGTCAAGAAGAACCTGGGGCTCGACCAGCCCCTGTACCTCCAGTACTGGCACTTCATCAAGGGCATCGTTGTCGGCGCCGAGTACCAGTTCGGTCCGGACCCCGTGACCTGCAACGCGCCCTGCTTCGGCTACTCCTTCAAGACGCACTCCGAGATCTGGCCGGAGATCGTCCAGCGAATACCCGTGACGCTGTCCCTGGCGGTCGGCGCGGCCGTTCTCTGGGTCATATCGGGTGTCGCCACCGGTGTGCTCTCGGCTCTCAAGCGGGGATCGATCTTCGACCGCCTCGCGATGGGCATCGCCCTGGCCGGTGTCTCCCTGCCGATGTTCTTCACCGGCATGGTCTCGCTCGCCCTCTTCGCCTTCAACTGGAAGATCTGGGACGACGTCCACTTCGTACCGTTCAGCGAGAATCCCGGCGAGTGGGCCTGGAACCTGATCCTCCCCTGGTGCACGCTCGCCTTCCTGTACTCCGCGCTCTACGCCCGGCTCACCAGGGCCGGAATGCTGGAGACCATGGGCGAGGACTACATCAGAACCGCCCGCGCCAAGGGCCTGCGAGAACGCCAGGTGGTCGTCAAGCACGGCCTGCGCGCGGCCCTGACCCCCCTCGTCACCATCTTCGGCATGGACTTCGCGCTGCTCCTGGGCGGCGCGGTCATCACCGAGAGCGTCTTCTCGTTCCAGGGGATGGGCGAGTACGCCATTCAGGGCGTGACCCGCAGCGACCTGCCCATCGTGATGGGCGTGACGCTGGTCGCCGCCTCCTTCATCGTTGTCTGCAATCTGCTGGTGGACCTCGTGTACGCCGCGATCGACCCCCGGGTGAGGCTCTCATGAGCGACGTACGCAAGACGGACCCACCGGTCTCCGGGGCCGGCTTCGACGCCGGTTCCGACGCCCGTTCCGACGACCGTTCCGCAGCCGACGAAGAGCAGTTCCTCTCGGTACGGGACCTCACCATCCACTTCGACACCGACGACGGTCTGGTCAAGTCCGTCGACGGTGTCAGCTTCGACCTGAAGGCCGGGGAGACCCTCGGCATCGTCGGCGAGTCCGGCTCCGGCAAGTCCGTGACCTCACTGGGGATCATGGGACTGCACACCTCGGAGCGGGCCCGGATCTCCGGTGAGATCTGGCTGGAGGGCGAGGAGCTGATCGGCGCCGGGCCCGAGCGCGTACGTAAGCTGCGCGGCCAGAAGATGGCGATGATCTTCCAGGACCCGCTGTCGGCCCTGCACCCGTACTACAGCATCGGCTCGCAGATCGTGGAGGCCCACCGGGTCCACAACCACGTCGACAAGAAGACCGCGAAGAAGCGCGCGATCGAGATGCTCGACCGGGTCGGCATCCCCGAGCCGCGGCGCCGCTACGACGACTACCCGCACCAGTTCTCCGGCGGTATGCGCCAGCGCGCGATGATCGCGATGGCGCTGGTCAACAATCCGCAGCTGCTGATCGCCGACGAGCCGACGACCGCCCTGGACGTGACCGTCCAGGCGCAGATCCTCGACCTGATCCGCGACCTCCAGAAGGAGTTCGGCTCGGCGGTCGTCATGATCACGCACGACCTCGGGGTCGTCGCGGAGATCGCCGACAAGCTGCTCGTGATGTATGCGGGCCGCTGCATCGAGCGCGGCAGCGCGGAGAAGGTCTTCTACCAGCCGCAGCACCCCTACACCTGGGGTCTGCTCGGCTCGATGCCGCGCATCGACCGGGAGCAGACCGAGCGCCTGGTGCCCGTCAAGGGCTCGCCGCCCAGCCTGATCAACGTCCCGTCGGGCTGTGCCTTCCACCCGCGCTGCCCGTACGCCGACGTGCCGGCCGACAACGTCACCCGCACCGAGCGTCCGGAGCTGCAGCTCGTCAGCGACGGGCACTACTCCGCGTGCCACATGTCGCCGGAGCAGCGCGAACAGATCTGGACCGAAGAGATTGCGCCGAAGCTGTGACTGATATGGGCAAGAAGACTCCCCGGCCGGGGTCGGACGGGTCCGGGTCCGAGCCGCTCCTCAAGGTCACCGGCCTGGTCAAGCACTTCCCGATCACCAAGGGATTGCTCAAGCGCAAGGTGGGCGCCGTCCAGGCGGTCGACGGGCTCACCTTCGACGTGCGCCCCGGCGAGACCCTCGGCGTCGTCGGCGAGTCCGGCTGCGGCAAGTCGACGATGGGCCGGCTGGTCACGCGCCTGCTGGAACCCACCGGCGGCAAGGTCGAGTTCGAGGGCCGCGACATCACACATCTGTCCGCCGGGAAGCTGCGGCCGATGCGCCGCGACGTGCAGATGATCTTCCAGGACCCGTACGGTTCGCTGAACCCGCGCCACACCGTCGGCGGGATCGTGGGCACCCCCTTCCGGCTCCAGGGCGTCACGCCCGAGGGCGGTCTGAAGCGGGAGGTCCAGCGGCTGCTGGAGATGGTCGGCCTCAACCCCGAGCACTACAACCGCTATCCGCACGAGTTCTCCGGCGGCCAGCGCCAGCGCATCGGCATCGCCCGCGCGCTCGCGCTCAAGCCCAAGCTCGTGGTGGCCGACGAGCCGGTCTCCGCGCTGGACGTGTCGATCCAGGCGCAGGTGGTGAACCTGCTGGACGACCTCCAGGACGAGCTCGGGCTCACGTACATGATCATCGCGCACGACCTCTCGGTCATCCGCCATGTCTCGGACCGGATCGCGGTCATGTACCTCGGCAAGATCGTGGAGCTGTCGGACCGCAAGTCGCTGTACGAGGCGCCGATGCACCCGTACACCAAGGCGCTGATGTCCGCGGTGCCGGTGCCCGACCCGCGTCGGCGCGGTGCCAAGAGCGACCGCATCCTGCTCAAGGGCGATGTGCCCTCGCCGATATCGCCGCCCAGCGGCTGCCGGTTCCACACCCGGTGCTGGAAGGCGACGCAGATCTGCAAGACGCAGGAACCGCCGCTGATCGCGCTCAAGACCGGCCACCAGGTCGCCTGCCACCACCCGGAGAACGCGCCGGACCAGGCCCCCGGCGACGCGCCGCTGCCCGGGGCGGGGGACGCGGTGGAGGTCATCACGGTGAAGGCGGCGCCCGTCGCCTCCGGGAAGTCCACCGAGACGCCCGCCGAGACGCCCGCCGAGAAGTCCTCCGGGGAGTCCGCCGAGACGCCCGCCGGGAAGTCCGCTGGGGAGCCCTCCGGCGACGACCCGGCCCCGTCCGCCACCTCGGAGGACAGCCCGAAGGAGTAATACCGGCACAATTGCCCGGTGCTCAACGAACTGTTCACGCCCTCCGTCCAGCATGCGCTCGACATCGTCGGAATCTTCGTCTTCGCGATCTCGGGCGCACTGCTCGCCGTACGCAAGAACTTCGATGTCTTCGGCATCGCGGTGCTCGCCGAGGTGACAGCGCTGGGCGGGGGGCTGTTCCGTGACGTGATGATCGGCGCGATCCCGCCGGCCGCGTTCACGGATCTCGGCTACTTCACGACGCCGCTGCTCGCCGCCGTCCTGGTGTTCTTCCTGCACCCCCACGTCGAGCGCATCCAGGTCGGGGTCAACGTCTTCGACGCGGCGGGGCTCGGCCTCTTCTGTGTCACCGGGACGGTCAAGGCGTACGACTACGGCCTCGGCCTCACCGCGTCGGCGGCCCTGGGCCTGGCGACCGCGGTCGGCGGCGGTGTGCTGCGGGACGTGCTGGCCAACGAGGTGCCGTCCCTGCTGCGCTGGGACCGCGATCTGTACGCGGTGCCCGCGATCGTCGGCGCGGTCATGGTCGTACTGTGCATCCGCTTCGACGCCCTCAACGCGTTCACCAGCGGCGCGGCCGTGCTCACCGCGTTCGTCCTGCGGCTGCTGGCGATGCGCTTCCACTGGCGGGCCCCGCGCGCCTACAACAGGCGCTCCGCCACGGCGGAGGAAGGCTCGGCGGCGACCTGAGGCGGTCCCGAAAGGCCGCCGCCCGGCAGAAGTGCGACCAGTAGAAGCTACCGCTTAGTAATACGATCGGTGTACGGTGCATGGCATGGCACAGTCAGCAGCGCGGGCGGCGCACAGCACGCAGACGACGCGGACCGCGCAGGTGACGCGGGCGATCATCGGGGACAGCGAGTTCGACCGCGACACCGCTGTCACGCTCCGCGAGGAGGGCGTCTACGACGCGGAACTCTCCGCGGGCTGGACCATCATCCGTGCCGTCAACGGCGGCTATCTGCTGGCCCTGATCGGCCGGGCCCTCGGCGAGGCGCTGCCGCACTCCGACCCGTTCTCGGTCTCCGCGCACTACCTCACCGCGTCCGTCCCCGGCCCCGCGGTGGTCCGGACCCAGGTCGTGCGCGCCGGCCGCACCCTCTCCACCGGCCAGGCGTCCCTCTTCCAGTTCGCCGACGACGGCACCGAGGTCGAGCGCATCCGGGTCATCGCCACCTACGGCGACCTGGACGAGCTCACCGACGAGATCCGTACGTCGGCCACACCGCCCGCCATGCCGGCCAGGGAGCACTGCCTCGGTCCGGGCGACGGCCCGGCCCCGATCCCCGGAAGCTCCGCCATCACCGAACGCATCGACATCGCGCTCGATCCCGCGACGGTCGGCTGGGCCGTCGGCGCACCGTCCGGCAAGGGCGAGATGCGCGGCTGGTTCGGCCTGGCGGACGGCCGCGACGCGGACCCGCTGTCCCTGCTGCTCACCGTCGACGCGCTGCCGCCGACCTCGTTCGAGCTGGGCCTCAAGGGCTGGACCCCGACCGTCGAACTCACCACCCACATCCGCTGCCGCCCGGCACCGGGTCCGCTGCGGGTCTCCATCACCACCCGTAACCTCGCGGGCGGCTTCCTGGAGGAGGACGCGGAGGTCTGGGACAGCGCGGACCGCCTGGTGGCCCAGTCCCGCCAACTGGCCAAGGCCCCGCGCGGCTAGGTTCGCTCGCCCGGGGTCGCCGTGGGGCCGGGGTACGGTGCCCCCGGCCGACCCGGTGGCCGGGCGGCCCCGGCCATCATGGTGACGTGAAATCCGACCGGCTGCTCTCCATCCTGCTGCTGCTCCAGACGCGCTCACTGGTCCCCGCCACCGAGCTCGCCGACCGTCTCGAAGTCTCCGTACGGACCATCTACCGCGACGTCGAGGCGCTCTCCGCCTCCGGCGTCCCTGTCTACGCCGAGCGCGGCCGCCACGGCGGCATCGCCCTGCTCCCCGGCTTCCGTACCGATGTCACCGGCCTCACCGCCGACGAGGCGCGCGCCCTCTTCGTCCTGGCCGCCGACGGCGCACACACCGCGCTCGGCCTCGACGCGGCGCTCGGCTCGGCCCTGCGGAAGGTGATGGCGGCGCTCCCGGCGCCGCACCGCCCCGCCGCCGAGCAGACCAGCCGACGGTTTCTCGTCGACCCGGTCCGCTGGATGAGCGGACCGCGGGCCGCCGTGGACATCGCCGAGCTCCACGATGCCGTCCTCGCCGACCGGCGGCTGCGGATCGGCTACCGGCACAGCGGCACCGACACCCCGCGCGCCTACACCGTCGACCCGTACGGACTCGTCGTGAAGGCGGGCGTCTGGTACCTCGTCGCGGACCTCGACGGCGCGCCCCGGCTCTTCCGCGCGGACCGGGTGCGGGACGCGGTCCTCGGCGAGGAGGGCGTGGTGCGCCGGCCGGGCGTGGAACTGGCCGAGGTGTGGGCGGTGTTGCGCAGGAAGGTCGAGGAGCGCCCGGCGGACGTACGGCTCCGGGTCCGGGTGCACCGTTCCCGTCGCGACCTCTTCGTACGCCTCAACGCGGGCGTGCTCACCGGCGAACCCCGGCCCGGTGAACCCCGGGCGGGCGAGAAGCGCGGGGAGTGGCTGCTGGCCGAACTCGCGGTACCCGAAGCGGCCTGGGCCCGCTCCCTGCTCTCCTTCGGGCCGAACCTGGAAGTGCTGGAGCCGCCCGAGGCGCGGGCCCTGCTCGCCCGTGCCGCGGCGCAGGTCGTGGAGGTGTACGCGACGGACGGCTGAGTGCGCGGCGGTGTACGCGAAGGACGGCCGAGTGTACGGCGGCTGAGTACGGCGGTGGCTGAGTGTGCGGCGGTGGCCGCGACGGCCGGTGGTGGGGCCTGCCCGGTCATGCCGGGCGGGGGGCGTCGCGGCGGGCGTCCGCGCCCGCGTCCTCCCCGTCGTCCAGCCAGTGCGCGCGGCCGAGGGAGACCAGGCGCAGTCGGCGCCGGGCCACCCGGACGACCTCACGCTCACCGCCGGGGCCCGCGTCCAGCAGCGCCGACGCGGTGATCACCATGTGGTCGACGTAGAGGCCGCCGAGCATCAGCAGGTCCTCCCGGTTCCACCCCGCCGACTCCGGTTCCCCGCCGAGCGCCGCGGCCACCTCGTCCGCGAACCGGCGGAGCTGGGTGGCGATGGCCTCGCGGACCGGGCCCACGCCGCCGTGCTGTTCGCGGGCGATGAAGCGGAAGTGGGCGGGCTGCGCGGCGACATGGCGTGCTATCAACTCCACGCTGCGGTCCAGGCGTTCGTCGCTGTCACCGGTCTCCGCGAGAACCGCGCCGATCATGCCGTGCAGGCTGCCCAGTGTCTCCTCCACGAGGGCCACGCCGAGTGCCGCTGTGCCGTCGAAGTGCCGGTAGAAGGCGGTGGGGGTGACACCCACGGCCCGGGTGACCTCGCGCAGGCCCAGGCTGCTCAGGCTCTGGTGCTCCAGCAGCTGGAGCGCGGCGTCCAGGAGTGCCTGACGCGTCTTCAGCTTCTGGGTCTGGCGGATACCGGCGGTGTGACTCATGCCATTCAGTAAACAACCGTTCTCCGGGTCAAGGAAGGGAGGTGAGGTTTAGACTCAAGAGTCAGTGAACAGTCGTACTCTCAATTGTTCCTGCCCCACGTGGAAAGGCCGCACATGCTCGTCCTTGTCGCCGCCCTGTTCCTGCTGGGGATCGCCCTCGGGGCGGTCGCCCAGATCCCGCTGTCGTCGACCCTGGCCGTCGCCGCCGTCATCGGTGGCTGGCTTCTCCTCTTCGCCGTCCGCGAGCGCCTCGCGCGCCGCTCCCGATAAGGGCCGACCGGCAAAGCCTGCCGACTCCGGCCGATCCGAAGGAGCTCGCACCATGACACTCACCGATACCGTCCGTCGCGCCGAGCGCGCCGTCGGCTTCGCCGGCCTCACGGGCCGCACCGCCCGTACCGGAAGCACCGCCCGTACCGGAAGCACTGCCCGTACCGGAAGCACTGCCCGTACCGGAAGCACTGCCCGTACCGGAAGCACTGCCCGTACCGAAGGCACCGCCCGTACCGAAGGCACCGCCCGTACCGGAAGCGCCGCCACCGACACCTCCGCACCGAAGAAAGCGCCCCGGAGCCCCGCCACCAGGGAGGCGGACGGGCTGGCCGTCGCCTCCTTCGTGCTGGGGCTCGTCGGACTCCTCGTGATGAACATCCTGCTCGGGCCCGCCGCCATCGTCATGGCGCTCCTGGCCCTCGCCCGCTCCACCGGCCGCCGCGGCCGCGCCCTGCTCGGCCTCGTACTCGGCGTCGCCGACCTCGTCGTCCTGGCCGTCCTGGTCTCCGCGAACGGCGCCGTCATCTGGAACGTCGGCGGCTGATCCGACGGCCGGCACGGGCGGGCGCGAAGCTCTCCCGGTCCCGGACCGGGCCGGCGAGCACCTCCCATGAACCGCAGGTGAACCGCGTGCGGGGGCCGGACCGTGACGCACCGGCGTACGTCCCGCCGGGGGCTCGTAGAATCGAGCCCACCATGGCATACCTCGACCACGCCGCGACCACGCCGATGCTTCCGGAGGCGATCGGGGCGATGACCGCCCAGCTCGCCGTCACCGGTAACGCGTCCTCCCTGCACGCCGCCGGGCGCCGGGCCCGCCGTACCGTCGAGGAGTCCAGAGAGACCCTCGCCGACGCCCTCGGCGCACGCCCCAGCGAGGTGGTCCTCACCTCCGGCGGCACCGAGGCCGACAACCTCGCGGTCAAGGGCCTGTATTGGGCCCGCCGCGACGCCGACCCCCGGCGCACCAGGGTCCTCGCGGGCCCCGTCGAACACCACGCCGTCCTGGACGCCGTCGACTGGCTGGCCGAACACGAGGGCGCGACCGTCGAATACCTCCCCGTCGACCACTACGGACGGGTGCACCCCGGGGACCTGCGCGAAGCCGTCCTCCGTAACCCCGACGACATCGCGATGATCACCGTGATGTGGGCCAACAACGAGATCGGCACCATCATGCCGGTACGTGAACTGGCCGACATCGCCCGCGAGTTCGGCATCCCCATGCATGCCGACGCGGTACAGGCCGTCGGTCAGCTGGAGGTCGACTTCGCACGGTCGGGGCTGGCCGCGATGACCGTCAGCGGACACAAGATCGGCGGTCCGTTCGGTATCGGCGCGCTGCTCCTGGGCCGCGAATACACCCCCGTACCCGTGCTGCACGGCGGCGGGCAGGAACGCCATGTGCGCTCCGGCACCCTGGACGTGCCCGCCGTGGCCGCCTTCGCGGTCGCCGCCCGGCTCGCCGCCGAGGGGCGCGAGGACTTCTCCCGCCGGATCGGTGCGCTCCGGGACGACCTGATCACCGCCGTGCGGCGGGCCGTACCGGACGCCGTGCTCGGGGGCGACCCGGATCCGGCGGGGCGGCTCCCGGCCAACGCCCACTTCAGCTTCCCCGGCTGCGAGGGCGACTCGCTCCTGCTGCTGCTGGACGCCCAGGGCATCGAGTGCTCCACCGGCTCCGCCTGCACCGCCGGGATCGCCCAGCCCAGCCACGTCCTGCTGGCCACCGGAACCGACCCGGACCTGGCCCGCGGCACGCTGCGCTTCTCGCTCGGCCACACCTCCACCCGGCAGGACGTCGAGGAACTCACGCGCGCCATCGGTCCGGCGGTGGAACGCGCGAGGACGGCCGGACTCAGCTGAGGGCCGGTCCCGCGGAGGCTGCCCCGTCCGGGATCACGCGGGTTTCGCCGAGCCCGAGGGCTTCGCCGTCGCGGCCCGCCGCACCAGCTTCAGATACCGGTCCCAGTCCCAGTGCGGCCCGGGGTCGGTGTGGTCCGTGCCCGGCACCTCGACGTGCCCGATGATGTGCTCGCGGTCCATCGGTATGCCGTGGCGCCCGCATATCGCGGCCGTCAGCCGGGCCGACGACTCGTACATCGCCGCCGTGAGGTCCTGGGGGCGGTCCACGAAGCCCTCGTGCTCGATGCCGATGCTGCGTTCGTTGTACGACCTGTTCCCCGCGTGGTACGCCACATCCAGCTCACGGATCATCTGCGCCACATGGCCGTCCTTGCGCACCACGTAGTGCGCGGCGGCGCCGTGGCCGGGGTCCTGGAAGACCCTCACCGCACTGGCGAAGCTGCCCTGCGTGACATGGATGATCACGCGGTCGATCCGGTAGTCGTCGGGGCGGTCCGCGCGCCGCCAGTTCGCGTCCGAGGCGGCGACCCACTGGGCGCCCGCGTAGTCCAGTTCGCCCGGCTTGCGCGGCTTCTCGACGCCGGGAACCCGCCACCAGACCTGCCTGAGCTCGTCGCGGGCGAGCACGGCGGCACCCGCCGCCGTCACACCGCCGCCGATCAGCAGTGCGCGCCGGCTGATACCCCGCGCGGGCTCCTTCTTCGAAGCCCGGCCGCTTCCCTTGGTCCCCATATGATCGTCAACGCATATCCGCGAGCGTTCGGTTCCCGGCGACCCGTACCCTGGAGAAGCTATGACTCAGACTTCCCAGCGCCCCCTCCGTGTCCTCGCCGCGATGTCGGGCGGTGTGGACTCCGCCGTCGCCGCCGCGCGCGCCGCCGAGGCAGGCCACGAGGTGACCGGTGTGCACCTCGCCCTGTCCGCGAACCCGCAGTCCTTCCGTACCGGCGCACGCGGCTGTTGCACCATCGAGGACTCCCGCGACGCCCGCCGCGCGGCGGACGTCATCGGCATCCCCTTCTACGTCTGGGACCTGGCGGAACGCTTCCGTGAGGACGTCGTGGAGGACTTCGTCGCGGAGTACGAGGCGGGCCGCACCCCCAACCCGTGCCTGCGCTGCAACGAGAAGATCAAGTTCGCCGCGCTGCTCGACAAGGCACTCGCGCTCGGCTTCGACGCCGTGTGCACGGGGCACTACGCCACGGTCGTGCTCGCCGAGGACGGCAGCCGCGAGCTCCACCGCGCCTCCGACATGGCCAAGGACCAGAGCTACGTCCTCGGTGTCCTGGACGAGAAGCAGCTCGCCCACGCGATGTTCCCGCTCGGTGACACCCTCACCACCAAGGACGAGATCCGGGCCGAGGCGGAGGCCCGGGGCCTCGCCGTGGCCAAGAAGCCCGACAGCCACGACATCTGCTTCATCGCGGACGGCGACACCCAGGGCTTCCTGGCCGACCGTCTCGGCGGCCGGGCCGAGGGCGACATCCTCGACGAGTCCGGCACCAAGCTCGGCACCCACGACGGCGCCTTCGGCTTCACCATCGGCCAGCGCAAGGGCCTGCGGATCGGCCACCCCGCCGCCGACGGCAAGCCGCGCTACGTCCTGGACATCTCCCCGGTGAACAACACCGTCACCGTGGGCCCCGTCGAGGCCCTCGATGTCACCGAGCTGACCGCGATCAAGCCCCGCTGGTGCGGAACGCCCCCCACCGGACCCGGCGCGTACACCGCCCAGCTCCGCGCCCACGGCGGTGAGACGGAGGTCGGCGCCGAACTCGTGGACGGCACGCTGCACGTCACCTTCACCGAGCCGGTACGGGGCGTGGCCCCCGGCCAGGCCGTCGTGCTGTACGACGGGACCCGGGTGGTCGGCTCCGCGACGATCGCGACGACGGCGCGCCGCGAGAGGGTGTCCGCGCCCTCCTGAGGCCCTCGTCCGGCCCGGGTCACGACGACGCGGGCCGGGTCATCACAACGCGGCCCCGGTCATGACGACGCGGCCGGGGTCACGACGCGGCCCGGCCGACGAACACGTCCTTGGCGAAGAACTCCGCCAGCACCGGGGCGATCACCTGCGGTGCCACCTCGCGCGTCTGGCCCGTCAGGGTGCGGTGGCGGGCGCGCGGCACCGTGTCCGCGAGGGTGCGGGCCGCGTTGCGGGCCTGGAGGGGGCTGAAGCCGCCGCAGACCACCATCGTGCGCGCGGTGACGGCAGCGAACCGCTCGGCAGGGACCGCCCCGTCGCCCAGGAGCGCGTCGTCGTAGGCGAGGGTGTGCGCCAACGACTCCAGGCCCCGCCACAGCGGGGCGCGCCGCATCCGGGCGATCGTCCCGGCCTCGACGCCGGTCGCGGACAGGAACAGCTCCACGGCCCCGCCGAGGTCCCCGGTGGACAGCAGCCGGTGCAGCCGGGCCGTGCGACGGGCCTTGTGCAGGAGGCCGGACGGGTCGGGGGTGTACGGGGGTTCGTAGACCGCGAGCAGATCCACCGGCAGCCCGGCCGCCTGCGCCTCCAGGGCGAGCGCCCCGCCGGACGACATGCCGAACACCGAGACCCGCCCGCCCACCGCGCCCGCGACGGCGGTCAGGTCCTCGATCTCCCGCGGCACCGCGTAGCCGCCACCGACGCTGCCATCGCCGCCGTCACCGCTGGCGCCCCGCCCCCGGCGGTCGTACGTGACGACCGTGAAGCGCGGCGCCAGCAGGGCGGCCAGGGATGCCTCGGTCGCGGAGGTACTGAGGGCCCCGCCGACCAGCACCACGGGCGGCCCGTCGCCCTGGCGGCGGTACGCGATCGGGGTGCCGTCGGCGGAGAGAGTCGTGTCCATGTGACGGCTGACTGGACCGGCCGCGAAAACTCATCGCTGCCGCCGGACAATTCTTGGAAATCTCTCAGAAGCTCCCCGGCGAAGGGCTTCTGACGCCCGGTCGGCCACGGGCAAGAGGTTGTCTCAGGCCGCGTCCCCGGTCACGGTCTCGGTCTCGTAGAAGCAGAAGTGGTCCTTGATCGCGGCGACTTCGGGCTTCGGGTCCGGGTAGGCCCAGACGAGATCGGCGGCACCCGGTACCGACCAGTAGGAGGCGTCGCCCTTGAACGGGCAGTGGGTGCTGGTGTCCGAAGCCGTGAGCAGTTCGGTGCGGACGTCCTCGGGCGGCAGGTAGTAGCGGACCGGGCAGCCGGTCTCGCGCAGCACGAGCGGGCGGCGGCTCTCGGCCAGTACCCGCCCGTCGCGCACCGCCCGGACATGCTCGGAGCCGGGCTCGACGGTGATGCGGTGTCCTGTGAGGGAAGTCATGTCAGGTACAGCGGTACGGCGGCCCGGATTCTTCCCGTGTCCGGAACGGATCGGCCGCGGACCGCGCTGTCCGAGGCGGGTCGTACGGTGGCTTCATGAACATCTGCGTCTTTCTCTCCGCCGCCGACCTCGACGACCGCTACACCGTGCCCGCCAGGGAGTTCGCCGAACTGCTGGGCAGGGGCGGTCACACCCTGGTCTGGGGCGGTTCGGAGAGCGGCCTGATGAAGGTGGTGGCCGACGGGGTCCAGGAGACGGGCGGGCGGCTGGTCGGGGTGTCGGTGGACTTCCTCGCCGACAGGGCCAGGACGAACGCCGACGAGATGGTGATCGCGCGTGATCTGGCCGAGCGCAAGGCGCTGCTCCTGGCGAAGGCCGACGCGGTCGTGATCATGGTCGGGGGGACCGGGACGCTCGACGAGGCCACGGAGATCCTGGAGCTCAAGAAGCACGGCAAGCACGCCAAGCCGGTCGTCCTGCTGAACACGGCGGGCTTCTACGACGGGCTGCGCCAGCAGTTCCAGCGCATGGAGGACGAGGGCTTCCTGCCGCTGCCCCTCACCGACCTGGTCTTCTTCGCCAAGGACGCGGTCGGCGCGCTCGCCCACCTGGAGGAGTCCGCCGGACATCAGTGACCGGGCCGCCCCGGTGCGCCGGGCCCGGTGATGGGATCATCGGTACATGTCTACCCACCTCATCACCGGTGCCGGTTCCGGCATCGGAGCAGCCGTCGCCCGCCGCCTTCTGGAGCGCGGTGACGAGATCGTGCTGCTGGCCCGGGACGCGGGCCGCGCCAAGGAGCTCGCGGACCTGTACCCCGGTGCCCGTACGCTCGTCGGCGACCTCGGCAACCCCGACCGGCTCTCCTGGGCGTTCGGGCAGCAGACGATGCCCGAACGGCTCGACTCGCTGCTCCACGTCGCGGGAGTCGTCGAGCTCGGCCGCGTCGGCGAGCTGACCCCCAAGGCATGGCACTTCCAGCTCAACGCCAACCTCGTCGCCCCCGCCGAGATCACCCGCCTCATGCTGCCGCAGCTGCGCGTCGCCCACGGCCACGTGATCTTCGTGAACTCGGGCGCCGGGCTCCAGGCGCACGCCGAGTGGGGCGCGTACGCCGCGAGCAAGCACGGCCTCAAGGCCCTCGCCGACTCGCTGCGCCACGAGGAGCACGGCAACGGGGTCCGGGTCACCTCCGTCTACCCCGGACGCACCGCCAGCCCCATGCAGGCCAAGGTCCACCAGCAGGAGGGCAAGGAGTACGACCCCGCCAAGTGGATCGACCCCGAGTCGATGGCCACCACGATCCTGATGGCACTCGACCTCCCGCGCGACGCCGAGGTCAACGACCTCACCGTCCGCCCCGGCCGCTGACCTCGCCGGTCCGCTCCCACCCGTAGGCTTCCCGGGTGAGCGAGAAGAGCAAGTTCAGCGGGTGCCCGGCGACCGGGATCGGCTCTATGCCCGGGGGAGACGCACGGGAGGCGGCCAGGACCGTCACCGGTTCCTTCGCCGACGGTCAGGGCATGCCGTATCTGGCGGAACTGCCCGCCCGCGGTCCGGGCGCGGACATGATCGGGCGGACCATCGGGCTGCTCGTCGAGATGTACGGCCACGTCGAACCGAGCGGCTGGCGGATCAGCGACCGGCCGGGCCGTGACACCAGGAGGGCCCGGTCCTGGCTCGGCGAGGACCTCGACGCCCTGGAGGAGTTCACCCAGGGGTACGAGGGGCTGCTCAAGGTCCAGGCCGTGGGCCCGTGGAGCCTGGCCGCCGCCCTGGAGCTGCGGGGCGGCGAGGCCATGCTCGGCGACCCCGGCGCCTGCCGCGACCTGGCCGGTTCGCTGGCCGAGGGGCTGCGCGCGCACCTCGCCGAGGTACGCCGCAGGATGCCGGGCGCACAGATCGTGCTCCAGCTCGACGAGCCGTCCCTGACCGCCGTACTCCTGGGGCGGGTCAGATCGGCGAGCGGCTACCGCACCTACCGGGCCGTGGACCGCCAGGTCGTCGAGGCGACCCTGCGCGACGTGCTCGCCGTGAACGGGGACGGGGCCACGGTCGTCCACTCCTGCGCACCCGAGGTGCCGTTCGCGCTGCTGCGCAGGGCCGGTGCCGACGGGATCTCGTTCGACTTCTCCCTGCTCACCGAGCGTGAGGAGGAGACGATCGGGGAAGCGGTCGAGGGCGGCACCCAACTGTTCCTCGGTGTGCTGCCCGGCACCGATGCGGCCTCGGCCGGATTGTCGGACCCGGGCGGTAGCGTCATGGGTGTCAGGACGCTGTGGAGCAGGTTGGGGCTGAATCCGGGGACTCTCACCGAGTCCGTCGTGATCACTCCGTCGTGCGGGCTCGCGGGGGCATCGCCCACGTACGCGCGCGCCGTGCTCGCCCACTGCGCCAGGGCGGCGAGATCGCTCGCGGACAACCCTGAGTGATGGGGACGACGGGCTAACGGGAGGACGGGATGATGGCCGGCGAACACCGGGCAGAGCAGTCGGGCACGGTTCCGGCGCAGGCGCAGGAGGAGCACGCGCGGCTCTCCGAACAGATCGAGGAGCACCGCTTCCGGTATTACGTGAACGACCAGCCGGTCGTCAGCGACGCCGAGTTCGACCGGCTGCTGCGCGCGCTGGAGGGCCTGGAGGACCAGTACCCCTCGCTGCGTACGCCGGACTCCCCGACCCAGAAGGTCGCCGGCCCGTACCGCACGGAGTTCACGTCCGTCGAGCACCGCGAGCGCATGCTCTCCCTGGACAACGCCTTCGACGACGCGGAGCTGGCGACCTGGGCCGAGCGCGTGGCCAAGGACGTCGGCACCACGGACTACCACCTCCTGTGCGAGCTCAAGGTCGACGGACTCGCCGTCAACCTCACGTACGAGCACGGCCTGCTCACCCGCGCGGCGACCCGCGGCGACGGCCGCACCGGCGAGGACATCACCCCCAACGTCCGGACCATCGCCGAGATCCCGCACCGGCTGAAGGGGGAGCGGATCCCGGCCCTCGTCGAGATCCGGGGCGAGGTCTTCTTCCCGATGGACGCCTTCGAGGAGCTGAACGCCCGGCTGGTCGCGGCCGAGGACAAGCCCTTCGCCAACCCGCGCAACGCGGCGGCGGGCTCACTGCGGCAGAAGGACCCCAGAGTCACCGCGACCCGCCCGCTGCACATGGTGGTGCACGGCATCGGCGCCCGCGAGGGCTTCGACATCGACCGCCTGTCGCACGCCTACGAGCTGCTGCGCGAATGGGGACTGCCCACGGCCGGGCACAACAAGGTCGTGGACTCACTCGACGGCGTACGGGAGTTCATCGCGTACTTCGGGGAGAACCGGCACTCCGTGGAGCACGAGATCGACGGTGTCGTCGTCAAGCTCGACGAGATCCCGCTCCAGGGCCGGCTGGGCTCCACCTCGCGCGCACCGCGCTGGGCGATCGCCTGGAAGTACGCGCCGGAGGAGGTCAACACCAAGCTGGTCAACATCCGCGTCGGCGTCGGACGCACCGGCAGAGTCACCCCGTACGCCCAGGTCGAACCGGTCGAAGTGGCGGGCTCGGAGGTCGAGTTCGCCACCCTGCACAATCAGAACGTGGTCCGGGCGAAGGGCGTCCTGATCGGCGACACGGTGGTGATCCGCAAGGCGGGCGAGGTCATCCCGGAGATCCTCGGCCCGGTCGTCGATCTCCGCGACGGCACGGAGAAGCCGTTCGTGATGCCCGACGTCTGCCCCGAGTGCGGCACGGAACTGCGCGCCATGAAGGAGGCCGACATCGACCTCCGCTGCCCCAACGCGCGCTCCTGCCCGGCCCAGTTGCGGGAGCGGATCTTCTACCTCGCCGGCCGCAAGAGCCTGGACATCGACCACTTCGGGTACGTCGCCGCCGCGGCCCTGACCAAGCCGCTGGAGCCCGCCGAGCCGCCGCTGCTGGACGAGGGCGACCTCTTCGGGCTGACCGTCGATCAGCTGCTGCCCATCCGGGCCTATGTCCTCGACCAGGACAGCGGACTGCCCAAGCGCGACCCGAAGACCGGCGAGGAGAAGATCGCTACGGTCTTCGCCAACCAGCAGGGCGAGCCGAAGAAGAACGCCCTCGCGATGCTGGAGGGCATCGCCGCGGCGAAAAAGGCCCCGCTGGCCAGGATCCTGACGGGGCTCTCGATCCGTCATGTCGGCCCGGTGGCCGCAGCGGAGCTGGCCCGTCAGTTCCGTTCCATCGACCGGATCGACGAGGCGACCGAGGAGGAGCTGGCCGCCGCCGACGGGGTCGGCCAGATCATCGCCGAGTCGGTCAAGCGCTGGTTCGCGGAGGACTGGCACCGCGAGATCCTGCGCAAATGGCGGGAGGCCGGGGTCCGCATGGAGGACGAGGGGGCGGGTCAGGACGAAGGGCCGCGCCCGCTCGAAGGACTCACCGTCGTCGTCACCGGCACGCTGACCACGTACACCAGGGACGGCGCGAAAGAGGCGTTGCAGAGCCAGGGCGCGAAGGTCACCGGATCGGTGTCGAAGAAGACCGCCTTCGTGGTGGTGGGCGACAACCCCGGCTCCAAGTACGACAAGGCGATGCAGCTGAAGGTGCCCGTGCTGGACGAGGACGGCTTCGCCGTGCTGCTCGCGCGGGGGCCGGACGCGGCGGCGGAGGCGGCCCTGCCCGTCGCGGAGTAGCGGCACGGGCGGCGGGACGCGGCCCCGCCCGTCGAGGAACGGCGGTGCTCCCCGGCCGGGGACATCTCGTTTCCGGGCGCGATCGAGACATCTTCGAGATGTCTTCGAGACAACGCCCAGGCGTGGCGCCGGATCAGGGGGGAAGAAACG
Organism: Streptomyces sp. NBC_01433; assembly: GCF_026340105.1. Taxonomy (NCBI): domain Bacteria; kingdom Bacillati; phylum Actinomycetota; class Actinomycetes; order Kitasatosporales; family Streptomycetaceae; genus Streptomyces; species Streptomyces sp. NBC_01433. The sequence continues at coordinate 469,911 of NZ_JAPEPM010000001.1, read as the reverse complement.
GGCCAGAGGGGGCGAGAGGGGCCCGCGAGGCCCGAATGGCCGACCACGGCCACCCGTTCGGCGCATAGCAGAAGGTGACGGGTGGTCGGTTCGCATTCGGGCAAGAGCTGTAGAGCGCTGCCCGTGGAAGCCTTTCGCGGCCTACTGTTGAGACGTGCGCCTGCCGTGCGCGGTCTCCCGGTGGGAGGCCGCGGTGGCATGAGAGCGGGGGCCGTCGGCCCCGCCGGCTGTGAGAGGGACGGAATGAAACCGACCGAGAGCGCCGCACCTGTGGCGCGGCTGCAAGGTTTCGTCGGCTTCACACCCAAAGTGGGTGCCGTTGTCGTGATGATCGCCACGCTCCAGCTGGCGACCGGTCTCTACCTGACGGTGCGCGAGGGCGACGCGCTGTTCCCGGACGGCTCCGTGGGCTGGTCGCTCGCCCTGCTCACCGGAATCATCGTCGGCCACCTGGTCGCGCTGGGGCGCGACCGGTGGTGGGGCGGCACCGGCTCCGGGGCCGCCCTCACCCTCGCCGTGCTGCTGCTCTACGGCTGGGTGCCCGCGGGCCTGGTCAGCACCGTCGTCGTGGTCCTCGTCGGGATGGCCAGACGCCACCGCTGGTGGCAGGGGCTGCTGCACGGCGCGGTCGACATCCTGGGCATCGGGGCCGCCGCCCTCGTCCTGGCCGCCTTCGGCGAGGTCCCGACCGTCGCGACCCCCTGGCAGCCACTCGACTGGGGCATCGAAGCCGTTCCGGAAGTGCTCCTGGCGGCCTCCACATATCTTCTCGTCACCCGGGTCCTGCTGTGGTACGCGCGGGCACCCCAGGGCGGCGGGCTGCCGACCATCGCCCGCACGGCGCTGCTGCGCCAGGGGCTCGTCGCCGTCGCCCTGCTCGGCATCGCGCCGCTGATCTGCGTCGTCGCGACGGTCATGCCCGTACTGCTGCCGCTCTTCGCGGTTCCGCTGATCGCCCTGGACTCCACGCTCTGGATCGCCCGCGCGCGGGCGGAGGAGCAGTTGCGGGACCCGCTGACCGGGCTGCCCAACCGGCAGTGGCTGCTGGAGCGGACCTGGTCGGCGCTGGCGGACGCCGAGAGCGTGGGCACCAGGTCCGCGCTGGTCCTGATAGACCTCGACCGCTTCCGCGCCGTCAACGACACCCTCGGCCACCTGGCGGGGGACCGGCTGCTGTTGCAGATAGCGGAACGGCTTCGGCTCGCCCTGCCGCGCGGCGCGGAGGCGGCCCGCCTCGGCGGCGACGAGTTCGCCGTACTGCTGCCCCAGGCCGACTCCACCACCAGCGCCCAGCGGGTCGCCCGCCACCTGGTCGCGGAACTCTCCTCGCCGCTCGACCTCGACGGCCTCACGTTGGTGCTGGAGGCGAGTGCCGGGGTCGCCGTCTACCCCGACCACGCGCTGGACGCCGAAGGGCTGCTCAGGCGCGCGGACGTGGCCATGTACCAGGCCAAGCGGGACCGTACGGGCGTCGAGGTGTACGAGTCGAAGCGGGACAGCAACACGCCGGACCGGCTCGGTCTGCTCGGCGATCTGCGGCGCGCGCTGGACGCGGGCGAGGTGGAGCTCCACTACCAGCCCAAGGTCCGCTTCGACGGCCAGGTCGCCGGTCTCGAAGCCCTGGTGCGCTGGGTGCACCCGGAGCGCGGTCGGGTCCCCCCGGACGAGTTCATCGCGATCGCGGAGTCGTCCGGCCTGATGCCGCACCTCACGGAGTACGTCCTGGAGACGGCGCTGGCACAGGTCGCCAGGTGGCGGGCGCAGGGGCTGTTCGTCCCCGTCGCGGTCAATGTCTCCCCGCGCGACGTCCACACTCCGGGCTTCGCGGGCAGCGTCGCGGCCAGGCTGGCCCGGCACGGGGTGCCGGCCGGTGCCCTTCAGCTGGAGATAACGGAGCACGTGCTGCTGGAGGACCCGCAGCGCGCCGCCGACACGCTCGCCGGGCTGACCGGGCACGGCGTGAAGATGTCCCTCGACGACTTCGGCACCGGCTACTCCTCCCTGGTCCATCTGCGCAAGCTGCCGGTCAGCGAGCTCAAGATCGACCGGTCGTTCGTCGCCCGGCTGGCCATCGATCACGAGGACGCGGAGATCGTCCGCTGCACGATCGACCTGGCCCACTCGCTCGGCCTGCTCGTCGTCGCCGAGGGTGTCGAGGACGACGAGACCTGGGAGCGGCTGCGGGATCTGCGGTGCGACGCGGTGCAGGGCTGGCTGGTCGCCGCCGCGATGCCGCCGCAGGAGGCGACGGCCTGGCTGCGGGCGCGCGGCGAGCACGGCTGGCGACGGCCGGCGGAGCTGGCGGCAGCAGCCGCGGCAGCGGCGGCCGCCGCTGCCGGCGCGGCGGTGAACAGCGCGGTGGCGAACGGAGCGGTGGTGAACGGCGCGGTGAACGGAGCGGTGGCGAACGGCGCGGCGGTGAATGGAGCCGCGGTGAATGGAGCCGCGGTGAACGGGGTGGCGGTGAACGGGGTGGCCGACGTGGAGCAGCGGCCGTCCGGCCGCGCCGTGAACTCGGGCCCGGCCACGGCCTGAGCGGGCGGGGCGAGGCGGGCGGTCCGTCCGCGGTCTCCACGCTGGCCCGGGCCGCCGACGTGGTCCGGGCCGCCGACGTGGTCCGGCGTGATCGGGCCGGGTGAAGGGGCCGGTGGGGAACCGGGCTGCGGGCGACCCCATAGGATTGGGCCAAAACCACACACCAACCCCTGAGGATCGCTGCATGCCTGGCATCACGCGCGAGGAGGTCGCCCACCTCGCCCGGCTGGCGCGTCTGGAGCTGAAGGGCGAAGAGCTCGATCACTTCGCCGGTCAGCTCGACGACATCATCGGCGCGGTCGCCCGCGTCTCCGAGGTCGCCGACCAAGACGTACCGCCGACCTCCCACCCGCTGCCGCTGACCAACGTCATGCGGGCGGACGAGGTCCGTCCGTCGCTCACCCCCGCGCAGGCGCTCTCCGGCGCCCCTGCCCAGGAGCAGCAGCGTTTCAAGGTGCCGCAGATCCTGGGGGAGGACTAACAGCCATGACGGACATCAGCACCATTATCAAGCTCACCGCCGCCGAGACCGCCGCGAAGATCGCTTCCGGCGAGCTCACGGCCGTCGAGGTCACCGAGGCCCACCTGGCCCGGATCGACGCGATCGACGAGAAGGTCCACGCCTTCCTGCACGTCGACCGGGAGGGCGCGCTCACGCAGGCCCGTGCCGTCGACGCGAAGAGGGCCGCGGGCGAGAAGCTCGGCCCGCTGGCCGGCGTACCGCTCGCGCTGAAGGACATCTTCACGACCAAGGACATGCCGACCACCGTCGGCTCCAAGATCCTTGAGGGCTGGGTCCCGCCGTACGACGCGACCCTGACGCAGCGGCTCAGGGCCGCCGATGTCGTCATCCTCGGCAAGACCAACATGGACGAGTTCGCCATGGGGTCCTCCACCGAGAACAGCGCCTACGGCCCGACCGGCAACCCGTGGGACCTCACCCGCGTCCCGGGCGGCTCGGGCGGCGGCTCCGCCGCGGCGCTCGCCTCGTTCGAGGCCCCGCTCGCCATCGGCACGGACACCGGCGGCTCCATCCGCCAGCCCGCCGCCGTCACCGGCACCGTCGGCGTCAAGCCCACCTACGGCGGCGTCTCGCGCTACGGCATGGTCGCCTTCTCGTCCTCCCTCGACCAGGGCGGGCCCTGCGCCCGTACGGTCCTGGACGCGGCCCTGCTGCACGAGGCGATCGCCGGGCACGACCCGCTCGACTCGACGTCCATCGACGCCCCGGTCCCGCCGGTCGTCGAGGCCGCCCGCAACGGCTCCGTACAGGGCATGCGGGTCGGCGTCGTCAAGCAGTTCTCGGGCGAGGGCTACCAGGCCGGTGTCGTCCAGCGCTTCAACGAGTCGGTCGAGCTGCTGAAGTCGCTCGGCGCCACGATCGTCGAGCTGGACTGCCCGTCCTTCGACCTGGCCCTCTCGGCGTACTACCTGATCGCGCCGTCCGAGTGCTCGTCGAACCTGGCCCGCTTCGACGCCATGCGCTACGGCCTGCGGGTCGGCGACGACGGCACGAAGTCCGCCGAGGAGGTCACCGCGCTCACCCGTGAGGCCGGCTTCGGCGACGAGGTCAAGCGCCGCGTCATCCTCGGTACGTACGCGCTCAGCTCCGGCTACTACGACGCGTACTACGGCTCGGCCCAGAAGGTCCGTACCCTCATCACCCGGGACTTCGAGAAGGCGTTCGAACAGGTGGACGTCATCGTCTCCCCGACGACGCCCACCACCGCCTTCCCGATCGGCGAGCGCGCCGACGACCCGATGGCGATGTACCTCGCGGACCTGTGCACCATCCCGACCAACCTCGCGGGCAACTCCGCCATGTCGCTGCCCTGCGGCCTGGCCCCCGAGGACGGTCTGCCGGTCGGGCTGCAGATCATCGCCCCCGCCATGAAGGACGACCGTCTGTACAAGGTCGGAGCCGCCGTCGAGGCCGCCTTCGTGGAAAAGTGGGGGCACCCGCTGCTGGAGGAGGCTCCGTCACTGTGAGCGCACTGACCAAGGCCAAGGGCTTCAAGAAGTCCAAGACCGGTACGTACCTGTCCATCGGCACCACCGCTTTCGGCGCGCTCAGCGTCATCAAGCAGGCCAAGAAGGCCCGCTTCGAAGGCGACACGCTCCGGCTGCTCGACGCTGTCGTCTCCGCCGCCGCGATCGCCACCGGTGTCGCCCTGCTGCTGCGCGAGCTGAAGCGCATCGGCGACGACGACGTCCTGCTGGGCTGAGAGGGAAAGTTTCACCGTGACTGTCACTGACCTGGTGTCGTACGAGGACGCGCTCGCGTCCTACGACCCCGTCATGGGCCTCGAAGTCCATGTCGAGCTCGGCACCAAGACCAAGATGTTCTGCGGCTGCTCCACGGAGCTGAAGCAGGACGCCAACTCGCAGACCTGCCCGGTCTGCCTCGGACTGCCCGGCGCGCTGCCGGTCGTCAACGAGATCGGCGTCGAGTCCGCCATCAAGATCGGTCTCGCGCTGAACTGCGAGATCGCCGAGTGGTGCCGCTTCGCCCGGAAGAACTACTTCTATCCGGACATGCCGAAGAACTTCCAGACCTCCCAGTACGACGAGCCGATCGCCTTCAACGGCTATCTGGACGTCCAGCTGGAGGACGGCGAGATCTTCCGCGTGCAGATCGAGCGCGCCCACATGGAGGAGGACACCGGCAAGTCGACGCACGTCGGCGGCGCCACCGGCCGTATCCACGGCGCGTCCCACTCCCTGCTGGACTACAACCGCGCGGGCATCCCGCTCATCGAGATCGTCACCAAGCCGATCGAGGGCGCGGGCGCGCGGGCACCCGAGGTCGCCAAGGCGTACGTCGCCGAGCTGCGCGAGCTCATCAAGGCGCTCGGCGTGTCGGAAGTCCGGATGGAAATGGGCCAGATGCGCTGCGACGTGAACCTGTCGCTGCGCCCGCACGGCATCGAGAAGTTCGGTACGCGCTCCGAGACGAAGAACGTGAACTCGCTGCGTTCCGTCGAGCGTGCCGCCCGCTTCGAGATCCAGCGGCACGCCGCCGTACTGAACTCCGGCGGCACGATCGTGCAGGAGACCCGGCACTTCCACGAGGAGGACGGCTCCACCACGGCCGGCCGCATCAAGGACAACGCCGAGGACTACCGCTACTTCCCGGAGCCCGACCTGGTGCCGGTCGCGCCGGCCCGCGAGTGGGTCGAGGAGCTCGGCAGGAGCCTGCCCGAGCTGCCGCGGCTGCGCCGCGCGCGGCTGAAGGAGCAGTGGGGCGTCTCCGAGCACGACATGCAGTCCATCCTCAACGCGGGCGCGGTCGACCTGATCGTGGCCACGACGGACGCGGGCGCCCCCTCGGACCAGGCCCGCAAGTGGTGGATGGGCGAGCTGGCCCGTAACGCCAACGAGACCGGCCGCGGCCTCGACGAGCTCCCCATCACCCCGGTGCAGGTCGCCAGGGTGGCCGAGCTCGTCACCTCGGGCGACCTCAACGACAAGCTGGCACGCCAGGTCATCGAGGGTGTCCTCGCGGGCGAGGGCGACCCGGACACCGTCGTCGAGAAGCGCGGCCTGAAGGTCGTCTCCGACGAGGGCGCGCTGGGTACGGCCGTGGACGAGGCCATCGCCGCCAACGCGGCCATCGCGGACAAGATCCGCGGCGGCAAGGTCGCGGCGGCGGGCGCGCTCGTCGGCGCGGTCATGAAGGCCACCCGAGGCCAGGCGGACGCGGCCCGCGTGCGCGAGCTGATCCTGGAGAAGCTCGGCGTCGAGGGCTGATCCCGGAGAAGCTCGGCGTCGAGGGCCGAGCCCGTCTCGTACGTCCTCGTAGGGGCGGTGCACCCGTGATGCGGGTGCACCGCCCCTTTCTCCCCGCTCGGAGACTCCGCTGAACACCGTCACCACCGGAATCCTCTCCGTCGCGCTGCTCCTCGCGGTGCTGGCGTTCGCCGTCCTGCGCCCCAGAGGGCTGCCGGAGGCGACCGTGGCCGTCCCCGCCGCGGTGCTGGTGGTCGTGGTCGGCGCGGTGCCGCTCGACGGGGCCCGGGACCGGATCGACAGCATGCTGCCGGTCGTCGGGTTCCTCGCCGCCATCCTGGTCCTGGCCCAGCTCTGCGCCGACGAGGGACTGTTCACCGCGGCCGGGGACCTGGTGGCCCGCGCCTGCGGGGGCCGGACCGGGCCGCTCCTGGGCGGGGTCTTCGCCGTCGCCGCGCTGATCACCGCCGTCCTCAGCCTGGACGCGACGGTGGTCCTGCTCACCCCGGTCGTCCTCGCGACGGCCGCCCGCGTCGGCGCCCGCCCCCGCCCGTACGTCTACGCCTGCGCGCACCTCGCCAACTCGGCGTCCCTGCTGCTCCCGGTCTCCAACCTGACCAATCTGCTGGCGTTCACCGCGAGTGGGCTCTCCTTCACCCGGTTCGCGGCGCTGATGGCTCTGCCGTGGCTGGCCGCCATCGCCGTCGAGTACGTGGTCTTCCGCCGCGCCTTCGCCGCGGACCTGGCGGCCGGGGCGCATCCGCCGGAACCGCTGCCGGAGCGGGAGCGGACCCACGTTCCCGTGTTCACGCTGGTCGTGCTCGCGCTCACCCTGGCCGGTTTCGTCGTCACCTCGTTCGCGGGCGCGGAACCGCTGTGGGCGGCGCTGGCCGGTGCGGCGGTGCTCGCGGTACGGGCGCTGGGGCGGCGCAGGACGACGGTCAAGGGACTCGTGCGGGCCGCCAACCCGCTGTTCTGCCTGTTCGTCCTGGCGCTGGGCGTCGTGGTCGAGGCCGTCGTCGACCACGGGCTCGGCACCGGCATCGGCGCGCTGCTGCCGGACGGCTCCTCGCTGCCCGATCTGCTCGTGGTCGCCGCGGTGGCCGCCGTGCTGGCCAACCTGATCAACAACCTGCCCGCGATCCTGGCGCTGCTCCCGGTCGTCGCGGCGGCCGGTCCCGGACCGTTGCTGGCCGCGCTGATCGGGGTGAACCTCGGCCCGAACCTCACGTACGTCGGCTCGCTCGCGACGCTGCTGTGGCGCCGCATCCTGCACGCGCACGGCGAGGAGCCGGAGCTCGGCCACTTCACCCGGCTCGGGCTGGTGACCGTACCGGCGACGCTGGTCGTGTCGACGGTCGCGCTGTGGGGCGCGCTGCGGCTCATCGGGGTGTGAGGGACGACGGCAGGGCCGGTTCGCGGGGGGTGCCGCTTGGACTTTCGGTGACCACCTGTTGGACGTTCACCGCCATGCCGTGCAACGGCCTTCCCGCAGCCACTTGGCTTGACTAACTTCCCCGCCGTACCACCGGAATCGGGAGGCTCACTTGACCACGGACATTTCACGACGGCGGCTCTTCGCGCTCGGCGGCGGCGCGCTCGGCGCCGCGGCGGCGGGATCGTTCCTGCCACCGTCGCTCCAGGCCGCGATGGCCGCACAGCCCGCCGCCTCGGGGGCCGGTCGTGACGGTCTGGGCGCCATCAAGCACGTGGTGATCCTGATGCAGGAGAACCGTTCCTTCGATCACTACTTCGGGACGCTGCGCGGGGTGCGGGGCTTCGGTGACCGCAACGCGATCGAACTCCCCTCGGGCAAAGCCGTCTTCGAGCAGCCGGGCCCGCTGGGCACCACCGTGCTGCCGTTCCCGGTGCGCGGGGCCGCCGAGACCCAGAAGAAGGACCTCCAGTACATCGGGGCCCTCGACCACTCCTGGAGCGGTGGCTCCAAGGCCTGGGCCGGGGGCTGGATGAACGGCTGGATCACCGCGAAGACGGCCGCCACGATGGCGTACTACGACCGCCGCGACATCCCGCTGCACTACGAACTCGCCGACACCTTCACGGTCTGCGACGCCTACCACTCCTCGATCCACACCTCGACCAGCCCCAACCGCAACCACCTGTGGAGCGGGAAGACGGGCAACGAGCCGAACGGCAAGCGGGCCGTCGGCAACGACGCGTACAACGAGGGCACCCACCCCGGCTACGACTGGAGCACCTACGCGGAGCGGCTGGAAAAGGCCGGGCGCAGCTGGAAGACGTACACGGAGTGGGAGAACTTCACCGACAACCAGATCGAGTTCTTCGCCACCTTCAAGGCCGTCGCCCGCAAGGCACTGGCGAAGACCGGCGGACACACGTACATGGAGTCCTTCTACGCCGCCGTCCGCGACACGGACGACGCGGGGGAGCGGGAGCGGCTGCTGGGGCTCCTGGAGGAGGGCGTCGCCACGCTGACGAAGTCCGAGCGCAGCCTCTTCGAGCGGGCGCTGCGCCGGGTCGAGACCGGCACCCTGGCCGATGAGTTCGCCAAGGACGTGGCGGCCGGGACGCTGCCCGAGGTCTCCTACCTGGTGCCCTCGGCCCTCGACTCCGAGCACCCGAGCGTCTCCTCGCCGGTGCACAGCGCCACGATCGTCTACAAGGTCCTCGACGCGCTCGGCAAGCACCCCGATGTGTGGCGGCACACCGCCGTACTCATCAACTACGACGAGAACGACGGCTTCTTCGACCACGTACCGCCGCCGGTCGCCCCTCCCGAGGTGGCCGAGGAGCAGTGGGAGGGCAAGCCCACCGGCCTCGGGGTACGGGTGCCGCTGCTGGTCGTCTCGCCGTGGACGGTGGGCGGATACGTCTGCTCCGAGGTCTTCGACCACACCTCCGTGATCCGCTTCCTGGAGCGCTGGACGGGCGTGCGGGAGCCGAACATCAGCGACTGGCGGCGCCAGGTCACCGGCGATCTCACCTCGGCCTTCGACTTCAAGAAGGCCCGGCGGCAGCCGAAGGTGGCGCACCCCGCCGCCATTCCGCCGTTGAGCGGCCGCTGGCAGCCGAAGCCGCCGGCCGTCCAGCACCTGCCCGTGCAGGAGCGGGGCGCACGCCCGGCCAGGCCCCTGCCGTACCAGCCCGACGCCCAGGCGCGGCGGGTGGACGGGCAGCTGCGGGTGGCACTCAGCAACAGCGGCCGGTCCTCCGCGCACTTCGCGCTGTACCCGTACGCGGGGGAGTTCACCGCCCCGCAGCATCGCGATGTAAGGAGCACCGCGCAATGGACGGTGCCCCTTACCGGTAAGGGCTACCGGTTCACGGTCACCGGGCCGAACGGCTTCCGGCGGGAGTTCGAGGGAGCGGCCGACGGCGCAGCCGAGGTCGCGTCCCGGATCGACGCGCACGAGCGCGACCTGCACCTCACCCTGCGCAACACCGGCAGGCGGACCCTGACGTTCACCGTCCGGCCGCTGGCGTACGTCGACGAGGACGATCTGCGGGACTGGACCCGCACGGTCAAGGTCAAGCCGGGACGGAGCCGTACGGTCGTGCACTCGGCGTCCGACGCCCGCGGCTGGTACGACCTCGCCGTGACCGCCGAGGGGGAGGCCACCTTCCGGCGCCGTCTGATGGGGCACATCGAGAACGGCAGGGCGAGCGTCTCCGGCTGACCGGGGGAGGGGACGCGGGCCGGGGCGCGGGCCGGGGCCTCGGGGGTGGGCACCGGAGAGCAGCGCCCCCGAGGTCCCGGAGCGCTCCGGAGGCCCCGGAGCGTTCGGGGGCGCGCCCCAGAGGTCTCGGCAGTGGGTGACGGTGGCATGTAGGGGCGAGATCAAGCCATGTGACCATGGCCACGAAAGGGGCAAAGGATCACAGTTGGCTGTCAGAGTGACGGTTCTCAGGTCCTGTGACGTTTACCGGAAGTTCCCACTATCTCCGGATAAGGGTCCACGAGCCCGCAGGGAGCCCGTCCGTTGGCCGCCATCGCCCGCTGGTGCATCAGGCACCGCCTCGTCGCCGTCCTCATCTGGCTGTTCGCCCTCGGCGGCGCGGCGACCGCGGCGGGCTTCGCGGGTTCCGCGTACTCGAACGACTACGAGGTGCCGGGCACCGAATCCGGCCGGGCCACCGAACTCCTGCGAAACGGCTTCACGGACCTCGGCGGGGACACCGACACCGTCGTCTGGCACACCAACGGCTCCACCGTCCTCGCCGCCGACGTCGAGCAGACGATGACCCGGACCCTGCACGCGATCGAGGAACTGCCCGGCATCGGCGACGTCACCGGCCCGTACGGTGCCGCCGGGACCGGGCAGATCAGCGCGGACGGCCGCACCGCGTACGCCACGGTCACCTTCGACCACCAGGCCGACGACATCCCGAAGGAACAGGCGCAGGCGCTCGTCGACACCGCGAAGGCGGCCGGGAGCGACGGGCTGCGGGTCGAGCTGGGCGGCACCGCCGTCGCCCTCACCGAAGCCCCCGCCCTCCACCTCAGCGAGGCCATCGGGGTGGTCGTCGCCGCGGTCGTCCTCTTCCTCGCCTTCGGCTCGCTCGCGGCCAGCATGCTGCCCATCGCCACCGCGCTCGTCTCCGTCGGCACCGCCTACGCGGGCATCGTGCTGCTCGGCCATGTGATGACCGTCGCCGACTTCGCGCCGATGCTGGGCATGCTGATCGGGCTCGGTGTCGGCATCGACTACGCGCTGTTCATCGTCACCCGGCACCGCAGAGGGCTGCGACAGGGGATGACGGTCGCCGACGCGGCGCGGAACGCCGTCACCACGACCGGGCGCGCGGTCGTGTTCGCCGGGGCCACGGTCTGTATCGCCCTGCTCGGCATGCTGGTCCTGCGGCTCGGCTTCCTCAACGGCGTCGCGATCGCCGCCTCGCTCACCGTCGTACTGACCGTGGCCGCTTCGGTGACCCTGCTGCCCGCGCTGCTCTCCTTCATCGGGATGCGGGCACTGAGCCGGCGCCAACGCGCGGAGCTCGCCGAGCGGGGACCGCGGCCCGAACCGCCCACCGGCTTCGCCGCCCGCTGGTCCGCGTTCGTCGAACGGCACCCCAAGCTGCTGGGGGCGATCGCCGCCGCGGTGATGCTGGTCCTCGCCCTGCCCACCTTCGGACTCCACCTGGGCACCTCCGACCAGGGCAACAACCCCACCTCCTCCACCACCCGGCAGGCGTACGACCTGCTGGCCGACGGCTTCGGGCCCGGCGTCAACGGGCCGCTGACGATCGCCGCTCAGCTCGACGGCGCCGACGACCGGCTCGCCCTCGACAGCCTGCCCGCCACGTTGCGGGACACCGAGGGCGTCGCGGCGGTCGGACCCGTCACGTACAACAGCGGTGGCGACACGGCGTTCCTCACCGTGGTCCCCACGTCGGCACCGCAGTCGAAGCAGACCAGCGAGCTGGTCGACCGGCTCCGCACCGACGTCCTGCCGCCGGTGCGGGACGGCACCTCGCTGCGGGCCCATGTGGGAGGGGTGACGGCGAGTTACGACGACTTCGCCGAGATCATCATCGGCAAGCTGCCGCTCTTCGTCGGTGTCGTCATCGCGCTCGGCTGTCTGCTGCTGCTTCTCGCCTTCCGCTCCATCGGCATCCCGCTGAAGGCCGCCGTGATGAACGTGGCGGCCGTGGCCTCCTCGTTCGGGGTCGTCGTCGCGATCTTCCAGTGGGGATGGGGGAGCGAACTGCTGGGACTCGGCAGCGCGGGCCCGGTCGAGCCCTTCCTTCCGGTGATCATGGTCTCGGTGCTCTTCGGCCTCTCGATGGACTACCAGGTCTTCCTGGTGGGGCGGATGTACGAGGAGTGGCTGGAGACCGGGGACAACCGACGGGCGGTCCGGGTCGGCCTCGCCGAGACCGGCCGGGTGATCAACTCCGCCGCGGTGATCATGATCTCGGTCTTCCTCGCCTTCGTGCTCAGCGGCGACCGGGTCATCGCGATGTTCGGCATCGCCCTGGCCGCCGCCGTCGCCCTGGACGCCTTCGTCCTGCGCACCCTGCTGGTGCCCGCCCTGATGCACCTGCTGGGCGGGGCGAACTGGTGGCTGCCCGCCCGGCTGGAGCGGTGGCTGCCGCGGATCAGCATCGAGCCGCCGGACTGCCGCGTACCGCGTGCGAAAATCCCGGGGACGCGCGTGAACGAGGAGACCGGACCGCTCGAACAGCGCGTTCGCTGAGACACCGGCAGTGACAGCGCGAGCCGCTCCCCGAGCCGCTCCCCGGGGAGCGGCGTGGGAAGCAGCGTCTGCCACAGCACGGACACAGCACGGATACAGCGCGAGAAGCCGTACGAGAAGGAGCACGATGTTCGCCATAGCCCTGGGTGACGACGGAGCCGAACTGCGCCCCCTGGAGGTCTGGCGGGCGCCGGAGTTCCTGGCCCATATGGACCGGGCGCGGGACCTGGTCGACCCCTGGATCCCGTTCGCCGCGGGCGCCACGGACCTCACATCGGCGCGGGCCCTGCTCCAGCGGTACGCGGACAAGCAGGCGGCGGACACGGGGCGGCTGTACGGCATCTGGCTGGACGGCACGCTCGTCGGCGGCGTCCTGTTCCGGATCTTCGACGCGGCGGCCGGCAACTGCGAGGTGGGCTGCTGGCTGGAGCCCGCCGGGCAGGGCCGCGGCCTGATCACCCGCGCGATGCGGCCCCTGATCGACTGGGCGGTCGACGAGCGCGGGATGCACCGTGTGGAGTGGGACGCCTCCGCCGCCAACACCCGCAGCATCGCCGTGGCGAAGCGGCTCGGCATGACGCGTGAGGCGGTGCTGCGCGAGAACTACCTGTACCGGGGGACGCGGCACGACTCGGAGATCTGGTCCGTTCTGGCACCGGAATGGCGGGCGCGGCGGGGCTGACGGACGGGTCGGCGCCGGAACGTTAAGAAGGTTCTCATCCGGGCCCCCTAGCGTGCGGCGAATGAATACCACCCCCTCCAAGACCTCCACCGCTCCCGCCGTCGACGACGACCGCGAGGAGAAGACGGCCGCCGCGGACGCGGGCGCCGAGCAGGACGCCCCGGTCACGGCCGATGACCGGGACAAGGCGGCGGACGACGGTACGGCCGCGGACGACGACACGGCCGAGGCCGCGGACCGGGCGGCGGACGACGAGTCGGACCTGGACGACGAGGACCTGGAGCCCGACGCGTTCGCCGAGGCCTCCCGCGGCGTCGGAGTGGGCGCCGCGGCCGTCGTCGCCGCCGGACTCGGCATCGTCTCCCTGACCGGCGCCTGGACCGGCCGCGTCGCCGCCGAACGCGAGACCCTGATCGGCCAGATCAGCACGTCCGGCGGCGGCAGCGCGGCCCAGCAGATCTCCGAGATCTACGGGGACGCCTGGCACACCACCGCCTTCGTCAACGGCCTGTTCGCGGTGCTCGCCCTGCTCGTCGGCCTCTTCGTCCTCGTACGCCCCGCCTTCGGCGCCCCCGCCGACCGCCCGCAGCCCGGCTGGATCCGTGCCGTGGCGCTGGCCGGTGTCGCCCTCGGCGTAATCGGCGTGCTGATCTCGGCGGGCATGTACTTCGACCTGTTCGTCTCCCTGCCCAGCGCGGGCGCCCCGACCAGCGGCGGCTGAGCCGGCCCACGAGGTCCTGCGGGTGCGGGGCGGTCCGGGCGCGTACGGCGTCCGGGCCGCCCCGCGCGCGTATCCCTAAGGCATCCTTCCCCGCGTCTAGGGCGTCCCGCCCCGCGGAGATGCGGCACTCGCCCGATGCGGCGGCACCCCCGGCGGACGACAGTGGAGACACGGCGCGAACGGAGCACCGGCCGACCGGCCGGTCCCCGCCCGCCACCTGTCGTCACCGGGGAGAAGCACATGTACGACTACGAGCTGCACCAGGTCAACGCCGCCGAACTGATCCGCCGGGCCGACGCCCAGCGCACCGTCCGCCAGGCCGTGCTCGCCCGCCGGGCCGCCCGTCGTTCCGGGCGCGAGGATCCCGAGGGGCGGGTGAGCACGGACCAGGACCGCTTCGCGCACGCCGCCTAGGCCGGGCCCGGCGATGGACGCTCCGGGCGCGGTCGTCACGGGGGTGGCGGTACGGGAGGTGGCGGTACCGGGCGAGGCTGTTCCGGGCCCGGTCGTCACGAGGGTGGCCCGACCGCGGCCCGTCGTACCGGAGGTGGCCGCAGCGCGGCCCGTCCTACCGCAGGCAACCGTGCCGGACGCGTGTGCGATGCTCGGCGACGTGGAGAACAGGTCCGTCAGCCCCGAGTTCGTCGGCCGAGCCGAGGAGCTCGCCTCGCTCACCGACGCGCTCGCCCGCGCCACCGCGGGCGAGCCGCAGGCGTTGCTGATCGGCGGTGAGGCGGGCGTCGGGAAGACCCGCCTGGTCGAGGAGTTCCTTGCCGCGGCCGGACGCCGCGAAGCCGTCGTCGCCGTGGGCGGCTGCGTGGAGATCGGCGCGGACGGGCTCCCGTTCGCCCCCTTCTCCACGGCCCTGCGCGCACTGCGCCGTACCCTGCCCGGGGAAATGGCCTCGGCCTGCGCCGGACAGGAGGGCGAACTGGCCCGGCTCCTGCCCGAACTCGGCGAGGCCGACCGGGACGCGACCGACGAGCACAGCACCGCCCGCCTCTTCGAACTCACCGCGCGACTTCTGGAGCGCATCTCCACGGACCGTACGGTCGTCCTCGTCCTGGAGGACCTGCACTGGGCCGACGCCTCCACCCGGCATCTGCTCGCCTATCTCTTCCGCACCCTGCGCAACGGCCGCCTCGTCGTGATCGGGACCTACCGCGCCGACGACATCCACCGCCGCCACCCCCTGCGCCCGCTCCTGGCGGAACTGGACCGGCTCCGTACCGTCCGCCGTATCGAACTGGCCCGGTTCAGCCACGCCGAGGTGCGCCGCCAGCTCACCGGCATCCTCGTCGTGACACCCGAGGCCGCCCTGGTCGACGACATCTTCGAGCGCTCCGACGGCAACGCCTTCTTCGTCGAGGAACTGGCCCGCAGCCTGGAGTGCTGCGGCGACAGCTCCGGCCTCTCCGACTCCCTGCGGGACCTCCTCCTGGTCCGCGTCGAAGCCCTCTCCGACGATGCGCAGAAGGTCGCCAGGATCGTCGCCGAGGGCGGATCGACCGTCGAGCACGAACTGCTGGCCGCCGTCGCCGGGCTCGCCGAGGACGAACTCAACGAGGCCCTGCGGGCAGCCGTCGGCGCCAACCTGCTGCGACCCGCACCGGACTTCGACGGCTACCGCTTCCGGCACTCCCTGGTCCGCGAGGCCGTCAGCGACGACCTGCTGCCCGGCGAGCGCTCCCGCCTCAACCGCCGTTACGCCGAGGCGCTGGAGGCCGACCCCGCCCTCGTCCGGGCCGACGAACGGGCCACCCGCCTCGCCAGCTACTGGTACGCCGCACACGACGCGGCCAAGGCCCTGCCCGCCGTACTCAAGGCATCCGTCGAGGCCCGCCGCCGGTTCGCCCACTCCGAGCAACTGCGCCTGCTGGAGCGGGCCATGGAGCTGTGGGACGACGTACCCGACGACGTACGCCGCACCCTGCGCCCCCTCGACTACGCCGAGGTCTACCCGGCCTGCGGGTGTGACCCCGAGACCACCCCGCTGCGCTATCTCGACCTGATGGCCGAGGCCACCGTCGCCGCCCGTTTCGGCGGCGACCGCGAACGGTCTCTGGCCATTTCGAAGAAGGCCATGCGGGTCCTGGACGCCGAGGGCGACCCGTTGCGCGCCGCCTGGTTCTGGGTGCAGCGCTCCCGGCTGATGCAGGACCTCACCCGGGGCGACGGTTGGCAGGAACTCGCCACCGCCCAGGACCTGGTCCGCGGACTGCCCCCGTCCGCCGTGCACGCCGACGTCCTCACCAACGTCGCGAGCTGGGGAGCCCTGCACCGCCCGGGGCCGGAGACGCTCTCCGCAGCCGACCGGGCGGTGGAGTACGCCCGGCTCGTCGGGGACGAGTACATCGAACTGCACGCACGTCTCACCCGGGGGTGGCTCACCGCCGACGCGGGCGGGGTAGACGAGGGCCTGGCCGAGATGTACGCCGTCCGGGACCGCGCCGACGAACTGCACCTGGTCCACCTGCTGGGCCGTGCCAGCGTCAACCTCCCCTCCTCGCTGGAGTCCATGGGCCGCTCCCTGGAAGCCGTGGCCGCCGCAGACCACGGCATCGAGGTCTGCCACAGCCACGGCATCGCCGACGCGGAGGCATGGGTCCTCTCCAACCAGTCCCAGTCCTATTTCTCCCTCGGGTACTGGGACGAGAGCCTGGCGGCCGCCGACGCGGCGGCCCTGCTCGCCCAGTCCCGCAAGTCCCGCGGTCTCGTCGCGACCCGTCGCACCGAACTGGCCATCGCTCGCGGCGACCTTGCCGAGGCCGAGCAGCAACTCGCGCTGTCCCGGCGCCTGTTCGGGCCGCACGACCCGCAACCCCAGCATCTGATCACCCCGGTCCGCCACGCCGTGTCCATCGCCGCCCGGCAGGGGCGCCTCCCCGAGGCGCGGGCCGCGTTCGAGGCGCTGGCCGAGCGGGGCTTCCCGCCCGGTACGCAGCGGTACGCCCTGCCGCTGCTCCATGTCGCCGCGGCCGTCGAGGCGGACGCCCGGGGGCTGCCCGCCGCCGACCCGGGCCGCCCCGCCGCCCTCGAACGCATCCGCGGCCACCTCAAGCGGCTGCCGATGCTCATCCCCGTCTGGGCCGCCCACGGGGTGCTGATCGAAGCCGAACTGGCCCGCGCGGAGGGCGCCGACACCCCCGGCCACTGGTCCCGCGCCGCCGAGGCGTTCGCCCCGCTGCACCGCCCCTACGAACTGGCCCAGATCCGGCATCGCTGGGCCGAGGCACTCCTCATCGCCCCCGGCGACCGGACCGCCGCGACGGCCCTGCTGCGCGAGGCCCACGCCGTCGCGCACCGGCTGGGTGCCAAGCCGCTGGCCGAGACCGTGGAACTGCTCGCCGGCCGGGCCCGGATCACGCTGGACGCCCCCGGCCGGGCTCCGGGCCGGGGCGGTGAGTCCGAGATCCACGCCGCGGTGCTGGTCCCGTCCGCCGAGGGCCGTACCGGCCGGGACGGCGCCGTCGGCACCGTCGGCGCCGAGCGGGCGGGCGCCGCGGAACAGGACCCGGCGGTGGCCGCCGTCGAGTCGTTCGGGCTGACCCCACGCGAACAGGACGTGCACCAGTTGGTCGCGGCCGGTCACACCAACCGCAGGATCGCCGAGGAACTGTACATCTCACCGAAGACGGCGAGCGTGCACGTCTCCAACATCCTGGCCAAGCTCGGCGTCTCCAGCCGGGGCGAGGCGGCCGCGCTCGCGCACCGGCTGCGGCTCTACCCGGTGCGGCAGGGCTAAGGTCTCTCGTCCGGAACAGCCGGGTCCGGAACAGTCGGGCCCGAAGCGGCAGCGCCCGTCACGCCGCCGCCCGTAACCTCGCTGCCCCGAACGCCTGCGTCCGGGGTGTCTCCGTCCGGAACGTCTTCGTCCGGAACGTCTTCGTCCGGAACGTCTCCGTCCGGGGCGGGCGCCTCCGGCGCGCGGACCGTCACCTTGCCGGAGGACAGGTCTATCGGCCCCCGGCCCGGATCGCCGACGCCGAGATCCACCCGGCTCAGCTCCAGCCGCTTCTGCTCCTCGGACGTGTGCTTACGGCCCGGGGCGAACAGCTCCTCGAAGAAATTGAACACCGGCCGTGCTCCCTCCGACACACTGCGGCATGGCGCCTTCGGCCCTGGCCAGGTCCTGGCCGGGCCGTGCGGGCGCGACCTAGCGCACCTCCAGCAGCATGATCCGGTCGTCCCCCGGCTTCGGGCTCCCGCGCCCGTCCGTATTGCTGGTGACCAGCCACACCTTGTCGCCCCCCGCGCTCACCACGGTGCGCAGGCGGCCGTACTTCTTGTCCAGGAACGACTGGGGAGCCGCCAATGGTTCCTTGCCCGTCGTCCCGGACAGCGGGATCCGCCAGAGCCGCTCACCCCGCAGAGCCGCCATCCAGATCGAGCCCTCGGCGTACGCGATCCCGCTCGGGGACGCCTGGGACGGCTTCCACTGGGCCACCGGATCGACGAACCCCTTCTTGCCCTTCCTGCCCTCGACGTCGGGCCAGCCGTAGTTCCGGCCAGGCTCGATCAGGTTCAGCTCGTCCCAGGTGTCCTGGCCGAACTCGGACGCCCACAGCCGCTTCTCCCTGTCCCAGGCCAGCCCCTGCACATCGCGGTGCCCGTACGAATACACCACCGAGTCCGCCGCCGGATTCCCGTGCACCGGCTCGCCGTCCGGAGTCATCCGCAGGATCTTGCCCGCCAGCGACTCCTTGTCCTGGGCCAGCTCGGCGTCCCCGGTCTCACCCGTGCCCGCGTACAGCATCCGGTCCGGGCCGAACGCGATCCGGCCACCGTTGTGGATGGTGCCCTTCGGGATGCCCCGCAGGATCGTGTCCGGTGCGCCCAGCTGCTGACCGGCCGGGCGCCCCTCGTCGTACTGCATCCGCGCGATGCGGTTGTCGGACTCGGTGGTGAAGTAGGCGTACACCTGATGGTCAGCGCCGTACGTGGCGGAGACCGCGAGGCCCAGCAGTCCGCCCTCACCGGCCGGTGACACCCCGGGGACGGAGCCCACGAGTGTCTGCTTCCCGCTCCTGCCGTCGATGCGGCGGATCGTGGCCTTGTCGCGCGAGGCGACCAGCAGGTCACCGCCCGGCAGGGCCGCCAGTCCCCAGGGGGAGGCGAGATCCTTCGTGAGCGTCGACACCACCTTCACGGAGCCTTTGGCCGGGGGCGGCTCGGGCGACGGGGCGGCCGGGGGAGCGGACGCGGCGTTCGCCGGCGGGGACGCGTCGCCGTCCCGCCCCTTCGGGCCCGCCGAACCGTCCCCGGACGAGCACGCGGCGGACAGCAGCAGCGAGGCCGTGGCCAGGACGGCCATCGCCCCCCTGCGCACCGCGGGGACTTGGACAGATCCGAACACAGCACCGCGCACAGTACTGATCCCTTCCGACGGCTGCATGACTACTGTTCTTACACCGCGGGCCCGCCCAGGGTTCCCGATGCCGTCGTTTCTCCGGCCGTTTCTCCGGCCGTTCACCCAACGGCCGTCCCGCTCAGTCCCACGAGCCGCGCGCCCGCGGCAGGGCGGCGATCTCCGCCAGATCCCGGTCCTGGAGCCGCAGCCCCGCCGCCGCCGCGTTCTCCACGGCCCACCGCTCCCGCTTCGCACCGGGCACCGGCACCACATGCGGACCCTGCCGCAGCACCCAGGCCAGTGCCACCTGCGCCACCGTCGCCCCGTGCCGCTCCGCGATCCGCCGCAGCCCGGCCACCACCGGCTGGTTCGCGGCCATCATCTCCGCCGTGAACCGGGGGTGCCTGGCCCGCAGATCGTCCGGCTCGAAACCCTGCCCCGGCTTCAGCGTTCCCGTCAGGTAGCCGTTCCCCAGCGGCATCGCGGCCAGCAGCCCCACACCCCGCGCCGCACACCAGGGCAGCAGTGTCTCCAGCGCCTCGGGGGACCACACGGACAGCTCCGCCTCGACCGCGCTGACCGGGAAGACCTGCTGCACCCGCTCCAGTTGCCGGATCGTTCCGTCATGCACCCCCGCACCGGACCGGCGCGGAGCGCGCGCCCCCACGGCGCACAGGCCGAGCGCGCGCACCTTGCCCGCGGTCACCAGGTCGGCCATCGCACCCCAGGTCTCCTCCACCGGGACCTCGGGGTCGGCGCGGTGCAGCTGGTAGAGGTCGATCACATCGGTCTGGAGCCGCCGCAGCGAGGCGTCGCAGGCCCGCCGTACGTAGCCGGGCCGGCCGTTGGCCACGATGTGCTGATCACCCACCAGCAGCCCGCACTTGGTCGAGACGAACGCCTCCGAACGGCGCCCCTTGAGCGCTCGCCCGACCAGCAGCTCATTGGTGAACGGGCCGTACATGTCCGCGGTGTCGAGCAGCCGGACACCCGCGTCGAGCGCTGCGTGCACGGTTCGCAACGAACGGTCACCGAGCCGCTGCGACGCGCTGTACCCCCAGTTCATCGGCATACAGCCCAGCCCGACCGCGCCCACGGCGAGCCCCGCCGCACCGATAGTCCTGCGCTCCAACTCCCCGAACCCTCCCTCGGTCCCGCCGATGCGGGACCACACCGGACCCCAAAGTAACCTCTGGCGCCGCGCCACCTCCGGGCAGCCGTCACAGAGCCGCCGACAACCCCTCACGGAGCCGCCGCAGCGCCCCCTCGCCGCCGTCGCATAGCCTCCTGACCATGACTTCCGCGACGAATACCGACGTATGGCTGCCTTTTCCCGCCGAGGAGATCGACGGGCTCCCCGAGGGTCTCAACTACCGCTTGTGGGACGGCGGCCGGGACTACCCCGCCGATCCCGCGGACTGCGCCTTCTACGTCGTCCCGTACATGAAGGGCCCCGAGGCCGCGGTCCGCCCGCTCGCGTCCATGGGCGCGGTCCAGGTCGTCCAGACACTTTCCGCCGGTATCGACCATGTGGAGCCGGCCCTCGGCCTGCTGCCCTCCGGGACGCGGCTGTGCAACGCGAAGGGGGTGCACGAGGCGTCCACCGCCGAGCTCGCCCTGGCGCTCGTCCTGGCCTCCCTGCGCGGCTTCCCCGGATTCGTCCACGGGCAGGACAACGAGCGGTGGCTCTCCGGCTTCTACCCGGCGCTCGCCGACAAGTCCGTCCTCATCGTGGGATACGGATCCATCGGA
Source organism: Streptomyces sp. NBC_01433 (assembly GCF_026340105.1). Taxonomy (NCBI): domain Bacteria; kingdom Bacillati; phylum Actinomycetota; class Actinomycetes; order Kitasatosporales; family Streptomycetaceae; genus Streptomyces; species Streptomyces sp. NBC_01433. The sequence continues at coordinate 448,960 of NZ_JAPEPM010000001.1, read as the reverse complement.
TCGGCCATCGAGGACCGGCTCGAACCCTTCGAGTGCGCGCGGGTGGCACGCGTCGCGCGCTCCGCCCGGACAACGGCGCGCGGCCCCGTACACACACTGGACGACCTGCCCGCGCTGCTGCCCGAGGCCGATGTCGTCATACTCTCCACCCCGCTGAACCCTTCCACGCAGGGACTGGTGGGAGCCGAGTTCCTCGCCGCGATGCCGGACGGCGCCCTGCTGGTGAATGTCGCACGGGGCGGCGTGGTCGATACCGGGGCACTGCTGTCCGAGCTCGCGTCCGGCCGGCTGCGGGCAGCGCTCGATGTCACCGACCCGGAACCGCTGCCCGCCGGCCATCCTCTCTGGCATGCTCCGAATGTGCTGATCACTCCGCATGTGGGCGGCAGCACCTCGGCGTTCGAGCCCCGGGCCAAGCGCCTGCTGGCCGCTCAGCTCACCCGGTTCGCCGCCGGAGAGCCGGTACGCAACGTCGTACGCACCATCGGCTGAAGCGGGCGTCCGGACGGCGTCCGTCGGCGCCCCGTCGGCGCCCCGTCGGCGCCCTGCCGACGCGGTCGGCACCGCTGTCGACGGGCGTCCGGCGGGGCGCTCCGCCACGCTGTGAAGCGCTACGGACGCGTCGTGTGGCGACGAAACCGCAGGTCGTCACGGAGCGTAGAGGAACTATGGCCCTGTGTAACGAGTCTGGTGTATCGTCCAGACCGGGGGGCTGCGCCGTGGAAGGGACGGCGCGGGGGGAGCACCGGAACGCGAGGGGGCGACGGGCGATGTGCTGGCCATGGAGAGACGATCCGACGCGGGGCGGGCGACGGCGGTCATCGGTGCCACCGGAGCGCGGACGCCGTACCCGCCCGAGGGTGGAATCGCGGTGCCGGACAGGTCCGGCGAAGGGGTCGTCGCCGGGGGTGCCGGGCCCGATCCCCGGAGCCTTCCGGTGAGCGCCTTCGGGGCACTGCTCGCCCGTCCGCCGCTCGCCGGCAGCCGGGCGGGGCTGCTGCCCCAGATCCTGCTCGTCATCGTCTGCGGGGGCTACGCCGTGGGCGCGGCCACCGGCTGGGGCTCGCCGGAACTGGCCCTCTTCATGGGGGACTTCGGCCTCAGCGTCGCCGCGACGATCGCCGCCGTCTCCTGCTTCCTCTACGCACGCGCCAGCGGCCGGCGGCTGCGGCCCGCCTGGCTGCTGTTCTCGTTCTCCTCCCTGATGGCCGCCGGAGGGAACGCGGTCTGGGGCTGGTACGAGGTGGTGCTGGGGCTCCCGGTGCCCACGCCGTCGCTGGCCGATCTCTTCTACCTCTGCTTCGCGCCGCCCGCGATCGTCGGGCTGCTCGTCCTCGCCAAGCGCCCCGTCACCCGGGCCGGGTGGGTGTGCCTTGCCCTGGACTCCTGGCTGATCGGCGGCTCGCTGCTCACGCTCTCCTGGAGCCTCGCCCTGGCCCACACCGCGCAGGTGGCCAACGTCGAGGACGCCAGCGTGGCCCGTGCGGCGCTTTCGCTGGCCTACCCGTTGCTCGACATCGTGCTCGTCTCCATGGTGCTCGCGCTCCACTTCCGCCGGGTCAACGCCAACCGCTCCGCGGTCAACCTGGCCATCGCCGCGCTCGCCCTGACCGTCCTGAGCGACGCGGTGTTCACCTCACCGCTGCTGCGCTCCACCTACCGGTCGGGCCAACTGCTCGACGCGGGCTGGTTCGCCGGCTCGCTGCTCCTCGCGTACGCGCCCTGGGGGGCCCGGCGCGTCGCGAGCCGCTCCGACCGGCCCTTCGGTCCGCCGCGGGCCACCACCAGCCGGCCGATCGCCGGGTCCCTGGCCGCCCTGACCCCGTATCTGGCCGCCGCCGTCTGCACCCTCGGCATCCTGTACAACGTGGTCGAGGGCCGCCGGGTGGACCAGGTCGTGGTGCTCACCGGCTGCGCCGTCGTTCTCGCCCTGGTCGTCCGGCAGGGCATCATGCTGCTCGACAACATCACCCTCACCCAGGAACTGGCCCAGAAGGAGAACCACTTCCGCTCCCTGGTGCAGGGTTCCAGCGACGTCATCATGATCGCCGCACCCTCCGGCATACTCCGCTACGTCAGCCCCGCCGCGGCCGGCGTGTACGGGCGCGAGGCGGACGATCTCGTCGGCTCCGAGCTGGCCTCGGTCATCCACCCCGAGGACCTCGGCGGGGTGGTCCACGAGCTGCGGCGGTTTCTCGCCACCCCGCCCCACGAGGAGCCCACCACCCGGATCGAGTGCCGCTTCAGATCCGGCACCGGTGACTGGCTCAATGTCGAGTCCACCGTCAACCGGCACCACGGCGGCCTTCTGCTCAACAGCCGGGACGTGACCGAACGGGTCCGCCTCCAGGCGCAGTTGCAGCACAACGCCGAGCACGACCCGCTCACCGACCTGCCCAATCGCGCCCTCTTCACCAAACGGGTCCGCCAGGCACTCGGCGGACGCCGCTCCGGTGACCCGGGCACCGCCGTGCTCTTCATCGACCTCGACGGCTTCAAGGCGGTCAACGACACCATCGGCCACCAGGCGGGCGACGAACTCCTCATCCAGGCCGCCCGCCGCCTGGCGGAATCCGTCCGGGCCGGGGACACCGCGGCCAGGCTCGGCGGCGACGAGTTCGCCGCGCTCATCATCGGCGACGGCACCCGCGACCAGGCCGCCCGGGAGTATCAGGTCCACGACATCGCCGACCGGCTGCGCCTCACGCTCTCCCAGCCGTACCGGATCGGCGCCAGCGAGGTCCGGGTGGCGGCCTCCATCGGCGTCGCCTTCGCCGAGCCCGCCATCACCCCCACCGACCTCATGCGCAACGCGGACCTCGCGATGTACCGCGCCAAGGCGGGCGGCAAGGACCGGGTCGAGCTGTATGCCCCGCAGATGCAGGCCGACGTCGTCCGCCGCTCCGAGCTGGCCGCCCGGCTGCGCACCGCCCTGCGCGACGGGGAGTTCGCCCTGCTGCACCAGCCCGTCGTCCATCTGGCCAGCGGGTCCGTCGCCGCCGTCGCCGCCCAGGCCCGCTGGCGCTCGGCGCAGGGCATCCTGTTCACCCCCGCCGAGTACCTGCGCGTCCCCGACGACAGCGACCGCACCGCCGAGCTCGGCCGCTGGCTGCTCGAAGAGGCCGTCGCGCAGGCCGCCGACCGGGCCAGGGCCGGACACCCCGTCTCTGTCTCCGTACGGCTGTCCGCCGGCCGGCTGCTGGACAAGACCCTGCCCTTCGGCTCCATCGAAGCGCTCCTCACCCGGCACGGGCTGCCCTCCGGGGCGCTGATGATCGAGGTGGCCGACAGCGACCCACGGGTCTCCTTCGACGATCTGGAGCAGCGGCTGGTCGCGCTGCGCCGTATCGGCGTACGTATCGCGCTCGACGGCTTCGGCAGCGGTTACGCGGCGATCAACGCCCTGCGCCGGCTCCCCATCGACGTACTGAAACTGGACCGCGGGCTGGTCGAGGGAGTGGTGGAGTCCGCCCGGCTCCACAAGATCACGAGCGGGTTGCTGCGGATCGCCTGCGATCTCGGCATGCAGTCCGTGGCCGACGGCGTCGACGTGCCGGAACAGGTCCTCGCGCTGCGCGCCATGGGGTGTACGCACGGCCAGGGGATGGCCTTCTCCGGGCCGCTGGACGAGTACCGGCTGCGCCGCGCGCTGGTCCGCGGAGAGTTCCCGGTGCCCGGCGCTACCGCCGCCCGGCCGGTCCTCGCGGGCGGCTCGATTCCGCTCCTCGCCGGATCACATGCTGAGACGCCCATCCCACCCACTTGACACCTCATGCGTGCCGGAGAGAGGGTCAATGCCATGCGCACCCGAATTCTCGTACTTGGAAAGCGCGTCGGCTGAAGCAGAGTCACTCCACGACACTCTGCAGACCGCACCGGCGCGCTCCCCTCGCTTGCCTCACGGCACGAGGGGTTTTTTGTTGCACCGGCACCCCGCAAAACGCTGCAAAACACCCGCGAAAACCCTCAGCTTCGAGAAGAGAATGTCGATGACCGAGCAGGCCACCGGGGCCCACCACCCGCAGCCGCGCGCCCGTAACGGCGGACCGTCGTCCGTCACCGTTGAGCACGTCACGGGCGCGCAGTCCCTCATCCGTTCTCTTGAGGAAGTCGGCGCCGACACGGTATTCGGCCTCCCCGGCGGTTGCATCCTTCCGGCGTACGACCCGCTGATGGACTCCACCCGGGTCCGCCACATCCTGGTCCGCCACGAGCAGGGTGCCGGTCACGCGGCCACCGGGTACGCGCAGGCCACCGGCAAGGTCGGTGTCTGCATGGTCACCTCGGGCCCCGGCGCCACCAACCTGGTCACCCCGATCGCCGACGCGCACATGGACTCCGTGCCGCTCGTCGCGATCACCGGCCAGGTCGCCTCCAAGGCCATCGGCACAGACGCCTTCCAGGAAGCCGACATCTGCGGCATCACGATGCCGATCACGAAGCACAACTTCCTGGTCACCAAGGCCGAGGACATCGCGCACACCATCGCCGAGGCCTTCCACATCGCCTCCACCGGCCGCCCCGGACCGGTCCTCGTCGACATCGCCAAGGACGCCCTGCAGGCGCAGACCACCTTCAGCTGGCCGCCCACCCTGGACCTGCCGGGCTACCGCCCGGTCACCAAGCCGCACGCCAAGCAGATCCGCGAGGCCGCCAGACTCATCACCCAGGCCAGGCGCCCGGTGCTGTACGTCGGCGGCGGCGTCCTCAAGGCGGGGGCCACCGCCGAGCTGAAGGTCCTCGCGGAGCTCACCGGAGCGCCCGTCACCACCACACTGATGGCGCTCGGCGCATTCCCCGACAGCCACCCGCTGCACGTCGGAATGCCGGGCATGCACGGTGCGGTCACCGCCGTCACCGCGCTGCAGAAGGCCGACCTGATCGTCGCCCTCGGAGCCCGTTTCGACGACCGCGTCACCGGCAAGCTGGACAGCTTCGCCCCGTACGCCAAGATCGTCCACGCCGACATCGACCCGGCGGAGATCGGCAAGAACCGCGTCGCCGACGTGCCGATCGTGGGCGACGCCCGCGAGGTCCTGGCCGATCTGGTCCAGGCGGTCCAGGCGGAGCACACCGAGGGCCACGTCGGCGAGGCCGCCCGAACGGGATACGCCGCCTGGTGGAAGGACCTCAACCGCTGGCGCGACACCTACCCGCTCGGCTACGACCTGCCCGAGGACGGCAGCCTCTCCCCGCAGCAGGTCATCCAGCGCATCGGCAAGCTCGCCCCCGAGGGCACGATCTTCGCGGCGGGCGTCGGCCAGCACCAGATGTGGGCCTCCCACTTCATCGACTACGAGCAGCCCGCCACCTGGCTGAACTCCGGCGGTGCCGGGACGATGGGGTACGCGGTCCCGGCCGCGATGGGCGCCAAGGCCGGCATGCCGGACCGTACGGTCTGGGCCATCGACGGCGACGGCTGCTTCCAGATGACCAACCAGGAACTCACCACCTGCGCGCTCAACAACATCCCGATCAAGGTCGCCATCATCAACAACGGCGCGCTCGGGATGGTCCGCCAGTGGCAGACCCTGTTCTACAACCAGCGCTACTCCAACACCGTGCTGCACTCCGGCGCCGACACGGACGGCCTCCCGGCGAAGGGCACCCGCGTGCCGGACTTCGTCAAGCTGTCCGAGGCCATGGGCTGCTACGCGATCCGCTGCGAGGACCCGGCGGATCTGGACAAGGTCATCGAAGAGGCCAACTCCATCAACGACCGCCCCGTCGTCGTCGACTTCATCGTCCACGAGGACGCCATGGTGTGGCCGATGGTCGCCGCCGGCACCTCCAACGACGAGGTCATGGCCGCCCGCGGTGTCCGCCCCGACTTCGGCGACAACGAAGACGACTGAGAGACAGAGAGAGACCGACTCCATGTCCAGCAAGCACACGCTCTCCGTCCTGGTCGAGAACAAGCCCGGTGTCCTCGCCCGGATCACGGCCCTGTTCTCCCGGCGCGGCTTCAATATCGACTCGCTCGCGGTCGGTACCACCGAACACCCCGACATCTCCCGCATCACCATCGTCGTGAATGTCGAGGACCTGCCCCTGGAGCAGGTGACCAAGCAGCTCAACAAGCTGGTCAACGTCCTGAAGATCGTCGAACTCGAGCCCTCCGCTGCGATCCAGCGCGAGCTCGTCCTGGTGAAGGTCCGCGCCGACAGCGAGACCCGCTCCCAGATCGTCGAGATCGTCCAGCTGTTCCGCGCCAAGACCGTGGATGTCTCCCCGGAGGCCGTCACGATCGAGGCGACCGGAGGAGCCGACAAGCTGGAGGCCATGCTCAAGATGCTGGAGCAGTACGGCATCAAGGAGCTGGTCCAGTCCGGCACCATCGCCATAGGGCGCGGCGCGCGCTCGATCACCGACCGGTCCCTGCGCGCACTCGACCGCACGGCGTAGCCCGGCCGGCGGCCCCGGCCGCCGGCCCGCCGCTCGCATGGCGAGACCCGAGAACGTATACGACGCACCCCGCCGTACGGTGGGACGCAACACCTGCACACCAAGGAGAAGACCCAGTGGCCGAGCTGTTCTACGACGACGATGCCGACCTGTCCATCATCCAGGGCCGCAAGGTCGCGGTCATCGGCTACGGCAGTCAGGGCCACGCCCACGCGCTGTCGCTCCGTGACTCCGGCGTCGACGTCCGCGTCGGTCTGCACGAGGGCTCGAAGTCCAAGGCCAAGGCCGAGGAGCAGGGCCTGCGTGTGGTGACCCCCGCCGAGGCCGCCGCCGAGGCCGACGTGATCATGATCCTCGTCCCGGACCCGCTCCAGGCCCAGGTCTACGAGGAGTCCATCAAGGACAACCTCAAGGACGGCGACGCGCTGTTCTTCGGCCACGGCCTGAACATCCGCTTCGACTTCATCAAGCCGCCGGCCAACGTCGACGTCTGCATGGTCGCCCCGAAGGGCCCCGGCCACCTCGTCCGCCGCCAGTACGAGGAAGGCCGCGGCGTCCCGTGCATCGTGGCCGTCGAGCAGGACCCGACCGGCAACGGCCTGGCGCTCGCCCTCTCGTACGCCAAGGGCATCGGCGGCACCCGCGCCGGCGTCATCAAGACGACCTTCACGGAGGAGACCGAGACCGACCTGTTCGGTGAGCAGGCCGTCCTCTGCGGTGGCACCGCCGCCCTGGTCAAGGCCGGTTTCGAGACCCTGACCGAGGCCGGCTACCAGCCGGAGATCGCGTACTTCGAGTGCCTGCACGAGCTGAAGCTCATCGTGGACCTCATGTACGAGGGCGGCCTGGAGAAGATGCGCTGGTCCATCTCGGAGACCGCCGAGTGGGGCGACTACGTCACCGGCCCGCGGATCATCACCGAGGACACCAAGGCCGAGATGAAGAAGGTGCTCGCCGAGATCCAGGACGGCACCTTCGCCAAGGCGTGGATGGCCGAGTACCACAACGGTCTGCCCAAGTACAACGAGTACAAGAAGGCCGACAGCGACCACCTGCTGGAGACCACCGGCCGTGAGCTGCGCAAGCTCATGAGCTGGGTCAACGACGAGGACGCGTAGGTCCTTCGCCGGGGCGGGTCCATCGGGCCCGCCCCGGCACCGCAGCCGTCTCACACCCCCGTGTCACTGCGGGAGAGGCGGTGGGGAAGGGGGGGCACCGCATGGGTGGACACCACGTCCACCCTCGTGCGGGTGATCCTTCCACCGGGGCGCAATATGCGCTCCGTCGCATGACTACACTTCTCCACACATACACGCGTCAGGGCCCACAGTGTCGTGCGTCTACCACGCGGCTAGCCCCTCCACCGCCTGCGGCCGTCGGGACGGCCGTCCGCACTGGACTTGTGAGGACTCACGTGAGCTCGAAACCTGTCGTACTCATCGCTGAAGAGCTGTCGCCCGCCACGGTCGACGCTCTGGGTCCGGATTTCGAGATCCGGCACTGCAACGGCGCGGACCGCGCCGAACTCCTCCCCGCGATCGCCGATGTCGACGCCATCCTGGTGCGCTCCGCCACCAAGGTCGACGCCGAGGCCATCGCCGCCGCGAAGAAGCTCCGGGTCGTCGCCCGGGCCGGGGTCGGACTGGACAATGTCGACGTCTCCTCGGCCACCAAGGCCGGTGTGATGGTCGTCAACGCCCCGACGTCCAACATCGTCACCGCCGCCGAACTGGCCTGCGGTCTGCTGGTCGCCACCGCGCGCAACATTCCGCAGGCCAACACCGCCCTGAAGAACGGCGAGTGGAAGCGCTCCAAGTACACGGGCGTCGAGCTGAGCGAGAAGGTCCTCGGCGTCGTCGGTCTCGGCCGCATCGGTGTCCTGGTCGCGCAGCGCATGTCGGCCTTCGGCATGAAGATCGTCGCGTACGACCCCTATGTACAGCCGGCCCGCGCCGCGCAGATGGGCGTCAAGCTCCTCAGCCTGGACGAGCTGCTGGAGGTCGCCGACTTCATCACGGTGCACCTGCCCAAGACCCCCGAGACGCTCGGCCTGATCGGTGACGAGGCGCTGCACAAGGTGAAGCCCTCGGTGCGCATCGTCAACGCCGCGCGCGGTGGCATCGTCGACGAGCAGGCCCTCGCCTCCGCCCTCAAGGAGGGCCGCGTCGCGGGTGCCGGTCTGGACGTGTACACGAAGGAGCCCTGCACGGACTCCCCGCTGTTCGAGTTCGACCAGGTCGTCTGCACCCCGCACCTCGGCGCCTCCACCGACGAGGCCCAGGAGAAGGCGGGCATCGCGGTCGCCAAGTCCGTGCGCCTCGCCCTCGCCGGGGAGCTCGTGCCGGACGCGGTCAATGTGCAGGGCGGTGTGATCGCCGAGGACGTACGTCCCGGACTGCCGCTCGCCGAGAAGCTCGGCCGGATCTTCACCGCGCTCGCGGGCGAGGTCGCGGCCCGGCTCGACGTCGAGGTGTACGGCGAGATCACCCAGCACGATGTGAAGGTGCTGGAACTCTCGGCGCTCAAGGGTGTCTTCGAGGATGTCGTCGACGAGACCGTGAGCTACGTCAACGCCCCGCTCTTCGCGCAGGAGCGCGGTGTCGAGGTCCGCCTCACCACCAGCTCCGAGTCGCCCGACCACCGCAATGTGGTGACCGTCCGCGGCACGCTGTCGAGCGGCGAGGAGGTCGCGGTCTCCGGCACGCTGGCCGGCCCGAAGAACCTCCAGAAGATCGTGGCCATCGGCGACCACGACGTCGACCTGGCGCTGGCCGACCACATGGTCGTGCTGCGCTACCAGGACCGTCCCGGCGTCGTCGGCGCGGTCGGCAAGATCCTCGGCGAGGCCGGGCTGAACATCGCGGGCATGCAGGTCTCGCGGGCGGCCGTGGGCGGCGAGGCACTGGTCGTCCTCACCGTGGACGACACCGTCCCGCAGCCCGTGCTGAACGAGATCTCGGTGGAGATCGGCGCGGCCTCGGCCCGTTCGGTGAACCTGACCGCGTGACCGCATAACCGCCGCACCGGTCGGACACCGTACCCGGCAGTTGGACGCACGTTCTCCGCGAGCGTCCAGCTGCCGGGTACGGTGCTGTCCGGGGCCGGACAGGGCCGGACAGGGCCGGACGGAGCCGGTCCGGCCGTTCCGGGCCGGGGAGGGTGGGCCCTGTGTTGGGCCCTGGGACCCACGACGGGACAGGGGTCCCGGCCCTAGCGTGAGCCATTGTCATGTCGCTACTGACAGCGGGGGTTGGGGTCACGTATGTCTGCGATCGGTGGCATACCCATTCCTGGAGCGGCCGCTCCCGTACCTGTCCCCGGGCGGCGTGATCTGCCCCGTCCGCTCGCCACGGCACGCGTGCTGCTCCTCGTACTGTTCGGCGCGACGGTACTCGGCGGGCTCGGGCTCTTCGGCTCGGCTCTCGCCGTGGACGCGATGGGCGCGCAGGTCCTCGGAGTCATGCTCTACGCCTCCGCTCCCGGCGTCCTGGGCCTGCTGCTCGCGCGGCACGTCCGGACCGGCGGAAAACGGGTGTGGTGGGGACTGGTCGCCGTACAGGTGTGGCTGGTTCTCGGGGGCGTCGCCAACATCGGTGACGGTTCGGCGGACGGCTTCAGCCAGCTGCTCCTGCCGACGCTGATCCTCGTACTCCTCCTCCGGCCGCGGAGCCGCGCATGGTTCCTGCTGCCGTCGGGGGAGCGGGGGGAGAAGCCCAAGTTCTCGCTCCCGCACATGATCACCTGGCGCCGCGACCGGGGTCAGTCGGCCCTGGAGTACCTGGGCCTGGTGCTGATCGTCGTCGCGCTCATCGGGGCGATGACGGTGGGCGGCCTGGGCGGACGTATCACCGAGGGCCTTCAGTCGGCGATCTGCTCGCTCACCGGTTCGTCGTGCCCGGTGTCCCCGGGCGGCGACGGCAGCGGATCGGTCGAGGCGGGCGGCGGCAAGGACGGCGGCGCCACGGCGGGCGGCTCGATCGGGGGCGCGGACGGCGACTCGACGGGTGGTACGGAGGGCGGCTCGACCATCACGGGCGGTACCGGTTCCACGGGCGGCACGGGTTCCACGGGCGGCACGGGCTCAACCAGCGGTACGGAAGGCGGTTCCACCGGCGGTACGGGTGGCAGCGGCGGCTCGACCGGCGGTGATACGACCGGTGGTTCCACGGGCGGCGACACCACGGGCTCCACGGGCTCCACGGGCTCCAGCGGAGGCACCGGCGGTCCCGACGACGACGGCCGTCCCGGCACCGGTGAGGACACCTTCCCCGAGGCGGGCGAGGAGCCCGAGGCCGACTACGACCAGCCCGCGTCCGCCGAGGGTGAAAGCGAGAACGGCGGCGACGGCGGCAACAAGGCCGAGGAGAAAGAGGACTGCGGCGGCTGGGGCTTCTTCGGATGCGCCTGGGACCGCACGACCCAGGTCGTCAAGGGCGTGGCCGTCGACGGGATCTGGGGCGACGTCACCGGCATCGTCGACCTCTTCAAGCCCGAGACCTGGTCCGGGATCGCCGACTACGGCAGCCAGCTCGGCGACAAGTGGATGCAGGACTCCAAGGGCGCGGGCGACAAGTGGGACGACGGCGACTACCTCGGCGCGGTCTGGGACTGGACCAAGGCTTCCGGCAACACCGTGGGCACGGTCGGCGACACCGTTTTCGTCGGTGACGAGGTCCGCGAGCGCTGGAACAACGGCGAGAAGACCCGGGCCGTCACCGATGTCGTCTGGAACATCGGGTCCATGTTCATCCCCGGCTACGACGTGGCGAAGGTCGTCGGCAAGGTCGGGGTGCTCGGCAAGGTCGGCAAGGTCGCCGAGCAGGTGGCCGAAGCCGCGGGGGACGCGGGGGCTGCCGCACGCCGGGCCCGCAAGGCCCTCGAAGCCGGCGACATCGACGGGGTCCGCAAGGCGGCGAAGGAGGCCGACGACGCCGCGGACGCCGCCGAGGACGCCGCACGCAGGACCGGCTGTGTCATCGCGTCCGGGCCGCCGCTGGTGCGGTACGGAGGTTCCGGCGGCTCGGGCGGCCCGGGAGGTTCCGGCGGCCTCACCGGAGTCGGCGGTTCCGGCATCGGTGTGCTGGCCTCCGGGTCCACCGGCCGGGTGATCCTCGCGGACGGCGGGTGCGACGAGGCGGCCAAGGCGAAGGCTAAGGAAGCCCGCGACCAGGAGCGGGCCGCCCACCTGGACCAGAAGCGGCTGGAGGAGCCGGAGCGGGCGCGCAAGGCCGAGCTGGACAAGAAGCAGTACCCCGAGGCCAACCGCAACGACACGTCAGACCCGCGCAACTACAACCCGCCGTCCTGGGCCGACGATCTGAAGGACCGCAAGCTCGGTGACGCGGACCTCGGCGACGGCTACTGGGCCAGCCGCGACCGCAACCCCGCGCCCAACTGGAAGAACGAGTCCTGGCTCCGCTACCAGGAGCAGGTCACCGGGACGAACCGCGGCCAGGAGTACGTCGTACCGCACCCCAAGGACGGCAAGCCGGCCGTGGAGTACGACGGCTGGGACTCCGGCCGGCAGACCTTCCTGGAGGCCAAGAACGGCTACGGCAGCTACCTCTCGAAGACGGACAGCGGCACCCTCACCCCGTCCGGCAAGGACAAGTTCGTCACCGAGGCGCGGTCCCAGGTGGAGGCGTCCGGCGGCCGTGCGGTCGAATGGCACTTCTCCGACCCGGACGTGGCCAAGGCCGCCCGCAAGGCGTTCCGCGACGAAGGACTGCCGATCAAGGTCGTCTACAGCAAGCCGAAGGTGAACGACAGCACCAGGAAACCGGGTGCGTTCGACGAGTAGCCTGCACGGCGTGGCCCCCGGCCGGACCGGGGCCACGCCGACGGACGACGGTCGACGGAGGAAGAGCGGATGCGACGTGTAGTGCGGGGTTTCTGGGGGCCCAGGCCGGAGTCGGCCGAGGCGCTGGCCGGTCGCTGGAAACACACCCTCGACCAGCTCACGGCCCTGCTTCCCGAGGCCGGTTCACCGGCCGGGGCGGGCCTGACCGGTCCGTGGCGGCAGGTCCACGCGTCGGGGCCCGACACCGGACTCCCGGCGGACGAGGACGCGCTGCTCGCCGCCCTGCGTGTGGTGCGGACGGCCGACGACTGGTCCGACGTCACGGGCACCGGACTGCGGATCGCCCGCGGTGACGGGTCCGGTTGGAAGGCGGAGATCAGCGGTCTGGCGGGCGGCGCGCCGGAGTTCCTGCTCCAGTCGCTCGTGATCGTCCTCCACGCGCCGGACGACGCGGAGGTTCCGGAGGCCGCACTGCTCGCGGCCCTCGCCCGGGTGTGGGAGCCGGACTTCGGGGACGTGAGCGACGACGACGTGCTCGACGCCCTGGAGGACGACGCCGGTTTCTCCGTGGGGGACCCCGTGGTGGGCCGGGTCGGCTACCTCTCCCCGGGCCGCGCGGCCCTGTTGCCGGACGACCTGAAGGCGGCCCGCGAGGAATTGCCGGGCGGCGGTGTGCTCCTGCGCATCGCGGCCCCCGGCGACACCGACGCGGTGGTCCGGGCCTACGAGCGGCTGAGCGGGGCCGGGGCGCTGCGGCCGCTGCCGCGCCCGATGGACCGGGCCGCGCTGTGAGTGCCCGGACCGGTGAGCCGTTCGCGACGGAGCGGGCCGTGTCCGATGTCGAGGACCTGCTCGTGGGCCCCCTACCGGCCACCGGGCCCACCGTGGGGGAGGGCGACCCGGACACCGGCGAGTGGACCGCCACCAGCGGTGCGGGCTTCCGGATCGTCCCGCTCTGGGAGGGCGACCCGCTGACCGGTGTGTACGCCCCCGAGTGGAACGACGCCGAGGAGGCGGCCGAAGCCCATCTCGCCTCTCTCGTCGCGGAGTTGGACGCCCGGTGGGGTGCCCACCGGGCGGTGGCCACGCATGTGCCGCTCCTCCGGAAGCAGGAGGGCGCGCCGCTGCCCCCGCTGTTCGAGGCGCTGCTCGGACAGGACCTCTACGGCGACCTGACCGTCTGGGGGCCGGTGCCGGTTTCGGCGTCGGCGTCGGTGGCTGGACCGGTGGGCGCACCGGGCCGCTGGATCGCGGTGTGCGTCGGGCACAGTGACGGGGACGCGCCGCTGGTGATGGCGGCCCTGGTCAGCGACCGGCCGGTCACGGAGCTGCCGTCGGGGGAGCGCTGACCGACCGGGGTACCGCGTCCTGACGAACTAGCCGGCCGGGTGCTCCGGGTCCTCAGGGTGCTCCGGGTACACCGCCTGGAGCTGGCCGCGTACGAAGCCGTCCGGGCCCGCCGCCGCCAGGGTGTCGGGGAGTCGGACCGCGATTGCCCGCGTCGGCCAGTACCTCGATCGCCGCGTCACGCAGCCGGTCCCGCCGGTCCGGATTCACCGTCGGTTCTCCTTCTCCCGGGGTGCCTTGCGCGCATGGGGCCTCTTGCTCGCCCGGGGTGTCTTGCTCACACGCAGCTGGACACCAGCGGGAGCCGACTGAACTATCGCGATCAGCAAAGGGCGACAAAGAACTGCGTGCTGTATCTCAGGCGATACTGCACCGGGCATTCCAAGTGCAGTCTCACCTGGCGCCTGAAGCTGAAGAGTATATGGAAGAAGTACGGCTCCGTGAAACTGGTGTTCAGTATCACCATTCCGGGAAAGCGGATTGTGTCGAATCAGAGCTACGGTCACGCGGAGGCAGGGGATTACTTCTTCCATGCCTCCCGGGGGGCGGAACGGGAGAGGCAGATCGGATTCCGAGCGAGGAAAGTGCAGCGTCCTCGGATTCGCGAGATGGTTCGGCTGGACGGACAATGCTGAATGGTCCGGCACCGTCACTGTCCAGAACATTTTCGTGAGAAACCCGAGGGTGAGCGTTTGGGCCCTGTTTACCCGAGGATCTTCGGGTCGATCCAGGTGAACGCGTAAATCGGCATATCGCCGGAAGGAATCCTTCCGGCGATATGCTATTTTGTGGGGCGGACTTTCAGCAGGTGAATTCGATCGGAAGGCTGGCGAGGGTGTCGAATTTTCTGGACTGGCGGGACAGGATGCTGCAAGCAGTCCGGCGGCAGGGGGAGCCGATGCCGGAGGAGGTGCTGGCGTGGATGTCCGAGGTGCATGATGAATTCGGAGAAATTTCCGGAGAAGAATTCTGTGAACTCTGGACCACGCGAACCTTTTCCATGGCGAGATCGGCCTTCGATGTGATCCAGAAGTCCGTGCTCGACGAAACGGGGAAAAGGGTTGTCGGGGAGGAGTTCAGCTACGTCAACTATTTTCGCGACCCGGAATTTGAGCCGGTCGGCGCGGTTCGCTTCAAGTCCGCAGAAGTCTCGACACCGGATTGGGCGGAAGTCCTTGGTGTCGTAGCGGAAGGGGTGCAGGAATTTGTTATGGATTATTATGTCACGGTCTGGCCGGTCTGTGGTTGCCACTCCTTCGGTCTGCACGTGGATTATTTCCGTGAGACCGCAGTTTGGAAATGTCATGGAGGGCCCGCAGGTGGTCATGTGGTAAGGGCGCTTGATACATAGCGAAACGCGGTGACATGCCACGAGGGGGCGTGGTGGCCGCTGCGCTGCGCGAATGGGATTTCGGTTGTTTCGCGCTCGTGTCGGTTGATGGGGTGACTTGGCCTCGGGGCTTTCGTACGCCCAGCGAAAATTGGAGGTTGGCCATGTAGGTTGTTGATTGAAGTTCTCCAAGGCCGGGTGGTTGGCGTTCACGCAGGTCGCCGTGCCGGCTCCGAGCGGCTCTCATGGACCACGGGCCCGGCCATCGTTGCCGACGAGTACCGCCCTGAGTAGTGGCCTGGCCGTGGACGGAGCGAAACTTCCGCCATGGCACCGACCGTGTGAGATCCGCCAACCGCAGATCCTTGAACGGGACCTTCCGTACCGACGCATCGTCGTAGCGGACTGACGCCATCGGCTGTTCGTTCTTCCTGCGTACCCGGGCTGGACTCTGAATGCCCTTAGTTGCCGTGCGGAGTCAGTGCGCACCGAGTCGCGGAACCCGCGCCGCTCACAGCCGTGCCCGTTTCAACGCCATGTGCAGCAGCAGCCGGTCCTCGCCGTCGTTCAGGTCGAGTCCGGTGAGCTGCTGGACGCGGGAGAGGCGGTAGTACAGCGTCTGGCGGTGGACGCCCAGCTCCGCCGCCGTCCGGCTCGCCTGGCCCGCGCAGTCGAGGAACGCCTCGGCGGTCCGGGCCAGCTCGGTGTGCGGCGGGGTCAGCAGCGTGGTCACCGCCGGGTCCGGGGCGGCGTCCGGGGTCCGGGGGAGTGCGGTCAGCAGGCGGTACGGGCCGATGGCCGCCCAGTCGGCGACCGGGCCGAAACGGGCCTCCGCCGTCGCCGCGCGGGCCGCCGACACCGCCTCGTGCCAGGAGTCGCCCAGCTCGGCCAGACCGCGGCGCGGGAGCGCGATCCCGGCCGTGGCGGCGGGGGCCGCGGCGGTGCGCAGCCGGTCCGCGGCGCTCGTGGCCGGGTCCAGCTGACCGGCCGAGCGCAGCCGTACCAGGGCCGCCAGCGACAGGGCGCCGGCACCGGCGGGGGAGGCCACCGCGGCCAGCGCCGCCGCCGACGGGACCGTACGTACCGAGGGGGTGTCGTCCTCCCACGGGGTCACGCACACCACGGTGTGCAGGCCGTCCGCGTCCGGGCCGAGGGCCTCGCGCAGGGCGGCCACCGCCATGTCGCGCTGCCAGCCGCGCCCGGCCGCCAGGACCGCGCCGAACTCCCGCGTCAGGTCCGCGCCCGCCCGCGCCTCGTCGGAGAGCAGGGCCCCGATCCGGGCCGCGACGTCCATCGCGGCGCTCAGCCGCTCGTCGGTCGGGGCGGGCTCGGCGTCGAGCAGCCAGACGTAACCGAGCACGACACCCCGATGGCGTACCGGAAGGCAGATCCGGTCCCGGAACACCCCGGCCTCCGGGGCGGCCGGAATCCGGACCGGGCCGGTCGCCCGCGCGATGCCGAAGCCCTCGAACCAGGCCCGGACCGCCGGGGTGGAGCGCCGGGTCAGGATCGAGCGCGTCCGGACGGGGTCCATGGCCGTGTCGTCGTCGCTGTCGTGGGCGCCGAAGGCGACCAGGCCGAAGTCCCGGTTCTCCAGGGTGGCGGGGGCGCCGAGCAGCGTGGAGATCTCGTCGACCAGTTCCTGGTAATCGCCCTTCACTCGCACATTCTCGCACCTCTTCAGACATATGTCTGAGGTCCCGGCCACAGATGCGTGACAGCTGTCGATGGCACACGATCGGAGTGATCCATAGATTTCACGGTGGTTCTCCGTGCCGTACCGGTTCGTTTCCCTTCCTACCGCTACGGCCGTTCGTACGTACTTTCCGTGGAGGTGCCCCGTGCTGGGTCCCGTGATTCTCGCCGCGTCGCGCAGCGACCGCATGCGCCGGTTCGTCTCCGCCGCGCCCGGCACCAAGCAGGTCGTCGACCGCTTCATCGCCGGTGAGACCGTCGATCAGGTCGTCCCGATCATCCAGGACGCCGCGGGCAAGGGCCTTGAGGTCACCCTGGACGTCGTGGGCGAGGACATCACCAGCGCCGACCAGGCCGCCGCCGCGCGCGACGCGTACCTGGAGCTGGTCGGCCGGCTCAAGGAACTGGGCCTGGGCACCAGGGCCGAGATGTCCGTGAAGCTGTCGATGTTCGGCCAGGCCCTGGAGGGCGGCCACGAGCTGGCGCTCGCCAACGTCCGCCCGGTCGTCGAGGCCGCCGCCGAGATCGGCACCACGGTCACGCTGGACGCCGAGGACCACACCACCCTCGACTCGATGTTCGCCATCCACGAGGAGCTGCGGAAGGACTACCCGCAGACCGGCTGCGTGATCCAGTCCTACCTGTTCCGCACCGAGGACGACGCCCGTCGCCTGGCCGCCGCCGGCAGCCGCGTCCGCATCGTGAAGGGCGCCTACAAGGAGCCCGCCTCCGTCGCGTACCAGGACAAGGCCGAGATCGACCGGGCGTACGTTCGCATCGTCAAGATCCTCATGGACGGCGACGGCTACCCGATGATCGGGTCCCACGACCCGCGGCTCATCGCCATCAGCCAGGAGCTCGCCCGCAAGGCCGGGCGCAAACTGGACGAGTACGAGTTCCAGATGCTGTACGGCATCCGCAGCGAGGAGCACATCCGGCTCGCGGCCGAGGGCCACCGGATGCGCGTCTACACGGCGTACGGCACCGACTGGTACGGATACTTCATGCGCCGCCTCGCGGAGAAGCCGGCCAACCTGCTGTTCTTCGCCCGCTCCATCATCACCAAGGGCTGACCCACACCCCGGCCGACCCCCACCCCGCCCAACCAAGGAGACAAGGCACTCATGGACGCTGTGACCCAGGTCCCCGCGCCGGTCAACGAGCCGGTCCGCTCCTACGCCCCGGGCTCCCCGGAGCGCTCCCGCCTCGAAGTGAAGCTCAAGGAGCTCGCCGAGAACCCGATCGACCTGCCGATGACCATCGGCGGCGAGAAGCGGATGGGTGGCGGCGAGCGCTTCGACGTCGTGCAGCCGCACAACCACCGGGCCGTCATCGGTACGTTCGCCGGGGCCACCGAGCAGGACGCCCAGGACGCGATCGACGCCGCGCTGGCCGCCGCCCCGGCGTGGCGCGCGATGGCGTTCGACGACCGCGCCGCGATCATCCTGCGCGCCGCCGAGCTGCTGTCGGGCCCCTGGCGCGAGACGCTGGCCGCCTCGACCATGCTCGGCCAGTCCAAGACCGCCCAGCAGGCCGAGATCGACACCCCCTGCGAGCTCGTCGACTTCTGGCGCTTCAACGTGCACTACGCGCGCCAGATGCTCGCCGAGCAGCCCCCGGCCAACTCGCCCGGCGTGTGGAACCGCATGGACCACCGCCCGCTGGAGGGCTTCGTCTACGCGATCACGCCGTTCAACTTCACGGCCATCGCGGGCAACCTCCCCACCGCCCCCGCCCTCATGGGCAACGTCGTGGTGTGGAAGCCGTCCCCGACGCAGACCCACGCCGCCGTGCTGCTGATGCGGCTGCTGGAGGAGGCCGGTCTGCCCAAGGGCGTCATCAACCTGGTGACCGGCGACGGCATCGCCGTCTCCGAGGTGGCCCTGAACCACCGGGACCTGGCCGGTATCCACTTCACCGGCTCGACCCCGACCTTCCAGCACCTGTGGAAGACGGTCGGCAACAACATCGCCAGCTACCGGACGTACCCGCGTCTGGTCGGCGAGACCGGCGGCAAGGACTTCGTCGTCGCACACCCCAGCGCCGACCGCGCCGTGCTGAAGACCGCGCTGACCCGTGGCTCCTTCGAGTACCAGGGCCAGAAGTGTTCGGCCTCCTCGCGGGCGTACGTCCCGGCCTCCATCTGGAACTCCGGTTTCCAGGAGGAGTTCGCGGCCGAGGTCGACGGCATCAAGATGGGTGACGTCACCGACCTGACGAACTTCATCGGCGCCGTCATCGACGAGCGTTCGTTCGCCAAGAACAAGGCCGCGATCGACCGCGCGAAGTCCGACCCGACGTGCACGGTCGTCGCGGGCGGCACGTACGACGACTCGGTCGGCTACTTCGTCCGCCCGACGGTCATCGTCTGCACCGACCCGGCCAACGAGGTCTTCACGACCGAGTACTTCGGCCCGATCCTCGCGATCCACGTGTACGAGGACGAGAAGTACGACGCCATGCTGGAGCAGATGGAGTCGGCCTCCGACTACGCGCTGACCGGCGCGGTCATCTCCAACGACCGTGCGGCGGCCGCGTACACGATGGAGAAGCTGCGGTACGCCGCGGGCAACTTCTACATCAACGACAAGTCGACCGGCGCCGTCGTCGGCCAGCAGCCCTTCGGCGGTGGCCGTGCCTCGGGTACGAACGACAAGGCGGGTGCCCCGCAGAACCTCCAGCGCTGGACGCTGACCCGGGCCATCAAGGAGACGCTGGTCCCGCCGACCGACTACACCTACCCCCACCAGGGCTGACCCCCTCCCGGGGCGCCGCAGCACGGCGCCCCGGCCCAGAGTCCCGCCCCCCGACCGGCCCCCCTGCCGGCCGGGGGGCGGTTTCCATGTCCGGGGCCGTGAAGGGGGCGGTGTCCGGGGTCGTGACGGGGTCGGTGTCCGGGTCCGTCGCCGGGTCCGTCACCGCGGCTATGTCCGGTCCGTCACCGGGACCGTGGCCGGTCCGTCACCGGGTCCGTCCGGCTCAGATCTCCACCATCACCTGGTCCAGCGACTTGCGGACCAGGTCCGGCACCTCGCAGTCCTCGGCCGGATAGCCCACCGGGATCACCGCGAACGCCTTCTCGTTCTCCGGGCGGTCCAGGACCTCGCGCAGGAAGCGCATCGGGCTCGGGGTGTGGATCAGGGCCGACAGGCCCGACAGGTGCAGGGCCGACAGCAGCATCCCGACCGCGATGCCGACGGACTCGTCGACGTAGTAGTGCTTGCGCTTCGTGCCGTCCTCGCCCAGCCAGTAACGCTGCTGGAACACCACGATCAGGCCCGGGGCGTCCGTCATATGGGACTTCACCGCGTCGGTGCCCAGCGGGCGCAGCGCCGCCAGCCACTCCTCGCCGAGCCTGCCGTCGTAGCTGATCTTCTCCTCGTGCTCGGCCGCCTCCCGGATGCGGCGCCGCACCTCGGGGTCCTTGACCAGGACGAAGGTCCACGGCTGCTGATGGGCTCCGGAGGGTGCGGTCGCCGCGCAGGCGATGGCGTCCCGCAGCACCTGCTCGGGCACAGGGTCGGTGGAGAACCGGCGTACGGTCCTGCGCCCGTCCATCCGGTGCCGCAGACGGTCGGCCTGGTCCAGGGACTCCTCGGCCGGCATCCGCTCGGGGCGGTACGGGACCGATCGGTACGGGTCGCCGTGGACCGGGGTCCACTGCTGGGGTGCGTCAGTCGTGTTCTCGGGCATGGCGGCAGTGTGCGGCCCGCGCCCGCTCCGCGAACAGAGGGCCTTCGGACAAGGGCGGGCCGCCCGTCCCGGTCAGTGTCCGGTCACCGGGCCCGCGAAGGGCCTTCCGGGTAACGCGCTCTTGCGGGTTAGGTAATGAGCATGCCAAATTCCTTGCTCGGTACGTCCCCACGCGTCACCCGAGAAGGAGCACCCCCATGAGACGCACTACCCGTGCCCGCGTCGGCGTTTCCCTTCTGCTCGTCATCGGCACCCTCGGCCTCGGCGCGACTCCCTCCGGGGCGGCGCCCGTTCCGGAGCCCGCCCCCACCGCGCCGCCCACCTCCACCGCGCTGTCCGCCCCCACCCCCGCCGCCTACGCCCTGGACGCCGCCCTGGAGCGGCGGCTCGGGGCCGGAAGCGCCGGGAGCTACCTCGACCGGAAGACCGGTGACCTCGTCGTCACCGTCACCACCGACCGTGCCGCCGAACAGGCCGTGGCCGCCGGGGCCACCGTGCGCCGGGTGGCGCGCAGCGCCGCGCAACTGGGCGCCGCGATGGACACCCTGGAGGCCGAGGCGAAGATCACCGGCACCTCCTGGGGTGTCGACCCCAGGACCAACCAGGTCGCGGTGGAGGCCGATCAGTCGGTCTCCGCGCGGGACCTGGCCCGGCTCGGAGCCGTCGCCGACCGGCTGGACGGTGCCGTACGCATCACCAGGGTGCCCGGCGTCTTCCACCGCGAGGTGCTGGGCGGCGGCGCCATCTACGGCGGCGGGAGCCGGTGTTCGGCCGCCTTCAACGTCACCAAGGGCGGCGCCCGGTACTTCGTCACCGCCGGGCACTGCACCAACATCTCAGCCAACTGGTCGGCCACGTCCGGAGGACCGGTCGTCGGGGTCCGTGAGGGCACCAGCTTCCCGACCAACGACTACGGCATCGTCCGGTACACCGACGGCTCCGCGCCCGCCGGGGACGTCGACCTCTACAACGGCGGCTCCCAGGACATCGGCTCGGCCGCCGACGCCGTCGTGGGCCAGACCCTCAGTAAGAGCGGCTCCACCACCAAGGTGACCAGCGGCACCGTCACGGCCGTCAACGTCACCGTCAACTACGGCGACGGGCCCGTCTACAACATGGTCCGCACCACCGCCTGCTCCGCGGGCGGCGACAGCGGCGGCGCCCACTTCGCAGGCTCCGTCGCCCTCGGCATCCACTCGGGCAGCTCCGGCTGCACCGGCACCAGCGGCTCCGCCATCCACCAGCCGGTCAAGGAAGCCCTGGCCGCCTACGGCGTGACCGTGTACTGACCGTCCTCGCCCCCCGGACCGCACGGTCCGGTCTCCGCCCCGGGCCACGCCGCCCGGGGCGGGCAGTTCACGCCCAGCCGTGCACGATCAGCGAAAGCCCCGCCGTGAAGCCGCCGCCCAGCAGCGCCAGATAGCGCCCGTAGTGCCTGCGGTGGCGCCGCATCAGCAGCCCGAACGCGGCGAACCCGAGCCCCACCGACAGCGTCCGCGCACCACGCGCCGTCGCGGAGGCGGCGGCCCAGTCACCGGCCGGCACCCCGGCGCGCCCCGCCTCGGCGCCGTACACCTTGAACGGGATGCCGTTCCACGGCTGCCGCCGCACCGCCGACGCCCCCTCCAGCGCCAGCCCCCGGCGGACCTCCGCCCGCATCCGGTCGGTGGTCAGCGGCGCGGGCAACTGCGGCCCCGCCGAGGCAAGTTGCAGGGCGAGCAGGCCGCCCGCCAAGCTCCCCGCCAGTGCCCCCAGCGACATCTTCCACGCCGCACGCGGCACCGCCACACACACCACCCCGAGCAGCAGCTCCGGCATCAGCGGCCAGCTCAGTGCCTCCGCCAGCGCCCAGACGAAGGCCAGCGGCACACCCCACCGGGACGTCACGACCGACGCCACCCGGCGGCGCGCCGCCGAGTCCCCGAGCGGTTCGGCGACCGTACGGGAGTGCAGCGCCACGACCGCGTCGCGCGCCCCGGCCGGGGTGACGGCCGAAGGCAGCGGCTCCCCGATCGTCACCCGTACCAGGGCCGAGCGCAGCCGCCCGTGCTTGGGCAGCAGCCGGTCCGTACCCGCGATGCCGACCGGCACCACCGGCACCCCCGCACGCTCGGCCAGGACCAGCGCACCGCGGTGGAAGGAGCCCAGCTCGCCGTCCTTGCCCCGGGTGCCCTCGGGGAACAGCACCACCGCCCGGCCCGCCCGCAGCTCGTCCGCCATGGAGAGCAGATCGTCCATGCCGCCCCCGCCGCGCCGCACCGGGAACCCGGCCGCGAGCCTGCGGCAGATCCGGCGCCGCCACGGCGAGGCGAACCAGTAGTCCGCCGCCGCCCCGATCACCGGGATGTGCCGCGCGTCCAGCGCCGCGAGGAGCGCCGCGGTGTCGGCGTGCGAGGAGTGGTTGGCGACGACGACACAGCCGCCGCGCGGCAGCCGCCCGCGCCGCTCCACCCCACCGGTCAGGCTCAGCACCGCCCACCACAGACCGCGGCGCAGTGCCGCGGTGAAGCGGGAGCGTGCCGGGAGGTCCACCCGGCCGGGCGTGGGCAGCGGGGTCGTCATCGTCACGTCATCACCATCGCCAGGAGAAGAGCCACCAGCAGGGAGTCGATCCGGTCGAGGAGGCCGCCGAACCCGGGCAGCCAGCTGCCCGCGTCCTTCACCCCCGACTCGCGCTTGACCATCGACTCGATCAGGTCACCCAGGACACAGCCGCCGAGCACCGCGGCCCACAGCGCCACCGAGAACGAACCGAGCACCAGCAGGAGCAGCGCCGTGGCGAGGGCCGCGCCCAGCACCCCCGCCCAGGTCTTGTTCGGGGAGAGCGGGGAGAGCCGCCGGGCGAGCGGACCCCGGCGGCCCAGCGCCGTACCGCCGCACCAGGCACCGACATCACCGAGCGCCACCGCCAGGCCGACCGCCGCCCCCGTCCCGCCCAGCGTCACCAGACCCGTCAGCGCGACCGGAATCCACAGCAGCCCGAAGGCCGTCCGGGCGCCGCGGGTGAAACCGCGCGCGTCGTCACCCGACAACACCGGGGGCAGCGCCGCCGCGAGCAGCAGCAGGACCGCCGCCCGCGGGTCCAGGACCTCCGGCGTCAGCCACGCCAGGGCCGGCCCGAGGACCGCCGCCGCGACCAGCACCGCGTGGTCGCCCCGCGTCAGCCCGGCCATCCGGACGAACTCGGTCACGGCGACCACCCCGAGCCCGGCGGCCAGCACGAACGTGCCCCCGCCACCCAGGAAGTACGCCCCCAGGAAGACCGGCGCGACCAGCGCCCAGGTCCGCCACCGCTTGCGCAGTTCGGCCCGCGTCCGGACCTTCGACGGCAGTACGGCTACGGCCACGCCGCCCGCCCCCAGCACACCCGCGACCAGCGGTACGGCTCGCGCCGCCGCCTCCTCGGCGATCAGTACGGCGCTCATGCCAACTCCCGCCACAGCCGGGCCAGCCGGAGCGCGGCGGTGAGCAGCGAACCGGCGGCGATCACGATCAGTACGGGCACGGCCCAGCCGCTCGCCGCCGCGACCACGGCCAGCAGACAGCGTTCGGTCTTGCCGACCGGGCCGCCGTTGTGCCGGGGCGCACCGGCCGCCGCGCCCGCCAGCGACACCCAGGACGGCAGCGTCGCCGCGAGCGCGGCCACCGCCACCAGCCACAGCGGGGCGAGCGCCAGGAACCCGGCGAGCACGACCAGGTCGGCCGCCCGGTCGCCCAGTTCGTTGAGGACCGCGCCGCGCCGGGTGGTCCGGCCGGTGTCGCGGGCCAGCGCCCCGTCGAGGTTGGCGAAGGCGAGCCGCGCCGCGAGCAGCACGGCGACCGGGAGCGCGGCGGGTCCGGCGGGCAGCCAGGCCAGCGCGGCGGCTCCACCGGCCGCCGCGACGACGCCCGCCGCGGTGAGGGTGTCGGGCGACACCTCACGGCGGACGAGGCGGGCACGGACACCGGCGAGCCGGTTCGCGTACCAGGGCTTGAGAGCGTAGAGGCCGTTCATAGGGGCAACTCTCGTGCGACGCACATCCTTTCGGCACGGCCCGGGTACTCAAATGGATACTGAGTACCGGGTGAGGGCCGCGCCTGGGACCCTGGGTACATGACCGAACCGGCAACCCTGCACCTCGCCCACACCTACGAGCTGACCGCGCCGGCCCTCGCCG
Organism: Streptomyces sp. NBC_01433; assembly: GCF_026340105.1. NCBI lineage: Bacteria > Bacillati > Actinomycetota > Actinomycetes > Kitasatosporales > Streptomycetaceae > Streptomyces > Streptomyces sp. NBC_01433. The sequence continues at coordinate 424,533 of NZ_JAPEPM010000001.1, read as the reverse complement.
GGATCCGCGACCTCCTGGACACCGCGTTCGACGGGGATTTCTCGGACGGCGACTGGGATCACACCCTGGGCGGCGTCCACGCCTGTGTGCGCGACGGCAGCGGACTCCTCCTCGCCCACGGCAGCGTGATCCAGCGGCGGGTGGTCCACGGGGGACGTTCGTACCGCGTCGGCTACGTCGAGGGCGTGGCCGTCCGCGCCGAGCACCGCCGGGAAGGGCTCGGCGGACGCGTGATGGCCGCACTGGAACGGGTCATCGACGGGGCGTACGCCTTCGGGGCGCTGTCCGCGTCCGACGCGGGGGCCGCGCTCTACGTGTCCCGGGGCTGGGAGCCGTGGCCGGGGCAGCTCGCCGCGCAGGGGCCCGAGGGCGTCGAGCCGCTGCCCGACGAGGAGGGCAGCACCTACGTACGCGGCACGCTGCCCGCCCGGTCCGGGACGCTGGCCTTCGACTGGCGCGACGGGGACGTGCTGTGAGGCGGGGTTCCTCGGGTCGGTGTTTCGACGGGCGCCGTTTCCACGGGCAGTGCTTCTCCGCGCGCTGTTTCCCCTGGGGGTGATGCGCGGCCGAACCCGCGCCCCCGATGATCCGTCGGTGGGCGGCGCGGGAGTTGATCCCGCGGGCGATGGTGGATCCTGCGGGCGACGGTGGATGCCGAGGACGACGGTGGATGCCGAGGACGACGGAGCGGTGCTCTCGATGGTGTCCGGTGGTCTCGGCATGGCGATCATGCCCGGACTGTCCCTCTATGGAGCACCCGACGGAATCGAGATCACTGCTCTTGGACCGGATCGCCCCACGTGGTCGATCGGCCATGTCACCACCCCTGAGCAGGCACGATCCCTCGCCGTGCGGGCGCTGATCCGCGAACTGCGCGCCGAACGCCGAGGGGCGGCCGTCTCAGATAGTAGGAAGTCCGAGTAATTGTGGAGACAGAGCGGCCCGGCTGTCCTAGCTTGGTAGGAGCCGAACGACTCGCTCGATCCAGCGATTGGTGGTCGTGAGCGCCCGCCACGAAGCAGGCAACCCCTGCGGCGACGCTCCCCGCCCCTTCCGGCACCTCGAAATCCCGCTCTTGACTGTCGACATCCGGATTCCCCGGAATCCGGTCCCGGCATCCACGCGATCTCAAGGAGTCGATCCATCATGGCCGAGACGACTGTCCGCCGCCGCGTCCGTCACACCCCCCGCCCGACCGAGTCGGAGCGCCGGAACGCCGCCGCCGCCCTGCAGCGCGCACTGGACCGCAGGGACAACGGCGGCTCCACGGGCCACTGAGCCCGCACCGGAACCAGCACGGTCCGAACCGGCCCCGAAGCCGGACTCCGGCCGCACGGGACCCGGACCGACCCGGACCGACCCGGACCGAACCGACCCGGGACCAGCCCGGCCCGGCCCCGCCCCTGATCCCGGTCTCAGTGCCCCCGGGCGATCTCGAAGTGGTCGATGCGCTCGCCCGACTCGGCGAGCGCGGTGACCTTCATCCGGGCGTGCCGGCCCGGCAGCACCTCCACCGCCAGGAACGAGAAGCCGGTGTAGCGCACCCGGGACCACTCCACGGTCTCGGCCGCCTTACCGCCGCCCTTCGCCACGTGGTACGTCTTGACGCTGTCCAGATCCTTGACGTGTCCCTCGTAGCTGTCCGGCGCGGGGAAGTCGTACAGCGCCTTGCCCGCGCCGCCCGCCGTGACGTACACGATGCCGTCCCGCGTCGGGTCGGTGCGCTCGCCGATCGGCACCGGACGGGCGACCGCGTTGCGCAGGATCGCGTCGGTGCGCTCGTAGACGTGGTTGTGCCCGTTGATGACCAGGTCCACCTGGTGCTTCTCGAAGAGCGGCACCCAGGCGTCGCGCACCCCGCCGTCCGAGGCGTGCGCGTTCGTCGTGGAGAAGGCGCAGTGGTGGAAGAAGACCACCAGGAAGTCGATGTCGTGGCGGGCCCGCAGCTGGCCCAGCCGCCGGTCCAGCCACCGCGTCTGGCCGCCCCCGCTGATCCCGAAGTTGGCGGGGATCTCGTACGACACGTCGTTGGCGTCGAGGGCGATCACGCCCACGTTGCCGTGGACGAAGGAGTACGCGCCCGGCTGGTTCACCGGGTCCGGGCCGTTGTCCGGCAGGGTCCAGCGGGCGTTCTGGCCGCCGTACCCGTCCGGCGAGTACCACGCCTCCATGTCGTGGTTGCCGGTCGTCACCATCCACGGCACGGTCTTGGCGACGGTCTCCGTCTGTGCCAGGAACTGGTCCCAGGTGCGCGCGTCGTAGGAGTCCGTCTCCCGGCCGGAGCCCGACGGGTCGGCGTAGCAGATGTCGCCCGCGTGCAGGTGGAAGGCCGGGTTCTGGCCCAGGATCAGCTGGTCGTTGCCGAGCGCGTGGTAGCTGACGCCCTGGTCGCCGAAGGCGGTGAAGGTGAAGGGCTCGGCGTGCGCGGGCGCGGTGGTGAAGGTGCCGAGCGTGCCGAGGTTGCGGGTGTCGGCCGGGTCGAAGCCCTCATGGCCGACGCCGTAGTAGTACGTCGTCCCGGGCCGCAGCCGGTCCAGGCTCGCGTGGACGTAGAACTGCTCGGCGGCCGCGATCTTCCCGCCGTTCAGCTCGGGCGTGGTGAGGTGACGGACCTCGGCGTCGATCCGGCGGCTCAGCGCCCACGGCTTCGCGCCGATACGGAGGTACGGCCGCCGCACGGCGAACGGGACCTGCCAGGAGACGGCCATCTGCGTCCGCGGGTCCGCCCCGTACGCGAGGTGCCGGCCGAACGGCGCGACCAGCGAGCCGTCCACCTGGGTGGAGGTGCGGCGCGAGGTGATCACCGAGGGGACGGCGTACGCGGGAGAGGCGGCGCCCGCCCCCGCGGCCAGTCCGGCTCCGGTGACGGCCGCGGTCGCCACGCTCGTGCGCAGCACTCCGCGCCGGGTGAGACGGGTGCGCAGATAGTCGTGCTGTTCCGCCATGCTCATGCGGCCGGCGAGCTTCTCGGGGATTCCGAAACGAGGGATGTCCATGACGGAAAAGATCCACCGGCGGGCTGACCGCATACCGGCAAGTAAGTGAACGGTACACGTACAGCTCCCCATGTGTCCGTATAATGGACGGTGGATGTCATGGGATGGGACGCATGGTTAGGCTGCCGTTATGTCTCGCAGCATCAATCTCGCAGTGATCCCCGGTGACGGAATCGGCCAGGAAGTCGTGGCCCAGGGCCTCAAGGTCCTCAACGCTGTCCTCCCGCAGGATGTGAAGCTGGAGACCAAGGAGTACGACCTTGGCGCCCAGCGCTGGCACCGCACCGGTGAAACCCTCCCGGACGCGGAGCTGGAGGCGCTCAAGAGCCACGACGCCATCCTGCTCGGCGCGATCGGCGACCCCTCCGTGCCGTCCGGCGTCCTGGAACGCGGGCTGCTGCTGAAGCTGCGCTTCGCCTTCGACCACTTCATCAACCTGCGGCCGTCGAAGCTGTTCCCGAACACCGCGACCCCGCTGGCCGGCCGCCCCGACATCGACTTCGTCGTCGTCCGCGAGGGCACCGAGGGCCCGTACACGGGCAACGGCGGCTCGCTGCGCACCGGTACCCCGGCCGAGGTCGCCACCGAGGTCAGCGTGAACACGGCATACGGCGTCGAGCGCGTCGTCCGCGACGCCTTCGAGCGGGCGAACGCCCGCCCGCGCAAGAAGCTGACGCTGGTCCACAAGAACAACGTCCTCGTCTACGCCGGTCACCTGTGGAAGAACACCTTCGACCGGGTGGCGGCCGAGTACCCCGAGGTCAGCACCGACTATCTGCACGTCGACGCCGCGACGATCTTCTTCGTCACCCAGCCGGAACGCTTCGACGTCATCGTCACCGACAACCTCTTCGGTGACATCCTCACCGACCTCGCCGCGGCCGTGACCGGCGGCATCGGCCTGGCCGCGTCCGGCAACATCAACCCGACGGGCACCTTCCCGTCGATGTTCGAGCCGGTCCACGGCTCTGCCCCCGACATCGCGGGCCAGGGCAAGGCCGACCCGACCGCCACGATCCTCTCCGTCGCCCTCCTGCTGCGCCACCTCGGCTACGAGACCCAGGCCGCGCGCATCGAGGAAGCCGTCTCCGCCGACCTCGCGGAGCGCGACGGGGGCAGCACGCGTACCACCGACGAGATCGGTGACGCGCTCGCGGTACGCGTAGCGAGCTGACCCGACGACTCCACTTCGAAGCCGCCGGGTCGCGACCGCACCCGGCGGCTTCACCTGTGCGGCCTCCGGATGCCACCATCGACCACTGGACCGCATTCGCGCCATTTCGTCCACGGCCACCCACGAGCGATAATCGAACGCGGGGCCGTGGCTTGCGGTAAAGCTCGGACGTCCTAGGACCTGACCGGAAACCGCCGGGCAGAAACCGGGGCGTGAGCGCGGTCCATCACACACAAGACCGGTGAAGGACACGCACTCATGACGACGCCCACGATCGAGCTCAAGCCCTCCTCGAACCCGCTGTCCGACGCGGAGCGCGAGGCGATCCTGGTCAACCCCGGATTCGGCCGCCACTTCACCGACAACATGGTGACCATCAGGTGGACCGAGGGCCGCGGCTGGCACGACGCCCAGCTCGTCCCCTACGGCCCGCTGTCGATGGATCCGGCCAACATGACCCTGCACTACGCGCAGGAGATCTTCGAGGGCCTCAAGGCGTACCGCCAGGCCGACGGTTCGGTCGCCACCTTCCGCCCCGAGGCCAACGCCGAGCGCTTCCAGCGCTCCGCCGCGCGTCTCGCGATGCCGCAGCTGCCGGTCGAGACGTTCATCGAGGCGTGCGACGTCCTGGTCCAGCAGGACAAGGCATGGGTCCCGGCGCACGGTGGCGAGGAGTCCCTCTACCTGCGCCCGTTCATGATCGCGGCCGAGGTCGGCCTCGGTGTGAAGCCCGCCAACGAGTACCTCTTCCTGGTCATCGCCTCGCCCGCGGGCGCCTACTTCCCCGGCGGCGTCAAGCCCGTCTCGATCTGGCTCTCGGAGAACCGCGTCCGCGCCGTCCCCGGCGGCATGGGCGACGCCAAGACCGGCGGCAACTACGCCGCGTCCCTCCTCGCCCAGGCCGAGGCCGCCGCCCAGGGCTGCGACCAGGTCGCCTACCTCGACGCCGTGGAGCACAAGTGGGTCGAGGAGCTCGGCGGGATGAACCTCTACTTCGTGTACGGGCGGGAGGACGGCTCGAAGCGGATCGTCACCCCGGCCCTGACCGGCTCCCTGCTCGCCGGTGTCACCCGCGACTCGCTGCTCAAGGTCGCCCGTGACCTCGGTTACGCGTCCGAGGAGGGCCGCGTCTCCATCGACCAGTGGCGCGACGACACCGCGAACGGCACCCTCACCGAGGTCTTCGCCTGCGGCACCGCAGCCGTCATCACGCCCGTCGGCATCGTCAAGTCCGCGGGCGGCGACTGGACCCAGGGCGACGGTACGCCCGGCGAGATCACGCTGAAGCTGCGCGAGCGCCTGCTCGACATCCAGCGCGGAGTGGTCGAGGACACCCACGGCTGGATGCACCCGCTCGGCTAGGGGTCCGGCTCCCCAGCCGCACCACTCAGGCCGCGCCCGGCTCCCCGCCGGGCGCGGCTTTTTTGTGCCCATCCATTTGAGCGGCGCTCCAATCGACGAGTGATCGGCTTCCCTTTGCCTCGTATCTACCGTTAGAGTGCTGCTCTAACAAGGAGGTGCACGGACATGCGACTGACCCCGACGGAACGCGACCGGCTACTGCTCTTCGGTGCCGCCGAACTGGCCCGTGCCCGCCGCGCCCGGGGTCTGCGGCTCAACGTCCCCGAGGCGACCGCGCTGATCGCGGACACCGTCTGCGAGGCCGCCCGTGACGGGCGGCGGCTGGCCGAGGCGATCGAGGCGGCCCGCTCCGTGCTCGGCCCCGGCGATGTGCTGCCGGGCGTCGCCGACGTGGTCACCGAGGTCCATGTGGAGGCCGTCTTCGACGACGGCTCCCGGCTCGCCGTCGTCTCCCGCCCGCTGGGCGCCGGCCTCGGCGACCTGGCACCCGGCGCGCTCGTCCCCGGCCCCGCGACCCCCGAACCGGTACCCGCGCTCCGGCTGACCGTCCGGAACACCGCGACCGTGCCCGTCAGCGTGACGTCCCACTTCCACTTCTTCGAGGCCAACCCCCGGCTCGACTTCGACCGGGGCGCGGCGTACGGGATGCGGCTGTGCGTGCCCGCCGGGTCCTCGGTCCGCTTCGGCCCCGGCGAGCGCGTCGAGGTCGGCCTGGAGCCGATCGGCGGCGCCCGGATCGCGATCGGATTCGCCGGGCTCGTCGACGGCCCGCTGGACGCACCGGGCGCGAAGGAGGAGGCCCTGCGCCGTGCGGCGGCCTGCGGCTACCTCGGAGCGGCACGGCAGACGGAAGCGGAAGCCGAAGGTATCGGACCACAAGCCGAAGGTATCGGACCACAAGCCGAAGGCACCGGACCGCAAGCCGAAGGAGCCGGAGCCGACGAGCGGGCCGGAGCCGTGTCCGGCGGGGAGGAGAAGCGCTGATGGACCCGTACGCATACGCCGCCACGCACGGCCCGCGCGCCGGGGACCGCGTCAGGCTCGGGGACTCCGGGCTGACCGTCCGCGTCGAGTCCGACGCGCAGAGGCCCGGCGAGGAGTTCCTCGCCGGATTCGGCAAGACCGCCCGCGACGGGCTGCACCTCAAGGCCGCGGCCGTCCGCGACACGTGCGATGTCGTGATCAGCAATGTGCTGGTCATCGACGCGGTCCAGGGCATCCGGAAGGTGTCCATCGGTATCCGCGAGGGCCGGATCTCGGCGATCGGGCGGGCCGGGAACCCGGACACCCTCGACGGTGTCGACGTGGTCGTCGGCACCGGCACGTCCATCGTCTCCGGCGAGGGGCTGATCGCCACGGCGGGCGCCGTGGACACCCATGTCCATCTGCTCTCGCCGCGCATCATGGAAGCTTCGCTCGCCTCCGGCGTCACCACGATCATCGGCCAGGAGTTCGGCCCGGTCTGGGGCGTCGGCGTCAACTCGCCGTGGGCCCTGCGGCACGCCTTCAACGCCTTCGACGCCTGGCCGGTCAACATCGGCTTCCTGGGCCGCGGTTCGTCCTCCCACCGGGCGCCGCTGGTCGAGGCGCTGGCGGAGGGCGGGGCCTGCGGCTTCAAGGTCCATGAGGACATGGGCGCCCACACCCGCGCCCTGGACACCGCGCTGCGGGTCGCCGAGGAGTACGACGTCCAGGTCGCCCTGCACAGCGACGGGCTGAACGAGTGCCTGTCGGTGGAGGACACCCTGAGCGTCCTGGAGGGCCGCACGATCCACGCCTTCCACATCGAGGGCTGCGGCGGTGGGCACGTCCCCAACGTCCTGAAGATGGCGGGCGTGGCGAACGTCATCGGCTCCTCCACCAACCCCACCCTGCCCTTCGGCCGGGACGCGGTCGCCGAGCACTACGGGATGATCGTCTCCGTACACGACCTGAAGACCGACCTGCCCGGCGACGCGGCCATGGCCCGCGACCGCATCCGGGCGGGCACCATGGGCGCCGAGGACGTGCTGCACGACCTCGGGGCCATCGGGATCACCTCGTCCGACGCCCAGGGGATGGGCCGGGCCGGCGAGACGGTCCGCCGTACGTTCGCGATGGCCGGCAAGATGAAGGCCGAGCTGGGCCCGATGGAGGGCGACGGACCGGGCGACGACAACGCCCGTGTGCTGCGCTACCTGGCCAAGCTCACGATCAACCCCGCCATCGCGCACGGCCTCTCCCACGAGGTCGGCTCCATCGAGACCGGCAAGCTCGCCGACATCGTGCTGTGGCGCCCCGAGTTCTTCGGCGCGAAGCCCCAGCTGGTCCTGAAGTCCGGCTTCCCCGCGTACGGCGTCACCGGCGACCCGAACGCGGCCACCGACACCTGCGAACCCCTCGTCCTGGGACCGCAGTTCGGCGCACACGGAGCGACCCCGGCCGATCTCTCGGTGGCGTTCGTCTCCGGGGCGGCGACCCAGCTCGGCGCCGACCTGATGCCCACCCGCCGCCGCCGGGTCGGTGTCCGCGGCACCCGGGGCATCGGCCCCGCGGACCTGCGCCTCAACTCCCGTACGGGACAGGTCGCCGTGGACGCGGACAGCGGCCTCGTCACGCTGGACGGCGACCCGCTGCGCTCCGAGCCCGCCGACTCCGTCTCCCTCAACCGCCTCTACTTCCTCTAGGACCCCGTCATGACGACCTCCCCGACCTTCCGCATGCCCCCCGAGTGGGCCCCGCACGAGCGCACCTGGATGGCCTGGCCCGGCCCCAACCCCACCTTCGACAGCGACGCCGAACTCGACGGGGCCCGCCGCGCCTGGGCCGACGTCGCCCGCGCGGTGCGCCTCTTCGAACCCGTCACCATGGTCGTCGGCCCCGGCCAGGAGGACGGCGCCGCCGCCCTCCTCGGCCCGGACATCGAGCTGGTCGTCCGCCCCCTGGACGACGCCTGGATGCGCGACATCGGCCCCACCTTCGTCACCGACGGGCGCGAACTGGCCGCCGTCGACTGGACGTTCAACGGCTGGGGCGCCCAGGACTGGGCGCGCTGGGAGCACGACGCGCACATCGCCCGCGGCGTCGCGGAGCTGGCCGCCGTCCCCGTGCACAGCTCGCCGCTCGTCAACGAGGGCGGCGCGATCCACGTCGACGGCGAGGGCACCGTCCTGCTCACCGAGACCGTCCAGCTCGGCAAGGAGCGCAACCCCGGCTGGACCCGCGAACAGGTCGAGGCCGAGATCCACGCCCGGCTCGGCACCGAGAAGGCCATCTGGCTGCCCCGCGGCCTCACCGGTGACTACGGCACCTTCGGCACCCTGGGCCACGTCGACGTCGTCGCCGCCTTCGCCCGCCCCGGCACGGTGCTCGCCCATGTCCAGCCGGACCCGGCCCACCCCGACCACGAGATCACCCGCGAGACGCTGCGCATCCTGCGCGCCGCCACCGACGCCCGGGGCCGCCCCCTGGACGTGGTCGAGGTCCCGGCCCCCACGGTGCTGCGGGTGGACGGCGAGTGGGTCGACTACTCCTACATCAACCACTACCTCTGCAACGACGGCGTGATCCTCTGCGGCTTCGACGACCCGCGCGACCAGGAGGCGGCGGCCCTCTTCGGCCGGGTCTTCCCGGACCGCACGGTGACCCTGGTCGACGCCCGTACGATCTTCGCGGGCGGTGGAGGCATCCACTGCATCACCCAGCAGCAACCGAAGGTCTGAAGCCCATGCCCGCCTCCCCCCGTCGTCGCAACACCGCCCCGCCGCGCGAGGACGTGCTGGCCGCCGCCATGGCCACGATCGCCGAGCGGGGGCTCGACGGGCTCACCATGGCCGGGCTCGGGCGGGAGGTCCACATGAGCAGCGGGCACCTGCTCTACTACTTCCGCACCAAGGACGAGCTGCTGCTCCGGACCCTGGAGTGGAGCGAGGACCGTCTCGGTGCGGAGCGTCGCGCGCTGCTCGGCCTGCCCGGCACGGTCCGCGAGCGGCTGGACGCGTACATCGCCCTGTACGTCCCCGAAGGGCACCGCGACCCGCACTGGACCCTCTGGCTGGAGGTCTGGAACCGCTCGCGGGACGCGGACGACGACGCCCGCGTCCGGCAGGCCGCCATCGAGGGCGCCTGGCACCGGGATCTGGTGGCACTGGTCGCCGAAGGCGTCTCGCGCGGGGAGTTCCGGGCGGTGGACGCGGAACGGTTCGCGACCCGGCTGCGGGCGCTCCTCGACGGGTTCAGCGTCCATGTGACGGTGGGCATCCCCGGTACGGGCAGGGACCAGGTCCTGGATCAGGTGGCGGAGTACACCGACGAGGCACTGGCGCCCGCCCGCCCCTGAACGATGTCCCGAGAGCGGCGACCGCATCCTGAGACGGGCCGGGATCCGGGAGCGTGGTGTGCCAGACTGCTCCCGTGTCCTCGTTCGTCATGATTATTGGCAACAGGCGCGCCGGTCCGCAGTGACCGTCCCGTACCACCATGTACGGCACGGACATCGTGCCCCAGACCCGCGCGCAGACCTCTCGCACCCGCGAGGGGTTTTTTCGTTTTCCGGCCCTCACCTCGGCCGGGGCGAGGCACGCGGGATGATGGGGGCAAGTGGAGCCAGATCGTCCGGATCCACTCATCCGACAGGAGTCAGATCAGCATGACCACCAAGGCCAAGGCCACCGACGACAGCTTCCATGTCTTCGACACCACACTGCGCGACGGTGCACAGCGTGAAGGCATCAACCTGACGGTCGCGGACAAGCTGACCATTGCCCGGCACCTGGACGACTTCGGCGTGGGATTCATCGAGGGCGGCTGGCCGGGCGCCAACCCCCGCGACACGGAGTTCTTCTCCCGTGCCCAACAGGAGATCGAGTTCCAGAACGCCCAGCTCGTCGCGTTCGGCGCGACCCGCAGGGCGGGTGGCAAGGCTTCCGAGGACCCGCAGGTCAAGGCGCTGCTGGAGTCGGGGGCGCCGGTGATCACCCTGGTCGCCAAGTCCCACGACCGCCATGTGGAGCTGGCCCTGCGCACCACCCTGGAGGAGAACCTGGAGATGGTCCGCGACACCGTCTCCCACCTCCGGGAGCAGGGCCGCCGGGTCTTCGTCGACTGCGAGCACTTCTTCGACGGCTACCGCGCCAACCCCGACTACGCCAAGGCCGTGGTCCGGGCCGCCCACGAGTCCGGCGCCGATGTCGTGATCCTCTGCGACACCAACGGGGGCATGCTCCCCGCCCAGGTGCAGGCCGTCGTCGCCACCGTCCTCGCCGACACCGGCGCCCGGCTCGGCATCCACGCCCAGGACGACACCGGGTGCGCCGTCGCCAACACCCTGGCCGCCGTGGACGCGGGCGCCACCCACGTCCAGTGCACCGCCAACGGCTACGGCGAGCGGGTCGGCAACGCCAACCTCTTCCCCGTCGTCGGCGCGCTGGAACTCAAGTACGGCAGGACCGTGCTGCCCGAGGGCGCGCTCGCCGACATGACGCGGATCTCGCACGCCATCGCCGAGGTCGTCAACCTCACCCCCTCCACCCACCAGCCCTACGTCGGGGTCTCCGCCTTCGCCCACAAGGCCGGGCTGCACGCCTCCGCGATCAAGGTCGACCCCGACCTCTACCAGCACATCGATCCGGCGCTGGTCGGCAACACGATGCGGATGCTGGTCTCCGACATGGCGGGCCGCGCCTCCATCGAGCTCAAGGGCAAGGAACTCGGCATCGACCTCGGGGGCGACCGCGAACTGGTCGGCCGCGTGGTCCAGCGCGTCAAGGAGCGCGAACTCAAGGGCTACACCTACGAGGCGGCCGACGCCTCCTTCGAGCTGCTGCTGCGCGGCGAGGTCGAGGGCCGGGCCCGCCGCTACTTCCGTACCGAGTCCTGGCGCGCCATCGTGGAGAACCGCCCCGACGGTACGCACGCCAACGAGGCGACCGTGAAGCTCTGGGCCAAGGGCGAGCGGATCGTCGCCACCGCCGAGGGCAACGGCCCGGTCAACGCGCTCGACCGGGCCCTGCGCGTCGCCCTGGAGCGGATCTACCCGCAGCTCGCCAAGCTGGAGCTGGTCGACTACAAGGTCCGCATCCTGGAGGGCCGCACCGGCACCGAGTCCACCACCCGCGTGCTGATCACCACGGGTGACGGAACCGGTGACTGGGCGACGGTCGGGGTCGCGGAGAACGTCATCGCCGCGTCCTGGCAGGCGCTGGAGGACGCGTACACCTTCGGACTGCTGCGGGCCGGGATCGAGCCGACCGAGTAGCCGCCGCTGCCGGAGCCGCCTTTTCTGGTGGGCGGCTCCGGCGCGGGCGCGGATCCGGGCGGGGTCCGGGACCTCCGTATCGGGTCGGCGTATGCGTTGCAGGTGTACAGCGGCGCCTTTGCTCCGACGGTCCTGGGCCTGGTTCAGGCAGCGGACTGGGTGCCCGGCCAGGTGAAGGTCGCCGAGGTGCGGCCCGGGAGGGTGTAGGTGAACTTCTGCCCGCCCCAGTTGACCGTGACCGGCTGGGCGGAGCCCGAACCGTTGTACGCGATCAGCGCCTTGGAACCGTCCGGATTGCGCCAGGCCACGTTGGGCACCGCGGAACTGGCCGTCGAGGAGATCCGCGCGGCACCGGGCCGGACGAACTTCGTCAGATGGCCCATCGTGTAGTACTCGATCCCGTAGTCGACCTGACCGTGCCGGCCGTCCCCGTTGTGCACGGTGATCAGCCCGTCGCAGGTGCCGCAGCCGCCGTTGTGCGGGCCCCTGTTCTGGTCAACGGCCAGCGACCACTTGGTCACCGACTTCGCCCAGTTGCGGGTGTAGTCGATGATGTTGAGCATGTCCTCGCGCTGCTGGTCGGCGATCCAGGTGCCGCCCGAGTGCTCCGTCTGGAAGGCGTCGAGCTGCGGGTACTGGTTGTGCACGGCCGTCTGCTTGGCGACGTCGCCGCCGTAGCCGTGCCAGGCGATCCCGCCGAAGTTGGGGTGGCTGCGCACCGCCGCGTCGTTCACGGTGGCGGCCGCGTAGGCGTCGTAGGTGTCCCAGTTCCAGTCGTGGGCCAGCACCTTGGCGGGCAGGCCGGCGGACTGGAGCTTGGGCAGCAGCTCGCTCTTGGTGAAGTAGGCGAGCCCGGAGCCGTTCCAGCTCATCGAGGGATAGCCGGAGCAGCAGGTCGGCTCGTTCTGCGCGGTGACGTAGTCGACCGGGACGCCCTGGTCGCGCCACGCCTGGAGGTACTTCACGAAGTACGTGGCGTACGTGCCGTAGTACTCGGCCTTCAGCCAGCCGCCGTTCAGCTGACCGTTGTCCTTCATCCAGGCCGGAGCGGTCCACGGCGAGGCCACCGTGGTGAGCGCCGGGTTGAGCTGCTTGGCCTGCCTGGTCAGCGGCAGGACGTCCTGGAGATCATGTGCGATCGAGAAGTTGGTGAGGTTCGGGTCCGTCTGCCCGGCCGGCATGTCGTCGTACGTGTAGCCGAACCGGGCGAGGTCGGAACCGCCCATCGGATTGCGTACGAACGAGAGCCCGATGCCCTCCGTGGGGGAGAACAGCTTCTTCATCGTGGCGTCGCGGGTCGCCTGGCTCAGTGCGCCGCTGCCCTTCATCAGCCAGGCCGCCGTGTCGGTGAACGAGGCGCCGCCGCCGGTGAACGTCTGGTACCGGGTGTTCTCGTCCACCGTGATGGTGGTGCCCGAGCCGCCGTTCCCGGCGACGAAGGCGATCGGGGCCTGGGCCTGCAGGCCCCGGGTGACATGGCGGCCGCCGGAGTCGTCGGTGGTGGTCAGCGTGATGTTCACGCTCTCGCCCGTCGCCCGGGCCGTACCGGAGGTGAGACCGGTGAGGCCCGCCGCGGCGAGCGCGGTGGCGACGAGGACACGTGCCGCTCTGCTGGATCGGATCATGGGCTGCTGCCTCTCTCGGCAGGGTGTGTGGGGGTGATGCCGTCGATCGAGGCGTGAGTGAACTGCTGTTGTGGGCCGCCGTCAAGAGGGTGCACGTTCAGTACTTGAACGAATAACTCGCCCCGGCCGGTCAGGAGATGGGTACGGACCAATGTCGGTGTGAAGTATTGACGCTTCTGTTCCGGCGCGGTTAACTCCAGCCGCAACGCCGGTACCGGTTCCGGTACCGGTTGCGGAACCGGTACCGAAGCCGGCTGCCGTTGCCCGCCCCTGCCTGCCCCGTCTGCCGCCCTGACCTGTTCTGCCTTGTCCCTGGAGGCCCCGTTGCGTGTCACCATCGCCGATGTCGCCCGTGCGGCAGGCGTCAGCAAGACGACCGTGTCGCGGGTCATCAATCTCAAGGGCGAAGTGGACGGCTCCACGGCCGCCCGCGTTCGTGAAGTGATCGCCCGACTCGGCTATGTGCCGAGCTCGGGCGCCGTCGGACTGGCCCGCGGCAGCAGCCGTACGGTCGGGATGCTGGTGCCGTCGCTGACCTGGCCGTGGATGGGCGAACTGCTCCAGGGCGTGGTCGACACCGTCGAGGCCGCCGACTACGGGCTGCTGCTCTTCACCTGCAACCGCGGCGCCGAATCCGTCCAGCGCTTCACCAGCCAGGTGTCGGCGCGCGCCTTCGACGGACTCGTCGTCGTGGAGCCGGAGAACACGCTCGACCATCTGACCGAGCTGCACCGCAACGGCCTGCCGATCGTCCTCATCGACGACCGGGGCCACCACCCGGAATTCCCCTCCGTCGTGACCACCAACCACGAGGGAGGCGCGTCGGCGGCCCGCCATCTGCTGGCCGGGGGGCGCACCAGACCGCTGGTCGTCACGGGCCCGCAGAACTTCGGCTGCGTACGCGACCGGCTCAGCGGTTTCCGCTCGGTCCTGCCCACCGAACTGGTCGTGCACGGAGACTTCACCGAGGGGTGCGGCCGCCTCGCGGTGGAGGAACTCCTCGCCGCCGGGGCGGAGTTCGACTCGGTCTTCGCGCACAACGACATCAGCGCGGCGGGCGTGCTGCGGGCCCTGCGCGCCGCCGGGCGCCGGGTACCGGACGACATCGCGGTGGTCGGCTTCGACGACATCCCGATGGCCGAGCACACCGCGCCGCCTCTGACCACCGTGCGTCAGCCCACCCGGCGGATGGGGGAGACGGCGGCGCGGATGCTGCTGTCCCACCTCGGCGGCACACCCGTACCGGACGAACCGGCCGTGCTGCCCACCGAACTGGTCGTGCGCCACTCGGCGCCGTAACGGGACCGCCCCGCCGGGCACCCGTCCGCATCCCCGACCCCGCACCGCCCGCCCTGCCTGCCCCACCCGCACCATCGGGGCTCCCCGCACCGCCCGCCCTGCCCGCCACCCCCGCACCACCGGCGCTCCCTGCCCCACCCGTCACACCCGCACCGCCTGTTCCCCCTCCACCCGCCCGTACCCGCACCACCCGCAGCCCCTCCTGGAGTAGCTATGTCCGTACGCCGTCGCCACACGCTGAGAGCGCTCTCAGTCGCCACCGCCGTGGTCGCGCTCGCCGCCGGTTGCTCGTCCGCCAACTCGGGTGCCAACAAGGGCGGAGCCGGTGCCTCCGGCGTGCTGACCCTCGGCAAGCCGGACGGGCCGCAGACCAACAACAGCAACCCGTTCCTGAACACCTCGGCGAGCGCCACCCTCGGCTACCGCTACATGATCTACGAGCCGCTGGCGATGACGAACCAGATCCGCCCCACGGACAAGGCGGCCCCCTGGCTCGCCACCGACTGGAAGTGGGAGGGCAACTTCACCAAGGTCTCCTTCACACTCGACGGGCGCGCTAAGTGGGCCGACGGCAAGCCGCTGACCGCCGCGGACGTCGAGTACACCTTCAGCCTGCTGAAGAAGCACCCGGCGCTCAACGGCAACGGCATCCCCTTCGACGGGATCGCCGTGGAGGGCGGGAAGGTCGTCCTGACCTTCAAGGAGTCCCAGTTCGTCAACCAGAACAAGATCATCCAGACCTACATCGTGCCCAAGCACATCTGGGAGAAGGTCGACAACCCGGAGACCTGGCCCAACCGCACCCCGGTCGGCTCGGGCCCGTACAAGCTGAAGACCTTCACCCCGCAGACCACGACGCTGACGGCGACGCCGACGTACTGGAAGGGCGCGACGAAGGTCAAGGAGCTGCGGTACACCGCGTACAACGACAACAGCGCGGCGACCACGGCACTGGCGAGCGGCAAGGTCGAGTGGTCGTTCGTCTTCATGCCGAACTACAAGCAGCTGTACATCGCCAAGGACCCCAAGAACCACAAGCTCTGGTTCCCCTCCGGACTCGGCATCCACGGACTGTGGTTCAACACCGCCCGCAAGCCCTTCGACAACCCGGCGCTGCGCAAGGCGATGGCCATGGTCGTCGACCGCCGGGCGATCCACGTCCAGGCCCAGGCGACGCTGTACCCGGAGATCACCAACCCGACCGGCCTCCCGCTGCCCGCCGGTGAACCCTTCCTCGCGCCGGAGTACGCGGAAGCCACCACCGCGCCCGATGTGGCCGGGGCCAAGAAGGTGCTCACCGACGCCGGGTTCACGCTCGGCGGCGGCGTACTGAAGGACCCGGGCGGCAAGCCCGTGAAGCTGACCTTCACCGACCCGGCCGGCTGGAACGACTACATCACCGGGCTCTCGATCATCAAGGACAACATCAAGCAGCTCGGCATCGAGGCCAAGGTCAAGACGCAGACCGCCGAGGCATGGGGCGCGGACGTCGCCAACGGCAACTTCGACGCCACCCTGCACTGGACCAACAGCGGCGCCACGCCCTACGACATGTACCAGAACATCATGGACGGCTCGATCCTCCAGCCCGTCGGCAAGAGCTCCCAGCTCGGCAACTTCGGCCGCTTCAAGAGCCCGGAGGCCACCGCGGCGCTCAAGGAGTACGCGAACGCCACCGACGACGCCACCCGCACCAAGGCCATGAACACCCTCCAGAAGATCTTCGTGGAGCAGGCTCCCGTCATCCCGACGGCCGCCGCTCCCATCGGCGCCGAGTACTCCACGAAGAACTGGACCGGCTGGCCCACCGAGGCCGACCCCTACGCCCCGCCGCAGCACACCCAGCCCACCGCGCTGGAGATCGTGCTGAAGCTCAAGCCCACCAAGTAAGCACGGGGAAGAACCGGCCATGACCACCGAACAGTCCGAGAACGTGCGGACCACCACCGACGTGGTGCTCGAAGCACGCGGAGTCACCAAGCACTTTCCCGTCCGGCGCACCGCCCGCGACCTCGCCGCGCGCCGCCGCCGTACCGTCCACGCCGTCGACGACGTCTCGCTCGAACTCCGGCGCGGCACCGTCACGGCCCTGGTGGGGGAGTCCGGCTCGGGCAAGTCCACCGTCGCCCGGCTGCTCGCCCAGCTGTATCCGCTCACCTCGGGCGAGATACGGCTGGCGGGCACCGCGGTGAAGGCGGGACGTGGCCGGTCCTTCCGAAGTTACGTACGGCGGGTCCAGCTGATCTTCCAGGACCCGTTCGCCTCGCTGAACCCCGTGCACACCGTGCGCTACCACCTCACCCGGGCGCTGCGGATCCACGGCCGGGCGGGCAACGGGGACACGGAGCTGGAGAACAACCTCACCGATCTGCTGAACCGCGTCCAGCTGACACCACCGCACCAGTACCTGGACAAGTTCCCGCACGAGCTCTCCGGCGGCCAGCGCCAGCGCGTCGCCATCGCCCGCGCGCTCGGCGCCGACCCGCAGGTACTCCTCGCCGACGAACCGGTCTCGATGCTCGATGTGTCGATCCGGCTCGGTGTCCTCAACCTGCTGCGCGACCTCAAGGAACGCCTGCACCTCGCGATCCTCTACATCACCCACGACATCGCCTCCGCCCGCTACTTCGCGGACACCACCCTGGTGATGTACGCGGGCCGGATCGTGGAGGGCGGCGACAGCGAGACGCTCACCCAGCGCCCCGCCCACCCCTACACCCAGCTCCTCATCGCCTCCGCGCCCGACCCGGACCGGGTGGTCGCCGAGGAGGAACAGGAGGAGACCGGGACCGGCGAGCCCCCGTCGCTGATCGCCCCGCCGGCCGGCTGCCGTTTCCACCCCCGCTGCCCGAAGGCCATGGAGCGCTGCCGCACCGAACTGCCGCCGCGCTTCGACCTGGCGGACGGCCAGTGGGCCGCCTGCTGGCTCTACGACGGCGCCACGCGAGCGGAGGCCGGCCGGTGAAGTACGTAGCTCAGCGGCTTGTCTTCTACGCCATCACCGCGTGGGCCGCCATCACCATCAACTTCCTGATCCCGCGGCTGATGCCGGGCGACCCCGTCGAAGCGCTGATGAGCCGCTACCAGGGGCAGCTCGACACCACCGCCATCGCCTCCCTCAAGGCCCTGTTCGGCCTCGACAAGGAGCAGTCGCTCTGGCAGCAGTACACCGACTACTGGGCGCATCTGCTGGACGGCGACCTCGGACTGTCGTTCACCTTCTTCCCGACCCCGGTCGGCGAGGTGATCTCCCAGTCGCTGCCCTGGACACTCGCCCTGGTCGGCGTCACCACCCTGATCAGCTTCCTGCTCGGCACCGGCATCGGCGTCTACAGCGGCTGGCGGCGCGGCTCCTGGCTGGACGGGCTGCTGCCCGTCACCACCTTCATCTCCGCCATCCCCTACTTCTGGCTCGGGCTCATCGCCATCGCCCTGTTCGCCGTGAAGTGGCCGCTCTTCCCGGCCGCCGGAGGCTACGACAGCTCGCTCGTCCCGGCCTTCGACTGGCCGTTCATCTCCAGCGCGCTCTACCACGCCGTACTGCCCGGGATCACGATCGTGCTCAGCGCCATCGCGGGCTGGATCCTCGGCATGCGCAACATGATGGTGACCGTCTCCTCCGAGGACTACGTCATGGTGGCGCAGGCCAAGGGGCTCTCCGAGCGGCGCGTGATGTTCAGCTACGCCGCCCGCAACGCGGTCCTGCCCAACATCTCCGGCTTCGCCCTCTCCCTGGGCTTCATCGTCGGCGGCACGCTGCTGGTCGAGATGGTCTTCTCCTACCCCGGCATCGGCTACCAGCTCTTCCAGGCGGTCGGCGCCAAGGACTACCCGCTGATGCAGGGCGTCTTCCTGATCATCACGCTCTCCGTCCTCGCCGCGAACCTGCTGGCCGACCTCGTCTACGCCGCCCTCGACCCCCGCACCCGGAAGGAGGCGTAGGGCCCATGTCCGTCACCGCCACCGACACCGACGCTCCCGGCACCGCCGACGTACCGGCGCCCACGCCGCCCACCCGCCGGGCCCGGCTGAGGTTCCTGCGCGGCGGGAAGACCCGCACCGGCCTGATCATCCTCGGCTTCTTCGTGCTCCTCGCGATCGCCGGGCCCTGGCTCGCCCCGTACGACCCCGACGCGATGAGCGACCAGCTCCTCCAACCGCCCTCCGGCGACCACTGGTTCGGCACCACGCAGACCGGGCAGGACGTCCTCTCGCAGATCCTCGTAGGCACCCGGGGCGTCCTGGTCGTCGGCTTCGTCGCCGGATTCTTCGCGACCGTGCTCTCCGTACTGATCGGGGTCAGCGCCGGATTCCTCGGCGGAGCCGCCGACGAGATCCTGTCCGCGCTCTCCAACATCTTCCTGGTCATCCCCGGACTCCCGCTGATCATCATCATCGCGAGCTTCGTCCCGGACACCGGCGACCTGCTCATCGCCACCGCGATCGCCTTCACCTCCTGGGCCTGGGGCTCCCGCATCCTGCGCGCCCAGACCCTGTCGCTGCGCCGCCGCGACTATGTGGAGGCGGCCCGCGCCACCGGCGAGTCGACCTGGCGGATCATCCTGTTCGAGATCATGCCGAACCTCACCGCCGTCATCGCCTCCGGCTTCGTCGGCACGGTCATCTTCGCCATCCTCACCGAGATCACCCTCGCCTTCATCGGCGTCGCCGACATCTCGCACTGGAACTGGGGCACGGTCCTGTTCTGGGCCCAGTCCAACCAGGCTCTCGCCCAGGGCGCCTGGTGGTGGTTCGTCCCCGCCGGTCTGTGCATCGCCCTGCTCGGCTGCGCCCTCGCCCTCATCAACTTCGGCATCGACGAGTTCGTCAACCCCCGCCTGCGCACCGCGACCGGCGCCTCCCGCAAGGTCAGGATGCGGGTCGGCTTCACCCCGGTCGCCCGGACTGCCGACCAGCCCAGCAAGGAGCAGAGCACATGACGGCCGAGCCGGTCCTCACCATCAGCGGACTCAACGTCGACTACGGCACCGGCGACGACGCCGTCCACGCCCTGCGCGACATCGACCTCACCCTGCACCGGGGCGAAGTCCTGGGCCTGGCGGGCGAGTCGGGCTCCGGCAAGTCCACCCTCGCCTACGCCGTCACCCGGCTGCTCTCCCCGCCCGGAGTGATCACCGGCGGTGACGTCCACTACCACCGGCCGGGCGGGGACAGCGTCGACATCCTCTCCCTGCCCCCGGAGAAGCTGCGCGCCTTCCGCTGGCAGGAGCTGTCCATCGTGTTCCAGGGCGCGATGAACTCGCTCAACCCGGTCCACACCGTCCACAGCCAGCTCACCGACGTACTCAAGGCGCACCGCCCCGAACTGCGCGCGGCCCAAAGGACCGCTCGCGCCGAGGAGTTGCTGACGCTCGTCGGGATCTCCGCGGACCGGCTCGCCGCCTATCCGCACCAGCTGTCCGGCGGCATGCGCCAGCGCGTGATGATCGCGATGGCGCTGGCGCTGGAACCCGAGATCGTCATCATGGACGAGCCGACCACCGCACTCGACGTCGTCATGCAGCGGCAGATCCTGCGCCGGCTGGTCCAGCTGCGGGAGCAGCTCAACTTCTCGGTCGTGTTCATCACCCATGACATCTCGCTCCTGATCGAGTTCTCGGACCGGATCGCGATCATGTACGGGGGCCGGATCGTGGAGGAGGCGGGCGCGGCCGAGATCTACCGCGACCCCCGCCACCCCTACAGCGACGGGCTGCTCCACTCGTTCCCCGCGCTGCACGGCCCCCGCCGCGAGCTGACCGGCATCCCCGGCTCACCCCCGCACCTGTCCGCGATGCCCACGGGCTGCGCCTTCCACCCCCGCTGCGGCAAGGCGTTCGAGCCGTGCGACGAGCGGGTCCCGGTGCTGACCCCGCCCGCCGACGAACCGGGCCGCGCGGTCGCCTGCTGGCTGCACGCGCGGGACCCGCGAGCTCCGCACCAGGAACGGTCCGCGCGCACTCCGCCCGTCTGACGTCCTCAGGTCCCGCTGGACCCCACCAGGCCGCCCACCAGGAACCGTCCGCGCCTTCCCGACCGTCCGCGCCCCCGGCCGTCCGACGCCCCTTACCTACGGAGACCGATGAACCCCGTCACCACCTCGCAGAGCCGTCGCCTCCTGCGGCCCGCCGCCGTCCCCGGACTCCCGGCCGACTTCCGCTGGGGCGTCGCCACGTCCGCGTACCAGATCGAGGGCGCGGCGGCGACGGACGGCCGCACCCCGTCCATCTGGGACACCTTCTGCGACGTTCCCGGCGCCGTCGAGGGCGGCGAGAGGGGGGACGTGGCCTGCGACCACTACCACCGGATGCCCCAGGACGTGGAGCTGATCGCGGGCCTCGGCGTCGACACGTACCGCTTCTCGCTCGCCTGGCCGCGCATCCAGCCGGGCGGCCGGGGCCCCGCCAACGAGAAGGGGCTCGACTTCTACAGGCGGCTCGTCGACGAACTCCAGGGCCGGGGGATCACCCCCTGGGTCACCCTCTACCACTGGGACCTGCCGCAGGAGCTGGAGGACGCGGGCGGCTGGCCGGCCCGCGACACCGCCCTGCGCTTCGCCGACTACGCGATGCTCGCGTACGAGGCACTGGGCGACCGGGTCGCGCACTGGACGACGCTGAACGAGCCCTGGTGCTCGGCCATGCTCGGTTACGCCTACGGGGTGCACGCTCCCGGCCGCCGGAACCTCGGCGAAGGGCTCCACGCCGTCCACCACCTGCTGCTCGGCCACGGTCTGGCGGCCGGGCGCGTCCGGGAGGCGGCGGGCACGAACCCGCTGGAGCTGGGCATCACCCTCAACCTCGGCACCGCCACCCCGGAGACGGACAGTGAGGCCGACCGCGAGGCGTGCCGCCGCGCAGACGGGCTCGGCACCCGCCTCTACCTCGACCCGATCGTCCACGGCGCCTACCCGCGGGACATGGTCGAGGACCTGGCCGCCCAAGGCATCGAACTCCCCGTCCAGGAAGGCGACCTGGCCGCCATCGCCACCCCCCTCGACGTCCTCGGCGTCAACTTCTACCGCGGCGCGCTGTTCTCCGGCCTCACCGAGGACGGCTCGCCCACCGACGCCGACGGACTGCCCGTCACCCGCGCGGTCGAACGCGACCTTCCGCGTACGGCCATGGACTGGGAGATCACCCCGGGCGAACTCACCGATCTGCTGCTGCGACTGGAGCGCGACTACGCGCTGCCGACCGTCATCACCGAGAACGGCGCCGCCTTCGACGACACCGTCGCCGCCGACGGCTCCGTACCGGACACCGACCGCACCGCCTACCTCGCCGACCACATCGACGCCGTCGCCGAGGCCCGCGTCCGGGGCGCGGACGTCCGGGGCTACTTCGCCTGGTCGCTGATGGACAACTTCGAGTGGGCCTACGGCTACGACAAGCGGTTCGGCATCGTCCGGGTCGACTACGACACGCAGCAGCGGACTCTCAAGGACAGCGCGAAGTGGTACCGCGACACGATCCAGCTCACCAGGAACGCCCGCACCGATTAGCCGACTTGGAGCATCCTCGCATGCCCTCTCGTGCGACGTTGATCGCCGCCACCGCAGCCCTGATCGCCCTCTCCGCGCCCCACGCGTTCGCCGCCCCGGCGCCCGGCCCCGTACCCCGGGCGGCGGTCGCCGCCTGGGACACCGACCGCGCCGCGTCCGCCTACACCGCCGACCCGGGAGCCGTCACCGCCTCCGGCAGCGAGAACCCCGACACCACCCCCGGCAGAGCCACCGACGGCAACGGCACCACCCGATGGTCCAGCAACGCCGCCGACGACGCCTGGATACGCGTCGACCTCGGCGCCACCATCCGGATCAACCGGGTCACACTGGAGTGGGAAGCCGCCTACGGCCGTGAGTACGTCCTCGAAGTGTCGAAGAACGGCACCGACTGGACCACGTTCTTCACCGAGACGGAAGGCACCGGCGGCACCGTCACCGCCCACACCCACCCGCAGGAAGTCACCGGCCGCTACGTCCGCATGCGCGGCATCGCGCGCGCCACCGCCTGGGGCTACCGGGCCTAATCGCAGTGCATCGGGCTTCAGTCCGGTGGTGAAGCGATTCTGAACGCTGCTCTGACCGGCAGGCTGGAGCGAATGGTTCTGCTGCTCGATGTACTGACGGACGATGGGCAGAGGAGCCCCGCCCACCGATCCGGCGAAGTAGGAGCCGGACCACAGGCGCTGGGCCCGCCAGTAGTGCCGGACCAGTTCTGGGTACTCCTGGTGGAGCCTGCGTGAGCTGATGCCCTTGAGTGAGTTGACCAGCTTGGACAGGGCCACCTTCGGTGGGAAGTTCACCAGCGGATGCACGCGGTTGTTCTCGCCGTTGAACTCCACCAGCTCGCACTCGAAGTCCTCACAGACGGCTCGCATGATCTCCTCCATGCGTCTCGGGTGCATTTCCTCGAAGACCTTGTGCCGGTACTTCGTCACGAAGACCAAGTGTGTGTGGAGGACGAAGGCGCAGTGACGACCAGTACGAATGTTCTGATACTCACCCATAAACCAAGCGTAGTAGTTTGATTGGTATGCAGCTTCGGTACACCTTCCGCGTGTACCCGAACGGTCCTCAGCGTGCCGCGCTGGCCCGGGCGTTCGGGTGCGCCCGAGTCGTGTTCAACGACGCGTTGCGCGCCCGCAAGGATGCCCGCGATCAGGGCTTGCCGCACCCGAAGGCCGGCGACCTGTCCAAGCAGGTCATCACCGAGGCGAAGAAGACCGGGGCCCGTGCCTGGCTCGGTGAGGACTCTGCCGTGGTGCTGCAACAGTCCCTGCGGGACCTGGACACGGCGTACACGAACTTCTTCGCGTCACTGAAGGGCACCCGCAGAGGACCGAAGATCGCTGAGCCGCGGTTCAAATCCCGCAAGGACAGTCGGCAGTCGGTCCGCTTCACCCGGAACGCGCGGTGGAAGAACACTCCCGGCGGGGACCTGATGCTGCCGAAGATCGGTGCGGTGCGGGTGAAGTGGTCCCGTGCTCTGCCGTCGGTCCCCTCGACGGTGACCGTGATCAAGGACGCGGCCGGTCGGTACTTCGCGTCCTTCGTCGTGGAGACCGGGCCCGAAACGCTGCCCGAGGTGGAACCGGTCGTCGGCGTCGACCTCGGTCTGGGGCATTTCGCGGTCCTCTCCGACGGGACCAGGATCAGCAGCCCCCGGTTCCTGAGGCGTGCGGAGAAGAAACTGAAACGGGAGCAGCGCGGTCTGTCCCGTAAGGCGAAGGGGTCGAAGAACCGGGAGAAGGCCCGGATCAAGGTCGCCCGTGCACACGCACAGGTGGCTGATGCGCGGCGCGAGTTCCACCACCAGCTCTCCACACAGATCATTCGCGAGAACCAAGCGGTGGCTGTGGAGGACCTGGCGGTGAAAGGGCTCGCCCGTACGCGTCTGGCCAAGTCCGTGCACGACGCGGGATGGTCGGCGTTCGTCGCGATGCTGGAGTACAAAGCGGCACTTTATGGGCGTGTGTTCGTCCGGATCGGTCGTTTCGAGCCCACGAGCCAGGTCTGTTCCGGCTGTGGCGTCAAGGACGGTCCAAAGCCCCTGCATGTCCGCGTCTGGCAGTGCCAGGCGTGCGGGGCGGTCCTGGACCGGGACATCAACGCGACGGTCAACGTCGCACTGGCCGCCGGACTGGCGGTGACAGCCTGTCGAGCGCAGGTAGGACCAGGACTTCGTATCCCGGCACAGCGCGGAGAAGCAGGAACCCGCCGAGACGGTCAGTCGACCGTGGCAGGAATCCCCGTCCTTTAGGGCGGGGAGCGGAAGTCAATCCCTCTACGAGTTCCAGGTGTGGGGCACCGGAGGCAGCGCGTACGCCGCGTACCCCCCGCTGCCCAAGAATCCGGGAGGCGCCTACAACACCACCTTCTTCGACGACTTCACCGGCTCGGGCCTGGACCGCTCCAAGTGGCGTGTGGTGCGCACCGGTACGGAGATGGGCCCGGTCAACGGCGAGTCGCAGGCGTACGTCGACTCGCCCGCCACCATCCGCACCGAGAACGGGGCCCTGGTCCTGGAGTCGGCGTACTGCAAGGGCTGCACCACCACGCCGAAGGGCACGTTCGACTTCACCTCCGGCCGCGTCGACACCAACACCAAGTTCGACTTCACCTACGGCAGGGTCAGCGCCCGCATGAAGCTGCCCGTCGGCGACGGCTTCTGGCCCGCGTTCTGGATGCTGGGCAGCGACGTCGACAATCCGGCCGTCTCCTGGCCCGGCGCCGGGAAGACCGACATCATGGAGAACGGGCGGGCGAGGGCGGATGTCGCCCGCCTGGAGTAGCGTGAAGTATGAGGAAACGGCTTTTCCCCACGCTTCTGGCGGGCCTGCTGCTCATCTTCGCAGCCCTGGCTCTCGCCCCGGTGTCAGCTGCCGCCGCCCCCGCCGCGACCATCAACGACGCCGCACAGGCCCTGCGGAAAGATCCGGTCTATGTGGACCCCGGCGCCCGCGACCAGCTGTCCGCCGCCCAGGAAAAGGCCCTGGAGAAGAAGATCACGGACGCCGACAAGCCGGTGCTCGTGGCCGTCCTCCCCGCCACCTCCGCCTTCCCCGCGAAGGATCTGCTCAAGACCCTGCGCGCGGACACCGGCATCACCGGCGTCTACGCCATACGTCTCGGCAACGGCTTCAACGCGGGCGCGGACCCGCAGGTCATGCCGGCCCGCGCGGTCGTGAATCTCACCGACGCCGTGAAGACACCGGCCGCGGACACCGGCACCGCCGCCCAGCTGAACGCCTTCGTCGACCGTGCCGTCGAACAGGCCCGGGGCCGCGCCCCCGCCTCCTGGTCCGGCGGCAGCGCGGACAGCGGCGGATCCCCGTCGACCGGCCTCATCGCTCTCGGCGCGATCGTCGTGGTGGGCGGTGCGGGCGCGTACGCGGTCGTCCGCCGCAACCGGCGCCGCAAGGAGGAAGAGGAACGGGCCGCGCTCGACAAGCTCCGGGTCGTCGTGGACGAGGACATCACCGCGTACGGCGAAACCCTGGAACGGCTCGACTTCCATCCGGCGGAGAAGGGCGCGGACGACGCGATGCGGGCCGACTACGAAAGAGCCCTCGACTCCTACGAGAGCGCCAAGACGAAGATGGAGCACGCGCAGCGCCCCTCGGACGTGCGCCCGGTCACCCAGTCCCTGGAGGACGGCCGCTACTCCCTCGCCGTACTGGAGGCCCGCCGCACGGGCAAACCGGTCCCGGCCCGCCGCCCGCCGTGCTTCTTCGACCCGCGCCACGGCCCCTCGGTCGCCGACGTGCTGTGGACCCCGTCCGGCGGCGCGGCCCGCGAGGTCCCCGTCTGCGGCGCGGACGAGGTCCGGCTGCGCGAGGGCGAGGACCCGATGAGCCGCACGGTCGACGTCGGCGACGGCCGCCGCCGCCCGTACTGGGAAGCGGGCCCGGCCTACGGCCCCTGGGCGGGCGGCTACTTCGGCGGCGGCCTGCTCCCCGGCCTGCTGGTCGGTACGATGCTCGGCTCCATGCTCGCCACCCCGGCGTACGCGGGGGAGTACGGAGGCGGTGACTTCGGCGGAGGCGGCGGTGGCGACTGGAGCGGCGGCGACTTCTCCGGCTCGGACTTCGACTCCTCCGGCTTCGGCGGCGGGGGCTTCGGGGACGGCGGCGGCGGGGGAGGGTTCGACGGCGGTGGCGGGTTCTGAGCCGTTGTGCCGCGACATGGGCTGCGGGCTCGGCACCGGAAGCGGGAATCTCCCAGCGCTCACCGTTGCGCTGAGCCTTTGACGTGTAAGGCAATAGGGACACGCCTGCTGCGCGAGGGCGTAGTGGACTCGCCGACGGACAGTCTGACCTCTACGTGTGGGAGGACGCGCGTTCTGCTGAACCGGCGACGGGCTGGGAAGCCGCCCCGCCGGAGCGCCGACCCCTCCGGACACCGACATCAACTGCCGGTGAAGGCCATCCAGATCGCACCCACGGCGGCCAGCACAACACCCAGGGCAAGGGACGCGTCCGCACTCGGGCATCGCGTCCAGCGGATCTGCGGAGTGTCGGCCTTCGATTCGCTCCCCACTCGCGCGGAGCCCAGCCATGCACTGATCGTCCGCGCTGTTTCTTTGCTCGAACCTTTGAAGTGATCGATCAGAGATCCTCCAAAGGCATACACCGAAACAACGCGATCTCTGTCGAGCTCTACTTCCAGCGTGCCGTCGTCGCTGACCGCTACGTCATGGATCGCCGAGACCGGAAGGATATGGCTACGCAGTGGGTTAACTACCGTGAGTAAGCCCCCGCGCAGGATCACTTTGCAGTTCACGATTCTCCCGATGAATCCCGCGAGCAACATAAAGACGGGGATCCCTTGCCAACCCGTTCGGAATCCATTCACTGAGGTGACTTTATGCACCGCTGCAAGCATGGTGATTCCCGTACCCAGGATGATTATCCAGCAGATCACCATCCAGGAAACCCGCCGCAGCACAACCTCATTCATTTGGCTCGCCCAACTGCCGACTCATCGCGACGGATCGTGATCATGACCGAAGATTATTGATATGTGCATCCGGCGAGTGTCGGCGGAATTTCGGCTGACCCGTCGCTCCCGCATCGCAGAGTGTTGTCGAGAGTCCCGTATCAGGCTCACCGCGCGTACGTGCACTCTCCTGGACCACCGAAGCTCACCTGCTTCCACCGCCTCAAGGAATCCCTTCCGTAATCGCACTATGAGCTTTGGCGGCGAAGGAAGTGGAAATTCTTATCTCTGCGACGCAGGTTTTACCAATCCAATTCTCCAAGTATCTTCTTCCGGACTCTTCCGATAGAAGACATCCGGCTGGACGGGTTCACACAGCGCCATGAAGATGTCGCCCTGTTGTAGCGATATTTCTTTCTTGAAGGAAGTTTCGCGACTCCTTCGAGCGCGGACTAC
Organism: Streptomyces sp. NBC_01433; assembly: GCF_026340105.1. Lineage (NCBI taxonomy): Bacteria > Bacillati > Actinomycetota > Actinomycetes > Kitasatosporales > Streptomycetaceae > Streptomyces > Streptomyces sp. NBC_01433. The sequence goes on along the minus strand of NZ_JAPEPM010000001.1, from coordinate 396,944 downwards.
TCGAAAGGTAAGATCGTGATTCCCTGGTGGTAGATCAACGAACATGGGGCGCTTTACCGTCGTACTGCTCATCTCGCAAATCCTATCCCCCCCGGATTCGATCGAGACGATTGACCATTTAAGTGTCCAGCTGCGAAAATAGTCTCGCATCGCGCACCGAAACAGCAGCCCCGTCCGCTGCCTCTTCGTTACACGCCGGAGAAGGAGGCGAACAAGCCAAGGGAACACCTCGTCATCGCCTATGAAATCCACCCTTGGGGGCTGCTCTTTCGACATGTCCTATGCCTTCCTCTATTTCGTCCCAAATTATTGGTGGAGCTTTAGGTCGAATCTCATGATTTTCGCTGCCGCGAAGACCGCGCTCACGAAGCCGACGCCAATAGCCCTGGTCGCGCACCCACTCCAGCACCTTCTCGTACAAGCTTCGCCATCGTTACGGCGGTCAGAGGGCGGAATCGTCAAATTGTGACAGTCCGCCGAATTCCGACAGGACGCCACGAAAGATCCAGGCTATTTTGTTCCACTCGGCCGCTTAGCTCTAACGATGCGACCAACCAGTAGAGCCGAGCCTATCGCGAAAATGGGCGGAATGAATATCTCGTAGAACCCACCGGCATTCCTGGCCGACGCCGTGACTACCACTATCAAAGGTATCAGGGGAAGGAAATACGCTGCACGTCTGAGCAAGATTCCCCTCGTTCCTTGAATCGCACTTATCTACATTCTCTCGGCCCTCGCGCCCTTCGGGGGCAGTAGTGCCTCAGAGCTTCATGAGCAGTGGCGCCACGATGGGGGCCGCCAGCAAGAGTGCATCCACAGGCTGGACATAAATTTTCTTTCCGCTGCTCCCACTTGCGGCTACAGGAATTTCACCCTCCTTCAACCAGGCGGCGATGAATCTACGGGCACTCCGTGCCGACCTGCCTCCTATCAAGCTTTGCGAGAATGACCAGATGCCGTGACTGTGTCTTGGAAGCGCGATCATCAATCCATTATTCTCACATCTTACTGACATGATCTCCTTTCTTGGTATCGCTGTTCTGATGAAAGGCCCCACGTCCCACAGGACGCCGTCTCGATCTATGACCACTCTGGAAGTGATGGTGGCGCGAATAATCAACACATCAATGAGTGCGGTCACTCCTAGGATGCCGGTTCCTCGAAATCCATGTGCTTCGACCTCTGCCAGTCCAAAAAGGATCATAAATGGACTGAGAGGAAGGATGCCAAGCCATCCAAATATGACCGTCCCCTTCCTTCTCAGGTGAATAGATCCGTTCTTCTTGCGTCTAACAAATATGCCTTTGTTTGCCAATCCGGAAGACTTCACGGGCAGTACCCCTCATTGCTTCCGCTCTCAGCGCTTCAGCTGTAGATCGTGATCTTCATGTGGTGACCGTTGTCTGGCGTCACCAGCGGGCGACGAGCGTCTCTTCCATACCCCGGTTGCGATACAGCCAGGTGGTGCCAGGTGCGACGGCCCCGGTCAGATAGCCGACGACGGGGTCCCGCTGCGTTGCGCTGTCCAGCTCGCCGAGGAGCTTCAGTGCGTCAGGCAGGGGGAAGAAGGCGGCCTGTCTGATGTCGTCGTCCTTGGGCGAGAGGTCCCCCGACCACTCGTCGATCTCGAAGGCAACGGCCAACGCCGAAGGGTGCTGCTCGGAGTCGATGTGCATCAGGAATGCAGTCCGTATCGGGTTGCCCGCCAGCAGTCCGGTCTCCTCCCGCAGTTCGCGCTGGAGAGCTTCGTTCATGAGCTCGCCGTCCTCGACTCCACCGCCGGGGAGGGACCAGAGAATCTCGCCGTTGACGCCGAGGCTCTCTTGCACGAGCAGGATCTCGTCGCCTCGACGGATGATGCCGATGACCAACTGCACCCGCGGCTCAGGGGCCTTCGAATTCTCTGCTGTCATGCCGCAGACCGTATGCGATGGCCGGGTCGCCGGTAGCCCGGGACTCCCGAGGAGACGGTTGCGGCCACCGTTGATCATCGTGAGTTGTGTGGACTCACGAAGAGACGGTGGCCGCAGGTCGCAGAGTAGATCCTGGCCGTTGGCGCGAGGCGTTCGAGATCGCCATGGGCCGCATCGCGGGCCGGTTCGCCCGCGCTGAACCTCGGCTGCGGGCCGGGCGTCTGGTGCTGGGCCTGCTGTCGGACCTGCCGCGCAAGAATTGCCGGACGATCGCGGAGCGGGCCGGGGAGAAGGCTCCGGCGGCATGCGGCACCTGCTGTGCAGGGCGTCCTGTCCGCCGGACGCGGCGCCAAGGGCCACCGGTACGACGACTGGGCCGTCATCGACCTCCGCGACGCTGCGCCGGGCCACCGCCAGCTACTGATCCGACGCAACAGCGCCACCGGCGAACTCGCCTATTACCGCTGCCATGCCGCCTCGCCGGTCCCGCTGCACGTCCTGGTCAAGTCGGCCGGCTTCAGGTGGCGGGTGGAGGAGACCTTCCAGAACGGGAAGGGCCTGGCCGGACTCGATGAGCACCAAGTCCGCCGCTACCCGTCCTGGAGCCGCTGGGCCACCCTTGCCATGCTCGCCCATGCTTTCCTCGCCGTCGTCCGGGCTGACGAACATGCCCGACCCCTCAGCCCGGACGACCTGATCCCGCTGACCTGCAACGAGATCCAGCACCTGTTTCTCGCCGTCACTGTCCGGCCGTTGAACGACCTCGCCCACCGACTCGGCTGGTCCGACTGGCGCCGCCGCTACCAGGCACGATCACGGACCAGTCATTACCGCCAACAAGCCGCACCCCAAACATGAAGATCACGATCAACAGCTGGATTACTAATGATTCATGTGGTCAAATATGCGAATTCCGCCAAGACAGAACCCGGCTACGGACAAAATCCCCCAGATAAACCTTAGTGTATTAGGTGTAAATCTAGGGTCAGGAGGGCCGCCAGGCGTCGCCATGGACATGAGGTCATATACCCTGATCGCCAGACCTCGATAGTCCAACGCAATCAGCAGTCCGATCACGCCGACCGCGATACCCCAGATCGAACCTGCCATAATGCAACACCCAATCAATACAGTTCAAATTCTTGACACCCGTAAACTACTAGCCGAATGCGTCGATTCTCGGCTGAAATGATGGCTGATGGTTAATGGCCAGGGCAAGTGGCGGGTCGCGCGGGCGACCTGTTCCACCTTCTCGGGAAGGCTTCATCAGGCGTTGCAAGATTGACCAGAAGTGAGAAGCGTCGAAAAAAGGGAAATTTTGGAGCGCTCGCAACCCTGGATCACCATCAATTCGCAGCACCGGCTTGGTTCTGCAGCAGCCTTGAGTCTTTACTCAAGCCGTGCGAGCTTGAGAATCAGGTGGTCTTCGGCATTCCGAGTCACTCCTGGACGGTGGTGGTGCCGGGGGAGATGAACTATCCCGAGGTAGAGGCTGGTGGTGACCCAGCTCACGGGTCACCATCCGTTTCCTAGCACCACTGCCACCAGCCCACAAGCCAGGGCGCTCACAGTGCAAGCATCTGCAACCCACGCACGACTAAGGTGCCGTGATTCACCAGCAGAGCTGTCCGAGCCTGCTCTTGGCCGTGAGTTGAGGTGAACATTTATTTCACTGACCGCCTTTTCTGTCGACCCAACGAAATGATCGACAAGAGAGCCGCCGAAACCGGTCGCCTCGATTTCGCGACCCGAGCGCGTGATGATGCTCAGCGTGCCATTGGATGCCACGTTGACTCCGCCCACCAATGAGCGCGGAATGATGTATGTGAATACTGGATTGATCACCGTAAGCGTCGATCGATCGAGTACGACCCTCGACCCCAGGATTCTCCTCGACATACCCACAACGCCAAGACAGAGCGCCATCACGCCAAACGCATCGTAATTGATTCCTGTCTGCAGACTGATTGCCGCACCTGCGGACACGGCCAGAAAGATCGCCGTGACCACAACCGAAAGAATTCGAAAGGAAAGCCTGCGCAAGGTTTTCTCCTTCTTCACCCTCGCCTCTTTCCTTCGCTCCCGTTTCGAGCTACGTCGCTGGGGTTGATGCAGTGCGATAGTGAAAACAGGCCGCTGGTCATTTCTTGCACTGTGAGTAACCTCTAACAGGCGGACACTGTGATAAACGACCCGTAGGATTCGAGACTGGCGTTGCCGGACTCGCAGTAGGTGGTGTTGGGCTGTGCGACCAGATGGCAGGGTGGCGCCGTTCAGGTCTCGAAGGACTACGCAAGCAAGATGGAGAGGCACGTCCAAACCAGAGCGACACCCAAGAATGCTCCTAGAAGTCGAATAACGGCGGGACTGAGGCCAGGGCCAGGACCAAACGGTCCTCGGTTGAGGAAGAAGCTGTGTATTCGGTAGGCGGAATCACGAAAGTTCAATGCCAAGAGAATCCCAGCTACCCCGATAATCCCCTGCCCCGTGGCGTACGCATATGACGACCCCGCCCCAGAGGCTGCTGCAAGTATCTCCGCACCAATTGACACTATTTCCGCCTTGAATTTTGTCTGGCAATCTAGTCGCTAGGCAGGAAGATTCTTCAAATTCCTACCTAGCTGTCGCACCGCCAGTACCAGTGGCGATGCGACAGCAGTCGCTACCAGAACTTCAAGAAACCGCCAACGTCGTCGGCAGCGCTACCCACCGTGGTGACGTGAGTGTATCCGGATGCGAAGTTCCCACCAAGTCCGCCGTATGTACCCGCAGAGGTCGTGAACCTATGCGCAATTTCGCCTCTCGAATTTCTCGTGCCGAAAGTTCTGCGATGGCTCACACTGAGAGGGTCTGCACTCCCGCCAAATCCCGCGGCTTCACTCCTCGGCTGGTCAATGGAATCCGCAGTACTTCTCAATGCGTCCACGGTGAAACCTATCGAGGCTTCAACTCCAACTTGGTCCTCTGTGGCCCAGGTGAATGCGTAATCATCGCCCACGTTCATGAAACACACAGAAGCCCCCACGCCGGCACCGGGCATTGCGCTTCCACTTACATAAATGCCTGACGTTGCGCTGTACGAAATGATGTAGGTGCCACCGTTTTTTGATGCCCTTGCCAGTCAACCCGCATCCGACGTCATGGGCAAGCCCCAGCTTGGCGGCGGCAGTGGCGTGCGGACGAATTCACGATGACCGCACGTGCAGCGGTCGGAAGGGGGAGGAGGGAGAAACAGGCTCAGGGGCGCAGCTTCGGCAGGAGGTTCTTGGCGGTGGCTTCCATGGCCGCGAAGGTGATGTCCAGGTCCTGCGCGTTCATCGGATGCCCGCTCTGGGTGTGGAACTCGCAGTCGAGATTGCTGTCCCGGACGACCAGGCGGAGATCGGCCTTCCAGGGGCCGTCCTCGGAGGAGACATAGCGGTACGCCTGGTTCCCGAGTCCCTTGACGTCGGTCAGGGAGGAGTCCGCGACCTCGGCGGTCTCCTTGCCGTGCCGGTGCATGCCGATCGCCTTGCCGATGTCCTTCCAGGCGCTGCACTGGGCGACGGCGCGTGCGTGCACCGTCGTGCCGTTGCTGAGCGACTGCTTGCACTCGGAGCCGCTGGACACCGAGGGATCGCCCCCGATCTCGCGTCCTTGGGCCGCGCTCGCGAAGGGGGCTACGGCGGTGGCGAGTTCGCTGAAGTCGACCAGGTCGCACAGGCGGTCGGGCGGTGCGTAGGTGCCGGGTCCTGCGGTGCGTTCGGGGGAGGGCGAGGGTGCCGATCCGTCGGACGAGTCGTCGCCAGCGCAGCCGGCCAGGACTGCGGACAGGGCCGCCACGACCAGGACCATGTTCCCGCTGATTCTACGTGTACGCGTCATGACGCCCCCCTCGACACCGGCCGATGCGCTCCGGGGGCAGGCTAGCGGACCTCGCGATGCGTGGTCGGTTCATGGCCAGATTTGGTGAACTGGCCGTGCCCTGAGCGGAGTCGGGGCCGACGGTCGGTCCAGGGCGGCCATCGGCGAGGTGGGGCCGCCGGGCGGGACGGGGGTGCAGGCTCCACCATGCTCCGACCTGCTGGCCGGATGGTCCGGCAGACCGCCGACCCGCAGGCTGAGCATGTCCGGATTTCAAAGGGAAGGAACCCTCTGTGTTCAGCTTGAAGTCGGTGCGCCGCCGCGCGGTGCGCACCACTGCCGTCGGTGCTCTCGCCGTCGCCGCCTGCGCCACCCTGATGACCGGCAGTGCCGGAGCGATCGTCAACGGGGCCGATTCCACCGAGCGCTACCCGTTCATGGCGACGATCCCGGAGTCGGCCCCGAAGCATGGCCTGTACGACGGTACCTGCGGGGCGTCGCTGATCGACCGGCAGTGGGTGCTGACGGCGGCCCACTGCGTGCAGGGGGACGGCCTTGAGCTGGATGGCATCGTCCGGATCGGCAGCGCGCACCGGAAGTCCGGGGGAACCGTCCGGGCCATCGAGCGGACGGTCGTCCATCCCGGCTATGTGAACGGCGGTGGGACGGCCGCCAACAAGGATGACGTCGCGCTCGTCCGCCTCGACCGCCCGGTCGCCGAGAAGCCCATCCGTATCGCCGAGCGGGCCGCGCGGCCGGGCACCCCGACCCGTCTCCTGGGGTTCGGCACCACCGTCGACACCGAGATGAAGTTCGCGGAGCGGCTTCAGGAACTCGGTACGCGCAGGGGCTCCGAAGCCGAGTGCGCCCCCGGCTACGCGGACCGGACCCGGTTGTGCACGATCAGCCGCGTGCCCAAGGCCATGGCGTGCTTCGGGGACTCCGGGGGGCCGCAGCTCCAGAAGGGCCGGCACGGACGCTGGGAGCTGGTGGGGGCCACGTCGGGCCCCGGTGCCCCGAACGTCGCGTGCTCGGACGGGCCGGGTCTCTACAGCAACGTGCCCGCCTACGCGGACTGGATCAGCAAGACCATCAAGCGCAACGTCTGATCCCTGGCAGCCGCCGACCGTATCGGGGGGTCACCCCTGATACGGCGGCCGGTCCGGGTCTACTGGACGGTGGCGCTGCTGATGAACGCGTCCCAGGCGGTGGGGGGAACGGTGAGGACCGGTCCGTCGGCGACCTTGGAGTCGCGGATGTGCACGGCGGCCGGGTGCGCGGCCACCTCGACGCAGTCGCCGCCCTGGTCGCTGCTGTAACTGGACTTGCGCCAGTCGTAGGCGACTTCGACGCAGGCCCCACCTTGGTCGTTGCTGTAGCTGGACTTGAACCAGCCGAGGGTGGTCGAGCGGGGATCCGGGTGTGCTGCGCGGGTCATGTCTCTCCAAGCAGTTCGTCCAGGAGGCGCATGCTCAGCTCAATGGATAGCGCCTGCGAACGCAGCATCCCATATTTCTGTTGCAGCACGCTGACGTCGTCCGGATCCACATGCAGGAAGCTGGTGAGCTGCCCCTCGACGTAGGAGTAGTAGTCGTGGTCAGGGGTCTCCAGCAGCACCATGGGCCCCGCGAGCCCCGCGTGCTTGGGCAGCTCCATCGGCATGATCTGGAGCCCCAGGAAGGGGAGTTCCATGCAGCGGCGCAGGTGTTGGATCTGCCGCCGCAGTATGGCGGGGTCACCGATCCGGCTGCGCAGCATGCTCTCCTCCAGGATGAAGTGGAGCATCGGGCGCGGTTTGCGTTCGAGGAGCTTCTGCCGGTCGAGCCGGGCAGTCACCCATTCCTCCTGCTCCGCCTCCTCGACCGGCGGATAGTGGCAGGAGAAGATGAACCGGGCGTACTCCTCGGTCTGCAGCAGGCCGGGCACCACCTGGCTTTGGTAGGAGAGCAGTGTCACCGCGTCCTGCTCGTACTCCACGAAGTCCTGGACGAATGCCGGGTAGCGCTCCTTCTTGGGGATCTTCGCCACGGCTACCTGCAACACCCCCTTGGTGTCCAGCAGTTCGTCCAGCAGGACGGCGAAGTCCATCTGCAGTTGCCTGCGTCCCTGCTCGATCGAGGCGATCGTGTCCTCACCCACGCGGCATGCTTCCGCCAGGGTCGCCTGGGTGTATCCGGCCGCTTTACGGAACGTCGCCAGCTGGACGCCGATCAGATGCCAGGACGTGATCCGCTTGTTGCTCTTTGCCGAGTGCATGGACTGGCTCTCCCCATGTGGAACCCCGAATGACCCGTCAGAGGTCGTACAGATCCGTTGTACGACCTTCTGCGCACTGATTCACGCTAGTAACTTTGGGTGACCGTGGCGGCCGGAATGAGCCAACTCAACTCCCGTACTCCGTGTGCCGCGTGAGCGCCCACAGCAGGAACGCGAGGCCGCTGATCCCGGCGCCCAGTGCGCATACGGCTCCCCAGCCGGCCGCCGCGTACAGGGAGGTCGCGGCGATGGCGCCGGTGGCGCTGCCGATCGCGTAGAAGATCATGTATCCGCCGATCAGCCGCCCGCCCGCGTCCGGGTGCAGGGCGTAGATCAGGGTCTGGTTGGTGACATGGACCGCCTGTACGGCCAGGTCGAGGACGATCACGCCGATGACCAGCGCCCAGAGCGAGCTGCGGGTGAAGGCCAGGGGCAGCCACGAGGCGGCGAGCAGTGCCAGGCCGATGCCTGTGGTCCGCCGGGAGAGCCCCCGATCGTTCAGGCGGCCCGCCGCCGTCGCGGCGAGCGCGCCCACGGCTCCGACCAGCCCGAACGCGCCGATCGCGGTGTGGGACATGGAGTACGGGGCCTCGCTGAGCGGCAGTGCGACGCTGCTCCACAGGGTGCTGAACGCGGCGAAGATCAGCAGTCCGAACACGGCCCGGAGCCGGAGGAGCCGTTCCCGCGCGAACAGGGTGACCGTGGAACGCAGCAGCTGCCCGTAGCGCAGGGGCGCGGTCGGCGGTACGTCGCCGTGGCGTGGCAGCACCCGGTGCAGGACCAGGGCGAGTACGGCGATGAGCACCGCCGAGGCGAGGTAGACGGAGCGCCAGCCCGCGAGGTCGGCCAGGAGGCCGGACACGGTGCGGGCGAGCAGGATGCCGATGACGACGCCGCCGGTCACCAGGCCGACGACGCGTCCGCGCCGGTCGGGCGGGGCCAGCGACGCGGCGAAGACCACCAGCGTCTGTGTGACCACCGCGAGCAGCCCCACCGCGGCCATGCCCGCGAGCAGGACCCCCGCGGTCCCGGCGGTGGCGACCACGGCCAGCGCCCCGACCAGGAGCAGCAGTTGGACCACGATGATCCGTTGGCGGTCGGCCACGTCCCCCAGCGGCACGAGGAAGAACAGCCCCAGCCCGTATCCGATGTGCGTGAGTGTGACGACGCTGCCGATGAGGGCCGGGCTCATCGCGAGGTCATGGCCCAGCGTCACCAGGAGCGGCTGGGCGAAGTAGACGTTGGCCACCGCGGTACCGCACGCGACGGCGAACAGCATGACCACGCCACGGGACAGGGCGTACCCGGTGACACCCCCGCTCCGCGCCGCGGTCCGTGGTGTCACGGCCTCACTGTTGCCGACCATGCGGAACCCTCCGTACATCTGGTTTCATCTTGCTACCAGTGAGGACGGTAACTATTTTGGTAGCATGTTGCAACCATCAAGGGAATGGAGGACGACATGGTGAACAGGACGCGCTTCGATGACAGCGACTGTCCCGTCGCGCGATCGGTCGACGCGATCGGTGACTGGTGGTCCCTGCTGATCGTGCGGGACGCCTTCGACGGGAGCCGCCGCTTCGGGGAGTTCCAGCGCAGCCTGGGCGTGGCGAAGAACATCCTCACCACGCGCCTGCGCTCCCTGGTCGCCGGTGGTGTCCTCGAATCCGTCCCCGCCTCCGACGGCAGTGCCTACCGCGAGTACGTGCTGACCCCGAAGGGGAAGTCCCTCTTCCCCGTCATCGTGGCGCTGCGGCAATGGGGCGAACAGAGCTTCTTCGCACCCGGCGAACCGCACTCGGAGCTGGTCGACCGGCAGCAGGGGAACCGCCTTCGCGCGCTGGAGGTCCGGTCGGAGGACGGGCGGCTGCTGAGCCCCGACGACACCACCGTCCACAAGCTCGCCGCCCGGTGAGCGGGGCGGTGCGACGGGCCGCCGGGTCGCGGCAGCGGTCGCGAGGGGTGAAGATGCACGCGCACCACACCGCACCGGCAGAAGGCAGGCGACCGACGTCATGACCGATCACCTCACCGTGAGCGTCCTGGGCACCGGGATCATGGGGGCCGCGATGGCCCGTAACCTCACCCGCTCCGGACACACCGTCCGCGCGTGGAACCGCACCCGGGCCAAGGCCGAACCGCTGGCCGCCGACGGCGCGTACATCGCCGACACCCCCGCCGACGCCGTCGAGGGCGCCGATGTCGTCCTCACCATGCTCCACGACGGCCCCGCCGCTCTCGACGTCGTGCGCCGGGCCGCGCCCGCGCTCCGGCCCGGTGCCGCCTGGGTGCAGTCCACGACCGCCGGGGTCGAGGCCGTGCGTGAGCTGGCCGACTACGCCCGGGAACAGGGGCTGGTCTTCTTCGACGCACCCGTTCTCGGTACCCGGGAGCCCGCGGAGGCCGGGCAGTTGGTCGTCCTGGCCGCCGGGCCGCTCGGGGGCCGCGCTGCCGTGACGCCCGTGTTCGACGCCGTCGGCGCCCGTACCGTGTGGACCGGCGAGGACGGTGCGGAGGGCAGTGCCACCCGCCTCAAGCTCGTGGCCAACAGCTGGGTCCTCGCCGCCACCAACGCGGCCGGTGAGGTCCTGGCCCTGTCCAAGGTCCTCGGCGTGGATCCGGAGAGCTTCTTCGGCCTCATCGAGGGCGGCCCGCTCGACATGGGCTATCTGCGCGCCAAGTCCGCGCTCGTCCTGGAGGACCGGCTGTCACCGGCGTCCTTCGCGGTCTCCACCGCCGAGAAGGACGCCCGACTGATCGTCCGGGCCGGGCAGCAGCACGGCATCCGTCTCGACGTGGCCGAAGCGAGCGCCGAACGCTTCGCCCGTGCGGCGGCCCAGGGCCACGGCGACGAGGACATGGCAGCCGCCTATTTCGCCAGCTTCGAGGAGCCCCGGACCGACTGACCGGGACGGGAGGCGGCGGGGGCGGGGGGAGAGTGGTCGGCTCTCGCCGTCCCCGAACCGTCGGGCTACCCGTCAGGAGTCGTACGGTTCCGCTGTACGACCTGACTCACTGATCCCGAACGATGACGGTGTGTGACCTTGGCTGCATGATTGAGCCAACTCAACTCCCGTACTTCCGTGAAGCGTTCTACCGCCGTGAGCGCCGGTCCATCCCTTCCGTACGGAAGTTCGTCCGCGAGGCGCTGGTCGACTGGGCGTGCGAGGACCGCGCCGACGATGTCGTGCTCTGTGTGAGCGAACTCGCCACGAACGCGCTGCTGCACGGTGTGCCGCCCGGTCGCGGGTTCCGGGTCCACCTCTACCTGGAGCGCGTCGACGGGCTGATCCGGGTCGAGCTGCACGACAGCGGTGACGGCGAGGTCCGCGCGGCGGCCGGCGCGCCGGGGCCGGACGCCGAGGGCGGGCGGGGGCTGCTGCTGGTGGCCGCCGTGGCCGACCGATGGGGGGTGGGGGAGCGGAACCCGGGCAAGGTGGTGTGGTGCGAGTTCGCCGTGCCGCGCGGCCGGTGGCCGGTGGCCGGTGATCAGCCGGTCGGTGCGGACGCCCGGAGGAAGGTGTCGACGGAGGCGTGCGCCACGCTCCGCAGCTCGTCCTCGCCGATGGTGCGCGTACCCATCCGGGACCGGGCCTCCATCGAGCCCGTCAGCAGCGCCATGAACTGCTCGGCGGCGAGGTCGGGGTCCGTGGAGCGCAGCCGCCCGCTCAGCATCAGCCGGGCCATCCGGTCGGCCAGGGCCTCATTGATGCGGTGGGGGCCGCTCGCGCTGACGATGTCGAGGGTCTCGGGGAACCGGGCGATCTCCGAGTGCAGCAGCCGCCGCAGGGCGCAGGCCCGGTCGTCGCAGTGGAGCCTGAGCAGTTCGAGCGCCACCGACTCCAGTGTTGCGCGCAGGTCGTCCCCCGGCTCCAGCAGCGGTTCGAGCGCGGCGAGGCGCTTGCTCAGGGCGACCTGCGACTCGGTCTCCAGGGCGTGGCGGAAGAGCGTGGCCTTGTCGTGGAGGTGGTTGTACACCGTGGGCTTGGCCACGCCCGCCTCGTCGGCGATCTCCTGGACACCCGCCTGGTCGTAACCCCGGCGGGCGAAGACGGTGAACGCGCCTTCCAGGATCGCCTGCCGCTTGTCGATCCGTCCGCGTACTGGGGCTGTCATGACTCCGATCGTACGCACCGCCTCGTTCCGGCGGCGGGCTCGCGCCCCGGTCCGCCGCCGGTCCGCCCGCGATCCGCTTCCGGTCCGCCTTCGATCCGCTTCCGGCGTTTGCTGGATCGGCAAGCAAAGTTGTCGTTCCGGCAGTGTTGCGCGCACTCTCTCCCGTAACAGGAGGTGTTTCGCATGAACAACATGAAGCAGCGGTACGACGTGGTGATCGTCGGTGGCGGGGCCGCCGGACTGGGTGGGGCTCTCGCGCTGTCGCGGGCCCGGCGTTCGGTGCTGGTGATCGACAGGGGCGAGCCGCGCAACGCACCCGCGTCCCATGCGCACAACTACCTCGGCCGTGAGGGCATCGCGCCTTCGGAGCTGCTGGCGATCGGCCGCGACGAGGTGGCCGGGTACGGGGGCGAGATCGTCAGGGGCGGCGTCGTATCGGCCGAGCGGCTGCCGGGGGACGAGGGTTTCCGGGTCGTCGCGGAGGACGGTTCCACCGTCGAGGCCCGCCGGCTGCTCGTGACGACCGGTCTCGTCGACGAGCTGCCGCAGGTGCCCGGACTGGCCGAACGGTGGGGGCGTGAGGTGCTGCACTGCCCGTACTGCCACGGCTGGGAAGTCGGGGACCGCCCGATCGGCGTGCTGTCGACCGGACCGCTCGCCGTGCACCAGGCGCTGATGTGGCGGCAGTGGAGCGAGGACGTCACCCTCTTCCGCCACACCGGTCCCGAGCCCACCGACGAGGAGTACGAGCAGCTGGCCGCGCGGGGGATCGCCGTGGTCGACGGCGAGGTGACCGGCCTGGAGATCACGGAGGACCGGCTCACCGGAATCCGGCTGGCCGGGGGCCGGGTGGTCGCGCGCGAGGCCCTGGTGGTCCAGGCCCGCTTCACCGCCCGGTCCGCCGTGCTGGAGAGCCTGGGGCTGGTCCCGGTCGTGCAGGAGACGGCCGGGAGCGTGATCGGTTCGTACATCGAGGCCGACCCGACGGGGGCGACGGAGGTCCCCGGTGTGCGGGCGGCCGGCAACGTCACCAACCTGATGGAGCAGGTGATCGGCGCGGCCAACGCGGGACTGCGGGCGGCCATCGCGATCAACGCCGAGCTGATCGCCGACGACACCCGGCTCGCGGTCGAGGCACGCCGGGCACGGTAGGCGGCCGGGGGCCGGGGTCCGGTACGAGGGTGGTGGCTGCCCGCCGCACGGAAGCTGCGCCACACGGAGGCCGCGCCGCACGGCACGGAAGTCGCGCCGCACGCAAGCCGCGCCGCACGGCCGCCGGGCCCGATACACCGCCGGGCGGCCCCGTTCCCATCGACGTGGATGGGTGCGGGGCCGCCCGTGCGGGTGCGTGTGCGGAGGATCAGGCGGCGGCCTTGATCGCGGAGATGTCGAAGTTCAGCTTGACCTTGTCGCCGACCATCACGCCGCCGGCCTCCAGCGCCGCGTTCCAGGTCAGGCCCCAGTCGGAGCGCAGGATGTCCGCGCTGCCCTCGAAGCCGACGCGCTCGTTGCCGTAGACGTCCGTGGCCGAGCCGTTGAACTCCAGGTCGATGGCGAGCGGGCGCGTGACGTCCTTGATGGTGAGGTCACCGGTCACCCGGTACTTGTCGCCGCCCAGCTGCGCGGCCCCTGTGGAGCGGAACGTCATGAGCGGGAACTTCTCGGCGTCGAAGAAGTCGCCGCTGACCAGGTGGCCGTCGCGGTCGGCGATACCGGTGCTGACGCTGGCGATCTTCACGTCGATCGAGGCGGCGGAGTTCGCGGGGTCGGCACCGTCCAGCTTCAGGGCGCCCTCGTGCTCGGCGAAGCTGCCGCGCACGTTGGTGACCATGGCGTGACGCACGGTGAAGCCGATGCTGCTGTGGGCCGGGTCGATCGTGTAGTCGCCGGTCAGGGCGGCCAGCGCCGGGTCAACCGCGGGGGTCTCGGTGGCGGACGGGGCGGTGGTGGACTTGCGGTTGAACAGAGCCATGGCTCCTCCTCGGGGGACGTGATCGAGCGGCGGTGAAATGCGGTTACCGGTTGCGGGTACTGGTTGCGTTCACCAGGTCGTTTAACCTTCAACGAGATTGACTGTAGAGCAATCTCGTTGAAGGTTCAACCTTTGCGTTCCGGGTTCCCCCGCACGGGTGGCCCGTACGACGGCCCGTGCGTCGCGATGTTCACCGCATGGCAACACGTCGACCTCTGGCGGACGCGCGTAGAACTCGGGCACTATCTCCCTGCCGGTGCGTGCGTTCCGCGTGGCCGTGCACCCCACAAATTGTCATGAGCAGGAGGAATCCCCCCATGGTGACCCAGGCGACCCGCCCGAGACTCCGTTCCGCCCTCACCGCCCTGGCCCTCGTCCTCGGCGCGCTCTTCGCCCCCGGCATCGGTGTCCTCGGCGGCGGCGCCACCGAGGCGCACGCCGATACCAAGCTGACCCACTCCCAGGCGACCTCACGCTTTTCCTCGTCCGGGGTCACCTGGTCGTCCTCGGGCGGCTGCTCCGACCGGAACGTCCCCACGTGTACGTCGTTCGACCAGCTGAACCTGGCGACCGCCCAGGGCGCCCAGACGCTGAAGAGCGCCACGGGCTGCGCGCTCAACATCACCGGCGGCACCGAGACCGGGCACGCCGGCGGTACGTACTCCCACTGGAACGGCTACAAGCTCGACTTCGCCAAGAGCAGCTGCGTCACCAACTACGTCACGGGCGTCTTCACCTACATCGGTGTGCGCGGCGACGGTGCGCCCCAGTACCAGTCCGGCTCCGGCAACATCTACGCGGACGAGGGCAACCACTGGGACGTGACGTTCCACAACTGCGGCGGCTGCTGACCGCGGACTCCGGGAACGGCCGGCCACGGACCATCCGGGAACGGCCGACCGAGGGCCGGTGGACCAGCGGACCTGGCGGCCGCGAACCGCTGACCGCGTACCCGCGAACAGACGGGTGCCCCCGTCCCGCCGGACGGGGGCACCCGCGTCTGTGGAGGCGGAACGCCTCGTCAGGGGATCGGGTCGACCGTGGGGCCCTCCTGCGCGAGCAGGTCGCGGGCGAACTGCTCCCACTGCGCGTACCGGTCGGGATACGCGGAACGCTGCACCGCCTGGCACACGTCGCCGGGAGCCATGGACTCCCAGCCGGTGATCTGGATCAGCCCGGGGTTGTTGCCGAACGGGGCCACCCCGTAGAAGGACTTGGACGACGTGGCGACATCCGTGATCTGCTCCGGAGTGCCCCAGCCGGTGCTGGGCCGCTGCTGGAAGATGCCCAGCGAGTCGTGGTCCACGGGAACCGTGTAGTTCACGAACTTCGACTCCTGCATGGCCGTCATCAGGGCGATGACCTGACCCTGTTCCGGTATCCGCGCGCCCTTTCCGACGCCGATGACCGTGCGGGCGTTGGCGAGTTCTTCGGGGCCGAGGTCGGACGGTGCGGTGAAGACCGTACGCAATTCACTGTCCGGAGCCGCGTCGAGCAGCCGGGCGGTGGCGGCGTCCACGGAACCGGTGGGGCGGAGTCCGTGGTTCGCCTGGAAAGCGCGCAGGCCGTGGGATGTGGGGTCGGGGGTGGATGCCGCGTGGGCGGTGACCGGCAGGGAGAGCAGAATTCCGGCTGCGGCCAGACATGCGAGCATGCGGTGGGGGGTTGAGTTCTTTCGCATACCGCACGGTGTCGCGTATCCGAATCCAAAGTCAAGGCTGTTGCATAAAGGGAAAGTTGGCAAAACAGGCAGCCCTTTGCATGCCGGGTGTTCTTTCAGCGGTCGGACCAATGGCAGGGAAAATGCGCCGGTGAACACCACCTGTCGCGCGGGGACATCGGGACCTAAGATCCGAAAGGTCAAGCGACACAGATGAATTGGCGCCAAGCGCCGTCCCGTCCGCAGCGAGCGTCCTCTCCACAGGAGCTGTCCCATGCACGGATCCCCCCACTCCCTGACGCGCCGCTCGCTCCTGCGGGCCGGCACGGGCGTCGCCCTCGCCGCGGCGGGCATCGCCGCGAGCGGCACGGCCGCGGGCGCCGCCGGGCGCGGCCGGAGGCTGATCACCGGCGGGAAGGTGCGCAACCTCACCGGCCCGGCGGAGACCGGCCGCTTCGCCGCCCCCTGGACCGATCTGGGCATCCCCGCCCGCTGCCCCGACGGCTCCATGCTCTTCGTCGGGGGCGACACCTTCGACGGCGGCGGTGTGGGCGGCCCCGACTGGCGGTCGCCGGTGGGCCTGCGGTCCCGCAACGCCTCCCTCGGCTCCCTCGTCATCGACGACAGCGTGGGAGGCGCCCACGCCGTGGGCCTGGTCCCCGAGGGGCACGACGGCGGAACCACCGCCATTCCCTCCGATGTGTTCACCATCGGCGACACGATGTACATGCACCTCATGCGCGGAGTGATCTACCGGACGCACCACTCCGATTTCTGGCGCTCCCGGGACAACGGGGAGACCTGGGAATACCTCTGCCAATGGGCGGGGGACCAGTACAACGGGCAGTTCCAGCAGAAGACCTACGCGGTGGCGGACGACGGCTACTGCTACGTCCTGTCCACGGTGTTCAACCGGGAGGTGACGTCGGACCTGCTGCTCCACCGGGTTCCGCAGGACGCCCTGGGAAATCCCGCGGCATACGAGCCCTGGGGATACGCCGACGGGGCCTGGGCCTGGGGCAACTATCCGACCTCGGTCAGCGGGCCGCGCCGATGGGGCGAGATCTGCTTCCGTGCCATGGACGGCGCATACGCACTCAGCTGGCTCAATATGGCCCCGCTCGACCTGCGTGCCCAGATTTTCGCGCTGCCCACGTCCGATCTGTTCGCCACACCGGAACAGACCATCATCGTTCCGACCGTGCCCGGACTGGAATTCGGCAATGCGGTGGCGAGTCCGTACGGCGGGTTCATCATCCCGGGGTCGACCTTCGCGGACTTCCATATCGCCGTCAGCCAGTGGTACGACGACCAGAACTACCGGGTGATGCAGTACCGCATCAATGGGCTGAGCCGGTAGGCCACCGGCCGTGGACCGGGTCGGCCGGTGAGGCACGAAAGGCGCCCCCGCCCCGCGGTGCGGGGGCGCCCGCGCACCCTGGTGGGGCAGGGTCAGGAACCCACGCTCACCGTGAAGCGGCGCGGATTGCCGTCGTGGGCCGCGCCCGAGACGTCCGGCTGGCCGTCGGGGCGTACGTCGTCGTACGGGAAGGCGTAGCCGATCGGGCTGTTGGCGTGGACGACCCGCGACCAGTGGTTGGTCACCGCGCCCCGGTAGTAGTCCGCCACCGTGGTGCCGTTCGGCTGCTGCGGGTGGCTGAGCATGATCGAGCGGTTGAAGCCCGCCGCCAGCCGGGCCAGGAGCGCCTTCTTGTCGTCGGAGTCGCCCGGGTTGTTGGTGAACGGCCCGTGGTTGCAGGTGAAGATGTCCTTCGACACCGGCTTGGCGAAGGTGTGGCCGCCCGCGAACGTCAGCGTGTCACCGCTGACCCGTCCGGCGAGTGTGCCCCGGCCGCCCTGGAGATCGATGCGCAGGTCGGTGGAGCGGTACTTGTTCCAGACCTCGTCGATCTGCGCCGTGAACAGGTCCCGGAACGGCATCTGGTCCGGCCGGTCGAAGAACGGGGCCATCAGGTTCTGCGGCGAGATGACCCGCAGCACATTGCCGTCCGGTCCCCGGGTGACCAGCTTGTCCCAGGGCTGTCCGTCCGTGGCCGCCTGGGCCGTGAGGCCGTCGGCGATCCGCTGCACGGCGCCGTCCGGGAGCGGGGCGACGGTGTGCGTGGAGTCGCCCTCCAGCGTCAGGCCGATCGGCAGCGCGGTCACCAGGTCGACGTAGCTGATGTTCGCGAACAGCTGCTGCGGGTTGAAGGTGAACTCGCAGAACGACCAGGTCCGCCCGTAGTTCGGGTCCGTGGGTGTCGCGAAGGCCGGTTCCACCAGCGAGGGGCCGGGGTTCAGATAGAAGTCCAGCTTGCCGTCGCGTACGAAGTAGACACGGGCCCCGTACATCTGGGGAAGCGTCACGACGACCGGTCCGGCGCCCGCCGCCTTCAGCGGAATGGCGCAGTCGACCGGCAGCGGGGTCTGCGGCGCGCCGGGGGAGTCCGGGTGGTAGACGCCGCCGTCCGCGCGCAGCAGCACCCAGCGGTCGGTGCCCTGCTCGTGGCCGGTGACATAGGCGTGCACCGTACCGGGCAACGAGCGGTTTTCCAGAGCCAGTTCACAGGTCGCGGGCGCCGCGGAGGCGCGGGGGCTCAGGGCGCTTCCCCAGAGCGGGTAGGTCAGCGCCGTGGCCGAGGCGGCGGCGCCCGTCAGGAACATTCTGCGCGAGATCACGAGGGGACTCCCGAGGTGTGTGTGGGGGGCCGCAGACGGGGGATCGCGGGGAGTGGCGGGGGTAGTGGGAGGCGGTGGAGGGAAACGGGAAAAAGTGGGGCAGCGGGGCGTCTACGGTGCGCACCACTCTCGCGACGCCCGGGGTGAGCGTCAATACTTGTGACTGAGAGCGCTCTCAGAAATTCCGAGTCTTCACAACTCGACGCTGATTCAAGGCACTTGGCGGTCTCCGTCCAAAAGCGGACGGGGGCGGGCCGACAGGGCGGCGGACTCGGTGATCACCAAATGAACGCGCCACCCTGTCCGGCCCGTGCGCTCCCGACTTGGACTAACGCATGGCGGTTGTTGGACTGCGACGGCCCTTGAAGGCGTACGTCGTTGACGCTGTCCCGACACGGCGACTACTCAGGGGCCATGTCGCGAAGATTCACTTCGGTAGGCGCCGTCGCCGCCGCCTCAGCAGCCGTCCTGGCGCTCGTGGGGACCAGCCTCCCCGCCGCAGCCGCCGACCCGCTCCCCGCCGCAGCCGAGGCGGCCGACCCCAGCGGCTCCGCCGTCATCGGATCCGCGCAGCTCTCCGTCGCCGTCGCCGACGACTTCCCGCGCGTCCTGTCGTACACCGACCGGGCCAGTGGGAAGCGGCTCCTCGGCAGCACCCGGCCGGTCACCGCCGTCACCCTCAACGGCACCGCCCACCCGGTCGCCATCAAGGGCGCACCCAAGGTCACCGCCTCCACCGCCCGCTACACCCTCACCTTCACCGACCTGCCCGGCATCGAGATCGACGCCACGCTCTCCGTCTCCGGACGCGCCACCACCTTCAAGGTGACCGCCGTCCGCGACACCGCGGCGTTCCGGGTCGGCACCATCGACATACCCGGGCACGACCTGGTCTCCGTCGGCTCCGCGGACACCGGCGCGGCGACCGCCTTCACCAAGCTCGACCCGGACTCGACGCGGACCGCCGACGTCTTCGGGAAGGTCACCGAGGACACGGCGGCCGACCCCGCACCCGTCGGCGCCAGTTACGCGATCGTCCACACCGGCGCCCTCGCCGCGGCCGTCGAGTCCAACTCCTCCTACGACAAGCCCGCGGGTGCCACCGGTGGCGACGACGCCCGCTTCTGGCACCAGGCCCGCAAGGCCGAGGACGGCGGCGTCCGGGTCGGCGTCTGGTCCGGCCAGTGGACCTACCGGGGCGAGGGCGCGCCGAAGCCCGAGAGCGGGGCGGACCTCCCCTGGGCGAAGGTCGTCGTCACGCCCGACGCCAACGGGGACAGGACCGTCGACTGGCAGGACGGTGCCATCGCCTTCCGCGGCATCGGCATCGCCGCACCCGGTGGCGAGGACACCCCGGACCGGGTCGTCACCCACATCCCGTTCAACTTCGCCAGCCAGGCCACCCACCCCTTCCTGCGCACCCTGGACGACGTCAAACGGATCTCGCAGGCCACCGACGGCCTCGGCCAGCTCGCCCTCCTCAAGGGATACGGCTCCGAGGGGCACGACTCCGCCCACCCGGACTACGGCGGCAACTACAACAAGCGCGCCGGCGGGCTGAAGGACCTCAACGCGCTGCTCAAGAACGGCAAGAAGTGGGGCGCCACCTTCGGCGTCCACGTCAACGCCACCGAGTCGTACCCCGAGGCGAAGGCCTTCGACGAGAAGCTGGTCGACAAGACCAAGCCCGGCTGGAACTGGCTCAACCAGAGCTACTACATCGACCAGCGCCGCGACATCAACAGCGGCGACCTGGCCCGGCGCTTCCAGCAGCTGCGCGACGAGACCGACAAGAACCTCAGCCTGCTCTACATCGACGTCTACTACTCCCACGGCTGGATCGCCGACAAGACGCTCCAGGCCGTGCAGCGGCAGGGCTGGAACGTCGGCACCGAGTGGGCCGACAAGTTCGAGCGCGGCTCCCTGTGGTCGCACTGGGCGAACGACCTGAACTACGGCGGGGCCACCAACAAGGGCCTCAACTCGCAGATCATCCGGTTCATCCGCAACGGCGAGAAGGACATCTGGAACAACGACCCGGTCCTCGGCCAGAGCGCCATCGAGGAGTTCGAGGGCTGGACGGGCGAGACCGACTGGAACGCCTTCTACGCCAACATCTGGCAGCGGAACCTGCCCGCGAAGTACCTCCAGCAGGAGCGGATCACCCGCTGGGCCGGCAACGACATCACCTTCACCGGTGGCGTGCGGGGCACCGTCGAGGACGGAAAGCGCACCTTCTACGACCACGGCCGCAAGGTCCTCAGCGGCAGCGACTACCTGCTGCCGTGGGACGGCGGGAAGAAGCTGTACCACTACAACAAGGCAGGTGGCAGCAGTAGTTGGGAGGTGCCCGGCAAGGGTGCGTACACCGTCTACAAGCTCACCGACAACGGCCGCGAGAAGGTCACCACCGTCCGCCCCACCAACGGGAGGATCACGGTGAAGGCCGCCGCCGGGCAGCCGTACGTCCTCTACCCGGACCACGCCCCGAAGGCCGCCGACCCCCGCTGGGGCGAGGGCACCCCGGTCGCCGACCCCGGCTTCAACGACGACGGGCTCAAGACCTGGACCCGTACCGGCACCGCCGCCCGCGACACCGACGACCAGGGCCGCAACAGCGTCGAGCTCTCGGGCTCACCCGCCGCCTCGGTCTCCCAGCGCGTCACCGGCCTCAAGCCCGGCAAGCGCTACACCGCCTCGGCCCTCATCGAGGTGGAGCCCGGCGGGAGCAGGCACACCACCCTCTCGGCGGGCGGGAAGTCCGTCGCCGTGGACCGCTCCACCTTGAAGGACCAGGTCGCCGCCTCCGACTGGAACGGCACCTACTTCCAGCGGGCCAAGGTGAACTTCACCGCCCCCGCGAACGGCCGCACCACACTCCGTATCGAAGCGGCCGGGGGCAGTACCGTCACGGTCCGCGCCGATGACGTACGCCTCGTCGAGAACGCGCCCACGACCAGGAAGAACACGGTCGTGTACGAGGACTTCGAGGACGTCGACCAGGGCTGGGGGCCCTTCCTCAAGGGTGACGCGGGCGGCAGCACCGACCCCCGCACCAGCGTCTCCCAGCTGCACGCCCCGTACACGCAGGCCGGCTGGAACGGAAAGCGCGTCGATGACGTGCTGGGCGGCAAGGAGTCGCTGAAGGCGCACGAGGAGAACACCGGCCTCGTCTACCGCACGGCCCCCTGGACCGTGCCCATGACCGACGGCCGCCGCTACCGGGTCGAGTACGACTACCAGTCCAGCCACGCCGGGGCCTACGAGTGGGTCGACGGCTACGACCGGATCACCGCCGACGGCACCCCCGCCGCCACCGCGACCCGGACCACACCCATCGGCGAGCAGCGCACCACCGGCCACTTCACCGAGACGCTCACCGCGGGCTGCGGCGACACCTGGACCGGGCTGCGCAAGCGCGGGGACGCCCCCGAGGGCGCCGACTTCGTCCTCGACGGCTTCACCGTCACCGACCTCGGCCCGGCCCCGGCCGGTGAGGAGGCCGTCTGCGCCACCCTCGCCGTCGCCGCCGACGCCGAGACCCTGGTGCCCGGCGAGGCCAACACGGTGAAGGCGTCCTTCAGCAACTTCGAGACCACGGCGGCGACCGGCGTCGAGGTGGCCCTCACCGTGCCCGAGGGCTGGACCGCACAGCCCGCGGGCGCCGTCACGTTCGACTCGGTGGCGCCGGGCGCGAAGGTCACCGGCACCTGGCGGGTCACCCCGCCGCTGGACGCCGAGTACCGGACGTACCAGCTGAGTTCGCAGGCCACGTACACGGTCGGTGGCACGGGGCGGAAGCTGGGCGCGCAGACCTCCGTACGCACCCTGCCGCCGCCGCCCACCACGGACAGCTGGGCCAGTGACCTGGACTGGACGGCCTCCGAGAACGGCTGGGGACCGGTCGAGCGCGACCTCTCCAACGGTGAGACGGGGACCGGCGACGGCTCCCCGCTGAAGATCGGCGGGGTCACGTACGCCAAGGGCCTCGGCGCCCACGCCCCGGCGAAGGTCCGCTACTACCTGGGCGGGAAGTGCACCTCCTTCACCGCCGAGGTGGGCGTGGACGACGTCCAGACCTCGCGCGGCAGCGTGCGGTTCTCCGTCACCGCCGACGGCACCGGGAAGGTGACGTCGCCGGTGCTCAAGGCGACCGACGCCGCCTGGCCGCTCACCGCCGATGTGACCGGCGCGCGGTATGCCGAGCTGGTCGTCGACGACGGCGGCGACGGCAACGGCAACGACCACGCCGACTGGGGCAACGCCCGCTTCCACTGCGGAAGCTGAGAGGGGGAGGGGCGCGGCCGACACCCGGCCGCGCCCCTTCGCCTTCCTCATCCGGCGCGCCGCCCCATCTCCGCGTCCGGCCGCGGCGCCCCACCCCTTTCGCTCCGCCCCCTCTGCCTCTGCTCCCGCTCTTTCGTCCCGACCGGGCCCGTGCTAGACCGGCGGGCGCCCGGTCCACACCGTTCGGGGCCCCGGCCGGCCGCCCGGATCAGGTCGCACGACCGGGTCCGGGCCGGGCGTCCGGGCCCCCCGCCCCCGGAGGTTCATCCGTGCCGCTCACGCCCGCCGCCGCCTGGTCGCGCCGCGCCTTCCTGGCCACCGGCAGTGCCACTGCCCTCGGCCTCTCCCTGCCGGGACCGGCCCACGCCGCCGGCCCGTCACCGGCCCCCGACGACACGGAGTTCGACACCCTCCGCCTGCGCTGGACCGGCCTCGCCCTCGGCACCGGCTACGACGCGGCCGCCGAGCCCTACGCCTCCCGCCTCGCCGCGACCGGCGCGTCCGCCGCCGGATTCCGTACGTCCATGAGCCCGGCCCCGCACTCCCTCTGGCCCGGCCTGACCTTCGACCCGCCGTCCGGCATCACCCAGAGCTACAGCCGCCTGTGGACCATGACCCGGGCGTACGCCCAGCCGGGCACCGGGCACACCGGGGACGCCGGGCTCCTCGCCGATGTCGTGCGCGGCCTCGACCACCTCGGCGCGACGGTCTACAACCCGTCCACCACCCGCTACGGGAACTGGTGGGAGTGGCAGATCGGCAGCCCCCGCCTCCTCATGGACATCGTCGCCGTCCTCCACGACCACCTCACCGAGGAGCAGCGGCAGGCCGCCTGCGCGGCCGTCGACCACTTCATCCCCGACGCCATGCTCCGCGACTACAGCGGCACCTCCACCGGGGCCAACCGGGTCGACCTCTGCCGCTCCGTCGCCCTGCGCGGCATCCTCGGCCGGCAGACCGCCAAGACCGCGCTGGCCCGCGACGCCCTCTCGCCCGTCTTCCCGTACGTGACGAAGGGCGACGGGCTCTACGCCGACGGCTCCTTCGTCCAGCACACCTGGGTCGCGTACTCGGGGACGTACGGGCAGGTCATGCTCGACGGCCTCGGCCGGCTGTTCGCGCTGCTCGCCGGGTCCACCTGGGAGGTCACCGACCCGGGCCGGCAGACCATCCTGGACAGCGTCGAGCACGCCTACGCACCCCTGATCCTCAACGGCCTGGCGATGGACAGCGTCAACGGCCGCGCCATCAGCCGGGGCCTGCTCAAGGGCGACGAGCGCCGGGTGCTGCGCTCCGACCACTTCCACGGGCAGGGCCTGATCGCGGCCATCGCCCTGCTCGCGGGCGGGGCGTCCGCCGCCGAGCGCGACCGGTGGAACGGGATGATCAAGGGCTGGATCGAGCGGGACACCACCTCCCCGATCCTCGCCGCCCCGCAGTTCGACATCGCCGACCTCGCCCGGCTGCACGCCGCCGCCGCGGCGTCCGTGCCCGCCGCCCCGGAGCCCGTCGGCCACACCCTGTTCGCGGCCATGGACCGGGCCGTCCACCGCCGCCCCGGCTGGGCCGCCAACATCGCCATGTCCTCGGAGCGCATCAGCTCCTACGAGTGCGGCAACGGGGAGAACCCGCGCGCCTGGCACACCGGGGCGGGGATGCTCTACTGGTGGCCGGGGACCGAGCGGGGCGACCAGTACACCGACTGGTTCTGGCCAACCGTGGACTGGTACCGCCTGCCCGGCATCACCGTCTCCACCAAGCGCCTCGCCGACCGGGCGGGCGGCGAATGGGGCGAGCCCCGGCCCGCCGTACGGTGGACCGGCGGCGCCCACGACGGGGAATTCGCCGCGGTCGGGCAGCACGTCAAGGGCCTCGGCTCCACGCTGGAGGCCCGCAAGTCCTGGTTCTGCGCCGCCGACGCGGTCATCTGCCTCGGCGCGGGGATCACCGCCACCGACGGGGTGCCCGTCGAGACGGTCGTGGACAACCGCAACCTCGGCCCGGACGGTGACGCCCACCCCTTCACCCTCGACGGCCGGGACCGCCCGCGCTGGGCCCACCTGGAAGGACACGGCGGCTGGGTCCTGCCCGGCGGCGCTGCCCTGCGCACGCTGCGCGAGGCCAGGACCGGCGCCTGGGCCGACATCAACACCACTAGCTCCACCGCCCGCGAGACCCGCCACTGGCAGACGCTCTGGCTCGACCACGGCACGGACCCGGCAGGCGCCGACTACGTCTATCTGCTGATGCCGGGTGCCGACCGGCGCACGGTGGCGGCCAGGGGTGCGGACCGGGGCTGGTTGAAGGTTCTCGCCAACACGGCCGCGGCGCAGGCCGTCGCCGTCCGCTCGCTGGGCCTGACCGCCGCCAACTTCTGGCAGCCCGGCGCGGCAGGGCCGCTTTCCGCCACGGGCCCGGCGAGCGTCCTTGTCAGGCAGGGGCGGCACTCCACTACGCTCTGCGTCAGCGGCCCCGACCGGTCGGGCGCCCCGGTGGACGTGGCCTGGGACCGCCCGGTGCGTACGGTGGTCCGTACCGATCCGGGGATCGAGGTCCGCGCGATGGGCAACCGGCTCGTGCTGCGCGCCTCGCCGGGTACCGAAGGCGCCACACTGCGCTGCGAGGTGCGCTGACCGGCCCTGCCGCGTGATGTACACCACACCACTCCGCTTTGTGGGAGATCCACAAAGCGGAGCGGTGCTGAGCTGGTGGTTCGGCTGCATGGGGAACGGGTTCTGTTCACTCCCACCACCAAACGGGGCAGGAGACTGTCCGGAGTCGACGGCAGGGTTTCTGGGTCGGGGTTCGTAGGGTCGATACATGACCGTTGTGGAGGAAACCCCGGGTGACCCGACCGACACCCGTGGCCGGGTGGCCGAGCTGCTGGCCCTGCGCGAGCAGGCGAGGCGCGGACCGAGCGACCGTGCGACCGAGGCGCAGCACGCGAAGGGCAAGCTGACGGCGCGTGAGCGTATCGGGCTGCTGCTGGACCCGGACTCGTTCAAGGAGGTCGAGCAGCTGCGGCGCCACCGGGCGACGGGGTTCGGCCTGGAGGCGAAGAAGCCTTACACGGACGGTGTGATCACGGGGTGGGGCACGGTCGAGGGCCGGACGGTCTTCGTGTACGCGCACGACTTCCGGATCTTCGGCGGGGCGCTGGGCGAGGCCCATGCGACGAAGATCCACAAGATCATGGACATGGCGATCTCGGCGGGTGCGCCGCTGGTGTCGCTGAACGACGGTGCGGGTGCCCGTATCCAGGAGGGCGTCTCGGCGCTGGCCGGGTACGGCGGCATCTTCCAGCGGAACACGCGGGCGTCGGGGGTGATCCCGCAGATCAGTGTGATGCTCGGTCCGTGTGCGGGTGGTGCGGCCTACAGCCCGGCGCTGACGGACTTCGTGTTCATGGTGCGTGAGACGTCGCAGATGTTCATCACGGGGCCGGACGTGGTGAAGGCAGTGACGGGCGAGGAGATCTCGCAGAACGGTCTGGGCGGTGCGGATGTGCACGCCGAGACGTCGGGCGTGGCGCATTTCGCGTACGACGACGAGGAGACCTGTATCGCGGAGGTCCGGTATCTGATCGGGATGCTGCCCTCGAACAACCGTGAGAACCCGCCGACGGTGGCGAGCGACGACCCGGCCGACCGGCGCGGTGACGTCCTGCTGGACCTGGTCCCCGCCGACGGCAACCGCCCGTACGACATGCACAAGGTCATCGAGGAGCTCGTCGACGACGGCGACTACCTGGAGATCCACGAACGCTGGGCCCGCAACATCATCTGCGCGATGGCCCGCATGGACGGTGCCGTGGTCGGCATCGTCGCCAACCAGCCGCAGGCGCTGGCCGGGGTCCTGGACATCGAGGCGTCCGAGAAGGCCGCACGATTCGTCCAGATGTGTGATGCATTCAACATTCCCATCATCACTCTTTTGGACGTACCCGGCTTCCTGCCCGGTGTCGATCAGGAGCACGGTGGGATCATCCGGCACGGCGCGAAGCTGCTCTACGCCTACTGCAACGCCACCGTGCCGAGGATCTCGCTGATCCTGCGCAAGGCCTACGGAGGCGCCTACATCGTCATGGACAGCCAGTCCATCGGCGCCGACCTCACGTACGCCTGGCCCACCAACGAGATCGCGGTGATGGGCGCCGAAGGTGCCGCCAACGTCATCTTCCGGCGCCAGATCGCGGAGGCCGAGGACCCCGAGGCCATGCGGGCGCGCATGGTCAAGGAGTACAAGGCCGAACTGATGCACCCCTACTACGCGGCGGAGCGCGGCCTCGTCGATGACGTCATCGACCCCGCCGAGACCCGCGAGGTGCTGATCGCCTCGCTCGCGATGCTCCGCAACAAGCACGCCGACCTGCCGTCCCGTAAGCACGGCAACCCGCCGCAGTAGCCGCGGCCCGCGGCGGTGACCCCGCCGGAGACCGCGACACCCTGCCGAGAAGACGGAGACACACCTATGAGCACCACTCCTGCCGAGTCAGTGCTGCGCGTCGAGAAGGGTCACGCCGACCCCGAGGAGCTCGCGGCCATCACCGCGGTTCTGCTCGCCCGCGCGGCGTCCCGGCCCGCAGCCCCCGCCCACCGCGGCCGTGACACGGCCGGATGGCGCCGTCTGGAGCGCACTCCCGGCTTCCGTGCCCCGCACAGCTGGCAGGGCTGAGAACGGCCGCTGAGGGCGGCCGGCGGGACTAGCCACCGGCAGCGGCCCGAGGCGGGCCGCGGAGCCCGCCGCGACGGACCCGGCACACACGGGAAAGCCCCGCACTCCCAGGAGTGCGGGGCTCTTGCGTGCGCGGCCGGGGCCGTCAGCGCAGGCGGGCCATCAGGGCGTGCTCGACCAGCGTGATGAGCGCGCTCTTGGCGTCCGCGCGGTGGCGGGCGTCCGTGGTGAGGATCGGGGTGTCGGGTCCGATCTGGAGTGCTTCGCGTACTTCGTCGGGGGTGTAGGGCTGGTGTCCGTCGAAGCCGTTGAGGGCGATGACGAAGGGGAGGCCGCTGTTCTCGAAGTAGTCGACGGCGGGGAAGCAGTCGGCGAGGCGGCGGGTGTCGACGAGGACGACGGCGCCGATGGCGCCGCGTACGAGGTCGTCCCACATGAACCAGAAGCGGTCCTGTCCGGGGGTTCCGAAGAGGTACAGGATCAGGTCCTGGTCCAGGGTGATGCGGCCGAAGTCCATGGCCACCGTCGTGGTGGTCTTGTCCCCGGTGTGGGTCAGGTCGTCGATGCCCGCGGACGCGGACGTCATCACGGCTTCGGTACGCAACGGATTGATCTCCGAAACAGCACCGACAAACGTGGTTTTACCCACGCCGAAGCCCCCTGCCACCACGATCTTCGCCGAGGTAGTGGAGCGGGCCGCTCCGCCGCTAGAGCTTGCGAAGTCCACTGAGCACCCTTTCGAGCAGTGTCACATCTGGCTGGCCGCCGGCGGCCTCGTCGCCGCCGGGCTGATGGATAGCGACGAGTCCGGCCTCGGCCAGGTCGGCCACGAGGATGCGGGCAACGCCGAGCGGGATCGAAAGAAGGGCCGAAATCTCGGCCACCGACTTGATCTCGATGCAGAGCCGGCAGATCCGCTGGTGCTCGGGCAACTGCCCTTGCAGCCGGGACGGATCGGCCGTGGTGCTGACCAGCGCCTCGATGGCGAGCTGGTAACGCGGCCGGGTCCGGCCGCCGGTCATGGCGTACGGACGGACCAGCGGGTTGTGCGCGGAGTGCGCGGCAGGCTCGGGGGCCTGCCGCGGCTGCACCGGCTGAATGAGGGGCTGCCGCGGCGAGTCGTACCGCTGCGGCTGCTGGGGCTGTTGGGGCCACCCCGCGTCCGGGTGCTGCGGGGGCCAGTCGGATCCCTGCGCACGCCTGGGCTGCTGCGGCTGCTGATACGGCTGCTGGTACGGCTGTTGCGGCTGGTAAGGATAGTGCGGCTGCTGCTGGTACGGCTGGTGGGGCTGTTGCTGATAGGGCTCCTGCGGACCCTGTCCGCCGGGCGTGGAGGGGGAGTTGAAGCGGTTGTCACCGTGCTCACCCGGAACCCTCCGGGCACCGTCGTACGGGTGCCCGTCTGTGGGTGCTGCCACGTTTCCTCCTCCGACTGCCGGTCGCCGATCCCAGTGGGGCCGCGCCAACGCACCTTATGGCGCGGTGGCGAGAAACGCACTGTCCGTCTACTAGTTAAGAAGACTTCCCTGGAGCTCGGCACGGAGGTCCGGGGTCAGGACCCCGCCCGCGCGGTCGACGAGAAGTGCCATTTCGTACCCGACAAGACCGATATCGGCATCCGGGTGGGCGAGGACGGCGAGGGAGGAACCGTCGGAGATGGACATAATGAAGAGGAATCCACGCTCCATCTCCACAACCGTCTGATTCACGGCGCCGCCTTCGAAGATCCGCGAGGCGCCCGCGGTCAGCGACGTCAGACCGGAGGCGACAGCCGCCAACTGGTCGCCGCGGTCGCGCGGGAAACCCTCGGACATCGCCAGCAGGAGTCCGTCGGCGG
The DNA here is from genome assembly GCF_026340105.1 of Streptomyces sp. NBC_01433. Classification (NCBI taxonomy): domain Bacteria; kingdom Bacillati; phylum Actinomycetota; class Actinomycetes; order Kitasatosporales; family Streptomycetaceae; genus Streptomyces; species Streptomyces sp. NBC_01433. The sequence goes on along the minus strand of NZ_JAPEPM010000001.1, from coordinate 367,707 downwards.
AGACCACCACCGTGTGCGACACCCCAGGGGTGTTGTCCACGAAGTTGGTGATCAACCAGTTGAGATTCTGCGCCGCCTGGCTCATCGGGCTCACACTAACGCTCCTGGTTGTAGGTGGTACTTGTGTCCGACCCCGCACTGCGTCCCCGCTGGACGCCGCGCCGCAGTCTGCTCAACCTGCCGCGGACGTCCTCGGGGGCACGGGAGACCTGTGGGCCGCCCTGCTGGGTCTGCTCCGCCGTGCCCTCGACCAGATTGGCCTTGGGCACACGCCGGGGAAGACCGGAGGGGGTGATCCCGCCCGCCTTCGGTTCACGGAGCTTCTCGGCCCGCTCCCAGCGCTCGTCGTTCGTCGAGCGCCAGTCGTCGGGGCCGTCCCCGTTCGCCTGCGCGGCCTGTTGCTCCGGCTGCTGCTGCGGCTGTTCCTGCTGCGGCTGCTGCCGAGCTGCGACAGACTGATCGTTTCCGCGGCCGGTGGGCTGCCAGTGCTGCTGACCGCCCCGGCGCGGCAGACCGGCTTCGGTCAGCTCGTGGCCGTCGTTCGGGGTAGGCCCCGGACGATCGAAGCCTACGCGCTCCCGAGGCTCTGCGGGAGCGCTGGGTGCAGATTCCGCTTCGGCTTGGGCAACAGGCTCATACGTGCCCTGATACCCGCTCTGATCAGGCCAACCATCCTGGTGGGGCTGTTCGTTGCCGGAGGTGTACTGATCGGCGTACGGGGCCTGCGGAGCATCAGGGGCGGCATATGCCGATTCCGGATAGTCACCCTGTTGTGTCTGCTCCGGCTGTTGTGCCTGCGGGGGGTAGCCGGTCCCGGTGGCGTACGGATCGTAGCCGTTCCCGTACGAATTCCGCTCGTACTCCTGCTGCCGGGGTTCCTGGGCGTACGGGCCCTGGGCGTACTGCTCCTGGCCGTACTGCTCCTGGCCGTACTGGTCCTGCGCGTACGGCTGGGACGTGGACGGGGACTGGGGCTGCTGGGACTCCAGCGCGGCCCGGCGCTCCTCGCGCAGCAGCGAGCGGCCGACCGGGTCCAGCTGTGACGGGCCCGCAGGTGCCTCGTACCGCGAGTCGTCGAAGCCGAGTTCGGCCGCGGTGCGGATCTGCGGCTGCTGCGGGGCGGCCGGGAAGGACTGCTGCTGCGGAATGATCGAGGAGACGGTGAAGTCCCCCTGGGTGGCGGCCGGTTCGCCGCCGCCGCCGTGGGTGATGGCGTCCGGCAGCATGACCAGCGAGGTGGTCCCCGCCTGTTCGCCCGAGGGACGCAGCTGGACGCGGATGCCGTGCCGGTCGGAGAGCCGGCCGACCACGAACAGGCCCATGCGCTGGGACACCGCGGCGTCCACGGTCGGCGGGTTGGCCAGCTTGTGGTTGATGTCGGCGAAGTCCTCGGGCGTGAGGCCGATGCCCTTGTCGTGGATCTCGACCATCACCCGGCCGTCCGGCAGCCGCGTCGCGTTGACGCGGACCTTGGTCTGCGGCGAGGAGAAGGTGGTGGCGTTCTCCAGCAGCTCGGCCAGCAGGTGCACCAGGTCGGTGACGGCCTGGCCGTGGATCTCGCTCTCCGGTACGCCGGTGAGTTCGATGCGCTCGTAGGACTCCACCTCGGAGGCGGCGGCCCGCAGCACGTCGACCAGCGGCACCGGCTGGTTCCAGCGGCGGCCGGGCTCCTCACCCGCGAGCACGAGGAGGTTCTCGCCGTTGCGGCGCATACGGGTGGCCAGGTGGTCGAGCCTGAAGAGGCTCTCCAGCTGGTCCGGGTCGGCCTCGTTGTTCTCCAGGCCGGTGATGAGGGTCAGCTGGCCCTCGATGAGCGACTGGTTGCGCCGCGAGAGGTTGGTGAAGATCGCGTTGACGTTGCCCCGCAGCATGGCCTGCTCGGCGGCGAGCCGGACGGCCTCGCGGTGCACCTGGTCGAAGGCACGGGCGACCTCGCCGATCTCGTCCCGGGTGGTGATCGGGATCGGCTGGACCCGGGTGTCGACCCGGCCGGGATCGGCCCGCGACAGCTGGTCGACCAGCATCGGCAGCCGCTGCTCGGCGATACCGAAGGCGGCGGTACGCAGCCGGCGCATCGAGCGGCTCATCTGGCGGGCCATGAGCCCGGCCAGGATGAAGGCGGCCAGCAGCGAGACGACCACGACGGCGCCGTTGACGAAGGCGTCGGTCCTCGCGCCGGCGGAGATGTCCGCGGCCTCCGTGACCGCCTTGTCGACCAGCTCGTCCTCGACCGTGGTGTAACCCTCGAACTTGGCGGTGGCGGCGGCCATCCAGGACTCGGGGGTGATGCCCTTGGCCGCCAGCTTCTCGGGCGTCTGGCCCTGGCCGATCTGCTGGGCCATGCCGTCGAAGACCGACCCGTCGACGCTCGGCGGCGCCACGAACTTCTTCCCGGCGGCCTCGGCCTGCCGCTTGGCGGTCCTGATCCGCTCGGCTCCATCGGCCGCTGTGCTCGCCATGACCCGCTGGAGCCGGTCCACGTCCGCCTGGGTGCCGCCCGAGTTGAACTCACCCAGCGCGATCTGTTCCAGATAGTTGTACGAGCCGAACGCCTTGACCTGGCCGTTGAACGTGCCGGGCTCCTGGCTGGGGCGCACCAGCAGATGCATGCCGATGGAGCGCTGAAGCGATTCTGCAGCCTTGGCCAGCTCGATCGCGTAGACCGTACGGCCATAGCTGGTGATGTTGCCGGTGCCGAGTCCGAGCTCGTTGGAGAACTCCATCAGCGAGTGCTGGACCTGGGTGTAACCCTCTTCGGTCTTCACCGGGTCCAGCGCCTCGGCGTAGGCGGCCTTGCGCAGCTCGGGGAGTTTGGGCTCCTCGGCCTTGAAGAGCTTGAGGCGACGCTCCAGGCCCTGCTTCGCGGGCATGTTCCGCACGGCGGCGTCGAACTTCGTCCGCGCCTCGTCCGTGGTGGCGCGGACCCGCTCGACGACGGCGGCCTCGCGGTCGTTGGACAGCAGCGGCTGAGCGGTGAGGTCACGCTCGTTGAGCAGCGCCTGCCCGTACTCCGAGGCGGCGCGCACGATCAACGCGGTCCTCTCGGCGTCCTGGGCCTCGCTCCAGGTGTCGACCGACCCCTTCACCTGGAAGCCGCCCATGACCAGGCCGACCAGCACGGGGATCAGGAGGATCGCGTTCAGCCGGGTGGCCACCCGCCAGTTGCGCGGGGACAGCCGACTGGTGCTGCCACCGGCCGCCTCCGGACCGGACGTGCTCGCAGACGATGCCGCGGCGCGCGGCGGCGGGGTGAAATTACCCCGTTCCGGCCGCGCCGCGGAGCCCTCGTTGCTTCGCCTCACTCGACCAACAACCTCTCGGCGTCGGCACCTACGCTGTGCCGGATTTTTCGTTCAGGGCCGTACTGCTCGGTAGTTCATCGAATTGCAGCACGAGGACCGGTCGCGTTCCAAACAGTCGGAATGAGCCATTCCGAGTGGTCCAAGCCTCAGATAAAAGGGGCATAAAGAGCGAGCCCCGTCAAAAGGCGGGGCTCATGTGAGCGCAGTGGCACCGGTCGGATGCGTCGGGTGTCGGTGTAAGGGCAATTCTCTGTCGAAACGTTATGAACGCGGGGGCGGATCGTGTCAAAGGACACAGGTCGCCCCCGCGTGACTACAGCAACTTCCGTATGCCGATAACGACTTACGCCTACTTGAGGCGGGCCATCAAAGCGTGCTCCACCAGCGTGATCAAACCGCTCTTGGCGTCCGCGCGGTGGCGGGCGTCCGTCGTGATGATGGGCGCGTCGGGTCCGATCTGGAGTGCTTCGCGTACTTCGTCGGGGGTGTAGGGCTGGTGTCCGTCGAAGCCGTTGAGGGCGATGACGAAGGGGAGGCCGCTGTTCTCGAAGTAGTCGACGGCGGGGAAGCAGTCGGCGAGGCGGCGGGTGTCGACGAGGACGACGGCGCCGATGGCGCCGCGTACGAGGTCGTCCCACATGAACCAGAAGCGGTCCTGTCCGGGGGTTCCGAAGAGGTACAGGATCAGGTCCTGGTCCAGGGTGATGCGGCCGAAGTCCATGGCCACCGTCGTGGTGGTCTTGTCCCCGGTGTGGGTCAGGTCGTCGATGCCCGCGGACGCGGACGTCATCACGGCTTCGGTACGCAACGGATTGATCTCCGACACGGCCCCGACGAACGTGGTCTTGCCCACGCCGAAACCGCCCGCCACCACGATCTTCGCCGAGGTGGTGGCACGTCCCGTACCGCCGCTAGAGCTTGCGAAGTCCACTGAGCACCCTTTCGAGCAGTGTCACATCCGGCGCGCCGCCGGCCTCTCCATTGCCCGGCTGGTGGATGGCCACCATGCCGGCTTCCGCCAGGTCCGCGACGAGGATCCGGGCCACGCCGAGCGGCATGGACAGCAGCGCCGAGACCTCGGCCACCGACTTGACCTCACGGCACAGGTGGCAGATCCGCTGGTGCTCGGGGAGCAGGGTTCCCAGATGCGCGGGGTCTGCCGTCGTGCTGACCAGTGCCTCTATCGCTAGCTGGTAGCGCGGCCGGGTCCGGCCGCCGGTCATGGCGTACGGACGGACCAGCGGCTGGTCGCCTTCACCGTCGTACGACGCGTGATGCAGTGCGCCGTACGGATCGTGTGAGGCGGGTGGCGGGGTCATGAATCCTCCGGGCGTGACAACAGGCTGTCGGCTTGCCGTCTGAAGGGGCCGGTGAGGGGGCTGTGGCGGCCGGACGGGTGAGGGTTGTGGGAAGTACCTGGGGGGATCGTGTCGGGTATCCGCTGCATGGCCGCCTAGTGGAGCAGACTGCCCTGGAGCTCGGCACGGAGGTCGGGCGTGAGGACAGTGCCCGCGCGGTCCACCAGCAGGGCCATCTCGTACCCGACCAGACCGATGTCGGCGTCCGGATGGGCGAGAACGGCCAGCGAGGAACCGTCCGAGATGGACATCAGGAAGAGGAATCCGCGCTCCATCTCCACCACCGTCTGACTGACGGCACCGCCCTCGAAGATCCGGGAGGCACCCGCGGTCAGCGAGGTGAGCCCGGAGGCGACGGCGGCGAGCTGGTCGGCGCGGTCCCGGGGGAATCCCTCGGACATCGCCAGCAGCAGCCCATCGGCGGAGACCACCACCGTGTGCGACACCCCGGGGGTGTTGTCCACGAAGTTGGTGATCAGCCAGTTCAGATTCTGCGCGGCCTGACTCATGGGGCTCAACTAACGCTCCTGCTGGTGAGTGGGGCCGAGTTGGAAACTGCCGGTCGACTGGCCGTTGTTGGCCTGCCGACCCTGCTGGATGCCCCGGCGGAGATTGGTCAGACGCCCGCGCACGTCATCGGGCGCACGCGAAACCTGAGGTCCGGTCTGGTGATTCTGCTGCTGTGCGGTGCCCGGCACCAAATTGGCACGCGGAACCCGGCGTGGCAGCCCGGAGGTGGTGACGCCGCCCGCCGCCGGTTTCTTGACCCGCTCGGCCTGGCGGACGAGTTCGTCGTTGGGCGAGGCACGCCACGAAGCGGTGGCCCCGGTGTCGGCCGCCTCACGACGCGGCATGGGGGCCAGGGGAGCCCCGGAGTCCGGAGCGCCCGGTGCCTGCGGCTCGGCGGCGGGCGGCTGCTGGCCACCCTGCTGCGGGCCGTGGAACCAGTTGGTCTCCAGGGTGTCGTACAGCGGCGTCCGCCCGTCCCCGGGACCGGCCGGCGGCAGTGCCTCCGGCTGGGGCTGCTGCGGCAGCATGGGACGGTGCGGCGCCTCGCCGGCCGGTGAGGCCGATGGACGCGGCACGCCGAAGTCGCTGTCGTCCCGGCCGCGCTGACGCGGTGCGGGCAGCCCCTGGTCCTGTGGACGCGGGGCGTTGAAGTCGGGGCGCGCGAACTGCGTGGTGCTCGCCGGGTCCTGCGCGTCCGGGGACTGCGGGAACTGCGGCGCCTGGGGGAACTGAGGTGCCTGCGGCGCCGAGAAGTCGGGGCGGGCGAACTCGGCGGTGGCGCCGGGGCCCTGACGGTCGTCCATGGGCCGACGCCGGACCGGCGGGGCGTCGAACGGCCGGTCCTGGCCCGGTCCGGCGTCCTGGCCGGGTCCGGCCGGCCGGGCGAACCGGCCGGTGGAGTCGGGCTCCTCGTGACCGCGCGGCGCGTCCAGCGGGGTGCGCCGCGGCGCTCCCCGCTCCTCGACGCCCCAGCTGGTGGCCTGCGGGCGCTGCGGCTGCGGGTTGCCCCCGGGCAGCTCGGCACGCGGACCACCGGGCGGCGGCAGCTGACGACCGGGGCCGCCAGGGCCGCCGGACTGCTGGAGACCGCCCTGGGTGCCGGGACCGTTCTGCCCCTGGAGGGGCTGCTGCGGCTGCTGCGGCGGGACGGGCCCGTTCTGGCCCTGCTGGGCGAACGGGTCCCGCTGGGCGAACGGGTCCTGGGGTGCGAACGGGTCCTGCCGGGCGTTCGGGCCCTGCGGAACCGGACCACCGTGGCCGAACAGGTTGGGCTGACCCGATTCCGTACGGCCGGGCGTCTCGCCCTGGCCGCGGGCACCCAGCCGGGCACCGCCGCCGAAGGCGCCGGAGAGGCCGCCGCCGTGGCGCTGCGGTTCCTGGCGCGGGAAGTCCTGCGGACCACCCTGCGGAGCCTGGTTCGGGTGGCCGGGATTCTGCTGACCGGGGTTCTGCTGGCCAGGATTCTGCTGGCCAGGATTCTGCGGGCCGTTGTTCTGCTGGGACTGCGGCTGACGCGGCCCGGTGTCGCGCGAGGGCAGTGCGGCCCGCGGGCCGGTGCCCGCGCCGACCTGGCCGCGCGAGCTGCCGGGACCCGCGCCGAGACCCTTCGCGGGCGGGGCGGACGGACCGCCGCCGAGGCCCGGACGCGGGGCGCTGCCCGGCCCCGGACCCGTACCGGCGAGCAGACCGCCGGGCGCGCCGGAGTGCTGACCGGGGCCCTGCTTCGGCACCGGCTGCTTGCCGCCGTGCGCGACATCGACGGGCAGCATGACCAGCGCGGTCGTGCCACCGGAGTCGGAGGGGCGCAGCTGGATCCGGATGCCGTGACGCAGGGACAGCCGGCCGACCACGAACAGGCCCATGCGGCGGGAGACCGAGACATCCACGGTGGGCGGCGCGGCGAGCCGCTCGTTGATCGCCGCGAGGTCCTCGGGGGACAGGCCGATACCGGTGTCGTGGATCTCGACGAGCACCCGCCCGTCGGGCAGCGCGTGACCGGTGACCCGGACCTTCGTCTGCGGCGAGGAGAACGACGTGGCGTTCTCCAGCAGCTCGGCGAGCAGGTGCACGAGGTCGTTGACGACCCGGCCCGCGACCTCGGTGGCGGGCACCGCGGCCAGTTCGATGCGCTCGTACTGCTCCACCTCGGAGGCGGCGGCACGGAGCACGTCGACCAGCGGTACGGGGCGGGTCCACCGCCGGCCGGGCTCCTCACCGGCGAGAACCAGCAGGTTCTCACCGTTACGGCGCATACGGGTCGCGAGGTGGTCGAGCTTGAAGAGCGAGGACAGCTGGTCCGGGTCGGCCTCGCGCGACTCCAGCTCGGAGATGAGCGAGAGCTGACGCTGGATGAGGCCCTGCGAACGGCGCGAGAGGTTGGTGAACATCGCGTTGACGTTGCCCCGCAGCAGCGCCTGTTCGGCGGCGAGGCGGACAGCCTCGCGGTGCACGTCGTCGAAGGCCGCGGCCACCTGGCCGATCTCGTCCCGGGAGTGCACACCGACCGACTCGACCGAGGTGTCGACATCCTGCGGGTCGGTCTCGGAGAGCTGCTTGACGAGTTCGGGCAGTCGGTCCTGCGCAACACGCGTAGCGGTGTCCTGAAGGCGCCGCAGCGAGCGGATCATCGACCGTGCCACGACGAAGGCGCCGACCAGCGAGACACCGAGCACGAGCAGGATGACCGCACCGTTGATGATCGCTTCGCGCTGCGAGGCCTCGCGCAGTTCGCGGGCCTTGGCCTCCATGTCGCTGAGGAGGGTGGCCTCGATCGTCTGCATCGCGTTGATCTTGGTGGAGCTCTGGTCGTACCAGTCGAGGTACGAGCGGACCTTCTTGGTGTCGTTGAGGTCCGACGTGGTGTCCAGGACCCGCTTCGCGTACATGTTCGCGGCGTTGATCTCGGGGTTGCCGTTGTCCAGCGGGGCCGTCAGCTCGGCCGCGCTGTCCCCGGTGGTCCCGTAGATCGTGTTGAACGAGGTGAGGGCCCGGGATTCCTTCGCCAGCGCGTTCTGACCGAACTGCTGGTCGTTCGGGTTGAGGTGCGGTTCCTTGACGCTGCCGCCGGGAAGCGCCGCGGCGATGATCGCCCGCTGGACCGAGGCGTACTCCTTGGCGGAGGAGAACGCCGCCAGCGCACGGGTCCGCTTGATCATCTCCGGGTTGCTGGTCGCCTGCGCCATGTCCTGCGAGAGGCTCAGCAGCGAGGTGATCAGCTGGCTGTACTGGTCGATCGTGTTGAGGCTGGGGGAGCCGTCCGCGTACGCCGTCTTGCGGATCGTGCGGATGTCGCCGAGCAGCGACGCGATCTGGGCGACGCTCGCGTGGATGCCTTCGAGTGCCTCGTCGCCCTGGGCGTCACCGATGGCGTTCGTGGCGTCGAAGAACGCGTCCTTGGCCCGGTCGGTCTTCTTCCGGGGCTCGGTGACCTTGTAGTCGGTCGCCTTCGACTTGTTGGACAGCGGACCGGCCGACTGGTCGCGCTCCACCTGGAGTGCCTGGGCGAGCGTGGTCGCCTGCTTGGTCATCCTCGTCAGCAGCTGCATGTGCTCCAGCTGCTGCATGTCGGTCATCGACTCGTTGATGCGGAGTCCGCCCAGCGTGGTCGCGGCGACCACCGGAAGGGCGAGGAGGGAGACCAGACGGGTGCTGATGCGCCAGTTACGGAGCGCTATTCGCGAACCCGTGTTGATCGGGCCGCGGGGCTTGAGAGGGGTGACCGGCTCGGCGCCGCCGCTCGCCGTCGTGCCCGAGCGCTGTGCACGGTCGCCGCCTTCACCGGTCGCGGCCGGTCCGGGGTTCTGGGCGTGCTGGGGGGAGGAACCGCGGTCGGTCCCGCCGCGCGGCTCCTGTTCCGCCGGAGCACTGCCATCCCTCTTGAAACGTCCCTGCACTAGCGTCGCAACCTCTGGACCAGGCGTCCCCTCCGCCAGGCGGGTGGGACGGTGTCGGCGTCGTGGGGCGCTGGACGCGCCCCATGGTGGTCGTGAGTGACCGGCGTTCTCCCCCTCCCGCCGCCACTCGGCGCTGCGTTGCGCCCCTGCGCGCCGGCACTGAAACCCGCGGCGGTGCGTGGAATTCCAGCACAGTGCCGGATCTCCAACAAGGCCCACGTACCGGGCTGTGACCTGGGTGACACGTTGTGATGAGGGAGTAACAAGCAGTGCGGAGTGTTCATGGTTAAAGCGGACTATTGCGGATGAGTTGATGACGGGTGGGGGGTGTCCCAGTCGGCATGATCAGGAGCGGAATGGTTGATTCAGTGGTGCAATGTCCGTTTCCTGAAGCAGGGTCAGCTGACCGTAATGTTCGAATTGTCGATAACTTCGTGAGCAAACTCACATGATGATCGTCGTCTCTTCCTTGCTGCTGCGGGGAATTGGATGTTTAGCCTGACGCTTTACTAGGGATGGCGAATCCGACAAGCCGGCGCCCCTCCGGGCGGCGCCCCCACCGACAAGGTCCAGACGGCAGATGAAGACGACGATGATGTTCCGCAACATTGCCAACCCCCGGCGCACCACGCTGGCGCACCTCAAGGACGCCGAAGCGCTGCAGACGCCGGAGCTGCCGGAGCACGCCGTCGACCTGCCCACCCAGACGGCCAACCCGCGCCGCACCATCCTGATGGAAGCGCCGGTCGCGACCGCGCGCTGATCGGCGCGGCTGTCCCCCTCACCCGCGTTAGCCTGGAGCGTCAGTCTTCAGCCAGCCAGCAAGTGAGGGGCGACAGCATCCCGTGCGCATCGCCAGGTTCTCCATCGACGGCAACGTCGCCTTCGGCGCCGTCGAGGGTCAGGGCACCGTGGAATCCGGTGACCTCGTCCTCGACATCATCAAGGGCATTCCGTACGCCGACTTCGAGCTCTCCGGCACCAAGGTCCCGCTGAACAAGGTCCGGCTGCTGCCCCCCGTGCTCCCCAACAAGGTCGTGGCCATCGGCCGCAACTACGCGGAGCACGCCGCCGAACTCGGCCACGAGGTCCCCGATGTCCCGGTCGCCTTCTTCAAGCCCACCACCTCGGTGATCGGCTCGGGCGACGCGATCGAGTACCCCTCCTTCTCCAACGAGCTGCACTACGAGGCCGAGCTGGCCGTGGTCATCGGCCGCATGTGCCGCGAAGTTCCGCGCGAGCGCGTCAAGGACGTCATCTTCGGCTACACCTGCGCCAACGACGTCACCGCGCGTGACGCCCAGCTGCGCGAGAAGCAGTGGGCCAGGGCCAAGGGCTTCGACACCTCCTGCCCGCTCGGCCCCTGGGTGGAGACCGACCTCGACCCGTACGACCTCATCATTCAGGCGACGGTCAACGGCGAGCAACGGCAACTGGGCCGTACGAGCGACATGGTCCGCTCGATCGAGGACATCATCGTCCACATCACGGAAGCCATGACCCTGCTCCCGGGCGATGTGATCCTCACCGGAACTCCCGCGGGGGTCGGACCCCTGCACGTCGGCGACGAGGTCGCCGTCACCATCGAAGGCATCGGCACTCTCACCAACAAGGTGATCAAGCGTGGTTAACGGACCCGTCCGCGTACGTTTCTGTCCCTCCCCGACCGGCAACCCCCATGTGGGCCTGGTCCGGACCGCCCTGTTCAACTGGGCCTTCGCCCGGCACAACAAGGGCACCATGGTCTTCCGCATCGAGGACACCGACGCGGCGCGCGACTCCGAGGAGTCGTACGACCAGCTGCTCGACTCGATGCGCTGGCTCGGCCTCGACTGGGACGAGGGTCCCGAGGTCGGCGGCCCGCACGCCCCGTACCGCCAGTCGCAGCGCATGGACATCTACAAGGACGCCGCCGACAAGCTCCTCGCGGCCGGTCACGCGTACCACTGCTACTGCACCACCGAGGAGCTCGACACCCGCCGCGACGCCGCCCGCGCGGCGGGCAAGCCGTCCGGGTACGACGGTCACTGCCGCGACCTCACGGCCGAGCGGATCGCCGCGTACCAGGCCGAGGGCCGCACCTCCATCGTCCGCTTCCGGATGCCCGACGAGGCGATCACCTTCACCGACCTGGTCCGCGGTGACATCACCGTCCAGCCGGAGAACGTGCCGGACTACGGCATCGTCCGGGCCAACGGCGCCCCGCTCTACACGCTGGTCAACCCGGTCGACGACGCGCTGATGGAGATCACCCACGTCCTGCGCGGCGAGGACCTGCTCTCCTCCACCCCGCGCCAGATCGCCCTGTACCGCGCGCTCATCGAGCTGGGCCTCGCGAAGGACACCCCCGCCTTCGGCCACCTCCCGTACGTCATGGGCGAGGGCAACAAGAAGCTGTCCAAGCGCGACCCGCAGGCTTCGCTCAACCTCTACCGCGAGCGCGGCTTCCTCCCCGAGGGGCTGCTGAACTACCTCTCGCTGCTGGGCTGGTCGATCGCCGAGGACCGCGACATCTTCACCATGGACGAGATGGTCGCGGCGTTCGACATCAAGGACGTCAACGCCAACCCGGCCCGCTTCGACCTCAAGAAGTGCGAGCACATCAACGCCGAGCACGTGCGCAAGCTCGACGTGAAGGCGTTCACCGAGGCGTGCGGCCCCTGGCTCAGGGCCCCGTTCGCCCCGTGGGCCCCGGAGTCCTTCGACGCGGAGAAGTTCGCGGAGATCGCCCCGCACGCCCAGACGCGGGTCACCGTGCTCTCGGACATCACCGACAACGTCGACTTCCTCTTCCTCGACGAGCCGGTCGAGGACGAGGCGTCCTGGACCAAGGCGATGAAGGAGGGCTCCGACGCCCTCCTGGCCACGGCCCGTGCCAACCTGGCCGCCGCCGAGTGGAACGCCGAGGCCCTGAAGAACGCCGTGCTCACCGCCGGTGAGGCCCACGGCCTGAAGCTCGGCAAGGCCCAGGCCCCGGTCCGCGTGGCCGTCACCGGCCGCACGGTCGGCCTGCCGCTCTTCGAGTCCATGGAGATCCTGGGCCGCGAGAAGAGCCTCGCCCGGGTGGACGCGGCACTGGCGAAACTGGCCGCGTAACCGCTACCGCTCCACCACCATGGGGTGGCCGCTCCCGAGGGAGCGGCCACCCCATCGGCGTTCCGCCGTCAGACGGCGTCCAGTGCCGGGGCGATGACCGCGAACGCCCGGTCGGTCAGCGCGGCCGGATCCTCGGCGCCCTCACTGCCGCTCCACCGCTGCAACACGGTGTCGAAGGCGGCCAGCGCCATTCCGGCCGCCAGCCGCGGGTACAGGTCGGTCTCGGCATCGAGCCCCGCGCGGCCCGCCAGCTCCGCCGCGAGGTCGTCGCGCCACTGCGCCTGGTGCTCCAGGAAGCGGGCGCGCAGGGCAGGGGTACGCAGAATCAGCCGCACCACGCGAAGCGCCCGCTCGGAGTGGTCGGCACAGGCGGACATCGCGGCCCAGACGGCGTGCCGCAGCGCCACGGATGGCGGTTCCCCGGCGGGCCGGCGGGCCAGCTCCGCGTGCATGCCGGTCCCCATCCCGGCCAGGAACTGGACGACCACGTCCTCCTTGGACGCGAAGTACCGGAAGAACGTGCGCTTGGACACTCCGGCCGTGGCGACGATCTCGTCCACGGTGACGGCGTCGAAGCCCCGCAGCGCGAGCAGTTGCAGCGCCGCCTCGGTCAACTCGTTCGCGACGAGCTGACGTTTGCGCTGGGCCAGGCTGACTTCGGGGGGAGGGCTCACCCCGCAATGGTATCGGCATGCCATGGATGGCACTCGGTATCTTCTTGGCACCAAGTGCCATCTTCGGCACTGTCTGCCGCATGACACAGAAGCAGCGCTGGACCACCGAACAGATCCCGGACCAGTCCACGAGGGTGTTCGTCGTCACCGGAGCCAACAGCGGCCTCGGCCTGGCCACCACCCGGGCACTCGCCCGCCGGGGCGGGCGGGTGATCCTCGCGGTGCGCGACGAGACGAAGGGCCATCGCGCGGCCGCCGAGATCACCGCCGAGCAGCCGGGCGCCGCCCTGGAGGTACGCCGGCTCGACCTGGCCGACCTCGACTCGGTCCGCGCCTTCGCCGCCCGGCTGCGCACCGACCATCAGCGGCTGGACGTGCTCGTCAACAACGCGGGCGTGCTGGCGCCGCCCCGCACCCTGAGCACGCAGGGCCACGAGCTGCAGTTCGCGGCCCATCACCTGGGCCACTTCGCCCTCACCGGGCTGCTGCTGGACCTCCTCACCGCCGGGCACGACCCCCGGGTCGTCACGGTCAGCTCGGTCAACCACCGCAAGGGGCGGCTGGACTTCGACGATCTCACCGGCGAGCGCGGCTACTCGCCGATGGGCTCCTACAACGGGTCGAAGTTCGCCAACGCCGTCTTCGGACGGGAACTCCACCGCCGCCTGACCGGGGCCGGCAGCCCCGTGCGCAGCGTGCTCGCCCACCCCGGCTACACCGCCACCAACCTCCAGAAGGGCGCGCCGGTCCGCCTGTGGCGGGTCGTGCTCGGCCGCATCGGCAACCCGCTGCTCGCCCAGAGCCCCGCCGCGGGGGCACTGCCACAGCTGTACGCGGCGACGGCCCCGGACGTGGAGGGCGGCGAGTTCATCGGCCCGGACGGCCCGGCGGAACTGCGCGGCGCCCCGACCCGGGTGCCCCTGTCCCCGCACGCGGCCGACAGCGGGACGGCCCGCCGCCTGTAGGAGCTGTCGGAACGCCTGACCGACGTACGGTTCGCGCTTCCGGCGCCCGGAGAGCCCCCGCGCGCCGGGTGACGGTCTGGCTCCCCGGCGAGCCCCCGGCTAATCTCGGGGCATGCCGATCCGAGCCGTCCTCTGGGACATCGACGACACGATCTTCGACTATTCGGGCGCCGACCGCATCGGCATGCAACGGCACCTGGAGCGCGAGGGCCTGCCCAGCGGGTACACCTCCGTCGAGCAGGCCCTCGACGGGTGGCGGGCGGTGACCGATGTGCACTGGGCGCGGTGCGCCGCGGGGGAGATCGACTTCCAGGGACAACGCCGCGACCGGGTGCGGGAATTCCTGTCCCGGGCGATGGAGGACGCCGAGGCCGACGACTGGTTCGGCAGGCACGCGGCGCACTACGAGGCCGCCTGGGCGCTCTTTCCCGATGTGGTGCCGGTGCTGGACCTGCTGGCGCGTGACTACCGGCACGCGGTCCTGTCGAACTCCAGCCTCCATAATCAGCACCGCAAACTGACCGTGCTCGGTGTGCGGGACCGGTTCGAGTCGCTGGTGTGCGCCGTCGAGCTGGGGATCTCCAAGCCGGACGCCGGCGCCTTCCACGCGGCCTGCGACGAGCTCGCGCTCGCGCCGCACGAGGTGGCGTACGTGGGCGACGAGCCGGACATCGACGCGAGCGGCGCGGTCGCCGCCGGGCTGGTGGGGATCTGGCTGGACCGTCGGGGGAGGGGCGGACGGGAGGATCTTGTCCGGATCACCGGGCTCGATCAGCTTCCCGGGCTGCTGGCGGGCAATACCCGTTTTGGAGCGCCGGACACCTTCGGGTAATGTTCTTCCTGCGCCGCCCGAGCGGGCCGAAAGATCCGGCCGGGAAGCGCAGACAGAAATAAGACTCCTCCGGGGGTTACGTTTCAGTGGGCTATGGTGTAATTGGCAACACTACGGTTTCTGGTACCGTCATTCTAGGTTCGAGTCCTGGTAGCCCAGCGCAAGTCAGTGGTAAAGCGCAAGTCAGCAGTAAACACGCCCCCGTTGTGTAGCGGCCTAGCACGCTGCCCTCTCACGGCAGTAGCGCCGGTTCGAATCCGGTCGGGGGTACAGATCCTTCCCGCGAGAACATCTGGGTCGCACCCACGTTCTTGATGCAGGATCGCTAGGGCCCCCGTTGTGTAGCGGCCTAGCACGCTGCCCTCTCACGGCAGTAGCGCCGGTTCGAATCCGGTCGGGGGTACTTGTCACACCATGGGCTATGGTGTAATTGGCAACACTACGGTTTCTGGTACCGTCATTCTAGGTTCGAGTCCTGGTAGCCCAGCGCAAGTCAGTGGTAAAGCGCAAGTCAGCAGTAAACACGCCCCCGTTGTGTAGCGGCCTAGCACGCTGCCCTCTCACGGCAGTAGCGCCGGTTCGAATCCGGTCGGGGGTACAACAGAGCGGTACGGGAAGGCCCTTCACCTCGGTGGAGGGCCTTCTTCCGTTCCTCGGGCGGCGGCTACAGCCCGTACCGCCGGGCCGACTCCTCACCCTGGGCCAGCCTGCGCAGCGACATCAGCAGCGGCTCGTAGAGGACGGCCGAGGCGATGGCGTTCTCGACCTGTTCCGCCTCGGAGGCGTACGTCTCCATCTCGTCCAGATCGTGCACGGCCGCCTGCTCCATGATGCGGGCCTGCCGGGTCAAGTACGCGATGTCACACGGGTATCCGAGCCGGCCGAGGGTGGCCACGGACGCGACCAGCGACCGGTGGACGGGGGAGAGGTCGCCGAGTTCCAGCGCGGTTTCCCAGCCCAACTCACTGAGCAGCCGGGTCACCTCGGCGCGGGCGGTGGCCGTCTCCGGTGCGTCCTCGTCGGGATCGGGGCCGTGCGGCAGGGCCCACAGAGCGGCGCCCAGACGGATCGTCCGGCCCAGCGACTCGTCGTCGACATGGGCCAGCACCTCGCGGGCCGTGGCCACCGGCAGGCGTCCTATCTGGATCAGTGCCCGCACCAGACGCAGCCGGCGCAGATGCCCCTCGTCGTACTCGGCCTGCGTCGCGCTGATCCGTCTGCCCGGCGGCAGTAGCCGCTCGCGCAGGTAGTACTTGATCGTCGCCGTCGAGACGCCGCTCTGCTCACTCAGTTCCGACAGTCGCATTCTCTGCGCCTTCCCTTGCGCCGCCCCTTGGGTGGTGGAACTATCCAATCATTGGATAGCGAAACTCTCCAACGGAACCAGGGGTGCACAGCATGTTCGCGAAGCCGATACCGGGCCGGACGACGGCAGCCGCGGAGGGCGAGGTCGTCGTCCTGCTGATCGGGATGCGCATCAACCACTTCTGGGGGGTGCACCACTGGCTGCCCGTCTTCGCCGCGATGCCGCGCATGCTGCGGGAGTTGGCCAAGGACAAGAGCCGGGGCCTGCTCGGCTACACGCTGCTCTCCGGCTCGCCGCGTACCTACTACGTCGTTCAGTACTGGGAGTCGAAGGAGAAGCTGTACGCGTACGCGAGCGCTTCCGACATGTTCCACCACAGGGCCTGGGCGAGGATCAATCGCAAGGAGAAGAACTCCCGGCAGCACGTGGGGCTGTGGCACGAGAGCTACATCGTGCCCGAAGGGGGCTACGAGTCGATCTACGCCGATATGCCGGCGTACGGACTGTCGGCGGCGACCGGTGTGCTGCCGATCGAGGAGCGGGGCCGCCGGGCGGCGGACCGTCTCGCGCACCGCTCGTCCGAGGGGTGAGAGAGGTGCCGGGGGAGTAGTCCGGGGAAATGAGGGGCCGCCACGGCGCTGGGGCGGCCTTCCGGGGAAGGGGAAAGGGTGTTACCGGGAGGAGCGGGGCGAGCGGTGGGTGTCAGCCCGTGCGGCGCAGGGCCTCGCTCAGCCGTGCCGCCGAGTCGATGACCGCCTGCGCGTGCATCCGGCCGGGGTGGCGGGTCAGCCGCTCGATCGGCCCGGAGACCGAGACCGCGGCGACCACCCGGTTCGAGGGGCCGCGCACCGGGGCCGAGACCGAGGCGACGCCCGGTTCCCGCTCGCCGATCGACTGGGCCCAGCCCCGGCGCCGTACGCCCGAGAGGGCCGTCGCCGTGAACCTGGCGCCCTGGAGGCCGCGGTGCAGACGCTCCGGTTCCTCCCAGGCCATCAGGATCTGGGCGGAGGATCCCGCCTTCATGGTGAGCGTGGAGCCGACCGGCACCGTGTCCCGGAGTCCGGACAGCCGTTCCGCCGCGGCCACACAGATCCGCATGTCGCCCTGCCGGCGATAGAGCTGAGCGCTCTCGCCGGTGATGTCGCGAAGATGGGTGAGCACCGGTCCCGCCGTGGCCAGCAGCCGGTCCTCGCCGGCCGCGGCCGCGAGTTCCGAGAGCCGGGGGCCGAGAATGAACCGGCCCTGCATGTCCCTCGCCACCATGCGGTGGTGTTCCAGTGCCACGGCCAGTCGATGGGCCGTGGGCCGTGCGAGCCCGGTCGCCGCGACCAGCCCGGCGAGGGTGGCCGGACCGGACTCCAGGGCGCTCAATACCAGAGCCGCCTTGTCGAGAACGCCGACGCCGCTAGAGTTGTCCATACGACGATACTCGCGTCTCACTCTGTGAAACGCAAGTTCAATTTTCGACGGAAGTTGCGAACCTGTACGGGCGGCCACACAACGGCCCGCAGCCGCCGCCCCGCTCGGGGGTCCGGACGGTGGCGCACCAAATCTCTAGTTGGGCCGGCGAAGACGCCGGCCGGAGGGAAAGCGATGGGTAGGACACTCGCGGAGAAGGTCTGGGACGACCATGTCGTCCGGCGCGCGGAGGGCGAGCCCGACCTTCTCTTCATCGATCTTCACCTGCTGCACGAGGTGACCAGCCCGCAGGCCTTCGACGGCCTGCGCCAGGCCGGACGTCCGGTGCGGCGCCTCGACCTCACCATCGCCACCGAGGACCACAACACCCCGACGATCGACATCGACAAGCCGATCGCGGACCCGGTCTCGCGTGCCCAGCTGGAGACCCTGCGCAAGAACTGCGCGGACTTCGGCGTCCGGCTGCACCCGCTGGGCGACATCGAGCAGGGCGTCGTGCACGTGGTCGGCCCGCAGCTGGGCCTGACCCAGCCCGGTACGACGGTGGTCTGCGGTGACTCCCACACCTCCACGCACGGGGCGTTCGGCGCGCTGGCGTTCGGCATCGGCACCAGCCAGGTCGAGCACGTCCTGGCCACCCAGACGCTGCCGCTGGCCCGCCCGAAGACCATGGCCATCACCGTCGAGGGCGAACTGCCCGAGAGCGTCACCGCGAAGGACCTGATCCTGGCGATCATCGCCCGGATCGGCACCGGCGGCGGCCAGGGCTACATCCTCGAATACCGCGGCTCCGCCATCGAGAAGCTCTCGATGGAGGCCCGGATGACCATCTGCAACATGTCGATCGAGGCCGGTGCCCGCGCGGGCATGATCGCCCCGGACGCGACCACCTTCGACTACCTGCGGGGCCGTGACCACGCCCCGGAGGGCGAGGACTGGGACGCCGCCGTCGCGTACTGGCGCACGCTGCGTACCGACGACGACGCCGTCTTCGACGCCGAGGTCGTCATCGAGGCCGCCGAACTGGCCCCGTTCGTCACCTGGGGCACCAACCCCGGCCAGGGCGCGCCCCTCTCCGGACACGTCCCCGACCCCGCTTCGTACGAGGACGCCTCGGAGCGGCACGCCGCCGAAAAGGCCCTGGAGTACATGGGGTTGACCGCCGGGCAGCCGCTGCGGGACATCAACGTCGACACCGTCTTCGTAGGTTCCTGCACCAACGGCCGGATCGAGGACCTGCGCAACGCGGCCTCGATCCTGGAGGGCCGCAAAGTCGCCGACGGGGTGCGGATGCTGGTCGTTCCCGGCTCCGTCCGGGTCGCGCTCCAGGCCGTCGCGGAGGGCCTGGACAAGGTCTTCACCACCGCGGGAGCCGAATGGCGGCACGCGGGCTGCTCGATGTGTCTCGGCATGAACCCCGACCAGCTGGCCCCCGGCGAGCGCTCCGCCTCCACCTCGAACCGCAACTTCGAGGGCCGGCAGGGCAAGGGCGGCCGCACCCACCTGGTCTCCCCGCAGGTCGCCGCCGCCACCGCGGTGCTGGGCCATCTGGCCTCGCCCGCCGACCTGTCCGACGCCCGTACGCCCGCCGGAGTCTGAGAACCATGGAAGCTTTCACCGCACACACCGGCCGGGCCGTCCCGCTGCGCCGCAGCAACGTCGACACCGACCAGATCATCCCCGCCCACTGGCTGAAGAAGGTGACCCGCGACGGCTTCGAGGACGGGCTCTTCGAGGCGTGGCGCAAGGACGAGAACTTCATCCTCAACCGCCCCGAGCGGCGCGGTGCCTCGGTCCTGGTGGCCGGTCCCGACTTCGGCACCGGTTCGTCCCGCGAGCACGCGGTCTGGGCCCTGCAGAACTACGGCTTCAGGACCGTCATCTCGTCCCGGTTCGCCGACATCTTCCGCGGAAACTCGCTGAAGAACGGGCTGCTGACCGTGGTCCTGGACCAGCGGGTCGTCGACGCGCTCTGGGAGCTGACGGACGCCGACCCGACGGCCGAGGTCACCGTCGACTTGGAGGCGCGGCAGGTCCGTGCCGAGGGCATCACGGCCGACTTCGAGCTCGACGAGAACGCCCGCTGGAGGCTGCTCAACGGGCTCGACGACATCAGCCTCACCCTTCAGAACGAAGCGGACATTGCGACTTATGAGGCGGCAAGGCCGACCTTCAAGCCGCGTACAATTGTGGTCTGAGCAGCGCTTTTCCAGGACTGCGCCCCCTGCCTTCGGGTAGGGGGCGCAGTCGCTTGTTGAGCCCCCCTCGGGCGACAACTCGCCCCAGATGGCACAATCGGTGCATGGGACGCGACAGCCAACTCAAGCTCTATGGCCAAGTCGCCGACCGATTGAAGGAAGCGCACGCAAGGGTGCGTGCACTGCAAGTCCCGGAGGGCGTAAGGATGGCGCTGTCCCGGAAGCTGCTGGTCGTCACGGCCGCGGCGAAGCACGATCTCCCAGATGCAGCAAGGCGTCTGGACCGGTTGATGAAGGACCTCGATGAGGGCCGATTCCCCGAAGGTGACTGACTCTGCGGAACTGCGCAGCGGTCGACTTCGTTGCGGCACTAGGGTGATTAGCCCGTTTCGTGTTTGATTTGCGGTATATATCTGCCTAACGTGCGAAAAAGCTTGAACACTTTCGTTCTGGCTATGTCTCCGAAGGGGAAGACGTGAACAAGGCGCAGCTCGTAGAAGCGATTGCCGACAAGGTCGGCGGCCGTCAGCAGGCCGCAGACGCTGTCGACGCGGTACTCGACGCGATCGTCCGTGCCGTTGTCGCCGGGGACCGTGTCTCGGTCACCGGCTTCGGCTCGTTCGAGAAGGTCGACCGTCCGGCCCGGTACGCCCGCAACCCGCAGACGGGTGAGCGCGTACGGGTCAAGAAGACCTCGGTCCCCCGCTTCCGTGCGGGACAGGGCTTCAAGGACCTGGTGAGCGGCTCCAAGAAGCTCCCCAAGAACGATGTGGCCGTGAAGAAGGCGCCCAAGGGCAGCCTCTCGGGCGGATCTTCCACCCGTACGACGGCGAAGGCCGCGGCCAAGAAGGCCACCGCCAAGAAGGCCGTGGCGAAGAAGGCCACCGCCAAGAAGGCCGTGGCAGTGGCGAAGAAGACCACCGCCACCGCCAAGAAGACCACCGCGACGGCGAAGAAGGCCACCGCGACGGCCAAGAAGGCCACGGCGGCCGCGAAGAAGGCGGCCCCGGCGAAGAAGGCCGCGACGACCGCCAAGAAGGCCGTCGCCAGCAAGACCGCGCCCGCCAAGAAGACCACGGCGAAGAAGGCGCCCGCGAAGAAGACCACGGCGCGCAAGACCACGGCCAAGAAGGCCACTGCACGCAAGAAGTGAGACCGGGCACACGCTCGCTCCTCACACGCGCCGGGCCGGGCTCCCCTCGGGGGAGCCCGGCCCGCGGGCTGTCCGGGGTCCTTGACGGCCCTCCGCGGGCCGCCCAGGGTTTCCCGGGCCGTCTCAGAACGTCTGCAGCGTCACCAGGGTGATCCGCAGGGCCGCGCCCTCGCCCTCACCCTCGATCCGGACCCGCTGCCCAGGACGCAGCAGCCGCAGGCCGCCCGCGTCGAAGGCCGGGGCGTCGAAATCCACCGGGGTGCCGTCGTCCAGCAGCACACTGCCGGTGCGGGTCTCGGAGTCGTACGTGTACGAGGTCGCCTGCATGGGCGGCAGCCTATCGGTCGTGGGCGGGGGACACCGAAGCGTTCAGATCCGCCGTGTGCGGGCCCACGCCGAGCGTCAGAGCCACCCGCAGATCCGCCCCGGTGTCCACGTCCCGGCGGACCGAGTCGAGACCGGGCAGACGGATTTCCGCCGCTCCCGACGCCAGGTGCCGGGAGCGGGAAGGCCCGCCGAAAGCCGGGCGCAATTCCACCCCCGGCGCAGCGGACAGAAATGTGGTGCCGATTCCCGCCGCATCCGTGACAAATGCGCGAGGAAAAGTGGAAGAAAATTCGAGCACCCGCGCCAATTCCGCGGGGCGCAGCGCGGGCAGATCCGCGTTCAGAGCCGCCACCGCACTGTCGGGCCGCAGCTTCCGGGCCGACCGCGCCCCGTGCGCCAGCGCGGCGTTGAGTCCGGCGGCCGGTGTGTCGGGCAGGATGCGGGCCCCGAGCGCCGAAAGGGCCGCCGCGGCCACCGTGTCGTCCGTGACGACCACCACATCCCGCACCCCGGGGCAGGCCAGCGCCGCGGCCACGGTGTCCTGGGCGAACGCCAGGGCCAGCCGCGGCCGCAGCAGCTCGCCCGCCGCCCGCCCCAAACGGCTCTTGGCCCGTGCGAGCGGCTTCAGCGGGACGACCAGTGACCAGCACCCGGTCAGGTCGGTGTTCGTGGCGATCTCCCCCCTCCGTACGCGTCAGGACATATTCTCGCCTGCCGGTACGACAACCCGGAGGAGCGGTCCCGAAGGTGAGGCGTACGGTGTTCTCGACACAGCAGGGGCCTGGGGCCAGACTTGACCGTCAGTAGCCAGGCAGCAGTAGGTCAGGTAATAGAGGAAGGTGTCCGAGTGTCCCGCCGCAGAATCGGCTTTTGGTACCGCCTGGCGGCGTTCATCGCCAAACCGCCATTGGTGGTTCTGTTCAAGCGTGACTGGCGGGGAACGGAACACATTCCGGCCGACGGCGGATTCATCACGGCGGTCAACCACAACTCGTATCTGGACCCGCTCTCGTACGGACATTTCCAGTACAACACCGGCCGAGTGCCGCGGCTGCTGGCGAAGGCGGGGCTCTTCCGGACCCCGTTCGTCGGAATGATGCTGCGGGGCACCGGCCAGATCCCCGTCTACCGTGAGACGACCAACGCGCTGGACGCGTTCCGCGCCGCCGTCGACGCCATCGAGCGGGGCGAATGCGTCGCCTTCTACCCCGAAGGCACCCTCACCCGCGACCCCGACATGTGGCCGATGGCCGGCAAGACCGGCGCCGCCCGCGTGGCGCTGATGACCAGGGCACCGGTCATCCCCGTCGCCCAGTGGGGCGCCAATCTCGCGATGCCGCCGTACGCCACGGAGAACAAGCTCCAGCTGTTCCCCCGCAAGACCCTCATCGTGCAGGCGGGACCGCCCGTCGACCTCAGCCGCTTCTACGCGATGGAGCCGACGCCCGACGTGCTGCGGCAGGCCACCGAGGTCATCATGGCCGCGGTCACCGCCCAGCTGGAGGTCGTACGCGGCGAGAAGGCCCCCACAGAGCTCTACGATCACCGCAAAGCCCGTGCTGAACTACGGCGCAAGGCCCAGGGAAAGGGACCCACGTGACGCACCCCGTCAAAGCAGCCGTCTTCGGAACCGGCTCATGGGGTACGGCCTTCGCCGTGATCCTCGCCGACGCGGGATGCGAGGTCACCCTCTGGGGCCGCCGCGCCGAAGTCGCCGAGGCCATCAACACCACTCGTACCAACCCGGACTACCTGCCGGGCCTCGAACTCCCCGCATCGGTACGGGCCACCACCGATGCCGCCGAGGCGCTGCGCGGCGCCGAGTTCGCCTTCCTGGTCGTGCCCTCGCAGACGCTGCGCGCCAACCTCGCGGACTGGGCCCCGTACCTGGAGGACCGCACCGTCCTCGTCTCCCTGATGAAGGGCGTCGAACTCGGCACCGCCAAGCTGATGAGCGAGGTCATCGGGGACGTCACCAAGGTCGCCCCGGACCGCATCGCCGTCATCTCCGGGCCCAACCTCGCCAAGGAGATCGCCGAACGCCGCCCCGCCGCGGCCGTCGTCGCCTGCCAGGACGAGTCCGTCGCCCGGCGCCTCCAGGCCGCCTGCCACACCCCGTACTTCCGCCCGTACACCAACACCGATGTGATCGGCTGCGAGCTCGGCGGCGCCGTGAAGAACGTCATCGGACTCGCCGTCGGCATCGCGGACGGAATGGGCCTCGGCGACAACGCCAAGGGCTCGCTCATCACCCGCGGCCTCGCCGAGACCACCCGTCTGGGCGTGGCCATGGGCGCCGATCCGCTGACGTTCTCCGGAATGGCGGGCCTCGGCGACCTGGTGGCGACCTGCTCCTCGCCGCTCTCGCGCAACCACACCTTCGGCACCAACCTCGGCCGCGGCATGACGCTCCAGGAGACGATCGCCGTCACCAAGCAGACCGCGGAGGGCGTCAAGTCCTGCGAATCGGTGCTCGACCTGGCCCGCAGGCACGGCGTCGACATGCCCATCGCCGAGACCGTCGTCGGCATCGTCCACGAGGGCAAGCCGCCGGTCGTCGCGCTCAAGGAGCTGATGTCGCGCAGCGCCAAGGCCGAGCGGCGCTGACGTCTCCCTTACCAGCAGGTACGCTCATCGCGATATGAGCAGCGAGAACCTCCCCCAGAGCCCTGAGCGCCGCGAGAGCCCTGAGCAGCAGCGCCGTAAACCGCGCGTGGCTGTCGTGTTCGGCGGACGCAGCTCCGAACACGGCATCTCGGTCGTCACGGCCGGCGCCGTCCTGAACGCCATCGACCGGACCGTGTACGACGTCCTGCCGATCGGCATCACGACGGACGGCCGCTGGGCGCTCACCGCGGATGAGCCCGAACGCATGGCCATCACCGGCCGCCAGGTGCCCAACGTGGCCGAGCTGGCCGAGTCCGACGAGGGCGCCGTGGTGCTCTCCGTCGATCCCGGCAGCCGTGAAGTCGTCTACAGCGAACCGGGATCGGTGCCCAAGGCACTCGGCGAGGTCGACGTCGTCTTCCCCGTGCTGCACGGCCCGTACGGAGAGGACGGCACGCTCCAGGGGCTGCTCGAACTCTCCGGCGTGCCCTACGTCGGCGCCGGTGTCCTCGCCTCCGCGGTCGGCCAGGACAAGGAGTACATGAAGCGGGTGTTCGTCTCCTTCGGGCTGCCCGTCGGACCGTACGAGGTCTTCCGCCCCCGCGAGTGGGACAGCGACCGCGACGCGGCCCGCAAGCGCATCGTGGACTTCGCCGGTGAGCACGGCTGGCCGCTCTTCATCAAGCCCGCCCGCGGCGGCTCCTCGGTGGGCATCACCAAGGTCGACGACCTCTCCGGCCTCGACGAGGCGATCGAGGAGGCCCGCCGCCACGACCCCAAGTTCCTCGTCGAGTCGCTGCTGCGCGGGCGTGAGATCGAGTGCGGGGTGCTGGAGTTCGAGGACGGACCGCGGGCCAGCGTGCCCGCCGAGATCCCGCCGGTCACCTCGCACGACTTCTACGACTTCGAGGCCAAGTACATCGACTCGGCCGCCGGTCTGGTGCCCGCCCCGCTCACCGCGGAGCAGACCGCCGAGGTCCAGCGCCTCGCCGTCGCCGCCTTCGAGGCCACCTCCTGCGAAGGGCTGGTGCGCGCCGACTTCTTCCTCACCGAGGACGGCGGGTTCGTCATCAACGAGATCAACACGATGCCGGGCTTCACCCCGATCTCCATGTACCCGCGCATGTGGCAGGAGAGCGGCGTGGACTACCCGGAACTGGTGGACCGGCTGATCCAGGCCGCGCTGACCCGTTCCACCGGACTGCGCTGAGGCGCTCCGGGGGAACCGTGCCGGAACACGACGCCCCGGCCCGCCGGTCACAGACTCTCCGGAACCGTCCTGTTGACGGGGGCGGCGAACGCGGCCAGCGGGCTGACGTCGTGGGCGTACTCCTCGGAGAACGTCACCTCGACATACGCCTTGCGGTACGTGGTGGTGAACCGGGGGCCCGCGTCCTGGCGCTGCTCCAGCATCCAGTTGACGCCGTCCGCGTCGATCGCCTTGGACTGGGCGTCGTCCATCTTCGCGGGCCGGGGGACACCGCAGCGCAGTACGATCGCCCCGTCCCCCCAGCCGGCGGTCAGCTCCGAATCCGGTCCGGGATCACTCCGTTCGAGATCGGCGACGGTCTGCGGCAGTTCCTTGTGCAGCGCTCCGCAGTACGCGGCTGCCTCCGACGACGGGGTGGGAACCGTGATCGAGGGCTGCGCGGCGCTGGAGGAGCAGCCCGCCGCGGCCAGGACCAGCAGGGCAGCGGACGGACCGAGGAACAGTGAGCGGGGGGACCGGCGGCGGGATGACGTCACCGGCCCAGCCTAGACGGGGGTCAGAGGTGGACGACCGGGCAGGTCAGGGTTCTGGTGATGCCGTCCACCTGCTGCACTTTGGCGACCACCATGCGGCCGAGCTCGTCGACCGTGTCGGCCTGAGCCCGCACGATCACGTCGTAGGGACCGGTGACGTCCTCTGCCTGGATAACTCCCGGAATCTTGGCGATGGTCTCGGCGACGGTCGACGCCTTGCCCACCTCGGTCTGAATAAGGATGTACGCCTGTACCACGGAACCTCCAGGGCGGCCACGAGGATCATGTGGGGGAAAGGGACGCCACGGTATCGCGTTGCCGCGGGCCGCGGGGAGACCTGCGGGCCGTATGACGTCCACAGCGTGGCGTACAGACGACAGAAGTTGACGTATCTCTTGACGGTACCGACAGCAGTGACGGCTCGCGACCGGGGGCCCGGACGGGTGTCCGGGGCGATAAATGAGAGGTGAGACTCGGTGAAGGGAACCGTGGGCGAGTTGGGGGAGTTCGGGCTCATCAGAGAGCTCACTTCCCGGCTCACCACCACTCCGGCGGTACGGCTGGGGCCCGGCGACGACGCCGCGGTCGTGGCCGCTCCCGACCGCAGGGTCGTGGTCAGTACGGACATCCTCCTGGAAGGGCGGCACTTCCGCCGCGACTGGTCGACCGCGTACGACGTCGGGCGCAAGGCCGCCGCCCAGAACCTCGCCGACATCGCGGCCATGGGCGCCGTGCCCACCGCACTGCTCCTCGGCCTCGTCGTCCCCGCCGACCTCCCGGTCACCTGGGCCGGTGAACTCATGGACGGCCTGCGTGACGAGTGCCAGGTCGCGGGGGCGGCCGTGGTCGGCGGCGACGTCGTCGGCGGCGACACCATCACCGTCTCGATCACCGCGCTCGGCGACCTGCGCAACCACGAACCGGTGACCCGCTCCGGCGCCCGGCCCGGCGACGTGGTCGCCGTCACCGGCTGGCTCGGCTGGTCCGCCGCCGGATACGCCGTACTCTCCCGCGGATTCCGCTCGCCGCGCGCCTTCGTCGAGGCCCACCGCCGCCCCGAACCGCCGTACCACGCGGGCCCCGCGGCGGCCGGACTCGGCGCCACCGCGATGACGGACGTCAGCGACGGACTGGTCGCCGACCTAGGGCACATCGCCGAGGCCAGCAAGGTCCGGATCGATCTGCGGTCCGGCCTCATCGACATCCCCTCGCAGATGTCCGACATCGGCCAGGCCGTCGGCGTCGACCCGCTCCAGTGGGTGCTCACCGGGGGAGAGGACCACGCGATCGTGGCGACATTCCCCCAGGACGTGAAACTTCCGGCCCGCTGGAGGGTGATCGGCGAGGTCCTGAACCCCTCCGCGCTGCCCCAGGTCACCGTCGACGGGGCGCCCTGGACCAGCAAGGGCGGCTGGGACCACTTCGGGAACATCGAGGACGCCCAGTAGATTGCCGCGTATGCCCATACGTACCGCCGTACCACCGCGTGTCCTCACCGTCGCCGGATCCGATTCCGGCGGCGGTGCGGGCATTCAGGCCGACCTGAAGACGATGCTGGCCCTCGGCGTGCACGGCATGAGCGTGCTGACCGCCGTCACCGCCCAGAACTCCCGCGGCGTCCAGGGCGCGTGGGAGCTTCCGGTGGAAGCCGTCATCGCCCAGTACCGCAGCGTCGTCGACGACATCGGCGTCCAGGCGGTGAAGACCGGAATGCTCTCCTCGGCCGCCCTGGTCGAGACCGTCGCCGCACTCCTCGCGGGGACGGACGCACCGGTCGTCGTCGACCCGGTGGGCGTCTCCAAGCACGGGGACGCGCTGCTCGCCGCCGAAGCGCTCGATTCCGTACGGACGAAGCTGCTGCCCGTCGCCACGGTGGCCACCCCGAACCTCGACGAAGTGGCACAGCTCACCGGCATCACCGTCACCGGCGAGGCGGACCTGCGCAGGGCCGCCGCCGGAATCCTGGCGTACGGGCCGCGCTGGGTCGTGATCAAGGGCGGGCACCTGCCGGGCGAGGCCGTGGACCTGCTGACCGACGGCGGCGAGGAGCACTGGCTGCGCGCACCCCGGCACGACAACCGGCACACCCACGGCACCGGCTGCACCCTCGCCTCCGCCATCGCCTCCGGTCTCGCGCTCGGCCAGGACGTCCCCACGGCCGTGCGGGGCGCGAAGGCGTACGTCACCGGGGCGATCGAGGCCGGATTCCCGCTCGGCGGCGGCATCGGACCCGTCGACCACGGCTGGCGGACCCGGAAGGACTGACCGGCCACCGCCGAGTGGACAGCAAAAAGCCGGTCCACCGAGGTGGACCGGCTTTTTGGGCAACCGGAAGGCTGCGCTACGACGGGAACGTCAGCGCGCGACCTTGCCGGCCTTGATGCACGAGGTGCAGACGTTGAGCCGCTTCGGCGTCCGACCGACCACGGCACGCACGCGCTGGATGTTGGGATTCCAGCGACGAGACGTACGGCGGTGCGAGTGCGAAATGTTGTTGCCGAAGCCCGGCCCCTTGCCGCAGACGTCGCAGTTGGCAGCCACGGGTCACTCCAAAGACTTCAGGTGCACTTACAGTGAATTCCGGCGCGCCGGATTCATTTGACTGAAGTGGCGGTACCGGAGGTATGGCCCGACTCTCATCGGGCAACCGAAGCAGCATACAACGGCTGCTCCGGAGATACGAAACTACCATGACTGCGCCCGCCGTCCGCCCGCCCCCTGTTCCGGACCGGACCCACCACAGGCGGGCTACCCTGCGGTGCAGTCCGCCGCCACGGCCGCTTCAAGGAGGACCATCGGTGCCGCAGCTCCCCGACGATCTGGACGCCGTCGCGGTGCGCACCTGGTGCTCACTGGCCTTGGAGGCCCTCGGCCGGGAACGCGCGGAGATCGACGCGATCAATGTGTATCCCGTCGCCGACGGTGATACCGGCACCAATCTCTATCTGACCGTGGAATCCGCGACAGCCGCCGTCGAAGCGGTCTTCGCCGCTCATGAGACCGGCTCGACCGTGCCCGCCGCCGCGGACGCCGTACGGGCCATGGCGCACGGGGCGCTGATCGGCGCCCGGGGGAACTCGGGCACCATTCTGGCCCAGCTGCTGCGCGGTATGGCGGGGGTACTGGCCGACGGCGGTGACGCCGACCGG
This sequence comes from Streptomyces sp. NBC_01433, assembly GCF_026340105.1. NCBI lineage: Bacteria > Bacillati > Actinomycetota > Actinomycetes > Kitasatosporales > Streptomycetaceae > Streptomyces > Streptomyces sp. NBC_01433. Next base: position 339,175 of record NZ_JAPEPM010000001.1, on the reverse strand, counting down.
CTGCGCGAGGCCCTCACCCGGGCCGCCTCGGCCGCCCGGCAGGCCGTCGCCCACCCCGTCGAGGGCACGGTGCTCACCGTGGCCACCGCCGCCGCCGAAGCCGCACGGGACGCGGGTCCCGGTCTCGTCACGGTGGTGGAGGCGGCGTACGACGGCGCGCGTGCGGCGCTGGAGGCGACCCCCGGCCAGCTCGCCGTACTCGGCCGGGCGGGCGTCGTGGACGCGGGCGGGCGGGGGCTCGTCGCCGTGCTCGGCGCGCTGCTGGAGACGGTGTCCGGCCAGGCGCCGGTACGTCACTCCTGGAGGGTCCCCGCGGTGCTGCCGACGGCGGGCGGTCCGGACGGCGGGGTGAGCAGCGGCGCGGAGGGCGTTCCGCGCGGTGGTCCGGACGACTGCGCGGACGGCGGGCCGGGGAACGGTCCCGCCTTCGAGGTGATCTATCTGCTGGAGGCCGACGACGAGGCGGTCGACCGGCTGCGGGCCCGGCTGGACGCACTCGGGGACTCCCTGGTCGTCGTGGGCGGCGACGGGCTGTGGAACGTGCACGTCCATGTCGACGACGCGGGGGCCGCGGTGGAGGCGGGGGTCGAGGCCGGACGGCCGTACCGGATCCGGATCACCCACTTCGCCTCCGACGGCACCCTCGACGTCCGCCCCCACACGGAGCCCGCCCAGCGTGCCGTCGTCGTCGTGGTACCCGGCGACGGGCTGGCCGGACTGTGCGCGGAGGCCGGCGCGACCACCGTGCTCGCGCGCCCCGGTGAACCGCCCGCCAGCGGCGAACTGGTCGACGCGATCCGCCGCGCCCACGCCCGCGAGGTGGTCCTCCTGCCCAACGACGCGGGGCTGCGGCACACCGCGGGAGCGGCAGCCGAGCAGGCCAGGACCGAGGGGGTCCGGGTCGCCCTGATCCCCACTCGGGCGGCCGTCCAGGGCATCGCCGCGCTCGCCGTCCACGAGGCGGACCGCAGCTTCGACGAGGACGTGGTCGCGATGACGGCGGCGGCGGGGGCCACCCGGTACGCCGAACTGGCCGTCGCCGAACGGCAGTCGTGGACCATGGCCGGCATCTGCCAGGCCGGTGACATCCTCGGCCTGATCGACGGGGACGTCGCCGTCATCGGCACCGACGTGCCCACGACGGCTCGCACCGTACTGGACCGGATGCTGGCGGCGGGCGGCGAACTGGTCACCCTGGTCCTCGGCGAGGATGTGCCGGACGCCCTGGCCGAAGCGCTCGCGGAACATGTGCGCGAGGGGTATCTGGCCGTGGACACCGTGGTCTACCGGGGCGGGCGCCAGGCGGCACCGATGCTGATCGGCGTGGAGTAGCGGAACAGCGGAACAGCGGAGTAGCGGAACGAGCGGGCACCGGGCGCGGGCAACCCGTACGGACAGCGCGTACGGACATTTGCGTACGGACGTGGCGTGCGGCAGGGCGTACGGACCCGTGTCGTGGCGCCCGGCGGACATTTGTCAGTGGCGTGGTGTGCAATGGATCGCGTGTCTGCGTTCGATGAACCCCTCAAGAAGCTGCTCGGCGGAGCCACCGCGAAGGTGATGGCCGAACACCTCGACCTGCACACGGTCGGTGATCTGCTGCACCACTACCCGCGGCGGTACGAGGAGCGCGGTCAGCTCACGGCGCTGGCCGACCTCCCGCTCGACGAGCATGTGACGGTCGTCGCGCAGGTCGCCGACGCCCGGGTCATGGTGTTCAACAACGGCCGCGGCAAGCGCCTCGAAGTGACCCTCACCGACGGCAGCGGCCGCCTCCAGCTGGTCTTCTTCGGCCATGGCGTCCACAAGCCGCACAAGGAACTCGTGCCCGGCCGCCGGGCGATGTTCGCGGGCAAGGTCTCCGTCTTCAACCGCAAGATGCAGCTCGCCCACCCCACGTACCAACTGCTGGACGCCGCGGACGCGGACGAGGCGACGGAGGCGGTGGACGCCTTCGCCGGGCGGCTGCTGCCCATCTACCCGGCCTGCAAGCAGCTCGATTCCTGGCGGATCGCCAAGGCCGTGGACGCCGTGCTGCCCAGCGCGCGGGACGCCGTCGATCCGCTGCCCGAGGCGCTGCGCGAGGGCCGCGGCTTCACCCCGCTGCCCGAGGCGCTGCTCAAGGTCCACCGCCCGCAGACCAGGGCGGACATCGCGGACGCCAGGGAGCGGCTGAAGTGGGACGAGGCGTTCGTCCTCCAGGTCGCGCTCGCCCGCAGACGGTACGCCGACACCCAACTCCCCGCGGTGGCAAGGAAATCCGTACCCGGCGGACTCCTCGACGCCTTCGACGCCAAGCTGCCCTTCACCCTCACCGAGGGCCAGCAGAAGGTCACCGGGGAGATCTTCGGCGACCTGGCGACCGAGCACCCGATGCACCGCCTCCTCCAGGGCGAGGTGGGCAGCGGCAAGACCATGGTCGCCCTGCGCGCCATGCTGACCGTCGTCGACGCGGGCGGGCAGGCCGCCATGCTCGCGCCCACCGAGGTCCTCGCCCAGCAGCACCACCGGTCCATCACCGAGATGATGGGCGAGCTGGCCGAGGGGGGCATGCTCGGCGGCTCCGACCGGGGCACCAAGGTCGTCCTGCTCACCGGCTCCATGGGCGTCCCGGCCCGGCGGCAGGCGCTGCTCGACCTGGTCACCGGAGAGGCCGGGATCGTGATCGGCACGCACGCGCTGATCGAGGACAAGGTGCAGTTCCACGACCTGGGCCTGGTCGTCGTGGACGAGCAGCACCGCTTCGGAGTGGAGCAGCGCGACGCCCTGCGATCCAAGGGGAAGCAGCCGCCCCACCTGCTGGTCATGACCGCCACCCCCATCCCCCGTACGGTCGCGATGACGGTCTTCGGTGACCTGGAGACCTCCGTACTGGACCAGCTCCCGGCCGGGCGCTCACCGATCGCCACCCATGTCGTCCCCGCCAAGGACAAGCCCCACTTCCTCAGCCGCGCCTGGGAACGGGTCCGCGAGGAAGTCGAGAACGGCCACCAGGCGTACGTCGTCTGCCCCCGCATCGGCGACGACGCCGATGAGGCGGCCGAGAAGAAGAAGGGCAAGAAGACCAAGGAGAGGACGGCCACGGAGAAGGCGGCCGAGGACGACGGGGAGAAGCGGCCGCCGCTGGCCGTGCTGGAGATCACCGAGGAGCTGCGCGGGGGCGCGCTGGCCGGACTGCGGATCGAGGTGCTGCACGGCAGGATGCACCCCGACGACAAGGACGACGTGATGCGCCGCTTCGCCGCGGGCCAGGTCGATGTGCTGGTCGCCACGACCGTCATCGAGGTCGGGGTCAACGTCCCCAATGCCACGGCCATGGTGATCATGGACGCCGACCGGTTCGGCGTATCCCAGCTGCACCAGTTGCGCGGCCGGGTCGGCCGGGGCTCGGCCCCAGGGCTCTGCCTCCTGGTCAGCGAGGCCCATGAGGCCAGTCCCGCACGGGCCAGACTCGCCGCCGTGGCCGCCACCCTCGACGGCTTCGAGCTCTCCCGGATCGACCTGGAACAGCGCCGTGAGGGCGATGTCCTCGGTCAGGCGCAGTCCGGCGTCCGCTCCTCCCTGCGGATGCTCACCGTCATCGACGACGAGGAGGTCATCGCCGCCGCCCGCGAGGAGGCCGTGGCGATCGTCGCCGCCGACCCGGAGCTGGAACACCTGCCGGACCTGCGCATCGTGCTGGACGCGCTGCTGGACAAGGAGCGCGAGGAATACCTGGACAAGGGATGACGGGGGCCGCCCGGGCCGCTGACGGACCGGGCAGGAGGCGCGAAGGCCGGGGCGGGCCCGACGCCATATCGTGGGAGCACGGCACACGCACGCCCTGTGTGCCGCCCCGCGACCCGAGGACCAGACACCCATGACCCGCGTGATCGCCGGCTCGGCCGGCGGACGCCGCCTGGCCGTCCCGCCCGGCACCGGCACCCGCCCCACCTCCGACCGCGCGCGTGAGGGCCTGTTCTCCACGTGGGAAGCGCTCCTCGGCACCCTCGAAGGCATCCGCATCGCCGACCTGTACGCCGGTTCCGGCGCCGTCGGCCTCGAAGCGCTCTCCCGCGGCGCCGTCCACGCGCTGCTCGTCGAAGCCGACGCGAAGGCCGTCCGCACCGTCCGGGACAACGTCCGTACGCTCGGCCTGCCCGGCGCCGAGGTCCGTACCGGCAAAGCCGAACAGATCGTGACAGGACCGGCGCCCGCGGACCCGTACGACGTCGTCTTCCTGGATCCTCCGTACGCCGTCACCGATGACGATCTTGGCGAGATCCTGCTCACACTCCGTGCTCAGGGCTGGCTCACGGGCGATGCACTCGTCACCGTGGAACGCAGCACCAGAGGCGGAGAATTCGGCTGGCCCGAAGGATTCGAGCCACTGCGGGCCCGCCGCTACGGCGAGGGAACGCTTTGGTACGGTCGCGCCGCCTCTACGTGCGAAGACGCACGATGACCGGACCGGAGAGCGAGGGAATCAGGGTGCGCCGCGCCGTCTGTCCGGGGTCCTTCGACCCCATCACCAACGGACATCTCGACATCATTGGCCGAGCCTCGAAGCTGTACGACGTCGTGCACGTCGCGGTGATGATCAACCAGTCCAAGAAGGGTCTCTTCACGGTGGACGAGCGGATCGAACTGATCCGTCAGGTCACCGCCGACTTCGGCAACGTCGAGGTCGAGTCCTTCCACGGTCTGCTGGTCGACTTCTGCAAGCAGCGCGAGATCCCGGCGATCGTGAAGGGCCTGAGGGCCGTCAGCGACTTCGACTACGAGCTTCAGATGGCCCAGATGAACAACGGCCTCTCCGGTGTCGAAACACTCTTCGTGCCGACCAACCCGACGTACAGCTTCCTGTCGTCATCCCTGGTCAAGGAGGTCGCGACCTGGGGCGGCGACGTCACCCACCTGCTGCCGCCGGTCGTCCACGACGCCCTCATAGAACGTCTCGGCGAGCAGTGAGCGACTGACGGTCCGTCACCAGGTGTCGGGCGGGAGCCGACTGGCCTTACAGTCGTCCCGTCCGGCTCCAACAGCAGCAGAGAGTGGCGAGCACACGGTGGACGTGCAGAAGAAGCTCGACGAGATCGTCGAAGCGGTCGGGAACGCCCGCTCCATGCCCATGTCGGCGTCGTGCGTGGTCAACCGCGCCGAGCTGCTCGCGATGCTGGAAGAGGTGCGGCAGGCCCTGCCCGGCTCGCTGGCCCATGCCCAGGAGCTCATCGGCGGCCGTGAGCAGCTGGTCGAGCAGGCCCGCCAGGAGGCCGAGCGGATCATCGAGTCCGCCCACAATCAGCGCGGCTCGCTGGTCTCCGACACCGAGATCGCCCGGCAGTCCCAGGGCGAGGCGGACCGCATCCTCTCCGAGGCGCGCCGGGAGGCCGACGAGGTCCGGGCCGACGCCGACGAGTACGTCGACAGCAAGCTCGCCAACTTCGAGGTCGTCCTCACCAAGACCATCGGCTCCGTGGACCGCGGCCGGGAGAAGCTGCTGGGACGGGGCCAGGGCCTGGACGAGCAGGGTTACCAGGACCCGGACTTCGCCGAGGCGCCCGAGCGCAGCGCCGACCCGGCCACGCTCCAGCGCCGGGCCGACGAGTACGTCGACACCAAGTTGGGCGCCTTCGAGGCGGTGCTCGCCAAGACCCTGGAAGCGGTCGGCAGGGGCCGGCAGAAGCTGCACGGCCGGGTGGCCAGCGACGACCTCGGGGCGCACATGGCCGCCCAGGACGCCGCGGGCGGCCAGGGCCACACCAGCGACGCCGACTATCTGGCCGGTCTCGCCGAGCTCGCCACCCCGGACCCGCGGCAGGCGCCCCAGCAGCCGCACTTCCCGGCGCAGGCCCAGCCCGAGCCGCAGGCCGAGCCGCAGTACGCGCAGACGTACGGCTACCAGGAGCAGCCGTACCAGCAGGATGCCTACGGCTACCAGCAGCAGCCCGATCCGTACGCCGCCTATCAGCAGCAGGGCTACGACCCCGGTCAGCTACAGGCGCAGCAGCAGCCCCAGCAGCCCCAGCAGCCCCAGCAGCCCCAGCAGGACTACGGCTGGCCGCAGCAGCCCGCCCAGCCGCCCGCCCCGGCCCCGCAGGGCGAGAGCGCACTGGACGAGACCAGCCTCTTCGACACGAGCATGATCGACCTGGAGCAGCTGCGCCGCTACGAACAGGGCCGCTGACGCACGGTCCCGGGCTCCGGTCCGGGCGCTGGTCAGGGCACCATTCAGGGCACCCGTCTCCGGCTTCGGCCCGGATTGGGTGCTGAGCGGTACGTCAAGTATCCTGGCTCTTCGGTCGCGCGTAGATCCGCGATCCCGGCTGCCCGTTTCGACTCCGGACCGGGTCGGCCCCTCCGATGCAGCACGACGCACATGATCGCGAAAGCAGGAAAAGCCCTGAACGGCCACCTCGACCACCGAAACCCCCTCGTGTTCGATACGCACGAGTTGGGTCGGCGTCCCGGTGCCCTCAAGCGGCTGACCCGCTCGGTGGAGGCACCGAAGGATCTGGGTATCGACGGCGTCATCGGTGTGCCGGAAGGCGCACCCGTGGTGCTGGACATCCGCCTTGAGTCGGTCATGGAAGGGGTGCTTGTCACAGGCACCGCCCGTGCGTCGGCCCAGGGGGAGTGCGTAAGGTGTCTGGAGCCGCTGGCCATAGAGGTCGAAGCGGACTTCCAGGAGATGTTCTCGTACCCTGACGCCGATGACCGGGGCCGCAGCAAGGCGGCGGACCCGGCCGACGACGTCGAGGACGACGAGGATGTGTTCTTCCTTGAGGACGGCTTGTTCGACCTCGAGTCAGTGCTGCGTGACGCGGTAGTGCTCGCACTGCCCATGCAGCCGGTGTGCAAGGAGACCTGCGCCGGCCTGTGTTCCGAATGCGGAATCAGGCTGGACGAGAATCCCGGCCACCACCACGACGCCGTCGACATTCGTTGGGCGGCACTGCAAGGACTCGCCGAGACCGTTCAGGACGGCGAGAAGGACAACATGGGCGGCGCCGAACCTGGCGTCGACGAGAAGCAGGAGAAGTAGCCGTGGCTGTTCCGAAGCGGAAGATGTCGCGCAGCAACACGCGCCACCGCCGGTCGCAGTGGAAGGCTGCGGTCCCCACCCTGGTTTCGTGCGAGCGTTGCCAGGAGCCGAAGCTCCAGCACATTGCGTGCCCGAGCTGCGGCACCTATAACAAGCGCCAGGTCCTCGAGGTCTGAGCGGCTGGTGAGAGGCCCGATGTCTGAGTTGTCCAGTGCCAAGAAGCAGGCAGACAACGTCAACACAGCCTCGTCCCACACGCTTCTGGAAGGGCGGCTCGGGTATCACCTCGAGTCCGCCCTTCTGGTGCGTGCGCTGACCCACCGTTCGTACGCATATGAGAACGGCGGTCTGCCCACCAACGAGCGGCTCGAATTCCTCGGGGATTCGGTGCTCGGCCTGGTGGTCACGGACACGCTGTACCGCACCCACCCCGACCTGCCCGAAGGCCAGCTGGCCAAGTTGCGGGCCGCGGTGGTCAACTCACGTGCACTTGCGGAAGTGGGCCGCGGCCTCGAACTCGGCTCCTTCATCCGGCTCGGCCGCGGTGAAGAGGGCACGGGGGGCCGGGACAAGGCTTCCATCCTCGCCGACACCCTTGAAGCGGTGATCGGTGCGGTCTACCTCGATCAGGGCCTCGGCGCGGCCTCGGAGCTGGTTCACCGGCTCTTCGACCCGCTGATCGACAGGTCCTCGAACCTCGGCGCCGGCCTGGACTGGAAAACCAGCCTCCAGGAGCTCACCGCGAGCGAGAGCCTCGGAGTTCCCGAGTACCTCGTCACGGAGACCGGCCCGGACCACGAGAAGACCTTCACTGCTGCTGCTCGCGTCGGTGGTGTCTCGTACGGCACCGGCACCGGCCGTAGCAAGAAGGAAGCGGAGCAACAGGCGGCGGAATCCGCCTGGCGTGAGATCAGCGCCGCCGCGGAAGCGCGGGAGGCCGCGGCGAAGGCCGCAGCCGACGGAGGGGTCGTCGCCGACACCTCTGCCGAGCCGTCGCCGAACACGGACGTCGCTCCTGCCTGAAGCAACCGGGAACCCCTCGGTGCCTAGTGCACCGGGGGGTTTTCCCTGTGCCGTACGAACTGTCCGTGCCGTGCGAACCGTCCGTGCTGTGCGAACCGTCCGTGCCGTACGGACATCCCCTTGTGCCGTCCCGTACCACTCATCGTTCCAGGAGCGCCATCGTGCCCGAGCTGCCCGAGGTCGAAGTCGTACGGCGAGGTCTGGAGCGCTGGGTCACCGGCCGCACCGTCACCGATGTCGAGGTCCTGCACCCGCGCGCGGTCCGCAGACACCTCGCGGGCGGCGTGGACTTCGCGGCGCGGCTGCACGGGGTCCGGTTCGGCACGGCGATGCGACGGGGCAAGTACCTCTGGGTGCCGCTGGAGGAGGAGTCCTCCTCGCTGCTCGGCCACCTCGGGATGAGCGGCCAGCTGCTCGTCCAGCCCGAGGACGCCGCCGACGAGAAGCACCTGCGGATCAGGATCCGGTTCGACGACGCGCTCGGCACCGAGCTGCGCTTCGTCGACCAGCGGACCTTCGGCGGGCTCTCGCTCCACGAGAACACCCCGGACGGGCTGCCCGACACCATCGCCCACATCGCCCGGGACCCGCTCGACCCGCAATTCGACGACGCCGCGTTCCACACGGCCCTGCGCCTGCGCCGTACGACGGTCAAGCGCGCCCTGCTCGACCAGTCGCTGATCAGCGGCGTCGGCAACATCTACGCCGACGAGGCACTGTGGCGGGCCAGGCTCCACTTCGACCGGCCGACCGCGACGCTGACCCGGCCCAAGTCGGCCGAGCTGCTCGGCCACGCCCGCGACGTGATGAACGCGGCCCTCGACCAGGGCGGCACCAGCTTCGACAGCCTCTATGTGAACGTGAACGGCGAGTCCGGCTACTTCGACCGCTCGCTCGACGCGTACGGGCGGGAGGGCGAGCCGTGCCACCGCTGCGGTACGCCGATGCGCCGCCGGGCCTGGATGAACCGCTCCAGCTACTACTGCCCGCGCTGCCAGCGCCCGCCGCGCGCCTCATGACCAACCGGCTCTCGCGGGCCGCTTCGTGACCAGGTCCTGTCGGACACGGCCTAAGGGCTGTCCCGTGCCTCGTCGTATCGCGTACGGGCCGCCAGCACCTCGGCCATCCGGCCCTCCACGAGCTGGATGAGTGCCAGCAGCCGCCCGGCCACCTCGCGGCCGAGGGGGGTCAACTCGTAGTCCACCCGGGGCGGATTGGTGGGCTGCGCCTCCCGGTGCACGAGTCCGTCACGCTCCAGGGCGTGCAGGGTCTGGGAGAGCATCTTCTCGCTCACCCCGTCGACCCGGCGGCGCAGCTCGTTGAAGCGGAGGCTGCCCTCGTACAGCGCGCCGAGGGTCAGGCCGCCCCAGCGCCCGGTGACATGCTCCAGCGTGCCGCGCGAAGGGCACTGCCTGGAGAAGACGTCGAACGGGAGGCTGTCCATACGCCACAGCTTACGCCCGCACAGCGCTCACCAGGAGAGTGCGCTGTACTCGCGTAAGTGGGGGCGTAGGGGGGGCGATACCGGTGGTGCCGGAAGCACTCAGAAGCCTCAGAAGAGCCTCTGAAGCCTCAGAAGCCGAAGTCCTGTGTCCACCAGGGGCCGCCGGAACCGGCGTGCATGCCGACGCCGAGGGTCTTGTAATCGCAGTTGAGAATGTTTGCCCGGTGCCCGTCGCTGTTCATCCAGGCCTCCATCGCGGCCTTGGCGTCGGCCTGGCCGCGGGCGATGTTCTCGCCGCCGAGCCCCTGTATGCCGGCCTTCGCGGCACGGTCCCAGGGGGTCGCGCCGTCGGGGTCGGTGTGGTCGAAGAAGCCGCGCGCCGCCATGTCCTCGCTGAAGTTCTGGGCGAGCGCGGTCAGCGGGGCGCTCGTGGTGACCGGGGAGCAGCCGACCTTGGACCGCTCCTGGTTCACCAGGGCGAGAATGGTGGCCTGGGCGGAGGTGGTGGAGGGCGAGGGGGCCGGTGCCTTCCGGGACGGTGCGGCGGACGAGGTCTTCGGCGCGGCCGGGGCCTTCGTCGCCGGGCTCGTGGTCTTCCTCGGCGCCGCGGCGGGGGTGTTCGAAGGTGCCTTCGAAGACGCCGTCGGCTTCTTCGACGGCGCGGCGGCCGGCTTGCTCGGGGTGGCGGAAGCGGAAGCGGACTTCGAGGCGGCCTTCGGCCGTGCGCTGCCCCGGCCGGCGGGGGTGGAGGCCGAAGCAGAGGCGCGGTCGGTCGGCTCGGCCGAGTCGCCGCCCTGCGTCAGGAGGTCCGGGGCGCCACCGGAGCGCAGCTGGTCCGCGGTGGACGTACCGCCCACGGTGTGGGTGTCACCGCCGGGCAGCAGACCCGTGGCCAGGGCGACCGCTCCCGCGGCCACCGCCGCGGAGACGCCGAGGAGGCCGGCGCGTACGGGCAGGGAGGCCCGCTTCTTCCGTCGCGTACCCCGGTGCCCGAACGCGGCTCCGGCCGCGTTGTCCTCAGCGGCGGGGTCTGCGGCGGATCGTCCGTGGCGTCCCATGCGCAGTGCCTTCCTGATGCTCCGGACGCCCCTGCGACGTCACATTTCTCAGTCGTACTCACCCGTTCGAGTGAGCTATTGCGACCGGACTGTACGCCATGGGTCAAAGGGGCGAAGTGCTCCGAGAGCTATTGGCCCGTTAGCGTTCACGTATGAGCGAAGACGCACGACTCGTCGTTTGGGTACGCGGCCGAGTACAGCAAGTAGGCTTCCGCTGGTTCACCAGGGCAAACGCTTTGGAGATCGGTGGGCTGATCGGCTTTGCCCTCAATCTCGACGACGGCAGGGTGCAGGTCGTAGCCGAGGGGTCACGTGAGAATTGCCACCGTTTGCTGGACTGGCTGCGTTCCGACGACACACCCGGGCGCGTGGACGGAGTCACTGAGATCTGGGACACCCCGCGCGGGGGTTATGAGGGATTCGCGATCCGTTGATCACGCCACCTGCGAGTGCCGGTGGATCCGCACCGTATACGGAGCGCGCCGGGCGGTTACCGAAGAGTTCATGATGACCCCGCACCCGAAATGACCTGCGAAGGGACCGGGAGGCGGCCTGTGGTTGCCAAGAACGGGACGGCGTGCCAGGCTGCGGCATTAACGAAGATCTCCACGCCCCTCAGGGCCCCGCAGGAGAGTCGCGCCGCATGATCGTCTAGCCGCGCACCCCCGGGACGCCCGCCTCTACGGGGTGTGATCGTGTTGACCGTCAAACTTTTTGGTGAGACGCTGAAAACCCCGCGCACCTTAGCTGTTTGGCAGAGCTTTTTGGCAGCAGAACCGCAGTGTTGACAGGGCACTGCCGAGCACCGCGGGTGCGATTCCCTCACGACCCACACCGCTCTCGGTCGGTCACTCAGTGTGGAGGACCATCCATCATGGCAAAGGCGCTTCTCGGTTACGTCGGCGGTTCCGACCCGCGACTCCTCGCCGAGATGCGACGGCTCCAGCAGCGCGTCCAGGACCTGGAATCCGAGCTTGTACGGATCCAGGACGAGAACGACGCGCTGAACGCCGCCGCCCAGCACCAAGAGTCGCTGCTCGACAGCATCGACATTGACGTACCCCAGGCGGAGCCCGCGCTGACCTGACCGGTGGCCCCGTCGGGCCGGTCGGGCTGGGCTTGCTCAGTCGCCTGAGAAATTCTGGATCGTCTTCGTCACGGATCGCCGTACCGGAACACCGAGGGTGTCCCGGAATACCGGGCATGTGCTCGTCGCCCGGTGTGTCAGCGATCCGTCACGCAGGACGCCGCGCAAGATTTACAGGGACGCCTCGGCGTCCCTTTCTTTCGTTCTCGACCCCCCGGTCGCACATTCCCGCCCCCGGCCCCGATCCGGACCCCCGCCCGGACGTACAGCCCTTCCCTTACCGTCTGATGTGCCCTGCACCTTCAACAGCGAAACCGAGTGCGAAAGGTAGAGTCCGGCGGCGTGCACCTCAAGGCCCTGACCCTGCGTGGTTTCAAATCGTTCGCCTCCGCCACGACCCTGCGGTTCGAACCGGGGATCACCTGTGTCGTCGGACCCAATGGATCAGGCAAATCCAATGTGGTGGACGCGCTCTCCTGGGTCATGGGAGAACAGGGCGCCAAGTCCCTGCGCGGCGGCAAGATGGAAGACGTGATCTTCGCCGGCACGACCGGGCGGCCGCCGCTCGGCCGGGCGGAGGTGTCGCTGACCATTGATAATTCCGATGGCGCACTCCCCATCGAATACGCCGAAGTGACGATCACCCGGATCATGTTCCGCAATGGCGGCAGCGAATACCAGATCAATGGCGACACCTGCCGGCTGCTCGACATCCAGGAACTCCTCTCGGACTCCGGTATCGGCCGCGAGATGCATGTCATCGTCGGTCAGGGTCAGTTGGACTCCGTGCTGCACGCCGATCCGATGGGCCGCCGCGCCTTCATCGAGGAGGCCGCGGGTGTGCTCAAACACCGCAAGCGAAAAGAAAAGGCGCTGCGGAAGCTGGACGCGATGGGGGCCAATCTGGCCCGCGTCCAGGACCTCACCGACGAGCTGCGCCGCCAGCTGAAGCCGCTCGGCAGACAGGCGGCCGTCGCCCGCCGGGCCGCGGTCATCCAGGCCGATCTGCGCGACGCCCGGCTGCGGCTCCTCGCCGACGACCTCGTGACCCTGCACACCGCGCTGCGCGACGAGATCGCGGACGAGGCCGAACTGAAGAGGCGCAAGGACGCCGCGGAGGCCGAGCTCAAGGCGGCGCTCGCCCGCGAGGCGGAACTGGAGGGCGAGGTGCGGCGCCTCGCGCCGAGACTCCAGCGGGCCCAGCAGACCTGGTACGAGCTGTCGCAGCTCGCCGAACGGGTACGGGGCACGATCTCGCTGGCCGATGCCCGGGTGAAGAGCGCCACCGCCGCGCCCGCGGAGGACCGGCGCGGGCGGGACCCGGAGGACATGGAGCGCGAGGCCGCCCGGATCCGCGAGCAGGAGGCGGAGCTGACGGCCGCGCTGGAAGCCGCGGAACACGCCCTGGAGGATACCGTCGCCCACCGGTCCGACCTGGAACGGGAGTTGGCGGCCGAGGAGCGCAGGCTCAAGGACGCCGCGCGGGCCATCGCGGACCGGCGCGAAGGGCTCGCCCGGCTGAACGGCCAGGTCAACGCGGCCCGCAGCCGGGCCGGCTCGGCCCAGGCGGAGATCGACCGGCTGGCCGCGTCCCGCGACGAGGCGCGGGAGCGCGCGGCCCTGGCCCAGGAGGAGTACGAGCAGCTCAAGGCCGAGGTCGACGGCCTGGACGCGGGCGACGCGGAGCTGGCCGGGCGGCACGAGGCCGCCAAGCGCGCGCTCGACGAGGCAGAGGCGGCCCACGGTGCGGCGCGGGAGGCCGCGACGGCCGCCGAGCGTGAGCGCGCCGCGGTCGCGGCCCGGCACGGGGCGCTGGCCCTGGGCCTGCGCCGCAAGGACGGCACGGGCGCGCTGCTCGGTGCCCGCGACCGGCTGTCCGGTCTGCTCGGTCCGGCCGCGGAACTGCTCACGGTGGTACCGGGGTACGAGGTCGCGGTGGCGGCAGCCCTGGGCGCGGCGGCGGACGCGGTGGCGGTGACGGACCCGGCCACGGCCGCGGAGGCGATCCGGCTGCTGCGCAAGGAGGACGCGGGGCGTGCGGCGCTGCTGCTGGGCGGCGGCCCACGGGTGGGTGCTCAGGTGGGCGTTCGGCATGTACCCGGGCAGGGGGACGCGCAGGTGACGGGGTGGGGGGACGCCGCCGTTCCGGGGCAGGCCGGCGAAGCCGCGGTGAGCGGTCCCGGTGCGCACGTACCTGGACAAGGGGACACGGACGTACCCGGACAGGGGGACGCGCACGTACCCGGGCACGGGGACGCGCACGTACCCGGCCGGGGTGACGCGTACGCGAGTGGGCGGAGCGACGCGGGCGTCCGGCCGGCCTCCGCCCACGCCTCCGCCCCGGCCGCCCTGGTGGCCGCCGGGGACGAGGTCTCGGTCGCGGGAGCGCCCGCCGTCGCCGGGCTGGTGCGCGGGCCCGCCGAGCTGATGGTTGCCGTGCGCAGGCTGGTGCGGGACATGGTGGTCGTCGGCACCCTGGACGACGCCGAGGACCTGGTCGCCGCGCACCCCGGGCTGATCGCGGTGACCGGTGAGGGCGACGTGCTGTCGGCCCACTTCGCGCACGGCGGTTCCGCCGGGGCGCCCAGCCTCCTCGAAGTGCGGGCGTCCGTGGACGAGGCGGCCGCCGACCTGGCGGAGCTGGCCGTACGGTGCGAGGAGCTGGCCGCCGCCCAGCAGCTCGCGGGGGAGCGGCGCCGGGCCGGTGCCGCGCTTGTCGAGGAGCTGGGGGAGCGGCGCCGCGCCGCGGAGCGGGAGAAGTCGGGTGTGGCCCAGCAGCTGGGGCGGCTCGCCGGGCAGGCCCGGGGAGCGGCGGGCGAGGCCGAGCGGACCGCCGCGTCCGCGGCCCGCGCCCAGGACGCCCTGGAGCGGGCGACCGAGGAGGCGGCGGAGCTGGCCGAGCGGCTGCTCGTGGCGGAGGAGACGCCGGTCGACGAGGAGCCCGACACCTCCGTACGCGACCGGCTCGCCGCCGACGGTGCCAACGCCCGCCAGACCGAGATGGAGGCCCGCCTCCAGGCCCGTACCCACGAGGAACGGGTGAAGTCGCTCGCCGGGCGCGCCGACTCCCTGGACCGCGCGGCTCGTGCCGAACGGGAGGCCCGTGCTCGCGCCGAGCAGCACCGGGCCAGGCTGCGGCACGAGGCCGCGGTGGCCTCCGCCGTCGCCTCCGGCGCCCGTCAGCTGCTCGCGCACGTCGAGGTGTCCGTCGTACGGGCCCAGGAGGAGCGGACTTCGGCGGAGGCGGCGAAGGCCGAACGGGAGCGGGAGCTGGCGGCCGAGCGGGACCGGGGCCGGGCGCTGAAGGGCGAGCTCGACAAACTGACCGACTCGGTGCACCGGGGTGAGGTCCTGGGTGCCGAGAAGCGGCTGCGGATAGAGCAGTTGGAGGCGAAGGCGCTGGAGGAGCTCGGCGTGGAGCCGGCCGGGCTGGCCTCCGAGTACGGCCCCGACCAGCTGGTTCCGCCGTCCCCGGCGGCCCAGGGCGAGGAGCTGCCGGAGGATCCGGAGGACCCGCGCAACCAGCCGAAGCCGTTCGTCAGGGCCGAGCAGGAGAAGCGGCTGAAGTCGGCCGAACGGGCGTACCAGCAACTCGGGAAGGTGAATCCGCTCGCCCTGGAGGAGTTCTCGGCGCTGGAGGAGCGGCACAAGTTCCTCTCCGAGCAGCTGGAAGACCTGAAGAAGACCCGGGCCGATCTGCTCCAGGTGATCAAGGAGGTCGACGAGCGGGTCGAGCAGGTGTTCACCGAGGCGTACCGGGACACGGCCCGCGAGTTCGAGGGCGTCTTCTCGCGGCTCTTCCCCGGCGGCGAGGGGCGGCTGATCCTGACCGATCCCGACAACATGCTCGCCACGGGCGTGGACGTCGAGGCCCGCCCGCCGGGCAAGAAGGTCAAGCGGCTCTCGCTGCTGTCGGGCGGCGAGCGGTCCCTGACGGCCGTGGCGTTGCTGGTCTCGATCTTCAAGGCGAGGCCGAGCCCGTTCTATGTGATGGACGAGGTCGAGGCGGCGCTGGACGACACCAATCTGCAGCGGCTGATCCGGATCATGGAGGAGCTCCAGGAGAGCTCCCAGCTGATCGTGATCACGCACCAGAAGCGGACGATGGAGGTCGCCGACGCGTTGTACGGGGTCTCCATGCAGGGCGATGGAGTCTCCAAGGTCATCAGCCAGCGGCTGCGCTGAACCTTTACTCAATCTTCAAGGCTTCAACGGGCTAATCCCATGTGCCTGGGTAGAAGTCGGCTCGCAAGAGAAATTCGACTTCGAGATCTGAATGAAAAATGCCTGCGAAGTTGATTTCACCTTCAAGTGGTGGCAGGCCGGATCTTATGCGCCACTTAGAGGGCTCACCCCCCACGCCTGACGACGCGGCCAGGCATCAGGAGTTCATGTGTCCAGCATTTCGAAGGGACCGCAGTCCGGAGCCCGGGTCGACCATCCGGACCACCTCGGTCATGTCATCTTCATCACGGCAGCCGCGGCGATGGGCGGCTTTCTCTTCGGCTACGACAGCTCTGTCATCAATGGCACCGTCGAAGCGATCCGCCACCGGTACGACATCGGCTCCGGCACGCTTGCCCAGGTCATCGCGATCGCGCTGATCGGCTGCGCGATCGGCGCCGCCACCGCAGGACGTATCGCCGACCGCATCGGCCGTATCCGCTGCATGCAGATCTCGTCCGTGCTCTTCACCATCAGCGCGGTCGGCTCGGCGCTGCCGTTCGCGCTCTGGGACCTGGCGATGTGGCGCATCATCGGCGGCTTCGCCATCGGGATGGCCTCCGTCATCGGTCCGGCGTACATCGCCGAGGTCTCGCCGCCCGCCTACCGCGGCCGGCTCGGCTCCTTCCAGCAGGCCGCCATCGTCATCGGCATCGCCCTCTCCCAGCTGGTCAACTACGGCATCCTCCAGATCGCCGACGGTGACCAGCGCGGCAAGATCGGCGGCATCGAGGCATGGCAGTGGATGCTCGGGGTGATGGTCGTCCCCGCCGTCCTGTACGGGCTCCTGTCCTTCGCGATCCCCGAGTCGCCGCGCTTTTTGATCTCGGTCGGCAAGAAGGAACGGGCCCGGAAGATCCTCGCCGAGGTCGAAGGAGAGCACGTCGACCTCGACGCCCGCGTGGCCGAGATCGAGACCGCCATGCACCGGGAGCACAAGTCCACCTTCAAGGACCTGCTCGGCAGCCGCTTCGGCTTCCTGCCCATCGTCTGGATCGGCATCGGCCTGTCCGTCTTCCAGCAACTCGTCGGCATCAACGTGGCGTTCTACTACTCGGCGACGCTGTGGCAGTCCGTCGGCATCGACCCGACCGAATCGTTCTTCTACTCGTTCACCACCTCGATCATCAACATCATCGGCACGGTGATCGCGATGGTCCTGGTGGACCGGGTGGGCCGCAGGCCGCTCGCGCTGGTCGGCTCGATCGGTATGGCGATCGCGCTGGCCTTCGAGGCCTGGGCGTTCTCCGCCAACCTCGTCGACGGCAAACTGCCCAACACCCAGGGCGTCGTCGCCCTCGTGGCGGCCCATGTCTTCGTGCTCTTCTTCGCCCTGTCGTGGGGTGTCGTGGTCTGGGTCCTTCTCGGTGAGATGTTCCCCAACCGGATCCGCGCCGCCGCGCTCGGCGTCGCCGTGTTCGCGCAGTGGATGGCCAACTGGGCGATCACCGCGAGCTTCCCGAGCCTGGCCGACTGGAACCTGTCGGCCACCTACATCATCTACGCGGGGTTCGCGACGCTCTCGATCCCCTTCGTGCTCAAGTTCGTGAAGGAGACCAAGGGCAAGACGCTGGAGGAGATGGGCTGAGACAGCGCCCGGCCGCGCTGCCCTCCTGGTGCCCGGCCCCGCTGCCCTTCCCGGAGCCCCGCACCGCTGCCCTTCCCGGAGCCCGGCCGCGCTGCCCCTCCCCATGCCGATGCCAGAGCGCCCGCCCGGCCTTCCGCCCCCGGATCACTGTCGAGCCGGGGCGGCGGCGTTCCCCGTCGCCTCGCAGAACAGCCGCAGGCTGCGCCACCCTTCCTCCACCGGCATCCCGCCGCACAGCGGATGCAGGACCAGGCTGTCCGCGTCCAGCTCCGCGCACTGCCGCGGTGTGACGATCCGGTACACGCCCTCCTCGCGCAGCTCCGCCACCGTCGTCGCCGCCGAGCGCACGGCCGAGCGGATGTCCTTCGACTGCCAGGAGGAGTACGTCCGGGCCTCGTGCAGAAGGTGCTCGCCGTACCGCGCCCATGTCCGGTCCGGGTCCTCGGACACATGCAGCAGCGGCGTCCTGGCCGCGGGCATCATGCAGAACCCCTCCGTCCCGTGTTCCGCGCGCTGCTCGTGGTAGTACGCCTCCAGCTCCGGCAGGTGCGCGCTCGGGAAGAGCGGCAGCCCCAGCCGGGCCGCCCGCCGTGCCGCCGCCCGCGAGCTGCCGCCCACCAGGAGCAGCGGATGGGGCTGGGTGTACGGGCGCGGGCTGACCGTGACCGTACGGCCCCGGTACGCGAACGGTTCCCCGGTCCACGCCTGGAGCAGCGTCTCCAGCAGCTCGTCCTGGAGTTTGCCGCGCCTGCCCCACTCCACGCCCGCCCGCTCGTACTCGGCGGGCCGGTAGCCGATCCCCGCGACGGTCACCAGCCGCCCCGCGCTGAGCAGGTCGAGCACCGCGATGTCCTCGGCCAGCCGCAGCGGATCGTGCAGCGGGCCGATGATGGCCGAGACGGTCACCGCGATCCGCCGGGTGGCCCCGAAGACGGAACCGGCGAAGACGAACGGGGAGGGCAGCCAGGAATTGGCGGCCCCGTGGTGCTCCTCGGTCTGTACGGTGTCGACGCCGTGCTCGTCGGCGTACGCGGCCATCTCCAGCGCCGCGCGGTAGCGGGCCGAGAGGGACTCGGGCGTGGCGTCGGGATCGACGAGATTGAACCGGACCACTGTGAAGGCCATGACGGGCGTCCCCTTCGCCGGGCGGGCTTGGTGGAGGCGGCACCGTAACTGACGTAGCGTCAGAAGTGTAGGGGCCGCTCGCCGGCACCTTGCGCGGGGCGCGGCGGCATCGCGTGCGGCCCCGTGCTCCAGCCGGAGAGCGCGGCCCGGGACGGCGTCATGCCCGGGGCGCCGTCCCGCCCCAGGCCGCGAGTCTCCATGAACGAAAGCTTACTTTTGCCACCAAAGGGTGCATAAGTCCGAGTGTGACCTTCGAGGTGTCCGCCACGGCCGCGCCCCGGTGCGGCCGTGGCCGATACTGGACGGGTTATGGAAATCGTCATCCTTGCTGTAGTCATCGCCCTGGTCGCGGTCGGCCTGATCAGCGGGCTCGTGGTCAGCAGCCGCAAGAAGAAGCAGCTGCCGCCCTCGGCACCGTCGAGCACGCCGACCATCACTCCTCCCGCCGAGCCCCATGTCGGCGAGGAAGCCGAGACGCCGCGCGACGAAGCGCGGCGCACCGTCGAGGAGGTCGGTCTCCCGGACACCGAGGCTCCCGCCGGACAAGCCCCGGCCGTCGCCGAGCCGGAGGCGCCCGCCGCCCCCGCACTGGAGGTCCCCGAGCCCACCGCGGGCCGGCTCGTCCGGCTCCGCGCCCGGCTCGCCCGCTCGCAGAACTCCCTCGGCAAGGGGCTGCTCACGCTCCTGTCCCGGGACAACCTCGACGAGGACACCTGGGAGGAGATCGAGGAGACCCTCCTCACCGCCGACGTCGGCGTCGCCCCCACCCAGGAACTGGTCGAGCGGCTGCGCGAGCGCGTCCGGGTGCTCGGCACCCGTACCCCCGAGGAACTGCGCACCCTGCTCCGCGAAGAACTGATCACCCTGCTCGGCCCCGACTTCGACCGCGAGGTCAGGACGGAGGGCGGCGCCGAAACCCCCGGCGTCGTCATGGTCGTCGGCGTCAACGGCACCGGCAAGACCACCACCACCGGCAAGCTGGCCCGGGTGCTCGTCGCCGACGGCCGCAGCGTCGTGCTCGGCGCCGCCGACACCTTCCGGGCGGCCGCCGCCGACCAGCTCCAGACCTGGGGCGAGCGCGTCGGCGCCCGTACGGTCCGCGGACCGGAGGGCGGCGACCCGGCGTCGATCGCCTTCGACGCGGTGAAGGAAGGCATCGCCGAGGGTGCCGATGTCGTCCTCATCGACACCGCGGGCCGCCTGCACACCAAGACCGGCCTCATGGACGAGCTCGGCAAGGTCAAGCGGGTGGTGGAGAAGCACGGGCCGCTCGACGAGATCCTGCTCGTCCTGGACGCCACCACCGGGCAGAACGGGCTCGTCCAGGCCCGGGTGTTCGCCGAGGTCGTCGACATCACCGGCATCGTCCTCACCAAACTCGACGGCACCGCCAAGGGCGGCATCGTCATCGCCGTCCAGCGCGAGCTGGGCGTACCGGTGAAGCTGATCGGTCTCGGTGAGGGACCGGACGACCTGGCCCCGTTCGAGCCGGGAGCCTTCGTCGACGCGCTGATCGGCGACTGACCCACCGTACGGACAACGGGCGGCGGACCTCTTTGTGAGGCCGCCGCCCGTTCGCATGTGTACGCCCAGGAGGCGCGGGCGCGGGTCGGGGGCCGTCCGGCCGGGGCGGCGGGCGGGGGTCCGCCTATGAGCGGTGGCAGCTGTAGGCCAGTGTGCCCAGCAGCAGTCGCGCCTGCGGAGGAGCGGCCGTGGTGTCCAGTGCCGGCGGGCGCAGCCAGCGGACCGGCCCGAGGCCGCCGAGATCGGACGGCGGTGCCGTGATGTGCGACCCCGGCCCCAGCGCCCGCAGATCCAGACCCGCGTCGTCCCAGCCCATCCGGTAGAGCAGCTGGGGGAGTTCGGCGGCGGCCCCGGGGGCGACGAGGAACTGGGCCCGGCCGGTCGGGGTCACGGCGACCGGCCCCAGGGGCAGACCCATCCGCTCCAGCCGCACCAGGGCGCGGCGGCCGGCCGGTTCCGCGACTTCCAGGACGTCGAAGGCGCGGCCCACCGGCAGCAGCATCGAGGCGCCGGGCACCTCGGCCCAGGCATGCGCGGCGATGTCGAGCGTGGCCCCGGCCGGGACCTCGCGGGCGAAGTCCAGCGGATGGGCGCCGGGAGCGGCGCACACCGGGTCGCCGCATGAACAGGCGCCGGCCCCGGCCCGCGCCCCGGGCACCACGGCCCAGCCCCAGAGTCCTGTGTACTCGGCCACCGCGGTGCCCTCGGCCGTACGGCCGCGACGCCGCGAGCCGGATCGCATCTCCCGGATGCCGCCGATCGTGAAGCCCATGCCCCCTCCAACGGGTCCGACTCATCGGTGGTTACGACCCGGAGCTTTCGCTCTACCCTCCGTCGCCGTTCTCGATCGGGCGGCGCGCGGGTGTGCACAAGAGGTGAATGGCGCGGAATGCGCGCCCCCTATGTGCTCCAATCCGCCTGTCGCTGATCGTCGTCTGTCAAGTCAAGCGCGCCCGGCGGCAGTCGGGTTCATTCGAAGGGGTGGCGAATGGTGGCGTTTCCGCAAGAGCCCTCGCGGGAGGGGTGATCGTAGGATTACCGTCGGTACACGAACCCTGGAAGTATGTGCACCCACAGGTATGCCGGAGGCAACCCGATTTCTTGTTCGATGGTGTGCAACCTCCGTACGGACAGCACCGATGCACGGCATTCTGATAGTGGTTCGCGCGATGAGATTTCCGGCGGGATGGGGGCGTTCCAGTGAGTGGCAGCGGCGCAGGCGAGACGAATGCCGGGAAGCGCCCCAATGAGCAATTGGGCTCGTGGTTCGTGCGCAGCGGCTGGTCCAAGGGCGAGCTGGCACGCCAGGTGAACCGCCGGGCACGGCAGATGGGCGCCCTGCACATCAGCACCGACACCTCCAGGGTGCGCCGCTGGCTCGACGGTGAACAGCCCCGCGAGCCGATCCCCCGCATCCTCTCCGAGCTCTTCTCGGAGCGCTTCGGCGCCGTCGTCGCCGTCGAGGACCTCGGGCTGCGCACCGCGCACCAGTCACCCTCGGTGGCCGGAGTCGACCTGCCCTGGGCCGGACCGCAGACCGTTGCCCTGCTCAGCGAGTTCTCCCGCAGCGACCTGATGCTCGCCCGGCGCGGATTCCTCGGCTCCTCGCTGGCCCTCGCCGCGGGCCCCGCCCTCATCGAACCCATGCAGCGCTGGCTGGTGCCCGTGTCCGGGGCCGGCCAGGCCGAACCGGAATCGCCCGCCGCGGCCCGCCGCCCCTCCCGGCTCTCCCAGCCCGAGCTGGATCTGCTGGAGTCCACCACGGCGATGTTCCGTCAGTGGGACGCGCAGTGCGGCGGCGGACTGCGCCGCAAAGCCGTCGTCGGCCAACTCCACGAGGTCACCGACCTGTTGCAGGAACCGCAGCCCGCGGCCACCTCCAAGCGCCTCTTCCGGTGCGCGGCCGAACTGGCCGAACTGGCGGGCTGGATGAGTTACGACGTCGGCCTCCAGCCCACCGCGCAGAAGTACTTCGTCCTCGCGCTGCATGCCTCCAAGGAGGCCGGTGACAAACCGCTCGGCAGCTACGTCCTGTCCAGCATGAGCCGTCAGATGATCCACCTCGGACGCCCCGACGACGCCCTGGAACTCATCCATCTCGCCCAGTACGGCAGCCGGGACTGCGCCACCGCGCGGACCCAGGCCATGCTGTATGCGATGGAGGCCCGCGCCTACGCCAACATGGGCCAGCCCAGCAAATGCAAACGGGCCGTCCGCATGGCCGAGGACACCTTCCTCGACGCCGGACTCGACGGCGAGAGCGAGCCCGACTGGATCCGCTTCTTCTCCGAGGCCGAACTCAACGGCGAGAACGCCCACTCCTACCGCGACCTGGCCTATGTCGCGGGCCGCAGCCCCACCTACGCCTCGCTCGCCGAACCCGTCATGGAGAAGGCCGTCGAGCTGTTCGGCGAGGACGACGAGCACCAGCGCTCGTACGCGCTCAATCTGATCGGGATGGCCACCGTCCATCTGCTCAAACGCGAGCCCGAGCAGTCCACGGTGCTGGCCGCACAGGCGCTGAAGATCGCCAAGAAGGTCCGTTCCGAGCGGGTGAACACCCGGCTCCGCAAGACCGTCGACACCGCCGCCAGGGACTTCGGCGATGTCGCCGATGTCGCCCGGCTCACCGACCGGCTCACCGAACAGCTGCCGGAGACCGCCGAAGCGGTCTGACCCGGCCCGCCCGCCACCGGCCGCGGCGCCCCTTCCGTACACCCCGACCCGGCTCCCCCATCGCCTGGTCACACGGAGGGCCGCCGTGGCCGGTTCCCGTGTGCGGCGGCCCCAACCGCGCCGTATGCGGCGTGGGCCGCATGGTAGCCAGGGCACCGGACACGCCACCCGCGGTTCATTCGGACGTAACACGCGAACCCTCTTCGTCACTGGTGTGAAACATCGTGCGGCATTCGTGGAAACGGCGCTCCGCCAATCTCATGGCGCATAACCGGCCCGCACCTTTTCCCCAGTGGTCCCGCAGCTTTCCCCCGCACGCGGCCGCACCGACGACGAGGAGACGCCGATGCCCCCAGGCATCACGACGCTTGCCGCAGACGCCCCAGAGCTGTCTGCCGCCAACACCGGGTTCATGCTCATCTGCTCGGCTCTGGTGATGCTCATGACCCCGGCCCTGGCCTTCTTCTACGGAGGCATGGTCCGCGTCAAGAGCACCCTCAACATGCTGATGATGAGCTTCATCAGCCTCGGGATCGTCACGATCCTGTGGGTGCTCTACGGATTCAGCCTCGCCTTCGGCACCGACACCGGCTCGGTCATCGGCTGGAGCGCGGACTACGTCGGCCTGAGCGGAATCGGCGTCACCGAACTCTGGGACGGCTACACCATCCCGGTCTACGTATTCGCCGTCTTCCAGCTGATGTTCGCCGTCCTCACCCCGGCCCTGATCAGCGGCGCCCTCGCCGACCGCGTCAAGTTCACCGCCTGGGCGGTCTTCATCACCCTCTGGGTCACCGTCGTCTACTTCCCGGTCGCCCACTGGGTGTGGGGCGCGGGCGGCTGGCTCTTCGAGCTGGGCGTCATCGACTTCGCCGGTGGCACGGCCGTCCACATCAACGCGGGCGCCGCGGCCCTCGGGGTGATCCTCGTCATCGGCAAGCGCGTCGGCTTCAAGAGGGACCCGATGCGGCCGCACAGCCTGCCGCTCGTCATGCTCGGCGCCGGTCTCCTGTGGTTCGGCTGGTTCGGCTTCAACGCGGGCTCCTGGCTCGGCAACGACGACGGCGTCGGCGCGGTCATGTTCGTCAACACCCAGGTCGCCACCGCCGCCGCGATGCTCGCCTGGCTCGGTTACGAGAAGCTGCGCCACGGCTCCTTCACCACGCTGGGCGCCGCCTCCGGTGCCGTCGCCGGACTCGTCGCCATCACCCCGGCCGGCGGATCGGTCAGCCCGCTCGGTGCCATCGCCGTCGGCGCCATCGCCGGTGTCCTGTGCGCCATGGCAGTCGGCCTGAAGTACCGGTTCGGCTACGACGACTCCCTGGACGTCGTCGGCGTCCACCTCGTCGGCGGCGTCGCCGGCTCCCTGCTCGTCGGCTTCTTCGCCACCGGCGGCGTCCAGTCCGACGCGGCGGGCCTCTTCTACGGCGGCGGCCTCGACCAGCTCGGCAAGCAGGCCGTCGGAGTCTTCGCCGTCCTCGCGTACTCTCTGGTCGTCTCCGCCCTCCTCGCCCTCCTGCTCGACAGGACCATCGGGATGCGGGTCCCCGAGGACGACGAGATCTCCGGCATCGACCAGGTCGAGCACGCCGAGACGGCATACGACTTCAGCGGCGCGGGCGGCGGCGCGGCCCCCCGCACCGCGGCCCCGGCACACGACACGACGGCAGCACCGAAGGCAAAGAGGGTGGACGCATGAAGCTCATCACCGCGGTCGTGAAGCCACACCGGCTGGACGAGATCAAGGAGGCACTCCAGGCCTTCGGCGTCCACGGCCTCACCGTCACGGAAGCCAGCGGTTACGGGCGTCAGCGCGGACACACCGAGGTCTACCGGGGCGCCGAGTACACCGTCGACCTCGTCCCGAAGATCCGCATCGAGGTCCTGGTCGAGGACGAGGACGCCGAACAGCTCATCGACGTGGTGGTGAAGGCCGCCAGGACCGGCAAGATCGGAGACGGCAAGGTCTGGAGCGTGCCGGTCGAGACCGCCATCCGCGTACGGACCGGCGAACGCGGTCCGGACGCCCTCTGACCGACGGCCCCGCCAACTGAAAGGCAGCTGGGTGACGAGCACCGAAACGACCACCGAATCCGAAGACTCGGGACCCAGCGGCTACGCGGCGGCCCGGCTGCGCCTCCTCCAGGAGAAGGCGCAGTCCGGGCCGCCGCGCCGTGCCGCCCTCGCCCGCCTCACCGACGACTGGCTGACCGGCCTGTTCACCGCCGCCGCCGAGCACGCCGGAGTCCGCGGAGCCGCCCTCGTCGCCGTCGGCGGCTACGGCCGCGGCGAGCTCTCCCCGCGCAGCGACCTCGATCTGCTGCTCCTGCACGACGGCAGCGCCGACGCCGGAGCCCTCGCCGCCCTCGCCGACGGCATCTGGTACCCCGTCTGGGACCTCGGCCTGGCCCTCGACCACTCCGTCCGCACCCCCGGCGAAGCCCGCAGGACCGCCGGCGAGGACCTCAAGGTCCAGCTCGGCCTGCTGGACGCCCGCCCCGTCGCCGGAGACCTCGGCCTCGTCGCCGGCCTGCGCACCGCGATCCTCGCCGACTGGCGCAACCAGGCGCCCAAACGGCTTCCCGCGCTCGACGAACTCTGCCGGGAACGCGCCGAACGCATGGGCGAGCTCCAGTTCCTCCTGGAACCCGACCTCAAGGAGGCCCGCGGCGGCCTCCGCGACGCCACCGCCCTGCGCGCCGTCGCCGCCTCCTGGGTCGCCGACGCCCCCCGCGAAGGGCTCACCGAGGCCCGCCGCACCCTCCTCGACGCCCGCGACGCCCTCCACCTCACCACCGGCCGCGCCACCGACCGCCTCGCCCTCCAGGAGCAGGACCAGGTCGCCGAGGCCCTCGGCCTGCTCGACGCCGACGTACTGCTGCGCCAGGTGTACGAGGCCGCGCGCACCGTCTCGTACGCCACCGACGTCACCTGGCGCGAGGTCAACCGCGTCCTGCGCGCCCGTTCGGTACGCCCGAGGCTCCGCGCCATGCTGAGCGGCGGCAAGGCCGTGCCCGAGCGCACCCCGCTCGCCGACGGGGTCGTGGAGGCGGACGGCGAGGTCGTCCTCGCCCGCGCCGCCCGCCCCGAGAAGGACCCCGTCCTGACCCTCCGGGCCGCCGCGGCGGCCGCCGAATCCGGGCTGCCGCTCTCCCGCCACCTCGTCCGCCACCTGGCCACCGCCGCCCGGCCGCTGCCGGTCCCGTGGCCCGCCGAGGCCCGCGAGGAACTCATCACGCTCCTCGGAGCGGGCGAATCCACCGTCGGCGTCTGGGAAGCCCTGGAGTCCGAGGGGATCATCACCCGGCTGCTGCCCGACTGGGAGCGGGTCCACTGCCGCCCCCAGCGCAACCCCGTCCACACCTGGACCGTCGACCGCCACCTCGTCGAGACCGCCGTACGGGCCGCCTCCCTCACCCGCCGCGTCCACCGCCCCGACCTGCTCCTGATCGCCGCCCTGCTCCACGACATCGGCAAGGGCTGGCCCGGGGACCACTCCGCCGCGGGCGAGGTCATCGCCCGCGACATGGCCGCCCGCATCGGCTTCGACAAGCACGACGTGGGCATCGTCGCCACCCTCGTACGCCACCATCTGCTGCTCGTGGAGACGGCCACCCGCCGCGACCTCGACGACCCCGCCACCGTCCGCTCCGTCGCCACCGCCGTCGGCAGCGCCTCCACCCTGGAACTGCTGCACGCCCTCACCGAGGCCGACGCCCTCGCCACCGGCCCCGCCGCCTGGAGCACCTGGCGCGCCTCGCTCGTCGCCGACCTCGTCAAACGCGTCGCCGCCGTCCTCGCGGGGGAGGCCCCCCAGGAACCGGAACCCGCCGCGCCCGGCGCCGAACAGGAACGCCTCGCCATCGAGGCCCTGCGCACCGGCGAACCGGTCCTGGCCCTGCACACCCAGCCGGGGCCGCCCGCCGACGACGGGGAACCGGAGCCCGTCGGCGTGGAACTCCTCATCGCCCTGCCCGACCGCCCCGGCGTCCTGCCCGCGGCCGCCGGTGTCCTGGCCCTGCACCGCCTCACCGTCCGCGCCGCCGAACTGCGCGCCGTGGAACTCCCCACCGAAGTGGGCGACTCCGCGGACCTGCTGCTGCTCAGCTGGCGGGTCGCGGCCGAGTACGGGTCCCTGCCGCAGGCGGCCCGGCTGCGCGCCGACCTCGTACGCGCCCTGGACGGCTCCCTGGACATCCGGGCCCGCCTCGCCGAACGGGAGGCCGCCTACCCGCGCCGCCGGGGGGTGAAGGCCCCGCCGCCCCGGGTGACGGTCGCGGCGGCGGGCTCACGTCTGGCCACGGTGATCGAGGTCCGTGCCCAGGACGCCCCGGGCCTGCTGCACCGGATCGGCCGGGCCCTGGAGCAGAGCGCGGTACGGGTGCGCAGCGCCCATGTCTCGACGCTCGGCGCCAACGCGGTGGACGCCTTCTACGTCACCGGCGCGGACGGCGAACCGCTGCCCGAGGTGCGGGCGGCGGAGGTGGCCAAGGAGGTCGAGAAGGCTCTCGGCTGACCCGCACGATCACGCCGATCGGCCCTTGTCCGGTACCAGAACCGGGCGAGGGCTTCGCGTTCTCCGGTGGCCGGATACCCTGGAGTGCGACTGACCTGCCCCGCCCCCGACCCTGAGGACCGACGAGCGCCGTGTTCGATACTCTCTCCGACCGCCTTAGCGCGACTTTCAAGAACCTCAGGGGCAAGGGCCGCTTGTCCGAGGCGGACAT
Source organism: Streptomyces sp. NBC_01433 (assembly GCF_026340105.1). Classification (NCBI taxonomy): domain Bacteria; kingdom Bacillati; phylum Actinomycetota; class Actinomycetes; order Kitasatosporales; family Streptomycetaceae; genus Streptomyces; species Streptomyces sp. NBC_01433. Next base: position 311,675 of record NZ_JAPEPM010000001.1, on the reverse strand, counting down.
CGACGCCACGGCCCGCGAGATCCGTATCGCGCTCCTCGAAGCCGATGTCGCCCTGCCGGTCGTGCGCGCCTTCATCGCCAACGTCAAGGAGCGGGCGCGCGGCGTCGAGGTCTCCCAGGCGCTGAACCCCGCACAGCAGATGATCAAGATCGTCAACGAGGAGCTCGTCGGCATCCTCGGCGGCGAGACCCGGCGCCTGCGGTTCGCCAAGACCGCGCCCACCGTGATCATGCTCGCGGGTCTCCAGGGTGCCGGTAAGACCACCCTCGCCGGAAAGCTCGGCCTCTGGCTCAAGGGCCAGGGCCACTCCCCGCTGCTGGTCGCCTGTGACCTCCAGCGCCCCAACGCCGTCAACCAGCTCAGCGTCGTCGCCGACCGTGCCGGTGTCGCGGTGTACGCCCCGGAGCCGGGCAACGGGGTCGGTGACCCGGTCCAGGTCGCCAAGGACTCGATCGAGTTCGCCCGGTCCAAGCAGTACGACGTGGTCGTCGTCGACACCGCGGGCCGCCTCGGTATCGACCAGGAGCTGATGCGGGAGGCCGCGGACATCCGCGACGCCGTCAGCCCGGACGAGATCCTCTTCGTCGTCGACGCGATGATCGGCCAGGACGCGGTCAACACCGCCGAGGCCTTCCGCGACGGCGTCGGCTTCGACGGTGTGGTGCTCTCCAAGCTCGACGGTGACGCCCGCGGTGGTGCGGCCCTGTCGATCGCCCATGTCACGGGCAAGCAGGTCATGTTCGCGTCGAACGGCGAGAAGCTCGAAGACTTCGACGCCTTCCACCCGGACCGGATGGCCTCCCGCATCCTCGACATGGGTGACCTGCTCACCCTGATCGAGCAGGCGGAGAAGACCTTCAGCCAGGAAGAGGCCGCCCAAATGGCCTCCAAGCTGGCGTCGAGCAAGGGCAAGGACTTCACGCTCGACGACTTCCTGGCGCAGATGGAGCAGGTCAGGAAGATGGGCTCCATCTCCAAGCTGCTCGGGATGCTGCCCGGCATGGGGCAGATCAAGGACCAGATCAACAACATCGACGAGCGCGACGTGGACCGCACCGCCGCGATCATCAAGTCGATGACCCCGAAGGAGCGCGCCGAGCCGACGATCATCAACGGCTCGCGCCGGGCCCGTATCGCCAAGGGTTCGGGTGTCGAGGTCTCCGCCGTGAAGAACCTGGTGGAGCGGTTCTTCGAGGCCCGCAAGATGATGTCGAAGATGGCCCAGGGCGGTGGCATGCCCGGGATGCCGGGGATGCCCGGCATGGGTGGTGGCCCCGGCCGTCAGAAGAAGCAGGTCAAGCAGGCCAAGGGCAAGCGCAAGAGCGGTAACCCGATGAAGCGCAAGGCCGAGGAGCAGGCCGAGGCGGCCCGTCGCGAGCAGGCGGCGCAGGGCGGCGCGTTCGGTCTGCCCGGTCAGGACGGCAAGCCCGCCGAGGACTTCGCCCTGCCGGACGAGTTCAAGAAGTTCATGGGCTGACCGCCCACGGACCACGCGTAAGGGGCGCCCACCTGAGTGGGCGCCCCTTACGCGTACGCGCGCGTTCTCCGCGGGTGACGGCCCCTACGCCGCGTGCCGCCCCGGCTTCAGCGCCCGGCCGTTGGCCAGCCCCGCCGGGTCCAGCGACAGCGATACGGCGGCGGTCGCACCGACGTCCGCCAGGCTCCCCGCGTCCGGCAGCAGCTCCACCGCGCCCGCGCCGGGCCGGTGGATGAGGACGGGGACGTACTCACGGGTGTGCAGGGCGTGCCCGATCGTCGGGTCGTTGCCGTGGTCGCCGGTGACGATGAGCCGGTCGCCGGGGCTGTCGAGCAGGGCGACGAGCGCGGCCAGGCCCGCGTCGACCTGCTCCAGGAGGTGCCCGTACCGCTCCGTGTCCTGCTGGTGGCCGGCCAGATCGGTCTCCTGGACGTTGGCGACCACGAGGGCGTCGCCGGGGGCACGTACCGCTTCGAGGGTGTACGTGAGCACGTCCGCGGTCGCCACCGCGGGGTGCCGCGTCGCCGCGTCGCAGGCCAGAATGTCGGCGGCCTTCCCCACCAGGGTGACGGGAATGCCCGCGCGGGCTGCCAGATCGGGGAGCTGGCGGGTGTGGTCGAGCTCCGCTCCCAGGTGCCGCACTTCGAGGCCGCCGTTGCGGTAGAAGCCGGTGGCGGGGGTGTCGAGGCCGACCGTGCCCGCCTCCCCGGCACGGACGAACCGCGCCAGCGGGCCGTCCGCGTGGCCGCCGACCGCGATGACCCGGGCCACCGGTGCGACGGTGCGTACCGTTCGGGCGATGGCGAGGATGCCGCCCGGTCCGTCGAACGGCAGGTCGTCCAGCCGTCCTGAGGCGTTCCAGTTGATCCCCGGATCGGCCTCCAGGTTGTCGTGGACCAGGACCGCCCCGTCGACGACCAGGAGCGGCTTGCCCGCCAGCGGCTCGACCCGGTGTCCGGCCGCTTCGAGGGCGGCGGTCACCTCGCCGATGTGGTCCGCGAGCCGGGCCACGGTGACATGGCTGAAGTCGGCGCCCATCATCGTCTGGTGGCCCGCGAAGGTGTCGGCGCCCGGATAGCCGAGGGCGGCCCGGCCCGCGGCGACGGGGAGATGCGTACGGCGGGCGAGGTCGGGGTGCGGGTGGACGAGTCCGAGTCCCAGCGAGCCCAGTACCGGCAGCCGCAGCGGGCGGCCGAAGGCTTCGCGGCAGTGGTCCAGGACATGTCCGCAGGTGTCGGCGGTGAGATCGCCGGGGCGCAGCGTGCCCGCGTCGGGCATGGCGCCGATGCCGAATCCGTCGATGACGACGATGACGGTCTTGGCCATGGGATGCCTCCTCAGCTCAGGGACCGGCCCTGGGCGTCGTACAGACCGACTCGGCGAGGGGCACCGGAAGAGATTCCGGAGACGACGGCGACGGTCGAGCGGGTGACGAAGATCTGGGTACGGAAGGCGAGCAGCGCGGTGTCGCCGATCCGGACGTCCGCTCCGGCGGCGGGCGCGTCGAGCAGCCGGTAGTAGTCGATGTTCTCGGCGGGCGCGTCCTGTACGCGCAGGCGCGCGCCGGTGCGCGGCAGCAGTGCGCTCTTGATGTGCGAGCGGGCGTAGAACCCGCCGCCGAAGAGCGCCGGGCGGCCGTCGTCGAGGGTGTGGGCGACCTCGCTGACGTACACGTAGGCGGGTGTCTCGGGCTGGTCCGGGTCGAGTGCGTGCAGCGGGGTGGTGCCGGTGAGGGCATGGCCCGGTTCGCCGTGGGTGGCGCCGAGACCGGCGAGCAGCGGGAGCGAGGCCATCGAGGTGGCGCTGGGGGCGCTCAGCAGGAGGCCCTCGTGACCGCGCGCGGCGAGCACGTCACGGGCCTTGAGCGCCATCGCGAAGTTGGGCGTGGCGTACGGGGCTCCGGTGGCCGGGTCGCACAGGACGCACGGGAAGGCGGTGACACCCGCGAGCCGGATGCCGGGCAGCCGCTCGGCGGCCTCGGCGAACGCGTCGAGACGGGCGAGCGGGACACCGCCCTCCTGACCGGGGTAGACGGTGCCCTCGACCCCTTCGAGACGGACGAGGACGTCCTGGACGAAGCCCAGCCCCGTCGCCGCCTCGGAGACCGCGCGGGCGTTGGCCAGGTCGTAGACGGTGACGGTCTCGGGGCGCCAGGCCAGCATCTCGGGCAGCGCGCGGCGGGGAATCTGGACCAGATGGCCGAGGTTGCCCGCGCGGGCGCCCGCGGCGTGCAGGGTGCGGGCCTCTGGCGGGTCGATCGCGGCGTACTGGGGGATGTGCCGGGCGATGGCCCGGATCAGCTCCGGGTTGCGGCCGAGCTGCTTGACGACGAACCAGAGCGAGATTCCCAGCCGTTCGGCCTCGGCGGCCAGGAGCGCGGCGTTGGCCTCGATGGCGTCGAGGTCCATCACATAGGTGTCGGGCGGGATCTCGCCGTCGCGGTGGAGCGCGGTCGCGGCCTCGACGAGCCCGGGGTTGCGGGTGAGCAGGGTGTCGAGAAACACGGTCAGTCGTCCTTCTGGTCGTTCAGGGCGTCCAGTGAGTGGCGCAGGATCTCGATGACGAGGTCCGCGCCCGCCCGCATCGGGTTGACGCGTACGGTCCAGTCGGCCAGCTCGGGGGAGTCGTCCAGGGCGGAGCTGGACATCCGGTAGAAGAGCGGGGCGATCTCGTAGCGCGAGTTGGAGCCGACCGGGTAGGGGGCCGCGCCGAAGCGGGCGGCGACCGCGGGCAGTTCCTTCGCGACCGGCCGGTCGAGGCGGACCAGCAGGCACCGGTCCTGGGCGTTGGCGAGCCGTACCTCGGCGACACCGGGCACCTCGCCCGCCGCCAGCCGCTCGGCGACCTCGGCGCCGACCCGGGACTGCACGGCCCACATCACCGGTACGTGGGTGAGCGCGCGCAGGGCGTCGAGTGCCTGGTGGCCCTGGACCTGGCCGCCGCCGGAGTAGTTGTCGTGGCGGATGCGCCCGACCAGGTCGCCGGCGCCGACGACGATGCCGACGCCCTCCGGGCCGTGCAGCTTGAAGAGGGAGAAACAGGAGGCGTCGGCGCCCAGTTCCACCCCGGCGGCCGGGGTGCGCAGGACGGCGTAGTTGTCGTCGACCAGGGTGCGGACACCGGCCGCCCGGCAGGCAGCCAGGACCGCGCCTGGGTCGTAGGAGTCGGCGAGCCGCTGCCGGGTGTGCTGGACGTACGCCCACCGGAAGCGGCCGGACTCCAGCGCCCCGCGCAGCTCGTCCGGGTCGTTGAAGTCGGCCTCGACGGTCTCCACACCGATGCCGCGCAGCGTGACCTCGGTCGTCCGGTAGACCGGCGCCCGGTGGATCAGCAGCGGGTCGCCCGCCCGTACGGCGGCGTTCAGGGCGGCCCGGATCGCGCCGGTGCCCGCGCCCTGGACGAACGCGGCGTCCTCGGCGCCGAAGAAGTCGGCCAGGACGGCTTCGACGCGGGCGGTGGTCCGGGGGCGGCCGAGACCGGGGACGACCCCGGCGTCGGACGCGAAGAGCTGAGGTCCCTCGAAGTGCCGGGCGGTGGCCTCGATGAGCCGGAACTGCCGGGCCACGGCGTCGGCGAGCTCCACCGTGGGCAGCGGCAAGGTCTCGGGGAGTGCGGGGGCGGGGCTCATGGTCAGATCTCCTCCACGCTCGCGCCCGTGAGGAAGCGCAGCGGATTGCGGCGGGTCATCAGGTCGATCAGGTCCTCGTCCACACCGGCCGCGCGTGCCTGGGGAAGGAAGCTGTGGAAGAGGTGCCCGTACCCCTGGCCGCCCTCGGTGGTCAGATAGCCGTGGCGGGAGATGTCGCAGCTGAGCAGTACCCGGTCGGCGTGGCCGGCCTCCAGCAGGGCGAGCAGCAGCCGCAGCCGGGTGCCGTCGCTCTGGTAGCGGTCCTTGCCGACCGTGTCGAAGGCGACGTACGCACCGCTCGCCGCCAGTTCCCGGTGCACGGCCGGGTCGTCGAGCAGGTCCTGGTGACCGATCGAGATCCGCTGCGGGGGCAGGCCCTCGGCGGTGAGCAGGTCCAGCTGGGCCAGGCCTCCGCGGCCGAGCTGGGCATGGGTGGCGACGGAGAGCCCGGTGGTGACGGCGGCCCGCGCACTGGCGCGCAGCACCTTGGTCTCGGGCGCCGTCGGGGTGTCGCCGTGGCTGCCGATCTCGCCGAGGACCCCGGGGCGGACTCCGGTGGCGCCGATGCCGCCGTGGATCTCGCGGACGAGGGTGCCGGTGAGCTGTTCGACGCTGCTGTCGTCGATCTCGGGAGTGTGGAACGGCTCGTAGTACCAGCCGGTCGCGGCGACGACGGCGACCTGGGCGTCCCGGGCGATCCGGGCCAGCGTTTCCACGTCGCGGCCCATGCCGCGGCAGGTCAGCTCGATGACCAGGGACAGCCCGAACTCCTCGCGGAGTGCGGCCAGCTCGGCGGTGACGGCGGCGGCGTGCCGGTCCGGGGTGAGGACGGCGGCGCCGTCGCCCTTGTGGTCCAGGTCCAGGACCAGATGCTCGTGGGCGAGGACGGGGCCGCGTACGGAATCGGGGGTGAGGTTTCCGACGACGGTACGGAGAAGGGGGGCGGGGTGCGGGGCGGTGCTGTTCATCGTGGGGGTCCTTCCTGGCGGTGGCGCGTACCTGATCCGGGGGGGCCGGGTCGTGTCCGCGGAGTTCCGCCGTACGTCCGCGGGCCGGGCGTCGCGCGCCGGGCGGAACTTCGCGGACCCGTCCTAGCCCTTGACCGGTGTGAACAGGTCGAGCCAGTACAGGAGGTTGAGGAGGACGCCGCCGACGATCACCGCGGCCGGTGCCGCGGCCATCCGGACGATCGGCCGGCCCATCGCCTCGTTCAGCAGGTAGAGCCCGCCGACGACGAGGATCCCGAGCCCGCCGCCCATCGCGTTGGCGGCCATCAGCGAACCGAAGAGGATCGCCAGCTGGAGGGTGTCGCTGATCGCGCTGCGCAGGTGCTCCGAGGAGTCGCGGACGCTGGGCAGCTTGCCGAGGAGCTTGCCGATGTAGGAGAGGGCCAGCACCTCAAGGGCGAAGACCAGCGCGCCGACGATCGCGGCGACGAACGGGTTCGGCATCAGATAGCCGATGGGGTACACGAGGGTGAAGCCCGCGATGCCGTACGCGCCGGAGGCGAGGGCGGTCGTCGCGATCAGCGGGATGAACCCGAAGACCCGGTAGAAGTCGACCTGGGCGGCTTCGGCGTACTGCCCCTTGGCGATCAGGAAGCTGGTTGCCTCGCCGCCGCCGAATATGTGCATCTGCGCGAGCACACAGACCCCGGCCCCCAGCACCATGAACAGCGGGAGGTACTTGCGCAGCCGGGCCGCGCTGGCGCTGAAGAGCGAGGCCATCGGGTCGTCGTCGAGGACGGGCTCGATGACGCCCGCGGCCTTGTCGGCCTTGCGCTGCTTCAGGTCCTTGGCGACGGCGAGCCCGATCAGCATCAGCACGCCGACGGCCATCGCGAGCGCTCCGGCGAACATGTTCGGCCAGAGCTTCATGGTCATGACGACCAGGGCGAATTCGAGGACACCGGCGATGCCGCCCCACTTGCGGCCGAACTGCTTGGTGATGGCCAGTACCGGGAAGAGCGTGAAGAGGAAGAGGATCGGCGTCGACATCTGCTGCATCGCGGTGATGAAGTCGACGGGGAGGTCGTGCGCCACGTTGTTGGCGCCGTTCAGCCCGAAGACGACCACCGCGCCCCAGGCCCCGCCGAGGATCGGCGCGAGCCACTTCTTCGGCGACAGCATGCCGAGGATGTCCGTGGGCAGGAAGAGGAGCCACGGGTTCAGCACACCGGTGGAGAGGGCCATCGGTGCGCCGAGTCCGAAGATGAACCCGGCCGAGAGACCGAAAGAGACCGCCGTCGTGGCGCTGCGGGTGGTGCGCCCCTGGATGAAGTCCAGGAGGAACGGTCGTACGCCGTCGTTGAAGACGGCCAGCGCCATGTGCGAGATGTACGCGGTGAGCGCACAGAGGGCTATCACGGTCAGCTGCTGTGCCAGCGTGAAATCGAGGCCGGCACCGGCTGCGAGTGTGGTACTCACTGGGTCACTCCTTCGTGCCCGGGATGATCAAGAAATGTGGCTGGGGTCAGCCGCGGGCGGCGATGGCGCGCGCCATGAGCGGGGCGATGGTGTCGATCTGGTCCATCGAGAAGCCGAAGACCTTCTTGCCGTCGGCGAGCAGGGCGGTGACCTGGTCCTCGGTGGGGACGCTGCGGCCGAAGGTGTGGCAGGCGGCGGCGCCCATCAGACCCACGAGCACGCCGAGCGAGGCGCCGGCCCCGGTGTGACAGGTGCCGAGGTAGTAGTCGGCCTGTCCCACCCGGAGCTTCATCGCGGCGTCCATGTCGCTGGAGGCGACGACGTCGAGGCCCTCGATGCCCAGCTTCTTGATGGTGTCGGTGACCTCGATCTTGCCGACGCCGCCGGTGAGGATCTTCGTCATGGCTGTCCTTCTTCCTTCGTGAGGTGGTTCGGCCGAGGTGATCCCGGCTGCGGGGGTGCGGTGATCAGGAAGCGGGGGCGGCTGGGGACTGCTGGGCCAGGACCGCGAGGTGCATGCCGAGGAAGTTGACCTCGGACTCGGGGAGGGCCGCGCCGAGTTCCCGCCGGGCGCGCGCCGAGACGGCGCGGGCGCGGGCGACGGCGTCGGGATGTCCGGCCAGTTCGGCGGCGACCTGGTCGTCGGTGAGGAACTGCTCGATGGGCTCGCCGTCCAGGAGCCGGGTGAGCGCCATCATCAGATGGCTGGTGAGCATGCCCGCGGTCGCTTCGGTGACCGTGCGGCCGTCGGCTTCGAGGGCGGCCAGCTCGGCGGTGACGAAGTCGGCCACTTCGGGCCGGACCTGTCCGCCGTCACGGAAGAGCTGGATCCGCAGTGCGAGCTGGTCGTCCACGGTGATCCTCCTAAAATCAACAATAACCAGGATTCTGTATTTTGAAGGTGACGAAGGTCCCTCGCCGCTCGGACCTTGGTCACTCGCCCCGCCGGACCGGAGTCAGTACGAGGGCATGCGCTCGCCCCTCAGTACTTCGCTCTGGAGCGAGGTGATCAGCGAGAGGTCGAGCGAGTCCCGGACGGCGGCCAGGGCCTTCGCCCCGTCGGTCCGGCCGATGATGGCCGCGCTGGAGTTGCGCAGCGCCAGCTCGCGGGTGACCTCGTCGCCCAGCGGGAGCACATCGACGCCGAATCCGACCCGGTCCTGCGCCTCGTCCAGGTTCCAGACGGTGGCGTCGACCTCGTCGCGGGCGAAGAGATCGCGCAGCTGCATGTACGAGGCTTCCCGCCACCGGACGTCCTCGCGCCCGGCGAAGACCCGCTCGACGAGCATCCGCAGATCCTCCGACGCGTGGTCGACCGCGACCCGCAGGCCGGGGGCGTCGAGGTCGACACCGTGGCGCACGAGCATGCCGTGCGCGCCGACGTAGGTGGCCGGTCCCAGATCGGCGACGAGCTCCACCGGGTGTTCGGAGATCAGCTGGTCGGCCGCGAAGCGGGACAGGACGACAAGGTCGACCTTGCCTTCGAGCAGCGCGGCGGTACGGGCTCCGGCGCCTCGCATGAACGTGATCGCGAAGGGGGCGCCGGCCTCCTCGAAGGCGCTGCGCAGCCCGGTCGCGAGGCCCTCGTACCGACGGGAGTACGGCAGGGGCATCGCGGCGAGCAGCGTGCCGAGGCCGGAGAGCCGCCAGAGTATGGAGCGGTCCGAGCGGACGAGGAAGGTGCCGAGGTGGCCCCGGGCGGTCGTCTCGATGGCCCCGGACTCCTCCAGGAGCTGCAGCGCGGCCTGGACCGTGCCGTTTCCGCAGCCCAGCTCCTCGGCGAAGTCGCGCACCCGGGGCAGCCGGGTGTCCGGCTCGTGGTTGAGCAGCAGGACCGCGAGCTGCCGGGCGGCGAGGCCGTTTCGCGTGAGGAAGCGGTCATCGAAAACGTTCACGAAAAGAACAGTAAACAGGATTCTGGATATTGGCAAGGAATTCACCCCGGTGATGTGACGCGGCGGGGGAAGGTCCGCCCGCGTCCCCCTCCTGGGCCCCCTGAGCCGTCCCTCCAGAGGCTTTGGTGCTATTTCTCCCCTAATGTCGCCAGCAGTGGCCGTCGGCAGAGGAGCACGCGTGAGCAACCCCGTACCTCCGCGCGATCGAACGGACCAGCCATGGCGCTCCGAAGGCGCGCCCCCGCCCCCGCCCCCCAGCCGCAAGATGCCGGGCGGCTGGGGCGGACTGCTGCTCACCGCCCTGGCCGTCTATCTGATCGCCAACCTGGTGCTGTCCTTCTTCAACGGCGACGACGAGCCGACCATCGCGTACACCGAGTTCAGCAAGCAGGTCACCGCGGGCAACGTCTCGAAGATCTACTCCAAGGGCGATGCCATCCAGGGGCAGCTGAAGAAGGAGGCCAAGCTCCCCGGCGGAGACGACAAGTACACCAAGTTCACCACCCAGCGGCCCGCCTTCGCCGACGACCACCTCTGGGCCGAACTGATCAAGGACGACGTCACGGTCACCGCCGAACCGGTCGTCCAGCAGCGCAGCTTCCTGGCCAACCTCCTGATCTCGCTCGCCCCGATGCTGCTGCTCGTCCTGCTGTGGGTGTTCATCGCCCGGCGGATGCGCGGCGGTCTCGGCGGCGGTATGGCCGGTCTCGGCCGCAAGCCCCCGCCCAAACCGGTCGAGCTCGAAGGGAGCAAGCGCACCACCTTCGAGGACGTGGCCGGAATCGACGAGGTCGAGGGCGAACTGAACGACGTCGTCGACTTCCTCAAGAACCCGCAGGAGTACGCGAAAATGGGCGCCCGGATGCCCGGCGGTGTGCTGCTCGCGGGCCCGCCCGGCACCGGGAAGACGCTCCTGGCCCGCGCCGTGGCCGGTGAGGCGGGGGTGCCGTTCTTCTCCGCCTCGGCCTCCGAATTCATCGAGATGATCGTCGGCGTGGGAGCAGGCCGGGTACGGGAGCTCTTCGCCGAGGCCCGCAAGGTCGCCCCCGCCATCATCTTCATCGACGAGATCGACACCATCGGCAGGGCCCGCGGCGGCGGCTCCGGCATGGGCGGCCACGACGAACGCGAACAGACCCTCAATCAGATCCTCACCGAGATGGACGGCTTCTCCGGCTCCGAGGGCGTCGTCGTGCTCGCCGCCACCAACCGCGCCGACGTGCTGGACCCCGCCCTCACCCGGCCCGGCCGCTTCGACCGGATCGTCCAGGTCAGCCCGCCGGACAAGGGCGGCCGGGAAGCGATCCTGCGGATCCACACCCGGAGCATCCCGCTCGCCGAGGACGTCGACCTCGCCCAGGTCGCCCGGACGACGCCCGGCATGACCGGCGCCGACCTCGCCAACCTGGCCAACGAGGCCGCCCTGCTCGCCGTCAAGCGCAAACAGTCCGAGGTCAGTCAGTCCGACCTCTCCGACGCCCTGGAGAAGGTCCAGCTCGGGGCGGAACGCCCGCTCGTCATGCCCGCCGAGGAGCGCCGCCGTACCGCGTACCACGAGAGCGGCCACGCGCTGCTCGGCATGCTCCAGCCCGGCGCCGACCCGGTCCGCAAGATCACCATCGTGCCGCGCGGCCGCGCCCTCGGCGTCACCCTCTCGACCCCGGACGCCGACAAGTACGCGTACACCGAGGAGTATCTGCGCGGCCGGATCATCGGCGCTCTGGGTGGCATGGCGGCGGAACGGGTGGTGTACGACGTGGTCACCACCGGCGCGGAGAGCGACCTGGAACAGGTCACCGGTCTGGCCCGCGGCATGGTCGGACGGTGGGGCATGAGCGACCGGATCGGCCGCCTCACCGCCATCCCCGCCGACGCCCAGCAGGCGTACGGCCTCTCCGCGGCGCCCGCCACCCTCGACACCATCGACGCCGAGATGCGCCGCATCGTCGACGAGTGCTACGAGGAGGCCTGCCGCCTGCTGCGGGAGAACCGGGACAAGCTCGACTCACTGGCCGAGGCGCTGCTGGCGAACGAGACCCTGGACGAGGCGGCGGCCTACCGGGCGGCCGGCATCGCCCGGCTGGCCAAGCCGGGCGGCGGCTCCTCCTCCTGACGAACGCGGGAAGGGCCGGGTCACGCAGGTGTGGTGCGGTGGGTGTGCGGTCGGGTGAGTTGAGGGTCAGGCCACGCACACGAGGTAGCGGAACACGTTCGGCATCCACACGGTGCCGTCCGGCCGCTGATACGGATGCAGCGCCTCCGCGACCTCCTTCTCCACCCGGGAGCGGTCCGTCGCCCGGAGCGCCGCGTCGAACAGTCCGGTCGACAGCAGCCCGCGCAGCGCGCTCTTCAGGTCCGCGTACCCGAACGGGCACGACACCCGCCCCGAGCCGTCCGGCCTCAGCCCGGCCCGCGAAGCCACGTCCTCCAAGTCGTCGCGCCGGGCCGCCCGCCAGCCGCCGGAACGCGGAGTGGGCGACGGATCGGCGAGCCGGGCCGCCACCCGCAGCACCGCCGCGGTGGCACACCTCTCGGGCGGACCCCAGCCGGTCAGGACCACGGTGGCGCCCCGGGCGGCCAGGGGTACGGCGGATTCCAGCGCGGGTGTGAGCCCCTCGGAGTCACCGGCCGCGCACCCGATCGGGTCGAACGAGGTGAGCAGGTTGTACGACCCTTCGGCCTCGTCGGCCCCGCCTGCCGCCGAAGGGCCGCCGACGAGCAGCCGCGCCCGCTCGGCGGCGGGCCGGCCGGGCGGGGCGCCGTGGCCCGGATCGGGCGACAACCGCTCACGGGCCAGTGCGAGCCGCTCCCGGTCGGTGTCGACTCCGGTGACGCGCGCCCCGCGGGAAGCCGCGATCAGCAGGGCGAGCCCGGAACCGCAGCCGAGGGAGAGCAACCGTGTGGCGGCCCCGACTTCGAGCCGGTCGTACACCGCTTCGTACAGCGGTGCCAGCATCCGCTCCTGGATCTCGGCCCAGTCACGGGCACGGGTGCCGGCATCGACCGGGGCGGACGAATCCGCGGACGAATCCGCATACGGATCCGCGTGCCGGTGGTGCCGGACGAGCGTTGGTGTCATGGAATGCGCCCCAATCCGCCGAGAGGTCGGTCGTGCCCGAGTGACAGTCCCCGTATGCGTACGCCCGCGGTTCCCCCGTATGTCAGAGAACTGCGCATCCGCGGTCCCGTCCAGGGGTTGAAGGGGTTCAATGGCGATGCTCGCGTGCCCGGTCGTGCGCCCCCGCGCGCGGCACCGTGCTGCTTCCCGCTCTTCGATCCCAGTCTTACCCGACACGCCGGGCACAGCACGTCGAGGGCTCCGGACCGGGACTCCGTACGGTGACGCGCGCCGCGGGCGCTCCGGTGCGCGGCCGGTGGGCCCAGCACACGGTCCGGCATGCGGTCCGGCGCGCGGCCCGGCGCAACGGGTGGTGATTCGCCGGGTAATGTCGTTCGCGAGGTCGGTGCCCCGCACCCCGCGCGCACGCCGGGACGTAGCCGGTGCTACGTACCACCTTGGTGTGAGCTGTGAGCCTTCTCCACAGATCTGCGCACCCGCCCTCGTCCGGACGCATCAAGGGCAACTGACTGGTACGTGCAAATTATTTGGGATGCCCCGGAATAGGAACACCGGGGCACTCAGGCTCGTTGTCACGACGTGAGCACGACACCACCTGTACTTGCCGCAGAGCTGGCACAGGCGTGGGCCGACATTCAGCGGTACCACCCCGAGCTGCCCGATCTTGCCGCGCCCGAGTCCCTGATCGGAGAGTCCTCGTCCGCCTGTGGCGCCGAGCTCTCCTTCGAGCGACTGCTCCATGAGGCAGTCCACGGCATCGCCGCCGCGAGAGGTGTCCGAGACACCTCCCGCGCCGGCCGTTACCACAACCGACGTTTCCTCGCGATCGCCGAGGAGCTGGGCCTCGATCATGCCGAGGAGCCCCACCCCAGCAGCGGATTCTCGCTGGTCACGCTGAATCCGGAGGCCAAGCGCCGGTACCGCCCGACCACCGAACGGCTGCAGCGCGCCCTCAAGGCGCACACGGTGGCCACCGCCGCCGACACCAAGCGTTCCTTCCGCGGCCCGGCCGCCCGGCACGGTTCCTCCGGAGGAGGCGTGCGGGTCAAGGCTGTATGCGACTGCGGACGCAACGTCCGGGTCGTGCCGTCGGTCCTCGCGCAGGCGCCGATCGTCTGCGGTGGCTGTGGCAAGCCGTTCCAGATCCCGGAAGCGGCGGTCGCGGTGGGGTGAGCCGACGGGGTGTGGCACAATGGCTAGCTGTACTCGACAGTCGCATAGGACCCCTCTCTCCTCCGGCTGACGCGTCCATCGGGCACCCGAGTACCGCAACCCCACGTGGCATCTTCGTTGTGCCCAACCACGTCAAGACCAGGAGACACCACTTCCGTGGCAGTCAAGATCAAGCTGAAGCGTCTGGGCAAGATCCGTTCGCCTCACTACCGCATCGTCGTCGCCGACTCCCGTACCCGCCGTGACGGCCGGGCCATCGAGGAGATCGGCCTGTACCACCCGGTGCAGAACCCCTCGCGCATCGAGGTCAACTCGGAGCGTGCGCAGTACTGGCTGTCCGTCGGCGCCCAGCCGACCGAGCCGGTTCTCGCGATCCTGAAGCTCACCGGTGACTGGCAGGCGCACAAGGGCCTCCCGGCCCCCGCGCCGCTGCTGCAGCCGGAGCCCAAGGCCGACAAGCGCGCCCTGTTCGAGGCGCTGTCGTCGGACGGCGACGAGGCCAAGGGTGAGGCCATCACTCAGAAGGCCAAGAAGTCCGACAAGAAGGCGGACGAGGCGGCTGACGCTGCCGCGTCCACCGAGTCGACCGAGGCCTGAGCATGCTCGAGGAGGCTCTCGAGCACCTCGTGAAGGGCATCGTGGACAACCCCGACGAAGTGCAGGTGGCCTCGCGCACCCTGCGCCGTGGGCGCGTGCTGGAGGTTCGGGTACACCCCGATGACCTCGGCAAGGTGATCGGCCGCAACGGCCGCACCGCTCGCGCTCTGCGTACCGTCGTGGGCGCCATCGGTGGTCGTGGTATCCGTGTCGACCTCGTCGATGTGGACCAGGTTCACTGAAAGAGTTGAACACCGGCCAGGGCCGGGGAGGGCTTTCGAGCCGTCCCCGGCCTTTGTCGTCCGTCACTCCTCTACTCGTACGTCCGTCCCTACTCGTACGTCCGTCCCTACTCGTACGTCCGTCCCTACTCGTACGTCCGTACACCATCAATCGGAGAAGCAGCGTGCAGTTGGTAGTTGCGCGGATCGGCCGCGCCCATGGCATCAAGGGCGAGGTCACCGTCGAGGTACGAACGGACGAGCCGGAGCTGCGGCTCGGGCCCGGGGCAGTCCTGGCCACCGAACCGGCCGCGACGGGGCCGCTGACGATCGAGACCGGCCGGGTGCACAGCGGCAGGCTGCTGCTGCGCTTCGAGGGCGTACGGGACCGTTCGGCGGCCGAAGCCCTGCGCAACACGCTCCTGATCGCCGAAGTGGATCCGGAGGAACTCCCGGAGGACCCCGAGGAGTTCTACGACCACCAGCTGATGGACCTCGATGTCGTCCTCGCCGACGGCACCGAGATCGGCCGGATCACCGAGATCACCCACCTGCCCTCGCAGGACCTGTTCATCGTGGAGCGCCCGGACGGCAGCGAGGTGATGATCCCGTTCGTGGAAGAGATCGTCACCGAGATCGACCTGGAGGAGCAGCGCGCGGTCATCTCCCCGCCGCCGGGCCTCATCGACGAGAACGAGGCCGTGGTGGCCTCCTCGCGCGACGACGCGGCGGACGGCGCGGACCCGGTGGACGGTGCGGACCCGGCGGACGGCCCCGGCGACGGTGGGCCGGCGGGCGCCGGTGAGGCGGGCAGTGCCGACGGGGCGCCGAAGGGTGACGCGTAATGCGGCTCGATGTCGTCACGATCTTCCCGGAGTACCTGGAACCGCTGAACGTATCGCTGGTCGGCAAGGCCCGCGCCCGTGGCCGGCTCGACGTACAGGTCCATGACCTGCGGGACTGGACGTACGACCGGCACAACACGGTGGACGACACCCCGTACGGCGGTGGCCCCGGCATGGTCATGAAGACCGAGCCGTGGGGCGAGGCCCTGGACGCGACGCTGGCGGACGGTTACGAGGCGGGGGCGCAATCCCCGGTGCTCGTGGTGCCCACGCCCAGCGGACGGCCGTTCACCCAGGAGCTGGCCGTCGAGCTCTCCGAGCGGCCCTGGCTGATCTTCACCCCCGCCCGCTACGAGGGCATCGACCGCCGGGTGATGGACGAATACGCCACACGGATGCCGGTCATCGAGGTGTCCATCGGGGACTATGTGCTGGCCGGCGGGGAAGCCGCCGTTCTGGTCATCACGGAAGCCGTGGCCCGGCTGCTGCCGGGAGTCCTGGGCAACGCCGAATCGCACCGCGACGACTCCTTCGCCCCGGGCGCCATGGCCGATCTGCTGGAAGGGCCCGTCTACACCAAGCCGCCCGAGTGGCGCGGCCGGGGCATTCCGGATGTCCTGCTGAGCGGACATCACGGCAGGATCGCGCGCTGGCGGCGGGACCAGGCGTTCGCCCGTACCGCGCTGAACCGGCCCGACCTCATCGAGCGCTGCGAGGCCGGCGGCTTCGACAAGAAGGACCGCGAGATCCTCTCCATCCTCGGCTGGTCCCCGGAGCCCGGCGGCCGATTTTGGCGCAGGCCCCCGGCCATGGAAGAATAGGCCGCTGCTGTACGTCCGGTGTGCGCCCCTGCCACAGGGGGAACGACGCCCGCCCGACGCGATCAGCACTCCGAACTCCTTACGAACTCCCGTCGATGACCTGTGGCATCGGCGAAGAAAGCAGACAAAATGACTTCCCTGCTCGATGGCGTCAATGCCGCCTCCCTGCGTACGGACGTTCCGTCCTTCCGCCCCGGTGACACCGTCAACGTCCACGTGCGCGTGATCGAGGGCAACCGCTCCCGTATCCAGCAGTTCAAGGGTGTTGTCATCCGCCGCCAGGGCTCGGGCGTCAGCGAGACCTTCACGGTCCGCAAGGTCTCCTTCAGCGTCGGCGTCGAGCGCACCTTCCCGGTGCACAGCCCGATCTTCGAGAAGATCGAGCTCGTCACCCGCGGTGACGTCCGTCGCGCCAAGCTGTACTTCCTCCGTGACCTGCGCGGCAAGGCCGCGAAGATCAAGGAGAAGCGCGACAACTGAGCTGGCGCCCGCGTCCACAGCGCGGCCGGATAAGCTTCGGCCGCGATGGACACGGAAGCACAGCACACGGAGCGCGATCGTTCCTCCGGACCCGGAACAGGGCCGGAGGAGGGGTCGCGCTTCTCGCGTATCCAGGACCGGTCCGTCCCGTCGATGTCCTGGCGGCGGGCAGCCGCGCTGGGCGCCCTCTGCACGGTCGTCCTGCTGCTGTTCAGCGCGTATGTGATCCAGCCCTTCCTGATCCCCAGCGGCTCGATGGAGCCCACCCTGCGGGTCGGGGACCGGGTGCTCGTCAACAAGCTTGCGTACCGGTTCGGCTCCGCGCCGGAGCGCGGTGACGTGGTGGTGTTCGACGGGACCGGCTCCTTCGTCCAGAAGAGCCCCGAGGAGAACGCCGTCGCAGCGCTGCTGCGCGGCGCGGCCTCGTCGCTGGGGCTGGCCGAACCCGCCGCGACCGACTTCGTGAAGCGCGTCGTGGGCGTGGGGGGCGATCGCGTGGTCTGCTGCGACAAGCAGGGGAGGGTCGAGGTGAACGGCCACCCGGTGGACGAGGAGTACCTGTACCCCGGGGACGTACCTTCCCAGGTGCCCTTCGACATCGTCGTCCCCATGGGCACGCTGTGGATGATGGGTGACCACCGAGGCAGTTCCCGCGACTCCCGGGACCACCTGGGACAGCCCGGCGGCGGCATGGTCCCCGTCGACATGGTGATCGGGCGGGTCGACTGGCTGGGCTGGCCGTTGGGCCGGCTGGGATCGCTGCCGGGCACCGACGCCTTCCGGGGTGTACGGGCGCCGGGCGGCGCCCATGGGTAACCGGGGGCGCGGGCGCGGCGCGCCGGACGCCGAGGGTCCGCCGCCGCCCGGAACGGGGTGGACGGGTGCCGGGCGCGCGAACACCGGACGGGCGGACACCGGGCGCGCGGGTGCCGGGTCGACGGGTGCCGGACCGGCGGCTGGAAACGGGCCCGCCGTGTCGCGCTCGCTGCCGACACGGGCGGAGCGCCGCAAACTGGCCCGCAAGGTCAAACGGCGGCGGCGCAGGTCAGCGGTGACGGAGATCCCCGTGCTCATCGTGGTGGCGCTGCTGATCGCGCTGGTGCTGAAGACCTTCCTGGTGCAGGCGTTCGTGATCCCGTCCGGGTCGATGGAGCAGACCATCCGGATCGGCGACCGGGTGCTCGTGGACAAGCTGACGCCCTGGTTCGGGTCGAAGCCGCAGCGTGGCGACGTCGTCGTCTTCAAGGATCCCGGCGGCTGGCTGGGCGAGGAGCACGCGGGCGGCGAGAAGAAGGACCCGCCGGTCGGCGTCAAGCAGGTCATGGAGCTGCTGACCTTCATCGGACTGCTGCCGTCCGACGACGAGCAGGACCTCATCAAACGTGTGGTTGCCGTCGGCGGCGACACCGTGAAGTGCTGCGGCAAGGACGGCAGGGTCACCGTCAACGGTGTCGCGCTGGACGAGCCCTATCTGTACCCCGGCAACGAGCCATCGACTGTCCAATTCGAGGTAAAGGTTCCGGTCGGCCGGCTCTTCGTGATGGGGGACCACCGGTCGAATTCCGCGGATTCGCGCTTCCATCTCGACGAGCCGGACAAGGGCACCGTTTCCGAGGACGAGGTCGTGGGACGGGCCGTGGTGATCGCCTGGCCGTTCGGTCACTGGCGCACGCTGGAGGAACGCGCGACCTTCGGCTCGGTCCCGGACGCGCGCGCCGGGGCGGCGGCAGTGTCGGCCATGTCGAATAGTCTGTCCCCCCAGGATCGATACGCGATGGTCCGGCTCCCGACCCCTGCGGAACTCCCGCTCGTTATGGGAGTGGTGGGCCTGCACCGAACCGGGCGTGGGCAGTGGCACGTATTGAGGAGTGGATGTGGGGGATTTGGCGGTCGGCGCACGATCCGGACACGACGAACCCGAGGATCGGCCGGAGCACGCGGAGTCTCCTGTGGAGGCGACGGAGGGCCGGACGGAAGGTGACTCCGGCTCCTCGGACAGCGGCGGCAGGGCTCCGAAGAAGCCGCGTTCCTTCTGGAAGGAACTGCCGCTGCTCATCGGCATCGCGCTCGTTCTGGCGTTGTTGATCAAGACTTTCCTGGTGCAGGCGTTCTCGATCCCCTCGGACTCCATGCAGAACACACTGCAGCGGGGCGACCGGGTGCTGGTCGACAAGCTGACCCCGTGGTTCGGCTCGGAGCCGGAGCGCGGCGAGGTCGTGGTCTTCCACGACCCGGGCGGCTGGCTGGAGGACACCGCGACGCCGGACCCCAACGCGGTGCAGAAGTTCCTCAGCTTCATCGGGCTGATGCCGTCCGCCGAGGAGAAGGACCTGATCAAGCGGGTCATCGCGGTCGGCGGCGACACGGTGGAGTGCAAGAAGAACGGGCCGGTGACGGTCAACGGGAAGGCGCTGGACGAGAAGTCGTTCATCTTCCCCGGGAACACCCCGTGCAACGACGAGCCGTTCGGACCGATCCATGTGCCCGAGGGCCGGATCTGGGTGATGGGCGACCACCGTCAGAACTCGCTGGACTCCCGGTACCACCAGGAGCTTCCCGGCCAGGGCACGGTCTCCACGGACGAGGTCGTCGGCCGTGCCGTCGTCGTCGCCTGGCCGATCAACCGCTGGGCGACCCTCCCGGTCCCGGGAACCTTCGACCAGCCGGGGCTGAACGCGGCGGCGGCCATGGCGCCCGCGGCACTGGGTGTAGCCGGAGCGCTGCCCCTCGTGCTGTGGCGCCGCAAGAGGCTGACCAGCGGGCGTACCGCCGGGTAGGGTGCCGACTCGGATCAGCGATTGTCGATCTCCGATGGGGGAGCGCTGGGATGAGCGGAACAGGACGTACGGATGGCGGCCGCGGTCGGCTCGGCAATGTGTTGTCGGGTCTGGCCGTGGCCGTCGGCTGTGTGCTCTTCCTCGGCGGATTCGCCTGGGCAGCGGTGGTGTACAAGCCGTACACGGTGCCGACCGATTCGATGGCGCCGACGGTGAACGCCGGGGACCGGGTGCTCGCGGAACGGGTGGACGGTGCCGATGTGCGACGCGGGGACGTGGTGGTGTTCACCGAT
Source organism: Streptomyces sp. NBC_01433 (assembly GCF_026340105.1). Lineage (NCBI taxonomy): Bacteria > Bacillati > Actinomycetota > Actinomycetes > Kitasatosporales > Streptomycetaceae > Streptomyces > Streptomyces sp. NBC_01433. The sequence goes on along the minus strand of NZ_JAPEPM010000001.1, from coordinate 291,963 downwards.
TCGGCCTGGGGCGCTGTGCCGATGGTGAAGCGGGTCGTCGGTGTCGGAGGCGACAAGGTGGCCTGCTGTGACAAGGGCGGTCGGCTCACCATCAACGGCACCCCCATGGAGGAACCGTATCTGCGGGCGTACGACGGGACGGCCGGTTCCGCGGCGCGGACCCCGGCCTCGCCTCAGGGGTTCACCGCCGAAGTGCCCAAGGACCAGCTCTTCCTGCTCGGTGACGAACGGGCCGGTTCGCTGGACTCCCGGGTCCACATCGGCGACCCGAGCCAGGGTTCGGTCCCCCGCAGCGCAGTCGAGGCCCGGGTCGACGCGGTGGCGTGGCCGATGAACGGCATGATCGGACGGCCGGACTCCTTCGCGGCGCTGCCCGGCGGGGTGTCCTCCAGCGGACCTTTGCGGCTCCAGCTCGGGACGGTCGTGGTGGGGCTGGTGCTCATTCTGGGCGGCGCCGCGTATGGACCGATCGCCGCGCGCTTCGCCCGGTCCGGTCGGTCCGGTCGGTCCGGTGGGTCTGCCGGGTCCGGCCGGACCGGCCGGGGGAAGCAGCGCACTGCGGCGGCCGCCGATGCCGGCTGAGACCGAGGGGACGCCGGGGGCTGCCGAGATCCGGAGGGTCGCCCGAGTGGTGCTCCTCGATCCCGAGGACCGCATCCTGCTGATGCACGGGTACGAGCCGGACGACCCGGCGGACACCTGGTGGTTCACGCCCGGCGGCGGCCTGGAGGGCGACGAGACCCGGGAACAGGCGGCGCGGCGCGAGCTCGCCGAGGAGACCGGGATCACGGACATCGAGCTGGGCCCCGTGCTCTGGCAGCGGATCTGCTCCTTCCCGTTCGACGGGCGGCGCTGGAACCAGGACGAGTGGTACTTCCTGGCCCGTACGGCGCAGACCGCCACCGCTCCCCAGGGCCTCACCGAACTGGAGCGGCGCAGTGTTGCCGGTCTGAGGTGGTGGACTTCCGCCGAACTGCTCGCGGCGCGTGAGACGGTGTATCCGACCAGACTCGCCGAGCTGCTGCGCACGCTCCTCGACGAGGGTCCCCCACGTGCTCCGCTGCTTCTGGCCCCCGAAATCGTCTAATCGTTCAAGGGTGCCGGGGGCTGACGCACAATGGGGGGACGCACGGCTGAAGGGGAACATGCCATGAGCGCCGAGGACCTCGAGAAGTACGAGACCGAGATGGAGCTGAAGCTCTACCGGGAGTACCGCGATGTCGTCGGTCTGTTCAAATATGTGATCGAGACCGAACGGCGCTTCTACCTCACCAACGACTACGAGATGCAGGTGCACTCGGTCCAGGGTGAGGTTTTCTTCGAAGTATCCATGGCGGATGCCTGGGTGTGGGACATGTACCGGCCGGCGAGGTTCGTCAAGCAGGTCCGCGTGCTGACGTTCAAGGACGTGAACATCGAGGAGCTCAACAAGAGCGACCTCGAACTTCCGGGCGGCTGATCCGCGCGACCCGGTCGCCCTGACGGGTGACCGGGTTATCCACAATCACGGAGTTGTCCACCAAGATCCACACGTCCGGGCCGGACACGTCAGAGTCGGTCCCGGAGGTGGTGCCGATATGAACGCACGGGGGGCACTCGGGCGGTACGGCGAGGATCTGGCGGCGCGGCTGCTGGCCGACGCCGGAATGGCCGTGCTGGAGCGCAACTGGCGCTGTCGCGCCGGAGAGATCGACATTGTCGCCAGGGACGGCGACGCACTGGTCATCTGCGAGGTGAAGACCCGCAGGTCCGGAGTATTCGAGCATCCCATGGCAGCCGTCACCCCGGCCAAGGCGGACCGGCTGCGACGGCTCGCGGAGATCTGGCTCGACGGCCACGGCGGACCACCGGACGGCGGGGTCCGGATCGACCTGGTCGGAGTGGTCGTACCGAGGCGCGGCGCTGCGGTCACCGAGCATGTGCGCGGGGTGTCCTGATGGGATTCGCGCGAGCGTGTTCGGTGGCGCTGGTCGGCGTCGAGGGTGTGGTGGTGGAGGTCCAGGCGGACCTGGAACCGGGAGTGGCGGCGTTCACCCTGGTGGGGCTGCCGGACAAGAGCCTGGTGGAGAGCCGGGACCGGGTCAGGGCCGCCGTGGTCAATTCGGGGGCGGAGTGGCCGCAGAAGAAACTCACGGTGGGGCTCTCCCCGGCATCCGTACCCAAAGGGGGTTCGGGGTTCGATCTCGCTGTCGCGTGTGCGGTCCTCGGCGCGGCCGAGAGGATCGCCCCCGGTTCCATCGCGGATGTGGTGATGATCGGTGAGCTCGGCCTGGACGGCAGGGTGCGCCCGGTCCGCGGGGTGCTGCCCGCCGTGCTCGCCGCCGCGGAGGCGGGGTATCGCCATGTCGTCGTCCCCGAGCAGACGGCCGGGGAAGCGGCCCTTGTACCAGGTGTTTCGGTCCTCGGTGTACGGAGCCTGCGCCAGCTCATCGCGGTGCTGGGCGACGAGCCCGTGCCGGACGAGCCGGCCGATGACCCGGGACGTCCGGACGCGATGCTGGCCGGGCTGATGGTGCCGGGCGCCGGTGTCGGCTCCGGTCTCGCCGCACTCTGCGGGCAGGGTGACGGCCACCGGCCCGACCTGGCGGATGTCGCGGGGCAGCCGCGTCCCCGCAAGGCCCTGGAGGTCGCCGCCGCAGGGGGACACCATCTGCTGCTCTCCGGGCCGCCGGGGGCCGGAAAGACGATGCTGGCCGAGCGCCTCCCGGCGATCCTGCCTCCGCTGACCCGGAAGGAATCCCTCGAAGTGACGGCGATCCACTCGGTGGCGGGAATCCTCCCACCGGGTGAACCCCTGGTCGCCAGAGCGCCGTATTGCGCACCTCACCACTCGGCGACGATGCAGTCGCTGGTCGGCGGGGGCAATGGGCTGCCGAGGCCGGGAGCCGTCTCGCTGGCCCATCGCGGGGTGCTCTTTCTGGACGAGGCGCCCGAATTCTCCGGGAAGGTGCTCGACGCGTTGCGCCAGCCGCTGGAGTCCGGCCATGTCGTGGTCGCGCGGGCGGCCGGGGTGGTGAGGCTGCCCGCCAGATTCCTGATGATGCTCGCCGCGAACCCGTGCCCCTGCGGCCGGCACACGCTCAGCGGCGCCGGCTGTGAGTGCCCGCCCTCAGCCGTTCGCCGCTACCAGGCAAGGCTGTCCGGGCCCCTGCTCGACCGGGTGGACCTGCGCGTCGAGGTGGAGCCCGTCGACCGCGCCGACCTGATGGGGCGCGGCGGCAGGGGCGAGTCGACGGCCGAGGTCGCCGCCCGGGTGCGGGAGGCCAGGGCACGGGCCGCCGACCGGCTGGCAGGCACGCCCTGGACCACCAACAGCGAAGTGCCCGGACACGAACTGCGGACCCGGCTGCTCGCGGCGCCGGGGGCGCTGATGGCGGCGGAGCGGGACATGGAACGCGGCATCCTCACGGCCCGGGGCCTCGACCGGGTGCTACGGGTGGCGTGGACAGTGGCGGACCTGCGGGGCGCCGACCGCCCGGACGCCTCCGACATCGCGGTGGCCCTGGAGCTGCGGACGGGCATCCAGCGCGGGGTACCGATGAACGCCGGAACATCGTGAAACGGCAGCTGGGGGCGGACGGGGGAGCGGCTGCCGACGAGACGGGGGACGGTGGTGCGGGACGGGCGGGTAACGGTGGTGCGGGGCAGGCAGGACGGGCGGGACAGGCGGGGCGGATGGAGTGGGTGGAGCAGACCGGGCAGGGGGAAGGGGCGGAAGAGGCGGGGCGTACGGGGCCGGGGCAGGAAGGACGAGGGGAGCGGGTGCGGTTGGCGCGGGTCGCGCTGACACGGATTCTGGAGCCGGGCGACGAGCGTGCCGGACGGTGGCTGCGGGAGGCGGGGCCGGTCGAGCTGATACGTCGGCTCACCGCCCGGGACGGCTCGGCCGAGGAGTTGCCGGGGATGACCGCGACGCGCCTGGGCGGCTATCGGCTGCGTGCCGCGGCGGCCGAGCCCGAGCGGGACCTGGCTGCCGTGGCCGCGGTGGGCGGGCGCTTCCTCTGTCCGGGCGACCAGGAGTGGCCCGGACAACTCGATGACCTGGGCGACGCGCGGCCGATCGGGCTCTGGGTGCGCGGGGGTCCCGACCTGCGCCTGTGGGCCCTGCGTTCGGTTGCGGTGGTCGGCGCCAGGGCCTGCACACCGTACGGCGCCCACATGGCGGCAAGCCTCGGCGCCGGGCTCGCGGAGCGTGGCTGGGTCGTGGTGTCGGGCGCCGCGTTCGGGGTGGACGGGGCGGCCCACCGCGGTGCGCTGGCCGCGGGCGGGGCGACGATGGCGGTGCTGGCGTGCGGGGTCGACGTCGCCTATCCCCGAGGCCACACCGAGCTGATCGGACGCATGGCGGAACAGGGGCTGGTCATCGGGGAGCTGCCGCCTGCCGCCCACCCCACACGCAGCAGATTCATCCTCCGGAACAGGGTGATCGCCGCGCTCACCAGAGGGACGGTCGTGGTCGAGGCCGAATACCGCAGCGGTTCGCTCGTCACCGCCCGCAGCGCTCAGCGTCTCGGCCGCTTCACCATGGGAGTGCCGGGCCCGGCCACCAGTGGTCTGTCCGCCGGAGTCCATGAGCTGCTGCGCGGCGAAGCGGTCCTGGTCACCGACGCGGCGGAAGTCGCCGAACTGGTGGGGAACATCGGCGACCTCGCACCGGCCAGACGCGGCCCCGTACTGCCCAGGGACCTGCTGGACGCGGTCACCGCGAGGGTCCTGGACGCCCTTCCCTACCACGGCATCACCGACGTGCGTGACGTGGCCCGTGCCGCAGGAACGTCCGCCGACGAAACCCTCGGGCGACTGTACGAACTGCACTCACTGGGGTTCGTAGAACGTCAGGGCGACGGATGGCGGTTGACCAATGGGCCGACATGCAACGCCGACGCGCGGCGAGGCGGTACTTGACCTGGGGCATTCGGGTGAAAAGGTAATGCCGATGACCTCGGCAGCTAATCCAGCGGCGCTCCCGGGGCCGGTGCGCGCGGCGACGGTCCCGGCCATCGGTCATGTCCGACGGCGTGAACGCGGGTACGTCAGCGCACAGCACCGAACCTCCGTTCTGCGCGCACTGCGACGCTTCAGTCACGCTACGCTCACAAGGATTCCGCCCCAGACAAACGTCCCCCAGCACTTCACGGCAGAACGGCTCAAGGCACCACATGCCCCAGCACACCTCCGGGTCTGACCGCGCGGCAGTACCACCGGCTGCGCGTGGCACTGTGCGTCCTCCCGCCCCCTCCTCGCTCGACGAGTTGTGGCGTTCGTACAAGACCACGGGCGACGAGCGCCTGCGGGAGCAGCTGATCCTCCACTACTCGCCGCTCGTCAAATATGTCGCGGGCCGGGTCAGCGTGGGACTGCCCTCCAACGTCGAGCAGGCCGACTTCGTCTCCTCCGGGGTCTTCGGGCTGATCGACGCCATCGAGAAGTTCGACATCGAGCGGGCCATCAAGTTCGAGACGTACGCGATCACCAGGATCCGCGGCGCGATGATCGACGAACTCCGGGCCCTGGACTGGATCCCGCGCTCCGTGCGGCAGAAGGCGCGGAACGTGGAACGCGCCTACGCCACGCTGGAGGCCCAGTTGCGGCGCACGCCTTCGGAGGCCGAAGTGGCCTCGGAGATGGGTATCGCCCTGGAGGAACTGCACGCGGTTTTCAGCCAGTTGTCGCTGGCGAACGTGGTGGCCCTGGAGGAGTTGCTGCATGTCGGCGGCGAGGGTGGTGACCGGCTGAGCCTGATGGACACGCTGGAGGACACCGCCGCCGACAATCCGGTGGAGGTCGCCGAGGACCGTGAGCTCAGACGGCTGCTCGCGCGTGCCATCAACACACTCCCCGACCGGGAGAAGACGGTCGTCACCCTCTACTACTACGAGGGCCTCACACTTGCCGAGATCGGCAATGTCCTCGGCGTCACCGAGAGCCGGGTCAGCCAGATCCACACCAAGTCCGTGCTGCAACTCCGGGCGAAACTGGCCGACGCCGGGCGCTGAGCGCTCGCCGTTCGGCCATCCCGACGGAGGCTGCACCCTTCCCTCGAACACCTGCCGCCGTAGAGTGGAGGCGTGCCCAGGATTCGAGCGGCCTCCGTGGCCGAGCACCGGACCATGCAGCGCGGCGCCCTCCTGGACGCCGCGCGCTCCCTGCTGTCCGAGGGCGGTACGGAGGCGTTGACCTTCCCCGCACTCGCCGAACGCACGGGCCTTGCCCGGTCCTCCGTGTACGAGTATTTCCGCTCTCGTGCGGCCGTCGTCGAGGAGCTCTGCGCCGTCGACTTCCCCGTCTGGGCGGCCGAGATCGAGAACGCCATGGAGCGGGCCCAGGCCCCCGAGGAGAAGATCGAGGCGTATGTGCGCCGACAACTCGATCTCGTCGGGGACCGACGCCATCGCGCGGTCGTCGCGATCTCCGCGAGCGAGCTGGACGCGGGCGCCCGCGAGAAGATCCGTGCCGCGCACGGCAGTCTGATCGCCATGATCGTGGAGGCGCTGGGCGATCTCGGCCACGCCCAGCCGAGGCTGGCGGCGATGCTGCTGCAGGGTTCGGTCGACGCGGCGGTACGCCGTATCGAACTGGGAGTGGCGGAGGAGCCCGGTGTCGTCGCGGACACCGCCGTCGCCATGATCCTGCGCGGCGTACGGGGCTGATCCGGCCCCGCGCCACCGCCGCTGCCGCCACGAGCGGAGTCATCGCCGGGAGGACGCCGTGCCCGTGGGCGCCGCCGGGTCCGGTGTCTTCGGTGGCTGTGCCGTCGTACCCGGCGGTCCGTGACGCCGTCGGGAGCCCGGCCCGTACCGGTTCGGGCTCAGGTGAGTCCGGTCGCGGTACGCCGAACACCGGCAGCAGCCGGGACGGACCCCGTCGCAGCGCCGAGGGCGGCAGCAGGGACAGCGGGTCCAGATAGGCGTCCCCGCGCCGCAACCCCCAGTGCAGACAGCCCGTACGGCAATGGAACGGCCCCGCCTCCAGCGCGCCCACCGGCCGGCCCGCGGTCACCTCCTCGCCCCGCGCGACCAGCGCCCGTACCGGCTCGTACGTGGTGCGCAGTGGCGGATCCCCACTCCTCGCCACCTCGATGACGAGCACCCCGCGCCCGGCCACCCGACCCGCGAACGACACCCGGCCGGTGGCGGCAGCCCGCACCTCGCCGCCGGGCCGCGCGGCGAGGTCGACGCCGCGATGGCCCCGCCCGTACGGGCCGGCCGGCGGCTCCCAGCCCCGCAGGACCGTGGGTCGCCCGGCCAGTGGCCAGACCCGGTCGCCGTCCGGCGCCGGGCCCGGTGCGGCGGATGCCCGGCCCGCCGCCGGTCCGAGCAACCCCACCAGCAGGGCGGTCACCAGGGCGGCCAGTGACAGGGCGGCCGACAGCGCGGCCCGGGGAAAGGGCGAGAAGCCGGTCGGGAGTGAGCGGGAGCGGGGCGGTCCGGGTGTGCTTCGCATGCCCGCAACGATCTCCCGCCGGGCGCGATCGGGGGGATCATGAACCGCTCCTGTGGACTACTCGCCGGTTGTGGACATCGCCGTCACCCGGCACTCATCGGGTCCCGTACACTTCTTGTGGCGATCCGGGTCACCGGGTCGACTTCGCACGCCCCGCCACCTCCCTCTCTGCGGAGGTGGCCGCGCTCCTCGGTCCCTTGTGGCACGGCGCGTCGGGGCGTCAGGCGCGATCGCAATCCTGCGGTCGCGATAACCGAGCACCTCAAGGAGTACGGCCATGGCCGTCGTCACGATGCGGGAGCTGCTGGAAAGCGGCGTCCACTTCGGTCACCAGACCCGTCGCTGGAACCCGAAGATGAAGCGTTTCATCTTCACCGAGCGCAACGGCATCTACATCATCGACCTGCTCCAGTCGCTGTCGTACATCGACCGCGCCTACGAGTTCGTCAAGGAGACCGTCGCCCACGGCGGCTCCATCATGTTCGTGGGTACCAAGAAGCAGGCGCAGGAAGCCATCGCCGAGCAGGCGACGCGCGTCGGCATGCCGTACGTCAACCAGCGTTGGCTCGGTGGCATGCTCACCAACTTCTCCACCGTCTACAAGCGCCTTCAGCGTCTGAAGGAGCTTGAGCTCATCGACTTCGAGGACGTGGCCGCCTCCGGCCTCACCAAGAAGGAGCTCCTGGTCCTCTCGCGCGAGAAGGCCAAGCTGGAGAAGACCCTCGGTGGTATCCGCGAGATGCAGAAGGTGCCGAGCGCCGTCTGGATCGTCGACACCAAGAAGGAGCACATCGCCGTCGGTGAGGCGCGCAAGCTCCACATCCCGGTCGTCGCGATCCTCGACACCAACTGCGACCCCGACGAGGTCGACTACAAGATTCCGGGCAACGACGACGCGATCCGCTCCGTCACCCTGCTCACCCGCGTGATCGCCGACGCCGTCGCCGAGGGCCTCATCGCCCGTTCCGGTGCCGCCACCGGTGACTCGAAGCCGGGCGAGAAGGCCGCCGGCGAGCCGCTCGCCGAGTGGGAGCGCGACCTGCTCGAGGGCGACAAGAAGGACGAGACCGCGGCCACCGCCGAGGTCCAGACCTCCGCCGAGACCGAGAAGGTCGCGGACGCCGAGTCCGCCGACGCCGCTGAGGCCGTCGCCGAGGCCCCGGCCGCCGAGGCGCCCGCTGCCGAGGCCCCCGCTGCCGAGGCTCCGGCCGCGGACGCCGAGCAGGCCTGACACCCGTCACGGCTGAAGACGGCGGGGACGGTGCCACAGGGCACCGCCCCCGCCGTTCACCCGTAGATCTTTCAGACTTCGAGAGAGAAATACAGACTCATGGCGAACTACACCGCCGCTGACGTCAAGAAGCTCCGTGAGCTCACCGGCGCCGGCATGATGGACTGCAAGAAGGCGCTCGACGAGGCCGATGGCAACGTCGACAAGGCCGTCGAGGCGCTCCGTATCAAGGGTCAGAAGGGCGTCGCCAAGCGCGAGGGCCGTTCTGCCGAGAACGGTGCCGTCGTCTCCCTCATCTCCGAGGACAAGACGTCCGGCGTCCTCCTTGAGCTGAAGTGCGAGACGGACTTCGTCGCCAAGGGCGACAAGTTCCAGGCCGTCGCCAACACGCTCGCCGCCCACGTCGCCGCGACGTCCCCGGCCGACATCGAGGCGCTGCTCGCCTCCGAGATCGAGCCCGGCAAGACCGTTCAGGCGTACGTCGACGAGGCCAACGCCAACCTCGGCGAGAAGATCGTGCTGGACCGCTTCGCGCAGTTCACCGGTTCGTACGTCTCCGTGTACATGCACCGCACCATGCCCGACCTGCCGCCGCAGATCGGTGTCCTGGTCGAGCTGGACAAGGCCGACGCCGTGCTGGCCAAGGGCATCGCGCAGCACATCGCCGCCTTCGCCCCGAAGTACCTGTCCCGCGAGGACGTCCCCGCCGAGATCGTCGAGGCCGAGCGCCGCGTCGCCGAGGAGACCACGCGCGCCGAGGGCAAGCCCGAGGCCGCGCTCCCGAAGATCGTCGAGGGTCGCGTCAACGGCTTCTTCAAGGAGGCCACCCTCCTCGGCCAGCCGTACGCGCTGGACGCCAAGAAGTCGGTTCAGAAGGTCCTGGACGAGGCCGGTGTCACCCTGAAGCGCTTCGCGCGCATCAAGGTCGGCATCTGAGTCCGTCCGCGAAAAACGGTGGACCCCGATAGGGTCTAGTGCAGTCGACGGCCGCACTCATGCCGGACGACCGCAGATCTGACGAGGAGGCCATTGCCGCTGAGGGACATCGGACCCACCGGCAATGGCCTTCTTCGTATGTGCACGAGGAGAATTTCCATGGACAAGGGCGCGGACGCCACTCAGGGTGACCACAAGCGCGACGACGGCAAGGTTTCCGGACGCTTCATGCTGAAGCTGTCCGGCGAGGCATTCGCCGGTGGCGGAGGTCTCGGTGTCGACCCCGATGTCGTGCATGCCATCGCCCGCGAGATCGCGGCCGTCGTGCGCGACGGCGCGGAGATCGCGATCGTCATCGGCGGCGGCAACTTCTTCCGTGGTGCCGAGCTCCAGCAGCGCGGCATGGACCGGGCCCGGTCCGACTACATGGGCATGCTCGGCACGGTCATGAACTGCCTCGCGCTCCAGGACTTCCTGGAGAAGGAAGGCATCGACTCGCGCGTCCAGACCGCCATCACCATGGGCCAGGTCGCCGAGCCGTACATCCCGCTCCGTGCCGTGCGGCACCTGGAGAAGGGGCGCGTCGTCATCTTCGGCGCCGGCATGGGGATGCCGTACTTCTCCACCGACACCACCGCCGCCCAGCGCGCCCTGGAGATCGACGCCGAGGCACTGCTGATGGGCAAGAACGGGGTCGACGGCGTCTATGACTCCGATCCCAAGACCAACCCCGGCGCGGTGAAGTTCGACGCGCTGGAGTACAGCGAGGTGCTCGCCCGCGATCTGAAGATCGCCGACGCCACCGCCATCACGCTCTGCCGTGACAACCAGCTCCCGATCCTCGTCTTCGAGCTGACCGCCGCGGGCAATATCGCCCGTGCCGTCAAGGGTGAGAAGATCGGCACGCTCGTGAGCGACGAGAGCACCCGGGCCTGACGGCCCCAAGGATGGACAACGGCCTGCCGGTCGGACACCGTGCAGGTGAGGACGCGACGCAGGACCCGCCGGGCCCGGCGATGACGATGCCGGGCCCACTCAAGACACGCAGGAGCACGTGGTGATCGAAGAAATCCTCCTCGAGGCCGAGGAGAAGATGGAGAAGGCCGTTGTCGTCGCGAAAGAGGACTTCGCCGCGATCCGCACCGGCCGCGCGCACCCGGCGATGTTCAACAAGATCGTCGCCGACTACTACGGCGCGCTGACCCCGATCAACCAGCTGGCCTCGTTCTCGGTTCCCGAACCGCGGATGGCCGTCGTGACGCCGTTCGACAAGACGGCGCTGCGCAACATCGAGCAGGCGATCCGCGACTCCGACCTCGGCGTCAACCCGAGCAACGACGGCAACATCATCCGGGTGACCTTCCCCGAGCTCACCCAGGACCGCCGCAAGGAGTACATCAAGGTCGCCAAGACCAAGGCCGAGGACTCCAAGATCTCGATCCGCTCCATCCGCCGCAAGGCCAAGGAGACGCTCGACAAGCTCGTCAAGGACAAGGAGTCCGGCGAGGACGAGGTGCGTCGCGCGGAGAAGGAGCTCGACGACACCACCGCGAAGTACGTCGCGCAGGTGGACGAGCTGCTCAAGCACAAGGAAGCCGAGCTGCTCGAAGTCTGATGAACGACTCTTCCTGGGGCGCCGCGCAGGGAGCCGGATACTGGAGCACGCCCGAGATGGGAGTTGCTCCGGCGGGTCCTGCCCACGATGTGCATGACGCCCAGCAGACTCGGCCCATGCCCAACGTGCCGGACGTTCCCGACGCAGGTAGAGACGCAGACGACCGCGACGACCGGAACAGGGATGCCGCTCACGTCAGCGGCCCCCTGTTCCGTGACGAGATGCCGCAGGAGCCCATGTCCACCCCGCTGCCGCCCCCGCCGCAGAAGAAGCGTGCGGGGCGTGATCTGCGCGCCGCCATAGGGGTGGGCGTGGGGCTCGGCGCCGTCATCGTCGCCTCGCTCTTCATCGTGAAGGCTGTTTTCGTCGGCGTGATCGTGCTCGCCGTCGTCGTCGGCCTCTGGGAGCTCACCTCCCGGCTGGAGGAGCGCAAGGGCATCAAGGCTCCCCTCGTGCCGCTCGCCGTCGGCGGGGCCGCCATGGTCGTCGCCGGCTATGCGCGTGGTGCGGAGGGTGCCTGGGTCGCCATGGCGCTGACCGCCCTCGCGGTGCTGGTCTGGCGGATGACGCAGCCGCCGGAGGGCTACCTCAAGGACGTCACCGCAGGGGTCTTCGCCGCGTTCTACGTACCGTTCCTGGCCACGTTCGTCGCGATGCTCCTGACGGCGGACGACGGGCCGCAGCGGGTCCTCACCTTCCTGCTGCTCACCGTGGTCAGCGACACCGGCGCGTACGCCGTGGGCTGGCGATTCGGCAAGCACAAGCTCGCACCACGTATCAGCCCCGGAAAGACCCGCGAGGGCCTGCTCGGGGCGGTCGCCTTCGCGATGGCCGCCGGTGCGCTGTGCATGGAGTTCCTGATCGACGGCGGTTCCTGGTGGCAGGGGCTGCTGCTGGGTCTCGCGGTCGCCGCCAGTGCCACCCTCGGTGACCTGGGCGAATCCATGATCAAGCGTGACCTGGGCATCAAGGACATGGGCACGCTGCTGCCCGGCCACGGCGGCATCATGGACCGGCTGGACTCGCTGCTGCCGACCGCGCCGGTGGTGTGGCTGCTGCTGGTGCTGTTCGTCGGATCAGGCTGAGCCACCGAGGTCCACCGGTCCGGCCGAGCTGACGCGTACAGATGCCGTCCGACCTGCGATTTCTACGAGTGAGGGTCCGTTGTCCACAGGGCGGCGGGCCCTCACCCGTCTGTCTGCGACACTGGATGAACCATGCCTAAGCCCGGAGAACTCACTTTCGTCGCGCCCCGCGGAGCCAAGAAGCCGCCGCGGCACCTCGCCGACCTCACGCCCGCAGAGCGCAAGGAAGCAGTCGCCGCGATCGGCGAGAAGCCGTTCCGCGCCCAGCAGCTCTCGCAGCACTACTTCGCGCGGTACGCGCACGACCCGGCGGAGTGGACCAACATTCCCGCCGCGTCGCGGGACAGGCTCGCCGAGGCGATGTTCCCCGATCTGATGACCGTGGTCCGGCACATCAGCTGCGACGACGACACCACCCGTAAGACGCTGTGGAAGCTGCACGACGGGACGCTCGTCGAGTCCGTTCTGATGCGCTATCCCGAGCGCGTGACGATGTGCATCTCCTCGCAGGCCGGCTGCGGGATGAACTGCCCGTTCTGCGCGACCGGGCAGGCCGGGCTCGACCGCAATCTGTCGACCGCCGAGATCGTGCACCAGATCGTGGACGGCATGCGGGCGCTGCGCGACGGCGATGTTCCGGGTGGCCCCGCCAGGCTCTCCAACATCGTCTTCATGGGCATGGGCGAGCCGCTGGCCAACTACAAGCGGGTCGTCGGCGCGATCCGTCGGCTGACCGACCCCGAGCCGGACGGCCTCGGGCTCTCGCAGCGCGGGATCACCGTCTCGACCGTGGGTCTGGTTCCGGCCATGCTGCGCTTCGCCGACGAGGGCTTCAAGTGCCGTCTCGCCGTGTCGCTGCACGCCCCGGACGACGAGCTGCGCGACACCCTCGTCCCGGTGAACACCCGCTGGAAGGTCCGCGAGGTGCTGGACGCCTCGTGGGAGTACGCCGAGAAGTCCGGCCGCCGCATCTCCATCGAGTACGCGCTGATCCGTGACATCAACGACCAGGCATGGCGGGGTGACCTGCTCGGCCGGCTTCTCAAGGGCAAGCGGGTGCACGTCAACCTGATCCCGCTGAACCCGACGCCCGGCTCCAAGTGGACCGCCTCGCGGCCCGAGGACGAGAAGGCCTTCGTCGAGGCCATCGCCGCCCATGGCGTACCGGTGACCGTGCGTGACACCCGGGGTCAGGAGATCGACGGGGCCTGCGGGCAGCTGGCCGCCTCCGAGCGCTGAGGCCGGAAAACGCCCGTGTAGCCTGGGACCGAAATCAACTTCATATTCCGACAGGGGAGCGCCACAGCGCTGAGAGTGCGGCACCAAGGACAGGTTGGCCGCAGACCCTCTGAACCTCGCCCGGGTCATTCCGGGTAGGAAGTTCGGTCATTACTCAAGCTGTTGCGCCCTGCCCGCTTCCGGTTCGTTCCGGCGCGGGCAGGGCCGCGTCTCTTCCTGGTCACTCCAGGAGGAATCACATGAACACCACCACGAAGTACGCGGCGACGGCTCTCGCCGCGGCCCTCGGCGTCACCGCGCTCGCGGGCTGCGGCAGTTCCGACGACGCGGGCGCGGGGTCCGGTGGTACGAAGAGTTCCGGCTCCAGGACCGTGACCCTGGTCAGCCACGACTCCTTCAACGCCTCCGACTCCGTGCTCAAGGAGTTCACCAAGGAGTCCGGCTACACGGTCGAGGTGCTGAAGAGCGGCGACGCCGGTGCCGCGCTCAACCAGGAGATTTTGACCAAGGGCTCTCCGCGTGGCGATGTCTTCTTCGGCGTCGACAACACCCTGCTCTCCCGCGCCCTCGACAACGGCCTGTTCACGCCGTACGAGGCGAAGGGCCTGGACCGGGTCGCGGCCGACACCCGGCTGGACGACAAGCACCGGGTCACACCGGTCGACACCGGCGACATCTGCGTCAACTACGACAAGAAGTACTTCGCCGACAAGAAGCTCGCGCCGCCGCGGTCCTTCGACGACCTGCTGAAGCCCGCGTACAAGAACCTCCTCGTCACCGAGAACGCCGCGACCTCCTCACCCGGCCTCGGCTTCCTCCTCGGAACCATCGCCTCCCACGGCGAGGACGGCTACCAGGACTACTGGAAGAAGCTGAAGAACAACGGGGTCAAGGTCGTCGACGGCTGGGAGCAGGCGTACAACGAGGAGTTCTCCGGCTCCGCGGGCGGAAAGAAGACCAAGGCGGACCGGCCGCTCGTCGTCTCCTACGCCTCCAGCCCGCCGGTCGAGGTGCTGTACGCGAAGCCGCAGCCGGCCGAGGCACCGACCGGCGTCGCCGCCGGGACCTGCTTCCGGCAGATCGAGTTCGCCGGGCTGCTGACCGGGGCGAAGAACGAGGCGGGCGGCAAGGCGCTGCTGGACTTCCTGATCAGCAAGACGTTCCAGGAGGACATGCCGCTGAACATGTTCGTGAACCCGGTGGCGAAGGACGCGAAGCTTCCGGAGCTCTTCACGAAGTTCGGCGCGACCGCCGACAAGCCGGCCACCCTGGCGCCGGAGAAGATCGCCGAGAACCGTGAGCAGTGGGTCCAGTCGTGGCACTCGCTCGTCGTGAAGTAGCCAAGTCGGCCGGGGCCGGGTCCTCGGAGGTTCGGCAGAGCGGTGGAGGGCCCCGCGGAGCCCGTCGCGGGAACGCGGTGCGGCTCGGTCTGATGGCCGTGCCCGTCGCGTTCTTCGCGGTGTTCTTCGCCTACCCCGTGGCCGCGATCGTCGGCCGCGGGCTGAAGGCCGGGGGCACTTGGCAGTTCGGCCGGATCGGCGAGGTGCTGGCCCGGCCGGACATCCTGGACGTCCTCTGGTTCACCACCTGGCAGGCATTCGCCTCGACCGCGCTCACCCTGCTCATCGCACTGCCCGGCGCCTATGTGTTCGCCCGCTTCGACTTCCCCGGAAAGCAACTGCTGCGGGCGGTCGTCACGGTGCCGTTCGTCCTGCCGACCGTGGTCGTCGGTACGGCGTTCCTGGCACTGCTGGGACGCGGCGGATTCCTGGACGAACTGTGGGGCGTCCGGCTCGACACCACCGTGTGGGCGATCCTGCTGGCCCATGTCTTCTTCAACTACGCGGTGGTCGTGCGGACCGTCGGAGGGCTCTGGTCGCAGCTCGACCCGCGGCAGGAGGAGGCCGCGCGGGTGCTCGGAGCCGGACGGTTCGCCGCCTGGCGGCGGGTGACGCTGCCCGCGCTGGCGCCCGCCGTCGCAGCCGCCGCGCTGATGGTCTTCCTGTTCACCTTCACCTCCTTCGGCGTCGTACAGATCCTCGGTGGTCCCGCCTACTCCACCCTGGAGGTGGAGATCTACCGGCAGACCGCGCAACTGCTCGATCTGCCGACGGCCGCCGTGCTGACCCTGGTGCAGTTCGCGGCGGTCGGCGCGATCCTCGGCGTGCACGCCTGGACGGTGCGGCGCCGCGAGACCGCGCTGAAGCTCGTCGACCCCGCGCAGACCGCCCGCCGTCCGCACGGCGCCGGACAGCGGGCGCTGCTCGGCGGGGTACTGCTGACCGTCCTGCTGCTGATCCTGCTCCCGCTCGGAGTGCTGGTGGAGCGCTCGTTCGACGGGCCCGGCGGCTACGGCTTCGGCTACTACCGGGCGCTCCAGTCCGCCGGGGCGAGCGGCTCCACCTTCCTGGTCGCCCCGCTCGAGGCGATCGGGAACTCCCTTCAGTACGCGCTCGTCGCGACCGCCATCGCCCTGGTCGTCGGAGGGCTGGCCGCGGCGGCGCTGACCCGGCGGGCGGGGCGGCTGGTGCGAGGCTTCGACGCGTTGCTGATGCTGCCGCTCGGGGTGTCCGCCGTCACCGTCGGCTTCGGATTCCTGATCACCCTGGACAAGCCACCGCTCGACCTGCGGACCTCCTGGATCCTGGTGCCGCTGGCCCAGGCGCTGGTGGGCGTCCCCTTCGTCGTACGGACCATGCTGCCGGTGCTGCGTGCGGTGGACGGACGGCTGCGCGAGGCGGCGGCTGTGCTCGGTGCCTCTCCGCTGCGGGCCTGGCGCGAGGTCGATCTGCCCCTGGTGCGCAGGGCTGTGCTGGTCGCGGCGGGCTTCGCCTTCGCGGTGTCGCTCGGCGAATTCGGGGCGACCGTGTTCATCGCGCGGCCCGACAACCCGACGCTGCCGGTCGCCGTGGCGCGGCTGCTGGGGCGGTCCGGAGAACTGAACTACGGGCAGGCGATGGCCCTCAGCACCATTCTGATGCTCGTGTGCGCGGTGTCGCTGCTGCTCCTCGAACGCATCCGCACCGATCGATCCGGGGAGTTCTGAGTGATGGCTGGGGAGTTCTGCGCATGCTGAGGCTGGAAGCCGCCACGGTCCGGTTCGGGAAGAGGGCCGCCCTGGACGCCGTGGATCTGGAGGTCGCCGACCACGAGATCGTGTGTGTGCTCGGGCCGAGCGGCAGCGGGAAGTCCACCCTGCTGCGGGTCGTCGCCGGGTTGCAGGCGATGGACGGCGGCAGGGTGCTGCTGGACGGGGCCGACCAGGCGGGGGTACCCGTGCACCGGCGCGGGCTCGGGCTGATGTTCCAGGACCACCAGCTGTTCCCGCACCGGGACGTCGGCGCCAATGTGGGCTTCGGGCTGCGGATGCATGGGTCCGGTCGCGCCGAGACGGACCGCGAGGTGGGGGAACTCCTTGATCTGGTGGGCCTGCCCGGCGCGGAGCGGCGTGCGGTCGCCGCACTGTCCGGCGGTGAGCAGCAGCGCGTCGCCCTCGCCCGCGCGCTCGCCCCGCGCCCGAAGCTGCTGATGCTGGACGAGCCGCTGGGCCAGTTGGACCGCAGTCTGCGCGAACGCCTCGTCGTCGAACTGCGCACGCTGTTCGGCCGCTTGGGCACGACGGTGCTGGCCGTCACCCATGACCAGGGCGAGGCTTTCGCGCTCGCCGACCGGGTCGTCGTCATGCGGGACGGCCGGATCGCCCAGGTGGGTACGCCGTTGGAGGTCTGGCAGCGGCCCGCCTCCGCGTTCGTCGCCCGGTTCCTGGGCTTCGACAACGTGGTGGACGCGACGGTGACCGGCACGGCCGCCGACACGGCGTGGGGCAAGGTGCCGGTGCCCGAGGGGTCGCCCCAGGGCCGGTGTGACCTGCTGGTCCGTCCCGCCGGGGTACGGATAGTCGTGCCGGAGGACGGGTTGCGCTGCACGGTCGGGGTGCGGACGTTCCGGGGGAACCATGTCGCGGTGCGGCTGCGGCCCGACAACGGACCGGAGCTGGAGGCGGAGTGCGCGCTGCGGGACACCCCGCCGGAGGGCGCGGTCGTGGGCGTCGGTTTCGACGCGGCGGAGACGGTGGTCCTGGCCCGGGCGGGGTGACGGGCTGATGCCCTGCGGCAGGGGCGGCGTCACGCGGGGCCCGTACCGGCGACGACCAGGCCCAGTTCGTAAGCCAGGATCACCGCCTGTGCCCGGTCCCGCAGTTCCATCTTCGTGAACAGCCGGTTGATATGGGTCTTGACCGTGTGGTCCGTGATGGTGAGCCGGTCGGCGATGTCCCTGTTCGACAGACCCTGCGCGATCAGGACGAGCACTTCGGCCTCGCGGGCCGTGAGGCCATCGACGTCGCGGACCGGGGGAGCGCTGACCCGCTGCCGGGTGAACTCCGCGATCAGCCGTCCGGTGATCTCGGGGGCGAGCAACGCATGCCCGTCGGCCACCACCCGTACCGCATGGAGCAGTTCGGGGAAGGTCGCGTCCTTCAGCAGGAAGCCGCTCGCCCCCGCGGCCAGTGCGTCGTACACATACTCGTCCAGGCCGAATGTCGTCAGCATCAGCGCTCTGGTGGCACCTTCCGAGGCGGCGACGATCTCACGGGCCGCCTCGATGCCGTTCAGCCGGGGCATGCGGATGTCCAGCAGCACCAGATCGGGCCGGTGTTCGGCGGCGCCCCGGACGGCCTGCTCCCCGTCCTCGGCCTCGCCCACCACCTCGATGTCCTCCTGCGTGCTCAGCAGATTGGAGAAGGCGGTCCGTACGACCGCCTGGTCGTCGGCCACCAGCACTCGGATCACCACGGCAGTTCCGCCTCCACGAGAAAGCCACCGGCCGGACCCCGGCCGGTGGTGAACCGGCCGCCGAGCAGGGCGGCCCGCTCGCCCATGCCCACCAAACCATGGCCGTGGCCTCCTTTGTCGCTGCCTCCGTTGCCGCCGTCGGCCGTGGCCGGGACGGGGCCCGGTCCGTTGTCACTGACCCGGACCGTCAGCAGGCCCGGCCGGTAGCCGATCTCCACGACCGCGTGGGCCCCCGGCGCGTGACGGCGGGCGTTCGTCAGGGCTTCCTGCGCGATCCGGTACGCCGACAGCTCCCAGGAGGCGGGCAGCGGTATCGCCTCGCCGCTGATGTGCAGTTCGGCCGTTTCACCCACCGCGCGGTGCTGTTCCAGCAGCTCGCCGATGCCGGCCAGCGACGGCTGCGGCGCGGTCAGCGCGGCGGTCGCCTTTTCCGTCCGCAGCACTCCCAGCAGCCTGCGCAGCTCCGTCATCGAGGACCGGGCCGTCCCGGCGATCTGCTGAAAGGCGTCGCGGGCCTGCGGGGAGAGATCCGGCGTCGTGTACGTCGCGCTCTCGGCCTGCACCGCGATCATCGAGACCGAGTGGGCGACCATGTCATGCAACTCCCGGGCGATGGCAGCCCGTTCCGCCTCGGCCGCCTGGCGCCGCTCCATCGCCAGCAGCCGGGACTGGGCGGCGGCCCGCTCGTGCCGTGTCTCCTCGCGGGCCCGGACCGCGTCCCCCATGCTGACCGCCCCCAGGATCGCCACCGTCAGCGCCATCGTCTCGGCGTACAGCCCGAGGCTGAAGCGATCGCTGCCCTGGAGCGCGGGCAGCCCCGGGGAGCCGGCCCGCGCCCAGCGGTCGATGTGGACGAGATTGACGGTGAGCGAGGCCAGCGCCCCGCCGAGCACGAGCAGCGCCGGATGCTGCACACGGTGCCGCCCCAGGGTGTAGCAGCCGATCAGCGCACCGGCCACCGTCGCGTACGCCATGTTGCCGTCGGTCGCGAAACTGAGCAGCGCCGCACCGACCGTCAGGAGGCCGACAGCGGGCCGGGAACCGCGCCACATCAGCGACGCCGTGCAGACCAGCACGCCGAAGGAGGTGATGGCCGAGCCCGGCACGACGGCCAGCTCCCCCAGCGCGAAGAGAGTCAGAGCGGCTCCGGTCAGCCAGGGGTACGCGGGCGCCGCCGACCAGCGGCGCACCCGCTGCCGAACCCGGTCCCGGGCACGCTGCCGTACCCGCGGGGAAGGGGCGCGGGCCGTGGGCGGACGCGGGGCCGGGGCGGCGGGGGTCGTGCGGCTCATACGGTGATTCTTCGGCACCACCGGATGAAGACGCATCGGAGCACGGGTGGAAATCCCCGCTCCGTCTCATGCCACGGGTTGAGTCCGAAGACCGGATGGTGGTGTGACGCCCGGTGAGCAGGCCGTTCCTAGCCTCGGATTCATGGGCGCAGCAGCATTCTTCACGGGGGTTGACCAGGGCCGGTCCGGTGCACGGAGCCGTGTTCGGCCGCGGAGCCATGTCCGTAGCCAGAACCATGTCCGGAGGCAGAGCCATGTCCGTACGCGGCGTTGGGGACGTGCCGGGATCGGGGTGTGCGCCCGTCCCGGGTGGTGGACGTTCTGTGCCGTCGCGGCCCTGGGGCTCGCGGCCTTCTCCACGCTCACCCCCCACCGCGTCTGGGGAGTGACGAGCGCGGCCGGGTACCTGACCGCGGCCTGGTTGCGCGCCCGCGGACGCGGCGTCCGGACGGTCGGCGCGGTGGCCGCGACCGGCTCCGCGGTCCTGCCGTTGCTGGTGCTTCTCGTCCTGGGCCGCGCACAGTTGGAGGTCGAGGTCGTCGCTCGCTCGGCGGGTCTCCTGCTGTCGGAGGGCACCCCGTACAGTGCGCTGCCCACGGCGGTGGGGGACTTCAACCCGTACCTCCCCGGCATGGCGGTCTTCGGTCTGCCGCAAGCGCTGTTCGGGGCGTCACCGGCCACCGATCCCCGACTGTGGATGGGCGCCGCCTTCATCGGCGCGTTCGCGCTCGCCCTCCCTGCGGGGCGGGGGCGGTGGCCGTACGTGGGATGGCTCGCCGCCTGTCCGCTGGTCGCCCTGCCGCTCGCCGTCGGGGGTGTCGACCTGCCCGTCGCGGGGCTGATGTGTCTCGGGCTCGCGCAGGCGGGGCGGGGCAGGGCCGGGCGGGCCGGGCTGGTGCTCGGCCTGGCCGCCGCCCTCAAATGGACGGCCTGGCCCGCCCTGCCCGTCGCCGTGGTGCTCCTGGCGGTGATGCGCCGGGAACCGGGTGCGCACCGGGAACCCGTCATGCGCCCGGCAGGCGCCACGCGGCGGATACCCGTCACGCGCCAGGAACCCGTTGCGCGGCGGGCACCGGGAGCGGGGCCGTTCGCCGCTCTTCGGTGCGGGGCCGTCGCGGTGGTCACCGCCGTCGCGCTCGTCCTTCCGGCGGCCCTCCGCGATCCCGGCGCCTTCCAGACCCATGTCGTCGCCTTCCCGCTCGGCCTCACCGACGCGGTGTCCGCCGCGGCCAGCCCGCTGCCGGGCCATCTGCTCGCCACCTACGTGCCGGGCGGCCGGACGCTCGCCGTCCTGCTGCTCGCGGCGAGCGCCCTGCTGGTGTGCGTCTCCCTGCTCGTACGCCCTCCGAGGACAGCGCCCGCCGCCGCGCTGCGGCTCGCGCTCGGGCTGCTCCTGGCCATCGCGTTCATGCCCGCCACCCGCTTCGGGTACCTCGTGCACCCGCTGGTCCTCGCCGCGTGGGCGGCCGCTCGCACCGCGCCCCTCCGCGCCACGTTCCCGCACACGGCGCCCCTCCGCGCCACCGCCATGCCCCTCCGCACCACTGCCATGCGCCCCGGCACCACCACCGACGCGCCGCTCCGCCGGACCGTACGAAAGGCCCTCCGTTGACCCGCCGCCGCACCCTCGTCGTCACCAACGACTTCCCGCCGCGCCAGGGCGGCATAGAGACCTTCGTCCATGCCATGACCAGCCGCTTTCCCGCCGAATCCGTTGTCGTCCACACATCCGCCGAACCTGGCTCCGCCGCCCACGACGCGGCCCTCCCGTACCCGGTGATCCGCGATCCGGCCCGGATGCTGCTGCCCACTGCCCGCGTCGCCGCCCGGTCCGTCGAGCTCGCCCGCAGCCACGGCTGCGACAGCGTGTGGTTCGGGGCAGCCGCCCCGCTCGGCCTGATGGCGGACCGGCTGCGCCGCGAGGCCGGGGTGCGGCGGGCCGTCGCCACCACCCACGGCCATGAGGTGTGGTGGGCCCGCACGCCGGGCGCCCGCTCCCTGCTGCGCCTGATCGGGGCCCGCACCGATGCCCTGACCTACCTCGGCGCGGCCACCCGGGCACCGATCGCCGCCGCGCTCGGCCCCGCCGCCGCCCGCCGGATGGTGCGCCTCGCGCCGGGCGTCGACCCCGAGGCGTTCCGGGTACGGCAGGGGGAGCGGCACGGCCCCGGCAGCGTCCGGGAACGCTACGGGCTGGGCGACCGGCCCGTGATCCTGTGCGCCGCCAGGCTCGTCCCGCGCAAGGGCCAGGACACGCTGATCCGTGCCCTGCCCGCCGTGCGGAGGGCGGTTCCCGGTGCCGTACTCCTGCTGACCGGAGACGGACCGTACGCGCGCACCCTGCACCGACTGGCGGGGTCCCTCGGGGTCGGGGACGCCGTGATCATGGCGGGCGGGCAGCCCCATGCGGCGATGCCGGACCACTACGCGGCCGCCGACGTCTTCGCGATGCCCTGCCGTACGCGCCGCCGCGGACTGGAGGTCGAGGGCCTCGGCATCGTCTTCCTGGAAGCGGCCGCCGCCGGGTTGCCCGTTCTCGTCGGGGATTCGGGCGGTGCGTCGGACACCGTGCGCGACGGGGAGACGGGGCATCTCGTCGACGGCGGGGACGTCCCTGCCGTGGCCGCACGGCTCGTCGGTCTGCTGCGGGACCGCGAGGCCGCGACGGCGATGGGGGAGAAGGGGCGGGCCTGGGTGCGCGAGGACTGGGGGTGGGACCAGGCATACGACACGCTCGCGGCGCTTCTTCATCCGTAACCACCGGCGACCGAGTGTGATTGAACGTGATCACCTCGGACATCTATAACCGCTCCAACCTGCTCCGGCCGCCCCCGTATCGCCCATACCGCTCCGTATCGCTCCGAGTGGCGCACGCCTGCCTGTCGCGACAGGCAGGCGCGCGCCGTGCAAGCTGGAGGCGGTACCTCGTGGGCGAGCCCGAGCTCCGCCGGTACCGGAGCGACTTCGGAAGGACCGTGACCATGAGCGACTCGACCCGCGAGGGCATCGACCTCACCCGCGTCTTCGACGCTCCGAGGGAACGCGTCTTCGAGGCGTGGACGACCCCCGAGGACTTCGCGGCCTGGTACGGCGCCGACGCGGAGGTGCCACTCGACCGGGTGTCGATGGACGTCCGGCCCGGCGGCGCCTGGAGCCTGGTCATCGTGGTGCCGGGCACCGAGATGCACTTCCACGGGGTCTACCGCGAGGTGATCGCCCCCGAGCGCCTGGTCTTCACGCTCAAGGACGCGACGGCACCCGCCGACATCGAGGGCGAGGTCGTGACCGCCACCTTCACCGAGCTCGGCGACCAGTCGACCGAGGTGGTCTTCCAGCAGCGCGGCGGCAATCTCACCGCGGAGCAGTACGCGGCGGCGGAGGACGGCTGGGAGGCGTTCTTCGACACGCTGGCCCACCACTTGGTGCTCTGACGCGGACGGCCGGTGTGCCCGGCACCGTGTACGCCGATGGCCGGGTGTGCCCGGCGCGGTGTGCGCCCATGCCGATGGCCGCCGTGCCCGGCACCGTGCGCGCCGCCGCCGATGGCCGCTGTACCCGGCGCCGCGGTCTCAGCCGCCGGACGGGCCGGATTCCCGGTTCGTCAGCCGGGCCAGCGCCCGCGGCGCCTCCTCCACCGTGTCCACCAGGGCGATCCGGGACTCCATCGCCCGGCCTGAGGCCAGCGCGCGCAGCAGTGGCCACGCGGGCAGCCCGGCCGTCCAGTGGGCCCGCCCGACCAGACCCATCGGGGCCGGGGCGGCACGCGACTCGTAGTAGTTCGGGGTGGCGTTGTCGAAGATCTCCTGTACGGTGCCGGCCGCGCCCGGCAGGAAGATCACACCGGCGGTGGAGCGGGCGAGCGGACCGTCCTCCCGCAGTGCGTTGGCGAAGTGCTTGCCGATGTGGTCGGCGAAGGCGTTCGGCGGCTCGTGACCGTAGAACCAGGTGGGGATCGAGACCGAGCCGCCGCCGTCGGGCCAGCGTTCCCGCACGGCGAACGCGGCCAGCGCCCAGTCGGTGACCGACGGGGTGAACGACGTTACGGCGGCGAGGAGTTCACCCGCCTCCTCCAGCATCGGGTCGGGGAACGGTGCCGCGTACGCGCCCAGGTTCGCCGCCTCCATCGCCCCCGGACCGCCGCCCGTCGCGACGGTCAGCCCGCTGCGGGCCAGGGTGCGGCCGAGCCGGGCCGCCGCGGCGTACGCCCCGGAGCCGCGGGTCGTCGCATGGCCGCCCATGACACCGACCACCCGCGCCCCGGTGAGGAACTTGTCCAGCGCGTCGGAGACCGCGTCGTCGTGGAGCGCGCGGAGCATCGAGGCGAAGGTGTCGCCGTCAGCCTTCGTCCGCCGGAACCAGCGGTACGCGCGGGCGTCCGGCGTCGCCCCGTAGCCGCCGGACGTCAGGCCGTCGTAGAGCGCGCCGGGTGAGTAGAGGACGCCGCGGTACGGGTCGAAGGGCAGCCCCGGCACCGGGGGAAAGACGAATGCCCCGTCCGTTGGCACCTTCGCCGCCGCGTCCGGCCGTATCCGGCAGCCGAGGAAGACGGTGCCCTGGTGTCGAGGGCCAGCGGCGCCGCGCTGCGGCCGGTCAGATCGACGGACTGGACACGATGCCCGGCGAGCGTGCCACCGGTGACCGCGGCGTCGAACGCGGCGAGCGACTCGATCTCGACGCCGGGCCCGGGAACGTGGCCCCCGTCGCCCGCGGCGTCGCCGTCCCCCGAGTCGCCCCCTTGTGCGTCGCCGACCGGCACGCCGGCATTCTGTGCGGCGCCGACCGGCACGCCACCGCTCGGTGCGTCGCCGTCCCGCACACCGCCGTCCCCGCCCGGCACGGGTCAGCTCGTCAGCGGCAGTGCTGCCAGCGCCGCGATCACCCAGGTCAGCGGGGCGAACACGATCAGCAGTGCCCCCGCGCGCAGGGCGGTCGCGGATCGCAGCGCCGAGGCCGGGGCGCCCATCCTGAGCAGCGCGTCGGCCGTTTGGGCGCGGGCCTGTTTGGCCTCCAGCGCCGAGGTCAGCAGGGTCGCCGTCGTACAGCCGAGGACGAGGACCGCCCCGAGCGCGGTCAGCGGGCCGAAGGGGCGCGGGCCCGACCCGTACAGCGTCACGGCCGCGATCACCGCGGAGAGCACCGCGCAGACGACACCGAGCGGACGGCCGATCCGGCGCGCCTCGTCCATCAGGACCCGGCCCGCCAGCAGGCGTACGGCGCCGGGGCGCACCGCCTGGAGCAGCCGCCCGCAGAGGTGGGTGAGTCCGGGTCCGGCCATGGCCAGGCCGATCGCTGTGAGGGTCCAGCCCGCCAGGACCGCGGCCGGGGTGGAGTCGAGCCTGCCGGGCAGCGGGAACGCGCTGCCGGCCGAGCCCCGGCTCGTGTACGCCTCGACCGCGAGCCCGGCGGCCGTCAGCGCCACGCCCCACGGCAGCCCGGCGGGTGTCGGCGCCGGGTCGGGGGATTCCGGTGCCTCGAACGCCTCGAAGGTCTCGGGCGTCGTCGCCGAGGGCCGGGCCCGCAGTGCCAGCGCACTCGCCGTCGCCGACGTCACCGGTACCAGGGCCAGCAGCATGAGCGCGGCGGCGAGCGGCAACGGGGCTTCCGCGCCGAGGAGTTCCGCGGCGCCGCCGTCGAACGGGAGCCCCGTCAGATCCCCGCGCAGGTGGAGGAAGAGGAGCAGGGCCACCATCGAGCCGAGCGTGGTGGACACGGCCGTCGAGACCGCGGCGAGCACGGACAGCTTGACCGGGCCGAGGCCGACGGCGGAGAGGCCGGAGCGCGGGCGGGTGCTCGGGTCCGTACGGGCCACCGCGACCGCGAACTGCACGGCGGCCACCAACGGTACGAAGCACCACAGCAGCCGGAGTACCGAGGCGGCGGAGTGCGCCGGGTGCCCGGAGGCGTACCCCAGGGTGCACAGCAGCAGAAAGCCGACCCCGGCCGACGCGGCGGCGACCAGCAGCCGCCGCATCAGTACCAGCGGATGGGCACCGCGCGTCAGACGGAGAGCGAGCACGCCGAGCGGCCTTCCGTATCGGATACGGCGGGCAGGGTGACGGTGGCGACGCGGCGGCCGTCCAGCAGCGGAACGGTACGGTCGGCGAGGTCGGCGATCTCGACGTCGTGGGTGGCCAGGACGACCGTGATGCCGTGCGAGCGGGCCGCGGTGGTGAGGGTGCGCAGGAGCTGGGTGCGGTCGGCCCGGTGCAGCGTCGCGGTCGGCTCGTCGGCGAAGATCACGGACGGCGATGCCGCCAGCGCCCGCGCGACGGAGATCCGCTGGCGCTGCGCCTGGAGCAGTGCGTGCGGGCGCTTCTTGGCGAACATGCCGATGTCGAGGCGGTCCAGCCACTCCAGTGCGGTCTTCTTGGCCGCCCGGTGCGAGACGCCGCGCAGCAGCAGCGGGAGGGCCGCGTTCTCCCAGGTGGTCAGTTCGGGGACGAGCTGGGGGTCGGAGGCGATCCAGCCGAACCGGTCGCGCCGCAGCCGCTCGCGAAGCCTGGGGCCCATGGTGTGCACGGGGACGCTGTTGAACCACACCTCGCCCTGCTGGGGCACCAGCTGACCGGAGAGGCAGCGCAGCAGGGTCGACTTCCCGCTGCCGCGGGGGCCGGTCACGGCCAGGACCTCGCCGTCGCGGATGCCGACGGAGACACCGCCGAGGCCGGGCGAGCCGTTGTGGGAGTGGTGCAGGGAACGCGCCCAGATCACGTCGTTGTCCGGCGGGGCCACCATGGCGTACACCTCGGTTCAGATCAGTTTTCCCGTTCCCCCGTACGGGGGAACGAAGACGCGGCCGATCGGTCACTCGGCACCGTAGGTAGTCGGACCGGGGTGTGCGCACAGCACGCGGCCCGGATGCGCCGCTTCTCACTCGAAAGGGCGCATCCGGGCCGCGTGGACCGTATGAAATGACCGCCGGATGATGATCAACCGGAGGGCGTGGCGTCGGTCAGAGCTTCGTCCACGCCTCCGTCAGGACGGCCCTCAGGACGCCCTCGATCTCGTCGAACGTCGACTGGTCGGAGATCAGCGGCGGCGCGAGCTGGATGACCGGGTCGCCGCGGTCGTCGGCCCGGCAGTACAGACCGTTGTCGTACAGCGCCTTGGAGAGGAAGCCGTACAGGACGCGCTCGGTCTCCTCGTCGGTGAAGGTCTCCTTGGTGACCTTGTCCTTCACCAGCTCGATGCCGTAGAAGAAGCCGTTGCCGCGGACGTCGCCGACGATCGGCAGGTCGTGCAGCTTCTGCAGCGTCGTCAGGAACGCGTTCTCGTTGTCGAGGACGTGCTGGTTGAGGCCCTCGCGCTCGAAGATGTCGAGGTTGGCGATGCCGACCGCGGCGGAGACCGGGTGGCCGCCGAAGGTGTAGCCGTGCAGGAAGGTGTTGCCGCCCTGGTAGAACGGCTCCGCGATCCTGTCCGAGACGATGCAGGCACCTATCGGGGAGTACCCGGAGGTCATGCCCTTGGCGCAGGTGATCATGTCCGGCACGTAGCCGAACTTGTCGCACGCGAACATCGTGCCGAGCCGGCCGAAGGCGCAGATGACCTCGTCGGAGACGAGCAGCACGTCGTACTTGTCGCAGATCTCGCGGACCCGCTGGAAGTATCCGGGCGGCGGCGGGAAACAGCCGCCGGCGTTCTGCACGGGCTCCAGGAAGACCGCGGCGACGGTCTCCGGGCCCTCGAAGAGGATCTCCTGCTCGATCTGGTCGGCGGCCCAGCGGCCGAAGGCCACCGGGTCGTCGCCGAAGAGCGGGGCGCGGTAGATGTTGGTGTTCGGCACCTTGTGCGCGCCGGGGACCAGCGGCTCGAAGGGGGCCTTCAGGGCGGGCAGGCCGGTGATCGACAGGGCGCCCTGCGGGGTGCCGTGATAGGCGACCGCGCGCGAGATGACCTTGTACTTGGTCGGCTTGCCCTGGAGCTTGAAGTACTGCTTGGCCAGCTTCCAGGCGGTCTCGACGGCCTCGCCGCCACCGGTGGTGAAGAAGACCTTGTTGAGGTCGCCCGGGGCGTAGTCGGCCAGCCGCTCGGCCAGCTCGACGGCCTTCGGGTGGGCGTAGGACCACACCGGGAAGAAGGCCAGCTCCTGCGCCTGCTTGTACGCCGTCTCGGCGAGCTCGTGACGGCCGTGACCGGCGTTGACCACGAACAGGCCGGAGAGGCCGTCGAGGTACCGCTTGCCCTGGTCGTCGTAGATGTAGGTGCCCTCACCCCGCACGATGGTGGGAACGGGGGCGTTCTCGTAGTCCGACATGCGGGTGAAGTGCATCCACAGGTGGTCGTACGCGGTTCGGCTGAGGTCCTTGCTCACGGCTATCGGGTTCCCCACATATAGGTCTGCTTCTTGAGCTTGAGGTAGACGAAGCTCTCGGTGGAGCGAACGCCGGGTATGGCCCGGATGCGCTTGTTGATCGTCTCCAGCAGGTGGTCGTCGTCCTCGCAGACGATCTCCACCATCAGGTCGAACGAGCCCGCGGTCATCACCACGTACTCGCACTCGGCCATGGCCGACAGGGCCTCGGCCACGGGGTCGAGGTCGCCCTCGACGTTGATGCCGACCATCGCCTGCCGCCGCAGGCCCACGGTGAGCGGGTCCGTGACGGCGACGATCTGCATCACGCCCTGGTCGAGCAGCTTCTGGACGCGCTGGCGTACGGCGGCTTCGGAGAGACCGACGGCCTTGCCGATCGCGGCGTACGGACGACGCCCGTCCTCCTGGAGCTGCTCGATGATTGCGAGGGAGACGGCATCGACCGCTGGGGGCGATCCGTTCCCTGTCCTGGAGTCTGCGCTGCGACTGGCCACGAACTCACTCTGCACCGAGACTCGTCTGTCTCGCAACCCCAAATCGATGAAATTCGTTGTTTGAGGGTCGTGATCTCACTGAATCCGAAGTTTCCGGTGGGTGGGTATGTCGAAAGCGTCACCGGAACGATTAGGGTGGACATCTCACCCATCGGACAGCCGACAGGAGGGGTGGTTGTGACCACCGAGGTGCGCCGTCTGCGCAACTACATCAACGGAGAGTTCCGGGACGCCGCGGACGGGCGGACCATCGATGTGGTCAACCCGGTGACGGAAGAGGTCTACGCGACCTCCCCGCTCTCCGGTCAGGCCGATGTCGATGCCGCCATGGACGCCGCTGCCGCCGCGTTCCCCGCCTGGCGTGACGTCACGCCCGCGGAGCGCCAGAAGGCCCTGCTGAAGATCGCGGACGCCTTCGAGGAGCGGGCCGAGGACCTGATCGCGGCCGAGTCGGAGAACACGGGCAAGCCGCTGGAGCTCACCCGTACCGAAGAAGTCCCGCCGATGGTGGACCAGATCCGCTTCTTCGCGGGTGCCGCCCGGATGCTCGAAGGCCGCTCGGCCGGCGAGTACATGGAGGGCCTCACCTCCATCGTCCGCCGCGAGCCGGTCGGGGTCTGCGCGCAGGTCGCGCCGTGGAACTACCCGATGATGATGGCCGTGTGGAAGTTCGCCCCGGCGCTCGCCGCGGGCAACACCGTCGTCATCAAGCCGTCCGACACCACCCCGGCGTCGACCGTGCTGATCGCCGAGATCATCGGCCAGATCCTCCCCAAGGGCGTCTTCAACGTCATCTGCGGCGACCGTGACACCGGCCGCGCGATGGTCGAGCACCCGACCCCGGCGATGGCCTCCATCACCGGTTCGGTACGGGCCGGTATCCAGGTCGCCGAGTCCGCGGCCAAGGACGTCAAGCGCGTCCACCTGGAGCTCGGCGGCAAGGCGCCCGCCGTGGTCTTCGAGGACAGCGACATCGCCAAGGCCGTCGAGGGCATCTCCGGCGCGGGCTACTTCAACGCGGGCCAGGACTGTACGGCCGCGACCCGCGTGCTGGTCCACGAGTCCATCCACGACGAGTTCGTCACCGCGCTCGCCAAGGCCGCCGCCGACACGAAGACCGGGCAGCCGGACGACGAGGACGTGCTGTACGGCCCGCTGAACAACGCCAACCAGCTGAAGCAGGTCAGCGGCTTCATCGAGCGCCTCCCCGCGCACGCCAAGGTCGAGGCCGGTGGCCACCGGGTCGGCGAGAAGGGCTACTTCTACGCCCCGACCGTCGTCTCCGGGCTCAAGCAGGACGACGAGATCATCCAGAACGAGGTCTTCGGCCCGGTCATCACGGTCCAGTCGTTCACCGACGAGGCCCAGGCCCTGGAGTACGCGAACGGCGTCGAGTACGCGCTGGCGTCCTCGGTGTGGACCAAGGACCACTCCCGCGCGATGCGGATGTCCAAGAACCTCGACTTCGGCTGTGTGTGGATCAACACCCACATCCCGCTCGTCGCCGAGATGCCGCATGGCGGATTCAAGAAGTCCGGATACGGCAAGGACCTCTCCGCGTACGGCTTCGAGGACTACACCCGGATCAAGCACGTCATGACGTCGCTCGACTGAGGCCGTCCGGCCGACGGTGCCTGACCGGCGTCGCTCGACCGAGGTCGTCCGACTGGCATCGCGGTGGTGGTTACGGCCCCGGGCTCCGGCCCGGGGCCGTTCCGCGTTCCGCGGCGGCCGGGTGCCCGCACCATCGACAGGGTGTGCGGACCGGGCGGGTGGCGCTGGACGGTTGGTCCATTGCCCGCCGCGTCCCCCGACCGGCATCCTGCGCAGGTGCGAGCGATCCCGAACCACCCCATGTCCCGCCGTTCCCTGCTGCGCGCCCTCGGGGCGGGAGCGGCCGGTGCCACGCTGGCGGGCTGCGGAGTGCCCGCCGCCTATGTGGAGCCGGGGGACCGGGCCGGACGCGACAGCTCGCGGCGCGACCGTTCCCTGCACTTCGCCAACTGGCCGCTCTACATCGACACCGACGACGAGAACGAGTCGAAGCGGCCCACCCTGGACGCGTTCACGCGGCGGACCGGGATCTCCGTCACGTACACCGAGGAGATCAACGACAACGACGAGTTCTTCGGGAAGATCAGTCCGGCGCTGATGAACCACCAGCGTACCGGCCGGGACCTGATCGTCATCAGCGACTGGATGGCCGCCCGCTTCGTGCGCCTGGGCTGGGTGCAGGAGATGGACCGGGCCCGGCAGCCCAATGTCGCCAAGTACCTCGACCCGCAGCTGCGTTCGCCCGCGTTCGACGAAGGCCGGCTGCACAGTGTTCCGTGGCAGTCCGGGATCACCGGCATCGCGTACAACCGCGAGAAGCTCGGCCGCGAGATCCGGCACACGAGCGAGCTGTGGGCCGATGACCTGCGGGGAAAGGTGACGCTGCTGTCCGGGCTGGACGAGTCGTTCGCGCTGCTGATGCAGGGCAACGGGGTCGACATCACCCGCTGGACGGCCGACGACTTCCATCTGATGTGCGAGCAGGTGGAGAGGCGGGTGAAGTCCCGGCACATCCGCCGCTTCACCGGCAACGACTACATCAAGGACCTGGCCACCGGCGATGTGCTCGCCTGTCAGGCCTATTCCGGCGATGTCATCCAGCTCCAGGCGGACAACCCGGAGATCGAGTTCGTGGTGCCGGAGGAGGGCGCCGAGCTCTGGTCGGAATCGCTGATGATCCCCAACCTCGCCCAGCACAAGCGCAATGCGGAGAAGCTGGTCGACTTCTACTACCAGCCGGAGGTCGCGGCCGAACTGGCCACCTGGGTCAACTACGTCTGCCCGGTCCCGGCCGCCCGGGAGATCCTGGCCTCCGCCAAGGACGAGGAGACGGCCGCGCTCGCCGAGGACCCGCTCGTCTTCCCCGACGACGCGATGCGCCAACGGCTGGCGATCGCCCGCGACATCACGTCCGAGGAGCGCACCGGCTTCGCCAAGAAGTGGAACTCCATCGTCGGGATGTGAGTGGCCGGCCCAGTTTTTGAACACGTTCATGATGGGCATACGCTGCGGACATGAACGAGCGAGCCCTCTTGCGACGCATCCGCGTGTGGTTGGTCATCTTCATCGTCGGTCTGGTGCTGAGCGGGCTGACCGCCTTCCCGCTCGTGACCGAACTCCGCTGGGCCGAGGACCTTCTGGCCTCCTCGCCCGTGCCCGAGCACCTGCCGTCCCTGATGGAGTGGATCACCCGGGTCAGGGAAGGGCTCGACGCGGCCGACGCGTCGTACCCCTTCGTCCTGTACGGCACCGACTGGCTTGCCTTCGCCCACCTCGTCATCGCGGTCGCGTTCTACGGCCCCTACCGTGACCCGGTCCGCAACATCTGGGTGATCGAGTTCGGCATGATCGCCTGCGCGGGGATCATCCCGCTCGCCCTGATCTGCGGGCCCCTCCGGGACATCCCCGTCTGGTGGACGGTGATCGACATGTCCTTCGGCGTCTTCGGAGTGATCCCGCTGCTGCTCCTGCGCCGCCTGATCAAGCGACTGGAAGCGGCAACGAGCGCGGCAGCGGAAGCAAGCGTGGTGGGGGAGGGGACGGGCGGACCGTCGGCCGGACCACCGGCGCCCGCCCCGGTGGCCTGAGTCACCGCCGGACGACGGCGGTCCAGGGTCCCCGGCCGGCCGCCGTCCGCGCCCTGTGCCCGGCGGCGGCCCCGATCACTCGCCCGGCGGCGGGCCGAAGGCCGCCACCACGAGCTTCATCGCCGTGGCGTTCGTGTCCCGCCCCTTCGCGTCCGTCGCGTTGACGCTGTAGACCAGCGTTCGGGAAAGATCACGCGTGGCCGCCATCACCGAGTTGCAGCCCCAGCGGCCCCCCGTCTTCCCCCAGACCTGGCGCCCGCCCGGCGTCAGCACGGAAAGCCCCGCGCTGTACTGGGCGGGCTCGCCCGATCCGTGCTCGCGCACCGACGGGTCCGGCAGTGTGAACATCTCCTCCAGCAGTGGCCCGCGCACCACCTGCCCGCGGAACAGGGCCTTCGTGAAGCGCTCCAGATCGGCGGTCGTCGAGATGATGTCCCCCGCCGCCCACCCGTCGGTCGCCCCCCATACCGACACGTCCCGCAGCTCCGTACCGCCGCCGGGCTTGTCGAAGACCTGGTAGCCGCGGTTGTGGGGGCCCTGGATACGGGGGTCGGCCCCCGGGCAGGAGGTGGAGCGCAGTCCGAGCGGGCGCAGGACGCGCGCGCCGACCTGATCCGCGTACGTGTCGCCGGTGACCCTCTCGATCAGCAGCCCCAGCACGGTGTAGTTGATGTTGAGGTAGTGCTGGCTGCGGCCCGGCGCGAACTCCCGCTCCTTCGCCGTGGCGGAGGCGACCATCCCGCGCGGGGTGTGCTGGTCGAAGCGGTGCGCGTACCACTCCTCGACGGTGTCGCCCGGCAGGTCGGCGGCCGGGATGCCGCTGGTGTGGTTGAGCAGCTGGCGCACGGTGACCTGCCCGTACCGTGCCGGGACCAGGTCCGGGAGGTAATGCCGGGCCGTACGGTCCACGGCGAGCCTGCCCTCGCCCGCCAGCTGGAGGACCGCGGCCGCCGTGAACACCTTCGTCACCGACCCGGCCCGGAAGCGGGCGTCGGGGTCGGCGGGGCGGCCGGAGACCAGATCGTGCACCCCCGCGCTGCCCCGCCAGCCGCCGTCGGTGCCGCCGACCCGTACGAGCGCGGCGGTGGCGTCGGCTCTCGGCAGCCCGGTGATCGCCGCGCGCAGCGCGTCGGCGTCCGGGGCGTCGTGCGGGCGGGCGGCGGTGGACGCGGCGTCCGGGGCGGCGGCGGCGCTCGCGAACGCCGGGGCGGTCGGGCCGGACACGATGCCGAGAACCAGGGCCGCGGCGAGGAGCGCGCGGGTGCGGGGGTGCATCAGGTGCCTCCGAGGGGCGTGAAGTCCGTAACTGCTCGATGACTTCAATCCTGTTGACCCGCGGGCCCCGGCGGATCACCGGAGCGGGCGGTCCTCGCCCCGTGATCTGCTCGCCTGCGCGGGGGAGGAGAGCGCGGCCTCTCCCTCCGGCGAGGGAGAGACGAGCCCCGTCTCGTACGCGCAGATGACCGCCTGAATCCGGTCCCGCAGGCCCAGCTTGGACAGCACGTTGCCCACATGCGTCTTCACCGTGTGCTCGCTGACCACGAGCGAGGCCGCCACCGGCCTCCGCGACCACCTCGATGTCCGGCTGCGCGTCCAGGATCATCGCGAAGCCGCTGCGCACCAGCTCCTGGTCGTCGGCCACCACCACACGGATCGTCAACTCCCCACTTCCGACAGGGACGTTACGGGAAAGCCCCGAGGGGGAGGGTGACCCGGACGCGGAAGCCCCGGCCCTCGGCGAGGGGGCCGGTCTCGGCCGTCCCGCCGTGGGCCGCGGCCCGTTCGCGGATGCCGACCAGCCCGTGCCCGGTGCCGGTAGCGGTGTCCGCATCCGAACCCGGGCCCGAACCCGTTTCCGCGTCCGTCCCGGAGCCCGTGCCGCGTCCGTCGTCCGTGACCGTGATCGTCAACGTATCGGCCCCATAAGCAAGTTGTACGCGTACGGAGTCGGCTCGGGCGTGCCGGACCACATTCGTCAGCGCCTCCTGCACGATCCGGTGGACCGTCGCCTCGGTGTCCGGTCCGAGTGGTCGCGTCCGCCCGGTCGTCGTGCACTCGACCTGCGGCCCGCTCGCCCGCACCCGTTCCAGCAGACCCGGCAGCTCCGCCGGCGTGGGCTGCGGCGAGCGGGGCGGGTCCACGGGCCCGGAGCCGTCCTCGCGCAGCACCCCGAGCATCCGCCGCAGCTGAGTCATCGCGTCCCGCCCGGTCTCCGAGATGGCGTCGAACGCCGCCTCCGCGCGCTCCGGGGCGGTGCGCACCGCCACCGGGCCCGCCTCCGCCTGCACGATCATCAGGCTCACCGCTTGGGAGAGGATGTCGTGCACCTCCCGTGCGATCCGGGCCCGTTCGCGGGCCGCCGCCCGCTCCGCCTCGATCCGGTGGGCCAGCTCCGACTGCCGGGCCCGGTCCTCCATCGCGCGGATGTACGCCTTGCGGGTGTGGGTGAACCGTCCGAAGGCGTACGCAGCGGCGAACACGAACAGGGAGAAGAGCAGCTCCCTGGCCTCACCCGTGTTCCACGCGACCGACGGGAACACCGCCGTGCCGACCAGCACCGCGACCGCGAGCCGCCGGGGCGGTGAGGACAGCTCGGCCACCGTGTAGAACGTCACCAGACCGGTGTACGGCAACGGCTGGCCCGGACCGTCGACCGTGAACTTGTACAGCGCACCGGCCGCGAGCACCGCGATCAGTACGGTGACCGGTGCGCGCCGCCGGGCCACCAGCGGCAGCACGGTCAGTGTCGTGAGGCCGTACGAGGCCCAGGTGGCGGCCGGCAGGCCGGCGGAGCGCGGCACCACGAACGGCATGGTCACGGCGGCCTGCACCAGCAGCGCTACGCCGATGTCGGTGGCCCACGGCCCCCTCGGGGGTCACCGGACCCCCCGTATCGGCATCAGGGCTTCCGGGCCACCGCGCCGAACTGGGCCACCTCGGGCGCCTCGGTGTCCGCGTCGGCGCGCCAGCGCGAGCAGGACACGATGCCCGGCTCCAGGATCTCCAGGCCGTCCAGGAACGCGGCGAACTCGGCGCGGCCGCGGGCGGTGATCGGCGGGGTGGCGTTCTCGTTCCAGAAGCGCATCGCCGCCTCGTTGCCCTCGCCGCCCAGTTCGAGCGTGGGGTGGGTGAGCACCAGATAGCTGCCCGAGGGCACCGCGGCCATCAGCTTGCGCACGATGGTCAGCGCCTCGTCGGTGTCCAGGACGAAGTTCAGGATGCCGAGCATCATCACCGCGACCGGCCTGCTCAGGTCCAGTGTCGGTTCGACGGCCCGGATGATCCGCTCCGGGTGGTGGGCGTCCGCGTCGATGTACTCGGTGACGCCCTCGGGCGAGCTGGTGAGCAGGGCCCGCGCGTGGGCCAGCACGATCGGGTCGTTGTCGACGTACACGACGCGGGAGTGCGGAGCGGTGTGCTGGGCGATCTCATGGGTGTTGTGGAAGGTCGGCAGGCCGGTGCCGATGTCCAGGAACTGGCCGACGCCCACGTCGCCGGCCAGGTGCCGCACGGCCCGGCCGAGGAACGCCCGGTCGGCGCGGGCCACTTCGCCGATGCTGGGGTACATGCCGGTGACCTGCTCGCCGACCGCCCGGTCGACGGGGTAGTTGTCCTTGCCGCCCAGCCAGTAGTTCCACACCCGGGCGTTGTGGGCGATGTCGGAACGGACGCGGGCGGGGGCGGAGTGCTGGCTGGGGTCGGTCACGTCTGCTCCTCTGGTGCCGGGCCGGGCATCACGGACGATGCGGGCACCGCCATCATGCCGGACAGATCAAGGAACCTGGCTGGTGGGTGAGTTGGCGAGCACCCGGTGCAGGGCGTCCACCCGGTTGGTGGTGATCGAGTCGACGCCCCGCTCGATCAGGCGGCGCATGGTGCGCTTGGTGTCGGCCGTCCAGGCGGAGACCAGCAGCCCGTCCCGGTGCGCGCGGTCGGTCAGCTCCCGGCTCACCAGGGCGAACCGGTAGTTCAGCCAGCGCGGCTTCACCGCGTCCAGCAGCGTGGCGCGCGGCGGGGCGAGCGTGGTCCAGGTCAGGGCGATCTCGGCGGACGGATCCGCCGCGCGCACCCGCAGCATCGTCCCCGCGCCCGCGCAGTAGTACGCGCGCTCGCCCGCCCCGCACTCGCGGACCACCCCGACGATCTTCCGTACGGACGCGTCCGTGGCGCCGGGCAGATCGACCATCACCCGGTGCGCACCCACCGCGAGCAGCGCCTCGCGCAGGGTGGGCACCCCGCCCCGGGTCAGCTCCAGCAGCTCCTGGTGATCGAGCCGGTCCAGTCGGCGGTCGTGGCCCCACAGCCGTTCCAGGGTGGCGTCGTGGAGCAGGACGGGCACCCCGTCGCGGGTGACCCGGACGTCGATCTCGACCGCGTCCGCCCCCCGTTCGAGGGCGGAGCGGATCGAGGGCAGGGTGTTCTCGCGGGCCCGGTACGGATCGCCGCGATGCCCCACGGCGGTGACAGCGCTGGTGGTGCCGACAGGTTTGGCCATGGGGTCATTGTGACCAGTGGGATCAGCGGCCGGGGGCCTCCAGCCAGTTCGCCGTGTACGTGTCGATCTCGGAGGCGAGCTTCCGCTTGCCGGCCGGGTCGAGGAAGGACGCCTCCACCGCGTTCTTCGCGAGTGCGGCGATCCCTCGCTCGTCGAGGTCCAGCAGGCGGGCCGCCACCGCGTACTCGTTGTTGAGGTCGGTGCCGAACATGGGCGGGTCGTCACTGTTGATGGTGACCAGGACGCCTGCCCGCACCATCTCC
Source organism: Streptomyces sp. NBC_01433 (assembly GCF_026340105.1). NCBI lineage: Bacteria > Bacillati > Actinomycetota > Actinomycetes > Kitasatosporales > Streptomycetaceae > Streptomyces > Streptomyces sp. NBC_01433. The sequence goes on along the minus strand of NZ_JAPEPM010000001.1, from coordinate 255,122 downwards.
TTCATGGGGTGCTGCTCGATGTCGGCGACGGCGCGGGTGGCGATGTTCGAGGTCGGGCAGACCTCCAGCGCGATCCGGTGCTCGGCCAGGTGCTCCAGCAGCTTCGGGTCCTGGGTGGCGCTGGTGCCGTGGCCGATGCGCTCGGCGCGCAGCGCGGTGAGCGCGTCCCAGATCGTCTGCGGGCCGGTGGTCTCCCCGGCGTGCGGCACGGAGTGCAGGCCCTCGGCGATGGCACGGTCGAAGTAGGGCTTGAACTGCGGGCGGTCGACCCCGATCTCCGGTCCGCCCAGACCGAAGGAGACCAGACCCTCGGGCCGCAGGTCCACGGCGAGCCGGGCGGTCTCCTCGGCCGAGACGAGCCCTGCCTCGCCGGGGATGTCGAAGCACCAGCGCAGGACGACGCCCAGCTCGGCCTCGGCGGCCTTGCGGGCGTCCTCGATGGCCTCCATGAAGCCCTGCTCCGGGATGCCCCGCCGGACCGAGCTGAACGGGGTGATGGTCAGCTCCGCGTACCGGATGTTCTGCCGGGCCATGTCGCGGGCGACCTCGTAGGTCAGCAGCCGGACGTCCTCGGGGGTGCGGATCAGGTCCACCACCGAGAGGTAGACCTGGATGAAGTGGGCGAAGTCGGTGAAGGTGAAGTAGTCGGCCAGCGCCTCGGGGTCCGTGGGGACCTTGGAGTCCGGGTGGTGGGCGGCCAGCTCGGCGACGATGCGGGGCGAAGCGGATCCGACGTGATGGACGTGGAGCTCGGCCTTGGGCAGCCCCGCGATGAAGGGGTGCGGATCGGTCATCGGATTTCTCCCGGTTCTCAAAGATTTTCTGCCGGGCTCACCGGCTGCACCGATCATCGTAGGCGGGGGCCGGTGACGGGGAGCCGGGCCGTAGCATGACGGAACCACGATGGGGGAGGCCCATGTCAGACAACACAGAGCAGCCCGGGGGCGGGCCCGCGCCGCGCGATCCGTGGGCGCCACCGGACAGCCGGGTGGAGCTGGGCAAGCAGCAGCCCGCCGACGCCGGTCCGCCCGCAGTGCACGACCAGCCGACGATGGCGTCGATGCCGGGCGCCGGAACGGGCCCCGGGGACGGGACCGGACCGATACCCGCGCCCGGAAGCGGACCGATACCGGGCGTCGGCGGCTTCGGCCCGGCGCCCGCTGACGTACCGCCACCGCCGCCCGGTCCGAACGGCCCGGGACAGATGCCGCCGCCGGGTCAGCCCGGCGCGCCCGCCGGTCACTACGGCTACCCGGCACCGCCCGCGCAGCCGTACGGCGGCTACCCGGGGTACAACTCCTTCAGCGGCCCGGCCGCCTGGGGCCCGGCACCGTCGAACGGCCTGGGCACCGCCGCACTGGTGCTCGGCATCGTCTCGGTGGTCGGCTTCTGCCTCTACGGGGTCAACGTCGTCCTCGGCATCCTCGCGCTGACCTTCGGCATCATCGGCCTCGGCCGTGTCAAGCGCGGCGAGGCCACCAACAGGGGCATGGCGATCGCCGGGATCATCCTCGGCTCCGTCGGCATGGTCATCGGCGCCGCGTTCCTCGGCTTCATCATCTGGGCCGCCACGAACGCGGACAGCGAAGAGGAGTTCGGCGGAACCTACGACGACCCGTTCGCCACGTCGCTGGTCATCGAGGGAACCCGCTAAGGGCTGTCCGTCGCACAGCGCCGCCCGGCGGGGCGGCGCTGTCGTCCACACGCGAAGCGCACGGAGCCCGCGAAGCGCACTAAGCGCACGGAGCGCACGGGGGCGTACGGTGCCCGCTCAGGCCGCCGCATCCGCACGCAGCCGCGTACGCGCCTCCATCAGCGCGAAGCCCAGCAGGTTCAGCCCGCGCCACTGCCGCGGATCCTCCGCCCGCTCGTCGTCCGCCGCGAGACCGATGCCCCAGATCCGGTCCACCGGGCTCGCCTCGACCAGCACCCGCTCCCCGGTGTTCAGCAGATACCCGCGCAGGTCCGGATCCTGGCCGAACTTATGGACGCTGCCCGCCACCACCAGCGCGAAGCGCTCCCGCTTCCACAGGTCCTCCTCGAAGCCGCGCACCGTCCGGCCGGCCTTCTTCGCCGCCGCCGGGCTGCTCGCCTCCACGGCCTCGCGCTCGGCCGCCGCGTCGCCGAAGAGCCGCGCCTTGCCCGCCATCATCCAGTGCTCGGCCGACGGATAGGTCACCGAGTCCACGGTGAACGGTGCGGGCCACCACTGGCTGAGGCAGCTCGAACCGATGCGCCCGTCGGGGCGCGGGCGGTGCCCCCAGAACGGCAGATACTTCACCCGTTCGCCACGCGCGAGATCCGCCAGAAGGTCATCAATCTGTCCCATGGCAGCTGAGTGTGGCATCCGCCACTGACACTCCGTACGGGGATTTCCGCACTGACGCGACACATGGTCGACAGATTCCGTCGCGTAACCAAAAGGCAACAACGGAATCACTTGTTGGGCGGGGGTGCCTCTGTCAGGATCGGCACTCAATTCACGAAGAAGCTACGCCGACCCCGCCCAGCGGGTACAGCGGCGGAGGAGAACGTCATGGACAACGGCATCCAGGTGCAGGACCGCTTCGCGAAGGGTGCGCAGTTCATCGGCGGCGAACTGCTTCCCGGTACATCGGGTCGCCACCACGAGGTGGTGAACCCGGCGACGGGCGAGAGTGTCCTGCGCTACGAACTCGCGGGCACCGACGACGTGGACGCGGCCGTCGCCGCCGCCCGCGCGGCCTTCCCCGGCTGGTCGGGCGCCACCCCCGCCGAGCGGTCCGAGGCGATGCACCGCTTCGCGGCCGTCCTCGCGGAGCAGGCGGACGACTTCGCGTACGCCGAGTCGCTCCAGTGCGGGAAACCGATCAAGCTCTCCACCGAGTTCGACGTGCCCGGCACCGTCGACAACACCTCGTTCTTCGCGGGCGCCGCCCGCCACCTGGAGGGCCGGTCCGCCGCCGAGTACGACGGCGACCACACCTCCTACGTACGCCGCGAGGCGATCGGTGTCGTCGGCTCCATCGCCCCCTGGAACTATCCGCTCCAGATGGCCGCCTGGAAGGTCCTCCCGGCCATCGCCGCGGGCAACACCATCGTGCTCAAGCCCGCCGAGATCACCCCGCTGACCTCGCTGATGTTCGCGCAGGCGGCCCGTACGGCGGGCATCCCCGACGGGGTGATCAACGTCGTCACGGGCGCGGGCAAGGACGCGGGCGAACACCTCGTCGGCCACCCGGACGTCGTGATGACCTCGTTCACGGGCTCCACCGCCGTCGGCAAGCGGGTCGCGGAGATCGCCACCTCCACCGTCAAGCGCCTCCACCTCGAACTCGGCGGCAAGGCCCCCTTCCTGGTCTTCGACGACGCCGACCTCGAAGCAGCGGTCAACGGGGCGGTCGCCGGAGCCCTCATCAACACCGGCCAGGACTGCACCGCCGCCACCCGTGCCTACGTCCAGCGCCCGCTGTACGACGCCTTCGTACGGGGCGTCGCCGCGCTGATGGAGACCGTGCGGCTCGGCGACCCCTTCGACCCGTCGACCGACCTCGGCCCGCTGATCAGCCACGCCCAGCGCGACCGGGTCGCCGGATTCGTCGAGCGGGCCCGCGCGTACGCCACCGTAGTCACCGGCGGCCAGGCCCCCGGCGGCGACCTGGCCGACGGCGCCTACTACCGGCCGACCCTGATCGCGGACGCCGCCCAGGACAGCGAGATCGTCCAGTCGGAGATCTTCGGCCCGGTCCTGGTGGTGCTGCCCTTCGACAGCGACGACGAGGGCATCGCACTGGCCAACGACACCCCGTACGGACTCGCCGCCTCCGCCTGGAGCCGTGACCTGTACCGCGCGGGCCGCGCCACCCGCGAGATCAAGGCGGGCTGCGTCTGGATCAACGACCACATCCCGATCATCAGCGAGATGCCGCACGGCGGATACAAGGCCAGCGGCTTCGGCAAGGACATGTCCTCGTACTCCTTCGAGGAGTACACGCAGGTCAAGCACGTCATGTACGACAACACCGCGGTCGCCCGCAAGGACTGGCACCGCACGATCTTCGGGGACCGATAGAAGCTGCCGCCGACCAGCGGCCACACCCACCCGAAAGGGCAACGCGTATGGAGAGTCACGAGCCCGACCACCTCTCGCCGGTCCAGCTGGCGGCCATGAGGCGGAGCCTGACAACCGGCAGGGGAGCCCTCACCCGCCGTTCGCTGCTGCGCGCCTCCGGCACGGGCGCGCTCGCGCTCGGCGGGCTCGGCACACTCGCCGCGTGCGGCATCCCGCCCGCCAAGCGCGAGGACGGCTCGGCCGCCGCCTCCGACGACCGCTCGGCCAAGGAGAAGCGGGTCACCTTCTCCAACTGGACCGAGTACATGGACGTCGGCGAGGACGACAAGGGCCGGCCCACCCTGGAGGCGTTCACCGAACGCACCGGGATCACGGTCAAGTACACCGAGGACATCAACGACAACGTCGAGTTCTTCGGGAAGATCAAGCCGCAGCTCGCGGCGGGCCAGGACAGCGGACGCGACCTCATCTGCGTCACCGACTGGCTGGCCGCCCGCATGATCCGGCTGGGCTGGGTGCAGAAGCTCGATCCGGCGAACCTGCCGCACGCCTTCGCCAACCTCTCCTCCCAGTTCCGCACCCCCGACTGGGACCCGGGCCGCTCCTACTCCTACCCCTGGACCGGCATCCCCGCCGTCATCGCCTACAACACGAAGGCCACCGGCGGCCGCAAGGTCGACTCCATCACCCAGCTGCTGGACGACCCCAAGCTCAAGGGCAAGGTCTCCTTCCTCTCCGAGATGCGCGACTCGGTCGGCCTGACCCTGCTCGACATGGGCAAGGACCCCGGCGACTTCACCGACGCCGACTACGACGCCGCGATCGGCCGGATGCAGAAGGGTGTCGACAAGAAGCAGATACGCCGCTTCACCGGCAACGACTACACCGCCGACCTGAGCAAGGGCGACATCGCCGCCTGCGTCGCCTGGGCCGGGGACATCATCCAGCTCCAGGCCGACAATCCGGACATCAAGTACGCGATCCCGGCCGCCGGTTACATCACCTCCACGGACAACCTGCTCGTCCCCGCGCGGGCCCGGCACAAGACCAACGCCGAGAAGCTCATCGACTACTACTACGAGCCGAAGGTCGCCGCCCAGCTCGCCGCGTACATCAACTACGTCTGCCCCGTCGACGGCGTACGCGACGAACTCGCCAGGATCGACGAGTCGATGGCCTCCAACGCCCTGATCCTCCCCGACAAGGCGATGGCGGCGAAGTCCCGCTCCTTCCGCTCGCTGAGCACGGAGGAAGAGACGGCGTACGAAGAGAAGTTCGCCAAGCTCATCGGAGCCTGAGCCGGCCGTCGGCGCCTCTCACGCCGCCGACGCCCTCCCGTTCCTCCCTCCCCGATCTCTCCCCCCGAACCCACTGGGACCGCGACCCATGACACAGCAGCAGACAGCGGGCGGCGATGTCCGCCTCTCCGGGATCAGCAAGACGTACGGCTCCTTCACCGCCGTGCAGCCACTCGATCTGACCGTTCCGCAAGGCTCCTTCTTCGCGCTGCTCGGCGCGTCCGGCTGCGGCAAGACCACCACCCTGCGGATGATCGCGGGCCTGGAGGAGGCGACCACCGGCACGGTCACGCTCGGCGACCGGGACATCACCGGCCTGCCCCCGTACAAGCGGCCCGTCAACACCGTCTTCCAGAGCTACGCGCTCTTCCCGCACCTGGACATCACCGACAACATCGCGTTCGGGCTGCGCAGGCGCGGCATCAAGTCGGTGAAGAAACAGGTCGACGACATGCTGGAACTCGTCGAGCTCGGCGACTTCGCCCGCCGCAAGCCGCACCAGCTCTCCGGTGGCCAGCAGCAGCGCGTCGCCGTGGCCCGCGCGCTCATCAACCACCCGCAGGTCCTCCTGCTCGACGAGCCGCTCGGCGCCCTCGACCTCAAGCTGCGCCGCCAGATGCAGCTTGAGCTCAAGCGGATCCAGACCGAGGTCGGCATCACGTTCGTCCATGTCACCCACGACCAGGAGGAGGCCATGACCATGGCCGACACCGTCGCGGTGATGAACGGCGGTCGCGTCGAACAGCTCGGCGCGCCCGCCGACCTGTACGAGAACCCGCGCACGACCTTCGTCGCGAACTTCCTCGGCACCTCGAACCTCATCGAGGGCGAGATCGTCTCCACCGGGGCGGAGCTCGTCGTCTCGGCGGGCGGCGGGAAGCTCCGGCTGCCCGCCGAGCGATGTACGGCCCCGACGACGAACGGCGGCAGGCTGCTCCTCGGGGTCCGCCCGGAGAAGATCTCCCTCGCGCTCGCCGAGGACGCCGACGCGATAGCCGACGGCCGCAACCGTGTCACCGGCCGGATCGTCGACTCCAGCTTCATCGGGGTCTCCACGCAGTACGTGGTGCGCAGCGCTGCGGGCCAGGCGCTCCAGGTCTACGAGCAGAACGTGGAGCGGCGCGCGGGACTCGCCCCCGGGGCCGAGGTCGTCCTGCACTGGAACCCCGCCCACACCTTTGGTCTCGGCGCCGACCAGGACATCGACGCCGGTGTGGAGAGCGTGGAGGACGCGGCGTGAGTGTCACCGACGCGCCTCCCGCGAAGGCCACCGAGCCGAAGATACGCAAGCCCTCCACCCGCAAGCGGCTCGTCCCGTACTGGCTGCTGCTCCCGGGCATCCTGTGGCTCGTCGTCTTCTTCGCACTGCCACTCGTCTACCAGGCGTCGACCTCCGTACAGACCGGGTCCCTGGAGAAGGGCTTCGAGGTCACCTGGCACTTCGCGACCTACTGGGACGCGCTGCGGGACTACTACCCGCAGTTCATCCGCTCCCTGCTGTACGCGGGCACCGCCACGATCCTGTGTCTGCTGCTCGGCTACCCGCTGGCGTATCTCATCGCGTTCAAGGCGGGCCGCTGGCGCAACCTGGTGCTGGTGCTGGTCATCGCCCCGTTCTTCACCAGCTTCCTGATCCGCACGCTGGCCTGGAAGACGATCCTCGCGGACGGCGGCGCGGTCGTCGACCTCCTCAACACGCTGCACGTCCTGGACGTCACCAGCTGGCTCGGCTGGACCGAGTCCAACCGGGTGCTGGCCACCCCGATGGCCGTCGTCTGCGGACTGACGTACAACTTCCTGCCGTTCATGATCCTGCCGCTCTACACCTCGCTGGAGCGCATCGACGGCAGGCTGCACGAGGCGGCGGGCGACCTGTACGCCACCCCCGCCACCACCTTCCGCAAGGTGACGTTCCCGCTGTCCATGCCCGGCGTCGTCTCCGGCACCCTGCTGACGTTCATCCCGGCGAGCGGCGACTACGTCAACGCGGAACTGCTCGGCTCCACCGACACCAAGATGGTCGGCAGCGTCATCCAGACCCAGTTCCTGCGGGTCCTGGACTATCCGACGGCCGCCGCGCTCTCGTTCATCCTCATGGCGATCGTCCTGCTGATGGTCACCGTCTACATCCGCCGCTCCGGGACGGAGGACCTGGTCTGATGCCCGTACTGCGCTGGATTCGCCGCAATCTGATCGTCATCGCGGGTCTGCTGACCCTCGCGTACATGATCCTGCCGAACATCGTCGTGATGGTGTTCTCGTTCAACAAGCCGAACGGGCGCTTCAACTACGCCTGGCAGCGCTTCTCGCTGGACGCCTGGAAGGACCCCTGCGGGGTCGCCGACATGTGCGGCTCGCTCTCGCTCTCCCTCCAGATCGCCGCCTGGGCCACCGTCGGGGCGACCGTGCTCGGCACGATGATCGCCTTCGCGCTGGTCCGCTACCGCTTCCGGGCGCGCGGCGCGATCAACTCGCTGATCTTCCTGCCGATGGCGATGCCCGAGGTCGTCATGGCCGCTTCGCTGCTCACGCTCTTCCTCAACATGGGCGCCGAGCTGGGCTTCTGGACCGTGCTCATCGCCCACATCATGTTCTGCCTCAGCTTCGTGGTGACGGCGGTCAAGGCGCGGGTCATGTCGATGGACCCGCGCCTGGAGGAAGCCGCCCGCGATCTGTACGCGGGACCCGTGCAGACCTTCGTCCGGGTGACCCTGCCGATCGCGGCCCCCGGAATCGCCGCGGGAGCGCTGCTCGCCTTCGCGCTGTCCTTCGACGATTTCATCATCACCAATTTCAACGCGGGCTCGACCGTGACCTTCCCCATGTTCGTCTGGGGATCGGCACAGCGCGGCACGCCCGTGCAGATCAACGTCATCGGTACGGCAATGTTCGTCATTGCGGTATTGGTGGTACTCGCCGGCCAGCTCTTCGCGAACCGGCGGAAGAAAAGCGCCTGCCCCTGAAAGTCCTGAAGGAGTTGGAAACCATGGCCCCAGCTGCCATGCGTAGTGCCGCACAATCACTCGCCGGTGCCAAGCCGGTCTCGTACTGGCTCGACGACCCCGCGAAGCCCGAAGCGCTCCCCGCCCTCACCGGCGACGAACACGCGGACCTGCTCGTCATCGGCGGCGGCTACAGCGGACTGTGGACCGCGCTGCTCGCCAAGGAGCGCGACCCGGAGCGCGAGGTCGTCCTGGTCGAGGGGCACGAGGTGGGCTGGGCCGCCTCGGGCCGCAACGGCGGATTCTGTGCCGCCTCCCTCACCCACGGACTGCCCAACGGGCTGGAGCGCTGGCCCGACGAGATCGGGAAGCTGGAGGAGCTGGGCGAACGGAACCTCGACGCCATCGAGGACGCCGTCGCCCGCTATGCCATCGACTGCGAGTTCGAGCGCACCGGCGAGATCGACGTCGCCACCGAACCGCACCAGCTCGAAGAGCTGCGGGAATGGCACCAGGAAGCCGAGCGGCTGGGCTTCACCGGGCTGGAATTCCTGGACCGCGACGCCCTGCGCGCCGAGGTCGACTCACCCACCTTCCTGGGCGGGCTCTGGGACCGCCGGGGGGTCGCCATGCTGCACCCCGCCAAGCTGGCCTGGGGTCTCAAGCGCGCCTGTCTCGACCTCGGCGTACGCATCCACGAGCACACCCGTGCCCTCGAACTCGCCCGCTCCGGCTCCGGCATGGCGGTGCGCACCCCGTACGGACGGGTCTTCGCCCGCCGGGTCGCCCTCGGCACGAACATCTTCCCCTCGCTCGTCAAGCGGGTGCGCCCGTACACGGTGCCGGTCTACGACTACGCGCTGATGACCGAACCGCTCACCCCCGAACAGCTCGCCTCCATCGGCTGGAAGAACCGTCAGGGACTCGGCGACAGCGCCAATCAGTTCCACTATTTCCGGCTCTCCGCCGACCATCGCATCCTGTGGGGCGGCTATGACGCGATCTATCCGTACGGGGGCCGGCTCAGCGCCGATCTGGATCAGCGTCCGGAGACCTTCCTGAAGCTCGCGGACCAGTTCTTCGCATGTTTTCCGCAGCTTTCCGGGCTGAGTTTCTCGCACGCGTGGGGCGGCGCGATCGATACCTGTTCGCGCTTCTCCGCCTTTTTCGGTACGGCCCATCAGGGGCGCGTCGTGTATGCCGCCGGATATACCGGGCTGGGCGTCGGGGCGACCCGGTTCGGGGCGGATGTGATGCTCGATCTGCTGTCCGGCGAGCGCACCGAGCGGACCGAGCTGGAGATGGTCCGCTCCAAGCCGCTGCCGTTCCCGCCGGAGCCCTTCGCCTGGGCCGGGATCGAACTCACCAAGCGGTCCCTCGCCCGCGCCGACACGCACGGCGGGCACCGCAATCTGTGGCTGCGGACCATGGACCGCGTGGGTCTCGGATTCGACAGCTGACCAGCGCCGATGCCCTTGTGACCCACTTCACTACCAACGAGTAGCGAAAACCCGCGTCATGATCCGGGTCCGGCCCTCTCTCGACCGTGTACGCATCGGCAGGACACTGCCGGTGGCCATGGAACGGGAAGGCAGGCCATGAGTGGCTCGGGGGTAAAGGCAGCGGTCCGGTGGCTCGTGTCGGTGGCACCGGATCCGGCCGCGTGCCGGTGGGAGTGGGAGCGCAATCCTCAGGGGATCGTGCTCCTTCCCGCCGGCAAGCGCTGGGACGTGCTCATTCTTCCGGGGGAGCTGGGTTATCCGACGCTCGATGTGCTCACCCGTCTCGTCGACCGGCCGGGGCCGGTCCTCGCCGACTTCGGCGATGCCCGGATGGGCTTCTTCGTGCCGCCGGGCACCGCGTCGCGCTGGCTCGGCACCGGCGTACGGGGGGCGGGTCCGGGCACCTGGATCGTCGTCCCCTATCCGGGACGGGCGGCCGGGGGAGTGCGCTGGCTGATCCCGCCGGACGGATCGGGGACGCTCACGGACGCGACGCTGCTGGAGCTCGCGATGCACGAGGCGGCGGCATCGGCGGCGACGGCGGCCCGGCACGGCGACGGCGACGGCGACGGGGATGGCGACGGCGACGGGGACGACTCCGGGAATGAAGGGGGCCGCTGAGGAGGGCGGAGAGCCGGGAGCGCGGGGCGAGGCGGGACGGCGGGGCGGCGGATCACTAGGCGCCGACCGCCCCCGCCGGGGGCGCCAGAGGTCTTGACAACCGGATTGGTCTGGACCATGTTGTGCGCACGCCACACCCAATTCCCCCCTGCACGGAGGCTGTTGTGGAACGTACGGGACTCCCCGCCCGATATTCCGGACTTCTGGCCGCTTTCTCGGCTGCCCTGCTCGCCGCCGGAGCACTGGTCGCCACGGCGCCGGCGGCGGGCGCCGCCGACGCCGAACTGGCGCGCAACGGCGGCTTCGAGGCGGGCCTGGACGGCTGGAGCTGTACGGGCGGCAGCGGAGCCGCTGTCAGCACGCCCGCGCACAGCGGGGCCTCCGCGCTGCGGGCCACCCCGGCCGGCGCCGACCACGCCAAGTGCTCCCAGAGCGTGACGGTCAAGCCCGACTCGACGTACACGCTCAGCGCCTGGGTGCAGGGGTCCTACGTCTATCTCGGCGCGACCGGTACCGGCACCACCGACGTCTCCACCTGGACCCAGTCCACCGGGGCCTGGAAGCAGCTCACCACCACCTTCAGGACCGGCCCCGCCACCACCTCGGTGAGCGTCTACACGCACGGCTGGTACGGCACCCCCGCCTACTACGCCGACGACCTCAGCCTCGTCGGGCCGGGCGGCGACCCCGTCACGCTCCCGGCCGCGCCCGCAGGACTGAAGGCCGGACCGGTCACCTCCTCCTCCGTCGACCTCTCCTGGACGGCCTCCGCCGGAGCCACCGGCTACCAGGTCTACCGGGGCGGCACGAAGGTGGCCTCCACCACCGCCACCTCGGCCACCGTGACGGGCCTGACCGCCTCGACCGCGTACAGCTTCCAGGTCGCCGCGGTCAACGCCGCCGGGGAGTCCGCGAAATCGGCCGCCGTCAGCGCCACCACCACGGCGGGCGGCGGGGGAGGCGACGCGGGGCTCCCGGCCCACGCGCTCGTCGGCTATCTGCACTCCAGCTTCGCCAACGGCTCCGGCTACACGCGGATGGCGGACGTGCCCGCCTCCTGGGACGTCATCAACCTCGCCTTCGGCGAGCCGACCTCCGTCACCTCCGGCGACATCCGCTTCTCGCTCTGCCCCGTGGCCGAATGCCCGAACGTCGAGTCGGAGGCGGAGTTCAAGGCAGCCATCAAGGCCAAGCAGGCCGCGGGTAAGAAGGTGCTGATCTCCATAGGCGGCCAGAACGGCCAGGTGCAGCTCGCCACCACCGCCGCCCGCGACGCCTTCGTCACCTCGGTGTCCAAGATCATCGACACCTACGGCCTGGACGGCCTGGACATCGACTTCGAGGGCCACTCGCTCTCGCTGAACACCGGTGACACCGACTTCCGCAACCCGACGTCGCCGGTCATCGTCAACCTGATCTCCGCGGTGAAGTCCCTCAAGGCCAAGTACGGCTCCGGCTTCGTCCTCACCATGGCGCCCGAGACCTTCTTCGTCCAGCTCGGCTACCAGTACTACGGCTCCGGCCCCTGGGGCGGTCAGGACCCGCGCGCCGGTGCCTACCTCCCGGTCATCCACGCCCTGCGCAACGATCTGACCGTGCTGCACGTCCAGGACTACAACTCGGGCTCCATCATGGGCCTGGACAACCAGTACCACTCCATGGGCGGCGCCGACTTCCACATCGCCATGACGGACATGCTGCTCACCGGCTTCCCGGTGGCGGGCGATCAGACGAAGGTCTTCCCCGCGCTCCGTCCCGAGCAGGTCGCCTTCGGCCTCCCCGCCTCGACCCAGGCGGGCAACGGGCACACCTCGCCCGCCGAGGTCACCAAGGCGCTGAACTGCCTGACGAAGAAGACCGACTGCGGCTCGTACCAGACCCACGGCACCTGGCCCACCCTGCGCGGGCTGATGACCTGGTCGATCAACTGGGACCGCTTCAACAACTGGGAGTTCTCGAAGAACTTCGACGCGTACTTCGGCGGCTGACCGACCGCAGCGCCCTGCCCAGCACCACCAGCAGCACCCCGCTCAGGCACCAACTGGCGACCACGTCGAGTGGCCAGTGGTAGCCGCGCAGCACCAGACCGATGCTCGTCGCCGCCGTCAGCAGGACGGCGGCGACGAGCATCATCCATGAGCGCTTCAGGTACGGGGCCAGGAGCAGCGCCGCCGCGCCGTACGCCACCGCGGCGGTCGCCGTGTGGCCCGATGGGTAGTAGCCGGTCGCCTCCGTCAGCGGCCCCTGGCGGTCGGTCCACAGCTTCAGCGGGACGACCAGCGCGGGCACCGCCGCCATCGTGAGGGCCGCGTACAGCGGCTCGCGACGGGTGCCGCGCACCAGCGCGCAGATGATCGCGCAGGCCAGTACCGGGAGCGCGACCTGCATATTGCCGAGGTCGCTGAAGAGATCGGCGATCCGGGCGGGACCGCGTCCCACCAGGGCCCGGCTGATCCGCTCGTCCGGTCCGAGCAGGGGGCCGTCGGCCACCACCTGCCAGGTGATGAGTGCGAAGAGCGCCACAAGCGCCGACACCAGGGAAATGAGAGAAGCCGGCCACCGGGGAACAGGGGGGGTTGTTCCGGGATGGCCGGCCGGATCGGTTTGCCGCGCGCCCCGGGGGGTGTGGGACGAGCGGCCATCCGATCGGTGAGGAGTTCCGGAGCCAGAGGCTCCAGCGGTGTGCGCGAGGGCACGACCGGGTCCGTGCTGGGGAAGCCCCGGCCCGGCATCGCCCGCAGTCCCCTGCGGGCGAGGTGTTTCTCTCATCTGCAGAAACCGTACGGCAGCCGAGGGGCGACCGACAGCGGGAACCCGGTCCCGCCATCGGCCCCGCACACCTTCTTCACAGGCCCACACGCGCGCCACGAGCCGTCCAGAAATTGACGTCTTTTTCTCGTCCTGGGGTTCGAATCGATCAGATGCGAGCGAACGCCTGCTCGATGATGTCGAGTCCCTCGTTCAGCAGGTTCTCGCCGATCACGAGCGGCGGCAGAAAGCGCAGCACATTGCCGTACGTGCCACAGGTGAGCACCAGCAGACCCTCGGCGTGACAGGCCTTGGCGAGCCCGGCGGCGGCCGCGGCGTTCGGCTCCTTCGTACCGGACTCCACCAGCTCGATCGCGATCATGGCGCCGCGGCCGCGGATGTCACCGATGATGTCGCCGTTCGGGAGCTTCGCCCGCATCTCGGCGAGGCGGCCCTTCATGACCTCCTCGATGCGCTTGGCCCGGCCGTTCAGGTCCATCTCACGCATGGTCTCGATGGCACCGAGCGCGCCCGCGCAGGCGACCGGGTTGCCGCCGTAGGTGCCGCCCAGGCCACCGGCGTGCGCGGCGTCCATGATCTCGGCGCGCCCCGTCACGGCGGACAGCGGCAGGCCGCCCGCGATGCCCTTGGCGGTCGTGATCAGGTCCGGGACGATGCCCTCGTCCTCGCACGCGAACCACTGGCCGGTACGGCAGAAGCCGGACTGGATCTCGTCCGCGACGAACACGATGCCGTTGTCCTTCGCGAACTGGGCGATCGCCGGGAGGAAGCCCTTGGCCGGCTCGATGAAGCCGCCCTCGCCGAGCACCGGCTCGATGATGATCGCGGCGACGTTGTCCGCGCCGATCTGCTTGGTGATCTGGTCGATGGCCTGGGCGGACGCCTCGGCACCGGCGTTCTCGGCACCGGTCGGCCAGCGGTAGCCGTAGGCGACCGGGACGCGGTAGACCTCGGGCGCGAACGGGCCGAAGCCCTGCTTGTACGGCATGTTCTTCGCCGTCAGCGCCATCGTGAGGTTCGTCCGGCCGTGGTAGCCGTGGTCGAAGACGACGACGGCGGTGCGCTTGGTGTGGGCGCGGGCGATCTTCACGGCGTTCTCGACGGCCTCGGCGCCCGAGTTGAACAGCGCGGACTTCTTCGCGTGGTCGCCCGGCGTCAGCTCGGCGAGCTGCTCACAGACCTCGACGTACCCCTCGTACGGCGTGACCATGAAACAGGTGTGGGTGAAGTCGGCGAGCTGCGCGGACGCGCGGCGCACGACGGCCTCGGCGGAGGCGCCCACCGACGTCACGGCGATACCGGAACCGAAGTCGATCAGCCGGTTGCCGTCCACGTCCTCGATGATCCCGCCACCGGCGCGGGCGGTGAACACCGGCAGGGTGGAGCCCACACCTGCGGCGACCGCCGCGACACGGCGAGCCTGCAGCTCGACCGACTTCGGGCCGGGGATGGCGGTGACGACGCGTCGCTCCTGCGGAATTGCGGTCATGAGGGGCTCCTGGGGGTGTTTCGGACGCTGCTTTCTGCAGGCTAGGGGCGGGGCGGCGGTGCGGGCATGCTCCGATCGGGAGTGATGGGGGTGTGTCCTTGTCCGTCGCGGACAGAAGGGGCCACGTGGATGCCGGGGAGACCCGGCGGTACGTATCCGGCCGCCTGGCTGAACTCCCCGTGCGGGCGCACTAGATTGACCGGGGCAGTGGACGGACCTGGCTGGTCAGGGGGCAACGGTTCATGAACGACGAAGGCACGCACCGCGCACGGGGCACGAGCGCGAAGCGGGTGCCCGGACCCACGCCGCCGCCACCGCCGTCCGCGCCGCCCCGGGGCGGAGTCCCGGCCGAGGGCCCCCCGCTCGACGAATGGCTGCGCACCCCGCGCCGGCCGCAGGACCCGGGCATCTGGCGCTACGGATACACCCCGCGGCCCCCCGAGCGGCCCGAGGGCGTCTCCGACCGCTCCCTGGTGGTCGGCGTGGTGATCTCACTGCTGTCCGGCCTGCTCCTGTGGTCGCTCTGGCGCAACGGCTACCTCCCCTACCGGCTGGTCCCGGTGAAGCTCTTCACCCCCGGAGAGTGGTGGTACGCCGGGAGCTTCGGCGGTCCCGCGACGGCCGAGGGAGTCCGTGCCCTCACGGTGTACGAGGCCATCCTGTTCGGGCTCCTGGTCTACGGATGCGGCCGCCTGGGCAACTGGTCCGAGCTCTTCCGGCGCCATGTGGCGGGCCGCGGGCAGCCCTTCCTCGCGGTGGCCGCGGCGGTGGGCGCGGGGCTGGCACAGCTGCTCGTCTGGAAGGACGCCGTGCCGGTCCTCAGGCCCGCCCTGATCCTGGCCGCCGCGGTCGTGGGCGGCGAGAACTTCCAGAGCCAGACGGTCGTGAACATCGTCTACACGGTGATCGCCGCCGCGGTGCTCTGGCCGTTCGCCCTGCTGGGGCGCTGGCGCGAACTGGTCACCACCCATCTCGGGAAGCGCTCCGCCGCGAGGGCGCCGGACGAGGCACTCCCCGTACCGGCACAGGTCTCCGCCACCTCCGCCGACCGGTGGCCGGAGCTGCGGGCCGCCGGGTGGACGGACGCCGCCGACGCCCTGACGGCCGAGGTGCGCACCGGCCGGATGAACGACGTCGACTGCGCACGGCTGCGCCACGCGTGGACCGTCGGCCGGGGCCACCCCGACCGGCTCGCCGCGCTGAGCGAAGCCGTCCTGCGGGCCGGCGGCGGCGCCGCCCTGCACCCCTCGGGCCGGCGCGACCTGCCCCGGCGCACCGCCCGGCACGATCTGCTCACCGGACAGGTCCGGATCGGCCGCTGCGCCGACGACGCGCACAACCCGTACGTCCGCCGGGGCGCGGGCCTGGCCCTGGACCCCACGCTGCTGGGCACCTCGCTGCTGGCGGTGGGGCCGCCCGGAGCCGGTAAGTCCGCCCGGCTGGTGCGGCCGGTCGTCGAGTCCCTCGCGCTCCAGGCACTCGCCGGGAAGGCGGCGCTGCTCGCCGTCGGCGCCGCCGGAGCGCCGCTCGGCCACGACGACGCCTACGACGTCGTCGTGGGGATCGGCGACCCCGAATCCGCGCACGACTTCGACCTGTACGGCGGCACGACCGATCCCGACGAGGCCGCGACCGTGCTCGCGGAGGGGCTGGTCGGCGATGTCGGCAGCCTCGACAGCCGACGCGCCGCGACCGTACTGGCCCAGCTGCTGGGCCCCTACCGCGCCGCCCACGGCTGCTTCCCCGGCGTCCCCGAACTGCGCGAACTCCTCGACGGCGACCCGCACCCGCTGGCCGCGCTGAGGGCGTCGCTCGAAGCGGGCGGGCACCGGGCCATGCTGCGCGAACTGGACGCCCGCGCCCGGCAGGCGGGCGGGGCGGGAGACCCGGCCCCGGTACTCGCCGACCGGATCGCCCTGCTCGACCGGCCCGCGTTCGCCGGATTCTTCACCACCGGTGAACAGGCCCGCGCCTTCTCCCTGCGCTCCCTGGAACAGCATCCGCTGCGGGTCCGCGTCGACCTCCCCGAACGCGGCCACGCGGAGGCGTCCCGGCTGCTCACCCGGCTCCTGCTCGCCCAGTTCAACGCCATCACCTCGGCCCGCACCGACCGCTCGCTCTTCGTCTGCCTCGTCCTGGACGACGCCACCCACGCCGTCACCGCCGAGACCGTCCGGGGCATCCGGCGCCTGCGCTCCGTGAACGCGGGCGTGGTCCTCGCGCTGCGTACGATCGACGATGTCCCGGAGACCCTGCACACCCCCCTGCTCGGCGCGGTCGGCTGCACCATGGCCTTCTCCGGCCTCACCACCTGGGACGGCAAACGGTTCACGGAGGCCTGGGGCAAGGAATGGGTGGAGACCCGCGAGGTCGCCCAGCACACCGTCTTCGCCGACCAGCCGTTCACCCGGGCCCTGCACGCGCTGCGCAAGCTCGTCACCGGCAAGGCCGTGACCAGGGACGCCGTGACCGTACGGCAGGTCGAGCGGGAACGCTGGTCGGCCTCCGAGCTGGCGTACTCCGTTCCGGCCGGGCACGCGGTGCTCTCCCTGACGACGGTCGACGGCGAACACGCCCCCCCGCTCCTGGTGGAGCTCGGCGGCTGAGAACGGTATCGGGGACCCTGCCGCCCTGGCAGAATCGAAGGTGGCCGTTCATACGGGACGGCGAAATCGACACCATCGACCTCTGAGGGTTCCCGGTCCCATGCCCCCCACGCTCGCCTCGCTCATCAAGCACCCGGCGCTCAAGCTCACGGTGCGCGCGGGGGCGGACCGGCTCGACACCCCCGTGCGCTGGGCGCACGCCAGCGAGCTCGCCGATCCCGTGCCGTACATGGACGGCGGCGAGCTCCTGCTCGTCACCGCCACCAACCTCGACGCCGAGAACGCCGAGGCGATGCGCCGGTACGTGCGGCGGCTGGCCGGAGCCGGAGTCGCCGGGGTCGGCTTCGCCGTCGGCGTCACCTACGACGACGTTCCGCAGGCACTCGTCGACGCCGCCGAGGAGGCCGGGATGCCGCTGCTCGAAGTCCCGCGCCGCACCCCGTTCCTCGCCATCAGCAAGGCCGTCTCCGCCGCCATCGCCGCCGACCAGTACCGCGCCGTCACCGCGGGCTTCGAGGCCCAGCGCGAACTGACCAGGGCCGCGCTCGCCGGGGACGGCCCCGCCGGTCTCCTCGCCCGGCTCGCCGCGCACGTCGACGGCTGGGCCGCCCTGTACGACACCTCGGGCGCCGTCGTCGCCGCCGCGCCCGACTGGGCCGCCCGCCGCGCCGCCCGGCTCACCCCGGACGTGGAGCGGCTGCGGGAGCGGCCCGCGCCGGCCAGTGTGGTCGTCGGCGGCAGCGACGACCGGGTCGAGCTCCAGTCGCTGGGCACCGGACGCCGGGCCCGCGGCGCCCTGGCCGTCGGCACCGGGGCCGCGCTGGGGACCGCCGAGCGGTACGCCGTGCACTCGGCCGTCGCCCTGCTGACCCTGACCACCGCCCGCTCCCGCTCGCTCCAGGGCGCCGAGCAGCGGCTCGGCGCGGCGGTCCTGCGGATGCTGCTGGCCGGGGAGTCCGACCACGCGCGGGCCGTCGCCGGAGACCTGTACGGCGGGCTGCTGGACGCCCCGTTCCGGCTGCTGATCGCGGAGTCCACCACACCGGCCGGACCCGAACCGCTCGCCGAGACGATGGAGGCCGCCGCCGCCCGGTCCGGCGAGACACTGCTCATGGTCCCCGAGGGCGAGCGCCTGGTGGTCCTGGCCGCGGACGGCGGCGCGGCCGTCGCCGCCTGCACCGCCTACGCCGAGGCCCAGGACGAACGCCCGGCCCGCGAGCCGGGTGCCGAGGAGGGCGAGGTCGTCGTGGGCCTGTCCGCCCCGGCCGGACCGATCGCCGTCTCCGCCGCGTACAAGCAGGCCGAGCAGTCCCTCTCGGTCGCCCGCCGACGGGGCAGGGCCCTGGTCGAGCACGAGGAGCTGGCGGCGGGCTCGGTGCTGCCGCTGCTGGCCGACGACGCGGTACGGGCCTTCGCGGACGGGATGCTCCGCGCGCTGCACGAGCACGACGCGAAGGGCCGCGGCGATCTCGTCGCCTCCCTGCGCGCGTGGCTCTCCCGGCACGGCCAGTGGGACGCCGCCGCCGCGGACCTGGGCGTGCACCGGCACACCCTGCGCTACCGGATGCGCCGGGTGGAGGAGATCCTGGGCCGCTCGCTCGACGATCCGGACGCCCGGATGGAGCTGTGGCTGGCCCTCAAGGCGACGGCGGCGGGCACGACGACGGGACCCGCACCGAAGTGAACGACCGGGTGCCCGCGGCACGGCACCGCCCGTTCCGGAACTGAGGGAGCGCACCCGGTGTGCCCCTTCGCCAATTCGGAGCACGGCCACCCCTGTGTACTCCACGCCGGACAAACGCTTTGAGCGCCCCGCCGCCCTACCGTGGGACACCGGTGGGGAGCCTTCCGGGCGCCCGCGATCTCCGTCACGACCTCCGAAGGGCCGGAACCGCCATGACTTCCACGCACGCCTTCTGGCTGGCCGGCCGCCAGGCCACCGGCGAGGACAGCTTCGACGTCACCAACCCCTACGACGGCCGTCTCGTCGGCACGGTCAGCGTGCCGACCGACGCCCAGACCGAGGAGGCCGTCGCCGCCGCGCACGCCGTACGTGACGAGTTCGCCGCGACCCCGGCGCACGTCAGGGCCGCTGCGCTCGACCACGTCGTACGCCGTCTCGTCGAGCGCACCGAGGAGATCGCCCAGCTGATCTCGGCCGAGAACGGCAAGCCCATCAAGTGGGCCCGCGGCGAGGTCGGCCGGGCCGTCTCGGTGTTCCGCTTCGCCTCCGAGGAGGCCCGTCGCTTCAACGGCGGCGATGCCCAGCGGCTGGACACGGACGCCGGCGGCACCGGCCGCCTCGGGCTGACCCGGCGCTTCCCGCGCGGCACCGTCCTCGGTATCGCGCCGTTCAACTTCCCGCTCAACCTGAGCGCCCACAAGGTCGCCCCGGCCATCGCCGTCGGCGCCCCGATCATCCTGAAGCCCGCCCCGGCGACCCCGATCTCCTCGCTGATCCTGGGCGAGCTGCTGGCCGAGACCGACCTCCCGGCCGGTTCCTGGTCCGTGCTGACGGTGCCCAACGACCGCATGCCCGCCCTGGTGAAGGACGAGCGGCTGCCCGTGATCTCGTTCACCGGCTCGGGCCCGGTCGGCTACTCGATCATGGAGTCGGTGCCCCGCAAGCACTGCACCCTGGAGCTCGGCGGCAACGGCGCGGCGGTCGTGCTCGGTGACTACGCCTCCGAGGCCGACCTGGACTGGGCCGCGACCCGGATCGCGACCTTCTCCAACTACCAGGGCGGCCAGTCCTGCATCTCGGTGCAGCGCGTCATCGCGGACGCCTCGGTCTACGACCGGCTCGTCCCGAAGATCGTCTCCGCCGTCGAGGCGCTGGTCACCGGCGACCCCGCCGACGCGGCCACCGATGTCGGCCCGCTGGTCAGCGAGGACGCCGCCAGGCGCGTCGAGTCCTGGGTCGACGAGGCAGTCGGGGCCGGGGCCGCGCTGCTGACGGGCGGCAAGCGCGACGGGGCCACCTACGCCCCGACCGTGCTCACCGACCTCCCGGCCGAGGTGAAGCTCTCCTGCGAGGAGGTCTTCGGCCCGGTCATGTCCGTACAGCAGGTGGACGGTGAGGCCGAGGCGTTCGCCGCCGTCAACTCCTCCAAGTACGGCCTCCAGGCAGGCGTGTTCACGCACGACCTGCAGACCGCCTTCCGCGCCCACCGCGCCCTGGAGGTGGGCGGCGTGATCATCGGCGACGTCCCCTCGTACCGCGCGGACCAGATGCCGTACGGCGGAGCCAAGCAGTCCGGCGTCGGCCGCGAGGGTGTGCGCTACGCGATGGACGACTACACCTACGAGCGCGTCCTGGTCCTCACCGGCCTCGCGCTCTAGGACAGGGCCGCGGGCCCTCAGGAACGACCCGCCCGCATTCCGCCTGGACAGCACGACGGCGGGCGGGGCGAAGCGACCGGCCGGAACCCACTGTGCGGGGGCTCCGGCCGGTCGTGCTGCCCGCCGCAGGGGTGGTGCGCACCGCCGGGATCAGGTACATACGGACAAGAAGTACCCATCGAAATCGGTACGTACGGTCCATCGGTCCCCCACGCGGCGAGGTGAGCTCCTCATGTCCGCCCCACCCCACACGTCCCAGGTCCCCAAAGTCACCGAGCGGGAAGCGCGCCGGGTGGCCGAGGCCGCCCGCGAGCAGGACTGGCACCGGCCCAGCTTCGCCAAGGAACTCTTCCTGGGCCGCTTCCGGCTCGACCTGATCCACCCGCACCCCTTGCCGCCCCCGGACGACGTCCGGCGCGGCGAGGAGTTCCTGGCCCGGCTGCGCACGTTCTGCGAGACGAGGGTCGACAGCGCCCTGATCGAGCGCGAGGCGAAGATCCCCGACGAGGTGGTCAACGGGCTCAAGGAACTCGGCGCGCTCGGCATGAAGATCGACACGAAGTACGGCGGGCTCGGCCTCACCCAGGTGTACTACAACAAGGCGCTCTCCCTCGTCGGCTCGGCCAACCCCTCGCTCGGCGCCCTGCTCTCCGCCCATCAGTCGATCGGCGTACCGCAGCCGCTGAAGATCTTCGGCACCCAGGAGCAGAAGGACACCTTCCTGCCCCGGCTGGCCCGCACCGACATCTCGGCCTTCCTCCTCACCGAACCCGATGTCGGCTCCGACCCGGCCCGGCTCGCGACCTCCGCCGTACCGGACGGGGACGACTACGTCCTGGACGGCGTGAAGCTGTGGACCACCAACGGGGTCGTCGCCGATCTGCTGGTCGTCATGGCCCGGGTTCCCGAGTCCGAGGGGCACCGGGGCGGCATCACCGCGTTCATCGTCGAGGCGGACGCCCCCGGCATCACCGTGGAGAACCGCAACGCCTTCATGGGGCTGCGCGGCATCGAGAACGGCGTGACCCGCTTCCACCGCGTCCGCGTCCCCGCCGCCAACCGGATCGGCCCCGAGGGCGCCGGTCTCAAGATCGCCCTCACCACGCTCAACACCGGCCGCCTCTCGCTGCCCGCGATGTGCGTCGGCGCCGGGAAGTGGTGCCTGAAGATCGCCCGCGAATGGTCGGCCGTACGCGAACAGTGGGGCAGGCCGGTCGCCCGGCACGAGGCGGTCGGCGCGAAGATCTCCTTCATCGCCGCCACCACCTTCGCGCTGGAGGCCGTCGTCGACCTCTCCTCCCAGATGGCCGACGAGAACCGCAACGACATCCGGATCGAAGCCGCCCTCGCCAAGCTGTACGGCTCCGAGATGGGCTGGCTGATCGCCGACGAACTGGTACAGATCCGCGGCGGGCGCGGCTTCGAGACCGCCGAGTCCCTCGCCGCCCGCGGCGAACGCGCCGTCCCCGCCGAGCAACTGCTCCGCGACATGCGCATCAACCGGATCTTCGAGGGCTCCACCGAGATCATGCATCTGCTGATCGCCCGTGAGGCCGTCGACGCCCATCTGAAGGTCGCGGGCGACATCATCGACCCGGACAAGCCACTGTCGGCCAAGGCGAAGGCGGGTGCGAACGCCGCCGGGTTCTACGCCCGCTGGCTCCCGGGGCTGGTCACCGGGGCGGGCCAACTCCCGCGTACGTACGGTGAATTCCACCCCGCCGGCCACCCCGACCTCGCCACCCACCTGCGCTTCGTCGAACGCTCCGCCCGCAAACTGGCCCGGTCCACGTTCTACGCGATGTCCCGCTGGCAGGGCCGTATGGAGACCAAGCAGGGCTTCCTCGGCCGGATCGTCGACATCGGCGCCGAACTCTTCGCGATGAGCGCCGCCTGCGTGCGCGCCGAACTCCTGCGGACCGGGGGTGAGCACGGCCGCGAGGCGTACCAGCTCGCCGACGTCTTCTGCCACCAGTCCCGGATCCGGGTCGAGGCGCTCTTCACCCGCCTCTGGTCCAACACCGACGACCTCGACCGCCGGGTGGTCGACGGCGTGCTGGCCGGGAGGTACACCTGGCTGGAGGAGGGCATCGTCGACCCGAGCGGCGACGGCCCCTGGATCGCCGACGCCGCACCGGGAGCGTCCACGAAGGAGAACCTCCACCGGCCGATCGGCTGAGGGACGGTCCGCCGAGCGAGGTACGTGCGGGGCGCGTCCAGCGAGTGGACGCGCCCCGCCCGGCTGCCCGGCGCACGGCAGGATGGGGGACCGTGACCGTCATCCACATCCCCGGCTCCAAGTCCGTCACCGCGCGCGCCCTGTTCCTGGCCGCCGCGGCGGACGGCATCACCACCCTCGTGCGCCCCCTGCGTTCGGACGACACCGAGGGCTTCGCCGAAGGGCTGACGCGCCTCGGATACGCGGTCACCCGGGAGCCGGACCGCTGGCACATCGAGGGCCGCCCGGCCGGACCCGCCGCCACCGACGCCGACGTCCACTGCCGCGACGGAGCCACCACCGCCCGCTTCCTGCCGACGCTCGTCTCCGCCGCCGCCGGGGGCACCTACCGCTTCGACGCCTCCGCGCAGATGCGCCGCCGGCCGCTCGCCCCGCTCACCGGGGCGCTGCGCACCCTCGGTGTGGACCTGCGGCACGACGAGGCCGAGGGCCACCACCCGCTGCGCATCCACGCCGGTGGCGTCAGGGGCGGCGAGCTGACCCTGGACGCGGGGGAGTCGTCCCAGTACCTCACCGCCCTGCTGATGCTCGGCCCGCTCACCGCCGAGGGCCTGCGCATCGAGGTCACCGAGCTGGTCTCGGCGCCGTACATCGAGATCACCCTCGCGATGATGCGCGCCTTCGGGGCCGAGGTCGCCAGGGAGGGGAACACCTTCACCGTCCCGCCCGGCGGCTACCGGGCCACCGCCTACGGCGTCGAACCCGACGCCTCCACCGCGAGCTACTTCTTCGCCGCGGCGGCCCTCTCGGGCCGTGAGGTCACCGTCCCCGGGCTCGGCACCGGAGCACTCCAGGGCGACCTGCGCTTCGTCGACGTCCTGCGCCGGATGGGCGCCGAGGTCCGCACCACGGCCGACGCCACCACCGTTCGCTCCGACGGCACCCTGCGCGGGCTCACCGTCAACATGCGCGACATCTCCGACACGATGCCGACCCTGGCCGCCATCGCCCCCTTCGCGGACGCGCCGGTACGGATCGAGGACGTCGCCAACACCCGGGTCAAGGAGTGCGACCGGCTGGAGGCGTGTGCCGAGAACCTGCGCCGCATGGGCATCACCGTCCACACGGGGCACGACTGGATCGAGATCCACCCCGGCATCCCCCGCCCCACCGAGATCGCCACCCACGGCGACCACCGCGTCGTCATGTCGTTCGCGGTCGCCGGACTGCGGACGCCGGGTCTGACGTACGACGACCCCGGCTGCGTACGCAAGACGTTCCCGGAGTTCCACGAGACCTTCGCCGGGTTCGCGGCGGAGCGAAAATGACCGGCCCCGTCGGCCGTGGGCGGCTAGCCTCGCGTCGATGATGTCCCGTGACGACCTTCTGGCCATCCTCGAACTGCTGCGCCGCGCGGGCACCGAGGTGGTGCTCGCCGGAGGCTGGGGCGTCGATGCCCTGCTCGGCGAGCAGACCCGTGAACACCGCGATGCCGACCTGCTGCGCCACCGCGACCAGGAGCCCGCGGTCGTCGCGGCTCTGACGGCGGCCGGTTACACCGAGACACTGGACTGGCGTCCCGTTCGCTTCGTCCTCAGCCACCCCTCGGGGCTCGAAATCGACCTGCACCCGGTGGAGTTCGCTCCCGACGGCTCCGCGCTCCAGTCCTCGCTCGACCCCGCTGAGCCCTACCACTACCCGGCCGAGTGCTTCGTCACCGGCACCATCGGGGGAACCGAGGTGCGCTGCATCTCGGCCGAGCAGCAGGCGGTGTTCCACCAGGGGTACGAACCGTCCGAACGCGACCGCCACGACATGGAACAGCTGCGGCTGAGGTTCGGCATCGAGACCCCCGTCTGACCTCCCGCCGCCGGACCGCCGGGTCCCGCCGGCCCCGGCGGTCCGCTCAGGCCCGGCTCCACGGTCCGCTCAGGCCCGGCTCCAGGACCTGCTCCGGTCCGGCTCCACGCCCCGCGGCCGTGGAGGGGCGTACGGCGGGCGCGTAGCAGAATTTCCGCGCCGCGCGCAGCGGATCGGGACGCACTGTCCGACCGCACAGGTGAAGCGGCAACAATGGGGGGCATGAGCGACAGCCCTGCCCCCCTCGCCGACCCGCATCTCGTCTTCGACGCCGTTGAAGGACGCCGGGATCTCGTGATCCTCGGCTCCACCGGGTCCATCGGCACCCAGGCCATCGACCTGGTGCTGCGCAACCCCGACCGCTTCCGCGTCACCGCGCTCTCGGCCGCGGGCGGCCGGGTCGCCCTCCTCGCCGAGCAGGCGCGGAAACTGCGGGTGCGTACGGTGGCGGTCGCCGCCGAGGACGCGGTACCGGCCCTGCGCGAGGCACTGCGGGAGCGGTACGGGGCCGGCGAGCCCCTCCCCGAGATCCTGGCCGGACCCGACGCGGCCACCCGGCTCGCCGCGAGCGACTGCCACACCGTGCTGAACGGGATCACCGGCTCCATCGGGCTCGCCCCGACCCTCGCCGCCCTGAAGGCGGGCCGCACGCTCGCCCTCGCCAACAAGGAGTCGCTGATCGTCGGCGGCCCGCTGGTGAAGGCCCTCGCCGCCCCCGGCCAGATCATTCCGGTCGACTCCGAGCACGCCGCGCTCTTCCAGGCGCTGGCCGCCGGGACCCGCGCCGATGTCCGCAAGCTCGTCGTCACCGCCTCCGGCGGCCCCTTCCGGGGACGTACGCGGAGCGATCTGGCCGATGTCACCCGGGAACAGGCCCTCGCCCACCCGACCTGGGCCATGGGCCCGGTCATCACGATCAACTCCGCGACCCTGGTCAACAAGGGACTGGAGGTCATCGAGGCACATCTCCTCTACGACATTCCGTTCGACCGGATCGAGGTCGTGGTCCACCCCCAGTCGTACGTCCATTCCATGGTGGAGTTCACCGACGGCTCCACGCTCGCCCAGGCCACCCCGCCGGACATGCGCGGGCCGATCGCCATCGGCCTCGGCTGGCCGCAGCGCGTCCCGGACGCCGCACCGGCCTTCGACTGGTCGAAGGCGTCCAGCTGGGAGTTCCACCCCCTGGACAACGAGGCTTTCCCGTCCGTCGGACTCGCCAGGCACGTCGGTACGCTCGGTGGCACCGCGCCCGCGGTCTTCAACGCCGCGAACGAGGAGTGCGTGGACGCATTCCTGGCAGGACGGCTGCCCTTCAACGGAATCATGGATACGGTCACCGCTGTGGTGTCCGAACACGGCACCCCTGCCCCGGGAACTTCGCTGACGGTCGCGGACGTCCTCGATGCGGAGACCTGGGCCCGTGCCCGGGCCCGGGAACTCTCGGCGAAAGCGACAGCGGAGGCGCGCGCATGAGTCTGACCACGATCCTGTTGACGATCCTGGGGATCGTCATCTTCGCCGTGGGCCTGTTGTTCTCGATCGCCTGGCACGAGCTGGGACACCTCTCGACCGCCAAACTCTTCGGCATCCGGGTACCGCAGTACATGGTCGGCTTCGGCCCGACCGTCTGGTCGCGCAAGAAGGGCGACACCGAGTACGGGATCAAGGCCATCCCGGCGGGCGGCTACATCCGCATGATCGGCATGTTCCCGCCCGGACCGGACGGCCGCATCGAAGCGCGCTCCACCTCGCCCTGGCGGGGCATGATCGAGGACGCCAGGTCCGCCGCCTTCGAAGAGCTCGAACCGGGCGACGAGACGCGGCTCTTCTACACGCGCAAGCCGTGGAAGCGCGTCATCGTGATGTTCGCCGGACCGTTCATGAACCTGGTCCTGGCGATCGCGATCTTCCTCGGCGTGGCGATGACCTTCGGCTTCCAGACCCAGACCACCGAGGTCGCGGGCGTCCAGAAGTGCGTGATCTCGCAGAGCGACAAACGCGACACCTGCGAGAAGTCCGACCCCGTCTCACCGGCGCAGGCCGCCGGACTGCGGAAGGGCGACCGGATCGTCGCCTTCGACGGCAAGAAGGTCGACGACTGGGCGACGCTCTCCGACCGCATCCGCGAGACCATCGGCCCCGCCACGCTCACCGTGCGGCGCGACGGTCAGGAAGTGACCCTGCACGCGGTGCTGCGCGAGAACGCCGTGGCGAAGAAGAACTCCGACGGCGAGGTCGTGCCCGACCAGTACGTCAAGGCGGGCTACCTGGGCTTCGCCGCGCAGTCCGAGATCGTGCCGCTCTCCTTCGGCGACTCGGTCGTCCGCATGGGCGACATGATGGAGAACGGCGTCCACTCGATGATCGCCCTGCCCTCCAAGATCCCGGATCTGTGGGACGCGGCCTTCGGCGACGGCGCTCGCGCCGACGACTCCCCGGTCGGGGTGGTCGGCGCGGCCAGGATCGGCGGCGAGGTGATGACGCTGGACGTCCCGGCGCAGAACCAGATCGCGATGATGCTGTTCCTGCTGGCCGGATTCAACCTCTCGCTGTTCCTGTTCAACATGCTCCCGCTGCTCCCGCTGGACGGCGGACACATCGCGGGCGCCCTGTGGGAGGCCGTACGCCGCAATGTGGCCAAGGTCTTCAAGCGGCCCGACCCGGGCCCGTTCGACGTGGCGAAGCTGATGCCGGTCGCCTATGTCGTCGCGGGGGTCTTCATCTGCTTCACCCTGCTCGTCCTGGTCGCCGACATCGTGAACCCGGTGAAGATCTCCTGACCGCACCGTCCGTCCCATCCGCACCTTCCGCCCAGGCAGTCGCTCAGGTGGCCGCCGGACACACACAGGGTGTCCGGCGGGCCGTCACCGGATTGCCCTGGCGACGTGATGCGTCCCACCCGGCTCCGGTGCCGTAACCTCGAAGGCCGGGGCCCGCCGATCCCGGGACCCTGAACCACCTTGATCCGCACCTTGATCCACACCTTGGGGATGCTCAGCGCATGACTGCGATTTCTCTCGGAATGCCGGCCGTTCCGACCAAGCTCGCCGACCGAAGGGTCAGTCGAAAGATCCAGGTCGGATCGGTCGCGGTCGGCGGGGACGCACCCGTGTCCGTGCAGTCGATGACGACGACGCGTACGTCGGACATCGGCGCGACGCTCCAGCAGATCGCCGAGCTGACGGCCTCCGGCTGCCAGATCGTGCGGGTGGCCTGCCCGACGCAGGACGACGCCGACGCGCTGGCGACGATCGCGCGGAAGTCGCAGCTCCCGGTCATCGCGGACATCCACTTCCAGCCGAAGTACGTCTTCGCGGCGATCGACGCGGGCTGCGCGGCGGTCCGGGTGAACCCGGGCAACATCAAGCAGTTCGACGACAAGGTCAAGGAGATCGCGAAGGCGGCCGGTGACGCGGGTACGCCGATCCGGATCGGCGTGAACGCGGGCTCGCTGGACGCGCGGCTGCTGAAGAAGTACGGCAAGGCCACCCCCGAGGCCCTGGTGGAGTCCGCGCTGTGGGAGGCGTCGCTCTTCGAGGAGCACGGCTTCGGCGACATCAAGATCTCGGTGAAGCACAACGACCCGGTCGTCATGGTCAACGCCTACCGGCAGCTGGCCGCGCAGAGCGACTACCCGCTGCACCTCGGTGTGACGGAGGCGGGCCCGGCGTTCCAGGGCACGATCAAGTCGGCCGTCGCGTTCGGCGCGCTGCTCTCGGAGGGCATCGGGGACACGATCCGGGTGTCCCTGTCGGCGCCGCCGGTCGAGGAGGTCAAGGTCGGCCTGCAGATCCTCGAAGCACTGAACCTGAAGCAGCGGCGGCTGGAGATCGTGTCGTGCCCGTCGTGCGGCCGGGCGCAGGTGGATGTGTACAAGCTGGCGGACCAGGTCAGCGCCGGTCTTGAGGGCATGGAGGTCCCGCTGCGGGTCGCCGTGATGGGCTGTGTCGTCAACGGTCCCGGCGAGGCCCGTGAGGCGGACCTCGGTGTGGCCTCCGGGAACGGCAAGGGCCAGATCTTCGTGAAGGGCGAGGTCATCAAGACCGTGCCGGAATCGAAGATCGTCGAGACCCTCATCGAAGAAGCCCTGAAGATCGCCGAGCAGATGGAGAAGGACGGCATCCCGTCCGGCGAACCCGAGGTCTCCATCAGCTGACCCGTACCTCTCTCCCCCTGCCGCGCCCCGCCGGACCCCGTGTCCGGCGGGGCGCGGCCGTTCCCGGGAGGGCCCGTGTCCGGAGCACCGCCCGGCCCCGTACCCGCATGCGGGCGGCGCCCCACAGCCTTGTTCGGTACAGTGCGGAAATCAGCAGACCGTATGGTGAGGCCCCCTCGTGTTGACGCAGACCACCACCCGGGTCCTCGAACCCAGCGACCTCGGTGCCGCGCTCGCCATCCTGGAGAGCGAGCCCGTGGCCAATGCCTTTGTGACCTCGCGCGTACAGGTCGCCGGGCTCGATCCCTGGCGCCTCGGTGGCGAGATGTGGGGCTGGTACGCCGACGGCAGGCTGCGCTCGCTCTGCTACTCCGGCGCCAATCTCGTCCCCGTCTGCGCCGGACCGGAAGCCATCAGGGCCTTCGCCGACCGCGCCCGCAGGGCAGGCCGCCGCTGCTCCTCGATCGTCGGCCCCGCCGAGCCCACCGCCCAGCTGTGGCGCCTGCTGGAACCCGGCTGGGGCCCCGCCCGCGAGGTCCGGGCCAACCAGCCGCTGATGGTCACCGAGAGCCTGTCCGCCGATGTGGCGCCCGACCCCTTCGTACGCCGCATCCGCAAGGACGAGATGGACATCGTGATGCCGGCCTGCGTGGCGATGTTCACGGAGGAGGTCGGGATCTCCCCGCTGGCGGGCGACGGCGGGCTCCTCTACCAGGCACGCGTCGCCGAGCTGATCGGCTCCGGCCGCTCCTTCGCCCGTATCGAGGACGGCAAGGTCCTCTTCAAGGCGGAGATCGGCGCCGCCACCACCCAGGCCTGCCAGATCCAGGGCGTCTGGGTCGCTCCCGAATTCCGTGGCCGCGGCCTCTCCGAGACGGGCATGGCGGCCGTCCTGGCCCATGCGCTGGCCGATGTGGCACCGGTCGTCAGCCTGTACGTGAACGACTACAACACCCCCGCACGCAAGGCCTACAGCCGCGTCGGCTTCCGCGAGGTCGGCGCCTTCATGAGCGTGCTGTTCTGACCGTGCGACCGGGACAGTAGGGTTCGCGCATGGCAGCAGCAGTCCCCGGGAACGGCCCCGGAATCCCCGGCATCGTGATCGGTCCGCTCGATCTGGCCGCACGGGTCGACGAAGCCCTGCTCGTCCAGGCCGTCGCCTTCGGTCTCAGCCAGGACGAGATCGACGTGCGCCGCCACATCGTCCTCAGACACCTGGACCATCCCTTCGCGCGGGCCCTCGGCGCCACCACCCCCACCGGCCGGCTCGTCGGCTTCGTCTACGGCCTGCCCAACAGCCGGACCCACTGGTGGTCCACCGTCGTCGAGCCCTATCTCCGGGCCACCGGCTCCGACGGCTGGCTCGACGACTCGTTCGTGATCACCGAGCTCCATGTCCACCCGGACCAGCAGCAGCGCGGTATCGGCCGGGCCCTGATCACCACGATCACGGACGCCGTCGACCACCCCCGCTCCATCCTCTCCGCGATCGACACGGAGAGCCCGGCGCGCGGTCTGTACCGCGCGCTGGGCTACCAGGACCTGGCCCGTCAGGTGGTCTTCCCGAGCGCTCCGCTGCCGTACGCGGTGATGGGAGCACCCCTGCCGCTGCGCCGCCCGGACTGAATCGATTTCCGCCCGCACGGGCCGCCCGGCTAACCTCGGCCACACCACCCTTCCGAGCAGGAGTTCACCATGGCCCAGGTCCAGCGCATGTCCCGATTGATGATCAAGACACTGCGCGACGACCCGGCGGACGCCGAGACGCTCAACCACAAGCTGCTCGTCCGGGCCGGATACGTACGTCGCACCGCCGCCGGCATCTGGTCCTGGCTGCCGCTGGGCAAGAAGGTCCTGGACAACATCACCCGCGTCGTCCGCGAGGAGATGGACGCCATCGGCGGCCAGGAGGTCCTGCTGCCCGCGCTGCTGCCCAAGGAGGCGTACGACGCCAGCGGGCGGTACGAGGAGTACGGCGACCTGCTCTTCAAGCTGAAGGACCGCAAGGGTGCCGACTATCTGCTCGGCCCCACGCACGAGGAGATCTTCACCCAGGTCGTCAAGGACATGTGCTCGTCCTACAAGGACCTGCCCGTGATCCTCTACCAGATCCAGACCAAGTACCGCGACGAGGCCCGCCCCCGCGCCGGTGTGCTGCGTGGCCGCGAGTTCCAGATGAAGGACTCGTACTCCTTCGACACCACCGACGAGGGTCTGGCCGAGTCGTACCAGCTGCACCGCGACGCCTACATCCGGATCTTCGAGCGCCTCGGCCTCGACCACCGCATCGTCTCCGCCGTCTCCGGTGCCATGGGCGGCTCCGCGTCCGAGGAGTTCCTCGCCCCCGCCCCCGCCGGTGAGGACACCTTCGTCGACTGTCCCGCCTGCGACTACGCCGCCAACACGGAGGCCGTGACCTTCAAGGCCACCACCGTCGACAGCTCCGCGACCGGCCCCGTCGCGGAGCTGGACACCCCCGACACCCCGACCATCGAGACCCTGGCCGCCCACCTCGGCGTCCCGGCCTCCGCCACGCTGAAGAACCTCCTGGTCAAGGTCGACGGCGAGATCGTCGCCGTGGGCGTCCCCGGTGACCGCGAGGTCGACCTGGGCAAGCTCGGCGAGCACCTGGCCCCGGCCGTTGTCGAGCTGGTCACCGCCGAGGACTTCGTGGACCGCCCCGACCTGGTACGCGGCTACGTCGGCCCGCAGGGTCTGGAGAAGGTCCGCTACATCGCCGACCCCCGCATCGCCGCGGGCACCGCCTGGATCACCGGCGCGAACAAGCCCGGCACCCACGCGAAGAACGTCGTCGCGGGCCGCGACTTCGAGGTCGACGACTACCTCGACGTCGTCGTGGTCGAGGCGGGCGACCCCTGCCCCAACTGCGGCACCGGCCTCCAGCTGGACCGGGCCATCGAGATCGGCCACATCTTCCAGCTCGGCCGCAAGTTCGCCGACGCCTTCCAGCTCGACGTGCTCGGCCAGCAGGGCAAGCCGGTCCGGGTCACGATGGGCTCCTACGGCATCGGCGTCTCCCGTGCGGTGGCCGCGCTCGCCGAGCAGACCGCCGACGACAAGGGCCTGTGCTGGCCCCGCGAGATCGCCCCGGCCGACGTCCACGTGGTCGCCGCGGGCAAGGCCCTCCAGACGGAGCTGGCCCTCGACGTCTCCGAGAAGCTCAACGCGGCGGGTGTCCGGGTCATGGTCGACGACCGCGCGGGCGTCTCGCCCGGCGTGAAGTTCACCGACGCCGAGCTGATCGGCGTACCGAAGATCCTGGTCGCGGGCCGCCGCTCCGCCGAGGGCGTCCTGGAACTGAAGGACCGCCGCACCGGCGAGCGCGAGGAGCTGACCGTCGACGAGGCGATCGCCCGCCTCATCGCCGACCAGGGCTGATCCGACCGCCCGCACGGACGACGAAAGCCCCCGCGCACCTCAGGTGCGCGGGGGCTTTTCGCAGCGATCGGGCGGCAGCGGGGCCAGGACTCCGTCGGCAGGCAAGGCATCGGAAGCAGGGCTCACCGTCGGCCAACAAGGCATCGGGGCCAGGGCTCACCGTCGGTCAGCTCACCGTCGGTCAGTTCGCCTTCGGTCAGTTCGCCTTCGGTCAGTGCCCTGCCGGGTGGGTGCCTACAGCCACCCCGCGAACTCCAGCGTCAGCTCGCCCGTCTGCCGCCGTCCCTCGGACAGCGCCCGGGTTCCCGACTCCACCGCCCGGAACAGCGTCCAGCCGTGCAGCCGTTCCTGCTCCACGTCCAGCGACTCCGCGAGCTTCTTGACCCTCCGGCGGGCCGTCACGGGGCCGCCGGGCGAGGCGATCAGATCCTCCACCCGGTCGCGCACCAGCCGCGCCAGGTCATAGGCACGCTCACCCACCAGCGGCTCCGGGCCGACGGTCAGCCACGGCGCGCGCTCACCCGACAGCACCTTGCTCTGCCGGAAGTTGCCGTGCAGCAGCAGGAGTTCGGGGGAGTGGGCGACCAACTCCTCGCGAGCGGCCAGGGCCGCGGAGACGAGCGGGGCCAGCACCGGGTCCGCCTCGGCGGCGGCCCGCATCGGGCCCGCCTGACGGGCGGTCCGCTCGGCGACCGTCTCGAAAGCGTGCCCGGCGGGCGGTTCGACCCACAGCCGTCGCACCGTGCCCGCCGCCTCCAGCAGGGCCTTCGCCTCCGGCAGCGAACGCAGCGACACCTCGTGGTGCAGCCGCTCCAGCAGCAGCCCGCCGGCCGGTGCCGGGCCGGTGCCGGGAAGGTCCAGGAGCTGTACCGCGCCCCAGCCGTTCCAGTGGGCCAGCGCCGCCCGTTCGTGTTCGGGCCCGGCCGCGGGCGGGGCGATCTTCAGCACGGCCGGGGTTCCGTCGGGCCTTCGCACCAGCAGCACCAGGCCGCTGCGTCCACCGGGGGCGACCGCCCGTTCGACGGACAGCTCCCGTCCGTTCCCGGTCAGTGCCTCTTCGGTGAGTGCGGGGAGCCGGCCGAGCCAGTCGGCGGCGACAGCGTCCCCGTACATCTCGCCGAGCGCTCGCACCAGACGCTGCGGCGGTTCGAAACCCATACGTGCCTTGATCCCTTTCAGAGCCTTCTTCAGTGCGTCCCGTCGGCCCCGGCGGCCTCCACGGGCGCCGACGCGGCCGGTTCGCGGCCGGTGGCCCGCTCGGCAAGCCCAGGAAAGGCTACGCCGCTGCCCCGCCAGCGGGCCGCGCGCACGGCGGCCTCGCGCAGGGCGCCCGCGGCCTCCCGCCGCAGCGGCCCCTCGGCGGCGCGTACGAGATCGGAGTAGACACCGGCGATCCGGTCCTCCAGCACCGCGGCGAGCCGCACCGCCGACGCCGAGTCCGCCACCGCGAACGGCAGAGCGTACGCGGCGTCCGCCGCGACCGGCGCACCGCCCAGGTCGCGCACGGTGCGCACCAGCGCGTCGCGGCGGGCCCGGTGGCCGTCGTGCGCCGCCCTGGCCTCGTCGCGCCGCCTCCCGGCGACCCGGCCGCCCAGCGCCCCGTAGCCGTACACCGCGGCGTGCTCGGCGGCGAGCGCGGCCTGTGCGGCGGTCAGGGCGGGTGCGGGCCCGTCCTCGTTCCTGGCCTGCGTGGTCATGACGAGGTCTCCTTGGCCAGTTCGGTGAGCAGATACGCGTGGGCCGCGGCGGCCGCGGCGACCGAGGCCAGCAGCCGGGCCAGCTCCGGTTCCGCCGTCAGTAGCGCCTTGGTGTGCGCGTCGGCGGCCCGCCGTTCCGCCGCGGCCAGCTCCTTCACCGCACTCTTCGCGTCGGTCACGGGGGGCGTCCTGACGAAGGAGAGCGACTGCGCCTTCCCCGCGCCCTCCAGGAGGGCCTTCACGTGTTCCCGCACGGCCGCCCGCAGGGGCGCGAGCCCCGCCGCGGTCGCCGGATGGGCCGTGGCGACGTCCTCGTACCGGGCGAGCAGCTCGGCGCCGGTCCGGGCGGCCGTCGCCCGTTGGGTCCGCTCGGCCCGGACCGCGGCGGCGCTCACCGTGCCCCCACGGCCCTCGGTTTCGCTGTCGCCCCCGCAGCCGGTCAGCACCGCTCCCGCCGCCAGCGCCCCCGTCGCGGTGAGCGCCCCCCTGCGCGTCGTCCCCGTGCGCCGCACTTTTCTCCTTCGAGCCGGGACCGGTCCTGACCGGATCTGTCCTGAAGTGATCACCGCAGGCGAGCGTACCCGCGGGAGGCGGGGCCGGCGGACGGCAACACCCCTCGGGACCGGATACCCTTTGACCTGACGCACGACGATCCCCACAACAGCACACGCGGCCGAGGAGTCACCCGGATGAGCACCACCCAGAGCGAGAGGCTGCGCGGACTGCTCGAACCACTCGTCAGCGCGAAGCAGCTGGATCTCGAAGAGATCGAGGTTTCCCGGGCAGGCCGCCGTCGCGTGCTGCGGATCATCGTGGATTCCGACGAGGGCGTGGAGCTCGACACCTGCGCCGAGCTGAGCCGCGAGATCTCCGAGAAGCTCGACGAGTCCGACGCGATGGGCGAGGACGAGTACGTCCTCGAAGTGAGCTCTCCGGGCGCCGACCGCCCGCTGACCGAGCACCGCCACTACGTACGCGCCACCGGCAGGCTGGCCAAGTTCCAGCTGACCGCCGAAGCGGGCGCCGACGAGCTGGTCGCCCGCATCCTGGCCGTCGACGACGAAGGACTCGACCTCGAAGTGCCGGGCGTCAAGGGCCGCAAGCCCACGTCCCGCCGGGTCGCCTTCGCCGACATCGCCAAGGCGCGCGTGGAGATCGAATTCAACCGCAAGGACAAGAAGGAAGAGGAGGCGTAGCCGTGGACATCGATGTGAAGCTTCTGAAGGGCTTGGCGCAGAGCAAGGAGATCCCCTTCGAGGTGCTCGTCGGGGCGATCGAATCGGCCCTCCTCATCGCGTACCACCACACCCCCCACAGCCACCGCCGGGCACGCGTGAAGCTGGACGACTCCGGCCACGTCACGGTGTGGGCGAAGGAGGACCCGGCGGACCTCGAAGAGGGCCAGGAGGCCAAGGAGTTCGACGACACCCCGTCCGACTTCGGCCGTATCGCCGCGTCCACCGCCAAGCAGGTCATCATGCAGCGGCTGCGCGACGCGGAGGACGACAAGACCTTCGGCGAGTACGCGGGCCACGAGGGCGATGT
The DNA here is from genome assembly GCF_026340105.1 of Streptomyces sp. NBC_01433. Lineage (NCBI taxonomy): Bacteria > Bacillati > Actinomycetota > Actinomycetes > Kitasatosporales > Streptomycetaceae > Streptomyces > Streptomyces sp. NBC_01433. The sequence continues at coordinate 219,663 of NZ_JAPEPM010000001.1, read as the reverse complement.
CGTCACCGGCGTCGTCCAGCAGGGCAAGGACCCGAAGAACGTCCTGGTCGACATCGGCAAGATGGAAGCGATCCTGCCGGTGCAGGAGCAGGTGCCGGGCGAGGAGTACACCCACGGCCTGCGCCTTCGCACGTACGTCGTACGGGTCGCGAAGGGCGTGCGCGGTCCGTCCGTGACGCTGTCGCGCACCCACCCCAACCTGGTGAAGAAGCTCTTCGCGCTGGAGGTCCCGGAGATCGCCGACGGTTCCGTCGAGATCTGCGCGATCGCCCGCGAGGCCGGCCACCGCACGAAGATCGCGGTCCGTTCGACCCGTTCCGGCCTCAATCCCAAGGGCGCCTGCATCGGTCCGATGGGCGGCCGTGTGCGCAATGTCATGGCCGAGCTGCACGGCGAGAAGATCGACATCGTGGACTGGTCGGACGACCCGGCCGAGATGGTCGCCAACGCACTGTCGCCCGCCCGGGTGAGCGAGGTGGAGGTCGTGGACCTCGGTGCCAGGTCCGCACGGGTCACCGTCCCGGACTACCAGCTGTCGCTGGCGATCGGCAAGGAGGGGCAGAACGCCCGTCTCGCCGCCCGTCTCACCGGCTGGCGCATCGACATCCGGCCGGACACCGAGACGGACGCCGAGCGCGACATCGCCGACCGCGAGCGGGCCGAGCGGGCCCGGGAGCGCTCGGAAAGGCGTTGACCCGGACCTGCCCGAAGGAATAGATCTAGGTGGCAAGCCGCTGAGATCACGACAACATCCGTTCGATTCTTGCCCCAAACGGGTGGGGTCGGTACGGGGAGGTAGACTTAAACGTGTCTGGCCGGACGCAAGCCCGCGCTTGCCCCGAGCGAACCTGTGTGGGATGCCGGGAGCGAGTGGCCAAGAGCGAGCTGTTGCGCATCGTGGTGGACGAGGGAGTATGCGTCCCTGATCCACGCGGTACGCTGCCCGGCCGGGGTGCTTATGTGCACCCCGCATCTGTCTGTCTCGACCTGGCGGTTCGCCGCCGGGCATTCCCCCGGGCCTTCAAGGCCAAGGGGCCGTTCGACTCCGCCGCACTGCAGCGGTTCGTCGAGCGGGTGACACCGTAGGAAAGTGAACGGCACGGGTCCCCGTGCGGTCAGGTACCTCGCGAGTTGGAAGTAGGTCGAGATTGCGATGAGCACTCGATGAGTACGCGATGAGTACGCCCATGAAGTAGCGACGGTCCGGCGGTAACCCGGACCTAAAAGGAGCGAAGTGGCTAAGGTCCGGGTATACGAACTCGCCAAGGAGTTCGGCGTCGAGAGCAAGGTCGTCATGGCCAAGCTCCAAGAACTCGGTGAATTCGTCCGTTCGGCGTCCTCGACGATCGAGGCGCCGGTTGTACGCAAGTTGACTGACGCACTGCAGGGGCCCGGCGGCAACGCCGGCAAGTCCGCTGCCAAGCCCGGCGCGCCCCGCAAGGCCGCGCCCGTAAAGCCCGCAGCGCCCTCCCCGGCCGCCGCGGCACGTCCCGCCGGCCCGAAGCCCGGCGCCCCGGCCCCCAAGCCGGCCGCAGCCGAGGCCCCGGCGAGCAGCGCCCCCGCGAGTACCGCCCCGGCAGCGCCTTCCGCGCCGTCGGCCGGGCCGCGTCCGGGCCCGAAGCCCGCGCCCAAGCCCGCGCCGGTGACTCCGGTCCCCGCTGCCGAGTTCTCGGCACCGGCTCCGGCCCAGCAGGCCGCGCCCGCGCAGCAGCAGGCCCCCCGCCCCGCAGGCGCCACCCCCGGCCCGCGTCCCGCCTCCCGTCCGGCTCCGGCCGGCGGTCAGCGTGACGGCGGCCGCGACGGTGGTCAGCGCGAGGGCGGTCAGCGTGACGGCGGTCGCGGTGGCGAGCGTGGCGGCGACCGCCCCGCGCGTCCCGCAGGCCAGGGTGCCCCGCGCCCCGGTGGCGCACGTCCGGCGGGTCCCCGTCCGGGCAACAACCCCTTCACCTCCGGTGGCTCCACCGGCATGGCGCGTCCCCAGGCCCCCCGGCCCGGTGGCGCCCCGCGCCCCGGTGGCGGTCAGGAGCGCCCCGGCGCCCCGCGTCCGCAGGGCGGCCCCGGTGGCGCCCCGCGCCCGCAGGGTCAGGGTGGCGCACGTCCGAGCCCCGGCGGCATGCCCCGTCCGCAGGCTCCCCGTCCGGGCGGTGCCCCGTCCGGTAACCGTCCGAACCCCGGCATGATGCCGCAGCGTCCCGCTGCGGGCCCGCGTCCCGGCGGTGGCCCCGGCGGTGGCCGTGGTCCCGGTGGCGGCGGCGGCGGTCGTCCCGGTGGCGGTGGCGGCGCAGGCCGTCCCGGTGGCGGCGGCTTCGCAGGCCGTCCGGCCGGTCCCGGTGGCGGTGGCGGCGGCTTCGCCGGTCGTCCCGGTGGTCCCGGTGGCGGTGGCGGCGCAGGCCGTCCCGGTGGTGGCGGCGGCTTCGGCGGTCGTCCCGGCTTCGGTGGACGTCCCGGCGGCCCCGGTGGCCGTGGTGGCACACAGGGTGCGTTCGGCCGTCCCGGCGGTCCGGCGCGTCGTGGTCGCAAGTCGAAGCGGCAGAGGCGCCAGGAGTACGAGGCCATGCAGGCCCCGTCGGTCGGCGGCGTCATGCTGCCTCGCGGCAACGGGCAGGCTGTCCGGCTGTCGCGCGGTGCCTCGCTCACCGACTTCGCGGAGAAGATCAACGCCAACCCGGCGTCGCTCGTCGCCGTGATGATGAACCTCGGCGAGATGGTCACGGCCACGCAGTCCGTCTCCGACGAGACGCTTCGGCTTCTCGCGGACGAGATGAACTACGTCCTGGAGATCGTCAGCCCCGAGGAGGAGGACCGCGAGCTGCTCGAGTCCTTCGACATCGAGTTCGGCGAGGACGAGGGCGGCGAAGAGGCCCTGGTCTCCCGTCCGCCGGTCGTGACCGTCATGGGTCACGTCGACCACGGTAAGACCCGACTGCTGGACGCGATCCGCAAGACGAACGTCGTCGCGGGCGAGGCCGGCGGTATCACGCAGCACATCGGTGCGTACCAGGTCTCCTCCGAGGTCAACGGCGAGGACCGCCGGATCACCTTCATCGACACCCCGGGTCACGAGGCGTTCACCGCCATGCGTGCACGTGGTGCGAAGTCGACCGACATCGCGATCCTCGTGGTGGCGGCCAACGACGGTGTGATGCCCCAGACGATCGAGGCGCTGAACCACGCCAAGGCGGCCGAGGTGCCGATCGTGGTCGCGGTCAACAAGATCGACGTCGAGGGTGCCGACCCGACCAAGGTGCGCGGTCAGCTCACCGAGTTCGGTCTGGTGGCCGAGGAGTACGGCGGCGACACGATGTTCGTCGACATCTCCGCGAAGCAGGGCCTCAACATCGAGGCACTGCTGGAGGCCGTCGTCCTCACCGCCGACGCCTCGCTCGACCTGCGGGCCAACCCGGAGCAGGACGCGCAGGGTATTGCGATCGAGTCCCACCTCGACCGCGGCCGCGGTGCCGTCGCGACCGTCCTGGTCCAGCGAGGCACGCTGCGGGTCGGCGACACGATGGTCGTCGGCGACGCCTACGGCCGAGTCCGCGCGATGCTCGACGACAAGGGCGAGAACGTCGAGGAAGCGGGTCCCTCGACCCCCGTCCTCGTGCTGGGTCTCACCAACGTCCCGGGCGCCGGCGACAACTTCCTGGTCGTCGACGAGGACCGTACGGCCCGTCAGATTGCCGAGAAGCGTGCCGCTCGTGAGCGCAACGCCAACTTCGCCCGCAAGGGTGTCCGGTTCTCCCTGGAGAACCTGGACGAGGCGCTCAAGGCCGGTCTGGTCCAGGAACTCAACCTCATCATCAAGGGCGACGCGTCCGGTTCGGTGGAGGCTCTTGAGTCCTCGCTGCTCCAGCTCGACGTCGGTGAAGAGGTCGACATCCGGGTCCTGCACCGCGGTGTGGGTGCGGTCACCGAGTCGGACATCGACCTGGCGACCGGCTCCGACGCCATCGTGATCGGCTTCAACGTGCGCGCCGCAGGGCGTGCCGCGCAGATGGCCGAGCGCGAAGGCGTGGACGTCCGGTACTACTCGGTCATCTACCAGGCGATCGAAGAGATCGAAGCGGCCCTCAAGGGCATGCTCAAGCCGGAGTACGAAGAGGTCGAGCTCGGTACGGCGGAGATCCGCGAGATCTTCCGCTCGTCCAAGCTGGGCAACATCGCCGGTGTGCTGGTCCGGTCCGGCGAGGTCAAGCGCAACACCAAGGCGCGCCTGCTGCGCGATGGCAAGGTCATCGCGGAGAGCCTCAACATCTCCGGTCTGCGCCGCTTCAAGGACGACGTCACAGAGATCCGCGAAGGCTTCGAGGGCGGTATCAACCTCGGAAACTTCAACGACATCAAGATCGACGACGTCATCGCGACGTACGAGATGCGCGAGAAGCCGCGCGGCTGATCCGTACCTCAACAGTCGGGGCCGGTCGACGGGTCATATTTCCGTCGATCGGCCCCGGCCGTTCCGGTACGGTTCTGGTGTCCCGGCCGAGTACCGGCAGGGCACGCTGTGCCGGTCCGGGGGGTGGCCTCCGGGCATTTCCGAACCCGAACCGGCGGGATATCCGGACATACATGTATGTGGGGACACTGTCCTTCGATCTGCTCCTCGGCGACGTACGGTCGTTGAAGGAGAAACGCTCCATCGTCCGCCCGATCGTCGCCGAGCTGCAGCGCAAGTTCGCGGTGAGTGCGGCGGAGACGGGTGGGCAGGATCTCCATCGCAGGGCCGAGATCGGCCTTGCCGTGGTCTCCGGGGACACCGGACACCTCACAGATGTACTGGACCGGTGCGAGCGGCTGATCGCCGCGCGTCCCGAGGTGGAGCTGCTGTCGGTTCGACGGCGGCTGCACAGTGACGAAGACTGAACCGTAAGCAAAAACCAGAAGGAAGAGTGACGGACCGGTGACCGACAACGCGCGGGCCCGCAAGCTGGCCGATCGCATCCAGGTCGTGGTCGCGGAGACCCTGGACCGGCGTATCAAGGATCCGCGGCTCGGATTCGTGACGATCACGGACGCCCGTGTCACCGGCGACCTGCGGGAGGCCACGGTCTTCTACACGGTCTACGGCGACGACGAGGAGCGCGCGGCTTCCGCCGCGGCGCTGGAGAGCGCCAAGGGCGTCCTGCGCTCCGAGGTCGGCCGGCAGACCGGGGTCCGGTTCACGCCGTCCCTGGCCTTCGTCCCGGACGCCCTGCCGGACAACGCCCGCACCATCGAGGACCTCCTCGACAAGGCGCGGGCCAAGGACGCCGAGGTACGCGAGGTGTCGACCGGCGCGAAGTACGCGGGCGACGCCGACCCGTACCGCAAGCCGGAGGACGAGGACGAGGCTGCCGAGGCCGAGGGGTCCGACGAGCCCGAGCGCCCCAGTGGGAACGAGGGCTCGGCCTCCGCATGACACAGCAGAACAACAGGACGCCGGACGGCCTTGTCATTGTCGACAAGCCGTCCGGCTTCACTTCGCACGACGTCGTCGCCAAGATGCGCGGCATCGCCCGTACCCGCCGCGTCGGGCACGCCGGCACGCTCGACCCGATGGCGACCGGTGTGCTGGTCCTCGGCGTCGAGAAGGCCACCAAGCTCCTGGGCCATCTCGCGCTGACCGAGAAGGAGTACCTCGGCACGATCCGGCTCGGGCAGGACACCATCACCGATGACGCGGAGGGCGAGATCATCTCGTCCACCGACGCCTCGGGTGTGACGCGGGAGGGCATCGACGCCGGGGTGGCGGCACTGAGCGGCCCGATCATGCAGGTGCCGTCCAAGGTCAGCGCCATCAAGATCGACGGGAAGCGTTCGTACGCGCGGGTGCGCGGCGGCGAGGAGTTCGAGATCCCGGCCCGTCCGGTGACCGTCTCGTCGTTCGCCGTTCACGACGTCCGCGAGGCGGTCGCCGAGGACGGGACCCCGGTCGTCGACCTCGTCGTCTCCGTCGTCTGCTCCTCCGGTACGTACATCCGCGCCCTCGCCCGGGACCTCGGTGCCGGGCTCGGTGTGGGCGGGCACCTCACCGCGCTGCGGCGCACCCGGGTCGGCCCGTACGGGCTGGACGCGGCGAGGACGCTGGAGGCGCACCAGGAGGAGCTGACCGTGATGCCGGTCGCGGAGGCGGCCGCCTCCGCGTTCCCCCGCTGGGACGTGGACGAGAAGCGGGCCAAGCTGCTGCTCAACGGGGTCCGGCTGGACATGCCCGCGTATCCGCCGGGACCGGTCGGGGTCTTCGGGCCCGACGGGCGGTTCCTGGTGCTGGTCGAGGAACAGAAGGGCAAGGCCAAGAGCCTCGCCGTCTTCGCCTGACGGGCTCCGCCACCGCCTCCGTCGTGGAGCGGGCACAGCCCCCGGTGCCCGCTCCACGACCCCCCTCCCGCGATGAGCCCTGTCCACCCAGACCCGCGAATTCACCCCAATGGACGGGCGCTCGGAGTGAACGAGGGGTGCGCAGGGGGGCGCTTTCGTACCCTGCGCTTCTCGCACCGAACGTTGCCGACCTACCGTCTGAACCATGGGCAGCGGGGACCGGTCGAAGCTGGTAAAAATCTGCGATCGGGCCGGCCGGCCGAGAGGGACCGGATTCGTCGCGGACGATCGCGGAACGGTCGTCACCAGTCACCGGGCCGTCGCCTCCGACGCGCCTCTGGTGCTCCACGGGAGCGACGGCCGCACCTGTCCCGTCGGTCCCGACGACATCACCGCGCTGCCCGCGCTCGGCCTCGCCCTGGTGCGCACCGGCGGACCCGAAGCGCTCGGCACCGAACCGCTGCCCATCGCCGCTCGGGACCGGATCGAGGCGGGGACGTACGTCCGCATCGCCGCGCACGGCTGGCGCGAGGCCCGCGTGCTCGGTACGGCCCCCGCCACGTACACCGAAGGCGGCCGCGGCCACCCGGTCGGGGCGGCGCTGGAACTGGCCCTAGGCACGGACGGGCGCGACGCGCTGCGCTCGGGCGGGGCGGCCGTGGGCGGTCCGGTGACCGATCCCCGGACCGGTGCGGTCCTCGGCGTGCTCTGCACCGCCCTTCGCGCCGCCCACGAGGCGGCCGGGCTCGCCCTGCCGCTCGCCCCCGGCTCCGGCGGCGAGTTCGACGCCCTGCTGCGGCGCAACGCGATGAGCGTCCCCGGTTACGGACCCGACCTCAACCTCGCCGGTGCCCTCCAGCTCACCGCGACCTCGGTCGGCTCGGCGGGCGGCACGGGCGCCCGCACCGAACGGGTGGAGCGGGACGGGGTCCAGGCGGAGTTCACCGCCTTCGAGGACGGCACGGGGACGGTCCTCGGCCTCGTCGGTGCGCCCGGCACCGGCCGCACCACCGAACTGGCCGCCCTGGCCGCCCGCCGTGCCGGGGGCGAGGCACCCGCGCTCACCCTGTGGCTGCGCGGCGCCGATCTGCTGGCCGACGACACGTCCGTCGCCGAAGCCGTCGCCCGTACCCTCGCCCGGTCCGCACGGATCGTCACCGCCGCCGGGGCCCGGGGGGACATGGGGACGGCCACCCCCGAGCGGGTGGCCGCGCTGGCCGCGGCGGCGGGGCACCCGCTGCTCGTCGTGCTGGACGGCCCCGAGGAGATGCCCCCGCTGCTGGCCCACCGGCTCGCCGAGTGGACGGCGGGCACGGCCGACTGGCTGCGGCACCACGGGGCACGGCTGGTCGTCGCGTGCCGCCCCGAACACTGGGAGCGGGCCGGGTCGTTCCACCCGCCGGACACCCTGCACCGCCCCGTGCGGCCCGCCAGGGGGCTGCCGCCCGCGCTGCGCCTGGGCGACCTGACAGCGAGCGAGGCCGAGCGGGCCCGGGAGCGCTACGGCATCCCCGCCGGAGCCCTCGCCCCCGGCCACGACCGGCACCCGCTCACGCTCCGGCTGCTCGCCGAGGTGCGCGCGGCGCTGCCCCCGGACGTGGCGGGCCGGCCCGACACCGAGGACGTCTTCGGCGCCCACCTCGACCTCATGTGCGTCCGCGTCGCGGTCCGGATCGCGGCGGCGGCCGACCCGCAGCCCCGTGGCACCGCCGTACGCAGGCTGGCCGCCCGGGTGGCCGGGCAGGTCCACGAGGCGGCCCGGCGCTGTCTCGGACCGGGCCAGGGGGAGCTGGACCGGGCGGCGTTCGAGGAGATCTTCCCCTGGCGCACCGGCTGGGCCTCGGCGGTCCTCACCGAGGGCCTCCTGGTTCCGGCGGGCGCGGGCTACCGCTTCGCCCACGAGGAGCTGGGGGACTGGGTGCAGGGCGCGCACCTGGACCTGGACGCGGCGCTGCGGTCGCTGGTCCACCGTTGGCACACGGGGGAGGAGCGGACGGTGGCGGCGGTTCCGGCGGCCTCGCTGACCGCTTCGGCGGGCCCGGTCGTCCCGGTGGCCCCGGTGGCCCCGGTGGCCCCGGTGGTCTCCGGGCGGGGGTCCTTGCCGCGGCCCCGGCGGTCACGGCAGCCTCAGCCCCGTCAGCAGTCCCAGCAGCCCCGGTCTCTTCAGCGGTTCGGTGAGTCCCGTGAGTCCCGTGAGTCGGAGTCGGTGGGGTCGGCCCAGCAGCTCCATCGGCCCCCGTTGATCCAAGTGCCTCACCAGCCTCATCAGCCCCAGGCGCTCCACGAGTCCCCGGAGACGCTGGAGCCCCGCAGCCTGCCCGTGCCGAGGCATCGCATCGGACCGGTGATCCAGGCGATGCTGCTGCTGGGCCGCCGCCAGGGCACTTCCGCACTGGCGCACCGGATGGCCGACCTGATCGAGGCGCTGGACCGGCTCTCCCGCGACGACGGGCGGACGCGGGCGGACGAGGACGCGGGCTGGTGGGCCGCCCACCTCCTCGGCCAGTCACTGCTCGAAGTGCCCGACGCACGCCCCTATCTGGGCGTCCTGCGGGTGCTCGCCGGACGGATCACCCGGCGGTCCGCCGCCGGGGCAGGGCCGGCCGGGCTGGGGGCCTACACGGAGTTCGGGCCCTGGTTCTGGCGGCGGCTGCGGCTGCCCGAGGAGGACCGGATCGATCTGCTGCGGCGGCTCGTGCCCGCCGACGGAATCCCGCGCGCCGACGGGGACGAGCGGTACCTGGACGCCGTGGCCCGGCGGCTCGCCCTCGACCCGCCGACCGTGCAGAGGCTGCTGTGCCGCTGGTTCACCGACGAGCGCCCGCTGCCCGCCGGACAGGACGTGCCCCTGCGTCCCACGGTGGCCGCCGCCGCACAGGCTCTCCTGTACGCCCGCCGGGACCTGGCCGTGGACGAGCTGACCGACGCCCTGGTGGTGACGCCCCATCCGCGCGCCGCCGAACTCCTCGCCGCACTGGCCGAGGACGAGCCCGCCGCGCTCTGCCGGGCCGTGGAGCGCTGGGCGCGCGACGAGGACCGGCCCGCGCGGCGCCCGGCGGCCGCGCACTACGCCGCGCTGCTCGCGGAGCGCACCCTCGCCGACATCGACCGGGCCCTCCTGCGCGCCGCTGCCCTCGCCCTGCTGGCCCGCCGCTCGGACGGCGACCTGCACGGCCCGGCGCTCACCCTCCTCGTACGGGACCCGGAGACCCGGGACCGCCATATCGCCGAGGCCCTGCGGGTCTTCGCCGCGGGGGATCCCCGGCTGCCGGTGGCGCTGCTGGCCGAGGTGTTCCCGGCCCGCCCGGAGCCGGTGCTCGCCGCCCTGCGCGCCCGGCTGGTCCGGACCGGGGACGGCGCGGGTGAGGTGCTGCGGGAGCTGGCCGCGCTGGACGCGCCCGCCCTGGCGCTGCACGCCGCGGGGCTCGTACGGGCGTACATCGACAGCCACCCCGACGACGGCACGTACGCCGGCGAGTACGTGGACCTGCGGCTGGAGCACGGTCCCGCCGCCCGTGCCCTGCTGCTGCCCCTGGTGACCGGGCTGCTGCGGAACCGCCCCGTACCGCCAGTCGTGCGCGGCGCGCTCGCCCGGGTGCTCGCGGGGCCCGGAAGCACCGCTTCCAGGCCGCTGCGGGCCGAGCTGCTGGAGGTCCTGCTGGAGTTCGAGCAGGACAGGGGGCGGGACGCGGAGGTGCTCGACGCGCTGTTGCGGGCCGCCGCGACGGGATCGGGCCACCGGCCGGAAGTACGGACGAGAGCGCTGGTGCACCGCACCGGGATGCTCCTGGTGCGGACCCCGGAGGGTGCGGCCCGCTTCGACCGGAGCCTCGTCGAGCTCGCTCGTGACGTGCCCGGTTTCGCCGCACTGGTCATCGGCTGGCTGGCCGACGCCCCGCAGGAATGGGCGGCGGTCGTGGGCCCGAGCGCGCGGCGGACGGTGGAGGCGCTGGAGGCGTCTCGGCCCGCGATCCCGATGCCGATGCAGGCCGCGGGACGTGAGCATGGCAGTCTTAGACCTGCGTAATCGACATACACACGTACACAGGTTCGGGCGAGGAGCGGTCACAGTGCAGCGCTGGCGTGGCTTGGAGGACATCCCCCAGGACTGGGGACGCAGCGTCGTCACCATCGGCTCCTACGACGGCGTGCACCGCGGGCACCAGCTGATCATCGGCCGGGCCGTGGAACGGGCGCGCGAGCTGGGCGTTCCGTCCGTCGTCGTGACCTTCGACCCGCACCCCAGCGAGGTCGTCCGCCCCGGCAGCCACCCGCCGCTGCTCGCCCCGCACCACCGGCGTGCCGAGCTGATGGCGGAGCTGGGCGTGGACGCGGTGCTGATCCTGCCCTTCACGACCGAGTTCTCGAAGCTGTCGCCGACCGACTTCATCGTGAAGGTGCTGGTCGACAAGTTGCACGCGCAGGCCGTCATCGAGGGGCCGAACTTCCGTTTCGGCCACAAGGCGGCGGGGAACGTGGCGCTGCTCACCGAGCTGGGCGCCACCTATGACTACACCGTCGAGGTCATCGACCTCTATGTGAGCGGTGCGGCGGGCGGCGGTCAGCCGTTCTCCTCCACGCTCACCCGCCGTCTGGTCGCCGAGGGCGACGTGGCGGGCGCCGCCGAGATCCTCGGCCGGCCGCACCGGGTCGAGGGCATCGTGGTCCGCGGCGCGCAGCGCGGCCGTGAGCTGGGCTTCCCCACGGCGAACGTGGAGACCCTGCCGCACACCGCGATCCCCGCCGACGGCGTCTACGCGGGCTGGCTGCACGTGAACGGCGAGGCGATGCCCGCCGCGATCTCCGTGGGCACGAACCCGCAGTTCGACGCCACCGAGCGGACCGTCGAGGCGTACGCGATCGACCGGGTGGGCCTGGATCTGTACGGGCTGCACGTGGCCGTGGACTTCCTCGCGTACGTACGCGGCATGCTGAAGTTCGACTCGGTCGACGACCTCCTGGTGGCGATGGCCGCCGACGTGAAGCGTTGCAGCGAGCTGATCGCGGCGTACGACCGCGCTGTCTGACCGCGCGTACGGCCGCACCGCCTGATCGCGTGTACTGCCGGGCCATCTGATCCCCGTTCCGTCGTCGCGTGTCCCGTCGTCGCGCGTTCCGCCGCCGGGCGGCGGATGCTGGCAGGGTGCGTGACATCCTTCCCGAACTCCGCGACTGGCACGCGGCCGGTACGCCCTTCGCCCTGGCGACCGTGGTGGCCGTCCACGGCAGCGCGCCCCGTGAGCCCGGCGCCGTGATGGCGGTGAGCGCCGACGGCGCGGTGCTGGGCAGCGTGTCCGGGGGCTGCGTCGAGAGCGATGTGTACGAGGTGGCCGACGAGGTGCTCGCCTCGGGCCGACCGCGGCTGCGGTCGTACGGGATCAGCGACGGCGAGGCCCTGGGCGTCGGTCTGACCTGCGGCGGCACGATCGAGGTCCTGGTGCGGGCCTGCGTCTCGGCCGCCGACCGGGGCCGGTTGCGGGAGGTCATGGACCTCGTGGCCGCCCACGAGCCGGTGGCCGTGGCCACGCTCCTGCCGCGGGCCGCTCCGGTGGAGACCTCGGACGCGGTGCCGGGAGAGGCCGGGGCGCCCGCGGCCACCCTGGTGGTCCTGGGGGACCGTACGGCGGGCTCCCTCGGCGCCGAGGGGCTCGACGCGGCCGTCACCGACGACGCCCGCGGGCTGCTGGCCCAGGGCGCCACAGGGGTGCAGCGGTACGGGGCGCACGGCCAGCGCCGGATGCAGGAGGTGTCCGTCTTCGTCCAGACGTACGCCCCGCCGCCCCGCATGCTCGTCTTCGGTGCCATCGACCATGCCGCGGCCACCGCGCGGATCGGCTCGTTCCTCGGCTACCGGGTCACGGTCTGCGACGCCCGTCCGGCCTTCGCCACCCGGGAACGCTTCCCGTCCGCCGACGAGGTCGTCCGCGCCTGGCCGCACACCTATCTGGAATCGACCGCCGTCGACGCCCGCACGGTGATCTGTGTGCTCACGCACGACCCGAAGTTCGATGTCCCCCTGCTGATCGCCGCGTTGCGGACGCCCGCCGCCTACATCGGGGTCATGGGCAGCCGCCGTACCCACCTCGACCGGACCGCCCGGCTCCGCGAGGCCGGGGTGGGCGACGCGGAACTGGCCCGCCTCGCCTCACCCGTCGGCCTCGACCTCGGCGGCCGTACCCCGCAGGAGACGGCGGTCTCCATCGCCGCCGAGATCATCCAGCACCGCTGGGGCGGCACCGGCCGCCCGCTGGGCGAGCTGGCGGGCGCCATCCACCACGGAGCCCCGGACGGCCCGGACGACGGCTGAGGGGGCGGCCCAGCCTGCGTGCCGGTCAGTCAGGCCGGGGACGTCTCCTTCGAGCCCGCCGCGGCCCAGTGGCACGCCACCTGGGTGGCGGCACCCCCGTCGAGCACCGGCAGATCCTTCGTACGGCACGCGTCCGCCACCCCCGCCCGTTCGGCCTCGCCCGAGGCGAGGACCTGGCAGCGGGCGTGGAACCGGCAGCCCGACGGCACCTTCGACGGGTCCGGCGGCTCACCGGTCAGAATCACCGGCTCGCCCTCCGCCTCCGGCAGCACGGACAACAGGGCCTTGGTGTACGGATGCTGAGGGGTCGTCAGTATCTGTTCGACCGGGCCCGTCTCGACGATCCGGCCCAGGTACATCACCGCCACCCGGTCCGCGATGTTCCACGCCAGACCGAGATCGTGCGTCACGACCAGCGCGGAGAGCCCCAGTTCGTCGCGCAGCCGCAGCAGCAGGGCCAGGATCTCGCCGCGCACCGAGGCGTCCAGCGAGGCCACCGGCTCATCGGCGACGATCAGTTCGGGCTCCAGGACGAGGGCGCCCGCGATGACGACGCGCTGGCGCTGACCGCCCGACAGCTCGTGCGGGTAGCGCAGGAAGAACCGCTCGGGCGGTCGCAGCCCCGCCCGGGACAGCGCCTCGGCCACCGCGGCCCGCTCGTCACCGGCGTACCCGTGGATGCGCAGCCCCTCCGCCACCGCGTCGTACACCGTGTGCCGGGGGTTGAGCGAGCCGCTGGGGTCCTGAAGGACCAGCTGCACGCGTTTTCGGTACGCCTTGAGCGCGCGGCCCGAGTAGTCGAGCGGTGCGCCGCCGAACGTGACCCGGCCGGAGCTGGGCGGTACCAGGCCCAGCAGGGAGCGGGCCAGGGTCGTCTTGCCGCAGCCCGACTCGCCGACCAGGGCGACGATCTCGCCGGGCCGGATGTCCAGGTCGACGCCGTCCACGGCACGCGCGGTGGCCGCACCGCGCCGGCCGGGGAAGGTGACCTTCAGCGCCTCGGCGCTGAGCAGGGGGGTGATGGTCATGTCGTGCTCCCGACTTCCTCGGCTCCGGGCCGGCCGGAATCCGTACCCGGCGCCGCGGACTCGGTCACCGGCAGACCCGCCGGCCCTGCGGACTCGGCGACCGGTACCGCGCCCTCGGTCACCGGCAGGCCCACCGGCACCACGACGGCCCCCGGTGCCACCAGGACACAGGCCGCCCGCCGCCCGGCCCCGGCGTCCCGCAGCTCCTGGTCCCCGGTGGCGCAGGAATCCAGCGCCACCGGGCACCGCGGATGGAACGTACAGCCGGACGGCAGCGCCGCCGGGTCCGGCGGGTCGCCCGGCAGGCCGCGCGGGGCGTGCCGGGAGGCGAGGTCGCCGATCCTCGGGAACGCGGCCGACAGGGCCTTGCCGTACGGGTGCCGGGCGTTCTCGTACACCTGCTTGGCCGGGCCCTCCTCGACGACCCGGCCCGCGTACATCACGGCCAGCCGGTCACAGGTGTCGGAGAGCACCGCCAGGTCGTGGCTGATCATGATCAGCCCGAGGTCCTGTTCGGCGACGAGCTGTTCGATCAGCCGCAGGATCTGCGCCTGGATCATCACGTCGAGCGCCGTGGTCGGCTCGTCGGCGACGATCAGGCGCGGGTCGCAGGCCAGCGCCATGGCGATCATGACGCGCTGGCGCTGGCCGCCGGACAGCTCGTGCGGATACGCCTGCGCACGGGCCGCAGGCAGCCCCACCTGCTCCAGCAGTTCACCGGCCCGCTTCCTGGCCGCCGCGGCGGTGGACTTCTTGTGCAGCAGGATCGGCTCGGCGATCTGGTCCCCGACGCGGTGCACCGCGTTGAGCGAGTGCATCGCGCCCTGGAAGACGATCGACGCCCCGGCCCAGCGCACCGCCCGCAGCCGGCCCCACTTCATGGCGAGGATGTCCTCGCCGTCCAGCAGGATCTCGCCGGACAGGGAGGCCGAGGCGGGCAGCAGCCGCAGCAGGGCGAGCGCCAGCGTCGACTTCCCGCAGCCCGACTCCCCGGCGATGCCGAGCTTCTGGCCCGCCTCGACGCGCAGATCGATGCCGCGCACGGCGGGCACGGCCGAGGCCCCGGAGCCGTAGGTGACCCGCAGGTCCCGGACTTCGAGCAACGGCTGCCCGGTCGTGGGCTTCGTCGTGATGGTGGTCGTGGCGGTCAACGGGTCACCCCCAGCTTGGGGTTGAGCACGGTCTCGATGGTGCGGCCGCACAGCGTGAACGCGAGGGCGACGACCGCGATGGCGAGTCCGGGCGGGGCGAGGTACCACCAGTTGCCGGAGCTGACCGCACCGGCCTCACGGGCGTCCTGGAGCAGCCCGCCCCAGGAGACGATCGTGGGATCGCTGAGCCCGAGGAAGGCGAGGGTCGCCTCGGTGAGGATGGCGGTGGAGATGACCAGCGTGGTCTGGGCGAGCACCAGCGGCATCACATTGGGCAGCACATGGCGGGACATGATGTGGCTGTGGCCGCCACCGAGCGCCTTGGAACGCTCGATGTACGGCCGGGACTCGACGGACAGCGTCTGCGCCCGGACCAGCCGGGCGGTCGTGGGCCAGGTCGTCACGCCGATCGCGAGGATCGTCGTCCAGATGGACCGCGACAGGACCGTGGCCAGCGCGATGGCGAGGACCAGCGTCGGCATCACCAGGAACCAGTCGGTGATCCGCATGATGACGGTCCCGTACCAGCCCTTGAAGTGTCCCGCCGTGATCCCGACCAGGGTCCCGATGGCCACCGACAGGAACGCCGCGAGCAGTCCGACGGTCAGCGAGACCCTCGTACCCCACACCAGCAGCGCGAGCAGGCTGCGCCCGAACTGGTCGGTGCCCAGCGGGAACTGTCCGCTCGGTGACTCCAGGGGGCCGCCCGGCGCCTGGGTGACGCTCTGCGAGTCGGCGCCCACCAGCAACGGGGCGGCCAGCGCGATCAGGGCGATCAGCGCGAGGACGGCCAGGCCGACGAGGCCCGCCCGGTGGCTGCGGTACTGCTGCCAGAAGTCGGCCGCCGCCCGGCGCCTGCGGGCCCGGTTGAGTGCGCGCGGGCCGCTGTTCTTCACGGCATCGGTCGAAGTCGTCATCGGCCCACCCGGGGATCGAGCAGCGGATAGATCACATCGGCGAGCGTGTTCATGATGATCACCGCGGCGGCGAAGACGAAGAACAGCGCCTGCACCAACGGCAGATCGGGCACGCTCAGCGCCTGGTAGAAGAGCCCGCCGAGCCCCGGCCAGGAGAACACGGTCTCCACCAGGATGGCGCCCGCCACCGTCGTGCCCAGGTTCACGAAGAGCAGGGTCACGGTCGGCAGCATCGCGTTCGGCACGGCATGGCGGCGGCGTACGAGGTCGTCGCGCAGCCCCTTCGCGCGGGCCGTCGTCAGATAGTCGCTGCCCATCTCGTCGAGCAGCGAGGAGCGCATCACCAGCAGGGTGCGCGCGTACTCGACGGCGACGAGAGTGACGACCGGCAGCACCATGTGGTGGGCGACATCGAGGACGTAGTCGAAGCCGCTCGTGTTGCCGGACTCCATGCCACCGGTCGGGAAGAGCCCGGGAATCGGGCCGATGCCCACCGACAGCGTGATGATCAGCAGCAGGCCGAGCCAGAACGAGGGCACGGAGTAGAGCGTCAGCGCGAGGGCCGTGTTGGCGCGGTCCCCGACGGAGCCGCTGCGCCAGGCGGACCGGGCGCCCAGCCAGATGCCGATCACCGTGTAGAGCACGAAGGCGGTGCCGGTGAGCAGCAGCGTCGCGGGCAGCGCCTCGCTGATCTTGTCGATGACGGGGGCGCGAAACTGGTACGACGTACCGAAGTCCCCGGTGAGCGCCTTGCCGCAGTATTCGGTGAACTGCTGCCAGAGCGGCAGGTCGAGGCCGAACTCGCGGCGCATCGCGGCGATCTGCTCCGTGGAGACCTGTCGGCCGCCGGTCATCTGCTTGACCGGGTCGCCGGGAATCAGCCGGAACAGGAAGAAGCTGGTGACGAGTACGGCGAACAGGGAGACGGCCGCGCCGGCCAGCTTGCCCGCCACATAGCGGAGATAGGCGGTGGTGCTGCGGGATCGCGGACCGCGGGCCGACGGCCCGGCCGGAGCCGGGTCGTCGGATTCCGCACCGTCCACGCCCGCCGCGCCCTTCATGAGCGCGGGAGTGCTTTCTGTGCTCATGGACTATTCACGGTCTTCCGCGGTGGAACGACGACGCATGGCGAACAGGAGTCCGCCACCGGCGAGGACGACGACGGCGACACCGACACCGATGAGCACCCCGGTGGAGCTGCCACCGGAGTCGTCGGAGCCGGCGGAGGCGCCATCGGCCGGAACCGCCGACCACCAGCTCCAGTAACCGTCCTGGCCGTAGATGTTGCCCGCGTCCGAGGGCATCGTCGTGATCGACTTGATCTGGTCGGTGCGGTACGCCTCGACCGCGTTCGGGTACGCCATGACGTTCATGTACCCGGTGTCGTACAGCCGCGACTCCATCTGCTTGACGAGAGTGGCGCGCTTGGCCGCGTCGTACTCGACGTTCTGCTTCTTGTAGAGCTCGTCGAACTGCTTGTCGCAGATGAAGTTGTCGGTCGCGGCCGACTCCTTCGGCTTGGACGGCAGCGCGGCGCAGGTGTGGATCGACATCACGAAGTCGGGGTCCGGGTTGACGGACCAGCCGTCGAAGGCGAGGTCGTACTCACCGGCGTACCAGGGGTCGGAGACGTTGTCGAGACAGTCGACCTTCAGACCGATGCCGAGGTCGCCCCACCACTCCTGGAGGTACTTGCCGACCGCCTTGTCGTTCGGGTCGGTGGCGTGGCACAGGATGCGGAAGTCGAGCGGCTTGCCGTCCTTGCCGACGCGCTTGCCGTCGCCGTTCTTCTTGTAGCCGGCGTCGTCGAGCACGGCCGCGGCCTTCGCCGGGTCGTACGCCAGTTTCTGATCGGCGGCGGGCTTCCAGAAGTAGTCGGAGAAGCGCGGCGGGATGTAGCCCTCGCCCTCCACGGCGTGGCCCTGGAAGACCTTGTCGATGATGGTCGCGCGGTCTACGGCCATGAAGAGCGCCTGACGGACCTTCTGGTCGAGCAGGGCGGGGTGGCCGTCGCCGAACTTCTCGCCGTCCTTGGTGCGGGCGCCCGGGTTGACGGCCAGCGCGTAGAACCGCCTGCCCGGCGCGTCGTTCACCCTGATGTCGGGGGCGCTCTTGAGGGACGCCGACTGGGCGGGCGTCAGGCTGGGACTGCCCGCGACGAAGGAGACCTCACCCTTGCGCAGGGCGGCGACGGCCGCGTCCTGGTCCTTGTAGTAGCGGAAGACGATCTCGTCGAACTTCGGCGAACCGCGCCAGAAGTCCTTGTTGGCCTTCAGCTTCACAAAGCTGTCGACCTTGTAGTCCGTGAGGATGAACGGCCCGTTCCCGACGATCGGGAACTTGGTGTCGTTGTTGAACTTGGAGAAGTCGGAGACCTTCTCCCAGACGTGCTTCGGGACGATCGGCACATCGAGCGCGGCCATCGTGGCCTGCGGTTGCTTCAGTTGGATGACCAGCTTGTCCGCGCTGGGCGCGGTCACCTTCTGGAAGTTGGCGACGAAGTTGCCGTTGGCCGTGGCGGCGCCCTCGTCGGTCATCATCTTGTTGAAGGTCCACGCGGCGTCCTCGGCGGTGGCCTTCCGGCCGTCGGACCACTTCGAGTCCGACCGGATCGTGTACGTCCAGGTCAACTTGTCCGCGGACGGCTCCCACTTGGTGGCGAGCCCGGGGACCGCGTGATTGTCCTTGGGGTCGTAGTTGGTCAGGTAGTCGTACATAAGCCGGTAGACGCTCGTACTGACCAGGCGCTGAGCGAGGAATGGGCTCAGGGAGTCGACGCTCTGCGCGACCGCGACCGTGAGCGTCGTCCTGCCGCTGTCGGCGGCCTGCGCCTGCGAGGGCGCGGGTGTGAGGGGATTCCCGGGAACTACCGATCCGGCGGCGAGCGCCAGTGCGGCGGCGCCGGAGGCCAGAAGAACGCGCATGCGGCGGCGTGGCCGGGAGGAGCGTGGTGGAACTCTTGTGACCATGGGACGTGGACCTCGCGTCATGACTCGCTCGGAGAAGGCGGGTAGAGCTCTGGTTCGCCAGCTGGTGAAGCGAAGGTTTATCAGCGGTGGCCGAGTCGCGTCAACGGTCCGCCAAACCGTGTGTGGGCTGCGGGAATACGTGCAGGGCCCGCACCGTGGGAACGGTGCGGGCCCTCATTGGTTTAGACCTCTACTGCCTCACTGCTGAGGCGCCGGCGGCGGCTGCGGAGGAGTCTGCTGCCAGCCCGCGGGCGGTACGGGGCCCCGCAGTTCGTTCTGACCACCAGGCTGTCCGGCCGGCGGGGGCGGGCCTTCCGGGCTCGCGCCCGACTGGGCCTGCGAGGGCAGCGACTGCTGCTGCCAGCCGTTCTGCTGCCAGTTCTGCTGGGCGCCGGGGCCCGGCTGCGGGGGATACGGCTGCTGCGGGGGCCGCTGCTGGGGGGCCTGAGGTCCCCCGTACGGCGGCTGCCCGCCATAGGGCTGTTGGGGGTACGGCTGTCCCGGCTGCGGCTGCTGCGGCGGGTAGGGCTGCTGTCCCGGCATGGGCTGTCCCGGCTGCTGTCCGGGCATGGGCTGACCGGGCTGCTGCTGTCCGGGCATGGGCGGGGCGAACTGTGGCGGCATGGAGCCGTCCGACGTCCACAGCCCCTGCTGCTGCTGGGCGCGTGAGAAGTCCTCGGCGACCATCGCGGAGAGGTGGAAGTACGCCTCGCGGGTCTTCGGCCGCATCATGTCGAGGTCGACCTCGGCGCCCGCGGACAGATGTTCGTCGAACGGTACGACGACGACGCCCCGGCAGCGCGTCTCGAAGTGCTGCACGATGTCGTCGACCTTGATCATCTTGCCGGTCTCGCGCACCCCGGAGATGACCGTGATGGAACGCTGCACCAGATCCGCGTAGCCGTGCGCGGACAGCCAGTCCAGCGTGGTCGACGCGCTGGACGCGCCGTCGACGGACGGGGTCGAGATGATGATCAGCTGGTCGGCGAGGTCCAGCACTCCACGCATCGCGCTGTAGAGGAGACCGGTGCCCGAGTCGGTGAGGATGATCGGGTACTGCTTGCCGAGCACCTCGATCGCGCGCCGGTAGTCCTCGTCGTTGAACGTCGTGGAGACCGCCGGGTCCACGTCGTTGGCGATGATCTCCAGCCCGGAGGGCGCCTGCGAGGTGAACCGGCGGATGTCCATGTACGAGTTGAGGTACGGGATCGCCTGCACCAGGTCACGGATGGTGGCCCCGGTCTCGCGGCGCACCCGGCGGCCGAGGGTACCGGCGTCCGGGTTGGCGTCGATGGCGAGGATCTTGTCCTGCCGCTCGGTCGCCAGCGTCGAGCCCAGCGCCGTCGTCGTCGTGGTCTTGCCGACACCGCCCTTGAGGCTGATGACGGCGATCCGGTAGCAGGAGAGCACCGGAGTGCGGATCAGCTCCAGCTTGCGCTGACGCTCGATCTCCTCCTTCTTGCCGCCCAGCTTGAAGCGGGACACCCCGGACGGAGTGCGGCTGCTCTTGGCCTTCTGCTTGCCCCGGACCAGACGGTCGGAGGAGAGCTCGACGGCGGCCGTGTAACCGAGCGGTGCGCCGGGCACGGAACGCTCGCGCTGGTCATGGGTGACCGGCGTGGGCCAGCCGGTGCCGGTACGCGGGTCGACGGGCGGGGCCTGCGGACCGGGCTGCTGGGGTGTCTGTTGCTGCGGCGCCTGCTGCTGGGCCGGGAAGTGCTGCTGCGGCTGGTACGGCTGCGGCGCTGTCGGGGCGATCGGTGCGGGCAGGTTGGGCGAGCCCTGGACCGGCTGCTGCGCGGGGAGCGGGGCGGCCCCCTGGGCGGGGAACGAGGGGTGGGGCGCTTGGGGTGCCTGGGGCGCCTGTGGTGCTTGCGGGAACCCGTATCCGCCCTGCTGCTGCGGGAATCCGTACCCGCCGACGGCCTGCGGGGCCTGCGGCGGCAGCGGTGCGCCCTGGCCGGGGAACTGCTGCTGTTGCGGGGGCTGCTGGGGTTGCTGAGGGTGTTGCACCTGCTGGGCCGGGTGGGCCTGCGGTGCCTGGTGGGGTACGTGGGCAGCCTGGGCCGGCTGGGGGAAACCGTATCCGCCGGGCGCCTCGTTCGTGGGCCCCGGAGCGGGCCACTGCGCCGCGGACTGCGGTGCGGTGGGCTGTGGCGCCGCGGGCTGGAAGGCGGGCGGCAGTGGCGGCAGGGCGCCCGCGGCGGGCGGCGCGGGGGACCACGGCGCCGGAGCGGCGGCCTGCGGTACGTCCTGGGGCACCGCGTCCGTCACGGCGAGCGGGCGTGCGTCGGCCGGAGCCGTCGGGTCCGTCGGGTCTGTCGCGGCGGGGACCTCGTCCGCCGGGGCGTCGGGGCTGCCGGCGTTCCCGGGTTCCTCCGTGCCTCCCGTGTTCCTGGGGTCCTCGGCCACCGCGTCGGCATCCGGGCCCGCGTCAGGGGTGTTCTCGTCGCGGTCCGCGGCGCCCGTCGCGTCCGGCGCCTCGTTCTCCGGGGCACCGGCCTCGGCAGCCTCACGCGTACCGCTGTCAGGAGCACCGCTGTCAGGAGCACCGCCGTCCGGCCCGGAGTCACCGGCATCCGGTGACGGGGCGGCCGCCGCCTCGCGCTCCGCGATCTCCCGCTTCAGCGCGGCGGGGGAGAACCGCATCGTCGCGCCGCTCTCCAGATCGCCGCCACCGGCCCCCACCCCCGCGGAAGGCGCCGGCGCGGGCACCGGCGCGGCAGGAGGGGCGGCCTCGGGAGACGGCACCGACGGAGTCGGCACCGAAGAGGCAGGGGCCGAAGAGGCAGGGGCCGAAGGAGACGCGGGTGCCGAAGGAGGCGTCGCCGGAGCGGGCGGCGCGGGTGCCCAGTTGGGGTCGAAGCCTCCCGCGGCCGGCGGTCCCGGTACGGACACCGGCGCCCCGTGCGGCGGCGGAGGCGGCGCCAGATGAGAACCGGAACCGCCCGACGAATCCCCCGTCGCGTTCTGCGTGTACCAGGCGGGCGGGGTGTAGTCGATGGTGAACTCACCCGTCATCTCGGCGGGATCCGCGTCGGACGACTCGTCGACGGGCGTGTTCCATCCCCCGCGGATCTCGTCCCGATCGCCGTTCACTTTGCCTCCTGGTGTGGTCGAGCACCCGTGTGCCGTGGGGGGTGGGGGTGTCCGTTCCCGGCGTTCGTTCCGCCCGGCTCTCCCCCTGGGACGCGCAATGCCTGTCCGCAGGTTCTGCTGCCACGCCCGGACCCACCCTAATCGCCATCGGGCTCTCTACGGCAGGCCGTACGGCAAGGCAAGGTCTGTCCCGTACGTCACCCGCCGCCCCCGAGCGAACGGGGAGGGATACGGGGCACGAACCGAAAGCGGTACGAATGCGGAACGTTCCGTGCAAGCCGATCGCGTGAATCCACGCAGTGTCGTGCCGTACCGTGCCGTGTCGTGCGGCGAGGCACGACACGGCGCATCGCGGGCACATCACGGCGCGACAAGGCGCATCACGACGGACATTCAGTCCATCCGGCGGGCGCTGCCCAGCAATCCGGTCTCGGCATCGGTCGCCTGCGTCATCACGAACTGCCGGTCCCGGTCCGTGCACCACAGCGTGACGCCGTCGGCCAGCGTGGACAGCGCCTGAGCCTCGGCGGGCGCCAGATTCATGATCCGGCCGATCTGCGCCGCTTCGTCCGGGGACACCCGCTGGATGCCGACGAGCGCCGACTTCTCCATCAGCCGCGGTGCCACCGGGCTGAGATAGGGCAGCAGCGTCACCACCGACTGCCAGGGTCCCGACACCACCCGGCCTCGCGGCGGCCGCATTCCGCAGTCGCGCACCACGACGACCGGCGAACCGGCCGACGCGCCCTGCGGCGGCACCCGTCCCACGTCGTGCAGCGAGACGCAGGGCTGCCCGCCGCCCGCCGCCTGGGCGAGCCCGGTCCAGGCCTGGGCCCGGCCGGTCTCCACCGCGATCCGGGCACCGGTCGCGGCGGCGCGCAGCGCCAGTACCTGCGCCGTCCACAGACCGCCGATCAGCGTGACCTCGTACGGAGTGGGCCGGTTGATGCCCAGAACCGCCGGGCGTCCTTCGGCGTCGACCCCGATCACCGTGCCGTCGTCACCGACCGGCAGGCCGAGCGAGGCCAGTTGGTCGAAGGAGATGGCGTGCCGGCCGCGGCGCGGACCGATGAGGCCGAAACCCAGCCGGGTCCGATTGCCGGTAGAGGTGGACATCAGCGGGTACCTCCGAGCGGCAGGGTGGCCAGCACTCCGGGCAGCTGTTCACGGTCCAGCCGCACCAGCGCCGTCTTCACACCGCGCGCGGTGCGCTCCAACTCATGGCGGGAGGCCAGGAGTTCCTCGTCACTGCGGCCCGTGATCCGGATATGCCCGGTGACCGAGACCTCCGAGCGGTCCCCGTGCCCGAGCGTCAGGCTGAACGTGGTGGCCAGCGCCGGGATCGAGGTGAGCAGGGCCACCAGCTGCGGCATCGACGCACCGCCGCCGCCCAGCTGCGGCCAGCGGCCCACCCAGTAGGTGGTGTGCCGCCGGTCGTCGCAGCGCCAGGTGCGCGAGGTCTCCTCGGTGCGCCGTCCGGGCGTCTCCGCCCGGCTCGCCTGCGCCATCGCCAGCGGGCTGACACACGCCGACGTCGCGATGGCCGATGTCAGCTCCTGCTCGGTGAGCACCGTCGCCCGGAATCCGGCCCCGGTCAGCCGGCTGGCCAGCTGATCGGCTGCCCGCACCACGCACTTCTGGGCGCCGACGATTCCGCCGCCCCGCGCCTGGACGGCCTCCGGGCACAGCTCCGGGTCCAGCTTGAGCGCGATCCAGGTGATCCGGAGCGCCGGGGAACCCGTCTGGGCCTGCAACGGGGCGTAGTTGCGCGCGGCGACGGACTGCTGCGGCAGATGCGGCGCGGGCGCGGGCTGGGTGTGCTGGACGATCTGCGCGGACTCCAGCCGGATGCCGTCGACGTCCAGTACGTCCCGTACGAGCGTCAGGGGCAGCGGGTGTGCCGACCGGTCGGGCCGCAGCGCCGTGGCGGCCGACTCGACCTGGACGAGCGCCGTGACGAACGTACCGTCACCGATCATGCCGACCGGCCGCCGGTCGCGGTCGCTGAAGGAGTACGTACGCAGCGCCGGGTCGCACTCGACGGCGGGCGCGAGACCGGGCTCGGTGTCCGGGGGCAGCACGAGTGCGGCTGCCCGGCGGGTGCGGGCCCGCAGCGCGAGGACCGTACCCAGCCATTCCGGCAGCGAGCGGCGGTGTCTGCGGACCACGGCGAGCACCACCAGCAGCGCGGCGAGCACCCCGGCGGGGGCGAGCAGCAACGGCTCGATCACCCAGGCGGCGAGCAGCAGCGCGGCGGCGATTTCGATCAGTACGAACTGTTGCAATCGGAACGAACCGAAGTGTCCGGCGCGTCCGTTCAGTCGTGGTGCGGCCGGTCCGCCGGACCCCGGGGGGCCATCGGAGGACCTTCGGGACGGGGAGCGCGAACCCCTGCGCGAGGCCGGTGGCTCCCCTGCTCCGGGTGCCCCGGAGGGCCCCCCGTTCCCGGCCGGACGTGTCCGCGTCGCGGAAGCCATCATTCCGGCATTCCCCCGTTCATAAGGCCCCAACTCAACCCGATCGCCCCTGTACCACCGGGGGCTTGGAGGCTGGATCACCCTACCCGCCCCACAGGCACTCGACTTCAGCAGGCATAGTAGGGGCCGGTCCGGCACCAGGGTCCGGCATCGGGGGTCCGGCACGGCGGCAGGGGTGTGTCCGCTCCTGGGCCGCGCGGGGAGACACGGGAGACAGACAGACTCATGGCATCACGGCGGGATGAGCTCAACGCGTACACCTTTGCGAAGAAGCGCACGGTCGCGGCATTCCTCCAACCGTCGCCCACGGGTACCGAGGAGGGCGCCCCGCGGCCGTTGCGGGCGGTCCTCCCGAGCCTGATCGTCGGCGCGCTGATCCTCGCGGGATTCGGCGCCTGGGGCATGTTCAAGCCCACGGCACCCAAGGGCTGGGACAAGCCGGGCACCAAGGTGATCGTCGGCAAGAGTTCCACCACCCGCTACGTGGTGCTCCCCACGGGCAAGGGCAAGGACAGGAAGAACCTGCTCCACCCGGTGCTCAACCTCGCCTCGGCCCGGCTGCTGCTCACCCCGCAGCAGTTCGCCGTGATCCAGGTCGCCGACAAGATCCTGGACTCGGGCACGCCCCCGCGCGGGCCGATCCTCGGCATTCCGTACGCCCCCGACCGGCTGCCCGAGGCGACGGACGCGGGCACCGCCAAGCAGTGGGCCGTGTGCGAACAGCCCGGCGGCAAGGGCAACACCGTGCAGAAGGCGGCATTCGTCCTCGCCAAGCGCGACCACAAGCTGACCGAGGGCAAGAAGCAACTCGGCGGCGGACAGGTGCTGTACGTCCAGGGTCAGGACAAGACCCGCTACCTGGTCGACGCGGGCGGCACGAAGTACCGCGTCAACGAGGTGGCGACCGACAACGGACACCTGACCAACGCCCTGGTCGGCAGCAGGCAGCCGCAGTCCGTCACCGACGACTGGCTGGCCACCCTGCACGAGGGCAGCCCCATCGTCTTCCCGCAGATCCCCGGCACCATCGGCGCCCCCGCGCACATCGAGGGCCAGCTGTCCGCCGAGGAGAACAAGGTCGGGATGGTCCTCAAGACCCGTACCGGCGAAGGCACCGCCCACTACGTGGTGCTCCAGGGCGCGGTCCAGCCCATCTCCGAATTCACCGCCTGGCTGCTGATCAACTCCCCGCAGACCGCCACCCTGAACCTGGCCAGTGAGGCCCGCGCCGCCGACCTCCAGGACTTCGTCCCGGACGCCCGGACCTTCGCCGGACAGGCCCCGCGCTGGCCCGCCCACAAGGCCGAACAGGTCAACTCGACCGGGGGCGGCGGCAGTCGGGACACCGTCTGCAGTGTGCTGCGCAAGGTCGACGAGCGCGGCCGTACGACGCTGAGCACCTGGGCGGGCACCGAATACCCCGCCTCCATCAACGCCGGTGGCACCAGCACCTACGTCACCCCCGGCAGCGGCCTCCTCTACACCCAGGTCCAGGGCAAGCAGACCCGCCCCGACGGTTCGCTCTTCCTGGTCACCGACACCGGGCTGCGGTACGCCGTCCAGGCCAATGGCGACAGCGACGCGAAGCGCTCCGACATCGGCACCGGCGGCCAGCAGACCCAGGACGGCCGCCCCGAGGCCAGCCAGGCCCAGATCCGGCTCGGCTACGAGAAGGTCACCCCCTCGCTCGTACCCATCGAATGGTCGGACTTCCTGTCCAAGGGCCCCCGGCTCGACACCAACAGCGCCCGCCAGCCCCAGGGCTCGTAAGCCACCCGTTCGACAGTCGCTCGCGGGACTCGGGGGAGAGGAACAGATGTTGTACCGGAAGACCGTGCTGTTCACGGCGGCGGCCGCCGCGCTGGCCGTGCTGGCGGCGCCTCAGGCCGCCTACGCCGCCGGGGGCCCCGAAGCCCCGGGCGGCCTCGGGATAGACGGCAGCGGCGAATGCACCTTCCCGATGAAGGAGCAGTTCGAGGGCAGGCCCTGGCCGCTCCAGCGCGTCATGCTCGACGAACTGTGGCAGGACACCAAGGGCAAGGGCGTCCGGATCGCGGTCATCGACACCGGGGTGGACAACGCCAATCCGCAGCTCAAGTCCGCCGTGGACACCTCCGCCGGCCGTAATCTCCTCCAGGGCGGCAAGGCGGACGGGACCACCGACGAGGTCGGTCACGGCACCAAGGTCGCCGGCATCATCGCCGCGCGTCCCGCCAAGGGCACCGGATTCGTCGGACTGGCTCCCGAGGCCACCATCATCCCGATCCGGCAGAACGACGAGAAGAACAGCGGCAAGGACACCACGATGGCCACCGCGATCGAGCACGCGCTCGCGAAGAAGGCCGACGTCATCAACATCTCCCAGGACACCACCAAGCCGCTGACGCCCGACTCGGCGCTGGGCGTGGCCGTGGCCGAGGCGATCTCCCGGGGCGTCGTCGTCGTCGCCTCGGCGGGCAACGACGGCATGGACGGCAAGCGGAAGAAGACCTACCCGGCCGCCTTCGCCGGAGTCCTCGCCGTCGCCTCCTCCGACCGCAACAACGAACGCGCCGCATTCTCGCAAGCCGGTGAGTTCGTCGGCGTCGCCGCACCGGGCGTCGACATCGTCTCCACCGTCCCGGGCTTCGGCCAGTGCACCGACAACGGCACCAGTTTCTCCGCGCCGTACGTGGCCGGAGTCGTCGCCCTCCTGGTCGCCAAGTACCCCGCGTGGTCGCCCGCCCAGATCATCGCCCGCATCGAGCAGACCGCCGAGCGGTCCGTCACCGGCCACGACGCCTTCGTCGGCTGGGGCGTCGTCGACCCGGTCAGAGCTCTCGCCGGGGACAAGGACGACATCCCGCAGGAGGCGGCCCGCCCGGACCCGGCACCGCCCAGGGCGCTCGCTCCCGAGCCGGCGCACCTGGCCATGTCGGAGAC
Organism: Streptomyces sp. NBC_01433; assembly: GCF_026340105.1. Lineage (NCBI taxonomy): Bacteria > Bacillati > Actinomycetota > Actinomycetes > Kitasatosporales > Streptomycetaceae > Streptomyces > Streptomyces sp. NBC_01433. The sequence goes on along the minus strand of NZ_JAPEPM010000001.1, from coordinate 192,496 downwards.
CTCGCAGGAGCGCAGCGAGCGATACGCCACCTACGCGCTGGCCCTGGCGGCGGTTCTGGTCTCGGTGGTGGCGGGCACGGCGACGGTCGTCCGTGATGTCCGGCGACGACGCGTTTTGCGCTGAGAGCGCCGCCGCGTGAAGTAGATCTCTCCTATAAACCGCAGTTGGGGAGAGATGACGAAGTGACTAGGGTGGTAGCAGACTTCACGTGTGTGACGGGGGAACGAGAAGTGGCCGAGTCCGATTTCAGAGCGTGGGAACAGCGCCACGCGCTTCTTGGGCCTTGCATATACCCCACTCCTTATCCGGAGCACACGGGGGCAAGAGGAAGCCTGACCGCGCCCTGCGGACAGGCTCGGGAACTGAGAGATAGGACCTCCGGATGACCAACCCCGCCGCTGGTTTCGGACTCGCCGACGATCCGATCATCCAGGCGAAGAACAAGATCGTCGACACGGCCGACGCGGTGTCCAAGCAGGCCCGCGAACTGGCCGACATCCTGGCGACGGTCAGCGCGGGATGGACGGGTGTCGGTGCCTCGGGATTCACGACTGCGCAGGTCACGATCAACGAGGACCACGACGAGATCCGGCGCCTGCTCCAGGTGCTGCTCAACGCCGTGGGCCAGACCAAGAACCTCAGCAACGCCAACGACGACGAGGTCCGCGCGGCCTTCAACGCGGTGAAGGAGTCGGCGTCCTCCTCCAACACGTCCGGCCTGAACGGCGTCTGAGCAAAACCGCCGCACCCTTTACCGCACACGCTGAGCACAGAGGAGAACACTGATGGCTGGGGACCCGAACACCAAGGTCAGGTACGAGAGCGTTCAGGAGATGGCGAACCGCATCCGTGTGGTGTCGCGCAACATCATCAAGGACCTCGAAGAGATGGACGCCGCCCTCAAGGTCGTCACCGACACCTGGGACGGTGACGCCCACGGCGAGTACGTCAACCTGCAGAGCAAGTACAAGGGCCGGGCCGACCACATGCAGAAGCGGCTGGACCAGGTAGCCAAGATCATCGAGTCCGGCAAGGACAGCTACCGCTCCACCGACGTGAAGGCCTCGCGCTACTTCACCGAGGCGTTCTGACCCACGCGTCCACGCACGGACGAGAGGGGCACGCTCCCACCGGAGCGTGCCCCTCTCGCGTTGTCCGACCACTACTTCAGGTCGAACTCGCCGTCACGGGCGCCCAGAACGAACGCGGTCCACTCGGCCTCCGTGTACCGCAGCACGGTCTCCGGATCCAGTGAGGACCGCATCGCCACGGCCCCGCCCGGCAGATGCGCGATCTCGACGCGCTCCTCCGCCTGCTCCGTACCGGGGGCACTGAGCCACTCCACCCCCGAGATGTCGAGCGCGTACAGCTCGTCCTTCTCCGCTTGCGTGCCCATCAGTTGCCTTTCCTCTCGTGCGGCGGGAACGTGCTCCTCGCCCGTTGCAGGCTATCTCCGTACACCGGCAACGGGGGTGGAGTCGGACCCCGTTCACGGGGCCGTGGTGGAGCAGCCGAAGTTCTTGCCCGCGGTGGTGACGAAGTCGGCGAAGACGGCCTTGGGGGAGGGGGTGTCAGGCGATTCGAGGGCGGCCGTGTACGTGGGACCGAGCTCCATCGAGAAGTACGTCGGTGTGCCCGAGCAGTCGGCCACCACGTGCCTTTCGTCGAAGCCCGAGACGCGCAGGCCCGCGATCCGCGGCTGTTCCCCGAAGCCGGGGGAGGTGGTGATCGCTTCCAGGACGCGCGGTTCCCGCGTCACGGCGTAGGTGGCGTGCCCGCTCACCTCGCAGGCCCAGGTGGGGCCGGTCCGCCCCTGGACCCTCTGGCGTGCCGCTTCCCTTCCCGCGGCCGGGCCGGGGAAGGCCAGGCCCTTGATGCCGCACACCGCGTCCTCCGGGATCTTCTGGGCGGCCGGGACGGCCGGGAGGGTGCCGGGTGCGGTGAGCGGCCGGTCCGGCGCGCACCCCGCCCGTTCCGCCGCCCTGTTCGCCACGTCGGTCAGGAGCCCGGCCAGCGCCGTGGGGTCGGAGCCCTGGGGGGCGTAGCCCTCGATGATGGCCGGGGCCGCCTTCGCGCAGCCGGCCGGCAGGAGCACCCAGCCGTGGTCCCTGCCCACTCCGCCGGTCGCCGGTCCGGAGAAGAAGGACGCCGTGGCGGGAGAGGGCCAGCGGCCGTCGGTGAACGCGAAGTCGCCCCGCTCGTGGGTCCCCGAGATCCTCAGGCGCCCCTTGTCCGCCCCGGGCAGGAAGGACGAGGCCTCGACGGTGCAGGAGAACTCCACTGCGTCGCCCGGCCGGACGTCCGGGCCGTCCCCGTCGGAGATACGGCCGCCCCCGGACAGCACCGAGTCGGCCCGCGCCGTGGACACGAGGCCCCCGCACACGGCGTCGCCGGTGACGAGATTGGTATTCAGCCACACGTGGACGGCCGCGAGCACGACACCGAGCGCCAGTACCGGAGCGATCCACTTCCACCGGGGTGCCCGGTTGCCCTTGCCTCGCGTCATGTCCTACTTCCTCGTGCGCAGCGCCAGTACGCCCGCGATCCCTGCCGAGGCAGTGGTGCTCCCCTTGGCGCGGGCCGCGTCCTCAGCCTCGGAGGCGATGTCCTTCGAAGGGCTCCCGGTCGGGCCTCAGCCGCCCAACTCCTCGACGGCGTCGCCGTACGCGCCACGGGCGTTGTTGCGGCAGTTGAGAAGTGTCGAGTCCTGCTCCGCCGCAGGCAGCGCCCGGAGGTCGGCCCACCGGCTGAACAGCGTCCCGCTCCGCTCACGCAGCAGTCCCGGCCGGTCCTCCGGAGCGGTGGACCGCAATTGAGCCTTCCAGGTGCCGGTGAGGTGGCCGGCCAGGTCTGTCTCCGCTGCCGGCGTCCGCACGTTCCCCTTCAGCAGCGCGGTGAAGACATCGCGGTACCAGGCGTCGGAGTCCTTGCCCCGGCTCTCGGCCACGTGCGCGGCGACGCCGGCCAGCGCGCCCGTCACCCGTGCATCGCTCGCCGCGACGGCGGACGGGGCTTCTCCCGTCGCGCTGTCAGGCAGGGAAGCGAAGCGCTGAACGCCCTCGTCGTCGAGTGAGGTGCGCAAAGAGGTGTAAACGGCCGGATCGCCCGACGCGGCGCTCATGGCGGTGAGCGCCGTCGCGGAAGGCACCGAGAAGTGGGCACCCGAATCGTCCTGCCACGGGCTCTTGGCGGGGGCCGCCGTGTTGACATACGCGGGGTTCAGGCCGTGGAGAATTTCATAGAGGTCGTGGGCGTACCCTTCCATAGCCTCCCCGAGATGGCGGCGCAACCCTTCCGGTACGGTGCCGTCGCCCCGTCCGGTTCCGGTCCCGACAGCGAGCAGCACGTTCTTCATCGCCCGAGCCTGCTTCGGTGTATGCCGTCCGGCCTCGCTGCCCTTTGTCACCCGGACGATCGCCGCCCCCAGCTCCGCACAGTCGTCCCCCTCGGGCGCGGCCGCGCCGAGCGCCGTCCGCATCCGTTGCTGCTCCATCAGCCCCGCACAGTCCGGCGATCCGTTGTCGGAGCGAGGGATGAGCAGCCACAGCCCTGCCGCGGTTGCCCCGGCCACAAGACAGGAGACGACGAGCAGGGCCGTTCGCCGGGTGCGCGCGGGTCGGTCGGGTGAGGCTGAGGCGTCGGACATGGTTGCTTCCTCGGGTGGGACGGTCGTGAATCGGAGCCGGTCAACTGGTCGTATCGGCGAGGTACTTGTGAGCCGTTCCCTCGCCCCGGTCGGCTCCGCCGAGCATCGTCGTCTTGAGCGTGGTCACCGTGTTCTGATCGGTCTCGTCCGTGAGGTCGATGTCGCTGCGACCGGCGGCCCAGCCCTGGACGGTGTTGGTGATCTGGGTGGAGTCCTTGAGATGCAGATCGGCGATCTCCGCGTTCGCCTTGGCGTCCTCGCCGGCCTTCATGTCGTTGCCCCACTGCCAGGCCCAGACGTCCACCCCGCGCTGTAGGGCGTCGCCGACCACGATGGATCCGCCGGCTGTCGGAATCGCCAACGGCGTCACCGCGCCGCCGATGACGTGATAGGCGACCTTGGACTTCCAGTCCGCCTCGCTGTATCCGGCCATCCGCTCGTCGTTGATCACGTCCTCGCGTATCGCGGTGTATGTGCCGAGTACCGAACCGGCCTTGTCCCAGTTGCCGCTGTGCGCGAATCCGGTCGCGCCGTTCGGGATCCGGTCGAGCTCGTTGTTGAGGTGCCGTGCCTCCGCCTTGTGCAGGGCGGCGTAGGCGTCGGGGTTCTCGGAGAGCCCGCGCATCACTTGGATGAGGTCCTTGGGGTTGGTGGCCAGATGGCCGTTTCCGTCCTTGGCGAAGTGGCCCTCCCCGGAGGCGTTGGTGTATTCGTCGTTCACCGCACCGATGATCTCGTGGGTGTCCGAGGCGTATTCGGCCAGCGCGTCGGCGACGGGCGCACGGAGGTTGTCCGGCACAGTGGCCTCCGTTCCCTCCCCCTTGCCCGGCGCGAACTGTTCAAGGATCCCGTTCATCACGCGCGCCTGGGCCTCATCATGCTTGGCCTCGGGCCATGGGTCCCGTCCGGCCGGCAGCGGCTCGTGCCCGGTCGCGGCGGCCTCCAGCGCGGCGCCGAGTCCCATTCGGTTGGTCGGGTCGTCGAACGTCGAGTTGGCGTAACCGAGGACCACGTGCTTGGGCCAGTCGCGGGAGTCGCCGCCGTCCCCGACGAGGTATTCCAGGTGGTTGTTGCCGACGTGGTTGTTCTGCCCGCCGGAGTCGGCCCCGTTTCCGGCTGGGTCGAAGAACGCGGTGGCGGCGTCGGGGTTCTTGCTCATGACCCCGAGAAGACCGTCGATGGCGTCCGTCTCGATGCCCTTGTGTCCGGGACCCCACTCGGTGAAGAGACCGGGCTTGTCCTTCTCCGCCGCGATGAGCTTGTCGCCCATCTCGTACAGGAACTGGTCGTCGAAGTCGGTGTCGGCCTGCTGCATCAGGCTGACGAAGGACTGGTAACCGTAGAGCGGGTTGTCCTTGCGGGCGAAGTTCTCCGTGCCCGTCTCGTGCAGCTCCTTGGTGAACTCTCGGTAGAACCTGCCGTCGTCGCTCGCCACCCACCGCTTGAACGCCTCCGATCCGGGCGGTGCGTCCTTGACGCTTCCCGGCACCTGGGTGGCGGTGGCGGCGGAGTTGGCCAGGCCCTTCTGGATCTCCAGGTACTGGGCCTTGTTCTTCTTGTCCGAGTCGTAGGCGCGGTCGTTGAGCTTGTTGGTGACCTTGATCAGCCCGTCCGGGCCCAGCCCGTTGAGGAGTGTCTGGGAGAAGGTCTTGTCGTGCGAGTTGTCCCGCACCGAGCGCTGGAACTCCGCCATGTCGGCCGCGGAGACCTTGTCACCGTTGTTGATACGGGTGGCGATGTCCTTGGTGTTCTCCGCCTCGTACTTCTCCACGTCGCCCTGCGCGTGCGCGTTGAAGCCGGTGCCCAGCGTGTTGTCGTTCTTGTCCCCGTACCCGTCCCTGGTGACGGCCTCCAGCGCGATCTTCACGCCCTGGTCGGCGTCGTCCACCGCCTTGACGCAGTCGTCGATCGCCTTCGACCAGGACGCCACGGACTTGCGGATGCTCTCGGCGTAGTCCGGGTCGTGCCGGGTCGCGGCCAGTTCGCCTTTCGTGAGCTTCGCGTAGTCGTAGGTGACCACGCCGCTCTCGGAGATCTGCATGCCCGCCGTGACCGCCGCGGCGCACTGGTTCTCCAGGTTCTTCTTCAGCCGTACGAAGTCGTTGTGCGCGTCGCGCAGCAGCGAGGCTATGGCCTTGGCCTGGGTCTGCGCGGCCGCGTACTCGTAGCGGGTGGCGGCGAAGTTCATCTGCGCGGTGTTCGCGCTCAGCCCTGACCAGGACGGGCCGAGCGTGATGCACTGGACGCTGTCCTTGTACCGGTTCTCGACCTTCTTGATCTCCGCCGCCGCGTCGTCCCACTTGTCCGCGGCCGCGGTCAGCTTGCCCAGGTCGGTCGTCATGACCTCGCTGTAGGTGAGCATGTTTTCCCCCTGATGCTGTGTCTGTCGAAGCGGGCCGGGCACCGCGACGTGACCCGACGCGGCCCGGCCCCGCGCGGTGGCGGGCGGACCTCAGGCGAGTTGCGCGTGCAGGGCCAGGGCGAGGCCGGAGAGCTTCTCGCGGCCGGGCCCGGAGGTCCCGTCCTCGCCCGCCGTCACCACCAGCGACGCGTCGCCGTCATCGGTGGGCCTCACCCGCACGGTGACGCAGTCGCCGTTCTCGGAGGCCACCGCCTCACCCGGCGCGCCCGCCCCCGTGCGCTTGAGATACGCGGTCAGCTTCTCGGTCGAGAACCCCCCGGCGGACATGATCACCGGTGCCAGCAGGTTCTCGGCCGACGCCGATTGCGTGGCGATCGTGTGCACTTCCACGGTGCCGGCGCCCACGTGGAAGAGGCAGCTGACCAACGCCCCGGGGTTGGCCGCGAATCCGCCCGGCCCCTCCGCGTCGCGCCCGTTCTCGGCGGTGACGGCGGGCGCGTCCGCGTCGCCGCCCGCGGCACCACCGGCACCCGTCTCCCCGGACAGCCCCGCCGCCTTCGCCGCGCGGGTGATGTCGTACGGGAGCGGGCAGTCGTCCGCCCCGTCCGGCCCGACCTTGTCGGCGAGGGCCCGGAGCGCGGAGACGCTCACGGGACCGGCCGCCTTCCCCGCCCCCGCGTCGGAAGCGCCGGATCCATCGCCACCGCGACCGCCACCACCACCGTCGCCCTGCCCGCAACCGGTCAGCAGCGCCGTCGCGAGCAGCATCGCCAGGGCGCCGCCGCGCCGGAGTCGGGTGCGTTCCATGGGGCGGGGGCCTTTCGTCCTGCGGGTACGGGGGAGGGGCAACGGGTGCCTGGGCATGATCTGTTTCCGCCCTACATACCGCCGAGCCCGGACGCCCACGGCCCGTACTGCGGCTTGAGCAGCGGCGAGAACTGGGAATTGATGTCCAGGTCGTTGCGGGCGAAGCCGTTGGCCGTACCGCGCAGGCCGTTCTTCTCCGTGCTGAGCCGGCCCATCAGCGTCTTCACCTGCTTGTCCCAGGTCTCGCCCAGCTTGGCGATCGCCGGACCGGTGGCCCAGTCGGTGAACTCCCGGGCCGCCGCGGACGAGGCCTCGTCCGCCCAGTTGGTGGACTTGTTGGTACTGTCCTCCAGCTCGTTCTCGATGGTGTTCGCGGCGGCGGCCTTCTCCGCGGGCGTCGAGGCCAGGACCTGCCCGCCGGGACCGGACAGCGGGCCGTCGTCGGCGCCGTTCAGCCGCATACTCGTGCTCTGCCGTTGCGTGGCCTCCGCGCGCAGCGTGGCCCACTCGTCGTCGAAGCCCATGAGATTCCCCCGCATCGCATGCCTGTGGACGGTGCCGCCGTGTCCGGGCGCACCGATCGATCACCCACTCGACGCTAGTACATGGTGGTTACCGGCATCGGTCCGGCCCCGGCCTCTCGCCCTTGTCCCCCCTCGCGCGTACCCACAACACGCGACCGGGAACATCCCTGAACGCACCGGGGCCCCCGCGCACACACATCGCGCGGGGGCCCCGGCCGACACCGGCGGCACTGCCTCAGTGCTGCTCCGGCAACCGCCCGATCTGCACCAGCGGCGTACCGCGCCTGCGCGACGCGAAGTACCCGCGCCCCGGCGGCATCGCGTGACCGCGCACCGAACCGATCAGCTCGCCCTCGCCCGGATCACCGGCCAGCACCACGCCCTGCGCGCCCAGTTCCTTGATCCGCTGCATGAACGACTCGTACATCGACCTCGAAGCCCCCGCCGAGTTGCGGGCGATGATGAACCGCACCCCGGTGTCCCGGGCGAACGGCAGATACTCCGCCAGCGGAGCCAGCGGATTGCCCGCGTTCGTCGCCACCAGGTCGTAGTCGTCCACGATGATGAAGATCTGCGGACCGCTCCACCAACTGCGGTCCCGCAGCTGCTGAGGAGTCACATCCGTCGGCGGCTGGCGCCGCGCGAACACCCCCGACAACGCCTCCATGTGCATCTGCATGGAGCTGGCCATCGGCGCGTACTCCAGCAGATGGGACTCCGGCAGCGCGCCCAGCAGCGCCCGCCGGTAGTCGCCCACGACGAGCTTCGCCTCGTCGGGGGAGTACCGCTCCGCGATCTGCTTGGCGATCAGCCGCAGCAGGTTGGTCTTGCCGGACTCGCTCTCGCCGAAGACCAGGAAGAACGGGTCCGTCTCGAAGTTGACGAACACCGGCTCCAGCGCCGTCTCGTCGATCCCGATCGCGATGCCCCGCTCCGGGAACTCGAACCCCTTGGGCAGCTGGTCCGCGGGCAGCTTGCGCGGCAGCAGCCGCACCGCGGGCGCCGAGGGCCCCGCCCAGTTCGCCTTCACCGCCCCGACGAACGCCGCGGTGCCGTCGGAGAGATCCGCGCCGCTGCTGACGGAGTCGATACGCGGCAGAGCGCCCATGAAGTGCAGCTTCTCCGGCACCTGACCACGGCCGGGCACCCCCGCGGGCACGTTCGAGGCGACCTTGCGGTCGAACTCGGAGTCCATCACATCGCCCAGCCGCAGTTCGAGCCGGCCGAGGATCTGGTCCTTCAGCGCCGCCCGGACCTCCATGTACCTGGCCGCCGTGATGACCACGTGGATGCCGTACCCGAGACCGCGCGAGGCGATGTCGGTGACGGTCTGCTCCAGCATCTCGTACTCGGCCCGGAAGCCGCCCCAGCCGTCGATCACCAGGAACACATCGCCCCAGGGCTCGCCGGGCAGCTCACCCCGGGCGCGCTTGCGCCGGTAGGTGGCGATCGAGTCGATGGAGTGGGCGCGGAAGAACTCCTCGCGCCGATTGAGGACCCCGGCCACCTCGGCGACCGTACGGCGCACCCGCTCCGGGTCCAGCCGGGAGGCCATCCCGCCGACGTGCGGCAGCTCCGCCAGCGACACGAGACCGCCACCACCGAAGTCGAGACCGTAGAACTGCACCTCGTGCGGGGTGTGGGTGAGCGCGAACGAGGAGACCAGCGCCCGCATCATGGTCGACTTCCCGGACTGCGGACCGCCGACCACCATCATGTGCCCGGCCGCACCCGAGAAGTCCCGGTACAGCACCTCACGCCGCTGCTCGAACGGCTTGTCGATCAGCCCCAGCGGCACGGTCAGACCGCCCGGACGCGTGTACTCGGTCGAGGAGAACCCCCGGTCCGACGTCGGCGCGAGCCCCGGCAGCAACTGGTCCAGCGTCGGCGCCCGGTCCAGCGGCGGCAGCCACACCTGGTGGGCCGGCACCCCCTGGCCCTCAAGACGCCGCACGATCACATCGAGCACCGTGTCGGCCAGCGCGTCGTCGTCCGCCGCCGAACGGGCCGCCGCCAACTGCGCCGGGTCCGGGGCCGCGTACACCACCGGCACCGGAGCGGCACTGAACACCGCGGGCCGCCGTTCGATCGGCAGCTGCCCCACCGACAGATCGGGGCCGCCCGTGCGGTACGTCCCCGACACGTACGCCGCCTTGAACCGGGTCATCTCGTCCGTACCGAACTTGAGATAACCGGAACCGGGCACCGACGGCAGGTGGTACGCGTCCGGCACACCCAGCGCCGTACGCGACTCCGCGGCCGAGAAGGTCCGCAGACCGACCCGGTAGGAGAGATACGTGTCCAGACCGCGCAGCTTGCCCTCCTCCAGACGCTGCGAGGCCAGCAGCAGATGCACACCCAGCGAACGGCCGATGCGGCCGATCTGGATGAACATGTCGATGAAGTCCGGCTTCGCGGTGAGGAGTTCGGAGAACTCGTCGATCACCAGGACCAGCGAGGCCAGCGGCTCCAGCGCGGCCCCGGCGGCCCGCGCCTTCTCGTAGTCGTGGATGTTGGCGTAGTTGCCCGCCGACCGCAGCAGCTCCTGACGGCGCTGGAGCTCACCGCGGATCGCGTCACCCATGCGGTCCACCAGCGTCAGGTCGTCCGCCAGGTTGGTGATGACCGCCGCCACATGCGGCATCTGCGACATCCCCGCGAACGTCGCACCGCCCTTGAAGTCCGCGAGGACGAAGTTCAGCGTCTCCGACGAGTGCGTGACCGCGAGCCCCAGCACCAGCGTCCGCAGCAGCTCCGACTTGCCGGAACCGGTCGCGCCGACACACAGCCCGTGCGGCCCCATGCCCTCCTGCGCGGCCTCCTTCAGGTCCAGCATCACCGGCTGGCCGTCCTCGCCGATACCGATCGGCACCCGCAGCCGCTCCGACACCGAACGCGGCCGCCAGGTACGCGCCACATCGACCGAGCCCGCGTCCCCCAGATTCAGCAGATCAGTGAAGTCCAGGTTGGCCAGCAGCGGTTCGTCGTCGTCGCCCCCGCCCATCCGGAGCGGGGCGAGCTGCCTGGCCAGCGCCTCGGCGGCCGGCAACGACATCCCGTCCGGCAGCCCCTCGTACGCGAGCCTGGCACCGGACTCCAGCCTCAGCAGCCCCGGTCGTACCACCACCGAGAGGCCACCGCGCTGTTCGTCCAGCTCGCCGGAGACCACCTCGACGATCGTCACGCCCTGCAGACCCTCGGCCGCCGCGAACAGCGAGTCCGGCGGCACCATCCCGCCGTCCAGGACCACGACGACATGCGGCTGGTCCAGCACCGGCTGACTCTCCCGGCCGAACCGCGGCCGCCCGTCCAGCCGGCTCGCCAGCAACTGCTCCAGCTCGCCCAGATCATCACCGAACAACCGCTTCGTACCGGCCCCGTCGACCTGCCCGGGAACCTGCGTGTGCGGCAGCCACTTCGTCCAGTCCCAGCGCGCCACCGCACTCGGCGCCGCCACCACCGCGACCATCAGATCCTCGGGGGAGTGCAGCGTCACCAACTGCGCCACCAGCGAGCGGGCCGTCGACTGCGCCGCCTCCGGCTGCCCGGAGACCGTCACGTGGTAGAAGGCCCGCATCGAGACCGCCATCGGCAGCCCGTCCAACGACCCGTGCACCGCCAGGAACTGCTGCATCGCACCGGCGCACATCGGCTCCAGCTCATCCACCGGCGCGGTGTCCGGAGCGGCCAGCGGTGTCGACAGCTGCTGCGCCCCGAGCCCGACCCTGACCTGCGCGAAGTCCTTGTCCCCGACGCGCCGTTCCCAGACCCGGCTGCCCTCGGCGACCACTGACCACAGCTGCTCCGGCGCGGGGTGCAGATAGAGCTGTACGTCGCGCTGCGCGCGCGCCGTCCTGCGTACCGTCCGCCGCGTCTGCGCCAGGTACTTGAGGTAGTCACGCCGGACATCTGCCATTTGCCCCTGCGTACCGCGACGATGCCGGACAAGCTGGGCGACCACCATTCCGACGGTCGAGACCAGCATCAGCACACCCATGATCCGCATGAACGGAGGTGCCTGCGGCGAGAAGAAGAAGACCACCGACGAACCCATGCCGAGCACCGGCAGGATCTGCATCAGCATGCCCTCCTGCTGCCCGCGCGGCAGTTCGGGAGGAGCCTCCAACGTCAATTCATCCGTGGGTACTTCCGGCGGCAGAGACCGCGGAGGTCGTTTCACGACGATCTGGCTCACCGGAACATCAATCCCTCAATACGGACGGGCGGAAGGCCGGTCTGGTCCGCGCCGACGCCCCCGTGGCTGCGTGTGCGCGGACTTCCCTCCGCGCGACGGCGATCCTACTTGCAGATGACCCGCCCACCTCCCGGTAGGGTGGCGCGCGCACTGTGCGCAACCGCGAATCAGGGGGACCAGACACGTGAGTACGACCGCAGCGACGGGTTTCTGCCGCGTCACTGTCGTGGCGCCCGACAGCCGGATCGACGTCGCCCTGCCGGAAGACATCGCCGTCGCCGACGTCTACCCGGAGATCCTGCGTCTCACGGGCCAGACCCAGGCGGCCGGAACGCCGACCGGCTTTCACCTCGTACGCCGCGACGGCACGGTCCTGGACGGCGCCAGAACCCTCGCCGCCCAGCAGGTGCTCGACGGCGAACTGCTCAGCCTGCGCCCGTTCGCGCAGTCGCTGCCGCCCGCCGTCTTCGACGACGTCTCGGACGCCGTCGCCTCGGCCGTCACCCGCGACCGCCATCTGTGGAGCGACGAACTCCTGCGCGGCGCAGGGCTGGTCGGCGGCGTCCTGCTGCTCGTCCTCATGGGCTTCGTGCTCTGGTTCGCCGACCCGGTACGCCACGACATGCACAGCCTGCCCGGCATCATCGCGGGCTCCGCCGCACTGCTGCTGACCGCGTACGCCGGCGTACGCGCCCGGGTCTACGCGGACCGCGCCACGGCCGTCGCCCTCGGCCTGGGCGCACTCCCGCTCGCCCTCATCGCCGGCTCCGGCATCGTCGGCCCGGACGCCGGCCAGGGACCCGGCCGGCTCCAGTTCCTGCTCGGCTGCGTCGCCGTCCTGCTCGCCTCGGTCGTCCTGGTCGCCCTCACCCCCAGCGGTGACGCGCCCTTCGTCGCGGCCACCTTCCTGGCCACCGTGGGCACCCTGGCCACCTTCCTCGCGATCCTCACCGAGGCGTCGGCCACCCGGACCGCCGCCGTCTGCGCCCCGGTGGCACTCGGCCTCGTCGCCTTCCTGCCCGGCCTCTCCGCCCGCTTCGCCCGGCTGCCCATCGGCTACGCCTCACCGCGCACCGCCCCCGGCGGCTACGAGGACGACTTCGCCGACCCGAACGCCCCCGCGGGCGACCCGGAGCCCGTCGACGCCGAGCGCATCGCCGCCCAGGCCCGCCGAGGCCACGAGATGCTCCTGGGCCTGGTCGGCGGCTGCGCCGCCGTGGCCGTCGGGTCCGCCGCGGTCCTCGGCTTCTCGGACAACATCTGGGGCCAGATCCTCGCGCTCGCCGCCGGCCTCGCGATGCTGCTCCGCGCCCGCCTGTTCCGCTACACCTCCCAGGTCGCCTGCGTCCTGGTGGCCGGCATCGGCGCCATCGCCCTGCTCGTCCTCGGCCTCTCCCTGAACCCGCCGACGGACCTGCTGTACGACCTGGTCCGCTACGGCGACAGGGGCTCCCTGGACATCCGTACGATCTGGCTCTCCGCAGCCGTCGCCGCGGGCGCGGCCCTGTTCACCGCGATCGGCCTGGTCATCCCGCGCAAGGGACTCTCACCCTTCTGGGGCCGTCTCCTCGACCTCACCGAGAGCGCCCTGCTGCTCTCCCTGGTCCCGCTCTGCCTGGCCGTGCTCGACGTCTTCGCGAAGGCCAGGGCCCTCACCAGCTGAGGCCCGGCAGGGGTGCTCCGAATGGCTGGTACTCTGGCTGGTGGCCGTTTGTGTACGCGTCTCCGGATCATCCTGGGGGCTGCGCTCATCGGACCTTCGCCTCCGAGTCATGGAAGCTCTCCTGAGATCAAGACCAGGGGCACTCGTGGGCGCATCGAACATCAAAGAGGAGTACGCGTGCCGCTCGACGCCGCTACGAAGAAGCAGATCATGTCCGAGTTCGCCCAGAAGGAGGGTGACACCGGTTCCCCCGAGGTTCAGGTCGCCATGCTCTCCCGCCGGATCTCGGACCTGACGGAGCACCTCAAGACGCACAAGCACGACCACCACTCCCGTCGTGGTCTGCTGATCCTGGTCGGCCAGCGTCGCCGCCTCCTGCAGTACCTTGCCAAGAAGGACATCCAGCGCTTCCGTGCGCTCGTCGACCGCCTCGGCATCCGCCGCGGCGCGGCCGGCGGCGCCAAGTAAGGACGCTGTGAAAGGGAGCGGTTCCCGTCTTCTGGGGGACCGCTCCCTTTGCCGTACGTGCACGACCGGTGTCAAGCTCAGTAATCTGGGCGTACGACACCAGAACGAGGAGAGGCGCAGCGACGCCGCCGCCGGTCCTCGGTAGTGGCCCCCGGGACAATGCCCGGGAGCTTCGATCGAAGACCGGCCCGCACACACGGTGCGCTTCTCCTGCACCGTCCCCCGCCACACGGGCAGGGGGACGAAAGACGACGAGTATGGAGAAATCACTAGTGGAGAACGAGACCCACTACGCCGAGGCCGTTATCGACAACGGAACCTTCGGCACCCGCACCATCCGCTTCGAGACGGGCCGCCTGGCCAAGCAGGCCGCCGGCTCCGCCGTCGCGTACCTGGACGACGACACCATGGTGCTGTCGGCCACCACCGCTTCCAAGCGGCCCAAGGAAAACCTCGACTTCTTCCCCCTCACGGTGGACGTCGAGGAGCGGCAGTACGCGGCCGGCAAGATCCCCGGCTCCTTCTTCCGTCGTGAGGGCCGGCCCTCCGAGGACGCGATCCTCACCTGCCGCCTGATCGACCGCCCGCTGCGCCCCTCCTTCAAGAAGGGCCTGCGCAACGAGATCCAGATCGTCGAGACGATCATGGCGCTCAACCCCGACCACCTGTACGACGTGGTCGCGATCAACGCCGCCTCCTGCTCCACCATCCTGGCGGGCCTGCCCTTCTCCGGCCCGATCGGCGCCACCCGCGTCGCCCTGATCAAGGGCCAGTGGGTCGCGTTCCCGACGCACACCGAGCTCGAGGACGCAGTCTTCGACATGGTCGTCGCCGGTCGCGTCCTGGAGGACGGCGACGTCGCGATCATGATGGTCGAGGCCGAGGCCACCGAGAAGACCATCCAGCTCGTCGCGGACGGCGCCGAGGCTCCCACCGAGGAGATCGTCGCCGCCGGTCTGGACGCCGCGAAGCCCTTCATCAAGGCGCTCTGCAAGGCCCAGTCCGACCTGGCCTCCAAGGCCGCCAAGCCGGTCGGCGAGTTCCCGGTCTTCCTGGACTACCAGGACGACGTCTTCGACGCGCTCTCCAGCGCCGTCACCTCCGAGCTGACGCAGGCGCTCACCATCGCCGGCAAGCAGGACCGCGAGGCCGAGCTGGACCGCGTCAAGGAGATCGCCGCCGAGAAGCTGCTCCCGGCCTTCGAGGGCCGCGAGAAGGAGATCTCCGCCGCGTACCGTTCGCTGACCAAGAAGCTGGTCCGCGAGCGCGTCATCAAGGACAAGGTCCGCATCGACGGCCGTGGCGTCACGGACATCCGTACGCTCGCCGCCGAGGTCGAGGCCATCCCGCGCGTGCACGGCTCGGCGCTGTTCGAGCGTGGCGAGACCCAGATCCTGGGCGTCACCACCCTCAACATGCTCCGTATGGAGCAGCAGCTGGACACCCTTTCCCCGGTGACCCGCAAGCGCTACATGCACAACTACAACTTCCCGCCGTACTCGGTCGGTGAGACCGGCCGCGTGGGTTCGCCCAAGCGCCGCGAGATCGGCCACGGCGCACTCGCCGAGCGCGCGATCGTTCCGGTCCTGCCCTCGCGCGAGGAGTTCCCCTACGCGATCCGCCAGGTCTCCGAGGCGCTGGGCTCCAACGGCTCGACGTCCATGGGCTCGGTCTGCGCCTCCACCATGTCGCTGCTGAACGCCGGTGTGCCGCTCAAGGCCGCCGTCGCCGGTATCGCCATGGGCCTGATCTCGGAGGAGATCAACGGCAAGACGCACTACGTCGCCCTCACCGACATCCTCGGTGCGGAGGACGCCTTCGGCGACATGGACTTCAAGGTCGCCGGTACGAAGCAGTTCGTGACCGCGCTCCAGCTCGACACCAAGCTCGACGGCATCCCCGCCTCGGTCCTGGCCGCCGCGCTGAAGCAGGCCCGTGACGCGCGTCTGCACATCCTGGACGTCATGAACGAGGCCATCGACGTCCCGGACGAGATGTCCCCGAACGCCCCGCGGATCATCACCGTCAAGATCCCGGTGGACAAGATCGGTGAGGTCATCGGCCCCAAGGGCAAGATGATCAACCAGATCCAGGAGGACACCGGCGCCGACATCACGATCGAGGACGACGGCACCATCTACATCGGTGCCCAGCAGGGCTCGCAGGCCGAGGCCGCGCGCGCCACGATCAACGCGATCGCCAACCCGACCATGCCGGAGGTCGGCGAGCGTTACCTGGGTACGGTCGTCAAGACCACCACCTTCGGTGCGTTCGTCTCCCTGATGCCCGGCAAGGACGGCCTGCTGCACATCTCGCAGATCCGCAAGCTCGCCGGTGGCAAGCGCGTGGAGAACGTCGAGGACGTGCTCGGCGTCGGCGCCAAGGTCCAGGTCGAGATCGCCGAGATCGACTCCCGCGGCAAGCTCTCCCTGATCCCCGTGGTCGAGGGCGAAGAGGCCGACGAGAAGGACGACGCCGCCAAGTGACGTCCCGTAGTTCCGTGACGACGGCCCGCACCTCTTCCAAGGCGCGGGCCGTCGCCCGTACCCAGACGCTTCTCAAGGGCACCAACGGCATCGGCACGGTCCGCCGCACCGTCCTCCCGGGCGGCCTGCGCATCGTCACCGAGACGCTGCCCTCCGTACGCTCCGCCACCTTCGGGATCTGGGCCAACGTCGGTTCACGCGACGAGACCCCCACCCTGAACGGCGCGACGCACTACCTGGAACACCTCCTCTTCAAGGGCACCGCCAAGCGCAGCGCCCTCGACATCTCCGCCTCGCTCGACGCGGTCGGCGGCGAGATGAACGCCTTCACGGCGAAGGAGTACACCTGCTACTACGCGCGGGTCCTCGACACGGACCTGCCGCTGGCCATCGACGTCGTCTGCGACATGCTGACCGGCTCGCTGATCACCGCCGAGGACGTCGACGCCGAGCGCGGAGTCATCCTCGAAGAGATCGCGATGACGGAGGACGACCCGGGCGACTGCGTGCACGACCTGTTCGCGCACACCATGCTCGGCGACACCCCCCTGGGCCGACCGGTCCTGGGCACCGTGGACACGATCAACGCGCTGAACCGCGGCCAGATCGACCGCTTCTACAAGAAGCACTACGACCCCACGCACCTCGTCGTCGCCGCGGCGGGCAACGTCGACCACGCCACGGTCGTACGTCAGGTCCGCAGGGCCTTCGAGCGCTCCGGCGCCCTGTCCCGCACCGACGCCGTCCCGATGGCGCCGCGCGAGGGCTCACGCACCCTGCGCACCGCGGGCCGGGTGGAACTGCTCAACCGCAAGACCGAGCAGGCCCACGTCGTCCTCGGCATGCCCGGCCTCGCCCGCACCGACGAACGCCGCTGGGCGCTCGGCGTACTCAACACCGCCCTCGGCGGCGGCATGAGCTCCCGCCTCTTCCAGGAGGTACGGGAGAAGCGCGGCCTCGCCTACAGCGTGTACTCGTACACCTCGGGCTTCGCCGACTGCGGGCTCTTCGGCGTGTACGCGGGCTGCCGGCCCAGCCAGGTGCACGACGTCCTGAAGATCTGCCGCGACGAGCTCGACCGCGTCGCGGCCGACGGCCTCAGCGACGAGGAGATCGCCCGTGCCATCGGCCAGCTCTCCGGTTCCACGGTCCTCGGCCTGGAGGACACCGGCGCGCTGATGAACCGGATCGGCAAGAGTGAGCTGTGCTGGGGCGAGCAGATGTCGGTCGACGACATGCTCGGCCGGATCGCGGCGGTCACCCCCGACGACGTCCGAGCGGTGGCGGGCGACCTCCTGGGACACCGGCCCTCGCTCTCCGTCATCGGCCCGCTCAAGGACAAGCAGGCGGACCGCCTCCACGAAGCGGTCTCCTAACCCCTTAAGGAACAAAGCAATGAGCAAGCTGCGCGTAGCCGTTCTCGGCGCCAAGGGCCGTATCGGAGCCGAGGCGGTACGAGCCGTCGAGGCCGCCGACGACATGGAGCTGGTGGCAGCCCTGGGCCGGGGCGACAAGCTGGAGACCCTCGCGGACACCGGCGCCCAGGTCGTCGTCGAGCTCACCACCCCCGCATCGGTGATGGGCAACCTCGACTTCTGTATCCGGCACGGCATCCACGCCGTCGTCGGTACCACGGGCTGGACCGACGAACGGCTCGCGCAGCTCAACACCTGGCTCGACGGCTCCCCGGAGACCGGGGTGCTCATCGCGCCGAACTTCTCCATCGGCGCGGTCCTCACGATGAGGTTCGCCGAGCAGGCCGCCCGCTACTTCGAGTCCGTCGAGGTCATCGAGCTGCACCACCCGAACAAGGTCGACGCACCCTCCGGCACCGCCACGCGTACGGCCCAGCTGATCGCGGCCGCCCGCGAGAAGGCCGGCCGCGCCGCACAGCCGGACGCCACCACCACGGCTCTGGACGGTGCCCGTGGCGCGGACGTCGACGGGGTCCCGGTCCACGCGATCCGGCTCCGCGGCCTCCTCGCCCACCAGGAAGTGCTGCTCGGCGGCGAGGGCGAGACCCTCACCATCCGCCACGACTCCCTGCACCACAGCAGCTTCATGCCGGGCATCCTGCTCGGTACCCGCCGTGTGGTGACCACTCCCGGCCTCACCTTCGGCCTGGAACACTTCCTCGACCTGAACTGACTGAGCCCACCCATGCGCGCAAAGATCATCTACGTTGTCACCGCAGCCGTCCTGGTCTTCTACTTCGGCCTGGTCGGCAGCCGTGGCCTGCTCCTCATACGGCACGGCACGCTGCTGACGGTCGCGTTCGGCGTCTCGGTACTGGTGCTGCCGGTGATCGGCGTCTGGTTCCTCTGGAAGAACACCCAGTTCGTCCGCAGGGCCAACGCGCTGGCCGCCGAACTGGAAGCGGAGGGCGGGCTCCCGGTCGATGAACTGGTCCGTACCCCGGCCGGCCGTATCGACCGCGACTCCGCCGACGCGGTGTTCGCCCGTCGACGCGAGGAGACCGAGGACACCCCGGACGACTGGCGCTGCTGGTTCCGTCTGGCGGTCGCCTACCAGGACGCGAGGGACACCCCACGCGCCCGCAAGGCGATGCAACGGGCGATAGCACTGCACGGCCCGCGCCGGGCGGAATCAAGCCCGTCCGGCGGTTGAGGACACCTTTACACGCGTCAGGCCCGGCACGGGACACCCCGTACCGGGCCTGACGCTTGACGGCCACACGACCGCACGACTACACGGCTGCACCCTGGCGGTACTCGTCCCCCCAGGCCTCGATGGTGTCCGTCGCCCGCTCGAAGGCCTCGTCCCGTCCCAGGAAATCCGCGTTGTGGTCGGTCACCAGCGGCGGCAGTGTGTCGCCGCCCTGGCGGACCACGACGAGGGCCTGGCCCTGCACGGTACGGGGCAGACCGAGCCAGTTCACCGGCTGCTGGACGGTACGTACCGCCGCGGCCCGGTCCCACGGCACGGTGGTGGTCCGGAAGAACGCCACGCGCCGCACGCCGTGCCGGCTGACCCAGGCGCCGACCCGCAGCAGCCGAAGCGAGCCCGCGATCACCGCGGCGGACAGCCCCATACAGACAAGGGCTCCGGACGGCCCGCCGGTCAAACCGATGATCATGGCTGCGAGCAGCACGAACGACGCGAGCAACAACAGGGTGGCCGCGGCCGCGACCCGCCACGGGCCGGGGCGATAGGGCCGCCGCCAGCTGTCGTGGTCGTCGAACGGCAGCGCAACGTCCTCCGCGCTCGCGTCGAATGCGCGGTCGGCCGTCAGGAAGGGCAGGGGCACGACTGATCCTCACTCACAAGCACGCTCGATTGCTGTGCCCGGTGAGGCTACCGAGAGTGGCAGCGGCCCGACCACCCCAGGGGGTCCGTACGGGTCAGCGGCCCTGAGCGGCCTCGGACTGCTTCCCGTGGGCCGGGGCGTGCCCGGAGTCGAGGGCGGGAAGGCCGAAGAGCAGCGATCCGACGAGACCGGCGACCACGGTCAGCCCCACGAGGGAACGGCCCGCCAGTTCCGACACGCTGGCGCGGGTGCGGGGCGGAGGAGTGACATTACTGCGGAACCGGTCGGCCTCGGCTACGAACGAGAACGGGACGGATTCACGCCGGCGGAACATGAGGAAACTCTCCTTGATCTCTGTAACGGGTGCTGCTAATGAGTCAGACGCACGAAACACCCGATCGGTGCCCCGAATCGCCGAATCGACGCAAGATTTCCCCGTAAGGGCGGTCCCGGCCGCGTTGTCAGTGCCGGGCCGTAGAGTGGGCGCCGCCCGTGCGACGCCATTGGAAGGACCCCCGCCGGTGACCGACACCCCCGAACCCGCAAAGCCCCACTTCCGCAGCGATGTCACCGTTGACCTGGTGAAACATGCCGCAGGTGACTCCGACGTCCTGTTCGCCGCCCGTGTTTCCACGGCCGGTGAGCAGTCGCTGGAGGAGGTCACCAAGGACCCCGAACGGTCCAAGGGGCTCATCAACTTCCTGATGCGGGACCGGCACGGAAGTCCGTTCGAGCACAACTCGATGACCTTCTTCATCAGCGCCCCCATTTTCGTCTTCCGCGAGTTCATGCGGCACCGCGTGGGCTGGTCGTACAACGAGGAATCGGGCCGCTACAGGGAGCTGGAGCCGGTCTTCTACGTCCCGGGGGAGTCCCGCAAGCTCGTCCAGCAGGGCCGCCCCGGCAAGTACGAGTTCGTCGAGGGCACCCAGGCACAGCACGAGCTCACCGGCCGTGTGATGGAGGACTCCTACCGCCAGGCGTACGAGGCGTACCAGGAGATGCTCGCCGCCGGAGTGGCCCGCGAGGTCGCCCGCGCGGTCCTGCCCGTCGGCCTGTTCTCGACGATGTACGCCACGTGCAACGCCCGCTCGCTGATGCACTTCCTCGGCCTGCGCACCCAGCACGAGCTGGCGGCGGTCCCGTCCTTCCCGCAGCGCGAGATCGAGATGGTCGGCGAGCAGATGGAGGCCCACTGGGCGCGGCTCATGCCGCTCACTCATGCCGCCTTCAACAAAAATGGACGGGTCGCCCCGTAAGCGGTGTCCGTATTGCGGCGTTTCGTGAAGTTCATCTAGGCTGATCAAACGGACCCGGCACTGCTTGAACCCCCGAGCAGGCAGTGCCGGGTTCCACTTCCCCGTCCCCCCGAGGGGACACCGGGCGCTGAGCAACGAGTAGCGTGTTACCCATGGCTCCGATCTCCACTCCGCAGACCCCCTTCGGGCGGGTCCTCACCGCTATGGTCACGCCCTTCACGGCGGACGGCGCACTCGACCTCGACGGCGCCCAGCGGCTCGCCGCCCATCTGGTGGACGCAGGCAATGACGGCCTGGTCGTCAACGGCACCACCGGCGAGTCCCCGACCACCAGCGACGCGGAGAAAGACCAGCTCGTACGGGCGGTACTCGAAGCGGTAGGAGACCGGGCCCACGTCGTCGCCGGCATCGGCACCAACGACACCCGCCACAGCGTCGACCTGGCCCGCACCGCCGAGCGCACCGGCGCCCACGGCCTCCTCGCCGTCACGCCGTACTACAACAAGCCCCCGCAGGAAGGTCTCCTGCGGCACTTCACCGCCATCGCGGACTCCACCGGACTCCCCGTGATGCTGTACGACATTCCCGGCCGCAGCGGCGTGCCGATCGACACGGAGACGCTGGTCCGGCTCGCCGAGCACCCGCGTATCGTCGCCAACAAGGACGCCAAGGGTGACCTGGGCCGCGCCAGCTGGGCCATCGCCCAGTCCGGCCTCGCCTGGTACTCCGGCGACGACATGCTGAACCTGCCGCTCCTCTCGGTCGGCGCAGTCGGCTTCGTCTCCGTCGTGGGCCATGTGGTGACCCCTGATCTGCGGGCGCTGATCGAGGCGCATCTCGGCGGCGACGTCCACAAGGCCACGGAGATCCACCAGAAGCTGCTCCCGGTCTTCACCGGCATGTTCCGCACCCAGGGCGTGATCACCACGAAGGCCGCTCTGACCCTCCAGGGCCTCCCGGCCGGTCCGCTGCGCCTGCCCCTGGTGGAACTCACCGCACAGGAGACGGCGCAGCTCAAGATCGATCTGGCCGCCGGTGGGGTAGAGCTGTAACCACAGACTTCACAACTGAATAAGCGAGGAACACTCGCGAAGCACCATCCCAGACAACAGCAAGTGCACGAATGACACGCGCGCCACGTGCCTCAGCGGTACGTGGCGCGCGTGGTAAGGAGAGTCTTTTGAGTCATCCGCATCCTGAACTCGGTACCCCGCCGAAGCTCCCGAAGAACGGCCTGCGCGTCACGCCGCTCGGTGGTCTCGGTGAGATCGGCCGCAACATGACGGTCTTCGAGTACGGCGGCCGCCTGCTCATCGTCGACTGCGGCGTGCTCTTCCCCGAGGAGGAGCAGCCCGGGATCGACCTGATCCTCCCGGACTTCACCACCATCCGGGACCGTCTGGACGACGTCGAGGGCATCGTCCTCACGCACGGACACGAGGACCACATCGGTGGTGTCCCGTATCTGCTGCGTCTGAAGCCGGACATCCCGCTCATCGGCTCCAAGCTGACCCTCGCACTGATCGAGGCCAAGCTCCAGGAGCACCGGATCCGTCCGTACACCCTCGAGGTCACCGAGGGCCAGCGCGAGCGCATCGGCGTCTTCGACTGCGAGTTCATCGCGGTCAACCACTCGATCCCGGACGCTCTCGCGGTCGCCATCCGCACCCCCGCGGGCATGGCCGTCGCGACCGGTGACTTCAAGATGGACCAGCTCCCGCTGGACGGGCGTCTCACCGACCTCCACGCGTTCGCCCGGCTGAGCGAGGAGGGCATCGACCTGCTGCTCTCCGACTCGACGAACGCCGAGGTCCCCGGCTTCGTACCGCCCGAGCGGGACATCTCCAACGTCCTGCGCACGGTCTTCGCCAACGCCCAGAAGCGCATCATCGTGGCGAGCTTCGCCAGCCACGTGCACCGCATCCAGCAGATCCTGGACGCGGCCCACGAGTACGGCCGCCGGGTCGCCTTCGTGGGGCGTTCGATGGTCCGCAACATGGGCATCGCCCGTGACCTCGGCTACCTGAAGGTCCCCGCGGGCCTGGTCGTCGATGTGAAGACCCTCGACGATCTGCCGGACGACGAGGTCGTGCTCGTCTGCACGGGCTCGCAGGGCGAGCCGATGGCGGCCCTCTCCCGGATGGCCAACCGCGACCACCAGATCCGGATCGTTCCGGGCGACACGGTGATCCTGGCGTCGTCCCTGATCCCGGGCAACGAGAACGCGGTCTACCGCGTGATCAACGGCCTGACCCGCTGGGGCGCCAATGTCGTCCACAAGGGCAATGCCAAGGTCCACGTCTCGGGCCACGCCTCGGCCGGCGAGCTGCTGTACTTCTACAACATCTGCAAGCCGAAGAACCTGATGCCGGTCCACGGCGAATGGCGCCACCTGCGTGCCAATGCCGAACTGGGCGCACTCACGGGTGTTCCCAAGGACCACATCGTCATCGCCGAGGACGGCGTGGTCGTCGACCTGGTCGACGGCAAGGCGAGGATCGTCGGCAAGGTTCAGGCGGGTTACGTCTATGTCGACGGCCTCTCGGTCGGCGACGTCACCGAGACCTCCCTCAAGGACCGCCGCATTCTCGGCGACGAAGGCATCATCTCGGTCTTCATCGTGGTCGACAGTTCCTCGGGCAAGATCGTGGGCGGCCCCCACATCCAGGCCCGGGGCTCCGGCATCGACGACGCGGCCTTCAGCGCCGTCGTTCCGAAGGTCGAGGAGGCTCTCAACAAGTCGGCACAGGACGGTGTGATGGAGCCCCACCAGCTCCAGCAGCTCGTCCGCCGCTCGGTGGGTAAGTGGGTCTCCGACACCTACCGCCGGCGCCCGATGATCCTTCCGGTCGTCGTCGAGGTCTGATCCTCACGACCGCCGACCTGGAGCGGGGCGCCTCGATTTGCATCGGGGCGCCCCGCTCCAGTACGTTTACGGCTCCGCCTGACCGGGAAGCACCCGCGCACTTGTGCGCAGGAAGCACCTGAACAGGGCGGGAATTCCGACTCAGAATCTCTGATAAAGTCGGGTGCGCCGAAAGGCAAAGGCCACTCCACAGGCCGCCGGAATCAAATTCGGACCGGAAACGGAACGAATGAAGAGTCTGGTAAAGTTGGAACCGCCGGAAAGGGAAACGCGAAAGCGAAGAACTGGAAAGCGAAAACTGCTTGACCCGCTTCGGCCGGGAATCGGACACGAAAGAGTCTGATAGAGTCGGAAACGCAAGAACACGAAGGGAAGCGCCCGGAGGGCCCCGGTGAAACGGGACCGAAGGAAGCGTCCGTTCCTTGAGAACTCAACAGCGTGCCAAAAGTCAACGCCAGATATGTTGATACCCCGGCCTGCTTCGGCAGGTTGGTGGTTCCTTTGAAAGTCCTACCGGGCCTTACGGCTCCGGTGGGCAATTACACAGCGAGGACGCTGTGAACGACTGGTCTTATTCCGACCGGTCGTTCCGCTCTCGTGATGTGTGTCCCGATTACGGGAAAACATTCACGGAGAGTTTGATCCTGGCTCAGGACGAACGCTGGCGGCGTGCTTAACACATGCAAGTCGAACGATGAAGCCTTTCGGGGTGGATTAGTGGCGAACGGGTGAGTAACACGTGGGCAATCTGCCCTTCACTCTGGGACAAGCCCTGGAAACGGGGTCTAATACCGGATAATACTTCTGCCTGCATGGGTGGGGGTTAAAAGCTCCGGCGGTGAAGGATGAGCCCGCGGCCTATCAGCTTGTTGGTGGGGTAATGGCCTACCAAGGCGACGACGGGTAGCCGGCCTGAGAGGGCGACCGGCCACACTGGGACTGAGACACGGCCCAGACTCCTACGGGAGGCAGCAGTGGGGAATATTGCACAATGGGCGAAAGCCTGATGCAGCGACGCCGCGTGAGGGATGACGGCCTTCGGGTTGTAAACCTCTTTCAGCAGGGAAGAAGCGAGAGTGACGGTACCTGCAGAAGAAGCGCCGGCTAACTACGTGCCAGCAGCCGCGGTAATACGTAGGGCGCAAGCGTTGTCCGGAATTATTGGGCGTAAAGAGCTCGTAGGCGGCTTGTCACGTCGGATGTGAAAGCCCGGGGCTTAACCCCGGGTCTGCATTCGATACGGGCTAGCTAGAGTGTGGTAGGGGAGATCGGAATTCCTGGTGTAGCGGTGAAATGCGCAGATATCAGGAGGAACACCGGTGGCGAAGGCGGATCTCTGGGCCATTACTGACGCTGAGGAGCGAAAGCGTGGGGAGCGAACAGGATTAGATACCCTGGTAGTCCACGCCGTAAACGTTGGGAACTAGGTGTTGGCGACATTCCACGTCGTCGGTGCCGCAGCTAACGCATTAAGTTCCCCGCCTGGGGAGTACGGCCGCAAGGCTAAAACTCAAAGGAATTGACGGGGGCCCGCACAAGCAGCGGAGCATGTGGCTTAATTCGACGCAACGCGAAGAACCTTACCAAGGCTTGACATATACCGGAAAGCATCAGAGATGGTGCCCCCCTTGTGGTCGGTATACAGGTGGTGCATGGCTGTCGTCAGCTCGTGTCGTGAGATGTTGGGTTAAGTCCCGCAACGAGCGCAACCCTTGTTCTGTGTTGCCAGCATGCCCTTCGGGGTGATGGGGACTCACAGGAGACTGCCGGGGTCAACTCGGAGGAAGGTGGGGACGACGTCAAGTCATCATGCCCCTTATGTCTTGGGCTGCACACGTGCTACAATGGCCGGTACAATGAGCTGCGATGCCGCGAGGCGGAGCGAATCTCAAAAAGCCGGTCTCAGTTCGGATTGGGGTCTGCAACTCGACCCCATGAAGTCGGAGTTGCTAGTAATCGCAGATCAGCATTGCTGCGGTGAATACGTTCCCGGGCCTTGTACACACCGCCCGTCACGTCACGAAAGTCGGTAACACCCGAAGCCGGTGGCCCAACCCCTTGTGGGAGGGAGCTGTCGAAGGTGGGACTGGCGATTGGGACGAAGTCGTAACAAGGTAGCCGTACCGGAAGGTGCGGCTGGATCACCTCCTTTCTAAGGAGCACTTCTTACCAGGCTTCGGTTTGGTCAGAGGCCAGTACACCGGCGAATGTTCGGTGCTGGTTGCTCATGGGTGGAACGTTGACTACTCGGCACGACAGGTTGTTTTTCACTAGTACTGCTTCGGCGTGGAACGTGGGGAATGGTCGGTCGGGTCGGGCACGCTGTTGGGTATCTGAGGGTACGGACTCGTTTGAGTCTGTCCTTCGGTTGCCGGCCCCAGTGAACTCGTCGTATATGACGGGGTGATGGGTGGCTGGTCGTTGTTTGAGAACTGCACAGTGGACGCGAGCATCTGTGGCCAAGTTTTTAAGGGCGCACGGTGGATGCCTTGGCACCAGGAACCGATGAAGGACGTGGGAGGCCACGATAGTCCCCGGGGAGCTGTCAACCAAGCTTTGATCCGGGGGTTTCCGAATGGGGAAACCCGGCAGCCGTCATGGGCTGTCACCCGCTGCTGAACACATAGGCAGTGTGGAGGGAACGAGGGGAAGTGAAACATCTCAGTACCCTCAGGAAGAGAAAACAACCGTGATTCCGGGAGTAGTGGCGAGCGAAACTGGATGAGGCCAAACCGTATGCGTGTGATACCCGGCAGGGGTTGCGCATTCGGGGTTGTGGGATCTCTTTTTCATGGTCTGCCGGCTGTGAGACGAGTCAGAAACCGTTGATGTAGGCGAAGGACATGCGAAAGGTCCGGCGTAGAGGGTAAGACCCCCGTAGCTGAAACATTAACGGCTCGTTTAAGAGACACCCAAGTAGCACGGGGCCCGAGAAATCCCGTGTGAATCTGGCGGGACCACCCGCTAAGCCTAAATATTCCCTGGTGACCGATAGCGGATAGTACCGTGAGGGAATGGTGAAAAGTACCGCGGGAGCGGAGTGAAATAGTACCTGAAACCGTGTGCCTACAAGCCGTGGGAGCGTCGCTGTGTGTGCTTGCACATGCAGTCGTGACTGCGTGCCTTTTGAAGAATGAGCCTGCGAGTTTGCGGTGTGTTGCGAGGTTAACCCGTGTGGGGAAGCCGTAGCGAAAGCGAGTCCGAATAGGGCGGTTTAGTAGCGCGCTCAAGACCCGAAGCGGAGTGATCTAGCCATGGGCAGGTTGAAGCGGAGGTAAGACTTCGTGGAGGACCGAACCCACCAGGGTTGAAAACCTGGGGGATGACCTGTGGTTAGGGGTGAAAGGCCAATCAAACTCCGTGATAGCTGGTTCTCCCCGAAATGCATTTAGGTGCAGCGTCGTGTGTTTCTTGCCGGAGGTAGAGCACTGGATAGGCGATGGGCCCTACCGGGTTACTGACCTTAGCCAAACTCCGAATGCCGGTAAGTGAGAGCACGGCAGTGAGACTGTGGGGGATAAGCTCCATGGTCGAGAGGGAAACAGCCCAGAGCATCGACTAAGGCCCCTAAGCGTACGCTAAGTGGGAAAGGATGTGGAGTCGCAGAGACAACCAGGAGGTTGGCTTAGAAGCAGCCACCCTTGAAAGAGTGCGTAATAGCTCACTGGTCAAGTGATTCCGCGCCGACAATGTAGCGGGGCTCAAGCGTACCGCCGAAGTCGTGTCATTCGTACATATATCCCCAACGGGAGTACGGATGGGTAGGGGAGCGTCGTGTGCCGGGTGAAGCAGCCGCGGAAGCGAGTTGTGGACGGTTCACGAGTGAGAATGCAGGCATGAGTAGCGATACACACGTGAGAAACGTGTGCGCCGATTGACTAAGGGTTCCTGGGTCAAGCTGATCTGCCCAGGGTAAGTCGGGACCTAAGGCGAGGCCGACAGGCGTAGTCGATGGACAACCGGTTGATATTCCGGTACCCGCTTTGAAACGCCCAGTACTGAATCAGGCGATGCTAAGTCCGTGAAGCCGGCCCGATCTCTTCGGAGTTGAGGGTAGTGGTGGAGCCGATGAACCAGACTTGTAGTAGGTAAGCGATGGGGTGACGCAGGAAGGTAGTCCAGCCCGGGCGGTGGTAGTCCCGGGGTAAGGGTGTAGCCCGTGTGGTAGGTAAATCCGTCACACATATAAGGGTGAGACCTGATGCCGAGCCGATTGTGGTGAAGTGGATGATCCTATGCTGTCGAGAAAAGCCTCTAGCGAGTTTCATGGCGGCCCGTACCCTAAACCGACTCAGGTAGTCAGGTAGAGAATACCGAGGCGTTCGGGTGAACTATGGTTAAGGAACTCGGCAAAATGCCCCCGTAACTTCGGGAGAAGGGGGGCCATCACCGGTGAGGGAACTTGCTTCCTGAGCTGGGGGTGGCCGCAGAGACCAGCGAGAAGCGACTGTTTACTAAAAACACAGGTCCGTGCGAAGCCGTAAGGCGATGTATACGGACTGACGCCTGCCCGGTGCTGGAACGTTAAGGGGACCGGTTAGTGCACTTTCGGGTGTGCGAAGCTGAGAACTTAAGCGCCAGTAAACGGCGGTGGTAACTATAACCATCCTAAGGTAGCGAAATTCCTTGTCGGGTAAGTTCCGACCTGCACGAATGGCGTAACGACTTCTCGACTGTCTCAACCATAGGCCCGGTGAAATTGCACTACGAGTAAAGATGCTCGTTTCGCGCAGCAGGACGGAAAGACCCCGGGACCTTTACTATAGTTTGATATTGGTGTTCGGTTCGGCTTGTGTAGGATAGGTGGGAGACTTTGAAGCGGCCACGCCAGTGGTTGTGGAGTCGTCGTTGAAATACCACTCTGGTCGTGCTGGATGTCTAACCTGGGTCCGTGATCCGGATCAGGGACAGTGTCTGATGGGTAGTTTAACTGGGGCGGTTGCCTCCTAAAGAGTAACGGAGGCGCCCAAAGGTTCCCTCAGCCTGGTTGGCAATCAGGTGTTGAGTGTAAGTGCACAAGGGAGCTTGACTGTGAGACCGACGGGTCGAGCAGGGACGAAAGTCGGGACTAGTGATCCGGCAGTGGCTTGTGGAAGCGCTGTCGCTCAACGGATAAAAGGTACCCCGGGGATAACAGGCTGATCTTCCCCAAGAGTCCATATCGACGGGATGGTTTGGCACCTCGATGTCGGCTCGTCGCATCCTGGGGCTGGAGTCGGTCCCAAGGGTTGGGCTGTTCGCCCATTAAAGCGGTACGCGAGCTGGGTTTAGAACGTCGTGAGACAGTTCGGTCCCTATCCGCTGTGCGCGTAGGAATATTGAGAAGGGCTGTCCCTAGTACGAGAGGACCGGGACGGACGAACCTCTGGTGTGCCAGTTGTCCTGCCAAGGGCATGGCTGGTTGGCTACGTTCGGAAAGGATAACCGCTGAAAGCATCTAAGCGGGAAGCCTGCTTCGAGATGAGTATTCCCACCCTCTTGAGGGGTTAAGGCTCCCAGTAGACGACTGGGTTGATAGGCCAGATGTGGAAGCCCGGTAACGGGTGGAGCTGACTGGTACTAATAGGCCGAGGGCTTGTCCTCAGTTGCTCGCGTCCACTGTGTTAGTTCTGAAATAACGAACGGCCGTGTTGTGTTCCGGTGTTGGTTAATTTCATAGTGTTTCGGTGGTCATTGCGTTAGGGAAACGCCCGGTTACATTCCGAACCCGGAAGCTAAGCCTTTCAGCGCCGATGGTACTGCAGGGGGGACCCTGTGGGAGAGTAGGACGCCGCCGAACAATTTTTCCGGGAAAGCCCCGTACCGCAAGGTACGGGGCTTTTCTGCGTTCACGGGTCTTTCGCCGACACTCATAGGCCCCTCCGGTGTTGTTCCCGGTGCTACGGGTGGGCCGGCGCGGCCGGTCCGTGGGGGAGTTCCGTGGCGCTCGTGAGAATCGGCCGGGAATCGGCCGGGAATCGGTGCGTCCGGTGGTTAACAGCACCCTTGGATTCAGGGTATGCTTTATCTCGTTGCACAGCGCGACAGGCCCCAATAGCTCAGTCGGTAGAGCGTCTCCATGGTAAGGAGAAGGTCTGCGGTTCGATTCCGCATTGGGGCTCAGGCAGAAGGAAGGCCCCCGCCACTCGGCGGGGGCCTTTTTTGCGTTCCAGGTCATCACATGCTGATGTTCAAATGAACATCAGCATGATAGAAATGGTTCATGGGTGTTGCTGATCGTCTGGACCTGACCCTGCGGCTGGTCCAGGGCTCCGACCGTGTCTCCGTCTCGGAACTCTCCCAGCGTCTGGGGGTGTCCGAGATGACGGTCCGCAGGGACCTCGACGTGCTGGAGCGCCAGGAGCTCGTCCGCAGAGTGCACGGCGGTGCCGTGGCCACGAAGGCACGTGAAGAGGGCGCGGGCTTTGTCGCACGCGAAGCCTGGCAGTCCGCCACGAAGGACCGGCTGGGCGCCCGGGTGGCCGCGATGGTCGAGCCGGGGTCCCGTGTGCTGCTGGACGCGGGGACCACGACCGTGCACGTCGCGGAGCACCTCGCCGCTCGAAGGCCCCTGACGGTGGCGGTGCTGAGCCTGCAGGCGGCGATGTGCCTGGCGGACCGCCCCGGTATCGACCTGCTCGTCGTCGGTGGGCGTTCACGGCCCGGAGAACGGTCCCTGGTCGGCCCGTTGGCCCTGCGCACGCTGGAGTCGTTGGCCTTCGACTGTTTCGTCATGTCCATCGGGGGTGCGCACGCCGAGCACGGCTGGTCCGAGTTCTCCTTGGAGGACGCGGCCGTCAAACAGGCCGGGCTGGCGCAGTCCGCCCGGACCATCGCGGTGGCCGATGCCACCAAGCTCGGGGTCCGGGCGTTCAGCCAGGTCGCCCCGCTCGGCGCGGTGGACAGCTTCGTGACCGACACCGGTGCGGAGGACTCCGAAACCCATCCCAACGGCCCGCACACGCTGAAGGCTCTCCGGACGGCGGGCGTGCCTGTCCTCCTGGCCTGAAGCCCGCCCTTCGAACCCCCGTCCTCCGAAACACGCCCATCGCCACTGAGGTGACGCCATGAACGCTGTTCCCCGTACGCAGATGAACCTCGACGCCGTTCCGGCCCCGCGATGACCGCCGGCATCGATACCCCCGACCGCCGCGGCCGCACCGGCCTCGACCGGCAGGGCCGTGACCTGACCGGCAACCCGCGGGTGCGGATCGTCGATGTGGAGGTGCTCTCCTGCGACTGGTACGTCCTGCGCAGGACGACCTTCGACTACCGGCACAGCGACGGACACTGGAGCCGGGAACAGCGTGAGACCCATGACCGCGGCGACGGCGCCACCATCCTGCTCTACGATCCCGACCGCCGTACGGTGCTGCTGACCCGGCAGTTCCGTCTCCCGGCCTACGTCAACGGCCACCCCGACGGGATGCTCATCGAAACGGCGGCGGGCCTGCTGGACGGGGACAGTCCCGAGGAGGCCATCCGCAGGGAGGCGGCGGAGGAGACGGGGCACACCGTCGGCGCGGCCGAGCGCGTCTTCGACGTCTACATGAGCCCCGGCTCCGTCACCGAGCGGCTGCACTTCTTCGCCGCCCCGTACACTCCGGCGACCGCGACCGGCGGCGGAGGTGGCATCGCCGCCGAGGGCGAGGACATCGCCACCGTCGAGCTGCCCTTCACCGAGGCACTCGCGATGATCCGCGACGGGGCGATCGCCGACGCGAAGACCATCATGCTGCTGCAATGGGCAGCCCTGGACGGCCCGTTCGGCTCCTGAGCGCCGACGTCAGACGAGCGGCGGTTCGGGGACGCGCATGGCCAGGATGGCCATGTCGTCGGAGGCCGGCTCGGCCGCGAAGCGTTCGACGGCGCGCAGGATGCGGGCGGCGACGGCCCCGGCCGTCAGGCCCGTACACGTGGCGAGGACGTCCGCGAGGCCGTCGTCGCCGAGCATGCGGGCGCCTTCACGGCGTTCGGTGACACCGTCGGTGACGCACAGCAGGACATCGCCCGGGTCGAGGGTGACCTCCTGCTCGTACAGTTCCAGGTCCTCGATGACGCCGAGCAGCGGCTGAGGCTCGGCGGCCGCCTCGACGGAGCCGTCCTGGCGCAGACGCAGCGGCAGTGGGTGCCCCGCGCACACCACCTTCAGGAGAGCGCTGCCGTCCTCCTGGGGCCACAGCTCCCCGTACAGCAGCGTGAGGAAGCGGCTGCGTGTGCCCTCGTCGAGGATCGCGGCGTTGAGCCGTTCCAGCACGGCCGGGCCGCCGAAGCCCTCACGGGCCAGCAGACGCAGGGCGTGCCGGGCCAGGCCGGTGACGGCCGCGGCTTCCGGTCCCGTACCGCAGACGTCACCGATGGCGAAGCCGTACGCACCGTCGCGGATGGGGAAGACGTCGTAGAAGTCGCCGCCGACCTCGTTGCCCTCGCCCGCCGCGCGGTAGATGACCTCGATCTCGACATTGGGTACGTCGGGCAGGCCCGGAGGCAGCAGGCTGCGCTGCAGGGACTGACTGATCGCCGTGCGCTCCGAATACAGGCGGGCGTTGTCGAGGGCCAGCGCGGCCCGTCGGGAGAGGTCCTCGGCCAGTTCCAGGATCTCCTGGCGGAAGTGGTCGTCGGAGGGCTTCCCGAGCGTGAGCATGCCGATGACGCGGTTGCGGGCGACCAGGGGGAGTACCACCGTCTCCCCGCCCACGGCCGAGGCCGTGGCCAGTGTGGTGCGGGTGGCCACGCCCATGCTCAGCGGCGCGTCGCGGTCGAGGCTGCGCATGGAGGTGAGGAGCGCCGCCTGGTGGGCCGCTTCGGACGGGGCGGCCCAGACGCGGGCGCCGGGGGTCGGCACCGGATCCGGCGGGTCGATCTTGGAGAGCAGGGCCTTGAGCCCGTCGATGAGGTCCTCGTCCTCATGGAGGACATAGGAGAGATACGGCTCCGAGGACTGGTCCGCGATGGTGTAGACGGCGCACCAGGTGGCGAGCGTGGGCACCGTCATCTGGGCCATGAGCGCGAGGGTCTGGTCCCGGTCGAGGGTGCCGGCGAGGAGGTCGGACGCCTCGACGAGGAAGGACAGGGAGCCGCGGCGCAGACGCTCCAGCTCGCCCAGGCGGGCGGATTCGACGGCGAGGGCGATGCGGTCGGCGGCGAACTGGAGGCGCAGGGCTTCCTCGTTGGAGTACCGGCCCGCCGCTTCGGCCGCGACGCCGAGGGAGCCGGTGAGGCGGCCCTCGACCTTCAGCGGGACCGTGACGACGGAGCGCATGCCGGTGTCGCCGAGCAGGGGGACGGCGCCGGGGACCGCGGTGAGGTCTTCGTGGACGGCGGGCATCCGGGCGGAGCCGTAACGTCCCGTTCCGGCTTCGACGGGGACCCGGGCGAAGCGCTGGCGGGCCGAGGGGAGGCCGGTCGTGGCGCGGACCTCAAGTTCGGTCTCGTCGTCGGTGGCCAGCAGGAGGAAGGCGGCGTCGGCGTCGAGCATGTCCCGGGCGCGTTCGACGGTGCGCTGGAGCAGGCCGTCGAGGTCGTCGGGGGCGGGGGAGCCGATGAAGACCTCGAACGGGTCCGCGGCGCGGTTCTCGGCGCTCGTGTCGGAGACGGGGGTGCGTACGGGGGAGAGGAGCACGGCGCGTTCGTATTCGCGGACGAGGAGGCAGACGGTGGACGGTTCGCCCTCGGTGTCGCGTACCCGTAGGTGCGAGGCGTAGACCGGGATGACGCGGCCGTCGGAGCCGCGGATTCCGTAGCTGCCCTCCCAGCGGGAGAGCTGGAGCGCGTCGGCGATGCCGGTGTTGGTGCCCGGGGTGTGCGGCCAGGCCACGAAGTCGGTGAGCTGTTTCCCGGTGACCTGGTCGGCCGCGTGACCGAAGAGGAACCCGGCGTCGTCGTTCCACGCGGAGATGGAGCCGGAGCGGTCGATCTGCACGACGGCGACGCGTACGCGTTCGTCGGTGACGGGGAGGAGCGCGGTCGGCAGCACCGGGCCCGCGGAGCGGATGCCCACCGGGCGTTCGGGGAGGTCGAGCTGGAACCAGACGTGCTTGCGCGTCGGGGTGTACTCGACGCCCCAGCGGACGGCGAGGGCGGCGCAGAGCAGCAGGCCGCGGCCGCTCTCGCGGTCGGGGCTGCCGAAGTCCAGAGCCGTGCTCTGGAGCGGGACCTCGCGTTCCGGATAGTGGTCGGAGACCTCGACGCGTACGCCGTCCTCGGTGCGCAGGCACAGCACGTCGGCCGCGGTTCCCGCGTGCACCACGGCGTTGGTCACGAGCTCGCTGGTGAGGACGACCGCGTCGTCGACGACATCGTTGTACCCCCACCCCTGGAGGGTGTCCCGGACAAAGGCGCGGGCGGTCGCGACCGAACGCCCGACCGGGTCGAAGGTGGCAGCCGCGCGCGCGGTGATCACAGCACTCCCCATATGGTGTCTCGTCGCTTCCCCGAGTCCTGTGCCCGATTCTCGCCACTTCGATTCGCTTGCCAGGCTAGACGCTCGTTCACTGTCGCGGGTACACGAGGGCCGACTTCGGGACCGGATACCCCGGCGGTTCCGCGCGGGCGCACAACCATGGGCTCCCAAGGGAGGGATGTGCTGCAACCACTGGAGGTTCCACCCCGACCGGTTCCGGCCTGGTACGTTTCAACGATTTGACGTCCGCATGGTCACCCGTCAACGGTGTGCTGTGGACGTGAGCCAAAGTGGAACTGGGCAAGCTTCCGGATAAGCCCGAGCGATACGGTCAAACCCTGCGGGAGGGACACGGTGGAGTCTGGCGTGGCGGCGCGGGGTTCAGGAACGCGCACAAAAGGCGGACAGTCCGTGAAAAAACAGCGCAATGGGGCCATCGATGTGGACGCGGCGGCTCTGAACAGACTGCTCGCGGCCCTCGTGGCGATGCGGGACGGCAATTTCCGCAGGCGGCTGACCGTCTCGGGCGACGGCGTGATGACGGAGATCGCGGCGGTCTTCAACGAGGTCGCCGACCGCAATCTTCATCTCACCGGTGAGCTGGCCCGCGTGCGGCGTGTGGTGGGACGTGAGGGAAAACTCACGGAACGGCTGGAGACGGGGGCCTGCGAAGGTTCCTGGGCGGCCGCGATCGATGCCTCCAACGAGCTGGTCGATGATCTCGCGCGACCGGTGTCCGAGGTCGGCCGGGTGCTCTCGGCGGTCGCCGACGGTGATCTTGAGCAGCGGATGGAGCTGCGCTCGCACACGGCGGACGAGACGGTACGGCCGCTGCGCGGCGAGTTCCTGAAGGTCGCCCGTACGGTCAACAACCTGGTCGACCAGCTGTCGGCGTTCACCGAGCAGGTGACGCGGGTCGCGGTCGAGGTGGGGACCGAGGGCAAGTTGGGCGGGCAGGCCCAGGTGCGCGGCATGTCCGGGTCGTGGAAGGACCTCACGGACTCCGTCAACACCATGGCGTACCGGCTGACGGCGCAGGTGCGGGACATCGCGCTGGTGACGACGGCGGTCGCCAAGGGGGATCTGTCACGGAAGGTCACCGTCCATGTGGCCGGTGAGATGCTCCAGCTGAAGAACACCGTCAATACGATGGTCGACCAGCTGTCCTCGTTCTCCTCCGAGGTGACCCGTGTCGCGCGTGAGGTGGGTACCGAGGGTGAACTGGGCGGCCAGGCGACGGTGCCCGGTGTGGCCGGGGTGTGGAAGGACCTGACCGACTCCGTCAACACGATGGCGGGCAACCTCACCTCCCAGGTGCGTGGCATCGCGGAGGTGACGACGGCGGTCGCCAATGGCGACCTGTCGCAGAAGGTCACGGTGAGCGCGCGTGGCGAGGTCGCCCAGCTCGCCGAGACGATCAACCAGATGACCGAGACGCTGCGGACGTTCGCGGACGAAGTGACGCGTGTGGCCAGCGAGGTCGGTGGCGAAGGTCTGCTGGGCGGTCAGGCCCAGGTGCCGGGGGCGGCGGGGACGTGGAAGGACCTCACCGACTCGGTGAACACGGTCTTCCGGAACCTGACGACCCAGGTGCGCGACATCGCCCAGGTGACCACCGCGGTGGCCAGCGGGGACATGACGCAGAAGGTCACCGTCAACGTGGCCGGCGAGATGCTGGAGCTGAAGAACACCGTCAACACGATGGTGGACCAGCTTCAGTCGTTCGGTTCGGAGGTGACCCGGGTAGCCCGGGAGGTCGGTGTCGAGGGCCGGCTCGGCGGTCAGGCCGAGGTGCCGGGGGCCGCGGGGACGTGGAAGGACCTGACCGACTCCGTCAACACGGCGTTCCGGAACCTGACCGGTCAGGTGCGGGACATCGCGCAGGTGACGACGGCGGTCGCCAACGGCGACCTGTCGCAGAAGGTCACCGTCGATGTCGCGGGCGAGATGCTGGAGCTGAAGAACACCGTCAATACGATGGTGGCGCAGCTGTCGTCCTTCGCCGACCAGGTGACGCGGATGGCGCGGGACGTGGGCACGGAGGGCCGTCTCGGCGGCCAGGCGCGGGTCGACGGCGTGCTGGGGACCTGGAAGGAACTCACCGACTCCGTCAACTTCATGGCGGGAAACCTGACGTCACAGGTCCGCCAGATCGCCCAGGTGACCACGGCCGTGGCGCGGGGTGACCTGTCGCAGAAGATCGACGTGGATGCCCGGGGCGAGATCCTGGAGCTGAAGAACACCATCAATACGATGGTCGACCAGCTGTCCGCCTTCGCCGATCAGGTGACCAGGGTGGCCCGCGAGGTGGGCACGGACGGGCGGCTCGGCGGCCAGGCACAGGTGCCCGGTGTGGCCGGGGTGTGGCGTGATCTGACCGACTCGGTGAACGGCATGGCGGGGAACCTCACCGCTCAGGTACGTAACATCGCGCAGGTCGCCACGGCGGTGGCGCGGGGTGACCTGTCGCAGAAGATCGACGTGGACGCCCGGGGCGAGATCCTGGAGCTGAAGAACACCCTCAACACCATGGTCGACCAGCTTTCCAACTTCGCCGAGCAGGTGACCCGGGTCGCCCGTGAGGTGGGTACGGAAGGCATCCTCGGCGGTCAGGCCGAGGTACAGGGGGTGTCCGGTACGTGGAAGGACCTCACCCAGTCCGTCAACGGCATGGCGAACAACCTGACCCTGCAGGTCCGCAATATCGCCGAGGTCACCACCGCGGTCGCCAAGGGTGATCTCTCCAAGAAGATCACCGTTGACGCCAAGGGCGAGATGCTCGAACTGGTGACGACGGTCAACACGATGGTCGACCAGCTGCTGAACTTCGCCGACGAGGTGACGCGGGTCGCCCGCGAGGTGGGTACCGAGGGCATCCTCGGCGGTCAGGCCAGGGTGCGCGGCGCGACCGGCATCTGGAAGGACCTCAGCGACAACGTCAACCTGATGGCCAGCAACCTCACCAGTCAGGTGCGCAACATCTCCCGGGTCTCGTCCGCGGTCGCCAACGGCGATCTGACGAAGAAGGTCACCGTCGAGGCGCGCGGTGAGGTCGCCGAACTCGCCGACACCGTCAACACGATGGTGACGACACTGTCCTCGTTCGCGGACGAGGTGACGCGAGTCGCCCGCGAGGTGGGTACCGAGGGCGAGCTGGGCGGACAGGCCAGGGTGCCGGGAGTCGCCGGTACCTGGAAGGACCTCACCGAGTCCGTGAACTCGATGGCCTCCAACCTGACCGGCCAGGTGCGCCAGATCGCCACGGTCACCACGGCGATCGCCAAGGGCGATCTCACCAAGAAGATCGACATCGACGCCCGCGGTGAGATTCTGGAGCTGAAGAACACCATCAACA
Organism: Streptomyces sp. NBC_01433; assembly: GCF_026340105.1. NCBI lineage: Bacteria > Bacillati > Actinomycetota > Actinomycetes > Kitasatosporales > Streptomycetaceae > Streptomyces > Streptomyces sp. NBC_01433. Next base: position 155,215 of record NZ_JAPEPM010000001.1, on the reverse strand, counting down.
CGATGGTCGATCAGCTGTCGTCGTTCGCCGAGCAGGTGACCCGGGTGGCCCGTGAGGTGGGCACGGAGGGGCAGTTGGGCGGTCAGGCCCGCGTCCGGGACGTCGACGGCACCTGGCGCGACCTCACCGAGTCGGTGAACGAGATGGCCGGGAACCTGACCCGTCAGGTGCGCGCCATCGCGGCCGTCGCCACCGCGGTGACCCGCGGCGATCTGAATCTCAAGATCGATGTGGACGCGGCCGGCGAGATCCAGGTGCTGCAGGACAACGTCAACACGATGATCGCCAACCTGCGGGACACCACTCTCGCCAACAAGGAGCAGGACTGGCTCAAGGGCAACCTCGCCCGGATCTCCGGTCTGATGCAGGGCCGTCGCGATCTGGACGATGTCGCTTCGCTGATCATGAGCGAGCTGACCCCGGTCGTCTCCGCGCAGCACGGCGCGTTCTTCCTGGCCATGGTGCCGGGCGATACGGGAGAGGTCGGCTCGGACAGGGGTGAGGACCCCTCGTACGTGCTGCGCATGCGCGGCAGTTACGGCTACTCGGCGGGCTCGATGCCGACCTCCTTCCGCCCCGGCGAGACGCTGATCGGTACGGCGGCCGAGGAGAAGCGGACCATCCAGGTGGACAACGTGCCGCCGGGTTATCTGAAGATCTCCTCCGGGCTCGGTGAGGCGCCGCCCGCGCATGTGATCGTGCTGCCGGTGCTCTTCGAGGGCAAGGTTCTCGGCGTGATCGAACTGGCCTCGTTCCAGCCGTTCACGCACATTCAGCGGGACTTCCTCAATCAGCTCGCCGAAATGATCGCGACGAGTGTCAACACGATCAGCGTCAACACGAAGACCGAGAAGCTCCTCGAACAGTCCCAGGAGCTGACCGAACAACTTCGTGACCGCTCACAGGAGTTGGAGAACCGGCAGAAGGCGCTCCAGGCGTCCAACGCCGAACTGGAGGAGAAGGCCGAACTGCTGGCCCAGCAGAACCGGGACATCGAGGTGAAGAACACCGAGATCGAGGAGGCCCGGCAGGTCCTGGAGGAGCGCGCCGAGCAGCTCGCCGTGTCGATGCGCTACAAGTCCGAGTTCCTGGCGAACATGTCGCACGAGCTGCGTACGCCGCTCAACTCGCTGCTGATCCTCGCCAAGTTGCTCGCGGACAACGCCGAGGGCAACCTCTCGCCCAAGCAGGTGGAGTTCGCCGAGACGATCCATGGGGCCGGTTCCGATCTGCTCCAGCTGATCAACGACATCCTCGACCTGTCGAAGGTCGAGGCGGGCAAGATGGACGTCAGCCCGACCAGGATCGCGCTGGTCCAGCTGGTCGACTACGTGGAGGCGACGTTCCGGCCGCTCACGGCGGAGAAGGGGCTCGACTTCTCCGTACGGGTGTCCCCGGAGCTGCCCGCCACGCTGCACACGGACGAGCAGCGACTGCTCCAGGTGCTGCGCAACCTGCTGTCCAACGCGGTGAAGTTCACCGACAGCGGCGCGGTGGAGCTGGTGATCCGGCCGGCCGGTGCCGATGTGCCGAACGCGATCAGGGAGCATCTGCTGGAGGCGGGATCGCTGCGTGACGCGGATGCCGATCTGATCGCCTTCTCGGTCACGGACACCGGTATCGGCATCGCGTCCAGCAAGATGCTGGTGATCTTCGAGGCGTTCAAGCAGGCGGACGGGACGACCAGCCGCAAGTACGGCGGTACGGGCCTGGGCCTCTCCATCAGCCGCGAGATCGCCCGGCTGCTCGGCGGCGAGATCCATGCGGCGAGCGAGCCCGGACGGGGCTCGACGTTCACGCTGTATCTGCCGCTGCACGCCAGCGAGCTGCCGCCGCAGGGCTACCCGCAGTTGGGCCCCGGCCCCATCGAGGTCCACGGCATGGCGGCCGAGCACGCCCTGCACGCGGAGGCCGTCCAGCGGGCCGGGCAGGCTCCGCTTGGCGATCCGGCCAACTCGGCGGGGATGTTCCGGCGGCGCCGCAAGGCGCTGGGGGATGCGGCGCGACAGCCCGCGTTGCCGGCCGGTACGCCTGCCCGCGGAGGTGCGGGCGGCGTCGGGGGCGGCGCGCAGGAGGAGTGGGTGCAGGGAGCGCAGGAGGAGCCTGAGGTCCGGCGGACATTCCGGTTCCGGGGCGAGAAGGTGCTGATCGTCGATGACGACATCCGCAATGTCTTCGCGCTCACCAGCGTGCTGGAGCAGCACGGCCTCTCGGTTCTGTACGCGGAGAACGGCCGCGAGGGCATCGAAGTCCTGGAGCAGCATGATGATGTGACGGTCGTACTGATGGACATCATGATGCCGGAGATGGACGGCTACGCGACGACGACGGCGATCCGCCGGATGCCGCAGTTCGCCGGGCTGCCGATCGTCGCGCTCACCGCGAAGGCGATGAAGGGTGACCGCGAGAAGGCCATCGACTGCGGGGCTTCCGACTATGTCACCAAGCCGGTCGACCCTGATCATCTTCTTGCGGTCATGGAGCAATGGATGCACGGAGAGTGATCGAGGATTGGGTGAATCGCAGTGAATTGCTGACCGACTGTGGCCGAACGGGTGTGAGCGCGGGATTTCCGGGGAACTTTCTGGTCTCCCACCGCGTTTGGGCTACGTGCACAGTGACATCGCGGTGACAGGGTGTGGTGACGGGCGGGGTGCGGCTACCATGACCGGCACAAGGACGGACGGCGTAAGGGAGTCGTCCCCTGGGGCGGCACCCGGTGCGATTCCGGGGCGAGGAGGACGGGCCATGGTGCAGAAGGCCAAGATCCTCCTGGTCGATGACCGGCCGGAGAATCTGCTGGCGCTGGAGGCCATCCTCTCTGCGCTCGATCAGACACTGGTACGGGCATCGTCAGGGGAGGAAGCGCTCAAAGCGCTGCTGACGGACGACTTCGCGGTCATTCTGCTGGACGTCCAGATGCCAGGCATGGACGGTTTCGAAACCGCCGCGCACATCAAGCGTCGGGAGCGGACCCGGGACATCCCGATCATCTTCCTCACCGCGATCAACCACGGTCCCCATCACACCTTCCGGGGCTATGCGGCCGGTGCGGTGGACTACATCTCCAAGCCGTTCGACCCGTGGGTTCTGCGCGCCAAGGTCTCGGTCTTCGTCGAGCTGTACATGAAGAACTGTCAGCTCCGTGAGCAGGCCGCGTTGCTGCGGCTCCAGCTCGAAGGCGGCGGCCACTCGGGCGGGCAGCACGAGAGGGAGCCGGCCGGCCTGCTGGCCGAACTCTCCGCGCGGCTCGCGGCGGTGGAGGAGCAGGCGGAAGCCCTCTCCAAGCAGCTCGACGACGAGTCCGCGGATGCCGGTGCCGTGGCGACCGCCGCCCATCTCGAACGCAAGCTCACCGGGCTGCGTCGCGCGCTCGACGCGCTGGAGCCGGGCACGAGCGGCAACGCCGGTGTCCTGCCCGCGCAGCACTAGTCGCACCGGCCGGGCGCAGGGACGCCGGCGCCCGGGGAACCGGGGCGGGCGGCGGCCCTCGTGGGGAATCTGCCGGGGCATCCGCGGCTTCTCTTCCGGGGCACCTGGTGCTTCCGGGCTGTCCTGCGGCGCCTACGGCGTGAGTGCGCGTCAGCTTCCGGCCCCGGTAGGGCGACACGGTCGGGTGAACCTGTAGGCACGCGTGTTCACTGGCGTCGACAACGGTAACCTCGGACCCATGGCCTCACGTACGTCCGGCAAGGGTTCCCAGGGCACGGCGGGCACCGCGAAGCGCGTCGGCCGTACCGCGGGGCCGGCGAAGAAAGCCGCGCCCGCCAAGAAGTCCGTGCCGAACAAGCCCCCGGCGAAGAAGTCCGCGCCCACGAAGAAGGCTCCCGCCAAGAAGTCGGCGGCCAAGAAGCCCGTGCCCAAGCCTGCCCCGTCCCCCACCGGCGGTGTGGTGTGGCTCGTGCGCACCGTGTGGCTCGGTGCCGCGCACGGCGTCGGCGCACTGTTCCGCTCGATAGGGCGTGGTGCGAAGGGCCTCGACCCCGCACACCGCAAGGACGGCCTCGCGCTCCTCCTCCTCGGCCTGGCGCTGATCGTGGCCGCGGGCACCTGGTCGAATCTGCGCGGACCGGTGGGCGATCTCGTCGAGATGCTGGTGACCGGAGCGTTCGGCCGGCTGGATCTGCTCGTCCCGATACTGCTGGGCGCCATCGCCGTACGGCTGATCCTCTATCCGGAGAAGCCGGAGGCGAACGGCCGGATCGTCATCGGGCTCTCCGCCCTCGTCATCGGCATCCTCGGACAGGTCCACATCGCCTGTGGAGCCCCGGGGCGCGAGGACGGCACCGAGGCGATGCAGGACGCGGGCGGTCTGATCGGCTGGGCCGCCTCCAAACCGCTCATCTTCACGATGGGCGAGGTCCTCGCCGTACCGCTTCTGCTGCTGCTCACCGTCTTCGGGCTTCTCGTGGTCACGGCCACCCCCGTCAACGCCATTCCCCAGCGGCTGCGGATGCTCGGCGTCAAGCTGGGCATCGTCGACCCGGTGTACGAGCCCGGCGCGGACGACGCCGTCGACGACGACCGCTACGACGAGCAGTGGCGCGAAGCGCTCCCCGACCGCTCGCGCCGCGGCTCCGCGCGCCGTTCGGAGGCGGACGGGGAGTACGACCCGGACCACGTCGAGTCGGAAGCGCTCTCCAGGCGCAGGAGGCCGCGCAGGCAGTCCGTACAGCCCGCGATGAACCGGCCCATGGACGCCGTGGATGTCGCGGCGGCCGCCGCCGCGGCGCTCGACGGAGCGGTGCTCAACGGAATGCCGCCCTCGCCGATCGTCGCCGACCTGACCCAGGGCGTCTCCGCGGACCGGGACCGGGCGGGGACGCCCGTACCCGGAGCCCGGGAGGCGGAGAAGAGCGGTGCCGGGGCGAAGGGCCGGGGCACCGGGAGGACGGGGTCGCCCTCCGGCGGCGTACCCGATCTGACGAAGCCGGCCCCGGAGCACTCCCAGCCGTTGCCCGCCCGCGCCGAGCAGCTCCAGCTCTCCGGGGACATCACGTATGCGCTGCCCTCGCTCGACCTGCTGGAGCGGGGCGGGCCCGGAAAGACCCGCAGCGCCGCCAATGACGTGGTCGTCGCCTCGCTGACGAACGTGTTCACGGAGTTCAAGGTCGACGCGGCCGTCACCGGCTTCACCCGCGGCCCGACGGTCACGCGGTACGAGGTCGAGCTCGGCCCGGCCGTGAAGGTCGAGCGGATCACCGCCCTGACCAAGAACATCGCGTACGCCGTCGCCAGCCCGGACGTCCGGATCATCTCCCCGATCCCCGGCAAGTCCGCGGTCGGCATCGAGATCCCGAACTCCGACCGCGAGATGGTCAACCTCGGTGACGTACTGCGTCTCGCGGACGCGGCGGAGGACGACCACCCGATGCTCGTGGCGCTCGGCAAGAACGTCGAGGGCGGCTACGAGATGGCCAACCTCGCGAAAATGCCGCACGTCCTGGTGGCCGGTGCGACCGGATCCGGCAAGTCCTCCTGCATCAACTGCCTGATCACCTCGGTCATGGTGCGGGCGACACCGGACGACGTCCGGATGGTCCTGGTCGACCCCAAGCGGGTCGAGCTCACGGCGTACGAGGGCATCCCGCACCTGATCACGCCCATCATCACCAACCCGAAGAAGGCCGCCGAGGCCCTTCAGTGGGTCGTACGGGAGATGGACCTGCGCTACGACGACCTCGCCGCGTACGGGTACCGGCACATCGACGACTTCAACCACGCCGTGCGCAACGGCAAGGCCAAGGCGCCCGAGGGCAGTGAGCGGGAGCTGTCGCCGTACCCGTACCTGCTGGTCATCGTCGACGAGCTCGCCGACCTCATGATGGTCGCTCCGCGTGACGTCGAGGACTCGATCGTCCGCATCACCCAGTTGGCCCGCGCCGCCGGTATCCATCTGGTGCTCGCCACCCAGCGGCCCTCGGTCGACGTGGTGACCGGTCTGATCAAGGCCAATGTGCCCTCGCGGCTGGCCTTCGCGACCTCCTCCCTCGCCGACAGCCGCGTCATCCTCGATCAGCCGGGTGCCGAAAAGCTCATCGGGAAGGGTGACGGGCTGTTCCTGCCGATGGGGGCGAACAAGCCCACGCGTATGCAGGGCGCCTTCGTCACCGAGGACGAGGTCGCGGCCGTCGTCCAGCACTGCAAGGATCAGATGGCCCCGGTCTTCCGCGAGGACGTCGTGGTCGGAACGAAGCAGAAGAAGGAGATCGACGAGGACATCGGCGACGACCTGGATCTGCTCTGCCAGGCAGCTGAGCTGGTCGTCTCCACGCAATTCGGGTCGACCTCGATGCTCCAGCGGAAGCTTCGGGTCGGCTTCGCCAAGGCCGGCCGGCTTATGGACCTGATGGAGTCCCGCAACATCGTCGGGCCCAGTGAGGGGTCCAAGGCGCGCGATGTGATGGTGAAACCGGATGAGCTCGACGGGGTGTTGGCGGTAATCCGGGGGGAAACTGCTCCGTAGAGGTTCTGTGGGCAACCGTTTCGGCCGGTCGTACGTCAAGTTGAGGGAGGGACAGCGGATGCTTCTTCTACAGCGTTTTCCGCTGGTTCAGCCCGATCCTCCGCTTCCCCCGTCGCTCAATCCTCCGCTTCGCCCGTTGCTCAGTCGAATGATCAGTTCCGTGCTCCGCCCCCCGCTCCGTTCGCGGAGCTTTCGGTGGGGCTGTCCGGCGAACCCGATGGCGTACAAAGTCGTCGCTCCCGGTTGCCCCACCCTTTCGTACCCCCCCTAGACTGAACATCCAGCAGGTGGCTCACGCTCGAAAGGCGCCCCCGTGTCCATCGGCAACTCCCCCGAAGACGACCGGCCTTCGATCGGTCGCGTGCTTCAGCAGGCTCGTATCGCCGCAGGTCTGACGGTCGAGGAAGTCAGCAGCTCCACCCGGGTGCGCATCCCCATCGTGCACGCGATCGAGGAGGACGACTTCTCGCGCTGTGGCGGCGACGTGTATGCGCGCGGCCACATCCGTACGCTCGCCCGTGCCGTCGGTATCGACCCGGAACCCCTGGTCGAGCAGTACGACGCCGAACATGGCGGCCGTCCTGCGCCCACCCCGGCGGCACCGCTGTTCGAGGCGGAACGCATCCGTTCCGAACCCCGACGGCCCAACTGGACCGCGGCCATGGTCGCGGCCATCGTCGCCGTGGTCGGCTTCGTCGGCTTCACGCTCTTCAACGGCGACGACGAGCCTTCGAACACCGCTCAGGTGGCGGAGGGCTCGACCCCCGACAAGGCCACCGCCAAACCGGCCGCCAGCAAGCCGGCCGACCCCAAGCCCGTGCCCTCCGAAAGTGCCATCGCGGCGGCCCCCCGGGACAAGGTGACGGTCAAGCTCAGCGCCACCCAGGGCAAGAGCTGGATCTCGGCCAAGGACCACAACGGCCGCCTGCTCTTCGACGGCCTGCTGCTCCAGGACGAGTCCAAGACCTTCCAGGACAAGGAGCGCATCGACCTCGTCCTCGGCGACGCCGGGGCGATCGAGCTCTTCGTGAACGGCAAGAAGGTCGAGGATCAGTTCGAGCCGGGTCAGGTCGAGCGGCTCTCGTACACGAAGGGTGATCCGGAAGTCGGCTGACCGTCGGCCCGGTACCTCGGTGCCCCTGGGGCCTTCGGGCTCCTCGGGCTCCGCGGTGTCGTGGGTTTCTCGGCCTTTCCACTTCTCGATCCGCTTCACCGCTTTTCGGTTCTCGATCCGCTTGGATGGGCGCCCGGCACACGTGCCGGGCGCCCATTCTGTGTTACTCCCTGTAGCAGGTAACCCTGCACGGCAGGGTGCGTGCCGCGACGAAGTAGTCTTGAGTCCATGCCCGAACGCCGTACCGTCGCCCTTGTCACTCTCGGCTGCGCCCGTAACGAGGTGGACTCGGAGGAGCTTGCAGGCCGCTTGGCAGCGGACGGCTGGGAGCTCGTCGAGGACGCCTCCGACGCCGATGTCGCCGTCGTCAACACCTGCGGGTTCGTCGAAGCCGCCAAGAAGGACTCCGTCGACGCCCTGCTCGAAGCCAACGATCTGAAGGATCACGGCAAAACCCAGGCCGTGGTCGCCGTCGGCTGCATGGCCGAGCGCTACGGCAAGGATCTCGCCGAGGCCCTGCCGGAGGCGGACGGAGTCCTCGGATTCGACGACTACGCCGATATCTCCGACCGGCTCCAGACCATCCTCAACGGTGGCATCCACGCCTCGCACACCCCGCGCGACCGGCGCAAGCTCCTGCCGATCAGCCCCGCCGAGCGGCAGGACGCCGCGGTCGCCCTGCCGGGCCACGCGCAGGAGGCCGCTCCCGCCCCCGAGGACCTTCCGGACGGCGTCGCCCCGGTTTCCGGTCCGCGGGCACCCCTGCGGCGGCGACTGGGCACCAGTCCGGTCGCCTCGGTGAAGCTCGCCTCCGGCTGCGACCGCCGCTGCTCCTTCTGCGCCATCCCGTCCTTCCGCGGCTCCTTCATCTCACGGCGGCCCTCGGACGTCCTGGGGGAGACCCGCTGGCTGGCCGAGCAGGGTGTCAAGGAGGTCATGCTGGTCTCCGAGAACAACACCTCGTACGGCAAGGACCTCGGCGACATCCGCCTCCTGGAGACGCTGCTGCCGGAGCTCGCGGACGTCGAGGGGATCGAGCGGATCCGGGTCAGCTACCTCCAGCCCGCCGAGATGCGCCCCGGGCTGATCGACGTCCTCACCTCGACGCCGAAGGTCGCTCCGTACTTCGACCTCTCCTTCCAGCACTCCGCCCCCGGTGTGCTCAGGGCGATGCGCAGATTCGGTGACACGGACCGTTTCCTGGAACTCCTGGACACCATCCGTAACAAGGCTCCGCAGGCCGGTGCCCGCTCCAACTTCATCGTGGGCTTCCCCGGCGAGACCGAGGCCGACCTCGCGGAGCTGGAACGCTTCCTCACCGGGGCGCGGCTGGACGCCATCGGCGTCTTCGGCTACTCCGACGAGGAGGGCACCGAAGCGGTCGGTTACGAGAACAAGCTGGACGCCGATGTCATCGCGGAGCGGCTGGCGCACATCTCGCAGCTGGCCGAGGAGCTGACCTCGCAGCGGGCCGAGGAGCGGCTCGGCGAGACCCTCCAGGTTCTCGTGGAATCCGTCGAGTCCGAGGACGACGGACCGGTCGCGGTGGGCCGCGCGGCGCACCAGGCCCCGGAAACGGATGGACAGGTGGTCTTCACCACACGCGAGGGGCTCGTGCCGGGCCGTATGGTCGAGGCAAAGGTGGTGGGCACCGAGGGAGTGGACCTGGTGGCCGAACACCATGAGCTCGCGGAGGTGGCCAGATGACCGGAGCCCCGGCATCCGCGGCAGGCGGCACCGGCGCGAAGCCGGTCCGCGGCGGCAAGCTGGGCACTGCGGCCGTCAATCAGGCCAGCCTCTGGAACATCGCCAATATCCTCACGATGCTGCGGCTGCTGCTCGTCCCCGGCTTCGTCATGCTGCTCCTGCACAACGGTGGTGACGACCCGGTCTGGCGGGCCTTCGCCTGGGCGGCGTTCGCCGTGGCCATGATCACCGATGTGTTCGACGGGCATCTGGCGCGTACGTACAACCTCGTCACGGACTTCGGGAAGATCGCCGACCCGATCGCCGACAAGGCGATCATGGGCGCGGCGCTGATCTGCCTCTCCTCGCTCGGTGATCTTCCGTGGTGGATCACCGGTGTGATTCTCGCCCGTGAGCTGGGGATCACGCTGATGCGGTTCTGGGTGATCAGGCACGCGGTGATCCCGGCCAGTCGTGGCGGGAAGATAAAGACGCTCACTCAGGGCGTCGCGGCCGGCATGTACGTCCTGGCGCTGACCGGTCCACTGGCCACCTTGCGCTTCTGGGTGATGATGGCCGCCGTCGTGCTGACGGTCGTGACCGGGCTCGACTACGTACGCCAGGCCGTCGTCCTGCGCCGCAAGGGCGTCGCTGCCGAGCGTGCCGCCGGGGCGGAGGCGGACGCGGGGGCGGACGAAGCTGCCGGGGACGTTGCGGATGGCGGGGGTGCCGGGGGTGCCGCAGACGTTGCGGACGTCTCCGGTGGAACGGGTGCGGTGGATGTCTCCGGTGTGGCGGATGTCTCCGGTGTGGCGAGGGATGCTCGTACCACGGCTGATGCGCGTGGTGGCGCGGAGGCCGAGCGGTGACAGTAGCGGCGCGCGTACTGCGTCGGCTGGTGGAGCGCGGTGAGACGCTTGCTGTCGCCGAATCGCTGACCGGCGGTCTCGTCGCGGCGGAGCTCACCTCCGTACCCGGAGCCTCGCAGTCCTTCCGAGGGGCCGTGACGGCCTACGCCACGCCCCTGAAGAGGGACGTGCTCGGCGTCGACGGGACCCTTCTGGCGGAGCGCGGCGCGGTCGATCCCGATGTGGCCCGGGGGATGGCGGCCGGGGTGCGGCGGGTCCTGGGCGCCGACTGGGGTGTGTCGACCACCGGCGTCGCGGGTCCTGAGCCGCAGGACGGCAAGCCCGTCGGAATGGTCTACGTGGCACTTTCGGGGCCGTTCGGCATCGAGAAAGTCACCGCGCTGCGATTGAACGGCGATCGCGCGGACATCCGTCGAGAGACTGTGCGGAGCGTGCTTGAGCTGCTTTCGGGCGAACTCGGTGAAAACGTGGGGGCACAGGATACGGAACAGAACGGGGGGAATTGATGTTTGCAGCCCTGAGTGAACACGACATCGCTCCCCGCACGGCCGCAGCACAAGGCGGTACGGTAGGGCGTGAAGGATGCGGCTACGCGGTCCGAGGAGGGAGCCACCGATGATTCTGCTCCGTCGCCTGCTTGGTGACGTGCTGCGTCGGCAGCGCCAGCGCCAAGGCCGTACTCTGCGCGAAGTCTCCTCGTCCGCCCGGGTCTCGCTCGGTTATCTCTCCGAGGTGGAGCGGGGGCAGAAGGAGGCATCCTCCGAACTGCTCTCCGCGATTTGCGACGCGCTTGACGTACGGATGTCCGAGCTCATGCGTGAAGTGAGCGATGAGCTGTCCCTGGCCGAGCTGGCCGAGTCGGCAGCGGCCGGCGATCCGGTACCTGTACCGGTACGGCCAAGGCTCAATTCCGTCTCTGTGTCGTCGGTGGCAGGTGTGCCGTCGGGACGGGTGACCATCAAGGCGCCCGCGGAAGCGGTGGATGTCGTCGCCGCCTGATCTGCGCGGTTCGGTGTGACCGGGAGCCCCGGTCGACCCCCTGGAGGGGTCGACCGGGGCTTTTGCGTGTGAGGGAGTCGGACCTTGGCGCGGTACGGGGTACGAGTACGGAGGGTGTGGGGGGTGCGGGTGTCCGTGTTCTGGTTCCGCCACCTTCACCCGGTCGTTCCGGTCGCCTGCTCTGGATGCAGCGGGGCCGGTGCCAGGGGAAACTGCCGGAAAGGCGCCCCGGTCACCGGGGCTCCCTTTCGAGCGGTGCGCCTGCCGCGGGGAGTGCGGGTTTGTGCCTGGTCGTGCCGTGCGCGCCGGTACTGCACCGGTACTGCGCCGGTACGCCCTCCCGTCGGGTGAGCGAGCCGGTCTAGCGTCGGCCGGAGGAGGCAGCCATGGTGCGTCGATGGGTGCCGGCGTTCGTCCTCGGCGGGCTGTGGTGGTGGGCGGTGCTCCGGCTGGTGCTGGAGCCGGAGCACGCCGGGCTGGTGGAGGGGGCGGTGGCGGCGGGCGGATGGGGGCTGAGCCTGCTGCCCGTCCATGTGGGGGCGGTGGCGAGGCCCGGCAGAGCCCTTTCCGGGGCGGCGGATGCGCCGTCGTGGGAGGGGGCCGGTGAGGCCGGTGGCCGTTCGGGGCCTGCTGGTACGGGGCCTGCTGGTACGGGGCCTGCCGGTACGGGGAGTGGCGGTCCGGGGAGCGGCTGTCCGGAGGGCGCCGGTTCTGCCGGTCCGGGAGATGCGGACGGGGTGGACGACGCAGGACGTGGCACTGCCCGCCGAAGCTCGGAGCGGTGCCGGTGGTGGTAGTCCGGCCGGACTAGGGGGCGGCGCTGCTGGTGGCAGTCCAGCCGGTCGTGGTGGCGGTGGGCCGGTCGGTGGCGGGGGCCGTGGTCCGGCCGGTGGCGGCGGCCGTGGTGGTCTACCAGGGCATGGCGACGCCACCGTTCGGGCGGAGGATCTGACCGGTCATGAAGGACGACGCGTCCGACGCGAGATGCAGCACGGTGTGAGCGACGTCCTGGGGCTCGCCGACCCGGCCGAGCGGGGAGATCCGCACCATCACGGCCTCTGCCCGATGCTGCTGGTCCGCGTCGTGCCGGTCGGTCATCGGCGTGCGGATCCAGCCGGGAGCGACGGCGTTCACCCGAATGGAGTGCGGGCCGAGCTCCGTGGCGAGGGTCCTCGTCAGCTGGACGACAGCCGCCTTCGCGGCGCTGTAGCAGAGCAGGCCCGGACTCGCGGCGTCCACCGCGCCCGAGGCCATGGTGATCAGCGAACCGGGGGCGGAGCGCGCGATCATGCCGCGGGCCACCTCCTGGCAGGCGTACAGGACTCCCTTGAAGTTGACCGACAGGACGCGGTCCAGATCCTCGTCGGCCGTCTCCAGGACGCTGCTCGTATGCATGATTCCGGCGACGGCGACCAGGATGTCGATGGCCCCCGCTTCGGTCACGGCGCCCTTGATCTGGCTACGGTCCGTTACGTCGAGCAGGTGGGCGCGGGCCGAGCCGCCGAACTCGGTGATCAGATCGCAGGTCTCCGACAGGCCCTTCTCGTCGCGGTCCGCGCAGTGAAGCGTGGCCCCGGCCTCGGCGAGCAGGACCGCGCTCGCCCGGCCGATGCCGCTTGCGGCGCCGGTCACGAACGCGGACCGGCCGGTGAGGTCGTACGCGGTGAGGGGCATGACCGGACCGTACGACCGGATCTGACGATGCGTCAACTACTCGGTAGGGCCTGATTGGCAGCGCGGGCACCAGTAGGTGGGGCGGCCGTTCCGCTCGGCGACGCGGATGGGTGTGCCGCAGCGCAGGCAGGGGCGTCGCGCCCGGCCGTAGACGTAGAGGCGGTCACGGGCGTGGGCCCGGGTGTGGGCCGCGGTGGTGCTGAAGTTGGTGGTGGTGCGGTTGGGGCGGTCGCGGTTGGCTTCGAGGAGTCGTTTGGCGGTGGCCACCAGCCGGGCCGCGGTGGTGTCCGGAAGCGCGCCCACGGTGGTCCAGGGGGTGACTCGGGCCAGGAAGCAGAGCTCGCACGCGTAGACATTGCCGATACCGGCCAGGTTGCGCTGGTCCAGGAGGGCATCGTCGATGGGGCGGCCCGGGTCGGCGATCAGGTTGCCCAGAGCGGTGTCGGGGTTCCAGTCGGGGCCCAGCAGGTCGGGGCCGAGGTGGCCCACGGCCTTGTCCTCGTCGCGGGTACGGAGAAGTTCGAGCACGGGGAGCCGGTAGCCGACGGCGGTGTGTTCCGTGTTGGCCAGGACGGCGCGGATCTGGTGCGTGGGGCCGCCGCGCCAGCGCTCGTCCGGGGCGTAGACGCGCCAGGCGCCGTCCATCCGGAGATGGCTGTGGAGGGTGAGACCGTCGTCGAGACGGGTGAGGAGATGCTTGCCGCGCGCGGTGACGTCGAGAACGGTGCGGCCGGTGAGGTCGGCGGTGGCGAACCTCGGAACGCGCAGGTCGGCCTGGGTGAGGGCCCGGCCTGCGAGCGCTGTGTGCAGACGCTTGGCGGTCTGCAGGACGGTGTCTCCTTCAGGCATGCCTCCATGATGCGCGGTACGGATGGCGGACGCGGGGCGGCGAGGGCGGGACTCGTGGGGTGGCTGGCACGGGCGTCCGGGTGGTGGGGCGGGGGCTCCGGGGCGTGGCTCGGGCGGCGGGGAGGGCCGGGTGGCTTCGGCGGGCGGCGGGCGGCGGGTGGCGGGCGTCGTGGCGGTGGGGAGCTGTGCCGGGCGGGTCAGGCGCGCAGGCGCAGCCCTCTCGGGGTGGCGAGGAATCCGGCGGCTTCCAGGGTGCGGCCCAGGGGTGAGGTGAGGGAGGAGGTGCCATTGGTGCGCTCCACCGTGACGGTGCCGAGAGCGCCCGCGCGCGCCGCCGAGGCCAGCGCCTCGGCCGCCGCTCTCAGTGCGGGGGAGTCGGGGTCCGAGGGCCAGGCCAGCAGCGTCTTGCCGCCCCGCTCCATGTAGAGCGTCAGCTCACCGTCGACGAGCACCACGAGCGCCCCCGCCTTGCGGCCCGGTTTGTGGCCCGCCCCGTCCGGGGGTTCGGGCCAGGGCAGGGCGGCTCCGTAGGCATTGGCCGGGTCGGCTGCCGCGAGGACCAGGGAACGGGGCGCGGTTCCCGGGTCCGTACGGTCACGGGCGGTGGACGCGGCCCGCAGCCGGTCGACGGCTCCGTCCATCGCGAACTGGGCGGCCCCCAGTCCCTCGACGACATAGCCGCGTCGCGCCTGACCGTTGTCCTCGAAGGCGGCGAGGATGCGGTACGTCGCGGAAAAGCCGCCCTCGACGCCTTCTGCCTGCACCGCTCCACGGGTCACCACGCCGTGGCGGTCGAGCAGGGTACGGGCGAGGGCGTGGGCGCGGTGGGTCGGCTCCGGTTCGGCCGGGGGCAGCAGGGACCAACGGCCCGAGACGGTGGGCGGGCCCGTACGGGACGCCGGCCGGGCGGCCGCGGTGAGTGATCCGTACCGGCCGCGCGGAACGCTGCGTCTGGCCCGGTGGGCGGTCGAGCCCGCCGTGCGTCCTGAGCCCAGGAGCGAGCGCAGCGGGGCGAGGGTGTCGTTGGTGAGGCGCCCGGACCAGGCCAGGTCCCAGAGGGCGTCGGCCAACTGCGGGTCCGTGCAGTCCGGGTGGGTGGTGGCGCGGACCTGGTCGGCGATCTGCCGGAAGAAGAGGCCGTAACCGCCGGAGAGGGTGGCGAGGACCGATTCGTGCAGCGCGGACTGCTCCAGCGCATGCGGTGGCGGCAGCAACAGGGGTGCGCTGTCCGCCGGGTAGAGGGAGAGCCAGCCGTCCTTGCCCGGGAGAGCGCCCGCACCGGCCCAGACGACCTCGCCGGTTGTCGTCAGCTCGTCGAGCATCGCGGGGGTGTAGCCCGTGACCCGGCTCGGCAGGATCAGCTTTTCCAGCGCGGATGCGGGGACCGGGGCGCCCTGCAACTGCTCGATGGCGCGGGCCAGTCCGTCGATTCCGCGCAGGCTGTTGCCGCCCAGGTGCTGCCACTGCGGGAGGAAGGACGCGAGTGCGGCCGGGGGCACCGGCTCCAGCTCGTGGCGGAGCGCGGCGAGCGAACGACGGCGCAGTCGGCGTAGAACGGTCGCGTCGCACCACTCCTGTCCGATGCCCGCCGGATGGAACTCGCCCTGGACGGTCCGGCCCGACGCGGACAGCCGTTGCAGCGCTCCGTCGGTGACGGCGGTGCCGAGCCCGAAGCGCTCGGCGGCCCGGGTCGAGGTGAACGGGCCGTGCGTACGGGCGAAGCGGGCGAGGAGGTCGCCCAGAGGGTCCTTCACCGGTTCGGTGAACGCCTCGGGGACGCCGACGGGAAGGGCGGTGCCCAGGGCGTCGCGCAACCGGCCCGCGTCCTCGATCGCCGCCCAGTGGTCGGCGCCGGCGATGCGGACCTTGATGGCGCGGCGGGCCGATGCCAGCTCGGTCGCCCACTGAGGCTGGGCGCCCCGGTCGGCCAACTCGGCTTCGGTGAGCGGGCCGAGGACGCGGAGGAGGTCGGCGACGCCCTCGACATCCTTGATCTTCCGGTCCTCGGTGAGCCACTGGAGCTCCTGCTCCAGCTCGGTCAGCACATCGGCGTCGAGCAGTTCGCGCAGCTCTGCCCGGCCGAGCAGTTCGGCCAGGAGATGGGAGTCGAGGGAGAGCGCGGCGGCCCGTCGCTCGGCGAGCGGGGAGTCGCCCTCGTAAAGGAACTGCGCGACATAGCCGAAGAGGAGCGAGCGGGCGAACGGCGAGGGCTCCGGTGTGGTCACCTCGACCAGCCGGATACGGCGCGCTTCCAGGTCGCCCATCAGCTCGGTGAGTCCGGGAACGTCGAAGACGTCCTGGAGGCATTCGCGGACCGCTTCGAGAACGATCGGGAACGAACCGAACTCGGACGCGACCTGGAGCAGTTGGGATGCGCGCTGGCGCTGCTGCCAGAGCGGGGTGCGCTTGCCGGGGCTGCGCCGGGGCAGGAGCAGAGCCCGTGCCGCGCACTCGCGGAACCGCGAGGCGAACAGTGCCGAGCCGCCCACCTGATCGGTGACGATCTGCTGGATCTCACCCTTGTCGAACACGACATCGGCCGCGCCGACCGGGGCCTGCTCACTGTCGAACGCGCCATCGGGGAGTGCCGGGCCCGGCCCGGCACCGCCGCCCGCCGCCTCCGGGCCCCGGGAGGGATCGAAGTCGAGTAGATCCAGGCCCATCAGATCGGCGTCGGGCAGCCGCAGCACGATGCCGTCGTCGGCATGCATGACCTGGGCGTCCATCCCGTACCGCTCACCCAGCCGGGCGGACAGGGCCAGTGCCCAGGGGGCGTGCACCTGGGCACCGAAAGGGGAGTGCACCACGACCCGCCAGTCACCCAGCTCGTCCCGGAACCGCTCGACCAGGATCGTCCGGTCGTCCGGGACATGGCCGCAGGCACGCCGCTGCTCGTCCAGGTACGACAGGATGTTGTCCGCGGCCCAGGCGTCGAGCCCGGCGGCGAGCAGCCGGAGCCGGGCGTCCTCCTCCGACAGCCCGCCGATCTCCCGGAGGAACGCGCCCAGCGCACGGCCGAGCTCCAGCGGGCGGCCCAATTGGTCGCCCTTCCAGAACGGCAGCCGGCCCGGAACGCCTGGCGCGGGCGAGACGAGGACCCGGTCGCGGGTGATGTCCTCGATCCGCCAGGACGTGGTGCCCAGCGTGAAGACATCGCCGACCCGGGACTCGTACACCATCTCCTCGTCCAGCTCGCCGACCCGGCCGCCCCCCTTCTTCGGGTCCGCCCCGGCGAGGAAGACACCGAAGAGCCCGCGGTCGGGAATGGTGCCGCCTGAGGTGACGGCGAGCCGTTGTGCGCCGGGGCGGCCGGTGACCGTTCCGGCGACCCGGTCCCACACCACCCGCGGCCGGAGCTCCGCGAAGGCATCGGAGGGATAGCGTCCGGCGAGCATGTCGAGCACGGCGGTGAACGCCGATTCGGGGAGCGAGGCGAACGGGGCCGCCCGGCGGACGAGGGCCAGCAGGTCATCGGCCTGCCAGGTGTCCAGCGCGACCATGGCGACCAGCTGCTGGGCGAGCACGTCCAGGGGATTGGCGGGGACGCGCAGGGCCTCGATGGCGCCTTGGCGCATCCGCTCGGTGACGACGGCGGCCTGCACCAGATCGCCGCGGTACTTCGGGAAGACGACTCCGGTGGAGACCGCGCCCACCTGGTGCCCGGCCCGGCCCACCCGCTGCAGCCCGGAGGCGACGGACGGGGGCGACTCGACCTGGACCACCAGATCGACCGCGCCCATGTCGATGCCCAGCTCCAGGCTGGAGGTGGCGACGACGGCCGGCAGCCGTCCCGCCTTGAGGTCCTCCTCGACCTGGGCCCGCTGCTCCTTGGAGACCGAGCCGTGGTGCGCGCGGGCGAGCAGCGCGGGGGCACCCTTCGCCGCGCCGGACTGGGCCATGACCTCCGCCGGGGAGTGGGCTTCCGGCAGGGTCTCCGGGAGGGGCGCACCGGAGCCGTGCTCATCGAACACGGCTCCGGTCGCGCGCTCGTACGCGATCTCGTTGAGCCGGTTGCAGAGCCGCTCGGCCAGTCGCCGGGAGTTGGCGAAGACGATGGTGGAGCGGTGCGACTGGACGAGATCGGCGATGCGCTCCTCGACATGCGGCCAGATCGACGGCTTCTCCGCCTGGTCGGCACCGCCGTCGGTGGCGGGGGAGCCGCCCAGCTCACCCAGGTCCTCGACGGGGACGACCACCGACAGGTCGAATTCCTTGGTGGACGGAGGCTGGACGATCTCCGCCCTCCGACGCGGTGAGAGGAAGCGCGCCACCTCGTCGACGGGCCGGACCGTCGCGGACAGACCGATCCGCCGGGCGGGCCTGGGCAGCAGCTCGTCCAGCCGCTCCAGGGAGACGGCGAGATGGGCACCGCGCTTCGTACCGGCGACGGCGTGCACCTCGTCGAGGATCACGGTCTCGACACCAGCGAGGGCGTCCCGGGCCGAGGAGGTGAGCATCAGGAACAGCGACTCGGGTGTGGTGATCAGGATGTCCGGAGGCTTGGTCACCATGGAGCGCCGCTCGGCCGGCGGGGTGTCGCCGGACCGGATCCCCACCCGCACCTCCGGCTCGGGGAGTCCGAGCCGCACCGATTCCTGGCGGATACCGGTCAGCGGTGAGCGGAGATTGCGCTCCACATCGACGGCGAGCGCCTTGAGCGGTGACACGTACAGCACACGGCAGCGCTTCTTCGCCTCGGCGGGCGGCGGGACGGCGGCCAGCCGGTCCAGTGAGGCCAGAAACGCGGCGAGGGTCTTGCCGGAGCCGGTCGGCGCGACGACCAGCACATCGCTGCCTTCACCGATGGCGCGCCAGGCGCCCTCCTGCGCGGCCGTCGGCGCGCTGAAGGCACCGGCGAACCAGCTGCGGGTCGCGGGCGAGAACGAATCGAGTGCGGAGCCGACCATGTCCCCCATCGTGCACCCCGCCACTGACAACGGCCGGTGACGGCGTGTGCCGAGGGCGGGCGGCCAGGCGGGCGGGAGGCGGTGCGGGAGGCGGTGCGCACGTGCGTGCGGAAGGCGTGCGGCGGGGGCGCGGCGATCTTGCCGGGGCTGTGGGAAGCGGCCGGGACCTGCGAGAATTCGATTATGGCGGGAGGGGACGAGGCTAAGGAGTGGGCGAGGTACTGGCAGCACGCGGAGCTGCCCGACCTCGATCTTCTGCGCGCCCGGTACGTCCGCCACACGTTCCCCCGGCACAGCCACGAGGGCTACGTCTTCGGCACGATCACCCGCGGCGTCGAGGACGTGGGACTGCCCGGCGGCACGGTGCACGCGGGCCCCGGCATGGTGGTCATGATCAATCCGGAGGTGCCGCACACCGCCCGCGCCGGAGTCCCCGAGGGCTGGGTGTACGCCACGCTCTATCCGTCCGCCCAGGTGATCAACGACATCGCGGCCGACGTGACGAACCTGCGCGGCACCGTCGGGTTCGCCGAGACCAGCGCGGCCGACCCCCGGGCGGCCCGGTTGATCACCGAGATACACCGTGCCGCGGAGGAGGGCAACGCGCTGGCCGCCGACAGCCTGCTGCGGGTCATGGTGGCCCGGCTGCTGAACCGGCACGGCAGCCCCTTGCCCACCCTGGCGCCGCACGCCGCAGGCGCCGACGACGCCGCCCGTGCCCGGGCCGTGTTGGAGGACCGGATGACCGGGCCGCCCACCCTGGAGACGCTGGCCGCCGAGCTGGGTACCAGCCCGTTCGCGTTGCTGAGGGCCTTCAAGAAGCGCTACGGGATGCCGCCGCACACCTGGCTCACCGATGCGCGTGTGCGCCGGGCGCGGCGCATGCTCGACGCGGGTGTCACCCCCGCCGACGCCGCGGCCGCCGTCGGTTTCACCGATCAGCCGCATCTCAACCGTCACTTCACCCGGATCGTGGGGGTGCCACCGGGCGCGTACCAGCGCGAGCGCGCAAGAACGTACAAGACCGGCCCGGACCTCTCCCCGTAACGTTCCGGGCGTGGCAGAACAGACAGCATCCCCTCAGAGCGCGGACCCGGGCGGCGTCCCATCCGGCGTCCCACCCTGCGGGCAGACCGGCCGGGCGGACGTCGGCGCCGCGCGGGAGAAGCCGGACACGGCGGTCGTACGGGACGCGCTCGGCGTCGGGATCGCCGTCGGGCTCTCCGGCTTCGCGTTCGGCGTCACCTCGGCAGGATCCGGACTCACGGTTCTCCAGACCTGCGCGCTCAGCCTCCTCGTCTTCACCGGAGCCTCGCAGTTCGCTCTCGTGGGGGCGCTCGCGGCGGGCGGGAATCCGTAC
Source organism: Streptomyces sp. NBC_01433 (assembly GCF_026340105.1). Classification (NCBI taxonomy): domain Bacteria; kingdom Bacillati; phylum Actinomycetota; class Actinomycetes; order Kitasatosporales; family Streptomycetaceae; genus Streptomyces; species Streptomyces sp. NBC_01433. Next base: position 135,291 of record NZ_JAPEPM010000001.1, on the reverse strand, counting down.
ACCGCGGCGGCCGGAGCGTTCTTTCTCGGCATACGCAACGTTTTCTACGGCCTGCGCCTGTCGCAGCTGCTCTCCCTGCCGCGCGCCGTACGTCCCTTCGCCGCGCAGTGGGTCATCGACGAGACGACGGCTGTCACGCTGCCCCAGCCCACCCGGCGGGCCGCGCGGATCGGCTTCACGGTCACCGGGCTCACCCTGTACGTGCTGTGGAACCTGACCACGCTGGTGGGCGCGCTGGGTGCCGAGGTGCTCGGCGACACCGACGCCTGGGGGCTGGACGCGGCGAGTCCCGCGGTGTTCCTGGCGCTGCTCGCGCCGATGCTGAAGAGCACCACGGAACGCGTCACGGCGGCACTCGCGGTGCTGCTGGCCCTGGCCCTGCTGCCCGTACTGCCCGCGGGGCTACCGGTTCTCCTGTCCGCACTCGCCGCACCCGTGGTCCTGTTCCTGATGGGGCGCTCGAAGAAGACCGAGGAGCGTCGATGAACGTCTGGATCGCCATCGGACTGACCGCGGTCGGCTGCTACCTGGCAAAACTCCTGGGGCTGGTGGTCCCCGCCGGAGTGCTGGAACGGCCACTGGTGCAGCGCCTGGCCGCACTCCTCCCGGTGGCGCTGCTCGCCGCCCTCACCGCACAGCAGACCTTCGGGGACGGCCGGCAGCTGGTGCTCGACGCCCGAGGCGTGGGCCTCGCCGCGGCAGCGCTCGCGCTGGCTCTGCGGGCCCCCTTCCTGGTCGTGGTAGGCGCCGCCGTCGTGGTGACGGCGGGCGTACGAGCGCTGGGCTGAACGGCACCGGCCCGGTCAGCTGAGCCTGCGGCCGTACGCCCGCAGGGTGTGCAGTGCCTTCAGCGTCACCAGGGGACGGCCTTCCAGCTCCGTGCCCGGTGCCCACCGGCGCCAGCTCACCGGCCAGCCGCCGTCCTCCTGCTGCTCGGCCGCCAAGTGGTCGAGCGAGCGGTCCAGCTCCTCGTCGGTGAACCAGCGCCGTGCCAGCGACCCAGGTGTACGGGCGTAGTCGTACGGGAAGTGGTGCTCACCCGGCGCGTAGCCGGGCGAGCCCGGATACTCCGCCCGCCGCTCCGGGTCCAGCACCGCCAGCCGTTGCTCGCGTACCAGCCGTCCCAGTCGGCCCGCGGCGGCCTCGGCGCGGGCGCGGTCCGGAGCACCGTCCAGGAAGGCGACCGCCGCCTCGATCTCGTACGGATGTGACTGCTCCAGGGTGTCGACGGCATCCCAGCAGAAGTCCGTGGCCCGGAACAGCCAGGCGTGCCACACCTGATTGCGGTGCAGCAGTCCGACGATCGGACCGGTGGCCAACAGCTCGGCGGGCGGGTCGTCGACGATCGGGATGAATGGCGCGGCGGGATAGCCACGCTGTGTGGGCAGGAGCGCGGGCAGCGCGCCCTCCTTGGTCGATACTTCGGTCAGATAGCGACAGATCCGCTCTACCCGCGGTCCGTTGCAGCGGCCGATCGAGTCGAGAACGTTCAGCGCGTGGGCGGTGTGCAGCGGCTGGCTCACAGGGCCGCGGAGGTCGGGTTCGAGGGCGTGGCCGTAGCCGCCGTCCTCGTTCAGATAGGCGGCGAGTGCCGTCTCGACCGCGTCCGTACTTCCTTCGAGGAAGTCGTGGGCGAACCGCCGCTGTTCGAGGACGCGGGCGGTGAGCCAGATGAACTGCTCGGCGCGGGCGAGTGGGTTTGCTCTGGTTCCAGCCATGAACCGACCGTAGAGCGGAAAGTGCCGTTGGCAGATGCGTAGCGGCCCGGCTGCACTCTCAGGAGCGGGATACTGGTGGCATGCGGTTGACGATTTTCTGGGAACGGATGGCGGACCACTTCGGTGAGGGGTACGCGGATTCGTTCGCGCACGACCACGTGATGGCCGAACTCGGCGGCCGTACGGTGCACCAGGCCCTCGCCGCCGGATGGGACGCCAAGGACGTCTGGCGAGGAGTCTGCAAGGCCGTGGACGTACCCGCCCATAAGCGCTGAGAAGCCTGTGGACGTATCCCGCCCATAAGCGCTGACAGGTCCGTGGACATCCCCGCTCACAAGCGCTGACGGGCCCATGGACGTCGCCGCGACCAGTGCTCACGGGGTGGGCGGCCGACTGTCACCGGCGTAGGCGAGACTTGTTCCGTGGCACCGACAGACGAGACCGCCCAGACCCAGCCATCCGCCTCCCCGCCCGTCCCGACGGACGCGCCGCCGACGCAGCCGTCCGGCACGGGGCCGGTTCGCATGCCCGGCTGGCTGCCGCGCGCGATGGTGCTGGCACTGGCGCTCTATGCCTGCTTCCGGCTCGGCAGCTGGGCGTTCGACCAGCTCATCGGGCTGCTGATCAATGTGCTCATCTCGTTCTTCCTCGCGCTCGCCATCGAGCCCGCGGTGAGCCGGATGTCGGCCCGTGGCATGCGCCGCGGCCTCGCCACGTTCCTCGTCTTCCTCGGCGTGCTGATAGCCGGTGTCGGCTTCATCGTGCTGCTGGGCTCGATGCTCGCCGGTCAGATCGTCGACATGGTCGATGAATTTCCCAAGTACCTCGACTCGGTGATCAGCTGGGTCAACCAGACCTTCAACACCGACCTCTCGCGCGTCGAGGTGCAGGACAGCCTGCTCCACTCCGACTGGCTGCAGAAGTACGTCCAGAACAGCGCGACCGGCGTGCTGGATGTTTCCACGACGGTGCTCGGCGGACTGTTCCGGCTGCTGACGATCTTCCTGTTCTCCTTCTACTTCGCGGCCGACGGCCCCCGGCTGCGGCGTGCTCTGTGCTCCGTTCTCCCGCCCGCCCGGCAGGCCGAGGTGCTGCGGGCCTGGGAGATCGCGGTCGACAAGACCGGCGGCTACCTCTACTCGCGCGGTCTCATGGCCCTGATCTCCGGCATCGCGCACTACGTCCTGCTGGTGATCCTCGGAGTGCCCTACGCCCCGGCTCTCGCGGTCTGGGTCGGCCTGGTCTCGCAGTTCATCCCCACCATCGGTACGTATCTGGCGGGCGCCCTGCCGATGCTGATCGCCTTCACCGTCGACCCCTGGTACGCCGTGTGGGTGCTCGGGTTCGTCGTGGTCTACCAGCAGTTCGAGAACTATGTGCTCCAGCCCAAGCTCACCTCCAAGACCGTGGACATCCATCCCGCGGTCGCCTTCGGCTCGGTGATCGCGGGTACGGCGCTGATGGGCGCCGTCGGCGCGCTGATCGCGATCCCGGCCGTGGCCACACTCCAGGCGTTCCTCGGCGCCTATGTGAAGCGGTACGACGTGACGGACGACCCGAGAGTGCACGGCCGCCATCGCTGGGGGCGTGGCGAATCGGTGCTCTCACGGATTCGCCGTGCCGCATCCGCCCCGGGCAGCGGCGACGGAAACAGCGGACCGCCGGACCGGTCGGCCGGATCCGATGGTTCGGACCGGTCCGATGGGGCTGAGGGGTCCGATGGGTCCGATGGGGCTGATGAGCCAGGGGGTGCCGGCGGCTCGGGTTGTGCCGCCGGGGCGGGCGGTCGCGGCTGACACCTCGCGGCCCGGAGCGGGCCGCGGTGTCGCAGCGGTATCCGGTGACGTCGGCGGGCCGCCCTGGAACCTGTGCCGCCGGGATCCGAAAGGCTTGAGTGAAATGACCCTTTATGGGTCGAATTTGGCGTGAGAATCGGCGCTCAGTGTTGACTTGTGGGATGTCGACTGATATAAGGCGCTACTCTCGGTTGCGCGGGCCCGGCGTGGTGCGCTTGACACTGAAATCGAACATCCATTCTCATGGGATTCCGGCCGGGTTTTCCCGGGCTCGACCGTGGAGTTGTCCACAGGCCGGGAGGACGTCGAGGCCCATTGTCAGTGGCAGGGGTTAGCGTCTTTGACGTGAAGCGATCGACTCAAGCAAATCGGGTGGAACCCATGGCAGGAAACGACCGCGAGAAGGCGTTGGACGCCGCACTCGCACAGATTGAACGGCAATTCGGCAAGGGCGCGGTGATGCGCCTCGGTGAGCGGCCGAACGAGCCGATCGAGGTGATTCCCACCGGGTCGACCGCACTCGACGTCGCACTCGGCGTCGGCGGCCTGCCGCGTGGCCGTGTGGTGGAGGTGTACGGGCCGGAGTCCTCCGGCAAGACGACGCTGACGCTGCACGCCGTGGCGAACGCGCAGAAGCTCGGCGGCACGGTGGCGTTCATCGACGCCGAGCACGCCCTCGACCCCGAGTACGCGAAGAAGCTCGGCGTCGACATCGACAACCTCATCCTGTCCCAGCCGGACAACGGTGAGCAGGCGCTGGAAATCGTGGACATGCTGATCCGCTCCGGTGCCCTCGACCTCATCGTCATCGACTCCGTCGCGGCCCTGGTGCCCCGTGCGGAGATCGAGGGCGAGATGGGTGACTCGCACGTGGGTCTGCAGGCCCGTCTGATGAGCCAGGCCCTCCGTAAGATCACCAGCGCGCTCAACCAGTCCAAGACCACCGCGATCTTCATCAACCAGCTCCGCGAGAAGATCGGTGTGATGTTCGGCTCCCCGGAGACCACGACCGGTGGCCGGGCCCTGAAGTTCTACGCCTCGGTGCGCCTCGACATCCGCCGGATCGAGACGCTGAAGGACGGTACCGACGCCGTCGGTAACCGCACCCGCGTCAAGGTCGTGAAGAACAAGGTCGCGCCGCCCTTCAAGCAGGCCGAGTTCGACATCCTCTACGGCCAGGGAATCAGCCGCGAGGGCGGCCTGATCGACATGGGCGTGGAGCACGGCTTCGTCCGCAAGGCCGGTGCCTGGTACACGTACGAAGGCGATCAGCTCGGCCAGGGCAAGGAGAACTCCCGCAACTTCCTCAAGGACAACCCCGATCTCGCCAATGAGATCGAGAGGAAGATCCTGGACAAGCTGGGTGTCGGCGTCCGGCCGGACAAGGACAAGGACAAGGACAAGGACAAGGACAAGGCCAAGACGGAGGCCGAGCCGGCTGCGGATGCGGCGGCGGCCACCGACGGTGCGGCGAAGGCGGCACCCGCGTCGGCCGCCAAGGCCAAGCCGACCAAGGCTGCGGCGGCAAAGAGCTAGACCGTGACGCGCCGTACGGAGTGGCCGGGCAGCGCCGACGAATCCGGCGCGGGACCCGGTCCCGAGTTCACCGGCGGACCCGGCGAAGGGTTCGTGTCCGAACCGGGGGACGGTCCCGCAGGACGTTCCCGTTCCCGGTCCCGCGGGGGAGCGGGAACGGGGTTCGGCGAAGGGGCGGGCCGACGTGGCCGCTCCGGCACCAGAAGCAGCGGTTCCCCCTCCTCGTCGAGGGCCGAGACGGGGGAACCGCGAGACCCGGTCGAGCAGGCGCGCAACATCTGTCTGCGTCTGCTCACCGGGACCCCTCGAACGCGCAAGCAACTCGCGGACGCCCTGCGTAAGCGGGAGATCCCGGACGAGGCGGCGGAAGAAGTGCTGTCGCGCTTCGAGGACGTCGGGTTGATCGACGACGCGGCGTTCGCGGGTGCCTGGGTGGAATCCCGGCACCACGGACGAGGGCTCGCACGCCGCGCCCTCGTCCGCGAACTGCGCACCAAAGGGGTGGATTCCGCCCTTATCGACGAGGCGGTCGGTCGGCTCGACTCGGAGCAGGAGGAGGAGACCGCCCGCGAGCTCGTGGCACGCAAGCTCCGCTCCACTCGGGGCCTGGACCGCGACAAACGTCTGCGCCGCCTGGCGGGCATGCTCGCGCGCAAGGGGTACGGGGAAGGCATGGCCCTGCGCGTGGTGCGACAGGCGCTGGAGGAGGAGGGCGAGGACACGGAAGGCTTGGACGAGTCCTTCTGAACCGGGCGGTGGTCCGTCCACGGGGGCGGGGGAGGGGGCGCGGTCGGGACGGGGTGGGGCAAGGTTTTCGGTCGGTGGTCGGGGGTCGCCTTTGTGGGTGGCGGGGCGGATCAGTGTCCGGCGGACGATGCCCGGCGGATGGTGGCGTCGATCAGGGCCAGGGCGTCGGTGGCGGTGCGGCCGGGGTGCCGGTTCCAGGGGCCGATCAGTCCGGGCCAGCCCTGGGAGCGGAGTTCGGTGATCAGCCAGGCCCCGGCCCGGTTCACGGTGCCGAGGGACCCGTAACCGAGTCGGTGCGCGGTGAGCAGGGCGCCGCAGACGCAGCGGGCGCCACGGGCGTTGCGCAGCCGGTACGGGGTGTTCTGCCAGCCCCACTCGGTCAGGACCTGTCGTGCGTAGCCGAGCTGGGTGGAGGGGCGCAGGTCCGGCTGCCCGACGCGCCGCCAGGCATGGACGCGGTCGGGCAGCACCGCACCCAGCCGTCCGGGGAGCGGGCGTTCGCGCGGCGGGGCGGCGGGCAGTGTCCGCATCGAATCGTCGATGAGCTGACCGACGGGTACGGACAGCAGGCTTCGCCAGTCGGCCGAGTCCCGCGCCGAGTCCCGCGCCGCGCCCCGAGCCGGGTTCACCGCCGCGGCCGGATCCTCTGCCCATTCCTCCGCAGATTCCTCGGCCGGTTGTGCCGACGACGCCGACGCCGGGGGGAACGCGGGCGCGGGGGCGGTGTACTCCCAGCCTGTGACGATCTGCTGCCACGCCTCCGTTTCATGAAGGCGGGCAGCCTGGAGGTCGAGCTGATCAGGGGTGAGGGCAGCGGTTTCCATCAGTGCGACATCTCCGTACATTTCGGTCCTCTGTATGAGGCGAATGTCGGTCGCGCACGGCGATTGCTCCACTGGAGTGTGGCGTTCGGGTGTGGTGAAGGGCGTAGGGGGCGGACCAGGGAGTGGGTGAGGAGCGCGTTGGTACGGGGGCTAACCCCCGTACCAAGACGCAGGCGCGCTCCAGTGCACAGATATCTGTGCACAGAACAGTGTGTACGCCATGGCAGAGAAGCCCGGCGGTACCGAGACCACCGAACTGGCGGCGCTCAAGGCGCTCGCCCAGCCGCGACGCCAGCGGATCTTTCAGCACCTCACCCTGCACGGCCCGGCGACGTCCGCGAGCCTGGCCCGTGCTCTCGGTCTGAACACCGGAGCCACCAGCTATCACCTGCGTGAACTGGCCCGGTACGGGTTCGTCGTGGAGACCGAACCCGCGAGGACCGAACGCGAGGACACCGGGCCCCGAGACGCGGAAGCGTCCGGTTCCGGGGCCGAAGCCCCAGGGGCCCGCCGCCGCAGATGGTGGCGTGCGATTCCGGGCGACCGGCGCTTCCCGTTCAGGTCCCGCCAGAACCCCGAGACGCGGCTCGTCATGGACGAGCTCAACCACCATGCGTACGCCGAGGACCTCGCCCTCTTCGAACGGCTCCAGCGCGACGCCCCGCTGCCCGCCCGTGAAAGCGGACAGCCGACGGCCCCAGGGCAGGCGGAAGGGGCGGGAGAGCCGGACGAGGGCGAGTGGGCCGACGCCTTCGCGTACTCGCGCGGTTCTCTGCGGCTGACCCTCCCCGAACTCCGTGAGTTCTTCGAGGAGTACATCGCTCTGATGAACCGCTACAAGCGGCCCGAGGACGATGTCCCACCCGCGTCCCGCACGGTCCACACCCGCCTGCTCGCCTTCCCGGCCCCCGCCTCCACGATCGACCGGACAGAGACGGACGCACGATGATGCCGCGCTACGCACTCCAGACGATCCGGGACCGGAAGGGAGGATTCCTCGGTGCCCTGTTGGCTCTGATGTGCGCCGCCGCTCTCATCACCGCCTGCGGAACTCTTCTGGAGACCGGTCTGCGCGGAAGGATCACCACCGAGCGCTACGCGGCCACCCCGCTGATCGTCTCGGCCGACCAGAACGTCCACCGGACCACGGTCAAGCACAAGGGCAACGGGAAGACGAAGACCAAACACAAGGCGAAGCCCGTCGCCGAGCGTGCCTGGCTGCCCGCCGCCACCGCCGACCGGGTACGCGCCCTCGACGCCGTCCAGGCGGTGATCCCCGAGCTCACCTTCCTGGCCCGGCCTTTGTCCGGCGGCCGGAAGCACATGTCCGCGGACCGCCCCTCGTACGGCCACTCCTGGGCCTCCGCACCGCTCACGCCGTTCGGGATCATCGCAGGCAGGGCCCCGTCCTCGGCCGCCGACGTGGTGATCGACCGCGGGCTCGCCGAGCGGGCCGGACTCCAGCCCGGGGACCGGCTCACCGTGCAGTCCACCGGCGCTCCGCGCCCGTACCGCGTCAGCGGAATCGCCGCTCCCACGTCTTCCGGCGGCGAGGGCCGCACCGACGACGCGCATCGCGCCGACGACGCGCATCGCGCCGACCTCAAGCAGCAGACCTCACTCTTCTTCGCCGCCGCCGAGGCAGAACGGCTCGCCGCTCGCCCCGCCCAGGTGTCCGCCCTCGGCGTGATCCCCGCGCCCGGCACGGACCTCGGCCGGCTGGAACGGCGGGTCGAGCGGGCGCTCAAGGGCACGACGGCGCAGGTCGCCACGGGAGACGAACGAGGGCCGGTCGAGTTCCTGGACGCCGCGGGCGCCCGTATCAAACTCATCTCCATGGGAGGCGCGATGGGCGGTACCGCGCTTCTCGTCGCCGTCCTCGTCGTCGTCGGTACATTCGCGCTCTCCATCCAGCAGCGCCACCGCGAGTTGGCCCTGCTGCGCGCCATCGCCGCCACTCCGCGCCAGGTCCGCCGACTGCTCGGCCGCGAAGCGCTGCTGGTGGGAGCCGTGGCCGGGGTGCTGGGCTCGCTCGCCGGGCTGCCGCTCGCGGGCCGGCTGCACAGTCGATTCATCGACATGGGTGCCGTCCCCGCCTCCTTGGAACGCACCACGGGCATTTTCCCGCTGTTCGCCGCGGTCGCCATCACTCTCGTCGGTGCCTGGGCGGCCGCGAGGATTTCGGGTCGCCGGATCTCCCGTATCCGACCTGCGGAGGCCATGGCCGAGGCCGCGGTCGAGGGGGACCGCCCGGCGTGGGGCCGGATCGCCGCGGGGCTGGTGCTGCTGGCGGGCGGTCTCGTCCTTGTCGCCGTACTGGGAATCCTGCGCACCGAGGCGGCCTCGACCCCGGTCACCTTCCTCGCGGTGGTCGTGCTGGCCACCGCCGTTTCCCTGCTGGGGCCGCTCCTGGTCAGGGCGACGGCCGCGCTGCTCGCCGGACCGTTGCGACTGGCGGGTCCGGGCGGTCGCCTCGCCACCGCCAACCTGCGCGGCCACGCCGCCCGGATGGCCGCTGTCGTCACCCCCCTCACCCTGCTCATCGGGATGACCTGCACCGTTCTCTTCGTCCAGCCGACGCTCGGTGACGCCGCCCGTACGCAGGCCCGTGAAGGCACCCGCGCCACCGCGGTCCTGGTCGGTCAGGGCCCCGGCGTCCCGTCCGCCGCCGCCCGGAAGATCCGGGCGACGCCCGGGGTCTCGGCCGCCACCGAAGTCGTACGCACCACCGTGCGCGTGGGCCTCGACAAGTACACGGCCCAGGGCGTCACCCCTGCCGGTCTCAGCCACACCTGGGACCCCGATGTCACCAGTGGTTCGCTCACCGGTTTCACCGCGACCGCTCATCCTGCGGCGATCAGCGAACTCGCGGCCGACCGGCTGGGTCTCGGCCCCGGCGACGGGCTGACACTGCACCTCGGCGATGGGGCCCCGGCGACCTTCACCGTCGTCGCCGTGTACGCCCGTGGGCTGGGCTTCGGTGATCTGACCCTGCCGCACGACGAGCTCGCCCGCCACATGGACAACCCGCTGGCCGCCAAGGTCCTGGTGGCCTCGGACCTGGACCGCGACGAACTCGCCACCGGGATCGCGGAGTTTCCCGGGATCGCCGTTCTCGAACCGGCCGCGGTCGACCGGCTCCAGGCCGACCGCGCGCAGGCGAACGCCGAAGTCAACTATCTGGCCATGGGCCTCGTGCTGGCCTTCACCGCCATCGCCGTCGTGAACACCCTCGCCATGTCGGTCTCCGAACGGATCAGGGAGTTCGCGATGCTCCGGCTGGCCGGGGCAACCCGCCGACAGGTCCTGCGGATGCTCCGGATCGAAGCACTGGCGGTGCTGCTCCTGGCCACCGTCCTCGGCACCGGTATCGCGCTGGCCGTACTGACCGCGTTCAGTGTCGGCATGACCGGCAGCGCGGCGCCCACTGTGCTGCCTTTGGTGTACGCGGAAGTGGTGGGAGCGGCCGCCCTGTTGGTCTTGGTCGCGACCGCTCTTCCCGGTCGGCTGGCGCTGAAAACCCGACCGGTGGAGGTGGCCACATCCAGGCAGTAGCCACCCCTTTCGGACACGCGAGGGCGCTCCCGGTCACGAGGGTGCTTCCGGTCAGACGTCGACCGGGAGCCCGTGCGCGCGCCACGCCTGGAATCCGCCGATCAGATCGGTGGCCCTGTGCAGTCCCAACTGCCTCAGCGACGCGACCGCGAGACTCGACGCGTACCCCTCGTTGCAGATCACCACGATCCGGAGGTCGTGGCTGACCGCCTCGGCCGCGCGGTGGCTTCCCCACGGATCGAGCCGCCACTCCAGTTCGTTGCGCTCCACGACCAGCGCTCCCGGAATGAGGCCGTCCTTCTCCCGAAGCGCCGCATAGCGGATGTCCACCAGGAGTGCTCCGTCCGCCGCTGCCGCCGCCGCGTCCTGCGGCCCGATCCGGTCATAACCGGCCCTGGCCCGTTCCAGCAACTCGTCGATGCCCACCCGCTCCGCAGCGTTCGTGACGCCGTCGGTACCGCTGCTGCCCGCGCTCACTGCCAGTCCTCCGGACGTTCGGTCTGCTCAAGACGGAGTACCGCGCCCGCCCGGCTGTACCTGCGGATCCGTGGCAGCGGCGGATAGTAGGCATGCACCGAGACGGCGTGTTCGCTGTCGGACTCGTTCAGGACCTCATGCACATGGTGCTGTCCGAACGCCCGGCCCTGACCTGTCGTCAACTCGCGCGCCCGGTCGACCCCTTCGCTCAGTTCCAGGGTCTTCCAGCCGTCGGTGGGCAGCCGTGCGGCCAGCGAGTGTTCCCTGAGGGTGCCCGCCGCGGTGGTGAAGGCACCGATCGAGTCGGCGTGATCGTGCCAGCCGGTGCCGGTGCCGGGGGGCCAGCCGATCAGCCATGCCTCACTGCCGCCGGGGCCGGCGAGCCGGACCCAGGTGCGGCCCTCGGGGTCGAGGGGCAGGGAGCCGATGAGGGCCGTGTCCTGAGCGGTCCGGCGGACGAAGTCGAGCAGTTCCGTGACGCCCGGCCCGGCGGGGGTTCCGGACGCGGAGACAGCGGAGACAGCGGAACCCGAGAGGTCGGTTGCGCCGGAGGGAGAATCGGAGACGTGCGGGGAACCGGCGCCGGAGGGGGAATCGGAGGCAGCCGTGGTTACGGAAGCGGAGGGTGCAGACACAGGGACCGTCCTGAGAGTTCGCGCGAAGGCACAGCCGTGCGGAAAGCGGCACGGGCCGGCAAGGGAAGGCGATTCAGCAGGACGGACGACACACGCAGCCCGCGTAACGGACGAGGTCCATATGGACCCTCCGCCACAGGCGCACATCGGTGTCGGTCATGATCTGGAGTACACCATGTGCGCCTGCGACGGTCAATTGATGTCGACGGTCCGGTCGGAGCCGACGGAGGCACGCACCGAGTGCGCCGTCTCCGTATCGTGGCCGGTCCCGTCCTCGGAACGACCGCCGCCGCGTGCCGCGTCCGCCGCCGCGAACAGCTCCGCCGGCCGCACACCGCCGAAGGCCGCCACCAGGTGCCCGTCCGGCCTGACCAGCAGCACGGTGTGGGCCGATGCCCCCGGGTACCTCTCGGCCACCAGCAGCTCGCTCCTCACCGGCAGCGCGTCGACGGCCTCCACGAGCCGTGGCATGACACCCGCGGTCAGCCAGTGGCGCCGGTCCCACACCCCGGTGCCCGGTGCGATCAGGATCACCAGAAAGTGCCCGCGCCCCTGCCGTTCGCGCAAGCGCACGGTCTTCCCGTCGGGCGCCGTCACCCCGACATCGGTGACCGGCGCACCGGGGGGCGTACCCACAGGGGTGTGCGCCTCGTCGTGCTGCGGCGAAAGGGGGGAGTGCGAGTACGAAGGGGGTGCGCCCAGCGGTCCGCACCCCAGGTGACCGTCGGCGAGCAGGGTGTCGTGTCCTCGCGCACCGCCCGGCACCAGTGTCCGCAGCCCTCCACCGCCGCGCAGTATCGGCAGCGACTGGTCGGCGGCGCGCAGCCGTGCGGCGACCGCGGCCCTGCGCTCGGCCTGGTAGCTGTCCAGCAGCAGGTCAGCGGCGCCGTGGTGCCAGGACTGCGCCAGCTTCCAGGCGAGGTTCTCCGCGTCCCGGAGCCCTTCGTCGAGACCCTGGGTGCCCAGTGCCCCCAGCAGATGGGCGGCGTCGCCCGCCAGGAAGGCGCGCTTCACCCGCCAGCGCCGGGCGAGCCGGTGATGCAGCGTGTACACCCCGGTGTCCAGCAGTTCGTACGCCGGTGTCTCACCGCACCACCCCGCCAGGGTGTCCCGGATCCGGGTGATCAGAGCATCGGGGGTGACCAGTTCGCCGCGCGGCGGAAGGAGCCAGTCCAGCCGCCAGACGCCGTCCGGCAGCGGTCGCGCGGTCACTTCGGCGCCACCATTGCGCCAGGGCGGCATCCGGTGCAGTACGGCTCGGTCCGGCCACGGAAGTTCGGCGCGCAGCGCGGCGACAGCGTGCCGTTCCACCGCCGTACGACCGGGAAACCTGATGTCGAGGAGTTTGCGCACGGTGGACCGGGCGCCGTCGCAGCCGACCAGATAACTCCCGCGCCACCACGTCGAACCGGGCTCCCTGGTGTGCACCGTGACCCCGTCGGGGTCCTGCTCAAGGGTGTCGATCCGGCTGAACGGCACCAGCCGCACCAGATCCTGCGCGCCGACCGCGTCCCGCAGGCCGGCGGTGAGGGCGTGCTGCGGCAGATGGACCGGGGCGGACAGTGGCGCTCCGCCCTCTTCCCCGCCGAGCGGTACGTCACGCACCACCTGCTTGCGTCGCATCGAACGCCAGCCGGTCCACCGCAGGCCCGACTCGTCCAGGCTTGTGCAACCGAGCCGTTCCACCAGGTCGGCGGTGTCCTCGCGCAGCACGACGGTGCGTGCGGGGCGCGGCTCCTGCTTGCCCGGACCTTCGTCCAGGAGGACGGAGGGGACGCCCTGCGCGGCGAGGGCGAGCGACAGCGTCAGACCGACGGGTCCGGCGCCGACGACGATCACCGGGTCCACGGCGCGTGCCCTCCGGCCCGTACGGTCGTGCGGAACGTGGCGGTCGAAGCCGGGTGCGTGATCACAGAACGTATGCAACCCACTGGGGGTGCTTGCGTCAAGTGACCGAGGCAGCGACGCGTGCGCCGCTGCCTCGAATGATCCTGGTGGGAAGGGTCAGTCCTTGCCCACTCCGGCCCCGTCACCACCACCGATCTCGTCCGTGCCATCCGTAGCGGTGGTCTTGGCGATGCCTGCGCCCCCTGCGCCCCCCGTGCCCGTTCCGATGCCCCCCGTGCCGGGGGCGGACGGGCCGCCGGGTGCGTCGAGCACGTCCGTGGTCCCGGTGGCGGCGGCCACCGGGATGCCGGTCTTGGCGCGCCGCCCGCGCTTCTCGATCCAGGTCGCGAGCGCCGACAGCAGCAGACACATCGCGACGTAGATGGTGCCGATGACCGCGATCGTCGAGACGTACGGGTACTGGCCGTTGACCTGAGTGTTGGAGGCGATCAGGCGGGCCGTCTGGAGCAGCTCCGGGTACAGGATGATGAAGCCCAGCGAGGTGTCCTTGAGGGTCACCACGAGCTGGCTGATGATCGTCGGCAGCATGGCCCGGACGGCCTGCGGGATCAGCACGCTGACCATGACCTGGGTCTTGCTCATGCCCAGGGCGTACGCCGCTTCGCTCTGTCCCTTGGGCACCGAGTTGATGCCGGCCCGCAGCACCTCGGCCTGCACACAGCCGTTGTAGACGGACAGGCCGAGCGCCAGGGCCCACATCGAGTAGTCGGTGAGGAAGCCGACCCAGATGGCGTAGATGGTGATCAGCAGCGGGATCGAGCGGAACAGCTCGATGAACGTGGCGGACACCCAGCGGACCGGCTTGTGGTCGGAAAGCCGTCCGACGGCGAGCACCACACCCAGGACCAGCGAGCCGATCGCGGCCAGGCCGAAGGCCTTGAGGGTGGCGACCAGGGCGTCGGCGATGTTCTGCCGGATGCCCGAGTAGTTGAAGATGTCCCACATCTCGGGGGCGAGATGGCCCTTGTCGGACAGCCGCATGATGCTGACGGCGAGCAGCGCCAGGATGGCGAGGCTGCCCAGGACCGCGTAGATCCGGTTGCGTGCGGCGGCCTTGGGTCCCGGTGCGTCGTAGAGAACGCTGGCGCTCATCGGGCGACCTCCATGCGACGCTCCAGCAGCCGGAAGAGGCCGCTGATGACAAAGGTGACGACCAGGTAGCCCAGGGCCACCCAGATGAAGACGGGAGTGATCTCGTAGCCCCTGTCGCTCATCAGCTTCTGCCAGCCGAAGAGTTCGGTGACGCTGAAGGCGCCCGCGATCGCCGAGTTCTTGGTGAGGGCGATGAAGATGCTGCTCAGCGGCGGGATCACGGTCCGGGTGGCCTGCGGGAGCACCACGATCCGCAGTGTCTGGGCGAACGTCATGCCGATCGAGCGCGCGGCCTCCGCCTGTCCCAGCGGAACGGTGTTGATGCCCGAACGGACCGCCTCGCAGACGAACGAGGAGGTGTAGAAGCCGAGCGCCAGCGATCCGAGCAGGAACGGGCTCATGCCCGGGAAGAGGATCTCCGGGACGACGAAGTAGAAGATCAGGAAGAGCAGGGTCAGCGGGGTGTTGCGCAGCAGCGTCACCCAGGCGGTGCCGAAGATCCGCAGCGGCGGCACGGGCGAGACCCGGAAGCCGGCGATGGCGACACCGAGGACCAGGGCGATAACCGAGCTGACGGCGGTGATCGACACTGTTCCTATGAAGCCGTCGCGGAACTCTGGGAAATTGTCGAGCAGTACGTTCATGAGGTCTCCGCGTCGGCGGTCAGCGGCATCAGGGCAGGGGAAGGGGCGCCCCGTACACACACCGCGTCCGCGAGGGGCGGCAGCGGCGGCGTACGGGACGCTTCGATCACGCGTACGGCGTCAGGGCCGGTCACCCGCGCCGCATCGGTGACGAGACGTCAGCGGCGCGGAACCGGCGGTGGGGCAGGACGCTTTCGGCGACGAGGCCGCGGTCAGTAGCGCTCGATGGCCGGCGGCTCGGTGTACTTCGAACCGGACAGGCCCAGCGTCGCCTCGTAGATCTTCTTGTAGGTGCCGTCCGTGACGTGCTTCTCCAGCGACTTGTTGATCGCCTCGCGCAGCGCCTTGTCGTCCTTGTTCATGCCGACGCCGTAGGGCTCGTCGGTGAACGGCTTGCCGACGACCTGGAGCTTGCCGGAGTTCGCGGCGGCGTAGCCCTTGAGGATCGAGTCATCGGTGGTGACGGCGTCGATCTGCTTGGTCAGCAGCTGCTGCACGCAGTCCGAGTACTTGGCGAGCTCGACGACGCTCGCACCGTACTCGGGCTTCTTGATCTCCTGGAGGGGAGTGGAGCCGACGATCGAGCAGACCTTCTTGCCCTTCACCGACTCCTTGCCGGTGATGGAGGTGTCGCCCTTGCGCACCAGCAGGTCGGCGCCCGCCTTGTAGTACGGGCCCGCGAAGCCGACCTGCTTCTTGCGCTCGTCGTTGATCGTGTACGTACCGACGAAGTAGTCGACCTGGCCCTTGGAGATCGCCGTCTCGCGGATGCCGGAGTCGACGGTCTTCCACTCGATCTGCTTGTCGGAGAAGCCGAGGTCGGCGGCGATCATCTTGGCGATCTCGATGTCGAAGCCGGAGCGCTCCTTCGTCGACTGGTCCTCGAAGCCCAGGTACGGCTGGTCGGCCTTGGCGCCGATGACCAGCTTGCCCCGCTTCTTCGCCTCCTTGAAGGCCGGAGAGTCCAGGTCGACACCCGTCGCGACGGTGTACGTCGGCAGCTTCGGGGCCTCGGAGGAACCGGGCTTGGTCCCGGACGGCTTGTCGCCGGCCGAACCCTCCTTGCCACCACAGGCGGTCGCGGTCAGGGCGAGCACAGCGATGGCCGCGACAGCGGCCGACTTGCGGAGCTTCATGTGAACTTTCCTTATGTCGTAGGTCGTTGTCGTCAGTGGTGAAGGATCTTCGACAGGAAGTCCTTGGCCCGGTCGCTGCGCGGATTGCTGAAGAACTGGTCGGGCACCGCCTCTTCGACGATCTTCCCGTCCGCCATGAAGACGACACGGTTGGCGGCCGAACGGGCGAAGCCCATCTCATGGGTGACGACGACCATCGTCATCCCGTCCCGGGCCAGCTGCTGCATGACTTCGAGGACCTCGTTGATCATCTCGGGGTCGAGCGCCGAAGTGGGCTCGTCGAAGAGCATGACCTTGGGATCCATCGCCAACGCCCGCGCGATGGCGACGCGTTGCTGCTGGCCGCCCGAGAGCTGCGCCGGGTACTTGTCGGCCTGCACCCCGACGCCCACCCGGTCGAGCAGGGCCCGGGCCTTCTCCTCCGCGGCCTTCTTGTCGGTCTTGCGGACCTTGGTCTGGCCCAGCATGACGTTCTCCAGCACGGTCTTGTGCGCGAAGAGATTGAACGACTGGAAGACCATGCCCACATCGGCGCGCAACCGGGCGAGCTCCTTGCCCTCCTGGGGCAGCGGCTTGCCGTCGATCGAGATCGCGCCCGAGTCGATCGTCTCCAAGCGGTTGATGGTGCGGCACAGCGTGGACTTGCCGGACCCGGAAGGCCCGATGACGACCACGACCTCGCCACGGGCGATGGTCAGGTCGATGTCCTGGAGCACATGCAGCGCGCCGAAGTGCTTGTTGACGTTGCTCAGTACGACAAGGTCGTTCGCCGCAGGCGCGGCATCCTCGGCGGCCTTGGTCACTGAAACTCCGCTCATCGGCTTCTTGCTCCGTCCTCCTCGGTTGGCAAGGACACTAGTGACGCAGTGCGACCAGAGTCATTACATCTGAGCGGAAATTGAG
Source organism: Streptomyces sp. NBC_01433 (assembly GCF_026340105.1). Taxonomy (NCBI): domain Bacteria; kingdom Bacillati; phylum Actinomycetota; class Actinomycetes; order Kitasatosporales; family Streptomycetaceae; genus Streptomyces; species Streptomyces sp. NBC_01433. The sequence goes on along the minus strand of NZ_JAPEPM010000001.1, from coordinate 118,320 downwards.
CATAACGATCCGGCGGCAACCGGACACTCCGCGTGAACGGGACGCCTGGAGCAGCGCCGGGGCGTACCGGGTGCATAACGGAAACCCTGCTGTAACCGGCAGGCCCTTGACTGACGTGCCCGTCATCGGAGTGGATGCCTTGAAGAGATCGGACGTGAAACGCCGCTGAACGGGAAGCCTCACAGAGGCCACGCGGAGTGAAACGCCATGTATCGGTACGTAACAGCACGTAATGCCATGCGACATCAGCAAGTAGCCCGGAGGCCCGTAAGGCCCGGGGAGACGGAAAGGAGGGCCATGAGACTGCTGCTCGTCGAGGACGACGACCACGTCGCGGCGGCCCTGTCCGCCGTGCTCGCCCGGCACGGCTTCCAGGTGGTGCACGCCCGCAACGGCGAGGAGGCGCTGCGCGCCCTGCTGCCCGCGGAGAAGGAGCCCTTCGGGGTCATCCTCCTCGACCTCGGGCTGCCCGACCAGGACGGGTACGAGGTGTGCGGAAAGATCCGCAAGCGGACCGCGACCCCGGTGATCATGGTGACCGCGCGCGCCGACGTGCGCTCGCGCATCCACGGCCTCAACCTCGGCGCCGACGACTATGTCGTCAAGCCCTACGACACCGGTGAGCTGCTCGCGCGTATCCACGCCGTCGCCCGGCGCACCACAACCGGCGAGGACACCGCGCCGACACCCGTTGCCTCCCTGCGGCTCGGACCGGTTCATATCGAGCTGCCGACCCGCCGGGTCAGCGTCGACGGCGAGGAAGTCCAGCTCACCCGCAAGGAGTTCGACCTCCTCGCGCTGCTGGCCCAGCGGCCCGGTGTGGTCTTCCGCCGGGAGCAGATCATCAGCGAGGTGTGGCGCACCAGCTGGGAGGGAACGGGGCGCACACTGGAAGTGCATGTCGCCTCCCTGCGCTCCAAACTGCGGCTGCCTGCACTGATCGAGACCGTGCGGGGCGTCGGCTACCGGCTCGTCTCGCCGTCCGCGTAAGGGCGTACGTTCCCGGTGCGCACCCGCCTGCTTCCACTGCTCATCGTCCTCATGGCGGCCGTTCTGCTCGCCCTGGGCTTCCCGCTCGCGGTGAGCGTGGCCGCCGCCGAACAGCAGCGCGTCGTCATCGACCGTATCGATGACACTGCGCGCTTTGCTGCGCTGGCACAGTTTGTCAGCGAGCCGATCCCGGAGAACGACGAACGCAGACGCACCCTCCAGGCGGAGCTGGAGGCGTACGACTCCGTGTACGGGATCCGGGTGGGCGTCTTCTTCCGCGACGACAGACCGCTGGCGAAGGCCCCCTCCGACTGGCTCCTGCCCGTCGAGGGGGAGGGGCGTGCGGCGTTCAAGGAAGCACTGCTCGGCCGCCGTTCCCACGATCCGCCCCAGGTCTGGCCGTGGCAGAACGGCCGTGTCGTCGTCGCCTCGCCCGTCGTACGGGACGGTGACGTCGTCGCCGTCGTCGTCATCGACTCACCTACCGGTGAGATGAGGTCCCGAACGCTGAACGGCTGGCTGCTCATCGCCCTCGGCGAGGCCCTCGCGATGCTGGTGGCCGTCGGCGCGGCGTTCCGGCTCACGGGCTGGGTGCTGCTGCCCGTACGGATCCTGGACGCGGCGACCCACGACATCGCCAGCGGCCGCATGCGGTCACGGGTCGCGGCCTCCGGCGGCCCGCCGGAACTCAGGCGCCTGGCCCGCTCGTTCAACGAGATGGCCGACAACGTGGAGGATGTGCTGGAGCAGCAGCGCGCCTTCGTCGCCGACGCCTCGCACCAACTGCGCAACCCACTGGCCGCGCTGCTCCTGCGCATTGAGCTCCTCGCCCTCGAACTCCCCGAGGGGAACGAGGAGATCGCCTCGGTGCGGACGGAGGGCAAGCGCCTGGGCCAGGTCCTCGACGATCTCCTCGACCTCGCGCTGGCCGAGCACACCGAGGCCGACCTCCAGCTCACCGACATCGGCGCGCTCACCGCCGAGCGGGTCGCTTCCTGGCGCCCGCTCGCGGAGGAGAAGGGCGTGATCCTGACGCTGGACGGGGCGGCGGCGGTCACCGCGTGGGCCGACCCCATCGCCCTCTCCAGCGCCCTCGACGCCGTGATCGACAACGCCCTGAAGTTCACGCCGCCGGACCAGGACGTACGCGTCACGGTCGCCGCCGAGGCCGACCGGGCCACGGTCGTGGTCGCCGATCGCGGACCGGGGCTCACCGAACAGGAACTGGAACGTATCGGCGACCGCTTCTGGCGCAGCAACCGGCACCAGAACGTCAAGGGGTCGGGCCTGGGGCTGTCCATCTCACGGGTGCTGCTCGCGGCGGGCGGCGGCTCGATCGCGTACGCCCCGCACGAGCCGCACGGGCTGCGGGTGACCGTGTCGGCGCCACGGAACACTCCGCACAGCTGACCGGGCGGGCCACCTCATGGGACCAGGCGCTCAGGGCTTGACCGACCGGTAGTAGCGCCCGGCCCCCTCGTGCAGCGGGAGCGGGTCGGTGTAGATCGCCGTCCGCAGGTCCACCAGCTGCGCCGCGTGCACCTCGCGCCCGATCCGGTCCCTGCTGTTGATCACGGTCCGGGTGAACGCCTCGGTCATCGCCGGATCCGTACGGTCCGTGGTGACCAGCAGATTGGCGACGGCGACCGTGGGCACGGACTGCCCTTGCTGCGCGTCCAGGTAGGCGTCGGCGGGCATCACCGCCGAGCGGTAGTAGCGGGTGGATCCACCCGCCGCCTGCAGCTGCGCGATCAGCGCATCCTCCAGCGGTACCAGCCGGATGGCGAACCGGTCCGACAGCTCCTGCACCGCGCCGGTCGGCAGACCGCCCGACCAGAAGAACGCGTCGAGCAGTCCGTTGGCCAGCCGGGTCGGCATCGTGTCGATGCCGGCCGACACCGGAGTGATCCCGGTCCTCGGATCGATGCCCCCCGCGTTCATCAGCCGGTCGGCGACCAGCCGGACGCCGGACCCCTGCTGCCCCACGCCCACCCGTTTGCCCCGCAGATCGGAGACCTTGCGTATCGCGGAGTCCCGGGGCACGACCAGCTGTATGTAGTCGTCGTACAGCCGTACGCAGCCGCGCAGCCGCTGTGCGCCGGGCTTGCCGTCCCGCAGATAGGTGGCGACGGCATCAGCGGTGGCGATCGTGAAGTCGGCCTTCCCCGTCGCGACCCGTTCGAGGTTCTGCTGCGAGCCCTCGCTGGTCTGCAGCCGTACGGACACCTTGGGCATGTCCTTGGCCAGGGCTCCTTCGAGCCGCTCGCCGTACCGCTGGTAGACACCACTGTGTACGCCGGTGGAGAAGGTCAGCGAGCCGGTGGGCGTCCTCTCCCCCAGGGGGAGTACCCACCACAGCAGCAGCCCGAGAACGACCACGACGACGGCGCCCCCCTGAAGGGTGCGTCGTCGGCCGAATCGGGACGGTGCGTGGAGCATGGCCGCGATCCTGCCAGCTCACACCCGTACTGGCCAGGCCCGGCCGCCGCTGAGCGGACGAGGGACACGGGCTCCGCCGAGGGCGGGAGGAGGGGGGTGGAGGGGACGGACGGCGGGAGGTGCGTGACTACCGCCTACCCTTGTCGCATGAGCAGCGGCAACCGGAGCGAAGCAGTGGACGTCAAGAAAAGCTACGAGGTGCGCACCTACGGGTGCCAGATGAACGTTCACGACTCCGAACGGCTGTCGGGTCTCCTGGAGGACGCCGGTTACGTACGCGCACCCGAGGGCGCCGACGGTGACGCCGATGTCGTCGTCTTCAACACCTGTGCGGTACGGGAGAACGCCGACAACAAGCTCTACGGCAACCTCGGCCGCCTCGCCCCGATGAAGACCAAGCGGCCCGGGATGCAGATCGCCGTGGGCGGCTGCCTCGCGCAGAAGGACCGCGACACGATCGTCAAGCGGGCGCCCTGGGTGGACGTCGTCTTCGGTACGCACAACATCGGCAAGCTGCCCGTGCTGCTGGAGCGCGCCCGCATCCAGGAAGAGGCGCAGATCGAGATCGCCGAATCCCTGGAGGCGTTCCCCTCCACGCTCCCCACCCGCCGCGAGTCCGCCTACGCCGCGTGGGTCTCCATCTCCGTCGGCTGCAACAACACCTGCACCTTCTGCATCGTCCCCGCGCTGCGCGGCAAGGAGAAGGACCGCCGCACCGGCGACATCCTCGCCGAGATCGAGGCGCTCGTCGCCGAGGGCGTGTCCGAGATCACCCTGCTCGGCCAGAACGTGAACGCGTACGGCTCCGACATCGGCGACCGTGAGGCATTCTCCAAGCTGCTGCGCGCCTGCGGAAGGATCGAGGGCCTGGAGCGCGTCCGCTTCACCTCGCCGCACCCGCGCGACTTCACCGACGACGTCATCGCCGCGATGGCCGAGACCCCGAACGTGATGCCGCAGCTCCACATGCCGATGCAGTCGGGCTCGGACACCGTCCTGAAGGCGATGCGACGCTCCTACCGGCAGGAACGCTTCCTCGGGATCATCGAGAAGGTGCGTGCCGCGATGCCGGACGCCGCCATCTCCACCGACATCATCGTGGGCTTCCCCGGCGAGACCGAGGAGGACTTCCAGCAGACGATGCACGCGGTGCGTGAGGCCCGCTTCGCTAACGCCTTCACCTTCCAGTACTCCAAGCGGCCCGGCACTCCGGCCGCCGACATGGAGGGCCAGATCCCCAAGGAGGTCGTGCAGGAGCGGTACATGCGCCTGTCCGCACTCCAGGAGGAGATCTCCTGGGAGGAGAACAAGAAGCAGGTCGGCCGCACCCTGGAGGTCATGGTCGCCGAGGGGGAGGGGCGCAAGGACGGCGCCACGCACCGCCTCTCCGGCCGCGCCCCCGACAACCGCCTCGTCCACTTCACCAAGCCGTCGCAGGACGTCCGCCCCGGCGATGTGGTGACTGTCGAAATCACCTACGCCGCCCCGCACCACCTGCTGGCCGAGGGCGCGACGCTGGGCGTACGGAGCACCCGCGCCGGGGACGCCTGGGAGCGGCGCACCTCGGCCGCGACTGCCAAGCCCGCCGGTGTGATGCTCGGCCTGCCGGGCATCGGTGCCCCGGCCCCGCTGCCGGCCGCGGCGGCTCCCGGCTGCGGCTGAGACCGACACCGGGGAGACCGGGCGGCTTCCGGCCTCGGCCCCTGGCCCTGCGGGCCCGGCCCCTGGCTCCCGGGCCCGGTTCTCGGCTTCGGCTCCCGGTCTCCGGGCCCGGCTCTCGGCTTCGGCTGACGGCGCACCAGGAGCCGGGGCGCCCGGCAGTACGCTGATCGGCATGCTTGTCGCCGCTGCCGTGTGCCCCTGCCCGCCGCTCCTCTTGCCCGAGGTCGCGGCCGGAGCCGCGCCCGAGCTCGATGCCGCGAGGACCGCGTGCCTCGACGCTCTGGGCGTGCTCGCCGCCGCCCGACCCGACCTGCTCGTGGTGGTCGGCCTCGCCGGGCAGGAGTCCCGCGGAGCGCATCCCGCGGGCACCACCGGGTCCTTCAGGGGGTTCGGGGTCGACCTCGAAGTGCGCCTGGGGGCGGAGCCTTCGCCGGGTCGCGCGGCCGGGGCGCCCCCGATCGCGTCGTCACGGCCGCTGCCGCCCTCGCTCGCCGTGGGCGCGTGGCTGCTGGACCGGGCGCGATGGGCCGACGTCCCGGTCGAGGGACTCGGCGTGGGGGAGCCCCTCGACGGCGACCGCTGCGCGCGGGCGGGGCGGGAGCTGGCCGCCAGGGCCGACCGCGTCGCGCTCCTGGTGATGGGCGACGGCAGCGCCTGCCGCACGCTGAAGGCGCCGGGCTACCTGGACGAGCGGGCCGTGGACTTCGACGCGCGGGCGACCCGCGCCCTGGGCTCCGCGGATCTCGCCGCGCTCCGCGGGCTCGACGAGTCCCTCGCGTACGAACTGAAGGTGGCGGGCCGCGCGCCCTGGCAGGTGCTCGCGGGCGCCGCCGAGGGCGCGGGCCTGGGTGGGCAACTGCTGTACGAGGACGCCCCCTACGGCGTGGGCTACGCCGTCGCGACCTGGTCGTGAGACAGCCGGGCCGGTGCGGAGCCGTGCCCCGGCCGGACCGGCGAGGAATGAGCGCGTACAGAGGACGGCCGCGGAGCTCGATCGCTCCACGGCCGTCCCTGTGTGTGATCACGGCGACATCGGGTCCGGATCAGGTAGTGGGCGGCTTACCACCCTCGTCCTTGTTGCCCAGACGGTCCACGGCGTCCTTCGCCTTCTGCGTACCGGACACGATCTTGTCGCTGTACTTGCCCTTGGTCTTCTGATCCACCGTGCGTGCGGCCTTGTCGAGGCCCTGTTCGATCTTGCCCCCGTGCTGATGCGCGAGGTCACCGACCTTGTCCTTGGCCGGCGCCAGCTTGGCTTTCAGGTTGTCCAGGAAACCCATGGGGCACCTTCCGTGCAGAGGGGACTGTGTACGAGCGCTCTCTCCCACCCCATTGTCCGTTACCGCCGATTTTACTCGGCAGGGCGGGCGCTCGCGCTGCTCCGAGGGCCGTTCGGTACGTTCGGGAAGGGGCCGGAGATTTGCGAGACTGTGCCGGTGACAAGTCCCGCTTCAGCCCCCCGCGTCATCACTGTCGTCGGCCCGACCGCAGCCGGAAAGTCTGATCTGGGCGTATTTCTTGCCCAGCAGCTCGACGGCGAAGTGGTCAACGCCGACTCCATGCAGCTCTACCGCGGGATGGATATCGGCACAGCCAAGCTGACGCTCCCCGAGCGCGGCGGTGTGGTGCACCGACTGCTGGACATCTGGGACGTGACCGAGGCAGCCAGCGTCGCCGAGTACCAGCGGCTGGCCAGGCTGGAGATCGACCGGCTGCTCGCCGAAGGCCGTACCCCCGTCCTCGTCGGCGGCTCCGGCCTCTATGTGAAGGGCGCCATCGACGCCCTGGAGTTCCCCGGTACGGACCCAGAGGTGCGGGCCCGGCTGGAGCGGGAACTGGCCGACAGCGGCCCCGGCGCACTGCACGCACGGCTCGCCGCCGCAGACCCGGACGCCGCCCGCGCCATCCTGCCGAGCAACGGACGCCGCATCGTCCGCGCCCTCGAAGTCATCGAGATCACCGGCAAGCCCTTCACCGCCAATCTCCCCGGGGACGAGGCGGTCTACGACGCCGTGCAGATCGGCGTCGACGTCGACCGCCCCGAACTGGACGAGCGCATCACCCTGCGCGTCGACCGGATGTGGGAGGCCGGCCTCGTGGACGAGGTACGCGCCCTGGAGGCCGAAGGGCTGCGCGAGGGGCTCACCGCCTCCCGCGCGCTCGGCTATCAGCAGGTGCTCGCCGCCCTCGCCGGGGAGTGCACCGAGGACGAGGCGCGAGCCGAGACGGTGCGCGCCACCAAACGCTTCGCGCGCCGTCAGGACTCCTGGTTTCGTCGCGACCCGCGTGTGCAATGGCTCAGTGGCACGGAGGACCAGCGCCGGGAACTCCCGCACCGGGCGCTCACGTTGGTCGAACGAGCGGTTACAGCCTGATCACGTGATGGCATCGGGAAGCTCTGGCCGTCATTTCGGCACCCGTGATCGTGCCATCATCGAGCATCGATCGACCAGTCCGAGTTGGGAGGGCGCGTGGCGATGGAGGCCGGCCCTCGCGACACAGAACGAGACGCACCGGATACGGGGCACACGGCGGGCAGCCTGAGCCCCGACGGGCCCGACGAGCACGTCACCCCCGAGGTGGAGGTCGAGCTCCGCCCGGCGCGCCGACTGCGTATCTGGCAGCTCGCACCGATCGTCGTGCTGGCCGCGATCGGCTCCCTGATGTTCGCCTTCCCGCTCGCCTTCGAGTTCGGCGACGGCGGCGCTGTCGTCGCCATGCTGGGGCTTCTGATCAGCTGCTGCGCGGCCGGCTGGGGCATGATGGCGGCCCGCCGCGTCGGCCACACCTGGCCCGGCCTGCCGGCCAGGGGCACCGGAGAGCGTCCCGACTGGCGCGTGATCGCCCTGTACGTCGCCGTGTGCGCCGGACTGGTCGCGCTGGCCGTCTGGCGCGTGGCCCGCCTCCGCTCCTGACACCGGTATCGGCCGACGCAACGGCCGACGCCCGGCCGACCGCCGCCCCGGCGCTCTCCCGCCGGGCGCTTCCCGGCACCGGAACCGGCACCGGATTCCGATCGGCATGCGTACCGGCTGCACCCCCGGATCCGGGTTCGCGGGCTGTCGGCGGGGCCTCGTACAGTTGCCCTGTGAGCACCTCGCAGATCGTCTTCCTCAAGGGTCACGGCACCGAGAACGACTTCGTGATCGTTCCGGACCCGGACAACGCCATCGACCTGCCCGCAGCCGTCGTCGCCCGGCTCTGCGACCGCCGGGCCGGTATCGGCGGCGACGGTCTGCTGCACGTCGTACGGTCCGCCGCGCACCCCGAGGCGCTGCCCATGGCGGCCGAGGCCGAGTGGTTCATGGACTACCGCAACGCGGACGGCTCGATCGCCGAGATGTGCGGCAACGGAGTCCGTGTCTTCGCCGCCTACCTCCGGCGCGCCGGGCTTGTCGAGGAGGGCGACCTCACCGTCGCGACCCGTGGCGGCGTCAAGCGGGTCCACCTCGCCAAGGGCGGCGACATCACGGTCTCGATGGGTCGCGCCCTGCTTCCGGACGAGGGCGTCACGGTCACCCTCGACGGACGCAGCTGGCAGGCCCGCAACGTCAACATGGGCAACCCGCACGCCGTCGCGTTCGTCGACGACCTCGCGCACGCCGGTGAACTGCGCTCCGTACCACCGTTCAGCCCGGCGGGCGTCTACCCCGATGGGGTCAACATCGAGTTCGTCGTGGACCGGGGCCCCGGCCATGTCGCGATGCGTGTCCACGAGCGGGGCTCGGGCGAGACCCGCTCCTGCGGCACCGGTGCCTGCGCCGTCGCGGTCGCCGCCGCCCGCCGGGACGGCGTGGACCCCGCGCGGACCGGTCTCCCCGTCACGTACAGGGTGGACCTGCCCGGCGGCACTCTGGTGATCACCGAGAACCCGGACGGCGGGATCGAGATGACCGGCCCCGCCGTGATCGTCGCCGAAGGCTTCATCGATCCCGCCTGGTTCGAAACGGCGATCGGTTAGGACGCCGTCGCGGTGCCCTCCGGGTGCATGGCGGAACCTTCCCGTGAGCTCCTCGTTCGGGCGTACGACGGGGCCTCACGGACACGCCGGGAACTTCGCTCGAATGGGTGATCCGTTTCACGCTGGGCGAGAGCCGGACTGCGCTACGTGGTGGGGTCGGTAGCATCAAGCACCGGCCCGGAGGCGCATCCGCCTCTCCCCACCGCCGGTCGACGTTGCCGGAGGTGCCCCATGAGTGCAGAGGCCGCCAACCCAGGTGCTCCCCTTCGCAAACGGGGTCGTCCCCGGATCGATCTGCGCAGACTCGGACGCGTGGCACTGCTCGGGCCGGCCTCCCGCGACCGGCTGTCCGACGCCATCGGCCACGTCGCCGAGGCCCACCGCGCCCACCATCCGGACGCCGACCTCTCCATCCTGCACAAGGCCTATGTCCTGGCGGAGTCGTCGCACCGGGGACAGATGCGCAAGAGCGGCGAGCCGTACATCACCCACCCGCTCGCCGTGACACTGATCCTCGCCGAACTGGGCGCGGAGACCACCACGCTGACCGCCTCCCTTCTCCACGACACCGTGGAGGACACCGAGGTGACACTCGATCAGGTGGGCGAGCAGTTCGGCGAAGAGGTCCGCTACCTCGTCGACGGTGTCACCAAACTCGAGAAGGTCGACTACGGGGCGGCCGCCGAACCCGAGACCTTCCGCAAGATGCTCGTCGCCACCGGCAACGACGTCCGGGTCATGTCGATCAAACTCGCCGACCGGCTGCACAACATGCGCACTCTCGGAGTGATGAGACCCGAGAAACAGGCGAGGATCGCCAAGGTCACCCGCGACGTGCTCATCCCGCTCGCCGAACGCCTCGGCGTACAGGCGCTCAAGACCGAACTCGAAGACCTCGTCTTCGCGATCCTGAACCCCGAGGAGTACGCGCGTACGCGCGCCGTGATCGCCGGCGCGGGCGTCAAGGACGACCTGCTCGGCACCATGGCCGACAGCGTCAGGACCACGCTGCGGGAGGCCGACATCACCGCCGAAGTCCTGATCAGACCCCGCCACTTGGTTTCCCTGCACCGTGCCAGGATCAAACGCGGCGAACTGCGGGGCACCGACTTCGGGCGGCTGCTCGTCCTGGTCGGCGAGGACGCCGACTGCTACGCCGTCCTCGGTGAACTGCACACCTGCTTCACCCCGGTGATCTCCGAGTTCAAGGACTTCATCGCGGCCCCCAAATTCAACCTGTACCAGTCGCTCCACACCGCCGTCGTCGGCCCGGACGGAGCGGTCGCCGAAGTCCTCATCCGTACGCACCGGATGCACAAGGTCGCCGAGGCGGGCGTCGTCGCACTCGGCAATCCGTACACCCAGGACAACGCGAACCCGCCGCAACAGGCCGAACCGGCGGACGGCGAGCGCGCCGACCCGACCCGGCCGGGCTGGCTCTCCCGGCTTCTCGACTGGCAGGAGTCCGCCCCGGACCCCGACACCTTCTGGACGACCCTGCGCGCCGACCTGGCCCAGGACGGCGAGATCACGGTGTTCCGCACCGACGGAGGAACGCTCGCTCTCCCCGCCGGAGCCACGTGCGTCGACGCCGCCTACGCGCAGTACGGCGAAGAGGCCCACAGCTGTATCGGGGCCCGCGTCAACGGCCGCCTCGCCACCCTCAGCACCGTCCTCGGCGACGGCGACACCGTGCAGCCGCTGCTCACCGAGGACACCGCGTCCGGCCCCTCGCCCGACTGGCTCGACCACGCCCGCACCCCGGCCGCCCGGATCGCGATCTCCGGCTGGCTCGACGCCCATCCGGACGACGACCGGACCCCGGACGCCGCACCTCCGGACGGGCCGGGACCGCAGTCGGCGGATCCCACGGCCGGCACTCCGGAGGGCGCGCCGACGGGACGCACCAGGACCGACGCCCGTACGGCCGGCGTCGTGCTGGACCGGCCGGGCGCGCCCGTACGCCTGGCGGGCTGCTGCACCCCGGTGCCGCCCGATGCCATCGTCGGCTTCCTGGTACGCGGCGGCGCCGTCACCGTGCACCGCCAGGAGTGTCCCGCCGTGGCCCATATGCGGGAGATCGGCCGCGCACCGGTGACGGCCGGCTGGGACGAGAGCGGCGACTGGAGCGATGCCTCGGAATGCCGGGTCACCCTGATCGCCGAGTCCTTCGGCCGGCCCCGGCTGCTCGCCGACCTCACCGAGGCGATCGCGACGGCCGACGCGGCGATCGTCTCCGCCACCGTCGAACCCCCCAGTGAGCAACGGGTCCGCCACACCTACACCCTCCAGCTCCCGGATGCCGCGGGTCTTCCCGCCCTCATGCGAGCCATGCGCGATGTCGCCGGGGTGTACGACGTGAGCCGCGCCCAGCAGCCGGCCCCCACCGGCTGACCGGAGGCGCCCCGCCGTTGCCGGTCCTCGACCGGCCGACCTCGTTCGGGTGGTGCGGCGCGCGCCGTACCCGCGCAACCGGCGGTCGCTGGTAGCCGTAGTCCATGCCGCTCACCTCCCGCCGACTGCGCGCCGCCCTGCTGGCCACCGCATCGGTCACCCTCGTTGCCGCCACTCTTCCCGCGCCCGTGCCGCTCGGCATCGGCGACCGGCTCTTTCCCGAGCTCGGCAACCCCGGCTATGACGTCCTGTCGTACGACATCGCGTTCACCTACCACGGCAGCAACACCAAGCCCCTGGACGCCGTCACCAGGATCAGGGCGCGGACCACCGAGCCACTGGAGCGGATCAACCTCGACTTCACGCACGGCACCGTCCGCGGTGTCGAGGTCAACGGCCTGACCTCCGACTTCGGTATGAAGGACGAGGACCTGGTCGTCCGGGCGCCGGGCCGTCTCCCGGCCGGAGTGCCCCTGAACATCACGGTCCGGCACACCAGCGATCCCAACGGCGACCAGAACAACGGCGGCTGGGTCCGTACCTCCGACGGCCTCGCCATGGCCAACCAGGCCGACGCCGCACACCGCGTCTTCCCGGGCAACGACCACCCCGCCGACAAGGCGTACTTCACGTTCCGGATCACCGTCCCCGAGAAATTGACCGCGGTCGCGAACGGCCTGCCCATCGGTCGCACCCGGCACGGCGCCACGACGACGTGGACGTACCGCACCGAGCACCCCATGGCCACCGAACTGGCCCAGGTCTCCATCGGCCGGTCCACCGTCCTGCGGCGCACCGGCCCCGACGGCCTTCCGGTACGTGACGTGGTGCCGACGGCGGACCGCGCGAAGCTGGAACCGTGGCTGAGCAAGACCCCGGACCAGCTGGCCTGGATGGAACGGCAGGTCGGCGCGTACCCCTTCGAGATGTACGGAGTGCTGATCGCCGACGCCGAGACCGGGTTCGAGCTGGAGACCCAGACGCTCTCCCTCTTCGAGCGGTCACTGTTCACCGAACCCGCCTACCCGGAGTGGTACGTCGACTCGGTCATGGTCCACGAGCTCGCCCACCAGTGGTTCGGCGACAGCGTCTCGCCGGGGTCCTGGTCCGATCTGTGGCTCAACGAAGGACACGCGAGCTGGTACGAGGCCCGCTACGCGGAGGAGCACGCCGAGCAGCCGCTGGAGCGGCGCATGCGGGAGGCGTACACCCGGTCCGATGCCTGGCGCGCGGCCGGAGGGCCCCCGGCACACCCGGACGCCCCGGCTCCGGGCCAGAAGATCAGCCTGTTCCGGCCGGTGGTGTACGACGGCAGCGCGCTCGTCCTCTACGCGCTGCGCCAGGAGATCGGCACCGCCGCCTTCGACCGGCTGGAGCGGACCTGGGTGCACAAGTACCGGGACGAGTCGGCGACCACGGCGGACTTCACCGAGTTGGCGTCCCGGGTGGCCGGTCGTGACCTGGGCGCGTTCTTCGAGGCATGGCTGTACGGGAAGAAGACGCCGCCGATGCCCGGACACCCGGACTGGCGCAGCCGGACGCCGGCCGCGCGGTGAGACGCGCACAGGGTCCGGCACGGGGGCCGGCACCGGGTTCGGCACAGGTTCCGGCACAGGTTCCGGCACGGGGGAAACCCGAGTGACGGGCCCGGCAGGGGCATGCCACTATCAACGGGTCGGCACCGCGGCCGCGCCGGGAATCCCGTCAGCGGGAATCATCCGAGCACGTCACGCGTTGTGACTGACGTAGCAGACATCTATCGACGTAAGGATCCAATGACCTCCTCTTCTTCCCTTCCCCAGGACGCGCAGGACGCGCAGAGCGCCACGGAGAATGCCACCGAGAGCCTCAACGAAAGCCTTCGGGCCGACGCCCTGATGGAAGAGGACGTCGCCTGGAGCCACGAGATCGACGGAGCGCGGGACGGCGACCAGCTGGACCGCTCCGAGCGTGCCGCACTGCGGCGCGTGGCGGGCCTCTCCACCGAGCTTGAGGACGTCACCGAAGTCGAGTACCGACAGCTGCGCCTGGAGCGCGTGGTGCTGGTCGGTGTCTGGACCTCGGGGACCGTGCACGACGCGGAGATCTCGCTCGCGGAGCTCGCCGCACTCGCCGAGACGGCCGGCGCCCAGGTGCTCGACGCCGTCTACCAGCGGCGCGACAAGCCGGACCCGGCCACGTACATCGGTTCGGGCAAGGCGCTGGAGCTGCGCGACATCGTTCTGGAGACCGGGGCCGACACCGTCGTGTGTGACGGTGAGCTGAGCCCCGGCCAGCTGATCCACCTGGAAGACGTCGTCAAGGTCAAGGTGGTCGACCGGACCGCCCTGATCCTCGACATCTTCGCTCAGCACGCCAAGTCCCGGGAGGGCAAGGCGCAGGTCTCACTGGCACAGATGCAGTACATGCTGCCGCGTCTGCGTGGTTGGGGTCAGTCGCTCTCCCGTCAGATGGGCGGCGGCGGTTCCAGCGGTGGTGGCGGCATGGCCACCCGTGGTCCCGGTGAGACCAAGATCGAGACGGACCGGCGCCGGATCCGCGAGAAGATGGCGAAGATGCGCCGGGAGATCGCGGAGATGAAGACCGGCCGCGAGATCAAGCGGCAGGAGCGCAAGCGCAACAAGGTGCCTTCGGTCGCGATCGCCGGATACACCAACGCGGGCAAGTCCTCGCTGCTCAACCGGCTGACCGGTGCGGGTGTCCTGGTGGAGAACGCCCTGTTCGCCACGCTGGACCCGACTGTGCGCCGGGCCGAGACCCCGAGCGGCCGTATCTACACCCTGGCCGACACCGTCGGTTTCGTACGGCACCTGCCGCACCACCTCGTCGAGGCGTTCCGCTCCACCATGGAGGAGGTCGGCGATTCCGATCTGATCCTGCATATCGTGGACGGCTCCCATCCGGTTCCGGAGGAGCAGCTCGCCGCGGTGCGTGAGGTGATTCGTGACGTGGGTGCGGTCAACGTGCGGGAGATCGTGGTCATCAACAAGGCGGACGCCGCGGACCCCTTGGTCCTTCAGCGTCTGCTGCGTATCGAGAAGCACGCGATCGCCGTGTCGGCGCGGACCGGCGCAGGGATCGACGAGCTGCTCGCGCTCATCGACACCGAGCTGCCGCGGCCGTCCGTCGAGCTCGACGCGCTCGTTCCCTACACCCAGGGCGGCCTTGTCTCCCGGGTGCACGCCGAGGGCGAGGTGATCTCCGAGGAGCACACCGCGGAGGGCACACTGCTCAAGGCACGGGTGCACGAGGAGCTGGCCGCCGAACTGGCGGTGTTCGTTCTCGCCGCGCACTGACGCCGCACGCCGCGGTACAGCCGTACGGACAGAAGGCCCGCTCGCGGGAGACCTCATGGCCTCCTGGGAGCGGGCCTTCCGGCGTGCCTGGCCAGTGACCGCCGAGCGGTCCGGCGAGCGGTCCGGCGATCATCGGCCCGCCCGCCCCGCGGTTTATGGACCCGGTCTCCTGACTACCGACCGGCGAACTTGTCGCTCCTCATCGTGAAGACGCCCTTCGCGCCCTCACCGAGCCGGGGACCGGCCAGCCAGCCCGAAGTGACCGGCCCGATGGACGTGTTGGACACCAGCGTCGACTTGCCGTCGGTCCCCTCGATGAACCAGCCGCCGCCGGAGGAGCCACCGGTCATCGTGCAGCCGATGCGGTACATCGTCGGCGTCCCGGGGCTGATGGAGAGCCGGCCGGGACGGTCGACGCACCGGTGCATGAGCAGACCGTTGTACGGCGGGCCCGCGGGGTAGCCCCAGGCGCCCATGCCGCTGAGCTGCTGGATCTCGGGAGCGTCGAAGGTGACCGGGAGGGCGTTGCCCACGGTCTCCTCCAGCGACTTCGTGCCGTTCTGCGGCTTCACGTGCGGGACGGCGTAGTCGTACGGCGCGCCCTCGCCGCCCGTCGGACCGCCGTCGGCGATCCATTCACCGGAGGACGCGGCCCAGTCCGTCCAGTACGTGCCGTAGGGGGCGACTTCCCGCGGCTGGGCGTTCCGCAGCGTGGGCGCCGACTTGCCCTGGGCGTTGTACGAGGGCACGAAGACGATGTTGCGGTACCAGCCGCCGTCCGCACCGGCGTGAACACAGTGTCCGGCCGTCCGGACGAGGTTGGACCTGCGGGGATTCTTCGGGTCTTTGACGACGGTGCCCGAGCAGACCATGGAGCCCTCGGGGGAGTCGAAGAAGACCTTGCCGACCGGGGCCGCGTACGCGTGGTAGGGCAGCTTCTCGGGCTTGGCCCGGACCGGTGCCGGTTCCGGATCGCTGATGCCCTGGTCGCCGGTGAGGTCACCGGCCGCCATCGTCTTGGCCGGTTCCCTGGCCGACGTCAACCGCTCGGGCTTCCACAGTCCGTCGATGACCGGGTTGACGAAGTCCTTGGCCTCGCGCAGCTATTCGTCCTTGTTCCAGTTCTTCCACTCGCCGTTCTTCCACTTCTCCGGGTCGACACCGTGCTTCTTGAGTGTCGCCGAGAGCGTCGGGAAGGCCGTCGCCGGAGTCCTTCCCGGCTGAACCGGCTGAACCGTCTGAACCGGCTGTGGCTGAACTGCCCGCCGCGCCGTCCTCGTCGGGGCAGCAGGCCATGGACGCGTCACATGGAGGAATGGTCCACCCGCTGACCACCCATGGTGTGCGCCCACCCTATGGTGTCCCGCCCCGGTCCGGGCCGCGGGGGCAGGGCTCCCTCGCATACGGCGACGTCGGCCCCCGGACCGCGAACCGGTCAGGGGGCCGACGTCGTTCGAATCACCGGATCGGCCACCGGCGCCGGCGACCGCGGTACCGGGAGCGGGGCGAACATCCGGTCCCGGCAGGGCCGTTGCCGTCGTCCGACGGCCTGCGGCCCGGGGCCGGCCTACTGTCCGGCGTACTTCTTGCTGACCTCCTCGTAGATGCCCTTGGCCTCCTTGCCGAGGCGCGGGCCCGCCAGCCAGCCCGCGGTGACCGGGCCGATCGAGGTGTTGGAGACCAGTGCGGGCTTGCCGTCCTGGCCCGCCGCGACCCAGCCGCCGCCGGAGGAACCGCCGGTCATCGTGCAGCCGACGCGGTACATCGTCGGTTCGTCCCTGACGACCGAGAGGCGACCCGGCTTGTCCTTGCACTGGAGCAGCTTCTGACCGTCGAACGGCGGCGCGGCCGGGTATCCGGTCGCCGTCATGTTCGCGATCTCCGGCACCGCCGGGGCGTCGAACTCCACCGGCAGCGCCGAACCGACCGTCTCCTCAAGGGACTTGCCCGTAGAACCCTTCTCCGGCGTCACATGCAGCACCGCGAAGTCGTACGGAGCACCCTGTCCGCCGACCGAGGCGCCCTCAGCGATCCACTGCTCGGACGTCTGGGCCCACTGGCCCCACCAGACGCCGTACGGTGCGATCTTCTCCTTGGGGGCGTTCTGGAGCTCGTCCAGCGACAGGCCGCTGTTGTTGTACGCCGGGACGAAGGCGATGTTGCGGTACCAGCCGCCCTTCTTCCCCGCGTGGACGCAGTGCCCCGCGGTCCACACCATGTTGGACTTGCCGGGGTTCGCGGGATCCTTCACCACGGTCGCGGAGCAGACCATCGAGCCCTCGGGCCCGTCGAAGAGGAGCTTCCCGGATTCCGGGGCGTTGTCGTGGTACGGCGTCGATACGGCCGCGGCCTCGACCGGGGAGGGCGTCGGGTCCGTCACGCCCTCGTCGCCGGAGATGTCGTTGTCGACCGGCTTCTCCGGGGACTTGTCGGCATCCCGCATCCGGTCCGGGTCCCAGAGGCCCTCGATGATCGGGTTGACGAAGTCCTTGGCCTCACGCAGCCATTTGTCCTTGTTCCAGTTCTTCCACTCGCCGTTCTTCCACTTCTCCGGGTCGATACCGTGCTCCTTGAGCCGGTTCTTGAGATCGTCCGGAATCGTGACCTTGCCGTCGGACGACTGGCCCGCCGAGCTGCCAGGCGTGACGCCCGCGTTGTCCTCCTCCGGCCCGCAGGCGGTAGCGGTGAGCGCGAGGACGGCGGCGACGGCCACCGCGGCGAGCACGGGGGAGGGCGTGCGGAGTCGGCGCCTCCCGGGGCGTGCGGCATCGGTCGGGCGAATGGGTCGCATCTGGTGATCCCCCTGGGACTTCGACACTCGTGACTCAGTACTGCGCTTCGGGCACTTCGGGCATGCGGGGCGTCGGAACACTCGCTCCCGTGCTGAGCGCGGCCCCCACTATGCCGGTGCCGATGGGGACGGTGCGCGGCAGGGCCGTGGTTCCGCCTCCGCAAGGATCTTCCGATTTACCCGTGATCCCCGGTCATCGGCGTCGTTGGTACGTACGGGGGACACAGGGACAGCGTTCATCCGTGTAGTCCGCCCGTGGGACGACGTACTGACGTGCGACGCAACTGCTACAGCAGGAGGACCTACAGCCGTGGCCGTGACCGAACCAGCTCCGGTGGCACCGCCCTCCGCGCACGAGGGCATTCTCCGACGTCAATCGCTGCGTGAATCGGCTGCCCGCACCTATGCGCGCTCGCTGCCGATCGTGCCGGTGCGGGCGCGCGGGCTGACCATCGAGGGGGCGGACGGACGGCGCTATCTCGACTGTCTCTCCGGGGCGGGCACGCTGGCACTCGGACACAACCATCCGGTGGTGCTGGAAGCGATCAGGAAGGTCATCGACTCGGGAGCACCCCTCCATGTGCTCGACCTCGCCACCCCGGTCAAGGACGCCTTCACGACCGAGCTGTTCGCCACCCTGCCACGGCAGTTCGCCGACAACGCGCGCATCCAGTTCTGCGGCCCCGCAGGCACGGACGCCGTCGAGGCGGCCTTCAAACTGGTCCGCGCCGCGACCGGACGCACCGGCCTGCTGGCCTTCACGGGCGCCTATCACGGCATGACAGCCGGGGCGCTCGCCGCCTCGGGCGGTGCCCAGGACATCAGCGTGACGCGGCTGCCGTTCCCCCAGGACTACCGCTGCCCCTTCGGGATCGGCGGCGATCGGGGCGCCGATGTCGCCGCGCACTGGACCGAGCACCTCCTGGACGACCAGAAGGGCGGCGTTCCCGCCCCCGCCGGAATGATCCTGGAACCGGTCCAGGGCGAAGGCGGGGTGAACCCCGCTCCCGACGGCTGGCTGCGCCGGATGCGAGAGATCACCGCGGCCCGCTCCATCGCGCTGATCGCCGACGAGGTGCAGACCGGTGTCGGCAGGACCGGCGCCTTCTGGGCGGTCGAACACAGCGGCATCGTGCCCGACGTGATGGTGCTCTCCAAGGCGATCGGCGGCTCCCTCCCGCTCGCCGTGATCGTCTACCGGTCCGAACTGGACCTGTGGCAGCCGGGTGCCCACGCCGGTACGTTCCGCGGCAACCAACTCGCCATGGCGGCGGGGGCGGCCACCCTCGCGTACGTACGGAAGAACGGACTCGCGCAGCGCGCCGCGACCCTGGGCGCCCGCATGCTCGCCCGCCTCCGGGCGCTGAGCGCGGATCACCCGAGCATCGGCGACGTCCGGGGACGCGGCCTGATGATCGGCATCGAGCTCGTCGACCCCGAGGCCGCGCCGCTCCCCGCCACGACCGGAGACAGCTCCGCCCCGCCACCACCGGACCCCGTCCTTGCCATCGCCGTCCAGCAGGAATGCCTGCGCCGCGGCCTCATCGTCGAACTCGGCGGACGACACGGCGCCGTGGTCCGCCTGCTTCCCCCCCTCACCCTCACCGACGAACAGGCGACGGCGGTCGTCGACCGCCTCGCCGACGCACTGACCGCCGCAGAGCGCTCGCCGAACCGTCGGGCCGCTGCCGGGTCGATCCACTGACCCCGGACACCCCCCACAAGGAAGACCGCCGTGAACCCCACCCACGCATCCGAGGCCGACGGCCCTCTGTCCCACCCGCACCGAGGGCAGGACGGGCCGGCCTGCCCCGGCACGGTCGAGGCGGTGACGGTGCCCCGCCAGAAGGCCGCACCCCGCAGAGACCTCCGCACCCCCACGGGCGCTCCGGGCAGCTCCGCACCGGCGGATCTCCTGGACCACCCGGACCCGGTCCGGGCCGCCGAGGCGGCGGGCGCCGAGAACCTGCTGCGGTGCTGGAGCCGGGAGAACGACCTGCCCCGCCCCGACCGCGACACCCTGCGCATTCCCCTTCCCGCCACCGGCACCGCCCTGCTCGTGCCCGTCCTCTACTGGTCCGCCACCGGAGCACACCGCTTCGGGGCACCGGTCCTGGAAAGCGCACCCGAGCACGGCCCGGCCGTCGACGCCGTCACCGTCGCGGCACTCCTCGGCCGTGAGGCCGGCAGCCACGGGGGTGCCGACCTGGTGGCCAGGGTCGCCGACTCGGTACGCCACACCTCCGAGTTCATCGCCCAGCGGCGGCGTACCCCGGAAGCTCCCGCCGAGGCCGACCTGTTCCTCACGGCCGAACAGTCCCTCCTGCTGGGCCACCCGCTGCACCCGACTCCCAAGAGCCGCGAGGGTCTCTCCGAGTCGGAAGCGCGCCTCTACTCACCGGAGCTGCACGGCTCGTTCCCGCTCCACTGGATCGCAGTGGACCGGTCCGTGCTGGCCACCGAATCCTCCTGGACCGACAACGGCAGCCCGGTGTCCGCCGAAGCGCTTCTGGCCACCCACACCGACGGACTGCGCCTCCCCGAGAACACCGCGGCGCTCCCGCTGCACCCCTGGCAGGCCGCCGAACTGCACCGCCGCCCGGACGTGTCCGCGCTCCGGGAAGCGGGGCTGCTCCACGACCTCGGCCGACACGGCGAACGCTGGCACCCCACCTCCTCCATCCGCACCGTGCACCGGCCCGGCGCGAACCTGATGCTGAAGCTCTCCCTCGGCGTACGCATCACCAACTCCCGTCGCGAGAACCTCCGCAAGGAGCTGCACCGCGGCGCGGAGGTCCACCGCCTGCTCGGCACCGGGCTGGCCGCACAGTGGCAGCGGGCCCACCCCGGTTTCGACATCGTCCGCGACCCCGCCTGGCTCGCCGTCGACAGCATGGACGGCCTGCCCGTACCCGGTCTCGACGTCATGATCCGCCACAACCCGTTCGGGCCGGACGACGACGCCGTGTGCATCGCCGGACTCACCGCACAGCGCCCCTGGCCGGGCCGCACCCAGGTGAGCTCCCGGCTCGCGGAGATCGTCTCCCGCCTAGCCACGCGCACCGGGCGGACGACCGGAGCCGTCAGCGCCGAGTGGTTCCTGCGCTATCTCGACCGTGTCGTACGCCCCGTGCTCTGGCTCGACGCCACTGCCGGGGTGGCGCTGGAAGCCCACCAGCAGAACACGCTGGTACTGCTCGACCCCGAAGGCTGGCCCATCGGAGGCCGCTACCGGGACAACCAGGGCTACTACTTCCGTGAATCCCACCGTGCCGCGCTGGAACAGCGGCTCCCCGGCATCGGCACCGTCAGCGACACCTTCGTCTCCGATCCGGTCACCGACGAGCGCTTCGCCTACTACCTCGGCATCAACAACGTGTTCGGACTCATCGGCGCCTTCGGAGCGCAGCAGCTCGCCGACGAGCAGGATCTCCTCGCCGCCTTCCGCCGCTTCCTGACCGATGCCGCGGCGATGGGCTCGCCCCTGCCCACGTACCTCCTTCAGACGCGGCAACTGCGCTGCAAGGCCAACCTGCTGACCCGGATGCACGGTCTCGACGAGTTGGTGGGACCCGTCGACACCCAGTCCGTCTACGTCTCCATCGCCAATCCCCTGACCACTTGAGCCATCACGTCCCCGAGCCGTCGCGCCCCTGTGCCACGGGGGAATCCGACTGACCGAACCCAGGAGAGGAGAGCGCCACCGTGCCTCCCGCCGATGCGCACACGGAGCCCGGCCCCGCCGAGGCACCCGTCACCAGCGCCGAGGACACCCTCGACCTGAGGCTCTCCGAAGAACTCCTGGCCCTGTTGGGCGACGACGTGAGAGCGGCCGAGGTACGGTCGGCCGCCTCCGATCTGCTCGGGGATCCCGCCGGCTGGCGCCCCGTCACCACATCCGTGGGGGTGTTCCAGCTGGTCCCGGTGCGACTGGACCGCGACCTCGCCGTGCTCAGCCGCTGGATGAACGACCCGGCGGTCGCCGCGTTCTGGGAACTCGCCGGATCCGATGCCGTCACCGCCGAACATCTCCGGCCACAGCTCGAAGGCGACGGACGCAGCATCCCCTTTCTGGGAGTGCTCGACGGCCTGCCCATGAGCTACTGGGAGATCTACCGGGCGGACCTGGACCCGCTGGCGCGCCACTATCCGGCCCGGCCTCATGACACCGGCGTCCACCTCCTCATCGGAGGCGTGAACAACCGGGGCAGGGGCGTCGGCGCCACCCTGCTCCGCGCCGTCGCCGACCTCGTACTCGATCACCTTCCCCTGTGCGCACGCGTTGTGGCGGAGCCGGACCTGCGCAACACGCCCTCCGTAGCCGCATTCCTGAGCGCCGGCTTCCGCTTCTCCGCCGAGGTCGAAATGCCCGCCAAACGCGCCGCCCTGATGATCCGTGACCGAACGCACCGTGCCCAGCTGTGAACAACTCGCCGTATTGCCCAGACCGCTCGAACCCCATCGGTTCCACCCGGAGGAGTCCCCGTGCCGAAATACCCTGCGAGCCATGAATCAGCCGAATCCCACGGCCTGCTCAGGACCCCGGAGCTGAACCGGACGGTCTGGGAGCGGGCGGCAGCCCGGCTGCTCGCGAAGATGCTCGGCGAATTCGCTTATGAAGAGATCATCGAACCGGTTCAACGGCCCGGGGAAAGCGATACCTACGCGGTGCCGCTCGACGACGGCGGAGTCGTGAGCTTCCGGGCGGACCGTGGTGTCTACGGCAGCTGGCGCGTCATCCCGGATTCGATCCAGGTGTGCGAAGGGCCGTCCAGGACCGGGCCCTCCGGCGCCCCCCGAGGCCGGTCCGCAGGGCCTTCCGGTGAACCGCGAGCCCGGACGCGGCCGTTCCGGGATCCGCTCCAGTTCCTCACCCGTGCCCGCTGTCTCCTCGGACTCGACGGTGCCACGCTCGGCCATCTCATCCGTGAGGTCACCACCACACTGGCGGCCGACTCCCGTCTCGATCACACCGCTCTCACCGCTGACCGCCTGGCCGAGCTCGACTACGCCGAGCTCGAAGGGCACCAGACCGGTCACCCGTGGCTCGTCGCCAACAAAGGGCGCCTCGGTTTCTCCGCGGAGGACACCGCCCGGTTCACCCCGGAGACACGGCGAGCGGTACGTCTGCCCTGGATCGCCGTCAGCACCCGCATCGCGGGATACCGGGGGGTGACGAGACTGGCCACTCCCGAGCGCCTCTACGCCCAGGAACTCGACGCCCCCGTCCGCGCGTCCTTTGTCGCCGAGCTCAGCTCGCGCGGCCTCGACCCGCAGGAGTATCTGTACCTCCCGGTGCACCCCTGGCAGTGGAACGAATGGATCGTTCCACTCTTCGCCCCGGCCATCGCGGACGGGGACATCGTCGCGCTGCACGCCGACGACGACGCCAGGCTGCCGCAGCAGTCCATCCGTACGTTCTCCAACGTGGGTCGACCCGACCGGCACACGGTCAAACTGCCGCTGTCGATCCTCAACACGCTCGTATGGCGCGGTCTGCCGACGGAGCGCACCCTCGCCGCGCCGGCTGTCACCGCCTGGGTTCAGGGCCTGTGCGACGCCGATCCGTTTCTGCGCGACACCTGTCGCATCATCCTTCTCGGTGAGGTCGCTTCCGTGGCCGTCGAGCACCCGTTGTACGACCATCTCCCCGAGGCGCCGTACCAGTTCAAGGAGATCCTCGGCGCGATCTGGCGAGAGCCCCTGCCGCCTCGGCTGGCACCGGGCGAACGGGCCCGCACCCTGGCCTCACTGCTGCACACGGACCCCCACGGCCGCGCGTTCACGGCCGAGCTGGTCGACCGGTCCGGACTGACGCCGACCGTGTGGCTCACCCGGCTGTTCGCCGCTCTGGTGCCGCCGCTGCTGCATTTCCTCTACCGCTACGGAACGGTGTTCTCCCCGCACGGCGAGAACACCATCGTCGTCTTCGATGAACAGGACGTCCCCGTACGACTCGCGATCAAGGACTTCGTCGACGACGTCAATGTGAGTGCCTTGCCGTTGCCGGAGCACGATTCGATGCCCGAGGATGTACGGAGCGTCCTGCTGACCGAGGAACCTTCCTTTCTCACCCAGTTCATCCACTCCGGTCTCTTCATCGGGGTCTTCCGCTATCTGTCCCCCCTGTGCGAGGAACAGCTGGGCGTGCCGGAGGGTGAATTCTGGTCACTTGTCCGGGCGGAGATTCTTCGTCATCACGCCCGGTTTCCCGAGCTCAAGGATCGGTTCGAGACGTTCGACATGCTCACCCCGGAGATCGAGCGCCTCTGTCTCAACCGTAACCGTCTGCTTGTGGACGGTTACCGTGACCGGCCTCAGCGTCCGCACGCGGCCATCCACGGCACCGTTCCCAATCCGCTCCACCCCGCCGTATGAGGCCGGGAGTGATCGCCGTTGTCAGTGGTGCGCCGTAGGGTGGTCGGGCTATGACGAAGCCATCTCTCCCCGAGCTCCTCCATGCCGCCGTCACCGCCGTCGGCGGTTCGGAAAGGCCCGGCCAGGCCACCATGGCCGAGGCCGTCGCCGAGGCTGTGGACGACCAATCCCATCTGCTCGTCCAGGCCGGCACCGGCACGGGCAAGTCCCTCGGCTACCTGGTGCCCGCGCTGGCGCACGGGGAACGCGTCGTGGTGGCCACGGCGACTCTCGCGCTCCAGCGGCAGCTCGTGGAACGAGACCTTCCGCGTACGGTCGACGCGCTGCATCCGCTGCTGCGCCGCCGTCCCCAGTTCGCGATGCTCAAGGGGCGCTCGAACTACCTCTGTCTGCACCGGCTCCACGAAGGGGTCCCGCAGGACGAGGAGGAGGGGCTCTTCGACCAGTTCGAGGCGGCAGCACCGTCGAGCAAGCTGGGACAGGACCTGCTGCGGATGCGGGACTGGTCCGACGAGACGGAGACCGGGGACCGGGACGACCTCACTCCCGGTGTCTCGGACCGGGCCTGGGCCCAGATCTCCGTCTCCTCGCGTGAGTGCCTGGGCGCGACCAAGTGCGCGTACGGCGCGGAATGCTTCGCGGAGATGGCGCGTGAGCGCGCCAAGCTCGCCGACGTGGTCGTCACCAACCACGCGTTGCTGGCCATCGATGCCATCGAGGGCGCTCCCGTGCTCCCGCAGCACGAGGTGCTGATCGTCGACGAGGCCCACGAGCTGGTCTCCCGGGTCACCGGCGTCGCCACCGGCGAGCTCACCCCGGGGCAGGTGAACCGCGCGGTCCGCCGGGCGGCGAAGCTGGTCAACGAGAAGGCCGCCGACGCCCTGCAGACCGCGTCGGAGGGGTTCGAGCGGGTCATGGAGCTGGCGCTTCCCGGCCGTCTGGAGGAGGTGCCCGAGGATTTGGGGTACGCCCTGATGGCGCTGCGCGACGCCGCTCGCACGGTGATCTCCGCGCTGGGTGCCACCCGGGACAAGTCGGTCCAGGACGAGGACGCGGTCCGCAAGCAGGCCATGGCCTTGGTCGAGTCGATCCACAGTGTCGCCGAGCGGATCACGCAGGGCTCGGAGTACGACGTCGTCTGGTACGAACGGCACGACCGCTTCGGGGCGTCCGTGCGCGTCGCGCCGCTCTCCGTCTCCGGCCTGTTGCGCGAGAAGCTGTTCGCCGACCGCTCCGTGGTCCTGACCTCCGCGACGCTGAAGCTGGGCGGGGACTTCAACGGGGTGGGGGCCTCGCTGGGACTCGCCCCGGAAGGCACCGCGGGCGACGACGTCCCCCAGTGGAAGGGCCTGGACGTCGGGTCGCCGTTCGACTATCCGAAGCAGGGCATTCTGTACGTCGCCCGGCATCTGGCCACGCCTGGACGGGAAGGATCCCGTACGGACATGCTGGACGAGCTCGCCGAGCTGGTGGAGGCGGCCGGCGGTCGCACTTTGGGCCTTTTCTCCTCGATGCGAGCGGCTCAGGCGGCTGCCGAGGAACTGCGGGGCCGGCTGGACAAGCCGATTCTGTTGCAGGGCGAGGAGACGCTCGGCGAACTGATCAAGAACTTCGCCGCCGATCCGGAGACATGTCTCTTCGGCACTCTGTCGCTGTGGCAGGGCGTCGATGTGCCCGGGGCGAGCTGCCAGCTCGTGATCATGGACCGGATTCCGTTCCCCCGGCCCGACGATCCACTGATGAGCGCGCGCCAGAAGGCGGTCGAGGAGGCGGGCGGCAACGGGTTCATGGCGGTCGCGGCGACCCATGCCGCGCTGCTGATGGCCCAGGGCGCCGGTCGGCTCGTACGGGCCACGGGCGACAAGGGAGTCGTTGCCGTACTCGACCCCCGGCTGGCCAATGCTCGATACGGAAGCTATCTGCGCGCTTCACTGCCTGATTTCTGGTACACGACCGACCGTAACCAGGCCCGACGCTCACTGGCGTCCATCGACGCGGCGGCCAAGGCCGACGGGAAGTAGGCAAGGAGGAGTGGGCCGCCCGCACGCAGCGGCCGGGACCTGCGGCATCGGCCGTCGGGCGGCACAGCAGGGCCCCGGGATCGGCGCAGTGAATCCCGGGGCCCGGTCGGAATCGGCGGGCTTCACACCCGCCGCAGCACCGCGACGACCTTGCCGAGGATGGTCGCCTCGTCGCCGGGGATCGGCTGATACGCGGCGTTGTGCGGGAGCAGCCACACATGGCCGTCCTCGCGCCGGAAGCGCTTGACGGTCGCCTCGCCGTCCAGCATCGCGGCCACGATGTCCCCATTCTCGGCGACGGGCTGACGCCGTACGGTGACCCAGTCGCCGTCGCAGATCGCCGCTTCGATCATCGAGTCACCGACGACCTTCAGGACGAACAGCTCTCCGTCGCCGACCAGCTGGCGGGGGAGCGGGAAGACGTCCTCGACGGACTCCTCCGCGAGGATCGGCCCACCGGCGGCGATCCGGCCCACCAGCGGCACGTACGAAGCGGCGGGCTTGCCCGTCGTGTCCGTCTGCTGGGTGCTGGGCTGATCGGATCCACGGACCTCGTAGGCGCGCGGACGGTGCGGATCCCGTCGCAGGAAGCCCTTGCGCTCCAGGGCCATCAGCTGATGGGCGACGGAAGAGGTGCTGGACAGCCCCACCGCCTGACCGATTTCCCGCATGGACGGCGGGTATCCGCGGCGCTGCACGGAATCCCGAATTACCTCGATCACCCGCCGTTGCCGATCCGTGAGCCCAGAACTGTCCGCACGGATTCCTGGGGGCCGGCCGGGCAATGAGCGCGCAGGGCGCGCGGGCTCTGGCCCCTCCGTATTCGTGACTGAGTCATTCATTGCATGCACCGGCTCAAGTCGGCTCTGGGAGCGGTGGTCCTGGGCAGTGATGGTGGCACTGTCTGCGGTGGTGGTCACGTCGGCCCCTCTCGAATGTTCTCCCTAGCTGGACAACGGTAGTAGCTTTCGAAAGGTTGCGCCAAACACACGTTCGAGTGAAAAACGAATAAAGGCCTGTCGCGGCATTACCGCCAGGTGTATGAGCGGGACGCGGGGTGACCGGCAATTCGGTTCATTACGGTAGCGTCCCCGCGCGCCTCCGGAGCGTACGGGGTGGCTCGCGGGGGTGTCGTTCCAGGGTGTCGAGCGGTGCCCCGGCGTCTCGGTGGCCGGGTGTTTCCCGTACCCTCATGCCTGGCCTGCCCCGTCTTCGGGTCGTCCCGGGCGCACGACACGCGCTAGGGCAGAAAACGCGGCCAAACCCTAGATCTAGTGGTTGGATTACTCCAGCCGCCCAGAAGTTGTGGTCCGGGTTCATCGGGCTCGCGGCCATCGCCTATGCTTGAGCTTGCTTCGAAGGGTCCGTGACGGACCTGAAGAGGCTATTCAGTCGTGCTGTGAAGGAGGGTTGGGAGCCATGCACTGCCCCTTCTGCAGGCACCCCGACAGCCGGGTCGTCGACAGTCGCACCACCGACGACGGCACGTCGATCCGTCGGCGCCGTCAGTGCCCCGACTGCTCCCGCCGCTTCACGACGGTGGAGACCTGTTCGCTGATGGTGGTCAAGCGCAGCGGTGTGACCGAACCCTTCAGCCGTACCAAGGTCATCTCCGGCGTCCGCAAGGCATGCCAGGGGCGGCCCGTCACGGAGGATGCCCTCGCCAAGCTCGGCCAGCGGGTCGAGGAGGCGGTGCGTGCCACCGGCAGTGCCGAGCTGACCACCCATGACGTGGGCCTGGCCATACTCGGCCCCCTGCAGGAACTCGACCTCGTCGCCTACCTGCGCTTCGCGTCCGTGTACCGGGCGTTCAATTCACTCGAAGACTTCGAGGCCGCCATCGTGGAATTGCGCGAGCGGCGGCCCCTCGTGGAGGACTGCGGGAGCCGGGAGACCGTTGAGGTCCCGGCGCCCGCCACTGCCGCCGACTGAGCGGCACCCGCCCGTCCCGTCCGGCAGTGGGCTGCCGGACGGCGACAGGGCAGTACAAGACCTGTTCGCGGATGCCGTACGCGGCGTCCGGAGCATCAGACACACACTGTGTCCCGGGAAGAACTGGGCACTTCAGGGCGTTTTTGCCCACATATGGGAGGCGGCATGACAGAGACGGCGAGCGGCCCGGCACGAGGTTCCCGCACCAAGGGCACCAAGTCGAGCAAGGGTCTGCGTATCGAGCGCATTCACACCACCCCCGGCGTGCATCCGTACGACGAGGTGGCGTGGGAGCGCCGTGACGTCGTCATGACCAATTGGCGCGACGGCTCGATCAACTTCGAGCAGCGTGGCGTCGAGTTCCCCGACTTCTGGTCGGTGAACGCGGTCAACATCGTCACCAGCAAGTACTTCCGTGGGGCTGTCGGCACGCCGCAGCGCGAGACCGGTCTGCGACAGCTGATCGACCGGATCGTGAAGACGTACCGGAAGGCCGGCGAGGACTACAGCTACTTCGCCTCTCCCGCGGATGCCGAGATCTTCGAGCACGAGCTGGCGTACGCCCTCCTGCACCAGATTTTCAGCTTCAACTCGCCGGTCTGGTTCAACGTCGGAACGCCTCAGCCGCAGCAGGTCTCCGCGTGCTTCATCCTGGCCGTCGACGACTCCATGGAGTCGATCCTCGACTGGTACAAGGAAGAGGGCATGATCTTCAAGGGCGGCTCCGGCGCCGGCCTGAACCTCTCCCGTATCCGTTCCTCCAAGGAACTGCTCTCCTCCGGCGGTAACGCCTCCGGCCCGGTCTCCTTCATGCGGGGTGCCGACGCCTCCGCCGGAACCATCAAGTCCGGTGGCGCAACCCGCCGCGCGGCCAAGATGGTCATCCTCGACGTCGATCACCCCGACATCGAGAACTTCATCGAGACCAAGGTGAAGGAGGAGGAGAAGATCCGCGCCCTGCGCGACGCGGGCTTCGACATGGACCTGGGCGGCGACGACATCACGTCCGTGCAGTACCAGAACGCCAACAACTCGGTCCGGGTGAACGACGAGTTCATGAAGGCCGTCGAGTCCGGCGGCAAGTTCGGGCTGCGCGCCCGGATGACCGGCGACGTCATCGAAGAGGTCGAGGCCAAGTCCCTCTTCCGCAAGATGGCCGAGGCCGCCTGGGCCTGTGCCGACCCCGGCATCCAGTACGACGACACGATCAACCAGTGGCACACCTGCCCGGAGTCCGGCCGGATCAACGGCTCGAACCCGTGCAGCGAGTACATGCACCTGGACAACACCTCGTGCAACCTCGCCTCGCTGAACCTGATGAAGTTCCTCAAGGATGACGGCGAGGGCCACCAGTCCTTCGAGTCCGAGCGCTTCGCCCAGGTCGTCGAGCTGGTCATCACCGCGATGGACATCTCGATCTGCTTCGCGGACTTCCCGACGCAGAAGATCGGCGAGAACACCCGCGCCTACCGCCAGCTGGGCATCGGCTACGCCAACCTCGGCGCACTGCTGATGGCGACCGGCCACGCGTACGACAGCGACGGCGGCCGCGCGCTCGCCGGTGCCATCACGTCACTGATGACCAGCACCTCGTACAAGCGCTCCGCCGAGCTCGCCGCGGTCGTCGGCGCGTACGACGGCTACGCTCGCAACGCCGAGCCGCACCAGCGCGTCATGAAGCAGCACTCCGACGCCAACGCCAAGGCCGTCCACGTGGACGACCTGGACGCGCCGATCTGGGCCGCCGCCACGGAGGCCTGGCAGGACGTGATCCGCCTCGGCGCGAAGAACGGTTTCCGCAACGCCCAGGCATCGGTCATCGCGCCCACCGGCACCATCGGTCTCGCGATGTCCTGCGACACCACCGGGCTGGAGCCGGACCTCGCCCTGGTCAAGTTCAAGAAGCTGGTCGGCGGCGGCTCGATGCAGATCGTCAACGGCACCGTGCCGCAGGCGCTGCGCCGTCTCGGCTACCAGCCGGAGCAGATCGAGGCGATCGTCGCCCACATCGCCGACAACGGCAATGTGATCGACGCCCCCGGTCTGAAGACCGAGCACTACGAGGTCTTCGACTGCGCGATGGGCGAGCGTTCCATCTCCGCGATGGGCCACGTCCGGATGATGGCGGCCATCCAGCCGTGGATCTCCGGCGCACTCTCCAAGACGGTGAACCTGCCGGAGACGGCCACCGTCGAGGACGTCGAAGAGGTCTACTTCGAGGCGTGGAAGATGGGCGTCAAGGCGCTCGCGATCTACCGCGACAACTGCAAGGTCGGCCAGCCCCTCTCCGCCAAGACCAAGGAGAAGGAGAAGGTGGCGGTCACCGCCAAGGCCGAGGACACCATCCGCACCGCGGTGGAGAAGGTCGTCGAGTACCGCCCGGTTCGCAAGCGCCTTCCCAAGGGGCGTCCGGGCATCACCACCTCCTTCACCGTGGGTGGCGCCGAGGGCTACATGACCGCCAACTCCTACCCGGACGACGGTCTCGGCGAGGTCTTCCTCAAGATGTCCAAGCAGGGTTCGACCCTCGCGGGCATGATGGACGCCTTCTCCATCGCCGTCTCGGTCGGTCTGCAGTACGGCGTTCCGCTGGAGACGTACGTCTCGAAGTTCACGAACATGCGCTTCGAGCCGGCCGGTATGACGGATGACCCGGACGTGCGGATGGCGCAGTCGATCGTCGACTACATCTTCCGCCGCCTGGCGCTCGACTTCCTGCCCTTCGAGACCCGTTCGGCGCTCGGCATCCACTCGGCCGAGGAGCGCCAGCGTCACCTGGACACCGGTTCGTACGAGCCGTCCTTCGAGGACGGCGAACTGGACGTCGAGAGCCTGGCCCAGTCCGCTCCGCTTCACGTGGAGCCGCTGAAGGCGGTGGCGGCTCCGGTGGAGACCGCTGAGAAGCCCGCCCCGAAGACGGCGCACACCTCGGCCGAGCTGGTCGAGATGCAGCTCGGCATCAGCGCCGACGCACCGCTCTGCTTCTCCTGCGGTACGAAGATGCAGCGCGCGGGCTCCTGCTACATCTGCGAGGGCTGCGGCTCCACCAGCGGCTGCAGCTGATACCGGGCGGAAGCACGTGGGATGCGACATCCGACGTAGCCCGCGCGGGTAGCTGACCAGCAGCTCACGAAGGGGACCGGCCAGCGGCCGGTCCCCTTCGTCGTGCCTGTGACCCGTGGTCTTCAACGCGATTACGGGGCACTGTCCGCTGTTGGCCAGAGTTCGGCCATGCCTTCGCAGGCGACACAGCCGTGCGTCGTCTACGGGGCTCCCCGCCCCGGATCGCGCGGGACCGCCTGTGAGCGGTGCGACGGCCGGTGCCTGGAGTCATGTGGGCCGCGCCGAGGAAACACCGCGCCGAGGACGCATGGCCGGCGCGGCGCCGGATCATGTTCCCGGGGTTCGGTTTCCCATCTCCATGGTGAACGAGTCGGGGTCCCCGTCGAAGCCACGTACGGCCGCATGGAACACCCAGACCCCCGAGCCGTCCCGGATGAACTCCGCGACGACCGCCGCGGTGGCCGACGAGACGCCGGAGAAGTCGTTCTCGGAGAGGGTGGTGTAGCCCTCGCGGATGTGCACCCCGGTGCGCTGTATGTCGCCGAATGTCTTGTGGCCATTGCGCTGTTGGATGGCGATGCCCACGACCACCCGCCCGTACGTCGTCGCCAGCCGGTCCAGCTCGAGGGTCATGGCTTCGTCGAAACCGAGGCCCTGGCCCGTTCTGCTGTCCCGATTCAGGGTGATGGTGCCGTCCGGTGAGCGGCTGTCGAAGTGCACCAGGTACGAGGGGCTGCCGTAGGGCTCTTCGGCTGCGTACGTGGCGGCGATGATGTCGAGGTCATTGGCCGGTTCGCCGCTGTCGCTGGGGTCCCATTTCAGCCGTACTTCGACCTTCTCGATGTCCTTGTTAGGAGTGCTCACAGGACTTCCCTCCTGGCAGTCGGGCCGACGGGCCGCTCTCATCACCCGATCATGTATGTAACTGCCCATGGAACCAACTGCCTTGGCGGCGGACGACGGATTCGAGCCACCCGCGCCGTCTGCGGCGATGCGCTCTCCGCGGTCTCTCCACCCGGCGGCTGGCCACAACGAGGCTTTCGGGCACGTCGATTCAGGGAAGCGTTCCCCGCTGGTGACCCACGACACGTTCGGCGCCGTACGATGGCGCGGTGCTGGTCAAGTGGATTCGCTGCACCGTGGTCGACCGTCATGGCTTCGAGCGGGGGCAGCGAAAGTGGGCGGGGCTGCTCGGTGAGCCGGGATTCAGGGGACAGAGCGGCGGGTGGAGCCGAGGGCGCCCCGAAGTCGCCCATGTGTTCGCGTTCTGGGAGAGCCGTGTCTTCTACGACTCCTTCATGGCCCGTGGGCACGACCGGCTGGCCGCCGCGCAGTCCGGTATGTACCGGGACATGCAGGTGAAGCTCTTCGAGCACCGGTTCGATGTGAAGACCGGCTTTGAGCCGCACTTCGCGGACGCGGACGTCGTCAGAGTGGCCCACAGCCAGGTGCACGAGGACCGTGTCGAGCACTTCGCCCTCATGCAGGAGAAGGTGTGGAATCCGGCGATGGCCGGATCGCCCGGGATGCTGCGTGGCGTGTTCGGAGAAGCTCCGGGGCACGAGTTCCTGGTGCTGTCGATGTGGAAGTCGAGCGCCGAGCGTGGCAAATACCGGGCGGAGGGCGCCGAACGGCTGTCCGTGCGTGCGCAGACCGAGACGGATGTCGCGGCGCTGACCGGAGACGTGGTGCGGCTCGAACCGTCCTGGACGGTGTGATCAGCCCGTGTCGGCGGGAAGCCCGGTGGCTGCGCCGTTCGCGGTGGGCGCCGGTTGCGCCGGCCCGGTGAACACCCCGGCCAGGGCGGCTGCCAGAGCGGCGTCCGCCGACTGATCCGCGAGGCCCTCGCCGACCGGCTCGCGGGTGATGAACAACCGCAGGAACAATGGCGCGGACGCCGCCCGTACGAGCGCGCCCGCGTCGGTGCCGTGGGGAACCTCGTCGCGCTCGACGGCGCGCTGGACCATTTCCTCGCAACGCGCGAACCGCTCGGAGTAGAAGGCGCGCAGCGCGTTCGCCGCCCGCGGCGACTGGAATGCGGCGGCGATGAACGCGGTCGGTGCGGCGGCCTGGGCGGGGTCGCCGAAGGAGTCGGCGGTCTCGCGCAGGAGTGCGCGCAGATCCCCCCGCAGGCTGCCCGTGTCGGGGGGTGTCCAGCTGTCCTCGCCCGCCAGTTCGAGGGCGTCGACGACCAGCCCTTCGACGTTGCCCCAGCGGCGGTACAGGGTTGTCTTGTGCACGCCCGAATGCTCGGCGACGTATTCGACGGAGAGCCCTGGGAAGCCCTGCTCGGCCAGGCCCGTGAGCACCGCGTCGCGCACGGCGGCCCGGGTGCGGGCGGTGCGGCCGCCGGGGCGCCGGCTGCCGGGCGCGGGGTCTGAATCGACCGCCCTCGGGGCGACCTGCTCGTCACTCAATTGCTACTCCTGTTGCGTTAGTGCGCTTCAGCGTGTCACACTCCTCTTAATGCGACAACGATTGCATTTATTTCACTGGAGGCGCCCTTGCCCACGCAGATCTCTCTCCGCGATGTGACGGTGTCCCGCGGCGACCGGCTTCTGCTCGAAGACGTTTCGCTCACTGTTCGCCCCGGTGAGCGGATCGGCATCGTGGGCGAGAACGGTGCGGGGAAGAGCACGCTGCTGCGCCTGCTCGCGGGGCGCGAACAGGCCGATGCCGGGAAGGTGGTCACCCTGTCCGAGGGCGGTGCGGGGCTCCTCGACCAGACTCCGCGGCTGCCGCCCGATCGCACGGTCGGGGACATGATCGACGCGGCCCTGGCGGAGCTGCGCGGGATGGAGCGGCGTCTGCGTGAGGCCGAGGTGGACCTCGGCTCGGCGGGCGAGAAGGATCTCGCGGCATACGGCGACCTGCTCACCGCCTACGAATTGCGCGGTGGATACGAGGCGGATGCCCGCGTCGACAAAGCGATGCACGGGGTCGGCCTCACCCGCATCGGCCGGGAACGGATCCTCGGCAGTCTCTCGGGAGGCGAACAGGCGCGGCTCGGCATCGCATGTCTGGTCGCGGCGGCCCCGGAGGTACTGCTGCTGGACGAGCCCACGAACCACCTGGACGAGGCCGCCCTGGAGTGGCTGGAATCAGCGTTGCTCGCGCACCCCGGCACCGTGGTCGCGGTCTCGCACGACCGGCTCTTCCTGGAACGGGTCGCCACCGCGGTGCTGGAGGTCGACGCCGACCGCAGATCCGTCGTGCGCTACGGCGGCGGCTACGCGGGCTTCCGGGACGAGCGGGAAGCGGCACGTCGCCGCTGGGAGCAGGCATACGCGCTCTGGTGCGAGGAGACGGCTCGCCTGGAGGAGTACGCGCGGACCACCGCCCATGGCGTCGCGGTCGGGCGTGCCATCAAGGACAACAACAAAATGGCGTACGACCGGGCCGCCGGGCGGGTCCAGTCATCGGTGTCCGGACGGATTCGCCATGCGCAGGAGAGACTGCGCCGGCTCCAGGACGAGCCCGTGGCCAGACCGCCGGAGCCTCTGCGCTTTGCCGCACGCCCGGCGGCCGGTGCGGTGACGGGAGAGCTGCTGTCCCTGAGGGGCGTCCTCGTCGGGGATCGGCTGGCCGTGGACGAGCTCACCCTGTCCGCGGGGGAGAAGCTCCTGATCCACGGCGGGAACGGTGCGGGCAAGTCCACTTTGCTGCGCGTCATGGCGGGTGTCCTGGATCCGGACGCGGGCTCCGCCGTCCGTCCGGGCGGCATCGGGTATCTCCCGCAGGAGATCGCGGTGCGGCGGCCCGCGGAGCGGGTGCTCACGGCGTTCGGCAGGGGCCTTCAGGTAGCTGAGGAGGAACGGGCCGAACTGCTTCTGTCGTACGGCCTGTTCCACCGCCGGGACCTCCATGTGCCGGTCGGCTCCCTCTCGGCGGGGCAGCTTCGACGGCTGGCCCTCGCCCGATTGCTGGCCCGCCCCGCCGACCTGCTGCTCCTCGACGAACCGGCGAACCACTTGGCCCTCGGGCTGGTTCAGGAGCTGGAGAGGGCTCTGACGGACTGGTCCGGCGCGCTGGTGGTGGTTTCTCACGACCGACTGCTGCGCCGTCGTTTCGTTGGTCACATACGCCGGATGGAGTCCGGACAACTGCTCGATTGAGCCGGACTCGATCTAGGCTCGACGCATGGCACGACCGCAGCGCATTGTCCTCGTCCGGCACGGTGAGTCCGAGGGCAATGCCGATGACACGGTGTACGAGCGGGAGCCCGACCATGCGCTGAGGCTCACCGCCGCGGGGCTGCGACAGGCCAGGGAGACGGGGGTCCGGCTGCGTGACCTGTTCGACGGGGAGCGGGTGAGTGTCTACGTATCGCCCTACCGCCGCACGCACGAGACATTCAGGTCGTTCGGCCTGGATCTCGACCGGGTCCGGGTCCGGGAGGAGCCGCGGCTGCGCGAACAGGACTGGGGAAACTGGCAGGACCGGGACGATGTGCGGCTGCAGAAGGCGTACCGGGACGCCTACGGCCACTTCTTCTACCGCTTCGCCCAGGGCGAGTCCGGTGCCGATGTGTACGACCGGGTCGGGGCTTTCCTGGAGAGCCTGTACCGGAGTTTCGAGGACCCCGGTCATCCGGAGAATGTCCTGTTGGTCACCCACGGGCTGACCATGAGGCTCTTCTGCATGCGCTGGTTCCACTGGTCGGTGGCTGAGTTCGAGTCACTGTCCAACCCCGGGAACGCCGAGACGCGGACGCTGCTGCTCGGTGAGGACGGCCGCTACACCCTTGACCGGCCATTTATGCGCTGGCGCACCCCCGAGCCGTACGGCATCACCGGATAGAGTGGCAGGGCGATGACCGCTGATTCTGCTTCCGACCGGCGCTTCGAACGCGCCCTGGCCAGCCTGCGTGGGCTGTCCGTGGGAGACGCCCTGGGCTCCCAGTTCTTCGTCCCGGCCAACTACCCACTGCTGAAACAACGGTCCCTGCCACCCGGCCCGTGGCAGTGGACCGACGACACCGAGATGGCCTGCTCGGTCCTGGCCGTTCTCGCGGCGCACGACCGCATCGATCAGGACTCCCTCGCGCGCTCCTTCGCCGAGCACCACGATTTCGACCGCGGGTACGGGCCCGCGGTGAACCGACTGCTCAGGCTGGTGCGGGAAGGCGGTGACTGGCGTGAGCTGGCGTCCGCGCTGTTCCAGGGCCAGGGGTCCTGGGGCAATGGCTCCGCGATGCGCATCGCGCCGCTCGGAGCCTGGTACGCGGGCGACCCGGAGCAGGCCACTCACCAGGCCGAGATCTCCTCGTACACCACGCACCAGCACCGCGAGGCTGTCGTGGGAGCGATGGCCGTGGCCGCGGCCGCCTCACTGGCCGCCACCCCGGGAGGGCCCCCGACCCCGGGGGACCTCCTCGACGGTGTCGTCGCGCTCGTCCCGCGCAGTGCTGTCGGCGCGGGACTGCGCCGGGCGCGCGACATGCTCGACTACCAGGACGCCGGCACGGTCGCCGCGGTCCTGGGCAACGGACGCCGCACAAGTGCGCACGACACCGTGCCGTTCGCGCTCTGGTCGGCGGCGCGCAATCTCGGGGACTTCGAGCAGGCGTTCTGGGAGACGGCTCAAGCGGGCGGTGACGTCGACACGACGTGCGCCATCGTCGGCGGAGTCGTCTCGGCGGGCAACGGCGTTACGCCACCGGCCGGTTGGCTGGCGCAGACGGAAGACCTCCCGCGCTGGATCGCCCCGACGCACAGCTGATGACACACCCATCAGCGCGGTGCGACCCACCCCACCGCGCTGACTGTCACGGTCCTGCCACAGCATCATCCTGAGCGTCTGGGTACAGGGGTCCGCAGCTACTCTTTCGGCCACGCCGCCCCTCGTTGATCTTGACGGGCGTGCGCCGAATGAGACACCGGGGCAGCCACGCCGCCCATCGGCCGCGCGCGGACCCCGGTGGGGGAGGGGTCCCATGTCCGATCAACCGTCCGAGGCGTCGAATCCACCGGACGCGTCCCACGCGTCCGAAGCATCGGCCGCACCGGAAACGTCCCAGCGGTCCGAGGGGAAGGCGACGGCCGCGCGGGATACGGCCTCCGTGCCGTCCGAGGCCCCCACCGCGGTGAAGCCCGAAGCGCCGGTCGCCGAGGGCGCGGGGCCGCTTCGCGCGCCCGCCAACCCGCAGGCGCGGCAACAGCGACGGCGGGCCGGGCCGCATGAGGGCAACCCGTGGCAGCCCGGTCCGAAACCGCCGCGACCGCTGTCCCAGCTGCGCCCCACCGCACCGGCCGCCATCCGTGCCGCCACCCTCTGGGCGGCCCTGGCCACCGCCCTGCTCAGCTCGCTGCTCCTGGGAGACGGCCTTGGGCCGAATCTCCTGCTCGTGGCGGTCCCGGCGGCGCTGGCAGCCTTCTTCGCCGCTCAGGCGGTGGGCCGTCGCCCGCGTCCCTGGACCCTGACCTGGGCGGTCGGAGGACTCGCACTCCTTTCCGTCCCGGCACTCCGGGACGCGGGCTGGCCGACCTTCTTCGCCGTGGCGTCGGCCATCGCGCTGGGTTCGCTCGCCCTGCACGGCAGCCACAGCTGGCCGGGCGTGCTGGCGAGCCCACTGGGGTTGTTCGACTCGATCGTCCC
Organism: Streptomyces sp. NBC_01433; assembly: GCF_026340105.1. Taxonomy (NCBI): domain Bacteria; kingdom Bacillati; phylum Actinomycetota; class Actinomycetes; order Kitasatosporales; family Streptomycetaceae; genus Streptomyces; species Streptomyces sp. NBC_01433. The sequence continues at coordinate 80,796 of NZ_JAPEPM010000001.1, read as the reverse complement.
CGGGCTCCAGTGGGGATGGCGCGGACTGCGCGACCGGGCCGACGGGCACCGCGGCCGCTGGGGCACCGCGCTACGCACCACCGCGGCGGCTGCCGTGCTCCTGATCGTATTCGGCGCCCTTTTCGCCAGTGCCGACGCCGCATTCGCCGACCTCCTCAGCGACCTCACCCCCGACGCGTCCGTCGGCGAGGGCCCATGGCGGTTCTTCCTGTTCCTGCTGGGCCTCGCCGGTGCTCTGGCGGCCGCGTACACCGCGGCCGCCCCCGTACGCTGGGACGGGCTCACCGTCCGCCCGGGAAAGCCCCGCGGCCGGGTCGAATGGGCGGTCCCGCTCATCGTGCTCGATCTGCTGTTCGCCGCTTTCATCGCCCTTCAGCTCACCGTCCTGTTCGGCGGCTACGGCAAGGTGCTGACGGAGACCGGGCCGACCCGCTCCGAGTACGCGCGCCAAGGCTTCTGGCAGCTGCTCTGGGCCACACTGCTCACCCTCCTGGTGATCGCCCTGGCCCTGCGCGGGGCTCCGCGCGGCGGCAACCGGGACCGCACCCTCGTCCGTAGCGTGCTCGGCACCCTCTGCGTACTCACCCTTGTCGTCGTGGCGTCCGCGCTGCGCCGCATGGACCTGTACGTGGACGAGTACGGCCTGACCAGGCTCCGGATCTCCGTCGCCGCCGTGGAACTCTGGCTCGGTGTGGTGCTGGTCCTGGTTCTGGGGGCGGGCGTGTTCGGGGCCAGGCACCTGCCGCGGGCCGTCGCCGCCGGCGCCGCGGTGGGTGTGCTCGCCTTCGGGCTGCTCTCGCCGGACGCGGTGATCGCGGAACAGAACGTCCAGCGCCATCGCCAGGACAAGCCGATCGACATCGCCTACCTCAAGGGCCTCTCGGCCGATGCCGTACCGGCGCTCAACACCCTTCCCGAACCGCTGCGTTCCTGTGCGCTCCAGGAGATTCAGAGCACCTTGGACGGCTCGGACCCGCCTTGGTACGCCACGAGCTGGGGCGAAGCGCGGGCCAGGGACATCCTGGAGAAGCGGCCGGCGGTCGTCGACGGACGGGGCTGTTTCGACCGGGACACCGGCAGCGAGCGCGACGGCAACACCGAGGACGACTCCTACGACCCGTACTGATCCCTCCGACCTCATCGATTTCGTTGCTCCGCTCCCGGTCGCGCACCCGCGGAAGCCATCGGCAAAGGCCGGTTCGCCCTGCTCCCAGCGGTGCCGCGAGCGGATTCGCGGCGAGCAGGGCGCCCCGGGGTGTTGCTGCCGTTGCTGTCGGCGTACGCTGGCTGGCGCCATGCCGTACGAACCACCCACGCACACCGTCGAGCGCTCGCTGCGCGCTACCACCGGTGCCAGGACCGTCGCCGGTGTCGACGAGGTCGGACGCGGAGCGTGGGCCGGCCCCGTCACCGTTTGTGCGGCGGTCACCGGCCTCCGGAAACCGCCCGAAGGGCTCACCGACTCCAAGTTGCTCACTCCCAGGCGTCGCGCCGAACTGGCCCCGCTGCTCAAGAGCTGGGTCACGGCCTACGGACTCGGTCATGCGTCACCGCAGGAGATCGACGAACTCGGAATGACCGCCGCGCTGCGGCTCGCCGCAGTGCGGGCCCTCGCAGGGCTCCCGGTACGTCCCGACGCCGTCATCCTCGACGGCAAGCACGACTACCTGGGGCAGCCCTGGAAGGTCCGCACCGTGATCAAGGGCGATCAGTCCTGCATCGCGGTCGCGGCGGCATCGGTGATCGCCAAGGTCCACCGCGACAGGATGATGGCCGAACTGGGCGCGGAATCCGAGGAGTACACAGACTTCGCCTTCGACGCCAACGCGGGATATCCCTCTCCCGTACACCGGGCCGCACTGGAGGAGCGGGGGCCCACGCCCCAGCACCGTCTTTCCTGGGCGTACCTGGACGCGTTGCCCAGGTGGCAGCACCTGAAGAAGGTCCGTTTTTCCGCCGAGGCGGCTGCACTGGAAAGCGGGGGCCAGCTCGGCTTCGATTTCTGATCGCGCACACGCGCACACCCCTCGACTCCGACCGCGTCGGTGTCCGACAGACCACTATTCATGCCTCTCATCCCCGAGGAGCCTCAGATTCACGAGAGCGCCCAGGGTCCCCGCGTTACTCCGGCCGCCGGCCGCACCGCGCCGACCCCCCGTCCCGTACCAGGTCCGCGTTCCGCGGCCACACCGCGTCCCGGACGTCCGGGCCCCGGCCCCGCGCGGCCCGCGCCTCCCGCGCAGCGCCCGCAGCCCGTACCCGCTCCCACCGTCGCCCAGGCCGGGCCGGCACAGCAGGAGAATCGTTCCGCGCCGCAGCTCCAGCTGATCCCGGCCCAGGTCGGCGGCGCACTCGACGCGGCCGAAGAGGCCGTTGATCTGCTGCTCGAATCCGGACGGGCACCGGGTGACATCCTGGTGCTCACCACCGGCGAGCAGCACCCGTGGGCAGCACACGAACTCTCCTTCGGAGAGGCCGCCTACTGGGCCCAGCACGACGCCGGCGACGACGTCTTCTTCGCGGCCGTCTCGGCGGCCGACCGTGCCACGTCCCGTCCGGTGGTCGTCGTCGCGGTCAACGGAGACGTCGATGACGACGTGGCCCGCGCGCTTCCCGTGGCGCGGGGCCGTGCGGACGCGCTGCTGATCGTCTGCGGAGACCCTCAGACGATCAACGCCGCGCTCGGCGCGGGCGTCTGAGCCGTCCACCTGCGGTTCGTCCGGCTGTCCGAAAGGGGCAGCCGGACGGACCGGGACTCCGGTTCAGCGGGCAGCCGTGCGCCGTTGCGCCTCCGCCGCTCCGCCTCCGGTACGCAGCGGGGCCGGATGGTGATCGACAGCGGCGTCGGCAAGAGCGGTCGGCCGCGACAGGGAATTGGGCCGACGCCCGCCCCGGCCCTCACCGAGAACCTGCCACCCGCCACTGGTCAGCGTGATGTACGCGCCGCAGCGCAGGCCGTGCAGTGTGCAGGCGTCCCGAAGGCCCCACATCCACGCACCGTCCTCCTCGGTCCAGCGCTCGTCGCCCTCGCGGCAGTAGAGCAGCACAGCCGTGCGTACGGGGGTACGGCGGCGCAGATCGTGCGGGATGACACGGCGGAGATGGGCCAGCAGCGCGTTACGGAAGTCCCAGCCGTCCGGGGCCGCGGCCGTTCGGCGGACGAATGAGGCGCTGGCCGTGAGCCGCTCCTCGTGGTCGAGCACCGCGACCACAGCGGTGGTCGGCGTCGGACCGTGCCGGGCGTGCAGGCCGCTCACGACCTCGCGGGGGCTGCGCAGCAGGGGTATGCCCGCCGAGGCCCATTCGGCCGGTTCGAGTATCCGGGCAAGGCGGTTGTCGGAGTCCCCGGAAACCGAAGACGCCGACGTCGAAGTGGCTGCGGACGAAGCGAATCCGAAGGTCACGGTCCTCCCTTCGCTACGCGCCCACGGTGCGGGCAGGGTCGGGTGAGGGCGCGCCGCGGCACAGCCCTTCCGGGCCGCGAAAGGACCGTGCGGGGAGCGACTCCAATTCTTCCTGGCGTATCCGCAGGCGGCAACGAGCAATTGCCACGGCTGACGGGAATCAGCCGGAATGACACTGATATCCCTGCCCAGGTCAGGCCCGGTTGACGCCACCAGTCACGCCTGAACAGCGAGGACCAGCGAAAACACCCCTTCCGCCCTGCCCGTCGGAGCCGGAGTGCCGCGACGGCGAGCGTCCGGCCCGTGTCGGGCAGATCGTCCGGCGGGGATGCGGCACTTGAGGCCGACGTCCACGGAGGACAGGCCGGTCGGCCACGTCTTTCGGGGTTCGACCTCGACGTCCAGCGCCTTGAGCATCGTTTCCAGCCGGGTGCGGAGGCGGCGACCAGGGCCTTTCGGTAGTCCGGCCGGAAGCCGTGTCCCCAGTCCGAGACGCAGTGGGCCGCGTCGACCACCAGGAGCCCGTCGCGGCGGCGAGTCCGGGAGGACCGGATTCCGGCCGCCCTGCTCGAACAGGGCGCGGAGACGCCCTTGCGGGCCTGCCGCCCCGATGCCCAGCAGCCGGGCGGCACGTCACGGGCATCACCCCGATGGGGAGTTTCGTGGTGCCCAGTGTGCCGATCCGGGGATTGCAGGGTTCGTCCGCACCTCTCGGCGGTAGCTTGACTTGCGGTCAAAATGGGCTCGTTACTCGCTGGGGGAGAGTTGAGAAACCGGACCACGTTGCGCATACGTTCCCGTACGCGTCGGGCGACGCCACCGGACACTCCGGAGCCGTGGTGGAAGAAGCATGCGCGAGTGCTCTGGCTCGGCATGGGCATTCCCGTGCTCGGTGCGGTGCTGACTGCTTTCGCTCTCAACGTGCTCGGTCTGGGCGGTGAGTCCGAGTCCGTCTCTCCCCCTGCCGGTGGCCCCTCGGTGAGCTCCTCATCGGGGCCGTTCACCGTGTCTGCGAGGCAGGAAAACGATGAGGGCTGTACGGCTACGCCGCGCAAGGTGTCCTCGCTGGAGGACCGCGCGGAACTCGTGTCCGGGGGGGATGTGGGCGCAGTCGTCCGGCGTAACCAGGGCGCGCGGGTCGGTGAACTGGACGTCAGCCTGACCATCGAGGGGGGAACGGTCCCACTCACGATCACCTCGATCGACATCAAGCCGAAATCCCCCCGCCCCGCCCCTCCGCTCTCTGGAACACTGTTGTGTGAACCGACTGCCGGGGGCGAGCCGAAAATCCAGCTGTTCGCGGATATGGACAGGCCGGAACCCGTCTTCCTTACCGGGAAAAGTTCCACGCAGCGGTACTTCCGCGACAAGGTCATCACCGTCAAGCCCGGGGAGCAAGTAAATCTGTCGGCGAGTTTCCTTGCCGGGAACGGCTCTCGTGAGTTCGGCCTGATCGTCCGTTACGTACAGAACGGGAAGGAAGCGACAGTGCCTGTTCCCGCCCCACGGGGCGGGCGATACGCGGTGACCGGCTATTCCAAGAAGTACGAGGCTCTCTATACGGGGTCTCGTGGCGGCGTCTTTCAGCTCATTGCGGATCCCGAACTTTGCCGATGGTCGCCCGCACCGCAGTGCTGACCGATCTCATGGGATGGGGAGCAGGATGGTTCGTAAGCGTGCTCGTGTCGTCTGGTATTCCGTGTGTGGAATTGCGCTCAGTATCAGTCTTCTCCTCGCGTTCGTGCTCGTGATCAGTGAGGAGAGGAAGTCGGATGAGCCGCTCGCGCGCCCGGACGCGCTGGAGGTGGCATGGTCCTTTCGAACCCCTGGTAGAGCATTGGACGCCCGGGACTTGGCGCCGGAGGTGACCGACAGGATGCTCGCGATCCCGCAGGGCAAGACGCTGAGCATCGTGGATACGAGCAACGGCCGCCTCCTCTCCACCGTGAGGAGCTCTGCTGACGAATTCGATGAAGTGGGCTTCTCGGGCGGTGTGGTCATCGCTGTGGATTCGAAGCGTTCCTTCAAGGATTCCATGCACGCGTATGATCCCGCGACAGGACAGGAATTATGGCACAAGACGGCGATCCCGGGCGGGCATCAAGCACGGAAGGGAGATTATCTTGGAGATAAACCCTTCTTGCCGGATCCTGGACCTGTCATCCAGGCAGCCGGTGACGAGTTCTTGGGAATCGCACCCCGGACAGGTGCGGTCCGGTGGAGGATGACGCCCACGGCGGGGTGCAAGAAGGGCGCGCCCGGTGGTTCTTCCTACAGCGTGGGCACGACGTCGAAACACCTCGTTCTGCTCAGTCAGTGTCTGGGCATGGCCGCAGAAGTCAAGGCATTTGATGCCGAGGACGGGACCATCGCCTGGAAGCGGAGGCTGGGGAATTGGCAGGAAATCCTCAGGCTCGGCGCGGCCCGGAACGCGATTGGCGTGACCCTCGACAAACAGGGTTATCTCTTCACGGAGTCGGGTGAGGAAGTCCTGCGGCGAGCGGGGATCACTGGACCGTTGGGAGAAGCTCGCGGGCTGATGTACTTCAATGGCGTCGGCGGTGGCCTGCAAGCCGTACGAGCAGACACCGGGAAGCCTGTTTGGGCGCATTCCCCCCGCTCCTACGCCGGCACTACGCTGGGCAGCGAGATCATCGCCCAGGATGTGGATACCGGCGGGGCGTACAGCGGAGATACCCGCTGGTCGGTTGGAGACGCTCGCAGTCAGGGGCCGGGTGCGAGCGACCTCACGGACCTGGCGGGCAGACGGACTTCCCGTGTGCCCTGGCCGGTGGCCGGGACGTTCGTGGGGTTGAGCGGAGACTTGCTCATCGTCCGCAGTGAGGAGAAGAACAACACGCGCTACACCGCCCTGCGGCCCGGCCACGCCGTCACGAACGTGGAGAAACCGGTTGCTCTGGCGGGAGCGAAGCCAAAGGACTGGCCCGACGCCTGCGGCCTGCTCAGTGCCGAACTCCTCTCGGAGCTCGGCCGGGACTACGTCAAGCTGCCTGTGGCATCGAGCCGTACCGCGCTGGGCACCGAACTGCCGCACCCGAGTGTGTGCCGCTTCGTTCCGGTAGCCGGACCTGACAGTGCCGTCTTCTCCGTCACCGTGCGGTGGGTGGCGCCCAGCGCGAAGGCTGCCCAGACCTACGCGACGAGCGGTCTGCCCTGGGGCTGCCATCCCGCCACGGAGGCTTTCTGCCGATCAGCCAACATTACGGAACCACAGCGCGGCGTCTTTTTCTACACCAACGTGACGGGCCTGGAACTCATCCCGGTCGCGAACGCGACCGTGGTGTCCGGCCGTTATGTCTTCGGGATCAGTGCCGCGAAGGACGAGGCGTCGAACAGGCGGCTGGTACGGCGCGTCGCGAAACACCTGTTCGACCACACTCTCCCTTACCCGTCGTGACGCACAGCGGGTACCCCGGCTGACTGCTGGCGGCCGCCGCGATGCCGTAGGCAGCTGACACTTCGTGGGCTTCGTGTGCGGAAGCGGTCCGCAAGCCGACGCGGGCTGCCGCGATGTCTGCGGTGTGGGCGAGGCCGACCGATCGGTGGGGCTGGGGGCCGACCATCGGCTCGAAAGCCGATGCTGCCTTCAGTCAGCGACCGGCCGCATTGTCGGCGCTGCCTGCCATGCTGGTGGACGCCCGGCGGCGCCCGTCACCGAAGCCGATGCCGCCGCTGGGCACACCCTCTACGCAGCGCAACGTGGGCACTGCTCTGTCCCCAGGTCAAGGGCAGCGTTGGTTGGCCACGCGCCTCCATCCTCGACCGGTCCGTGCCCGGCGGGCCGTTTGTGAGTGGTTGGTCACGCGGGGTGAAGTCGCCGATTGTCAGTGCCATCGGGTTGCATGGAGGCATGGACACCCTGGAGCTGCGCACTGAAGCCGATGCCATTCTCGCTGAGCTCGTCGGTGCCCCGGGGGGTTCGGCGCGGCTGCGGGAAGACCAGTGGCAGGCGGTGGCGGCTCTGGTGGAGGAGCGCCGACGCGCACTGGTGGTGCAGCGGACCGGGTGGGGCAAGTCGGCTGTGTATTTCGTGGCGACCGCTTTGCTGCGGCGGCGTGGCGCGGGTCCCACGGTGATCATTTCGCCGCTGCTGGCGTTGATGCGTAACCAGGTCGAGTCGGCGGCGCGGGCGGGTATTCAGGCGCGCACCATCAACTCGGCCAACCCGGAGGAGTGGGAAACGATCTATGGGGAGGTGGAGCGCGGCGAGACCGACGTTCTCCTCGTCAGTCCGGAACGTCTCAATTCCGTGGATTTCCGTGATCAGGTGCTGCCGAAGCTCGCAGCGACGACCGGTCTGCTGGTGGTCGACGAAGCGCACTGTATTTCCGACTGGGGGCACGACTTCCGGCCGGACTACCGTCGGTTGCGCACGATGCTGGCGGAATTGCCGGCGGGGGTGCCGGTGCTGGCCACCACGGCGACCGCGAACGCGCGGGTGACCGCGGATGTGGCTGAGCAACTGGGCACGGGGAGTGGGGACGCTCTGGTCCTGCGGGGGCCGCTGGACCGGGAAAGTCTTCGGCTGGGGGTGATGGAGCTGCCGAACGCGGCGCATCGGCTGGCGTGGCTGGGGGAGCGGCTGGGGGATCTGCAGGGTTCGGGGATCATCTACACGCTGACGGTGGCGGCGGCGGAGGAGGTCGCGGCGTTCCTGCGGCAGCGCGGGTACCCGGTGGCTTCCTACACGGGGAAGACGGAGAACGCCGAGCGGCTGCAGGCTGAGGAGGACCTGCTGGCGAACCGGGTGAAGGCCCTGGTCGCCACGTCCGCACTCGGCATGGGCTTCGACAAACCGGACCTTGGTTTCGTGGTGCACCTGGGGTCGCCGTCGTCTCCGATCGCCTATTACCAGCAGGTGGGTCGTGCGGGGCGCGGTGTGGACCATGCGGATGTGCTGCTGCTGCCGGGGCGGGAGGACGAGGCGATCTGGGCCTATTTCGCTTCGGTGGGCTTCCCGCCCGAGGAGCAGGTGCGGCGCACTCTGGCGGTGCTGGGGGAGGCAGGGCGTCCGCTGTCGCTGCCGGCGCTGGAGCCGCTGGTGGATCTTCGGCGATCGCGTCTGGAGACGATGCTGAAGGTGCTGGATGTGGACGGTGCGGTCAGGCGCGTGAAGGGCGGCTGGACCGCGACGGGGCAGCCGTGGGCGTATGACGCGGAGCGGTACGCCTGGGTCGCGAAGCAGCGGTCGGCGGAGCAGCAGGCCATGCGGGACTACGTGGCGACCACGGGGTGCCGGATGGAGTTCCTGCAGCGGCAGCTGGACGATGAGAAGGCGGTTCCGTGCGGTCGCTGCGACAACTGCGCCGGCGCCTGGCTCGATCCCGCCGTGTCTTCCGGTGCCCTTGCGGCGGCGACGGGTGAGCTGGACCGGCCGGGGGCGGAGGTCGAGCCCCGCAAGATGTGGCCGACCGGCCTCGCCGCGGTCGGTATGGACCTCAAGGGCCGCATTCCCGCGGGTCAGCAGGCGGTCACCGGGCGCGCGCTGGGCAGGCTGTCGGACATCGGCTGGGGCAACCGCCTGCGCCCACTCCTGTCGGCGCAGGCGGCGGACGGCCAGGTCCCGGACGACGTGCTGAACGCCGTCGTGACCGTATTGGCGGACTGGGCCCGCTCGCCGGGCGGCTGGGCCGGCGCCGCGCCCGACGCGCTGGCGCGGCCGGTCGGAGTCGTGGCCATGCCGTCCCGCACCCGCCCCCAGCTGGTCGGCTCACTGGCCGAAGGGGTGGCCCGGGTCGGCAGGCTACCGCTGCTGGGCAGCCTGGCCTACACCCCACAGGCGGATGAGCATGCCGCACACCGCAGTAACTCCGCCCAGCGGCTGCGCGCCCTGGCCGACTCGTTCACCGTGCCCGACGAACTCGCCGCCGCCCTGGCCGCCACCCCCGGCCCGGTCCTGCTCGTCGACGACTACACCGACTCCGGCTGGACGCTGGCCGTAGGCGCACGCCTCCTGCGCCAGTCCGGTGCCGATCAGGTGCTCCCGCTCGTCCTCGCGCTGGCCGGGTAGGCGAACTCGGCTGGCCTTGGCACAGGCCAACCAAGGTTCTATTGCTCGGAGTCCGGACCGAAGAGTGATTGTTGCCTGTACATCTCATGCGCGTACCTCCGCTCGCCCGGAGGTGAGCCGAGCAACGCTCGCACAACTCCAACAGGCAGAGCCATCACCGCGGTCGGGTGACAACCGAGGACATGCACCAGACCGAGGACGTGCGGCGCTACGTGCCGATCCCGCGATCGCGGATGTTCAGCACGGTGATCGCCTTTCTCGCCGACCACGGTCTGGCAGTGGGCTACAGACGTCCCCAGGCTGTTGGCTGCGCGCAGACCGGACTTGCCGAGTCGGCAGCCGCCCTCGACGCCCACGCTGACGAAGTGCACAGCATCGACGGTTGAACTGGGGATGTCGTGTTGCTGATCAGGCAGGTCGGATGGTCAGGCCGGTCTCGGCGAGCCACCCGTCCACGAGGTGACTGCGGTACCGGACGTGCCGTAGGCCGCGGCGGATGCACCGGTCGAGGCGTTCGGGGGTGCTGACGGCGGCGTTGGAGTGCCAGCCGCGTTTGCGGGAGGGACCCGATGCCTTCGACGGGGTTGAGGCCGGGTGCGTAGGGCGGCAGGTAACAGAGGGACAGCCAGTCCCGGGCTTCGGCGAACTCCCGCAGTCCGGCAGCCTTGTTGACGTTTACGTTGACGTTGTCCCAGACCGGCACGGTCAGGCCGCCGAGTTGCTGCTGGGCGGCGATCAGAAGGTCCCGATAGTCGCGCCGGGAGATGCTCTTACGTCCGTCACGGCGGCCGTCGTCCCGGCGCGGCCGGTAGTCACCGATATCGCCTCGCCCCGGGCGAACCGCTCGGCTGACTGGAGCCGCAGCTCCTCGCGGAAATAGTGCCGTTCGTCTATCTGCTCAAGAGCATCGCGTACGACTCGGACGACGAGTGGGTGATCACGATCCTCGGTCACGTACGGGCGGTGATCCCGCCCGAGGGGCGGCTGTCGGTCGTCGAGCCGGTGCTGCCGGAGACCGTCGGCGGGTCGCTGCCGCCGATGATGTACCTCAGCGGCCTCAACATGCCGGTCAACGTGGGAGGCCGGGAGCGGACCGAGGCGGAGTTCCGTTCGCTGCGCGGGCGCGCCGGATTCTCCGTGGCCGGGGTGACGCGATTGCCCGCGCCCGCCGCGATCTCGGTGAGCGAGGAGTTCCCAGCTGATGTCTGTCCTCCGGGCTTGATCGCGGGGACCTGACAGCCGGGGCTCCAGGATGTTTCATGGCTTTGCCCACGTTGCAGTGGGTGGCGGGTCGTCGGTTCTTCGCGCCGATTGGCTGTCCCCGCCCAGGTCGTGAGGGTTTGGGCGCTAGGGCCGGGCGGCAAGGCCAAGACGTCGGCCGGTCGACCGGAAGCCCCGGACACCACCCACTCCCGCTCACCCCACCGGCTCGGCTGCCACGAGCGTCGGCGAGCACAGGGCACAGGGCGCCGGCCCTGGCTCGCCGCAGGCTCGGGCCCCCGCTCGCCGCGTGGACGCGGACCGCAGGTCCGGGCCAGGACCCCTCGATCAGGACCGGCCCCATGGGTCCGTCCGCCTCCCGTCTGACAATTGTCCGATTCCTGTCAGATTCCTGTCAGATTCCCGAGGCAGGACAACCGGTGACGACACGTCACCCTCTCCCCGGTGCGGGGGGTGCCCCTGGGGAGACCCGGGGCGCTGAAGCACACCAACGACGAGGAGACACCATCGTGAGACAGCTCTCACGCGCGCTGACGGCCGCCCTGGCGGTCGTGGCGCTGGCCGCAGGTGCGCCGGCGCACGCGCAGCCGACCCCCGATTCCATACCCGGCGCGCCTCCGGGCGCCTCCGGGGAGCGGCTGCCGGAGGGGTGGCGTTTCCAGGGCGGGGAACTGATCTGGAGCTCGCCCGAGCCGGTGGGCATGGGCGGCGCCCTGGTCGAGTTCCGCTCGGGGGAGCGGTCCCTCGGTGTCCCGGAGCCCTCCCCCGACCACCGCGTCTTCCGGCTCCGCCTCGACGGGGCGAGGGTCGGGCCGGTGGGCGAACTCCAGGTGGTCGCCGGTTCGCGGCGGCTGGACGCCGCGGGGGCCGGCCAGGCACCCGGTCAGCGGCGCTCGTCGGCCGCGACGGAGCCCCAGGAGCCGTTCCCCGCCAACCCGGTCGACCCCGGTGTCGCCGGGAAGTACCGCACCACCAGCGGTGAGTACGTCCTGAAGTCGGTGAAGCTGCCGGGCTACGCCGAGCCCGTGGAGATGCGTGCCACGGTCGTCGGCCCGACGAACGCGCCGGGGAAGCGACCGCTGGCGCTCTTCCTCCACGGCCGCAACGCCACCTGCTACGAGCCCGACAAGAAGATGCCCGCCCTGCAGTGGCCGTGCAAGCCCGGCTACAAGGAAGTCCCGAGCTACCGCGGCCATCTGCACGACCAGAAGCGCCTCGCTTCCCAGGGCTATGTGACGGTCTCCATCTCCGCGAACGGTGTCAACGCGCAGGACGGCCGCACGGCCGACCACGGGGCGCAGGCCCGTTCGTCCCTGGTGCGCCAGCACCTCGCCCGCTGGGCGAAGTGGAGCGCGAACCCCGCGAAGGCCCCCAAGGCCGTGCGCGCGATGGAGCCCGCCGACCTCTCGAAGGTGCTCCTGGTCGGCCACTCCCGGGGTGGCGAGGGCGTCAACCGGGCGGCCCTCGACAGCGTCTCCCCGCCGCCGCCCACCGAGGACGGCTACCGGGGACCGGTGAGCTGGCGAATCCGCGGCACCGTCATGATCGGCCCCACCCTCTTCGGCCAGAACCCCACGCCCGACGTGCCCTCCATGACCATCCTGCCGGGCTGTGACGGCGATGTGAACAACCTTCAGGGCCAGATCTACCTCGACGGCACCCGGGGCATCGGCCGGGGCACGGCGTTGCACAGCGCGGTGTACATGGTCGGTGCCAACCACAACTTCTTCAACACCGAGTGGACGCCCGGCCAGGCCGAGGCCCCGGCCGCCGACGACGTGTGGGACGACGAGGACCCGGTCTGCTCGTCACGGGCCGAGACCCGGCTGAGCGCCGCGCAGCAGCAGACGGCGGGCACCACCTACATCGCCGCCGCCGCGCGGCTCTTCCTCGCGGGCGACGACCGGGTCCGCCCGCTACTCGACGGCTCCGACCGGCGCGCGCCCTCGGCCGGCCCCGCCCGGGTGTTGACCCACGCCGTCGGCGGCAACCGCATCCCGGCGATCCTGCCCGACGCCCCGCTCTCGGTGTCCAACGGGCGCGTGTGCCAGCAGGTCACGACGAGCGACACCCAGGCCTGCAAGCCGGGCACCGAGGCCGGTCAGTCGCCGCACTTCGCGTCCTGGATGGCCACCGACAACGAGTCGGGACGCAATGCGGTCACGGCCAGTTGGACCAAGCCGGGCACCCCCGTCCGGCTCACGCCGGGGCGCGCCTTCTCACTGGCGGGCTCCGACGCGCTCGCCCTGCGGGTGATCGTGCCGCCGAACACCCGGGGCACCCGGCTCGACGTCGCCCTCACCGACACCACCGGCAAGCGGGTGAGACTGGGTCAGGTCACCGTCGACGGCCTTCCCGGCTCCGCGTTCACGGCCGCGCACTGGGCGCGTGAGGTCCGCGTACCGCTGAAGGCCGCCGTCAGCGCCGGTGTCGACCTGAAGCGGGCGCAGTCGCTGGAGCTCACCCCGATCAGCGACTCCGGCCGGTTCTGGCTGATGGACGCCTGGGGCTGGCGCCCCGGCACTCCGGCGGTACGCCCCGTCTCGCTCCCGCGTGTCGACATCGGCAGGCTGACGGTCAAGGAGGGCGATTCCGGCACCCGCACCTACCGCGTACCCGTCCAGGTCACCGGTAAGGGCACCGGCGTGATCAAGCTGTCCGTCCTCGACCCGGAGACCAACAAGACCACGGTCCGCACTGTGACAGTGAAGGCCGGTGGCTCCGTGGACGTGCCGATCACGGTCGAGGGCAACTCCCGCTACGACTTCGACCTCAAACATGAGGTCGCGGCCAAGGCCGTGCGCGGCACGGCGGTCGGCGGCGCGCTCGGGGGCGTCCTCGTCGAGAACGACGACCCCATGCCCACGGTCACCGTGACCCCGGTCGCCGACTCGGTGACCGAGGGCCAGAAGCTCACCTGGAAGGTGAGCCTCTCCGAGCCCGCCGACATCAACATCGAGACGCCGTTCACCTTCCTGCCGGTGCCGGGGGGAACGGAGCTGTCCACGAAGGACGTCGACGAGGAGTGGCTCGCCGGCCTCGGCGGGTCCGCCGACCCGGAGCAGCCGCTGTCCACGATCGGCTCCTACCTCTGGGCCGGCGTCCCCGAGGGCGAGACGAGCACCGAAGTGTCCGTGCCCACGATCGCCGACGCGCTGACCGAGTCGGAGGAGTTCCTGCGGATGCAGGTGCATATCTACCAGGCGGACGGCGAGTTGACGGAGGGGCCGATCGTCACAGGAAAGGTCAGGGACGCGACCCGGCGCTGATGCCCGAGGCACACGTCCCGCGCTGACGGTGCCCGAGCGCACCACCCACCTGGCCGATGGCACCGGACCCCGCTGCGACGGGGGTCGGTGCCATCGGCATGAGCAGGCATGAGCGCTCACGAGGTTTCAGCTCGTTCATTGGCCTCCGGCTTCGAAAGGGGCCTCGAACTCGCCCACTCGCCCAGGCGTTCGCCGGACGCCGGACCAATGGGTGGTCGACAGAGGGCTGGTCGTAGGTGCGCCGGGACCGGGCCATGCTCTCGCGCTTGGCAGTCAGGACGGCTGGACCTCATCGAAGACGGCGAGGGCTTCGGAGGGGTCCGGGCTCACAAGGCGTTCCAGACCAGCCATCGTGATGTTCGCCCACCTGCCTGCCCGTGCCCACATCTGTTCCTCGAATGCGCGGACGGCCTCGTCCAGATCTTCAGGGCCGGGGGCGGCGGCGATGACCTCGGCGAGTTCGGCGCCTTCCAGCATCGCGAGGTTCGCGCCCGCCCCCAACGGGGGCATCAGGTGGGCGGCGTCGCCCAGTAGCGTCACCCCGGAGACGTGGGCCCAGGTGTGGGACACGGGAAGGGTGTAGAGGGGGCGGTGGACGAAAGCTGTGCCGTGGCGGAGGAGGTCGAGGACGGGAGCGGCCCAGCCGTCGAACAGGGCCAGCAGGCTTGACCGCACGGCCTCGACGTCGACCGGGTCCAGTCCCGCGCGCTGGCTCAGGCCCCTATGCCGGTCCGGGTTCGTGTGCCGGTCCAGCGGCCCGCGGAACTGGGCGTATACCTTGACGTGGCCGCCGCTGGTGCGCTGGGCGACGAGCGCGCGGTTCACGCCGTACACAGCCACGGAACCGTCGCCGACCAGCTGGGCGAGGTCGGGGTGGCGGGTGTCGACGTCGTCCAGGGAGGTCTCGACCAAGGTGACGCCGGTGTACTGCGGCGTCGCGGACGAGACCGCCGGGCGAACCCGCGACCAGGCACCGTCCGCGCCGATCACGAGGTCGAACGTCTCCTGTCGCCCGTCCGCGAAATGGACCAGCACGCCTTCCCGGCTCCCCGGCACTACCTCCGTCACGACCTGCCCCCACTGAACGTCCAGAGGCCCGAGCAACAGGTCACGGAGTTGCCCGCGGTCGATCTCGGGATTGGCCCGGTCACCCGGACGAGGTTGCCAGTCGCGGAGGACTGTCCCGTCCGCGTCCAGGATGCGCATGGCCTGCCCCTCGGGACGGGACAGCGCCTGGAACTCCGCCAGCACCCCCGCCTTCTCCAGTGCCAGCTGGCCCAGCCCCTCGTGCAGGTCCAGCGTGCCGCCCGCGGGCGGGCGTCGCGGGCGGGATCGCGTTCGAGGACGGTGACAGGGTGACCATGACGGTGCAGGACGCGGGCGGAGGCAAGGCCGGCGGGACCGCTGCCGATCACGGCGATACGGGGTCTCATGTCGATGCAACGTACGGCCCCTCACCAAGCCGGTCCCGCCCTGTCACCGAACCGAAACCACGGCGTGAGCCGGGCAGCCGCGCCACCAGCGGCGACGACGCGGCCATGGCCCGGAATCGGTTCCTGTCCGAGCAGTCGAGTACCTTACGTCCCAGACCAGGCTGGAGGCCCTCGACCTGGTGGGTTGACGCCGAGTGCAGGCCACTTGAGCTGTGCAGACCTGGCGGACTCCGGCATCCTGCCCGATCAGATCACCGTCTCCGTCCTGGCCACCGCCGACCGGCCTCGGTGACCGCGAGCGGGCGCACGCACCTGCTGACTGACGAGCAGTGGGCGCGCGCCTGGCGCCCTGCGACACCGGGAAGGCAGGCAGACCTGCCTCTCGTGCTGGGCGATATCCGGGTCCCACGACTCGGCCGCGGCAGATCACGAACCACGCCGGACGCTGTGCGCGGAGACAAGGCGTACTCGTCGAAGCGGATCCGCGCAGGGCTTCCTCCGGACGGAGCCCGCGTCGGCGGCGGACGCGTCGGCGTTCTTCCCGCTCGGGCCTGTTTGTGCCGTCCTGACTGTTCTATTCCCCTTGTCGCCCCCTTCCGCCGGGCCTGTTCCTGTCCATCGGCGGTCTGCTCCAACGCCTCCATGACGTCCTCGCCGAAAAATCGCCTACGTCAAACGCCCTCCGAGACGCTCCAGAACCGGGTCGGGCGAGAGCCGAGTTACACCAAGTCCGGCTGGAGACGGGGAAGTAGGCCGAAGCTCGCTCGTCGTCGGGATCAGACCCTGATCGTCGGGTGGTGGATGTCGAACCATGCCCCCAGGTCGAGTGTGCGCTCCAGCAGCATCCGCTGTCGCTGGCTCAGGTCGGCGGCGGGCCGGGTGGTGGCCTCGGTCAGGCGCTCGTGGTTGACCAGTTCCACCGCCGGGTGCCCGGCCCGCAGCAGTTCGGCACCCTGGGACTGAATCGCCATGACGTAGGCGGGGTCGAACGTGCCCGGGTAGCCGCTCTTCTTCCGGTTTGCGACCGACGGGGGCAGGACGTCCCGGGTGGCGGCGCGCAGCAGGCTCTTCTCGCGGCCGTCGAAGGTCTTCAGGGACCAGGGGGTGTTGAAGACGTACTGCACGAGTCGGTGGTCGCAGAACGGGACGCGGACCTCCAGTCCGACAGCCATGCTCATGCGGTCCTTGCGGTCCAGCAGGATCTGCACCATGCGGGTCAGGTGGAGGTGGCTGACGACCCGCATACGCTGGTTCAGGCCGGTCTCACCGTCCAGCACGGGGGTCTGCGCGACGGCCGTGCGGTAGCTCTCGGCGATGTAGTCGCTGAGGCCGAGCGCGGGCTTGAGGGCCTCGCTGATCTGGCTGCCGGACTCGACCAGCGAGTGCTCTCCCGCCAGCCAGGGGAAGGTTTCGGCGTACTGCCGCTCGTCGTGGAACCACGGGTAGCCGCCGAACACCTCATCCGCGGACTCGCCGGACAGCGCCACGGTGGAGTGGCGGCGGACTGCGGCGAAGAGCAGGTAGAGGGAGTTGTCGCGGTCGCCGATGCCGATCGGCAGGTCGCGGGCTCCGACGGCCGCGCGGCGGACCTCCGGGGCGGACAGCGCCGCCCCGTCCAGAATGATGTCCTGGTGGTCGCAGCCCACGTATTCGGCGACGGCGTGGACGTAGGGGGTGTCCTGGGTGGGCGAGACGTCGATGGCTTGGAAGTGCTTGTCCTGGTCGGGGAAGTCGACGGCGAAGCTGCGCACCGTCTCACCCTGGGGCGCGAGGTGGATCTGCGACAGAGAGGTGAGCGCGGAGGAATCCAGGCCGCCGGACAGCAGCGTGCAGCGGGGCACGTCGGCGACGAGCTGGCGCTGGACGATGTCGTCAAGTAACTCGCGGACGTGCGCGACCGTCTCGTCCTTGCTGTCGGTGTGCGGCTCGGAACGCAGTTGCCAGTAGATGCGGCGGCGCATCCCGCCGCGGTCGAGGATGATGATCTCGCCCGGCCGCACCTCGCGCATGCCTTCCCACACCGCGGCGCCGGGGGTCTTGGCCCCGGCAAAGAGCTCGCGCAGTCCGTCGAGGCCGACGACGGGGGCGACGGCGGGGTTGGCGAGGATCGCCTTGGGCTCCGAGCCGAAGATGACGCCGTCTTCGGTCTCGTAGTAGTAGAACGGCTTGATGCCCATCCGGTCGCGGATCATCACCAGGCGCTCGGTGCGGGCGTCCCAGATGGCGAAGGCATACATGCCGTTGAGGTGTTCCACGAGCTTTTCGCCCCACGCGATGTAGCCGCGCAGCACCACCTCGGTGTCGGAGTCGGTGTCGAACCGCTGTCCGGCGCGGCGCAGTTCCGCGCGCAGCTCGTTGAAGTTGTACGCCTCACCGGAGTAGACCATGCTGACCGCCCCGTCGGGGGTCTGCGCGGTCATCGGCTGAGCGCCGCCCGGCAGGTCGATCACAGCGAGCCGCCGATGCCCCAGGGCGGCATGGGGCGCCACCCATACGCCCGCGGCGTCGGGGCCACGGCACGACATGGTCTCTGTCATGGCGTCAAGGTCGTGTCGATGTTCCGTCAGATCACGCCGGTAGGAGACCCAGCCAGTGATTCCACACATGCGAACCTCGATCTGGTCGAAGAAGGTTACCTCAGGTGACTATTGCCCTGTACACGCAGTGGATCCACGTCGAATCATCGACCGCCTGTGTGGCATTTCTGACAGGTAAATTTATGTTAACAACAGGTTTTATTTGGACCCAAAACGCTTTGAGCCCGTAACGCGACCTTGTTGGGATGCGGCGGTCGGGCGTCACCGGTCAGGTGATTCGGCCGTTCGGGGGTGCGAGTGCTCGGCCGTGGATCGTGGATGACGACTCGCGGGCACTGATCGAGCCGCTGCTGCCGCCGTGGGTCGGAGCGGGCGCCGGGGCCGTGGCCGGTGGCGCACCGGTTGTGTCCGCAGGGCATCCTGTACGTCCTCTGCAGCGATATGGCCTGTCAACTGCTGCCATTGGGGATGGGGTTCGGCGCCGGGCAGACCTGCCGACGGCGTCTGGATCGGTAGCAGAAGGCCGGGGGTCTTCGACCAGCTGCACCGCATCCTGTTCGCCGAGCTGAATGTGGTCGGCGCACTGGAACACTTCCGCACGCACACACCCGAGTTCATCGCGGCCAACCGCAACCCCGGGCCCCTCATCCCTCACAGAGCAGGAAGCCACGCTCATCGACCGGTGCGACCAGTCCTTCGGCGCAGGACCGTCCGGGGAAGAGACCGGCAACCAATCCGGAAGGACGGCGCTGGGGCTGGAGGACGGCCCCGAGCTGATCGAACTCACCAGGGCTGTCGTCTCCGGCACCGAGCCGGCCCCGCCGCCAGCACGCCCAGCCAGGCGAACCGTCGGCCCGCCCCCGCTCCCGGTGAACCCAAACGCTTCTGGTCTCCGCCGTTAAAACACGCCGGTCAGCCAGCCGCCCGGGCAACGGCGAGAACGCAGCGAGGTCGCGACGAAGTACACCGCGGACTTGTCTCAACCGGTGCGTTGCGCAACCAGCGCTCTGCGTTTTCGGGCGACGAGCGCCTTGCCGGCCGGCCACTGGTCCTCGCGCAGCCCGGCCGTACCGGTGGGTTTCCCGACTAGGCGGGCAAGTACGGAATCGCCGAAAAGCCCTGAGCTCCGCACGGTCTGCTTTGGTCATGCCGCCATGCAACCCGATGGCTACGACAATCCGCGAACGACGACACAGCCCTGTGGATAACGTTATCCACAGGGGTCGCGGAAATCGGCTGATCGCGGGACGGTCATGCCATGAACAAGCACCACGAATCCACCGGCCCGGCCGACGAGCAGCAGATCACCCTGCGCGGTCCCGCCGAACTCGCCGACGCACTTCCCTACCTCATGGGCTTCCACCCGAGCGACAGCGTGGTCATGGTGGCTCTGCACGGCGGTCGGGGCCGTTTCGGCGGCCGACTCAGGCTCGGTATTCCGCAGTCGCCGAAGGAATGGGGACCCGTCGCGGATCAGCTCGCGGAATGTCTGATCTCGGGCAGCGAGCGACGAGGTTCCCGACCCGACGCCATCGTCATCTTCCTCTGCCAGGATCCAGTGGGGGGTGAGAGCGCCGGTCAGACCATGGAGCGTCTGAAACCCCTGGCCCAGCGTCTGCGCACGGCTTGCGGCGCACTCGACGTACCCGTTCTGGAAGCGCTCTGCATCTCCGACGGCCGCTACTGGTCCTACTGCTGTCCCGATGGCCGCTGCTGTCCGACGCAGGGAAACCCCCTCGCGCTGCCCGGCACCACGGTGATGGCCGCCGCGGCCACGTATGCCGGAATCCAGGTGAGGGGGTCCCTGCGGGACATGGAGGAGCGGCTCGCACCGTGGCAGACCGCAGCCTCATCCGCGCAGTGCCACGCGCTGGACACGGCCGGGGCCTCGCTGGTTTCCAGGATTCTGGATACCGAGGGGCGGGGCGAAGTGGCAAAGGAGACGCTTGAGCTCGCCCGGGTACTCATGGATCGTCTCCGGCAGGCACCCTCGGCCGTGCCATCGGTCACTGACCGGAGTGATGACCACCTGATCAGCCATGACGAGGCCGCAGCCGTGATCCTCGGGCTTCAGGACCGGGAGACCCGGGACAAGGCCGCAGAATGGATGGAAGGCGCCGAAGCGGATTCCGCTTTGAGGCTGTGGCGGGCGCTCGCCCGCCGGTGCGTCGGCCCCTATGTGGAACACTCCGCCGCCCCGCTCACCCTGGCGGGCTGGGTCTCCTGGTCGACCGGTGACGAGCCGGGCGCGCGAGTCGCTCTGGGGCTGGCCCTGCGCGCCGACCCCGACTACACCTTCGCTCAACTGCTGCACCAGGCGTGCAACGAAGGGCTGGACCCGGAGACGCTGCGCCGTTGTCTGCGCGGCGAAGACGGCGCGGACGGCGGTGTCCTGAACGGTGGCACCAAGGGCAGTGGGACCCCGAGCAACGGACTCAGGAACAGTGGCGTGCGCGGAGGTGCCACCCACAGCGCCCGCCGTGAGGGCCGCGCGCGCCTTCGTGCGGAGCACAGGCCCCGGCCTCGCCCGGCGCGTCGGACGCCGTCGGACGCGAAGGCGAGGAGGGCGACGCCCGGTTCTGCCCGTCCGGGTACATCCGTAGCCCGGCGCAGGACGCGGGATGCCGGGCGGTACGGGCAGCGGGGAACCAGGAGCGGCCGATGACGGCGGTGTCCCGGCGGCGCCGGGGCCGTTCACAGTTTGTACCGGAGGCCGTACGATCTGTCGCGCTGCGGATACGGCGGCTGCGAGCGCACAGTCGGCGCGGATGAACCCGATGCCTCACTGTTCTGCTCCAGCGCCCCTGGACCCGGTCGACGAGCAGGCCAACGCGCAGATCAACGAGCAGGTCAAGGAGGCCGTCCGGATACCGTCGCGTGTTCCCTCGATGCGGGCACGCGCCCCGGACCCCGGTTGATCCGGGCCTCGTCCGGCCTTGTGGGGGAGCGGACTCCGTCCGTGCGCCCATGCAGCAGCGGGGCATCCGTGCCGCTCTGCCGCGTACGGCGGTCTCGGCCGAGCGACGTCAAGCTGACCGGCCGGCGGTTGGCGGCCCGCCGGTCTCCGGCCACCGACTCCTCCCGCTGCCGTCCCGGCATCCGCGGCGAACCACCTGCGGGATTCGGCATCGCGAGGATGACGAATGGAGTGTTTATCGTCAGGCAGACGACTATGATCGCGGCATGCCGCCCTACGACCCGTCGACGTTCCCGCCCTTCGCTGTCACCGTGGACCTGGTCGTGCTCACGGTGCGCCGTCACGAACTCTGCGCGCTGGTCGTACGGCGAGGGGAGCCGCCGTTCCAGGGCCGGTGGGCACTGCCCGGCGGGTTCGTCAGGGCGGACGAGGACCTCGGAGCCGCGGCCGCGCGTGAGCTCGTCGAGGAAACCGGACTCTGCGCACATGACCCGGCAACCCCGGCGGTGGGCAACGGTGCGCACCTCGAACAGCTGGCCACCTACGGGGATCCGGCACGCGACCCCCGGATGCGGGTCGTGAGCGTCGCTCACCTCGCGCTCGCCCCGGATCTTCCCGCGCCTCGTGCGGGCGGTGATGCGAACAGCGCGCGCTGGGCGTCCGTCGTGGACGTGCTCCGTCCCGATGACGGGCTGGGCCGGGACGGCGAACAGTTGGCACTACTGGCCTTCGACCACGCGCGGATCCTCGCGGACGGGGTGGAGCGAGCCCGTTCCAAGATCGAGTATTCGTCGCTGGCCACGGCGTTCTGCCCGCCGGAGTTCACGGTCGGCGAGCTGCGCAGGGTCTACGAGGCGGTGTGGGGCGTGGTTCTCGACCCCCGGAACTTCCACCGCAAGGTCACCGGCACGCCCGGCTTCCTGGTGCCCTCCGGAGGGACGACCACAAGGCAGGGAGGTCGCCCCGCACAGCTGTTCCGGGCCGGTGCGGCCACCGTGCTCAACCCGCCGATGCTGAGGCCCGAGGTCTGACACACCGCAGGTTCACGAGCCGGGGCGTGAAGCCGCGACGCCCATCGAGGTGTCCGGCCTGTACCTGCGGAACGCCCGTCGGCCCGCTGCTGCGCAAAAAGTCCTAAATATCGCGTTATGTTGCTGCGGTACCCACCTGCCGCCGAGCGGTCTCACCTTCCGCGAGAAACGCGAGAGAAGCGATGCTCCAGGCCATCGGACTCACCAGCAACCCCCGCCGCGACGCCCTGCCCGCCGTGGACGATCTGACCTTCGAAGCCCCACCCGGCCGTGTCACCGTACTGCTCGGTGCTCCCGGCTCCGGCAAGACCACGGCACTCCGCTTGATGCTCGAACTCGACTCCGGGCGGGGCGTCACCTACTTCCGGGGCCGGCCGCTGCACCGCATCGCCCACCCGGCGCGGGAAGTGGGCGTACTCCTCGGTGACGTGCCGGGCCACCCGTCCCGTACGGGCCGCGGCCAGCTCCGTATGCTCTGCGCCGCTGCCGGTGTACCCGCGGTCCGGGCCGACGAGGTGCTCGAAGTCGTCGGCCTTGCCGGACTCGGGGACCAGCGCATCGGCAGCCTCTCGGTCGGAATGGACCGTCGACTCGGTCTCGCGTCCGCACTTCTGGGCGATCCGCACACGCTCCTCCTCGACGAGCCCGCGGAGGGGCTCTCGCCGCGGGAGAACAGTTGGCTGTACGGGCTGCTGCGCGCCCACGCGGCTCAGGGAGGCACCGTGCTGTGCGCCGTCAGTGATCCCAAGGAGGCTGCCCGTACGGCTGATCGGGTCGTCACCATCGACAGTGGGCGCCTCGTCGCGGACCAGGACGTCGCCGACTTCTCCCGCACCCGGCTGCGCCCGCGCGTCGCCGTCCGGACTCCGCACGCCGCCCGGCTTGCCGCAGTGGTCAGCCGTGAGGCGCGCGCCGCTCAGCGTTCCGTCGAGGTGGTGGCCGAGGCGAGTGGTCGTCTGTCGGTGTACGGCAGCAGCTGCGCCGAGATCGGGGACACGGCGTTCAGGCACGGTGTCCCGGTTCATCAACTTGCCGACGAGGTCGGCGACGCCGGGCCCACGGCCGCCCCGGAAGCGGCAGCCGTACCGCGGCAGGCATCGTCCGTCGCCCTCTCGGAACTGCCGCCGCCGATTCCGGTACGACCCGCCCGCGGGCCGCTCCGCCCCCTGCGCTACGAACTGCGCCGCCTCCTCGGCGTCAGAACAACGACCATGATCGTGGTGGCTGTTCTGGTGGCGTCGGCAGGGCTCGCGGTCCTTCTCGCCCGTACGGACGGGACACCTCTGTCGCACCTCCTGGCCGCTTGGCCCGCTCTGTTGCCGCTGCCTCCCGCGGCGCTCGGTGCCGGACTGCTGGGCGCCCTCTCCTTCGGGGACGAGTACAGGTATCCAGCGCTGGCCGCAGGCCGTGGGACGGTCCCGCGGCGTCTCGGGCTGCTCCTCGCCAAGCTGGCGGTCACGGCGGGTACCGCCCTCCTGCTCGCGGTGCTCGTCGTGCTCTGCGACGCACAGGCCCTTCGCCTCGCCTACGGCCAGGAGTTGATCCAGGTCCCGTCAAACGCTGTCCCGCTCGCCGCGAGTTGGGCGGGCCTCACTGTCGGCTGCGCCTGGGCCGGTCTACTGGCGGCGGGGGTCTTCCGGGTGGCCGGAGCCGGAGTCGCCGCGGTCCTGGCTGTTCCGGTACTCATCGTTCCGCTTGTCCAGAAGGTTCTGGCGGGTCCATCGGCGCGATCGATCGCGGGGCTGCCGGCCCGGCTGCGGGAGCTGGCCTGGTGGCAGCTTCCGCATGAGGCGGACCGATGGGTCCTGGCAGTCGCGCGGGTCGTGGCGCAGCCCGTGGGCGCGGCGCTCACCTTGTCGCTGTCGGCCCTGATCTGCGCCTATGTGTTCACCAGCCTTCGCGGCAGGGCGCGTTGGTGACCACAACGTTCCCAGTGAGCCGTACGGCAGCCGCAACTCCCTTGAAAATGCCTGTTTTGTGACATTATGTCGTCAATTGCGGGGCGATCGCCGATCACCCTTTCGTGTGCTTTTCACCAAAGACCTCAAGGGGCGGGCGCGCCAGGCCGACAAAGGATGCGTGAGTACCCTTGCGCACACCATGATGACCGCCGCCCGCTCCGCCGACTCCGGCCTCGCTGGGTCGGGCGAACTCGACCGCTATCCCTATGCGGAGGCACCGGCCGGCGAGCGCGCCGCGATCCGCTCCTGGGGCGGTCCCGATTCCGAGTTGGGGCGAGCCGGCCGGCGCGGATCGGCCAGCCGTGGACGCGGCCTCCACGGTCAACTCGTTCAGCAGTTGGGTCAGATGATCGTCTCCGGTGATCTGGGCGCCGACCGACCGCTCGTTCCTGAAGAGATCGGCCAGCGCTTCGAGGTCTCCCGCACTGTCGTACGTGAGTCCCTGCGCGTTCTGGAGGCCAAGGGCCTGGTCAGCGCGCGCCCCAATGTGGGTACCCGGGTGCGGCCGGTCAGCGACTGGAATCTGCTGGACCCCGACATCATCGAATGGCGGGCCTTCGGTCCCCAGCGCGACGACCAGCGTCGCGAGCTGGCCGAGCTCCGCTGGACGATCGAGCCGCTCGCGGTCAGGCTGGCGGCCGGGCACGGCCGTGAGGACATCCAGCAGCGGCTCGGCGACATGGTCGAGATCATGGGGCACGCCCTGGGGCAGGGGGACGGGATCACGTTCT
The DNA here is from genome assembly GCF_026340105.1 of Streptomyces sp. NBC_01433. Taxonomy (NCBI): domain Bacteria; kingdom Bacillati; phylum Actinomycetota; class Actinomycetes; order Kitasatosporales; family Streptomycetaceae; genus Streptomyces; species Streptomyces sp. NBC_01433. The sequence continues at coordinate 56,261 of NZ_JAPEPM010000001.1, read as the reverse complement.
CCCGGGCGGATGCCGAGTTCCACTCCCTGCTCATCCAGGCCGCGGGCAACCGGATGCTGGAGCACCTTTCCGGGATCGTCTCGGCGGCTCTGCATGTCTCGGGCGGCCCCGTCACTGGCTGTGACCGTCCGACCGAGGCATCGGTTGCCCACCACGCCCGGATCGCGGATGCCCTCGCCTCCGGCGATTCCGCGGGCGCCGAGGCGGCCATGCGTCAACTGCTCGTCGTCCACCCGGAGGTGGAGCGGGTGGTTCCCGCGCCGCGCGAGCACTGACCACAGCACGGCCGGGGTGCATGGACCCTGTGCCGCCGGACCCTCGGTCCGGCGGCACAATTGTGGGGGGATGTCACCCATGGCACTGTTCGTCGCAAATGAGGTGTGACTCGGGCCACGCGGATTGGGCGTAACACTCCTCGAAACAGTGCGATGACTTAAGAGGTGACCGTCGCGGAAGGAATACAGCAGCCATTCAGGGCGCTGTGCAGTTCTGAGGCCAAACCCGCGCCGTCGGCGACATCCCCAGTCGACGGTCGTCGGCTCCAGCCCTCTCCAGGGCCGGGCCGGAAGCCGTTTCCATCGTTCCGAGAGGTTGTTCGTGTCGGCCAGCACATCCCGTACGCTCCCGCCGGAGATCGCCGAGTCCGAGTCTGTGATGGCGCTCATCGAGCGGGGAAAGGCTGATGGGCAGATCGCCGGCGATGACGTGCGTCGGGCCTTCGAGGCTGACCAGATTCCGCCAACCCAGTGGAAGAACGTTCTGCGCAGCCTCAACCAGATCCTCGAGGAAGAGGGTGTGACGCTGATGGTCAGTGCCGCGGAGTCGCCGAAGCGCGCCCGCAAGAGCGTCGCAGCGAAGAGCCCGGTCAAGCGCACCGCCACCAAGACTGTCGCGGCGAAGACGACCGTGACCAGGACCGTCGCGGCCACTGCCGCCCCGACGGCCCAGAGTGCGGACGCGGTGGCCGACGACGCCACTGCGGCCGCTCCCGCGAAGAAGACGGCGGCCAAGAAGACGGCTGCCAAGAAGACCGCGGTGAAGAAGACCGCGGCCAAGAAGACAGCCACGAAGAAGTCCGGCAAGCAGGACGACGAGCTCCTCGACGGTGACGAGGCGGCCGAGGAAGTCAAGGCCGGCAAGGGTGAGGAAGAGGAGGGCGAGGGCGAGAACAAGGGCTTCGTCCTCTCCGATGACGACGAGGACGACGCGCCTGCCCAGCAGGTCGCCGTCGCCGGTGCCACGGCCGACCCCGTCAAGGACTACCTGAAGCAGATCGGCAAGGTCCCTCTCCTCAACGCCGAGCAGGAGGTCGAGCTCGCCAAGCGCATCGAGGCGGGCCTCTTCGCCGAGGACAAGCTGGCGAACTCGGACAAGCTCGCGCCGAAGCTCAAGCGCGAGCTGGAGATCATCGCCGAGGACGGGCGCCGCGCCAAGAACCACCTGCTGGAGGCCAACCTCCGGCTCGTCGTCTCACTGGCCAAGCGCTACACCGGCCGCGGCATGCTCTTCCTCGACCTGATCCAGGAGGGCAACCTCGGCCTGATCCGTGCGGTCGAGAAGTTCGACTACACCAAGGGCTACAAGTTCTCCACGTACGCCACCTGGTGGATCCGCCAGGCGATCACCCGCGCCATGGCAGACCAAGCCCGCACCATCCGTATCCCGGTGCACATGGTCGAGGTCATCAACAAGCTCGCGCGCGTGCAGCGCCAGATGCTCCAGGACCTGGGCCGTGAGCCTACCCCGGAGGAGCTGGCCAAGGAGCTCGACATGACCCCTGAGAAGGTCATCGAGGTCCAGAAGTACGGTCGTGAGCCGATCTCCCTCCACACCCCTCTGGGTGAGGACGGCGACAGCGAGTTCGGCGATCTGATCGAGGACTCCGAGGCAGTCGTTCCGGCGGACGCGGTCAGCTTCACGCTCCTCCAGGAGCAGCTGCACTCGGTGCTCGACACGCTCTCGGAGCGTGAGGCCGGCGTGGTCTCGATGCGTTTCGGTCTCACCGACGGTCAGCCGAAGACGCTGGACGAGATCGGCAAGGTCTACGGCGTGACGCGTGAGCGCATCCGTCAGATCGAGTCGAAGACCATGTCGAAGCTTCGTCACCCGTCGCGTTCCCAGGTGCTGCGCGACTACCTCGACTAGGCCGCAGCCGAACAGAGCGAGACACACAGGCCGAGGGCCCGGTACCCCAGGGGGAGCCGGGCCCTCGGCCTGTGCCGCTCTGCGTGCCGTGTGCGGGTGCGGGCACCCCCGCACTGGACAACTCTGAGTGGACCTTGTCCACCGTAGAGTCAGGAGCCTCTATGTCCCGCACCGTCGTCCCCGCCCTGACAGGGGCGCTCGCCCTGGCCGCCGCGGCGGCACTGATGCCGCTCGGATCCCCGGCCGCCGCGGCCGCGGACACCATCATCATCGGCGGGCAGCCCGCCGCTGTGGCGGAAAGCCCTTGGGTTGTGGCCCTGTCGAGCCGTGACCGGTTCGGAGGAACGCGCGCGGGTCAGTTCTGCGGCGCGGTGGCCGTGGCCCCGACGAAGGTGCTGACGGCCGCCCACTGCCTCAGCGGCGCGGTGCTCGGTGGTGACGTGGGCCAGGTGCGCGATCTGCGGGTCATCGCGGGACGGGACCAGCTGCGCGGTTCCGGCGGGCAGGAGATTCCGGTACGGGATGCCTGGGTCAATCCGGAGTACGACCGGGGCACGAACGCCGGTGACTTCGCGGTGCTCACTCTGGCCACGGCCTTGCCGGAGAGCAGTGTGATCGCGATGGCCAGGGAGGGCGACGTCGCCTATGCGGCGGGGACCGATGCGGTGGTCTACGGGTGGGGCGACACGACCGGCAGCGGGACATACGCGTCAGCTCTGCGCTCCACCCGTGTCCGGCTTCTGCCGGACAGTGAGTGCGCCCGCGCGTACCCGGGCGGCCAGGAGGGCACCTACGACGCCTCAGCGATGCTCTGTGCGGGCGACCCGGGGGGCGGGCACGATGCCTGCCAGGGGGACAGCGGCGGGCCTCTGGTGGCCCGTGGACGGCTTGTGGGCCTGGTCTCCTGGGGCAGCGGGTGCGGGCGTGCCGACAGCCCCGGGGTGTACACCCGGATCTCCGCGGCCATTGGGTGGGCGGCGGGCCGAATCTGAACCGAGGGGCCGCGAAACGACGAGAACGGGCGGCTCCCCCTCATCGGGGAGTCGCCCGTCGGCCGGTCCTGGACCGGCCCCTGGCTCGTCGTGGATGCGAGGTATCAGTGTTGTTCCTCTTCGGCGGCACTGGCCTGTACGGCGGTGAGCCGATCCGTCTCATCCTGTATTTCCGCGGCGATCTTCTTGAGTTCCGGCTCGAACTTGCGTCCGTGGTGGGCGCAGAAGAGCAGTTCACCGCCACTGATCAGGACGACGCGCAGATATGCCTGGGCGCCGCAACGGTCACAGCGGTCTGCTGCGGTCAGCGGGCTCGCGGGGGTCAGAACAGTAGTCACGTCGCCTCTTCTCTAGCTCGACGAGCTGTCGTACCAGGGTCAACATCCAACCAGGCCGAAAACGTTCCCGCTCGTGGCTTTTCTTCGAAACTTCTTCTCAGGATGGCTGTCTGTTGACGGTTGGCGGCGAATGTGCCGTATTGCGTAGCGCTACGGTTTCGCATTGCTTGTCTTGGGTCAGTCCGCCGGCCGGCTTGCCGGTTGTTCATGAGGACGTGCCCGGAGCCTAAATGGTTCATGCCTCGAAGGGAACGTGATGTGCACGTCACTCCAACGAATGATCGAACATTCATGCGAGCCTGGAAGTGGCTCGACTAGCATGAGGATTCCCCGAGGGTGGCGTTACAACCGCTCTACCAGGCCTCGGTAGGCTCTCAGCGGCTACCGAAGCCGAGCCCGTTACCCACTTGGGCCCCAAATGAAATTCAGCGAGGAGCGAACCGCGTGACCGCCGATACGTCCGTGCCGTCCACTGCGCTGCTGACCGGAGCAGGCGGCGCCGTGGACAGGGACAGCTCCAACTACACCGCGCGGCACCTTCTCGTGCTCGAAGGGCTCGAGGCGGTTCGCAAGCGCCCCGGGATGTACATCGGGTCCACCGACAGCCGCGGCCTCATGCACTGCCTCTGGGAGATCATCGACAACTCGGTCGATGAGGCACTCGGCGGGTACTGCGACAACATCGAGGTCATCCTTCACGACGACTCGTCCGTCGAGGTCCGCGACAACGGTCGTGGCATCCCGGTCGACGTGGAGCCCAAGACCGGTCTGTCCGGCATCGAAGTCGTCATGACCAAGCTGCACGCCGGCGGCAAGTTCGGCGGCGGTTCCTACGCGGCGTCGGGCGGCCTGCACGGCGTGGGCGCCTCCGTCGTCAACGCGCTCTCCGCCCGCCTGGACGTCGAGGTCGACCGCAACAGCGCGGTCCACTCCATCAGCTTCCGGCGCGGGGTCCCCGGCATGTTCACGGAGCAGGGGCCGGACAGCCCGTTCGATCCGGCCAATGGGCTGCGCAAGGGGAAGCGGGTTCCGAAGACCCGTACCGGTACCCGGGTGAGGTACTGGGCGGACCGGCAGATCTTCCTCAAGGACGCCAAGCTCAACCTGGAGAACCTGTACCAGCGGGCCCGCCAGACAGCGTTCCTCGTCCCCGGTCTCACGATCGTCGTGCGCGACGAGCGAGGGATCGATGGCGAGGGCAAGACGGAAGAGGTCTTCCGCTTCGACGGCGGGATCAGCGAATTCTGTGAGTACCTGGCTCAGGACAAGGCGGTCTGCGACGTCCAGCGCCTGACCGGAACGGGCACGTTCAAGGAGACGGTCCCGGTCCTCGACGATCGCGGGCACATGACCCCGACCGAGGTCACCCGTGAGCTCGGTGTCGACATCGCGCTGCGCTGGGGTACCGGGTACGACACCAACGTCAAGTCCTTCGTCAACATCATCGCCACCCCCAAGGGCGGCACGCACGTGTCCGGATTCGAGCGTTCGCTCACCAAGACGGTCAACGAGGCGCTGCGCTCCGCCAAGATGCTGCGGGTGGCCGAGGACGACGTCGTCAAGGACGACGCCCTGGAAGGCCTCACGGCGGTCGTCACCGTACGGCTCGCGGAACCGCAGTTCGAAGGGCAGACCAAGGAGGTGCTCGGTACCTCGGCCGCCAACCGGATCGTCGCCAATGTGGTGGCCAAGGAGCTCAAGGCGTTCCTGACCTCGACCAAGCGGGACGCCAAGGCCCAGGCCAGGGCGGTGCTCGAAAAGGCGGTGGCAGCCGCCCGTACGCGCATCGCGGCACGTCAGCACAAGGATGCCCAGCGCCGCAAGACCGCGCTGGAGTCCTCCTCGCTGCCGGCCAAGCTCGCCGACTGCCGCAGCGACGACGTGGACCGCAGCGAGCTCTTCATCGTTGAGGGCGACTCGGCGCTCGGTACGGCCAAGCTGGCCCGGAACAGTGAATTCCAGGCCCTGCTGCCGATCCGGGGCAAGATCCTCAATGTCCAGAAGTCATCCGTTTCGGACATGCTCAAGAACGCCGAGTGCGGCGCCATCATCCAGGTCATAGGAGCTGGGTCCGGACGGACCTTCGACATCGACTCCGCCCGCTACGGAAAGATCGTTCTGCTGGTCGACGCCGATGTCGACGGCGCCCACATCCGATGCCTGCTGCTGACCCTTTTCCAGCGGTACATGCGTCCGATGGTGGAGGCGGGACGCGTGTTCGCCGCGGTTCCGCCCCTGCACCGGATCGAACTGGTCCAGCCCAAGAAGGGCCAGGACAAGTACATCTACACGTACTCCGACGGCGAACTGCGCCAGACGATGCTGGAGCTCCAGCGCAAGAACGTCCGGTACAAGGATTCGATCCAGCGCTACAAGGGTCTCGGTGAGATGGACGCCGACCAGCTGGCGGAGACCACCATGGATCCGCGCCACCGCACGCTGCGCCGGATCAACATCGGGGACCTGGAATCCTCCGAGCAGGTCTTCGATCTGCTGATGGGCAACGAGGTCGCGCCCCGCAAGGAGTTCATCACCAGCTCGGCGGCCACGTTGGACCGCTCGCGCATCGACGTCTGACAGGTCTCCACCCGTGGGTGGAGACCACGTCTCCACCCACGATCAACCCCCGGGCCGATCTGCTGGGCCCGGCGGCTCCGTAGCGTCGAAGGCGATGAACCTTCCCGCACTTCGGAGGCTGCCATGTCCGGGCTTTTCAACGTCCTGGTGATCGTCGCTGTCATCGCTCTCGTCGTGGTCCGCCAGTTCTCCGCGCGGCGGATCGCCGAGGACAAGCGCTGGTGGCTTCTGCCAGGCGTTCTGCTTGTTCTCTCCGTGCGTGAGAAGGGACTGACCGATCCGCGCCACGAGGCGCTGTCCCTGCTGATTCTCGGGGTCGGACTCCTGGTGGGACTGGTCACCGGCGCCGGCTGGGGCTGGACGGCCCGGCTGTGGCGTGAGCAGGACGGCACGCTGTGGAGCCGAGGCACCGGAGCCACCGTCTTCGTGTGGACCGGTGGAGTGGCTCTGCGGGCGGCTCTGGCCGGGGCCGCGCTGCTGCTGGGCGTACACCAGGGCACTGCCGCATTGCTGGCCGCGCTCGCGATGACGCTGTTCGCACGTGGCGGGGTGCTGACCTGGCGGGCCCGGCAGATGCGTCCGTCGTACGGTGTCGCTGGCGAGGGCATATCGGCGCGACCGGCCCGAAAGGACCGCGTGTGACTCGCAGCGCCTGGACGAGCTGGCCGTCCCGGGAAGCCCTCGCCAGGATGAACCGGACCCATCACCGGGCCATGATCGGGTGGGCCGTGCGGGTGGCCGTGCTGGCAGGTCTGCTCTGGAGCACCTACAACGACACGGGATTCGGGCCGTGGGGGATCCTGACCGGCCTCCTGGGAGTGGCGGGCTGCGCCGTGGTCGCACGGGCCTTCCTCCGCACCACTCTGCGTCATCGCCTATGGCCGTCGCTGGCACTGCTGGTGCTCCTCCTGCTCGCGGCGTTCGGGGCACAGGAAGCGGGGGCCGGGATGCTCGCCACGGTGCTGTGGTGCGGATGTGCGGTCACGGCTCTGGAGCGGCTCCCGCTCAGCGCGGCCGTGCCGTCCACGCTGGTCGCCCTCGGCGCCTATGCGGTCGTCGAGGGCGACGGATGGCTGACCACAGCGGTCACCACCGGGGGGCTCTGCCTTGCGGGGTATGTCCTGCGGCTCGACGCGGAGGCCCGAGGCAACAGCCAGCGGCTTCTGGAGCAGGAGCGGGCCGCGAGGGTGGCGGAGGCCGGGACGGCCGCGCTGGACGAGCGTTCCAGGATCGCCCGCGAGATCCACGACGTGCTTGCCCACAGTCTCTCCGCACAGCTCGTGCACCTGGAGGCGGCCCGGCTGCTGATCGAGCGGGAACCGCCCGGCGAGTTCCGGGATCAGGTTCTGGCGCGGGTGGTCGCCGCCCGGTCCATGGCGCGGGACGGGCTCACGGAGACCAGGCAGGCGCTCTCCGCGCTGCGCGGGGAGATGACCCCTGTGGAGGACTTCCTGCGCCATCTGGTGCTCGCCGACCCGGCCCGGGTGACGGTGCGGGGAGAGCGCAGGCACCTGCCGGTGGAAGCCTCCCAGGCGGTCAGGAGGGTGGCGCAGGAGGCGTTGACCAACGTACGCAAGCACGCGCCGGGGGCCACCGTGCTCGTGACGCTGGAGTACCTGCCTGACACCGTCGCCCTGGAAGTACGCGATTCGGGTGGTTGCCGGTCCGCGGACGAGCTGGCTGTCAGCGGCTCCGGTTACGGTCTGCTGGGGATGAGGGAGCGTGCGGAACTGCTCGGCGGAACGCTGGACGCCGGGCCGGGTGAGGAGGGGTTCGTGGTGAATCTGCGGGTGCCCGCGTGAGCGCGCGGGTGGTGGTCGCCGACGATCAGTCGGTGGTCCGCGAAGGCATCGTCATGCTGCTGGGCCTGCTGCCCGGAATCGAGGTGATCGGATCCGCGAAGGACGGGGACGAGGCGGTCCGGCTCGTGGCCGAGCTCGCCCCGGATGTCGTCCTGATGGACCTGCGGATGCCCCGCTGCGACGGGGTGGAAGCGACACGACGTATCCGCCAGGAGTACCCCGGCACCCAGGTCGTGGTGCTCACGACCTTCGCGGACGACGACTCGCTCCTCACCGCGCTGCGGGCCGGAGCGCGTGGCTATCTCACCAAGGACGCCCGGGGCGAAGAGATCGTGCGGGCCATCGAGGCGGTGATGTCGGGCGAGGCCGGACTGTCACCCACCGTGCAGCGGCGTCTGGTGGAGCGGGTCACCGCGGCCCCGGTCCCGGACGTCCGGGACGCCGCAGGGGAGCTGCCGGACGGGCTGACGCCCCGTGAGGCCGAAGTGCTCGTGCTGGCTGCCGAGGGGCTGTCCAATCCGGAGATCGCCCGCAGCCTGCACATCTCGAAGGCGACGGTGAAGACCCATATCAACAACCTCTTCGCCAAGACGGGGGTGCGCGACAGAGCGCAGGCGGTGCGCTATGCGTACGTTCGGGGACTCGCACATCCGTCCGGACCTTTCGTCACCTGAAGAGGTGAAGCCCGGCGAATGATGTGCCCGGGAACTTCCCGATCTGCCCAGGGTTGGCTGCGCGGCCAAGAAGGCCCGTGGACAAGAGAGTTGTTCGGCGAAGAAGGGAGCAGGGCCCGATGCCGCAGGGGTGCGGCTGGTTGACCCGTGGTACGACGAAACGCCGGTCCCCGGTCGGGGCGAGCCGGACGGCGTCGGCTGCGGCGCACCCGGTGGCCACCCGGCAGTGCTCTGGGGCCGGCGGGTCCGCGGCAGGGTCTCAGCGCGGCCGACATCTATGTGCGGGTGCAGCGCAGCGAGGCGTTTCGCGAGGTGCGCCGCCGGTATCGGCGTTTCGTTGGTTCCCGCCGTTACCGCCTTCCTTCTCTGGTACCTCGCCCACGTCGTCGCGGCGACCACGGCGAGCGGGCTGATGGCCCGTCCGGTGGCGGGTGCCGTCAATGTCGCCATGGTCGCGGGGCTCGGGCAGTCCCTCACCACGTTCCTGCTCACCTGGGCGCATTCCCGCCACGCGCGACCGCGCAGGGACCGGGCGGCGCTCGATCTCCGGTGGGACACCCAGGAGATGACGAGTGGTGTCACGCGTTGAGAGGGGACCACCAGACGCTGGCGCTGCTGCTGTTCAGCGCGTTCATCGCCGTGACGCTCGGCATCACCACCTGGGTGAGCCGTAACCGGCAGGGCTCCGCAGAGGAGCCTTACATGTCGGCGGCCTCATTCCTCGGGATCTCCGGGCTGATCGCGCTCTTCGGCTACGGCGGCATGCTCTACTCGGTCGGCTTCCTGGTCGCCTGGCTGGTCGTCCTGCTGCTCGTCGCCGAACTCGTCCGCAAATGCGGCCGGTTCACGCTCGCGGATGTGGTCGCCGCGCGCATGGCCGAGCGCCCGGTGCGCACCGCCGTCGGCACCTCGTCCGTCACTGTCTCCGTGCTGTACCTCGTGGCACAGATGGTGGGGGCGGGCAGCCTCGTCGTCCTGCTGCTCGGCGGTACGAGCGATGCCGCCCGGTCCTGGACCGTGGTCGGTGTCGGAGCGCTCACGGTGATCTATGTGTCGCTGGGCGGGATGCGGGCCACCACCTGGATCCAGATCGTCAAGGCCGTTCTGCTGATGGCCGGGGCCATCGCGCTCACGGTGCTCGTCCTGGCGCACTTCCACAGCAACGTCAACGCCCTGCTGAACACCGCCGCCGAACGCAGCGGCCACGGCAAGGAGTTCCTTTCTCCCGGGCTCAGGTGCGGCGGGGACTGGACGGCACGCTTCGACTTCATCAGCCTGGCACTGGCACTGGCACTGGTCCTCGGTACGGCCGGACCGCCGCACATCCTGTCGCGCTTCTGCACCGTGCCCACCGCGCGTGCCGCCCGCCGTTCGGTCGTCTGGTCCATCGGCCTCATCGGCGGTTTCTACCTGATGACGATCGTGCTCGGGTTCGGGGCGGCTGCGCTCGTCGGCCCGGCGGACGTACGGGCCTCGAACGCGGCCGGGATCACGCTCGCTTCCTTCGCCTCCGTCGCCCACGACCTCTACGCTTCGCTCCGGCGTCCCGCGGCCAAGCGGCACGGCGAGGTCGCCGTCGCCCGGATCGCCGCCGCCTGTATCGGGGTGGTCGCCATCGCGCTGAGCCTCATCGCCCAGAATCTGAACGTGGCCTTCCTGGTGGGTCTGGCCTTCGCCGTGGCGGCCTCGGCGAACCTTCCGGCGCTGCTCTACTCGCTGTTCTGGCGGAACTTCACCACCCGGGGCGCGGTCTGGGCGGTCTACGGCGGGCTGATCCCCTCCGTCGTCCTCGTACTGCTCTCCCCGGTCGTCTCCGGGAGCCCCGCCTCCCTGTTCCCGGGGGCGACTTCCAGCTCTTCCCCCTGGAGAACCCGGGGCTCGTTTCCGTCCCGCTGGGCTTCCTGGCCGGATGGATCGGCACGGTCACCTCACCCGGGCCACCCGACGAGGCCAAGCACGCGGAGACGGAGGCCCGTGCCCTGACAGGGGCGGGTGCGGTGTAGTGGGGGAGCTCAGCCCCGGGCGGTTCTAGGTGCCTGTCGTCCAGGTGTAGCGGTGTTCCGGGCGGCCCGTCTCGCCGTAGCGCAGGGTCAGGCGGACCCGGCCGGTGCGTTCCAGGAGCTTCAGATAACGCTGGGCCGTCTGGCGGCTCATTCCGGCGCTGTCCGCGATCTCCTGGGCGGAGAGCGGGTTGTCGGCGGTCCGCAGCGCCTGTCGGACCAGTTCCGCCGTGGTCGGCGAGTGCCCCTTGGGGAGGTCGGGGTCGCCCGCTGCCCACAGTGCGCCGAAGAGCCGGTCCACCTCGGTCTGCTCGGCCTCGCCGTCTCCGTCGAGGGCGTGGCGCAGTGCCGCGTACGCCTCCAGTTTGGTCCGCAGACCCGCGTACGTGAACGGCTTGACCAGGTACTGGAGTGCCCCGTGCCGCATCGCCGCCCGGACCGTGGCGACGTCGCGTGCCGCCGTCACCATGATCACGTCGACGTGATGGCCGATACCGCGCAGTTCACGTACCACCGCGAGGCCGTTCCTGTCGGGAAGGTAGTGGTCGAGCAGGATCAGGTCCACGGGGACCTCCTCGACCCTGGCGAGGGCCTCGGCCGCGGAGTGGGCCTGCGCGGCCACCCGGAAACCGGGCACCTTGGCGGCGTAGGCCGCGTTGATCTGCGCGACCCGGATGTCGTCGTCCACGACCAGGACCTGGATCAACGGTTCTCTCCTGACGTCGCCGGATGCGCGGGGCCCGGCGTGCCGCCCGGCTCCGGTTCGCTCAGGGCTTCCGGCAGCACGACCGTGAACACCGCTCCGCCGTCCCCGGACTCCGCGACGGCCACACTGCCGCCCTGGCGCTCGGCCAGCCGTCGCACCAGTGGAAGTCCCAGACCGCGCTTGCCGTGCGCCGGGAGCTCCTTGGTCGACCAGCCTTCCGTGAAGATCGACTCGTACTGGCCGGGCGGTACGCCGGGACCACTGTCATGGACCCGCAGAACCACCGTACGGCCTTCCGTCCGCAGGCCCACCTCGATGCGCGCCTCGGCGGAGCCGGCCGCCGCGTCCAGGGCGTTGTCGACAAGGTTGCCGACGACCGTGACCAGGCCCCGGGGGTCCACCAGCCGGTCCGGCAGCAGCGAGCCGGGGGCCATGCGCAGCGAGACACCGCGCTCCGCGGCGACCGTGGCCTTGCCGACCAGCAGAGCGGCCAGCAGCGGATCGCGTACCTTCTCGGTGACCTGTTCGGCCGTCGCCCGGTGGACCCCGACGACCTCGGTGACGAACTCCATCGCGTCCTCGTGCATCTCCAGCTCCAGGAGGCCGAGGAGGGTGTGCAGACGGTTCGCGTGCTCGTGGTCCTGGGCGCGCAGCGCATCGATCAGGCCACGGGTGGAGTCGAGTTCACGGCCGAGGTGTTCGAGCTCCGTGCGGTCGCGCAGGGTCACCACGGCACCACCGTCGTCCGTGGGCATCCGGTTGGCGAGCAGGACCCGGCTGCCCCGTACGGTCAGGAGATCGTCACCGACGACACGGCCGGCCAGCACATCCGCGGTCCGCCCGCTGCCCAGCGCCTCGTCGAGGGGACGGCCGGCGGCGTCCGGGCCGAGGCCCAGCAGACGCTGTGCCTCGTCGTTCAGCAGCCGGACGCGTCCCGTCCGGTCGAGAGCGACCACTCCTTCGCGGATGCTGTGCAGCATGGCCTCGCGTTCTGTCAGGAGCGCGGAGATATCGGAGAACGCCAGGTCATGGGTCTGCCGCTGGAGGCGGCGGGAGATCAGATAGGCGGCCAGCGCGCCGACGGCCAGCGCGCCGCCCGCGTACGCGAGCAGCCCCGGGATCGCCGCGAGCAGCCGGGCGCGGACGCTGTCGTACGCGATTCCGACCGAGACCGCTCCGACGACCTGGCCGGAGGCGTCGAGAAGCGGCACCTTGCCGCGGGCCGAGCGGCCGAGAGTCCCGCTGTCGATCTCCATGACGTCCCGGCCCGCGAGCGCCTCGCTGGGGTCGGTGGACACGACCCTGCCGATCCGGTGGGTCTCGGTGTGCGACCAGCGCACTCCTCTGCCGTCCATGATCACGACGTACTCGGCACCGGTGGCCCGTCTGATCCGCTCGGCCACGGACTGCACGGGGCCTCGCGGCGAGGGCTCCGTGGTGAGGAGGTCCCTCGCGATCTGCGGCTGGGCCGCCGTGCTCTGGGCGATGGCGAGGGCGCGGCGCATCGCCTGGTCGTCGAGCTGGGCACTGAGCGGGGCCAGGAAGAGGCCGGTGACCAGCACCGTGACACCGGTGATGATGGTCAGCTGCATCAGCAGTACCTGGGAGAAGACCCGCTTCGGCCAGCCGAACCGGCGCGGTCCCCGGACGGTGGTCGGTGGGGTGCTCATCGTACGAACGGTAGAGCCAGCTCCCGCCCTTCCGGAAATCTCGCCGGATGACGCTTCGACGGACGGGCTCCGCACGGGCTCCGCACGGGCTCCGGACGGCCCCGGATGGCTTTGCTCCGGAAGGCTCCGGACGACTCCGGACGACTCCGGAAGGCTCCGGATGCCTTCGCCGTACGGCTATCGGGGCGGATGCTCCCCGTGATCTTCCCCGTGGGCCGGTGTGGGCAGCGGCTGCGGCGGGCGGGGGCCGCCGTACTGTCCACTGGGCCGCATCCGCAGCGGGCGTTCCGCGTACTCCTCCAGCGCGTGGGCGATCCAGCCCGCCGTACGGGACACCGCGAACACCGTCTCGCCCGCCTCCGCCGGCATGCCGCAGGAGACCGAGAGGACAGCGAGGGCCAGGTCGACATTGGCGTGCAGGGGGGTGTGCCGGGCTGTCGTGCTCACCACATCACGGGCCGCCGCCAGCGCGTCGGCCGCCTGTGGCACCTCCTCCAGCAGGGCGAACAGGGTCCGGCCGCGGGGGTCCTCACCCGTGTACAGCGGGTGTCCCAGCCCCGGCATCCGGCGGCCGGTCCGGAGATGATCGGCGACGACCGGGGCCGCGCCGCCCCGGTCCACGACCTCGGTCAGCATCCGGTGGGCCAGGCCGCTCGCGGCGCCGTGCAACGGCCCCTCCAGAACGCCGAGACCCGCGGAGACCACGGCGTACGGATGGGCGTGGGCGGACGCGGCAACCCGTGCGGCCAGTGTCGAGGCCGCCAGGTCGTGGTCGATCAGCAGAACCAGGGCCGTGTCCAGCACGGCGAGTGACGCCGGGTCGGCGGGCCGCGCGGTGAGCCTGGGCCACAGCCGCCGGGCGAGCGTGCCGGTGCCGTCCTCGTCCCGCTCGGCGTCCTCGTTCCGCTCGGCGTCCTCGCCGGGTTTCGCGCCCCCGATCACCGGAAGTGCGCCCACCAGGGTGGGAATCAGGCTGCGGGCGCTGCTGAGCACCGCGCGGGGCGACAGGTCGAACCGCAGCGGGTCCGCGGCCGCCGCGGCGATCACCGCCACCCGCAGCCGGTCCGTCGAGCCGCTGTGCGCGGGCAGCGCGCCGACCGCCCGGCGCGCCGCGACGAGCGCCTCGGCGGGTGCGTCGAAGCGCACCCCCGGCCGGAGCTCACCCGTCCACAGCCACTCGGCGACCTCCTCGTAGCCGTACTCCCGGGCCAGCTCGGTCGCGTCGACCCCGCGGAAGTAGTACCGGTCCTGCTCGATGAGGGTGATGCCGGTACGGAAGACGAGATCATTCCCGGCCGGTGTGTGCTCGCGCCGCCCCGTACGACGGACCAGGGCCTCGACCTCGGCGGCGTCGAACGTGCTGCCGCGCCCGCCGGGGGCGCGCACGCTGCTCAGCTGGCCCCTGCTGACGTACGCGTACACCGTTTCGGGCTTCACGCCCAGCAGTTCGGCGGTCTCCCGCGTGGTGAGCCGTCGCCCCCCGGCCGCGCCCTCCGGCTCGGAGCGGGAGCCGGAGGCGTGCGCTGCTTGATCCGTCATGGTGCCCACCGTATCCATGCATTTCTCGGCTTTCATCCATGCACATGCATTGATTCAATCAATATTGACAGAGTTTCAGTCAAGCATGGACAGTCGAATCAATATTCGGAGTCACGGAAAAGAGATCCTGAGATGCCGGCCACGAACCGCAGCACCGTCCCTCTCGACGTACCCCGCGGCCTCGCGGGCGTCGTCGTCACCGACACCGCCCTCGGCGACGTACGAGGGCGCGAAGGCTTCTACCACTACCGTCAGTACTCGGCGATCGAGCTGGCGCGGACCCGCAGCTTCGAGGACGTCTGGTACCTGATGTTCCACGGCGAGCTGCCCGACCGGGACACCCGCGCCGACTTCGCCGCCCGCACCGCGGCCCTTCGCCGACTGCCCGCCGAGGTGCGCGGGGCCCTGCCCGCCATCGCCCGCGCGGGCGCGGTCTCGGGCCCGCTCGCCGGACTGCGCACCGCGCTCTCCCTGCTCGGCGCCTCGGCCGGATTCCGCCCGGTGTACGACATCGGCGCCCCGAGCCGCCGCGACGACGCCCTCGCCGCCTGCGCCGCCGTACCCACCGTGCTCACCGCCCTGTACCGGCTCGGCCAGGGCCTCGAACCGGTGGAGCCGCGCGAGGACCTGCCCTACGCCGCGAACTACCTGTACATGCTCACCGGCGCGGAACCGGCCACCGCGCACGTCAGGGCGATCGAGCAGTACCTCATCTCCACCGTCGACCACGGCTTCAACGCCTCGACGTTCACCGGCCGGGTCGTCGCCTCCACCGGCGCCGACATGGCCGCCTGCCTGGTCGCCGCCGTCGGCGCGCTCTCCGGGCCGCTGCACGGCGGAGCGCCCAGCCGGGCCCTGGACACGCTGGACGCGATCGGCACCCCGGACCGAATCGACGGCTGGATCCGCGAACAGGTCCTCTCGGGGGCGCGCATCATGGGCTTCGGGCACCCCGTCTACCGCACCGAGGACCCCCGCTCCCGCATGCTGAGGGGCATCGCCCAGGGCTTCGGCGGACCGCTCGTCGACTTCGCCGTCGAGGTGGAACGGCAGGTGGAGGCCATCCTCGCCGAGCTCAAGCCGGGACGTGAACTGCACACCAATGTGGAGTTCTACGCCGGGGTCGTCATGGAGCTCTGCGGGCTGCCGCGCGAGATGTTCACCCCCACCTTCTGCGCGGCGCGTGTGGTCGGATGGAGCGCCAATATCCTGGAGCAGGCGGAGGACTCCAAGATCATCCGCCCGGCGGCCCGCTACGTCGGTACGCCCCCGCCGCAGCCGGTCCCGGCACCCTGACGACATTCCGAGGAAGGCCCCAGTTGACCCCGCCCCGCACCCCGCAGATCCCGGTCGTCGTCCTCGCGGGCTTCCTGGGATCCGGAAAGACCACGCTGCTCAACCACCTGCTCCGCAATCGGGCCGGCAATCGGATCGGTGTGATCGTCAATGACTTCGGGGCCATCGAGATCGACGCCATGACCGTCGCGGGGCAGGTCGGCTCGACGGTCTCGCTGGGCAACGGCTGTCTCTGCTGCGCCGTCGACGCGAGCGAACTCGACACCTTCCTGGAGACGCTGACCCGGCCCTCCGCCCGCCTCGATGTGATCGTCATCGAGGCGAGCGGCCTCGCCGAACCCCAGGAGCTCGTACGGATGCTGCTGGCCAGCGACAACCCGCACATCCTGTACGGGGGACTGGTCGAGGTCGTCGACGCCGCCGAGTTCGACCGGACCAGGGAACGTCACCCCGAGATCGACCGCCATCTCGCCGTCGCCGATCTCGTCGTGCTGAACAAGACCGACCGGGTGGACGGGGCGGAGCACGAGCGGCTGCGCGCGGAAGTCGCGGCCCTCGGCAGCCGGGCGGCCGTCATCTCCGCTGTTCACGGCCGGATCGACCCCGAGCTGCTCTTCGATCCCGCGGTGCGGCCGGACGCCGAGGAGAAGGCCCGTCAGCTCACCTTCGAGGATCTGCTCCTCGACGCGTGCGAGCCGGGGGAGGAGGGCCACGCGAGCCATCTGCACGCCGCGTACGAGAGCGTCGCCTTCACCTCCGACGAGCCGATGGACCCCCGCCGGTTCCTCGCGTTCCTCGACTCCAGGCCGGAGGGCCTCTACCGGATCAAGGGGTTCGCCGACTTCGGCGAGGGCGACCGGGCGAACACGTACGCCCTGCACGCGGTGGGCAGGTTCCTGCGCTTCGTTCCGCGGCCCTGGGCACGGGGCGAGCGGCGGCTCACCCAGCTGGTCCTGATCGGCTCGGGCATCGACGCCGAGTCCCTGCGCAAGGAACTCGCCGACTGCCGCGTACCCGGCGATCCGGGGAACGTCCCTCACGACGCCCGGGACGCCTCACCGGGCGCCGAGCCGCACGACGCGCATCACGGTGTCCCTCACGACGCCCGGCAGGACGCGTCGCACGACGACGCCTCGCGCATCGCGTCCCAGGATCACGCTGACCGTGAGCGCCAGGAGCGTCAGGAGTACCACGAGCGCGGCATGTGGGGCGTCCTGAGGTACGTACAACAGCCGGCCGACGCGGACTGAGGACTGTCCCGCAATCCCTGGCGGGCCAAGGGATTGCGGGACAGCCCTCAGCACGTAGCCCGGCCGCCGGGCCGTTACACCGGCCCGGCGATCACCGCCACCGGCTGGAGCAGCGGTGTGCCCGAACCGTCGCGTCGCGGATCCGGCGCGGGCAGCCGCGCCGGGGTGCCGTTCTTCTGGGCGGCCCGCGCCGGGACCGCACCCGCCCAGGCGAACACCAGGACGTCCTCACCCTTCAGGAAGCGCTGGCAGCGCACCCCTCCCGTCGCCCGGCCCTTGCGCGGGTACTGGTCGAACGGGGTGAGCTTCGACGTCAGTTCCGAATCGTCCAGCGTGCCGTGCGACCCGGCGACCGTGAACACCACCGCGTCCGCCGCGGGGTCCACCGCGGCGAACGAGAGCACCTGAGCCCCCGCGGTGAGCTTGACGCCCGCCATGCCTCCGGCCGCCCGGCCCTGCGGGCGCACCTGCGCCGCCGGGTAGCGCAGCAACTGCGCGTCGGAGGTGATGAAGACCAGGTCCTCCTCGCCCGTACGCAGCTCCGTCGCGCCCACGACGCGGTCACCGTCCTTGAGGGAGATGACCTCCAACTCGTCCTTGTTGGCCGGGTAGTCGGGCACCACCCGCTTCACCACGCCCTGGAGTGTGCCGATCGCCAGGCCCGGCGCGGACTCGTCCAGCGTGGTGAGGCAGATCAGCTCCTCGCCCGTCTCCAGGGTGAGGAACTCCGAGATCTGTGCCCCGCCCGAGAGGTTGGGGGCCGCGTGGGTGTCCGGCAGCCGGGGCAGATCGATCACCGCGATCCGCAGCAGCCGCCCGGTCGACGTCACCGCGCCCACCTCGCCGCGGGCCGTGGCCGGGACGGCCGACACGATCACGTCGTGCTTGGCACGCTTGGCGTCCTCCGCCACCACGATCGGATCGCCGTTGGCCGTACGGGCCAGCAGGCCGGTCGAGGAGAGCAGCACCCGGCACGGGTCGTCCGCGACCTCCAGCGGTACGGCGGCGACCTGTGAGCCCGCGGACTCCAGCAGCACCGTGCGCCGGTCCGTGCCGAACTTCTTCGCCACCGCGGCCAGCTCGGAGGAGACGAGCCTGCGCAGCTCCGTGTCGGACTCCAGGATCGCGGTCAGCGCGTCGATCTCGCTGGTGAGCCGGTCGCGCTCGCTCTCCAGCTCGATCCGGTCGAACCGGGTGAGCCGGCGCAGCGGGGTGTCCAGGATGTACTGCGTCTGGATCTCGCTGAGCGAGAAGCGCTCCATGAGGCGCTCCTTCGCCTGCGCCGAGTTGTCGCTGTCCCGGATGAGCCGGATGACCTCGTCGATGTCGAGCAGCGCGACGAGCAGGCCCTCGACCAGATGCAGCCGGTCGCGGCGCTTGGCACGGCGGAACTCGCTGCGTCGGCGGACCACCTCGAAGCGGTGGTCGAGGTAGACCTCCAGCAGCTCCTTGAGCCCCAGGGTCAGCGGCTGGCCGTCGACCAGTGCCACGTTGTTGATGCCGAAGGACTCCTCCATCGGCGTCAGCTTGTAGAGCTGCTCCAGCACGGCTTCCGGCACGAAGCCGTTCTTCACCTCGATGACCAGGCGCAGGCCGTGGGCACGGTCGGTGAGGTCCTTGACGTCCGCGATGCCCTGGAGCTTCTTCGCCGAGACCAGGTCCTTGATCTTGGCGATCACCTTCTCCGGGCCGACGGTGAAGGGCAGTTCGGTGACGACCAGGCCCTTGCGGCGCGCCGTCACATCCTCCACGGCGACGGTCGCGCGGATCTTGAACGTGCCGCGTCCCGCGGCGTACGCGTCCTTGATGCCTCCGAGGCCCACGATCCGGCCGCCGGTCGGCAGGTCGGGACCGGGGACGAACCGCATCAGCGTTTCCAGGTCGGCGGCCGGGTGCTTGATGAGGTGGCGGGCGGCGGCGATTACCTCGCCCAGGTTGTGCGGGGGCATGTTGGTGGCCATGCCGACCGCGATCCCGGACGCGCCATTGACCAGGAGATTGGGGTAGGCGGCCGGGAGGACGACCGGCTCCCGCTCCTGGCCGTCGTAGTTCGACTGAAAATCGACGGTGTCCTCGTCGATCGACTCCGTCATCAATGACGTGGCGTCGGCCATCCGGCACTCGGTGTAACGCATGGCGGCCGGCGGGTCGTCGTTGCCGAGCGAGCCGAAGTTGCCGTGTCCGTCGACGAGGGGGAGCCGCATCGAGAACGGCTGGGCCATGCGCACCAGGGCGTCGTAGATCGACGCGTCGCCGTGCGGGTGCAACTTACCCATGACTTCGCCGACCACGCGGGCGCACTTCACATAGCCGCGGTCGGGGCGCAGTCCCATCTCGTTCATCTGGGACACGATGCGGCGGTGCACGGGCTTCATGCCGTCACGGGCGTCGGGCAGGGCCCTGGAGTAGATCACCGAGTACGCGTACTCGAGGAAGGAGCCCTGCATTTCGTCGACGACGTCGATGTCGAGGATTTTCTCCTCGAAGTCGTCCGGCGGCGGCGGGGTCTTCGTGCTACGGCGGGCCATCGCGGCTGCGACTCCTTCACAGATTCTGTTCGGGCAACCTGAGGTTCTGACGCGGACCATTGTGGACCGCCGCACTGACAACGCCGACCTCGACCCGTCCGAAGCGGTCCGAAGAGGTCCGCCGGGGCCCGCCGAGGGGCCGCTTGCGGCAGCATCTACGACAACATCGACGGAACGGGAACTTCGCCAGGTGTCGGTGCGCTTGCTTACAGTGGCAGGTCTCGCAGGAAATCCAGTATCGCGATCGAAGGGACGTACATGCCCATGGGTCACACGGCCACAGCACAGGCCGGCTCCGGCGGCTTGACAGCGACCGAGCACCGCCTGGCCAACGGTCTGCGTGTGGTGCTCTCGGAGGACCATCTGACCCCGGTCGCCGCGGTCTGCCTCTGGTACGACGTCGGTTCGCGCCACGAGGTCAAGGGACGCACCGGCCTGGCTCACCTTTTCGAGCACTTGATGTTCCAGGGCTCGGGCCAGGTCAAGGGGAACGGGCACTTCGAGCTCGTGCAGGGGGCCGGTGGCTCGCTCAACGGGACGACCAGCTTCGAGCGGACCAACTACTTCGAGACCATGCCCACCCACCAGGTGGAGCTGGCTCTCTGGCTGGAAGCCGACCGGATGGGCTCGCTCCTCGCCGCGCTCGACGAGGAGTCCATGGAGAACCAGCGCGACGTCGTGAAGAACGAACGGCGTCAGCGTTACGACAACGTGCCCTACGGCACCGCGTTCGAGAAGCTGACCGCCCTCGCGTACCCGGAGGGCCACCCGTACCACCACACGCCGATCGGCTCGATGGCCGACCTGGACGCCGCGACCCTCGAAGACGCGCGTACGTTCTTCCGTACGTACTACGCCCCGAACAACGCGGTGCTCTCCGTGGTCGGCGACATCGACCCCGAGCAGACGCTCGCCTGGATCGAGAAGTACTTCGGCTCCATCCCGTCCCACGACGGCAAGCAGCCGCCGCGCGACGGCACGCTGCCCGACGTGATCGGTGAGCAGCTGCGCGAAGTGGTGCAGGAGGAGGTCCCGGCGCGTGCGCTGATGGCCGCCTACCGGCTGCCGCACGACGGCACGCGCGCGTGCGACGCCGCGGATCTGGCGCTGACCGTGCTGGGCGGGGGCGAGTCCTCCCGGCTGCACAACCGGCTGGTCCGCCGTGACCGTACGGCGGTGGCGGCCGGGTTCGGGCTGCTGAGGCTCTCCGGCGCGCCCTCGCTGGGCTGGCTGGACGTCAAGACGTCCGGTGGCGTCGAGGTGCCGCAGATCGAGGCCGCGGTGGACGAGGAGCTGGCCCGGTTCGCCGCCGAGGGCCCCACGCCCGAGGAAATGGAACGGGCCCAGGCCCAGTTGGAGCGCGAGTGGCTGGACCGGCTCGGTACGGTCGCGGGCCGCGCCGATGAACTGTGCCGGTACGCCGTGCTGTTCGGCGACCCGCAGCTCGCCCTGACCGCCGTGCAGCGCGTGCTGGACGTCACCGCGGAGGAGGTCCGGGTCGCCGCCGAAGCGGCCCTGCGCCCCGACAACCGGGCGGTCCTGGTCTATGAGCCGGTCGAGCCGGCGGACGAGGCCGCGGCCGACGCCCCGGAGGCCGCCGAGGCCGCCGAGGGCACCGACGCGCCCGAGGGAGCGGACAAGTGAGCGACGCCGCCGTGACTGGAGTAGCCATGGAGTACCACCCGCAGCCCACCCCCGGCGTGGCGCGGCCCTGGGCGTTTCCCGCCCCCGAGCGCGGCGCCCTGCCCAACGGGCTGACCGTGCTGCGATGCCACCGGCCCGGCCAGCAGGTCGTCGCCGTGGAGATCTTCCTGGACGCCCCGCTGGACGCCGAGCCCGAGGGCCTGGACGGGGTGGCCACGATCATGTCGCGGGCGCTCTCCGAGGGCACGGACAAGCACAGTGCCGAGGAGTTCGCCGCCGAGCTGGAGCGCTGTGGCGCCACCCTCGACGCGCACGCCGACCACCCCGGCGTCCGGGTCTCCCTGGAGGTTCCGGCCTCCCGGCTGGCCAAGGCGCTCGGCCTGGTCGCCGAAGCGCTGCGGGCCCCGGCCTTCGCCGAGAGCGAGATCGAGCGTCTCGTCGGCAACCGGCTGGACGAGATCCCGCACGAGCAGGCCAACCCCGCCCGGCGCGCCGCCAAGCAGCTCTCGAAGGAGCTCTTCCCGGCGACGGCGCGGATGTCGCGCCCGCGTCTGGGCACCGAGGAGACGGTGCGGCGGATCGACGCCGCGGCCGTGCGCGCCTTCTACGACGCGCACATCCGCCCGTCCACCGCGACGGCCGTGATCGTCGGCGACCTCACCGGGATCGATGTGGACGCCCTGCTCGCCGACACCCTCGGCGACTGGTCCGGGAACACCGCCCAGCCCCGGCCGGTGCCGCCGATCACCGCCGACGACACCGGCCGTGTGGTCATCGTGGACCGCCCCGGTGCGGTGCAGACGCAGCTGCTCATCGGCCGGATCGGCGCCGACCGGCACGACAGCGTCTGGCCCGCCCAGGTGCTGGGCACCTACTGCCTGGGCGGCACCCTCACCTCCCGGCTGGACCGGGTGCTGCGCGAGGAGAAGGGCTACACCTACGGGGTCCGGGCCTTCGGACAGGTCCTGCGCTCGACGGCTCCCGACTCGTCCTCCGGGGCCGAGGGCGCCGCGATGCTGGCGATCAGCGGCTCGGTGGACACCGAGTCCACCGGCCCGGCGCTGGGTGACCTCTGGACGGTCCTGAAGACCCTGGCCGCCGACGGACTGACGGATGCCGAGCGCGAGACGGCCGTGCAGAACCTGGTGGGGGTGGCCCCGCTGAAGTTCGAGACCGCCGCCTCGGTCGCCGGCACGCTGGCCGACCAGGTCGAGCAGCACCTCCCGGACGACTACCAGGCCCACCTGTACGCCCGCCTCGCCGAGACGGGCACGGTGGAGGCGACGGCCGCCGTGGTCAACGCGTTCCCGGTGGACCGGCTGGTGACGGTCCTCGTGGGGGACGCGGCACAGATCGAGGAGCCCGTGCGGGCACTCGGCATCGGTGAGGTGTCGGTCGTCAGCGGCTGATCGGTCTGTTTCCGCTGCCGCGAAACGGCACAAGAGGGACCCCGGCGTGATCCATATCGCCGGGGTCTTCCCTTTTTTCTCATTCGTCCGCATTTTGGGGGAGGTTGCCTGTCTGTCCTGTGGGATGTGCGACAAAACCGGCTGCCCGTTTGGTGAGGGAAAGTGGCCCGGCTTAGCGTCGGCTCCGCTGTCCGTCACCCGTATGCCGCGTCCGCGGCGCCGGGCAGCCATCGCCGAGTCCCCGTCGGGCGCGAGCCTGGGGAGCCGGGGACCCAAGAAGTCCCTGGGGTGAATCGGATGCCGGGTCCCGTACGGGACCCCGGTGTCCGTAGGAGACCTTCCTGCTCCGAACCCGTCAGCTAACCCGGTAGGCGAGAAGGAAGGAAAGGATCAGCCCTCCATGGCGTTCACCCGTGTCACCGGGAAGCACCGTGCCCCGAACCGCCTGACGCGCAAGCGTGCCCAGGTCGTCGGCGTCGCGGCTCTGGCCACCACCGGCGTCATCGGCGGTATGGCCACCCCGGCCCTCGCCGCGGACTCCGAGGCCCCCACCGTCAGCGACACCGGCCTCACCCAGATCATCGCCATCGACGCGACCCTCGCCGACCGGATCGACGCCCAGGCGAAGGTCCAGGAGCACCAGGCCGAAGTGGCCGCGCGGGCGAAGGCCGAGGCGGAGGCGGAAGCCAAGGTGAAGGCCGCCGCCAAGGCCAAGGCGAAGGCGGAGGCCGAGCGCAAGGCCGAGGCCCGCGCCAAGGAGGCACGCGAGGACAAGGCGCGCGCCGCCCGCGCCGCCGAGCGCACCCGGCTGACGTCCTTCCACCTTCCGGTCGCCGGTTCGTACGTCTCCACCGGCTACAAGTCCAGCGGTTCGCTCTGGTCGTCCGGCAGCCACTCCGGCGTGGACTTCCACGCGGCCTCCGGCACCTCCGTCGTCGCGGTCGGCGCCGGCACGGTCGTCGAGGCCGGCTGGGGTGGCGCGTACGGCAACAACATCGTGCTCCGGATGACGGACGGCACGTACACCCAGTACGGCCACCTCTCCTCGATCGGCGTCTCCGTCGGCCAGAGCGTCACCTCCGGCCAGCGGATCGGCCTCTCCGGCTCCACCGGCAACTCCACCGGACCGCACCTGCACTTCGAGGCGCGGACCACCGCCGAGTACGGCTCCGACATGGACCCGGTCGCCTACCTGCGCGCACACGGCCTCAACGTCTGACCCACGCTTCTCAGGGGGTGTCCCATGGGTACCCCTGACCCGAAGGCCCCGGCTTCCCGCCGGGGCCTTCGGCGATCCGCCCGCCGAGCCGTCGTCGGTCCCTCGACCGAACCCTGATCGAAGCCACGGCCGAACCCGCCGCCGAACCACTCCATGGCCAAAAGATATCCCTGAATTCCGGCCTGCCATCGGAAATTCCGGCCGACTGCCTTAGAGTCGCAGAACAGGCGTCGATCGGCCGCGTTTCGCGGGGATTAAGGCGGAGGTTCGGATATGCGCATTCCCGCGCATTCGGTATGCACGGCAATCCGTGAGGACATCGTCTCCGGTGTCTTCGAGCGTGGCAGCCGCCTCACCGAGGAGGTGCTCGCGCGTCGCTACGGGGTCTCCCGGGTCCCGGTCCGCGAGGCGCTGCGCACCCTGGAGTCCGAGGGGTTCGTCGTCACCCGCCGGCACGCCGGCGCCTGTGTTGCCGAGCCCACCGAGCAGGAGGCCGCAGACCTTCTGGAGGTCCGGATGCTCCTGGAGCCGCTCGGTGCCGCACGTGCCGCCCAGCGACGCAGCGACGCCCACCTCAAGGTGCTGCGCGGCCTGGTCAGGCTGGGTCAGGAGCGGGCCCGCCGGGGCGAGGGCGAGGATCTGCGCTCACTGGGCGGCTGGTTCCACGAGACCCTCGCGCAGGCATCCGGCAGCCCCGGCCTCATCGCGCTCCTCACCCAGCTCCGGCGCAAGACCGCCTGGATGTACGCCGTCGAGCAGCCCGCCCGGCCCGTCGACTCCTGGGCCGAGCACGGAGCCATCGTGGACGCCGTGGCACGCGGCGACGCGGAACGGGCCAGGGCGCTCGCCGTCCAGCACGCGGAGCGGGCCGTCGCCGCGCACCGGCTGCGCCGCACGGACCGCGCGGGCGGCCGCATGGCGGGCCGCGGCCGGGTGAGCACTTCGCAACACGGCGTAAACATCGCAAGTGCCCGGCATTAACAATTGCGCCGTATACAAAGGGGAGTAATTCCGAAGGGCTTTATCTCCGCTGCCCGAAATTTCCGCTGCCCGAAATTCTTGCTGCCGGATTCGACGGTGCGGGTGGCGGTGAAGACGAAAGAGCCGCGGCGCCCTGTCGGGGGCCGCGGCTCTTTCGAGGAATGAAGCCATTCTGTTCCGAGGAGGAATCAGACGGTCTCGGGGAGCTCCTCAAGACCTTCGGCGACCAGCTTCGCCAGACGGTCCAGGGCGGCCTCGGCGTTGTCGGCGTCGGACGCGAGCACGATCTCCTCGCCGCCCTGTGCGCCCAGACCGAGCACGGCGAGCATGGAGGCGGCGTTCACCGGGTTGCCGTCGGCCTTGGCGATCGTCACGGGGACGCCGGAAGCCGTGGCGGCACGGACGAAGATGGAAGCGGGGCGGGCGTGCAGGCCCTCGGCCCAACCGACGTTTACGCGGCGCTCAGCCATGGTTCTGCCCTTCACGAATCAATGGTTGTCTAGACCAGTCTCTCATGCAGTATGCGGTGCTGTGCCTGACCTCCGGCACCGCCGTGCCGCCGGTCGGCCTCCCCAGACTGCCCCGGCCCCGATCCCTCCGCGACCGGTGTGTCAGCCGTACGCTTTGCCCATGCACCCCACGCCGGAGCAGAGTCCGCATCACGCGTACCCCGACCACTGGGAAGCGGACGTGGTGCTCCGCGACGGTGGCACCGCGCGTATCAGGCCCATCACCACGGACGATGCCGAGCGGCTGGTCAGCTTCTACGAGCAGGTCTCCGACGAGTCGAAGTACTACCGCTTCTTCGCCCCGTACCCGCGCCTCTCCGACAAGGACGTGCACCGCTTCACCCATCACGACTACGTCGACCGGGTGGGACTCGCCGTCACGATCGGCGGTGAGTTCATCGCGACCGTCCGCTACGACCGGATCAACGAACAGGGCAGGCCCGCCTCCGCGCCCGCCGACGAGGCCGAGGTCGCCTTCCTGGTCCAGGACGCCCACCAGGGCCGCGGGGTGGCCTCGGCGCTCCTCGAACACATCGCGGCGGTCGCCCGCGAGCGCGGCATCCGCCGCTTCGCCGCCGAGGTGCTGCCCGCCAACAACAAGATGATCAAGGTGTTCCGGGACGCCGGGTACACCCAGCAGCGCAGCTTCGAGGACGGCTCCGTCCATCTCACCCTCGACCTCGAACCCACCGCCGAGTCCCTCGCCGTCCAGCGCGGCCGCGAACAGCGGGCCGAGGCGCGGTCGGTGCAGCGGCTGCTCGCCCCCGGCTCCGTCGCCGTCATCGGCACCGGCCGCACCCCCGGCGGAGTGGGCCGCACCGTCCTGCGCAACCTCCTCGGCTCCGGCTACACGGGGCGCGCGTACGCGGTCAACCGGGCATTCGCCGACGACATGACGACGCTCGACGGCGTCCCCGCGCACCGCTCCGTCGGCGAGATCGAGGAGCGGGTCGACGTCGCGGTCATCGCCGTCCCCGCCCACCGCGTGCCCGAGGTCGTCGCGGACTGCGGCGAACACGGAGTCCGCGGACTCGTGGTGCTCTCCGCCGGATACGCCGAGCGGGGCGCCGAGGGCCGCGAGCTCCAGCGCGAACTGGTCCGGCAGGCCCGCTCGTACGGGATGCGGATCATCGGCCCGAACGCGTTCGGCATCATCAACACCTCCGAGGCCGTCCGGCTGAACGCCTCCCTCGCCCCCGAGTCGCCCGCCCCCGGCCGGATCGGCCTGTTCACCCAGTCCGGCGCGATCGGGATCGCCCTGCTCGCCGGCCTCCACCGGCGCGGCGCGGGGCTCTCCACATTCATCTCCGCGGGGAACCGGGCCGATGTCTCCGGGAACGACTTCCTCCAGTACTGGTACGAGGACCAGGACACCGACGTCGCCCTGCTGTACCTCGAATCGATCGGCAACCCCCGCAAGTTCACCCGGCTCGCCCGGCGGACCGCGGCCGTGAAGCCCGTCGTCGTCGTGAAGGGCGCCCGGCACAGCGGCTCCACACCGCCCGGCCACGCCGTGCCGGTCAGCCGCATCCCCGACGCCACGGTCTCCGCGCTGATGCGCCAGGCGGGCGTCATCCGGGTCGACACGGTGACCGAGATGGTCGACGCGGGGCTGCTCCTCGCCGACCAGCCGCTCCCGGCGGGCCCCCGGGTCGCGATCCTCGGCAACTCGGAATCCCTCGGACTCCTCACGTACGACGCCTGCCTCGCCGAGGGGCTGCGCCCCCGTCCGCCCCTCGACCTCACCACGGCGGCGGGCCCGCAGGACTTCCAGGACGCGCTGGCCGAGGCGCTCGCCGACCAGACGTGCGACGCCGTGATCGTGACCGCGATCCCCTGGGTCGGGGAGAACGGCGAGGCCGAGACGGGCGACGGCGAGGTGCTGGCCGAGGCCCTGCACCGGGCCGCGGCCGGTGGCCCCGCCAAGCCGGTGGCCGTGGTCCACGTGGAGATCGGCGGGCTGGCCGAGGCCCTGGCCGCCGCCAGCAGCACGGTGGCCCGGACCCGCCCCAGGGCGACGGCGTCCGGCGGCGGGTCCGGGACAGGGCCCGCGAACGGACCGGCCTCCGCCGGTACGACCTCCGCCGCCGCCCTTCCCGCACCGCACACCGCCCGCCCCACCGCGGCAACGAGCACATCCGCACCCTCATCCCCGGACACACCCGCACCCTCATCCCCTTCCGCATCCTCAGCCGCCCCCGCCCCCGCCCCCGCCCCCGCCCCCGCCCCCGCCCCGGACCTGGACCCCGACTCCGCCCCCGCCCGCCCCCGCGCCGGCCGGATCCCCGCCTACCCCGCCGCCGAACGAGCCGTGCGCGCCCTCGCCGAAGCCGTGAAGTACGCGCAGTGGCGGCGCCAGGCGGCCGTACCCGGCAAGGTGCCCGAGTTCCTCGACGACACCATCGACGAGCCCGGTGCCGCGGGCCTGATCGACGCACTGCTCGGCCCCGCCCCCGACCCGCGCGGCCGGCCGCTCACCCACGACGAGGCCCGTGAACTGCTCGGCCGCTACGGCATCACCGTCCCGCCGACGCTCCCCGCCCGTGACCCGGAGTCCGCCGTCGCCGCGGCGGCCCGGCTCGGCTACCCGGTGGCGCTGAAGACCACCGCTCCCCATCTGCGCCACCGCGCCGACCTCGGCGGTGTCCGCCTCGACCTCGCGAGCGAGAGCGCGCTGCGCCGCGCGTACGGCGAACTGACCGATCTGCTCGGCAAGCCCGCCGAACTCCAGCCCGTCGTCCAGGCCATGGCGCCACGCGGCGTGGACACCGTCGTCCGCGCCGCGATCGACGCGGCCGCCGGGGCCGTCCTCTCCTTCGGCCTGGCCGGCGCGCCCTCCGAACTGCTCGGCGACACCGCCCACCGCCTCCTGCCGGTCACCGACCGCGACGCCGCCGAGCTGATCCGGTCCATCAAGGCGGCCCCGGTGCTCTTCGGCTGGCGCGGTGCGGCGCCCGTCGACACCGCGGCGCTCGAAGAGCTGCTGCTCCGGGTGTCCCGCCTGGTCGATGACCACCCGGAGGTGGTCTCCGTCGCGCTCGAACCGGTCGTGGTCGCCACCCAGGGGCTGAGCGTGCTGGGCGCGAGCGTCCGCCTCGCCCCGCCCCCCGCCCGTACCGACCGCGGCCCGCGCCGCCTCCCCAGCTACTGACCGGGGCCGCCCGGCCCGCCTCCCCGGCCCTCACCGACCCGCCCCACGGCGTCCCCGGCAGCCATCAGCCCCCCGTAGGATGGTCCGTATGGCAAAGACCGGTACGACGACCCAGGGGCTGCGCGCGGCGATCGAGCGCAGCGGCTACTACCCGGCCCTCGTGGCCGAGGCGGTGGAGGCCGCCGTCGGCGGAGAGCCGGTCGCTTCGTACCTGGTCCACCAGGAGACCACCTTCGACTCCAACGAAGTGCGCCGCCATGTCACGGTCCTGGTCCTGACGGAGAACCGGTTCATCGTCAGCCACACCGACGAGCAGGCCGCCGACACCAGCTCCCCGACGCCGTACGCCACCACGTCCACCGAGTCGGTCAAGCTCGACCGGATCTCGTCGGTCGTGGTCAGCCGGGTGGTGGCCAACCCCGAGAAGTACGTACCGGGCACGCTGCCCCGCGAGGTCGTCCTCACCATCGGCTGGGGAGCCGTCTCCCGGATCGATCTGGAGCCCGCCGCCTGCGGTGACCCCAACTGCGAGGCGGACCACGGCTACACCGGCAGTTCCACCGCCGACGACCTGAGCCTGCGCGTCAGCGAGGCCGGTGACGGTCCGGACGCCGTCCGGCAGACCCTCGCCTTCGCCCAGTCGCTCTCCGAGGCCACGGCCGCCACCGCGGCGACCGGCCACTGATGGCCCAGCCGGCCTGGCAGGACCCTGTCCCGCTCGCTCTCGACACCGCGCCCGTACCCGAGTACGGCAGTGGCTCGCTCGCCGATCTGCTGCCGACCCTCGCCGCGGGCCAGGGCGTACCCGGCCTCGCCGCGACGATTCCCGAGCTGACGCCGGCCGATCGCAACTGCGTCTTCCTGATCGACGGCCTCGGCTGGGAACAGATCAAGGCACACCCGGACGAGGCCCCCTTCCTGCACTCCCTGCTGCCGACCTCGCGCGGCGGCACCGGCCGCCCGATCACCGCGGGATTCCCGGCGACCACCGCCACCTCGCTCGCCTCGGTGGGTACGGGGCTGCCGCCCGGTGAGCACGGCCTTCCCGGATACACCGCGCGCAATCCCGAGACCGGCGAGCTGATGAACCAGCTCCGCTGGAAGCCGTGGACCGCGCCGAAGGTCTGGCAGCCGTACCCCACCGTCTTCCGGCTCGCCGACGCCGCGGGTGTGCGCACCGCCCAGGTCTCCGCGCCCACGTTCGAGCAGACCCCGCTCACCAAGGTCGCGCTCAGCGGCGGCTCGTTCCTCGGCCGGCTCAGCGGCGAGGACCGGATGGACGTGGCCGCCGAACGGCTCGCCGCCGGGGACCGCTCGCTCGTCTACACGTACTACAGCGAGGTCGACGGCAAGGGGCACCGGTTCGGTGTCGACTCCGATGCCTGGCGCGGCCAGCTGATGTACGTCGACGGGCTCGCCCAGCGCCTGGCCGAGCAGCTCCCGCCCCGCTCGGCCCTGTACATCACCGCCGACCACGGCATGATCGACATACCGTTCGACGAACAGTCCCGGATCGATTTCGACGAGGACTGGGAACTGCGCGCGGGCGTCGCCCTGCTCGGCGGCGAGGGCCGGGCGCGTCATGTGTACGCGGTCCCCGGGGCCGAGGCGGATGTGCTGACGGTCTGGCGCGAAGTGCTCGGCGAGCAGTTCTGGGTGGCGGGCCGGGACGAGGCGATCGCGGCCGGCTGGTTCGGACCGCGGATCGACGAGCGGGTGTACGGCCGCATCGGCGACGTGGTCGCCGCCGCCCATGACGATGTGGTGATCACCGCGTCGGTCAACGAGCCGCACGAGTCCGCGATGGTCGGCATGCACGGCTCGATGACCCCCGTCGAACAGCTGGTCCCGCTCCTCGAAGTACGCTCGTAACCGCGTTTTCCGTTCTCCCGGCCGCCCGGCCACCCTCCGAAAGGTGCTCGACCCCTCATGCCCGAGCTTGTGTTCTTCTCCGGAACTATGGACTGCGGAAAGAGCACGCTGGCCCTCCAGATCGGTCACAACCGGTCGGCTCGCGGGCTCCAGGGCGTCATCTTCACTCGCGACGACCGGGCGGGGGAGGGCAAGCTCTCGTCCCGGCTGGGCCTGGTGACGGAGGCGGTCGAGGCGACCGAGGGCATGGACCTGTACGCGTATCTGGTCGCGCAGTTGTCCCAGGGCGGCAAGGCGGACTACGTGATCGTGGACGAGGCGCAGTTCCTCGCACCGGAGCAGATCGACCAGCTGGCCCGGGTCGTCGACGATCTCGGCCTGGACGTCTTCGCCTTCGGCATCAGGACCGACTTCCGCACGAAGCTGTTCCCGGGGTCCCAGCGGCTGATCGAGCTGGCGGACCGGATCGAGCAGCTTCAGGTGGAGGCCCTGTGCTGGTGCGGCGACCGCGCTACGCACAACGCCCGTACGGTGGACGGGGAGATGGTCGTCGAGGGCGCCCAGGTCGTGGTCGGCGACGTCAACCGCCCGGCCGAGGAGATCGGTTACGAGGTGCTCTGCCGCCGCCATCACTACCGGCGCATGACCAGCGCCGCGGCCCATGCGGGCGCGCTCTCCCCGGACGTCCTCCCGGTCAACCACGCCTGAGGCGGTCCCGGGCCGTGCCCGGGAAGGCACCGGTCGTCGCGGATCGCGCGGCACCGCGGTGGAACCCGGAGGCCTTCGCCGCTTCCCGGTGGCAGGGAGGGGCACGATTCGCCTGATGAGCCCACCATCGTTGGATAGTTGGGCTATCTTTCTCCCGTGAATCAGCTGATCGCCGAAGATCCGGTCCGCATAGGCCCCTACCGCCTGATCGCCCGGCTGGGCGAGGGAGGCATGGGCCTGGTCTATCTGGGCCGTTCCGAGGGCGGGCGCACCGTGGCCGTGAAAGTGGTGCAGGCCGAGTACGCCGGGGACCCCGAGTTCCGCAGGCGCTTCGCCCGTGAAGTGGCCGCCGCGCGGCGGGTGGGCGGGAGTTGGACGGCGGCCGTGCTCGACGCCGACCCCGAGGCCGCCGTTCCCTGGGTGGCGACCCAGTACATCCCGGGGCCCGACCTCCACACCGTGGTCGCCAAGGACTTCGGGCCATTGCCCGAGTATTCGGTCCACACCCTCGCCAACCGCCTCGCCCTCGCCCTGCGGGCCGTGCACGAGGCGGGTCTGATCCATCGTGACCTCAAGCCGTCGAACGTCCTCGTCACCGTCGACGGCCCCCGCGTCATCGACTTCGGCATCGCGCGGGCGATGGACCGGCTGGCCGGGGACAGCCTGCACACCCGCACCGGCATGCTGATCGGCTCCCCGGGCTTCATGTCGCCGGAACAGGTGCGCGGACTTGAACTCACCCCCGCCAGCGACGTGTTCTGCCTGGGTGCCGTCCTCGTCCACGCCGCCACCGGGCGCCTCCTCTTCGGCGCCACGGACACCGGCCTGAACGCCCACCTCTTCCGGATCGCGGAGGAGGAGGCGGACCTGACCGGCGTACCGGAGTCGCTGGTCGATCTCGTACGCGCATGTCTGGAGAAGGACCCGGCCAAGAGGCCCACCCCTCAGCAGGTGGCCGCCCGCACGGCCGAGGATCAGGCCGCGGAATGGCTGCCGGGCGCCGTGCTGGCACAACTCGGCCGCCATGCAGCCCAGTTGCTGGACTTCGCCCCGGAAGCCGTCGCCGCAGGCCCTGCCGGGACACCTGTCGTACAACCGGCCGCCCCTGTCCCGCCCGCGCGGCCCCAACCGCTGCCCGCGCCGCCCGCGTACGCCCCGACGGCCCCGGCGCACGTCGTCCCCGCACAGGCGTTCGGGCCGCCCCCGGGCCCGCCTCCCGGCGCCTGGTCCGCATACCCGCCCCCGGCCCCTCTTCAGGACTCGGCGTCCCCGCACCCCAGGCGCTGGTGGGGACTGGTGGTGGCCGCCCTGGCCCAGCTGATGGTGCTGATCGACGCGACGGCCTTCAACATGGCGGTGCCGTCCGTCCAGGCCGATCTCGGCATTCCCCTCAGCGGGCTGAGCGTGATGTCCACCGTGTATGTGCTCGCCTTCGGCGGCCTGATGCTGCTCGGCGGGCACATCACGGACCTCGCGGGACGCCGACTCACCTTGATCATCGGCCTGGCCGGATTCGCGGTCGCCTCCGCGCTCGGCGGCTCGGCCGCCGATTCCAGCATGCTGATCTGGGCCCGCGCCCTCCAGGGCGCCTTCGGCGCGGTGCTCACACCGGCCGCGCTGGCCCTGGTGACCACCGGCTTCACCGACCCGAAGGAACGCGGCAGAGCCTTCGGGGTCTACGCCGTGATCAGCGGCGGCGGCTCGGCGCTCGGCCTGCTCATGGGCGGCTGGCTCGTGGAGAACCTGACCTGGCGGCTGTCCCTGTACGCCGCCGTCCCCCTCGCCGTGGCCGCCCTGATCGGTGCGCTCACGCTGCCGCACGACCGACCGGGCCGCACGGGAGCACGTTTCGACGCACTCGGGGTGCTGCTCGGCACCGGCGGACTCGCCGCCCTCACCTACGGCCTCATCGAGGCCGAGCCCCGCGACCGGACCGACCCCCTGATCCTGGTCCTGCTCGCGGCGGGCGTCGTCCTGCTCGTGGCCTACCTGTGGCGGCGGACCACGACATCACGCCCCTCCCTCTCGCCGTCCACCGTCGAAGACCGCGACCGGATCGGCTGCTTCCTCGTCATGCTCCTGGCCGGCCTCGGCGTCACCGCCTCGTTCGCCACCCTGGACTTCTATCTGCGGAACGTCCTCGGCTACTCCCCGGCCGCGGCGGGGGTGGCCTTCCTGCCCATGGTCGCCGCCCTCGTCATCGGCGCCACCCAGGTCGCCGCCCGGCTGCTGCCCCGCGTCGCGCCCCGCATCCTGATCGTGGCGGGCCTGGCGACCGCGGCTCTCGGACTGCTGCTCCTGACCGGCCTGGAGACCGACGGCGCGTACGCGACCCAGGCGCTGCCCGGCATGGTCCTCACCGGCTTCGGTACCGGCCTGGCCTTCATGCCGGTCTTCGCCACCGCGACCGCCGCTGTCGCCCCGGAGCACTCCGGCGCGGCCTCGGCGACCATCACCGCGGCTCAGCACGTGGGCGGCGCGATCGGCGTGGCACTGCTCACCGGCGCCCTCGCCGTACGCCTGCGCCCTGGCGCGTCATGGTCGCCCGAGCAGCTCGCCGGAGAGCTGCTCGGCCGCCACACCGGCACCCTCTGGTGGGCCGTCGGCGGCATGCTGCTCGCGGGCCTGCTCGCCGGTCTGCTGGTCACCGCGAAGTCGCCCGGCGGCGACGGACCGCCGGTACACACGGCAGGCTGACGGGGCGGCCCCCGGCCCCCGGCCCCCGGCCCCCGGCCCCCGGCCGCCGGCCGGGGGCCGCCGGTCAGCGCTTGTGCGACCGTACGATCGTGAACACGGCACCCTCCGGGTCCGACACCGTCGCGAGCCTGCCGTGGGAACCCTCCTGGGGCGGCTGGAGGATGCGCCCGCCGAGCCGCACGACCTGTGCGGCGGCCTCGTCGGTGTCGGCGACCTCGAAGTACGTCATCCAGTGCGGACCCCGGTCGCGCGGCAGGGCGTGGCCCACACCGTGCAGCGAAGCCACCGGGCGGCCGTCCAGATGCAGGGTCTGGTAGTCGAAGTCGGCCGAGACGACCGCCTCCGTCTCATAGCCGAAAACCGCCTGGTAGAACTTGCCGACCATGGAGGTCTCGCGGGTCACCAGCTCGTTCCAGACGGGTGTCCCGGGCGTGCCCGCCGCTCGGGTGCCCAGGTGCTCGGCGGCCTGCCAGATCCCGAATACGGCCCCCGACGGGTCGGAGGCGATGGCGAGACGGCCCGCGACGCCCGCGTCGAGCGGCCCGACCGCCACCGTGCCGCCGCAGGAGCGGATCGTCTCCGCGGTGAGATCCGCGTCGTCGGTGGCGAGATAGGTGGTCCAGGCGACCGGCAGATGCCGGTCGGGCGGCAGCTGGCCGATGCCCGCGACCTCTTTCCCGTCGAGCAGGCCGCGCACGTAGGGGCCCAGCTGGTCGGGTCCTGGCTGAAACTCCCAGCCGAACAGGGCTCCGTAGAACTCCTGGGTCGCGGTCAGGCCGTGCACGATCAGACTCACCCAGCAAGGTGTTCCGGGCGTGCGCCGAGCGGCAGCCTCGGTCATCGTCGTCTCTCTCCTCGGACCGTTGTGGTGGCCGTACGGGGGAACGGCGTAGGTCTCCGTCCGATGCTTCGGATCGGGTGCGTTCGTCCCGTGCAGATGCTTGCACCACCCGGCTCGCGAGGCGCCCCGGCCGCGCCGCGAGTTCCGGGTTCTCGACGGAAGGAGACCGCTTTGTTGTGGTCTGTCCGTTCCGGCGTTGTTACGGCTGGGTCGGCCCCTGAGCGAGGATGGCACCCATGAAGCCCATCATTACCGCATCCGAATGTGCGAGCGAGTCGGCGGGGCCGCGTCCGCCGGTGCTCCTGGACGTCCGTTGGCAGCTGGGCGGCCCGCACGGCCGCGCCGACTACGAGGCCGGGCACATCCCCGGCGCCGTCTTCGTCGATCTCGACGCGGAACTCGCGGGCCCGGCGGGGAGCCACGGCCGCCATCCCCTGCCGGACCCGGAAGCCTTCGGTGCCGCGATGCGCCGCGCCGGGGTCTCCCGGGGCACGCCCGTCGTGGTGTACGACGGCGGCCAGGGCTGGGCCGCGGCCCGCGCCTGGTGGCTGCTGCGCTGGACGGGGCACAGGGACGTCCGGGTCCTGGATGGCGGTCTCGCGGCGTGGACCGGCGAGCTGTCCACCGGGATCCCGGCGCCCGCCGAGGGCGATTTCCGGCCGGAGCCGGGTGCGCTGGAGACGCTGGACGCGGACGGTGCGGCGGCCTTCGCCCGTTCCGGTCTGCTGCTCGACGCGCGGGCCGCGGAGCGCTACCGGGGTGATGTGGAGCCGATCGACCGGGTGGGCGGCCATGTCCCGGGCGCGGTTTCGGCGCCGACCTCGGAGAACGTCGGAGAGGACGGGCGCTACCTCCCCGCCGGTGAGCTGGCCGCCCGCTTCTCCGGGCTGGGGGCCACGAGCACCGAGGGGGTCGGCGTCTACTGCGGCTCGGGGGTTTCGGGGGCGCACGAGGTGCTGGCCCTGGAGATCGCCGGATTCCGGGGTGTCCTCTATCCGGGCTCCTGGTCCGAGTGGTCCTTCGACGGGTCCCGGCCGGTCGCCAAGGGGCCCGATCCTCGGTAAGGCAGGCTCCCCGAACGGGCGAGGGCCCGTACGCGACTGCGTACGGGCCCTCGTTCCGCTGCGAGTCACTTCTCGATCAGTCCTGCTTCTTACGGCGGGTGCCGAAGACGATCTCGTCCCAGCTGGGCACCGCGGCCCGCCGGCCCGGACGGACCCCGTCCGCCTCGGCCTGGCGGTCGGTCGTCCCGGTCAGCCGGTCGCGATGACCGGCCACCGCTCGCGGCATCAGGACATCCGCATAAGCGGAACCGGCTCCGGCGGAGGCCGCCGCGGCCGGGGGCTCATCGGCCTCGGGCTCCTGCCCGGCGGGTTCGATCGCCGGCGGTTCGGGCGGCGAGGGCCGTTCCGGTACGACCATGTCGCCGCGGAAGCTCGGTACCGCTTCCAGCAGGCTGGTCAGCGAGTCGCGCTCCCCGGCCGACGGACCGGTGAGGAAGTCGTCCGGCTCGGGCGCGGGCGGGGCGGGGCGCTCCATCTGGATCTGGCGGTCCAGAGCACGGTCCAGCGGCCGGTCGCGCGGCAGCCGGGCGATCCGGGGCACGAACGGGAAGCTGGGCTCCGGCGCGGCGACGTCGTCGCTCTCACCGATCAGCGAGCGCGCCTCGTCGTCCACGGCCTGGACCAGCCGTCTGGGCGGGTCGTACGTCCAGCTCGCCGAGTGCGGTTCACCCGCGACCCGGTAGACGAGGAGGACCTCCCAGGTGCCGTCGTCACGGCGCCAGGAGTCCCACTGGACGGTTTCCTTGTCGGCGCCGCGCAGCAGGAGCCGTTCCTGCACCGCCTCGCCGAGCTGGGGGCCGGTGTTCTCGCCGGGACGGCGCACGGGAGTCTTCCGGGCCCGCTCGGCCATGAAGGCGCGCTCCGCGAGCACAGGGCCCTCGAAGCGGCGAACACGGTCGACGGGGATTCCGGCGAATTGAGCGACCTCCTCCGCGGAGGCACCGGCACGTATCCGGGCCTGGATGTCGCGGGGGCGGAGGTGGCTCTCCACCTCGATCTCGATCTGGCCGAGCCGTGCGCGGTCGTTGCGCACGGCGGCACGCAGCCGCTCATCGATCGGAAGCGTGTACTCCGTGCTGTCCGCAGCCTTGAGCACCAGTCGTGTGCCGTCGTTTGAGACGGCCACGACACGCAGTTCGGGCATGGGAACCTCCCGGGTGGTGCCTGCCGACGTCACGTGCGTCGCTGCTTCCGCTAGTCGAGTGTGGCCTGCCCGGGTGCAGCCTGCCACAACCTTGCCAAGTTGCCCGGCGTGTCGGGCATTGGCCCTGGAACGCCTGCATGACACGGTTGCCTATTGCGACCCAAAGTGACCGAAAAAGGTCACTCCGTGTAGCAAGCGCCCGTGTGCCGCCTCAGCGCCGCCGGTTCGAGTGCCGCCGTCGGCCCCCTCCGTAGCTGCGGATACCCATGCGGGAGTCCGCCCCAGGGCTCGTCACAGTACTCCATTTGGGCCACCTGAGTGGACCGGCGCGCCGCCGAAGTTCTCGTGCGGCACGGGAGTTGGGTTACCCACTTACCTGCTAAATGCCCCTGATGCGTGTCCTGCTTCACAGAATCACCAGAAACGGAACTATTCACTTCGCTCATTTGTCCCTTCCTGATGCATGGTGGGAGAGATGTCAAGCAGGGGCTGGTAATGGTTCAGAAGCCGGAAAGTGACATAGAACCCAAGGAAAGGCGCATAGATCTGAGTCTGCCGCAGGTCGCCGGCAGTGCCGTGGCAGCCGTCGCGGCCGCGGTACTGGCCTCGCAGCTGGGCGTGTACGGAACGATCGTGGGCGCAGGGGTGATGAGTATCGTCGCCACCTGCGGAGGATCGGTCTTCCAGCACTTCTTCCGTCGTACGGGTGAGCAGATCCGCGAAGTCACGGTCCAGGTGACGCACCCGGCGGGCCGTCAGGTGACAGTACGCACCAGGGAGACGATGCCGGCCCGGCAGACCCGGGCGACGAGCCGACCGGCCGACGATGCCACGACGGTGCTGCCCGCGGTGGAGCACGACCCGGACCGTACGCGAGCGCTGCGGCCCGGCACCGACGGCGCGGAATCCCTCGGCGCCGAGGGTGCCC
Organism: Streptomyces sp. NBC_01433; assembly: GCF_026340105.1. NCBI lineage: Bacteria > Bacillati > Actinomycetota > Actinomycetes > Kitasatosporales > Streptomycetaceae > Streptomyces > Streptomyces sp. NBC_01433. The sequence continues at coordinate 18,577 of NZ_JAPEPM010000001.1, read as the reverse complement.
ACGGCGCCGACGCGGATCACACGCGGGTGCTGGGGCTCGACCCCGAACGCACCCGGATGCTGAGGCGGGTCCCCGGGGCCGGGGGGCCGGAATCCGCCGACCCGGCCCGGACGCAACTCCTCCCGCAGGCCGGCGGAGCCCGGGTACCGGATCCGGGCGGGCCGGACGACGAGTTCTCCGGCGCGACCACGCACGGCACCCGCCTTCGCGGCTGGAAGCGCCCGGTCCTCGCGGCAGCCGTGGTCTTCGCCGTGTCGATGGTCGGGATCACCGCGTTCGAGCTGATCTCGGGCAACGACCTGAGCGGTGGCCGGGGGACGACCGTCGGCTCCGTCGTACGCGGCGGGGACCAGGACTCCGGTCCGGCCGACCCGGCACCGTCCGGCAGCACCGGGCAGGAGCCGGACGGAGACGGGCAGAGCCCCGGCACCGGCAGCGGCACCGGATCCACGCCGGGCACGGATCGGGGCGACGGGCAGAGCCCGGACCCGGATACGGGCCGGAGCAAGGACCCGGGATCGACGGCCGAACCGACACCGACGCCCTCCGGCTCGGGCGGTGGCGAAACCACGCAGTCGCCCGCTCCGCCGCCCCCCACGGAACCCGGCGACGGAGGCGGCAGCGCCGCCCCCGAGCCGACCGGCGAGGGCGGTGTCCCGGGCCAGGAGCAGCAGGCCCCGCCCGCCACGGGCACCGGCGGGCGCTGACACCGGTGGCCACGCGGGGACGCGTCGGGCGCGTTCGCCACCGCCGCGGCGGTCACGAACGCGCCCGACGCGCACTCAGTCACCGAGGACGCGGCGCAGGTAGTCGTTGCCGAACAGGCGGTCCGGGTCGAGCCGGTCGCGTACCGCGGTGAACTCGCCGAACCGCGGGTAGACGCCGGCCAGGTAGTCGGCGTCGCGGGTGTGGATCTTGCCCCAGTGCGGGCGGCCGGCGTGTGCGGTCATGATCCGTTCGACGGCGGTGAAGTACGCCTGGTGGGGCGTGCCCCGGTACAGGTGCACGGCGATGTACGCGCTCTCGCGGCCCGAGGCCGTGGAGAGCGCGATGTCGTCGGCGGGCGCCGTACGGACCTCGACCGGGAAGCTGATCCGCAGCGGCGAACGGTCCACCATCGCCTTCACCTCGCGCAGCGCCTCGACGGCGGCCTCGCGCGGCAGGGCGTACTCCATCTCCATGAAGCGCACCCGGCGCGGGCTGGTGAACACCTTGTACGGGATGTCGGTGTAGGTGCGGGCCGACAGGGCCCGGCTGGAGAGCTTGGCTATCGACGGGATGGTCGCCGGGACCGCCCGGCCGAGTGAGCAGGCGACCTGGAAGATCCCGTTGGAGAGCAGTTCGTCGTCTATCCAGCCGCTGACCTTGCCGGGCGGGGCGGCGGGGCCCGCGCTGCGGTTGTTGCGCTTGGTGTTGCAGTTTCCGGTGTGCGGGAACCAGTAGAACTCGAAGTGCTCATTCTCGGTCAGCAGCCGGTCGAAGTCGGCGGTGACCCGGTCGAAGGTCATCGGCTCCTCACGGGCGGTCAGCAGGAACACCGGCTCCACGGCGAAGGTGATCGCCGTGATCACACCGAGGGCGCCGAGCCCGAGCCGGGCCACGGCGAATACGTCCGGATTCTCATCGGCCGAGCAGCGCAGCACCGTGCCGTCGGCGGTGACCATCTCCACGGCGCGGATCTGCGCGGATATCGACGCCGAGTCGCGGCCGGTGCCGTGGGTACCGGTGGAGGTGGCCCCGGCGACCGTCTGGTCCATGATGTCGCCCATGTTCGTGAGCGACAGGCCCTCGCGGGCGAGAGCGGTGTTGAGGCGCTTGAGCGGGGTGCCGGCCTCGACCGTCACCGTCATCGCCGTACGGTCGATCTCCCGGATGCCGGTGAGCAGGTCGGGGCGTATCAGCACCCCGTCGGTGGCCGCCGCCGCGGTGAACGAGTGTCCGGTGCCGGCCGGCTTGACCTTCAGACCGTCCTCGCGTGCCCTGCGGAGCGTCTCGGCGAGTTCGTCCACCGAGGCGGGGGACACGGTCCGTACCGGTCGGGTGGTGACATTGCCCGCCCAGTTACGCCACGTGCTCGCCGTCGTCCGTGCGTAGGTGTCCGTCATCTTCCCCGCGCCCTCCCGTAGGTACCGGCTTGGCAAGCCGGCGATACCCCAGGAACGCCACCGCGGCCGCGAGCGCTCCCGCCACGGCGGGCACCGCGTACCCCGCCTCGGCCCCGGACGCGTCGACCACCCAGCCCGCGGCCGAGGAGCCGAGCGCCACCCCGACCGCGAGCCCGGTGCTGGTCCAGGTCATGCCCTCGGTCAGTTTGGTGCGCGGTACGTGCTGTTCGACGAGGGCCATGGTGGTGACCATCGTCGGTGCGATGGCGAGGCCCGCGACAAAGAGCGCCACGGCCAGAAACGGAAGGTTCCCGGCCAGTTGGAGGGGGATCATACTCACGGCCATCGCGCAGACCCCCACCAGCCACCTGGTGCCGGGCCTGCCCTTCAGGTGCAGCAGCCCGAACACGGCTCCCGCCAGGCAGGAACCCAGTGCGTAGACCGCCAGCACGAGGCTGGCCGCCGCCTTGTGGCCGCGCTCCTCGGCGAAGGCCACCGTCACCACGTCGACCGCCCCGAAGATCGCACCCGTCGCCACGAACGTGATCACCAGGACCTGGAGGCCGGGGGAGCGCAGCGCCGAGCCGCCGGTGTGCTGCGACTTGGGGTGCGGCACCGGCTCGGTGGCGCGCTGCGCGGTCAGCCAGAAGACGCCGATCACCAGGAACACGGCGGCCAGCAGCGGTCCCGCCTCCGGGAACCAGGCGGTGGAGAGCCCGATCGAGATGATCGGCCCGAAGATGAAGCACGCTTCGTCGACGATCGACTCCCACGCGTACGCGGTGTGCAGCTCGCGGCCCGAGCCGCGGTAGATCTCCGCCCAACGGGCGCGCACCATCGACCCCACGCTCGGTACACAGCCCGCGCCCGCGGCGAAGACGAACAGCGTCCAGTCGGGCAGCCGTTGCTGTGCGCAGATCAGCAGTCCGGTGACCGCCGCCACCGAGACCAGGGTGACCGGGCGCAGCACGCGCCGCTGCCCGTAGCGGTCGACCAGCCGGGAGATCTGCGGACCGAAGACCGCCGCCGCCATGGCGAGCGTGGCGGAGAGCGCGCCGGCCAGCCCGTACCGGCCGGTGATCTGCGAAACCATGGTCACCACGCCGATGCCCATCATGGACAGCGGCATGCGGCCGAAGAATCCGGCGGCGGAGAACCCCTTGGAGCCGGGGGCGGCGAAAATGGCGCGGTAGGGGCTGGGCAAGGGGCACTCCGGTCGAGCCTGTCACGCGTGAAGATGGCCGATACAGCTTACGGCCTTTCCGGCGGCGGGGAGAGGGTGCCGCAAAGGCCGCGGACGGGCCCCGGTACCGGGGCGGATGTCGGTTGCCGCACCGTCCCCGGCGGGTGGCAGGATCGAGGTCATGTCCGATCTGCGCGATCCCGCTCCCTACGACGCCCTGCTGCTGCTCTCCTTCGGAGGCCCCGAAGGCCCGGACGACGTGGTCCCGTTCCTGGCGAACGTGACCCGCGGCCGGGGCATCCCCGAGGAACGGCTGAAGGAGGTCGGCAAGCACTACTTCCTGTTCGGCGGCGTCAGCCCGATCAACGCGCAGAACAGGGCGCTGCTCGACGCCCTGCGCAAGGACTTCGCGGACCACGGCCTGGATCTGCCGGTGTACTGGGGCAACCGCAACTGGGCGCCGTACCTCACCGACACGCTGCGCGAGATGGCCGGCGACGGTCATCGCCGTATCGCCGTCCTCGCCACCAGCGCGTACGCCTCGTACTCCGGCTGCCGTCAGTACCGAGAGAACCTCGCCGAGTCGCTCGCGGTACTGGAGACCGAGGGGGTGGAGGTGCCGCGGGTGGACAAGCTGCGCCACTACTTCAACCACCCCGGTTTCGTGCGGCCCATGGCCGACGGTGTGCTGGCCTCGCTGGCGGACCTCCCCGAGGACGTCAGGGCCGGTGCGCATCTGGCCTTCACCACGCACTCGATCCCGGTCTCCGCCGCCGACACCTCCGGGCCCCCGGAGGCGCACGGCGACGGCGGCGCCTATGTCGCCGAGCACCTCGACGTCGCCCGCGTGATCGTCGACGCCGTGCGCGAGGAGACCGGCATCGAGTACCCCTGGCGGCTCGTCTACCAGTCGCGCAGCGGGGCCCCGCACATCCCGTGGCTGGAGCCCGACATCTGCGACCACATCGAGGCGCTGCACGGCGAGGGTGGCCCGGCGGTCGTGATGGCCCCCATCGGCTTCGTCTCGGACCACATGGAGGTCCTGTACGACCTCGACACCGAGGCCACCGCGAAGGCCGCGGAGCTGGGTCTGCCGGTCCGCCGGTCCGCGACGGTCGGCGCCGACCCGCGGTTCGCCGCCGCCGTACGCGAACTGATCCTGGAGCGCGCCGAGGCCGAGCGGGGCGGCCCGGTGGCGCGCTGTGCGCTGGGCGTGCTCGGCCCCTCGCACGACCTGTGCCCGGCCGGCTGCTGCCCGGCCAGGGCCCTCAAGCCGGCCGCCGCGGGCGCCGACAGCCCGTACGCGTGAGGGAGGCGGCGGGCCCGGTGGACACCGGGCAGCGGCTGCTGAGACGCCCGTACCGAGAGACGCCGCTACTGAGACGCCCGTACGCACGGAGAAGCCCGTACGCACCGAGCCCCTGGGAGTGCTGTGACCGACCCCGACCTGTCCGAACTGCTCGACCTCGCCCTGGAGGCCGCCCGCCGCGCAGGCGCCCTGCTGCGCGACGGCCGCCCGGCTGACCTGGGAGTGGCCGCGACGAAGTCCAGCCCCATCGACATCGTCACCGAGATGGACATCGCCGCCGAGAAGCTGATCACCGGCTTCCTCGCCGAGCGCCGCCCGCAGGACGGCTTCCTCGGTGAGGAGGGCGCCAGCTCCGCGGGCAGCAGCGGCATCCGCTGGGTCATCGACCCGCTCGACGGCACGGTGAACTACCTGTACGGCCTGCCGACCTGGGCCGTGTCGATCGCCGCCGAACGCGACGGCGAGCGGGTCGTGGGCGTCGTCGAGGCACCGATGCGCCGCGAGACGTACCGGGCGGTGCTCGGCGGCGGTGCGTACGCGAACGGCAACGCCCTGCGCGCCCGGCCCGCTCCGCCGCTCGACCAGGCCCTCGTGTCGACCGGCTTCAACTACGTCAGCGACGTCCGTACGCACCAGGCGGACGTCGCCCGGGTGCTCATCCCGCGACTGCGCGACATCCGGCGCGGCGGCTCGGCCGCCGTCGACCTCTGCGATGTCGCGGCCGGCCGGCTCGACGGCTACTACGAGCGCGGGCTCCACCCGTGGGACCTGGCGGCGGGTGACCTGATCGCCCGGGAGGCGGGCGCGCTCACCGGCGGACGCCCCGGACTGCCCGCCGACGGCGACCTGACCGTGGCCGCCACCCCCGGTGTCTTCGAGCCGCTCCAGGCGCTCCTCGAAGAGCTGGGCGCCTGGCACGACTGACGGAACGCCCGCCGGAGCCCCTGGTGGGGGCTCCGGCGGGCGTTCGGGTACAGCGAAGGGCCCCGGCGCCGATCACGGCACCGGGGCCCTCTCACAGCGACTCAGACGCTTGTGGGGCCGATTTCGACGCCATGCTCGGCGGCCAGGCGGTGCAGGTCGTCCAGCTCGCCCTGCTCGACGTCCGCGAGGAAGTCGTCGCCCGTCTCGCGAGCACGCGTGAGGTCGGACTCGGTGTTCTTGATGCGTTGCAGCAGACCTGCGGTGAAAGCGTCCATAAAGCGCCCCCTCATCGTGGGTCGGTGGCACGGGGGTGTGCCCGGGATTCCTCCGGCCGGGGCCGCAGGAGCGGGTGATCACGCCATTTCGCCGGTGTGCGGAGCGGGCACGTGGCATGCCACGTGCACGGCGTGATCGCGGGTGTGAAGCCCTCCTCCCCACGCCAAGCCTCAGAGAAACCTCAACTGGGCCGGGAACCCGGTGTATTCCCCGGAGCCGCAGGCGGCCGCGCGTCGTCTTACCGCCGGTTTATGCGCGTTGCGGGCAGGATGGACGCGCACAGTCAGTGCCGCTGACCGTGAATCGAGCGGCCCCGACGCGGGCCGTTCGCTGTGTGGACGTATCGAAGGACCTAAGGAAGGAATGCGCCGTGCGCGTACTCGTCGTCGAGGACGAGCAGCTGCTCGCCGATGCGGTGGCCACCGGACTGCGCCGGGAGGCCATGGCCGTCGACGTGGTCTACGACGGAGCGGCTGCCCTGGAGCGCATCGGGGTCAATGACTACGACGTCGTGGTGCTGGACCGGGACCTCCCGCTGGTGCACGGCGACGACGTCTGCCGCAAGATCGTCGAGCTGGGCATGCCCACGCGGGTACTCATGCTCACCGCCTCCGGTGATGTCAGCGACCGTGTCGAGGGCCTGGAGCTGGGCGCGGACGACTATCTGCCCAAGCCCTTCGCCTTCAGCGAGCTGACCGCCCGGGTGCGGGCGCTCGGGCGCCGTACGACCGTGGCGCTGCCGCCGGTCCTGGAGCGGGCCGGCATCAAGCTCGACCCGAACCGCCGCGAGGTCTTCCGGGACGAGCAGGAGATCCAGCTCGCCCCGAAGGAGTTCGCGGTGCTGGAGGTCCTGATGCGGAGCGAGGGCGCGGTCGTCTCTGCCGAGCAGCTGCTGGAGAAGGCCTGGGACGAGAACACCGACCCGTTCACGAACGTGGTGCGGGTCACCGTCATGACGCTGCGCCGCAAGCTCGGCGAGCCGCCCGTCATCGTCACCGTGCCCGGCTCCGGATACCGGATCTGAGGGCCGTGGCCGCCCCCGCGCCGCTCACCGCGCCTCCGAAGCCCACCTGGGAGCCCAAGCAGCAGGAGCCCTCCTACCCCTGGCTGCGCCCGACCATCCGGATACGGCTCACCCTGCTGTACGGCGGCATGTTCCTGATCGCGGGCATCCTGCTGCTGTCGATCATCTACATGCTGGCCGCCCAGGCCCTGCACGTGGGCACCGAGCTGCCGTTCACGCTGCTGCCCGGCAGCAAGATCCAGCTGACCAACAACGCCTGCCCGGCACTCACCCCGGGCCTCTCCGCCGACCAGGCCAACGCCGCGCTCAAGGCGTGCAACGGGGAGCAGCGCCAGCACGCGCTGGACACGCTGCTCAACCGCTCGCTGCTGACCCTGGTCGGCCTGAGCGTCATCGCGTTCGCCTTCGGGTACGCCATGGCGGGCCGCGTCCTGTCCCCGCTGGGCCGGATCACCCGCACCGCCCGCAGGGTGGCGGGTACCGACCTGTCCCGCCGGATCGAGCTGGACGGCCCGGACGACGAGCTCAAGGAGCTGTCCGACACCTTCGACGACATGCTGGACCGGCTGGAGCGGGCCTTCACCGCCCAGCAGCGGTTCGTCGGCAACGCCTCGCACGAGCTGCGCACCCCGCTCGCGATCAACCGCACGCTCCTGGAGGTCCATCTCTCCGACCCGGAGGCCCCGCCGGAGCTCCAGCAGCTCGGCAAGACCCTCCTGGCCACCAACGAGCGCAGCGAGCAGCTGGTGGAGGGCCTGCTGCTGCTCGCCCGCAGCGACAACCAGATCGTCGAGCGCAAGCCCGTCGACCTCGCCGAGGTCGCCGAGCGCGCCATCGACCAGGCCCGCGCGGAGGCCACGTCGAAGGGCGTGACGATCCGCGGTGAGCGCGCGGTGGCCGTGGTCCAGGGCAACGGAGTCCTGCTGGAGCGGATCGCCCTGAACCTCGTACAGAACGCCGTGCGCTACAACGTGGCCGAGGAGGGCTGGGTGGAGGTCACCACCGAGCTCCAGCCCGGACAGGCCCTGCTGGTCGTCTCGAACACAGGTCCTGTGGTGCCGGCGTACGAGATCGACAACCTCTTCGAGCCCTTCAGGCGGCTGCGTACGGAGCGCACCGGCAGCGACAAGGGGGTCGGTCTCGGCCTGTCGATCGCCCGATCCGTCGCGCGGGCCCACGGAGGCCGTATCATCGCGGAGCCCCGCGAGGGCGGTGGTCTCGTGATGCGTGTCACCCTGCCGGTCTGAGAGGCTGCACGGTGTGACGCCCGCACCGAATCTCCATGTTCGCTTTGGGCGGAATTTTCAGGACCCGTTCCCCCTCGATCCATGTGTGATCGATCACAGAAGCGATTTTCAGGCCATCTACTCTCCGTGATCAAGCCTCCATCGGAAAGCCGGTAATCGTCCGGGTTTTCGGGGGCCGATATCACGGGAAGTACACGGGGTGGCGCCCGTGAACTGCACCATCAGGACCGTGTACGGTCCCCAACGCCACCCAAGCCGAACGCCGTCGAGGTGTCCGGTTGGGTGTCGATTGAGTAACAGACCTTGATGTGAGGCAAGATCTCCGCCTCAGGTCGGGCACAAGTCCGGCCTCTCACGCGTTACGTGCGCTGAGACACCCGCAGACACCCATGAGGGGGAGAGCGACATGGCAACGGATTACGACACCCCACGCAAGACCGACGACGACGTGGACCAGGACAGCCTCGAAGAGCTCAAGGCTCGTCGGAGCGACAAGACGGCATCCGCCGTCGACGTCGACGAGTTCGACGCGGCCGAAGGGCTGGAGCTGCCCGGCGCGGACCTTTCCAATGAGGAACTGGCCGTCCGGGTCCTGCCCAAGCAGGCCGACGAGTTCACGTGCATGAGCTGCTTCCTCGTGCACCACCGGAGTCAGCTGGCCCGCGAGAAGAACGGCCAGCCGATCTGCCGCGACTGCGACTGAGGTCGAGTCGGCCGTGGCGGGCGACACACCGTTCCGGAAGCGGCGCTTGCGGCGCAAGCACGGTCCGGAGACGAATCAGGGCGGCACAGGCCCGGCAGAGGGCATCAGCCCGTCTGCCGAGCGGTCCGCCGCCCTGCCCGATCCTTCCGGTACCTCCGACGACGAGCGGGGCCGTTCGGCCTCGCTCGAAGTGGCCGGGGCGGCAGGCGTGCCGGACGGGGCCGAACAGACCACAACGACGGAGCCCGGGACCGGGGCGGGCCGTCTGGACACACTGAAACGGGGCGTACGCAAGGGCGGGGAGAGCGTCAGGGCCGCGGTCGGTCACCTGGCCGACCGGATCATCGACACGGCTCCCCGCGTCCCGGTGCGGGATCTGGCCACCCTGCGCGAGCAGTTTCCGGGACTCGGCCCCGAGGAGCTCGCCGACAAACTCATCGCGGGCGCGAGCAGAGCGACCGCGACCGTCGGCGCGGGCATCGGGGCAGCGGCCATGCTGCCCGTACCGCCCGCCATGCTCGCCGAGCTGGCGGCGGAGATCACCGGCGTCGCCGCGATCGAGATGAAGCTCGTCGCCGAGCTCCACGAGGTCTACGGACGGCGCCCGCAGGGCAATCTCGCCCAGCGCTCCACCGCGTATCTGACGTCCTGGACCGAGGAGCGCGGTATCGACGTCTCCCGGCCCACCACGCTCAACGCGGCACTGGGCGGCCAGATGAAGCGCGAGCTGCGCCAGCAGATCATGAAGCGCATGGTGCGCGATCTGCCGAACCTGATTCCGTTCATGGTCGGTGCCGCGGTCGGCGCCGTGATGAACCGCCGCGACACCAAGAAGCTCGCCGAGAAAGTCAGGAACGACCTGCGCAAGCAGCGGGTCGACTGGGACCGGCTCACCGAGCTGCCTCCCCTGGAGCAGCCCGCACATCCGGCCGAGCTGCCCGGGGCGATCGAGAACACCATCGGGAACAACGAGCACTGAGGGCTGACCTCGGGTACGGGGCAGCAGGCCCCGCGAAGGGCGCTCAGGCCGCCCGTACCGCCGTGAGCGCCGCCGCCAGGCCCTGCGGGTCCCGGGTGGACAGATAGACGTACGGAGTCGGGTCGGACGGATCCGTGACCTCCACCCGCACCGCCGTCGGCACGTAGCTGCGCAGCAGCATGAACGCCCGCGCGTCCGCCTTGTGCGAGCGCCAGGCGCGCGCCTCCTCCGCGTCCAGCAGCTCGGGCTCCCCGAGCGCCGACAGCGGAATCCGCGCGTCGCCCGCGATCAGCGCGCCCGCCACCACCCGGATCCGTACGGAGCCGTACGAGCTCACCACGACCGCCGTCGCGGCGGTGCCGCCGACCAGGCCGCCGAGCAGGGGCAGGGTGCCGAGCGGCAGGAGCATGAGCGCACAGGCGATACCGACCCCGAAGGCGATGAACCACCAGGAACGGGGGGCGGTGAGACGTTCGTCGAAGGGCGGTGCGGAAGGCTGCATGAATCCAAGCTTGGCACGGCGCGACCCGGGGTAGTCCGCGCGGGTAAGGTCTGCGCCTGTGAGTGGAACATCTGCAGCTCTGACACCCCCGGCCGACGCGGTGGCGCCGGTCCGGCATCCCGACGCGCCCGCCCCCGGCGAGCTCATCGGCGCGCACTACGAACATTGTTTCGGCTGCGGTGGGGGACAGCCGCACGGTCTGCACCTCCAGGCGCGGGCCGGCGACGGCGTGAGCGTGACCGCCGAGTTCACCGTGCAGGCAGCCCACCAGGGCGCACCGGGCCTCGCGCACGGTGGCGTACTGGCCACGGCGCTGGACGAGACTCTCGGCTCGCTGAACTGGCTCCTGCGGGTCATCGCGGTGACCGGGCGGCTGGAGACCGACTTCGTGCGGCCGGTTCCGGTGGACACCGTGCTGCACCTCGACGCGCGGATCACCGCCGTACACGGCCGGAAGATCTACTCCAGTGCCACCGGCCGGATCGGCGGCCCGGACGGGCCCGTCGCGGTCCGTGCCGACGCCCTCTTCATCGAGGTCAAGGTCGACCACTTCATCGAGAACGGCCGCCCGGCCGAGATCCGCGCAGCGATGGCCGACCCCGACCAGGTCAAGCGCGCCCGTGCCTTCGAGGTGAACCCCTGATGCGACAGCCCGTCGACGTACTGATCCGCCTTGTCGACCCGGACGTGCCGATTCCGTCGTACGGACATCCGGGCGACGCCGGGGCCGACCTGGTGACCACCGAGGCCGCGGAACTCGCCCCGGGCGAGCGGACCGTGCTGCCCACCGGGGTGTCGATCGCGCTGCCCGACGGGTACGCCGCGTTCGTGCACCCGCGTTCGGGCCTCGCGGCCCGCTGCGGAGTCGCCCTGGTGAATGCCCCAGGGACGGTTGATGCCGGGTACCGTGGGGAGATCAAGGTGATCGTGGTCAATCTCGACCCGCGCGAGACCGTGCGGTTCGAGCGTTTCGACCGGATTGCCCAACTGGTTGTCCAGCAGGTCGAGAAGGTGCGCTTCCACGAGGTGGCGGAGCTTCCCGGCTCGGCGCGGGCCGAGGGGGGCTTCGGGTCCACCGGCGGTCATGCCGCCGTGGACGGTGTCAGGGGCGGGATCACCGACGGTGGGAACAGCTACGCATCGGTCGTATCCGACCGGGAAGGACATTGACGTGTTCGGACGTCGCAAGAAGAGTGGTTCCGCCGAGGACACGGTGGACGAAGCGCGCGAGGCCGGGCAGGTCGCCGACGAGCTCGACGGTACCGACGGAGCCGAGTCCGGCGCTCGCCGGTCGAACCTTCCGCCTGCCCCCAGGCCGGACGGGCCGTGGGACATCGAGGAGGTCTCCCAGCCCGGCGAGGGCCGGGTCGACCTGGGCGGCATCTTCGTGCCGGGTGTCGAGGGCATGGAGCTGCGGGTCGAGGTGGCCGGGGACGCGATCGTCGCCGCCACCGTGGTCCTGCGCGACAGCGCGGTCCAGCTGCAGGCATTCGCCGCCCCCAAGAAGGAGGGCATCTGGGGCGAGGTCCGCGAGGAGATCGCCTCGGGCATCACCCAGCAGGGCGGGATCATCGACGAGGTCGAGGGCCCGCTGGGCTGGGAGCTGCGCGCCCAGGTCCCCGTACAGCTTCCGGACGGGACGAACGGCGTGCAGCTGGTGCGCTTCGTCGGCGTCGACGGACCGCGCTGGTTCCTGCGCGGGGTGATCTCCGGCCAGGGTGCCGTGCAGCCGGAGGCCGCCGGACTGCTGGAGACGATCTTCCAGGACACCGTGGTCGTCCGTGGGGAGGGCCCGATGGCCCCGCGCGACCCCATCGTCCTCAAGCTCCCCAACGACGCCCAGATGGTGCCGGAGGGTATCCAGCAGGAGGACCAGGAGAACTCGAAGTTCTCCGGTGGCATGGGGCAGCTCCAGCGCGGGCCCGAGATCACCGAGGTCCGCTAGACAAGCTCTCGGCACACAAGCCGGCCGGTGGGCCGCACCCCTTTCACGGGGTGCGGCCCACCGGCTTTTTCCATGCGTCCGCGCAGCGCGCGAGCGGCGTGCGTATCGGGCGCGTATCGGGCACGTATGGGCGGCGTCAAGGGCTTGCCCCTCACCGTAAGGAAGGCATCAACGCAGGCGGAGAAGGCCCCGGGCGGCTGTTTGCTCATGAGGTCCGAGAATCCGAACCTCATCTAGGAGCACACGATGGCCGATGTGGCCTTCGTCGTCACCACGATCGCGGTGTTCGCGCTGGTGGCTCTCATCGCGCGGGGGGTGGCGAAGCTGTGACTGCCGAGAACATCGTCGGTCTGATCGTGGCCGTCGCCCTGCTGGGCTACCTCGTCCTCGCCCTTCTGTACCCGGAGAGGTTCTGAGCCCGAAATGAGCCCCGTCCTCGCTGGTGTGCTCCAGTTGCTCGCGCTCGTCGTGGCGCTGGGTCTGGCGTACCGTCCGCTCGGCGACCACATGGCCCGCGTCTACTCCTCGAACCGGCATCTGCGGGTGGAGAAGTGGATATACAAGGCCATCGGCGCCAATCCCACCACCGAAATGCGCTGGCCCGCCTATCTGCGCGGAGTCCTGGCCTTCTCGGCGGTGAGCGTCCTCTTCCTGTACCTGATGCAACGGGTGCAGGGGTCCCTGCCCGGCTCGCTCGGCTTCTCGTCGATCGACCCGGACCAGGCGTTCAACACGGCGGCGTCCTTCGTCGCCAACACCAACTGGCAGTCGTACTACGGCGAACAGGCCATGGGCCACGTCGTGCAGACCGGCGGCCTCGCGGTGCAGAACTTCGTCTCGGCGGCTGTCGGCATGGCCGTCGCGGTGGCGCTGGTACGCGGCTTCGCCCGCGCCCGCACCGGTGAACTCGGCAACTTCTGGTCCGACCTGGTGCGCGGCACCGTACGGATCCTGATCCCGATCGCGGTGATCGGTGCCCTCGTGCTGGTCGCCTGCGGCGCCATCCAGAACTTCTCCGGCATCCACGAGGTCGGCCAGTTCAACGGCGGCACGCAGCAGTGGAACGGCGGGGCGGTCGCCTCGCAGGAGGTCATCAAGGAGCTGGGCACGAACGGCGGCGGTTACTTCAACGCCAACTCGGCCCACCCCTTCGAGAACCCCAACCCGCTCTCGAACCTCTTCGAGATCTTCCTGATCCTGGTCATCCCCTTCGCCCTAACCCGGACCTTCGGCAAGATGGTCGGCAACGTCAAGCAGGGCTACGCGATCCTCGCCACGATGGGCGTCATCTGGCTCGGCTTCAGTGCGCTGATGATGTGGACCGAGTTCGCGCACAACGGCCCCGCGTTCGACATCGCGGGCGGGGCGATGGAGGGCAAGGAGAACCGGTTCGGGATCGGCGGCTCATCGATCTTCGCGGTCGCCACCACCCTCACCTCGACCGGTGCGGTGAACTCCTTCCACTCCTCGTACACCGGCTTCGGCGGCGGCATCACCATGCTGGGCATGCAGCTCGGCGAGATCGCGCCCGGTGGTGTCGGTTCGGGGCTCTACGGGATGCTGATCATGGCGATCATCGCGGTGTTCATCGCGGGTCTGATGGTCGGCCGCACGCCGGAATACCTCGGCAAGAAGATCGGCACCCGCCAGATCAAGTTCGCGGCCTGCTACATCCTGATCACCCCGGCGCTGGTGCTCTGCTTCACCGCCGTGGCCATGGCGCTGCCCACTCCGGGCAACTCGATGACCAACTCGGGGGCGCACGGCTTCTCGGAGATCCTCTACGCCTACACCTCCGGTGCCAACAACAACGGATCGGCCTTCGCCGGGCTGAACGCGGACACCCAGTGGTTCAACACGACCATCGGTATCGCGATGCTGCTCGGCCGGTTCCTGCCCATGGTGTTCGTCCTGGCCCTGGCCGGCTCACTGGCCGAACAGAAACCCGTACCGGCGACCGTCGGCACGCTCGGCACCCAGAAGCCGCTCTTCAGCGGTCTGCTGGTCGGCACGATCCTCATCATCACCGGACTCACCTACTTCCCGGCCCTCGCGCTGGGCCCGCTCGCCGAAGGGCTGGCGTCATGACCACCAACGTAAAGAAGCCTGAGGAGCCCAGCTCCATGTCCACCGCCGATCCGGGCCTCGCGCCCCACAGCGACCTGCCGACGGGGCGCGGGCCCGAAGGGCGCGTCGGCGGGGGCCTGTTCGACCCCAAGCAGCTGGTCACCTCGTTCCCCGACGCGGTCCGCAAGCTGGATCCCCGGGTGATGGTCAAGTCCCCGGTGATGTTCGTCGTGCTGATCGGTTCGGTGCTCACCACCGTGCTCGCGGTGCTGGATCCGACGGACTGGTTCGGCTGGGCCATCGCGGGCTGGCTGTGGCTGACGACGATCTTCGCCAACCTGGCGGAGGCGGTGGCGGAGGGGCGCGGCAAGGCGCAGGCCGACACGCTGCGCAGGGCGAAGACCGACACGGTCGCGCGGCGGCTCATAGGGAAGAACGAGGAGCGGGTCGCCGGCACCGGCCTGCGCATCGGTGACCTGGTGGTCTGCGAGGCGGGCGACATCATCCCCGGCGACGGGGACGTCGTCGAGGGTGTCGCGAGCGTGGACGAGTCCGCGATCACGGGTGAGTCCGCGCCGGTCATCCGGGAGTCCGGCGGTGACCGCTCGGCGGTGACCGGGGGTACGAAGGTGCTCTCCGACCGGATCGTCATCAAGATCACCACCAAGCCCGGCGAGACGTTCATCGACCGGATGATCGCCCTGGTCGAGGGTGCGGCCCGGCAGAAGACGCCCAACGAGATCGCGCTGAACATCCTGCTCGCCTCGCTGACCATCGTCTTCCTGCTGGCCGTGGTGACTCTGCAGCCGTTCGCGATCTACGCGGGCGAGAAGCAGTCGATGATCGTGCTGGCCGCGCTGCTGGTCTGCCTGATCCCGACCACCATCGGTGCGCTGCTCTCCGCGATCGGCATCGCGGGCATGGACCGGCTGGTCCAGCGCAATGTGCTGGCCATGTCGGGGCGGGCGGTCGAGGCGGCGGGCGATGTGTCGACGCTGCTGCTCGACAAGACCGGCACGATCACGCTGGGCAACCGGCAGGCCGCCGAGTTCGTCCCGGTCAAGGGCGTGACGGAGGCCGAACTCGCGGACGCCGCCCAGCTGTCGTCGCTGGCCGACGAGACTCCCGAGGGCCGCTCGATCGTGGTCCTGGCCAAGGAGAAGTACGGGCTGCGCGAGCGGCACCAGGGCCAGCTGACACAGGCCGAGTGGGTCGTGTTCACCGCCCAGACCCGGATGTCCGGGGTGGATGTCGACGGGCGCAAGGTACGCAAGGGCGCGACCGGTTCGGTCGTCGCCTGGGTCAAGGAGCGTGGCGGCAGTGTCTCGCAGGACGCGCAGGCGCTCACCGACCGGATTTCCCAGGCTGGTGGCACGCCGCTGCTGGTGGCTCTGGAGGACACGGACGGCGCACGGGTCCTGGGTGTCATCCACCTCAAGGACGTCGTCAAGGAAGGCATGAGGGAGCGGTTCGACGAGCTGCGCCGCATGGGCATCCGTACGGTCATGATCACGGGTGACAACCCGCTGACCGCGAAGGCCATCGCCGAGGAGGCGGGAGTCGACGACTTCCTCGCCGAGGCGACGCCCGAGGACAAGATGGCTCTGATCAAGCGGGAGCAGGCGGGGGGCAAGCTGGTCGCGATGACGGGTGACGGGACGAACGACGCTCCGGCTCTGGCTCAGGCGGATGTCGGTGTGGCGATGAACACCGGTACCTCGGCCGCGAAGGAGGCCGGGAACATGGTGGACCTGGACTCCAATCCGACCAAGCTGATCGAGATCGTCGAGATCGGCAAGCAGCTCCTGATCACCCGTGGCGCACTCACCACGTTCTCCATCGCCAACGACGTCGCGAAGTACTTCGCGATCATCCCGGCCATGTTCGCCGTGGTCTACCCGGGCCTTGACAAGCTCAACATCATGGACCTCTCCTCCCCGAGGTCCGCGATCCTGTCCGCCGTGATCTTCAACGCGCTGATCATCATCGCGCTGGTCCCGCTCGCCCTGAAGGGCGTCAGCTACCGGCCCTCCAGCGCCGACAGCATGCTGCGCCGCAACCTCGGCATCTACGGACTGGGCGGCCTCGTCGCCCCGTTCATCGGCATCAAGATCATCGACCTGATCCTCTCCCTCATCCCCGGAATCGGCTGACCTGCCATGAACAACTCCCTAGGAAGCACGGCCCGGCTGCTCGGCGCCGGACTGCGCGCCCTGCTCGTCCTCACCCTGATCTGCGGCGTCGTCTACCCGCTCGCCGTCACCGGTGTCGCCCAGGCACTCTTCCCCGGCAAGGCCAACGGCTCCGAAGTCACCGCGAACGGGAAGGTCGTCGGCTCGTCCCTCATCGGGCAGCGCTACGACCTGCCGCTGAAGGACGGCCAGGAGACCGCCGAGCCGGACCTCAAGTGGTTCCAGCCCCGCCCCGCCAACGGTCTGGGCAGCAACAGCGTCAACACCCAGTACAAGCTGATCCTCTCCGGCGCGACCAACCGCTCCGGCGACAACGAGGAACTCATCGACTGGGTCACCGCCGCCAAGGCCGCCGTCGTCAAGGACAACTCCGTCCCCGGCCACCGGGTCAATCCGGCCGACGTTCCGGCCGACGCCGTCACCTCCTCCGGCTCCGGCCTCGACCCCGACATCTCCCCGGCCTACGCCGAACTCCAGATCCGCCGCGTCGCGGAGAAGAACCACCTCGACGTGAACCAGGTGGAGAAACTGGTCAAGGACCACACCGACGGCCGCATCCTCGGCTTCATGGGCGAACCCCGCGTCAACGTCCTCCAGCTCAACATCGCGCTGAAGGACCTGGCGAAGGGCGCCTGAACGGCCACGGCCCGCATCGCCGCCGTGCCCGCCCGCTGTACGGACTTCCCGTGGCTCACGGGGCAGTTCTACGCAGGGGCGGGCACGGCGGCGCCGTGGTGCCGTGGCGCCGAAGGACCTCGCACGTGAGGACGGGCGCACCGCAAGGGAAGACGGGCACACCGCACGCGAGGACGCGGGTCCGCGTCACCGCACTTGAGGACGTGGGCCGGGGCCGATCGCCCGTCGGCGATCCCCTTCGGCCGCTCGCCCGGCACCCCGAACTCGGGCGGCCCGAGAACTGACCATTGCCCGGCCGTGTGCCTCATGCACATACTGGCGATCGCGAGAGACGCGTACGTACGGGGAGTGACATGACCGAGAGCACCAGCGGACAGAGCAGCACGGCCGTAGCCGAGGACCCGGCACGCGGGCCCATGGTGCGCGTCGAGGACCTGCACCGCTCGTACGGCACGGGCGCCGCCGCCGTGCACGCGCTGCGCGGCGTCTCCTTCGAGATCCCGCGCGGCGAACTGGTCGCGCTCAAGGGACGCTCCGGATCCGGCAAGACGACCCTGCTCAACCTGGTCGGCGGCCTGGACGCGCCGGACGGCGGCCGGATCACCGTCGACGGCACCGACATCTCCGCACTGGGCGAGAACGGGCTGCTCGAACTGCGCCGCGACCGGATCGGCTTCATCTTCCAGTCGTTCGGCCTGATCCCCATCCTGACCGCCGCCGAGAACGTCGGCGTACCGATGAGGCTGCGCAAGGCCGACCCTGCCGAGCGCGAGGAGCGGGTGGCGCTGCTGCTCTCCCTGGTCGGCCTCGGCGACCACACCCAGCAGCGCCCCGGCGAACTCTCCGGTGGCCAGCAGCAGCGCGTCGCCATCGCCAGGGCGCTCGCCAACCGCCCCGCCCTCCTGATCGCCGACGAGCCCACCGGGCAGCTCGACGCGGAGACCGGGCTCGCGGTCATGGAGCTGCTGCGCGCGGTCGTCCGCAGCGAGAACGTCACCGCCCTGGTCGCCACGCACGACCCCCAGCTGCTGGGCTTCGCCGACCGGGTCCTGGAGCTGAGCGACGGGCACATCGTCGAGCACGTGTGACGACCGTCGGGCACGCGTGACGACCGTCGGGCACGTGTGACGACCGCAGAGCACGCGTGACGACCGGATCGTCGGCCACGCGTAGTGACCGGACCTTCGAGCACGCGTGACGGGCCTGCCCGGCAGAACAGCCCTGGGGACGACACCCCCTGGGCCGGATTGTCGGGCACCCGTAACGGGCCTGCCGGCTGGTCGGGCAGGCGCCTGCGGCTTTCCCGCAGGTCGCGGCGTAGTCGGGCGGCTACCGGGAAGGCATCAGAGTTCCGTCAATACGGCTGCCGCCCCCACCCTCAGCCCGCGATGTCCGAAATCTTCGGAGTAGCGTCGACATCGGCCGCCGCTCCGGGCGCCACCGGCTGATGTGGGACAACGCCGGATTCGAGAAGACAATGGGGCC